>NZ_VDFC01000099.1 GCF_008369065.1 Streptomyces apricus | reverse complement strand
GATCCGCAGGGGCCAGGGGGCGTCGCAGGTGACGCGGACGTGGGGCCAGACGTAGTGGCTGGCGGTGAACGTCACGAGGTGATCGCGTGTGACGGAGATGTCGTGGTCGTGCGGACGGTCGAGGCGCAGGGTCCGGCGGCCGGGGTCCACGCGGATCTGGGGAGCGAGGGTGCGGAGCATCGGGAACAGGCCGTGGTGGGCGATCCGGGCGCCTGAGCGGGTGATCGACTCGTACAAGGAGGGCTCGATGCGTTCCCATTCCTGGGCGAAGGCGGCGTCCCAGTAGTCCTCCAGCACGGTGAGCGCCTCGTCGAGGACGGGAAGGGGGTCGGTGAGGATGCGCTCCAGGCGTGCCGCCCGGCTCGGGTCGCTGGTGCGGTAGTCGGTGAGCACCGCGTCGCGGGTGGCGCGGTCGTCGACGAGGTCGTCGCCGGTGTGGCGGGTGGTGTCGACGAGCGTTCGGGTGAGTTCGGCGGCCAGCAGAGCGGGCGGCAGGCCCCGTACGGCCGCGAGCTGGTCCGCGAAGTCGGCGTCGTGATCACCGGCGCGGCTTTCGAAGAGGGCGGGGATGTAGTCGGCCACGACGAAGTCGTGCCCGCGCATACGCCGGCGCAGGGCGGCGGGCAGGCGGCGGCACCGCCTGACCCAGGGGACGTGCAGGGCGTGGTGGCCGGGGTCGGTGAGGACGTGCCAGGAGTGGGCGGCTTCGAGCAGGGGGGAGACGGAGAAGGCGATGTCCTCCTCGGCCGTCTCGGCGAAGCGCAGGGTGATCACGATTGCAGGATTTCACAATCAGTTGATCGGAACCGGTCGTCCCGGCCAGGCTCAGGACCGGATCGCGCGCCGTCCGGCCGCAGGTCCACTCCCCCTCCGTTCCGAGCAAAGGCTGCAGGTGACTCCATGAGTACGCCCGAAGCGCCCTGGCAGGTCGTACTGGACTCCGCCGGCTGCCCGTACACCGTCCACGAGCATGCCGCCGCGCACAGTGTCGCCGAGCGTCAGGCCCTGCCCTTCCCCTGGTCGCAGGCGGTGAAGACGCTCGCCTTCGCCACGTCGGACTTCCCACTTTTGCTCGTGGTGCTGCGGGCGCAGGACCGGGTGGACTTCGCCCGTCTGGCGGCTCTTTCGGGCACCAGTCGTTCCCGGCTGCGCGCGGCGGACGCCGGCCTGCTCGCCGCGGAGGGCCTGGTGCCCGGTGGCGTGCCGCCGGTCAGCCACCGGCCCGGGGTGCCGTGCCTGATCGATGCCGCGGTCGTCGACCCGGGCCGGATCGTCTACTGCGGTGCCGGATCGGCCGACCGCACCCTCCAGATCAACTCCGCCGACCTGGCCCGCCTCCCCCGCGCCCAGGTGGGCGTCCTTTCCCGGTAGCCGTCCACCTGCGCGCCGGGCCCACCTCTCGTCACTGCTCACACCACCGCACCGCCCTTCGCCGGCTGCGCGGCACAGATCAGGAAGTCCCAGCTCATGGTGAAGACGGAAAGCCTTCTCGCGTTCGCCGCGATGTCCTTCGTCGTGATCGCGATCCCCGGCCCGAGCGTCCTGTTCGTCGTCGGCCGCGCCCTCGCGCACGGCCGACGCACCGCGCTCGCCACCG
Organism: Streptomyces apricus; assembly: GCF_008369065.1. Classification (GTDB taxonomy): domain Bacteria; phylum Actinomycetota; class Actinomycetes; order Streptomycetales; family Streptomycetaceae; genus Streptomyces; species Streptomyces apricus. The sequence goes on along the minus strand of NZ_VDFC01000099.1, from coordinate 8,570 downwards.
TCCTGGGCAACCTCCTGGGCTGCTACGCCCTCGTCCTCGCCGTCGCACTCGGCGTCGGCGCCCTGGTCCAGAGCTCGACCACCGTGTTCACCGCCGTGCGGCTGGCCGGCGCCGTGTACCTCGTCCACCTCGGCGTCCAGGCGTACCGCCACCGTGACCGGCTGCGCGCCGATCTGACGACCGGGGAGGGCGAACGGCGCGGTGATCTGCGCACCGTCCTGGACGGCCTGCTGGTGGGCGCCACGAACCCCAAGGGCCTGGTCTTCTTCGCCGCGGTCCTGCCGCAGTTCGTGAACCACGCCGCGGGGAACATCCCGTTGCAGATGATGGTCCTCGGCCTGATCCCGGCCGGGATCGGCCTGGTCTGCGACACCGTCTGGGGCCTGGGTGCCGTGGCGGCCCGGACCTGGTTCGTCGGCTCCGACCGGCGCCTGTCGATGATCGGCGGCGCGGGCGGCATCGCACTGATCGGCCTCGGGCTCGCCGTCGCCACCACCCGCCACTGACCCCGCTGCACCGTCCGCCCCGTGCGTCCGGCGGTGCGAGCGCCCCGGCTCCCCCACCGCCGGCTGCCAGGATCGAGGCGGTGAAGCTGTAGAAGCCGAGCAAGTTGCGGTGCTTGAGCGGGGACAGACGGGCGACATCCTCGTCCTGGATCTCGTGGTTTCGGCGCGGAGCCGGCCGACGGCGGCGTCGTCCTCGGCGTTCAGTGTCCTCGGCAAGCCTCTGTTCGGTACGCGTCTCGGCGTGCAGCTCTGCCATGGGAAGTCAGCATTTACTGATCTTGTACCTGGGAAAGAGCCTGTGCTTCTTTGGTTTCAGACGGCTGAGGACCATGTGCGTCAACGATCTTCGAAGAAGTCTCCAGGGAGGGGACCCGCTCAGCCCGTAGCGACAGCAGAGAGGAGACGAACAGCAGCACGGCGATGAGGATCGACACTGCGGTGATGGCTGGGGTCGACCCGTACGCGTCGGCGGCCGTGAAGAAAATGCCGCCGATGATCGCTACTGACAGGGCAGCGCTGATCTGAAGAGTCGCGGTGACCAGACCGCTGGCCAGGCCGGCGAACGCACGCGGAATGTGTGTCACCGTGATGCGGATCAGCGAAGGCAGGGCCAGCCCCTGGCCGAAGCCGATGAGCGCCAGGGGTGCGGCGGCCCAAGAGGTCTGGTCGAATGCGGCGACGAGCCCGGCGAAGGCGAGGAAGCCGATGGTCTCCAGGCACAGACCGAGTGCCGCGATCCGGCGCGGCATGATCCGCATGAGGTACGGAACGGTCAGTGGCCCGACCAGGAAGCCGATGCCCAGCGGCAGGATGTCCAGGCTCGCCTGGAGCGGAGTGCGGCCGACAGCCTGTTCGTGTTCGGAGAAGACGAGGAAGAAGGCAGCGATCGAGTAGAACAGGGCGACCGCCACCAAGGAGATTCGCACGCCCGGCGCGGTGACGGCCCGGGGCGGCACCAATGGCGTGATGTGACGCCCGCGGGACCGGTTGCCGTCGAAGGTGGATTCGTAGCGCCAGAACCCGTGCAGCACGCCGCCCGCGACGACCAACACAACGAAGCACCACCAGGGCCAGCCCAGGGCCTGCCCCTCAAGCAGCGGGATGACGATCCCGACAAGGCCGGCGAAAAGGAAGACGGCACCGATCATGTCAAGCTTTTCTGCACCTCGGGTGTGCGGGTCATGCAGGAACAGGCTGCCCAGCAGGCCCAGGACCGCGACTGGCAAGTTGATGAAGAAAATGGCCCGCCAGCCCAGGCCCCAGACGTCAGCGGTGACGAGGAGGCCGCCCAAGGACTGGCCGATGACCGCGGCGAGTCCGAAGGTCGCGCCGTGGAAGCCGAGGGCGATCGTCTGGTCCCGGCCGTCGAGGCTCGCGCGGATGAGGGCCAGCGACTGCGGCGCCATCAGCGCGGCGGTGAGACCTTGCAGGATGCGCCCGACGACCAGCAGCCAGGGATCGCCGGCCAGACCGCACAGCAATGAGGCAAGGGCGAACCCGACGAGGCCGACGAGAAACACTCGCCGCCGTCCGTACAGGTCGCCCAGACGGCCACCGAGAGTGAGCATCACGGCATAGGTGGCAGCGTAACTGGCCACGATCTGCCGGCCCAGGGTGTCGCCGCCGCCGAGGTCGTCCTGGATCGAAGGGATGGCGAGATTGACGATGAAGAAGTCGAGTGGCGGCAGCAGCGTGCCGGCCAGCAGCGTGACCACGCCCACCCAGGTCCGGGCGGACGCACTTGATGTTGAAGTCATTGCTTTGCCCTGTTCTCGGCAACGACCGTCTCGGCCTGCTTCCCTCAGAGGGACAGAAGAGCGTCGGCGGAACGCTGCATCGTTTCGGCGGGCACGCCGTCGCGTGCCTGAGTTGAGATGCCCATGAGGAACTCGTAGACGAGGCCGACTACGGCTTCCGCGTCCGTCCGCGGCGGCAGCGCACCTTCCGTGGTCGCCTGCCGGACCCTGTCCAGGACACGGGAGCGGGTGATGTCGCGACGCTCGGCCACCATCCGGTAGACCGGGTCGTCGGAGTCCGGGATCGGGGCGGCCAGCACCCTCATGCAGCCCAGTGGGTGTTCCTTGAAACCCAAGCGGACGATCTTCCTCCCGGCGATCTCGTAGGTGCCCGCGCTGTCGGCGAGGGAGGTGTTCATGACCGGGTGTCACCCTTCTCCGCAGTCGTGCCCTCGTCGGCGTCCTCGGCATCGGCATCCGCATCGGCGGCCGCCTGGTCGGCCAGACGTCGCAGGAGGACCAGGCCGTCGTGACCGGCGCTGCCGGGTTCGGCGCTGTAGACGGACAGGTGCTGTCCAGGGGCACTGGCGACTGCGAAGGTTTCGAAGTGCAGCCGCAGCTCCCCTACGCGCGGATGCACGAAGTGCTTCTTCTCACGGGTGCGCGGACGTACCTCATAGCGAGCCCACAGGCTTGAGAACGCCGGGCTGTGCAAGGTCAGTTCACCGACGACCCGCCCGATGCGTTCGTCCGCGGGGAACTGCGAGGACGACGCCCGCAGATTGCTCACCGCGAGACGCGACGCGGCGTCCCAGTCACCGTAGAACGACTTCGCATACGGGTCCAGGAAGATCATGCGCAGCAAGTTGTCGTACCGGGCGAACCCCCGGTAGAGCTCGCGCGCCATCGCGTTCGCGCCCAGGATGTCCTGCGCCGCGCCGACCAGGAACGCGGGCACGTCCGGCATGCCGTCCATCAGCCGGAGCAGTTCCGGAGCGGCGGTCGGCGACGCGGTTGCCCGCGCCCCGAACACCGGCAGGCCGAACCGGAACAGATGCACGGCGGCGTCGTCGTCCAGTCGCAGGGCGCCGGCGATCGACCGCAGCACCTGATCGGAGGGATGCCGTTCCCGGCCCTGCTCCAGCCGGATGTAGTAGTCCGTGCTCACTCCGGCGAGCAGGGCCACCTCGTCGCGCCGGAGGCCCGGCACCCGTCGAGGACCGTCGTCGGGCAGACCGACGTCCTGCGGCCGGACCAGTGCTCGTCGGGCCTTGAGGTACTCACCGAGCTTGTTCTCACTGTCCACCTTGACGACAGTAATGCGGACCGGGTCCCCTGGCGTGGGTGCGCTGCACCCACCCCGGCCGATCCGGCGCTGCGGCGTCACGCCCGTCATTCCTGCTGCTCCGTCGGCCGGACCAGGATCTCGTTCACCGCGACGTGGCGCGGCCTGGTGACGACGAAGGCGATGGTGTCCGCCACGTCCGTGGGACGCAGGCACTCCATCGCGGTGTAGCGCCGTACATCCGGTCCCGGACGTCGGGACGGTTCTGGAGGGGCAGCTCGGTCTCCACCGCGCCGGGCTCGACGAGCGAGACCCGCAGGTGGCGCTGTGTGACCTCCTTGCGGAAGGCTTCGCCGAAGGCGGTCACCGCGTACTTGCTCGCGTTGTAGACACCGCCACCACCGCGGACCATGCGGCCCGCGGTGCTGCTGACCAGGACGATGTCGCTGACTCCGCGGGGGCCGTCGGACGCCGCTTCGAGCAGGTGCGGAGCAGCCGCGTGGGCGGTGTACATGAGCCCGAGGGTGTTGAGTTCGATCATCCGGCGCCAGTCGGTCGTGTCGGCGCCCGTGATCGGTCCGAGGATCATGACGCCCGCGTTGGCCACGACGGTGTCGAGGCGGCCGTATGTGTCGACAGCGCGGGCGACGGCGGCCTGGGCCTGCTCCTCGTCGGTGATGTCGGCGCCCACGGCCAGGGCCTGGCCCCCGGCACTTTCGATCTTCTCGACGAGTGCCTCCAGACGGTCCGCGCGACGGGCCACGACGGTCACACGTGCGCCGAGGGCGGCCAGGGTGAGCGCGGTGCCCTCACCGATTCCGCTACTGGCTCCGGTCACGAGGGCGACCGTGCCGGAGAGGGGACGGCTCCTGACCGCGGCCCACCCCGGGGTCGCGTTCTCGTCCGCCGTGGGATGTGGACATGTGTGGCCCGAATCCGAGTGGTGGGAATGACTGCTCATGGGATCGACGGTAGGGGCGCTTCGACCGGTGTGGGAGGGAGCGTTACCCCCACCCGAGGAGCTGGGGCAGCGCTGCGGCAACCGAGCGCTGACCGACTCCCCTGGGATCAGCACAGCACGACCACCGCCGCGCCCAGGACCCGCAGGGCGGCCCGGGTATGGGTGTGCCGCCGGAGAGCTCCGCTCCCCCGGTGCGTCCAGGGCCGCGGCGGTGGTGCCTAGCGGCGCCTGCTGACGCGCACTGTGGCGATCTCGAAGGGGCGCAGATCGAGTTCGATCGTCTCTTGCGCGTGCCATGTCCGCTGGTCGAGGGCGCGTTCCAGCAGGTCGGTCGACCAGGCTGCTTCGAAGGCGAAGCCGAGCTGCACCGTCGTGCGGGCGCGTGCTCCGGAGGCCTCGTAGACGCGGATGACGACGTCACCGGAACGGTCCTCGGCGAGTTTGACCGCTTCCACGAACACGGAGGCAGCGGAGACCGTCACGACAGGCTCCACACCCCGGCGGGCATCCTTGAGGGTTCGCGCCGGCAGATTCGTACGGTATCCGGCGGACGCGGCGTCGAGGACGCCGCCGGCGACACCGAGGACGGTGCGCAGGACGTGGACGCCCTGATCGGCTTCCGGGTCGGGGTACTTCGGTGCACGGAGCAGGGACTCACGTACCAGCGTCGTGGTTCCGCCGTCCTCGCGCACCGTCCGGGTGATGTCGTGGCCGTAGGTCGAGGTGTTGGCGACCACTGCTCCGAAGTCGCCCTCCGCCACGTGCACCCAGCGGTGCGCGACCGTCTCGAATCGAGCGTGGTCCCAGGAGGTGTTGACGAAGGTGGGGCGCCGGACGTGACCGAACTGAATCTCCGAGGCCGCCTCGTCGGCGCGCAGGTCCAACGGGAAGGCGAGCTTGAGGAACTTCTCCTGTTCGTGCCAGTCGACGACCGTCTCGATCTGCAGCTCGCGATCGCTCTGCGCCAGCCGGTACTGCTGGACGATCGACGACTTCCCGTAGGTGTGACTCACCACGAGCGTGCGGTCGACGATCTCGACGGCGTCCGGAGTGCGCAGCTCGGTCATCGTCCGTTGGTAGGCGCGGTCGATGTCCCACGCCTCGAACATGTTGGGGATGTCGCGGAAGATCTGCAGAACGGACGCCGCCTGACCCGGTGCGACGAGGTCCCGGCCGGTCGTCCGGTCGACGAACGAGGTCAGCAGGCCGTTGCCGTCGAAGCGCGCGGCGACGTGGCCGTTCTGCAACACATACCCGTCGTCGGCCTGGACCGGAAGGACCGCGGGGTCGTCGGGGGCCGAGTCCACGATCACGGCACCCAGGGCCGGGGCGAAGCCGGCCGGCACCGGCGCAGCGTTGAAGACGACCCGGGCATCGCCGTGGCCGGCCAGGACACGCTGGGCCGTTTCGATGAGGGCCTCCAGGCGCGCCGCGACCTCCTGGTAGAGCTTCTCGGCCTCGTCGTGCACCCAGGCGATGGCCGATCCGGGGAGGATGTCGTGGAACTGCTGCAGCAGGACCGTCTGCCAGATCGACTCCAGTTCGTCGTACGGGTAGTCGATGAGCCCCTGGACCGCCGCGGTCGCGCTCCACAGTTCGGCCTCGCGCAGGAGGTGCTCACTGCGCCGGTTTCCCTGCTTCGTCCTGACCTGGCTCGTGTAGGTGCCCCGATGCGTCTCCAGGTACATCTCGCCGTACCAGACGGCGGGATCGGCCAGCGTCTGCTTGGCCTCGTCGAAGAACTGCGTCGGTGAACCGAGCTTGACGCGCGGGGCGCCTTCGAGGTCGCGGTTGCGGTGGGCCGCGGCCAGCATCGCGGGGGTGGGGCCGCCGCCCCCGTCGGACCAGCCGAAGAGGGTGAGGGACGTGTTCGCGGCGCCCTGTTCGGCATACTGCCGTTGTGCTTTCGCCAGGTCACCCGCGCCGAGGTCCGAGCCGTAGGTGTCGTTCGGCGGGAAGTGGGTGAAGATCCGGGTGCCGTCGATCCCCTCCCACAGGAAGGTGTGGTGCGGCATCCGGTTGGTGTCGTTCCACGAGAGTTTCTGTGTCAGGAAACTGTCGGTGCCGGCGCCGCGTGCGATCTGCGGCAGCGCCGCGGTGAAGCCGAACGAGTCCGGCAGCCACGTCTCGCGGGACAGGACGCCGAACTCCCGGAGGAAGAAGTTCTGGCCGTGCAGGAACTGGCGCACGAGGGCTTCGCCGCCGGGCATGTTGGTGTCGCTCTCGACCCACATCCCACCGACCGGGATGAACCTGCCTTCGTGGACCCGGGCCCGGACGCGCTCGAACAACTCCGGGTAGAACTGCTTGACCCAGGCGAACTGCTGGGCACTGGTGGCGGCGAAGACGAAGTCGGCGTCCGCGTCCATCAGGGTCAGCACGTTCGAGAAGGTACGTGCCGCCTTGCGGACGGTCTCCCGGGTCGGCCACAGCCAGGCCGAGTCAAGGTGTGCGTGCCCCACCGCGACGATCGCGTGGGCACTTGAGTGCGCGGGTGAGCCGAGGACCGCGTGCAGTTCGCCCGCGGCCGCCGCGGTCGTGTTGACGACGTCGTCGGGGTCGAGGACGTCGCACATCCGCTCAAGGGCGTGGCGGATCGCCGCTCTGCGCGGGGAGTCGGCGTCGAGCTGACCCATCAGCCCCATGAGCACGGAGACGTCCTGGAGGAGCGAGTCCACGGCCAGGTCGCGCTCTACCAGGGCGAGTTGGCGCAAGGTGTAGATCGGGTCGGTGCCCGCCGTGGCCTTGTCCCCGAGGTGCACCGTGCGGGACCTGGTGGGCGCGGCGAATCCCGAGGGCAGCGGCGCGCCGCCGGCTGCCGAAGCCAGGGTCGTCACGAAGAAGTGCTCAAGCAGGTTGGGGTTGGAGGCGGCTTCGACGTAAAAGTCGATCCTCGTGCCCCGGCCGGGGGCGATGTCGACCACGTGGTTGAAGGGTTCGATGCCCTTCAGGATCGTGCCGTCGGGGCGGTACACCATGCCTTCGGCCTGGAAGGCCGGCAGCAGACCGCTGAACCCGAGGTCCACGAGCATCTGGACGGTCGTGCCGTCATGCCCCCAGTCCTCGGGCACCTCTCCGGTGACGTGGAACCAGGTCGTGCCCCAGGGCTTGCTCCACCGCTGCCCGACCGAGAACGGTTCGAAGTCCTGGGTGACGGCCTCGCTGAAGGGGACGGGTTCGTCGGGTACCTCCCATGCCGTCACCGTCAGCGGCGAGGTCCGACGGTAGAGGTTCGGGGCCAGCCGTGAGCCGACCACATTGCCGATGCGGAGCTGTGCCTGGGTGTCGTCGTCAAACATGTCCGCACCGTAACAGCAAAAAGCTCCGAGTGGAACTTTTTACTTCGCTAGGGTTGGGTCGGTTGCACGCCGAGCCGCGGAAAGGCCGCCGAGATGACGAAGAACGCCGAGGGCAAGGCATCGCCGGTGTCGGGCCAGGGGTCCCGCGGGCGCTACCCGAAGGGGATCCTCCGCCGTCAGCAGATCCTCGACCGCACCGTCGAGGTCTTCGCCGACCTGGGGTTCGAGGGCACGTCGCTGCGGGCGATCGGTGAGGCCATCGGAGTCAGCCATGCCGCACTGCGCCGCTACTTCGAGACCCGCGAAGAACTCTTCCTGGAGGTTCTGCGGGAGAAGGACCGCCAGGCGCTGGCCGCGGCCCACGACAGCGGCACCGCGCCGGGGTTCGCCGCCATGTCCGCGAACTACGTGCTCAAGACGCCAGGACTCATGGCCCTGCGGCACAGCATGGTCGCCCGCGCGCTCGAGCCGGGGCACGGCCACTCACGCGACTTCTTCATCGAGCGATACCGGTCGATCAGGCAAGAGGCCCGGCTCGTCCTGCAGTCCGCCCGGGAGCAGGGAACCGTACGCAGCGACATCCCCCTCGACACCGCAGCCTCCCTCCTGGTCGCGGCGATGGACGGCCTGTCCACGCAGGCGCTGCTCGACACCGAGGCAGACATGTCGGCCGGCATGGCCCTGCTGGAGCAGCTCCTGGCGCCGGAAACCGCCGAAGGCCCGAGCGGAACCTGACAGCCGGCGGACCAGGTCCGCACAGCACTGCACCGCCCCGTCCTGCCC
>NZ_VDFC01000098.1 GCF_008369065.1 Streptomyces apricus | reverse complement strand
GTGAGCGGCTGGGTGGGGTGGCGGTCGGAGGTCGGCTGGCGTTCCTCTGTTCCGGTCAGGGCAGTCAGCGGCTGGGGATGGGGCGGGAGTTGTATGACGCCTTTCCGGTGTTCGCCCGCGTCCTGGACGAGGTGGTCGATGAGCTGGGTCTGCCGTTGCGGGAGGTGATGTGGGCGGCGGACGACTCGTCCGGACGAGGGCGTTTGGAGGGTACGGAGTTCGCGCAGCCGGCATTGTTCGCACTCGAAGTCGCACTGGGACGACTGCTGGAATCATGGGGCGTACGGCCCGACTTCGTGGCCGGGCATTCGGTCGGTGAACTGGCGGCTGCACACCTGGCGGGGGTGTTCTCGCTGGCGGATGCGTGTGCGCTGGTGATGGCCCGGGGCCGGCTGATGGGCGAGTTGCCCACCGGCGGTGCCATGATCGCCATACGGGCCACCGAGCAGGATGTGGCGGCGGCACTCGTGGGTGTGGACCAAGTGGCGATCGCGGCCGTCAACGGCCCCGACGCGGTAGTGATCTCCGGTGCGGAAGAAGCGGTCACACAGGTCGCGGCCCGCTTCGCACACACCCGGCGTCTGCGCGTCTCGCACGCCTTCCACTCCCCGCTGATGGACGCGATACTCGACGCCTTCCGTGAGGTGGCCGAACGGATCACCTACCACCCGCCCACCATCCCGTTGGTCTCCAACCTCACCGGTGCTCTCGCCGACCCCGAGGAGCTGTGCACGCCCGGCTACTGGGTACGCCACGTCCGCGAGGCGGTCCGCTTCGGCGACGGTCTGCAAGCCCTGCGCACCGCGGGGGTAAGCACCTTCCTGGAGATCGGCCCGGACGCCACCCTGTCCGCTCTGGCCGACCGGGACGGGGACGCGATCCCCGCCCTACGCCGGGACCGGCCCGAGGCAGTCCAACTGCTGCGCGCCCTGGGTGACGTACATACCCGGGGTGTGCCCGTCACCTGGTCCGCTCTCTTCGCAGACCGGTCCGCCCATTTCGTGGACCTGCCCACCTACCCCTTCCAGCGCAAGCACTACTGGCTCGACGGGGTCACGCTGTCCAGCGATCCCGTCGGTATAGGGCAGGGACCCGCAGAGCACCCGCTGCTGGGCGCGATGGTGATGCTTCCCGGATCGGGCGGCCTGCTGCTGACGGGAAGGCTGTCCCTCGCCACCCATCCTTGGCTGGCCGACCACAAGGTACTCGGCACCGTGCTGCTCCCCGGTACGGCATTCGTCGAACTGGCCCTCCACGCCGGAGACCAGGTCGGGACCCCGGTCATCGAGGAACTGACCATCCAGGCCCCGCTCGTCCTGGCCGAGAGCGGCGGGGTCGCGCTCCAGATCGTGGTGGACGGTCCCGACGCCACCGGTCGCAGGAGGATGGCGATCCACTCGCGGTCCGAGCACATGCCCGCCGAGAAGGAGTGGACCCCACACGCCACCGGTGTCCTCACCCCGACGGTCTCCACCGCCGACACAGTCGGCACCGATCTACGGATCTGGCCCCCCGAGGGCGCCGTCCCGACCGACGTATCGGCCTTCTACCCGCGCCTCGCCGAGCGGGGCTTCGGTTACGGTCCGCTCTTCCAGGGTGTGCGAGCGGCCTGGCGGCGCGGGGACGAACTCTTCGCCGAGGTCGCCCTGCCCGACGCCACCGTGGGTGACGCCGCCTTCTACAGCCTCCACCCTGCCCTGCTCGACGCCGCTCTGCACGTGAGCATCCTGAGCGAGGAACAGCAGGACGGCCCGGCGATCCCGTTCGTCTGGAGCGGGGTCACCGTGCATGCCCCGGGCGCCGCCGTGCTGCGCGTCCGCGTCTCTCCGGGCGGAAGCTCCGTGTCGGTCGCCGACGGCCAGGGCCGGCCGGTGGCGGAGATCGCCGGCATCGTCACCCGGCAGGTGACCTCCGCCCAACTGCGTGGTGGCACGAGGGAGCGGGCGGAGCTGCACCGCGTCCACTGGGCACCTGCCCCCGGCCCTGCGACGCCCGTCGACTCCTGGGCCGTCATCGGTGACGACCGCTTGGCCGGTCGGCCCGAGGTCGCCGTTCATCCGGGTCTCACCTCGTTGGTCGCGGCGATCGAGGCAGGCGCCGCCGTACCGGACGACGTGCTGTTCGACGCCCGTCGCTTCTCTCCCGACGCGGATGACACAGAGGTCCCTTCCGGCGTCCTCACGGTTGCCGATCAGGTGCTCCCGGCGCTGCAGGCATGGCTCGCCGACGACCGGCTGGCCGCCTCCAGGCTGGTGGTGATCACCGGGCGCGGCGTGGGTGTGGCCCCGGACGAGGACGTTGCCGACCTGGCCCAGGCGCCCGTGTGGGGGCTGGTGCGAGCAGGCGCGCAGGAGAACCCCGGACGTTTCGCCCTGCTGGACACCGACACGCGGTACGACGCCGGCCTCGACCCCCGCCTGTTGGCGGAGGCACTGGGCAGCGGTCAGGAAGAGATGGCCCTACGCGGTGACACCCTGCTGGTGCCCAGGCTCACCAGGACGGAGCCCGCAGATCCCGCCGAGCCCGTCAACTGTGCCGATCGCGTCGACCCGGCCGACCCCGTCGAAGAAGGGCGTCCGGCATCCCCGTGGAACACCACCGACACCGTGCTGATCACCGGCGGTACCGGTGGCATCGGCAGCCTGATGGCCAGACACCTGGTGACCCACCACGGCGTACGGCACCTGCTGCTCACCAGCCGCCGGGGCCCCGACGCCCCTGGCGCGGCCGAGCTGGCCGAGGAACTGACCGCGTACGGGGCCGATGTCGCCGTCAGCGCCTGCGATGTCGCCGATCCGGAGGCGCTCACCGCTCTGCTTGCCCGCATTCCCGGCGAGCACCCCCTGACCGGAGTGGTGCACGCCGCCGGAGTCGCCGAGGGCGGCCTGATCCCCGGACTCACCCCCGAGTCGATGCGGCGAGTGCTGCGTCCCAAGGTGGACGCGGCCTGGCATCTGCACAGGCTCACGCGTGACGCGGACCTGTCCGCCTTCGTCCTGCTCTCCTCCTCCGGCGGCCTGGTCCTCGCTGCCGGCCAGGGTGACTACGCCGCCGCCAACACATTCCTCGACGCCCTGGCCCAGCACCGCCGCGCCAACGGCATGGTCGCCACCTCCCTCGCCTACGCCGCCTGGGACCTGCCGACCGGAATGACAGCCCAGCTGACCGAGACCGATCTCAACCGCCTCCGCTCCCTGGGACTCCCCGCCCTCAGCACCGACCAGGGCATTGATCTGTTCGACGAGGCGCTCGCCACCGGCCATGCGCTGCTCGCTCCGCTGGTCCTCGACGCAGCCGTTCTGCGCTCCCGGGGGCACGGTGCCCGGAACGGCGACGGGGACGGCACCCGCACGGGCACCGCACTTCCGTCCCTGCTGCGCCCGGCCACCCGGGCCAGGCAGAGGGTGCGTACCGCCCCCGCAGTCCTCTCCGGCAGCCGACTGGCCGAGCAACTGAACGGCCTTTCCGAGTCCGAGACGCTACGGACGGTCCTGGAACTGGTCCGCACCCATACGGCAGCGGTGATCGGGCACACGTCCTCTGCGTCGATCGAGCCCGACCGGGCTTTCCAAGAGATGGGCTTCGACTCGTTGACGGCGCTGGAACTGCGCAACCGACTCAACGCCGCCACCGGTGCCAACCTGCCGGCCACCGTCGTCTTCGACCGGCCGAGCGCACGCGCACTCACCGTTCACCTGATCTCCGAAGTGCTGCCGGACGCGCTGGGCGCCGAAGGACGAACCGGGCCGACCGTCCTCGTGCCGCCCGGGGCAAAGGACGAACCTGTCGCCATCGTGGGCATGGCCTGCCGATATCCGGGCGCGGTCGAGGGAGTCGAGGACCTGTGGCGGCTGGTGACGGAGGGCGTGGACGCCATCACCGAATTCCCGAACGATCGGGGCTGGGACCTGGGACGGCTCATCGATCCGGAGTCGTCACGTGCCGGGACGAGTTACGTGCGCGAGGGCGGGTTCCTGGAGGACGCGGCCGGTTTCGATCCGGAGTTCTTCGGGATCTCGCCGCGCGAGGCGCGGGAGCTGGATCCGCAGCAACGGTTGCTGCTGGAGGTGTCCTGGGAGGCGCTGGAGAGCGCCCGCATCGTGCCCGCGTCGCTCAAAGGCACGCCCACCGGGGTGTTCGCGGGGGTGATGTACCACGACTACCCCACTGAGGCGAGTGCGGGCAGTATCGTCTCCGGCCGTGTCGCTTACACGCTGGGGCTGGAGGGTCCGGCCATCTCAGTGGATACGGCCTGCTCCTCCTCACTGGTGAGCCTGCACCTCGCGGCTCAATCACTGCGCAACGGCGAATGCAGCCTCGCCCTGGCCGGCGGGGTGACGGTGATGTCCACACCGTTGAATTTCGTGGAGTTCAGCCGCCAGCGTGGCCTCTCGCCGGACGGTCGGTGCAAGGCGTTCTCGGCGTCGGCCGACGGCACCGGCTGGTCGGAGGGGGTGGGGGTGCTCGTCCTGGAGCGGCTCTCGGAGGCGCGGCGCAACAACCACCGGGTGCTGGCCGTCATCCGGGGTTCGGCGGTCAACCAGGACGGCGCCTCCAACGGACTGACCGCCCCCAACGGCCCCGCACAGCAACGCGTGATCCGTCAGGCCCTGACGAGTGCGGGGTTGTCGGTGGCGGATGTGGATGTGGTGGAGGCGCACGGTACGGGGACGGCGTTGGGTGATCCGATCGAGGCGCAGGCGTTGTTGGCGACGTATGGGCAGGACCGGTCGGAGGGCCGGCCGTTGTGGCTGGGCTCCCTCAAGTCGAACATCGGGCACACGCAGGCGGCTTCTGGTGTCGCAAGTGTGATCAAAATGGTCATGGCGATGCGTCATGGTGTGCTGCCGCGGACGTTGCACGTGGACGAGCCGTCGCCGCACGTGGACTGGTCGGCGGGCGGGGTGCAGCTGCTCACCCAGGCTCAGTCCTGGGAGCGTGACGAGGACCGTCTGCGCCGGGCGGGCGTGTCCTCCTTCGGTATCAGTGGCACCAACGCCCACCTGATCCTGGAGGAGGCACCGGATCTTTCGGCGGAGTCTTTGGTCGAGCCTGCTGCCACTCTTCCCGCGGTGCCGTGGGTGGTGTCGGCGCGCACGGGGGAGGCGTTGCGGGAGCAGGCGGCGCGGGTGGTGGCCCATGTCGCCGAGCAGGACCTGGACCCGGTGGATGTGGGGTACTCACTGGTCGCGACCCGTGCTGGTCTGGAGCACCGGGCCGTGGTCGTTGCCGCCGATCGCGCCGGGCTGCTGGATGGACTGGCCCAGGTCGCCGAGGGGCACGCCGGGGCTAACGCAGTGGTGGGCGCGGCCCGCCCGGGCAAATTGGCGTTCCTCTGTTCCGGTCAGGGCAGTCAGCGGCTGGGGATGGGGCGGGAGTTGTATGACGCCTTTCCGGTGTTCGCCCGCGCCCTGGACGAGGTGACTGCAGAGCTGGGTCTGTCCCTGCAGGACATCATGTGGCCCGCAGAAGAGGGAAAAGATCACGGTCGCCTGAACGACACCGAGTTCGCGCAGCCGGCATTGTTCGCGCTCGAAGTCGCGCTGGGACGGCTGCTGGAGTCGTGGGGTGTGCGACCCGACTTCGTGGCCGGGCATTCGGTCGGTGAACTGGCGGCTGCGCACCTGGCCGGGGTGTTCTCGCTGGGGGATGCGTGTGCGCTGGTAGTGGCCCGGGGCCGGTTGATGGGGGCGCTGCCTGCGGGTGGCGCGATGGTCGCGGTACGGGCCACCGAGCAGGATGTGGCGGCGGCGCTCGTGGGTGTGGACCAAGTAGCGATCGCGGCTGTCAACGGCCCCGACGCGGTGGTGATCTCCGGTGCGGAAGAAGCGGTCGCGCAGGTCGCGGCGCGGTTCGCGCACACCCGGCGCCTGCGGGTCTCGCACGCTTTCCATTCGCCTTTGATGGATCCGATGCTGGCGGCTTTCCGCGAGGTGGCCGAACGGATCATCTACCACCCGCCCACCGTCCCCCTGGTCTCCAACCTCACCGGTGCTCTCGCCGACCTCGAGGAGCTGTGCACGCCCGCCTACTGGGTACGCCACGTGCGCGAAGCGGTCCGCTTCGGCGACGGTCTGCAAGCCCTGCGCACCGCGGGAGCGAACACCTTCCTGGAGATCGGCCCCGACGCCACCTTGACCGCTTTGGCCGACCGGGACGGGGACGCGGTTGCCGCCCTGCGCCGGGACCGCCCCGAGACGGCTCACCTGCTGAACGCACTCGGCCACCTGCACACCCGAGGCATACCCGTCGATTGGCCCGCCCTCTTCGCAGACCGGTCCGTCCATCTCGTGGACCTGCCTACTTACCCCTTCCAGCACAAGCACTACTGGATGGAGGCTGTCCAGGACGCGGTCGATGTGGAGCAGGCAGGCCTGGAAAGTACTGAACACCCTTTGCTGGGTGCGGTGGTGGAGTTGCCCGGGTCGGGGGGTGTGGTGCTGTCGGGCCGTCTGTCGCTCCAGGCGCAGCCGTGGCTGGCCGACCATGCGGTGATGGGCACGGTGCTGTTCCCCGGTACCGGCTTCGTCGAACTGGCCATCCGCGCGGGCGACGAAGTGGACTGCGCGGTGCTGGAGGAACTCACCCTGCACGCCCCCCTCGTCCTGCCCGAGCGGGGCGGGGTGGCGGTGCAGGTGATGGCAGCCGCCCCCGACCGGGACGGCCGCCGCGAAGTACACATCCACACACGGCCCGAGAACGCCGTCCCCGACGAGCAATGGACCCTGCACGCCGAAGGCATCCTCACCTCGGACACCACCCCCACCGACGACTGGGCAGACATCCCGGCAGGCATGGAGGCATGGCCGCCCGCCGAGGCCACCCCTCTGCTTCTGGACGGCTTCTACGAGCGGCTGGCCGGGCAAGGCCTCCACTACGGTCCCGTCTTCCAGGGGATGCGTGCGCTGTGGCAGCGCGGGGAAGAGGTGTTCGCCGAGGTCGAACTCCCTCCCCAGACCACCGACGCCACCTCCTACGGCATCCACCCGGCGTTGTTCGACGCCGTCCTCCATGCCGCGCGCCCCGTCCCGGACGACGAGGACGAACAGGGCCCGGCGGTGCCCTTCGCCTGGAACGGCGTACGACTGCACACAGCCGGGGCATCCGCTCTGCGGGTCCGGATCTCGGGCGGTGCCGTCAGCGCGATCGACGCCACCGGAACGCCGGTGATCACCGTGGAGTCGCTGACCACCCGCCCGGTGAGCGGTGAGCAGCTCGACGCCGCCTCCGGAACGGACCCTGCAGGCTCGCTCCACCGACTGGAATGGATACCTGTCTCCGCTCCGGTGCCCTTCGCCGATCCCACCGCACCGGACTGGGCGGTCGTGGGCCGCTCGGTCTCCGGGCCCCGTGCCTATCCGGACATGGCCGCCCTGCTGGACGCAGTCGGCTCCGGCGACCTGCCCGTTCCCGAGACCCTACTCGTCGTCGCTGAACAGAACTCCGCGAACCCCGTCCCCACGATGGTCCGCACATCGGTCGATGGCGCGCTCGACGCCGTCCGGACGCTGCTGACCGAAGAGCAGTTGGCGTCGACCCGGCTGGTCCTGGTCACCTGCGGGGCGGTGGCCACCGCCCCCGACGAGAGCATCACCGAGTTGGGACACGCGGCGGTGTGGGGCCTGGTACGCGCCGCGCAGGAGGAGGAACCCGGCCGGATCGTACTGGTCGACCTGCCGGCCCCGTACGCATCCCCGCACACCCTTGTGCCCACTCTCCGGACCGTTCTTGCCGCCGGCGAACCGCAACTTGCCGTACGTGGTGACCGCCTCCTGGTCCCTCGTCTGACGCGGCAACGGCCCGACACGGCTGCGGGGGCGGACCAGCGGCGCGAAACACCGGACTGGGACCGCGACGGCACCGTGCTGATCACCGGTGGCACCGGAGGCCTCGGCCGCCGGATCGCCCGGCACCTGGTGACCGAACACGGCATGCGCCACCTGGTGCTGGCCGGCCGCCGCGGTATGGACGCGCCCGGTGCCTCGGACCTGGTCACCGAACTGGCCGGGCTGGGCGCCCGGGCCACGATCGCGGCCTGCGAGATCACCGACCGGGACGCGATCGCCGGGTTGCTGGCCGACATCCCCGCCGAACATCCGTTGACCGCTGTCGTGCACGCCGCGGGAGTCCTGGACAACGCCCTGATCACCGACCTGACACCACGACACCTCGACAACGCACTCGGCGCCAAGGCCGACGCCGCATGGCACCTGCATGAACTGACGCGTGACCTCGACCTGTCGGCCTTCGTCCTGTTCTCCTCCGCGGCAGGCGCCCTCGGCACCGCCGGCCAGGGCAACTACGCCGCTGCCAACGCCTTCCTCGACGCACTCGCCCACCACCGCCGCGATCTCGGCCTTCCCTGCCAGTCCCTCGGCTGGGGACCGTGGAGTGGAGGTTCGGGCATGGCCGCAGACCTGACCGACACCGACCGTTCCCGCATGCTCCGCAACGGCATCCAAGCACTCTCTCCCGACGAGGGTCTCAGGCTCTTCTCCACGGCCGTGCGCACCGCGTCCGCGGACCACCCCGCGCTGCTGCCGTTGCGGCTGGACCTCGGTGCGCTGCGGGTCCAGGCCCGGACCGGGAACCTGCCGACTGCACTCCGGAGCCTGGTCCCGACGTCCTTGGGCCGGCGTACCGCCCAGGACGCGGCCGGTGACAACGGGCGGGCTCTGACGGCACGGCTCGCCGCGCTCCAGGACACCGAACGCGAACGCGTGCTCACCGACCTGGTGCGCGGTCACGTGGCTGCCGTCCTCGGCCACACCGCGGACCAGGGCGCCGCGATCCAGGCCCACCACACGTTCCAGACCCTCGGGTTCGACTCGCTGACCGCGGTCGAACTCAGGAACCGGATCAAGAAGGTCACCGGCCTGCMCCTGTCGGCGACCGCCGTCTTCGACTACCCGAGTCCGGCCGCGCTGGCCCGGCACCTCGGCGGGCAACTGGCCGCTCGGCGGCCGGCCGGCCAGGGACAGAGCCTTCGTTCGGTACTGGCCGAGGCGGACCGGCTGGAAGCCGCCTTGGCAGCGGTGTCCCGGAGCGACGGCGAACTGACCAGGATCACCGGACGGCTGGAGACACTGCTGCGTCGCTGGCACGGCCGACTGGCCGACACCGACCCGGACGCGAACCCGACGGACGGCTCGACCGCGCTCAGCACGGATCTCCAATCGGCCACGGACGACGAGCTCTTCGAAGCCCTCGACGCCGAACTCGGACTGCCAGGGAGTGCCTGACGGAATGGCGAACGACGAGAAACTCCGCGACTACCTCAAACGCGCCACGGCCGACCTCCGCGAAGCCCGCCGGCGTCTGCGCGAGACCGAGGAAAGGGAGCACGAGCCGATCGCCGTCGTCGGCATGGGCTGCAGGCTGCCCGGCGGCGTGACCTCTCCCGAGGAACTGTGGGCGACGGTCTCCGGCGGTCACGACGCCCTGACGTCCTTTCCCACCGACCGGGGCTGGGACCTCGCCTCCCTCCACGACTCCGCCCCCGACAGGCCCGGCACCAGCCACGCCCAGGCCGGCGGCTTCCTGTCCGGTGTCGCCGACTTCGACGCCGGACTGTTCGGCATCAGCCCGCGCGAGGCGCTGGCCATGGACCCGCAGCAGCGCTTGCTGCTGGAGACCACCTGGGAGGCCCTGGAACGCGCGGGCATCGACCCGCTGTCCCTGCGCGAGAGCCGGACCGGGGTGTTCGCCGGAGCCATGTACCACGACTACGCCGGCCGGGCCGTGAACGTATCCGACGACGTCGCCGGGTACCTGCTCCTCGGCAACTCCACAGCCGTCCTCTCCGGCCGGATCTCCTACGTCCTCGGCCTGCAGGGACCTGCCGTCTCCATCGACACCACCTGCTCCACCTCACTGGTCACACTGCACCTGGCCTGCGCCGCGCTGCGCCGCGGGGAGTGCTCGCTGGCGATCGCCGGGGGCGCCACCATCATGTGCACCCCCGACGTGTTCGTGGAGTTCAGCCGCCAGGGCGTACTGTCCCGGGACGGTCGGTGCAAGGCGTTCTCGGCGTCGGCCGACGGCACCGGCTGGTCGGAGGGGGTGGGGGTGCTCGTCCTGGAGCGGTTGTCGCAGGCGCGGCGCAACAACCACCGGGTGCTGGCCGTCGTCCGGGGTTCGGCGGTCAACCAGGACGGCGCCTCCAACGGACTGACCGCCCCCAACGGCCCCGCTCAACAACACGTGATCCGGCAGGCACTTGCCGACGCGGGTCTGTCTCCGGCCGACATCGATGTGGTGGAGGCGCATGGTACGGGGACGGCGTTGGGTGATCCGATCGAGGCGCAGGCGTTGTTGGCGACGTATGGGCAGGGTCGGCCGGAGGGTCGGCCGTTGTGGCTGGGCTCGCTCAAGTCGAACATCGGGCACACCCAGGCGGCCGCCGGGGTGGCGGGTGTGATCAAGATGGTCATGGCGATGCGTCATGGTGTGCTGCCGCGGACGTTGCACGTGGACGAGCCGTCGCCGCACGTGGACTGGTCCGCCGGATCCGTGCACCTCCTGACCGACGCGCAGCCATGGCGTCCCGAGGAGCATCTGCGCCGGGCGGGTGTCTCGTCCTTCGGGATCAGCGGCACCAACGCCCACCTGATCCTCGAAGAGGCTCCCCGAACCAAGGGTTCCGAACAGACCGAGCAGGCCGGTCTGTCCGGCCCGGCGTTGCCGGTGGTGCCGTGGGTGGTGTCGGCGCGTACGGAGGAGGCGCTGCGGGAGCAGGCGGCGCAGGTGGTGGCCCATGTCGCCGAACAGGACCTGGACCCGGTCGATGTCGGATACTCGCTGGCCACCACCCGCGCCGCACTGGAGCACCGGGTGGTGGTGGTCGGTGCGGACCGGGCCGAGCTGGTGGGTGGGTTGGAGGCGGTGGCCCGCTGCCCGCTG
>NZ_VDFC01000097.1 GCF_008369065.1 Streptomyces apricus | reverse complement strand
GGCCAGGCCGAACTCCCGGCCTGGAAGGAGGAACACAATGCCTCGCACCGCAAGGTCCGCGCCCGCGTGGAGCACGTCTTCGCCCGTATGAAGGGCTGGAAGATCCTCCGCGACTGCCGCCTGAAAGGCGACGGCGTTCACCACGCCACGCTCGGCATCGCCCGCCTGCACAACCTCGCCCTCGCCGGGTGACGCAGAAACCAGCAGGTCACCGAGCATGCCGTAGATCATTTACGGGACAACCCTTAGCCCGCTACAACACCCGCTGCCGGCACTCCACCAACGGCCACCTCAGCCCCAACGAATACGAACGCCGACACCACACCGCTAAACTCACGCTCGCCACGTGATCAATAACCGCGTTCCTACCTTCACGGGGGAGGGCCCATTCCCTCGGCGACAGTGTTCGATCAGCACAGCAGTCATCACCCCGGACTGTCGCATGGGTGCACCTGCCGATTGACGCCTCGGCCGGGTGCGTACTGGCATTTCGTGATGGTCTGGAGCTTGCGTTTGACCGCTGACTCCAGGAAGTTCCTATCGGGAAGGGTTCAGACAGGCGCGACGAACCGCTCGGTTGCTTCGACCCGTGGTTCTCAACTCGGGATAGAGCCGGGTCCGAGACAGAGAGGAGCCTGATGCACCGGATCGGAATCATCGGCACGGGTGACATCGCTCGTAAGGTCTATCTGCCGTTGTTGATCGACAATCCAGAGGTCGAGATCGTCGGCCTCGCCAGCCGGACTCGCGGCAAAGCCGACGCGCTCGCGCGAAAATATCGCCTTGATACGGTGGTCAACAACGTCGAAGAGCTATTGAGGCTCAGGCCGGACATGGTCTTCGTCCACGCGTCGACGAGCTCTCACTTCGAGCTCGTCCGAGCCTGCCTGGACTCCGAAACCCATGTCTATGTGGACAAACCGCTGTCTGAAACCCTCGATGAGACCTATCGCCTGGAGCGGCAGGCTAGAAGGCAGGGGCTGCTACTGGCCGTCGGGTTCAACCGTCGGTTCGCCCCGATGGTCCGCGCGGCGATGAAAGCCGTGCCGAATCCATCCATAATTATTTCTGAAAAGCATCGGATGTCGCTCCAACCAAGTCCGCCGTTCGGTACGGTCTACAACGACCTGATCCACGCCATCGTTCTGGCCTGCTGGGCGGGTTCGATCCCCACCGATGTGGTCGTTCAAGGGGCTGGGATCATCGACGATGATCACTTGCGCGCGGCGACAGCTGCCCTGTTGGCGCCGACGTGTCATGCGTACGTAGCCATGGCCCGCGATACCGGCAACGACATGGAGCGGTTCTTCATTGCCGGTGGCACCACCTCCGCAACCGTCGTTGACTTGGATAGGGCGGTGGTCCAGGAGAATGGCAGGACAACGACACAGACGTTCGGCAGTTGGGATAGCATCTTTCTGCGCCGTGGTTTCGTCGGACTCGTAAACCACGTACTGGATTCGTTGGCTTCCCCGGAAGAGTGTCTGGTTTCGGCAACAGCGGTTCTTCGAACGCACTGCCTGACAGACCAGATCGCCCAGAGCATTACCAGACGGTAAAAAGCGGCGAAAAAATCAGCCGATCTCGTCGAATCGAATGATGGGCTTCAATAGTTCTCCTCTAGAGAAGCTGACAAATACCTCAGGTAGCTCAGCAAGGCTCGCTGGACTACCCAGGATCGATAGGAGTTGCGGACCCACCCGTGAAAGCGCAGCCCAATTGTCCTCGACCTCAGACATTGGAAAGTAGAACGTGCGAAGCGTGAACAGGTTGGTCCGCCTGGTCCGTGGGTTTGCAGGTATGACGAAAGGCTCGTCGGACTCGCCAAGCGCGAGAAGTACAGCGCCAGGGCGCACGAGTCGTTGTGCTATCTCACGTGCCGCGCGGGATCCGCTTGCTTCGACGACTATGTCGAACTGATTCTCGACGTCGAGGTCATGGAGCCTCCGAGCCCCTACGCCCATCGCCGCTTCGAGTCGGCTGGGGATGGGGTCGAACACCTCCGGCGTAGGGAGCCCCATGTCCAGAGACATTGCCGCAACGCCAAGCCCGAGGGGACCGCAGCCGATCACGGCCACGCGCTCGACAGCCCTCATTCGCGTCTGAATTGCCCACCGCAGCCCGTGAGCCGCAGTGCCAACAGTGTCAAGACCTAGCACCGCAACATCGAGCGGCATCGAATCGGGAATGGGAACGAAGCACCTGACCGGAACGTCCACATGAGTCGCATAGCCGCCGTCCCGTTGCCAGCCGATTAGCTCCACCAGCTTCAAACAACCGTTCGTGAAACCGATCGCGCAGGACGCACACGCCCCGCAGAAGACAGGAGCGTAGACCACGCCACGTTCCCCAACTCGACATGAGGGGACATCGTGACTGGTTTCCACGATGCGTCCCGCTATCTCGTGACCAGGAACGACCACGCTGCCGTCACGGTACAGCCGCTTGTCTGAGCCGCAGAGGGCTGAAATTTCCACCGCTACCCTGACCTCACCAATGGCGAGTTCGGGCAGTACTTCCTGGCCTACCTCGATAGAGTTGTTGCCGTGAAATCGGGCACGCCTGGCTTGAGTCAAATCACTGCCTCTCAGACTCACAGGCCGCTAAGTGCATCGCGGTCTCCTGACTTGACGACTTCCTCTATCCGGAGATGCTCGGGTTGATAATCGGCCACAACCACTCACTGAAATAGTGTCGCCGCTGGGAGTCAACCGGCCAGAATTCTTTTGGCAGTGGCTTGGTCAGGCTGGCCACATCTGCCAAAGGAATTGGATCTACGGCAAGTGCGAGTGGATCGCTCCCGACACGCCGCGTTCCAGCCATCACGCCGCTGCGCCCCTCCAGCACGTACCGTCCCGCCCATTCGCCCGTCAATCGAGCACACTCGCAGTCTGCCGCGCTGGCAAACGTGTGAGCGCTGCGCTGCTGGGTACCGAGCACCTCTCCCCGGGCCGAACGGCCAAATTCTGCTTGTAGAGTCCGTGCCAAACGTCGTGCGACCCCGCCGAGCAGCAACGTACTGTGGTTTATTGCCCGGTAGTCGTCGCGCGGACTTGGAAAAGGGTACCCTTCGCTGCAGACGATGAAGGCCCCTGACCTTGCCGATAACGCCTCCTCCACCGCGTCGAAGATCTCTGGGATCGACTTGGAAGACTCGGGTATCAGACACAAATCGGCGACCAGCTCAGATTCCTCCAGGATGAACCCGGCCGCACCGGCCGCCGCCAGCCAGCCGGTCCCACGCCCCATGGTCTCGACGACTCGAATGGGTTCTATCGATGACATGGCTAGCTGATCGCGAGCGATGCTGGGAATCGTCAGAGCGAGGTAGCGGGCCGCGGACCCAAAACCGGGGCTGAAGTCAACACCGAGGAGGTCGTTGTCGATGGTCTTCGGGATCCCGATGGTCCGGAGCCCAAGGTTGCGGCTGCGTGACTCTACATCTACAGCCTCCAGCAGCGCCATGGTCCCGTTTCCCCCGGCCAACACCAATGCATCGATACGGGAAGCTTCCAACCGGTCGACTATCGACGCGATTCCGGGGGGCGTCATTGCATGCCGTCCACTACCGAGCTGACACCCGGCGACGGGGACAGAGGAGAGTCTGGCCCCACCCAGAGGAGTAAACGCCCCTTCCAGCAGGCCCCTCGGGCCGCCTGTGACTCCTTGGACGTCGCAGAACTGCGCCAGCACGTCGCGGCAGGCACGCAGGCTCGCTTCAACGACGACTGTCGGAGCGCCCGCCAGGCCCAGCACCACACTATGCGGCATGGCACCGGTACAACTTCGCGGCAATCGGACTGGTCATCACGAGACCTCCACTCCTCGCCAACCTACGCGCTTCATCATTCCAGAGTCGAGGCTCGCCTATTGCGAACCTCCCCATTCACGCCCACACTCGGCATTCAACGGACGCCATCTGTGGTGATCTCGTGTGACGGAGGGGGCGAAGCATCTGAGCACGCTTGCGTGGGCTTCGGGTGACGGCCGAACCCTGGAGCGCTCGTGGCTGCGCCTAACCGTCAATCATCCGATTTGGTCGTTGGCGTTCGGCGAGGCGACTGACGGAGTCTTCCTGGCCGGCGCTTGCGCAGATGGCACGATTCGCCTGTGGGAGGCGGCCACGGGGACTCCGATTCGACAACTGCAGGGACACACCGGTGCCGTCCTGTCCGTGACAGTGGGCGTACTCAACGGCCACGCGGTGCTGGCGTCGGCCGGGATCGATGGCACGGTTCGTCTCTGGGACCCGAGCGGTGGCGACTCGGGCCACCGAACTCTCCAAGGTCATGTCGGGGGAGTTCGGGCAGTGGCGTTCGGCAACGCTGATGGCCACACCTTCCTTGCATCCGCTGGCGCGGATGGCACCGTTCGGCTCTGGAATCCCGAGACGGGAGCTCCTGCTGCTGAGCCCTTGACCGGCCACTCAGGTACAGCATTGTCCGTCGCCTTCGGGCCTGTCGGAGACCGGTACGTGCTCGCATCTGCGGGCGACGACGCGACTGTGAGGTTGTGGGACGCCGAGACAGGAGCGTCTCTCGTGGAGCCGCTACGGCGCCACAGAGGCGGTGTCAGATCTGTGGCGTTTGGTCAGATTGGCGGGGTTTCACTCCTTGCGTCGTCCAGTGATGACGGCACCGTTCAATTATGGGACCCATATATGGGCGTTCCCCTTTTCGGGCGTCTCACCGGTCACTCCGGCATTGTACGAGCTGTCAGCTTCTCTCAGATCGATGACATCAGTCTTGTCATGTCTGCAGGAATCGACGGAACGATCCGGATGTGGAATCCGAATACCGGTGCCGGCTATGCCGATCACGTCACCGCGCCTGCCGACGACATACGGTCTATCGTGTTCGGGCAGGTCCGAGGAGAAGACGTTCTTGCGGTCGGCTCCGGCGAGGGGGTTTCGGCGTCTCGCCTCGCGGATCAGATTGACACGACCAAGCTTCTTGCTCCAAACATCGTTCGCTCAGCGATCGTCACTGCGGACGCAATTGATGCCACCGACTTCTTCGGCCGCGTAATCCTTGCTCGTCATCTTCGCGGAGTAATCGGTCAATTAATCGCTCCAGATGGTGCTGATTCGCATCGCAGCATCGTCGTCTGTATCGACGGACGGTGGGGATCAGGAAAGACAACGCTAGCTCGGCTCCTAGTCGAGGAGATGCAGAACCACGCTCCGAGCGCGACACTTTCCTATGGCCAGGATCAGACCCTGGGAGACAACAGCCGAGATGGCGCACCATTGCCGTGCGACCCAGTTGTAGTCAATTTCGACGCCTGGCGTGAATCCGAGATCGCCCCGCACTGGTGGGCAGTGACCGCAGCAATCAATCGAGGCGTCAGGAGCGAGCGAAGTGCCGTCGCTCGGATCGGAATGACGGTAACCGGGGTCGGACGCCGGATCGCGAGGTCGCCAGCTTCCCTTGCGGCAATCCTCTTCGTCTCGGTGGTGGTCTTTGGGTTTATGGCCATCAGGAGCGCAGCGCCTGCACAACTCAATCAAACGCTGACCATTCTGCAGACCTTCTTGACAGCAACTACTGCTCTCTTCGCGGTGGCCGCTGTCGTCACCCGATCTCTGTTCTGGGCTTCCCCTGCTCTAGGCCGACTCCATCTCAGGGCCGAGGATAACCCGCTTGGAGAAGTCGCCGACATGGTCACCAATCTTCGCCGTTGGAGTCCACGCACAGGAAGCAGTCCGTTCGTGGAGACCGCCTTCTTCATATTGTGGATCATTGTCGGCACAATCGCTGGAAGGCGCATTCACTCGCGCCCCGAAATGATTTTTCCGAGAGTGGAATGGCAGGTCTGGATTCAAAGCCATCCGATCACTATCCCTGTCGCAGTCGCGGCTGCACTGACGGTCGGAATGGCTACCCCGGCAGCGGTGAGGTCGACCACGAGAGGGCCCCGCCAGCGTGCTCGGCGCAATGATGGTCAGTCCACTGCCCGCTCCCTTGGTCCTCGCTCTCACTGGTACGCACGGCGGAGCTGGCGGGTAATCTCGGCGATTATTGTTGGATCAATCGTCGGCATTGCGGGAGTGGTAGCAATACCCGATACGATTGGTCCGGCCTGGCTGTCACTTTTTGGGCTGGGTGCGATAGGAATCGCCGGGCTCGTAGCTCAATTGAAATATATTCGATCCTTGCGGCGCGGGAATCGGCGTCCAATCGTACTGGTCATGGATGAACTTGATCGCTGTTCGGTGCCAACAGTGGTTGCATATCTAGAGACGGTTCATACTCTATTGCGAGAGCGCTCACCCGGCCTATCGTTCATACGGAACGGATGGCGGGATCCAGCCCCGCTGGTCGTGCTGGTGCTTGCTGATGGTCGATGGGTGCGGACGGCATTTACCACGGAGTACGACGCTTTCGCGGAACTCGGCTCACCCGTACGTACGTTGGGTGGAGATTTTCTCCAGAAGCTTTTCGACCACACAGTTCTGGTTCCCGAACTCACTGCAGAGCACGTGGGGCATCTGCTGGATCGGATAACTTCGGCTGACGCCCTACTAGATGGGCAGGCTACGGCCGTTCCAAGCTCGGTCTCTGACGCAGAATCGCAAGGTAGGCCGCCACGCCAAAGCGAGACAGAGGCGTCCGGAGCCGGTCCCGTGGAACTGGACGTCGAACGGGAGCGCATGGCCAATCAGGCGCTAGCAGTTGCCACACCTAAAGCGATCAAACGCCGGGAAGCTCATTTGCTTGCGTCGTATACAATGCTTTTACCGTCAAATCCTCGTCTTATCCGTCGCGTGGCCAACACGTGGGCGATGCTAGAAGCACTGAAGCAGCATGTCGGACATGGCGAGCCAGACGATACCATTGTTCGAGCTGCGATAATTTACGTTAGTTTTCCGTCGCTTGTAGACGCCCTCTTGGATGATGTGCGTGCGCCCACTGTGCCAGACCGAATCGATGATTCCGTAACCGAAGCTGACCTTGATAGCTTGTGGTTACGCCCCGATGTGCTAGGCATCATTACGCGCGAAGACGGAACCTTGGTATCGCCGGAATCTGTTGCTCGCTGCTACGGGAAGGTTTATTCGTTGACTCGTAGCCTAACTTTCGGCATCCCTGAGCAGCCTGATGGCGAATGAGAACAACGGGAAGGAAACGACGTGGCTGGGTACGCGATCTGTAGTGTCGAACGGACTGGCAGCACATTTTACTCCGCACTGCTCGAAAAAACTGGCACAGCCGGCCGACCTGTCGTAGAGCCATTCAATATGAAGGTTCAGTCCACCGCCTTTCGGCATCATCGATTCGATACGTATGACAGCTACCTCGATTTTGTGCGTCGACAAGCTTCCACTCCGAATGGGGTATTTGGTATCAATTTGATGTGGCGGCATGTCGCCCGTCTTGTCGGGGAGTTGGAGCGCGCCCGATCCTGGAAGGGTGAGACATCAATTCAGATGATCCAGTACTACCTGCCGGGGCTAACTCGCTTTATATTCACCCAGCGTCATGATGCGATTGCTCAGGCCGTATCGTGGGCCATTGCCTACCAGACCGATCGCTGGAAGAGTACCGATCCCGACCTCGGTCGGAAGCCTTCGTACGACTTCTCTCTCATTGATGCGTTATATCAGAATGTCGTTTCCGACAACTTCGGCTGGGAGACCTGGTTCAAGCTAAACGGTATCGAACCACTCAGGCTAACCTATGAAGAGATAGTAGAAGATCCACGCAGAGAGATCCTCCGGTCTTTCGATTTCCTGGGGCTGGAAAGACCTGCGGAACTTTCGCTCGTCACTCATATTAAGAAACAAAGGACTGATCTGAACCAAATGTGGTGCGACCGTTACCTTGAGGACAAGGCGCGCAACAACGTCACCCAACTGCCAACGCATTGGCTACCTGACCAGGGCCGAACTTGATCCTGGCGGGGATCTTGGAGTTCCCCGGTGTAATATCTTTGATGACGCCGCCCCACATCGCCGTCGTACCGCGCGGGTTACTTGCCCGTGCCACCCGCGCCGTCATCGGTAAAATTTGTGCTCCGGGACCAGGATGTACGGACATCGTGCACCTCACTGGGAACGACGTGTAGCGGAACTCTCCGAGCCTGCCCTGTGATCAAGCCATCCCGCTGGAGAACCCCAAGATGCCCGACAGAGTCGCTCAATGAGCACAAGTGGGCACTTGGGTGCCTGAGTCGAGATGCGGTCCGTCCGACACCATGGATCCGCACGATGATCCGAAGGAAAGCGCAAAGTGACCTTCGGCGCCCCCTCGCCCACACGGCCGGGCTCGCGGCACAGTCGACGAGCCGTGCTCGCCGTCGATTTACCTGGTTGGCTCGCTGGTCGGAGTCGGTGCGTTCGCCGACGAGGCCATCGGCGAGGTATATGGCTGGAGTTGATGCACCCCCAGCGCCATGCATTTTCCGGCTTTTACGGACGCTGGCTTCGTCGCCGAACGCACCACCGTCCACCCCGGCCATGGGGACGTCCTGCTACTTGTCGACCGTGACGCTCGTTTGACGCTCCAGGCACTCACACGCAGGACGGCGAGCTGAGAAACTAGCTCTGACCTGGACTTTTCCGTGATCCGCTCAAGCTGACAGCTTTTCGATGACGCACCATGTGGAGTGCGTGGCGATCCTGGAACCGGTGGCGAAGGGCACCTGACCTGCGGTTTTGTGCGTGCGCGTTATGGGCGGTGTGGGCGTTACAGGCGATATCTTGACGCCGAAATGACGCCCGTGACGCTCGTTCTGAGGAGTGTCAAGTGTGTTGCGTCGCTGGTCAGATGGTCTGACGGCTGAGGCCGTTAGGCAGGGTGCCGGAAATTTCGTGGTGTCAGGCAGGCGCGCTCAGTCATGTGGGCGGAGGGGCCAGCAGGTTTTCTGTCTGCTGGTGGCGCAGCCCTTGCTTGTCTCTGAACCTGTATAGATGTGCTGTTGATAGGGGAGTCGGCGGGCTCGGGCACGTGTATGGTCCGGATCTTGGTGCGCGACGCATCGGTAGTGAGGGCGGCGTCTGCAGGCGAGCCGAAGCAGGGGTACTTCGTATATGGGCGAGGGCTCGGTTCCGGTGTGTCCCCGCCGAACTGCCCCGCATTGGCAAGCGCCACGGAAGTCGTCGCGTGGCATCGGAATCTCGCAGTTGAGGGCTCTCTGGTCTATTGGAGACGAACAGAGATCGGCGGGCGGAATACGGGAAAACAATAGTCTGGCGCCAAGGGCTCAGTTGTGTTCTGGGTCGCTGTGCCATCGTTCGGGCGCGTTCCGAGAGGCCTGTCCTGACCTCGGGTTCACTTCAGGTGCTTGACCTGCGTGTATGCAAGATCCTTACCTCGGCGGAGTTCTTCAGTCCGGGAGAATCGGTGCCGGTGCCGGTGCCGGTGCCGGTGCCCGTGCCGGACCGGCGACGGCGAAGCTCGCGTCAAAGGCAACGAGTTGCTGTAGGTCTCCTGGTTCGCTGTGGACGCGCTGCCGGAACTGAACGAGCGCGGTCTGATCCGGATCAAGCAGGCGCTGTCCGACGGGCCCACGTGGTTCGACCCTGCGGATCCCCTGGCCTGAGGTGCGCCCGCGTGACCGTATACCGGAGTGTTTCGGGCGCGACAGGGCTCGATGTGTCCAGTTCCCAGTAGCGTTCGGCCTAGCGACACACGGCTTCCGTGCAGTGGTTACGATTGCCCCGTTATCGTGTCGCTCATGATGTGAGACGGCACAGCCACGTCCGTCCGCGTGGCTGAACGCGGAGGGAGCAGTGTGTCGAATTCCCGGCTGGAGGACCGCCTCGTGGCCGACGGCCCCGGTGGAGCCGTCCTGGTGCATCCCCCTGCGGGCATCGACCCGGAGCTGTTGAAGCGCGGTCTCGACCATCCGATACTGGCGGGGGTGCTGCGTCACCTTCTGGAGCGCGAAGCGCAGGCGGTGGGCCGCCCGGTCGCGTACTACGAGGACAGTCCCTGAGGTGAGACACAGCCCGGAAGGCGGAGCCGCTGCCCCGGTGGACGTGCACGTATCGGCTCCCTGGCCGCACCGGTTGCTGGATGTGCCCGCCCTCCGACGTGAAGGCATCCATCCCGCCCCTTTTGAGCAGTTCGTCCTCAAGTTGCATAGTCGTTGCAATCTTCTGTGTACCTATTGTTACGTTTTCAATGCCGCGGATGACTCCTGGCGCGGCCGTCCCCCGCAGGTCCGGCAGGACGTGCTCGAACGCAGCGCCGCACGCATCGGTGAGCACGTGGCTACCCACAAGCTGCGGCGGATCAGGGTCGAACTCCATGGGGGAGAACCGCTCCTCGGCGGTGTGGACGCCGCGCTGAAGCAGGTTTCCTGCGTGCGCGAAGCGGTGCGCGCCGCCGCCGGGACCCCCTGTGATGTGCGGGTGAGTGTGCAGACGAACGGCACCCTGCTGACCGAGGATGTAGTTAGCGTGCTCGCGGCCGCCGACGTCCGGGTCGGGGTCAGCCTCGACGGCGGACGGGCTGACCACAACAAACGACGCGTCGACCATGCCGGCCGCCCCGCCTGGGAAGCGGCCACCCGCGGTATCGCTCGGCTCGCCCGCCATCCTGAGATCTATGCCGGACTGCTGTGCACGATCGATCTGGACATGGACCCGGTGGACGTCTATGACTCTTTGATGGAGTTCGGGCCCCAGGCGCTCGACTTCCTGCTGCCCCACGCGAACTGGGAATACCCACCCCCGGGCAAGGGGCCCTCCATGGCAGGCTCGGCGCCGTACGGAGAATGGCTGAGCCGGATCTTCGACCGCTGGTTCGACAGTGGCCGATACCGGACGCGTATCCGGCTCTTCGCGGAAATCATCGGCTTGCTCTACGGCTTCCCGAGTCGCGCCGAGGCAGTCGGTCTCTCCGCGGTCGTCGCTGTATTGGTGGAGACGGACGGTTCCATCGAGCAGGTGGACAGCCTGAGAACCGCGTATGCCCATGCGTCCTCGACCGGGATGACGATCTTCGAGAACAGCTTCGACGACGTACTGGAGCATCCAGGCGTCGCAGCCAGGCAGTTGGGCGTGGACGGGCTTGGCGAGGACTGTCGCAGATGCCCCGTGGTGCGTGTCTGTGGTGGCGGCAACTACGTCCACCGCTATCGCAAAGGAAGCGGGTTTCTGAACAGATCGATCTACTGTTCGGACCTCGAACTACTTATCCGGCATATCGCCCACAAGATGGGGCCGGTGCTGGGCTCGGACTCCCTCCTGCCCGATTAGGTCCTTTGTCGTTGCCAGCCGGTTGATGCCGCGTCAGAATTCCATTGTGAGCACTGGCGGGGGACAGGCCGCGGCGCAGGAGGTCTGGCGCGCCCAGAGCATCTGGTCGCAGGCGGCCGGACGGCAGAAGGCCGCGATCGATCGGGCACGTGCGGCGACACTCGGTGCGACGGTGGCCGCCGGTGTGCTGGGAGCGGCGTCCGCGCAACTCATACCGATATCCCCACCCGTCGGCCGCACCCTCGCCTTTCTGGCCATGCTGGCCGCTGGAGTGGCGCCGTTCGTGGCCGTGGGCGCGGCGCCCGACCGCATACGGAGATGGCTCCGGCTCCGGTCCGTGTCCGAGGAGGTGAAGAGCCAGGTGTATGTCCACCTGGCCGGCCTGGCCCAGTACCGGCAGCGAGCGCGGCGGGACGCGGAACTGCTCGAACGCACCGGCACCCTGCTCGCCCAGGTCGTCGATCTGGAACCCGAGACACGCGGCTTGCGTCCTGCCGACCGCCCACTGCCGTCCGTCATCGACACGGACGGCTACGTCGAGCATCGGCTCCGCTTCCAGCTTGAGGGCTACTATCGTCCCCGAGCCGACGAGATGGCCCGGCGGGCCCGGCTCATCGAGCGATATGGGCAGGCACTGGCAGTCCTCTCCGTCCTGCTCGGTGCGGCGGCCGGAGCGTTCGGAGCACAGTCGACGGCGGTCTGGATCCCCGTGGTCACCGCCGTGTCGGCCTCTGTCGTGTCTCACGGAGCGTCAGCGCGCTACGCACGTCAGCAGATCGAGTACAGCACCACCGCCGGTGAACTGGAACGGCTGCTGCGGTGGTGGCAGCAGCGTGCCCCCGCGACGGACGCGGACGCCGACCGGCTGGCCGAGTGGACGGAACACGTCGTTTCGGTGCAGAACGAAGGCTGGATGGCCAAATGGATCGCGGACTGAGGGTGGGGCAAGGGTGGTCAAGGTGTTCATCAGCCACAGCACCAGCTCGGACGAACCGGTCGCCGGACTCCGGGACGCCGTGGCCAGTGGCCTGGAGGCACGGGAGTACACCGTGTTGCTCGATGTCAGATTCCAGCAACCCGGACAACCCTGGCAGTTGAAGCTCGCCCGGTTCCTCGGCGAGTGCGACGCGGCTCTCGTGCTGGTCAACCAGGCCGCTCTCGACTCGTCCTGGGTACGCCGTGAGACCAACATCCTGCACTGGCGCAAGACGCTGCATCCGGGCATGGTGCTGGTCACCGTACTGGTGGGCGAGATCAGCGTCGGGCAGCTGAAGAACTCGGAACTGCGCTATCTCGCCGCCGACGACGTCGAGCGGATCAGGACATGCTCCGCCACGGAGATCGACCGCCTGGTCGAACAGTTCCCGAAGATCCACCGGCGACTCGACGACACGGTGAGTAAGTGGCTCGACAACATCAGCATCCAACTCGCCGAGATCAAAGCCCAGTCCACCTTCACCAGGATCGCCAGGGAACTGGACCTCCCCGACGAGGAGCACGCGCAACTGATCCCTGGCACGGCGCATGTGCTGCTGGCATCGCAGATGCTCCACACCCATGACGTCGCCAGACTGTGCAACGCGCTGCTGGTGGCCTGGGACGGAGGGCTCGACCGCCACCGTACGGCCAAACTGGCGACGATGATCCTGCCGGTCTGGGTCGACCGCGACGAGGCTCGGCGCATCGTGTGCGAGACCGACGGCCTCGTGCGCCGCGTCGTCGTCCTCAACGTCGACAGCCCGCTGATCGGACAGCACTACCTGGACCGGGCGTTCTGTGTCGACAGCAAGGGCTACTACGTCGCGGAGGCGCACGGACGGCCGCCCGGTGACGACGATCCGGAATCTTATCTGCTGGACCAGTGCGAGGGCGCGGTCAGAGCCAAGTTCTGCCTGCGCCAGGACCAGGACCTGGACGTGCTGAAGGAACCGCTCAACCTCGGCCGGTTCTTCCTTTTGCTCGATGCCCAGCGCTGCGACCTGGCCATCGTGCACCGGGTTATCGCCCAACTCCTCGACAAGATCCCCTGGATGTACGTCCTGGTCGTCTCGGGCCGGCGGGTCGATCTGCGACAGATCTGGCCGGGAAGCCCCGACGAAGTGCTGGTTCTCGACCCGCAGTTCGCGGACGGTGATGAGATTCTGGTCAAGACCGTCGTACGGCGAGTGACCGACCGAGTAGGGACGATCTACGGGGGGTCGTGGTGAGCCAGGAACCGACCGGCGCGGACCAGCCGACCGACGGCCCGCAGCCGCCTGAATGGCTCGATACCCCCGACCGTGGCGACGGGCGGGTGTACGTCATGCCGTACGAGCTCCGGTTCGCGGTGAAGGTGGCCCTCGCCACGGGCAGGCCACTGCTCCTGCGGGGCATGCCGGGATCGGGCAAGTCGTCGCTCGCCCCGTTCGTCGCGCGTCAGCTGGGCTGGCGGTTCTACGAACATGTGGTCACGTACCGCACCCAGCCGAAAGAACTGCTGTGGAGTTTCGACAGCGTCCGCAGGCTCGGCGACGCGCAGATTGCCGCCCCCCGGAGTGAGCGGCCCGACGACGCGAGGTACGTGCAGCCGGGGGTCCTGTGGTGGGCGCTTGCCCCCCGCTCTGCCGTCCGGCGAGGCAGGCCGGCAGGGGCCGAGATCCCCGACCCGTGCCCGGACCCGTTCGAGAAGATCAACGACGACCGCAGCCCGGACCACGCCGTCGTCCTCCTCGACGAGATCGACAAAGCCGATCCCGACGTCCCGAACAGCCTCCTCGTCCCGCTGGGCCTGCACAGGTTCGTCGTCACCGAACTCGGCAAGGAGATCCGCACAGAGTTGCCGGAACCTGCGCTGCGACCCACCCGGGAGGACAGCCGCCAGACCCGGCACCTCGTGGTCCTCACGACCAATGAGGAACGTGAGCTGCCCCAGGCACTGCTGCGCCGCTGCGTGGTGCACGTCCTGCCCGAGCACGACCGGGACATGCTCGTCCGCATCGCCAAGGAACACCTGCACACCTGGTCCGGTGAGGTGACACGGGCCGACGAGGAACTGGCGGAGGCGGTGGCCGACAAACTGGTGGAAGTGCGTGAGGAGGCCGTCATGCGGGACGTGCGCAAGCCCAGCACGGCCGAGTACCTCGACGCCCTGCTCGCCTGCCGGACGCTGGGCATCCGCGTCGACGACGAAGACTGGCAACTGCTCACCCGCAACGTGCTGATCAAACCGCAGCAGATGGCCGGTGACCCGGCGTGACGGGGGAGGCCTGGCTGGGAGACGTCGCCCGCGCCGCCCGGGCCCTGGACACACGCTCACCTGAGGACTACACCCGTATCGCGGCGCTACTCGGCCTCGGCGGCCTACCGACCCGGCCCTCACGGTCAAACCCCGAGAAGCCGCGTGCCGACACCCCCGCCTGGCAGGCGCCGGCCCGGCAAGAGGACTCTCCGCAGCTGCGCCTGAGCACCGACCCACCGGCGGTCTTCGGCGCCACCGGCGAGCCCGCCGCTGCCGGCGCAGTCACGGTCCTGGTCCCCGTCGGGGAGCGGTCCCGGCCCGCCCACCGCTGGACCACATCGAGCCTGCCCCAGCCCCGTGAGAGGGACCGAGCCGGTCCGCGCCCCCCGCACCTGCCGCTGCTCGCACCACGCTCCACGGCCGCGCTACTCACCGTCGTACTCTCCCGGACCACCCACGAGGGGGACCTCGACGTCGGGCGGGCGACCGAGGAACTGGCCCGCGCGCGCCCGCTGACGGCCATTCCCAGGCTGCCTCTGCCGACTCTGCGCTACGGCGTGCAGATCCTCGCCGACACCTCTGGCGCGATGGAACCGTTCGCCCGCGACGTGGAGGACATCATCTGCCATGTCCGGGCGCTCGCCGGAGTCGCGGGCACCCAGCTGCTGCGATTCGCCGACGCACCCGTGCGCGGTGCGGGCCCCGGCTCCCGGGACACCTGGCAACGGCCCTACCACCCGCCCAGGCCGGGCGTGCGCGTGCTGATCCTCTCCGATCTCGGCGCCGGCGGCCCGGCCCTGAACCCCTGGCGGGCCACCGAACAGGAGTGGCGTGCCACCGTCGACACGATCCGCCGACGGGGCTGTGAACCCGTGGCTCTGGTGCCGCTGCCCAAGCGGCACTGGCCGCACTGGGCGCGTGGGCTGCTGCCCATGCTCACCTGGGACCGCGGCACCACTGTCGGCAAGGCGCTCGGGGTGCGGCCTTGAGCGGGCGAACCCGTCCCGGCCGAACCCTGGCGGTGCTGCTGAGCATTGCTGCCCGGATCGATCCCGAACTGATGCGGGCGGTACGGCTGCGCGCCGCGCCCGGTCTCGACGTGGCCGCCGAGACGGAACTCTGGTTCGGGGATCTGGTTGCGCACCGGGGATACGGCTACGTCGTGCTCGACCCGAACATGCTCGACGAATTGCGCACGGAACTCACCGCGAAACTGCAGCAGGCGGGCGAGCGGGACCCCGTACACCGTCTGTGGCCCACGTTCCGGAAACAGCGCTCGGGGCAGTCCCCGGCCATGGTCGCCCAGGAGACCGCCGTCTGGCAGGCGGTCAGCGGACACCCGGATGCCGGCCGGCTCATCGAAGAGACGCTGCAACCCGCTCTGCGTTCACTGGTCGAGGAGGAACGCGAGGGGGTCGCTCGCTGGTTCACAGAAGCATGGGAGACCTTCCCCGAGCGGGTGCGGCGTTCCACCACCGCCTGGCAGCTGATGACCCTCTCGGCGGTCAGGCTGTCCCTCCCC
>NZ_VDFC01000096.1:696-1313 GCF_008369065.1 Streptomyces apricus | reverse complement strand
GGGGCGCCGGGCGGGGCCCCGGGCAGGTCGGACGGGCCCAACAGCGTCATCGGCCCAGGCGGCTCGGGCGGCCCGGGCAGTCCAGGTGGTCTGGCTGGCGTGGGCGGCCCGGGCCGCCCAGACAGGCTGGACAGGCCAGGCGGTCCGAGCGGCTCGAGCGGTCCGGGCGGTCCGCGTGGCCCGGCCCGGGTGGCTCGGTGTGCGCGGGACGAACCGGTGGGGCCTCATCGAGGAGCATGTCCCCGGCGGGGGCACCGGGTGCACCGGCCGCACCGCGAGAACCGCCCACTTGGCCTACGGCGGATTCCGTCGGCGCCGCGTGCGGATCCCCGTGCGCCCGGGGACCGGGCACGCGTGCGTTCAAGTCGCCCGCCAGTACCCCAGCGCGTTCACCCGCTGCTTCGGCAGGGCCAGTTCCTTGCGGAAGTACGCCGACAGCGACCGGGTCGTCGCCGTGTCGCAGGCGATCCAGACGTATGGGTCGGCCGTCTCCGCCAGCAGCTCTGGCGCGGCCGCCCGCACCCGGGCCACGAGGTGCGCGCCCCGGTCGAGACGGGGGACCGCAYGGAGGTCGTGTCGGACCGGGTCCACCCGCAGGGGCAGGCCGTCCGTGCCCC
>NZ_VDFC01000096.1:0-596 GCF_008369065.1 Streptomyces apricus | reverse complement strand
CACGCACCCGGAGCCGGCCCCGTCCGCAGTGCTGCCGGCGGTCTCGAACCAGATCGTCGCCGGTGCCGTGCCCACCGCGTCCAGGCACGCACCCGGAGCCGGCCCCGTCCGCAGTGCTGCCGGCGGTCTCGAACCAGATCGTCGCCGGTGCCGTGCCCACCGCGTCCAGGAGGGAGTTGAGGGCCGGGAGCGAGGCGGTGTCGGCGACCGCCAGCACGTGGGACGGGGCCGGCTCCGGGTGCGTGAAGGCCGTGCCGTGGACCGTCGCCTCGATCGTGTCGCCGGGCCGCGCGGCCCGTGCCCAGTCGCTCGCGACCCCGTCGTGCAGCGCGAACTCCAGACCGAAGGTCCCCGCGGCCGGATCGGGGTCCACCAGCGTGTAGGCGCGCTGGTGCGGCCGGCCCGCGTGGTCGAACCAGAGCCGGACCCACATCGTCGGGTGCACCCCGGTCGCCGCCAGCATGCCGCCGTCGGTCACCCGCAGCCGCCGGTAGTGCGCGGTGACGTCCTCCGCCCGGGTGACCGACGGCGGCATGCTGGCGGCGACCGGGGTGCACCCGACGATGTGGGTCCGGCTCTGGTTCGACCACGCGGGC
>NZ_VDFC01000095.1:699-24635 GCF_008369065.1 Streptomyces apricus | reverse complement strand
GCCTGGTGGGAGGGGGAGGTGGAGAGGCCGAGTCGGTGGCGGCGGCATGAGAAAGCCGGCCGCCCCGTCGGGTGGGGCGACCGGCCGAACGAACGGAGGGCGGGTCAGTACCGGCGGCGTACCGCCTGGAAGAACGCCGTCAACGCGGCGGCGACCGGKAGGAAGAGGAGCATGCCGAGGACGGGCAGCACGGCGAGCCAGGCGTCCGTATAGGCATGGGCGAGCAAGGGCGGAGAGGCCAGGGCCATCACGCCGATCTCGCGCAGACCCGAGGAGTGGGCGCGGACGGCGAGGACCGCCCCGGTGAAGGCGAGGACCAGCATCGGCCAGGCGCCGTAGTCCGTGGTGACCGCGAAGGCCCGGGTGTCGACGACGACGACGGGAAACCACGCCACGGTGGCCATGGCTCCGGCGGCCGCGGACAGCCTCCTGTCACCACGTCGATCCGGAGGGCACGCCAGGACGACCGCGAGGGCCAGCAGCGCCGCGACCGGAGGGGCAACCCCCTCGCCGTACAGATGAGGGGTGACCGCCCACTGCGCCGCCGTCCCCAGCAGCCCGCACGCGGCCACGCCCGCCCCCAGTGTCCAGCGGCCGGTCAAGGCGATGACCGCGCCGACGCACACCAGGACGGAGAGCAGCACATACAGGATCCACGTCCCCTCCATGGCGGCGAGCTGCACCTGCACCGGCGCGGGCGAGAGGACAAGGCCGGCGTACCAGCGCGTCAGCCGCAACCCGCTGTGCACGGCGGCGGTCGCCAGCGCGAACGGGGCGGCCATGGCGAACAGTTGGCCCGCCGGCGAGGCCGAGTCCAGCCGCAGTCGTACCCGCAGGGCGTGCGCGGCCAGGTCGGCGTCCGCGCGCAGCCGCGCCGCACGCGGCAGGTCCGCCGTCATCTCCCGGTGCACATCGACGATCTCCTGCCCGTGAGCGGCCCGGTAGGCGGCCGGATACAGGCGGACCAGAACATCGATCACGTCAGCGCCGTCGTGCCGTCGGCCAGCCGCCGCCTGACCTCCCGGGCAGTGGCGGCCAGCCGCTCCGCCTCCTCCTCCAGCCTCTCCCGCCCGGCTGGAGCCAGGGCGAAGATACGCCGCGCCCTGCCGCCCACCACTTCTTCACGCTCGACCTGGATCAGCCCTTCCGCCAGGAGCCGGTCCAGCGCCCCGTAGAGCGCCCCGGTACGCGGCACCACCCGGCCCTCGGTCATCGCCTTGACCTCCTGGGCGGCGGCATAGCCGTGACGCGGCGCATTGGCCAACGCCGTCAGCAGTAGCAACGCCAGCTCCTGCATCCCTCGCTCACTCATACCGACAGAGTATTCCGCCCGACGGACGGTCAGGGACAACGGCAGTTCCAGGCGACAGCCCTGCCGGTCGCCGGAGGCGATGGAAGGCGATGAAAGGCGATGAAAGGCGTGGTCCCCTCGCGTCTTGGGCGGTTCGGCAGTCCTGACGGTCTCGCCATGAGCCGCGACGCATGAGGGTGGTGATGCCGTCACCAGTGTGAGCGACGCCTTCTCGCACCGCCCGCCGCAATGGACTGTTGATTCCGCAAGCTCGGGACCAGCAGAAAGGCGCAACAGCCGTGGAGTCCCATCAGACGGCGTTCACCACCGGCAGGTCCGAGGAGCGGATCGCTTCCACGGCCGCCGTGACGCCAGGGGGCGGCTCGACGGCCGTGCATCTCGCGGACCTCGTCGCCCACCTGGCCTCTCCCGCCTCCGGACGGGGCGACCGCCAGGTCATCGGAACCATCCGACCCATCGGAATCAATGGAGGAACCGTCTGATGTCCACCACCGAGCGATCCGACGGCCTCGTCGTCATCGTCACCGGAGCCGGCAGCGGCATCGGCCGCGCCGTCGCGGTGGAACTGGCCCGCGCAGGTCACATCGTGTACGCCGGGATGCGCGACCTGGACGGCCGCAACAGCCGACGGGCCGAGGACCTGCGCGAGCTCGCATCCGCCGAGAACGTGCGCCTGACGGCGCTCGAACTGGATGTGCTGTCCGAACCCGGCTGCCGCAGCGCCGTCGACGTCGTCCTCGGCGAGCACGGGCGGATCGACGTCGTGGTCAACAACGCCGGCATGCTGATGACCGGCGTCGCCGAGGGGTTCACCCCGGACCAGTTCCTGCGGATCCTCGACACCAACGTGGTGTCCTGGCTGCGGGTCAACCGCGCGGTGCTCCCGGTGATGCGCCGCCAGGGCGCAGGGACGCTGGCCTACATCAGCAGCACGACCGCCCACCTCGCCGAGCCGTTCATGGCGACCTACGTCGCCAGCAAGGCCGCGGGCGAGTTCCTCGCGGAGTCGATGGGCCTGGAGGTGGCACCTCTGGGCATCGACACCGTGATCGTCGTACCGGGCGCCTTCACCGAAGGCACCGAACACTTCGCGCACAGCAACCCGCCCGCGGACGCGGCCGTCGTCACCCAGTACGCCGGCCTGCCGGAGCGGGCCGCGCGGATCCCCGAGCGCCTGCACGCCATCGGCCTGGCGAACGACGCCTCGCCCGCGCAGGTGGAGTCCGTCGGCCGGGCTCTGGCCGAGGTGCTCAAGAAGCCCCGGGGCGAGCGCCCCCGCCGGGTCGTGGTCGACGCGCAGCACAAGGGCGTCGAGGAGCTCGACGCCGTACGCGCGGCCAAGCAGCTCACGTTCTTCCGTCACCTGGGCATCGACGACCTCCTCACGGTCGCCGTGCCCACCACCCCCATCGAGGAGAAGCGATGACACGCACCATCGAGGACCTGATCGGAACCTTCTACGCGGCGTTCAGCGGCAAGCCCGAACTCCTCGACGACATCGTCGCCGAGGACTGGGACGACATCCCGCTGGGTCCGGGCCAGGACCCGGGCCGGGCCGGCGCCGCTCCGCTGATCAAGGGCATCGGCGCGGCCTTCGACGACTTCCGCGTCGTGGTCCACCAGATCGTCGACGGCCGGGGCCCCGACGGCAACGGGTTCGTCGGCGTACGCGGCGAGATGCGCGGCGTGCACAGCGGCGAGACCTTCGGCGTCGCCGCGACCGGGCGGGAGTTCCGGATCCGGATCCACGAGTTCCACGAACTGGCCGACGGGCGCATCGTCCGCACCTGGCACCTGGAGGACTGGCTCGCATGGTTCCGGCAGGTCGACGCCTCGCCCACCCACTGACGCAACGACACGGGAGAACACACCCATGAAGGCATTGCAGTACACCGCATACGGTCGCGGCCCGGTGGTCGGTGACGTTCCCGAGCCGGTCCCCGGGCCGGGCGAGGTCCTGGTCCGGGTCGCGGGAGCGGCCCTGAACCCGCTCGACGTCAAGATCGGCGCGGGCCACGTCCGGGAGTACTTTCCGATCACCTTCCCCTCGACCGTGGGCACCGATCTCGCGGGTACGGTGGAGCGGCTCGGATCCGGTGTGACGGGCTGGAGCGTCGGCGACGCAGTGATCACCCGCACCGACCCGACCGCCGGTGGAGCCGTCGCGGAATACGCCGCGGTCCCGGCGACGGGTCTGGTGGCGGCGCCGACCACGATCCCGCTCGACGCCGCCGCCGGCCTGGCCACCGCCGCGGCGACCGCATGGCAGGCGGTCACCGAGATCGCGGAGCTGAAGTCCGGCCAGAAGGTGCTCGTGCACGCAGGCGCCGGCGGCGTCGGCAGCTTCGTCATCCAGCTGGCCCGCCGCGCCGGTGCACATGTGGTGACCACCGCGTCCGGTGCCGCTGCCGAGCTCGTCCGGAAGCTCGGGGCCGATGACGTCATCGACTACACCGGCGTCGACTTCCGCACCGCGGTGTCCGATGTCGATGTCGTCGTCGACGCGGTCGGTGGTGAGACCGAGGCCCGGTCGCTCGATGTCCTCAAGCCGGGTGGTCTGCTGGTCAGCCTCCCCGTCCCGCCGGACTTCGAGCGTGCCGCGGCTCGCGGACTCCGCGCCGAGTTCCTCTTCCACGCTTCCGACGCCGAGCGGCTGGCGAAGGTCGTCGCCGTGGCGAACGAAGGCTTCGAGATCGTCGTCGACCGCACGGTACGGCTCAGCGGTGCAGCGGACGCGTTCGACCACCTCGCCCGGGGCCACGCCAAGGGCAAGGTCATCGTCCGGCCATAACGCACCGCGGCCGTCGGGATGGGGGAGTCGGGGCGAGGGGCTCCCTCCCCCGGGACCTCCCTCGTCCCGACGGCTTTTGGCCCAGACACGGTGGCGGTCCCCCTCCACGATCCACGATCCGCGGCACACCGCCGTCGTCGGTCTCGAACACGCGGTGATGGTCGGTCGCCCGGTGGAAGGGGCAACCAGCACGCCGTGCTCAGCGAAGAGCCGACCCGCTCTGCTTCGCAGCCCCGACGTCCTGGCTGCCCAGGACGGCGAGCAGTTTCAGCTTCTCCGCCGAGTCGCCGCCCACCGGGGCGGTGAACCACAGCAGCCGCTGCGAACCGTCCTCACTCAGCAGGCTGAGGCAGTCGAGTTCGATCGCGCCGAGGTCCGGGTGCATCAGCCTCTTCCGGTCGGCCCGACGTACGGCGACCTCCTGATGAGCCCACAGGTCCGCGAACTCGCTGCTCATTGAGACCAGCCGCCGGATCAGTCCGCGCACTTCAGCGTCGCCGCCGCGGCGGGCAGAGACCGCCCGCAGGTCGGCCACGAAGACCCGCGACTGGTGATCGTGTTCGTCCGGGTGGTACCGCAACCGGGCCTCAGGGTCGGTGAACCAGCGGTACACGAAGCCGGCCTCGACGCCCTTCTTCCTGGGCACCGGTCCGAGCAGCGCGGCAGCGAGGCGGTTCTGCACCAGCGTCGCGTGCAGGTCGGTGATCACTGCCGCCGGGGTGGTCGGCAGGCGTTCGAGCAGATCGAGCATCCCCGGGTGGACGTGCGCCGACGGTCCGTGCCGCGGTGGCAACGGACGACCGGCCAGATGGTAGAGATGCGCACGCTCGTCCTCCGTCAGCCGCAGAGCCCGTGCGAGCGCGGCCACCATCTG
Organism: Streptomyces apricus; assembly: GCF_008369065.1. GTDB lineage: Bacteria > Actinomycetota > Actinomycetes > Streptomycetales > Streptomycetaceae > Streptomyces > Streptomyces apricus. Next base: position 19,658 of record NZ_VDFC01000095.1, on the reverse strand, counting down.
CTCGGACGGCTGCGCGCCCCGGCCCTGCTCCAACTGGTTGTAGTAGTCGACCGAGGCGCCGGCCAGGACAGCCACCTCGTCGCGGCGCAGCCCGGGCACCCGGCGTCGTGCCGACTCGGGAAACCCCACCTCGCCGGGGCGGATGCGATCGCGCCGCGACCTCAGAAACTCACCGAATGCAGCCAGATCCATACCGGTCATTCTGGACCGACCCGCCGCGCCGAGGCAGGCGACGCTGCCACCACCCTCGCGCATCGCGATGTCCGACCTCATGAGCCGCCGTCGCCTCACCGGCGAAGCAGCGCCGGATCGACCCGGGACAGAGCGGCAGGTCCCGGCTGCGGATCGCCGCTGCGTACGCCCGCTGCAAGGACCGCAAGGACCGCGCGCCTGCGGACCCGTCACGGTGCTTGAGACAGAGCTCGCCTCGTACGGCGGCGTCAGGCCGCTCTCCGAGGAACCGCCCGCCGGGGCCCTCGGCCCTGAAAACGGCGCTCCCGCGACGAGCGGACAGCGGACAGCGGACAGCGAACCTGCCGAGCAAGCCGGGCAAGCCGCGAGCTCGTCGTCGTGCTGCGTTCACCTTCGGGCCACCTCGAAGTCTCCTGAAATACACCCACGATTCTCATGTGCTCCTCATGTGCCGTTGGTTGCGTGTGCATCGCCGGTCGGTCCGCAACGTATGAGCAAGGAGGCGCATGGTGTTCCTGTCGAAGGCAGCCGCGGCGCGTGAGGGCCGCGCGAAGGAAGCCCGCGGAGAGGACGGCGGGGGAACGGGGAGCGACAGCGAGGAGCCGTTGCATGTGGCCAGCCGGCTGCACGCGTTCAACCGGTTCGAGCTGAAGTACCTCGTCCCGGTCGACCAGGCCGCGGACATCCGGGACGAGCTGGCCGAGCGGATGGACACCGATCCGTACAGCCCGGTCGGCGGGTACGGCGTGTGGAGCCTCTACTACGACACCCCGCAGCTCCGCTTCTACTGGGAGAAGATCGAGGGTCTGAAGTTCCGCCGCAAGCTGCGCATCCGTCACTACGGGAACCTCGACGGGGTCACGGACGAGTCGCCGGTCTGCGTGGAGATCAAGCAGCGCGTCAACCGGGTCACCCAGAAGCGCCGCATCACCCTGCCCTACGGCGTCGCACGGCAGCTGTGCGACGGGCGGGAGATGGTGGAGCACTCGGCGAAGGAGAGCGCCTTCGTCCAGGAGGTCCTCGAACTCGTCATCCGGCTGAACCTGCAGCCCACCGCCATCACCGGCTACCAGCGTGAGGCACTCGTCGGGCGGACCACGGACACCGGTCTGCGGGTCACCTTCGACCGCCGCATCCGGGGCCGGGACCGGGACTTCCACTTCGGCCTCGACACGCCGGAGAACCGGTTCACGATCCCGCCGCACCTGTCGGTCATGGAGATCAAGGTGAACGAGCGCACCCCGCACTGGATCACCGATCTGGCCGCGCGGCGCAACCTCAATCTCGTACGCATCTCGAAGTACGTGCAGTCCATCGAGGCGTTCGGGCTCGCGCCGCGCTCGGTCTTCCACGTCGATGAGGCGGACTGTCCGCCATCCACCCCCTCTGAAGAACCGCCGCTGCAGCAGCGGCCGGCGCAGCACGATGCGTCGTTGAAGGTAGGAGCACAGTGAATTTCGATCTGCAGGAACTCAGCGGCACGTTCAGCGTGGCCGATGTCGTGGCGGCGATGGCGCTGTCGTTCATCTTGTCCACGGTGATCGGGTACACGTACCGGTACACGCACCGCAACGTCTCCTACAGCCAGTCCTACGTGCAGACACTGGTGATCGTCGGCATGATCGTGGCCCTGATCATGCTGGTCGTCGGCTCCAACCTGGCCCGCGCGTTCTCGCTGGTCGGCGCCCTGTCCGTGGTCCGCTTCCGCAACGCGGTCAAGGAGACCCGGGACGTCGGCTTCATCTTCCTGGCCATGGCGATCGGCATGGCGTGCGGTGCCCGCTTCTACACCCTGGCCGCGGTCGGCGCCGTGGTGATCTGCGCGGTCGTCCTGGTGATGTTCAAGTTCAACTGGTTCGCGCTCAACGTGCAGCGTCAGGTCGTCAAGGTGCAGGTCCCGGCCGGGGACGACTACACGCCGCAGATCCGCGACGTCCTGATCAAGTACACCTCCGAGTTCGAGCTGGTCAGCACGGAGACGATCCGCGGTGGCGCCCTCAACGAGGTCTTCTACACGGTGCGCCTGAAGAAGGGCGCCGAGCCCGGTGACCTGGTCAGCGCGTTGCAGGAACGCACCTCCGGACAGCGGGTGACCGTCCTCACCGGCTACGACACCACGGACCTGTGATGAGCGGCGCGACCTCCGCGCGGCGCGGGCGGCGCCTGCGGGACCGGGTGCCCGTCCGGCTGCGCCATCACTGGAAGCCGGCCGCGTCGCTGGGCGTCGGGCTCGCCGCGATGGTCTGGTTCCTGGGTGACGCGCGGATCTCCCCGTACGTGACCTCGTCCTCCCGGGTCGAGGCCGACGCCATCACCGAGAACGTGCGGGGGACCGTCGGCCTGTACGACACATCGGTGCAGCACACGATCCAACTCGCCTATCAGCAGACCGACTTCGACAAGATGATGAAGGAGTTCAAGGAGGACGGCACCAAGGACTACATCGAGGCCGACCTCACCATCGACGGGGTCCACCTCAATGATGTCGGGATCCGTCTGAAGGGGAACTCCACTCTGTCGTCCCTGCGCGGCAACAGGGGCATGCCCGGTGGCGGCCGGGACCTGCCCGAGGGCGTGCAGGGCGCTCCGGCCGGCGGCGCCCCCGGAGGCGCCGCCGGCGACGGGGATGGAGCGGGTGGCGGGGGCGGAGCGCCCAAGGGCGGCGGCACCGGTGGTGCCGATGCCAAGGGCGGCGGCACGGGTGGCATGGGCGGTATGGGAGGCATGATCCAGTACAACCTCTCCGCTCAGAAGCCCGAGGAACTGCCCTGGCTCGTCAAGATCGACGAGTACGTCGAAGGCCGCGCCTACCAGGGCGAACGGGAGATCTCGCTGCGCCCCGGCAGCAACGGCCAGGTGCCGCTCAACGAGGCGCTGTCCCTGTCCCTGACCGACAGAAGCGGGCAGAAGGCCGAGCGCTACGCCTTCACCGAGCTGAAGGTGAACAACCGGCCGGCCGCCGCACGTCTCATGGTCGAGGCACCGGACACCGACTACGCCGAGGACATCGACGGCGGTGACGGTGTGATGTACAAGGCGCGGGCGGGCGGCAGCTTCGAGTACCGCGGTGACGATCCCAGTGACTACGAGAGTTCCTTCAAGCAGCTCAACAAGAAGGGCAGCCAGGACCTCGAACCGGTGATGAAGTTCATCAAGTGGGTGAACAGCGCCTCGGACGAGGAGTTCGCGAAGAACCTCGACACGTATGTCGACGTCGATTCGCTGGCTTCCTACGTCGCCTCGCAGAACCTGCTCCTCAACTTCGACGACATGGCCGGACCGGGCAAGAACTACCTGCTTTGGTACGACCTCGACACCAAGAAGTTCTCCGTCCTGGGCTGGGACTACAACCTGACCTTCAGCGGAGACGCGACAACCGGACCGGACGACTCGGTCGGCATGGGCGGCGGAATGCCGGGTGGCATGGGCGGCGGCATGCCTGAGGGCGCACCGGAAGGGATGCCCGAAGGTATGCCTGGGGGAACGGCTGGCGGTCAGGACGCCGACGAGGGCGGTCAGGACGCCGGCGGCGGTATGCGTGGTGGCATGATGCAGCACGCCTTGAAGACCAAGTTCCTCGCCTCCGACGCCTTCGACGACGTGTACCAGAAGGCGTATCGCGACCTGTACCAGCAGTTCTACGGCTCCGGGACGGCGACCGAGGTGCTGGAGGACATCGGGAAGCAGGCACGTTCCGCGGGCGTCGGCTCCCAGGAACTGGACACCGCTGTGACCAAGCTCCGGAAGACCGTCACCGACCGCACCACGGCTCTGGCCGAGGACAAGAAGGTGACCGGCTGAGCACGCTGACACCCCTGGGTGCGCCGGTCCTGAGGCAGGCGTCCCGGGGGTGTCAGAACCAGACCGTTCTGATCAGATTTCCGCCTTGATGCACAGAATCCCTGTCTACCATCGCGCCGTGCGGCCGGGGCTCGCCCGCCGCTGCTCGCTCTCTCCGTCCGTGTCCCGAGGTGTCCGCACGTGATCGACTCACACATACCCGCGCGTGCGGCCCAGGCCGGTCACACCGTCCTGGTCGTGGAGGACGACTCCAGCATCCGCACCCTGCTCACTTCCGCGCTCGGCGCGGCGGGCTACCTGGTGACGAGTGCCGCGGGCGGGCAGGAGGCCATGTTCGAGGCCGGCAACCGCCGGCCCGACCTGATCGTCCTGGACGTGATGCTGCCCGACACCGACGGATTTCAGCTCACCCGCGACCTGCGCGCCGCGGGTGTCTACACCCCGGTGCTGTTCCTCACCGCCCGGAGCGATGTCGAGGACCGCATCATCGGCCTGAGCTCCGGCGGCGACGACTACGTGACCAAGCCCTTCCACGTACAGGAAGTGCTGCTGCGCATCCGCGCGATACTCCGTCGCAGCGGCACACCCACCGCGCACGGCGGCGGTGCCCACGAGCCCCTGCGCTACGCCGACGTCACGCTGGACGAGAACACCCACGAGGCCTGGCGTGCGGACCGCCCGCTGCGTCTGTCGCCGACCGAGTTCCGGTTGTTGGCCTGTCTGCTGGCCCAGCCCGAGCGCGTGCTGGAGAAGGCAGAGATCCTCCAGCAGGTGTGGCGCTACGACTTCTCGGGCGACACGCGCATCGTCGACACGTACGTCAAGACTCTGCGCCGCAAGATCGACCGCGACGCACCGCCGCTGATCCACACCGTGCGCGGCGTCGGCTACTGCCTGCGGCTGCCGCGCGACCAGAGCACGGCAGCCCTGCGGTGAAGAGGTTCCACCCTCCGCGCCCGCGCTTCCTGAAGAGGTTCCGCCTTCCGCGTCCGCGCTCCCTGCGTGCCCGTCTGGTCCTCATCGCCGGGCTGCTGGCCACCAGCGCGGTCCTGCTGTGCCAGCTGGCGGGCCTGATGGTGCTGCGGGGCTGGCTCACCGACCAGGTGGACGAGCGGCTCGCCCACTTCCGTCCGCCGGACCGTGTCTACCAGGATCTGGCCGAGAACGGCACGCTGCGGCCGCCGAGTTCGAACAACACCCTGCCCTCGGACTACCGCGTCTACTTCTACGACGAGGACGGCCGTCTGCTGCGTACCTTCCTGGGATCCGGCACCGATGCCGGACCCCGGCTGCCCCGACAAGCGGCGGAACTGGACCTGACCCCCGGGCGCCCGAGCACCGTTCCGTCCGACGGAGACGATGCGGGATCAGGTTGGCGCGTGGTCTCCTACACGGGTCCGGACCGGATGCCCTCCGTTGTCGCCCTGCCCCTGGACACGGTGGACGGTGCCACCACCAAACTGCTCTGGGTGAGCCTCGGGCTCGGCGTCGCGGTCGCCGTCGGCGTGGTCGTCCTGGGCAACGGGGCCGTCCGCCTGGGCCTGCGCCCGCTCTCGCGCGTCGAGAGCACCGCACAGCACATCACCGGAGGCGCCCTCGAACTCAACGTCCCCGTCACCGACCCGGACACCGAGGTCGGCAGACTCGGCCTCGCCCTCAACACCATGCTCGACCGGCTGCGCACGGCACTGCACCGCACCGAGACCTCCGAGCAGCAGCTGCGCCGCTTCCTGGCGGACGCCGGCCACGAACTGCGCACCCCACTCACTGCCATTCAAGGATTCGCCGAACTTCTCCTCGACGAACCGGACATGGCGGACCACCGACGTCATGAGTCGTACGCGCTGCTCGCCCACAACGCCGACCGGATGAGCCGCCTTGTCGACGATCTGTTCCTCCTCGCCAAGCTCGGCGAAGGAGCCGAAGGAGCCGAAGCAGGCGAAGACGGAGAGGGAAGCGGAACCCGCGGAACCCGCGCCGCACACGCCGCACACCGCGAACCCGTGGATCTGCTCTCCCTGGCCGCCGACGCCATCGCCACCACCGCCGTACGCCATCCCCACCGCCGCATCACTCTCGGACCGCTGATCAGCCATCCGGCGGACCCCGGTGCCGAAGGCGACCTCGACATCATCGAGGTGCCCGGCGACCCGCACCAACTCGCCCAGGTCCTCGGCAATCTGCTGTCCAACGCCTGCCTCCACACCCCGACCGGCGCCCACGTCCACGTCCGGGTCGGCACCACCCGCGTCGCCGCCGCCCCGAAGAGCCTGAGCAACGGTCCGCCCTTCCCGCCGGGCACGCCCGTCTGCGCCATCGAGGTCGCCGACGACGGCCCCGGCATCAACCCTGACGAAGCCGGCCACGTCTTCGACCGCTTCTACCGGGCGACACCGCCGGAGCCGTGCGGCGAGGCGGACCGGGACACCGCCCCTGGGACCGCCTCCGGGAGCGGTCTCGGACTGGCCATCGCAACCGCCATAGCGACCGCGCACGGCGGCCGCCTCGAACTGGACAACCGGCCCGGGCACGGTTGCACCTTCCGGCTGCTCCTGCCCGCCCCGACCACCGCGCCGAAGGAGGACACCGATGCGGCTCACCACCGTCCGGCTCACCCGTGACCGCACCGCCGCCGCACGTATGGACAAGAGACATCTCACGCTGCTGGCCCACACCGACGTGGGCACTCTGATCGCGTCGGGCCCGGACTGGGTGCGGCATGCGGCGGCCGATACCGCCGAGCGGCTTCCCCTCAAGGACGCGACACCGGCGGAGCGGCTGTACTCACCGGCCAGAGTCATCCGGGTGGAACGGAACTACCCCACACGTACCAAGGAGTTGGGCGTGCACCGTCCGTCGGCACCGTCCGCACGCGTGACCCGCCCGGGCGCCATCACCGGCGCCCGGACCAGCATCCCTCTGCCCGCCTCCGAGGCCGGTACGAGCTGGGGATTCGAGCTCGGGGTCGTCATCTCGCGCGGCGCACACCACATTCCCGCGTCCTCCTCCTTGCGCCACATCGCCGGCTACGTCGTCATCGGCCACCTGGACGCGACCGGCGATGCCACGAGGCAGCCGAACCGCGCACCCGTGACGTCAACTGGTCCCTTCGACGCCGTTCTCCTCCTCGGGCCGACGCTGGTCACCCCCGATCAGTTGCCGCCCGGAGGACGAGGACTCACCGTCACCGCCACGCTCGACGGCCGCCTGGTCCAGAAGGCCAACACCTCCGAGCTGTACTTCGACGTCGCCACCCTGGTCGCCCACGCCAGCACGCTCGCCCCCCTGCGCCCCGGCGACCTCATCGCCACCGGCACACCGGGCGGCACGCACGGCCACCGGCTGGCACCTGGCCAGCACCTCGCCGCCGGTATCAAGGGCCTGGGGGACATCAACGTCAGTGTCACCGCCGAGGCCGCACAGCAACCGCTCCCCTCCAACCGCTCTTGACGAGAACGGGAGGAAGCGGGAGCCGGGGTGCAGGCCGGGCCCGGTCCGGAGCGGGCTTCCGGAGAGGCGCCTGACGGGCCGAAGCCAGGTCAGGCGCCTCCTTTCAGGCGTCTGGAAGGAGCCGAGCTTCTTCGGCGAGTACGACACCAGAAGGTTCTTCGTCTGCTGGTGGGACAGCGGCGACGTATCGCTAACCTGCGTATTTGGCGACCATGGACAGCTTGTCGGAGTCGTTGGCCCGGGAATGGCCCGGATCTTGCTTCATTCGGGGCGGTCGCCTGGTGTCAGCCAGTGGCTGGGCTCTGCGGTAACTGTTCGTACTCCCGGTCAGGCAGTGGTACCGGTGGCCAACACCGCCCTGCACGTTGCTACTTCGTGCTTACGTGTATCGGCCGTGGCTGCAGGCGGTGAGTTGTCCCGGAAGGGGCCGGCGCGTTCCGTGACCTGCTGCGATAGACCGGTTCAACTTGCTGACCTGTGCGAATGACCTTTCGTTTGTTCCACACTTGTGCTTGTTGTTGCGGGCCGAAGTCCCAGGGCGCCCGCTGCTCGTCGTTGCTGTCGTCGGGAGTTGCTCTTTCATGCTGAGGAAAATCAACTGAATGAAAACAGCTACCCGGCCCGGTAAAGTCCCAGCTCAGCAAGTGTCGACCCCGCACCCGCGGGGATGCTCCGACGAGGGCGAGCAGGGCGAGGACGCCGGCGGTGTCGACCCCGCACCCGCGGAGATTCTCCGAGCTTCCGGGCCAAGCATGATGAGACCCGCGCGTCGGCCTGTGCCCGCGGGGATTTTCCTCTGTTCGCCCGCGGCACGGCGGCGGAATTGGCATTGACCCTGTACCCGCAGGGATCGCCCTTACGAGTTGGTGCGTGATAGCGGGTGAGGCGTCTTGGGCTTGGTCGTGGCCTGTTCTCAGTTGTTGTGGGTGCGGTCGGAGACGAGGTTGGCGATGGCGCGGTAGGCGTCGGGCAGTCGGTCGCGGCGGTGCGTCCAGCGGGTGAGTTGCTTCCAGCGTTTGTGGTCGGCGAGGGCGTGTTCGACGGTGATGCGGTCAGAGGAGTGCCAGTGACGCTCGCGTTCCCACTGCTCAACCCTGCTGGGCGGTGCTCCGGGACGCGGTTTTCTGGGCGGGGTGATCGCTTGCCCGCGGTGGTCGCGGCTCAGGCCGAGGTAGCCGTCGTCCAGCAGGACCTCGACGTCGGGGAAGTGCTGGAAGCAGTCGGCGATGCCTTCGTTGCGGGCGGCCGTGGCGTCGTGCATGCGTCCAGGTCGCAGGGCATCGGTCCATAACGTGCGGCCCCGCCAGTCGGCGATCACGGTGGCCTTCATCGTGTTCTGTTTCTTCTTGCCCGAGACGAACGCGCGCCGGCCACCACGGCTGGCCGGTGGCCGGCGGACCTGGATCTCGGTGGCATCCAGCCTCAGCTCGATTCCCTCGGCCTGGGCGTAGGCGAACACATCGGTCAGCGTCCGAAGCCGCAGGCCGGGACGGTCGGGGACCGCGCATCCCCGCGCGGCCAGCAGCGGTCATATCTCTGTGATCGCGCGGGTGATGGTGGAGCGGTCGACGCCGAACAGCAGGCCCAGTACCGCGTGCGGCAGGTCGTGGCGCAGATGGATCAGCGTGGCCACCAGCCGGTCGACAAACACCAGCTGGTGACGGGCCCCGGCACCTTCCGCCCGCTTCCTGGACCCACCCCGCGCAGCATGACGGCGACCTTCGACACCGGCCTGCCACGGCACCGCCAACTACTCGATCAGACAGGCGAGATGACGCCGAGAGATGCCCGTGAACAGCCGATGCGCCAGCACCGCCCGATTGACCATGATCGCCACACCCGGATCATGCCACCAGCCAGGTACAACACCTCACCCGCTATCACGCACCAACTCGTAAGACGGTGTCCTACGTGGTGAGGCGGACGTAGAATCCGGTATGGGGCGGGGAACTTGGAGTTGGATCATTCCGGATGGATTGTGGGAGATCGCGGAGCCGCTGATCCCGCCATCGAGGGTGCGTCCGCAGGGCGGCGGGACGCAGGACACACCTGACGAGACGCTGTTCGCGGCCATCATCTATGTATTGGTCAGTGGCTGTGCCTGGCGGGCCTTGCCGCCGTGCTTCGGCATTTCGAAGTCCACTGCGCACCGCCGGTTTTGATCTGGTCCAGAGCCGGCGTCTGGGGCCGGTTGCACCAGGCCGTGCTGCACCGGCTCGACGGCGCCGGCCTCGTCGACGTCACCCGCGTCGTTCTCGACACCGCTCACGTCCGGGCAAAAAAGTGCCTCTATGGCTTTCGTCAAGCCGTAGCTGGGGTGGGCGGTTGGTAGAAGGTGCCGTCACGGAGCATGGCGAAGAGGACGTCGATGCGACGTCGGGCAAGGGCTATGAGAGCGGCGATGTGATGTTTCCCCTCGCGCCGTTTGCGGTCATAGTAGGCACGTGACTCAGGCTGGGAGAGCGAAGCGAACGCGGCGAGGTAGAAGGCCCGTTTGAGTTGTTTGTTGCCGCGTTTGGAGGGGTGCTCGCCGCGGATGGACGATCCGGAACTCCGGGTCACGGGTGCCAGGCCGGCGTAGGCGGCGAGATGCCCGGCTGTGGCGAAGCCGCTGCCGTCGCCAACGCCGATGACGATGCGGGCTGCGGTCCTGACCCCGATGCCGGGCATGGAGATCAGGACTTGGGAAAGAGGGTGTGCCTCCAGGAGTTCCTCGATCCGGGTGGCCAGGAGTTTGCGCTGGTCAAGGACGGACTGGAGAGAGCTGGCGAGGTTGGGGACGATCAGCGCGGCAGCATCGGTGCCTGGAACGACGACAGTCTGTTCGTCGAGTGCGGTGAAGATGTCCTCGACCAGGCGCTCGGCCATCCGCGGGGCCTTCGGCCGCATCAAGGTGATCAACCTTCGCTTTCCGGCTTTGCGGATCTGGGCCGGTGAGCCGAACTGGTCCAGCAGCTTGAGCACAGCCGGGTGCTGGATCCGTGGGCCCAGGACACGCTCGAGCGCCGGGTGGATCTGGGTGAGCAGGCCGCGGAGCCGGTTTGCGGTCCGGGTGGACTCGCCCGCCAGGTCGTCGTCGAACCCGGCGATCATGGCGAGCTCGGCGACGGTCTCATCGTTGGGGTCGATCGTCCGCAGAGTGTGGGGCATCGTTCTCGCGGCGTCCGCGATGATGAAAGCGTCACGGGCGTCGGTCTTGGCCTCACCAGGGTAAAGATCGGCGATCCGCCGCATCGTGAGTCCGGGCAGGTAGGCGACCTGGCAGCCCGCATCCCTGGCGACTGCAAGGGGCAGAGCCCCGATGGAAGCTGGCTGGTCAACGGCGACAAGCACCGTTCCGTGCTTGGCCCGGAGCTTGTCGAAGATCTCCCGCAGCTTCGACTCACTGTTGGGCAACGGCTTGTCGAACACCTTCTTCCCAGCAACATTGACGGCAGTGGCGTGGTGTTCGCCCTTGCCGACATCCAGTCCCAGATAGATGCCGACGCCAGTTTCGTCCACCATGTCCTTCGCTCCCGTACTTGTGCCCTCCCCTGCGGCATCAGCGTGCCGGCATCCACGTTACGAAGAGACTGCCTTCCCCGGTCCAGGTTCGACGCTCGGGCCTCTAATCAGCGGTCTGCCAATGCCTCCGATCCCGGTGACACCACTTTTTCGATCATCGTCGACGAGGGGGAGAAGTCATGCCGGGGCCGAAGGCCGGGAGCCTCATCGCGAGGCCATGAAGAAGGTAACGGGGGCGAACACACAGGTCCGAGTCCCGTGGACCGGCGTAAGCCGGGTACCAAGATGCACATCCTGTCGGACGCGAACGGACTGCCTCTCGTCGTCGGGATCTCGGCCGGCAACGTCCACGACAGCGAGGGCCTGAAGCCCATGATCACGGGTCACCAAACGCAACACGACCCCTACCGCGGCCGGTACTTCAAACCCCAGCGACTCCACGCGGACAAGGCGTACGACGTGCCCCACCTGCGCAGATGGCTGTGGGGAAAGCACATCGGCGTGCGCATTGCCCGCAAGGGAATCGAGTCCAGCGAACGATTGGGACGTCGCCGCTGGGTGATCGAGCGCACCCTGTCCTGGCTGTCCGGCTACCACCGCCTCAGCCCTCGCTACGAGCGCGATCCCCGCAACTACCTGGCCTTTCTCGGTCTCGCCGCCGCCCTGTGCTGCTACAAACGCCTCGTCCGCCTCACCACGTAGGACACCGTCTAAACACCGGCTGGGTCAGTGTCGGCACCGATCACGACACCGCCGCGTTCGCCGTCGCCTCCATCCGCCGCTGGTGGCAGGCCCGCGGCCGGCACGATTACCCGGCCGCCACCCATCTACTGATCACCGCGGACGCAGGCGGGTCCAACGGCTACCGCACCCGCACCTGGAAGACCGAACTGGCAGCCTTGGCCGCCGAGACCGGCCTGGACATCACGGTCTGCCACATGCCGCCGGGCACCTCGAAGTGAAACAAGATCGAGCACCGGCTGCTCTCCCACATCTCCATGAACTGGCGCGGCCGCCCACTGACCAGCCACGACATCATCGTCAACAGCATCGCGGCAACCACCACCCGCACCGGACTGACCGTCCACGCCGAACTCGATCCGGGCACCTATGACACCGGCATCAAGGTCACCGACAGCGATATCGACGCTCTGCCCATGCACCGGCACCGTTTCCACGGCGACTGGAGCTACACCCCCACCCCCGACCGCACGACCCCAGCAACGCAGCCACTGCCTCACGGCCAGCCAGCGGCCCACCCTCGCAGCCCTGCACCAGCTACCTGCGCAACTCAGAGCTGACCGGCGTGCCTGAACCGGCGCTGGACGAACTCATCAGCCAACTGGCCAAGAAAATCAACACGTTGCGTGAGAAAGGACGGCTCCAGCAGCGAGGAGGCGAACGCATTCGTGCTCGGGGCGGTGGAGACAAGGACAAGCTGACCACCGCCGACAGAGTCCTGGCCACCGTGCTCTACCTACGCAAAATCGGCACCCACGACCTCCTCGCCCAGCGCTTCGGAGTCAACACCAGCACCCTCACCAGGGCCGTTCACCAAGTCCAGCCCCTCCTGGCTGAGCACGACTGCACCATTCCACCCTCGACAGCCAGGTTCCGGACACCCGCTGACATCACCGCGTTCCTCGCCAACAGCAGCCCTACGAAGATCAAACCAGCATGTTGATTCTCTGCGAGCCCCAAGGACGGCGTCGCCACGCATCCACATCGCCCGGCGGTGGTCACTGGCGGCGCAGGCGAGAGAGGTAACGGCCTCCAAGCAGTCGCGGTGGATCTCCTCGCCGTGGCTGACGGGTACCGACCGTTCGGCGGTCCGCTCCTGGAACTGGCCGCTGGCTTTCGAGCTGCGGACGTTACTCGTAACGACAGGGCGAAACGGACACGCCTACGGCCCTCAGCTCGCTGTCGCGTACACGATGAGGTTGTCGACAGGGTGCCCCTGCGCGTCGAAGTCGCCGTCGCACGTGATGAGCCGTAGAGCACGTTCCTGGGTCGGCCCGTAGACCTTCTCCGTCGGGAAGGCATTCTTGGCGACGCTCTCCGTGGCCGTGACGGTGAAGTGGAGGGCTTTTCCCGTCTTGTCGGTGACGGTGATGTCCGCACCCTCCTTGACCTTCTTCAGGTCGTGGAAGACGGCCTCGCCGAAGCGGGTGTCGTTGTGGCCGATAATGACGGCCGCGCCGATCTCACCGGGCACCGCACCACCCGTGTACCAGCCTGCGGTCATCCCTTCCTCGGCCGGCGGGACCTGGACCGTCCGGTCTGTGTTGAGGCCCAATTTCATCAGCGAACTGGTGATCCCCACGGACGGAACGGCCACCTCGGCAGGGGCCGCCGGAGCGTCGGCCGCAGGCCGCTCGGGCTTCGGAGCGCCCGACGCGGCGGCGGGGGCGGTCGGGGCGCCCCGGACCGTCGGGTCGGGGTCGGACGAACAGCCGGTGAGCAGGGTGACGAGGGTCAACAGGGTGAGGGTCGCGAGGCGGGCCCGGGACAGGGCCGGACGGTGTGTAGGGGGCAACTCGGGCTCCAGAACAGGGTGCGAGGGTTCGCCGGAACGCACAGGGCGCCGCCCGGTGAAGGGCGGCGCCACCGTTTCGTACGAGAGGTCGTGCTGCCGGGTCAGCCTTCGCGGCGGGCGGTGGTGCGGCGGCGCAGTACGTAGGTGCCGGCTCCCGCGAGCAGCAGCGCGCCGGTGGCCGAACCGATGAGCGTGCCGGTGTTGTCGTCCTGGGCGGGGGCCTCGCCCGCGGCGACACCGCCACGCGGGTAGTCCTTGCCTCCGGCTTTCCGGGCTTCGGCGGCCTTCCGGGCCTCGGCCTCCTTGCGCGTCCTGGCGTCCTCGGCCTTCTTCTTCGCCAGGGCCTCCTTGTCGGCCGGGGTCGAGTCGGTCGCGCCCGGCGTCGGAGTCGGATCGGTGGCGAAGGCCGCAGTGGCCGGGACGAGCAGCGCGCCGGCCGCGACGCCGGTCAGGACAGCGATGCGCAGCGGGCGCAGGGTGAGACGGCGGGACATGTGAGAGCTCCAATTCCAGCCCGGCTCGGTCGTTCCTGGTTGCCGATCCGCACCAGGTTCCGGGCATGGCTTCACCCTGCAGGCCACTTGTGAGGAAACTGTCAGAGCGCTGTCGTCATCCCATCAGGGTCGTTCGGGGCCCTGCGGCTTCCGTGACCCGGTTGTCGGCAACCGCAGGGTGAAGGTGGCCCCCTCCCCCTCCGTGCTCGCCACGTCCACCGTGCCGCCGTGGGCCTCGGCGAGCTTGAGGACGATCGCCAGGCCGAGGCCGCTGCCGCCGGTGCTGCGATTGCGGGACTTCTCCGCCCGCCAGAAACGGTCGAACACGTACGGGAGGTCGTCCGCCGGAATGCCACTGCCGGTGTCGGACACCTCCACGGCGATCTCGTCCCCCGGGTCGGTGACGTACCGGCGCAGGGTCACCGTGCCGCCGGCCGGGGTGTGGCGCACCGCGTTGGAGAGCAGGTTGCTGACGGTCTGCCGCAGCCGTACGGGGTCGGCGTCGAGGAGCGGGTGAGGGGTGCCCGGCGGCAGTGTCAGGACCGTGAGGGTGACGCCCGCCGTCTCGGCCAGCCCCTGGTGCGCGGCGGCGACCTGGCCGAGCAGCTCGTCGATCCGTACCGGCTTGCGGTGCAGCCGCAGGGCGCCCGCGTCGGCCGCGCCCAGGTCCTGGAGGTCGTCGATGAGGTGCTGGAGCTGCACCGCCTCCTCCAGGAGCGAGGAGACGAACGCGGGGTCCGGCACGGCCAGTCCGTCGTGGGCCGCCTCCAGCCAGCCCCGGATGTTGCTCAGCGGCGTTCGCAGCTCATGGGCGACATCGCTGACCATCACCTTGCGCTGCTCCTCCAGGCGGGCCCGGTGCGCGGCCATGTCGTTGAAGGCCGCCGTCAGCCGCCCGATCTCATTGTCGGAGACAACGGGCACGGGCACCGGCGTCGCGTCCAGGCCCTCCCGCATGCGCTGGGCGGCGCCGGTGAGCGCGTGCAACGGGTGTACGAGCCTGGCTCCGGCAAGCACCGAGGCGCCGACGGTGAGGGCGAGGACCAGGGCGGTGACACCGGCAATGCGTGCGGTGTTGGCGTGGGAGAGGTCGAAGCCGGGCACGCCGGCGGCACCGGGGCCGTCGATGAACAGGAGTGCGGGCTCGGCGACATAGCCCGTGAGCTGTTCCCGGCGGGCGCTTTCGACACAGTTGGCCACGGCCCGGTCGTACGCGCTGTCGCGGATCTCGGCGGGGGCGTAGTCGAGTGCGTCGCCGGAAGCCGCTTTGCGTTCGGCCGTCGCGGCGTCCTGCGCCTTCTTGGCGGCCAGGGCCTTCGCCTCCCGTTCGCTGAGGCCGTCCTCGGCGCCGGAGACCGCATCGTCCCGCCCGTATGCGTAACTCCGGTCCCAGGACAGGTCCAGGTTCAGTTTCACGCCGGTGCGACCCTGCCGTTTCAGACAGGCGTCAGCCAGTTGGTTGAGGGCGTTCAGGGCCTTCCGCTCGGTCGCGGTGGGACCGACCGGGTAGGACGCGAAGCACTTGGCCTCCGTGTCACGGTCGGTGACGCTGTCGGTCCCCCCTTCGGTCTCGTCGCTCACGAACTGGACGCGGGGCCGTCCGCCCGGGCTCTCGACGACGTCGGCGGCGATACCCATCCGGTTGAGGCACTCCACCCTCCCAGCGGCGGCCTTCCGCAGTGCGTCGTGTTCCTTCGCGGGCAGCCGGAAGGGCCCCACGGCCCGTGGATCGACACGGTCGGCGCCGGCCCTGGCCGCGTCGGTCACCAGCACGGTGTCGACGGAGCGTGGGTCCACGACCGCCGAGGCCTGCTGAGCGAGCAGACCGTCGGACGAACCGCCGCCCGCTGAGCGCGAGTCGGCCGAGTCCACGAGCGGGCGCCGGCCCGGCGTGGTGAGCACGATCCGGCGCCCGGACTCCAGGGCCAGATCTCGCACGGTGGTGTCGGCGCCGTCCCAGTCGGGGTGGGTGGCCGCATAGCCGAGGAGGGTGTCGTAGATCTTCGCGTCGGACTTGAGGCTCTGCCCCTGCTCCTGGCGGATCGCGACGGAGGTCGTCTGCACGGCCAGCCAGGCGGTCGCGGCGACCGAGCACGAGGCCACCAGCGCCGTCACGGTCAACAGCCGCCCCGCCAGGCTCTTGCGCAGCGGCAGCCGGGCGGCCCCCGCTGCACCTCCCTTGTCAGGGCGACGCATGGCGCACGTTCTTCGCGGGGTCCGTGAGTTTGTAGCCGACGCCGAAGACGGTGATGAGGCGGGCCGGCCGTCGTGGGGCGCGCTCGATCTTCTTGCGCAGGTTCATGACGTGCACGTCTACGGTCCGGCCGCTGATGTACTTGTCGAAGCCGTGCAGCTCGCCCAGAAGCTGTGCCCTGGTGAAGACCCGGCCGGGCTCGGCCGCCATCGCCGCGAGGAGACGGAACTCACCGGGCGTGCACTCGACGGGCGTCCCGGCGACCGACACCTCGTGCCGCGAGGGATCGACCCTGAGCACGCCGACCGTCAAC
Source organism: Streptomyces apricus (assembly GCF_008369065.1). Lineage (GTDB taxonomy): Bacteria > Actinomycetota > Actinomycetes > Streptomycetales > Streptomycetaceae > Streptomyces > Streptomyces apricus. The sequence goes on along the minus strand of NZ_VDFC01000095.1, from coordinate 3,174 downwards.
ACCTCGTCGTCCGGGGCCGCTTCGGGCTCCGAGACGGGAGCGGAGGGCGGTACGGTCGCTGGAGCCGGGCCGGGGCCGCGCCGGTTGCGGCGAAGCAGAGTCCTTATCCGGGCGGTGAGTTCACGCGGACTGAACGGCTTGGTCATGTAGTCGTCGGCGCCGAGGTCGAGGCCGAGCAGCAGATCGTCCTCGGTGCTGCGGGCCGTCAGCATCAGCACCGGCACCTCCCGGCGTTCGGCGCGCAGGATCCGTACGACGTCGAGACCGTCGGCCCCGGGCATCATCACGTCGAGGACGACCAGGTCGGGTTCCTGGTGCCGGACTGTCTCGAGAGCTGTCCGGCCGTCCTCGACGACCGTGACGGCGTGACCCTCGTGCTCCAGGTAGCGGCGCACCAGTTCGGCCTGCTTCGCGTCGTCTTCGGCAACCACAATGTTTGCGCACACGCCGCAGATCGTAGCGACCGTCGGCGCCGGAAGGTCGCAAGTGTCCTTACCGTGACGGCGGTTCGGTGGTGGGCACCAGGGCGACCCGGCGGGCGGCCAGCAGCCGCACCGTGACCCCCACCGCCCGGTCCCGCCACTTCCCCGCGCCCGTTGCATCGGCGGAGCCCGCGTTGTCCAAGCCTTCGAGGTGAGGCGGGTGCGCGGTCAGGTGCGCAGCGAGCAGACGAGCATGCAGGTGAGCGTCGACCTGGTGGATCCGGGGCCACGACCGTAGCCGCTCGGCGAGCGGGAGGCCGGCTGCGGCGTCTGCCGCGGCTAGAGAGTGACTCCCCGATCATGGCTCTCGGCCATACTGGCTGTATGTCCTCGTCGCTTCGGCCTCCTGCGCAGCGTCCCTGCGAGAGCTGTCCTTATCGGCGTGATGTGCCTGCGGGGATCTGGACCAGTGAGGAGTATGCGAAGCTCCGGCGTTACGACGCCGACACTCCTGATCAGCCCACGGGGCTGTTCCAGTGTCATCAGGCCGATGCGGACAGTGCTGTCCGGCGCGTCTGCGGCGGATGGGCTGGATGCCACGAGGGCGAGCAACTGCTCGCCCTGCGCCTCGCGCTGCTCGACGGCCGCATCGATACCGCCACGTACAAGGCTGTCGTCGAGTACGTGTCGCCGGTGTCGCTGTTCTCGTCGGGCAGCGAGGCAAGAGCTCATGGTGAATCGGGCATCGAAACACCGGATGAGCAGGCCCGCCACCTGATCAACAAGATCACTCGGACGCGCAACGACCTCGTGCAGTAGAGGTTCTTGGTCAGGAACGGAGCCAGATGAGGAGGGCGGCCGCGATGACGGTGCCGAGGTAGACGTGTCGGCGTTTGTCATAGCGAGTGGCGACGGCTCGAAACTGCTTGATCTTGTTGATCGCTCGCTCGACGGTGTTCCTCGCTTTGTACCGGGTCTTGTCGAAGCCCGGCGGTCGGCCGCCGTCTGAACCTCGGTGCCAACGGGCGGTTCTGGAGTCGCTCTTCTCCGGGATCACGTGCCGGATGCCGCGTCGGCGCAAGTAGTTACGGATCAGGCTGTTGCTGTACGCCTTGTCGGCACCGACGCTGTCCGGCAGTCGCCGTGGCCGGCCCGCGCCGAGTCGCGGAACACGGATCTTGTCCATGACCGCTTCGAACTGCGTGCAGTCCGCCCGTTGTCTGGGTGTGAGGACCAGGGAGAGCGGGCGGCATCTGCCGTCTGCCGCCAGATGATTTTTCGTAGTCAGCCCCCCGCGGGAGCGGCCGAGGACCTCACCGGCCGCTCCGCCTCCTCCAGGAACAGACGCCGGAGCATGTGCGCGCGCAAGTGAACTGATTTCTGCAGGGCTCCTTTTGAGGCATGCGGGGGTGCTGGTGGCGGATCGGTCGGGGCGCCGGCGGCGTGCTGGTGGGCCCGGATCGAGGTGGAGTCGACGTTGATGTTCCAGTCGATGTCACCCGCTGCGTCGGCGACGGCCTGGACGTGCTGGAGCAGTCGTTCCCAGGTGCCGTCGGCCGACCACCGGGCATGGCGCTTGTGGATGGTCTGCCATGGGCCGAAATGCTTGGGCAGCTTGCGCCACTGGCAGCCGGTGCTGAGCCGATGAATGATCCCATTGATCACCTGCCGGTGATCCCGCCACCGGCCACACCGGTTGTCACTCCTGGGGAGCAGCGGTTCAAGCACTGCCCACTCGCCGTCCGTGAGGTCTCCCCTACTGAGCATGATCAAAACAACGAGTTACTGATCGAGGAGACACCCCCTAAGGGTTGTCCCGTAAATGATCTACGGCATGCTCGGTGACCTGCTGGTTTCTGCGTCACCCGGCGAGGGCGAGGTTGTGCAGGCGGGCGATGCCGAGCGTGGCGTGGTGAACGCCGTCGCCTTTCAGGCGGCAGTCGCGGAGGATCTTCCATCCCTTCATGCGGGCGAAGACGTGCTCCACGCGGGCGCGGACCTTGCGGTGCGAGGCATTGTGTTCCTCCTTCCAGGCCGGGAGTTCGGCCTGGCC
>NZ_VDFC01000095.1:0-599 GCF_008369065.1 Streptomyces apricus | reverse complement strand
TAAGGGTTGTCCCGTAACTGCCGGTCACGGGTGAGATAATCTTGCTGTGTCTGGTGTGATCACGGCGTCGGAGCCCTCCTGGATAGGCCCGTTCACCGGCCTGAGCCCGCGCCAGTTCGGCAAGCTGATCACCGCGTTGCGGCGGGAGGGGGCGGACCCGGTGCGCAAGGGACGGCCGTGGAGCCTGCCGCTGGAGGACCGGGTCCTGCTGGTCGCCGCGTACTGGCGGACCAACCTGACGCTGCGGCAACTGGCGCCGCTGTTCGGGGTGTCGAAGTCGGCCGCGAACCGCATCATCGACCACCTCGGCCCGGCGCTCGCACTCCAGCAGCGCAAGCGGTTCCGCAAGGACACCGTGCTGATTGTGGACGGAACCCTGGTCCCCACCCGCGACCACACCATCGCCGAACAGTCGAAGAACTACCGGTACTCGACCAACCACCAGGTCGTCATCGACGCCGACACCCGGCTTGTCGTCGCGGTCGGCCGGCCGCTGCCCGGCAACCGCAACGACTGCAAGGCATGGGAACTCTCCGGCGCGAAAGACGCCGTCGGCCAGGCCACCGTCATCGCGGACGGCGGCTACCGGGGTACCGGCC
>NZ_VDFC01000094.1 GCF_008369065.1 Streptomyces apricus | reverse complement strand
GGTAAGTGAGAKCGCGGCAGTGAGACTGTGGGGGATAAGCTCCATGGTCGAGAGGGAAACAGCCCAGAGCATCGACTAAGGCCCCTAAGCGTACGCTAAGTGGGAAAGGATGTGGAGTCGCACAGACAACCAGGAGGTTGGCTTAGAAGCAGCCACCCTTGAAAGAGTGCGTAATAGCTCACTGGTCTAGTGATTCCGCGCCGACAATGTAGCGGGGCTCAAGCGTACCGCCGAAGTCGTGTCATTCCAGCACATACCCCCAACGGGGGCTGGGATGGGTAGGGGAGCGTCGTGTGCCGGGTGAAGCCGCGCCGGAAGGCAGTGGTGGACGGTTCACGAGTGAGAATGCAGGCATGAGTAGCGATACACACGTGAGAAACGTGTGCGCCGATTGACTAAGGGTTCCTGGGTCAAGCTGATCTGCCCAGGGTAAGTCGGGACCTAAGGCGAGGCCGACAGGCGTAGTCGATGGATAACCGGTTGATATTCCGGTACCCGCTGTGAAGCGTCAAACATCGAACACTTCACGAGTGAGAATGCAGGCATGAGTAGCGATACACACGTGAGAAACGTGTGCGCCGATTGACTAAGGGTTCCTGGGTCAAGCTGATCTGCCCAGGGTAAGTCGGGACCTAAGGCGAGGCCGACAGGCGTAGTCGATGGATAACCGGTTGATATTCCGGTACCCGCTGTGAAGCGTCAAACATCGAACCAGGCGATGCTAAGTCCGTGAAGCCGTTCCGGACCCTTCGGGGAAWGGAAAGTGGTGGAGCCGACGGACCAGACCTGTAGTAGGTGAGTGATGGGGTGACGCAGGAAGGTAGTCCATCCCGGGCGGTGGTTGTCCCGGGGTAAGGGTGTAGGACGTCAGGTAGGTAAATCCGCCTGGCACATAGTCTGAGACCTGATGCCGAGCCGATTGTGGTGAAGTGGATGATCCTATGCTGTCGAGAAAAGCCTCTAGCGAGTTTCATGGCGGCCCGTACCCTAAACCGACTCAGGTGGTCAGGTAGAGAATACCGAGGCGTTCGGGTGAACTATGGTTAAGGAACTCGGCAAAATGCCCCCGTAACTTCGGGAGAAGGGGGGCCATCACCGGTGATTGGATTTACTCCATGAGCTGGGGGTGGCCGCAGAGACCAGCGAG
>NZ_VDFC01000093.1:805-4002 GCF_008369065.1 Streptomyces apricus | reverse complement strand
GGTGGGGGCTGGTCGCGCCGTTCCCCGCGCCCCTTAAAAGACTGCGCAGTTCCCCGCGCCCCTGAAAAGCCAAAGACTGCGCCGTTCCCCGCGCCCCTGAAAAGCCAAAGACTGCGCCGTTCCCCGCGCCCCTGAAAGCCGAAGGTCGTGCCCCTGGGGCTGGGGCTGCGTTGTTGTGGGGCTGGCGCACAATGGGGGTATGGCTTCCTCCTCTCCTTCCCCTTCCGTCAGTGCGCTGGAGCAGGCCCTGCATGCCGCCCGGGCGCTCGTGATCGCCGATCTCGTGGCGGGGGAGGTCGCCGAGGCCGATGTGGTGTCGATGGTGGAGGAGTCCGTCGCGCAGCGGCGGTGGTGGGGGGAGCAGTGGCCCGAGGGGATCGGGTACGTGGCCGGGCTGGTCGCCCAGGACGTGCAGGACGCGCTGCTGGAGGCGTACGGGCGCTGGCCGCTGTGTCCCGTCTGCGGTCACGGCGACCCGCACGCCCTGGAGGTGGAGCCCGAGTTGGGGCCCGACCCGCACTGGGTGTGCCACAAGGCCGGCGTGAGCGTCGCCCCGGTGGGCGCGCTCGCAACCGCCCTGGGCGGCGGATCCGACGGATGACCGTCTACATAGACCCGCCCGACTGGCCCGGGCACGGCCGCATGTGGTCCCACCTCGTGAGCGACGTGTCGTTCGACGAGCTGCACGAGTTCGCGCGCCGGCTCGGCGTCCCCGCCCGCGCCTTCGAGCGGGACCACTACGACATCCCCTCGCACCGGTACGAGGACGTCGTGCGGGCCGGCGCCGTGCAGGTGCGCAGCCGCGAGGTCGTACGCATCCTGCGGGCGTCCGGGCTGCGCCGGCCCAAGGGACGGCCGGTCTCGGCGGAGCGGCCGGTCCCGGCGGAGCGGCCGGTCCCGGCGGAGCGGTCGGTCCCGGCGGAGCGGTCGGTCCCGGCGGAGCGGCCGGGGCCGGTCGGGCGGCCGGGTTCAGCCGCGTAGCTCGTACGCGTACTGCTCCCCGTCCTCGCCCGTCACCGTGCCCACCTTCGTGAAGCCCGCCCGCGAGACCACGCCCTGCGAGGGGCGGTTGGCGCGGTCGACCGTCGCGAACAGGTACGTCAGGTCCTCGTGGGCCAGCGCCCGGGCGGACAGGGCGCGCAGCGCCTCGCTGGCGTAGCCGTTGCCGCGGGCCGCCTCGGCCAGGTCGTAGCCGACCTCCGCGCGGCCCTCCGCGTCCGGGGCGCCGTGGAAGCCCATGGCGCCGAGCGCGCGCCCGTCTTCGCGTCTGACCAGGACGAACGTGCCCCACTCCGGCCGGTGCACCCCCGCCTCGTACGCCTTCACCACCATGCCCGCGGCGTCGCGGGTGCCCTGGAAGGGGCCGCCCTCGACCCACACGAAGCCGCCGGTGCCGCCCGCGCGTAGGTCGGCCGCGGCGGCCGGGGTCAGCCCCTGGAGGGTGAGGCGCTCGGCGGGGACGACCAGGTTGTTGCTCCAGTGCCAGCTGGTCAGGGGCGCCCGGCCGGGCAGCTCGCCGCGGCCGGTGGCCCACAGCAGGGTCCGCCAGTGGTCGGGGCCCGGCTCGGGGCGCACGTGCGGGAAGATCCGGGTCAGGACGTCGGCGCAGAGCGCGGCCGGCGGCTCGTACGCGATGCCCAGGCCCTCGGCCACGTCGTGCGTGTGCACGAGCACCTCCGTGACGCCCATCGCGGCGAAGCCCTCGCGGTCGGCGCTGCGGAAGGGGTACGGGTGGAAGGCCCGCACCTCCCGCGGGGTGGTGCGCACGGCGGCCGCGAGCAGGGCGCCGGTCGCCTCGATCACCTGCAGGACGTCCTCGGGACTCTCGCACGTGGCGCAGTCGATGCGGAACGGCACGTAGCGGTCGGTGGGGCGGCCCGCCAGCTGGCCCGCGTAGGAGACGAGGTCCGACGCGATGTGCTCCGCGGTCCTGCGGCAACTCCACTCCAGGCGGCCCGCCCTGACGCCCCAGTCCCGGTCGGCCGCGCCCCGCAGGACCGCCACCGCGCCCGAGACGGCCTCTTCCACCTGGTCCCCGCCCATGGCTCGCATGCCGGTGAGGATAGATGATCAGTTCGCGGGGCGGCCCGTCGTTTTCCCCGCCGTCCTGTCGGCCGTACTGTCGGCCGTCCTGTCGGTCGTTCCGGCGGCCGTCCCGCGCCGGTGCAGGTGCAGCGAGAGCGCGGTCAGCGCGCCCGCCGCGACGGTCAGGGCCGCTCCGGCCCAGGCCGGGGAGGCGAAGCCGAGCCCCGCGTCGATGGCGGCGCCGCCGATCCAGGGGCCGCCGGTGTTGCCGAGGTTGAAGGCGGCCGTGGTCGTCGCGGCGGCCAGGGTGGGGGCGGCGGCCGCGACGTCGAACAGCCGGGCGTTGAGGGCCGGGGCGGTGTAGAAGGCGGAGACGCCGAGGAGGAGGGCGAGGGCGGCCGCCGCGACGGCGTACTGCGCGAGCAGGGCGAGCGTCATGAGCAGGACCGTCGAGGCCGCGATGCCGGAGAGCAGCACCCCGAAGAGGTGGGCGTCCGCGATCCGGCCGCCGACCGTCGTCCCGATGAGCGCGCCGATTCCGAACAGCGCGAGCACGGCGGGCACCCAGCCCTCGTCGAGCCCGGCGACGTCCGTGAGCAGCGGGGCCAGGTAGCTGAACGCGCAGAAGACGCCGCCCGCCGAGAACGCGATCAGCGCGATGGTGAGCCAGACCTGCCGGTCACGGTAGATCCGCAGTTCGTCCCTGAGCCGGGGCCGCTCGTCGGGGAGCGGGATACGGGGGATGAGGGTGGCCACTCCGACGAGCGCGACCGCGCTGGCCGCACCGACCGCCCAGAACGCCGCGCGCCAGCCGAGTCCCTCACCGAGGAAGGCGCCCGCCGGGACCCCGAGGACGTTGGCGATGGACAGGCCGCCGATCATCACGGCCAGCGCGCGGGCACGGGCGTGCACCGGGACCATGGCGACGGCGACGGCCGCGCCGACCGCCCAGAAGCCGGCGCAGGCCAGCGCGCTGACGACCCGGGAGACGAAGAGCACGGCGTAGTTCGGGGCGAGGGCGCCCGCGACCTGGCCGATGCCGAAGACGCCGATGAGCGCGATGAGGGTCGTACGGCGGGGCAGCCGCAGCGTCGCCACGGCCAGCAGGGGCGCGCCGACGACCATGCCGACCGCGAAGGCCGATATCAGCAGGCCCGCGCGCGGGATGGGCA
>NZ_VDFC01000093.1:0-705 GCF_008369065.1 Streptomyces apricus | reverse complement strand
GGTACGGATGTCGTTACGGGGATGGGGACGGGGACCGGTTCGGGCACTGGTGCCGGTGTTCTTGCGCGTGGGGACGGGCATGTCAGGTGCCAACCCCGCCGCGGGAGATGCCATTCCGCCGGGCGGGTTCAGCCTGTCAGCAGGGCCAGTTCGCCCGTGAGGTTCCGGCGGGCCGGGCCCTCCCACTCCTTCGCCCCGTACGGGGTGTGGAACAGGCGGGGCAGCTCCAGGAGTTGGCGCAGGATCGCGGCGCGGCCCTCGCGGAAGGCGTCCGCGGGCACGAAGGCGTACTCCTGGCGGACCGCCGCCGTGTACGCGGCGTACGCGTGGTCCGGCGAGGCGAGGATCGCGAGGTCGGCGTCGCACAGGACCTGGCCGTTGGGGTCGTCGCCGGCCGGGGCGTGCGTGAGCGTCAGCCGGACGAGGCGGGCGACCTCCGCCGTGGCCGCGGCGGACAGGCCGGCCTCGGGCAGGGCGCGCTCGGCGAGCCGGGCCGAGCGTTCCTCGTTCTCGGAGCGGTCGGGGCGGTAGACCGCGTCGTGGAACCAGGCGGCCAGCCGCACCAGGTCCGGGTCGGCGGCGGCCCCCGCCAGCAGGTCGACGTGGTCCAGCACCGCGGTGAGGTGGTCGGGGGTGTGGTAGCGGCGCTGCGGCTCCGACCAGCGGGCGAGGAGGTCGTCGGCGTAGGGGGCGGGGTCGGGGAGG
>NZ_VDFC01000092.1 GCF_008369065.1 Streptomyces apricus | reverse complement strand
GGGCCGCGAAGGTCTGGCCCGTCCCCGGCTCCCCGGTGCCGGTGACGGGCCAGACCTTCGCGGCCCTCCTGGTCGGCACCGCGCTCGGCGCCGGCCGCGGCCTCGCCTCCCTCGCCCTGTACGCCCTGCTCGGCCTGGCCGGCCTCCCGTGGTTCGCCGGGGGAGGCTCCGGCGTCACCGTGTCCTTCGGCTACATCCTCGGCATGCTGCTCGCGGCGACCGTGGTGGGCGCCCTCGCCCGCCGTGGCGCCGACCGCTCGGTGCTCCGCATGGCGGGCACGATGCTGCTGGGCGAGGCGATCATCTACGCGATCGGCGTCCCGTACCTGGCCCTGGCCGCGGACCTGACGACCGCCCAGGCCGTGGCGGCGGGCCTCACCCCGTTCCTCATCGGCGACGCAGTGAAGGCCGCCCTGGCGATGGGCCTGCTCCCGGCCGCCTGGAAGTTCGTCAAGCGCGAGGGCTGACCGCACGCGGAGGTTCCCGCGCAAGAGGCTCGCCGGGCGAGGTCGACGCACCGCCTGGAAGTTCGTCAAGCGCGAGGGCTGACCGCACGCGGAGGTTCCCGCGCAAGAGGCTCGCCGGGCGAGGTCGACGCAACGCTCGACCGGCAGGTCGCCGTCAAGGAGATGCGCATAGACGGCATGGACCAGGAGGACGCCAGGACCCGCCGCGAACGGACCCTGCGCGAGGCCAGGGCCACCGCCCGGATCGACCACCCGAACGTGGTGCGCGTGTACGACGTGGTGGACGAGGGCGAGCGCCTGTGGATCGTGATGGAGTTGGTCGACGGCCGCTCCCTGGAACGGGTGGTGGCGGAGGACGGGCCGTTAGATCCGCGCGACACGGCCCGGATCGGGCTCGAACTGGTGGCGGCGCTCGGCCAGGTGCACGCGGGAGGAGTGCTGCACCGGGACATCAAGCCGGGCAACGTCCTGGTCGAGCGGCGGGCCGGCCGGGTCGTGCTCACCGACTTCGGCATCGCCGCCATCCAGGACGCCGAGGCCCTGACGATGGTCGGCATGCTGGTCGGCTCGCCCGACTACATGGCGCCGGAGCGGATCTCCGGCCGTCCGCAGGGCCCGCCGTCCGACCTCTGGTCGCTGGGCGCCACCCTCTGCGCAGCGCTCGGCGGGCGCTCGCCCTTCTCCCGCGCGACGACCCTCGCGACCCTGCACGCCGTGCTGTACGAGGAGCCCGAGATCCCCGCCGCCGCGGGGGAACTGACGGACGCGCTCACGGCCCTGCTCCGCAAGGAACCGGCGGAACGCCCCGCCCTGGAGGAACTGGCCAGGCTCTTCGCCCCGACGGCGGACGGCGACACGGGAACGACGACACCGAGGACCGTCCGGGAGACACCCCGCACCCCCACACTCGTCCCTACGCCGACCTCGGACCCGGGACCGGAGCCGCCCCCGACCCCGGAACCAACTCCTACCTCGGCCCCGGAGCCGACTCCKCCGCCGGTCCGGGAGCCCACCTCAACCCCGACCCCGTCCTCGGAGTCGACCTCGACCCCGGAGCCGGACCCAGGCCC
>NZ_VDFC01000091.1 GCF_008369065.1 Streptomyces apricus | reverse complement strand
CCCCCGGGGGCGGTGGCTGCTTCTTGAAGGGGTCCTGGTCCGGGGGCTTCCGCAGCGGATCGTCGTCCGGAGGGGGCGGCGGCTCGGTACTCATGTCACGAGTCGACCCCGGACCCCCCTCCCCCGCAAGGAGGGAACGGCCGTCCGGGGCATCCGTCAGCCGGCGACGAACGTGTGGGCCGCCTTGTCGTGCCAGCACTGGCGCCACGGGCGGTCGAACAGACCCCACACGACACCCACGACACCGATGACGAGGACGCCCGGGACGCTGTAGACGAGCCAGCGGCGCAGGGCCGCGCCGAACGACGGCGGATCCCCGCCCTCGATGTCCCGCACCTGGAGCCCGAACAGCCTCTTGCCCAGTGTGCGGCCCCACTTGGCGGTGGGCAGCGCCTCGTAGAGGGTGCCGAAGACGACCAGCACGGCGAGCACGGTGCCGAGGTAGAGCGCGGTCGTGCCGTCCAGCAGCCAGACCGTGACCGTCTCACCGGACTGCTTGGCCGCGTCGATCTTCCCGTCGACGTGGTCCAGGGCCCTCGTGCCGAGCGGCACGGCGGCCGCGCCGGTGACCGCGGCGAGGACGAGGGTGTCGACGAGGCGGGCGGCGAACCGCTTGCCCAGCCCGGCCGGACGCGCGTTCGCCTGCGAGCGGGCGGCGGCCTGGAACGGGTCCTCCCGCACCGGCTTCCACGGCACGACGGGCTGGTCCCCGTCCGGTCCGGCCAGCCGGTGCACCTGCTGGGCCCAGGAGGGCTGTCCCCCGCCGGGACCCSCGCTCATGGGCGCCTGCGCGGCCGACTGCTGCGGCGGCACGACGGGGGTCGGAGCGGGGGCGGCGGGGGTGGTCTGCTGCGGGCCGGACGGGGCCGCCGGTGAGGCCGGGGAGGCCGGTGCGGTGTACGCGGAGGCCTGGGCCGCCCGCGGTGCCTTGGTCCGGAAGGTCATCGTGCCCTCGGAGGCGAGAGGTTCGGCGGCGGGCTCGCGGGAGCCGGGGGCGCCCTGAGCCGGCACACCGGCGCCGGTGCTGCCGGGGGTGCCGGCCGCAGCGGCGTCCGCGCCCGGCTTCGGTGTGCCGCCCGTGCCGGACTTGCTCGCGATGTGCGCGCGTCCGGCGCCCATGGCACCGGCCGATCCCGCGGGGCCCGAGGGACCCGTGGGGCCCGCGGTCCCGGCGGGACGTACGGGTCCCGTGGGCCTGCGGAAGACCACGGTGCCGGAGGAGGGCGGCTCGGCCGTCCCCCCGTCCTGCCCGGCGCCGGAGGCGTGGAACGTGGCCGTGCCGTCCGTGTGCTCCGACCGGCCGTCGGGCTGCGCCTGCGGGGCGGGCAGCGGCTGCTGCACGGGCGCGCCCTGCTGGGCGGGCAGGGACGGCTGGGCGGGCTGCGCCTGCGGAGCCGCTTCCGACGGTACGCGCGGGTCGGCGGAGCCCCAGCGGACCCGGCGGTCCGGGTCGCCGCCGAAGCCGGTCTGCCGGGAGCGGTCGGCGCCCCACGCGGTGGCCGGTTCGGGGCGGCTGCCGTGCTGGGCCTCGGCGGGCGACGGTCCGGCCGCCCCGGGCGGGTCCTCGTCGAAGAAGTGCGGGCCCGTCTCCTCCGTGGACGCGGGCGCGGGCTGCGCGGCCGCCGGTACGGACGGGGACGGCGACTGCGGTGACGAAGGCGGCTGCGACGGTGGCTGCGACGACGCAGGCGACGGCGGGATCGACTCGCCGCCGACCGGTGCAGGCCGGCTGGTGCCCGGCACCCAGGAGGCACCGTTCCAGTACCGGACGTATCCAGGAATGGACGGGTCCGGGTAG
>NZ_VDFC01000090.1:1184-5896 GCF_008369065.1 Streptomyces apricus | reverse complement strand
ACCCGGCCGCCCTGCGCGCCGTCATGGAGACCGCCGGACCCGCCCCCGAGCCCGACCCGCGGGTGGACCCCGACCAGGCCGCGTACGTCATCTACACCTCGGGCTCGACGGGCACCCCCAAGGGCGTGACCGTCACCCACCGGGGCATCGCCGCCTTCACCGCGGGCGCCGCCCGGCAGTACGCGGTGGGCCCGGGCGACCGGGTGCTCCAGTTCTCCTCGCCCAGCTTCGACGCCTCCGTGCTGGAGCTGTTCGTCTCCGTGCTGTGCGGCGCCACCCTCGTCGTCCCGCCCGACGGCCCCTGGCTCGGCGACGAACTCGCCGCGGTGGTCGACGAACACCGCATCACCCACGCCCTGATCCCGCCGGCGGCACTGGCCACCCTGGCCGACCCGGCGCGGATCGGGCCGGACCGCCTGAGCACGCTGATCGTGGGCGCCGAGGCGTGCCCCGCGGAACTCGTGGACCGCTGGGCACCGGGCCGCCGCATGATCAACTCCTACGGGCCCACCGAGACCACCATCGTCGCCTCCTGGACCGGACCGCTGTCCGCGGGCGGCGGCACACCGAGCATCGGCCGCCCCCTCGACGGCACCGCGACCCACGTCCTGGACGCGGCCATGCGGCCGGTGCCCGCGGGCACCGACGGCGAACTGTACGTCGGCGGCGCCGGGGTGGCCCGCGGCTACCTCGGCCGGCCCGGCCTCACCGCCGGACGCTTCGTCGCCAGCCCCTTCGGCCCACCCGGCGCCCGGCTCTACCACACCGGCGACCGGGCACGCCTGAACGCGGACGGCGAACTGGAGTACCTGGGCCGGGTGGACCGCCAGGTCAAGGTGCGCGGCTTCCGCATCGAACCCGGCGAGATCGAGGCGGCGCTGCGCCGCCACGGCGGTGTGCGCGACGCCGTCGTCGTGGTGCGCGAGGACGACCCCGGACGACGGCAGCTCGTCGGGTACGTCACCCCGGCCGACCCCGCGCACGCACCGGACCCGGACGCCCTGAGGGCGGCCCTCACCGCGGTGCTGCCCTCGCACATGGTGCCGTCCGCCGTGGTCGTCCTGGACGCCCTGCCGCTCACCCCGCAGCACAAGATCGACCGGCGCGCCCTGCCCGCGCCCGTCCGCGCGCCGGACCCGGAGCAGGTGGCGCCGCGCACCCCGCAGGAGCGGGTGCTCGCCGGCGTCTGGGCGGACGTGCTGGGGACGGACGCCGTCGGCGTCGAGGACGACTTCTTCGACCTGGGCGGCGACTCGATCCTCGCCGCCCGGACCCTGGCCCGCATCCGCGAGGAACTCGGCGTGCGGCTGTCGGTCCGGGACGTGTTCACCGCCCGCACCGTCGCCGCCCTGGCCCCGCTGCTCGGCACCCCGGACCCCGCGGCGACCCCGGACCCGATCCCGGCCGTCCCCCGCGACCGGCCGCTCCCGCTCTCCAGCGCCCAGCGGCGGCTGTGGTTCCTGGACGACCTCACCCCCGGCGGCACCGAGTACAACACCGGCCTGGCGCTGCGGCTGCGCGGCGCCCTCGACACCGGGGCACTAAGCCGCGCCCTGGACCGGCTGGCCGCCCGCCACGACTCCCTGCGCACGACCTTCGCCACCCGGGACGGCCAGGGCGTGCAGCACGTCCACCCGCGGGCGGACCTGCCGTTGCGCACCGCCGACGTGACCCACCTGCCCGCCGCCCGGCACGACGGGGCCGTCGAGGAACTGCTCACCGACGAACTGGGCCGCCCCTTCGACCTGGCAGCCGGTCCGCTCACCCGCGCCCTGCTGGTGCGCCGCGCGGACGACGACCACGTGCTGCTCCTGGCCCAGCACCACATCGTCACCGACGGCTGGTCCGTGGGCCTGCTGACCCGCGACCTGACGGAGCTGTACCGCGCCGAGGCGACCGGCACGCCCGACGCGCTGCCCGAACCGGGTTTGCAGTACCCGGACTTCGCCGTCTGGGAACGGCAACAGCGCTCCACGGACGACGACGCCCCCCACCTCGCGTACTGGAAACGGCACCTGACCGACATGGTGCCGCTTGAGCTGCCGACCGACCGGCCCCGGCCCGCGGTGCGCACCACCGGCGGCGACGCCCACTGGCAGCACCTGCCGGCCGAACTGGTCGCGCGGCTGCGGCACCTGGCCGGGGGCCGCGGCACCACCGTCTTCACCCTGTTCGCCGCGGCCGCCGCCGTCCTGTTCTCCCGGTACTCCGGGCAGCGGGACATCGCCTTCGGCACGGTCACCACCGGGCGCGGACGCAGCGAACTGGAGGACGTGACCGGGTTCTTCGCCAACACCGTCGTGCTGCGCGGCGACGTGGACGACCGCCTGACCGTCGACCGGTTCGTGGAGCAGATGCGGGCCACGGTGCTGGACGCCTTCGCCCACGAATCCGTGCCGTTCGACCGGGTGGTGGAGGAGCTGGCACTGCCCCGCGACCCCAGCCGTACGCCGCTGGTGCAGGTGCTCGTGGTGCAGCAGACCGCACCGGACGAACTTCCGCGGGCAGGCGCCGTGCGCGTGGAGCCGCACCCGCTGCCCCGCCCGGCCGCCCGGTTCGACCTGGTGCTGGAGTTCGTCCCGCGCGCCGACGGCGGCTGCGAGCTCACGGTCGAGTACAACACCGACCTGTTCGAGGCGCGGACGGTGGCACGGATGAGCCGCCATCTGCACCGGCTGCTGGCGGGCATGGCCGACGGGCCGTCCCGCACGCTGGGCGAACTGGCCCTGCTGTCCGAGGACGAACGGCACGCGGTGCTGGAGCGGTGGAACCCGCCGACCGGCGACGCCGGGCGCGCGCCGGCCCGTACGCTGCCCGCCCTGTTCGAGGCGCAGGTGGCACGGACGCCCGACCGGACCGCCGTCGTTCGCGGATCCGAACGCCTGGACTACGCCGAGGTCAACCGGCGCGCCAACCGGCTCGCCCGCCTGCTGGCCGCCCGCGGGGCCGGCCCCGAGACGCTGGTGGCGCTGTGCCTGCCGCGCACGGCGGACCTGCTGCCGGTGCTGTGGGGCGTGCTCAAGGCGGGTGCGGGCTACCTCCCGGTGGACCCCGCCTACCCGGTCGAGCGCGTGCGCCTCATGCTCGACGACGCCGCTCCCGCCCTCGTCCTGGCCACCCGCGGGACCGCCGGGGCGCTGCCCGCGGACTGCGCCCCCTTGCTCCTGGAGGACTGCTTCCCGCAGGGAGCCGCCGACGATAGTGGGCCGGGCGGACCGGACGGGTTTGACGGGTCCGGCGACCGCGACCTCACCGACCGCGACCTCACCGACGCCGACCGGACCCGGCCCCTGCACCCGGAGCACCCCGCCTACGTCATCTACACCTCGGGCTCGACCGGGCGTCCCAAGGGCGTCGTGATCACCCACCGCAGCGTCGCGGCGCTCGCCGAGTGGGCGGCGGAGCGCTTCGGGCCGCGACGGCTGGCCCATGTGGTGGCCTCCACCTCGCTCAACTTCGACGTGTCGGTCTTCGAGCTGCTCTGCCCCCTGCTCGTGGGCGGCGCCGTCGAGGTCGTCGACGACCTCACCGCCCTCGTCGACACCGCGGAGCCCCGCCGGGCCGGGCTCATCAGCGGCGTGCCGTCGGTGGTCTCCCGGATGCTCGCCGAGGGCGGCGCGTCCGTGGCGGCGGACACCGTCGTCCTGGCCGGCGAGGCACTGCCCGCGCAGACCGTGCACGACCTGCGGCAGACCGTCCCGGGCTGCGCCGTCGCCAACATCTACGGCCCGACCGAGGCCACGGTCTACGCCACCGCGTGGTTCGCCGACGGCGCGGCGGCGGACCAGGCGCCGCCGATCGGCAGGCCCGTGGCCCGGACCCGGGCCTACGTCCTGGACCGCCTGCTGTGCCCCCAGCCGCCCGGCGTGACGGGCGAGTTGTACCTGGGCGGCGGCGGACTGGCGCGCGGCTACCTGGGGCGTCCCGGCCTCACCGCGTCCCGGTTCGTCGCCGACCCCTTCGGCGCGCCGGGCGAGCGCATGTACCGCACCGGGGACCTGGTGCGGTGGAGCGCCGACGGCGAACTGGAGTACCTGGGCCGCACCGACCAGCAGGTCAAGGTACGCGGCTTCCGTATCGAACTGGGCGAGGTCGAGGAGGCGCTGCGCCGTCTCGACGGGGTGGCGGAGGCGGCGGCCACCGTACGGGAGAACGACGGCCACCGCAGGCTGGTCGGCTACGTCGTGCCTGCCCCGGACGCGCGCGTGGAGGCGGAGGAGGTGCGCCGGACCCTCGGCCGCACCCTGCCCGACTACATGGTGCCGACGGCCGTCGTGGTCCTGGACGGCCTGCCCCTCAACCCCAACGGCAAACTGGACCGCGCCCGCCTCCCGGACCCCGGCCCCGTGCGCGGCGGTACGCACCGGGTGGCACCGCGCACGCCCACCGAGCGCATCCTCGCCGCCGTCTGGGCGGACATCCTGCGCGTGGACCGCATCGGGGTGGACGACAACTTCTTCATGCTGGGCGGCGACTCCATCCTCAGCATCCAGGTGGTGGCCCAGGCCCGGCAGGCGGGCCTGACACTCACCTCCCGGGACGTCTACCGCCACCAGACCGTCGCCGCCCTCGCCCGCTGCGCCGACGCGGCCGGCGGCCGCGGGTCCGCCGCCCCGGCGCCGGCCCCGGTCCCCGCCACCGGCGCCGCGCCGCTGACGCCCATCCAGCGCTGGCTGTTCGACAGCGCGGGCGCCCGCGCGGACCGCTTCGCC
>NZ_VDFC01000090.1:0-1084 GCF_008369065.1 Streptomyces apricus | reverse complement strand
GGCGCGGACCGCTTCGCCCAGACCCTGTCCTGCCACGTCCCCGACGACCTGGACCCGGCGGCGCTGGAGGACGCCCTCGACGACCTCGTCGCCCACCACGACGCGCTGCGCTCGCGCTTCGTCCCCCAGGAGGGCGCCGCGGAGGCGGCCGGGGAGGCGGACGCCCCCGTCGCCTGGCACATCGAGGACCGCTCACCCCGGACGCGCCTGCTCCGCCACACCGGCCCGGACACCGACACGCCCCACCACGGCGCCTTCGACCTGCGGCACGGCCCCCTGCTGCGCGCGGTGCTGCACGACCGGGGCCCCGGCCGGTCCCGCGTGCTGCACCTGGCCGTCCACCACCTGGTCGTCGACGGGGTGTCCTGGCGCGTGCTCCTGGAGGACCTCGACCGCGCCTACCGCGCCCGCCGGGAGGGCCGGGACGGCCGCGCCGCGCTGCCCCCGAAGTCCTCGCCGCTGCGGCAGTGGGCCCGGCGCCTGTCCGCGTACGCCGCCGAGGGCGGGTTCGACGACGAGGTCGCGTACTGGACCGGTGCTATTGCCCACGCCCCGGCGGACCTGCCCACCGACGGCCGCACCACCGGTGACGGCACCGGCACCTACGCCTCCGCGCGCTCGGTGACCGTCCGCCTCACGCCCGAGGACACCTCCGTCCTGCTGCGGACCCTGCCGCAGACCTACCGCACCCGCGTCAACGACGTGCTGCTGAGCGCGCTCGGCCGGGTGCTGTGCGCGTGGACCGGGCACGAGCGGGTGCTGGTGGACGTGGAAGGACACGGCCGCGAGGAGCTGTTCGCCGACGTGGACACCAGCCGTACCGTCGGCTGGTTCACCACCCGCCACCCCGTCGCCCTCGCCGTCCTGCCCGACGCCTCCTGGGACGCCGTGCTCAAGCAGATCAAGGAGCAACTGCGGGCGGTGCCCCGGCACGGCGTTGGGCACGACGTCCTGCGCCACCTGGCCCGCCCGGGCACCCTGCCCGACGGGGCGCGCGCCCAGGTCAGCTTCAACTACCTGGGCAGGTTCGGTCTCCCGGACACCGACGGGGGCCTGTACGCAGCCCCCTTCCGCCCCCTGGAAC
>NZ_VDFC01000009.1:31826-52619 GCF_008369065.1 Streptomyces apricus | reverse complement strand
CCCTCCGAGGACGCGCACCGGGACGACGACTCCCCCGCCCCCTGGCCCCACACCACAGGGAGGACCACATGACCCGTCCGGACCAGCGACCCTCCGCCTCCCCGGGCACCTCGTCGAAGCCGGAGGGCGGGGCGACGGCCGCGACCGCACCGGCCGGCTCCGCCGAGCCGACCGGGCCCACCGGGGCGAAGACCACCGGGCCCACCGAAGCGAAGACCACCGAGTCCGCCGAGGCGAAGGCCACCGAGCCAGGGTCCGCGTCCGGAGCCGCCTCCCGGCCCGCACGGACCGAGTCCACCGAGGCGAAGGCCACCGAGGCCGGGCCCGGCACCGGGTCAGCCACACCCGCCCCGTCCGCACCCGCAGGCACTGACACCGACACCGAAGTCGGCGCCGACACCGAGTCCGGCGCGGACCCCGGCGCCGCCGCGGCCGCCCAGAGCCGGCTCCCCGCGCTCGTACGGACCATGACCGCGACCGCGATCGACCGGCCGCGGCAGGAGGCCGGACCGGTCGGACGCCCGGGCCGGGCCGTGCTGGCCGGAGCGGCGGTCGCGGGCGCGCTCCTCGTGTCGGTGCCGCTGCTGATGCTCGGCGGCAACGACGAGGAGGACCGCAGGGGACCGGTGTCGGCGGGCACCGTGCTCGGTGGCGACGGGCAGGAGGAGCCGGGCGAGTTCGCGGCGGCCACCCCCGACACCAGCCCCTCGGCCTCCGCCGCGAAGAAGTCCGCGGACAAGGAGAAGAAGCCGGCCGCGGGAACCTCCGCCTCCGCGAAGGACGAGGACGGCGGCGGATCCAAGGACGGCAGCGGCAAGGACCGGCCGAAGAAGCAGGACGGCGGCGGGAGCGGCAAGACCGACAAGGCGGACAAGGGCGGCGCGAAGGACGACGGCGGCAAGGACCAGCCGGTGAAGTCCGGTTCGGGCGTGACCCTCGGCGCCCCCGTCTCGCTGCGCAGTCACCTCTCGGGCCGCTGCATCGACGTACCGGGCGCCGACTTCGGCGACGGCAAGAAACTGTTCGTGTGGGACTGCAACGGCGGCGTCGCGCAGAAGTGGCGGTTCGCCTCCGACAGCACCGTCCGCATCCAGGGACTGTGCCTGGACGTGGCCAACGCGAACTACAACGACGGCACCCCGATCCAGATCGCCCGGTGCAGCGGCAACGACGCCCAGAAGTTCGTCCTGAACGAGCGCCACGACCTGGTCAACACCGTCGTCGGCAAGTGCGTCGACATCAAGGACAACAACCGGGACAGCGGGGCCTGGCTGCAGTTGTGGAGCTGCGCGGGCACCGACAACCAGAAGTGGAGCGTCTGAGGACGACGCCCGCACCCCGGGAGCAGCACTCCCCGATACCCGTCCGCGCCGCGGGCGGGGCATGATGGCACCGTCGGCTCGCCGACACACGCTCCCGGCGGACGGGGGCGTTCGTTGCAGACGCCCCCGTGGCAAGGAGGTTGGTGCGTGTCGCGCCAGGTACTGACGGTCGGTCCGGGGGACCGGGACCGCTACCGGACGATCGGTGAGGCACTCGCGGTTGCCCGGACCGGCGCACTCATCAGCGTCGCGCCGGGGACGTACGCGGAGAACCTGGTGATCAACACCAGGGTCACCCTCACCGCCGCCGAAGGGCGGGGAACGGTGGAGATCCGCCCGCGTTCGGGCAGCGTGATCGCGCTGCGCGCCGACGCCGTGATGCTCTCCGAAGTGACGTTGCGCGGCGGCGACGCCGAGCTGCCGGCCGTGGACGTGCGGCGCGGGCAGGCCGCGCTCGACGGCTGCGAGATCATCGGCGCCGCGTGGACCGCGATGCTGGCCGGCGGCACGGGTTCGCTCGCGCTGCGGGAGTGCCGGATCAGCAACTCGCAGGGCGCGGGCATCGTGGTCACCTCGACCACGCCCACCACCGTGGAGTCCTGCACCTTCGAGCACCTGGGCACCAGCGGCCTGGTCCTCGCCGAGCAGGGCGAGGCCCGGGTGCGCGGCTGCACGGTGCGCGACGCCCGTGGCAACGGCCTGCTCGCCAACGGCGACTCCCGCGGCACGGTCGAGGACTGCGACATCTCCTCCACCGACAAGCCCTCCATCGCCCTGGAACAGAACTGCTCCCTCTCGGTGGTCCGCACCGTCGTGCACGACACCAGCACCGGCGTGCACCTGAGCAGCTCCGGCCGCACGACGCTGGAGGACGTCCGCGTCACCGGCGCCTCCGGCAACGGCATCACGCTCGCCCAGGGCACCGACCCGGTCCTGCGCCGCTGCCGCGTCTCGCGCACCCGCGGGCACGGCGTGCTGGTCACCGACCGGGCGCGCGGCACCTTCGAGGACTGCTGGGTGGACGGCGCGCAGGGCGCCGCGCTGCGGGTCGCCGGAGCGTCCTCACCGGCGCTGACCGGCCTGACGGTCCGCGACTGCGACCAGACCGGGCTGCTGCTCGAAGAGGACTCGGCGGCGGAGCTGGACCACCTGGAGGTCATCGGCGGCGCGCCCGCCATCTCGGTGCGCGGCGGGGCCAACCCGCTGCTGCGCCGGGCCCGGCTGGTGGAACCCTCGGGCGACGGCATCTCGACGGCCAAGGACGCCCGCGGCCGGGTCGAGGACTGCGAGATCGTCCGGCCGAAGGGCGCGGGTGTCCGCGTGGCCTCCGGCAGCACCCTCTACCTGGCCGGTGGCGGGGTCTCCGACACCGCCACCAGCGGCCTGGTCGTGGAGGACGGCGGCAACGTCACCGTCCGCGACTTCCGCGTCGAGATATCCGGCGAGGAGGGCGTGATCGTGGCCGGGGGCGGCGAACTGACCGCCAACCGCACCACCGTGCACGCCTCCAAGGGCCACGGCTTCCTGCTCCGCGAGGGCGCGCTCGCCTCGCTCAGCGGCTGCGAGGTCTCCGGCGGCGCCCAGGACGGCTTCCGGGTGGAGTCCACCGCGCCGGTCTCCCTGGTGAACTGCCTCGCCCGGGAGAACGAGGGCGGCGGCCTGGTGCAGACCACGCCCGGCGACCGGCTCGCCGTGGACGGCCTGAACAGCACCGGCAACGGCAAGCGGGACGCCTGGGGCTCCGGCAGCGCCGAGAACACCGACCCGGCCGGCTCCGGCGCCGCGGACGCGCCCCCGCCGGACCGCGCGGACGGCCCGCTCGGCGCGCTGAACGCGCTGATCGGCCTGGAGAACGTCAAGCAGCAGGTGCGTACGCTGGTCAACCTGACCCAGCTCGCCCAGCGCCGTGAGCAGCTCGGCATGTCGGCCCCGCCGATGAGCCGCCACCTCATCTTCGCCGGCCCGCCCGGCACCGGTAAGACCACCGTCGCCCGCCTCTACGGGTCGATCCTCGCCGAACTGGGCTCGCTGCGCAGCGGGCACCTGGTCGAGGTCTCCCGCGCCGACCTGGTCGCCCAGGTCGTCGGCGGCACCGCGATCAAGACCACCGAGACCTTTCAGCGGGCGCTCGGCGGCGTGCTGTTCATCGACGAGGCGTACACCCTCTCCTCGGACAGCGGCAACGGCGGCGCCGACTTCGGCCGCGAGGCCGTCGACACCCTGCTGAAGCTGATGGAGGACCACCGCGACGACGTGGTGGTGGTCGCGGCCGGCTACTCGCGCGAGATGGAGTCCTTCCTGGGCTCCAACCCGGGCCTGGCCTCCCGCTTCTCGCGGACCGTCGAGTTCGAGAACTACTCGGTGCCCGAACTGGTCGCCATCATGGAGAACATGTGCGCCCAGCACCAGTACGAGCTGGGCGAGGGCACCGCGGCGGCGCTGGCCGCGCACTTCGAGGCGATGCCGCGCGACAGCGGGTTCGGCAACGGCCGTGCCGCGCGCGGGGTGTTCGAGGAGATGGTGGACCGGCAGGCGGTCCGGCTCGCCTCCCTGCCCACGGTCGGTGAGCACGACCTGCGGCTGCTGCTGCCGGAGGACGTGTCCGTCGCCGCCGCCGCGCAGGCCACCGAGACCGCGGCCCCGGCCGACGACCCGCTGACCCGCCTCGGCGACATGATCGGTCTGGCCGAGGTGAAGCGCGAGGTCGCGGACCTGGTCAACCTCATCACCACCGCCCGCCACCGGGCCGCCGCCGGACTGCCGGTGCCCACGCTCAGCAACCACCTGGTCTTCACCGGACCGCCCGGTACCGGCAAGACCACCGTGGCGCGCCTGTACGGGGAGATCCTCACCCAGCTCGGCATCCTCGAACGGGGCCAGCTGATCGAGGCGGCCCGCGCCGACCTGGTCGGCCGCTACATCGGCCACACCGCGCAGCTCACCCGCGAGGTCTTCGAGAAGGCCCGCGGCGGCGTGCTGTTCATCGACGAGGCGTACACCCTCACCCCGAAGGGCGGCGGCGCCGACTTCGGCCAGGAGGCCGTGGACACCCTGCTGAAGCTGATGGAGGACCACCGCGACGAGGTCGTCGTCATCGTCGCCGGCTACACCGACGAGATGGAGCGCTTCCTCGCCTCCAACCCGGGCCTGTCCTCCCGCTTCCCGCGCCGGATCGGCTTCGCCGACTACTCCTCGGAGGAACTGGTCACCATCGTGCGCGCCCAGGCGACGAGCATGGGGTACGAGTGCGGCGCCGGCACCGGGCCGCTCCTCAAGGAGTACTTCGACTCCGTGCCCCGGGACCGCTCCTTCGGCAACGCCCGCCTGGCCCGCCAGGTGGTCGAGTCGATGGTCACCCGGCAGGCGAGACGGCTCAGTTCGCTGGCCACACCCACCCTGGACGATCTGCGCATCCTCCTCCCCGAGGACGTCGCGTCCGCTGCACCGAAGGCGGCACGATGAGTACGTACGCCCGCGGGGTCGCCCGCCTGCTGTCCGGCACCGGCCTCGCCGCCGCGCTGCTGCTGCCCACCGCCGTCCCGGCGCAGGCGGCCCCCGCGGCCGGCCCGCCCGCGGCCGACGGGAAGGGCCAGGAACTGCCCGGCATGCCCTCCGCGCTCGCCGCGGACGGCGACGGGCCGACCTGCACCCCCGCCTCGAAGGAGAAGGCCAAGAAGCAGGACTGGTCCCGCCAGCGCCTGGACCTGGACCGGCTGCACGGGTACAGCACCGGTGCGGGCGTGACCGTCGCGCTGATCGACACCGGTGTCGTACCGGACGCCACCGGACTCGACGACCGGGTCACCGCCCAGGGCGCGGCCGCCCAGGACTGCGTCGGGCACGGCACCTTCCTGGCCGGACTGATCGCCGGGAACGGCAAGGGGAGCGCACGCCTGACCGGTGTCGCCCCGGCCGCTAAGATCCTGGCCCTGCGCGGCACCGACACCAACGGACAGCCGAGCACGGGCCTGGTGGTGACGGCGGTGCGCGCGGCGATCGCGGCGAAGGCCGAGGTCATCGTGGTCGCGGTGGCCCTGCCGCGCCGTGACGCGGAACTGACCCGCGCCGTCGCCGACGCGCGCGAGGCGGGCGCGCTGGTGGTGGCCGCCGCCACCCCCGACCCGCCCCGCAGCGGCACCGACGAGATCCGACGGGGACTGAGGGTTCGTCGGCTGCGGGGCGGTGGGGGCTGGGCGCGCCCACGCGGCGGAGCCGCACATGTCACAGCCCCGCGCCCCTGAAAAGCAGTGGGGGCCACCTCCGGTGGCCCCCACTGCTTTTCGTTCTGCTCAGTCCGCCTGGGGCTGAGGTTCCACCAGGGTCGTCTGCATCAGTTTCGCCTTGCGGCGGGCTATGTGCAGTGCGCGGCCCGGCGGGAGGTTGCGGGGCTTGGTGTTGCCGAACAGGCTGCCCTCGGTGGGCGGGCAGGACAGCAGGACGGCCGGGTTGTTGGCCTCGTCCAGGCGGCGGATCAGGCCGTCGCTGAGACCGCGCCCCGCGCCCATGGCGCTGCGGGCGACCACCAGGTGCAGCCCCATCTCGAAGCCCAGCGTCAGGTACTCGAACAGCGGCTCCAGGGGACTCTGGAACGAGCTGCCGGAGACCATGTCGTAGTCGTCGATCAGGATGAACAGGCGCGGGCCGGTCCACCAGTCGCACTGACGCATGCGGCTGGGGGCGATGTCGGCGCCCGGGACACGGGTCTTCAGCGCCCGGGCCGCGCCCTCGATGGTCTCCTTGAGGTTGTCCAGGGAGATCACGTGCCCGATGCGGTACTCCTCGGGCACGGTGTCCACCAGGGTGCGGCGGTAGTCCACCACGATGATCTTCGCCTCGGCGGGGGAGTAGCGGGCGGTGATGCCCGCCGTCACGTTGCGCAGCAGGTTGGTCTTGCCGCTCTCCGTGTCGCCCACCACGATCAGGTGCGGGGTGCGGCTGAAGTCGTGCCAGACCGGTTCCAGCGCGTCCTGGTCGATGCCCAGCGGCATGCGCATGCCGCCGCCCTCGGTGGCCTCGGGCGCCGGGACCTCGGTGGCCGGCAGCCGGTGCGGCAGCATCCGCACCTGCGGGGCCGGCGCGCCGGGCCAGTTCCGCGAGACCTTGGTGACCAGGTGGGTGACACCCTCGCCGAGGTCCTCCAGGGAACCGCTGCCGTCCAGCCGGGGCAGCCCGGCGAGGAAGTGCATCTTGGTGTCGGCGGTGATGCCGCGGCCACCGCTGCGCGGCACCGAACGGGCCTTGCGGGTGTCGATCTCGGAGTCCATCGGGTCACCCATCCGCAGTTCCAGGCGGGTGGCCGACTGGTCGCGGACCTGCGCGGACAGCTCCACCCAGCGGGTGGTGGTGATGATCAGGTGGATGCCGTAGTTGAGGCCCCGCGCGGCGAGTTCGTTGAATTTCGCGATCAGGTCGTCGTAGTCCTGGCGGACCGTGGACCAGCCGTCGACCACCATGAACACGTCGCCGAAGGGCTCATCGGGGAACTCCCCGGCGGCACGGCGGCGGCGGTAGGACTGCATGGAGTCGATGGTGTGGTCGACGAAGAACTGCTCGCGCCGGGCGAGCAGGGACATCACCTCGGCGACCGCCCGGTGCACGCGCTCCGGGTTGAGCCGCGCCGCGACACCGCCGACGTGCGGGAGCGCGGCCAGCTGAGAGAGACCGCCGCCGCCGAAGTCCAGGCAGTAGAACTGGATCTCGGCGGGGGTGTGGGTGAGGGCGAGCGCACCGATCAGGGTGCGGGTGAGCGTGGACTTGCCGCTCTGCGAACCGCCCGCGATGGCGACGTGGCCGCCGGCCCCGGAGAGGTCCACCACCAGCGGGTCGCGGCGCTGCTCGAAGGGCTTGTCGACCAGGCCGACCGGAACGCGCAGCTTGCCGGTGCCGCCCCAGCCGGCGGCGGTCAGGCCGCGCTCGGGGTCGACGGTGAGGCCGCCGGGCAGCAGCACGTCCAGCGGCGAGGGCTCGTCCAGTGGGGGCAGCCATACCTGGTGGGCGGCGGGACCCGAGTCGCGCAGCCGGTCGAGGGCCACGGCGAGCAGCGTCTCTTCCTCCTCGTCGCCCTCCTTCGTCTCCGGCTCCGGTTCGGGGGCGGCCTCCAGCGTGCGCGGCACGACCCAGCCACTGGTCCACGGCACCACCTGGCTGGCCACCCGGGCCTGCACCACCGCGCCGGTACGCCGCCGGTAGGTGCCGGAGGAGTACGCGGCACGGAACCGGGTCAGCGACTCCACACCGGACTTCAGGTAACCGCTGCCGGGCTGGGCCGGCAGCTCGTAGGCGTCCGGCACGCCGAGCACGCCGCGGCTCTCCATGGCGGAGAAGGTGCGCAGGCCGACCCGGTAGGAGAGATGGCTCTCCAACTGGTGCATACGGCCTTCGTCCAGGCGCTGCGAGGCGAGCAGCAGGTGCACCCCGAGGGAGCGGCCGAGGCGGCCGATCATCACGAACAGGTCCATGAACTCCCGGTGCGTGGACAGCAGCTCGCTGAACTCGTCGACCACGACGAACAAGCTGGGCAGCGGGGTCAGGTCGGTCCCCGCGGCACGGGCCCGCTCGTACTCCAGGGCGGAGGTGTAGTTGCCCGCGGCGCGCAGCAGTTCCTGGCGGCGCATGAGTTCGCCGTGCAGGGCGTCCTGCATGCGCTCCACCAGGGCCACCTCGTCGGCGAGGTTGGTGATGACCGCGGAGGTGTGCGGCAGCTCCTCCAGGCCCAGGAACGTGGCACCGCCCTTGAAGTCGACCAGGACGAAGTTCAGGGTCTCGGAGGAGTTGGTCAGCGCGAGGCCGAGGACGAGGGTGCGCAGCAGCTCGCTCTTGCCGGAGCCGGTGGCGCCGATGAGCATGCCGTGCGGGCCCATGCCGCCCTGGGCGGACTCCTTGATGTCCAGCTCCACCGGGCGCCCGTCCACGCCGACCGCCACCGGCACCCGCAGCCGGGCGGAGCCGCTGTGCCGGGCGAAGAGGGTGGCCGGGTCGTGCCGGTGCAGGTCGGGGATGCCGAGCAGCGTGGTCAGTTCGACGTCGGCGTCCAGCGGCTGCGCGATGTCGGTGCCCAGGCTGATCCGGCGGGAGGTGAGCAGCCGGGCCAGCGACTCCGCGCCGAGCGTACCGAGACGGTCCGGACGGCCGAGCGCGACGGAACGCTCCTTGCGGCTGCGGTCGGTGCGCACCAGGTTCACCCGGTCGGCGCCGACGGTGAGGCGCAGCGTGTTGCGGCCCGGCCGCCAGCGCAGCGACCCGGAGACGTCGAGGACCACGGCGTTGCGGTAGCCGTGCCCCTCCCAGCGGTGCCCCTCGGGGACGGTGACGCCGTCCAGGACGATCACGGTGTAGGGCTCGTCACGGCCGGGCCGGGCGTCCGGGTCGAACCCGGGCCGCTCGGCGAACTCCGCGCCGAGCAGGTCGTCCAGCTCGGTGAGGTCGGCGGTGATCCGGCGGACCTGCCCGGCGCCGTCCTCCTCGTGCGGGTGCAGGGCGTGCGGCAGCCACTTGACCCACTCCCAGTCGGGCCGCCGCTCGTCGCTGACGCAGACCGCGAGCCACAGCTCCTCGGGCGCGTGGAACACCGCGAGCTGGCCGAGCGCGGCGCGCACCAGGGAACGTACGGCGTCGGTCGGGTCCGGCAGCGGAGCGGCGGCCTCGGACCGGGCCGCGCCGAGCTCCCCGCTCGGCGGGACGGTCGCCTCGGCGGCCGACTGGTCCGCGGACGGCTGGTCGGCGGCCCCCTCGGGGCGCACCAGGATCCGGGCCGAGGAGCGCAGGTACAGGCCCAGCGGCTGGTCGGGCACGGTCGAGTAGGCGCGGATGAAGCGGCGCAGGGCGTGCGCGGTGAGCGGCTCCAGGTCCTCCACCGGGCGGGTCGAGACCGGCTCCAGGGTCAGCGCGAGCTGCTGCTCGCCGACCGCGAGCCGGGCCTCGCCGAAGTCCTCGTCGCTCGGACGGCGTTCCCACAGGCGCGAGGTGCGGGCCAGCGAGCGCAGCGAGGCGGGGTCCGGGTGGCGCCAGGCGAGCGCCCGCTGCTGCTCCACGATGGTGGAGCGGACCCGCTTGCGCATCTGCGCCAGGTAGCGGAGGTAGTCGCGGCGTTCGCCCTTCAGGCGCTGCTTGCGCTCGCTGGAGCGGCGCATCAGCTGCCCCAGCAGCATGGCACCGGCGGAGAGCGCCATGACGCCCATCGCCAGGTACATGAAGACGCCGTTCCCGCCGCCGGGGCGCAGGAACATCAGCATCATCGACACCGACATCAGCGCCATCGGCAAATAGGTCCATATCGCCGAGGTGTCGGGCACCGTCTCGGCGAGGACCGGTGGCTCCTGCAGGGTCAAATGACCCTCGGGCATCTCCGGTCCGCGTCTGCGGGCCGGCCGGCGAAACAGCACCACACTCAAGGAACGAAACCTCCGGTTTCACTGACTTTCCGGCCCGCACCGAATACCGGCGCACCCGGCAGCGGGAAAGACCGTACCGGGCCGATTCTCCGGTGCCCGCGTCGGGCCGCGAACGCCGGGGTGAATGTTTCGGGCGGATAGCGCGGACGGGCAACTCCCGTGAAGGAGAACTCCGGACCGGACAATGAGTCCGGTCCGCAACACGATCCGCCGGGCGTAGGCAGTAGTCTGCATTCACGGAACGCGACCTGTCCACGTGGGAGAGGCGGTCGCCGGCGGCGCGGACACAATTCTCCTGCCCAGTACCCCCCGTTCCTGGCCGCGCCGGCCTTCCGTACCCTTCGCAGGTCCCCCTCCCGGGGAAGTCCTCCTGTCAAAGCCCCCACGGAAGACGAGAGTTCAGCTGATGACCGACAGCGCTGTGGCCGAACTGTGCCGCCTGACCGTACGTGCGCCGAGCGTCTCCGTCGATCTGGCCGTACCCGCCGACGTGCCGGTCGCCGATCTGCTGCCCACGCTGCTGCGTTACGTCGGCGAGGAAGCCGAGGAAGCCGGTCTCGACCACGCAGGCTGGGTGCTCCAGCAGCTCGGCGACGCCCCGCTCGACGAGGAGACCACCCTCGCCCGCGCCGGGCTGGCCGACGGAGCCGTGCTGTATCTGCGCCCGCACACCGAGGCCCTGCCCGAGGCGCGGCTCGACGACCTGGTGGACGGCATAGCCGACACCGCGGCCCGCAAACTGCACACCTGGCACCCCGACGCGGCCCGCGGGCTCCTGGTCGGCGCCGCGGTGGCGACCGTGGCGGCCGGCCTGGCCCTGGTGCTCTGGCCGGGGGCGACCGCCTCCGGCTCCCGCCAGGTCGCCTTCGCGGCGGTGACCGGGCTGCTGCTGCTCGCGGGCGCCGGCTCGGCCAGCCGCGCGGTCGGCGACCGCGTCTCCGCGACCGCCCTCGCCCTGCTGGTCGCACCCTGTCTGGCCCTGGCAGGCTGGCTGCTGCCCGGCGGCGACCTCACCGGCCCGGACGCGGCCCAGGTCGTGGGCGCCCGGCTGCTCGCCGCCGGCGCCGCGGGTGCGGGCGGCGCGGTCCTCGCGCTCGCCGCCACCGCGGTCGGCGCCCCGGCCCTCTTCACCACCGCGATCGTCTCGGTGGCGACCGCTCTCACCGGCGCCCTCATGGGGTACTCCGGCCTGTCCGTGCCCGCCTCGGCCGCGCTCGTGGCGACCGTGGTCGCCCTCGCCGCCGGAGCGGTGGCACCGTTCGCCTTCAAGCTGGCCGGGATGCGGCTGCCCTCGCTGCCGTCCTCCGCCGCCCAGCTCCAGGAGGGCATCGAGCCCTACGCGGGCGACGAGGTCGCCGAGCGCACCGAACTGGCCGGACGCTGGGTCACCGCGCTCTTCGCCGCCACCGGCACCGTCGCCGTGGCCGCCCTGGTCGTCCTGACCCACGGCCCGAACCTGCCCGAGGTGCTGACCTCCGTCGGGCTGAGCCTGCTGCTGCTCCTGCACAGCCGCGGCCTGGTGCACATCGGCCAGCGGCTGACCCTCGCCGTGCCCGGCGTCCTGGGCCTGCTGCTGCTCGCCCGCGCCTGGGCGGTGGACGACGGCGGCGACCTGCGCGTGATCGTCTTCGCGGTGCTGCTCGGCGCCGCCGCCTCGCTGGTGATCGCCGCCTGGACGGTGCCCGGCCGCCGGATGCTGCCGTACTGGGGCCGCGCGGCCGAGCTGGCGCACACCGGCCTCGCGGTCGCGCTGCTGCCGCTCGCCCTCTGGGCGGCGGGCCTCTTCGGCTGGCTGCGCGGCCTGTTCGGCTGAGCACACCCCCACGTCGCGGCACGAGAAGGAGTTGAGGAGAGGCCGTGCAGTCCAAACGAGACCAGGTACACGCCCACACGTTCCTGATGGGCAGGCTCAGTTCGAGCCTGCTGATGGCCGACCCGGACGCCCCGGAGAGCCCGCTCGGGCGCACCACCCGGGGTGTGGTCTTCGGTGTGCTGGTCACCGTGCTGATCGGCGCGGGCGCCACCGTCTACGGCCTGCTGCGTCCCGGCGGCAACGACGGCTGGCGCGACGGCGAGCACCTGGTGGTCAACCGCGACACCGGCGCCCGGTACCTGTGGACCGGCACCGACGGCGTACTGCACCCGGTGCGCAACTACGCCTCGGCCAAGCTGATCGGCGGCTCCGACCTCCCGACCGCCGACGTGCGCACCCCCTCCTTGCGGGGCGTCCCGGTGGGTGCCCCGGTCGGCATCCCGGGCGCCCCCGACGCCGTGCCCGAGCCCGGCCAGCTCGACGACGGCGCCTGGCACATGTGCGTCACCGGACCGGAGGGGGCCCTGCCCAACACCTCCGGTGTCGTGACGACCACCGGGGTGGACGCGCCGGGGGCCACCACCGTGGCGGCCGGGATGTCCCTGGACTCCCGCGGCATCGGCCGCGACCGCGGTGTGCTGGTCAGCGGCCCCGACGACACCGAGTACCTGGTGTGGCGGGGCAGCAGGCTGCCGCTGGACCGCGCCTCCGACGCCCGCAACGCCCTCGGCTACGGCTCCCAGAAGCCGATGCCGGTCTCGGCGGCCTTCCTCGACGCGCTGGCCCCCGGCCCCGCCCTGAAGCCGCCCGCGGTGCCGGGGCGCGGCGGCAAGGGCCCCACCCTCGGCGGTGAGGCCAGCCGGATCGGCCAGCTGTTCAAGGTCAGCGTGCCCGGCGGCGGCAGCACCTACCACCTGCTGCGCGAGGACGGCCTGGTGCCGCTGACCCGGCTCGGCGCCGCCCTGGTGCTCGGCGACCCGGCCACCCAGAAGGACGCCTACCAGGGGCAGTCGCCCGAGGTGCGCACGGTCGGCGCGGACGCGCTGCGCGAGCACCGGGCCGACGGCGCCGACGCCACCGCGTCCGCGGAGCTGCCGGACGCGCCGCCCCTGCCGCAGTCCACGGAGCGCGGCATGGCGCTCTGCGCGCAGGTCGACGGCGACGACGGCGGCGTACGAATCAGGTCGGTCCTGGTCCCGCTCGCCCAGCTCACGCCCGTCGCGGTGTCCCAGGGCACCTCGGAGCCGCTGGAGCCGGCCTGCGTCCCGACGGACGCCACGGTGGTGCGGCCGGGGCACGGCGCCCTGGTGCGGGCCCTGCACGCGAGCGGCGCCGCGCACGCCGGAACCACCTACCTGGTGGCGGAGAACGGCGTGAAGTACCGGGTGTCCGCCAAGGAGTCGCTGGGGGCACTGGGGTACAAGGCGGGGGACATCGCGTCCGTCCCGGCCCCCCTGCTCGCGGCCTTCCCGACCGGCGCGGACCTCGACGCGAATGCCGCCACCGGTGCCACGGAGCCGAAGGTGACGGCTCCGCAGTGCGGCACCGCGGGCCGGACGGACAAGGACGGGAAGACCGAGAAGGCCGAGAAGACCGACAAGGCCGAGGGAGCCGGGGAGGTCGAGGAGGCCGGCAACGGGGGCGAAGCGGTCACGGCGGGCGCAGCGGCACAGAACTGACACCACGTGACGATCGCGGCGGGAACGCCCGCGGCGCCCGGGAAAAAGAAAAAAGAAAAGAAGTCGTGGAGGTAAAGGCGGAGCCGAACTCGGCGGTGGCGGCATGAAGTCGCCGCCGCCGTACGGCATCATGGAGAAGGTTACTCGCGGGAAACCTCAGAAGAAGCTCAGACTTATCGGCGGTCTACGCCCGTTGAATACCGTAGGGGTACGCAAAAAACCCGGCGCGGTTCTCCTCCGTGACCGTTCGGTCTCTTCGCGTGCCCGCTTCGCGCCCGTTTCGCGGGTGCTGCGCGGGGGTTCGCGCCCGTTTCCCCCGCAGGTGCGGCGCCCCTGTTCATCCCGCCGCAACGTTCGCACAACTCCGGCGGCATACAGGCGAATTCTACCGAACCGGTTGTTGCCCACATCTTTCCTGCACGCGTTGCGCGGAACCCTGTTTTCTCTTTAGCCTCAGCGGGCAACGGTGCGACGAGACGCGCCTGAACGAAGGGAGCGTGACATGGCGGACAGCGCCGCAAGGAAAGCTGACTATGCCAAGGGCTTGGGAGGTGTCTCCTCCCTGGAGACGGCTCGCGACCAGGTCGAGAAGACCCAGAACAACGTCTCCGAGATCGCCGCGCGGTCCGGCGTCGGCGGCGACGAGGGCCAGGCCCTGCTGAAGCTCTTCCGCAGCTGGAACGCCGAGGCGCAGAAGGTCGTCATCCAGATCAGCACGATGATCGACGCGCTCCAGGAGAACGTGACCTCCGCCAACCGCCTGGCGAAGGAGAACCAGGACCTCACCGAGATCCTGAACAGCAAGACCAGCCAGGGCGTCTTCGAAGCACTGAGCTGAACCCGTCGCGGTACCGGGGCACTTCGGTGAACCGGTCTTCGTGAGCTTCCCGGGCCCCGTGCCCGCCTTCGAGAGGAGACGTCATGGCCGACGGCATCATTGACGTGCAGTACCCCAAGGTCCAGCAGGCCATCGAGGAACTGATGGAGCAGACCCAGGTCATCATCACCACCCTCAACAACCTGGAGGACGAGCTGAAGCCGCTCGTCAACACCTGGGAAGGTGCGGACCAGGAGCAGTACCGCGTGGTCCAGGCGGAGTGGGACAACGCCACCAAGAACATGGCGCGGCTCCTCGGCGACAACGGCGAGCTGATCCGGACCATCCACGACAACCACTCCCGTGACGAGCGCAGGAGCGCCGACAACTGGGGCAACGTACGGGCCCGCTAGGGTTCTGGTCCCAGGGCCTGTCCCGGGGCACCCCTCCGTCCTGAGGGCGGGGCCCGGCGTCACGCGCAGGTAGTACCCAGGCGCCGAACCGCCCGCATGGCGGCCCCATGCGGGCGGTTGAGGCAACGGCTCCCGCCCCCCGGAGCCGTCCCGCTCCTCCCACCCGTCCGGAACCCAGCAGCAGGAGATCGTCCCATGGCCGGTGAAAAGGCCGACGTCAAGCATTTCGACCTCAAGCAGATGGAGAACTTCCGGGACAACGAGGTGTCGCCGGTCTACACCGCCGCCAAGAAGCACCGCGAAGAGGGCGACGGGTCCACCATCCGCCCGCTCGGGCACCTCGTCGACGGGCACACCACCGCGGACAACCTCGACCAGAACCAGCAGCTCCTGCGCATCGGCAAGATGGCCACCGAGCCCCTGGTGTCGGGACCGAAGCTGATCGAGGGCATCCGCACCACCGCGGAGGCCATCGACAAGCTGCTGGGCGACCAGATGGACCTCTTCAAGGAACTGAAGGAGGCCCTGACGGACACCATCGAGGAAGCGAACAAGACCAAGAACAAGAACCTGGACTCGATCGACGCGCAGACTCTGCTGCAGACCTTCGAAGAGGTCGACACCCTCACCGCCGGCGGCACGGAAGAGGAAGACGACTGACCCCGCCCGCGCCGGCGGTGGCCACGGCCGACCGGCGCGTCCCGTAAGACACCCACGCCCGCGCACCCGTACGAAGACACGGTGTGCCGGTGCGGACGACAACCGACCAGAAAGGGCGCCCGGTGGCCGATCGCTACGACCCCAACTCCGGCACCAACCTCGACAAGTTCGACAACGCCGGCGACCCGTCGAGTGACACCTGGGCCACCCTGGTCAAGCACATCACCGGTTATCCCGTGCCGGACCGCAGCACCATCTTCGACACGCTCCGCTCCGACCACGGCGGCAAGCTCTTCCGGATGGACATCAAGGAGCGCAGCCTCAGCCTGATGGTCAAGGACTCCGGGTTCCTGACCAACACCGGCGAGGACTACGACATCTTCTTCTTCGACGGCGGCAAGAAGACGTCGATCAGGCAGGCCCGGATCGTGTTCGAGGGCCGCGTGAAGGCCGGCGAGGAGATCATCTTCGCCGCCCCCGGCTCCGACAACGTCAACGACGCCCAGGTCCGTGAGGGCAACGAGTTCACGGACTACAACAAGGACAAGATGTCCACCATCCCGCTCGCCCGGTACATGAACGGGCCGCGGACGGCGCTCCTGGAGCTGCTGCGGGGCGGCACCCAGAACGCGCGCTTCAGCAACCTGGGCGTGGGCGGCAGCGACGCGGTCGACCTGAGCTCCTTCAACAGGACCGGTGAGTCCTTCGACTACGCCGCCAAGTTCTTCCGGGACCACCAGGTGGTCCTGAAGGACTGGGAGGACCGTTTCGGCAAGGACGACGCGAGCTGGAAGGGCGAGGCCGCGGAAGTCTTCCGCAGCCTGATCAAGAAGATCCGCGAGAACTACGACGCCTACATCGAGACCTTCGACTCCTCGGCCGGCACCGGCGACGAGACCGGCACCGGCAACACGGTGTACTCCCGTGCCCTCTCCCTGGGCCGCAAGTACCTGGAGGACTCCGCCAGCAAGCTGCTGGACGCCTGGCTCGCCTGGGCCAAGTCCCCGTACTACGACCCGCACCAGGTGCTGCGCTACGTCCTGGACGACCTCGCCCAGTGGGTGGACGCCAACAACGTCGCCAAGACGAAGATCACGTCCACCACCTACCGCTACACCACCACCGTCCGGCACAGCCCGCAGGGCGGCTTCACCCAGACGCACCCCGAGTACGGCGACCTGACCGACATCGCCAACTGGGCCAAGGTCGGCGACAAGGCGGTCAAGATCTGGAGCCAGGGCGTCGAGGAGTACCTGAGCAAGCCCGCCGCCACGGTGCAGTCCAACCTGAACAACCACTTCCTCGAACTCGGCGAGGACTTCTCGGAGAACGTGCCCAAGCCGAAGTCGACCAGCACGGCTTCCGAGGAGTACGAGAAGCAGCAGGCCGAGAAGGAGAAGGAGGAGATCAAGAAGCAGAACGAGGAGAACAAGAAGTACCAGGACGAGCTGCGCGCCGAGCAGGAGAAGCAGCGCGAGGAGGACAAGAAGTACCAGGAGGAACTGCGGGAGGAGCAGCGGAAGCAGCGCGAAGAGGACAAGAAGTACCAGGACGAGCTGCGCGCCGAGCAGAAGGCGGAGCAGGACGAGGCCAAGCGCGAGGCCGACAAACTGCGCGAGGAACAGAACCAGCAGCGCGAAGAGGACAAGAAGTACCAGGACGAGCTGCGCAACGAGCAGAAGGCCGAGCAGGACGAGGCCAAGCGCGAGGCCGAAGAGCTGCGCAACGAGCAGAACCAGCAGCGCGACGAGGACAAGAAGTACGCGGACGAGCTGCGCGCCGAGCAGAAGGCGGAGCAGGAGGCGGCCAAGCGCGAGGCCGAGGAGCAGGCCAAGGCGGTGGAGGAGAGCCTCGGCGGGATCAACGACCCCAACAGCGCGCTCAACGACCCCAACGCGGTCACCACGGAGAACCTCGACAGCCTCGACGACCTGCTGAACCAGAACAACGCGGTCACCACCGAGAGCCCGGGCACCATCGACGACATCAACGGCACCGGCAACGGCCAGACCGACCTGGGCCCGGTCACCCAGCAGCTCGGCAGCCTCGGTGGCATCAACGGCGGGGGCGGCGCCCTCAACACCCCGACCGGCGGCAAGACCCAGGCCGACGGAGGCAAGCTCACCACCGAATTCCCGGACGGCAGCAGCACCTCCTTCAACCCCGACAACGGGATGCTCACCACCACGTCGCCCGACGGCACCGTCACCACGCAGGACCTGGGCGACGGCCTGAAGGTGACGAACCCCGACGGTTCGGTGACCTCGCTGGGCGACGACGGGAAGCTGACGACCACCTTCCCGGACGGCACCACCCAGACCGTCGACCCCGCCACCGGCCAGGCGATCACCACCAACCCGGACGGCTCGACCACCACGACCGACCTGGGCAGCCTCACCGACCTCAACGGCAGCCTCAACGGCGACGGCGTGCTCGACGGCCCGACCGGCACCAGCACCCAGCTGAACAACGCGGGCGAGCTCACCACCGACTTCCCCGACGGCAGCAGCACCTCCTTCGACCCCGACAGCGGGATGCTCACCAGCACCTCCCCGGACGGCACCGTCACCACGCAGGACCTGGGCGACGGCCTGAAGGTGACGAACCCCGACGGTTCGGTGACCTCGCTGGGCGACGACGGGAAGCTGACGACCACCTTCCCGGACGGCACCACCCAGACCGTGGACCCGTCGACCGGCCAGGCGGTCACCACCGACCCGGACGGCACCACCACGACCGAGGACCTGGACAACCTGGGCAACCTCAACGGCCAGAACAGCCAGAGCGACCTCAACGGCCTGAACGACCTCAACAACAGCCTGGACGACCTGAACGACATCACCACCGAGTCGCTCGGCGACCTCGGGGACCTCAACAGCGACGGGTCCGCCCTGGAGACCCCGACCGGCGGCGAGGTCCAGCTCGACGACAACGGCGACTTCATGACGACGTTCGAGGACGGCAGCACGTCCACGTTCGACCCGGACAACGGAATGCTCACCACCACCGACGCGGACGGCAACACCACGACCGCCGACCTCACCCACGGCGCGCGGATCGCCAACTCGGACGGCTCCTTCACCAGCCTGGACAACGGCCAGCTGACCACCACCTTCCCGGACGGCAGCAAGCAGGTCATCGACCCGGACACCGGCATCGCCACCGTCACCGACCCGCAGGGCCGCACCGAGACGGTGGACCTGCACGACCTCAACTCGTCCCTCGACAACGACAGGTCCGTCCTCGACGGCCTGGGCGACCTCAACGGCGTCGGCGACCTGGACCTGGACGGCCTCGGCGGCAGCGGTGGCAGCGGCGGCGGCACCACCTCCCGCGACGTGCCGCTCTCCGAACTGGGCCTGGGCGGCGGCTCCGGCGGCGGGTCCTACGGCGGCCTCTCCGGCACGGACTCCCTGTCCTCGGACTTCCAGGGCAACGGCGTCGCCCCCCTCTCGGACGGCGCGGGCTCCCCGCTGACCGCCGCCGCGGCGGCCGGCCCCGCGGCCGGCMCCCCGGGCGCCCCCGGCATGCCCGGCAGCCCCGGCATGCCGATGGGCGGCGGCGCGGGCGGCATGGGCGCGGGCGGCGACAAGGGCAACGGCGAACGGGTGCGCTCCGTCCTGGTCGACGCCGCCGAGGAGAGCGAGCGGCGCAACCGCCGCCGGCGCAGCCCGTGGAACCGCCAGGAGGACAACGACACCTTCCTCGCGCCGTCCCGGGTCAACACCACCGGCGGCAACGGCGACTCCACCCAGGAGGAGACGGAGCCGGGCCGCAGGGTCACCAGCTCCGCCGACTACCTGGAGGAGGACGAGGACGTGTGGGGCACCGAAGAGGGCGGCACCCCGGCCGTCATCGGCCGGTGACCGCGGCGCGAACCCGGCACGACCACCGAGGAGAGACGAATCCCACCCGGTTCCGGCTTCCGTAACCGGGCCCTCACCAGGCAAGATCAGCACAGCAGTTGTCCCACCGGTCAGCTGCGGGGACCCACGGAGAAAGGGGGAGCGGACGTGACGGAGCCGCTGGAGAAGCGTCTGGAGAAGGCGATGGCCGAACTCCAGGCCGCCCAGGAGGGCCTCGCGCGCACCGAACGCGAGCTGCGCCAGGCGTCGTTCGCCGTCCTCTCCTCCGACCGCGCGGTCCGCGCGAGCGTGGGCCCGCAGGGCGAGCTGACCAGGATCGAGTTCCTGGAGAACAAGTACCGTGACATGTCCCCCCAGGAGCTGGCCGCCAGCGTCCTGGAGGCGGCGAACGCGGCACGCGTGAAGATGAACCGGCACGTGATGAAGGCGATGGCGCCCTTCACCGAACCGAGCAGCAACGTGCCGGAGCTGAAGGGCTTCGAGCTGGACTGGGAGCGGATCTTCGGCCCCGAGGTCCTGCAGGACGACGACGAGGACACGGCGCGCGGCGGCCAGGCCACCCCCGCCTGGCGGGACGCGCTCGGCGAGGACGGGGAGGACTGACCATGGGCGAGCGCTACTACGTCGACCCGCAGCGCATCGAGGCCCTGGCCGGGCAGCTGGAGGAGATCGGCAGCCTGGCCAGGAGCATGACCGAGGAGTTCCTCGACGAGCTGGCCCCCACCGTCAAGTGGCCCGGCACCGAAGGCGAGTTCGCGGAGAAGGCCAAGCCGCAGGAGCAGAAGGAGCGGCAGACCACCAAGGAGACGATGATGTCCATCCGCGACGCGCTGGTGGGCATCACCGACGCCACGGTCAGCCAGGTCCGCCTGATGAAGACCACCCGTGACGGCAACATCGAGGCCATCGAGCAGAACAACAGGGAGCTCGACACCCACGGCCTGGACGGCAACGGCACCGGCGGGCATGGCCGCCGCTGACCCGCGCTCCGCCGGCCGCTCCCGCCTCGTGCCGGGAGCGGCCGTTCAGGCGTGCCCGCGTGACCACCGGGGCGGCCCACGATGAGCATGATGGCGTCGCCCGAGGTCAACGCGATGCTCTTCATCCTCACCGGTGAGAAGCTCATCGACGCCGACGAGGATCTCGCCTACGACAGCCGCCAGCCGTACTCCGGCCTGGGCCGCAAGCTCAACAGGATGTCCTCGCTGATCGAGAAGTCGATCCACGACATCGCCCAGGTCATGCCGGACGACCTGGCGAAGTCGTACGGCAAGGCGATGGGCATGCTCATCGACGACGGCGGCAAGAACTACCTGCGCGACTTCGCCGAGCAGCTCGACAAGATCGCCGAGGGCCGGCGCAAGACCTCCATGGACATCATGGAGTCCAAGTGGCAGGTCATCGCCGAGGTCATCCGGCTGCTCATCGAGATCGCCATCTACCTGGCGATGTCCTTCTTCACCGGCGGCGCCTCGGCCAGCCAGATCATGATGGCCAAGCTGCGCAGCCGGTTCATGATCCTCACCACGCTGAGCCACCTGCTGCAGCGCCTGCACATCGCGCCCTCGCTGACCGAGGCGTTCGCCGAGGCCTTCACCACCTTCGCGGTCCGGCTGGCGATGATGAACTTCGCCCCCAACGGCCGCCGCCCCGACGGCTTCGACTGGAAGGACATCCTCAAGTCGGCCGCGTTCGGCGCCGCCGCCGGCTTCCTGACGAGCGTCTTCGACAAATTCGCGAAGGACATCGTCAAGGGCTACGACAACAACTTCCTGAAGAACGGGTCCGACCTCAACTTCAAGAATCCGCCCAACATCAAGAACCCGCCGAAGC
>NZ_VDFC01000009.1:26720-31726 GCF_008369065.1 Streptomyces apricus | reverse complement strand
CCACCGGCACCCCCCGTCMGGCTCCCGCCCACCGGGCGGATCGTGGTGCGCCCGGACCTCGGTGCGAACGGCACCACCTCCGACAACGGACGCGGCCCCGTACGGCGGCCCACCGGCGATCCGGTCGTCACCACCCTGGACGGCCAGACCGTGCCCGTCGCGCAGCTGCGGCGCCTGGTGCCCAGTGCGACCGTGAAGCCCCGGCCGGGCCGCCCGGTGCAGACGCTGACCATCTCGCAGGCCGTGGCCGAGGACGGTACGGCGCAGGGCGCGGCCCGGCGGGCGCTGCTGGACCAGGAGACCTTCCGCGGCGTGCGCGTCACGTCGGAGGACGCCCCGGCCAAGCGGAACGGTACGGCGGAGACCCCGCCCGTCCGCCGCGGCGTGTTCACCGGCCCGCCGGCCCCGCTGCCGGGCTCCGGCACCGAACGGGGCGCCGACTACTTCACGGCGCACGCCACCCCCCGCACCGTCACACTCGGTACCGAGAACCCGGACCGCCCCACCGTCAAGGTCAGCGGCGTACAGCTCGGCAACGTGCTCAACAGCTGGGCGCAGGACGGCGACCGGGACCGGCCGCTGGTGCTGTACTCCTGCGAGACCGGGCAGCAGCCGCAGGTGGCGGGGCTGCCGGTGGCCCAGCACGTGGCGAACCGCACCGGGCGGCAGGTGTACGCGCCGACCACCGAGGTGGGCACGGCCCGGGACCGGGACGGCAACGTCCGCGCGGTACTCACCGAGGGACCGGACGGGCCGGGGAGCTGGCGGCTCTTCACCCCGGAGCCCACCGGCAGCGACCTGGACGCGCTGGCGCGCGAGGCCGGACTGCACACGGGACCGGGACCGGCCGACGCCTTCGCGCGGGCCCGCACCCTCCAGCAGGTCCGCACCCTGCGGGACGCCCTCGGCACCGACGCCGAACAGCGCCCGGAGAACCGTGAGCTGCTCGCCGGGCTCGCCTACGTGGACGGCCTGCGCTGGCTGAGCCCGGACACCGCCGCCCGTTACGGCGACGGTCGGATGACCCCGGACCTGCTGCGCCGGATGGTCGCCGACCACGGCCGTGCGACGGGCACCACGACCGGCGACCCCTCCGCCACCCCCACCGTCGAGCAGTACACCGACTTCCTGCGCGCCGCGGCCGCGTTGCGCGACACCGCGGGACCGGACACCACGCTCGACGCCCTGCTGCCCCCGCCGCCGCCCGCGCTCCCGCCGACCACCCTGGTCTCGCCCCAGGACGTGCGCGGCCTCGCCTACTCGCCCGCGGCCCAGATCACCTGGTCGCTCTCCGACACCCCGCTGCCGCTGTCCGAGCTGGGACTCAGCTCGGAGGACACCGCCGAACTCGCGCGCCGCAGGCCCGATCTGGCACCCGCGTCGAGCCGCCCGGAGAGCCTCGCCGAGGACGTGGCCCTCCTCAGCAAGGCCGCGCCCGGCACGGCGGACCTCGTGCACGCGGACGGCCTCACCCTGCAGCGGCTCGACACCCCGGGCGGMGGGAACTGCCTCTTCCGGTCGCTGCTCGACAGCGCGCGCGGCCACCGCGTCCCGCCGGCGTGGGCCGCGCGGAACGTCGCCGGCCTGCGCGACCTGCTGCACGAGCGGATTACGCGGTCCGAACTCGGCGACAACATGGCCACGGCGATCCCGGACCCGGTGTTCGCCGTGGTGGACGACCTGCGGATGCGCGCCCTCGCCGGGGTCACGGACCAGGCCGAGCGGGACACGATCACCCGGCACTGGAACCGGATCGCGCAGGACGTCGTCACCGGCGGCGACGTGAAGCAGTGGCAGCGGATCCTGCGCGACAGCGACTACGCGGCCCTCGCCACCGTGGCACCCACCCCCGCCGACGCGCGGCGGCTCGGCGCCAAGGGGCTCGTCGCCGCGGCGGCCGCCGATCCCGCACTGTGGTCCACCCCCTTCGCCGACCTGCTCCCGATGGCGCTGGCGCACACCCTCGACCTCGACCTGCGACTCGTCCAGCCCGACCCGCGGTCGCCGGG
This sequence comes from Streptomyces apricus, assembly GCF_008369065.1. Classification (GTDB taxonomy): domain Bacteria; phylum Actinomycetota; class Actinomycetes; order Streptomycetales; family Streptomycetaceae; genus Streptomyces; species Streptomyces apricus. The sequence goes on along the minus strand of NZ_VDFC01000009.1, from coordinate 29,717 downwards.
AAGCACCTTCGTCAACACCCTCAACCCGGGTGGTCGGAGCGGCACCCTGCACCTCGCCTACAACGGCAGGGACCACTTCGACGCCCTGCTCCCGGACTCGGCGTTCACTTCCACGCCGGACCCGAGCACCACGCCGGATCCGAAGATCACCGGGACCACGCCGGACCCGGTCGTCGAGGACTCCGTGGACTCCATGGACGACAGTCCCTTCGGGGAGTGGCTGCGCAGCATGGGCGGGGTCACCGACCTCGACAGCCCCGCCGACGACCCCTCCGAATCCGAATCCGAGTCCAAAACCGAATCCAAAACCGACGGTTCTGCTGACAGCACTCCCGAGCAGGGCGACCCGGTACCGCTGGAGACCCAGCTCGAACGGTACCGTCCGGCCCGGCTGCTGACCGGCCCGGACGCCCGGCCGCCGGGGCCGGCGCCGCGCACCGTCACCTTCGAGGACGGCAGCCGCCTGCCGACGGTCCTGATCAGCCCCGACGCCGACCCGGGCGACGGCACCCCGTCCGGCCGGCCGGACGGCACCGGGCGCGGCCGCCCGACCGGACTCTTCACCGGCCTCGGCAAGACCACCCTGCGTTCGCCCGAGCAGGTGGCCGAGGAGATCCTGGCCAAGCTGCCGAAGAAGCTGCGCGACCAGTTCGACCGGGCGGAGCTGCTGCGTCTGCTGGTACAGCAGCCCGACGCCTTCACCGCCCCGCGCGGCGCGCGCTTCGTGGGCCGGGAGAAGTCCGGGGTCGGCCACGAGATGACGGTGGAGGCCATCCCGTACCACCGCTGGGAACGCTTCTCCAACGTGAACGGCGCCACCGTCCGGATGGACACCATGCGGCGCGGTCAGGCCGGCACGGGCGGCAGTCGCAGCGTCGGTTTCGGGCGCCGCATCGCCGGCGGGCTGAGCATGGGTCCGCCGCTCAACTGGCTGCTGAAGATCGGCTTCTCGCTGGGCTGGACCCGCCGGACCGACTTCGCGCAGGGCACCCAGGCCTACAACCAGAGCGAGTGGCGCAACTGGGAGGGCTCGCACCTGCACCTGGACGACGTCCACTACCGGGTGCGGGTGGACCGCGTCACCGAGGGGCCCAAGCGCGCCGCCACGGACGGCGCGACGAGTACGGGCGGTAACCCGGCGGGGACGACCACCACGACCCCGCCCAAGCCGAACTGGCAGCGCACCCAGGTGCACAGCGCGGAGTTCGCGATGCGCGACGGGCTCAGCTGGCGGCTGCCGGACGACCTGACCGTCCCCTACAAGGGACCCCAGCGGGCGCCGCAGACGCTCACCTTCCCGGACGGCGTCGAGCCGCGCATGACCGACACCACCGGACTGCACCTGACCGACCCGCCGGAAGACATCGCGATCGCCCTCTCCGGTGCGCGGCCCGGCAGTTCGGCACACCGCACGCTGGTGTCGTACCTCCGGCCGGGGCGCCTGCTGTCGCTGTTCGGCCGGTTCTCCGGGCCGGTCACGGGTCCCGAGCTGACCCGCGGCAGCGGTCAGCACCCGCTGGGGCACCTGATCGTGGAGCGGTCGGTGCCGCACCGGGCCACCCTGGTCACCGAGTCCGTCAAGGCGGAACTGCGCGACCTCGTCCAGACCACGTACCAGAACGAGCGCGGCCACGTCCGCGACACCCGCGTGGGCATCCAGGTCACGGCCGGACCGAACTACACCCTGCCGGGCGTGGAGACCGACGTACGCCTCCAGGGCGGCCCGCTGGTCCGCGCGGACCTCTCCAGCGGACGGGGCCACTACGTCGGCGTCGACGCGGCCCGCAAGACCACCGGACGCATCCGCAACCACCCGGTCGCGCTCTACCGGGTGGAGCGCACCCTGATGGTGCGCAAGCCCGGCGAACCGTCGTCGGCGGCCCGCCCGGTCCGGGTGGTGAGCCTGGACTGGATCTCCACCCAGGACGCGCGGCGCCTCGCCGGCTGGGACAGCCGTACGCCCGGTCAGGCGGGCCCCCACCCCGACGCCGAGCCGCCGGTGCCGTGGTACCTCACCCGGGAGGACCCGGTCCACCTCAGCGGACAGGTCCGCGCCGAGGGCTTCCGTCCCGTCGCGGCCCCGCAGACCCTGCCCCAGACACAGACGCAGACGCAGACGCAGACGCAGACGCAGTCGTCCGGTCAAACGCAGACCCAGACCCAGCAGCCGCAGGCGCAGCCCGCCCCCCAGGACCCCATGCGGGCCTTCACGGACGCCGTCCTGGACACGCTGCACCAGTCGTACCCGTCGCTGTTCGTCCCGCCGTTCATGCTGCGCCACCCCCGGCTGGCCAAGTTCTGGTACGGCGACGGGCGAATGCGGACCGCGCTGCACAACGACCGCCAGGTGCGCGAGGCGCTGAACCGGCCCAGCCTGACGCAGAGCCTGGACGACCTGACCACCACCGGCGTGCCCGTCACCCTCACCGAGGACGGCAAGGTGCGCCGCGGCCACCACACGCTCATCCTCAAGGCACGCCTCACCGACCGGCAGTTCGAGACCACCATGAGCGAGCGCTCGCTGCGCAACGCGGTGATCGGCACCGAGGTCTCCGGCCAGGGCCAGCAGGCGGCCGTGACCCTGTCCGGCGGTGTCGAGCTGGGCGTCTCGCCGCGCGACCACGACAAGGTGGGCGACACCGGACTGCCGCGCCAGGCGGGCAACGTGTCGGTCGGGCTCCGGCACGCCAGGACCGACCAGAAGGCCACCAGGAACACGGTCGCGGCCGTCCACGACCACCTGATGTTCCAGACCGGCGCCGACCTCTACAGCTACCAGGTGGAACTGGGCGCCTCCTTCGAGGGCCACCGCCGCCCCCGCGGCTGGGCCAGGCTCGCCACGGTCGGCCTGCTCGGCGCGGGCGTCTTCGTCAGCAAGGTCGAGGAACGGCCCCTGTTCAGCAAGGGCAACGAGACCGTCGGCCGGGTGGAACTGGCCGTACCGGCCGCGCACGGCTCCGACCGCTACGCCCCCGCAGACCCGCCGCCCACCACGGC
>NZ_VDFC01000009.1:0-26620 GCF_008369065.1 Streptomyces apricus | reverse complement strand
GCCCGCGCCCGCCCCGCAGCAGCTCTCCGCCACCGAGGCCGACCAGCTCCTCGACGGCACCCGCCCGCTGCCGCGCACGGACTCGCCCGACCGGCAGCTCACCAAGAAGCTGCTGAGCGCCCCGCACGTGGTGCTCAGCGCCGAGGGCGGCCCGCAGCGCCAGCAGCTCATGCAGGACACCGCCGACCGCGCCTCGGGCACCTCCTGGCACGTCAGCGCGCCCGGCGCCCCGGTGCGCACCGCACTGCGCCGCGCGATGGCCAACCTCAGCGTGGCCGGACAACTCGGCCAGTACCTGGGCCCGTTCGGCTCCCGCATCGCCGGACTCAACGGCGCCGGACCGTTCCGTACGCACTACCTCAAGGGAGCCGTCCGCGGTGAGCTGAGCAACTTCCAGGTCAAGAGCGACCCCAAGCCGGCCAGCTCCGAGACGACCGTCGGCAACGAGCACCGCATCAACGGCACCGCGAGCACCGTCACGCGCACCACCCTGGGCCTCCAGGGCGCTGACATGCCGCTGCAGCAGGCTCCGGGGCAGCCCGCGGTGGTCGGCTCCTACTCGGCCGCCCTGCAGTACGCCTGGGGCAAGGGCCGCAGCGCCTCGCAGACCGTCACCCGGGGACGCAACACCACCTTCGCCTACGCCGGGCGGATGTACCTGGTGGTCGCCGACGCCGCCGAGACCATCGCGGTACGGGACCGGTGGACGGCCGCGATGGGCGCGATCGGCACCCGTGCCGGGGCCGGTATCAGCTCCGCGGCCGGACGCATCTCCGACCGGCTCGGCAACAGCCTCGCCCCGCGCCGGGCCGCCGCCGCGCTCCACCGCCTCCGCGAAGCGGTCATGTTCCACCTGCCCATGCAGGACGTCATCGAGGCCGGACTCGCCCCCGACGGCCTGGGCACCACCACCCCGCGCAACCTCGGCGGCGGCTACCGGCTGCCGCCCCAGCGGCCAGCTCGACGCCAGCCCCGCGGCGCAGCAGCTGCTGGCGCAGCTGGAGCGGATCGGGGTGCCCTCGCACGACCGGGAGCAGGTCCTCCAAAGGCTCTCCCCGGACTTCCTCGCCGCCCACCTGCACGAGCTGACCACCGACGGGATGACCCTGCCGGTCCGCTACCGCACCTGGTCCAGCCCCTTCCACCTGCCGGTCGGCGGCAGCCCCGGGCAGCTGAAGTTCACCCTCACACCGGTCACCACCACCGTGGACCGGCTGCGCACCGGCTACGAGCTGGAGGACTACCGCACCACCGCCCGCGACGACGCCGGCGGCACCTCGCAGGACCGCGGCGCCGACGTGACGCTCAGCGGCGGCCAGCGCGCGGCGGAGGACGGCGTCCTCATCGCCAACCCCTCGCTCCAGGGCACAGCCGCCAAACAGCGGTCGAGCGTGCGGACCCAGACCGCCGGCACCACCGCGATGCCGAACATCGCCACCACCCAGGCCCACGCCGAGGTCGTCACCCACTACACCCTGACCGTCACCATGACGGACGTGATGGGGGACGCGCTGAGCCCCGGTGTCTCCGCGACCCCCGTCGGCAGCCTCCACGAGGTCCTCCCGGCCAGCCTGCTCACCCCCGTCGGCGACGGCGACAGCGCCGACGGCGCGCTCACCGAGCAGGACGTGCCGGACCCCGAGCGCGCGGTACGCATGCTGACGGCCGCCCAGGCCCTCCCGGACGGCATCGCCGCCTGGCGCACCGGCGCGGCCGGGAGCCCCGACGGCAGCGCGGACCCGGACGTCCTGCCCTTCGACGACGAGATCGGCTCCGGCATCCTCGCCGTGGACATCCGCGGCGCCGCCAACGTGCACGACGCCCTGACCCTTGCCACCGCCCGCGCCGACGGCTTCGGCGACAGCGACCTCGGCCGCCGGCACACCGGCAACGGCCTCGCCAGCCGCGTACGCATGGCCCACCTCACCACCCTCACGGGGGTCGGTACGGCGCCCGGCCACGCCCAGCAGGAGGCCACCAGCCAGGTCGGCCTCACCTCCGGCTTCCGCGAGGCGCTCGGCGCGAACGGCAGCGCGCTGCCCACCCAGTCGTCCGCCCACCTCTTCGGCCAGTCGCACACCGCCGACTCCCGCCTCTACGCGAGGATGCACCGCAGCGGCGCCCGGCTGCTCGCCGTGGAGAACAAGCCGCGCATGGAGGCCATGCAGCGGGCGAAGACCTCCGACGCGCTGGAGGCCGGCATCACCGACAACGTCGAGGGCGCGGTGGGCACCGCGCCCCTGGCGGGCAACAGCAACGCCGGTGTCACCAACCCCGGCGCCACCGTCCCGATCGCCGGCACGAACGACAGCACCGGGCTCAAGGGCACCGTGGACACCACCCGCGGCACCCACAACAAGGTCGTCACCGACCGCAGCATGCTCTTCGCGGTGCCGGTGAGCTGGCTCTCGGTGGCCGAGGTGGACCACCGGTACACCGACAGCCGCCCGCTGCACGCGCTCGGCAAGGCCAAGCGCGGACCGCGCGCCGCCGAGGCCGGCACGACCGCCCTGATCTGGCTGCGCGAGGACATCGCCCGCGACTACGGACTGCTGGACGACACCACCTTCCCCGAGGAGGTCCTCACGGCCTGGGACAACCAGGCCAAGGCCGCCGCCGACCTCGCCACGGCCGAGAAGAACTACTACGACGCCCGCGCGCGGTCCCGGGAGGCGTGGCTCGACCTGAGCGACGCGGACCGCGCCGCGCTCGGCGACGACAACTCCGGCCCGGTCACCGACCTGCCGCCGGACGTGCTCTGGTCCCCGGCCGTCGTCGCCTGGCAGGCCGCCCGCGAGGAGGTCGACCGCTGGGAGCAGCGCACCGACGCCGCCGCCCGCGACCACCACAGGCTGCAGCTCGCCGCCTCCCGCCTGACCGCCCACCACCAGCGTCCGGCCCCGGGCGCGACGCCGGACGCGCCGCAGGAGTACACCGAGCCGGACTGGCGCTCCGAGGCGCCCGAGCCGTACACCGTCACCGACGCCACCGACTCCGCGCCGCGCACCCTCACCTCGCCGGACGGCGCCACCGTGCGCGAACTGCACGACGTACCGCACGACGGAGCCTCGTTCTTCCACTCGCTGCTCGCCGCGGCCCAGGCCCGGGGCCGTCTGCCGTACCTCCTCGGCACCGACCTCGCCGACCGGTTCACCCGGCAGCCCGGCGACCCGGCGGTCACCGCCGAGGCCGTCGGCGCCGCCCGCGACCGGCTGGCCTGGGAGCTGGGCAAGGACGGCAACGAGGACCTGCTCGACGCCCTCGCCCTGGACGCGGCCGACACCTTCACCCAGGCCGAACTCGACGCGGCGGGCGTGGTGCTCACCCCCGCGCAGCAGGCCGAGTTCGACGCCCTCGGCCGGCTTCCGCAGACCTACTGGCCGACCCCCGCGCAGCGCGTGGCACTCGCCACCGCGGCCCTGTCCCGGCCGTTCGCGAGCGAACCGCGACCGGACGGCACGGAGACCGCGTACGGCGCGCAGCCCGACCGGCGGGCCGGCGACCACGGCGGCGCCGACCTGCTGCCCGCACTGGCCGCCCGGGCCCTGGGCACCCCGCTCACGGTGGTCACCGGCGAGGGCCGCGACCAGCTGTTCCTCCCGCACGGCGTCGACGCGGCCTCCGTCGACCCGGCCGCCGACCCGGTCCTCTTCGCCCACGAGGGCTTCTTCCACGCGGCCCTGCCCKCCGGCACCCCGGCCCCGGCCGCCACCGCGCTGCCGGCCCCGGAGACCGGGAGCACGACGACCGGCACCACGGACACCGACGGCACACGCCCCGCCACCGAGCAGCCGCCCGCGCACCGCAGCCACGACACGGCGCCCTGGCTGCCGCCCGCCGACAGCACCGGCCCGCGCTACCGCCTGGGCCGCGACGGCGTCCTCACGGCGCCCGACGGTGCCACGTACACCCAGGGCACGCCCACCGGCCGCGGCAACGGTTTCTTCGGCGCCCTCTCCACGGCGCTGCGCCAGGCCGCGGAGCAACCCGGAATCAGCAGCCGGGAGGCGGCACGGCTGCGCGTACGCGCCGGGGCGACGCCGCTCCAGCTGCTGCGCCTGAACGGCCTGCCCGGCGACCGCGCGCAGCACGACACGCTGTTCTCACCCCCGCCCCCGCCGCAGGCCGGTCCCGGCCGGCCCGCGCCGAGCCAGGAGATCCTCGACGGCCGTCTGCGCCGCCACCTCTCCGAGGCCCCGTGGGGCCCCGGTGCCGACCGCGCGGTGGCCGAGTGGGCCGCCGCCGCGACCGGCGCCACGGTCACCCTGATCGAGGAGAACGGCACCGCCCACACCTACGCCGGCCCGGCCGGCGACACCGGCCCGCACATCCGGCTGCGCCGCCGCGGCGGGGACTTCGTGCCGGTGACCCTGCGCACCCCGGCCTCCGCGCCGGAGAGCACCGATCCGCCGGACGTCCTGGAGGAGGAGGCGTACGAACTGAGCACGATGTCCGGCGCCGAGACCGGCACGGACGCTCCCACGACCTCGGACGACGCCCCTACGGCCTCGGACGACGTTCCTGCGACCTCGGACCCGGCGCCCGCCGCTCCGGTACCTGCTCTGCGTCCCTTCAAGCTGGGGAGCTACGAGTTCACCAACCTGAACCAGACGGACAGGTACCTCGACAAGGCGGTCCGGATCGTCCAGGTGCTGGACGAGCACAGCACCATCAAGAACTACGTCGGCGGCCGTCCGGTGCGGATCACGCTGCACGTGCGGACGACGGAGACCCCGGCCGATGTGATCGACCGTGGCGACGCAGGCGTGGACATTAACCTCGCGAGCTACTACTTCGAGAAGTACGACATCGGCTACATCATGGGGATGCTGGCCCACGAGATCGGCCTGCACCCCCTCGCCTCCCGCAACGCGGACATCCCCGAACAGGAAGAGGCGTACAGCGGGAGGCCCCTGGTGGTGCCGGGGCTGACCGACCTGCCGGAGCCGCGCACCATGAACACCGACGGTGCGGGCCAGGCGGACCACATCATGGCCGCCCATTCCCGCACCATCCGGCACGGCATCTACCGCGACATCGTCATCGACCTGGCCAAGGTGATGGCACAGCACGTGCAGGTGAAGGTGGCGGGAGCCAGGTCCCAGGACGTCACCGACCTCTTCGACACGTACCTGATGGACCTCGCCTCCATCGCGGTCACCAACGACTACCGAGTGAACGCGGTCAAGGAGCCCAACTACACGGCGAAGGTCTACAACGCCTACAAGGAGATGCTCCGCGAGAAGCTGGCGGACAACCCCGCTCTCCAGGCGCTCCTGCCGTCGAACAAGGGCTTCTTCGGCGTCGCACGCTCCTTCACCCAGCTCGCCACCAGCATCGCAACCAACAACCGCGGCGACAGCATCCAGCGGCCCGTCGCACCGGACCGGACCGGAGACGGCACGGGGGAGGCGCGTCCGAGACTTCCCGAGCCCGGCACCGGCACCGGCTCCGACACCCGAACGGGCACCGATCCCGGCACCGGAACCGGCTCCGACACCGCTGCCGAGCCGCGGACCGGGCCGTCGACCACCTCGCGGACGCACGGTCCCCGCGGCCCGCGCGACAGCCGGCCCCGGTTCGTGGTGCGCTCCGGCTTCGACGTCCGCCGGTTCCCGTACCGCGGCGAACCGGTCACCGAGCTCACCGTCCGCGTCGCCCTGCGCGGTACGGACGCCCAGGCCACGCACGTCTTCGACCAGCTCAGCGCGGGCGTGGAGGAGTTCCTGAACGCTCCGGCCCACCGCCTGTTCAACGGTGACCGGCTGCACGTGACCGTCGAGTTGGTCGAGCCCTCGGACTCACCGCACCTGACCGTGGACCTGGCGGGCCGGGACCGTGCGATGGACCAGACCACGTGGTGGGCGGACGCCGCCCCGGTGCAGATGGTGCACGAGCTCACCCACCAGCTCGGGTTGCGGGACGAGTACCGGGACGCCGACTCCCCGCACCGCCCGCACATCCTCGGCAGCCTGCTGGGCAGCCTCGACGAGGCCCCCGAGGACTCCTCCCTCGCCCCCGCCGGCCTCCGCGACCGGCACATGGCCCTGCTCGGGGCGCTCATCGGCGACGTTCCGCTGGCGCCGCAGCCGAACGCCGATCAGACCGATGAGGCCGATCAGAGCTGGGAGCAGGCTCGTGGGTCCGCCGTCGTGCAGCCGCGCGAGGCCGTCTGGGTGGACCCGGTCAGCCTGCCCCGGACGGGGGAGGGCACGGCGGTCACCGAGGTGCCGGCGCACGCTCCGCAGGACCCGGACGTGAACACTGCGCCCACCGCACCGGAACCGGCCTTCAGCGCCTTCAAGCTGGGGAACTACGAGTTCACGAACCTGAATCAGACGGAGAGGTACGTCGACAAGGCGGTCCGGATCGTCGAGCTGCTCGACGAGCACAGCACCATCAAGAACTTCGTCGGTGGCCGTCCGGTGCGGATCACGCTGCACGTGCGGACGACGGAGACCCCGGCCGACGTGATCGACCGTGGCGACGCGGGCGTGGACATCAACCTCGCGAGCTACTACTTCGAGAAGTACGACATCGGTTACATCATGGGGATGCTGTCCCATGAGATCGGTCTGCACCCCCTGGCCTCGGGCAATGCGAGGATCGCCGAGGAGGAGGAGCTCTACCGGGGCATGCCGTTGCTCGTGCCGGGGTTGGAGACGCTGAAGACGCCGCGTTTCATGAACACCGAGGGCGCCGGTCAGGAAAACCACATCATGGCGGCCTTCCCGCACACCATCCGGCACGGCATCTACCGGGACATCGTCCTGGAGATGGCCGGTGTGCTGGCGCAGCACGCACGGGTGGGTGTGAACGGGGCGAAGGCCAAGGACGTCACGGACCTGATCGACACCTACCTGATGGACCTCGCCTCGATCGCGGTCACCAACGACCACCGCGCCAGGGCGATCAGGGACCCCAACTACACGGCGCGGGTCTACAACGCCTACAAGGCCCAACTGGCGGAACACCTCGCCCAGGACAGTCCTGTCCGTCCGCTGCTGCCCGCCGACAAGGGCAGGTTCGGTGTCCTGAGCGACTTCGCCGTGCTCGCCACCAGCGTCGGGACGAATAACCGCGGCGACAGCATCCGGCAGCCGGTCGCGACGACGGGCACGGCCGGTACGACCGCCGGTGACACCACCGCCGGTAGCGGTGAGGCGCGTCCGAGGCTGCCGCAGAGCGACACCGATGCCGGCACCACCATGGGCAGTGCGGTGCCTGCGGCTCCGGCGCCGGTTCTCACCCCGTTCAAGTCGGGGAACTTCGAGTTCACGAACCTGAAGCACACGAACGAGGCGTACCGCGACAAGGCGGTGCGGATCATCGAACTGCTTCAGAAGCACGACACGATCAAGAAGTACGTGAACGGCCGCCCGGTGCGGATCACTTTGCACGTGCGGACGACGGAGACCCCGGCGGATGTGATCGACCGCGGTGACGCGGGTGTGGACATCAACCTGGCGAGCTATTACTTCGAGAAGTACGACATGGGCTACATCATGGGGATGCTGTCCCATGAGATCGGCCTGCACCCTCTGGCCTCCGGCAATGCAAAGATCGCCGAGGAAGAGGAGTTGTTCGCGGGTGCGGATCTGCTGGTGCCGGGTCTGGAGACGCTGAAGACGCCGCGTTTCATGAGCACCGAGGGTGCCGGTCAGGCGGACCACATCATGGCGGCCTTCCCGCAGACGATCCGGCATGGGATCTACCGCGGCATCGTCCTGGAGATGGCCGACGTACTGGCGGAGGACGCGCGAACGGGCGAGGAGGGCGCCAAGCCCAAGGACGTCACCGACCTCATCGACACCTACCTGATGGACCTGGCGACGATCGCGCTGACCAACGACCACCGGGCGAACGCGGCGAAGGAGCCCAACTACACGGCGAAGGTCTACAACGCCTATAAGGAGCAGTTCGCGGCGCAGTTGGCCCAGGACAGTCCTGTGCGAGCTCTGCTGCCGAAGGACAAGAGCTGGTACAACGTCACCGGCAACTTCCTGGGCCTGGGCAGCAGCGTCGCGTTCAACAACCAGGGCGACAGCATCCAGACCGCCGTGCCTGCGCCGAGCAGTACCGGTACCGGAGAGACGCGTCCGCGGCTCCCGCAGGCGGACGTGGGCTCCGACTCCGGTGCCGACACGGTCAAGCCTCGTGGAGTGCGGGACAGCCGTCCTCGTTTCGTGGTGCGGTCGGGCTTCGATGCGCGGCGGTTCACCTACGACGGCGATCCGGTCACGGACCTGACCGTGCGCGTCGCGCTGCGCGGCACGGACGGTCAGCCCTCGCGGGTGTTCGACCAGCTCAGTGCGGGTGTGAGTGAGTTCCTGAACGCGCCCGGCTACCGTTTGCCCAACGGCGATCTGCTGCACGTGTCCGTCGAGTTGGTCGAGCCGTCGGACTCGCCGCATCTGACGGTGAACTTGGTCGGCCGGGACCGTGCGATGGACCAGACGACCTGGTGGGCGGATGCCGATCCGGTGCAGATGGTGCACGAGCTGACGCATCAGCTGGGTCTGCGGGACGAGTACCGGGACGCCGACGCGCCCCACCGCCCGCATATCCTGGGCAGCTTGCTCGGTGACCTGAACGCGGCTCCCGAGGACTCCTCGCTCATCCTTGCCGGTCTCCGCGACCGGCACATGGCCCTGCTCGGGGCGCTCATCGGTGACGTGGACCCGGCGCCCCGGCAGGACGTCGACCGGACCGATGAGACCGATCGGAGCTGGGCGGAGGCTCGTGAGTCCGCCGTCGCGCAGCCGCGCGAGGCCATCTGGGTGGACCCGGTCAGTCTGCCCTGGACCGCGGACGGCACGACACCCGCTGAGGTGCCGGCCCATGCCCCGCAGGACCCGGATGCGACCACCGCACCGGGGCCGGCTCCCTCCTTCAAGCTGGGGAACTACGAGTTCACCAACCTGAACCAGACGGAGAGGTACGTCGGCAAGGCGGTCCGGATCGTCGAGGTGCTCGACGAACACACCACGATCAAGAACTACGTGAACGGCCGCCCGGTCCGGATCACGCTGCACGTGCGGACGACGGAGACCCCGGCCGATGTGATCGACCGCGGCGACGCCGGTGTCGACATCAACCTCGCGAGCTACTACTTCGAGAAGTACGACATCGGTTACATCATGGGGATGCTGGCCCATGAGATCGGCCTGCACCCTCTGGCCTCGGGCAACACGAAGATTGCCGAGGAGGAGGACCTGTACCGGGGTGCGGATCTGCCGGTGCCGGGCCTGGAGACACTGAGCAAGCCGCGTTTCCTGAACACGGAGAGCGCCGGTCAGGCCGACCACGCCATGGCGGCGTTCCCGCAGAGCATCCGCCACGGCATCTACCGCGGCATCGTCCTGGAGATGGCCGGTGTGCTGGCGCAGCACGCACGGGTCGGAGTGGAAGGAGCCAAGTCCAAGGACGTCACGGACCTGATCGACACCTACCTGATGGATCTGGCCTCGATCGCGGTCACCAACGACCACCGCGCCAGGGCGATGAGGGACCCCAATGACACGGCGAAGATCTACAACGCCTACAAGGAGCAGTTCGCGGCGCAGTTGGCCGAGGACAGTCCTGTCCGCCCGCTATTGCCCCCCGACAAGGGCAGGTTCGGTGTCCTGAGCGACTTCGCCGCACTCGCCACCAGCATCGGGACCAACAACCGCGGCGACAGCATCCGGCAGCCCGTCACCACGGGACAGACCGCCGGTGACACCACCGCCGGCACGGGTGAGGCGCGTCCGAGGCTGCCGCAGAGCAACACCGATGCCGACACCACCATGGGCAGTGCGGTGCCTGCGGCTCCGGCGCCGGTTCTCACCCCGTTCAAGTCGGGGAACTACGAGTTCACGAACCTGAAGCACACGAACGAGGCGTACCGCGACAAGGCAGTCCGGATCATTGAGCTGCTCCAGAGGCACGACACGATCCGTGACTATGTGAACGGCCGCCCGGTGCGGATCACGTTGCATGTGCGGACGACGGAGACGCCGGCGGATGTGATCGACCGCGGTGACGCGGGCGTGGACATCAATTTGGCGAGTTATTACTTCGAGAAGTACGACATGGGCTACATCATGGGGATGCTGGCCCACGAGATCGGCCTGCACCCTCTCGCCTCGCAGGACACGGGCATCCCGGACGAGGAGAGCATGATCGCGGGGATGCCGTTGGCGGTTCCGGGGCTGACGCATCTGGCGCAGCCGCGGATGATGAGCACCGAGGGCGCGGGTCAGGCGGATCACATCATGGCCGCGTTCCCGAGCAGCACCCGGCACCGCATCTACCGCGACATCGTGCTCGGCATGGCGAACGATCTGGCGCAGGACGCTCTGGCGGGTGAGGAGGGTGCCAAGGCCAAGGACGTCACGGACCTGATCGACACCTACCTGATGGACTTGGCGACGATTGCGTTGACCAATGACCACCGGGCGAATGCGGCGAAGGAGCCCAACTACACGGCGAAGGTCTACAACGCGTACAAGGAGCAGTTCGCGGCGCAGTTGGCCCAGGACAGTCCTGTGCGGGCTCTGCTGCCGGCGGACAAGAGCTGGTACAACGTCACCGGCAACTTCCTGGGGCTGGGCAGCAGCGTGGCATTCAACAACCAGGGCGACAGCATCCAGACGGCGGTGCCGGTACAGGGTGGCACCAGCACCGGGGAGACGCGTCCACGCCTTCCGCAGGCCGACGTGGACTCGGGCCTCGGCTCCGCCTCCGGTACGGCTCGGCCTCGGGGAGTACGGGACAGCCGTCCGCGGTTCGTCGTGCGGTCGGGCTTCGACGCGCGGCGGTTCACCTACGACGGCGATCCGGTCACGGATCTCACCGTCCGTATCGCGATGCGTGGCGCGGACGGAGAGGCCGCGCGGACTTTCGAGCAACTTGGAGCAGGCGTACAGGAGTTCCTGAACGCGCCCGGACACCGCCTGCCCAACGGCGATCTGCTGCACGTGACCGTCGAACTGGTCGACCCCGCCGACGCTCCGCACCTGACGGTGAACTTGGTCGGCAGGGACCGTGCGATGGACCAGGACACCTGGTGGGCGGACGCCGATCCTGTGCAGATGGTGCACGAGCTGACGCACCAGCTCGGCCTGCGGGACGAGTACCGGGACGCTGATTCTCCGCAGCGCCCGCACATTCCGGGCAGCCTGCTCGGTGACCTGAACGCGGCTCCCGAGGATGCCTCGCTCGCCGCCGCAGGTCTGCGGGGGCGCCACCTTGCCCTGCTGGGCGCGCTGATCGGGGACGTGACCCCGCGGTCTATGTCCAGTGCGCCGGACGGTGAGCAGACCTGGGACGCGGTACGCACCGGCGTCGAGCCCGTCCTGCGCCGAGCCGTCTGGGTGGACCCGGTCTCGCTGCCCCGGCCCTCCGCTGAGACGGCGTCGAGCGAGGTTGCGGCGCGTATGCCGCAGGATGCGAACGCCGGCTCCTCGGCCACGGGGTCTGATGCGGGTCCGTTCGTGATGGACAACTTCGAGTTCACGAACTTGAAGAAGTCGAATGAGCGGTACAGGGCCAAGGCGGTCCGGATCGTCGAGGTGTTGCAGGACCACCCGATGATCAAGGCGTATGTCGATGGCCGTCCGGTGCGGATCACGCTGCATGTGCGGACGACGGAGACGCCTGCCGACGTACGTGATCTGGGCGCCGAGGGTGTGCAGATCAATTTGGCGAGTTATTACTTCGAGAAGTACGACATCGGTTACATCATGGGGATGCTGGCTCATGAGATCGGCCTGCATCCTCTTGCTTCGCGGAATCGGGACATCCCTGATGAGGAGGAGATGTTCCGGGGTATTCCGCTGCCGGTGCCGGGGTTGGCGGATCTGAAGACGCCGCGGACGATGAACACGGAGGGTGCGGGTCAGGCGGATCACATCATGGCCGCGTTCCCGAGCAGTACGCGGCATGGGATCTACCGCGACATCGTGTTGAAGATGGCGGAGATGCTGGCGGAGTTCGCGCAGGCTCAGGTGCCGGGGGCGAAGCCGCAGGATGTCACGGATCTGATCGACACGTATTTGATGGATCTGGCTTCGATTGCGATCACCAGTGATTATCGGGTGAATGCGGCGAAGGAGCCGGGTAATACGGCGAAGGTCTACAACGCGTACAAGGCGTTGTTTGCGGCGCATATGGCTGCGGACAGTCCCGCGCGGAATCTGCTGCCGCCGGACAAGGGTATGTTCGGGGTGGTGCGGGACTTCGCGACGCTGGCTGCCAGTGTGGCGACCAACAACCGTGGTGACAGCATCCAGCCGCCCGCTCCGACGGACGAGGCACGCCCCAGGCTCCCGCAAGGAACCGACACCGAGCAGGAAACCGAGGTGGACGGTAGTCGGCAAGCATTGCCTTCCGCGCCGCAGTTGAGGGGTCCGTGGGACAGTCGTCCGCGGTTCGTGGTGCGGTCGGGCTTTGATGCGCGGCGGTTCACTCACGATGGCGAACCGGTTACGGATCTGACCGTGCGTATCGCCATGCGGGGTGATGCGGAGCAGAGTCCGCGCGCGTTCGGTCGGCTCAGTGCGGGCGTGAGTGAGTTCCTCAACACGCCCGGCTATCGTCTGACCAACGGCGATCTGCTGCACGTGACCGTCGAGTTGGTCGAGCCCTCGGACTCACCGCACCTGACGGTGGACCTGACGGGCCGGGACCGTGCGATGGATCAGACCACCTGGTGGGCGGACGCGGACCCGGTGCAGATGGTGCACGAGCTCACCCATCAGCTGGGTCTGCGGGACGAGTACCGGGATGCTGATTCCCCGCACCGTCCACACATTCCGGGCAGCCTGCTCGGTGACCTGAACGCGGAGCCCAAGGATCTTTCACTGGCATCCTCCGGCCTGCGGGGTCGCCACCTTGCCCTGCTGGGTGCGTTGATCGGGGACGTGGCCCCGCAGGTGCAGTACCCGTCGCAGCCTCAGCAGGATTGGGATGCGGCCCGTGCGGCTGCCGAGCCGGTCCTTCGCAAGTCGGTGTGGGTGGACCCGGTCTCCCTGCCGCGACCGTCTGCCGACACCGCGTCGAGCGAGGTCGCGGCGCGTATGCAGCAGGACCCGAATACCGTGCCCGCCCCGGCCGCCGAGTCGACGCTCATCCCGTTCAAGTCGGGGAACTACGAGTTCACGAACCTGAAGCACTCGAACGAGGTGTACCGGGACAAGGCGGTCCGGATCATCGAGTTGCTCCAGAAGCACGACACCATCAAGAAGTACGTGAACAATCGTCCCGTCCGGATCACTCTGCACGTGCGGAAGAGGGAGACTCCGGCCGATGTGATCGACCTGGGCGCCGAGGGTGTCCAGATCAATCTGGCGAGTTACTACTTCGAGAAGTACGACATGGGCTACATCATGGGGATGCTGGCTCATGAGATCGGCCTGCATCCTCTGGCCTCGGGCAATACCAAGATTGCCGAGGAGGAGGATCTGTATCGGGGTATGCCGTTGCTCGTGCCGGGGTTGGAGACGCTGAGCACGCCGCGTTTCATGAACACCGAGGGCGCCGGTCAGGAAGACCACATCATGGCGGCGTTCCCGCACACCATCCGGCACGGCATCTACCGGGACATCGTCCTGGAGATGGCCGGCGTACTGGCGGAGGACGCACGATCCGGCGAGGAGGGTGCGAAGGCCAAGGACGTCACCGATCTGATCGACACGTATCTGATGGATCTGGCGACGATCGCGCTGACGAACGACAAGCGTAAGGACGCGGCGTGGGAGCCGCGGTTCACGGCGCGGGTCTACAACGCGTACAAGGAGCAGTTCGCGGCGCAGTTGGCTGATGACAGTCCGGTGCGGGCTCTGCTGCCGGCGGACAAGAGCTGGTACAACGTCACCGGTAACTTCCTGGGTCTGGGCAGCAGCGTGGCGTTCAACAACCAGGGTGACAGCATCCAGACCGCCGTGCCCACGCAGACGCAGACGCAGAGCGGAAGCGACACCGGCGAGGCACGTCCGCGGCTGCCGCAGGACCGTGCCGATACCCGGTTCCCGAACGATTCGTCCGACATCGTGCGGCCGAGGGGACCGCGGGACACGCGCCCCCGGTTCGTAGTGCGGTCGGGCTTCGATGCCCGGCGTTTCACCTACGACGGCGATCCGGTCACCGACCTGACTGTCCGTATCGCGCTGCGCGGCACGGACGGCCAGCCCTCGCGGGTGTTCGACCAGCTCAGTGCGGGTGTGAGCGAGTTCCTGAACGCGCCCGGCTACCGCCTGCCCAACGGGGACCTGCTGCACGTGACCGTAGAGTTGGTCGAGCCCTCAGGCTCGCCGCACTTGACGGTGGACCTGGCGGGTCGGGACCGGGTCATGGACCAGAGCACCTGGTGGGCGGATGCCGATCCGGTGCAGATGGTGCACGAGCTGACGCACCAGCTCGGCCTGCGCGATGAGTACCGGGATGCTGATTCCCCGCAGCGCCCGCACATTCCGGGCAGCCTGCTCGGTGATCTGAACGCGGAGCCCGAGGACCTCTCGCTGGCGTCCTCCGGTCTCCGGGGTCGCCACCTCGCCCTGCTGGGCGCACTGATCGGAGACGTGACCCCGCAGTCCGACCAGAGCGTGCAGGAAGACAGCGACCAGACCTGGGACGCGACACGCACCGGTGCTGAGCCGGTCCTGCGCCGAGCCGTCTGGGTGGACCCGGTCTCGCTGCCCCGATCGACCGGCGACAACGTCGGCACCGACAGCACCGACAGCACCGACAGCACCGTCGACGTCGCGTCCACCGGGGTGCCGGCCCGTATGCCGCAGGACCCGAACGCCGCACCCGCCCCGGCCGCCGAGCCGACGCTCATCCCCTTCAAGTCGGGGAACTTCGAGTTCACCAACCTGAACCACACGAACGAGAGGTACCGCGACAAGGCGGTCCGCATCATCGAACTGCTGCAGGACCACCCGACGATCCGTGACTACGTCGGTGGCCGCCCGGTCCGGATCACCCTGCACGTGCGGACGACGGAGACCCCGGCGGACGTACGGGACCGCGGTGACGCCGGTGTCGACATCAACCTCGCGAGCTACTACTTCGAGAAGTACGACATCGGTTACATCATGGGAATGCTGGCCCATGAGATCGGCCTGCACCCTCTTGCTTCCCGCAACCGGGACATCCCCGACGAGGAGGAGATGTTCCGGGGCATCCCGTTGCCGGTTCCCGGCCTCGGCGACCTGAAGACCCCGCGCACGATGAACACCGACAGCGCGGGTCAGGCCGACCACATCATGGCTGCCTTCCCCAGCAGCACCCGGCACGGGATCTACCGCGACATCGTCCTGAAGATGGCCGACATGCTGGCCGAGGCCGCGCAGGCCGGTGTGGAGGGAGCCAAGGCCAAGGACGTCACGGACCTGATCGACACCTACCTGATGGACCTCGCCTCCATAGCGATCACCAGCGACTACCGGATGAACGCGGCGAAGGAACCGGGCAACACCGCCAAGGTCTACAACGCCTACAAGGCGCTGTTCGCCGCACGCATGGCCGACGACAGTCCGGCCCGTGCCCTGCTTCCCCCCGACAAGGGCATGTTCGGCGTCGTGCGGGACTTCACCACGCTGGCCACCAGCCTCGCCACCAACAACCGCGGCGACAGCATCCAGCGGCCCATGCCGACGGGCGAGGCCCGCCCCCGGCTCCCGCAGGGGGACACCGACCCCGCGCCGGAGAACGAGTCCAGGCCCTCCGATACGGTCCGGCCTCGGGGACCGCGGGACAGCCGTCCCCGGTTCGTGGTGCGGTCGGGCTTCGACGCGCGGCGGTTCACCTACGACGGCGAACCGGTCACGGACCTGACCGTACGCATCGCGCTGCGCGGCACGGACGGGGAGGCCGCGCGGACTTTCGAGCAACTCGACGCAGGGGTGCAGGAGTTCCTGAATGCGCCCGGACACCGCCTGCCCAACGGGGACCTGCTGCACGTCACCGTCGAGCTGGTCGACCCCGCCGACGCCCCGCACCTGACCGTGGACCTGGCGGGCCGGGACCGCGCGATGGACCAGACCACCTGGTGGGCCGACGCCGACCCCGTGCAGATGGTGCACGAGCTCACCCACCAGCTCGGACTACGGGACGAGTACCGGGACGCCGACTCCCCGCACCGCCCGCACATTCCGGGCAGTCTCCTCGGTGACCTGAACGCTGATCCTGAGGACCTCTCGCTGGCCCCCGCAGGCCTGCGGGGGCGGCACCTCGCCCTGTTGAGCGCATTGATCGGGGACGTGGCTCCGCTGTCCGGACCGAGCGTGCGGGAGGGTGGCGAGCAGACCTGGGACGCGGTGCGTGCCGGAGCTGAGCCGGTCCTGCGCGAGTCCGTCTGGGTGGACCCGGTCTCGCTGCCCCGGCCGACCGGAGAGACCGGCGGCACCGACGGCACCGTCGACGTCGTGTCCACCGAAGTACCGGCTCGTATGCCGCAGGACCCGAACGCCGCACCTGCCGAGTCGACGCTCACGCCGTTCAAGTCGGGGAACTACGAGTTCACGAACCTGAAGCACACGAACGAGGTGTACCGCGACAAGGCGGTCCGGATCATCGAGCTGCTCCAGAAGCACGACACGATCAAGAAGTACGTGAACGGCCGCCCGGTCCGGATCACGCTGCATGTGCGGACGACGGAGACGCCGGCGGATGTGATCGACCGTGGTGACGCGGGTGTGGACATCAACCTGGCGAGCTATTACTTCGAGAAGTACGACATGGGCTACATCATGGGGATGTTGTCCCATGAGATCGGCCTGCACCCTCTCGCTTCCGGTAATGCGAAGATCGCCGAGGAGGAGGAGCTGTTTGCGGGTGCGGATCTGTTGGTGCCGGGTCTGGAGACGTTGAAGACGCCGCGTTTCATGAGCACCGAGGGTGCCGGTCAGGCGGACCACGTCATGGCGGCGTTCCCGCAGACGATCCGGCACGGCATCTACCGCGGCATCGTTCTGGAGATGGCCGACGTCTTGGCACAGGACGCGCTGGCGGGCGAGGAGGGTGCGAAGGCCAAGGACGTCACGGACCTGATCGACACCTACCTGATGGACTTGGCGACGATCGCGCTGACCAATGACCACCGGGCGAACGCGGCGAAGGAGCCGCGGTTCACGGCGCGGGTCTACAACGCGTACAAGGAGCAGTTCGCGGCGCAGTTGGCCGAGGACAGTCCGGTGCGGTCTCTGCTGCCGGCGGACAAGAGCTGGTACAACGTGACCGGCAATTTCCTGGGCCTGGGCAGCAGCGTCGCCTTCAACAACCAGGGCGACAGCATCCAGACCGCCGTGCTCACGCAGACGCAGAGCGGAAGCGACACCGGCGAGGCACGCCCGCGGCTCCCGCAGACGGACGTGCACACTGACTCCGGTGCCGACACGGTCAAGCCTCTTGGGGTACGGGACAGCCGTCCTCGTTTCGTGGTCCGGTCGGGCTTCGACGCGCGGCGGTTCACCTACGACGGCGATCCGGTCACCGAGCTGACCGTGCGCGTCGCGATACGTGGCGGGGACGGCCGACCCCCGCAGGTGTTCGACCAGCTCAATACGGGTGTGCATCAGTTCCTGAACGACCCCGGCTATCGGCTGCCCAACGGCGACCTGCTGCATGTCACCGTCGAACTGGTCGATCCCTCGGACTCCCCGCATCTGACAGTGGACCTGGCGGGCCGGGACCGTGCGATGGACCAGACCACGTGGTGGGCGGACGCCGACCCGGTGCAGCTGGTGCACGAGCTGACGCATCAGCTCGGCCTCCGCGACGAGTACCGGGACGCCGACTCCCCGCATCGCCCGCACATCCTCGGCAGCCTGCTGGGCGACCTGAATGCGACCCCCGAGGACTCCTCTCTGGTCGCCGCCGGCCTGCGCGACCGGCACCTGGCGCTGCTCGGGGCGCTCATCGGCGACGTGGACCCGGCGCCGCAGCAGAACGCCGACCGGGCCGATGAGGACGGGCAGAGCTGGATGGCGACTCGTGACGCCGCCGTCGTACAGCCGCGTCAGGCCGTCTGGGTGGACCCGGTCAGCCTGCCCCGGACGGTGGAGGGCACGGCGGTCACCGAGGTGCCGGCCCATGCTCCGCAGGACCCGGAAGCGACCACTGCGCCCGCCGCACCGGGGCCGGCTCCCTCTTTCAAGTTGGGGAACTACGAGTTCACGAACTTGAATCAGACGGAGAGGTACGTCGACAAGGCGGTCCGGATCGTCGAGCTGCTCGACGAACACACCACGATCAAGAACTACGTGAACGGCCGCCCGGTCCGGATCACGCTGCACGTGCGGACGACGGAGACGCCGGCGGATGTGATCGACCGTGGCGACGCGGGTGTGGACATCAACCTGGCGAGTTACTACTTCGAGAAGTACGACATCGGTTACATCATGGGGATGCTGTCCCATGAGATCGGCCTGCACCCCCTCGCCTCCGGTAACACGAAGATCGCCGAGGAAGAGGAGCTGTTCGCGGGTGCGGATCTGCTGGTGCCGGGTCTGGAAACGCTGAAGACGCCGCGTTTCATGAGCACCGAGGGCGCCGGTCAGGCGGACCACGTCATGGCAGCGTTCCCGCAGAGCATCCGGCACGGGATCTACCGCGGCATCGTCCTGGAGATGGCCGGTGTGCTGACGCAGCATGCACGGGTGGGCGTGAACGGGGCGAAGGCCAAGGACGTCACGGACCTGATCGACACGTACCTGATGGATCTGGCCTCGATTGCGGTGACCAACGATCACCGTGCCAGGGCGATCAAGGACCCCAGCTACACGGCGCGGGTTTACAACGCGTACAAGGAGCAGTTCGCGGCGCAGTTGCCGCAGGACAGTCCTGTCCGCCCGCTGCTGCCGGCAGACAAGGGCAGGTTCGGTGTCCTGAGTGACTTCGCCGTGCTCGCCACCAGTATTGGGACCAACAACCGCGGCGACAGCATCCGGCAATCCGTCACTCTGGGACAGAGCACGAGCGACACCGGGACCATCACCGGCGAGGCGCGTCCGAGGTTGCCGCAGAGCGATACGGACACCAGCAGGAACCCCGGAACGAGCACCGACGGCACGGCTCCCGCGGCGCCGACACCGGTCCTCACGCCCTTCAAGTCGGGGAACTACGAGTTCACGAACCTGAAGCACTCGAACGAGGCGTATCGCGACAAGGCGGTCCGGATCATTGAGCTGCTCCAGAAGCACGACACCATCAAGAAGTACGTGAACAACCGTCCCGTCCGGATCACTCTGCACGTGCGGAAGAGGGAGACGCCGGCGGATGTGATCGACCGCGGCGACGCCGGTGTGGACATCAATCTGGCGAGTTACTACTTCGAGAAGTACGACATGGGCTACATCATGGGGATGCTGTCCCATGAGATCGGCCTGCATCCTCTGGCCTCGGGCAATACCAAGATTGCCGAGGAGGAGGATCTGTACCGGGGCATGCCGTTGCTCGTGCCGGGGTTGGAGACGCTGAGCACGCCGCGTTTCATGAACACCGAGGGCGCCGGTCAGGAAGACCACATCATGGCGGCCTTCCCGCACACCATCCGGCACGGCATCTACCGGGACATCGTCCTGGAGATGGCCGGCGTACTGGAGGAGGACGCACGATCCGGTGAGGAGGGTGCCAAGGCCAAGGACGTCACGGATCTCATCGACACCTACCTGATGGATCTGGCAACGATCGCGCTGACGAACGACAAGCGTAAGGACGCGGCGTGGGAGCCGCGCTTCACCGCGCGGGTCTACAACGCGTACAAGGAGCAGTTCGCGGCGCAGCTGGCTGATGACAGTCCGGTGCGGGCTCTGCTGCCGGCGGACAAGAGCTGGTACAACGTCACCGGCAACTTCCTGGGCTTGGGCAGCAGCGTCGCCTTCAACAACCAGGGCGACAGCATCCAGACCGCAGTGCCCACGCAGAGCAGCAGTGACACCGCTGAGACACGCCCGCGACTCCCTCAGTCGGACGTGCACTCCGACTCCGGTGCCGACACGGTCAAGCCTCGTGGAGTGCGGGACAGCCGTCCTCGTTTCGTGGTGCGGTCGGGCTTCGATGCCCGGCGGTTCACCTACGACGGCGATCCGGTCACGGACCTGACCGTGCGCGTCGCGCTGCGCGGCACGGACGGTCAGCCCTCGCGGGTGTTCGACCAGCTCAGCGCTGGTGTGAGCGAGTTCCTCAACGCTCCCGGCTACCGCTTGCCCAACGGTGATCTGCTGCACGTGTCCGTCGAGTTGGTCGAGCCGTCGGACTCGCCGCATCTGACGGTGAACTTGGTCGGTCGGGACCGTGCGATGGATCAGACGACCTGGTGGGCGGATGCCGATCCGGTGCAGATGGTGCACGAGCTGACGCATCAGCTCGGGTTGCGGGACGAGTACCGGGATGCCGATTCGCCGCAGCGCCCGCACATTCCGGGCAGCCTGCTCGGTGACCTGAGCGCGGCTCCTGAGGACACCTCCCTCGCCGCCGCAGGTCTGCGTGGCCGGCACATGGCCCTGCTCGGGGCGCTCATCGGCGACGTGGACCCGGCGCCCCGGCAGAGCGCGGACCAGGACGCTCAGGACGACCAGAGCTGGGCGGAGGCTCGTGAGTCCGCTGTCGCGCAGCCGCGCGAGGCCATCTGGGTGGACCCGGTCAGCCTGCCCTGGACCGCGGACAGCACGGCGGTCACCGAGGTGCCGGCCCATGCCCCGCAGGACCCGGATGCAACCACCGCACCGGGGCCGGCTCCCTCTTTCAAGTTGGGGAACTACGAGTTCACGAACTTGAATCAGACGGAGAGGTACGTCGACAAGGCGGTCCGGATCGTCGAGCTGCTCGACGAACACAGCACCATCAAGAGCTACGTCGGTGACCGCCCCGTCCGCATCACCCTGCACTTGCGGACGACGGAGACACCGGCCGACGTGATCGACCGTGGCGACGCCGGTGTGGACATCAATCTGGCGAGTTACTACTTCGAGAAGTACGACATCGGTTACATCATGGGGATGCTGTCCCATGAGATCGGCCTGCACCCCCTCGCCTCCGGCAATACGAGGATCGCTGCGGAAGAGGGCCTGTTCCAGGGCGCGGATCTGCCGGTGCCGGGGCTGGAGACGCTGAAGACGCCGCGTTTCATGAACACGGAGAGCGCGGGTCAGGCGGACCACGTCATGGCGGCGTTCCCGCAGAGCATCCGGCATGGGATCTACCGCGGCATCGTCCTGGAGATGGCCGGTGTGCTCGCGCGGCACGTGAGGGTGGGTGTGAACGGGGCGAAGGCCAAGGACGTCACCGATCTGATCGACACCTATCTGATGGACCTCGCCTCGATCGCGGTGACCAACGACCATCGCGCCAGGGCGATGAGGGACCCCAGCTACACGGCGCGGGTTTACAACGCGTACAAGGAGCAGTTCGCGGCGCAGTTGGCCGAGGACAGCCCCGTCCGCCCGCTGTTGCCCCCCGATAAGGGCAGGTTCGGTGTCCTGAGCGATTTCGCCGCGCTTGCCACCAGCGTCGGGACGAACAACCGCGGTGACAGCATCCGGCAATCCGTCGCAGCGACAGGCACGACCGGCACGACCGGCACGACGGGGCAGACCGCCGGTGACACCACCGCCGGCACGGGTGAGGCGCGTCCGAGGCTGCCGCAGAGCGACACCGATGCCGACACCAACACCGTTGGGACGGCGCCCGCGGCGCCGGCGCCGGTCCTCACGCCGTTCAAGTCGGGGAACTACGAGTTCACGAACCTGAAGCACACGAACGAGGCGTACCGCGACAAGGCGGTCCGGATCATTGAGCTGCTCCAGAAGCACGACACGATCAAGAAGTACGTCGACGGTCGCCCCGTCCGCATCACGCTGCATGTGCGCACGACGGAGACGCCGGCGGATGTGATCGACCGCGGTGCCGCTGGCGTGGACATCAACCTGGCGAGCTACTACTTCGAGAAGTACGACATGGGCTACATCATGGGGATGTTGGCTCATGAGATCGGCCTGCACCCTCTGGCCTCGGCCAATGCGAAGATCGCCGAGGAGGAGAACCTGTTCGCGGGTGCGGACCTGCCGGTGCCGGGGTTGGAGACGCTGAGCAAGCCGCGTCCCATGAACACGGAGACTGCCGGTCAGGCCGACCACGTCATGGCGGCCTTCCCGCAGACGATCCGGCACGGCATCTACCGCGGCATCGTCCTGGAGATGGCCGACGTACTGGCGGAGGACGCGCGAACGGGTGAGGAGGGCGCCAAGCCCAAGGACGTCACCGACCTCATCGACACCTATTTGATGGATCTGGCGACGATCGCGCTGACGAACGACAAGCGCAAGGACGCGGCGTGGGAGCCGCGGTTCACGGCGAGGGTCTACAACGCGTACAAGGAGCAGTTCGCGGCGCAGCTGGCCGAGGATAGCCCCGTCCGTCCTCTGCTGCCGGCGGACAAGAGCTGGTACAACGTCACCGGCAACTTCCTGGGTCTGGGCAGCAGCGTGGCGTTCAACAACCAGGGCGACAGCATCCAGACCGCCATGCCTGCGTCGAGCGGTACCGGTACCGGAGAGACGCGTCCGCGCCTTCCGCAGGTCGGCGTGGACTCCGGTCTCGGCTCCGGCTCCGGTACGGCTCGGTCTCGGGGAGCGCGCGACAGCCGTCCGCGGTTCGTCGTGCGGTCGGGCTTCGACGCGCGGCGGTTCACCTACGATGGCGATCCGGTCACCGATCTCACCGTCCGTATCGCGCTGCGCGGCACGGACGCCCAGGCTACGCACGTCTTCGACCAGCTCAGCGCTGGTGTGAGCGAGTTCCTGAACGCGCCCGGCTACCGCTTGCCCAACGGGGACCTGCTGCACGTGACCGTGGAGCTGGTCGACCCTGCTGATGCTCCGCATCTGACGGTGGACCTGGTAGACCGGGATCAGACCATGGACCAGACTGCCTGGTGGGCGGACGCTGACCCGGTGCAGATGGTGCATGAGCTCACGCACCAGCTCGGGTTGCGGGACGAGTATCGGGATGCCGATTCCCCGCAGCGCCCGCACATTCCGGGCAGCCTGCTCGGTGACCTGAACGCAGCCCCCGAGGATGCCTCCCTCGCCGCCGCAGGTCTGCGGGGTCGCCACCTTGCCCTGCTGGGCGCACTGATCGGGGACGTGACCCCGCAGGCGCAGTCCCCGTCGCAGCCCCAGCAGGATTGGGATGCGGCCCGTGCGGCTGCCGAGCCGGTTCTTCGCAAGTCGGTGTGGGTGGACCCGGTCTCCCTGCCCCGGCCCTCCGTTGAGACGGCGTCGAGCGGGGTTGCGGCGCGTATGCCGCAGGATGCGAACGCCGGCTCCTCGGCCACGGGGTCTGATGCGGGTCCGTTCGTGATGGACAACTTCGAGTTCACGAACTTGAAGAAGTCGAATGAGCGGTACAGGGCCAAGGCGGTCCGGATTGTCGAGGTGTTGCAGGACCACCCGATGATCAAGGCGTATGTCGACGGCCGTCCGGTGCGGATCACGCTGCATGTGCGGACGACGGAGACGCCTGCCGACGTACGTGATCTGGGCGCCGAGGGTGTGCAGATCAATCTGGCGAGTTATTACTTCGAGAAGTACGACATCGGTTACATCATGGGGATGCTGGCTCATGAGATCGGCCTGCATCCTCTTGCTTCGCGCAACCGGGACATCCCTGATGAGGAGGAGATGTTCCGGGGTATTCCGCTGCCGGTGCCGGGGCTGGCGGATCTGAAGACGCCGCGGACGATGAACACGGAGGGTGCGGGCCAGGCGGATCACATCATGGCCGCGTTCCCGAGCAGTACGCGGCATGGGATCTATCGCGACATCGTGTTGAAGATGGCGGAGATGCTGGCGGAGTTCGCGCAGGCGCAGGTGCCGGGGGCGAAGACGCAGGATGTCACGGATCTGATCGACACGTATTTGATGGATCTGGCTTCGATCGCGATCACCAGTGATTATCGGGTGAATGCGGCGAAGGAGCCGGGTAATACGGCGAAGGTTTATAACGCGTACAAGGCGTTGTTTGCCGCGCATATGGCAGCGGACAGTCCCGCGCGGAATCTGCTGCCGCCGGACAAGGGCATGTTCGGGGTGGTGCGGGACTTCGCGACATTGGCTGCCAGTGTGGCGACCAACAACCGTGGTGACAGCATCCAGCCGCCCGCTCCGACGGACGAGGCCCGTCCCAGGCTCCCGCAAGGAACCGACACCGAGCAGGAAACCGAGGCGGACGGTAGTCGGCAAGCACTGCCTTCCACGCCGCAGTTGAGGGGGCCGCGGGACAGTCGTCCGCGGTTCGTGGTGCGTTCCGGGTTCGACGCGCGGCGGTTCACTCACGACGGCGAACCGGTCACGGATCTGACCGTGCGCATTGCCATGCGGGGTGATGCGGAGCAGAGTCCGCGCGCGTTCGGCCGGCTCAGTGCGGGCGTGAGTGAGTTCCTCAACACGCCCGGCTATCGTCTGACCAACGGCGATCTGCTGCACGTGACCGTCGAGTTGGTCGAGCCCTCGGACTCACCGCACCTGACGGTGGACCTGACGGGCCGGGACCGTGCGATGGATCAGACCACCTGGTGGGCGGACGCCGACCCGGTGCAGATGGTGCACGAGCTCACCCACCAACTCGGCCTGCGGGACGAGTACCGGGATGCTGATTCCCCGCAGCGCCCGCACATCCTGGGCAGCCTCCTCGGTGACCTGAACGCAGATCCTGAGGACGCCTCCCTCGCTGCCGCAGGCCTGCGGGGCCGGCACCTCGCCCTGCTGGGTGCGTTGATCGGAGACGTGACCCCGCAGACGCAAACGCAGCCGCAGCAGACCTGGGACGATGCTCGCGCAGCCACTGAACCGGTCCTTCGCAAGTCGGTGTGGGTGGACCCGGTCTCCCTGCCCCGACCGGCCGGCGACACCGCGTCGAGCGAGGTCGCGGCCCGCATGCCGCAAGACCCGAATACCGTGCCCGCCCCGGCCGCCGAGTCGACGCTCATTTCGTTCAAGTCGGGGAACTACGAGTTCACGAACCTGAAGCACTCGAACGAGGCGTACCGGGACAAGGCGGTCCGGATCATTGAGCTGCTCCAGAGGCACGACACGATTCGTGACTATGTGAACGGCCGCCCGGTCCGCATCACGCTGCATGTGCGGACGACGGAGACCCCGGCGGATGTGATCGACCGTGGTGACGCGGGTGTGGACATCAATCTGGCGAGTTACTACTTCGAGAAGTACGACATCGGTTACATCATGGGGATGCTGGCCCATGAGATCGGCCTGCATCCGCTGGCCTCGCGGGATACGAGTATCCCGGACGAGGAGAGCATGATTGCGGGGATGCCGTTGGCGGTTCCGGGGCTGACGCATCTGGCGCAGCCGCGGATGATGAGCACCGAGGGTGCGAGTCAGGCGGATCACATCATGGCCGCGTTCCCCAGCAGTACCCGGCACCGTATCTACCGCGACATCGTCCTTGGCATGGCGAACGATCTGGCGCAGGATGCGCTGGCGGGTGAGGAGGGTGCCAAGGCTAAGGACGTCACGGACCTGATCGACACCTACCTGATGGACTTGGCGACGATTGCGTTGACCAATGACCACCGGGCGAATGCGGCGAAGGAGCCCAACTACACGGCGAAGGTCTACAACGCCTATAAGGAGCAGTTCGCGGCGCAGTTGGCCCAGGACAGTCCTGTGCGGGCTCTGCTGCCGGCGGACAAGAGTTGGTACAACGTCACCGGCAATTTCCTGGGCTTGGGCAGCAGTGTGGCGTTCAACAACCAGGGCGACAGCATCCAAACCGCAGTGCCTGCGCCGAGCAGCAGCGACACCGGGGAGACGCGCCCGCGGCTCCCGCAGGCGGACGTGCACTCCGACTCCAGTGCCGACATGATCAAGCCTCTAGGGGGACGGGACAGCCGTCCGCGATTCGTCGTGCGTTCCGGGTTCGACGCCCGGCGGTTCACCTACGACGGCGATCCGGTCACGGATCTCACCGTCCGTATCGCGCTGCGCGGCACTGATGACCAGGTGCCGCAGGTGTTCGACCAGCTCAGCGCGGGTGTGCACCAGTTCCTCAACGACCCCGGACACCACCTGCCCAACGGCGACCTGCTGCACGTCACCGTCGAACTGGTCGATCCTGCTGATGCTCCGCACCTGACGGTGGATCTGGTGGGCCGGGATCAGACCATGGACCAGACCGCTTGGTGGGCGGACGCGGGCCCGGTGCAGATGGTGCACGAGCTCACCCATCAGCTCGGGTTGCGCGACGAGTACCGGGATGCCGATTCCCCGCACCGTCCGCACATCCCCGGCAGCCTCCTCGGTGACCTGAACGCGGAGCCCGAGGACCTCTCACTGGCGTCCTCCGGTCTGCGAGGTCGCCACCTCGCCCTGCTGGGCGCACTGATCGGAGACGTGACCCCGCAGTCCGATCAGGACGTACAGGAAGACAGTCAGCAGACCTGGGACGCGGTACGCACCGGCGTCGAGCCCGTCCTGCGCCGAGCGGTCTGGGTGGACCCGGTCTCCCTGCCCCGACCGGCCGGCGACACCGCATCGGGCGAGGTCGCGGCCCGTATGCCGCAGGACCCCGCCCAGCAGGACCCCACCCCGCAGGACCCCGCCCCACAGCTCCCGGA
>NZ_VDFC01000089.1:19428-41222 GCF_008369065.1 Streptomyces apricus | reverse complement strand
GACGTTCTTCGGGCTGCTCACGCAGGCCGATGACCGCGGCCGGTTCCGCGACCAGGCCGCGGTCATCGCCGGCCTGCTGTGGTCGCTGCGCCCCGACCACGGCCCCATGGGCGTCGATGACGACCTCAGCCAGCTCCAGGAAGCCGGGCTGATCTGCCGCTACGAGGGCGGCGACGGCAAGCGGTACCTGCACCTCGTCACCTTCGCCCGCCACCAGAAGATCAACCGGCCCAGCGGCGTACGCCACCCCGACTGCCCGCACCACGACCTGGGCCACCTCGGCCCTGTCCGTAAGCCCGCACCGAGGACTCATGGAGGGCTCCCGGAGCACTCCATGAGCCCTCACGGAGGCGGGGAGTCGATCCCGCCCGTCGAAGAAGGCGCTGGTCAGCGGACACTCCGTGAGTCCTCATCGCTGGCTCACGAACGGCTCACGGAGGGCTCCGTGAGCCCTCACGGTCCGGATCTAGGACCTAGGAACATGGATCTAGGATCTTCCCCTTCGGGGGGCGCAAGCGCCCCCGCGCCCGCAAGCGTCTCGGCGCAGGATCTGATCGGCGAGTATGTCGCCGCGTGTGCCCAACGCCCGCCGAGCAGCTTCCTGGGACACCTGGGACGCGAAGTGGGCAACCTGCTGGCCGAGGGCATCAAGGCCGACCACATCCGCGCCGCGCTCATCCGGCAACGGGCCAAGGGAGTGCACCCCAGCGTGCTGCCCAGCCTCGTCAACGACGTGATGAACACGCCCACGCGCAGCACCGTCCCGAGCCGGGCCTGGACCAACCCGGCCGATGCCGCAGCGGCTTACGGAGGCCAGCTCTGAACACCACCACCGGCACCCGCAGGCGCCCGCCGCAGCCCGTCGGCACCATGACGGACCGCCTCGAAGCCATCCTCACCGCCCGCGGCCTCGACCCCACAGCCACAGCAGCACCGCCACCGCCGGAGGAACCGGTCAGCGCCGTGGAGTTGGCCGACAGACGCATCCCCGCCCGCTACCGCGGCGCCCTCGCCGACCACCCGCAGATCACCGCCTGGGCCACTCAGATAGCCCGAGCAGGACGCCCAGGTCCGGGCGGTGCGCCCGGCATCTGCGAGGGAGGCTCCCTGCTGATCGTCGGGCCCACCGGCACGGGCAAGACCCATCAGGCGTACGGCGCCATCCGCACCCTCCTGCACCAAGGCGTGCGCCTGCGCTGGGAAGCCACCACCAGCGCCGACCTCCACGCCCGCCTCCGCCCCCGCACCGGGCACGACAGCGAACGCGAGCTGCAGATGCTGGCCCGCTGCCCGCTGCTGCTCCTGGACGACCTCGGCGCGGCCAAGACCAGCGAGTGGACCGAGGAGCTGACCTACCGGCTCATCAACCACCGCTACGAGCACCTGCTCCCCACCCTCATCACCACCAACCTCCCCACCGCCGAACTCCGCACCACCCTCGGCGACCGCGTCGCCTCCCGCCTCGCAGAGATGACCGAACGCATCATCCTCACCGGCCCCGACCGCCGCCGCGAAGACCCCGCCTAGACCCACCGAAGCCCGCCATCCCTGCAGCCAGCCGGTCGGCGTCTGCGCACAGACCATCCTGTCCGGGGACCGACAGCCTCCAGCAACGGGGACCGACGGCGCCTCACGGGGACCGTCCCGACGGCGCACTTCGGGGACCGGTCCCTGATCGAAGCGGGGACCGGTCCCGGAGCCGAACACGGCACCGCACGGGGACCGGTCCCCAACGGACTAATCGGACCGGGGACCGGGGACCGGGACAACGAGCAGGTCAACGCCTCACAAGAGCACCCTCGGTCCCCGCAGCACACCCGGGGACCAGCCATGCGGGGGCCGGGGACCGACGCCTTTGGCGCCTGTCGGGACCGATAAACGCGGGGACCGGCTGGTACCACGGTCCCCTCCAGCGGGGACCGGCCCCGGGGACCGTTCTCCGGGACCGGGGGAAGAAGGCCGGCCCCCACGGTCCCCGATCCGGTGCATCCCCGCGGGACCGTCCCGGCCCCGGCTGCCCTCTCTCACTCCCCCGGCCACCACAAACCCGGTCCTCGCCTCAAATACTTTGCCAAGGAGCTTCCATGCAGCAGCGTCACTCTCAGACGACCGACGACGCGCACCAGAACGCAACCTCCCCAGCCCCAGGCGGAGCAAGTTGGGGCGGAAGCGTAGCTTCCACCGACCCCGTCCCAGGAGGGGCGGGGGGTGACCTGCACCGGGAGGCGCAGGTCTCGGCTTCGACCGAGGGCGGATCGAAGCCGGGGCAGGAGGAGAAGCCGATCAAGCGCCGCAGTCGCCGCGAGCGCGCCGACCGTGCCCGTCAGCGTCCACGTCAGCCGCGCGAGAAGAAGCGCCTGCACCAGCCCAATGCGCGCTTCAACGACGACGAGTTCGCCGTGATCAGGTCCGCCGCCGCCCGCTGCAGCCTGTCCGTCGCCGGCTTCCTCGCCCGCTCCGCCCTCGCCGCTGCCCGTGACCTCGATCGCACCAGCGCGGAGATAGCCGACGAGCGGGAAGTGATCACCGTCCTGTTCGACAGCCGTCGCAAGCTCAGCTGGGCCGGCAGCAACCTCAACCAGGCGGTCAAAGCCCTCAACTCCGGTGCCCAGGACACCCCACAACTATGGACAGCCATCACCGCCGTGCGGCGCGCCGCCGACACCGTCCACGAAGCCTGCACCCGACTGATCGAACAGCGCACTTCGTGATTCCCCGTGTTCACGCACCCGGCTCCCGGACGATCGGCCTGCTCACCTACCTCTACGGACCCGGCAAGCGCGAGGAGCACACCGACCCTCACCTCGTCGCCTCTTTCGACGGCATGTCCCCCGACCCGGGCCGCGACCCCAACGCCACACTCAAAAACCTGCAGACCCTCCTCGACCAGCCCGTCCAGGCACTGCCCGAGCACGCCCGCCCCGCCAAGCACGTCTGGCACACCTCCGTGCGCGCGACCGCGGACGACCGGACACTCAGCGACGAGGAATGGGAGCAGATCGCCCGGCGCATCGTGGCCGCCACCGGCATCGACCCCGGCGACGGCCGGCCAGGATGCCGCTGGGCCGCCGTGCGCCACGCGGATGACCACATCCACATCATCGCCACCCTGGTCTGCGAGGACGGCAGCCGACCCGACGACTACCGCTCCGGCAAACGCGCCCAGGCCGAATGCCGCCTGATCGAGAAGGAGTACGGCCTGCACCAGGTCACGCCCGGCGACGGTACCGCCGCCCAGCGGCCCACCAGCGCCGAGCGCCACAAGGCCGAACGCCTGGGCCGGGAACGCACCGCGCGGGAGGAACTGCGCGAGACGGTACGCCGGGCTGCGGCCGGCACGAAGAGCGAAGAGGAGTTCTTCGACCGGCTGGCCGCCGCCGGCCTGCTCATCCGCAAGCGGGCCGCACCCTCCGGAGACCTGCTCGGCTACAAGGTCGCCCTGCCCGACGACCGCAACAAGAACGGCCAGCCTGTCTTCTACCCCGGCGCACGCCTCGCGCCGGACCTGTCCCTCCCCCGCATCCGAGAACGCTGGACCATCGAAGCCCCCGCCCAGGACGCTGCCGGCACCCCGCTCGCCCCGGCCGACCGCGCGACACCGCTCACCGCAGCTGCCGCCCGCCGACGCACCGCCTCCACCGCCTGGCAGGCAGTCCTGGTCGTCGAACACGACGAAGACGCGGTGGTCGCCGGACACATCGCCGCAGCCGGTGAAGTCCTCGACGCACTGGCACAGACATCCGCCGCCCACACCCGCCACGCACTACGCGACGCAGCCCGCACGTTCGAACGGGCCTCGCGCTCCCACATCCGCGCCGAGCGGGGATACGACCACACCCTGCGCCAGGCCGCCCGCGACCTCATCCACGGCGGCCCCGCCCTCGGCCGCGGCGAAGACGGCGCGACGACAGCAATGGCGATCGACATGCTGTTCTTCCTCATCACCACAGCCGGCCACTGGCACGCCAAGAAGGGCCACCACCAGCAAGCAGCCGCAGCACACCAAACCGCAAAGCACCTGCGCACCGCCTACCAGAGCGCCGCCGCCCAACCCCTCGACAACCTGTACCGACACGGCCGGCTTCTGGGCCACGCCCGGCTGCGCCAACAGAGCATGGTGGTACACGAGGCGGTGCCGGAACTGGCGGAGCGAATCCTTGCCGAGCCAGGCTGGTACGCCCTCGCCGCCACCCTCGCCGACGCCGAAGCCGCCGGCCACAACCCGGCAGCCCTCCTGATCGACGCCACGGCACGACGAGAACTCGGCACGGCGGACTCCATCAGCGACGTACTCGTATGGCGACTACGCCGGGCCGCGGAGCTGCCCGCCAGCACAAGCGCCATCGCCCCCGACGCCCCCATCACACCGGCACCGCTAGCCTGGCCGGACCGACGAGCTCCTCGAAGGTCGCGACATCAACCATGACCTACGCTGCCGCCTGACCAAGGCGCCTACGCCACTGTGTCGGCCGTCGCAACAAGATCCACCGGACGCACCTGGTCCACGCCCGAACCGGGCTGCCGTCAACGCAAAAGCCAGAGACCCCGCAGGTTCCTCCACAGGGCCTCTGGTCTGCTGTGCACTCGGCAGGATTCGAACCTGCAACCCTCTGATCCGTAGGATCGGGCAGGCCGTTGGGCGGAGGTTCCGCCTTCCTCTCGGCTGATCGCTGACGGTGGTGATCAACGGCCTCTGTGTGGCGTCGTTGCCGTCAGGGTTGCCGTAAGCGCTGAACGGTGGCACCGACCAGCGCGACTCGCAGCATGTGCCGGACTCCAGGCCCTGCCCGGCAGGGGAGTAACAACTTTTCTCTACAGGTTCAAGGCGGCTCGCTCCGCTCCCCGCGCGCGGCCCGGCCCCCGGCCTGACCTGCGCTCCTGTCTACACCCCGCTCCAGCCCGGCCGGCGGCCGGGCTGGAGCGGGGTGTAGACAGGAGGTTCATGTCAGCGGAAGGTGGTAATAGGCACCTCCCGCTGCCCGGTTCATCAGGGCCCGTGGTCCGCGTACGGTGTGGCCCAGCGCAAGGAGAAGGAGGCCAAGGAGAAGAAGCGCAGGATACGCAAGAAGCGCTAGCTCCGGCTGACATCAACAGCACCGGACGTAGGTACCCATGCGCGGCCCAGCACGCACGCTCCGATCGGCCACGGGCCCTGACAGGCCGCGTTCGGATCGAACATCCTAAAGCGGGTGCCGCAGGTCTCGATCAGCCGAGGTAGGGCTGCTCACGCTGCTCCAGGAAGTGACGGATCCGGAGCCGCTGCGTGTGGTGCATCGGCAGTTGTGCAATCTCCGCCGGCTGCACGAACCGCAGCTCGGTGGACTCGTCCGAGATCTCGAGTTGGCCACCGACCACACGGGCGGTGAAGCAGACGTTGAACTGCCTGCGCACCTCACCGTCCGAGTAGGCGATGATGTGGCGTGGGTCGGTGTACGTGCCCACGAGCCCAGTGATCTCTACGTCCAGGCCCGTTTCCTCCTTCACCTCGCGAACAGCCGTTCCTGGGAGTGAGTCGGTCATCTCCATGCCGCCGCCGGGTAGTGCCCAGAGCTCGTTGTCCCGCCGGCGCTGGAGGAGGACGCGTCCCTCGTCGTCAGTGACCACCGCGGACGCGGCGACGACCAGACTGTTCGGCTTGGGAGCCTCTGGGTCATCGTAGTACTCGGTGCGTGCCATGATCACTTCTCTCGTACTGGCGTCGCGGTTGCCCAGACCGCGCCGAAGCTGTTTGCGTAGGTGTCGAACATGCCGCCTTCCCCGTTTCGGCGTAGGTGCCAGACAGGGGCGCTGTAGGCGTTCACGCCCCAGACATGGGCGTTGACCAGTGCCTGGTCATCGGCCCGGTAGATCGAGTTGTAGAGCGTCGTGGGGTGAGTCCGTACCTCAATGCCCGGTACCCCGATAAGGGGGCGGTAGTGCATCAGTGCGAGACGGCACCGGGACTGGATTCCGTGGCCGAACTTCTCTTCGTCGCCGCGCTGTTGGACGTTGGGGCTGTCCGCGTCACCGACTGCGATGCGGACCGCGCAGCCTTCGGCCACCCGTTCCTTCAGGAGCTCATTGAGCCGCGGGTACGCCTCGTGTAGGAACACGGCGGCGTACACCAACACGTCGATCTGCTCGCGTGCCTGGGTCAACATGTCCACGAAGGTGGAGACGGGGATGTCGGCACGCTGGTCGTAGAGGGCTACAAGTTCCGGACTGACGGCGCGGGCGGGGCGTGCCTGCCTGAGCGATGGCCATAGAGCGTGCACGTCTTCTCCTAGCGTCTCTGCTGCCAACATGGCCGTGGCACGACGTGGCGTACGCCCCAGGTTGACCCATCGTTCGACGGACTTGGGATCGACTTCGACCTTGCCCGCGAAGGCGTTGTACGTCCAGCCGCCGGCCGCCATGGCCGCACGTAATCTCTCGTTTGCCATTTCAATCTCTCCTAACAACCGGGGACGGCACTAGGGACGTTCTACCCGACGCGGGACGTCCCCAAGTGGTGTTTGTCCGTGGTTCCGGCGTCCTGGTGGTCGGCAGGAAGCTCCTTGGCATGGCGAGCAATCAGCAGACCAGACCAGGCATCGGCGAGCTGGCGAAGGACAGTGCCCGTGGACGTATCGGCGTCGTCATGGGTGAGGTCGGTGGCCGTGTGCAGATACGCCCAATCGGAGGCGGCAGGGAGTGGGACGCCATGCCGGACAAGGTGGCGGCACTCAGCGCGCGCGAGGAACTGAGCGCGCGCCTGGCCGTGAAGAACGACAACAGCCGGGTCGGGCTGTGATGCGCGCCATCGGCCGGTGTACCGGGCTCCTGTTCATCATCTGCATCAGCGGTTCGTGCGGCTTGGTGATCGGCATGACCCTCAACCTCGGCCAGTAGACCGGCCGCCCCGAACGGGTGGCCATGTCCCGGCTCCCCGTCCCCGTTCGGGGCCAGCCTCGAAGCCTTCTTCCCGGTCGTCTATGAGCCGAGCTCGGCGGCCGGAGTGGAGGTGTCCACTACGCACCCCCTCACACCAGGAGATACGCATGACGGCAACAGCGAACGACCAGAGGACCGGCCGCATGGTGGCCGGCGAGGACCTGTTCGAGAGCCTGGCCCACTTCGTGGTCGTCCACGACGGGCAGTCGCCCGAGCGTGCCGAGCGGATCG
Source organism: Streptomyces apricus (assembly GCF_008369065.1). Taxonomy (GTDB): domain Bacteria; phylum Actinomycetota; class Actinomycetes; order Streptomycetales; family Streptomycetaceae; genus Streptomyces; species Streptomyces apricus. The sequence continues at coordinate 34,079 of NZ_VDFC01000089.1, read as the reverse complement.
CGGACCAGGCGGTCGCCTTCCTCGTCACCGCGGCTACCGCCAGCGTCGCCATGGTCCCGTCGGACGACGTGGACCTTGGCCTGCACGCGCTCATCCTGCACACGAAGGAGTACGCCGGGCTGTGCGAGCAGTACGCGGGACGCTTCCTGCACCACAACCCCAAGCCGGGCGGAGGAGGGCGCGATCCGAAGATGGTCGCCGCCTCGGCGCACGCCATGAAAGCCGCTGGGTTCATGGTCTTCAACGACCTGTGGACCGTGAACGGCGAGAACCTCGCGCAGTGCGACGCGGACTGCGGCCGACCGTACGGCCAGGCGTAGCTCACAACGACGACAGCGACACGGCCGGCCTCTGCTCGTGGCCGGCCGTGCTCGCCAGGAAGGAGAAAAACCTTGTCCGGCTCGCCCCCTGAGCTGCCGGCCGTGCTGCGTGATGCGCTCACGCCCACAGCTCACTACCTGATCATCAACCGCCGGGGCTCCGTGGTCTGGGAAGTCGAAAACCCCCGGGGTCACTACGGGGTGAAGGTCGGCTACCCGATCGAGGCCATGGCTGATTGGGCTGCGCAGCCCTGGACCGCTCTCGCCCCCGCGCGTGAGGGCGCCGTGTTGCATCGTCTCGGCTTCGAGGACGTCGCATACGGCGAGTGGGAGCAGGGAACCTGGAACTTCCAGCCGTGGCGGGAAGGGCCGGACCTGTACCGGCTGTGGGAGCCCTGCCGTAAGCGGGACTCATCCATCGCACCCCACGCCGGCGTGGCGCTGGGATGCGTCGAAGCGCTCGCCGAACTACACGCGAAGGGCTGGGCCCACGGGGACATTCAGCCCGCCCACTTCATCATCGGGCCCGAACGCACCCATCTCATCGACCTCGCCCTGGCTCGGGGCGGACAGGTGCCCCCGGGATACGACTTCCCGTTCCGCGGCTGCCTGGTCCACTACGAGGCACCGGAGATCGCACGCAGCGTACTCGCCACCGGAGAGGCAGAGCCGACCCAAGCAGCCGACATCTACGCGCTCGGTGCGTCCCTGCTCATCTCCGCCACCGGATGGCGGGCAGTCGAGTATCCGGACGACGCTCCCCGCTCCGTACAGAGAGAGGCGGTGGCGAACGGCCGACGCCGCCCCGTGAAGGTGCCCGGTGAACTGGGCGACCTGGTCGACGCCATGCTCAGCCACGCCCCAGAGGACCGGCCCACCATTTACGAGGTGGGCAAAGCCCTGAAATGATCTGCACATCAGACCGGACCGCCCTCAGCCTGGACAGCATTCCGGGTGGTCCGGTCTTCGACATTCTCTAAGCCACCATGCACGCCGGCTCCCTCCAGCTCTACCGCGCCGTAGAGCCGGAACGGCTCATAACTGGTGCTACGCCCTGAGCTCGAACCGCACGTCGAGTGGGCGGACCGGTTCCAGGCCCGGACCCTGCTTGAGCGCACAGTCGCCTCCGGCTGACCCAACATGCCCCGTCGGGCCGCAATCATCAGTCCCGGCTCCCCCTATGGCCGGCGGATCACGTGGGCTGCGGCCCGACGGCCCCACCCCTGCATCAAGGAATCGCACTCTCATGTCCTTCTTACCCGCACCAGACCAGTGCGCCGCCGTTGCCCTCCCCGCTCTCTCACACCAGGAGCCCGCCGATGCGCTCTCCTGACATGAACTTGACGATTCCGCACCCTGCCGGTCGGGATGCCGACCTGCGCGTCACCTTGGAGGATCTGCGGCTGAATCGGTGGCTGTCCACGAAGGAGCTGCTCGCCAGGACGGATTCCTGGGCATTGCGGTGCAGTCGCAGTCAGGTCCTGGGCCGCGCGGCGGTGGATACCGAGGCGATCGAGATGTGGGCCGCGGAAGAGCCCGAGGACTGGAACGCCTGGATGATGCGGGCCCGCGTGCTGAGCGAACGCGTGGTCCTCGCCCACCGCAACGGTGTCTCCCGGCCGCAGCTGATGCAGGCCATCCTCAAGGCCCGTTACACATGCAGCGCGGCCGCGGAGTGGAGGGATGATCCGGTGCCGCCGCTGTGCTTCATGACGCTCGCACAGGCCGACGACGACCCCAGGCGGCCGCACAGCCCGCTCAACTGGATCGCGCGTGAGGACCTGCTGCCGCCGGGGCCCTGGCGGCTGCTGGACGCGGTGCATCAGCGCGATGCGCACAACCGTGAGGCGTTCCACCGGATGCTCGCCGTCTTCCGCGCCCGCGGCAACGAGCTGATCACTTTCGCGCAGTGGGTGGCGTCCAAAGCCCCTGTGGGGTCCCCGTTGAAGGTTCTGCCGCTGTACGCCTTCGTCGATCAGTACCGCAAGCAGTGGGCGACGCGGCAGACCGCCCGTGTGCTGGCGTACTGGGTCACCGAGGACAAAGCCCACTACGCCCGCACAGCGCTGCATGAGTGGTTCGAGCCGACGCAGCCCGCGCTGGGGCAGCCCGACACCCGCTCCCTGCTGGACCTCAACCACCTGGCGCACGCCCTGACAGCCACCGGCGTAGGCCATGCCGGCCCGGTGTTCGAGGCGATCGGCCCGCACGTGACCACCGCGCCGTGGGCCCAGGTCGCCCACGAACCGCAGGAGTGGCAGGAGGAATTCCTCAAAGCCCGCCGCCCCGCCCTGAGATCCAGGAGCCGATGACCGTCCGAGGCCCACCCTCCGAAGCCGCGGACCCTTGAGCTCGCCCTTCTCTCCTCCAACTCCTCCAAGTCACCCAAAGGACTTTTCCGTTGCACTTACCACCCGCACCACGCCATCTCACCCCTCCTCCCTTCTCTCCCGAGGTGCCTGATGTCGCACAGACGATCAACTAGCCGCCGCCTGCTGGACGACGACGCGGCGCTGCGCGGGCACGGCTACACGCCCGAGCTCAAGCGCGGCATGGGCGGCTTCGGGAACTTCGCGATCAGCTTCTCGGTGATCTGCATCCTGGCCGGCGGGATGACCCTGTTCGGCTACGGCCTCACCACCGGCGGTCCCGCCGTCATGCTGTGGGGCTGGGTCGGCATCGGCGCCATGACCCTCATCCTCGGCGCGTGCCTGGCCGAGGTCACCTCCGCCTATCCCACCTCGGGCGGCCTGTACTACATGGCCCACCGCCTCGGCGGCCCGCGCTGGGCCTGGGTCACCGGCTGGCTCAACCTCCTGGGCCTGCTCGGCGCGATCGCCGGCATCGACTACGGCTGCGCACTGTTCGTCGGCGCGTTCGCCAACCTGCAGTGGGGACTTGAGCCCACGCCCGAGACGACGATGCTGATCTTCGCCGGCATCCTGCTGCTGCACGGCACCCTCAACACGCTCGGGGTGCGCCTGGTGACCGTGTTGAACTCGATCTCGGTGTGGTGGCAGCTCGCCGGCGTCGCACTGATCGTCGGCGCGCTCACCCTCGCCCCGGGCGAACGCCAGAGCGCCGGCTTCGTCTTCACCCATTTCAACAACGGCACCGGCTTCGACAACCCCGTGTACGTGGCCGCGCTGGGCTGTCTGCTGGCGGCGTACACGTTCTGCGGCTACGACGCCTCCTCCCACCTGTCGGAGGAGACCAAGGGCGCACAGATCGCAGCACCCAAGGGCATCGTGCGCGCCATCGCCTGGTCCTGGGCAGCCGGGTTCGTTCTGCTGGCCGGACTGCTGTTCGCCATCGAGGACTACGCGGGCACCCTGGGCACCAGCACCGGGGTGCCGCCCGCGCAGATCTTCATCGACGTCCTGGGCACCGGCGTGGCCAAGGGACTGCTCCTGGTCGTGATCGTCGCCCAGCTGTTCTGCGGGAACGCGGAAACAGCCGCCGCCTCCCGCATGGTGTACGCGTTCTCCCGCGACGGAGCCCTCTACGGTTCCGCGACCTGGCGCCGCGTCAGCAGCCGCACCAAGACCCCCGTCCCCGCGGTATGGCTGTCCGTCGGTGTCGCGCTGCTGTTGGCGCTGCCCAGCCTGTACTCGCCGACCGCCTACGCCGCCGTCACCGCGATCAACGTCATCGGCATCACCCCCGCCTACGTCATCCCCGTCTACCTGCGGCGCCGCCACCCCGACAAGTTCGTGCCGGGCCCCTGGCACCTGGGCGCCTTGAGCAAGCCGCTCGGCTGGATCTCGGTGGGCTACGTGAGCGTGCTGACCGTCGTCTTCTGCCTGCCGCAGGCTTCCCCGATCACCGTGCAGTCCTTCAACTACGCCGGCATCGCCCTCGCGGTGGTCCTGCTCATCGCGTGGCTCACCTGGATCACCAAAGGCCGGCGCTCTTACAAGATCCCGCCACTGGGAACCGAAGCCGAAACCGTGGCACTGTCCGAAGGCGTGCTGTGATGACCCACGAGAGCGAACGGAACGACCTGCCCGTCCTGACGGCGGGCTCCCAGCAGCCGGGAAACCTGATCCGCCTGGTGGAAGAGGGCGAGATCACGACCGTGATGCTCGCGGTCCCCGACATGCAGGGCCGCCTCAAGGGCAAGCTCCACGACGCCCGCACGTTCCTGGACCGCTTCGAGTCGAAGATGTGCGCCTACGTCCTGGCCACCGACTGGGACATGAACCCACAGCCGGGATACTCCCTCACCGACTGGGACGACGGATTCCAGGACCTGCACCTCGTCCCCGACCCGAAGTCGATCCGCCGGCTGCCCTACCTGCCCGGCACCGTCCTGGTCCACGGCGACGCCGTCCACCACGGCCGGCCCATCGACATCGCCCCGCGACAGATGCTCCGCCGGCAGATCGCGGAGCTGGCCTCCCTCGGGTATCGGGCCAAGGTCGGCATCGAGAGCGAATTCCTGCTCTACAAAGGCACCCCAGCGCAGGCCCGGCGCCGCGGATACCGGGGACTCGCCCCCGTCTCGCCCTACAACCTCGACTACGCCCTCGACCACCCGCCCGCCCTGAGCGCCTTCTTCCACGACCTCCGCGAAGCACTGCACGCGGCCGGCTGCCCGCCCGAGGCGATCAAGACGGAAGGAGCACCCGGCCAGATCGAGGTGACCTGGCCCTACGGGGACCCGATGACGGCCTGCGACATCTACACCGTCCACCAGCACGCGGTACGCCACCTCGCCGCACAGCACAAGATGACGCCCACCTTCATGGCCGCCCCACAGACCGGGATCGGCAGCGGCCTGCACCTGCACGTCTCCCTGTGGCGCGATGAGGAGGACTCGGCGTTCTGGATGGAGCAGGGCAGTGACCTGCCCGAACCACTCCAGTACTCCGTCGCCGGGCTCCTCGACGCCCTGCCGCACCTGGCACCGCTGTACGCGCCCACCGCCAACTCCTACAAGCGCTACCGCCCACACTCCTTCGCCCCCACCCGCTTCACCTGGGGACACGGCAACCGCACCTGTGCCATCCGTATCACCGGCGAGGAATCGAACCCGCACCTGGAGAACCGCGCCCCGGGCGCCGACGCGAACCCCTATCTGGCCCTGGCCGCAACCCTCGCCGCGATCGTCCACGGCCTCCGCAACCAGCCGAAGCTCCCGGACTCCTGCACGGGCGACAGCTACCAGGACACCGAGGTACGCGAGATGCCGTACAGCCTGGAGGAGGCAACCACTGACTTCGCCAGCAGCCGCATTGCGTCGGCGGCATTCGGCCCCGACGTGATGGACCACTACATCCATGCCGCCGAACTCGAACACACCGCCCTCGCGTTCGAGGTGACGGATGCGGAACTGGCGAGGGGGTTCGACCGTGCCTGAGCAGGAGGAAAAGGCCAATCCGCAGGCCGCCGAACATCAGCCGGTCACGCCGCACACGCAAGGCAGGGCCCGTATGCCGCACAAGACGATCCTGAACCAGCTCCTTCCTGTGCTGCTGCTCGGCAGCGTGGTGCCGCTGCTGCTGGCCTTATGGTCCGGGACTCGGCCGGATCACAGCGCGGGAACACAGGCGTACCTCTAACAAGGGAGCCCCCCTAGGGCTTCTCTCATGCCGGCGACGGCCCGTGCCGTCGCCCAGGGTGGTGCCCGATGTCGGTGCCGGGCATCACCCACCCCACCCCGTTGGAAAGGCCCCATGCGCATCTCGTTACCTCGCCGCTCCCGTTTCGTCGGTTCGCGGCCTGTCTCATCTGCGGCTCGCCTGACTTTGGACGCGAGTGTCCTGCTCGTCCTGGCCGCTGGGCCCACCGTCCTGCTGGCCGTGATGGACAGTGGATATCAGTTCGCCGACGTGACATGGCCCCTCGGCACCGGCGACCTCTACGCCGCCGTGTACCGCGCTGCCGCGTTGTTCCAACTGCTGTGGCTCGGGGCGCTGGTGTTGCTCAGGATCGCGGTGTCCGGCCGCAGTCCCGAACGAAAAACCGTCATGTTCCTGCCGCTCGTCGCCCTGGCCGTACCGGTCACGGCAGGGCCCGTGATGCAGCAGTTGCAGCTGCCCGGGATGAACGTCACCACCGGTCTGCTGCTGCGTACCGTCCTGCTGGCCTGGCTCGCCTGTGAGGTCTGCCTGCACCACGGCATCCCCCTGTCACGCTCCCTGAGCAGCGATGAACGTCTGCACCGCTGGCGCACCGCGGCGGGGCACACCGAGAAGGTGGGAATCTACTGCGCCATCGGGACCACGCTCACGATGGCGGCCGTCCTGATGCTGCGCTGGATCGGGCCCGACGGGATGCCCGTCATGCGGACCTCCCAGACAAGCGCCCTGGGCGCCGACAGCCCCACCGACCTGTTCCTCACACTGCCCTGGGTCATCGTCCTGGAAGGCGTCGTGATCGGCACCGTCGCTCTCCTGCTGCACACCGCCGGGCGTCCCACCTGGCAGATTTACACGACCGTCGCCGTCCCCGAGATCATCTTCCACGCCTACTTCGGCGTTCCCGCGGTGCTGATGGGCGTCTACGCGCTGCTGTGCACCCGCTTCTATCTGCGGTACCACCGCCTCGGCCCGCTACTGCTCGGACACGCCCTCTACGACGTGATCGGCCTGCTCCTCGCTTATCTGCCGTTCCTCTACCGCATCGCCCTCGGCTTCGCACTCATGACTGCCTGCACGGCTGTTGAACGCTGGCTGCCCAAGAAGAAGCCACTCCACCCTGCCCTCGACAAGGAGCTGTCCCTGTGACGATCACCTCCGCGCGACCCGACGCCCCGTCCGCCATCCCGGAGTTCCTGGAACTCGAGATCACCGGACAGTGTCAGCTCACCTGCCCAAAGCTCTGCTACGCAAAGTCGGGCCCCACCAACGGGCACGGCGAGATGTCCACCGACGACTGGAAGCGGCTCATCAGCGACGCTGCCACGGTCGGCGTGAAGAAGGTCCAGTTCATCGGCGGGGAACCGACTCTTCACCCCGACTTCGAGGCGCTGGTGAACCGCGCCCTGGTACTCGGTCTCGGCGTGCAGGTCTACAGCAACCTGTATCGCGTCAAGCTTGAGCACTGGGAGCTGTTCATGCGCCCGCGGGTGACGGTGGCGACGTCGTACTACAGCGACGATCCTGCAGAGCATGAGCGCGTCACCAACCGCAGGGGCTCGCACGCCGCGACCCGCGCGAACATCGTCGAGGCCCTGCGCCACCGTATCCCGCTGCAGGTCGGCATCGTCGAGGTCTTCGAAGGGCAGCGCACCGCGCAGGCCCGAAAGGAGCTGCTCGCTCTCGGCGTCCGTACTGTGGTCACCGACCGGGTGCGCAGTGTGGGCCGCGGCGAGGTCCACATCCCGAGTACCGACGACCTGTGCGGCCGGTGCGCGAAGGGCCGGGCGGCCGTGATGACCGACGGCACCGTCACCCCGTGCGTCCTCGGACGGTTCCTGCCCACAGGGAACGCGAAGACCGACGGGCTCGCCGCCGTGTTCGGTGGACGAGCCTGGGCGGACACGGCAGCACGCATCCCGGCACGCACGGACGCCTGTGACCCGGCCTACTGAGGAAGAGGAGGAGCCGACGGTGACGTGGGTGGCACACGCCCGGACCCTGGCACGGGAGATCATCCGCCCGGAATCACGCTGGCACTCGGCCCTGGCCGAGGTGCCGCGGCATCAGTTCGTCGTCAACTGGTGGGAAAGGCAGGGCGAGAGCTGGGCGCTGCGCAGCGGCCCCGCCGACCCGCCGGCCTGGATGGCGACGACCTACAGCGACCAGACACTCGTAACCCGGATCGGCACCTCCCACGCAGACAGGGCCCGGCCCGGCGATGCCCTGTCCGACGGCACGCCGACCTCCTCGTCGACGCTGCCCAGCCTCCTCGTACGGATGTACCGGCACGCGATGATCAGCGACAACGACCAGATCCTGGTCACAACAGGCAGCGGCTACGGCACCGCCCTGGCATGCGTACGACTCGGCGACAACTACGTCACCAGCATCGACGTCGACGAACACCTGGTACACACCGCCCAGGACCGGCTCAGCCTGCTCGGCATGCGCCCGCAACTCGAAGTCTGCGACATCACCGGCCCACTGCCCAGGAAGTACGACCGCATCGTGTCCACACTGTCCATACGATCCGTGCCCGCCTCCTGGCTCCAGGCGCTACGGCCGTGCGGCCGGCTCGTGACGACGATCGCCGGCACCGGCCTGATCCTCACCGCCGACAAAACATCGGACGGCGGCGCCACAGGCCGCATCGAATGGGACCGGGCCGGATTCATGCCCGCCCGCCACGGCGCCGACTACGAACCGCTTCCCACCGACGCCTGGAAGCAAGCCACCGAAACAGAAGGAGGAGAGTCCTACACCAGCCGGTACCCACTGCTGTACCCCCCGGACGCCTGGGACGTCATGTCGATGCTCGAACTGAAAATCCCCGGAATCCAATACCACCGCTCCGAGGAGAAGGGCCTTCGAACGGTGGTGTTGCGGCACCCCGACGGGTCATGGGCCCGCGCCGACACCGCAGACTTCCTCACTTCACCAACCGTGCACGAAGGCGGCCCGCAACGGCTGTGGACGGAACTGGAGAAGATCCGCAACCGTCTCAACCGCGAAGGCACGCTCCCCCTCTACGGCGCCCGAGTCACGATCACACCAGAGGGTGAAACGACGCTGACCCGCGGAGCCTGGACAGCGACTCTGTAGCTACCTGCTCAGGGCTCGCAGAGAATCAACATGTCGGTTTGATCTTCGTGGGGTTGCTGTTGTCGAGGAAGGCGGTGACGTCAGTGGGTGTCCGGAACCTGGCTGTCGAGGGTGGAATGGTGCAGCTGTGCCCGGTCAGGAGAGGCTGGACTTGGTGAACGACCCTGGTGAGGATGCTGGTATTGACTCCGAAGAGCTGGGCGAGGATATCTCGGATGCCGAGTTGGCGCAGGTAGAGCGCGGTGGCCAGGACTTTGTCGGAGGTGGTCAGTTCGTCTCTGGTCCCAGCGCCTTGAGCACGGATGCGCCCGCCCCCTCGTTGCCGGAGCCCTTCTCACTCACGTAACTCGTCGAGTTGTGAAGCGAGTCGGTTGACGAGTTCGTCCAGCGCCGGTCCGCCGGCCGGTCGTGGGGTCGTGGCTGCGCCGGCAGGAGGTCTGGTGCGGTCGAAGGACTGCCCCGTACCCGGGGGTCTCGGGGTACGGGGCGCCCTGCACGTGACCGGCTGAGGCAGGATCCGGCCCTTCGCGCAGTGATCCTCCCCCCGGGTCCGTGTTCCTCCTGAGGGGATGGGGAAGATCAGGAGCCGGGGTCCGGGGCCCTGATGCGGCCCCATCCTGCTGCGGGCCGTCCCTGCATATATTTACCCTTCGCGTGGCGGGCCGGATGCGGCCGTAGTCGCCATCTACGCCTGGTGCAGGTTTGCCGCGTACGGCAACGAATCGCACCGGCGTGGGCCTTCACCCGCGCAGGCCACGGCGATGCGCAACCGGTCCGACGGTGCGTCGTTCCCCGGCGCGCACCCGCGCACCCGCCTGCCCGTCGCCTCTTCCCGGCCGGTGGGATGCGGGAGAGGCAGAAGGGGAGACCAGGTTGGTGAGAGGGCGCTGCAGAGGTAGGGGGTGAACCCCCATCGGTGTCCGCGGCCCGCAGTTGGTGAACCGATGCGGCTTGCCTGTGACGGCTGACCTGGTAGGTCGTTCGGGTGGCGCAGGGATGTCGGGGCCGGGGGTCGCGGTGTCGGTGAGTGGTGCGGCGCGTAAGGMGAAGGGCGGCTCATCCTGTTTACGGGTGGGTGGTGTGCCGGGAAGTCTGGTCGGCGATCGCCCCGCCACGTCCAAAAGGATCACCGTGCCGTCTTCGTCCTCCGCCCGTGTGCGTGTCGTGGTCCGGCTGCGCGGGGAGCTGACCTTCGACAAAGCACCCCGTGTACGCAAGCGGCTGGGCAAGGCTCTGTCCCGGGCCCCGGATGTGGTGGAAGTCGACCTCGGCAAGGTCACCTACCTCGCCCCTGACATCGCCGCGCTGTTGCTGACCAGCGCCGTCACCGCCCGCCGGGCAGGTACGGGCTTTTCCCTCTCCCGTGCCGGTGACCGTGCCCTGCACACCCTTTGGGAACTGGGCATGCAGCACCTCACCGACACCCCCCTGAACCCCGGCCGCTGAGCCCCGCTCACGAGACGAGACAGCCCATGCCCTCTACCGACGGCCCCACTCCGCGCAGCGCCTGCGTACCCGAAGCCCTGGTGCAGCAGGTCCTCTCCGACTTCGACGCCTATGCCCGCATCCGCACCAACCGCGACAGCCTCCTGACCTCCGCCCGCACCGGCCCGCGCGAGGAAGAACACGCTTTCAGCCGCCTGCAGGACACCATCACCCAGCTACGCAACTGCCTGCGTTCCCGGTAGCAGACCGGTTCAACACACTGGTGGGAGCGCCTACCGCACCTCAGCCCTCAGCCCTCAGCCCTCAGCCGGGACAGACCCTCGGCCCGACTCACCGGCCGGGTGCGGACGGACCGTCGTGACGGCGCCCTGACGATCGCTCCCGCCACCTCAAGACGATGAGCTGCCGGTGGACATGCTCTGGCCTGGCAGGACGTCTGCGCACCGGCGAGGGCGGGCCACCCCGTGTCCTGCCTGCTGCCCTGTCCGATGCGCTCCCCCGCGACGTGCCCGATGGGGTGCCTCGTGTCCTCCCCGTGCGCCGCGGGCCGTCTGCGGACCTGGCAGCCGCGCTCGATGGAGGGCAGGGGGGTGGAGTCGTGCGGCGTGGGTGCGGCGGGGATAGGGACGTGTCCCGCGCCGGCGGTTCCTTGCCAAGGCGGGACACCGTCGCTCTCAGGTCGCGTGACGGTGCACGGCCCGGCCGCGTTGAGTGACCGGTTCCCTCGTCGTGGGTTCCTGGCCGGGTGTCGCGCTTTGCCGGAGCCGGGTGGTGACCCGGTACGCGTCGGGAAGTGGAATCCGGATCGGGGTGGCCCTGCCTTGGGGCGTAGCCTGGCAGAGGCGCAGACCGCGGGCCGGCCGGAGTGGCTGTGCCCCTAGTCGTCGAACGTGGACGGCGGTCTTGGCGCCTCAGTCCCCGGACCCTGGACTGTGTTCGGCCCCGCTTGGTCGTTTCACCATGGTGGTGAGGAGCGGAACGGTGCTCGGTCAGGGACACTCCAGCCGAGCGCCCGTGGCGGACCGGCCTCAGCCGGTTGGGAACACAGCTGGCTGGCGCTGCGCCTTCACGGCTGAAGAACGTGCCGCCTGAGCTGCTCGGCGAGTGCACCGGTGGTGCGGACGAGGTCTGGTGCGGGTGGTGGAGCGGTCTGTGGCTGCAGCCGTCGCGCACCGGTGTGGACAGGTGTGCCGACACTCGAACCTGGTAGGTAGGCCCTGTCCCTCGTGGGGCGGTGGGGTGAGGTCGGCCCCGATGGTGGTGGTGTGCGGGCGAAAGGCTGTTTCATGCCGGTGCAGGGTGCCGGGTTCGTTCAGGGGGTGTCGGTGCCGGTGGGTTCGAAGGTGCCGTCGAAGGTGTTGTCGATGACCTGCCGGGCGAGTTCGGTCAGGCGCATTTTGCGGGGGCGGGCGTAGGTGCGCATGGTGTCGAAGCTTGCGTCGAGGCTGAGGCCGTAGCGTTCGGAGAGGATGCCTTTGGCCTGTTCGATGATGACGCGGCTGGTGAGTGCTGCTTGGAGCTGGGCTTTTTCGAGGTGGCTCGTTTCGAGGGTGCGTTGCTGGAGCAGGGCGATGGTGGCGACGTCGGCGACGGCTTGTCCGATCTGGAGGTCGGAGTCGCTCAGGAGGCCGGGGCGGGTGTCGAAGAGGTTGACGGCGCCGATGACCTGGTGGCGCAGTTTCATCGGCAGGGCGTGGGTGACGGTGAAACCGGCCGTGCGGGCTTGGGCGGCGAAGGGGCCGAAACCCAGTGTGGCGGTCCTGGAGGTGAGATCGATGTTCAGCTGGGCCTGGCCGCTTCGGTAGCAGCGCACGCAGGGGCCCTGGTCGTGCTGGAGGGCGAAGAGTTCCAGGAGGCGGGTGGTCTCGTCGGAGGCGGCGATGAGCTGGAGCTCGTCGTGCTCATCGACGATCATGATGCCGGTTGCCTGGACGTCCAGGAGTTCGACGCAGCGGGTGGACAGCCGGTGCAGGAAGTCGATGACGTCGAAGTCGTCGGTGAGGGTGTCCACGGCCTCGACGAGGATGTCCAGCAGGCGTTGTTGGGTAGTCATCGGTTTCAGTCCTTGTCTGAGGACGGGACGGTCGTCCCACCCTTATCGTCCCGGAAGTGCAGGCGCCGGGCCACCACTTCTTCAGCGGTTTCGAGCAGGGGTTTCTCGGTGCGGTAGGCGTGCGCGCGCAGCAGGACCATGGCCTGGGCGAGGGAGACGTCCGCCTGGACGCTGATGATGCCGGTGGCCTGGTGGACGACGGCGCGGTGCAGCGTGGTGGAGGGTTCGGCCCAGACGAAGGACTGACGTTGCGCATCGTCTCGGATCAGTGCCGCGGTGATCGCGGCGCTCAGGATGAACGCGTCGTTCATCTGCGCGGCGTCCAGGGGGGCGGGGGTGGCGCGCTGCGCGGTGAACACGCCCAGACAGACAGCACCCAGGTGCAGAGGGAAGCAGAACAGTGCCCGGACACCGAAGCGTTCTGCTTCGGGCAGGAAAGCAGGCCATCTGTGCGGGTCGGTTCGCTGCAGGTCCGGCAGGGCGATCAGGCTGCGGTGGCGGCAGGCGTCCAGGGCCGGTCCCTCACCGAGGGTGTACTGGGCGTCCTCAAGGTCTGCGCTGCGGCCCGGAGTGGACCACACCAGTTCGGTCAGCGCATCGTCGCCGCACAGCGACACCGCGATCCCGTCCACCCCGAGCACGCGTGCGCACAGTGCCGGGTCACCGCCCAGGAGGTCGGAGCCGTCGCCTGCGGGCAGATCACGCAGGATGCGGGCCATCATCGCGCTTGTGCCCGTCATGTCACCGCTTCCGAGAACCACACATGGGCACCACCGAAGTCAGCAGCCCCGTTCCGTGTGCCGCACCACACGACCGGACGGCTACCACTTGTGCAGATAGTACGCGTAGGGCGTCTTCGTTGCTGCGGGCGCGGCTTGACTCCCCCAGGGGCACGAGGACACCGCTCCATCCCCCGGATGTCTTGAGCGATGTCCTCGTACGGGCCGTCCTCGCCGAGCGCCCGAGCGGCGCGGGATACCGTCGGGCGCGGCACGGCTGAGGACGCGGCTGGAGCGGATGGGTGAGCGAAATCGGCTCCAGCCTGCTCCCGGTCGCACAAAGGTCACGACCCGGGGGCAGGGGGCCCAGAAACCGACCGCCCATTCGCCCGGTCGCCCGGCTGCGACGGCTGTCGTCCTCCGCTCCCACCATAGACCCCTGACCGCCAGGACCAGCCGCGACTTCCGGCCGCGTACCTGGCGGCTGCTCACCCGCCCGCACCGGCCTTCACCGGCTTCTTCACCGACCGCCTCCGGGGCGTGGGAGCGGCCGTGAGGTGGGCCGGGCCGCACGGGGCCACCGTCCGGTGGGATCGAAAGAGCCCATCCGGGCTTTGAAGGTGGTCGCGTAGTGCGGGAACTGGCCGGTAAGGCGCAGTGCCCTCAGCAGGATGTGGATGCTGCGCTGACCGTAGACCAGGCGCACCTGCCCGCCCTCGTCCTGCCGCCTGGTCCGTACCTGGCACAGTTCGTGGATCGCGGCGCAGTCCATGAACGCCACCGCCCGCAGATCCACCACCAGCAGGAAGGGCGCCGCGGAAGAGCAGGAGGCGTAGGCGCAAGAGCCGGAGGGGGTGTTCAGCAAGAGAGCGAAGTCCGTTGCGGTGAACACATCGATCTCACCTTCCGCACGCACCACATGGCAGCGGCTCAGGGCTACCGGATCATGCACGTCTATGCCCGTCACGGACCAACTCCCGCTCGCACCCGCACGAAAACTGCCTTGCACGGAGAGAGTCGGAGTTCGACACGGGCCGCTGACCACCACCCTAGGAGCCGCACCGCCACGCGTCCCGCCGACAGCGTCGACCAGCTGAATATGCGCAAAATAGGCCAGTTCCGACAGCAAAAGGCGAGTCCTTGACAGATCCAGAAGCGGTAACGGATCGGAAGACCGGCGAAACGCCCCGACCCAGGCGGACGGACCTGCACCAGGGCGGCTGTGACGGCGTCGGACGGGACCACCGAAGCATCCCGAATCGGCCCCGGTCCGTGAAGACCGCCCTGTGTGCAGGCGACTGGCACCGCGGCCACTTGGCCGCACAGGCCGATCACGGGCGAAGTGGATCCAGGTCGCCCGGGACGGGGTCTTCCCACCGGGGCCCGCCGCACTCGCCTCGGTGGAGCCGGAGAAGGCCGCCGTAGC
>NZ_VDFC01000089.1:1231-19328 GCF_008369065.1 Streptomyces apricus | reverse complement strand
CACGAGGTCGTCGACGTCGCAACGGCGAACTCGCCTTTCGATGCGGGAGAGTTGGGTGAAGGTCAGGGGCCGGCCGAGGGCGGTGACGCGGTCGGCGAGTCGGCGCTGCGAGTAGCCGCGCGTAGTGCGCAGGCGCTCTATGGCGTGTGCGGCGGCTTGTCCGGCGGGGCCGATTTCGAGAGGGCGTGGCGGCATGGGTGTGTTGTAGCTTGCTTTCCCCAGCGGGGGAAGCGGTGTGGTGTCTGCCATGAGCGATGCACGCGAGGTGCCGGTTACCGGCACCTTTTTCCTTGACCGGCGTTTCGGGTTTATGGTTTCCCGGCCCCGCACGATTACTACAGAGCTTGTGAGTCAACTCTGGACTTGTGCGCGGTGGGTGTGGCTGTGTTGTCCACGCACCCCGGCGTTCCCGCCGGACAACGCCCCGAATCGCGACGAAGGTGGGACGTTCTTCGGGCTGCTCACGCAGGCCGATGACCGCGGCCGGTTCCGCGACCAGGCCGCGGTCATCGCCGGCCTGCTGTGGTCGCTGCGCCCCGACCACGGCCCCATGGGCGTCGATGACGACCTCAGCCAGCTCCAGGAAGCCGGGCTGATCTGCCGCTACGAGGGCGGCGACGGCAAGCGGTACCTGCACCTCGTCACCTTCGCCCGCCACCAGAAGATCAACCGGCCCAGCGGCGTACGCCACCCTGACTGCCCCCACCACGACCTCAGCCACCTCGGCCCTGTCCGTGAGCCAGCACCGAGGACTCATGAAGGGCTCACGGAGGGCTCCGTGAGGCTTCACGGAGCCGGAGCGACGCCCCCGGCTGCCGAAGAAAGTACTGGTCAGCGGGTACTCAGTGAGTCCTCATCTCCAGCTCACGGAGGGCTCACGCAGGGCTCCGTGAGTCCTCACGGTCCGGATCTAGGACCTAGGAACTTGGATCTAGGATCTTCCCCTTCGGGGGGCGCAAGCGCCCCCGCGCCTGCGAGCGTCTCGGTGCAGGACCTGATCGGCGAGTACGTCGCCGCGTGTGCCGAACGCCCGCCGGGCAGCTTCCTGGGACACCTGGGACGCGAAGTGCGCAACCTGCTGGCCGAGGGCATCAAGGCCGACCACATCCGCGCCGCGCTCATCCGGCAACGGGCCAAGGGAGTGCACCCCAGCGTGCTGCCCAGCCTCGTCAACGACGTGATGAACACACCCACGCGCAGCACCGCCCCGAGCCGGGCCTGGACCAACCCGGCCGATACCGCAGCGGCTTACGGAGGCCAGCTCTGAACACCACCACCGGCACCCGCAGGCGCCCACCGCAGCCCGTCGGCACCGTGACGGACCGCCTCGAAGCCATCCTCACCGCCCGCGGCCTCGGCCCCACAGCCACGGCAGCGCCGCCACCGGAGGAACCGGTCAGCGCCCTGGAGCTGGCCGACAGGCGCATCCCCGCCCGCTACCGCGGTGCCCTCGCCGACCACCCCCAGATCACCGCATGGGCCACTCAGATAGCCCGAGCAGGACGCCCGGGGCCGGCCGGTGCGCCCGGTATCTGCGAGGGTGGCTCTCTGCTGATCGTCGGCCCCACCGGCACGGGCAAGACCCACCAGGCATACGGCGCCATCCGCACCCTCCTGCACCAAGGCGTGCGCCTGCGCTGGGAAGCCACCACCAGCGCCGACCTCCACGCCCGCCTGCGTCCCAGCTCCCGCACCGGGCACGACAGCGAACGCGAGCTGCAGATGCTGGCCCGCTGCCCGCTGCTGCTCCTGGACGACCTCGGCGCGGCCAAGACCAGCGAGTGGACCGAAGAGCTGACCTACCGGCTCATCAATCACCGCTACGAGCACCTGCTCCCCACCCTCATCACCACCAACCTCCCCACCGCCGAACTCCGCACCACCCTCGGCGACCGCGTCGCCTCCCGCCTCGCCGAAATGACCGAACGCATCATCCTCACCGGCCCCGACCGCCGACGCGAAGACCCCACTCAGGCCGGCTAAAGCACGCTCCCCCTGCAGCTGGCCGGTCGGCGTCTGCGCACCGACCGTTCCGTCCGGGGACCGTCACCACACCTCGGGACCGGTCCCCAGCACAGCGGGGACCGTCCCGATGGCGCACTTCGGGGACCGGTCCCCGATCGAAGCGGGGACCGGTCCCGGAGCCGAACACGGCACCACACGGGGACCGGTCCCCAACGAACTAATCGAACCCGGGGACGGACCGGGGACCGGGGACCGGGGACAACAAACAGATCAACGCCTTACAAGAGCAGCCTCGGTCCCGCAGCACACTCGGGGACCGACCATGCGGGGGACCGGGGACCGACGCCTTCGTCGCCTGCCGGGACCGATACATGCGGGGACCGACTGGTACCACGGTCCCCTCAAGCGGGGACCAACCACGGGGGCCGGTCCCCGGGACCGGATGAAGAAGACCGGTCCCCACGGTCCCCGATCCGATATCCCCACGGGACCGTCCCGGCCCCGGGCTGCCCTCTCTCACGCCCGACCGCCACAGACCACGCCGCCGCGTCAAATACGCTGCCAAGGAGCTTCCATGCATCCGCGTCATCCTCAGACGTCCACC
This sequence comes from Streptomyces apricus, assembly GCF_008369065.1. GTDB lineage: Bacteria > Actinomycetota > Actinomycetes > Streptomycetales > Streptomycetaceae > Streptomyces > Streptomyces apricus. The sequence goes on along the minus strand of NZ_VDFC01000089.1, from coordinate 16,759 downwards.
GAGGCGCACCAGAACGCGACCTCCCCAGCCCCAGGCGGAGCAAGTTGGAGGTTCGGACACTCCCCCGCAGGGGGAGCGCCCGAACCGGACCCCGCCCCAGGGGTGGCAGGGTCCGTCCGGCCCCAGGGGGCGCCGGACGGGAAGGCTGCGGCCGAGGGCGGACCGCAGCCGGACAAGGCCAGTCGCAAGCGCAAGGCCAGGAAGGGAAGGTCGCGTCCGCGCGACAGGAAGCAGCGCCCCGCTCACAGCGTGCGCCTGAACGCACAAGAACTCGCCATCATCCAGTCCGGTGCCGACCACGTCGGTATGAGCGTGGCCGGGTTTATGGCCCACTGCGCCCTGGCCGCCGCCCGCGACCAGTCGCGCACCGCAGCCACCATCGCCACCGAGCGCGACATCCTGACCGCCTTGTTCGGGGTGCGCCGTCAGCTCGGCTGGGCCGGCAGCAACGTCAACCAGACCGCCAAGGCCCTCAACTCCGGCGGCGACGCGCCGCACATCGCCGCCACACTCGCCGACCTGCAACGTGCCGCACAAGCTGTGCAACGAGCGGCTGACCGGGTCGCCAACCGGCAGGAGGACTGAGCGGCTTGATTCCCCGCATCCACCAGCAGGGCAGCAACACCCTCGGACTCGTGCACTACCTGTACGGCAAGGGAACCCACGAAGAGCACGTCGATTCACATCTGGTCGCGTCCTTCGACGGCATGGCCCCTGACCCCGGGCGCGATTCTTCGGTGACGAAGAAGGACCTTCAGCACCTTCTCGACCAGCCCCTGTTCCTGCTCGCCGCGGACCAGCGTCCCGAGAAGCACGTCTGGCACTGCTCGGTGCGCGCCGCCCCCGACGACCCGATCCTGTCCGACGAGCAGTGGGCCGACATCGCCCACCGCGTGGTCGCCGCTACCGGCATCGACCCCGACGACGGCGCTGGCTGCCGCTGGGCCGCCGTCCGCCACGCCGACGACCACATCCACATCATCGCCACCCTCATCCGCGAAGACGGCCGCCGCCCCGCCCACCACCGCTCCGGCCAACGCGCCCAGACCGAATGCCGCCTGATCGAACAGGAACTCGGCCTGCACCAGGTCGCCCCCGGAGACGGCACCGCCGCCAAGCCGGCCACCAGCGCCGAGCGTCACAAAGCCGAACGCCAGGGCTGCGCGCGCACCGCCCGCGATCAACTGCGCGAGTTGGTGCGTCGTGCGGCGGCCGGCGCGATGGGCGAGGAGGAGTTCTTCGGCCGGCTGGCCGCCACCGGTGTGCTGATCCGCAAGCGCCTGGCGCCCTCCGGTGACCTGCTTGGCTACAAGGTCGCCCTCCCCCAGGACCGCAACAAGGACGACGAGCCGGTCTTCTACGCCGGTTCCACCCTCGCACCCGACCTGTCCCTGCCCCGCATCCGCGACCGCTGGACCCTCCCCGAAGGAACCGACGCCTCGGCAGACGGCTCCAGCCCGCAGCAGCCCTCCCTGCCACCGGTGACAGATCCCGCGTTCGCACGGCGCCGGGCCACCGCCGCCACATGGCAGGCCCTGTTGATCATCGACCACAACAACAACGGCACAGCAGCAGCCCAGATCGCAGCAGGCGGAGAAATCCTGGACGCGCTCGCCACCACCTCCGCCGCCCACACCCGCGCCTCCCTCCGTGCAGCGGCCCTCACATTCGAGCGAGCCGGCCGTTCCAATGTGAGAGCCGTACGCGGGCACGACCGCGCTCTGCGCCAAGCCGCCCGCGACCTCCTCCACAGCGGACCCGCCCCCGGCCGCGGCGAAGACGGCGCCACCACCGCCATGCTCATCGACATGGCCTTCTTCCTCGCCATCACCGCAGCGAACTGGCACGCCAAAAGACACCACAGCCAGCAGGCCGCCGCAGCCCACCAAGCCGCCGAACACCTTCGCGCCGCCTACCAGCTGGCCTCAGCCGAGCCCATGGCCGTCCTTGGCCGGCGAGGCCAGCGTCTGACCCCGCATGCCCGACAACGACAGGCCGGCCTGCTGCATCAGGTGCTGCCGCAACTGGCCGACCGCATCCAGACCGAAGGAAGCTGGCCCGCCCTGGCCGCCACCCTCGACGACACCCGCAAAGCCGGCCACGACCCGGCCGCGCTGCTCACCGACGCCGCCCGACGGCGTGAGCTCGACACTGCCGACTCCATCAGCGACGTCCTCATATGGCGCCTGCGCCGCAGCGCCCACCTACCCGCCCTGCCGGAAAGCCCCTACGACACGTCCACCCAAGCCAACCGGCGCACTACGACCTCAACGCCCACCACACCAGCGGCGACCAGAGCAGTGAACGACTCCAGCCGCCAGCGCTGACCGGTGGAAAAGGTGCAGTACATCGCTCCCTGCACAGCACAGCTGGGGCACGCAGGGCTCGTAACGCGATGTGGAAATGCATGCAATGCCCTGAGGTCTCCGGGCGGCGACAGCGATCACCCACCGCGCATCTCGCCAGTGTGACGCAGAAAGAGAGCCCCCTGCCTCTCGATCGGTCTGAGATCCTGGAGTCCGATCGAGAGGGGCCGCGGGCATGGAGTGGAAGACCCACGGTGAGCGCCAGATCTACAACAACCCCTGGGTGAACCTGTGGTTGGTGGACGTCCAGCAGCCGGACGGCCATCGTTGGGAGTACCACGTCGTTCGCCTGCGGCACCTGGCCGTGGCCGCTGTGGTCAACGATCGCCAAGAGGTCTTGATGATGTGGCGGCACCGCTTCATCACCAACTCATGGGCCTGGGAGCTCCCCATGGGTCTGGTGGAGGAGGGCGAGACCCCGGAGGAAGCGGCGGCGCGCGAAGTGCTGGAGGAGACCGGCTGGCGCCCTGGCCCCATCAAGCCTCTGATCTATGCCGAGCCGGCCAACGGCATCACCGACTCACAGCACCACGTCTTCCGCGTCGACGGCGCGACCTACTCCGGACCGCCTACGGAAAAGAACGAGTCCGACCGCATCGAGTGGATCCCCCTCAGCGAAGTACGGGGGATGATCGACCGACGTGAGGTCGTGAGCAGCGGCTCTCTCGTCGGCCTGCTCTACCTGCTCATGGACGAAACGATCCGCTGACGAGTGGGAGGACTTCCCGCAGCTGGTCCTCGAAGGCCAGGGCTACGGGCTCTTGCTGTAGGGGATCTCGGCCAGCGGCATGACGAGTATGACCAACCGGGACGAAGTTCTTGACTCCGCTCACAGCCTGTCGGACTGACTCGACGAAAACTCGATCAGGCAGCAGAAACGCAGCGCTACCAGGGCGGGGTCGGTAGACGCCGGATCAGATGGACTGAGAGCGGGCAGTCCATTCGTCGTCGAGGATCGCGTGCACGACAGAATCCCGCCACCTTCCGGCCTTCTGGATGTGCGCGCGGATGACACCTTCCTCGACCATGCCCGCGGCCGTCATGGTCTTCGCGGATGCCTCGTTGAGTGGAGAGCGTGCGCCCCATACGCGGTGAAGGTGCAGTTCCTCGAAGGCGAGGCCGAGCAGGAGACGCACGGTCTCCAGGCCGTAGCCGACGCCCCACGTATCCGGACGCAGCGCGAAGCCGAAGGTGGCTCCGCGCTGCTGGTGGGGGTCGGTGGCGAGTCGGCCGGACCCGATCAGGTCACCGGTTTCCCGCTGGACGACGGCGAGTGCGTACTCGGTCCGTGGCTCTGCGGTAGCGGAAGCCACGGACCGGGTCACGACTTGTGCGACCTGGTCCATGGTGCGAGGCTCGAACGATAGGTGCTCCGTCGCCGTAGTGCTGCCGTAGACGGCGTGCATCGCGGCGACGTCGTCGAGGACGAGTTCGCGGAGTTCCAGGCGCTGACTGTAACGGCTGACCGGGTACATGCCAGGGATGCTACTCGCGCGGCACTATGACCGGGACGTCGATGGAACGCTGCGGCGGATAGATCTCGATCTCCTCGCGATGGTCGATTAACCAGCAAAATGGCTCCGCCAGAACCAGGGAATACTATCCATCAGGGCGAGCCCTACGTAAACGCCGTCAGCGTTTTCTCCGCCTGGCGTACTCCACAAAAGCTGCCCACGTAGTGCGATGGACTTGGATCGTTCCCCGCCCGCGCGCCTTGGTATCCCGGACCATCACCATAGTCAGGTCGTTGTCTGCCACTTCGACGCAGTTCTGCGTTTCTGTGTAGGAGCTGGTTCGCCAGTTCGGGGTCCTCGGCTGCATGGTGCGCTCTCCTAGTCGTTCGGTATCTGGTCGTAGTGCTGGATCGCCATGGAGATGAGGTCCCGGACGGCGGCGCCGTAGACCGCTGACTGCTTCAGGAGAGCGAACGCCTTGGTGTGCAACTCAATTTCTCGGGGCTGGGAGACGGAGAACTCCGCCGAGTAGGTCTCGACGAGGACGAGTCGGCTGTCGAACATCGAAAACGCGTTGCCCGGCCAAATGAGGGTCGGGGCGGATCTGGGAACGATGCCCAGGCTGAGGCGGGGAAGACGCATCACCGCCATGAGGCGATCCAGCTGTCCCTTCATCACTTCTGGGCCGCCGAAGTTGGTGTAGAGGGCCTGTTCACCGAGGAGGACGTTGAAGATGCGTTCGCCCTGATACAGGTACTGCTGGCGTTCGAGCCGCTTCGCCACGGCCGCCTCGGTGTCGTTGGGGATCTCGTAGTAGCTGACGCCCTGCTGGAAGACCTCGGCAGCGTAGTCCGCGGCCTGGAGAGTTCCCCAGATGAGCGTGGGGTGCCAGATCCGGAAGACCTTGGTCTTGGCGTATACCGGAATAGCTTGACGCTGTCGTTTCTCGACGCCGGTCTGGAGTTGCCGACGCCATTCGAGCCACAGCTCATCGACATGGCGGACGATCGCGACCAAGTCGCCGAGTTGATCGCCCTGGCCGGTGGTCTCACACCAGACTCGGATGTCGTCCTCGCTGGGGCGCTGCTTGCCATTCTCAATGCGGAAGACCTTCGACTCCTGCCACGAGGGGGCACGCGCGAAGGCCCGGCCGCTGGCAAATCCGGCATCCTTGCGGAAACCGCGCAGCCGGGCACCGAGCGCTTGCAGTGCCTCTTGTACTTGGGTGCTCACGGTTCGGTCAGAGCTTGTACTCAGAGTGCGGGATGGCGGCTGACCACAGCAGGTCCCGTAGGCGTACGCACTCGGCCACGGTGTCCGGGTCCTCGATCAGTTCCGACCCGAGCACCCTGCCATCCGAGGCGAAATGGCCCACGGCCAGCAGGCGGTCGTCGTACAGCCACCAGTCGTTGCCTCCCACAGGGAATGCAACGCCCTCTGGCAGGTGGTGCCGGGGCAGCCAGCGGATCTCCTCGCCGGCCTCCTCGTTCAGGGCGGTGGTGGCGTACTCCCACTGGATGTAGGAAGTGTGCGGCTCGGTCACGACCCGGACGCGTCGGACGGTCTTCCCCTGCCTGGTGACGCGCCGGATGAGCCGTGTCCAGGATTCCATGTAGGAGTAGTCGACGGTCTCGCCGCGGAGCCAGTTCGTGAACGGGCTGTCCTCGTCGGGGACGGAGTAGTCGTCCCTCAGCTCCAGATGAAATGCGTCCTGCGCGAAGCTTTCAAAGAGCTGGTTGCGCTCGGCACTAGAGATCAGCTCCACGCAGTTCCTCCAGTAGGGCGACGCTCGCGGCTTTGCAGATCTAGATCACGATCTCGCAGTCCGGAATTCACATCTAGGTAAGGGCCTTGAGGGTGATTACCACTCGGCTCTGGACGACGAACGTACCGCTCGACGTTAGGCCATGATCAGGCGCTCAACTCTCATGACACCCACTTCACTCCGAGTCACAGCATTCATCGATATACCCGCAGCCGATCCCGTCGACCAACGCTCGCATCGCTACTTTCGAGAACAGCAGCGGACGACGACCGATGTCTTTGGAGTCGCGCACTGCAGCGTGCTCGGCTAGCTCCGCGACTTCCACACAATCATTCGCACCCCCGCTGTACGAGCTTTTCCGCCATCGCGCATGCGTGAGATCTGTACCGCATATAGCTGTCGCGACATCGCGGTTGGCTGGCGTACCGGACGTGCTCACTCTTCGAGCTCCTTGCTGATGCGCGCGATGTACGTACTACTATCCGATGAGTCAAAAGCAGCACTCTTCAACTGCTCGAAAGTATCCGTGTAGTTGTCCACGTCCTCCGGGGATTCCAGGTACACGGAGTTCTTGGAATTTTCCAACCACACAAGGCGAGGTGTGGGGTGCGGGAAAGTCAGGATGACGAACGGTCCGTACAGGCCGGAATGCGCTCCGAGTGATAACGGCAGCAGCTGCACTTTGATGTTCGGCTGCTCGCTTGCCTCCACCAGTTTCCGCATCTGGTCGCGCATCACTTCGATGGAGCCGACCGTTCTTCGCAGTACGGCTTCGTCAAGGATCGCCCAAAGTCTGGCGGAATTACTTCCGTTGAGGCGGCTGTCTTGTCGCTCCATACGGACCCTGACCAAGGACTCGACCTGCGACGGGGACAGGTCCTTCCTCATCTGGGAGATCACCGCACGGGCATAGTCCTCAGTCTGGAGCAGTCCCGGCACGAGCATCGGCTGGTAGCTAGCGAGGCGCGTCGCGTCGGCCTCCAGCGCGAGGTACCCGTCGTAGCGCGTCGGGGTGAGCACCGTCGAGTACTTCCGCCACCAGGGCTTCTGCTGCTCCTTGTCCGCCCGTACGAGGTCGAGCACGTCGGCCCTTCGGTGCTCGTCGTCGACGCCGTACAGGTCCAGCAGGGCCCGGATGAGGATCGGCGTCGTACCGCGTTCGCCGTTCTCGATCCGGCTCAGCGACCCCTGGTTGACCTCCAGTCGGCCGGCAACCTCGGCGAGGGTAAGCCCGGTCGCGTCACGTAGTTCCTTCAGCCGTGCTGCAAGCTGCCGCCGATATACCGACTGCGGGACCAGGCTTCTCTTCAGGGCCATGCCGGAAGTTTCTCCGTACCAGCAACGCCTCTACAACCCATACGGGGCAACTTTGCAAGACATATTGCCTAGTTGATGGTTGCGTCGGCATGCTGTCAGGAGTCACGGCGCGTGTTTTCTACGGGCGTGCGCCGCAACCGACCAACGGGCGAACATAGTCACGACCTCGCTACCGACACGCGCCTCCGTGTCGGTCCCGCGAGCCGCACCAGGAGGGTGGGCCATGCCACGGACGACGCTGCTCCGGCAGCTGCTCCAGCAACGGCACCTGACGACGCACGAGGCTTTCGCCGCCCAGTACGAGCGGGCAGCCGCACGGCTGGCGGAACTCGACCGCGATCCCCGGCTGGCTTCTCTCCAGGTTTCTCCACGCCAGTTCGACCGCTGGTACGGCGGGGAACTACTGACTCTGCCGCGTCCTGACGCCTGCCGGGTGCTGGAGCACATGCTGGGCAGACCTGTGTCCGAGCTGTTCTCCACGGCGTACGCAGCCGACTCCGGACACGGCCGCGACGAGGAGCCGAGAACGCACCAGCAGGCGACGAGTGTCCCTCCGCCACGTGATGACGACGAGAACCCATTGGACATCGTCGCCCGGGCTCAGCAGCTCACGACCAGCAACACCGACGACGCAACGCTCACGTTCCTCGATTCCTCTCTGGAGGGCATCACCAGCCGGTACGAACAGGACGGGCCCTATGCCCTTCGCCCTCAGACCCGCCAAGTGCGGCAGCTCGCCCACACCCTCCTCGACGGTCGCCAGCCCCCACGCGTGCGTCGGGAGCTCTTCCGCCTCGCCGCCCGCGCCTCCAGCCTGCTCGGCTACATGGCGGTGAACACGGGTGCTTTCGCCCTCTCGGAGGCGTACTGCACCGAAGCCCGGGATCTCAGCCGTGAGATCGGCGACCTGGACACCGATCTCTGGGCGTGCGGCACCCTCTCCTTCGGCCTCTACTACGCCGGTCGGTACGACGATGCGGACGCCTGCGCAGCCTCGGCCGTCGAGCGAGCCCCACGCCATGCCCAGTCCATCCGTCTGCTCGCCAACGGCCGGGCCCGGGCCCTCGGCAAGACCGGCGACCGGCGTGCCGTCGAGCAGGCCATCGGACAGGCACTCCGTCTCTCCGACCTCCACGAAGTACCCGTAGGGCTGACCTCCTGCATCTCCTTCGAGCCGTATGGACGGGCCCGGACGCTGGCCAACGCCGTCACGTCACACGTGGCGCTGCGCGACACGGCCCAGGTACTGCGCGACGCCGAGCGCATCGACGATCTGGTGGAGCACTCGACCTCCTCCTGGAGCCGTTCGCTCGTACGCCTCGACGTCGCCACTGCGCTGCTGCAGCAGAGCAAGCCCGACATCGATCACGCAATGGCGCTTGGCCGTGAAGCCCTGCGGTTATGCGGGGACTCGCCGATCAATTCCGTCTACCAACGCTCCCGTGACCTGCGTGAGCAAGCAGGGCCATGGCGTGATCACCCGGCGGTGCGCGATTATGGCGAGGAGTTCCGAACCTGGAGCTCGCAGCCGGCCGCCCTGGCCATGGCCTCATCCGCGTCGTAGGCGCCGTCGGTGTCGTCGTGCTCCAGGACCGTGTGAAGCCGAAGGAGTCCGACGGGTGCCCCTGCTCAGCACCGATCCTGCCGCCTTCCCTGCCGAGCCCCCCGCCGATACATACGATCCGGCGGTCATCGCGGCCCACGACTGGGCGGCATTCAGCGCACTCGACGAGATGACCGACCACTGGGCACGCCCAGGTTGGTCAGACGGCAGCCGTGCGTACTACTGGATGCTGACCTTCCCAGATGCTCGGCCGCTCGCTGCCCTTGCCGGGCGCTGCCAGGAGGAGCTGGCGCCCCTCGGCCTTGACCCGGTGCCGGCGGACGGGCTGCACACCACCCTCGCCCGAGTCGGAGCGACGGGCGACGTCACACCCGGCCAGTTGGACAGCTTGACGAGAGACGTCGAGGCGCTGCTGCCCTCCGCGTTCTCCGTACGCGCCATGCCGCTGGCCGGTTCCCGTGGTGCCGTCCGTCTGTCTCTCGGCCCGTGGGAACCCATGCTTCTGCTCCACCATGCACTGGCCAAGGCAGGAAGTGACGTCGGCTTGGTCCCGAAGAAGCCGACGTCCGCTTTCCGACCGCATCTGAGCCTCGCGTACAACAACCGTCGGCGTCCCGCCGCCCCCGTCGTGGAAGCGGTCTCAAGCCTCCGCACCCTCCCGGCCATCGAACTCTCAGTGTCCGTCGTCCAGCTGGTGGAGCTCCGCCGTGAGGGACGGACGTACCGCTGGGATGTGTGGAAGAGCGTCCCGCTCGGATAGCCCCCCGGCGCCCAGGGCGAGCACCACGACCACTTCCTTGCCGATCGCGGTCAGCCCGACCGACCACTCGAAGGCCAGCTCCTCGACGAGCAGCAGCCCGAGACCGTTCCCCGTCAGCTCATCCAGCGACTTCCCCACGGAACGTACCCGGACTCTGGAGACGTCCCGTCCCGCGTCATGGACCCGCAACACCGCAGCGTCCTGGTAGATCTCCACGCTCATGCAGTCCGGTCCTCCGGCTGTATGCCTGAGCGCGTTGCCCACGAGCTCAGAAGCGACCAGAACGGCGTCATCGACCCGTTCCGGTGCGGCACGCCCCTTGAGGAATTCCCGTACGTGTCTGCGCGCGAGCTCCGAGGGCTCGGTGCAATCGGACAGCTTCACCCAATGACGCCGTACTGCTATCCGCCCGCACAGGCGCTCTTCGTCCACCGCGTTCATCGCCGCTTCTCGTCTTCGCTAGGCATTGGGCCGACCAGCCTCGCTACGCCTGAGCCGCGGCGGTACGCCGTACGTCCGCCTCTTTCCCCATCCCCGGACGGCGGGCGAACGGCGTGCTGACGGCGTACCGCCGCCGACTGCCACCGGCGAGGCTCTTCGGCGAGGCGCATATGTCCTCACCCCCTCTCCGGAAGCACTGAATCCGGGTTCCCAACGGAATCCGGATAGCCGGCGAGGGGCCACACCCAAAGTGCGAACGCGGCAACCCGGTCCTGCGGCACTCCGCGCACAGGGCGGGTAGCACGACGAACCGTTCGGATCCTTCCGACAGAGAGGAAATGCGATGAGCAGCGCAGCCACGCTCACCTCGGTCACGACGGCCACCACTGAGGCATCCGTCACGACGGTCGCCCCCGGGGTGCCCGACGACCCGTTCGATGTCGACCTGACGATCGTCACGGAGATCGGCGCCGACCTGCTTCCCAAGGCGTGCGGTACCGGTGACGGGTGCGCGGCGTCCTGTGCCTCGTCCTGTGCCAGCGCCGTCTGACGACGGCGAGTGCACGGGGTCGGGGGCGCTGCCGCTCCCGACCCCGCTCGTTCACAGGGCTGATGGCGGAGGTAATGGGATGGGGAGCGACGGAAAGCTCTACCAGCACACGGGCGCGGCGTTGCTCCGGGCCGCCGCGATGCCGCTGACGGATCTGCCAGATTGGTGGCCTGATCTGTCCGACACGGACGCATGCGGCAGGTGGCTGAGGCACGTGTGGGCCGATGCGCGGTTCGCCGATGCCGTCCGGCAGGCGAGCGGTGATCTCGCCACGCGGGTCGACGCGATCTGCGGCGGGCAGCCGGCGCGCTCCAAGCAGGTCCGGCGCGCTGCCGTAGCCACCGTCCGCTACTTGTTGCGCGCCACCGGGCGGCCGACCCCGTTCGGCCTCTTCGCGGGAGTCACCGCGGCCGACGTGGGCTCGACGCCGCACATGAAGTGGGGGGAGGCTCACCGAGCCGTGGCTCGGGTGGACACCGAGTGGCTGGACGACGTCCTCGTCCGCCTGGAGGTGTGTCCGGCCCTGCTGGAGCGCCTGGATGTCGTCCTGAACAATCTGACGGCGCGCCGCGGTGGACGCCTGCACGTTCCACACGGCGGACCGATGGGGGCCACCGTTCGGCGCACCAGCGCGGTACGCGTGATCGAGAATCTGGCACGTCGACCGGTCCACTTCGCCGCCCTTGCGGAGCAGTTGGCCGCCTCTTTCCCCTCGACCGACCCACAGAAGATCCGCACACTGCTCGGCGCGCTGGTACGTGAGAAGTTCCTGATCACCAGTTTGCGCGCGCCCATGACCGACACCGATCCGCTGTCCCATCTGATCGCTCAGCTGCGCGGCGTGGATGCGGGCACGGTGCCGGAAGTCGCACAAGTCCTGCATGAGCTTGAGGCGGTGCAACGTGCCGTACACGAGCACAACCGGCTCCCCGCGAGAGCGCAAGGGCCGGTTCGGAAGGAACTCGCGGGTCGGCTGCGTCGACTCTCCGAGGCGGGTCGAAGTCCCTTGGCCGTCGACCTACGACTGGACGCCGAGGTACGGATCCCCGGGAGCGTCGCGATGGAGATGGAGAGGGCCGCCGGTGCTCTACTGCGGCTCACGCGTCGACCAGCGGGCCAGGGTGTGTGGAAGGAATACCAGGTCGCGTTCTGGGAGCGGTACGGCACCGGCACCCTCGTGCCGGTGAAGGAGGTCGTCGACCCGGCGTCAGGACTCGGCTACCCAGCCGAGTACCCCGGCAGCCGTGTGACCGCTCCGCCCCCGACGGTCTCCGAGCGCGACGAGCGGCTGCTGTCCCTGGCCTGGCAGGCACTGGCCGGCGGCAGCAGGGAGATCGTGCTCACCGACGACCTGATCGACAGTCTGGCCGGCGATACGCCCACCGGGCAGGAGGCACCACCTCATGTGGAGATGTGCGCGCGCCTGCACGCCGACAGCCTGTCCGCCCTGGAAGACGGGGACTTCACGCTCACGGTGACACCGGCCCGCGCCGCGGGAACGCTCACCTCCCGGTTCACTCCGGTAGCCACCGGCACGGGGCTGGACGAGATCTACCGCCACGTTCCCCCAGGCGTCGAGAACGCGCTGACCGCGCAGCTCTCCTTCCCGCCTCTGTACCCACACACGGAGAACGTCGCCCGCATCCCCGCCTATCTCCCGCACGTGATCCCGTTGGGTGAGCACCGCAGCTCCGACGACACCTCGGCGACGCTCATCGACGTGGACGACCTCGCGGTCACGGCCACGCACGCCCGCTTGTACCTGGTCAGCATCTCCCGCCGTCGCCTGGTGGATCCGCAGGTCTTCCACGCCATGGCCCTGGACAAGCAACCCCCGCCCCTGGCGAGGTTCCTGGCGCACCTGACCCGCTCCTTCGGTCCTGCCTGGACCGGCTTCGACTGGGGGCCGTACAGCGGACGGCTGCCATTCCTGCCGCGCGTCCGCTACGGGCGCGTGATCCTCTCTCCCGGCCGCTGGCACCTGACCGCCGGCGACCTCCCAAACCGCTGCGCGGACATGCGGGAGTGGACCGACGCCTTCGGCCGGTGGCGGAAGCGGTGGCACTGCCACGGTGCCGTCGAGCTGCGGGAGGACGACCGGACGCAACGGCTCCAACTCGACGTGCTCGCCCACGCCACCGTCCTGCGCTCCCACGTGGACCGGGAAGGCCACGCCGCGCTCACGGAAGCACCGGCCGAGGAGACCTACGGCTGGATCGCCGGCCACGTCCACGAGATCGCCCTGCCGATGACCAGCACCCGCCCGCCGATGCCCGACCCGCTTTCCGGCTCCCTCCCCGTGCTGACCAACGGCACTCTCGGACCCGTACCAGGGGCGGTGCAGGCACCCTGGCTGAACGCCAAGATCTACAGCCATCCCGAACAGTTCGAGGAGTTGATCGCCACCTGCCTCCCGCAGCTCGTGGTCCAACTACCTGAGGCACCCGAGTGGTGGTTCGTCCGCTACCGGGCCCCGCACGATCTCGACCATATGCGCCTGCGTATCCGCACCCGTAGCCCCGGGCAGTACGCCGTTTACACAGAGATCGTCGCCCGATGGGCCGCCGGGCTACGCCGCGAAGGGCTCAGCAGCAGGCTCGTGTTCGACACGTACACCCCGGAGATCGGCCGATACGGCCCCGGAGTCGCCCTGCGCAGTGCCGAGGCGGTGTTCACGGCCGACTCGGCTTATGTCCTCGTCGCCCTGCAGAGCCTGGGAGCCGACGGGGTCTACGGGCGCACGCTGGCTGCGGTCGGCATGGTGGACATTGCCTGCGGCCTACTGGGCCTCGACGAGGGCATGCGGTGGCTGGCGAACCGCCCCGCACCTTCGGCTCATGTTGGGCGAGGCGTCAGCGACCAGGCCATCGAACTCGTTCGCCGGTTCACACCCCGAGCCCGCGGCTGGGGCGAAGCGCTAACCCAGGCTTGGCACCGCCGCGCCGTGGCCCTGGCGCTATATCGCGAGAGCCTCTCCGAAAGCAGGGACCTCGACTCCGTCCTGGAATCCTTGCTGCACATGCATCACAACCGTCTGCGCGGCGTGGACCGGGAGGACGAAGGATTCTGCCGCCGGCTTGCCCGTCAGTCCGCCGTCGCACGGGCCGCCTGGCCAGGGGAGAGCCACTGATGAACCACGACGTGGCGCCCACACCCACCGGGTCCGGCTGGGGCCAGTCACTGTACTCAGGCGCGGCGGGGGTCACCCTGCTGCACGCCGTCAGGGCCCACATTGGCGAAGACCACAGGGACGCGCTCCGGCCTTGGGCCGCCGCCATGGTCAAGGGCCCGATCCAGGCCGCTCCCGAAGCCTGCGGTCTGTACGAGGGCGCCCCAGCTGTCGCGTACGTGCTCAGCTTCATCCACTCGAACACCGCCACTCGCGCCCTAGCGACTCTGGACACGCACATCGCCGACGTCACACGCCACCGCCTCAAGCGGGCGCACGCCCGTATCGATCGCGGCGCCCTACCCGCCCTGAGCGAGTACGACCTCATCAGCGGGCTGACCGGGCTGGGTGTGTATCACCTGCACCGCGGCCACAAGACCGAACTGCAGGACATCCTCGCCTATTTGGTGCGGTTGACCGAACCGATCACCATCGAAGCACGACGCCTGCCCGGCTGGTGGACCGGCGACAGTCCCGATCTGCGGCCGTCGCCGCGATGGCCCGGCGGACACGGCAACTTCGGCCTCGCCCACGGCGTCGCCGGACCGCTGGCGCTGCTGGCCACGGCACTGCGCCACGGCCATACGGTGCCCGGGCAGACGAAAGCCGTCACCCGGATCTGCGACTGGTTCGACCGCTGGCGCACCGGCACCGGCTCGCGCGCCTGGTGGCCGGACCTGATCATCCCAGCCGAACAGCAACGTGGTGAGCTCCAACGCCCAGGACCCGGGCGCCCGTCATGGTGCTACGGAACCCCCGGCATCGCCCGCGCCCAGCAACTCGCCGGCCTCGCCCTCGGCGACCGTGACCGGCAACGCCAGGCAGAGCAGGCCCTAGCCGGATGCCTGGCCGACGACCAGCAGCTCGCCCAGCTCACCGACGCGTCTCTCTGCCACGGCTGGGCGGGGCTCGTGCAAACCGTCGCCCGTACTGCCGTCGACGCCATCGACGACGAACTCGCAACGCGTCTACACGGGCTGAACACCCGGTTCGACGAGCAAGTGGACCGCCGAGGTCTGCCGGACGGCACGGCCTTGATGGACGGCACGGCAGGCATTCACCTGGTCCGTCTCACCGACCCCGTCAACACGGCGGTCACCGTCCCCTGGGATCGCTGCTTGCTCCTGACGGGATGAAGCCACGACCCACCCCCCTCATGACTGCGAACAACTACGATCTGCCCCTGCCGTACGCGCGGCCGGGCACCTTCCGGAAGGACGCGATGAACACCACCCCTGGCGCCTCCCCCGAGGACCTGCGCAACAGCCTGGTCGACGCCATCTTGCAGGAGGACGTCTCCGGCCTCCGCGACGCAGGCGTCGAGACCGCCATGCGGACCGTGCCCCGTCATGCCTTCCTCCCGGATGCGTCCCTTGAGGAGGCGTACGCCAACAAGAGCGTGACGATCAAGGAGAACCCCGACGAGGACGCGCTTCCGCTGAGCTGTGCGTCCCAGCCCGACGTCGTGCACTTCATGCTGGTCCAGCTCGCGGTCCGCGAAGGCGACAACGTCTTCGAGATCGGGGCCGGCACCGGCTACAACGCCGCCCTTCTCAAGCACCTCACCGGGAAGTCCGGGCAGGTCACCACGTGCGACATCGATCCCGACGTCACCGCCTACACCCGCCGGATGCTCGACGCGAATGGATGTGAAGACGTTCGCGTGGTCACCAGGGACGGCGCCCTCGGCGCCTCACGATTCAGCCCCTACGACCGAATGATCGCCACGGTCGGCATGTGGGACCTCCCCGGTGCCTGGTGGGACCAGCTCGCCGTCGGCGGACGCCTCGTGGTCCCCCTGCGATGGCGCGGGCTCTCCAGGGCCGTGGCCTTCCGACGCGAAGAGAGGGTGATGCGGTCTGACTCCGTCAAGATGTGTGGCTTCCTCCCGGTGATCGGCCAGGACGGGGAGCGAAACGACTACATCGACGACGACCGGCTCATCAGGCTCTACTGGGACGAGGACCAGTCCATCGCCCTGGACCTCCTCCGCGACGTCCTCACCCGACCGAAGTCGCTCGCTTGGACCGATGTGACGGTCGGACCCGTCGAGTCGTTCGACGGCGTTTGGCTACGGCTGAGCGCCACGGAGCGAACGACCTGCCGCATCACCGCGAAGCCCGCAGCGATGGAGGCTGGTCT
>NZ_VDFC01000089.1:0-1131 GCF_008369065.1 Streptomyces apricus | reverse complement strand
GGGTAGCGAAGGCTGATGGGGCCGGGGCCGGGGCCGTCGGTTTCCGTACAGCCACCGACACCGGTGTCGGCGCCGATGACGACCGGGCCCCGGTCGGTCTCGATCACCTCGACCTCGACGGGGTCGCCGCCCGCCACCTCGATCGTCTCGGTGCGGCGGGAGACGGGGMGCCACGCGCCGTCCGGGCCGAGCGCCTCGACCAGGMGGCCGGGGCCGGAGCTGGMGTCGGAGCCCGGGCCGGTGCCGGAGCCGGTCCGCCGCAGCCGTTCCCGGTACAGGTCCTGGTAGTCGGCCATCGCGTTGGTGATGGACCAGGCCACCGTGCCGGTGTGGCCGAAGTGGGCGATGCCGGGGACGCCCGGCACGGCCAGGCCCACGACGTCGAACTCCGGGCAGGCCAGCCGCACCTGCTGATAGACGCCCGGCGCCTCGATGAAGCGGTGCGGGTCGCCCGCGAGGACCGGGAACCCGGTGGCCGTGCGCGCGCCGTCGACGAGCCAGCCGTTGCTGCCGGCGGTCCCGGGCCCGTCGGTGGCGAACAGCCCGACGGCGTCCGGACCGAGGTGGCGTACGACCTCCTCGCGCCACAGCTTGGCCGGGAAACCGGCGAACAGGATGTGCGTGGCGAGCCAGACGCCCATCGGCGTCCACGGCTCCCACCGGCCCGGCGCGAGCCCGACGGCCTCGAACTCGGGGGCACGGCGGGCCCCTTCGGCGAGGCCCTGGTTGACCCCGTCGACGTACGCCCGGACCCAGCGGGCCGTCCCGGGGTCCCGTCTCTCCAGGGCCGTGAAGCAGCGTCTCGCCGTGTCGTCGAGCAGGGCCCGTCTCGCGAACCGGTCCCAGTCGAGGGCGTCCGCGCCGAGGAACGCGGCCGAGGTGCCGCGGGCCCGGTGCCGCTCCACCTCGATCTGCCAGGCGCGGTCGAGGGCCGTGGCCAGCCCCTGCGCGCGGGCCAGTTCCAGCACGTCGTCCGCGCGGAGGTGCGGTACGCCCCAGGCGTCACGGTGGATCTCGACGGTCACCCTGCGTCTCCCCTCAGATTTAGGTTAGGCTCACCTAACTTGATGGCCGGAATCGTACGCGAAGGGGAAAAACGCCATGGGGCAGGGGCAGGGGCACGGCTGGGAG
>NZ_VDFC01000088.1 GCF_008369065.1 Streptomyces apricus | reverse complement strand
ACGTACCGCCTGTGGAACACGGATCCCGGGCGGGCCCTCGGTCCCGGTGACGATCCGCTGCACCTGACCGTGCCGGTGCAGCTGGTGGTGGCCGRCGCGGCCACGCACCTGGTGTTCCACGACAACTCCTGGGACGGCTCCGTGACCCTGCGCGAGGGTGCGGAGGGTGCCGGGTCCGGGCACGACCGGGCCGGGGCGAGCGAGCTGCGGATGGAGGGCGGGCCGCTGCGCTGCTGGGTGATGGTGGGCACTCCCGCGCGCGTGCTGCAGAACTGGGCGTCGCTGACGGGCGCCGCCGCGCTGCCGCCGGCCTGGGCGCTGGGGCACCAGCACGCGCGGTCGGGCCGCGGGACCGAGCAAGAGGTGCGGCGGGTGGTGGGCAGTCACCACGAGCGCGGGCTGCCGCTGGACGCGGTGCACCTGGGCATCGGGCATCTGGAGGCGCACCGGATGTTCTCGGTGGACCGGGACCGCTACCCGAAGCTGCCGGTGCTGGCGGAGGAGCTGCGCCGGGACGGGATCCGGCTGGTGTCGGCCGTGGAACCGGCGGTGGGGGCCGTTCCGGGGGACGCGGTGTACGAGGGGGCCGGGGAGGTGGCCACGGGGTGGCCCGGGCTGCGGGCGTCGCTGTCGCTGGTGCTGGGGCTCGGGCTCTGCGGGGTGCCGTACTCGGGGTCGGACGTGGGCGGCTCGGACGGCGCCCCCTCCCCCGAGCTGTACCTGCGGTGGTTCCAGCTGGGCGCGTACCTGCCGCTCTTCCGTACGCACGCGGGGGCCGGGGAGCCGTGGGCGTTCGGGGACGAGGTCCTGGAGCACGCGCGCGTGGCGCTCGTCGAGCGGCGGCGGCTGCTGCCGTACTTCATGACGCTGGCGCATCTGGCGCGGCGCACCGGGGCGCCGTACGTGCGGCCGCTGTGGTGGGGCGCCCCGGAGGACCGGGCGCTGCGCGATCGCGAGGACGCCTTCCTGCTCGGTGACTGCCTCCTGGTGGCGCCGGTGCTGGRGCCGGGCACGGTCCGGCGTGCCGTGCGGCTGCCGCGGGGGCGCTGGTACGACGTGGTGACCGAGGAGGCGTACGAAGGGCCGGCGCAGGTGCTGGTCGAGGCTCCCCTGTCGCGGATCCCGGTCCTGGTGCGGGCGGGCGCGGTCCTGCCCGTGCGGGGCGAGGACGGTTCGGTGGAGCTGGAGGTGTGGGCGCCCGCCCGCGGGCGGACCGGGGGCGGGCTGGTGGTCGTCGAGCCCAAGGACCCGGAGGGGGCCGGTGACGTGACCGGGGCCGATGGCGGGGCCGGTGACGTGACCGGCTGGGACGAGCCGGAGATCGAGCGCTATGTGACGCGCCGGCGGGGCGGGCGCGTCGTGGTGGAACGGGACGGGGACGACGGCCCGGTGGAGCCGTCCCTGCCGGTGCGGATACGGGGGTTGGGGGCCTGACGGCCCTGCGGCGCCGGCTGGCCGGGGCGACCGCCGGGGCCGGTGGGCCTCAGACGTAGCGGCCCTCGAACCAGGCCCGGACCGCCAGGGTGTGCAGCGGGAAGGCGAGGTCGGTCGCCCCGCGCAGCAGGTGCCAGCCCTCGGTCTCGTCCGTCGCGGCGGACGGCGGCAGCTCGGCGGCGGGACGCTCCGGGAGGGCACCGAAGAGCAGCAGGTGGCCGTCGGGCGAGCTCAGCGCGTCGACGAGCCGTACGTCGCGGCTCGCCGCGACGATGCCCGTCTCCTCCTTGAGCTCGCGGACGACGGCCTGCCGCCAGTCCTCCTGGTGGTCGATGAAGCCGCCGGGCAGTGCGACGCCCCCGCGCGCGGGCTCGATGGTCCGGGTGATGACGACCAGGGCGGCGCCCTTCGTGTCGTACACGGGCTGCAGGGCGACCGCTACCGGCAGCGGGTTGCGGTAGGCCGCGACGCCGCAGGACGTACAGGTGCGGGGCCAGCCGGAGACGTCTTCTCCGTAGGCTGCGCCGCAGCTCGAACAGTGGGTGCCCGGCGCGGAGTTGGCGGACGGGTTCTGGGATGGAGACACGCCCGGGACTGTATCCGATGATCACAAGGAAGCGGTCGCCGGTCGCCCCGGGCGGCACCTCAGCGGGACGCGCGGAGCGAGCGCGCCGACACCGGGAAGTCGAAGTAGGTGTCGGGGTAGGCCTCCGGCTTGTAGGTGAAGTGCCACCACTCCTCGGCGAGGTTCACGAAGCCGAGCTCCTCCAGGGTGTCCTTCAGGAGCAGCCTGTTGGCGCGCTGCTGTCCCTGGATCCGCGGGTCGAGCGTGTGCGACAGGGTGTCGAAGCAGTCGTACCCCGTGCCCATGTCCACGGAGTTGTCGGGGAAGCGCTCACCCTGCGGGGCGAAGCAGGGCACGAGGGGCTCGCCGGGGACGTACGGGCGGGTGGGAGGTCCACGGTGGAGCCGCGGCTGTGGCCGGACTTCTCGGCGATGTAGCCGTCCTCGAACAGGCGGGTCTTGTCGACCTCCGGGTAGAACTCGCCCTTCATGGCCTGGTCGTCGAGGTCCTCGGCCCAGCGGACGAAGTGGTCGACGGCGCGCTGGGGCCGGTAGCAGTCGTAGACCTTCAGGGAGTAGCCCCGGCGCAACAGGTGCCGCTGGGCGCGGTGGAGGGCCTCGGCGGCGGGCTCGGTGAGGATGCAGAGCGGTTGGCGGTAGCCGTCGATACGCTCGCCCACGAAGTTGTGCGGGGTGGAGTAGCGGATCTCCTGGATGATCGTGCGGTCCACGGACCGCAGGGCCACGAAGTCCTCGGGCGCCTTCGGCTCGGAGGCCGCGTCCGCGGGGGCGGCGGCCGCGGGGGCGGCGGTGGCGGTCGCGGTGGCGGTGAGCAGGGCGGCGAGTGCGGTGACGAGAGCGCGTACCGCTGTGGTGAGTCGGGTCATGGCCCATGCGTCTACCAGGAGCGGGTTCCCCGGGGGAAGCGGTCGGGCGTGTTCCGCGTGCCCGGACGGTGAGGGACGGCCGGAACCACCCCCGTGGGCCCCGGCCGCCCCTACCGATAGTCGGACGCATGAACGGCCCCGGCGGTTCTCCGCGGTGTGCGCGCCCCGGCCCCTGCCCAATCGGCGTGGCCCGTGACAGACTCCTGACGTTCCGTCAGATACAGCGCCTGGAGGAGCCTTGTCGCGTACTCGCACCCCCGTGGTCACCGGCTGGTTCACCGGCGAGGGAGACGCTTTCCGGCTCCTCGGCACACGCTGTTCGGCCTGCGCGTCCGTGTTCTTCCCCCGGGAGGACGCCTTCTGCCGCGTTCCGGGTTGCCCGGGCGGCGATCTGGAGGAGGTTCCGCTGTCGAGGCGGGGCCGGGTGTGGTCGTACACGGACAGCCGGTACCGGCCGCCGTCACCGTACGTGTCCGACCCGGAACGTGAATGGGAGCCTCACGCGTTGATCGCGGTGGAGCTGGCCGCGGAGCGCCTCGTCGTGCTCGGGCAGGCGGTTCCCGGCGTCCGTGCCGCGGACCTGGCGGTGGGCATGGAGGTGGAGGCCGTCGCGGGCGTGCTCAACGAGGACGCAGAGACGACCTGGACCACCTGGCACTGGCGGCCGGTGGGGGCGACGGCGTGACGGGGGACGTGGCGGTGCTCGGCGCGGGCATGCACCCGTGGGG
>NZ_VDFC01000087.1:6150-11260 GCF_008369065.1 Streptomyces apricus | reverse complement strand
GGTCCGCATCCGCGGGCGCGCACCGGACCGTGCCGCGGTCCTGTGCGGACCGCCGGAGCGGGCGGTGTGCGGACCGTCGTCCTCGCCGGTGCGCTGAACCGGTACGGCGTGCGAGCGCCGCGCCGGTTCCCAGCCGAGCGTCACCTCCGAGGACGGAAGGCCCCACCGGTCACGACGACCGGTGGGGCCTCCGTACGGGATCAGGACCTCTCCGGACCCGCCCTGGCCAGAACTCCGTTGCCGCGGCGGACCGCGCATGCTGGAGTGACCCGTATGGATCATGAAGCGGTGCTGGCACTGTTCGACCGGGAGATGCGGGAGGGCGCGCAACCCTACGGCTCCGACGGCGTCGTGGAGCGGGACGGCGGGGTGGTCCGGCACATCGGGCCCGAGCACGGCTGGAACGGAGTCGTCTGGTCGGACCTGACGGAGTCCGGCGCGGACGCGGCCGTCGCCGCCCAGGTGCGCCGCTTCGCGGCGGCGGGCCGCGCCTTCGAGTGGAAGCTGTACGGGCACGACCGGCCCGCCGACCTCGGGGAACGACTGCGGGCCGCCGGGTTCACGCCCGAGCCGGCGGAGACCCTGATGATCGCCGAGACCGGCGGTCCGGTCCTCGACCCGGAGCCGCCGGCGGGCGTCGTGCTGCGGCCCGTCACCGACGCGGCGGGCATCGACCTCGTGGTCGGCGTGCACGAGCGCGCCTTCGGCACGTCCGGCACCCGGCTGCGCCGCCAGTTGCTCGCCCAGCTCGACGAGGACCCGGACACCGTGGTCGCGGTCGTGGCCCTCGCCGGCGACGTCCCGGTCTCCTCGGCCCGGATGGAACTCGTCCCGGGCACGCGGTTCGCCGGCCTGTGGGGCGGCGGCACCGTCGAGGCCTGGCGCGGCCGCGGCATCTACCGCGCCCTGGTCGCCCACCGCGCCCGCATCGCCGCCGACCGCGGCTACCGCTACCTCCAGGTGGACGCCTCCGACCTGAGCAGGCCCATCCTCCAGCGGGAGGACGGGTCCCGCCACGACGTCGTAGAGACCGGCGAAGGCCTCCTGGTCCCCGAGGGCGACGCGCTGCATCAGGTCCTCCAGGTCCGGTCCTGCCGAGGGGTTCCTGCCGATGTGCACGGCTTCTTTCACGAGGGGGTCCTCCGGGGGCGGGTTTCGTACGGCTGGAATCCGTTGCCGGGGGGCCGGCGGATTGGTCACGAGCGGGTCTCTCCTGCGCCTTCGCGTGCGGACGGGCCGCAGGAAGGGCCGGCCCGGGGCGCCGGCGATGGTCCAGGACGGCGCCCCGGGGGCCTTGAGCCGGTCCGGGGGGCCGACCGCCGGACCGGCGCCCCTCCCGGAACAGCCGACTACCCCGGGAGGGGGGTTCGAAAGGAAGCCCGCACGGTCGCGCGGGACCGCGGTCCCGCGTCCCGGACCCCAGGGCTCCTTCTTTCCCGTACTTCCCACGGGACGCGACGTCCGGATGCACCCGAAGCGGCACCGGTTACGGTCCCGGTGGCGACAGCGCATCGTTTCTGCATCGAACGTGCACACGCGTCCCGTGCACCCGTTCGGTCGCCGGCCGTCCGGCGGGCCACTCCGGCCACCCGGCAGATCACTCCGGCCGCTCGCCCCGGCTGTTCTCCGCCTGGCGCAGGCCGTGGCGCAGCTGGTGCAGCCCGCGCCGGGCGTGGCTCTTGACCGTCCCCAGCGGCAGACCGGTGCGCCGGGCGATCTGGGTCTGGGTGAGGTCCTCGTAGAAGGCGAGCCGCAGGACCTCCTGCTGGGAGGCGGGCAGCTTGGCGATCTCGCGGCCCACGAGCACCCGGTCGAGGGCGCCCTCGGGACACCCTCCCGAGGGATCGGTGAGCAGCAGGACGGCTCCGGCCGACGCGACGAGCTCGGCGCGCCGCGCGCGGGCCGCCAGGGCGTCGGCGATCTTGCGCCGGGCGATGCCGATGATCCAGCCGGCCATCGGGCCGCGCTCGGGCCGGTAGCCGTGGCGGCCGCGCCACATGCCGAGGAACACCAGCTGGGTGACGTCCTCGGCCTCCCGGTCGTCGCCGAGGGCGCGCCGGGCGAGCGCGTGCACCAGCGGTGACCACCGCGCGTGGGCGGCGGCCAGACATGCCTCGTCCCCGCCGACCAGGCCGCGGGCCAGCTCCTCGTCGCCGAGTGCTTCCTGCGGCCCGGCCGCCGGTCGTCGTGTCATGGCTCACGGCTCCTCGCCTCGCACGGCTGCGTCCCGGCCGCGCGGGGTACGGCCGTACGGCGCCCGCCGGACCACGGGGCGGGTTCCGGGGGCGCCGGCCCGGGGCAACTTCCGTACACCGCCCCGGTGTCGTCATCGTGGGAGCGGAACGGCCGGGGCATCAAACCGCGTCGATTCTGCGTCGTATAGTCGGTTCATGGACGAGCCGACGGGCGAGCCGGGTGGTCACCCGGAGCCCGACACGAACGAGGCCGCGGCGGTCGGCACGGGGATGACGACCGGTGGGCTGGCCCGGCGGCTGGGGGTGTCGCCCACCACGCTGCGCTCGTGGGACCGCCGGTACGGGCTGGGGCCCGCGGTGCGCGCCGACGGCCGGCACCGGCGCTGGACGCCCCAGGACGTGGCGGTGCTGGAGACGATGTGCCGGCTCACCTCGGCCGGGGTCCCTCCCGGCGAGGCGGCCCGCGCCGCCAAGGCCGGTGACGCGGCCGCCCGGGAGCGGTCCGCCGCGGACGGGCCCCTGCGGACCGTCCTGGGACGGCCGACGACGCACGGACCGTCCGCGGGAAACCAGAGGAACCAAGACGACCAGGAGAACCAGGAGAACTGGGAAGACGAGGGGGACGAGGGAGGCGAAGGAGGCGAGGGGGACCGGGAGAAGGCCGCCGCGGACGGCGGCGGGCCGGCCGCAGGCCGCGGAACCCCCGCGTCCGGACGCCGGGTGTCCGGAGCGCCGGACCGGCCCTCCGGCACCGTGCTCACCGCGGGCGGCCGGGCGACCACGGGCGGCGGGCGCTCCCGGGCGGCCGGCCCGCTGCCGCTGGGCGACGTGCGCCAGGAGTGCCGGGGGCTGGCCAGGGCGGCCGTCCGGCTCGACGCCCCGGCCCTGGACAGCCGGCTGACGGCCCTCGTCGAGCGGTACGGCCTCACCGTCGCCTGGGAGGAGGTGATGATGCCGACCCTGCACGCCGTCGGCCGCAAGTGGGCCTCCTCCGGCGACCGCTACGTCGAGGTCGAGCACCTGCTCTCCTGGCACATCTCCACCGCGCTGCGCCGGGTGACGCCGATGTCGCCCGCCGGTGCCCCGGACACCGCGCAGGGGCCCGTGCTCCTGGCCTGCGTCCCGGGCGAGGAGCACACGCTGCCCCTGGAGGCGCTCAACGCCGGACTCGTGGAACGCGCCCTGCCCACCAGGATGCTGGGCGCCGCGGTGCCCGCGGAGGCGCTGGTCGCGGCGGTGCGCCGCCTGGGGCCCGCGGCCGTCGTCCTGTGGGCCCAGGCCCGGTCCACGGCGAGCCTCCCGCTGGCCCGGCACATCGCCGCCACGCAATGGGGCGTGCGGGGCGCCCGCAGACAGCCGACGGTGGTGCTCGGCGGCCCCGGCTGGGCGGGCCGTTCGGCCCAGGGGATGCTGCGGCCGCCCAGCCTGAGCGAGGCGCTGTCCGTCCTCACGGCCCGCTGCGCGCATACGGCGCCCGGTCCGTAGCGGTCCGCCCCGGGCGCGCCGGGGCAGACCTCAGCCGCGGCTGCGGGCGTGCTTGAAGCGCTCCAGCCGGTCGGCGAGCTCGACGACGGGGCCGGGGTAGTCGTAGGCGGCGCGCTCGGCCTCCCGCATCCGCCACGGCTCGTGCACGAACTTCCGCGCCATTCCCTCCAGTTCGGGCACCCAGCGCCGCACGTACGCGCCGTCGGCGTCGAACCGCTTGCCCTGCGCGACCGGGTTGAGCACCCGGTTGGGCCGGGTGTCGGTGCCCGTTCCCGCCGCCCACTGCCAGTTGAGCTGGTTGTTCGCGATGTCGCCGTCGACCAGCAGGTCCAGGAAGTGGCGGGCGCCCACGCGCCAGTCGACGTACAGCGTCTTGGTGAAGAAGCTCGCGGTCAGCAGACGGCCCCGGTTGTGCATCCACCCCTCGTGCCGCAACTGCCGCATGGCCGCGTCGATGAGGGGATAGCCCGTCAGGCCCGCCTTCCAGGCCTCGATCTCCCGCGCCGCCGCGCTCGGCGAGCGCCACAGGTCGTTGCGCGTGCGGTAGTCCCGTACCGAGGAGGCGGGCCGCGCCGCCAGCACCTGGTGGTGGAAGTCCCGCCACGCCAGCTGCCGTACGAAGGCCTCGCCGCCGGGGCCACCCGCCCGCCGCGCCCGGTGGACGAGCTCGACGACGGACAGTGTGCCGAAGTGGATGTGCGGGGAGAACCGGGAGGTGGCGTCCCCGGCCAGGTCGTCGTGGCGCTCCTCGTACGCGTCGACGCCGTCGCGGAGCCAGGCCGTGAGCCGTTTCCTGCCCTCCCGCTCACCGCCCGTGGCGAGCCCCTCCGACAGGCCGGACAGCTCCGCGCGCTCGGGCAGCCGCTCCGAACCCACCTCCTCGGGTACGCGCACGGCCCGGGGCGCGCCCAGCGCCGGACGCACCCGGTGGCGCTCCCAGTGCCGGAAGTACGGCGTGAAGACGGCGAAGTGGTCCGACGCGACCGGCGTGACCGCGCCCGGCGCCAGTGCGGTGAGCACCTCGTCGTGGACGTGCAGCCGGCGTCCCTCGGCCTCCAGCGCGGCCCGCAGCCGCTCCTCGCGACGGTGGGCGTACGCGCTGACCCCGGCGGCCATGTGCACCTCGTCGGCGTCCGTCTCGGTGACCACCTTGCACACCTCGTCCACCGGGTCGCCCACGCGGTACACGAGCCGTCCGCCGCGCTCGCGCAGCCCCGCGTCCAGGTCCCGCAGGGAGTCGGCGAGGAACGCCAGCCGGTTCGGGGCGGCGAAACCGGCCCGGTCGACGGCGCGGTCGCGCACGAAGAGGGGCACCACCGCGCGGGAGCCGTCGAGCGCCGCGCACAGCGGCGGGTGGTCGTGCAGACGCAGGTCGGACGTGAACAGGACGACCGAGACGTTCATGGCGGGACTCCGGGACTACGGGGGGG
>NZ_VDFC01000087.1:2753-6050 GCF_008369065.1 Streptomyces apricus | reverse complement strand
GGGAGGGAGACGACGGAACGGGCGCGAGCGGGGGGAGAGGGCGGACGAAGGCAGGGGGGAAGGCTCCGCGGTACCTCTGGCCATGCCGTACTTCCGTCCGGCGCCGCCCGGTGGATGCGTCCGGGGCCTCCCTTTCACCCGTGCGACGGTGACCTGCCGTCAGCCCGCGGGCGCGCTCCCGGGCACCGCCCGGGGAGCGGTCCTGGCGGCGGTGAGCGCGATGTTGCGGGCCATGCCGCCGAACACGACGGCGTGGAAGGGCGACACGCTCCACCAGTAGGCGTGGCCGAGCAGACCGTGCGGGTGGAAGAGGGCCCGCTGGCGGTAGCGGACGGTGCCGTCGTCGTCGGTGTCCACGCACATCTCCAGCCACGCGAGGCCCGGCACCCGCATCTCGGCCCGCAGCCGCAGCAGCCGGCCCGGCTCGATCTCCTCGACGCGCCAGAAGTCGAGCGAGTCGCCGACCCGCAGCCGTGCCGCGTCACGGCGTCCCCGGCGCAGGCCCACACCGCCCACCAGCCGGTCCAGGTGGCCGCGCGCGGCCCAGGCGAGGGGGAAGGAGTACCAGCCGTTCTCGCCGCCGATCCCCTCGACGACCCGCCACAGGGCCTCGGGCGAGGCGTCGACCGTGCGTTCCCGCTCGTCCGTGTAGAGACTGCCGCCCGCCCAGTCGGGGTCCGTGGGCAGCGGGTCGCTGGGGACGCCCGGCAGGGAGGCGGAGGACCACCGGGTGGCCACCCGGGCCTCCCGGACGCGTTGCAGGGCCAGGCGCACCGACTCGTCGAACGCGATCGGCCGGCCCGGCAGATCGGGCACGTACCGCGTGATGTCGTGCTCGTGGCAGACGACCTCGTGGCGCAGCGACTCGGTGAGCGGGCGGGCGATGGAGCGCGGCACGGGGGTGATCAGGCCGACCCAGTGGCTGGAGAGCGTCGGCGTCAGGACGGGCACCGGCACGATGAGCCGCCGGGGCAGCCCGGCCACGGCCGCGTACCGCATCATCATCTGCCGGTACGTCAGGATGTCGGGGCCGCCGATGTCGAACGTCCTGTTGACGTCGTCCGGCATCCGCGTGCTGCACACCAGGGTGCGCAGCACGTCCCGCACCGCGATCGGCTGGACGCGGGTGTTCACCCAGTTGGGGGTGACCATCACGGGCAGCCGCTCGGTGAGGTAGCGCAGCATCTCGAAGGAGGCCGAGCCGGAACCGATGATGACGGCCGCCCGCAGCACGGTCGTCGGGACACCGGAGGCCAGCAGGATGCGGCCGACCTCGGCGCGCGAGCGCAGGTGCGGGGAGAGTTCCTCCTCGGGCACCTCGACGGGGGTGAGCCCGCCCAGGTAGACGATCCGGCGTACGCCCGCCGCGCGGGCCTGCTCCCCGAAGATCCGCGCCGCCCTGCGGTCGGTCTCCTCGAAGTCCTTGCCCGTGCCGAGCGCGTGCACCAGGTAGTACGCGACGTCGACGTCCTGCATCGCCGGGGCGACCGACGCGGCGTCCGTGACGTCGCCGCGCACCGCCTCGACGTCACCCGCCCACGGATGGTCCCGCAGCGCGCCCGGGGAGCGCGCCAGACAGCGCACGCGGTGTCCCTCCGCGAGGAGTTCGGGGACCAGGCGGCCGCCGATGTACCCCGTCGCACCCGTCACCAGACAGCGCAGCCCGGCGCCGGAGTCGTCACCGCTCATGGCGTCCCGGCCCTCCTGTTCGGTCATCTTCCGCCCTCTTCAGTCCTGTTCGATCCCGTTTCGGCACCATCCGTGACACCCCTTCCCCGGAGGCGCCGCGGACGGATGCGCCGCGTGGGCCACACGGGTCAACCGGGGCCGGACCGAGGGGATGGAGGCGATGGGGGCGCGAGACAGCCGTACATGTCCCTGACGATCGGGGGCAGACGGACTTTCGGAGAGTCACCGGTCGAAACGGGAGGTCACCGTCATGGGTGCGAAGGTCCTGGAGCAGTTTCCCGCGGGAGCGCCGCGTGGGTCGTGGCCCGCTGAGGAGTACGCGGCGCGTCGCCGCGCCGAGGGCGAGCCGGCGGCGGTCGTGATGGATCTGGAGTCGGACGCGTTCCTCGTGGTGGTACCGGGGCGCGACGAGGACTGACCTTCACCCGTACGGAACGAACCGCGTGCAGCAGGCAGGACGCGGTGGGCCGGGGCCGCGTCACCGCGCCCCGGCCGTCGTTTGCGCCGGTCCAGGACATGAGACCGGCCGGGATCTCCTTGACGCCCCTGACCGGCGGCTGTCACGATCGGGACCATGATGATGCGACTGGACCTCACGCGGCGACGCCATGTCGACCTCGCGCGCGTCTCCAGCGCCGCCTGTCGCCCCGTGGCCTGATCCTCCGGATCCGCCGCGCCTCACCACCCTCCCCCCGCGGTCGAGCCCGCTGTTGAGACGCGTTCCGCTGCCCGCACCGGGCAGTCCATCGATCCCCGCGCCGTCCGGCCCGTCCGGATCACCGTCGCCCGACCCACCGTCGCCCGACCCACCGCCGCCCGGCCGGCGTCCGGCCGTCGCGGAGCGCGCGGGGTAACGCCCCCGTCCCGAAAGAGGACCCATGGCCACCGTCCTGTCCGTCTCCGGCAGCCCCTCCGCCTCCTCCCGCACCAACCGCCTGCTGCGCCACCTCGACCAGCGGCTCGTCGCACAGGGCCACGAGGTGGTCCCGCTCGACGTCCGGACGATCCCCGCCGAGGCGCTGCTCGGCGCCGACTTCCGGCATCCGGCGATCGTCGAGGCCACCGACCTCTTCGCCCGGGCCGACGGCGTCGTCGTCGGCACCCCCGTCTACAAGGCGGCGTACTCCGGCGTCCTCAAGGCACTGCTCGACCTGCTCCCGCAGTACGCCCTCACCGGCAAGACCGTGCTGCCGCTGGCCACCGGCGGGAGCACGGCCCACGTCCTGGCCATCGACTACGCGCTGCGCCCGGTCCTCAGCTCCATGGGCGCCCGGCACATCGTCCAGGGCTGGTTCACCCTCGACAAGGACATCACGGTCGGCGAGGACGGCCGGCTCACCGTGGCGCCCGCGGCCGGTGAGGCGCTGGGCCAGGTGCTCGACCAGTTCTCCCAGGCGCTGGGCCACCGGCCGGTCCTCGCCGCGGCGAGCTGACCGCACCCGCACCGCCCCGTACCCGCGCCCGCCCCCGTCGACGTCGCGGCTGTCGCCGTTGGTGGGCAGGAACCAGTGGAAGGCGAGGGACACGGGCGCGGTCTCCGATCGGGGCGCGAGAGGACGTACGGGGTGCGGGCGCCGGTACGGGCGCGGGCGCAGGTACGGGGGCGGG
>NZ_VDFC01000087.1:1368-2653 GCF_008369065.1 Streptomyces apricus | reverse complement strand
CCCGCCCCCGTACCTGCGTCCGCGCCCGTACCGGCGCCCGCACCCCGTACGTCCTCTCGCGCCCCGATCGGAGAACGCGCCCGTGTCCCTCACCTTCCACTGGTTCCTGCCCACCAACGGCGACAGCCGCGACGTCGTCGGGGGCGGCCACGGCACCGCGGTCACCGCGTCCGGCCGGGACCGGCCGCCGACGGTCGCCTACCTGAGCCAGATCGCCCGCGCCGCCGAGGACCTCGGCTTCGTCGGCGCGCTGACGCCCACCGGGGCCTGGTGCGAGGACGCCTGGCTGACCACCGCGATGGTCAGCCAGAACACGGAGCGGCTGAAGTTCCTGGTCGCCTTCCGGCCCGGCTTCGTCTCCCCGACGCTCGCCGCGCAGATGGCGTCCACCTTCCAGCGCCAGTCCGGCGGCCGGCTCCTGCTCAACGTCGTCACCGGCGGCGAGAGCCACGAGCAGCGCGCGTACGGCGACTTCCTCGACAAGGACGCCCGCTACCGCCGCACCGGGGAGTTCCTGGAGATCGTGCGGGGCCTGTGGCAGGGCGGGAGCGTCGACCTGGACGGCGAGTTCCTCAAGGTCGAGGACGCCCGCCTGGCCCGGGTGCCCGACCCGGTGCCCGAGGTGTACTTCGGCGGGTCCTCGCCGATCGCCGGGGAGATCGCCGCCAAGCACGTGGACGCCTACCTCACCTGGGGCGAGCCGCCCGAGCAGGTGGCCGGGAAGATCGCGTGGGTGCGCGGGCTGGCGGAGAAGGAGGGCCGCACCGTCCGGTTCGGCATCCGGCTGCACGTCATCGCGCGCGACACCTCCGAGCAGGCCTGGGCGGAGGCGCGGCGGCTGCTGGCCGGCTTCGACCCGGAGACCGTGAGGTCCGTCCAGGCCGGGCTCGCCCGCAGCGAGTCCGAGGGGCAGCGGCGCATGCTCGCCCTGCACGGCGGCGGCAGCAGCGACGGACTGGAGATATACCCGAACCTCTGGGCCGGCATCGGCCTGGTGCGCGGCGGCGCGGGCACCGCCCTGGTCGGCAGCCACGAAGAGGTCGCCGAGCGCATCGCCGAGTACCACCGCCTGGGAATCGACGAGTTCGTGCTCTCCGGCTACCCGCACCTGGAGGAGGCGTACTGGTTCGGCGAGGGCGTCCTGCCCCGGCTCGCCGCGCAGGGCCTGTGGGAGCACCCCTTCGCCGCCCGGCCTGCCGCCGCGGCGCAGGTCCCCTTCGCGAGCTGACCGGCGGGAGCGCCCCCGGACTCCCCGCCTCGCCGCCGCCCTCTGCCTGTCCCTGTC
>NZ_VDFC01000087.1:0-1268 GCF_008369065.1 Streptomyces apricus | reverse complement strand
GCCTGTCCCTGTCCCCGTCCTTGCCCCTGCCCGTGTCCCGCCCCCGCCGAAAATCGCTGTACGCGGTCACGCTCCGGGTGATCACCTGGTGCGAGCCGCCCGGCTCGCACGGAGCAGCGCAGCGGCGGGGGAGGGGACCACTGTGAGCACCCGGAACGTCCTGCTGTCCGGCATCGTCGGCTCGACCGCGTACGGCCTGGCCCGCCCGGGCTCGGACGTGGACCGGCTCGGCATGTTCGCCGCCCCCACCGAGGACCTCCACGGCCTGCACGGCCCGAAGGAGTCCTACGTCACGACCGCACCCGACAGCACGCTCCACGAAGCGGCCAAGTGGTGCAGGCTCGCCCTGCGCGGCAACCCGACCGTGATCGAACTGGTCTGGCTGCCCGACGAGTTGTACGAGGTCCGCACCCCGCTCGGCGACGAACTGATCGGCATCCGCACGACCCTGCTCAGCGCGAAGCGGGTCCGCGACGCCTACCTCGGCTACGCCACCCAGCAGTTCAAGCGGCTCTACGACCGCGGGGCGGGCGGCTCCTCGGCCGCGGACGCCGCGGAGACCCGCAGGCGGACCGCGAAGCACGCCCGGCACCTGAAGCGCCTGTGCCACCAGGGCTTCGAGCTGTACGCCACCGGTGGCCTGGCGGTCCGTGTCGAGGACCCGGACGAGTACCACCGCTTCGGCGAACAGGTGGCGGCCGACGCCATGGCGGCGCTGCCCCTGCTCCAGCACTACGAGGCGGCCTTCGACGGGACCCGCAGCGTCCTGCCGGAGCACCCCGACGAGGCGCCCGTCGAGGCCTGGCTGCGCCGGGTCCGCGCCCACCACTACACGCCCGTGCCCGCCGAATACACACCCGTGCCCGCCGAACCCTCCGTGTGATCGGGCGGTCGCACACGGTGGTTCCTGTCCGTGCGGAATGCGGGGCGCCGCGCATATGGTTGGCATATACATCGAGCTTGTCGCTCGACCACCTGTGCGCGGGCCGCCGGCCCGCCCCGACCAGCGAGGCACCGTGAACCAGACCGCCCCCGAGCAGCCCGCCGACACCGTGMCCCGGCTGCGCGCCACCTTCCGCTCCGGCCGCACCCGGCCCGTCGAGTGGCGCACCGGCCAGCTGGCCCGCCTGCGCGAGATGCTCACCACCGACGGCGCGGAACTGGCCGCGGCCCTCCACGCCGACCTGGGCAAGAGCTCCACGGAGGCCTACCGCACGGAGATCGACTTCGTCGTGCGGGAGATCGACCACACCCTCGAACACCTGGCG
>NZ_VDFC01000086.1 GCF_008369065.1 Streptomyces apricus | reverse complement strand
GCCCGGGAGCCGCCCGCTACCTGGTACCCGCCCTGGTCGCGGGCGCGGTCGCGGTGGGCCTCGGCGCCTACGGGAACGTGCACGACCCGGAGGGCACCGCCTTCAACCTGGCGGGCTTCAGCAGCACGAGCGCGGTGAAGTCGTGGCTGGCCACCGTCGCGGTGGCCTTCGCGCTCCTGCAGCTCGTCTCGGCGCTCATGCTGTACGGGCGCCTGCCGGGCCCGGGCTGGTCCGGTGTGCTGCACCGCTGGTCGGGCCGGATCGCGTTCCTGGTGGCGGTCCCGGTGGCGGTGCACTGCCTGTACGCGCTGGGCTACCAGACCTACGAGCCGCGCGTCCTGTGGCACTCGCTGCTGGGCTGCTTCTTCTTCGGCGCGTTCAGCGCCAAGATGCTGCTGCTGCGCGCGGAGCGGCTGCCCGGCTGGCTGCTGCCCGTCGTCGGCGGGCTCGTCTTCTCCGCCCTCACGGTGGTCTGGCTGACCTCCGCCCTGTGGTTCTTCCGCACCTTCGGGGTGACGACATGACCGACCCCCTGACGGGCCGTCCACCGCGGCGGCGCACGGTGCTCGCGACGGGCGCGGCGGCCGCGCTGCTCGCGGGCTGCAGCAAGTACGGGGAGGGTGGGGGCGTAGCACAGGAGGAGGCTCCCCCGGCGTCCGGCGGGAAGGAGCTCGTGCGGACCGCCGACGTGCCGGTCGGCGGCGGCAGGGTCCTCAAAAAGGAGAAGGTCGTCGTCACCCAGCCGCGGAAGGGGGACTTCAAGGCCTTCTCGGCGGTCTGCACCCACGAGGGCTGCGTCGTCGCCGAGGTCAAGGACGGCACCATCGACTGCGCGTGCCACGGCAGCAGGTTCCGGATCGCCGACGGCTCGGTGGCCGGCGGCCCGGCCCCGGAACCGCTCCCGGCGCGGCGGATCGCGGTCGAGGGCGACACGATCCGCTCCGCCTGAGCCGCCGCCCACCGCCCTTGCGGGAGTCCCGGCGGTCAGGTCCCGTCAGGCGTCCCAGAGCGCGCCGAACGCCATCAGGTCGCCCTGGTGCTCGATCCGGTCGGCCCATTCCACGGGCCAGGCGTCGGCCCCGAGGTACGCCCCCGCGAAGGCGCCCGCCAGACAGGCGATCGAGTCGGAGTCCCCCGAGGTGCAGGCGGCCCGGCGCAGGGCCGTCACCGGCTCGTCCACGAAGAGCAGGAAGCACAGCAGCCCGGTGGCGAGGGCCTCCTCGGCGATCCACCCGGCGCCGGTGGCCAGGCACGGGTCCGTCTCGGGCGACGGCGAGCGCAGGGCCGGCCCGAGCCGCTCCAGGACCTCCAGGCACTCGTCCCAGCCGCGCGCGATGAAGTGCTCCGGCGTCGGGTCCTGGGCCCGGGTCCACAGATCGCCCAGCCAGAGCTCGTGGTACCGCCGCCGGTTCTCGTACGCGTACGAGCGCAGCCGGCCGACCAGTCCCGTCGGCTCGGCGCCCTGCGCGAGCAGCCGCAGGGCGTGCGCGGTGAGGTCGGAGGCGGCCAGCGCGGTCGGATGGCCGTGGGTGAGGGCGGCCTGCAACTGCGCGGCGCCGGCGCGCTGTTCGTCGCTCAGGCCCGGGGCCAGGCCGAGCGGCGCGACCCGCATGTTGGCGCCGCAGCCCTTGGAGCCGACCTGGCTGGCGTCCTGCCAGGGCCGGTCCTCGCGCTTCAGCCTCTCGCAGGCGACGAGGCAGGTCCGGCCGGGCGCGCGGTTGTTCTCCGGTGACCGGTACCAGTCCACGAACTCCTCGCGCACGGGCCGCTCCAACCGCTTCGGACCGAGCAGCCCGCGGTCCATGGCGGTGCGCAGCCCCCTCGCCAGCGCCAGCGTCATCTGCGTGTCGTCGGTGATCAGGGCGGGGTCCGGCAGCTCCAGCTCCCGCCAGGGCCCGTACGCGCCGAGGATCGACGGCACGTCCTTGAACTCGGTCGGCGCCCCGAGCGCGTCCCCGAGGGCGAGCCCGAGCAGCGCCCCGGTGGCGGCCTGCTTCCTGACGGTCGTGGTCATGAGGATCGCCCTTCCGAAGACGAGACAGAGGACTGCGGCACAGAGGACTGTGCCGGGGACTGCGGCGA
>NZ_VDFC01000085.1:83403-160825 GCF_008369065.1 Streptomyces apricus | reverse complement strand
AAGACACCCTCACCGCGCTCCGGGCTCTGGCCGCCGCCCCACGCCTGCGGATCGTCACCCACCTCGCCGCCCAGAGCCGCACCACGCAAGAACTCGCCTCTCTCCTCGGCCTGTCCCCCTCCGTCACCTCCCGCCACCTCCACCAGCTCACCCAGGCGGGACTCACCACCGCCCAGCGCGAGGGCTACTACGTTCTCTACTCCCTCGCCCCTGCACGCCTCGACGAGATCGCCACCGCCCTCATCACCCTCGCCCCCAGGCCCGAGGACTGAGCGAACGCTGTTGCAAGCCCCCGCGGGCACCGCAGGAAATAGGTCCTGTCTCGGCAGGCGATGGCGAGCTCAAGCGGTCAGCGCATCACAGCTGTTGAGAAGGTCAGCGCAGATCTCTGCCGGAGTCCGGTAGCCGTGGCAGGGATCCGGCGATTCGGCGATTCCTGGACACTCTTCTGCCCCGCCCCGAGCCGACCGCGATCCCGTCACCCACGCACTGACAGGGCCGGCCTGGAGAAGACGCCACCAAGCCATCGCCCGCCGCTGCCACCACCGAAAACGCAGTTCAGGAAACGAACCGCTGATGGAGTACTAGAGGGTGCCCCTGCCTTCGTCAAATGCATCCCTGTGTCGTTCGACTTCGGCGAGGTGGTCGGCGGTCCAGGCACGCAGGATCAAGAAGGGCTCCTCAAGCGTGCGACCCAGCGGTGTGATCCGGTACTCCACGGCAACGGGGCGTTGATCCAGCACCCGGCGCTCGACGAGGCCGTTGCGTTCCAACCGCCGCAGTGCCTGCGTCAGCGATTTCTGAGTGACCCCATCGAGTTCTCTCTTGAGTTCGTTGAAGCGTCGCGGCTGCCGGCACAACGCGGTCAGCAGCAGCTGACCCCACTTGTCCAGCAGCTGATCCAGGAGTTCGCGCTGCGGGCCGACGATGGTCTCGTGACCGGCCCCATCTTCGCGGATACCAGGTTTCTTTGAAGTACCTGTCATGCGCCAGGTATACCAGGGATACCGCCAACCCGGAGGAATCCCATGCCCGAACAGTCCCTGCCCAGCCTCGATATCAAGCGCCAGGACGGAGTGCTGTGGGTCTCTATCGACGTTCCGCCCGTCAACCTGATGACGGCGAAGCTCATGCTCGACCTGGACGCCGTCGCCGCATCGGCCGAGAACGATCCCGATCTGCACGTCATCGTCATCCAGAGCGCCAATCCGGAGTTCTTCCTGGCACACGGCGACCTGTCATTCGTGGAGGACCCCGCGACCTACGCCGCCCTCCCGGTCGCGCAGGAGACGCTTGTCGGGACGGGCCCGATGATGCGGCTTCATGAACGCTGGCGGCGTCTGCCCCAGACCACCATCGCCAAAATCGCGGGACTCGTCCGCGGCGGTGGATCCGAGCTGGTCTCCAGCCTGGATCTGCGCTTCGCGGCTCTTGAGAGCGCGGCGTTCGGCCAGTTCGAGACGCTGACCGGCATCGTCCCCGGAGCCGGTGCAACTGCCCACCTGCCCCGCCTGGTGGGTCGCGCTCGCGCTCTGGAGATCGTGCTGACGGGCGGGCTCGTCGACGCGGCGACCGCCGAGCGCTGGGGATGGGTGAACCGGGCTCTGCCCGCCGCGGAACTGGACGAATACGTCGAGTGGGTCGCACGGACCATCGCGGCTCTGCCCGCCGGTGTCCGCACCGCGGCCACCGAAGCGATCGACGCGGCCGACGGCACGCTGGAGGACGCCCTGCGCGCGGAGGACCGCCTGCTCGGCGAAACGTTCACCCCCGTGTCGGGAGAGCTTGCCCGGGCAGCGCTCGCGGCCGGGGTCCACACGCGCGAGGTGGAACTGAACCTCGAAGAGGTGCTGCGCGCGAACCTCCTCCGGCATTCGTGACAAGCCTGCCTTGGGAGCGCCGTACCGGCACCACGACTTCGTCGCACTCAGGCGGCTCGATGTCGAGGGTCTCCAGCGGGTACTGCTGCGCGGGCATCAGCCGATCCCACTCCCTTGCCGGAGAAAGCAGGAGCCGAAGCTGCGAGTTCTCCGTTCAGTCGGCGGAGCTCTCGTCGAGGAGTGAGGCAAGGCCGTCGAGGAGGCGCTGGAGGCCGAACTCGAAGAGGGCGTCGAGGTCGAGGTCGTAACCCTGCGTGGTGAGGAGCGAGAGGGCAGGGAACCGGCCGGTGGCCAGGATCGCCAGGAGCGTGGGCTCCTGAGTATCCATCCACTCCTCGCTGTCCAGGCCGCTGTGCGCCTCGGCCTCCCGCTCCGACTCCAGGCTGACTGCAACACCACGGGCGTAATTGAGCAGCATGAGGTGCGCGGTGAAGGCGGACTGCAGGTCGAGTCCGTGAGCGTGCAGGGTGGCAAGCACCCACTCGCTGTACGGCAGCGCCGAGGTGATCATCTGAGGGCGGGTCACCGACAGGGCCGGCGCGAACCACGGGTGGCGCCGGAACAGGTCCCAGAGCTGCCGGGCCGCCAACTCGATCGCCTCGCGCCAGGCGTCCGGCGGGTCGGTCGGCAACGGGAACTCCGCGATTGCCGTGTCCATCATCCGCGTCATCAGATCGTCCTTGTCCGCCACGTGCCGATACAGCGACATGGTCGCCATCCCGAGCTCCGCGGCCACCCGACGCATCGAAACCGCGGCCAGCCCCTCCGTGTCGGCGACCGCGACTGCGGCACTGACGATCCGTCCGAGCGTGAGCGTCGCCTGGCCCGAGGGCGCATCAGGCGGCCCGCCCGGGCGAGCGGGGGCCGCGGGGCGGGCGGACCGCACCGGCCGGCCCGGGGTGGCCACGACCGTCCCGATGCCGGGGACGGCACGGACCATCCCCTCGTCGCGCAGCTCGGTGAGCACCTTGGTCGCGGTCGCCATCGCGACCCCCCACTGCTTGGTGATCTCGCGGGTCGAGGGCACGCGATCGCCCGGTGCCAGCTCACCCGCTTCGATCCGCCGTCGCAGTTCGCCGACGATCTGGCTGTAGCGCGGTACCGCCTGTCCGCCCACCGACACCCCCTGCACTAGTGCACCTAGACGGGTGTCATCCTAGCCCTCGACGCCGGGCAATCCCCCATGCGAGTACCTCCCCCTAACTCTCAGCACTAGTGCACTGACGCTCAGCATCCCATCCTGCAAAGGGAATTCATGCTTGCGCACCATTTCGCGTACGGCGTACGTTCACATCATGCCGAACAACGAGATACTCATCTGCGGGGCCGGCATCGCCGGGCCCGCGCTGGCGTACTGGCTACGCAAGGGGGGCTTCGGAGTCACCATCGTGGAACGCACGCCGGAACCCCGGCCGGGCGGGCAGACCGTGGATCTACGCGGCGCCGGCCGCACCGTGATCGAGCGGATGGGTCTGATGGACCGGGCCAGGGCGCAGAGCGTGGACCAACGAGGCCTCGCACTCGTCGACGCCTCAGGCCGGACCACCGCGCGGGTCCCCGCCGACAGCTTCGGCGGCGAGGCGATCGTCTCAGAGATCGAGATCCTTCGCGGCGATCTCGCCCGCCTGCTCTATGACGCCACCCTGCCGGACACGGAGTACCTGTTCGACGACACCATCACCGAGATCGATCAGGACGCTGACGCCGTCACCGTCACCTTCGAGAAGACCGCGCCGCGCCGGTTCGGGCTGGTCGTCGGCGCGGACGGACCGCACTCCGTGGTCCGCGCGCTGGCCTTCGGCCGGAAGCAGGAGTTCGTCCACCCGCTCGGCCTCTACACGGCCTGGTTCACCGCCACCGACGACCTGGAACTCGACGGCTGGTACCTGATGCACAACGCGCCCGGCGGACTGGTCGCCTCCGCACGGCCCGGCCGCCTCCCCGGCGAGATCAAGGCCGGTCTCAGCTTCCGCTCGGCACCGATCGCCTACGACCGCCGCGACAGCGCCGCCCAGCAGGAACTCGTGGCCCAGCGCTTCGCCGGCGTCGGCTGGGAGACCCCACGCCTGCTGCAGGCCATGCGCACCTCCCCGGACTTCTTCTTCGACTCCATGGGCCAGGTCCGCCTCGACCACTGGACACGCGGCCGTGTGGCGCTGCTGGGCGACGCCGGATACTGCGCGACCCCGCTGACCGGCCTGGGGACCAGCCTGGCTCTGGTCGGCGCCTACGTCCTGGCCGGTGAACTCGCTGCCTCCGAGGGCGACCACCGCATCGCCTTCCGCCGCTACGACGAGGTGATGCGCCCGTACGTGCGCCAGGCCCAGCAGCTCCCGCCCGGCGGGGCCTCGGGATTCGCGCCTTCGGGTCGACTCGGCATCCGCCTGCGGGACCTGTCCATGCGTCAGATGACGCGCTGGCCGATGCGGAAACTACTCGCCGCGCAGTTCGCCAAGGCGGGGGACATCGCCCTGCCGAAGTACAGTCTTGCCGCGGACATACGGTGAGCCGCCCCAGCCACGGGACAGCGGACGTTCACAAGCTCGCCGAGGAGACCGGCCCCCGCCGAAGCCGTCATCCCGGTCGGCCACTGCCCTACCACTTCGGCATCCCCCATCCTCGTCAACGCGGCCAAGGGCGAGCCGGGCCACCAGCGCGTCGGCTCCCGCCTCCGCACTCCACGCCCCGAACTCGTGACCCGTGCAAGCGACGAGGGCCTGCCCAGGTCTGCGTGTACATCCGCGCGCCAGTCGACCGTAAGGCGACTACTGGGTGCAGGTGTCCCTGCGGTGGGGACAGCGCCAGCCAGGGACAAATCATCCGCGGTTGAATCAGCCCTTCATCCGGTTTCCGGTTCGCGTCAGGATCGTCCTGTCGAACAGGGGAGATCCGGCGAACGGAGCGCCGTTCCATGCAGCAATCGCAACGACGCTCCGTCTCATGTCGGCCGACGCGAAACATCCCTGGACGCCTCACCACGCGCGGGTCGAACCGATCCGCCGGGCGGCACACACTACGGAAGGGCAACCACGCATCATGAATACATCCACCGCCGACATCCTGGGCGCACCTGTCCCCGTCCTGTCCTACAGCCCGGTGGTCCTGTCCGTACCCGGACGGCCCGTGGACCTCCAGGTCCGTGTCTCCGCGCCCGAGACCGGGAGCGGCCTTCCCGTCATCCTCTTCTCCCACGGCCAGGGCCCCTCGAACGACCTCTCCTCGCTCAACGGCTACGCGCCGCTGGTCAACTTCTGGGCCGCCCACGGATTCGTCGTCATCCAGCCCACCCATCTCTCCTCCAGGACCCTGAGCCACCTGGTCGCCGACGCCCCCGAAGCGCCCTTCTTCTGGCGCTCGCGCGCCCAGGAGATGACCGACATCCTCGACCGGCTCGACGAGATCGAGAAGAGCGTGCCGCTGCTCGCCGGGCGGATCGACCACACCAAGGTCGCCGTCGCCGGACACTCCTTCGGCGGCTTCACCTCCAGCACCCTGCTCGGAGCCGAGGTCACCGACCCCGACACCGGGGAGGCGGTCAGCTTCCTCGAACCCCGCATCACCACGGGCGTGCTGCTGGCCGCGCCCGGCAGGGGCGACGCCATCAACGGACCCATGGGCCAGGCAGTGCCGTTCTTCAGGACCATCGACTTCTCCACGATGACCACCCCCGCGCTGGTCGTCGTCGGCGACGAGGACGACTCCCAGCACTTCACGGACATGGGGCCGCTCTGGCACGCCGACCCCTACACCCTCAGCCCCGGCCCCAAGTCCCTGCTCACCCTGTTCGGCGCGGGGCACGCGCTGGGAGGGATCCCCGGATACGACGCCGCCGAGACCACCGACGAGAGCCCCGAGCGGGTCGCCGCCGTCGGGCGCCTCACCTCGGCCTACCTCCGCAGCCGGCTCCACCCCGGTGACCAGGCCTGGCAGACCGCCTGCGAGGCACTCGCGGCCGACCCCGCCCCGGCCGGACGAGTCGAAACCACATAGCTCCTGCGGCAGGCGCGGGCGGCGCCCCACCGGCGGCGCCCCACCGGCGCCGGACTCGTCCATGCGGACCTGGACGGCGAGTTGGTCCAGGACCTGCCCGGAGCTCAGGCCGGCACGGTCGTCGACGGCGCGGCCGACGACCGGCCTCGGCGTTCAGCCGCACCCGCAGCTCCTCACGCGCGTCCTGCCGGGCCGGTCACTGCGCGGCCGGGTGCCGCGGGTCGCCGTCGTAGGGGCCGCGGTCGACGGCGACGTGCAGAGGCACGTGGAGAGGCACGTGGAGCCGGCGTGAGCCGACCGGTGCACCGATGTCCGGGCGGGGACTCGTGGGACATGGCCCGGCACCCGGCTCAGGTTCCGGGGAGGATACGGCGCGTCTCGTAGGCCCACATCGCGATCTCGACCCGGTTGCGGGCGCCGAGTTTGCCCATCAGGCTGGCCAGATGTGTCTTCACCGTGCTGAGGCTGATGTGCAGTGCGTCGGCGATCTCGGTGTTGGTCAGCCCGCGGGCGACGGCGAGGAGCACCTGTTCCTCGCGAGCGGTGACGGGGGAGACCGGCTGGGAGGCGGGCCGGCCGGCGGGCAGGTCCGCGAAGGCCTGGAGCAGACGGACGGTGACGCTGGGCGCGATGAGCGCCTCACCGTCGGACGCCGACCGTACGGCCTGTGCCAGAAGGTCCGGTCCCGTGTCTTTGAGGAGGAATCCGCGGGCACCCGCACGCAGTGCGCCGTAGACGTACTCGTCGAAGTCGAACGTGGTGATGACGACCACGACCAGCGGTTCGGCGACGCCCGGGCCGGCGACCAGCCGGGTGGCCTCCAGCCCGTCGAGTCCGGGCATGCGGATGTCGAACAGGCAGACATCGGGGCGTAGTTCGCGGGCCAGGCGTACCGCTTCCCGCCCGTCGGCGGCCTCGCCGGCCACCTCGATGCCGGGCTGGGCGTTCAGCATGATCCGCAGCCCGGTGCGGATGATCGTCTGGTCGTCAGCGACGAGAACGCGAATGGACACCGCTGTCGCTCCTGGCTCTCGGCAGTTCGGCTTCGACGTGCCAGCCCCGGTCGGTACCCGGGCCGGCTCGTAGTGTGCCGCCGAGCAGGGTCGCGCGCTCGCGCAGTCCGGTGAGTCCGTATCCGTCGCGACCCTGGCCGGTGCGCCGGCCGTTGTCGTGCACGCTCACCCGTACCGTGTGCCGCTGCGCGGCGACCCGAACGACGAGTTCGGTCGCGTCGACCGCATGGCGCAGCGTGTTGGTCACCGACTCCTGCACGATCCGGTAGACGGCCGCGTCCACGGCCGGGGGCAGCGCGCCAGTTCGCCGTCGAGCCCCAGGTCGGCCCTGATTCGACCACCCGGGGTGCGCACCAGGCGCTCCAGATCCGCGACTCCGGCAGGGGGCGCCAGCTCGGCGCCGACCCCGCGGTCGCGCAGCGCGGCGACCATGGCGCGCATTTCCTCCAGCGTGCGCGCCCCTTCCTCCTCGACCCCCTCCAGCGCCTGGACGGCGGCGGACGGGTCGGTGCCCGCGAGCACCCGGCCCGCCTGGGCGGTGATCACCATGGCCGACACGTGGTGGGCCACCGTGTCGTGCAGTTCCCGGGCGAGCTGCTCGCGCTCGCGGGAGCGCACCTGTTCCACCTGCCGCTCGCGAGCGGTAACCCAGAACCGCACGGCAGTTCCCACCACGCCGGGCAGCAGCAGGAAGACGAGGCCCACGACCTTTTCGACGACCGGGGTCCCGTCCATGACGACACACAGCGCGCCGACCGCGACAGTCACCGCGCCGCCCAGCACGATCTCGCGTCCCGATCCCCACCGGGACAGCGCGTACACCAGCACGAGCACGACCGCGCCGGTGTCCAGGCCGACGGGCTCGCGCGGGGCGGTGACGAACGAGGCCACCTGGAGCAGCATCGTCGAGCCGAACGCCAGCGTGACCGTCGCCAGCGGGCGCGTCCGGCGCCACAGGAGCAGCAGGCACACCCATACGGCGAACACCACCGCCACCGGCCGCCACACGACGTTCTCGCGCAGGGCGGCCTCCAGCACCACACCGCCCAGGCCCGCGGCGAGCAGCGCCCAGTCGCGCCACACCCGGGCGGGCGCGTCGGGCGGCCGGGGTTCGGTCCACAGGGTTCGCAGGTCCTCTCGCAGCACGGCTCTCAGCGTAGGGACCGTGCCGTGCCGCGCATCGGCCGAAAGGACGGGAATTCACTCCGACTTGCGGCCGACGGATCCGCGGCCCGCGGGCCGATGCCGCGCAGCGCCGTGGCGGGGAGCCTCGG
This sequence comes from Streptomyces apricus, assembly GCF_008369065.1. GTDB lineage: Bacteria > Actinomycetota > Actinomycetes > Streptomycetales > Streptomycetaceae > Streptomyces > Streptomyces apricus. The sequence goes on along the minus strand of NZ_VDFC01000085.1, from coordinate 152,668 downwards.
CACCGGCGGCCGTACAAGGACGGCCGACGAGGCGGTGGGAGGACCCGATGCTCTCGAAAGCCCTGTTGCGCCTGGGCGCAGGCGCCGCCCGCCGTCCCTGGCGGGTGATCGCGGCATGGCTGGTCGCCGCCGCACTCGCCGTTCTCGCCGCCGTCGCCTTCGGCGGGCGCAATACGGATGCGATGACCGCTCCGGGGCTGGACTCCCAGCGGGCGGCGGAACTGATCGAGCGGGCCGGCACCGGCCAGGAGGGGATGACCGCCCACGTGGTCGTCACCCCCCTCGACGGCGCCGCGACGTTCTTCGGCCACGACAGCGCGCGCACCGCTCTCACGCGGCTGCAGGCCGAAGTGAAAGGGCTGCCGCACGTGCTGGGTACGAGCGACCCGGCGCGGGCGCTCGACGCGGGCGGGGACACCGCCGTGCGCGGCGGCCTCGTCTCGGCCGACGGGCGGATCGCGGTCGTCCGGGTGCAGTATCCCGACCAGAGCCGGCTGTCGGCCGAAGACCTCGACGCCCTCGTCGGTCTCGGCGACCGGCTGCGCACCGAACTGCCCCTGCGCATCGAGATGGGCGGGAACCTCTTCTACGCCTTCTCCGACCCCGGCGGCGGCGCGAGCGAGTTGATCGGCCTCCTCGCCGCGGCCGCGATCCTGTTCCTGGCGTTCGGTTCGCTCGTCGCCGCCGCGCTGCCGATTGGCATGGCGATCTTCGCACTGACCGTCGGGGTCGCCACGATGACGGTACTGGCGGGGCTCACGGACGTCCCCACTTTCGCACCGGTCCTGGGCAGCATGGTCGGGCTCGGAGTGGGCATCGACTACGCGCTGTTCGTGCTCGCCCGGCACCGGGAGTACCTCGCGCGCGGGCTCGCTCCGCACGAGGCGGCCGGACGGGCGGTGGCCACGGCGGGGCGACCGGTGGTCTTCGCCGGCGGCACCGTCGTCGTATCGATTCTCGGCCTGGTGGTCGCGGACGTACCGTTCATGACGGTGGGCGGGCTCGCCGTCTCGATCGTCGTTCTGACCATGGTGGTCGCGTCGGTGACGCTGCTGCCGGCCTTCCTCGGCGCCTCCGGCCCACGCCTGGCCCGGCCCGGCCGGATCGGCCGGGCCTTGCGGACCAGGGGGCCGGGCCGGCTCGCACGGCGCCGGGACCCGGCGCCAGGCGCCGCCCACGCCGCCGGGTGGCGTCGCTGGATCGGGCACGTCAGCCGGCACCCGGTGGTGTACGCGGTCGGCGCGGCGGGGCTGCTGCTGACCGCGACGCTGCCCGTGCTCGGTCTGCGCGTCGGTCTGCCCGACGACGGCTCKCTGCCCCACAGCCGTACCGAGCGCCGGGCCTACGACCTCGTCGCCGAGGGGTTCGGCCCGGGCACCAACGGTCCCCTCGTCATCGCCGCGGACCCCTCCGGTGATCGGGGAGCGCTGGACCGACTCGTCGGGGCGGTCGCGGCGGATCCGGGCATCGCATCCCTCGCGCCGGCGCACATCGACCGGGCCACCGGCATCGCGACCCTGGTGGTGTTCCCGACCACCAGCCCCCAGGACAAGGCCACGGCCGACACCATCGCCCGGCTGCGCACCGACGTGCTGCCCACGGCGATCGGGCACGGCCCGGCCAAGGCCCACGTCGGCGGCGCCGCCGCGAGCCTGTCCGATGTGGGCCGACGCACCAGCCAGCGCCTGCCGGTGTTCGTCGCCGCCGTGCTGGCGATGTCGTTCCTTCTGCTGATGCCGGTCTTTCGCTCGATACTCGTACCGCTCAAGGCGGTGCTGCTGAATCTGCTGAGCATCGGCGCGGCCTACGGCGTCATGGTCGCGGTCTTCCAGTGGGGCTGGGGAGGCGCACTCATCGGGCTGGAGGCGACGGTTCCGATCGTGTCGTTCATCCCGATGTTCCTTTTCGCCATCCTGTTCGGCCTGTCGATGGACTACGAGGTGTTCCTCCTCTCCCGCGTACGCGAGGAGTACCTGCGCACCGGCGACAACGGCACGGCGATCGTCGAGGGCGTCTCGCGCACCGCCCCGGTCATCACCTCGGCCGCCTTCATCATGACGGCGGTCTTCCTGTCCTTCGCCGTCGCCGAGGACCCCTCCACCAAGATGTTCGGGCTCGGCCTGGCCACCGCGATCCTCATCGACGCCACGGTCGTACGCATGGTGCTGGTACCGGCGACCATGACACTCCTGGGCCGGACCAACTGGTGGCTGCCGAAGTGGCTGGACCGGATGCTTCCCTGCGGCCCGGTCGGCACCGACGACACCGACGCGGAATCCACGGGCGAGGCCCCGCTTCCACGGCTGGTTGACCGCTGACCCAACTCCTGCCCGCACTTGGCGTCCGGCACCTCGGCGTGTCATCCAGGGGCATATCGAGTCGTGATCATCGGGTGGTCCTACTGCACCTCGAAGTGCAGGTGGGAGCCGGTGGACTGGCCCCTGTTGCCCATGGTGGCGATCTGCTGTCCGCTGTTCACGCCCTCGCCCGCCCCGGTGTGCCCGCCCGACCCGGCCTCGTCCACTTCACGGCTGCTGAGCACGCGGAAGATCTCCAGCGCCGTCCCACGATTCGCGTACCTGGTCCTCCCGACGGACCCTGCCGGCGAGGAGTCCCGGGCATGCCGGAGGAAGGATCACCGTCCCGCTACGTGGTCATCCTCTGACGCCGAACAATGACCGAAACGGGTGTGGTGGCCGGTCCCCCTCTCTGCCGTCCTCGGCGTGGGCGGGGCCGCTGGTGAGACGGAACGGCCGGTCGGCCCGTATGAGTGCCGGCGCGTGCATATTTCGTTTCCTCGACGCTCATACGCCGCGGCCGGACGGCCCGTCACCCTGCCGACCCCACCCACCGGCGGGGATCACCGAACGCGTACTCCGGAGGAATCCCATGTCCCAGCGAACCAGTCGTCTGCGTCGTACGGCCGTTGCGGCGGCAGCCGTTGGCGGCGCCGCGATGTCCCTCCTCGGCGCCGCTCCCGCGCAGGCCGCGAGCAACACGACCGAGGTCTACGTGTGGGCGACCGGCGTCAACATGCGCAGCTGCGGGTCCTTCTCCTGCCCGCCCTATGACCGCATCAAGGTCAGCCGGATGACCGTGGACGCGCACTGCCAGCTCAAGGGCGACAGCGTGGTCGACGGCTCCTACGCCAACAACTGGTGGGTCCAGGTGGACGCGGGCGGCCCGCGCGGCTGGATCAGCGCGGTCTACATCAGCACGGGCAACAACTGGGAGCCGATCCCCGGTGTCTCGCAGAACATCGAGGACTGCGTCTGAGCCGGAACGCCGGGCGGATGACGCACGCCCGCGCACGATGGTGGCGGTGGTGGCTGTCCTCGTGGCCACGGTGACCGGCTGTTCGGCGGGTGGCGCTTCGGATCCCGGTGCTGTCGGCCGGACTCCGTCCCCGCCCTCCGCCACAGCGGCCCTCACCGCCGCCGAACAGACCCTCGTCCAACGTGCATGAGCCGGCACGGGTACGGCAGCGACCTGCAACGGCGGGCGACGGAGCTCCGGGCGTCCGACCCCAAACGGCGTTACGCCCGGTCGCTCGACGCCGGACGGCGTGCCGAGGCCATGGACGCGCTGCACGGACGCACGCCGAACGCGCTGTCGGTGAAGCTGCCGACCGGACGGGAGGTGAGCCGCAGCGACAAGAGGCGCACCGCGCGGGCGGAGGACGAGCTCTACGGCGGCCTGGCGGCCTGGTTCCGGGGCGAGGCGATCACCCAGGCCCTGTCCATCGAGCGGCAGGCGAAGGTGATCGCCGATCCCGCCTACACCCGGGCAACGAGAGGCTTCGCTCCCGCGGTGGTCCTTTGCCGTATGACAGCCCCACTCTCGTTGTGTGATCGATTCATGACGGCGCGGCCTCCGGGCGGACCGGACTGGTTCGGTGGGGCACATGCAGATCGACAACGGCCCACGGGGCATCTCACGTTTCACGGTCGTCCTGACGGCCACCGTCTTCCTCGGCGCCCTGGTCAGCGGCTGCGGCGACGACGCCGACGGAGTACGCACGAGTGCGTCGACGCGCGGTGAGGACGGCCGGCAGGAACAGCGGGTCCTGTGGGTGGGGGACTCCATCGCGGGCGTGGAGGGCCCCGCGCTCAAGGCGGCGCTGACGAAAAGCGGTGTGGAATTCAAGGACATGTCCTCCGACGGCGGGGGCACCGTGGTCCAGGGAGACGAGATGAGCAGCCGGCTCGCCGAGCCGACCTGGAAGGCGCTGGACAGGAACCTCTCCTCCTTCCGGCCCCAGGTGGTCGCGTACCAGATCACCACCTACGACTGGGGCACCGCCGGGCAACAGCGCGCCTCCTACGAGAAGCTGGCCGAAGCGGCACGCGACGCGGACGCCGAACTGGTCATCGTGTCCGCGCCGCCGTTCAAGCTGGACGACTTCTACCGGCAGCACGCAAGTGCCATCGAGAGCGCGCCGAAGGTGGCCGCGCAGGTCGCCAGGGACAGCGACGGCCGGGTGCGTTTCTTCGATGCCGCGCAGTTGTGGGGGACCGACAGCAAGGCGGCGAAGGCGCAGCGCTCGTCCGACGGCATCCACTCCTGCCAGCAGGGATCGGCGGCCTTCGCCGCGTGGTTCGCCGGGAAACTCTCCAAGAGCCGGGACTTCACCGCCGCCGACCCCGGTGAATGGGCGAACGGTGCGTGGACCGAGGACAGGCACTTCGACAAGCTGGGCTGCGCATGACGTCCACGCGAGCCGGCGGCGCCGAGGCCGGCCGGACCGCATCCCTGCCGGGCGGGCGCCACGGCGGCGGAGCCGTCCGGCGCCACCTCGCTGCGCTCGACGGGCTGCGCGGATGTGCCGTCGCGGCCGTGCTGCTCTTCCACGCGGGCCATCTCCAGGGCGGTTTCCTCGGCGTGGACCTGTTCTTCGTCCTGTCGGGCTTTCTGATCACGGGCATCCTGTTGCAGGAGACGACCGCTCCGCACGGCATCGGCCTCACGGCCTTCTGGGTGCGCCGTGCCCGGCGGCTGCTGCCGGCCCTGATCGCCGTCTGCACGACGACGCTGCTGCTGACCTGGTTCTTCGGAACACACGCGCAACTGCGTCTCGCCCTCGACGACGCGCCCTGGGTCGCGGCGCAGGCGGCCAACTGGCATTTCGTCGCCGAGCAGGTCAGCTACTGGGACGCCGGTGACAGCCGGATCCTCACCCACCTGTGGAGCATCGCCGTCGAGTGGCAGTTCTACCTGGTGTGGCCGCTGGTGGTGCTCGTGGCCGCCCGCGGCCGCGGGGGCGAACGACGCATCGCCGTCATCGCCGCAGCCGGTGCGCTCCTGTCCCTGGCGCTGATGGTGTCGCTGGGCGACGCGGTGGACACCACGCGGGCCTACCAGGGCACCGACACCCGGGCCTTCGCGCTGCTGCTCGGTGCGCTGGCGGCCACCGCACCCGTACGACGGCGGCTGGCTCGCGTTCCCGGCCGGAGCAGTGATGCGCTGTGCGCGCTGTCGGCACTCGGGCTGGCAGCGTCCTGGGCGCTGACCGCCGGGGAGAGCAGCCCCGCTCTCTTCCAGGGCGGCATGTTCGCGCACTCCGCGGCCTGCGCCCTGCTCATCGCCCTGCTCGCCGCGAGTCCCGACGGCATCGCCGGACGCCTGGCGGGCAACGGCGTTCTGCGTCAGCTGGGTGAGCTGTCCTACAGTCTCTACCTATGGCACTGGCCCGTGTTCCTCTTGCTGCCCCGGACCGTGCTCGGTTCGAGCGGATGGGGGCGTACCGCCGTTGCGATCGGTCTGTCGCTCGGCGCGGCCGCGCTGACCAGGCGCTGGGTGGAGGACCCGGTGCGGCGGCGCGCGCCGTGGACGGTCGAACGCCGGGGAGCGGTGACCCTGGTGGCCGCGAGCGCTCTGGCCGTCGGGGTGTGGCTGGCGGTGCCGCAGCCACGCCCCGGAACGGGGACGGTGGACGTCGAGCAGCTGACGACACGGTGAGTGACAGGTGAGTGACAGCAGGCGGAAGAGACGAACGAGGCGGAAGCGGACGCCGGTGCGCCTGGGCGCGGCACTGCCGGCGCTGGTGGTGCTGCTGCTGGCGCTGGTGGTGACTGGTTGCGGTGTCTCCGGCACCGATCCGGTGGCGGCGGGAAGCCCCGCTGTGGGAGGGCAGGCTTTGGAGGGGGCCGAACCGCTGCGGGTGTACTTCACGACCGAACAGGGAACCTGGCCCGCCACACGCCCGGCACCGGACGGCGCAGGCCCCCAGGAAGCCGTCGACGCGCTGCTGGGCGGGCCCACCTCGGCCGAGCGGGCCCGCGGGCTGACCACCGCCGTTCCGACCGGGAACGGGCAGGTCCGCGCACGGGCGTCCGCCGGCACGGTCGACCTGGACCTGCCCTGGCCGGTGGCGCAGCTGGACCGGACGGCGGTCAGCCAGCTGGTGTGCACCGCCGCTGCGGCGCCCGGCGTCCCGGGCGGCCGGCGGTCGCAGGACGTGCTGGTACGTGTCCATGAGCCCGGCGCGGCCGGGACGCCCTGGGACGTCGTGTGCGACGACACCGGAACGGCCGCTCCGAAGCGGCCCGCGTCCGCCGGTTGAACCGCGCCTGTCGCACCCGTTGCACCTGTTGCGCCCGCTGAACCTGTTGTGCCTGTGCGCCACGAAGCGGCCTGGCCGAGGAACCGGTAAGAGAACCGGTAAGAAAGGAAGCCGTCGGCATGACGAAGGTCCTGCTGATCGAGGACGATCCCGCGGTGCGGCGCGCGATGACGCTGGCGCTCAGGAGGCGCGGCCACGAGATCGAGGCGGTCGGCACCGGAGAGGAAGGCCTGGACTCCCTCGTGGCGTCCGGGCCGGACATCGTGCTGCTCGACCTGATGCTGCCGGGCATCAGCGGCCTGGAGGCTTGCCGCAGAATCCGCGAGACGAGCCAGATACCCATCGTGATCATCTCCGCGCGAGGAGACGACGTCGATGTCGTGGTCGGCCTGGAAGCCGGAGCCGACGACTACATCGTCAAGCCCGCCAGCGGAGAGGTCGTCGAGGCCCGCATCCGCGCGGTGCTGCGCCGCGTCGCCCCCTCCCAGCCGGAGGTCACGGCTCGCCGGGATCCGGTCGTCCATGGCGATCTGGAGATCAACCGTGCCTCGCTGAGCGTGACGAAACGGGGCCGGCCGCTGGCACTGGCGCCCTCGGAACTCAAACTGCTGCTGTTCCTGTCGGCCGCTCCGGAACAGACCTTCAGCCGCCGAAAGCTCCTGGAGCAGGTGTGGGAGCACAGCTACTACGGCGACGTCCGGCTGGTGGACGCGTGCGTGATGCGGCTGCGCGCGAAGACCGAGGACGATCCCCGCCAGCCGCGCTACGTCCAGACCGTGCGGGGCTTCGGCTACCGGTTCGGTCCACTGTGAGGAGACGCCCCATGCCCCGCTTCCGCGGCTTGGGACCCCGCTTCCGCGGCCTGGGACCCCGGCTCGTGACCGCCTTCGTCCTGGTTGCGGTCCTCAGCGCCCTCACCACTGCCGCCCTCACCTTCCAGCAGGCCCGGTCCGCGATCCTGGACCGGGCCCAGCACCGTGCCGTGCAGGACCTGCGAAGTCAGGTGGGTGCGCTCGCCCCGGACCTGCCGGACCGGCCGGCCGAGACGGACCTGCGGGCCCTCGCCCTGCAGCTGGACCGCTTCGCGGGCGCGCGGGACTGGCACACCGGGGCCGTCTACCGCAACGGGAAGCCGGTGACGGCGGGTGACCTGCCGCTCGTGCTGCCACCGGCACTGACCGCCGTCGCGCCCTCGGCCACCACCGCGCTGGCGCAGCGCTTCACCCGAGCGGACACTGTCTGGCTCGCGATCGCGTTGCCCGTGGTATCCGCCGACGACCCGTCCGAGCCGTCCGGCCTCGTCGTCTACGCCTCGTTCTCTCTCGCGTCCGAACAGCAGGACATCGCCTCCCTGGTCACGGCCGCGCGTACGGGCTTCCTGCCCGTGGCCCTCGCCGCCGTCGTGCCCGCCTGGCTGGCCGTGCGGCGTGTCCTGCGCCCCGTGCGGCGACTGCGGTCGGCGGCCGAGAACATGGCCGCGGGCGCCCTGGACACCCGGATCGAGGTGACCGGCCGCGACGAACTCGCAGACCTGGGCCGCACCTTCAACTCCATGGCCACCGCACTGCAGGCCGATGCCGCGACACTGCGGGACATGGAGGCCAAGGCGCGGCGCTTCGCCGCCGATGTCTCCCACGAACTGCGCACCCCGCTGGCGGCCATGACCGCTGTGACCGACGTCCTGTACGAGGACGCCGCCTCGGGGCGGATCGAGCCGGAGACGGCCGAGGCGCTGACCCTGGTCGCCGACGAGACCGGCAAACTCGTCCGCATGGTCGAGGACCTCATGGAGATCTCCCGCTTCGACGCCGGTGCGGCCCGCTTGGACCTCGACGACGTCGACCTCGGCGAACTCATCGCCAAGACCCTCGCCCTGCGCCCCTCTCCACCGCCTCCTCCACCCGCCCGCCTTCCCCGCCTCCCGAGCGAAAGGGCCATGACCGTGTACGCCACCGACGATCCCCGCTCCACCCTCACCCCGGCATCCGCGTCGCCGCCGGACCACGACGCCGCGATCGCCGCCGCCCAGTACGTCGACCTCGGCCGCCTGCTGTCGCCGGACGCCGCCACGCCCGACGGGCGCACCGCCGTCGTGCGCGCGCAGAACGTGGTGCTCGCGCACACCGCCGCCCGGGCCGGCGACGACCTCGACAACGGAACCCCCGCCGGGGAACTGGCCGTGGTGGTCACCGACGACTCGCCCGCCTTCACCGTGCACCTGGACGGCGAGGAGCACCTGATCGACGAGCCCGGGCTCGTGGTCGTCCCGCCCGGTGCCTCCCGGCTCGCCGTGCACGGCGGCGGCCCGCTGGTGCGCCTCTTCGAGACGGGCGAACAGCCCTGGCGGGACCGCGCCGTCAACGCGCAGGCCTACGCCGTGGACCACCCCCGCGTCGCCCCCCTGCGCCGCTGGCCCGAGCCCGTCGGGGGCCGGGCCGTACGCTTCTACCCGCTCGCCGGGGTGCACGACGAACCGGGCCGGTTCGGCCGCATCTTCCGCACCCGCTCGTTCATGGTGAACTTCCTGCCCCCGCAGGAGGGCCCGCGCGATCCGCGCAAGCTCTCCCCGCACACCCACGACGACTTCGAACAGCTCTCCCTCGCGGTGCGGGGCGCGTACGTCCACCACATCCGCACCCCCTGGCTGAACGACAGCACCGGCTGGCGCGACGACGAGCACGTGACGCTCGGCAGCCCGTCCCTCGCGGTCATCCCGCCGCCCACCGTGCACACCTCCGCGGCCGTCGACCCGGGCGTGAACCAGCTGATCGACATCTTCAGCCCGCCGCGCGCCGACTTCTCCGCGAAACCGGGCTGGGTCCTCAACGCCGACGACTACCCGGCGCCGTGAGCGCGCCGCACCGCACGGGCGCCGGGCTGTTCGCACCGAACCACGACGCCCCGCGCGCCGGCACCACTCCCGTCGGTACCACTCCCGCCGGCACCACTCCCGTGGGCACCTGGCTCAAGATCGGCTCGACCGAACCGGCCGAGATCATGGCGTACGCCGGCTTCGACTTCGTCGTGATCGACCTGGAGCACGCCCCGCTCGACCTCCTGACGGCGTACCGGCTTGTCAACACGGCCGCGGCGCTGGGCCTGGTCCCGCTGGTACGCGTCCCGGACACGACGGCGTCCACCATCCAGAAGGTCCTCGACGCCGGTGCCATGGGCGTCCTCGTACCGCACGTCGACACCGTCGAACAGGCCGCCGTCGCCGCACGCGCCTGCCGCTTCCCCCCGTACGGGATCCGCGGCGCCGGCGGCACCAGCCGGGCCGGGGCCTGGGGCCTGCGCCCGAACGCCGACTACCTCGCCACCGGGAACGACGACGTGCTGTGCATCCCGCAGCTGGAGAGCCCCGAGGCGATCGCGGCGGCGCCCGGGATCCTCGCCCTCGACTCCGTCGACGCGGTGTTCGTCGGCGCCGCGGACCTCGCCCTGTCCCTGGGGACGACGCCCGGCTCGCCCGAGGTCGCCGAGTCGATCGCCTCGGCACGTGAGGCCGCGCACGCCGCGGGCAAGCGGCTGGGACTCGCGTTCGGCGGCGCACCGCTGCAGGCCGCGCAGGCGGTACGTGACGGCTGCGACTTCGTCCTGCTCAGCAACGACACCACGATGCTCGCGGCCACCGCGCGCGACCTCGTCACGGAGTTCAGGGAAGCGGACGCGGCGCGCGTCCCCGGATCCAGGAGGAACTGATGCGTCAGGCCGGGAAAGTCGTCATCACCACCGCGGTGACGGGGTCCGTCAACGTGCCCTCGCAGAGCCCCCACCTCCCGCTGTCCGCACGGCAGGTGGCCGACTCCGCGCTGGAGGCGATCGAGGCGGGGTCGGCCGTCGTGCACCTGCACGCCAGAGAGCCCGACGGTCGGCCCACCGCCGACCCCGAGGTCTTCGAGGAGATCGTCGGGCGCATCACCGAAAGGTCCGACGCGGTCGTCAACATCACCACCGGCGGGGCGTCGTCGATGACGATGGAGCAGCGCCTGGCCGCCGCCCTGCGCCTGAAGCCCGAACTGGCGTCGATGAACATGGGGACGATGAACTTCGTGTACTCCGCCATCGCCGACAAGGTGACCACGTGGACGCACGACTGGGAGAAGCCCTACGTCCTCAACACCTGGTCGCAGCCGTTCGTCAACACCTTCGACTCCATCGAGCACACCCTGCGCACCCTCGGCGAGTCCGGCACCCGCTTCGAGTACGAGTGCTACGACATCGGGCACCTGTACTCCCTCGCGCACTTCGTGGAGGCGGGCCTGGCCAGGCCGCCGCTGTTCGTCCAGGGCGTGTTCGGCGTCCTCGGCGGCATCGGGGCCGACCACGCCAACCTGGAACACATGGTGCGGATCGCCGACCACCTCTTCGGCGACGACTACCACTTCTCCGCGTTCGGGGCCGGACGCGCCCAGATGCCGTTCGCCACGCACAGCGCGTGGCTCGGCGGCCATGTGCGCGTGGGCCTTGAGGACAGTCTGTGGGCCGGCAAGGGGCGGCTGGCGCGCAGCAACGCCGAACAGGTCAGGGCGGTACGCGCCGTCGTCGAGGACCTGGGCAAGGAGATCGCCGCACCGGCCGACGTCCGGGAGATGCTCGGGCTCCGCGGCGCCACGACCGGCAGCGCCACGACCGGCGGAGGCGCGACGGGCGCATGACCCCGCCACCGAGGGACCAGAACGGGAAAGGACACCCGGCACCATGCCGCAGCAACCAGTAGACCGGCCGCCGCTCACCGGCAAGACCGTCCTCGTCGTCGGCGCGAGCAGCGGGATCGGGGCCGACACCGCGCGCGTCCTGGCCGCCGACGGCGCCGCCGTCATGCTCGTCGCCCGCACCGCGGGACCGCTGGAGGAACTCGCCGGGGAACTCACCTCGGCGGGCCACCAGGTGGCGTACCGGACGGGCGACATCACGGACGCGTCGAGCGTCGCCGCCTTCGTCGACGCCACCGTCGACCGGTTCGGCCGCCTCGACGGTGCGTTCAACAGCGCGGCCACGACCCAGGCGGGCCGTCTGGACCGGGTCACGGACGAGGACTTCGACCGGATCATGGCCGTGAACGTCAAGGGCACCTGGCTGTGCCTGCGCGAGGAGGTACGGGTCATGGAGCGGCAGGGCGCGGGCTCGATCGTCAACGTGAGCAGCATCGGGGGCCTGCGCGGCAGCTCCGGCATGGGCGCCTACCAGGCCACCAAGCACGCCGTGATCGGTCTGACCCGCACCGCCGCCCACGACTTCGGGCCGCTCGGCGTCCGGGTCAACGTGATCGCGCCCGGTCCGACCGAATCACCGATGCTCGACCGGACGCGGGAGGCGATCCCCGGCGGAGTGGAGGCCCGGATCGCCGCCACGCCGCTGCGCAAGGCGGGGACGGGCGCGGAGGTCGGCGCGAGCGTGTCGTTCCTGCTGAGCGACCTGGCCGCGCACATCAGCGGCGTCGTGCTGCCGGTCGACGGAGGTTTCCTTGCCTGAGATCCCGCCGACCGGTCTCCCGGATGCGCCGCAGCCGACGCCCGGAGGGGTGGCTCTTTCGCCGACCGGCCTCCCGCCGTACGCATCCGGGACGCTGCGGCTGCCCGGCCGGGTGCACTTCGGGCACGGCTCCCGCGCCCTGCTCCCCGACCTCGTCGCCCTGCACGGCCGACGGGTGCTCCTCGTCGCCGATCCGTTCCTCACGGCGACCCCGTACCTCGACGAGCTCACCGGCGCGCTGTCCTCGGCGGGCCTCGCGGTACGGATCCGCACCGACATCACCCCGGAGCTGCCGGCCGGCTCGCTGGACGCCGCTGCCGCGGCGGCGCGCGAGCACGGCACCGAGGTCGTCCTCGCGGTCGGCGGGGGCAGCGCCCTGGACGCGGCCAAGCTCATCGCGCTGCTGTGCGTGCACGACGGCCCGCTCAGCCGGTACTACGGCGAGAACCTGGTCCCCGGGCCCGTCCTGCCGGTCGTCGCGGTGCCGACGACGGCGGGCACCGGATCGGAGGTCACACCGGTGGCCGTCGTGTCCGACCCGGAACGTGAGCTGAAGGTGGGGATCTCCAGCCCCTTCCTGGTGCCGGCCGTCGCCGTCGTCGACCCGGACCTCACCCTGGGCGCGCCGCGCGCCGTGACCGCCCACTCCGGCATCGACGCACTCGTGCACGCCGCCGAGTCGTACACCGCGCGGCCCCTGGACACCGGTCGGTCCCCGGACACCGGCCTGCCCGCTCCCGTACCCGTACCCGTACCCGTATCCGAGTCCGCTCCCGTTTCCGTTTCCGTCCCCGTGTTCACGGGGCGCAACGCGCTGGCGGAGCCGATGGCCCTGCGGGCCGCCGAGCTGCTGGGTCCCTGGCTGCCCGTGGCCGTCCGGGAACCGTCCCACCGGCAGGCCCGCCACCAGGTCGCGCTGGGCGCCCTGTCCGCCGGCATCGCCTTCGGTTCGACCGGCACGCACCTGTGCCACGCCCTCCAGTACCCCGTCGGCGCCCTCACCGGAACGCCGCACGGCCTGGGCACCGGACTGCTGCTGCCCTACGTCCTCGACACCGTGCGGGCCGTACCGGAAGGCGCCGAACGGGTCGCGGCCTTCGGGGCGGCGCTCGAACACCTGCCGGCGCACGAGGCCTCCGCCGCACGGACCGTCGCCCGGGTGGCCGAGATCAACCGGGCCGTCGGGATACCCGCGAGCCTGCGCGAGATCGGCGTCGGACGCGACCAGTTCGCGCGCCTGGCCGACCTGGCGCTGAGGTCCGCGCGGCTGCTGGCCATCGCCCCCGTCGAGCCCACCCGGGACCTGCTTCTCGACATCATCCGGCGCGCGCACGCCGGAACCCTCGACGATCGGACGGCGGCATGAACCTGCGGACGGACCTCTTCATCGGCGGCCGCTGGCGGCCGGGCACGGACGGCGGGCGGMTCGACGTCGTCGACCCCTCGGACCTGTCGACGATCACCCGGTTCGCGGTGGCGACCGAGCGGGACTGCATGGACGCCGTCGACGCGGCGGCCGCCGCGGCGTCCTCCTGGGCGGCGACCGCCCCGCGCGAGCGCGGTGAACTGCTGCGGGCGGCGTACGAGATCCTCACCGCCGAGACCGAGGAGTTCGCCGAGCTCATCGTGCGGGAGAACGGCAAGTCCTGGCCGGACGCCGTCGGCGAGGCCCACTACGCCAAGGAGTTCTTCCGCTGGTTCGCCGAGGAGGCCGTCCGCGTGCCCGGCGACCACCGGCTCTCGCCCTCCGGCGACAAGCGCATCGTCGTCGAGCGGCAGCCGATCGGGGTGTCGCTGCTGATCACGCCCTGGAACTTCCCCGCCGCCATGGCGACCCGCAAGCTCGCCCCCGCACTCGCCGCCGGCTGCACCACGGTCCTCAAGCCCGCCGCCGAGACACCGCTCACCGCGGCCTACGTCGTGGAGGTGCTGCGCCGGGCGGGCGTCCCGGACGGTGTCGTCAACCTGGTCACGCCGACTCCGCCGGGCCCCGCGGTACGGCGGATGATCGACCGTCCCGAGGTCCGCAAGCTCTCGTTCACCGGTTCCACCGAGGTCGGACGGGAACTGCTGCGTGCCTGCGCGGACGGCGTGGTGAGCGCCTCGATGGAGCTCGGCGGCAACGCGCCCCTCGTCGTGCTGCCCGGTGCCGACCTGGAGCCGGCGGTCGAGGGCGCCGTGCTCGCCAAGATGCGCAACGGCGGCGCGGCCTGCACGGCCGCCAACCGCTTCTACGTGCACGCCTCGGTGCACGACGAGTTCGTGGCCCGGATGGACGCCGCGCTGTCCGCGTTCACGACGGGCCCGGGCCTCGACCGTGCACACACGCTCGGCGCGCTCGTCTCACCGGCCGAGCGCGACAAGGTGGCGGCGCTCGTCGACGCCGCGATCGCGGACGGCGCGACCCTCGTGCGCGGCGGACGGGCCCGGAGCGACGGCGCGTTCTACGACGCGACGCTCCTCACCGGGGTCGTCCACGGGTCGGCGATCACCACGGCCGAGATCTTCGGCCCGGTGACCGCGGTCGTCCGCTACGAGGACGTCGACGAGGCGGTCCGCATGGCGAACGACACGGTGCACGGGCTGATGGCCTACGTGTTCGGTGAGGAGCGCGAGGCGATGGCCGTGGCCCGGCGCCTCGAAGCCGGCATGGTCGCGGTCAACCGGGGCGTCGCCAGCGATCCCGCCGCCCCGTTCGGCGGCGTCAAGCAGAGCGGGCTCGGCCGGGAGGGCGGCGCGGAGGGCATCCTGGAGTTCCTGGAGGAGAAGTACATCGCCCTGACCGCGTGACGCACGGACCGGGCCCGGACCTTTCGGTCCCGGCCCAGGCTCCGCTCGTGGTCCCGGGCGCGGGCGCGGTCAGCGCTGGTCGATCGCGATCCCGCGTGCCGCGAGTTCGGTCAGGACGGGATCGCGCCGGCCCCGCAGGATCTGTTCGTTCATCTGCAGCGACTTGTTGAGCCGTCGCAACGACTTCATCCGGAGCAGGGGTTCGAGCTCGGTGAGGGAGTGGTGGCGGTGGAAGAGGAGTTCGGAGAGGTCGGGCAGATCGGCCAGCGTGCCGATGTCCGTCACCTCGTCCAGGCTCCCCATGCGCAGGGACTGGAGCGAGGTGAGGCCGGCCAGCGGTGACATGTCCTGCCAGTCCACGTCGGAGAGATAGAGATGGGTCAGGGAGCGCAGGACGGGGAAGTCCGTCAGCTGGGGCATCCGGTCCACGCTCAGTACGCGCAGCTCGGGGCACGTCTCCAGGACGCCGAGCGAGTCGAGGCCCGTGGCCCGGTGAAATGTCAGGTCGGTGACCGGGGCGCCTAGCAGTGCCCTGATGTCCTTGAGCGCGGGGCAGTCCCGCACACCGACCTTGTCGAGCGCGGTCAGGCCGTCGAGGCGGCCGAGGTCGGTGAGCGAGGGAAGACCGCTGAACTCCAGCTCGCGCAGGGCCGGCAGGTCGCCCACGTCACCGGGGCTGCTCATGCTGTCGGTACGGCTGACGGACAGTTCCTCCAGGGCGCTGTGGGAGCCGAGGCCGGTGAGCTCCAGCAGCCCGGAACACCTGTCGAGGACGAGTCCGCGCAGGCCGGGGAGGGACGCGAAGGGGGAGAGGTCCCGTATCAGAGCCAGCCCCTCCAGGTGGAGCCGGAACGTGCCGGTGAGGTGGGCCAGCTGCGAGACGTCCGCCAGCGCGGGGCAGTCCTCGAAGGTGATCCCCTCCAGGGAGGGCAGGTATCCGAGCCCCTCGACGGAGGCGAACCGTTCGCCGTCCGCGATCCGCAGCTCCGCCAGGTGCGTCAGTGTGGAGAGTCCGCGCAGGTCGAACAGGTCCGGGCAGCCCTTGACCTCCAGCTTCGCCAGACGGGGGTGGCTGCCGAGACCGCGGAAGGACTGGAAGCGGGGGCAGTCCTCCACGATCAGCTCGGAGAGATCGGTCGCCGCGGCGATGCCGGTCAGGTCACGGAGCCGCTTGCAGCTCTGCAGGTGCAGGGAGGCGAGCGCGGGCACGTTCGTCAGGCCGGACAGGTCGCGGACGGCCGTCCAGCCGAGATCGAGGTGGGTGAGGCCGGTCAGGCCGGAGAGCTGGGCCGGGGAGGCGAAGGACCGGCAGCCGCGCAGGTTCAGGTGCTCCAGCAGGGGGAATGCCGCCGGGAAGCCGGCCACCGAGGTGACCCGGGTGATGCTCAGGTCGAGGTGGCGCAGTCGGCCGAGGGACAGCAGCGGCTTGACGTCGGACACCGGACGGCAGCGGTGCAGGCTCAGCCAGGTGAGTTCGGTGAGGCCGCCGAGGGGGGTCAGGTCCTCGATTCCCGCGCAGCCGTTCAGGTCGAGGTGGCGCAGTTCGGTGAGCGCGCCGAGTTCCGTGAGGTCCGTTATCTCCTTGCAGCGGTCCACCGTCAGCGTGTGCAGCATGGTGAGGTGCCGCAGGCCCGACAGCGAGGTCACGCGCTTCAGCGTCAGCTCCGTCCGGCCCTCCCGGAGGAAGGCCGGCGCCAGCAGGGCCGCGGCGAAGCCGTCCGGGTCGCCGGCCGTCGGCCACAGGCGCAGCAGCGTGTCCGGGGCGAGGTCCGCGACCGGCGCGAAGCGGGCGGCCAGCTCCAGCGCGGCGCCGTCGTCGGTGACCGCCACCAGTTCGCGCACCGCCTTGCGGGCCTGGGCCTGGCTGGCCTTGGCGAGCCGGGCGGAGTGGGCCGCCACGAGTTCGTCCGGATGCGCGTCACCGGTGGTCGAAGTCATGGCCAGAACCTTACAACTCCCTTTCCGGCGGCCCCCGGAGACCGGTCAGGGCCGGTCACCGTGCGGCCCGCGCGCCCGCCTCAGGGCGTGTGGACGGCGGCGCTGCCGTACAGCTCCCGGGTGAACGCGGAGACGTCCGCGCTGCGGTCGGCACCGTCGAGGTTGTACGTCAGGAAGACCCCGTACCCCTCGCTCACGGTGCGGCGGGCGAGGGAGGTGACCGTGCTCTGCGACGTCCTGCCGATCTCGACGGCCGCCGGCGACAGTTTCGACTTGGGCAGTCCGAGGCCGGGGACCTGCCAGCTTCCGTAGTACGGGTTCCAGGCGTAGTCGAACTTGGACGAGACGTCGACGCCGTTGTACGACAGCCGGGACGCGGCCGGGCCGATGTTGTAAAGGCTGATGATCTTGTCCGGCATGTTCGCGCGGAGCGCGGTCACCAGATGCACGAACGAACTGGCGTTGGGCTGCCCGGTGCCGTTCCTGCCGTACTCGGCGTATTCGTCGTCGAAGTCGATGCCGTCGAGGCCGTACCTGGTCACGGTGTCCGACAGCTGTCCGGCGAACGCCGAAGCCGCCTGCTGGGACGGGAAGTTGGCGAAGCCCGCGCCCTGGTGGTTGCCCAGCACCGACAGGACGACCTTGATGCCCTTCTGCTGCAACGGCCGTATCTGGGTGGCGGCGTTGTCGAGGACGCGCTGCACGTTCTCGTTGAAGTACAGCTGCGCCGTCTTCGTGCCCGTGTCGTAGTTGATGTTCGCCGCGAAGATCACGGCCACGTCGAAGACGGCGCCGCCGCCGTCGGCGAGGGTGTACTTGCCGACGTTCAGCATGCTGTTGTTGTTGACCTCGACGTACGCCACCGAGGTCGGCCCCGCCTTGGCGAGCGCCGGGGCCGCCGTGGCCGCCGTGGCGTGGGTCGTGGCGGTCGCGCCGAGAGCGAGGGCCGCGACGGTCGAGAGGGCGACCGCGGCCGCCTGCATCCTGCTCCGTACGAGCGTGAGCATCGTTGATCGGTCTCCTGTCGCATGGTCGGCGCCCGGCCTGTCCGAACCTGCCGGGCCATCCCTGCGCGTCCCGGCAGCCGCGCCTCATGTCTTCCCGCCTTCCACTTGCGTCACACCACAACTCCCTTGTTTCGCAGGTGGGTTGGCGAAGCCGCGCCCCGTGGTTCAGCGGCCGGCGCCCCCGCACACCGTGGAGCCGGCCGCCGAACCGCGGGGCGCACGACGCCGGCCACCGGAATGCGCCGCCTCCGGATCCTCGGACGCGATGGCGAATTTGGTGTATTGATCCGCTGCAAGTGGCGTAGGTGATGGGCGATTAGTTTCGCAGCCGTTTTGCGCGCTGTTGACGCTCGATCCGCTGAAGTGTAAGTCCCCAGTCATCGTGACCGGCGCAACAGTCAAGGGGGACGAACAGCATGCTTCGTATCACGGCTGATATCTTCTCCGGTCGTCCGGATCCGGTGTCCGAGATCACGGACGAGAACGAAGTGCGGGCACTGCTCCGTGAGGTGGGCGGTAATCGGGACCTGTTCCTCGGTGACGCACCGGCGGAGGGCGGTCTCGGAGTCCGGGGATTCTGGATCGAACCGCTCAATGACGAGTTCGGAACCGACTTCGGTCCCGAGCCGAGGCTGTACCTCCCGGTCGGCGCACAGGCACGTGGTGCCCACGCGGCCGACATCGGCGAGCGGCTCGTGAACCTGATGGAGCGGGGGAGCTCCACCGTTTCCGGTGAGGCGGCGACGCCGCTGGACGCCGAGCTGCGCGACTACCTGATCCCGCAGCTGGCGGCCTCGGCCCGGCTCACCGTCACGGACCAGGTCGTCACGGCGCCGGCGGACCCGGAACAGTCACCGGAGGAGGGTGCCTCGGCGGCCTCCTGCACGATCGAACTCGGAGCGTTCAACCCGGGATTCTGGAACAACGACGCGACCGTACGGCTGAACAACAACTGTTACAACTACGCGAGCAATTGGCGGACCAATACGTTCGCCCAGCCGGGACGTGGTTGCGGCAGCATGTACAAGGCCATCACGCCCGACGAAATGACGCGTGCGTCACTGTGCGACGGAATGCACCACCGGTTCGACTGCTTCCCGGACTCGGAAAAGCCGCGTTACCTGGTGGCGCTGGTCATCGCTCCCGGCCCGGGAATCGTCGACTTCCACTGGTACCGCAAGCAGAAGGAGGGATTCTGGGGTCACAAGCCCGGCGGTACGGCCGCCCGCAACACGGACAACAGCGGTAACGTCATCCTGAATCCGGAGACCGCCAACCGTGGTCCGTACACGGTCTTCGTCGGATACTTCTACGGATGCAATTCGCAGCGGCAGAGGATCAGGTAGCGGCTTGACGCCTTCCCGGGACCGGGGCAGTGCCTTTCCCGGGCGGGGCCGAGGCCGCACAGCCATCAGGGAATGACCGGTATGGACGTCGAGATCGAGCTCTACAGCGGCCGGCGGAACCCGGTGTTCGGCCTCGGGCCGGAAGCCGGGGAACGGCTGATGAACCGGATCGCCGCCCTGCCGCCGGCGCCGCCGGGGGCCGCTCCGCTGCAGGGCCTCGGCTACCGGGGACTGCGGATCACCGGCGCTCCGGCAGCCGACGTCACGGAGATCGTGGTGTCCGGCGGAGTGATCGTCGTCCGGGACCGGAACGGCACGGAGCGGGTGCTCCAGGACGCGGGACGCGCCGTGGAGCACTCGCTCGCCGACCTCGCCGCCGCCGGCCTGGACCCGGCCGAGATGTCCGTACTGCGCCGGGAGCTGGGAGCCGGCGGCTGAGCACCGGGCACGGCAGGGCGCCGGGGCCGTGACGGTCCCGGAGTCCTACGCCGAGGTGGACCCCTGAGGGGAGCGGAGCACGAGCAGGGTGATCTCGCTGGGGGCGAAGACGCGGAACGGCGGGCCCCAGAAGCCGGTGCCCCGGCTGGTGTAGAGGAGGGTGCGGGGGCCGTGGCGGGTGAGGCCCGCGAGGGCGGGCTGGTCGAGGCGGACGAGATGGTGGAAGGGCCAGATCTGCCCGCCGTGGGTGTGGCCGGAGAGCTGCAGGTCGACGCCGCCCGCCACGGCCCGGTCGACGAACTTGGGCTGGTGGGCCAGGAGCAGGACGGGAAGCCCGGGGTCGGCGCCGCTCAGCGCTCCGGCGAGGTGGGCGCGGTGACCGGCCAGACCGGAGGACTCGGCGGTGACGTCGTCCACCCCGGCGACCACCAGGGTGTCGCCGCCGCGTTCCACCAGCAGGTGGCGGTTGCGCAGCGGCTCCCAGCCCAGCTCGTCCATCAGGTCGACCCAGCCCTGGGCCTCGCTGTAGTACTCGTGGTTGCCGGTGACGTAGACACGGGCCCGGGTCGCCCGCACGGTGCCGAGCGGGGCGGCCTGGGCACGACGGCGTTCGGCCGTGCCGTCCGCGATGTCACCGGTGTGGCAGACCAGGTCGGCCTCCAGGGAGTTCACCGTCTTGCACACCCGCGCCGACCAGCGGGCGCGGTCCAGGGGGCCGTAGTGGGTGTCGGTGATCAGGGCGACGCGCAGGCCGTCCAGCCCCGCTCCCAGACGCGGCAGGTGCACGTCGAGGGTGCGCACGCGTGGCACCCGGCGGGCCTCGGCGTACCCCCAGGCGAGCAGGACGGCGCTCACGCCGAGGACGGCCCAGGTGACGACGCGCGCCCGGTCCTGGCCCTCGCCGGCCCCGGCCGCGACCAGGGCGAGCCGCAGCAGGATCCCGAGCAGGACGGACCAGGTGAACAGGACCCAGGCGGCGCCCAGCAGGGTGTCGCCCACGATCGCCGCCCGGTCCTGCTGACGCCGGCCGTGACCGCGCGCCATCGCGAGCGGCATGCCGACGAGACCGAGAGCGAACACGGCGGTGCCGGCCAGGGTGACGGGCCACGGCCAGCGCTGTCCGGCGTACAGGAGCACCCAGCACGGCACGGCCCACAGCAGGACGGGCGCGATCAGGGGGAGGTAGCGCATCAGCCGGTACAGCCGGCTCTGCCGCGGCGCCCGCTCCTCCCTGTCGGCGGGGCGGGTGTCATTGGTGTCCGTCACGCTTGCACTCCTCGACCGGGCTGCCGTCCCGCGCACTGTAGCCCCTGCTCCCCGCCCCCGGCTCGTGGCCGCAGGGTTCCGCGGCCGGATGCGACCGGGTCATGAGGAGCGCGTGCACAGCAGGGTGCCGAGGGGCGTGCGGCGGTGGTGGACGGCCCGGCCGGCCCGGATCGTCGTGATCAGCCCCGCGGCGCGCAGTGCGGCGGCGTGTTCGGAGGCCGTGGCGTCGCTGATCCCCAGCCGCCGCGCGGCGCTGCCCGTGGTCTGCTCCTCGGAGAGCAGGCGCAGGAACCCGGCCCGGGTCCGGCCGAGCACGCCGGCCAGCGGGTCGCCGTCGGCCGCGGTGGGCGTCAGGGGCAGACCGGGACCGGCGGGGMAGACCAGCAGCAGGGGCCGGMCGGGCCGGTCGGAGACGAGCGGTTTGCCGAGCCAGTGGAACGTCGGCACCAGGACCGCCCCGCGTCCCTCCAGCCGGACCTCGCTGTGCCGGGGCGTGTCGATCTCCCAGACGCCGTCCCGCAGCCGCGAGCCGGGCAGCAGCGCGACGAGGGCCCGGCCCATGCCCTGCTCCGCGGCGGTCAGGGCATGACGGGTGAACTCCGCCCGGTGCAGGTCCTGCACCGCGGCCCAGTGGGGTCCGAGGACGGTCTCGTAGGCGTCGCGCTGTGCGCGCAGGAGAAGGTGCCAGGGCTCGACGTCGCCCCCGTGCAGGGCGCGTATCCAGCGGGGAGCCGTGGACGCGCCCGCCGGGTACATCATCTCGATCCCGGACCGCACCAGGGCGGGCGGGGAGGAGCGGGCGAGGCTCTGTCCCTCCGGCACGGTGTCACCGGGCGCGATGACGAATTCGGGGCACCGCACTCCCGAGATCAGACCCCCCAGCGGCCTGGCGCCCGGCGGGAGGGAGTGGCGCACGCGGTGCCGCCAGCGGCCGAACAGCGGGTCGTCGTCGGTGCGGTACAGCATCATCAGGGCCGCGTTCAGCTCGTACAGGGGCGCGGGACGCGGTGCGAACCGGATACGGGCGAGATCTTCGGCCGACAAGTGGATGCGTAACACCGGTAACCCCCGTGGGCGTGCCTGGGCAAGCACTTCGGGCAGGACCGAAACCATCGCCTGTGCCGCCGTCCCGCAGCAGGATTCGGTCACGCCTTTGTTCACCATTCACCCAAGCGGGTCGTACCGGGGCAAGGCGGCGTGCCGTCGACGACGCACGGACCACGCCGCACGGGCCACGAAGCGCACAGCACGCACCACGGAGCACGAACCGCGGAGAAAGAACCACCAAGCGCGAGCCGCGGAGCGCCGACCCGGCGGGAACCACGGATCCACCGACACACGGCCGGGCCCCGATGCCGTACGAGGGCGTCGGGGCCCGGCGTACAGGAGGCATGCCTTGCTCTCTCCCGACGTTCTCTCCCAGGTCCTGGAGCGCTTCCCCGGCACGATGCCGCTCTGCGGCGAACTCGTCGACCAGGGCGCCTGCCAGTGGGACTGCTGCGAGTTCTCCGGCTCCTACTTCCTCCTCCTGCCCGGCGAGTGGGAGAGCGCGCTCCAACTCGGTTACGGGCTCGACCGGTTCGAGGTGCTGGACGCCGACTACTTCGGCGGGCGCAAGGTGGAGTCCCGGCAGGACGGCTGCTGTTCGGCGCCGGGAGGTGCGCAACGGCCGTACAAGCCCCTGGACTGCCGCCTGTACCCCTACTGGTACCAGCCCCGGGAAGGCGGCGACATGATCCGCATGCAGGCCGCCGCGTGTCCGATGATGCGGCTCGGGCGCGCGGACGAGGAACACCGCACGCGCACGGCGCTGGTCGCGGAACTGCTGTGCCGTGACCCGGACGTGGCACGTTTCCTGCGCGAGGCCCGGATGACCCCGGGGATCTACGACGTCGTCCCGGGGCTCGTGACCCGCTGAAGGGAGCCGAAGATGTCCGCCACGCCCGCCACATCCTCCACGTCCGCCACATCCTCCATGTCCGCCGCGTCCTTGTCGTCCTCGTCCCTTCCCCGGGACCTGAAGAAGTTCACGGCACGCGACGCGCACGTCTTCGCGGGAAAACTCGTCCTGTGCGCCGCGGTGTCGGTCGGGAGCGCCGTATGGATTCTCACGCACGACGTGTGGACGGCGCTCGCCGGGCAGTTCGTGCTCGGCGTGATGTTCGCCCACGCCGTGGAACTGCAGCACCAGATGCTGCACGGCACCGGGATCAGGGCGCCGCGGTGGGCCCGGTGCGTGGGCACGGCCCTGGGGGCGCCGATGCTGGTGTCGTACACCCGCTACCGCGTGCTGCACCTGAGGCATCACCGCTTCCTGGGCACGGACCAGGACACGGAGTTCTTCCGGTACTCGGCCGGCGACGCCCTGACGCTGACGGCCATGGGCGCCTCCGCCTTCGACGTGCGGCGCTGGGCGGCGGCCCTGCGCGACGTCGTGTGCGCCGTGTGGCCCGGCCGCTCCTACGACAGCGGCATGAACCGCCGGAACCGCGCGCGGATCCAGGGCGAGTACCGGTGCATGCTCGCCGCCGGGGTGGCCCTGGCCGGTGTCTCGGTGGCGGTGGAGCGGCCGCTCGTGGTCACGCTGTGGCTGGTCCCGCTCGTGTTCGCCGAGCCCGTGCACTTCCTGATCGAGCTGCCCGAGCACGTGCTGTGCGACCGGACCTCCCCGGACGTGTTCAGGAACACCCGCACCATCAGGGGCAGCCGGTTCTCCTGCTGGCTCACCAACGGCAACAACTTCCATGTGGAGCACCATCTGCGGATGGCCGTGCCGATCAACAAGCTGGGCGCCGTCCACGGAGAGGTGGCCGGCCGGCTGGAGAACTACTGCGTGAGCTACCCGCGGTTCTACCGCACGGTCCTCGCCCACGCCTGGCGCACCCAGTGGGCCCGCCGGGACGGGGCACCGCGGGCGCACCCCTGACGGGAAGCCGTGCGGGGCGTCGCGCTCCGTCCCGCTCCGTCCGGCCCAGTTGCGATGGCGGTGGTCGGGGAGCCGGGTGAGGGTGGACCGTGACCGCCGCATCGGCCCGGTCCCTCCCGAGATCCAGGAGCACCGTCATGTCCGGACGCCACACCGTGATCCGCAGCCTGCACGACGTGGGGCTGGCCGCCTGGTTCGGAGGCACGCTGATGGGGGCGGTCGGACTCAACGGCGCGGCACGGGACGAGGGCGGCACGGCCGTGGAGCAGGCCCGCATCTCCTCGTCCGGCTGGGCGAAGTGGACGCCGGTCAACGCCGCCGCCATCGGCATCCACCTGTTCGGCAGCGGCGGGCTCCTCATGGTGAACGCCCACCGGGTGGCCGGCCAGCAGGGCGTGGCCGCCTCCACGGCGGTCAAGACCCTCGTCACGGGCGCGGCCCTCGCCGCCACCGCCTACGCCCGGATCCTGGGCAAGAAGGTCGAACTGGCCTCCTCCCGCGATCCGCAGGACCTGCAGAAGGCCTCCGAGCACCCCATCGACCTCGACACGGCCCGGCGCCACCTCGCCTGCGCGCAGTTCGCCGTGCCGGCGCTGACCGGGTGCCTGGTCGTGCTCAACGCCCTGCACGGCGAACAGCAGCGCCCCGCCGACCAGGTGCGGGGCATGCTGCGCCGGGCCGGCTCGGTGGTGTCGTTCCAGCGGTAGGGCACGGGCCGCGCATGCGGCCCGTCGCCGGTCGGTGCCCAAGGGGTCGGTGCCTGAGGGGTCAGTGCCCGAGGGTGGCGCGCAGCGCGGGCTGCAGGAGGTCCGCGTGGGCCCGCACCATGTCGTCGCACAGGTCCCAGATGCGTTCGACCGGCAGGGCGGCGGCCGTGGCGGGATCGGCCATGGCCGCCTGGCGGACGGACCGCGGGTCGTCCTCCAGGGCGGCCCGGACCACCAGCTCGTTCATGCTGAGGTAGTTCCGGTTGAGGGCGGCCAGCTGCGCGGGCAGCGCTCCGATCCTGGTCGGCTGCACACCCGAGCCGTCCACCAGGCAGGGCACCTCCACGGTGCCGGTGGCCGGGAGGTTGTCGATCAGGCCGTGGTTGGGGACGTTGCCGTACACGGTGCGCGGCGTGCCCGTCACGATGCTGTGGATGATCTGCGGGGCGTACTCCATGGTGCCCTCGACCGTGAGGGGCGTCCCCGCGGCCAGCGCCCGCCGGGTCCGCTCGTAGGCCGCGACGTTCTCGTCGACGATGCCCAGGTAGGCGCCGATCGGCAGCCGGAGCCTGTCGACCTCGCTGTCGTGGTGCAGGTACCAGGGGACGTACTCGGACGAGTGCTCGCTCGTCTCGGTCGGGTAGAAACCCAGGCGCCGGTACATGTCGACCCGGACCCGGCGCCGCAGCTGCGGGTCCCGCTCGATCAGCTCGTCGAGGAGCGGGTAGAGGTCGGTGCCGTGGTGCTCCAGGCGCAGCACCCACGCCTGGTGGTTGACGCCCGCGGCCCGGTAGGTGATCTCCTCGTGCGGTACGCCGAGCAGTTCGCCCAGGTCGTGGATGGTCCAGTACACCGAGTGGCACAGCCCCACGACGCGGGTCAGCCCGGTGGCCCGGGTCAGGTACTGGACGTTCATCGCCATGGGGTTGGTGTAGTTCAGCAGCCAGGCGTCCGGGCAGACCTCGGCGATGTCCTCGCCGAGGGACCTCAGGACGGGGAAGGTCCGCAGCGCGCGGAAGATGCCGCCGATCCCGAGGGTGTCGCCGATGGTCTGCCGCAGCCCGTGGCGCCGGGGGACGTCGAAGTCGGTCCGGGTCGCCTCGCCCATGCCGACCTGCACGATGTTGATGACGAAGTCGGCGTCCCGCAGGGCCGCGCGGCGCTCCGGGTGGGCGGTCACCCGGGGGCGCGTCCGGGAGGCGCCGGCCGGGACGAGCCGGTCCGCGATCTGCCGGGCCGCCCCCTCGGCGGTAGCGAGGCGTTCGGCGTCGATGTCGTGCAGCGCGATGTGGGCGCCGCGCAGTTCGGGGAAGGCCAGCAGGTCGGCCAGCAGGCCCTGGGTGAACACGACGCTGCCCGCGCCGATGAACGCGATCTTCGGGGCGGTGGAGGTCGCGTCGGAGGCCGTGCCGGGGGCTGTGCTGGAAGTCGTGCCGGGGGCTGTGCTGGAAGTCGTGCCGAGGGTCATCAGAGGTTCTTTCCGTTGTCTGTACGAGAGTGTGCGGCGGCAGGGCGCGGGCTACCCCTTGAGGCCGCTCGACGTGATCGACTGGATGAAGGTCTTCTGCGCGAACAGGAACGCCAGCAGCACGGGCAATACGGTGATCATGTTGCCCGCCATGACCGCGGACCACCTGGTATGGTGCTGGCCCTGGAACGTCGTCAGGCCCAGCTGCAGGGTGTACTGGGTGTCGTGGTTGATGGCGATCAGCGGCCAGGTCAGGTCGTTCCAGGTGGTGAGGAACGTCAGCACGGCCACCGTGCTCAGCGCGGGGCGCGACAGGGGCAGCACGATCCGGAAGAGCACGCCGAGCCGTGAGCAGCCGTCGAGCCACGCCGCCTCCTCCAGCTCCCTGGGCAGCGACAGGAAGAACTGGCGCAGCAGGAACACCGCGAACGGCGTGACCAGCGAGGGGACGATCAGCGCGCCCAGGGTGTCGATGAGCCCCAGCCGCTTCATGACGAGGAACGTCGGGATCATCGTCAGCTGGAACGGCACGGCCATCGTGGCCAGCATGAGCGCGAGCAGCGGCCGGGAACCGGCGAACCGCATCCGGGCGAAGGCGTAACCGCCCAGGGAGCCGAGCAGCAGGTTGGACACCACCGCCACCAGCGACACGATCAGCGAGTTGGCGAACCACCGGGGGAACATCGCGTTGCCGATCACGTACCGGTAGCCGTCCAGGTCGATCCCCGACGGCCACAGGGCGGGCGGGAACCGGTTGATCTCGGCGTCGCTCATCACGGAACTGAGCAGCAGCCAGACCAGCGGGACCGCGAAGAGCAGGCAGAGCGGGGCGAGCAGCAGGTGCCAGGGGCTGAACCTTCCATGTCCGCGTCCAGGTCCGTTCCCGTATCCGCCGCCGGGACTGCACGGCTGCCCCGATGAGCTCCCTCAGCGGCCCCGCTCCAGGATGAGTACCGCATGAGCAAGGGAGTTCTTCGTCCTCCTCTGTCGGCGGTCCCAATGGCCACGGCGACCGCAGGCCGGTGGCCAGGTGTACGCCTGGGCGTGTGAGCGTGACACTGACCGCGGCGGGCTTACGGTCCGAGACTGCCGATGCAGTCCGGACCGCGCGCCCGTGGAGTGCCGCTGGTGGTTCGAGGAGGACCTGCGTGCCAGGCGCATGGGGCCTGGCCGCGCTGTTGTGTCAGTCGGTGAGCATCGGCAGGGAGCTGAGGTGTTCCTCGGGGATGTCGAAGGCGTGGGCCAGGGTGTCGAGGTGTGGGGCGAGGCGGGAGGTGAGGGTGTTCAGGATGCCGGGCAGTGTCTGGACGTGGTCGGCCGTCAGGATGCCGTCGGCGAGCAGCGGGCCGTCATGTGCGCGCACGTGCCGCAGCATGAACAGGGCGCACAGGTCGTTGAGCAGGGTGCGGGTCGCGGTGTCTGCGGCGCGGGTGCATGCGGTGGTGAAGGCGTCGGCTGCCTGGCCGACGGCGTAGGCCTCCACCAGGGCGAGCGCGGAAGCGGTGGCGTTGTTCCAGCGGACGAATGACCCCTTTTCGCGGTCGGGGTGGGGGGCGCGTAGGTCGTGGCGGGCGGCGAGGTGCGCCTGGCGTTCGACGTGTGCCAGGGCGCGGCGCAGGAAGGCCACGTCGGTCAGCTGTTCCGCGCCGGTGGCGTGAGGGGATGCGGGGCGCAGCTCGTGCCCGAAGATCATCTCGGCGCCGGCCTTCGACCACACGGCGAGGTTGTCGCCCTCAGCGGTGATCGCGCCGTCGGTGTTGGCGGGGAACTCGGCGAGGCCGTTTGCCGGGAACAGGGCGCGTGCTCCGCAGCGCTCGCGGGCCTCGATGGTGATGTCGCGGGCCCGCCAGGTGATCCAGCCCTTCGCGATCGCTGCCAGCCGTTCCACCGGGGCGTGTTCGGCGGGCGCATGGGTGATCCACCGGTCGGTCACCGTGCGGTGCCAGAACGTCATCGCGTAGGCGTCGGCAATCTTTTCCAGGAGCCGTCCGTGGTGGGAGCGGTAGGCGGAAATCGGGACGCGCTGTGTGCCGCCCGCCGGCCCGGATACGTGGCGGTGCCCGGCGTAGCGCACGGCGATCGCCAGTGCGGCCCGGGCGCCGCCGAGAGTGCTGGCGCTCATGCACAGCTTGCCGACCGTGACGCGGTTGATGGTGTGCAGGAACCGCTTGCGGGCACTGCCGGCGGTGCTGTGGAAGGTGCCGTCCGCATCCAGCTGCCCGTGCGAGCCTTGGACCAGCGTGGTGCGGGGCAGCCGCACCCGGTCGAAGGAGGTCACACAGTGGTCGACCGGGCTGCCGATGCGCTCGGGCAGGGAGGTGACACTGACACCGGGGAGGGCGCCCCGGTGGTTGCTCAGCGGGGTCAGGAACAAGAAGACCCCCTCGTCCCGGTTGTCGATCAGGAGCCGCGCCGCGACCACGGCCGTCTTCGGGCCGCCCGCCGGGCTGGTGTTGGGCATGAACTTCGCGGCGCCGGGGTGGGGGGTGTGCAGCACGAACTCGTCGGATCCGCGGTCGTAGCGGGCCACGGTCTCCAGCGCCGGGGCGTCGTTGCCGTGCGCTCGTTCGGTGCACAGGAAGGTGCCGACGCGGGACAGGCGCATGAAGTCACTCAGATCGCGTGGTGCCGATCGGTCGTCGTCGAGCAGGCTGCCCAGGAAGAGGTTGTAGTGGATGCCGGCGACCGTTGCTGTGGCGCCGTCCACGACCGATGCCCACTCGTGCAGCGCGGCCAGGTGACGCGGGTCGTGGGCCAGCTGGTCGGGTGGCAGGGGAAGTTCTTCGTTGATCCGGCGCAGCCGGTCGTACGACAACTGCCAGCGCTCTTCGCACGTCGCGGGATGGTGGCGGAAGAGGTCGTCGCCGATCACCTTGCGCCAGTGGGCATGCACGGCGGCGCCCTCGGGGCCGTCGTGGAAGAGGAGGTCGCGCAGTTCCAGACAGGTTTCATTGCTCAGCACGCTTCTTTAAGCGAGCCAGGCGCCGAAAGGAAACGATCTTTGCGCCCCCGTTTCGCGAACAGAGGACGGGGGAGGGCCCGGCGACCGGCACAACTGATCCGGCAGGGACGGCGTCGTACGGGGCAGCCTGAATCCGCCAGGCGCCTTCGAGGTGACCGGGTGGGCCCATGCCGGCCGCCCCAATGTCCGCAGGCTCTGCCAGCGCAGCTAGGCCGTCGAGCCCGCACCAGACTCCCTGCCAGCGCATGCCGAGCTCGTCGAGCGCCGCTCGCCGTTCGGGGCTGAGTTTGGCGGTGTCGTTCCCGGTCCGGGGGCCGCGGTGTGCTGACGGCGTCGAGCTGCTGGGCGCCCTGTGGCGCTTGGGCGGGGTTACGGGTCGGGGGGTTCGTCGTAGGGCTCGACGAGGCGCTGCGCGAGGTCGTCGAGCCACTGCTGGGCCCACTGGCGCAGCTGTGTGATGCGCGCGCTGTCCATGCTGTAGGCCTCGAATTCGGCGTCGCTGATCCACTCCGGGCTCTCCAGCCGGTCGTGGAGTTCGGTGAGGTCGAATTCGTCGGGGCGCCGGGCGGCGAGGGTTTCCAGTTCGGCAAGGCTGTAGAGGTCGCGGGCGGCGTGGACGTCGATGGCATCGCGGGCCAGCCCGCGGTCGCCCAGCGCGCGGACCTTGGTGCCGATGAGGTCGTCCAGGTCCAGGACGGGGCCGATGTCCGTGACGACGGGCGGGCGCCACAGCACTTCCTTGAGCAGATCCACCTCGCAGATGGCGTCGGTGACCGGATCGGTGGCGAGGAAGCGGGCCTTGAGCGGCGCCACATCGACGACAGTGATCCGCCAGCCCTGCCGGTGAGCTACTCGACGATCTCCGTCATGCCGGCGGGGTGCTCGGTGGCGAAGTCCAGGTCCTGGCTGGGCCGGTGCACGATCCCGTGCGCCTGGATCGCGTAGCCGCCCATCAGCGCCAGCCCGTACGGACGCCCGGCAGCCAGGGTGTCGGCGAGCAGCCGCCGGTGATGCTCCGGCAGATGGTGCAGGCTCACGCGGCCGCCGCCGGCCGCAACCGCGGGAAACGCTCCTCCCACACACCGCGCACGCCGCGGCCGAGCATCTTGCGCAGCACGGGCCAGTGATCGACCAGCAGGGTGGCGTCGAGGTAGTGGGTGTAGTCCTCGCGGTGGCCGTTGAGCAGCACGATCCGGTACATCCCCAGCAACAGCTTCTCGTCGCTGAGGTCGAACGTGCGCAGCCCCGACCACGCCAGGTGCAGCGGCAACGTCACCGCACCCTGCACCGGCCCGGCGAGCTCCGCAAGATCGTGAGGCAGCTGGTCCGCGGCCCGAGCCCAGCGCGAGGACGCCACTGCGGCCGGTGTTTCCTCGGCCATGACTTCCCCCTCCTGCATCCGGATCGGCACGATCGGGTACCTCTCAGCCCAGTCTCCCGCAACCGGGCCGGCAGCCGACGCGGACGACAGCGGCACGCTGGCGGTCTCCAACCAGCCGAATCCGGCCGGGATCTGGCCGACCGGCTGCCGCATGGGCATAAAACGGCCCGCGTCTACCAAGACCACAGGCTGGCGTGCAGGCGCGGAGAGCGGACCATGCCCATACCCAGGTACGGGTCCAAAGCGGACCATCTCCGTATGTGCGGAGGAGCTGTCTCCTTCCGCGTCCAACCCGGGCTGCTGCACTCAACGATCAAGAACCAGCTTTCTGAGCAGTAAAGAAGCTGCGCTGGCGCGTGAAGTGTACAGTTGTGTACATGAGTGACACTCTGCCGATCACCGAGGCCCGGGCGAAGTTCGGATCACTGGTGCGCCGCACCTCCCACGCCCGCGAACGCATCACGATCACCGACCACGGCCAGCCCGCGGCCGTGCTCATCAACCCCCAGGAACTGGCCGACCTGGAGGACGCCCTGGCCCTGGCCCGCTACCGCGAGCGCCAGTCCGGCGGCGCCGCCGCGGCCGTGCCTCACGATGATGTCCGTGCGCGTCTGGGCCTGGAGCGCGGGTGACCTACTCGATCGTCTGGGACGAGCCCGCCATCGACGCGGCCGCCCGGTTCGTCAAGGACGATGTCGAGGGGCTGCGCCAGCTCATGGACGCCGTCGACCTGCTCGCCGACCAGCCCCGGCCCGAGGGCAGCACCGCCTACGGCTCTCCCGACCTGCGCCGGATGCACGTGGGGCGCTACCGGGTCCTGTACAAGATCACCGAGGCCACCGTCACCATCGTGGTCATCCACATCGGCCGCCTCGGCTGACACCAGCAGTAGACGGTGAAGGGCCGGACCGACCGTGGTTGGGCCCCGCAGCATCTGCTGCGCTGGCCCTGGCCGACGCCCTGCCCCCGGCCGGTGACCGCTTACTGCTTCCGCGCGTCGCCGTATCGGTCCGGTTCGGGACGGCAGTCGGGCAGGGCGGGCTCCGTGATCGGCGTGCACCTGCCGCGGTGGCACCGCCACGCGGGCGCGTTCACCGCAGCCCATCCCCAGCTGTACGCCCTCACCCTGGTCCGGACACCGCCGCCCCGCCGCATGACTGCGCTCGGGCGGGTATGACCCGCTGCGGCGCTGTCACGTTGGTTGACCGGGTGCGATGATCGATGATCTTCTGATTGATCGTGCTGGAGGGGACTGTCTGTGGGGGCCGTGTCGCTGTCGTATAAGAGGCACCGGTACCCGGTTGAGGTCATCTCCCACTGCGTGTGGCTGTACTACCGCTTCCCGCTGTCGTTCCGCGAGGTCGAGGAGCTCATGCTCGAGCGGGGGATCGTCGTCTCGTACGAGACGGTGCGCCGCTGGTGCGCCAAGTTCGGGCCGCGGTACGCGGGCGCGCTGCGCCGCCGGCAGCCCGGGCCTGGTGACAAATGGCACCTGGACGAGGTCTTCGTCAAGATCAACGGCGAGCAGCGGTACCTGTGGCGGGCCGTCGACCAGGACGGCAACGTCATGGACATCCTCGTGCAGGACCGCCGGGACAAGGCCGCAGCCAGGTATTTCTTGCGCAGGCTGATGAAGAAGACCGGTGCGGTGCCGCGGGTGATCGTCACCGACAAACTCCGCTCCTACGGCGCGGCCCACCGCGAGGTCATGCCCTCCGTCGAGCATCGGCAGTCGAAGTACCTGAACAACCAGGCGGAAAACAGTCACCAGCCAACGAGGCAGCGCGAACGCACGATGAAAGGTTTCCGCTCGATGGGCGGAGCCCAGCGGTTTCTGTCCGCGGTCAGCGGCATCTCGCCCTACTTCCGACCTCGCCGCCACTTGATGCCCGCACACGACTTCCGAGCCGAGATGACCGTCCGCTTCGCGATCTGGGAGCAGATCACCGGCGTCGCCGGCCTGCCCACTGCGCCGTGAGCACACAGCCCGAACCCGACTCCTCCACGCCCCGGCACACCGTCAAACACCCTCACATCCAACAACGTGACAACGCCACTGGCACACCTGTCCGGAGCCCGGCCGCATCAACGGCTCGAACCTCTGAAGCGAGTACATGCACCTGGACAACACGTCCTGCAACCTCGCCTCGCTGAACCTGATGAAGTTCCTGAAGGACGAGGGTTCACTCGGCCAGCGGGACCTGGACGACCGCAAGGCTGAGCCCTGGTTCGACCCAGCCGGGTTCTTCCTCGCGTTCCGGGACGAAGAACTGATCGGTTTCCACTGGACGAAGGTGCACGAGGCCGAAGGTCTGGGCGAGGTGTACGTCGTCGGAGTGCGGCCCGACGCGCAGGGCGGCGGGCTGGGCAAGGCCCTCACCACGGTGGGCCTGCGGCATCTCGCGGAGGCGGGGATCCCGGACGCCATGCTGTACGTCGACGCGGACAACCTGGCGGCGGTGGCGGTGTACGAGCGGCTCGGCTTCGTCACGCACGAGACGGACCTCATGTACCGGACGGAGGCCTGAGCTTGTTGCCGTTGACTTCCAGCAGCGTCTCCATGCTCGCGTAGGCCAGCTGCCCCGCGGTCTTCTTCCCGTTCCCGCCAGCGGGGGCGCTCAGGCCGACGGCGCTCCGCTCCGCGGCGTCCACGTCGGGATGGATCAGTCTGAGGTAGTGCTGGAGGACGCTCGCGCACGTGTCGCGTGTGGCGTACTCCGCGTTGTCGACGAGCTGGAAGTCCTTGGAGATCTCCTTGGTCCGGCCGGCCGCGTCGGTATACAGCGGGTGCCAGATCATCTTCACGTCGGGGTTCAGCTGCTTCACCAGGTGCAGGTGCGGGACCTCTAATCGGATGAGGATGCTGTCCGGGTCGTAGGCCCGCACGAAGATGTGCACGGGGCCGTTCGCGCGGGACACGAATGCCTTGGACACGAGGTTCCACATCGGCCCGGTCAGCTTGTCGTTGGAGTGCAGCTTGAGGGCGTTGAGCACGCTGCCGATCCTGGTCCGCGCCAGCGGCATGTGGCCTTTCTCGTACGCGTACTCGCTGGTGTCGAAACCGCCTGCCCACAGGGCCATCGTGGGCCTCTCGATCGCCAGGTGATCGGCGATCAGGTCGACCGCCGCGTGGTACCAGGAGTTCGTCATACGGATCTCGCGCTGCTCCTGGCGGCTGCTCGTCCGCGCCGTGGCCTCGGCGTTGAGCTCGCCCTGCGAGTCGACTCCGCCCAGCAGGAGCTGCCAGGCGGCGTCGGCCTCGGGCTGCGGAATACCCAGTGCCAGGGTCATGTCACGCCACGTCTCCCATTCGGGATGCTCCATGGGCCGGACGCTGTAGTGCCCGTCCAGGGGGGTGCTCGCGGGCGCGTTCGCTGGGGTGTTCAAGCGCTGCACCCACCGGGTCGTCGCCGCGTTCCCCGCGCTCCGCTGGAGCGCGGGGAACCCGGTGAGAGGTGCCCCGCGCCCGCCCGCGGTCTGCCGGGCCCGCTGCCCCTCCGGGGCTCTCCGCTGTTCGCGCATGGCTCTTCCCGTCCTCTCGGTCGACGGCGACGACCMTAGAGCGGGCGGAGGTGAACGGGCGAGGGCCGGGAGGGCAATCCGAAGTGCATTCGTTCATACGCAGGTCATTTCTTCTTGGAGATCAGTGACGCCCGTCGTGCGTGCGCCGACGTCACTGCTTGACGTGTGGCTGAGCTTGTCGTTTATCCAGTTGACCGCGTGCGCGTCGTGCACTGCAAGATGCCTGACGCGGACGTGACCGCGCTGCTGGTCCGACCGGACGGGTACGTGGCCTGGGTGGGCGTGGACACGGAATCGGCCGGGCTGTCCGAGGCGCTCGACCAGTGGTGCGCCCTTCCCTCCATGCGGAGTTCAAGCGGGGGATGACATCGGACTTCGAAGGTCGGGCATACCCAGGTAGGCAGTGCCGACTCTCGGTCGAAAGGTCGTCGTCAAGGCGTGGGGCATCCGCCTCAAAGCGTATGCAGTGGGACATCGTGCTGTGTGCGAAGCTATACCGGCAGAGGCGGCTGCTGCTGGACGAGCTGGTGACGAAGACGTATCCGGTGGAGGACTTCGAGAAGGTGGCGGCGGACGCAGGGGCCGGGACTGGGCGCGTCGCGCGGGCTGCCTTGAGGTGCTGAGTCCACCGGTCGGCCTCCCCGGCGGTGGAGAAAACTCCCGGCCGCCAAGTGACTCAACGACGCGCATCAACCGCCGAGTCGGCCTACCGGACGGTGGCCGGACGTCTGATCACCGGCGCGCGCTTCCGCCTCGTCGCGCATCTGGTACCGGTATCGGTACCGATAACGCTGCGGCGCTTCCCCCACCTCTCGTTTGAACGCCGTACTGAACGCGCTCTCCGAGGCGTATCCCAGGACGGAGGCGAGAGAGGCGATGCGCTCGTTCCCCTCGCGCAAGGCGCGCTGCGCCAGCAGCATCCGCCAGCGGCTGAGGTAGGTGAGCGGTGGTACTCCTGCCACGAGCCGAAAGCGCGCGGCGAAGGTGGTCCGTGACATCGACGCGGCGCGCGCCAGTTCCTCCAGTCGCCAGGGTCTCCCGGGTTCGGCGTGCATGAGCTCGAGCGCCGGACGCAGTTGTTCGTCGGCCAGCAGCCGCAGCCGTCCCGGGGGCAGTACGGCCTGATCGACGTAGGCGCGGAGCATGTCCAGCAGC
The DNA here is from genome assembly GCF_008369065.1 of Streptomyces apricus. GTDB lineage: Bacteria > Actinomycetota > Actinomycetes > Streptomycetales > Streptomycetaceae > Streptomyces > Streptomyces apricus. Next base: position 117,725 of record NZ_VDFC01000085.1, on the reverse strand, counting down.
AAGAGCTGACCGTGCTGCCTGATGGCGAACGCGGAGCCCATGAGGTTGCCAACCGCCTCGTCGAGGATCCGATCGAGGCTGCTGCACAAGCGGGGTGCCGCGGAGGCCGACGCACGGACGTGCCCGACCGGTGGAAGTGCCTCCAGCAGCAGGGCCTCTCCTGCCGGGTTGAGCTTGATGTGCCCGCCAAGGACGATGTCGTCGGCGTCGGCCAGATCGGCGGCGGCATCGTGGAAAGAGGAGTAGCCGACCGGCATCGCGATTTCGCGGGGCGGCCCTTCTCCCGTGCCACCCCGGAGCTCGAGCCATGTGCCGCCGTTCAGGATCGCGATGTCACCCGGCTGCAAATCGAGCGGAGCGCCGATGCCGTCGGCGGCAAGACGGGCCTGCCCGCGCGCCATCGCGATGAACTTCAGCGGGACGGTGAGGACGGAGCGCGCCACCCATGGCCCCCGCGCGGTGAAACTCCCTGACACCAGCCCTCGGATTTCGACGACGTCGAACACCTCGGACAGCAGGTCACCGGTCATGTCCGGACGATCGCAAAGGGAAACCGGACTGTCAAATATTCAAAGTACGCGCGGTCGCGCACAGGATGGAGGCCGTGATCGACACCGCAGCAGCGGAGCGCGCCATGAGGCCGACATGGCCGAACCGACAAGCCCCCGCCACCACCGGCCCCGTCCCCTACGCAGCAGGAGATCTTTAATGAGCATCGAGCGCAACAAGGAGATTGCCCACCGGATGGTGGAGGGCTTCTCCGCGGAAGGCGACATCAACGCAACCTTCGACCTGCTCCGGGAGGACGCCGTGTGGACCGTGATGGCGAACCCCGCATCGGTCCCCCATGCCGGCGGCATGCCGAAGGAGCAGTTCATCGAGCACATCACCAATTTCCGCCGCTCGACCCCCGACGGACTCCGGATGACCGTCACCGGGGTGACGGCGGAGGGCGAACGGGTAGCCGTGGAGGCCGAAGCGACGGGCACGCTGAGCAACGGCAACACCCTCAACCAGGTCTACCACTTCCTCTTCGAGATCAAGAGCGACAAGGTCACCGCGGTCAGGGAGTACATCGACACGGCGCACGCGGTAGCCGCCTTCCGCGGCTGAACCAGGACTGTCCAGCAGCTACGTTCTCCAGCGGCCGGGTCCACTTCACCGGGAAGACCTTCATCAATGACGGGAGGACTGAACGACGAGACCGCCTCGGCATCACGCACAGGACCGCCTCGCCGGCATCACATCGTTCGAACGGAAAGGCCCGCTATGACAAGTGCCGAACATGCTCCGCCCGCTGTCACGCAGACATCACTCGACGATCTGCGCACTCGGCTTCGTACTTTTCGGCGGATCGCTCTGCCCTTCAGCTCGGGCTGGGAATACGGAGTCGACGGCGACTACCTGACCGAGCTTCTCACCTATTGGGCAGAAGCGTACGACTGGCGGGAACACGAGGACCGGATCCGGAACCTGCCATGGCGCCTCACGGGCGCCGGAGGCACCCCCGTCCGGCTGGTACACCAACGGGCGCAGGACGCCGACGCGCCAGTGGTCCTGCTGCTGCACGGCTGGCCCGACTCGATCCTGCGGTTCGAGAAGGTCCTGCCGCTCATGACCGATCTGCACCTGGTCGTGCCGGCCCTGCCCGGCTTCCCCTTCGCCGCCCCCACCAGCCCCCGGGGGATGTCGTCGGCCGAGATGGCCGAGGCGGTCGCCGAGGCGATGACCCGGCTCGGTCACGACCGCTACATCGTCTCGGCCGGCGATGTGGGGTGCGACGTGGCGGAAGCGCTCGCCGCCGCGCACCCCGAGCGGATCGCGGCCCTGCACCTGACCGACGTCTCCCAGTACCGCTATCTGGTGGACCCGCCCCAGGACCTGTCGGAGGCGGAGCGCTCCTACACTGCGCACGGGCACGCCTGGCAGGCTGCCGAGGGCGGCTACATGCACGAACAGTCGACCAGGCCGCACACGCTGGCGGTCGGACTCGGCGACTCCCCGGCCGGGCTGGCCGCCTGGATCCTGGAGAAGCTCCGCACCTGGACCGACTGCGGCGGTGACGTCGAGACGGTGTTCACCCGGGACGAGCTGCTCACCTGGATCACCGCCTACTGGGTCAGCGGAACCATTGGCACGTCCTTCACCCCTTACGCACACAACGGACCCAAACCACGAGGGCGAATCAACACGCCCACCGCCTTCACCGTATTCCCCAAGGACCTCGTCAACGCCCCTCCAGAATTCGCCAACCGCTTTTTCGACGTTCGGTCCTGGACCGAGCACTCCAGCGGCGGCCACTTCGCAGCGTGGGAATGTCCGTCGCAATACGTCGCAGGCGTGCGCACAGCCGTGGAGCTCGCTCAGCCCCTGCGCTGACGCGAAAGTAGGAGCGCCGGGTGCATCCGGCCCGCTCAGCGATGTGGGTCACCGTCGCATTGTCGTAGCCGCGCTCCGCGAAAAGCTCCAGAACTGCCCACTTCAGGCGCTGTGAGTAGCTGCCCCCGCTACAGCCAGCCAACCCCGCGATCGCCGAACAACGGCAGCAGCCTGGTCACTTCACGACAGCAGACCGCTCCTCGCGCACGTCCTGCCCTCAGGCACCCAGCAGCCCACGCTGCTGACGCTCACCCACTGCTGTCAGCGCGCCCGCTCACAGCGAGGGTGACCCGCAGTTCGTCGGTCACCGCGTGCAGGCAGCTGCCGAAGCTCGCGTGCCCTTTGCTCTCGATCCAGTGCCGGAAGGCGTTCCCGAAAACCATCGTGGCGAGCTGCGCGACCAACTCAGCCGTCTCGGGCTTCACCTGCCGTTGCTTCAGGGCGTCGCGAATCGCCTCGGTGATTGCGACCGCCTTGGTCCGTTCGCGCTCCTGCAGCTCCGGGCTGGCGTCGATCACCGCCCGGCGCTCCGCCGCGCCGTCCACTTGCACGGCCAACTGGGCGCCGACTCGGGCAAATGCATTGAGGGCGGCGGCGAGCGGGGCCGCGTCCGGGTGTGCCGCCAAGACCGCCTCCGCAAGTGCTGGGGGCAAGCGTTCCGAGCCGGCGAACAGGACCTCGCGCTTGTCCGGGAAGTAGCGGAAGTAGGAGCGCCGGGTGAGTCCGGCCCGCTCAGCGATGTGGGTCACCGTCACGTGGTCGTAGCCGCGCTCCAGGAAGAGCTCCAGAGCTGCCCGCTTCAGGCGCTGCTCGGCACCCGGATCCCACCTCGCCATAGGTCGACTGTAACAGGTGATGTCTCACTGTGCCGTCAATGCTAGCCTGCGGCATGACACACTGTGTCATCACTGGGGGTGCCCGTTCCCGGTGTGGTCCGGAACAGGCAGAGGTGACGTCTACATGACCGAGACCAGCAAGACCGATGCAACGGCCGATAAGGGCAACGGCGAGGTGTGGATCGTCGGGGCCACCGGCCGTGTCGGCCGGGGTGTGACCGCGCGACTGGCTGCGCGGGGACTGACGGTCGTGCCGGTCGGACGCAGCCGGGAGCGGATGCTCGCCGCCGGGACCGACGCCGGTCTGGCCGGGAACGCGAAGGTGATCGTCGCCGACTCAGCTGAGCAGATCGCGCACGAGATCGCCCAGAAGCGCCCGCGGGTGGTGGTGAACACGATGGGCGCCTTCGCCGCTACGGCACCGGTGATCGCCCGCGCCTGCATGCCCGGCGGCCACTACGTCGACCAAGCCAACGACGTGGCCGCCGTGCAGGGACTGCTCGCCCTGCACGACGAAGCGGTGGAAGCGGGCAGCACCCTGGTCACCGGTGCCGGATTCGGCGTGCTGGCGACGGAGGCGGTGGTGGCGAAGCTGTGCGAAGGCCGGCCCACACCGCACCGGGTGCGAGTCGACGCCGTGGCCTCGGTGGCCATCGAGGCGGGCGTGCTCGGTGCCGCCCTCGCGGCCAGCATCGTGGACGCGCTCACCGCCGGCGGACGGCGGTACGAGAACGGGCAGCTGATCGCATCACGCCTCGGCGCCGACCCACAGCAGCTCATCTTCCCGGACGGTGAGTCGGCGAAGTCGGCAGGTGCCTCGTCCGGCGAGCTCCTCGCAGCGTACGCAGTGAGCAGAGCACCGTTCGTCACCGCGACTTCGGCTCTCGTGCCGACCGCTCCGCTGATCCGTGCCCTGCTCCCGCCGCTCGGCCGCCTGCTGTCCGTTCCGGCCCTGCGACGCCTCGCCGTCGACCGGCTCGGCCGGACCACGGTGAAGGCCACTCCCCGTCCGCGCAAGCACTCCTGGGGACACGCTGTCGTCGAGTGGGCGGACGGCACCCGGCACGAGGGATGGCTCCGCGCCGGCGACGGCATGGACTTCACGGCCGACGTCACCGCCACCCTCACGGAACTGCTTGCCCGTGGCGTCGGCAAGCCCGGAGCCTGGACACCGGCAGCCGCCCTCGGAGCCGACCTTGCGACAACCGCAGGCGGCACCTTCGTACTGGACTGAGTAGGTGTTTTTCTTCCTGGCGCTGGGGGTGACTGTGGTCCGGCCGTTGACGCCATCGTGCGGTCGGCGAGACCGAGGCGGCACTGGGGCTCCCCCTTGGGACCAACGCGACTCCGGCGCGCTCTCGCATGAGCCACAACTCCCGTACAACCAGGCCTCTGTTTCGCGCATCTGAATCAGTGACCGCTTCAAGCGGCACCGGATTACGGCGATCAGGAGGAGAAAATGCGCAAAGCCGTACTCGGATTGTTCGTGGCACTGGCGGCTGTGCTCGCGGTAGCGCCGTTCGCTGGCGCTGACCAGACCGAGACCGTCGCCTGCTGCGGAGGCACGGGCGGCTTCTAAAGGCGCCTACCGTTAGCTCGATGTTGTATGAGGGCCCGTCAGCTCGCTGGCGGGCCCTCCTCGTCGTGCAGAACGGTGTTGAGACGGAAGCTGATCTTCCGGGACGAGCTCGGAGTCCGCCAGCATGCGACAGCAAGCAGACCGGGCTGTCAGCCGACGGCTGGCGTCTTGCGTGTCCACTGGCTGGCGCGGGGGCTTTTACGGGTCAGGCGCCGGGTCATCATGGTGATGAGTGCCCAGTTCAGATGGGCTTCGGAGTGCTGCGGGAGGCGTTCGTAGTCGCGTGCGTTGCGGCGGGCGTTCATGCACCAGCCGATCGTCCGCTCGACTTTCCAGCGGCGGGGCAACACGACGAAGCCCTTGACCCCTTTGGGCCGGGAGACGATGCGCAGGGTGAGCCAGAGGCGTTCGCGGGCCCAGTCCACGAGTTCGCCGGCGTAGCCACGGTCCGCCCAGACCTGGGTGATCTGCGGCTGGGTGAGACGCAGCCGCCAGAACACGTCGCGGGCGGCGTCGCGGTCCTGGATGTCGGCGGGCGTCACCGTGATCATCACCGGCAGGCCGAGCGTGTCCACGGTGATATGGCGCTTTCGCCCGTTGATTTTTTTAGCGGCGTCGTAGCCTCGGCTGTTGCGGCCGACGGTGGATGCTCCCTTGACCGACTGGGAGTCGACGATCAGCGTCGCTGGGTGCGGGCAGCGGCCCTTGCCGGTACGGATCCTCCGGCGGAGCTGGTCACGGATGTAGGTGACGACCCCGGCCCGGTTCCACCTCCAGAAGAACCCGTAAACCGTCTCCCACGGAGGGAAATCCGCAGGCAGAGCCCGCCACTTCGCACCATTGTCGACGATGTAGCGGATGCCGTCGACGATCTCCCGCCGCGGCCACTTCTCCGGATGACCGCCCGTCTTCGTCTGGCAGGCCGGGAGGGGCAGCAGGGGTTCCGGGAGGGCCCATTCGGCGACGGAGGTGTCAGAGGGATAGCGGCGGCGACGGGAGGCAGCGGGCATGGAGGGCTCAGCAGGGGGATCGGCGGTGGACGGGGGCTATTTGGAGAGCTGGGCGAGGGTGGCGCGGACGCCCGTGAGCTGGGCGGTGGCGAGCTGGGCCCATTCGTCGTCGGGGTAGCGGGCCAGGTGTGGATCGAGCGTGCCCGTGATCACCCGGGTGAGGCGGCCGAGGATCTGCCGGAACTGCCGCTTGTCGTACTCGATCCAGTCCGCGGGGTCGTCGGAGAACATGAACCCGTCCCGCCGTGTCCATGTGATCGGTGTCAGGTTCTCCGCGGCGACGACGTCGCGGACGTGCCGGATACCGCGGCCGATCTGCGAGCGGGTCAGGCGGGTGGCGGCCATGAGCTGGTAGGTGTGCAGGCCGGCGGGGCGTGCTTCCATCAGGGCGACGCGGACCAGGTCGCCGTAGTGCTCGGCCAGCGGCCGGGCCTCCCGGCGTCGCGGCATGGCCTACTCGCCCTTGAGCAGCTGGACCAGCTGCTCGTCCAGGGTGAACTCGCCGTTGTCGAGCGCCCCTTCGAGCCAGTCCGCCGCCGCACGGACCCGGCCGATCTGCCGACGGACGGTCTCGCGCTCGTCCTCGGTGAACTCCTGCCCCCGCAGCTGCGGGACCAGGCGGCCCAGGGTGGCCACGAAACTGTGGCAGGAGCCGACCAGGTCGAGGTATTCGATGGTGTGCTCGATCGCGCGGACGGCCGGGGTGCGCTCCCGGATCCGGTCCCGCGTCTCGTTGGAGTTGTCGAACTGGGCACGGTTGACGAGCATCCGCGTGGTGTCGTCCCGCATCGTCGTCCGAGCGACGTCCGGGCGGCGCAGCAGACTGCTGGTGACTTCCTGCGCGACGGTGTCGTCCCTGGTCAGCTCCGTGACGACGCGTACCCGTTCGGCCGGGGTGACGTGCTCGGTGACCGCCGGACGCTTCAGCAGGTCGGTGGCGACCTGGGCGGCGACCTCGTCGTCCCGGGTCAGGTCGGCCACGGCCTGGACCTTCTCATCGACCGTGACCGGCCGGTCGACCCGCTGGCCGACGACCCGCTTCGCGCCGTCCGGCGTCCACTGCCTCGCCCCCGTGCGCGGGTTGAACGGCGCGTGCTCGATCGCCGCCCACCGTTCGTCCTCGTCCACGACTGACGCGAGGATGCGGTGAACGGTGAACGACACGCCCTCCCTGCGGCGCTTCGCCGGCCAGCGATTCGCGGTGTAACGCCAGTCCTCCACCGTCCGCCGCTCCACCCCGATGTCATCCGCGAACATCTGCAGCGACTCCGTCACGGTGAACAGGTCGTCCGTGCCGTTCGGCATCGACCCGCCCACCGCCCTCATCGGCTCGATCTCCAACGCCATGTCACCCAAGGCAAATTGCGAGCGGGCGATCTGCGCGATCAGTTCCTTGGCCTGGGTGACGAGTTGTTCGTAACGCTGCCGGGTGACGTTCCCCATCCGGTCGGTCACGTCGGTCATGATGACCACCGTCCTCGCCCGGGTCCGGCCCAGCCGCCACGACGGGACCGGTCAAAGGGGCGCCGGCCCCGGTCACTGTCCACCGTGACGCGCGCGCGACACGCCGGGGCAGGGCGTGAACCAGGGGCGCTCGAAGCGCTCGGCAGTCGCTCCCAACTACCTTGCAAAACATGAGGTGTTAGAAGCGTTGGCGAGGCGTTCGGCTATGGCGTTTCCGTTACGCCGTTCCGTGACGCCCGCCGCTGGCGGCAGGCCCGGACCCGGCAGCGGTCCGAGCAGTACACCGCCGCCTTCGACCGCTCCACTCCTACCGTCCACGATCGCCCGCAGACCGGGCACTCCGCATGCTCTCCCCGCTGCATCGCCATGACCCGCTGGCGAGTCTGCTGAAGCCTCCGCCACCGTCGTGACCTGCACCGCCCCGAGCAGAACACCGCCTCCGCCGCCATCGTCTGCGGCAGCGGATCACCGCACTCCCGGCAATACCGCCGAGCCGTCCCGCCAACTCCCACGACTCAGATCATCCAGGCGTAGCCACCTCACGGCCAGGGATCAAAAACACCTACTGAACAACGCCGACACCTACCGCCCGGCGGCCATCTGGCGGGTGACCGGCAGCCGCACCGCGGACAACGGGGCCGTCGTGCAGCTCACCCGCCGGAGAATCCCGGCGCGATGGCGCTTCCGATCCCATCGCCCCGGATGCCAACTGTCCAAGACCTGTCGGGGCCGTGGATACCTGCCGGATATCGCACGGAAATCCCCCTGCGCGTTGTGCACTTGCCCCGCTTGCCGCATTTTTCACCCTTCCTGAGCCTCCTTATGCTGTCGCCATCAACCGGAAGTGCCACCGCTCAAGGAATCCCTGTACAGCCAGCCCAGCTGGGCACTTTGCCACCGTTGTACGGTCTGTCACGATGGTCAAAATCGGCGCCCTCCCGTAGGTTCCGGCTCTGAACAGACGTCGGATCGACGTCCGGACCGCGGTCGACCGGACATCAGAAGTGATCATGGAGGTCCTGGAATTGCCTCGTCGAATACTGAGCCTGTTATCGACCCTGGCCTGCTTCGGCGCGGTCGTGGTGGGCGCCACGTCCCCCGCGGGCGCAGCGGAGCCGGAGCCCGAGACGATTCCCATCGATCTCATTCTGGCCGGGTCCTACGCGAATGCCGTGCGCGATGCGATGGACATCTGGAACGAGGCTGTTCCGGGTATCGAGTTCGTCGAGCAGGAGACCCCGTCGGCCCTGCGGGTCAAGGAATACACGACCGCGACCGGTACCGGTTCACATGTCTACGTGAACGGCCTGGGCCGGGGTTGGGTCTACCTCGAAACCGGCGACGCCCAGGTCTACAAGCCCACCCGTATCGCCGTTCACGAGCTGGGACACATACTCTCGCTGGCCGACCTCGGCCCGGGCAGCCCCTGCTCCAAGATCATGTCGGGTGGCTGGGCCGGCCCCGAGTGCGTGAGTGTCCAGCCCGACGCCGAAGAAATTGCCGAGGTGGCGTCGTTCTTCGCCGCCCATGATGTCGGCGACCCGGTGCCCGGGTGGCCGCCCCCGACGGACGACTAGTAGGACTCCGTTAGGTCTGTCTCGATCTTGGGATTGTGTGGGGCCTGCTGGGCAAGGGCCGGTAGCAGGTGGTGCAGATGCCGGTCCAGCACCTCAGGACGTCCTGGAGGGTGTCGAGGATCTGGTAGAGGGTGAGGCCGGTGCGGGTGCTTTTGGGGTCAGGTGCTGTTCGGTGAGGAAGGCGTGGGCGGCGGTCATGAGGGTGACGTGGTGGTGCCAGCCGGGCCAGGAGCGGCCTTCGAAGTGGTCCAGGCCCAGGCCGTGTTTGAGTTCGCGGTAGTCGTGCTCGATGCGCCAGCGGACCTTGGCCGGATGGACCAGGTCGGCGATGGGGGTGTCGGCGGGCAGGTTGGAGAGCCAGTATTCGGTCGGTGCCTCGGCGCCGGCGGGCCATTCGGTCAGCAGCCAGCAGTCGGGCAGGATCCCGTCCCACCAGCCCTGTTCGGCCGAGGCCGCGGCTTTGATCGAACGCTCGACTGCTTTGCCGGCCGGGCGCACGCGCACGGCCGCGAAACGGGAGCGCAGCTCACCTTGCGAGCTGTGCCGCCAGGTGAGCGGGGTGAATGCATACTGTCCGAGGCTGGCGGCCAAAGTTGCCACCGAAGGGGCGGCTTGACGGTAGCGGGGCTGGGGCCAGCAGCCGAGGGGACAGTTGCAGTACTAGGTCGTGTCCGCAAAGTGGTTGGCGCGTTGGTCTGTTCGTGGTGCGTCGTCATGAGTTGCCTGATCAGGCATGGGCAGTGATCGAGCCGCTGCTGGCTCCGCCTCGCATGGGGCGGCCGGTGCGGGACCGTCGTCAGGTTCTCAACGTAGGGCTGCGCACGTGAGAGAGGAGGTGCGGCGGCTATTCCCGAGACGGCCGCCGCACCTCCTCTCGGGCGCATCGAGCTTATCGATCACCACCCGCATTCCGGACCGGACGCAGCGGCCGGCCCGCGGCAACCACCCGGCGCCGTTACCGCGGCGCTCGGCCTGCGCCGCGCTCTGGGTCGACCGGTCATCGCGGGCCGGGGGATGGGTTGCTGTTCGCCGATCACGCGGTACCGGAGCGCGCCCGGAGTACCGCGGGACAGGCACCCGGCGCATGGCAGTGGTGCTGCGGGGCCCTGAGTTCGCGCCTGTTCGCGGGTTCGGTCATGCCGGCCCGGCCCCTGGCGGTCGGGCTCGCGCGCCGGCGGGCGAGCCCGCTCGGCGCACCCGTGCACGGGCGGTTCCTTCCGATCGGAGTCGGCGACGGCGATGACCACCGCGTCCTGCCCCGCATCGTCCGTCTGCACGATCCCACCCTTGCCGAAGAGCACGCACGAGACGCCGTCCGAGGGCTTGTTGTCGATCGAAGGTAGAAGCCAGCCTGGAAATGACACGAGTGCGCCGGAACGCAATCCGTCGACGATCCGCGATCGGCGGACAAGGAAGCAGGCAAAGATGTCGAAGATTGTTAAGAGCTGGCGAGTGCGGCTCACGCTTACTGTGCTCATGCTCCTTGCAGGAGGCGCCGCGGCGCTCGCACCGGTGTCGCATGGCGGTTGACTCAGTGAGCTCTTCCGGTAGGGCCACCGATCGGGTGCCGGGGTGGCTGGCCGCAACGCGCGGGGAGTGACCGACGCCGCGGTCCCGCCCCACCGGCGTGCCCCGGCCTGCTGCGTGCCCAGCGTGAGGCGGACCCATATCCTGTTCTACGGTGCGCTCGCGGAGTACGACCGAGCTGGCGCAGGACCCGCTGGGCTGCGGATTCCTGCAATGTACACACCTGTCGGAGCCGTCAGCTGGCCCTGCGGAGTGAGCGCCTCAGTGCTCGGCCTCCGCAACCTTCTGCACGACCTGCTTCCCGCTCCGGTGCAGCAGTTGGGTGGTACTGCGGTCAGTTCGCAGGACCGGCCGCTCGTGCGGCGCGCCGTGCACGGGACTTTCGTAGGTTGGCGGCGTTGCCGCAGGTGCGCACGTCGTGCCACACGCCGCTGGTGTTGCGCGAGCCGTCCCAGAAGGCCACCAGGCACTGCGGGTTGCGGCACAGCTTCAAGCGGCGCCAGGCCCCGGTGAGCTGGGAGTCGTGGACGGCGAGGAGCACGCGGTGACCGAGCGCGGCGATGCCCACCGAGTCCGGTGTGATGCGCACGGTCCCGTCCGTGTCGAGCCGGATGCGGGCGGCCGCTTCGACGGCTGACGCACTCGCGCCCGCGCCTTCGCCCTCGCCTTCGACCGGATCGTGGTCACGCGCGATCAGTGCCCGTCGTAGTGCGTCGCGCAGTGCGCGCAGGTCGCTCACGCCGGGGCTGTCCCCGGCGATTCCGTACGCCCGCAACCAGCGCGCCGCGGTGTCCGGTGCGTCCAGAAGATCCGGGATGTCCTGTCCGGGTTTCTGAAGGGGGGCGGTGTTCAGCAACTCCTGGACGAGGAGCAGATCGCCCGGTGCCATCGTGACGCGGAAACGCCCGTGGCCGTCACCGGCCACGCGAGTGGCGTCGACATCGGGATCCTCCTGCCCATGTTCCTCCATGACAGAAGCGTACACAAGTTGAGTGCGCCGCGACCGTCGAAAAGTTGAGGTGACGCCCGATATATCGGCGACTGCGACATAGTCATTATGATTATGGTTACGTCATCACCGTTCGAAGGGGAGGCCTGTGGTCATCAGTCCGACTGACGCGAGCCCCGGCGCACTGCTGCCGGAACACATGCCGACACTGCTGGGCGAACGGCGAGAGCGCGCGCCGCTGGGCACGTGTGCGGTACGCACCGCCGCCGGCGGACAGGAGGTGGCCCGATGAGCGCGACACCGGCCCTGGGCTACGAGGTCTTCGTCTCGGAGATGGCCCCGGTCGCCACTCCGCCGCGACCGGACAACGGCCCCTCGCTCTGGTCGTCCCTCTCGCACACGTTGGTCTACGGCCGGACCGAGGCACTGCTGACCGATCCGCCCATCACCCGGGCGCAGGCCGACACGCTCATCGGATGGATCGACAGCCACGACGTGGCGTTGCGCTACATCTACCTCACCCACGCCCATTTCGATCACTTCGCGACCACCAACCACCTGCTGCGCCACTTCCCGGACGCCACCGTTGTCGCGAGTAAGGCGGTGCTCTCCCGCATCGCCCGCCAGACCCCCGGGGGAGTGCTCGCCGAGCGCTACCGGACCTTCTTCGGCGATGCCCTCCCCGAGCCTCCGGTGACCGTGCAGGGCTCCGTCTTCCCGGCCGGCGGGCTCCTGCTCGACGGGCACGAGCTCTTCGCGCACGGTGTCGGACACTCCGACACCGACGACACCAGCGTGCTGCACGTACCCTCGCTGGAACTGGTCGTAGCCGGCGACGTCGTCTACAACAACGTGCACCCCTACCTCGGAGAAGCCCGGGGCGGCGGCCTGGACGCGTGGCACCGCGCGCTCGACCAGGTCGCCGCCCTGCAACCGCGGTTCGTGGTGGCCAGCCACAAGGACACCCGACGGGGAAACCCCGCCTCGGACATCGACGAGACACACCGCTACCTCGACATCGGCGCCGAGGTCCTGGCGAGCTCCACGAACCGCGCGGACTTCTTCCACGCGATGAAACAGCACTCTCCCGAGCGTGTGAACCCGTGGGCGATCTGGCTGGGCGCCCTTCAACTGTTCGAGAACTGACGAACATCACCGACCCGGCCACCGCGGGGAGAGGTGCGCTGACAGACAAGCCTGGCCATAGGGCCCGATTGCGCCCAATGTCGCATGAGGTGGCCCTGCGCGGTGCGTAGATGGCCTCTACGGTCGCATCCGGCCCGTAACCGGTGCGGGAAGTCAGCAGCAGGGACGGCTTGTGCAGAACACAGCGAGCCGCATCGGGGCCCTGGACCTTGGCCCTTTGATCCTCTCCGTCCCTTGCCGGGGAAAGCAGGAGCCGGAGGGGGGGATCACTGCGCGAAGGGCCGGGTCCTGCCGCAGTCGGCCTCGCGCAGGGCGCCCCGCACTCGTCGTACTGCGAGTGCGGGGCATCCTTCACCCACCGCCCGCGCATGCTCAGCTCATCCAACACGGTGCTCGCCGTTGTGAATGGAGCTCGACAGACCAGTGCCAAGCGGTGGTGCACGACTCACCCTGCTCGTGCCGGTGACGTACACGAGGCCCTCGCGACAGCCGTAAATGGCCCTAACGCGCCTGTCCGGCCCGCACTGCGTTAGGTCATCATCAGGTGCAGAGGCGTGCTTTCTGTACACAGGCCGCCTCCCAGGAGCCCCGGACCCAGGCTCCCGGTCCTCCGTATCCCTTCGCTGGAGGAACAAAGGGCTGGGTGACGATCACTGCGAAGGCCGGGCCTGCCTCAGCCGGCTTGGCGCAAGGCTGTCTCGTACCCGCCAGGATCGCGGGCACGGGACAGCCCTTCACCCAGCCCGCTGCCATTCGATCTCCCATGCCGGAGACCATCCTTCGGTGGCCTGCGCTTGCCTGACGGTATGACCTCGACCGTGAAATGCCTCACCGCGGCGACCGTGCTGGCGCTCGTTCCCCTGACTCTCAGCGTCCCGGCTCAGGCCGGCACCGCTCGCTCTGCGTCTGCCTTGCAGCATCCGATGGCCGTTGCAGCGGTGGACTGTCCGGACGGGTACGTCTGCATCTAAGCGGCTCCATCCACGACCTGCGCAGCTACAACCTCAACGACACCACCCGCTCCCTGCGCATCAACAACAACGACTGCGGCTGACCCGGCCAGGAGCCATCGCTGCCTCCGCGTGCCGACGGCGCGCCACCCCCTGGGCGAGGGGGTGGCGCGCCGCGGATCTGCTACGGCCGGGCCGGTGCCGGCAGCGGCCCAGCCGGCGGGTCAGCGACGGTGGTGCCCGCCGCCGTGGCCGCGGCCCCAGGACTCGCGGTCGACGCGGCGGCCGTCGTCGCCCCGGAGGGTGGCGGTGTCGGAGCGGTTGTCCCACACGTAGTGGCGGCGGTCCTGGTAGAGGTGGCCGTCGCGGCCCTGGCCGCGCCGACTTGTACCTCGTGCTCAACTGGGCCGCTCCACACACCGACGCGGCCGCGAAGATCACCGTGCTGCGCGCGCGGGCAATCACAGCAGCACATTGAACTCTATTGCACTTCACTGGACACCGGCGCGGAAGCCGGAACGGCTCCGGCCCCCGTCCGCAGCGCACCGCTCATCGCCCGAGCGGACGGGGGCAGTGACACACGGTGGCGGGTTCAGGAGTGAGTAAACCAGCGGGCCAGGGCAGTATGAAGTTCACTGTCGGCTGCCGCGGCAGAGGCGTCGTCGGCCCAGGCGACGATGCCGTCGGGACGGATCAGGAGTGCTTTGAACCCCAGGTCGTTCCTGGGTCGGCCGTGGATGTGGCGCACGCGGTCTTTCCACGGCGCGGCCTGCTCGCTCAAACCCTGTCGGGCGCTGAAGTCGAGCAGCACGCCGCGCCCTTCTTGGAGGAGGTCACCCAGGCTTGTGCCATCGCCCAGACGGAAGTCTGGAGCGGTGCGTCCGACAAGTGGGTGATCACTGCCCAGGTCGTAGCGGTGGAACAACCCGGAACTTTTGCGGTACACGTGAGTGGTCCCATCGGGCGTTTCCATCAGGGCACGCACCAGGTGCTGCAGCGCCAAAGCGTTGGGGCCGGGGTTCATCGTGGCGACCTGGGCGCGTGACCAGTCGAGGACGGCGGCGCCGACCGGGTGGCGTTCGGCGGTGTAGGTCTCGAGCAGGCCCTCGGGAGCATCGCCGCGTACAGTCGCCGCCAGCTTCCACCCGAGGTTCATCGCATCCCCGATCCCGAGGTTGAGCCCTTGGCCGCCGAGCGGGGAGTGGACGTGGGCGGCGTCGCCCGCCAGCAGGACGCGACCGTGGCGGTAGGTCGTGGTCTGCATGGCGCGGTCGGTGAAACTGGAGGCGAGGKGGACCTCGTCGAGGGTCACCTCGGTGCCGGACACGCGGCGCGCAATCGCCTGGAGGTGCTCGCGGGTCAGTTGCCGGGTGCGGTCGAAGGCGCCGCCGTCGAAGTCCATCATGCCCAGGTGTCCTTCGAGGGGCGTGCGCAGATACATGCCGGTCGGCGTCAGGTGGAAGCCCAGAGGCAGCGCGTGCGGGTCGGCGAACGACACCTTGGCGACGTAGCCGGTGAACAGCGGTTCGGTGCCGACGAAGGAGAAGCCCGCGAGCCTGCGGACCGTGCTGCGCCCGCCGTCGCATCCCACGAGCCACCGGGCCGTGTAGTTTTGACCGCCGGCCGTCGCCGTCACCGTCTGCTCGTCCTGGGTCACGGCGGTCACGGCGACGCCTCGCACGATCGATACGCCCAGCGCCACTGCGCGTTCGGCGAGAACGTCGCTGATTGCCTCCAGGCTCGTCATGAAGCCGTCCATCGCCGGCCCGGGCAGCCGATGGGCCGTGGCGGCCGGGTCGATGCCGGCGGCGTCCAAGGTGATGCCGGCGAAGTGGCTGAGGTTGCGGGGAGCGGGCGCCCGGTCAGCGTCGGGGTCGGCGCCGATGTCCGCGGCGTCGACGCGCGATGCCTTCAGCAGCGGCTGGAGCAGGCCGCGGCGGTGGAACGTCTCGACCGAGCCGGCGTTCAGGCCGCGCACCCCCAGCGGGAGCGCGTTGAACGGCGGGTACAGGTCGACTTCGCGCTCCAGAACCACAACCGAGCAGTTCGCCAAGGCGAGTTCGCCCGCCAGGAACAGGCCGACGGGACCTGCGCCGACGATCACTACATCATGCATGGAAGATTCCTTCACCAGGAGTTCGGTGGACCGGCTGACGCTTGGGCAGGGGCTTTCAGTCGAAGAGGGAGAGGTCGATCGATCGGGCCAGGGCGTCGTATCCGGCGTCGTTGCCGTGCAGGTAGTCGCCTATGTGCAGGTCGTCACGGATACGGGAGGGATCGGCTGGGTCACGCCAGACGGCGTCGAAGTCCAGGACGCCGTCGAAGACTTCGCTGGTGCGGATCCACGCGTTGAGCTGCTCGCGCGCCTTGTCTCCCTCGGCCGTGTACATTTCCGAGCCGCCGTAGGGCGCGACGGTGGCAGCATGTACTTTCACGCCGCGCATGCGTCCCCGTGCGGCGAGCTGGAGGTGGGCGGTGATGACGTCCTCGACCGTGGCCGGCTCTCCGCCGAACATGGCCAGGAAGCCGGCGGTCTCCTCGGTGTCGGGAGCGAAGGAGAAGACCAGGTCGTTTCCGACGGCGATCACCACGTGTCCCAGGCCCGGTGTGGCGAGGATGTCCCGGTCGAAGCGGGCGAGGGCGGAAGCGCCGATGCCGTCGTTGAGCAACCGGTTGCCTCCGATGCCCTGACTGGTCACGTAACGCGTCGTTCCGTCGCGCCCGACCAGGCGTTCGGCGAGTACGTCGGTCCAGCGCCGGTCGGCTCCCGGTGTGGAACCGATCCCGTCGACGCGGGAGTCACCAAGGACGGCTATCGCGTTCGCCGCCCGGTCGGACAGCACCTCCACGGCTGAGATGAACGCCTGGGCGGGCAGGGGGGTCGCGTCGGCAGGCAGTGAGCTCGCCGCTGTTGCATCACCCGGGATGCTCCAGCCGAGCGTGTGGAAGGTGCCGTGACAGGTGATGACTTCGACCCTGCCGGGCACATACAGACTGATCGCCAGTTGCGACAGCGGGGGCAACAGCAGATCGATGGGGTCACTGAGGATCGGCGCTCCGGCAGGGATGGTGACGGCCGGTCGGCCACCGAAGGTCACGGCATGACCGCTGCCGTCCTGGATCAGGTGGTCGGCGCCGGCGACAGCGATCTGCACCGAACCGAGCGTCACGGGCGCGGTTCCGTATTCGTTGCTCAGGCGGATCCGGACACGGCGTCCGCCGCCGCTCACCTGCACGATTTGCCGCAGTGTCGCGTTCTCGAAGGGATCGACACTGGAGACGGAGCTGTCCGGCGCCTGCGGTGAGGCCCCCCAGGTGCGCACCCAGCCCGACGCGTCCGGCCTTGCGATACGGGGGTCGATGTTGTTGCTGTGGGTCACGGTCGTTGTCCTTTGCCTTGGAGGGAGTGGGAGATCCCCGGAATCGGGAGCGTCGACGTCGACGCCTGTCGGTGGGCTGCGCATGCACTGGTGGGACAGGACGGGCCGCTTCTTCTGACAGGCCCCATGCGCTTGCGCGGTGGGAATGGATGGCGCAGGGGAGCACGCCGGTCAGTCGGACTCCACCCGCACTCTAACTATATCGAGTGTACTTATAGCTTCGGTATACTTCTATCTCGGGGTTACAATTTGAGCATGGTGAACGATGTGCCCGCAGGGCGACGTGAGCGGAAGAAGACGGCAACGCGCACAGCGATCCTGGAAGCGGCGACCACGCTGTTCCTCGATCGTGGTTTCGACGCCGTCACGGTGCGCGAAATCGCAGACAAGGCCGATGTCACCCCCAAGACGGTCTTCGCTCATTTCCCTCGCAAGGAGGCACTGGTCTTCAGCACCGAAGGCGAGCAGCGGGACCGGCTCGTTGCGGCAGTCACCAACCGCGCGCCGGGGGCGACGATCTCCGAAGCGCTGAAGGCGCACTACCTCGCCGAGATCGACATGCTCCAAACCGAGCCCATGAACCGCATCCTGGCCCTCGCGCAAGGCACTCCATCCCTGGTCGAGTACGCCGAAAGGATGTGGCTGCGTCACGAGGACGCTCTGATCGCAGTGCTCACCGAGGAGTTCAAACTCACCGAGCCGAGCGAAGAGATCCGCTTCTACGCACGGTTCGCCCTCCAGATCCCCCTCATGGCCCGCCAAGGTGACCCGGAATCAGCCGTGGAGATCGGATTCCGACTGCTCGACCAGGGCTGGGCGCGCTACGACCCCGCACAGCAGTAACACGTGTGCGCCCAAGCGACCACACTGGCCGCGCAGGTCATGAGATCGAGCGCGTCACCACATCGGCCTCAACGCTGCGACCTGTCTCGCTCAGCCGCAGGCTCTTCGGCACCAAGCCGGTGACCGGCCGTCTTCTGCTGTCCACGCCCGAGCAGGGCGCGGATCAAATCGTCTGGCTTGCCGAAGGCAGCCCGGAGGGCGATTGGCGGTCCGGGGCCTATTACTGCAAGCGAAAGGACGTGGAGCCGAAGAACCCGCAGGCTGTCGACGCCGAACTGGCTCGCGGACTGTGGGCGCGCTCCGAAGAACTCCTCGCGGGACGACTGCCGGACATGGGCATGGATACGGTCATGGGCATCGACACGGACACAGGCCCCCGTACAGGCCCAGACTCCCGCTCAGGCCCGAGGCACAGGCACAGGCACAGACACAGTGCCCAGGGTCTGAGACTGGGCGTCTCATGGTCGTAACACTGCCCGCCGGGTCCCCATGCGATACGGAGCGCACCACTGCATGTGAGTCTTGTGTGAGTTCCTGGCCCGTGGAGCCCTGCCGACGGCGCTTCCCCACGTCAGAGGTCTGTCACTCACATGAAACGTTCATCTTGCCCAGATCCGGTTCAAGTCGGCAGGTGACAGTGGAGCGGTGCACGCGGTTGTCGAGTGCGCCCTTCCACCGGCCCTGGAGCCTCCATGATCGAAGTATGTGGCCTGACCAAGCGGTACGGCGAGGTCCTCGCCGTGGACGACCTGACTTTCGCCGTGCGGCCGGGCGAGGTGACCGGTTTCCTGGGACCCAACGGTGCCGGCAAGTCGACGACCCTGCGCATGGTCCTGGGACTGGACACCGCCAGTTCCGGCACCGCGACCGTGGGCGGGCGGCCGTATGTCGCACATCCCGCGCCCCTCAAGGCGGTCGGGGCGCTGCTGGACCCGGGTGCGGTACTGCCCAGTCGCACCGCCTATCACCATGTGCTGGCGCTGGCGGCCGGCAACGGCATACCGCGCAGCCGGGTGAACGAGGTCCTGGCGGAGGTCGGCCTGGAGAAGGTGAGCCGGCGCCGTACGGGAACGTTCTCTCTCGGTATGCGTCAGCGACTGGGGATCGCCGCGGCCCTGTTGGGCGATCCGCCCGTGTTGATCTTCGACGAGCCGCTCAACGGGCTGGACCCGGAAGGCATCGTGTGGATCCGCTCGCTGATGCGGAAGATGGCGGCCGAAGGGCGCGTCGTGCTGATGTCCAGCCATCTCATGACCGAGATGGAGCGGACCGCCGACCACCTCATCGTCGTCGGCCGCGGGAAACTGATCGCCGACATGACGATGAGGGACTTCATCGCGGCGCACTCGCAGCGTGAGGTCCTGGTCCGCACCCCGCAGGCCGACGCGCTCCGCAGCCTGTTGGCTCTGGCCGTGGACGTACGCGTGGAGAACGACGACACCCTGATCGTGACCGGTCTGGAAGCCGCTGAGATCGGAGCCCTGGCAGCGGCCGGCGGCATGGAACTGCACGAACTCTCGCCGCGGCAGGTGTCGCTGGAGAAGGCGTTCATGCAGCTGACCCGGGACGCGGTGGAGTACCAGGCGGACAAGGAGACGGACCGATGAGCCACACCACCACGCGGCTTCCCGCGCAGTCGGCGAAGGCCCGGCGTCGTTCGCTCGCCCTCCGCCCGAGGCGGGGCCCCGGTCGTGCTCCGGGTGGGAAAGCGACGCTGTGGCACTGTCTGCACGCCGAGTGGATCAAGCTCCGTACGATGCGGTCGACGCTGTACGTGCTCCTGGGCACCCTGGCCTTCTGTATCGGGCTCGCCGCCCTGAACGGCTCGTCCGCCGGCAGCGAGTTCGCGGACCTGAGCCCGGCGGACCAGGCCACCTTCGATCCCCTGGCCACGAGTATGCAGGGCTACCTGCTCGCGCAGATCGCGCTCGGTCTGCTGGGCGGCCTGGTCATCACCTCGGAGTACGGCGTACGTACGATCGTCTCCACCCTCACCTCTGTTCCGCACCGGGCGCGGGTACTGGCGTCCAAGGCGGTGGTGCTGG
Organism: Streptomyces apricus; assembly: GCF_008369065.1. Taxonomy (GTDB): domain Bacteria; phylum Actinomycetota; class Actinomycetes; order Streptomycetales; family Streptomycetaceae; genus Streptomyces; species Streptomyces apricus. The sequence goes on along the minus strand of NZ_VDFC01000085.1, from coordinate 98,040 downwards.
TGGGCCTGGCGCTTCCGGTTGGGATCGTCATGTCGCTGGCGGGATTCCTGGTCGGGCAAGGGGTACTGTCCGGAGCGGGCGCTCCGCATCTGGCACTCTCCGACGGGGTGGCACTGCGCGGCATCGTCGGTGGCGGGGTGTATCTCGCACTGGCCGGGCTCTTCGGACTGGCTCTGGGCACGGTGATCCGTTCCACCACCGCGACGGTTACCACCCTCTTCGGCGTGATGCTGATCGTCCAGGCATTCGCTCCGGCTCTGCCCGGCAGAGTCGGCGACTGGGTGCTGAAGTACTGGCCGCCGATCGCCGGCGGACAGGTCGTCACCAGCTATCAGGATCCCGCGCTGCTGAGCCCGGGGGCGGGGCTGGGCATCATGGCCGGGTGCGTTGCCGCGCTGCTGGCGGTCGCGTTCGCCGTCTTCCGCAAGCGCGACGCCTGACGGGCCCGCGCATTCCTGTGGAGCAGGCTGGTGAAGCAGCCCGATGGAGCATTCCTGTGGAGAGACGACCGTGAACCGGGGACAGGTGTGATGACGACGACACAACGACTGCTGCTGGTGGAGGACGAGCCCACGCTCTGCGAACTGCTGTCCGCGAGCCTGCGGCTGGCCGGTTTCCAGGTGACCTCCGCCGAGACAGGCGCCCAGGCGCTGAGCGCTGTGAGCGAACAGCGCCCCGACCTGATCGTCCTGGACGTGATGCTGCCGGACATCAACGGCTTCGAGGTCGCCCGACTCCTGCGTGAGCGCCACCCCGGGCCGGGCGGCGAACACCCGCCGATCCTCTTCCTCACCGCGCGGGACGCGGCCGAGGACCGGATCAGCGGGCTGCGCGCAGGTGGCGACGACTACGTGACCAAACCGTTCAACCTGGAAGAGCTCATCCTGCGCATCCAGGCCGTGCTGCGTCGTACCAGCGGCCGTCAGCCGGACCGCCGCCTGCTCGTGGACGATCTGGCGCTGGACGCCGACAGCCACCAGGTGACCCGGGGCGGCCACGCGGTACAGCTGTCCCCGACCGAGTTCAGCCTGCTGCGGGTACTGATGGAGAACGCCGGACAGGTCCTGTCCCGACACCAGCTCCTGGACCGTGTCTGGCACTACGACTTCGACGGTGACGACTCCATCGTCGCCTCCTACATCAGCTATCTGCGCCGCAAGATCGACACGGACCGGCCGAAGCTGATCCACACCGTGCGGGGCACCGGCTACGTACTGCGGAAGCCCTCACCATGACCACCACCTCCGCCGACGGGCCCATCAAGTCCCTCTCGCTGCGCGGCCGAGTCGTGGCCATCAGCCAGCTGCTGGTCATCGCCGCCCTGCTCGCCAGCAACGCCCTGCTCGTCACCCTGCTGCAGCGGCAACTCGTGCACCAGCTGGACGACCGGCTCCGCGCCGCGACCGTCGCGGCGGCACGCTTGTCCGACCGGGCCGAAACGCCGGGCGAGGCGGCGCCGCGGGTACGGGACGCGGTGGAACGCGAACTGACCGGGGACATCTACGTCGCCTACCTCGACGCCGACGGCCAGGTCGAGGAAACTCCGCGACCACCGAAGAACAGCGCGCCGCAATTGCCTGACCTCAACCTCGAAGCTGTCGATTCCCGCGACAGTCGACCCTTCCAGAGTGCGGCCAGGAAAGGAAATGGCGAATGGCGCGTGATCGCCGCGCCCTTGAATTCCGGGCCCTCGAATGTCGAGTCGTCGAATGCCGAGTCGTCGAATTTCGCCCGGCGGCAGAAAGCAGAGGGTGCGTCCTATGCCGGCATTGTCGTGGCCGCGTCCCTGAACCCCATCAACACGACCATCCGGCACCTCGGCGTGTGGATGCTGGTCATCGACTCCCTCGTACTCGTCCTTCTGGCGGTCGTCGGCTGGTTCGCCGTGCGTGCGGGACTGCGGCCACTGCGCCGCATCGAGACGACCGCGGCGGCCATCGCCGCGGGCGATCTCTCCAGCCGTGTGCCGCCGCCGGCCTCCACCCGCACCGAGCTGGGCCGGCTGTCCGCCGCGCTCAACGGCATGCTGGACCGTATCGAAGCCGGTGACGCCGCCCGCGCGGCCACCAACGAGCGCATGCGGACCTTCATCGCGGACGCCAGCCATGAACTGCGCACCCCGCTGTTCGGGATCAAGGGCTTCACCGAGCTGTACCGCATGGGCGGCATGCCCGAGCGCGCGGACGTCGACACCGCCATGAACCGCATGGAACGCGAGGCGGGCCGCCTCGTCCGCATTGTCGAGGACCTGCTGCTGCTCGCCCGGCTCGATGAGGAAGACACCACCGCCGACGCGCATCTGCCCCTCCACCTCACCCCCATGGACCTGCGCACCCTGGCCGCCGACGCCCTGCACGACGTACGGGCCCTGGCTCCGGAACGTTCCGTGCGGCTGACGGGGCCGGGCGGCGGTCCCCCCGGCGGTGCACCCGTGCTGGGCGACGAGGCCCGCCTGCGCCAGGTCACCTCCAACCTGGTCGGCAACGCCATCGCACACACACTGCCCGGTACCCCGGTGCGCATCGGCGTGGGAACACTGGGCGACCTGGCAGTTCTCGAACTGTCCGACCAGGGGCCGGGCATGACGGCGGAGCAGGCCACCCATGTCTTCGACCGCTTCTACCGCGCCGACACCGCCCGAGCCCGCACGCAGACAGGTGGAGCGGGCCTCGGTCTGTCCATCGTCAATTCCCTGGTGACCGCCCATCACGGCCGTGTCGAAGTCGACACCGCGCCGGGCGAGGGCACCACATTCCGCGTCCTGCTGCCGCTGCATCCCGACAGCTCCGTCAGCCATTCCTGAAGCCGACCCGCCCGGTCTCCGCGCGCTTTGTCCGGTCACGGCAACGGGCGACTACCAGCATCAGATGAGAGACCCGCTGAAACCTACTTGTTTTTCAGTACACGGGATTGTCGATGAGGCTGACGACAAGGACAGGTCCGACCCGCGAGGGTGAGAGGCGTTCCAGATATCCAGACAAGGAGATGGGCATTTCCATGGCGACTTTCTTGCACCGTGTGGGCCGCTGGGCCTTCCGGAGGCGCCGCACGGTCCTTTTGATATGGGTGGCGGTGCTGGCCGCCGTGTTTCTCGGGGCCACCAGCGCTTCCGAGACGCCGGAAGGCTCGTCCTCCATGCCCGGAATCGAGTCCCAGAAGGCTTTCGACCTGATCAACGAGCGGTTCCCGGGCGCCGAGGCGGACGGGGCCGAAGCCCGTATCGTGTTCGTCGCGGAACAGGGGCAGCAGATCACCACCACCGCCAACCGTTCAGCCATCGACAAACTCGTCGCCGCGGCGGCCGACGGAGCGCAGGTCGCCGAGGTGACCAGCCCCTTCGACGCCGACGCGGTCAGCAAGGACAAGTCGACGGCGTACGCGAGCGTCACCTACAAAGTCGCCTCCGACGACCTCACGGACGCCAGCAAGGAGGCGTTGGCCAAGGCCGTCGACCAGGCCCGGGACGCCGGCCTGACCGTGGAGGTCGGCGGCTCCGCGCTGGAGACCGAGGCGGCACAAGGACTGGGCGAGGTGCTCGGTGTCCTCGTCGCCGCGGTGGTGCTGCTGATCACCTTCGGTTCCCTCGCCGCCGCGGGCCTGCCGTTGCTCACCGCGATCCTCGGTGTCAGCATCAGCCTGGCCGGCATCACGGCCGTGAGCAGCGCCTTCGGATTCTCGTCGACGGTCGGCGAACTGGCGATGATGCTCGGCCTCGCCGTCGGTATCGACTACTCCCTGTTCGTGGTCTCCCGCTACCGCGAGGAGCGGGCCAAGGGGCACGAACCGCAACAGGCGACCGCCCTGGCGGTCGGCACCGCGGGCGGCGCGGTCGTCTTCGCCGGACTCACCGTCATCATCGCGCTGCTCGGCCTTTCGGTGATCGGCGTCCCGATGCTCAGCAAGATGGGACTGGGCTCCGCCGGCGCGGTGCTGGTCGGCGTGCTGATCGCACTCACAGCCGTACCCGCGCTTCTCGGTTTCTGGCCCGATGCCGTGCTCTCGCGACGGGAACGCAAGGGCGAAAGCCGCTCCCGCGACGCCGGCAGCCGTTCCTCGGCCGGCGGACGCCGTACGCGCCTCAAGTTCCCGCGCCGCGCCGGCAGCACCAAGACCGTCGGCACCGAGGCCGACAGCACCAGGACCATCGTCACCGGGACCGTCGGCGCGAGCAGCGCCAAGGCGCCTTGGGGTGTTCGCTGGGCACGGTTCGTCGTGCGACGCCCCCTGCCGGTGCTGCTCCTGACTGTCGCCGGTCTGGGCACACTCGCCGTGCCGTCGCTGGACCTGCGGATGGGAATGCCGGGTGAGGAGGCGAAGTCGACCTCGACCACGGAGCGGCGCGCCTACGACGCGCTGGCCGAGGGGTTCGGCCCGGGATTCAACGGTCCGCTGACCGTGGTCGTCGATGTCAGCAAGGCCGAGGATCCGCAGGCCGCGGTGGCCGCGGTCGCGGATCGGCTCGACAGCACCGAAGGGGTCGTCTCCGTCTCGCCCGCCCGGTTCAACGAAGCGAAGGACACCGCGGTCATCGCCGCCGTCCCGGCCACCGCGCCCACCAGCAAGCAGACCCAGGACCTGGTGCGCACCATCCGCGGCGAGCGGGCCGCGGTCGAGTCCGACACCGGCGCGAGCTTCAAGGTCACCGGTACCACGGCGCTGAACATCGATGTCGCCGAGAAGATGCAGGACGCCCTCGTCCCGTATCTCGCTGTCATCGTCAGCCTCGCGTTCCTCCTCCTGATGCTGGTCTTCCGCTCGATCCTGGTGCCGCTCAAGGCCGCGCTCGGCTTCCTGCTGTCGGTCCTCGCGGCCCTCGGCGCCATCGTCACTGTGTTCCAGCAGGGCCACGGAGCGGGCTTCTTCGGCGTCGAGGAAACCGGGCCGATCATGAGCACCATGCCCATCTTCCTGGTGGGCATCATCTTCGGTCTCGCCATGGACTACCAGGTGTTCCTGGTCTCCCGGATCCGTGAGGCGCACATCCACGGGGAGGGGCCCGGCCAGGCCATCGTCACCGGGTTCCGCCACAGCGCCCAGGTCGTGGGCGCGGCGGCACTGATCATGATGGCGGTGTTCGGCGGCTTCATGACGGGCGGCGAGTCCATGGTCAAGATGGTCGGCTTCGGTCTGGCCAGCGCCGTCTTCTTCGACGCCTTCGTCGTACGCATGGCGTTCGTACCCGCCGTTCTCGCGCTGCTCGGCCGGCACGCCTGGTGGCTGCCACGGTGGCTGGACCGCCTGCTTCCGCGTGTCGACGTCGAGGGCGAGGCGCTCACCAAGCACACCCCCGCCCCATCCGCTCTCCCCGAGAGCACCGATCGGCATTCGTCGGTGACGGTCTGACGCACGGGAACCGCCAGGGCCGCTCGTCCCCCTTCCGCGAGCGGCCCTGGCGCCCCACCCCCGCACCTACTTCACTCACTCAATCCATTTCACCCACTGCTCGCACCGCCGCCACCGCGCGACAGCCAAGGTCCGTCGGAGAGTCCATGCTCGTCCACCTGCGACGCCAAGCCCAGCAGTGTCCGCGCCTCGTCGAGATGGTCTTCCTGCTCCTCGTGTGGGCCGCCACCGCCAACCAGTACCGCCGCACGGACACCGACACCCTGTGGTGGCCGGGGTTCGTCATCGCGGGAGTCGTCTGCGCGTGCCTGTCGGCACGGCGCCGCCGCCCCGGTCTCGTCGTCGGCCTGACGACGCTCGGATCAGTTCTCGTAGGCGGCCAGGGCTGTGTGGTCGGCCCCCTGCTGTTGCTGCCGGTCATCGTCGCGCTGTACGAACTCACCCTGCGCTCCGGGCAGCGGGCGGTTGTCGCCCACTGCCTCTGTGTCGCCCTCGTGCTCCTGCCCACCGCGTTGCGCTGGGACCCGATCGGCGACCCTTGGGCGGACCAGGTGGTGAGCCTCGCGTTCTGGATCCTGCTCCCGGTCCTGTACGGCTCGGCGGTGCGGGCACGCCGCGCGTACCTGAACGCCGTACAAGCACGCGCCGAACAAGCCGAACGCATCCTGGAAGAGGAAGCCAGGCACCGCGTCTACGAAGAGCGCATCCGCATCGCCCGGGAGCTGCATGACGTCGTCGCCCACCACATGGCCCTGGCCAACGCCCAGGCCGGTACGGCCGCCCATCTGTACCGCACCCGCCCCGAGCAGGCACACACCATCCTCACCGAGCTGACCGTCACGACGACCGAGGCACTGCGCGAACTCCAAGCCACCGTGGGCCTGCTCCGTCAGTCCGACACCACCCAGGAGTCCCTGGAGCCTGCCCCTGGTCTGAACCAGCTCGACGACCTGGTCGCCGCCTTCGCCGCTGCCGGACTGCACATCACCGTCGATACCGAGGGCCCCCGGCCCCCCCCTGTCGAACGGCACGGACCTGACCGCCTTCCGCATCGTGCAGGAGGCGCTCACCAACGTCGCCAAACACGCCGCGGTGAGCAAGGCGCACATCCAACTCATCTACGCGCCGGACCAGTTGGTGATCACTATCAGCGACGAAGGCAGCCCGCTGCCGCGCCCGCGCGCCCGCGGGGGCGGGTTCGGCCTGGTCGGCATGCGCGAGCGCGCCCAGTCCGCCGGCGGGCGGCTCCACGCCGGCCGCCGGCCCGAAGGCGGGTTCGCCGTCACGGCGGAACTCCCCATCCACGTATGACCGACCGGAAGCCCACCATGCCCATCCGCGTGCTGATCGTCGACGACCAGACCCTGCTACGAGCGACCTTCCGTGTACTGATCGACTCCTGCGACGATCTCGAAGTGGTCGACGAGGCCTCCGACGGGCAACAGGCCGTCGAACTGGCCCGCGTGCACCACCCTGACGTCGTCCTCATGGACATCCGTATGCCGGGCACCGACGGACTGGCCGCCACCGAGGCCATCTGCAACGACAAGGACCTCCAGGACACCCGGATCCTGGTCCTCACGACCTTTCAGTCCGACGAACACGTGGCCCAGGCCCTGCACCTGGGCGCGAGCGGATTCCTCGGCAAGAACACCACCGCCGACGCGCTCCTCGACGGCATCCGCACCATCGCCGCGGGCGACGCGCTCCTGTCGCCTGTGGCCACCCGCTCCCTCATCACCCGCCTTCTCTCCACTCCTGCCGCAGGTCCCAACGTCCCTCCCGAACAACTGGCCGCCCTCACTCCCCGGGAACGCGAGGTGGTGAAGCTCGCCGCGGTCGGCAAGTCGAACACCGAGATCGCCGACGAACTGTTCCTGAGCGTCCTCACCGTTCGTACGCACATTCAGCACGCCAGAGCCAAGGTGGACGCGCGTGACCGTGCCCAACTCGTCGCCCTCGCCTATCAATCAGGTCTGGTGTCCGGTCGCTGACGCCGCGGTCGGCCCCTCGCCGCGATCCGATACCCGCCCATTCGAACGGCAGGACATCCCTGATGACGACGCAATTACGCAGCACACTTGCCGGACTTCTCCTGGCGGCCGCGGTCCTGGCCGCCACGGTCGCCGTGACACGCCACGACACCACCGATCCCTCCGGCGTCGCGGCGCCCGTCCGCGTGGGACCGTACGCGGCTCTCGGCGACTCCTATACCTCAGGGCCTCGCATATCTGTGCAGACAGGCAGGCCCAAGGGATGCGCCCGGTCCGATCACAACTACCCGGCCCAGGTCGCCGCCGGGCTCGATCTCAAGCCGGGCGACTTCCGTGACGTGAGCTGCAGTGGTGCCACCGTCGACGACCTCACCGGGGCCCAGTACACCGAGAAGGGAACGAACCCTTCCCAGTTGTCCGCCGTTTCGCGTTCGACGCGTCTCGTCACCCTCGGCATCGGCGGCAACGACATCGGATTCAGCGACATGATCACTCGATGCGTCGCCATGGGAACGGCCTACAAGGTGCTCGACCGCGCCAAGGACATGTCGTCCCACGGATCTCCCTGCCGTGAGTCGTACACCGACAACGGCGTCGATGCGACGGAGCAGCGCATCGCCGGCCTTGAGACGAAGTTGACGAGCGCGCTGCGCGACATCCAGCGCCGCGCACCCGAGGCCCGCGTCTACGTAGACGATGAGTTACAGAGTTCGATTTTGGGAAACACGCGAGCGGCCAGACCGTCGCAAAGGGTTCGAGGTTCGATGGACGGTCAATGGGCGGGATAAATCCGAGTCTTTTCTCACGAAGGGGCTTGCGGAGAGCCGACGTTCCAAACTCGTGACTGCCGCGCGCGATGGCGAGCCGTTCGATATAAGGACGGGCCTGCCGGCTTCCGAGCTCCGGGCCCTGAAACAGCGCACCACCTGGTATGTCCTGGCGCAGGAATATATCGACCAGCGTTGGGACCGTACGCCGGGAAACACGCGTCGAACGCTTGCCGACGCTCTCGCGACCATCACTCCAGCCTTCGTCGAGCCGGAGCACATGTCGTATGCACCTCGTGAACTGCGGAGGGCGCTGTATTCATGGGCTTTCAATAAAAGAGCCTGGAGACAGGATCCGCCCGAGGAGTGGCAGGCAGCACTGGATTGGCTGCAGCGTCATTCGCTGCCCGTGAGCGAGTTGACGGAGCCCGATGTGCTGCGCCAGGGGCTCGACGCTCTGTGCCGCAAGGTCGATGGGGCAGCCGCTGCAGCGAAGACCGTGAAGCGCAAGAAGGCCGCCGTCAACGAGGTGTTCGGGGTCGCAGTGGAACGTGGCTACTTCACCCAGAACCCGCTGAGCGGCTTGCGGTGGTCTGCGCCGGAAGTTGCCGACGAAGTCGACCCGGACTGCGTGCCCAATCCGGAACAGGTGGGCCGCCTGCTCGCTGCGGTCAGGGCGCTGCCCGGCCGAGGTCCACACCTGTACGCCTTTTTCGGGTGTATGTACTACGCCGCGATGCGTCCTGCTGAGGTCATTCACTTGCAGAAGTCTCAATGCCGTCTGCCGGCGAGCGGATGGGGGCTCCTCAACCTGAAGGGCGGGGTGGTCACGGCGGGTAAGGAGTGGACGAATGACGGTGCCGTTCACGAGGTCCACTCTGAAGCGACGGGCGGCCAAGGCGATGAGGCCGGTGCCCATCCCGCCGGTGCTGGTGCGCATGCTGCGCGAGCACATAGAGAGTTTCGGTGTCGCACCCGATGGACGTCTGTTCCGCAATGCAGCGGGAAACTACGTCGATCCTTCCGCGTACGGGATCACATGGGGACGTGCGCGTGAGGCTGCATTGACTCTCGATGAACACGCCCTTGAGCTTGCGAAACGCCCCTACGACTTGCGCCATGCAGGAATCTCGTTCTGGCTTGCTTCCGGTGTCGACCCGGCAGAGTGTGCGCGCCGTGCCGGACAAAGCATCCAGGTTCTCTTCCGCTTCTACGCCAAGTTTTTGGCCGAGGCGCGGAACCATGCCAACAGCCTGATCGAGAAGTCGATGCGAAGGTGGGAGGGGCAGGGCGGCAGTGCGGAAGGCGCTTGAGCCGGGCCTTGGCCCGGAAATGCCCCGGAACAGCTGGTCAGAGATGGGATAGCGGTGGGGCATATCGGGAGTTACTCTGCACTTCGCCCCGTGGCTTAGATGCGCGCCGGAAAGGGCGCCTGACAGGTGAAGTGCCTGTTCAGGCGCCCTTTTTTGGCGTCTAGAAGAAGCCCAGCTTCTTCGGCGAGTACGACACCAGGAGATTCTTCGTCTGCTGGTAGTGCTCCAGCATCATCTTGTGGTTCTCGCGGCCGATGCCGGACTGCTTGTAGCCGCCGAACGCCGCGTGCGCCGGGTACGCGTGGTAGCAGTTCGTCCACACCCGGCCCGCCTGGATCGACCGCCCCGCGCGGTACGCCGTGTTGATGTCCCGCGTCCACACACCCGCCCCGAGCCCGTACAGGGTGTCGTTGGCGATCTTGATGGCGTCGTCGAAGTCCGCGAACGACGTGACGGACACGACGGGACCGAAGATCTCCTCCTGGAAGATCCGCATCCTGTTGTCGCCCTGGAAGATCGTCGGCTGTACGTAGTACCCGCCGGCGAGTTCGCCGTCGTACTCGATACGGTGGCCGCCCGTCAGGACCTTGGCGCCCTCCTGCTGCCCGATGTCCAGGTAGGAGAGGATCTTCTCCAGCTGGTCGTTGGAGGCCTGGGCGCCGATCATCGTCTCGGTGTCCAGCGGATGACCGGGCTTGATCGCCTCGGTGCGGGCCACCGCCGCGTCGAGGAACTCGTTGTAGTGACCCTGCTGCACGAGCGCCCGGGACGGACAGGTGCACACCTCGCCCTGGTTCAGCGCGAACATCGTGAAGCCCTCAAGCGCCTTGTCCCGGAAGTCGTCGTCCTGAGCCCACACGTCGTCGAAGAAGATGTTCGGCGACTTCCCGCCCAGTTCGAGCGTCACCGGCTTGATGTTCTCGGAGGCGTACTGCATGATCAACCGCCCCGTCGTGGTCTCACCCGTGAAGGCCACCTTCGCGACCCGCGGGCTGGACGCCAGGGGCTTGCCCGCTTCCACCCCGAAACCGTTGACGACGTTGACCACACCCGGCGGCAGCAGGTCCGCGACCAGACTCATCAGGTAGTGGATGGACGCCGGAGTCTGCTCGGCGGGCTTGATCACGACCGCGTTGCCCGCCGCGAGCGCCGGCGCCAGCTTCCACACCGCCATCAGGATCGGGAAGTTCCACGGGATGATCTGCGCCACCACTCCCAAAGGCTCGTGGAAGTGGTACGCCACCGTGTCGTCGTCGACCTCGCCGAGCGACCCCTCCTGCGCCCGGATCGCCCCCGCGAAGTAACGGAAGTGGTCGATGGCCAGGGGGATGTCCGCGGCCAGCGTCTCGCGGACCGGCTTGCCGTTCTCCCAGGTCTCCGCGACCGCGAGCTTCTCCAGGTTCGCCTCCATCCGGTCGGCGACCTTGAGGAGGATGTCGGCCCGCGCGGTCACCGACGTACGGCCCCAGGCGGGAGCCGCGGCGTGTGCCGCGTCGAGGGCGCGCTCCACGTCCTCGGCCGTGCCACGCGCGATCTCCGTGAACGGCTGCCCGTTCACCGGACTCGGGTTCTCGAAGTACTGCCCACGGGCCGGGGGTACGTACTCGCCGCCGATGAAGTGGTCGTACCGCGACTCGTAGGAGACGATCGCGCCTTCGGTGCCGGGCGCCGCGTAACGGGTCATGTGCTCTGCCTCCCGAGAAAGGGCCGCCCGCCGTTGGACGGCTCTCGCCGCGAGGGTAGGTGCGGCGAGGTTGCAGGTACGTTGCGCGATAGGGCAGGGCAGGGCAGGGCAGGGCCGGGTTGCCGGGGCACCGTGCCGCCGTGTCAGCGGCGCAGCCAGCCGGGTGATGCGGACTGCTCGGCCTCCAGCTCGGCCAGCCGTGCCCGTACCGGAGCTGTCGGGCGGGTGGCCGCCAGGGCCCGCCACACGTCGAGGTCGTCCTCGCCCCACGACGCCGTGACCCAGCGCGCCAACAGGTCCGGGTCACCGCCCGAGACGAGGGCTGCGCGCAGTCCGTCCGCGAGCCGTCGGCGCAGCCGCACCACCGCCGGAGCCTGTGAACCGGGCAGCAGCGGACCGCCGTACGCCGCCATGGCCGCCGTCACCGCACCGGCACCCAGTCTGCGCTCCACCACCGCGATGTCCGACTCGACCGGAACCGAGAGCCGGTAGGGCCGCGAACCCAGGACCCCGCTCCCCAGGAGCCGGCGCAGTCGGGCCAGCTCGGCACGCAACGTCACCGGCGTCACCGACTCGTCCTCGTACAACGCGCACAGCAGCTCGTCACCCGTCAGCCCGTCCGGATGCCGCGACAGCAGTACCAGGAGCTCGCTGTGTCTGCGGCTCAGCCGCAGGGTGCGGCCGCGGGACACGAGCAGCGCCTCGTCCCGGCCCAGAGCGGTCAGTTGCAGGGCGTCGGTGGCGGCCGGCGCGGGAGTGAGCAGAGCCAGCTGCGACTCGGCGGCGCGCGCCACGGCCTGCACGAAGCCCAGACTGTGCGGATGCGCGAGCCCGTTCCCGCCGGTGATGTCGACGGCGCCGAGCAGCCGCCCCGTACGCGGGTCGTGCACGGGAGCGGCCGCGCACGTCCACGGCTGGACGCGCCGGATGAAGTGCTCCGCGGCGAACACCTGCACCGGCCGGTCGAGCGCCACCGCCGTACCCGGGGCGTTGGTTCCCATCGCGGACTCCGCCCACCGCGCACCCGGCACGAAGTTCATGCCGTCCGCCTTCTGCCGGGTGCCGGGATGCCCCTCCACCCACAGGAGCCTGCCCTGCGCGTCGCACACCGCCAGGAGGTGTTCGCCGTCCGACGCGAAGGTGCCCATGAGTTCCCGGAACAGCGGCATCACCGCGGCCAGGGGGTGTTCCGCGCGATAGGAACCGAGGTCTCCGTCGGTGAGCTCCACCGCCGCGGAACCGTCCGGCCCGACCCCTGCCCGTGCCGAACGCCGCCACGAGTCGGCGACCACGGACCGCACCGGCCGCGACACCGTGCCCGCCTCGGTGAAGGTCTCATGGGCACGCCGCAGCGCACGCACCCGCTCGACGGGATCGGCACCCTGGTCGAGAGCCACCCATGGATCGGTCAATTCGGCCTCCCCGGAGGCGTAGGCATCTGGTGCGAAGCCGCTGCTGACATCGTCACTCCCGCGGTGGATGTGGACAAGCGTCGCGGACCGTGCGAGGCGGCCGGGCGACGGGAGGGGCGAGGTGACTGGAGTAGCGAGGTGACGAGGCGGCTAGGCGAAGTTGACCAGTCTGATGTAACGCGTCCAGTCCCAGTACGGCCCCGGATCGGTGTGGTCGCTGCCGGGTACCTCGTAGTGCGCGAGGATGTGCGAACGGTCCTTGGGGAGCGCGTACTTGTCGCAGATCGCCGCGGTGAGTCTCGCCGACTCCTCGTACAGGGCGTGTGTGAAGTACGCCGGCTGGTCCACCCAGCCCTCGTGTTCGATGCCGATGCTGCGGGTGTTGTAGTCCCAGTTGCCTGCGTGCCAGGCGATGTCGCGCTCGCGGACCATCTGGGCGATGTGGCCGTCGTCCGACCGGACGACGTAGTGCGCGGACACCTGTTTCCTCGGGTTCTGGAAGATGGCGAGGGTGTCCGAGTAGGTCGCCTGTGTCACGTGGATGACTACGAAGTCGACGGGATGGCTCGTCGGGCGGTCGGCCACGGTGTAGTTGGACGGACTCGCCGGGGACCATTCGGATGGGGGGTAGTCGATGCCCTGCGGTTCCGCGCCCGCTCGCGTGGTGGGGAGCAGCGTGGTGGAGATCGTGGCGAGAGCGGCACTCTGCAGCAGGCGCCGTCGGCTGGGCAGGGAGGTCGGAAGGAACTTGGCTCGGTCCACGGGTTTCCTCTCGAATGACGGTGACGTCGGTGGCAGACCGCTGGAGCCGTCGGAGCCGTCGGAACTGCTGGAGCCGGCCGGAGACCGGACCTCAACGGCCCAGTGCCGCGGCCGTCTCCCGCATGCGGGCGTGCAGCCCCCGGTGTGTCTCCCGCTCCGGCAGCCACTCCTTGCGGATCTTGGCCACGCAGGTGTAATTGGTGTCGCAGACGTTGGCCAGCGGCGACTCGACGGCCTGGGTGGCGAATTGGTAGGCGTCCAGCTCGCTGAACCCGTAGTCGCGCACCAGCCATCGGACCAGGTCGAGCTGCGATATTCGGAACGCGTCCTCCAGCGGGCGTGCCGAGCCGGTCGAGATGATGTGGGTGTCGGACTCGATGCGGGGCCACGGCGTGGTGACCCCCTTGAGCAGCTCGACGATCACCACCGTGTTCATCGCGCACTCGACGGCGACCCCGCAGGTCTCGCCCTCTCCCTGCCGCGCGTGGCCGTCGCCGAGGCTCAGCAGGGCGCCTTCCACGTTCACCCCGAGGTAGCAGGTGACGCCGGTCCGCATCTCGGGCGTGTCCATGTTCCCGCCGTGCGCGTCCGGGACCAGGGCGGAGCGTACCTCCAGGTTGGCCGGTGCCACTCCCACGGTGCCGTGCATCGGATCCATGGGCAGCTCGATCCGGATGTCGCTGTCCCGTGCGCTGAACAGTGCCGTGCGGCGCGCCCTGTCCAGCTGCCAGATCCACACGGTCTCGGGCAGCGGCGGCTGCAGCGTGGCCGTGGTGTGCGTGGAGGTCAGTGCCCCGAAGAGCGGGACCGTCGTCGACGCCGCCCAGTCCCGCGCCGGCTCGATCGACACGAAGTGCACCGCGACCGTGTCCCCCGGCTCCGCACCCTCCACGTGGAACGGTCCCGTCTGCGGATTGAGGAACGGGAACTCGCACACCTCGGACACCAGGTCCTTCTCCGAGCGCACCCGTCCGGCGAAGCAGTCCTCGGTGTAGAGGTCGAGGACCGTACCCGGCTGGATGCGGGCGATGGGCGGCACTCCGCCGAACGTCCACGCGTACTCACCCGGTTCGGGGCGCACGGTCAGGATCCGAGGGTCACTCATGCTTGCACTGCTCCGTTCGTCCGACGGCGGTGTCTCGCGTGAATCACGGTACGGGCCGGGCCGGTTGAGGAGGAAGAGTCGGCCCAGATCCGTGGACAGCACTGTGATTGTGGACAACTCGGTCACCCGGAAGGGGGACCGCAGCGTTCTCACCGCCACCGCCACCGCCACCGCCACCGGCGTCAGGCCCGGAGCGGGCCCAGACCAGGACAGCCCGACCCGGCTCGGCCCGACCCGATCCGGCCCGGCAGTGAGAC
>NZ_VDFC01000085.1:45449-83303 GCF_008369065.1 Streptomyces apricus | reverse complement strand
GGCCCCGCCCCCCACCGCCGCAGGATCGTCCAGCACCGCCCGTACGACCGAGTGCGCCGCGCCCAGCAGCGGGCCCTCCGGGCCGAGCCGCGAGACCGAGACCGCGCAGGCGGGGCCCGCCGTCCTGCGGGCCAGCTCCCGTTCGAGCGACGGCAGCAGCCAGGGTGCCAGCCCGGACAGCGCCCCACCCAGCACGACGGCCTCGGGATCCAGCAGATTGACGGCGCCCGTCAGCGCGATGCCCAGCGCGGTACCGGCGTCACGCAGGGCGCGCCGTACGTTCTTGTCGCCCCCCGCGGCGTGCTCGGCCAGCAGCCCGACGCGGTCCTCGCCGGGCTGCAGTCCGGCCGCGCGCAGCACGGCCTCCTCGCCCGCGTACTGCTCAAGACAGCCGCGCCCGCCACAGGCGCACGCGGGGCCCTCGGGCCGCACCGGCACATGTCCCAGCTCACCCGCGAAGCCACGCGTTCCCCGCAGCAGCCGCCCGTCCACGACCACGGCCCCGCCGATGCCGATCTCCGCGGAGACGTGCAGGAAGTCGCGCGGTGCCTCCTCGTTGAGCCACAGCTCGGCCAGGCCGCCGAAGTTCGCCTCGTTGTCGACGGTCAGCGGCGGTCCGTCCGGCAGCAGGGGCCCGAGGTCCGTGTCGAGCCAGCCGAGGTTGGGGGCGCGCACCACGGTCCGGGCGTCCCGCGCGACCAGACCGGGCACGGCGACGGCCAGACCGGCCGGCCACAGCCCTTCCTGTTCCGCCTCGGCGGTGATCCCGCGTACCAGACCGGCCAGTTCCCGCAGCACCGGCTCGGGCGCGCGGCCGCGGTTGTCGGCGTGCCGCACGGCACGCGCGCGTACCTTGCCGCGCAGGTCGACCGCGCACACGGCGAGGTGGTCGACGCCGATCTCCGCACCTATCCCCGCCGGGCCGCGCCCGCTCAGGGCCAGCGCCGACCCGGGCCGCCCCACCCGCCCGGGCCGCTCGGGGCCCAGCTCGTCGAGGAGTCCGGAACGGATCAGCTCGTCCACGAGGGTCGAGACGGCCGCCCTGGTCAGCCCGATGCGCGAGGCGACGGCCGCACGGGACAGTGGCCCCTCGGCGTTGACGGTGTGCAGCACCCGTGCGAGGTTGCGGCGGCGCATGCCCTGTTGCGTGTCGGGCAGCCGCCTGCCGGGACTGCTGGGATGGGCCTCGTGCAGCGGTGCGGTCATGCCTGAGTCGGTCCTCGTCCGGCCGGTCCCCTGAGGGCTGTCCTTTCACGCCGGTCGCCCCGGGGAGGGGGCGACGACCGGCCCCGCTCCCCGCGGACACACCGTCAGCGCCGGTCGGTCTCCCTCTCCAGCAGCGGGGCCGCGTCGGAGATTACCCCGGCGATCCGTGCCAGCGCCGCCTCGTCCCGCTCGCCGGCCTCCAGAACCGGCCCGCGCGCCGTGTCCCAGCGCCGGGCCACCGCCGCCGGATCCTCCCCGGTCAGCACACCCGCCGCCTGTGCGGCGGCGCCGAGCGCGACCAGTTCCTTCGCCTCCGGCACCTGGACGGGGCGTCCCGACAGTCGGCGTACGGTCTGCTGCCAGGCGCTGCCCCGCGCGCCCCCGCCGATGAGCAGGAGCGGCGCCGAACGGTCCGCGTCCTCGTCGAGCACGAGGTCGAGCGCGCCCAGCAGCGAGTGGACGGCTCCGTCGTACGCGGCCTGGAGCAGCTGCCCCGGGGTCGTGTCGTGCCGCAGCCCGTGCAGCAGGCCCGAGGCGTGCGGCAGGTTCGGGGTGCGTTCGCCGTCCAGGTAGGGGAGGAGCGTCACGCTCGTACCGGGCTCGACGGCCTCCCGGTCGATGCCGAGGAGGGCGGCGACGCGGTCCACGGCGAGGGTGCAGTTGAGGGTGCAGGCCAGCGGCAGCCAGTCGCCGCGCGCGTCGGCGAAGCCCGCCACGGTGCCGGTGGGGTCGGTGGGCCGCCGCTCCGACACCGCGTACACGGTGCCCGACGTGCCGAGGCTGAGCACCGCGGTGCCCGGGCGCAGCCCGAGGCCCAGTGCGGCGGCGGCGTTGTCACCGGTGCCGGGAGCGACCAGCGTGCCCTTGGCGAAGGGCAGGCCGGCCGTGTCGCGCACGGTTCCGACCACCTCGCCGGGCCGGGCCACCCGGGGCAGCAGGGCGGGGTCGAGCCCCACGTGGCCGAGGACCTCCTCGTCGTAGGCCTCCGTCCCGGACGCCCACCAGCCCGTGCCGGAGGCGTCGCCGCGATCGGTCGTGCCCACCCCCGTGAGGAGCTCGGTGAGGTAGTCGTGGGGCAGCCGCACGGAAGCGGTGGCGCGGACGGACTCGGGCTCGTGCTCGGCGAGCCACGCCCACTTGGTGGCGGTGATGGAAGCGCCCGGTACGGTGCCGGTGCGCTCGGCCCATGCCTTCGGGCCGCCCAGTTCCTCCACCAGGCGGCGGGCCTGCGGCGCGGACCGCACGTCGTTCCACAGCAGCGCGGGGCGTACCGGGGCGCCCTGGGCGTCGAGTGTGACGAGTCCGTGCTGCTGGCCGCCGACGGACACCGCGGCGGCCTCGCGGGCCGCGTCACCGCACTGGTGCAGTGCTTCGCGCAGCGCGTCCCACCACTGCCGCGGGTCGCTCTCGCGGCCCGCGCCCGAGGACACGGTGTGCGGAGCCTGTCCGCTCGCCACGACCTTTCCGGTGGCCACGTCCACGACCAAGGCCTTGGTGGACTGGGTGGACGTGTCCACGCCGACGACGAGCGGACCCTCGGCTGCTGACATCGAGCTCTCCCTCTTCCGCGGCTCCGCGGGCTCTGAGCTGGTGTTTTGCGGTTCCGACCGGGTCGTTGCGGTCCCGGTCGGACCTGTTGCGCCTCTTCGGGGACATCTTGTCCCTTCCCAGGGATGCCTTCGCATACTAATTTGTTAAGCGCCATGACGAAATAGTCGGAGCAAGCAAGGAGCCGCGGCATGAACTACCAGCCCACCCCCGAGGACAGGTTCACCTTCGGCCTGTGGACCGTCGGCTGGCAGGGAAGGGACCCGTTCGGCGACGCCACCCGGGCCGCCCTGGACCCGGTCGAGTCGGTGCAGCGCCTGTCGGAGCTGGGCGCCTACGGAGTGACCTTCCACGACGACGACCTGATCCCCTTCGGATCTTCGGAGACCGAGCGCGAGTCGCACGTCAAGCGCTTCAGGCAGGCTCTCGACGCGACCGGCATGACCGTGCCGATGGCGACCACGAACCTGTTCACGCACCCCGTCTTCAAGGACGGTGCCTTCACCGCCAACGACCGGGACGTGCGCCGCTACGCGCTGCGCAAGACGATCCGCAACATCGACCTGGCGGTCGAGCTGGGCGCCCAGATCTACGTGGCGTGGGGCGGCCGTGAGGGCGCCGAGTCGGGCGGCGCCAAGGACGTGCGCCTCGCCCTCGACCGCATGAAGGAGGCGTTCGACCTCCTGGGCGAGTACGTGACCACCCAGGGCTACGACCTGCGCTTCGCGATCGAGCCGAAGCCCAACGAGCCCCGCGGCGACATCCTCCTGCCGACGGTCGGGCACGCGCTGGCCTTCATCGAGCGCCTGGAGCGGCCGGAGCTGTACGGCGTCAACCCGGAGGTCGGCCACGAGCAGATGGCCGGGCTGAACTTCCCGCACGGCATCGCCCAGGCCCTGTGGGCGGGCAAGCTCTTCCACCTCGACCTCAACGGCCAGTCCGGCATCAAGTACGACCAGGACCTGCGCTTCGGGGCAGGCGACCTGCGGGCCGCCTTCTGGCTGGTGGACCTCCTGGAGACGGCCGGTTACGCGGGCCCGAAGCACTTCGACTTCAAGCCGCCGCGCACCGAGGACTACGACGGGGTGTGGGACTCGGCCGCGGGGTGCATGCGCAACTACCTCATCCTGCGTGAGCGGGCCGCCGCCTTCCGGGCCGACCCCGAGGTTCAGGAAGCCCTGCGCGCCTCGCGCCTGGACGAATTGGCGCAGCCCACCGCCTCGGACGGCCTGCAGGCGCTGCTCGCGGACCGCGCCTCCTTCGAGGAGTTCGACGCCGAGACGGCCGCCGCGCGCGGGATGGCGTTCGAGCGGCTCGACCAGCTGGCGATGGACCACCTGCTGGCCGCCCGCGGCTGAGCCCGCCGAGGCTGACGAAGACCCTTGCGCGCAAGCGTCCGGAATCATGCGGTCCAGACGATGAGTCCGTAGCAAATTGCGCGCAGGGGTCGCTTCGTGACCGGTTCGAGGCGACTCTTTACGGTATGGCCACGCCGCCCTTACCGCCCGAGCCTCCTCGGCCACCGGACAACACGCCGCCCACCGGCGGTGGCGGATACGGTCCGCCGCCCGGAGGCTTCGGTCCTCCTCCCGAGGGCTTCGGGCCTCCCCCCGACGGCTACGGCCCACCGTCCGGGAGCGACGGCCCGCCCTGGAACAGCGGGGGAGGGGACGGTTGGCAGCCGCCACCGCCGCCCGGGCCACCGGACGGTCCCGGCCGGCGCAGGACGCTCCTGATCCTGCTGGCCGTCGTCGTGGGACTCGGCGCGGTGGCGGCGGTCGCACTGACGGTCACCGGTGGCGACGGCTCCCCGGACAAGAAGTCGCCCACCCAGAGCAGTTCCGGCACGGGACGGTCGCCGTCGCCCTCCCTGAGCCTCCCTTCGAGGCTGCCGAGCGAACTGCCCTCCCTGCCCTCCGAGCTGCCCAGCGGGCTGGAATCCCTCCTGCCGTCGTTGGCGAGCGACGAAGTCCCGTACTACATGCTGCGAACCGGCGACTGTTTCGACGCCGACGACGGACGGCCGGGCCAGGCGGTGAAGCGTCCGTGCGCCGGGAAGCACGACGCCGAGGTCGTGGAGATGACCGAACTGGAGGGCGCGTACGCGACCGATGCCGCCCTCAGGAAGGCCGCGTCACAGCTCTGCCGGGAGCCCCTGGACACCAGGGCGGCCGCGCAGCCGGCCGGCACCGTGCGCGGCACCCTGGTGCAGTACCCCGATCCGGCGAGTTTCAGCGTCGGCATCGACAAGGTCGCCTGCAGCCTGGCCGCGGACATCGGAGAGGGGAACCGCAAGCTCACCGGACCACTGAAGTGAGCCACGCGCGCGGTCGGCGGGAACGGGGCACGCGCGCGCGGTGTCACGCGCGCGGCCGCGCGTTCAGATCCCGTGCGGAAGGCGTACGTACGTCACGGTGGTCTCGATCCCGCTGTCCACCAGGCGGCCCCGGTCGTCGAAGGCCCCCGCCCCGTCCGTCATCCCGAAGTCGTTGTCGTTGACGAGCGCGAGCGTGGTGCGGTCCACGCGCGCGACACCCTCGATCTTCCCGGGCACCCCCTCCACCTTGCCGAGGTCCACGACGAGGCGCTTGCGCAGTACGGGAACACCGGCCGCGGCGGGATCCGCCAGCTGCTCCAGGGACGGCGACGTGGCGCTGTCGTCCCACCGGCCCCCGAGGATGTCCGCACGCCGGTCGAGCCGTACGACCTGCAACCGGGCGGCCTTGTCGGTACGTTCCTCGACCAGCAGCCGGTCCCGGCCCACGGCGACCACCGACGAGATCTTCAGCTCGGAGGTGTCGTCCTCGCCCGGGTCCACCGTGCCCACCGGGTCGAACCGGTACGCGTACTCGGCGGTGACGGCCCGCTTCTTCGGCGAGAAGCGCAGCAGACGCGTGGTCAGCGACTCCTCACCGGCATCCGTGTCCGGCAGGGACAGCGGGCTCTGAACGGCCAGTACCAGGTCCCCGCCGGGCAGTTGGGCGAGCCCTTCGAAGCCGCGGTTGACCTTCCTGTGCAGCAGCACCGCGGGCAGCGCCTCGACCACCGGATAGCCCGCGCCGGTCAGCCCCAGCCCCTTCGGGACGTATCTGGTCAGTACCTTCCCGCGCGCGGAGACGTGGACCAGCGAGGGCCCGTACTCGTCGATGAGCCAGAAACTGCCGTCCGCGGCCCGCACGATCCCCTCGGTGTCCAGACCGTTCGGGTCGTACGGGAGGGGCGTCCTCGCGTCGTAGGAGTACGGCGCCTCGTCGCGCGCCTCCTGGTTGGGCAGACCCGTGACCGGCTTGCCCGAGGCCGTGGTGATCGGGATCGCGTCCAGCACCCTCACGGAGGCACCGGACACCCGTATCCTCACGATCGCCGGGTCGAACCCGGGCACGGGGAACGTACGGCGCTTCACCCCGTCCACCTTGATCTGACCGTTGGGCCCGCGGTCCGTGACGGTCCAGAACTCGCCCTTGCGGCCCGCCGGGTAGATGTCGCTCCCGATGCCGCCCAGGTCCACGCCCCGGTCGTCGGCGACCGTGCCCGGCAGCAGCGCGTCGCTGAACGTGCCGAGCGGGATGTCGCCGAGCGTCGCGGAACCCGTGACCCGCGCGCCGCCGGAAGGCGCGCCGACCGCGGGGTCCACCGACACGAAGGCGGCCAGCACGGCGAGCGGCACGCCCACGGCGAGGGAACGGCGGACACGGCGCCGGCCTGCGGCGTACGGGGACATGGGGCCTCCTTGAGCACACGTTCGATGACAGCCGCCAGATTTCGCCCCCGCCCCGAACGCCGTGCGACCGCCGGGTGAACTCGGGGAGTCCAGCGCTCATCCGGTGGGGGCGGACCGTGCCCCGTGCGGTGTGCGGCCCGGTGTCATTCGTGCCCTTCGGCCAGGGCGAGCGCCGTCGCGGGGTCCTGGGCGGCCGGACCTGCGGGAGCCCAACGGCCCCGCTCCTTGCGGTACGGCCACCAGCGGCCGTCCGGCCCCAGCCGGAGCTGGGCCCGCCCGTCGGGCGTGGTCCAGCGGTTGCGGACCGCGCGCAGGGCGGGTCGCTCACCGTCCTCCCAGGCCGACTCCACTGCGGCACGCGCGCGTGCGTAGGTGTCCGCCTCCACCGGCCGGTCCGCCTCAAGCATGTCGAGGGCGGCCGCACCCCCGTACTCCCAGGCGCGGACCGCGAGCGCCAGGCCTTCACGGTCGCGCCCCGAACCCTTCGCGAGCCGGGCGGCCGACGCGGCGTCGGGCCTGCCCGACGCCAGCCGTACGGCGTCCTGCGCGAGTGTCGGACCGGCCTCCGGAGGACGCTCTCCGTGATCCGCCCCCAGGGCGTGGACGAGCAGCCGGTACGCCTCACGCGCGGCCTGTGCCGCCAGGAACTCCAGCGCGGCCGGATCGACCCCGGGCGCGGGAACTGCCTCCGTGTCCAGCGAGGGCGGCAGGCCCGGCTCCGGGGGCACGGCGGGCACCACGGGCAGCGGCGGCAGGATGTCCCCCGTCGCGTACGCCTCGGCGGCGTCCACGCCCTCTCGCACGTCCTGCCGGTCGGCCGCGGTCCCGCCTCCCGGCGCGGCCCCGGTCCCGGTCCCGGAGGCGCTGCGCCGCTGCACCTCGTCGAGCAGCTCGCGCTCGCCGCGACCACGCAGCAGGAGCAGGACGAACGGATCCTGGTCCAGCAGCCGCGCCACCTGGTAGCAGAGCGCGGTGGTGTGACCGCAGTGGTCCCACGCGTCGCAGTCGCACTCCGCCTCCAGATCGCCCAGGCCCGGCAGGAGTTCGACACCGGCGCTCCCGGCGTCCTCGACGAGGTGCGGCGGCATCTCGCGGTCGAGCAGCGCCGCGATGTGCCCCGCCCGCTCGGCGGCCACGTCGAGGAACCGGTCCCACTGCTCCGCGGACAACTCCGGCACCAGGACGTCCGCGCGGTGCGCGGTGCGGTCGCGGTCCTGGACCACCGCGGTGACCCGCCCAGGGCGGACCGACACGGCGCCCACGGCTCCCGCGCGCGCGAGCCGGCGGCCGGCCCGCAGCTGCTCCTGTTCCAGCGCGGTGTCCTCCAGCGCCCGGAGCCAGGCCTGTCCCCACCAGCTCTGCGCGAACCCCTGGCCGTGCGCTGGCGGCAGGGCGGCGAAGGTGCGTTCCGGAGTGTTCTCGTACGGATCGCTCATCGGGCGCCCCCTCGCAGTTCCACCAGTTCGGCCAGTTGCGCATCGCTCAGTTCGGTGAGGGCGGCCTCCCCGGAACCGAGCACCGCGTCCGCCAGCTCCCGCTTGCGCAGCAGCATGTCCGCGATGCGGTCCTCGATCGTCCCCTCGGCGATCAGCCGGTGCACCTGCACCGGCCGCGTCTGCCCGATGCGGTACGCGCGGTCGGTGGCCTGTGCCTCGACGGCGGGGTTCCACCAGCGGTCGTAGTGCACGACGTGCTCGGCCCGCGTCAGGTTCAGGCCCGTGCCGGCGGCCTTCAACGACAGCAGGAAGACCGGCACCTCCCCGTCCTGGAAACGTTGCACCATGGCCTCGCGCTCGGGGACGGACGTGCCGCCGTGCAGGAATTGGGAGCGCACCCCGCGCGCGGTCAGGTGGCGCTGGATCAAGCGCGCCATGCGCACGTACTGCGTGAAGACCAGGACGCATGCCCCCTCGGCGAGGACGGTGTCGAGCAACTCGTCCAGCAGCTCCAGCTTTCCGGACCGCCCGGCGATCTTCGGCCGGTCCTCCTTGAGGAACTGCGCCGGGTGGTTGCAGATCTGCTTCAGCCCGGTGAGGAGCTTCACGATCAGCCCTCGCCGGGCCATGCTGTCAGCGCCCGAGATCTCCGCGAGGGTCTCGCGGACCACCGCCTCGTACAGACCCGCCTGCTCCTTGGTGAGCGATACGGCGCGGTCGGTCTCCGTCTTGGGCGGGAGCTCCGGCGCGATGCCGGGATCGGACTTGCGCCGGCGCAGGAGGAACGGTCCCACGAGGCGGGCGAGCCGCTCGGCCGCCCCCGGGTCCTGGCCGCCCTCGACGGCCTTCGCGTACTGGTTGCGGAACGTCCCGAGTCGGCCCAGCAGTCCCGGCGTCGTCCAGTCGAGGATCGCCCACAGCTCGGAGAGGTTGTTCTCCACCGGAGTGCCGGTGAGCGCCACGCGTGCGCG
This sequence comes from Streptomyces apricus, assembly GCF_008369065.1. Lineage (GTDB taxonomy): Bacteria > Actinomycetota > Actinomycetes > Streptomycetales > Streptomycetaceae > Streptomyces > Streptomyces apricus. The sequence goes on along the minus strand of NZ_VDFC01000085.1, from coordinate 74,421 downwards.
TGCGTCGATCGTCCGCAGCCGGCGGGCCGTGTCCGAGTACGGGTTCTTCACGTGCTGTGCCTCGTCGGCGACGACCATGCCCCACGACGTGTCCGTCAGGCGTCCCGTGTCGAGCCGCATGGTGCCGTAGGTCGTCAGGACGAACTCGCCGGCGGCGATCTCCTCCAGGCTCCGCCGCGCGCCGTGGAAGCGGCGGACGGGGGTGCCCGGTGCGAACCGCTCGATCTCGCGCTGCCAGTTGCCCATCAGGGACGTCGGGCAGACGACGAGCGTGGGTCCCGCGGTGGCCTCGTCCGCCTGCCGGTGCAGGTGCAGCGCGATGAGCGTGATCGTCTTGCCCAGGCCCATGTCGTCCGCGAGACAGCCGCCCAGGCCGAGGGACGTCATCCGGGCCAGCCAGCCCAGACCCCGCAGCTGGTAGTCGCGCAGGGTGGCGGCGAGTGCGGGGGGCTGCCCGACCGGCTCCTGTCCCTCCGGGTCCGAGAGACGGTCCCGCAGCGTCGCCAGCCACCCCGTGGGCTTCACCTCGACCCTGCGGCCGTCGACCTCCGTGGACCCCGTCAGGACGGCGCTCAGCGCGTCCACCGGCGTGAGCTTGCGGTCCTGCTGGGCGCGGGCCCGGCGCAGCTCCTGCGGATCGACGAGGACCCACCGGTCGCGCAGCCGCACCACGGGGCGGTTCGCCTCGGCGAGCAGGTCCAGCTCCTCGCGGGTCAGCTGCTGGTCGCCCAGCGCGAACCACCACGAGAAGGAGAGCAGCGCGTCCGCCGACAGGAAGGACGGCGCTTCCGAGCCCGGTCCACTTGCGCCCGGGCCACTCGCGCCCGGTCCTTCGTCCGGCGGGCCGACGACCGCGCGGGCCGTCAGCCGGTGGGCCAGTTCCCTGGGCCAGTGCACCTCCACGCCGGCGGCGCCGAGCGCCCGGGTCCCCTCGCCCAGGAGTTCGGTGACCTCATCGTCGGCGAGTTCGATCGCGTCGGGCACGGCCGCCGACAGCAGGGGAGCCAGCGGTGCCCAGGCCCGGGCGGCCCGGCGCAGCGCGAGGAGAGCGTCCATCCGCGCGCGTGGACCGAACGCGGGGCTCGACCCGCTCCAGACCTCGGCCGCGTCCGCCAGCAGAGCGGGGTCGGCGACGCCGTGCAGCTGCAGTACCGCACGGAACGGCAGCCGCGTCTCGTCCGGGGCGGCCGACTCCAGGCCCGGTACCTCGACGCGCAGCGAGATCCGTACACCGGCGTCGTGCCCCGCCGCTACGTCGGCGGCCCACGCGCGGTGCTCCGGTACGTGCTGCGGTTCCGTGGCCGCGAAGGCCCGGCCGCCCGCGGCGAGCGACGCGGCGGGGGAGCGGGGGAGCGTGTCGGCGACGGCGTCGAGGAAGGCGCGCAGCAGCCGCTCGGGGTCGGGCAGCCGCAGCGGTTCGGTCTCGTCGACGGGCACCGCGTGGGCGTGCGGCGGCATGGCGGCGGCCAGCTCGCGGATCCGTTCGAGGTCCGGCGCCCCCAGCGGGCCGGCGCGCCACGCGTCGTGCTCACCGGCGCTCAGGCCGGGCAGCAGCAGCCCGCGTGCGGCGAACTGCAGCGCCAGCACGGCCGCGGCGCCCCAGAAGGCACTCGCCCGATGGGCCCGTGAAGCGGCACGCGCACGCGTGAGGACCGGCAACGCCGCCCGTACCGGCAGTACGACGGCCGGTACCCGTACCAGCTCGATACCGTCCTCGCCGGGAAGGACGACGGTCAGTTCCTCCGTGGAGCCGGAGTCGGTATGCGGAGGTTCTTCGCCGTCGGGCAGCCAGAAGGCGACACCACCCGTCCGGGCCGGGTCGGCGGGAAGGAAAACGGCGCAGCAACGGGCCAGTTCGGTGACCTCGGAGGGAGTCGGGACAGGGATCCTCTGAGCGTTGACAACTGCGTTGATGACTGCCTTCTTCAAACTTGACTACTCGGACAGGGGTCGCCGAGGGTACAGCACGTCCGGGGCTGCGCGCCTCAGGGTCGTATCAGGGTCACGGTCCGGAACCGCCGGAAGCGCGGATCCGTTCTCAGAACAGAGAGCGGCAGTGGCCGCTGAGGAGGCTACGCACATGTCAAGGAACGCGAAAATAGCCGCAGGCGGTGTCGCGGTCGGCATCATCCTGCTCTTCTTTGTGCCCTGGTGGGCCGCCCTGCTGATCGTCGTGGGGGTTCCCGCGGTGGCATATCTGACGTTGGACCCCTCGCAGCGGCGCAGGCTGCGCCGTGTCGGCCGCAAGGAACTGGGCCGCTGAACCGTCGGCGACCAGAGCACTTCCCTCCGGAGCACGTGAGCCGATCACGCCACCGTTCGTGGGCCCGCCGACGGCGCGGTCCACGGACGGTCGCGTGCCGTGCCGTGCCGTTCCTGGGCCGCCGTCCGCCAGGGCTCGGTGACTTCGCGGCCTCAGTTGGGGCGTACGGCCATCCGGTCGAGGGCTTCCAGCAGCCCGGGCAGCTCGGGGCCGCGGCCGACCGTGAGGACCTCACCGGGCTTCTCGTCGAGCAGCACGAAGGCGATGTCGTCGGTCCGCGCCACCATCGACCAGCCGGGTCCGTCCGCCCGCAGCGTCCGCGCGTCCCCCGGGGCGAAGGACGAGCGCACACGGCCGAGCGGCGGAGGCGTGTCCACGTACGAGCGCGCCTCGTGGAGGACGCGCCCGATGCCGCTGAGCGGCGCCCGCCCGCGGTCCCCGTCCGGGACGCCCGGTCCGGACGCGTCATCCGCGGCCGCCGCGCCGTCCTTCGGAGCGGCGAATTCGGTCTCGTCGATCTGCTCGCGCCAGGCGGCCCACTGCAGCGCGATCTCGTCCGCGCCGAGGCGCCGCTGAGCGGCTCCCCAGGCCGACGTGTCCGGCGGGCACAGCGGGGCCTGCTCCGCGATCTCCGGCGCGGGGTCGTGCGGGGCGGGCACACCCGGTGCGGCGACCGCCAGGGCGAGCGGCCACCCGGGCAGCGCCGCCACCATCGAGCGGTCGTCCGGCGACAGGTCGTACTCCATCCCGCAGTCCCAGGAGGCGATGGCGACGGCCACCAGTGAGACGTCGTCGACGACGACGGTCCACCGTGCCCCGTCGCCGTCCTGGCCCAGCACCAGGCCGTACCCCTCGGCGAGGGGCGCGAGGCCGAGGGCCGCACAGGCCTCCGGGTAGTCGTCGCCCAGCACGCTGGGGAACTGCGCCGGCGTCAACAGCACCGCGGTGAGCACATACAGTGCGTCGTCGTCCCCGGCGGCGACGGCCGCATCGTCCGTCCCGGCCATCCCAGCCTCCCCATCGCTACATCCGTCGGCGCACCCTAATGCCCGCCCGCGGCCCTTGTCACGAGGTGGGAACTCGCGAGTAGCTTCGCTCGCCGGTCCGTCGTCGGTCCGTCGTCGGTCCGCGGGGGAGCGGGCCGAACGGCGGTGATCGACCTCTTCCCGGCCCGGTTCGGGGGCTGCCCGGCCCGGTTCGGGGGATGCGCAGCCTGCTCCCGTCAGGCGGCCGGCAGTCCCAGGAGGGTCCTGGCCACGGCGTTGGGCGACTCGTCGCGTTCCCGCGCGAGTGCGATCACGGCCCGGCACGCCAGCTCGTTCACGCCGAACGAGAGCGCTTCCGGCGACACCCAGGTCGCGGCCTCGTCGACCCCGTCCTGATCGTCCTCGGCGCCGGCCGACACGTACGCCGCCGCGGCTTCGAACAGGTTGTGCGTCCGCTTCTTCGGACGGGCCCCGGACGACTGCACGGAACCGCTGGCGTCCGTCGTCGCCGGACGTGAGACGAGCTTCCTGAGTTTGGCCAATATGCCTGACATTCGGGCCACCTTCCCCAACGCGCTGTTTCACCGGTCATCGCCCATCTGTCTCCTTTCAACGTAGAGTTGAAGCTTCGACTGCAGAAGAGGGCAATGGCGTGGAGGGCCCCGGGCCGTGAGCTCAGGGGCGGCGTTCCGCCAGCGCGAGGAACCGGGTGTCCTCGTCCGTGTAGGACGTCATGCGCCAGCCCGAGGCGGACAGCAACGGCCCGAGGTTGTCCCTCGCGCGCAGGTCGTCCGGTGTGATCCGCCGTCCCTGGCGCGCCGCGAGGGCGGCCCGGCCGATCGGATGGAAGAGCGCCAGGATCCCGCCGGGCCGTACGGCCCGCGCCAGCTCCCGCAGGTTCGCGCCGGGGTCGGGAAGATGCGCGACGAGTCCGGCCACGAAGACCGCGTCGAGCGACCGCGGGAGCAGCGGCAGCCGTGCCACGTCGGCCAGGACCAACCGCCCGGACCGGTCGCGGCCGGCTCGTACCGCGGCCTGCAGCATGGCCGACGTCAGGTCCGCGCCGATGACCACGCCCGAAGGCCCCACCGCCTCCCTGAGAGGCGGCAGGGCCCGTCCCGTGCCGCAGCCCGCGTCAAGCACACGGTCGCCTTCCCGCAGCCCCAGCTCGGACACGGCGGCCGCGTACACCGGGCCGTCGTCGGGGAACCGCTCGTCCCAGTGGGCGGCGCGGGCCGAGAAGAACTCCTGGACGTGCGTGTGGTCGTCGCTCATGCACCGCATGATCCCGCATCGCACACGGGCGACACGGTCGAACACCGACGCGGGACGCGAAGCGGCCGGTACCGCGCGGTTCAGTCGGAGACGGCGGCCTCCGCCACGACCTTCTCGATCGCCACGCGCACGACGAGTTCACCGGGTACGCCGTTGCGGGCCGCGAACTCCTCGGCGTGTTCCTCGCCCATGTACCGGGCGCCGATCCGCCCGGCCCACAGCCGTACGTCGTCGAGGTCCTCCGAGATCCGGGCGCGCCCCTGCAGGACGACGTAGGCGTACGGCGGCCGGTCGTCGTCCACGCACAACGCCACCCGGCCGTCCCGGGCCAGATTCCGTCCCTTGACCGTGTCCTTCCCCGTGTTGAAGACCAGGTCCTCCCCGTCGAGCAGGAACCAGATCGGCGCCACGTGCGGGCGCCCGTCGGCCCTGACGGTCGACAGCTTTCCGGTGCGGGTCCCGTGCGAGACGAACGCCCGCCATTCCTCATCGGTCATCTTCTGTGCCATGCCCCCATCCTCCTTGCCCGGACGCCGACGGTGGGGAAGGCTGGTCGATCGGATCCTCCGGCCAGGAGGAGCCACGCATACACGGGGAGACGGATCATGGCGGAGAACCAGGGGCTCGACTGGCTGCTCGACGACCTGACCCAGCGTGTCGAGCACATACGCCACGCACTGGTGCTGTCCAACGACGGGCTGGTGACCGGGGCGAGCACCGGTCTGCGGCGGGAGGACGCCGAACACCTCGCCGCCGTCTCCTCCGGTCTGCACAGCCTGGCGAAGGGCTCGGGCCGGCATTTCGGCGCGGGCCGCGTGCGCCAGACGATGATCGAGTTCGACGACGCGGTCCTCTTCGTCACGGCGGCGGGCACCGGCAGCTGCCTCTGCGTGCTGAGTGCCGCGGAAGCGGACATCGGCCAGGTCGCGTACGAGATGACGTTGCTCGTGAACCGGGTCGGCGAGCATCTCCACGTCGACGCGCGACAGCCCGAGCACTCGTCCTCGGTAGACATCTAGATTTTTCTTCACGCCTTTGACCTGCGCAGACGTCATCGCGGTCGAGGTTATCCACAGGCCCGACGCGAAGAATGCCGGACAGGCTACGGTTTTTCCGAAGCAGGCGAACGCACACGCACACCGCTGCACGGGGGAGAACCACCATGTCCGGCGACACCGTCACGCAGACCGTCATGTCCGGGGTACGGCCCGGATCCGAGGCACGACCCGCACCCGCACCCGCACCGGCATCGAGCCGTACCGCACCGACATCGAGCTGCTCCGCACTGGCGCCGAGTCGTGCCGCGCGGGAACTGGGACTCAAACGAGGGGAGTTCGACCTCGCGGTACGACTCGGCCGAATCCGCACGGTGCCCGACGAGGGCGGCGGTGGAGGGCGCCGTGTGAACCGCACGGAGATCGAGAGGGTGCGGTCCGAACCGGGCTTCCCGGAAGCTCTGCGGGAACGCGTCAAAGCGGTCGGCACTTCCGAGGGCGCGGCCCTCATGGGCATCACGACCGGCCGGTTCACCCGCTTCGCCCGCCTGGGCCTGATCGTTCCGATCAAGTATTACCTGAACCGCTACCGAGCCGTGGTGTGGCTGTACCTCGCCGAGGACCTGAAGCGGTTCGCCGCGGACGAAGCGAACAAGCCGTTGCTGGAGAACCGTCTGCCCGAAGGGCTGCGCGGCCAGTTGGACACCGGCCTGGACCTGCGGGCGCGGAACTGGCGGGGGCGGTACCTGGGATGCCTGCTCCGGCAGACCGAGGACCCGTGGGAACGTGCCGCGGCCGTGGCGTCCCTGCTCGACCCCGTCCAGGTCGCCGAGATCGTCACCGACCCCTACGAGCGTGCTCATCTGAACCGGCACCGGCCCGACGAGGGCGCCCGGGGCGCGCCCGATTCACCCGCCGCCCGCATCACCGCCCGGATCATGACGGCGGAGGATCCGGACGAGATCAGCTGGCTCCGCGCCGACCTGGCCAACGGGCTGGACGAGGCGCGCAGCCATCGCCCCGCCCCGCGACCGATGGCGGAACCGGAGGCCCGGCCCGGGAGCCACGAGGTACGTCACCTCGTACGCCACGACGTGCCAGCCGTGTCCGCCGGGCACCGGGCGCCGACCGGGCGGCGACGGCCGGTCACGCCCCGAAGGCCGGTCGAGCTGCGCAAACACACCGATCCACGGCGCCCGGCGGACCGGCATTCCTCGACGGACCAGCGACGGCCGATCGACCGAAAGCATCCGGCGGACCCGTGGCGTCCGACCGCGCGGCGACGGCCGGCGACAGCGCTGCACGTGGCCGAAGCGCCACACCCGGCCGGGCCGGAGCGAGCGGTCGGGACAGTCCGGCACACGGTCGACGAGCCGGAGCGCCCCGGGCGCCTCCTCGGCTGGCTGCGGCGCAGAAACTCCTGACCTGACCTGACCTGACCTGACCTGACCTGACCTTCCGACCCGACCGTCACGCCGCCGAACCCGTCAGCCCTCCAGCTTGCGGAACAGCCCTTCCTGGACGACGGAGACGAGCAGCCGTCCCTCCACGTCGTAGATGCGGCCCCGGGCCAGACCCCGGCCGCCCGTCGCGATCGGGGACTCCTGGTCGTAGAGGAACCACTCGTCGGCGCGGAACGGCCGGTGGAACCACATGGCGTGGTCCAGGGAGGCCATGTCGAAACCGCGGCGGCCCCACAGGGGCTCCACCGGGATGCGGACGGCGTCCAGGAGGGTCATGTCACTCGCGTAGGTGAGTGCGCAGGTGTGGACCAGCGGGTCGTCGCCCAGCGGACCGACGGCGCGCATCCACACGGCGCTGCGCGGCTCGGCGTGCTCGATCTCCTCGGGGGTCCAGCGCAACCGGTCCGCGTAGCGGATGTCGAAGGGCTGGCGCCGGGCCATGCGCTCCAGCGTCTCGGGGAGCGCGCCCAGATGCTCCTTGATCTCCTGGGTGACGCTCGGGAGCGACTCGGGATCCGGGACTTCGCGGGCCGGCGGCAGCTGGTGCTCGAAGCTCCCCTCTTCAGGCTTGTGGAAGGAGGCGGTCAGATTGAAGATCGTGCGACCCTGCTGCACGGCGGTGACGCGGCGCGTGGTGAACGACCGCCCGTCCCTGACCCGTTCGACCTGGTACACGATGGGCACGCCCGGCCGGCCCGGGCGCAGGAAGTACGCGTGCAGCGAGTGCACGGGCCGTTCCGCGTCCGTGGTGCGGCCGGCGGCGACGAGCGCCTGGCCCGCCACCTGGCCGCCGAAGACGCGCTGCAGGGACTCCTGCGGACTGCGGCCACGGAATATGTTGACCTCGATCTGCTCCAGGTCGAGCAGGTCGACGAGTCGCTCCGCCGGGTTCGTCATGAGTCGCGTTCTCCTGTGTTCACAGCTGGCCGACGGCGGTGACCTTGACGACGGCGCGTCCCTCGGCGTCGGAGGCCACGAGGTCGATCTCCGCGCTGATGCCCCAGTCGTGGTCGCCGTTCGGGTCGGCGAAGGTCTGCCGCACCTTCCACAGTCCGTTCTGCGGCTCCTCCTCGATGCGCAGGAGCTTGGGGCCGCGGGCGTCGGGACCGGTGCCGAGATCGTCGTACTCGTCCCAGTACCTGTCCATGGCCTCGCCCCAGGCGTCGGCGTCCCAGCCGGCCTCGGCGTCCATCTCGCCGAGTTCCGCGACGTGGTCGAGGGCGGCGAGTTCGACACGCCGGAACATGGCATTGCGGACGAGGACCCGGAAGGCGCGTGCGTTGGCCGTGACCGGTTTGACCTGGTCGGCCTTCTCCTGTGCCTCCTCGGCCGTCATGACCTCGGGGTTGGCGAGCTGCTCCCACTCGTCGAGGAGGCTCGAATCGACCTGGCGCACCATCTCGCCGAGCCAGGCGATCAGGTCCTCCAGGTCCTCCGACTTCAGGTCGTCGGGGACGGTGTGGTCGAGGGCCTTGTAGGCGCTCGCCAGGTAGCGGAGCACGATGCCCTCGGTGCGGGCGAGTTCGTAGTAGGAGACGAACTCGGTGAAGGACATGGCCCGTTCGTACATGTCACGGATGATGGACTTCGGGGAGAGCGGATGGTCGCCCACCCACGGGTGGCTCTGGCGGTAGGTGTTGTACGCGTGGGAGAGCAGCTCTTCGAGCGGCTTGGCGTACGTCACGTCCTGGAGCCGCTCCATGCGCTCCTCGTACTCGACGCCGTCCGCCTTCATTGCCGCCACGGCTTCGCCGCGGGCCTTGTTCTGCTGGGCGGCGAGGATCTGCCGGGGGTCGTCCAGCGTGGACTCCACGACGGACACCATGTCGAGGGCGTACGAGGGGGACTCGGGTTCCAGCAGCTCGAACGCGGCGAGGGCGAAGGTCGACAGCGGCTGGTTGAGCGCGAAGTCCTGCTGCAGGTCGACGGTGAGGCGCACGATGCGGCCCTCGGCGTCGGGCGTGTCGAGTTTCTCCACGATCCCGCCGTCGAGGAGCGAGCGGTAGATGGCGATCGCCCGCCTGATGTGCCGCAGCTGCTGCTTGCGCGGCTCGTGGTTGTCCTCCAGCAGGTGGCGCATCGCGTCGAAGGCGTTGCCGGGGCGTGCGATGACCGACAGGAGCATCGTGTGCGTGACCCGGAAGCGCGAGGTCAGCGGTTCCGGATCGGACGAGATCAGCTTCTCGAACGTGGTGTCCGACCAGCCGACGAATCCCTCCGGAGCCTTCTTGCGCACCACCTTGCGACGCTTCTTCGGATCGTCGCCCGCCTTGGCGAGGGCCTTCTCGTTCTCCACGACGTGCTCGGGGGCCTGCGCCACGACGAAACCGGCCGTGTCGAAGCCCGCCCGGCCGGCCCGGCCCGCGATCTGGTGGAACTCCCGCGCGCGCAGCGTCCGCACACGCGTGCCGTCGTACTTCGCCAGCGCGGTGAACAGCACGGTGCGGATGGGCACGTTGACGCCGACGCCCAGGGTGTCCGTACCGCAGATGACCTTCAGGAGACCGGCCTGCGCCAGCTTCTCCACCAGGCGGCGGTACTTGGGCAGCATGCCGGCGTGGTGCACCCCGATGCCGTGCCGTACGTAGCGGGAGAGGTTGCGGCCGAACTTGGTGGTGAAGCGGAAGTTGCCGATGAGCTCGGCGATCTGGTCCTTCTCCTCGCGCGTGCACATGTTGATGCTCATCAGTGCCTGCGCGCGCTCCACGGCCTGCGCCTGGGTGAAGTGCACGATGTAGACAGGCGCCTGCTTCGTCTCAAGCAGCTCGGTGAGCGTCTCGGTCAGCGGCGTCAGCCTGTACTCGTAGGAGAGCGGGACGGGGCGGGTTGCGGAGCGGACCACCGAGGTGGGACGGCCGGTCCGCCGGGTCAGGTCCTCCTCGAACATGGAGACGTCGCCGAGGGTCGCCGACATCAGGATGAACTGCGCCTGCGGCAGTTCGAGGATCGGGATCTGCCAGGCCCAGCCGCGGTCGGCCTCGGCGTAGAAGTGGAACTCGTCCATGACGACCTGGCCGACGTCTGCGCGCCTGCCGTCGCGCAGCGCGATCGACGCCAGGACCTCGGCGGTGCAGCAGATCACCGGGGCGTCGGAGTTCACGGACGCGTCGCCGGTCAGCATGCCCACGTTCTCGGTGCCGAAGATCTTGCACAGCTCGAAGAACTTCTCCGAGACCAGCGCCTTGATCGGGGCGGTGTAGAAAGTGACCTCGTCCCGGGCGAGCGCCGCGAAGTGCGCACCCGCGGCGATCATGCTCTTGCCGGACCCGGTGGGGGTCGACACGATCACGTTCGCTCCCGAGACCACCTCGATCAGCGCCTCCTCCTGATGGGGGTAGAGCGTGAGACCGCGTTCCCCGGCCCACGACTCGAAGGCTTCGTAGAGGGCGTCGGGATCTGCGGTCTGCGGCAGCTGATCGATAAGGGTCACGACCCCATCTTGCCTGTCATCGCCCCCGATGAGGGAATCGGCTGCGGCGCCGAAGATCACGAACGCTACGCTGTGTCGCCGGCCGGGTGTCGGCGCAGGCCGGCGACGAGCTGCCGGTACATGAGGAATGGGGCGGGGCACGGCGATGATGGGACCAGCACACTCACTGTCCGGGGCGGCGGCCTGGCTGGGCGTCGGAGCGGCGGCGGCCGCCACCGGTCACACGATGCCCTGGCCGGTCCTGCTCACCGGTGCGCTGATCTGCGCGGGCGCCGCGCTCGCTCCGGACCTGGACCACAAGGCCGCCACCATCTCGCGGGCCTTCGGCCCCGTTTCTCGGGGCCTGTGCGAGATCGTCGACAAGCTCTCGTACGCCGTCTACAAGGGGACGAGGAAGCCGGGCGACCCGAGCCGTTCCGGTGGGCACCGCACCCTCACCCACACCTGGCTGTGGGCGGTGGTGATTGGTGCGGGCGCCTCGGTCCTCGCGATCCAGGGAGGCCGCTGGGCGGTCCTGGCCATCCTGTTCGTGCACATGGTGCTGGCCATCGAGGGGCTGCTCTGGCGGGCGACGCGCGGCTCCAGCTCGGACGTCCTGGTCTGGCTGCTGGCCGCGACGAGCACGTGGATCATCGGGGGGATCCTGGACGAGCCGGGCAGCGGGTCCGGCTGGCTGTTCACGGAGCCGGGCCAGGAGTACCTATGGCTCGGGCTGCCGATCGTCCTCGGGGCGCTGGTGCACGACGTCGGGGACGCGCTGACGGTGTCGGGCTGCCCGATCCTGTGGCCCATCCCGATAGGCCGCAAGCGCTGGTACCCCCTCGGACCGCCGAAGGCGATGCGGTTCAGGGCGGGCAGCTGGGTGGAGCTGAAGGTGCTGATGCCGGCGTTCATGGTGCTGGGCGGGGTGGGCGGCGCGGCCGCGCTGAACTACATCTGAGGCACCGCGCCGGAGGGACGGGCGCCGCCGGTGGACGCCGGGCCGCGTCCGTCCCCGCGGGATCACAGCGCGTCGTCGCCGCCTGGAGCCAAGCCCTGGTCCGCGCTGTTCTGGTGCGTGTCGTTCTAATTCGTGCCGCTCTGGTCCGCCTCGTCTCGGTCCGCCCCGTCCTGGTCCGTGCCGCCCTGGCCCCCGGCGCCGGTGCCGTACCGCTTCTCGAAGCGGGCGACTCGTCCCTCCGTGTCGACGGTCCTGGCGGTGCCCGTGTAGAAGGGGTGGCTCTTCGAGGAGATCTCCACGTCGACGACGGGGTACGTCTGACCGTCGTCCCACTCGATGGTCCGGTCGCTGACCGCGGTGGACCGGGTCAGGAAGGCGTACCCGGCGGCGCGGTCGCGGAAGACGACCGAGTGGTAGTCGGGGTGCTTGTCCTGCTGCATGGCTGCTCCTTGCGTGGGGGAGGGGTGCGCGGGCAGGTAGGGGCGCAGGGCCGCGTCAGCCGGACAGGGTGTCCTCGTCGACTATGTGCATGGCGGCCTCCTCCGCCGAGGCCGCCGCTCCGTCGATGCCCACATCGGTGGCGATCAGCCCGCTCTCCTCGTCCTCGTGCGCGCCTTCGTCGGGAGCCACGAGACGTCCCGAGCGGAGGGTGCCCACCTCGTTGTCCAGGGGTTCCCCGTCCGAGTCCGGTGAATCTCCGATGCCGTCGCCGTCGGGTGCGGCGATGTCGGGGAGTTCCTCGGCGAGACGTTCGTCGAGGGTCTCGCCGCGGCGCCGCTCCGCCGCCGTCACGTCTCTGCGCTCCACCGCCCAGGGGCGTTCCGGAGGAGACCAGCCACGGTCGAGGGGGTCGTTCACACCGTCGGTCTCCAGAGTGTCCTCACCGTCGAGCAGACCGGCGTCGTCCTGAACCTCGGATCCGTCGGGTTGGTAGACGTCGTCTCCCCAGCCGTCGGCGCTGTCCACGTGTGCCTCCAGGTGGTGCGGGCCGGTCCGCTGCCGCGTTCGGCCACCGGTGCCGTCGTCCAGACTTCCATCCCCCTTCGACACCGCGCAACGGCAGAGCGCCCGGCCGGGCGTGGCCGCCCCCTCCGCCCCGGGCAGGCGAAGGCGCGAGTCGCACCGGCCGGCCCGGCGGCGGCTCAGCCGTGCCACGACCTCCACAGCGCCGCGTACGCGCCGTCTGCGGCGACCAGCTCGTCGTGGCTGCCGAGTTCGCTGATGCGGCCGTTCTCGACGACGGCGATGACGTCCGCGTCGTGGGCGGTGTGCAGCCGGTGGGCGATGGCGACCACCGTGCGCCCCTCCAGGACGCGGGCCAGGGAGCGCTCCAGGTGACGGGCGGCCCGCGGGTCGAGGAGCGAGGTGGCCTCGTCCAGGACCAGCGTGTGCGGGTCGGCGAGCACCAGGCGGGCGAGTGCGACCTGCTGCGCCTGGGCCGGGGTGAGGGCCACACCGCCCGAACCGACCTCGGTGTCGAGCCCGTCGTCCAGCGCCCGGGCCCAGCCGTCGGCGTCGACCGCGCCGAGGGCGGCCCACAGCTCGGCGTCCTCGGCACCGGTGCGGGCGAGGAGCAGGTTGTCGCGCAGGGCGCCCACGAACACGTGGTGTTCCTGGTTGACCAGCGCCACGTGGGAGCGGACCTGCTCCGCGGACATCCGGGACAGCTCCGCGCCGCCCAGGGTGACCTCACCGGTGCGGGGCGCGTAGATCCCGGCGAGCAGCCTGCCCAGTGTGGACTTGCCCGCGCCGGACGGCCCGACCAGGGCGAGCCGGGTGCCGGGCGCGACCTCCAGGGAGACCTCGCGCAGCACGTCGACGCCCTCCCGGTAGCCGAAGCGGACCTCGTCGGCGTGCACGTCACGGCCGTCGGGAGTCAGCGAGTCGTCGCCCGCGTCGGGTTCGATGTCCCGCACGCCCACGAGCCGGGCCAGCGACACGTGGGCCACCTGCAGCTCGTCGTACCAGCGCAGGATCAGGCCCACCGGGTCGACGAGCATCAGCGCGATCAGCGAGCCGGTCGTCAGCTGGCCCACGTCGATCCAGCCCTGGAGGACGAACCACCCGCCGATCATCAGGACCGAGCCGAGGACGGTGGTGTGCGTGGCGTTGATGACCGGGAAGAGCACCGACCGCAGCCACAGGGTGTACCGCTCCCAGGCGGTCCACTCCGCGACCCGCCGGTCCGACAGATCGATGCGGCGCGCGCCGAGACGGTGTGCCTCCACGGTGCGCCCGGCGTCCACGGTCTCGGCGAGCACGGCGGCGACGGCCGCGTAACCGGCGGCCTCGGAGCGGTAGGCCTTCGGCGCGCGCTTGAAGTACCAGCGGCAGCCGATCACCAGGATCGGGACGGCGACCAGCACGGCGGGCGCGAGGGGCGGCGCGGTCACGACGAGCCCGCCGAGCAGCAGCGCCACCCACACCACGCCGATGGACAGCTGCGGCACGGCCTCGCGCATGGCGTTGGCCAGCCGGTCGATGTCCGTGGTGATGCGGGACAGCAGATCGCCCGTGCCGGCCCGTTCCAGGACGCCGGGCGGCAGCCCCACGGCCCGTACCAGGAAGTCCTCGCGCAGGTCGGCCAGCATCCGCTCACCGAGCATGGCTCCGCGCAGCTGCACCTGGCGCACGAAGACGGCCTGCACGACCAGGGCGAGGGCGAACAGGGCGACGGTGCGTTCCAGGTGCAGTTCGCGGGCCGCGGCGGCCCCGTCGGAGACGTGCTGGACCAGGGAGCCCAGCAGGTAGGGGCCGACCATCGAGGAGACGACGGCGACCGTGTTGACGGCGACGAGGACGAGGAAGGCCCTGCGGTGCCGCCGGAAGAGTTCGCCCACGTAGGCGCGTACGGTCGCGGGGGCACCGACGGGCAGGGTCTCTGCGGTCGTCGGGGCCGCCGGGTCGTAGGCCGGTGGCGCCACGCCGATCATGCCGTCTCCTCGATCTCTTCCGTGATCCCCCGCAGGTTCCGCAGGTTCTCCAGTTCCTTCAGCTGGTCCGGCCGGTCCGCTTCGTGCGCGGCGGCCTCGTCGTCGGTCTCCCGCGTCACCACCGCGCGGTACCGCACGTCGCTGTGCAGCAGCTCGCGGTGCAGGCCCACCGCCGCGACCTCGCCCTCGTGGACGAGGACGACCCGGTCCGCGCGGTCCAGGAGCAGCGGTGACGAGGTGAACACCACCGTGGTGCGCCCCCGGCGCAGCGACCTGATCCCGTCGGCGATCCGCGCCTCGGTGTGCGAGTCGACCGCGGACGTGGGTTCGTCCAGGACCAGCACCCCGGGGGCCGTGACCAGCGACCGGGCCAGCGCGAGGCGCTGGCGCTGGCCGCCCGACAGGGAGCGCCCGCGCTCGGTGATCCGGGCGTCCATCGGGTCCGCGGCGTCCAGCGCGCCCTGGGCGAGGGCGTCCAGGACGTCCCCGCACTGGGCCGCGGACAGCGCCTCCTCGGGAGTGACGTCTCCCGAGGCGGGCACGGCGAGCAGCTCGCGCAGGGTGCCGGAGAGCAGGACCGGGTCCTTGTCCTGCACGAGGACGGCCGTGCGGGCGCAGTCGAGGGGCAGCTCGTCCAGCGGTACGCCTCCGACCAGCGCCGACGGCAGCTCAGAGGAGTCCGCCGGATGACCACCCAGCCGTTCGGCCAGCTCGCCCGCGGCGTCGGGGTCGCCGCACACCACGGCGGTCAGCCGCCCCGCGGGCGCGAGCAGGCCGGTCGCGGGGTCGTACAGATCCCCGGTCGGCACCAGCGCCTCCCGCGTCCCCTCGCCGTCCAGGGCGCGCTCCAGCGACAGGACCCGCGCCGCGCGTCTGGCGGACGGCCGGGAGAAGGAGTACGCCATCGCGATCTCGGTGAAGTGCCGGAGCGGGTAGCTGAGGATCATGACAGCGCTGTACACGGTGACCATCTCGCCGACGGTGATGCGGCCCTCGCGCGCCAGGTGCACGCCGTGCCAGACGACCGCGACGAGCAGCAGTCCGGGCAGCAGCACCTGGATCGCCGAGATCAGCGCCCACATGCGGGCGCTGCGCACGGCGGCGTGCCGGACCTCCTGCGAGGCGCGGCGGTAGCGGTCGAGGAACAGCTCCTCGCCGCCGATGCCGCGCAGCACGCGCAGGCCCGCGACGGTGTCCGAGGCCAGCTCGGTGGCGCGCCCGGCCTTCTCCCGCTGGAAGTCGGCGCGGCGGGTGGCCCGCGGCAGCAGCGGCAGGACCGACAGCGCGAGGACGGGTACGCCCACGGCGACGACGACGCCGAGCGCCGGCTGGTAGACGACGAGGGCGACACAGACCACCACGACCGTCAGCGCGGCCGCGGTGAACCGCGACACGGCCTCCACGAACCAGCCGATCTTCTCCACGTCGCCGGTCGAGACGGAGACGACCTCGCCGGCCGCGACCCGTCGCGTCAGCGCGGAGCCGAGCAGGGCGGTGCGGCGCGCCAGCAGCTGCTGCACGCGTGCGGCCGCGGTGATCCAGTTGGTGACGGCGACCCGGTGCAGCATGGTGTCGCCCAGGGCGATACCGGCGCCGCACACGGCGAGCACCCCGCCCGCGAGGGCCAGCCGCGCACCGGAGCGGTCCACGGCGGCCTGGACGGCGAAGCCGACGCAGAAGGGCAGCGAGGACACGGACACGAAGTGCAGCAGACCCCAGACCAGGGCCTTCACCTGTCCGCCGAGCTGATTGCGGCCGAGCCACACCAGGAACCGGGTCCCCGAGCGTGCGTCCGGCACCCCCGGGTCGGGATACGGGAGGTCTTGAATCTGCATGGCGTCCCAATGGGGTGGTGGTACGGAACGGGGGAGGCAACAAACCGTGCAAGGTTCGCTTCAGAGGGTGTCCGCAGGCAAACGGTTTTCCGTCACGGGGCAAAGATTCCGCCTGGAACGCCCGTATTCGGCGGACAGGCGGAGGGGCGGGCGCAGTTGTCCGGAACGTGGTGCGACGATGGACGGTATGCAAATACGTGGTGCGAAGCGCACGACGGCCGTGGCCGCGCTCCTGACCGCCCTGGTGATGCCCCTGGCGGCCTGCGGCGGCTCGGACGGCGGGAGCGGCGGGAAGAGCGACGGACAGGCGGACGGCGGGTCCCGCCCCGAACAGGCGCGCACCGTCGACCTGAAGCGCATCCCCGATGTGGGCGACAAGCTGCAGAAGCAGATCCCCGCCGACTCCCGGCAGGTCGTCGCGGTGTACGGCGAGGGCAAGGACTCGGCGGACTCCACGATCGTCCTCTACACCAAGTCCGGTTCCACCTGGGACAAGACCCGCAGCTGGGAAGGGCACAACGGCAAGAAGGGCTGGACGACCGACCACCGCGAGGGCGACAAGCGCAGCCCCGTCGGGGTGTTCACGCTCAGCGACGCGGGCGGTGTGCTCGCCGACCCGGGCGCCAAGCTCCCGTACACCGAGTCGGCCGGCTTCCAGGCCCCGCACTACTGGGCCAAGTCGCACTGGAACGACTTCGACTACGTCATCGCCATCGACTACAACCGCGTCAAGGGCACCTCGCCGAACGACCCGACCCGCCCCGAGGGCCAGTCCAAGGGCGGCAGCATCTGGCTGCACATGGACCACGGCAGTGGCACGTCGGCCTGCGTGAGCCTGTCCAAGTCCGGTATGGAGTACCTGCTCCGCACCCTCGACCCGGACGACCACCCGGTCGTGGTGATGGGCGACAAGGCCGACCTCAAGGCCTGACACCCACGAGACCGTTCAACGACAGCGGCACAGGAACCAGTGGCGCAAGAACCAGTGGCGCAGGGACCAGCAGCGGCGCGGCTCAGTAGTAGTGCCGCAGGGAGGGCCACAGCCGTGACCACGGCCGGGCCGTCCCCGCGCACAGCACCACCGCTGCGCCCTGCTCCTCGTTCTCGACCCCGTGTCCGTTGTCCACGCGCGCGACCTGCCGGCAGCCGGTGAAGTACCGCTCGATGCCGTGCGCGTCCTCCTGGCGGACGAGGAGGACCGGCCCGTCGGCGGAGTCGGGCGGCGGCCCCCAGTCGGCGTAGCTCATGTGACCCGAGTAGGGGCGGGGCAGCCCCCGCGCGGGCCCGTAGCGGTCGAGGGCGCCCGCCTCGCCGTAGTTCTGCGCGAGGACGACGGCGCGGGACCGCTCGCGTGCCGGGACCGCGGACCATCCCCGCGCGGCCGCGTCGGCGAGCGAGCGCCACCCCACCTGTTCCCCCTGCCCCTTGTTCAGCGCGTTCGGCACGGTGAGCGCGCTGCGCGGCAGCACGGGCAGCGTCACCACCGCGTTGATCGCGACAGCCAGGGCGACGGCCGTGCCGGCGGCCGCCACGGGCCACGTACGGCCGCGCCGTCGCAGCCGATCGACGGCGGGCTCGCAGCCCGCCGCGAGCAGCACGAGCAGCAGCGGCACCACGTAGTACCCCTTGCCGCCGAGGGCCAGGACCAGCACGCACAGCAGGGGGTACGCCACCGCCGCCGCCCGGGCCCGGCGCAGCGCCGGATCGCGCCACAGCCGCAGCCAGCCCGCCACCCACACGGGTAAGAACAGCGGGGAGAGGTAGATGAGTTGTTCCGGCAGGAACAGGAGGCGGTTCCCCGTCCCGTCCTCCTTGCCGATCCCCTCCGCCACGGTCAGCTGGGGCCAGTCGTGAGCTGCCTGCCACCACAGGCCGGGCGCGGCCACCGCGAGGGCCGCGCCCGCACCGGCGAGCAGCCACGGGCTGCGCAGCACCCGCCGCGGTCCGACAGCGAGCACCGAGGCGAGCAGGGCCACCACCAGCAGCGCCACCAGGTACTTGTTCAGCAGTCCGGCCCCGACGCACAGACCGATCGGCAGCCACCACCGCCCGTCGCCGGTGCGCAACAGCCGTAGCGTGAACCAGCAGACCACCAGCCACGCCAGGAGGTCGAAGGAGGCGGTCGACATCAGGTGGCCGACCGCCAGGGGCTGCGCGGACACCCCCGCTAGCCCGGCGGCGAGCACCTGTGCCGCACGGGAGCCGCCCAACTCCCGTGCCACCAGGGCGACCACGACGACGGAGGCGGCGAAAGCGAGCGTCGCCGGGACCCGCAACGCAGCGGGGGAGTCCCCGAACAAGGTGGTGGCGGCCCGCGCGAGGAGCGGTGTCAGCGGCGGCTGGTCCACGTACCCCCAGGCCGGACGGTCGCCCGCCGCGAGGAAGTACAGCTCGTCCCGGTGGTACCCGTACCGGCCGGACAGCGCGGTCAGCGCGAGGGCGAGGGCGGACGCCAGTCCCGTTACGGGGCCGAGGGCGAACCGGGGCAACTCGCGCGGTGCGTCGTCCCGTTCGTGGTCCACAGCGCCCCCCAGCGGCCGGTCGCACCACGGTACTGACGACGCCCGACGCGGTCGAGGGTCCTGTCGGGAGGCGGATTCCGGCCGCGGGACAGGGCCGCATTGCGTGCCGGGCCGACTCCCCGTAGAACACCGCTCATGAGAAGACGGATCGTCATGTCCATGCTTGCCGGGGCGACCCTCGTGGCGAGCACCCTCCTCGGCGCTGACCCCGCCGCGGCCGCCCTGCCGCCCCGGACCGCGGCTTCCGCCGACCCGCCCGCCGAGTTCGGCACCGACTGGCACGACCCCCTCATCGCCGCCCCGCCCGTCACGAAGCCCGCCGGGCCGTCCTGCGAGGTCACGGTCGCCGAGGCGCAGTTCCGGGACTTCACGCCCTACGAGGGCACGTACGCGCCCCCGCGCGGCTGCGGCGACCGCTGGAGCAAGGTGGTGCTGCGCCTGGACGGCAAGGTCAAGGGGCGCCAGTACGACCGGCTCGGCTACCTGCACATCGGCGGCGTCGAGGTCCTCCGCACGTCCACCCCGCAGCCCTCGCCCGACGGCATCGAGTGGTCGGTGGAGAAGGACGTCACGCGCTACAGCGACACGTTCCGCGCGGGCCAGGACGTSGAGATGCTGATCGGCAACGTCGTCGACGACACCTACACCGGCATCATCGACGTCAAGGTGACGCTGACCTTCTACCCGGCCAAAAAGCAGACCCCCGCCGTCCCCGACCGCGTCCTCACCCTCCGGGACGGCACCCTCACCACGCCCCGCAACAGCGAGCGCATCGTCGCCGAGGTGTACGCCACCGGATCGGGCGGCGGCTGCGAGGAGTACTGGTACCTGACGGCGCCCGACGCCGCTCCGTACTCCTGCAAGGCGGGCGACGGCCCGTACCGCGAGGTGCAGATCTCGGTGGACGGCGAACTCGCCGGCATCGCCGCGCCGTTCCCGACCGTGTGGACCGGAGGCTGGTCCAACCCCTTCCTCTGGTACGTGGTCCCGGGCCCGCGCGCCTTCGACGTCAAGCCCGTCGAGTACGACCTGACCCCGTTCGCGGGGCTGCTCAACGACGGGCGCCCGCACCGGATCGACGTCTCCGTGGTCGGTGTCCCCGAGGGGCAGAGCGGCTGGAGCACCCCGGTGAACGTCCTCGTCTGGCAGGACGCGAAGAGCGCCCGCGTCACCGGGAAGCTCACCGCCCACAAGGTCGGCGCCCTCGCGAACTCGTCCACGTACACGCCCGGTTCCGAGCACCGGCTCGACACCGGCGCCGGGCACCGGCTGACCGTGTCCGGATACGTGGACACCTCCCACGGCCGGGTCCGGACCACGGTCGACCGCACCCTGGCGAGCACGTCCGCGCACCGCTGGACCGACGGCGAGGACACGGACGCGCTCGAAGGGACCTGGACCGACGACGAGAAGGTCACCGTCGACGGGCGCGGAACGGCCGTGACGACCCGGACGGACCGCACGTACACCATGGACGGCACCACGACGCTCGGCGCGGGCGACCGGCTGCGGACCGTGCTGACGCTCGGCGACCGGGCGGCCGTCGAGGAGACACGCGGCGGCCGGCGCACCGCGTGGTCCCGGCTCGACGACCGCTACGAGGGCGACGCGACCTACACCGCGAACGTGCCGCGCGACCAGCGGCACGCCGTCGCCACCACCAGCGAGCACTACCGTCTGCACGGCTCGGCCGGGTGCTACGACCGGCGCCTGCTGACCGTGCAGGGCACCCTCGTCACCCCCACGGCCGCCTCCACCGCTCTCCCAGCTCCCACCGCCCTCACCCGTCCTGGGGTTTCGGCGAGTCCATGCCCGGGCGCTCCTTCCGCCACAGCCCGCGGGTGAAGTCGGGGATCGGCTGCGGCGCCCCGTTCGCCCTGATCGAGGCGTGGCTCAGCGGCACCGGAGCGGTCCAGGTGGCGGCGTCGTAGACGTCGAAGTCCGGTACCAGCCCCAGCCGGATGGACTGCATCAGCCGGAACAGCATGATGTAGTCCATCCCGCCGTGCCCGCCGGGCGGGTCGGAGTGCTCCTTCCACAGCCAGTGGTCCCAGTCGGCGTACGCCGAGAAGTCACCCCAGGCGTCGTCCGTGTGGTCGGGCTCGATGTAGATCCGCTCCGGGTAGTCCTCGAAGACGCCCTTGGTGCCGCCCAGGCTGTTGATCCGCGAGTAGGGGTGCGGCGTCGACACGTCGTGTTCGAGCCGGATCACGCGTCCCTTGGCGGTCTGTACGAGGCTGATGGTCCGGTCGCTCTCGATGTACGTCTCCTTCCAGCTCGGGTCGCCCGGCGGCATGTGGGCCGCGCGGTACTCGGCGAGGCCCAGCGAGGGCGTGCCGAAGCTGGAGATGTGGGTGACGCGGTCACCGCGGTTGACGTCCAGGTAGTTGGCGACCGGACCGAAGCCGTGGTTCGGGTACAGGTCCCCGCGCAGCCGGGTGTGCCAGAGTCGCCGCCACGGGCCCTCGTAGTAGTCCGGGTCGAACATCAGGCCGCGCAGGTCGTGGTTGTAGGCCCCGGCGGCATGCAGCAGCCGGCCGAACTTTCCCGCGTGCGCCATGCGCAGGACCCGCATCTCGTTGCGGCCGTAGCAGCAGTTCTCCAGCTGCATGCAGTGCCTGCGGGTGCGTTCGGACAGGTCGACGAGTTCCCAGAGCTGGTCCAGGCGCATCGCGACCGGACACTCCACACCGACGTGCTTGCCGCTGAGCATCGCCGTCCGCGCCATCTCGAAGTGCAGGTCCCAGGGCGTGGCGACGTACACGAAGTCGAGGTCGCCGCGTTCGCAGAGGTCGACGAAGTCGTGCTCGCCCTTCGTGTACGTCGCCGGGGCGGGCTGCCCCGCGGCCACCACCTTGGCCGCGGCCCGTGCCGTCTTGTCCTTGACCGGGTCGCACAGCGCGACCACGCGGACCCCGTCCAGGGCAAGGAACAGGTCGATCATGCCGCCGCCGCGGTTGCCGAGCCCGATGATCCCGACGCGTACGGTGCCGCGTCCCTCGAAGGGGACGCCGATCATGGTCCGGCCCCGCGCGGCGGGCGCGTCCGCCGCGGCGTCCACCGGCGCCCCGGAGGCTCCGGGGGTCCCGGCCGCCCCGGCAGCCTCGGCCTCGGCGGCGTGCGCCGTGCCGCCGGCGCCCGTGAGCGCGCCGAGCCCCAGGCCCAGCCCGGCCCCGGTGAGGCCCGCCGTACGCAGGACCGAGCGCCGGGAGCGGCCCTCGAAAAGCTCGGGGTTCCCGGGGCTACCAGGGTTCCCGGAGTCCTCGTGGGCCCCATAGCTCTTCAGGCCCTCGGGGCTACCGGGATTCTCGTCGGGTTCCGGTGTCGCGTTCTCGTCGTGCATCGGACCTCCTCGGTGGGGGACTGACCGCGCGGGTCGGCGCGCTGTCACCCTCCTAGGGGTCACACCCGGGGTGCAAGGGACGGAAGTGGTCAGGGGGTCGGACTTCCCGCACCGGGCGGTCCGGCCTCCGTCAGGGTGTCCAGCAGTTCGCCCAGGACCGCGCGCTGGTCCTCCGTGAGGGGCGCGAGGATGTCCTCCGCGGCGGCCCGGCGGGCGTCGTGCAGCTCCCGCAGCGTCCGCCCCCCGTCCTCCGTCAGCTCGATGCGGATCACCCGCCGGTTGGTCGGGTCCGGCACGCGTCGTACCTTCCCGCTCGCCTCCAGGCCGTCGACCAGGGTGGTCACCGCCCGAGGCACCACTTCGAGCCGCTCGGCCAGGTCGGCCATGCGCGGCGGCGAGCCGTAGTGCGCGAGGGTGCGCAGCAGGCGGGACTGGGCAGGCGTGATGCCGAGCCCCCGGCTCTGCAGGTGGCGCTTCTGGATGCGGTGCACACGGCGGGTCAGCCGCAGCAGCTGCTCGGCGAGCAGGCCGTCGGCGTCGGGGGTGTCCATGGCGGGAACAATATCAGGACCATGTTCATTGTGAGTATAGGTAACAGTGAGCTATGCTCCGTCAGACTCGTCCTCTCACCCTCCGTAGGAGCCCATGCCCCGCGACGACATCACCTGGACACCGCCGCCCACCGAGCCGGGACAGCCCCGGCAGGTCCGCCGCATCCTCACCCTCTTCCGTCCCTACCGCGGGCGGCTGGCGATCGTCGGCCTGCTCGTCGGCGCCGCGTCCCTGGTCTCGGTCGCGACGCCCTTCCTGCTCAAGGAGATCCTCGACACCGCCATCCCGCAGGGCCGCACCGGCCTGCTGAGCCTGCTCGCGCTGGGCATGGTCCTCAGCGCCGTCCTCGGCGGCGTCTTCGGCGTCCTGCAGACGCTGATCTCCACGACGGTCGGCCAGCGCGTCATGCACGACCTGCGCACCGCCGTCTACGACCGCCTGCAGCGCATGTCCCTCGCGTTCTTCACCCGGACGCGCACCGGCGAGGTCCAGTCCCGCATCGCCAACGACATCGGCGGGATGCAGGCGACGGTCACCTCGACCGCCACCTCCCTGGTCTCCAACCTGACCAGCGTCGTCGCCACGATCGTCGCGATGATCGCCCTCGACTGGCGCCTGACCGTCGTCTCGCTGCTCCTGCTGCCGGTGTTCGTGTGGATCAGCCGCCGGGTCGGCGACGAACGCAAGAAGATCACCACCCAGCGCCAGAAGCAGATGGCGGTCATGGCCGCCACGGTCACCGAGTCGCTGTCCGTCAGCGGCATCGTGCTGGGCCGCACCATGGGCCGCTCCGACTCCCTCACCCGCTCCTTCGCGGAGGAGTCCGAGAGCCTCGTCGACCTGGAGGTCCGGTCGAACATGGCGGGCCGCTGGCGGATGGCCGTCATCGGCATCGTCATGGCGGCCATGCCGGCCGTCATCTACTGGACCGCGGGCCTGGCCCTCCAGCTGGGCGGTCCCTCGGTCTCGATCGGCACCCTGGTCGCCTTCGTCTCGCTCCAGCAGGGACTGTTCCGGCCGGCCGTCAGCCTGCTGTCCACCGGCGTCCAGATCCAGGCCTCGCTCGCCCTGTTCCAGCGCATCTTCGAGTACCTCGACCTGCCCGTCGACATCACCGAGCCCGAGTGCCCGGTCCACCTCGACCGGATCAAGGGCGAAGTGCGCTTCGAGGACGTCGAGTTCCGCTACGACGACAAGAGCGGACCCGTCCTCGCCGGCATCGACATCACCGTGCCCGCCGGCAGCAGTCTCGCGGTCGTCGGGCGGACCGGCGCCGGGAAGTCCACCCTCGGCCACCTGGTGCCGCGCCTGTACGACGTCACGGGCGGCCGCGTCACCCTCGACGGGGTGGACGTGCGCGACCTGGACTTCGACACCCTCGCGCGGGGGATCGGGGTCGTCTCCCAGGAGACGTACCTCTTCCACGCCACGGTGGCCGACAACCTCCGGTTCGCCAAGCCGGACGCCACCGACGAGGAGCTCCACGCCGCCGCGCGGGCCGCGCAGATCCACGACCACATCGTGTCCCTGCCCGACGGGTACGACACGGTGGTGGGGGAGCGCGGGCACCGGTTCTCCGGCGGCGAGAAGCAGCGCCTGGCCATCGCCCGCACCATCCTGCGGGACCCGCCGGTCCTGATCCTCGACGAGGCGACCAGCGCCCTGGACACCCGCACCGAACGCGCCGTCCAGGAGGCCATCGACGCCCTGTCGGCCGACCGGACGACGCTCACCGTGGCGCACCGGCTGTCCACCGTCAGGAGCGCCGACCAGATCGTGGTCCTCGACCGCGGGCGCACGGCGGAGCGGGGTACGCACGAGGAGCTGCTGGCGCAGGACGGGCGTTACGCCGCCCTGGTCCGCCGGGACGCCCAACTGGAGCCGACAAACTGACTATATGTCGAGTTTATGGGCATATGCGGGTTAACGTGCCCGCATGCAGACCTACACTCAGCCCACTCCGCCACGGAGAACGATCCGACTGACGCGCCGGGGGCGGACCGCCCTCATCGCCACCGGCGCCGTCGTGGCGGCCACCGCCGTGGCGGTGCCGCTGCTGAGCACGGACGGCAAGAAGGAACCCCGCACCCTCGTGATCCCCGAGGGCTGGCGCTCCGGCCAGGTGTACGAGGCCATGGACAAGGCCCTCGCCCTCCCCGCCGGCACCAGCAAGAAGTCCCTGGGGAAGGCGCACCTCAAGCTGCCGAACGACGCGAGCGGCAACCCCGAGGGCTACCTCTTCCCGGCGACCTATCCCCTCGACGAGAAGTCGACGCCCGCGTCCCTGCTGACGTACATGGTCGAGACGGCGAACAAGAAGTTCGACGGCGGAACGGTCACGGCCGGGGCCGAGCGCAACGCGATGAACGTCTACCAGACCGTCACCGTCGCGAGCATCGTCCAGGCGGAGGCGGCCACCGAGGCGGACATGGGCAGGGTCGCCCGGGTGATCTACAACCGGCTGGACCGGGGCATGCCGCTGCAGATGGACTCCACCGTCAACTACGCGCTGAACCGCAGCACCCTGCGCACCAGCCGGGGCGACACCCAGCTCGACAGCCCGTACAACACGTACGCGCGGATGGGGCTGCCGCCCACACCGATCGCCAATCCGGGTGCGGAGGCGATGCGGGCCGCGGTCTCACCGCCCCGGGGCGACTGGCTGTACTTCGTCACCGTCAAGCGGGGCGACACGCGCTTCACGGCCGACTACGAGGAGCACAAGAGGAACGTCGCCGAGTTCAACCGCGCCGGGAAGAGCGCCGCGGCGCCCTCGCCCTCGCGCTGAGCCGGGCCGCGGTCGAGGGCGCGACCGCGACTCCGGCTGCGGCCCACGGCGCGGTACGTGTCCGGAAGGCCGCCCGCGCCCCCGCAGGGGCGCGGGCGAAGCCGTCACGCCCCGGGGCCGACCGGTGCGCCCGGCACGACGGTTGCGTTCGGTGCGCCCGGTGCAGGGGTCCGCGGGGCGTCCGCCAGCAGGCGCCGGATGTCCCGTACCGCCGCCCGTCCGGCGCGGTTGGCGCCGATGGTGCTGGCCGAGGGGCCGTATCCGACCAGGTGGATCCGCGCGTCGGCGACCGCCCTGGTTCCCTCGACCCGGATGCCGCCGCCGGGCTCGCGCAGCCGCAGTGGGGCCAGGTGGTCGACCGCGGCGCGGAAACCGGTCGCCCACAGAATGACGTCCGCCTCCACGCGGCGCCCGTCGTCCCACTCCACCCCGTCCGGCGTGATCCGGTCGAACATCGGCAGCCGGTCCAGGACGCCGTCGGCGATGCCCTGCCGGATCGCGTCGTTCAGCGGCAGACCGGTCACCGACACCACGCTCTTCGGCGGCAGCCCCCGGCGGACCCGCTCCTCCACCAGGGCGACCGCCTCGCGGCCCACGTCCTCGGTGAACGGCCCCTCCCGGAAGACGGGCGGCCGCCGGGTCACCCAGTGGGTCCCGGCGGCGTACGGCGCGATCTCCAGCAGGTGCTGCGTCCCGGACGCGCCCCCGCCCACCACGACGACGCGCTGTCCCGCGAACTCCTGCGGGCCGGGGTACTGGGCGGTGTGCAGCTGCCGCCCCCGGAAGGTCTCCTGACCGGGATAGCGCGGCCAGAACGGCCGGTCCCAGGTGCCCGTCGCGTTGATCAGCGCCCGCGTCGACCACGTACCGTCCGAGGTCTCGACGAGCAGCCGGCCCGCCTCGCCCTCGCGCACGGCCCGCACGTCGACCGGACGGCGTACGCGCAGGTCGAAGCGGCGCTCGTACGCCTCGAAGTACTCGGCGATCACCGCCGAGGACGGCCGCTGCGGATCCGCGTCCGTCAGCTCCATGCCCGGCAGGGAGTGCATGCCGTGCACCTTGCCGTACGTGAGCGACGGCCACCGGAACTGCCAGGCGCCGCCCGGCCGCGGCGCGTGGTCCAGGACGACGAAGTCCCGCTCCGGTTCGAAGCCGGTGCGCCGCAGGTGGTACGCGCCGGACAGACCGGCCTGCCCGGCGCCGATGACGACGACCTCGACTTCTCGTACGCTGCCCCGTGCTCCACTGTCGTTCACGCTTCTACCAACTCGGGGCCCGGTACGAATCTTCCCGGCGGCTCTTCCCCGCGGGGTCAGGAGGGCGGGCCGGCGTCGTCCAGGCGCGCCAGCAGCCCGGCACGCAGCGCGGTGAAGCGCGCGTCGGCGCGGTCCCGCGGGCGGTCCAGGCCGACCCCGGTCTCGTACGCGATGACGCCCCGGTCCAGCACGAGGACGCGGTCGGCGAGCAGTAGGGCCTCCTCCGCGTCGTGCGTGACCAGCAGGACGGCGCACCCCCGGCGCCGCCACAGCTCGCCGACCAGCCGGTGCGCCCTGCGCCGGGCGGGCGGGTCCAGGGCGCCGAACGGCTCGTCGAGCAGCAGCAGGTCGGGCTCGCGCAGCACCGCGCGGGCCAGTGCGGCGCGCCGGGTCCGCGCGGCGGCCCTGCCGGGCAGCCCGAGCGGTACGCGCCGCCGCACCACCCGTTTCCACGACGGCGGCCGGGGCTCCTGGAACACGGCGGCCTTGCGGCGCGGGACGAGCACGGTGCCCTCGACGTCGCGGTCGAGACCGGCGAGTACGCGCACGAGGGTGGACCCGCCGCAGCCGGTACGGCCCAGGACGGCCACGAACTCGCCGGGGCGCACGTCGAACCGCAGGCCGTCGAGGACGGGGCGGCCGCCGAAGGCGCGCGTCAGGCCCTCGACGCGTACCGCGGCGGCGGGTGCGGCCGGCCCCTGGATGTCGGTCGCCATGACGGCGCCAGCCCTTCGGGGAGACGGACGATGTCGCTGGGGGAGCCCCGGGCGGATGCCGGGAGCGGGGGCGTCGGAGCGCCGAGGGAGGAGCGGAGGGGGAAAGGCGTCAGCGGCCGGTGCGACACGCGGCGGAGGCCACCCGCAGCAGGTCGATGTGACCGCGCGTGGTGAGCAGGGCTGAACGCAGCATGGTCGGGAAAGTAGCCAGTGGGCCCGCACGGGGTCAATGCCGTCTCACGGGACGGAACCCGCGCCGTACGTGCCGTGCATGCAGTATGTGCCGTACGTGCCATGCGTGCCGGTCCGGCGCCGTCGCCGGGTGTGGGAACCTGCGGATGGGTCAGGATGGAGGCATGTCCGATGCCTTCACCACCCGTGTCCTGAACGTCGCCTCCGGATCCAGGGAGGCGGTCGTCGACCTCACCCGTGACTGCGAGGCCTTCCTGCGGGAGGCGGCGGGCGGCCGTGACGGCCTGCTCAACGTGTTCGTCCCGCACGCGACGGCTGGCGTGGCCGTCCTGGAGACGGGTGCGGGCAGCGACGAGGACCTGCTCGCCGCCCTGCACACCCTGCTCCCCGCGGACGACCGCTGGCAGCACCGCCACGGCAGCCCCGGCCACGGCCGCGACCACGTCCTGCCGGCGATCGTGCCCCCGCACGCCACCCTGCCCGTGCTCGACGGCCGGCTGGAGCTGGGCACCTGGCAGTCGGTGTGCCTGGTCGACACCAACCGCGACAACCCGGACCGGAAGGTCAGGCTGTCGTTCCTCGGCTGAGGACCGCCGGGCCGGTGTGTCGCGGTCGGTGTGTTAGGTCGGTGTGCCGGGACGGGACGCCGGGCGGAAGGTCAGGTCGACCAGATGACGCCGCCGTTGTGCAGGACGACCACCTTGCCGTCGGGGCGCAGGACCAGCTGGGCGTTGGCGTGGCCGTGGGTCTTGGCGGCCCAGATCGGACGGTCGTCGCCGTTGTGGATGACGAGGTTGCCGTCCTCCTGGAAGATCGCCCGGTGGTTGGAGCCGAAGGTCATGGACGCCCAGATGGGCTTGTCCTTCTCGTTGTAGACGACGAGGTTGCCGTCGCCCTGCATCACCATCCGGATGCGGTTGGTGGACCAGGACTGCCCGGTCTGCAGGACGCTGGTGGCGTAGACGGTCTTGGTGCCCCAGACCGGCTTCGGGTCCGCCTTGGGCTTCTCGGCCTTCTTCTTCTCGGGCGCCTTGCTCGGCTTGGCCGACGACGCCGAAGGCGAGGGCGCGGCGGGCTGGGCCACGGCGACCTTCGGCGCCTTCTCCACCTTCGGCTTGGCCTTGTCCGGTGACGAACTGGGCTTCTTCGCCACGTAGTCGTCGAGCATGGCCGGGGCGGAGCTCGCGTTGAGGACGGTGTCGGAGTCCGCGGCCAGCCCCTTGTCGGAGCCGGGGCGCTCGTCGTCCGCGCTGCCGGTCAGCAGCAGGGGTATCGCGACCAGGACGGCTCCGGCGATCGCGGCGCCCGCCAGGATGGGCTTGCGGGGACGCCCGGTGTCGACACCGGTGCCGGACTTGACGTTCGGCGCGATGGCGACGGCCGCCGCCATCGCGGTGGCCTCCTCGGACTCCTCGGCCGGCTTGGCGGCGGCCTGGGCCGGGGGCGCGGTCTGGGCCACGGCCGGTGCGGGGGCGTCAGGGGT
>NZ_VDFC01000085.1:16319-45349 GCF_008369065.1 Streptomyces apricus | reverse complement strand
GCGAGCAGCAGCGGGCCCGTCCCGCCGAGAACGAGGCGGGCTGCGGTGCGGCGTGCGGTCGTCATGGGCGGCGATCCTCCTGGCGCGGCGGGCGGGGGGAACCCCGCTGTCCCTGAAGTACGGGAGGGGCGCGAGGGGCGTTCAACTCCCCCCGGACGAGAACCTCGTACGAGAGCCCCGTACGAGAGTTCTGTACGGGAGCTCTGCACGGGAGCCTTGTACGGCCGGCGCCCGCTGAAGTGACGGCTCCGTGACGTCGGTGACCGTACTGGTGCGGTGGGCCGCCTTCCCGTGGCGGGCGTCCGCCGGTACAGGTAGTCCATGGGGGACGACAACGGGGGAATCCGCCTGGCATGGCGGCGTGATTTACGTGAGACGCTCGGAGGGGCACACACCGAACTCGAACCGGGGAGCCTGGCGGACCTGGCGGCGGCGCCCGGACTGCGGGAGGCCTACCTGCGGTTCGGCACGGTGTTCCCCGAGGAGCAACTGCAACTGCAGGCGCTGTACGGGGAGTCGCAGCGCGCCTTCGAGGCGAGGACCCGGCAGGCGCTGGAGGTCACCGTCCGGCGCGTGCTGCTCAACGTCCTGGGCGACCAGCGGCTCGGGGCCGCGGAGCCCGACAGGCATCTGGCCGCCTACCTGGAACAGGAGATCCTCCGCATCCGGGTCCGCGTCGAACAGGACCGCGAACTGGCCGTCAACCGCGGCCTGAACCTCGGTTTCCTGCTCGGCATGGGGCTGCTGGTCGTGCTGCTGGTCGTGCCGCTGCTGGTGGGCGAGAGACTGCTCGGTCTCTGCGACGTGTCGCTGGGGTGCACCGACCGGTGGAGCCTGCTGGGCGCGCTGGTGTGCGGGGGCGCGGGAGCGTTCGGCGCGGTGTTCAGCGTCCTGACGCGGCTGCGCAACAAGGGCGACCAGCTGACGCGCCGGCCCGCCAACGGGTCGAGGGAGGCGGTGGCCCCCGCACAGGGCGCCCGCGCCGCGCGACGCGGCGGCGTCCACCGCGTCCTCATCGGCTGGATGCTCGCCATCGCCGTCTACCTGCTGCTCAGCAGCGGCCTCGTCACCGTGATCGAGGTACCGGCGGGCATCGCCGACATCTGTTCCGCGCAGGACCACGCGGCCTCGGCGGGCACCGCGTTCTGGGGCTTCTGGGGCGCGGTCGGCTTCCTGGCGGGCTTCAACGAACGCTGGGCCTACGGACTGGTGGGACGGGGCGGCACGGCACGCAAGGCATGACGCGGTACGGCGCGGTACGGCGCGCAAGGCATGACGCGGCTCGGCGGCGGCGCCCCGCCGGTCACTCCCCGCTCACCAGCACCACCTCCAGGGTGCGCGGCCCGTGCACCCCCTCGACCCGGTCGAGTTCGATGTCGCTGGTGGCGGACGGGCCCGAGATCCAGGTCAGCGGACGGGCCGGGTCGAGGCGCTCCAGCCCCTGCGGCACGGAGGACACGACTTGGGCGGGCACGCGCACGACACAGATGTGGTGGTCCGGGACCAGGGTGAGCCGGCGGCGCCCTTGATCCGGGCTCCCGTCCAGCACGAGGGTGCCGGTCTCGGCGATCGCGACGGCGCACGCCGTGACCACGCTGTCGACGCGGTCCAGGTCGGCCGGGGTGTCCGCGGCGCTGTCGGGCACCCGGGTGACCTCGGTGGCCGCGAGCCACGCCGGGTCCAGGCCCGCCGGTACGGCGACCGACGCCGAGCCCCGATCGGCCAGCAGCCGGGCGATCGTCGCCGCCAGTTCCCCGGCCGTGCAGTGGTGCACGAGCGCCCGGTAGTCCGCCAGGTTCTCCGCCAGCAGGTCCACCGTCTGCGCGACGCTCCGGTTCCCGTGCTCGCGCAGGTAGCCGCGCTCGAAGGCCCGCTCGTACGGCGTGCCGTCCCGGGGCACGTCGGCGATCGCCCGCCGCACCCGGGCCAGGATCAGGTCCCTGCTGCTCACTTCGCCGCGTCCTTTCCGTCCTGCGCCCCGCCCCGTGTCCCGTCCTGTGTCCTGTCCTGATTCCCGCCCCGCGTGCGCTGCCACCAGTCGCGGAACGGTTCCGCGGGCACCGTGGGCACCGCCCGGCTGTCGCTCCACGCCCTGCCCGGTCCCGGCAGCGTCCGCGGGTGGAAGCGGCGCGTGCGCGACGCGAGCCGCTGGCCGGCGCGCAGCGCGCCCGGACGGCTGAACGCCCAGCGCGCCGCGCGCATCGCCGCCCGCTCGGCCGCGTGCCCCTTGGCCGGCTTGACGACGACCTTGGCGCCCTCTCGGGTCACCGGACCGCCCTGCACGACCCGTTCCCGCAGGTGGACCAGCACCTCCGGGATGTCGATGGCCACCGGGCACACGTCGTAGCAGGCGCCGCACAGCGAGGACGCGTACGGCAGCGAGGCGTCGATCTCGCTCCCGGTGCCCCGCAGTTGAGGGCTCAGGATGGCGCCGATCGGGCCCGGGTAGACCGAGCCGTACGCGTGGCCGCCCGCCCGCTCGTACACCGGGCAGACGTTGAGGCACGCCGAGCAGCGGATGCAGCGCAGGGCTTGGCGGCCGACCTCGTCGGCGAGGGTGTCGGTGCGGCCGTTGTCGAGCAGGACCAGGTGGAAGTTCTGCGGCCCGTCGTCGTCCGTGGTGCCCGTCCACGTCGAGGTGTACGGGTTCATCCGCTCAGCGGTCGAGGAGCGGGGGAGGGTCTGCAGGAAGACCTCCAGGTCCTGCCAGGTCGGCACGATTTTTTCGATGCCGACGACCGAGATCAGCGTCTCGGGCAGGGTCAGGCACATCCGGCCGTTGCCCTCGGACTCCACCACGACCAGGGTGCCGGTCTCGGCGACCATGAAGTTGGCGCCGGAGATGCCGACCTTGGCGCGCAGGAACTTCTCGCGCAGGTGCAGGCGCGCCGCCTCGGCCAGCTCGGCGGGCGTGTCGGTCAGGCCCTCCGGGGCCGGGCGGCCCCACGCGCCCATCTCGCGCGCGAAGATGTCGCGGATCTCGCCGCGGTTGCGGTGGATGGCCGGGACGAGGATGTGCGAGGGCCGGTCCTCGCCCAGCTGCACGATCAGCTCGGCGAGGTCGGTCTCGTAGGCGCGGATGCCCTCGGCCTCCAGCGCCTCGTTCAGGCCGATCTCCTGCGTGGCCATCGACTTGACCTTGACGACCTCGCTCTCGCCGGTCTCCTTGACCAGCCGCGTGACGATGCGGTTCGCCTCGTCCGCGTCGGCGGCCCAGTGCACGGTGCCGCCCGCCGCCGTGACCGACTCCTCCAGCCGCACCAGGTAGGTGTCGAGGTTGCGGAGGGTATGGTCCTTGATCTGCTTGCCGGCCTCGCGCAGTTCGGCCCAGTCGGAGACCTCCGCGACCGCGTTCGCGCGCTTGGCGCGGATGGTGTGCGTCGCGTGGCGCAGGTTGCCGCGCAGGGTCTGGTTGCGGACGGCTTCGTGCGCGGCCTCAGGGAAGGCCGGCATGCCGAGGTACGTCCCGCCGCTCATACCGCTTCCTCCTCCGTGCTCGCCAGGATCTCCGCGATGTGCACCGGGCGCATGCCCGTCCGGAGCCGGGTCATGGTGCCGCCGATGTGCATGAGGCAGGAGTTGTCGGCGGCGCACAGCACGTCGGCGCCGGTCGACGCGGCGTTGCGGACCTTGTCGGCGCCCATGGCCGCCGACACGTCGGAGTTCTTCAGGGCGAAGGTGCCGCCGAAGCCGCAGCACTCGTCGGCGCCCGGCAGCTCCTTCAGCTCCAGCCCCTTGACGGACCGGAGCAGTCGGCGCGGGCGGTCGCCGAGGCCGAGACTGCGCAGACCGTGGCAGGTGGGGTGGTAGGTGACGGTGTGCGGGTAGTACGCGCCCACGTCCGTCACGCCCAGCACGTCCACCAGGAACTCGGTCAGCTCGTACGTCTTCGGTACGACCGGGGCCAGGGCGGTGGCCAGGCCCTCGCCGCGGCCCTCGGCGCGGGCGCGCGCCCCCATCCTCGGGTACAGCTCACGCACCATCGCGCCGCACGACCCGGAGGGGGTGACGATCGCGTCGTACCCGCCGAACACCTCGGCGAAGTGCCGGGCCAGCGGTTCGGCCTCGTGCCGGTACCCGGTGTTGTAGTGCGCCTGCCCGCAGCAGGTCTGCGCCATCGGGAAGTCGACGTCGACGCCCAGTCTGGTCAGCAGTCTCACCACGGCGCGGCCGGTGTCCGGATAGAGCGTGTCGTTGACACAGGTCAGGAACAGGGCGACACGCATCGCGGCTCCTTGGGGTGGGTCGTCGGATGGATGCACCGTACGCGGCGCTGAGCTGTGCCGGAATGGGGTGCGTTGTCGGGTGCGGGTCTGTTGTGGCTGGTCGCGCAGTTCCCCGCGCCCCTGACGGGGCGCCCTTGCTGGGGCGGTTTCATGTCATTGGGTCAGACGGCTCTCCGCCGCCTGCCACTGCGCCGTCGTGCCCCGGGGCTCGTAGCGGGTCAAGGGCTGGGTGCGGGACAGCAGGGCTCGCATCTCGGTGCGGTCGCCCGTCTGGTTCTGTGCCCGGGCCTGGACCAGGATGTTGCCCAGGGCCGCCGCCTCCGGTGGGCCCGCCACCACGGGGAGGCCGCAGGCGTCGGCCGTGAGGCGGCACAGCAGGGCGTTGCGGGCGCCGCCGCCGACGACGTGGACCACGTCGACCGGGTGGTCGGCCAGCTCCTGTGCCTGGAGGACCGCCCTGCGGTGGGCGAGGGCCAGCGAGTCGAGGATGCACCGGGTGATCTCGGCGGGCGAGCCGGGCACGGGCTGGCCCGACGCGCGGCAGGCGTCGGCGATCCGGGACGGCATCCGGCCGGGGGCCAGGAACGCCGCGTCCCCCGCGTCCACGACCGACCGCAGCGCCGGCACCCCGGCCGCGGCGGACAGCAGGTCGTCCAGGTCGGGGTTCCCCCACTCCCGCAGGCACTCCTGGAGCAGCCACAGGCCCATGATGTTGCGCAGGTAGCGGACCGTGCCGTCCAGGCCCAGCTCGTTGGTGAAGTTCGCCGCGCGGCTCGCCTCGGTGAGGACGGGGGCCGCCAGCTCCAGGCCCGCGAGGGACCAGGTGCCGGTGCAGATGTACGCGAACCGCTCGCCCACCGCCGGGACGGCCGCCACCGCGGAGGCCGTGTCGTGGGAGCCGACCGCCGTCACCGGCACCGGTCCCGTCAGGCCGGTCTCCTCCAGCACCCCGGGGCGCAGCAGACCGGCCGGGTCCCCGGGCCGCCGCAGCGGCGCGAAGAGGCCCAGGTCGATACCGAGGCGGGCGGCGAGGTCGTACGACCAGTCGCCGGTGCGCGGGTCGATCAGCTGGGTGGTGGAGGCGTTGGTCAGCTCGGTGCCCGCCTCGCCCGTCAGCCAGTACGTCAGCAGGTCCGGGACGAGCAGCAGGCGTTTCGCGTGCGCCAGTTGGGCGGAGGAGGCCGCCGCCACCAGCTGGTACAGCGTGTTGAAGGGGGCGTACTGGAGCCCGGTGGCCGCGTACAGCTCGGCGGCGGGCACGGTGGCCCACACCTTCTCCGCGACGCCCTGGGTGCGGGTGTCCCGGTAGTGCACCGGGTTGCCGAGCAGCGCCCCGTCGGCGTCGAGCAGGCCGTAGTCCACGGCCCAGCTGTCGATGCCGACCGAGTCGACCTGCCCGGCCGCGCGCAGCCCGTCCAGGACCCCCGCGTACAGGGACAGGATGTCCCAGCGCAGGCCCTCGGGGGTGCGCACCGGCCGGTTCGGGAAGCGGTGGGCCTCCGTCAGCTCCAGCGTGTCGGGGCCGACGCGGCCGACCATGACGCGCCCGCTGGACGCGCCGAGGTCGACCGCGGCGTACGACTTCACAGCCGCCTCCCGGGTGGGACCGGTCATCGGAGGAACGCGGCGGCGACGCCGGCGTCGACCGGGACGTGCAGACCGGTGGTGTGAGTGAGGTCGCCGCCCGTCAGCGCGAACACGGCGTTGGCGACGTGCTCGGGCAGCACCTCGCGCTTGAGGATGGTCCGCTGGGCGTAGAACTCGCCGAGCTTCTCCTCCTCGATGCCGTAGGTAGCCGCGCGCTGGGCGCCCCAGCCGCCCGCGAAGATCCCCGAGCCGCGGACGACGCCGTCGGGGTTGACGCCGTTGACGCGGATGCCGTGCTCGCCCAGCTCGGCCGCCAACAGCCTGACCTGGTGGGCCTGGTCGGCCTTGGTGGCCGAGTAGGCGATGTTGTTCGGACCCGCGAAGACCGCGTTCTTGGAGGCGATGTAGATGATGTCGCCCCCCAGTTCCTGCGCGATCATCACCCGGGCCGCCTCGCGGGAGACGAGGAAGGAGCCGCGGGCCATGATGTCGTGCTGGAGGTCCCAGTCCCTGGCCGTGGTGTCGAGGAGCGGCTTGGAGATGGAGATGCCGGCGTTGTTGACGACCAGGTCGACGCCGCCGAAGGCGAGCACCGCGGCCTTGAATGCCTCGGCGATCTGCTCCTCGGAGGTGACGTCCACGGTGACGGCGACGGCCTTGTCGGGACCGCCGAGCGAGGTGGCGACCTCGGCCGCGTTCTGCGCGTTCAGGTCCGCGACCACGACGCAGGCGCCCTCGGCGACGAGCCGCTCGGCGATCGCCTTGCCGATGCCGCTGCCGGCACCGGTCACGAGCGCGACCCGGGTGGCGAGCGGCCTGGGCTTCGGCATCCGCTGGAGCTTGGCCTCTTCGAGGGCCCAGTACTCGATGCGGAACTTCTCGGACTCCTCGATCGGCGCGTACGTCGAGACGGCCTCCGCGCCGCGCATGACGTTGATGGCGTTGACGTAGAACTCGCCGGCCACGCGCGCCGTCTGCTTGTCCTTGCCGAAGGAGAACATGCCGACACCCGGGATCAGCACGATCGCCGGGTCCGCGCCGCGCAGGGCGGGGGAGTCGGCGTCGGCGTGCCGGTGGTAGTAGGCCGCGTACTCCTCGCGGTACTGCGCGTGCAGCTCCTTCAGCCGGGCGACCGCCTCGGCCAGGTCCGCGGTCGGCGGCAGGTCGAGGACGAGCGGCCTGACCTTCGTGCGCAGGAAGTGGTCCGGGCAGGAGGTGCCGAGGGCGGCGAGGCGCGGGTGCTCGGCGCGCGCCAGGAAGTCGAGGACGGCCTCGGAGTCGGTGAAGTGGCCGACCTGGGGCCGGTCCTGCGAGGCCAGCGACCGGATGACGGGCGCGAGGGCCGCGGCCCGTTCCCGGCGCTCGGCGCCACCGAGCGCCGCGTACCCGTCGAGCACGGGCCCGAAGGGCTCGGCCTTGCCGCGCTCGGCGAGGAACTCCTCGGCGGTGCGGATGATGTGCAGCGAGTTGCGCTCGCACTCCTCGGCGGTGTCGCCCCAGGCGGTGATGCCGTGCCCGCCCAGGATGCAGCCGACGGCCTGCGGGTTGGCCTCCTTGACGGCGGCGATGTCCAGCCCCAGCTGGAAGCCGGGCCGGCGCCACGGCACCCACACCACGCTGTCCCCGAAGCACTCGGCGGTCAGCTTCTCCCCGTCGGCCGCGCAGGCGAGCGCGATCCCGGAGTCGGGGTGCAGGTGGTCCACGTGCGCGGCGCCGACCAGCCCGTGCATGGCGGTGTCGATCGACGGCGCCGCCCCGCCCTTGCCGTGCAGGCAGTAGTCGAAGGCGGCGACCATCTCGTCCTCGCGCTCGACGCCGGGATACACGTCCTTCAGCGCCAGCAGCCGGTCGACCCGCAGCACGGCGAGCCCGGCCTCGGTGAGGGTCCCCAGGTCACCGCCGGACCCCTTGACCCACATCAGCTCGACGTCGCCACCGGTCACGGGGTCGGTGCCGGTCCCCTTCGCGGAGGTGTTCCCGCCCGCGTAGTTGGTGTTCCGGGGATCGCCCCCGAGCCGACGGGACCGCCCGAGCAGAGCAGCGGCTTCAGGATGGAGAGGGGGACGGCTTGCCATGTTCCGGTTCCTTAAGAAGAAGAGAGAGGGGAAGCCCCCTAAGGGGCGCGGGGAACTGCGCGATCAGCCACGTACGACCCGCGGCCGGCCACGGACCTCAGGCCCACGGCGAGTGAGCCGCAATGCGCAGGCGGGGTGGGGGGCGTAGCCCCTCCGACCCGCCTGCGCATTGCCGCTCACTCGCCCCCACCTGCTCCGCGGCAATCTTCTGAGCCCACCCGGAGCGGTGATACGCCGCGATCGGATCGGCATCCAGCCCGAGCTCCTCGCGGACCTCCGCGACCACCGGCCGCACATCCGTGTTGTACGCGTCCATCAGGACCGCGTTCGCGGCGAGCACGTCCCCGGCCCGCTGCGCGGCGCCCAGCGCGTCCCGGTCGACGAGCAGCGCCTTCGCCGTCGCCTCCTGCACGTTCATCACGGACCGGATGATCGCCGGGATCTTCGCCTCGATGTTGTGGCACTGGTCGAGCATGAACGCCACGTCGGACGTGAACCCGCCGCCCCGGATGACCTCGTACATGATGCGGAACAGCTGGAAGGGGTCGGCGGCACCGACCATCAGGTCGTCGTCCGCGTAGAACCGCGAGTTGAAGTCGAACGCGCCGAGCTTCCCCTCCCGCAGCAGCGTGGCGACGATGAACTCGATGTTGGTGCCCGGCGCGTGGTGCCCGGTGTCGACGACGACCTGGGCCTTGGGGCCGAGCTTGAGGCAGTGGGCGTACGCGGTGCCCCAGTCCGGCACGTCGGTCGCGTAGAAGGCCGGCTCGAAGAACTTGTACTCCAGCAGCATCCGCTGGTCGTCGCCGAGCCGCTCGTAGACCTGGGCGAGACCCTCGGCGAGCCGGTCCTGGCGCGCACGGATGTCGTCCTGGCCCGGATAGTTCGTGCCGTCCGCGAACCACAGCTTCAGGTCCTTGGACCCCGTGGCGTCCATGATGTCGACGCACTCCAGCAGGTGTCCGACCGCCTTGCGG
This sequence comes from Streptomyces apricus, assembly GCF_008369065.1. Taxonomy (GTDB): domain Bacteria; phylum Actinomycetota; class Actinomycetes; order Streptomycetales; family Streptomycetaceae; genus Streptomyces; species Streptomyces apricus. The sequence goes on along the minus strand of NZ_VDFC01000085.1, from coordinate 36,484 downwards.
CGCACAGCGGCGTCCGGGTGGCAGATGCTGCCCAGCTTGTAGTCGTCGTCCTGGAAGGTGTTGGAGTTGATCGCGCCGAGCTTCAGGCCGCGCTCCTCCGCGTGCTTGGCCAGCGCCGCGTAGTCGTCGACCCGGTCCCACGGGATGTGCAGCGCCACGGTGGGCGCGGCCCCCGTGAACTCGTGCACCTTCGCCGCGTCGTCGAGCTTCTCGAAGGGATCGCGCGGGACGCCGGGCTGCGCGAACACCTTGAAGCGGGTTCCCGAGTTCCCGTACGCCCACGACGGCGTCTCTACTGCCTGGGTCCTGAGGGCGGCCTTCACCGCGGCGAGCTCGGTCACTTCGGGGCTCCTGTGACTTCCGTTGTGGCATCGGTTCTGAACGCCTTTTGAACACCATGGCTCTGAAACGATTCAGAAGGCTGAAGCTATGAGCCCCCCGAAAGGCTGTCAACCCCTCCGGCGCTTCCCTCTTCCCGTGACTCGGTTGTGACCTTTGGCTATCGAAAATTTCGGCCGGTACCCATTGACGTGACCTGGGCTACATGTCTAACGTCCCGGCAACCTAGTTGAAACCTTTCACGACGTCGTGAGGCCACACCGCCCGCGTCGTTGAGGAGCCCTCATGACTGACCGGTCCGACGCGGGTCCGGCCCCCGTGCTGGCGCTCAGGGACATCTCGAAGTCCTTCGGCGCCGTACGCGCCCTGCGGGACGTGTCCCTGGAACTGTTCCCCGGCGAAGTGCACGCACTCGCCGGGGAGAACGGCGCGGGCAAGTCGACCCTCATCAAGACGCTCGCCGGCGTGCACCGACCGGACGCCGGTCAGGTGCTCCTGGACGGCGGGCCCACCGTCTTCCACGGTCCCGCCGACGCCCGCGACGCGGGCATCGCCGTGATCTACCAGGAGCCCACGCTCTTCCCCGACCTGTCGATCGCCGAGAACATCTTCATGGGCCGCCAGCCGCGGCGCGCGCTCGGCCGCATCGACCACAAGGCCACGCACGCCGCGACCCTCGCCCTCATGAAGCGGCTCGGCGTCGAGCTCGACCCCGACCGCCCGGCGCGCGGCCTGTCCATCGCGGACCAGCAGATCGTCGAGATCGCCAAGGCGCTCTCCTTCGACGCCCGCGTCCTGATCATGGACGAGCCGACCGCCGCCCTCMCCGGCAGCGAGGTGTCCCGCCTCTTCGGAGTCGTGCGCACCCTGCGCGAACAGGGCTCGGCCGTGCTGTTCATCTCGCACCGCCTGGAGGAGATCTTCCAGATCTGCCGGCGGGTCACCACCCTGCGCGACGGCGCCCTGATCTCCAGCGAGCTCCTGGACGGCATGACCGAGGAGGACCTGGTGCGCCGCATGGTCGGCCGCGACCTCGACGAGCTCTACCCCAAGCAGGACGTACGGGCAGGCGAGGTCGCCCTGAGCGTGCGGCGGCTGACCCGCGAGGGCGTCTTCACCGACGTCTCCTTCGACGTCCGGCGCGGCGAGATCGTCGGCCTCGCCGGTCTCGTCGGCGCCGGCCGCACGGAGGTCGCCCGCGCCGTCTTCGGCGTCGACCGCTGGGACGCCGGAGAGGTCGAGCTCGACGGGAAGAAGCTGACGAACGGCGCGCCCTCCACGGCCATGGCCGCGGGGCTCGCCCTCGTCCCCGAGGACCGGCGCGCCCAGGGCCTGGTGATGGACATGTCCATCGAGCGCAACATCGGCCTCACCGGACTCCGTACGACCGTGAAGGCCGGTCTGATGGACCGCGGCGCCGAACGCAGCCGCTCCCTCGACTGGGCCGTCAGGCTCCAGGTCAAGTACGCCCGGATCGCCGACACCGTCAACACGCTGTCCGGCGGCAACCAGCAGAAGGTCGTCCTCGCCAAGTGGCTGGCCACCGGCCCCAAGGTGCTGATCGTCGACGAGCCCACCCGCGGCATCGACGTCGGCACGAAGGCCGAGGTCCACCGGCTGCTCAGCCAGCTGGCCGCCGACGGGGTCGCCGTCCTGATGATCTCCTCCGACCTGCCCGAGATCCTCGGCATGGCCGACCGCGTCCTCGTCATGCACGAAGGCCGGATCACCGCCGAGATCGCCCGCACCGACGCCACCGAGGAAACCGTGATGGCCGCAGCCACGGGGAGGGTCGCCGCGTGACGGTCACCGCTCCCGAAACCGCCCCCGCCCCCGAGGTGCCCAAATCCAGCGGCACCCGGCTGGTGGACCGCGTCTTCAAGATGCGCGAACTGGCCATCCTGGTCGTCTTCCTGGTGATGATCGTCATCACCCAGATCGGCAACAGCGACTTCCTGTCCGAGCAGGGCATCAAGGACCTCCTGCTGAACGCGACCATCCTCGTACTGGTCGCCACCGGCCAGTCGCTGGTCGTCATCACCCGCAACGTCGACCTGTCGGTCGGCTCGACGCTCGGCATCAGCGCCTTCGCCGCCGGGACCTACCTAGAAGGCGGCGGCGACTCCGTCGTCGCGGTGGTCCTCGCGGTCCTCCTCGGCGTCGGCTGCGGCCTGGTCAACGGACTGCTCGTCAGCCTCGGCCAGGTGCCCGCGCTCGTCGTCACCCTCGGCACGCTCTACATCATCCGCGGCATCGACTCCATCTGGGTCGGCTCCCGGCAGATCACCGCGGCCGGACTGCCCGACGGCTTCATCGACTTCGGCGCCGGCGGCATCTCCGCCGTGCCGTACCTGGCCCTGATCGCACTGGCGGTCCTGGTGGCCACCGCGTACTACCTCAAGCACTTCGGCAGCGGCCGCGAGCTGTACGCGCTGGGCTCCAACCCGGAGGCCGCCCGCCTCGCCGGCATCCCCGTGCGCAAGCGGATCCTCGCCGCCTACACCTTCTGCGGAGCCCTCGCGGGCCTCGCGGGCGCCCTGTACCTCGCCCGGTTCGGCAACGTCGACTCCGGCACCGGCAACGGCTACGAACTCACCGTCGTCAGCGCGGTCGTGGTCGGCGGCGTCGTCTTCACCGGCGGCTCCGGCAGCGTCTACGGGGCGGCCCTCGGCGCGCTGCTGCTCACCTCCATCAACAGCGTGCTGCCCGCCCTCGGCGTCAGCTCCGTCTGGGTGCTCGCCATCAACGGCATCCTGCTCATCCTCGCCATCGCGGTCGACCGGATCGTCGCCCTGCGCGTGGCGACCGCCCTGAAGAAGAGGAACGCCCGCCATGGCTGACTCCGCCCTCACGCGCGCCGTCCGCTGGGACACAGTGGTGGGCGCCCTCCTGATCGTCGTCCTGCTGCTCTCCTTCACCACCGTGGACGGCTTCGGCAACGCGCTCAACCTGTCGTTCCTCATCGGCAACACGCTGCCCATCGCGCTGATCGCGCTGCCGATGACGATGCTCGTGGTGTCCGGCGAGATCGACCTCTCGGTGGCCTCCACGGCGGGCCTGTCCGGCGCCGTGATGGGCGCCCTGTGGAACCAGGGCATGACCATCGAGACGATCATCCCGATCTGCCTGCTCCTGGGCGTGGTGTGCGGGCTGGTCAACGGACTGCTGGTGACCCGCCTCGGCCTGCCGTCCCTGGCCGTCACCATCGGCACCCTCGCCGCCTACCGGGGCATCGCGCAGATCGTGCTCGGCTCCGACGCGGTGACCGACTTCCCCTCCCAGTACCTGGACTTCGCGGCCGGACGCATCGGGGACACTTTCATCCCGTACGCGTTCCTGCCCTTCCTCGTGCTGCTCGCGATCGCCGTGGTCGCGCTGCACGCCACCCCGTTCGGGCGATCCCTGTTCGCGGTCGGCGCCAGCGAGGAGGCCGCCCGGTTCGCCGGCATCCGGGTCAGGCGGCAGAAGCTGATCCTGTTCACCGTGACCGGGCTCATGGCGTCGCTGACCGGCATCTTCTGGGCGCTGCACTACGCCAGCGCCCGCTACGACAACGCCACGGGGCTCGAACTCTCCGTCGTGGCGGCCGTCCTGCTCGGCGGCATCGACTTCGACGGCGGCAAGGGGACGCTCGGCGGTGCGATCGCCGGAGTCTTCCTGCTCGGTGCGCTCCAGAACGTCATGAGTCTGCAGGACGTCTCCGCGCAGTCGCAGATCGTCGTCACGGGTGTGCTGCTCGTGCTGTCCGTGCTCGGGCCCCGGGTCGCTCGGCAGGTGTCCGTCGCCCGGGCCGGGCGCCGGGCGGCGCGCAGTTCCACGGGCTAGGCCGACAGGGCTCAGCTGGTCAGGTAGTCGTCAGCTGCGGGCCGTCAGTGGCTGGTCGCGCAGTTCCCCGCGCCCCTTTGGGGCGCCCCGCCGTACTCAACCCTTCTTGTAAAGGACCCATCATGCGCAAGTCATCCCTCCGTCGAGCCTGTGCGGTTCTCGCTGCCACCACCTCTCTGGCCCTGGCCCTCACCGCCTGTGGTGGCGGGACCTCCAAGGACGACGTCAAGGACGAGGGCGGCTCGAACGCGGCGGCCGGCAAGGCCGACCCGAACGCGGCCACCAAGAAGGGCCTGACCGTCGGCTTCCTGCCGAAGCAGGTCAACAACCCGTACTTCACCTCCTCCGACAAGGGCGGCGAGAAGGCCCTCACCGAGCTGGGCTCGAAGTACAAGGAGGTCGGCACCAACAGCGGCACCGACACCGCCGGCCAGGTCTCCTACGTCAACACGCTCACCCAGCAGCAGGTCGACGCCATCGCCGTCTCCGCGCAGGACCCGGGCGCGCTGTGCACCTCGCTCAAGCAGGCCATGAAGAACGACATCAAGGTCGTCACCTACGACTCGGACACCAAGACCGACTGCCGCAACGCCTTCGTCTCGCAGGCCAGCGCCGAGGACCTGGGCCGCACCGAGGTGCAGCTGCTCGCCGAGCAGATCGGCTACAAGGGCGAGATCGCGATCCTGTCCGCCGCGCAGACGGCGACGAACCAGAACACCTGGATCGACTTCATGAAGGACGAGCTCAAGGACCCGAAGTACAAGGACATCAAGCTCGTCAAGACCGCCTACGGCAACGACGACGCCCAGCAGTCCTTCCAGCAGACCCAGGGCCTGCTCCAGGAGTACCCGAACCTGAAGGGGATCATCTCCCCGACCACCGTCGGCATCAAGGCCGCCGCCCAGTACCTGTCGGGCTCCAAGTACAAGGGCAAGGTCAAGCTGACCGGCCTCGGCACCCCGAACGACATGCGCAAGTACGTCAAGAACGGCACCGTCGAGGCCTTCGAGCTGTGGGACCCGGCCAAGCTCGGCGAGCTGGCCGCCCGCACCTCCGTCGCGCTGGTCTCCGGCCAGATCACCGGCAAGGAGGGCGAGACCTTCAAGGCCGGCGACATGGGCGAGTACACCATCGGCAAGGACGGTGTGATCAACCTCGGCAAGCCGACCGTGTTCAATGCGAAGAACATCGACCAGTTCGACTTCTGACCGTCCGTTTCCGACCGTCCGCCGGCACCGCGGCACCGCGGCACCGCGGCACCGCGGCACCGCGGTACGGCAGTCCGGCAGCTCGGCGGCCCGCCCGGCGGCATCCCACCCCCCACCGAATCCGGAGCGGTACGTCATGCAGCGCGTCTGTTTCCTGCTCAAGGTCCGTGCGGACCGGCTCGACGAGTACCGCGAGCGGCACGCCGCCGTGTGGCCCGAGATGCGCGAGGCGCTCTCGGCCACCGGCTGGCACAACTACTCGCTCTTCCTGCGCGAGGACGGCCTGCTGGTCGGATACCTGGAGACCGAGGACTTCGCCGCCGCGCAGGCGGGCATGGAGGCCACCGGGGTCAACGCCCGCTGGCAGGCCGAGATGGCGCCCTTCTTCGAGGCGCTGGACGGCGCCAGGCCCGACGAGGCCATGAAACCGCTCGGCGAGGTCTTCCACCTCGACTGACCACCGTGCCCTTCTTCCCCTCTGTACCAGGTCAGGTCCACCGGTACGACGCCGTCGGCGCTGCGTGTCACCGACCTCGCCCCACCCGTACGACGGAGTCCGTTCCGGGTGGGCACGCGGGTAATGTGGCCGCGTGCCCACCACTCCCCGTTCCCCCGGAGGTAACCGCCTGATGGCCCAGTCGGTGGGTATCAAGGACGTCGCCCGAGTCGCCGGAGTCTCCGTCGGCACGGTCTCGAACGTCATCAACCGCCCCGACACGGTGGCGTCCGAGACCCGCGCCCGCGTGCTCTCCGCCATCGACCGGCTCGGTTACGTCCGCAGCGAGTCGGCGCGCCAGCTGCGCGCCGGGCGCAGCCGGATCATGGGCCTGCTCGTCCTCGACATGGGCAACCCCTTCTTCGTGGACGTGGCGCGCGGCGCCGAGCGGGCGGCCCGCGAGGCCGGCCTCGGCGTGATGGTCTGCAACAGCGCGCAGAGCGCCGGCGAGGAGGCCGACTACCTGGCGCTCTTCGCCGAACAGCGGGTACGGGGCGTCCTGTTGACGCCCGCCGACGCGACCGGCCGCAACATCGAGGCGTTCCGCCGCCACGGCATCCCCTTCGTCCTCGTCGACCGGGTCGCCGAGGGCACCACCGAGTGCTCGGTCTCCGTCGACGACGTCGCGGGCGGCGCGCTCGCCGTGCGGCACCTCGTCGACGCCGGGCACCGCTCCATCGCGTACGTGAGCGGGCCGCCCGGACTCAACCAGGTCGCGGACCGCCGCACGGGCGCCCTGAACGCCCTCGACGAGGCCGGACTCGGCCCGGAGTGCCTGCGCGAGCTGCCCACCGAGCGCCTGGACGTGGCCGCGGGCCGTGACGCGGGAGCCCGGCTCCTCGGCCTCGCCGACCGTCCGACCGCCGTCTTCTGCGCCAACGACCTGCTCGCCCTGGGTGTCCTGCAGGCCATGTTCGCGGCCGGCGTCGGCGTCCCGGACGACCTCGCGATCGTCGGCTACGACGACATCGAGTTCGCGGCGGCCGCGGCCGTCCCGCTGACCTCGGTGCGCCAGCCCGCCGTGACCATGGGCGCGCTCGCCTCGGAGCTCCTCCTGGAGGAGACCGGGGCCGGGACGTCCCCCGTCCCGCACGAGCACCGGCGCGTGGTGCTCCAGCCGGAACTGGTCGTCCGCCGCTCAAGTCTCCCGCCCCGCTGACCCCCCGGACACCCCGAACCGTTCGGACCGGCCGGACCGGCCTGCCGGGCGGCGGTCCGTGCTGAGCGGTCGTTCAGTACGTTCGCGCCCGGAGTCTGATCGGCCGGTCAGTACGCATTTCTTGATCCCCGCCCTCGGCGCGCCGGAGAACTTGTGCTGAACTGGTTCGCGATCAGGAATCCGTCCGTCTCGGGAGCCCCTTTTGAGTGCCACTTACCGTCAGCCCGGTGTCGTCCTGCGTGACCACCGGTTCACCGTGCCCCTCGACCACGACGCCCCCGACGGCGAGACGATCGAGCTGTACGCCCGTGAAGTGGTGGCGAGCGACCGGGTGGACCGGGACCTGCCGTGGCTGGTGTACCTCCAGGGCGGCCCCGGCTTCGGCGCCAACCGTTTCGTCGGCAAGCAGGCCTGGCTCGGCCGCGCCCTGGAGGACTTCCGCGTCCTGCTGCTCGACCAGCGCGGCACCGGCAGCTCCACGCCCGCCAACCGGCAGACGCTCCCACTGCGCGGCGGCCCGCGCGAACAGGCCGACTACCTGGCCCTGTTCCGCGCCGACTCCATCGTGCGCGACTGCGAGGCGATCCGCCCGGCCGTCACGGGCGGCGCCCCCTGGACGGTCCTCGGCCAGAGCTTCGGCGGCTTCTGCGCGACCCACTACCTCTCCACCGCGCCCGAGGGCCTCAGCACGGCCCTGATCACCGGGGGACTGCCCACCCTCGACGGCCACGCCGACGACGTCTACCGGGCCGCCTACCCGCGCATCGAGCGCAAGGTCGCCGCGCACTACGCGCGTTACCCCCAGGACGTCGAGCGGGCCCGGCGGATCGCCGAGTACGTCCTGACGCACGAGCCGGTCCTGAACGGCGGCTACCGGCTCACCGTCGAGGCCTTCCAGTCCCTCGGCATCCTCCTGGGCGGCGGCGAGGGCAGCCACCGGCTGCACTACCTCCTGGAGAACGCCTTCGTGCGCACCGCGCAGGGCCCGGCCCTCTCCGACGCCTTCCAGGAGGACGTCCAGTCCCTGCTGTCCTACGCCGGACACCCGCTGTACGCGCTGGTCCACGAGGCCTGCTACGCCCAGGGCGAGCGCCCCACCGCCTGGTCCGCCGAGCGGGTCCGCGCCGACTTCCCCCAGTTCGACGCGGCCAAGACCCTCGCCGGCGACGGCCCGGTCCTGTTCACCGGCGAGTCCGTCCACCCCTGGACCTTCGACTGCGACCCCGCCCTGCGCCCGCTGCGCGAGACGGCCGACCTGCTCGCCGAGCGCACCGACTGGCCGGTCCTGTACGACGCCGGCCGCCTCGCCGCCAACGAGGTCCCCGTCGCCGCGGCCGTCTACCACGACGACATGTACGTCGACACCGACCACGCCCTGCGGACGGCCCGCACGATCCGCGGCCTGCGCACCTACGTCACGGACGAGTTCGAGCACGACGGCGTACGGGCGGGCGGCCCGAGGGTCCTGGACCGCCTGCTGACATTGGCGAGGGACGAGGCCTGAGAGCCCCGTAGGGGCGCGGGGAACTGCGCGCTCAGCCACATCGGACCCGCAGCCGAACTCCCGTGCCTAGTGTGATCCCATGAGGCGATTCAACGATCACACAGTCCTGATCACCGCCGCAGGCCAGGGCATCGGCGAGGCGACAGCACACCGCTTCGCCGCGGAAGGCGCGAACGTGCTGGTCACGGACCTCGACGCCACCCGCGCCGAGCGGGTGGCGGACGAGATCAGGGCGAAGGGCGGCACGGCCGCACCGCACGCGTGCGACGTCGCCGACCGCGCCGCCGTCGAGGCGGCGGTCGCCGCCGCCGTGGACTCCTTCGGCGGGCTCGACGTCCTGGTCAACAACGCCTACGCGTGCCACACCGACCCGCCGTCCTTCGAGGAGCACGAGGACGGCCCCTGGTACGAGGACTTCGAGATCACGCTGCACGGCGCCTACCGCTGCATCCGCGCCGCCCTGCCGCACCTGGCGGCGGCCGGCGGGCGGGGCGCAGTCGTCAGCATCGGATCGGTCAACGCCGAGCAGCACTTCGGCTCCCACGCGTACAGCGCGGCGAAGGCCGCGCTGGCCTCGCTCACCCGCACCGTCGCCGTCGAGGTGGCGCCGCGCGGTGTGCGGGTGAACCTCGTGGAGCCCGGCACCGTCCGTACCAATGCTTGGGACGGCCGGGGCGAGATCCTCGAACGCGCCACCGCCCACTACCCGCTGGGCCGCGTCGGCGAGCCCGCCGACATCGCGTCCGCCGTCGCCTTCCTGGCCTCGGCGGACGCGTCCTGGATCACCGGGGTGACCCTGCCGGTCGACGGCGGTCTGCTGGTGAGCAACCTGGCGATGCTCCGCGACATGGCGTAGGCCCGCCCGGGCTGCCCTCATGATCGGCCCGGGCGCGCACTGCGTAGGGTGGCAGGCATGCGAGACGAACCCGGCGGCACGGCGACGGACCACGCGGAGCTGACGGCGGACTGCTCCCGCTGCTTCGGGCTGTGCTGCGTCGCGCTGCCCTTCGCCGCCTCGGCGGACTTCGCGGTCGACAAGGCCGCGGGCACCCCGTGCCGCAACCTCCGGGCGGACTTCGGCTGCGGCATCCACGCGGAGCTGCGGCAGCGCGGCTTCAGCGGCTGCACGGTCTACGACTGCTTCGGCGCCGGCCAGAAGGTCTCGCAGGTCGTCTTCGGCGGCGAGGACTGGCGCTCGCGCCCCGGGGACGAGGCCCGCCTGATGTTCGACGTCTTCCGGACCGTACGGCACCTGCAGGAGCTGCTCCGGTACCTCACCGAGGCGCTCGCCCTGCCCGCCGCCCGGCCGCTCCACGCCGAGCTGCGCCGCGCGCTCGACCGGACCGAGGCGCTCACCCGCCGGGCACCGCAGGAGATCGCCGAGCTGGACGTGGCGTCGGTCCGGCAGGACGTCAACGTCCTGCTGCTGCGCGCCAGCGAGCTGGCCCGCGCCGGTCTCGGCGGGGACGCGAAGGGCAGGAACGGCAAGAAGGGGAAGAAGGGTAGGCCGAAGGACCGCCGGGGCGCCGACCTGATGGGCGCCCGGCTCCGGGGCGCCGACCTGCGGGGCGCCAACCTGCGCGGGGCGTACCTCATCGCCGCCGACCTGACGGGCGCCGATCTGCGCGGCGCGGACCTGATCGGTGCCGACCTGCGCGACACCGACCTCACGGACGCCGACCTGACCGGCGCCCTCTTCCTCACCCAGCCGCAGCTGCAAGCCGCCAGGGGGAGCGCCGGCACCCTGCTCCCGCGGTCGTGCACCCGCCCCGCCCACTGGACGGCGTGAACCCCGGTACGGCGAACCGCGTGGAGAAGCCGCGGTGAAAAGCCGCCGTGATCGGCGCAGCGTGGTTGGCGTACACCCCGAACTTCTGTAGGTTAGGCAAGGCTTACCTAAGGGAGGTTCGGGATGGGTGACCGTCACAGTTGGACGGCCGCACCGGCCACGGCGCAACGTGCCAGGTCGGTGCTTGCCGCGGCGTGGTCCTGCGCGGTGACCGCGGAAGGCGGCCGGGAGGAGTTCATCGGCGTGCACACGGTCGCACCGGACGGCCGGGTGCTGCTGCGCCTGCCGGACGACAGCGCGCTCGGCACGGCCGCGATCTGCGCGCCGCGCGGGGAGCCGTCCGCCGTCCTGGAGTTCGCCGACGTCTCACCCGTCCCCGTGCGCCACCGGATCCGCGCCCGGCTGTGGATGGCGGGCTGGTTCACGCCCGAGGACGAGCACCTGACCTTCCGTCCGACGCGCGCCGTGCTGCGCGGGCCCGGCGGGGCGGTCGTCGTCGACCTCGACGAGTACGCCGCCGCCGAGCCCGACCCGCTGGCCCTCGCCGAGGCGCAGTTGCTGACCCACCTGGCGGACGCCCACCCGGACGCCGTCGAGCGGCTGACCCGCCTCGTCGAACCGGAGAGCCTGCACGGCGCCGTACGGGTGCAGCCGCTCGCCGTGGACCGGCACGGGCTGACGCTGCGCATCGAGCGCGTCCGCAGCCACGGGGACGTGCGCCTGCCCTTCCACCGTCCGGCGGACGACGTCGGACAGCTCACCGAGCGCATGCACGTCCTGCTCACCCAGGCCGGCACGGCTGGCTGCCCGCGCACGCTGCAGCGCCAGCGCACGGAGAGCGAGGGCTGAGCCGGCCGGGCCCGTCACCTGCCGGGCCCGTCACCTGTTGCGGCCCGCGCCGGCCGGGCGGCCGCGCCGCACGGTGCGCAGGCGCCGGTTCAGGCGGTCCAGGCGGGGCATGCGCTCGCGCTGTTCGCGCGTGCAGCGGTCCAGCTCCTCCAGGAGCCGGCGGGAGCGGTGCTCCATGTCGAGCTCGTCGAGGATCCGGGTGACCTCGGTGACCACGGCGCCGTACAACTGCCACTGGCGCGCGTCCCGCTGCACCTCCGTCAGCAGCAGCTGGGCCAGTTTCTCGCGGGTGGCCGTCGCGGCGGCGAGCTCCGAGGCGAGCCGTGACTCGGCCGACTCGGCGCTGCGGCTGACGTCGGTGGTGACCAGGACCGCGAAGCTGACCACGGCGTCACCGACCTCGGACAGCAGCTGTTCGAAGGTCGCCCCGACGTGCGGCTCGAACAGCGGCTCGGGCTCGCGCTCCTTGGCCAGGTCGGTGAGGGTGCGGGCGAGCACCCGCAGGACCACCGTGCAGATCTCCAGCGTGTCGAGGCCGGTGCGCAGGACGACCCGGTGCAGCAGCCCCTCCCGTACGCGCGGGTTGAGCCGCAGGCTGTCCTCGGCCTGCTTGAGGGCCGCGTCCACGTCGACGATCTCGTGGTCGAGCCGGCGCGCCTCGTGCAGCCGCTCGGCGGCGACGGACGCCGGGGTGCTGCCGGACGCCTCCTCGCCGACGCGCCGCATCAGCCGCCGCATCCGGCGGGCCAGGTCCTCGATGGACTCACCGGCGGCGCCGGTCCACACCGGGGGAGCGAACAGCAGGTTGCAGCCGAGTCCGACCACGGCGCCGATCACCGTCTCCAGGATGCGGGCCCAGGCGGTGTCGCCGATCCGGGTGACGCCGAGGACCAGCATGGCGCTGATCGCCACCTCGGGCACGAACTCGCTGACCCGCACCAGGTGGCCGACGGCCAGCGAGGCCAGGATGAGCAGTCCCAGGCTCCACCAGGTGAGCCCGACCAGCGCGCTGAAACCGATGGCGACGAGCACCCCGGCGACCACGGAGTTCACCCGCCGCACCCCGGTGGTGAGGGTGGAGTAGAGGGTGACCTGGACGACGAGGAGCGCGGTCAGCGGAGCGGTCAGCGGTGCGGCCTCGGGACTGAAGTGCAGGGCGACCACGTAGGCCAGCGTGGCTGCCGCCGAGGACCGGACGGACTGGACGATCACGGGCTCCTGGCGCCATTTCGCCAGCCGGGTGGCGCAGGAGGCCCACACCTCACGTACATCTCGCATCCTTGGCCACTTCCCGTTCGACGGGCGCACCGAACACATCCGGAAGATCTGACTCCGTCGAGGCCCCCCTCCCTCCGTGCTTCCGGCCGGGGTCAGGCCTCGTCGTCCGGGCGGGACAGGCGCAGCGCGAGGGCCCGCAGCAGGTCGGTGCTCTTGATCTCGGAGCGGCCCGTGTCGTGGACCTCGGCGAGTTCCGAGAAGAGGAAGGCGAACGCGCCCACGAGGGAGATCGCGGCGGGCATCAGGGCGTCGACGACGGCCTGGCCGGCCTCGGCGGGGGTGGCGTCGCCGGGCACCTCCACCGTCGGGAAGACCTCGGTGACCAGTCGGCCCAGCTGGGCCTCGCCGGCGTCCATGTCGGCCGCGGTGTCCTCGTTGAGCCGGCGCACCATTTCCTGGGTCTCGGTCAGGACGCCGATCGCACGGAGGATGATCTCACTCTGTTCCATGCGTGGAGCTTAGGCGCTCCGCTTTTTTCGGGTTCGAGGGCGAGGGTTGTTCGGTGGGTGCGGGTTCCTAGGGGCTGGGCGCGCCCGCGCGGCGGAGCCGCACATGTCGCAGCCCCGCGCCCCTCAGGGGCGGAATCCGTAGCCTGAGCCGTGGACGACGGGATGGTGAGGCGTGTCCGAAGGGCGGGTTCGGCGGGTTCTGGAGGCGGCCGGGGTGTCGGCCGGGCTCGTTTCGTGTCGGGGGCTCAGCGGGGGGACGTACAACGCCGTCGAGGAGGTGCTCCTCGACGACGGGGGCCGGTACGTGCTGAAGACCCCGCCCCCCGAAGCCGTGCCCGGGCTGCGGCACGAGCGCGATCTCCTCGTCTCCGAGGCCGAGTTCTACCGGGCGGCCGCCGCGGCCGGGGTGCCCGTGCCTCGCGTGGTGGCCGCCTCCTTCGACGCCTCCGGCCCGCTCGGGCGGTACCTGCTGATGACCGCCTGCCCGGGGGACATGTGGGGCAGCGCGTTCACCGCGGACGAACAGGGTGCGCTGCGCGCCGAGTTGGGGCGCCACGTGGCGCTGCTGCACCGCGTCCCGGGACCCGGGTTCGGCTATCCGTCCGGGGCGCTGGGGCCCCTCGCCGCCGACTGGGGCTCGGCCTTCCGCGGCATGTACGCGGCCGTCCTGGACGACGCCCGGCGGTACGGGGCCCGGCTGCCCCGGTCCGTGGACGACGTGGCCCGTACGGCCGCCCGCGCGTACGGCGCCCTCGACGAGGTGGCCGTCCCCCGGCTGGTCCACTTCGACCTGTGGCGGGGGAACATCCTCGTCGAACGCCCGGCCGGACCGGACGGCGCGCCCGGGATCGGCGGGCTGATCGACGGCGAGCGCATGTTCTGGGGCGATCCGGTCGCCGACTTCGTGTCCCTGGCGGTGCTCGGCGACATCGAGCAGGACCGGGACTTCCTGGCGGGCTATCAGCAAGCAGGCGGGCGGGTGGAGTTCGACCGTCCGGCCCGCCTCCGCCTGGCCCTCTACCGCAGCTATCTCTACCTGATCATGCTCGTCGAGACGGTGCCCAGGGACATGGGGGCGGAGCACGACGCCTGGCTCCGGGACCGGGTGGCCCCGGAGCTGGTCGCCGCCCTCGACGAGCTGGACCGGCCGGCCCGGTGAGGCGCGGCCGGCCCGGTGGGGGTCAGGCGGCCCGGCGCTCGCTGCCGCCGTGCTCGCGGATGATCTCCGCGTACCGGCGCCCGCTGCCCTTCACCGTGCGCTTCTGCGTCCGGTAGTCGACGTGGACGAGGCCGAACCGCTTGTCGTAGCCGTAGGCCCACTCGAAGTTGTCCAGCAGCGACCACGCGAAGTAGCCCGCGAGCGGGGCGCCCTTGCGCACCGCCGAGGCGCAGGCCGCCAGGTGCTGTTCGAGGTACTGCGCACGCTCGGGGTCGTGGACGGTGCCGTCCGGGCGCACGACGTCCGGGTAGGCGGAGCCGTTCTCGGTGACGTACAGCCTGCGGGCGCCGTACTCGTCCGTCAGGCGCAGCAGCAGGCTCTCGATGCCGGCCGCGTCGACCTCCCAGTCCATGGCCGTGCGCGGCACACCGGGCCGGCGGACCTCGGTCGCGTACGGGGCCGGGCCCGTCGGGTCGTCCGCGATCGCCGACGGGAAGTAGTAGTTCAGCCCCAGCCAGTCCAGCGGCTGGGCCATCGTCGCCAGGTCGCCCTCCCGCTCGGGCAGTTCGACGCCGTACACCTCGCGCATGTCCGCCGGGAAGCCGCGGCCGTGGACCGGGTCGAGCCACCAGCGGTTGGTGTGGCCGTCCATGCGCCGGGCCGCCGCCACGTCCTCGGGGCGGTCGGTGGCGGCCTCGACGCTGGACAGGTTGTTGACGATGCCGACCTGCGCGCCGGGGGCCGCGGCGCGGATCGCCTGGGTGGCGAGGCCGTGGCCCAGCAGCAGGTGGTAGGAGGTGCGGACCGCCGCCGTGAGGTCGGTCAGGCCCGGGGCCATCCGGCCCTCCAGGTGACCGATCCAGGCCGAGCACAGCGGCTCGTTGAGGGTCGTCCAGTGCTGGACGCGGTCGCCGAGGCGCTCGGCCACGGCCGCCGCGTACGCCGCCAGGTGGTGCGCCGTGTCGCGCTCGGACCAGCCGCCCCGGTCCTGGAGCACCTGCGGCAGGTCCCAGTGGTAGAGGGTGACCGACGGGGTGATGCCCGCCTCCAGCAGCCCGTCGACCAGCGCGTCGTAGAAGTCCAGCCCCTTGCCGTTGACCGGCCCGTCGCCGCCCGGCACCACCCGCGGCCAGGCGACCGACAGCCGGTAGGCGTTGGTGCCCAGCTCCTTCATCAGGCCGATGTCCTCGCGCCACCGGTGGTAGTGGTCGCAGGCCACGTCCCCGTGGTCGTCGCCGTCGACCTTCCCCGGGGTGTGCGAGAACGTGTCCCAGATGGAGGGTGAGCGGCCGTCCTCGGCCACCGCCCCCTCGATCTGGTACGCCGAGGTGGCCGTGCCCCACAGGAAGTCCTGGGGGAGAGCGGCGAGATCGATGGTCACGGAAGTCCTCTCGGGGTGGGGGGTACCGGTCGGTGTGCGGGGTGGTGTGGTCACTTGACGGCCCCGGCGGTCAGCCCGGCGACCAGGTAGCGCTGGAGCAGCAGGAACCCGGCGACCACGGGCACGCTCACCACGAGGGAGGCGGCCATGACCTGGTTCCAGTACACGTCGTTCTGGGTGGCATAGCCCTGCAGGCCCACGGCGAGCGTGCGGGTGGTGTCGTTGGTCATCACGGACGCGAACAGCACCTCGCCCCACGCCGTCATGAACGCGTACACCGCGACGGCGACGATCCCGGGGACCGCGGCGGGCACCACGACCCGGAAGAGCGCGCCGAGCGGTCCGCAGCCGTCCACCATCGCGGCCTCGTCGAGGTCGCGCGGCACCGACTCGAAGTACCCGATCAGCATCCAGATCGAGAACGGCAGCGAGAACGTCAGATAGGTGAGGATCAGGCCGAGCCGCGAGCCGAAGAGCGCGATGCCGGTGCTGTTGCCGATGTTCACGTAGATCAGGAACAGCGGCAGCAGGAAGAGGATGCCGGGGAACATCTGGGTGGAGAGCACGGTCACGGTGAACAGGCGCTTGCCGCGGAAGCGGTAGCGGCTCACCCCGTACGCGGCGAAGATCGCGATCACCACCGACAGGACCGTCGCCGCGCCCGCCACGATCAGCGAGTTGACGAAGTACTTCGCCAGCGGGACCGTCGACCAGATGTCGATGTAGGGGCGGATCGTCAGCCCGCTGGGCAGCCAGCGGAACTCACCCGACACGTCCTGCAGCGGCTTGAGCGAGCTGGAGAGCATCACGTACACCGGCAGCAGGACGAAACCGGTGAGCAGCGTCAGGAAGATCCGGCGCGACCAGACGAAGGAGCGGGGCGCGGCCATCGGCGAGCGCCGCGCGGTGGTCGGGGTGCTAGACATCGGCGGCCCTCCGTCCGCGGGAGGTCAGGACGAGGTAGACGCCCGTCACGACCAGCAGGAAGAGCAGGAGCAGCACGGACATCGCCGAGCCGGCCCCGAAGTTCCACGTCACGAACGACGACTGGTAGATGTGGATCGAGATCAGGTCGGCGGCATCCGGCGCCGCCCTGCCGAACAGCACGAAGGGCGTGTTGAAGTCGTTGAACGTCCACAGGAACAGCACGAGGACCAGCACCTGGTTCACCGGCCGCAGCGACGGCAGCGTGATGCGCCGCAGCTGCTGGAGCATCCCGGCTCCGTCGATCGAGGCCGCCTCGTACAGCTCCTTCGGGATGTTCTGCAGGCCCGCCATCACGATCAGGAAGGCGAACGGCCAGCCCTTCCACACCGACACGACGAGCAGCGCGACGAAACTGTTGTCACCGATCAGCCAGAAGGACGGGCTGTCGGTCAGGCCCAGCTGGTCGTGCAGCACGTGGTTCACCAGGCCGTTGTCCCGCTGGAACATGAAGGCCCAGGTGATGACGGCCGCGTACACCGGCAGCGCGTACGGCACGAGGAACACCGCGCGCAGGAAGCCCCGCCCGCGGAAGTTCTCCTGCATGTAGACCGCGGCCGTCGTGCCGATCAGCCAGCACAGGCCGACGGACAGCACGGTGAACGCGCAGGTGACGAAGAACGAGTGGAGCAGCGCCTTGCCGATGGGCGCGTCGAAGTCCACGGACACGCTGTAGTTGTCGAACGCGGCCCAGGGCGCGGCGCCCCAGTCGCGGATGTAGAACTGCGTGAGCTCCTTGAAGCTCATGACGATGCCGATGACCATCGGCACCAGGTGGACGAGGAGTTCGAGGAGCAGGGCGGGCAGCAGGAGCAGGTACGGCAGGGCGCCGCGGCGTACCCGCCCGGTGCGGCGGCGCGGGACGGGCGCCGTCGCACCGGGCGGTGCTTCCTTCCCGACCGCGGGCTGTGCGGTCACGGTCATCGAGCGCTCACTTCTTCGGCATCTGCTGCTGGGCCTCGTCGAGCTTCTCCTTCACGGAGGCCGTGGTGACCTTCCGGCCGGCCGCGGCGTCCGCGAAGAGCTCCTTCACGGCCGTGCCGACCGCCGTCTCGAACTGCGACTCGTTCGGCACCTGGGGCAGCGGGGCCGCGCTCGTGGCGAGCGTGTCCCGGATGACCTTCAGGGCGGGCGTGTTGAACGCGGGGTCCTGCTGGGCCGCCTTGACCGGGGGGATGGACCCGTAGGTCTTGTTGAGGATCGTCTGCTCGTCCACGCTCGTCATGAAGTTCACGAACTTCACGGCGCCGTCGACGTTGTCGGTGTTCTTGAAGACGGCCATGTTGATGCCCGCCACCATGGAGTTGACGGCCTTGTCGGCGCCCGGCGTGCCGGACTGCACCGGCACCGGAGCGACGCCCCACTCGTCGTCGCTCATGCCGTGCGCCTTGAGCGTGGCGGCGGCCGTCTGCCACAGCACCATCGCCGTCTTGTCCTTGGCGAAGTCCTGGAGGGACTGGTTCTGCGCGTACTCGGCGTTGCCGGGCGCGACGACCTTGTCCTTGCCCATCAGGTCGACGTACTGCTTGACCGCCGCCACCGCCCCGTCGGAGGTGAAGTCGGGCTTGCCCTCGGCGTCGAAGAAGTCGGCGCCGTGCTGCTTGGCGAAGACGAAGACGTGGTGGATGTTCTCCGACAGGTTCGACCCCTCGGCGCCCAGCGCCCACTTGCCGCCCTTGGAGATCTTCTTCCCGTCGGCGACCAGGTCGTCCCAGGTCGCGGGCGGCCCGGAGATCCCCGCGTCCTCGAACATCTTCTTGTTGTAGTAGAGCGCGTACGCCATCGAGTACAGCGGCACCGCCGCCGGGTCGGAGCCGCTCGCGCCCGCCGAGCCGAGCGCCGACTCGACGAAGCGGTCCTTGCCGCCGATCTTGCCGAAGTTCTTCTCGTCCCACGGCAGCAGGGCACCCGTCGCCTGCAGCGAGGCGGACCAGGTGTTGCCGATGTTCAGGACGTCGGGGCCCTGGCCCGAGGTCGTCGCGGCCAGGATGCGGTTGAGGAGGTCCGACCAGGGGACGACCTCCAGCTTCACCTTGATGCCGGTCTGCTTCTCGAACTTCTTCAGCTCGGGCGTGAGGATCTTCTTGTCGGCCTCGATGCTCGGGCCCTGGTTGGAGGCCCAGTAAGTGAGCGTCTTCGGCGAGTCGTTGGACCCGCCGTCCGTCGACGAGCCACCGCCGCAGGCGGTCACGGCGGCCAGCAGTGAAACGGTGACCGCGCTCGCGGCGGCGGCTCGGGTTCTGCGCATGACGTCAGGCGTCCCTTCCTGAGGGAATGCGGGAGGTGTCGTGCGTTCACTTCCCGAACGACCCTCACGGCTTAATTTAGGACGTGAGTTAAGACCCGTAAGAAAGTCGCGTCAAGGGTTGGCGCAGCGGTATCTTGCAGGTCGGGGGTCCGGCGGGAAGGAACCACATGGCGGGGCGGAACGGGCGCACGGTGCGTGACCTGCGACGGGGCAATCGCACGGCGGTGCTCAGACGGCTCTACTTCGACGGACCGATGAGCCGCTTCGAACTCGGTCCGGCCACCGGACTGAGCTCCGGCTCCATCAGCAACGTGGTCGCGGAGCTCGTCGCGGAGGGTCTGGTGGAGGAGGCGGGCAGCGTGGACTCCGACGGCGGCCGTCCCCGCACCCTGCTGCGGGTCGCGCCCGCCAGCGGCCACATGATCGGCGTGGACGTCGGCGAGACCCGCGTGCGCGTCGAGCTCTTCGACCTGGCCCTGACCGAGCTGGCCCGCACCGACCGGGCGCTGGAGCACCAGGACTACGACGTCGGGGTCATCGTCGGCCACATCCGGGACGGCGTCGCGGAGGTGCTGGCCACGGCCGGCATCGCCCCCGAGCGGCTGCTCGGCGTCGGCATCGGCGTCCCCGGCATCGTGGAGCGCACCGCGGCCGAGGGCGCCGTGGTGCACGGCCAGACCATCGGCTGGCCGTCCGTCCCGCTGGAGTCCCTGCTGCGCGCCGCCTGCGGGCTGCCGGACTCCGTCCCGTACTTCACCGACAACGGTGCCAAGACCCTCGGCCAGGCCGAGATGTGGTTCGGCGCCGGGCGCGGCGCGCGCAACGCGGTCGTGGTCCTCTTCGGCTCCGGCGTCGGCGCCAGCCTCGTCTCGGACGACGTGGAACTGGGCCGCGCCGTGGAGTGGGGCCATCTGACGGTACGGGTCAGGGGGCGCCGCTGCCGCTGCGGGGCGCTCGGCTGCCTGGAGGCGTACGCCGGGGCCGAGGCGCTGCTCGAACGCTGGGAGGAGGCCGGGGGACGGCCGCCGAAGGGCGTCGACGAGGAGACGGCGCTCACCGCGATGCTGGCGGCGGCCTACCCGGTGGAGGGCGGCGCGTCCGCGGCCGATCCGGTGGCGCTCGCCGTGCTGGAGGAGACCGCCGAGTACCTCGGCGCGGGCCTGTCCGACCTGATCAACCTCTTCCAGCCGGAACGCATCCTCATCGGCGGCTGGGCCGGGCTCCAGCTGGGCTCGCGCTTCCTGCCCGCCGTCCGCGCGCACGCCGTGTCGTACGCGCTGCGCCACCCCGCCGGGCGGGTCACCATCGAGCTCGGGGCCCTGGGCCCCGACGCGGTCACGGTCGGCGCGGCGATCCTGCCGCTGGCCGACTTCTTCGCGCGCGGCGGCCGGCGCGCGGGCACGGAGGCGGGGACGGGGGACACCCCGCCGCCGGCCTGGCGCGCGGCCCTGGAGGAGCGGGCCCCGCACTGAGACGCGCGGGCCGGGCGGACGGGTC
>NZ_VDFC01000085.1:1654-16219 GCF_008369065.1 Streptomyces apricus | reverse complement strand
CCTCAGGACCTGCCCTCCGTCAGCTCCCGGGCGTCCAGCGGCAGCCGCAGGGAGACGCGGCGGCGCAGGGCGGCGAGGTCCTCCCGCAGCGGCGACGGCGGCAGGGCCAGTACGGGGCAGACGGCGTGCGCCAGGCAGTACCGGGCGACGGACGGGAACAGGGCCCGCCGCAGCCTGCCGCGGCAGCCCGCGCCGATCACCAGCAGGTCCTCGGGCCGGTCGGCGCTCTCCACCAGGGCGCGCCCCGGGGCGCCCCGCGCGACGATTCCCTGCAGCGGGACACCGGGCCCCGCGTCGCCGAAGGCGGTGTGCAGGGCCGTGAGGAGCCGCGCGCAGGCCTCCTGGCGCAGCTCCTCCACCGGAGCCGGGAACGCGCCGCGCCGGTGGGCGAACTCCCCGGCGGGCGGCTCCCAGGCGAGGACGGCCAGCAGCTCGGCACCGGTGCGGCGGGCCTCGCCGGCCGCCCGGCGCAGGGCGGCCAGGCTGCCCGGAGAACCGTCCACCCCGACGACGACCCGTCGTCCCCGCTCGTCCTCGGCCATCGCCGGCCCACCCCTTCCGCGTACGCGCCCGGACACCTGCCTCGTCCACGTGAGCGAGCGGGCCGCGCGCCGCGGCACCGGCGCTCGTCCGACACCGGAGGGGCGGTTCATGACGTCTTTCCTGCGTGCCTGCTCCCGTCTGCCCCGATTCCGGGCGCTGAAGCCGCCCGGCGGCGCGCTGCGCGCTCAGACCGGGTAGGCGTGGGTCTGGGTCGCCTTCACGGTGGCCCAGACCGTCGCGCCCGGGTGCAGTTCGAGCTCGGCGGCGCCGACCGTGGTCAGGTCCGCCACCAGGGGCAGCTCCCCGGTGAGGTCGGCGCGGATCCGGTCGCCGTGGGTCTCCACGCCCACGACCTCGCAGCGCCACAGGTTGCGGGCGCTGACTCCGGTCGGACGGTCGCGGTACAGCGTGACGGAGCTCGGCGGGAACGCCACGAAGACCGGCCCGGACAGCGCCTCCGTGGTGGTGACGGACGGACCGGCGCCGAGGCGGACCACGTGCCCCTGCGCCTCCCCCCGGTAGAGGTTCAGGCCGACCAGCTGCGCGATGTAGTCGGTACGGGGGTGGCGGGCGATGTCGGAGGGGACGCCCTCCTGGACGACCCGGCCGTCCTCGACGACGACCAGCCGGTCGGCCAGCACCATGGCGTCCAGCGGATCGTGCGTGACCAGGACGGCGACGGCCTCGAACTCCGCGAGGTGCCGGCGCAGCTGGGCCCGTACCTCCAGGCGGGTCCGGGCGTCCAGGGCGGCGAGCGGCTCGTCGAGCAGGAGCAGCCGGGGGCGGGTGGCGAGCGCGCGGGCCACGGCGACCCGCTGGGCCTGCCCGCCGGAGAGGCGGCGCGGCCTGGACCCGGCGTGGGCGGCCAGCCCCAGCCGGTCGAGCCACTCGGCAGCCGTCGCCCTCGCCGCGGCCTTGCTCGCCCCCCGGCAGCGCGGCCCGAAGGCCACGTTGTCCAGGGCGCTCAGGTGCGGGAAGAGCAGGTAGTCCTGGAAGACGACGCCGACCGGGCGGGACTCCGGAGGCGTGCGCTCCAGCGCCGTGCCGTCCAGCCGCAGCCGGCCGCCGGTCAGCGGGGTCAGCCCGGCCAGGGCGCGCAGCGCGGTGGTCTTGCCGGCGCCGTTCGGGCCGAGCAGGGCGACGACCTCGCCCGGCGCGACCCGCAGCGCCACGTCGAGCCGGAAGGTGCCGCGCTCGACGACGAGGTGAGCGTCGAGCCCCTCCTCGGAGGCGGCGGCGTGGTGGGCGGGAGCGCTCCCGCGGAGGTCGGTCATGCCGCGCGCATCCAGCGGTCGCGCAGGCCGGCCAGCACCGCGACGGACACGGCCAGCAGGACCAGGCTCAGGGCGACGGCGGCCTCCGGGTCGCTCTGCAGGGCCAGGTATACGGCCAGCGGCATGGTCTGGGTACTGCCCGGGAAGTTGCCCGCGAAGGTGATCGTCGCCCCGAACTCGCCCAGCGCCCGGGCCCAGGCCAGGACCGCGCCGGCCGCGATGCCCGGCGCGATCAGCGGGAGCGTGACCCGGCGGAACGCGGTGAAGCGGGAGGCGCCGAGCGTGGCGGCGGCCTCCTCGTAGCGCGGATCGGCGGCGCGCAGGGTGCCCTCGACGCTGATGACGAGGAACGGCATCGCGACGAACGCCTCGGCGACGACGACCCCCGCGGTCGTGAAGGGGAGCGTGACGCCGAACCACGCGTCCAGCCACTTCCCGACGATGCCGTTGCGGCCCAGCGCCATCAGCAGGGCCACGCCGCCGACCACCGGCGGCAGGACGAGGGGCAGCGTGACGAGCGCCCGTACGAGTCCGCGCCCGGGGAACTCGACCCGGGCCAGCAGCCAGGCCAGCGGCACGCCGACGACCAGGCTCACTGCGGTCGCCGCCGTGGCGCAGACCAGCGACAGCCGCAGCGCCTGCCACACCTCGGCGCTGGTCAGCAGGTCGGGCAGACTGCGCCACGGGGCCCGTACGAGCAGGGCGAGCAGCGGCACGACCAGGAACGCCAGGCCGATCAGCGCGGGCACGAGCAGCGGCAGGGGCACCCCCCGGCCGCCGCGGCCCTTGCGGACGG
This sequence comes from Streptomyces apricus, assembly GCF_008369065.1. Taxonomy (GTDB): domain Bacteria; phylum Actinomycetota; class Actinomycetes; order Streptomycetales; family Streptomycetaceae; genus Streptomyces; species Streptomyces apricus. The sequence continues at coordinate 13,606 of NZ_VDFC01000085.1, read as the reverse complement.
ACCGCGGCGCAGGCCCGCCCGCGAGGACCGCGGCCCCGGACCGGTCGTCGGTGGGGGTCACGGCTTGAGGAACCCGGCCGCGGTCAGGACCTTCTGGCCCTCGGTGGACCGCACCAGCTCGATGAACGCCTCGGCGCCCCGGGCGTTACGGGCGTCCTTCAGCCGCGCGATCGGGTAGTCGTTGACGGCGTCGGCGGACTCGGGGAACTCCACGCCCTCCACCTTGTCACCCGCCGCGTGCACATCGGTCTTGTAGACGACGGCCGCGTCGGCCTCCTTCAGCTCGACCTTCGTCAGGGCGGCCTTCACGTCCTGCTCGTAGGAGACGGGCGTGAGCTTCAGGTCCGCGGCGTCGAGGGCCGTGCGGGCGGCGGCGCCGCAGGGCACCTCCTCGGCGCACAGGACGACCTTGAGGCCCGGGTCGGTGAGGTCCTTCAGGGAGGTGACGTCGTCGGGGTTGCCCGGCAGGGTGGCGATCTCCAGCTCGTTGCGCACGAAGGTGGCGGGCGTGCCCGCCGCGCCCCCGGCGTCCGTCACGATCTTCATCGTCTTGGGACTGGCCGAAGCGAACACGTCCGCCGGGGCGCCGCCCGTGATGCTCGCGGCCAGCGAGTCGCTGCCGCCGAAACTGAAGGTGACCTTCGTACCGGGGTGTTCCTTCTCGAACCTCTCGCCCAGCGTCGTGAAGCTCTCCTTGAGGGAGGCCGCGGCGAACACGGTCACCGTGCCCGAGGGTCCGCCCGCGGAGGACGCGGAGGAGTCCGGCTCCGACGACGAGGAGCCGTCGGACGACGAACAGGCGCTCAGCGCCAGCAGGGCGGCGGTGCCCGCACCGGCCACCTGCAGGGTACGGCGGGGCCGGCGTGCGGTACGGGTCATCACGGGTCCACTCCCTCGGTCGGCGGCCGGGCGGGGCCGCCCGGTCACCAGGTCGCCGGGGCGGTCGGGCGCCCACGGCGGACGCCATGCGCCGACCCCGGCACAGGGTGATGATACTTCCGCAGATGCGAGGGGAAAGTCTCCTGTTGCTTGGCACGAGCCGCGCAGGGCGTGGGGGAGGGTGGCATGTGCGTCCGTACAGCGTCCGTGGCCGTGGGGCCGGGGCGCCGGCCCGGGGCCGCCCTCAGGTCCGGTCGATGTGCACATTGGTCGACTTCACCCGGGCGGTGGCCTCCACCCCGACCTCCAGGCCCAGCTCCTCCACGGCCTCCCGCGTCAGCAGGGACACCAGCCGGTGCGGACCCGCCTGGATCTCCACCTGGGCGGCGACGTCACCGAGCTTCACGGCCGTGACGATGCCGGGGAAGGCGTTGCGGACGGAGGTGTACGAGACGTCCTCCGCGTCGTCACCCTTGGCGAGCTCGACGGAGAAGGCGGCCAGGTCCCTGCCGTCGATGAGGCGCCGCCCGCCCTCGTCCCGGTGCGTGACCATCCGGCCCGCGTCCGCCCAGCGCCGCGCGGTGTCCGGACTCACTCCGAGCAGACGCGCGGCCTGGCCGATCGTGTATGACTGCATGCGCGCCAACATAGGCGATCACCGGCGCGGTCCGGGGCGGGCGGCCCGGCACCTGTCCGCCCCGTCCGGTCCCGGACCGCACCGGCGGCCGTGTCAGCGGAAGTTCACGTCACTGCACAGGAAGTACGTCTGGTCCATGTGCGAGGCCTGCCAGATCGTGTACACGACGTGCCGTCCGCTCAGCCCCGACGTGCTGACGCCGATCGAGTAGTTCTGGCTCGGGGCGTACGCGCCGGTGCGCGCGACCAGTTGGAGGTCGTCCCAGGTCAGCGGCTGGGTGGCGGGGTCGAAGCCCTGCCGGGTGACGTAGACCAGGAAGTAGTCGGCGCCGTGGCTGGCCTGGTCGTACAGCTTCACGGTGAAGGTGCCGCCGATGTCCGTCGTCCGCCAGGCGCCGACGGTGTCCAGGGAGTCGTAGCGGCCGCCCTCGGTCCGGCCCCCGCTGCACAGCTGCCCGTCGGGGACGACCGCCTCGAAGTTGCCGGCGGAGCCGTTGCGGTAGAGGCCGTTCCAGTTCCACATGGCGTTCGGGTCGTCCTGCCACGCCTGCCAGCACATGGGGTCCTGCTGGGCCATGGCCGGGTTCTGGAAGTCGCTGCCCCATCGGACCAGCAGCCGTAGTTGCGCGAGGCCGGGTCGACCACGGAGCCGTGCGCGGCGGCCGGGCCGCTCCAGGGGAGCAGGCCCAGCAGTACGGCGGCGAGCAGGCTCAGGAGGAGAGAAGCGCGAGAGGTGCGGGACATGCGAGAGGTTGTGTCGTGATCATGACAACTCACGGCGTACCCCTTTCGGAGGTGGGGGTGGGGGACGTGACTGCGTGGGAGCGCTCCCGCGCTACACAGGCTCCGCGCGCCGAAACGGAATGGCAACACTCGTTCTCGCCAGATCCGGGCGACGGCATCAGATCCGGGCGACCGCGCCGGAGCCGGGGGCCGCCGCGCCAGAGCCGCACGACGGTCGCGTTCTCCGTGATCTGGTGATGTTTTTGCGTTCTGGTCGCGCATTCAGGTGATATCTGCGGAAGCGCGGTTTTCGGCCTCCCTAGGATCTCCTTCCGTGACAGACCTGAAGAGCCGGCGGCGGCCGGACGGCGGTACGACCGACGTGGCCGTCCTCGGAGCCGGTCCGGCCGGGCTCGTGCTCGGCAACGTCCTCCTGGACCGGGGGATCGACTGCGTGATCCTGGAGCGGGCCGAGCGCGCGCACGTCCAGACGCGGGCACGCGCCGGGTTCCTGGCCGCCGCCACCGTGCGGACCCTGGAGCGGCACGGTCTCGCCGAGGGGCTGCACCGGCACGGCAGGACCCACGGCACCTGTGAGTTCCGTACCGCGGACGGCCGGTTCCGGCTGGACTACGCGGCGCTCGGGCGGCGCGAGCCGCACACCGTCTACCCCCAGCAGCAGTTGGTGACCGACCTGCTGGCGCGCTACCTGGAACGCGGCGGACGGATCCGCTTCGGCACCGCGGCCGAGGCCGTGCACCACGCCGACAGCGAGCGGCCCGAGGTGCGGGTGCGCGAGGCCGACGGGCGGCCCGGCCTCTGGCGGGCCCGGTACGTGGCCGGCTGCGACGGCCGCCACGGCGCGGCCCGGCGCTCCCTGCCGACCGGCACGGTCCGCCACCACCGCGACCACGGTGTGACCTGGCTCGGCCTGTTCGCCGAGGCGCCGCCCAGCCTCGATGCCGTCGGCTACGCGGTGCACGAGCGCGGGTTCGCCGGGCACATGGCCCGCMCCGCCGAGATCACCCGCTACTACCTGCAGTGCGAGCGCGGCACGCCCGCCGGCGCCTGGACGCAGGAGCGGATCTGGGACGAGCTGGAACTGCGGATGCGCACGCGGGAGTACGGCCCGCTGCACCGCGGGCCCGTCGTGCAGCGCTCCGTCGTCGACCTGGAGTCCGACGTGCTCGAACCGCTGCGCCACGGCGCGCTGTTCCTGGTGGGCGACGCCGCCGGCCTGATCAGCCCGTCCGCCGCCAAGGGCGCCAACCTCGCCGTCCTCGAAGCGGCCCTCCTCGCCCGGGCCCTGACCGACGCCCTCACCCGCGGGGACGGCACGGGCCTCGACGCGTACTCGGCGCGCTGCCTGACGCACATCTGGCGCGCGCAGGAGTTCTCGCACTGGATGATCGGGCTGCTGCACGGCCCGTCCGGCACGGACGGCGAAGCGCTGTTCCACAACTCCCTGCGCCGCTCCCGGCTCGCCTCGCTGCGCACCTCGCGCAGCCACCAGGACTGGTTCGCCGAGCACTACGTCGGCGTGTAGTCCCGCACCCCTCCGCCTCCGAACCGCCCACCCGAACCCACTTGAACGGGGAACCTCCCGCAGTGATCACCACATCGCCGGGCGACACGTCGCGCCTGCGCGCGACGGCCGACTTCGTCAGGGAACAGGACACCGCCACCCTGCTCCCGCTGCTGTTCCCCGGGCTGGACGGCCCGGAGCTGCGGTCCCTGGTGGAGCGGTGCCGCTTCTCGCACGCGGCGCTGCTCGTCTTCCCGCCCGCCCGGGCGGCGCTGGACGCCATGCTCACCGAGTGCGGACTCGTCGCCGACGCGCCGCCGCGGCCGAGCGTCGTCGTGCGCCGGCGGCTCGCCGCGCGCCACGCACGGCGTGCGCGGGAACTCGACGTCGGCATCCTGCGCCCCACGGTGCAATGCCAGGACGGAGCGCGGCGCACGGTCGAGGTGTTCGCGCTGACCGTGCCGCCGGGCTCGGACCTCGGCGCGGTCGCCGCCCACGAGCGGGAACGGCAGCACGAGGCGCACGTGGCCTTCGAGGTCCCGGCCCCCGACCCCCTGGTGCTGCGCGGCCTGTGCGCGGTCTTCGAGCAGTACGGCGCCACCCCCGACGGCGGCGGCCACAACCCGCACGAGGACGGCACGGTGTTCTACTTCACCGCGCCCGCCGACGCCAAGTCCCCGTACACACGCGTGGAGTTGTACGCACCCGGCGACCACCGCGACGTCCTCGCCGCCCACCTCGACGGGCACCGCGCGCGGCAGCCCGCCGAGACCCTGCTGCGCCTGCTGACCGGAGCATGGACCACGCAGGCCCTGACCGCGTTCGCACGGCTGGAGGTGGCCGACGCGATGGACGGGGAGCGGGGCGCCGATCCCGCGGAACTGGCGCGCGCCACCGGTGTCCGCGCACCGAACCTGGCCGTGCTGCTGCGCTACCTCACCATGCTCGGCGTGGTGCGCGAGGACCGTGACGGCTTCCGCCTCACGGACGTCGGCGGGCTGCTGCGCACGGACGCCGAAGGATCGATGCGGCCGCTGGCGCTGATGTACGGGGGACCGTTCTACGAGTCCTTCGCCGGACTCGGGCACACCGTGCGCACCGGAGAGGTCGCCTTCGAGCGGCGCTTCGGCGAGAACCACTTCGACCACTTCGCCCGCGATCCCGAACTCGCCGAGCTCTTCGACCGGTCGATGGCCGCCGGGGCGCGGATGTTCGACCCGCTGCCCGACCACCCGGTGCTCGCCTCGGCGGCCGACGGGGCCACCGTCGTCGACGTCGCGGGCGGCAACGGGGAACTGCTCGGCCGCATCCTCTCCGCGCACCCCCGCCTGAACGGCGTCCTGCTCGAACGCCCCCGCACCGTCGAGACCGCCCGTCGCCTCCTGGACGCGGCCGGCCACACGGCGCGGTGTACCTTCCGGGCGGGCGACTTCGCGGACGTGCCCGCGGGCGGGGACGTCTACATCCTGTCCCGCGTCCTGCACGACTGGGACGACGACCGCTGCCGCGAGATCCTGCGCCACTGCGCCCGCGCGATGCACGACACCGCCGACCTGCTCGTCGTCGAACGCGTCCTGCCCACCGACGGCTCGGCCTCGCTGGCCACGGCCTGGGACCTGCACATGATGTGCAACGTCGGCGGCCGCGAACGGCGCGCCGACCACTACGCCCGGCTGTTCGCCGACGCGGGCCTCGTCCTGACGGGCCGCACACCGCTGCCCCTGGACGGCGACGTCCTGCACGTGCGCAAGGCCGGACCGGCGCACGCGGGTGCCGGGCTCTGACGCGCCGGGCGGCAGCAGGGCGCGGGCCGACGCCAGGGCGCGGGCTGGCGGCCGGCACCGGCCGGTGCGACGTCAGCGCGTCCCGGTGCGGGTGTGGGTGCGGGCGTGGACCAGGCCCATCAGGGCCGTGACCACCAGCGCCACGGCGGCGAGGCCGGAGATCAGGGGCAGTACGGCCATGTCGTCCCTCAGCTGGTTCACCGCGTTGAACGCCAGGAGGGCGCCGATGAGCAGGTAGGCGATGCTCAGGGCCTGACTCTCCGGGACGATCCGCCAGGTGCGCTCACTCATGTCTGCCTCCAACTGATCTGATCTGCAACGCAGTTCGGATGCCCGAAGATCCAGCGGCCATTCCCGCCGCGCCCCTCGGACCGGCCCGGCGGGAGTGCGCCGTAAGGATTCCGTCATCTCCTGAGGGCCGTCGGACGGCGGTGCGCCGCGTTGAATGGGTGCCGACAGACGGACAGACAAACAGGCAGACGGGCAAGGGGTGGGGCGGGGATGAGGCGCGTGCGGAAGGCACTGACCGGGCCGTTGGCCGTCGGGGTGCTGGTGGCGGCGGTCGCCGGGGTCGGTTTCGGGCTGTACTGGTTCCAGCCGTGGAAGCTGTGGCAGGACGAGACCGTCCAGGAGGCGCTGCCCGGGGCCGTGGCCACGTCCGCCCCGCCCACGGCTGCCGGGAAGCCCTCCGCGCCGGCCGGGACACCCTCTCCGGCCGGGCCGCAGACGCGGGCGAGCGGTGAGCTGATCAGCCACGAACACGCGACGTCGGGCACCGTGAAGCTGGTGCGGCTGGCCGACGGCTCCCACGTCGTCCGGCTGGAGGACCTCGACACCAGCAACGGACCGGACCTGCGCGTGTTGCTGACCGACGCCCCCGTGAAGGAGGGCAGGGTCGGCTGGCACGTCTTCGACGACGGCGAGCACGTCAGCCTGGGCAGGCTCAAGGGCAACAAGGGGAGCCAGAACTACGCCCTGCCCGACGGCGTCGACCCCGCCCGCTACACCAGCGTCAGCATCTGGTGCGACCGTTTCGACGTCTCCTTCGGCGCGGCCGAACTCGCTCGCGCCTGACGGCTGTTCAGCCGCGGGGGCGTCCTACGCCGACTCCCGGACCACCAGTTCGGGATCGAAGACGACCGAGGTCGGTTCGGTGCGCGCGTCCCGGATGTGCTCGGTGAGCAGCCGGCACATCGCCGCCGCCATGTCCTCGACCGGCTGGCGCACGGTGGTCAGCGGCGGTCTGCTGGCGAGCGCCGCGCTGGAGTCGTCGAACCCGACCACCGCGACGTCCTGCGGCACCCGGCGCCCCCGTTCCCGCAGCACCTGGCAGATCCCCTGGGCCATCAGGTCGTTGGCCGCGAACACCCCGTCGACGTCCGGGTGTTCGGCCAGCAGTGCGGTCATCGCCGCGATGCCGCTGTCGACGGTGAAGCCTCCCTGGGCGAGCGGGACGTACGCGTGGCCGTGGCGGGCCAGCGCGTCGCGGAACCCGGTCAGCCGCTCCTGGCTGGCCGGTACGGCCAGCGGTCCGGACACCGTGACGATCCGCCGGCAGCCCCGGGCCAGCAGGTGCTCGGCCGCCAGGCGCCCGCCGTCGTGGTGGGCGAGGTCGACGTAGCTGAGCGCGACGGGCCGGGCGGGCCGGGCGAAGAGCACGGCGGGCAGCCCGGCGTCGGCCAGCAGCCCCGGCAGGGGGTCGTCCGCGTGCGTCGAGACCACGAGGGCCCCGTCCGCGCTGCCCTGGCGCAGGTACGTGATGACCTCCTGCCGTGCCTCGGCGGTCTCGGCGAACATCAGCACGGGGTGCATCGAGCGCGGACGCAGATGGCCCACGACCCCGCTCACCACCCGGCCGAAGAACGGGTCCGCCAGCGCCCGCGCGGCGAACGCGTTCTGCTCCTCGTCCGAGACGTCACCGGCGCCGGAGACCACGAGCGCCACGGTCTCGGCGCGCCGGGTCACCAGCGACCTGGCCGCCCGGTTGGGCGCGTAGCCGGTCCTGCTGATGGCCCGGCGGACCGTCTCCTGGATCGTGGGGTCGACGTTGCRGACACCGTTGACGACGCGGGAGACGGTCGCACGGGAGACACCCGCCTCCCGGGCCACATCCTCCAGGGTCGGGGCCTGTCTGCTCATGCCCGCACCCTAACGGCACCGGCCGGAAGCGGCATAGAGCGCTCTCCCGGAGCCGTGGATCAGGTACCCGCCCGCACCTCCACCCCGAGGACCAGCGGAAGGTCACCGGCCGAACGGCCGGCCAGCACCCGGCACGGCCCCGGCTCCGTACGCCACGCCCCCTCCTGGACGGACCAGTGGCGCAGCGCCCGGGCGGGGACGTGCACCGAGGCGGTCACCGTCCCACCGGGCTCCGCGCGGACCGCGGTGTGTCCCGCGAGCCACCGGTGCGGGTACTCCACCGCGCCGCCGGTCCGTGCCAGATAGACCTGGACGACCTCGCGGCCGGGGCGCGATCCCGTGTTCCGCACCCTGACGCGCACCGTGAACGGCTGCCCCGCGGCGACCTCGCGTGGGCCGGTCAGTTCCTCGTAGGCCCAGGTCGTGTAGCCGAGTCCATGGCCGAACCAGTAGGCGGGGGTGCGGCGCCGGTGCAGCCAGGCGCGGTGGCCCACGTGCAGGCCCTCGTCGTAGTCGAGCCTGCCCCCGACCGGTCGCGTACGGCTGACCGGGGCGTCGGCGAGCACGGTGGGCCAGGTGGTGGGCAGGCGCCCGCCCGGTTCGGCCCGTCCCAGGAGCACGTCGGCCAGGCCGGCGCCGCCCTCCTGCCCCGGGAACCACGCGAGCAGCAGGGCGCCGACCTCGTCGCGCCACGGCAGCTCGACCGGTCCGCCGCTGTTGACGACGGCCACCGTACGGGGGTTGGCGGCGGCCACCGCGCGCACCAGCGCGTTCTGGGTGTCGTCCAGCGCCAGGTCGCGGCGGTCGTGCCCCTCCGACTCGCTGTGCGCGGTGGTCCCCACCACCACGACGGCCGCGTCCGCCGCGGCGGCGGCCCGGGCCGCGGCGGTGAGCGCCTCCCGGACGTCGGGGCGCGGCGGGGCCGCGCTGACGACCGTCGCCCGGCCGGTGCCGGGCGCGAGTTCGCGCCGCGCCACCAGCAGCACCCGCCGCCCCGCCGTCAGGTGCGCGACGGCGCTGTGCACCGGCGGATCCACGTGCACGCGTGCCGGGTCGTCCGTGTGCCTGGCGAATGCGCCGTCCAGCACGTCGTGTCCGTCCAGGCCGATCCGCATACGGCCGAAGCCGGCGATGCCCAGCGTCCAGGGCCCCGTCACCCGCGGCCGCAACCGGGCGCTGATCTCCACGGTGTGCGCGCCGGGGGGCAGGGGCGGCTCCAACTGCCTTCCCGTGGAACGGTGTTCGGCGTGCAGTTCGGCCCCCGACGCGTCGAGCACGCGCAGCAGGACCCCGGGCCGGCCCGACCGCGGGTCCGTGCACAGGTCCGTGCCCAGCGCGGGGGCGGGCTCCTCGGGAGCCGGGCCCGGGACGTGGACGACGTCGGCCCGGCCGCGCAGCGCGGTCCTCAGCCCCTCCAGGACGGACACCTCGTGCTGCGGGAAGACACCGGCGCTGCCGCCGCCCTGCGTCCGCGTGCGGGCGGCGTGCGCCCCGACGACGGCGAGCGTCCGTGTCCCCCGCCCCAGCGGGAGTGCGCCCCGGTTGGCCAGCAGGACCGTGCCGGCGGCGGCCGCGCGGCGCAGCAGCGCCCGGGCGGTGCGGGGGCGTACCGCCGTCGTCCTGCGGCGTTCCCCCGGTTCGCCGAGCGCTCCGACGCGCGCGGCGAGCCGCAGCAGGTGACGCACCTTGTCGTCCACGGCCCCGCGCGGCACGGCGCCGTCCTCCACGGCCCGGACGAGGTTCTCGCCCCACAGGCCCTCGGGCCCCGGCATCGCGAGGTCGAGACCGGCCCGCGCGGTGTCGAGCGCGGTCCGCACGGCCCCCCAGTCGGAGACCACGAGGCCGTCGAAGCCCCATTCGCTCCTCAGCGGCCGCGAGAGCAGCGGACTGGCGCTCATCGTGTGCCCGCCGACCGCGTTGTAGCCGGCCATGACGACCAGCACGCCCGCTTCGACGGCGGCTTCGAACGGGGCCAGGTACACCTCCCGCAGGGCCCGCTCACCGACGCGCACGTCGACGGTGAGCCGCTCCGTCTCGGAGTCGTTGGCGACGTAGTGCTTGGCCGCGGCGGCCACGCCCTGCCCCTGGATGCCGCGGACCAGCGCGGCGCCGGTCCGGCCGGTGAGCTCGGGGTCCTCGGAGAAGCACTCGAAGTGCCGCCCGGCCAGGGGGCTGCGGTGCAGGTTGAGGTTGGGCGCGAGGACCACGTCCACGCCCTTGCGCCGCGCCTCGGCGGCCAGCAGCGCCCCGAGCCGCTCGACCAGGCCGTCGTCCCACATGGCGCCGAGCGCCGACGCCGACGGCAGCAGCAGCGCCGTGCGGCGCTCGTCCCACGCTTCGCCGCGCACCCCCGCCGGGCCGTCCGACAGCACCATCTCCCGCAGTCCGACGGCCGGTTCGGCCGCGGTGCGCCACGTGCTCGCCCCGCTGAGCAGCCGGACCGCGGCCCGCAGCGTCAGCTTCTCCAGCAGCCGGTCGAGATCGTCCTCGGTGGGGCCCGTCCCGCCGACCGTCCCCCGGCTCAGTTGTAGACGCCGAACTCGTAGAGGGAGTAACCCCATCCGGTGCCGCGCGCGGTGCCCTCGACCCGGACGTAGCGGCCGGTGCCGGAGACGTCGAAGTCGTCGACCCCGCCGTTGCCGTCGGTCACCTGGCGCACGGTCCGCCAGGTCTGGCCGTCGTCGGACGTCTGGATCGTGTAGGCCTTGGCGTACGAGGTCTCCCAGACCAGCTGGACGTGGCGGAACGTGCTGCGGGTGCCGAGGTCGACGCGCAGCCACTGCGGGTCGCTCCAGTCGCTGGCCCACCGGGTGTCGTTCCTGCCGTCCACGGCGCCCGCGGCGGTGCAGGGGCAGTCGCCGCCGCCCGTCTGGTACGAGGAGGCCGTCGCGGGCCTGCCCAGGGCGAGGTTGGTGCCGTCCACGCTCGGCGGCACCACCCGGACCGAGCGCGTCTCGACGCCGACGTTGCCCCGGCCGTCCGTGACCTTGACGTAGATCTTCCAGACACCGGGCCGGTCCGGGGCGGTGACCCGCAGCCGGCCGCCGCCCAGGTCGGTGTGCGGCCGCGGCGTCAGCTGCTTGCTCTGGTCGACGTACATGCTGTTCTCCAGGACCTCGTACGAGAGCGCGTCCCCGTCCGGGTCGCTCGCCCTGACCGACAGCGTCAGGTCACGTCCCGCCTGCACCTTGGCCGCGTCGCCCTCGACGGACAGGGCGGAGATCACCGGGGGAGTGTTGTCGCGCGAGGTGTCGGCGCCGTACGCGCGCTTCACCGCGTAGTATGACAGCCGCTTCTGGCCGGCGGGCAGCAGGTTGAACCAGATGCCGCCGAAGTCGTACTCGGTCCCGTAGTGGAACAGCGTGGCGCCGAGCGCGACGCCCCGGTGCCCGGTGACGCAGTCCCAGGCCTTCGTGTACCCCTCGGCCTTGGCCCGGTCGGTGGGCTCCTCGGGGACGCCGTTGGCGTCGTCGGGCACCTCCCACTCACCCGGCGGGCCGCTCTCGGTGACGATGTACGGCTTGGTGTAACCGCCCTGCTCCCAGGCCGACCTGACGTCGCACACCGCGTCGTAGGCGTTGACGGCGTAGAGGTCGAGGTCGGGGGCGTTCCTCTTGTAGTAGGGCCAGGCCCCGACCCAGGCGTCGGTGGAGGTGACCGGGTGGTTCGGGTCGATGCCGTGGATCTTCTTCGTGATGTCGTTGACGAACGTGGTGTAGGCGTTGCGCTGCCGTTCCAGCTCGTCACCGCCGTAGCAGTTCTGCAGGCCGAGCACCGACTCGTTGCCGACGTTCCACATCAGCACCCCGGGGTGGTCCTTGTAGGTCTGGACCCACTTCGGGAACTCGTCGAGCATCTGGTTCTTGTACGCGGTGTCGGTCAGGTAGTTCACGCAGCCGCCGCTGCCCGGGCCGCCGCCCGGCTGCAGCCAGAACCCGGCGACGACCTTGATGCCGTGGGCGGCCGCCGAGTCGAACAGGGCCTTGCTGGAGGCGTCGGTGCCCCAGGTGCGGAGGGTGTTGACGCCCATGGACCGGACGTCGGGCATGTACCGTTCGGCGTCGGCCACGGCCGGGCCCCAGGTCAGGCCCTTGACCTGGTAGGGGCTGCCGTCGACGGTCAGCTGCCAGTCGCCCTGGGAGCCGGTCACCCGGACGACGCTGCCGGCGGCGTGCGCCTGCTGGGCGGGCAGGGAGAGGGCGCCGGCGGCCAGCAGCCCCGCGGTGAGGGGTGCGGCGATCCGGCGTGTGCGGGTGGGGCGTGGAC
>NZ_VDFC01000085.1:0-1554 GCF_008369065.1 Streptomyces apricus | reverse complement strand
GGCGTGGACTCATGGGGGGTCTCCGTGTGCGGGTGGGGGGAGCGGCCGGGCCGTGGCGGGACGGACCGGCCCGGCCGCCCCGGTTCAGGGAAGCTCGTAGTTCTCGTCGAGCGCCGCCCCGGCCTCGGGGTGCGTCTGGTCGTAGCCGCGCGCGTCGCACTGCAGACCGCCGACGACGCAGTGGCCGACCAGCGCGTTCAGGGTGGGCGCGTCCCAGGCGTTGAAGAAGTCGTAGTGGAAGGACCAGCTCGGTCCGCTGGCCAGCTTCACCTGGGAGAGGTCGCCGTTGACCGGGAAGGCCATCTTGAACTCGATCATCGGCAGGGCGACCGGGTGGCTGGTGGGGCAGATGTTGTTGTTCGTCCCGGGGTTGACCACGGGATAGGCCATGTGGCTCTTGTGGTCGGGGGTGTCGAGGTACCGACCGTCCCAGCAACTGGGCGCCTGGAAGCGGATGTTGAGCTGGACGTCCGGGCGGCTGGGGCAGTTCGTCGGGAAGTCGACGTTGAAGAAGCTGTCGCCGCACTCCCAGCCCTCGACGAAGCCGCGGTGCGCGCGGAACTCCTCGCGGGTCTGGGTCGGGCTGCCCACCAGGAACCGGAGCCCCTTGGGGAAGGGGCGCACGCTGGTGTAGTCGGTGACGCCCGCCTTGTAGTAGATGACCTGCGGGCCGACGGGCCGGACGGGCTGGTCCCCCTTGAACAGGGTGGGCATCCAGTAGCCCGACCTGTCGCCGGGCGCGTTGCACGTGGTGGTGGCCCCTTCGAGCGAGGCCGTCGTGCTGTTCGCGTTCGTCGTCCGGTTGCCCATGAAGGTGTGGTCGTGGGACTTGCCCGGCTGCTGCGGGTAGACGATCGGGTCGTCCGGTTTCGTGTGGCTCACCGAGCAGTTGGCCTGGAATTCGTGGAAGTAGCGGTGCGGCGGTTCCTTCGTGGACGGCTGGACGCCCGTCACCGGCGGGTTCGCGGGGATGTAGCCGTCGCCGTCGGGGTCCTCCGGGGAGGCGGCGGTCGACACCGCCATGGTGTGGCCCATGTGGTGCGCGGTGGACGCCGCCGCCGCGCCGGCCTGCGGCGGGGGAGTGCCGGCGGTGGCCGCGACACCGCCCAGGCCGAGCGAGGMCAGCAGCAGGGCGCCGGCGATCAGTGTTCCTGAGACGATCTGCGATCTCCGTGGCATGGAGACCTCCTGGAGACGTCGAGGGGGAAACGGTGGGGGGTGCGGGCCGGGAGACGGTCGCGCAGGCACGGAAGCGGGGAGAGCGCGAGGGGAGAACGTGCTGGGAGAGCGCTCTCCCACTGCGGAGTGTTGAGGCGGGGACGCAGGGGTGTCAAGGGATCCGACGGAAGGAACGTCCGGTTCCCCCCGAACACCTCTTGAACGCGCGACCGGGCGGGAGAGTCGACCGCGGGACGCGACGAAACCCGGCAAATGAGGCTGTACGCACAGGACTTGCCGCGTGCCGAGCAACAACTTCCGTGACTCCGGTCGCACCTCTTGACGCACGGTTCACACGGATGAAGCATGCAACGGCGAGAGAGCGCTCCCTCATCC
>NZ_VDFC01000084.1 GCF_008369065.1 Streptomyces apricus | reverse complement strand
GGGCTGGACGGGTGTGGGGGGCATGGTCTGGCTGCTCCTGCCGGTCCGACTGGGTAAAACCCTTTAGGGACTGATATGGGCTGTTACCAGCTGATACAAACCGGTATGACAATTCACTGCAAACCGGAGCACAGGGGATGGCGGTCCCCGGTGCGCCGGGCGGGCCCCGTACACCCGCCGACCGCCCGGTTCCCGGGCGGATCACTGCCGGTACTGTTCGGCGAATGAGCTCGCTTAATCTCGACGACTTCACCGATCTGATCGAGCGTCCGGACGGTGGCGTACGCCGTGACGCGGAGGCGCGCCGGGAGAGCCGCGCCGTGCCGCCCGGGGCGCTCGGACGCCTCGACGAACTCGGTGAGTGGCTGGCCGCGGCGCAGGCGGCCGTGCCGGTGCGGGCGATCGAGCGTCCGCGCGTGGTGCTGTTCGCGGGGGACCACGGGGTGGCCGGTCTCGGGGTGTCGGCGCGGCCCGCGTCGAGCGCGGATCTGCTGGTGCGTTCCGTGCTCGACGGCTCCAGCCCGGTCTCGGTGCTCGCCCGGCGCCTCGGGGTGCCCGTGCGGGTGGTGGACATGGCGCTCGACTGCGACCCCGGGGAGCTGCCCGACGAGGTCGTGCGCCACCGGGTGCGGCGCGGGTCCGGACGGATCGACGTGGAGGACGCGCTGACGCCGGAGGAGGCGGAGGCCGCCTTCCTGGCGGGGGTCGCCGTCGCGGACGAGGAGGCGGACTCCGGGACCGACCTGGTCGTCCTGGGGGACGTGAGCGTCGGCGGGACGACGGCGGCGGCGGTGCTGGTGGCCGCGCTGTGCGGGACCGACGCGTCGGTGGTGACCGGGCGCGGGGGGCGGGCCATCGACGACCTCGCCTGGATGCGCAAGTGCGCGGCGGTGCGCGACGCGCTGCGGCGCGCCCGGCCCGTCCTCGGGGACCAGTTGCAGCTGCTCGCGACGGTGGGCGGCGCCGACCTGGCCGCGATCACCGGGTTCCTGCTGCAGAGCGCCGTGCGCAAGACGCCGGTGATGCTGGACGGGGTCGTCTCGGCGGCCTGCGCGCTGGTCGGGCAGCGGGTCGCCTTCCGGGCGCCGGACTGGTGGCTGGCGGGGCAGAGCAGCGGGGAGCCGGCGCAGGCGAAGGCGTTCGACCGGATGGCGCTGGAGCCGCTGCTCTCCCACGGTGACGGTCGGGGAGGGGGCGGGGGCGCTGCTCGCCTTGCCTTTGGTCCAGGCGGCGGCGGCGCTGGCAGCGGAGTTGCCGGAGGCGGGCCAGGGGTAGTTCGTCGGGTGCGGCCCGGTGGGGGCTTGTCGCGCAGTTCCCCGCGCCCCTTAAGACGGGGCTGCGCCCCTGTCTTTCGCCTTTAAGGGGCGCGGGGAACTGCGCGAACGGCCCCCACCGGCCCGCAGTCGACGTGCCGCGCCGCATCAATGGCCAAAGTGGGACATATCATCCCGCTTCATGGGAAGCGCCCGAGTCATCGGTATCCGGCGGCGGGCCGCCGGGGCCGCCGTCTGGTACCTCCGCGCCGTCGCGTTCCTCAACTTCCTCAGCGCCGTCTGGGTCTCCCTCGGCCAGGACGTGCGGCGCCACAACACGCAGGACTGCTTCACCCCGTACCTGCTGACGGCCGGTTTCGCGTCCGGGGTGTTCACCCTGTTCCTGGCGATCACGATGCGCCGGCGCAAGCGGGCCGCCTGGATCCTCAACCTCGCCCTCAGCGGAGCGTTCCTGCTGCTGTTCGCCTTCGCCATGGCCTTCCCCGAGGTCCGCCGCCACCCGCAGAACTGGATCTCGCTCGTCCTGACGGCGGCGTTCGTGGCGTCCCTGCTCGTCGGCCGGCGCGAGTTCTACGCGAAGGGCGACCGCTCGAACCCCCGGCTCGCGGCACTCGTGGGCACCGGCGGGCTGCTGGTCTGCTCCCTGCTGGCCGCGCTGCTCGTGACCGCCACCAACCACGCCCGCGACGCGCACCTGTCGACCTTCACCGACCGCTGGCGCTACGGCACCCTGCGGCTGGTCTCGGTCGCCGACGACTCCCGCTTCCCCGGGATCACCACTCCCCACTGGGCGGACGTCGCCGTCAACGTCCTGAGCACCCTGCTGGTCCTGGCCGTCCTGTACGCCGCCTTCCGCTCCCGCCGCGTCGTCGACCCGCTCAGCGCCGGCGACGAGGAGCGGCTGCGGGCGCTGCTCGACCGGCACGGCGACCGCGACTCCCTCGGCTACTTCGCGCTGCGCCGCGAGAAGAGCGTGGTGTGGTCGCCGACCGGCAAGGCCGCCGTCGTGCACCGCGTCGTGGGCGGCGTCTCGCTGGCCTCGGGCGACCCGGTCGGCGACCCCGAGGCGTGGCCCGGCGCCATCGGCCCCTGGCTCGCCGAGGCGCGGGCGCACGGCTGGATCCCGGCGGTGATGGGCGCGGGCGAGGAGGCCGGGACCGTCTACGCCCGGCACGGCCTGGACGCGCTGGAGATCGGCGACGAGGCCGTCGTGGAGACCGCCGACTTCACCCTGGACGGGCGGGCCATGCGGACCGTGCGGCAGGCCTACAACCGGGTCCGGCGCGCGGGGTACCGGGTGCGCGTGCGGCGCCACGAGGACATCCCGGCCGACGAGATGGCGTACCTGCTCGCACGCGCCGACGACTGGCGGGACGGGGCGACCGAACGCGGTTTCAGCATGGCGCTGGGGCGGCTCGGGGACCCCGGCGACGGGCGGTGCGTGATGCTCGAATGCCGGGACGGCGGCGAGGGGGAAGGG
>NZ_VDFC01000083.1:141411-143627 GCF_008369065.1 Streptomyces apricus | reverse complement strand
GGGACCCGTCATCGGTGTCGTGCGCAGCGTGCTGCGCGACCAGGCCCAGTCCGAGGAAGTGGCCCAGGAAGTGCTGGTCGAGGTGTGGCGGTCCSCCGCCCGCTACCGGCGCGACCGCGGCTCGGCGATCAACTGGGTGCTCACGCTCGCCCACCAGCGGGCCGTCGACCGGGTCCGCTCGGTCGAGGCCTCGGCGGCACGTGAGCACAGGGCGGCCCTGCTCGACCACGCCCCCGAGTACGACGAGGTGACGGAACAGGTGGAAGC
This sequence comes from Streptomyces apricus, assembly GCF_008369065.1. Lineage (GTDB taxonomy): Bacteria > Actinomycetota > Actinomycetes > Streptomycetales > Streptomycetaceae > Streptomyces > Streptomyces apricus. The sequence goes on along the minus strand of NZ_VDFC01000083.1, from coordinate 143,360 downwards.
CCGGCTGGAACGCGAACAAGTGCGGCGCTGTCTGCGCACACTCACCGAACTGCAGCGTCAGTCCGTCACGCTGGCGTACTACCGCGGTCTGACCTACCGGGAGGTGGCGGAGTCGCTGGCCCTGCCGCTCGGCACGGTCAAGACGCGCCTGCGCGACGGGCTCATCCGGCTGCGCGACTGCCTGGGGGTCACCGCATGAGCACCGTCGACCTGCACACCCTGACGGGCGCGTACGCGCTGCACGCCCTCTCCGAGGAGGAACGGGGCGAGTTCGAGCGGCACGCGGCCGACTGCGAGGCCTGCGCCCAGGAGGCGCTGGAGCTGAGCGAGACCGCGGCCCGGCTCGGTCTCGCGACGACCATGACCCCGTCCGCCGCCCTCAAGAGCCGGGTCATGCGGCAGATCACGACGGTCCGCCAGGAGGGCCCGCGCGGCACGTCGCCGCTGCGCTCCCCGGGCGGCAACCGCGCACGCCGGCTGTCGCGCTGGGCACTCGCCGCCTGCCTGGCCGGGGTGGCCGCGTTCGGCGGCACGGCGGTGTGGCAGTACGACCGCGCCGAGGACGCCCAGCAGCGGGCGCAGCAGGCCGAGCGGAGCACGGACGCGATCGCGGCGGTCCTGGCCGCCCCGGACGCCAGGACCCGGACCGCCGAGCTGGCGGACGGGGGCCGCGGGACGGTCGTCGTCTCGAAGAGCCGCGACCGGGCGGTCTTCATCGCCTCGGACATCGCGAGCCCGCCGGAGGGCAAGGTCTACCAGCTCTGGTTCGACGACGGGGGCACCATGCGGTCCGCCGGGCTGATGGACCCCGGCCGGACGGCCCGGCCGGTCCTCCTGGAGGGAGCGGTGGGCGGGGCGTCCGGCATGGGCATCACCGTCGAACCGGCGGGCGGCTCGGCGCAGCCCACCTCCTCGCCCCTGGCCCTGATGACGTTCCCGGCCTGAACGTTCCTCCCCGGCCTCCCCTCTCCGGAACCCGTCTCCGGAACTCCTCCGCCGTCACCAGTACACATAAAGGTTGAATAAGAGCAGAATGGACATAACCACCGTCCATCGCAGGGACGGCGCAGGCGAAGGAGTCATGCCATGGCCAACGTCTCGAACACCAGAGGGGACATCGCCGGCCACCCCGACGTACCGGAGATGCGGGACCGCTACGCCCGCATGCTCGGGGATCGCGATGTGGCGCTCGTGGACGGACCGGTGTTCCTGCTCGGTCTGTACTGCGCCGCCTCCCCGTGGATCCTGCACTACACGTCGAACCAGTCCGCCCTCGCGACGCACAACCTCATCGTGGGCATCGCCATCTGCGTACTGGCCCTCGGCTTCACCACCAACCCGGCACGGATGTACGGCCTGAGCGGCGCCATGTGCGCGATGGGCATCTGGATGATCGTCGCGCCGTGGATCGTGGGCACCCGCCCCGACGCGGGGGTCGCGGTCAACAACATCGTCATCGGCGCCCTGACCCTGATGCTCGGGTTCGTGTGCCTGGCCGCCTCGGCGAAGAACAAGCCGAGGATGTAGAGACGGGAGACGGAACACGGGGAGGAGCGCCCCTTCGCGCGAGCGCCTGCCGGCGGCCGGCAGGCGCTCGACGCGTGCGGGCGCGGCCGTGCACGGCGGCTTCCACCCGGGCGGGCGGCGCGCCAACAGCGGCTCGCCCGGTGGTCGGCGACTTCGCCGACGCACACTGAGGGAACCCGGACCTCGACGGTCCGCCCTTCGGCCCCTTGCTCCCCGGACCAGGTACGTGCGAGCACCGCCCGCACCTGGGCCGGCGCACGGCGGGAGCCGGTCCCGGACAGCGATCCGGCCCGCGCCCCCAGCCGTAGGCGAACCGCTCGCGCCCCTCACGTCCGCGGTGCGCCACCAAGGGGTTCCCGGACGGCGCAGAACCGTCCGAACGAGCCRGCCACCAGGGCGTTCCAACGTCGGCGGTCCGCGGA
>NZ_VDFC01000083.1:102145-141311 GCF_008369065.1 Streptomyces apricus | reverse complement strand
CTCCCGTGGGAGACCCCGGTCACCGCGGTGTACGGGCGGGAGGTGGGCGTCTCCCTCGGGCTGCGTACGGAGCTGCCGGTGGCGGGCGCCGGTGACGGGGGCGGTCTGGACCGGCTGGACGTGACGCCCCGGCCCGTACAGGAGGCGATCCTGGAGGCCTTCGGGCAGCTCGGCTTCGGCTTCCGGTCCGCCGACCTGGAGCCGGGCCGGATCGGTGGCACCGGCCAGCAGCTCCCCTTCCGCCAGGAGCTGGAGCTCACCCCGTCGGCCGCGTACGCCCACGCGGTGCGCGAGATCGAGCTGACCTTCCTCGCCGCCCCGGCCGCCATGGAGGTGGTCCTGGAGGCGGACAAGCGCGGCGGGCGCCTCTCGCCGGACGACGACACGCTCATCCGGTTCACGGTGCCCCACTCCCACGGGTCGGTCGCGCACCAGGACTGGACCACCGTGGTCGGCGGATGGGTCCGGGAGCTGGTCGAGCACCGGGAGTCGTACGGGCCGGACGCGGCGTACGGGCACGACCGGTCGGCGTCCGGCACCGGCCCCGGGCCCGTCTGAGCGCCGTTTCGTCCCCCTTCCCTATTTTCTACAGTGCTGTAGATTTTTTCCACGGCACGTGTCCGCACCAACGGCCTCACCAAGCAAGGAGATCGGCGTGGGAGTTTCCCTGTCCAAAGGCGGCAATGTCTCGCTCAGCAAGGAGGCGCCGGGCCTGACCGCCGTACTGGTCGGCCTCGGCTGGGACGTGCGGACGACGACGGGCACCGACTACGACCTCGACGCCTCGGCGCTGCTCGTCGACGCGTCGGGCAAGGTGCTGTCCGACCAGCACTTCGTCTTCTACAACAACCTCAAGAGCCCGGACGGCTCGGTCGAGCACACCGGCGACAACCTCACCGGTGAGGGCGAGGGCGACGACGAGTCGGTCAAGGTCGACCTGGCCGCCGTGCCCGCCGAGGTCGCGAAGATCGTGTTCCCGGTCTCCATCCACGACGCCGAGAGCCGCGGGCAGAGCTTCGGGCAGGTGCGGGGGGCGTTCATCCGGGTCGTGAACCAGGCCGGCGGTGCCGAGATCGCGCGGTACGACCTGTCCGAGGACGCCGCCACCGAGACGGCGATGGTGTTCGGGGAGCTGTACCGGCACGGGGACGAGTGGAAGTTCCGTGCGGTGGGGCAGGGGTACGCGTCCGGTCTGGCGGGGATCGCGTCCGACTTCGGCGTCGGTGTCTGACGGCCGGCCGCGGGAGGGGGGAACCGTATGTTCGGGCTGAGCGAACTCGGCGTCGTCCTGGTCGTCGTCATCGTGGTGCTGGCCGTGAAGAAGGGGCCGGAGCTGGCGCGGTCCGCGGGGCGGGCTGCGCGGATCCTGAAGGCGGAGCGGAAGTCGGAGCCCGGCCCCCCTCCGGGCCCGGGCTCCTGAACGGCCTTGGGTTGAGTGCCGGGTGCGGGTGGTTCGTGGCCGATCGCGCAGTTCCCCGCGCCCCTAGGGAACCGGGGCTCAGCCCCACCTCCCAGGGTCGTCGATGACCACCGCCATCGTGCGCGCCGTACGCATCCGCTCCAGCAGCCGGTCGGCGGGCAGACTGTCCGGCACCAACAGCGGTGCCGTGGCCAGCTCCGTCACCGCCGTCACCGCCCGCTTGCCCGGCTCCAGCGCCAGCACGTCCCGGATGTGGACCGTGCCGATCACCTCGTCCAGGCTGTCGCGGTACACCGGGAAGCGCGACAGGCCGGTCGCATAGGTGAGGTTGGCGGCGTCGGTGGCCGTGGCATGCGCCTCCAGCGCCCGCACATCCACCCGCGGCGTCATCACACTCTGCGCCGTCAACTCCCCCAGATGCAGGGTCCGCACGAACAGCTCGGCCGAATCCGCCTCCAACGCCCCCTCCGCGGCGGAGTGCTGGGCCAGCGCGACCAGCTCCTCGGGGCCGCGCACGGAGGCCAGCTCCTCGGCCGGTTCCAGGCCGAAGCGGCGCACGAACCGGTTCGCGGTGTTGTTCAGATGCCGGATGAACGGACCGAAGGCCGCCGTGAAGACGCGCTGCGGCCCCGCCACCACCTTCGCCACCGCCAACGGCCGCGAGATCGCCCAGTTCTTCGGCACCAGCTCACCCACCACCATCAGCATCACGGTGGAGAGCACCACACCCAGGAGCGTGGCCACCGACGAGGCGGCGCCGCCCAGGCCGACCGCCTCCAGCGGCCCCTTCAACAGCACCGCCAGCGACGGCTCGGCCAGCATGCCGATCACCAGGGAAGTGACCGTGATGCCCAGCTGGGCGCCGGACAACTGGAACGTCAGCCTGCGGACCGCCCTCAGCGCACCCTCCGCACCCCGCTCACCCGCCTCGGCCGCCCGCTCCAGATCACCCCGCTCGACCGTCGTCAGCGAGAACTCGGCCGCCACGAACACCGCACACGCCAACGTGAGCGACAGGGCCAGCAGGAGCAGCAGGACCTCGGTCACCGCGCCACCCCCACTCCCGTACGCGCATACGGCGGGCGGATCACGACATGACTGCGGGGAGGCTCACCCATTGCGGGACGTGGCTCCTTCTCTGGTCGGGGGGTCGGCTCGGAGGGTCGGGCAGTGCTTTTCGGACTTTCCTCGGTGCGGCTTCCCGGAAAAGCGCTGGGCAGCCCTTCGCAACCCTATGCTTCTACTCGCTTGTAGAGGAAGAACGCGAGTGCTCTCCGGCTTGTTCCCGGACGTCCTCGCGTCCGTCCTCGCCGTTCGTCACGAGTGACACACGTACATGAAGGAGTGGACGCCGCGATGGTGTTCAAACGGCTTCTCGGATCTTTGGGTGTGGGCGGTCCCACCGTGGACACGGTCCTCGACCCGGGAGCGGCCCTGCCCGGCGCCTCCCTGTCGGGGCAGGTGCATCTGCGGGGCGGCGACGCCGACTTCGAGATCGAGCACCTCACCCTGGAGCTGCTGGCGCGGGTCGAGGCCGAGCACGAGGACGGGGAGAGCGAGGGCACGGTCGTCTTCGAGCGGTTCACCGTCGGCGGCGGCTTCCGTCTCGCCGCGGGCGAGGAGCGCACGGTCCCGTTCGGCGTGGCCCTGCCGTGGGAGACCCCGGTCACCGAGCTGTACGGGCAGCCGCTCGGCATCGTCCTCGGGGTGCGCACCGAACTGGCGGTGGCGGGCGCCAAGGACAAGGGCGACCTCGACCAGTTCGCGGTGCGGCCCCTGCCCGTGCAGGAGGCGATCCTCGAAGCCTTCGGGCAGCTCGGGTTCGGCTTCCGGTCCGCCGACCTGGAGTACGGCCGCATCGGTGGCACGGGGCAGCAACTCCCGTTCTACCAGGAGCTGGAGCTCACCCCGTCGCCCCAGTACGCCCATGCCGTCAACGAGATCGAGGTGACCTTCCTCGCCACGCCCGGCGGCATGGAGGTCGTCCTGGAGGCGGACAAGCGCGGCGGGTTCCTCTCCGCCGGGCACGACGCGCTCACCCGCTTCACCGTCTCCCACGACGGGGTGGAGCACCAGGACTGGAACGCCCTGGTCGACGGCTGGATGCGGCAGTTGGTCGAGCACCGTGCGTCCTACGGCTCGCCGTCCGCGTACGGGCACGCGTACGGGCACGGTGACGGCCGGCACGGGCACGACGGGGACCACCACCACGGCGGTCACCAGGACGGTCACCGTTCCGGACCGGGCATGGGCACGGTCGTCGCCGCGGGCGCGGCCGGGCTCGCGGTCGGTGTCGTCGGCGGCATGGTCGCGGCCGAAGTCGTGGACGAGGTGGGCGACTTCTTCGAGGGCGACGAGGACGACGCCGGGGAAGCCGGGGAAGAGGACTGACCGGAGCACGGCACCGCGGCCGGGCCGCCCTTCCTGGGCGCGCCCGGCCCGTCGTCTCCTGGGCGCGGCCCGGCCCGTCGTCTTCCGGGTGCGGCCCGGTCCGTCATCTCCCGCGGGCGCCCGGCGTCACAGGATGTCGTCGGGGTCGAGGTCGGTGCCCACGGCGAGGGTGACCACTCCCCCGGTGGCGTCCGCCTCCTGGGTGGCCCGGGCCTCGGACAGCCGTGAGGCCAGCACCTTCGCCTGTGCGCCCATCCCCTGCGGGTAGCTGGCGGTGGTGGTGCGGGTCGTCCGCGCGGCGTTGCCCGTGCCGACGACGGTGAATCCGGCCTCGCGCAGTTTCGTGGCGACGGCGGCGGCGCGCCCGGGGACGCCGGTGCCGTTGAGCACCTGGACGCGCACGCTCGACGCGTAGACCGGGTCCTCGGCGGCGGCCTGCAGTTCCTTCTTGTCGACCTCCTTGTCCTGGGCGAGGGAGGCGAACAGGGTGCCGGCCTGCGGGTACTGCCACACGACGTTGGCCTTGTCGGTGGCCACGTCCGCCTCGCGCGGGTAGTTGGGCACGGTGAGGAACGTCAACCTGTCGCTGGGGATGCCCTTCACCTCGGAGGCGAGGCCGTACAGCGGTTTGATGCCGGCCAGGTCCTCGTCCGTGGTGAGGGACTTGGTGGCCGACTGGAGGAAGCCGTAGAGCGCGTTGGGGCTGGTCAGCTTGGACTGCGCCTTGTCGGCCAGCGCCTGCATGAACTCCTGCTGGCGGCCGATGCGCCCGAGGTCGGAGCCGTCGCCGACGCTGTAGCGGGCGCGTACGTACCCGAGCGCGTCCTCGTCCTTGACGGTCTGGCAGCCGGCCTCCAGGTCCAGGTGTGCCTTCTCGTCGTGGATGGCCTGCTCGGGGCAGACCTCTATGCCGCCCAGGGCGTTGACCATGCCCTTGAAGCCCTGGAAGTCGACGGACATGAAGTGGTCGATCCGCAGGCCGGTGTTGGCCTCGACCGTCCTGATCGTGCAGGCGGCGGCGCCGTCCACCTTCCCGCTGGTGCCGCCGATCGCGAACGCCTCGTTGATCTTGGCGTGGTGGGGCGCCGAGGTGCTGCGGTCGCCCTTGTCGCACGCGGATATGCGCACCCAGGAGTCGCGCGGGAAGGACACCACGGTCGCCCACTTCCGGTTCGCCGGAACGTGCATCACCATCAGGGTGTCCGACTGCATGGTGGTCAGGCCCTTGCCGTACTTCGCGTTGCCGCCCGCCCGGCTGTCGGAGCCGACGACCAGGATGTTCTTCGAGCCCGGGCTGAGGTTGGCGGGGCGGTCCCCGCCGAGTTTGTCGTCGATGTCGGCGGCGCTGATGTTGTCGTCGAGGTCCTGGTACACCCAGGCTCCGACCCCGGCCACGCCGAGGACGAGCACCGCGAGGGCCCCCACCGTCCACACGAGGATCCGCCCCCGCCGCGTCAGCCGCACGCGCCCCGTCGGCCCGCCTCCGGCCCGCGTGTGCCGTCGCTGTCCCCTGCCGCCCACAGGCGCCCCTCTCTCCCGCCCGGCCACGAGCGGCCGGTCCGTGCCTCTTGTCCGCTCGGTGCGCCCTTATACCGAACAGTGAAACTCTACAATCGTGTAGAAGTATGACTGGAGGGAGGGACCGCTCCATCGCCCCCACCCCTGGGTGCCGTGCCCGGGTGCCGTGCCCGGGGATCCGCTCTCACCAGGGCGTCGCCGCGTGCAGGATGRGCACCATCGTCACGGCCGAGTTCGCGGACGACAGGGCGGACACCGCGGTCCCGGCCGCCGCGCCCCAGGCGGCGAGGCCGACCGAGGTGAACMCCGGGGGCCAGCCGCGCAGCACCGGCGCGGGGCCGAGCAGGGCGGCCACCCGGCGCGGCACCGGGCCGGGCGCGGCGAGGCCCGCCAGCGTGGGTTCGGGGGTGCCGCGGGAGACCAGTGCCGCCTTGCCGATGGCGCGCGCCACGACCGTGCGGCTGCCCACCACTTGCGCAGCTTCCTCGTCGGCCCAGCGCTCCGCCGTGAAGGACACCGCGGTGCGCAGCGGGCGCAGGAACGGGTTGGCGCGCGCGGCGAGCTGGGCGGCGAGCAGGAAGCGGTGGTGCCGGGCGGCGAGGTGGGCACGCTCGTGCGCGAAGAGGGCGCGCCGTTCGGCCGGTTCGAGGCAGGAGAGCAGGGCGGTGGTCACCACGACCCGGCCCCGCCGCCCGCCCGGCAGGGCGTAGGCGTAGGGTGCCGCGTCGGGCAGCACGGCCACCTCGGTCGGGGGCAGGTCGACGAGGGCCCGGTGGGCGCCGCGGCGCMCCTGCCGGTGCCGCCACAGGGTGCGGCCGCAGGCGAGCAGGACCGCGAGCAGGGCCGGTATCGCGAGCTTGCCCGCGAACTCGTCGTACGGCACGGCCTCGCGCACCTCGGGGTCCGACCACGCGTCGGGCAGCGGGTTGCCGGGCAGCTGCGCCGTGCCGACGACCACGAGCAGCCCCAGGCACACGGTGCTGCACACCGCCATCACCACGGCGAGGCCCGTCAGCAGCCGGGTGGCGGCCCGCGGGTCCTGCCGCTGCTCGGCCAGGCGTGCGATCGGCCAGGCCGTCAGCGGCAGGACCAAGGGCAGGAAGACGAACACCCCCATGTGGTCTCAGTCTTCTCCTTCGGCCTTCGCCCTGCCCAGCAGTTCGCGCAGCAGGCGTTCGTCGTCCGGCGCGAGCGAGGTCACGAAGCTGGCGAGCACGGCCTCGCGGTCGCTCTCCGCGTCGAGCACCCTGCGCATCCGGTGCGCGGCCAGGCCCGCCTCGTCCGACGCCGAGGTCCAGGCGAAGGAGCGGCCGACGCGCTCGCGGGTCACCGCGCCCTTCGCCAGCAGCCGGGTCAGGATCGTGATGACCGTCGTGTACGCGAGGTCGCCGCCGAGCCGCTCCTGCACCCAGCCCGCGGTCGCGGGACCCTCCGCCGCCCGCAGGGCCGACAGGATCTGCGCCTCCAGCTCGCCCTGTCCCCGCCGCGGGGGACGCTGCCGCTGGTCCGTCACGCCGTGTCTCCCTTCTCCGCCGGCTCCACATCCCGGCCGGACCATCGTATCGACGCCGCACGTGCAACCACGACGATCGACGCCGCACGCGCGACCACGACGATCGACGCCGCATGTGCGACCACGACGATCGACGCCGTATGTGCGACCACGACGATCGACGCCGCATGTGCGACCACGACGATCGACGCCGCATGTGCGACCACGACGATCGACGCCGTATGTGCGACCACGACGATCGACGCCGTATGTGCGACCACGACGTCCGCGCAGGGCAGTGCCGGTCCGCGCGGACGGGTTCGTCCATGCCCGCCCGCGGGMCCGGCACGACGAGAGACAGTGGACCGGGACGTGGACCGGGACGGCGGACCGGGCGGCGGACCGGGACACCGCCGCAGTCTCTACAGTGCTGTAGATTTCAGATCGGGGCCCCGCCGGGCCCGCACCCGACGCGTCGAGAAGGAGTTCGCAATGGGAGTTTCCCTGGCCAAGGGCGGCAACGTCTCGCTCAGCAAGGAGGCACCGGGCCTGACCGCCGTCCTGGTCGGCCTCGGCTGGGACGTACGCACCACCACCGGTGCCGACTACGACCTCGACGCCTCCGCGCTGCTGCTCGACGCCTCCGGCAAGGTGCTGTCGGACCAGCACTTCGTCTTCTACAACAACCTCAAGAGCCCGGACGGCTCGGTCGAGCACACCGGCGACAACCTCACCGGTGAGGGCGAGGGCGACGACGAGTCGGTCAAGGTAAACCTCGCCGCCGTACCCGCCGAGGTCGCGAAGATCGTGTTCCCGGTCTCCATCCACGACGCCGCGAACCGCGGGCAGAGCTTCGGGCAGGTCCAGGGCGCCTTCATCCGCGTCGTGAACCAGGCCGGCGGCGCCGAGATCGCGCGCTACGACCTGTCCGAGGACGCCGCCACCGAGACGGCCATGGTCTTCGGCGAGCTGTACCGGCACGGCGCCGAGTGGAAGTTCCGCGCGGTGGGGCAGGGGTACGCGTCCGGTCTGGCCGGCATCGCGGCCGACTTCGGCGTCAACGTCTGACACGGGCGCCCGCCCCCGGGCCCGATCACCGGGGGCGGCCCGGCGCCCTCCCTGCCCCGGCCGACCGCTCCCACGCGTCAGGAGACCATGTGGCCGACCTCTCCGGTCAGCGCCCCGAGGACCGGGCCGACTTCGCAGCCGTACCGCACGCGCCCGCCGGGGAACCCGTACCGCGAAGACCCGGCGCGGCCGGTCCGGCGGCGGCGCTGCTGGTGCTGACGACCGCGGTGGCCGCGTCGTCCGCCGTCCCCCTGCTGGTGCTGGGGTACCTGCTGCGCGGCGCCGGCCTCGCGGGCACCCTGCCGGGCTCCCTCATGTCCGCCGGCTGGGTCCTCGCACTCGTCGCGGTCCTGGGTGCGGCGGTCGCCCTGGAGGTCCGCCGACGGACCGCCGCGGCGCTGCTGCCTCCGGCACTCCCGCCGGCCTCGGACTGAGAGCTCCGAAGGCGCCCCTCCCCCCTTTCCCCAGCAGGTCGAACCCGAATCGAACCCGAATCGAATCCGAGGAGAAGCACCCATGTCGGTGAACATGACCAAGGGCCAGCAGGTCAGTCTCAGCAAGGCCGACGGCAGCGCCCTGAGCTCGGTCCGGATGGGCCTCGGCTGGCAGGCCGCGCCCCGCAAGGGCTTCCTCGCCAAGCTCACCGGGGGCGGGGAGATCGACCTCGATGCCTCGGCGGTGCTCTTCGCGGCCGGGCAGCCGGTCGACGTCGTCTTCTTCCAGCACCTGACCAGCGACGACGGTTCCGTCCGGCACACCGGCGACAACCTCACCGGTGGGGCGGGCGCCGGGGGCGACGACGAGTCCGTCCTGGTCGACCTGGCCCGCGTCCCCGCCCAGGTCGACCAGATCGTGTTCACCGTCAACTCCTTCACCGGCCAGACCTTCGCCGAGGTGCAGAACGCGTTCTGCCGGCTGGTGGACGAGACCACGGGGACCGAACTGGCCCGCTACACCCTGACCGGCGGCGGCAAGCACACCGCCCAGATCATGGCCAAGGTCCAGCGCACGAGCGCCGGCTGGCAGATGAAGGCCATCGGCGAACCCGCCACCGGCCGCACCTTCCAGGACCTACTTCCGGCTATCGCGCCCCACCTGTAGGTCCCGGCTCCCGGTCCGGTCACGGGTCCTCGATGTCGAGGGTGACCTCCGACAGCGGACAGCCCACGCACGTGAGTACGTAGCCGTCGGCGCGCTGCTGCGGTGTGAGGCAGTTGGGCTCGTTCTGCGTCACCTCTCCGCCGCGCAGCCGCACCATGCAGTCGCCGCAGGTGCCGACCGTGCAGGAGTGGGGCATCGGCAGCCCTGCGGCGAGGCCCGCGTCGAGCAGTGTCCGGCCGGGCTCGACCACCACCTTGCCGACGGGGCGGCCGGCGTCCTCGACGGTCATCTCCCAGGGCACCGCCACCGCTGTCCCGATGTCCCCCACAGTCCCTGTGCCGGCCACGGTCCCGGTATCCGCGGCGCTGGTGTAGCGCTCGTGGTGCACCAGCTCCTCCGGGATCCCCAGCCCGGGCAGCACGCCCCGGACGGCGTCCATCAGCGGTTCGGGACCGCAGAGGTAGTAGTGGGCGTCGCGGGACGGTGACAGGGCGGTGACCCAGCGGCGTACGCCGTCCGCGTCGAGCCGTCCGTCCCGGCCGGTCAGGACGTGGGTGACCGAGAGCCTGCCGGGATGGTCCCGCACCAGCCGGGCAAGCTCCCCGGCGAAGAGGATCTCGTCCTCGGTGCGGTTGCTGCAGAGCAGCGCGATCCGCCCGCCGCCCTTTGCCGGGGACGCGGCGAGACACGTACGGATCATGCTCATCAGCGGCGTCACCCCGCTGCCCGCCGCGACCAGCACCATCTCGTCCGGCGGCCGGGGCCCGGTGTGGAAGGACCCCGACGGGCCGCGCACCGCGAGACGGTTCCCCGCGCGCAGGCCGCGGTGCGCGTGGGTGGAGAACCGGCCGCCCTCCACCCGCTTGACGGTCACCTCCAGCCGGGACGAGCCGGGCACCGACGAGGCCGAGTAGGCCCGTCGCACCGGGCGGCCGTCGACGTCGGCGACGAGTGTGAAGAACTGGCCGGGGTGGAAGTCGAACGGCCGCGGGTCCGCACCACTGTCCTCCAGTACGAGGGTGACCGCGCTCGGCGTCTCCCTGCGCACCTCGACGACGCGGACCTCCCGCAGCGCGCTCCCCGCCCGCCCCGTACCGACACCGATGCCGTCCACGGAAGGGCGCCGGCGCAGGAGCCCACGGCGCCGCCCGCTCCCACCAGGCCTCCTGCCCCCACCGGACTTCCCGCTCCCACCGGACTTCTCTCCCTCACCGGGCCCGAGGTCCTCGTACCCCTCCTTCCGCAGCCCGGAGCGGTAGGCGCGGTCCACCGCCAGGCGCAGCAGCCGGGTCATCCCCGGGATCGCGCCGACGGCCCTCAGGAGGAACGCGGGCGGTCCGCCGCCGGACGCGGCCGAACCGGCGGCGAGGTGTTCGCCCGCCATCGCCATCATGTCCGGCACGGACCCCCGGCCGAGGTCCGCGCCCGGGGCCCACAGCCGTGCGCGTGTCAGGGCCTCGCTGCCGGTCAGCTCGGCGTGTTCGACGTCGATGAGCAGGGCCAGCTGCGGGGGCATCCCGCGCAGGGCCATCGGCTCCAGCAGTGCGGGATCGTCGGTGATCGTGCCCCGGCCGCGGACCTGCAGAACGGTGTCGCGTCCCGGTACGAGCGCGGCGAAGGACAGCCGGTCGTCCCGCAGCAGGTTGTGCAGCGTGTCGGCGCGCTTGTTGCCCTTCCGGTCCGGGACGACGAGCGTGCGGCCGTCCAGGATGCGCGCCACCGTCCGCCGGTCCCCGCGCGGACTCGTGTCGCTGCCGCCGGACGGGTCCCAGGTGGACAGGGCCAGGAACGGCGACGCGGCCAGGAAGTCCGCGACACCCGGCAGCCCCAGCGGCCCGTCCTCCGGGACAGGCCCGGCCTGGACGGGTTCGGTCGAGGCGAGTCCGGCCGAGGCGGGTCCGGCCTGGGCCGGCGGGCGCCACAGCCCGGACCGCAGGACGGCCTGCGCGCAGTGCACGTACGCCTCCTCGACGCCGACGGTCAGCGTCGTGCCCCTGCGTCCGGCCACCGAGCCGTTGACGCGCAGGATCTCCCCGACGCCCGGCAGCAGGAAGAAGAACGAGACCGGTCCGTGCGGGTCGTCGCCCTCGGGCAGGGTGAACGAGATGCGGGTGGGCGAGTGGACGCGTACGAACCCCGGTGCGCCGCCGATGAACGTCGTCCTGCTGGTGCCGTCGGCGTCCCGGTGGCCGAAAGCCGCGACCGGACAGTGGGCGAGGACGGTCCGGCAGCCGTCGTCGAGGGCGCTGATCTGCTTGAGCAGGACCACCGACGCCGGACGGCCGATGATGTCCTCCACCTGGTCCGCCGTCGTCAGACGTCGCGGGGTGCCTGCCTCGTGTACTCGCTGCTGCATGGGATGTCCTTTCAGCCCGGGGTGGAGCGGCCCAGGCGCCAGTAGCCGGAGAACGAGACGTCGCGCCTGGGTACGCCGCGGTCGTCGACCAGGTGCCGCCGCACCGCGGTGGCCAGCCGGGACTCGCCCGCGACCCAGGCGTAGGAGCGGCCGGGCGGCAGGGAACCGTCGCGCAGGGCCGCAAGGACCAGGGCGCCGGGCCGCAGGTCCGCGTCGTCGCGGCTGAACCAGTGGATGCGGGTCCCCAGGGGTGGCTCCACGGCGCGGATGTCGGCCTTCGCCGCCACCTCCAGGTAGACCTCCGTGGGCAGCGGGGCCGGTGTGCTGTCGAGGATCGACAGGACGGCGGGCAGCGCGCTCTCGTCGCCGACCAGCAGTCGCCCCTCCGCGTGCTCGGGCAGCCGGTAGGTGCTGCCGGTGTCGAAGATCCCGGCCGGGTCACCGGGCCGGACCCGGCGCACCCAGGACGACATGGGCGAGTCGCCGTGCAGGGCGAACTCGATGTCGATCTCGTCGTCCGCGGGACGTGCGCGCCTGATCGTCAGGTTGCGGACCCAGGGCCGGACCGATTTCGGCACGAGCAGGAGCTGGGCGATCCAGGCCTCGTTCGAGACGGTGGGCATCCGCAGGGCGCCCTGTCCCTCGCGGGGGAAGAAGAGACGGACCGCCTGGTCGTTGCCGGTGACCACGAGGTCCCGCACGGCCGGCCCGCCGAGGGTGACGCTCGCGCAGCCCGGCGTGAGGACGTCACGGCGGCGCACCTCCAGCGTGATCATCCTGCGTAATTCCGGCAGGTGCACCTTCGGGATCACGGCGCCCCACCCACTGCGGACGTGGACTTGTTTTCGCAGGTCATGACAGTATTGTGAGCAATAACTCAGCTCTTTGACTACTCGCTTTTGCCGCACCCAGGAGGTCTCCGGATGCCGTCGGCCGACCGTCGTATCCCGGCACGTCGCAAGCCCCGTCAGGTCCGTGCCGAGCTCACCCGCGAGCGCATCCTCACCGCCGCTGCTCACGTTTTCACCGAGTACGGCTACGCCGCCGGCACCACCAACCGCATCGCCGACCACGCCCACGTCTCCATCGGTTCGCTGTACCAGTACTTCCCGAACAAGGAGGCGATCCTGGCGGAGCTGATGGTGCGGCACATCGACCGCGGCATGTGGACGGAGGCCGACGAGCTGGAGCTGACCCCCGGGAGCCTGGAGACGACGGTGCGGGCCCTGGTCCGCGACGCGGTGGACAACCACCGCGACGATCCGCAGCTGCTGCGGATCATGCTGGAGGAGGCGTCGCTCTCGCAGGAGCTGCTCGACACGATCGAGCGCCACGGGAAGAAGCGCGTCGGCCAGGTGCGCGATCTCCTCGCCCGGCACCCGGACGTGCACGTGGGGGACCTCGGCATGGCGGCCGAGCTGATCGTCTTCACGGTGGAGACGAACACGCACAAGGTGATGGCGGACCCGCGGGCCATTCCGATCGAGACCTTCGAGGACGAGCTGGTGGCCATGGTGACGCGGTACCTGCGGGGCGACCGGTAGCCGGCCTCCCGGCGGGTGCGGCCGTCCGGTGTTTCAGGCGAGCGCGCGCAGGTAGCGCCGGCGGGTGTACCACTGGGCCGGCAGGAGCAGCGGGAACAGCAGCCGCCAGGGGCCCGCGGGGGCGGCACGGGTCAGGGACCTGAGGGTGAGGCGGACGGTGCCCCGGTCGTCGCGGTGGACGACGAAGGCCTCTTCGCCGCTGACGGGGTGGCCGTGGCGGGTGCCGTAGGCGAAGCCGCACCGGTCCCGCGTCTCCACGACGGCGACGACCTCGACCGGTTCCCGGACGGTGAACGGACCCAGACCCGCGGTGACGGTGTACCGCCCGTACTGCCGCGCCCTCGCACCGCCTCCGCCCACGGCGACCCCGCTCCCGGCGCCTCCGCCCTCGACGTCTCCGGCCGAAAGGGGATTCCAGCAGGGGCGGCGCTACGGGAAGGAGACGGTTCCGGGGCGCTGTACGACGGCGAGCACCTCGACCGGGCCGGTGTGCCGGAACTCGAAGGTGAAGGGGACGAGGTCGCCCTCGCGCCACCGCTCCGAGGAGCCCGGGGAGCCCGAGCCCGAGGAACCCGGGGAGGTGGGGACCGTGAGGTCCACGCCGCTCGGTGTCATGGCGAGCGTGCCTCCCGCCGGAACGGCGACGGAGTCGGTCGTGGACCGGGAGGCCCCGTTGTTCTCGTTCATCCGGTGCCGGGTGAGCGTGATGCCGCCGGGGGCGCGGGGCGAGGTGACCCCGGTCAGGCGGTCGGTCGAGCCGCCCTCGTTGACCAGGCGGAAGAACGCCGCCGTCTCCGGCACCCCGGCGGACGGCAGCAGGACACGTCCGTCCGTGACCCGCACCCGCGCCGGGGTGCCGGCCTTGCCGGCGCCGGTCCAGGTGGTCAGGCCCGCCAGGGCCACGCTGCAGGCGGCGAGGGGGACGAGCGCGGCCAGCGCGGTGTCCCGCCATCGTTCGCGGTCGCCGATCAGGGACGTCACGCCGCCGGGGATCCGGCTCATCGGGCACCGGCCTTCCCGGACCGCGATCCGTGTCCGTGTCTGTGTTCGTTTCCCCGTCCTCGTCCTCGTACGGGAGAGGGCTGCCAGGCGCGCAGCCGGAGGCTGTTGCACACCACGAGCACCGAGCTGGCGGACATCGCCGCGGCGGCGACCATGGGGTTGAGCAGCCCGACCATCGCGAGGGGCACGGTCACCGCGTTGTAGCCGAAGGCCCACACCAGGTTGGTGCGGATCGTCCCGAGGGTGCGCCGGGCCAGCCGGACGGCGTCGGCGAGCGCTTCGACGTCGCCGCGCACCAGGGTCAGGTCGGCGGCCCCGATGGCCACGTCCGTGCCGCTCCCCATGGCGATGCCCAGATCGGCGCCGGCGAGCGCCGCGGCGTCGTTGACCCCGTCGCCGACGACCGCGACCCGGTGTCCGTCCTCCCGCAACCGGCGTACCAGCGCGGCCTTGTCCTCGGGTGCGCAGCGGGCGTGCACCTCCTCGATGCCGAGGGCGTCGGCCACCGCCTGCGCAGGAGCCCGGCGGTCACCGGTGGCGAGCACGGGGCGGATGCCGAGCCGGCGCAGCCGGTCCACGGCGCGGTAGCTGCCGGGCCGTACGAGGTCTCCGACGGCGATCAGTGCCTCGGCCCGGCCGTCCACGCGCACCAGGACCGGGGTGTGCCCCTCGGTCTCGGCCGCGGTCAGCGCCTCGGCCAGGACGGGCGGCAACTCCCCCTCCGGCGAGCCCACTTCGACCGTGCGGCCGTCCACGGTCCCGTTCACCCCGCTGCCCGCGGTGGCGGTGAAGTCCCTTACTGCGGGCAGCGGTTGCCCGGACAGTGTGCGGCGCGCGTACGCCGTGACGGCGCGTCCGAGCGGGTGTTCGGAGCCCTGTTCCACCGCCCCGGCCAGGCGCAGCACCGCTTCCTGTCCGGGGCCGTCCGGCAGGGTGGTCAGCCGCGCCACGTTCATGTGGCCGGTGGTCAGGGTGCCGGTCTTGTCCAGCACGACGGTGTCCACGTGCCGCAGGGCCTCCAGGGTCTGCGGTCCGCTCACCAGTACGCCGAGCTGCGCGCCGCGTCCGGTCGCCGCCATCAGCGCGGTCGGGGTGGCCAGCCCCAGTGCGCACGGGCACGCCACGACCAGGACGGCGACACAGGCCGTGAGCGCGGACTGCGGATCGGCTCCGGCGCCGAGCCAGAACCCGAGGACGGTCACCGCGACGGCCAGGACGACGGGCACGAAGACCCCGGCCACCGCGTCGGCCAGCCGCTGCGCCCGCGCCTTCCCCGCCTGGGCGTCCGTGACGAGCCGGGTGATGCGCGCCAGCTGGGTGTCTGCGCCGACGGCGGTGGCCCGCACCAGCAGCAGCCCGCCGGCGTTCACGGCGCCGCCGACCAGGGCGGAGCCGGGGCCCACCTCGACGGGTCCGCTCTCCCCGGTGACCAGGGACAGGTCCACGGCGGAACTCCCCTCCGTCACCCGCCCGTCGGTGGCGACCCGCTCACCCGGCCGTACGAGGAAGACCTGCCCCACTTCCAGGTGCCCGATGGGAACGGCCCGCTCGCCCCGTTCGTCGCGGACCGACACCTCCTTGGCCGCCAGCTCCGCCAGCGAGCGCAGGGCGGCGCCGGTGCCGCGCCGGGCGCGGGCCTCCAGGAACCGGCCCGTCAGCACGAACAGCGGCACGCTCACCGCGGCTTCCAGGTACACGTGCGCCGTTCCGTCCGGCGCGGACGGCAACAGGGTGAACGGCATCCGCATGCCGGGTTCGCCCGCACCGCCGAGGAACAGGGCGTACGCCGACCAGAGGAAGGACGCGAGCACGCCCAGCGAGACGAGCGTGTCCATGGTGGCCGTGGAGTGGCGCAGGTTCCGCAGCGCCCGCTCGTGGAACGGCCGGGCGCTCCACACGGCCACCGGGGCGGCCAGGGCGAAGCACAGCCACTGCCAGTTGCGGAACTGCAGGGCCGGCACCATCGACAGGACCAGGACCGGTACCGACAGCAGCGCGGTCACGAGGAGCCGTTCCCGCTCCTGCCGGGCGACGGCGCGGGATCCGTCCCGGTCGTCCGCCGCGGTCCGGTCGTCCGCCGTCCGGTCGTCCGCCGTCCGGTCGTCCTCGGGTACGGGCGGCGCGGGCAGCGCCGCCTGGTAGCCGGCCTGCTCGACAGCCGTGACCAGGTCCTGCGGGGCTACCTCCGCCGGGTGACTGACCCGGGCGAGCCCGGTCGCCAGGTTCACCGTCGCCGTGACGCCGTCCAGCCTGGCGAGCTTCTTCTCCACCCGCCGGACACAGGCCGCGCAGGTCATCCCGCCGACCGCGAGGTCCGTGACCACCGGTCCGGTCGCTGGTCCGGTCGCCAGCCTGATCGCCGGTCCGGTCGCCGGTTCGGACCTCGTCATTCACCGCTCCCGTGCATCCCCGGCATGTCGTCCGTGCCGTCGCCGCTTCCGCCGTCCTGCTGCCCGCCGCCCGTCCCGGTGCCGCCGGTGCCGTGCATGCCCGGTGCCACCGGTCCGGAGACCGACCCGACGGCGTAGGACAGCGAGAACACCAGGGCGAGCAGCAGGAGGAACCCGCAGAGCGCGGGCGCAGGCAGCGATCTGCGGACGAGCCCGTCCGCGGGAGGGGCAGTGTGTGGGGACTCGGCCATGCCCGACCTTCCTGGTCGCATCGAGCCGTCGTGCGGTGTACGGCATACGGCATACGGCGATCTCAGCCGTACAGCCCCAGGAGTCGGCCGCGCACTGCACCGGGTTCCGGCGCCCGGTCATGACGTACGTCACACGACCGGGTGCGCCGGCCCCGTAACTCCCGGCTCAGGCAGACCCGTTGCGGCGCCGCCTGAGCCACCAGGCCCCGCCGCCGCCGAGCAGGAGCACGACCAGCGCGGCACCCACCGGCACCGCGAGGGACGTGCCGTCGTCCTTCTCCGCGCCGTCCGCCGCGGGCTGCGCCGCCGCTCGCGTCTCCTGCTTCCCGGACGGCGGCGCGTCGGTGGCGGGATCGGCCGAAGGGCTCGGGTCCGGACCCGGGCTCACCGGCTTCGCCCCGGGCGCCGCGGGCTTCAGGGCCAGCCGGGGCGCGGGGTGCCCGTGGCCGTGACCGTCCCCGCCGGTGTCCTCCAGCTCGATCCAGCGGTCGACCTCACCGTCGCCGTAGGACTGCAAGGTCTTGAAGACCAGGGACTCGGCATCCGGCAACTGCCGCACCGTGACGACGTATTCGGCGTCCTCACCGACGGGCAGCTCGGGTCCCGAGACGGCGTACCCCTGATCGGCGGGGACCAGCTTCCAGCCGTCCGGGCCCTCTTCGTAGGTGATGTCACCCGGGCGGATCCCCTCGGGGAGCACCACCTCCAGCCGGGTGATGCCGGCCGAGCCGGACTCCGACTCGGCGGAGAAGGTCAGTTCGACGTTCCGGTCGAGCGCCCGGGCGCCCTTCGCCTCGACCTCGGCATGGGCCGAGGCCGGTCCGGCCGTGGCGACGGAGAGTGCGAGTGCGAGGACGGCTGCGGCGAGGACGCCGGTACGGCGCGGACCGCGTGGCGGGATCGGACGATGCATCGAGGGCTCCTTCGGGTTTTTCGGGTGTTCGGGTTGTTCCGTTGGTGAGGCCGCATGACCCGGGGGTGCGGGCACGCGGCCTCCTGGTGTGCGCAAAGTGCGGCGGACGGCTGCCGCCCGGTGACGGACCGGACGGCAGCCGCGTACGTCCGGCGACCCGTCAGGCTGCTGCCACCGCGGGGGCGCCGGCGCCGGCCGGTGTGCAGCGCTCGGCGTCGTCCAGCGCTGCGATCAGCGAGTTCCGGGCGCGCGCGACCCGCGAGCGCACCGTCCCGACGGGGCAGTGGCTGACGTCGGCCGCCTCCGCGTAGGGCAGCCCCACCAGTTGGGTGAGCACGAAGGCTTCGCGGCGCTCGTCCGGGAGCGCGTCCAGCAGGTCGGCGAGGGCGATGCCTTCGTCGAATCCCGGCAGGCCGCGCGGCTGCGAGCGCTCGGCGGCCGACTGCCAGTCGTGCGTGTCCGTCAGGCGCGGACGGGAGGTGGCGTAACGGATGCTGTCGATCACCGCGCGGCGCGCGATGGACATCAGCCAGGTCCGGGCCGACGAACGGCCCTCGAACAGGTGCAGGCTGCCGAGGGCACGCAGGAACGTGTCCTGGGTCAGGTCCTCGGCGCTCTGGGGGTCGGCGCCGAGGAACCGTACGTAGCGGCGGACGTCCGCGTGCAGGGCGCGGGCGAACAGGTCGAAGGCGTCGGGGTCACCGCCGCGGGCGGCCAGCGCCCAGGACGTGATCGAGTCGTCTCTCGTCTCTTCGCGCACCGCGGGGAGGACAGGAGTGATCACCTGGTGTTGCTCCTTCTCGGGAATCCAGGGAGACCGGCCGGCCGCGCCCGCCCGCATGGAGTGGCAGGGCGGCGCGGTGTGACCGGTGAAGGGATGACGGGCGCGTACGGAGGTACGCGGCCGAGGCCCGGGGTGGAGGAAGGGAGTCGACGACTCCGTCGACCGCCCCGGGAAGCCGGCTGTCGTCAGGCGACAGCGGTCCCTTCGGGCGGTCCCCGAGAAGTGATCGCGCGGGTCAGGAAGAGCTGCCGCAGTACGTGTCCCGTGTGGCCGCGGCGGACCCGCAGGCGGGGCCGGTGCGGCGGTGCGGGCAGCAGCAGGAGGAGGCGCAGGGGMGCGACGGCCCAGCCGGCGAGGGCCCGCAGGATGCGGAAGGCGGCCCGCTCGCCGTGCGCGAGCCACAGACCGCACAGCAGAGCGGCCAGCAGGTGGGCGGCGAGCATGCCGGTCGAGGAGAGGCCGCCCATGGTGTGGTGCAGGGAGTCCACGGCCCCCGCGGGGTCCATGGAACCCATCGGCCCCATGGCGTCCATCGCCCCCATGGAGTGCATGGATTCCATGGGGTGGTGCATGGACCCGGTGGAGCCCGTGGACGTCGGCACGGCGGTGTGCTGCGGGTCCGCACCCGCACCCGGGTGCGCACGGCACAGCAGTACGTCGGCCCAGCGCCGGCCGAGCGACCCGCTGCCGGCGGCTGCCGGTCGCGCGACCACCTGAGCGAGCGAGAACGACGAGTGCAGTGCCGCCTGCACCGCGACCACGGCGGAGCCGACCAGAACCGGCCCGCGCTCCCGGCCGGCCAGCAGCCAGGCCGCGCCGCCGGTGATCGCCGTCGCGGCGGCCATGGACCACCAGGGCACCGCGGTACCGGACATCAGGACGTGTCCCAGGGCGGCGAGCAGCACGCAGACGGCCGCGAACACGGCGGCCCTGAACGCGCGAGAACACCACCCAGCAGTCATGGCGTCCTCATCCTCGCAGTCCGGGGATCACGCGTCACGAGAGGGTACGGAAAAGCCCCGGGTATGTGACTCAGGAGGCATTCCGTGATTCACGCCACACCGGCCGTCACCGGTGTCCCGCCGGATCGCGGAGGAAGGACGCGTGGCCGTGGGCCGCACGCATGCCCACCGCCCGAGATCGCCTCCACCCCTCGGCGCCGCTCCACTTGCACCTCACATTGATGTCAGGTTCTAGCTTGGCGGACGCAACGGATCACCGGGACATTCGACCGATCGAGGCAGGACATCATGCGTGCAGCGCGCTTTCACGAGTACGGCGACACCGGCACCCTCGTCGTGGAGGAGGTGCCCGCGCCGCACCCCGGCCCCGGCGAGATCCGGATCCGCGTCGCGGCGGCCGGCGTCAACCCCGTCGACTGGAAGGTGCGCAGCGGCGCCGTCCACGAGGTGCTGCCCGTGGACCTGCCCGCGATCCCCGGCCGCGACGCCGCGGGCGTGGTCGACGAGCTGGGCGACGACGTCCGGGGCGTACGCGTCGGGGACCGCGTCTTCGGGCTGGGCGGCGTCACCGGCGCGACCGCGGAACTGGCCGTGCTGTCCGCCTGGGCGCCCGCGCCCGAGGCGTGGAGCGACGAGCAGGCCGCCGCCGCGGGACTGGCATCCGTCACCGCGCTGAACGGGCTCAAAGCCCTCGGCCCGCTCAAGGGGCGCACCCTGCTGATCGAGGGCGCCGCCGGCGGCGTGGGCAGCGCCGCGGTCGAGATCGCCCTCGCCGAGGGGGCCACCGTGATCGGCACGGCGAGCGAACGCAATCACCCCTTCCTCACCTCGCTCGGCGCCGTCCCCACCACCTACGGCACCGGACTCGGGGAACGCCTGGCCGGCCTGGCCCCGGGCGGGATCGACCTCGTGCTCGACACCGCGGCCTCCGGTTCCCTCGCCGACCTCGTCGCGATCGCCGGCGACCCCCTGCGCGTGGCCACCGTCGCCGACTACGCGAACGCCCACCGCCTGGGCGTCCACCTGGCCCACGCGGCGAACGACCCGGCGCTTCTGGAGCAGGCGGCCGAACTCGGCCGCCGGGGCCGCTACACGCCGTACGTGGAGCGGTCCTTCGACCTCGGGGAGATCACGGAAGCCCATGCCCACTCCGAGCGCGGACGGGTCCGGGGGAAGATCGTCGTCGTCATCTGACCGACCGCCGGAGCCTGCCGCCGGAGCACCGGCGACCGCGGACGGCTCGCCCCGGGGATGCGCGGGACAGGTACGCACCCCCGGGGCGGCCGCGTCCACCGGGACTACCGGGCGGGCAGGGCGACGACGGGGAAGTCGATGTCCGTACGGGCCACGGAGTTGAAGTAGTTGGTGAACACGTTCAGCGCGACGTTGGCGACGATCTCGCCGATCTCGCCGTCGCCGTAACCGGCGGCACGGACCTCTTCGAGGTCCTGGTCGGAGACGAAGCCGCGCGTCTCGATGACGGACTTGGCGAACTTCAGGGCGGCCTGCGTCCTGTGGTCGGCCGCCTGGCCCTGTCCCGCGGTCTTGAGGTCGTCGCCGGTCACGCCCGCGCGCTCACCGAGGACGTGGTGGGCGGCGTAGCAGTACTCGCAGGAGTTCTCCACCGCGGCGACGAGGGCGATCTGCTCGCGGACGGCGCCGGGCAGGGCGCCTTTGGAGAGGGCGCCGCTCTGCGAGAGGTAGGCGTCGAGGACGGCGGGCGACGCGGCCATGGCGCGCATCATGTTCGGCGTCGTGCCGAGTGCGCGCTCGACCTTGTTCAGGAGCGACTTGGCGGTGGGCTCGGCGGTCGCGGGGTCGACGACGGAAAGGCGGGACATGAGTGGTTCCTCCCTGAAGGGTTCTTCGCCAACGATGTTTGGCACTGCCAACATAGTTTGGCAGTGCCTACTATGGCAAGTACGAACTCGTCGCCGGGGAGTGTGATGCAAGACGTTCCGGGCCCACCGCCCCACGAGCAGCTGATGGTGGGCATCACGCGCCTCGGGCAGGCGCTGCGCATCAGCAGCTATCGCAACCCGGGCCCCCACCGCCTCTCCCCGCTGCAGGCGGACATCATCGTGCTGCTGGCCCGGAATCAGCGGCCCCGCCGGCTCGGCGACCTGGTCGCCCTGCTCGCGTCGACCCCTCCGACGATCAGCGACGCGGTCAAGACCCTGACCACCAAGGCGCTCGTCGAGCGGCAGCGCGACGTGTCCGACGCGCGGGCCGTGTCCCTGACCCTCACGCAGGCGGGCGCGGCGGAGGCCGAGCGCCTCGCGCGGCTGCCCGCGGAATTCGGCGAAGCCATGTCGACGCTCGGACAGGAGGACCTCGCGGCCATGCTCCGCGGTGTGAGCGGCATGATCAGGTCACTGCAGGACCAGCGCGCCGTGCCGGTCACCCGTATGTGCCTGACGTGCTCCCACTTCCGGCCCCGGGTCCACCCGGGCAGCGACAAACCGCATCACTGCGCGTTCGTCGACAACGCCTTCGGCGACGCCGAACTGCGCCTGGAGTGCCRCGACCACCTGGAGCCCTGAACCCGCCCTTCCCTGGGCGCAGTCGGGAGTCCTGGCCTCCACTGCTCGCCCTCACGCCGTCCGAGATGCCCCGGCGGAAGAACGGGACCCTGGTCGGGCGCGTACATCCAGGAAGGGGGGAAACGGGACCTCAGTCCGACGCGGCAGGCCGCTCGCGCGTCAGTCCGGCGAGGATCGCGTCGATGACCAGCTCCGTGGAGGCCGTCATCTCGACGGCGGCCGGATCGAGGAGCCACTGGATCTGGAGGCCGTCCATGACGGCGATGACCGCGTTGGCCGCGTGCCGCGCGCGATCGGCGTCCGCCGTGCCGGTGCCGAGTCCGCAGGTCTCGACGATCGCGTCGGTGACGAACGCGCGCAGTCCCGCGTAACGGCCGCGGAAGTAGTCCTGGGCGGGGTGGTCGTCGGTGACGGACTCGGCGGAGAGCACGGCGTAGAGCCGGACGATGCCCTCGCGCTCGGCGTTGCGCCGTGCGGTCTCGACCAGGTGGTGCAGGAACCGCAGTCCGCGCGGCCGCTCGGTGCCCAGCTGCTCGATGTCCGAGTCGTCGCGCAGTTCGAGCACGCTGGTCAGCAGCAGCGACTTGGAGCGGAAGTAGTGCAGTACGCCGGCCTGGGTGAGGCCGGCCCGGTCGGCGATCTCGGCCAGGGAGGCGTTGTTGTAGCCGCGCGCCGCGAACGTGTCCATCGCGATGTGCAGGATGTCCTGCTGGCGCCGCTGGGCCTCAGGACTGCGGGGGACGCGGGGCCTGTCGCGGGCACTGCGGGCGGCTCGGCCTACTGACTGGTCAGTCACGCTTTCACCTTACGCCGCGCCCCCACGACTCCGGACGGACTCGTCGCCACGCTCCGTAGCGTGACGCAGACCACTTACTAAGTGTTTAGTAGGTGTGCTTTCATGGCGCCGTCGTCCTGCCATACCGCGCAGGTGTGGCGGCACGAATGCATCAACCCTTCGAGCTCCGGCTGGCCCGCCGCTCCCCTGACGGGCGCGGACCGGCGAGGTGCATCCCCCACATGTCATCGACCGAAGGAGAGCCGCACTCGTGTCCCGTGTCCGAAGAACTCGCTCCCCCCGCACCGGGGTTGCCGCCGCCCTGGCCCTGACCCTCGCCGCCGGTCTCGGCCTCACGGCCGGCAGCAGCGCGACCGCCGCCGACCCCACCGCCCAGGTCTGGGTGACCACCGGGGACGGCGCCCGCAAGCTCAGCGCCGACGGCACCCTCACCTTCGACAGCACACCGCAGAGCACCGACCTGCGCATCGACGGCAACCAGCGCGGCCAGCGCTACACCGGCGCGGGCGCCTCGGTCACCGGAGCCTCCGCGCGCCTCATACAAGGGCTTCCGGCCGACCGGCGCGGCGACCTGATGCGCTCGCTGTTCTCCACTTCCGGCGACGGCATCGGCCTGTCGTACCTGCGCCAGCCGCTCGCCAGCACCGACTTCGACGCCTCCGCCGCCCCGTACTCCTACGAGGACACCCGCGGGCAGTTCTCCATCGACCGCGACAAGCAGGAGATCATTCCCGTCGTCAAACAGGCCCTGGGCGTCAATCCGTCGATCCGTTTCATGGGCACCCCCTGGTCACCGCCCGCCTGGATGAAGACGAACAACTCGCTCAACGGCGGCAGTCTGCGCACCGAGAACTACGGCGACTTCGCCGACTACCTCGTCAAGGCGATCAAAGCGTACGGCCAGGAGGGCATCACCCTTTCCGACCTCACGGTCCAGAACGAGCCCGAGAATCCGACGAGTTACCCCTCGATGTCGATGAGCCCGGCCCAGCAGGCCGACTTCATCCGGGTCCTGGACCAGCGCCTGACCGCGGCCGGACTGCCGACGAACATCCTCGCCTTCGACCACAACTGGGACCACCCCAATTACCCCCTCGACGTGTTCTCCCGCACGAGCGGGATCAGCCGGGTGATCGGCGCCGCCTTCCACTGCTACGCCGGCAACCCCACCGCCCAGCAGCAGGTCCACAGCACCGGCAAGCGGGTCTTCTTCACCGAGTGCTCCGGCACCGACAGCGACAACACCGCCAACACCTTCCGTGACAGCCTGCGCTGGCAGGCCGAGAACCTCGTCGTGCAGAACATGCGCAACGGCGGCGAGACCGTCGTCACCTGGAACCTCGCCCTCGACCAGAACGGCGGCCCCCACCAGGGCCTGTGCGGCACCCGCTGCAACGGCGTGGTGGAGATCGCGAACGGCGGCGTCAGCCGCGGCGCGGAGTACTACTCGCTCGGCCACCTCAGCAAGTTCGTCAAGGTCGGCGCCACCAGGATCGGTTCCACCACCCAGAGCGGCGGCATCCAGAACGTCGCCTTCCAGAACCCGGACGGCACGCGGGTCGCCTACGTCGTGAACACCGGCGGCACGCAGCGGTTCTCCCTCACCGACAACGGCCGCTCCCTGGCCTACACCCTGCCGGGCGGCGCGGTCGCGACCATCGTGTGGAACCCGGCCGGCGGCAGTGACCCCGCCGGTCCCATCGACACCGGCGCCTGGTACCGGGTGGCCAACACCAACAGCGGCGCCTGCCTGGACGCCACCGACTGGGGCACCGCCAACGGCACCCTCCTCCAGCAGTGGACGTGCGGCGACGGCGCCAACGAGAAGTGGCAGTTCCGCTCCACCGGCAGCGGCTACTACCAGGTCGTCAACCAGCACAACAACAAGTCCTGGGACGTCGACGGCGGCGCCGGCGCGACCGCGGACGGCGTCAAGGTGCACCTGTGGGACTACGCCGGCACCACCAACCAGCAATGGCGTGCCGAGTCCCTCGCCTCCGGGCAGTACCGCTTCGTGGCCCGGCACAGCGACAAGTGCCTTACGGTGGACGGCTCCTCCACCGCCAACGGCGCGAAACTCGTCCAGCGGAGCTGCTCCGGCTCGACGGCCCAGTCCTTCCGCCTGACCTCCTGACCTGCTGACCTGCTGACCGACCGTCCGGCACACCGGACAGCACACTCCGGCCGGTGGGGCCCGCCCCACCGGCCGACCCCTGCCACCGAGCCGAGCCGAGCCGCGCCGGCAGCTCCCCGTCGACAACCGCGAACACTCCTCCGGCCGCAGGAGCCCGGAGCCCGGAAACCGCCCTTCAGAAGCCGGGCGGGATTCAGAAGCCGGGTGGGATCCGGTCCTGCGGCCCGTCGGCCACCGCAGGGTCGGCCGAGTCCGAGACCAGCTCCGCGACGCGCAGGGTGCACTCCCATTGCGTCAACTTGCCCTTGATCACCACCAGGTACGACTCCTGGCCGTCGAGCCGGTACACCTGACGCCGCTTCTCGGCGATGTGCCTGCTCGGCGCGTACGTATGGACCGCCTTGCGCAGCGCCTCCAGCGCCTGGTCCCTCGTCTCCTGCCCGCGGCAGACGAACTCGGTCCTGTGCACGTCGCTGTAGTACTCCGCGATCACGACCCACTCGCCCACCGCCGACTCCCCTTCGCCGCCGTCGCCAGTCAGCCACAGCCCCCTCCCCGGAGCAAGGGCGGGACCCGAACCGCGGCCGCAGCGGTGTCAGACGACGGGAACGGCGGGCGGTTCGAGGAGTGAGCGGTCGCCGTCGAAGCCATGGTCCAGGGCGGCCGCGACATCCTCGTGCGGGGTTCCCATGCGCACGGCGCTGACCCGGTCCAGCTGCCGGTAGTGCTCGTCGCCGAGGTCGAGCCGGAGCGAGCGCAGGTAGTCCTCCAGCTGCGCCGGGGTGCGGGGACCGACGATCGGGACCAGGGCGGTGGGGGCCAGCGCGGCGCGGCGGCGGAGCCACGCGAGGGCGACCTGGAGGGCGCTCGCGCCGGTCTCGTCCGCGATCGCGAGTACGGCGTCCACGACGGCGGTGCGCTGCGCGGTGTCCTCGACCGTGTCGCCGCGGGCGCTCAGCCGGCCCCGTCCGCCCTGCCGGTACTTGCCGGTGAGCAGCCCCCCGGCCAGCGGGGAGTATAGGAACGCGCCCAGGCCGTGCGCCTGCGCCATCGGCAGCAGTTCCCGTTCGGCGGAGCGTTCGGCCAGGCTGTACTCGGTCTGGATGCCGACCACGGGGGCCAGGCCGTGCAGGTCCGCCCGCACCGCGGCGCCGGCGACCCGCCAGGCGGGGAAGTTGGACAGGGCCCCGTGGAGGATCTTGCCGGAGCGGGCCAGGTCGTCGAACCCCGCCAGGATCTCCTCGACCGGGGTGGTCCCGTCGGGGAAGTGCGGCATGAAGACGTCCACGTAGTCGGTGCCGAGCCGGCGCAGGCTCGCTTCGAGGGCGCGGACCATGATCTTGCGGCTGTTGCCGGTGGTGCCGGGGCGGGGGTGCTCCTGCCGCGTACCGCTGTACTTGGTGATGAGGACGAAGTCGTCGCGCCGGCCGTCGAGCAGCCGGCCGAGCACGGTCTCGGCCTGGCCGTCCTGGTAGAGGTCGGAGGTGTCGACCGTGGTGCCGCCGGCGGCGGCGAAGGTTTCGAAGATCTGCCGTGAGCCTTCCGGGCCGGCGCCGGCGTCCGAGAGGCCGAAGTTCGCCGTGCCGAGCGCGTACTCCGACACGCGCAGTCCGGTCAGCCGGCCGAAGGTGCGGTAACGCATGGAAGCTCCTGGTCTGGGCGGTGCGGTAAGCTCACCCACCGTACCAATAAAAAACGAGGGGTCACTCTTTTTTATGCCGAAGGTAAGCCAGGAGCACATGGACGCCCGCCGGCGCCAGATCGTGGACGCCGCCCGGGCCCGCTTCACCAGTCACGGCTTCGCCCGTACGTCCATGGCCGACATCGTCGCCGGGTCCGGGCTCTCCAACGGGGCCATCTACCGCTACTTCACCAGCAAGAACGAGATCGTCGTCGCGGTCTGCGAACAAGGCGGCGAAGCCTTTCCGGAGGCGCTCACCGCCGAGGCCGTCGCGGGCTTCCTCGAACACGTACGCATCCGTGCGCGCGAGACGGGCCACGCGCGGCTGGTGGCCCAGATCTACGCCGAAGCGGCCGTGTCACCGCAGCTGGCGGACGTCGTGCAACAGCAGCTCGCCGCCTTGCGGGCCGCGGTGGCCGAACTGGTGCCCGACCACCGCAGGCAGCACGCCGAGCAGATCGCCGAAGGGTTCACGGCCCTCTGCATGAGCTACAGCCAGCAACTGGCCGTACGCGGCGACCTGGACCCCGCGCCCTTCACCGCGGCACTGATGTCGATCATCGACGGGTGACCGGGACCAGCGCGTCACCCGTGCGCGGCGCCTGTGCACGTCGCCCGTGCGCAGCGGCAGTGGGCGCCGGCCCGGTCGCCGGCCGGTCTCAGTCCCACCAGAACCGCCACGCGTGACCGCTCATCAGGTCCGCCGGATACGCCGACCAGTCCAGGTCCGGGTCCTGGAAGAAGACGTCCGGACAGACGAGGTAGTGCTCCGCCGCGAGGATGCGGGCCTGCTGGAGATCTGTCGGCCCGGCGGCGACGGAGGCGTACAGGCTGCCGTGCCCGAAACCCACGACCCGCAGACCGAACCGGTCCTCCCAAGAGCGCAGCACCGCCGACAGCTCCTGCGCGGTCATGTGGTTCGTCGCCCCGCGCCAGTTCAGGGCGGCGGGCGCGTCGGCGCCCCGGGCGACCTGGACGAGGGCGAGGCACCGGGCGCGGCCCGCGCGCACGACGGCGGCCGCCGCGTCCCGCGCGCACGCGTCGACGCCCGTCACCACCGAGGCCGGCGCGGCCAGACCGGGCCACCGCGGGAACGGCGGCCAGGAGTCGTCGCTCCTCCACCGGCTCCGGAAGTAGGTCTCGGCGTCGGCCTCGGCCCCGTGGCCACCGCTGGTGGGCTCGAAGGAGTCGTCGGGGTATTCGAGCAGCAGCGGGTACAGACCGGTCTCGCAGCGCCGGGCGTACAGCCGCTCCCACCGGCCGACCGGATCGGTGAGCGGTCCGTCGCTCACCCACACCAGCGGATGCGGCGCGTGGCGCGGTCCCAGGAGCCGGCCGGGCGGCAGGCCGTCCAGCAGTCGTCTGCGCTCTTCGCTCAAGTACTCGGGCACAGGGGGGAATCTACGCCGCACCTGTGACAGACCCCATCGGCAAGGAATTCCGGTGCCACCGGCTGGTGACATGACCGGCTTCGGGTACCCATAGGCGCATGACAGAGGTGGTTCAGGCGGGTCTGTGGGGACTGGTGGCGGGTTCCGCGCTGCTGCTCGGGGCGGTGGCGGGCTTCGCGCTGCGGGTACCGCAGAAGGTGATCGCGACCGTGATGGCCTTCGGGGCCGGGGTGCTGCTGTCCGCGGTCAGCTTCGAGCTGGTCGGGGAAGCCTACGACCAGGCAGGACTGGCGCCGGCGGCCATCGGCACGCTGGCCGGCGCCGTGGCCTACACGGCGGGCAACATGTGGCTGGCCCGCCGCGGCGCACGCCACCGCAAGCGCTCCGGCTACGACCGGGACGAGGTACAGCCCTCCGAGGAACAACAGAGCGGTTCGGGACTCGCGCTGGCCTTCGGCGCGCTGCTCGACGGCGTCCCGGAGTCGGCGGTCATCGGCGTGAGCCTGCTCGACGGTGGAAGGGTGAGCCTGGTGACCGTGGCGGCGGTGTTCATCAGCAACGTTCCCGAGGGGCTGTCCAGCTCGGCGGGGATGAAGAAGGCCGGCCGCAGCAAGGCGTACGTCTTCGGGGTGTGGGGCGCCATCGCCGCGGCGAGCACCCTCTCGGCGGTCCTCGGCTACACCGTGGTCGGCGGTTTCTCCCCCGCGGTGATCGCCGCCGTGACCGCGGTGGCCGCCGGGGCGATCCTCGCGATGGTCGCCGACACGATGATCCCCGAGGCGTTCGAGGAGGCGCATCTGGCCATCGGGCTGGTCACGGTCAGCGGCTTCCTGGTCTCCTTCGCCCTCTCCCACACCTGACAGCACCCCACGCGCCGCAGCCGGACCGGGCCGTCACAGCGGGCCGTCGCCGCGGGTGACGTCTTCACGGACCGAGGAACCGGCCCCGACATCGGCAGGCGCACGTTCGAGAACGCCGTGGCCGGGACGGGGCGATGAAGGATGCCCCCCACCCGCGGTGGGGCGGGTGCGGGGCGCCCTGCACCGGGCCGGCCGAGGCAGGGCCGGGCCTTCCGCGCAGTGGTCCTCCCCCGGCTCCTGTTCTCCGGCACGGGACGGAGGGGATCAGGAGCCGGGGTCCGGGGCCCTGATACGGCTCTGTGCTGCACGAGCCGCCCCTGCATATATCTACCCTTCCCACCGCGGAGCGGATGCGGACGTAGGCGCCATCTACGCACCGAGGAGGGCCACCCCGTACGTCAACGGGCAGAGCCGACGTGGCCCCTCACCGGACGACGGCCGTTCCCGAGCCGCCGTCCTGCGGGCGCTCGACGCGGGCGAGCACCTTGTCGGTGATCCGGTTCAGTGTCCTCAGTTCCTCCGGCGTCAGGGCGTCGACGAACAGGTCCAGCACGCGGTCGACGTGTCCGGGAGCCGCCTCCGCCAGGTACGCGAAACCGGTGTCGGTCAGGATCGCCTGCGTGTACCGCCCGTTGCGCGGATCGGGTTCGCGGCGGACGAGGTCACGCTTCTCCAGACGGCCGATCATGTGCGACAACCGCGACAGCTCCGTGTCCGCCAGAACCGCCAGCTCGCTCATCCGCATACGGCGCCCCGGCTGGTCGGACAGGTGGGCCAGCACGTAGTACTCGATGAAGCTGAGCTTCGCGTCCCGCTGGAGCTGCGACTCCAGAGCGGCGGGCAGCGTGTGGAGGAGTTTCATGAACCCGCGCCACGCCGCGAGCTGCTCCCCGCTGAGCCAGCGCGGCCCGGACCCGTTCGGCCCTCCTGAGACAGACATGTGCGCAGTCTAATGACACCTCCCCCTAACTTGAATGTTCAAGCGAGGAGGATTACCGTCTGACTTGAACATTCAAGTCATCATGGATCCGGGGAGGCTCCCCCATGCCGATGAACCTCTACGCACTGGAAGAGCACTTCGTCACCGCCGACGTGGTCGCGGCCTGGCGCCGGCGCGATCCGCACCTGGCCGAACCGATGATGAAGTGGGCCGTCGACAGCGACATCACACCAGCGCTGCTGGACATGGACGCCGGGCGCGTCGCCGCGATGGACGACGCCGGGATCGACACTGCGGTGCTGTCCCTCACGACGCCGGGTCTGCAGAACCTCGACGCGGCGGAGGCGGTGGCCCTCCAGGTGTCCACCAACGACGCGCTCGCCGACGCCGTACGCCGCCATCCGGAGCGTTTCCAGGGGTTCGCGGCGCTCGCCACCTCCGCACCGTCGGCCGCGGCCGACGAGCTGCGGCGCGCCGTCACCGAACTCGGCCTCAACGGAACCCTGGTGAACGCGAACTCCGGCGGCCGCGCCCTGGACGCCCCGTACTTCTGGGACATCTACGAGGCGGCGGAGGACCTGCGCGCACCGGTCTACCTGCATCCCAGCGTCCCGTTCCCGGCCGTCACCGCGGCCTACTACCGCGGCTTCGGCGAACCGGTGGACAGCATGCTCGCGACCGGGGCGTTCGGCTGGCACTACGACGCCGGACTGACCGTGCTCCGGATGATCGTCGCCGGTGTCTTCGACCGGTTCCCCGCACTGCAGGTGATCCTGGGGCACTGGGGCGAGGTCGTGCTGTTCTACCTCGACCGCATCGCGGCCATGGACCCCCTCACCACCCTCCGGCGTCCGATCGCGGAGTACTTCCGCTCGAACATCCGCATCACCCCGGGCGGCATCTCCAGCCACACCTATCTGCGGTGGAGTCTGGAGACGGTGGGGGCCGACAGGATCATGTACGCCTCCGACCACCCGTTCAACCGGGAACGCGCCGGTTCCGCGCGGCGCTTCCTGGACGAGGCCCCGATCGACGGGGCCACCCGCGAGCGCATCGCCTTCCGGAACTGGGAGGAGCTCGTCGCCGGTATCCGGCGCTGAACCGGTCCTGCCGCGACGAGCCCTTCGGTCCGGCCCCGGCCGACGAGGACGCCTCGAGCCGCTCCGCGGCAGCACTCACCAGGCACCACTCACCAGGCATCACCACGCCGATGCCAAAAGACCCCGAGGAGTAGGACACATGAGGCAGGCCGAAGCCCGGCTGCGGGTCGTGTTCACCGATCTGCGCCGTGCCGTCGACGATGTCATCCTCAAGCACCAGGTCACCCCCGACGAGCTGCTCGCCGCCGTCGACTGGCTGCAACGGGTCGCCGACGCGGGCGAGTTGCCGTCCGCGGGCATCCTGTTCCACAAGACCGTCCTCAAGGGGACCGCCGGTGCGGCCTACGCCCACCCGGAGAAGGACGGCGCGAGCCACTGGGAGATGGAGGGTCCCGCCCACCGGCCCGGCGCCCCCGTCCTGCACACCCCGGCCGTCCTGCCGATGCGGCCA
The DNA here is from genome assembly GCF_008369065.1 of Streptomyces apricus. Taxonomy (GTDB): domain Bacteria; phylum Actinomycetota; class Actinomycetes; order Streptomycetales; family Streptomycetaceae; genus Streptomyces; species Streptomyces apricus. The sequence goes on along the minus strand of NZ_VDFC01000083.1, from coordinate 110,223 downwards.
GACGAGCCCGGGGAACCCCTGATCGTCCGCGGCAGCGTGCGCACCACCCTGGGCGACCCCGTGCCGGGTGCGGCCCTGGAGGTCTGGCAGATCGACGCGAACGACGTCTACTCCGGCATGGACAGCGGCGACTTCGCACCGCTGGACATCCCCAACGACTCCACCGGTGTCCCCGCGGACAACCTCCGCGGCAGGATCATCGCCGACGCCGACGGCCGTTACGAGTTCCGTACGGTGATGCCCGGTACCGAGACGTTCGGACTGGCCACGGACAGCCCGCTCGCCGCGCTGATCCGGGCCCTGCGGCTCGAAGGCCGGCGTCCGCTGCACATCCACGCGATCGTCTCCGCCGACGCGTGCCTGCCGCTGACCACCCAGATCTACTTCGACGGGGACCCGCTGGTCGGGAGCACCGTCGAAGGCGCGATACCCGCGCAGGCGGTCAGGGAGACGGTCCGTCACGAGGACCACCGGGCCCGCGGCCTCGACCGGCCGTACCGCACCCTCACCCACGACTTCGTCCTGCGCCCTGCCCCGGAGGCAACAGCGGCTCCTCGACGGTGAACAGCGCGCACGGCCGTCCTCCACGAGCTCTCCGGCGAGACGATCACGCATCCATCGGGTACTTACGATGATTGTGCGTCCCGACGGCCGCTCCTACGGTCGGATCATGCAGACCTTCGCCCTGGGCGACTTCGAGATCAGCCGTGTCACCGAGTGGCACGGCGCCTTCGCACCGGCGGGCGTGCTCTTCCCCRCCCTCCCCGCACGCACCTGGCATGAGCACCGGGCCTGGCTGGACCCGCACTTCTGGGACGCCGCGACCGGCGACTACCAGGCCCACATGCAGACCTGGGTGATACGGGGGCAGGGCCGCACGATCCTGGTGGACACCGGGCTGGGCAACGACAAGCCGCGCGTGCACGGCCTGCTGGCCGACCGGGACGGTGACTTCCTGCACCGGCTCGCCGCGATCGGCGTACAGCCGCACGAGGTGGACACGGTCGTCAACACCCATCTGCACACCGACCACGTCGGGTGGAACACCCGCCTGGAGAACGGGGAATGGGTGCCGACCTTCCCCAACGCCCGTTACCTGATGCACAAGGCGGACTTCGACCACTGGAACCCCGCCAACGGCGTCCCCCACGCGTCGGACTTCGCCGACCCCGCCGACATCAGGGCGGGCTTCGAGGACAGCGTGCTGCCCGTGCACCGGGCCGGCCAGGCCCTGGTGTGGGAGGGCACCGAGCACTCCGTCGCCGCCGGTCTCTCCCTGCACCTGGCTCCCGGGCACACCCCCGGTTCCGCGGTGCTCAAGCTGCGCTCCGGCACGGACCGCGCCTTCTTCGTCGGAGACCTCGTCCACACCCCGCTGCAGTTCCTCACGCCCGACCACGACACCTGTCTGAGCGAGGACCGGCACCAGGCCGCCAGGAGCCGCCGGCGCGTGCTGGAAGAGGCCGCGGACACCAACGCCCTGGTCGTCCCGGCCCACCTGGGCGGTGCCGGAGCGGCCGAAGTCGTCCGGGAGGGAAGGGACTTCGCCATCAAGCAGTGGGCGCCCCTGACCGCGCCGACGGCGCGGGGCTGACCCCGCGCGTCCGTAGGATCGCGCACGCCGCTCCCCCACCACACCCACCTCTTGCGACGAACGGGACGATGAACACCTCTTCCGGACCCGCCTCCCCCCGGCCGCACACCCCGGCAGACGTGGACGTGCTCAGTGACGTCATCGCCTCTCTCCGCTCGGGTCGCCCCTTCGCCAACCGGGAGGACCGCGCGGGCACCTGGCACACTCCCTTCGCGCCGTTCGCCGGAGCGGGGTTCCACATCGTCCTGGGCGGATCGTGCGAACTGCTGATGCCGGCCGGTCCGTCCCTGACCCTGAACATCGGCGACGTGGTCCTCACCCCGCACGGCACACAGCACACCCTGCGGGACCACGGCCGCACCGACGCGGACCCCGGTGGCCCCACCTCCCTGCTGTGCGGGGCCTACCGGCTCGACCGGACGCGGTCCCACCCCCTCCTGTCCGCCCTGCCGGACGTCATCCACCTGCGCGCGCAGTTCGGGCGCCACCCCGCGCTGCGCTCCGCCGTCTCCCTCCTGGGCGACGAACTGGAGGACCCGGGGCAGGGATCGAGCGCCGCCCTGTCCACCCTGCTCGACCTGCTGCTGGTCTACATACTTCGGGCCTGGCTCAAGGACGAGGCCGACCGCGGGGCGCCCGGCTGGTCGGCGGCGCTGGCCGACCCGGCGGTCGGCGCCGCCCTCGGTGCCATGCACGAGTCCCCGGCCCGCGCCTGGACGGTCGAGGACCTGGGCAGGCAGGCCAACCTGTCCCGTGCGGCCTTCGCGCGCCGGTTCACGGCTCTGGTGGGCGAGCCACCGCTGACGTATCTGACCTGGTGGCGCCTGAGCGTCGCCGCCCGCCTGCTCAAGGAGGGCGACGCATCCCTTGAGTCCGTCGCGCAGCACGTCGGGTACGGCTCGCGGTACGCCTTCGCCAACGCCTTCAAACGCGAGCACGGCATCTCCCCCGGCCGCTACCGGCTCACGCACGCCGGCGAGCGGCATCCGGGCCGAAGGTGTCCGCATCATCACCCGCCAGGAACGGGCGCAGCAGCGTGAGCAGAGCGTGCGGGCGGTGCAGGGGGATGATGTGGCCGCAGTCCTCGATGACGTGCCCGGTGAGGTCGTCGGTGATCGGGCGGAGCTGACGTTCCAGTGCGGCACCGACGGGCCGGGCGCCCAGCGCCATCGTCGGCACCGTCAGGCGAGCGGTGGCGACCGCCCGCCCGATCTGTGCCGCGCTCTCGGGCAGGGCCCGGTAGTAGGAGAACGCACAGCTCAACGCCTGGCGGCCGGTGTACGCGCGCACGAAGGCGTCCCGCAGGGCAGGGCGCACGCCCTCGCCGAGCGTGCCGGCGTCCAGGAACCAGTCGACGTAGGCGGCTTCGTGGCCCTCCAGCACGGTCTCGGCGAGGTCCGGCACGGCATGGAAACCGAACCACCACGGCGGTCCGTCGGCGAGGAAGTCCTCGGCACCGGGCAGCCTGCCCAGCAGGGACTCCATGACGACCAGACGCCGCACGAGCCCGGGCCGGCGCAGCGCGAGGAGGAAAGCCGGCGCGGTACCCGCGTCGATGCCCACCACGGCGGCGGAGGACACACCGAGCGCGGTGAGGAGCGCCGCGGCGTCCCCGGCCAGGGTCTCCGCGTCGTAGCCGTGGTCGGCCCGGCTGCTCGCCCCGAATCCACGCAGGTCCGGCGCGATGACGCGGTAGCGGCCGGAGAGGTCGGCCATGACGTCCGTCCACAGCTCCCAGGTGTGCGGGAAGCCGTGCAGCAGCAGGACGGCCGGGCCCGATCCGGCGAGGGCCACGTTCAGTTCGACACCGTTGACGGGGACGCGCCGCAGCTCGGGCATGGAGAGGCTCCAGGGATGGGGTGGGGTGAGTGATGGTGACCAGGTCACGCTAGGGAACTAAGCTGGCCCGCCCAAGACGGCACTTTCCCTTCAGGTGGTGAGCCCGGGGTGACCACGTCCAGTCCCGACAGGGGTGACCGGCGGCCCGGTGAGCACGGTGATCTGCTGGATCCGCGCTGCCCGACCCGCCAGTTGCTCGACCGCATCGGCACCAAGTGGACGTCGATGACGGTCAAGGTGCTGGCCGAGGAGGCGCCGGGAGAGATCCGTTTCGCGGAACTCCGACGCCGCGTCCCGGGCATCTCGCAGAAGATGCTGTCCGTCACCCTGCAGAACCTCGTCCGCGACGGCCTGGTCGCACGCCGGGTGGAACCCACCGTGCCACCCGCCGTCCACTACCGGCTCACCGCACTCGGCCTGTCCCTCGAAGAACCGCTCTCCGCCCTGCGGATCTGGGCCGAGACACACATGCCGGAAATCGACCGCAACAACCAGCTCGCCGAGAGGTCACGCCCCGACTGAAGGGGCTTGCGGAAGGGCGTCGTGGAAGGCCGTGGCTGCGGTCAGTCGACAGCAACCACCGCGTCCGTACGGAGGGTCAGCGCACCCGTCCCCGCGGTTTCAGCGGTACGGGCGGCAGGGCCGGTGCGAGGAGCCGGTCACCGTCGTAGCCCTTCACCTCGCCGAAGCGCGTGTTCTGCATCCAGTCCGTCCGGGCCTGCTCGATGTCCGCCTGGGACCGTCCGATGAAGTTCCACCACATGACCAGCTCCTCCTCGAACGGCTCGCCGCCGAGCAGCATGAGTCCCGCGTCGGACTCGGCCCGCAGGGGCAGCTCCGTGCGGCCGCAGCCCAGGTACAGCATCGAACCGGGCAGCACCGGCACCCCGTCCACGTGGGCCTCGCCGGACATGGAGAGCACGGCGTACTCGAAGTCCGGCTCCAGCGGCAGGCGTACGTCGGCGCCGCGGGCCAGGGCCAGGTCGGCGCCGACGATCGGCGTGTACGTCGTCCCGGGCGAGAGCGCCCCGTCGACGTCGCCCAGGACGACGGTCGCCCGTACACCGGGCGCCGTCACGACGGGCAGGTCGCCGTGGTGCTCGAAGCGCGGCTGGGTGTGGCGGTCGCTGTCGGGCAGCGCCACCCACAGCTGCGCGCCGTGCAGGAAGCGGGCGTGCGACTTGGGGCTCTCCTCCGAGTGGCTGATGGCCCGCCCGGAGGTCATGAGCCCCAGCTCGTGGGGGCGGATCGTCTGCAGGCTGCCCGTGGAGTCGCGGTGCAGCACCTCGCCCTCGTGCAGCCAGCTGACGGTCTGCAGACCGATGTGCGGGTGCGGCGGGACCTGCATGCCGGGCTCGTCCGCGATGTCGTCGGGGCCGTAGTGGTCGACGAAGCACCAGGCGCCCACCATGCGCCGGCCCAGGTTGGGCAGCAGCCGCCGGACCTCGCTGGACTCGCCCAGCTTCACCCGGCGGGGACTGAGGAGTTCACGCACCGGCTCCGCCGCCACGAAGCCCCGGCCGCCGCACAGCGAGGGAACGGCCTCGCGATCGAGATTGCTCATACGGGACAACCTAGTCCCGGCGGGGAGCGCCCGTCACACCCCTCACCGCCCCGACCCTCGGTTGTGGAATATTCAACAACTGAGGCCGGTTCTGCTGGTCGAAGGAGGTCAGACGTGAACACGACGTACTACGACCACGGGACGGCCGCGGAGCGCTGGGAGCGCGCCCGGATGTTCTTCGACGCCAAGGACTACGCCGCCGCGGCGCGGGTCCTCGACACGCTGGTCGAGGAGGTGCCGCAGGAGACGGGGCCCCGCCTGCTGCTGGCCCGCGCGTACTACCACTCGGCCCAGCTGGGCCGTGCGGAGGCGCAGTTGCGCGTACTCGTCGAGCGCGACCCCGTGGAGCACTACGCCCGCCTGATGCTCGGCCGCACGCTCCAGCGGCAGGGCCGCGGTGACGAGGCCGAGCCCCACCTGCGCCTCGCCTCCGCCCTCGCGGGGGACTTCGCCTCGCTGTAGACACCGGGCACAAGTAAGGGCCGGGACCGCCGCTTCTCGCGGCGGGCCCGGCCCTTCGTCATGGCGTCGCAGCGTCACGCACTCGTGGCGCTCGCTACGCCGTCGTCCGCGGCTCCATCAGGTGGGCCAGCAGGTCGTCCAGGCTGACCAGGCCGGTCAGCAGGCCGTCGCCGTCGCGGACCACGGCGAGCGAGGCCCGGTGCTGCCTGAGCTGTTCGACGGCGTGCGCGAGCGTGTCGCCGGGGGCCAGTTCCGGCACCGGCCGGGCCAGGTCCCGGGCGGTGACGGTACGGCCCCGGGAACGGGCGATGAGCGCGTCGCGGGCGTGCACCGAGCCCAGGACCGTACCGCCGTCGCGCACCAGCAGCCGGGTGCGGTTGCTGTCGCCCGCCGTCCGCAGCACCGCCTCGACGCCGGACTCCGGCGTGACGGACGCGATCCGCTCGGCCGGCACCTGGAGGTCGCGCACCGGCTGCCCGGGCGCCGTCAGCGAGCTGGTGATCAGCCGGGAGTCCGCCCCGCTGATCAGGCCGAGCCGCTCCGACTCCGCGACCAGGTGCGCGAGTTGCTCCCGGTCGTGGACCGGGGCCAGTTCGTCGCGCGGGGTGACCCGGCACAGGCGTACCAGCGCGTTGCTGACCCGGTTGAGGACCACGATCAGCGGCCGTACGAGCCGGATCACCGCCCGGAAGGGCGGGGCGAGCAGCATCGCGGAGCGCTCGGGGTGGGCGATCGCCCAGGACTTGGGAGCCATCTCGCCGAGCACCATGTGCAGGAACACGACGACGATCATCGCGAGGGCGAAGGACACGCCGTAGCTGAGTCCGCTGGGCAGCCCCAGCCCGTGCAGCAGCGGGTCCAGCTCGTGGGACACGGCCGGTTTGGAGACCGAGCCCAGGCCCAGGGTGCAGATGGTGATGCCGAGCTGGGCGCCCGCGAGCATCAGGGACAGCTCGCGCATCCCCGCGAGCGCCGCCCTGGCGCCCCGCTGCCCGGCCGCCGCGGCCTGTTCCATCCGGTGGCGCTTGGCGGCGACCAGCGCGAACTCGGCAGCGACGAAGAACCCGCTGCCGACGAGCAGCAGCACGGTGACGAAGAGTGCCATGGGGAAGCTCATGCCGGGTCCTCCCCGCGCGTGGGTGCGGCCGCGGACGTGGGCGCGGGGGCGAGTGCGAGCCGCACCCGTCCCGGCACGTGCCGGTCCAGGGTGCGCACGTCGACGACGGCGCGGCGGCCGTCGGCCAGTTCGACGGTGACGCGGTCGCCGATCGCGGGGAAGCGGCCGAGGCGGTCCACGATCAGGCCCGCCACGGTGTCGTAGTCCTTGCCGCCGGGCAGGTCCAGGCCGGTGGCCTCGCCGACCTCGTCCAGCCGCCGCCGCGCGTCGACGAGCCAGCCGTCGCCGTCGGGGACGGCCACCTCGGTCACGGTGTCGGACTCGTCGGCGATGTCCCCGACGAGTTCCTCGGCGATGTCCTCGTAGGTCACGATGCCCGCGATGCCGCCGTGCTCGTCCAGGACGACCGCGAACTCGTCGTCCCGCTCGCGCATCCTGGCCACCGCGTCCGGCAGCGGCAGTGTGTCGGGCAGCACCAGCGGTACGCGGGCCAGCTCGCGCGCGGTGGCGCCGTCCGGGGCGCGCATCAGCTCGCGTACGCCGAGGACGCCCGCCATGTCGTCCGGGTGGTCGCCGATGACCGGGTAGTTGGAGTGCCCGTGGACGGCGATCAGCCCGACCGCCTCGGCGGCCGTGGCGCCCTCACGGACGAACACGGCGTCGGCGCGCGGCACCATCACCTCGTCGAGCGTGCGGTCGGAGAACTCCAGCGCGTGGTCGAGCAGGGCCGCCGTCTCGCGGGGCAGCTGCCCCTGCTCGTGGGACTCGCCGATGAGGTGGCCCAGCTCCTCCAGGGTCGCGCCGTGGTGCAGTTCCTCGACGGGCTCGATGCCGACGCGGCGCAGCAGCCGGTTGGCGGCGCTGTCGAAGAGGTGCACGACCGGGCCGACGACCTTGAGGTAGGCGAGGGTGGAGCCGGCCAGGGACTTGGCCAGGCGCTCCGGCACGGCGAGGGCGAGGTTCTTCGGGGCCAGCTCGCCGAGGACCATCTGCAGGACGGTGGCCACGACGAAGGCGAGGACCACGGAGACGGCGGTGACCGCCCCGTCCGGCAGGCCTGCGCCGGTCAGCACGGGCCTGAGCAGCGCGGACACGGAGGGCTCGGCGAGGAAGCCGACGACCAGGCCGGTCACGGTGATGCCGAGCTGGGCGCCCGACAGCATGAAGGACAGCCGCTCCAGGACCGTCAGGGCGCGGGCGGCGCGGCGGTCGCCGGCCGCCGCCTCACGGGCGAGGGCGAGCCGGTCGGCGGCGACGTACGCGAACTCCTGGGCGACGAAGTAGCCGGTGCCGGCGGTCAGGACGAGGACGGCCAGCAGGCCGAGGACGGCACTCATCGAACACCACCCCGCCGGGTGCCGAAGTCAGTGGTGCGGGGGCGGGATGGTCCGGGACTGTGTCCCGGGGGGTCCGTCGGTCTGGCGGACAAGAAAGGGCTCCTCTGGATCGTTCTGTCCACGAGGAACGATTCTCGCCGCCCGCCGGTTCCCCTGCCACCGGCG
>NZ_VDFC01000083.1:96399-102045 GCF_008369065.1 Streptomyces apricus | reverse complement strand
CGGGCCCCGGGCCTGCTACTTCGCGGATTCCCCGTCGGCGGACCCGCCGCCTCCGCCCGCCCCCGCACCACCGACTCCGGCCTCGGCGGTCTCGACGGAGCCGGCGGATTCGGCGGATTCGGCGGAGTCGGCGGAGTCGGCGGAGTCGGCGGAGTCGGCGGAGTCGGCGGGCCGCGCAGGCCCGTCGGGCCTCGTGGGCCCGTAGGTCCGCTTGCCGCGCCGGTAGGCGATCTCGCCCAGGAGTACGTCCACCGCGACGAAGGCCGCCAGGGAGAGGCCGAGGAGCGGTACGAAGTATCCGAGGACGGCGGTGCCCGCCATCAGGGGGACCAGGACGTGCGCGGGCACCTGCTGCCAGGCGCCGCGCGGGATCGGGCGGCCGAAGGCCGAGGCACGGCCCCGCTGCCACCACATGCGGTAGCCCCACAGGATGAGCAGGATCAGGCCGAGGGCGAGGGCCATCAGCACGAGCTGGTTGGCGAGGCCGAAGAGGACCCCGGTGTGCGCGTCGATCCCCCAGCGGGTGAGCTTCGCCAGCACCGGGAAGTCGGCGAAGCGCACCGTGTCGGTCACCTCGCCGGTCGCCGGGTCGACCGCGACCGAGTCCTGCTTGGTGGGCCAGCTGCGCTGGACCTGGGAGACGACGTAGCCCGACGCGTCGTTGGCGGGCGGCACGATCTCCACCGGGTCGCCGAGGCCCTGCGCCCGCGCGGCGGCCAGCACCTTGTCGAGGCCGACGCCGTGCTCGGCGCCGCCCCCGGCCGGGCCGGAGCCGTGAGCGGAGTGCTCGCCGCCCGCGGCGGCCGACACCGCCGGGGTCTCCTGGCGCAGCTCGGTGCGCAGCTCGCCGATGTTCGCCCCCGCGTACGTCGACCAGGTCAGACCGGTCGCCGAGAGGAAGATCAGGCCGAGCGCGGCCCAGACGCCGACCGAGCCGTGCAGGCCCAGGGTGCGCCGGCGGCCGCTGGTGCCGCGCACCTTGCGCTGGGTGCGGCGGCGGCCGAACCAGAGCACCAGGCCGCCGCCCGCGATCACCCACAGCCAGCTGGCGGCCAGCTCGCTGTAGAGGCGGCCGTCGTCGCCGAGCTTCAGGTTGGCGTGGAACTCGTCGATCCAGGTGCGCAGCGGCAGGGCGCCGGTCGATCCGTACTGTTCGAGCGCGCCCCGCACCTGCGCGGTGTACGGGTCGACGAAGACGGCGAGGGTGTGGGTCCCGCCGATGCCGTCGACGCCGGAGAGCATCACCCTGGTGCTCGCGTCGTCCTCGGGCGAGGGGCGGACGGCGGCGACCGTGCCTTCGGGGTGCGCCTTGCGGGCGGCGGCGACCTGCTCGGATATGGGGAGCTTGGCGTCGCCGACGGGGACGGTCATCTCGTGCGAGTAGATGATCTTCTCGGCCTGGAACGACGCCGCGTACAGGAAGCCGGTGGTGGCGGCGACCAGCAGGAAGGGCGCGACGAGCACTCCGGCGTAGAAGTGCAGGCGCAGGATCAGCGGGCGCAGCGGCGCCCAGCCGCCGCGTCCGGGGGCGGGGGCGGGCGTGACGGGTTGCGGGGACCCGTCCGTCTCGGTCGTGGGTGCGAGGGACATCGGCTGGCTTCTCCGGTCGGGCAGGGGACGACGGGGCCGTACTCGGCCGTGCGGCGGAGTGGTCGCAGGACGGGGCGGCCGAGTTCCCGGAGGATCCTGTGGTGTGGGTCACACAGCGGGACGGGCGCCGTCTTGGCATGCTGGCCCGATGGCACCTTCCAGTGATGTCCCGTCCCTGCGCGACCGGGTGGAGGAACTCCTCTCCCGTACCGGCCCGTTGCCGATCGTCGCCGCCGGCGACCCGGTGCTGCGGCGCGCGGCCGAGCCGTTCGACGGCCAGTTGGACGCGGCGCTGCTGGCCCGCTTCGTGGCGGCCCTGCGCGACACGATGCGCGCGGCGCCGGGCGTCGGCCTGGCCGCGCCCCAGGTGGGCGTCCCGCTGCGGCTCGCGGTGATCGAGGACCCGGCACCGGTCCCGGACGAGATCCGCGAGGTGCGCGGCCGGGTGCCGCTGCCCTTCCGGGTCCTGGTCAACCCGGTGTACGAGCCGGCGGGCCCGGAGCGCGCCGCGTTCTTCGAGGGCTGTCTGAGCGTGCCGGGCTGGCAGGCGGTGGTGGCGCGGCCCGCCGCGGTACGGCTGCGGGCCCAGGACGAGCACGGGAGTGCGGTGGACGAGGTGGTCACGGGCTGGCCCGCGCGGATCGTGCAGCACGAGACGGACCACCTCGACGGCACGCTCTACCTGGACCGCGCGGAACTGCGCTCGCTGTCGTCCAACGAGGCGATGGCCGAGCGGTGGGCCCAGCCCACTCCGGCGCGGGCGGCGGAGGGGCTGGGCTTCAGCCTCTAGAAGGCCTGTCCCCAGGAGGCCTGCCTCCAGGAGGCCACGGACCTACTTGCCGTCGCGGTACGCCTCCAGCAGCCGCAGCCACACCTCGCTGACCGTCGGGTAGGACGGCACCGCGTGCCACAGCCGGTCCACCGGCACCTCGCCGGCGACCGCGATCGTGGCGGAGTGGATCAGCTCGCCGACGCCGGGTCCGACGAAGGTGACGCCGCGCACGGTCTCGGTGTCCAGGTCGACGACCATCCGGGCCCGGCCGCGGTAGCCGTCGGCGTAGAGGCCGGCGCCGGAGACCGTGGCGAGGTCGACGTCGACCGCCCTGACCCGGTGGCCCGCCTGCTCGGCCTCGGCGAGGGAGGGGCCCACGGAGGCGGCCTCGGGGTCGGTGAAGACGACCTGCGGCACGGCGGCGTGGTCGGCGGTCGCGGAGTGCGCGCCCCACGGGTCGGTCTCCAGCAGCGGGACACCGGCCGCGCGGGCGGCGATGGCGGCGCCCGCGATCCGGGCCTGGTACTTGCCCTGGTGGGTGAGCAGGGCCCGGTGGTTGACGTCGCCGACGCCGTACAGCCAGTTGGTGCCGGTGACCAGGCAGCTGTCGTCGACGTCCAGCCAGGAGCCGGGCGTCAGGCCGACCGTCTCCAGGCCGACGTCGTCGGTGCGCGGGGCGCGTCCGGTGGCGAAGAGGATCTCGTCGGCCTCGATGCGGTCCCCGGCGGAGGTGGTGACCACGACCGTCCCGCCCTCCCGGGTGACCGCCTCGACCGAGACGCCCGTCCGTACGTCGGCGCCCGCCTCGGTGAGCGCCTCGGTGACCAGTTCGCCCGCGAAGGGCTCCATGCGGGGCAGCAGGCCTCCGCCGCGCACCAGGAGCGTGACCTGCGAGCCGAGCGCCTGCCAGGCGGTGGCCATCTCCACGCCGACGACCCCGCCGCCGACGACCACCAGGCGGCCCGGGACGGCCTGGGCGCTGGTGGCCTCGCGGCTGGTCCAGGGCTTCACGTCGGCGATGCCCGGCAGGTCGGGCAGCACGGCGCGGGAGCCGGTGCTGACGGCGACCGCGTGCCGGGCCGTCAGGACGTGCCGCTCCCCGCCGGGGCCCTCGACCGTGACCCGGCGGGGCCCGTCGAGCCGGCCGTGCCCGCGGTAGAGGTCGACGCCGATGCCCTCCAGCCAGCCGACCTGGCCGTCGTCCTTCCAGTTCGAGGTGAAGTAGTCGCGGTGGGCGAGGACCGCGGCCGTGTCGAGGGGGCCCTGCACGGCCTGGCGCAGGCCGGGCACCCTGCGGGCGTCCGCGCGGGCGATCACCGGGCGCAGCAGGGCCTTGCTGGGCATGCAGGCCCAGTACGAGCACTCGCCGCCGACCAGTTCGCTCTCCACGATCGCGGCGGAGAGGCCGGCCGCCCGGGCGCGGTCGGCGACGTTCTCCCCGACCGGGCCCGCCCCTACCACCACGACGTCGTACACGTTGGTTTCCGTTTCCGTCATGGGGTCAGTCTGGTCGTTGGTGTGGGCCGTGGCCACACGGGTACGTGCGCGGAATAGGCCGCCGATCGGCACCGTTGTCCACGACGGCCACGCACCGACCCCGGGAAGAGGGAATCAACGCCATGAGCAGCACCGTGGAGCTGACCAAGGAGAACTTCGACCAGACGGTCACGGACAACGAATTCGTCCTGATCGACTTCTGGGCGTCCTGGTGCGGTCCGTGCCGGCAGTTCGCCCCGGTCTACGAGAAGGCGGCGGAGGCCAACTCCGACCTCGTCTTCGCAAAGGTCGACACGGAGGCGCAGCCTGAGCTGGCGGCGGCCTTCGACATCCAGTCGATCCCGACCCTGATGATCATCCGCGACCAGGTGGCGATCTTCGCCCAGCCGGGCGCGCTGCCCGAGGCCGCGCTGGAGGACGTCATCGGCCAGGCCCGCAAGCTGGACATGGACGAGGTCCGCAAGTCGATCGCCGAGGAACAGGCCAAGCAGTAGGAGCGCCCCGCAGGTGAGCGCCCCGTAAGGGGCGCGGGGAACTGCGCGAGCAACCCCCACGCACCTGCACCCGACACTCCCCCGCCGCCCGCAGGGCAAGGCGGCCCGCAGGGCAAGGCGGCCCGCAGGGCAAGGCGGCCCGCAGGGCAAGCCGGCCCGCAGGGCAAGCCGGCCGCAGGGCCGGACAAACGGCCCGCAGGCCTGCCTGCGGGCCGTCAGCTCGACTCCCGGTGCACGACCTCCGCCCCCAGCACCTCGTGCACCTCAGGCGCCGCCGCAGGCTCCCGCACCGCGCGGTCGACCAGTTCCGCCAGCTCCCGCCCGGACGGCAGCCGGATGCGCACCGTGCTCAGCCGCGGGCGCAGCAGCCGGCCGAGCATCAGGTCGTCGGCGCCCACCACGGCCGTCTCGTCCGGTATGCCGATGCCCTCGTCCTGGAGGGCCCGCATCAGCAGCATCGCGAACTCGTCGTTGTACGCGAACACCGCGTCCAGGCCGAGGGCGCGCCAGCGCCCCGCGAGGTCGGCCGCGGCCTTCTCGTCGTAGGCGAGCGGCAGCTCGGTCACCGTCGCGTCCGTACCGGACAGGGCCTGCCGTACGCCTTCGAGCCGGGGCCGGGAGAAGAGTTCGAGCCCCGGGTCCTCGGGGACCAGGACGCCGACGCGGCGGTGGCCCCGGGCCAGCAGGTGCGCGCCGACGCTCCGGCCGACCTCGTGGTGGTCCATGAGCAGCGCGTGGGCGCCCTCGACGCGCTCGGGGCCCAGGGTGACGACGGCCCGGGCGCCGGAGCGCTTGAGCACGGACACGCCCCGCGGGCCGAGCCCGCCGCCGGGCACCAGTACGGCCACCGGCCGCAGCTCGGCCCAGGCGCGGGCGGCCTCGTCGCCCTGCAGGCCGAGGCCGCCGTACTGCACGACGGTGTATTCGAGGCGGCTGAGCGCCCACTGGAGTTCGTTGAAGAAGCTGCTGTAGAGCGGGCCGACGGGCACGTCCGGGGCGGGCATCAGGACCATGCGGCTGTGCCCGGCCCGCAGGCTGCGGGCCGCGGCGTGCGGCACGTACCCGAGTTCCTCGGCCGCCTCGTGGACGCGGCGGCGGGTGGGCTCGCTGATCCGTACGGCGCTGGTGTTGTTGAGGACGTAGGAGACGGTCGCGCGCGACACACCTGCCAGGCGGGCCACATCGGCACTCGTCGGCACGGAGTGCGGCGCGGGCGACGGAGGGGCGGATGTTCTGGGTATCTGCACCATGACGTACGGCATCCTCGCAGAAGCCGGGGGCGGGCCCGGGGCC
>NZ_VDFC01000083.1:83067-96299 GCF_008369065.1 Streptomyces apricus | reverse complement strand
GTACGGCGGATGCGCCCCAAGTCCCTTTCCCGCTACGGCAGTTCTGTCCGGATCAGGCGTTCGACCAGGTCGTTCCAGCCGGACTCCAGGCGTTCCAGCGGCATCCCGCAGTCCTTGGTCAGGTAGTGGACCAGGGCGGGGTCGAGGTAGCCCATCAGCGCCTGGGCGAGGAGCGGCGCGTCGGCGTCGGGCACCGCCTGGCGCACCAGCAGGGTGACGTGGCCGCTGAGGAAGCGCTGGGGCGGGAAGGAGTGGCGGCGGGTCGGCTCCGGCTGGGCGGCCAGCTGCAGCTCCAGGTGGTCGACCGACTGACGCAGGACGGCGCGGCCGAAGGCGCCGAGCCGCTCGGCCGGCGGCGCGCCGGGACCCAGCGGCGGCGGGCCGCTCAGGAGGGCGGCCTGGAGCTGCTGCGCGGAGTGGTCGAGCAGGGCCATGAGCAGGCCGGTGCGGTCGCCGAAGCGGCGGAAGACGGTGCCCTTGCCGACCGAGGCCGCGGCGGCCACCGCCTCCATGGTGACGCCGGCCGCCCCGTGCTCCGCGACCAGGCGCGTGGCCGCCTCCAGCAGCCGGGCGCGGTTGCGGGCGGCGTCGGCGCGCAGGCAGGGTTCGTCGGCCCCGGCGGACAGTTCCAGCAGGACGGGCTCGTCGGTCGGCTCCTGGGGCTTCGGGAAAGGAGGCAGGGAGGCGGACATGAAGACAGCGTAACGCCGGGGGAAGAAAACTGGACCACGGTCCGTTTCACTGGTAGAACTTTAAACGGACCTCGGTCCGGATTGTGACGGCAATGTTTCACCGGCTCGTTCCKCCCCCCTCGTCCCACCCTTTTTTGGAGTTTTCCATGTCTGTCCGCATCCTCGCGCTCGTCGGCAGCCTCCGCGCCGGCTCGCACAACCGCCAGCTCGCCGAAGCGGCCGTCAAGCTCGCGCCCGAGGGCGCCGAGGTCGACCTGTTCGAGGGCCTGGCCGAGATCCCCTTCTACAACGAGGACATCGACGTCGAGGGCGCCGTGCCGGCCGCCGCCACCAAGCTGCGCGAGGCCGTGGCCTCCGCCGACGCGGTGCTGCTCTTCTCCCCCGAGTACAACGGCACCATCCCGGCCGTCCTGAAGAACGCCATCGACTGGCTGTCCCGCCCGTACGGTGCGAGCGCCTTCAACGGTAAGCCCCTCGCCGTGGTCGGCACCGCCTACGGCCAGTACGGCGGCGTCTGGGCGCAGGACGAGGCCCGCAAGGCCGCCGGCATCGCCGGCGCCACGGTCATCGAGGACATCAAGCTCTCCGTCCCCGAGTCGGTCGTCCGCTTCGCCGAGACGCACCCCGGCGACGACACCGAGATCGCCGACAAGCTGACCGAGGTCATCACCCAGCTGCAGGGCCGCGCGACGGCGCCTGCCGCCGCCTGATCACACACGTTCCGCGACGCGTGCGGAAGGGGGCCGGAGCCGCGTGCTCCGGCCCCCTTCCGGCAGATCGCCCCGTCCGGCGTCCCCCGTCCGGCGGGCCCACCGCCACCGTCGCCCCGGAAGGTGCCGGCTCCCCATGACCTGCGGGGTCTTCTCCTCCGTGGGCGGAGCCTCGGCCGCGGGGGTCGACGGGGCCGACTCCGGCTCCGACTCCGACGGGGTCGGGGTGGGCGAGTCCGACGGGGTGGTGGCGCACGCCTTGTCGCCCCCGTTCCAGGCCGCTATCAGGTGGTACGGGGTGTTGACGCCGTCGGGCTGGTAGGGCGCGGGGCCGTGCCCCTCCCCCGTCTTGCCGTCGTAGGCGACGTCGTCGCCGTACAGGTCGATCTGGCCGTAGCAGTCGGGCGCCTTGACGGCCAGCTTCTGCCAGGTCCGCTTCGCGTCGTCGCCGGCCACGTCCTCGGCGGTGAGGTAGACGGTGGCCTTGTCCACCATGGTCTGGCGGCCGGAGGTCTGCCAGTTGGGTCCCTCGGTGGTGTACTCGGCGAGCGAGACGGGGTACTTGCAGCCGTCCGCGACCTTCTGTCCGGGGGCCAGCCGGACCTCGACGGCCTCGGGGACGGTGTCCCAGGCGCGGAATCCGCCCTGCGAGGTCCAGTCCGCGCCCACGACGCCGCCGTCGGCGCCGACGATGCGGTACTGGACGGTGGCCGGCCCGCAGGCCCCGCCGGGCGTGGCGCTCGCGACGCCCGCCCCGAGCACGGGGCCGCCGACGACGGCGAGAAGAGCGGACGCTGCGAGGGCAGCCGGAATCCTGGATTGTTGCGAACGCGACAAAATAAGCCTCTGTGGATCGAGATGTGTGGGAGGTGGCTGAGCGCGGGCGACCGATGCGGGGGAGCGCAGGGAAAGAGCGCGTGACCGGGTCACCCGTGCCGCTCCACTCGCGTCGGACACAGCGGAGTGAAGCGATCCGAATCATCGCCCTCCTTTGCAACTCCCGTCAATCTTTCACGAGTTCGCCATGTTTCGGATTGGTCACCGGCTGCGGGCCGCCGCCGGGAAAGCCCGTACGGACCCGGACATGTGGGGCTTCCGGAGGGCGGCCGCGCACCGTGCGGCCACGGGACGGGCGGTGCCTCATGCTCCGGAAGGGGCGCGGGATAGCGTGTGCGCGTGACCGCTTCCGCCGCGCATGACGTTCCCGGCCGCTCCGGGCCCTCCGCCACCACCGAGGCCGACCCCCGGCGGGTCGGGGTCGTGCGGACCGAGTACTCGCCCGCGCACGACGGGGACCCGGACCCGGGCGAGATCGTCTGGACCTGGGTGCCCTACGAGGAGAACGACGGGCGGGGCAAGGACCGGCCGCTGCTCGTGGTGGCCCGGGAGGCCGCCGGCACGTTCCTCGCCGTGCAGCTGTCCAGCAAGCCGCACGACGGCGACCGCGAGTGGGTGCCGATCGGCAGCGGGCCGTGGGACCGGTCGGGGCGCGACTCGTGGGTCGGCGTGGACCGGGTGCTGCGGCTGCACGAGCAGGGGATGCGCCGGGAGGCGTGCGCGCTGGACCGGATGCGGTTCAACCTCGTGGTGCACCGGCTCCGGGAGCGCTACGGCTGGCGCTGAACGGCCCCGAACGCCCGCTCGAAGGCGCCCCGGACCACCGCTCCCCGCGTACGGTCGAGGACGCCGAACGCGACGTGCTCGAACGAGCCGGCGAACCGGCCGCCGTCGGCGAGCAGCGCCCGGAACGCCCCGGCCACCTGCGCCGGATCGTTCTGGAAGACCCCGCATCCCCAGGCCCCGAGCACCAGTCGGCGGTAGCCGTGCGCGGCGGCCGTCTCCAGCACCCGTTCGGCGCGGGAGGCGAGGGCGCGCGGCAGCTCCGGCACGCGCTCCGGAGCTGTGCGTTCGATCACTCCGGCGTTGGGTGCGGCGGCCGTGAGGAACCCGACGGCGTACGGCTCGTCGAGGAGTGCTCCGCGGTCGTCGCGGAAGACCGGGACGGCCGGTGAGTGGATCACCCGATCGGTGTAGAAGGGGTCACGGTGCGCCCGGTGGTGGTCGTAGAACTCCCGGGCGCCGAGGACGCAGGTGTGGAGCGCCGACGCCCGGCACAGCGCCTCCTCCTGGGCCTGTGCGCCGTTCAGGTACCCCCCGCCGGGGTTGCGAGCCGAGGCGAAGTTCAGGACCGCGACCTGGCCGGTCAGTCGGCGGGCGGCTTCCAGGCTGCTCTCGCCCGTGACCTCGAAGAACGGCTCCGCGGGGGCGGCCGGTGACGGGTCCGCGGGGGCGGGGACGGGCCTCGGGCCGTACATCCGCGTGCCCTCCCGGGCGGCGGCCACCGCCGCGGCGATCGACACCTCGCGCCCACCGGGCGCGCGGTACGAACCCGCCGCGACGATCTCCTCCGTCTGCCGGGCGATCCCGCGCAGCCGGGCGCTCATGGCGCCACCCCTGTAGGCGCCATGGCGGCACACCGTGCGGTCTCCCCCGGTGCCTCCATCGCCTCCCCCGTCGTGCTCATGAACGCATGGTGAGCGATGCTGGTACGGCGCCGCAACAGGGTTTCGCGACCCACAAAAGCGTTTATAGGCACTCTTGTGCGAACCGGCGAAAGGGTCTTGGGTGGGACGAGCAACTGTCGGCCCGGCCCATCCCCGCCGGGTCGGCGGCATGGATGGAATCTCAGGAGGATCCCGACATGTCCGATTCGGTGAGTGACTGTACGGAGCCACGCCGCTCCACCGTCACCGAGGCCGAAGTGGAGGCACTGGTCCGCGGCATCTGCTTCAAGACCGGACCGCCCCGCTTCCTCGGTGTGGAGCTCGAATGGCTCGTCCACGATCCGCGGTACCCGCGGCTCCCCGTACCACCTGAACGACGAGAAGCGGCCTTCGCCGCACTGCGGGTCCTGCCCCTGAGTTCGGCGCTCACCGTCGAACCGGGCGGCCAGCTGGAGCTCAGCTCCGCACCCGCCGCCTCCCTGATGGAGTGCATAGGATCCGTCTCCGCCGACCTGGACGCCGTCCGCGCGGTCCTGCGCGAGGCGGGCCTGGCCCTCAGCGGTGTCGGCCAGGACCCGTGGAACGAACCCGTGCGCTACCTCCACGAGCCGCGTTACGACGCCATGGAGGTCTCCCTCGGCCGCGCGGGCCCCGAGGGCCGCGCCATGATGTGCTCCTCCGCCTCCGTCCAGGTCTGCGTGGACGCCGGGTACGAGGAGCCGGGCCCGCTCGGCCTCGGGCGGCGCTGGTGGCTGGCCCACCACCTGGGCGCGGTCCTGGTGGGCGCCTTCGCCCACTCCCCGATGGCCCGGGGCGTGCCCACGGGCTGGCGCTCCCACCGGCAGCGCCTGTGGGCCGCGATGGACGCGGGCCGCACGGACGCCCCGTCCCTCGACGGCGACCCGCGGGCCGCCTGGGCGCGGCACGTCCTGGACGCGCCGGTGATGTGCGTCCGGGCGCCCAGCGGTCCCTGGGAGGTGCCGGAGGGCCTGAGCTTCCGGGCGTGGACCCGGTCCGGCGCACCGCCCGGCCAGGAGGACCTCGACTACCACCAGACGACCCTGTTCCCGCCGGTGCGCCCGCGCGGGCACCTGGAACTGCGCATGATCGACGCGCAGCCGGGTGACGACGGCTGGATGGTGCCGCTCGCCGTGACGGCGGCGCTGTTCGACGACCCGGAGGCCGCCGAGACCGCCTACCGGACGGTGAAACCGCTCGCGGAACGGGCCGGTACGGAGCCCGCCCCGCGCAATCCGCTGTGGACGGCCGCGGCCCGCGACGGCCTGGCCGACCCCGAGCTGCAGGAGGCGGCCGCGGCCTGTTTCGCGGCGGCCGCCGAGGCGCTGCCCCGGCTGGGCGCGAGCCCCGGGGTACGGGCGGCGGTCGCGGAGTTCACCGACCGCTACGTGGCCCGGGGCCGCTGCCCCGCCGACGACCTGCTGGACCGCGCCGGCGACCCGCTCGCGCACGGCACGGAACACCTGCTCCACGGGAAGGACGTACGTTCATGACCGACCCCGCCACCGGGACCGCGTTCGACGACCCGGAGACGCTCAGGAAGCGTGCGCTGGCGGCGCTCCTCACGGCCCGCGAACGCACCGCCCTGCTGACCTCGTGCGTCGAGGACGCCGAGCTGACCGCGCAGCACTCGACGCTGATGTCCCCGCTGGTGTGGGACCTCGCGCACATCGGCAACCAGGAGGAGCAGTGGCTGCTGCGGGCGGTCGCGGGCCGTGCCGCGATGCGGCCCGAGATCGACGGCCTGTACGACGCGTTCGAGCACCCGCGCGCCGAGCGGCCCTCGCTGCCCCTGCTGCCGCCCGCCGAGGCCCGCACCTACGCCGCCGAGGTGCGCGGCCGGGCGCTCGACGTCCTGGAGACCACGGCGTTCCAGGGGCACGGCGACCGGCTGACGGAAGCCGGCTTCGTCTTCGGCATGGTCGCCCAGCACGAGCAGCAGCACGACGAGACCATGCTGATCACCCACCAGCTCCGCAAGGGACCGGTGGCGCTGACGGCCCCGGACCCGGTGCCCGCCCACGCGTTCACCGGGCCGGCCGAGGTGCTGGTGCCGGGCGGCCCGTTCACGATGGGCACCTCCACCGAGCCGTGGGCGCTCGACAACGAACGGCCCGCGCACGCACGCCTGGTGCCGCCCTTCTGGATCGACACCACCCCGGTGACGAACGAGGCGTACCAGGCGTTCATCGCGGACGGCGGCTACGAGGACCCGCGCTGGTGGGACCCGCAGGGCTGGTCCCACATCCGGGCCCACTCCATCGGGGCGCCGCTGTTCTGGCGCCGCGACGGCGGGCAGTGGCTGCGGCGGCGCTTCGGCGCCACCGAGGTCGTACCGCCCAACGAGCCGGTCCTGCACGTCAGCTGGTACGAGGCCGACGCGTACGCGCGCTGGGCGGGGCGGCGCCTGCCCAGCGAGGCCGAGTGGGAGAAGGCCGCCCGCCACGACCCGGAGACGGGCCGCTCGACGCGCTACCCGTGGGGCGACGCCGATCCCACGCCCGAGCACGCCAACCTCGGCCAGCGGCACCTGCGCCCCGCGCCGGCCGGCAGCTACCCCGAGGGCCAGTCGCCCTTGGGCGTACGGCAGTTGATCGGCGACGTGTGGGAGTGGACGTCCAGCGAGCTGCTCCCCTACCCGGGCTTCGGCGCCTTCCCGTACAAGGAGTACTCGGAGGTGTTCTTCGGCTCGGAGCACAAGGTGCTGCGCGGCGGCTCGTTCGCCGTGGACGCGGTGGCCTGCCGGGGCACGTTCCGCAACTGGGACTACCCGGTCCGGCGGCAGATCTTCTCCGGGTTCCGCACCGCCAGGGACGCACACCCGGACGGCGACTGATGTGCCGCCACCTGGCCTACCTGGGTCCCGGGGAGCCGCTGGGGCGGCTCCTCGTGGACCCGCCGCACAGCCTCTACCGGCAGTCCTGGGCGCCCCGGCGCCAGCGGTACGGGACCGTCAACGCCGACGGCTTCGGGGTCGGCTGGTACGCCGAGGGCGACCCGGTGCCCGGGCGCTACCGGCGCACCGGGCCCGTCTGGGGCGACCAGTCCTTCGCCGACCTCGCGCGGGTGGTGCGCTCCGGCGCGCTGCTCGCCGCGGTCCGCGACGCGACCCTGGCGGGGGCGGACGGGGAGGCCGCGGCGGCGCCGTTCGCCGCGGGCACCTGGCTGTTCAGCCACAACGGCGCCATCGCCGGCTGGCCGCGCTCACTGGCGCCGCTCGCCCGGACGCTGCCCGCCGAGGAGCTGCTGTCGATGGAGGCGCGCTGCGACTCGGCGCTCGTGTGGGCGCTGGTCCTGAACCGGCTGCGCGGCGGCGACGAGGAGGGCCAGGCCCTGGCCGACACGGTCCTCGACGTCGCCGCGGCGGCCCCGGGCTCCCGGCTCAACCTCCTGCTCACCAACGGCGAGGTGATCGCCGCCACCGCCTGGGGCGACACCCTCTGGTACCTGACCGAGCCCGGCCGGCGCACCGTCGTCGCGTCCGAGCCCTACGACGACGACCCGCACTGGCAGGAGGTGCCGGACCGCACGCTGCTCGCCGCGAGCCGCACCGACGTCCTGCTCACCCCGCTCAAGAACATCGACGACAGTGGCGACAGCGACGCACACCCGGCACCCGCGCCCGGCAAGGAGCCCCGTACGTGAGTCCGTTCCTGATCACCCGCACCCTGCCCGAGGACGCCACGGAGGCCGCGCTGCGCTCCGACGTCCTGCACGGCCTGACCCGCACCCCGAAGACGCTCCCGCCCAAGTGGTTCTACGACGCGCTGGGCAGCGAGCTCTTCGAGGAGATCACCGCACTGCCCGAGTACTACCCCACCCGCGCCGAGCGCGAGATCCTGGCCGCCCGGGCCCCGGAGATCGCCGCCGCGACCGGCGCCCGCACCCTGGTCGAGCTGGGCTCCGGCTCGTCCGAGAAGACCCGGCACCTGCTGGACGCGCTGCCGGACCTGCACACCTACGTGCCGGTGGACGTGAGCGCGAGCGCGCTCACGCAGGCCGGGCGGGCGCTCGCCGCCGAGCGCCCCGCGCTGGACGTGCACGCGCTGATCGCCGACTTCACCGGCGGTCTCACGCTGCCGGACACGCCCGGGCCGCGGCTCGTCGCGTTCCTCGGCGGCACGATCGGCAACCTGCTGCCCGCCGAGCGGGCCGCGTTCCTGGCGTCCGTACGGTCGCTGCTGTCGCCCGGCGACCACCTGCTCCTCGGCACCGACCTGGTCAAGGACGAGTCGGTGCTCGTCGCGGCCTACGACGACGCGGCGGGGGTGACGGCCGCGTTCAACAAGAACGTGCTGAGCGTCGTCAACCGCGAGCTCGGCGCGGACTTCGACCCCGACGCGTTCGACCACGTGGCCCGCTGGAACGCCGGCGAGGAGTGGATCGAGATGCGGCTGCGTGCCCGGTCGGCGCAGACCGTGAAGATCCCGGCGCTCGACCTCGCCGTCGAGTTCGCCGCGGGCGAGGAGCTGCGCACCGAGGTGTCGGCGAAGTTCCGCGAGGAGCGCGTGCGCGCGGAGCTGGCCGCGGCCGGACTGGGCCTCAGCCACTGGTGGACGGACACCGGGGGGAGGTTCGCGCTGTCGCTCGGCACGGCCCGCTGACCCGGGCCGGTCCCGGGGCCTCGTGGCCCCGGTTTTCCCGGGTCCACGTCTCGCGGTCCCCCGCCCCGTGGGGCACCGTGGAACGACACGTGGCACACGGGCCACGGCGGAGAGGAGCAACCCGCATGTCCGACCACACCTACCGGGTCACCGAGATCGTCGGGACCTCGCACGAGGGCGTCGACCAGGCGATCCGCAACGGGATCAGCCGGGCCTCGCAGACCCTGCGCAACCTCGACTGGTTCGAGGTCACCCAGGTCCGCGGGCAGATCGAGAACGGGCAGGTCCAGCACTACCAGGTCGGCCTGAAGGTCGGTTTCCGCCTGGAGGACGCGGACTGACGGACCTCGTGCCGGGCTCCTGACGTACGGGCCGGCGGTACCGCACACCCCGTGCGGTACCGCCGGCGCCGCTCAGGTCCGGCCCTCCCGCTCCTGCGCGGCCTTCAGCGCGGCGGACGTGGCGCCCCAGTGGGCCCGTACGACGGTGAACCCGGCCCGCCGGGCGTCGTCGCACACGAGTGCGTCGTCGTCCACCAGCACCCTGACCTCGCGGCCCTCGGCCAGCGCGCGCAGCTTCTCCAGCTTGGTGCGCCGGGCGGGCCTGCGGTCGTCGTCGCGGCGCATCAGGATCCGCCCCTCGGGCAGGTCCTGGGCGGCGATCCAGGCCGCCGTGTCCTCGCGGCAGCGCTCGGGGCGCCCGGTGAGGTAGAGCACCTCGCACTCCCGCGCGTACTCCAGGGCCAGCGCCACGCCCTCGGCCAGCGGCGGGTCCTGCGGCGCCGCGGCGAAGAAGGCGTCCCAGTCCTTCGGCCTGCGCTCCAGGAACCGCTGCCGGTGCGCGGAGTCGGCGAGCGTCCCGTCGAGGTCGAAGAGAGCCAGGGGCCTGCTGCGGTTCGTCACGCGCCCACCCTAGGACGCCTGGTTCTCCTGCTGTTTCGAGGCCCGCAGGCTGGTGAACGTCGTCACCGCGAGCACCAGGACGATGAAGCCGAGCGAGAACGGGATGGAGATCTCCGGGACGTGCACACCGGACTCGTGCAGGGCGTGCAGCACCAGTTTGACGCCGATGAAGCCGAGGATGATCGACAGCCCGTAACTGAGGTGGACGAGCCGCTTGAGCAGCCCGCCGATCAGGAAGTACAGCTGCCGCAGGCCCATGAGGGCGAAGGCGTTCGCGGTGAAGACGATGTACGGCTCCTCGGTGAGGCCGTAGATGGCCGGGATGGAGTCCAGGGCGAACAGGACGTCCGTGGAGCCGATCGCCAGCATGACCACCAGCATCGGGGTCATCACGCGCTTGCCGCCCTGCTCCACCCACAGCTTGGTGCCGTGGTAGCGGTCGGCCACGCCGAAGCGCCGCTCGACGGCCTTGAGCAGCTTGTTCTCCTCGTACTCGTCCTCGCCGTGGTCCTTGCGGGCGTCCTGGACCAGTTTCCACGCGGTCCAGATCAGGAACGCCCCGAAGAGGTAGAAGACCCAGGAGAACGTGGAGATGATCGCGGCGCCGGCGGCGATGAAGACGGTGCGCAGCACCAGCGCCAGCAGCACGCCGACCATCAGCACCCGCTGCTGGTAGGGGGGCGGCACCGAGAACTTCGCCATGATCAGCACGAAGACGAAGAGGTTGTCGACGCTGAGCGACTTCTCCGTGATGTACCCGGCGAAGAACTCGCCCGCCGGGCCGCCGCCGGAGACGACCAGCAGGCCGATGCCGAACGCCACCGCGAGCGCCACCCAGACAGCGGTCCAGATGCCCGCCTCCTTGAGGGAGACGTCGTGCGGTGTGCGCCCGACGAGGAAGTCCACGGCGACGAGCACGCAGAGTACGGCGACGGTCAGCGCCCACACGCCGAGGGTGACGTCCACGGTTCCTCCGGAGTCCGGTGTTGCTGATGACAGAACCAAACCACTTCCTGCGGGAATCCTGGGGCTGCCCCGCTGTTGAACAGCGTGTGAGCTCAGTGATCGCGTCGACCCGTTTCTCCGTCCTCGACCGCTCCCGCGTCCGGGAGGGGTACCCGGCATCCGAGGCGCTACGCGACACCGTGCGGCTGGCGGGGGAGCTGGAGCGGCTCGGCTACCACCGGGTCTGGGTCGCGGAGCACCACGGCGTACCGGGGGTCGCCGGGTCCGCGCCCACCGTGCTGGCCGCCGCGGTCGCCGCCGCGACGCGCACGATCCGGGTCGGCACGGGCGGGGTGATGCTGCCCAACCACCGGCCCCTGGTGGTGGCCGAGCAGTTCGGTGTGCTGGAGTCCCTGTTCCCCGGGCGCATCGACATGGGCCTGGGCCGCTCGGTGGGGTTCACGGACGGGGTGCGCAGGGCGCTGGGCCGGGACAAGGACGTCGCGGACGACTTCGCGGCGCAGCTGGACGAGCTGCTCGGCTGGTTCCGCGGCACGTCCCCGACCGGGGTGCACGCGCGCCCCGCCGAGGGCCTGACCGTGCCGCCGTTCGTGCTGGCCATGGGCGAGGGCGCCACGATCGCGGCCCGGGCCGGCCTGCCGATGGTGATCGGCGACCTCAGGAACCGCGAGAAGATGCGGCGCGGCGTCGACCACTACCGCGAGACGTTCCGCCCGTCGGTCTGGTCACGGGAACCGTACGTCGTCGTCTCCGGCACGGTCGCGGTCGCGGCGACCCCCGAGGAGACCCGCCGCCTGCTGCTCCCCGAGGCCTGGTCGATGGCGTACGCGCGCACGCACGGCACGTTCCCGCCGCTGCCGCCCGCCGGACGCGTCGCGTCCCTGCCGATGACGGACAAGGAGCGCGGCTTCTACGAGGCGGGGCTGAGCGGCCATGTCGCGGGCACCGAGGAGCAGGTCGCCGAGGAGCTGGAGACGGTGATCGAGGAGACCGCCGCCGACGAGGTCCTGGTCACGACGAGCACGTACGACCGCGAGTCCCTGCTGGACTCGTACCGCCGCCTGGCCCGGATCGCGGACCTGGGGACGGCCCGGTCACCGCAGCCGTCTTTTCAGGCCCAATAGGCTTTCCTGAGCCGGGACTTGGCCAGTTTGCCCGTCGGGGTGCGGGGCAGCGCGTCCGTGAAGTCGATGCTGCGGGGTGCCTTGTAGTGGGCGATGCGGGCGCGCACGAAGTCCAGGAGCTCGCGTTCGAGGGCGGGGCCGGGCGACGCGCCGGGAGCCGGCTGGACGACCGCCTTGACCGCCTCGCCCATCTCGGCGTCCGGGACGCCGACGACCGCGACGTCGGCGACCTTCGGGTGCAGGGTGAGGCAGTTCTCGGTCTCCTGCGGGTAGATGTTGACGCCGCCGGAGATGATCGTGAACGCCCTGCGGTCGGTGAGGAACAGGTAACCGTCCTCGTCGACGTGCCCGATGTCGCCCGTGGTCGTCCAGTTCGGGTGCTCCGGGTGCTGCGCCTCGCGGGTGCGGGCCTCGTCGCCGTGGTAGCGGAAGGGGAGCTCGTCGCGCTCGAAGTACACGGTCCCCGTCTCCCCGACGGGCAGCACCTTGCCGTCCTCGCCGCAGATCCGCAGCTCGCCGAGGAAGCCGCCGCGGCCCACCGTCCCGGGCTTGCGCAGCCACTCGTCGGGGCCGGCGAAGGTGATGCCGTTGGCCTCCGTCGCCGAGTAGTACTCGTACAGGATCGGCCCCCACCAGTCCATCATCCGGCGCTTGACCTCGACGGGACAGGGCGCGGCGGCGTGGATGGCGACCTTCAGCGACGACACGTCGTACGCCTCGCGCACCTCCTCGGGCAGCTTCAGCATCCGTACGAACATGGTGGGCACCCACTGGCTGTGGGTGACCCGGTGCCGTTCGATCGCCGCCAGCGCCTCCCGCGGGTCGAAGGAGTCCAGGGAGTCCATCAGGACGACCGTGCCGCCCGTCGCGGTCACCACGTACCCGAAGCGCAGCGGCGCCGCGTGGTAGAGCGGGGCCGGGCAGAGGTAGACGGAGTCCTCGCCGAAGCCGTACATGGGCTGGAAGAGCAGCTGGTAGATGCTCATCTCCTCGCGGACGTCGCCCTCGGGGAGCGCCGGCGCGATGCCCTTGGGCAGCCCGGTGGTGCCGGACGAGTAGAGCATGTCGGTGCCGCGGGGCTGGTGGTCCGGGGGTTCGGGCGAGGCGCCGGCGAGGGCCTGTTCGTACGAGCCGTCGTCGAGGTCCAGGTGCAGTGCCGTGTCCGGGGCCGACGCGCGCACCGCGCGGCCGAGTGCGGCGAGCGGGCCCGAGACGATCAGCGCCTTCGCGCCGCAGTCGCGGACGATGTAGGCAGCCTCGTCGGCGGTCAGGTGGTGGTTGACCACGGTCAGGTAGAGGCCGGAGCGCAGCGCCGCCCAGTGGACCTCCAGGACGCGCGGGTCGTTCTCGCAGAGGAGGGCCAGGTGGTCGCCCACCCGCAGTCCGGCGGCGCGCAGATGGTCCGCGAGCCGCAGGGAGCGCTCCTCCAACTGGCCGTAGGTGAGGGCACGGCCGCCGTCCGCGGTGACGACGGCCGTCCTGGCGGGGTCGTACGCTCCGGGGTACATGCGGGGACGGTACCCCGCTTCGGTGACGGACCGTCAGGGGTGTGCGGCGGCTTCCGCGTGCGCGCGGGCCACCGGGGGCGCGGCGCGGGCGGATCCGGTGACGGCCCCCTGCGCGGCACGGACCAGTGCCCGTCGGMCGGGGGCGCTGCCCGGCGGGAGCGGCGGGCGGACGTGCACCTCGGCCACGAGGCCGGGCACCGACAC
>NZ_VDFC01000083.1:77657-82967 GCF_008369065.1 Streptomyces apricus | reverse complement strand
GTACGACGAGGGGCGCGGCGCCGCGCCGCGGACCCGGGATCGCGTTCAGGCGGGGCGCGTCCATCACGCGGGCACGAGGGAGAGGAAGTGCCGCAGGTAGCGCGGGTCGACCCGGCGCATCGACAGCAGCACGTACAGGTCGGCGACGCCGAAGTCCGGGTCGTAGGCCGGCTCCCCGCAGACCCAGGCCCCCAGGCGCAGGTACCCGCGCAGCAGCGGGGGCAGCTCGGTGCGGGCGGGACGGGCCACGCCCTCGGCGCTCCAGGGCAGCAGCGGCCGTACGCGKTACTCCTCGGGGGCGAGGTGCTTGCCGCGCACCCGGTCCCAGGTGCCCGCGGCGAGCGCCCCGCCGTCGGCGAGCGGGACGGAGCAGCAGCCGGCCAGCCACTCGTGGCCGCGGTCGGTCATGTAGCGGGCGATGCCGGCCCAGATAAGGCCGATGACCGCGCCGTCGCGGTGGTCGGGGTGGACGCAGGAGCGGCCCACCTCGACGAGGTCGGAGCGGATCGCGGCCAGCGGGCCGAGGTCGAACTCGCTCTCGGAGTAGAGCCGTCCGGCGACGGCGGCGCGCTCCGGGGGCAGCAGGCGGTAGGTGCCGACGACCCGGCCGGTCGCCGTGTCGCGGACGAGCAGGTGGTCGCAGTACGCGTCGAAGGCGTCGGTGTCGAGGCCGGGCTGCGGGGTGGGCAGCAGGGCGCCCATCTCCCCGGCGAACACGTCGTGGCGCAGGCGCTGGGCGTCCCGGACGTCGGACTCGTCGCGGGCGAGGGTGACGGTGTAGCGGGCGGGTGCGGCCGACGGCGGGGGGCTGTCGAGCGTGGAAACGCCGGTCATGGCTCTCTCCTGGTCACAGGCCGGATGCGGCGGAGCGGCGCGGCGGACCGTGACGCACGGCCCGTGCGCTCCTGTTCTCCCGACCCCGGCTGACCACCGGGTGACCCATGAAGAGAGCCAGAATGTGAGCTGTCTGAATGCCAGGGGCCGGGCCCCGTAGCAAGGGGCCGGAGGCCCCTGCAAGGGGCGCGGGGAACTGCGCGACCAGCCCCCACCACCCGCACCGGAACAACAACCGAAGGCGGTTCCAAAGGCCGGGCGGAGCCCTACCGCTTACCCGCCTTGCGGGTGGCCCGCAGCCACTCCTTGTTCATCCCCGTGATGGACATCAGAGGAATCCCCTTGGGACAGGCGGTCGCACACTCACCCGCCAGCGTGCACCCCCCGAACCCCTCCTCGTCCATCTGCGCCACCATGTCCAGCACCCGCGTCTCCCGTTCGGGCGCCCCCTGCGGCAGCACGTTGAGGTGGTTCACCTTCGAGGAGGTGAACAGGCTCGCGGACCCGTTCGGGCACGCCGCCACGCACGCCCCGCACCCGATGCACTCGGCGTGCTCGAAGGCGAAGTCCGCGTCGGGCTTGGGCACCGGCGTGGCGTGCGCCTCCGGCGCCGCGCCCGTCGGCGCGGTCACGTACCCGCCGGCCTGGATGATCCGGTCGAAGGCGGACCGGTCGACCACGAGGTCCTTGACGACCGGGAAGGCGGACGCCCGCCACGGCTCGACGTCGATCGTGTCGCCGTCCCGGAAGGACCGCATGTGCAGCTGGCAGGTGGTCGTGCGCTCGGGTCCGTGCGCATCGCCGTTGATGACGAGCGAGCACGCGCCGCAGATGCCCTCGCGGCAGTCGTGGTCGAAGGCGACCGGGTCGTCGCCCTTGAGGATGAGCTCCTCGTTGAGGGTGTCGAGCATCTCCAGGAAGGACATGTCGGCCGAGATGCCGTCCACTTCGTACGTGGACATGGCTCCGTCGGCGTCGGCGTGGCGCTGCCGCCAGACGCGCAGGGTGAGCTTCATGCGTAGCTCCGCTGGGTGGGGTGGACGTACTCGAAGACGAGGTCTTCCTTGTGCAGGACGGGCGCGTCACCGGTGCCGGTGAACTCCCAGGCGGCCGCGTAGGAGAACTCCTCGTCGCGGCGGGCCGCCTCGCCGTCCGGGGTCTGGGACTCCTCGCGGAAGTGGCCGCCGCAGGACTCCTCGCGGTGCAGCGCGTCGAGGCACATCAGCTCGGCGAGCTCCAGGTAGTCGACGATGCGGTTGGCCTTCTCCAGCGACTGGTTGAACTCCTCGCCGGTGCCGGGGACCTTGATGCGCCGCCAGAACTCCTCGCGGATCTGCGGGATGCGCTCCAGGGCCTTGCGCAGCCCCGCCTCCGTACGGGCCATGCCGCAGAACTCCCACATCAGTTCGCCGAGTTCGCGGTGGAAGGAATCGGGGGTGCGGTCGCC
Organism: Streptomyces apricus; assembly: GCF_008369065.1. Lineage (GTDB taxonomy): Bacteria > Actinomycetota > Actinomycetes > Streptomycetales > Streptomycetaceae > Streptomyces > Streptomyces apricus. Next base: position 80,686 of record NZ_VDFC01000083.1, on the reverse strand, counting down.
GTCGACGGCGAGCAGCAGCCGCAGCCGGTCCTCGGTGTCGGCGATGACCTCCTGCACGGCGGGGTGTTCGTCGTTCACCTCGTCGTCGCCGGCGCGGTGCGGGTTGCGGGCGAGGTAGTCGTTGATCGTGGACGGCAGGACGAAGTAGCCGTCGGCGAGGCCCTGCATCAGCGCGGAGGCGCCGAGCCGGTTGGCCCCGTGGTCGGAGAAGTTGGCCTCGCCGATCGCGAACAGGCCGGGGACGGTGGTCTGGAGGTCGTAGTCGACCCACAGGCCGCCCATCGTGTAGTGCACGGCGGGGTAGATGCGCATCGGGACGGTGTACGGGTCCTCGTCGGTGATGCGCTGGTACATGTCGAAGAGGTTGCCGTACTTGGCCTCGACGGCCTCGCGCCCCATGCGGGCGATGGCGTCGGCGAAGTCGAGGTAGACGCCCTGGCCGCCGGGGCCCACTCCCCTGCCCTCGTCGCAGACGTTCTTCGCGGCGCGGGAGGCGATGTCGCGGGGCACGAGGTTGCCGAAGGCCGGGTAGACGCGCTCCAGGTAGTAGTCGCGCTCGTCCTCGGGGATCTCGTTCGCCGGGCGGTCGTCGCCCTTGGCCTTGGGGACCCAGATCCGGCCGTCGTTGCGCAGCGACTCGCTCATCAGCGTCAGCTTGGACTGGTGCTCGCCGGTGCGCGGGATGCAGGTGGGGTGGATCTGGGTGAAGCAGGGGTTGGCGAAGTACGCGCCGCGCCGGTGGGCCCGCCAGACGGCGGTGGCGTTGGAGTTCATGGCGTTGGTCGACAGGTAGAAGACGTTGCCGTAGCCGCCGGTGGCGAGGACGACGGCGTCCGCGTAGTACGTGTCGATCCTCCCGGTGATCAGGTCGCGGGCCACGATGCCGCGCGCCCGTCCGCCGACCACGATCAGGTCGAGCATCTCGGTGCGGGCGTGCATCTCGATGTTCCCGGCTGCGATCTGCCTGCTGAGGGCCTGGTAGGCGCCGAGGAGGAGCTGCTGGCCCGTCTGGCCGCGGGCGTAGAAGGTGCGGGAGACCTGGACGCCGCCGAAGGAGCGGGTGTCGAGGAGGCCGCCGTACTCGCGGGCGAAGGGCACGCCCTGGGCGACGCACTGGTCGATGATCTCCACGGAGATCTGGGCGAGCCGGTGGACGTTCGACTCGCGGGCCCGGAAGTCGCCGCCCTTGACGGTGTCGTAGAACAGGCGGTGCACCGAGTCGCCGTCGTTGCGGTAGTTCTTCGCGGCGTTGATGCCGCCCTGCGCGGCGATGGAGTGGGCGCGGCGCGGGGAGTCCTGGTAGCAGAACTGCACGACGTGGTAGCCCTGCTCGGCGAGGGTGGCGCCGGCCGAGCCGCCCGCGAGGCCCGTACCGACGACGATCACGGTGTGCTTGCGGCGGTTGGCGGGGTTGACGAGCTTCGCATCGAAGCGGCGGGTGTCCCAGCGCTCGTTCACCGGGCCCCCGGGGGCCTTGGTGTCGGCGACGGGCTCTCCGGTCGTGTAGCGGGCGAATTCAGAGGTCATGTCAGCTCACCACYCCGGTCATCACGCCCACGGGCACGGCGACGAAGCCCGCCGTGAGCAGCACGGCGAGCACATTGGCGACGGTCTTGAGGGCCCGGTCGCGGGTGCGGCTGCCCACGCCGAGGGTCTGTGCCGCGCTCCAGAAGCCGTGCCGCACGTGCAGGCCGAGCGCGAGCATCGCGACGATGTAGACGACGTTGCCGTACCAGGTGGAGAAGGTGTCGATCACGTTCTGGTACGGGTGTCCGGCCTGGAAGCCGTTCGGGTGCGCGGTGCCGGTCGTCAGGTCCAGGATGTGCCAGACGATGAACAGGCCGAGGATGATCCCGCCCCAGCGCATGGTGCGCGTGGCGTAACTGGCCCGGGGCTTGCTGTGCACGTACTTCGTGGGGCGCGCCCGGAGGTCGCGGCGGCTGAGCTGGTACGCGCAGACGGCGTGCGCGACGACGGCGGCGACCAGGACCACGCGGACGATCCACAGCGCCCACTCGTAGTGCAGGAAGGGCTCGCCGAGGGTGCGCAGCCAGTGGGCGTAGTGGTCGAACTCGCCCTCACCGAAGAAGATCTTGAGGTTGCCGAGCATGTGGACGGCCAGGTACCCCAGCATGATCAGGCCGCTGACGGCCATCACGGTCTTCTTGCCGACGGACGAGTCCCACATGGTGCGCGTCATGGACGGTTTTCGGCCCGTCCGCGTTGCCAGAGCCATGGAAGCGACGGTACGGGCGAGCAGGCCGATCGGTCCAAGACATGGTGCGGCTCGTTTCGATAGGCAACCCCTATGGTCCACGTAGGCTGGAGGGATGCAGTTCCAGCAGCTCCAGTACTTCGTGGCGGTCGCCGAGACCCGGCACTTCACCCGGGCCGCCGATCTGGTCCACGTGGCCCAGCCGTCGCTGTCCCAGCAGATCAAGGCGCTGGAGCGGGAGCTGGGGGCCGACCTGTTCCTGCGGGCGCGTGGGAACATCACGCTCACCGACGCCGGGGAGGCCCTGCTGCCGCTGGCCCGCCGCATCCTCGCGGACGCGGACACCGCGCGGCACGAGGTGCAGGAGCTGGTCCAGCTGCGGAGCGGGCGGGTGCGGCTGGGGGCGACCCCGAGCCTGTGCACGGGGCTGCTGCCGGACGTGCTGCGCGCCTTCCACGACCGCTACCCGGGGATCAGGCTGCTGATCGAGGAGGGCGGCTCCCACGACCTGGTGCGGGAGCTGGCCCGCGGGGCGCTCGACCTCGCCCTGGTCGTGCTTCCCCTGCCGACGCCGTCGCCCGCGCTGACCACGGTGGAGGTGCTGCGGGAGGACTTGGTGGTGGTGTCCTCGCCGGAGGCGCCGGCGCCGGGGGGCGGGCGGCGGAGCGTGGACGTCGCGGACCTGGAGGGGGAACGGCTGGTGATGTTCCGGCACGGGTACGACCTGCGGGAGCTGACCGTCGCCGCGTGCCGCTCCGCGGGGTTCGAGCCGGACTTCGCGGTGGAGGGCGGGGAGATGGACGCGGTGCTGGGG
>NZ_VDFC01000083.1:72759-77557 GCF_008369065.1 Streptomyces apricus | reverse complement strand
GGCCGTGGTGCCGCGGATGGTGGCGGCGCGGACGGGGCGGGGGCTGCGGGTGACGCCGCTGGCCCGGCCCGGGCTGGCCCGCACGATCGCGCTGGCGCACCGCAGCGATGTGGCTCCGCCTCGGGCGGCCCGCGAACTCCAGCGGATGCTGCTGGAGCGGTGACCGCCGTCCTGCCGCGGCACCGCTCACATCTGCGGCCCGGTGGGGGCCGAGCGCGCAGTTCCCCGCGCCCCTAGGTACCTAGGGGCGCGGGGAACTGCGCGCTCGGCCACGACGCTCCCGCACGCGACGTACAGGCGCAGCCCCCTCAAGGGGCGCGGGGAACTGCGCGACCAGCCCCCACGCGCCCGCACGGCCGAGCGCACCGCAAGGCGCGCGGCGCAGCCGGAGGGGGCGAAGGCGCCGTCAGCCCGTCGCGTCCACCAGCGCCAGGTCGTGGAGGCGGTCCGGCGGACCGGGGCGCGCGTAGTACCACCCCTGCGCCGTGTCACAGCCCAGGATCCGCAACTGCTCCGCCTGCGCCCCCGTCTCCACCCCCTCCACCGTGACCGCGAGGTCCAGGCTGTGGGCGAGCGACACGATCCCCTCGACGATCTTGAGGTCGACCGGGTCGGCGGGGAACTGCTGCATGCCCTGCGTGAAGGACCGGTCGAGCTTGAGGATGCTCACCGGCAGCCGCCGCAGGTTGGCGAGGTTGGAGTACCCCGTGCCGAAGTCGTCGAGCGCGATGTCGACGCCCATCTCGGCGAGCCGCCGCAACGGCTTGAGCAGGTCGTCGTCGGCGCCGATCAGCGCCGACTCGGTGACCTCCAGGCAGAGCGCGTCCGGCTCCAGACCGGCCCGCTCCAGGATCTCGACCGTGTCGGACACGAGCCCCGGATGGGTGAGCTGGCACGGCGACAGATTGACGTTGATCCGCAGCGGACCGGCGTCGGAGTGACGTTCCTGCCAGACCCGGGCCTGGCGGACCGACTGCTCCAGGACCCACCGGCCCAGCGGCACGATCAGGCCGGTGTGCTCGGCGAGCGGGATGAACCGGTCCGGGCCGAGCACGCCGTGCTGCGGATGCAGCCAGCGCACCAGGGCCTCGGCGCCGTGCACGCTGCCGTCGCCGAGGTGGACCAGCGGCTGGTACTCGATGAAGAACTCGCCCCGGTCCAGCGCGGCGGGCAGCGCCGTGGTGAGCCCGTGCCGGGTGATGGCGCGGGCGTCGGCCTCGGCGTCGGCGAGCTCGTACCGGTTGCCGCCGGCCGACTTGGCCCGGTACATCGTGATGTCGGCGCTGCGCAGCACCTCGGCCGGTCCGCGCTCGCCCACCGGCCCCTCGACGATCCCGATGCTGCCGCGGACGGTGAGTTCCCGGCCGTCGATGCGGACCGGGGTGACCAGCGCGTTCATGATGCGGTCGGCGAGCGCGTCGACCTCGGTCTCGGTGTCGGGCCCGGTCGTCAGCGCCACGAACTCGTCGCCGCCGAGCCGCGCCACCATCTCGCCGGGCGCGGTCGCGCAGGACTGCAGCCGGTCGGCGACCTCGACGAGCAGCCGGTCGCCCGCCGCGTGCCCGAGGCTGTCGTTGATGGTCTTGAAGCCGTCGAGGTCCAGGTAGCACAGGCCGAAGCGCATGCCGTCGCCCGCGGCGAGGGCCTTGTCGAGCCGCTCGAAGAACAGGGTGCGGTTGGGCAGCCCGGTGAGCGCGTCGTGCGTGGCCTCGTAGCGCAGCCGCAGGTTCAGCAGCCTGCGCTCGGTGGTGTCCTCCATGAGGGCGAGCTGGTACTGCGGGCGCCCGTCCGCGTCGCGCAGCAGCGAGACGGTGAGGTTGGTCCACAGGACCGTTCCGTCGGGCCGGTAGAAGGCCTTCTCGACGTGGTAGTGCTCGCGGTCGCCGCGCACCAGCTCCTCGTAGAGCCGCCAGACCTGCGGGGCGTCCTCGGGGTGGGTCCAGTCGGTGACGTTGCGGCCGCGCACCGACGGCTCGGTGCCGCCGAACATCCGCAGCAGGGCGTTGTTCACCTGCAGGATGTTGCCGTCGAGGTCGGCGACGCCGATGCCTATCGCCGCGCCCTCGAAGACCGCGCGGAAGCGTGCCTCGGTGGCGTGCAGCGCGTCCGCGACGACGCCCTGGGCCTGGAGGGCGGCGCGCGCGATCTTCTCCTGCTCGGCCAGCGTCCGCTCCCGCAGCGCCCGCGCGAACCCGGCCGCCATGGCGTGCTGCAGCCGCGCCGAGCGGGCGCGCAGGGCGTCCTTGGGCCCGTCGCCGCCGCAGTAGAGCACCAGGTAGGCCTCGACGCAGTCGAGCGTGGCGCTGAGGGCCTCCGGCTCGGTGCAGTGCGCCTCGATGAGCGCGGCGCCGACGGCCTGTCCCTCGGCCGCCTCGAACGTCCTGGCCCGCAGCGCCTCGCTGAGCCGCCGGGCGAGCGGCACCAGGCGCTGCTCGAACTCCGGGCGGGTCAGCGACGTGGCGGTCACCGGGAAGACCGCCCGGCTCCAGATCGTCGCGAACCTGCGCAGTCTGTCCTCCGGCCCGTCCGGCTCCGCGCTCACGCCGCGCGCCCCACGCCCGCGAAACCCGAGAAGGAATAAGGATCCTCGTCCTCGGACGCCGGGTCGGGCCGCCAGTTCGGCATCGGCACCAGTCCGGGTTCCACCATGTCGTACCCCTCGAAGAACCGCGCGATGTCGTCGCGCGAGCGCATGATCAGCGGATTTCGGATGTCCTTGTACACGCCGACGGCACCGCCTGCCTGCTCCTGCGGGAGCGGGATCCCCTCGTACGCGGCGTGCGAGACGACGAGCAGACTGCCGGGCGCCAGCGCGTCCCGCAGCTGTGCCACGGCCCCGTACGGGTCGTCCTCGTCCTCCACGAAGTGAAGTATGGCAACGAGGAGCAGCGCGACCGGCCGATTCAGGTCCAGCAGCCGCCGCAGCCGGGGGTCCGCGAGGATGTCCCCGGGCTTGCGGAGGTCGCCGGCGACGACGTCGGCGTCCTCGTTGCCGGCCAGCACGGCCTCGCTGTGCGCGACGGCCACCGGATCGTGGTCGACGTAGACGACGCGTGCGCCGGGACAGGCGCCCTGGGCCACCTCGTGGACGTTGCCGAAGGTGGGGATTCCCGAGCCGATGTCCAGGAACTGCGTGATGCCCTCGCCGGCCGCGAAGCGCACGGCACGGCGCAGGAACGCCCGGTTCGCCTGCATGACCTTGGGGAGCCCCGGCATGAACTCCATGGCTCTGCGCGCGGCTTCCCGGTCGACCTCGAAATTGTGCGATCCGCCCAGGTAGTAGTCGTACATGCGGCTCACGCTGGGCACCGAGATGTCGATGCCACGCGGGGCCCAGGCGGGACGCTCCATCTGTCTCTCCAGTGCGTAGACGATCCGGTGTTCGAGCAGAGGCTACTGATCGCCCGGCAATGGAGCGAGTGGAAACGGAAATTGACCGTCCGTTCAAGACCGCTGCCCGCGGCACGTGCCGGACGGGATGTCCAGCGAAATCGCCCCGAAGTGCTCCAAAGAGATCGACGGGAATCGCGCAGAGTCACGAAGAGTCACGACGGCGGTCGTTCGGATGTGAAAAAGCCGCTTCGCCCCCTCCGTGCGGCGCGGAAGGGGCAAAACGGTGCTCGTGGTTACTTATCTGGATGTGCCGGGCGGCTACTTCGGCTTGCCGAGCGGCTTGCCCTCGGGGGAGATCGCGTACCAAGTTCCGCCGACGCCCTGGCCGTTGGTGTCGCCGGGCTTCTTGTCACCCGCGAAGGTGTAGAGCGGCCAGCAGTCGATGCTCTGCTGCTTGAGCCCGTCCGGGCGGTTCAGGACGACGTAGCCGCGCCGGCCGTCGTTCTTGTTGGCGATGCCCTTGGTGTCCGCGGCGGCCACCGGCTCGACGACCGGCCACTTCTCCAGGCACGCGCCGATGCAGGCCGACTTCATCGGCCACGGGGTGTCCTTCTCGAAGCGGTAGACCGTCATGCCGTTCTTGTCGACGACGACCTCACCGAGCTCCGGGTCGTTGCGGGTCGACAGACCGGGCAGGTCGGCGGCGGCCCCGCCGCTCCCGCCCGCGGCGGACGCCTTCTTGCCGGTGGGCGCGGACGCGTACCAGGTGCCGCCGACGCCCTGGCCCTTGAGGTCACCGGCCTTGGTGTCCTTCGCGAACCGGTACTGCGGCCAGCCGTCGATGGTCAGCTGCTTCGTACCGTCGGCGCGCGTGACCTCGCCGAGCAGGGACTTGTCGATACCGATCGGGGCGGCGGCGCCCGAGGCCGGGACCGGCGGCCAGGCCTTGGCGCACTCGCCGTCACAGGCGGACTTCGGCGGTTCGGCCGTGTCCTTGTCGAAGCGGTACAGCGTCATGCCGGCGCTGTCCGTCACCACTTCACCGAGCTTGTCGGTGTCCGCCACGGCAAGCTGTCCGGCGCTCTGCGCCACCGCGCCCTCTCCTTCGGCGGCGGTCCCGGTGCTGGGGCTCGCCCCCGCTCCCGCCGTGCCGTAGCCACCCGCCGCGGGCGCCGCGCCCACGTTCTGGGTGCCGGTGGAAGTGTCCGCCTTTTCCTGACCGCACGCCGTCGTCAGCACCAGCACTGCCGCAGCTGACGCTACGAGTGAGGCGCTCCGCCAGGAGGTCTTCATTGGTAACTCCCGCTGTCTGCTTAGGTGTCCGCGGCGCTGCTCAGCACCGCGTATGGCCCTAGGTACGGGCAGGGGTGCGGTGAGTGTTCAAAGGGGGCACACATTTCTTTCCGGTAACGCCCGGGAGCGCTGTTCGGGGCGGGTCCCGAGAGGCCGGTGGGGGGTCCGGGCG
>NZ_VDFC01000083.1:58988-72659 GCF_008369065.1 Streptomyces apricus | reverse complement strand
GCCCGGCCCGTCGGCGACCCCGGTGAGCTACCCGCCCTACCGCATCAGGGCGCACAAGGCCCCGCCCCGCGGGGGGCCGTCGCTGGTGTCGCTCACCCTGCTCATCACCGCGCCCGCGGTGCTCGCCGCCGCCGCGCTGCGCCCGCGCTGACCCCTGGAGGAGACCCCCTTGTCGGAATGGCTTGTTCTCACCCTCGTGATGGCGGCCGCCGCCGTCGTCGTCCTCGTCGTCACCTTCGTGCGGCACCGCACGGTCTCCGAGGACGACGACCCGTCCGAGACGCCCGACGTCATCGAGTACATGACGATGATGATCGGCGTGGTGTACGCCATCGTGCTGGGCCTCGCCATCGCCGGGGTCTGGGAGGCGCGCAGCGTCGCCGAGGACCACGTCCAGACGGAGGCGCACGCGCTGCACGAGATCCACGAACGGGTCCGGGTCTACCCGCCCGACGTGCGCGACCGCATCCGGGCCGACGTGGACGCGTACGTCGGCCACGTCGTGAAGACCGAGTGGAAGACCATGGCGGACGACGGCCGCGTCACCGACCGGGGCGAGGAGCTACTCGACCGGGTCCGCCACGACGTCACCGATTACGAGCCGGGGACGGACTTCGAGGCCCAGGCGTACCAGCCGCTCCTCGACCAGGTGACCGCCGCGGACACCGCGCGCACCGCCCGCGCCGACTCGGCGGCGCCGACCATGCCGGGCGTCGTGTGGTTCGGCCTGATCATCGGAGCCGTGGTGACCGTCGGGATGATCTTCGCCCTGCAGATCCGCCGCACCCTGCGGGAAGTGGTCCTGGCGGGCCTGTTCGCCGCGCTGATCGCCTTCCTGCTCTTCCTGATCTGGGACTTCGACGCCCCCTACAGCCGCGGGATCACGGCGAGCACGGACCCGTTCCTCGCCTACTTCCCCGGGGCCGGCACATGAGGGACCCGCGCCGCGCCCGTCCCCCGGCCGCAGGAGCGGGACAACCGGTTCGGCCCACACCGTTGCCCCATTCGCGCGACTGCGATAGCGCCGCCGACCGTACCTTCCTAGCGTTTCGGACATCGAGGTGCATGTACGGCGCAGCGGAAAAGGTCCGCGGTCTGCTCCTCGGGGACCCGGAGGACTCACCATGCGTGCGATACGCGTCGCCTCGGCCGCGCTCCTGGGCATGACCGCCCTGACCCTCGCCACGCCCGTCGCCGTCGCCGAGGGCGACGGTGACAGGGACAGGGACCGCGACATCACCTCGTTCGGCTTCGACGTCGCCCCGTCGACGATCGCCGCGGGCGGCCGCGTCACGCTGTCGGTCGAGGGCTGCCGGAAGACCGCCAAGGTCACCTCCGGCGTCTTCGACACGGTGACGCTGCACAAGGGGCAGTCCACCGCCACGGCCACCGTCGACTGGGACGCCAGGCCCGGCGCGGTGTACGAGGTGACGTTCCAGTGCGGGCACGAATCCGGCCGCACGGACCTCACGATCGCCGGCGGCCGGCCGGACGACCCGACGCACCCGCCCGTCCACCGGGGCGTCAAGGCGGGCATCGGCGGCGCGGCCGGGGGCTTCGACCCGGGCGAGATCGGCCTGGGAGCGGCGCTCATCGCCGGCTCGGTCGGCGCGGCGTACCACTGGTCGCGCCGGCGCACCGGCGGGCACGGCGGCTGACGCACCGGACGGCCCTGCGCCCCGGGACCCGCGAGGGGCCGGGGCGCAGGGCCGTCCGCCGTGCGGTCCGGCCTCCGAGGGGAGAAGGGTCCGTCCCGCAGGGGGGAGCTCTCAGATCCTGTTCTCGGCGCGGCGGCGCATCCAGAACACCCCGCCGCCGGCGAGCGCGAGCCCGACGAGCGCGCCGCCGATCGCCATGTCGGTCGGCGTGGCGCCGTCCGAGCTGCTGCCGCCCAGACCACCGCGGACACCGCCGATGACGGTGAAGGCGGCGGACTTCGTGAGCGCGGGCTTGCCGCTGCAGTGGACCGTGACGTCGTACGCGCCCGGGGTGGCCGAGCTGTTGACGGTCGCGGTGCCCTTCGACGTCTCGCTGTGGTTGTTGATCGGCGACAGGGACGCCCGCGAGAACGCGTTGGACGTCATGTAGCCGCCCCTGGGGCACCCGTCGACGGTCACGGTCAGCTGGCCGCCCCGGGCGATGGCGCCGGGCATGGCGACGATGTTGCTAGAGGTGTCCCAGGCCGCGGCCGAGGGAGCGGTGAGTCCGAGGGCGGCGACCGCTGTCGCAGAGACCGCCAGGGCACGAGTGCTACGCATGTGATCCTCCGCGGAAGGCGCCCCGGGGAACGTCCCCGGGTCGATCGGCGAGAGAACGCCTCCCAGACGAACACTCAGTTGCCGTGCACGGACCCGCATTTCGAGAAGGGGCCGTACCGGTGAGGGGACACGCCGACGGAAAGGAACACAATCGGATATTGCCGCAGGTCACACAGTGTCAGGAAATTAGTTCCGGGGCAGACTCGGATGGCGCACGGCGACCTCGCCCACCACCCGTTCGCCCCTCTCCCGTCGCCCCGTCCGCGGGCTGCGCCTAGCGTTCTCGTATGCGCTACGGACGGGGCGACGGCCGCGTCGAGAGGGGTGTGCGAATGTCCGTGTCCGAGCTGGCCGAAGAGGAGGAGCGTCCCAGGAAGCGCGCTCCCTGGGGCGTCATAGCTCTTGTCCTGCTGACCGGCCTCGCTCTCATCCGCAACGGCTCGGGAGAGTTCGACGTGGGTCCCCCGCAACCCGCGACGGCCGCCGCGGCGGACAGTTCCGTCCCGGACCGGTCCCGGCCGGGCGCTCCGGCCCCCCTGCCGTTCTCGGAGGTGGACCGCGTCAGGATCCCGGCGATCCAGGTCGACGCCCCCGCCGTGCCGGTGGGCCTCGACATGGAGGGCTGGGTGGACGCCCCGCCGCCGGAGGACGCGAACCTGGCGGGCTGGTTCTCCGGCGCGGTCTCGCCCGGCGAGAAGGGCACGGCCGTCGTCGTGGGCCACGTCGACAACAAGCAGGGGCCCGCCGTCTTCTACGGCCTCGGTGCCCTGAAGAAGGGGAACCGCGTCGAGGTCGGACGCAGGGACGGGAAGACCGCCGTGTTCGAGATCTACGGCATCGAGGTGTTCGAGAAGAACGACTTCCCCGGGGACCGCGTGTACGGGAACACCGGGCAGCCCGAACTGCGCGTCATCACGTGCGGCGGCGGTTTCTCGAAGCAGAACGGCTACGACGGGAACGTCGTCGCCTTCGCCCGGCTCGTCGAGGTGCGCTGAGGAGGACCGGGGCCCCGGGGATCCGGGGGGCGGTGGTACGCCGCCCTCTCAGGTGAACTGCCGCCGCGGCACCGTGACGTGGTAGCCCGAGTCCAGCAGCCGCGGCAGGTACTCGCGCAGCGCCCGCACGCTCTGCGAGCGGTCGCCGCCCGCGTCGTGCCCGAGCACGACCACACCCGGGCCGGCCCCCTTGACCACCCGGCGCTCGATGGTGCGGGCCCCCGGCGTCGTCCAGTCGAGGGTGTCGACGGTCCACGCGAGCGGCTCCATGCCGAGCTCGGCGCCGATCTGGAACGCGGCCCGGTTCCAGGCCCCGTACGGGGCGCGGAACCAGCCGGGCCGCTCCCCGTACGTCCTCTCGACGACGTCGCTGGTGCGCTCCATCTGGGAGCGGATCGCGGACCTGCTCAGCTTGGTCAGGAGCGGGTGGGACCAGGTGTGGTTGCCGACCACGTGCCCCTCGTCGGACATCCGGCGCAGCAGGTCCTTGTTGTCCGCGGCCATCTCGCCGCACACGAAGAACATGGCGCGCACGTCGTGGGCCTTGAGGACCTTCAGGATGTCCGGGGTGTAGCGGGGGTCGGGGCCGTCGTCGAAGGACAGCACCATGCTGCGGCCCCGGCCCGTCATGCGCAGGAACGGCTCGTGGCGCACGGAGGTGCGGGCGGGCCCGCCGCGGACCGGCCCGTATCCGGTGAGGGGCTGCAGACGGTAGGCGGAGGGCTTGCGGGGCATCCTGTTCGCCTGGGCCCCGGGGCGGAGGAGCGGGCCGGGGGACCTGGGTCGCCGGTGAGCAGGTGCGCCGCGCCGGCCGTGCCCGCCGCTCCCAGGACGGCGGCGCCGGCGAGCAGCGCCCGGCGCCGCGAGCAGAGCTGATCCTTATTCATGAGTGATCAGTCGCCCGGTGGTGGCGCCCCCGCGCACACCGCCACCGGGGCGGAGGTACGAAAACACCCGTTGGGAGCATCCGCGCGGACCGGTGCCGGTGGCGGCGGACGGGTCCTCGGGGTCCCGGACGGTGGCCGGGCGGACCGGTTCCGATAGCCTCGGGCCGTGACGGAACACCACTCCCACCAGTTCGAACGCGGCACCGACGGGCCCAAGGTCATCATGGCCGGGGTGGACGGTTCGGAGTCCTCGCTGCGGGCCGCCTCCTACGCCGGGGGCCTGGCCCGCCGGCAGCGGGCGCTGCTGACCCTGGTGTACGTCCAGCCGGTGATGACGGCGGGCGCCGCGCTCGGGGTGCCGGTCGCCGAGACGACCGACCAGATCGCCGAGGAGCTGGTCCGGGAGATCCGGGCCGCCGCCGAGCAGGTCAAGGGCATATTCGACGTGCGCTGGGAGTTCCACACCTTCCGCGGCGACCCCTACAACGGCCTCGTCACGGCGGCCGAGCAGCTCAAGGCGGACGCCGTCGTGGTGGGCGCGTCGGAGCAGGCCGGGCACCGGATCGTGGGCTCCGTCGCCATCCGGCTGGTGAAGGCCGGCCGCTGGCCGGTGACGGTGGTGCCGTGACCGGCCACGGGACCCCGCGGGCCGGTCGCAGGGAGCGGTGAACCGGTCACGGCGGCGCCGCGGGCCGGACCGGCGTGGTCCGGACGGATGCGGAGGCGGAGGCTTCCGTCCCGGTTGACCGTTCGTCGTACCGTTCGTCGACGGGTTCGACCGTCTGCCGACGAGCCGTGCCGCGGCCCTGTCCCGGCGCGACGGCCTGCGCTGGCATACGGCCATGACGGCCGCCATCACCATGAACAGCAGGACGACCGCCGAGCACGAGCTGGCCGATTTGCAGCGGGAGCACGGGGCACCGCTCTTCGCGCTGCTGCTGAGGCTCTCCGACGGGGACCGCCAGCGCGCCGAGGACCTGGTGCAGGAGACGTTCGTACGCGCCTGGCAGCATCCCGAGGCACTGCGCGCCGACGACTTCGACTCCGTACGGCCCTGGCTGCTGACCGTGGCCCGGCGCCTGGCCATCGACGCCCGCCGGGCGCGGCAGGCGCGACCCGCCGAGGTCGGGGACGCCGTGCTGGAGAGCGCGCGGGTCGCGGCCGATCACGCGGAGCGCTCGGTGGCGACGCTGGACGTGCGGGAGGCTGTGAAGACTCTCACTCCCGAGCACCGTGAAGTCCTGGTGCAGGTGTACTTCCGGGGGGCGAGCGTGGCGGAGGCCGCGGCGGCCCTGGGTATTCCGCCCGGTACCGTGAAATCTCGCGCGTACTACGCGCTGCGCGCCCTGCGCCGGGTTCTTCCGGGATACGCGGCCGACCTGCGGTGAAACCGGAGGGAAGGTCAAGCCTCCGTAAAGCGCCTTGCTGAGGATCATGGTTGAGCAATCAGCTGTCCTCATCCGTGTTCCCGACTGGGGCCCGGGTACGGGCGACGCGCACGCACCGGAGGAAGGCGGGAAGGGATGCTGCACAGAGGTCAAGAGAGTACGGACGGCACCGGCGGTGGTGAACTCACCGTCCCCATGGCCTGGTTGTACGCCGAGTACATCGCCGACGAGCTGCTGCGGACCGGCGACCTGATGCCGCCCACGTCCTTCGAGTTCCGGGCCGGGCGCGACGCCCTGGCGCTGACCATCTTCCTGTCCGACACGAGCGGCGAGCTCTCCGGCATCCGTGTGGTGACGCAGCTGGAGACGTGGCTGTCGCTGACGGCGTACGACCAGCCGTGGCAGGAGTGGGTGGGCGACCGCATGGCCGAACTCTGGTCCGAGGCCCGCCGGACGGGCGGCCCGACGCCGGACCTGGACCTGGCGGCGGCGGCCTGGCGCTGGCTGGAGGAGACCGAGCTGCTGGCGCCCGACCTGGACGCGGTGCCGGGCGGCGGCTGCGTCGCCGGGGAGGACGACGGCCCCAAGGTCTGGACTCCGGCGTGGCAACTGGGGCTGCCGCTGGGGCACCTGGCGATCCACCTCTTCTGACGCCGGCCTCCCCGGCCGGTTTTTTTCGAACCTCGACCAATCCGCGGGCCCGGCCGCTCCGAATCTCCTGGTTGCATTCCGGGCGGGACTTGAGTGATTCGGCGGTCCCCTGCGTACCGGTGGGCAAGCAGCTACTCCCCGCACACACCCCCATCGGCACGGCACGAGGATTTGGTATGAGGTCGCTGGAACGCCACCGCGACGTCGGCGCATACGCGCTAGGCGTGCTGGACGAGGCGGATGCATTCCGCTTCGAGGACCACCTCATGGAGTGTCCCCAGTGTGCGGTTCAGATACATGAACTGTCCGCCACCACCAGGACGCTGAGGGCGTACGCCCAGGCGACGCCGCGCTCCGTGAACCCCATGACACAGGCCGGTCCCGGCCTTCTGGACCGGCTCCTTGAGGAGGTCGTCTCGACCCGCAGGAGCGGGCGCAGGCGCTGGCTGTTCGCGCTCGCCGCCTCGGTGGTCCTCGCCCTGGGCGGGCCCGCGATCGCGGTCGTCGCCGGGGACGAGGGCACGGTGACCGACACGGTCGCCGCGACCGATCCGGGGACGGGGGTGTGGGCCGAGGTCACCACCCACGACCGCGCCTACGGCAGCGAGGTGGACGCCGAGGTCAGGAACGCCTCCGCCGACCAGACCTGTCGGCTGTTCGCCATCGGCGCCGACGGCTCCGAGGAGGTCGTCCTGAGCTGGACGGTGCCCGAGGAGGCGCCGCCGTCCCCCGACGCCATGCGGGGCGCGGCGGCGATGCACCCCTCCGACATCGTCCGGTACGAGGTGCGCACGGCGGACGGCGAACGGCTCGTGACGATCAAACTCTGACCGGGCCCCGTACGGTCGGGTTGCGCGGGGTCCGTCACGGCAGCTCGGGCGGGTTCACTGCCGGGGCGTCGGCCGGCACCGGGGCGTCGGCGGGCAGCAGGCCCTCCTCGCGGAGCTCCTGCCAGAAGCCGGACGGCACCGGCGTCGTGAACTGCCGCACCGCGTCGCGTGCCTCGTGCGGTGACCGCGCCCCGACGAGGACGGAGACGACCGCCGGGTGGGCGGCGCAGAAGGCCAGCGCGGCGGCGCGCAGGGTGGTGCCGTGCCGGCCGGCCACCGCCTGGAGCGTGAGCGCCCGCTCCAGCAGCCCGGACGGCGCGGCGGCGTAGTCGTACGTCGCCCCCGGCCGCGGGTCGGCCAGCAGGCCGGAGTTGAAGGCGCCGCCGATGACGACGGACGTGCCGCGTTCCCGCGCGGCCGGCAGCAGTCCGGTGAGGGCCCGCTGGTCCAGGAGCGTGTACCGGCCCGCGCAGAGCACCACGTCGACGTCCGTGTCCCGGACGAAACGGGTGAGCATCTCCGCCTGGTTCATGCCCGCGCCGATCGCCCCCACCACCCCCTGCGCGCGCAGCTCCTCCAGGGCCGGATACCCCTCGCGGAACGCCTGCTCGCCGTGGTCGTCCGGGTCGTGGAGGTAGACGACGTCCACCCGGTCCAGGCCCAGCCGCTCCAGACTGGCGTCGAGGGTACGGCGTACCCCGTCGGCGCTGAAGTCCCACACCCGGCGGTGGGTGGCGGGGACCGCGAACCCGTCGGCCAGGTCGTCGCCGCCCGCGCCGGTGGGCTCCAGGCGGCGGCCCACCTTCGTCGAGACGGTGTACGCCGACCGGGGGCGCCCGCGCAGGGCCGCGCCCAGCCGCCGCTCGGAGAGGCCGATGCCGTAGTGGGGCGCGGTGTCGAAGTAGCGCACGCCCGCGTCCCAGGCGGCCCGCACGGTGTCGTGCGCCTGCTCCTCGGAGACCTCGCGGTAGAGGTTGCCGATGGCCGCCGTACCCAGGGCGAGGGCGGTCACGCGGACGGAGGTGCGGCCGAGCGTGCGGGTGCGCGGGTCCGGTGCCGGGCCGGCCGCCGTGCCGGTCCCCCCGTCGGCCGCCATGCCGGTCACCGGCCCGCCGGACGCAGGCGCAGCCCCTGCATCCCGCCGTCGACTGCGAGGGCCGTGCCGGTGGTCGCCCCGGACAGCGGACCGGCCAGGTGGACGATGGCACTCGCCACTTCCTGCGCCGTGACGAGGCGGCCGGTGGGCTGGCGGGCCTCCAGGGCGGCCCGTTCGGCGGCCGGGTCGGGCGCGGCCTCCAGCAGCCGGCCGACCCAGGGGGTGTCGACCGTGCCGGGGTTCACGCAGTTGACGCGGATGCCCTCGCGGACGTGGTCGGCGGCCATGGCGAGGGTCAGCGCCAGGACGGCGCCCTTGGAGGCGGAGTACAGGGCGCGCTGCGGGAGGCCCGCGGTGGCCGCGATGGAACAGGTGTTCACGATCGCCGCGTGCGAGGACTCGCGCAGGTGCGGCAGGGCGGCGCGGGTCACCCGGACCATACCGACGACGTTGACGTCCAGGACGCGGTGCCAGGTGTCGTCGTCGTTGTCCTCGACGGTGCCCTGGGCGCCGACGCCCGCGTTGTTGACCAGCACGTCGAGGCCGCCCAGCTCGGCGGCCGCGGCGGCGACGGCCCGGCGCACGGACGCGTCGTCCGACACGTCCGCCTCGTACGCGAGCAGGGGCTCGTCCACGCTCCCGGGGTCCAGGTCGAGGACGGCGACCCGGGCGCCCCGGGAGGCCAGCAGTTCCGCGGTGGCCCGCCCGATGCCGGAGGCGCCGCCCGTCACCAGGGCCCTGAGTCCGTCGAAGTCGTTCATCCCGCCTGCTCCTTCTTCCACTGCTTCCGCTGTGCGAGGTCGGCGGCCCAGAACGCGCCGTCCGGGAACGTGAACCGTGCGACGGACTCCGGCCGCATGGCCGCGGAGAAGCCCGGCGCGGTGGGCGCGGGCCGGTGGGGGCTTGTCGCGCAGTTCCCCGCGCCCCTGAAAAACAGGGGCGCCCCCCCACCGGCCCGCAGCCGGAGAAGAACCCTCAGGCCCGCTTCAGCCGCAGCGTCACCAGTTCGAACGGCCGCAGCCGCAAGGTGAGCCGGTTGCCGTCCCGCTCCGGGGCGGCAGCCTCGGGCAGGGGGCGTTCCAGCAGGTCCGTCACCGTGACCGAGCCGAGGTCGAAGCCCGCCGTGAGCGTGGCCCGGCTGCGCCCGCCCCGCGACTCGTGGAAGCGGACGACCACGTCACCGCTGCCGTCGTCGGCGAGCTTCAGCGCGGTGACCACGACCGCGTCCTGGGCCACGGTGACCAGCGGCGCGACCTCGGCCACCCCGCCGACGACCTTGCGCTCGGGCAGGTTGATCCGCCAGCCCTCGCGCACCGCGTCGCCGATCGCCGCGCCGGGCACCAGCGCGTGCCGGAAGCGGTGCACGCCCTGGTCGGTCTCGGGGTCGGGGAAGCGCGGGGCGCGCAGCAGCGACACCCGGACCGTGGTGGTCGTCCCGCCGTCCTCGCGGACCGTGCGCGTCACGTCGTGGCCGTACGTCGAGTCGTTGACGACCGCCACGCCCCAGCCGGGCTCCTCCAGGTGGACGAACCGGTGGTTGCAGGCCTCGAACTTGGCCGCCTCCCACGAGGTGTTGGTGTGGGTGGGCCGGAAGAAGTGCCCGAACTGCGTCTCGGACGCGTACCGCTCGGCGTGCACGTCGAGCGGGAAGGCCATCTTCAGGAACTTCTCCGTCTCGTGCCAGTCGACCTCGGTGTCGATGTCGAGCCGCCACTCCCCCGGCGCCAGCGACAGCACCTGGGTGACCTTCGACGCCCCGAAGCCCCGTACCACCCGGACCGAGACGCCGTCCTCGCCGGGGGCGACCTCGTCGGCCTCGACCAGGTCGGTGACCGTGTTCCGATAGAACTCGTCGACGTCCCAGGCGTCCCACATGTTGGGGAAGTCGGGGTGGATCTGCAGCAGGTTGGCGGCCGTGCCGGGGGCGAGGGTCTCTCGGTCGGCGGCGAGGTCGAAGGCGGAGACGACGAGACCGCGGGCGTCGATCTCGATGCGCAGGCAGCCGTTGTCGAGCACGAAGCCGCCGTCCGCGCGCGGCACGAGCGTGCACTCGCCGCCGATGGCCGGGGTGCGCGCGCCGCCGGCKGGGACGCCGTCGCGGGTGTGCGGGGCGGAGTTGAAGGCGAGGGCGGTCGTGCCCTCACCGGCCAGCGCCCGCTGGGCGGCGTCGATGATGCCGGTCAGCTCCCCGGCGACCGCCTCGTACGTCTTCCGCGCCTCGCGGTGCACCCAGGCGATGGACGAGCCGGGCAGGATGTCGTGGAACTGGTGCAGCAGGACTGTCTTCCAGAGCCGGTCCAGCTCCTCGTACGGGTAGGCGAACCCGGCCCGCACGGCCGCGGTGGCCGCCCACAGCTCGGCCTCGCGCAGCAGGTGCTCGCTGCGGCGGTTGCCCTGCTTGGTCTTGGCCTGGCTGGTGAGGGTGGCCCGGTGCAGCTCCAGGTAGAGCTCGCCGACCCAGACGGGGGCGTCCGGGTACTCCGCCTCGGCCTTCCGGAAGAACTGCTCCGGGGTCTCCCAGACCACGGTCGCAGAGCCCTCCAGGTCCCGCAGGCGGGCCGCCTTGGCGACCATCTCGCGGGTCGTGCCGCCGCCCCCGTCGCCCCAGCCGGTCGGCGCCAGGGAGTGCCGGGCGACGCCCTTGTCCTTGAAGTTCTTCGCCGCGTGGGCGATCTCGCTGCCCTTCATCGAGCAGTTGTACGTGTCGACGGGCGGGAAGTGCGTGAAGATCCGGGTGCCGTCGATGCCCTCCCACCGGAAGGTGTGGTGCGGGAACTTGTTCGTCTGCGACCAGGAGATCTTCTGGGTGAGCAGCCACTTGGAGCCGGCCGCCTTGATGATCTGCGGCAGTCCGGCGGCGAAGCCGAAGGTGTCGGGCAGCCACGCCTCGTCGTTGTCGACACCGAACTCGTCGATGAAGAACCGCTTGCCGTGCACGAACTGGCGCGCCATGGCCTCCGAGCCGGGCATGTTGGTGTCGGACTCCACCCACATGCCGCCCGCGGGCACGAACCGCCCGTCGGCGACGGCCTTCTTGACCTTCGCCCACACCTCGGGCCGGTGCTCCTTCACCCAGGCCCACTGCTGGGCCTGCGACATGGCGAAGACGAAGTCCGGCTCGTCCTCCAGGAGGGCGGTCATGTTCGAGGTGGTCCTGGCGACCTTGCGGACCGTCTCGCGCAGCGGCCACAGCCACGCCGAGTCGATGTGCGCGTGGCCGACCGCGCTGATGCGGTGGGCGGAGGGCACGGCCGGGGCCGAGAGCACCGCCTCCAGGTGGGAGCGGGCGGCGGCCGCCGTGGCGCCGACGTCCTGGAGGTCGACGGCGTCCAGGGCCTTCTCCACCGCGCGCAGGATGTCCCAGCGGCGCGCGGAGTCGACCGGCAGCTCGGCCATCAGCTCGCCGAGCACCTCCAGGTCGACGACGAGCTGCCACACCTCCTCGTCGAGGACGGCGAGGTCCATCCGCGCCAGCTTGTACTGCGGCTCGCTGCCGGCCGTCTCCTTGTCGCCCAGCTGCGTGGGCAGGAAGGGGTGGTAGTCGAGGATGACGGGGTTGGAGGCGGCCTCGATGTGCAGGCGCACCTCCTCGCCGCCGGTCACGGGCGCGCCGATACGCACCCACTGGTTGCGCGGGTTGAGGCCCTTCACCGGGGTCCCGTCGGGACGGTAGACGAGGCCCTCGCACTGGAAGCCGGGCATGTTCTCGTCGAAGCCGAGGTCCAGGATCGCCTCGACGGTCCTCCCGGCCCACTCCTCGGGCACGGTTCCCGTCACGCGGAACCAGCTGGTGCCCCAGGGAGCGCCCCACCTGTCGCCGACCGCCACCGGGGACGGCGTGGCGGCCAGCCCCTCCTCGACGGGCACCGGCTCGCCGGGCGCGTTCCACACCGCGACTTCCAGCGGCAGGGACTCGGGGTACACGGCGGGTCGTATGCGCTCGTCGAGCACGCGCTTGAGGCGGGCTTCGACCAGGCCGCGGTCGTCATGCATGTGGGGTGCTCCGTAACTCCGTTGTGCGGGTTGTTGCTCTGTACCGGCGGTCACCAGTGGTTACCGGTGGTCGGTGGTCACCGGGTGTGGATCGGGGTCGCGGGGTCCGACGCGGGGTAAAGCTCCCCATCGGCCCGCAATTCGAACCGCGCCGCCGTCTCGCCTCCTTCTCGTCTCCATCCTGCAACGAAGGAGGTCCGCCGACCGGTTCCTCCGGGGAAGCGCCGGGTGCCGGGGGCTCCGGGGGCATCTCCGTGGGGTCACGGAACCTGGTCGGGAGTGACGACCTCGGTGATGCCCCGCGCGGTGAGGTGCTCCGCGTCGTCCGCGCGGGACGCGAGGACGGTGGTCGGCCGGGCGCCGTCGGCGGTGAGCCGGAAGAACGCCTCGAACACCGGGCCGCCGGGGGCGCACAGCGAGCGCCGGGCGGGCTCGGTCGGCACGACGAGCGCCGTCGTACGGGGCTTCGGCGCGTACGCCTGCTCGCGGGCCGAGCGGGCGGCGCGGGCCAGTGCGCGTGCGCTGTCCTTGGGCCGGCGCGCGTTGGTCAGCAGGCCGAGTCCGTATTCGAGTTCGGGGAAGTCGGCGAGGTCGCGGGAGACGTCGTGCGAGCACCACCATGTGACGCCCCACAGGTCGGGGCAGTCCAGGGCGTTCGCGACGGTCGCCTCGGTGAAGACGGCGGCGTGCTCGGCGGGGACCAGCGGCGCCGGGGCGCCGACCTCCTGGAGCCAGACCGGGCGGGCCGGGTCGTCGGCCCACGCCTTGCTCAGCTCGATCAGGTAGGCGGCGTGGTGCTCGGTCGCGACGCCGGTGCGCCCGTGGCGCTGGGCCGTGCCGTTGAACACCCAGGAGTGCACGGCGGTGACCGCGCCGCGCCGCGCGGCCTGCGCCGGGGTGAACGGCATGTCGTCCTGGTACCAGGCCGCGTCGTACTCCGCGTGCAGGTGCAGCTTGCCGGGGGCGCCCTTCTCGCAGGCGGTGAGCATCCGCTCCAGCCAGGCGTCGACCAGGTCGGTCTGCGCGCGGTCGGGGTCGGGGTGGGGGCCCGCCGAGAACTGGTTGATCTCGTTGCCCACGGTCATGCCGATGAAGTTGGGCCGGTCGGCGAGGGCGGCCGCCAGGGTCCGCAGGTACTCGGCCTGCCCCTCCACGACCTCGGGGTCGGTGAAGAGGTTGCGCCGGTGCCAGGTCTGCGTCCACGCGGGCAGGAAGTCGAAGCTCGACAGGTGGCCCTGCAGCCCGTCCACGTTGACGTCCAGGCCCCGCTCGGCGGCCGCGTCCGCGACGGCGACGAGCTGTTCCACGGCGCGCGGGCGGATCAGCGAGCGGTTCGGCTGGAAGTAGGGCCAGATCGGGAAGACCCGTATGTGGTCGAGCCCGAGCTCCGCGATCGAGTCGAGGTCGGCGCGCACGGAGTCGAGATCGAAGTCGAGCCAGTGGTGGAACCACCCTTCACTGGGCGTGTAATTGACGCCGAAGCGCACGGCAGAAGACATCCGAAAGTCCTAGTCCTGTTCCTGTGGTGCGTACGTGGGAGGGGCGGGCCCGCCCCGTCAGGGGCGCGGGGAAC
>NZ_VDFC01000083.1:30641-58888 GCF_008369065.1 Streptomyces apricus | reverse complement strand
GCCCAAAACCGCGCGCCTCACCCCTTGACCGCCCCTTCCCCAACCCCCCGGAAGAAGTACCGCTGCAGACAAGCGAAGAGCGCAATCAACGGCGCCACCGCGATGACCGTGCCGGCGGCAACCAGCCGTTCGTCGTTGGCGAAGGTGCCGTGCAGGTAGTTGAGTCCGATGGTCAGGGTGGCCCAAAACCGCGCGCCTCACCCCTTGACCGCCCCTTCCCCAACCCCCCGGAAGAAGTACCGCTGCAGACAAGCGAAGAGCGCAATCAACGGCGCCACCGCGATGACCGTGCCGGCGGCAACCAGCCGTTCGTCGTTGGCGAAGGTGCCGTGCAGGTAGTTGAGTCCGATGGTCAGGGTGAACTTCTCCGGATCGCTGAGCACGATGAGCGGCCACAGGAAGTCGTCCCAGGCCCCCATGAAGGCGAAGATCGCGACGACGGCGAGGGTGCCCTTGACCGAGGGCAGCGCGATCCGCAGGAACCGCTGCCAGGCGTTCGCCCCGTCGACGAACGCCGCCTCCTCGATCTCGTACGGCAGGTTGAGGAACGCGTTGCGCATCAGGAGCACGTTCATCGCGCCGATGCAGCCGGGCAGCACGACCCCGACGAGGGTGTTGTTCAGGCCCAGCTCACGCATGGTCGTGAACTGGGCGATGATGATCCCCTCCACGGGCACCAGCATCGCGAGGATGAACACCAGCGTGGCCACCCTGCGGCCCCGGTAGCGCAGCCGCGCCAGCGCGTACCCCGCGAGCGCCGCGCCGACGCAGTTGGTCACGACGTTGGCGGTGGCGACCTTCAGCGAGTTGAGGGCGTAGTCCCACACGGGGATCGTGTCGGCCACCCGCTCGTAGTTGTGCAGGGTGGGATCGCCGGGCAGGAACTTCGGCGGCGAGCTGAAGATGTCCTCGGTGGGCCCCTTCAGCGAGGTGGAGAGCTGCCACAGGAACGGCCCGACGGTCAGCGCCAGGACGGCGAGCAACAGCACGTACCGCAGGGCGAGTTCCCACACCCGTACGCGCTTGCCGTGCTCGTCGGTGACGCGCCCGCGGCGGCGGGGCGCGTCCACGGCGGGCGGCACCCCCTGCACCTTCTCGGCGACGCTCACGCGTCCTCCTTCCGGTCGGCGCGCAGCACGAGCAGCATCAGCGCGACGGTGACGACGAAGACGACGACGGAGATGGCGGAGGCGTAGCCGACCCGCCCGGTGAGGCCGGTGCCGGTGCGCTGGACGAGCATCACGAGGGTGGTGTCCTCGCCGGCGGGGCCGCCGTCCGGCCCCGCCATCAGGTACACCTCGGAGAACACCTTGAAGGCGGCGACCGAGGAGAGCGCGCCGACCAGCACCATCGTGGAGCGGACGGCGGGCACGGTGACGGTGAGGAAGCGGCGGACGGCGCCCGCGCCGTCCACGGCCGCGGCCTCGTGCAGCTCGCGCGGCACGTTGGCGAGGGCGGCCAGGTAAATGATCATGTAGTAGCCGAGGCCCTTCCAGACCGTGACGGTCATGGCGCTCAGCAGGAGCAGCCACTGGTCGCTGAGGAAGCCGACCCGGCCGACCCCGACCGTTTCGAGCAGCGAGTTCACCAGGCCGCGCTCGTCGAGCAGCCACACCCAGATGAGGCCCACCACGACGATGGAGGCGACGACCGGGGTGTAGAAGGCCGACCGGAAGAACGCGATGCCGGGGATGTTCTTCTGGACCAGGAGCGCGAGCAGCAGCGGCAGCAGGACGAGGGCGGGGACCACCCCGACGACGTACAGCGTGCTGTTGCGCAGGCCGATCCAGAACATCTCGTCGTGCAGCAGCTCCCGGAAGTTGGCCAGGCCCACGAACTCGCCGGGGATCAGGGTCCGGCGGTCCGTGAAGGCGTTGACCACCGTCGACACGAACGGGTAGAGGATGAAGACACCCACGACCAGCAGTCCCGGTGCGGCGAACAGCCACGGACTGGTGGGTGCTGGAAGGACTCGCCATGTCGGTCAGCCCTGCTGCCGGAGCAGGCGGTCACACGCCTTGACAGCGTTGTCGAGCGCTTCCTTCGGGCTCGACTTGCCCTGCAGCGCCTTGGCGACGTTGTTACGCAGCTCGGTCTTCATCTGCTCGCTGAACAGCACCGGCGTGTAGTTGACGGCGTTGGTCAGGGACTTGGCGGCGGCGATCCGCACCCGGGTCTCGTCCGTGCCGTCCTGCTCCGTGAAGTACGGGTCGTCGAGGGAGCCGGCGGTGCTCGGGAAGATGGCGACCTTCTTGGCGAACGACATCTGGTTCTGCGCGTCGGTGACGAAGTGCGCGAAGGCGACCGCGGCGGGCTTCTGCTTCGTCCGGGCGTTCACCATGACGCCCATGACGTACATGTTGACCTTGCCGGTGCTGGTGATCTGGTCGGTGATGCCTATGTTCTTGTAGAGGTTCGGCGCCTGCTTCTTGAAGTTGCCGAGGTCCAGGGCGCTGCCCGGGTTCATGGCCACGGCCCCGGTGAGGAACTTCTTGCCGGACGACTCGGGGGTCGCGGTCAGCGCCTGCGGGTCGAGCGCCTTGGCGTCGAACAGCTCCTTGTACTTCGTGAGCAGTTCCACGCCCTTGGCGTCGTTGAAGGCGAAGCCCGTGCCCTCCTCGTTCATGAGCTCGACGCCGTAGCGGCCGAAGTCCTCGATGGTGGGCACGTTCGCCAGGGTCGCGACCTCGCCGTCGCTCTTGTCCGCCAGTTCGAGGGCGCTGTCGAAGAGTTCGTCGTACGTCTTCGGCGGCTTCGAGGCGTCCAGGCCCGCTTCCTTGAACAGCGACTTGTTGTAGAACAGCGGGCCGGTGTTCAGGTACCACGGGAAGGCGTAGGTGCCCTCCATCCCCGGTATCTCGTGGCTGGCCCACGCCCCCGGCAGGTACTCCTTCTTGTACTTCGCGGCGGCCTTGTCGAGGTCCAGCGCAAGGCCCGCCTTGGCGAGCGGGGCGACGAGGTCCGGCGAGACGTTCACGACG
Source organism: Streptomyces apricus (assembly GCF_008369065.1). Taxonomy (GTDB): domain Bacteria; phylum Actinomycetota; class Actinomycetes; order Streptomycetales; family Streptomycetaceae; genus Streptomyces; species Streptomyces apricus. The sequence goes on along the minus strand of NZ_VDFC01000083.1, from coordinate 55,907 downwards.
TCGGGCAGGGTGCCGCCGGCCGCGTCCGCGCTGATCTTGTCGGCGTAGCCCTCGGCGGGCTGGTCGACCCACTTCACGTGGGTGCCCGGGTACTTCTTCTCGAAGTCGGCGACCAGGCCCTCGAAGTACGGCTTGAAGTTGGCCCTCAGGTTCCAGGTCTGGAAGGTGATGTCGCCCTCGACCTTGCCGGAGGCGTCCGTGGAGCCGCTGTCGTCACTGCCGGAGCCGCAGGCGCTGAGCGGCAGGACCAGGGCGACGACAGCGGCGGCGAGTGCTCTGCGGGGGATGCGCACGGTGACCGGGCTCCTTTGCGACGGTGCGGACGGCGTGACGGCACGACGGTCGGACCGCGTGACCGTGTGACCGTGTGGCTCGAAGGTGACGGGCAGACCTTGCATCCCGGGCGGCGGGAAAGTCAATGGATTCCGCTCCGCTAAATTCATTAGTTCGACATAAGTCCAGCTCAGAGGCGCTCTGGAGGCATCTTGCGACAGATCACTAATGCGCTTTAGAGTGGGGCGACTCAAGCGCTTTAGTGCAGGACGCCATCGAGCAGGACATCAGCGAGACAGGGGGCAGGGTTGCCAGCCAAGCGGTCTCCCGCACGACGGCCGACGATGAAGGACATCGCGCGGCGCGCCGGGGTCTCCGAGAGCGCGGTCTCCTTCGCGCTCAACGACCGGCCCGGGGTCTCCGAGGTCACCCGGGACCGGGTGCGCCGGGTCGCCGAGCAGCTCGGCTGGCGGCCCAGCACGGCCGCGCGGCAGCTGTCCGGCGAGGGTGCGGCGACGGTCGGGCTCGTCCTGGCCAGGCCCGCGCACACCCTCGGCGTGGACTCCTTCTTCCTGCAGCTCATCTCGGGCATCCAGGAGGTGCTGGCGGAGCGTCACCTCGGGCTGCTCTTCCAGGTGGTCGAGGACGTCGACGACGAGTGCGCGGTGTACCGGCGCTGGTGGGCGGAGCACCGGGTGGACGGCGTGCTGGCCGTCGACCCGCGCACCGACGACCCGCGCCCCGGCCTGCTCGACGAGCTGGGCCTGCCGGCCGTGGTCATCGGCGGCGCGCCGGACGCCCGGCACCCCGGCCTCTCCACCGTCTGGGCGGACGACGCGGGCGCGATGGCGTCCGTCGTGGGCCGGCTGTACGAGCTGGGGCACCGGCGGATCGTGCACATCGCGGGGCTGCCGGGGCTGGCCCACACCGAGCGGCGGATCCGGACGCTGCGCGCCGAGGCACAGCGGCGCGGGCTGACCGAGGTGCGCTCGGTGACCACGGACTACTCCGACGCGGAGGGGGCGGCGGTGACCCGCCGCGTCCTGGAGGGCGGCGTGCCGCAGGGCGGTTCACCGCCGACCGCGCTCGTCTACGACAACGACGTGATGGCCGTCGCCGGGGTCGCCGCCGCGACGGAGCTGGGCTTCTCGGTGCCGGGTGACGTGTCGGTCGTCGCCTGGGAGGACTCGGCGCTGTGCCGCATGGTCAAGCCGTGGCTGTCGGCGCTGTCCCGCGACACGGTGGAGTTCGGCCGGACCGCGGCCGGGGAGCTGACCTCGCTGCTGGACGGGGGGCCGGCGCGGGCGGTGGGGGTACCGGTGCCGTCACTGATCGAACGCGACAGCACGGGGCCCTGCCGGGTCCCGCCGACCGATCCCCCGGCCGACGCCCCCACGCTGTTCGACGACTTCAACTACAGCGGTCACACGGACCCGAGGATCTCGGCGAACGGCTGGAACGTGCGCTCCAACTCCGGCGGCCCCGGCGTGCCCGGCGCCACCTGGGCCCCCGAGAAGGTCACCTTCGCCACCACGGGCGGGAACTCCATCATGAACCTGGAGACCTCCACCGCCGGCACCGCGGCGAGCACCAAGCAGACCGAGATCCTCACCAAGGCCATGAAGTTCAAGAACGGCACCTACGCGGCGCGGGTCAGGTTCAGCGACGCGCCCAAGTACGGTCCGGACGGCGACCGTCTGGTCCAGACGTTCTTCACCATCAACGACCTCAAGGCGCCGATGGCGGACGACTACGCCGAGTACGACTTCGAGTACCTGCCCAACGGCGGCTGGGGCGAGCCGGCCAACATCCTCTACACCACTTCCTGGGAGACCTACCAGGCCGACCCGTGGGTGGCGGTCAACCAGCACACCGAGGCCCGGCAGAGCTACAGCGGCTGGCACGACCTGGTGCTGACCATCGACAACAGCACCATCAAGTACTACGTCGACGGGCAGCTCTTCGGCACCCATGACGCCGCGTACCTGCCGGAGCGGCCGATGTCGATCAACTTCAACCAGTGGCTGATCGACCTCGCGGGGCAGACCAGCACCACCGCCCGGGCGTACGACCAGCAGGTCGACTACGTCCTGCACGTGAAGGACCAGGTCCTCACCCCGGCCCAGGTCACCATCAGGCTGAACGCGTACCGCAGCGCGGGCACCACGTTCCAGGACACCGTCCCGGGCAGCTGACCCCGTAGCCCCCGTCCGCCCGCCGGCGGACGGGGGCCGGTTCCCGGACCGCGCCCCTGATGGGCGGTCAACTACCCGCCGGTCAGGGGGGATCGGTCCTATGCATAGGGTGTGGGCTGCGACAGCCGCCCATGCCGGTGCGGCGGTCGCGCACGGGAACGCAGCGAGGGGAAGACCGCCGTCCGATGAACCAGATCCTGTTTGCCGGGGCCATAGGCCTGTTCCTGACCCTGGTCGGCACACCGCTGCTGATCAAGCTGCTGGCCCGCAAGGGCTACGGTCAGTTCATCCGGGACGACGGGCCCCGCGGCCACGCCGGCAAGCGCGGCACCCCCACCATGGGCGGCATCGCCTTCATCCTGGCCACGCTCTTCGCGTACGCCTTCACCAAGGTCGCCACCGGAGAGGGGCCGACGTACCCCGGTGTGCTGGTGCTGTTCCTGATGGCGGGCATGGGCGCCGTCGGCTTCCTCGACGACTACATCAAGATCGTGAAGCGGCGCTCCCTGGGACTGCGGGCCGGGGCGAAGATGGCCGGACAGCTGGTCGTGGGCATCCTGTTCGCCGTGCTCGCCATCCGGTTCGAGGACGACCGCGGGCTGACGGCGGCCTCGCTGAAACTGTCCTTCCTCAGCGACTTCGGCTGGACCATCGGGCCGGTGCTGTTCGTCGTCTGGGCCCTGTTCATGATCCTGGCCATGTCCAACGGGGTGAACCTCACCGACGGCCTGGACGGACTGGCGACCGGTGCCTCGGCGATGGTCCTGGGCGGGTACACCTTCATCGGCCTGTGGCAGTTCCAGAACTCGTGCGCCAACGCGATGAACCTGACCGACCCCGGTTCCTGCATCGAGGTGCGCGACCCCCTCGACCTCGCCGTCGTCGCCTCCGCGCTGATGGGGTCCTGCATCGGGTTCCTGTGGTGGAACACCTCCCCCGCCAAGATCTTCATGGGTGACACCGGCTCGCTCGCCCTCGGCGGCGCGCTGGCGGGCCTCGCGATCTGCTCGCGCACCGAACTGCTGCTCGCCCTGCTGGGCGGCCTGTTCGTCCTGATCACCCTGTCCGTCGTCATCCAGGTCGGCTCGTTCAAGCTGACCGGCAAGCGGGTCTTCAGGATGGCGCCGCTGCAGCACCACTTCGAGCTCAAGGGGTGGTCCGAAGTCCTGGTGGTGGTCCGCTTCTGGACGATCCAGGGCATCTGCGTGATCGTCGGCGTGGGCCTGTTCTACGCGGGCTGGGCGGCGAGCTGACCCGCCCCGGGCCCGTCCGGACGGCGGGGCCCGGCACCTGGGCGGGTACGGCGGCCGCGCCGCGCGGTCGTGGCGCGGTACCCGTTGACGGTGTGGGTTGACGTCGATAAGTTATCGCCGTTAACCGACGCCTTCGACAGGAGTGACCGGGTGTCCGCACTCAGCGCCGACGAGGTCTACGCCCTCGCTCCCTACGCGAAGACGCTGGGAGTCGTGTTCGACGAGATCGCGGCGACCGGCGTACGGGCCACGCTGGCGCACGACCTCTCCCTCTCCACGGTGGGCGGCGGTCTGCACGGAGGAGCGCTGATGGGGCTCGCCGACGTCTGCGCCGCCGTGTGCGCCGCCCTCAACGGCCCGGCCGGCGCCGGACCGGCCACCGTGGAGTCGACCACGCACTTCCTGCGGCCGGCCCGCACGGACGTCGTCGCGACGGCCCGCCCCCTGCGCGTGGGCCGCAACACGGTCGTCGAGGTCGACATCCACGGCACCGGCGGCGAACTGTGCGCCCGGGTGACCCAGGTGGTGACTGCCGTCAGGATGCAGGTGCCTGACGAACCGTCACCGGCCGTGCCGGCGGACGCCGGTCCGTGACCGGTTCCCGGGCGCGGGCCGCCAAGGGCCAGGGCGGGCTGCTGCGCGACCGGTTCCTCGACATCGCCGGGCAGTTGATCGAGGACGGGGGCGCCGACGCCGTGACGATCCGCGCGGTGGCGACGAGGGCCGGGGTCACCCCGCCGGCCGTCTACCTCCACTTCGCGTCGAAGACGGAGCTCGTCCACGCGACGTGCCTGCGCGTGTGGCAGTCGCTGTTCACCGAGCTGGAGGCCGTGTCCGAGGCGGTCCGCGACCCCGTGACGGCGCTCTACGAAACCTGCGTCGCCTATGTCTCGTTCGGGCTCCGCCACCCGTCCCAGTACCTCCTGGTGACGGCCGGCCCGGCCACCGAGGCCAGCCGACGCAACGAGGACGCGTGCTTCCGGTACTTCCGCGCGAAGGTCGCCGCCTGCGCCGACGCCGGGGTGCCGGTCGGGAGCCGCACCGAGACCGCCCGGGTGCTCTGCGCCGGCGCGCACGGGGCGGTCTCCCTGCTCGTCCACCAGGAGCGTGACGCCTGGCCGCCGGACGTCGCCCGCTACATCCGGCGGGCGGCGTCCGCGAGCGTCCACGGCGCGCTCCTCACCGCCTCGCACCCGGAGAAGCCCGCACTGGCCTCCGTGCCGGGACCCGGCTGAACCGCGCGCGCCGCGGGTGTGTCCCGTCGTCAGTCCGTGGGGACGGGCAGCAGTGCCAGGGGCACGTGCTGCTGCCCGGAGTGGATGTCCCGGTCGTGGAGCGAACCCTGGCTGACGGGGCGCGGGAAGGAGATCTTGACGACGTTCAGCGAGGGGATGCGGAACATCTGGATCGAGGACTCCTCGACCCCGTAGAGCCGGGCGACGGTGCGCTCGTCGAGGAACGACTCGTCGGCCGCGACGGCGTAGCCCCGCGCGTCACGCATGAACAGCTCCATGGTGACCCAGAACGGACCGGCGTTCTTGGACCGGACCTCGAACGCGAGGTCTCCGAGGGTGGTGGGACCCGTCTCAGCCATGGTGCACGCTCTCCTCGATCTCGATGCGGAACATGTCGGTGGGGGTGATGCTGTCGACGACGTGGTTCAGGACGAACTCGTAGGCGGGACCGCGCTCGACCTCGGCCGGCGAGGTGGCGAACGCGAGGCTGGGCAGGTGGTTCATGTCGGCCGTCGGCAGGTGCAGCATCAGCGGATTGGCGACCTTCGCCACGGCCGTGGCCGTCTCCTGGTCCGGGGCGTTGACCAGGAGCATGACCCCCACCTCGCGGGGCGGGCCCTGGGCCGGTTCGCGGGACTGCAGGACCGCGTCGTAGCCGTAGAGGCGTACGTCGAAGGCGTACTCGTCCGCGCCGAGGCCGAGCGTCTGCTCCACCCGCCGGCCGGTCATCAGGCGCAGCAGGTCGGCCCACTCCTCGATGCGGGCGAGGATGTGGGGGTCGCGCACGGCGCTGAAGGACATCGTCTCGTACCCGGTGATCCGCGCGCCCTCCAGCTTCACGGTGTGCTGGTCGGCGACGTGGAACCGCGAGCCCTCGACGCGCACCGTGCGGTCGTCGAGCGCCGTGTAGGTGGCGTCCTGGACGTCGAGGGTGCCGTCGGGCTCCCGCATCCGGAAGGGGTTCGCGGTCTCGTAGAGCATGTGGGCGGCGACCAGGATCGGCGTGCAGGCCGCGTCCGGGTCGAGCGGTTCGATGGTGAAGCCGCCGGCGTCGATGGTGGCCAGCACCCCGCCGGAGCGCGGGTTGCTGGTGCACTGCCCGCCGCATTCGACGATCTTGGAGGCGTGCCAGGTCGGTCCGGTCGGCATCCCCTTCATCAGGGGGTAGGCGGCGGCGACGGCCGTGTCGGTGGCGCGGCCCGCCAGCACGACCCGGGCGCCCGCTTCGAGGGCGGCGACGATCGGCTCGTGCCCCATCATGCCGACGATGTGCGTGCAGCTCTCCAGTGTTCCGGGCTGCAGGTCGCCCAGCGGAGGCAGGGGGTGGATGTGGCCGGACTCCAGCCGTTCCTTCAGCGCGCCGGCCTGCTGCTCGCTGTAGATGCGGGCGACCCGCAGGTCGAGTCCCTCCTCCGCGAGGATCCCGGCGGTGATGCCCGCGACCCAGTCGACACCGCTGTCGGTGCCGCTCGTGCCGCACGACCCCACGATCAGCGGGATGTCGGCGCGTGCCGCGGCCCTCAGCAGGATCCGCAGGTCACGGGCGACGGCCGCGCGCGTGGTCTTGGGCTGTGACGCGCCGAGGTAGTAGGGGCCGGAGTCGGTGCTCCCGCCGTCGACGGAGATGACGTCGGCGCCGAGTTCCAGGCCGCGGTCGATGGTGGCCTCGGGGAACCCGGCGCCGAGCATGCCGGTCGGTGCCAGGACCCTGATGGAGTCGTCCGGTCGGTTGTGCACGGTTCCTTCTTCCTGATCGGTGGAGGACGGTCGGGGCGCGGGGGTCATCCGGCCGCCCCGGCGGTACGGGGCCGGGTCAGCAGGTGTGCGTTGACGGGGAATCGGGGGTGTCCGCCGAGGGCGGCCACCAGCTCCGCCGCTCCCGCGCGGCCGGTCCGCGCCCGGGCTTCGGCGGTCTGTCCCGCGAGGTGGGAGAGGACGACGATCCCGTCCACGCCCCGCAGGGGGCTGTCGGCGGCGAGCGGCTCCTCGTTCACCACGTCGAGGGCCGCCCCGGCGAGCCGGCCCTCGCGCACCGCGTCGGCGAGGGCGCGCTCGTCGACGATCGCCCCCCGCGCGGTGTTCACCAGGACCGCGGTGGGTTTCATCCGGCGCAGGGCGGCGGCGTCCAGGAGGCCGCGTGTGCGCTCCGTGAGCGCGGTGTGCACCGAGAGGTGGTCGGCCTCGGCGAGCAGGTCGGGGAGGTCGACGAACCGCACCGCCGGGTCGGTCCGCAGGGCTTGCGGCACGCCGCTCGTGCAGAGCACCCGCATGCCGAACGCCCGCGCCAGGGGGACGACGGCGCGCGCGGCGGCCCCGTAGCCGAGCAGGCCGAGCGTCGAGCCGCGCAGTTCGCGGCCGTCCTGCCGGGGCCAGGCACCGGCCGCGACCCCGGCCGCGCTGCGCACCAGTCCCCGGGCCGTGGCCAGCAGCAGGGCCATGGTGTACTCGGCCACGGCGTCGGCGTTGATCCCGGGCAGGTTGCTGACCGTGATGCCGAGGCGGCCCGCGGCGGCGATGTCGACGGAGTCGTGGCCCACGCCGGTGCGCACCACGACGCGCAGGCGGTGTGCGCGGGACAGGACCTCGGCGGTCAGGGGCTCGTTCGCGACGAGCGCCGCCTCGACGCCGTCGAGGAGGGCCGTCAGGTGCTCCGGGGTGCGCCGGCCCTTCGACGGCGCGTGGACCGTGGTGTGGTCGTGCGCGCGCAGGTACCGGTCGACCTCGTCGCCGGGGTGCAGGTAGTCGGTGGTGATCAGGACGCGGGACACGTGTCTCCTCTCGGTGGCGGCGCCCACCGGTCCGGCGCGCGCCGGTCCCGGTGGGCGGGGTGCGTCACGTGACGGTGAGCGCGGCGTTGCGGCGCTGGAGGACGCCGATCCGGGCGACGACGACGATCGACAGCGAGGCGACGACGGCGATGTCGAGGAGCATGAGGGGCCAGCCGGTGACGTCGACCATCGCGCCCACCAGGGCGGGACCGAGGAAACCGCCGCCGGCCCAGCCCACGGTGTACAGGCCGGCGTAGGTCCCGAAGACGCGGGCCGAGGGGGCCAGGTTCCACAGGACGACCACCGCGTTGACGAGGAAGCAGGCCGCACCGGCGGCCGCGAGGCACAGGGCCCCGGTGGCGCCGGCCGGGGTCCGCACGAGCGTCCCCGCCACCATCGCGGCGGCGAAGACCGACATGCCCGCCGTCATGACCCGCAGCCGCCCGTGGCGCTCGGCGAGCACCGCCGCCGGGTAGGCCGCCAGGATGAAGGCGATGCCGCTGGGCAGGGTGAGGCCGCCGGCGGCTCCCCGTGACAGGTCGAGGGCCTCCATCCCGTACGGCGTGATCAGTGACCGGGACGAGGCCCACGCACCGCCGAAGAGGAAGATCGCCACGAGGAGCAGGAGCCGGCTGCGGTCGGTGTCCTTCGCGATCTCGACGAAGGTGTCGCGCACCCGGGGTTCCCGGCTCCCGGCGTCCTCCAGCGCGCGGCCCTCCGCCACCGCGGCCCGGTAGGCCGGGGAGCGGCTGTCGCGCACGGTGGCCGCGAGCACCCCGACGGAGAGCACCATGATGATCGCGGGGATCGCGAACGCGAGGGCCAGGTGGTCGTCGACCAGGAGGATGCTGACGACCGCGGCGACGATCACCGTCAGACTCGAAGCGATCTTGACGGCGGCGTTGGCCCGGCTGCGCCGCTCGGGCGCGATGAAGTCCGGGACGAGCGCCTCCGCGATCGGCTTGAAGGTGTTCGCCACGAGGGCGTACGTGAACATGGTCGCGACCAGGAGCGGCAGCGACGCCGCGGCGTGCGGGATGAGCACGAACAGGGCGGCCGCGACCGGCATCCCGGCCACCAGGTACGGCATGCGCCGTCCCCAGGAGGTCCTGGTGCGGTCGGAGCGGTTGCCGATCCAGGGCTGGATGAAGATGCCCAGCAAGTTGTCCATGCCCATGAGCAGGCCGACCAGGGCGGCACTGTCGAGGTGCTCCCGCAGGAGCGGGGGGACCTGGGACTCGTAGAAGTTCCAGGTCGACTCCTGCGCGAAGACCGCGAGAGCGACCAGGAACGTGATGCGCCGGGCCCGTGAACGCTGCCCCGCCGACATCGTCGTCATCGAGGGTCGTCCCTTCACTACGCCGCCGTGCGGGCGGCCACCGGATCGGAAACAGGGCTGCTCATGAGGTCGCGATCCGGTCGGCGACGGCCTTCCCGAGCTCCGCCGTGGTGCCCGTGCCCCCGAGGTCGGGGGTGCGCAGGCCGGGCTGCGTGCCGAGGACGTCCTCGATCGCGGCCACCGTGCGGGCGGCGGCCTCGTGCTCGCCGAGGTGCGCGAGCATCATCGCGCCGCTCCAGATCTGCCCGACCGGGTTGGCGATGCCGCGGCCGGCGATGTCGGGGGCGGAGCCGTGGACCGGCTCGAACAGACTGGGGTACCTGCGGTCGGGGTTGATGTTGGCGCTCGGCGCGATGCCGATCGTGCCGGTGCAGGCGGGGCCGAGGTCCGAGAGGATGTCGCCGAAGAGGTTGCTGGCCACGACGACGTCGTACCGGTCGGGCCGCAGGACGAACTTGGCGGCGAGGGCGTCGATGTGGTCCTTCTCGGCGGTCACCCCGGGATACCGCTGCGCCATCAGGGCCGCGCGCTCGTCCCAGTACGGCATGGAGATGGAGATGCCGTTGCTCTTGGTCGCCCAGGTGAGGTGTCTGCGGGGGCGGGTGGAGGCGAGTTCGAAGGCGTAGCGCAGCACCCGGTCGACGCCGGTGCGCGTCATCACGGTCTCCTGCAGCACGGTCTCGCGGTCCGTGCCCTCGAAGATCCTGCCGCCGATGCTGGAGTACTCGCCCTCGGTGTTCTCGCGGACGACGTAGAAGTCGATGTCGCCGTGGTCGTGGTCGCGCAGCGGGCTGCGCACCCCGCGCAGCAGCCGGACCGGCCGCAGGTTGACGTACTGGTCGAAGCCCCGCCGCAGTTGCAGCAGGCTGCCCCACAGCGACACGTGGTCCGGGACCACCTCGGGCCACCCCACCGCGCCGAAGAAGATGGCGTCGAAGGCGCCGAGCACCTCCCGCCAGTCGTCGGGGAGCATCGTGCCGTTCTCCAGCCAGTAGTCGGCACTGGCGAAGTCGAACTCCGTCACGTCGAGGGCGAACCCGTGGACGTCTGCGGCGGCCAGCAGCGACCTCAGGCCCTCGGGGACGACCTCCCGGCCTATCCCGTCGCCCGGGATCACTGCGATGCGGTAAGTCTTCGGCACGAATCCACTCCTCGGCCCGCGTGGTCGATGCGCCCGGCCCGGCGCCGGACGTCCTGTGCGGGGCGTCCGGCCGGGCTGGGGTGTGAGCTCACCCTGGCCAGCGGTGAGGTCTGTTACAAGCCTGTAAAAGGCAAGGTGGGTTTTCCTCTGCGGAAAGGGTTCCGCGCCGCAAGGTCCAGAAGTCGTGCCTCCCCCCTTCACCTCTCCTGGACGGCAAGAACGCCTTGCCGACGGCGCAAGGACGCGACGACAGAACGGCGCGACCGCCCGGCTGTGACCGGTCGGCGCTTAAGCTATAGCAAATAAGCTACGTCACAGAAGAGGAGCGGAAGCATCTCTTGCAGCCCAGGGACAGCGGAAATCGACAGCCTGGGTTGTACAGTCCAGGCTGTCTACCTACAGTGAGAAGATGACCGACGACGAAGCACCGCCGAGCGAGACCGCCGTCCGGGCCGCCGGTGACATCTGGATGGTGGTCGGCGCGCTCCGCCGCAAGCTGCGGGTCCTGGAGGCGGGCGAGAGCCTCGTCGACCAGGACCGGGACGGGGAGAAGGAGCCGTCCCTCTCGCAGATCTCCGTCCTGCGGCGCCTCGCGCGCGGCGGCCCCGCCTCGGCGAGCGACCTCGCCGTCGCCGAGGGCGTCCGGCCCCAGTCCATGGCGAAGACCGTCATCGCCCTGGAGCAGGCCGGGCTCGTGGCCCGGCACCAGGACCCCGGGGACGGACGCCGGCAGCTCGTCTCGCTCACCGAACAGGGCCGCGAACGGCGACAGGGCGAGCGCCTGGCCCGCCAGGCGTGGCTCGCCCGGGCCCTTCAGGAACACGGCACCGAGGAGGAGATCCAGGCGGTCGTCACCGCCATGGCGCTGCTCGACAGGGTGGCCCAGGCATGACCGGACCGGCCGGACACGAGGACGGGACGCCTCCCGGGGAGGCCGGCCGCTTCGACCGGCGCCTGATCGCACCGCTGGTCCTCGGCTCGGTCCTGAACCCCGTCAACTCCTCGATGCTCGCGGTCGCGCTCATACCCATCGGCCGCGCCTTCGGGGCGCCCCCCTCCCAGACGGCCTGGCTGGTCTCGGGCCTGTACCTGGCCACCGCGGTCGGCCAGCCGGTGATCGGCCGCCTGGTCGACCTGTACGGCCCGCGGCGGCTCTACCTGTGGGGCACGGCCCTCGCCGGCGCCGCCGGGCTCCTCGGCACCCTCGCCCCCGAGCTCTGGGTCCTGGTCGTCTCCCGCGTCCTGCTCGGGTTCGGCACCTCGGCGGCCTTCCCCGCGTCGATGTCGCTGCTGCGCTCGGAGGCCGGACGCACCGGCGGGGGGAGCCCGGCCGGTATCCTCGCCGCGCTCTCGGCCGGCAACCAGGTCATCGCGGTCGTCGGACCGGCCCTCGGCGGCCTGCTGATCGGCGCCGGCGGCTGGCAGCTGATCTTCGCCGTCAACGTGCCGCTGTCCCTCGCCTGCCTGGTCCTGGGGGCGCTGTGGCTGCCCCGCACGGTCCCGTCCGGCACGGGGACGCGCGTCGACGTGCCGGGCATGCTGCTCTTCGCCGGGGCGCTGACGTCCTTCATGTTCTTCCTGATGGCCCCCGGCGTCGCCCACGCGTACCTGGTGGCGCTCGGCCTGGCCGCCGGCGCGCTGTTCGTCCGCCGGGAACTACGGACGGGCGAACCGTTCATGGACCTGCGGGTCCTCGCCGGGAACGCGCCGCTGCTCCTCACGTACGTCCGTCAGTGCCTCGCGTACTGCACGGCGTACGCGTTCTTCTACGGCTACGGCCAGTGGCTCCAGGAGGCCCGGGGGCTGAACGCCTCGCAGGCCGGTCTGCTCCTGGTGCCGCTGTCGGCGACGGCCGTGGCCGTCACGGCGCTCACCGGACGCCGTGGACGAATACGGGGCGCGCTCGTGGTGGGCGCCGCCGTCCAGTGCGCCGGCTGCGCGGTGCTGCTGCTCCTGGGGGACGGCAGCCCGCTGTGGCTCCTCGTCTCGCTGAGCGCGCTGGTCGGCGTCCCCCACGGGCTGATCGGGCTGGCCAACCAGAACGCCCTGTACGTCCAGGCCGACCCGGCGCGCATGGGCACCTCCGCGGGGCTCCTGCGCACGTCCATGTACGTCGGCGCGCTGTTCGCGGCGGCGGCGAACGCCGCCTTCTTCCACGACGGCGCCACCAGCGCGGGACTGCACTCGCTGGCCCGGCTGCTCCTCGGCGTGGCTGCGGTGTTCCTGCTCGTGTGCGTGGCCGACCGGACGCTGGGCCGCGACGGCGGTGTCGGTGGGCCGGCTCCACAGAAGTCCGGGCCGGGGCCCGCCGCGCAGGAGGGCGGCGGTCAGCGGCGCCGGTCCGCCAGGCGGCGTGCCAGGTAGGGGGCCGTGGCGCTGCGCCGCGACTTCGCCACCTTCGCCGGCGGGCCCTCCGCGACCACCCGGCCGCCCGCGTCCCCGCCGCCGGGACCCAGGTCGACGATCCAGTCGGCGGTGGCGATCGTGTCGAGGTCGTGCTCGACCAGGACGACCGTGTTGCCCGCGTCGACGAGCCGGTGCAACTGCCGCAGCAGCAGGGCGATGTCGGCGGGGTGGAGTCCGGCGGTCGGCTCGTCCAGGAGGTAGAGCGCGTGGCCGCGGCGGGCCCGCTGCAGCTCCGTGGCCAGCTTGATGCGCTGGGCCTCGCCGCCGCTGAGCTCCGTGGCCGGCTGCCCGAGGCGCAGGTAGCCGAGGCCCACCTCCCGCAGAGTCTCCAGGCTCCGGGCCGCGGCCGGGACGTCGGCGAGGAACCCGGCGGCCTCGTCCACGGGCATGGCCAGCACGTCCGCGACGTTCCTGCCCCGGTACATCACCTCCAGCGTCTCCGCGTCGTACCGGGCCCCGTGGCAGACCGGGCAGGGGGCGTATGTGCCGGGCAGGAACAGCAGCTCGACCTCGACGAACCCCTCCCCCTGGCAGTTCCCGCACCGGCCCTCGGCGACGTTGAAGGAGAACCGGCCCGCCGAGTAGCCGCGCGCCCGGGCCTCGTCGGTGGCCGCATACAGCTTGCGGACCGCGTCGAACAGGCCCGTGTACGTCGCCAGGTTGGAGCGGGGCGTGCGGCCGATGGGGCGCTGGTCGACCCGGACCAGCCGGTCGAAGGAGTCGAGCCCGGACGCGTCCCGCAGGCCGATCTCCGGTGCCTCGTCCTCGGCGTCGTCGGGGCCCTGCCCGAGGTGGGCGCGGACGACCTCGGCGAGCACCTGGGTCACCAGGGTCGACTTCCCGGACCCGGACACCCCGGTCACCGCGGTCAGCACCCCCAGCGGTACGCCGACCGAGACGTCCCGCAGGTTGTGCCGGGTGACGCCGTCCAGCTCCAGCCATCCCTGGGGCTCGCGCGGGCGGTGCTCCACGGGCGGGGCGTGCCCGAACAGGTGGCGGCCGGTCACGGACTCCCCGACCTGTTCGAGGCCGGCCACCGGACCGCTGTACAGGACCCGGCCGCCGTCCTCGCCCGCGCCGGGACCGATGTCCACCACCCAGTCCGCCCGCCGCACGACGTCCATGTCGTGCTCCACGACGAAGAGCGTGTTGCCCGCGGCCTTGAGGCGGTCCAGCACGTCCAGCAGCGGCTCCGCGTCGGCCGGGTGCAGTCCCGCGGAGGGCTCGTCGAGGACGTAGACGACGCCGAACAGGCCCGAGCGGAGCTGGGTGGCGATGCGCAGCCGCTGCGCCTCGCCGGGCGACAGGGTCGTCGAGCGGCGGCCCGGGGCGAGGTAGCCGAGGCCGAGGCCCAGCAGCACCTCGATCCGGGCGACCAGGTCCGCACAGAGGCGTACCGCCGCCTCGCCCGTCTCCTCGGAGGCGCCCGCCGCGGTGGCCGCCCCGGTCCCGGAGGCTTCGGCGACCGGGCGCAGGACGGTGACGAGCTCGGTCAGGGGCAGCGCGTTGACCTCGGCGATGGAGCGGCCGGCGAAGGTCACGGCCAGGGCCTCGGGGCGCAGGCCGCTGCCCCCGCACTCCGGGCAGGGCACGCTGCGTACGAAGCGCAGGGCCCGTTCCCGCATCCGCTCGCTCTTGGAGTCGGCGAGGACGTGCATGATGTGGGCGCGGGCGCTCCAGAACGTGCCGTGGTAGCCGTAGTCGATCCGGTCGGCCTCCGGTGCGATCAGGACCGACGGCTGCTCGTCGGTGTGCAGGAGCCAGTCGCGGTCCTTCTTGCGCAGCCTGCGCCACGGCTTGTCGATGTCGATGCCCAGGTTGCTGACGATGCTGCGCAGGTTGGCGCCCTGCCAGGCACCGGGCCAGGCCGCGATCGCGCCTTCGCGGATGCTCAGGGAGGGGTCCGGTACGAGCAGGTCGTCGGCCACGTCGACGACGGCTCCGAGCCCGTGGCAGCGCGGGCAGGCGCCGGCCGCGGTGTTGGGCGAGAACGCCTCGGCGGCCAGGTGCGGGGCGCCCGGCGGATACGTACCGGCCCGCGAGTACAGGATCCGCAGCAGGTTGGACAGGGTGGTGAGGGTGCCGACGGTCGACCGGGAGCTGGGGGCGCCGTGCCGCTGCTGGAGGGCCACGGCGGGCGGCAGTCCGGAGATCTCCTGGACGTGCGGCGCGCCGACCTGCTGGAGCAGGCGGCGGGCGTACGGCGCGACGGACTCGAAGTAGCGGCGCTGGGCCTCCGCGTACAGGGTGCCGAAGGCCAGCGAGGACTTGCCCGAGCCGGAGATGCCGGTGAAGGCGACCATGGCGTCGCGGGGCACGTCCACGTCGACGTTCTTGAGATTGTGCTCGCCGGCACCTCTGACGTGCACGAATCCGTCGGACGCGGGGTCGTTCACGGCTCCTCCTCGGCGGACGGGGTCCGGGCCGCCGTGGCGGCGGCCCGGGCCGTGGGGACCCGGCCCGTCCGGCAGTGAGCAGGAGGCGGCTCGACGGGCCCGGGCACCGTGACGATGACCGGTCCCCACTCCCCCAGCCTGACCCCTTCCGCCCGCCGCGGCATCCGCAGCGGACGGAAGGGGCGACTCGACCGGGCCGGAGGTCAGGCGCAGCCCGCCGGGGTCGCCCGGGACACGTCCTCGATCAGGGACTCATGGGCCGCCCTGACCCGCTGCACGTCGGGCTTGACGACCGCGCGGTCGTAGGTGAGGAGCCCGTTGAGCTCGCCCTCGACGTCCGCGATCTGGGTGTACACCGCACCGTTGCCGCCCCGGCAGGCGAGGGCGCGCACCTCGTCGAGCTTGGTGAGGTAGTCGTCGGTGTACGTGGCCGGGTCGACGTCGACGTAGGACTGCTGCACCGACCAGGCGTGACCGGGCACGGCCAGGCCCAGGCCGCCGTACTCGCCCATGACCAGGGCCCGCCTGCCGTCGGGGTGCGGCGGCAGCGCGGGGCTCGGGTAGCCGTGCTCGTCCATGATGTCGCCGGTGCCGCCGTCGGCGCCGAGGTTGAGGCCCGACTGGTTGTTGACCAGCCGTGTCGGGTCCCAGGCCTTGGCCTGCTCGGCGATGCGGCCCACGTCGTACTGGCCCCACCCTTCGTTGAAGGTGACCCACATGACGATCGACGGGCTGCTGATGTGCTCGTCGATCATCTGCTTCATCTCGCGCTCGTAGGTGGCGCGGGCGGTCGCGGAGGGGTTCACGCCCGCCGTCATGGCCGGCATGTCCTGCCAGACGAGCAGGCCGAGTCGGTCGGCCCAGTAGAACCACCGGTCGGGCTCGACCTTGATGTGCTTGCGGACCGCGTTGAAGCCCATTTCCTTGTGCATCCTGAGGTCGTACGCGAGGGCCTTGTCGCTCGGGGCGGTGTGCAGGCCGTCGGGCCAGAAGCCCTGGTCGAGGGTGGCCATCATGAAGACCGGCTCGCCGTTGAGGACGGTGCGCGGGGTGCCCCCGACGTTGCGCACCTCGATGGACCGCATGCCGAAGTAGCTCTCGACCCGGTCCTTGCCGACGGTGACCTTCAGGTCGTACAGGAACGGGTCGTCCGGCGACCACAGGCGCGCGTCGCGGATCCTGAGGGTGAGCGGGCCGCCGGTGCGGCCGGAGGCGGTGGCCACCTTGCGCTTTCCCTCGTACGCGGTCGCCGTGACCGGCACCCCGTCGCGCACGCCCTTCGGCGCGACCGTCAGCGTGCCGGCGCCGACGTCGGGGGTGAGGGCGAGCGAGTCGACGTGGTCGGCGGCGACGGGCTCCATCCACACGGTCTGCCAGATGCCGGAGGACGGGGTGTACCAGATGCCGCTGGGGTCGAGGCGCTGCTTGCCGAGCGGCGGGTTCTCGGCGTTCGCGGCGTCCGTCGGGTCGTAGACGCCGACGATCAGTTCCTGGGTGCGGCCGGGCTTCAGGGCGTCGGTGACATCGGCGGCGAACTTGTCGTAGCCGCCCTGGTGCTCGGTGACCTTCGTGCCGTTGACGTAGACCTCGGAACGCCAGTCGACCGCGCCGAAGTTGAGCCGCAGACGCTGCTTCGAACCGATCTTCCAGTCCTTCGGGACGGTGAAGGTGCGCCGGTACCACATGCGGTCCTCGTGCCGTTCGATGCCCGACAGCTGCGACTCGACGGGGTACGGGACGAGGATCTTCTCGGCGAGCTTCTTCCCCACCGGCGGCTGCTCCCCCGCCTCGGCGGCCGCGAACTGCCAGCTGCCGTTGAGGTTCCGCCAGTCGTCGCGGGTGAGCTGGGGCCGCGGGTACTCGCGGTGGGCGTTGGCCGGGGTGACGTCCTCGCCCCAGCGGGTGCTCAGCTGGTGGGTGGATTGGTTGGTGCCGCTGCTCCAGAAGGACTTGACAACGTTGCCGTCCTGGCCGGAGAGTCCCCCCGCCCCGTCGTAGCGCACCTCGGCGGAGCCGCGCGCGGTGCCGGTCTTGTTGCCGACCACGGGCTCCTTCAGCGCGATCAGCAGGGACCGGGGGTCGGCCGGGTCCAGCCTGATGCGGCCGAGCGGCCAGGTCGCCCCGCCGATCACCGCGTCCAGGTGGTCCAGGAGACCGGCCGGGGGTGCCTTGAGCTTCTGGGCGAAGTCCAGCCGTAGGGTGCGGCCGTCCCGCAGGACGGTGGTGGCGACAGCCCCGTCGTAGTCGTAACCCGCGGGCAGCAGGAACGCCGACTGCGGGACCGCGGTCTTGGTGCCGCCGGGCGGTGTCCAGCGCACGTGGAGGTTGGAGCCTCCCCAGTGCTCGAAGTACTCGATCTTGATGTCGTAGGCGTTGCCGGCCGTCAACTCGACGGGCTCAGCGGTCTGTTCGCGGTCCCAGTCGTCGACCCAGTGGTCGATGGCGATCTTCCCGTCCACCCACAGCCGGAAGCCGTTGTCCCCGATGACCGAGAAGGTGGTGGGCCCGGTCCTCTCCGGCACGATCCGCCCGGTCCAGCGGACGCTCACGTCGTCCGACCTCCCGGTCGCCGACCGCAGCCGGGACTCCAGGTTGTCGAAGTCGAGCTGCGCGTCCATGCCCGTGGCCTTGAGCTCGTGGAAGTCGAAGGCGCCGGGGGCGGACTGGGTGTAGTACTCGCCCTTGAGGCCGTGGACCTCGACGGGGTCCTCCACGGCCGTCGCGACGGGCGCGGCGGCGAGTCCCGCGGCGCCCAGCGCCGCCGCGAGGAGCAGGGCGAGTCGTTTTCGCAGTGGTCTCGTGCGCACGGATCCTCCTGAGGGTCTCATGACGGATCTTCGCGGCGTCACGACGTCCGGCACACACCCTCGCCGCACGCCGTGAAGGGAGCAGGTGGCAGCGCCACACGACCCTTCGCACCGCCCGCCGGGCGCACGCACCGAACGCCGTTCCTTCACCCACGGAGATCCCTCACGAACCCCTAGGGTGAGGAAGGGTGGCGGCTCGGAGCTTCAGTCTGTACAACGTTGGAAGCAACAGCAGTTGGCATGAGAGCACGGGCTCGCGCCTGCTGTCCAGATCCATGACAAAGCTCCGGTCGCGCGGAGTTCCCGTCGATGCCGAGGAGATCCTTTGCGGGTCAGCCTGAAGGACGTGGCCGAACGGGCCGGCGTCTCGATCAAGACCGTTTCGAACGTGGTGAACAACTATCCGCACATCACACCGGCGATGCGCGCACGGGTACAGGAGGCGATCGACGAGCTCGGCTACCGGCCGAACCTCACCGCACGGCATTTGCGCAAAGGCCGTACGGGCATCATCGCGCTCGCCGTCCCCGAGCTCGGCAACCCCTATTTCGCCGAGCTCGCGGGTGCGGTCATCGACGCCGCCGCTGAGCACGAGTTCACCGTCCTGCTCGACCACACGCGGGGCGACCGCCAGCAGGAACTGCTGGTCAGCCAGGGTTTCCGGGCCCGGGTGATCGACGGGCTGATCCTCAGCCCGCTGGAGCTGGAGCCGGAGGACCTGCAGGGCCGGGCCGACGACGTGCCGCTGGTGCTGCTGGGCGAGCGCGAGTACGGCCTGCCCTTCGACCACATCGCGATCGACAACGTCGCGGCCGCCCGCACGGCGGTGCGCCACCTGCTCGACCGCGGCCGGACCCGGATCGCCTACCTCGGTACGCGCACGGACTCCGCGAACCGGCCCGCCCACCTGCGGCTGGACGGCTGGCGCGCGGAGCTGGCGGCCGCGGGCCTGCCGGTGGACGAGGAGCTGATCGTGCCGGTCGGCGGCTGGGACCGGGACGACGGCGCCCGCGCCATGGCGAACCTGCTGGACGCGGGCCTGCGGCCGGACGCGGTGTTCGCGTTCAACGACCTCATCGCCATCGGCGCCATGCGGGTGCTGCACGAGCGCGGGCTGCGGGTGCCGTGGGACATCGCCGTGGTCGGTTTCGACGACATCGCCGAGAGCCGGTTCGGAGCCGTCTCGCTGACCACCATCGCACCGGACAAGCAGGCGATCGCGCGGCTCGCGGTGGCCTCGCTGCTGCGCAGTCTTTCGGGCCGCCAGGACCCCGGCGGACGCGAACTGACGGCGGAGTTCCGGCTGGTGGAGCGGGAGAGCACGCTGGGCCGCCGCTGACGTCGGAGCGAGCGAAACGGTCGAGATATCGGACGGAGGGGTTTACACGCCCCTTCCAACGATGTAAAAACCTCCCCTGAACGCCGTGCACGCCGTGTTGCCCGTCAAGTACCGAATGACCCGGGAGCGCTTTCAGCTCCGGGGCCGCGCCGTTTGGGGACCGCAATGAAGCCGACCGCACTCTCTCGTCGCACCACCGCTCGCACTCTGCTCGCCACCGGCCTCCTCACGAGCCTGGCGCTGACCGGATGCACCAAGTCCGAGGACTCCGGGGACGACAAGGCCACCGAGCAGCAGGCCGACGCCGGCCAGGAGGTCGCCTCGCCGAGTGCCGGCTCCGGGCCGGGCTGCACCATCGCCGCGTACGGGGGCGAGAAGCTCGACCTCAAGAACGCCACCGTGGGCTTCTCGCAGTCCGAGAAGGAGGCCAACCCCTTCCGGATCGCCGAGACCGCCTCGATCAGGGCCGAGGCGAAGAAGCGCGGCGTCAAGCTGCTCACCGCCAACGCCCAGTCGCAGTTCTCCAAGCAGATCAGCGACGTCCAGGACCTCATCGCCAAGGGCGCCGACGTGCTGGTGATCGCGCCGCTCAACTCGGACGGCTGGGAGCCGGTCCTGAAGACGGCGTCGGCCAAGCACATCCCGATCGTCACGGTGGACCGCAAGATCAACGCCACCGCGTGCAAGGACTACGTGAGCTTCATCGGCTCCGACTTCGTGGAGCAGGGCAAGCGGGCCGCCGACCAGATGATCGAGGCGACCGGCGGCAAGGGCGAGATCGCCATCCTGCTGGGCGCCGCGGGCAACAACGTCACCACGGAACGCACCAAGGGCTTCGTGGACCAGATCAAGGCGGAGGCGCCCGGCCTCAAGGTGGTGTTCCAGCAGACCGGTGAGTTCGCCCGCGAGAAGGGCCAGTCGGTCACCGAGAACCTCATCCAGTCCAAGCCCGGCATCAAGGGCATCTACGCCGAGAACGACGAGATGGGCCTCGGAGCCGTCAACGCCCTGAAGGGCGCGGGCAAGAAGGCCGGCGACGTCAAGATCGTGACCATCGACGGCACCCGCAACGCCGTCCAGGGCATCGTGGACGGCTGGATCAGCGGCGTCGTCGAGTCCAACCCGCGCTTCGGGCCGCTCGCCTTCCAGACCCTGGACAGCTTCACCAAGGGCGACGAGGTGGCGCAGGACATCGTCATCAAGGACACCGAGTACACCGAGGCGAACGCCAAGACGGACATCGGCAAGGCCTACTGACATGCTCTCCGTCACCGGCGTGTCCAAGCTCTTCCCCGGCGTGAAGGCGCTGTCCGACGTGGACTTCACCGCCCGCGCCGGGGAGGTGCACGCCCTCGTCGGCGAGAACGGCGCGGGCAAGTCGACCCTGATCAAAGTACTCACCGGTGTCTACCAGCCGGACGCGGGCGAGGTCGTCCACGACGGCACGCCGGTCCGCTTCACGACGCCCCTGCAGGCCCAGCAGGCGGGCATCTCCACGATCTACCAGGAGGTCAACCTCGTCCCGCTGATGAGCGTGGCGCGCAACCTCTTCCTCGGCCGCGAACCCCGCGGCCGGCTCGGCCTCATCGACTTCCGGCGCATGCACCGGGAGGCAGAGGAGGCGCTGTCGGGCCTGGGCATCCGGGTCGACGTACGGCGCCCGCTGCGCGAACTGGGCGTGGGCGCCCAGCAGATGGTGGCCCTCGCGCGGGCCGTCGCCCTGGACGCCCGCGTGGTGATCATGGACGAGCCCACCTCGTCGCTGGAGCCGCGCGAGGTGCGCACCCTCTTCCGGGTGATCCGCATGCTGCGCGAGCGCGGCATCGCGGTGGTCTACGTCAGCCACCGCATGGACGAGCTGTACGAGATCTGCGACGCCGTCACCGTGCTGCGGGACGGCCGGGTGGTGCACACCGGGCGGCTCGCCGACCTGGACCGGCTGCGGCTGGTCTCGCTCATGCTGGGCCGCGACATCGGCGAGGTCCGCAGCGAGGGCCTGACCAAGTTCACCGGCTCGCACCAGGCGGCGGCCGAACCGGTGCTGCGGGCGGAGGGACTGACGATCCGTCACCAGTTGCACGACGTGTCGCTGTCCATCCGTCCGGGCGAGGTGGTCGGTCTGGGCGGGCTCCTCGGCTCGGGCCGCAGCGAGACCGCGAAGGTGATCGCCGGTGCCCTGTCCGCGGACGCGGGCCGGGTCTCGGTCGGCGGCGTGCCCGTGCGCACCGGCTCCACCCCGGCCGCGATCCGCGCCGGCATCAGCCTGCTGCCGGAGGACCGCAAGGCCGAGGGCATCTCCCCCGGCCTCTCGGTCCGGGAGAACATCGCGCTGGCCGCCCTGCCCGGTCTCTCCCGGTTCGGCCTGGTGGACAACGCGCGCGTCGACGAGGTCGTGGACGGCTTCGTGAAGCGGCTGCGCATCAAGTCGGCGGGCCCGCACCAGAAGGTCGGCGAGCTCTCCGGCGGCAACCAGCAGAAGGTGCTGCTGGCCCGCTGGCTCGCCATGCACCCCAAGGTGCTGCTCCTCGACGAACCGACCCGCGGCATCGACGTGGGGGCCAAGGCGGAGGTCCAGTCCCTCATCGACGAACTCGCCGACGAGGGACTCGCGGTGCTCCTGATCTCCTCCGACACCGAGGAACTCATCGAGGGCAGCGACCGGATCGTCGTGCTCAAGGACGGCGTGGTCGTCGACGAGCTGACCGGCGACGCCGTCACCGAGGACGCGCTGATGCGGGCCATCGCCGCCGAACCGGGAGCGGCGTCCGTACCCGCGGAGCCCGCCGCTCCCGCACCCACCGAGGAAGCCGTGAAACCCGCAGAATCCGCCGGGAGCACCCATGACTGACCTGTCGCTCGCACGCGGCCAGGTGGACCGCGAGCGGCTGCTGCGCCTGCTCCAGGAGTACGGCGTGTACGCGGGCGTCGTCGCCCTGCTCGCGTTCAACTTCGTCTTCACCTCGAACTTCGTCTCGGCGGAGAACTTCCGCACCCAGGCCGTCCAGGTGGCGCCGGTCCTCATCGTCGCGCTCGGCATGGCGCTCGCGATCGGCACCGAGGGCGTCGACCTGGCGGTGGGCTCGGTGATGGCCCTGTCCACCTCGCTGCTGTCCCTGTACCTCGGTTACGGCATGGTGCCGGCCATCCTCATGGCACTGGTCGGCGGCATCGCGGTCGGCCTGGCGAACGGGTCACTGGTCGCCTTCCTCGGCGTCCAGCCCATCGTCGCCACGCTCGCCCTCATGGTCGCCGCACGGGGCATCGCCCTGGTGCTGCTCCCCCAGCTGGAGGACGTGCGCGATCCGGGCATGGCGTCGCTGGGCTCCGGAGACGTGCTGGGCGTGCCCTACCTCGTCCTCATCGCGGCGGCGCTGGCCCTGCTGGTGGCCTTCGTGGTGCGCCGCACCACCTTCGGGCGGCAGCTGCTCGCGGTGGGCGACAGCAGGCCGGCGGCCCGGCTGGCGGGTCTGCCGGTGCGCCGGATCCTCATCATCGTGTACGCGGCCTCGGGCGCCCTGGCCGCGGTGGCGGGCATCCTCGCCACCGCCCGCCTGACGGCCAGCGACCCGACCTCGCTGGGCACCCTGATGGAACTGTCCGCGATCACGGCCGTGGTCGTCGGCGGCACCCCGCTGTCCGGCGGCCGCATCCGCATCGGCGGCACCGTCGCCGGGGCCGTCCTGATCCAGCTGCTGACCACCACGCTCATCAAGCACGACCTGCAGCCGTCGTGGACGCAGATGGCCCAGGCCGTGGTCATCGTCGCCGCCGTCTACGCGGCCCGTGAACGGGGGAAGCGATGACCGCCGCGACCGAGGAGGCCGAGACGCAGTCGGCCACCGTCACCAAGGCCGCCGACAGCGAGGCCGGCGCGGCGAGCCGCGCCGAACGCCTCAGCGCCCTCGCCCAGCAGCACGGCGCCCTGGTCACCCTCCTGGTGGCCATGGTGGCGGCGTCGCTGAGCTTCGACACGTTCCTGACCGGCGACAACCTGGAGAACATGGCGCTGTCGTCGGCGTTCCTGGCCATCGTGGCGCTCGGGATGACCTTCGTCATCGTCACCGGCGGGATCGACCTGTCGGTGGGCTCGCTCTTCGCCCTCGGCGGGGTGCTGGCGGCCTGGGGCTCGCAGTACGGCACGGTGGTGGCCCTGCTGCTGCCGCTCGCGGTGTGCGGGCTGATCGGCGTGGTCAACGGGCTGCTCATCGCCCGCTCGGGCCTGGCCCCGTTCATCGTCACCCTCGCCGCGCTGCTCGGCGCCCGCGGCATCCTGCTGGCGATCACCGACGAGGGCTCGAAGACCTACCTGGTCGACAAGGACTCGTTCTTCGCGACGCTCGGGCAGGGATCGCTCCTCGGCATCGGGGTGCCGATCTGGATCACGGTGGCGCTGTTCGTGGTGGGCGCCGTCGTCCTGCGGCGCTCCCGGTTCGGGCAGTACGTGTACGCGGTCGGCGGCAACGAGGACGCGGCGGCCCTGATGGGTGCCCCCGTGGCCCGTACGAAGATCACCGTGTACGCCCTGTCGGGGCTGTGCGCCGGGCTGGCAGGGGCGCTGAACGCGGCCTGGCTGGCGTCGGGCGTGACGATCCTGGGCTCGGGCATGGAGCTGGAGGCCATCTCGGCGGTCGTCATCGGCGGGACCCTGCTGTCGGGCGGCTTCGGCTTCGTCAGCGGCTCGCTGGTCGGCGTCCTGCTGCTGAAGGTGATCCAGAACGTCATCAACCAGATCGGCTCCCTGGACTCGGCCTACCAACAGGTGGTCAGCGGCGCGTTCCTGGCCGTGGTGGTCGTCGCCCAGACCTGGCTGGGACGCAGACGCCGCGTGCTGTGAAACGCGGCCGTCTCTCCTGAGCGGCCCTGCCCGGACGGCACCGACACCGTCCGGGCAGGGCCGCAATAAGTGTTCGGCCTCCGTTCCTGGGCACCTGGGGAGTCCGGAAGGGCGAGCCACCCGGCGTTTCCCTTCCCTCTGCCCGGAAGACCCTTATGAGAGGCTTTGTCACGTGCGTACCGTGGGAGTGGAAGAAGAACTCCTCCTGGTCGATCCCTCGACCGGAGAGCCGCAGGCCCTGTCCGCCGCGGTACTCGCTCGTGCCGCCAGGGCCGAGCCGTCCGAGGAGACGTTCGAGAAGGAGCTGCACAGTCAGCAGCTCGAGTTCGCCACCCATCCGTGCGCGGACATGACCGACCTCGGCGCGGAGATCGTGCGCTGCCGGCAGGAGGCGGGACGGGTCGCCGGGGAGATCGGCGCCGCCGTGGTGGCACTGGCCACCTCCCCCGTGCCGGTCACGCCGTCGCTCAGCACGAACAAGCGGTACGAGTGGCTCGCGCAGGAGTTCGGGCTGCCGGTCCAGGAGCAGCTCGTCTGCGGCTGCCACATCCATGTGTCGGTCGAGTCGGACGACGAGGCCGTCGCGGTGCTCGACCGGATCCGCCCCTGGCTGTCGGTCCTGACGGCGCTGAGCGCCAACTCCCCGTTCTGGCAGGGCAAGGACAGCCTCTACAGCAGCTACCGGAGCCGGGTGTGGATGCGCTGGCCCATGGCCGGCCCCAACGAGCCCTTCGGTACGGCCGCCGACTACCACCGGCGGGTCGACGACATGGTGGCCACCGGTGTCCTGCTGGACAAGGGCATGGTCTACTTCGACGCGCGGATCGCCGAGCGGTACCCCACCGTCGAGATCCGGGTGTCGGACGTCGCCCTGGAGGCGAGCACCGCCACCCTGCTCGCCACCCTGACCCGCGGGCTCGTCGAGACGGCGGCGCGCGAGTGGCGTGCGGGGACGGCGCCGGCGGACCACAGCGTGGAGCTGCTGCGGCTGGCCGCCTGGCGGGCCGCCCGGTCGGGCCTCGAAGGGGAGCTCCTGCACCCCCGGAGCATGCGGCCGGCGCCCGCCGCGGAGGTCGTCCACGCGCTCCTGGAGCACGTCGGCCCCGCCCTGGACGACAGCGGGGACGCCGACCGCGCGCACAAGACCGCCGGGGACCTGCTGCGCCACGGCAACGGCGCCCGCATCCAGCGCCAGGTGCTGGAGCGGACCGGAAGCCTGGGCGACGTCGTCACGGAGTGCGTACGACGCACCCAGGCATGAGGGCCGGCGGGTCCGGGGG
>NZ_VDFC01000083.1:1729-30541 GCF_008369065.1 Streptomyces apricus | reverse complement strand
CGCGCAGTTCAGTTCCCGTTGGCCCGGTCGAAATCTGGTCATGATCTGCTGGCGCGAGACGACGGCCTTTCTCGCCCGCAGGGAGGACTGGCGCATGGAACTGCGCAGTGTCGAAGAGCTGATGGACCTGCTGCACGCCTGCCGGGGTTCCCGGGGCACCGCCTGCCCCGGCGGCGCCCCGGTCGACCTGCACGAGCACGCGCTGCAGACCGCCGCGCTGCTGCGCCGGGGCCGCCCGGCGGACAAGGAGCTGCAGGTGGCGGGCCTGGTGCACGTCGTCGGGCAGCTGCTGTGGCCGGGCGATCCCGCTGCCCGTGCCCACCGGGCGGCCGGTGCGGTGGGCCCGCTGCTCGGCGACCGGGTCGCCTCCCTCGTGCGCCTGCACGGGGAGGACCGGGGACGCGAGCCGGCCCCGGACGACCGGTTCGCGGAGGACGTGCTGCTCCTGCGGCAGGCCGACGAGTCCGCCGGGACCTCCGGCCTGGACGCCGGGGTGCTGGAGGACTGGCGCACGGTGCTGGAGCTCCTGTCGTCCCGGCACGCGCCCCTGGGAGCCGCCGACTGACGCCCCGCGCCCGCCTTCCGGGGCCTGTCGCCTGACGACCCGTCATGAGACGGTACGGGGATGACGCCGCCGTACGGGCTCCAGGGCAAGGTCGCCGTCGTCACCGGGGCCTCGCGCGGCATCGGCCTGGCGGTCGCCGAGGCGTTCACGGCCGCGGGGGCGCGGGTGTGCCTGACGGCACGGGACGCGGACGGGCTGCGCCGGGCCGCCGCGGGGCTGGACGCCGTGGCACTCGCGGGCACCGTCGCCGACCCGGCCCATCTGCGCCGGCTGACCGGGCTGGCGATGGAGGCGTACGGCCGGATCGACGTGGTGGTGAACAACGCGGCGACCAACCAGCCCTACGGCCCGCTGATGGACGCCGACCCCGACCGCTGGCGCGAGGCGTTCGCGGTCAACGTCGAGGCGCCGCTGCGGCTGGTGCAGTACGCGTGGCGGGCCTGGCTGCGCGAGCACGGCGGCTCGGTCGTGAACATCTGCACCGAGGGCGCGACGCACGTGGGCCCCGGCCTGGGCGCCTACGGCACGAGCAAAGCGGCTCTGCTGCACCTGACCCAGCAGCTCGCGGGCGAACTGGCGCCCGGGGTCCGGGTCAACTCGGTCTCCCCCGGCCTCGTCCGCACGGAGATGGCCCGCTTCGTGTGGGAGCCGGCGGACGGCGCGCCCACCGGCCTCCCCCTCGGCCGCATCGGCGACCCCGAGGACATAGCCCGGGCGGTCACGTGGCTGGCTTCGGACGAGGCCCGCTGGATCACGGGCACGGACCTACTGGTGGACGGCGGCACAAGGGTCCGGGCAGCGAGAAGCCAGGCCCCTTCACAACCCGGGCCCCGCCCACCGATCACCTACCACTTACCGGGCGCGTAGTCCTTCAAGAAGACCCCGTACAGGTCTTCGCCCTCCTGCCCGCGCACGATCGGGTCGTACACCCGGGCCGCCCCGTCCACCAGGTCCAGCGGCGCGTGGAACCCGGCGTCGGCCAGCCGGATCTTGTCCGGGTGCGGCCGCTCGTCGGTGATCCACCCGGTGTCGACGGCGGTCATCAGGATGCCGTCCTTCTCGAACATCTCCTGCGCACTGGTGCGCGTGAGCATGTTGAGCGCGGCCTTGGCCATGTTGGTGTGCGGGTGCCCGGCACCCTTGTAGCCGCGGTTGAACACGCCCTCCATGGCGGACACGTTCACGATGTACGTGCGTCCCGCCTCGGCCGCCGCCATCGCGGCCCGCAGCCGGCTGATGAGGATGAACGGCGCCGTGGAGTTGCACAGCTGCACCTCCAGCAGTTCGACCGGCGTGACCTCCTCGACGGCCTGGATCCAGCTGTTGGTGTCGTGCAGGTCGGGCACGAGCCCGCCCGCGTCGATGGCGGTGCCGGCGGCGATCCGCTCCAGGGACGCGGAGCCGGAGACGAGCGCGAGGTCGGTGACGTCCTGCGCGGTCAGCGCGCCGCCCCCGGCCACCGGCAGGGCGGACACGGCACCGGAGCCGAAGGTGCCGATGACCTCGGCGGGCGGCAGCTCACCGGCGGGCAGCGGCCCCGACTCGGCGGCGAGCAGCTCGCTGTAGGCGCCCGGCGAGCGGCGTACCGTCTGGGCGGCGTTGTTGATCAGGATGTCGAGCGGTCCCGCGGCGGCGACGGAGTCGGCGAGCGCGACGACCTGGGCGGGGTCGCGCAGGTCGATGCCGACGATCTTCAGCCGACCGATCCACTCGTCGCTGTCGGGCATGGCCTTGAAGCGGCGGATGGCGTCGTTGGGGAAGCGCGTGGTGATCGTGGTGTGGGCGCCGTCGCGCAGCAGCCTGAGCGCGATGTACATGCCGATCTTGGCCCGGCCGCCGGTGAGCAGCGCGCGCTTGCCGGTGAGGTCGGTGCGCGCGTCGCGGCGGGCCCGGTTCTCGGCTGCGCACTTCTGGCAGAGCTGGTGGTAGAAGTAGTCGACCTCGACGTACCGGCTCTTGCAGATGTAGCAGGAGCGCGGGCGCTCGAGTATCCCCGCGATCGCGCCGGCCTCGGTCACGGACGACGGCAGGATGCCCTCGGTCTCGTCGTCGATGCGCTGCGCGGAACCGGTGGCGGTGGCCTCGGTGACGGCCTTGTCGTGGGCGGTCTTGGCGGCCCTGCGCTCCTGGCGCCGGCGCTGCTTGACCGAGCGGTAGATCCCGGCGGTGGCGCGGCGCACGGCGATCGCGTCGGGGTGGTCGACGTCGATCTTCTCCAGCTCGTCGAGCACGGCGAGGCAGACGGCCAGCCGCTCCGGGTCGATACCGGGGCCGTACGCGCCGTCCGGGGTCTGTGCCGTGTCCGTGTCCGGGGCCTGTGCCGTGTCCACGGCCTGGGCCGGGATCGCCGGGCCGTCCTCTGTCACCGTCATCGCCGTTGCCGTTCCTCGGGTTCCGCGCGGCGCTCCGACCGCGCTCGCCTACGAAGGCGGAATTTTACGGAGCACGGGGCAAAGGCACCAAACCCGTTGCGGCTCAGAGCGCGCACGCGGCCGTGAGTTCCGCCACCTCCGCGGTCAGCGCCCCGGCCAGCACGTCGAGGTCGGGGACAGCTTGTGCGTCGGCGACGAGCCCGTAGTGGACGCGTCCGCGGAACGTCGACACCGCGACCGCGAGGGCCTGGCCGCGGGCCAGCGGGGCGAGCGGGTACACCTCGGTCAGCGGGCAGCCGCCGAGCTTCAGGCCGAGGCTGGGCAGCGGCACGCTGGTGACCAGGATGTCGAAGAGCAGCCGGGCCGCCCGGCCGACGACGGGCATGCCGAGCCGGTGGCCGAGCGACGGGACGTGGTCGGCGAGCAGGGCGACGGCCCCCGCGCCCCGGTGGGGTCCGGCCTCCTTGTTGCGGTCCATCGCCGTACGGACGGCGGCGAGCCGGGCGAGCGGGTCCGGGTCGTCGACGGGCAGGCGCATCAGGTAGCCGGAGAGCCGGTTGCCCTGCGGGTGCGCGGTGCGCGGGCGCCGGCGCGAGACGGGGATCAGGGCCCGGGGCGAGACCCCGTCGCTGCCGTCGCCGTGCTCGTCCAGCCAGCGGCGCAGGGCGCCCGCGACGACGGCGATGAGGACGTCGTTGACGGTGCCGCCCACGCTCTTGCGGATGGTGTGGATCTCGTCGAGCTCCACGGCGGCGCCCGCGACGCGGCGGGTGCCGGTGGATGCGCAGCCGAGGGCGGCGGAGGAGCGTACGTCCCAGGTCGCGCGGGCGACGGAGGCGCCGATGTCGAGGGCCCGGCCCAGGTCGCGGACCGAGTCGCGGACGTGTCCGGGCAGCTTGCGCACGTCGGGGAGGAAGCCGCGCGCGGGCTCCTCGGGGCACGGCCGGGGCGCGGGCAGGTCCATGGGGTCGAGGACGGCCGCGGCGAGCGTCAGGGCCCGCAGTCCGTCCGCCAGCGCGTGGTGGAACTTGAAGAGTACGGCGAAGGAGGTGCCGTCCTCGCCGGGCACCACGTGCGCCTCCCACGGGGGCCGGTCGCGTTCCAGGGGGCGCTGCATGATCGCGCCGGCGACGGCGTGGAAGTCGGCGGCGGGGGCGTGCAGGCGGACGTGGTCGAGCGGCTCGAAGTCGGGCGCGGCCTCGCGGGCGGCGCCGCCGAGGGCGGAGGGGTGCCAGGTGTCGCGGATGCGCATGCGCAGCCCGGAGACGCCGGCCGCGCGGGCGGCGAGCAGGTCGGCCGCGTGCCGGGCCGCGGCGGGCGAGTGGGCGCCGAAGACCCCGAGTGCGGCGAGGTGCATGGGGTGCCGAGGGGACTCGATGTTCCAGAACGCCAGGTCGAGTGGTGCGAGGAGGTCGGACTCGGAGGGCATCGGATCGGCTCTCGCGTCGACGACGGGTGAGCCGGCAGTCAATCCCGGTCGGCCGATTACGGTCAAGTACGATCACGCCACGCACAGTTAACAACAGATTAAGTCCCGCTCCTCGCGGAAGGAGCGGGACTCATGGGGCCGGCGGGGCCGGTGGGGCGATGCGGAGTGGCCGACATCACCCCGGCCGTCACGGCACCTGCTGGCCCTTGCCCAGGGCGATCACGCCCGCCTTGGAGACCGTGTACAGCTCCTGGTCGCGGTCCGGGTTGACGCCGATGGTCGCGCCCGGCGGCACCTGCACGTTCTTGTCGAGGATCGCGCCGCGCACGACCGCGCCCCGGCCCACGTGCACGTTGTCGTGGAGGATCGAGCCCTGGACGACCGCTCCCGGGTCGACGACGACACCCGGCGAGAGGACCGAGCGCGTGACCTGGCCGCGGATCAGGCAGCCCGCGCTGATGATCGACTCGCTGGCCATGCCGCTCGCGTTGAAGCGGGCGGGCGACAGCTGGCCGGAGCTGGTGTAGATGGGCCAGGTGCGGTTGTAGAGGTTGAAGGCGGGCCGCTCCGCGATCAGGTCCATGTGCGCGTCGTAGTACGCGTCCAGGGTGCCCACGTCACGCCAGTAGCCCTGGTCGCGGGTGGTCTCGCCGGGTACGTGGTTGTCGCTGAAGTCGTAGAGCGCGGCCTCGCCGCGGTCGGTGAGCTGGGGCAGGATCGAGCCGCCCATGTCGTGCACCGAGTCGCCGTCCTCGGCGTCACGCTGGAGCGCCTCGATCAGGGCCTTGGTGGTGAAGATGTAGTTGCCCATGGAGGCGAAGACGCAGTCGGGAGCGTCCTGCAGACCGGGCGGGTCGGCCGGCTTCTCCAGGAAACGGTCCACCGTCTGCCCGTCCGTGCCCGGGGTGATCACGCCGAAGGAGGACGACTCGGATCTCGGCACCCGGATGCCGGCCACGGTCACGCCGGCGCCGCTGTCGATGTGCCGGGCGAGCATCTGCCGCGGGTCCATGCGGTAGACGTGGTCCGCGCCGAACACCGCCACGTACTCCGGCTGCTCGTCGTACACCAGGTTCAGGGACTGCAGGATCGCGTCCGCGCTGCCCAGGAACCAGCGCGGGCCGAGCCGCTGCTGGGCCGGGACGGGCGTCACGTAGTTGCCCAGCAGGCTGGACATCCGCCAGGTCGTCGTGATGTGCCGGTCCAGCGAGTGCGACTTGTACTGCGTCAGGACGCAGATGCGCAGGATGTCGGCGTTGACGAGGTTGGACAGCACGAAATCGACCAGGCGGTACGTACCTCCGAACGTGACCGCTGGTTTGGCCCGGTCCGCGGTGAGGGGCATCAGGCGTTTGCCTTCCCCGCCCGCCAGCACGATCCCGAGCACCGAAGGTCCACCACGACGCATGGCCGCTCCCCTAACCCTCTTTGATCCATGCCTGCCCGCGGGCAGGCCGGATTACGCCTGTTTGAGGATCTCCTCGTAGAGCCGGACCGTGCGCCGGGCGACGGCGTCCCAGCCGAACTCCCCCACCGCGCGCTGCCGTCCGGCCTCGCCCATCCGCCGGGCGGTCCCGGTGTCCCCGAGGACCGAGTCCAGCGCCTGCGCGAGTCCTGTCTCGAAGTCCTCGTCCATGGTCACCAGTACCCCGGTTTCGCCGTCCTCAACGACCTCGGGGATACCGCCGATCCGCGAGGCGACCACCGGGGTCCCGCAGGCCATCGCCTCCAGGTTGACGATGCCGAGGGGCTCGTAGACCGAGGGGCAGACGAACACCGCCGCGTGCGTGAGGAGCTGGATGACCTCCGGGCGGGGCAGCATCTGCGGAATCCAGTGCACTCCCTCGCGGACCCGGCTCAGCTCCTCGAACAGGACGCGGAACTCCTGGTCGATCTCCGGGGTGTCGGGCGCGCCCGCGCACAGCACGACCTGGGCGGCCGGATCGATGTCGCGCACCGCGCGCATCAGCTGCGGTACGCCCTTCTGCCGGGTGATGCGGCCGACGAACAGGACGTACGGCCGGGAGGTGTCCAGGCCGATCCGCTCCAGGACGTCCGTGCCGTGGTCGGGCCGGTAGAGGGTGGTGTCGATGCCGTTGTGCACGACGTGGACCTTGGCCGGATCCAGGGAGGGGTAGGAGCCGAGGATGTCCTCGCGCATGGCCCCGGAGACGGCGATCACCCCGTCGGCGGCCTCGATCGCGGTGCGCTCGGCCCAGCTGGAGAGGGCGTAGCCGCCGCCCAGCTGCTCGGCCTTCCAGGGGCGCAGCGGCTCCAGGGAGTGCGCGGTCATGACGTGCGGGATGCCGTGCAGCAGCTTCGCGAAGTGGCCGGCGAGGTTTGCGTACCAGGTGTGCGAGTGGACCAGCTCGCGGCCCTCCAGGGCGGCGGCCATGGAGAGGTCCACGGAGAAGGTGCGCAGCGCGTCGTTGGCACCGTCGAGCCCGGCCCAGGGCCGGTGCCGGACGACCCCGCCCGCGGCGCCCTCGCCCCAGCAGTGCACGTCCAGGTCGGTGAGCGGCCTCAGCTCGCGGGCGAGGAACTCCACATGGACCCCCGCTCCGCCGTAGACGTCCGGCGGATACTCCCGGGTCAGCAGTCCCACTCGCACCCAGTACTCCCTGTCTCGGCGGCCGATTCCCACATGGTCACCCAGATGCGACCGGTGGGGAAGAGTGCGGGGGCCTCTCGAAGCAGCAGTCCCCGCACACTCCGCCCCCGGGTACCCGGTAATAGAGGCAGCAACTGCGCCGGCGGAAGTCCGTTCCGTCCAGGGTGCCGCAGTCGCGCAGGTCGGGGTGGTCGAGGAGCTCGGCGGTGAGGTCGCGGGCGCGGCCGGCCAGATCGCTCCTGCCGTGTGCGGCGGCCCAGCGGCCGAGCTGCCGTGCGGCGCCGGTGAGCGCGGAGGCGGAGTTGCCCAGCAGCAGGCCCGCGGCCACCGGGTGCCGGGCCCGCAGCGCCGCCGCGAGGGGTTCCAGGTGGCTGTCGTGCACGGCCCGGCGGACCGTCGCGGCGTCGCCGGGCAGCGACCGCACCCCGGCCAGCCACAGGTCCTCGGGGGCGCTGCCGTCCGCGTCCCAGCGCAGCAGCCGGGGGTCGAGGTCCGGGATGCGTCCGTGGAGCACGGCCGCGCCCAGGGCCACAGACCACAGCCGGGCGGCGAGCCCCTGCTGGGCGATCGAGACCGCGACGCGCGCCTCCGGCGTGCCCAGCGCCCGGGCGACCTTGCGGACGCGGAAGGCGAGCGGATCGGTTCCGTCCGGAACCCTCCCTTCGTAGGCCTGCGCGAGCGTCGGCAGCGGCGGGCTCCCCGTGCGCAGGGCGAAGAAACCGCCGAGGGCGTCTTCGAGGGGACCTGCGGGTGAGGCGAGCCGCCCGAGGTCCGGATCCGGGTTCACGGGGACAAGTAGACCAAGCGGGCATAACGATGCCGCGGGGCGGGTTGTACGTCGTGTCACCCGACTTGGGGAGGACTGGGCCCAAGACGTACTCCATCGGCAGTAGGACCCAATGACTGCTCAGGGACGACGACACGGGACCTTTCACAAGGGATCGTCATCAGCATGGAAGCCGACCGTTCGCCGCACCGGACGCCCCGCCCGACGGAGCCCGTCCGTCCCACGCAGAGGAGCGACACATGAGCGCACTCGTGCTGTCGGTGGTGCTCTCTCTCGTCTCCGCCGTCGCCTACGCCGGCGGGGCCATCGTGCAGGAACGCGTCGCGGCGGCCACGCCCGACCGTACGTACGCTCCCATGCGCCGGCTCGCCTGGTGGGCCGCGGTCGGCCTCAACGCCCTCGGCGGGCTGCTGCACGTCGTGGCGCTGGCCTACGGGCCGCTCAGCCTGGTCCAGCCGCTCGGCGCGCTGACCATCGTGTTCGCGCTGCCCATGGCCGCCGTCTTCGTCCGCCGCAGGGCCGGGGCGACCGCCTGGCGGGGCGCGATCATGGCGACGGTCGGCCTGGCGGGCATGCTGGCCCTGGTCGGCACGGCCGACGCCCAGTCCCTGAGCGGCACCCAGCGCCTGGTGGTGGGCCTGGTCACCGGCGGTGCGGTGCTGGCGCTGATGACGGCGGCCCGCGCGGCGCACCGGCACCCGGCCGTGCGCAGCGTGCTGCTGGCCGTCGCGGCCGGTGTCGCCTTCGGAATGTCCTCGGTGTTCACGAAGACCGTCGCGGTGGACTGGACGGGGGGCGTCTCGCTCGCCGACCTGCCGAGCCTGGCCGTGATCGGCGTCCTGGCCACGGCCGGGATGCTGCTGTCGCAGGCCTCCTACCGGGGCGCCGGTCTCGCGGCCCCGCTGGCCACGCTGACCGTCGTGAACCCGATCGTGGCCGCAGCGGTGGGCCTGACGATGTTCGGCGAGACGTTCCGGTACGGGACCACGGGGACGATCCTCGCCCTGGCGTGCGGGATCGTCGCGACGGGCGGCCTGATCCTGCTCACCACGGAGCGGCTCGCCGACGGTCCGGAGCGGGCCGACGTCACGGCGTCGCCCGGCACCACGGATGCGCACGGCACCACGGACCGGAGCGACGGACCGGAGCGTACGCGGCCGGCGGCGTCGGAGCCGATGTCGGCGCCGGCATCGATGCCGGTGCCTGTGCCTGTGCCTGTGCCTGTGCCGAAGGCTCCCGTGGCCGCGCAGACGGCCTCCGGGGCGGCGGACGCGTCCGTACGGCCCCTACGGCCCGCGCAGGGTCTCTTCCCCGGGACCGTGCTGCTCCCCGAGCAGGCCGTCGCCGAGGCGCTGCGGACCGGCGCGGGGGCGGGTGTGCGCGAGAAGGCGCTCCTGGCGGCCGCGGCCGGCGCACGTCTGCGCGTACGGGAGGAGATGTTCCCCGGGACGGCCGCCGGGGCGGCGTCCGCCGCCGGGCGGGAGCGGGCGCTGGTCCCGCCGCCCGGTTCCAACGGACCCCCGCCGCCGTCGGCCGGTGCGCCGGACGCCGCGGGTACGCCGGAGGACGAGGCGGCGTGGCCCGAGGGCGCCCGCTTCGGCGTCCCGTGCCTGCCCCTGTGGCCGACCCCGGTGATGATGCGGTCCTGTGTGAAGTCCTGACGGCACCCGTGCGCGTCGCCGCGCCGGAGGCCGCGACCCGCACGTACGTCCGCGTCAGAGCCTGACGCCGCCCGCACGCAGGTAGGCGACCGGATCGACGTCGCTGCCGAAGCCGGGTCCGGTCCGCACCTCGAAGTGCAGGTGCGGGCCCGAGCTGTTGCCCGTCGAGCCCGAGCGGCCGATGCGCTGCCCGCCGCCCACGCTCTGCCCGGCCTTCACGGAGATCGCGGACAGGTGGGCGTACTGGGTGTAGCGGCCGTCGCCGTGCCGGATCACCACCTGGTAGCCGAAGGAACCGCCCCAGCCCGCGGTGACCACGCTGCCCGACGCGACCGACTTGACGGACGTGCCGGTCGGCACGGGGAAGTCGACGCCGGTGTGGTAGCCCTTCGACCAGGAGGAGCCGCTGGCGTGGTACGGCGTACCGGTGCCGGCGGCGACCGGCGCGGTGAGGCCGTGCGAGACCGCCTGGGTCTTCTTCGCCGGCTTCTCCTCGGCCTTCTCCCTCTTCGCCGCCTTCTCCCGCCCGGACGCCTTCTCCTTCTTCTTCGCCTTGTCGGGCGAGGACGCGGCGGTGCCGGGCGCGGCCGAGGTGCGCAGGTCGAGCCGCTGGCCGGGCACGATCAGGTCGGGGTCGGCGCCGACGGTCCTGCGGTTGGTGTCGTACAACTTCCGCCAGCCGCCCGGTACTTCACGGGTGTCGGCGATGCCGGAGAGCGTGTCGCCGTGGACGACCGTGTACATCTCGGCGGTGCCGGCCCGCGACTGGGGCGTGGTCTGCGGCTGTACGTCGACCTTGCGCTCGGCGGTCGCGGTCCTCTTGGCGGTCTGCGTGGAGGTGCCCGAGGGGCTGATGTCGGGGCTGTCGCCGCCGCGGGTGAGCCCCGCCCGCTGGGAGCAGACGGGCCAGGCGCCCGGTCCCTGGCCCTTGAGGACCTTCTCGGCGATCGCTATCTGCTGGTCCTTCGAGGCGAGGTCGGCGCGGGCGGCGTACGCCCTGCCGCCGTAGGCCTCCCAGGTGGACTGGCTGAACTGCAGTCCCCCGTAGTAGCCGTTGCCGGTGTTGATGCTCCAGTTGTTCGTGGACTCGCAGGCGGCGACCTTGTTCCAGGTGTCCACGTCGGCGGCGCTCGCGACACCGGTGCCGATGAGCGGTATCGCCATTCCGGCACCGCCCACCGTGACCGTGAGGGACGCGCGGTTGATCCTGTTGGGCTGATACCGGCGGTGCCGGCCGCGTACGGCCATGAAGGTGCCCCCTCGACAAGCGTCAGGAGCGGCAAAAGTAAACGCTGTTAACAGGCCATGACAAGGGGGCAATCGGCCGCCTCATCCCGCCAAGTGACCAGGAATGCACCTTCGTTCCCCGTTGCTGGTGTGTATGCCGGGGGCGGGTGTGACGGCGAAGTTCGCCCGTGCACTGAGGCACGGACGCTTCTCCTGCGTACACACCGTCGGCAGGACATGATGTGCGGCCGGCCAACCGGCACGTCAGGATGGGCAGGCGGGCAATACTGGCGGGCAGGACCGGCACACCGATTCAGGATCTTAGGAGCCAAACCGTATGAGCAACTCAGCGCAGATCGGCGTCACGGGACTCGCGGTGATGGGGCGCAATCTCGCCCGTAACTTCGCGCGGAACGGATACACGGTCGCTCTGCACAACCGGACGGCGGCGCGTACGCACGCGCTGGTGGAGGAGTTCGGCAGCGAGGGCGACTTCGTCGCGACGGAGACGGCCAAGGAGTTCGTGGCCGCGCTGGAGCGGCCCCGGCGCCTGGTGATCATGGTGAAGGCCGGTGAGCCGACCGACGCGGTGATCCAGGAGTTCGCTCCGCTCCTGGAGCCCGGCGACATGATCATCGACGGGGGCAACGCGCACTTCGCGGACACCCGCCGCCGGGAGCGCGAGCTGCGCGAGCAGGGCATCCACTTCGTCGGCGCGGGCATCTCCGGCGGCGAGGAGGGCGCGCTCAACGGTCCGAGCATCATGCCGGGCGGTCCGGCCGAGTCGTACGAGTCGCTCGGCCCGATGCTGGAGAAGATCTCCGCGAAGGCCGCGGACGGCGCGCCGTGCGTCACGCACGTGGGCCCCGACGGCGCCGGGCACTTCGTGAAGATGGTGCACAACGGCATCGAGTACGCCGACATGCAGCTGATCGGCGAGGCGTACCAGCTGCTGCGCGACGTGGCCGGCTACTCCCCCGCGCAGATCGCCGACATCTTCCGCACCTGGAACACCGGGCGGCTCGACTCGTACCTGATCGAGATCACCGCCGAGGTCCTCTCGCACGTGGACGAGGCGACGGGCAAGCCGTTCGTGGACGTGGTGCAGGACCAGGCCGAGCAGAAGGGCACGGGCCGCTGGACCGTGCAGATCGCGCTGGACCTGGGCGTGCCGGTGTCGGGCATCGCCGAGGCGGTCTTCGCCCGGTCGCTGTCGGGCCACGGCGCGCTGCGGGAGGCGTCCCGCGGGCTGGCCGGCCCCACGGCGAGCAAGCTGGGCGAGTCCGAGGCGGCGGCCTTCGCCGACCGGGTGGAGCAGGCGCTGTACGCGTCGAAGATCGTGTCGTACACGCAGGGCTTCCACGAGATCTCGGCCGGCAGCGCGGAGTACGACTGGAACATCGACCTGGGCGCGGTCGCCTCGATCTGGCGCGGGGGCTGCATCATCCGGGCGGCGTTCCTGGACCGGATCCGGGCCGCGTACGACGCGCGCGCGGACCTGCCGAGCCTGCTCTCCGACGACACGTTCGCGCAGGAGATCGCGGCGGCGCAGGACGACTGGCGCGCGGTGCTGGTCTCCGCCGTGCAGCAGGGGGTGCCGACGCCCGGGTTCGCGGCGGCGCTGGCGTACTACGACGCGCTGCGCGCGGAGCGGCTGCCCGCGGCGCTCACGCAGGGGCAGCGGGACTTCTTCGGCGCGCACACCTACCGGCGGACCGACCGGGAGGGTTCGTTCCACACGCTGTGGGGCGGGGACCGGTCCGAGGTCTCCGGCTGAGGGTCCCGGCGCCTTTGAGCCGTTGAAAAGCGGATGCGCCATCTTGCTCCTCCAGCCATAGGGATCATCGACTCTGGACTCCTCCCCCGCCTACCCGGACCCACTGCCTCCACTCACTCCGTCGCGGGACGGGCGGGGCCAAGTGGTCGTACGCCCGGCCCTGCCCCGTCGGGGGCGCCTTTCAGGGGCGCGGGGAACTGCGCGACGAGCCCCCCACCGGCCCGCACTGCGAGGACCACCGGGGACCGGGCCGGACAGCGGCCGACCGGGCCGGGCGCCGGCCGACCCGCTCAGAAGCGGTCGGGGTGGGCCGCGAGCCAGCCCTTCGCCGCGTCGAGCAGCGCGGGGTCCGCCGCCGGTGCCACGTCCGGGTGCCGCTCGGCCCACGAGACGACGTACGGGCACAGCGGGGCGACCGGAACGCCCTCGCGCTCCGAGATCGCGTACAGCTCACGGGCGAGCGAGCCCGCGATGCCCCTGCCCTCGTACGCGGGCTCCACCGTGGTGTGGACCGGGACGAGCGCCCGGGCGGGGCTCTCCAGCACGAAGTACGCGATGCGACCGGCCACCTCGTCGCCCGCGTACGCCTCCAGGCGGCCCGCCGCCCGGTCGTCGCGGATGGTGATCTCGCTCATGGACTCTCCTCGTGGGTACGGGCGGAACCCGGCCGGCCCGGGGCTCAGGCCGGGACGGACTGCGGGCTGCGCGCCTGGTCCGAACCGGGCACCGGCTCGGAGGGGTCCGCGCCGAGCGACACGATCCGGTTGCCGGCGTCCACGTGCACGACCCGCGGCCGCAGCGTACGGGCCTCGGCGTCGGAGACCTGAGCGTAACTGATGATGATCACCAGATCACCGGGGTGCACGAGGTGGGCGGCGGCACCGTTGATGCCGACGACACCGGACCCGCGCTCCCCCTCGATGACGTACGTCTCCAGACGGGCGCCGTTGGTGACGTCGACGATGTGGACCAGCTCACCGGGCAGCAGATCGGCGGCGTCGAGCAGAT
This sequence comes from Streptomyces apricus, assembly GCF_008369065.1. Lineage (GTDB taxonomy): Bacteria > Actinomycetota > Actinomycetes > Streptomycetales > Streptomycetaceae > Streptomyces > Streptomyces apricus. Next base: position 17,104 of record NZ_VDFC01000083.1, on the reverse strand, counting down.
CGGCGTCGATGGTCACGGACCCGACGTAGTGCAGGTCGGCCTGGGTGACGGTGGCACGGTGGATCTTGGATTTGAACATGGTGCGCAGCATGTCGGACTCCTGGGAGACGGCTCCCTGCCTGCTTTCTGCAGGTCAAGGGCGTTCTTCACTGTACATCGGCATGCCTTCGGCTCGAAGACCTCCAGGAAAATCGTGCGCTGCTGTGACCAGGCTTCCCGTCTGCGCATTTCTGCGCCGGCCAAGCTGCCGCGAAGCCGCCGACCAGGCGCACGCGCGAGGAACCGTACGGAACTGATGCTGAGTGGATGCCGACTTACCTGACATTTCATCAGGCATATCGAGAATCGACGACATCGGACCGCGAGGACTCGGCATCCGGCTACCGCTTCCTGGCCGATGAAGCCCGTGGTGCCGGGACCCGGGTGGCGGACCGTGCCGCGTGGCGGATCTGCCGGGACAACCGATGGTGGGATGAAGTCCTGCCTGGCCGTGACCGCCCTGGAGAACGCCGTCGCTCGGCGCGAACAGGTCGACGGATGCATCCTGCACAGCGACCGCGGATCGCAGTTCCGGTCCCGGAAATTCGTCCAGGCACTCGACCGCCACCGGATGGTCGGCTCGACAGGGAGAGTCGGGGCGGCCGGCGACAACGCGGCCATGGAGTTCTTCTTCACCCTGTTGCAGAAGAATGTCCTTGACCGCCGGACCTAGACCACCCGTGAGGCACTCCGGATCGCGGTCGTGACCTGGATCGAGCGGACCTACCACCGACGCCGCGGACAAGCCGCACTCGGCCGGCTGCCCCCCATTGCGGTACCCACTGCAGCCTGAGCGCCGCCACGCACAACTGATGCTGCTGCGGTCAGTGCGCTGGCGCTTTCCTTCCCGTCTTTGGCCCCGCGCCGGTCACGAGGAGGTTTTCCTCCTCAAGATGGCGTAGGTGACGGCCAGGAGGAGCGCGGTGAGCGCGGCCAGGATGCCGGTCTCGACGATCTGCAGCGGCCAGAAGTGCGCCGGTGGGTGCCCTTCGCGGTAGAAGCTCGTGATGTCGTGGTCGACTAGGCAGGCCTGGTTGCCGTCACACTGTGGGTCCGGGACATGGGCGCCCGAGCCGGTGATCGCACCCTCCGAGACCGTGACGCCGGAGAAGGAGGGGAACCCTCGCCCACCGAGCCGGTAACGGTCACCAGGGGCCACAGGCTGTTGCGGCCCGCGTCGAGCGCGGCTGACACGATACCCATGGCCAGCAGGGACAGGCCAAGGGCCGGCAGGGGGCGGTGGACCAGGAATGCCACGAGCGTGCCTATGGCCAGGCCGAGTAGCGGGAGAACGACGGCGGTCGCACCCAGGGAGTCATGGACCGAGGTGGACGTGTGCCATTTGCTCGACGCGAGGCCGCCCGAGGACGACGCCACCAGACGGCGTAGCAGGACAAGGGCGACGGTGCCACAACCGAGGAGCGTCGCAGGCAAGGCCAGTTTGACGGTGAGCCATCGGACAGGGCTGACCGACTGGGTCCATGCCAACTGTGCTGTGCCGCTTTCCAGTTCGCGCCCGATGAGCGCGCCGCCGGCGAACGCCGCGACCAGCAGCGGCACCACGCCGATCAGCGACTCGGCGATGCCGAGCAGGGCGTGGTAGGTACTCGCCGTGGAGCCCTTGGCGCGTCGTGCCGGGCGGCCAAGTCCCTCAGACCTGCCTGCGGCGCGCCTGAGGGGCGAGAGTGTCGCTGAGGCCCCTCCCCGAAGCACGCCCGTGCCGTCCCCGGCGTGAGTGGCTACTTCCGCTACAGCCGGCCAACCCGATGACGGCCGGACAACAGCAGCCACCTGGTCACTTCACGACAGCAGACTGACCTTCGCACACGTCCTGCCATCAGGTACCCAGCGCTCCAAGTCGCCGACGCTCACCTGCTGCTGCCGGCGCGCCCGCTCACACGCCGCGCCGGCGGAGACGACTTGGGCGTCTCGGTCATCTGTTTCCTTCATCACGGCCCTCATCTCCAGGGTGCCGGTGAGCTGGTACGGCAACTGTACGCATCCATGGACGGTCCTCGGCCTCCGGCATGGTCCCTGTGGCCGTACATCTCAGTGCGGCGGTTCTCTACGTGGGTCCTCATGTCACCGGTCCCACAGCCGGTGGGGTGGGGTCGTAGGCGGCCTCGTGGGTGATGTCCCGCAGGGACAGGGCGGCTTCGAGGAGGTCCTGGTGGGTCGTATAGAGGGCGTTGACGCCGAAGCGTACGAGGTCGGGTGCGCGCATGTCCGCGATCACTCCGCGCCGGGCCAGCGCGACCGTCAGCCCGTGGGCGTGGGGGTGGCGCAGGGTGACCTGGCTGCCGCGGCGATCAGGATCGGTCGGGGTGACCGTGCTGAAGCCCTCGGGAATCAGGAGTTCCTGCGCGCAGCGCAGGAAGAATCCCGTCAGCGACAGGCTCTTGGCCCGGACCTGGGCGAGGTCGACGCCGTCGAAGGCGGTGAGGGCCGCTTCGAGGGCGAGCAGGGACAGGACCGGCGGGGTGCCGATGCGGGCGCGGGCGATGCCGGGGGCCGGCGTGTAGTCCCCGCCCATGCCGAACGGGTCGGCGTGGCCGGTCCAGCCGGGTAGCGGCGTCTCCAGTTCCGCGTGGTGGCGGCGGGCCACGTACAGGAACGCGGGAGCGCCGGGCCCGCCGGAGAGGAACTTGTAGCCGCAGCCGACGGCTAGGTCCACGCCGAGGGTGTCGACGTCGAGCGGCAGGGCTCCGGCTGCGTGGCACAGGTCCCACAGCGCGAGGGCGCCGGCTGCGTGGGCGGCCCGCGTCAGCGCGCGCATGTCGTACAGTTCGCCGGTGCGGAAGTCGACGGGCGAGTAGCTGACCACGGCGACCCGGTGGCCCTCGGCCGCGAGGAGGTCCGCCAGGGCGGCCGGGGGCACCCGGCGCACTTCGAGGTCGCGGCGGCGTGCGACCGCGTCCGCCAGGTAGCGGTCGGTCGGGAAGTGCCCGGGATCGGTGACCAGCAGGGGGCGGTCGGGGCGGAGCGCGGCCGCGGCGTCGAGCGCGGTGAACAGCTGCACGCTGGTGGAGTCCCCCGCGACCGTCTGGCCGGGTGCGGCCCCGATGAGCCCGCCGATGGCATCGCCCACGCGCAGGGGGGCCTGCCACCAGCCGTTGGTGTTCCAGGAGCCGATCAGGTCGGTTCCCCATTGGCGTGTCACGACGTCGGAGAGGGCTGGGGGCACGGCGGCGGGCAGGGGGCCCAGCGAGTTGCCGTCCAGGTAGACGACGCCGGGCGGCAGCAGGAAACGTTCGCGGAGGGACGCCAGGGGGTCGTCGGCGTCCAGTCGTGCGGCCCGTTCGCGCAGCGCGGCCGGTGCCGGAGGTGCGGTGGTCATCGGTGTGCGGCCTCCTCGCCCGCCCGGTCGGACGCGCGCGGGGTGAACGCGGCCGACATCTCGCGCAGGGTCTGCGCGACGGCGCGGGCGCCCGGTGCTCCCGGTTCGATGAGGGTGTAGTGGCCGGTGCCGGGCAGGACGACCGTCCTGAGGTCGTGGTGGACGGCCGCGTAGTCGCTGAACTGCGTGAGCGGGACCTCCTCGTCGACGGCTCCGTGGAGCAGCACGGTGGGAACCCCGGTCGTGCCCGCGTCGCGGAGCAGGGTCAGGGGGTCGACCTCGGGCAGCCGTTCGTCGAAGACGTCCTCGCCGCCCAGGAGTTGGAGGGCGGCGCCGTTGCTGAGGTCGTCGCGCCGGGTGGCGGTGAGGTCGGTGATCGGTGCGAGGGCGAGCACGCTCGTCGGCAGGGTGCGCGTGTGCCAGCGCGAGCCGGTGGGCAGCAGTCCGCGGGCGGCGCACCACAGGGCCAGGTGGCCGCCGGAGCAGTGGCCCGCCAGGACGTAGGGCCGCCCCTGAGGCAGGGTGTCCACGATCCGGGCGACGTCGTCGAAGGTCTCGGGGTGACCGCCCGCGCCCCCGGAGCGGCGGAAGCCGGGGAGCAGGACGTGGAAGCCCTGCCCGGCGAGGTAGGCCGCGAAAGGTGTCAGGTGCATCCGGTCGTAGCGCCAGTAGCCGCCGTGCAGCAGGACGACCAGCGGCGCGTCGGGATCGTCGGCCGGCCAGGCGTCGTAGGACTGGTGGGGGTGGTCCCCGTAGCGGCCGTGCACCGGAGCCAGCACGGGCTTGAGGCTCAGGACCCGCTTCTCCTCCTCGGCCGCGAAGGCCGAGACGATCCTAGACGTCACCGCGCACCTCCCACAGCTCCGGGAAGACCGGACGGGCCGCGCGCTTCTCCAGCCAGGCGAGGCCCGCGGAGCCGGCGCTGCCGGGCTTGGACCCCATCGCGCGGCGCACCACGAGAACGTGCTCGAAGCGCCAGCGGGTGACCAGTTCGGCGATGTCGGTGAGCAGTTCACCCAGCGCGAGGTGGGGATGGTGCTGCGGACCGTCGTAGATCCGCCGCCACACCTCCACCACCCCGGGATCGGAGGTGTGGGGGGCGGTGGTGTCCCGCTCCAGGACGTTGCGCGGCACGGGCAGGCCCTGCCGGCCGAGGAAGGCGAGCACCTCGTCGTACAGGGACGTCTCGCGGTACGTCTCTCCCAGCGCCTCGTGCACGGCCGGGTCGCCCCGGTGGGCGCGCAGCATCCCGGCGGACTTGTCGCCGAGGAGGAACTCCATGTGCCGGTACATCGCCGACTGGAAGCCCGAGGCCTGGCCGAACGCGGCCCGGAAGCCGTTGAACTGGGCGGGGGTCAGCGCGGCGATGGGCGCCCAGGCGCCGTTGAGCGCGGTCAGCGCGCGGCGGCTGCGCACCAGCGCGTCCGTGGCCGCGTGCAGGTCGTCCTTGGCGAGGGCCACCCGCGCCGTGCGCCACTCGTGCACGATCAGGGTGAACCACAGTTCCATCACCTGGGTGGTGACGAGGAAGCCCATCTCGTCCGGGGCCTCGGTCAGCGGGTGCTGCAGCGAGTTGAGGACGGACGCGTGGACGTACGCGTCGTAGGGGCTGACGCCCCCGAAGGGCCGGGTCAGGGAGTCGTCCGCCGCGGGCTCGGCGAGCGCGGACGTGCTGTTGTTCATCGCATCTCCTAGTGGTGCGGCCGCCGGACGGCCAGGAAGGTGGCGCCTCCGAAGGCGGTGTCAGACGCCGAGGTGGGCGCCTCCCGAGGCGTCGACCCACTGGCCGGTCATCCAGCGGGCGTCGTCGCTCGCCACGAAGGAGACGACGTCGGCGATGTCCGCCGGTTCGCCGAGCCGGCCGAACGTGGAGGCCTCGGAGTAGCGGCGCCGGATCTCCGGAACGCTGAGGGTGGGGTTGATCTCCGTCTCGGTGTAGCCGGGCGCGACGGCGTTGACCGTGATGTGCCGGGGACCCAGCTCCTGGGCCAGGGAGAGGGTGAGGTAGTCGAGGGCGGCCTTGGTCATGGTGTACGAGACGATCGCCGGGAAGGCGACGCGCGTGGCCACGGAGGAGATGTTCACGATCCGCCCGCCGTCGCGCAGCCGGTCCAGGCCGCGCTGGATGATGAAGAACGGCGCCTTGGTGTTGATCGCGAAGACCCGGTCGTAGTCGGCCTCGGTCACGGCGGCGAGGGGACGCGGGACGGTGATGCCCGCGTTGTTGACGAGGATGTCCAGCCCGGCCGGCGCCCCCTGCCCGGCCAGGCCCCGGTCGAAGGCCTCCCACAGCGTGTCGGCGTCGCCGGGCACACCCAGTTCGGCGTGCACGGGGAAGGCGCGGCCCCCCTCGGCCTCGATCTCCTTGACCGTCCGTTCGGCGGCCGTCAGGTCGTGGCCGTAGTGGACCGCGACCAGCGCGCCCTCACCGGCCAGACGGCGGCTGATGGCTCTGCCGATGCCGCGGCTGCCTCCGGTGACCAGGGCGGTCTTCCCCTCGTGACGGGCGGTGGCGGTCAACGTGCGTCTCCTTCGTTCGGTGGTGGCTCGGCGGCGGCTGCGCCGGTACGGGTCATGCGTCGAAGTCGAGGGTGACCTCGGCGGTGCTCGGTCGTGCCCGGCAGACGAGCGTGTAGCCGACGGCGCGGTCGCGCTCGTCCAGGGCGTACTGGGCCTCGGCCGTCACCCGGCCGGCCAGGACCTTCGCGCGGCAGCTGCCGCACACGCCTTCGCGGCACGCGTAGGGCACGTCGGGGTGCGCCCGCAGCAGCGCGTCGAGGATCGCCGCGTCCTGCGGCTGGACGGTGGCGGCGCGGTGACGCCCGTCGAGCAGTGCGGTCACGCGGGCCTCCCCCACGTCCACTCCCACGCCCACGCCCGCGTCGACACCCGGCGCCGGTGCGTCCGTCCGGGACGGGGGGGCCGCCCGCGAGGGCCGCGGTGGTGTCCCCGCCGGTGTGAACATCTCCCAGCGGACGTGTGCCGGGTCGGCTCCCCGGTCCTTCAGGGCCCGCCGTGCCGTGTCGACCAGACCTGGTGGGCCGCACAGGGCGAACGCCGTGTCCGGGGCGGGACGGGCGTCCACCGCGGCCAGCAGGCGGGACAGTCCGGCGGCGTCGATCCGTCTCGTGAACGGGCCCGCGCCGTGGCCGCCGTCCTCGCGGGTGAGGACGTACAGGACGGTGAGACGGTCGACGAACTCGTCCTTCAGCTGCGCGAGTTCGTCGGCCAGCAGGGCGTCAGCGGCGGTGGGGACCGAGTGGATGAGGGAGACGCGGCAGGCCGGGTCCCGTCGCAGCGCGTGGGCGGCCATGGCGGACAGCGGTGTGATGCCCGAACCGCCGGCGAGCAGGACGTGGTGGGCGCCGGTCAGGTCCGCGAGGGCGAAGGCGCCCCGCGGCGGGGTGAGTTCCAGACGGTCGCCGGGTGCGAGGCGGTCCGCGGCGTGGGCGCCGAAACCGTCGGGACCGACCCGTTTGACGACCAGGCGGAGCGCCTCGGGGTCGGTCGGCGGCGGACAGACCGAGTAGCTGCGGCGCAGTTCGCCGTCGGCGCGACGGTGCCGGACGACGACGTGCTGGCCGGGCCGGTGGGCGAAGGTCCCTCGCAGTGCGGCGGGCACGTGCAGGCCGACGGCCACGGCGTCGCCGGCCAGGCGGCGCACCTCGGTGACCTCCAGCGAGTGCCAGCCGGTGCGCGGACGCGTGCCCTGGTCAGGGACCTGGCCCGGGGCCCCGCCCGGAGTCCGGTCCAGGTCACCGGCGGCAACGGTCTCGTGGCGAGTGATCGGTGCGGTGGCGGTGTTCACGGTCTGCCTCACAGCGCGGTCAGGTGGGGGAAGGGCTCACTGCACGCCGCGCACCACAGCACCGACTGGCAGCGCGAGGGGCCGAAGGGTGTGTGCGGCCGGGTGGCCCGCGAGCCGCAGTGGGGACAGGGCACCGCGCCCAGCTCGACGGGGACCGGTCCGTCGGCGGACGCTCCCCCGGGCGCCGGGCAGAGCGGCGGGGCGATGCCGTTCGCCGCGAGTTTCCGGCGTCCTTCGGGGGMGATGCGGTCCGTCGTCCAGGGCGGGGACAGCACCTGCCGCACGCGGCCTTCCGGGTGACCGCAGGCGGCCAGGACGTCCTGTACCGCCGAGGTGATCGCGGACAGTGCGGGACAGCCCAGGTAGGTGGGCGTGATCTCCACCGCCAGGACCCCGTCGGCGTCCGGGGCCACCGACCCCACCACGCCGAGGTCGCCCAGGCCGATCACCGGCAGCTCCGGGTCCGGGACCGCCTCCACCCGTTCGCGCACCTCCCGCACGGAGCGGCGGGCCGTGGTCGCCACCGGTCCGTTCACCAGACACCTCCGGGGAACTGCCGGTGCACGGACTGCAGTTCGGCGATCAGCGGGCCGAACTCCTCGGTGTGCAGGCCCGAGCGGCCGCCCCCGGCCGACCAGGTGGGAGCGGGCACGGTGAGTCCGGCGTCGGTGACGGTCGCGGTGACACGCCTCTCCCACTCCGCGTGCAGGGGTACCGGCGAGGGCACCGTGCCGGAGGCGACGAGGCGGCGCAGCACCTCGTCCTCCGCGAAGAGTTCGCCGGTGTAGGGCCACACCCTCTCCAGGCCGCGGCGCATGCGGCGGGTGCTCTCCGGTGTTCCCCGTCCCAGCCTCAGGGTCCAGCGGTCCGCGTGCATCCGGTGGAAGGCGACCTCCTTGGCGGCCCGGGTCCCGAAGGCGGCCAGTTCGGGGTCGGCGCAGCCCGCCAGCGCCTCGTAGTACAGGACCGCGTAGTGCGTGTAGGCCAGTTGTCGGGCCACGGTCACCGCGAAGTCGTCGTTGGGCAGTTCCGTCAGCAGGACGTTGGTGAACTCGCGGTCCGAGCGGGTGAAGGCGAGGTCGTCCTCGGTCCGGCCGCTCCCGTCGAGCTGTCCGCTGCGGGTGAGCAGGGTGCGGGCGTGCCCGATCAGGTCCAGGGCGATGTTGGACAGCGCCAGGTCCTCCTCGATGGTCGGCGCACGTGTGATCCACTGGCACAGCCGCTGCCCGAGGACGAGGGCGTCGTCGCCCAGGCGCAGCAGGTGCACGGCCAGGTCGGCGGCGGTACCGGCGGTGGGACCGGCCGTGGTGGTGGCCACGCAGGTCGCGGCGGTGTCCGCCCGGGTGTCACTCGACGTGGGCACCGTCGGCCCCCTTCTCGGTCGGTCCGGTCGGTTCGGTCAGTGGCGCGAAGTGCTCGGGATACCGGTACGGCTTGTGGCGGGCACCGGCGAAGTAGGGGTCGCGTTCGTCCGGGGAGGCCGTGTGCACGGCGTCCGAGCGGACCACCCACAGCGACAGCGGGTCGCCCCGGCGTACGTAGAGGTCACGGGCGAGTGCCAGCGCCGTGTCCGGGTCGGCCGCGCGTACCGATCCCACGTGCTGGTGCGCCAGGCCCCGGCGGGCCCGCAGGAAGACCTCCCAGGACGCCGGTGCGCCCTCCTGGTGACGGCTCACGAGGCCTCCTCCTCGCGCTGCCGCACATCCACGTCCTCGACCGCGTTCTCGTTCTCGCGGGCGGCGTACGCGGCGGCCGCCTCCCTCACCCAGGCGCCGTCCTCGTGCGCGGCCCTGCGGTGGGCGGTCCGCTGCCGTGCCCAGTGCGTGTCGTCGCCCAGCGCCTCGCGGTAGGTGTCCCAGCCGACGGGGGTGAAGTCGTAGTGGCCGCGCTCCTCGTTCCAGCGGATCGCGGGGTCGGGGAGTGTCAGGCCCAGGCGTTCGGCCTGCGAGACGCACTGGTCGACGAAGCGCTGGCGCAACTCGTCGTTGGTGTGGCGCTTGATGCCCCAGGCCATCGCGCGCCGCGAGACCGCGGCGCCCAGCGCGGCCGTCCGCGCGTCGGCACCACCCGCCTCGGTGTCGGGCGGTCCGAACATCAGCGCCACGGCCGGCAGCCACCAGCGGTCCACCGCGTCCTGGGCCATCGCCTTCTGTGCCGGCGTCCCCTCGCACAGCGCGCGCATCAGGTCGTAGCCCTGCCGTACGTGGAAGGCCTCCTCCTGGCACACGCGGCGCATCGCCCGGGCGTACGGGCCGTAGGAAGTGCGGCACAGGGGTGCCTGGTTGATGACGGCGGCGCCGTCCGTCAGCCATGCGATGGTGCCGGTGTCCGCCCAGGTGAGCGCCGGATGGTTGAAGGTGGCCGAGGCGCGCTGCTGCCCTCGGTGCAGGGCGTCCAGCAGGTCGGCGCGGTCCACTCCCAGCGTCTCGGCCGCCGAGTACAGGTACAGGCCGTGGCCCGCCTCGTCCTGCACCTTGGCGATGAGGACCGACTTGCGGTGCAGGGACGGGGCCCGGGTGAGCCAGGCGCCCTCCGGCTGCATGCCGATGATCTCGGAGTGGGCGTGCTGGGCGATCTGGCGGATCAGCATGCGGCGGTAGCCGTCGGGCATCCAGTCGCGCGGTTCGATCGTCCCGCCCCCGGTGACGATCGCGTCGAAGTGCGCGAGCAGTTCGTCCCGGTCCGCCGTCGCTCCGGCGTCCGCGGGCGCGACGGACCGGTCCGCGGACACGACGGTGGAGGCGGGCGCGCTCACGCGGCACCGCCCGCACCAGCGGTGTGCGCCGCGTCGACGCGGCGTACGGGACGCCCATCCGCGGCCCGGACCGGTACCGGCTGCCTGGGCACTCGCATCACTCCTCACTCCGTACTCCGTCGTGCCGGAACACGCTTGCTCGTTGCGAAAGGAGGCCGGGCGCGCGCCCGGCTATCCCTGCCGCGCGGGTTTGCGGCGCGTGACAAAGCTCACGGACGGGTGCGGGGAGTGGGACCGGCCGTCGCCGCCTCATAAGGGGGTGGCAGTCGAGATCCGCACGGCGGTCGGTACGCCGGGGCGAAAGGAGAGAACATGAGCACCATCAGGGAGTTGCTGGTCGAACTCACCGGCACGGCCGAGTACGCGGACCGGGTCGGCGACGACGTCGACCTGGCGGCCAGCGGCATCGACTCCGGGGACCTGGTACGCCTCGTCCTGCTCGTCGAGCAGCGGCTCGGCGTGGAGATCACCGCGGAGGACATGGAGGAGCTGCACACGATCGCCGACTACGAGCGCTTCGTGTCCGAGCGCTCCGCCGTCGGCGCCGCCGGCGGCGGTGCGTGATGTGGCTGACCCAGCTGCTGGAGCGCAACCGCCAGTGTTTCCCTGGCCGGACGGCGCTCGTGGACGAGCGGCGCGAGGTCACCTGGGCCGAGTTCCACGACCGCACGATCGAACTGGCGCTCGGCCTGGCCGAGCTGGGCATCGAACGGGGTGACCGGGTCGCCGTGCTCTCCAAGGACCGCATCGAGGTCCTGGAGAGCTACTTCGCACTCGCCCGGCTCGGCGCGCTGTTCGTGCCGCTGAACCACAGCCTGGCCGAGCCCGAGGTCGCCGACATCATCGGGCGGGTCGGGGCGGTGGCCGTACTCGGCGAGTCGGAGCTGCTGGACCGGCKCCCCGAGCTGCCGGGGTCGGTGAGGATCCGGCTCGCCTTCGACAAGCCCTCCTTCGAGGCGCTGGGCACCCTGGCCGACGAGCGGGAGCTGCCCGCCGTGGCCGACACCGATCCGATCGCCGTGCTGCACACCTCGGCGACCACCGGGCGCGCCAAGGGAGTCACGGTCGACAGCGGTTCGTTCCGGGCCATCGCACTGGGCTGGCTGGTCATGGCCCGGCCCACCGACGACATCGTGATGGTCAACTGCTGTCCGCTGTACCACGGCAGCATGGTCGTGTCGCTGACCTACCTGGCGGCCGGCGCCACGGTGGTGCTGATGCCCGGCTTCACCCCGCAGCGGGCGCTCGCCGCGGTGGAACGCAACCGTGCCACGCACATGTGGATGGTGCCGCAGATGCTGCGCTTCATGCTGCAGGCCAAGGCGTCGCACCGCACCGACCTGTCCTCCCTGCGGGAGATCCTGTACGGCGCCGCCCCGATGCCGCTCGACGTGTACGCCGACGCCGTCCGGCGGCTCGGCTGCGGCTTCCGGCAGGTGTACGGCATGACCGAGGTGGGCGGCCCGTTCGTCACCCTCGGCCCCGACGAGCACCCGGCTCCCGGGGACGTCACCGTCCGCATCCCCTGCGGACGGGTCGTGCCGGGCATGTCCGCCCGCGCGGTGGACGAGGACGGCCGGGAGCTGCCGCGCGGCGGGATCGGCGAGATCGTCGTGCGCGGGCCGGGCCTCATGCAGGGGTACTGGAACGATCCCGAGGCCACCCGCGAGATCACCGCGGACGGCTGGGTGCGGACGGGCGACCTGGGCTTCATGGACGAAGAGGGCCGCATCAGCCTGGTCGACCGTACGAAGGACGTCATCATCCGCGCGGGCCAGAACGTCTATCCTTCGGAGATCGAGCGCGCGCTGATGACCCACCCGGCGGTCCGGGACACGGCGGTCGTGGGGATGCCCGACGAGGACTACGGCGAGGTGCCCCTGGCGTACGTCGTCCTGGAACCGGACGCGGACGCCGGTACGGGCACGAGCGCGGCGGAGCTGCTGGCGCACGTCGCGGAGCTGCTCGCTCCGTACAAGCGCCCGCGCCGCGTGGAGTTCATCGAGCAGGTGCCGCGCAATCCCGCGGGGAAGATCATCAAGAAGCTGCTGCGGGTGTGAGGACGGACGACGGGACGGAGGCCGTGGCCTCCGCGGCGGACCACGTACCGGACGGCGGGGAGGACGGCGGGCCGGAGGCCGGCCGTCTCCTGCGGCTGCGTCCGGTGCTGGCCGCCGCCGGGCTCGGCCTGGGCGTCGCCTGCGTCGCGGAACCGGAGCGGGAACCGGCAGGCCCCTCGGAGGCGGTCGCGGCCGCCTCGATGCCGCCACGGCGGCGCCTGGAGTTCCTGGCCGGCCGGCGGGCCGCCCGCCGGGCCCTGCGCTCGGTGGGGCTGGACTGCGGCGAGATCCCTCGCTCGGGACGGCTGCCGGTGTTCCCGCCGGGACGGGCGGCGTCGATCTCGCACAGCGCCGGAACCGCCGTGGCCGTGGCCCGCGCACCGGGTCGGGACACCCCCCTGGGCTGCGACCTGGAGCTGCGGCCCCTCCCGCGCCACGCGGCACGCCTGGTGCTGCGCGAGGACGAGGAGGCGCTGCCGGCCACCGGCTGCGCGAGCGCCGGCACCGTATGGTCGGTGACGGAGCTGTTCTCGGCCAAGGAGGCCGCCTGGAAGGCGCTGTACGTGCCTTCGGGTGAGTCGGCCGCCCCGGCACCGGGGACCCTGCGGGACCTGCGCGCGTTCCCCGCCGGGGACGGTCTCCTGCACATCGGTCTGCGCGCGGACCCCTCACGCGCGGTCGAGGTCCGTGTGACAGCCGTGGGGCCGGGAGTGTTCAGCTGCGTCCTGGGTCCGGCCGACGCCCGGAGCTGACGACACACTTCGGGGCCCCGGCGTTGCGCGCCGGGGCCCCGAGACGTGTGCCGTGGGGATCAGTGCCCCGTCGTACCGCTGCCGCCTGTCGTACCGCCGTCCTGGTAGAAGCGGCGCGTCGCGTCCGCGGCCTTGTCGGTCTGGGCGTCGTACTTGTCGCCCGTGCGCTCGTCGACCAGGCGCTCGGCGCTCCTCACGCCCTTGTCGGCCTGGTCCGGGTGGCCCTTCGCCATCTCCTTGGCCTTGTCGGCCATGTCGCCCAGCTTGCCCATGGGATGCCTCCCCGGTAGTGCGTGCGTCGTACTCCACCGCAGGTACCCCGCGCCCGCGGGGCGAATCACCCCGATCGCACGGCGGGCGGCGGCCCGTGGGGACCGTCCGCCCGCCGTGCGCCTCGACGGCTCTGTCAGGGGCGCGCGTTGACCAGCGCCGCCATGTTCCCGGCCGGGTGCCGGTTGTCGTGGATGAGCTGGTGGGCCAGGCCGATCTCGTCGAAGCCGAACGTCCGTGACAGGCACGGGTCGATGACGCCCTGGTCGACGAGCCGGGTGACCTCCCGTGCCTCGCGGGCGCTGGCGACGTGCGAGCCCTGCAGCCGCTTCTGCCGCATCCACAGGAAGCGCAGGTCCACGTCGCCGTTGTAGCCGGTGGTGCCGCCGCAGATGACGACCATGCCACCGTTGTCGCACATGTACATGGAGGTGGGGATGGTGTCGGCGCCCGAGTGCTCCAGCACGATGCGAGGGCTCCGGCGTTCGCCGAGCACGTCCCAGAAACGGCGGCCGAAGGCGCGGGCGCCGCTCAGCCAGCGGGCCATGGCGGCGTCGTCGGAGGTGTCGGGCAAGCGGCCCCAGTGGTCGAACTCCCGCCGGTCGATCCACCCCTCGGCGCCCAGCTTCAGGCAGAACTCGCCGCGTTCCTCGCTGGAGACGACCGCGACGGGGATGCCGCCGACGTGCCGGACCAGCTGGATGGCGATGGAGCCGAGTCCGCCGGCACCACCCCAGATCAGCACCGGGTCGCCGGGGCGCACGGTGTGCGGCTCCCAGCCGAAGAGCTGGCGGTAGGCGGTGGCCGCGGTGGCCATGTAGCAGGCGGCCTCCGCCCAGGACAGCCGGGCGGGCTTGGGGTGGAGCATGTAGTCGTCGACGACGGCGAACTGCGCGAAGGAGCCGTAGTTCTCCTCGTAGCCCCACACGCGCTGGCTGGTGGAGACCACCGGGTCGGTGCCCATGCGGACGTCCTCGGCCGACTCGTCCCACCGGCTGGCCAGGACGACCACCTCGTCGCCCGGCTTCACCCCGCGCACGCCCTCGCCGACCGCCCACACGATCCCGGACAGGTCCGAGCCGCCGATGTGGAAGTCCTCGGTGGCGCCCGCCTTCTGGCGTGCGGTGATCACGTCGAGCGGTTCGCCCAGCGCCGCCCACACGTTGTTGTAGTTGATGCCGGCCGCCATCACCTTCACCGCCACCTGGCCGCGGCCGACGGGCGGGACGTCGACCACCTCGGTGCGGAAGGCGTCGATCGGCCGGCCGTAGCGCTCACGGCGGATGAGCGAGGCGTACATCTTCTTGGGGACGGTGCCGATCTCGGGCGCGTCGCCGAGTTCGTAGAGGTCCTGGGTCGCACTCACGCGGGGTCTCCTGAACGGTCGGGGCGTACTCGGTGGGTCGGGGGCCGGGGACGGGCGTCACCCGGCGGTTCACTCCCGCGAGGCGGGTGCCGCCCGGCGGCCTACTCGTGGGGTCCGCGCAGTGCTTTGGCGACCACCTCGCCGATGCGGGCGATCGGCTCGGGTTCGGTCATCTCGTAGTGCCCGCACGGGACCCGGTGGTCGTGGAGGGTGCCGTCGACATGGGGCCGCCAGCTGTCGGCCTTGCCCGGCAGCACCGCCAGGTCCGCCGGAGAGTCGGTCGGCTGTTCCTCGGCGGCGCTGAAGAACAGCACGTCCCCGTGGAAGACGCCGGGGGTGAACTGCGGCGCGATGCGCAGGTTGTTGCGCATGACGGCGGCGATGGCCGCCGCTTCCTCGCGTGTGACGGGCGAGGAGGCGGGGTCGACGGCGACGAGGGCGCCGATCCGCTCCAGGACGGTGTCGACGTCCGGCGGTGCGGCTCCCGGTTCGGCGGGCAGCCCGGCCACCCGTGACAGCAGCGCCGCCACCTGCCGTTCCGCCGCTTCGGGGTCGTGGACGGTGCCGTGCGGCTGCGGTGCGTCGAGCATCGCGAGAAGTTCGACCCGTTCGCCGCTCTCCTGCAGCGCGCAGGCCATGGCGMGGGCGACGAACCCGCCGTAGGACCAGCCCAGCAGCCGGTACGGGCCCCGCGGCTGCACCTCCCGCACCAGGTCCAGGTAGCCGGCGACCATGGCGGCGGCGTCGGGGGCGGGCGGCCGGGTGCCGTCGAGGCCGACCGCCTGGATACCGTGGACGGGCTGGTCGCCGCCCAGGTGGGGCAGCAGGCCCGTGTAGCGCCAGGACACGCCCGCGCCGGGGTGGACGCAGAACAGCGGGGTGGCGGTGCCCTCCGCACGCAGCGGCAGCAGCGGGCCGAGCGCACTGGGCGCGGACCGTGACGCGTCCCGGCCGCCCTGCCCGCCCCGGTCGTCCCCGTCGCTCCCCT
>NZ_VDFC01000083.1:0-1629 GCF_008369065.1 Streptomyces apricus | reverse complement strand
CGTCCCCGTCGCTCCCCTCGTCCCCGTCGGACGCGGCGAGGACGCCGGCCACCGTGGGCGCGGCCAGCAGGTGCGCCGCCGGTACGTCGAGGACACCGGCCTGGCGCAGCCGGCCCGCCAGCACCACGGCGCGCATCGAGTCGCCGCCGAGGTCGAAGAAGTTGTCGTGCACGCCGATGCCGGTGATGCCGAGCGTCTCCTCCCAGAGCCGGGTCACCTCCTGCTCGCGTCCGGAGCGCGGCGGCACGTGCTCGGTGGTCAGCCGGGGCCGCGGGGCAAGGGCCGTGCCCGTCCGGGCCGCGGCCGGGGTGTCGGACGCGGCGGGGCCGGTGCGGGCTCCGGGGGCGTCGATCCKGTGACGGCGGCGGTCGAAGGCGTACGGCGGCAGCGGGACCCGGCGGCCCGTGTCCGGCGCCGGGGGCAGGGCGCTGTCCACGCCCGCGCTCCACAGCCGGCCCAGTGCCTCCGCGAGGACGAAGCCGTCGGAGGCCTCGGCCTTGGCGTGCCGCATGGTGGTCACCGTCACGGGTGTCTCGTCGGTGAGCCGGCCGGTGGCGAGTTTGGTCAGGGTGTCCCCCGGCCCGATCTCCACCAGCACGGGGTGCTGCCGTTCCCACAGGGCCTTGATGCCGTCGGCGAACCGCACGGTGTTCCTGGTGTGGTCGATCCAGTGCCGTACGGAGGTGGCCTGGTCGTCGGTGACCCAGGTGCCGGTGACGTTGGTGACGTACGGGATCCGCGGCGGACGCAGGGTGACCTGGCGCAGGTGGGCCTCGAAGGCGGGCAGGACCGGGTCCAGGACGTGCGAGTGGGCCGCGACGGGGATGCGCAGACGGCGGAACGGGATGCCCCGGCGGGTGAGTTCGGCCTCGAAGCGGGTGACGGCGTCGAGGTGCCCGGCGACGGTGCAGGCGCTCGGTCCGTTCACCGCGGCCAGGGAGAGCCCGTCGTCGAGCAGTGGTCGTACGTCCTCGGCCGGGGCGGCGACGCCGAGGGTGGCGCCGCCCGCGGAGCTGATGAGCCGGATGCGTTCGGTGACCAGGGGAAGCATGTCCTCCAGGTCGACGACTCCGGCCAGGCAGGCCGCCGTGTACTCGCCGAGCGAGTGGCCGATCAGCGCGTCCGGGCGCACCCCCTGGTCCATGAGGGTGCGGGCCAGGGCGTACTCGGTCACCACCAGGCCGAGGAAAGCGGCGGTGTCGTCGGGGTGTCGTTCCTCGAACAGGGCGGTGCGGACGTCGGCGCCGAGCGCAGGCCGCAGGATGCGGGCGCATTCGTCGACGGTGTCGCGGTAGACGCCGTGGTCGCGGTAGAGCTCCGCTCCCATGCCGGCGTACTGGGTGCCGCCGCCCGGCAACAGGAAGGCCACACGGGCGGTGTCGCCGGACGGCGGCGCGGTGTCCGGGACGGCGGCGCGCAGGACATCGAGGGCTTCCTCGCGGGAGGCCGCGGTGACGGCCAGGCGGTGGCGCAGCGCGGGCCGTTCGGCGCGCAGGGAGTGCGCGACGTCGTCCAGGCGCAGCTCGGGGTGCCGTTCGAGGTGCCGGGCGAGGGTGTCGGCCTGGCCGCGCAGGGCGCCGGATGTCCGCGCGGACAGCGGCAGCACCAGGCGGCGCCCGTCCTCGGGCG
>NZ_VDFC01000082.1:1892-4529 GCF_008369065.1 Streptomyces apricus | reverse complement strand
GTGGGGGACCGGGCCCGCTCGGTCGAGCAGGCCCGTGCGGGCCGCGAGTGCCGCGGCCTCCAGGCGGGAGCCCACGCCCAGCTTCATCAGGACCCGCTGCACGTGCGTGCGCGCGGTGCTCGGCGCTATGCCCATGCCCGCCGCGATGAGCCGGGTGTCCTCGCCGTCGGCCACCCGCACCAGCACCTCGACCTCGCGGGGCGTCAGCATCTGGAGCAGCCGCTGCCCCTCGTCGTCGGGCTGCGCCGCCGGGTTGAGGAGCTCGCTGAAGGCGCCCTGCAGCAGCTGCGGCGCGACCGCGGCCTCCCCGGCACGCGCCTTCATGATGGCCCGCTCGACCCCCTCTATCCGCTCGTCGTGCCGGACGTAACCGGAGGCGCCGGCGGCGAACGCGGCGGCGATCCCGCGCGGGTTGGGCACCGGCCCGAGGACCAGCACCGCCACCTGCGGGCGATCCCGCTTGATCTTCACCACCGGGTCGAAGATGCCCGGTTCGGCGGGTGTGGCCGTACCGATCAGGCACACCTCGGGTGCCCTCGTGATCACCAGTTCCGCCGCCCCCGCGGCGGGCGCGGCGGCGGCCAGCACCCGGTGTCCGCGCAGTTTCAGGGCCGAGGCCAGCGCCTCGGCGAGCAGTCGGTGGTCGTCGACCACCATGAGCCGCACTCCCATCGAGCCCAACCCCCCAGTCCCCCCCAAGGTCCCTCCGGTACCCCCCAAGGTCCCTCCGGTACCCCATGGACAGGAGCCCCCCGGCTCTCCATCCCCCGGAAGCTACACGCTTGTTCGACGTTGCGCTTCCCCTACCGGAGAGAAGTGCCCCGGATTTCCGAAATTCCTCGCATTCGCGAGCGATGGGGGGTACGAGAACGGCCCCGCCCCTGAGCAGGGACGGAGCCGTGATCGACGGGCGAACGCTTGACCGTCGTACCACCGGGCCGCAGCGCCGGGCTACTTCGCGCCGAAGCCGATCGCCGTGTAGTCCTTCTCGTCCTTCGAGTAGGGCGCGCTGATCAGGTCCTCGGCCATGAAGAGCCGGCCGCTGCCGTACAGCATCTCCGACGACTTGGGCACCATGCCGCTGATCGCGCTGCGGACCTGGTCGGTCGCCGGGGTCTCCAGGAGCTTCGTCTCCTTGAAGGTCTTCCCGTCGATGGAGACGACCTGCGAACCCTTGTCGTAGGGGCCGTTCTTGTACGCGATGATGTTGGTGCCGTCCATCCGCACCGGCCAGATCTCGTAGCCGTCACCGGCGTCGGCGCGGTCGCTGGTGGTCTTGCCCGAGGCCAGCGAGAAGGACACGATCTCGTTGACCCGGCTGTACTGCTCCGCGCCCTCGTGCTGCTTGGTCGGCACGTACAGCTTGTCGTTGCCGACCGCGATCGCCCGGCAGTCGTGGATCTTGTTCACACCGCAGTCGTGCTCGTACTTGCCGTCCTCCAGCGTGATCTTCGTACGCAGCTTGCCGCTGTCGTCCAGCGAGAAGACGTCGGTCGCGCCGGACGCGGTGATCTCCCCCGAGTCCACGCCGAAGACGACCGGCTTGGTGGAGATGACCTTGGCGTTGTCGATGCCAGCGGGGAGCTTGTAGCTCCACTTGACCGTGCCCGACGTGGGGTCGAGCAGCTGGACCTCGTACGTCTCGCTGCCGTAGTCGCCGCACTTGCGGACCGCGACCAGCTGCTCGCCGCCCGCGTAGCCGACGTCCTCGCAGGCCTCGACCTTCGGCTGCCACAGCACCTTGCCGTTGCGGATGTCGAGGGCGGCACCGCCGTCCAGGCCCGAGCCCAGCGCGACCGTGGTGCCGGTGATGCTGGCCTCCTTGAACTTGGCCTTCTCACCGCCGCCCGGCGCGACCGACTTCGTCCACACCTCCTTGCCGCTGTTCACGTCGAACGCGGTCACCTCGGTGCACTGCGGGTACGGGTCGGCCTTGGTGCGCTTGGCCTCCTCCGCGATCACCACGGCGACGCCGTCCTTGGTGACCTCGGGAGAGGCTCCGCAGGTCAGGCCCTTGAGCGGCAGGGTCCAGGACTCCTTGCCGGTGTCCGGGTCGTACCCGACGACCTTGCGGACGCCCGCCTTGGCGTACACCTCGTCCGTCAGCCAGGAGCCCTCGACGCTCCAGACCTCCTTCTTGGGGACCTCGGGCGCGGGCAGCTGGAAGAGGACCTTCGCGCTGGTGCTGGCGGGCACCTTCTCCGAACCGCCGCCGGTGCCCGCACCGTCGCCGCCGTCGCCCTTGCCGTCCTTGCCCCCGGTGCCGCCGGTGCCCGCGGAGGTGTCCTTGTCGTCCTTGTCGGAGGAGTTCGCGTACAGGACGCCGCCGCCGATGATCAGCGCGATGGCCACCACGGCCGCGACGATGATCGCCACCTGGCTGTTCCTCTTCGGCCCGCCCTGCGGGACCTGCGGCTGCATCGGCATGGTGTGCGGCTGCGGATAGCCGTACGGGGCCTGCTGCGCCGGGTAGCCGTAGCCCTGCGGCGGCTGCTGGCCCGGGTAGCCGTAGCCGGCGGGCACGGTCGGCGGCTGCGGGACCCCCTGCGGGGCGCCGGGAGCCTGCGGGTAGCCGTACGGCTGCTGCGGCGGACCCTGGGGCGGGCCCTGCGGCGCGGCGGGCTGTCCGGCCGGGGG
>NZ_VDFC01000082.1:0-1792 GCF_008369065.1 Streptomyces apricus | reverse complement strand
GGCGGGGAGGCGGTGCCCGGAAGCGGCCGGTGCCGCGCGGGCGGGGAGCCGGAGCGGCCGGGTCACTTGCCGTAAACCAGCATCAGCTTCTCCTTGGACTGGTCGTTGCCGGTCAGCCGGGTGGTGGAGAGGTAGAAGCGCCCGTCCACGTAGTCGACGGCCTTCGAGAAGAACCCGTTCTCCACCTGCGCCGCGCCCTGCGGGTGCTGCAGCAGCGTCTTCGGGGTGTGCGAACCGCCGGCGGTCGGCACCGAGACGACCCGGCCGCCCGCGTCGTACGAGGGCTTCACGTACGCCACGAGGTCCGTGCCGTCCATCCTGAGCGGCATCATCGACGTGTCCGAGGGGGACTTGGCGCGCCACTTCTCCTTGCCGGTCTCCAGGCTGACGGCGACGATCTCGTTGGCGCCGCTCTTCGCCTCGGTCGGCAGATAGAGGGTGTTGGCGTCGGCGGCCACGCCCTCGCAGCCCTGCAGGTCACGCGTGAGGATCGCCCAGCCGCAGTCCGGCGCGAACGATTCGTCGACGTCGAGCTGCGAACGCGTCGTGCCGTTGTTCTTCAGCGTGGTGACGTTCCACTGCTTCTTGTCCGCGTTGGTGAGGTAGAGGACGACGGGGTCGACGGAGTACGCGCGCTCCACGCGCCAGCCCTTGGGGATCTTCTTCGTCCACCTGGCCTTGCCCGTCGCCGGGTCGAGCTCCTGCACCTCGTCGTGCTCGTTGTCGCCGCCCGCGCCGCAGCCCGCGACGGAGAGCAGCTTGTCGCCGCCCGCGAAGGCCGACGGGAAGCAGGAGTCGCCGTACTTCTTCACGTCGAAGAGCTTGTCGCCGCTGTCCGTGTCGTAGCCGACGCCGGACATGGAGCGGCCGGCCAGCAGCGTGTCCCCGACGACGTTCAGGCTCAGGCTCAGGGAGCTGTCGAAGAGGTCGCCCTTGGGGATCTCCTTCGTCCAGCCCTTCTTGCCGGTGGCGAGGTCGATCTGCACGATCTGGTTGCACTCGGCGCCGCTCTTGGCGCCTTCCTTGTACGCCACGAAGACCTTGTCGTCGGACGTCTTCTGCGGGGACGCGGCGCAGATCGCCTGCGGGAAGTCGATCGCGGGCCAGGCGACCTTGCCGTCGCCCGTGCCGTAGGCGAAGACCTGCTTGTACGCGGCCTTCACGGCGACCTCGTCGGTGATCCACATACCGGGGGCGGCGGCGCCGGAACCGGGCGCGTCCGGCGCCTCCTTGTACCAGAGCACCTTCGCCTCGCCCGCCTGGCGGCCCGCGTTGAGGTCGTCGGTGCCGGCGTCGCCGTCGCCCTCGCCGTCACCGGGGTTGACGGGCGCGTCGGACCCGGCGGACGGCTCGGCGTCCCGGCTCTTGCCGGCGACGGGCTTCTTCCCGCCGTCGTCGTCACCGCCGGACACGGCCAGCACGATGCCACCGGCGACGAGCACAGCGGCCACCGCCGCGCCGATGATCACCGCGGGCTTGCCCTTGAAGGGCCCGCGCGAGCCGCTGCCCGGCGGGGTGCCGGGCCCGCCCGGGAAGTGCGGCTGGGTCGGGTACCCGTATCCGGGCTGCTGCGGGGCGCCGTACGGACCCGGCTGCTGCGGCTGCCCGTACGGGCCGGGCTGCGGGGCGTACGGTCCCGGCTGCGGGGCGTACGGTCCCGGCTGGGCGTAGGGGCCGGACTGCTGCGGCTGCCCGTACGGACCGGGCTGCGGCTGCTGCTGCTGCTGCTGCGGGTAGCCGTAACCGGGCGCGGGCGGCGGCGGGGTTCCCGGCGCGCCCTGCGGGGGCGGCG
>NZ_VDFC01000081.1:2142-18295 GCF_008369065.1 Streptomyces apricus | reverse complement strand
GGCGCTGTTCGGACCGCGTCCGCGCTCCGAACAGCGCCAGCGCCACCGCCCCCACCATCCACGTCCCCGCGATGAAGTAGAAGACGGCCCGGTACCCCTGCCCGGTGTACAGCGCCGCCACGATCAGCGGCCCCGCGGCGTTGGACAGCCGCCCCAGCCCGTAGGACACGCTCGTGCCCAGCGACCGGCTCCGCGTGTCGAAGAGCTCGGGCGAGTACGCGTACGCCAGCGCCGTGTAGCCGCGCTCGAAGAGGTTCACCAGGAAGCCGAACACGATGATGAGCACCGGGTCGAAGGTGAGCCCGTACAGCAGCCCGCACACCGCGATCACCGTGCCGAAGGCCACCAGGCACCACTTGCGCTCGAACCGGTCGGTGACGAGCGACGCGAGATAGCAGCCGAGCGGCGCTCCGACCGTGGTCAGCGCCACGTAGAAGACGGACTTCTCGACACTGAAGCCCTCCTTGGCCAGCAGCGTCGGCGCCCAGCTCGAATAGCCGAAGAAGCCGATGGTCTGCGTCATCCACAGCACGGACAGCAGCAGCGTCGGGAACAGGTACTTCTTCTGCAGGAGCAGCCGCAGCGGCGCCTTCGCCGACGGCGCCTCGGCGACCGGCGGCGCGGGCTCGGGCAGCGGCCCCTTCTCCGCCGCCACGGCCGTCTCGATCTCCGTCAGGACCGCGTCGGCCGCCGCGTGCTCGCCCCGGCTCTCCAGCCAGCGCGGCGACTCCTTGAGGTGGCGGGCGAAGAGGACGAGCAGGATGCCTAGCGAACCCCACAGGTAGACCAGCCGCCACGACCAGTCGTTGAGCGGGACGACCGCGCTGGCGATGAGGTTGGTGACGGGCGTGCCGCAGATGCCGATGGCGATGGCGTACGCCTGGTACTTGCCGCGGATCGCCGACGGGTACATCTCGTTGACGTAGACGACGCCCACGACGGTCATCGCCGACAGCCCGGCCGAGGTCAGGACGCGGAACACGCCGAGCGAGAGCAGGTCCCAGGAGAACACGGCCGCGAGCGAGGAGAGGCCGAAGAACAGCGTCGTCCACAGCAGGGCCCGTTTGCGGCCCCACCGGTCGGCGATGGACCCGGCGACGATCGCGCCGACGAACATGCCGACGAAGGAGAGCGAGGTGACGTAGGCGACCTGGTCGACGGTCAGGCCCCACAGCTTGATCAGTTTCGGTGCGGTGGTGGCGAAGCTGTTGATGTCCGCGAACTCGAAGAAGTACGCGAAGGCGACGGCGAGCAGGGTGACCTTGTGGAACCGGGAGACGGGGAGCCTGTCCAGCCGGTTCAGCGCGTTGGAGTGCTGCATGTCAGAAGTCCTCGCCGGGCCAGTACAGGCCCATCGGGTTGGCGACCAGGAGTTTGTGCCGCTGCTCGGCCGTGACCGCCACGTGCGGGATGTGGTCGACGAGGAGGCCGTCGTCCGGCATGTGGTCGGTGAGGTTGGGGTGCGGCCAGTCGGTGCCCCACAGCACCCGGTCGGGGAACTCCTCCACGACCCGGCGGCCGAAGGGGACGACGTCGGTGTAGGCGTGCCGTTCGCCGTCCAGCGCGGCGGGTCCCGTCACGCTCAGCCGCTCGGGGCAACTGACCTTCACCCACACGTCGTTGTCCGCCACGAACCGCAGGAAGCGGGTGAACTGCGGGCCGTCCACCGGCCGCGTCACGTCCGGCCGCCCCATGTGGTCCACCACCAGCGGCACCGGCAGCGAGCCGAAGAAGCCCTCCAGCTCGGGCAGGTCGGCGCTCTCGAAGTAGAGGACGACGTGCCAGCCCAGCGGGGCGACCTTACGCGCGATGGTGAGCAGGTCGTCGGCGGGCGAGGTGTCCACCAGACGGCGTACGAAGTTGAAGCGGACCCCGCGCACGCCCGCCGCGTCCAGCGCCAGCAGCTCGCTCCGCGCGACGTCGGGGCGGACCGTCGCGATGCCGCGCGCCCGGCCGCCGGCCGACCGGACGGCGTCGGCCATGGCGCTGTTGTCGGCGCCGTGGCAGGTGGCCTGCACGATGACGTTGCGGGCGACGCCCAAGTGGTCGCGGAGCGCGAACAGGTCCTCCTTGCCGCCGTCGCAGGGCGTGTACTTGCGCTCGGGCGCGAAGGGGAATTCGGCCTGTGGGCCGAAGACGTGGCAGTGCGCGTCGACGGTCCCGGGCGGCAGCCGGAACGCGGGCGCGGACGGCTCCCGGTACCAGTCCAGCCAGCCGGGGGTCTTGGGGGAGGGGGAGGGGGAGGTCATCGGTCGCCTCACCGCCCCTGTCGCTTCAGGAGGGCGTCCAGGCGCGGGTACACCGCACGGGCGTTGTGCTCCTGGACCGCCGCCAGGTCGTCCGCGGACAGCGCGGCGGCCTCGGCGTAGCGGCGGGTGTCGTCGAAGTGGTGGCCCGTGCACGGGTCGACGTCGCGGACCGCGCCGATCATCTCCGAGGCGAAGAGGATGTTGCGGGCCGGGATCACCTCGTACAGGAGGTCCGAGCCGGCCTGGTGGTAGACGCAGGTGTCGAACCAGACGTTGCCGAGGACGTGCTCCTCCAGCGGCGGTTTGCCCAGCGCCATCGCCAGGCCCCGGAAGCGGCCCCAGTGGTAGGGCACCGCGCCGCCGCCGTGCGGGATGACGAGGCGCAGGGTGGGGAAGTCCGCGAACAGGTCGCCCTGGACCAGCTGCATGAACGCCGTGGTGTCGGCGTTGAGGTAGTGCGCGCCGGTGGTGTGGAAGGCCGGGTTGACGCTCGTGCTGACGTGGATCATCGCCGGTACGTCGTACTCCACCAGCTTCTCGTAGAGCGGGTACCAGGAGCGGTCGGTGAGCGGCGGGGCCGTCCAGTGGCCGCCGGAGGGGTCGGGGKTCAGGTTCACCGCGACGGCGCCGTACTCCTCGACGCAGCGGGTGAGTTCGGGGACGCAGGTGGCGGGGTCGACGCCCGGCGACTGCGGAAGCATCGCGGCCGGTGCGAACCGTTCCGGGTACAGCGCGGCGACCCGGAAGCAGAGTTCGTTGCAGAGCGCGGCCCAGGCGGCGGAGGTCGCGAAGTCCCCGACGTGGTGGGCCATGAACGAGGCGCGCGGCGAGAAGACCGTCAGGTCGATGCCGCGCTCGTCCATCAGCCGCAGCTGGTTCGGCTCGACGCTCGCGCGCAGCTCGTCGTCGCCGATGCGCAGGTCCGCGGCGGAGGGGGCGGCCGACGGGTCGCCGGACGGGACGGACGGGCCGGACGCGGCGGACGCGTCCCCGTCCCCGTCCTCGGCGACGACCGCGAAGCCGCTGCGCCGTTTGACCTCCCAGTGCATCACCGCGTCGGCCGCGGTGCGCCAGGCGTCCTCGCCGCGGCCGATCACGACGGTCCGTTCGAAGCGCCGGAACCCGGGCGTGTCCACGTCCCAGAGGAGTTCGCCGGGCCGGGTCGCGCCCGGGGTGCCGTAGCTGAGTCCGGTACGCACGGGCGGCTCGCCCGGCCCGTTCGCGTCCGTCATCGTGTCCCGCTCAGACCGGCAGCCGCGGCACGCTGTCGATCAGGCGCCGCGTGTACGGATGGGCCGGGTCGCCCAGTACCTGGTCGGTGTCGCCCTGCTCGACCAGCCGGCCGCGCTCCAGCACCGCCGTGCGCTCGCACAGGGAGGCGACGACCGACAGGTCGTGGGAGACCATGACGAGGGTCAGCCGCCGTTCCTCCTTCAGCTCGGCCAGCAGGTCGACGACCTTGACCCGGGTGGTGACGTCGAGCGCGCTGACGGGTTCGTCGGCGAGCAGGACGCGCGGGTCGCACACGATGGCGCGGGCGATCGCGATGCGCTGGCGCTGACCGCCGGAGAACTCGTGCGGGTAGCGGGAGCCCGCGTCCGCCGGCAGACCGACCCGTTCCAGCGCGGCGGCCACCTTCGGTGCGGCGCTCGTGCGGCTGTCGAGGCCCAGGGAGCGCAGCGGTTCCGCGACGATCGCGGCGACGCGGCGGCTCGGGTCGAGGGAGGAGTACGGGTCCTGGAACACGCACTGGACGCCGCGCCGGAAGCGGCGCATCTGCTGCCGGTCGCGCGGGGCGAGCGGCTCGCCGTCGAAGCGGACGGTGCCGGCCGTGGGACGGGCGAGGCCCAGCAGCAGCCGCAGGAGGGTGGTCTTGCCTGCTCCCGACTCGCCGACGAGCGCCAGCGACCGTCCCGGCTCGACGGCGAGGGACACCCCCCGCACGACGTCGGTGTCGGCGCCGCGGTAGCGCACGGCCACGTCGGTCAGCTCCAGTACGGGCGTCGGCCCCGGCGCGCCGCCGGGCTCCGGCGCGTCCTTCGGCTCCGGTACGGGCGTCATCGCGGGCTCCTCAGGTCCAGGGCGGACTCCAGTTTCCGGGCGCCGGTGACGAGCGCCTTGGTGTACGCGGCCCGCGGTGCGGTGACGACGTCCAGGACGGGGCCCTCCTCGACGGCCCGGCCGTCCTTCATCACCAGGACCCGGTCGGTCACCCGGGCGACCACGGCGAGGTCGTGGCTGACGAACAGCACGGCCATCTCCCGCTCGCGGACGAGGGTGTCGAGCAGGTCCAGCATCTCGGCCTGCACGGACACGTCGAGCGCGGTGGTGGGCTCGTCGGCGATGAGCAGGCCCGGATCGCAGGCCAGCGCCATGGCGAGGGCGACGCGCTGGCGCTGGCCGCCGGAGATCTCGTGCGGGAAGGCACGGGCGATGCGGTCGGGTTCGGGCAGCCGTACCCGTACGAGGGCCTCGGTGACGGCGTTGCGCAGGTCCCGTCCCCTGAGGCCGGTCCTGCGGGCCAGCGGCTCGGCGATCTGGCGGCCCATGCGCATCAGCGGGTCGAGGGCGGTCAGGGGCTCCTGGAAGACCACGGCCGCGTCCCGGCCGCGTACGGCGGTCAGGCGCTTCTCGGGGGTGCCGATGATCTGCGTGCCCGCCAGTTCGACGCTGCCGGTGGCGGTCATGCCGTCGGGCAGCAGGCCCAGCACGGCAAGGGTGGTGAGGGACTTGCCGGAGCCGGACTCGCCGATCAGGCCGAGCCGCTCGCCGCTGTCGACGGTGAAGGACAGGTCGTCGACGAGGACGCGCCCGTCGTCGGTGCGCACGGTCAGGCCGCGGACGTCGAGGAGGGGGCCGCGGGGGGTGTCGTGGAGGGTCATGTCCGCCTCCGGCGGGTCGCCGGGTCGAGGGTGTCGCGCAGCCCGTCGGCGATGAGGTTGACCCCGATGACGAGCACCACCAGCAGGATGCCGGGGGCCAGCGCGCCCGCGGGGGCGGTGGTGAAGGTGGCCTGGGCCTCCTGGAGCATGCGGCCCCAGGAGGCGTTGGGCGGCGGTGCGCCGAGGCCCAGGTAGGACAGGCCCGCCTCGGCGAGCACGGCGAGGCCGAACTGGAGCGCCAGGTTGACCACGAGGGTGGGCCAGATGTTCGGCAGGACGTGCCCGGCGACGGTACGCGGCCAGGAGGTGCCCGAGGTCCGCGCGGCCGTGACGTAGTCCTGCGCCAGGACCCGCTTGACGAGGATGCGCACGAGCCGGGCGACCACCGCACTCTGCGCCAGGCCGATGGCGAGGATCGCGGAGCCGAGGGTGGCCGAGCGGGCGGCGACGACCAGCATCGCGAGCAGCAGGGTCGGGAAGGCGATGAGGATGTCGAGGAACGCGGCGAGGGTGTCGTCGAGCCACCCTTGCGCGAACGCGGCGAGCACCCCGAGGGTGACCCCGAGGAGCGCGGCGACGGCGACCGAGCCGAGCCCCGCCTCGACGGCGATGCGGGAACCGGTCATCAGCTGGGTGAACAGGTCGCGGCCCAGCTTGTCGGTGCCGAGCAGGTGTCCGTCGCCGGGGCCCGCGAGCCGGCCGCCGGAGGTGTCGTCGGCGTCGAAGGGCAGCCAGACCAGCGAGACGAGGGCGAACAGCGCGATCAGGGCGGTCAGCGCGCAGCCCGCGAGCAGGGTGGCGGAACGGCGGCGGCGCGGGACCGGCGTCGTCGACCGCGTGGGCTCCGTCTCCTGGAGCGGGGGGCTCGGCAGGGTCATCGGGCACCTCCGGAGAGCCGTCCGCGCAGGCGCGGGTCGATGATCCGCTGGACCAGGTCGGCGACGAAGCCGATCAGGAGCACGGCGAGGGTGGAGACGAACAGGACGCCCTGGACGACCGGGTAGTCGTGCTGGGCGATGCCGGTGGCGAGCAGCGATCCCAGGCCCGGCAGCGCGAACACGGACTCCACGACGACCGCGCCGAGCAGCGTCGAGGCGAGTTCGATCCCGAGGATGGAGATCACGGGGACGGAGGCGTTGCGCAGCCCGTGCCGCCACATGGCCCGCGGGAAGGACGCGCCGAGGGCCCGGGCGGTCCGCAGATAGTCGCTGCCGAGGACGTCGAGGGTGGCGGAGCGGACGTACCGGATCAGGGAGGCGCCCATCACGAGCGCGATGGTGACCACCGGCAGGACCAGGGAGCGGACGGCTTCGGCGGGKGCGTCCCAGCCGTCCTGCGGGAAGCCGCCGGAGGGCAGCCAGCCGGCGTTGAGGGCGAACACGGCGATGAGGATCATGCCGAGCCAGAACACCGGGACGGCGATGCCCAGCTGGGAGACCCCGCTGAGCAGCGCCCCGTACCAGGTGCGGCGCTTGTACGCGGCCACGAAGCCGACCGGTACGGCGACGAGGACGGCCAGGACGAACGCGGCGAGCGTCAGCGGGACCGTGACGTTCAGG
Organism: Streptomyces apricus; assembly: GCF_008369065.1. Taxonomy (GTDB): domain Bacteria; phylum Actinomycetota; class Actinomycetes; order Streptomycetales; family Streptomycetaceae; genus Streptomyces; species Streptomyces apricus. Next base: position 11,605 of record NZ_VDFC01000081.1, on the reverse strand, counting down.
CGGGCGGTGACCTCGGGGCCGACCGGGAGCGAGCTGACGAAGGACGTGCCGAGGTCGCCGCTCGCCAGCTGCCCGAGCCAGTGGGTGAACTGCTCGGGCAGCGGCCGGTCGGAGCCGATGGAGTGGCGGGCCGCGGCGATCTGCTCCGGGCTCGCGCCCACCGAGGTGAGCGCGTTGGCCGGGTCGCCGGGGAGCAGGCGCAGCAGGACGAAGAGCACCACGCTCGCCAGGGCCAGCGACACCAGGAGGAACGCGAGGCGGCGCAGGAGGTAGCGCCCCATCAGCCCTTCTTCTTGATGTCGTAGGCGTAGAACTGCGAGTTGAGGCCGTTGAGCGGGTAGCCGGAGAGCTTGCTGCTCGCGACGACGATCTGCGGGTAGAGGTAGAGCCAGTCGCTGGCCGCGTCCTCGGCGGTCTTGCGGTTGACCTTCTTCAGCAGCTCGGTCTGCTCCTCGGTCGTGGCGGCCTGCTCGGCCTGCTCGACCCACTGGGTGACCTGCTTGTCGTCGTAGCCCCAGTAGAAGTCGGGGTTGCCGTACCAGACCAGGTCGCGGTCGTTGACGTGCTCCTGGAGCGTGGCCGTGAAGTCGTGGTTCTTGTAGACCTTCGTGTACCACTCGTCCGGCGTGATCGTGTTGATCTTGACGGTGATGCCGACCTTGGCGAGCTGCGACTTGATGAAGGTCGCGGCCGTGGGGTGCGGGTCGTAGTTCGGGGTGTCGAGGGTGAAGGAGAAGCCCTTGGCGTAGCCGGCCTCCGAGAGCAGCTTCTTCGCCTTGGTGACGTCGTAGGCGTTGACGTCGGTGAGGTCCTCGTACCAGGGATCGGTCGGGGGCACCATCGAGCCGATGAGCTTGCCGTAGCCGCCCCAGACGGACTCCAGGAGCTTCTTGTCGTCGATGGCGGCGGAGACGGCCTGGCGGACCTTGACGTCCGTGAAGGGCTTGGCCTTGTCGTTGAAGGCGAGCAGCAGCTTGGTGGTGGAGTCGCCGTCGTTGACCTTGTAGTTCTTGTTGCTCTTGAACTGCTCCAGGGCGTCCGGCGACTGCTCGCTGGTGACCACGTCGACGGCGTCGGTCAGCAGCGCGTTGTTCAGCGCGGTGGCGTCCTTGTAGTAGTGGAAGACGACCTTCTTGTTGGCGGCGGCGTCGCCCCAGTAGCCGGTGAAGCGGTCCAGGCTCAGCGCGGAGCCGCGGGTCCACTTGGCGAGCTTGTACGGTCCGGTGCCGTCCTCGGTCGTCTTGAGGTCCTTCGCCTCGGAGTTGATGATCCAGACGTAGGAGAGGTTGTAGACGAAGGAGATCGACTTCTTCGACAGGGTGACCTTCACGGTCCTCGCGTCGGGGGTGGCGATGTCCTTGACTTCCAGGTTGCTCTTGCGGGCGGACTGCGAGTCGTCCGCGATCACCTTCTCCAGGCTGTACTTGACGTCGGCGCTGGTCAGTTCCTTGCCGCTGTGGAACTTCACGCCGTCGCGCAGGGTGAAGGTGTAGGTGAGGCCGTCCTTGCTCACCTCGTGGTCCTGGGCGAGGAGGTTCTCCACCTCGCCGTCGTCGGTGAGCCTGAAGAGGCCCTCGTAGACGTTGCCGTTGAGGGCCTCGGTGACGCCCTGGCCGCCGCCCGCGGTGTTGTCGAGGTTCTGCGGCTCGTAGAGGGAGCCGATGTTCACGGTGGCGTTCTTGTCCCAGGTGCCGCCGGAGGAGGAGCTTCCGCCGCCCGAGCCGCCGCAGGCGGTGAGGCCGAGGGCGAGGACGGTCACGGTGGCGGTGCCGTAGAGGGACGCCTTGGTCTTGCTGTTCTTGCTCATGGTTCTCGGTGCCTTCGCTGCGGTGTGCCGCGGGATGCGGTGGAGGTGATCAGTGCCGGGCCGGGAAGCCGTCGCGGAAGAGGGGGAGCTTCTCGCCGGCCTCGACGGCCAGGTGGAAGCGGTTCTGCCGCGGCGGCATAGGACAGTTGTACTGATCGGAGAATCCGCAGGGCGGTACGAAGGCCCGGTTGAAGTCGAGGACCACCCGGTTGTCGTCCTCGGTGCGCCGTACGAACAGGAAACGGCCGGCGCCGTAGGTGGTGTCCCCGTTGGTGGGGTCGCCGAAGACGAGGAGCAGGGTGCCGTCGTCGTCGAACGCGCTGAGGGTGTACTCACGGCCGTCGACGGTGAGCGTGATGTCGCCCGGGACGACCAGCTCGCGGGTGCCGCCGTTGTCCCGCAGGTGCTCGAAGGCGACGCGGCGGGCGCCGGGCACGGGGGTGTAGGCCGCTTCGAGGACCCACGCGGGGTCGTACGGGAAGGCGCTGACCCCCTCGAAGTGACGGATCGCGGGCGCGTCGGCGTCCCAGAAGCGCAGCCCGTGCTCGGGTTCGCCGGTGACGAGGTCGGTGCGCCGCAGCGTGGTGACCCGCACGCTGTCCGGCTGTCCCTCGCGGGCGGCCCCGGCGTCGGCCTCCTCACCGGCCGGCAGCCAGCGGGTCTCGACGAGGGCGAGGTTCCCGGTGGGCGAGGTCAGCGAGCGGTGGCGCCCGGCCCGCCAGGCGTTCCACTCCTCCCCGGGGTGGTCGGAGGCCGGGGAGGGGCTGGACTGGGACACGGCGGACTCATTCGATCAGAGGGGACGGCCACCACGGAACATCATTAGATGGCCAAAGCATGTCCTTTATCGTTCATAAGGTCAGCTAATGTCAAACATGGTTCTCAAGAGGTGAGACCGCCGGTCTCGGCTCCTGCGGGAGCGCGTCCCCCTCCTGCCGGGGCGCGGGGACCGGCTTCGGCTCCCAGAGCCTCATGGCACGTACGTAGGCGAGGATCACCGACACCATCGCCAGCACGAGGAGCGGCCCGGACACCCACGGGTGGGCGGCCAGCTGCATCGGCAGGAAGCGGTACGCCAGCAGGAGCGCGGTGAACACCGCCGTGCCGTACGCGACCAGACGGGTCGCCGTGCCGTCCCAGCCGCGGCCCAGTGCGCGCATCCCCGCGTCGATGGTGAGCGCGAACACCACACCGGCGATGAGGTCCGCGCCGTAGTGGTAGCCGAATCCCAGGGTCGCGGTGAGCGTGCCGGCCAGCCAGAAGGTGCCCGCGTACCGCAGGGGGCGCGAGCCCTTGCGGGAATGGAGGAAGATCGCGGTGGTCCAGGCCGTGTGCAGGCTGGGCATGCAGTTGCGCGGGGTGATCTCGTCGAACGGTATGGGGTGCGGGGCGGTGATCGGCGGCAGCGTGTGCGGCCACAGGTCGGCCGCCGCCCACGGGCCGCCGTCGGGACCGTAGGCGTAGACGGGTCCGGCCACCGGGAAGATCATGTAGATGGCGGGGCCGAGCAGGCCGATGACCAGGAAGGTGCGCACCAGGTGGTGGCTCGGGAAGCGGCGTTCGACCGCCACGTGCCGCAGCTGGTACAGCGCGAACACGGCCGCCGCCAGCGGGAGCTGGCCGTAGACGGCGCCGAGGAGGTGGCCGCCGACCGGGTCGGTCGCCTCGACCACCCGGCCCACGAGCCACGACGGGTCACCGAGCGCGTGGTCGGCGACCGCCACGTACGGGTCGAGGACGTCCGGGCGCGTCTTCGACGTGATGAGCAGCCAGGCGTCGCCCGTCTTGTGGCCGCCTATCAGCAACAGGCCGAGCCCGGTGCCCTTGAGCAGCAGGGCGCGGTCCGGGCCCGTGCGGCGGGTCAGCGCGAGGACCGCGCAGCCGATGAGCACCCACAGCGCGCCGTTGCCGAAGTTCATCTCGGCGCCGGCCGCCCACCGCACCAGCCACAGGACGACGTCGATGCCGACGGCGGCGCCCGCCGCGACGAACCGCTCGCGCCAGGTGAGCACCACCATCATCAGGGCGAGACCGGCGTACAGCAGCGGCCCGGAATGGGGCGCGAAGATCACCTCGCGCGACAGGTTGAGGATCGGCCCGTGTTCGCCGTAGCCCTGCGCGACGATCTCCAGAACGACGAGGAAGGCGAGGAGCGTGACACCCGCCGCGGCCCACAACAGCCGTCTGTTGCGCGTCAGCGCCGATTCTTCTGTGGAGGTCGTCCGCGGGGGGACCCGCGATTCTCTAGATTTCAATGCCCGGCCGCTTTGTTAGATGGTGGTCGTACGGCTCACCCTTCGCGCTAGACGACACGTACTTCTGGTGAAGCTTCTAGTGCTTCTAGTGAAGGAGAGGTGACCAGTATGATCGCCCATGAGTTCGATCATGTTATCGGAGCGGCGGCACGGGCCACGGCGGATCGCGGATGCGCGGATCGCGGACCCGCCGGCCCCCGGACGGCCGGCGGGTCGCGGGCGGACCGCGGGTCGCGTGCAGGCGGTCAGCGGGCGGACGCTCAGCGGGTGGCGAGGAATTCGAGCGTGTCGACCACGCGGTGGGAGAAGCCCCATTCGTTGTCGTACCAGGCGACCACCTTCACATGGCGGCCGTCGACGCGGGTGAGGGCCGAGTCGAAGATCGACGAGGCGGGGTTGCCCACGATGTCGGAGGACACCAGCGGGAAGTCCGAGTATTCGAGGACGCCCGCGAGCGGTCCGTCGGCCGCGGCGCGGTAGGCCGCCAGCACGTCGTCGCGGGTGACGTCACGGGCCACGGTCGAGTTCAGTTCGACGATGGACCCCACCGGGACCGGTACGCGGATCGAGTCGCCCGACAGTTTCCCGTCCAGCTTCGGCAGCACGAGGCCGATCGCCTTGGCGGCGCCCGTCGTCGTCGGCACGATGTTGACCGCCGCGGCCCGGGCACGGCGGGCGTCGCGGTGCGGCCCGTCCTGCAGGTTCTGCTCCTGCGTGTAGGCGTGCACCGTCGTCATGAAGGCGTGCTCGATGCCCGCGAGGTCGTCGAGCACCCCGGCCAGCGGAGCCAGCGCGTTCGTCGTGCACGAGGCGCAGGAGACGATCCGGTGCAGGGCCGGGTCGTAGGCGTCGGTGTTGACCCCGAAGGCCAGCGTGACGTCGGCGCCGTCGGACGGCGCGCTGACGAGCACCCGCTTCGCGCCCGCGTCGAGGTGGGCGCCCGCGGCCTTGGCCGACGTGAAGCGGCCGGTGGCCTCGACGACGACGTCCACCCCGAGGTCGGCCCACGGCAGCTGCGCGGGCTCGCGCTCGGCGAGCACCTGGATGCGGCGGCCGTCCACGACGAGCGTGTCCCCCTCGACGGTCACCGGGCGGCCCAGCCGCCCGGCCGTGGTGTCGTACGCGAGCAGCCGCGCGAGCGTGGCTGGTTCGGTGAGGTCGTTGACGGCGACCACGTCGAGCGTGCTGTCGCGTTCGATCAGCGCCCTCAGCACGTTGCGCCCGATGCGGCCGAATCCGTTGATGGCGATGCGAGTCATGAGTGGTGTCCTTTCGGTTCGCCACCAGGCTCGCTCGCGGGGAGCTCGGCTGACAGTGGCGCGATCGCCACGGTTCAAAAGGATCGCGCCACGCGTGCCGGGCGTACCAGGTGTTCCAGGCCTGCCCCGTCCCGGCCTGCGGCGTCACTCGCCCGGGGTGAAGGTGCGCCGGTACTCGCTGGGTGTGGTGCCCAGGATGCGCTGGAAGTGGGTGCGCAGGTTCGCGCCCGTGCCCAGACCGACGTCGGCGGCGATCTGCTCGACGCTGCGCTGCGACCGCTCCAGCAGTTCGCGGGCCAGGTCGACGCGGGCCCGCATGACCCACTGCATCGGCGTGTACCCCGTCTCCTGCACGAAGCGCCGCGAGAAGGTGCGCGGGGAGACCGCGGCCTGACGCGCCAGCAGGTCGAGGGTGAGCCGCTCGCCGAGGCGGTGCAGGGCCCACTGCCGGGTGGCGGCGAACTGCTCGCCGAGCGGCTCCGGCACGCTGCGCGGTACGTACTGTGCCTGGCCCCCGCTGCGGTAGGGGGCCGCGACCAGGCGCCGGGCCGCGTGGTTGGAAGCGGCCACCCCCAGGTCGCCGCGCAGGATGTGCAGGCACAGGTCGATGCCGGAGGCGGCGCCCGCCGAGGTCAGGACGCTGCCCTCGTCGACGAACAGCACGTTCTCGTCGACCCGCACCTGCGGGTGCCGGGCCGCCAGCGCCCGCGTGTAGTGCCAGTGCGTCGTGGCGCGCCTCCCGTCGAGCAGGCCCGTCGCGGCGAGCGCGAAGGCACCCGTCGAGATGGCCGCCAGCCGCGCGCCCCGGTGGTGGGCGGTGCGGAGCGCGTCGACGACGGCGGGCGGCGGATCGTCCCGACCCGGGAACCGGTAGCCGGGGATGAACACGATGTCGGCCCACGCGAGCGCGTCCGGGCCGTCGGCGACGTGGTACGAGAGGCCGTCGCCGCCGGTCACCAGGCCGGGCGCCGCACCGCACAGCCGCACCTCGTACGGCATGCTCGCCCGCGTACTGAACACCTGGGCCGGGATGCCGACGTCGAGCGGCTTGGCGCCCTCCAGCACCAGGACGGCGACACGGCGCAGGCGGGGATTCGACACCAGGACAGGGTACGCAGGTCAGGAGGGCGCCGCACCGGTCCACGAGGGCTGGTCGGAAAGGGAGTGACAGGCCTTCCCGGGCGTGGTTACGATGCGCGGGATGAAGAACACCTCCTCTTTCGGAACGGGGGAATCATTCGCGCAAGGTGAGTGCTGATGGCACCTCACTTCGCGAACGGGATTCCGCCCCACCTGTCGATGTGGCAGCGCGTACGCGAGTACGCCGTGCCACCGTCCATGATCGAGAAAGCGGCCGCACGCCGTGCCGCCGGCGACTGGGCGGGGGCCTGCGCCGCCGCCCGTGTCTACGTCGACCTCGATCTGCGCGCCGTGCGCGACCGCCACGGCACCCTTACCGCCAACCTCCTGCGGGCCGATCTGCGTCGGCTGGCGCCGGATCTGCTGCGCTGGCACATGCCCCGGGTCGCCCCCGATGGACGGCTGCGCCCCGGACTCACCCTCTCACTGGCCCGTTACCACGACTGCGGCGGTACGCCGCTGCAGCTGGTGGTGCGGACACCACCGGCGTACGCGGACGCGGGACAGTATCTGTCCCTGGCCGTGTGGGACGGGTCGTGGAACGGCGCCGCCGGACACCGTCCGGACCCGCATCCGCATCCGCATCCCGACCGGCGGTTCCGGCTCGATCTGCACCGGCACCTCTGGGACGCGGAACGGGCCGGCGAGTTGCGGACGCGGTGCGGCCCGCTCCCTTCGGTGAGCGACAACTCCCCGTATGCAGTGGGCAGTTGGGCAGCCGAGGCCGAGCTGCTCCTGCGGGCCGAAGGGCTCCCCCGCGGGGCCTTCACCGTACGGCTCGGTCCGCGGAAGCGTGCCGTGCTCGAACTGGTCGCCCCCGACGACAGCCACGTCCCGACGTTCCGGACCCTGACTGCGGATGCGCTGTCACCACATCATGCCGCGGCGCTCCCCGTCCTGCCGGAAGCGGCCGTACGGGTGCCGCCCGACGTGGAGTTGCTGCGCGCGGGGCTCGTCCCGGTGGGACGGCTGCATCCGCTCGTCGGCGCGGCACTGGCGGCGTACCCGTCGGCGCCCGCGGGCGGCCCCGGTGCGCCACCCGCAGATCCGCACCGGGTCAGGTGCCGTGGCGAGGACCACCGGATCGCCCTGCGGGACGGGGTGCTGACGGCGGTCGACCACGACCCCGCCCAACTGCGGCGCGAGGAACTGCTGGTGGCGCTCGGCGGTCCCCCGCTGCCCTGCCTGCGCGCGATCGACGAGGTGCACCGCGACCCGGAGGCGCTGCCCGCGGTCCGGGAGCGGCTCGTCCACGGTGACGTGGCGGGGGCGCTGGCCGTGGTCGAGGGACTGCTCGGACCTGCCGCGATCCTGCGCGAGGGCCCGCTCCGCGAGGAGCTGGAGTCGGCCATGGCCCGCCGCGTCGAACACGGCCTCTTCCGCTCGGGGTTGACCGCCGTCCGTCCGAGTTCCGGTGCCACGGGCAGCGCGTACGTGTCCGACACCGGGCGGGCGATCGCCGCTCGGCGTCCACGGCTCACCCGCCGTACCCCGCAACCGGTGCGCCGCAAGCTGAACAGCCGGTCCCGGCCCCGCACCGGCCTGTTCTCCTGACCGGCGCTTTCACCCATGTCCCCGGCCCGGCGGACCGACCCGGGCCGCACGCACCCATGGCATGCGGCCGGCTGTCCCGTGCCCCGGCTCCTGCTCCCTTCCACCCCTCTCCTCTTCAGGTGATGCCCATGACCATCAGCACCGTCCTGCCCGCCCGGAGTACACGTCTCGCCCTGGCCGACGACCTCCTGACCCTTCTGCGGACGACCACCACCGAACCGCGGCCCGACGAACAGCTCGAAGCGCTCACCCTGGCCGTGGCCGCGGACCTGCCCGTGCTGCTCTGGGGCGAGCCGGGTATCGGCAAGACCGCGGCCCTGACCCAGCTCGCCGCCTCCCTCGGCCTGCCGCTGACCACCGTGATCGCCAGTGTCCACGAGCCGTCGGACTTCTCGGGGCTGCCCGTCGTGGGCGAGGACCCCGCGGTGCAGGGGGTGCCGATGGCCCCGCCGCAGTGGGCCGTGGAACTCGTGCGCGCCGGGCGTGGGCTGCTCTTCCTGGACGAGCTGTCCACCGCCACCCCGGCCGTGCAGGCCGCCCTGCTCAGGGTGGTCCTGGAGCGGCGGGTCGGTGCGCTGCAACTGCCGCCCGGGGTACGGATCGTGGCCGCCGCCAACCCGCGCGCCTCGGCGGCGGACGGGTGGGAGCTGAGTCCGCCGCTGGCCAACCGGTTCGTGCACCTGCACTGGGTGCACGACCAGGAGGTGGTGGTGCGCGGTCTCGGCGGTGTCTGGCCGCGGGCGGAGCTGCCCCGGCTCGCACCGGACCTGCTGGCGGAGGCGGTGGCCTTCGCACGCCGTGCGGTCTGCGGCTTCCTGGCCGCCCGGCCGACGCTGATCCACCGGCTGCCGGGTTCCGAGACGCGGCGCGGCGGGGCCTGGCCCTCGCCCCGGAGCTGGGACGCCGCGCTGACCCTGCTGGCGTTCGGGACGGCGGCCTCGGTCTCCCGCGAGGTGCTGGCGCTGCTCGTACGGGGAGCGGTGGGCGACGGACCGGGCCTCGAACTCCTCGCCTACCTGGACCGGATGGACCTGCCGGACCCGGAGTCGCTGCTGGCCGACCCGGCCGCCGCCGAGCTGCCCGAGCGGGGTGACCTGCGGCAGGCGGCGCTGGAGGCGGTGGTGGCCGCCGTCGGAGCACGGCCGGAGCGCGAGCGGTGGGAGGCGGGCTGGGCCGTGCTGGTGCGGGCGATGGAGACCGGCACCGCCGACCTGCTGGTCGCCCCGGCGACGGCGCTGGCCGGGCTGCGGCGCGACGACTGGGAGGTGCCGGAGACGATGGAGCGGCTGGCCGGGGTGATCGGTCTGGCCCGGGAGGCGGACCGGTCGGTGCGGCGCGTCGCGGCCGCCGCCGCACGGGGGACGAGGGTGGGCCGATGACCGGCGCCGCACGGCCCGGGGCGCCGCATCCACCCCCTGGCCCGCGGGCCCGCCCACTGCCGCATCCAC
>NZ_VDFC01000081.1:0-2042 GCF_008369065.1 Streptomyces apricus | reverse complement strand
CCACTGCCCCGCCCGCAGTTCCACCCGTTGCCGCATCCACCGCCCCGTCCGCAGACCCGCCCGTTGCCGCACCCGATGCCCCGGCCCGCGCCGCCGCGTCCGGTGCGGACCACGGAGCCCGGGCCGCCGGCGGATCCGGTCGGTCGCACCGCGCGGGCCGCACCGCCGCCGCTTCCGCTGGACACGGAGAAGCTGCTGGCCGCCCGGCTGCACGCGGTGCGGGTCCGCCCGTATCTCGCCGGGGCGCTGTTCGCCCTGCACGTGGTGGAGGACCGGTCGGTGCCGACGATGGCGGTGGACGCGCACTGGCGCTGCTACGTCTCCCCCGGTTTCGTGGCGCGCACCCCGGTGGAGGAGCTGGCGGGCGTCTGGGTGCACGAGGTGTCCCACCTGCTGCGGGACCATCACGGGCGGGGCGAGCGGTACGCGCGGCGGCACGAGGAGCACGGGCCGGGCGAGCGGCTGCGCCGCAACATCGCGGCGGACTTCGAGATCAACGACGACATCTACGGTGACGGGCTGCCGCGGCCTGCCGGAGTGGTGCTCCCCTCCCTGCTGGGGCTCCCCGCCGGGCTCCTGATGGAGGAGTACCTGCAGAGGGCGTCGCTGTCCGGGCTCGCCGCGGACCTGGCCTGGCTGGACTGCGGCAGCGGTGCGGACGGGCAGGTCCGGCCGTGGGAGCTGGGGCCCGACGGGGCGAACGGCCTGACCAGGCAGCAGCGGGACGCGGTCCGCTTCCGGGTCGCCGAGGGGATCAGGGGCCGGCCGGGCGAGGCACCGGAGGGATGGCGCCGGTGGGCGGACGAGGCGTTCCAGACCCCGCAGCCGTGGCGGCAGTTGCTGGGGGCGGCGGTCCGTTCGGCGGCGGGCGCGCCCGGCACGGGCGAGAACCACAGCTACCGGCGTCCGTCGCGGCGCTCGGCCGGGGTCCCCGGGGTGGTGCTGCCGAGCCTGCGCCGTACGCCGCCGCGGGTCTGCGTCGTCATCGACACCTCCGGGTCGGTCAGCGACGCCGAACTCGGCAGCGCGCTGCTGGAGGTGGCGGCGATCACGCGGGCGGTGGGCGGGCGGCGCGACCTGGTCTCGGTGGTCTCCTGCGACGCGGCGGCCAGGGTCGCCGTCCCGCTCTGCCGCGCCGAGGGGATCGAGCTGCTCGGCGGCGGGGGCACCGACCTGCGCTCCGGTTTCGCGCAGGCGCTGCGCTCCCGGCCGCGCCCCGACGTGATCGTCGCCCTCACGGACGGGCAGACGCCGTGGCCCTCCGCGCCGCCGCCCTGCCGTACGGTCGTCGGCCTCTTCCCCCGCCCGTCCGGCACGGCGGACGAGGAGGACCCCGACTACGTTCCGGACACTCCTCCGTCCTGGGCCCGTGTCGTCACGATCAATTGACCGGTCGTCAGCCGGAGCCGCGGTCAACCGCCCTGGCAGGCGGGCGGTTTCTTTGCCCGATCATCGGGCACCCGGACAGTGATCGGCCGTACAGCGGCACACCGGATACGGCGCACCGCGCCCGAGGAAGACGGAGGTCACCATGTTGAAGGCCATCGCAGACGTCCTTCGGTCCATCGGCGGGGCTGTCGCGACCGTCGTCMCCCTGCCGTTCCGAGCCGTCGCCCGCCTGTTCGGCGGCGCCTCCAGTTCCGCCCACGGTCACCACTGACGGAACCGGTCGCGCGGTCCTCGCGCGGCCCGCGGACCCAGAGCCCGGCCGGCCCCCTGTCCGGCCGGGCTCTGCTGCGTCCAGCCGTCTCCGCCTTCTCCGCCGCCTCGGCCGCCTCAGTCGTCCTGTTTCCAGGACCCGACGGGCACGCCGTCCACGCAGCGCACCCGGAGCTCGGCCTTGCCCGCGCCGCCCTCGAACTTCACCTCGACGTGCTCGGCGTCGGGACCCCGGTCGGCGCTCTTGACCCCGTAGCCCTGGGCGGGGGCCCACGACAGCAGACGTACCGTCGCCCCGTCGCAGGTGGCGATGGCGGTCCCGCCCGGTCCGGAGAACGTCTTCCTGGTCCGGTCGGCCGGGGCGGAGGCGGTAGGCGTGGGGG
>NZ_VDFC01000080.1:20665-32943 GCF_008369065.1 Streptomyces apricus | reverse complement strand
ATGTGGCGGAGCGCTTCGGTGAACTCCTCGGCGGTGCGCCGCACGGTCGCCGGATYGGCCGTCCCGGAGCGGTGGTGCCAGGTGAAGGCGAGGCGTCCGTCGCGTACCGCGCCGACCACCTCCAGCGGGTGCGAACCGCTGTCCCGGGGGTCGTGGTCCTGGCCGAAGGAGCCGTGTTCGGCGCGGATCAGGCCGCCTTCGGAGCCGGCGGGGCGCGCGTCCCACTGGCCGAGGTAGTTGAAGACCACCCGGCCGTGCGCGGCGGCGCCCAGCCGTTCGCGTACCCCGGGCGGTCCGAAGGTGCGCAGGACGCCGAAGCCCAGTCCGTTGCCGGGTACGGATCGCAGCTGGCGGCGCACCGACTTCACGAGGGCACGCCAGTCGCGGTCGGGTCCCGGGCAGTGCGGTTCGGGCACCTGGAGGGCGACCGGGTGGACGGTGGTGAACCAGCCGACCGTGCGGGAGAGGTCCACGTCGTCGAGCAGGTCCTCACGGCCGTGGCCTTCGAGGTCCAGGCGGACGCGGTCGCTGCCGGTCCAGCGGGACAGCGCCAGGGCCAGCGCGGCCAGCAGGACGTCGTTGACACGGGTGCGGTAGGCGGCCGGCGCCGCGCGCAGCAGGGCCGCCGTGTCCTCCTCGTCGAGTTCGACGGTGAACGCGCCCGCCTCCCGGGCGTCCGCACCGGGTTCGGTCGGGGCCTGCGGCTGTTCGGCGGTCACCGCCTGTTCCCAGTACGGCAGTTCGTGGTCCAGGCCGCCCTCGGCGACGTGCCCGGCGAGCCTGCGGGCCCAGTCGTGGAACGAGGTGGTGCGCTCCCCCAGCTCGACGCGGCCGCCGCGCACGGCCTGCCCGTAGGCGGCTTCCAGGTCGTCGGCGAGGATGCGCCAGGACACGGCGTCCACCACCAGGTGATGGACGACCAGGAGGAGGAACACCGATGCGCCGCCCGCGCTCTCGACCTCGCCCGTGTCCTCGCCCTCGCCCCCGTCGGAGGCGTTCGCACCGGCCACTCCGGTGAACAGGGCCGCCCTCAGCAGCGGGCCCCGGCCGAGGTCGAACCCGGTGTGCAGGCCGTCCGCGGCCCGCTCCATGGCCGCGGCGGCCTCCCCGGCCGGCAGGCCCGACAGGTCGTGGTGGACGAGGAGCCCCTTCGTCTCCTCCGGCGGCGGGTTGAACTGGTGCCAGCCGTCGGTGTCCCGGGTGAAGCGCATGCGCAGGGCGTCGTGGTGCTCCAGCAGGGCGTCCAGGGCGGTCTCCAGGGCGGTCCGGTCGAGCGCGCCGTCGAGTTCCAGCAGCGCCGACTGGTTGAAGTGGGTGTGGTCGGCGCGCGGTGTGGTCAGGAACCACTCCTGGATCGGGGTGAGGGGCACCGCGCCGGTCGCCGGGCCGTCGCCGGTGCGCTGCGGAGCCGTGCCGACGACGGTGGCCAGCTCGGCGACCGTCTGGTGGGTGAACAGGTCGCGGGTGGCCAGGTGCAGGCCCTCGCGCCGCAGCCGGGACACCACCTGCATGCTCAGGATCGAGTCGCCGCCGAGGTGGAAGAAGTTGTCGTCCGCGCCGACGTCCGCCACGCCGAGGACGTCGGCCCAGACACCGGCGATGCGTCGTTCGGTGTCCGTACGGGGTGCGGTGCGCGGGCCCGTCCCGGCGGTGTGCGCCGGGCCCGGGGCGGGCAGGGCCCGGCGGTCCGTCTTGCCGTTGGGGGTGAGCGGCAGCCGTTCCAGCGGCACGAACACGGCCGGCACCATGTGCGGGGGCAGCAGTCCTGCGAGGTGCTCGCGCAGGGCGGCGACGGGCAGGGCCTCGGCGCTCGCGCCGGTGCCCTCGTCATCGGCGGTGGCGGTGGCGGTGGCGGGGACGACGTACGCCACCAGTCGTCCGTGGTGGTCGGACGGTCGCCCGTCCGGGCCGTCGGTACGGACGACGACCACCGCGTCCCGTACGTGCGGGCTGCGGCGCAGCGCGCTCTCCGTCTCCCCCGGCTCGATGCGGAAGCCGCGCAGTTTGATCTGGTCGTCGGTGCGGCCGACGAAGCGCAGCGCGCCGTCGGCGCCCCGGCGCACCCGGTCGCCGGTGCGGTACATGCGTTCTCCCGCCGCGCCGAACGGGTCGGCGACGAACCGCCGGGCGGTCAGGCCCGGCCGGTGGAGGTAGCCGCGGGCCAGCCCCGGCCCCGCCACGTACAGCTCCCCCGTCACGCCGGGCGGCACGGGTCGCAGGGCCGCGTCGAGGACGTACACGCGGGTGGCGCCGGCCGGGCCGCCGATGGGCGGCGCGCTGCCCGCCGGGGTCAGCGGACCGGTCCAGGTGGCGACGACGGTGGCCTCGGTGGGCCCGTAGGAGTTGATCATGCGGCGGCCGGGCGCCCACCGTTCCACGAGGTCGGCGGGGCACGCCTCGGCGCCGACGATCAGGGTGCGCAGGTGCGGCAGGGTCCCGGCGGTCTCCGGGGCCACGGTGGCCAGCGCGGCCGGCGGAATGAGGGTGTGGCTGATGCGGCGCCCGGCGAGCACCTGGGCGAGCCGTTCGCCGATCAGCGGCCCCTCCTCCCCCGTGACCAAGGTGGCGCCGCTGAGCAGGGAGACGCACAGTTCGAGGACGGAGGCGTCGAAGCTGGGTGAGGCGAACTGCAGCACCCGGTCGCCGGGGCCCGCCGCGTATTGCTCGGCAGCGGCCGCGGTGAAGCCCGCCAGGCCCCGGTGCGTCACGGTGACGCCCTTCGGGGTCCCGGTGGACCCGGAGGTGTAGATGACGTACGCCGGATGGTCGGGGGTGAGGGGGGTGGTGCGGTCGGCGTCGGTGGGCGCGGTGTCGGTGGGGTCGGCGGCGATGAAGGTGCTGTCCGGGGCGTCCGGTGTCCGCGGGGCTGTCGGGCCGTCCGCCGCCCCCGTCTCCGCCCGCGTTCCCCACACCTGTGCCGGATCGTCGAGGATCACCTGGGCGCCCGCGTCGGTGGTCATGAACTCCCGCCGCTGCCGAGGGTAGTTCGGGTCGACGGGCAGAAAGGCGGCGCCCGCCTTGGCGACGGCGAGCTGTGCGACCACCGTCTCGGCGGTACGGGGCAGGGCGAGGGCCACGACGTCCTCGGGGCCGACCCCGCGGGCGATCAGCCGGTGGGCGAGCCGGTTGGCGGCGCGGTCGACCTCGGCGTACGTCAGCTCCCGCGCGGTGTCCTCCAGGGCCACGGCGTCGGGGGTGGCGGCCGCCTGCCGTTCGAACAGCTGCGGCAGTGTCGCCACCGGCACCGGCTGGGCGGTGCCGCGTCCCTGCTCAAGGAGGTCCTTCAGTTCGTCGTCGGAGGCGAGCGGCAGCGCGCCGAGGGGGCGGTGCGGGTCGTCGGCCACGGCCGACAGCAGCGTGGCGAGCTGACCGGCGAGCTGCTCCGCCGTGGCCGCGTCGAACAGGTCGGTGTTGTAGGTCAGCAGGCCGTCCAGCGCCCCGGAGTCCGCCTCCGCGAACTCCAGGGTGAGGTCGAACGCGGCGTGCTGGAGCTCCGTCTCGACGGCGGACACCTCCAGGCCCGGCAGGTCGAGGTCGGCGGCCGGGGTGTTCTGCAGGACGACCATCACCTGGAACAGCGGGGTGCGGCTGGTGTCGCGCACCGGGCGCACCTCGTCCACCACCTGCTCGAACGGCACCTCCTGGTGGGCGAACGCGTCCAGCACGGTCTGCCGAACGTCGTCGAGGAACTCGGCGAAGGGACGCCCGGTGTCGACCTGCGAGCGCAGGACCAGGGTGTTGACGAAGAAGCCGACGAGCTGCTGGACCTCGGCCTGGTCGCGGCCCGAGGTGACGGTGCCGACGGCGACGTCCCGGCTGCCGCACACCCGGGCGAGGAAGGTCTGCGCGGCGGCGACCAGTGTGGTGAAGAGGGTGGTCCCCCGTGCGCTGCCCACCTGCCGCAGGCGGCGCGCGGTGCGGGGCGGCAGGGTGAGCCGGGTGGTCGCGCCGGACCGGGTGCGGATCGGCGGCCGGGGCCGGTCGGTGGGCAGGTCGAGGGGCTCGATGCCGCTCAACCGCTCGTTCCAGTACGCCAGTTGTCCCTTGCTGCCGCTCGCGGTGCGCTGCCAGTGGGCGTAGTCGGCGTACTGGACCGGAAGCGGCGGCAGGGGCTCGGTGGCCGGGTCCAGCGCGGCCCGGTAGAGGTGGGCGAGGTCGCCGGTGAGGACGGCGGTCGACCAGCCGTCGGTGACGATGTGGTGCAGGGTGAGGGTCAGGACGCGCGCAGGTCGAAGGGGAGGGCCCGGTCGGCGGCGAGGCGCTTCTCCAGGCGGGCGGTGCGGTCGCCCTCGGACAGGTCGGACAGGTCGTCGAGCGGCAGCGGCACCTCACGCGGCGGGTGCACGATCTGCACGCCCCGGCCGTCCACGGTGTCGAAGGTGGTGCGCAGCGACTCGTGCCGCGTCACCAGCCCGTCCAGGGCCGCCGCGAGGGCCCGCGTGTCGAGCCGGCCGCGCAGGCGCAGCGCCAGGGCGGTGACGTACTCGGTGCCGCCGGGGGCGAACTCCTCCAGGAACCACAGGCGTTGCTGCGCGTACGACATCGGTGCCGTCGCGTCCCGGGCCACCGGCACGACGGCGGGGCGTGCCGCGTCGGCGCTCCGGTCCCCGGTGAGCAGGTCGGTGAGCAGTTCGGTGAGTGCGGCGGGTGTCGGGTGGGKGAACACGTCGCGCGGGGAGAGCGGGGTGCCGAACTCCTCGGCCAGCCGGGAGGCGAGGCGGATGCTGAGGATGGAGTCGCCGCCCAGCGCGAAGAAGTCGTCGTCCATGCCGGGCAGTTGCCCGTCGGGCCGTCGTCCGCCGAGCACGTCGGCGAAGACCTCGGCGGTGCGGCGTTCGGCGTCGGTGCGCGGTGCGCGGTGCGTGCCCCGCTCCGGGCCGGTGCCCGCCTCCGGAGCCGGGAGCGCGGCGTGGTCCACCTTGCCGTTGCCGCTCAGCGGGAGGGCCGTGAGGGGGACGAAGGCGGCGGGCACCAGGTAGTCGGGGAGCGAGCGGCGGGCGTGGGCGCGCAGGTCGAAGGGGAGGGCCCGGTCGGCGGCGAGGCGCTTCTCCAGGCGGGCGGTGCGGTCGCCCTCGGACAGGTCGGACAGGTCGTCGAGCGGCAGCGGCACCTCACGCGGCGGGTGCACGATCTGCACGCCCCGGCCGTCCACGGTGTCGAAGGTGGTGCGCAGCGACTCGTGCCGCGTCACCAGCCCGTCCAGGGCCGCCGCGAGGGCCCGCGTGTCGAGCCGGCCGCGCAGGCGCAGCGCCACCACCGCCACGTCCGCGACGCCGGGGTGGGCCGCCAGCACGGCCGCGGCCTCGCCGGGCTCGACCCGGAAGCCGCGGATCTTCACCTGGTCGTCGGCGCGGCCCAGGAACTCGACCGTGCCGTCGGGGTGACGGCGGGCCAGGTCACCGGTGCGGTACATCCGCGTGCCGGGCGGCCCGAGGGGGTCGGCGAGGAAGCGGCGTGCGCTGTCGCCGGGGCGGCCCAGGTAGCCGCGTGCGACGCCTTCGCCGGCGACGTACAACTCGCCCGCGCAGCCCGGCGGGACGGGGCGCATCCGGGAGTCGAGGACGTGGACCCGCTTGTCGTCGAGCGGGCGTCCGACGGGGACGGCGTCGGGGACGGCCGCCGCGTCGTCGAGGGCGTGGGACGTGGCGAAGGTCGTGGTCTCGGTCGGCCCGTAGCCGTCCACCACGGTCAGGCCGGGGCAGGCGGCCAGGACGCGGCGCACGGCCGCCGCGGGCACGACGTCCCCGCCGGTCCACACCTGGCGCAGCCCCGCGAAGCAGTCCGGCGCGTCCTGGGCCAGGAGCCGGAACACCCCGGCCGTCAGCCACACGGCCGTGAGGCCGCCACCGCCCGGGCGGACGGTGCCGTCCCGGCGGCCGGTGCTCCCGGCTCGGCGGTCGCCGTCGTGGACGGAGCCACCCGGTCCGGCGACGACCAGACCGGTCGGTGCGACGTCCACCGGACCGGCCGATCCGGCGTCGGCGGAGTCGGGCGTTGCCTCGCCGGCGGTCCGCGCGTCCGGCCCGATCAGTTGCCGCAGCAGGGCCGCGTCCAGCGGTCGCTCAGGGGCCACCACCACACAGCCGCCGGTCAGCAGAGGTGCCCACACCTCGAAGGTGGCCGCGTCGAAGGCGACCGGTGAGTGCAGCAGGACCCGGGCGCAGACCCCGTCGGCGAAGCGGCTGTCGGTGGCCAGCGACGCCACGTCGCGGTGGCGTACCGCGACGGCCTTCGGCAGTCCGGTGGAGCCGGAGGTGAACATGACGTACGCCAGGCGGTCGGGGTCCGCCGGTACGGCGGGCGTTCCCGCCGTGGCCTCCGGGGCATGGCGGGCCGCGGTGACCTCCTCGGTGGTGAGCCGGACCCGGACGCCCGCCCGCGCGAGCATCGTCCGGCGCCGCTCCTCGGGGGCGCGGCCGTCCACGGGCACGTAGGCGCCGCCCGCCTTGAGGACCGCCAGCTGAGCGACCACGAGTTCGGCGCAGCGGTCCATCAGCAGCGCCACCCCGTCCTCGGGGGCCAGGCCGGCGGTGAGCAGCCGGGACGCCACCCGGTCGGACCAGCCGTCGAGTTCGCGGTAGGTCACCCGCCGGTCGCCGTCGCTCAGGGCGGGGGCGTCCGGGGTGCGGCGGACCTGCTCGGCGAACAGGTCCACCGGGCTGCGCGGCCGCGTCGGGCGGGCGGTGGTGTTCCACTCCTCCAGTAGTCGGCAGTCCTCGGCGGTGAGCGGTTCGAGCGCACCGACGTCACCGTCACGGGCGCCGTCACGGGAACCGTCATAGGCGCCGTCATAGGCGCCGTCACGAGTGCCCTCACGGACCTCGCCGAGGCCATCGGCGAGCCGGACGAGCAGGACGGCCAGGCGCCGCGCGGCCCGTTCCACCGTGGTGCGGTCGAAGAAGGCGGGGTCGTAGGCCAGGTCGAAGCCGAGCCGGTCGCTCAGGTGGGCGCGCAGGCACAGCGGGAAGGTGGTGGCGTCGTCGGCGCGCACCTCGGCCACGCCCACGCCCGTCCGGGCGGCGGCCGACTCGTCGACGGGGTAGTTCTCGAACACGACCATGCTGTCGAACAGGGCCTGCCCGGCGGGGACGCCGGTCAGCGACTGGATGCGGGCGAGGGAGAGGAAGTCGAAGCGCCGGTCCTCGCTCTGCCGTTCCTGCAGGCCGCGCAGCCAGTCCGCCGTGGACCCGGCGCGGGGGACGCGTACCCGGGTCGGCACGGTGTTGATGAACATGCCGATCATGGTGTCGACGCCGGGCAGTTCGGCGGGCCGTCCGGAGACGGTCGTACCGAACACGACGTCGTCGCGCCCGCCGGAGCGTGCGAGGAGCAGGGCCCAGGCGGCCTGCACCACGGTGTTGACGGTCAGTCCGGCGCGGGCCGCGCTCTCCCGCAGCCGCCGGGACGCGTCCGCGTCGAGCTCGTGGTGGACGGACTCGGCAGAGCGCGCCCGGTGCGCCTCGGCGGGGGTGCGGTCGTAGGGCAGCGGGGTGCGGTCGGTGACCCCGGCGAGGGTGTCGGCCCAGTGGCGTTCGGCCGCGCTCCCGTCCTGTTCCCGCAGCCAGTGCAGGAAGTCGGTGAACGGCCGCCGGACGGGCGGCGCGGCGTCGTGGCCGCCGGTGAGCGCGGCGTACCGTTCGCACACCTCGGTGAGCAGCTGCCCGGTGCTCCAGCCGTCGAGGACGAGATGGTGGGAGGACCACAGCAGCAGGACCTCGTCGCCGGGCAGTGCGGCCACGGTGATCCGGGTGAGCGGCGCACGGGTCAGTTCCATGCCTGCCGCCCGGTCCTCGGCGAGCAGCCGCTCCGTGGCGGCGGCGCGCTCCTCGCCGGTCAGGGTCCGCCAGTCCAGGTGCGTGACCGGCAGCTCCACCCGGTGGTGGACGACCTGCACGGGGTGCGGCAGGCCCTGCCAGTGGACGCCGGTGCGCAGGGCCGGGGTGCGGTCGGCGACCTGCTGCCAGGCCGTGGCGAACGCCGCCGGGTCGGCCACCCCGGTCAGCCGTACGGCGGTGCGGTCGAAGTAGGCGCCGGCCGTGTCGACGAGCCCGTGGAAGAGCATGCCGGACTGCAGGGGCGTCAGCGGCAGGACGTCCGCCACCTGCCGTCCGTCGCCCACCAGGTGGTCGAGCTGCCGCTGGGACAGGCCCGCGAGGGGGAAGTCGGAGGGGGTGCGGCCGCCCGCGCCGGGCTCGGCGCAGTGGGCCACGATGTCGCGGAGGGCCGCGCACATCTCCTCGGCCAGGTGCCGCACGGTGGGCTCGTCGTAGACGGCGGCCGGGTAGGTCCAGCCCAGTTCGAGCCGCCCTTCCTGGACCACGCCCGTGATGTCCAGCAGGTAGGGGCGGGGCTCGTCCGGGTCGGTGTCGCGGCCGGCCGGGGGGAGCGCCGCCCGGTACAGCCCGCCCCCGGCGCCGCCGCCCGCGTCCCAGCGTCCGTGGTAGTTGAACCCGACCTGTGGCTGCGGGGCGTTCGCGAGCGGGCCGTCCGGCAGCAGGTGGCGCAGGGCGCCGTGGCTGAGGCCGTGCAGCGGCACGGCGCGCAGCTGCTCCTTGACCGAGCGCAGGGTGGTGCGCCAGTCGGCCTCGGGTGCGACGGTCAGGGCGAGGGGGAACTCGGCGGTGAACCAGCCGACGGTGCGGGACAGGTCCACGTCGTCGAACAGGTCCTCCCGGCCGTGCCCCTCGACCCCGACGAGGACGGTGTCGTGCTCGCGCCAGCGGGCCAGGGTGCGGCCCAGGGCGCTGAGCAGCACGTCGTTGACCTGGGTGCGGTAGACGTCGGGGACGTGGCGCAGGAGTGCCTCGGTCTCCTCCGGGTCCAGCGTCACGGTGAGGGTGGCGGCGGTGCCGTGGGTGTTGGGCCCGGGCCGTCCGGCGGGCAGGTCGGCGGGGGCTGCGGCGGTGCGCGTCCAGTAGGGGAGGTCGGTGTCCAGGGCGCCGGAGCGCGTGTGCTGTTCCAGGCGCCGGGCCCAGCGGCCGTACGCGGTGCCGGCCGGGGCGAGTGCGGCGGGGCGTCCGGCGGCGAGGGCGCGGTGGGCGCTCTCCAGGTCGCCGAGGAGGATGCGCCAGGAGACGCCGTCGACGACCAAGTGGTGGACCGTGAGGAGGAGTTGGGCGGGACGTTCCGGGCCCCGGTCGAACAGCAGGACGCGTACGACCCGGCCTTCGGTGGGATCGAGCGACGCCTGCGCGGTCTCCGCCGCGCGCTGCACCTCGGCCTCCAGTGCCGGCGCGTCCAGGTCCGCCGCGTCGTGGCGGGTGAACACGCCGTGCGGGGCCCGCGGCAGCACTTCCTGGTACCAGCCGTCCCCGAAGTCTCCGGAGTGCCCGAAGTCCCCGGAGTCCTCAGACCCCTCAGAGCCCTCAGAGTGCCGGAAGCGGGTCCGCAGGGCCGGATGACGATCCACGAGGGCCTCGACCGCCCGTTCCAGCGCGGACGGGTCGGTGCCGGTGGCCAGTTCCAGGCGCTGGGTCATGGTGAAGCGCATCGGGTCGCCGGGGCGGCGGGCGTCGAGGTACCAGCGCTGGATGGGAGACAGCGGCGCCTCGGCGGGTGCCGTGCCGTCGGTGCTGTCGGTGTCGGCGGTGTCAGCGGTGGGGCCACCTTCCGCCCCGGGCGCCGACTCGGCGACGCACAGGGCGAGTTCGGCGACCGTCTGGTGGCGGAAGACGTCCTTGGTGGTGAGGGCGAGACCCGCGCGGCGGGCGCGGGAGACGATCTGGATGCTGAGGATGGAGTCGCCGCCGAGCGCGAAGAAGTTGTCCCGCGCGCCGACCCGTTCCACTCCCAGCGCCTCGGCCCAGAGGGCGGCCAGCCGTTCCTCGGTACCGGGACGGGGCGCCACGTACGGCGTGCCGCTGTCGGGCCGGCTCGGCGGCGCCGGCAGGGCGCGGCGGTCGGTCTTGCCGCTGCTGGTGCGCGGTATGCGCTCCAGCGGCACGAACGCGGCGGGCACCATGTGGTCCGGCAGGGTCCGCCGCAGGCGCACCCGCAGGTCGTCGGCGGAGGGGGCGCGCTCCCCGGCGGGCACGACGTACGCCACCAGCAGGGTGCGTCCGGCGTGCTCGCGGGCGGCCACGGCGGCGTCGGTGACGTCCGGCAGCGCGAGCAGGGCGGCCTCCACCTCGCCGGGCTCGATACGGAATCCGCGGATCTTGACCTGCTCGTCGGTCCGGCCCAGGAACTCCAGCAGCCCGGACGTGGTCCAGCGGGCGCGGTCGCCGGTGCGGTACATCCGCTCCCCCGGCGCGCCGAACGGGTCGGCGGGGAAGCGGGCGGCGGTCAGGCCCGGCCGGTTCAGGTAGCCGCGGGCGACCTGCGCCCCGGCGAGGTACAGCTCGCCCGGTACGCCGGGCGGGACCGGGCGCAGGGCGCGGTCGAGGACGTGGGCGCGCAGGTTGCGGCCCGGACGGCCGATCACCGGGCGGGCCCGGTGGTCGGTGCAGCGGCCGTAGACGGCGTCGACGGTGGTCTCGGTGGGGCCGTACATGTTGTACGCGGTGACGCCGAGGTCGTCCTGGGCGGCGCACAGGTCGGCCCAGGTGTCGGGGCCGACGGCCTCGCCGCCCACCAGGAGCAGGCGCGGGTGGTGGCGGCCAGGGGCGAGGAGTCCGGCGGCGGTGAGTTCGCGCAGGAAGGACGGGGTGACGTTCACCAGGTCCAGTTCCCGCTCGTCGACCTGGGCGCAGAACGCCTCCGGGTCCAGGCGTACGTCCTCGTCGACGAGGTGGACCTCCTGGCCCAGGGCGAGCAGCAGCGGCCCCTCCCAGGAGGTGTCGAAGGAGAAGGAGGCGCTGAGCGCGGCCTTGAGCCGTCGTCCGTCGGGGGTGTGCGGGGCGACGAGTCCTTCCCGGTGGTCGTGGCAGAGGTTGACGAGGTGGCGGTGGGCGACGGTGACGCCCTTGGGGCGGCCGGTGGAGCCGGAGGTGTAGACGATGTAGGCGGCGTTGTCCGGGTGCAGCGCGGCGGTCCGGTCGGCGTCGGTGGGGTCGTGGGCGGGCAGGTCGTCCCAGGGTGTGCGGCGCAGGGCGTCCGGGGTCAGGACCGTGTGCGGGGCGGCGTCCGCGAGGAGGAACGCCGTGCGCTCCTCGGGCAGGTCCGGGTCGAGGCAGAGCAGGGTGCCGGCCGCCTTGAGGACGGCGAACACGGCGACCGGCAGGTCCGAGGTGCGGGGCAGCCGGACGGCGACCACGCGCTCCGGGCCGGCGCCCAGCGCGATCAGGTGGTGGGCCAGCCGGTTGGCGCGCTCGTTCAGGGCCGCGAAGGTGAGCGTGGCGTCCCGGGCCACCAGGGCGGTGGCGTGCGGGGTGCGGGCCGCCTGCGCCTCGAACAGGGCGGGGAAGCAGGTGTCCGGCACGGGCAGCCGGCCGCCCTGCCACTCGTCGAGCACCTGCCGCTGTTCGGCGTCCGTCAGCAGCGGCAGCGCGCGGACGTCCCGGTGCGGTTCCGCGGTCGCCGCCTCCAGCAGCAACCGCAGCCGTACGGCGAGTCGCCGGGCGGTGTCCGGGTCGAACAGGTCGGTGTCGTACTCCAGGTGGCCGGTCACCCCGGCGTCGCTCTCGACGAAGTCGAAGGCGAGGTCGAAGGCGGCGTGCCGGACGGGCGGTGTGAGCGGTTCGACGTCCAGGCCCGGCAGGGCGGGTGCCTCGGCGCCCAGGTTGTGCAGCGCGACCATGACCTGGAACAGCGGGGTGCGGCTGGTGTCCCGCTCCGGCTGGAGGGCGTCGACCAGTTTCTCGAACGGCACGTCCTGGTGGGCGAACGCGTCCAGGACGGTGGTGCGGACCCGCTCCAGCAGCGCGTGGAACGACAGTCCGGGCTCCACCCGGTTGCGCAGCACCAGGGTGTTGACGAACATGCCGACCACGTCGTGGAGTTCGGGCCGTTCGCGGCCGGCGGTGACCGTGCCGACGGCGATGTCCTCCTGGTCCGTCCAGCGGGAGAGCAGGGCCGTGCAGGCCGTCAGGAGCGTCATGTACAGGGTGGCGTCGGCCTCGCGTGCCGTCGCGCGCAGCCGTTCGGTGAGCGCGGCGGGGAGGGTGAAGGTCACCAGGGCTCCGTTGCGGGCGCGTACGGCGGGACGCGGGCGGTCGGTGGGCGGCTCCAGCGGGGTGATCCCGTCCAGCGCCGCGCGCCAGTAGGCGAGTTGCTCGTCCGTCTCCCCGGCGCGGCCGCGCTGCCAGGCGGCGAAGTCCGCGTACCGGACGGGCAGGTGGGGCAGCCGGGGGGCGCGGTCCCCGCGGGCGGCGGCGTACAGCTCGCCGAGGTCCCGGCCG
>NZ_VDFC01000080.1:14389-20565 GCF_008369065.1 Streptomyces apricus | reverse complement strand
GGTGCACGGTCTGGAGTGCGTGGCCGTCCTGTTCGGTAAATGTGGTGCGCAGCGCCTCGTGCCGGGACACCAGTGCGTCGAGGGCGGTGCGCAGGGCGGCCGTGTCGAGGGGGCCGCGCAGGCGCAGCAGGGACAGGGTCGTGTACTCGGTACCGCCCGGTTCGAAGCGGTCGAGGAACCACAGCCGCTGCTGCGCGTACGACAGCGGCGCCGGGGCGCCGGGGTCGGTGGCCGGGATGACATCGGCCGGAGCGGCGGCGTCCTGCGGGGGCTCGCCGAGCGCGGCGGCCAGGGCGGACAGCGTCGAGTGGGTGAACAGCAGCCGGGGCGAGACCTCCGCGCCGAAGGCGGCGCGCAGCCGCGAGACGACCCGGACGGCGAGGATCGAGTCGCCGCCGAGGGCGAAGAAGTCGTCGTCGACCCCCACGTCGTCGGCGTCCACGTCGAGGACGTCCGTCCAGGCGGCGGCGACCGCGCGCTCCGCCGGGGTGCGCGGCGCGATGCGCCCGGCGCCCGTGGCGAAGCCGTCCGGTCCGGGGGCGGGCAGGGCGCGCCGGTCGAGTTTGCCGTTGGCGGTCAGCGGCAGCGCCGCCAGCGGCACGTAGGCGGCGGGCACCATGTGCGCGGGCAGCAGCCGCTCCAGGTGGGTGCGCAGTCCGGCGGCGGAGGGTGGTGCGCCGCCGCCGCGGCCGACGACGTGGGCGACCAGCCGGCGGGTCCCCGAGCCGTCCTCGTAGACACCCACTGCCGCGTCGCCGACGTCCGGGTGGGTGTGCAGGGCGGCCTCGATCTCGCCGGGTTCGATGCGGTAGCCGCGGATCTTCACCTGCTGGTCGGCGCGGCCCAGGTACTCCAGGGTGCCGTCGGCCCGTCGGCGGGCCCGGTCGCCGGTGCGGTACATCCGCGTCCCCGGCGGGCCGAAGGGGTCGGCGGGGAACCGTGTGGCGGTCAGCCCCGGCCTCTTCAGGTAGCCGCGGGCCAGGCCCTCCCCCGCCACGTACATCTCGCCCACGGCGCCGGGCGGTACGGGGGCCAGGGTGTCGTCGAGGACGTACACGCGCAGGTCGGGGATGCCGGTGCCGATGGGGCTCGCGGCGCCGGTGCGGGCCGTCGTGCGGTCCAGCGCCTGGTGGGTGACGTGGACGGTGGTCTCGGTGATGCCGTACATGTTGACCAGGCGCGGTGCGGTGTCGGGGTGGCGCGCGTACCACTCGGCGAGCCGGTCGACGTCCAGGGCCTCGCCGCCGAAGACGACCGTGCGCAGGGCCAGTCGCGCGGAGACTTCCGGGTGTTCGGCGTCGGCGCGGGCCAGCGGGTAGAACGCGGAGGGCGTCTGGTTGAGGACGGTGACGCGTTCGTCGGCGAGCAGCCGCAGGAAGTCCTCCGGGGAGCGCGCGGTGTCCTCGGGGACGACGACGAGCCGGCCGCCGTGCAGCAGGGCGCCCCACAGCTCCCAGACGGAGAAGTCGAAGGCGTAGGAGTGGAACAGCGTCCACACGTCGCTCCCGTCGAAGCCGAACCAGTGGCGGGTCCGGGTGAACAGGCGTACGACGTTGGCGTGCGGGACGACCACGCCCTTGGGGCGGCCGGTCGAGCCGGAGGTGTAGGGGCGGCGGGCCAGGTCGGCCTGGGTGACCGGGTCGTCCAGGGCCACGACCGGGAGGGCGGCCCGTATCTGCCGCGTGGCCTCGGTGGTGGTCACCAGGGCCACCGGGTCGGCGTCCGCCAGCAGGTGGGCGACGCGTTCGGTGGGCAGCTTCGGGTCGAGGGGCAGGTAGGCGGCGCCCGTCTTGAGCACGGCCAGGACCGCGACCACCAGGTCCGCCGAGCGGGGCAGGGCGAGGGCCACGAACCGCTCGGGTCCGGCGCCGGACGCGGCCAGCAGGTGGGCGAGGCGGCCGGCCGCGGCGTCGAGCGCGGCGTAGTCGAGGCGGTCGGTGCCGCAGGTGACGGCGACGGCGTCGGGGGTGCGGGCGGCCTGGGCCTCGAACAGGTCGACCAGGGTGTCCGCCGGGCGGCCGTGCTCGGCGCCGTTGAGGTCGACGAGCATCCGGCGCCGTTCCCCGGCGGTCGTCCAGGCCAGGGCGCGCAGGGGCCGTCCGGGATGCTCGGCGATCTCCGTGAGGAGCAGGCGCAGCCGCCCGGCGAGCGCGCGGACGGTGCCGGCGTCGAACAGGTCCGGGTCGTGGGCGAGGTCGAAGCCGAGCCGCTCGCCCTGGTAGGCGCGCAGCACCAGCGGGTAGTTGGTGGCGTCCCGGGAGGTGACGTCCACCAGCCGCACTCCGGAGCCGGAGGTGCGGGCGGCGTCGAAGGGGTAGTTCTCGAAGGCGACCATGCTGTGGAAGAGCGGGGTGCCGGACGGCACGTCGCTGAGGGCGGTGAGTTCGGCCAGGGAGGCGGCCGCGAAGCGCCGTGACTGCGCCTGCGCGTCCTGCAGTTCACGCAGCCAGTCGACGGCCGGGCGGTGCCCGTCGACGCGGACGCGGGTGGGCACGGTGTTGATGAACATGCCCACCATCGACTCCACGCCGGGCAGGTCGTCGGGGCGGCCGGAGACGGTGGTGCCGAACACCACGTCCGGCTCGGCGCCGTAGCGGGACAGCAGCAGCGCCCAGGCGCCCTGTACCAGGGTGTTGACGGTCAGTCCGGCCCCGCGGGCGGTACGGGCCAGCGCGGCGGTCTCCGCGTCGGACAGCTCGGTGGTGTGGACGGCCGCCGACCGGGCCTCGTGCGCGCCGGTCAGGGGGCGGTCGACGGGCAGCGGTGTGGGGGTGGCGAATCCGGCGAGGGTCTCCCGCCAGTGGGTCCGCGCCGCGTCGGTGTCCTGGTCGGCCAGCCAGCGCACGTAGTCGGCGAACGGCCGGCGCACCGGCGGGTCGGGCTCGCTCCCCGCGGTGAGCGCCGCGTACTCCTCGCAGACCTCCGTCAGCACCTGGGCCAGGCTCCAGCCGTCCAGGACGAGGTGGTGGGAGGTCCACAGCAGGTGCAGCCGGGCGTCGGGCAGCCGGACCAGGGTGAGCCGCATCAGGGGCGCCGAGGTGAGGTCGATGCCCCGGGCGAGGTCGTCGGCGCGCAGCCGGTCGAAGCGGTCGGCGCGCTCGCGCGGGTCGGTGTCCCGCCAGTCGAGGTGGGTGAGGGGGACCCGCACGTCCCGGTGCACGACCTGCAGGGGCACGGGCACGTCCTGCCAGACCACCGAGGTCCGCAGCGCGGGGGTGCGGTCGGTGACCCGCTGCCAGGCCAGGGCGAAGGCGTGCGGGTCGGCCACGCCGTCCAGCAGGAGGGCGGCCTGGTCCACGTACACGTCGTCGGGGCCGCCGACCAGGCGGTGGAAGAGCATGCCCTCCTGGAGCGGGGTGAGCGGGAGCAGGTCCTCCACCGCGCGGCCGTCGCCGGCCAGGCGGTCCACGGCGCTCTGGTCCAGGCGCGCGAGGGGGAAATCGGAAGGGGTGCGGCCGCCCGCACCCGGCTGGGCGCAGTGCTCGGCGATCGCGGTCAGCGCCGCGACCATGCCCTGCGCCAGCTCCCCCACGGTGTCCGGGTCGTGGGCCCGGTCGCTGTAGTGCCAGGTGAGCTCCAGCTCGCCGTCGGCGACCACGGCGGAGATGTCGAGCAGGTGGTCCAGGGGCTCGTCCGCCGCCGTCTCCCGGCCGGGTACGTCCGCGGCCGGGACGAAGTCCGCGCCGGCGGCCGTCTCCCACTGCCCGTGGTAGGTGAAGCACACCTGGGGCAGCGGCAGGTCCCGCAGGGCGCGGGCGGCCGGGTCGGACGAGCCCAGCCTGGCCAGTGCCTCGTGACCGAGTCCGCGCCGGGGCACGGCCCGCAGCCGTTCCTTGACGGCCTTCAGCGTGCCGCCCCAGTCGGGTGCCTCCGGTGTGCCGGCCGGGGTGAGGGTGACCGGGTACCGGGTGGTGAACCAGCCCACCGTGCGGGACAGGTCCAGGTCCCCGGCGAGCTCCTCCTCGCGCCCGTGGCCCTCCAGGGCGACGCTCACCCGTTCGCCGCCCGTCCAGTCGGCGAGGACCCTGCTCAGCGCGCCGAGCAGGACGTCGTTGACCTGGGTGCGGTAGGCGGCGGGCACCCGGCGCAGCAGCGCCCCGGTGGTGGCGCGGTCGACCCGGGTGCGGACGGTGCGCACGGTTCCGGCGAGCGGGGTCCCCGGCCGGTCCACCGGCAGCGGGGTGCGGGGTTCGGCGGCCTCCGCGGTCCAGTACGGCAGGTCGTCGTCCAGGCCGCCGTCCCGCACCAGGCGGGAGAGGTGCGCGGCCCAGTCGGCGAACGGCGTGCCCACGGGCTCCAGTTGGACCGGCTCGCCCGCCGACGCCTGCCGGTAGGCCTGCTCCAGGTCGCCGAGCAGGATCCGCCAGGAGACGCTGTCCACGGCCAGGTGGTGGGCGGTGAGGAACAGCTGGGGGCGTTCGCCCGGGCGGGGTGCCATGTCGCGCGGGGGCAGGATCAGGGCGGCGCGCAGCAGGGCGCCGGCCGCCGGGTCGAGGGCGGCGCGGGCGGCGTCGGCGGCCGCGCGGCGGACCTCCGCGAAGTCCGTATCGGTGTCCACTTCGTGACGAGTCGTCAGTGCACTGGCCGACCCCTCGCCGGGGTGCTGGCGCCAGGTGTCGCCGGTGCGGGCGAAGCGGGTGCGCAGGGCCGGGTGGTGGGCGGCCAGCGCCTCCACGGCGCGTTCGAGGGCGGGTGCGTCGACGTCGTGCGGCAGGTCGAGCAACAGCGACATGCTGAAGGGCCGCAGGGCACCGTGCCGGTCGCCGTGGGTGGCGGCGTACCACTCCTGGACCGGGGTCAGCGGGGCGGGTCCGTCCTCGCGCGCCGGCCGGGGCGCGGGCACCTCGGCGGTGCGCCGGGACGCGGCGGCGGCCAGGTCGGCGACGGTCTGGTGGCGGAAGACGTCCTGCGAGGTCAGGTGGAGCCCGGCGGCGCGGGCGCGGGAGACGGCCTGGATGCTGAGGATGGAGTCGCCGCCGAGTTCGAAGAAGTTGTCGGTGACGCCCACGCGCGCGACGCCCAGCACCTCCGACCAGATGGCGGCCAGCCGTTCCTCCTGCGGGGTGCGCGGTGCGACGAACTCCCTTTCGCGCGGCGCCGCTTCGAGGTCGGGGGCGGGCAGGGCGCGGCGGTCCAGCTTGCCGCTGGTGGTCAGCGGCAGCGCGTCGAGGACGGTGAAGGACGAGGGCACCATGTGACCGGGCAGGACACGCCCGCAGGCGGTCCGCAGGTGCGCCGCGGTGGGCGTCGGCGCGCCGGCCGCCGGTACGACGTAGGCGGCCAGCCGCAGGTGGCCGTGCGCGTCGGGGACCGCGACGACCGCGGCGCCGGTGAGGTCCGGCAGGTCGAGGAGGGCCGCCTCCACCTCGCCGGGCTCGATGCGGTGGCCGCGCACCTTCACCTGGTCGTCGGCCCGTCCGAGGTGGTCGAGGCGTCCGTCGGCGGTCCAGCGGGCCAGGTCGCCCGTGCGGTACATGCGGGTCCCGGGCGGGCCGAACGGGTCGGCGAGGAAGCGCGCGGCGGTCAGGCCGGGCCGGTTCGCGTAACCGCGGGCCAGTTGCTCGCCGGCCAGGTACAGCTCACCGCCGACGCCCGGGGGCACCGGCTGGAGGCGGTCGTCGAGGACGTACGCGCCGACGCCGGGCAGCGGCCGGCCCACCAGGGGCCGCCCGTCGCCCTCGATGCGGCAGGCCGTGGCGTCGACCGTGCACTCGGTGGGGCCGTAGAAGTTGTACGCGGCCACGGCCGGCCGGCCGGCCAGCTCGCGCCACAGGGCGGGGCCGATCGCCTCGCCGCCGAGCATCAGGACGCGCGGGTGGTGGCGCGGGTCGTCGAGCAGCCCGGCGGGCAGCAGCTGGCGCAGGTAGGAGGGGGTCAGGTCGAGGAAGTCGATGCGGTGCCCGACGACGTACTCGACCAGGGCGGCGGCGTCGAGCCGGGTCGTCTCGTCGACCAGGTGCAGCGGGTGGCCGTCGGCCATCAGCAGCACGCCCTCCAGCGAGGTGTCGAAGGAGAAGGACGCGGTCAGCGCCACCCGCAGCGGGCCGCCGCCCGCGTCGGCGACGAAGCCCTCGCGGTGCGCGGCCAGCAGGCGGGCGAGCGAGCGGTGGGTCACGGCGACGCCCTTGGGGCGGCCGGTGGAGCCGGAGGTGTGGATGACGTACGCGGTGGTGTCC
>NZ_VDFC01000080.1:2224-14289 GCF_008369065.1 Streptomyces apricus | reverse complement strand
GCGGGCGGTCCGGTGCGGCGGCGGCGCCCTCCAGAGTACGTAACAGCTGATCGGCCATCCGTTCGGCGGTGGCCGCGTCGGACAGGTCGGTGCGGTACTCCAGCAGGCCGGTCAGCCCCTGCCCGCCGGTGTGCCCGTCGGTGGTGCCGTCCCCGTCGGGGACGAACTCGATGCTGAGGTCGAAGGTGGCCGCCTGCCGGGGCACGGCGACCGGGGACGCGGTCAGTTCGCGCAGGGCGGGGGCGGTGGGCGGCGCCGGGTGGAGGAGGACCATCACGTCGAACAGGGGGTTGCGGCCCGCCTCGCGGGGTGCGCCCACGGCCTCCACCAGCCGCTCGAACGGGGTGTCGCCGTGCGCGAAGGCGTCGTTGACGGTGGTCGCGGCGGCCCCGAGCAGGTCGCGGAAGGAGCCGTGCGGGTCCACGGGGGTGCGCAGGACGACGGTGTCGGCGAAGAAGCCGACGGTGCGTTCCAGGTCGGTGCGGGAGCGGCCCGGCGTGAGGGAGCCGACGGTGACGTCGTCCTGCCCGGACCAGCGGGCGAGCAGGGCCTGGCAGGCGGCGACCAGCGCCGTGAACAGGGTGGTGTGCCGCTCGGCGGCCAGCTCCCGCAGCCGTGCGGCGGTCCCGGCGGGCACGGTGAAGGTGTGCACGGCGCCCGCACCGGACTCCGTGCCGTCGCGGGGGCGGTCCAGCGGCAGCCGCGGGGGAACGGAGCCCGCCAACTGCCGTGACCAGTGGGCGAGACGGCGTTCCGCACGGGGACCGGAGAACTGTTCGCGCTGCCACGCGGCGAAGTCCGGGTACTGCGTCGCCACCGGCTCCAGCGCCGGCGCCGCGCCCCTCGCCAGGGCGTCGTAGGCGGTGCACAGTTCCTCCAGCACGATCCCCATCGACCAGCCGTCGGTGATGATGTGATGGGCCGTCAGGAGCAGGGTGTGTGCAGTGTCCGACTCGCGCAGGAGCAGGGCGCGCAGCAGCGGGCCCGTGCCCAGGTCGAAGGGGCGCCCGTACTCCGCGAGCAGGGCCGCCTCCAGGGCGTGCGGGGGTGTGTCGGTGACCGGAAGCGGTACCGGGGCCGCCGGTCGCACGGTCTGCGCGGGCCGCCCGTCGCTCTCCTCGAAGGTGGTGCGCAGCGCCTCGTGCCGCTCGACGACGGTGTCCAGGGCGCGGGAGAGGGCGGCGTGGTCGAGCGGGCCGGTCAGGCGCAGGGCGACGGCGCTGTTGTAGCGGGCGTCGCCGGGGCGCAGCCGGTCCAGGAACCACAGCCGCTGCTGGGCGAAGGACAGGGGCAGCGGCCGGGTGCGGTCGGCGTGCGGGACGCCCGGGCGGGCGGCGGCGCCCGGGGTGTGCGCGGCCCGGCCGGCGAGGCGGCGGCGCAGTGCCTCCTGGAGGTCCTGCGGCAGGGCCTGGGTGCGGTCGCGTTTCGAAGACGTCATGGTCTGCCGGTCCTCACCGTTCGTCGTGGTCGCTGTCGCCGCGTGCGGCGTCTTCGAGTTCGCTGAGCACCTGCTCCTCCACCAGTTCCGCCAGGGCGGCGACCGTGCGGTGGACCAGGACGTCACGGGGGGTGAGCGCCACCCCGAAGGCGTCGTTGGCCCGCGAGGAGATGTGCAGGGCGCGCAGGGAGTCGCCGCCGAGGTCGAAGTAGTCGTCCTCGGCGCCTACTTGCGTGTGCAGGGCCTCCTCCCAGAGGGCGGCCAGGGCCTCCTCGGTGGGGGTGCGCGGGGCGACGCGCTCCGCGGCCCGCGGTGCGTCCGGTGCGGGCGCGGGCAGGGCGGCCCGGTCGGTCTTGCCGTTCTCGGTGAGCGGGAAGGAGTCGAGCACCACGTACGCCGAGGGCACCATGGGGGCCGGGAGGGCGGCCGCGGCCAGCGTCCGCAGGTCCGCCGCCGTGGGGGTCCCGGCGCCGGGTGCGCGCAGCAGGTGCGCGACCAGCCGCGGCAGGCCCGGTTCGTCCTCCCGTACGCCCACCACGGCGTCCAGGACGGCCGGATGGCGTACGAGCACGGCCTCGACCTCGCCCGCCTCGATGCGGTGGCCGCGCAGCTTGAGCTGGTGGTCGGTGCGGCCCAGGTAGTGCAGCTCGCCGTGCGCGTCGCGCCGTACGAGGTCGCCGGTGCGGTACATGCGGGTGCCGGGCGGTCCGAACGGGTCGGCGGTGAACCGGGTCGCGGTGAGACCGGGCCGGCCCAGGTAGCCGCGGGCCAGGGCCGGTCCGCCCAGCCACAGTTCGCCCGCCACGCCGTCGGGGACCGGGCGCCGCCGGGCGTCCAGGACGTAGGCCGCGGTGGCGGGCAGCGGGCGGCCGATCGGCGGAGCGGTGCCGTCCGGCCGCAGGGCGTCCGACCAGGTGGCGACGACGGTGGCCTCGGTCGGCCCGTAGGAGTTGACCAGGCGGTGGTGCGGGGCCCAGCGGGCGACCAGGTCGGCGCCGCACGCGTCGGCGCCGACCGTCAGGGTCTTCAGGTCGGGCAGGGTGCCGGGGGTGTCCGGCGGCAGGGTGGCGAGCGCGGCCGGGGGCAGCAGGGTGTGGGTGATGCGCCCGTCGCGCAGCACACCGGCCAGTTCGGCGCCGAGCAGCGGTCCGGGCCGCGGCACGACCAGGCGGGCGCCCTGCGGCAGGGACATGCACAGTTCGAGGACCGAGGCGTCGAAGCTGGGGGTGGCGAACGCCAGGACCCGGTCGCCCGGCGCCACCTCGTAGTGCGCGGCCTCGGCGGCGGCGAAGCCCGCCAGGCCCCGGTGGGTGACGACCACGCCCTTGGGGGTGCCGGTGGAGCCGGAGGTGTAGATGACGTAGGCCGGGTCGTCCAGGTCCAGCGGGCGGTGGCGGTCGGCGTCGGTGGGCCGGTGCTCCGGCGTGCCGTCGGGGCCGGCCGCGAGCAGGGCGGAGACCTCGGCGGCGTCGAGGGTGACGGCGGGCGCCGCGTCCCGCAGCATGAACGCGACCCGTTCCCCGGGGTAGTCGGGGTCGACCGGCAGGAAGGCGGCGCCGGTCTTGGCGACGGCCAGCTGGGCGAGGACCGTCTCCGCCGAGCGCGGCAGGACCAGGGCGACGAGGGTGCCGGGGCCCGCGCCGCGCGCGATGAGGCGGTGTGCCAGGCGGTTGGCCCGCGTCTCCGTCTCCGCGAAGGACAGGGACAGGCCGGGCGCGCTCAGTGCCGTGGCCGCGGGGTCGCGATCCGTGCCCGCTTCGATCAGGGCGGGCAGGGTGGCCGGGGGCACCGGGGGGGCGGGGCCGCGCACCAGCCGGGCCCGTTCCCCGGGCGGCAGGGTGTCGACGGCGTCCAGCCGGTCGTCGTCCGCGGCGGCGGCCAGTTCGCCGAGCGTGTGCAGGAACTGGCCGGCCAGGGAGCGGGCCGTGGCCGCGTCGAAGTGGCGCGGGTCGTAGCCGAGTTCGACACCGAGCCGCTCGCCGGGCGAGACGACCGCGGTGAGGGGGTAGTTGGTGGCCTCCCGGGCGTCGAGACCGGTCACCTGGACGCCGTGGGCGCCGGCCGTGGCGTCGCCGACCGGGTAGTTCTCGAAGACCAGCAGGCTGTCGAAGAGGGGGGTGCCGGCGGGCAGGCCGCTCCACGCCTGGAGGTCGGTCAGCGGGACGTGGTCGAAGCGGCGGTCCTCGGCGCGTGCGGCCTGGGTGTCCCGCAGCCAGGCGGCGCAGGCCGCGCCGCCGTCGACGGTGACCCGGGCGGGCAGGGTCGTGATGAACAGACCGGTGACGGTGTCGGCGCCGGGCAGGTCGGCGGGCCGGCCGGAGACGGTGGTGCCGAAGCACACCTCCCGCTCGCCGCTCCACCGCGACAGCAGCAGCGCCCAGGCCCCCTGCACGACGGTGTTGAGGGTCAGGCGGCCCCGGCGGGCGAAGTCCTCAAGACGCTTGGTCTCCTCCGKTCCCAGTTGCCGGGACAGCCAGGKGTCGGAGCGGGCCGCGGAACTCCGGGCGGGCCTGCGGTCGTAGGGCAGCGGCGTGGCGGCGGTGAGGTCCGCGAGGGCGTTCCTCCAGTGCTCCTCGGCCGGTGCGGTGTCCCGGGCGGCGAGCCAGGCGGCGTAGTCGGCGAACGGGCGGCGCTCGGGCAGCCGTGGCTCCTCGCCCCGGGCGAGCGCCGCGTGCGCGGCCATGGCGTCACCCAGGACGTGGAAGACGCTCCAGCCGTCCAGCAGGACGTGGTGGAAGGTCCACAGGACCCGTACCCGGTCCGGGCCGAGCCGGATCAGGGCCAGGCGCAGCAGCGGGGCGCGGTCCAGGGCCAGGCCGCGGGCCTTGTCCTCGGCGAGCAGCCGCTCCAGCGCCGTGTCCCGCGCGTCGGGGGCGAGGTCGCTCCAGTCGTGCTCGGTGACCGGCAGCACGGCGGTGCGGTGGACGGCCTGCAGGGGTGCGGGGACGCCGCTGAGGACGACGGTGGTGCGCAGCACGGGGGTGCGGTCGACGACGTGCTGGAAGGCGGCGGCGAGCGGGCGCGGGTCGCGCGCCCCGTCCACGACGAACGTGATCTGCTCGACGTACATGCCCCGGCCGAGGTCGTCCAGTCCGTGCACGACCATGCCGGTCTGGGTGGGGGTCAGCGGGTAGAGGTCGACGACGTCGCGGCCGGTGCCCACCAGGCGGTCGACCGCCGCCTGGTCCAGCGGGGCCAGCGGGAAGTCGGACGGGGTGCGGCCCCCGGCGCCGGGCTCGGCGCAGTGCCGCACGAGGTGCCGCAGCTCGTCGGCGAGTTCGGCGGCCAGCCGGGCCACCGTGTCCCGCCGGTGCACCTCCCGCGAGTACGACCAGGTGAACCGCAGCCGTCCGCCGACGACCTGGCCGAGGACATCCAAGAGGTGCGGCCGGTCCGCCGCGGGGTCGATGCCGCCGGTCAGGGGTGCGTAGGGCGTGCGCAGGAGGCCGTCGCCGGTGGCGGTCCGGTCCTGCTGTCCCAGGTAGTTGAAGCCGATCTGCGGCAGGTCCGGCAGGCCGAGCCGGTCGCGGTCGGGGTGCAGGTGGCGCAGGGCGCCGTAGCCCAGTCCCCTGCCCGGTACGGCCCGCAGTCCCTCCTTGACGGACTTCAGCGCCGCGCCGGTGCCCGCGTCCCGCGGCACGTCCAGGGCGACGGGGAACATGGTGGTGAACCAGCCGACGGTACGGGCCAGGTCGACGTCGTCGAAGAGGTCCTCGCGGCCGTGGCCCTCCAGCGCCACCAGGACCCGGTCCCGTCCGCTCCAGCGGGTCAGGACGCGGCCCAGGGCGCACAGCAGGACGTCGTCGACGCGGGTGCGGTAGACGTCCGGCACGTCCTGGAGGAGCCGGCGGGTGTCCTCGGCGTCCAGTTGCGCCGTCACCGTCTCCTCGCAGGCCGCGGTGTTGGCGCCGGKGAGGTCGGTCGGCAGGGGCGTCGCGTCGGCGGACAGGGCCTGCCAGTGGGCGAGTTCGCCGTCGAAGCCGCCGGACGCGGTGTGGGCGGCCAGGCGCTGAGCCCAGGCGCGGAAGGAGGTGCTCTTCGGGCCGAGCCCGGCCCGTTCACCGGCGCGCAGGGCCCGGTAGGCGGTGTCCAGGTCGTCCAGGACCAGCCGCCAGGACACCGCGTCCACGACCAGGTGGTGGGCGGCGAGGAGCAGGACCGGCGGCCGGTCGTCGCCGGTCCGGCACAGGGCGGCCCGCAGCAGCGGCCCGTGGGCGAGGTCGAACCCGGTGGCCAGGCGGTCGGCGAGCTCCCGCACCGCCTGGTCGCGGCGGTCCGCAGGGCCCTCGTCGGCGCGGCGGTCCGCGGGATCCTCGTCGTCACGGCGGTCCGCGGGGTCCTCGTCCCGGAGGTCGTGCACCTCCAGGTGCGGCTCCTCCCCCGGCGCCGTGCCGTACTGCCGCCACCGTCCGTCGCCGGACGACTCGAAGCACAGGCGCAGGGCGTCGTGGTGCTCCAGGACGGCGGCCAGGGCCGACCGCAGCAGGGTCTCGTCGGTGTCGGCGGCGACGTGGAAGGAGACCGCCTGGGTGAGGTGCGCGGGGTCGCCTGTGAGGTCGTCGAACAGCCAGTGCTGGACGGGGGTCAGCGGCACCTCCCCGACGACCGGGCCCTGTTCGGCCTCGGTGCGCGGGAGCGCCGGGTCCTCGGCCGCGGCGGCCAGCTCGGCGACGGTCTGGTGGCGGAACAGGTGCCGCGGGGTCAGGGAGAGTCCGGCGCGGCGGGCGGCGGAGACGATCCGGATGCCGAGGACGGAGTCGCCGCCGAGCGCGAAGTAGTTGTCGTGCGCGCCCACTTCGGGCACGCCCAGCACCTCGGACCAGATCGCGGCGAGCGTCTTCTCGGCCCCGGTGCGCGGCGGCCGGTCCCCGGTGCCGCGGGGCGCCGACCACACGGGGTCGGGCAGCGCGCGCCGGTCGAGCTTGCCGGTGGCGCCGAGCGGCAGCCGCTCCAGCGGGACGACGAGCGCGGGGACCAGGTGGTCGGGAAGGGTGCGGGCGAGGAAGTCCCGCAGGTCGGCGGGGTCGGGCAGGCCGGCCCCGCCGTCGGGGACCGCGTACGCCACCAGGCGCTTGTGGCCGTCGTGCTCGACCACGCGGGCGGCCGCCGCGGACACCCGGGGGTGCCGGGTCAGCGCGGCCTCGACCTCGCCGGGCTCGATGCGGAAGCCGCGGACCTTCACCTGGTCGTCCGAGCGGCCGAGGTAGACCAGCTCGCCGCCGGCCGTCCACCGCACGAGGTCGCCGGTGCGGTACATGCGGCTGCCGGGCGGACCGTACGGGTCGGCGGGGAAGCGGGAGGCGGTCAGCCCCGGCCTGTTCAGGTAGCCGCGGGCGACGCCGGTCCCGGCGAGGTACAGGTCGCCCGGCACACCGGCGGGCACCGGGCGCAGCCGGGCGTCCAGGACGTAGGCGCGGGCTCCGCCGACGGGCCTGCCGATGGGCGGCGGGCGGTCGGGGTCGGCCGGGTCGCAGGTGAAGGCGGTGGCGTAGACGGTGGCCTCGGTGGGGCCGTAGATGTTCATCACCCGGGCGCCGGGGACCGCCGAGCGGACCTCGCGCACGGTCCGTACGGGCAGCGCCTCCCCGGCGAGGACCACGGTGTCGGCGTGGACGCGCACGGTGTCCTCCGCCAGCAGCCGGCCCAGTGCGGAGGGGACCGCGCTGAGCAGTCCGGCCCGCCAGGGCTCCGCGCGTTCGGCGAGGGCGAGCAGGTCGCGGACGATCTCGACGCGGCCGCCCGCGAGCAGCGGCGAGAGGATCTCGAACACGGACACGTCGAAGTTGAGCGAGGTGGAGGCCACCACGTGCTCCAGGCCCCGTCCGCCGAACTCGGCGGCGGCCCAGTCGGTCAGCGCCAGGACCGACGTCTGGGCGACGACGACGCCCTTGGGCCGGCCGGTCGAGCCGGAGGTGTGGATGACGTAGGCGGGGTGGCCGGGCAGCAGCGTGCCGTGCCGTTCGGCGTCGGTGACGGCGTCACCGGACAGGGCGGCCAGGCGCGCGGCGCAGGCGGGGTCGTCGAGGGCGATCCGGGTGTACGGCCCGTCGGGCAGCCGGCCGCCTGTCCGTGCGCAGGTGACGACCGCTTCGGGCCGTACGTCGTCGAAGAGGAACGCGATGCGCTCGGCCGGGTACCCCGGGTCGACGGGCAGGTAGGCGGCGCCGCTCTTGAGGACCGCGAGCAGCGCCACGAGCAGGTCCGGGGTGCGCGGCAGGGCGAGCGCGACGAACCGTTCGGGTCCGGCGCCCGCCTCGACGAGCAGCCGGGCCAGCCGGTTGGCGCGCTCGTCGAGCTGCCGGTAGGTGAGCTGTTCCCGGCCCTCGCCTTCGCCCCCGCCTTCGCCCTCGCCCTCGCCGAACACGGCCGGGGCGTCGGGGGTGCACGCGACCTGGTCGGCGAACGCCTCGGGCAGGGTGCGGTACGGGGCCGTGCGCACCGGGCCGCCGAAACGGCCGAGGAGCCCGCGGCCCTCCTCGGCGGGCATCAGCGGCAGGTCGTCCAGGGTGCGGTCCGGGTCGGTGGCCATCCCGGTCAGGAGGGTGCGCAGGCTCGCGCCGATGCCGTCGACGGTGGCGGCGTCGAAGGCCGCGGGGTCGTAGTCCAGGGTGACCGTCAGGCTGTCGCCGGGCGCGACGACCACGCTGAGCGGGTAGTTGGTCGGCTCCACGTCGCGTTCCTGCTCCATGGCCAGGCCGTGCCGGGCCAGGGCGTCCGCGTCGAAGGGATAGTTCTCGAAGACCACGATGCTGTCGAACAGGGCGGTGCCGCCCGGTACGTCGCTCCAGGTCTGGAGCTCGGCGAGGGAGACGAAGTCGTGCCGCCGGGACTCCGACTGGGCGGCCTGCAGCTCGCCCAGCCAGTCCGTCAGCCGGCGCCGTCCGTCGATCCGCGCCCGGGTGGGCAGGGTGTTGATGAACAGGCCGACCATGGAGGTCACGCCCGGCAGGTCGGCGGGGCGCCCGGAGACGGTGGTGCCGAACACCACGTCGTCCCCGCCGCCGTAGCGGGACAGCAGCAGCGCCCAGGCGCCCTGCAGCACCGTGTTCACGGTCAGGCCGGCCGCCTGCGCCGTCTCCCGCAGCCGCGCCGACACCCCGGCGTCCAGGGTCACCCGTACCGACCCGGAGGACGAGGTGCGGTGCGCCTCGGCGGGCCGCCGGTCGCGCGGCAGTTCGGTGGCGACGGGGAAACCGGCCAGGGCCTCGCGCCAGTACGCCCGCGCCCGGTCGGTGTCCTGCCGGGCGAGCCAGGCCAGGTAGTCGCGGTACGGGGCGCGGACGGGAACCTGCGCGGGGCGCCCGGCGGTGAGGGCCGCGTACCGCTCGCACACCTCGTCGAAGACCTGGGCCGCGCTCCACCCGTCGAGCAGCAGGTGGTGGAACGTCCAGAGCAGCCGCACCCGTCCGGGCGAGAGCCGGATCAGGGTCAGGCGCATCAGCGGGGCGCGGTCCAGTTCGAGGCCGGCCCGCCGGTCCGCGTCGACCAGCCGGGCCAGCTCCGCCCCGCACCACTCGTCGGGCCGTCCGGACCAGTCGTGGTGGGCGACGGGCACGGTCGCCCGCCGGAGCACGGCCTGCACCGGCTCGGCGGTCTCCTGCCACACCGGGCGGGCGCGCAGCATCGCGTTGGCGTCCACCGTCCGCTGCCAGGCCTCGGCCAGGGCGTGCGGGTCGGTGACGCCGGACAGGACCAGCTGCACCTGGTTGACGTAGGTGCGGCTGTCGGGGTCCAGCAGGCTGTGGAACAGCATCCCCGACTGCATGGGCGTCAGCGGGCACAGGTCCTCGACCGTGCGGCCGTCGCCCACGACCCGGTCCACGGCCGCCTGGTCGAGGCGCACCAGCGGGAAGTCCGAGGGCGTACGGCCGCCCGCCGCCGGGTCGGCGCAGTGGGCGACGACGTCCTCCAGGGCCCGCAGCATGCCGGTCGCGAGGCCGGTGACGGTCTCCTCGCGGTGCAGGCGGCGGCTGTGGTACCAGGTGATCTCCAGCTCGCCGTCCTCGACGCGGGCGACCACGTCGAGCAGGTGCGGGCGCACCGCGTCGGGCGCCTCGGCGCCGTCCAGGCCGCCGGGCACGGAGCGCACCAGCGCGCCGTCCCGCGCGGACCAGTCGAAGCGGCCCAGGTAGTTGAAACTGATGCCGGGCATCGGCGCGGCGGCGAGCGGTCCGTCCTGCGCCAGGTGGCGCAGGGCGCCGTGGCCCAGGCCCCGGCCGGGCACGGCCCGTAGCTGCTCCTTGACGGACTTCAGGGCGGTGCCCCAGTCGCCGTCCGGCAGGTCGAGGGCGACGGGGAACAGCGTGGTGAACCAGCCGACCGTCCGGGACAGGTCCACGTCGTCGAAGAGCTGGTCCTCGCGGCCGTGGCCCTCCAGTGCGACGGCGACGGTCCGCCGTCCGGTCCAGCCGGCGAGCACCCGGCCGAGGGCGGTCAGCAGGACGTCGTCGACGCGGGTGCGGTAGGTGCCGGGGACCTTGCGCAGCAGGTCGTCGGTGCGGCGCCGGTCCAGGCGTACGGTCACCGCGGCGACGTCGGCCATGGTGTTGCCGCCCCCGTACTCGCCTCCGTCGGCGTCGCCGTCGCTGTCGCCGTCCGTCGGCAGGGGTACGGCGCAGTGCCGGGCCACCGCCTCCCAGTGCGCGCGCTGCGCGGCGAACCCGCCCGACGCGGTGTGCGCGTGCAGGCGCCGCGCCCACTCCTGGACGGAGGTGGTCCGCTCCGGCAGGCGTACGGGTTCTCCGGCACGGGCCTGCCCGTAGGCGGTCTCCAGGTCCTCCAGCAGGACGCGCCAGGAGACGCCGTCGACGACCAGGTGGTGCACGACGAGCAGCAGCCGGGCGGTCCCGGTGCCGTCGGCGGAGACGGTGGCGCCGGTGAACAGGCGGGCCGTCAGCAGGGGGCCGTCCGCGAGGCGGAAGGAGGCGTGCGCCTCGGCCGTCACCCGGGCCTCGGTCTCCTCGGCCGCGGTCCTGCCGAGCCCGCTCAGGTCACTGACCCGCAGCAGTTCGGGCTGTTCCTCGTCGGCCCCGGGGCACTCTTGGCGCCACGAGCCGTCGGCATCCGGGACGAACCGGCAGCGCAGGGCGTCGTGGTGGGCGTACAGGGCCGCCAGGGCCCGGCGCAGGGCGGCCGGGTCGACGTCGCCGGGCGTCTCCACGACGACGCACTGGTCGAAGAACTCCGGCCGCCGCGGCCCGGGGTCGAGGAACCAGTGCTGGACCGGGGTGAGCGGGACCTCGCCGCGCACCGGGCCGGTCCCCGCGACGGGCACGGCGCCGCCGGTGTCCGCGGCGGCGGCCAGCGCGGCGAGCGTGGGGTGCCGGAACAGGTCCCTGGGGGTGAGCGCGAGTCCGGCGGCGCGGGCGCGGGAGACGACCTGGATGCTGAGGATCGAGTCGCCGCCCAGCATGAAGAAGTTGGCGTCGGCGCCGACCCGCTCCACGCCGAGCAGTTCCGCCCAGATCCCGGCGAGGACGCGTTCGGCTTCGGTGCGCGGCGCGCGGTACCCGGCGTCACCGGCCGCCGTCCAGTCGGGTGCGGGCAGCCGGCGCCGGTCCACCTTGCCGTTGGCCGTCAGGGGCAGCTCGGCCACCGTGACGAAGGCGGCGGGCACCATGTAGTCGGGCAGGGCGGCGGCGACGTGCGCGCGCAGCTCGTCCGCCGAGGGCACGGCGGACGGGGACCCGGGCACGAGGTGGGCGGCCAGCCGCTTGCGTCCGGTGTGCTCGTACACCGAGACCACGGCCTCGGCCACGCCCGGGTGGGCGGTGAGCCGCGCTTCGATCTCGGTGGGTTCGACGCGGAACCCGCGGATCTTGACCTGGTCGTCCGCGCGTCCCACGAAGTGCAGTTCGCCGTCGGCGCTCCACCGCACGATGTCCCCGGTGCGGTACATCCGCCCGCCGGGCGGGCCGAACGGATCGGCCGGGTAGCGGGCGGCGGTCGCGCCGGGCCGTCCCGCGTAGCCACGGGCCAGTCCGGCGCCCGCGATGTACAACTCCCCCGGTATGCCGGGAGGTTGCGGCTGCAGCGCGTCGTCGAGCACGTACACGCGCGTGTTGTCGAGCGGCCGGCCGATGGGCAGCACCGGCGGCAGCGGGTCACCGGCGCGGAAGACCCGCCGGGTCGCGAAGGTGGTGGTCTCGGTCGGTCCGTAGCCGTCGACCACGGTGAGGCCGGGGCAGGCGTCGAGCACACGGCCCACCACCGCGCCCGGCACGGCCTCGCCGCCGGTCCACACCTCGCGGGCGCCGCGCAGGCAGGTGGGGTCCTCCTGGGCCAGCAGCCGGAACAGACCGGCGGTCAGCCACAGGCAGCGCACGCCCTGCTCGGTGATCGCGCGGCGGACGACGGCGGCGTCCACGTCGGCCGCCGGGACCAGCACGGCCGTCCCGCCGCGCAGCAGCGGCACCCACACCTCGTAGGTGGCGGCGTCGAAGGCGTGCGGGGAGTGCACGAGCACCCGGTCGTGCCCGGCGAAGGCCCGGTCGAGGGCGAGGGCGGCGACGTCCCGCTGGCGGACCGCGACGCCCTTGGGGACGCCGGTCGATCCGGAGGTGAACATCAGGTACTGGACGTTGTCCTGGTGGACCGCCGGGGCGTGTGCGCCGCCGGTGTCCGCGGC
>NZ_VDFC01000080.1:0-2124 GCF_008369065.1 Streptomyces apricus | reverse complement strand
CCCCACCACCGCGCCCGCCACCGCCCAGCCGCCGCACCACACCTCGCGGGCGCCGCGCAGGCAGGTGGGGTCCTCCTGGGCCAGCAGCCGGAACAGACCGGCGGTCAGCCACAGGCAGCGCACGCCCTGCTCGGTGATCGCGCGGCGGACGACGGCGGCGTCCACGTCGGCCGCGAGGAGGTCGTCCACGCGCAGCACGGTCCCGTCGGGCAGCGCCTTCCGCGCCGCGTCCTGCCGGCCGGCGTCGGTGAGCAGCAGGCACGCGCCCGCCTCGGCGAGCATCCCGCGCAGCCGCTCCCTGGGGGCCCGGCCGTCCAGCGGTACGTACACGCCGCCGGTGCGGACCAGGGCGAGCTGGACGACCACGAGGTCGGCCGAGCGGTCCGCCAGCACGCCCACCGGGACCTCGGCGGCCACCCCGAGCGCGGTGAGCCGGTGCGCCAGCCGGGCGGCCAGGGCGTCGAGTTCGCGGTAGGTGAGCCGCCGCGCGTCCGCCTCCAGGGCCACGGCGTCCGGTGTGCGCCGCACCTGCGCGGCGAACAGCTCGGCCACGGTGCCCCCGGGCAGATCGGTGGCCGTGTCGTTCCACTCCTCGACCACCTGGCGGCGGCGGTCGGCCGTGAGCAACGGCAGCCGCGCGGGCGGGCACTGGGGCAGGGCTGCCGTGTTCGCCAGCAGGACGGCGAGGTGCTCGACCATGCGCCCGGCGGTGTCCGCGTCGAACAGCCGGGGGTCGTAGCCGAGCCGCAGGCCGAGTGCGGTTCCCGGATAGGCCACCAGGCTCAGCGGGTAGTTGGTGGTCTCGATGCCGTCCAGGGCGCTCAGCCGCAGTCCGTGCGCGGCGGCCAGGCCGTCGTCGACCGGGTAGTTCTCGAAGACGACGATGCT
Source organism: Streptomyces apricus (assembly GCF_008369065.1). GTDB lineage: Bacteria > Actinomycetota > Actinomycetes > Streptomycetales > Streptomycetaceae > Streptomyces > Streptomyces apricus. The sequence continues at coordinate 1,236 of NZ_VDFC01000080.1, read as the reverse complement.
GTCGAAGAGGGCCGTGCGTTCGGGGAGCCCGGTGAAGCCCTTCATCCGGGTGAGCGGTACGTGGTCGTGGCGGCGGTCCTCGCTCTGCTCCTGCTGGAGGTCGCGCAGCCAGTCGAGCAGGGGCCTGTCGTGCGGCACCGTCACGCGGGTGGGCAGGGTGGTGATGAAGAGGCCGGTCATGGTGTCGGCGCCGGGCAGCTCGGGGGGCCGTCCGGACACGGTGGTGCCGAACACGACGTCAGCCCGGCGGGCCTGGCGGCTCAGCAGCATCGCCCAGGCGCCCTGCACGAGGGTGTTGAGGGTGAGCCCGGCCGTCCTGGCCAGCTCCTCCAGGCTCCGGGTGGTCGCCTCGTCCACGGTGGCGCGTACCGCGGCGGTGGACTCGGCGCGGTGGCTCTCGCGCGGCTCCCGGTCGTACGGCAGCGCGGTGGCCTCGGACAGGCCGGCCAGCCGGGCCTGCCAGTGCCGGTCGGCCTGCGCGGCGTCGCGCTCGCGCAGCCAGGCCACGTAGTCCCGGAAGGGGCGGCGCTCGGGCAGCGGTTCCCTGCCGGCCGTGGCGTGCTGGGTGAAGACGTCGGACAGCACCTGGAACAGGCTCCAGCCGTCCAGGACCAGGTGGTGGAACGACCACACCACCCGCACGGCGCCGTCGGAGGTCCTGGCGAGCACCAGCCGCTGCAGCGGGGCCCGGTCCAGGTCGATGCCCCGCTCCCGGTCCTGCTCCAGCAGGTCCCGCAGCCGGTGCCCGCGCTCCTCCTCGGTCAGGTCGCGCCAGTCCAGGTGGGTCACGGGCACGGTCGCGCGGTGCCGCACCACCAGGAGCGGCTCGGGCACGTCCTGCCAGACGACGTGGGCGCGCAGCACGGGCGTGCGGTCCGTGACGCGCTGCCAGGCCGCCGCGAGCGCGGCCGGGTCGGGCACGCCGTCGAGGTCGAAGGTCAGCTGCTGGAAGTAGACGCCGCGGTCGTCCTGGGAGAGCCCGTGGAAGAGCATGCCGGTCTGGGTGGGGGTGAGCGGGTGGACGTCCTCCACCGCGCCCGGGTCGTCCCCGGCGATCCGGTCCACGGCTGCCTGGTCGAGGCGGGCCAGCGGGAAGTCCGAGGGGGTGCGTCCGGCGCTGGCGGGCCGGGCGGCGTGCCGTGCGAGGTCCGCCAGCGCGTCGGCGAAGCGCGCGGCGAGAGCGGCGACGGTCGTGCCGGTGTGCAGGTCCTCRGAGTGGAACCAGCTGAACTCCAG
>NZ_VDFC01000008.1:74761-107978 GCF_008369065.1 Streptomyces apricus | reverse complement strand
TAAGGGGCGCGGGGAACTGCGCGCTCAGCCCCCACCGGCCGGCACCCGACAGATGCCGCCCGGTGGGCCCCCGCCTCAGTGCGAGCGGATCCGGTGGCGTTTGCGCCAGGCCACCGCCGCGCCGATCAGGGCCGGGAGCGCGATGAAGCCCATCGCGATCAGGAAAGCAGGGGAGGTCGGGGCGGAGGCGCGGGCCCCCGCGACGGCGTACGCGGCGGTGTTGGGGATCGAGCCGAGACCGGTGGCGAGGAGGAAGGGGAACCAGCCCATCCGGGACACCGACGCGCAGTAGTTCGCGGCCCAGAACGGCACCCCGGGGAAGAGCCGCGCGGCCATCATCGAGCGGAAGCCGTGCCGGCTGAGCTGCCCGTCGGCGGCCTTCAGCAAGCGGCCGCGCAGCAGCGGACGCAGTGCCTCCTGGCCCAGCATCCGGCCGAGCCCGAAGGCGATCCCGGCCCCCAGGACCGTACCGGCGAGCGCCGCCCCGAGCCCGAGTTGCCAGCCGAAGAGGGCGCCCGCCGCGAGGTTGAGGAGCGGCCGGGGCACGAACGCGACCGTGCACAGGCCGTACGCGACCGCGAAGACGAGGGACGCCGCCGCGCCGTTCAGCTGGGGCGGCCAGCCGTCGGCCAGGAGTCTCTGCGGCTCGAACAGCAGCACCGTCCCGGCGGCCGACAGCAGCAGCACGACCAGCAGCGAGAGCCGGGACCAGGGGGACAGCAGGGCTCTCGTGCAGCGGGCGGCCAGGCCCGTGGACACGGTGGTGAACTCGACGGGGACGAGTTCTGTCGCGGGGAGTGGGGGAGTGACCGTGGCGGTGCCCCCAGAGCGGGTGGTGGCATCGAGCATCCGGTGACACTAACCGACCCGTGTATGTGATTGCCGTATGGAACGTCTCACGGGCGTCACAGCTTCCGGAACGCCGCATGGCCGTTCGGATCCGCCACCGGCCCTCGCGCACGCCGCGCCGGCGGGTCCGCAACGGACGGTCGCGCCGTGTGCGCACCCGCCGCGCCGCCGCCCCTCCACCGCGTCTGACCACGTCTGATGGTGGATCAACTCGTCCGTACGGTTCCCCGGGGACGCCCGGCCCGGACGGCACCGGCCGGGCGGCGGTTCCCGGCGCACGCGTACCGCTGTGCACGGCCGGCCCCCTGCGTCACATGTGAGGCGTCTCTCGTTTGGACCCCCGCTCCCGCCGTGCGGAAAACCATTCGACGTGGCCGCGGCCGTCGGCGATGATCGCCCCATGTTCCGGTACGCCTTCCCTTTCGCAGCGCCCGCAGTCGCGGACGCCCCGAAGGCTGCCGTCGTGAACACCGTGGCCGCCACAGCAGGCGCCCGAAGCTGACCCTTCCCGGATCGTCCGGCGGACCCCGCAGGGGGAGGGTCGGCAGGTCCTCGGGGTCCCCGTTCCGGCCATCCGACGCCGGGGCCATCACTCAGCTCCGCTGAAACGAAGAGGCTTCGAGGTACCGCCATGTCCAAGACGGCTTACGTGCGCACCAAACCGCACCTCAACATCGGCACGATGGGTCACGTCGACCACGGCAAGACCACCCTGACCGCCGCCATCACCAAGGTCCTCGCCGAGCGCGGCCGCGGCACCTTCGTCCCGTTCGACCGGATCGACCGGGCGCCGGAGGAGGCCGCGCGCGGCATCACCATCGACATCGCGCACGTCGAGTACGAGACCGACACCCGCCACTACGCGCACGTGGACATGCCGGGCCACGCCGACTACGTGAAGAACATGGTCACCGGCGCCGCCCAGCTCGACGGGGCGATCCTGGTGGTCTCCGCGCTCGACGGGATCATGCCGCAGACCGCCGAACACGTGCTGCTCGCCCGGCAGGTGGGCGTCGACCACGTCGTCGTCGCCCTCAACAAGGCCGACGCCGCCGACGAGGAGCTCACCGACCTCGTGGAGCTGGAGGTCCGCGAGCTGCTGACCGCGCACGGCTACGGGGGCGACTCCGTACCGGTCGTACGGGTCTCCGGGCTGCGGGCGCTGGAGGGCGACCCGCGGTGGACCGAGGCGATCGGCGCGCTGCTGGACGCCGTGGACACGTACGTGCCCCTGCCCGAGCGGTACGTCGACGCGCCCTTCCTGCTGCCGGTGGAGAACGTGCTCACCATCACCGGCCGCGGCACGGTCGTCACGGGCGCGGTCGAGCGCGGCACGGTCAGGGTGGGCGACCGCGTCGAAGTGCTGGGGGCCGCCGTGGACACGGTGGTCACCGGCCTGGAGACGTTCGGCAAGCCCATGGACGAGGCGCAGGCCGGCGACAGCGTGGCGCTGCTGCTGCGCGGCGTCCCGCGCGACGCCGTGCGCCGCGGTCACGTCGTCGCGGCGCCCGGCAGCGTCGTCCCGAGCCGGCGCTTCTCCGCGCGGGTCCACGTCCTGTCGGCGCGCGAGGGCGGGCGCACGACACCGGTGGCCACCGGCTACCGGCCGCAGTTCCACATCCGCACCGCGGACGTGGTCGGCGGCGTCGACCTGGGGGAGAGGGCGCTCGCGCGGCCCGGCGACACCGTCACCATGACGGTCGAGCTGGGGCGCGAGCTGCCGCTGGAGCCGGGCCTCGGCTTCGCGATCCGTGAGGGCGGCCGCACGGTCGGCGCCGGCACGGTGACCGCCGTCGGCTGAACCGCCCCGCCGCGGTCGCCCCGCGGTCCCGCCGTTGTCGCCCGCCTCCCGTACGCACGGGAGGCGGGCACAATGGTGCCGKGGACGAGCCGATACCCGTGACCAGGACCGTGGACCACGGGACCGCCAAGCTGATGCCGGACGTCGACCGCGCGCGGGCCTGGCTGCTGACCGTCGACGGGGCGCCGCAGTCCTACGTCGACCTGGACGAGCCGACGCACCTGGAGTTCGAGTACGCGCGGCGCCTCGGGCACGTCCTGGACACGGTCGCGGCGCCGGGCCGCCCCCTCGACGCGCTGCACCTCGGCGGCGGGGCGCTCACGCTGCCGCGCTACCTGGCCGCGACCCGGCCCGGCTCCCGGCAGGACGTGGTCGACGCCGACAGCGCCCTCCTGGAACTCGTCGGCGAGCACCTGCCCCTGCCCGCCGGCGCGGGCATCGCGCTGCACGGCGCGGACGCCCGCGCCTGGCTGGAGTCGGCGCCCACCGCCTCCGCCGACGTCCTGGTCGCCGACGTCTTCGGCGGCTCCCGGGTACCGGCGCACCTGACCTCGGTGGCGTACGCGCGCGAGGCCGCACGCGTCCTGCGGGACGACGGCGTCTACCTGGCGAACCTCGCCGACGCCTCGCCCTTCGCCTTCCTGCGCTCGCAACTGGCCACCTTCGCGACCGTCTTCGAGGAACTCGTGCTGATCGCCGAGCCGGGCGTGCTGCGCGGGCGCCGCTTCGGGAACGCGGTGCTGGCCGCCTCGCACCGGCCGCTCGACACCGCCGCCCTCACGCGCCGCACCGCCTCCGACGCCTTTCCGGCGCGCGTCGAGCACGGGGACACGGTGCGGGTCTTCACGGGGGACGCGCGGCCCGTGCGCGACGAGGACGCGGTGCCGTCGCCGGAGCCGCCGGGCGGGGCGTTCGGCATCGGCTGACCGCTGCGGGCGGAGCGCTCAGCTCTGGGAGGGGACCGCCTCGTCGTCCCTCGCCGGCACCCCCTGCGCCACTTCCTTCGTGCGCCGCGTCAGATTGCGCACGTCGGGCACGAACAGCACCGCCGCCGTCATGACGACCACCAGGACCGCGCAGCCCCACAGGGACGGCGTACGGCCGAAGGCGGACTCGGCGGGGCCCGCGAGGGCGGTGGCGAGCGGCACCATGGCGATCGAGCCGAACCAGTCGTACGCCGAGACGCGGGAGAGCTTGTCCTCCGGGATCTCCTGGTGCAGCGCGGTCATCCAGGAGACGCCGAACACCTCGATGGCGACGCCGGTCACGAACATCACCGCGCACAGGGCGCCGACCGGGAGCGGGACGGCGAGCGCGGCGGACGGCAGGGCGAGCGGGAACACGCAGAGCGTCCCGGCGAACAGCAGCCGGCGCGGCTTCCAGCGCATCATCAGCACCGCGCCCCCGACGGTGCCGCCGCCGAACGCGGCGAGGGCCAGGCCCCACGGCCCGGCGCCGCCGAGGCTGTCCCGGGCGACCAGCGGGCCGTACACCGCCTCGGCGGCGCCGACGACGGCGACCACGACCGAGAACTGCGCGACGATCGCCCACAGCCAGGGCCGTCCGACGACCTCCTGCCAGCCCTCGCGCAGGTCGGAGAGGAGGCCGCCGCCCGGTGTCCGGTCCGGTATGTGCCCGACCTGGAGGAAGGCGCGCAGCGCGCCGGCGACCGCGAAGGCCGCCGCGTCCACGGCGAGCACCCAGCCGGGTCCGACCACCGCGACCATGGCGCCGCCGAGCGCGGCGCCGCCGAGGCCCGCGCCGTGCATCGCGAGGCGGAACACGGCGAAGGCGCGGCCCGCCTGCTGTCCGCTGACCGAGGAGAGGAGCATGCCCTCGGCGGCGGGGTTGAAGAACGCCTGGCCGGTGCCGCCGAGCGCGGTGAGCAGCATCATCTGCCACAGCCGCGGCTCGCCGGTCAGCACGAGGGCGGCGAAGGCCGCCTGGGAGACGCAGTTGAGCGCGTTGGCGGCGACCATCACGCGGTGCCGGGGCAGCCGGTCCGCGACCGCGCCGCCGATCAGCAGGAAGAGCACCAGGGGCAGGGTGCGGGCCGCCGCCACCAGGCCCACGTCGCCGCCGTCACCGCCCTGGTCCAGGACGGCGAACGCCGCCGCGATCAACGCACCCTGGCTGCCCAGGTTCGTCACGACCGCGGCGGCGGTCAGCAGGGTGTAGTTGCGGCCCGCCCACGAGGGGCGGCGCAGTCGGGCGGGAGCGTCGGCGGCGGGGTTCACCAGGCGACTATCCCCGCCGGTGGGCCGACTTGCCAAACGGGTTACCGGCCGTTCCGGCCCGTGACGTCCCCGCCCGCGCCGTCCCGGCCCGCGGCGCCCTTGCCGGCGCAGTCCCCGCCCGCGGCGTCAGCTCTCCGTCGGTGCGTCCTTGGTGAGGCGCACGGTGCTGAGGATCTTCTGGACCGTCGCCTCGGGGATCTCGTCGTCGACGCCCTGGGCGCCGTACAGGTTCCAGGTGACGAAGTCGCCCGCGCCGTTCTTGAAGGCGAAGGTGATGGCCTTGCCCTCGCTGTCGCACTTCTTGTTCTGCGGGGTGTTGTCGGAGTGCGCCTTCGCGACGCTGCCCCGGAGCCCCGACTTGGTGGTGTAGGGCGTCGCCTTGTCCCACTTGACGCTCTTCTTGTCGGGCTGCGTGTAACCGCCGAAGATCCACCAGGGGACGCGGGTCTCGGCCGCCTCGGCCGCGTCCTTGGCGCCGTTCTCGCCGCGCGTCCCGGCGACGGCCAGCGCGGTGTCCTCCTCGCGCCCGTCCTTGTCGCTGTCGCTGGTGCACCACTTCGACTTCAGGTAGGCGGGGGCGGTGACCGTCGTGCGGTCGGTCTTGCCCTTCTCCTCCCACTCGAAGCCGACGCTCGTGTCGGTGCTCTCGATCTCCCACTCGGCCGGCACGTCGAACATCGTGCCGAAGCGGGGGTTGATCACGACCTTCCAGCCCGCCACCGTCGGCTTCTCGGTGTCCGTGCCGCGCGGGTTGTCCTCATCGGCGGACGCGGACGCGGAAGCGCTCGGGTCCGCGGGCGCGCTCGACGACGGCGACTGCGAGGCCTTGCCGCCGTCGGCCTCGTCGTCCTTGTCGCCGCCCAGGACCAGGGCGCCCGTCACACCGGCCGCGACGACCACGGCCGCGGCGGCCACGATCGCGATCAGTTTCGTGCGGTTCCCGCCACCGCCGCCGCCCTGCGGGGGCTGCGGCGCACCGGGCGCGGTCCAGCCGGGCTGACCCGGCTGCGCGTACGGGCTCTGCGACTGGGGCACGGTCGGGTACCCGGACTGCTGGTACCCGGGCTGCTGGTACGGATTCGGCTGCTGGTACCCCGGCTGCTGGTACGGGTTCCCGTTCGGGTCCTGCGGGTTCTGCTCGCCCCCGGGCGGCTGGTTTCCTGGCCACATGGCGACCAACCCTAGTGCCGCACAGGACACGGTTGGGTCACCGGCCCTCGTCAGGCACGTACCGGATCAGGGGGCAGACGCCCCCCAACACCCCCCAATGCGGACGTACCGGTTCCGGAGTGCTCCCCGTGGAGCCGGGCCGAGGCGGGGGGCTCCTGTTCAGAAATGGCTACTCGTGGGTAACGTTCGGCCATGAGCGCAGATCAGATGTCGATCGGCGAGATGCTCGCCGCCACGGTGCCGATGGTCAGGACCCTGAAGCTGGAGTACCTGGAGACCACTCCGGAGAAGGCCGTGCTCGCGCTGCCCGACCAGAGCGAGTACCACAACCACGTGGGCGGACCGCACGCCGGCGCGATGTTCACGCTGGGGGAGTCGGCGAGCGGGGCGGTGGTGCTCGCCGCGTTCGGCGACCAGCTCGCCCGGGCCGTGCCGCTGCCCGTGACCGCCGAGATCGCGTTCAGGAAACTGGCCAGGGGGCCCGTCACGGCCACCGCCACCCTGGGCCGCCCCGCGGCCGACGTGGTCGCCGAACTCGACGCGGGCGAGCGCCCGGAGTTCCCGGTGGCCGTCGCCATCCGGCGCGAGGACGGCGCGGTGACCGGCGAGATGACGGTGGTCTGGACCCTGCGCCCCAACGGCTGAACACCGGCGGACCCGGGCCGGTCCCCTCCGAGGTCCTAGACGCCGGCCGTGGCGAGCGGGGCCTCCGGCGGCATGTTGTACGGCGTCACGACCTGGATCGCCGAGGGGAGCGGGGAGGCCGGGTCCACGGGCAGCGCGTCATGGGCGCGCACGATGGCCTGGCAGGCGGTGCGCATGTCCTGGCGCAGATCGTGGTGGAGCACGGCGGAGATGCGTCCGGCGCGCAGCAGACGGGCGTTGTCGTGGTCCAGGTCGTGGGCGACGAAGACGGCGCACTGCCGCCCGACGGCGTCGAAGGCCTCCAGCGTGGCGTTGTTGCCCCCGCCCATCGAGTAGACGGCCCTGATCCGCGGGTCCTGGCGCAGCGCGTCGAGCACCAGGTCGTACTGGGTGGCGTCCAGGCCGTCGCTGTCGGTGACCTCGACCAGGCGCCGGGCCGGACGGAGCGTGCGCATCGTGGCCCGGAAACCCATCTCGCGCTCCTCCTCGCCGCGGAAGAAGCCGCGGCTGACGGTGGTCAGGACGTGCCCCGGGCCGTCGCCCAGCCACTGGCCCATCAGATAGGCGGCCGTGGCGCCCGCCGCCCGGTTGTCTATGCCGACGTAGGCGAGCCGGCCGCTGGCGGGCAGGTCGGTCACCAGCGTCACCACCGGGATGCCCGCGGCCACCAGCCGGCCCACGGCCGCCGTCACCCCCGGCACGTCCGGGGCCTTCAGGATCACGCCCTGGGAGCCGCGCCCGGCGATCCGGTCCAGCGTCGCGATCAGGTCGTCCGGCGCGCCCGTCTCCCGGAAGTGGAAGCGGCAGCGCAGCACCGCCGGGCTCAGCGACGGCAGTTCGGCCTCCAGCGCGGTGCGCACCGCCGTGGAGAACCGCTCCGGCGTCTGCATGACGACGTCGGTCATGAAGGTGCGGCCGGTGAGCCGGACCTGGGTCCGCTGCCGGTCCAGGTCCGTGACGGCCTGGTGCACCGACCGCGCCGTGCTCTCCCGCACCCCTCCGCGCCCGTTCAGGACCCGGTCCACGGTGGCCTCGCTCAGACCTGCCTGGCGGGCTATCTCCCTGATCGCGTACGGATGGCCCATGCGCCGGCTCCTGCTCCTTGAGGGGTTTTTGACGGCTCGCTGACGATTGATTGAGGGATCGGGCGTCACAAGAATGACAGAGGACGACTTCGAGAGGACGACGATGTCCCCCACCCTTTCAGGACCCCGCACGGGTGCGGGCCGGCGCGCCTGGCTGTCCGCCGGCGACTGCGACCTGGACGCCTTCCGCGAGCTGGTCGAGCGCGACACCGACCCGGCCGGCCACCCGCACGCCGCCGCCGTCGAGCGGAACGTGCCGCTGTACGACGGCGCGGCCCTGCGCGCCGTGACCGGTACGCCCGAGGGCCGCCGCGACGTCCAGGCGGAACTGGTCGGGGCGCTCACCGACGGCCCCGGCATCGTGGTGTTCAAGGGCGCCTTCCCCGACCGCGCGGTCCTCGACCGGGCGACCGGGGTCTTCGACGCCCTCATCGCCGCGCAGCGGGCCTCCGGCGCCACCGCGGGCGACCACTTCGCCAAGCCGGGCGCCAACGACCGGGTCTGGAACGCGCTGGAGAAGGCGGGCCTGCTGGACCCGCAGGCGTTCGCCGACTACTACGCCAACGACCTCCTCGCCCTGGTCGCGCACGCCTGGCTCGGCCCCGGCTACCAGGTCACCTCGCAGATCAACGTCGTGAACCCGGGCGGCGCCGCCCAGACCGTGCACCGCGACTACCACCTGGGCTTCCTGAGCGACGAGGCCGCCGCCGCGTACCCCGCGCACGTCCACCGCCTCTCCCCGGTGCTCACGCTCCAGGGCGCCGTCGCCCACTGCGACATGCCCGTCGAGTCCGGCCCCACCATGTACCTGCCGCACTCGCAGAAGTACGAGCCCGGCTACCTCGCCTGGCGGCGGCCGGAGTTCCGCGCGTACTTCGAGGAGCACCACGTCCAGCTGCCGCTGGAGGCCGGGGACGCGGTGTTCTTCAACCCCGCCCTCTTCCACGCCGCCGGACACAACAGGTCCGCGGACATCCGCCGCATGGCCAATCTGCTGCAGATCTCCTCCGCCTTCGGCCGCGCCATGGAGAGCGTCGACCGCGAGGCGCTGTCGAACGCCGTCTACCCGGTGCTGCTGCGGCGCAGGGCCGAGGGCGCGGAACAGGAGTGGCTGGACGCGGKCGTCGCCGCCTGCGCGGAGGGGTACCCCTTCCCGACCAACCTGGACTCCGACCCGCCCGTCGACGGACTGGCCCCGCCGTCCCAGGCGGACCTGGTCCGCCGCTTCCTGGCCGAGGAGCGCTCCCCGGACAACCTGCGCGCCGCGCTGCGGTCCGCCGCCGGACGCCGCGAGAGCTGAGGGGAACCGGACATGGGCCTGCTCACCGACAAGGTCGTCCTCGTCAACGGCGGCAGCCAGGGCGTCGGCGCGGCCGTCGCCCGGGCCGCCGCCCGCGCGGGCGCGACCGTCGCCGTCACGGGCCGGCGTCCGGAGCCCGGCGAGGCCCTGGCCGCCGAGCTGACCGCGGCCGGCGCCGAGGTTCGGTACGTACGGGCCGACCTCGCCGACGCCGGGCAGGCGCGCGGCGCCGTGGCCGAGGTGGTCGCCGCGTACGGACGCGTCGACTGCCTGGTCAACTCGGCCGGACTCACCTCGCGCGGCACGCTGCTCGACACCACCCCCGAGCTGTTCGACGCGCACATCGCGGTCAACCTCAAGGGCCCGTTCTTCGCCATGCAGGCCGCCGTCGCCGACATGGTGGGCCGCGGGGCGCCCGGCACGATCGTCAACGTCGTCACCAGCTCCGCGCACGGCGGGCAGCCCTTCCTCGCCCCGTACGTCGCCGCCAAGGCCGGACTCGCCGGGCTGACGAGGAACGCCGCGCACGCCCACCGCTGGGACCGCATCCGGATCAACGGCCTGAACATCGGCTGGACGGCGACCGAGGGCGAGGACGCCACCCAGCGCGCCTTCCACGACGCGGGCGACGACTGGCGCGAACGGGCCGCTGAGAAGCTGCCGATGGGCAGGCTCGGACAGCCCGACGAGATCGCCGACTTCGTCGTGCTGCTGCTCTCCGACCGCAGCGGCGTCGTCACCGGCTCGGTGATCGACTGGGACCAGAACGTCCTCGGCGGACTCGACTGAGCGACCCGACCCGACCCGACCACCGACCCGCCTCCGACCGACCCATCCGGCACAGCACGGCACGGCAGTACGTCAGCAAGGAGTCCCAGAACCATGCGCATCGGCATCCTCGGCCTCGGCCGGATCGGCGCCTTCCACGCCGAGACCCTCTCCCGGCTCGACGTCGTCGAGTCCCTCGTCGTGGCGGACCCCTTCGCCGGCGCGGTCACCGCCGCCGTCGAGTGCTTCGGCGCCGAGGCCGCGGACTCGCCCGAGGCCCTGCTGGCCGCCGGCGTGGACGGCGTGGTGATCGCCGCCGCGACCGACGCCCACCCCGGCCTGATCCTCGCCGCGGTGCGGGCAGGGGTACCGGTCTTCTGCGAGAAGCCCGTCGCCCGCACCATGAAGGAGGGCGCCGAGGTCCTGGACGCCGTGGCCGACAGCGGCGTCGAGATCCAGATCGGCTACAACCGCCGCTTCGACGCCGGGTTCGTGGCCGCCCGCGCCGCCGTCCTTAACGGCGAACTCGGCCTGCTGCACACCGTGCGCTCCACCACCCTGGACCCGGCGCCGCCCCCGGCCGCCTACGTCGCCGCCTCCGGAGGCATCTTCCGCGACTGCTCCGTGCACGACTTCGACATCATCCGCTGGGTCACCGGGCGCGAGGTGACCGAGGTGTACGCGACCGGCAGCAACCGCGGCGAGGCCTACATCGCCGAGGCCGGCGACGCCGACACCACCGCGGCGGTCCTCACCCTGGACGACGCCACCCTCGCCGTGGTCTCCAACTCCCGCCACAACGCCCGCGGCTACGACGTCCGCATGGAGCTGCACGGCTTCCGGGACAGCATCGCGGTGGGCCTGGAGGACAAGCTGCCGCTGCGCTCCGTCGAGCCGGGCGTCACCTTCCCGGCGGGCACCCCGCACGACTTCTTCATGGACCGCTTCACCGAGGCGTACCGTGCCGAACTGAGCGCGTTCACCGATGTCGTCGCCGGCCGGCTCAGCTCGCCGTGCACCGTCGCCGACGCGCTGGAGGCGGGCTGGATCGCCGAGGCCTGCACGCTGTCCCTGCGGGAGCACCGCACCGTGACGATCGAGGAGGTACGCGGCGCATGACGATCCCCGCCGAGCCGCTGCGCATCGGAGTGCTGGGCGCCGCCCGCATCGCCGAGCTGTCCCTGGTGGGCCCGGCCCGCGCGACCGGCCACCGCCTGGTCGCGGTGGCCGCCCGCGACCGGTCCCGGGCCGAGGCCTTCGCCGCCGAGCACGACGTCGAACGGGTCCTGGACTCCTACGCCGACGTCGTCAACGACCCGGGGGTCGAGGTCGTCTACAACCCGCTGGCCAACGGCCTGCACGGGCCGTGGAACCTGGCCGCGCTCGCCGCGGGCAAGCACGTGCTGACGGAGAAGCCCTCCGCCAGCAACACCGAGGAGGCCCTGGAGGTCCAGGGCGCCGCGGAGAAGGCGGGCACCGTCTTCATGGAGGCCTTCCACTACCTCTTCCACCCCGTCACCCGGCGCCTGCACGAGCTGCTGGAGTCCGGCGAACTGGGCGAGCTGCGGCACGTCGAGGCGCTCGTCGCCGTCGAGGCCCCGCCCGCGCAGGACCCGCGCTGGTCGCTGTCGCTGGCCGGCGGCGCGCTCATGGACCTCGGCTGCTACAGCGTGCACGCGCTGCGCATGCTCGCGCCCTGGGCGGGCGGGGAGCCCACCCTGGTGGGCGCCCGGGGCGGGGGCCGCGCGGGCGCTCCCGAGGTGGACGAGTGGCTGGACGCGGACGACGGCCAGGTCGCGCCGGCCCTCCCCCTCGCCCCACAGCCGGCCCGCCCCGCCGCGCCGGACGGACACGTACAGCGCGGCGCCGCCCGCGACGACATTGGTGACGCGCTGGACGAACAGCGCCAGGAACAGACCGCCGAGCGTGGTCGAGGCCTCGGCGATGAACGCCATCACCGTGCCGAACCCGAACGCCGCGAGCAGCGTGAGCAGCACGGCCCGCCGCTGCACGGGCGCGCCCCTGAACTGCGGCCCGCCCGCCAGCAGGACGCCCACGACCGCGACCGCGATGCCCAGGCACTGCACAGGACCGGGGCGCTCCCCGAGGGCGAGCCCGACCCCCACCGGCACGGCGACCCCGAGCGAGCCGAGCGGTGAGACGACCCCCATCGGCCCGAGCGCGAGCGCCTTGTAGAAGGCCAGCATCGCGACGGGCCCCACCAGTCCCGCCGCCACCGCGCACCACAGCCGCGGGCCCGCCTCGCCCCAGGCCCCCGTCACCAGGACGACCGCGCCCAGCACGAGGGCGGCGACCGTCTGCGAGACGACCACCACCGTCAGCGCGGGGGTGCGCCGCGTCAGCAGCCCGCCGCCGAAGTCGGCCAGGCCCCACAGGAGGCTGGTGGCCAGGGCGAACAGTGCTGTCATCGGGCCCTCGCAGTACAGTTCGGTGGACAATCCGGTGCACCCCACCGTAGTTCAATTCATTGAACTCTGTCATTCAAGATATTGGACGGAATGTGTCGGACCTCGACCTGCTGACCCAGTCACTGGCGCGCAACGTCAAACGCTGGCGCACCGAGCGCGGCTTCACCCTGGACGCGCTCGCCGCCCGCGCCGCGGTCAGCCGCGGCATGCTCATCCAGATCGAGCAGGCCCGGACCAACCCCAGCCTCGGCACCGTCGTCAAGATCGGCGACGCGCTCGGCATCAGCATCACCACGCTGCTCGACTACGAGCAGGGCCCGAAGGTCCGGATCGTCCCGGCGGAGCAGGCCGTCCGGCTCTGGCACACCGACGCCGGCAGCTACAACCGGCTCCTCGCGGGCGCCGAGGCGCCCGGCCCGCTGGAGATGTGGGACTGGCTGCTGATGCCGGGCGAGGGCAGCCCCTCGGACCCGCACCCCGCGGGCACGGTCGAGCTCCTGCACGTGCGCAAGGGCGAGCTGGCGCTCACCGTCGACGGCGTGGAGCACCGCGTACCGGCCGGCGCGAGCGCGTCCTTCGAGGCCAACACCCCCCACACGTACGCCAACGCCGGTGACGTACCGGTGGAGATGGTCATGGCCGTGTCGGTCCCCGGCGTGCACTGAAACCCCCGGCGGGAGGCCGCCGGCGCGGCTGTTAGCGTGCGCCCATGCGCGCACCCATCGGACACTTCGACGACGCCACGCCCGCCCCCGAACGCCTCGACGTGCTGACCGGCCCCGTCGCCGACGCCGTACGCGCCTGGCGCGGCAGCGTCCCCGCCGAGCAGATCGTGTACGTCGACACCGAGCCCGAGTGGGCCGACACCGCCACCTTCCTGGAGCACTACGGCCCCGAGCTGCTGGACCGGTCGGCGAACTGCGTGGTCGTCGCGGGCAAGCGGGGCGGGGAGACCACGCTGGCCGCGTGCGTGGTGCCGTCCGCCACCCGCGTCGACGTCAACGGCGTGGTCCGGCGCCAACTGGGCGCGCGCAAGGCGTCGTTCGCCCCGATGGACACGGCGACCGGGGAGACGGGCATGGAGTACGGCGGCATCACCCCGCTCGGACTGCCCGCGCACTGGCCGGTGCTGATCGACTCCACCGTCGTCGACCTGCCCTACGTCCTGGTGGGCAGCGGGCGACGCCGCGGCAAGCTGCTCGTGCCCGGGAAGGCCTTCGCCGAACTGCCGAACGCGGTGGTCCTCGAAGGACTCGGGACCGCCTGACCGCGGGCGGGGCCGGTGGGGCCGTCAACACGCGTGGGACCGGCCGACGGGTGATCTCCGCACCGCGGGGGAGCCGCCCGGGTCGGTCGCGGACGAGGTCCCGCAACCGGCTGCCAGGCCGCTCCGTGGCCGGTCGGCGCACGGCCGGGCGGCTGCGGCCACCGTCCTGTTTGGGTTCGGGTCGCCGGGTACTCGGGGCCTGAGCCCCAGCCTGCCTCCGGGCGCGGGAGGCGGGAGCGGGGGATGCTGAGAGACGGAATCACGGCCCGGTGCGTGCTCTCGACGCCGCCGGGCGTCCGGCCACGCCCTCGGCACGATTCAGGAACGGTACTGCCATGAACAGCGACGCAAGAGTCCGCGACGACGTCGTCTCCAGCCACGCGGTGGCGGGTGCCCCGTGCTGGGTCAGCCTGACGGCACGGGACCGGCGGACCGCCGAGGACTTCTACCGGGCGGTGCTCGGCTGGGACTTCCGGACGGCCTCACTGATGGACGGCTTCCGGATCGCCTACGCGCACGGGGTGCCCGTCGCGGGCATCGCCGCCGTGGCCTCCACGTGGCAGATGGCCGTCGCCTGGACCCCGTACTTCGCGGTGGAGAGCGCCGACGAGGCGGTGGCCCGCGGCCAGGAGCGCGGCGGCACGGTCGCGGTCGGCCCGATCGGCTTCCCGCCCGGCCGGGCGGCCCTGCTGGCGGACCGCGACGGGGCCGTCTTCGGCATCTGGGAGGGCCGGCTGGTCGTCGGCTGGGAGACCTGGCGGCGGGCCGCCCCCGCCTTCCTGCGGCTGCACACGCGCAACGCCTTCGACGCCGCCATGTTCTACGGCGGGGTGCTGGAGTGGGCGACCGCGCGCCCCGGCTGCTGCGAGGTCCACTACGACGGGGACGAGGTGGTCCTGCGCAGCGAGGGCGTCGTGGTGGCCCGTATCCACTCCGGCGCCGTTGAGGCCGCCCCCGACCCGACGATCCGGCCGCACTGGCAGGTCCACTTCGCGGTCGCCGACGTCGGAGCCTGCGTCCGCGCCGCCCTGGCCCACGGGGGCACGGTCGAGGACGGGGCGGACGCCACGGAGGCGGTGCTGCGCGACCCCGACGGGGCCCGGTTCACGGTGACGTCCGCGTCGCAGCCCTGAGAGGCGGCGGCCGCGCGAGCGTCCCGGATCAGCCCAGGCGGGGGATCTCGATCGCCGGGCAGCGGTCCATGACCATGTCGAGGCCGGCCTCGCGGGTGCGCTCGTAGGCCGCCTCGTCGACCACGCCGAGCTGGAACCAGACCCCCTTGGCGCCGGCGGCGACCGCCTCGTCCGCGACGGCGCCCGCCAGGTCGCTGTTGACGAACACGTCGACCACGTCCACCGGGAAGGGAATGTCGGCCAGGGAGGCGTACCCCTGCTCCCCGTGGACCGTCTCGGCCTTCGGGTGGACCGGGACCACCCGCTTGCCGTAGCGCTGGAGCACGGCCGCGACGCCGTACGCGGCGCGCCCCTCGTTCGAGGAGAGGCCGACGACCGCCCAGGTGTCGCCGCTCTCGGTGAGGATCTTGCGGATCGTTGCCGGATCGCCGTACACGAGGGGCCTCCTGGAGGGGCGCGGGCTTGCGCGGACTCGCATCGCCCGGCGGACGACGCTGCGGGCGACAACAGCGGGCGCCGCGCGCTGATTCCCGCCGCACCGGCCCGGAAACCGCCGTGATAGCTTGCGCAGGCCAGTCGAACCCATGTACGTGGGTCAGGGAATCCGGTGCGAATCCGGAGCTGACGCGCAGCGGTGAGGGTGACGGGCGGGGCATCGGCCACTGGACCGCGGACGCGGTCCGGGAAGGCGCTCCGTCCGGGTGAACCCGAGTCCGAAGACCTGCTGGCGGCCTCCGCGGTCACGGGACGGCGGGGGAGCACCGTACGACCGGGCTCCGCGTCCGAGCCCTCGACGCCCGAGGAACTTCCGTGCCCTTCGCACGCCCTGCCCGCCCCACCGCCCTGCTCCTGTGCGGAGCCGTCCTGCTGACCGGCTGCGCGGCGGCCGACCCGCCCGACGCGAAGTCCGCGAAGACCGCCGTCACCCTGGAGAACTGCGGCCGCACCGTACGCGTGGACTCCCCGCCCCGGCGGGCCGTCGCCCTCAACCAGGGCGCCGCCGAGATCATGCTGTCGCTGGGCCTCGCCGACCGCATGGCCGGCACCGCCACCTGGACCGATCCCGTGCTGAAGGGACTGGAGAAGGCCAACGCGCAGGTGCCCCGCATCGCGGACAACAGCCCCTCCTTCGAACGGGTCCTGGACGCCGACCCCGACTTCGTGGCCGCCTCCTTCGAGTCCACGCTCGGCAAGGGCGGCGTCGCCACCCGGGAGCAGTTCGGGAAGCTCGGCGTACCCGCCTACGTCGCCCCCTCCGACTGCGCGGGCAAGGACAACACCGGGGACGGCGACGGCGCCCGCGAGAAGCCGCTCGGCATCGACGCCGTCTACACCGAGATACACGACCTGGCCAGGATCTTCGACGTCGAGGACCGCGGCGACGAGCTCGTCACCGAGCTGGAACGGCGCATGGACGAGGCCACGTCGGGCATCGACGCGTCCGGGGTCTCCCTCCTCTTCTGGTTCGCCAACGCCGAGTCGCCCTACATGGCGGGCTGCTGCGGGGCCCCCGGCATCATGACCCGGGCGCTCGGCGCGCGGAACGTCTTCGACGACACCCACGAGGAGTGGCCCCAGATCAACTGGGAGACGGTCGCCGACCGTGACCCCGACGTTTTGGTCGTCGGGGATCTGACCCGCAAGTCGCAGACCGCCGAGTCCGCGAAAAGGAAGATCGCGTTCCTGGAGTCCGACCCGGTCACCCGGAACATGACCGCCGTCCGCAAGAAGCGGTACGTCCTGCTCAGCGGACAGGCGCTCAACCCGACCCTGCGCACCGTCGAGGGCGTCGAGCGGGTGGCCGCAGCCCTGCGGGAGTTCGGGCTCGCGGGGTGACGCGTGCGCACGTGGGAACGCTCTGCGCGGCCGGGGCGGCCCTGCTCGCCGCCTCCGTCGCCCTCGCGATCACCATCGGCCCCGCGGACATCCGGGTCGGCGACGTCTGGTCCGTGGTCGCCGCCCACCTCGGCTGGGGCACCACGGAACTGAGCCCCATCCGGGACGGCATCGTCTGGCAGCTGCGGCTGCCGCGCACCCTGCTGGCCGCCGTCTGCGGCGCCGGCCTCGCCGTGTGCGGCGCCGTCATGCAGTCCCTGCTGCGCAACCCGCTCGCCGACCCGTTCGTCCTCGGGGTGTCCTCGGGCGCCTCCACGGGCGCGGTCCTCGTGGTCGTCCTCGGGGCCGGCGGCGGCCTGCTCTCCGTGTCCGGGGGCGCGTTCCTCGGCGCGCTCCTGTCCTTCGGCCTCGTCCTGCTGCTCAGCCACACCCTCGGCGGCACGACGGACCGGGTCGTGCTCAGCGGCGTCGCCGCGATGCAGCTCTTCTCCGCGCTCACCTCCTTCGTCGTGATGACCGCAGCCGACGCCGAGACCACCCGCGGAGTGCTCTTCTGGCTGCTCGGCTCACTGGGCGGCGTCGGCTGGACCGACGTCTGGATCTGCCTCGCGGTACTGGTGGCCGCACTGACGGTCTGCCTGGCGTACGCGCGCACGCTCGACGCGTTCGCCTTCGGCCAGGACGCCGCCGCCACCCTCGGGGTGTCCGTGGCCCGCACCCGGCTGGTGCTGCTGTGCGCGACGGCCCTCCTGACGGCCGCGCTGGTCAGCTCGGCCGGCGCCATCGGCTTCGTGGGCCTCGTCCTGCCGCACGCCGCCCGGGCGCTGGTGGGCTCCGGCCACGCCCGGCTGCTCCCGGTCGCCGCCCTCGCCGGCGCGGTCTTCCTGGTGTGGGTGGACACCCTGGCCCGTACCGTCCTCGACCCCCAGGAGGTGCCCGTCGGCGTGGTCACCTCGCTCATCGGCGTACCGGTGTTCGTGCTGGTGCTGTACCGGACCCGGAGGACGCGATGACGAACCCGGAGGGCGCGATGACGGCCGCGCACATTGACGGCGCCGCGCAGGAGGCGGCCGTGGCCGCTCCCGGACTGCGGGCCCGGCGCGTCTCCCGCACCGCCGACGGCCGCGTCATCCTGGACGGCGTCAGCATCAGCCCCGCCCCCGGCGCCACCGTCGGCCTCCTCGGCCCGAACGGCTCCGGCAAGTCGACCCTGCTGCGGCTGCTCGCGGGCGTCCTCGCCCCGGCCTCGGGCGTGGTCACCCTCGACGGCCGGCCGCTCGACGGACTGAGCCGCCGCGACATCGCCCGCCGGATCGCGGTGGTCGAGCAACAGGCCGACACACAGGTCGAGTTGACCGTCCTGGACGTCGTACGCCTCGGCCGCACCCCGCACCGCCGCGCCTGGACGCCGCCGTCCGGGGCCGACGAGCGGGCCGTCCGCGAGGCACTGGCCCGCACCGGCCTCACCGACCGCGCCCACCAGTCGTGGCACACCCTCTCCGGCGGCGAGCGCCAGCGCGTGCAGATCGCCCGGGCGCTGGCGCAGGAACCCCGCGAACTCCTGCTGGACGAACCGACCAACCACCTGGACGTCCAGCACCAGCTCGACCTGCTGACCCTCGTCACCTCGCTCCCGGTCACCAGCGTCGTCGCCCTGCACGACCTGAACCTCGCGGCGATGTACTGCGACCGGCTCGTCGTCCTGCGCGAGGGATCCGTGGTCGCCCACGGCACCCCCGGCGACGTCCTCACCGAGGAACTCATCGCCGGGGTGTACGGGGTCCGGGCCGCCGTGACGCGCGAGGGCGCCGACGGACGGCCGCACGTGCGCTTCCTCGGCACCGTGGCGCGGCCCGCGCCCCGGGACGCCACGCACGCCGATCCGCGATGACGCCGGGCCTCCCTGCGCACGGCCCGCCGCACGCCTACGCTCGGCCTGTGCTGTCTATCAACGACCCCCGAACCGGCGGCCCCGTCGCCGCCACACCCGCCCGCCGGGGCCTGACGCGCGTGGTGGCCCACGTGCCGCGCCCCGACGCCACCGGTCTGCGCGTGATCCTGGTCGCCGACGTCCTCGTCCGGGCCCTGGAGATCGGCGGCACACCCGTGTGGACCGTCCTGAGCGCCGCCGAGGGCCGTGCGGAGCTCCGCGCCCGCGCCGGACAGCTCGGCATCCGCCCCTTCGAGGACGCGCAGGACACCACCCCCGGCCTGGGCGAGGCCCAGGTACTGCACGTGCTCGCCGCCACGGACGCGGACGCGGACAGGAATGCCGACACGGATGTGGGCACGGATGCGGGCACGGACGGAGGAGGGCCGGCGGACGGGGGCGCGGCCGGCGGGCTGCGCGTCGAGGTCGCCCCGGCCCGCCTCGCGGCCGGCGTGGCGGACGACGCCGACAGCGCCACGGCCCTGCGCCTGGCCCTGCTCGCCCGCCCCCGGCGGGAGCCCCTGGACCTCGGCGCGGCCGACCTCGCGGAGGCCGGGGACCGCCTGGAGCACTGGCGCGGCGCCGTCGCCACCTGGGCCACCCGGCCCTCGGGCCCCATCCCCGATCCGGTGCGCGACCAGCTGCGCGCCGCCTGGGAGGACGACCTGGACGTGCCCGCCGTGCTCGACGTGCTGCGCAGGGTGGAGACCTCCGGGACCGTCCCGGACGGGGCCCGCTTCGAGACGTACGCCTACGCGGACCGGCTCCTGGGGCTCGAACTCACCCGGGACATCGGCCGCGGGGCCCCGGCGTGATCGCGCGCCCCGGGGCGGGCCCGCTGCGCCGGATCGCCGTGCTGCGGCACGCCAAGTCCGCCTGGCCCGACGGCGTCCCGGACCACGAGCGGCCGCTCGCCCCGCGTGGGCGCCGGGACGCCCCGGCCGCCGGACGCGCCCTCGCGGACGCCGACTGCCTGCCGGACCTCGCGCTCTGCTCGACCGCCGTGCGGGCCCGGCGGACCTGGGAGCTGGCCGCCGCCGAGTGGGGCACGCCCCCTCCCGTACGCCACGACGCGCGGCTGTACGCGGCGGACGTGCCCGAGCTGCTGGAGGCCGTGCGCGGTGTGCCCGCGGAGGTCGGGACCCTGCTGCTGGTCGGCCACAACCCCGGCCTGGAGGAACTGGTCCTCACGCTGGCAGGGGACGGTCTGGGCGACGCGCTGGACGCGGTGCGCGTGAAGTTCCCCACCTCGGCGATCGCGATCCTCGCCTGGCACGGCGCGGACTGGACGGCGCTCGGCCCCCGCACGGCGCTCCTCACGGACATGATGGTGCCGCGGGGGAAGAAGCCTGGCGGCGGGAAGACCGGCAAGGAACACCCCGGACCCCGGTAGCCCCGGTAGCAAGGACCCCGGATCCCGGTAGGGCCCGGTGGGCCGGTCGGTGGTCGCCCGCCCGCGCGCGGCGCGCATACGCTGGGCCGATGCAGGACGAGTACCGCACCGTGGCCCGCGCAGGGGTGCACGAGACCGAGATCAACCGCTCCCGTTTCCTCTGCGCGCTGGCACCGGCGGCCACCGAGCGGGAGGCCCAGGACTTCGTCGCGGCCGTCCGCAGGGAGCACGCGGACGCGACGCACAACTGCTTCGCGTACGTCATCGGCGCCGACGCCGCCGTCCAGCGGGCGAGCGACGACGGCGAACCGGGCGGCACCGCGGGCGTCCCGATGCTCCAGATGCTGCTGCGCCGCGACATGCGGTACGTGGTCGCCGTCGTCACCCGGTACTACGGGGGCGTCAAACTCGGCGCGGGCGGACTCATCCGCGCCTACGGCGGAGCGGTGGGGGAGGCCCTGGACAGCCTCGGCACGCTCACCCGCAGACGCTTCCGCCTCGCCACCGTCACCGTCGACCACCAGCGGGCGGGCAAGGTCCAGAACGACCTGCGCTCGACCGGCCGCGAGGTGCGCGACGTGCACTACGGGGAGGCCGTCACCCTGGAGATCGGCCTGCCGGACGCCGAGGTCGAGGCCTTCCGGGCCTGGCTGGCCGACGTCACGGCGGGCACGGCTGGGTTCGAACTGGGCGGAGAGGCGTACGGGGACGCATAGGCCGCACGCCGGGCCGATACGGACCGCTCGCCAGGGATTTTCCCCGCAGGGGCGTGGATGCCGCATCGCCGGGCACAAGGGCTATCGCACCGAGGTCCTGGTGCGATCCGGAGCCGGAACCCACCGGTGGAACGGAACGTGGGCCGTTGTGCAGCTCATACGCACATGCGTCTGAGCCGGACCTGACGACAGGAACTTGAAATGATCATTCTTGGGCTCATCCTGCTGCTCATCGGACTGCTTGTCGGCATGGGGCTGCTCACGACCATCGGCGGCATCCTCATCCTGGTGGGCGTCGTCCTGTGGGTCCTGGGCGCGACCGGCCGCGCGGTGGGCGGACGCAAGCACTTCTTCTGATCCCCCGCAGCAACGCGGTCGACCGCCGGCGGCCGGCCCTGCACATGCAGGGCCGGCCGCCGGCCGTGCGTCCCGGGCCGCTCAGCGGACCTCGGTGACCCGGTGCTCCCTGCGCGCGTCGCAGTTGGAGTTGTAGACCTGCACGTGCACGTTGCCGATGCCCCCGCCCCAGTCGACGCAGTGGCCCTTGCCGTACACGTAGGCCGGCCCCGCGTAGGACGTGTACCGGCCGTAGTCCTCGCCCCGCTCCGAGGTGTCCGGGACTTCGATCCACAGGGCCATGTCCACGGCCGTCCCCGGGTTGTTGCGGATGGTCGCGACGCAGTTCTCGCCGTTCGCCGCGTTGTACGTCAGGTAGACGGTGCCCAGCGAGCCGACGGCGGCCGAGTTCACCGTCTTGTAGGCGCTGCCACAGACCTTCTGCGGGGTGGTGTTGGGCGCGGCGGAGGCGGGCGCCGCCAGCGCGGTCGTGGTCCCCAGGGCCAGGGTGGCGAACGTGACGGCCGTCAGGACAGAACGGTTGAATCTCATATTTCCCCCTTGTGGTCATTGGAGTTGGTCGCTCCTGTATGTGTGACGTGCGGGACGCCGGATCGGTTGTGCTGCGTCCGCGAAAGATGTGACCGCGCCGCCCCACCTCCGAGGTGAGTGGTAAATCAGGGGGCCGCATGCGTTAGCGTGGCTGGCGTTGAGGGCGAGCCCGTGCTGGTTCGTGCCGGTTTTCGAGCCGCGGTAGGGGTGGACGTGCAGGTCGGGGCGATTTCATGAAATTGCTGCACACCTCCGACTGGCACCTGGGCCGCTCGTTCCACCGCGTGAACATGCTCGGCGCCCAGGCCGCATTCATCGGCCACCTCGTGGCGACCGTGCGCGAACGCGGCGTGGACGCGGTGGTCGTGTCGGGCGACGTGTACGACCGGGCCGTGCCCCCGCTGGCCGCGGTCGAGCTCTTCGACGACGCGCTGCACCGCCTGGCCGACCTCGGTGTCCCCACCGTGATGATCTCCGGGAACCACGACTCGGCGCGCCGGCTCGGGGTCGGCGCCGGGCTCATCGACCGCGCGGGCATCCACCTGCGGACCGCGCCCGCGGCCTGCGGCACCCCGGTGCTGCTGGCGGACGCCTTCGGGGACGTCGCCTTCTACGGCCTGCCGTACCTCGAACCGGCGCTGGTGCGCGACGAGTTCGGGGTGGAGAAGGCGGGGCACGAGAGCGTGCTCGCCGCCGCCATGGACCGGGTGCGCGCCGACCTGGCCACCCGCGCCGAGGGCACCCGCTCCGTCGTCCTCGCCCACGCCTTCGTCACGGGCGGCGAGGCCAGCGACAGCGAGCGGGACATCACCGTGGGCGGGGTCGCCGCCGTCCCCGCCGGTGTCTTCGACGGCGTCGACTACATCGCGCTGGGCCACCTCCACGGCTGTCAGACCATCAGTGACCGCGTGCGCTACTCGGGTTCGCCGCTGCCCTACTCCTTCTCGGAGACCGACCACCGCAAGAGCATGTGGCTCGTCGACCTGGGAGCCGACGGCGCCGTGCAGGCCGAGCGCGTCGACTGCCCCGTACCGCGCCCGCTGGCCCGTCTCAGGGGAGAGCTGGACGACCTGCTCGCCGACCCGGAGCTGACGCGCCACGAGGAGGCCTGGGTCGAGGCGACCCTCACCGACCCGGTGCGCCCCGCCGACCCCATGGCGCGGCTCACCGAGCGGTTCCCGCACACGCTCAGCCTCGTCTTCGCCCCCGAACGGGCACCCGACGACCCCGACGTGTCGTACGCGCGGCGGCTCGCGGGCCGCGACGACCAGCAGATCGCGGAGGACTTCGTGGCCCACGTACGTGGCGCCGGGCCCGACGAGCGCGAACAGGCCGTGCTGCGGGACGCGTTCGACACCGTCCGCACCGACGACACGGTCCGCGAGGTCGCCCGATGAGGCTGCACCGCCTGCACATCACCGCCTTCGGGCCGTTCGGCGGCGCCCAGGAGGTCGACTTCGACGACCTGTCGGCCGCCGGGCTCTTCCTGCTGCACGGGCCGACCGGCGCCGGCAAGACCTCCGTCCTGGACGCCGTCTGCTTCGCCCTGTACGGCTCGGTGCCGGGCGCCCGGCAGGGCGGCTCGCTGCGCAGCGACCACGCGCCCGCCGCCACCCGCACCGAGGTGAAGCTCGAACTCACCGTCGCCGGACGCCGTCTGGAGGTCACCCGGCAGCCGCCGTGGGAGCGGCCCAAGAAGCGCGGCACGGGCACCACCACGGAGAAGGCGCAGAGCTGGCTGCGCGAGTACCACGCGCCGGGCGGCTCCTGGAAGGACCTCAGCCGCTCCCACCAGGAGATCGGCGAGGAGATCACCCAGCTCCTCGGTATGAGCCGGGAGCAGTTCTGCCAGGTGGTCCTGCTGCCGCAGGGCGACTTCGCGCGCTTCCTGCGGGCCGACGCCGAGGCCCGCGGCAAGCTCCTCGGCCGCCTCTTCGACACCCGGCGCTTCGCCGCCGTCGAGCAGCGCCTGGCCGAGCGCAGACGGCTGGCCGAGACCGAGGTGCGGGCCGGGGACGGCGAGTTGCTGGCCGACGCGCACCGGATGCAGCAGGCCGCCGGAGACCTCGTCGAGCTGCCGCTGCCCGACCTCGCGCCCGGCGACCCCGGGCTCGCCGGCGCCGTACTGGAGTGGGCGGCCGTCGCCAGGAGCACCGCCCGGGAGAGGTACGCGATCGCCCACTGCGCGCAGAGGGCCACCGAGTCGGCGCAGGCCGCCGCGGACCGCGTACTCGGCGAGGCGCGCGAAGTGGCCCGCCTGCAGCACCGGTTCGCCGAGGCGCGGCAGCGGGCCGCCCGGCTGGAGGACCGCGCCGGGGCCCACCGCGAGGCGCAGCAGCGCATGGAGCGCGCCAGGAAGGCCGAGGCGGTGGCGCCCGCGCTCCATCTGCGCGAGACCGCCGACGCCGAGCACCGGCGGGCGGCCGGCGCCGAGGCCCGCGCGCGTGCCCTGCTCCCCGGGGCCTTCGCCGACGCCGGGCCCACGGGTCTTGCGGCCGCCGCGCGCAAGGCCGCCGAGGAACTGGGCGCCCTGGAGTCGGCCCGCCGCGCGGAGCGCCGGCTCACCGAACTCGCGCGCGAACGGCAGGAGTTGGACCGCGAGGAGCGGGCCGACGACGACGTCCTGCAGGACGCCGAACAGTGGCTCGCCGACTGGGAGGGCACCAGGGCCGCCCTCCAGACCCGCATCGAGTCGGCGCAGGAGGCCGCCACCCGCGCCGAGCAGCTCGCCGTGCAGCGCGACCCCGCGCAGGCGCGGCTGGCCGCCGCCCGGCTGCGCGACCAGCTCGCCGGGGACACCGAGGACGCCCAGGCGCGGGTGCTCGCCGCCCGCGAGGGCGCGGCGGACGCCCGCACCCACTGGCTGGACCTCAAGGAGCAGCGCCTCAAGGGCATCGCCGCGGAGCTCGCCGCGGGCCTCGTGGACGGCGACGCCTGTGCCGTCTGCGGCGCCACCGAACACCCCGCGCCCGCCCGCAAGGTCGACGGGCACATCGACCAGCGGGCCGAGGACACCGCGCTCACCGCCTACCAGCGCGCCGACGAGCGGCGCGCCGAGGCGGAGCGGCGGCTCGGCGTGGTGCGCGAGGCGCTGGCCGCCGCGACCGCCGAGGCGGGGGACGCTCCCACCGATCTGCTCGCCGAGCAGGCCGAGGAGCTGGGGCGGCGGCACGCCGAGGCGCGCGGCGCGGCCTCGGGGCTGCACGCGGCCACGGAAGCGCTGCGCCGGGCCGAGCACGAGCACCGGCGCCGGCTCACCGCCCACCAGGACGCCGCCGTGCGCGGCGCCTCCCGCACCGCGCGCAGGGAAGCCCTGACCCGCCAGACCGCCTCCCTGGAAGGGGAGTTGGCGCAGGCCAGGGGGTCGGCGGGCAGCGTGGCCGAGCGCGCCGCCGAACTGGAGCGCGGTGTGTCGACGCTCACCGAGGCCGCGGACGCCGCGCGCGTCGCGGCCGACACCGCGCAGCGGCTCAAGGACGCCGACGCACGCCTCGCCGACGCGGCCTTCCGCGCCGGCTTCGACACCCCGCAGGCCGCCGCGGACGCCCTCCTCGACGACGCGGCCCACCGGGAACTGCAGCGCCGGCTCGACGCCTGGCAGCAGGAGGAGGCGGCCGTCCGCGCGGTGCTCGCGGAGGAGGAGACGGCCGCCGCGGCACACCTGCCGGCCGCCGACGTGCGCACCGCCGAGCAGAGCGCGGCCACGGCGGCCCGGCGGATGCGCGAGGCTGCCTCCGCGCGCGACGCCGCCGCCCGCCGCTGCACGGAGCTCGACCGGCTGGCCCGCCGGGCCGACGCCTCCGTACGCCGGCTGGGACCGCTGCGCGAGGAGTACGAGCGGGTCGCCCGCCTCGCCTCGCTCGCGGCCGGCACCTCCGCCGACAACGAACGCCGGATGCGCCTGGAGTCCTACGTCCTGGCCGCCCGCCTGGAACAGGTCGCGGCGGCCGCCACGGCACGGCTGCAGCGCATGTCCGCCGGGCGGTACACGCTCGTCCACTCCGACGACCGGACCGGCCGCGGCCGCAGCGGGCTCGGACTGCACGTGGTCGACGCCTGGACCGGCCGCGAGCGCGACACCGCGACGCTCTCCGGCGGCGAGACGTTCTTCGCCTCCCTCGCGCTCGCGCTGGGCCTCGCGGACGTGGTCACCGACGAGGCGGGCGGGGTGCGCCTGGACACCCTCTTCATCGACGAGGGCTTCGGCAGCCTCGACGACCAGACGCTCGACGAGGTCCTCGACGTCCTGGACTCGCTCCGGGAACGCGACCGCAGCGTCGGCATCGTCAGCCACGTCGCGGACCTGCGCCGCCGCGTCCACGCACAACTGGAGGTCGTGAAGGGACGGTCGGGGTCGGTGGTGCGGCAGCGGGGCGGCGGCTGACACCGGGCACCGGACCCGGGCCGGCAACCGGGTTCCCTCCGTGGGGTGTTCCGGCTTCCGTCCCCGGGTCTTTCTGGCACAGTCGATTCATGGGGGAATACGCACAGTGCACTTTCGACGACGGTGGAAGTGAACCGGACGGAGCGTCGGGCGGCAACCGGTGATCGACGACGTCGATCTTCTGGACGTGCCTGTCGCCAGTGCCTGGGTCACCGTCCGCAGCGCGCGTACGGAGCGTCCCGTCGGTGCGGGGATCGTCGTCGCCGACGGACATGTACTCACCTGCGCCCATGTCGTCAGCGCCGCGCTCGGGCTGCCGAAGGAACAACGACAGGTGCCGGACGATGCCGCCGTGGCGAAACTCCGCCTCTCCCTGCCGGGCCACGGCGGCCGGTACGCGGACGGACCCGCACGCATCGTCGGCTGGGAGGCGCCGCGCGCGGATCCGCGCCACGACCGGTGGGACGGGGACCTTGCCCTGCTGGCGGTCGCGGGCGTCGGCACCCCGGTCGAACTCGGCGAGACCGAGCTCTACCGGACGTTGCAGACGTGGCACGGGGAAGGCGGCCCCGGAACACAGGTCGACGTCGTCGTGAAGTCGAGGATCGGAGCCCGCTGGCTGATGCTCGACGCCGCACACGCGGCGATCACCGTGCGGGAGGGCTTCAGCGGGGCGCCCCTGTGGGACCGCGAGGCGTGCCGCGTCGTCGGCCTCGTCGTGTCGGCGGAGAGCAGACGGCCACGTGCGTACGGGATCGCCGCAGGCCGCATGCGTGCTTTCCTGGATGCCTCCGGACTGCGGCCGCAACCGCTGAGTGCGAATCTCGGAGGCAGTGAGCGCGAGCGCCGAGGACGGCTCCTCGACGCGCTGGACGCTCTGTGGCACGGTCTGCCGCCGGAACGCACCCATCGGCTCGGCCGCCGTCTCGCCGAGGAACTCGCTCTGTGGGTTCAGCCCGCCGCGCCGGAAGCAGTCGCCGAGTCCGTGCTCGCCCACCCCCGGGGCCCGCTCGTCCTCGGCCACCTCCTGGACCTGATGGGTGTGCCGGAACCCGGTCGGAAAGACGTTCTGGCGGCGCTCACCGGACTGGGTCCGCAGCGCATTCTGCTGCCCGTCGAATACGAGAAGCTCTGTGCCGAGCTCGGTCCTCACGGCTACCGGGAACTGCTGACGGCGGCAGGTCGCTCGGGATGCCTGGTCGGTGTCCCCGCCGCGACCGTCTGTGACCTGTCGGCCCTCGTCGAGTACTTGGAAGCCCGTCGTTCCCGGCACGCCCACACCGTGCCGCACCTTGTGCGAGCAGTGGAGGAGGCCGCTGCCGGGCGGGGCTCGGCAGGTGGAGGGCTACGCGCCTGGTCGAGTGCGGTCGCCACCCGGCACAAGGTCCCACGCAAGGCGCTGAAGGAATGCCGGGACAGTGCTCTGGACCGGGCAGCGGGACAAAGCGAGCACCGGCCGGTGGTGCGCGTCCGGCTGGTGCGAGCGGTACGGCCCGATGTGTACGAGTACGAGATCCGTGCGTACGACGGAACGGACTGCCAGACCGGCAGCTGGTACTCCGACGAACCGGTGCCCAGGGACGAGCTGTGCAGTCAACTGGCCCTCGCGGTGGAAGAAGTGGAGCAAGCGGTCGCGTCCGTCGACGTGGAGTTCATCATCGAGGACGGTGACTTCGAACGGCCCGTCGACCGCTGGCCCGTGCCGTCGGCCGAGGCCGGTCCACGAGCGCTGGGTCTGGACCGCCCGGTTGTCCTGCGAGGGCGCCCCATGAAGCGCACGGCCCTGTGGCAGGAGCGCTGGCACCAGCGCGCAGGTGGAGGACACGCACCGCTCGTGCTGTACGACCGGGAGCAGGCGGAACGGGAGTTGCCGGTGCGGCTGGACGTCGCGTGCGTGATCCTCTGCTGCTCACGGGAGCGACGTGCTCCGTTGCTCGGCATCTGCCGTCAACAGGGCATACCGGTGGTGCTGTGGTGCCGGGGCGAGCACGGAGGGCACGAGGAACGCATTCTCGAGCCGTTCGTGCGGGAGGACTGGCCGTACCGTCTGTTGGGCAACGTCAGGGAGTTCAGAGTCGCAGCCGGTACGGACGAAGCCCACCCTGGGGCCAACCTGGCCCTGTTGTGGGAGGACCCGCGCTGGTCCCCGGCGCGCTGGCAGGGCACGCTGGGAACGGGAAACCGCCGCTGGGGTCTCGGACAGGGTGGAGGGGCCGCATGAACGAGACGACCACCGAAAGGCTGTTCAAGGGCGACGGCGTCGGCTACCCGGACGATGTGCCGCTGCCCGAACCCCCGCCGTGGAGGCGCCCGTCGGGCAGAAGGGATCGCACCCGGTATCTCATCCGTCAGGAGCAGATCGATGTGATCAACGCGGCGCTCAGACTGCGCCGTCCCCTGCTCGTGACCGGCCGCCCCGGCACCGGAAAGTCCACACTGGCCCGCGCGATCGCCGATGAACTCGGGCTCGGCCCCGTACTCACCTGGCCGGTCAACACCCGGTCCACGCTCGACGGGGCGCTGTACCGCTACGACGCCATCGGCCGACTGCGTGACCAGCAGGGGACGGGCCGGGGCGTGAGCGAGACCGCGACCCAGGACACGGACCTCGACATCGGCGTGTACATACGACTGGGAGCGTTGGGCACCGCGCTGGCCACCGACCACCGCGGCCGCCCCAGGATGCTGCTGATCGACGAGTTCGACAAGAGCGACGTCGACCTTCCCAACGATCTGCTGTTCGTGCTCGAAGAGGGAGAGTTCCAGGTGCCGGAGCTGGCGCGGCTCCCCGAGGACCGCTGGACCGTACAGGTGAACACCGCGGACTGGGGGGAGCGGGTGACAGTGCACGGAGGTACCGTCCGCTGCGAGGATTTCCCGTTCGTCCTCATCACCAGCAACGGCGAGCGTGAGTTCCCGCCTGCCTTTCTGCGCCGCTGCGTCCGGCTCGAACTTCCCTACCCGGACGAGGAACAGCTCGAGAAGATCGTACGCGCGCACTTCACCGACGACCACGACTGGGAGCGCGTACGGGAGTTGATCCGTCGCTTCGTCGAGCAGCGCGAGCTCGGGGACCTGGCGACCGACCAGCTGCTGCACGCGGTGCATCTGATGCGGCAGGGCATCGAGCCCGGACAGCGGCATCTCAAGGAGGCGGTGCTGCGTGAGCTCCGTGACACCGGCTCGTGACGCCTTCCTGGTGGAGCGGCTTCGCCGGGCACTGGCGGCGGCCGGCCACGATCTGGCGGCGGAAGAGCTGAGCGATCTGCTATGGCTGGCGCTGCACACCCCACCGGTGCGGGAAGGCCCGCAGGCCGGCCGGGCGGTGCGGAAGAGCGTGGCTGTCCGGGGGGAGGAGCCCCGTGACCGGCCCATGCGGTCGGTGCCCGCCAGCGATCCGGTGGCCGGCGTCGTCGGGCCGGTCCCGGCGGCCGTGGAGACCGTACCGCCGGATGCCGGGGACCGGGCCATGGCGGGGCATCCGGACGCGCCCCCTGTTCGGATGCGGCGCCCGGTCTACGCCCTCACCGCGGCGCATGCCGGTACAGGGGCCGCGCCCGTGCGGGTGCCCGGCATACGTGGCCTGTCCCACCAGCTCGGAGTTGCACGAGGACTGCGTCCGCTCAAGCGGACGGTCCCTTCCGCACACGCTGTCGAACTCGACGAGACCGCCACCGCGGAGGCCATCGCCGACAACGACGTCCTGGACCTCGTGCTGCGCCCGGCACGAGAGCGCTGGCTGAACCTGACCGTGATGGTCGACGACGGCCTGTCCATGCGGGTGTGGAAGGACACCGTCACCGAACTCTCGCGTCTGCTCAGCTCCCTGGGGATCTTCCGCAAGGTGTCCGTGCGCGACCATTCGTTCGCGGCGCCGCCGCGCACGGCGGGCCTCACGACCTTCGGGCGGACCGTCGTCCTCGTCCTCTCCGATGCCACCGCCCCCTGCTGGCGTGACGGAACGGCCCTGCGGCATCTCTGCGTGTGGGCCCGCGGTTCGCCGACCGCGGTGGTCCAGCCGCTGCCCGCGAGGCTGTGGAGCGGCACCGGTCTTGACGCCGAGTTCATGACGGTGCGCACCCATCGCAGTGCTCCGGCCAACACGGCGCTGCACACCCCGCATGCCACACTGCCGGTACCCGTGCTGGAACTGGCCGAGTGGGATCTCGGTCCCTGGGCCCGCCTCATCGCCTCCGACGGAACGTCGGCGCGGCTGGCGGTGGTTGACGCGGCAGCACCTCCGGTCCTCCCGGCTGCCTCCGATCCCCCGCACGATCGCGGCCCCGAGGAACGGCTGTGCGACTTCCAGTCCAGCGTGTCGTCCGAGGCGTACGAACTGGCCGGGCACCTAGCCGCCGTCGACCCCCTCACCCTTCCCGTCATGCGAGTGGTCCAGTCAGCGGTTCTGCCCGGATCGGGCCCGGCCCATCTGTCCGAGGTGCTGCTCGGCGGGCTCATGTCCGTCGACCGTCCGCTGGACGGGACGGGCGGACGGGACGCCTACGACGTGTTCACCTTCGACCCGGACGTGCGGGCGTTGTTGACGCTCACTGTCCGGGCGAGCACAGCCCGGCGCACGGTCGACGCGGTCTCCGATTTCATCGGTGCGCGGATCGGCCGGTCGGATGATTTTCCGGCACTGCTCGCCGATCGGACGGGCACCCTGCGACTTCCCGAGCGACGGGCACCCTTCGGAGAGCTGCCGGGGGGTGCGGCGCCCGACACCGACGGGGGCTGGCAGACCTCCGCCGCGGCAGGGGTGGTCCAGGTGCACGCCATGGAGCACGACTACATCGTCACTTCGCTCGGCTTCCTCGTGGGGCCCGATCGGGTGCTCACCGCCGGAGGACCGGAGACGGCACAGATCACAGGGGCCGGCTCGGCCGGACCGATGAACGCCCGTCCGGTCTGGCGGCAGGAGATCTACCGGGACGACGAGTTCCCGGAGCTGCTCCTGCTGCGGACCAGCCTGCGACTGCCCGGGGAACGTGCTGCCGAACCGTGCAGGTCCCGGCAGGACTGGCCCGTCCTGCCGGGCGTCCTCTACCTCGGACTGGGCCCCGGACGGGACCGGCTGACGGCCTATCGGTGCGGGGAACCGAGGAACGAGTCCGGTTCCGTGCTGGCCGTCCCCCTGCTGGCCACGGACCCCCCGGCGTTCAGAGCTGTCGGGGCTCCGGTCCTGGCAGCCGGAAAACTGCTGGGGATTGTGGTGGAGGGGGCACGAGAGAGTGGTGCCGTGCTCTTCGTCCGTCCGCTGTACTCCCTGTCCGAGGCCTCGCTGAACTTGCTGGAGGGTGAGAGCGAGGACTCCGGCCCCGATCCGGCGGACGTCCGTCCTGCGCACGGCCTGAGCAACCTCGAAGGACCCGGCGTCCCCCGTTTCCTCCTCGAGAATCCCTTCCACTCGACGGCCTTCACCTGGCTGGAGTCCTCGGTGCGGGCAGCACCGCGTGCGGCCCCTTTCGTCCTCGCCGGACCGCGCGGCACGCTCAAGTCCGAGACGGTGCGCAGGTATGTGCAGGTCGTCGCGCCTCAGCACCGGCTGGTGTGGTGGGTCGGCTGTTACACGGCGTCCCGTCTGCCGGAGGGGCTCGCGATGCTGGCGCACCGGCTCCTGCCCGGTCCGCCCGGGCGCCCGGCGTGGTCCGTCGAGACGGCGGCGCGGTGGGCGGTGTCCTGGTTGCGGGCTCACGAGGGGTGGCTCCTGGTGCTTGACGACGTCCGTGCACGCAGGGACATCGACGGCTACGGCCTCGACGCGCTCGGAACGGGCACCGTGGTGGTGACCACACGGGCGGAGACGGAGGAGTTCGCGCCGCTGCCCACGTTCACCATGCAGCCCTGGAACTCGGAGCTCGTCCAGGTGTGCGCCGAGATCCGGGCGCAGAACCGGCACGCGTACGAACTTCTCGGCGTCGTGGCCTGGTACGGGACGCGGGTGCAGCTGGATTTGGTGCGTGGGTTATGGCCGGACGTCCACACCCGTGTCGTCGAGGATGCCGTCGACCTGCTGACTGCCCGGGGTGTCATACAGCGGCGCGAGGACGACAGTTTCGTGACGAGTCCGATGCTGCGGATGATGATGCGTACACCCGCGCCCCCGGACTGGTCCGGGGAACACATCGCGGAGGCGCGTGCCGAGGCTGTGCGGGTGATTTTCGACAGAGTGCCCCGGACCCGGCTTTCGTCGGCCACAGCCGTACAACTGTCCGCTCTGGCCCGCGCGCTGGATCCGTTCGAGGACCATGTCTGGGCGCTGTCGGAGGCGACGCAGCCGTCTCAGGACACCATGGAGATGGCGATCCTCTTCTTCGGTGTCGGTCTGCGGTTGATCTGGCGTGCCGCCTCTCCCGACGGCGTCGGGCTGGCCGAGCGGGCCTGTGCCGCGTTCGACGCTGCGGGGGAGGGGCGGGAGCGCAGGATGCTTGCCGAGAATGCTCTGAGCAGCGTGCAGACAGCTCTGGCGATGTCCCCGCAGACGCTGGAAATGGCGGAGCCGGAAGGCGTGGCCGACGTCGTGTCCCTCATCCGGCGACATCAGCTGCGGGAGGCGACGAGGTCGAGCGACAGGATGCTGGGACCGGAGCATCCGCTGAGCGCGTCACTGCGAACGATGACGAGCTCCGGTGTCTCCGAGGGCTTGCCGGGGTTGCCCCCTGGTGGACCGGTCCCCGTCAGGCAGCCCCCCGACGGGTCACCCCCTGTCGTGGACAAGCGCTGACCGCCTGCGCCGCGGGTCGGGTCCGCCGGTCCGGTCGAGTCGGCTCAGCGGCTCACCGCGCGGCGTGGCAGGGGGGACGAGTAGACGACGCTCGTCGTCACCGAGCCGAGCGTGCCGATCCTTCCCGACACCTCCTCCAGGTGCCGCATCGAGCGGGTCGCGACCTTGATCACGAAGCAGTCGTCGCCCGTGACGTGGTGCGCCTCCAGGATCTCGGGCGTGGCCGCCACCAGGTCGTGGAACGGCTTGTAGTTGCCGTTCGGATAGCGCAGCCGCACGAACGCGAGGATCGGCAGTCCGAGGTTCTCCGGGGCCACGACCGCCGCGTACCCCTGGATCACGCCCGCCTCCTCCAGGCGGCGCACCCGCTCGGTGACCGCGCTCGCGGACATGGAGACGGCGCGGGCCAGCTCGGCGAAGCCGGTCCGTCCCTCACGCTGGAGGATCTCCAGGATGCGCCAGTCGGTGGCGTCCGGTGCATACGCGGTCATGGACGAGGAATAGCAGGGGAATCCCCGGCGGAGCAAGCTGCAGGCCGTGGATCGCGTCTTCAAAGGGCTGCTCCGCCGGTCGTAGATTCGGGCCATGACGAGCAGCGCCGTTTCCCGTGACCACGCCCCGAGCACAGCTCCGAGCGCCGTCCCGCACCCCGCCCCGAACCC
>NZ_VDFC01000008.1:65834-74661 GCF_008369065.1 Streptomyces apricus | reverse complement strand
CTTCCCCCACCCACCGCCGAAGCCCTGCGCCGCGACCCGCTGCCGCTGCGCGGACGCACCGCCCTGGTCACCGGGGCCAGCCGGCGCGACGGCATCGGGTACGCCGTGGCCCGGCGCCTGGCCGCGTACGGCGCGAGCATCCACCTGCACCACCACGTGCCGCACGACGCGGCGATGCCGTGGGGCGCGGACGACCCCGAGGAGGTCGCCGCCGGGGTGCGGGAAGCGCTCGGCGACCCCGGCGCCCGGGTCGTCCACGGACCGGCCGACCTCTCCGCCCCCGCCGCCCCGGCCGACCTGGTCGCCCGCGCGGCGGACGCGCTCGGCGGGCGGATCGACATCCTCGTCGCCAACCACGCCCTCAGCGGCTCGGACGGCCCGCTGGACGAACTGGACGCGGCGGCGCTCGACGCGCACTGGGCCGTGGACACCCGGTCGGTGATCCTGCTCGTCCAGGCGTACGCCCGGCTGCGTGCCGCGCTGCCGCCGCGCACACCGGGCGGACGCGTGCTGATGATGACCTCCGGCCAGGACATCGCGGGCGGCATGCCCGGCGAGATCGCGTACGCCCTGCAGAAGGGCGCCCTCGCCTCGGTCACCCGCTCGCTCGCGACCACGCTGGCCGAGCACGCCGTCACCGTGAACACGGTCAACCCCGGTCCGGTCGACACCGGTTACCTGACGGGGGAGGCGCACCGGGCGGTCGCCTCGATGTTCCCGGCCGGACGCTGGGGCACGCCGGACGACCCGGCCCGGCTCCTCGCCTGGCTCGCGACGGACGAGGCCGAGTGGATCACCGGGCAGGTCATCCACTCGGAGGGCGGCTTCAGGCGCTGACGGGCGCCGGGGCGGCCGGGCCCCGCAGGATGCAGACTCCGCGGGGGTCCGGCCGCCGGATGCCGTCCGTCAGAGGCGGGACAGTTCGTCCACCAGGTCGTCCAGGCCCAGCGAACCCTGGGACAGCGCCGCCATGTGCCACGCCTTCGCGTCGAAGGCGTCGCCGTGCCGCTTGCGCGCGTTCTCACGGCCCAGCAGCCAGGCGCGCTCGCCGAGCTTGTAGCCGATGGCCTGGCCGGGGATGGAGAGGTAGCGGGTCAGCTCGCTCTCCACGAAGTCCGCGGGACGGCTGCTGTGCGCACCGAAGAACTCCTGGGCCAGGTCCGGCGTCCAGCGCTCACCCGGGTGGAACGGCGACTCGGCCGGGATCTCCAGCTCCAGGTGCATGCCGATGTCGACGATGACGCGGGCCGCGCGCATCATCTGCGCGTCCAGGTAGCCGAGCCGCTCCTCGGCGTCCTTGAGGTAGCCGAGCTCGTCCATCAGCCGCTCCGCGTACAGCGCCCACCCCTCGGCGTTGGCGCTGACCCCGCCGACAGTCGCCTGGTAGCGCGAGAGGTCCTCGGCGACGTGGACCCACTGGGCCAGCTGCAGGTGGTGGCCGGGGACGCCCTCGTGGTACCAGGTCGACACCAGGTCGTACACCGGGAAGCGGGTCTGCCCCATCGTCGGCAGCCACGTACGGCCGGGACGGGAGAAGTCCTCGGAGGGGGCCGAGTAGTACGGGGCCGCGGCGCCGCCCGGCGGGGCGATGCGGGACTCCACCTTCTTGACCCGCTCGGCGAGTTCGAAGTGGGTGCCGTCCAGCTCCTCGATCGCCCGGTCCATCAGGCCCTGCAGCCAGTCGCGGACCTCGTCGACGCCCTCGATGTGCCGGCCGTGCTCGTCCAGGTGGGCGAGCGCCGCCCACGGGGTCGCCGCACCGGGCAGGACCTTCTCGGCCTCCTCCTTCATCTCGGCCAGCAGCCGGTGGTACTCGGCCCAGCCGTACGCGTACGCCTCGTCCAGGTCGAGGTCCGTACCGTTGAAGTAGCGCGACCAGCGCGCGTACCGCTCGCGGCCCACCGTGTCCGGCGCGCCCTCGATCGCGGGCGCGTACACGTCGCGCATCCAGTCGCGCAGCGCGACGACGGCCGCGGTCGCCGCCCGGGCGGCCTCGTCGAGTTCCGCGCGCAGGCTCTCGGGGCCCGCCGAGGCGAAGTCCTCGAACCAGCCGCGGCCCGAACCGTCCGTGTCCGACCACTCCGTGAGCTGTCCGACGAAGGTCGCGGTGGGACGCGGGCCCGCGTACAGCTTGCGCTCCAGACCGAGGGCGAGGGACTCGCGGTAACCGTCCAGGGCCGCCGGCACCGCGCGCAGCCGCTCGGCGATCGCGGCCCAGTCCTCGTCCGTGTCCGCCGGCGTCACGGTGAACACCTCGCGCACCGCGTGCGCGGCGGTGTGCATGTTGCCGACGGCACGCAGGCCCTCCTCGGCGTCGTGCACGGCGAGTTCGGCGGTGAGGCGCTCGCGCAGCAGGCGCGCGCAGCGGCGCTCGACGTCACTGTCCGCCCCCGGCCGGAGCTCCGCCTCGTAGAGCCGGACCAGCGTCGCCCTCGCGAGCCGCGCGCGTGCCTCCTGACCGGCGGGCGAGGTGTCGGGCAGCCTGCTGGAACTCTCCTTCACGCCGAGGTACGTACCGGTGACCGGGTCGAGGGCGACGAGTTCGTCGACGTAGGCGTCGGCGACCTCACGGGGCAGCGGGTTCTTCGTCTGTGACATGACGCCATCCTCATATGCGGACGGGCGCCACGTCAGCCCGGTTTTCCAGGCACTTCGCCGTGTCGGCCCGATATCGCACCCGGTGCCGCCGGGGGTACGGCGCCCTGCGGGCCGGGCGGCAGCAGCGGTCCGCAGTCCCACTGCTGGAAGATCAGCCGGGTCTCGACGCGGGCCACCTCGCGGTGGGCGGTGAACCCGTCGAGGACCAGCCGCTGCAGGTCCGTCATGTCCGCGACCGCGACGTGCACCAGGTAGTCGTCGGGCCCGGTGAGGTGGAAGACGGTGCGCGACTCCGGCAGCGCCCTGATGCGTTCCACGAAGGGCCCCACCAGCTCCCGCCGGTGCGGCCGCACCTGGACGGACAGCAGCGCCTCCAGGCCCCGGCCCAGCTTGGCCGGATCGAGCCGCAGCTGATGACCGAGGATGACGCCGGAGCGGCGCAGCCGGGTGACCCGGTCCAGACAGGTCGACGGGGCGACGCCGATCTGCGCGGCGAGGTCCCGGTACGTGGTCCGGGCATCGTTCTGCAGCAGGCGCAGGAGGTGGAGGTCCACCGGGTCCAGTGCGACGGAATCGGGCATCGGCCGAACGTAGCACGGGGTTCACCCCCGTGGACCCGCCCGGTGTTCAGGCTGCCGCCCATGGACTTCGACGGAGTGGACGGGGGCACGGACATGCGTACGAGGACGGGTACGGACCTGGGGACGGGTGCGGGTACGGGGACGGGGACGGACCTCGGCGCGGGCGCGGGGGGCGGTGCGCGGCGCCGGAGCCTGGACACCGAGGCCGTGCACGCCGGGCGGGACGACCTCGCGCGGCAGGGCCTGCACGCCCCGCCGATCGACCTCTCGACCACCTACCCCTCGTACGACAGCCGCGCCGAGGCGGCCCGCATCGACGCGTTCGCCACCGACGGGGCCGAACCGGACGGGCCGCCGGTCTACGGCCGGCTCGGCAACCCCACCGTCGCCCGGTTCGAGACCGCCCTCGCGCGGCTGGAGGGCACGCAGAGCGCGGTCGCCTTCGCGAGCGGGATGGCCGCCCTGAGCGCGGTCCTCCTCGTACGCGGCGCCATGGGGCTGCGCCACGTCGTGGCCGTACGCCCCCTGTACGGCTGCAGCGACCACCTGCTGACCGCCGGACTGCTCGGCTCCGAGGTGACGTGGGTCGACCCCGCGGGGATCGCGGACGCCCTGCGGCCGGACACCGGCCTGGTCCTGGTCGAATCGCCGGCCAACCCGACGCTCGCCGAACTCGACCTGCGGGCCATCGCCCACTCCTGCGGGAGCGTTCCACTGCTCGCCGACAACACCTTCGCCACCCCGGTGCTGCAGCGGCCCGCCGAACAGGGGGCGCGGCTCGTGCTGCACAGCGCCACCAAGTACCTGGGCGGGCACGGGGACGTGATGGCCGGGGTCGTGGCCTGCGACGAGGAGTTCGCCGGGCGGCTGCGGCAGGTCCGGTTCGCCACCGGAGGCGTCCTGCACCCGCTCGCCGGCTATCTGCTGCTGCGCGGCCTGTCGACGCTGCCGGTACGGGTGCGCGCGGCCTCCGCGACCGCCGCGGAACTGGTCCGGCGGCTGTCCGCCGACCCGCGGGTCGCCCGGGTCCACTACCCGCGGCTCGGCGGCGCCATGATCGCCTTCGAGGTGCACGGCGACCCGCACGAGGTGATCGCCGGGGTCCGGCTGGTCACCCCGGCGGTGAGCCTGGGCAGCGTCGACACGCTGATCCAGCACCCCGCCTCGATCAGCCACCGCATCGTGGACGCGGGGGACCGGCGCGGGAGCGGGGTCGGCGACCGGCTCCTGCGCCTGTCGGTGGGGCTGGAGGACGTGGAGGACCTGTGGCAGGACCTGGACGCCGCGCTGGGAGCGCGGCGCCCGCGGTGAGGCACTGAGGGGCCAGGTGGCTGAGCAGCCGGGGAGCCGTTCGGTCAGTCCCGGACGGAGTGTTCGGGGGTGGGTGCGGGCTCGTGTCCGGGCTCGTGCCCGTCCTGCGCGTGCGGCACCCCGGCGTGCGACGGAGCCGCCGTCAGCCGGGCCGTGATCACGAGGGTGCCCTCCTCGATCTGGTAGTCCAGCGGGAGGCCGAGACCGCGCATCGCGGCGACCATGCCGGTGTTCGACGCCTGCGTGACGGCGTACACGCTCTCGCAGCCCGCCTCCACGGCCATCGCGACCAGGCGGCCGAGCAGCTCGCCGCCGATGCCGCGCCGCTGCCACTCGTCCTCCACCAGCAGCGCGATCTCCGTCTCGTCACCGTCCCACAGGAGGTGCCCGAGTCCGACGACGCGCCCCGACGCGGTCCGCACGGCGAGCGTGCGGCCGAAGTGCGGGCTGAGCAGGTGCTTGAGGTACTTGTCCGCGTCGCCGACGGGTCCGTGGTAGCGCATGCCGAGCGTGCGCGGCGAGCACCGCTCGTGCATGGCCTTCGCGGCATCGATGTCACCGGCGTCGGCGCGGCGCACGGTGATGTCCTCGCCCTGCGGCAGCGTCAGTGCGTCCTGGCCGTGCGGCACACGCGGTCCGAGCCGGGCGTCCAGCTCGACCAGCGCCCGGGCTCGCGCGAACTCGGTGGGCGTGAACGGCAGATAGGGCCGCTCCACTGTGATCACTCCGCCTTCCGGTGCGCGCAGCCGCATCACCGTCTCCTCCAGCGCCCCCTCGACGGGCGCACCCTCCTCCGCCCCCGTCCCGCGCACCGAGGTGGCGGGCAGCGAACGGATCGTGCAGCGCCCCAGCAACTGGCGCAGTGCCAAGGGTAGTTCAGCCGCGTCCAGCGCGGTGCGCGTGGCGAGACCCAGCACGCGGGTGGGCGCGTCCACCAGGTCGTGCGCGTCGGCCCGCTCGATCCAGGTGCCGGAGCCGCCCGACAGCGCCACCGCGCGCGTCACCTCGGCTGCCGCCACCGGTGCGGGGGCGCGCAGCAGGAACTCGTCCACGGTGCCCTCGGCCAGCGGGTGCGTCTGCAGGCTCAGGATGTCGACCCGCAGCCCCGCCAGCGCCGCGCACAGCGCGGCCAGCGAACCCGGTTCGTCCCGCACGGTGGTGCGCATCCGCCACAGCACGCTCTCCCCGGCCGCCCYCTCGGGWGTGGGCGGCCGGGCGCCGGTATCTCCGCCGCCGTCGGCCGGCGGGGCGTGACCGTGGCGTCGTGACCACCATGTGTGGAAGCCGGCCGTGGCGATCAGTGCGACCGCCGAGATCGCGAGCAGGGCCGGGCCGTCGGGGCCGTGCCCGACGAGGTTCGCCACGGCGTCGGCGACCGCCACCGCCGTGAAGAGCGCGGCCAGTTCGACGAGGTCCCGGCGCCAGTGGTGGACCGGCCGGCCGTTCTTCGCGCGTGTCACATCAGACATGTCAGGAGTCATACAGTC
Source organism: Streptomyces apricus (assembly GCF_008369065.1). Lineage (GTDB taxonomy): Bacteria > Actinomycetota > Actinomycetes > Streptomycetales > Streptomycetaceae > Streptomyces > Streptomyces apricus. The sequence goes on along the minus strand of NZ_VDFC01000008.1, from coordinate 68,684 downwards.
ACTGTGGAGTACGGGTGTTGCGCGACCGCGAACGCATTGTGACTGATGGGTTAAGTGCCCGTCTGTCTTTTTTGTTGCGCTTTTTACGAGTTCCCGGCGTGGCCTGACATGGCCCGACGCGGCCCGGCATACCGCGCGCCCGTGACCACGCCCGCGACCGCGCCCGGGTCAGGCGGCCACCCCCTGTTCCAGCGCGGTCCGCAGCCGCCTGGCCTGTGTCACCAGCCGGGACGAACCACGCCGCTCCGCCGCCTGCGCGAGGTGCGCCAGGTCGTCGCGCGCACCGGTCCGTTCGGCGCACTCGGCGGCGACGGCCAGCAGCTCGCCGAGTCCCCGGGCGGGCGGGGCCGCACCGTCCGGCGCGAGGCCCGCGAGCACCACCGGCAGCGCGGCCCGGAGTATCGACCACACGGTGGCGTACGCGCCGGTCGTCGCCGCGATGTGCACCGAGTCGGCGAGCCGCAGGGGCTTCAGCGCCCCGCGCCGCACCAGCTGCCCCAGGTCGTTGCCGAGCGCCTCGGCGTCCAGCTGCCCGCGCGCGGCGAGGACCAGCAGGGCGTCCACCGCGCTGAGCCGGTCCTGCTGGTGGCGCGCGCCCAGCCCGTACGCCACGCACAGGTGCACGGCCTCGCCGGCCTCGCCCGCCGCCTCGGCGAGCAGCGGCAGCGCCGTCACGACGTCCCGGACCTCCTCCACCGAGGCGGTGGAGATCTCGCGGAGCAGGCGCGCGGCCACCAGCTCCGGCCGCCCGGGCAGCACGGCCAGCCAGTGCTCCCGGCCGAACCGGTCCCAGTAGTGCGGGCAGTACCGGCGCGCCTCGAAGACGCCCAGGGGGCTGCCCAGCCGGCGGAACGCGGGCGGCAGGTGCTCCGGCAGCCCTTCGATCTCCCCGTGCTCGATCAGGATGCGCACCCCCGAGGTGCGCCGTCCGGTCGTCGGGGTCGCAGGGCCCGTGCCGGTGAGCCACCGGGCCAGCCGCTCCCCCTCGGTGGTGCCGAGCGCCGCCGCCCGCGCGGCGGCCGCGCCGAGCGCCGCCGGGTCCTCGCGGCGCACCCGGAGCAGGGCCTGGGTGAAGTCGGCGGCGCCGGGCCGGGCACCGAGCCGCCGGTAGGCGTCCAGGCGCTCCACCAGCTCGTCCGGCTCCAGGAACCCGGACGACCAGGTGGGCGTGGCCAGCAGGAACGGCGGCGGGTCGGTCCGGACGCGGTGGGCCGCCTCCCACAGGCGTGCGTCGAGGACGGCGGACAGGGCGCTGTGCACGCAGGGGTCGGGGACCGGGCCGTGCTGGTGGGCCCAGTGGAGGGTGTCCGTCCGCACGCGGTCCAGCAGGGTCGCGAGGACGACCTCCAGGCCGTGCGGCGCGTTGCGGAAGTACGCGTCCGCCGAGTGGTCGTGACGCCCGGGGTCCGTCCACCAGAGCCGTGCGGTGACCGGTGCCAGGGCCTCGACCAGCTCCGCCCTGTTCCGGTACGCGTGCCGCACCAGACCGTCCAGGGCGCGCTCGAACGCCGGCATGTCCCGTCCGTCGGACGACGCCAGCAGGGCCCCGACCTCCTCGGCCAGCTCGACCGCCGAGTCCGGCGCCGCCGCCAGAGGCGTGGGCTCCGGCGCGGGCGGCAGCAGCTCCAGGMGCGGCAGCGGGGCGAGGCCGGCCGCGTCCACGCCCAGGGCCGCACCGCCACGCGCCCGCAGCCCGGCGCTCAACTGCGGCACCGCCTCCGCCACTTCGTCCCGCGCCCGCGGGTCCAGCCCCTCGGCGTACCGCTCCACCAGTTTCAGTGCGCGCTCCTGCACGTCCGTGTCGTCGTGGCCGAAGGCCTGGGCCACGGTGGGCAGCAGCTCGCCCGCGCTCGACGGATCGCGGCGCAGCGCCTTCCCCAGGAGCACGAGCTGGGCGCGCACCAGCTTCTTCTCCGTGCGGAACAGCACGACGGCGGACATCTCCGCGAGGTCGCGGGGGGCGAGGCCGCCGCTCAGCGCCAGCGCGGCCAGCACCGACTGGGCGTGCGAGGCCACCGTGGAGACCGGGTGGGAGGCGAGCGCCAGCCAGTCCGCGACGCGCTCCCGCTCCTCGTCCCGGCCGGGCGCGAGCGCCGTCAGCAGCCGCAGGAACACCCGGCAGTCGGCCGCCGCGCTGCCGCGCAGCAGCCGGGCGACGCAGGCGTCGAGCATGGTCGCGCGGTCCAGGAGGCCCTCCCCGGTGAGCTGCGCGAGAGCTGCGACGAAGGCGTCGGGACCGTCGCCGAAGAGCCAGTCCAGGCGATTACCGATCTCCGGGAGCTCGAAGAGGGCCGGGACGAGCCGCGGCGTGTACGGATCCTGGCGCAGCCGCTGCACCACGGTGTCGCCGCGCTGCCACAGGCTGCGGGTCTGCTCGACCCAGCCGATCACGTAGGTCTCCGTCGTGGGCACCGCGCAGCCCGACAGCCGCACCAGCCCGGCCATCAGCTCGTAGGGCACCTGCGCGGTCTCCGGACGGTCCGCCAGCCGCTGCGCGAGATTGCCCAGCCAGTCCCGCTCCCGGTCGCCCAGCACGTGCAGCAGCACCGCGGGCGAGGCCTGGGACCAGCGCATGTCGGCCGCGCCGAGCCAGGCGGCGGCTCCGGCCGCTCCGGTGTGGCAGGCCGCCCCGGCCGCGTGCAGCGCGGGATACGCCTTGCGGGAGGGGGAGTTCCAGGGCGCGGTCCGCAGCTCCTTGCGCAGCTCCTTCAGCGCCGGCAGGCAACCGCGCCGCTCCGCGTCCGTCATCCCGTCCAGCAGGCCCACGGCCTCGCCGGTCCGCCCCGCCCGCACGGCCTCCACCAGCAACTCGCCCACCGGTACCGCCCCCTTCGCCGCCCTGCACATCGC
>NZ_VDFC01000008.1:0-65734 GCF_008369065.1 Streptomyces apricus | reverse complement strand
CACCGGTACCGCCCCCTTCGCCGCCCTGCTCATCGCACACCCCCGTCGACCGGAACCCCCGCCTGCCCGGACACCGCGCCGCGGCGGGCCATCCGGACCGCCAGCGCGTGCTTGCAGGGCCCGCGCCCGCCCCGGTACCTGGCCCACCACAGGCAGCTGCAGCTCAGMGCCCCCGCGTCGTCCCGCACCCGGTGCACGTGCCCGTCCTGTGCCGTCACCGTGCCGACGGCGCCGTCCAGGACCACCGCGCCCGCGCCGACCAGCTCCCGGGCGGCCCGCAGACGCGGGTTGTGGCGCTCCACCCGCCCCGCGTCGTACGGGAGTTCGCGGTGGAAGTAGGCGGCCTCGGCCGTGTCGTAGCCCACGCGCCCCGAGGTGCCGAGGCGGACCAGGGCCGCCCGCACCCGCTCGGCGGACAGTCCCGAGGCGGCGGACAGGTCCCCGACGTCGATCCTGGGCTCCCAGGCCAGCAGCACCGAGATCAGCTCCGCGTCCTCGGCCGCCTCCTCGGTGGCCAGCGCGTCCAGCACCCCGCCCTCGCCGGAGAAGCCCCGGGAGGCCTCGGGGGACAGCGTCAGGGTGAGCCGCATCCCGGGCAGGACGACCTCCCAGGCACTGGCCGCCGTCGCGTCACCGGCGAGCGCGGGACCGTACACCCGCAGGGCCGACGCATGCCGCAGGACCCTCTGCAGGGCGGTCAGCCGCTCCGGGCCGGGCAGGCAGACCGCCCCGGGCACCGGCCTGGTCGTGGGGCGCAGCGCACGACCGGCGGGGACGACCCACCGCGCGCCCCGGGAGGCGCCGCGCGCGGTGGAACGGGGCAGCGACCGCAGGAACCGCACGGCCTCCGCCGCGGGCAGTTCGGCCCGCAGGTCGAAGCCGGCCGCCACCACCTGGGCCTCGGCGAACCCGCGGATCCAGCGGTCCGGCAGCGGCACCTTCTTCTCCACGACCGGCCCGTCCAGCGTGGTCACCGCCATCTCGTCCGGACCGACGCGCAGGTGCAGGGGATCGTCGGAGCCGATCCTCGACAGGGCGTCCCGCAGGGGGTTGTTGACGTCGACGTTCGTCGTGCCGTGCCCCACCTCGCCGCCGTCGAGCCCCGCCTCCAGGACGTCCAGACGCGCGTACACCCCGCCGCAGCCGGAGAAGGACTCGAAGCGCAGCCGGTCGCCGTTGCCCGTGACCACCGGGTCCAGGGACGCGCGCAGCTGTTGCTGGTGGTAGCGCGCCCCCGCCACGTCGGCGACCGCGAGCAGCCCCGCCGACGCGATCTGAGGCGACGTCAGGAAGCCCGTGAAGAACCGGGGATGGTCCTCGACACCGCGGGGTGTCGCACCCCGTGAGGTTTCGAGCCCCAGGCGCCGGCCGTCCGGTGCGGACTCCAGTGCGGAGGGTCGGGTGTAGGCCACGGCCTGAGTGGATCGCGTCATGGAAAAACCGTAGAGGCGGCCACTGACAATCATTCTGACCTGCGGAAACGTGGAAACCGGCGAGGACGGCGCGTACCGCGTACCGCGTACCGCGTACCGGGGGACGGCGCCGGTACGCGGCACGCGGTACGCGGGAACCGGAGCCCTGTACGGGGCTTCAGGGACCCCGGGGCTCTGAGGGCTCCGGTGGAACTACTGCCCCACGCGTCCCGGCTGCAGCACCTTCGTGAACAGCACCGCACCGCCGGTCGCCCGCAGACGGACCGTCAGCTCGCCGCTGCCGCCGTCGATGTCCACCTCGCCGAAGTACTGGGGCGACTCCATGGGCGAGACGTTCGCCCGGTCGGGCGCCCGCACGAAGACCCGGTCCGGACCGAAGGTGCCGTCCAGCGCGTTCGCCTGGAAACCGCCCGCGGCGAGCGGGCCGGAGACGAACTCCCAGAACGGCGCGAAGTCCTTGAAGGCCGCGCGCGAGGGGTCGTAGTGCTGGGCCGAGGTGTAGTGCACGTCTGCCGTCAGCCACACCGTGCCGGTGATCCGCCGGTGCTTGACGAACCGCAGCAGCTCCGCGATCTGCAGTTCGCGGCCGAGCGGGGCGCCCGGGTCGCCCTGCGCGACCGCCTCGATGTCCGTCGTCCCGTCGGGGACGACCAGGCCCAGCGGCATGTCGGAGGCGATCACCTTCCACACCGCGCGCGAACGGGCCAGCTCGCGCTTCAGCCAGGCCAGTTGCTCCGCGCCCAGGATGCCGGTGGTGTCGTCGGTCTGCCGGCCGGGGGAGTTGGCGTTGCGGAACGTGCGCATGTCGAGCACGAAGACGTCCAGCAGGGGCCCGTGGTGCACGACCCGGTGCACCCGGCCGTCCCTGCCGGTGGCGGGCAGCGTGGAGATCGGGAAGTACTCGCTGAACGCCTTGCGGGCGCGCGCGGCCAGCGTGTCGACGTCCTTCACCGTGTAGCGGGCGTCGCTGAGGATCTCGCCCGGGTACCAGTTGTTGGTGACCTCGTGGTCGTCCCACTGGGTGATCGTCGGGACCTCGGCGTTGAACCGGCGCACGTTCTCGTCGAGCAGCGAGTAGCGGAAGTTGCCGCGGTACTCGGCGAGGGTCTCCGCGACCTTGGACTTCTCCTCGGTGGTGACGTTGCGCCAGACACGGCCGTCCGGGAGCGTCACGGTCGGCGACAGCGGGCCGTCCGCGTAGATCGTGTCGCCGCTGCACAGGAAGAAGTCCGGGTCGCGGCGGCGCATCTCCTCGTACGCGTAGAGGCCGCCGATGTCCGGATTGATGCCCCAGCCCTGGCCCACGATGTCGCCCGACCACAGGAAGCGGACGTCCCGGCGGCGGCTGGCGGGCGCGGTGCGGAAGGTGCCGCTCACCGGCTCACCCGTGCGGCGGGGGTCGTCCGGGTCGGCCAGCGTCACCCGGTAGTGGATCTGCTCCCCGGCCGGCAGGCCGTGCAGGGGGACGGTGCCGGTGAAGTCCGTGCCGGCGCCCAGGAGAGGGCCGCGCCACGTCCGGGCTCTGCGGAACGACTCGGTCGCGGAGGTCTCCACGATCATGCGGGCGGGGCGGTCGGAGCGGACCCACACCAGGCCGGAGTCGGTGGTCACGTCCCCGGCCTGCACGCCCCATCGCGCCGCGGGCCGGCCCGACAGGGCGAAGGCCGGGGCCGTGCCGGCGGCCGCCGCGGTCGCCGCGGCCGGCAGGGCGAGCGCCGCCGACGCGGCGAGCGAGCCGCGCAGGACGCTGCGGCGGGCGGGGAGCGGGGGGGGCGAGGTCCCGCGCGCGGGGGAGGGCGGCCCGTACGGCCCCGCCGACCCACGTCCCGGCCCCGCGGCCGCTGCGGAGGTAGCCCTCCGCGGTCAGCTGCTCGTACGCCTCGGTGACCAGCCCGCGGGAGACCCCGAGGTCGGCGGCGAGTTCGCGGCTGGAGGGCAGCCGCGTACCCGGTGCGAGGCGGCCCAAACGGACCGATTCGCGCAGCGCGGCCTGCAGGGCGCGCCCACGCGCGCGCGTGGGCGCCGAGGCGGCCGGCAGGAGCATCTCCCAGGCGCCGCCGCGCCCCGCGGCACCGGGCGCGTCCGGATTGGTCCCCGATGACGTCATGGAAGTGGACCTTAAGCCGGACCGCCGTGCTCCGTAGCGTCACGTCCCATGAACGCCACCACCACGCGCGGGAGCCTGCTCGCGGCCTTCGCCGCTGTCCTCGTCGGGGCCTCCTTCACCGCCAACAGCGTGCTGGGCCACTACCCGTACGCGGGCGGCCAGTTCCTGCGCTACGGCCTCGCCTGCCTCCTGCTCCTGCCGCTGGTCGGACGGGGCGGCGCGGCGCCCCTGCGCACGCTCACCGTGCGTCTGTGGGCACGCCTCGCCCTGCTCGCGGCGGTCGGCATGGTCGGCTTCAACCTCGCCGTGATCGCCGCCGAGCGCACGGCGGAGCCCGCGGTGCCGGGGGTGTTCGTGGGATGCGCACCGGTCGTCGTCGCCGTTCTCGTGCCCGTCCTGGAGGGCCGCCGCCCGCAACGGGTGGTCCTGTACGGGGCGCTGCTCGTGGTCGGCGGCGCCTGCACGGTCCAGGGCTGGGGCCGCACCGACGGGGCCGGTCTCGTCTTCTCCGGGTGCGCGCTCGTCGGGGAGATCGGGTTCGCGGTGCTCGCCGTCCCGGTCCTGCGTCCGCTGGGGCCGCGCCTGCTGTCCGCCACGGTGTGCGGCGTCGCGGCGGCCGAGTCGGCGGTGGCCGGGGTGGTCCTGGACGGCCGCGCCTGGCTGCGGGTCCCGGACCCCGCCGAGACGGCCGCCCTGCTGTGGCAGGCGGCGGTCGTCACGGTCGTCGGCTTCGTCTGCTGGTACATGGGCATGCAGCGCATCGGGGCGGAGCGGGCGACGCTCTTCTCCGGGCTGATCCCGGTGGCCGCGGCCTGTACGGCCCCGCTGGTCGCGACGGGCTCCTACGGGCCGGCGCAGGCCGCGGGCAGCGCCCTGGTGGGGGCCGGGGTGGCCCTCGGTTCAGGCGTGCTGCGCCGCGGGGGCCGCCGTGCTGCGGCTGCCGTCCAGGAGGACGCGCGCGACCAGCGCGGGGTCGTCGTTCATCGGGACGTGCCCGCAGCCGGGCAGCCGCACCAGCCGGGCCCGGGGGATGACCTGCTTGGCGCGGATCCCCTGGCGGCGGAGCAGGATCCGGTCCCGGGTGCCCCAGGCGATCGTGACGGGGAGGCCGGGGACGTCGTCCGTGAACCGGACCGAGGTGCCCGCCCTGAGGGTCTCGGTGAACCCCTGGGCGCCGGCCAGCGCGAGGGTCTCGGCGACCACCGCCGCGGGTGAACGGCGCGCCGGGCGGGCGTAGATGCTGCTGGTCAGCACCGCGCGTCCGGCCGCCGACCGCGACAGCCGCTCGACCACCGGGAGCGGCAGGGTCCGGGCGCCCTGCCGCATCGCCTGCAGCAGACCGAACGCGTACCGCCGCTCGGCGGGCGACCAGAACCCGGCGGGCGACAGCGCGGTGACGGACCGTACGAACTTCTCGCGGCCCAGTTCCAGTGCGAGCAGCCCGCCCAGGGAGTTGCCCGCCACGTGCGGCCGGTCCAGCTCCAGCGTGTCGCAGAGCGCGGCCAGTGCGGCGTTCATCGTCGCCAGGTCGTGCGGGAGGCCCTCGGGCAGCGCGGGGGACTCGCCGAAGCCGGGCAGGTCCACGGCGATCACGTCCCGCTCGGCCGCCAGGAGGCCGACGACCGGGTCCCAGGCCTGCCGGTGGTGGCCTATCCCGTGCAGCAGCAGAAGCGGTTCACCCGTGCCCGTGCGCGTGTACGCGAGGGTCATGGTCCGCGGGCCGTGCGCAGAGGTGAAACTGAAGGAGGCCGTGGCGGCCATGGGCTGCTCCTCGTCCGGTGCCGACTGTCTCGTAGACAGCTTGTCAGCAATTACTACCGGTCGGTAGCCCTTGGGGCGGCCGGGCTCGCGCACCGCCGTCCGCACCGCCGTCCGCGCCACCGCTCGCGCCACCGTCCGCATCGCCTGGACACCGCCCGGCGCGGCGGGTTGGGATGGTGCCGTGGCTACCGACACCGCGACCGAGGTCTTCGAAGAGCACCGGCCCGTCCTCATGGGCGTCGCCTACCGCATGCTCGGCCGGGTGGCCGACGCCGAGGACGTGGTCCAGGAGGCGTGGCTGCGCTGGTCCGGCGGCGACCGCTCCGACGTCCGCGCACCGCGCGCCTACCTGGTACGCGTCACCACCCGCCTCGCCATCGACCGGCTGCGGCAGGCCCAGGCCCGCAACGAGGCCTATGTGGGGCCCTGGCTGCCCGAGCCATACGTCACCGACTTCGGGGACGCCGTCGCCGACACCGCCGAGCGGGCCGTCCTCGCCGACTCCGTCTCGCTGGCCGTCCTCGTCGTCCTGGAGACCCTCTCGCCGCTGGAGCGCGCGGTGTTCGTGCTCCGGGAGGCGTTCGGCTACCCGTACGCGGAGATCGCCGCCACGCTGGACCGCAGCGAGCCCGCGGTGCGGCAGCTCGCCGGACGGGCCCGCCGGCACGTCGAGGAGCGGCGGCCGCGCTACGAGGTCGACCCCGCCGCGCAGCGCGCCCTCACCGAGCGGTTCCTCGCCGCGGCGACCGAGGGCGACATCGAGGGGCTGATGTCCGTACTGGCCCCGGACGTGCGCCTGGTGGGCGACAGCGGCGGCCTGGCCCCGGCCCCGGTGCGGGTCATCGAGTCGGCCGACAAGGTGGGCCGCTTCGTCGAGGGGGTCACGCGCAAGGGGGTGGCGGATCCGTCGTACCGCTTCCTGGAGGTCAACGGCGGGCCGGCCCTGCTGGTGCTGTCCGGCGGCAAGCCCGACAGCCTCGTCCAGCTGGGCGTCCTGGGCGGCCGTGTCCAGTGCGTCTACATCGTCCGCAACCCGGAGAAGCTGCGGTCCCTGGCCGCCGACTGACCGGGCCGGCCGCGCCGCCCGCCTCCGAAACCCTCGCCGTCCGCGTCCGAAGCCCCCGCCTCCCGCCCGGGAGGCGGGGGCTTCGTCCTTGTTCACATGGGCGGTGCATCGCGAACGTCGTGTGAACGCTCTGCGGCAACACGCCTGTGCGCGCTGTAACGGATCGAGGATTGGTCTTGACCAAGGGTGGGGGCCGTCCTATGGTCGCAGGGTTAGTGCAGGAACCTTTAATAAACAAGGGCGCTAAAAGCCGCCGGGACACGGCGATTGCGGAGGACACGGTGGGGACCACGCAGTTGGATACGGTGCCGGAGCCCAAGTACTGGCACCTCAGGACCGTGCTGAGCGAGGCACTGGACTCCGAGTTCTCGGTGGGCGAGATCCTCCCGAACGAACGCGATCTGGCGGCCCGTTTCGGTGTCGCGAGGGCCACCCTCCGCCAGGCCCTGGAACAGCTGGAGCTGGAAGGCCGCCTGCAGCGCCGCCGCGGCGTCGGTACGACCGTGGCGCCGCCCCGGATGGGCGTGGCCGTCGGGACCGAGCAGCACACCTGGCCCGGCGCGGTCGGCGACGCCTGGCAGCCCGTGGACTGCGCGACGGCGGTCGCGCCCGCGGCCGTGGCCCGGGCTCTGGAGACCGGGTCCGAGGAGCGGGTGCACGTCGTGCGCCGCTCCCTGGTGACCCACGGCCAGCCGGTCGCCGCCGAGCTGCTCTACATCCCCTCCTCCTCGGTGCCCGACCTGTCCGGCATCGACGCGCCGTCCGGCACCGCACGCGCGCGTTCGGTCCTGCGGGAGCTGCAGCACCTGGAGCTGGAGGGCGAGGACCGCGCGGTGGAGCTCGGCTCGGCCCGCGCGGACGACGCGAAGGAACTGGACCGGCTGCCCGGCGCGCCCGTCCTCCTCGTCACGACCCGCTTCTTCGCCGAGGGCCGCACGGCCGCGGTCTCCGTCGCCACCTACCGGGCCGACACCTGCCGGCTGACCTTCGGCGACACCGGCGGCGTGGAGATCCACCACGACCCGGAGCGCCGCGCCTCCTGACCCGCATCCTCCGGTCCGGGGTCCCCTGACCCGCTCGGCCTGCTGCACCGTCCGTCCGTCGCACGTCCGTACGCATCCGTCGCGTCCCGGCTCCCGGGGCGCGACGCCCCTTTCGGTGGGCGCAGCCCCTCCGGCAGGCGCGGCTCAGCGGCGCGCCGTCACCGTGCCCTCCACCGCGAACAGCTGCTCCTCTACGTGGTCCAGGGCCAGCCGCAGCGCACCCGTCGCGATCGCCGCCTCGCCGAGGAGGGACAGCGTCACCCTGGGCGAGCGCAGGCAGAAGCGGGCCAGCTCCTTGCGCAGCGGCTCCAGGACGCCGTCCAGCCCGGCCGCCCAGCCGCCGATCACGACCAGTTCGGGGTCCAGGGCCAGGACGAGCGCCGCGACGTCGTGCACCAGCCGCTGTATGAAGCGCTCGACGGCAGCCCGGGCCCGTTCGTCGCCCGCACGCGCGTGCGTGAAGACCTCCGCCACCGCCTGCTCGTCGAGCGGGTGCAGCGGTTCGCCGGTCGTGGACAGCAGCGTCTCCGGGGTGACCTCGCTGCCCAGCAGGTGCAGCGCGCCGATCTCACCGGCCGCGCCCCCGAAGCCGCGGTGCAGCCGCCCGCCGATGAGGGACCCGGCGCCGGGGCTCAGTCCCGCCAGGACGAACACGATGTCGTCGGACCCGGTGGCCGCGCCCTTCCAGTGCTCCGCGACCGCGGCCGCGTTGGCGTCGTTCTCCACCAGGACCGGGCACTTGAAGGAGCGGCGCAGCCGTTCGCCGAGCGGCAGCCCCGTCCACTGCGGCAGCGCCGTGCCCAGTCGTACCGTCCCGTCCGCCTCGACGATGCCGGGCGTGGCCACGCCGACGGCCCGCAGGGAGCCGCGCGCCACTCCGGCGCGGCGCAGCAGCTCGGCGACGGTCGTGCGCAGCCGCTCCAGCCGCTCGTCCGCGGACGCCGTCTCGCAGACGTCCTTGGCCAGCGAGCCGAGCACCCGGCCGTCCAGGTCCGACAGCAGCGCGGACACCCGGTGCGGGCCGATCTCCAGGCCCAGCAGATGGCCCGCCTCCGCCCGGAAGCGGAATCTGCGCGCGGGCCGCCCCTGGCGCCGCGCGGCACTCTCGTCGGCCGCGGTCTCGACGACGAGCCCGCCGTCGATGAGCCCCTCGACGACGCCCTCGACGGTCGGCCGGGACAGCCCGGTCACCTGGGTGACCTCGGTGAGTGTCGCGGAGTCCGTGGCCCGCAGTGCGTGCAGCACCACAGCGGAGTTGATCCTCCGCAGCAGAGAGGGATCCCCGCCGGTCAACTGCCCCAACGTCCGTCCTCCCAGCTCGTGCGCGTGTCGGTTGGCCGGATCGTACTCGGCGCGGCGGGTCCCGGCGAGTGCCGGGGATCACCCGCCCGTGACCGGAATCAGCCGGGTGCCACGAACCCCGACTCGTACGCCGTGATCACCGCCTGCGTGCGGTCCCGGGCGCCCAGCTTCGCCAGTACGGCGCTGACGTGGGTCTTCACGGTCTCGGCGCCGACCACCAGCCGCGCGGCGATCTCCGCGTTCGACAGGCCCCGTGTCATCAGCCGCAGCACCTGCGCCTCGCGCTCGGTCAGGGCCGCCCGCTCCAGGACCGCCCGGGCCGCGGGACTGCCGTCACCGTCGCCGTACCGGGCCGCCAACCGCCGTACCGAGGCGGGGAACAGCAGCGACTCGCCCTCGGCGACCAGCCGCACGGCGTGCACGATCTCGGCGGGCCGGGCCCGCTTCAGCAGGAAGCCGTCGGCGCCCGCGCGCAGGGCCTCGTACACGTACTCGTCGTTCTCGAAGGTCGTCACGACGACGATCTTCGGCGGCGCCTCGACGGTCCGCAGCACCGCCCGGGTGGCCTCGATGCCGTCCATCAGCGGCATCCGCACGTCCATCGCGACGACGTCGGGCCGCAGCCGCCGCACGAGCGGGATCACCGCCGCGCCGTCCGCCGCCTCGCCGACGACCTCGATGTCGTCCTGCGCCTCCAGGACGGCGCGCAGACCGGCGCGTACGAGGGGTTCGTCGTCGACGAGCAGAACGGTGACCGGCATCCCGCCAGCCTATTTCAGCGCAGCGGCAGCTCGACGTGCACCTGCCAGTCACCGTCGTCCGGGCCGGTGAGCGCCCGGCCGCCGAGCAGCGCCGCCCGCTCCCGGATGCCCCGCAGACCGCTGCCCCGGCCGGGCCCCGGTGTCTGCGCGGTCAGCGGATTGCGCACCTCCAGCGTGAGCGTCCGCTCCCCGGCCGCGACACGGATGCGCACGGGTACCGCGCCCGCGTGCCGCAGCACGTTGGTGAGCGCCTCCTGGAGGATGCGGTAGCCCTCGCGGGAGACCGGGCCGGGCAGCGCCTCCAGCGGGCCCGACAGCTCGGCGTCGATCTTCGCCCCGGAGCCGCGCGCGGACTCCAGGAGCCGGCCTGCCTCCACCAGCGTCGGCCGGCCGCTCACGGGCCGCTCCGACTCGCGCAGCACACAGAGGACCCGCTCCAGGTCCTCCAGCGCGGCCCGCCCGGTCTCCTCGACGGCCAGCAGGGCCCGGTCGGTGAAGGCGGGGTCCCCGGCGGCCCGCGCGGCGCCCGCCTGCACCACGGCGACCGTCAGCGCGTGGCCGATCGAGTCGTGCAGTTCGCGGGCGATGCGGGTGCGCTCCAGGAGCTGCTCGGTACGCTCCTCCAGCGCGGCGAGCCGCTCGGCCGCGGACGGCCCCAGCAGGCGCGGTGCGAGGGCCGTGACCAGCGCGCCGAGACCGACCACCGCCCCGTAGAAGGCGATCAGTGGCAGCGGCGCGAGCAGGGCGTACGCCCAGTGCGGGTGGGAGACCGGCAGGAACGGATTACCGTCCGGCACGTGACCGGTCGAGAGCCGGATCAGGTCCACGGTGGTCAGGGGGAGCCAGACGGTGACCGCGGAAGCCGCCCAGCCGAACACCATGCGCGCTTCCAGCCACAGCATGGTCCGCCAACGGTCCCGCCAGGTGGCCGACGGGGCGAGGGAGATCGCGGGGTCCTGTGCGTCCCGCGTCAGCATGAACCGGGCCTGCAGACCTTCGCCGCGCCGCACGGCAGGCACCAGCCCCAGAGGAAGCACCATCAGCGCGGTCGCCCACGGCATGGCGGGGACGACGAGGATCCACACGCTGGTGGCCAGCATGGGAACCCACAGGTGGACGAAGCGGGTGTACGTCGTCCCGCGGGTCAGCGGACGCAGCAGGCGGGCCATCGCGTCATCGTGCCAGCCCGCACCGGCGGCGGGCCTCCCCCGGGCGGGGGAGACGCCCTCCCCGGCCGGGGGAGGCGCGGGACCCCGTGGGACGGCGAGCCTTGGGCCATGACCAGCATCGATGTCCAGGACCTCACCAAGGAGTACGGCGCCACCCGCGCCGTGGACCGGCTGACCTTCCGTGTCGAGCCGGGCCGGGTCACCGGCTTCCTCGGCCCCAACGGCGCCGGCAAGTCCACCACCATGCGGCTCGTGCTCGGGCTGGACCGGCCCACGTCCGGCTCCGCCACCCTCGGCGGACGCGCCTACGTGACGCTGGAGGAGCCGCTGCGCCACGTGGGCGCCCTCCTCGACGCGGGGGCCGCCCACGGCTCGCGCACCGCGCGGGACCACCTCCGGGTGCTCGCGGCGAGCAACCGCCTCCCCGGACGCCGGGTGGACGAGGTCCTGGAGGAGGTGGGCCTCGCCCCGGTCGCCCGCCGCCGCGTGCGGACGTACTCCCTGGGGATGCGCCAGCGCCTGGGCATCGCGGCGGCGCTGCTGGGCGATCCCCGGGTGGTGCTGCTCGACGAGCCGTCCAACGGGCTCGACCCCGAAGGCATCGTCTGGATCAGGGAGTTGCTGCGCCGCCTCGCCCGCGAGGGCCGCACCGTGCTCGTCTCCAGCCATCTCATGAACGAGACCGCGTCGTTCGCCGACCACCTCGTCGTCCTCGGCCGCGGCCGGCTGCTCGCCGACATGCCGATGCGGGACTTCATCCACGCGCGCGTGGAGCCCTCGGTGCGGGTGCGCACCACCGACGGGGCCGTCCTGCGCGACCTGCTCGCCCGGCACGGGTACGACGCCGTCGAGCGCGAGGACCGGGACGACGGGGGCGGGGACGGGGACGGCAGTGGTGGGCGGTGGATCGTGCGCCACGCGCGCGTGGCGGACATCGGCCGCCTCGTCTCGGGCGCCGGCCTGCCCGTCCTCGAACTGGCGGCGCTGGACGGCACGCTGGAGCAGGCCTACCTCGATCTGACGGCCGCGGAGACCGAGTTCGCCGCCCGGCCCGCGTCCCCGTCCCCGATCCGGCCGCAGGAGGTCTGACCATGGCGTTCGCATCCGTACTCCACTCGGAATGGCTCAAGGTCCGTACCCTGCGCCCGCTCGTGGCGGGGCTCGTCCTCGTCGTCGTGGTCACCGCGGTCTTCTCGGCTCTGGCCGGGCTCGACGACTCCGGGGACGCGGACTTCGACCCGCTGTTCTCGGCCTTCTTCGGCGTCGCCTTCGGGCAGGTCGCGGCCGTCACCTTCGGCGCGCAGGCCGTGTCGGCCGAGTTCCGGGGCGGCGCCCTGCGCGCCTCGCTGGCCGCGGTGCCCCGCCGCGGCCGGTGGTTCGCGGCGAAGGCGGTGGCCGTCGGGGTGCCCGCCCTGGCCGTCGGCCTGCTCGCCGGCTGCGCGAGCCTGGCCGCGGGCACGGCCGCGCTCGGCGACCGGGCGGACGGGATCGGCCGGGCCGAAGGGCTGTGCGCGGTCGTGGCCTGCGGCGTCTACCTGGCCCTGATGGCGCTCCTCGCGGCCGGGCTGACCGCGCTGCTGCGCAGCGGCGTCGCCACGCTGGGCATCCTCGTGCCCTTCCTCCTGCTGGTCTCCTTCGTGGTCGGGGACATGTCCGGGAACGCCGCCGACCTCCTGCCGGACCGCGCCGGGCAGGTGGCGCTGCACGGGACGCGGGACGGCCTGCTCGGACCGTGGAGCGGGCTCGCGGTGACGGCCGCGTGGACGGCGGCCGCCCTCCTGGCCGGAACGTGGAGCATCCGCCGCCGCGACGCCTGAACCCGTCGCCGCGGTCGTCTGACGGGCCGCCAAATGTCGGCGCAGGCCGCTTTACTGGACGTCATGACCACTGAGCGACACCTCGCCACGATCGACGAGCTGTGCGTGCGCGACTTCCCCGCGGCGCACGGCTGGTCGGACGTCGGCGCGGGGGGACCCGGCTACCACCTGGTGGTGCTGGAGACGACGCGCGGGTTCGGCACGGGCGACCGGTCCGGCCGGGCGGAGATCGCCGACCGGTTCACGGCTTACCGGCAGGATGTCGCGCGGCGGCTGGACGAGCGGTGGGGCGAGGCGCAGCCGAAGAGCCTGGACGGCGTCTTCCTGCGCTCCGAGGACCCCGACGAGGGCATACCGAAGCCGTGGGCCTACCTCAGCGCCTACGTGCGGTACGTGGACCTGTGGGAGGCCGACGGCAGCGGACGCTGGGTCGCCGTGGGCGTCTCGGAACCGGGGGAGGGCCATGAGTTCCAGCTGTTCGCGCTGGTCACGGAGCTGGCCCCGCCGTGACGGACCGCTGCGAAGCGTTGGTCCGGGTCCGGCGGGTCAGTCCCGCGCGGACTCCGGCGGATCCGCCGACGCGGCCTCGCGCAGCCGCCCGAACTCCTCCGCCATCGTCGCCGCCGTCCAGTGCGCGTTCAGGCCGCTGGGGTTGGGCAGCACCCACACCCGCGTCGAGCCGAACGTCCGCTCCTGCGGGCCGATCACGGCCTTGCGGTCGTCGAAGGCCGCCCTGTAAGCGGTCACACCGACCACCGCGAGCCACCGCGGCCGCAGCCGCTCCACCTTGGCCGCCAGCAGCCGGCCGCCCTCCCGGTACTCCTCCGCGCTGATCTCGTCGGCCCGGGCGCTCGCCCGCGCCACCACGTTGGTGATGCCGAGCCCGTACGAGAGCAGCTCGCCCTGCTCCGAGGGCTTCAGCTGCCGCGGGGTGAAGCCGGACAGGTGCAGGACCGGCCAGAAGCGGTTGCCGGGCCGGGCGAAGTGGTGGCCCGTCGCGGCCGTCGTCAGGCCGGGGTTGATGCCGCAGAACAGCACCCGGAGACCGTCCGCGACCAGGTCCGGCACGAGCCGGTCGCGGGCGGCCTCCAGCTCGGCCTGCGTGAGCCGCGTCAGAGGATCGCCCCCGGCGTGTAGCCCGCGGCCTCGGGGTGCTGCTTCACGATCTCCTCGACGCGGGCGACCACCGCGGCCACCTGGTCGGCGGCGGCCCCGGTGAAGGACAGCTTGTCGGCCATCAGCGCGTCGAGCTGCGCGCGGTCGAGCGGGATGCGCTCGTCCGCGGCGAGCGTGTCCAGCAGCTCGTTGCGCTCGGTTCCCTGCTCGCGCATGGCGAGGGCGGCGGCGACGGCGTTCTCCTTGATCGCCTCGTGCGCGACCTCGCGGCCGACGCCCGCGCGCACCGCGCCCATCAGGACCTTCGTCGTCGCGAGGAACGGCAGGTAGCGGTCCAGCTCGCGGGCGACGACGGCCGGGAAGGCGCCGAACTCGTCGAGGACGGTGAGGAAGGTCTCCAGCAGGCCGTCGAGGGCGAAGAAGGCGTCCGGCAGCGCGACCCGGCGCACCACCGAGCAGGACACGTCGCCCTCGTTCCACTGGTCGCCCGCCAGCTCGCCCGTCATCGAGGCGTAGCCGCGCAGGATCACCATCAGGCCGTTGACGCGCTCGCAGGAGCGGGTGTTCATCTTGTGCGGCATCGCCGAGGAGCCGACCTGGCCCGGCTTGAAGCCCTCGGTCACCAGCTCGTGCCCGGCCATCAGCCGGATGGTCTTGGCGGTGGAGGAGGGGGCGGCGGCCAGCTGCACCAGTGCGGTGACGACCTCGTAGTCCAGCGAGCGCGGGTAGACCTGGCCCACCGAGGTGAACGCCTGCGAGAAGCCGAGGTGCCCGGCGATCCGCCGCTCCAGGTCGGCGAGCTTCGACGCGTCCCCGCCCAGCAGGTCGAGCATGTCCTGCGCGGTGCCCACCGGGCCCTTGATGCCGCGCAGCGGGTAGCGGCCGAGCAGCTCCTCGACCCGGCCGTACGCCACGAGCAGCTCGTCGGCGGCGGTCGCGAACCGCTTGCCGAGGGTGGTCGCCTGCGCCGCCACGTTGTGCGAGCGGCCCGCCATGACCAGCTCGCCGTACTCGCCCGCGAGCCTGCCCAGCCGCGCGAGGACGGCGACCGCGCGGTCGCGCACCAGCTCCAGGGAGAGCCGGATCTGCAACTGCTCCACGTTCTCGGTGAGGTCGCGGGAGGTCATGCCCTTGTGGACGTGCTCGTGCCCGGCGAGGTCGTTGAACTCCTCGATCCGCGCCTTCACGTCGTGCCGCGTGACCTTCTCGCGTTCCGCGATGGAGGCCAGGTCGACCTGGTCGAGGACCCGCTCGTAGTCGGCGAGGGCGGCGTCCGGCACCTCGATCCCGAGGTCCTTCTGGGCCCGCAGCACGGCGAGCCACAGCTGGCGCTCCAGCTTCACCTTCTGCTCGGGGGACCACAGGGTGGCGAGCTCGGCCGAGGCGTAGCGGCCGGCGAGGACGTTGGGGATACGGGGCTTTGCGGGCGCAGTCACGTGTACGGATTCTACTGGCGGTTCCTGCAGGCCCGCGCCACGGGCCCGTTCGTCGGAACCTACGAGCGGGCCGGGTGACCTAGCCCACGGAGCTATCCCACGGAGCCCCGGTACTCCTCGTACGGCAGCAGCTGGGGGCGCTTGGGCGGGCGGCCGTCGCCGGAGGAGCGGCCGGTCAGCCGGCGGCCGATCCACGGCAGCAGGTACTGGCGGGCGAAGCGCGCGTCCGCGGCCCGGCGGGCGACCCAGCGCGGCGGGGCGGACGGCGGCATCGGGGTGTGCCACTCGGCGTCCTCCGCCGCGTGCCCGAGGGTCTGCCAGACCGCCTCGGCGACCCGGCGGTGCCCCTCGGCCGTCAGGTGCAGCCGGTCCACGTCCCACATGCGGGGGTCGCTCAGGGACCGGGCCCCGTAGAGGTCGACCACGAGCGCGCCGTGCCGGGCCGCGAGGTCGTCGATGCAGGCGAACAGCTCCTCCATGCGCGGGCGGAAGCGCTCCAGGACCGGTCCCTGGCGGCCGGGGCTGCGCATCAGGACGAGCTGCTTGCAGGCCGGCGCCAGGCGCTCCACGGCCTCCTCCAGGAGCCCGCGCACGCGCACCATGTCGACCTTGGGCCGCAGGGTGTCGTTGAGCCCGCCGACCAGCGTGATCACGTCGGGCTGCATCGCCACCGCGACGTCCACCTGCTCGGCGACGATCTGCCCGATGAGCTTGCCGCGCACCGCGAGGTTGGCGTAGCGGAAGCCGGGGGTCTGCGCGGCCATCCGGGCCGCGAGGAGGTCCGCCCAGCCCCGGTACGTACCGTCGGGCAGGAGGTCCGACATGCCCTCGGTGAAGGAGTCGCCGACCGCGACAAGGCTGGTGAAGGTGGCATTCGTCTGCATGGCGTCAGAGATGATAGCGCGTGCACATACCCACCGGTCTGCCGCCCGTTCCGCCGCCCGGCCGGACCCGGCGGACCGCCGGGTCCGGCCGGGCACGGCCTCACGCGGGCTGGCCGAACAGCTCCCTCAGGACGTCCTCCATCGTCACCAGCCCGGCCAGCCGCCCGTCCGCGCCGAGCACCGCCGCCAGGTGCGTACGGCTGCGCCGCATGGCGGTCAGGACGTCGTCGAGCGGTGTGCTCTCCCGGATGCGGGCGATGGGCCGCATGTCCCGCACCTGGAACGGCAGGTCGCGCGGCGTCGCGTCCAGGGCGTCCTTGACGTGCAGGTAGCCGACGATGCGCAGGCCGTCGTCCACGACGGGGAAGCGGGAGAAGCCCGACTCGGCGGACAGCGCCTCCAGTTGCTCGGGGGTGACGCCCACGCGCGCGTACACGACGCGTTCCAGCGGCAGCACCACGTCCCGCACCGGGCGGCGGCCCAGTTCGAGTGCGTCGTGCAGCCGCTCCTGCGCGCGGTCGTCGATGAGCCCCGCCTCGCCGGAGTCCTTCACCAGCCGGGCCAGCTCCGTGTCGGAGAAGGCCGCGGACACCTCGTCCCGCGCCTCGACGCGCAGCAGCTTCAGCAGCCCGTTGGCGAACGCGTTGACGGTGAAGATCACCGGCCGCAGCGCACGCGACAGGGCGACCAGCGGCGGGCCGAGCAGCAGGGCCGTCCGCACGGGTTCCGCGAGCGCGATGTTCTTCGGCACCATCTCGCCGAGCAGCATGTGCAGGTACGTGGCCGCGCTGAGCGCGATCACGAACGAGATCGCGTGCCCGGTGCCGGACGACAGCCCCACCGCGTGGAACACCGGCTCCAGCAGGTGCGCGATCGCGGGTTCGGCGACCACGCCGAGGACCAGCGTGCACAGCGTGATGCCGAGCTGCGCGGCCGCCATCAGCGCCGACACGTGCTCCAGCCCCCACACCACACCGCGCGCCCGCCGGTCGCCCGCCTCCGCGTACGGCTCGATCTGGCTGCGGCGCACCGAGATCAGCGCGAACTCGGCCGCCACGAAGAACGCGTTCACGACCAGGGTCGCCAGCCCGATCAGCAGTTGCACGGCGGTCATCGCCCCCGCCCCCCTTCGGCTCCGGCCTCTTCCCCGGTGACGGCCTCCTCGGGGGCCGGCCGGTGCAGCAGCACCCGTGCGGCCCGCCGTCCCGAGGCGTCCAGCACGTCCAGCCGCCACCCGGCGACCTCGACCGTGTCCCCCTTCGCGGGGATCCGCCCGAGCTCCGTCGCGACGAGGCCCGCGAGCGTCTCGTACGGCCCGTCGGGCGCCCGCAGCCCGATGCGGGCCAGCCGGTCGATGCGGACGGAACCCTCGGCCGAGTACAGGGCGCGGCCCTCGGCGTCGGTGCCGGCCGGGGCCAGGTCGGGCGTCTCGTGCGGGTCGTGCTCGTCGCGCACCTCGCCGACGACCTCCTCGACGATGTCCTCCAGGGTGGCGACCCCGGCGGTGCCGCCGTACTCGTCGATCACGACGGCCATCGTCCGCCTGCTGGACAGCCGGTCCAGCAGCCGGTCGACGGTGAGCGTCTCCGGTACGAGCAGGGGTTCGCGCATCACCTGCGCCACGGCCGTACGGGCCCTGCGGTCGGCCGGCACCCTGATGACGTCCTTGATGTGCGCGATCCCGACGACCGAGTCGAGGGTGCCGCGGTGGACGGGGAACCGGGACAGGCCCGTCGCGCGCGTCGCGTTCGCCACGTCCTCGCAGGTCGCCTGGGTGTCCAGGGAGACGACCTGGACCCGGGGCGTCATCACGTTCTCCGCGGTGAGGTCGGCGAGGTTCAGGGTGCGCACGAACAGCTCGGCGGTGTCCGCCTCCAGGGCGCCCAGCTTCGCGGAGTGGCGGGCCAGCGCGACCAGTTCCTGCGGGCCGCGCGCGGAGGCCAGCTCCTCGGCGGGCTCGACGCCGAACCGGCGCACCACCCGGTTGGCGGTGTTGTTGAGGTGGGAGATGAACGGCCGGAACACCGCGCTGAACCAGCGCTGCGGTGTCGCCACCCGCTTCGCCACGGCGAGCGGCGAGGAGATCGCCCAGTTCTTGGGCACCAGCTCGCCGACCACCATCAGGAAGACCGTCGACAGGGCCGTACCGATCACCAGGGAGACCGACGAGGTCGCCGACTCCGGCAGGCCGGCCGCCTCCAGGGGGCCGGCGATGAGCGCGGCGACGGACGGTTCGGCGAGCATGCCGACCACCAGGTTGGTGACGGTGATGCCGAGCTGGGCGCCGGAGAGCTGGAAGGTGAGGTTGCGTACGGCTCTGAGGGCGCCCGCCGCGCCGACCTCGCCGCGCTCGACGGCCCGCTCCAGCTGGCTGCGCTCGACCGTGGTCAGCGAGAACTCGGCCGCGACGAAGGCGCCGCAGGCCAGCGAGAGCAGCACCGCCAGGGCGAGGAGGAGCACTTCGGTCATCGGGTCACCTCCGTTCCATGATCGGGCAGGTACGGGGGATGCGCGCGGTGGTCGCAGGACTCGTCCATGGGCGGGCGCTCACACCTCTCCCTTCTCCGCGGGGGCGGGTCGGCCGGTGACGCCCGGCCGAGGTCACCCGGTCAGCGGCTTGATCCAGCGCCGCCAGTCTTCCTGGGGCGCGTACCCCGCCGCGCGCCAGGCATGGTGGGCCGTTTCGTTGCGGCTCAGCACCATCGCGTCGACGCGGCGTCCGCCGAGCCGGACGAACCGGTCCTCCGCGGCGGCCAGGAGCGCCGTGCCGACGCCCTGTCTGCGGTGCGCCGGGTGCACCGCGAGCCGGTACAGGTGGCAGCGCCAGCCGTCGAAGCCGGCGACGACCGTGCCGACCAGTTCGCCGTCCCGCTCGGCGAGGAGCAGCGCCTCGGGGTCGCGCTCGACCAGCCGCTCCACACCGTCCCGGTCGTCGCTGATGCTGGTGCCCTCGGCGGCGGCCCGCCAGAAGGCGAGGACGGCGTCGAGGTCGCGGGGCAGAGCGGTCCGTATCCGAAGACGAAGATCAGTCATGCCGGGATCCCATCACGCCCCCTGCCCGGGGCCACCGAATTCCAGCATCCGGACACACCGGTCCGGTCCCCGGCGGCCCCGCGCGTTCGCGCTCGTGTCCCGGCCGGTGAGGTCACTCGTGTGCGATGGCCGCCAGCACGTTCATCCGTGACGCCCGCAGGGCCGGCAGGAGCGCCGCCACGATGCCCACGACCGCCGAACCCACGACGACCGCGACCAGGGTGGTCCACGGGACGGCGAACGCCTTCATGCCCTGCAGGGCCAGCACCTGCTGTACGCACACGCCCCACACCAGCCCCAGCACCAGCCCCAGGACCGCGCCGAACACGGCGATCACCACCGACTCCAGCCGGATCATCCGCCGCAGCTGCCGCCGCGCCAGCCCGATCGCGCGCAGCAGCCCGATCTCGCGGGTGCGCTCCACGACCGACAGGGCGAGCGTGTTGACCACGCCGAGGACCGCGATGACGATGGCGAGCCCCAGCAGGGCGTACACCAGGTAGAGCAGCACCGCGATCTGGTCGTGGATCAGCTTCTTGTAGTCGGCCAGGTCGCGCACCTGCACCTGCGGGTACGGATCGAGGGTCCTGTCGAGGTTCGAGCGCAGCGCGGCGTCGGACGTGCCGGGCGCCGCGTTCACGTACAGCGCGGAGTCCTGGCCGCCGGGCACGTACTTCGCCACCGTCTCGAAGCCGAGGAAGAGCCCGCCCTGCGTCCCGAAGCCCTCGGCGGCGTCCTGGTCGGTCAGCGCGGCCACCTTCAGCTCGGTCCTGCGCCCGGCGGGGAACTCGACGGGGACCGTACTGCCGAGGCGCACGCCGTGGTCCTCGGCGAAACCGGCGTCCATGCCGATGTTCCCGTCCGCGAGCGCGGCGTCCGTGTCCCCCTCGGCGTAGGTGATCCGGGCGACGTCGTCGAGGTCCGGGCCGTACCCCGCGGCGGTCGTCTCGACCCGGTCCCCGTCCGGCAGCCGTACGGCGACCGGCGCGAACCGCTGCCGCACCACGAGCCCCGCGCCGTCCGTGCCCTCCACCTTCTCGGTGATCTCCTGCGGGAACGGCATGAAGTTGGCGTTCTGCACCACGAAGTCGGCGCCCAGCGTCTTGTCGATCTGCTGGTCGAAGGACTTGGTCATGGACGCGCTCGCCACGGACATCCCGCCGACCAGGGCGAGCCCCACCATCAGGGCCGCCGCGGTGGCGCCCGTGCGGCGCGGGTTGCGCAGCGCGTTGCGCTGGCTCATCCGGCCGACCGACCCGAACACGGCGGGGAAGAACCCGCCGAGGACCCGGATCACCGGCCGCACCAGCAGCGGTCCCGCGATCACCGTCGCGAGGAGGGTCAGCACGACCCCGAGTGCCAGCAGGGACGCGGCGGACGAGGTCCGCGTCGCCGTCGCGCAGCCCACGAGCGCGGCCGCGCCCAGCGCCCCGACGACGGACCCCACGACGGCCCGGGTCCGCAACGGCCGCCCCACACCGGCGATCTCGGCGTCCGACAGCGCCGCCATCGGCGACACCGTGGCGGCGCGGCGGGCCGGCAGGTACGCCGCGACGAAGGTGACGCCGACCCCGACGACGTACGACGCCACGGGCGTCCCCCACCCGATGACCATCTCGGTGGTCTTCAGGTTCATGCCGAACACACCCATGAGCTCGATGAGCCCGATCGCGAGCCCCGTGCCCGCGGCCAGGCCGAGCGTCGAGCCCACCAGGCCCAGCAGGGTCGCCTCGGTGAGCACGGACCGGCGCACCTGCCTGCGGTCGGCGCCGAGCGCGCGCAGCAGCCCGAGCTCGCGCGTGCGCTGGGCGATCAGCATCGAGAAGGTGTTGACGATCAGGAAGACCCCGACGAGCACCGCGATCCCGGCGAAGCCCAGCATCACGTACTTGATCACGTCGAGGAACCCGCCGAGTTCGGACGAGGCCGTCTCGGCCTGCTCGCCGGCCGTCTCCAGCTCGTACCTGCCCGGGCCGACCTCGGCGGCGATGCGCTCCTTGAGCTGCTCGTCGCTCACCCCGCGGGCGGCGTCCATCTGGATGCTGGTGGCCACCCCCGGCCTGCCCAGCAGTTTCTCCGCCGCGACGGCCGGGTCGAGGAAGACGAGCGCGGCGCCCGGGTTGGTGGTCCTGAACGTCGCGATGCCGACGACCTCCACCCGGAACGACCCGGGCTGCGCGACGACGGTCAGCGGGTCGCCGATGTCCACGTGCTTCTTGTCGGCGGTGTCCGCGTCGATCAGCGCCTCGCCGGGCCCGCGCGGGGCGTGCCCGGAGGTCAGCCGCACGGGGCTGCGTTCGGTGACGAACCAGTCGCCCGCGATGGTGGGCGCGCCCGTGGTCGGGCCCACCGACTCGTTGTCGCGGTCGACGACGGTGACGTTCTCGACGGAGATGTCCGGCCGCGCCAGGGCGACCCCGTCGATCCCGGCGATGCGCCGCACGAGGCTCGTGGGCACCGTCTCGACGGCCCCGGAGGGGATCTGGTCCTCCAGGTCGTCCTTCTTCGGGCTCAGGGTCACGTCGGCCGACGTGGACGCGAAGAGCCGGTCGAAGGTACGGCTGACGGTGTCCGAGAAGATCAGGCTGCCCGCGACGAACGCCACGGACAGGACGACGGCCAGCGCCGAGAGCAGCAGCCGGCCCTTGTGGGCGAGGAAACTCCGGAGTGTCGCCTTCAGCACGACTGCCTGCCTCAGTMCCGGTGGACTGAGCGGGGCGGGGTCGTTCGCCGGCCGCGGGACGGTGGGGGCTGATCGCGGAGCTCCCCGCGGCCCTTGAGAACTCCGGCGCCGGGCCCGGCATCCTGGGCGAGAGTGGTATCCGGACCGGCTGCACGAGGTCCTGCCGGCCGAACCGCGTGGTGCGAACGCCTTCAGAGGGTTGTTCGTCGGCCGGTGGCGGCGGACCGTGCGATCGCGTCGAGGAGCCGGTGGCGCCTGACGGCGTGGGTGAAGTCCGGGGCGACGGCCGTTCCGTGGACGAGGTCGTCCCGGATCGCGGCGTAGGCGTGCGCCAGCGTGTGGATCAGTGTTCCGGCCAGGGCGGGGTAGTCGTCGTAGCCGCCGGGCGGCGTGATCTCCGTGGGCCGGCCGCCGCCGCGTGTGCCCCGCACCGTGACCGGACCGAGGTGCGGGAATTCGGCGCCGGTGACCTCAAGTCTTCCCTCCGTGCCGTCGACCAGCAGGGAGAATCCCGCTCCCGATGCCGCGCCTCCGCGGTGGTGGACGGACAGGACCGCCCCGCCCGCCAGGGTGCCCGAGATCGCGATCTGGTCCTCGGCCGTCATCGCAACGACCTGCCCGGTGCGCCCGAGGGGAACATGGCGGCGCCGGGTCGCGGTCGTGGCGACCACGTCCTGAAGCTCGCCGACGACCATCGACACCAGGTCGATCGCGTGCCCGAACGCGATGGTCAGCATCGTGGCCCCGAGCGTGCGGTCGAGCGTGTAGACCATGTCCGGGGAGACCGGAGTGCCCCATTCGGTCGAGGACGCCACGACGGTGGCGGAGAGCACCTCTCCCACGTATCCCCCGGACACGAGGTCGGTCAGCCATCGGAAAGTGGGCGAGGAGCGTCCCTGAAGGCCGACGAAGGTACGCGTCGTCCCGGCGGCCCGCTCCATCTCCTCGGCCTCGCGCAGGTCGACGGCGAGCGGCCACTCGGAGAGCACCGGCACGCCCGCCTTCAGGACAGGCACCACGAGTTCACGGTGCCGGGGCACTTTGACGGCGACGACGACAAGGTCGACGTCCTCGTCGGCGGCGAGCTGTTCGACCGACGTGTACGCGGGGACGCCGTACGCCGCCCCCGCGGCCCGGGCCGAGGCTTCGGAGCTCCCCGCCAGCGCGCGGAGCTCGATCCCGTCGACGGCGTCCAGTGCGGGCAGGTGCGCCCCGGCCGCCCAGCCTCCCGTGGCGCTCAGGCCGACGATGCCGACGCCGATCGGCTCACGGAGGTCAGGCACCGAGCTGCCGCCTCAGGGTCTCGGCGTCGTGCAGGGCCGTCATGTGCACGAACCGCCCGTCCCGCACCTGGTAGACGGCGTACTCGACGATCTCGAACGAGGCGCCGGTGGGAGCTACGCTGAGCCACTCCTTCGCCGGCGTGCCCGTGTTGGTCAGGCGGGCGGCCAGGCGGTCACCGTCGACCGCGATGTCCAGGGGCTCCCAGTGGAAGTCCGGGACCGCGTCGATGACGCCGTTCAGCACGGCGACGACCTGGTCCCGGGTGCCCGGCTCGCCGTTCAGGGTGGTCTCGTCGGCGATGAACTCGTCCATGCGGTGGATCTCGTGCGCGTTGAGCGCCGCGATGTAGCGCAGGTAGAACGCGCGCAGGTCGGTGGCGGACATGGTCTCCTTCTTCGGCCCCCGGAGCGGAGGGCACGCTCGGTGTGCGCGACAGCCCTGGACGGTTCGGTCGCGGTGAGCGCCGGCAGGGAGGGAACCCCCGATCGGCATTTCAGTACCGAACGGTACCGAATTTTTGCCGCACTGTCATGGCCCTCACGCGAGGAGGCGTCCCGGGCGAACGCAGTTCAGTACCGACCGGTCTTGATGTGTTAGCGTTCTGCACCGACCGGTACTTAATTATTGGGAAGGGAAGTCCGCGCCATGAGAACCGTCTCGCTCGGCAGCCTCAAGGTCTCGCGCATCGGCCTCGGAGCCATGGGGATGTCGGCGTTCTACACCGGCGCCGGCCAGTACGACGACGAGTCGATCCGCACCATCCACCGCGCTCTGGACCTCGGGGTCACCCATGTCGACACCGCCGAGGGGTACGGCCCCTTCGTCAACGAGGAGCTGGTCGGCCGGGCCCTGCGGGGGCGCCGCGACGAGGTCGTGCTGGCGACCAAGTTCGGGCTGATCTCCCACACCGGTGGCACGGCTCCGGACAGCACCCCGGCCAACGTCCGCCTGGCCGTGGAGGGATCACTGAAGCGCCTCGGTACCGACTACATCGACCTCTACTACCAGCACCGGGTGGACCCCGGCACGCCCATCGAGGAGACCGTCGGCACGCTCGCCGAACTGGTGGCCGAAGGCAAGATCCGCCACATCGGCCTGTCGGAGGCCGGCCCCGCCACGATCCGCCGCGCGCACGCCGTGCATCCGGTCGCCGCGGTCCAGTCCGAATACTCCCTGTGGACCCGCGACCCGGAGGCCGGGATCCTGCCCGTCCTGCGCGAACTGGGGATCGGCTTCGTGCCGTACTCCCCGCTCGGCCGCGGCTTCCTGACCGGCGACATCCGCTCGTTGGACGATCTCGGCACCGACGACTGGCGTCGCACCAACCACCGCTTCGCCGACGGCAACCTGGAACGCAACCTGCGCATCGTCGACGAGGTCCGGGCCGTAGCCGCCGAGATCGACGCCACGCCCGCACAGGTCGCCCTGGCCTGGCTGCTCGCTCAAGGTGACGACATCGCGCCCATCCCCGGCACCAAGCGGGTCGCCCGGCTGGAGGAGAACGCCGCCGCCGACGGCGTCGAACTCACCGCCGGCCACGTCGCCCGCCTGGACGACCTGCCCCCGGCCTCCGGCGAGCGCTACGACGCGGACAACATGGCCGCCATCGACCGCTGATCGAGAACGTATGAGGGCGCGGCGACCGAGCCGGCTTCGGACCAGGGCCCGGAGAACGGGCGCGGTGGCCGTGGCCGGCACGGCGGTCACCGGCGGATCCGTTCTCCGGGGCGCGGTTCCCGTGCGCCGGTCCCGTCACTGCCTGGCCGTGAATGCCTTCGCGTCCCAGGTCCCGCCCAGGGACGGCGCCAGCCAACCGGCCGCCGCGGTACGGAAGTCCGTCGGCCGCAGGCCGCCCGCGCCCGCGGGGAGTGCGCCCAGCAGCGGTGCCTGCGCCACCGCCGGGAGGTCCACCAGGTTGCAGCGGGAGGCCAGGTCCGGGGCGTCCGGCCAGCTGCCGACGACGACGCCGAGCAGGTCGAGCCGGCGCGAGCGCAGCTCACGGGCGGTGAGTTCCGTGGTGTTGAGGGTGCCCAGGCCCGCGGAGGCGACCAGGAGCACCGGCGCGTCCAGCAGGCGGGCCGCGTCCGCGAGGGTGTCGCCCTCGTCGGTGAGGCGCACGAGCAGGCCGCCCGCACCCTCCACCAGGACCAGGTCGTGGTCGACGGCCAGTTTGGCCGCCGCCTCCGCCACCTCCCTGGGCCGCACCGGCGCGAGGCCGGAGCGCCGGGCCGCCGTGGCGGGGGCCAACGGCTCCGGGTAGCGGGCGAGTTCGACGGCCGTGACCACCCCCGCGAGCCGTGCCGCCTCGTCGGCGTCCCCGCGCTCGCCGGGCACCAGGCCCGTCTGCGCGGGCTTGAGCACGGCCACCGACCGCCCGCCCGCGAGGGCCGCCGCGGCGACGGCGGCCGTGGTGACGGTCTTGCCCACCTCCGTGCCGGTCCCCGTGATCACCAGTACCGTCATCTCAGCCCTCCCGGGCGGCCGCGCACACGGCCGCCGTGATCCGCGCCAGGTCGGCGTCCCCGGTGACGTACGGCGGCATCGTGTACACGAGGTCCCGGAACGGCCGCAGCCACACGCCCTCGCGCACCGCCGCCCGGGTCGCCGCCGCCATGTCGATTCCGTAGTCCAGCTGCACCACCCCGACGGCCCCGAGCACGCGCACGTCCCGCACGCCCGGCAGGTCCGCGGCCGGCGCCAGTCCGTCCCGCAGGCCCTCCTCGATGCGCTTGACCTCCGTCCGCCAGTCCTGGTCCAGCAGGAGGTCGATCGAGGCGCAGGCCACGGCGGCGGCCAGTGGGTTGCCCATGAAGGTCGGGCCGTGGGCCAGGACCGGCACCTCGCCCTGCGAGATGCCCTCCGCGA
Source organism: Streptomyces apricus (assembly GCF_008369065.1). Taxonomy (GTDB): domain Bacteria; phylum Actinomycetota; class Actinomycetes; order Streptomycetales; family Streptomycetaceae; genus Streptomyces; species Streptomyces apricus. Next base: position 39,974 of record NZ_VDFC01000008.1, on the reverse strand, counting down.
CCCGCGCGGTGCACAGCGTCGCGGCCATCGTCAGGTACCCGCCGGTCAGCGCCTTGCCCACGCACATCACGTCCGGTGTGACACCGGCGTGCTCCGCCGCGAACAGCGCCCCGGTCCGCCCGAAGCCCGTCGCGATCTCGTCGAACACGAGCAGCACGTCATGGGCGTCGCACGCCTCGCGCAGCACCCGCAGGTACGCGGGGGAGTGGAACCGCATCCCGCCCGCGCCCTGCACCACCGGCTCCACGATCACCGCGGCCAGCTCGTCCGCGTGCCGCTCCACCAGCGTCCGCAGGTGCTCCGCGTACGACTCCTCGTACGCGACGGGGGGCGCGTCGGCGAAGACCTGGCGCTGGAGCACGCCCTGCCACAGCTCGTGCATCCCGCCCTCGGGGTCGCACACCGACATCGGCTGCCAGGTGTCGCCGTGGTAGCCGCCGCGCCAGGTCAGCAGGCGCTGCTTGCCGGGACGGCCGAGCGAACGCCAGTGCTGGAGGCACATCTTGACCGCGACCTCGACGGACACCGACCCGGAGTCGGCGAGGAAGACGTGCTCAAGACCCTCGGGCGACATGTCGACAAGGCGCTTCGCCAGGCGTACAGCCGGCTCGTGCGTCAGTCCGCCGAACATCACGTGGCTCATCCGCCCGAGCTGGTCGCGGGCCGCCTCGTTGAGCACCGGGTGGTTGTAGCCGTGGATCGCCGACCACCAGGACGACATGCCGTCGATCAGCTCGCCGTCCCCGCCGGCCAGCCGCAGCCGCACCCCGCTCGCCGACTCCACGACCAGCGGCTCCTGGCGCCCCGGCATGGGGCCGTAGGGGTGCCAGACGTGCCGCCGGTCGAGGTCGAGCAGCTCGCGCACGGGATCGCCGGCCGCGGCGGGGCCGGGCGGGAGCAGGTCAGGCATTGGGCGCGAGGTCCGTTCCGGCGCCCCGGCGGCGTACCGCGACCAGGTCCGTGCGCGCCTCGGAGCCGCGCGAGGCCTCCCGCACCGGCTCCTGCGCAACCGCCTCCCCGGCGCCCTGGCCGCAGGGTCCGCAGCCGCCGCCCCCGTGGCCGCCGCAGCCGCTCCCGCCTCCGGCCTCCGTCCCGGTCTCCGCGTGCCCGTGGCAGCCGCCGTGCGCGGCCGCCCGGTGCTCCGGGAGCGTCACCTCGCCGGCGCCCTCCACCTCGAACCCGGCGTCCGCGATCATGTCCAGGTCCGCCTTGCCCGCTTGGCCCTCGCTGGTGAGGTAGTCGCCCAGGAAGATCGAGTTGGCGAGGTGCAGGGCGAGGGGCTGCATCGTCCGCAGGTGGACCTCGCGCCCGCCTGCGATCCGCACCTCGGCGTCCGGGCAGACGAACCGGACCATCGCGAGGATGCGCAGGCAGCGCTGCGGCGTCAGGTTCCACTCCTTGGCGAGCGGGGTGCCCTCGAACGGGATCAGGAAGTTGACCGGGACCGAGTCCGGGTCGAGCTCCCGCAGCGCGTACACGACGTCGACCAGGTCCTCGTCGCTCTCGCCCATGCCGGCGATCAGCCCGGAACAGGCGGACAGGCCCGCCGCGTGCGCCTTGCGCACCGTGTCCACCCGGTCGGCGTACGTGTGGGTGGTGGTGATGTCCCCGTAGGTCGCCTCGGACGTGTTGAGGTTGTGGTTGTAGGCGTCCGCGCCGGCCTCGCGCAGCCGCTCCGCCTGGCCGTCCGAGAGGAGCCCGAGGCAGGCGCACACCTCGACGCCCTCGTTCCCGTCCTTGATCGCCTTGATGGTGTCGGAGACCCGGTCCACGTCACGGTCGGTGGGCCCGCGCCCGCTCGCCACCAGGCAGACCCGCTTGGCGCCGCCCGCGAGCCCCGCCGCCGCGGCCTGCGAGGCCTGGTCGGGCTTCAGCCAGGTGTACTTGAGGATCCCGGCCTCCGAGCCGAGCCGCTGCGAGCAGTAGGAGCAGTCCTCGGGGCACAGGCCCGACTTCAGGTTGACGAGGTAGTTGAGCTTCACCCGTCGGCCGAACCACTGCCGCCGTACCCTGCCGGCCGCGGCCACCACATCGAGGAGCTCGTCGTCGGAGGTGGCCAGCACGGCCAGCGCCTCGTCACGGGTCGGCAGCTCGCGCCGGATTCCCTTGTCCACCAGTGTGTTCAGCAGGTCCATGAGGCCCGATCCTGACGCATCCGACCGCACCGGGCCAAGGAGGAACCGGACAAGGGAGGACGCCCGACGTGTGGGATATGCAACAGGCCCACCGTGGTTCGGACGATCCGCACGGGGCGGGGAAGTGCAGCTCAGAGGCGCAAAATCCGCGTCACACAGCCGATTTGGCGAGATGTGCGAGGGAGGGAAGCAGGCGGTTGATCTTGCTGGAGGATTCTTACAAAAGGCCTGCGACAGCCTGAGAACGGACGGGAACCGCGGCCCCAGGGGGTCGCCTCTCCGGCTGTCCGGGGCCCGTGCAGGAGCGCCCGGATGCACGACCTCGCCCTCGCCGGACAGGCCGGCGGACCGAACGGCTGTCGATTGAGGCACTCCCCGACAGAGCGTGACCGGTACGGTCGTCGTTGTTGTGAAGGCACACCGCGGGCACATCGCACACCGTGCGTCACCCGAGACCGGCTGACCGTTTCAGCTGCCGGGCCGGGCGGGGGTGAGCGAGGTCAGGCCCGTGTCGATCAGGTGGGCCGCGCGTCGGACGTCGGCGCTCACCACGTCGTGCAACTGCTCGGGGGTCCGGACGCGGTTCAGGTGCCTGCGTAGCGCCTGGAACTGGATGGGCCACAGGGCGAGCAGGGCGGTCGCGGCGATCTGCGGTTCGGGGTCGTCCGGGCTCATCCCGGTGCGCCGAGCCAGGACTTCGGCGGCTGCGGCGACCTGCTGATCGGCCATGTCGCGCTGATAGGCCCGCAGGGACGGGGTGGATCCGATCAGCATGCCGAAGCGCAGAAGCATGGTCTTCGCCTGGTCCAAGTCGTGCTGTCCGGCCAGCCAGGACGTGAGGTCCGCCAGCTCGCCGGACAAGATCTTCAGCGCGGCCTCGACCGGCGACAGATCCGGATCGGCCAGTGCGGTCCGCAGGGAGCCCAACGTGGTCTCGCCCAGGTCGAGGACGAGGGACTCCTTGGTGGGGAAGTGGTTGAACACGGTCTTCTCCGACACCCCGCAGGCTGCGGCGATCTCGGAGACGCGCACCGCGTCGAAGCCCCGTTTCATGAACATTTCCGTGGCCGTGTCCGACAGCTGCCGCCGCAACAGCCGCTTCTTGCGCTCCCGCAGTCCCTCGGCGGCGGGTTCCGCGTCGCGACGGCGCAAGGCCGTCCAGTCCACCGTGCGCATGCTCATCGGTGCAGCGTAGTCCAGCCTCCATGAAAGTTCTGTTGCTGTAAATTTTCATTGACTGTAAGTATATGCTGCGCTCGACACCCGTGCCCGAGGAGCCCGCCATGAGCACCATCCACATCGTCCGCGACTACCCCCACCCGCCGCAGAAGGTCTGGCGCGCCGTGACCGACCCGGAGCTGATCCCGCTCTGGACGGCCACCGGCGCCGGCGCACGCCCGGAGGGCTTCTCCACCACGCCCGGCACCACGTTCAGGTTCGTCGCGAAGCCGAAGCCGGGGTGGAGCGGCGTGGTGCTGTGCGAGGTGCTGGAGGCACGTGAGCCCTCGCTGCTGCGCTACTCCTGGCAGGACGAGGGCGGCGGCGAGGTCACGGAGGTCGCCTACCGACTCGCACCGCACGGCGACGGGACCCGTTTCACCTACCACCACACCGGCTTCACCGGCGCCGGAGGATTCTTCATGGCCAAGATCCTCGGCAGCGTCCGCACCAAGATGCTCACCAAGGGCCTGCCCGCCGTGCTGGACGACCTCGACGACGACGGCACCCTGCACCCGGACAGCACCTTGCGCCCCAAGCACTCCTAGCAGGGCTGCGCCTGGCAGTTCCGCGTGTGGGTATGGCCACACCTTGGGCGGCCGACGGTCCCGTTAGGGTCTGTGCGGTGCCTGCACAAGGCAGGCGCCCGCATCTCACGACCCCCTCACCCCCTGGCCCGGAGGACGCACATGCCCGGATCGCCGTTCGCCTGGATCGACGAGCAGGCGCGGGCGCGCCGCCGGGCCGGACTCGTCCGCACCCTGCGCCCCCGCCCCGCGGACTCCGCGCTCCTCGACCTCGCCGGGAACGACTACCTGGGCCTGGCCCGGCACCCCGAGGTCACCGCGGCCGCTGCGGACGCCGCCCGCACCTGGGGTGGCGGGGCCACCGGCTCCCGGCTGGTCAGCGGCTCCACGGAACTGCACGCGGACCTCGAACGCGAACTCGCCGCGTTCTGCAACTTCGAGTCCGCCCTCGTCTTCTCCTCGGGCTACGCGGCCAACCTGGCCGCCGTCACCGCGCTCGCGCCGCACGGCTCCCTCGTCGTGTCCGACGCGGGCAACCACGCCTCGCTCATCGACGGCTGCCGGCTGGCCCGCGGCACCACCCAGGTCGTCGCCCACGCCGACCCCGAGGCCGTCCGCAAGGCGCTGCAGACGCACACCGGGCCCGCGATCGCCGTCTCCGACACCGTGTTCTCCGTGGACGGCGACGCGGCCCCGCTGGCGGAACTCGCCGCCGCCTGCCGGGCGTCCGGCGCGGCCCTGCTCGTCGACGACGCGCACGGCCTGGGCGTCCTCGGCGACGGCGGGCGGGGCGCCGCGCGGGCGGCGGGGCTCGCGGGCGCGCCGGACGTCGTCGCCACCGTCACCCTGTCGAAGTCGCTCGGCAGCCAGGGCGGCGCCGTCCTGGGACCGGCCCACGTCGTCGACCACCTGGTCAACGCGGCCCGTACGTTCATCTTCGACACCGGTCTGGCCCCTGCGGCGGCGGGCGCGGCCCTGGCGGCCCTGCGCCTGCTGCGCCGCGAACCCGAACGCGCCGCACGCGCGCGTGCGGTGGCGACGGCCCTGTACGAGCGGCTGACGGCCGCGGGGCTCGAAGCCGTGCGCCCGGACGCCGCGGTCGTCTCCGTGCGCGCCCCCTCGCCGGAGGGGGCGCTGCGCTGGGCCGCGGACTGCCGGGCGGCGGGTCTGGCCGTCGGCTGCTTCCGTCCCCCGTCGGTGCCCGACGGCGTCTCGCGGCTGCGGCTCACGGCCCGCGCGGATCTCACCGAGGCGCAGATCGGGCGGGCCGTGGACGTGGTCACCGCAACGCGCTGAGGAAGCCCTCCCAGGCCGGGGTGCCGAAGAGCAGGGCGGGGCCCGAGGGGTCCTTGGAGTCGCGCACCGCGAGCAGTCCCGCATAGGGGCCGTCCTGCGGGCGGGCCGTCTCGACGCAGTTGTTCATTCCCGTGCTGCGGCTGCTTCGCTGCCACCGCACACCCTGCAGACGCGTGCTGGAACGTACGTACCGAGGCATGGCGGGCATGGTGCCTCCCTTATGCGCCGTCAGCTGCACCGGCGATGAAGTCCAATGTGTCCTCGGGCGAAAGGGCCTGGCCCTGGAGGGAGTCGAAGGCCTCCTCGTACGAGCGGAGGGCCTCCTTCTGTTCGAGATAGAGGCTACTCGTCAAGTGGTCTAGAACAACCACATCCAGATCAGATCTGTTCGGAAATGAAAAAATAACGAAAGACCCGGTGACTCCGATGTGGGCCCCGGCTCCGAAGGGAAGCACCTGAAGCCGCACGTGAGGGAGGTGCGCGGCCTCCCGCAGCCGCTCCAGCTGCCGCGCCATGACCTCCGGTCCGCCCACGGTCCGGCGTAGCACCGCCTCGTCCAGAACGGCACTCAGCCGCAGTGGTTTGTTCGAACGCAGTACGTCCTGGCGCGCGAGGCGTACCTTCACCAGTTCCTCCACCAGTGCGTCGGTCCCGCCGTCGGGCGCCGCGCCCACCGCGGCCCGGGTCACCGCGCGGGCGTACTCCCGGGTCTGCAGCAGCCCCGGCACCACGGAGTTCTCCAGCGTGCGCATCACGCCGGCCTGCGACTCCAGACTGATGAAGTCGCTGTAGGTGGACGGCAGGAGCCTGCGGTAGGCGTGCCACCAGCCCTGCCGGCCGTCGTCGTCCGAGCCCGCCAGCAGGACGAGCAGCTCGTGCAGCTCCGGGTCCCGGACGTCGTACGCGTCCAGGAGCAGCCGTACGTCCGCGGGCTTGACCCCGCTGCGGCCGGTCTCGATCCGGCTCACCTTCGACTGGTGCCAGCCGACGAGGCGGGCCGCCTGCCCGCTCGTGAGGCCCGCGAGGGTACGCAGGGCACGCAGTTCGGCGCCGAGCTTGCGCCGGCGCACCGCGGGGCCGTGCTGCATGGCCGTCTCCTTCCGACCGTCGCGCCGGACCTGCGGCGCCCGGCTTCAGGGCGACGGTAGGGACAATCCGGCCGCCCGGGCAAATACGGTCGAGCGTCGCAGAGTTCACCGCTTCGAGCGACAGATATATGCATATCTTGGTGGATCGCCACCATGAACGCCGAGGCAGTGGCACTCTGGCGCAAGCACCAGTCCGGGACCGCAGGCGAAGTCGTGCACTTCGGACGGCCTCCGGTCCCGTGGGAAAGGATGACGTCGCATGGCAGACCACCAGGAAGCCTCCGTCACTCTGCCGAGCGATCCGGCCTCGGTCTCCGCCGCCCGCAGGTACGTCGTCGACGTCCTGGCCGAGTGGGGACTGCCCGCCGATTCGGAGGCCGCCGAGACGATTCGCCTGATGGTCTCCGAACTCGCCACGAACGCGGTACAGCACACCTTCGGGCTGTCACCCACCTTCACGGTGGACATCGCACTGGACCGCGACGAACAGCTGAGCATCGGGGTGACCGACAGCCACCCCCGGTTTCCGAAGCGCCTGCCCGCCGCCGTCCAGCAGGACAACGGCCGCGGCCTGGTGATCATCCGCTGGCTGACCGCGGAGTGGGGCGGCAAGCTCGCCGTCCGGCCCACCGGGGAGGGCGGGAAGACCGTGTCGGTCACGCTGCCGTGGACGACCGCGGTGAAGCCGGTGGCCGCCGACTGAGGCCCGCGGCCCGGGCCCTAGACCGGGTCCTTCCCCGAKCCGCCGTCCGCGCCCGCCGTGCCGTCCGCATCGGCCCCGTCGTCCTCTTCGCTTCCGCCGTCCCTGCCGTTCGTGTCGTCGCTGTCGTCCCCGTCGCTGCTCGAACTCCTGTCCGCCGCCCGCTTCACCAGGTACGGCATGACCTCCCACAGCCCCGTGCACACCACCAGGGTGACCGCCCCCGCCGCGATGCCCTCGGCCCGGTCCACCGCCACGTCCACGACCAGCAGCATGGAACCCGACAGGGCCAGCGCGAGCACGGCCAGACCGATCTGCGCGACCCGGGACGAGGCCTCCACGACCTGGGGCTTGGCGCCCCGCCGGAACAGCCGGCGGTGCAGGGCCGCGGGGGCCGTGAAGAGCGCCGCCGCCAGGACGGCGAGCAGCAGGGTGACCACGTACGTCGTGCGCTGCACCGCGTCGAGCGACGGGAAGCGGGGGGTGAACGCGAGGGTCAGCAGGAAGGCGAAGAGGATCTGGACGCCGGTCTGGGTGACCCGCAACTCCTGGAGGAGCTCGCTGAAGTTCCGGTCGGCGCGCTCCAGCCGGGTCTCGTTGCGCTCCTCGTGGTGGTGGCGTTCGGCGGCCATGGGCGGACGAGTAACCAATCGGCCGCCGAACACACGTACAAGCCCCTCACCGGGCGGCCACGGACGTCCCGCGGCCGCCTCGCGACGGGCTCAGTGGATCACCTGACGCGGCCGTACCAGACGCTCTTCGTCCAGATCTTCTGGAGCTTCACCACGTCCCCGGTCTTCGGGGAGTGCCAGATCCGTCCCTTCCCGGCGTAGATGCCGACGTGGTAGACGTTCCGGCCCGAGTGGAAGAAGACCAGGTCCCCCTGCTTGCGGCTGGAGGAGGAGATGTGCTTCGTCTTGTTGTACTGGGCCGCGGCGGTGCGCGGCAGGCTCTTGCCCGCCTTCTTGAACGAGTAGAGCGTGAGGCCCGAGCAGTCGAAGCGCTTGGGTCCCGCGGCGCCGTACTTGTACGGGGAGCCCTTCTTGGAGGCCGCCACCTGGAGTGCCTTCGTCGCGTGGGTGGCCGCTTCCGCGTCGGACGCGAAGCCCGGGGCCACTATGCCGCCCCCGACGGCGGCGATCGTGAGGGCCGAGGCGGTGCCGGCCCTGCTGAACAGCGACGGAACACGATTGAGCGCAGTCATGCGCAACCCTTCGTCAGCCGCCTGTGAAGGATGACCTGTCGGATTCGGGCTGGCGAAGTTGCCCGGCCGCTGTCGCGGCTTCACCCCAAGGGCCACTCGGATCTCTCCGGCGGCCCGTCGTGCCTGGGTCCTCCACTCCTGCCGATGCACTTCTGTCGACCGGTCATCCGGGCAGCGGCAGGACTCGGCGTCCGCCCGGACCGCCCCGCCGCCTGTGGCGGGGGCTTGTCGTCGGAAGGGATCTTGACGCACTGATGTCCCAGAAGCCGAGCGGAATCGGCGTTTTGTGGGCTTACTCACCACTCACCCGTTCGGGTGGACAGCCCTTTCTGCGGGGGACGTCGAGGGCCCGGGGGACCCCCGCACCAGCACCGGAACACTCCATTCCGGCTTGGAGGCAGACGTGTTGCGCAAGTTCGGGGGGCCGGAAAAAACAGCGGCGCGTACGCCGTCCGGGGGTACTCCGTACGGTCCGTTTCGGCGCCGTCCCGGACGCTCCGTCACCCGCCCGCATGACACGGGCGCGTCGGCCGTACGTCAGGTGCGGGAGCCGGGCGGATGCGCGGGCGGCGGTGCTCCGCGCGTGCGGCGGGCGAGGACGCGGAAGGACCGTGCGCCCCCGGCCGCTGCGGGGGGCACGGTCCGTTCCTGCGGGCCGGGGTCACCCGGCGAGGGCGGTCTCCCGCTCGGCGGGGGCGGGGACGGGGGCGTCGGCCGTCGCGCGGTGCTTGAGGGCGCCGCCCAGCAGGACCGCGCCGAGGCCCAGGGCCGCCCACCAGGTCAGGGTGAGGGCCGGACCGGACGCGGCGGCCCCGTCGAAGAAGGAGACCGAGCGCAGGAGCGAGGCACCCGCTCCCGGCGGCAGCCACTGGCCGATCGCGCCGGCCGGCGCGGGCAGCATCTCGGGGGCGGAACTCGCGCCCGAGAACGGGTTGCCGAGCAGCATCATGGTGAACGCGCCGAGTCCGATGCCCGGTGTGCCCAGCAGGGCCGCGAGACCGGCGACGGCGGCACTCACCGCGAGCGTCGACAGGGCCAGTACCGCCGCCACGGGCCACCAGCTGCCCGGGAAGGCCCCCAGCCAGCTGCCGGCGACGAGGGCGCCGACCGTGCCGACGGCCGCGGCGGCGGCGATCAGCGTGGCCACCGCCCGGGCGCCGCGCAGCCCCAGCAGCGTCACCACGGCCCCCGCGGCGATGCCCGCGAGCGTCATCGGCAGCACGCTCGACGTCAGGACCGCACCGCGCGGGTCGTCCGCGGCGGCGGGGACGACGTCGACGGTCTCCAACGGGGTGCCACCGGCCTGTCGGGCCACGGCCTGCTGCAGCGACTGCGCCACGAGCGGGCTCGCGGCCGAGGCGGTGAGCAGCTTGGGCCCCCGCTCGGTGACCACGACCGCTCCGTATACGGTCCGGTCCTCGACGGCGTCCCTGGCGGCCGCCTCGTCCGCGTAGCGGTGGATCTCGAAGGCCCCCTCGTGCGCTTCGAGTTGCCGCTGCACCGGGGCGGTCGCGGTCGCCGGACCCGCCACGCCGAGCGGCAGGTCGTGCGGAGCGGTGCGGGCGGCGGGCCAGGCGAAGGCCCACAGGGCGAGGGCCGTCAGGACCGGGACCAGCAGGACGACGGCTGCGATGCGGCTGCGGTGCGAGCGGGGTGCGGAGGTGGCGGACATGCTTCTTCCCTCGATGCGGGACGGGTGGTGGGCGCTCGGACTCAAAAAGAAGGATCGTTCGTTTTTGCTCTGCGGCCACTGTCCCGCCAGTGTCCGGACTTGTCAAGAAGGAATGTTCGTTTTAGTTTTCGGGCATGGCCCGCGTATCCCAGGAACACCTAGACGCCCGTCGCCGCCAGATCCTCGACGGCGCGGCCCGCTGCTTCGCCCGCAACGGGTTCCACGCCACGTCGATGCAGGACGTGCTGAAGGAGGTGAACCTCTCCGCGGGGGCCGTCTACCGCTACTTCAGCGGCAAGGACGAACTGATCGCCGCCATCGTCAACGAGGTCCTCGCGGAGATCCGCGGGGCCTTCGAGGACGCCGCCCGGCACACTCCGCCGCCGCTGCCCGACGTGCTCCTCGGCCTGGTCATGACCGAGGTGCTGGGGCTGGGGGGCACGGCCAGGCACGGACTGACCTGGGACGGCGAGGCCTCCTTCCCGCGGCTCATGGTCCAGGTCTGGACGGAGACCCTGCGCGACAGCGAACTGGCGGGGGTGCTGCGCGAGGGGTTCGGCGCCGTGCGGCAGGCGTGGGTGAAGGTCGTCGAGGGCTACCAGGAGGCCGGACTGATGCGGGCGGACGTCCCCGCCGAGCACGTCGCCAGGACCCTGATCGCCGCGGCGCAGGGGTTCGCCGCCCAGCAGGCGCTCTTCGGCGCCGCACCGGTGGAGGTCCTCCAGGACGGTCTGCGCGCCCTGATGAGCATGCAGGCCCCGCGCTGATCCCCGGCCGGGCTGGGACGGCGGGTGCGCTGATCCCTGGTGGGGCCGAGACGGCCGGCGCGTTGATCCCCGGTGGGGCCGGGACGGCCGGCGCGTTGATCCCCGGCGGGGCCGGGGCGACCGGTGGAACTGCGGGATTCACCCGTGGCGGTTAACGTCCCTGAAAKCCCGCGCAACTAGCGTGCAGCACCATGTCACCAGCGGTTCCGGGCGGTGGCTGCGGCAGCCGGACCCCGCACGGTCCGGAGCGAGGACTGCGAGGTGGGAAGCCGTGCAACTGACACCGCACGAGCAGGAGAGGCTGCTGATCCATGTGGCCGCCGACGTGGCCGAGAAGCGCCGGGCCAGGGGGGTGCGGCTCAACCACCCCGAGTCCGTCGCCCTGATCACCTCGCACATCCTCGAAGGGGCCAGGGACGGCCGCACGGTGGCCGAACTCATGGCCTCCGGACGCCGGGTCCTCACCCGCGAGGACGTCATGGAAGGCATCCCCGAGATGATCCACGACGTGCAGGTCGAGGCCACCTTCCCCGACGGCACCAAGCTCGTCACCGTCCACGACCCGATCGTCTGACGGGGGGAGCGGCCACCATGATCCCCGGAGAGATCCTGTTCGCCGACGGGACCGTCGCCTTCAACGAGGGCCTCGACGTCACCCGGCTCACCGTCCTCAACGCCGCCGACCGGCCCGTCCAGGTCGGCTCCCACTACCACTTCGCCGAGGCCAACCCCGGCCTGGACTTCGACCGCGGCGCCGCCCGCGGCAAGCGGCTCAACGTCGCCGCCGGCACCGCCGTGCGCTTCGAGCCCGGCATCCCCGTCGACGTCGAACTCGTCCCGATCGGCGGCGCCCGCGTCGTGCCCGGTCTGCGCGGCGAGACCGGAGGAGCCCTCGATGCCTGAGATCTCGCGGGCCGCGTACGCCGACCTGTTCGGGCCCACCACCGGCGACCGCATCCGGCTCGCCGACACCGACCTCCTGATCGAGATCGAGGAGGACCGCTCCGGCGGCCCCGGACACGCCGGCGACGAGGCCGTGTTCGGCGGCGGGAAGGTCATCCGCGAGTCCATGGGCCAGTCGCGCGCCACGCGCGCCGACGGCACCCCGGACACCGTCGTCACGGGCGCGGTGATCGTCGACCACTGGGGGGTCGTCAAAGCCGACGTGGGCATCCGCGACGGCCGGATCACCGGTATCGGCAAGGCCGGCAACCCCGACACCATGGACGGCGTGCACCCGGACCTGGTGATCGGCCCGGAGACGGAGATCATCGCGGGCAACGGGCGCATCCTGACGGCCGGCGCCATCGACGCCCATGTGCACTTCATCTGCCCGCAGATCGCCGACGAGGCGCTGGCCTCCGGGATCACGACCCTCGTCGGCGGCGGCACCGGACCCGCCGAGGGGTCCAAGGCCACCACCGTCACCCCCGGCCCCTGGCACCTCGCCCGGATGCTGGAGGCGATGGAGGGCTACCCGCTCAACTTCGGGCTGCTCGGCAAGGGCAACACCGTCTCCGAGGAGGCGATGCTCTCGCAGCTGCGCGGCGGCGCGCTCGGTCTCAAGCTGCACGAGGACTGGGGCTCCACGCCCGCCGTCATCGACGCCGCGCTCACCGTCGCGGACCGCACCGGCGCGCAGATCGCCATCCACACGGACACCCTCAACGAGGCCGGGTTCGTCGCCGACACGCTCGCCGCGATCAAGGGGCGCACGATCCACGCGTTCCACACGGAAGGTGCGGGAGGCGGGCACGCGCCGGACATCATGACCGTGGTCTCCGAGGCGAACGTGCTGCCCAGCTCGACCAACCCGACCCGGCCCTACACCGTCAACACCGCCGAGGAACACCTCGACATGCTGATGGTCTGCCACCACCTGAACGCCGCCGTGCCCGAGGACCTCGCCTTCGCGGAGTCCCGCATCAGGCCCTCCACCATCGGGGCCGAGGACGTCCTGCACGACCTCGGCGCCATCTCGATCATCTCCTCCGACTCCCAGGCCATGGGCCGCGTCGGCGAGGTGATCATGCGGACCTGGCAGACCGCGCACGTCATGAAGCGGCGCCGCGGAGCGCTGCCGGGGGACGGCCGCGCGGACAACCACCGGGTGCGCCGCTACGTCGCCAAGTACACGATCAACCCCGCCGTCGCCCAGGGCCTCGCCCGGGAGATCGGCTCCGTCGAGACGGGCAAGCTCGCCGACCTGGTGCTGTGGGAGCCCGCCTTCTTCGGGGTCAAGCCGCACCTCGTCGTCAAGGGCGGGCAGATCGCGTACGCGCAGATGGGCGACGCCAACGCCTCCATCCCCACGCCGCAGCCGATCCTGCCGCGGCCGATGTTCGGGGCGATCGGCCGGGCGCCCGCCGCCAACTCGTTCAACTTCGTGGCGCCGGTCGCCGTCGAGGACGGCCTGCCGGAACGGCTCGGTCTCGGGAAGCGGTTCGTCGCGATCGAGTCGACGCGCGGGGTGACCAAGGCCGACATGCGGGAGAACGACGCCCGGCCGGACGTACGGGTCGATCCCGACAGCTTCGCCGTCACCATCGACGGGGAGCTGGTGGAGGCCGTGCCCGCGGCCGAACTGCCCATGGCTCAGCGGTACTTCCTGTTCTGAGGCCTGCCCTGTGCAGACCCCCGTTCCGTGTACACCCCGTTCCGTGTACACCCTGATCCGTGAGGTGCAGAGATGTCGCGTGCCGCGTTGCTCGTCCTCGCCGACGGGCGGTTCCCCGCCGGGGGACACGCCCACTCCGGTGGGGCCGAGGAGGCGGTCAAGGCCGGCCGGATCACCGGGGCGGCGGACCTGGAGGAGTTCTGCCGGGGGCGGCTGCACACGGCCGCACTCGTGTCGGCCTCGCTCGCCGCGGCCGCCGCGCTCGGGGTGGATCCGGTGGAGCTGGACCGGGCCGCGGACGCCCGTACGCCGTCCCCGGCGCTGCGCGTCGCCGCGCGGAAGCTGGGGCGGCAGCTGATGCGGGCCGCGCGGGCGACCTGGCCGTCGGCCGAACTCGATTCCCTGGCCGCGGAGTTCCCCAAGGGGGCCCATCAGCCGGTCGTGCTGGGGCTGACGGCCCGGGCGGCGGGGCTCGGGGCGCGGGACGCGGCGTACTGCGCCGCGTACGAGGGTGTCAGTGGGCCGGCGACCGCCGTGGTGCGGTTGCTGAGCCTCGATCCCTTCGACGCGAGTGGGGTGCTGGCGCGGTTGGGGCCCGAGGTGGACCGGGTGGAGAGGGACCGGGCCGCGGTGAGCGCGCTGCGGGTCGGGCTCGGGGGGCCCGTCGGGTCCGGGAAGACCGCCACCGTGGCCGCGCTGTGCCGGGCCCTGCGCGACGAGTGGTCGCTGGCCGTCGTCACCAACGACATCTACACGCGCGAGGACGCCGAGTTCCTGCTGCGTGAGGCCGTGCTTCCGCCCGAGCGGATCACCGCCGTCGAGACCGGGGCCTGTCCGCACACGGCGATCCGTGACGACATCTCCGCGAACCTCGAAGCGGTCGAGGACCTGGAGGACGAGGTGGGACCGCTGGACCTGATCCTCGTCGAGTCAGGGGGCGACAACCTGACGGCGACCTTCTCCAAGGGGCTCGTCGACGCGCAGATCTTCGTGATCGACGTCGCGGGCGGGGACGACATCCCCCGCAAGGGCGGCCCCGGGGTCACCACCGCCGACCTGCTCGTGGTCAACAAGACGGACCTGGCGCCGTACGTCGGCTCGGACCTCGCGCGGATGGCCGCCGACGCGAAGGCGCAGCGGGCCGGACTGCCCGTCGTCTTCCAGTCGCTGCGGGGCGGGGACGGGGTCGCGGACGTCGCCGGCTGGGRGCGGGAGCGGCTCGCCGCATGGGCAGCGTAACCGGCGGAGCCGCCGGAGCCGCCGGGGTCCGGGCCGTCGCGCGGATCCTCGCCCGGCCGGACGGGCGGGGCGGTACCGCGCTGCCCGTCCTGGAGGGCGAGGGCCCGCTCGCCCTGCGGCGGACGCGGGCCGGCGGCTCCGAGGCCAAGGTGATGCTGGTCGGCGCGATGAGCGGACCGCTGGGCGGTGACCGCTTCACCGTGTCGGCCGAGGTGGCCGAAGGGGCGCGCCTGCACGTCGGGTCGGCCGCGGCCACCCTCGCGCTGCCCGGGCAGGCCAAGGGGGAGGCGCGCTACGACGTACGCCTCACGGTCGGGGCCGGCGCCGAACTGCGCTGGCTGCCCGAGCAGTTGATCTCCGTCCGCGGCAGCGAGCTGCGGATGGCGACGGAGGTCGAGCTCGCGGACGGTGCCCGGCTCACGCTGCGCGAGGAGCAGGTCCTCGGACGGGCCGGCGAGGAGCCGGGGCGGCTCACCAGCCGGCTCACCGTCCTGGTCGCAGGGCGGCCCCTGCTCGACCAGGAGCTCTCCTGCGGACCCGGGGCACCCGGCGGATGGGACGGGCCCGCTGTGCTCGGCGGGCGTCGCGCGCTCGGCCAGCTCCTCGTCGTACGTCCGCAGTACGCGACGCGGCCGGTCGAGCCGCGGCTGCTGGGGGAGTACGCCGCGCTCACCCCGCTCGCCGGGCCCGGCGCCCTGGTGACCGCCCTCGCGCCCGACGCCCTGCACCTGCGCCGGATCCTCGACGAAGCCCTGCGTTCACTCGGCTGACCTCCCGCCGGCGTACCGCGGAAACGAACATCACCGCTGAACGGTCAGAGATGTTCCGGTTATCGGATTGGCAAAGAAGGCACATCGCCTCTGTTCCCAGGGACCTCACAGCCGAAAGGATCCCCCGGTACCGACCACGACGACAGCAGACGACAACAGGGGGGACCCTCTTGAGAGGCATGAGAAGGGTGACGGCGCTCGGTTCGGCCGGAGCGCTCGTCACGGCGACCCTGATAGCCGGCGCCGTCGCGGCCCCGACGGCCAGCGCGGAAGCCCGCCACGGCAAGGACAGCCAGACGCGCGGCGCCGAGATCGCCGCCGCCCGCGCGGCCAAGGCCGGCATCGACTGGCAGGACTGTCCGGCCGACTGGGGGCTCGCCAAGCCCATCCAGTGCGGCTGGGTCACGGTGCCGCTCGACTACGCGAAGCCCGACGGCAAGAAGATCAAGCTCGCCGTGGACCGCATCGGCAACACCGGCACGAAGGCGGAGCGCCAGGGCGCCCTCGTCTACAACCCCGGCGGCCCCGGCGGCTCCGGCATGCGCTTCCCGACCCGGGTCACCAACAAGAACCCGCTGTGGGTGAACACCTCCAAGGCGTACGACTTCGTGGGCTTCGACCCCCGCGGCGTCGGCCACTCGGCGCCCATCTCCTGCATCGACCCGCAGGAGTTCGTCAAGGCGCCCAAGGCGGACCCGGTACCGGACTCCGAGGCCGACAAGCGCGCCCAGCGCAAGCTCGCCGCCGAGTACGCGGACGGCTGCGCCGAGCGCAGCGGCGCGATGCTGCCGCACATGACGACCCCGAACACCGTCCGCGACCTGGACGTCATCCGGGCCGCGCTCGGCGAGAAGAAGCTCAACTTCCTCGGCGTCTCGTACGGCACGTACATCGCCGCCGTCTACGGCACGCTCTACCCGGACCACGTGCGCCGCATGATCGCGGACAGCGTCGTCAACCCCTCGCGCGAGAAGATCTGGTACGAGGCCAACCTCGACCAGGACGTCGCCTTCGAGATGCGCTGGAAGGACTGGCAGGACTGGGTCGCCGAGAACGACGCGTCCTTCCACCTCGGCGACACCCGCGCGAAGGTCCAGGCCCAGTGGCTGAAGCTGCGCGCCACCGCCAAGAAGAACCCCATCGGCGGCCTGGTCGGGCCGGCCGAGCTCATCGGCTTCTTCCAGAGCGCCCCGTACTACGACTCGTCGTGGGTGCCGGTCGCGACCGTCTTCAGCAAGTACGTCGCCGGTGACACCCAGGCGCTCGTCGACGCGGCGGCCCCGGACCTGTCCGACACCGCGGGCAACATCTCCTCGGAGAACGGCAACGCCGTCTACACGGCCGTCGAGTGCACCGACGCCAAGTGGCCCACCAGCTGGAAGAAGMGGGACCGCGACAACACGAGGCTGCACAAGGACTACCCGTTCATGACGTGGGCCAACGCCTGGCTGAACCTGCCGTGCGCGACCTGGCCCGCCAAGCAGCAGACCCCGGTGCACGTGAAGACCGGCAAGGGCCTGCCGCCCGTCCTGATCGTGCAGTCCACGCGGGACGCGGCGACGCCGTACGAGGGCGCCGTCGAACTGCACAAGCGGTTCAAGGGCTCCCGCCTGATCACCGAGAAGGACGCCGGTTCGCACGGCGTGACCGGGCTGGTCAACCCGTGCATCAACGAGAAGGTGGACACCTACCTGCTCACCGGCAAGGTCGGCCCGGCCGACGTGACGTGCACGCCGCACGCCACGCCCAAGCCGTAGCAGCAGCCGCCGCCACGGCGACGACCGACGAGGGGACGGCCGTTCCACGGCCGTCCCCTCCGCCGTGCCCCGGTCCTCAGGCCCGCCGCCCCGCGAGCCAGGCGTCCTCGGCCGCGTAGTCGAACAGGTCGCCGTAGGACGCGACCATCTTGGGGTAGGCCGCACGCCAGTCCCCCTCGGCCAGCCGGCGCTCGATCCAGGCGACCGTCTCCGGCAGCCGGTCGGCGTACCGCGTCACCGCCCGGTACCCCAGCTCCCGCCCGGCCGCCGTCATGTCGCAGACCACCGGGTGCGGCACCGACCACGGGGTGTCGCCCACGCCCGGCGCGGGAGGCGGCCCGTCCACCAGGACGGTCTCGTTGCCGGCCCCCATCACGGCGTCGACGGCCGCCGCGATCTCCGCGACCGTGGGCGCGTCCGGGTCCACCGCGTTGAGCACGCGGGTGCCCGGCCGGGCGGCGGCCAGCCGGACCAGCTCCGCGATGTTGTGGACKCCCGCCGGATGGAAACGGCTCTCCCCGCCGTACGCCAGGACGCGCCGCCCGCGGCCGTCCAGGTTGCGCTTGACGAAGTACAGCTCGCGGGGGGTGCGGCAGTGCGGCCCGTGGACGGCGCCGGCCCGCAGCAGCGTGGTCGGCAACGCGTCCGAGGCGGCGAGCAGTTCGCGCTCCAGCGCCGCCTTGCGGGTGCTGTACGAGGTGTCCCCGGGCGCGATCGTGCGCTGATCCTCCGCCAGCGGCACCGGATAGGCGGGGAAGCCGTCCGGCTCCTCCTGCGTATCGAAGGTGCGGCCCTCGTCGTCCTCGTACACCGACACGGTGGAGAGCACCACGGCCGAGCCGACCCGGCCGGCCAGTGCGGTCAACTGCCGTGCGTGCTCCGGCCCGAACGCCACCACGTCCACCAGGACGTCGCAGCCGTCGCCGACCGCGGCGGCCAGGGCGGCGTCGTCCGCGCGGTCCACCCGCGCGGTGCGCACCTCCCCGGGCCAGTCCCCGTCCCGTCCGCCGCCCCGCGAGAGGGCGGTCACCTCCCAGCCGTCCCGGGCCAGCACGTCCACGGCCACCCGCCCGATCTGCCCCGTCGCCCCGATCACCACAGCTCGTCCCATGGAGCGACCGTAGGACGTCCGCGGGCCGTAACCCAGCCGATTAGCTGCGGGCAGAGCGGCCCGCCGGGGGAGCCGGGGCGGCCGTCAGCGCTGCGGCAGACGCGGGAACTTGCGGGACCTCGCCTGCGCCGCCTTCTCGGCGGCCTCCTCGGCCTTCACGTCCGACGCGTACCGGTCCACGTACTCCTGCTCGGAGAGGCTGAGGATCGCGTACATGATCTCGTCGGTGATGGCGCGCAGGATCGCCTTCTCGCCCTCCATGCCGGCGTAGCGGGAGAAGTCGAGGGGCTTGCCGAAGCGGATCGCCACGGGGTGGATCTTCGGGATCTTGCGGCCGGGCGGCTGCGCCTCGAAGGTGCCGATCATCGCGCACGGGACGACGGGCACCCCGGCCCGGAGCGCCATCACCGCGACACCGACCTTGCCCTTGTAGAGGCGCCCGTCGTGCGAGCGGGTGCCCTCCGGGTAGATGCCCAGCAGCTCGTCCTTGCCCAGCACGCCGAGGCCCTCGCGGATCGCCGCCTGGCCCGCCTCCTTGCCGGAGCGGTCCACCGGGATCTGCCCGACGGCGTGGAAGAAGGCCGCCGTCAGTCTGCCCTTGATCCCGGGCCCGGTGAAGTACTCGGCCTTGGCGAGGAACGTGATGCGCCGCTTGAGGATCGCCGGCATCAGGAAGTGGTCCGAGAACGACAGGTGGTTGCCCGCGACGATGGCCGCACCCGTCGCCGGTACGTGCTCCAGGCCCTCGATGCGGGGCCGGAAGGTCAGCCGCAACAGCGGCCCCAAAATCACGTACTTGAGGACGTAATAGAACAACGGGTCGCTCCTCGCTTCGCCGGATCGGCTCAAACGCCGCGTTCTAGCTGGTCAATAGGTGTGCTGCGGGACGCCAGTGTATGTGAGGCACCGTCCCGTGCAACCGCCTGCGACGGGACTCATGCTGGCCCGGCGCCGCCGTGCGGCACCACCCGCCGCCGCGCCGGTTGGCTCGTTCCCGACGACCCGCGGCCCGCCCTCAGCCGTGGCGCGCGGCCCGTTCCCGCGCCACGGCGTCGCCGTTCCACGCGTCGACCACCCCGGCCAGGTCGTCCAGCAGCCGCCGCGTGTCCGCCGTCATGGCGCCCAGCGCGGGCGTGGCCTCGTTCCCGCTGTCGGCGAGTGCCGAGGCCAGCCGGTGGTGCGCCGCCTCCGCGGTGTCCAGCGCACGGCGGCGCTCCTCGACCGCGTCCTGCCGCGAGGCCAGGACGTCACCGGCCGCCCGCAGCTGCGGAGCCAGGACGTCCGGTACGGAGTCAGCGAGCCAGCCGGCCTCCGACAGCGAGCGCGTGATCGCCCTGATGTGCTCGGTGATCCGGTCCCAGGTGAAGTCCCAGTCCTCGGGCGGCGGCGGGACCGCCGAACGGCGCAGCCGGTGTCCCGGGTTGAACCGGTAGCTCTCGTGCGACGACCGGCGCGCGGTCCGCAGCTCCGTCACCACGTCCGCCAGCCGCACCGCGCGGTCGTACCAGCCGTGGGCCCGCTCCTGGTCGTACGGTTCCTCGATGCCGTCGGCGACGGTGTGCAGCAGGTCGGCGCAGTCCCGCGGCAGCTTCTCGCGCAGCCGGTGGACGCCCCGGGAGTGGACCGGCGGCAGGACGGCGGCGTTCACGGCGATCCCGATGGCCGCGCCGAGCAGGGTCTCCAGCAGCCGGTGCAGGATGTCGGGGCCGCTGGACGAGCCGTAGGCGAGGACGAACAGCGCGGCCGTCGGCGCGTACAGGCCCTGGCCGCCGAGCCGCGCGTAGTTCCCGAGCAGCACGGCGGCGGGCAGGGCCAGCGCCATCGCGGCCATCGTGTGGTGGGTCAGCCCGAGGGCGCCGGCCGCGAGCAGGGTGCCGCAGCACACCACCACGACCTGCTGCAGGGCGGACAGGAGCGAGCGGTAGACGGTGCCCTGCACCAGGAACAGCGCGGTCCACGGCGCCAGCAGCGCCATCGGCGCGTGCCACCACCAGCCGGCGATCGCCCAGGCCAGCAGTGCGGCGCCGGCCGCCTTCAGGGACTGGACCGCCGTCTCGCGCTCGGGCCCGGCCTCCATGACGCACCTGCGCACCGCACGCCCGACGGCGGCGGCCTCATGGGTGAGGGCGTGCCACACGTGCTGCTTCCTTCCGATCGGTCCTCGCGGGCGCCCTCGTCGGCGCCTGCGGGCGCCGGGTACCCGGCGCCCGGTGACCGGAACGGATGCTTTCCCCGTGCGCAGGGTGTCGGAAGGCGCAGGAAGGGGACTCGGGCGACGGAAGTGGAACACGATCGGCTGGAGGATTCCCACCATGCGCGCACTGACCTGGCAGGGAAGGCGTGATGTCCGCGTGGAGACCGTGCCCGACCCGCGGATCGAGAAGCCCGACGACATCGTCGTCAGGATCACGACGACCGGTCTGTGCGGGTCCGACCTCCACCTGTACGAACTCTTCGGCCCCTTCATCGACCCGGGCGACATCCTCGGCCACGAGCCGATGGGCATCGTGGAGGAGGTGGGCCCCGAGGTCACCGCACTGGCCCCCGGCGACCGGGTGGTCATCCCCTTCAACGTCTCCTGCCGCGACTGCCACATGTGCAACCAGGGGCTGCATTCGCAGTGCGAGACGACCCAGGTCCGCGAGTACGACAGCGGCGCCAGCCTCTTCGGGTACACCAAGCTGTACGGGCAGGTGCCGGGCGGGCAGGCGGAGTTCCTGCGGGTGCCGTTCGGCAACCGGCTGCCCATCAAGGTGCCCGAGGGCCCGGCCGACGACCGCTACGTCTACCTCTCCGACGTCCTGCCCACCGCGTGGCAGGCCGTGGAGTACGCGGCGATCCCGCCGGGCGGCAGCGTCACCGTGCTGGGCCTCGGCCCCATCGGGGACATGGCCACCCGCATCGCCCGGCACCGGGGCGCCGGCCTGGTCATCGGGGTGGACCTCGTCAAGGAGCGCCTCACCCGGGCCAGCGCCCACGGGGTGACGTGCTTCGACGCCCGGATGGACGGCAAGGACCTGCTGGCCGCCGTCCGGGACCTCACCGACGGGCGCGGCACCGACGCGGTCATCGACGCCGTCGGCATGGAGGCGCACGGCGCGCCGTTCGCCAAGGCGGCCCAGTGGGTCACGAGTCTGCTGCCCGACGCGGTGGCGCAGCCGATGATGGAGAAGGCGGGGATCGACCGGCTGGCGGCCCTGTACACCGGTATCGAGCTCGTCCGCCGCGGCGGCACGCTCTCCGTCTCGGGCGTCTACGGCGGAGCGCTCAGCCCGATGCCGCTCCTGACGATGTTCGACAAGCAGATCCAGATGCGCATGGGCCAGGCCAACGTGTGGCGCTGGGTGGACGACATCCTGCCGCTGCTCACGGACGAGGACCCGCTGGGCGTGGACACGTTCAAGACGCACTCCATGCCGCTGGAGGACGCGCCGAAGGCGTACGCGATGTTCCAGGCCAAGGAGGACGGAATGGTCAAGACCCTCCTGAAGCCGTGACGCACCCCGCCACGACGACCAGTGCGACGACCAGCGCAATGACCGACACGACCGGCACCACGACCGGTACGACGACGACCGCCGCGACAGCGACGGGAGGAGCAGCGATGACACAGGAACCCACCCCGTCCCAGGCCGAGGGGGACCGGGGCGACGACGCCGCGAGCTCGTCCGAGGACGAGCGCGACGGACAGCGACCGGTGCGGCAGACCACGCCCTCCCAGGCCGAGGGGGACCGGGACGACGCCGGGGAGCAGGACGACGACCAGGCCTGACGGACCGACGACCGACGACCGACGGAGGTGCTCGAACATGTCCAATCCGCAGCAGCCCGAGCAGCGGCGCAGCGACAAGGGCGGGGCCACGCCCCAGGACAGCGCGGAGCTCAAGGCCCGCCAGGCCGGCGGCCCGGGCGGCACGCAGGCCCACGGGACGGACAAGGGGAACAAGGGTGGCGGCGAGGGCGGCGGAACCCCGCCCGACCAGCAGCCGGAACACCCCTGACGGACCGGCCGCGGATCCGGTGGGACCCGGATCCGCGGCCTCCTCGTGTCCGGCTGCGCCGGATGGCGGAAAATAGCTGAAAACTGCTGGTGAGCAATGGTTTGTGCCAGGTGTCAGGGGTACTCAGCCGGTCCCCCCGACGCTTGGAGACGCGATGACCGAGAAGAACCCGCTCAAGGCCGTGGCGGCGAAGGCCGCCGAAGCGCTGCACGGGGACGGCCCGGCGGACGGCGTGCCCGGCAAGCCCGGAGTGAAGACCCCTCCGGTGGAAGAGCCGACCACGCCCCAGGAGCCGCTGCCGCCCAAGCCCGACCAGGGTGCGCCCGAGTACGTCAGCCCCACCGGGCGGCCGACGGGCGCGGACCGGTACCTGCGGGCCCAGGGAGACGCCTACCTGACCACGGCCCAGGGCGCCCGGCTCCCCGACACGGACCACTCCCTGAAGGCCGGCGCCCGCGGGCCCGTCCTCCTGCAGGACCACCACCTGCGGGAGAAGATCACCCACTTCGACCACGAGCGCATCCCGGAGCGGGTCGTGCACGCCCGCGGCGCCGCCGCGCACGGCGTCTTCCAGGGCTACGGCACCGCCGCGCGGATCACCAAGGCCGCCTTCCTCGCCGAGGGCGTCGAGACCCCGGTGTTCGTGCGGTTCTCCACGGTCCTCGGCTCACGCGGCTCGGCGGACACGGTCCGCGACACCCGGGGCTTCGCGACGAAGTTCTACACCAGCGAGGGCACCTTCGACCTGGTCGGCAACAACATCCCGGTCTTCTTCATCCAGGACGCCATCAAGTTCCCGGACGTCATCCACGCCGGGAAGCCGCACCCCGACCGCGAGATCCCGCAGGCGCAGAGCGCCCACGACACCTTCTGGGACTTCGTCACCCTGCACACCGAGGCCACCCACCACACGCTGTGGAACATGTCCGACCGGGGCATCCCGCGCTCCTACCGGACGATGGAGGGCTTCGGCGTCCACACCTTCCGGCTGGTGGACGCCGAGGGCGGCACCACGCTGGTGAAGTTCCACTGGAAGCCCAAGCTCGGCGTGCACTCCCAGACGTGGGAGGAGGCGCAGATCACCGCCGGCGTCGACCCCGACTTCCACCGCCGGGACCTGTACGACGCCATCGAGGCCGGCGCGTACCCGCAGTGGGAGCTCGGCGTCCAGGTCTTCCCGGACAACCCCGAGCAGACCTTCGAGGGCATCGACCTGCTGGACTCGACGAAGATCGTCCCGGAGGAGCTGGCCCCCGTCCAGCCGATCGGCCTGCTCACGCTGAACGCCAACCCCACCAACTTCTTCGCCGAGACCGAGCAGGTCGCCTTCCACGTCGGCCACCTGGTCCCCGGCATCGACGTCACCGACGACCCGCTGCTGGCCGGCCGGCTCTTCTCCTACCTGGACACGCAGATCAGCCGGCTGGGCGGGCCGAACTTCGCGCAGCTGCCGATCAACCGCCCGCACGCCCCGGTCAACGACATGCTGCGGGACGGCATGCACCAGACGGCCGTGCACACCGGCACGGCGCCCTACAAGCCCAACTCGCTCGACGGCGGCTGCCCGTTCCTGGCGGGGGCGGACACCGGCGCGTTCATCGAGACGCCGGTCGAGGTCACGCAGGGCCGCAAGGTCCGCGAGGCGCCCGCGTCCTACTCCGACCACTTCAGCCAGCCCCGGCTGTTCTGGCTCAGCATGACGCCGGTGGAGCGCGAGCACATCGTGAACGCGTACACCTTCGAGCTGAACAAGTGCTACGAGCAGCCGATCAAGGAGCGGGCGCTGCAGGTCCTCGCCAACATCGACACCGAGCTGTGCGAGCAGGTGGCCGCCGGGCTCGGGCTGCCCGCGCCGCAGGCGACCGTGCCGCTCGCGGAGCCCGCGCCCAGCCCGGCCCTCTCCCAGGTCGGGGCCACCTGGCCGCTGGACGGGCGGATCATCGGCATCGTCACCGACGCGCAGGGCGACCTCGACGGGGTCCGCGCCGTGCGGGAGGCGGTCCTGGACGCCGGGATGGTCCCGCTCGTGATCGCGCCCACCGGCGGGGTGCTCGACGCCGGGGCCGAGCCGCTGCAGGCGCAGCGCACCTTCGCGACCGCCCGGTCGGTGGAGTTCGACGCCGTCCTGGTGGCGGGCGTGCCCGGGCCCGGCAAGGACGCGCTCGGGGCCAGGGACTCCAAGGCCGGGGACGCGGGGCTCGACGTGGTCGCCGACCCGCGGGTCACGCTGCTGCTGACCGAGGCGTTCCGGCACGGCAAGGCCGTCGGCGGCTGGGCCGGGGCCGACGCGGTGCTGTCGGCCGCCGGGATCCCGGCGGGGGCCGCCGGTGTCGTGACGGCGGACAGCGGGCCGGGTGCGCTGGAGCGGGTCACTGCGTTGCTGGGGGCGCACCGGGTGTGGGAGCGGTTCGGCACGGCGCTGTAGCCTGCCGGCCCGCCTGCCGACCGGCCCGGGTCCGGAGACGTCTGTGCGTCGTCGGGCTCGGGCCGGTGGGGGCTGGGCGCGCAGTTCCCCGCGCCCCTAACGGGGCCCTCCTATCGGGGACCTTCCCGCAACACCTTCTCCAGGGCGGCCAGGGCCGTGCGGAGGTCCTCCTCCGTGATCGTCAGGGGTGGGGCCAGGCGGATGGTGGAGCCGTGGGTGTCCTTGACCAGGACGCCCTCGCGCATCAGGGACTCGCTGATCGCGCGGCCCGTGCCGATCGCGGGGTCGATGTCGACGCCCGCCCACAGACCGCGGGCCCGGAAGCCCCGTACGCCCTTGCCGAGCAGCGCCGTCAGGCCCTCCCGCAGCAGGACGCCCGACTCCTCGGCCCGGCGCTGGAACTCGCCGGTCGCCAGCAGTTCCACCACCGCCGACCCGACCGCCGCGGCCAGCGGGTTGCCGCCGAACGTCGAACCGTGCTCGCCCGGCCCCAGCACCCCCAGCACCTCGCGCCGCGCGACCACCGCGGAGACCGGCACGATGCCGCCGCCGAGCGCCTTGCCGAGCAGCAGCACGTCCGGCACGACCCCCTCGTGCTCCACGGCCAGCGTGCGGCCCGTGCGCCCGAGTCCCGACTGGATCTCGTCGGCCATGAACAGGCAGCCGGCCCGCCGGGTCAGCTCGCGCACGCCCCGCAGGTAGCCGTCGTCGGGGATCACCACCCCCGCCTCGCCCTGGATCGGCTCGATCAGCACGGCCGCCGTCGTCTCGTCGACCGCCGCTTCGAGCGCCGCGAGGTCGTTGTACGGGACCACGCGGAACCCGGGGGTGAAGGGGCCGAACCCCGCCCGGGCCGTCTCGTCGGTGGAGAAGCTCACGATCGTCGTCGTCCGACCGTGGAAGTTGTCCGCGGCCACCACGATCGTCGCCCGGTCCGGCGCGACGCCCTTCACGTCGTACGCCCACTTGCGGGCCACCTTGATGCCGCTCTCCACCGCCTCGGCGCCGGTGTTCATCGGCAGTACCATGTCCAGGCCGGTCAGCGCGGCCAGCGACTCGGCGAAGTGGGCCAGCCGGTCGTTGTGGAAGGCCCGCGAGGTCAGCGTCAGCTCGTCGAGCTGGCGGTGCGCGGCCGCGACCAGGGCCGGGTGGCGGTGCCCGAAGTTGAGCGCCGAGTAACCGGCCAGCATGTCGAGGTAGCGGCGGCCCTCGACGTCCTGGACCCAGGCGCCCTCGGCGCGGGAGACCACCACGGGCAGCGGGTGGTAGTTGTGCGCGAGGACGGGCTCCTCGGCGCGGATCAGCTCGGCGGACGAGCGCAGGGAACGGCCGGTCGCGACGGTCATGGGCGGATCTCCTGGGTGCAGCACTTGATGCCCCCGCCGGCCTTCTGGAACTCCGACAGGTCGACGGGGACGGGGACGTAGCCGTGGCGTTCGAGTTCCCCCGCGAGGGCCTCGGCGCGCGGCGCGATGAAGACGTGGCGGCCGTCCGAGACGGAGTTGAGACCGAACACCATCGCGTCCTCGCGGGTGGCGACCACCGCGTCCGGGAAGAGCAGGCGCAGCACCTCGCGGCTGCCCGCGGAGAACGCCTCCGGGTAGTACGCGATGTTCGCCTCGGGGCCGTCGTCGAGCACGAACAGCGCGGTGTCGAGGTGATAGAAGCGAGGGTCCACCAGTGTGAGGCTGACCGTGGGGACGCCGAAGTACTCCTGCGCCTCGTGGTGGGCGGCCCGTGCCGTACGGAATCCGGTGCCGGCCAGCAGGTGGCGGCCGGCGAACACCAGGTCGCCCTCGCCCTCGCACACCGACTCGGGGTGGTGGACGTCGAAGCCCGCGCTCTTGAACCACGTCTCGTACGCGGTCGACTCCGGGCGGCGCTGCGGGGCGTGGAAGAGCGAGCCGAACACCCGCCCGGCCACGACCAGCGCCGAGTTCGCGGCGAAGACCATGTCCGGCAGGCCGGCGACCGGCTCCACGCTGTCGACGGTGTGGCCGTGGGCGCGGTAGGCGCGGACCAGCTCCGCCCACTGGCCGCGGGCCAGATCGACGTCGACCTGTACGTCCTCGTGCATCCAGGGGTTGATGGCGTACTGCACGGCGAAGTGTCTGGGTTCGCAGACCAGGAATCGTCTGGGGCGCGGCACACGGCTCATGGGCACAGAGGTTTTCCTCCGCTTTCCTGCGTGTCGGGTGGGATGTCTCCACGGTAGGAAGCGGGGGAGCGGCGCGACAAGAATCAAGAGATGCGCATCACCGCAGGAACGCTGCGTGTTCCGGCACCCCGGCGCACGTTCGCTGCGTGATCTGCTCCGAAAGAGTGAAACCTACTCCTCCGGGGCCG
The DNA here is from genome assembly GCF_008369065.1 of Streptomyces apricus. Taxonomy (GTDB): domain Bacteria; phylum Actinomycetota; class Actinomycetes; order Streptomycetales; family Streptomycetaceae; genus Streptomyces; species Streptomyces apricus. The sequence goes on along the minus strand of NZ_VDFC01000008.1, from coordinate 13,101 downwards.
CCTGGTTCGCCCCCGCCTCCGGGCTCTCCGGCAGCAGGTGCGACAACACCATGAAGCTGACCGTCTTGCGGATGAACGGCTCCACCCGGATCCGCTCCAGCACCTCCTCGAAGTGCTCCACGTCCCGCGCCCGCACGTGCAGCAGCGCGTCCGCGCCGCCGGTCACCGTCATCGCGGCCGTGATCTCCGGATGGTTGCGCACCACCTCCGCGAGCCGCCGCGGGGGCGCCGCGCCCTCGCAGTACACCTCCACGTACGCCTCCGTGCGCCAGCCCAGCGCGGCCGGTCGCACCGTCGCCGTGAACCCGGTGATCACACCCGTCTCGCGCAGCCGGTCGGCCCGGCGCTTGACCGCGGTGGCGGACAGCCCGATCGCCGCCCCGATCTCGGCGAAGCTCGTACGGGCGTTCGCCACCAGGGCCGTCACGATCTTGCGGTCGAGATCGTCGAAGGGAGCGGGCGTGGATCGCATGCGGGCACTGTATCCAGCGGCGATCCCGCCGCGGCGACCCTGTCCGCCGCATGTGCAGACGTACGGATTGCTCCTAGACTCCGGGGTCATGCTGCGCGCCCTCGCCGTCGACGACGAACCGCCCTCCCTCGAAGAGCTGCTCTACCTGCTGGACGCCGATCCGCGGGTGAGCAGCGTCGAGGGCGCGAGCGACGCCACGGCGGCGCTGCGCCGGATCAACCGCGCGCTGGAGAGCGGTCCCGGCGGCGACGAGGGCATCGACGTCGTCTTCCTCGACATCCACATGCCCGGCCTCGACGGACTCGACATGGCACGGCTGCTCGCCGGGTTCGCCAAGCCGCCGCTCGTCGTCTTCGTCACCGCCCACGAGGGGTTCGCCGTCCAGGCCTTCGACCTCAAGGCCGTCGACTACGTCCTGAAGCCGGTCCGCCGCGAGCGGCTGGCCGAGGCCGTGCGCCGGGCCGCCGAGCAGCTGGACGCGGCGGCGCCGATACCCGTGCACGAACCCGACCCCGACCACATATCCGTCGAGCTCGGCGGGGTCACCCGGTTCGTCGCCGTCGAGGACATCACCCACGCCGAGGCGCACGGCGACTACGCGCGGCTGCACACCGCCCAGGGCAGCCACCTCGTCCGCATCCCGCTCTCCACCCTCGAAGAACGCTGGCGCCCGCGCGGGTTCGTCCGCATCCACCGCCGCCACCTCGTCGCCCTCGGCCACATCAGCGAACTGCGCCTGGACGCCGGTACCGTGAGCGTCCTGGTCGACTCGGTCGAACTCCAGGTCAGCCGCCGGCACGCACGAGAGCTGCGGGACCTGCTGATGCGCCGGACCGCGAGTTGAGGAGGCCGGAGTTGCCGCACGACCCCGCCGACCGCCGTACCGCCGCCGACCGGCGCGTCGTCGTCACCGGGCCGCCGCGCCGCACGCGCCCGCTGAGCCGCTACCGGCCGCGCACCGAGATCGACGAGCAGACCACCCTCGGGCACACCTACGTCCGATCCCTGATGCGCAGCCAGCTGCGGGCCGCGCTCACCGTCTTCGCCGTGCTCGTCCTGCTGGTGGGCCCGCTGCCGCTGGTCTTCACCGCGATGCGCGACAGCGCGGGCGTCGAGTGGACCGTCCTCGGCTTCTGCGTCTACCCGCCGCTGGTGCTGCTCGCCCGCTGGTACGTACGCCGCGCCGACCGCAACGAGAAGGACTTCGTCCGCCTCGTGGAGGACCGCTGAGCCCGTGAACGAGAACTACGCCGTCCCGGCGGTCGCGCTCGTCGTCGTCGCAACCGTCTTCGTCGGGGCCTTCGGCCTGCGCATCTCGCGCACCACCTCGGACTTCTACGTGGCCTCGCGCACGGTCGGCCCCCGCCTGAACGCGGCCGCCATCAGCGGCGAGTACCTCTCCGCCGCCTCCTTCCTCGGCATCGCAGGACTCGTCCTCGTCCAGGGCCCCGACATGCTCTGGTACCCGGTCGGCTACACCGCCGGCTACCTCGTCCTGCTGATCTTCGTCGCGGCCCCGCTGCGCCGCTCCGGCGCGTACACCCTGCCCGACTTCGCCGAGGCACGGCTCGCCTCCCAGGGCATGCGGCGGCTGGCCGGAGCCTTCGTCGTCGGCGTCGGCTGGCTGTACCTGCTGCCGCAGCTGCAGGGCGCGGGCCTGACCCTGAACGTGCTCACCGGGGCCTCCAAGTCCCTCGGCGGCGTCATCGTCGCGGTCGTCGTGGTGGCGACCGTCGCCGCGGGCGGCATGCGCAGCATCACCTTCGTGCAGGCCTTCCAGTACTGGCTCAAGCTCACCGCCCTGCTCGTCCCCGCGCTCTTCCTCGTGCTGGCCTGGCGGGAGGACGGCGCACCGCGCGCCGCCTTCGACGAACCGGCCACGTTCCGCGAGCAGCGGGTCGTACGCGTCGACGCCCGCCTCGACCTCAGGCTCGACCGGCCGCTCACCGTCACCGCGGACGGCACGGTCGACGGCGTCCGCCACGAGGACCGGCGCGTCCGGCTGCCCGCGGGCGTCCACCGCATCGAGAAGGGCACCCGGCTCTCCTTCACCGAGGGCGACCCGGTGCCGGTCGCCGACCGCGGCAGCAACGGCGGCATGTCCACCTCGCTCGCCGCGGGCCGGGAGGAACGTCCGCTGTACGCCACGTACGGGCTGATCCTCGCCACCTTCCTCGGCACCATGGGACTGCCGCACGTCGTGGTGCGCTTCTACACCAGCCCGCACGGCGTGGCCGCCCGCCGCACCACCGTCGCCGTGCTCGTCCTGATCGGCGCCTTCTACCTGCTGCCGCCCGTCTACGGGGCACTGGGCCGCCTGTACGCCCCCGAGCTCACCCTGACCGGGGACGCCGACGCCGCCGTCCTGCTGCTGCCCGACCGGGTGGTCGGCGGCCTCGGCGGGGACCTGCTCGGGGCGCTGGTGGCCGGCGGGGCCTTCGCCGCGTTCCTGTCCACGGCCTCGGGGCTGACCATGGCGGTGGCGGGCGTGCTCACCCAGGACGTGCTGCCCTCCCGGGGCGTGCGGCACTTCCGGCTCGGCACGGGCCTCGCCATGATCGTGCCGCTCGCGGCGAGCATGCTCGTGGGCGGCCTGCCGGTCGCCGACGCCGTCGGGCTCGCCTTCGCCGTGTCCGCCTCCTCCTTCTGCCCGCTGCTCGTCCTCGGGATCTGGTGGCACCGGCTCACCCCGCCGGGCGCCGCCGCCGGGATGCTCGTCGGCGGCGGCTCGGCGCTCCTCGCGGTCGCCGCCACCATGGCCGGGCTCCCCAGGACGGGCGCGCTGCACGCCCTGCTCGCCTGGCCCGCGCTGTGGTCGGTGCCGCTGGGCTTCCTCACCATGGTCCTGGTGTCGCTGGCCACGCCCCGGCGGGTGCCGGCCGGGACGGCGGCGATCCTCGCCCGTTTCCACCTGCCCGAGGAACTCGCCGGGGGACAGGTACGCACGGAGGTCAAGGCATGAGCGGTTTCCTGGCGGGGCTCTGCGTGGCCGCGCTGCCCCTGCTGGCGGCCGGCTTCTGGTTCGGCCGGCGCACCGCGCGCTCACCCAGCCCCGGCGGCCTCGGCACCCCCGTCGAGCACGCCACCTTCGAGACCCTGCACACCGCCTCGCTCGCCGCGCCCCCGCTGCGGGCCGGGCTCACCGGCGAGACGGCCCGCAGGTCCGCGCGGCGGCTGCGCACCCTGCTCGGCACCGACGCGCTCTGCCTCACCGACCAGGAGACCGTGCTGGCCTGGGAGGGCGCGGGCGAGCACCACCGGGACCAGATCATGGAGCGGATCGGCGGCCCGCTGGAGACCGGCCGCGGCGAGGCCTTCCGGCTGGTCTGCGACGAGCCCTACTGCCCGCTGCGCTGGGCCGTCGTCGCGCCGCTCACCGTCGACGACCGGGTGCACGGCGCGCTCGTCGCCTGCGCGCCCCGGGAGTCGGCCGTCCTCGTGCGGGCCACCGGCGAGGTGGCCCGCTGGGTCTCCGTCCAGCTGGAACTCGCCGATCTCGACCAGTCCCGCACCCGGCTGATCGAGGCCGAGATCAAGGCGCTGCGGGCCCAGATCTCCCCGCACTTCATCTTCAACTCGCTCGCGGTGATCGCCTCGTTCGTGCGCACCGACCCCGAGCGGGCCCGCGAACTCCTCCTGGAGTTCGCCGACTTCACCCGCTACTCGTTCCGCAGGCACGGCGACTTCACCACCCTCGCCGACGAACTGCACGCCATCGACCACTACCTGGCGCTGGTCCGGGCCCGCTTCGGCGACCGCCTCGCGGTCACCCTGCAGATCGCGCCCGAGGTACTGCCGGTGACCCTGCCCTTCCTCTGCCTCCAGCCGCTGGTCGAGAACGCCGTCAAGCACGGCCTGGAAGGCGGTTCGAGCAAGATCGACAAGCGCCGCATCGGCATCACCGCGCAGGACGCCGGCGCCGAGGCGCTCGTCGTCATCGAGGACGACGGCCCCGGCATGGACCCGGGCCGGCTGCGCCGCATCCTGGCGGGGGAGGCCGACCCCTCGGACGGCATCGGCCTGTCGAACGTCGACGACCGCCTGCGGCAGGMGTACGGCGACGACTACGGACTCGTCATCGAGACCGCGCCGGGCGCGGGGATGAAGATCACCGCCCGGCTGCCGAAGTACCAGCCGGGCGTGCACTCCGCGGGACGTGTCAGGTGGGACGCGACGCCACCATCGCCAGGGTGATGAGGCCGAGCACCACCCAGCCGAACCACAGCCAGCCGCTGCTGCCGAGGGCCACCGTGTAGGCGGTGACCATCACCAGACCGCCTACGGTGAGCACTCCCATGGTCTTCGTGGAACCGGGCATCGCGGCACCCTCCTCATGGCTCGCCTCCCTCCATGGTGCCCCCGTCCTGCCGGATTGCGGTGCAGACGACGTAATGAGTTCCGGAGTTCCAGGCGCTCTTGCCCACCCAGGAGGACGATTCGTAGGTGTTCGGGTCGTGGCCGTAGTCGTTGGGCGGCCTGTTCGCCTGACAGGCCGCGGTCGCCCGCTCCTCCGCCTCCCGCAGGCTGGTGTCCTGGCTCAGTTGCAGGAAGTCGAGGACCTTCTGCTGATGCGGCCCCTTGCACGAGACCAGTTTCGCGCTGTTGTCGCTGATCTTGTCGAGACAGTCGCGCTTCTGCATGGTCGCCGTGTCGGTGAACGCGGTCCCCGGTGCGCGGTGGCTGCCGAGCGGGCCGAAGAGCGCGTGCCCGGTCGAGTCCAGCAGGAGGCAGGCGACGCGACGGCCGGCCGCGTCGAAGCCGTCCTCGGTCGGCAGGACGGCGTAGGACCTCACGGCCGCGAGGCTCTCACGGGTCCTTTCGGTGCGCCGCTCGCAGCGGGCGGGCCCTTCGGAGCGGGCCTCGCGCGCCGACGCGACCTCGAAGACCGCCATCACCTGGCCCTCGGTGCCGTTGTCGAGGCACTCCGGCACGACGTCGAGCCCCGGCCGGCCGGTGAAGGGGGCGGCGCCCCGCCAGTCGGCCGCGACGCAGTCCCCGTCCTTGAGCGGCTCGGAGAGCCCGATGGCGCTGCCGTAGGGCGACGCGTCCCGGCTCTTGCCGCCGCCGCCCGGCGGGTTGCCGACGGCGTACCAGGTGCCGGCGCCCGCCAGGGCCAGCCCGAGCGCGGCCCCCAGCACGGCCGGCAGGACGCGCCTGCGGCGGTGGCGGCGGCCGGGCGGTGCCGGGGGAGGGCCGTAGCCCGGTCCGCCGGCGGGCCAGGCGGCCGGGGCCTCCCGGCGGGCGGCGGCCGAGGACGGCTGCTGCCCGGCGGCCGCCGCCGCGTACCACTGCGAGCCGTCCCCCGAACCCTGCGGAGCCTGCGGGACCTGCGGAGCCGGTGGCGTGCGCGGGGCGGCCGTGGCGGTGGCGGCGTCCGCCCACGGCGGCTCCGAACCCTGGTCGAGCCGGGTCCGCGGATGCGCCTGGGGCGTCAGGATCGCCGACAGCGCCGCCGCGGTCTCCTCGGCCGTGATCCGGTGCACCGGATCCTTGGTGAGCATGGCCGACAGGAGCGGTTCCAGGGCGCCCGCGCGGAGCATGGGCCGCGGCTCCTCCAGGACCACGGCGGTCAGCGCCGCGAGCCCCGACTCGCGGTCGAAGGGGCCGTACCCCTCGACGGCGTAGTAGAGCGTGCAGCCCAGCGAGAACAGGTCGGCGGCCGCGGTGGGCGGCCCGCCCTGGGCCCGCTCGGGCGCCAGGTAGGCCGCGGTGCCCACCAGGGCCGAGGTCAGCGTGTACCGCGTCTCGTCGCCGTCGGGCTGCACCGAGATGCCGTAGTCGGTGAGCAGGACCCGGGCGTACGGCGATCCCGTGCGGTCCGGGGCCAGCAGGATGTTGGCGGGCTTCACGTCCCGGTGCATGACCCCGCGCTCGTGCCCGGCGGTCAGCGCGTCCAGCACGGCGAGCCCGATGCGGGCGCACTCGGCGGGGGCCAGGGCGCCGCGCAGGGCGACCAGGGCGCTGAGGTCCAGCGCCCCGGCCACGTACTCCATCACGATCCAGGGCAGGCCGTCGTGCTCCAGGACGTCGTGCACGGTCACCACGTGCGGATGGCCGCGCAGACCCGCGGCGTGCCGGGCCTCGGCGCGGGCCCGGGCGACCCGCGCCGAGCGGTCCTGGTCCGCCTCGGCCGGGTCGCGGAACACGATCTCCTTCAGCGCGACCTCGCAGGCCAGCCGCTGGTCGTACGCGCGCCAGACGTGGCCCATGCCGCCACTGCCCAGCCGGTTCAGCAGGAGGTACCGGCCGGCGATGACCCGGCCGACTCCCGACTGCGGTGTTCCTGATGCCATCCGGTCACTCCCGGGGTTCTGCTGCGTGGGTGCCTAGGCCGGGGCCCGGGCCGCCGTGCCGGTGCCCGTGCCCGGTCCGGTCGGCTGAGCGGGGTCGCTCGACACCGGTCCGCCGGACGCCGATCCGGTGACGGTGGGACCGGGACCGGCGGACGTCGGATCGGCCGTGGGCGGTGTGCCGGACACGGTCGAGGGCGGCGGGCCGGCCGTCGTGGGTTCCGTGGGCTGCTCCTCGGGCGGCGGCTTCGGGGTGCCGCCGCCCGACGTCGGGTCGTCCGGTGCGGACGAGCTCGGCGTGCCCGGGGTGGACGAGCCCGGGGTGGACGAGCCCATGCTCGGTGTGTCCGGGGACGCGGGGGTGCCCGGTCCGTCCGTCGCGGTCCCGGACGACGACTCCTCACCCGGCGTCTCCTCCGGGGGTGACGCCGGGTCGTCGGGCGTACCCGGCGTACTCGACTCCCCACTCCCGTCCCCGTCCCCGTCCTCGTCGCCGGTGCCGTCCCCGTCCCCGGTRGTGCCCAGCGCCACCGTCGCCCCGAACTCCAGCGGTGTCCCCGCCTCGGGATCGGAGGACGTCACCACGGCGTCGGCCGGCGGGAGCTCCTCCGGGTACGCCACCGCCAGCCCGCGCGCGGACAGCTCCATGCTCGCCTCGGCGAAGGTCCTGCCCACCACGGTCGGCACGGCCTGTTCCTCCGTCGTGTCGAACGTGGCGTCGGCGTCGCCCGTGCTGCCGACCGGACGGCTGATGCCGGTGCCGGGGTCGTCCACGTCCAGGAGCGCGATCTGCTTCAGCGGCCGCGGCGAGGGCCGTACGGTCACCACGCCGGACTTGTCGTAGCCGTCCCACCGGTCGTTGCCGTCCTCGAACTCGACCGAGATCTTCTGCGGATCCTTGTCGAAGCTCTTCAGTGGATTTCCGCAGGAGCACTTCACGGCGGGAAGTCCCTGGTCGTCCACCAATKCCGCGACACCCGCCTCCAGCAGCGAGTCGTAGGGGACGGCCCTGCCCTTCTTGTAGTCGTGGTTCTTCACGAGGGTGTCGTGACGCAGCAGGACCGGTGTGAGGCCGTCCAGGTACTCCCCGATCCGGTCAGGGGAAATGCCGACGACGCGCGCCCATTCCCTGGCCTTTTTCCGGTTCCGGGGATCGGTGAGGAAATCCTTCAGCCGTTCGACGTCGCAGACCTGCTGTTTGCGCGTCCCCCCGTACAGACCTGGGGTGTTGCCCTGTTGCAGGCCGCTCTGCGGCCGCTCGGACTTTACTTCCCCGCGGTCCTTGCCCAGCGAGCCGTCTTCCTCGAAAAAGGGTGCGAGTGACGGTATTCCGGCCGCGACGGCCTTCACCGCGAACAGGCGCTGTTCACTGCACCCACTGAGGATCAGTACGGCGGTCAGCAGGACGGCAATCCTCCGGACCACGGCTTTTCCGGTCCTGAGTGAGCATGCGTGAATGGTCATACCGCTCCCCCCGGCGGCGGTTCCCCCGAACCCTGCAGAACGGAAGCAGGGCGTCACGCATCATGCTACTGAATGGAAAAGCCTTTCGGTCAAGCGGAATTGTCAAAGGGTGGGGAGTGACCGGGAGGGGAAAAGGGACTCAGCGACCGCGTGCGTCGAGTGTGGCCAGATAGGCGTTGTACGCCTCCAGCTCCTTGTCGCCGTCCCGGTCGGCCGCCCGGTCCGAACGCCGTGCCTGCCGCTCCTCGGAGCGGTGCCACTGGAAGAGCAGCGCCAGCAGCACGAGCACGGACGGGATCTCGCTGAACGCCCACGCGATACCGCCTGCGGCGGTCTGGTCGGAGAGGGCGTCGATGCCCAGAGAGGCGGGCGGGTTCTCGTACGTGGAGACCATCGGCCCGGACGCCATCATCAGCGCGATGCCGAAGAACGCGTGGAACGGCATGCCGGCGAACAGCTCCAGCATCCGCATCAGGTGACCGGGGCGGTGCGGACCGGGGTCGACGCCCATGATCGGCCAGAAGAAGACCAGGCCGACGGCGAGGAAGTGGCACATCATCGCGATGTGCCCGGCCCGCGACCCCATCAGGGAGTCGAAGATCGGGGAGAAGTACAGCGCGTACAGGCTGGCGATGAAGAGCGGGATGGTGAAGGCGGGGTGCGTGACGACCTTCATGTACCTGCTGTGCAGGAACATCAGCAGCAGCTCGCGCGGCCCCTTGCGGTCGCGCCCGGCGGTCGGCAGCGCGCGCAGCGCGAGGGTGATCGGGGCGCCGAGCAGGATCAGGATCGGCGACAGCATGCTGATCACCATGTGCTGCACCATGTGCACGCTGAACATGACCATGCCGTAGTCGTTCAGTCCGGTGCAGAGCACCAGCATGACGGTCAGGACACCGACGACGAACGCCGCGGTCCGCCCGACCGGCCAGGCGTCACCGCGGCGCACCAGCCGCAGCACACCCCACCCGTACAGCCCGAGCCCCACGAGGCAGGCGACGAGGAAGAACGGGTCCGGGGACCACTCCAGTCCCCGCCCCAGCGTGAACGGCGGCAGATCCATGGAAGTGCCGTGCCCGCTGTGATCCATCCGCCGGCTCCTGATTCGTACGGTTTGAGCGCTGTCTGTCCGCACCCAGACTAGAACCGCCCCCGGCCGGAGCCACTACCGGGGGGCGTCCCGTCAGGAGCGCCCCGAAGGGGCGCGGGACCGTGTCGATGTGCGGCTCCGCCGCGTGGGCGCGCTCGGCCACGATGCACCCGCAGCCGGGTACGTGTCTAAAGCACGCACTCCGCTTCCGCGTACCGCTCCTCCGGAACGGTCTTCAGCGTCTCCACCGCCTCCGCGAGCGACACCATCACGATGTCCGTCCCCCGCAGCGCGGTCATGTGGCCGAACTCACCGCGGTGCACCGCCTCCACCGCGTGCCACCCGAACCGCGTGGCGAGCACCCTGTCGTACGCGGTCGGCGTCCCCCCGCGCTGCACGTGCCCGAGGATCACCGGCCGGGCCTCCTTGCCGAGCCGCTCCTCCAGCTCGATGGAGAGCTGCCGGGCGATGCCCGTGAACCGCTCGTGCCCGTAGACGTCCTTGCGGCCCTCGTCGTAGCTCATCGTGCCCTCGCGGGGCTTGGCGCCCTCCGCGGCGACGACGATGGCGAACTTCTTGCCCGCCGAGAAGCGCTCGCCGACCTTGGCGGCCAGCTCCGCGATGTCGAAGGGCCGCTCCGGCACGACGATCGCGTGGGCGCCCGCGGCCATGCCGGAGTGCAGCGCGATCCAGCCGGTGTGGCGGCCCATGACCTCGACGATCAGGACGCGCTGGTGGGACTCGGCGGTGGTCTTCAGCCGGTCGAGGGCCTCGGTGGCCACACCGACGGCCGTGTCGAAGCCGAAGGTGACGTCCGTGACGGCGATGTCGTTGTCGATGGTCTTCGGCACCCCGACGATCGGCAGACCGCTGTCGGACAGCAGACGGGCCGCCTTGAGCGTGCCCTCGCCGCCGATCGGGATGATCGCGTCGAGTCCGAGGTCCTGGAGGTGGCCCCGGGCCCGCTCCACCCCGTCCCGCAGGTGCGCGGGCTGGACCCGGGAGGAGCCGAGCATCGTGCCGCCGCGAGCCAGGATGCCGCTCACCGCGTCGAGGTCGAGCTTGAGCCAGTCGCCCTCCAGCAGGCCCTTCCAGCCGTCCCGGAAACCGATGACCTCGTCGCCGTGGTCGACGACGGCGCGGTGCACGACGGACCGGATGACGGCGTTCAGGCCGGGGCAGTCGCCGCCGGACGTGAGGACACCAATACGCATAGTCCGGAATACCTTCTCAACGTGGACCGGGAACCGGACCGCGCTGTCCGGCAGGACGCCGCCACCCTACCGGCGGCAGGGGGCGGATCCGCAGGGTGCGTCCGCCTGCTGGACGTGCCCGCTCACCTGTGCGGGCACGTCGCCGGATGGGCCGTGGAACCCGGGGTCAGGCGGGCTGCTGGGCGGCCGCGATGCGCTCGGTGCGCAGCGCCTCGTACCACCGGTCGTCGATCGGCGGCAGCGCGTTGACGTCGAGCGCCAGCTTGAGCAGCAGATCGGCGATCAGCGGGTTCCTGGCGAGCACGGGCCCGTGCATGTACGTACCGAAGACCGTGTCGTTGTACGCGCCCTCCGTGCCGTCGCCCGTCCCGTTGCCCTTGCCCAGGCGCACGTTCGCGAAGGGGCGGGCGGTGGGGCCGAGGTGGGTGACGCCCTGGTGGTTCTCGAAGCCGGTCAGCGGCGGCAGGCCCAGGCGCGCGTCGATGTCGCCGAACACGTCGCCGACGCACCGCTCGCCCTCGCCGCGCGTGGAGTGCACGTCGAGCAGGCCCAGGCCCGGCTCGCGCTGTCCGAGGTCGTTGATGAACTCGTGGCCGAGGATCTGGTAGCCGGCGCACACCGAGAAGACGATCGCGCCGTTGCCGACCGCACGCTCCAGGCCGCCGTCGCGGCGCAGCCGCTCCGCCGCGAGCCGCTGCGGCCGGTCCTCGCCGCCGCCGATGAGGTAGATGTCGCCGGAGGTGGGGATCGGCTGGTCGCTGCGCACGTCGAGGCGGGCCACGTCCAGACCGCGCTGGCGGGCGCGGCGCTCGACGACCAGCGCGTTGCCCTGGTCGCCGTACGTGCTCAGCAGGTCCGGGTAGATCCACACGAGCCGAAGGCTGTTGTCGCTCATTCTCTTCGTCCTCCGGGGTTCAGTTGCCGACACGACGCCTCAAGTCCTGGAAAGCGGTGTAGTTCGCGATGACCTCGATCCGGCCGGGCGGCGCGAGCTGCACCGCCTGGTCGAGGGTGTCGCACACCTGGAACGACTGGTTCGCGACCTCCAGGCGCACGGCGAGGTCCAGCTTGCGGTCGCCGAGCACGAAGATCGGGTGGCCGGTGAGCCGGGTGTAGTCGACGTCCCACAGCCAGGAGGTGTCGGTGCCGTCGGCGCCGCGCGCGTTCACCGAAAGGATCACCGGGGTCGGCGGCGGGTCGATCAGGGAAAACGTTTCGAGCCAGCCCGCCGGGTTCTTGGCGAGCAGCAGCCGCAGGTCGCGCTGCATGAACTGCACGACGTCGTAGCGGCCGGCCACGGCCTGCACCTGGTACATGCGTTCCAGGGCGACCTGCGGCGGTACGCCGAAGACGGCGGCGACGGCGGCCGACGAGGCGGCGTTCGCCTTGTTGGCGCGGCCCGGCAGCTGGAGGTGGATCGGCCAGGCCGAACCGTGCGGGTCGAGGACGTGGTCCCCGGAGAGCGCCCAGGTGGGCGTCGGGCGGCGGAAACCGCACTCGCCGCAGAACCAGTCCTCGCCGGGGCGCTGCATCACACCGCCGCAGGACGGGCACGACCAGGCGTCGTCCTTCCACATCTGCCCCGCGGCCACCCACACCACGTTCGGGGAGGAGGACGCGGCCCAGACGACCAGCGGGTCGTCGGCGTTGGCGACCACGACGGCCTTGGACCCGGCCAGGCCCTCGCGCCAGTGCTCGGCCATCATGCGGGTCTCGGCGGCGCGGTCGAGCTGGTCGCGCGAGAGGTTGAGCAGGGCGATGCACTTGGGATCGGTGTCCCGCGCCACCCCGGACAGGTACTTCTCGTCGACCTCGATCACCGCGAACCGCGATTCGGAGCCGCCGGCCAGCGCCGAGGTGATGCCGGCGGGCATGTTCGCGCCCAGCGCGTTCGAGACGACGGGCCCCGCGGCCCGCAGCGCCTCGGCGATCAGCCGGGTCGTGGTGGTCTTGCCGTTCGTGGCCGACACCAGGATGACGTCCAGGTGCTGGGCGAGCCTGGCCAGCAGGTCGGGGTCGAGTTTGAGTGCCACCCGGCCGCCGATCACCGATCCGCTGCCGCGGCCCGCGGCACGTGATGCCGCCGCGACCGCCTTGCCCGCTGTCACGGCGAGCTTGGCCCGCGGTGACAGCGGGTCCGAGTTGCCTGCCATCAGTTCTCGATCCTCCTTGCGTACGGCGCCGCGCCCTGCCCCCGGCAACGTGTGGCCCTCAGCCTATCGAGATCCACTCGCAGGCCCGAACCGCGGCACCACTCCGGCGGGCCCGGGACAGTGAGGACCGTACCCTTGCGGCCATGCGACACGGCTCGATCCCCGGCGCCCGAGGGCGCGTTCTCCCCCTGACCCTGCTCGGCGACCCCGTGTTGCGAACACCGTGTGAAGAAATCACGGAGTTCGGTCCCCAACTGGCCCGTCTGGTCGAGGACATGTTCTCGACGATGTACGCGGCGCGGGGGGTCGGACTGGCCGCGAACCAGGTCGGGAAGTCGCTGCGGGTGTTCGTATACGACTGTCCGGACGACGACGAGCGGCGGCATGTGGGGCACGTGGTGAACCCGCGGCTCGTCGA
>NZ_VDFC01000079.1:2475-11255 GCF_008369065.1 Streptomyces apricus | reverse complement strand
GAGGAAGACCATGACCATGCGCGCCGCGACCGTATCCCGTTTCGGGGGCCCCGAGGCCGTCGAGATCACCGAGCACCCCCTGCCCGAGCCGGGCGAGGGGCAGGTGCGCGTCAAGGTGAAGGCTGCCGCGGTCAACCCGGTGGATGTCGCCATGCGCTCCGGTGTCTTCGGCGGCCAGGGCCCCCTCGGGCTCGGCTTCGACGTGGCCGGTGTCGTCGACGCTGCCGGCCCCGGGGCCCACTGGACGGTCGGCGAGCGCGTCTTCGCCGTGGTGACCGGACACCACAAGCCGCTGGGCACGCACGCGGACCACATCGTCGTGGACGCCGGCATCCTCGCCCCGTCCCCCGCCTCCCTCGACGACGTCCACGCCGCCACGCTCCCGCTGAACGCCACGACCGCGTCCCAGGCGCTCGACCTGCTCGGCCTGGCCCCGGGCCAGAGCCTGCTGGTCGTCGGTGCGAACGGCGGGGTGGGCACCCACGCGGTGGAACTGGCCCACCGGCGGGGCCTGAAGGTCACCGGGGCCGCGGAGGCGGCCTTCGAGGACTTCGTCCGGGCCCGCGGCGCCGATCACTTCCTGGCCCGTGGCGGGACCCCCGAGCCGGCGTCCTTCGACGGCGTCCTCGACACCGCGATCCTGGGCGCCGCCGCGCTCGCCGCCGTCCGCGACGACGGCGCCTACGCCGGCGTGTGGCCGGGCAACGAACCCGCCTCCGAGCGCGGCATCCGCATCGAGGCCGTCGACGTCCGGTCCGACGCCGCCCTCCTCGCCGAGCTGGCCCGCCTGGCCGACCAGGGCGTACTCCTCGCCCGCGTCGCCACGACCTACCCCCTGACCGCCGCGGCCGAGGCCCACGCACGACTCGCCCGGGGCGGCCTGAGCGGACGCATCGTCCTCGTACCGTGAACCGCCCGCGATCACCCTCGGTTACTATGCACACTTCATGCCGGACGCCGGCCGAAACGCCCCGGATGCTTCCCGAAGCCGTCGACGGGTGATTTCCACTCCGGTCGCCTTTCGGAGGTGGTCGTGGATCGTGAGGTTTCATGGAGGGGTGGCCTGAGGAAATGCTGAGAGAGGTCGCCGCGACCCGCTACATCGAACCCTTGCGTGAGGGCGGCTCGCTGCCGGGGCTCGTCGAGGCCGACGACCTCGGTACGTACGTCGTCAAGTTCACGGGCTCCGCGCAGGGGCGCAAGGCGCTGGTCGCCGAGGTGATCGTGGGCGAGCTGGCCCGTGCCCTGGGACTGCGGTTCCCCGAGCTGGTGCTGGTCCACTTCGACCCGGCGACCGCCGCCCACGAGCCGCACCAGGAGGTCCAGGACCTGCTCCGGGCCAGCGCCGGGCTCAACCTCGGCATGGACCATCTCCCGGGCGCCCGGGACTTCACGCCCGAGGTCGCGGCGGAGTTCGGCGTGGACCCCCTGGAGGCCGGCCGGATCGTCTGGCTGGACGCCCTCACGGTCAACGTGGACCGCACGACGCACAGCTCGAACCTCATGGTCTGGCCCACGCTCGGCGTCGCGCCGCCGAAGCTGTGGCTGATCGACCACGGCGCCGCCCTGGTCTTCCACCACCGCTGGGACACCTCGTCGCCGGAGAAGGCGTACGACTTCCGGCGGCACGCGCTCGGCGGCCACGCCCCCGACACCCGGGCCGCCGACGCCGAGCTGGCGCCCAGGGTGACGCAGGACCTGCTGCGCGCGGTCACCGCGCAGGTGCCCGACGCGTGGCTCGCCGGCGAGCCGGGGTTCGCCGGTCCCGACGAGGTCCGCGAGGCATACGTCGGCTACCTCCTCGCCCGGGTCCGCGCCTCCGCGGCCTGGCTCCCCACGGACTTCCCCACCCGCGCGCAGCTCGCGGACGAGGACGCGCACCGGGCCGCGCGGACCCGGCAGGGTCGTCCGAACTGGCTGAAGCAGGTCCCGGACCTGCACGGGAAACCGGCGGTGGAAGAGGACGGGACGGTGCACTTCGGATGACTTCCGACGACACACAGGACGCACAGGCCATGCAGAACCCGCACGACGGGCAGGACGGGCAGGACACATCCGGCGCGCCCGGTCCGGTGCACCGCTTGCAGATCGAGTACTGCACCCAGTGCCGCTGGCTGCCCCGCGCCGCCTGGCTCGCCCAGGAACTGCTCACCACCTTCGAGCGGGAGCTGACCGAGCTCTCGCTCAGGCCCGGCACCGGCGGCGTCTTCGTCGTACGCGTCGACGACGAGGTGGTCTGGGACCGCCGCGAGCAGGGCTTCCCCGAGCCGACGGCCGTGAAGCGCCTGGTACGCGACCGAGTGGCCCCGGAGAAGTCCCTGGGCCACTCGGAGAGGTGATGCCGGTCCCGCGTACCGCGCGATCGCTCAGCCGGTCAGCTGCTCGTAGGCCGGCAGGGTCAGGAAGTCCGCGTAGTCCTCGTCGAGCGCGACCGTCAGCAGCAGGTCGTGGGCCTGCTGCCAGCGGCCGGCCGCGAAGGCCTCCTCGCCCAGCTCGGCGCGCAGGTCCGCCAGTTCACGGGCCGCGATCTCGCGGGCCAGCTCCGGCGTCGCCCGCACCGTCCTCCCGTCGTGCTCGAACTCGACGCCCGCGTTGATCCACTGCCAGATCTGCGAGCGCGAGATCTCGGCCGTGGCCGCGTCCTCCATCAGGTTGAAGATGGCGACGGCGCCGAGGCCGCGCAGCCACGCCTCGATGTAGCGGATGCCGACCTGGACGGCGTTGACCAGCCCGTCGTAGGTGGGGGCGGCGTCCAGGGAGTCGACGGCGATGAGGTCGGCGGCCTTCACGTCGACATCCTCGCGCAGCCGGTCCTTCTGGTTCGGCCGGTCGCCGAGCACCGCGTCGAAGGAGGCCATGGCGATGGGGACGAGGTCGGGGTGCGCGACCCACGAGCCGTCGAACCCGTCGGCCGCCTCACGGTCCTTGTCGGCCTTGACCTTCTCGAAGGCGACCTTGTTGACCTCCTCGTCCCGCCGGGAGGGGATGAACGCCGCCATGCCGCCGATCGCGTGCGCCCCGCGCCTGTGGCAGGTGCGCACGAGCAGTTCGGTGTACGCGCGCATGAACGGGGCCGTCATCGTGACCGCGTTGCGGTCGGGCAGGACGAACTTCCGCCCGCCGTCACGGAAGTTCTTGACGATGGAGAAGAGGTAGTCCCAGCGGCCGGCGTTCAGCCCGGAGGCGTGGTCGCGCAGTTCGTAGAGGATCTCCTCCATCTCGTACGCCGCGGTGATCGTCTCGATCAGCACGGTCGCGCGGATCGTCCCCTGCGCGATGCCGACGTACTCCTGCGCGAAGACGAACACCTCGTTCCAGAGGCGGGCCTCCAGGTGCGACTCCGTCTTCGGCAGGTAGAAGTACGGGCCCTTGCCGAGGTCCAGCAGGCGCTGCGCGTTGTGGAAGAAGTACAGGCCGAAGTCGACGAGCGCGCCCGGCACCGGGGTGCCGTCGGCGTCCACGAGGTGCCGCTCGTCCAGGTGCCAGCCGCGCGGGCGCATGACGACCGTCGCCAGCTCCTCGGGCGCCTTCAGGGCGTACGACTTGCCGGTGCGCTCGTCGGTGAAGTCGATGCGGCGGCGGTACGCGTCGGCCATGTTCACCTGGCCCAGGACCACGTTCTCCCAGGTCGGCGCGGAGGCGTCCTCGAAGTCCGCGAGCCACACCCGGGCACCGGAGTTGAGGGCGTTGATCGTCATCTTGCGGTCGGTGGGGCCGGTGATCTCGACGCGGCGGTCGTTCAGGGCCTCCGGCGCCGGGGCCACCCGCCAGGAGTCGTCCGCGCGGATCGCGGCGGTCTCCGGGAGGAAGTCGAGGGTGGAGGTGCGGGCGATCTCGGCGCGGCGCTCGGCGCGGCGGGCGAGGAGCTCGTTCCGCCGGGGGGTGAACCGCCGGTGCAACTCGGCGACGAAGGCGAGGGCCTCGTCGGTGAGGACCTCCTCCTGCCGGGGCAGGGGCTCGGCGTCGACGATGGCCAGCGGGGACGGCGCTGGTGCGGACATGAGCTGTCACTTCCTTCAGCGGGGGTGGCACCGGGTGCCGGTCGGCCTGGTACGGCGGTGAGCGCCCGATGAGGGGCCGGACGCTTCTGAACAGTGGATACTAGTTTCCTCATGGTGGAAGTTCAATGTTTTGTTGACGTCGAGACACTCCGGGCGGCGCAAGGTGGCGCTCGGTGCCACCCGGTTCATTCCAGGCGGGCGAGGTCCGCCTCCGTGTCGATGTCGTAGGGGCGGGCCACGTCCGCGCACTCGACGAGCGCGATCGCGTCCTCGTGCGCCTTCAGGTACGCCCGTGCCCCCTGGTCGCCGGTGGCAGTCGCGGCGACACCCGCCCAGTGGTCCGCGCCGAGCAGTACGGGATGACCGCGCCGTCCCCCGTACGCGGCCGAGGCGAGCGTCGCGGGGGAGTCGTAGGCGGCCAGCAGTCGGGCCACCGCCTCGGCGCCGATGCCGGGCTGGTCGACCAGCGCGACCAGGGCGGCCCGCGCCCCGGTGCCCCGCAGCGACTCCAGCCCGGCCCGCAGCGAGGACCCCATGCCCTCCTCCCACCGCGGGTTGTCCACCAGGACGCACCCGGGCAGCATCGCCCGCTCCCGTACGGTGTCCGCCCGCGCGCCCAGCACCACGTGGACGCGGGCGCACCCGCCCTCGCGCAGCACCCCCGCCGCGTACTCCACCAGGGGGCGGCCCCGGTGTCCGAGGAGGGCCTTGGGGCGCCCGCCGAGGCGCCGGCCGCCGCCCGCGGCGAGCAGGAGTGCGGCCACCCGGCCGTCGTTGTCCGTCATCCCTCCTGCATACCCGACCCGCGGGCGAGAACAGGATGTCCGGGGTCTGAATTTAGGTCCGCGTGGTGGCGCCCGGCGCACCGGGTGGCGTTTACTGACCCGCGTCCCCGGCGCCCGGCCGGCGTCACGGGGCGGTCGGGCGGGGAGCGGTGACGGCGTGCGCGGCAGTGGCGCACGAGGGGGAGAGCTGTGTCGCGGAGCGTGGAGCAGAGACCGGTGACCGGCGGTGAAGGGGATCCGGGAGTGGCGCAGGAGGACCCGAGGGTGGCGGAACTGAGGACCGCCGTGTCCAGATTGCGCCGCGAACTCGCCGCGCATCCGGCCGAGTTACCGGACCGCGGGGTCGCCGAGGACGAACTCGCGGCGCTCGCCGCGATGGCCGGCGGCGGGCTCCCCGAGACGCCGCGCCTGCGCCGCTCGCTGCTCCTGGTCGCCGGTTCCATCGGCTCGGTCAGCGCGCTGGCCGCGGGGCTCGCCGCGGTGCGCGGCGCGATCGAACTGTTCGGCGAACCGCCGCCGCACCGCTGAGCCGGGCGGCAGGACCGAACGCGTCCCGCACGGCCCCGTCGTTCAGGCCGCCGGGCCCGAGCTGGCCAGCGCCTGCGACAGCTCCACCGCGACCTGCTGCAGCACCGGCACGATCCGTTCGGTGGCCGACTCCGTGACGCGGCCGGCCGGACCCGAGATCGAGATGGCCGCGGCGGTGGGGGAGTCGGGCACGGGGACGGCGAGGCAGCGGACGCCGACCTCCTGCTCGTTGTCGTCCACCGCGTAACCGGTGCGGCGCACCTCCTCCAGGGCGCTCAGGAACGCGTCCGGAGTGGTGATCGTCCGGTCCGTCGCGGCCGGCATGCCCGTACGGGACAGCAGCGCGCGCACCTCGTCGGCCGGGACGTGCGCGAGCAGCGCCTTGCCCACGCCGGTGGAGTGCGGCAGCACCCGGCGGCCCACCTCGGTGAACATCCGCATCGAGTGCTTGGACGGCACCTGCGCCACGTACACGATCTCGTCGCCGTCGAGCAGCGCCATGTTCGCCGTCTCGCCGGTCTCCTCGACCAGGCGGGCCAGGTAGGGGCGGGCCCAGGTGCCCAGCAGCCGGGACGCCGACTCGCCGAGCCTGATCAGCCGCGGCCCGAGCGCGTACCGCCGGTTGGTCTGCTGGCGTACGTAACCGCAGGCCACGAGCGTGCGCATCAGGCGGTGGATGGTGGGCAGCGGCAGCCCGCTGCTCGCGGAGAGTTCGCTCAGGCCGACCTCGCCGCCCGCGTCCGCCATCCGCTCCAGCAGGTCGAAGGCGCGCTCTAGGGACTGGACGCCACCGGAGGCGGCCGGCTTGGCGGCGGCTTCGGCGGGGGCGTCGCTGGCGCTGGACGTCGGCACGGGCGCGGTCCTTTCAGACGGGCAGGCAGGTGGGAAGCCTACCCGGCGGCCGGTCGACCGCACGGCGGTGAACGACCGAATTCCACTGTGTGAAAGTACCTTTTCGGTGTATGGAAGTACAGAGTGGGGGCTGACTCTTGACGGCGGGGGGTGCGGAGTGAAGACTCCTTCAACAGAACGTTGAATTCCGTTACGGGCAGGTGAACGGACGGAAGGAAGACGTCCGGTGCGGAACCGGTGCGCAACCGGTGGGGAAGGGGTCTAGGTGTCCGACGGCAGCCCGGTCGAACTGGTCCTGCGCTCGACGCGCGTCATCACTCCCGAAGGAACGCGGGCGGCCTCCGTGGCCGTCGCCGCGGGAAAGATCACGGCCGTGCTCGCGCACGACGCCACGGTGCCGGCCGGCGCCCGGCTGGAGGACTTCGGCGACGACGTCCTGCTGCCCGGGCTCGTCGACACCCACGTGCACGTCAACGACCCCGGCCGCACCGAGTGGGAGGGCTTCTGGACCGCCACGCGCGCCGCGGCGGCCGGCGGCATCACGACGCTGGTCGACATGCCCCTCAACTCCCTCCCGCCGACCACGACGGCCGACCACCTCCGTACGAAGAGGGACGTCGCCCGCACCAAGGCGCACGTCGACGTCGGCTTCTGGGGCGGCGCCCTGCCCGACAACGTCAAGGACCTGCGCCCGCTGCACGACGCGGGGGTCTTCGGCTTCAAGGCGTTCCTGTCACCGTCCGGCGTGGAGGAGTTCCCCGAGCTGGACCAGGAGCAGCTCGCCCGCTCCCTCGCGGAGATCGCCGGCTTCGGCGGCCTGCTGATCGTGCACGCCGAGGACCCGCACCACCTGGCGGCGGCCCCGCAGCGCAGCGGCCGCAAGTACGCCGACTTCCTCGCCTCCCGGCCGCGCGACGCCGAGGACACCGCCATCGCCAACCTCGTCGCCCAGGCCGCCCGCCTGGACGCGCGGGTGCACGTCCTGCACCTGTCCTCCAGCGACGCGCTGCCGCTGATCGCGGCCGCCAGGCGCGAGGGCGTACGCGTCACGGCGGAGACCTGCCCGCACTACCTCACCCTCACCGCCGAGGAAGTCCCGGACGGGGCGAGCGAGTTCAAGTGCTGCCCGCCCATCCGCGAGGCCGCCAACCAGGACCTGCTGTGGCAGGCGCTGGCCGACGGCACGATCGACTGCGTGGTCACCGACCACTCGCCGTCCACGGCCGACCTCAAGACCGACGACTTCGCGACCGCGTGGGGCGGCATCTCCGGACTCCAGCTCAGCCTGCCGGCCGTCTGGACCGAGGCCCGCAAGCGCGGGCACACCCTGGAGGACGTGGTCCGCTGGATGTCCTCGCGCACGGCGGAACTGGTCGGCCTCGACGACCGCAAGGGAGCCGTCGCGGTCGGCCGGGACGCCGACTTCGCGGTCCTCGCGCCCGACGAGACCTTCACCGTCGACCCCGCCGCGCTCCAGCACCGCAACCGCGTCACCGCGTACGCGGGCCGGACCCTGCACGGCGTGGTCCGCTCCACCTGGCTGCGCGGCGAACGCGTCATGGCGGACGGCGAGTTCACCGCACCGGCCGGCCGGCTCCTGTCCCGCCGGAGGTAGTGCGCACCCCACATCCCACCCCGACGCCCCGCACCGCGCGGCGGCCGACCCCGAAAGGAAGACCTGATCACGTGACCGAGCAGCAGCAGTCACCTCCGGCTCGTTTCACCGGCGACGCGAACCCCTACGGAGGCGGTGACCCGTACGCGGACCACCGCACCGCCGACTTCCCCTTCACCCGGTACGCCGACCTCGCCGACCGGCGGCTCGGCGCCGCGGTCGTCGCCGCCAACGACGAGTTCTTCGCCCAGCGCGAGAACCTGCTGCTGCCCGGGCCCGCCGAGTTCGACCCCGAGCACTTCGGGCACAAGGGCAAGGTCATGGACGGCTGGGAGACCCGGCGCCGCCGCGGCGTCTCCGCCGACCACCCCTGGCCGGCCGCCGACGACCACGACTGGGCGCTGGTACGCCTCGGCGCCCCCGGTGTCGTACGCGGCATCGTCGTCGACACCGCGCACTTCCGCGGCAACTACCCGCAGGCCGTGTCCGTCGAAGGGGTCCGCCTGCCGGGCTCGCCGTCCCCCGAGGAACTCCTGGCGGACGACGTGAAGTGGACGACGCTCGTCCCGCGCACGGAGGTCGGCGGCCACGCGGCCAACGGGTTCGCCGTCGACGTGGAGCAGTGCTTCACCCACGTCCGCGTCAACCAGCACCCCGACGGCGGCATCGCGCGCCTGCGCGTGCACGGCGAGGTCGTGCCGGACCCGCGGTGGCTGTCGGTCCTCGGCACCTTCGACGTGGTCGCCCTGGAGAACGGCGGCCAGGTCGAGGACGCCTCGAACCGCTTCTACTCCTCGCCCGCCAACACCATCCGGCCGGGCCGCTCGCACAAGATGGACGACGGCTGGGAGACCCGGCGGCGGCGCGACCGGGGCAACGACTGGATCCGCTACCGGCTGGTGGCGCGGTCCGAGATCCGCGCGATCGAGATCGACACGGCGTACCTGAAGGGCAACGCGGCGGGGTGGGCGGCGGTGTCCCTGCGGGACGGTGCGGAGG
>NZ_VDFC01000079.1:0-2375 GCF_008369065.1 Streptomyces apricus | reverse complement strand
ACTCGTGCACCAGCCCCACTCCACCCTGCAGCAGCGCGACGACACCGAGGAACTCCAGAACCTGCTTCATACGAGGATGCTCGGCCCCGCCGGCCCCCGCGGTCATCGGCCCCAGGACGGGAACGGGACGACGGAAGTCCCCGACCGGCACGACGGCCCGCGCCGAAAGTCTGCCGCCCCCCGACTTTGGTAGCCGACCGCCTCCACGGGGCGGCGCCCCCGCCCCGCGCTGCGTAGATTTGCCGATCGTGAGCCCTACCGAGCCACCGCCGCCGCAGCCCGCGCACCTCCTGGTCCGCCGGTGGTTCCTGCCGTCCGCCGTCACCTCGGCACTCGACCCGGACCGCACCGGCCGCGGAGGGCGCCCCCGGCGCACCGCGCGGGACTGGGCCGTCGACTTCGCCTGCTTCCTGCTCGCCGTCGGGGTGGGCCTCGCCGGCGCGGACGCGACGAACGGCGACCCGAACATCCCGCACGTCATGGAGGTCCTCGACCAGTGGCTCGGCGCGTTCGCGTGCGCGGCCGTCTGGCTCAGGCGGCGCTGGCCGGTCGGCCTCGCCGTGGCGATGGTCCCGGTCTGCTTCGTCTCCAACACCGCGGGCGGCGCGGGACTCGTCGCCCTGTTCACCCTGGCCGTGCACCGGCCCTTCAGGTACGTCGCCTGGGTGGCCGGCACGCAGCTCGCGCTGCTCCCCTTCTTCTACTGGTGGCGCCCCGACGCCGACCTGCCGTACCTCGTGGTCGTGGGCCTCGGCGTACTGCTGATGCTCACCCTGGTCGGCTGGGGCATGCTCGCGCGGTCCAAGCGGCAGCTCATGCTGAGCCTGCGCGACCGCGCGCGGCGGGCCGAGACGGAGGCGGCGCTGCGGGCCGAACAGGCGCAGCGGCTGGCCCGGGAGGCGATCGCGCGCGAGATGCACGACGTGCTCGCCCACCGGCTGACCCTGCTCAGCGTGCACGCCGGCGCGCTGGAGATCCGGCCGGACGCTCCCCGGGCGGAGGTGGCACGGGCGGCCGGGGTGATCCGGGAGAGCGCGCACGAGGCCCTGCAGGACCTGCGGGAGATCATCGGGGTGCTGCGCGCCGCGGGTGACGACGACGAGGCCGGACGCCCGCAGCCGACGCTCACCGCGCTGGAGGGGCTGGTCGCCGAGAGCCGGGAGGCCGACATGAAGGTCACCCTCGACAACCGGGTGGCCGACGCCGACACCGTCCCTGCCTCGGTGGGCCGCACCGCCTACCGCATCACCCAGGAGTGCCTGACCAACGCCCGCAAGCACGCCCCCGGCGCGGAGGTCACGGTCAGCGTGTCCGGGGCCCCGGGTACCGGGCTCACGCTCTCCGTGCACAATCCGCCGCCGCCCGGCGACGTCCCGCACGTCCCGGGCTCCGGGCAGGGCCTGATCGGCTGCACCGAGCGGGCCACGCTGGCCGGCGGCCACCTGGAACACGGCACCGGGGCGGACGGCGGCTTCCTCGTGCACGCCTGGCTGCCGTGGAGTTGAGGGGAACCGTGCCGCGTACCGCCTCGGCTACCTTGTGCGCATGACTGCGATCCGGCTGCTCCTCGTCGACGACGACCCCCTGGTCAGGGCCGGGCTCTCCTTCATGCTGGGCGGCGCCGACGACCTGGAGATCGTGGGCGAGGCCGCCGACGGCGGCGAGGTCGCGGCGGCCGTGGACCGCACCCGCCCCGACGTCGTGCTCATGGACATCAGGATGCCGACGGTGGACGGACTGGCCGCCACGGAAGGGCTGCGGGCCCGTGCGGACGCGCCCGAGGTCATCGTCCTCACCACCTTCCACGCCGACGAGCAGGTGCTGCGGGCCCTGCGCGCGGGTGCCGCCGGGTTCGTCCTCAAGGACACCCCGCCCGCGCAGATCCTGGACGCCGTGCGCCGGGTCGCGGCCGGTGACCCCGTGCTCTCGCCCGCGGTGACCCGGCAGTTGATGGAGCACGCGGCGGGGGGTGCGCCCGACACCCGGCGTACGCGCGCCCGTGCGCGGATCGCCGCGCTCAACGACCGCGAACGCGAGGTCGCCGTGGCCGTCGGCCGGGGCCGCTCGAACGCCGAGATCGCGGCCGACCTGTTCATGAGCGTGGCCACGGTCAAGACCCACGTCTCCCGCATCCTGTCGAAACTCACCCTCAACAACCGCGTCCAGATCGCCCTCCTGACCTACGACGCGGGCCTCCTGGAACACGACGACCACTGACCGCGCCGGGAAAGACAGGGGCGCAGCCCCGTCTTTCAGGGGCGCGGGGAACTGCGCGACCGGCCACGACGGCGCCGCAGTCGACTACGCATCCCCCGCCCCCCCCGGGGCCCCGGGGCCCCGGGGCCCCTGGGCCCAGGCGGGGCCGTCACCCCGCG
>NZ_VDFC01000078.1:2570-10123 GCF_008369065.1 Streptomyces apricus | reverse complement strand
ACCCCGCAGTCCCCCGCCGCCCGTAACGTGTCGCCGTCGTACTCCCCGTAGGGCGGCCGGAACAGCCGCGGCCGGATCCCGAAGCGCTGCTTCAGCTTCTCCTGCTGGCCGCAGATCTCGGCCCGCTGACCCGCGTACGGCAGCCCCGGCAGGTACGGATGGTCGAGCGTGTGGTTCTGCATGCTCGCGCCGACCGCCCGCAGCCGCCCGAAGTGCGCGTACCCCGGCCCCACCACGCTGTCCGTGAGGAACACCGTGACCGGCAGCCGCAGCTCGCGCACCAGGTCGACGAACCGCGGGTCCCGCTCGGCCCCGTCGTCGAAGGTCAGGAAGACCACCTTGTCGCGGGTCGGGACGCGGTCCACGACGGGCGGCAGCCCCGGCCCCGCGGCGCGCACCGCGGGCCGCCGGACGCCGGGGCGCGGCGCCGGGGCGAGCGGCGCGTCCAGCCCCCAGCGGCGGTACGCGTCCGCCGGCGGCCCGTGCGTGCGCACCTTCTGCGCGGCCTTCTTGCCCAGCCGCTCGATGGGGTCGACGGACTGGGCGCAGCCGGCGAGGGTGCCGGCGAGGCAGAGCGCGGCGGCCAGCAGGACGGCCGTGCCCCTGCGCCGCCTCACAGGTAGTCCTCCAGGCGGGCCACCGCGTACCCCTTCTCGGTGACGAGTTCCAGGAAGCGGCGGACCATGTCGGGCATCGTGCCCTTCCCGTCCTCCCGGCCGCGGAAGTGGCTGAGGACGATGTCCCCGGGGTGCAGGTCGCGGTCCCATTCGCGGTACTCCCAGCGGTCGGCGAAGACCTCCTCGTTCCACAGGGGCACCGCCTCGATGCCGCAGGACTTCGCCGCGCGCAGGGTGTCCTCGTTGTAGTTGCCGAAGGGCGGCCGGAAGAGGACGGGCCGCTTGCCGTACCGCTTCGCGATCACGTCCTGCATGCCGCAGATCTCGCGCTTCTGCCCGGCGTACGACAGGCCCGGCAGGTAGCGGTGGTGGAGGGTGTGGTTGTTCAGGACCACGCCGGTGGCCTGCATCCTCCTGAAGTAGCCGTAGTCCTCCTTGACCAGGTAGTCGCTGAGGAAGGCGGTGTACGGGATCTTCAGCTCGCTCGTCATGCGCAGGAACGCCGGGTCCTTCTCGGCGCCGTCGTCGATGGTGAGGAAGACGACCTTGTCCCCGGTGGGGACGGTCGTGAAGACGGGCGGCAGGCCCTCGTGGTCCGCCACCTCGAAGCCCTTGCGGGTCTTGACGCGGGTCCTCTCCGCGGGGCCGGGGCCCCCGGCCCCGTACGGCCAAGCCCCTGCCGCCGGAACCCGCCGCGCGCCCGGGCTCAGCCCTCGACGATCTCCCGCACCTCGCAGGTCACCGTCCAGTGGGCCTCGTGGATCCGCAGGAACCGCTTGGACCACTCGACCGCCTCGTCCCGGTCCTTGGCCTGCAGCATCATGTACCCGCCGACGACCTCCTTGGTCTCGGTGAACGGCCCGTCGGTGACGGACAGCCCGCCGCCCTCCCAGCGCACCCGCGCCCCCTGCGCGGTCGGCGTCAGCCCCGAGGTGTCCAGCAGCACCCCGGCCTTGGTCATCTCCTCGATCAGCTTCCCCATGCGCTCCATGAGCGCGTCACTGGGACCCTCGGCGGGGGCGTTCTGCTCATCGACACGGATCATCGACAGATAGCGGGGCATGGAGACTCCTCGGTCTTCCGGCTACGGAGACGGGGCCGACCCCCACCTCTCACCCGAGCGTCGAACGGAGCCCCCCGAAATCGACACACCCACCGGATTTCCTCAAGAGTTTCTGGGGAAGCGCTACGCCCTCACCTCAGTGACTCCCACAGCTTTCCCGCCTCCGGTTCCTGCGCCACCACTCGGTTGGTGTCCCAGGGGGCCGGGAGCACCGGCATCGTCACCGTTTGCGTGGTGCTGGAGGAGAGGGACTTCAGGCTGCGGCCCAGGTCCATCAGTTCGGTCAGGGAGTCGAGGCCGGTGTCCGTGGTGAGGCTGCTCGTCAGGGCGTCGGCGACCTTGTAGAGGTGGGTGGGGCTGCCGAGCAGGTCGGTGGCGGAGACCTGGTCCAGGAGCGCCTTCACCAGTTTCTGCTGGAGGCCTATGCGGCCGAGGTCGCTGCCGTCGCCGATGCCGTGCCGCGTACGGGCCAGCGCCAGCGCCTCGGTGCCGTCCAGGTGGTGGGTGCCCGCCTCCAGTTCGAGGTGGCTGTCCTCGTCGGAGATGTCCTCCTCCGTCGTCACCGTCACGCCGCCCAGCGCGTCCACCAGGTCCGCGAAACCGGCGAAGTCGATCTCGATGTAGTGGTCCATGCGGACGTCCGTCATGGCCTCCACCGTCTTGACGGCGCACACCGGCCCGCCCAGCGAGTACGCGCTGTTGAACATCACGCTGTGCGCCTCGGACGTCGTCCCCCCGGAGTTCGACGGGCAGGAGGGGCGGGTGACCAGGGTGTCGCGCGGGATGCTCACCACGGTCGCCTCCGAACGGCCCTCGTCGACGTGGACGATCATCGCCGTGTCGGAGCGGGCGCCCTCGCTGCTGCCGCCGCCGAGCGCCTTGTTGCGCTCGCCGCCGCGCGAGTCCGAGCCGAGGACCAGGATGTTGAGCGCGCCGCTCGGCAGCGGGCTCTCGTCGGCCGTCGGGGTCGTCATCCCCCGGGCCGGCCGGTCGTCGCCGAGCGCGTTGTCGATGTCGACGCTCTTGATGTTGTGGTTCAGGTGCCAGTAGGCCCAGGCCGCCCCGGCCAGTGAGACCACGAGGGCGCAGCCGGCGACGATGCCCGCCGCCTTGAACAGCCGCGACCGGCCCGACCACCACGGCCGCCGCCCTTCACCGGCCGCGCCGGGTGTCGCCTCACCGGCCGCGCCGGGTACCGCGTCACCGGCCGTGCCCGGTGTCGCGTCACCGGTCGTGCCGGATATCGCGGCGTCCTCGCCGTCCTCGCTGCCGGACCCGTCCTCTGCGCCCACGCCATCGCTCACAGGGAGAACGTAAGTCCGAATTATTACAAGGAACAACAACTTGGCGGCTTTACTTCAGGAATTCTCAGGCTTCGTTCAGATTTCCCGGGCTCCCGGTGTCGGGATCCTCGAAACTTTCGGAGCTCCGCCCCCGCTCACGACGGTGGAGCCGTACTGCTGCGGACCACCAGACTCGTGGCCAGCTCCACCCGGGTCGCCGCCGAGGGGCGCTCGGAGCGGCCCAGGTCCAGGACGAGCCGGGTCGCCGCCTCGGCCATCTCCGTCAGCGGCTGGCGCACGGTGGTGAGCGGCGGGCCGACCCAGCGGGCCACCGGCAGGTCGTCGAAGCCGACGATGCTCAGATCCTCCGGCACCCGCAGACCCAGCTCGCGGGCGGCCTCGTACAGGCCGAGCGCCTGGAGGTCGTTGCCCGCGAACACGGCGGTCGGACGGTCGGGGAGCCGCAGCAGCTCCAGCCCGTTGCGGTACCCGCTCTCGTGGTGGAAGTCGCCGTTGCGCACCAGCGCCGGGTCGACCGGCAGCCCGGCGGTGTCAAGCGCCGCCCGGTACCCGTCGAGCCGGGCCCGGCTGCACATCATCCGCGAGGGCCCGGTGATCACGCCGATGCGCCGGTGCCCCAGCTCCGTCAGATGCCGGGTCGCCGCGAGCCCGCCCTGCCAGTTGGTGGCCCCCACGGACGGCGCGTCGTCACCGGGGTCGCCCGCCGGGTCGACCACCACGAACGGGATGGAACGGCTGGTCAGCAGCGCCCGCTGGGACTCGTCGAGCCCGCTGAGGACGAGCACCACCCCGTGCGGGCGG
The DNA here is from genome assembly GCF_008369065.1 of Streptomyces apricus. Classification (GTDB taxonomy): domain Bacteria; phylum Actinomycetota; class Actinomycetes; order Streptomycetales; family Streptomycetaceae; genus Streptomyces; species Streptomyces apricus. Next base: position 6,338 of record NZ_VDFC01000078.1, on the reverse strand, counting down.
CGGGCGGCGACCTGGTCGGCCCAGGTGCGCCCGGGCGTGAGCCGCCCCGCGCTCTCGGACAGGACCACGCTCAGCCCCTCGTCCCGCGCCACGTTCTCCACGCCCCGGATGACCTCCATCGCCCACGCGCTCTCCAGCTCGTGGAAGACGAGGTCGATGAGCGGCGACCGGGACGCCTCGGCCCGGCGGCGCCGGTAGCCGTGCCGGCGCAGCAGTTCCTCCACCCGGCTGCGGGTCGAGGGGGCCACATCGGCGCGGCCGTTGAGCACCTTCGAAACAGTCGGGGCCGACACCCCAGCCTCGCGGGCGATCTCAGCGAGCGTCGCTGACTGGGCTACGGCGGGATTCGGGCGAGTCATGAACGCGATCGTATCCCTGCGCAACCCCTTGACGAAGACCCTCGACCGCCATACGTTCCCGGAACATTCGGAATCACAACCGAAACATTCGCGACGCGAGTGCGCCGTGCAGACGAGCGTGTCCAGAAGAAGAGGTGCTGTCATGGAGTCGATCAATGGGCGGTCCAGCGGCGGGCGGCCCAGCGGCGCAGGCGCCGCCGCGGGCGCCGGCGCAGGCCCGGGCGGCCGCACGTTCAGCAGGCGCTGGATCCTGGGCGCCGGCGCCACCACCCTGCTCACCACCGGCCTCACCGCCTGCGGCTCCGACAGCGACTCCGGCGGGGGCGGCGGCACCCTCACCGCCTTCGTCTACGGGGACGACGCGGTGAAGGTCCAGCAGGCGGCCGTCGACCGCTTCAACAAGTCCACCGCCGCCAGGACCGCCAAGGGCAAGGTGAAGCTGGAGCGGATCCCGGGCGCGGAGTACCCGGCCAAGCTGCGCACCGCGATGGGCTCCCCGAGCGCCCCCGACATCTTCTTCAACTGGGGCGGCGGGTCGATCAAGGACTACCAGGAGGCGAAGCAGGTCGTCGACCTGACCGACACCATCGAGAACGACCCGGCCCTCAAGTCGGGCTTCCTGCCCGCGGTGCTGGCGGCCGGCGGGCTGGGCGGGCGCCACTACGGGATACCGATGCGCGGCATGCAGCCGGTGATCCTCTTCTACAACAAGGCCCTCTTCGCCGAGCACAAGCTCCAGCCGCCCACCACCTGGGACCAGTTGCAGGACATCAACGCCAAGCTGAAGAAGGCGAAGATCACCCCGTTCGCGCTCGGCGGCGCCGACACCTGGACCGAGCTGATGTGGCTGGAGTACCTCGTCGACCGCATCGGCGGCCCGGAGGTCTTTGCGAGGATCCAGGAGGGCGACGCGTCCGGCTGGGGCGACCCGGCCGTCCTGAAGGCCGCCGAGACCGTCAAGGAGCTCATCGACGACGGCGCCTTCGGCTCGAAGTTCAGCTCGGTCGCGTACACCAACGGCGGCGCGCCCGCGGTCTTCGCCAAGGGCAAGGCGGCGATGCACCTGATGGGCTCGTGGGAGTACTCGACGCAGCTCGGCAAGTTCCCGTCCTTCGCCAAGAACAACCTCGGCTGGTGCGCGTTCCCCTCGGTCGAGGGCGGCAAGGGCGACATCCGCAACGTCGTCGGCAACCCCACCAACTACTGGTCGGTCAACACCCGCGCGGGCAACAAGGACGCCGCGATCGCCTTCCTGAAGGACTGCGCCTCCGAGACGTACGCCAAGGCGCTGGTCGCCAACGGCGACATCCCGACGACCGCGAACGCGGCCAAGCTCCTGGACGCCTCGCCCAACCCGGAGTTCGCGAAGTTCCAGTACGAGATGGTCGAGAAGGCGCCCGCCTTCACGCTCTCCTGGGACCAGGCGGTCGGCTCGCAGACCGCGACCCCGATGCTCACCGAGATCAACAAGCTGTTCGTGGGCAAGTCCTCGCCGAGCGAGTTCGTGTCGGCGCTCAAGGAGCTGAAGTGAGCGCACCGAGCCCCACGAAGGCCCCGGCGGACCGCCCGTCCGCGGAGCCCGGACCGGCCGGGGCCGGGACGGAGGGCCGGCCCCGGCGCTCCGGGACCGCCACGGCCGGCCGGCCGCACGCCGCCTGGGCGCTGCCCGGGGTCCTGTTCTTCGGCTTCTTCGCCGTGGTCCCGATGGGCCTGGCCTTCTACCTCTCCTTCACCAGCTGGGACGGCCTCGGCGACCCGACGCCCGTGGGCCTGGACAACTGGCGCAAGCTGCTCGACGACGACCGGATGCTGCAGTCCCTGTGGCTCACGGTCCTGCTGACGGTGGTGAGCTGGGCCTTCCAGACGGTGATCGCGCTGCTGCTCGGGGTCTGGGCGGCGGGCCGCCAGCGCAACCGGGCGGTGCTGTCCGCGATCTTCTTCGTGCCGTTCCTGCTGTCCTCGACGGCGATCGCGCTGCTGTTCTACGCCCTGCTCGACCCGAACTTCGGCATCATCCAGGAGAACATCCTGGGCTCCTCCAGCGGCGCGTTCCTCGCGATCGTGTTCGTCGGCGGCTGGCAGTTCATCCCCTTCCACACCCTGCTCTACCAGGGCGGGGCGCGGCAGATACCCGAGGTCCTCTACCAGGCAGCGGCCATCGACGGGGCGGGCCGCCACCGCCAGTTCTTCTCGATCACGCTCCCGCAGCTGCGCCACACCATCACGACGTCCACGGTCCTGATGGTCGTCGGCTCGCTCACGTACTTCGAGACCGTCCTCATCCTGACCAAGGGCGGCCCCGGCACGGACACGGCGGTGCTGCCGTACCTGATGTACGAGGCGGGCTTCAAGAGCTACGACTTCGGCTACGCGAGCGCCATCGCGTCCTTCCTGGTGCTGGCCGCCACCGGCCTGTCCCTGATCCTCGTGCGGCTGACCGGCTTCGGCGGCATGCGCAGTACCCGCGAAGGGATGTGACGCAGTGTCACACGATACGTTGCCGCGTCCGCGTCCCGTGAAGAGCGGGGACCGGCCGGCCGGCCCGCCCCCGGCCGGCCGCCGGCGCCGGCACTGGACCAGGCGCGCCAATCCCGTCGCGGGACTCGGCTCGATCCTGTGGCTCGTGGTCGTGATCATCCCGATCTACGCGATGCTCTCGGCCTCCCTCACCAGCCAGGACAAGGCGCTCACCGGCAACCCGCTGAGCCCGCCGACGGACCCGACGCTCGACAACTACAACACCGTGCTGAACAGCGGCTTCGGCCATCTGCTCGCCAACACGGTGATCGTGGCCGTCGCGGTCGTCGGCATCGTCCTCGCCCTCTGCGTCCCGCTCGCGTACGTCGCCGTCCGCACCCGCAACCGCTGGTCGGGCCTGGCCTTCCGGCTCTTCCTGCTGGGCGTCGCGATCCCGGCCCAGGCGGTCGTCGTCCCGCTGTACCTGCTGATCGCCAAGCTCGACCTGTACGACAGCCTGCTGGCGGTCATCCTGCCGACGGCGGCCTTCGCCATGCCGGTCTCGGTGCTCGTCCTGGTGGGCACCCTGCGGGACGTCTCGGAGGAGCTGTACGAGGCGATGGCCCTGGACGGCGCCTCGCCGCAGCGCATGCTGTTCCAGCTCGCCGTCCCGATGGCCAAGGGCGGCATCAGCACCGTCGTCATCTACTCGGCGCTGCAGGCCTGGAACGGCTTCCTCTTCCCGCTGATCTTCACCCAGTCCGACGGCCCGCGCGTCCTGACCCTCGGGCTCTTCAACTACGTCAGCCAGTTCGGCGTGAACATCCCCGCCCTGCTGGCCTCGGTGGTCCTCTCCGGCATCCCGATCTTCGCCGTCTACCTGGTGGCCCGGCGCGCCCTGGTCGGCGGCCTGATGGGCGTGGGCGGAAAGTGAACCCACGCGACCCCGCCC
>NZ_VDFC01000078.1:0-2470 GCF_008369065.1 Streptomyces apricus | reverse complement strand
AATCCGACAGGAGTTCCATGACCACCGCCCCTTGGCGTGATCCCGCGCTGCCCGCCGAGGCCCGGGTCGCCGACCTGCTGGCCCGGATGACCCTGGAGGAGAAGGCCGCCCAGCTCTACGGCGTGTGGGTGGGCGCCGCCACGGACGGCGACGGGGTGGCCCCGCACCAGGACGAGATGGCCGCGGACTTCGACTGGGACGAGGTCATCACCCAGGGCCTGGGCCAGCTCACCCGCTCCTTCGGCACGGCTCCCGTGGACCCGGCGCTGGGCGCGCAGGCACTGGCCCGCGCCCAGCGCCGGCTCGTCGGGGCGGGCCGCTTCGGCATCCCGGCCGTCGCCCACGAGGAGTGCCTGGCCGGCTTCACCGCGTGGGGCGCCACCGCGTACCCCGTGCCGCTCGCCTGGGGCGCCACGTTCGACCCGGACCTGGTCGCCGAGATGGCGGGGCGGATCGGCCGCGACCTCGCCTCCGTCGGCGTCCACCAGGGCCTCGCCCCGGTCCTGGACGTCGTGCGGGACCTGCGGTGGGGCAGGGTCGAGGAGACCATCGGCGAGGACCCGTACCTGGTCGGCACGATCGGCGCCGCGTACGTGCGCGGCCTGGAGTCCGCCGGGATCGTCGCCACGCTCAAGCACTTCGCCGGGTACGCGTCCTCGGCGGGCGCCCGCAACCTCGCCCCCGTACGGGCCGGGGTGCGCGAGTTCGCCGACATCACGCTGCCCCCGTTCGAGTTCGCGCTGCGCGAGGGCGGGGCCCGCTCGGTGATGGCCGCCTACACGGACACGGACGGCGTGCCCGCCACCGCGGACCCGTACCTGCTGACCGAACTGCTGCGGGAGCGCTGGGGGTTCACGGGCACGGTCGTCAGCGACTACTTCGGCGTCGGCTTCCTCAAGACCCTGCACCGGGTCGCGGGCACCGAGGCGCAGGCCGCCCACGCGGCCCTGGCCGCGGGCGTGGACGTCGAACTGCCGACGGTCCACTGCTACGGGGACCCGCTGGCCGGGGCCGTGCGCGCCGGCGACGTCCCGGAGTCCGTGGTGGACCGGGCCGCCACGCGGGTCCTGCTCCAGAAGTGCGAGCTGGGGCTGCTGGACGAGGACTGGGGCCCGGAGCCCACCGGCCCGATCGACCTGGACTCGGCCGCGAACCGCGCGCTGGCCCGCCGGCTGGCCGAGGAATCCGTGGTCCTGCTCTCCAACCCGGAGGGCCTGCTGCCGCTCGCCCCCGACACCCGGATCGCCGTGGTCGGCCCGCGGGCCTCGGACGCGCTGGCCATGCTGGGCTGCTACTCGTTCCCGTCCCACGTGGGCGTCAACCACCCGGCCCTGCCGATGGGCATCGAGATCCCCACGCTGCTCGAATCCCTGCGCACGGAACTCCCGGACGCCAAGCTGACGTTCACCGAGGGCTGCGACACCACCGGCCCGGACACCTCGGGCTTCGCGGAGGCCGTCGCGCGCACCACCGAGGCGGACGTCTGCGTGGCCGTGCTGGGCGACCGGGCGGGCCTCTTCGGCCGGGGCACCTCGGGCGAGGGCTGCGACGTGGCGGACCTGCAGCTGCCGGGCGTGCAGGCCGAGCTGCTGGACGCCCTGACGGCGACGGACACCCCGGTCGTGCTCGTCCTGCTCACCGGCCGCCCGTACGCGCTGGGCCGCTGGCACGACCGGCTGGCCGCCACGGTCCAGGCGTTCTTCCCCGGCGAGGAGGGCGGCCCCGCGGTGGCGGGCGTCCTGTCGGGCCGGGTCAACCCCTCGGGCCGGCTCCCCGTGAGCGTCCCGCGGACCCCGGGCGGCCAGCCGTGGACCTACCTCCAGCCCCCGCTGGGCCTGGCGGGCGAGGTCAGCAGCCTGGACCCGACCCCGCTCCACCCCTTCGGCCACGGCCTGTCGTACACGGACTTCGCCTACGAGGACACGGCGGACCGCAGCGCGCGGACCAGCACGTCGGAGCCGTACGACGTCTCGGTCACGGTCCGCAACACGGGGCCGCGCGAGGGTGCGGAGACCGTGCAGCTCTACCTGCACGACCCGGTCGCCTCGGTGACCCGCCCCGACGTCCGGCTGATCGGCTACCAGCGCCTGACCCTGGCTCCGGGAGAGGCCCGCCGGGTCACGTTCCACTTCCACCCGGACCTGTCGGCGTTCACCGACCGCGAGGGCCGCCGCACGGTGGAGCCGGGCGCCCTGGAACTGCGCGTGGCGAGCTCCAGCACGACCACCCACCACACGACCCACCTGACCCTGACGGGCCCGGTCCGCCACCCGGACGAGACCCGGGAACTGACCTGCCGGACGACGGTCGCCTAGGCGCTCCGCCGGGACGTGGCTGGTCGCGCCGTTCCCCGCGCCCCTGGGTAGCCAGGGGCGCGGGGAACGGCGCAGTCTTTGGCTTTTAGGGGCGCGGGGAACTGCGCGACCAGCCCCCACGGACCCGCACCCGCCCCCGCGCCCAGCCCCTCACT
>NZ_VDFC01000077.1:23866-40336 GCF_008369065.1 Streptomyces apricus | reverse complement strand
AGGCGGATGCCACGGCCGATGACGGGACGAAGCCCGGAGCCGAAGTCGGAGCCGGAGTCGAAGTCGGAGCCGGACCGGACCCCGACGCCCCCCATCCCCGCCACGTCCACCACCGCTCCCTGCGCCGTTCGGTGCTCGCCGAGGTCGTCGTGGGGGTGGCGGTGCTGGTCGTCACGACGGTGCTGACCGGCACTCAGCCCGGCCGCGCCGAACTCGAAACCGCGGCGGCGGCCCGCTCCGGTGCGGGCGCGAGCGCCGACGGGGGCGGCCCGACCGCGTCCACGACCCTGATCCCCTTCGACGTCGGCACCCCGGGCGGCCACGGCAAGGTCCAGATCGTCCTGGAGCCGGGCCGCGTCGGCGAGAACAGGGTCGAGGCGGTCGTCATCGGCCCCGACGGAGGCATCGCCACCGTCCCCGAGATCCGGCTCTCCTTCACCCTGCGGTCCCAGGAGATCGGCCCCATCGACGCCGGCCTCACCAACCAGGGCGGCTATTGGGGGACCCAGTCCGTGAACCTGCCCCTGGCCGGCACCTGGACGATGAAGGTCACCATCCGCACATCGGACATCGACCAGGTCTCGGAGACCCGCCGGGTGAAGATCGCCCGCTGATACGCCGCAGGCAGGAAGCCGCCCCGAACGGCGTCACCAGGACGATAGGCGTCACCAGGACGGCATGATCGCCTCGGGATAGCGGGACCCGGCCGCCCCCTTGGGCAGGATCTCCTGGACGCGGGCCAGGTCCTGCGGGGTGAGGACGACGTGCGCCGCGGCCACGTTCTCGGCGAGCCGCTGCGGACTGCGGGTGCCCGGGATCGGCACGATGTCGTCGCCCTGGGCCAGCAGCCAGGCCAGGGCCAGCTGCGTGACGGAGATGCCCTTGTCCTGCGCGAGCGCGGTCAGTTCGCGTACGGCGGTCAGGTTCCGCTCGTAGTTGCCGGGCTGCCAGCGGTCGTCCCAGCTGCGCATGTCGTCGGCCGGATACTCGGCCGCCGGCTTCACGGCCCCGGTCAGGAAGCCCCGGCCGAGCGGCGAATACGGCACGAACCCGATGCCCAGCTCGCGCACCACGGGCAGGACGTCGGCCTCCACGGCCCGTTCGAACACGGAGTACTCGGTCTGCAGCACGGACACCGGGTGGACGGCGTGGGCGCGCCGGAGGACGTCGGGCCCGGCCTCGCTGAGCCCGAGGTAGCGGACCTTGCCTTCGGCGATCAGCTCGCCGACCGTGCCCGCCACGTCCTCGATGGGTACGTCCGGGTCCACGCGGTGCTGGTAGAGCACGTCGAGGTAGTCGGTGCCGAGGTGGCGCAGGCTGTTCTCGGTGACCTCGCGGATGTGCTCGGGGCGGCTGTTGAGGGCGTACCCCTCGGCGTTCTGCGGCGCGTCCATGTCGAAGCCGAACTTGGTGGCGATCACGACCTCGGAGCGGATGTCCCGCACGGCGCGGCCGAGCAGCTGCTCGTTGCTGCCGGTGCCCATGCCGTACAGCTCGGCGGTGTCGAACATGGTGACGCCGAGTTCGTACGCCCGGCGAACGGTCGCGATGCCGCCGGCTTCGTCACCGGCGCCGTAGGCCATGGTCATGCCCATGGTGCCGAGTCCGACGGCGCCGACGGTCAGTCCCTGGCGCCCGAGCGAACGGACCGGCAGCCCGCTCCCTTCCTGTCCCGTACGGTCCTGCTGTGTGTCGTTCTGCTGGTCATTGCCCTGCTGTGTCATGCGGTCAACGCTAGGAGCGGGGAGGCCGCGGGTCATGGGCCGTCGGCCGCATAGGATTGCTTGATTCTCTCAGGGGCCTGTCCCGGGGGTCCCGGTCAGGAGGCGCACATGCTGGACGACCTCGCCCAGGCGATCGCGCGGTACCGCGGCGACATGTGGTCCGACACGGCGGTGCCGCGCCAGCGGCTGGTGACGCTCGACGAGCCCGTCACACCGCTCGACATGCTGTACGAGCCGATGGTCTGTTTCGTCGTGCAGGGCTCCAAGACCAGCGTCGCGGGCGACCTGCGCTGGACGAGCGGGCCCGGCCAGATCTTCCTGAATTCGCTGGTCCTGCCGGTCACGGCGACGTTCGAGGAGGTGCCGTACCGCTCGGCGGTGCTGCGTCTGGACGCCGACCTGCTCACCGAGCTGCTGCTGGAACTGGACCCGGAACCCGTCGGCAGGGACGCGGCCCGCTCCGCCTCCCCCGAGCCGGCCGGTCAGATCAGTGCCCCGATGACCCCCGAACTCACCGACGCGGTCACCCGCTGGGTCCGGCTGCTGGACACCCCGCAGGACATCCGCGCCCTGGCGGGGCCCGTCGAGACGGAGATCCTCTACCGCCTGCTGGGCACCAGTCTCGCCCCGACGCTGCGGCACTTCACGGTGGCCGACTCGGCCGCCGCCCGGGTGCGTACGGCGGCCCGGTGGATCAGCGCCCGCTACAGCGAGCCGCTCGGCATCGACGAGATCGCGGCGACGGCCCACATGAGCACGGCGAGCCTGCACCGCCACTTCAAGGCGGCGACGGGGATGAGCCCGCTCCGCTTCCAGAAGCACCTGCGCCTGCAGGAGGCCCGCCGGCTCCTCCTGGCCGGCGACACCACGGCGGCGCTGGTCGCGGAGAGGGTTGGCTACGTGAGCGCGACCCAGTTCAACCGCGAGTACCGCAGGGCGTACGGCCTGCCCCCGGTGCAGGACACGACCCGCCTGCGCGGCCGTCTGGCGGAGGTGGGCCAGGGAGCGTGACCCGCGCTTCTCCGCCTCACTCCGGGCCCTTGGCTCCTGGCTCTCCTGGCCCTCCTGGCCCACAAGTGGTCCGCCAGTGGCCCAGGGACTGCGGGATCAGCCCTGCAACAGGTCGGCGAGCGCCTGTTCCGACCAGTGGCCCGCCGCGCCCGGGCACGCCGCGAGGTACGAGGCAACCGCTTCGAGGTCCCATACGTCCGCGGAGAGCAGCCCCATGGCCAGGCAGCGCATGTACGCCGCCGACGGAGGGTTCCACGGCACGTCCCGCACACCCCAGGGGGCCGTGAAGGTCAACGTCGGCAGCCCGTCCACCTGGCCGGCGCACACCAGCGTCTCGTACCGCCCCTCGCCCAGGGTCGCTGTCCCCCGGGTCAGCACCTCCGCGAGATCGATCTGCGGGCCCGGCTCCCTGTACATCTCCTGAGCCGCGATGTCCGAGAACTGACCCGTCGTCACCAGGTGCGCCCTCGCCAGAACCCGGCTGTCGGCCCGCGGGTCGTAGAACGCCCTGCCACCGCCCCACACCGGCGAACGGGTCGCGAAATACAGGACGCCCGCGAGCTCGACCGGGATCGAGCGGCTGGGCATCGTCGGGTCCCCGCAACCGGGGTAGGTCCTCGTGGCACCGGGCGGCCGGCCGCCACGGATGTAGCACGCGAGCCGGTCCAGGTGCAGGTTGGACCCGTACGAGACGTACCAGACACGCTCGGGCTCGGGATCACCCGGCAAGGCCGGGTCGATGGACCGCAGGGCTTCCAGGCGGGCACGCTCCGGGAGACGTCGACGACGAGAGCCGAGAACCGTCGAAGGGCCCCACTGCGAACAGTGGGGCCCTTCGACGTTAGTGCCCGGTGAGGCACTGGCGGAGGATACGAGATTCGAACTCGTGAGGGGTTGCCCCCAACACGCTTTCCAACTGTCCGCACTGACGTACGGCAGCGTTCGCAGAGGTTCGCGAGACAGGTCAGCGCTGCTATGCGGACGGTGGCGAACGTGGGTGACCGTCGGCGTACTGGACAACGATCAGGACAACGGATGTCGGTTCTCTCGCCGTCCAACTCTCTCTCCGACAGGGTCAGGACGGTTATTTCGGTGTGGCGTTGTCAGTGGTCACCCCTAGCATCTGGCGTATGGAGCTTGGTGACTTCCTCTACAAGATCGGTACGACCTTCGGGGTTGGTGACGACCAGAGCATCAGCAGCGACGTAGCGCGCCTGATCCGGGGCGCTTCTAGCGAAGTTGGGCACTTGGTGCCTGGTGGCTACCTGGTTGTGGGGAGCCCCGGGAAGGGCAACCTTGCTGTCTGCCCATGGGTTTCGATCTTCGACCCGGATGAGACGACGACAGCCACCCGAGGGATGTACCTCGTCTACCTCCTTGCTGAGGACAGGAAGACCTTCGCGCTCAGCCTGAATCAAGGCGTCACGGAGATCACCAAGGCGCTCGGCGCGCGTGAAGCACGTATGAGGCTGGCCGCCGAAGCGGCGGCCATCCGCGACGCTCTTTCTACTGATGCCAAAGCGGGGTTGAGCACGACGATCGATCTTGGCGGGCGCTCCGGCCTGCCTCGGTCCTACGAGGCCGGGAACCTCTTGGCTATCACTTACGAGGTCGCCGCGCTGCCCAGCGAGCAGACTCTGCGCGCAGATCTAGCCCGCATGATCACTCTCTACCAGGAGGCCTTGGCCGTTCGCGAGGAGGTACGTCAGACCACGCGCGACACCATCGTCACCGTGGTCGCACAGCCGCCCACCAAGGCGACAGAATTGCTGCTGCACTTCGCGCCCAAAAGTGATGCCGAGTACACGCAGACGGTCGTGGCGCGCAAGCTGCGCAAGAGCCGAAGCCACGAAACTCTCGTAGCCCGGTACGGCCAGTTCCTGCGCGACCGACAGGTGGACGTCGGAACGAACGTCCACCCACGCGACATGGTGATCATCAAAGACGGTGTGCACTGGCTCGCTGAAGCCAAGTTCATCAGGCGCGGCAACGCCACCGGGGCAGTGCGCGAGGCTCTGGGGCAACTGGCAACCTACGCCTTCTGCCTGTACCCGCACGACGCTCAACCCCGACAGTTGGCGCTGTTCTCCGAGCCAGTCGGCGAGGTCTACACACGACTCCTGGAGCACCACGGCATCGCGGCAGTGTGGCCCACAGACAAAGGATGGACCGGGTCGCCGACTGCGCTGGCAGCAGGGCTAGCCTGACGTCCTCTCCGGACACGGCGGCTGCCCATCGAGCGTCCGTCAGTTCGCAGTGCGAGAGTCATCCCACGACCTGCGTTGTTCTTCTCCTTGTGTAACTTTACCCGGATGAATGTTGAAGCATTTTCTGCAGCTGGATCGTTTGCGGCAGCAGTCGTGGCGTTGGGAATCGCCTTGCGGCAGCACTACGCCGCTCAGGAAGTGTTGCGGTCAGCGCAGCACGAGAGGGCCACATTCGTTGCAATCACGCAGCTGAACAACAATGAAGTAGTGGTCAAGAACCTCGGACAGACACCAATATTCTCCATTGAATTGCGCGAGGTCAAAGCGGAACTTTGGGACCGAGAGGACGATACCTCGTACGTCGTAGCTCGGGTTCGTCCCCACTTGGCCGAGCGCCTCTGGATGGTGTTGGCGCCTGACCAGGAGGTGCGAGTCGACATAAGCGACTGGAGGGATTGGGACGATGACACCCCGCTCACAGCCCAAGACCTAGAATCGATGGGTCCTCCCACCGTAGTGATTCGGTACAGAGATGCGGCAGGGACGGTTTGGCAGCGAGAGAACAACCTCCTCCCTGAACGTTCTGGAGGCACACCTCTGCCCGGCACGGTGAAAACTCATCACCAGATCCGTCGCTACCTTCGACCCCGCCTACGTGCATTGCGCAAGAATGTGAGGCTTGGGATCCAGGGCAAGGGTTTTACGGCGGCCCAGCAGCGGGCTAAGCGCAGACAACGATTTCGTGCCAATGCTGCCCAAAACAGGACCGATTGACCAACCCCTACACGTTTGCTATCCCTCGCCTAGCTCAAGCCGTCACGCGCCCTCCCACCGTCCACCGTCGCCCCAGGCAGAGCCGAGCAGACGCGGCCCATGGCGTCCAGGTCGTTCGTACAGTGGCGCGCTCCACCTGGACGCCGTGAACCACGCCCGCTCCACGGTGTGTGGGTCGACGGCGGACGGGATGGAAGCTGGGGTGAGTGGTGAGTTAAGGGAGGCTAGACGAGGCGCAGGCTGAAGATCAGTACGCCGTACCGTCGTCGCCAGTCACGGGCTTCGCGTAGTCGAGCATGTACTCAAGCAGGCCCCTACTCAGTGAGCCGCTTTCGAGATCCTCCACCTCGACGTAAGTGACATCCCCCTTGGTGAACACCCCAGTCACACGAAAGTCGCGGTCGTGCTGCGGGTAGTCCGGGACGCGTCGAGCCCAGACGGAGCCGATCCGTGGCTGTGCGGTCATGCCGCGAGGCTACCGTGCCCCTCACGTGCCCGATCGAGCGGGAAACTATGGGGAACTACGGGCAATCGCGGTGCGACCACACGAGTACGGCCCCCGACCGAGTTACCTGGTCAGGGGCCGTTCTCCTGCAGTGGGTGTGGGATTTGAACCCACGGTCACATCGCTGCCACGACGGTTTTCAAGACCGACCGCTATCACGCCTTAAAACGTCACCTGACCTGCAAGTTTCGACTCGTGCAGTTTCGGAACAAGTACATTCTGGCCGGAGGATGGCCGAGGGCCGCACGACCCTCACGCTCTTACCCCCGAAGCCGTAGCATCGCTTGCTCCTCCACTGCGAAACGATTGATCAAGCCCGCAGGCGCGCAGAGGTCATACGAGTCGCGACTAGCGACTTGTGGGGATATACCCCATCCTCGGACGCACGAGGCTCGCCCGCGGATATTCACTGGGAAGCACAGGACGCAGTGTCGTACGTGCGTGCGACGATGCTTGAACTAGTGCCCTTGTCGGCATACATGAGGAGCGTGGAGGGATGCTGATGCACCGACCAAGCCTCCACGGAAGCCCACTAAAGGGGCGAGATCCACTAAAGCGGACAAAAAGATCACATCCCTTTCGCCAATCACCGCAATGGCGGAGTGTGAGTTACGCTTGGCTCAGCGTGACCAAGGGGGGCCATGTGGCGAAGCCGGTGAGCTGGCAGCAAGAGCAGATCAGCCTTGCTTACCTCTCAGCCGTGGCTACACGCGCTGGAGCTACATCGGCTACGTGGAATGTAGATAAAGACGGCGTAGATGTAACGCTAAAGCGCAATCACATTCTTGTTGAATTCCAGATGAAATGCACGTTTTCTCCAACTTTGCTTTCCGACGGCGAAACCTACGCATTTGATCTGGATATACAAACGTACGACGCCCTTAGGGAGCGAGAGCGAAGCGCAGCCGGATATCTCGGCTTGGTCGTGGTAACTAAAGACCTTGGGGAGTGGCTTGCGCATGATAACGAGACACTTCTAATGCACTGTTCGGGCTACTACGCTCAGATTCAGAACCTCCCCGAGGTAGTCGGACAAGAAACCAAGAGAATCCATCTGCCTAAAGCGCAAAGAATTGATCAGGCAGGAATGGAAGACGTCTTCACTTACGCCCATAAGCGCTTGTTCGGGTCTGCCGGCGGGGACGGGGTGTGATGGATACTTTCGACGTCGGTGTCGACGAGATCGTTTCATATTTGAGCCGTTCGGGTTGGCAGCGATCGATTTCAGGTCCACTCGCAGAGGTTTGGCAACCCGGGGGTGATGAAGACACCTCAATCCTCGTTCCTAAGAAGCCGGATGCGCCCGACTTCTCGAAAAATCTGCACATCCTCACAGGCGAATTGGCAAAGAAAGAGAACCGGTCGCCGGATGAGATCCGGCTAGAAATTTCACGCCAATTTGTCGACGTCACAGACCTAAGAGCTGAAGACGAAGATATTTCCGATGGGACAATTCCTCTACTGGCGGGAATCGGGCTTTTTAATTCTGCTCATCGGCTGATGGTTTCGGCCGCCGCCGCAACCTTGCACCGCCAGGGGTACTACGGAAATTCAATGCCTAAGGCCGCTCACAAGCATGCCCGCCGCATGCGCCTGGGGCAAACAAGGCCAGGTTCCTACATCGTTCCAATTATCAGTAACGCTCGATTTGGCGAGTTGGTAAATGATAGTTTTGATGAGCCCCGAATCGAGGCAGGTGCCGACGATTCATACTTTGAACGGCGGATGCTAACCACTCTCTCCGGAGCCCTTGAGGTGCTGGCAGAGATGACCATAGTGCGAGACCATGCGCCAACTAGAGATGAGATGCGCGACGCGGTCGATGAAGGCGTCTCTAGTGAGCTGTGCGCCGCTGTACTCGACGTTATCGGTAAAGGTAGCGTTGATGTATTCGACGTGACCTTCAACTGGGCTCCCACGTCCCTTCCTCCCGCCTCAACGGCTGGAAAGATTGTGTTCGCCGGTGGAGCGGCTGAGCTGATCCAGCAAGTCGAAAGCGACCTAAAAGAGGCTAACGCTCCTGCCGAACGGATCTTGTACGGCGTAATCAGACGTCTATCACTCAAGAAAAACGAAAACACCGGGCATGTTTCCATGGAAACAGTGCTTGATGGAAAAACCAGGGTAGTTTCATTTGAACTTCCTCTGGACGTCTATCGGCGCGCCGCTCGCTACCATGGCGAGCGCCGTCCGGTAGTCGTGAGAGGAATTCTCGACGCTACTCCCGGAAAACGGGCGACAATGAATGTTTCGGCATTCGATGCGGACCGTTCCGTTGCTACTTTCGACGATGTTGAGTAACAGAGGGATTTGAACCCTGGGCATCTTGTGCCACACTCGGTTTCGAGGTCTGTTCGTGCTGCTCAGCGCTTGATCCGCGCGCGTTCAACCTCGTTCATTCCCGTGCTCCGGCCCGTCGCGTGAACCGTTGTGGACGCCTTCGGACGGGGGTGAATGAGACAGAGGGCGTCAGCGCTGACTAGGCACTATCACCACTCGCAGAAGGCGACGGACGCGTCGTCGCCGGACTTGTAGCGCGGCCACCGCTGCCCATGAGGGTCTGTGGCCTCCACCTTGCGAACCGCATCGATCAGCTCTCGCGGCCCCCCGGCGCGGAGCGTCCTGAAGACTTCGGACCAGGTCGCCATTGCGTAGTCCGTGACGAGGCACGACGCGCCATCGGACAAGAGCGCGGCGGCGCGTAGATCCTCGACGGGAGCGCTGCCGGTCAGCGCATGTTCCGCCGCTTCGGGTCCGGAAGCCGCGACCCAATACCCGGTTGTCGTGTTGCGGACCTGCCGTTGCGCGAGTACCAGACGGCGCAAAGCCTCTTTGTGCTCTCTCGTGTGGGTCTCGTATTGATCAACTTCCGCCTTCAACTCCGGAAGGATCTCCTTCACACGCAGGTCAGTGATCACGGAGAAGCCTTGGCGGTCTTCGAGCACGATCGGGGAGTCAGCCAAGACGAGGTGATCGAAGAAGCCTTCGCGCTGCCGAAGGACGGCCACCGTTGCGGATGGAGTTCCCGGATTCCGCAGGTCGCATTCGGGGTGCTCGGCTGCCACGCGTTCGAGGGCATCGGCCAAGCCGGTCGATAGTGAGCGCTCTGGGTCAACCAGCGCGGCCACGAGCTGGCTGCCCAGGTGCTCGACGTACCACGGAACACCGTGGCGGCATCCCGTGTCCAGGCCCGCAGTGCTGAGCCCGTCTAGCACAACGGCAAGAGCGGGTGTGCCAGCCACCCAATCTTCGTTGGGGGCGGCTCCACCGGGTCGGGTGTCGATCGCGACTCGCATGTTCAGCCTTCGTGTCGGTACAGCGGAGTGACGCGTCGACTCTCCAGCACTTCGAGCGTCGCTGGGTCGTAACGGCACGAAATGAGAGTGGAGAAGCGGCGCGTGCGGACCTCTCTGTACAGCTCTGCCAGGTTGTTCTCCAGGAAGTGAACGACTCCGTTCGCTCCGATGGAGTGGATACCGGCGATGTAGAGGAAAGTCCCCTTTCCGTCCAAGCGAGGAAGGCGTCCCAGGTATCCGACGTCGCCGGCGGACCCGTCCTCATCTTGCGGTGACCGGAACTCTTTCCCGGCTACCTGGTCGACCAGGTGCCACGCGTGATCCTTGGCAAACCGAAGGTTGTCATCACCTTCGAGCACCTGCGCCACGATCGGGGACAGACGGGGGCCGCAGACAACGACGTGGTTGTCCCGGTTGAGGTTGACGATTCCGCTCGGTGGGATCACCTCGTACTGAGCATCCAGTTTCATGCCGCCCAGCAGCTTGCGAAGGTGCTCGAAGTTGTTGAGATCTTCCCGTGTAACCACCTCGCTGGGCTTCTGGTCGGGCGCCTTCCCCGCTTCGTACTTGCCCCCGAGTGAGACCGTGACCAGGTCTGTACCGAAGAAGGCGCGCTCTGGCGGGGGTCCAGATGACGCTAGCTGACCGACGCGCCCGCGGCTGACTCCGAGTCGCTTCGCAATCTCGGCTTGGGTCATGCCCGACGCTTGCGCCTCTTCGATCGCTTCCCGGCGGATGCGGGACAGCTCGTTCACGTGGCTTTGATACCGCGCCATCAGGTCGATTGCGGCTTTGGCGCGGTCTACGGGGTCCGCGATCCCAGGGACCTGCTCCATGTCGTAGTGCACGACTCTCCGATCATCGCCTAGGGGGGATAGCAGACTCTACCGCGAGAGGGGGTTGCGCGCAGCCGTCGACTTGCCTACCGTACCTATCAAGCAAGACGGCAACCCCCCCTAAGCAGATCAGGGATGAGTCGTTGCAACTGCTTGACCTGCACAGATAGCGCCCGGAGGGAAGCCCGCGGGGGTGAGTACGAAGGCAGTGCTTGTTCCTTGAGAACTCAACAGCGTGCCTGAGGTAGTCCGTCCCGCCTCTGCAAACAAGAGGGCGGCGTGCACAGGTTCTGTCCCGTGTGCGGTTCAGCGCGACTCAACTTTTCCGCAGCTCATCGGCTGTGGGCCGGTTGCCTCCGCTGCTCGTCTCGTACGAGCAGCGCTGAGGGGAGCCGGAGATCCGACTTCAACGGCGCGGCCCCGGTGCTGGAACACCGGGGCCGCTTTTCGGGCCGTTCCACTGACTAGGGAGACACGACCCATGAAGCACATCGGTGCTGTTCAGGCGGTTGTTACCGCCGACCTTTCCGACCGCGAGCCGTCGGCCGCGGAGCTGGACGCGATCGAGCAGGAGATGCCGGTCATCCTGGCCGGCGTCGAACTGCTGGACGCGCAGATCAACGCCCTCGACCGGACCCCGAACGAGCTGGACACCCGGCGTATCCGCCGGGCCCGCCACCGGGTCCTTACGGCCCGTCGTGAGCTGGCCAACCGCTCGATCACGATCGCAGGTGTCGGCGCATGAGCGAACACAAGATCCTCGACGCCTTCCCCGCCGGCCACCCCCGCGGGAGCTGGCCGGCCGAGGAGCGGGCCGCCGCGCTGCGGGAGCAGGGCGAGAGCGCCACGGTCGTCATGGACCTGGACACGGACCGCTTCCTCGTCGTCCCCGAAGGGGGTGCCGAGTGAGCGGGACCCTGACGCTCGATGACCTGGCCATGCCCCTGCGGACGCTGCGTCTGCTAGCCGTGGACTTCGGGCACCTGCCGGCTCCGACCGTGCACGTGACGACGATCTACCCGGAGCGGCTGGAGCTGACGTTCTACGACGACCCGGCCGGCTTCGAGGCATGGCGCGAGACCCTGAAGATCGCGCCGGACGCGGTGACCTACCGCGTGCAGAACGACGGACAGACCGCAGTCCTGCGCGCGAGCGTCGACCACGCGGGCGCCACGGTGCTCCTGACCGGCTACGCGGACGTCGTCACCCCGGTGCTGGCCGGCGGTGCGGCATGAGCGGGCCGGCGGCCGTGACGAGTGAGCAGGTGCGGTCCGCGGAGAAGACGCTTTCGGCGGGCACGTGGACGATCACCGCGGGTGCGGTGCTGTTCTCGGTGCTGACCGTCACGCCCCTGGTCGAGCGGGTCACGCCGGATGCGTGGGACTGGACGGCGCCGATCCTGCCGCTGGTCGTCGACGCGGCGGTGGTCATCGTGGTCCGCCTGGACGCAGTCGTGGCCCGCCTCGGAGGCGACTCGGGACGGTGGCCGGCCGTGCTGCGGTGGATGACCGGGCTGATGACGCTGTTGCTGAACGTCGGGGACAGCGCGCTCAAACGGGATGCGGTCGGGGTGGTCGTGCACGCGGTCGCCCCACTGCTGCTGATCGTCACCGCGGAAGCCGGCCTCGCCTACCGGCGCGCGATCACGAACGCGCTGGAGCGCATCGAGCGTTCACGAGCCGCCGAAGCCGCGGAGCGTGAACAGCGGGTGCGGGCCGAGCGTGAACACGAGCGGGAGAGCCGTGAACAGCGTGAACACGCTGCCCGTGAGCATGCCGAGCGGCTGGAGCGCGAGCGCGCCGAACGTGAGGCGGCCGAGCGGGCCGCGGAGCGTGAGCACGCTGCCCGCATCGAGCGTGAACGCCTGGACCGTGAGGCGGACATGCGTCGTGAGCAGCGCGAACACGACGACCAGGTCCGCCGCGAAACCCAGCAGCACGCGGACGCCCTGCGCCGTGAACAGCAAGAGCGCGCAGAGCGTTCACGCCCCGCTGCCACGGCCCGCGAGACGGCCCCGCACTCTGCCCGCGAGCAGTCTGGGCAGAGGCCGGTGAACGCGGCGGACGCCGTCGTGAACACGGCCGTGAACAGCGGGCCGCGCACGTTCACGAAGATGCCGGAGTCGGAGGCTCGCACCTACATTCGCTCGCTGCGTGAGGGTGAGCGGACGGTGCGGCAGCTCTCGGAGGACACCGGCTGGTCGATCGGCTGGGTGTCCGCCCGGGTGCAGGAAACCCGCGAGCAGGAAGTCACCCGGGCGCCGCAGGTTGAGGCGATGTTCTGATGCCCGCCGCCTACGCGAAGTGCTTCGACCCGTCGGGGGCCCGCTACGGGGTGCCCACCTACCCGTGGCGCATGGCCCCCGACGGCTACGCCACCCGCCGGCAGTTGCGCGCCCGCGGGCTGCGGCCCGGCGGGCAGCCGATAGCAGCCCAGCTCATGCGCTTCAACCGCCGCACCGGCGGCCCCCGTGTCGCCTACCTGTACCGCGAGGAACTGGCGCTGCCGGTGCGGCCGATGACGTCGCGCAAGTGGGGAGCGCTCGCTCTGGCGATGCTCGCCCGCCGCACCTGCCCCCGCTGCCGGCTCGACGCCGGCTACTGCATCCCCCGCTCCTACGGCATCTGCGGGACCTGCATCGCCATCGAGGAACAGCGCACCGCCTGAACATCCCTTCATCTGKCCTGGGAGTTTCGCTGTGACCAGCCGTACCCGCCCCCGCCGCGCCGTGAAGACGAGCGCCGGGGCCACCACCATCCGCCTCCCGCGCCAGCGCGGGCGCCGTAACGCTCAGCCGTTCGTCGTCGTGATGCCCGAACGCCCCTCCCTCACCCGCGAGGCCCTGGCCGCTGTGGGCGGGCTGCTGTGGCACTTCCGCAGCGCGCTGGCCCCCKCCGGCTTTGCCGTCCTCGCCCTGGCGGTGACCGCGCTCCTGCACGCGATCGCCTGGTGGTCCGGCCTGGTCCTGGCCCCCGCCGCGGCGGGCCCGCTGGTGTGGCTGCTGGTCATGCACCGCCGCCGCCCCGCCACCGGCACCGCCCTCGCGTACCGCATCGCCCTGGCGGCCCTCGGCTCCGCGTCGCTGGCCTGGCTGGCGTTGGCCGCCGCCTTCGGGCCGCTGGCCGGAGCGCTGGAGGTGTGGTGGCTGCTGACGCTGCTCACCGCACAGACCGCGTGGCTCATCGTCCGCCGCACCCACTGACCGAAGATCCGGGAGGCCACCTCAGATGGCATCGAACCAGACGAACAATCGGCGTATCCGTGAGGGCGAGCGCGCCCGCCGGCCGCTGATCGATGAGAACGGCAACAAGTCCAACAAGTTCGCCAACGCGGGAGCCGCGGCCGGTGGGTTCGTCGGCGCGATGGGTAGCTCGTTCGTCCCGCCGATCAACGTCACCGTCAACAACAACAAGGGCATGACCCGCCGCGGCGGTGGCGGGGGTGGCGGGAACGCGCAGTCCCTGCTTCCGGCCCCGGAGTTCACCTCTCCGGCGCAGGTGCGCAACTACTGCAACACCCTGCGCGCCGCCGCCGTCACGCTCTCCATCGAGGTGGCGATGGGGGCGGAGATCCTCAAGGGCGTGCTGGCCGCGGTCCCGGACCCGGAGGGCCGCGCGTTTGGCTCTCGGCTTCGGGCGGCGAAGGTGGCGCGCAAGATGCGCAAGTCCGCCGACGACCTGCGCCATGCGGCGAAGAACGCCGCCGGTTGCTACGCCACCTTCCAGCAGGAATTCGAAGAGGAGATCAACCGCGTCCGGCACCGTGCCCGCAAGCCGAAGGCGCCGGTCATGAACTGGGACCAGCAGTAGAAGGAGGCGACACCGCATGAGCAGGAACAACCGACACCGCAGCGACTTCCCCGACGGCGCGACCGTCATGACCCCCTACCCGCTGAACGACCAGGGCTCCGGCGGCTCGATCGGCGCCTACCTCCTCAACCGCGCCAAGCCGCACCTGCCGCCATGGCTGGGGGTGGGTGCGGCCGGTCTGGCCGGAGCGCTCGGCAACTGGCGGTGGGGTGAGTCCGCCGCCGCCGGCGTCGGGCTCACCCTCGCGTCGGTCGCGCTGTCCGGCGCCACCTGGTGGATTGGCCGCTCCACGAGCGCGCAGCGCCGTCTGCACTCCGCGATCACCGTCGCCTCCGGGTCGGCGTGGGTGACGGCCGCGTGCCTGGCCGGACCGATGGCCGGTCCGCTGGATGACCTGTACCTGATGGGCGGCCCCGCCCTGGCCCTGTCCTGGAACGTGCGGATGCTGCTGCGCACCTCGGACCCGTCCGGCGAGAGCGGTGACAAGGGTCTGTTGGAGAAGGTCGGACTGGCCCGCGCGCAGATCGGCGCGGCCAAGGTCGAACCCAACCGGGTCACCGCCTCGGTCGCTTTGGAGCCGGGCGCGCAGACGAGCGAGGACGTCACCAAGAGCCTCGCCCTCCTCGCGTCCGCGCTGGACCTGCCGCGCAACGCCGTCCGGTACACCCCCGACCCGGGCTCGGAGCGGCGCGGGGAGCTGGTCATCGTCCCCGAGGACATGCTCAGCGAAGTGGTCGAGTGGGAGGGTCCCTCGAACGTGGGCGGCTCGATCGCGCAGCCGCTGGTGATCGGACGCTACGACGACGGGGCCCCGCTGGTCATCTGGCTCCCGGGAGACCCGGAGGCAGGCCGCAACTCCACCCACGTCCTCATCGCCGGCGGGACCGGCTCCGGCAAGGGCGACGCTGCCCTGAACCTGCTCACCGAGGTGCTCTCGCGCCGGGACGTCATCGTGTGGTTCTCGGACCCGAAGATGTACCAGGACTTCGCCACCCTGCGCCCCGCACTCGACTGGGCAGCGGAAGGCGGAGCGTCCACCGAGGTCCTGGTCGCCGCCGTCGAAACGGTCATCCCTGCTCGTACGCGCTGGCTCGGCGCGCACGGCTACCGCCAGTGGGTCCCCGCCGCAGCCGAGGTCCAGAACAGCGCTGAGCACACCTGCCGCCCCGACGGGACGGCGTGCGGGTGCGAGGGGATGCCGTTCCTGGTCACCTGGTTCGAGGAAGCGGCCAACACCCTGCGCGCGCTGGGAGACGACGCATTCACCGGCATCGCGCAGGAAGCCCGCTCCGCCGGCGTCTCCCTGATCGTCTCGCTGCAACGGCCGTCCTACGACCAGATGTCGACCAGCACGCGCGCATCCCTGCCGTCCGTGATCGCGCTCGGCTGCGACCCGCGCGACGAGGGATTCTCCCTACCCGACGAGGTCCTCGCCGCGGGAGCGCACCCGGGCGCGTGGGGCAACCGGCGCCCCGGCTACTGCTACGCCGTCTCCCCGGGCATCCCCGAGGACCGCTACGCCTCCCCGGGCCGCACCCGCCGCTTCACCCACCGGGCGGTGCCGGTCATGGAAATGCTCGCCACCTGGGCACAGCGCAACGGCGCCACCGCCGACCCCATCACCGCGGGCGCTGCCCGTAGCGTCGCCGGCACCGCCTACACCGGCCGCCCCGACGAGAACAGCGACGACGGCGCGCAGCCGGTAGGGCTGCGGATGGTCGAGGAGGACGACATGGACGACGACGGCCCGCGGGTGGACCCGGAAGACGTCGACATCGACCCGGAGGCCGAACTCCCCGAGGCACAGGAGGGCGATGACAGCCCGTTGTTCGGGCAGCAGTCCGGACGCAAGCCGTCGCCGGAGGAGGCGCGGGAGCTGTTCGCCCGCGCACTGGAAGAGTTCGAGCAGAGCGGGCAGATGATCGTGGGCCCGGTCGACTTCATGGACTGGTGCGACCGCAACCAGCTCTCCCGCCCGTGGGTGTCCGCACGCCTCAAAGAGGCCGCCATCGACGGACGGCTGGAGGCGACGAACACCACCGGCCGGTGGCGCATCGTCCCCGCCCTGACGGCCGCCTGACACCTGACACCGTCACGCCTGCCTGACACCCAAACCCCTAGGCAGGCACGCGTGTCACGCGCCCTGACACCGGCCTCTGACACCCCTCTGACGCCCACGCCTGACACCCGCACGCGCTCACGCCCGCGCCACTTGCGGCACGGGCCCGTGCCCACTTCGAGGGAGACCGATGAACATCCCGCAGCGGCCCACGGCCGTGGAAGTCCACCACCCCGCCCCGCTCATCCC
>NZ_VDFC01000077.1:9013-23766 GCF_008369065.1 Streptomyces apricus | reverse complement strand
CCACTAGCCTGTTCGTCATGAACACACCGGGGGACACGGTCGACGGGCGGTTCGAGCTGCTCGAACGGCTCGGCAGCGGAGGCATGGGGACGGTGTGGCGGGCGCGGGACCGCGTGCTGCACCGGGAGGTCGCCCTCAAGGCCGTACGGCACGACGCGGCGGCCGGGGAGGCCGTGCGCGAGCGGGTGCTGCGGGAGGCGCGGGCGCTGGCCCGGGTCAGCCACCCGAACGTGGTGATGATCCATCACATCGTGGACGAGGACCCCCACCCCTGGCTCGTGATGGAGCTGGTGGCCGGTGTCTCGCTCCAGGAACGCCTGGCGGAGGGCCCGTTGCGCCCCGCGGAGGCCGCCCGGCTGGGCCGGCAGGTGCTCGCCGCCCTGCGCGCCGCCGACGCCGCCGGGGTCCAGCACCGCGACGTCAAGCCCGCCAACATCCTGCTGCGCCCCGACGGCTCCGCCGTGCTCACCGACTTCGGGATCGCCGCGCTGCAGGGGTCCACCGCGCTGACGGCGACCGGCGAACTCATCGGCTCCCCGGAGTACATCGCCCCCGAGCGGATCCGGGGCAACGACGACGACCCCGCCTCCGACCTCTGGTCCCTCGGCCTGGTCCTGTACGTCTGCGTGGAGGGCGTCAGCCCGCTGCGCCGCGCAACGACCCTGGCCACCCTGGCCGCGGTCCTCGACGAGGCCGTGCCCCCGCCGGTGCGCTCCGGCCCGCTCGCCCCCGTCCTGCAGACGCTGCTGGTACGCGATCCGGCGGCCCGCCCCGACGCGGCGCGGCTGGACGCGATGCTGGCGCAGGTCGAGTCGGGTGCGGCGCCGGACTGGGAGCTGCTCACCGCGACCGCCCCGCTGCCGTCCGCCCCCGCGACGGAGCCGACGCACGTCCTCCAAACACCGACCGCCCCGACCGCCCCCGCAGGCTCCCCGGCCGGCTCCGGGAGCGCAGGAAGCAGCACCGGCGGCAGGACKAAAAGCAGAAGAGGCCGTATGGCGCTCGTCGCCACCGCCGTCGCGGTCGCCCTCGCCGCGGCGGCCACCGTCCTGGTGCTCACCTCGGGCGGCCGGGAGGGCGACGGCGACGAGGCCCGCGGGGGCAAGGACACCGACCGCGCGGCATCGGCCGGCCCGTCCTCGCCGTKCGCGAAGGGGACGCCGACCCCCACCCCGTCGTCCCCGGACCCCACGAAGGAGACGGTGGCACAGCCCCCGGACACCGCGGACTCCGGGAAGGGCGACGGCGAGGACGGCGGCGAGGACCGTGAGAAGGCCGGCTCCGGCTGGATCGCCCAGCTCCACTCCGAACCGGTCGGCACCGGCACCGCCGCCCGGGACCAGCGGCTCGCCACCCTCCGGCGCTCCGTCCCCGAGGCCGTCTACGTCCGCAGCGACGACTACGCGTCCCTGCGCCCGGGGTTCTGGGTCTTCTACGCCCCCGGCCCCTTCGCCGACGGCCGCGCCGCCCTGGCCTTCTGCGAGGCACGGGGCAGGACCTCGTCGACCACCTGCGTCGGCCGCTACCTGAGCGAGGACGCCGACGACTACGACCTCCAGTGCAGCCCGCCCGCCGCCGCCCCCAAGGGGACCTGTACGCGCCGGTGAGCCGGGCCGCGCGGATGATGTCACGGTACGTGCCGTTACCGTCCGTGCCTCCTGACGTTGAAGGGACAGTGCGGTCGCGTTCGTGCTGCCGCGCTCACCGATTCGAAGGAGAAACGTGATGTCTCGCATCGCGAAGGCAGCCGGTGTCGCTCTCGGCACGAGCGCCGTTGTGCTCAGTGGTGCCGGTCTGGCCATGGCGGACGCGGACGCCGCGGGCACGGCCGCCGGCTCGCCCGGTGTGATCTCGGGCAACGCCGTCCAGGTCCCGATCCACGTGCCGGTCAACGTCTGCGGCAACACCGTGGACGTCATCGGCCTGCTGAACCCGGCGTTCGGCAACGCGTGCGCGAACCTCAGCCACCACGACGAGGGCTACGGCCACGGCCACTGAGCCACCGTACGGACACGGGAGGCCCCCGGCGGTACCCACCGCCGGGGGCCTCCCGTGTCCCGCACCGGTACCGGCGACCACACCCGCACCGGGGCCCGTACCGGCCCGCGTACGCGCCTCACGCGTACCGGTAGATCCGGCTGTGGTCCTCCAGGTCGTCCGGTGTCACGTCCCACGGCGGCAGCGCCTCGTGCCGCGCCACGACCCGCCCGTGCTGCAGGTCGCCGAGGCCCGGCGGGGACGCGGGCAGGTACCGCGCGCCCCGGTGCCGCTTCTGCCAGCGCGTCCACAGCAGGTCCACGAAGGAGTGGTGCAGCCAGAAGACGGGGTCGTTGACGGACGCCCCGCCCAGCATGTGCCCGCCGACCCAGCGGTGGACGCGGTTGTGGTTGCGCCAGGCGTCGTTGCCGCGCCCGCGCCCCCACCCCTCCAGCTTGTTGCGGAAACCGCGGCCGGAGGTGGAGTTCCAGGGCTGCGCGTCGTACACCGGGTCGTCGAGGGCCGCGGCGACGTCGTCCGCCGTGGGCAGACCGAGCGGATCGCGCGGCCGGCCGAGGTCGCGGGTGAGGTAGTCGCCGTCGGTCACCGACTCCTTGACGACCCACTTCTTGTAGCGGCGCGCGAAGGGCCCGGTCGTCACCTGGTGGTCGGAGCGCCGCCCGTTGCCGCCGAGCAGGTCGTCGCCCCACAGCGGGGCGGTGGGGGTGCGGTCCTTCGTCCAGTCCCAGTACGGCACGGAGACCGAGGGGTCCACCCGGCGCAGCGCCCGCTCCAGGTCCAGCAGGAACCGCCGGTGCCAGGGCAGGAAGGAGGGCGTCATATGGGCCGTGCGCAGCCCCTTCTCGCCGTCCGACACGTAGTGGTCGATGTGGATGCGGACGAACTCGTCGTACTCGCCGGTGCGTTTGATCTCCAGGAACGCCTCCACGAGCCTGCGCCTCTCGGTACGCGTCAGCGCGCTCACGTTCCTACGCGTGTACACCATGCCGGTGTCCCTCCCCCGCCCGGTCCCCGTCCTGCGGGACCGGCGGCCGGGGTCTGCGGCACGGCAGGCGTCTGCGGAGCGGCCGGAGCCTGCGGATCGGCAGGCGTCTGAGGGGCGTTCGGGGTCGTCGCGGCGGCCTTGGCGATGGCCTGCTTCACGGCCTCGGAGAGCTTGGCCGCGTCGGCGGCGGGGAGCTGTCCCTTCTCCGCCTCCAGCGTGGCGGAGAGCAGCTCGGTGACCGGCTTCAGCACCCCGGCGACGTCACCGAGGGCCGCGGTCTGCGCCAGCAGGGCCGCCGCCTCGGGCGCCGGCGCCCGGACCGTGCGGGCCCGGTCGCCGTGCGCCGGGTCGTGGTCGGCGGCCACGGCGGGTGCGGCGACCCCCAGCAGGAGCATGGCGCAGAGGGCGGAGGCCGCGGTACGGCGCACGGGCAGAGCACGCATGGAGGGTCCTTTCGACGGTGCGTCGGATCCAGGGACTTGCCCAGGGATGGCCCGGGGCTTGGTCCTCACCGTGGAAGCGGTGCCCTCCGCCTGCAACCGATCGGCCCCGCCCCAAGGCGGCCCGTGCCCGCCGCCGGGACCGTTGTCCCTGGTGAGATGCCCTGCTCCGGCCCACCGGGGGCGCCCGGCGCCCCTCCCTCCATTCGGGGCAACGCGGATCGGCCGCCCTCCCGTGGGGGAGGACGGCCGATCGGGGCGGAGCTGTGACGCCGGTGCGGAGCTACGGCGTCAGTGCGGGGCTACGACGTCAGTCGTTGACGCACTTGTTGCCGAACGCCGGGTTCAGCAGGCCGATCACGTCGATCGTGTTGCCGCACAGGTTGATCGGCACGTGGACCGGGACCTGCAGCACGTTGCCCGAGAGGACACCGGGGGAGTTGGCGGCGACGCCGCTCGCGTCACTGTCGGCAGCGGCGATGCCGGCGGTGCCGGCCATGGCGGCGGCGGCAACGGAGGTAAAGACCAGGCCCTTCGCGATACGCGACATGGAGAGGTGCTCCTTGGGATTGAAACATCGACCGGGCGGAGGTGCCCGGCTCTGGAATCAACGCGCGGCACGGGCGCGGGTTGTGCCTCCAAAAGAGTGATGCTCCGGGCCGTTACCAGAAGCGGGTCCAGGGGTTATCCCGGAAGATGCACACGATTCCGACACACTTGACGGGTTTCACGGATAAATACGGATAGAGGCTACAGTTGCGTTCTCCCCGGAACGCCTGCGACAGACGGGGAGTCATGGCGGCGTCCATTCCACATCCCCCTTCCGTCCGCCCGCCGGGACCAGATCCTCTTCCGCCGAAATTCCCCTCGAAAGGGCTACGCCGGTCATGCGCAATTCCCTGGGTCTTCTGCTGCGCCGCGGGACGGTGAGTGCCTTTTCCCTCGCCGCGCTGTGCGTGCCGGGCGGACCGGCGGCGGCCGTGCCCGACCCGCCGGGCGCGGAGGCGGATGTGCGTACGGACGCGGGTGCCCGGGTCGCCGCCGAGGCGGCGGGGCTGCCGTTCGCGCAGCGGTACCGCGCGCTGCGGCACGGCGGGATCGTCCGGGCCGCCAACACGTCGGTCACCTGCCGCCGGCCGCTCGCGCCGGCGCCGGTGTCCTGTCCCGCCGCACGGGCGGGGGCCGCGGCCGCGAACGACGGCTTCGACATGTCCTACACGGACGTCGACAGCGACCCGAACACCTACAACTCCAGCCGCGCCACGATCGCGTTGCCCGCCGGGGCCCGGGTCGCGTACGCGCGGCTGTACTGGGGCGGCAACCTGCGGGCCGGTGAGCAGAAGCCGCCGCGGGACAACGGGCGCGTGCTGCTCGCCGAGCCCGGCGGCCGCTACAAGGAGGTGCTCGCGGACACCGTGGTCGGGCACCGGGTGGCGCGCGGCGCGGACGCCTACCAGGCCTCCGCGGACGTCACGCGGCTGGTGGGGTCGAGCGGCGCGGGCGCGTACACCGTGGCGCAGGTCAACGTGGCGAAGGGGCACTCGGCGGCCGGCGCGTGGGGCGGCTGGACCCTGGTGGTGGCGTACGAGAAGGAGTCGGAGCCGCTGCGGCACCTGGCGCTGTGGGACGGCTTCGGCCCGCTGGGACCGGGCGAGGACCAGGTGGTCACGGTGCGCGACCTGGACTTCCCCGCGGGGGCCGCGGGACGCGTGGGGCTCGTCGCCTACGACGGCGACCGCGGGCTGACCGGCGACGCGCTCACCGTGTCGGACGGGTGGGGCCCGGCCGTGCCGCTCGGCAACGGCGCCGGCCCCCGTGACGACGTACTGGACTCGACCATCGCCGACCCCGCCGGCACGGCGGCCTCCGTACGGACGCCCGCGTACCCGAACACGCTCGGGTACGACTCCGACGTCCTCGATCTCGGCGAGGGCCTGCGGCGCGGCGGGGACCGGCTGGAGTTCCGGCTGGCGTCGCCGCGGGACGCCGCCTGGGCCGGTGTGCTGTTCGCCGCCGTCGACGCGAAGCGCTGATGCCCCTCCCCTCTGCTCCCGTCCCCCCGAGTTCCGCCCGCGCCGCGTCCGAGCGCCGCCCGTGAGCGAGGAGAACACGCATGCAACTGTCAACCCCCGGCTCCCGGCCACGGGTCCTGCACGTCTCCCAGCCCGTCGACGGCGGGGTGGCCCGCGTGGTCACGGACCTGGTGCGGGCGCAGCTGGCCGCCGGTGCCGAGGTCGACGTCGCCTGCCCGGCGACCGGTCCTCTCGCGACGGCGGCCGGGCTGCTCGGCGCCGGTGTGCGGCACTGGCGGGCGACCCGCTCGCCGGGCCCGTGGCTCGCCCGGGAGGMGCGGAGCCTGCGCCGGATCGTGCGGGAGGCGCGCCCCGACGTGGTGCACGCGCACAGCGCCAAGGCCGGCCTCGCGGTCCGGCTCGCCGTGCGCGGCCGGGTGCCGACCGTGTTCCAGCCGCACGCCTGGTCGTTCGAGGCCGCGGGCGGCGCCACCGGGCTGCTCGCGCTCCACTGGGAGCGGGCGGGCGCGCGCTGGGCGTCGCGGGTGGTCTGCGTCAGTGAGGCCGAGCGGCGCACCGGACAGCAAGCGGGCATCAGAGGACGCTGGAGCGTCGTCCCCAACGGCATCGACCTGGCGGACCACCACCCGGCGCCGGTGGACACCGCGCGGGCCGGGATCCCGCTGCTCGCGGGGATCGGCCCGGCGGCGCCCCTCGTGGTCTGCGTGGGGCGGCTGTGCCGGCAGAAGGGGCAGGACGTCCTCCTGGACGCGTGGGGCGAGGTGACCCGGCGGGTGCCGGGGGCGCGGCTCGTGCTGGTCGGCGACGGGCCGGACGCGCGGTCACTGCGGGCCCGGGCCCCCGCCTCCGTGCTGTTCGCCGGGTCCGTCACCGACACCGCGCCCTGGTACCGGGCCGCCGACCTGGTGGTCCTGCCGTCCCGCTGGGAGGGCATGGCGCTGGCGCCGCTGGAGGCCATGGCCTGCGGGCGGCCCGTCGTGCTCACCGACGTGGACGGGGCCCGCGAGAGCCTGCCGCCCGGCCAGGGACCGCACTGCCTGGTGCCGTCCGAGCAGCCGCAGGCGCTGGCCGCGGCGGTCGCCGGACTGCTCCTGGACCCGCTGCTGCGCGAGTCGCTCGGTCACCAGGCACGCCGGTACGTAACGACCACGCACGACGTGCGGCGCACGGCCGCGGCCGTCGCCGACGTGTACCGCGACCTGATCGGCGGCTGGCCGACCGGACGGGGCGCGGGCGTGGACCACACCGAGTACAGGGAGTCCCTCCACACGTGACTGCGGACAGCACCGTTCCCTCCCCCGGCGGCCGGCCCCGGCTGGCGGACCTCGGATTCCCGCCCGTCTCGGTCATCCCGCCGCGCGGGACCGCCGACGGCTTCGGCCTGCCCGGCGACCGGCGGCCCCTCGCACGGCGGGCCTCCCGGCTGCCGCTGCCCGGCGTGGACGCCGGCGCCGCGCTGGCCGGCGGCCTGCTCGCGCTGCCCCTGGCCCATCCGCTGCCGCTCGCCGTCCTGGTGCTCGCGGTGCTCGGGCTCAACGCGCACGCGTCGCTCCACCGGGCCGCGCCCGTGCCCGCCGTCCTGGACGAACTGCCCGCCCTCTGCGGCCGGATCGCGGTCGGCTGGTGCGCGCTCGCGGCCCTGCTGGCGGCGTACTCCCCGGAGCACGCGCTGTCCGCCCGCACCCTGCTGCTGGGCTGCGCGGCGCAGTCGGTGGTGAGCTGCGCGGGCCGCGCCGCCGTGTACGGGCACCGGCGCCGGGCGCTCCTGCGGCGCCCGCGCGCGGCCCTGGTGGTGGGCCGCGCCGCGGAGGCGCAGCGGGTGGCGTCCGCCGTCCTGCGGCACCCGGGCTGCGGGGTGCGCCCGGTGGGCGTCGTCGCCGACGAGGCGGCCGGCCCCGAGGGACTGCCCGTGCTGATCACCGGCGAGGAGGTCCGGCGGGCGATCGTCCAGAACGGCGTGCAGGACGTGCTCGCCGTGGGACCCGCCGCCCTCGCCGAACAGGCCGCGCTGCTGCGGGCGCTCGGCGCGTCGGGCTGCACCGTGTGGGAGCTGGGCACGGACGGGCCGGGGCACGCGCCCGGGTCCGGGCGGGCCGAGCGGCTCGCCGGGTTCGCCTGCCGGCGGCTGCCCGCCGGGCGGCGGTACGGGACCGCCGGGAAGCGGCTGCTGGACGTACTGGCCTCCGGGGCCCTGCTGCTGCTCGCCGGACCGGTGCTGCTGGTGTGCGCGGCGGTGCTGCGGGCC
Source organism: Streptomyces apricus (assembly GCF_008369065.1). Taxonomy (GTDB): domain Bacteria; phylum Actinomycetota; class Actinomycetes; order Streptomycetales; family Streptomycetaceae; genus Streptomyces; species Streptomyces apricus. The sequence continues at coordinate 16,065 of NZ_VDFC01000077.1, read as the reverse complement.
GCCGACGGGCCCGGCGTGGTGTTCCGGCAGGAGCGGATCGGCAAGGACGGACGGCCGTTCACGCTGCTGAAGTTCCGTACGCACCGGCCGGTCGACGCGCACGAGGCGGCGACCCGCTGGAGCGTGGCCAACGAGCAGGAGATGCGCTGGTTCTGCCGCTTCCTGCGGCGCACCTCGATGGACGAGCTGCTCCAGCTGTGGAACGTCTTCCGGGGCGACATGAGCCTGGTCGGCCCCCGTCCCGAACGCCCTTACTTCGTGGCCCAGTTCAGCCAGACGTTCCCCGGTTACGCGGCCCGCCACCGGATGCGGACCGGGATCACCGGGCTCGCGCAGATCCACGGGCTGCGCGGCGACACCTCGATCGAGGACCGCTGCCGGTTCGACAACGCGTACATCGACGACTGGTCGCTCTGGCAGGACGTCTGCATCCTGCTGCGCACCGCGGCCCTGCTCGTGCGCCCGACGGGGAGCTGACGGTGGCCCAGGTCCTGTCCGCCCCGCCGCTCACGGCCGGCGCGGCCGCGGCGCCCCGCCGCCTCCTGCCCGTGCTGCCGCTGCTCGCCCTCGTCGTCACGCTCGCGCTGCCGGTCCCCGGGGGCGCGGACGGCGGCGGCACCCCCGCCGACGCCGTGTCCGGGCTGGTCGTGGTGTGCTGCGCGCTGCGTCTGGTACGCGGCCGGCGGCGCCCCCTGACCCGTACCGCCGCCGTCGTGCTGGGACTCCCCGTCGCCGGGGTCGCCGTCGCGACGGCCGGCGCGGCCTCCGCCGGGGCGGGCGCCGAGGGGCTGGTGCGCTACCTGCAGGTCTTCGTGCTGGTGCCCGCGGCGGTGATGCTGCTGATCCGCGACCGGCGGGACGCGCGCCTGCTGGCCTGGTCGCTCGTCGGGCTCGCGCTGTGGCAGGGGGCGATCGGCGTCCACCAGTACCTGACCGGGACCGGGGCCTCGTACCAGGGCGAGATGGTCCGGGCGGTGGGCACGTTCGGGGCGACGGACATCATGGGCATGGCGGCCGTGGTGTCGTTCGGCCTGGTGTGCGCGCTCGGTCTCGCGCTCAGGTCCGGGCCCGCGCGGCAGCGGACCGCGGCGGCGGTGTGCGCGCTGGCGCTGCTGCTGCCGCTCGCGCTGTCCTTCAGCCGCGGGGCGTGGATCGCGACGGCCGTCACCTGCGGGGCGCAGCTCGCGCTCGCCGGGCTGCGGCGGGCCGTCCGGGTGCTCGCGGCGGTGGCCGCGGCCGCGGTGGTCCTGGTGGGCGGGTTCGGCGTGGGCACCGCGATGCTCCAGGAGCGGATCAGCAGCATCACGCAGGTCGCCGAGGCCCCGGACCAGTCGGTGACCGACCGGTACACGATGTGGACGGCGGCCGTCGACATGTGGCGCGGCCGGCCGCTGACCGGCGTGGGGCTGAAGGGCTTCCCCGAGCACCGCGACGGGCACGCCTCGCTCGCGCTGTCCTCGGGCAGCGACACGGACGGGGCGGGCGCCGGCTTCCGCCGGCAGCCGCTGCTGTCCCCGCACAACATGTACCTGCTGGTGCTGAGCGAACAGGGCCTGCTGGGGCTGCTCGCGCTGGCGGGCAGCTGGCTCGCGCTGCTGGTGTGCGGGCTGCGGCGGCTCGTGCGCGCCCGCGCGGGGCGCCGCGGCGGCCTCGACTGCGCGCTGGTCGCGTGCGGGGTGCTGCTGTGGCAGCTGGTCGACTTCGTGTACGCCGACATCGGCGGCCCCTCGACCGTACTGACCGCGCTGGTCCTGGGCCTGGCCGCCTGGTGGGCGCTGGCGTCCGAGGAGGCCGGGCGACGATGACGCTCACGCCCTCCCGGGCCGAGGGAGAGGGAACGGCGGCAGGGACCGGGGACGAGGTCCTGTTGCCCGGGGCCCGTGCGGCGTCGCGGGACACCGCGGCCGCGGCCGGGGAGACCGCCGGGGAGGCCGCCGGGGAGGGCACCGCGCCTTCCGCGAAGGCCTCGTCCTCCGCGGTCGCCCCGCCCACCCGCGGCTTCCTCGCCCGGGCCACGCTCGTCACCGCCGTCCTGTCCATCGCGGGCGCGCTGCTCGGCCTGGGCCGGGACCAGGCGCTCGCACACCTCTTCGGGGCCGGCACCGAGACGGACGCCTTCCTGGTGGCGTGGACCGTGCCGGAGGTCGCGGCGACGCTGCCGCGCATCGCACTGGTCCTGGTGGGCGTCTGCGCGCTGCTCGTCGCCGGGGCGCCGTACCTGGTGGCGGGGCTCGCGCCGGGGCTGCCCGACCCCGGGCTCGCCGTCGACTGCACCCGGCTGACGGCGACCTGCGTCCTGAGCTTCGGCCTCGCCGGCTACTGCAGCGCCGCACTGCGCGCGCACCGGCGCTTCCTGGCGCCCGCCGCCATCTACGTCGCCTACAACACCGGCATCATCACGTCGATGTTCGTCCTCGGCGGCCGCTGGGGCGTGCGGTCGGCGGCCGTCGGTGTCGCGGTCGGCGGCTGCCTGATGGTGGCGGCCCAGACCCCGGCGCTCGCCCGGCAGCTGTTCGGCCGCCACCGGCCGGACGCCACCACCGCCGCCGGCACCACCGCCGGTACGGCTCCGGCCGGCGCTCCGGCTCCGGCTCCGGAAGCGGCAGCGGCTCCGGCTCCGGAAGCGGCCTCCGCAGAGCCGGCAGCGGCCTCCGCGGAGAACGCGGTGAACCTCGCGCTCGTCACCCCGGTCCTGCTCTTCGCCCTCTGCCGGCAGTCCCAGGTGCTCATCGAGCGCTACCTCGCCTCCAGCCTCCCCTCCGGCGCCATCTCGCACCTGAACTACGCGCAGAAGGTGGCGCAGATCCCGATGACCCTCTCGCTGATGCTGTGCACCGTCACCTTCCCGGTGCTCGCCCAGGCGCTCGCCGAGGGCGACACCGAGCGGGCCCGCGACCGGGTCGAGCGGGACGTCTCGGTCGCCGCCTGCATGGTGCTGCTGGGCGCGGCGGCGGTCTTCGCCTGCGCGCCCCAGATCATCCAGCTCCTCTTCCAGCGCGGCGCGTTCACCGCCCAGGACACCGCGGCGACCGCCACCGTCATGCGGGTCTACACGGTCGGGCTGCTCGGCCACACCCTGGTGGGCGCGCTCGTGCGGACGTACTTCTCCGCCGGGCGCCCCACCTGGTACCCGCTGGCGGCGATGGCCGCGGGCATCGTCGCCACGTCGTGGATCGGCGCGGCGACCGTCGGGGCCTGGGGGGTGTGCGGGATCGCCGCCGCCAACGCGACCGGGATCACCCTCACCGCGGCGCTGCTGCTGTCCGGCATGAACGAGCGGCGCAGCGTGCCGATCCGTACCCGGCGGGTCGTCCACGAGCTCAGCAAACCGGTCCGGGCGGCCGTGCTCGCGGCCGTCGCCGGTTCGCTCTGCGCGAGCCGCTTCGGCTCCCCCGGCACCGCCCTGCTCACCGGCGGCGTCACCGTCGCCGTCGTCTACGTCCTGCTGCTCCGGTTGCTCGGCGTCCAGGCCGTCGCACCCGCCTTCCGAACCGCCCTCCGCTCCGTCACCCGAAGGCTGCCGCATGCCCGTTCCCGCTGATCCGACCGCCCCGACCCGTACAGGCACACCCCGCCCTCCGGTCGCGCCCCTGTGGGTGGCGATGTACCACTCGGTGGGCGACTGCTCCGACGACCCGTACCGCATCACCGTCTCGCCCGGCCGTCTCGACCGGCAGCTGGGCTGGCTGCACCGCCGGGGCCTGCGCGGGGTGAGCGTGGCCGACCTGCTCGCGGCCCGCGCCCGGGGCGCGGGCCGCGGCCTGGTCGGGCTCACCTTCGACGACGGGTACGCGGACTTCGCCGACCACGCCCTGCCCGTACTGCGGCGCTGGGGCTTCGGCGCCACCGTCTTCGTCCTGCCGGGCCGGCTCGGCGGCACGAACGAGTGGGACCCGCTCGGCCCGCGCAAGCCGCTCCTCACCGCCGAGGCCGTCCGCCGGCTCGCGGACCTCGCGGACACCGACGGCCTGGAGATCGCCTCGCACGGTCTCACCCACGTCGACCTCACCCGCGCCGACGACGCGCTGCTGGGCGCCGAGACCGCCGGCAGCCGGGCGCTGCTCGGCGAGCTGACGGGCCGTGAGGTGCAGGGCCTGTGCTACCCGTACGGGACCGTCGACCGGCGGGTCGCCGACGCCGCGCGGGCCGCCGGGTACCGCTATGCCTGCGCGATCGACCCCGGCCCGCTCACCGGCACCTTCGCCCTCCCCCGGGTCCACGTCGGGGAGGACGACACGTCCTGGCGGCTGCTGCTGAAGTACCGCCTCAACCGGCTGCGCAGACGCCCGGTCCCGCTGACCGACACCGACGCCGGTGCCGAGGCCGGTGCCGGTTCCGGTGCCGAGGCCGTGGCGGAGAGCCGGTGAGGGCCCTGCACGTCATCACCGGGCTCGGGGTCGGCGGGGCCGAGCAGCAACTGCGCCTGCTGGTGCGGAACCTGCCCGTCGACTGCGACGTGGTGACGCTCACCAACCCGGGCGCGGTCGCCGAGGGCCTCACCGCCGACGGCGTGCGCGTCATGCACCTGGGCATGCGGGGCAACCGCGACCTGGCGGCGCTGCCCCGGCTGGTCCGCCTGATCCGCGGCGGCCGCTACGACCTGGTCCACACGCACCTCTACCGGGCCTGCGTCTACGGCAGGACCGCCGCGCGCCTGGCCGGGGTGCGGGCCGTCGTGGCCACCGAGCACTCGCTCGGCGACTCGCAGCTGGAGGGCCGCCGGCTGACCGCCGGCGTCCGCGGGCTCTACCTGGCCAGCGAGCGCCTGGGCCGCGCGACGGTCGCCGTCTCCCCCACGGTCGCCGAGCGGCTGCGCCGCTGGGGCGTGCCGGGGCCCCGCATCGAGGTCGTGCCGAACGGCATCGACGTGGCCGGCTTCCGCTTCGACCCCGCCCGCCGCGAGAGCACCCGGCGCCGGCTCGGGCTGCCGCAGGGGGCGTACGTCGTCGGGGGCGTCGGGCGCCTGACGTCCGCCAAGCGGTTCGAGGTGCTCGTGCGGGCGCTGGCCGACCTGCCCGACGACGTCTGGCTGCTGCTGGTCGGCGGCGGTCCGCAGGAGAGCGTGCTGCGGCGCGCGGCGCAGCGGCGGGGGGTCGCCGACCGGGTCCTGTTCACCGGCGAGCGCCCCAACGGACCCGCCGCGCCGCACGCCCCGGGCGCTCAGGGCGCTCAGGGCGCTCAGGGCAGCCTCGACCTGCCGTCGCTGCTGGGCGCCATGGACGTCCTCGCCTCGCCCTGCGCGGAGGAGGCCTTCGGGCTGGCCGTCGTGGAGGCCCTGGCGGCGGGCCTGCCCGTGCTCTACGTCTCCTGCCCGGCCGTCGACGACCTGCCCAAGGACGCGGCGCCGGCCGCCCGGCGGGTGCAGGGCGGCGCGGACTCCTTCGTACGGGCCCTGCGGCAGGCCCGCGCGCAGGGGCCCGGGCCGCGCGCGGCGCCGGACGCCGCGCACCACTACAGCATCGCCCGCAGTGCCGACCGGCTGATGGACATCTACACGGCCGCAACTCTGGGAGTGAGTTCCACATGACCAACGACCCGAACCGTCCGGCCGCGCGGCCGGGAACGGCACTCGCCCGCGCCAGGGCGCTGCCCCCGTGGTCCCTGCTCGCCGCCGGCGTCCTCCTCGGGGGCGCGCTCGGCGGCGCGTACGGCGCCCTGAAGACCCCGCAGTACAGCGCGACGAGTTACGTCGTCGCCGTCCCCACCGAGAAGTCGGACCCGGCGGCGGCGCTCGGCTTCGCGCAGGCCTACGGGCGGGTCGCCACCCAGCTCGCGGTCCTCGGCGACGCCCAGGTGTGGGCGGGCGTGCCGGTGTCGACCCTGCGCGGGAGCGTGCGGGCGGCGACCTCGCCGGACGCGCCGATGGTCTCGGTGACCGCCACCTCCGAACGCCCCGACCTGGCCGCCGACATCGCCAACGCGGTGTCGCGCTCGCTGACCCGGCACGCGAACGACACCGAGGACAGCACGCACGTGGAGCTGCTGCAGTTCTCCCGCGCGATCGAGCCCACCGAGGCCTCCTCGCTGTCGGCGGGCGCGACCGGGCTGATCGGGGCGAGCGCCGGCGGGCTGCTCGGCGGGCTCGCGCTGCTGGTGCGGCCGCGCCGGGCCGAGCAGGCCCCGCCCGCCGCCTCGGTGCCGGGCCCCGCCACCGCCGTCGACGTCCACGGACAGCTGTGAGAACCGCCGTCCTGCGCACGGCTCCGCGCACGCAGCCGTGCAGCGGGCCGCACAGCGGGCTGCGTACGGAACTGTGCCGGGACGAGCGGGAGTTCGGGCGGCTGGCCGAGGAGTGGGCGGCGCTGTACCGGCGGTGCGGCACGGCGACCCCGTTCCAGACCCATGCCTGGCTGCACTCGTGGTGGCTCTCGTACGGCACGCCCGGCCGGCTCCGGCTGGTGCTGGTGCGCGACGGCGGTGAGCTGGTGGCCGCCGCGCCGTTGATGCTCGTACGGCAGCCGTGGCCCGCCCTCGTGCCGCTGGGCGGGTCGATCTCCGACTTCGGGGACGTGCTGATCGAGGACGGCGAGCGCGGCGAGCGGGCCGCCCAGGCCCTGGCCGACGGACTGGCCGCGGCCGCGCGCACCGCGCTGATCGACTTCCGTGAGGTGCGGCCCGGCGGCGCGGTCGAGCGGGTGTACGCGCGCTGGCGCGGGCCCCGCCGGCAGGTGCCGGACTCGCTCTGCCTGGAGCTGCCCGCCGTGCCGATGGACGACCTGATCGGACGGCTCGCGACGGCCAAGGCGCAGCAGCGGGTGCGCGCCAAGCTGCGCAAGCTGACCTCGCTGGGCGTGGAGCGGCGCGCCGTGCGCCCGGAGGAGGTGGACGCGGCACTGCGCCGGCTCCTGGAGCTGCACCGGCTGCAGTGGCAGGGGCGCAAGGTCACCACCGAGCACCTGCAGGATCGCTTCGCCGAACACCTGATCCGTTCGGTGGGGCCGATGGTCCGGGCCGGCGACGCGGTGGTGACCGAGTTCCGGCTGGACGGCGCCGTGGTGGCGGTGGACCTGACGCTGCTGTCGGAGCGGCTGGCGGGCGGCTACCTGTACGGC
>NZ_VDFC01000077.1:5020-8913 GCF_008369065.1 Streptomyces apricus | reverse complement strand
GCTACCTGTACGGCGCGCACCCGCGGCTGCGCGAGCGCAAGGCGGACGTGGCGACGATGCTGCTGCACGCCTGCGCCCAGCACACCGGGGCGGGCGGCGACGGCGGCACCGGCGGCGGGCGGCGGGTGCTGAGCCTGCTGCGGGGCAACGAGCCCTACAAGCACCACTGGCGTCCGCAGCCCGTCGTCAACCGGCGTCTCCTGCTGGCCCGGCGGCGCACGGCCCCGCTGCTGTCCGCCGCCGTCTGCGACGTGGCCGTGCGCAGCGGGGGCAAGAAGCTGCTCGACCGGTTCCTCGACCGGAAGCGGCGCGGGGGCGGCGGGCCGTGACCGGTCCGCCACCTCACCGCCGCCGTCCTCGCCGCCCCCTGTCCGCCGTGCGGTCAGCGGGTGCGCGACCACCAGTCGAAGCGCAGGCAGAGCTTCCCGCCGAGCCAGTACTCCACCCAGTCGCCCAGCTCGACCGGCGAGCAGTTGGACGGCCGCGTCGGCGGGACGGCCGGCGGGGCGGTCGGCTTGGGCGTCGGGTCGGTGGGCGCGGGCACCTCGGTGTCGGTGCGGCCGAAGAGGGCCTTGCGGTAGACCTCGGAGGCCCTGGGGTTGTCGTCGCACTGCCACACGCCGTGCGGGCAGTAGTCGGTGAGCGTGTTGTACAGCGGTTTGTGCTCGTCCAGCCAGGCGAGCATGCGCCGCATGTAGGTCGCGTTGTCGCCGTTGCGGAACAGTCCCCACTCAGGATAGGAGATCGGCTTCCCGTGCTCCTTCGCGAAATCGACGTGCTGCTGCAGCCCGTAGGGCTCCGTCACCGCCTCGTCGAATGACTGTCCGCGCGGTTGGTCGTACGAGTCCATGCCGATGATGTCGACCGTCTCGTCGCCCGGGTAGCACCGGGTCCAGGGAACGGCGTCATGGCCGCGGTTCGGCGTGAAGTCGAACCGGAACTTCTGTCCCGGCACCGCCCGCATGGCGGTGACGATCCTGTTCCAGTACGTCTTCCAGGCCTCCGGGTCCGGTCCGCAGCGATGGGTGTACGTGATGCCGTTCATCTCCCAGCCGAGCACGACGACGGTGTCGGGCACCCCCAGTTCGACGAGCCGTTCCGCCAGCTTGCGGAAGTGGTGGTCGTACTCCCCGGCCGCGCCCCGCCGCAGCAGCCCGCGGACCTCGGAGTCGGAGACGCCCTCCTCGTTGCGCTCCAGCATGGGGACGTTGAGGACGAAGAGCCGGTCGTCCTCCTGCTTGCGCCAGTCCGCCCAGGCGTCGAGGAAGCCGGGCAGGCCCTCGATGTTGCTCCAGCGGTCGCCCGGCAGGTACGTGTGCGCCACGCGCAGGTCGGCCCCGCCCAGCCAGCGGCTGAGCTCGGCGATCCGGGCCACCCCGCGGGGCCCGTAGTCCAGGTAGGCGCCGAAGGCCGGGCCCGGAGCCGGGGGCGAGGCCGGCGTCGAGGGCGCGGCCGGAGCCGGGGCGCGCCCCCGGCGCGCCGCCCGCCGACATCGCCCTGGCGTTGCGCCGAGTGGCGGCGCGGGTGGCCCGGCCCGCCGTGCTGTTCCCAATGGATGACGCGAGCGCCGTCGCGGTGGACCGGATGCGCGACGAGCTGGCACCGCGCTTCCTGCTGCCGCCCGCTCCCCCGGGCCTGGCCGAGCGCGTCGCGGACAAGGCAGAGCTCGCCGCCGTGTGCGCGTCGGCGGGCCTCCCGCACCCCACGACGCTGGTGCCGGACGGTCCCGCGCAGGCCGCCGCAGCGGTCCGGCGGCTGGGACTGCCCGTGGTGGCGAAGTGGAGCCGGCCCTGGCTGCTGCCCGCCGGGTCGGACCTGCGCAGCACGACGGTGCTGAACTCCGCTCAGGAGGCGCGGGCCCTGGCCCGGCGCGCCGGGGAGGCGGGCAGCCGGCTGCTGCTCCAGGCGTTCCTGCCGCCGGGGCGGGACCTGGACTGGTTCTTCCACGGGTACGCGGACCGGACCGGGGCGGTGCGCGGCGGCGGCCCGGGCCGCAAGCAGCGGTCCTGGCCGCGCGGCGCCGGGCTGACCGCGGTGGGCCGCTGGACGCCGAACCCGGCCGTGACGGCGGCGGCCGAGCGGCTGGTCCGCGCGCTCGGCTACCGCGGCATCCTCGACCTGGACTTCCGCCGCGACGCCGCGACCGGCGCGTACCACCTGCTCGACTTCAACCCGCGGCCCGGCGCGCAGTTCCGGCTGTTCGCCGACGGGGCGGGGCTCGACGTGGTGCGCGCGCAGCACCTGGACCTGACCCACCGTCCGCTGCCGGTGCCCGAGCCCCGCCCGGGCCGGACGTTCGTGGTGGAGAACTACGCGCCGTTCGCGGCCGCCTTCCGGGGCGGCACCGAACGGGCCTGGCACGCCCGGGACGACCTCGCGCCCGGTGCCGCGCTGTGGGCGCTGTGGACGCGCCACGTGGGCCTGCGCGCGGCCCGGCGCCTGCGGGACCGGGTGCGCCCGGCGGACCCCGCACCCGCCGCCGGCCCCCGGATCGTACGGCCGGCCGGTCCTCCCGACCGGCTGTCCGCCCCGGCCGGCCGGTCCGCCGCGCCCGTCGGCCGGCCGGCCGCGCCCCTCGACGCCCTCGACGCACGTCCCCTGTCCGACGACGAGAAAGCGAGCAGTCACTGATGTACGACCTGCTGGTGGTGGGAGCCGGCCCCTACGGCCTGTCCATCGCCTCCCACGCCGCGGCGGCCGGCCTGAGCCTGCGGGTGTTCGGCCGGCCCATGGCGTCCTGGCGCGACCACATGCCCCGCGGCATGTTCCTCAAGTCCGAGCCGTGGGCGTCCGACCTGTCGGACCCCGCGGGCCGGCTGGGCCTGGCCGCCTACTGCGCGCGGCAGGGGACACCGGCCCGGCACGGGGCGCCCATCCCGGTCGAGGTGTTCGCCTCCTACGGGCTGTGGTTCGCGCGGCAGGCGGTCCCGGAGGTGGACGAGCGCACGATCACGGACGTCAGCCCCTGCCCGGGCGGTTTCGAGGCGGTCACCGAGGACGGGCAGCGCGTGCGGGCGCGGACGGTCGCGCTGGCGGTCGGCGTCATGCCCTTCACCGAGATCCCCGCCGCACTGCGAGGGCTGGGCCCCGCGCACGTCTCGCACAGCAGCCACCACGGCGACCTGGACCGGTTCCGCGGCCGGGACGTGACCGTGGTCGGCGGCGGCCAGGCCGCGCTGGAGACGGCGGCCCTGCTCGCCGAACAGGGCACCCGCGTACGGGTCGTGGTCCGGGCCCCGCGGCTCACCTGGAACGACGTGCCGCCGCCCTGGGAGCGCCCGTGGTGGCGGTCGGCCCGCGCCCCGCACAGCGGCCTGGGCCCCGGCTGGCGCAACTGGTTCTACGCCGAGCGCCCCGGCGCGTTCCGCCGCCTGCCCGACGCCACCCGGGCCCGGATCGCCACGACGGCGCTGGGCCCCGCGGGCGCCTGGTGGGTCCGCGACCGCGTCGAACCGGTGGTGCCGCTGCTGCTGGGGCACGAGGTCACGGCGGCGTACGCGGCCGGTGACGGCGTGCGCCTCGCGCTGCGGGGCCCGTCCGGCGGGCCGGTCTCCCTGGAGACCGGGCACGTCATCGCCGCCACGGGGTTCCGGGCGACCCGGGAGCGCCTGGGCCTGCTGGCGGCCGACGTCCGCGCGGACCTCGCCGTGTCGCCGGACGGATCGCCGTACGTGGGGCGGGAGTTCGAGTCGTCCCGGCCGGGGCTCTTCCTGGCCGGTCTGGTCACGGCGTCGAGCTTCGGCCCGGCGATGCGCTTCGTGCACGGCGCCTCGTTCACGGCCCGGACCCTGGTACGGGGGGTGCGGCGCCGGCTGCGTACGGGGCCGGCCCCGCTGCCGGTGCCCGGGGCGCGGGAGCGGCGGGCGGTGGTGGAGGCGGCGGGGCGCTGAGCC
>NZ_VDFC01000077.1:0-4920 GCF_008369065.1 Streptomyces apricus | reverse complement strand
GCCCCGCTCGCGTCCGAGTCGGCGAAGGCCTGGGAGCTGTACAGGGACAGGATGCTCGTAGCGGCGGCGGCCACGACCATCCCCTTGCTCAGGGTCTGGCGCACTCTCGTTGTCCTTCTGCTCGTAGAAGTGGGAAAAGCCGGCCTTGGCACCGGAAAACGGTCCAAGGCCGGCCTGGTTCAGCCGTACGGCCGATGCGCTACGACGTCAGTCGTTGACGCACTTGTTGCCGAACGCCGGGTTCAGCAGACCGATCACGTTGATCGTGTTGCCGCACACGTTGACGGGAACGTGGACAGGAACCTGGACGACGTTGCCCGAGAGAACACCGGGGGAACCCACGGCGGCACCCTCGGCCTCGGCGTCGGCGAAGGCGGGGCCCGCCATTCCGAGGGCCATGATGGCTCCGGCGATGACAGCTGCGCTCTTCTTGTGATTCACGTGCTTTCCCTTCTCTGCGGTCATGCCCCTGTGACGGCCGAAGCCGAGCGAGTCCGATTTCGACGGCTCGCAGCACGACCTCGGGTGGTGAACGAGAAACGGAGGTCCGAAGAAACTACGTAATGTGAACCGCTTGGTAATTCACTCGAACGCACCGGACAGGTGGAACAGACGCGGAGAAAAAAACCGGGCCGTCCGCACACGAATACAGCGGACGGCCCGGGCGGTGCAGGTCTCAGTCCTCGCCGTTGGCCGAGAGGACCGACAGGTCCTCCAGGATGTGCGACAGGGCCGCGTCGCGCTTCGCCTCGGTGGAGTTGTCCGAGCACTGCTGCGCGAGGTCGTCCGACAGGATCGGGACGTCCTGGATCGGAACGAGGTTCACGACGGCGACGTTGATGTCCTCCAGCGCCACACACGGCTTGTTGAGCGAGCCCTCGACCAGCGAGAGCTGGGGGCTCATGTCGCCCTTGGTCGCCGAGTTGCCGAATGCCGACGAGGCACCGTTGCCGTTGGCAACGGCCGGCCCGGAGTCATCACCGATGGCCAGCGCCTGGGGGGCGGCCGCCACCGACATACCGATGACAGAAGCGGCAGCCGCCGCGGCGAACATTGCCTTCTTAAGCACTTCGCGTTCCTTTCCTAGTAGCGACGCGTGTCGTACTGACTCATCAACCGGCGGTGGCGCGATTGGTTGCGGGCGTTCACCCGGTTGGCCCGCATTGAATCCGTCGGCGGATGGGAAGGACGGCGGCCGGCCCTCTCTCGGAACCTCTCCCCGTGTGGGCCGACCGAGTGAATGGGAGGAACTATGTCTCCCCCATGCAGTTGAACCAGAGCGCTCCGGTGGACGGGGTTTCGTAAGAGAGGACTAACCAATGATCAAGAAGGTTCTTGCCACCGCGGCGATCGCTGCTTCCGCCGTGGGTGCTTCCGCCGGCCTGGCGCCGCAGGCGATGGCGATCGGCAACGACAGCGGTCCGGGCATCTCGAACGGCAACGCGGCCGAGCAGTACTACGGCAACTCCGCCACATACGGGAACATGAGCCCGCAGATGGCGCTCATCCAGGGCTCCTTCAACAAGCCCTGCATCGGCCTGAACGACATCAACGTGCCGGTGGTCAACCTGATCCCGATCCAGGACCTGCCGATCCTGTCGGACGACCTGAACCAGCAGTGCACCGAGAACTCGACGCAGACCAAGCGCGACGGCGCGCTGGCGCACCTCCTGGAGGACGTGTCGATCCTCTCCGCCAACGGCGAGGGCTGAGACCGGCGCAAGGGCGGTACCACCGGTCTCCCCGGTGGTACCGCCCTTTTTCGTGTGCCGGGACCTTGCCGCGCCGCGCGTCAGCGCCCGGCCGCGTACAGCTCCTCGATCTCCTTCGCGTACGCCGCCGTCACCTCCCGGCGCTTGACCTTCAGGGACGGGGTGAGCAGGCCGTTGTCCTCGGTGAACTCGCCCTCCACCAGCGCGAACGCGCGGATCGACTCGGCCCTGGAGACGGCCTGGTTGGCGTGGTCCACGGCCTGCTGGACGTCGGCGCGCAGCCGGGCGTCGTGGACGAGTCCGGACAGCGGGGTGTCGGCGGGCAGTCCGCGCACGCGCAGCCAGTGGGCGAGGTCCTCGCGGTCCAGGGCGATCAGGGCGGCGACGTAGGGCCGGCCGTCGCCGACGACGACGCACTGGCCGACCGGGGGCCGGCTGCGCAGGCGGTCCTCCAGGACGGCCGGGGAGACGTTCTTGCCGCCCGAGGTGACGAGGATGTCCTTCTTGCGGCCGGTGATGGTGAGGTAGCCGTCCTCGTCGAGCGCGCCGAGGTCACCGGTCGCGAACCAGCCGCCGGTCAGGGCGGCGTCGGTGGCGGCCGGGTCGTTCCAGTACGCGCCGAGGACGATGCCGCCCCTGATGAGCACCTCGCCGTCGTCGGCGATCCGCACGGCCGTGCCGGGGACCGGGAGGCCGACCGTGCCGGGGGGGCCCCAGGGGCGGGACGATCGTCGCCGCCGCGGTGGTCTCGGTCAGGCCGTAGCCCTCGTAGACCATGATCCCGGCGGCCAGGAAGAAGAGGCTGAGCTCGCGGTCGAGCGGGGAGCCGCCGCTGATGGCGTAGCGGGTGCGGCCGCCGATCTCCTTGCGGATGCGGCGGTAGACCAGCAGGTCGTACAGGGCCCAGGCGGCCCACAGGCCCGGGCCGGGGCCCTTGCCGCGGCCGAGGAACTGCTCCAGGTGCCGCTCGCCGAAGCGGACGCCGACGCGGTGCGCGCGGTCGAAGGAGGCGCCGCGGCCCATGCGTTCGGCGGTCGCGCGGCCGGTGGCGTGGATCTTCTCGAAGAGGTAGGGCACGCCGACCAGGAAGGTGGGCCGGAACTCCCTGAGCGCCGGCCGCAGTTCGTCGGGCTTGATGCCGGCGAAGTGGCCGAGCTCGATGCGTGCCATGAGGCAGGAGATCTGGAGGGTGCGGCCGAGGATGTGGGCGAGGGGCAGGAAGAGGAGGGTCGAGGCCTGCCGGCCGGTGACCGCCTTGAAGACGGGGTGCAGGAGCTCGACGGTGTTCGCGGCCTCGGCGTGCAGGTTGGCGTGGGTGAGGACGCAGCCCTTGGGCCGGCCGGTGGTGCCGGAGGTGTAGCAGATCGTCGCGACGCTGCCGGGGGTCAGCGCGGCGCGGCGCGCGGTGACCTCCTCGTCGGGGGTGCCGCGGCCCAGGGCGACCAGCTCGGCGACCGCTCCGGCGGCCCCGCCTTCGGCGTCGAGCTGCCAGACGCGCGGGGGCTGCGGGTGGGCGGCCGTGCCGGTCGCGACGGCCGCGGCGTTCTGCGCCGTCTCCACGACGGCCAGACGGGTGGCCGAGTCGCGGACGATCCACTCGATCTGCTCGGGCGAGGAGGTGGGGTAGACGGGGACGGACACGCCGCCCGCGGCCCAGATCGCGAAGTCCAGCAGCGTCCACTCGTAGCGGGTGCGGGACATCACCGCGACGCGGCCGCCCGGTTCGAGGCCCGCCGCGATCAGCCCCTTGGCGACGGCGGTGACCTCGCGGGCGAAGGCGGCGGCGGTCACCGGCCGCCAGGCGCCCGCCTCCGCGCGGCGGATCACCACGGCGTCCGGGGCCTCGGCCGCGTTGGTGAAGGGCAGGTCCGCGATGCTGCCGGTGGCGGTCCCCGGTACGAGGGCCGCCCGGCGCACCTCGCGGACGGTTCCGTCCGCGTCCTTGGTGACCTCGACCCGGGCGCGGTCCGCCGGATCGGTGCGCTTCCTCGCCTGCTTCAGGTCCCTGCGTACGCCCATGGCGGCTCCCGGTCGACGGCGGCGTGAGTGGCGGCTCGCGGTGCGGTGACACTTATTTACTCCAGAGTAAACTTACTCACGCGTAAGGAATTTTCAACAGGTCGGACCAACAGGCCGGATCGACAAGTCGGGTGAGGTCAGGCCGGCCCGGGGCGTCAAGTTCGGCAGGACGCGGGCCGATGAACGGACCATGACGTCGACGCACCCGCCCGCGCTGCCCTCCCCCACCGGACTGCTCCCGCCGCCGCGGAAGGCCGGACCCGGTCCCGGTGCCGGACCTGCTGCCGGACGGGCGGTGTGGCTGCGGGTGGCGGTGTGGCTCGGGCCCGCGCTGCTCGTGGCGTACGCGGGGTTCCGGCGACGGTGGATGTCCGACGACGCCTACATCTACGTACGGACCGTGCGGCAGATCCTGGCGGGGAACGGGCCCGTGTTCAACGCGGGCGAGCGGGTCGAGTCGTCGACCGGCACCCTGTGGCAGTGGCTGCTCGCCGCGGCCGGGGGCGCGGGGATCGGGCCCGCCTCCGCGGCGGTGTTCGGCGGGCTGCTGCTGACCGCCGCCGGGTTCGCGCTGGCGGGGATCGGCGCGCTGCGGCTGTACGGCGGCCGGGCGGCCGTGCCGCTCGGGTCGCTGGTGCTGCTCGGGCTGCCCCCGGTGTGGGACTTCGCCACCTCGGGGCTGGAGACCGGGCTCGCCACCTGCTGGATCGCGGGCGCGTGGCTGGCGCTGACGGCCCGGCCCGGCGCGCTCGCGACCTCGGCACTCATCGGGCTCGGGCCCCTGGTGCGGCCCGATCTGGGGCTGGTGACCGTGGTGTTCCTGGCCGCCCAGTGGCTGCTGGTGCGGCCTTCGTGGCGCGGGGCGTGCGCGGGGGTGGGGGCCGCGGGAGCGCTGCCGGGCGCGTACGAGGTCTTCCGTGCCGGGTACTACGGGCACCTGGTGCCGCTGCCGGCCGTGACCAAGGAGGCGTCACGGAGTCTGTGGGGGCGGGGGTTGGTCTACCTGGCCGACTTCGCGCACCCGTACGCGCTGTGGGTACCGGCGTTGTGCGTGGCGGGGGCTGTGGCGGTGGCGCTCGCGCGCGGGGGTCCGGGTCGGCCCGGGGTGGCGCGGCCCGTATCCGTGCTCGTGCCCGTGCTCGCGCCCGTCGTGGCGGGGGTGCTGTGCTGGGTGTACGTGGTGCGGGTC
>NZ_VDFC01000076.1 GCF_008369065.1 Streptomyces apricus | reverse complement strand
GGCGCGCCCCGGCCGGCCGCCCCGGGCGCGCCCGCAGGCTCGCCAAGGACCTGCTCCCGCCGATCGTCACCAGGGCCCTGGTGAAACGCCGCCGCGGGCGCTGAGCCCGCCGCCGGCGGGAGCCCCTCTGCGGGGCCCACCGGGCGGCACCCCACAGCACAGACAGAAAGAGCACCGCACCACATGCCCCGCTTCAGCATCATCGTCACCGTCCACGGCGTCGCGGGGCGGCTCCCCACGGCCCTCGACTCGGTCCTCGCCCAGTCCTTCACCGACTTCGAGCTGCTCCCGGCCTGCGCGGATCCGGACTCCCCGGCGGGCGCGCTCGCCGGGGAGTACGCCGGGCGGGACTCCCGGGTCGTCCGGGTCACCGGCGGGCGCGACGCCGGGCTGCGGGCGGCGACCGGGACGTACGTGCTGTTCCTGGAGGCGGCCGACGTGCTGGTGCCGCAGTCCCTCGCCGTGATCGACGGGTGGCTGCGGGAGCACGGCGAGGAGGCCGGCGGGGACGCCGTCGACGTGCTGCGGCTCGGCCACGAGCGCGTGCCGTGGTGGGAGGGCGAGCCGGTGGCGGGGCCGCCGCAGGACGCGGACCCGGCCGACGTACGGCTGCCGGTCTGGGCCACCCTCCACCGCCGCGCCTTCCTGCGCGAGCACGGGGCGCTCCTCCCCGCGGGCCGGGGCACCGACCTGGCCTGGTCCGGTCTGGTGGCGCTCGCCGCCGGGCACGGCGCCGTGCTGCCCACGCTCTGCGTACGCCGCCACGAACGGCGGCCCGGCGGCGGCGCGGCGGCCGGCCCGAAAGCCGCCGGTCCGAAAGCCGCCGGTCCGAAGGCCGCCCTCAGGGGGACGGCCGTCACGGGACCGGCCGTCACCGGGGCGGAGCTCCTCGACCAGGTCGAGCTGGTGCTGGACCGGGCCGCCGCGCAGCGCCTCGCCGGGGACCGGGCGCGCGCCCTCTTCACCCAGCTCTTCGCCGAGGTCCTGGAGCACGCGCTCACCGCCCCCTGCGACCGCGCCTTCCTGCGCCGCGCGGGACGGCTCCACCGGCGCCACCGCCCGGCGGGCCTGCCCACCCGGGGCCTGGCGGACCGGCTGCTGCGGCGCGGCGCGGCCACGGCGCTCCGCGTGCTGCGGCCCCTCGGCCGGCAGAGCGCGCGGGTGCGCGCGTACGCCGCCCGCGCGGTGCTGCGCAGGCGCCGCGCCCTGCTGTACGGGTGGTACCTGCGCAGGCCGCTGGACGAGAACCTCGCCGTCTTCGCCGCCTACTGGGGCCGCGGCTACGCCTGCAACCCGGCGGCGATCCACCGCAAGGCGCGCGAACTGGCCCCGCACGTCCGGTCGGTGTTCCTGGTCAAGGAGAAGGAACTGGCGCACATGCCCGAGGACGTGGAGAGCGTGGTGATCGGCAGCAGGCGGTACTGGGAGGTGATGGCGCGGGCGAAGTACACCTTCAACAACGTCAACTTCGAGCATGCGGTGCGCAAGCGGCCCGGCACCGTGCACGTCCAGACGCACCACGGGACCCCGCTGAAGCGGATGGGCGTCGACCAGATCGAGTACCGGGCCGTCGCCGCGGCCACCGGGAGCTTCGGCAGGCTGATGCGGCGGGTGGACCGCTGGGACTTCTCGCTGTCCTCCAACCCGCACTCCACGGAGGTCTGGTCGGGCGCCTACCCCGGCGCCTTCGCGCACCTGGAGTACGGCTATCCGCGCAACGACCGCTTCTACTCGGCGGCCCCCGGCGAGGTGGCCGCGATCCGGGCGCGGCTCGGCGTCCCCGAGGACCGGGTGGCGCTGCTGTACGCGCCGACGTACCGGGACTACCCGCGGGACGTGTCGGCGCAGTTCGACCTGGCGCGGTTCTGCGAGCGGCTCGGACCGGAGTTCGTGGTGCTGCTGCGCGCGCACTACTTCCTCGACGGCGACGCCGGCCTGCGGCAGGCGGTGGCGGACGGGCGGCTGATCGACGTGACGTCCCTGCGCGACACCGAGGACGTCTGCCTGGCCTCGGACGCGCTGATCACGGACTACTCGTCGATCATGTTCGACTACGCCAACCTCGACCGCCCGATCGTCACGTACGCCGACGACTGGGACGTCTACCGGGACACCCGGGGCGTCTACTTCGACCTGCTCGCCGAGCCGCCGGGCCACGTCGCCCGCACCCAGGACGAGCTGGTGCGGGTCCTGACGTCGGGCGCGTGGTGCGACGAGGAGTCCGCCGCCCTGCGGTCCCGGTTCCGCGCGCGGTTCTGCGCGTTCGACGACGGGCAGGCCGCCGAGCGGGTCGTGCGGCGGGTGCTGCTCGGGCAGGGCGAGGAGGAGCTGCCGCCGGTGATCCCGCTGCGCGAGCGCCTGCCCGTGCCGGCCACGGCCGCGGCCCGCCCCCGCACACCGGCGCACTGATGCCCCGCAAGCTCCCGGACCTGGAAGTGCCATGCCCCGCTTCAGCATCGTCGTGCCCGTGTACAACGTGCAGGGCTACCTGCGCACCTGTCTGGAGTCGGTCCTCGGCCAGTCGTACGGCGACTTCGAGGTGATCGTCGTCGACGACCGCTCCCCCGACGGCAGCCCGGCGATCGTCGACGAGTTCGCGGCGCGCGACGAGCGCGTCGTGGCGGTGCACCTGCCCGTCAACGGCGGCATCGGCCCGGCCCGCAACCACGGGGCGCGGCTCGCCCGCGGCGAGTACCTGCTCTTCCTGGACAGCGACGACAGCTACACCCCGGGCGCGCTGCGGGCGATCGCCGAGCGCATCGACGCGACCGCCCGGCCTGACGTCGTCCTGTTCGACTACGCGCGCACCCACTGGCACGGCGCGGTGCGGCGCAACCGGGACGCGGAGGTGTTCGCAGCGCCCGGCCCGGAGGTGTTCACGGTCGCCGAACGCCCGGAGCTGCTGGACCTGTTCACGGTGGTGTGGAACAAGGCGTACCGCCTCGACTTCTTCCGCGAGGGCGGCTTCGCCTTCCCCACCGGCTTCTACGAGGACGCGGTGGTCGTCTACCAGACGCTGTGGACGGCCCGCACGATCGCCCTCGTGGACCGGGTCTGCGTGTACTACCGCCAGCGCCGCCAGGGCAGCGCGATGCGCACGCCGAGCCGGGAGCACTTCGAGGTGTTCGCGCAGTACGAGCGGCTGTTCCGGTTCGTCGCGGAGCGGCCTGAGCTTGAACGCTGGCGCGGCTTCCTCTACGACCACATGGCCGACCACTACCTGTTCATCCTGCGGCAGAAGGACCGCGTGCCGCCGTCGTCACGGCCCGAGTTCCACCGGCGGGCGGCGCGGGACCTGCGCGTCCACCGCCCGGACGGCCACCGGCCGGGCGAGGGGATCCCGCGGACCTCCTTCACCCTGCTGGCCCGGGCCCCGTACGCGCTCTACGCGCTGCACCGCGTCGCCGCCGTGAAGCGGGCGGGCCTGCGCAGGCGGCTGCGGGTGTGGCGCCGGCGGCTGCGCCGGGTGCTGCTCGCGCTGCACCGGCGGCTGGTCCTGCGGCGCGCGCTCGACCCCGGCCTGGCGGTGTACTCGGCCTTCGGGCACCGCGGTGTGCTCGGCGACCCGGCCGCGATCCACCGCAAGGCCCGGGAGCTCGCCCCGCACATCCGCGGGGTGTGGGTGGTCGCCAAGGAGCACGTGGCCGCGCTGCCGCCCGGCACCGAGCACGTCCTGCCGGGCAGCCGGGCCTACCGCCGGGTCACGGCCCGCGCCACGTACCTGGTCAACAACGTCAACTGGGCGAACGAACTCGTCAAGCGCGAGGGGTCCGTCCACATCCACACCCACCAGGGCACCCCGGTGAAGTCGATGGGCGCGGACCTGCTGAAGTACCCCGGCGCCCGGCGCGGTTTCAGCGTCCCGAAGATGCTGACGCGCGCCGACCGCTGGGACTACAGCCTGGTCGCGAACGCGCACTCCGAGCTGGTCTGGGACCGCGCCTACCCGTGCGGCTTCACGTCCCTGCGCTCGGGCAGCCCGCGCAACGACTGCCTGGTGCGGCCCGAGGAGGGCCGCCGGGAGTCCGTGCGGCAGCGACTCGGCGTCCCCGACGGCAGCACCCTGATCCTGTACGCGCCGACCGGCCGCGACCACCGCACCGGCGGGCACGTACCGGCCTGCGACCTGGAACGGCTGGMCGCCGGGCTGCCCGGCGACCACGTCCTGGCGGTCCGGCTGCACCCGTCCCTGGACCGGCACCACGAACGCGGCCTCGCGCTGCGGGACCTGGCCGGGCGCGGACTCGTCCTCGACGTCACCGACGAGCCGCACGTGGAGGACCTGCTGCTCGCCTGCGACGCCCTGGTCACCGACTACTCGTCCCTGATGTTCGACTACGCGCTGCTGGACCGGCCGATCGTCCTGCACACCTACGACCACGACACCTACCTCGCCGCGCGCGGTACGTACGTCGACGTCACCGGGTGCCCGCCGGGCCACGTCACCCGCGACGAGGACGGGTTGGCGCGGCTGTTCGCGTCGGGCGCGTGGTGCGACGAGGAGTCGGCGCGGCTGCGGACCGCCTTCCGGGCGCGGTTCGCCGGGTACGACGACGGGCGGGCCGCGGAACGGGTGGTACGGCTGCTGATGCTGGGCGAGGACCTGGCGGCGGTGCCCGCGGTCCCCGCGCCCGGCGCCCCGAGCGACGCCCTGGCCCGTTCATGAGGGCTCGCCCCGCCGCGTGGGTGCTGTTCCTGGCCGCCCTGTTCGGCTGTGTCCAGCTCGCCAACGTCACCGGCCGCGACACGCCCGACAGCCGCAACTACCTGTCGTACGCGCTGGCCCTGGGCGGCGCGGACAAGCGGGAGGCGGCGGGGCGGAGCATCGCGTACCTGTGCGCGAGCCGGGGCGAGACGGCCTCCCGCGAGCACAGCGTGGACGTCCGGCGCTTCCGGGCCCCCGACCCGGGGCCCGGGGTGCGGGCGGAGTGCCGCCGCCACTACGAGCGCACCGTCGGGGGGCGGCTCGACGCGGGGCAGACGTCCGGCTGGACCGCGCCGTTCATGGGCGAGCGGTTCATGCGGATCTTCGAGGTGCGGCCCGGGTACCCGCTGCTGCTCCTGCCGTTCGTGACCCTGTTCGGGGTGACGTGGGGGC
>NZ_VDFC01000075.1:353140-364356 GCF_008369065.1 Streptomyces apricus | reverse complement strand
CCCCGCCCCCGTGCCCGTCGACAACTTCGAGGGCGAGATACCGTTCGCGAACCCGCCCGCCGAGGGCATCTTCACCTGGGGCAGCGACACCGACGACCCGCCCACGCTGGAACTCGCCGCCCGCGACGACGCCCCACAGGGCGACAAGGTCCTCGCCGGCACGTACGAGATCAGCGGCTACGGAGGATTCACCCACGACTTCGCCTTCGCCGAACCGGCCCACGACTGGTCCGCGCACAAGGGCATCCGCTTCTGGTGGGACGGCCGGGGCAACGGCAAGAAGGTGAACTTCGAGCTCAAGGACGGCGGCGCCAACGGCGAGGCCTCCGAGCTCTGGACGACCTCCTTCACCGACGACTTCACCGGCTGGAAGCTGCTGGAGTTCCCCTTCACCGACTTCACCTACCGCACGGACTACCAGCCCGTCGGCGGCATCGACCAGGTCCTCGGCCTCACTGAGATGTGGGGGTACGCCCTCACCCTCCCGGTCGGTGTCGAGGACCGGTTCGCCATGGACGGCGTGGAGTTGTACGGCAAGGCCGACCAGGCGCTGCGCGCCAACGTCGTCACCGACGCCGCCGTGTACCCGGTGAAGGAGGGCGGCCGGGCCGCCGTGAAGATCACGGTCGCCACCACCGGCTCCGCCCCGATCGAGGAACCGGTCACCGTCGCGTACGAGACGGCCGGCGGCACCGGCGAGTCCGGCAAGGACTACACCCCGGTCAAGGGTGAGGTGACCTTCCCGGCCGGTACCGCCTCCGGCGCCTCGCGGACCGTCACGGTGGCGACCCTGCGCGACAAGGCGGCCGAGAGCGCCGAGACCGTCCCGCTGAGGCTGACGGTCACCGGCGCCAAGGCGCCCGCCGAGAACCCGCAGGTCGTCATCGACGCCCACGGACTCCCGTACCTCGACGCGAAGCTGCCGGTGAAGAAGCGGGTCGCCGACCTGCTCTCCCGCCTCTCCCTCGCCGAGAAGGCCGGCCAGATGACGCAGGCCGAGCGCGGCGCGCTCACCGCGCCGGGCGACATCGCCGCGTACGACCTCGGCTCGCTGCTCTCCGGCGGCGGTTCGACGCCGACCCCGAACACGCCCGAGGCCTGGGCGAAGATGATCGACGGCTTCCAGCTGCGGGCCCAGGCGACCCGCTTCCAGATCCCGCTGATCTACGGCGTGGACGCGGTGCACGGCCACAACAACCTCACCGGCGCCACGATCCTGCCGCACAACATCGGCATCGGCGCCACCCGCGACCCGCAGGTCGCCCACGACGCGGGCAGGGTGACCGCCGCCGAGGTCCGCGCCACCGGCATCCCGTGGGACTTCGCGCCCTGCCTGTGCGTGGCGCGCGACGAGCGCTGGGGCCGCACCTACGAGTCGTTCGGCGAGGACCCGGCGCTGGTCGAGTCCATGGAGACCGTCATCCAGGGCCTCCAGGGCGCGGCCGACGGCAGGGACCTGAAGAAGAACGACAGGGTCCTCGCCACCGCCAAGCACTTCGTCGGCGACGGCGGTACGGAGTTCGGCTCGTCCACGACCGGCTCGTACACGATCGACCAGGGCGTCACCAAGGTCACCCGGCAGGAGCTGGAGGCCGTCCACCTGGCCCCGTACCAGGACGCGGTGGACCGGGGCGTCGGCACCTTCATGCCCTCGTACTCCTCGCTGGACGTCCTCGGCGACTCCGAGGGCCCGGTGAAGATGCACGCCAACGCGGCGATGCTCAACGGCGTCCTCAAGGGCCGCATGGGCTTCGACGGCTTCGTCATCAGCGACTGGCAGGCCATCGACCAGATCCCCGGCGACTACGCGAGCGACGTCCGCACGTCGATCAACGCGGGCCTGGACATGATCATGGTCCCGTACGCGTACAAGGACTTCCACGCCACGCTCCTGGACGAGGTGCGGGCCGGGCGCGTGAGCGAGAAGCGGATCGACGACGCCGTGTCGCGCATCCTGACCCAGAAGTTCGAGCTGGGCCTCTTCGAGAAGCCGTACGCCGACACGAGCGGTGCCTCGGCGATCGGCTCGGCGAAGCATCGCGCCGTGGCCCGCGAGGCCGCCGCGAAGTCGCAGGTCCTGCTGAAGAACGCGGGCGGCGTGCTGCCGCTGAAGAAGTCGCAGGACGTGTACGTCGCCGGGTCCAACGCCGACGACATCGGCAACCAGAGCGGCGGCTGGACCGTCACCTGGCAGGGCTCGTCCGGCGACATCACCGAGGGGACGACGGTCCTGGAGGGCATCCGCAAGGCCGGCGCCGGCTCGGTCACGTACTCCAAGGACGCGTCGGCGCCCACCGGCGGGCACGACGTCGGTGTCGTGGTCGTCGGCGAGACCCCGTACGCGGAGGGCATCGGCGATGTCGGCAACGGACACGACCTGGCCCTCTCCGCCGCCGACCGGGCCGCCGTCGACACGGTGTGCGGCGCCATGAAGTGCGTGGTCCTGGTCGTCTCGGGCCGGCCGCAGCTCGTCGGCGACCGGCTCGGCGACATCGACGCGCTCGTCGCGTCCTGGCTGCCGGGCACCGAGGGCGACGGCGTCGCGGACGTGCTCTACGGGAAGCGGGCCTTCACCGGGCAGCTGCCCATGACCTGGCCGAAGTCCGAGGCGCAGCTGCCGATCAACGTCGGCGACGCGTCGTACGACCCGCAGTTCCCGTACGGATGGGGGCTGACCACGCTCACCAAGGTGCCCGAGGGCGGGAAGGCCACGCTGAAGGCCCTGGCCGTCGCGGCCGCGCTGGCCGAGCGGACCGGGTCCGGAGAGGCGGGACGCACGATCGTCGGCAAGGCGAGGCTGCTCGTCCAGCAGAGGATCGGGCAGGACATCACGCCGGCGGTCGCGAAGCCGTTCGCCGACGCGGACCACCTGCTGCTCAAGGGGAAGTACGCGCAGGCGGTGGCGAAGCTGACGGCCGCGTACACGGCGGCCTGACCGGTCGCCCACCGGGCCCCGGACGTCATGTGTCCGCGGCCCGGTGGGGGCCGGCCGCGCCCCGCGGCGGAGCCGCGTACGGACGTGGCCCCGCGCCCCTGAAGGCAGGCGTCAGAGGGCTGGAGTAGCTTCGGAGGTATGAAAGGCGTACTTGAAGGTGTGCTCGCACGAGGGCTGGCCGTTCTGCTGATCGCGTTCGCCGGGACGGTGGTGTCCGGTGCCGGGGGCGCGCAGGCCCGGGCCGCCTCGGACGTGTCGACCGTGGCCGAGGCCCTGCGCGAACATCCCGTGTACGTCGATCCGTCCATGACCCGGGTGCTGTCCGACGCGGACGCCGACGCCCTGGCCGCGAAGATCGAGAAGGCGGACAAGCCGGTGTTCGTCGCCGTCCTCCCCGGCGACTTCCCCACGGAGAACCTCTTCCGGAATCTGCGCACCGACACCGGCATCACGGGCCTGTACGCGATCCGGCTCGGCACCCGGTTCGACGCGAAGGCCGACTCCTCGGTCCTGTCGAACGCCGCCGTGCGCAACCTGGTGTCCAGCGTCCGCGGCGAGGACGCGACGACCCAGTTGAACCACTTCACCGACCGGGCCCTCGCCAACATCCGCGGCTCCGCGCCCAGCAGTTGGGACGGCGGAGGCGGCGCCGTCGACACCGGCGCCCTGATCGGCGCCGGCGCGGTGGTCGTGGTGGGCGGCGTCGGCGCGTACGCCCTCGTGCGGCGCAACCGCCGCAGGCGGGAGGCGGAGCAGCGGGCCGCGCTGGAACGGCTGCGCGTCGTCGTGGACGAGGACATCACCGCCTTCGGTGAGGAGCTCGACCGGCTCGACTTCCACCCCGCGGAGGCCGGCGCGGACGACGCGATGCGCGCCGACTACGAGCGCTCCCTCGACGCCTACGACAAGGCCAAGAACTTCATGGCCGGGGCGACCCGCCCCGAGGACGTGCGCGCCGTCACCCAGGCACTGGAGGACGGCCGCTTCTCCCTCGCCGTGCTGGCCGCCCGCCGCGAGGGCAGGCCCGTCCCCGAGCGCCGGGCCCCCTGCTTCTTCGACCCGCGCCACGGGCCCTCGGTCGCCGACGCGACCTGGACGCCGGCGGGCGGCGCGCCGCGCGAGGTGCCCGTCTGCGCGGCCGACCGGACCCGGCTGGCCGAGGGCGCCGACCCCGCCGTGCGCGAGGTCGACACGGAGTACGGGCGGCGGCCCTACTGGGACGCGGGTCCGGCGTACGGCCCCTGGGCGGGCGGCTACTTCGGCGGGGGCATCCTGCCCGGCCTGCTCGTCGGCACGATGCTCGGCTCGATGATGACCGGCCCGGCGTACGCGGCGGGCTACGGCCGCGGGGACTGCCGTACGCCCACGGGCCCGGCGCCGTCCGGCGCCGGGCACGTGGACGTCGTACCGCGTACCGCGGGTGCGGCGGGTCAGAGGGTGGCCGCCGCCGAGGCGATGGCGGAGGCGAAGGTCGAGACCTCGCTGTAGACGCCGGGCGCGTTGGCGCGGGCGCAGCCTATGCCCCAGCTGACGATGCCGACCTGGATCCAGGCGTCGGAGCTGTCCTTGCGGAACATCGGGCCGCCGGAGTCGCCCTGGCAGGTGTCCACACCGCCGGCGGCGTAACCGGCACAGATCTCGTCGCTCGCGACGAGACCGCTGTAGCCGCTGTACGAACGGCAGGTGGCGTCGCTGATGAACGGCACGCTGGCCTTCAGCATGTAGCGCTGCTGGGCGCCGCCCTCGCTGGCCGAACCCCAGCCGGCGACGGTGAAGGTGCCGGTGTTGTACTGCGTGGTCGTCGCGATCTTCAGCGTGGGCAGGTTGATGGGCTGCGCGAGCTTGATCAGCGCCCAGTCCTTGCCGTTGCCGTTGTAGCCGGGGGCCCGGTAGACCTTGGTCGACTTGACCTGGACCCGGCCGGAGGTGGACTGGAGGTCCACGACGCCGGCGGTGGCGGKGATGCTCGTGTTGTTGCCGCTGGCGCTCACGCAGTGCGCGGCGGTGAGCACGATCTGCTGGGTGTAGAGCGCGCCGCCGCAGCCCATGGAGAGCCGGACCATGAAGGGGAACTCGCCCTGCGCGGCACGGGTGCCGCCGACGACGGGCGCCGGGGCGGCCTGCGCGGTGGACAGGGGCTGCAGGCTCATGACCGCGAGGGCGGCGGCGCCCGCGACCGCGCATCTCTTGAGTGCCTTGAGGAGGTTCTTCACCGTGATGCCTTCCGTGGGGGGTGGAAGTGACAGGCTCATGCCATGTCGAACAGGAAGAAGTCACGCAGAATGCGGCATGCACCGGTCAATTTCTGTCGATGGATTATGGGAACGGTGTGAGCGCCGCCACAAGGGGTGAGAACCGGCCGGTCCTATTCGGTCAGCCGGAATTGCATACGACCGGGCGCGTGCCCCGTGCGGGGATCCGGGCCCGGTCGGCGCGCGTTGCCGTCAGGTCAGGTCAGGTCAGGCAGGGCCAGCCATTCCTTCCACGACAGGTCCCGCCCGATGAACCGGGGCCGCTCGAACGGCCAGGCCCCGCCGATCCACCGCGGCACGAAGGCGTCCAGGTCCCGCTCCAGCGCGGTCCCCACCCGGTCGTCGACGACCCACCAGGAGACCTCGGCATCGGCACCGGCCTTCTCCGGCGGATCGATGTAGACGCACCCGTACTCGGTGCTCTCCGCCTCGTCGAACAGCACGTAGTTGAAGGACTCGTGCGCCTCGATCTCGGCCGCGTGCCGTTCCAGGTCCGCCTTGTTGGCCTCGTAGGTGATGGTGGCGGCGGGCCAGCCCCAGGCCTCTCCGAAGATGGACCAGAGTCGTTCCCGCGACCCCATCACCGCCGGGTAGTCGATCGCGGCGTCCGCACCGCTGATCGGCCGCAGGTGGTACCCGCCGGGCACGTCGACGCGCAGCGGATGGACGAAGTCAGCGGGCAGCCAGGTCATGCCGGGAGGCTAACGCGCGTCCCGCCGGCCCCGCACGCACATATCCGCCCGCCCGCCGGCACCGGCACCGGCACCGGACCCGGCACCGGACCCGGTCACCGGCTCCCTCCCGCGCGCGTACCGCTCACCGGCGGCGTGCCACCAGCCGGGCGGCGAGGGCCCGTCGACACGGGAGGAGGGCTGTCCGGGGTGCAGCCCGAGCCGCCGCAGCGCGTCCGCCGCCACGTACACGAGGAACCACCCGCGGGGCCGCCCGTCCGCGTCCCGTCCGCACGCGAGGTCCCACCGCACCTCGTCCGCGACGGTGAACGGCATCCAGTCGACACCGCGCTCGCGCAGTCAACCCCGCACGGCGGCAAGGGGCTGCGGGCGCCCCGCCACGTTCTCGTACGCGGCGACCCTGATCCATGCGTCTCGTCCGTGCGCGTCGTGACCGGTCATGCGCCCCATGGTGCCGGACCCGGCCGTCTCCCGGCAGCCGAACGCCCGCCGTCCGTTCCCGGGGGAGTCGGAGGGCGGGCGTGTTCGACCGGGGGAGGCGGGGCGGTGCCCCGTGGCCGGGTCAGGCGGCGTTCTTGATCGCCGAGATGTCGAAGGTCAGCTTGATCTTGTCGGAGACGAGCACGCSGCCGGTCTCCAAGGCCGCGTTCCAGGTGAGGCCCCAGTCGGAGCGCAGAATCTCGGCTTTGCCCTCGAAGCCGACGCGCTCGTTGCCGAACGGGTCCTTCGCGGCGCCGTTGAACTCCAGGTCGATGGAGAGCGGCTTCGTCGTGCCGAGGATCGTCAGGTCACCGGTGATGCGGTAGTCGTCGCCGCCGAGGGCCTCCGCCGAGGTGGAGCGGAAGGTCATCGTGGGGAACTCCTCCGTCTTGAAGAAGTCCGCGCTCTTCAGGTGACCGTCGCGGTCGGCGGAGCCGGTGCTGATGCTGTCCATCGAGACGTCGATGGTCGCCGTCGACAGCGCCGGGTTCGCACCGTCCAGGTGCAGGCTGCCGGTGAACTCCTCGAAACCGCCCTTGACGTTGGTGACCATGGCGTGGCGGGCCACGAAACCGATCGTGGAGTGGGCCGGGTCGATCGTGTACTCGCCGGTGAGGGCGGCCAGGTCCGGGTTCACGGCGGCGGGCGCGGCGGCGGTGGCGGTAGCGGTGGCGGTGTCAGAGTCCTTGCGACCGAAGATACCCATGACTGGCTCCTTGGGGACGAGCCCCGGCCCTGTGCCGAAGCTGTTTAATGTTCAACTAGAGCGACCATAGACCTATTCCTTACGGGTTTCAACTGTGCTCACGACGTGTTGTCCTGATTACGCCCAGTTGTCATTGGTCTACTCCTAAGATCGTTCGACAGACCCCTGGTGGACACGTGTAGACCTCGGGCACCATCGCCTTGCTCCACCTGCACCGCCGTCCGATTCCCCCCAGCCGGCACACGCGTCGCCGGCACGGTCACCCGCAGGAAAGGCCCCGCATGAAGCTCCGCTCCGCCCTGAGCGCCCTCGTCCTGATCGCCGCCCCGGCCGCCGTCGTGCTCGGCGGCGCCACGGGAGCCTCCGCCGCCCCCGACGCGGCCGCGGTCACGAAGATCAGCCATGCCACCGCGACCTCGATGTTCAGCCAGTCGGGCATCACCTGGTCGTCCTCCGGCGGCTGCTCGGACCGCAACACCCCCACCTGTACGTCCTTCACGCAGCTCAACCTCGCCACCGCCCAGGGCGCCCAGACCCTGAAGAGCGCCACCGGCTGCGCCCTCAACATCACCGGCGGCACCGAGACCGGCCACGCGAGCGGCACGTACTCGCACTGGAACGGCTACAAGCTCGACTACGCCAAAAGCACCTGCGTCACGAACTACGTCAAGAACACGTTCACCTACATCGGCCTGCGGGGCGACGGAGCGCCGCAGTACCGGTCGGGCTCGGGCAACATCTACGCGGACGAGGGCAACCACTGGGACGTCCTGTACTACAACTGCGGCGGCTGCTGAACGAGCCGGGCGCCCACGAGAGCCAGGAGACTCCGGAGATGACTCCGACCCGCCGCACGGTCCTGCTGGCGGCGGCGCTCACCGCGGGCGCCCCGCTCCTCGCGACGACCGCGTCCGCCGCCGCCCGCGCGGCGGACGACGACCCGTACGACACGCTGCGCCGCCGCTGGCTGGAGATCGCCCTCGGCACCGGCTACGACCCGGCCGCCCCGCCGTACGCCGACCGCCTTGCCGAGACCGGCGAACTGGCCCGCGGCTTCCGGGCATCCATGGCGCCGGCGGCGAACTCGCTGTGGTCCGGCCACCCGTACGACCCGCCGGCCGGCATCACGCAGAGCTACAGCAGGCTGTGGACGATGACGCAGGCGTACGTCCAGGAGGGCACCGGCTCCACCGGCGACGCGGGACTGCTCGCGGACGTCCTGCGCGGCCTCGACCACCTCTCCGCCACCGTCTACCACCCCTCCACCACCCGCTACGGCAACTGGTGGGAGTGGCAGATCGGCAGCCCCCGCCTCCTCATGGACGTCGTGGCCGCCCTGTACGGCGAGCTGACGGACGCGCAGGTCGCCGCGGCCTGCGCCGCCGTCGACCACTTCGTCCCCGACAGCATGCTCGGCGACTACACCGGCACCTCGACCGGCGCCAACCGCGTCGACCTGTGCCGCTCCGTCGCCCTGCGCGGCATCCTCGGCCGCGCCCCCGAGAAGATCGCCCTCGCCCGCGACGCGCTCTCGCCGGTCTTCCCGTACGTCACGAAGGGCGACGGGCTCTACGCCGACGGGTCGTTCGTCCAGCACACCTGGGTCGCGTACTCGGGGACGTACGGGCAGGTCATGCTCGACGGGCTCGGCCGGCTCTTCGCGCTGCTCGCCGGGTCGCCGTGGGAGGTGACCGATCCGGGCCGGCAGATCGTCCTCGACAGCGTGGAGAGGGCCTACGCGCCGCTGATCCACGACGGGCTGATGATGGACAGCGTCAACGGCCGCGCCATCAGCCGGGGTTACCTCAGGAGCGACGACCGGCAGGTCATGCGCAGCGACCACTTCCACGGCCAGGCGCTGATCGCCGCGATCGCGCTCCTCGCCCAGGGCGCGAGCGCGGCGCAGCGCGAGCGCTGGCAGGGGCGGATCAAGGGCTGGATCGAACGGGACACCGTCACGCCGCTCCTGACGGCACGGCAGTTCGGCGTGGCCGACCTGGCCCGCCTGCACGCCGTCGCCGGCTCGGACCTGCCGGCCGCCCCCGAGCCGGCCGGCCACCACCTCTTCGCCGCCATGGACCGGGCCGTCCACCGGGGCCGGGCCGCCGGTGCCGCCGGCTCGGGCTCGGGCACAGGGGCAGGCCCCGGCTTCACCGCCAACATCGCCATGGCGAGCGAACGGATCGCGTACTACGAGTGCGGCAACGGCGAGAACCCGCGCGGCTGGCACACGGGCGCCGGAATGCTCTACTGGTGGGCCGCGGGCAGCCGTTCCGACCAGTACACCGACTGGTTCTGGCCGACCGTCGACTGGTACCGGCTCCCCGGCACCACCGTGTCCACCCGGCGCCTCGCGGACCGGGCGGGCGGCGAGTGGGGCGAGCCGAAGCCCGCGGTGAGCTGGGTCGGCGGCACCACGGACGGCACGTACGCGGCGATCGGACAGCATCTGGCGGGCCTCGGCTCGACGCTCCGGGCCCGCAAGTCGTGGTTCTGCCTCGACGACGCGATCGTCTGCCTCGGGGCGGGGATCACCGCCACGGACGGCGTGCCGGTCGAGACGGTCGTGGACAACAGGAACATGGGGGAGGGCGGCACCCACTCCTTCGTACGCGGCCGCGACTGGGCGCATCTGGAGGGCCACGGCGGCTGGGTGCTGCTGGACGGGGCGGGGGAGGGGCTGCGCTCCCTGCGGGAGGACCGCACCGGCGCCTGGTCCGACATCAACACCACCAGCTCCACCGAACGCCGCACCCGCCGCTGGCAGACGCTCTGGCTGGACCACGGCACCGACCCGGTGGACGCCGCGTACGCCTATGCCGTGCTGCCCGGCGCCTCGCGCCGTACGGTCGCCGCCCGGGCCGCCGACCGGCGCCGGCTGTCGGTCCTCGCCAACGACCCCGGCCGCCAGGCCGTCTCCGTACCGGCCCTGGGACTGCTCGCGGCCAACTTCTGGCGGCCGGGGACGGCGGGCCCCCTCACCGCCTCGGCCGCCGCGAGCGTGCTCGTACGCCGCCGGGGTCGCACCGCCACGGTCTGCGTGAGCGAACCGCCGCGCACCGGAGAGGCCCTGGAGGTCGTCTGGGACCACCCCGTGCGCCGGGTCCTGCGGGCCGCCCCGGGCGTCGAGGTGCTCGCCACCGGGCGTCGGCTCAGGCTGCGCGTCACCCCCGGAACGGCTTGTGAAACGCTTGAGTGTGAGGTGACTCTCGGCTGAGCGTCTTGTGCGACCCCTACAAGCCCCGACCCCTCTGAGCAGTCGGATCGCCTGCATGGGGCCGGGGTTATGTTCGGTGCTACCAGTAAAACGGGCCGGAGACTGTACGGAGTCGACGGCCCTGTTTCCTTGGTGGACTTCGTAAGGTCGCTACATGACCGTTTTGGACGAGACCGAATCCTCGGCCGGCGAGCCCGCTGACTCCCGCGGACGTGTGGCCGAGCTGCAGGCGATCCGTGCGGAAGCCCTTCGCGGACCCAGTGACAAGGCGACCGCGGCGCAGCACGCCAAGGGCAAGCTGACCTCGCGGGAGCGGATCGAGCTGCTGCTGGACGAGGGCTCGTTCAACGAGGTGGAGCAGTTGCGCCGGCACCGGGCGACCGGGTTCGGCCTGGAGGCCAAGCGGCCCTACACCGATGGTGTGGTGACCGGCTGGGGCACGGTCGAGGGCCGGACGGTCTTCGTGTACGCGCACGACTTCCGCATCTTCGGCGGTGCGCTGGGCGAGGCCCACGCCACGAAGATCCACAAGATCATGGACATGGCCATCGCGGCCGGCGCGCCGCTGGTGTCCCTCAACGACGGTGCGGGCGCCCGCATCCAGGAGGGCGTCAGCGCGCTGGCCGGCTACGGCGGCATCTTCCAGCGCAACACCCGCGCCTCCGGGGTGATCCCGCAGATCAGCGTGATGCTCGGCCCGTGCGCGGGCGGTGCGGCCTACAGCCCGGCGCTGACCGACTTCGTGTTCATGGTCCGTGAGACCTCGCAGATGTTCATCACCGGTCCCGACGTCGTCAAGGCGGTCACCGGCGAGGAGATCACCCAGAACGGTCTGGGCGGCGCGGACGTGCACGCCGAGACCAGCGGGGTGGCGCACTTCGCCTACGACGACGAGGAGACCTGCATCGCGGAGGTGCGCTACCTCCTGTCGATG
>NZ_VDFC01000075.1:336395-353040 GCF_008369065.1 Streptomyces apricus | reverse complement strand
CCTACAGCCCGGCGCTGACCGACTTCGTGTTCATGGTCCGTGAGACCTCGCAGATGTTCATCACCGGTCCCGACGTCGTCAAGGCGGTCACCGGCGAGGAGATCACCCAGAACGGTCTGGGCGGCGCGGACGTGCACGCCGAGACCAGCGGGGTGGCGCACTTCGCCTACGACGACGAGGAGACCTGCATCGCGGAGGTGCGCTACCTCCTGTCGATGCTGCCGCAGAACAACCGCGAGAACCCGCCGGAGGTGCCGTGCGACGATCCGGCGGGACGCCGCGGCGAGGCCCTGCCGGATCTGGTTCCGGCGGACGGCAGCCGTCCGTACGACATGACGAAGGTGATCGAGGAGGTCGTCGACGACGGCGAGTACCTGGAGGTCCACGAGCGCTGGGCGCGGAACATCGTCTGCGCGCTGGCGCGGCTCGACGGGCAGGTCGTCGGCATCGTGGCGAACCAGCCCCAGGTGCTGGCGGGCGTCCTGGACATCGAGGCGTCGGAAAAGGCGGCCCGCTTCGTCCAGCTGTGCGACGCGTACAGCATCCCCGTCGTCACGTTCCTGGACGTGCCGGGCTTCCTGCCGGGGGTGGACCAGGAGCACGGCGGGATCATCCGCCACGGCGCCAAGCTGCTGTACGCGTACTGCAACGCGACGGTCCCGCGGATCAGCGTGGTGCTGCGCAAGGCCTACGGCGGCGCGTACATCGTCATGGACAGCCAGTCCATCGGCGCCGACCTCACCTACGCCTGGCCCACCAACGAGATCGCCGTGATGGGCGCGGAAGGTGCGGCCAACGTCATCTTCCGGCGGCAGATCGCGGCGGCGGACGACCCCGAGGCGATGCGGGCGCGTCTGGTGAAGGAGTACAAGTCCGAGCTGATGCACCCCTACTACGCGGCCGAACGCGGCCTGGTCGACGACGTCATCGACCCCGCGGACACCCGGCGGACGCTCATCGCCTCACTCGCCGCCCTGCGCGCCAAGCACGCGGACCTGCCGTCCCGCAAGCACGGCAACCCCCCTCAGTGACGGACGTGTCCGCGTCCGTACGCACCCGACGAAAGGCCGGAACGGTATGACGATGCTGCGCGTGGAGAAGGGTGAGGCCGGACCCGAGGAGGTCGCCGCGATCACGGCGGTCCTGCTGGCCCGCGCGGCCGCCCGCACACCGGCGGCGGCGGCCCGGCGCGGTCACCACCCGGGGCGCAGGTGGCGCGCTCCCGCGTTCGGCGCCCCGCACAGCTGGCGCACCTGACCGCGGGCCCCGGGGACCTGTACGGCCATACAGAAGGGCTCCCGCGAGTCACGTCCTCGCGGGAGCCCTCCGGTGTACCGCCTGCAGGTGAAGGTTGAGAAGACGATCACGAGCAGGACGTCCGTGGAGACGCGGCTACGGCGTCAGGGGGCGAGCAGCAGGCTGTCGCCGCGTTCCTTGGCGGCGGCGTAACGGCGGGACACGTCCTGCCAGTTGACGACGGCCCACATCGCGTCGATGAAGTCGACCTTCTGGTTCTTGTACTGCAGGTAGAAGGCGTGCTCCCAGGCGTCGAAGACCAGGATCGGGGTCGAGCCCTGGCCGACGTTGCCCTGGTGGTCGTAGACCTGCTCGACGATCAGCCGCCCGCTCAGCGGCTCGTAGGCCAGGACGCCCCAGCCCGAACCCTGGGTGGTCGCCGCCGCCTTGGTGAGCTGCGCCTTGAAACCGGCGAAGGAGCCGAACGACTCGGTGATCGCGTCCGCCAGGTCCCCCACGCCGTCCGCCGCCAGGGGCTCGCCGCCGCCGTCACCGGTCATGTTGTGCCAGTAGATCGAGTGCAGGATGTGGCCGGACAGGTGGAAGGCGAGGCTCTTCTCCAGACCGTTGATCGAGCCCCAGGCCTCCTTGTCGCGCGCCTCCGCCAGCTGCTCCAGGGTGTCGTTCGCGCCCTTCACGTACGCCGCGTGGTGCTTGTCGTGGTGCAGCTCGACGATCTGCGGGTTGATGACGGGTTCGAGCGCCGCGTAGTCGTACGGGAGTTCCGGGAGCGTGTAAACCGCCATGTTCAACATCCTCCGGCCGTGTTATTGCCACTCATGTGCAAGTGCACGCTAGCAGCAATAGGGGATTCCTGCCGAGGTAGGCTCGCGGCGGCGATCATCCGTGAACCCGCGCCGCACACCGGCCGAGAACAGTGAGAAGAACCCCGTGACCACGTACGACCCCGAGTGCGACCACGAGTACGAGCACGCCCCCCAGCACTCCCCCGAGTACGCGTACGAGTACGAGAAGGACGGCGCGGCCATCTACCGCCGGTCCTTCGCCACCATCCGCGCGGAGGCGGACCTCACGGAGCTGCCCGCCGACGTCGCCCAGGTCGCCGTGCGGATGATCCACGCCTGCGGCATGATCGACCTCGTACGCGACCTCGCCCACAGCCCCGGCGTGGTGACCCGCGCCCGCGAGGCCCTGCGCGCCGGCGCGCCCGTCCTCTGCGACGTGCAGATGGTCGCCTCCGGCATCACCCGCAAGCGGCTGCCCGCCGGCAACGAGGTGCTGTGCACCCTCTCCGACCCGGCCGTGCCCGGCCTGGCCGCGCGGCTCGGCACCACGCGCAGCGCCGCCGCCCTGGAGCTGTGGCGCGACCGGCTGGAGGGCGCCGTGGTCGCCGTCGGCAACGCGCCCACCGCCCTCTTCCGCCTCCTGGAGATGGTCCGGGACGGCGCGCCCCGCCCCGCCGCCGTCATCGGCGTCCCCGTCGGCTTCGTCGGCGCCGCCGAGTCCAAGGACGCCCTCGCCGCCAACCCCTACGGCCTGGAGCACCTGGTGGTACGCGGCCGGCGCGGCGGCAGCGCCCTCGCCGCCTCCGCGGTCAACGCGATCGCCAGCGAGGAGGAGTAGGGCCCGTCGCCGCACGTCCTTGAAGGGGTCGCGGCGTCATCCACCGGCGGGCGGCGCGGCGGCGCGGCCGAGGTACTCCCTGACCCAGCGGGCCGCCGCCCCGGCGTCGGCCACCACCTCGACCCCCTCGGGGACCGGCGGCCGGCGGACCACGACCACCGGCAGTCCGGCCTCCCGCGCGGCGGTCAGCTTCGGCGCGGTGGCCACGCCCCCGCTGTCCTTCGTCACCACGACGTCGATGCGGTGGCGGCGCAGCAGCCCGCGCTCCCCGTCGAGGTCGAAGGGGCCCCGGTCGAGCAGGACGTCCATGCGGGCCGGCCCCGGCGGCTCCGGTGCCTCGACGGACCGTACGAGGAACCACAGGTCGTCCAGGCCCGCGAACGCGGCCAGGCCCGTGCGCCCGGTGGTGAGGAAGACGCGACGCCCCAGCCCGGGCAGCAGTTCCGCGGCCTGCGCGAGCGAACCCGCCTCGTGCCAGACGTCGCCCTCGACCGGTTCCCAGCCGGGACGGCGCAGCGCCAGCAGGGGGACCCGGGCCGCGGCGGCCGCCTCCGCCGCGTGGAAGCTGATCGCCCCGGCGAACGGGTGGGTGGCGTCGACGAGCACGTCCACGGCGTGCGCGCGCAGCCACCCCGCCATCGCCGCCGCCCCGCCGAAACCGCCGGTGCGGACCTCGCCCGGAGGCAGCCGGGGACCGGCGACCCGTCCCGCCAAAGAACTGGTCAGGCGCAGGCCCGGGACGCCGTGCAGCAGCCCGGCCAGCTGCCGGGCTTCCGTCGTGCCGCCGAGGATCAGTACGTGCATCGGGGTCCGGTCCGTTCGGGAACAGCGGGGTGTGGGGGGCGCCGACGGGGCGGAAGGCGTCCGCGGGACCCCACTCAAGCACACCCTGCCGGGCCTCCGGCCGCACCGTCTAAGCTCCGGGCCATGCGTGTATTGGTCCTGGAGGACGACCCCGAGCTCGGGCCCGTCGTCGCAGCTCAGCTGCGGGGCGCGGGGTTCGCCGTCGACCTCGCGCGGACGCTCGCCGAAGCGGACCTCAAGCTCTCGGTCAACCGCTACGACTGCGTCGTGGCCGACCGCTCGGTGCCGGACGGCGACTCGCTCACCCTGCTCGCCGCGCACCGGCGGACCGGATCGGCCCTCCCCTTCCTGCTGCTGACCGCGCTGGACGCGGTGAGCGACCGGGTGGCGGGCTTCGAGCACGGGGCGGACGACTACCTGGTCAAGCCCTTCGCCTTCGCCGAACTCGTCGTACGGGTGCGGGCGCTGTGCCGCAGGGAGCAGCCCGCGCGGCTGCCGGTCCTGCGGGTGGACGACCTGGAGGTCGACCTCCCCCGGCGCCGCGTGTCCCGGGCCGGGGTGCTGCTCAGCCTGTCCGCGAAGGAGTTCGCGGTGCTGGAGGTGCTGATGCTGCGCGCCGGTGAGGTGGTGACGCGCACGGAGCTGATCGAGAGCTGCTGGGACGAGGCGAGCGAGCCGATGTCCAACGTGGTCGACGTCCTAATCAAGCAGCTGCGACGGCGGCTCGGGGCGCCCGACCCCATCGGGACGGTGCGTGGAGTCGGCTACCGGCTGGGCGGCAGCAGCGGCGCCGGCGACCGGGAGCCGGGCGCCGGGGCACGTACGTGAAGGCCCTCCGCCCGGCCCGCCTGATCCGCCCGGTCCGCCGAGTCCGGCCGGTCCGCCGGGTGCGCCCGGCCGCCCCGTCCCCCGCCGTGGCCCGGCTGCGGCGCACCCGGCGGACCGGCCGGACTCCTACAGCCCGGCGCTGACCGACTTCGTGTTCATGGTCCGTGAGACCTCGCAGATGTTCATCACCGGTCCCGACGTCGTCAAGGCGGTCACCGGCGAGGAGATCACCCAGAACGGTCTGGGCGGCGCGGACGTGCACGCCGAGACCAGCGGGGTGGCGCACTTCGCCTACGACGACGAGGAGACCTGCATCGCGGAGGTGCGCTACCTCCTGTCGATGCTGCCGCAGAACAACCGCGAGAACCCGCCGGTCACGCCCACCGACGACACCCCGGACCGCCGCTCGGACGTCTTCCTGGACCTCGTGCCCGCGGACGGCAGCCGTCCGTACGACATGGCCAAGGTCATCGAGGAACTCGTCGACGACGGCGACTACCTGGAGGTCCACGAGCGCTGGGCCCGCAACATCATCTGCGCGCTGGCGCGGCTCGACGGCCAGGTCGTCGGCATCGTCGCCAACCAGCCCCAGGCCCTGGCGGGCGTCCTGGACATCGAGGCGTCGGAAAAAGCTGCGCGCTTCGTCCAGATGTGCGACGCTTTCAACATCCCGATCGTGACGCTGCTGGACGTACCGGGCTTCCTGCCCGGTGTCGACCAGGAGCACGGCGGAATCATCCGCCACGGCGCCAAGCTGCTGTACGCCTACTGCAACGCCACCGTGCCCCGGATCTCCCTCATCCTCCGCAAGGCCTACGGGGGCGCTTACATCGTCATGGACAGCCAGTCCATCGGCGCCGACCTCACCTACGCCTGGCCCACCAACGAGATCGCCGTGATGGGCGCCGAGGGCGCCGCGAACGTCATCTTCCGGCGGCAGATCGCGGACGCGGACGACTCCGAGGCGATGCGCGTGCGCATGGTCAAGGAGTACAAGTCCGAGCTGATGCACCCCTACTACGCGGCCGAACGCGGCCTGGTCGACGACGTCATCGACCCCGCAGAGACCCGCGAGGTCCTCATCCGCTCGCTCGCGATGCTCCGCACAAAGCACGCGGACCTGCCGTCCCGCAAGCACGGCAACCCGCCGCAGTAGGCGCAGCGGTAACGCGGCGGACCCGCCGCGGAAACCCCACGTACCCCTCTCTCCCGGAGACTGACACCCATGGACACTCCTGATATCCGCGTCGAGAAGGGCCAGGCCGGGCCCGAGGAAGTAGCCGCGGTCACGGCGATCCTGCTGGCCCGCGCCGCCTCCGCCCCCGCGGACGCCCCGGCCCACCGCGCCCACGCCCACGCCCGCGCGGGCTGGCGCYGGCTGGAGCGCGAGCCGGGCTTCCGCGCCCCGCACAGCTGGCGCTGAGCTTTTTCGGAAGGGCCCCCTCCTCAGGGAGGGGGCCCTTCCGCGTGCCGCCGCGCGCCTCAGGACTGCCTTCGTCCGCGGGCCGGTGGGGGCCGCTCGCGCAGTTCCCCGCGCCCCTGAAAGACAGGGTGCCTTTAGGGGCGCGGGGAACTGCGCGACCAGCCCCCACCGGCCCGCAGCCGGCGACGTACGCGCGGTACCGGGCTTGGGGCATGAAAAGGGGCCCCTCTCCGGAGAGGGGCCCCTTTTCCACGGGCAGGCGGCGCCGCAGGCTACCGCAGGCGCGCCATCAAGGCGTGCTCAACGAGCGTGATCAGCGCCGACTTCGCGTCCGCCCGGTGCCGCGCGTCCGTCGTGATGATCGGCGTGTCGGGGCCGATCTGGAGCGCCTCCCGGACCTCGTCCGGGTTGTACGGCTGGCTGCCGTCGAAGCCGTTGAGGGCGATGACGAACGGCAGCCCGCTGTTCTCGAAGTAG
Source organism: Streptomyces apricus (assembly GCF_008369065.1). GTDB lineage: Bacteria > Actinomycetota > Actinomycetes > Streptomycetales > Streptomycetaceae > Streptomyces > Streptomyces apricus. Next base: position 346,628 of record NZ_VDFC01000075.1, on the reverse strand, counting down.
TCGACCGCGGGGAAGCAGTCGGCCAGCCGACGCGTGTCGACGAGCACGATCGCGCCGATCGCGCCGCGCACCAGGTCGTCCCACATGAACCAGAAGCGGTCCTGGCCCGGCGTACCGAAGAGGTACAGGATCAGGTCCTGGTCCAGGGTGATACGACCGAAGTCCATGGCCACCGTCGTGGTGGTCTTGTCCCCGGTGTGGGTGAGGTCGTCGATGCCCGCCGAAGCGGACGTCATCACGGCCTCGGTACGCAGCGGGTTGATCTCCGAGACGGCCCCGACGAACGTGGTCTTCCCCACGCCGAAGCCACCCGCCACCACAATCTTTGCCGAGGTGGTGGAGCGGGAAGGACCGCCGCTAGAGCTTGCGAAGTCCACTGAGCACCCTTTCGAGCAGTGTCACGTCTGGCTGGCCGCCGGCGCTCTCGTCGCCGCCGGGCTGATGAATGGCGACCAGGCCCGCCTCCGCCAGGTCGGCGACGAGGATTCTGGCCACGCCGAGAGGGATCGTCAGGAGGGCCGAGATCTCGGCCACCGACTTGATCTCCCGGCAGAGGTTGCAGATCCGCTGATGCTCGGGCAACTGCCCCTGCATCTGGTGCGGCTGCGCGGTGGTGTGCACCAGTGCCTCGATGGCGAGCTGGTACCGCGGCCTGGTGCGGCCGCCCGTCATCGCGTAGGGGCGGACCAGCGGATTGCTGGCGCCCCCCGCGGGAGACGGTTCGGGCGAACGCCGCTGCGGCTGCACGGGCTGGATGCGCGGCGCCTGCGGCTGGTCGTACGGTGACGGGCCGGGGCCCTGCGGGGCGTACGGCTGCTGGTGCCGGCTCGGTGCGGAGGGGAAGTTGTAACGGTTCGCCGAACCGTCGCCGCCCTGGCCCTGGCCGTAGGACCAGTTGCCCGAAGACGAACCTCCTGGGGGTGTCGCCACTTTCTCCTCCTCCGTATGTGCCGGGCCCGTCACTGTAGGGCCGCGTCCCGAAACCTTACGGGCACGGGACGCCAAAACGTATCGGTTGTCTGTTAGTTGAGAAGGCTCCCCTGGAGCTCGGCACGCAGATCCGGGGTGAGGACGGTACCGGCACGGTCGACCAGAAGGGCCATCTCGTACCCAACGAGACCGATGTCGGCTTCCGGATGTGCGAGAACCGCGAGCGAGGAACCGTCGGAGATGGACATGATGAACAGGAATCCCCGCTCCATCTCCACAACGGTCTGGTTCACGCTCCCGCCCTCGAAGATGCGGGAAGCGCCCGCGGTCAGTGAGGTCAGGCCCGACGCGACGGCCGCCAGCTGGTCGGCACGGTCACGCGGGAACCCTTCGGACATCGCCAGAAGGAGTCCGTCGGCGGAGACCACCACCGTGTGCGACACCCCGGGGGTGTTGTCCACGAAGTTGGTGATCAACCAGTTCAGGTTCTGTGCCGCCTGGCTCATCGGGCTCACACTAACGCTCCTGGTTGTAGGTGCTGTCAGGGCCGAAGCCCTGGCCGTTCGTATCGCTGCCTGCGTTGCGTCCCCGCTGGACACCCTTGCGCAGCTTGCTCAGCCTGCCCCGGACGTCCTCGGGAGCGCGGGAGACCTGGGGGCCGCCCTGTGGGGTCGATTCCGCGGTGCCCTCGACCAGGTTGGCCTTGGGCACGCGCCGTGGCAGGCCGGAGGAGGTGACCCCGCCCGCCTTGGGCTGCTTCAGCGCTTCGGCCCGGTGCCACATCTGGTCGTTGTTCGACCGCCAGTCGCCCTTGCCGGTGCCGCTGTCGCCGCCGTTCGTACTGCTGTTGTTCCCGAAGGGAGCCGGTGACCCCTGGCCCACGGACTGCCGTCCGCCCGCGGTGGCTCCGCGGCGGGGGAGTCCGGCGTCGGTGGTTCCGCGGCGCGGAAGCCCGGCGTCGGTCAGCTCGGGGGCGCTGGAGGGAACAGGTCCCGGAACATCGAAGCCTACGCGGTCCTGCTCGGCCACGTCAGCGGCCTGCGCGGACTCCGTTTCGGGAGCGTACTCGTTCGCATAGCCGTTCTGGTACGCGTTCTGCTGCGGCCAGTCGTCCTGGTAGGGCTGCTCCTCGAAGGGGGCGAACCCGTCCTGCGCGGTGGCCTGGGCGGGCTGCTGCCCCTCCTGGACCGGCTCCGCATAGGGCTGGTCCGGGTAGCTCCCGTCCTGCGGGAAGTACGTCTCGTCGTACGACGGCTGCTGCTGGTCCGCGTACGGCGTCTGCTGGTCGTACGCGGGGGGCTCGGCGTACGCGGCGGGCGCGCCGTCGAAGGCGGCCGCGCCGTTCTCGTACGTACGGTCGCCGTTGTCGTAGGCCTGCTGGGGGTCGAACTCGCCCTGGAACGACGGGGCCCCGTCCTCGCCCTCCTGGGTCTGGGCCTCCAGGGCCGCGCGGCGCTCCTCCCGCACCAGCGAGCGGCCCACCGGGTCCAGCTCACGTATGTCGTCCGGGACCTCGGGGGTGTAGCGGCTGTCGTCGAAGCCCAGTTCGGCGGCCGTCCGCAGGGGCGGCGGCTGGATGCTCTGGAACTCCTCGCCGCCCTGGAACGGCTGCTGCTCGGGCTCCGGGATGATCTGCGAGACCGTGAAGTCGTCGCGCGGCACCTGGTGGTCGCCGCCACCGCCGTGGGTGATCGCGTCGGGGAGCATGACGAGCGAGGTGGTGCCGGCCTGCTCGCCCGAGGGGCGCAGCTGGACGCGGATGCCGTGCCGGTCGGACAGCCGGCCGACCACGAACAGGCCCATGCGCTGCGAGATCGCGGCGTCCACGGTCGGCGGGTTGGCCAGCTTGTGGTTGATGTCCGCGAAGTCCTCGGCGGTGAGGCCGATGCCCTTGTCGTGGATCTCGACCATGATGCGGCCGTCGGGCAGCCGGGTCGCGGTGACGCGGACCTTGGTCTGCGGCGAGGAGAACGTGGTGGCGTTCTCCAGGAGCTCGGCCAGCAGGTGCACGAGGTCGGTCACGGCGCGGCCGTGGATCTCGGCCTCCGGGACGCCGGAGAGCTCGATGCGCTCGTACTGCTCCACCTCGGAGGAGGCGGCGCGCAGCACGTCGACCAGCGGGACCGGCTGGTCCCAGCGGCGGCCCGGCTCCTCGCCGGCGAGGACCAGGAGGTTCTCGCCGTTGCGGCGCATACGGGTCGCGAGGTGGTCCAGCCGGAAGAGGTTCTCCAGCTGGTCCGGGTCGGCCTCGTTGTTCTCCAGGTCGGTGATCAGGGTCAGCTGGCCCTCGATCAGCGACTGGTTGCGGCGCGACAGGTTGGTGAAGATCGCGTTGATGTTGCCCCGCAGCAGGGCCTGCTCGGCGGCGAGCCGGACGGCCTCGCGGTGGACCTGGTCGAAGGCGCGGGCGACCTCGCCGATCTCGTCCGTGGTGGTGATCGGGATGGGCTGGACGCGGGTGTCCACGCGGCCCGGATCGGTGCGCGAGAGCTGGTCGACCAGCATCGGCAGGCGCTGCTCGGCGACGCCGAAGGCCGCGTTGCGCAGCTGGCGCATCGAGCGGCTCATCTGGCGGGCCACCATGCCGGCCAGGATGAAGGCGGCGAGCAGGGCGACGACGACGGCCGCACCGGTGATGAAGGCGTCGCGCTTGGCGTCGGAGGCGATGGTCGAGGCCTCGGCCACGGCCTTGTCCGCGAGGTCCGCCTCGATGGTGCGGTAGGCGTTGTACTTGGCGGTGTTCACCGCCCACCAGTTCTGGGCGGTGACGCCGTCGCGGGCCAGGGCGACCCGGGCGCTGGCGTCGGTCGACGCGAGGGTGCCCAGGCGGCCGACCATCTCGGTGGGTTCGGACGGCGGCGGGACGTAGGTCTGGCCGTTGGCCTCGGCGGCCTCGGCCGCCTCCTTGGCCTGGGCCGCGCCCTCGGTCTCGATCCGCTTCTTCGCCTCGTCGAGCTTGGCGGCGTCCGCCTCGGTGCCACCGCCGATGTACTCCTCGACGGCGATGCCCTCCAGGTAGGCGTACGAGGTGAGGGCCACCCGCTGCTTGCCGAGGCTCTCGTCGGACGGGCCCGGCTTGATCAGCAGGTGCATGCCGATTGAGCGCTGCAGCGACAGGGCGGCCTTGGAGAGGGAGATCGCGTAGACCGTACGGCCGTAGCTGGTGATGTTTCCGGTGCCCAGACCGAGCTCGTTGGCGAACTCCATCAGCGGGTGCTGGATCTCGACGTAGCCCTCTTCGGTCTCCACGCCCTTGAGCTTCGTGGTGTACGCGGCCTGGCGCAGGGCGGCCAGCTTGGGCTCCTGCTTGCGGAAGATCTCCAGACGGCGTTCGAGACCGGCTTTCGCGGGCATGCTCTTGACGGCCTCGTTGAACGCGGTGGCCGCGGTGTCGGTCTCCTGGCGGGCCTTGACGACGGTGGCGTCCTTGTCGCCGTCGCCCTGGAGCAGGGGAGCGGCCGTGACGTCGCGCTCGGAGTACAGCTTGTCGCCGTAGGTCAGGGCGGCGCGGACCAGGCGCGCGGTGTTCTCCGCGTCCTCGGCCTCCTGCCAGGTGTCGATGGAGCTCTTCACCTGGAAGCCGCCCATGACCAGACCGACGACCACGGGTATGAGCAGGATCGCGTTCAGCCTGGTCGGTACGCGCCAGTTGCGCGGGGACAGCCGCCCGCCGCTGGGCGGGGGCGGGGCCGTCGGCTCCGAGCCGGGCACGTGTGCGGGTGCCGCTCCGCGCGGCGGCGGGGTGAAGTTGCCCCGCGCCGACGGCTCGGGACCGTTCTTGCTTCGCCTCACTCGACCAACAACCTCTCGGCTCGGCACCTGCGTCGTGCCGGGTGTGTCTTCCGGCCCTTGCTACTGGGCAGTTCTGGCATTCCAGCACGCCAGTATGGGCTCTTCCAAACACTCGGAACGAAAGATTCCGGGTGAGCTGAGCCGCAGATAAAACGGTCATAAAGAACGAGCCCCGCCAAAAGACGGGGCTTTTGTTTGCACAGCGGCATCAGACGACTGCGACGCGTGGCGGCGTCACCGCATATCTCTGTCGAAACGTTATGAACACCGGGACCGGCCGTGTCAAACGACACAGCCGGCTCCGGGGCGGCTACGACAACTTCGGTACGGCTCTGCCGACTTGATTGCCGGGACATCATCCCTCCGGGCGGGGCCCTACCGCAGGCGCGCCATCAGCGCGTGCTCGACCAGCGTGATCAGCGCGCTCTTGGCGTCCGAACGGTGGCGGGCGTCCGTGGTGATGATGGGGGCGTCGGGCCCGATCTGCAATGCCTCGCGCACCTCTTCGGGCGTGTAGGGCTGGTGTCCGTCGAAGCCGTTGAGGGCGATGACGAACGGCAGCCCGCTGTTCTCGAAGTAGTCGACCGCGGGGAAGCAGTCGGCGAGACGGCGGGTGTCGACGAGCACGACGGCGCCGATCGCGCCGCGCACCAGGTCGTCCCACATGAACCAGAAGCGGTCCTGGCCCGGCGTACCGAAGAGGTACAGGATCAGGTCCTGGTCCAGGGTGATGCGGCCGAAGTCCATGGCGACGGTGGTCGTCGTCTTGTCCCCGGTGTGGGTGAGGTCGTCGATGCCGGCGCTCGCGGACGTCATCACGGCCTCGGTACGCAGCGGGTTGATCTCGGAGACGGCACCCACGAACGTGGTCTTGCCGACGCCGAAACCACCCGCCACAACGATCTTCGCGGAGGTGGTCGCCCGCCCTCCGTCAGAGCTTGCGAAGTCCACTGAGCACCCTTTCGAGCAGTGTCACGTCCGGGGCGCCGCCGTTGCTCTCGTCGCCACCCGGCTGGTGGATCGCGACGAGTCCGGCTTCCGCGAGGTCCGCGACGAGAATCCGTGCCACGCCCAGCGGCATGGACAGCAGGGCCGAGACCTCGGCCACCGACTTGACTTCACGGCAGAGGTGGCAGATCCGCTGGTGCTCGGGGAGCAGCCCCATGAGCGCCGCCGGATCGGCCGTCGTGCTGATCAGGGCCTCTATGGCGAGCTGGTAGCGCGGCCGGGTCCGGCCGCCGGTCATCGCGTACGGACGTACCAGCGGCTGGTCGCCCTCATCCTCGTACGGCTGCGCGTACGGATCATGAGAAGCGGTGGGCGGGGTCATGGATCCTCCGGGCGGGACAGCAAGTCGGTCAGTCGTGCCGTCTGACGGGGCCGGTGGGGGGAGGGCGGCCGGACGGTTTTTCCTGTTTTCGATGGAACCTTGCTAGTGGAGCAGGCTGCCCTGGAGCTCCGCCCGCAGATCCGGTGTGAGCACGGCGCCCGCACGGTCCACCAGCAGAGCCATTTCGTAGCCGACGAGGCCGATGTCGCAGTCCGGGTGGGACAGGACCGCGAGGGACGACCCGTCCGAGATGGACATCAGGAACAGGAATCCCCGCTCCATCTCGACGACGGTCTGGGCCACCGTGCCGCCCTCGAAGATGCGCGAGGCGCCGGCGGTCAGGGACGTGAGTCCGGAGGCGACGGCCGCGAGCTGGTCGGCGCGGTCGCGCGGGAAGCCCTCGGACATCGCCAGAAGGAGGCCGTCCGCGGAGACGACGACGGTGTGGGACACCCCGGGGGTGTTGTCAACGAAGTTGGTGATCAACCAGTTGAGGTTCTGTGCCGCCTGGCTCATCTGGCTCAACTAACGCTCCTGCTGGTGAGTGGGGCTGGGGAAGCTGCCGGTCTGGCCGGTACCGGCCTGGCGACCCTGCTGAATGCCCCTACGAAGGTTGGTCAGCCGGCCGCGTACGTCATCGGGCGCACGCGAGACCTGCGGACCGCTTTGGTGCTGTTGCTGCTGAGCCGTCCCGGCGACGAGGTTCGCGCGGGGAACCCGGCGCGGCAGACCCGAGACGGTGACGCCACCCGCGGTGGGCTGGCGTACCCGCTCGGCCTGACGGCCGAGTTCGTCATTGGGGGTGGTCCGCCACGAGGAGGCGGGAGCGCCGGCGGCCGCCGGACGCTGGGGTGCCGCCGGAGCCTGTGCGGGCGCCTGCGGTACCTGCTCGTTCCGGGCGCCGTCGCCGCCCTGTGCCTGGCCCTGGGACTGGTTGAACCAGTTCGTCTCCAGGGTGTCGTACAGGGGCGTGCGCCCGTCGCCGGGGCCCGTCGCCGGCGGCAGTTCCCAGCCGTCGTTCGGTCCGCGGACCTCGTCGGGCCGCTGCGGCGCGCTGCCGTTGGCCGGCTCCTGGGGGAGCGCGGGACGGCGGCGCTGCGGGCGCTGCTGCTGCGGACGGCCGTCGGCCGCGGGCCGCTCGAACTGGCCGGTCCCCCCGCCGTTCTGCCGCTCGCCGTAGCCCTGCGCCGGGAACTGGCCGGTGTCCTGCCTGCCCTGGCCCTGGTTCTGACCCTGGTACTGGCCGTGGCCGCTGTCGTAGCCGGTCGGCGCGTACTGCGCCGGGTCCTGACGGTCGTACGGGGCGGGGACCTGGCGGTCGTACTGACCGGTGTGCTGCTGGTTCTGCCCCGCGCCGGCGGAGTTCGGCGTGCCGAACACGTCCTGGCGGACGTACTGGCCGCCGTTCTGCTGTCCGCCGCCCTGCTGGACGCCCGCACCGGGGAACGGCGCGTCGTAGTCGGGGCGCTGGAACTCGGCGGTGGAGGCGGGCCCGTGCTGCCGGTCGTCGATCCTCGGCATCTGCGAGGTGACGTCCGGCTCCTCGTGGCCGCGCATCGCGTCCGGCGCGGAACGCGGCACCGGCGGCTGGGCGTTGTCGTCGCTCCAGCTCGGCACGCGCGGCTGCGGGTTGCCGCCCGGCAGCTCGGCGCGCGGACCGCCGCGGGGCGGCAGCTGCGGCGACTGCTGCTGGGGGCGGCGGCCCTGCTCGCCGTTGCCGGCGGGCCGCTGCTGGGACTGCTGCGGGGACCCGGGACGGCGGTTGCCGCCCGTGGTGTCCTGGCGGTTGCCGCCGAACAGGTCCTGGCGTCCGGAGTCGTTGCCGAAGCCGTTGAAGCTCTGCGCGGCGCCCGCGCCGGCCGGGGCCGGCCTGTTCTGCTGGGGCTGCTGCTGGGGGGCCTGCGGGTTGCGCGGGGCGCCACCGGGGGCACCCTGGCCGCCCGGGAAGCCGCCGCCGGCGTCGGGCCTGGGCAGTGCCGCGCGCGGGGCGCTGCCCGCTCCGACCTGGCCGCGCTGCGGCGGCGGGGTCAGCCCACCGCCGTTGCCGCCGGGCTGGCCGCCGTTGCCGAGGGCGGGACCGCCCGAGCCGCGGCGGGCCGCCGCGACACCGGCCGCGGCCTGCGCCGCCGCCGGGCCGCCGTTGACGCCGGGAGCGCCCTGGCCCTGCTTGTTGCCCGGAACCTTCTTGCCGCCCTGGGCGACGTCGACCGGCAGCATGACGAGTGCGGTCGTACCGCCGGAGTCGGACGGGCGCAGCTGGATGCGGATGCCGTGGCGCTGCGACAGGCGGCCGACCACGAACAGACCCATGCGGCGGGAGACCGAGACGTCCACGGTGGGCGGCGAGGCGAGCCGCTCGTTGATCGCCGCGAGGTCCTCGGGGGAGAGGCCGATGCCGGTGTCGTGGATCTCGATCAGCACGCGGCCGTCGGGCAGCGCGTGACCGGTGACCTTGACCTTGGTCTGCGGGGAGGAGAACGAGGTGGCGTTCTCCAGCAGCTCGGCGAGCAGGTGCACGAGGTCGTTGACCACGCGTCCGGCGACCTCGGTGGTCGGCACCGAGGAGAGCTCGATGCGCTCGTACTGCTCCACCTCGGAGGCGGCGGCGCGCAGCACGTCGACCAGCGGGACCGGGCGGGTCCACCGGCGGCCGGGCTCCTCACCGGCGAGGACCAGGAGGTTCTCGCCGTTACGGCGCATGCGGGTCGCGAGGTGGTCGAGCTTGAACAGCGAGGAGAGCTGGTCGGGGTCGGCCTCGCGGGACTCCAGCTCGGAGATGAGCGAGAGCTGGCGCTGGATGAGGCCCTGCGAGCGGCGCGAGAGGTTGGTGAACATCGCGTTGACGTTGCCCCGCAGGAGGGCCTGCTCGGCGGCGAGGCGGACGGCCTCGCGGTGCACGTCGTCGAAGGCCGCGGCGACCTGGCCGATCTCGTCCCTGGAGTGCACACCGACCGACTCGACGGAGGTGTCGACGTCCTGCGGGTCCGACTCGGAGAGCTGCTTGACCAGCTCGGGCAGGCGGTCCTGGGCGACCTTGGTCGCGGTGTCCTGCAGCCGGCGCAGCGAGCGGATCATCGAGCGGGCCACCACGAAGGCGCCGACGAGCGAGACGCCGAGCACCAGCAGGATCAGCGCACCGGAGATGATGGCTTCCCGCTCGGCCTCGTTGCGCAGCTCTCGGGCCTTCTGCTCCATCTGGTTGAGGAGCGTCAGCTCGATCTTCGACATCTCCTGGTACCGGGCGGAGTCGGCGTCCACCCAGTCCAGGTACGAGCGCTTGGCCCGCGCCTCCAGGCCGTTGTTGCGCTGGAGCACGCGCTGGAGGTAGCCGTCCGCGTCCTTGATGGTCGGGCTCGGGTCGTCCAGCGGCTTGGTGAGCTCGGCCGCGTTGCCCTCGTAGATGCTGGTGAAGCTGGTGAGCTCGAAGGCCTGGTTCTCGAAGGCGGACAGACCGTACTGCCGGTCGTTGGGGGAGAGCTCCCCGGCCGTCTTGTCCGTGGCGGGCAGGGCCGCGGCGATGATCGCGCGCTGGATGGACGCGTACTCCTTGGCGGAGGAGAAGGCCGCCAGGGCGCGCGTGCGCTGGATCATCTCCGGGTTGCTGGTCGCCTCGGCCATGTCCTGGGAGAGGCCGAGCAGCTGCTCGATCAGCCGGTGGTACGCCTCGACCGACTGGGAGGAGTTGTCCTGCTCCTGGAAGGCGGTGGTGCGGACCTTGCTGAGACTGTTCAGCTGGGTGGCGATGGCCACCACGTTGTCCCGGACGCCGTCGAGGTTCTCGTTGCCGCCCTGGTCGTCGAGCTCGTGGGTGCCCTCCAGGAAGGCGGCACGCGCACGGTCCGTCTTGTCCCGCAGGCCCTTGATGGCGACGTCGCTGGCCTTGCCGCCGTTGGCGAGCGGACCGGCCGACCGGTCGCGCTCCTCCTGGAGCGCCGTGGCGAGCTCGGTCGCCTGCTTGGTCATGTCGGTCAGCAGCTTCATGTTTTCGAGCTGCTGGATCTCGTCCATGGTGTCGCTGATGCGCAGGGCGCCCAGCGAGGTGGCCGCGACCACGGGCAGCGCGAGCAGCGAGACCAGGCGCGTGGAGATGCGCCAGTTCCGCAGGGCTATGCGCGGGCCGGGGCCGGAGGGGGTCTTCGCCTCCGGCCCCGGCCCGCGCATAGCCCTGCGGAACTGGCGCA
>NZ_VDFC01000075.1:325038-336295 GCF_008369065.1 Streptomyces apricus | reverse complement strand
GCATGGCCCATGGCCCTTGTTGGAGATCCGGCACTGTGCTGAAATTCCTCGGACCGCCGCAGGAACGACCCGGCGCGCCGGGGCGCGACGAACGGTCGCCGTTGCTGTTGCCGGCCTGCGCCGGTCCCGGGTTCTGGGCGTGCTGGGGCGAGGAGCCGACTGCCCGGGGGCCAGTCCCGCCTTGCGGCTCCGGCTCCGCCGAAGCGCTGCCATCCCTCTTGAAACGTCCCTGCACTAGCGTCGCAACCTCTGGACCAGGCGCCCCTCCGCGTGAACGGCGGGACGGTGTCGGCGTCTTGGGAGCGCCCTGAAACGCGCTCCCATGGTGGTCGTGAGTGACCGGCGCAGGTTCCCCCTTGTTCCCGCCGCCACTCGGCGCTGAGTTGCGCCCCTGCGCGCCGGGTCGTTCCTGCGGCGGTCCGAGGAATTTCAGCACAGTGCCGGATCTCCAACAAGGGCCATGGGCCATGCTGTGACCTCCGTGACAGCATGTGAGGGCAGCGTCACGAGACGTAGAAAGTGGCCTCCCCGATATCGGACACATGGGGACGAGACCTTCGTGGGCAAGCGGTGTCCCAGTCGCCATGATCAGGAGCGGAATGATGTCTTCCGTGGCGTAATGCCCTTTTCGACCCTTGACAACAAGGGCCTGAATTGACCGGTTTGCCCAACGGTAAGTGAGGAAACTCACACGACGATCACGTCGTCTTCACAGCTTCGACGGGGAACCGCATGTTTAGCCTGACGCTTTACAGGGATGGCAAATCCGACAACCCGCGCCTGCGGGACGGTTCCCGGACCGCCGGCGCCACGACCGAACAGGGCCCGTAACCCCAGATGAAGACGACGATGATGTTCCGCGACATAGCCAACCCGCGACGCACCACGCTGGCGCACCTCCAGGACGCCGAGGAGCTGGGCGCCCCGGAGCGGCGGGAGCACGTCGTCGAGCTCCCCGCCCAGACGGCGAACCCCCGGCGCACGATCCTGATGGACGTCCCCGTCGCCGCGACGATCACGGAGTAACCCTCCCACGGGCCCCTTCGGCTCCTCCGCGCGGCCCTCACGGCCCGCAATACGAGAGGCGCCCGCCCCTTGCCGCGTTAGCCTGGAGCATCAGACTCCGGCCAGCTCAGTGAGGGGCGCAAGGACACCGTGCGCATCGCCAGGTTCTCCATCGACGGCAACGTCGCGTTCGGTGCGGTCGAGGGCGAGAGCCCTCCTGGATCGACCGACGGTCTCGTGCTCGACATCATCAAGGGCATCCCGTTCGCGGACTTCGAGCTCTCCGGGACCAAGGTCCCGCTGAGCAAGGTCCGCCTCCTGCCGCCCGTGCTCCCCAACAAGGTCGTGGCCTTCGGCCGCAACTACGCGGAGCACGCGCGCGAGCTCGGCAACGAGGTGCCCGACGCGCCGTTCGCCTTCTTCAAGCCCTCCACCTCCGTGGTCGGCCCCGGCGACGACATCGCGTACCCCTCCTTCTCCGAGGAGCTGCACCACGAGGCCGAGCTGGCCGTGGTCATCGGCCGCATGTGCCGCGAGGTCCCGCGCGAACGCGTCAAGGACGTCATCCTCGGCTACACCTGCGCCAACGACGTCACCGCACGCGACGTCCAGCGGCGCGAGAAGCAGTGGGCCCGGGCCAAGGGCTTCGACTCCTCCTGCCCGCTGGGCCCCTGGGTGGAGACGGACCTGGACCCGTCCGACCTCACGATCCAGTGCACGGTCAACGGGCAGCAGCGCCAGCTGGGCCGCACCAGCGAGATGATCCACTCCATCGAGGACCTGATCGTCAACATCACCGAGGCCATGACGCTGCTCCCCGGCGACGTCATCCTCACGGGCACCCCGGCAGGGGTCGGCCCCCTCGGCGTCGGCGACGAGGTCGCCGTCACCATCGAAGGCATCGGCACTCTCACCAACAAGGTTGTCAAGCGTGGCTAGCGCACCCGCCCCCGCCGTCCGAGTACGTTTCTGTCCCTCCCCGACCGGCAACCCCCACGTGGGCCTGGTCCGCACGGCCCTGTTCAACTGGGCGTACGCCCGCCACACCGGCGGCACGTTCGTCTTCCGCATCGAGGACACCGACGCGGCCCGCGACTCCGAGGAGTCCTACGAGCAGCTCCTGGACTCGCTGCGCTGGCTGGGCTTCGACTGGGACGAGGGCCCCGAGATCGGCGGCCCCCACGCGCCGTACCGCCAGTCGCAGCGCATGGACCTCTACAAGGACGTCGCGCAGAAGCTCCTCGACGGCGGCTACGCCTACCACTGCTACTGCTCGACCGTCGAGCTGGACGCCCGCCGGGACGCCGCCCGCGCCGCCGGCCGGCCGTCCGGCTACGACGGCCACTGCCGCGAGCTGACCGCCGAGCAGAAGAGCGCGTACGAGGCCGAGGGCCGCACGCCCATCGTGCGCTTCCGCATGCCCGACGAGCCGATCACCTTCACGGACCTGGTCCGCGGCGAGATCACCTACCTCCCGGAGAACGTGCCGGACTACGGCATCGTCCGTGCCAACGGCGCCCCGCTCTACACGCTGGTCAACCCGGTCGACGACGCCCTGATGGAGATCACCCACGTCCTGCGCGGCGAGGACCTGCTCTCCTCCACCCCGCGGCAGATCGCCCTCTACAAGGCGCTGACCGAGCTGGGCGTCGCCAAGGAGACCCCGGCCTTCGGCCACCTCCCGTACGTGATGGGCGAGGGCAACAAGAAGCTCTCCAAGCGCGACCCCGAGTCCTCGCTGAACCTCTACCGGGAGCGCGGCTTCCTCCCCGAGGGCCTGCTCAACTACCTCTCCCTCCTCGGCTGGTCGCTCTCGGCGGACCGCGACATCTTCCCCGTCGAGGAGATGGTCGCCGCCTTCGACGTCGCGGACGTCAACCCCAACCCGGCCCGCTTCGACCTCAAGAAGGCCGAGGCCATCAACGCCGACCACATCCGGCTGCTCGACGTGAAGGACTTCGCCGAGCGCTGCGCCCCCTGGCTGCGGGCCCCCTTCGCCCCCTGGGCGCCGGAGGACTTCGACCCGGCCAAGTGGGACGCGATCGCCCCGCACGCCCAGACCCGCCTGAAGGTGCTCTCCGAGATCACCGACAACGTCGACTTCCTGTTCCTGCCGGAGCCGGTCTTCGACGAGGCGTCCTGGGCGAAGGCGATGAAGGAGGGCTCGGACGCCCTGCTCGCGACGGCCCGCGAGAAGCTGGAGGCCGCGGACTGGAGCTCCGCCGAGTCGCTCAAGGAGGCCGTCCTGGCCGCCGGCGAGGCCCACGGCCTCAAGCTGGGCAAGGCGCAGGCCCCGGTCCGCGTCGCCGTCACCGGGCGCACGGTCGGCCTGCCGCTCTTCGAGTCCCTGGAGATCCTGGGCCGGGAGAAGGCACTGGCACGCATCGACGCGGCCCTGGCGAAGCTGACCGCGTAGACGGTACGCACGAGGTACGGGAGGGGCGGCGTCCGACCGGGGCGCCGCCCCTCCCGCGTCCCGGGCCCCGGCCGGGAACGGCCTCGGGGGTACGGTCGGGGCATGACGATCCGAGCCGTCGTGTGGGATGTCGACGACACGCTCTTCGACTACACCGCGGCCGACCGTGCCGGCATGCGCGGGCACTTGGCGGCCGAGGGGCTGCTCGACGGGTACGCGTCCGTCGGACAGGCCCTGGACCGGTGGCGCGAGCTCACCGACCGGCAGTGGGCCAGGTTCGCGGCCGGGGAGGTCGACTGGGCGGGCGGCCGCCGGGACCGGGTGCGGGACTTTCTCGGGCAGCCCCTGAGCGACACCGAGGCGGAGGACTGGTTCGTCCGGTACCTCGGCCACTATGAGACGGCCTGGGCGCTCTTCCCGGACGTGCTGCCCGTCCTCGACCTCCTGGCGGGCAGCCACCGCCACGCCGTGCTCTCCAACTCCAGCCTCCGTGTCCAGGACCGCAAACTGCGCGTCCTCGGCGTACGGGAACGTTTCGAGACGGTGCTGTGCGCGGCCGAACTGGGCGTCTCGAAGCCGGCCGCGGAGGCCTTCCACGCGGCCTGCGACGCCCTGCGGCTGCCTCCGCACCAGGTCGCGTACGTCGGGGACCACCCGGAGATCGACGGGCGGGGCGCCGCCGAGGCCGGACTCCTCTCGGTCTGGATCGACCGCAGAGGCGTGCACACGGGCGCCGGTACGGGCGTGGGCACCGCGGCGGACCGGCCGGCGGACCCGCAGCCGGACCGGCTGCGCCGGATCGCCTCGCTGGCCGAACTCCCCGCGGTCCTCCGCCCCGATACCCGTTTTGGAGCGCCGTCCACCTTCGGGTAATGTTCTTCCTGCGCCGCCGGAGTGCGGGCCGAAAGGCCGGAGACCGGAGGAGCAAGCTAAAACAAAATCCCTCCGGGGGTTGAGTTTCAGTGGCCTATGGTGTAATTGGCAGCACGACGGTTTCTGGTTCCGTTAGTCTAGGTTCGAGTCCTGGTAGGCCAGCTCGCAGAGCTTATCTGCATCGCAGACACCAGTTCTGCAAGGCCCCCGTTGTGTAGCGGCCTAGCACGCCGCCCTCTCAAGGCGGTAGCGCCGGTTCGAATCCGGTCGGGGGTACAGATCCTTCCCAGGGAGGCAGTCCGGGTCGCACCCGCTGCCCCTCATGCAGGATCGCCAGGGCCCCCGTTGTGTAGCGGCCTAGCACGCTGCCCTCTCACGGCAGTAGCGCCGGTTCGAATCCGGTCGGGGGTACCAAGTGGTCTGAACCACTGATGGGCTATGGTGTAATTGGCAACACGACGGTTTCTGGTTCCGTTGTTCTAGGTTCGAGTCCTGGTAGCCCAGCTGGATCACTCGTGATCCTCGCCCCCGTTGTGTAGCGGCCTAGCACGCTGCCCTCTCACGGCAGTAGCGCCGGTTCGAATCCGGTCGGGGGTACACAGAGAAGAGGCCCTTCCCCTATGGGAAGGGCCTCTTTCGTGTCCCGCGCCCCCACCGGGCGGCGGGGAGACAACTCCGGCCGTTCGCTGCGGCGTTGAAGCGATCGGCCGGGAGGTCGGATGCCGGGGTGCGGCGGTGAGGTCGGGGGGTTCGGGGAGGAGCGGGGGCGCCGGCGGTGCCGGCGGGCGCGGGGTCAGCCGGTGCGGCGCAGCGCCTCGGACAAGCGGCCGGCCGCGTCGATGACGGCCTGGGCGTGCATCCGCCCGGGGTGGCGCGTCAGGCGCTCGATCGGGCCCGACACCGAGACGGCGGCGACCACGCGGTTCGAGGGGCCGCGCACCGGCGCGGAGACCGACGCGACGCCCGGCTCGCGCTCACCGATCGACTGGGCCCAGCCCCGCCGCCGTACGCCCGACAGGGCCGTCGCCGTGAAGCGGGCGCCCTGGAGGCCCCGGTGCAGGCGCTCCGGCTCCTCCCAGGCCATCAGGATCTGGGCCGAGGAGCCCGCCTTCATGGTGAGGGTCGAACCGACCGGGACCGTGTCCCTGAGCCCCGACAGGCGCTCCGCCGCGGCGACGCAGATGCGCATGTCGCCCTGGCGGCGGTAGAGCTGCGCGCTCTCGCCCGTGAGGTCCCGCAGGTGCGTGAGCACCGGACCGGCCGTCGCGAGGAGGCGGTCCTCGCCCGCGGCCGCGGCCAGCTCGGCGAGCCGCGGGCCGAGAATGAAACGTCCCTGCATGTCACGCGCCACCATGCGGTGGTGTTCTAGTGCCACGGCGAGGCGATGTGCCGTGGGCCGTGCCAGTCCGGTCGCCGCGACCAGGCCCGCGAGGGTGGCCGGACCGGACTCCAGTGCGCTCAGGACAAGGGCTGCCTTGTCCAGAACGCCGACGCCGCTACTGTTGTCCATGAAACGATACTCGCGTCTCACTCTGTGAAACGCAAGTTCAATTTTCCGTGGAACGCGCCACCCTGGTACCCATACGGCCCGCGGACCGACGGGCCCGGCGGAAGACGTCCGGCACCGGGGGGTACGGGCGCGACCGCACCGGAGATCTCTAGTTGGGCCGGCGCCCGCACAGGCCGGCCGGAGGGAAAGCGATGGGTAGGACACTCGCGGAGAAGGTCTGGGACGACCACGTCGTCCGGCGCGCGGAGGGCGAGCCCGACCTCCTCTTCATCGATCTGCACCTGCTGCACGAGGTGACCAGCCCTCAGGCCTTCGACGGTCTCCGTCAGGCGGGGCGCCCCGTGCGCCGGCTCGACCTCACCATCGCGACCGAGGACCACAACACCCCGACCCTCGACATCGACAAGCCCATCGCGGACCCGGTCTCCCGCGCCCAGCTGGAGACGCTGCGCAAGAACTGCGCCGAGTTCGGTGTGCGGCTGCACTCCCTCGGGGACGTCGAGCAGGGCGTCGTCCACGTCGTCGGCCCGCAGCTGGGCCTGACCCAGCCCGGCACCACGGTCGTGTGCGGCGACTCCCACACCTCCACGCACGGCGCGTTCGGCGCCCTGGCGTTCGGCATCGGCACCTCCCAGGTGGAGCACGTGCTGGCCACCCAGACGCTGCCGCTGGCCCGCCCCAAGACCATGGCCATCACGGTCGACGGCGAACTGCCCGAGGACGTCACGGCCAAGGACCTGATCCTGGCGATCATCACCAAGATCGGTACGGGCGGCGGCCAGGGCTACATCCTGGAGTACCGCGGCTCCGCCATCGAGAAGCTCTCGATGGAGGCCCGCATGACCATCTGCAACATGTCGATCGAGGCCGGCGCCCGCGCGGGCATGATCGCCCCCGACGAGACCACCTTCGCGTACATCGAGGGCCGCGACCACGCGCCGAAGGGCGAGGACTGGGACGCCGCCGTCGCGTACTGGAAGACGCTGAGGTCGGACGACGACGCGGTGTTCGACGCGGAGGTCGTCATCGACGCCGCCTCCCTCGCGCCGTTCGTCACCTGGGGCACCAACCCGGGCCAGGGTGCACCTCTTTCGGCCGCCGTCCCCGACCCGGCCTCGTACGAGGACGCCTCGGAGCGCCTCGCCGCCGAGAAGGCCCTGGAGTACATGGGCCTGACCGCGGGACAGCCGCTGCGGGACATCCGGGTCGACACCGTCTTCGTGGGGTCGTGCACCAACGGCCGCATCGAGGACCTGCGGGCCGCCGCGTCGATCGTCGAGGGCCGCAAAGTCGCCGACGGCGTACGGATGCTGGTGGTCCCCGGATCCGCGCGGGTCGGTCTGCAGGCCGTCTCCGAGGGTCTGGACCTGGTCTTCAAGGAGGCCGGGGCCGAATGGCGGCACGCGGGCTGTTCGATGTGCCTGGGCATGAACCCCGACCAGCTGGCCCCCGGCGAGCGCTCCGCCTCCACCTCCAACCGCAACTTCGAGGGCCGGCAGGGCAAGGGCGGCCGGACGCACCTGGTGTCGCCGCAGGTGGCCGCCGCGACGGCGGTACTGGGCCATCTGGCGTCGCCCGCCGACCTGTCCGATGCCGACGTCCGCACCCCCGCTGGAGTCCGATAGCCATGGAAGCATTCACCAAGCACACCGGCCGGGCGGTCCCGCTGCGCCGCAGCAACGTCGACACCGACCAGATCATCCCCGCCCACTGGCTCAAGAAGGTGACCCGGGACGGCTTCGAGGACGGGCTCTTCGAGGCCTGGCGCAAGGACCCGTCCTTCGTCCTCAACCGGCCCGAGCGCGCGGGCGCCACGGTCCTGGTCGCGGGCCCCGACTTCGGCACCGGCTCCTCGCGCGAGCACGCCGTGTGGGCGCTGCAGAACTACGGCTTCAAGGCCGTGATCTCCTCCCGCTTCGCCGACATCTTCCGCGGCAACTCTCTGAAGAACGGCCTGCTCACGGTGGTTCTGGAGCAGGGAGTCGTGGACGAGCTGTGGGAGCTCATCGAGAAGGACCCGCAGGCCGAGGTCACGGTCGACCTGGAGTCCCGCGAGGTGCGCGCCGAGGGCATCACGGCCCCCTTCGAGCTCGACGAGAACGCCCGCTGGCGGCTGCTGAACGGACTGGACGACATCTCCATCACCCTGCAGAACGAGGCGGACATCTCCGCCTACGAGGCCGGGCGCCCCTCCTACAAGCCGCGGACCGTCCAGGTCTGACCGGCCCCGGCCCCGGCGGCCGGTTCCAGCCACGGCAACACACCTCTGTACCCCCAATCGTGGACGGTTGGGGGTACAGCTGCGTCTGCGGCCGAAGGGATGGTTCCGGACTTCGGGATTGGCTTCAACTACCCTTGTTTCGGACTGCCTTGCTGGGGTAGCCGACATGCGGCAGAGCCATGTGGTGAGGTGCGCGGGTGGCCCTCGGGAGGCGGTAGTTGCCCCCTGCGCAGGCGACAACTCGCCCCAGATGGCACAATCTGTGCATGGAACACGACGGCCAACTCAAGCTCTATGCGGCGGTCGCGTCCCAACTCAAGGAAGCGCACACCAGGGTGCGCGCACTGCAAGTCCCGGAGGGCGTACGGATGGCGCTGACCCGGAAGCTGCTGGTCATTACGGCCGTGGCCAAACACGATCTCGCCGATGCGACAAGGCGTCTGGAGCGGTTCGCGACGGACCTCGACGAGGGCCGAATCCCCGAAGAGGAACGCTGAGGAACTTGGCGACGGGCCCAGTTCGTTGCGGCACAAGGGTGATTAGGCCGTTTCGTGTTTGATTTGCGGTATATATCTGCCTAACGTGCGAAAAAGCTTGAACAGTTTCGTTCTGGCAATGTCTCCGAAGGGGAAGACGTGAACAAGGCGCAGCTCGTAGAAGCGATTGCCGACAAGGTCGGCGGGCGTCAGCAGGCCGCCGACGCGGTCGACGCCGTACTGGACGCCGTGGTCCGGGCGGTCGTCGGCGGGGACCGGGTCTCGGTCACCGGCTTCGGTTCCTTCGAGAAGGTGGACCGTCCGGCCCGTTACGCCCGCAACCCGCAGACCGGGGAGCGTGTGCGGGTCAAGAAGACCTCGGTGCCGCGCTTCCGCGCCGGCCAGGGCTTCAAGGACCTGGTGAGCGGGTCCAAGAAGCTCCCGAAGAACGACGTCGCGGTCAAGAAGGCCCCCAAGGGCAGCCTGACCGGCGGCGCCTCCGCCACGGTCAAGAAGGCCGCGGCCAAGAAGGCCACCACCGCCAGGAAGGCGACGGGAGCCGCGAAGAAGACCACGGCCGCGGCGACGAAGACCACATCCTCGGCGACGACCAGGAAGGCGACCGCGGCGAAGAAGACCTCGTCGGCGGCGACCGCCAAGAAGACCACCGCCACGGCCAAGAAGGCCCCCGCGAAGAAGACCTCGTCGGCGGCCGCGAAGAAGACCTCGTCCTCGGCGGCCAAGAAGACCACCGCCAAGAAGGCGGCGGCGAAGAAGGCGCCCGCGAAGAAGGCGGCCGCCAAGAAGGCCCCGGCCAAGAAGTCCGCGGCCCGCAGCACCACCACCGCCAAGAAGGCCACCGCCCGCAGGTAGGCAGGGGCGTCACGAAAAACGCGCCGGGCCGGACTCCCCCCGGGGAGTCCGGCCCGCGGCGTTCTCCGGAGGACCCGCCGTCAGAAGGTCTGCAGGGTCACCAGCGTGATGCGCCGGTCGTCCTGCCCGCCCTCGGTCTCGATGCGTACGCGCTGGCCCGGACGGAGCAGCCGCAGACCGCCCCGGTCGAACGCCGCGGCGTCGAAGGGCACGGGGGTGCCGTCGTCCAGCAGCACCTGGCCGGTGCGGGTGTCGTGGTCGTATGTGTACGCGGTCGCCTGCATGGGGGAAGGGTATGCCGTTCACGGCGGGAGAGGCCTGCACCGGGAGAGGCCTGCGTCCCTCGCGGGGCGTGACCGCACAGCTCAGGCCGCCCGCAGCCGTTCCACCGCCGACGCCGTGTGCGGGCCCACGCCCAGCGCCAGAGCCGCCCGCAGGTCCGCGCCGGTGTCCACGTCCTGGCGTACGGAATCCACCGCGGCCGGCAGGAGTTCCGCCGCGCCCGACGCACGGTGGCGGGCCCGGGAATCCGTTCCGAATGCGGGCAGCAATTCGCGCCCCGGCGCCACGGCCAGGAGAGTGCTGCCGAATCCCGCGGCGTCCGGCAGGAAAGCGCGCGGGAATTCCGCGGCCGCGGTGAGCACCCGGCCCAATTCCGGCGGGCGCAGTGCGGGCAGATCGGCGTTCAGTGCCGCCAGGGGGGCCCGGGGGTTTTGCATCCGTACGGCCCCCGCGCCGTGCCGCAGCGCGGCGTTCAGGCCGCCGCCCGGCTCGTCCSGGACGAMCCGGGCACCCAGGGCGGCCAGTTCCCGCCCGGCCCGCACGTCGCCAGTGACTACCGCCACACCGCCGACCTCCGGACAGGCCAGCGCGGCGGCCACCGTGTCCTGTGCGAAGGCGAGGGCGAGCCCCGGGCGCAGCCCCTCGGAGGCCGCGTCCGCGAGCCTGCTCTTCGCAAGCGCCAAGGCTTTGAGCGGTACGACCAAGATCCACTGCACGAGCGCTCCGTCCCTCCTCCGTCGCGCCCATTGTCCCCCGGACGCCGGGCCGGGCCCGAGGCCGGGGCGTACGGTGTTCTCGACAGACAGGCGGCCCGGGGCGACACTTGTGCGGCCCCCCAGGCTCAAGAGGAAGGTGCACGCGTGTCCCGCCGCAGAATCAGCTTCTGGTACCGCTTCGCGGCGGCCCTCTGCAAACCGCCGCTGACGGTTCTGATCAAGCGGGACTGGCGCGGAATGGAGAACATTCCAGCCGAGGGCGGTTTTATCACCGCGGTGAACCACAATTCACACGCGGACCCGTTCGCGTACGGGCACTTCCAGTACAACACCGGCCGTGTTCCGCGGTTCCTCGCCAAGAGCGCCCTTTTCAAGAGCGGTTTCGTGGGGGCGGCCATGCGGGGGACCGGGCAGATCCCGGTGTACCGCGAGAGCACCGACGCGCTGAGCGCCTACCGTGCCGCGATCGAGGCCGTGGAGCGCGGCGAGTGCGTCGCCTTCTACCCCGAGGCCACCCTCACCCGCGACCCCGACCTGTGGCCGATGACCGGCAAGACGGGCGCCGCGCGGGTCGCCCTGCAGACCAGGTGCCCGGTCATCCCGGTGGCCCAGTGGGGCGCCAACCACCTGCTGGCCCCGTACGCCAAGAAGCCCGACCTGTGGCCGCGCAAGACGCACCACGTGCTCGCGGGCCCGCCCGTGGACCTCTCGCGCTTCTACGACAAGGAGATGACCCCGGACCTCCTGAAGGAGGCGACCGAGGTCATCATGGCCGCGATCACCGCGCAGCTGGAGCTGATCCGCGGCGAGAAGGCCCCCGCCACGCGCTACGACCCGCGCAAGGTACGCGTCGAGCAGCGCCGCCGGACCCGGGAAGAGGAGGAG
>NZ_VDFC01000075.1:310002-324938 GCF_008369065.1 Streptomyces apricus | reverse complement strand
GGGCATGATGGGGCCGCGGGGGGAAAGACCCTGCGTGACATCACCGAGGCAGAGCACGAAAAGGGGCACGGCAAGTGACGACATCCGGAAAACCCGTCAAGGCGGCCGTCTTCGGGTCCGGATCGTGGGGCACGGCCTTCGGCATGGTGCTCGCCGACGCCGGGTGCGACGTGACGCTGTGGGGACGGCGGCCCGAACTGGCCGAGGCGGTCAACTCCACCCGGACCAACCCCGACTACCTGCCCGGCATCGAGCTGCCCGAGAACCTGCGGGCCACCACCGACGCCGCCGAGGCGGCCCGCGACGCCGACTTCACCGTCCTCGCCGTGCCCTCGCAGACCCTGCGCGGGAACCTGGCGGACTGGACGCCGCTGCTCGCGCCCGACACCGTGCTCGTCTCCCTCATGAAGGGCGTCGAACTGGGCTCCGCGATGCGGATGAGCGAGGTGATCGAGGACGTCGCGAAGGTCGGCGCCGACCGCATCGCCGTGGTCACAGGACCCAACCTGGCCCGCGAGATCGCCGCCCGGATGCCGGCCGCCGCCGTGGTCGCGTGCAGCGACGAAGCGGTGGCCCGGCGGCTCCAGGCCGCCTGCCACACGCCCTACTTCCGCCCGTACACCAACACCGACGTGGTCGGCTGCGAACTGGGCGGCGCGGTCAAGAACGTCATCGGCCTCGCCGTCGGCATCGCGGACGGCATGGGACTGGGCGACAACGCCAAGGGGTCCCTGATCACCCGGGGCCTCGCGGAGACCACCCGGCTCGGGCTCCGCATGGGCGCCGACCCGCTGACGTTCTCCGGACTCGCGGGCCTGGGCGACCTCGTGGCGACCTGCTCCTCGCCGCTGTCGCGCAACCACACCTTCGGCACGAACCTCGGCAGGGGGATGACCCTCCAGGAGACCATCGCGGTCACCCGGCAGACCGCCGAGGGCGTCAAGTCCTGCGAGTCCGTACTGGACTTGGCGCGCCGGCACGAGGTCGACATGCCCATCACCGAGACCGTCGTCGAGATCGTCCACGAGGGCAAGCCGCCGGTCGTCGCCGTCAAGGAGCTGATGTCGCGCAGCGCCAAGCCCGAACGGCACTGAACGACGCCGCCACCGGCCGCTGACTCCGGGCTCCGCCACCGGGTACCCTCAACCCGATATGAGCACCGAGAACCTTCCCCAGAACCCTGAGCAGCCGCCTCGCAAGCCGCGCGTGGCCGTCGTCTTCGGCGGGCGCAGCTCCGAACACGGGATCTCCACGGTCACCGCCGGAGCCGTGCTGCGGGCCGTCGACCGGACCGCGTACGACGTCCTGCCGATCGGGATCACCCGGGAGGGGCGCTGGGTGCTCACCGCCGACGACCCCGAGCGCATGGCGATCACCGAGCGCCGTACGCCCGACGTCGAGCAGTTCGCCGAGTCGAGCGAGGGCGGCGTGGTCCTGCCCGTCGACCCCGCCAGCCGCGAGGTGGTCTACAGCGAGCCCGGCTCGGTCCCGAAGGCGCTCGGCGAGGTCGACGTCGTCTTCCCGGTGCTGCACGGTCCCTACGGTGAGGACGGCACCCTGCAGGGCCTGCTGGAGCTCTCCGGTGTCCCGTACGTCGGCTCGGGTGTGCTCGCCTCCGCCGTCGGCCAGGACAAGGAGTACATGAAGCGGGTGTTCACCTCCTTCGGGCTGCCGGTCGGCCCGTACGTGGTGATCCGCCCCCGCGAGTGGGAGCAGGACGAGCCGGCCGCCCGCAAGAAGATCGTCGACTTCGCGGGCGAGCACGGCTGGCCGCTCTTCGTGAAGCCCGCGCGCGCGGGCTCGTCGATCGGCATCACCAAGGTCGACGACCTGTCCGGCCTCGACGAGGCGATCGCGGAGGCACAGCACCACGACCCGAAGATCATCGTGGAGGCGCTGCTGCGCGGGCGCGAGATCGAGTGCGGGGTCCTGGAGTTCGAGGACGGGCCCCGGGCCTCGGTGCCGGCCGAGATCCCGCCGGTGCAGTCGCACGCCTACTACGACTTCGAGGCGAAGTACATCGACTCGACCCCCGGCATCGTGCCCGCGCCGCTGACCCCCGAGCAGACCGCCGAGGTGCGGCGGCTGGCCGTGGAGGCCTTCGAGGCCGCGTCCTGCGAGGGGCTGGTCCGCGCGGACTTCTTCCTCACGGAGGACGGCGAGTTCGTGATCAACGAGATCAACACGATGCCCGGCTTCACCCCCATCAGCATGTACCCCAAGATGTGGGAGGCGACGGGGGTTCCGTACCCGGAACTGGTGGACCGCCTGATCCGAGCGGCCCTGCGCAGGCGGACGGGCCTGCGGTAGCAAGCGCCCCGAAGGGGCGCGGGGAACGGCGCAATCTTTTGCTTTTAGGGGCGCGGGGAACTGCGCGACAAGCCCCCACCGGACCCGCACCCGCATCCGCACCCGACGACGACCCGGCCGGATCCTCAGTCCGCGATCCCCAAAGGGATCGACTTCTTGATGGCCCCGGCCAGATCGACGAGCACGGACGCCGTGTCCCTCCCGGACGGCACCGTCACCTCCACGTACACGGCCCGCTGCGCGGAGGTGAACCGGGTCGACCCGTCGTCCCGCTCCTCCATCAGCCACCCGCCCCCGTTCACCCCGCCCCCGATCGCATCGGGATCGCTCCCGTCGGCCACCCTGGGGTCGACCATCTTCGCGGGCCGCGACACCCCGCAGCGCACCCCGTTCACCCCGCCCCCGATCGCATCGGGATCGCTCCCGTCGGCCACCCTGGGGTCGACCATCTTCGCGGGCCGCGACACCCCGCAGCGCAGTATGATCGCCGGGCTTCCCCAGCCCGCGGTCAGCGCCGACCGGGGCTCGGGATCCTCCCGGTCGAGGCCGTCCACCTTGCGTGGCAACGACTCGTCCAGGTTCCGGCACAGCTTCGCGGCCTTCTGGCCCGGGCTGGGAACCGGGGTCGGGGCGTTGTCGTCTGCCGAGGAGCAGCCTGTGGCAGCGATCAGCAGAACGAGGGCTGGCAGCCCGACCGAAGAAGCACGCCGGTGACGGAAGAGGTCCACCGGCCCAGCGTAGACGGGGGCTACAGGTGCACGACCGGGCAGGTCAGGGTACGCGTGATGCCGTCCACTTGCTGGATCCGCGCGACCACCATGCGACCGAGCGCGTCCACCGTGTCGGCCTGTGCGCGCACGATCACGTCGTACGGTCCCGTCACGTCCTCGGCCTGGATCACCCCCGCAATCTTGCTGACCGACTCGGCGACGGTCGACGCCTTGCCGACCTCCGTCTGGATCAGGATGTACGCCTGTACCACGGAACCTCCAGGGCGGCCACGAGGATCATGTGGGGAAAAGGAACGCCACGGTATCGCGTCGTCGCGCGCCGCGGGGAGACCCGCGGGGGCGGGGGCTTGCGCGTCCGGGTACACGGCCCGCACAGGTTGACGGTTGCCTCGACCGTACCGAGGTGCGGGACGGCCCGCGACCGGGCGCACGCACGAGCAGAAGACATCCCGGTACATGGGCACGAAGGGAACAGGTGAGACTCGGTGAAGGGAACCGTGGGCGAGTTGGGGGAGTTCGGGCTCATCAGAGAGCTCACCTCCCGGCTCACCACCACCCCGGCGGTGCGCGTCGGGCCCGGTGACGACGCAGCCGTGGTGGCCGCCCCCGACCGCAAGGTCGTGGCGAGCACCGACATCCTCCTCGAAGGGCGGCACTTCCGGCGCGACTGGTCCACGGCGTACGACGTCGGGCGCAAGGCGGCCGCGCAGAACCTCGCGGACATCGCCGCCATGGGTGCCGTGCCGACCGCGCTGCTGCTCGGCCTGGTGGTGCCGGCCGAACTGCCCGCCACCTGGCCCTCCGAGCTGATGGACGGCCTGCGCGACGAGTGCCAGGTCGCCGGCGCGGCCGTGGTCGGCGGCGACGTGGTGCGCGGCGACACGATCACCGTGGCGATCACCGCGCTCGGTGACCTGCGCAACCACGAGCCGGTCACCCGGGGCGGCGCCCGGCCCGGCGACGTGGTGGCCGTGACGGGCTGGCTGGGCTGGTCCGCGGCCGGGCACGCCGTGCTCTCCCGCGGTTTCCGCTCGCCGCGCGCCTTCGTCGAGGCGCACCGGCGCCCGGAACCGCCGTACCACGCGGGCCCCGCGGCCGCCGGGCTCGGCGCGACCTCCATGACGGACGTCAGCGACGGGCTGATCGCCGACCTCGGGCACATCGCCGAGGCCAGCAAGGTGCGCATCGACGTCCGGTCCGGCGCCGTCGACATCCCCACGCAGATGAACGACATCGGCCAGGCCGTCGGCGTCGACCCGCTCCAGTGGGTGCTCACCGGCGGCGAGGACCACGCGATCGTCGCGACGTTCCCGCCGGACGTGAAGCTGCCCGCGCGCTGGAAGGTGATCGGCGAGGTCCTCAACCCGTCGGCGCTGCCCCAGGTGACGGTCGACGGGGCGCCCTGGACCAGCAAGGGCGGCTGGGACCACTTCGGGGACATCGAGTCATGAGCACTCCTCCGGACATGACGCCGGACTCGCCGTCGCAGGTGCAGCCCCGTACCCCGCCCCGCGTGCTGACGGTCGCGGGCTCCGACTCCGGGGGCGGGGCCGGGATCCAGGCCGACCTGAAGACGATGCTCGCGCTCGGGGTGCACGGCATGAGCGTGCTCACCGCCGTCACCGCGCAGAACTCCCTCGGCGTCCAGGGCGTCTGGGAACTGCCGGTGGAGGCCGTGCGCGCCCAGTACCGCAGCGTGGTCGACGACATCGGCGTCCAGGCGGTCAAGACCGGCATGCTCGCCTCCGCCGAACTCGTGTCGACGGTCGCGGAGTTGGTCGGCGCCACCGGTGTGCCCACCGTCGTCGACCCGGTCGGCGTCTCCAAGCACGGCGACTCCCTGCTCGCCGCCTCCGCGCTGGAGTCCGTACGGACCCGGCTGCTGCCCGTGGCCACGGTGGCCACCCCGAACCTCGACGAGGTGGCGCAGCTCACCGGCGTGACGGTCGAGTCGGAGGACGGGATGCGGCGCGCCGCGGAGGCCGTGCTGTCCTACGGGCCGGCGTGGGCGCTGATCAAGGGCGGCCACCTGAGCGGGGACGCCGTGGACTTCCTCACCGACGGCTCCGACGAGCTGTGGCTGCGCGCGCCCCGGCTCGACAACCGGCACACCCACGGCACGGGGTGCACGCTGGCCAGCGCGATCGCCTCGGAGCTGGCGAAGGGGCGGTCGGTGCCGGACGCGGTCGTCGCGGCGAAGGAGTACGTCACCGGGGCGATCGGCGCCGGGTTCCCGCTCGGGGACGGCATCGGACCGGTGCACCACGGCTGGCGGTCAGCCTGAGCGTGACGGGGCGGAACAGCAGAAAGCCGGTCCTCCCTGAGGGGGGACCGGCTTCGAGCGGTGGACCAGCAGTGGCTGCGCGCTGTGCAGAGCTCAGCGCGAGACCTTGCCGGCCTTGATGCACGAGGTGCAAGCGTTGACGCGCTTCGGCGTCCCGCCGACCACGGTACGCACGCGCTGGATGTTCGGGTTCCAGCGACGGGACGTACGGCGGTGCGAGTGCGAGATGCTGTTGCCGAAGCTCGGCCCCTTGCCACAGACGTCGCAGTTGGCAGCCACGGGTCACTCCAAAGACTTCAGATGCTCTTACGGTGGATCCCGGCATGCCGGAATCAGGATCGTAGGATCTGAGTGGCGGTGCCAGGGGTAAGGCCCGATCGGATCGGGCAACCGGAGCAGCATACAACGACTGCGTCCGTACAACGAAACTACCATGTCCCGCACGGGGTCCGTCCCGGCCTCTTCCCGGGCCCCTTCCGGTGGGGACCCCACCTGGGTCTACGCTGCCTCGGACGTCGGGCTGCTCAAGGAGGCGCAGGTGCCGCAGGTGCCGCAGACATTGGACGCATCCGCGGTACGTGCCTGGTGCGGACTGGCGCTGGAGGCCCTCGGCCGGGCGCGCGAGGAGATCGACGCGATCAACGTCTATCCCGTCGCGGACGGCGACACCGGCACCAATCTGTACCTGACCGTCGAGTCCGCGGCCGCGGCCGTCGAGGCGGTCTTCGCGGCGCACGCCGCGGTGTCCGTCACCGGCGGCACGTCCGGGCAGCCGGTGATCGAACCGCCCACGCTCGCGGACGCGGTACGGGCGATGGCGCACGGCGCGCTGATCGGGGCCCGGGGCAACTCCGGGACGATCCTGGCGCAGCTCCTGCGGGGCATGGCCCAGGTGCTCGCCGCGGACACCGGCGCCGCGGGGACCGACGGGGAGGGCCTGCGGCTCGCCCTGCGGCACGCCTCCGAAGCGGCCCGGCAGGCCGTCGCGCATCCGGTCGAGGGGACGGTCCTCACCGTCGCCTCGGCCGCCGCCGACGCGGCCGCCGGCGCGGACGGGGACTGCGCGCTGGTCGCGCGGGCCGCCTACGAGGGGGCGCGGGCTGCCCTCGCGGCGACCCCCGGGCAGCTGGCCGTCCTGGAGCGGGCCGGGGTGGTCGACGCGGGCGGGCGCGGACTGGTGGCGGTGCTGGCGGCGCTGGTGGAGACGTTCACGGGCCGGGCCCCCGCGCGGGCGGCGGTGCCGGTCCTCGCGTCCCACGCGCGTGAGATGGCGGCCGACGCGGACGTGGCGGCCCTGGAGTGCGCGGACGGCACCGGCGTCGGTATCGGTATCGGCACCGGCACCGGCACCGGCACCGGTACCGCCTCCGACGAGGCGGAGAGCGGCCCCGCGTTCGAGGTGATCTACCTCCTGGAGGCGCAGGACGCGGCCGTGGCCCGGCTGCGCGAGAAGCTCGACGCGCTCGGGGACTCGCTGGTCGTGGTCGGCGGGGACGGGCTGTGGAACGTCCACGTGCACGTCGACGACGCAGGCGCGGCCGTCGAGGCGGGCGTCGAGGCGGGCAGGCCGCACCGGATCCGGATCACGCACTTCGGGCCCGCCGACGCGCACACGACGGGCTCGACCATCCGGCCGGCCCGCGAGCGGGCCCAGCGCGCGGTCGTCGCCGTGGTCCCCGGCGAGGGGCTCGCGCACCTCTACGCCGAGGCCGGGGCCACCACCGTCCTCGCCCGCCCGGGGGAGCCGCCGGCCAGCGGGGAGCTCGTCGAGGCGGTACGGCGGGCGCACGCCCTGGAGGTCGTCCTGCTGCCGAACGACGCCGACCTGCGCCACACCGCGGCCGCGGCGGCCGAGCAGGCCCGCACCGAGGGCGTACGGGTGGCGCTGATCCCCACGCGCTCGGCGGTGCAGGGGATCGCCGCGCTGGCGGTGCACGAGCCCGGGCGGCGCTTCGACGAGGACGTGGTCGCGATGACCTCGGCCGCGGGCGCGACCCGGTACGCCGAGGTGGAGGTCGCGGAGCGCCAGTCCTGGACCATGGCGGGCATCTGCCAGGCCGGCGACGTCCTCGGCCTCATCGAGGGCGACGTGGCCGTGATCGGCTCGGACGTCACGGCGACCGCCGAGGCGGTCCTCAACCGCATGCTCGCCGCGGGCGGCGAGATGGTCACCCTGGTACTCGGCGACGAGGCCCCGGCCACGATCGCCCCCCACCTGGAGGCAAAGGTCCGCGAGTCCTACCTGGCGGTGGACACGGTGGTATACCGAGGCGGCCGCCAGGGCGCACTCCTACTGATCGGAGTGGAGTAGATAGAGGGGCGCGGGGAACGGCGCAGTCTTTTGTCTTTCAGGGGCGCGGGGAACGGCGCAATCTTTTGTCTTTCAGGGGCGCGGGGAACGGCGCACCCCGCTGCCCACCGAGGATGTTCCAGGTCCGCCTCCAGCCACCCGGCGGCGAGCTGCGCCCCCGTCCGCTCGTGCAGCGCGTCCTCGCCCAGCGGGAGGAACCCGGAGACGGCCGCCGCGAGATGCCCCAGCGCCTCCTCGAACAGGCCGCGGATCGTGTCGTCGTCGGCGTCCTCCGGCACGGAGCGGGCGATCAGGTCACCGAACTGCCGGTGCGTGTGCGCGAGTTCGGACACGAGCAGCACCCGGGCCGCCTCGTCCTCCGGCTCCGCCGCCTCGCACGCGAGAACCGCCCGCCCCATCAGCTCCCGCGCCACGGCGAGCCCCTCCGGCTCCCCGGGCCCGTCCACCCGCACCGCGAGCCACGCACGGGCCCGCAGCGAGCGGACCAGCCCGTGGACGTTGCCGAGGCCGCGCCACAGGTCACCGGCGCGCTCGTACGCCTGCCCGGCCTCGCGGGGCAGCCCGGCGAGGCCGAGCGCCTCGGCCGCCAGGTGCGCGAGCGTCGCGTGGTCGTGCTGCTCGGGCCACCGCCGGGCGATGTCCGCGGCCCGCAGCCAGTGCTCGGCGGCCGCGCGGTGCTCGCCCAGCTCGCTGAGGCAGTCACCGAGCCACCACCGGGTCTGCACGACCGCCCCGTCGCCGTGCGTCCGCGCGTCCAGCTCGGGCAGCGCCGACTCCAGGACCTCCGCGGCCTCCGCCCACCGCTCCTCGTGCAGCAGGAAACCGCCCAGCTGATGCCGGGCCCAGGCGCCCAGGGTGGCCGCCTCGCCGCCCTCGTCGGCCCAGTGCGACGCCTCCAGGGCGTGGTCCGCGGCCGGCCCGAACCGCCCGGTGGCGCCGAGCACCTCGGCCAGCTGGAGGTGCAGCTGGGCGCGGCCGGCCGCCGGCACGAAGGGCGCCCCGTGCTCCAGCGCCGCCCTCGCCGCCCGCTCGGCCATCCCCGCATCGCCCAGTCGGCGCGCGAGCCCGGTCAGCCGGGCCTCGTACTCCACCGCGAACCACGGCAGCCCGGCGGCGACGAAGGCCTCCGAGGCGCGGGTGAGCAGCCCGGCGGCCTCCTCCAGCTCCCCGGCGTGCGCCGCGAGCTCCCCGAGTACGGCCTGGGCCTCCGCGGCGCGCGCGGCGGCCATCGGGTCGTTCCCGGCCTCGGGCCCGGCGAGGGCCAGCAGCTCCCGGGCGGCGGCCTCCGCGGCGGCCAGGACCGCGGCCCCGCCACCGTCCCCGACCGCGATCCCGTCACCGGCCCCGTTCGTCTCCGCCGCCTCGTGCACCCGATGCAGCAGGATCCGGGCCCTGCCGACCAGGACGGAGGCGGCCTGCCGGACCCCGGTCGTGCCCTCCGCGAAGAGCGCGAGCACCCGCTCGTACGGGTCCTCCACCGCGGCCAGCGCCTCGTCGCTCCGGCCGCCGAGGGCCCGTACGTACGCTCCACGCGCGCGTGCCGCCAGGGCCTCGCCCGGGTCGCCCGCCTCCTCGTACAGCTCGGCCGCGCGGGCGAACAGCTCCACGCCCTCGGGGCCGAGCCCCATCGCCTCGTGGTCGGCCATCTCCGCGCGGTCGCGCGCGGTCAGCTCCGTGCCCCCGGCGGCCCCGGCGGCTCCGGTGTCCTCGGCGGTCGCGAGCGCCTCGGCGACCGCGGCCCACGCCGCGACCGACTCCGGGTGCAGCGCCTCGGAGAGCCGCCGGGCCTCGGCGAGCAGCTCGGGCAGCTCCGGTCCCGGGCCGGCGGACGCGGACGCAGGCGCGGGCGCGGGACCGGGGCGTACGGCAGCGGGGACGGGAGCGGTGTGCGTGGCGCGTACGCCCAGGGGCAGCCGCTCCACCAGCGGCCGCCGGTCCATGCGGCTGCGGATGCGCCCGCTCACCCGGTCCGTCCCGTTGCGCTCGTCGAAGCGCCCGGCCAGCGAAAGCGCCTCCACGCGCGCGTGGGCGGCGAGTTCGGTCGCGGTCCAGGTGCGCCCCGCGGGCCCCGGCACGGTCCGTCCGCCCAGGCCGAGCGCGGTCAGCCGGTCGGCCAGTAGGGCGGCCACGGCCAGGAAGTCCATCCGGCTGCGCGGCTCACCGCCGTCCGTGAAGTACGCCGGCCGCTCCGCGAGCAGCTCCAGGGCGCGCGCCTCGTTGCCGGTGAGCGCGCAGAACTCCACGTGGTCCGCGTACGCGCCGCGCATGCTCTCCATGGGGCGCACCAGCCGCAGCCCCCGCAGGTGGTGGGCGCGCGCCTCGTCCGTGCGGCCCAGCCGCAGCAGGGGCAGCAGCGAGGACGCGAGGACGGCGTGCGGTTCGTGGGCGCACGTGTGCTCGCCCTCCAGGACCGGCCGCCACAGCTCCAGCGCCTCGGCGTCCGCGCCCCGCTCGGCCCGCCACGAGCCCTGCTCGTGCAGTTCGCAGGCGTGGCAGTCGGCCATCCGGTCCCGGTCCGCGGCCAGCCACGCCGCGTACGCGCGCTCGGCCCGCGCCAGGTCCCCGACCTCCCGCGCCACACTGAACTCGGCGCTGCGCACGGCCCGTTCCGTGTGCCCGGCGAGCCGGTAGCGGTGCTCCATCTCGCCGAGCCACTTCTCTATGGAGGCGAGCGGTATGTGCGGCTGGCCGAGCATCCCCGCGGACACCCACTTGAAGACCCAGTGCAGGGAGTGGGCCTCGTACGCGTCGAAGTCCCCGGGCCGCTCGTCCCACATGCGCAGCAGGCGCGCGAAGGGGACGAACATCCGGTCCTTCTCGGAGCTGTAGTTGTAGACCTTCAGCTGGTGGCCGAGCGCCTCGATCACCGCCAGCGGGATGTTCAGCCGCTCGGCCTCGGCGAGCAGCTCCTCCGCGCGCGCGTTGCGGGCGGGGCCCTCCGGCCGCTCGTAGTTCTCCTGCATCGCCCGGCGCAGCGTCTCGAAGTCCATGGCGTGGCTCATCGGTGGCCCTCCTCCGGGTCGTCGTCGTGGGTGGCCCACTCCAGGAGGCCGAGGAACGCGCGATTCAGGAGCGCCGAGTCGGCGGGCCGCAGCGGGCGCTGCGCCATCAGCAGGGCCTGCCCGTAGAGCGACTCCGTGGCCGTGCCGATCAGCTCCCGGTCGTCGAGCGAGCCGATCCGCCGGATCAGCGGGTTCAGGTGGTTGAGCACCAGCCGCGCGCGGGGGGCGCTGCCGCGCAGCGAGCCGAGGATGCCCGCCCACAGGTCGTCGGCCTGCTCCTCGGCCTCCGCGCGGGCCTGCTCGTGCCGGGCCGCCCGGTCGTCCAGGTGCAGCGCGGGCACGGAGACCGGGTGGAAGGCGCGCAGCACGACGTCGCACCCCAGGGGGTCGAGCTTCGCCCGCGCGGCGCCCAGGAAGCCCGACAGGGCCAGCTCCACGGCCGGGTCGACCGCGTCCAGGTGCGCGGTCACCGTGTCGGCGTCCAGCTCCGCCACGACCGTCCCGGCCCGCACCGACGGCAGCGCCTCGACCAGCTCGCTGTCGTACGTGTAGCCGCCGTTGACGACGCCCACGCCCTGCGCGGACGCGATCGGCGCGACCTGGCGGAACTCCTCCACGGTCCGGGTGAAGTGCACCACCGGGTGCCGCCGCGCGAACTCCTCCAGGGACAGCGGCCCGTCCGTGGTCTCGAACGGCAGCCACGGCAGCATCGTGCGCAGCATCTCGCGGTCGTGCCGCGCCAGGGACTTCACCCCCAGGTGGTGCACCGCGAGGAAGGCGCCGAGCCGCTCCGGGTCCCCGGCCGCGAGCTCCGTCAGCCAGGACCGGATCCGTTCGCCCAGCGCCTCCCGCACGCCCGCCAGGGTCTCGTCCTCGTACAGCGACTCGCGGGACGCGGTGGGGCGCAGGCTGTCCGTGTCCAGGACGCAGCGCACGAAGAACGCCCAGTCGGGCAGCAGCTGTTCGGCCCGCTCGGTGAGCAGCATGCCCTTCAGGTGCACGCGGTGCCCGGCGCGCTGGGCGGGGCTGACCGCGGACGGCAGCACGTACGCCACCCCGCGGATCCCGGCCAGCGGCACGTCCAGCTCGATCGAGTCCAGCGGCGTGAACCCGAACAGGTCGTGGCAGTGCCGGGCCAGCGCGACCCGGCGGGCGGCGGGGCCGGGGTACGGGCGGTCCCAGGGCGCCGGGAGGTCCGTCACCGCCTCGTCGCCCACCCGGACGTCGTACGGCAGCAGCGAACCGAAGTCGCGGGCCAGCGACAGCACCCGCTCCGCGGCCAGCCAGTCGGCGGCGCCCGGGCGGGCCTCCAGGTACACGGTGGTGCCCGGTTCGGTGCGGGCGTCCTCGGGCAGGGTCCGCACCCGGTAGGAGCCGTCGTCGCTCGCCGTCCACTCCACGGGCGGCGCGCCGGGCGTACGCGCGCTGCGGCTGACCACCCGGATCCGCTCGGCGACCAGGAAGCAGGCGAGCAGGCCGATGCCGAACCGGCCGAGGAAGTCGGAGCGCGCCGACTCCAGGCCGTCGGCCCGCTTGGAGCTGCGGCCGATGGTCGCGAGGAGGCTGTGCACGTCCGCCTCGGTGAGGCCGATCCCGGAATCCTCGATGCGCAGCGTGCCGTCCTCGGCGTACAGCCGCACCCGGGCCGGCGCGTCCGGCTCCCCGGCGCGCCGGGCGGTGATCGCGTCCACGGCGTTCTGCAGCAGTTCGCGCAGGTAGACCTTGGGACTGGAGTAGAGGTGGTGGGAGAGCAGGTCCACGAGACCGCGCAGGTCGACCTGGAACGAACGGGGTGGCGGAGAGGCCTGGGAAGGCTGTGAGGTCTGGGAGTCCATCGTCGCTGCGCCGGTGGGGGGACGTGCGACGGCGCGGGGTCGGGCGGTCCCGGATCGAGGCGACCGCGAACAGGGCCGGAGCCCGTCATCCTAGAGCCCGAACGAGCCGTCCGACCAGCGGATTCGCGGGGCTCGTACGGAGATGTCAGTGCCGTGGTGTGCAATGGATCCCGTGTCCGCGCTCGAAGAACCACTGAAGAAGGTGCTCGGACCCGCCACCGCGAAGGTGATGGCCGAGCACCTGGGACTGCACACCGTCGGCGACCTGCTGCACCACTACCCGCGCAGGTACGAGGAGCGCGGGCAGCTCACCCACCTCGCCGACCTGCCCCTGGACGAGCACGCGACGGTGGTCGCCCAGGTCGCCGACGCCCGGCTGCACACCTTCGCCTCCGCCAAGGCCCCCCGCGGCAAGGGCCAGCGCCTCGAAGTGACCATCACGGACGGCAGCGGCCAGCTCAAGCTGGTCTTCTTCGGCAACGGCGTGCACAAGCCCCACAAGGAGCTCCTGCCGGGCACGCGCGCGCTGTTCGCGGGCAAGGTCTCCGTCTTCAACCGCCGCCTCCAGCTGGCCCATCCGGCGTACGAGCTGCTGCGCGGCGAGGACTCCTCCGAGACCGTGGACACCTGGGCCGGAGCGCTGATCCCGCTCTACCCGGCCACCGCCAAGCTGGAGTCCTGGAAGATCGCCAAGGCCGTGCAGACGGTGCTGCCCAGCGCCCAGGAGGCCGTCGACCCGCTGCCCGGGGCGCTCCGGACCGGCCGGGGCCTGGTCTCCCTGCCGGAGGCCCTGCTGAAGATCCACCGCCCGCACACCAAGGCGGACATCGAGGACGCGCGCGCCCGCCTCAAGTGGGACGAGGCCTTCGTCCTCCAGGTGGCCCTGGCCCGCCGCCGCCACGCGGACTCCCAACTGCCCGCGGTGGCACGCCGACCCAAACAGGACGGCCTGCTGACCGCCTTCGACGCGAAGCTCCCCTTCACCCTCACCGAGGGCCAGCAGAAGGTCTCCGGCGAGATCTTCGGCGACCTGGCCACCGAGCACCCGATGCACCGGCTGCTGCAGGGCGAGGTCGGCAGCGGGAAGACGATGGTGGCCCTGCGCGCCATGCTCGCCGTGGTCGACGCGGGCGGGCAGGCGGCGATGCTCGCGCCCACCGAGGTGCTCGCCCAGCAGCACCACCGCTCGATCACCGAGATGATGGGGGAGCTGGCCGAGGGCGGCATGCTCGGCGGCGCCGAGAACTCCACCAAGGTGGTGCTGCTCACCGGCTCCATGGGCGCGGCCGCGCGGCGCCAGGCCCTGCTCGACCTCGTCACCGGCGAGGCGGGGCTCGTCATCGGCACGCACGCGCTCATCGAGGACAAGGTCCAGTTCCACGACCTGGGCCTGGTCGTGGTGGACGAACAGCACCGGTTCGGCGTCGAGCAGCGCGACGCCCTACGCGGCAAGGGCAAACAGCCGCCGCACCTCCTGGTGATGACCGCCACGCCCATCCCGCGCACGGTCGCCATGACCGTCTTCGGCGACCTCGACACCTCGGTCCTGGACCAGCTCCCCGCCGGGCGCTCGCCCATCGCCAGCCATGTCGTCCCGGCCGCGGACAAGCCCCACTTCCTCGCGCGCGCGTGGGAGCGCGTGCGGGAGGAGGTGTCCAACGGCCACCAGGCGTACGTCGTCTGCCCCCGCATCGGTGACGAGGACGACGACCCGAAGAAGCCGCGGAAGAAGGCGTCCTCCGAGGACGGGGCCGGGGCCGACGCCGAGAAGCGGCCGCCCCTCGCCGTCCTGGAGGTCGCCGACCAGCTCGCCGGGGGCCCGCTGCAGGGGCTCAGGGTCGAGGTGCTGCACGGCCGCATGGCCCCGGAGGACAAGGACGCGGTGATGCGCCGCTTCGCCGCCGGGGAGACCCATGTCCTGGTCGCCACGACGGTCATCGAGGTCGGGGTGAACGTGCCGAACGCCACCGCCATGGTGATCATGGACGCCGACCGCTTCGGCGTCTCCCAGCTCCACCAGCTGCGCGGCCGCGTCGGCCGTGGCTCCGCCGCGGGCCTGTGCCTCCTCGTCACCGAGATGCCGGAGGCCAGCCCGGCCCGGCAGCGGCTGACCTCGGTGGCGTCCACGCTCGACGGCTTCGAGCTCTCCCGCATCGACCTCGAACAGCGCCGCGAGGGCGACGTCCTGGGCCAGGCCCAGTCCGGCGCGCGCACCTCCCTGCGGATGCTCGCCGTCATCGACGACGAGGAGATCATCGCCGAGGCCCGCGAGGAGGCGACCGCGGTGGTCGCCGCCGACCCGGACCTCACCCACCTCCCGGGCCTGCGCACGGCCCTCCAGGCCCTCCTGGACGAGGAGAGGGAGCAGTACCTGGAAAAGGGCTGAGCGCCCCCGTAGGGGCGCGGGGAACTGCGCGACCGGCCCCCACCGAACCCGCACCCGCCCACCACGCAAACCACCCC
>NZ_VDFC01000075.1:295182-309902 GCF_008369065.1 Streptomyces apricus | reverse complement strand
ACCCCCCACCTGCCAGACTGACCCGGTGACCACCCTCACCAGCAAGGACTTGCGATGACCCGCGTGATCGCCGGTACCGCCGGCGGCAGACGCCTCGCCGTCCCCCCGGGCACCGGCACACGGCCCACCTCCGACCGCGCCCGCGAAGGCCTCTTCTCCACCTGGCAGTCCCTGCTCGGCGGCCCCCTGGACGGCGACCGCGTCCTCGACCTGTACGCCGGCTCGGGCGCCGTCGGCCTGGAGGCGCTCAGCCGCGGCGCGGGCCACACCCTCCTCGTGGAGGCGGACCCCCGCGCCGCCCGCACGATCCGGGAGAACGTGCGGACCCTGGGCCTGCCCGGCGCCGAGGTCAGGTCCGGCAAAGCGGAACAGATCATCCGCGCCGGTGCCCCCGAGGCCCCGTACGACCTCGTGTTCCTCGACCCGCCCTACGCCGTCACGGACGACGATCTTCGCGAGACACTGCTCACACTCCGCTCCGGGGGCTGGCTCGCGGGCGAAGCGCTCGTCACCGTTGAACGCAGTACCAGGGGCGGCGAATTCGGATGGCCGGACGGTTTTGAAGCACTGCGCTCCCGCCGTTACGGCGAGGGAACGTTTTGGTACGGTCGCGCCGCCTCTACGTGCGAAGACGCACGATGACCGGACTGGAGAGCGAGGGATCTGAAGTGCGCCGCGCCGTCTGTCCCGGGTCGTTCGACCCGATCACCAACGGACATCTAGACATCATCGCCAGAGCGTCCAGGCTGTACGACGTGGTCCACGTCGCGGTGATGATCAACCAGTCCAAGAAGGGCCTCTTCGCGATCGAGGAGCGGATCGACCTGATCCACCAGGTCACCGCCGAGTTCGGGAACGTCGAGGTGGAGTCCTTCCACGGCCTCCTCGTGGACTTCTGCAAGGAGCGCGACATCCCGGCCATCGTCAAGGGCCTGCGCGCGGTCAGCGACTTCGACTACGAGCTGCAGATGGCGCAGATGAACAACGGCCTCTCCGGCGTCGAGACCCTCTTCGTGCCGACCAACCCCACCTACAGCTTCCTCTCCTCCTCACTGGTCAAGGAGGTCGCGACCTGGGGCGGGGACGTCTCCCKCCTGGTCCCGCCGGTGGTCCTCGAAGCGCTCACCGACCGGCTCCGGAAGGACTGAGGCGCCGCCCGGGGCGCGGGAGTCCGCCATCCGGTGTCGGGCGGGGCGGGAGTGGTCGTACAGTCGACCCGTCCGTCTCCAACACAGCTGTAGAGAGTGGCGAGCACACGGTGGACGTGCAGAAGAAGCTCGATGAGATCGTCTCGGCGGTCGGCAGCGCCCGTTCCATGCCCATGTCGGCCTCGTGCGTGGTCAACCGCGCCGAGCTCCTCTCGATGCTCGAAGAGGTGCGCCAGGCGCTGCCCGGCTCGCTCGCCCAGGCCCAGGAGCTGATCGGCGACCGCGAGCAGATGGTCGAGCAGGCCCGCCTGGAGGCCGAGCGGATCGTGCAGTCCGCGCACGCCGAGCGCGGCTCGCTGATCTCCGACACCGAGGTCGCCCGCCGCTCGCAGAACGAGGCCGACCGGATCCTGGCCGAGGCCCGCAGGGAGGCCGAGGAGGTCCGCGCCGAGGCCGACGAGTACGTCGACTCCAAGCTCGCCAACTTCGAGGTCGTCCTCACCAAGACCCTCGGTTCGGTGGGCCGGGGCCGCGAGAAGCTCCTCGGCACCGGGCCCGGCACCGACGAGCAGGGGTACGAGGACGAGGACGCCCCCGAGCGCAGCCACGACCCGGAGACCCTGCGCCGCAACGCCGACGAATACGTCGACGTCAAGCTCGGCGCCTTCGAGGCCGTCCTCGCCAAGACCCTGGACGCCGTCGGCCGCGGGCGCCAGAAGCTGCACGGCCGCATCGCCAGCGACGACCTGGGCGACCTGGCCACCTTCGGGGAGGACGGGACGCCGGGGCAGCACACCACCGACGCCGAGTACCTGGACGGCCTGGCGGAGGTCCCCGGGCAGTCCGCCCCGGCCCGCCCCGACCGGCCCCAGCCCCAGGTGGAGCTGCCCCACCAGCAGCAGTACGGGCAGCAGGACGCCTACGCCTACCAGCAGCAGGGCACCGACCCCTACGGCTACCAGCAGCAGTACGGACAGCAGGACGGGTACGGCTACCAGCAGAACGCCGACCCGTACGCCGCCTACCCGCAGCAGGGCTACGACCAGCAGACCGGGTACGACCAGGGCGGGCAGCAGGGGTACGACCCGTCCGGCGGGCAGCCGCAGCAGTCCCGGTCGCCGCAGCCGCACGAGAACGCGCTCGACGAGACCAGCCTCTTCGACACCTCCATGATCACCCCGGAGCAGCTGAGGGCGTACGAACAGGGACGCTGACGGCGGCGCCGACGGGGGTGCCGGCAGGGGCGCCGGCGCCGGATTGGGCCGAGAGCGAAAGGTCCAGTATCCTGGCTCTTCGGTCGTGTGCACGTCCGCGATCCACGCTGCCCGGTGAACGCCGAGGGCAGTGCTCCTCGTTACAAGATCGAAAGCAGGAATGGCCCTGAACGCCCGCCTTGACCACCGCAACCCTCTCGTGTTCGACACGCACGAGCTGGGGCGGCGTCCCGGTGCGCTGCAGCGTCTGTCCCGCGAGATCGAAGCTCCCGCGGATTTCGGTATCCAGGGAGTCATCGGGGTGCCGGAAGGCGCGCCGGTGAAGCTCGACCTCCGTCTTGAGTCGGTCATGGAAGGGGTGCTTGTCACAGGCACCGCCCGTGCACTGGCCGAGGGGGAGTGCGTAAGGTGTCTGGAGCCGGTCGAGCAGCAGCTCGAAACGGATTTCCAGGAGTTGTTCTCGTACCCTGACGCCGACGACCGGGGCCGTGTGAAAGCGGAGCCGGCCGACGACGCCGAGGACGACGAGGACACG
Organism: Streptomyces apricus; assembly: GCF_008369065.1. Taxonomy (GTDB): domain Bacteria; phylum Actinomycetota; class Actinomycetes; order Streptomycetales; family Streptomycetaceae; genus Streptomyces; species Streptomyces apricus. The sequence continues at coordinate 307,005 of NZ_VDFC01000075.1, read as the reverse complement.
CTCTTCATCGAGGACGGCTTGTTCGACCTCGAACCCGTGCTGCGTGATGCGGTGGTGCTCGCACTTCCGATGCAGCCGGTGTGCCAGGACGACTGCCCCGGCCTGTGCTCCCAGTGCGGAGCCCGGCTCGCGGACGACCCGGACCACCACCATGACGCCGTCGACATCCGTTGGGCGGCACTGCAGGGACTCGCCGGTTCACTCGAAGATGGCGAGAAGGACGAGTTGGCCGGCGGCGCGCTTCCATCAGCGCCCGTCGACGAGAAGCAGGAGAAGTAGCCGTGGCTGTTCCGAAGCGGAAGATGTCGCGCAGCAACACGCGCCACCGCCGGTCGCAGTGGAAGGCTGCGGTCCCCACCCTGGTTGCGTGCGAGCGCTGCCACGAGCCCAAGCTGCAGCACATCGCGTGCCCCGCTTGCGGCACCTACAACAAGCGCCAGGTCCTCGAGGTCTGAGCGGCTGGTGAGAGGCACTGTGTCTAGCCCCAAGCAGGCGGACGACGCCACGGCGGAAGTCAGCGCCAAGGATGTCGGAGCCAAGAAGAAGGCGGAGAACACAGCCTCGTCCCACACCCTTCTGGAAGGGCGGCTCGGGTACAAGCTTGAGTCCGCCCTTCTGGTGCGTGCACTGACCCATCGTTCGTACGCGTACGAGAACGGCGGTCTGCCGACCAACGAGCGCCTGGAGTTCCTCGGGGACTCCGTACTGGGCCTCGTGGTCACGGACACGCTGTACACGACCCACCCCGACCTGCCCGAAGGCCAGCTGGCCAAGTTGCGGGCCGCGGTGGTCAACTCGCGTGCGCTTGCGGAGGTGAGCCGGGGGCTCGACCTCGGCTCCTTCATCCGGCTCGGCCGGGGTGAAGAGGGCACGGGCGGCCGGGACAAGGCCTCCATCCTCGCCGACACCCTCGAAGCGGTGATCGGCGCCGTCTATCTCGACCAGGGTCTGGACGCGGCGGGCGAACTCGTCCACCGGCTCTTCGACCCGCTGATCGAGAAGTCCTCGAACCTGGGCGCGGGCCTGGACTGGAAGACCAGTCTCCAGGAACTCACGGCGACCGAGGGGCTCGGCGTACCCGAGTACCTGGTCACCGAGACCGGCCCGGACCACGAGAAGACCTTCACCGCTGCTGCCCGCGTCGGAGGCGTCTCGTACGGCACCGGCACCGGCCGCAGCAAGAAGGAAGCGGAGCAGCAGGCCGCGGAGTCCGCCTGGCGGGCGATCCGCTCCGCCGCGGACGAGCGGGCCGAGGCGGCCGCGACCGCCGAGGCGGAGCCTCCGGCGGAGACGGAAGCGGTCGAGGAGAAGACGCCCGACGTCCCCTCCCCGACGGCATCCGACCCGGCATCGGCCTGACGGACCACTTTTCGCCCGCCCCCTGTCACAGACAGGGGGCGGGCGAAGCCGTTCGTGTAGGGGCGCGGGGAACTGCGCGATCAGCCCCCACCGCCCCGCAGACCCCCACCCCTCCGGAGGAGACACCGTGCCAGAACTGCCCGAGGTCGAGGTCGTCCGCCGCGGCCTCGAACGCTGGGTCAGCGGCCGGATCGTCGCGGACGTCCAGGTCCTGCACCCACGCGCCGTACGCCGTCACATCGCGGGCGGCGAGGACTTCGGGGGCCGGCTCAAGGGCCACCGGGTGGGCCTGGCCCAGCGCCGCGGCAAGTACCTCTGGCTCCCGCTCGCGGACACCCCGAGCGCCGTCCTCGCGCACCTGGGCATGAGCGGACAGCTCCTCGTCCAGCCCCAGGACGCGGCCGACGAGAAGCACCTGCGCATCCGCGTCCGGTTCGACGACGCCCTCGGCACGGAGCTGCGCTTCGTCGACCAGCGCACCTTCGGCGGGCTCTCGCTGCACGAGACGTCCGCCGACGGGCTGCCCGACGTCATCGCGCACATCGCCCGCGACCCGCTGGACCCCCTGTTCGACGACGACGCCTTCCACGACGCGCTGCGCCGGCGCCGTACGACGATCAAGCGCGCCCTGCTGGACCAGTCGCTGATCAGCGGCGTCGGCAACATCTACGCGGACGAGGCCCTCTGGCGCACGCGGCTGCACTACGAGCGCCCCACGAGCGGGTTCACCCGCCCGCGCACGGCCGAACTCCTGGGCCACGTACGGGACGTGATGAACGCGGCGCTCGCCGTCGGCGGCACCAGCTTCGACAGCCTCTACGTCAACGTGAACGGCGAGTCGGGCTACTTCGACCGCTCGCTCGACGCGTACGGCCGGGAGGGCGAGCCGTGCCGGCGCTGCGGTACGCCGATGCGGCGCCGGCCCTGGATGAACCGCTCCAGCTACTTCTGCCCGCGCTGTCAGCGTCCGCCGCGCGCGGTGTCGTAGCGCTCGCGCGCCGCCAGGACGTCGTCCATGCGCCCCTGCACGAAGTGGATGAGGTCCAGCAGCCGCCCGGTCACCTCACGGCCCAGCGGCGTCAGCTCGTAGTCCACCCGCGGCGGATTCGTCGGCTGCGCCTCCCGGTGCACCAGCCCGTCGCGCTCCAGCGCGTGCAGGGTCTGGGAGAGCATCTTCTCGCTCACGCCGTCCACGCGCCGGCGCAGTTCGTTGAAGCGCAGCGAGCTCTCGGACAGCGCTCCCAGCGTGAGCGCGCCCCAGCGGCCCGTGACGTGCTCCAGGGTGCCCCGGGAGGGACAGTTCCGGGAGAACACGTCGTACGCGAGGCCGAACCGATCCGTTGTGTCCATGCGCCGAGCGTACTCCTGCACAGCGCCCGCCCCAGGTTTGCGCTAACCACCGGTTAGGGCCCCCGCCCCCGGCCCCGAACACGGCTGTGCCCCGGACCGGGAACCCGGTCCGGGGCACAGCCGTACGGCGCGTAGGGCGTGACTAGTAGCCGAAGTCCTGCGTCCACCAGGGACCGCCCMACGCGAAGTGCGCGCCGACGCCCAGGGTCTTGAAGTCGCAGTTCAGTATGTTCGCGCGGTGGCCGGGGCTGTTCATCCAGGCCTCCATCACCGCGGCGGCGTCGGCCTGGCCGCGGGCGATGTTCTCCCCGCCGAGGCCCGACACCCCGGCCGCCTCCGCCCGGTCCCAGGGAGTGGCCCCGTCCGGGTCCGTGTGATCGAAGAAGTCCCGGGCGGCCATGTCCTTGCTGAAGGACTCCGCCAGCGCCGCCAGCGAGCTGGACGCGGTCACCGGGCTGCAGCCCGCCTTGGCGCGCTCCTCGTTGACGAGCGTGAGCACCGCGGCCTCGGCCGTGGCCGGTGCCTTCGTGGCCTCCGACGGCGTGGTCTCGGGCGCCTTCGTGGCCGGTGCCTTCGCGGCCGGCGGCTTCTCGGTCCTCGACTCCTCGGCCGGAGCCTCGGACTCGGCCTCCGCCGACGGCGTCGCCGCGGGCTTCTTCTTCTCTGCCTTCTTCTCCGGGGCCTTCGTCGGCGAGGTGGAGGGCGACGGCGAGCGTTCCAGGTCCCGGCTGGTGCCCGGGTCCACGCGGTCGTCCGCGGAGCCGTTCGTGCCGCCCTGGGTCTCCACGTCGCTCGGGGTGTCCTGGGCGCGCACGTTGTCCGCGCCCCCACCGCCGATCGATAGGCTGTCGCTGCCGGGTATCAGCCCGGAGGCGACGGCGACGGCACCCATCGCCACGGCGGCGGAGACGCCGAGCAGACCGGTGCGTACGGGCGTGACGGCCTTCTTGCGGCGGCGCTGGCCGCGGGGGCCGCGGTCGGGCGTGTAGTCGCCCGACGGGTGGGCGGTGGTCCCGTCCGCCTCGAAGAGGTAGGCGTCGCTCTTCGAATAGAGGTCGCCGGTCTCGTGGATACCGCCCGGGGAGTCGTACAGGCCCGCGGTCGAGTAGGGCCCGCCGGTCAGGTAGTCACCGGCGGTCGGGMAGCCCTCGGCGATGCCGTGGTCACCCGCGAGGGCCTGGTCGCCCAGGTCCGCGTACCCGTCGGGGCCATCCGTCGGGTGGCCTCCCGTGTACGTCGCGTAGGTCTGCGTACCCCCGGTGGCGCGGCCTGTGGCGGCGCGGCCGGCGGCGGAGCGTCGGTGGCGTCCCATCTTTTGGCCTTCCTCATCCTTGCGGTCAACGTTCCTCACCCGAACGAGTGAGGCTCATTGGGTCCGGACGGTACCCCATGGCGCAAGGGGAGGAAGTGCTCGGAGAGCAATTGGCCCGTTAGCGTGCAGCCATGAGCGAGCATAGAAGGCTGGTCGCCTGGGTACGCGGGCGCGTCCAAGGTGTGGGTTTCCGCTGGTACACGCGGGCCAAGGCCCTGGAGATCGGCGGCCTGAGTGGTTTTGCTCTCAATTTGGAGGACGGACGCGTCCAGGTGGTCGCCGAGGGCCCCGAAGAGGGGTGCCAGGGGTTGCTGGAGTGGCTCGTGGGGGACGACACGCCGGGCAGGGTCGACGGAGTCACTGAGATCTGGGACACGCCCCGGGGCGGCTACGACGGCTTCGCCATCCGGTGAGATCCACCGCGCCGCGTCGGTTCCGGCGCCCCGCGGGGGAGCGCGGGGCGTGCGCCGGGGCCCCGCTCCGGGGAAGAACCACCAGGTGGTTGCCAAGAAACCCCTTGCCGTGGCAGGCTCCGCCGACAAGGATGATCTCCACGCCCCCGGGGCCCCTGCAGAGAAGCCGCGCCGCCCGTCCGGCGCCGTGCGCCCAGGGTCGCCGTCCAATACGGGGCGTGATCGTGTTGACCGTCAAACTTTTTGGTGAGACGCTGAAAGCCCCGCGCACCTTAGCTGTTTGGCATGTGAGAGCGGTAGTAAAACTCAGGATTGCCAAACATCGCGGGTGCGATTCCCTCACGACCCACACCGCTTCGGTCGGTCACTCAGTGTGGAGGACCATCCATCATGGCAAAGGCGCTTCTCGGTTACGTCGGCGGTTCCGACCCGCGACTCATTGCCGAGATGCGACGGCTCCAGCAGCGCGTCCAGGACCTGGAATCAGAGCTCGGACGAATCCAGGCCGAGAACGACGCGCTCGCGGCTGCCGCTTCTCAGGACTCGCTTCTCGAAAGCATCGACGTACCCCAGGCGGAGCCTGCGCTCACCTGATCATCGAGCACATTTGATCATCGAACGCAACTGATCATTGAACAGATCGGTCACCACCGGCGCACCCTCACCGTCATCGGTGAACCCGTCATCGGTGAACAGGCGGCCGGTGTCAGCCACTCACAGAGTTGCAAGGGACGCTTCGGCGTCCCTTCTTTCTTGCCCCGCCCCTGTCCTCCGCCGGCCGCTCCCCGCGCACCGTCCGTCAGATCATTCGGCCTGTTCGGATCGTTCGGATCGTTCGCCGTTCACTCTCCTTGACGTCTGATGTGCCCTGCGCGTTCAAGGGCGAAACCGCGCGTTCGTGGAGTGAGACCGCCCCGGCGTTCATGGAGAGTGTCCGACCCGGCAGGTAAAGTCCGGCTGTGTGCACCTCAAGGCCCTGACCCTGCGCGGGTTCAAGTCGTTCGCCTCGGCCACCACGCTGCGGTTCGAACCGGGCATCACCTGCGTCGTCGGCCCGAACGGCTCGGGCAAGTCCAACGTCGTGGACGCCCTCAGCTGGGTCATGGGGGAGCAGGGCGCCAAGTCGCTGCGCGGCGGCAAGATGGAGGACGTCATCTTCGCCGGCACCACCGGGCGGCCCCCGCTGGGCCGCGCCGAGGTCTCGCTGACGATCGACAACTCCGACGGCGCGCTGCCCATCGAGTACGCCGAGGTCACCATCACGCGGATCATGTTCCGCAACGGCGGCAGCGAGTACCAGATCAACGGCGACACCTGCCGGCTGCTGGACATCCAGGAGCTGCTGTCCGACTCCGGCATCGGCCGCGAGATGCACGTCATCGTCGGGCAGGGCCAGCTCGACTCCGTCCTGCACGCCGATCCCATGGGCCGCCGCGCCTTCATCGAGGAGGCCGCGGGCGTCCTCAAGCACCGCAAGCGCAAGGAGAAGGCGCTGCGGAAGCTGGACGCGATGCAGGTCAACCTCGCGCGCGTGCAGGACCTCACGGACGAGCTGCGGCGGCAGCTGAAGCCGCTGGGACGGCAGGCCGCCGTCGCGCGCCGCGCCGCCGTCATCCAGGCCGACCTGCGCGACGCCCGCCTGCGGCTGCTCGCCGACGACCTCGTACGGCTGCGGGGGGCGCTGCGGGCCGAGGTGGCCGACGAGGCCGCGCTCAAGGAGCGCAAGGACGCCGCCGAGGCCGAACTGGGAAAGGCCCTGCGGCAGGAGGCGGTGCTTGAGGACGAGGTCCGCCGGCTCGCCCCGCGCCTGCAGCGGGCCCAGCAGACCTGGTACGAGCTCTCGCAGCTGGCCGAGCGGGTGCGCGGCACGGTCTCCCTGGCGGACGCCCGGGTGAAGAGCGCCACCGCCCAGCCGCCGGAGGAGCGGCGCGGACGCGACCCCGAGGACATGGAGCGCGAGGCGGCGCGGGTGCGCGAGCAGGAGGCCGAGCTCGAAGCCGCCCTGGAGGCCGCCGAGCACGCTCTGGAGGACACGGTCGCGCACCGGGCCGACCTGGAGCGCGAACTGGCCGCGGAGGAACGGCGCCTGAAGGACGTGGCGCGCGCCATCGCCGATCGCCGTGAGGGCCTGGCCCGGCTGAACGGCCAGGTCGGCGCGGCCCGTTCGCGGGCCGCCTCCGCGCAGTCCGAGATCGACCGGCTGGCCGCCGCCCGCGACGGGGCGCAGGAGCGCGCGGTCGCCGCCCAGGAGGAGTACGAGCAGCTCAAGGCGGAGGTCGACGGCCTGGACGCCGGCGACGAGGAACTCGCCGCCCGGCACGAGGCGGCCAGGAGCGACCTCGCCGACGCCGAGTCCGCGCTGACCGCGGCCCGGGAGGCGGCCACCTCCGCCGAGCGCAGGCGCGCCGCGACCCAGGCCCGTCACGAGGCCCTGGCCCTCGGCCTGCGCCGCAAGGACGGCAGCGGGGCGCTGCTCGCGGCGAAGGACCGGCTGTCGGGCCTGCTCGGCCCCGCGGCCGAACTGCTCTCGGTCGTCCCGGGCCACGAGGTCGCGCTGGCCGCCGCCTTCGGTGCCGCGGCGGACGCGATCGCGGTGACCACGCCCGCCTCCGCGGCGGACGCCATCCGCCTGCTGCGCAAACAGGACGCGGGACGGGCGGCCCTGCTGCTGGCGGGCGCCCCCGAGCCGGCCGCCGACGCCGCCATCCCCACCGATGCCACCGGTGCCGTACGTCCGCGGTCGTCCCACGACGGGCCGCCGTCCGCCGCCGACCTCGTGCGGGCACCGGCCGAGCTCATGCCCGCCGTACGGCGGCTGCTGCGCGACGTCGTCGTGGTCGGGACGCTGGAGGACGCCGAGGACCTCGTCCGCGCGCGGCCGGAGCTGACCGCCGTGACCGCGGAGGGCGACCTGCTCGGGGCGCACTTCGCGCAGGGCGGTTCCGCCGGGGCGCCCAGCCTGCTGGAGGTGCAGGCCTCGGTCGACGAGGCGGCCGCGGAGCTGGCGGAGCTGGGCGTGCGGTGCGAGGAGCTGGGCGCGGCCCAGCGGCGCGCCACCGAGCTGCGCAAGGAGCGGGCCGCCCTCGTCGAGGAGCTCGGCGAGCGGTGGCGGGCCGGTGAGCGGGAGCGGTCCCAGGTCGCCCAGCAGCTCGGCCGGCTGGCCGGGCAGGCGCGCGGCGCCGCGGGGGAGGCCGAGCGCAGTGCCGCGGCCGCCGCCCGTGCGCAGGAAGCCCTCGACCGCGCCCTGGAGGAGGCGGAGGAGCTGGCCGAACGGCTCGTCGTCGCCGAGGAGATGCCGGTCGAGGAGGAACCCGACACCTCCGTACGGGACCGGCTCGCGGCCGACGGGGCCAACGCGCGGCAGACCGAGATGGAGGCCCGGCTCCAGGTACGTACGCACGAGGAGCGGGTCAAGGGCCTCGCCGGGCGGGCCGACTCCCTCGACCGGGCGGCCCGCGCCGAACGCGACGCCCGCGCCCGCGCCGAGCGGCGCCGGGCGCGGCTGCGGCACGAGGCCGCGGTCGCCGCGGCCGTCGCCTCCGGCGCCCGGCAGCTGCTGGCCCACGTCGAGGTCTCGCTGGGCCGGGCGGACGGGGAGCGGACGGCCGCGGAGAGCGCCAGGGCGCGGCGCGAGCAGGACCTCGCCGCCGCCCGCAACCAGGGCCGCGACCTCAAGGCCGAGCTCGACAAGCTGACGGACTCGGTGCACCGCGGTGAGGTGCTCGGGGCCGAGAAGCGGCTGCGCATCGAGCAGCTGGAGACGAAGGCGCTGGAGGAGCTGGGCGTCGAACCGGAGGGGCTGATCGCGGAGTTCGGGCCCGACCAGCTCGTCCCGCCGTCCCTGCCCGCCGAGGGCGAGGAGCTGCCGGAGGACCCGGAGCACCCGCGCAACCTGCCGCGCCCCTTCCACCGGGCCGAGCAGGAGAAGCGGCTCAAGGCGGCCGAGCGCGCCTACCAGCAGCTCGGCAAGGTCAATCCGCTCGCGCTGGAGGAGTTCGCCGCGCTGGAGGAACGCCACAAGTTCCTCAGCGAGCAGCTGGAGGACCTCAAGAAGACCCGGACCGACCTCCTTCAGGTGGTGAAGGAGGTCGACGAGCGGGTCGAACAGGTCTTCACGGAGGCGTTCCGGGACACGGCGCGGGAGTTCGAGGGGGTCTTCGGGCGCCTGTTCCCGGGCGGCGAGGGCCGGCTGATCCTGACCGATCCCGACAACATGCTCACCACGGGCGTCGACGTCGAGGCCCGGCCCCCGGGGAAGAAGGTCAAGCGGCTCTCGCTGCTCTCCGGCGGTGAGCGGTCGCTGACCGCCGTGGCGATGCTGGTGTCGATCTTCAAGGCGCGGCCCAGTCCGTTCTACGTGATGGACGAGGTCGAGGCGGCACTCGACGACACCAACCTGCAGCGGCTGATCCGGATCATGGAGGAGCTGCAGGAGGCGTCGCAGCTGATCGTGATCACGCACCAGAAGCGCACGATGGAGGTCGCCGACGCGCTGTACGGCGTCTCCATGCAGGGCGACGGAGTCTCCAAGGTCATCAGCCAGCGGCTGCGCTGACCCTTCGCCCGAACGGCGGTACCGCCCGTACGGACCGGGCCCGATCGTCCGTGGGCGCCGGCCGCGGACCGCGGCGTTCCACGGGCCACTTACGGGGTATGCGTAACTACGCAGCCGCTATCTCTTCAACAGTTGAACACAAGTCTGTCACCTTGCCCGGTTCACGGCCGTGATCCTTGACATGGGACCCGCGCTTGACTTCGAAACTTGAAGGAATAGTCTCTGCTTCGTTGCTTTTACCTTCAGGTGGTGGGTGGCGTAAACGTGTGCGCCACTGGAGACACCGTCCGGAAGGGCTCGCCCCCACCCCCGGCAGTGAGGCCGGTGGCCCGAGGAGTTACACGTGACCAGCACAGCGCAGCCACCTTCGTCCGGAGCCCAGGCGGCTCATCCCGAGCATCTCGGGCATGTCATCTTCATCGCGGCGGCGGCCGCGATGGGCGGTTTCCTCTTCGGTTACGACAGTGCCGTGATCAACGGAGCGGTCGAGGCGATCCGGGACCGCTACGACATCGGTTCCGCGGCTCTGGCCCAGGTGATCGCGATCGCGTTGATCGGCTGTGCGATCGGTGCGGCCACCGCGGGGCGGATCGCCGACCGCATCGGCCGTATCCGCTGCATGCAGATCTCGGCGGTGCTGTTCACCGTCAGCGCGGTGGGCTCGGCCCTGCCGTTCGCGCTGTGGGACCTGGCGTTCTGGCGGATCGTGGGCGGGTTCGCCATCGGCATGGCCTCCGTCATCGGCCCCGCCTACATCGCCGAGGTGGCCCCGGCCGCCTACCGCGGACGGCTCGGCTCCTTCCAGCAGGCGGCCATCGTCACCGGCATCGCCATCTCCCAGCTGGTCAACTGGGGCATCCTCAACGCCGCCGACGGCGACCAGCGCGGCAAGGTCATGGGCCTGGAGGCCTGGCAGGTCATGCTCGGCGTGATGGTCATCCCGGCCGTCATCTACGGGCTGCTGTCCTTCGCGATCCCCGAGTCACCGCGCTTCCTGATCTCCGTCGGCCGCCGCGACCGGGCCCGTGAGGTGCTGCGCGAGGTCGAGGGCGACACGATCGACCTGGACGCGCGCGTGACCGAGATCGAGACGGCGATGCAGCGCGAGCACAAGTCGGTCTTCAAGGACCTGCTGGGCGGCACCTTCTTCTTCAAGCCGATCGTGTGGATCGGCATCGGCCTGTCGGTCTTCCAGCAGTTCGTCGGCATCAACGTCGCCTTCTACTACTCCTCCACCCTGTGGCAGTCGGTGGGCGTCGACCCGACGGACTCGTTCCTGTACTCCTTCACCACGTCGATCATCAACATCATCGGCACCGTGATCGCCATGATCTTCGTGGACCGCATCGGCCGCCGCCCGCTGGCCCTCATCGGCTCCGTCGGCATGGTCGTCGGACTCGCGCTGGAGGCCTGGGCCTTCTCCTTCGACCTCGTCGACGGCAAACTGCCCGCCACCCAGGGCTGGATCGCGCTGATCGCCGCCCACGTCTTCGTCCTCTTCTTCGCCCTGTCCTGGGGCGTGGTCGTGTGGGTCTTCCTGGGGGAGATGTTCCCCAACCGCATCCGCGCCGCCGCACTGGGCGTGGCCGCCGCCGCGCAGTGGATCGCCAACTGGGCCATCACCGCGAGCTTCCCCTCGCTGGCCGACTGGAACCTCTCCGCCACCTACGTCATCTACACGGTCTTCGCCGCGCTCTCCATCCCGTTCGTGCTGAAGTTCGTCAAGGAGACCAAGGGCAAGACCCTGGAGGAGATGGGCTAGGCCCGTCGCTCCGGGTCGACCATGACCCGAGGAGGCGGGCCAAGTCCCCGCCGCCCGCCTCCTCGTATCCGTAAGACGTGCCGCCCCGGTTCGAAGGCCTAACGGTCCTTGAGCCGGGGCAGCACGTTCTCGCAGAACAGGTGCATGCTGCGCCAGCCCTCGTCGAGGGGCATCCCGCCCGACAGCGGATGCAGTACGTAGCTGTCGAGGCCCAGCGCCAGGCACTCCTCCGGCGTCACGATCCGGTAGACGCCCTCGGCGCGCAGCTCCGCCACGGTCGTGGCCCCCGACCTCACCGCCGAGCGGATGTCGGAGGACTGCCAGGAGGCGTACGTCCTGGCCTCGTGCAGGAAACGGCTCCCGTGCTCGGCCCAGGCGCGGTCCGGGTCCTCGGCCAGGTGCAGCAGCGGGGTGACCGCCGCGGGCATCATGGTCCAGCCACTGGTGCCGTACTCGGCGAGCCGCTCCTCGTAGTACGCCTCCAGGTCCGGCAGGTGGGCGCTCGGGAAGAACGGCAGTCCCAGCCGTGCCGCGCGGCGGGCCGCGGCCTTCGAGGAGCCGCCCACCAGCAGCAGGGGGTGCGGGTCGGAGAAGGGGCGCGGAGTGATCCGTACCGTACGGCCCCGGTAGGTGAACTCCTCGCCGGTCCACGCCTGCAGCAGGGTCTCCAGGAGCTCGTCCTGAAGCCGGCCGCGGCGCTTCCAGTCCACGTCGAAAAGGGCGTACTCCTCGGGCCGGTAGCCGATCCCGGCCACCGTGACCAGCCGGCCGCCGCTGAGGAGGTCGAGCACGGCGATGTCCTCGGCGAGGCGCAGCGGGTCGTGCAGCGGGCCGATGACCGCCGAGACCGTCACCGCGATCCTGCGGGTGGCGCCGAAGACGGCGGCCGCGAAGGCGAAGGGCGAGGGCAGCCAGTTGTTGGCCGCGCCGTGGTGCTCCTCGGTCTGCACGGTGGTCATGCCGCGGTCGTCGGCATAGGCGGCCATCTCCAGGGCGGCCCGGTAGCGGTCGCCGAGGGAGGCGGGGGTGGCGTCGGGTTCGACGAGGTTGAAACGTACGACCGTCACGGGGG
>NZ_VDFC01000075.1:257410-295082 GCF_008369065.1 Streptomyces apricus | reverse complement strand
GACGAGGCCGAGACGCCGCGCGACGAACCGCGCCGCACGATAGAGGAGGTGGATCTTCCGGACACCTCGGCGACCGCCCCGGTCGTCGTGGCGCCGCCGGTCGAGGTCCCGGAGCCGACGGCGGGCCGCCTGGTGCGCCTGCGCGCCCGGCTGTCCCGTTCGCAGAACGCGCTCGGCCAGGGGCTCCTCACGCTCCTCTCGCGCGAGCACCTCGACGACGACACCTGGGAGGAGATCGAGGACACGCTGCTCACCGCCGACGTCGGCGTGCAGCCCACCCAGGAGCTGGTCGAGCGGCTGCGCGAGCGCGTGCGGGTGCTCGGCACCCGGACGCCCGCGGAACTGCGCGGCCTGCTGCGCGAGGAACTGCTCACCCTCCTCGTGCCCGACTTCGACCGCACCGTGAACACCGAGTCCGGTCTGGACACCCCGGGCATCGTGATGGTCGTCGGCGTCAACGGCACCGGCAAGACCACCACCACCGGCAAGCTCGCGCGCGTCCTCGTCGCCGACGGCAAGCACGTGCTGCTCGGCGCGGCCGACACCTTCCGGGCCGCCGCCGCCGACCAGCTGCAGACCTGGGGCGAGCGCGTCGGCGCCCGTACCGTACGCGGTCCCGAGGGCGGCGACCCCGCTTCCATCGCCTTCGACGCGGTCAAGGAAGGCATCAAGGAGAGCGCCGACGTCGTGCTCATCGACACGGCCGGCCGGCTGCACACCAAGACCGGCCTCATGGACGAGCTCGGCAAGGTCAAGCGCGTCGTCGAGAAGCACGCCCCGCTCGACGAGGTGCTGCTCGTCCTGGACGCCACCACCGGCCAGAACGGCCTGGTGCAGGCGCGCGTCTTCGCCGAGGTCGTCGACATCACCGGCATCGTCCTGACCAAGCTCGACGGCACGGCCAAGGGCGGCATCGTCATCGCCGTCCAGCGCGAACTGGGCGTGCCCGTCAAGCTCATCGGCCTGGGCGAGGGCGCGGACGACCTGGCCCCGTTCGAGCCGGAGGCGTTCGTGGATGCCCTTATCGGAGAGTGACGACGCGCGCGGCGAGAACCCGCGCGACCCGTACGTGCGCCATGTGCGCTGTGTGCGCGAGGAAGGGCACCACCCCATGGTGCAGATGGAGTGGGGCCCTTCCGTGCGGAGCCCGCGTCCCGCGCGCGGCCCGTGGCGGCGGGCCTACGCGCGGGAGCGGTGCGCCACGTACGCGAGCGTCCCCAGCAGCAGCCGGGCGGCCGGCGGTTTCGTCGCCGAGTCGAGGGCGGGGGAGCGCAGCCACCTGACCGGGCCGAGGCCGCCGCGGTCGGACGGCGGGGCCGTGATGTACGAGCCCCGGCCCAGGCCGTGCAGGTCGAGCGCGGCGTCGTCCCAGCCCATGCGGTAGAGCAGTTCGGGCAGCGCGGCCGCCGCCCCGGGCGCGACGAAGAAGTGCGCCCTGCCCTCCGGTGTGACGCTCACCGGGCCCAGCGGCAGACCCATGCGTTCGAGCCGGACCAGGGCCCGGCGGCCGGCGGACTCGGCGACCTCGACGACATCGAAGGCGCGGCCCACGGGGAGCATCACCGCGGCGCCGGGGAACGCGCTCCAAGCGCGCGTCACCGCGTCCAGTGTCGCGCCGGCCGGGACGACGGGCGCGAAGTCCAGGGGATGCGCGCCGCGTTCGGGGCAGGCGTCGCGGCCGCACGAGCAGACCCCCGCGGCCGCCCGGGCACCCGGCACCACGTCCCAGCCCCACAGTCCGGTGAACTCGGCCACGGTGGTGCACTCCGAGGAGCGGCCGCGGCGACGCGAGCCGGACCGGATGTCGCGGATACCGCCGATCGTGAAACCCATGCCCCCTCCAACGGGTCCGGTGCGCCCGTGGTTACGTCACGGAATCAACTAGTAACTCTCAGTGCCCAGTGGTGCGTGGTCCATGCCCAGCGGAACACGGTCCATGCGGCGCCCGGTGGTGTCGCGGGTGGTGCGTCGGGCCATGTGCGCCCTGCCGCGCATCCCTGCGCCCACTCGCAGCTGTCATGTGTCAAGTGAATCGCGCGGTGGCCCATGCGAGTTCATTCGAAGGGGTGGCGAATGGTGGCGTTTCCGGGATCGCCATGGCTGGAGCAGTGATCGTAGGATTACTGTGAGTGCACGAGTCCTGGGGACGCATGCACTCATGGGTATGCCGGAGGCAACCCGTCTTCCCGTTCGACGGGTGAGAACGGGCGGACGGGCGGCCCTGTTTACCGGCATTCTGGTAGGGCTTGGCGCACACAGCGCACAAGTGGGTTCAGGGATGGGGGCGTTCCAGTGGGCGGCAACGGCGGAAGCGCGAGGACCGCGACCGGCACGGACAAGCGCCCCAATGAACTGTTGGGCTCGTGGTTCGTGCGCAGCGGCTGGTCCAAGGGCGAGCTGGCGCGGCAGGTCAACCGCAGAGCGCGCCAGCTGGGCGCCGCCCACATCTCGACCGACACCTCGCGCGTACGCCGCTGGCTCGACGGGGAGAACCCGCGCGAGCCCATCCCGCGCATCCTCTCCGAGCTGTTCTCCGAGCGCTTCGGCTGCGCCGTCGCCGTCGAGGACCTCGGCCTGCGCACCGCGCACCAGGCACCGTCCGTGTCGGGCGTCGACCTGCCCTGGACCGGCCCTCAGACGGTCGCCCTGATCAGCGAGTTCTCGCGCAGCGACCTGATGCTGGCCCGGCGCGGCTTCCTCGGCGCGTCCCTGGTCCTCTCCGCGGGCCCCACCCTCATCGAGCCCATGCAGCGCTGGCTGGTGCCCAGCCCCACCACCCCGCGCGAGGAGTCCCCGCTCTCCGCCGCCGCCTCCCGGCGGCCCGGCCGGCTCTCCCAGCCCGAGCTGGACCTGCTGGAGTCCACCACCGTCATGTTCCGCCAGTGGGACGCCCAGTGCGGCGGCGGCCTGCGCCGCAAGGCCGTCGTCGGCCAACTGCACGAGGTGACCGACCTGCTCCAGGAGCCCCAGCCCGAGTCGACCACCAGGCGGCTGTTCAAGGTCGCCGCCGAACTGGCCGAGCTGGCCGGCTGGATGAGCTACGACGTGGGGCTCCAGCCCACCGCCCAGAAGTACTTCGTCCTCGCCCTGCACGCCGCCAAGGAGGCCGCCGACCGGCCGCTGGGCGCGTACATCCTCTCCAGCATGAGCCGCCAGATGATCCACCTCGGCCGGCCCGACGACGCGCTGGAACTGATCCACCTCGCCCAGTACGGCAGCCGTGACTGCGCGAGCCCGCGCACCCAGTCCATGCTGTATGCGATGGAGGCCCGCGCCTACGCCAACATGGGGCAGCCCGGCAAGTGCAAGCGCGCCGTCCGGATGGCGGAGGACACCTTCGGTGACGCCCTGGAGTTCGACGAGCCCGAGCCCGACTGGATCCGCTTCTTCTCCGAGGCCGAGCTGCACGGCGAGAACTCCCACTCCTACCGCGACCTCGCCTACGTGGCGGGCCGCAGCCCCACGTACGCCTCGCTCGCCGACCCCGTCATGCAGAAGGCCGTCGACCTCTTCGAGAAGGACGCCGAGCACCAGCGTTCGTACGCGCTCAACCTCGTCGGCATGGGCACGGTCCACCTGCTGCGCCGCGAGCCCGAGCAGAGCGCGGTCCTGGTGCGCAAGGCCCTCACGATCGCCAAGAAGGTGCGCTCCGAGCGGGTCAACACTCGTATCCGAAAAACCGTCGACACGGCCGTCCGCGACTTCGGCGATCTCGCCGAAGTGGTGGAACTGACCGAGCAGCTCGCCGTCGACCTGCCCGAGACCGCCGAAGCGGTCTGACCCCCAGAACGCCGGCCGCGACCGCCGTCCATAACAGCCCGACTCGGCTCCCCCATGCCAGGTCATCGGACGGACGGCCGCGGCCGGTTGCGTCTTTTGCGCCTGAACCGGCGCCGCTTTCGCGTAGGTGGCCGGGCGCCGTCGGGGTTGCTCAATTGACGGCTCGGGCTCGTGAGGGCCAGTCCCTCCGAAGGCCCTTCGGGAAGGTTGCGCCACGATAACGATCGGAACCGTCGGCATCCGGCGGTTCATCGACGCGTAACACGCACGTCCTCTTCGTCACCCGGGCGAAACATCCGGGGGCGCCGGTCGAAACCGCGCTGCGCCAATCTCTGGCACATAACCGGCCCACCCCTCACAACCGCTCATGGCTTCGCCCGCACGGGGCCGTACCAACGACGAGGAGACGCCGATGGCACCAGCCATCACGCTTGCCGCAGACGCTCCCACGCTGTCTGCCGCCAACACCGGCTTCATGCTCATCTGCTCCGCCCTGGTGCTGATCATGACTCCCGGTCTCGCCTTCTTCTACGGAGGCATGGTCCGGGTCAAGAGCACCCTGAACATGCTGATGATGAGCTTCATCAGCATGGGGATCGTCACGATCCTGTGGGTCCTCTACGGCTTCTCGCTCGCCTTCGGCACCGACTCGGGCAGCATCATCGGCTGGTCCTCGGACTTCGTCGGCTTCAGCGGCATCGGCAAGGTGGAGCTCTGGGACGGTTACACCATCCCGATCTACGTCTTCGCCGTCTTCCAGCTGATGTTCGCGATCATCACGCCCGCCCTGATCAGCGGCGCCCTCGCGGACCGCGTGAAGTTCACGGCCTGGTCGCTGTTCATCGCCCTGTGGGCCACGGTCGTGTACTTCCCGGTCGCCCACTGGGTCTGGGGCGCCGGCGGCTGGGCCTTCGAGCTCGGCGTCATCGACTTCGCCGGCGGTACGGCGGTCCACATCAACGCGGGCGCCGCGGCGCTCGGTGTGATCCTCGTGATCGGCAAGCGCATCGGCTTCAAGAAGGACCCGATGCGCCCGCACAGCCTGCCGCTGGTGATGCTCGGCGCCGGTCTGCTGTGGTTCGGCTGGTTCGGGTTCAACGCCGGCTCCTGGCTCGGCAACGACGACGGCGTCGGCGCGCTGATGTTCGTCAACACGCAGATCGCCACCGCCGCCGCCATGCTGGCCTGGCTCGCCTACGAGAAGATCCGCCACGGCGCGTTCACCACCCTCGGCGCGGCCTCCGGCGCGGTCGCCGGCCTGGTCGCCATCACCCCGTCCGGCGGCGCCGTCTCCCCGCTCGGCGCGATCGCCGTCGGCGCCATCGCCGGTGTGCTCTGCGCCATGGCCGTCGGCCTCAAGTACAAGTTCGGCTACGACGACTCGCTCGACGTCGTCGGCGTCCACCTCGTCGGCGGTGTCGCCGGCTCCCTGCTGATCGGCTTCTTCGCCACCGGCGGCGGCCAGTCCGACGCCGCGGGCCTCTTCTACGGCGGCGGCCTCGACCAGTTCTGGAAGCAGTGCGCCGGTGTCTTCGGTGTCCTCGCCTACTCCCTCGTGGCCTCCGCGGTGCTCGCCTTCCTGATCGACAAGACCATAGGGATGCGCGTCACCGAGGACGACGAGATCGCCGGCATCGACCAGGCCGAGCACGCCGAGACCGCATACGACTTCAGCGGTGCCGGCGGCGGCGCCGCCGCCCGGACCGCGGCCCCCGCCCCGGTCGCCGGCACCGCGAGCAAGAAGGTGGACGCATGAAGCTCATTACCGCCGTCGTCAAGCCCCACCGGCTCGACGAGATCAAGGAGGCCCTCCAGGCCTTCGGCGTCCACGGCCTCACGGTCACCGAGGCGAGCGGCTACGGTCGTCAGCGGGGCCACACCGAGGTCTACCGCGGTGCCGAGTACACCGTCGACCTCGTTCCCAAGATCCGTATCGAGGTACTGGTCGAGGACGACGACGCCGAGCAGCTGCTCGACGTCATCGTGAAGGCGGCCCGCACCGGCAAGATCGGGGACGGCAAGGTCTGGTCCGTGCCGGTCGACACGGCGGTCCGGGTCCGGACCGGCGAGCGCGGACCCGACGCGCTGTAGTCAGCAGACGAACAGGAGCCACTGGGTGACGAGTACGGACATGCGTGCGGAAGCAGAGGACTCGGGACCCAGCGGCTACGCGGCGGCCCGGCTGCGCCTCCTCCAGGAGGGGGCGCGGTCCGGGCCGCCGCGCCGTACGGCCCTCGCCGGACTGACCGACGACTGGCTCTCCGGTCTCTTCGACGCGGGCGCGGAGAAACTGCGCGGCGTCTCACTCGTCGCCGTCGGCGGCTACGGACGCGGCGAACTCTCCCCGCGCAGCGACCTCGACCTGCTGCTCCTGCACGACGGCAGCGCCGACAGCGGCGCGGTGGCCGCCCTCGCCGACCGCATCTGGTACCCGGTCTGGGACCTCGGCCTCGACCTGGACCACTCCGTGCGCACGCCCGCCGAGGCGCGCCGGACGGCCGGCGAGGACCTCAAGGTGCAGCTCGGGCTGCTCGACGCCCGCCACCTCGCCGGCGACCTCGGCCTCACCGCCGGACTGCGTACGGCCGTCCTCGCCGACTGGCGCAACCAGGCCCCCAAGCGCCTGCCCGAACTCCAGGAGCTGTGCGCCGCGCGCGCCGAGCGCCAGGGAGAACTGCAGTACCTCCTCGAACCCGACCTCAAGGAGGCCCGCGGCGGCCTGCGCGACGCCACCGCGCTGCGCGCCGTCGCCGCCTCCTGGCTCGCCGACGCCCCGCGCGAAGGCCTCGCCGACGCCCGCAGGCGCCTCCTCGACGTCCGCGACGCCCTGCACCTGGCCACCGGCCGCGCCACCGACCGCCTCGCGCTCCAGGAGCAGGACCAGGTCGCCGCGGAACTCGGCCTGCTGGACGCCGACACCCTGCTGCGCCAGGTGTACGAGGCCGCCCGCGTCATCTCGTACGCCAGCGACGTCACCTGGCGCGAGGTGGCGCGCGTGCTGCGTTCGCGCGCCGTGCGGCCGCGCCTGCGCGCCATGCTGGGCGGCGGCAAACCCGCTCCCGAGCGCTCCCCGCTGGCCGAGGGCGTCGTCGAGCAGGACGGCGAGGTCGTCCTCGCCACCCCGTCCTGCCGCTGCGCGCCGCCGCCGCGGCCGCCCAGGCGGGCCTGCCGCTCTCGCTGCACGCCGTGCGGCGGATGGCCGCCGCGGCCCGCCCGCTGCCCACGCCGTGGCCCGCCGAAGCGCGCCAGCAGCTCGTCACCCTGCTCGGCTCGGGTCCTTCCACCATCGAGGTCTGGGAGGCCCTGGAGGCGGAGGGGCTGATCACCGGGCTGCTGCCCGACTGGGCGCGCGTGCGCTGCCGGCSGCAGCGCAACGCCGTCCACATCTGGACCGTCGACCGCCACCTGATCGAGACGGCGGTGCGGGCCGCCGAGTTCACCCGGCGCGTCCACCGCCCCGACCTCCTGCTGGTCGCCGCCCTGCTGCACGACATCGGCAAGGGCTGGCCCGGCGACCACTCGGTGGCCGGCGAGACCATCGCGCGGGACGTGGCGGCCCGCGTCGGCTTCGACCGCACGGACGTGGCGACCCTCGCCACGCTCGTGCGCCACCACCTGCTGCTCGTCGAGACGGCGACCCGGCGCGACCTGGAGGATCCCGCGACCGTACGCCTGGTCGCGGAGGCGGTCGGCTCGCAGGGCACGCTGGAACTGCTGCACGCGCTCACCGAGGCGGACGCGCTGGCCACCGGGCCCGCCGCCTGGTCCTCCTGGCGCGCCTCCCTCGTCGCCGACCTGGTCAAGCGGGTCTCCGCCGCGCTCGCCGGGGACGACCCGGAGGAGCCCGAGGCCGCGGCGCCCACCGCCGAACAGGAACGGCTCGCCATCGAGGCGCTGCGCACCGGCGGCCCCGTGCTCGCGCTGCGCGCCCAGGCCGAACCGCCCGCCGTGGGGTCCGAGGCGGAGCCGCCGGGGGAACCGGAACCCCTCGGGGTGGAACTGCTCGTCGCGGTGCCGGACCAGAAGGGCGTCCTGCCGGCGGTGGCGGGCGTCCTCGCCGTGCACCGGCTCACCGTGCGGACGGCGGAGCTGCGGGCGCTGGAACTGCCCGACGGAGTCCCCGGCTCCGTCCTGCTCCTCGACTGGCGGGTCGCCGCCGAGTACGGATCTTTGCCGCAGGCGGCCCGGCTGCGCGCCGACCTCGTCCGCGCGCTCGACGGGTCGCTGGACATCGCCGGGCGGCTGGCCGAACGGGACGCCGCCTATCCGCGCCGGCGGGGCATCGTGGCGCCGCCCGCGCGGGTGACCGTGGCCCCGGCCGCGTCGCGGCTCGCCACCGTCATCGAGGTGCGCGCCCACGACGCACCGGGGCTGCTGCACCGGATCGGACGGGCCCTTGAGCACGCGCAGGTGCGGGTGCGCAGCGCGCACGTCTCCACGCTGGGCGCCAACGCGGTGGACGCGTTCTACGTGACGGGACCCGAGGGGGACCCGCTGCCGGGGCAGCAGGCGGCCACGCTGGCGCGGGCCCTGGAGGACACGTTGCGGGAGTGAGGGAGGGAAGCCCGCGACGGGGTGGAGACCCTTCCTGGCGCGGGCGGATACCCTGGAGGGCGGACCTGCCCCCCTGCCCCCTACTTGAGGACTCGCGACCGCCGTGTTCGACACTCTCTCCGATCGCCTCGCAGCGACATTCAAGAACCTTCGCGGCAAGGGGCGCCTGTCCGAGGCGGACATCGACGCCACCGCGCGCGAGATCCGTATCGCCCTGCTGGAAGCGGACGTCGCGCTGCCGGTCGTCCGGGCCTTCATCAAGCAGGTCAAGGAGAGGGCCCTCGGGGCCGAGGTTTCCCAGGCGCTCAACCCCGCCCAGCAGGTCATCAAGATCGTCAACGAGGAGCTCGTCGGCATCCTCGGCGGCGAGACCCGGCGGCTGCGCTTCGCCAAGCAGCCCCCGACCGTGATCATGCTCGCGGGTCTCCAGGGCGCCGGTAAGACCACGCTCGCCGGAAAGCTCGGCAAGTGGCTGCAGGGCCAGGGCCACGCGCCGCTGCTCGTGGCCTGCGACCTCCAGCGCCCGAACGCGGTCAACCAGCTCAGCGTCGTCGCCGAGCGCGCGGGCGTCGGCGTCTACGCGCCCCAGCCGGGCAACGGCGTCGGCGACCCGGTCCAGGTCGCCAAGGACTCCGTCGAGTACGCCAAGCAGAAGCAGTACGACGTCGTCATCGTCGACACCGCGGGCCGCCTCGGCATCGACCAGGAACTGATGCAGCAGGCCGCGGACATCCGTGACGCGGTCTCGCCCGACGAGATCCTCTTCGTCGTCGATGCCATGGTCGGCCAGGACGCGGTCAACACCGCGGAGGCCTTCCGCGACGGCGTCGGCTTCGACGGCGTGGTCCTGTCCAAGCTCGACGGCGACGCCCGCGGCGGTGCAGCGCTGTCCATCGCGCACGTCACCGGCCGCCAGGTCATGTTCGCCTCCAACGGCGAGAAGCTGGACGACTTCGACGCGTTCCACCCGGACCGCATGGCGTCCCGCATCCTCGGCATGGGCGACGTGCTCACGCTGATCGAGAAGGCCGAGCAGACCTTCTCGCAGCAGGAGGCCGAGGCCATGGCCTCGAAGCTGGCCTCCAAGAAGGGCCAGGACTTCACGCTCGACGACTTCCTGGCCCAGATGGAGCAGGTCAGGAAGATGGGCTCCATCTCCAAGCTGCTCGGCATGCTGCCCGGCATGGGCCAGATCAAGGACCAGATCAACAACCTCGACGAGCGCGACGTCGACCGCACGGCCGCGATCATCAAGTCGATGACCCCGGCCGAGCGCCAGGAGCCGACGATCATCAACGGCTCGCGGCGGGCCCGTATCGCCAAGGGCTCCGGCGTCGACGTCAGCGCGGTCAAGGGTCTGGTCGAGCGGTTCTTCGAGGCCCGCAAGATGATGTCCCGCATGGCCCAGGGTGGCGGCATGCCGGGGATGCCCGGCATCCCGGGCATGGGCGGCGGGCCCGGCCGGTCGAAGAAGCAGCCCAAGAAGGCCAAGGGCAAGCAGCGCTCCGGCAACCCGATGAAGCGCAAGCAGCAGGAGGAGGAGGCCGCGGCCCGGCGCGAGGCGGCGGGCCAGGCGGGCGGCGCGTTCGGCCTGCCGGGCGGCCAGCAGCCGCAGAACTTCGAACTGCCCGACGAGTTCAAGAAGTTCATGGGCTGAGCCCAGGACTCCCGAGTCCACGCGCACCGGACGGGCCGAGAGGATCGGCCCGTCCGTGTGTGCGTACGGGGCCGTTCAGACCGTTCAGACCATTCAGGCCGTCCGGGCGATCAGGTAGCGGAAGACGTTCGGCATCCACACCGTCCCGTCCCGCCGGGCGTACGGATGCAGGGCCTCCCGCACCTCCTTGTCGACCTGGACCCGATCCGTGGCGGCGACCGCCGCGTCGAAGAACCCCGTCGACAGCAGCCCGCGCACGGCGTTGTCCGTGTCCGCGTACCCGAAGGGGCACGCGACCCGGCCGGACCCGTCGGGCCGCAGCCCGGCCCGCTCGGCGACGTCCTCCAGATCGTCCCGCAGCGCCGGACGCCAGCTCCCCTGGCCCCGCAGCCGGTCCGCCAGCTTGGTGGCGACCCGGAGGACCGAGGACGTGGCGCACCGCTCCGGAGGCCCCCAGCCCGCCAGGACCACGGGGGTTCCGCTGCCGACGAGCGGCACCGCCGCCGCGAGCGCCCCGGCCAGCCCTTCGGAGTCGCCGGCCACGCATCCGACCGGCTCGAAGGCGGTCACCAGGTTGTACCCGGCCTCCGCCGGCCTGCCGATGTCCGCCGGCTCCCCGTCCGTGAGCCGCGCGTCGCCCGGCGCACGCGCGCCGCGCGCCTCGGTCGACAAGCGCTCCCGCGCGAGGGCCAGCCGCTCCGGCGCGTGCGCCTGCAGTCCGGTGACCGAGGCACCCCGCGACGCCGCCATCAGCAGCGCCAGGCCGGACCCGCAGCCGAGCCCCAACAGCCTGGTCGAAGGGCCCACTTCGAGTCGCTCGTAGACGGCCTCGTAGAGCGGTACCAGCATCCGCTCCTGGATCTCGGCCCAGTCACGCGCGCGTGCCCACTGGTCAATCCGGGGCCTGGCCCCCGAGTGAGGTAGGTGCTGCCGCACGAGCGTAGGTGTCATCGAATGTGCCCCAATCCGCCGAGAGTTGCTTGTGTGACCCGTTTCTCCACCCCCGTGCAGTGCGCTCGCACTCCCCCCGTATGCCAGGAAACTCCGCGCTCGTCGTGGCGTCCAGGGGTAATGGGGCCCGGTTTGCGTACCGTTCGCGCACGCCGTGAGAATTCACATACCGGCAACATGTGCCCCCACCGGGCGGTCATCACGCGGGCACCCGCCCGTCGCCCGGCCCCGGCGGGAGGGATGGCCGGATCGCGTCCCGCGGCGATGACAGCGGGTTGCGGACGCCCGGGCGCCGGCCCGCCCGGACCCCGTACGGGCGGGGCTCCCGGGTCCTGTGTGGGTGGCCGCCCCGGGTCCCGGAGGGGGCGATCCGGTTCCGGCCAAGGTCAGCGTGCGCGAGGAGGCCGGGATCCCGCCGACGGCGGCGAGCGCGTCAGCCGGCGTGCGCGGGGGACCGTACGGTGTCTGCCGCAGGAGGCCGGGTCGGTGCCCGGGGCCGTCCCGCACGCGGTAACGTCAACGCCGTGACCCGCGCCCACCGGGCCCCGGGATTCCGCCGCGAGAAGGACCGAAACACCCCTTGCGCATCCGGCGGCACCAGCCGCCCCGGCCCGCGGACGGCGCCTACGCGGCGCGGCGTACGTGGTGCTACGTACCGGCTGGGTGCGAACTGTGAGGCTTCTCCGCAGATCAGCGCACCCGCCCTCGTCAGGACGCATGAGCGGCAACTGACGGGTACGTGCAAAATATTTGGGATGCCCCGGAATAGGAACACAGAGGCACCCCGGCTCGTTGTCATTACGTGAGCACGACACCACCTGTTCTCGCCGCAGAGCTGGCAGGGGCGTGGGCCGACATTCAGCGGCACCACCCCGAGCTGCCCGATCTTGCCGCGCCAGAGTCCCTGATCGGGGAGTCGTCGTCCGCCTGCGGACACGAACTCTCCTTCGAACGACTGCTCCATGAGGCAGTCCACGGCATCGCCGCCGCGCGAGGGGTCCGCGACACCTCCCGCGCCGGCCGGTACCACAACCGCAGATTCCTCGCGATCGCCGAGGAGCTGGGCCTGGACCATCCGGAGGAACCGCATCCCAGCAGCGGCTTCTCCCTGGTCACGCTCAACCCCGAGGCGAAGCGGCGTTACCGCCCGACGATCGAGAGACTCCAGCGCGCCCTCAAGGCGCACACGGTCGCGACCGCCGCCGACACGGCCCAGAGCTTCCGCGGTCCGGCCGCCCGGCACGGCTCCTCCGGAGGAGGCGTGCGCGTGAAGGCGGTCTGCGACTGCGGCCGCAACGTCCGCGTCGTCCCGTCGGTCCTCGCGCAGGCGCCGATCGTGTGCGGAGGGTGCGGGAAGCCGTTCCGCATCCCGGAGGTGGTCGGCGCGGCGGCGGGCTGAGCGGCGGCCGACGCAGCGGCGGGACGTCCTGCCGCAGGGGTGGTGCGCGGGAGCGCGGCGGCACTTCGTGGGTGCCGGCTCGAACGGCGGCCCACCCCCACCGGCAGCAACGGCAGTACCGGTGCCGGACCCGGCGACGCCGCGGTCCGGCCCACGCCTGCCCAGGGGCACCCGGGTCGATGCGCCCGTCCGGGTGTGGCAGAATGGCCAGCTGTACTCGCAGCCGCACAGGACCCCTCTCTCCTCCGGCTGGCGCGTCCATCGGGCACTCGGGTGCCGCAACCCCACGCGGCGATCCTGCCGTGCCCAACCACGTCAAGACCAGGAGAGACCACTCCCGTGGCAGTCAAGATCAAGCTGAAGCGTCTGGGCAAGATCCGTTCGCCTCACTACCGCATCGTCGTCGCCGACTCCCGTACCCGCCGTGACGGCCGGGCCATCGAGGAGATCGGCCTGTACCACCCGGTGCAGAACCCCTCGCGCATCGAGGTCGACTCCGAGCGTGCGCAGTACTGGCTGGGTGTCGGCGCGCAGCCGACCGAGCCCGTCCTCGCCATCCTCAAGCTGACCGGCGACTGGCAGAAGTACAAGGGCGAGCCCGCCCCGGCCCCGCTGCTCGTCGCGGAGCCGAAGGCCACGCGCCCCTCGTTCGACGCCCTGGGCGGCGACGACGAGGGCAAGGGTGAGGCCATCACCCAGAAGAAGAAGGCTGAGAAGAAGGACGAGGCCGCCGCCGAGTCCGCGTCGACCGAGGCCTGACCGTGCTTGAGGAGGCGCTTGAGCACCTCGTGAAGGGCATCGTCGACAACCCGGACGAGGTCCAGGTCGCCTCGCGCGACCTGCGCCGCGGACGCGTCCTGGAGGTCCGGGTGCACCCGGACGACCTCGGCAAGGTGATCGGCCGCAACGGCCGCACCGCGCGCGCCCTGCGCACCGTCGTGGGCGCCATCGGCGGTCGCGGTGTCCGCGTCGACCTCGTCGACGTGGACCACGTCCGCTGACGTACACGTAACACCGGCTCGGGCCGGGGAGGGCCACTGGCCGTCCCCGGCCCGTAGTCGTCCACCAGGCGTCCACGCGGTGACGCCGTGGGCGCACGAGCCGCGGACACACGACAGGAGAGCAGGCAAGTGCAGCTGGTAGTCGCGCGGGTGGGCCGCGCCCACGGCATCAAGGGCGAGGTCACCGTCGAGGTACGCACCGACGAGCCGGAACTGCGGCTCGCGCCCGGTGCGGTCCTGGCCACGGACCCCGCCTCGGCCGGTCCGCTGACCATCGAGACGGGGCGGGKGCACAGCGGCCGCCTCCTGCTGCGCTTCGCGGGCGTGCGCGACCGCAACGGCGCCGAGGCGCTGCGCAACACCCTGCTGATCGCCGACGTGGACCCCGACGAGACGCCGGAGGACCCGGACGAGTACTACGACCACCAGCTCATGGACCTGGACGTCGTCCTGGCGGACGGCACCGAGGTCGGCCGGATCACCGAGATCTCGCACCTGCCCTCGCAGGACCTCTTCGTGGTCGAGCGGCCCGACGGGACCGAGCTGCTGATCCCGTTCGTCGAGGAGATCGTCACCGAGATCGACCTGGCGGAGCAGCGGGCCGTCATCGACCCGCCGCCCGGGCTGATCGACGACAGGGCGGAGATCGCGTCCTCCCGGGAGGACGACGCACCCTCCGCGGAGGCGGAGAGCGACGCCTCCTCCGGCGGGAGCGGCGTCTGATGCGGCTCGACGTCGTCACGATCTTCCCCGAGTACCTGGACCCGCTGAACGTCTCCCTGGTGGGGAAGGCACGCGCGCGCGGACAGCTGGACGTGCACGTGCACGACCTGCGGGAGTGGACCCACGACCGGCACAACACGGTCGACGACACCCCCTACGGCGGCGGCCCCGGCATGGTCATGAAGACGGACCCCTGGGGCGACGCCCTGGACTCCGTCCTCGCGGACGGCTACGAGGCCGGCTCCCGGGGGCCCGTCCTGGTCGTCCCCACCCCCAGCGGCCGCCCCTTCACCCAGGAACTGGCCGTCGAGCTCTCCGAGCGCCCCTGGCTGGTCTTCACGCCCGCCCGCTACGAGGGCATCGACCGCCGGGTCGTCGACGAGTACGCGACCCGCATGCCCGTCCACGAGGTCTCCATCGGCGACTACGTGCTGGCCGGCGGCGAGGCGGCCGTCCTCGTCGTCACGGAGGCCGTGGCCCGGCTGCTGCCGGGCGTCCTCGGCAACGCCGAGTCGCACCGCGACGACTCGTTCGCACCGGGGGCGATGGCGAACCTCCTGGAGGGGCCCGTCTACACCAAGCCCCCCGAGTGGCGCGGCCGGGAGATCCCGGAGGTGCTGCTCAGCGGCCACCACGGCAAGATCGCCCGCTGGCGCCGGGACGAGACCCTGCGGCGCACGACCGCCAACCGGCCGGACCTCATCGAGCGCTGCGACCCCGCCGCCTTCGACAAGAAGGACCGCGAGATGCTCTCCATCCTCGGCTGGCAGCCCGGTCCCGACGGCCGATTTGGGCGCAGGCCCGACGCCGTGGAACAATAGGCGGCTGCTGTACGTCGTTGGCGTGCGCCCCTGCCACAGGGGGACACGACGCCCGCCCAGGCGAGGACAGCCCCCTTTCTGGCACCACCGACTTCCGTCGATGACCTGTGGCATCGGCGAAGAAAGCAGACGATCATGTCCAACCTGCTCGAATCCGTCGACTCCGCGTCGCTGCGCAGCGACGTCCCGGCCTTCCGCCCGGGTGACACCGTCAACGTGCACGTCCGCGTCATCGAGGGCAACCGCTCCCGTGTGCAGCAGTTCAAGGGCGTGGTCATCCGCCGCCAGGGCGCCGGTGTCCGCGAGACCTTCACGGTCCGCAAGGTCTCCTTCTCCGTCGGCGTCGAGCGCACGTTCCCGGTGCACACCCCGATCGTCGAGAAGATCGAGCTCGTGACCCGCGGCGACGTCCGTCGCGCGAAGCTCTACTACCTCCGTGAGCTGCGCGGCAAGGCCGCGAAGATCAAGGAGAAGCGCGACAACTGAGCTCGCGCCGGGTCCGTATGAGGGCC
The DNA here is from genome assembly GCF_008369065.1 of Streptomyces apricus. Lineage (GTDB taxonomy): Bacteria > Actinomycetota > Actinomycetes > Streptomycetales > Streptomycetaceae > Streptomyces > Streptomyces apricus. The sequence continues at coordinate 279,684 of NZ_VDFC01000075.1, read as the reverse complement.
GGATAGCATCTGGCCCACATGGACGCCGAAGCACAGCACACGGAGCGCGACCGCTCCTCCCACCCCGCTGTACCCGAGGAGACCTCGGACACCGCAGGGGCGGAGGAACGGTCGCGTTCCGCGTTGGTGGCCCGGGCCGCCGAGTGGGTCCCGGGCGGGCGGATCACCCTGACCGTGCTGTTCTGCCTCCTCTCCCTGCTGCTGCTCACCCGGTTCGTGATCCAGCCGTTCCAGATTCCCAGCGGCTCGATGGAGCCCGGATTGAGGATCGGGGACCGCGTTCTCGTAAATAAGTTGGCGTACCGTTTCGGTGCTGAGCCGAGGCGCGGTGACGTCGTCGTGTTCGACGGCACCGGTTACTTCGGTGACGCCGACTACGTCAAACGTGTCGTCGGCGTGGGAGGAGACCATGTGGTCTGCTGCGACAGGCAGGGGAGGATCGAGGTGAACGGCCGTCTCGTCGACGAGTCGACGTTTCTGTACCCGGGGGACGAGCCGTCCGAGGTGCCCTTCGACGTCGTCGTCCCCGACGGCACCCTCTTCGTCCTCGGCGACCACCGCGGCGATTCGAGCGACTCCCGCGACCATCTCGGTTCGCCGGGCGGCGGCATGATCCCGGTCGGCGGGGTGATCGGCAGGGCCGACTGGATCGCCTGGCCCCTCGGCCACTGGACCCGCATCGGCCGCGCCGACGGCTACGCGCGCGTGCCTGCGGCCGCGGGACCGGTCGCGGGGAGTACGGACGGGTGGACCCGTGGCGGGCCGGGTGCGGACGGGGCGACCCGTGGCGGACCGGCTGTGGACGGGCGGCTGAGCGCGGACGGTGTCCATGGGTAACCGCGGCAGGCCGCGTGGCGCCCACAGCGCCGCCGAGGAGCTCCTGCCCACCGGTTCCCGGCGTACCGGCGGCCCCGTGATGCCCGGCCGTGCCGACCGCCGCAAGCTGGCCCGCAAGGTCAAGCGGCGCAGACAGCGCTCGGCGGTCAAGGAGATCCCGCTCCTGATCGGCGTCGCCCTGCTCATCGCACTCGTCCTGAAGACGTTCCTCGTACAGGCCTTCGTGATCCCCTCGGGCTCCATGGAGCAGACGATCCGGATCGGCGACCGCGTCCTGGTCGACAAGCTCACGCCGTGGTTCGGCTCGAAGCCCGAGCGCGGTGACGTCGTCGTGTTCAAGGACCCGGGCGGCTGGCTGGAGGACGAGCAGCCGGTGGCGAAGACGGACGACCCCATCGTCGTCAAGCAGGTCAAGGAGGTGCTGACCTTCATCGGCCTGCTGCCCTCCGACAACGAACGGGACCTGATCAAGCGGGTCGTCGCGGTCGGCGGCGACACCGTCAAGTGCTGCGACACCCAGGGCCGCGTGACCGTGAACGGCATGCCGCTCGACGAGCCGTACATCAACCCGGGCGACAAACCCTCCTCCCTGGTCTTCACGGTGAAGGTGCCCGAGGGACGCCTGTGGGTGATGGGCGACCACCGGTCCAACTCAGCCGACTCCCGTTTCCACCGCACCGAGAAGTACAACGGCACCATCTCCGAGGACGTCGTGGGCCGCGCCATGGTCATCGCCTGGCCCATCGGCCACTGGAGCCGCCTGGAGGAGCCGGACACGTACGCCTCCGTACCCGACGCGGCGAACGGGGCGGCGACCGCACTCGACACGTCGCATAGGGTGGCCACCGCGGATCGATACGGATCGGTCCCGCTCCCGACTCCTGCGGAACTCCCGCTCGTTATGGGAGTGGTGGGCCTGCGTCGTATCCGGCGCAGGCGGCGGCACGGAGTGAGGAGTGGATGTGGGGGATTTGGCGGTCGGCGCACGATCCGGACACGAGGGCCCCGAAGAGCGGCCCGGGCGATCCGAGGAGCGGCCGGGACGACCCGAGGAGCCGGTCCCCCCGGCCGCGGGGGACGACGTACCCCCCGCAGAGGGCTCCGGTGGCCACGGGGGCGGGGACGAGCCGGCCGGTGACGCCGACGGTGCCGCCCCGGCTCCGAAGAAGCAGCGGTCCTTCTGGAAGGAACTGCCGCTGCTCATCGGCATCGCGCTGGTGCTCGCGCTGCTGATCAAGACCTTCCTGGTGCAGGCGTTCTCGATCCCCTCGGACTCGATGCAGAACACCCTTCAGCAGGGTGACCGCGTCCTCGTCGACAAGCTGACCCCGTGGTTCGGCTCGGAGCCGGAGCGCGGCGAGGTGGTCGTCTTCCACGACCCGGACAAGTGGCTGGCGGGCGAGCCCACGTCGGAGCCGAACGTGCTCCAGACGGCCCTGAGCTGGATCGGCCTGATGCCCTCCGCCGAGGAGAAGGACCTCATCAAGCGCGTCATCGGCGTCGGCGGCGACACCGTCGAGTGCAAGGACACCGGCCCGCTCAGGGTCAACGGCAAGGCGCTGAACGAGCCGTACGTGTACCCGGGCAACACGCCCTGCAGCATGGACGACGGCGGCGGCCAGTTCAAGGTGAAGGTTCCCGAAGGCAAAATCTGGGTCATGGGCGACCACCGCCAGAACTCGCTCGACTCCCGCTACCACCAGCAGGACGAGCACAAGGGCTTCGTGCCCGTCGGGAACGTCGTGGGCCGCGCGGTCGTCGTCGCCTGGCCGCCCACCCGCTGGTCGACGCTCCCGGTGCCGGACACCTTCGACCAGAACCTGAGTGCAGCCGCTCCGGGCGCGCTCGGACTCGCGGGCGCGGTGCCGCTGGTGCTGTGGCGCAGGCGTCGCCTCACCGCTGGTGACACCAGGGTTTCTGGGTCGCGTACCGCCGGGTAGGGTGCCGTCCCAGACGCCGATCTTCCGCGGCCCCGACCCGGGCCGCGAGGTCGATTCTCCGATGTGGGGAGCACTGGGATGAGCGGGACAGGTCGTACGGGCGAGGGCCACGGACGGCTCGGCAGCAAGCTGTCGGGGCTGGCCGTGGCCCTCGGCTGTGTGCTCTTCCTCGGCGGGTTCGCCTGGGGAGCCGTCGTCTACCAGCCCTACACCGTGCCGACCGACTCGATGGCGCCGACCATCGCGGGCGGCGACCGGGTGCTCGCCGAGCGGATCGACGGCTCCGAGGTCGAGCGCGGTGACGTCGTCGTCTTCAAGCAGGCCAGCTGGGGCGACCTCCCCATGGTGAAGCGGGTCGTCGCCGTCGGCGGGGACACGGTCGCCTGCTGCACACAGGACAAGCTGACGGTGAACGGCAAGAAGATCGACGAGCCGTACCTGCCGGAGGGCAGCGCGGCCGAGTCGTCCACGATCCCCTCCATCAAGGTCCCCGAGGGCCGGCTTTTCCTGCTCGGCGACGAGCGCAGCGGCTCCCTGGACTCCACCGCCCACCTGACGGAGGCCGGCAACGGCACGGTGCCGCGCAGCGCGGTGACCGCGCGCGTCGACGCGGTGGCCTGGCCCATGGACGGCATGCTGGCCCGCCCCACCGGCTTCGAGGAACTCGGCGCGACCTCCGAACCGGGGCCCCTGCGGCTGGTCCTCGCGGCCGTCGTGGCGGGCGCGGTGCTGGTCCTCGGCGGGGCCGCGTACGGGCCGGTCGCCAAGCGGGCGGGACGCCGGCGGGGCCGCCCGGGGACGAGGGAGCGGGCTCTTGCCGGCGGCTGAGGACTCTGCGGCGCAGGCCAGCTCTGAGGGGGCGGGTGCGCTCCCGTCGTCCGACGGACCGAGTGCGCTCCCGTCGCCCGACGGTCCGGACGTGCCCGCGTCGTCCGGTGGTCTCGGTGAGCTGCGCAGGGTCGCCCGGGTGGTCCTGCTGGACCCGCAGGACCGCATCCTGCTGCTGCACGGGCACGAACCCGACGACCCGTCGGACGACTGGTGGTTCACGCCGGGCGGCGGGGTGGAGGGCGACGAGACGCGGGAAGAGGCCGCGCTGCGGGAGCTGGAGGAGGAGACCGGCATCACCGAGGTGGAGCTGGGTCCGGTCCTGTGGCGGCGGACCTGTTCCTTCCCCTTCGCGGGACGCCGCTGGGACCAGGACGAGTGGTACTACCTGGGGCGTACGACCCGGACGGCGACCGAGCCCAGGGGGCTGACCGAGCTGGAACGGCGCAGTGTCGCCGGAGCGCGCTGGTGGACGTGCCGGGAACTTCACCGGGCACATGAGACGGTGTATCCGACCAGACTCGCCGAGCTGCTGCGCAGGCTGCTCGACGACGGGCCCCCGGTCAGGCCCGAGACCCTCGACACGGAAATCGTCTAGGGGCTCGCGTGGCTGGCGCACAATAGGGGGACGCACGGCTGAAGGGGAACATGCCATGAGCGCCGAGGACCTCGAAAAGTACGAGACCGAGATGGAGCTGAAGCTCTACCGGGAGTACCGCGATGTCGTCGGTCTGTTCAAATACGTGATCGAGACCGAACGGCGCTTCTACCTCACCAACGACTACGAGATGCAGGTGCACTCGGTCCAGGGTGAGGTGTTTTTCGAGGTGTCCATGGCGGATGCCTGGGTGTGGGACATGTACCGACCCGCTCGGTTCGTGAAGCAGGTGCGTGTCCTGACGTTCAAGGATGTGAACATCGAGGAGCTGAACAAGAGCGATCTGGAGCTGCCGAGCAGCTAGGGGCGCGGCGGGGATGCGGTGGGGACGTGGTGGCGGGGCGCGGTGGTCGTCACTCGTGTGGGTGACTGAGTTGTCCACATACGGGCGGCCGTCCACCAAGATCCAATAGCTGACCCGGACGGGTCCACTGTTGGCGCCGGAGGTGGTGCCGACATGAATACATCCAAGGCATCCGACGCGCCCACGGCGTCCAAGGCGCGCAATGCGCTCGGCAGGTACGGCGAGGACCTGGCCGTACGGCGGCTGACCGAGACCGGCATGACGGTCCTGCGGCGCAACTGGCGCGCGGGCAGGACCGGCGAGATCGACATCGTGGCCCGGGACGGTGACGCCCTGGTGGTCTGCGAGGTCAAGACCCGCCGCGCCGGGGCCTTCGAGCACCCGATGGCCGCCGTGACCCCCGTCAAGGCCCGGCGGCTGCGCGGCCTCGCGGAGCGCTGGCTGCAGGAGCACGGAGGGGCCCCGCCCGGCGGCGTCCGCATCGACGTCGTGGGCGTGGTGCTGCCCGACCGCGGCGCCCCCGTCGTGGAGCACGTGCGAGGGGTGGCCTGATGGGCTTCGCGCGTACGTGCTCGGTGGCCCTCGTGGGAGTGGACGGCGTCGTCGTCGAGGTCCAGGCGGACCTGGAGCCGGGGGTCGCGGCCTTCACCCTGGTGGGGCTGCCCGACAAGAGCCTGACGGAGAGCAAGGACCGGGTCAGGGCGGCCGTGGTCAACTCGGGCGGCGAGTGGCCGCAGAAGAAGCTCACGGTGGGCCTCAGCCCCGCCTCGGTGCCCAAGGGCGGCAGCGGGTTCGACCTGGCCATCGCCTGCGCCGCGCTGGGCGCCTCCGAGCGCATCGACCCGCGGGTGCTCTCCGACATCGTGATGATCGGCGAGCTGGGCCTGGACGGGCGGGTCCGGCCCGTCCGGGGCGTGTTGCCGGCCGTGCTGGCCGCGGCCGACGCCGGGTACGAGCAGGTGGTGGTGCCGGAGTGCGCCGCCGCCGAGGCGTCCCTGGTGCCGGGCGTCTCCGTGCTCGGCGTCCGCAGCCTGCGGCAGCTCATCGCCGTCCTCACCGACGAACCCGTGCCCGACGAGGACCCGGACGAGCAGGGCCGGACCGATCCGCTGGCGGGCCTGCGGATGCCGGGCACCGGCGCGGCCACCGGCATGCACGGCGTGGGAGCCGCGCAGTACGACCACGGGCACGACCTCTCCGACGTCGTCGGCCAGCTCTCGGCACGGACCGCGGTGGAGGTCGCCGCGGCCGGCGGCCACCACCTGTTCCTGGAGGGCCCGCCGGGCGCCGGCAAGACGATGCTCGCCGAGCGGCTGCCCGCCATCCTGCCGCGGCTCGCCCGTCAGGAGTCCTTGGAGGTCACGGCCGTCCACTCGGTCGCCGGGCTCCTGCCGCCCGGCAAACCCCTGGTCGACGTCGCCCCCTACTGCGCCCCGCACCACTCGGCGACCATGCAGGCCCTGGTGGGCGGAGGCCAGGGCGTGGCACGTCCCGGCGCGGTCTCCCTCGCCCACCGGGGCGTGCTGTTCCTCGACGAGACCCCCGAGTTCAGCAGCCACGCCCTCGACGCGCTGCGCCAGCCCCTGGAGTCGGGGCACGTGGTGATCGCGCGCAGCGCCGGTGTGGTGCGCTTCCCGGCACGGTTCCTGATGGTGCTCGCGGTCAACCCCTGCCCCTGCGGCCGCTTCTCCCAGCGGGACACCCTGTGCGAGTGCTCGCCCTCCGCGATCCGCCGCTACCAGGCCCGGCTCTCCGGGCCGCTGCTCGACCGCGTCGACCTGCGGGTCGAGGTGGACCGCGTCACCCGTTCCCAGCTGACGGAGCGGGGCGCGCGGGGCGAGTCCACCGAGACGGTCGCCGACCGGGTCCGGGCGGCCAGGGAGCGGGCCGCCGCCCGTCTGACGGACACTCCCTGGCGCACGAACAGCGAGGTCCCGGGCCGCGAGCTGCGCAGCCGGTGGTACGCGTCCCCGGGCGCCATGGACGACGCGGAGCGCAGCCTGGAGCGCGGCGTGCTCACCGCCCGGGGGCTCGACCGCGTGCTGCGGGTCGCCTGGACCGTCGCGGACCTCGCCGGCCGGGACCGCCCCGGGGCGGCGGACGTGACGCTCGCGCTGCAGCTGCGCACCGGGGTCCCGCGCGGGGTGCCGATGGCGATCGGGGCGCCCTCGTGAGCGTCGTGGTCGGGGAGGGGGACGGCGACAGGGACGGGGAGCGGCTCCACCGGGCTCTGCTGGCCCGTGTCGTCGAGCCCGGGGACGAGATCTGCGGGCGGTGGCTCCGGGAGCGGGGAGCGGGAGAGGTGGCCCGGTGCCTCACCGGGCACGGAGAGCGGCTGCCCGGTGTGACGGACACCCGGTGGACGGGTCTGCGGGCCCGTGCCGACCGGGCCGACCCACGGCGGGACCTGGCTGTGGCGCGGGAGTCGGGGACGCGGTTCGTGTGCCCGGGCGACGCCGAGTGGCCCGCCCAGCTGGACGACCTGGGGGACGCCGGACCGGTCGGGCTGTGGGTGCGCGGGCTGCCCAGCCTGCGGATGTGGGCCCTTCGCTCCGTCGCGGTCGTGGGGGCCCGGGCCTGCACCGAGTACGGCGCCCACATGGCGTCCACGCTGGGCGCCGGGCTCGCGGAGCGGGGCTGGGTCGTGGTCTCCGGAGGCGCCTACGGAGTGGACGGGGCCGCCCACCGCGGCGCGCTCGGGGCGGGCGGTGCCACCGTCGCCGTGCTCGCCTGCGGCGTCGACCGACCCTATCCGCCGGGGCACACCCGGTTGATCGACAGGATCGCCGAACAGGGCCTGGTGGTCGGCGAGTTGCCGCCGGGCGATCATCCGACACCGAGCAGGTTCATCCTGCGCAACCGGGTCATCGCGGCGCTGACGCGCGGCACGGTGGTGGTGGAGGCGGCCCACCGCAGCGGCGCGTTGGTGACCGCCCGGGCCGCGCAGCGGCTGGGCAGGTTCACGATGGGGGTACCCGGCCCGGCCACCAGCGGCCTCTCGGCAGGGGTGCACGAACTGCTGCGCGGGGAGGCGGTGCTGGTCACCGACGCCGCGGAAGTGGCCGAGCTGGTCGGTGACATGGGCGAGCTGGCGCCTGCCAGGCGCGGGCCCGTACTGCCGCGCGACCTGCTGGAACCGGCGGCCGCCCGGGTGCTGGCCGCGCTGCCGGCCCAGGAGGCGGTGTCACCGCGGGAGATCGCCGAAGGCGCCGGGACGAGCGAGGACGACGCGGTCGCGAGACTGTACGAACTCCGCTCACTTGGCTTCGTGGAACGACACGGCGACGGCTGGAAGTTGACACGCCAGGCCGTTGTGTCCGTCGGCACGGACCGGGGGCGCCGCTGACCGAGCGTGTTCGGCCGTCCGGGGGACTCCCCGAACTCCTTGGAGTTTCCCGGAGTTGACGCCTCCTGGCGGTCACGCACGGCGACGGCCAGGCCCTCGCGGGACCCCGAGCGGAACGTATCTGCGCACGGTGAGTCCACCCCTGTTCGCACACTGCGACTCTCCAGTCACGCTACGCTCGCATGGATTCCGACTCAGACAGGCAACTCGACATCAGACCGACAGCTCACGCAGTTACGACCAGTTCACTGCAGAACGGCACAAGGCGACGCATGCCCCAGCACACCTCCGGGTCTGACCGGGCGGCCGTTCCCCCCGCTGCCCGAGGCGGCGGGAGGCCGCCCGCCCCCTCGACGCTCGACGAGCTGTGGAGGTCGTACAAGGCGACAGGCGACGGGCGGCTGCGCGAGCAGCTGATCCTGCACTACTCACCGCTGGTGAAGTACGTGGCGGGCCGGGTGAGCGTGGGGCTGCCGCCCAACGTGGAGCAGGCCGACTTCGTCTCCTCGGGCGTGTTCGGGCTGATCGACGCCATCGAGAAGTTCGACATCGGGCGGGAGATCAAGTTCGAGACGTACGCGATCACCCGGATCCGGGGCGCGATGATCGACGAGCTGCGCGCGCTGGACTGGATCCCCCGGTCCGTGCGGCAGAAGGCCCGCAACGTCGAGCGGGCCTACGCGACGCTGGAGGCGCGGCTGCGGCGCACCCCGTCCGAGGTCGAGGTGGCCGCCGAGATGGGGATCGCGGTCGAGGAGCTGCACGCGGTGTTCGGCCAGCTGTCGCTGGCCAACGTCGTGGCCCTGGAGGAGCTGCTGCACGTCGGCGGTGAGGGCGGCAACCGGCTGAGCCTGATGGACACCCTTGAGGACACCGCGGCCGACAACCCCGTGGAGGTCGCCGAGGACCGTGAGCTGCGGCGTTTCCTGGCGCGGGCCATCAACACGCTGCCCGAGCGGGAGAAGACGGTGGTCACCCTCTACTACTACGAGGGGCTCACCCTCGCCGAGATCGGCCATGTGCTCGGGGTGACGGAGAGCCGCGTCAGCCAGATCCACACCAAGTCGGTCCTGCAGCTCCGGGCGAAACTGGCGAGCTTCGGGCGCTGACCCGGCGGGCCGGCCCCCTCGGAAGGCAGGTGGACCAGCCCTCCCGGGCGGAAGACTCCCGTCCTGGGCGAGGCGTCCGTAAAGTGGATGCGTGCCAAGGATTCGAGCGGCCTCCGTGGCCGAGCACCGGTCGATGCAGCGAGCCGCCCTGCTGGACGCGGCACGGTCACTGCTGTCCGAGGGCGGGACGGACGCGCTGACGTTCCCGGCGCTCGCCGAGCGGACCGGTCTCGCGCGGTCCTCCGTGTACGAGTACTTCCGTTCCAGGGCGGCTGTCGTCGAGGAGCTCTGCGAGGTCGACTTCCCGCTCTGGGCCGCCGAGGTCGAGACGGCGATGTCGCTGGCCGGGACGCCCGAGGGCAAGGTCGAGGCGTACGTCCGCAAGCAGCTCGCCCTCGTCGGGGACCGGCGGCACCGGGCCGTGGTGGCGATCTCCGCGAGCGAGCTCGACGCGGGCGCGCGCGAGAAGATCCGCGCCGCGCACGGCGGGCTCGTCGCGATGATCGTGGAGGCGTTGCGGGACATGGGGCACGAACAGCCCCGGATGGCCGCGATGCTCCTCCAGGGAATGGCGGACGCGGCGGTCCGCAGGATCGAACTCGGCGCGGCCGAGGAACCCGAGGTCATCACCGAGGCCGCGGTCGCGATGGCCCTGCGCGGCGTCCGGGGCTGAGCCGCCGGGGTCGCTCACCGGCCGGGGCGGCCCGCCCGGCCGGCTGCCCGGGTTCCGGTACCCCCGTGACCGGCAGCAGACGGGACGGGCCCCTGGCCAGCAGCCACGGAGGCAGCAGGGCCAGCGGGTCCAGGTAGGTGTCCCCGCGGCGCAGGCCCCAGTGCAGGCACGACGCCGGGCAGTGGCGGTCCGGCGGTTCCAGTACGCCCACCACCTCGCCCGCGGTGACCTCGGCGCCCTTCTCCAGGGTCGCCCGCACCGGTGCGTACGTGGTGCGCAGGGGCGGTGTCCCCGTACCGGTCAGCTCGACCGAGACGACCGCGCGGCCCGCGACCCGGCCCGCGAAGGAGACGCGGCCGGAGGCCACGGACCGGACCGGGGTGCCGGGGGCCGCGGTGAGGTCGAGCCCCCGGTGGCCCCGCCCGTAGGCGGTCGCCGGCGGCTCCCAGCCGCGCGCGACCGGCGGCCGCGACCCCACCGGCCAGACACGACCGACCGGGGGAACGGCCGGCCCCGCCCCACCCGCGGACCCGCCACCTGCGGACGTGCTGCCGGGCCCGCCACCCGCGGACGCACCACCGGGCCCGCTGCCCCCGGACGCGCCCCCGGACATGCTGCCCGGCCCGCCGTCCCGGGCCGTGGCCGCAGGGCCGTTCGGGATCAGGCCCAGGAGGAGGCCGAGGATCAGGACGGCGGCCGGGGCCAAGGCACGCGGCGGCGCCGGCGGCGTACGAAGGAAACGATCTGCTCGCATGCGAGAACGGTCCCCCGGCCGCCGCGAAGAAGGGGATCATGGCCAGGATCTGTGGAGTACCCGTCGGTTGTGGACAACGGCGTCATCCGGCGCCTCGCGGGTCCCGTACACTTCTTGTGGCGATCCGGGTCACCGGGTCGACTTCGCACGCCCCGACACCAGGCCTTCGAACAGCCGGTGTCAGCGCCCCTCGGTCCCTTGTGGCAAGGCGCAACGCGGGCGTCAGGCGCGACCGCCGTCCGGCGGACGCGGCACAACCGAGAACACCAAGGAGTACGGCCATGGCCGTCGTCACGATGCGGGAGCTGCTGGAGAGCGGCGTCCACTTCGGTCACCAGACCCGTCGTTGGAACCCGAAGATGAAGCGCTTCATCTTCACGGAGCGCAACGGCATCTACATCATCGACCTGCTCCAGTCGCTGTCGTACATCGACCGCGCCTACGAGTTCGTCAAGGAGACCGTCGCCCACGGCGGCACGGTCATGTTCGTCGGTACGAAGAAGCAGGCGCAGGAGGCCATCGCCGAGCAGGCGACCCGCGTCGGCATGCCCTACGTGAACCAGCGCTGGCTGGGCGGCATGCTCACCAACTTCTCGACCGTCTACAAGCGTCTGCAGCGCCTCAAGGAGCTTGAGCAGATCGACTTCGAGGATGTGGCCGCGTCCGGCCTCACCAAGAAGGAGCTGCTCGTCCTCTCCCGCGAGAAGGCCAAGCTGGAGAAGACCCTCGGCGGTATCCGCGAGATGTCCAAGGTGCCCAGCGCCGTCTGGATCGTGGACACCAAGAAGGAGCACATCGCGGTCGGTGAGGCCCGGAAGCTCAACATCCCGGTCGTCGCCATCCTCGACACCAACTGCGACCCCGACGAGGTCGACTACAAGATCCCGGGCAACGACGACGCGATCCGCTCCGTCACCCTGCTCACCCGCGTGATCGCCGACGCCGTCGCCGAGGGCCTCATCGCCCGCTCCGGCGCCGGCAAGGCCGCCGAGGGTGACAAGGCCGCCGGCGAGCCGCTCGCCGCGTGGGAGCGCGACCTGCTCGAGGGCGGCGAGAAGAAGGCCGACGAGACCGCTGCCGAGGCGCCCGCCGCCGACGCTCCGGCCGCCGACGCCGAGGCCCCCGCCGAGACCCCTGCCGAGGCGCCCGCCGCCGACGCCGAGGCCCCGGCTGCCGTCGAGGCCGAGAAGCCGGCCGACGCCGAGCAGGCCTGACACTCCGGCGTCACGGTTGAGTGAGGGCGGGCGGCGCCCGGTGCGCCGCCCGCCGTTCACCCCCAGCCCGTAGATCTTCGGTGGACGCCCGCCCGATCAGCGGCGGACGCCGACTGCAGAGACTTCGAACTCCGAGAAGAGATTCACAGATCATGGCGAACTACACCGCCGCCGACGTCAAGAAGCTCCGTGAGCTCACGGGCGCCGGCATGATGGACTGCAAGAAGGCGCTGGACGAGGCCGACGGCAACGTCGACAAGGCCGTCGAGGCGCTGCGCATCAAGGGCCAGAAGGGCGTCGCCAAGCGCGAGGGCCGCTCCGCCGAGAACGGCGCCGTGGTCTCCATCATCGCCGACGACAACACCTCCGGTGTCCTGGTCGAGCTGAAGTGCGAGACGGACTTCGTCGCCAAGGGCGAGAAGTTCCAGGCCGTCGCCCAGCAGATCGCCCAGCACGTCGCCGCGACCTCCCCGGCCGACATCCAGGCGCTCCTCGCCTCGGAGATCGAGTCCGGCAAGACGGTCCAGGCGTTCGTCGACGAGGCCAACGCGAACCTGGGCGAGAAGATCGTCCTGGACCGCTTCGCGCAGTTCTCCGGCACCTACGTGACCGCGTACATGCACCGCACCATGCCCGACCTGCCCCCGCAGATCGGTGTCCTGGTCGAGCTGGACAAGGCCGACGCCGCCCTCGCCAAGGGCATCGCGCAGCACATCGCCGCCTTCGCGCCGAAGTACCTCTCCAAGGAGGACGTCCCGGCCGAGGTCGTCGAGTCCGAGCGCCGCGTCGCCGAGGAGACCACCCGCGCCGAGGGCAAGCCCGAGGCCGCGCTCCCGAAGATCGTCGAGGGTCGCGTCAACGGCTTCTTCAAGGAGGCCACCCTCCTCGGCCAGCCGTACGCGCTCGACAACAAGAAGTCCGTCCAGAAGGTCCTGGACGAGGCCGGTGTCACCCTGAAGCGCTTCTCGCGCATCAAGGTCGGCATCTGAGTCCGTACCGCGATCGACGTGCGATCCCGCTAGGGTCGACAGCAGTCGTCCGGGCGGGTCGCGCAACCCGCCGCCCGCGGACGCGCGGACGACAGCAGATCTGACGAGGAGGCCACCGCCGCGCATGGGATGCGAACGACACCCCACCGGCAGTGGCCTCCTTCGTATGTGCGACCCGTATGTGCGACACGTAGAAGAGGCGAGATTGCCATGACCACCACCCAGGCCGACAAGGACGAAAAGGGCGACACCGGCAAGGGCGCCGGCCGCTTCCTGCTGAAGCTCTCCGGTGAGGCGTTCGCCGGTGGCGGGGCACTCGGCGTCGACCCCGACGTGGTGCACACGATGGCGCGGGAGATCGCCGCGGTGGTCCGCGGCGGCGCCCAGATCGCCGTCGTCATCGGCGGCGGCAACTTCTTCCGCGGCGCCGAACTCCAGCAGCGCGGCATGGACCGGGCCCGCTCGGACTACATGGGCATGCTCGGAACGGTCATGAACTGCCTCGCCCTCCAGGACTTCCTGGAGAAGGAGGGCATCGACTCGCGCGTGCAGACCGCCATCACCATGGGGCAGGTCGCCGAGCCGTACATCCCGCTGCGGGCCGTGCGCCACCTGGAGAAGGGCCGCGTGGTCATCTTCGGCGCCGGGATGGGCATGCCGTACTTCTCCACGGACACCACCGCCGCCCAGCGCGCCCTGGAGATCGACGCCGAGGCGCTGCTGATGGGCAAGAACGGCGTGGACGGGGTCTACGACTCCGACCCGAAGACCAACCCCGGAGCGGTCAAGTTCGACGCGCTCAGCTACGGCGAGGTCATCACCCGCGACCTCAAGGTCGCGGACATGACCGCGATCACGCTGTGCCGCGACAACAAGCTCCCCATCCTCGTCTTCGAGCTCCTCACCGAGGGCAATATCGCTCGGGCGGTCAAGGGTGAGAAGATCGGCACGCTCGTGGGTGACCAGGGCGGTCGGGCCTGATCGGGGGATGGACAATGTCCTGCCGGTCGGGAACCGTGCAGGAATAAGACGCGACGCAGCCGGCCGCCTACCCTCCGAGGAACCGCAGCCGGGCCTACTCAAGATACGCAGGAGCAAGTGGTGATCGAAGAGACCCTCCTCGAGGCCGAGGAGAAGATGGAGAAGGCCGTCGTGGTCGCCAAGGAGGACTTCGCCGCGATCCGCACCGGCCGTGCGCACCCGGCGATGTTCAACAAGATCGTGGCGGACTACTACGGCGCGCTGACACCGATCAACCAGCTCGCCTCGTTCTCGGTGCCCGAGCCCCGCATGGCCGTGGTGACCCCGTTCGACAAGAGCGCGATGCGCAACATCGAGCAGGCGATCCGCGACTCCGACCTCGGCGTCAACCCGAGCAACGACGGCAACATCATCCGGGTGGTGTTCCCCGAGCTCACCGAGGAGCGCCGCAAGGACTACATCAAGGTCGCCCGCACCAAGGCCGAGGACTCCAAGATCTCGATCCGTTCCGTGCGCCGCAAGGCCAAGGACGGCATCGACAAGCTGATCAAGGACGGCGAGGTCGGCGAGGACGAGGGCCGCCGTGCCGAGAAGGAGCTCGACGACACCACCGCGAAGTACGTCGCGCAGGTGGACGAGCTGCTCAAGCACAAGGAAGCGGAGCTGCTTGAAGTCTGATGAACGACTCTTCCTGGGGGGCGCCGCCACAAGCCGGGTACTGGGGGCCGTCCGACCAGGGGCCTGTCCAGGGGGCTGCCCCGGCGGGTCCCGCGTACGATGCGTACCACGCGCAGCAGACTCGCCCCATGCCCATCGTGCCCGACGTACCCGCGCATGGCGGCGGAGACCAGGATGACGACCGGGGGGCCGCTCGGACGGGCGGCCCCCTGTTCCGCGACGAGACGCCGTCGACGCCGCCCTTCCAGGCTCCGTCGCAGAATCCGGAGCCCATGACCAGCGCCGCACACTCCGCACCCGCGCCGCCGAAGAAGAGCGCGGGCCGCGATCTGGGCGCTGCCATAGGGGTCGGCGTCGCCCTGGGCGTCGTGATCGTCGCGTCGTTGTTCGTCGTCAAGGCCGCCTTCGTCGGCGTCATAGCGGTCGCCGTCGTCGTCGGCCTCTGGGAGCTGACGTCGAGGCTCGCCGAGCGCAAGAACATCAGGGCGCCGCTGGTGCCGCTGGCGCTGGGCGGTGCGGCCATGGTCGTCGCCGGTTACCTCCGCGGGACCGAGGGCGCCTGGGTGGCGATGGCGCTCACCGCGGTCGCGGTCCTGGTCTGGCGGATGACGGAACCGCCCGAGGGATACCTCAAGGACGTCACCGCGGGGGTCTTCGCGGCCTTCTACATCCCCTTCCTGGCCACGTTCGTGGCGATGATGCTCACCGCGGACGACGGCGCGTGGCGGGTCCTCACGTTCCTGGTGCTGGCCGTGGTCAGCGACACGGGGGCGTACGCCGTCGGGTGGCGCTTCGGCAAGCACAAGCTCGCTCCGCGCATCAGCCCCGGCAAGACCCGCGAGGGCCTGTTCGGCGCGATCGTCTTCGCGATGGCGGCGGGCGCTCTGTGCATGCAGTTCCTCATCGACGACGGCACCTGGTGGCAGGGCCTGATCGTCGGCTTCGCGGTCGCGGCCAGCGCCACGCTCGGCGACCTCGGCGAGTCGATGATCAAGCGCGACCTGGGCATCAAGGACATGGGCACGCTGCTCCCGGGCCACGGCGGGATCATGGACCGGCTGGACTCGCTGCTGCCCACGGCCCCCGTGGTGTGGCTGCTGCTGGTGCTGTTCGTCGGCTCGGGCTGACGGCGGGCGGACGGACGTACCGCACAGACATATCGCACGGACGTATCGCACGGACACGAGGACCCCCGGCCCGGCAGGCCGGGGGTCCTTTGCGTAGCGGGCCGGGGGTGCTAGCCCGCGCCGTAGTCGTGCGGGCGGCCGCCCTGCCACCGCACCCACCGCGGGTCGTCCAGCAGCGCCTCCGCGTCCGGCAGCCCGGCGCGGCGCAGGAACTCGACCACGTCGGCGTCGCTGTGGGCGAGACCCGCGACCCGGTCGCGGATCGACACCCGGCGCCCGCGGCCGCCCGCCGGCCGGTGCACGACGATGGGCGCCGCCCCTTCCCCGCCGGCCTCCGCGCCGTCGCCGTCGCCGTTCACAGCACACCTAGATCGGTGTCGGGCCGGCAGTAGGGGCATGCGGTGACGCCGTCCTCGGTGAGCGCGCGCAGCGCCTGGTCCCGTTCCAGCGGTCTCGTGTGCTTGCCCGCCATCCCGCAGTCGTGCCGGTGGACGGACTCGGGCGCGGGCGCACCGCCCGCCCGCCGCACCGCGAGCCGGTACCCGGACGCGGGCGACGCCACCGTCGTACGGACCGCACGGGCGGCGACCACCTCCTGCCGCTCCAGCTCGGCGATGGTGTCGTCGGTACGACGCAGCTGCCAGACCAGCCATTCGCGGACGGTACGCAGACGATCCAGGCGGGACACTTTTTCAAACACGAGTTCGATTCTAGGTCCTGGAGGGACCGCTGTGACAGTGCCCCCGCCCCAGGAGTCACGGCCCGCCGATCGGCCGAACGGGTCACATGATTCGATCTGCGACACTGGAAGGGTTATGCCTGCACCCGGAGAACTCACATTCGTCGCCCCCCGCGGAGCCAAGAAGCCGCCGCGGCACCTTGCCGATCTCACGCCCGCCGAGCGTAAAGAGGCCGTCGTCGCGGTCGGTGAGAAGCCGTTCCGTGCCAAGCAGCTCTCGCAGCACTACTTCGCGCGGTTCGCGCATGATCCGGAGCAGTGGACCGACATCCCCGCCGGATCGCGCGCCAAGCTGCAGGAGGCGCTGCTGCCCGAGCTGATGACGGTCGTGCGGCACCTGTCCACTGATGCGGACACCACCCGCAAGACCCTCTGGCGGCTCTTCGACGGGACTCTCGTCGAGTCCGTGCTGATGCGCTACCCGGACCGGGTCACCATGTGCATCAGCTCGCAGGCCGGGTGCGGGATGAACTGCCCGTTCTGCGCGACCGGGCAGGCCGGTCTCGACCGGAACCTGTCGACCGGCGAGATCGTGCACCAGATCGTGGACGGGATGCGCGCCCTGCGGGACGGCGAGATCCCCGGCGGTCCGGCGCGGCTCAGCAACATCGTCTTCATGGGCATGGGCGAGCCCCTCGCCAACTACAAGCGGGTCGTCCAGTCCATCCGGGCCCTCACCGACCCCGAGCCGGACGGGCTCGGGCTGTCCCAGCGCGGGATCACCGTGTCGACCGTCGGTCTCGTCCCGGCCATCCACCGGTTCGCCGACGAGGACTTCAAGTGCCGCCTCGCCATCTCCCTGCACGCACCGGACGACGAGCTGCGCGACACCCTCGTCCCGGTCAACACGCGGTGGAAGGTGCGGGAGGTGCTGGACGCCGGCTTCGAGTACGCGGCCAGGTCGGGGCGCCGGCTCTCCATCGAGTACGCGCTCATCCGGGACATCAACGACCAGGCGTGGCGCGGTGACCGGCTCGGGCGGATGCTCAAGGGCAAGCCGGTGCACGTGAACCTGATCCCGCTGAACCCGACGCCGGGCTCCAAGTGGACCGCCTCGCGGCCCGAGGACGAGAAGGCGTTCGTCGAGGCGATCGCCGCGCACGGGGTGCCCGTCACCGTCCGGGACACCCGTGGCCAGGAGATCGACGGGGCGTGCGGGCAGCTCGCGGCCACCGAGCGGTAGCGAGCGCTGTCCCGGCACTGTCCGGGCGGTAGTCTGGCAGCGTTCGTACACACATCTTCATATTCCGACAGGGGAGCGCCACAGCGCTGAGAGTGCGGGACAGCCCGCAGACCCTCTGAACCTCGCCCAGGTCATTCTGGGTAGGAAGTTCGGTCACTACTCAAGCTGTTGCGCCCTGCCCGGGATCCGACCGAGATCCCGGGCAGGGCCGCGTCTCTTCCTGGTCAGCCCAGGAGGAACACCATGAGCACCACCAGTCCCACCAGTACCGCCGGCACCGTCCGGAGCATCACCGCCGTCCTCGCGGCGACCGGGCTCGGCCTCGCCGCGCTCACCGCGTGCGGCTCGTCCGACTCCGGCGACGGGAGCGACGGGGGCTCCGGCTCCAAAACCGTGACCCTCGTCAGCCACGACTCCTTCGCCTACAGCAAGGACGTCCTCAAGGACTTCGAGGAGAAGTCCGGGTACGAGGTCAAGGTCCTCAAGGACGGCGACGCCGGGCAGGCCGTCAACAAGGCGATCCTCACCAAGGGCAACCCGCAGGGCGACGTCTTCTTCGGCGTCGACAACACCCTGCTGTCCCGCGCCCTCGACAACGGACTGTTCCAGCCGTACGAGGCCGAGGACGCGGACCTGGTCCTGCCCGGGTACCGGGCCGACACGGACGAGCACCGGGTCACGCCCATCGACTCCGGCGACATCTGCGTCAACTACGACAAGGCCTACTTCAGCGAGCGCAAGCTGGCGCCGCCGACGTCCTTCGACGACCTGGTGAAGCCCGCGTACAAGAACCTCCTCGTCACCGAGAACGCCTCCACCTCCTCGCCCGGCCTCGGCTTCCTGCTCGGCACCGCCGCGCGGTACGGCGACGACGGCTGGCAGGGCTACTGGAAGAAGCTCAAGGCCAACGGCGTGAAGGTCGTCGACGGCTGGGAGCAGGCCTACAACGAGGAGTTCTCCGGGTCCGCCGGCGGCAAGAAGGCCAAGGGCGACCGGCCGCTCGTCGTCTCGTACGCCTCCTCGCCGCCCGCCGAGGTGATCTACGCCGACCCGCGGCCGAAGACCGCGCCGACCGGGGTCGCGGAGGACACCTGCTTCCGCCAGGTCGAGTACGCGGGCCTGCTGAGCAACGCGAAGAACCCGAAGGGCGGCAAGGCGCTGGTCGACTTCCTGCTCAGCAAGGAGTTCCAGGAGGACATGCCGCTCAACATGTTCGTCCAGCCGGTCCGCGAGGGCGCCCAGGTGCCGCGGGAGTTCACGGAGTTCGGACCGCAGGCCGAGGACCCGGAGACCCTGGACCCCGCGAAGATCGCCGACCACCGTGACGACTGGGTCAAGTCGTGGACCTCGCTCGTACTGAAGTAGGGCCGGGCGCCGGGGCGAAGCCGCGTCCCCGCCCCCGTACGGGGAACGCGGCGCGGCTCGGGCTCATGGCCCTGCCCGTCGCGTTCTTCGCGGTCTTCTTCGCCTACCCGGTCGCGGCCATCACCGCCCGTGGGCTCAAGAGCGACGGGACCTGGCGGTTCGGGCGCATCTGGGACGTGCTCGCGCAGCCCGACATCCGGCACGTCCTGTGGTTCACCACCTGGCAGGCGCTCGCCTCGACCGCGCTCACCCTGCTGATCGCGCTCCCCGGCGCGTACGTCTTCGCGCGCTTCGACTTCAGGGGCAAGCAGGTCCTGCGGGCCGTCGTCACCGTGCCGTTCGTCCTGCCGACCGTCGTCGTGGGCACCGCCTTCCTGGCGCTGCTCGGGCGCGGCGGGCTGCTGGACGAGCTGTGGGGCGTACGCCTGGACACCACCGTGTGGGCCATCCTGCTGGCGCACGTCTTCTTCAACTACGCGGTCGTCGTGCGCACGGTCGGCGGGCTCTGGTCGCAGCTCGACCCGCGGCAGGAGGAGGCCGCGCGGATGCTCGGCGCCTCACGGTTCGCGGCCTGGCGCCGGGTGACGCTGCCGGCGCTCGGCCCCGCCGTGGCCGCCGCCGCGCTCATGGTCTTCCTGTTCACCTTCACCTCCTTCGGCGTCGTGCAGATCCTCGGCGGCCCCACCTTCTCGACGCTTGAGGTCGAGATCTACCGGCAGACCTCGGAGATCTTCGACCTCTCGACGGCCGCCGTGCTCACGCTCGTCCAGTTCGCCGCCGTGGGCGCGATCCTCGCCGTCCACGCGTGGACCGTACGGCGGCGGGAGACCGCTCTGCGCCTGGTCGACGCTGCCTCGACCGCGCGGCGGCCGCGCGGCGCGGGGCAGTGGGCGCTGCTCGCTGCCGTCCTCGCCACGATCGCCGTGCTGCTGGTCCTGCCGCTCGCGGTCCTGGTCGAGCGGTCCCTGGACGCGCCCGGCCTCGGTTACTACAGGGCGCTGACCAGCGACGAGGGCGGCCTCTTCCTGGTGCCGCCGATCGACGCCGTCGGCAACTCGCTGCGGTACGCCCTCGCCGCCACCGCCGTCGCGCTGGTGATCGGGGGTCTCGCGGCCGCCGCCCTCACCCGCCGGGACGCCGGCCGGCTGGTACGGGGCTTCGACGCGCTGCTGATGCTGCCGCTCGGCGTCTCCGCCGTGACCGTCGGCTTCGGTTTCCTCATCGCGCTCGACGAGCCGCCGCTCGACCTGCGCAGCAGCTGGATCCTCGTGCCGCTCGCGCAGGCGCTGGTGGGCGTCCCCTTCGTCGTACGGACCATGCTGCCGGTGCTGCGGGCGGTGGACGGCCGGCTGCGCGAGGCGGCGGCGGTGCTCGGCGCCTCGCCCTGGCGGGTGTGGCGCGAGGTCGACCTGCCGATGGTGCGGCGGGCACTGCTGATCGCCGCCGGGTTCGCCTTCGCGGTGTCGCTCGGCGAGTTCGGTGCGACCGTCTTCATCGCGCGGCCCGACAACCCGACGCTGCCGGTCGCGGTGGCGCGGCTGCTGGGGCGGGCCGGCGAGCTCAACTACGGGCAGGCCATGGCCCTGTCGACGATCTTGATGGTGGTGTGCGCGGTGGCGCTGCTGGCCCTGGAACGCCTGCGCATTGGCCTTCGTTCCGACCGGACGGGAGAGTTCTGACGATGCTCAAGCTCGATGGGGCGACCGTGCGGTTCGGCGGGCGGGCCGTGCTCGACGCCGTCGGCCTCGACGTCGCCGAACACGAGATCGTGTGCGTCCTCGGCCCCAGCGGCAGCGGCAAGTCGACCCTGCTCAGGGCCGTCGCCGGACTCCAGCCGCTGGACGGCGGGCGGGTGTTCCTGGACGGCCGCGACCTCGACGGCGTGCCCGCGCACAAGCGGGGCGTCGGCCTGATGTTCCAGGACCACCAGCTGTTCCCGCAGCGGGACGTGGCCGGCAACGTGACCTTCGGGCTGCGCATGCACGGCGAACCGAAGCAGCGGCGGGCCGCGCGCGTCGAGGAGCTGCTGACGCTCGTGGGGCTGCCGGACGCGCACGGGCGGGCCGTCTCCTCCCTCTCCGGCGGCGAGCAGCAGCGGGTCGCCCTCGCCCGCGCCCTGGCCCCCCGGCCCCGGCTGCTCATGCTCGACGAGCCGCTGGGCCAGCTGGACCGCTCGCTGCGCGAACGGCTGGTGGCCGAACTGCGGG
This sequence comes from Streptomyces apricus, assembly GCF_008369065.1. Classification (GTDB taxonomy): domain Bacteria; phylum Actinomycetota; class Actinomycetes; order Streptomycetales; family Streptomycetaceae; genus Streptomyces; species Streptomyces apricus. The sequence goes on along the minus strand of NZ_VDFC01000075.1, from coordinate 258,752 downwards.
AGCTCTTCGGCGCGCTGGGCACCACCGTGCTCGCCGTCACCCACGACCAGGGCGAGGCCTTCGCGCTCGCCGACCGGGTCGTCGTGATGCGGGACGGGCGGATCGCCCAGTCGGGCACGCCGCTGGAGGTCTGGCAGCGTCCGGCCGACGCGTTCGTGGCCCGGTTCCTCGGCTTCGAGAACGTGAGCGCGGCGACCGTCACCGGCGAGGCCGCGGACACCCCCTGGGGCAAGGTCCCGGTGCCCGCCGGCTCGCGGCAGGGCGAGGTCACGCTGCTCGTGCGGCCCGCGGGCGTACGGCTCGTACCGGCCGGGCAGGGGCTGGCGTGCACGGTGGCCGCACGCACCTTCCGGGGCACCCACGTCGCCGTACGGCTGCAGCCCGAGGGCGCACCGAGGCTGGAGGCGGCGTGCGCGCTGCGGGACGCGCCGGAGACCGGGGAAGAGGTCGGGGTGGCCTTCGACGCCGCCGAAATCGTCGTGCTCGGCGGGGGCGCCGCGGCCTAGGGTGCCCCCATGACGTCATGGGGGCACGAACGTTACTGCGATGAAGTCGTCGGGCAGACCGCGCTGCTGCGGGCCCACCTGGCCGGAGCCGACCTGGGCGCGACCGTGCCGACGTGTCCGGACTGGACGCTGCGGCAACTCGCCGTGCACGTCGGCGAGTCGCACCGCTGGGCCGGGCACATCGTGCGCACGGGAGCGACCGAGGAGGTGGCGCCCGAGGACGTGGCGGGCACGCAGGGGCCCGCGGACGGCGACCCGGCCGCGCTGGACGCCTGGCTCGCGGAGGGCGCCGAGCTGGCCGCAGGGGCCTTCCGTGCCGCCGGGGCCGACGCTCCGGCGTGGTCCTGGGCGTGGGAGCACACGGCCGGGTTCTGGGCGCGGCGGATGACGCACGAGACGCTGGTCCACCGGGCGGACGCGGCCGCTGCCGTCGGGGACCTGGGGACGTTCGAGGTCGCCCGGGACCTGGCGGCCGACGCGATCGACGAGTGGCTGGAGATCGTGCGGTTCGGGCAGCGGACGGACCCGGACGATCCGGTGCGGGAGCTGTGGGGCGGCGGGCGAAGCATCCATCTCCATGCCACGGACGGTGGTGTCGGCCCCGATACCGGTGCCGGTGCCGGGGCGGGCCCCGGGGCCGAGTGGATCGTCGAGTTCGGCGACGACGGGTTCGACTGGCGGCGCGGCCACGAGAAGGCGACGGTGGCCCTGCGGGGGCCGCTGACGCAGGTCCTGCTGGCCTTCTACCGGCGGCTGCCGGCGGAGGACGGCCGGCTGGAGGTGCTGGGGGAGCGGGGGTTGCTGGACGCGTGGCTGGAGCGGGCGTCGTTCGGCTG
>NZ_VDFC01000075.1:224918-257310 GCF_008369065.1 Streptomyces apricus | reverse complement strand
GGGTGGGGGGTGGGTGCCGAAGCGGCCGTAGGTGGCGGAGCCGATGCGGTCCGTGGACAGGCCGTAGCCGCCGAAGCCGGTCAGGCGGCGCGGGCGGCCGCCGGACGCGGGGCGGCCCGGGCTCCGCGTGCGCAGCACCAGCGCGCAGGCCGCCGACGCGACGAGCGGCACCACGGCCAGCAGCGTGAGCACGGCGGGCAGCGGCACCGACTGGTCCGCGGCCAGCAGCCCCGCCGCCGCGCCGTCCAGGGGAAGCCCGGTCAGGCCGCCGCGCAGGTGCAGGAAGAGCAGCAGGGCGACCAGCGACCCCAGCGTGCAGGACAGCGCGGTGGAGACCGCCGTGAGCACCGTCAGCTGCCCGGGCCCGAGCCCGATCGCCGCCAGCCCCGCCCGGGGCCGCGTCGCCGGGTCGGTCCGGGCGACGGCCACCGCGAACTGCACGGTGGCCGCGATCGGCACGAGGCACCACGCGAGCCGCAGCACGGCCCCGCCGGACGGGCCCGGGTGCCCCATCGCGTATCCCAGGGTGCACAGCAGCAGGAAGCCCGTGCCGGCGGACGCCGCGGCCACCAGGAGCCTGCGGAACTGGACGGCGGGACGGGCCCCGCGGACTAGGCGGAGAGCGAGCACGCGGCCCGGCCTTCCCTCTCGGCGGGTCCGGCGGACCCGGTCGGACCGGCCGGTTCGTCGACCGGCGGCAGGTGCACGGTGTCCACGCGCCGCCCGTCGAGCAGCGACACCGTGCGGTCGGCGAACGCCGCCGTGTCCGTGTCGTGCGTGGCGAGGACGACGGTCATCCCGTGCGAGCGCGCCGCGGCGGTGAGCGTACGCAGCACCTGGGCGCGGTCCGCGCGGTGCAGCGGCGCGGTGGGCTCGTCGGCGAAGATCACGGCCGGCGCGGGCGCCAGGGCGCGGGCGACGGCCACGCGCTGGCGTTCCGCCTGCGACAGGGCGTACGGGCGGCTGCGGGCGCAGCGGCCGACGTCGAGGCGGTCCAGCCACTCCAGGGCGGTGGCCCGGGCGCGCCGCCGGCCGACGCCGCGCAGCATCAGGAGCAGGGCCGCGTTCTCCCAGGCGTTCAGTTCGGGGACCAGGACCGGCGTGGGGTCGATCCAGCCGAAGCGGTCGCGGCGCAGCCGTTCGCGGGCGGACGCTCCCAGCGCGTGCAGGGCCGTGCCGGCGAACCCGACCTCGCCCTCCTGCGCCAGGAGCTGTCCCGACAGGCACCGCAGCAGGGTCGTCTTGCCGCTGCCGCGCGGACCGCCGACGGCGAGGATCTCCCCCTCGCGCACCCCGAGCGAGACGCCGGTGAGCGCGGGTGAACCGTGGTGTCTGACGTGCAGGGCGCGCGCCCAGAGCACCTCGTTGTCCGGCGGAGCCACCATCGCGTACACCTCTTCAGATCTGACGTGCGCTGCCCGAGCGGCCTCGGAAGGCGGCTGGTTCCCCCGGCCGGGGGAACGAAGGCAGGGCCGATCGGTCACTGGGCACGCTAGGGAGTCGGGACCCGGAGGCCGGACAGCACGCGGCCCCGGGGCGCCCATTCTCACTCGAACGGGCGCCCCGGGGCCGGTGTTGATCACAGTTTCAGTTCATCGGACGCGGACGCGGTCGCGCGGTCATGCGGTCGCGCGTCGCGCCGTCACAGCTTCGCCCAGGCCTCCGTCAGCACCTGGCGCACGATCCCCTCGATCTCGTCGAACGTCGACTGGTCGGAGATCAGCGGCGGCGACAGCTGGATGACCGGGTCGCCGCGGTCGTCGGCGCGGCAGTAGAGCCCGTACTCGAAGAGCTTCTTGGAGACGAAGCCGTAGAGCACGCGCTCCGACTCCTCGTCCGTGAAGGTCTCCTTGGTGGCCTTGTCCTTCACCAGCTCGATGCCGTAGAAGAAGCCGTTGCCGCGGACGTCGCCGACGATCGGCAGGTCGTGCAGCTTCTGCAGGGTGGACAGGAACGCGCCCTCGTTGTCCAGCACGTGCTGGTTGAGCTTCTCGCGCTCGAAGATGTCGAGGTTGGCGAGGCCGACGGCCGCCGACACCGGGTGGCCGCCGAAGGTGTAGCCGTGCAGGAAGGTGTTGTCGCCCTGGTAGAACGGCTCGGCCAGCCGGTCCGAGATGATGCAGGCGCCGATCGGGGAGTAGCCCGAGGTCATGCCCTTGGCGCAGGTGATCATGTCCGGTACGTAGCCGAACTTGTCGCAGGCGAACATCGTGCCGAGCCGGCCGAAGGCGCAGATGACCTCGTCCGAGACGAGCAGCACGTCGTACCGGTCGCAGATCTCGCGCACCCGCTGGAAGTAGCCGGGCGGCGGCGGGAAGCAGCCGCCCGCGTTCTGCACGGGCTCCAGGAAGACGGCGGCGACCGTCTCCGGGCCCTCCATGAGGATCTGCTCCTCGATCTGGTCGGCGGCCCAGCGGCCGAAGGCCTCGGGGGAGACGCCGGAACCGTGGTCGAGGAACGCGGGCGCGCGGTAGATGTTGGTGTTCGCGACCTTGTGCGCGCCCGGGACCAGCGGCTCGAACGGCGCCTTCAGGGCGGGCAGTCCGGTGATGGACAGGGCGCCCTGCGGGGTGCCGTGGTAGGCGACCGCGCGCGAGATGACCTTGTGCTTGGTCGGCTTGCCCTGCAGCTTGAAGTACTGCTTGGCGAGCTTCCAGGCGGTCTCGACGGCCTCGCCGCCGCCGGTGGTGAAGAAGACCTTGTTCAGGTCGCCCGGAGCGTGGTGCGCGAGGCGCTCGGCCAGCTCGACGGCCTTGGGGTGGGCGTACGACCAGATCGGGAAGAAGGCCAGCTCCTGGGCCTGCTTGGCGGCCGTCTCGGCCAGCTCGGCGCGGCCGTGGCCCGCCTGGACCACGAACAGGCCGGCGAGACCGTCGAGGTAGCGCTTGCCCTTGTCGTCGTAGATGTAGGTGCCCTCGCCACGGACGATCGTGGGGACGGGCGCGTCCTCGTACGAGGACATGCGGGTGAAGTGCATCCACAGGTGGTCGTACGCGGTGCGGCTGAGGTCCTTGGCAGTCACGGCTATCGGGTTCCCCACATGTAGGTCTGCTTCTTGAGCTTCAGGTAGACGAAGCTCTCGGTGGAGCGCACGCCGGGCAGGACCCGGATGCGTTTGTTGATGACGTCCAGCAGGTGGTCGTCGTCCTCGCAGACGATCTCGGCGAGGATGTCGAAAGAGCCCGCGGTCATCACCACGTACTCCACTTCCGGCATGGCGGTCAGCGCGTCGGCGACCGGTTCGAGGTCGCCGTCGGCGTTGATGCCGACCATCGCCTGCCTGCGGAAGCCCACGGTGAGCGGGTCCGTGACGGCGACGATCTGCATCACGCCCTGGTCGAGCAGCTTCTGGACGCGCTGGCGCACGGCCGCCTCGGAGAGGCCGACGGCCTTGCCGATCGCGGCGTACGGGCGGCGGCCGTCCTCCTGGAGCTGCTCGATGATGGCGAGGGAGACGGCGTCCAGCTGGGGGGTGCCGTTCTTTGACTCGCGGGAGTCCCGGGGATCCCTGGGTTCTGCGCTTCGACTGGCCACGCGCTCACTGTGCACGAGGGCTCGACAGTTTCGCAAGGTCTGATCGATGAAATCCGTTGTCCACGACTTCGCAGCCTGCGGATTTCGCAGCCATGGGGTCGGTGGGGGTGTTGAAAACGTCAGAGTGAGGATTAGGGTGGGAGCTCCGCGTCTCAGGTAGTGGACACCTGGGGCGGAGGACAGCCGAAGAAGCGTCGTAGGACAGTCGAAGAACCGTCGTAGGACATCCGACAGGAGGGCCGGGCAGTGAGCACCGAGCTGCGTCGTCTGCGCAATTACATCGCCGGAGAGTTCCGTGATGCCGCCGATGGACGGACCACGGACGTGGTCAACCCCGCGACGGGCGAGGCGTACGCCACCGCGCCGCTGTCCGGCCAGGCCGACGTCGACGCCGCGATGGAGGCGGCGGCCGCCGCCTTCCCGGCCTGGCGCGACCGGACGCCCGCCGAGCGGCAGAAGGCCCTCCTCAAGATCGCGGACGCCTTCGAGGAGCGCGCCGAGGAACTGATCGCCGCCGAGGTCGAGAACACGGGCAAGCCGATCGGACTGACCCGGTCCGAGGAGATCCCGCCCATGGTCGACCAGATCCGCTTCTTCGCGGGCGCGGCGCGGATGCTGGAGGGCCGGTCGGCCGGCGAGTACATGGAGGGCCTGACCTCGATCGTGCGCCGCGAGCCGGTCGGCGTCTGCGCGCAGGTCGCGCCCTGGAACTACCCGATGATGATGGCCGTGTGGAAGTTCGCCCCGGCGCTCGCCGCGGGCAACACGGTCGTGCTGAAGCCCTCCGACACCACCCCGGCCTCCACGGTCCTGATCGCCGAGATCATCGGCTCGATCGTCCCCAAAGGCGTCTTCAACGTCGTCTGCGGCGACCGCGACACCGGCCGCCTGATGGTGGAGCACCCGGTCCCGGCGATGGCGTCGATCACCGGTTCCGTACGGGCCGGCATCTCCGTCGCCGGGTCCGCCGCCAAGGACGTCAAGCGGGTCCACCTCGAACTGGGCGGCAAGGCGCCCGTCGTGGTCTTCGAGGACACCGACATCGCCAAGGCCGTCGAGGAGATCTCGGTGGCGGGCTTCTTCAACGCCGGCCAGGACTGTACGGCCGCCACGCGCGTCCTCGTCCAGGAGTCGATCCACGACGAGTTCGTGGCCGCGCTCGCCAAGGCCGCCGCCGACACGAAGACCGGCCTGCCGGACGACGAGGACGTGCTCTACGGGCCGCTCAACAACCCGAACCAGCTGGAGCAGGTCAGCGGCTTCATCGAGCGCCTGCCCGCCCACGCGAGGGTCGAGGCCGGTGGCCACCGGGTCGGCGAGAAGGGGTACTTCTACGCCCCGACCGTCGTCTCCGGCCTGAAGCAGGACGACGAGATCGTCCAGAACGAGGTCTTCGGCCCGGTCATCACCGTCCAGTCCTTCACGGACGAGGCCCAGGCCGTGGCGTACGCCAACGGCGTCGAGTACGCCCTCGCCTCCTCCGTCTGGACGAAGGACCACGCGCGCGCGATGCGCATGTCCAAGGTCCTCGACTTCGGCTGCGTGTGGATCAACACGCACATCCCGCTGGTCGCGGAGATGCCGCACGGCGGCTTCAAGAAGTCCGGCTACGGCAAGGACCTGTCGGGCTACGGGTTCGAGGACTACACGCGGATCAAGCACGTCATGACGTCGCTGGGCTGAGGGGTTCGTAGGCGGTACGCGGCCCTGGGGGTACGGCTGCCGGTCACGTGCCGGCAGCCGTACCGCGTCCGGCGGCCGTACCGTGGCCGGCAGTCGGACGTGTGTCAGCCGCTGAGGACGAACCCCGCGCCGCTCGGTCGCGTGCCGCGGTCCTCGCGCCGGTCGTCGTCCCCCTTCTCGTGCTTCCGGATCTCGCCGCAGCCGCCGGGGGCCGGGAAGGGGCCGCCGCCCTTCCCGGGCAGGCCGCGCGGCGGCACCGGCAGTTCGACGCCGATGTCGGCGAGGACGTCCTGGCACGCCTTCGCCGCCTTGCGGAACTGCTTCGAGGTCGGGTCAGGGCGCTTCGTCCCGTCACCCTCCTCGCCCCTCTCGATCCGTACCTTCACCCCGCGGCCCCCGTCCGCCGTGTAGATGACGATGTCCGGGAAGTCCGCCAGGCCGTTGTCGCGCATGCAGTCGGTGTACGCGCGGGGCGCCTTGTCCTGCCGCTTCCAGTCACCCGTGTCGTCCGGGTTCTCATCCTTCGGTGACTCGGACGACGAGCCGCCGCTCGGCGGGGAGGAGCCGGCGGCCACGGACTGGCCCGCGTACACCCCGCCGAGTGTGAGGGCGCTGATCAGCGCGCAGGCCGCCGTCAGCCGGCGGTGCCGTTCCGTCGAACTTCGCATGAGGTCCTCCTAGGTCTCCGGCGAGGACGTGTGTCCTCGCGGGACAGCCCAGCGCACGAGCGGTTACGGCACGGGAACGGACGCTCTTACCACCCTGTTACCGCCCGGCGGGCACGCTGTCCCCAGGGTTCGCAGCAGCCGGAGCACGACCGGAGACGCAGCCGGAGATGCCGATGCGCGTATTGGTGGTCGAGGACCACGAGGAGCTCGCCGAGACCGTCGCGGCGGGACTGCGCAGAGAGGGGATGGCCGTCGACGTCGCGCTGGACGGCCACGCGGCGCTGGAGCGGGCCACGGTCAACGGCTACGACGTCGTCGTGCTCGACCGCGACCTGCCCGGACTGCACGGTGACCGGGTCTGCCGGGTTCTGGCCGAGGGGGGCAGCCGGGCGCGGGTGCTGATGCTCACCGCGTCCGGCACGGTCGCCGAGCGGGTCGCGGGGCTCGGCATGGGCGCCGACGACTACCTGCCGAAGCCGTTCGCCTTCACCGAACTCGTCGCGCGCGTACGGGCGCTGGGCCGGCGTGCCCAGCCCGCGCTGCCGCCCGTGCTGGTCCGCGGCGACCTGCGGCTCGACCCGGCCCGCCGGACGGCGACGCGCGGGGGCCGCGGACTCCCGCTCAGCCCGAAGGAGTTCGCGGTCCTGGAGCTGCTCATGGCGGCCGGGGGCGCGGTCGTCTCCGCCGAGGAGCTGCTGGAGCGCGCCTGGGACGAGGCAGCCGATCCCTTCACCCGGACGGTGAAGGTGACGGTCAGCAGGCTGCGCCGCAAGCTSGGGGACCCGCCGCTGATCGAGACGGTGGCCCAGGCCGGGTACCGGGTGTGAGGGGCCGGGGGCTCTCGGGCCGTTGCGCAGTTCCCCGCGCCCCTTTTAGGGGCGCGGGGAACTGCGCAACGGGGGTTCGGGGGCGGAGCCCCCGAGGAAGTGACGGGAATGGGTAGGGGCGGCGGGGGCGAGATCCCCTTGCCATAGTCAACTATATGAATAAGCTAATCGGTGCATAGGTGCGGTCCAGTGAAAGGTGGGCACCCGTGTCCGACAGCGGATACCTGCGGTACGTCGCCCTGGGGGACAGCCAGACCGAAGGACTCGGCGACGGCGACGACGTACTGGGACTGCGCGGCTGCGCCGACCGCCTCGCGGAGGAGCTCGCCAGGCAGAACCCCGACGTCCGCTACGCCAACCTCGCCGTCCGCGGACGCCTCGCCGGACAGGTCCGCGCGGAGCAACTCCCGGCGGCCCTCGCCCTGCGCCCCGACCTGGCCACCGTCGTCGCCGGGATGAACGACCTGCTGCGCCCACGTTTCGACGCGGACGAGGTGGCGGGACACCTGGAGGCGATGTTCGCCGCGCTGACCGGGCAGGGTGCCCGCGTCGCGACGGTCGCCTTCCCCGACATCGGCCGGATCACCCCGCTGGCCCGGCCGCTCGGCCGCCGGGTCCTCGCCCTCAACTCCCGCATCAGGGAGGCCGCCGGGCGACACGGCGTGGTCGTCGCCGACATGTCCGCCCACGCGGTGCTGACCGACCCCCGGCTGTGGAGCCCGGACCGGCTGCACGCGAGCCCGCTCGGCCACGCGCGGATCGCCGCCGCGGTGGCCCACGCCTTCGCCCTCCCGGGCAGCGACGACTCCTGGACACTGCCCCTGCCGCCCGACACGTCGGTACACGCGGTACGTACGGCACGCACCGGTCTGCGCGTCGTCGGTACGGAGCTGCGCTGGGTCGGCGGCTTCCTGGGGCCCTGGCTCCTGCGGCGGGCGGACCTGCTCCCGCCGGTGCTCTTCCCGGCCGCGGCGGCCACCCCGGCGCCCGCACCCTCCCCGGCACCGGTACCGGACGGCAGCGGTCCGGGGCGCGGCGGTCACGTCCTTGACCAGCCAAATGACTGAGCGACGCGGTGTTAGCTTGGGCCCATGGCGTTGCGCAACGCGGTGATGGCCGCGCTCCTGGAGGGCGAGGCGTCCGGGTACGACCTCGCGAAGGGCTTCGAGGCCTCGGTCGCCAACTTCTGGATGGCCACCCCCCAGCAGCTCTACCGCGAGCTGGAGCGCATGGAGGGCGAGGGGCTCGTCTCGGCCCGTGTCGTCCAGCAGGAGCGCCGCCCCAACAAACGGCTCTTCTCGCTCACCGAGGCCGGACGCCGGGTCCTGCGCGCGTACGTCGCCGGGGGCCCCGCGAAGCCGCTCGCCATCAGGGACGAGCTGATGGTCAAGGTCCAGTGCGTCGACATCGGGGGCGCCGAGGACGTGGCGGCCGTCCTGGCGGCGGTCGCCGAGCGGGTGGAGCGGTCCACCGCCAAACTCGCCCGCTACCGGCGCATGCAGGAACGGATGCTGGCCGGGCGCACCGAGGACGAGTACCTCGCGACCGCCGAACGCGTCGGCCCCTACCTCACCCTCCAGGGCGGCATCGCCCTGGAGAAGGGGAACATCCAGTGGGGCGAGACGGTCCTGGAGCGCCTCGCCCAGCGCGCCGCGGCGCTCGGCGGGGGACCGGCCGCCACCCTCAGCGGCTGAACCGGCCGGCCGCACCGGACGCCGCACTCAGCCGCCGAACGCCGCCCGTACGATCCGCTCGGCCACCGGATTCATGCCCTCCCCCTTCGCGTCGGTCGCGTTGACCGAGTACACGAGCGTGCGGGACAGGTCGCGGGTGGCCGCGAGGAGCGTGCCGTACCCGGGGCGCGCCCCCGACTTGAGCCACACGACCCGGCCCCCGCCCAGGTCGTACCGCTGCAGGCCCGCGCTCATGGTCGCGCCCGGCACGTCGGGGAGGGTGAACATCTCCCGTTCCAGCAGGGGTTGCGGGACCAGCCGGCCCCGGAACAGCGCGTACAGGAGCCGTTCCAGGTCGGCCGTCGTGGAGATCATGTCGCCCGCGGCCCACCGGTCGGACATGTTCCACTCGGTGGCGTCCACCAGCCTGCCGTCCGCCAGCCTCTGGTAGCCGCGGTTGTGCGGTCCGTGCAGCCGCGGGTCGGGGCCGCCGGGGAAGGACGTGTGCCGCATCCCGGCCGGCCGCAGGACGCGTACGGCCGCCTGGTGCTCGTACGAGTCGCCGGTGACCTCCTCGACGAGCAGTCCCAGCACGGTGTAGTCGATGTTGCCGTAGACCTGCCGCTCGCCGGGCGGGAAGGCGGGGCCCTTGGCGGCCGACGCGGCCACGACCTCCTCGGGGGTCAGCGTCTCGTACCGCCGCTCGTAGCCCTCGCCGTCCACGTCCCCGAGCGACGAGCCCGGCTGCAGACCGCTCGTGAAGGTGAGCAACTGGCGTACGGTGATCGGCTCGAAGGCCGGCGGGAGGAGGCCGGGGAGGTAGGTCTGGAGGTGTCCGTCCAGGTCCACCCGGCCCTCGGCGGCGAGCTGGAGCACCACGGCCGCGGTGACGACCTTCGTCGTGGAACCGGCCCGGAACCGACCGTCCTCCAGCGCCTTCCGGCCGCTCGGCAGGTCGCGCACCCCGGCGCTGCCGCGCCAGGCGCCGTCCGTGCCCGAGACGCGGACCAGCGCGGCCGTCGCGTCGTCGTCCGGGAGCCCCGCGAGCGCGGCGKGGGCGGTCCCGGCGAGGGGAAGGGCGGTCAGGCCCAGGACCACCGCGGCGGCGCAGGCGGTACGTACGCGGAGATGCATCGGTCGGCTCCCGGAGTGATCGGTGACCTTCATCCTCCGGTCGTACGCCGCCACCCGGATCCTCTCCCGGGAGGGCGCCGCCCCTGGCCCGCACCCTGACCAACAGCCTTGCCAGGTAAGGGTGTTGCCGGGGATCTCCCCTAGGTGCCCGGGCAGGCGTCGCGCAGTGAGGTCAGGATGTCGATGCGGTTGGTCGTGACGGAGTCGACGCCCGCGTCGAGGAGCCGCCGCATGGACCGGCGGGTGTCGGGCGTCCACACCGAGACCAGGTAGCCGTCCCGGTGGACCTTCGCGACGAGCTCGCGGCTCACCAGGGGGAAGCGGTAGTTGAGCCACCGCGGCCGCACCGCGTCGAGCAGCGCGGGCCGCGGCGGTGCGAGGCTCGTCCAGGTGAGGGCGATCTCCGCGGCGGGGTCGGCCGCGCGGACGGCGAGCATGGTGTCGGCGGCCCCGCAGTAGTACACGCGCTCCTCGGCGCCGAGGTCGCGCACGACGCCGGTGACCCGGCCGACGGTGCGCGCGTCCGCCCGGCCCGGCAGGTCCACCATGAGCCGGCCCTCGTCGGTCGCCTTGAGGGCCTCCTCGAACGTGGGGACCCCGTCCGAGGTCAGCTCGCGCACCTCGTCGCAGGAGAGGGAGCGCAGCGGCCTGTCGTGCTCCCACAGCCGCTTCAGCGTGTCGTCGTGCAGCAGCACGGGCACGCCGTCGCGGGTCAGCCGGACGTCCGTCTCGACGGCGTCCGCGCCCTGGCGGAGCGCGGAACGCAGCGAGTCGATCGTGTTCTCACGGACGCGGTAGGGGTCGCCGCGATGGGCCACGGCAGTCACGGTACGCATCCGGCCATTGTGCTGGTGCGCCGGGTCAGGGCGCGAGCCACCCTGCGGTGTACGCGTCGATCTCCGCGGCCAGGGCCGCCTTGCCGGGGGCGTCCAGGAAGGAGACCTCGACGGCGTTCTTGGCGAGCGCGGCCAGGCCCCGCTCGTCCAGGTCGAGGAGGCGGGCGGCGACCGCGTACTCGTTGTTGAGGTCGGTGCCGAACATCGGCGGGTCGTCGGAGTTGATCGTGACGACGACGCCCGCGTCCACGAACGCCCTGAGGGGGTGCTCGTCCAGGGTGCGCACCGCCCGGGTGGCGATGTTGGAGGTGGGGCAGACCTCCAGCGGGACGCGGTGCTCGGCGAGGTGCGCAAGCAGCTTCGGGTCCCGCGCGGAACTCGTGCCGTGGCCGATGCGCTCGGCGCGCAGGTCCGTCAGCGCGTCCCACACCGTCTCCGGGCCCGTCGTCTCGCCCGCGTGCGGCACGGAGTGCAGGCCGGCGGCGATCGCGCGGTCGAAGTACGGCTTGAACTGCGGGCGCGGTACGCCGATCTCGGGGCCGCCGAGCCCGAAGGAGACCAGGCCCTCCGGGCGCAGCTTGTCGCTGGTGGCGAGCCGGGCCGTCTCCTCGGCGGACTCCAGTCCCGCCTCGCCGGGGATGTCGAAGCACCAGCGCAGGACGGTGCCGAAGTCGGCCTCGGCGGCCTTGCGGGCGTCCTCGATCGCGTCCATGAAGGCGCGCTCGTCGATACCGCGGCGGGTCGACGAGAACGGGGTGATCGTCAGCTCGGCGTAGCGGATCTGCTGCCGGGCCATGTCGCGGGCGACCTCGTAGGTGAGGAGGCGGACGTCCTCGGGGGTGCGGATGAGATCGACGACGGACAGGTACACGTCGATGAAGTGGGCGAAGTCCGTGAACGTGAAGTAGTCGACCAGGGCCTCGGGGTCCGTGGGCACCTTGGAGTCGGGGTGGCGGGCGGCCAGCTCGGAGACGATCCGGGGGGAGGCGGAGCCGACGTGGTGGACGTGCAGTTCGGCCTTGGGCAGTCCGGCGATGAAGGCGTGCAGGTCGGTCAAGGGTTCCTCCCGGGAACGACGCCAAACCGCTGCGCGGCGGCGCGGGTGATCGGCTGATCGGTACGACAGGATCATCGTAGGCCGCGGGCCGTGGGGGCCGGTCGCGCAGTTCCCCGCGCCCCTAGGTAGCCAGGGGCGCGGGTCGCAGGTCAAAGCGTGCGCAGGTGGGATCTTGCCTTCATCAGGGCGAAGCCCAGGAGGTTCGGGCCCCGCCATCGGGTCGGGTCCGATGCCGCGTCGGCGTCCGCGGGGAGGCCGATGCCCCACACGCGGTCCAGCGGACTGGCCTCCACCAGCACCCGCTCACCCGTGCCCAGCAGGAACCCACGGAGCGCCTCGTCGGAGGCGAACTTCCGCACGCTCCCCTCCACCACGATCCCGAACCGCTCCCGCTCCCAGACCGCCTCGTCGAACCCCCGGACCAGCCGCCCGGCCTTCTTCGCCAGCGCCGGGTTCGCCGCGTCCAGCGCGAGCCGCTCCGCCTCCGCGTCGCCGAACAGGCGCGCCTTGCGGGCCATCATCCAGTGCTCGGCGGTCCGGTACTCGACCCCGTCGACCGTGAACGGTGAGGGCCACCACTGGCTCAGACAGCTCGGTCCGATCCGCCCGTCCGCCCGCGGGCGGTGCCCCCAGAAGTGCAGATACCTGACCTTCGCTCCTGCCCGGACCGCGCTGACCAGCGCCTCCCGCGAAACGATCTCCGACGCCGCTCCCGACCCGATCTCCCCCATGCACGCGAGTCTGGCACGCACCACTGACACACCGTCCTGCCTTTTCCTCGGCGACTCGACACCTGGCCGACAGATTCCGTCGCGTAACCAAAAGGCAACAACGGAATCACTTGTTGGAGCACCATTGCTCTGTCAGGATCGGCACTCAAATCGAGCTGGAGCTACGCCGACCCCCGGATCGCGGGGCGGGCGGCGGAGGAGAGCGACATGCACAGTCCGGGCCATCGCTTCCAGGCGCAGGACCGTTTCGCGGACGGCGCCCAGTACATCGCGGGCGCCCTGCGGCACGGCACGTCCGGCCGCGACCACTCCGTCGTCGACCCCGCCACCGGCGACGAGGTCCACACCTACGAGCTGGCCGGCCCGGCCGACGTGGACGCGGCGGTCCGGGCCGCGCGGGAGGCGTTCCCCGGCTGGTCCGGCGCCACCCCCGGCGAGCGCTCCGACGCGCTGCACCGCTTCGCGGCCGTGCTCGCCGAGGGCGCCGAGGAGTTCGCGCAGGCGGAGTCCCTCCAGTGCGGCAAGCCGCTCAAGCTGAGCCGCGAGTTCGACGTCCCGGGCACGATCGACAACACCGCCTTCTTCGCCGGCGCGGCCCGCCACCTCCAGGGCCAGTCCGCCGGCGAGTACTCGGGCGACCACACCTCGTACGTACGCCGTGAACCCATCGGTGTCGTCGGGTCCGTCGCCCCGTGGAACTACCCCCTGCAGATGGCGGCCTGGAAGATCCTCCCGGCGATCGCCGCGGGCAACACCGTCGTCCTCAAGCCCGCCGAGCTGACCCCCTTCACCTCCCTGCTGTTCGCGGAGGCGGCGACCCGGGCGGGCATCCCGGACGGGGTCGTCAACATCGTCACCGGCGCCGGGAGGGACGCGGGCGAGCACCTCGTCGGTCATCCCGACGTCGTCATGACCTCCTTCACCGGCTCCACCGCGGTCGGCAGGCGCGTCGCGGAGATCGCCACCGCCACCGTCAAGCGCCTGCACCTGGAGCTCGGCGGCAAGGCCCCCTTCGTGGTCTTCGACGACGCGGACCCGGAGGCCGCCGCGCACGGCGCGGTGGCGGGCGCCCTCATCAACACGGGCCAGGACTGCACGGCCGCCACGCGCGCGTACGTGCAGCGGCCCCTCTACGAGGAGTTCGTCGCCCGGACCGCGGAGCTGATGGAGGGCGTCCGGCTCGGCGACCCGTTCGCGCCGGACACCGACCTCGGGCCGCTGATCTCGGTCGCCCAGCGCGACCGCGTCGCCGGGTTCGTCGACCGGGCGCGCTCCTACGCGCGCGTGGTGACCGGCGGCGAGGTCCCGAAGGGCCTGGAGCGCGGCGCCTACTACCGGCCCACGCTGATCGCGGACGCCGCGCAGGACAGCGAGATCGTGCAGTCCGAGATCTTCGGCCCGGTCCTGGTGGTCGTGCCCTTCGACAGCGACGACGAGGGCATCCGGCTCGCCAACGACACCCCGTACGGCCTCGCCGCCTCCGCCTGGAGCCGTGACGTGTACCGGGCGAACCGGGCCACGCGCGAGATCAAGGCGGGCTGCGTGTGGGTCAACGACCACATCCCGATCATCAGCGAGATGCCCCACGGCGGCTACAAGGCGTCCGGCTTCGGCAAGGACATGTCCGCGTATTCGTTCGAGGAGTACACGCAGATCAAGCACGTCATGTTCGACAACACGGCGGTGGCCAGGAAGGACTGGCACCGCACGATCTTCGGGGACCGCTAGACGTCGACGGCCCGGACCAGGCCGAACCCTCCCGAAAGGGCACCACGAGCATGGAGCAGTACGAGCCCGATCGCCCGTCCCCGGCAAGCCCGGCCGCCCCGCGGCGCGGTCTGCGCGGGGGCAGGGCCTCCCTCAGCCGCCGTTCGCTGCTGCGCGCCTCCACGGGCGGCGCGCTCGCCCTCGGCGGGCTCGGGACGCTGAGCGCCTGCGGCATCCCCGCGGCGAAGAACACCGCGGGCGTCTCGTCCGAGGACCACTCGGCCGACGAGAAACGGGTCAGTTTCTCCAACTGGACCGAGTACATGGACGTCGACGACAGCGGGAAGCGCCGTCCGACGCTCGACGCGTTCGCCGGACGCACCGGCATCAAGGTCAAGTACACCGAGGACATCAACGACAACGTCGAGTTCTTCGGCAAGCTCAAGCCGCAGCTCGCGGCGGGCCAGGACACCGGGCGCGATCTCATCTGCGTCACCGACTGGCTGGCCGCGCGGCTGATCCGGTTCGGCTGGGTGCAGAAGCTGGACCCCTCCAACCTGCCGCACGCCTACGCCAACCTCTCCCAGCAGTTCCGCACCCCCGACTGGGACCCCGGACGCGCGTACTCCTACCCCTGGACCGGTATCCCCACCGTCATCGCCTACAACAAGAAGGCGCTGGACGGGGTGGAGGTGAAGTCCCTCTCCGACCTGCTCGACAACCCCAAGCTCAAGGGGCGGGTGGCCTTCCTGTCCGAGATGCGCGACAGCGTCGGCCTGACCCTGCTCGACCTGGGCAAGGACCCGGGGAAGTTCACGGACGACGACTTCGACGCGGCCATCGCCCGTATGCAGAAGGCCGTCGACAGGGGCCAGATCCGCCGCTTCACCGGCAACGACTACACGTCCGACCTCGCCAAGGGCGACCTCGCGGCCTGTGTCGCCTGGGCCGGCGACGTCGTCCAGCTCAAGGCGGACAGCCCGGACATCGACTTCGTCATCCCGGACAGCGGCTACATGATCTCCTCGGACAACCTGCTGGTCCCCAACAAGGCACGGCACAAGACCAACGCCGAGCGGCTCATCGACTACTACTACGAGCCCGGTCCGGCCGCGCAGCTCGCCGCGTACATCAACTACGTCTGTCCCGTCGACGGCGTGAAGGCCGAACTGGCGAAGATCGACGAGGGGGCGGCGAGCAACCCGCTGATCATCCCCGACGCCGAGATGGCGGCGAAGTCGCACGCCTTCCGCTCCCTGAGCGCGAAGGAAGAGGCGGCGTACGAAGAGAAGTTCGCGAAGCTGACGGGGGCGTGATCACCGTGACCACCAAGAACGGTACGAACAGGACGAAGAACGGCGCGGAGGCCGGCGGCGACGTCCGCCTCTCGGGCATCAGCAAGACCTACGGCTCCTTCACCGCCGTCCGGCCGCTCGACCTGACCGTGCCCCAGGGGTCGTTCTTCGCCCTCCTGGGTGCGTCGGGCTGCGGCAAGACCACCACGCTGCGCATGATCGCCGGTCTGGAGGAACCTTCCTCCGGCACCGTCTTCCTCGGCGAGCAGGACGTGACGCACCTGCCCCCCTACCGGCGCCCGGTGAACACCGTCTTCCAGTCCTACGCCCTCTTCCCGCACCTGGACATCTTCGAGAACGTCGCCTTCGGGCTGCGCCGGCGCGGCATCAAGTCGGTGAAGAAGCAGGTCGGGGAGATGCTCGACCTCGTCCAGCTCGGCGAGCAGGCCCGCAAGAAGCCGCACCAGCTCTCCGGCGGCCAGCAGCAGCGCGTCGCCGTGGCCCGCGCGCTGATCAACACCCCCAGGGTGCTCCTCCTCGACGAGCCCCTCGGCGCCCTCGACCTCAAGCTGCGCCGCCAGATGCAGCTGGAGCTCAAGCGCATCCAGACCGAGGTCGGCATCACCTTCATCCACGTCACGCACGACCAGGAGGAGGCCATGACCATGGCCGACTCGGTCGCCGTGATGAACGCGGGCCGCGTCGAGCAGCTCGGCTCGCCCGCCGACCTCTACGAGAACCCGCGGACCACGTTCGTCGCCAACTTCCTCGGCACCTCCAACCTCATCGAGGCCGAGGTCGACTCCCGCAGCGGCGACGACGTCGTCCTCAGAGCGGGCGACTGCAAGCTCGTCCTGCCCGGGGCGCGATGTTCCGCCCCCACCACGGCCGGCGGCAAGGTCCTGGTGGGCGTGCGCCCCGAGAAGATCAGCCTCACCCACGCCGACGAGGCGGGCGCGATCCCGGCCGGCCGCAACCGCATCACCGGCACGATCGCCGACTCCAGTTTCATCGGCGTCTCCACGCAGTACGTCGTCGACAGCCCGGTCTGCCCGGAGTTCGAGGTCTACGTCCAGAACATCGACCGCGACCCGCGGCTGGTGCCCGGCGCCGAGGTCGTCCTGCACTGGAACCCGGCGCACACCTTCGGGCTGGACGCCGCCCAGGACATCGACGCCGGCATCGAAACGGTCGAGGAAGAGGGGGCGGCGGCCTGATGGCGACCGTCACCGACGCGCCGCCCCTGGCGCCCGCGCCCGCGCCGAAGGAGCGCCCCCCGCGCAGAAGGGGGCGCCTCACCCCGTACTGGCTGCTGCTCCCCGGCCTGCTGTGGCTGGTCGTCTTCTTCGCCCTGCCGATGGTCTACCAGGCCTCCACGTCCGTGCAGACCGGCTCCCTGGAGGAGGGCTACCGGGTCACCTGGCACTTCGCGACGTACTGGGACGCGGTCGCCGACTACTGGCCGCAGTTCCTGCGCTCCATCGCGTACGCCGGCACCGCCACGGTCCTGTGCCTGCTCCTCGGCTACCCGCTCGCGTACCTCATCGCGTTCCGCGCGGGCCGCTGGCGCAACCTGATCCTGGTCCTGGTGATCGCGCCCTTCTTCACCAGCTTCCTGATCCGCACGCTCGCCTGGAAGACGATCCTCGCGGACAGCGGCCCGGTCGTCTCCGCCCTGGACACGCTGCACGTGCTGGACGTCACGAGCTGGCTCGGCATCACCGCGGGCGACCGCGTCCTGGCCACGCCGCTCGCGGTGGTCTGCGGCCTCACGTACAACTTCCTGCCGTTCATGATCCTGCCGCTCTACACCTCGCTCGAACGCATCGACGGGCGGCTGCACGAGGCGGCGGGCGACCTGTACGCGCGGCCCTCCACGACCTTCCGCAAGGTGACGTTCCCGCTGTCGATGCCCGGCGTCGTCTCCGGGACGCTGCTCACGTTCATCCCGGCGAGCGGCGACTACGTCAACGCCGACCTGCTCGGCTCCACCGACACGCGCATGGTCGGCAACGTCATCCAGACGCAGTTCCTGCGCATCCTGGACTACCCGACGGCAGCCGCCCTCTCCTTCGTCCTGATGGCCGGGATCCTCGCCGTCGTCACGCTCTACATCCGCAAGTCCGGGACGGAGGACCTGGTCTAGATGGCCTTCTTTCGCTGGCTCAACCACCGTCTCGTCGTCGTCGCGGGACTGCTGACCCTCGGCTACCTGCTGCTGCCCAACATCGTCGTCACGGTGTTCTCCTTCAACGAGCCGAAGGGGCGCTTCAACTACGAGTGGCAGCGGTTCTCCACGGACGCCTGGACCGACCCCTGCGGGGTCGCCGACCTCTGCGGCTCGCTCTCGCTGAGCCTGCAGATCGCCGCCTGGGCGACGCTCGGCGCCACCGTCCTCGGCACGATGATCGCCTTCGCGCTGGTCCGCTACCGCTTCCGCGCCCGCGGCGCCGTGAACTCGCTGATCTTCCTGCCGATGGCGATGCCCGAGGTCGTGATGGCCGCCTCGCTGCTCACGCTCTTCCTCAACCTGGGCGCCCAGCTGGGCTTCTGGACCGTCCTGATCGCCCACATCATGTTCTGCCTGAGCTTCGTGGTCACCGCCGTCAAGGCGCGCGTGATGTCCATGGACCCGCGCCTGGAGCAGGCCGCGCAGGACCTGTACGCGGGTCCCGTGCAGACGTTCCTGCGCGTCACGCTGCCCATCGCCGCGCCCGGGATCGCCGCGGGGGCGCTGCTCGCCTTCGCGCTCTCCTTCGATGACTTCATCATCACCAACTTCAACGCCGGCTCGACGGTCACCTTCCCCATGTTCGTGTGGGGCTCGGCGCAGCGCGGCACCCCCGTCCAGATCAACGTCGTCGGCACGGCCATGTTCCTCGTCGCCGTGCTGTGCGTGCTGGCCGCCATGGTCATGAGCAACCGCCGCAACCGGCGCAGGGCGTCATGAGCCGCGCCGGCACCGGCAGCCGGGCCGCCACCGGCAGCGGGGTCGGCACCGGCTGGGCGAAGTCGCTGTCCGACGTCCAGCTGGTCCCGTACTGGCTGGACGACCCGGACCGGCCCCGTCCCGAGCCGGCCCTGACCACCGCCGAGACCTGCGACCTGCTCGTCGTCGGCGGCGGCTACAGCGGGCTGTGGACCGCGCTCCTGGCCAAGGAGCGCGACCCCGGGCGCGACGTCGTCCTGGTCGAGGGCCGCGAGACGGGCTGGGCCGCCTCCGGCCGCAACGGCGGTTTCTGCGCCGCCTCCCTCACCCACGGCCTGTCCAACGGCCTGGCCCGCTGGCCGGACGAGATCCACCGGCTGGAGGAGCTCGGCGCGCGCAACATCGACGGCATCGAGGCGGCCGTCGCCCGCTACTCGCTCGACTGCGACTTCGAGCGCACCGGCGAGATCGACGTGGCCACCGAGCCGTACCAGGCCGCCGAACTGCGCGACTGGCACGAGCAGCTGAAGGAGCGGGGCCTGGCCGACGGCGTCGAGTACCTGGACGCCGACGCCGTACGGGAGCAGGTGGACTCGCCGACCTTCCTCGGCGGCCTGCACGACCGCCGCGGCGTCGCCATGCTGAACCCGGCCAGGCTCGCCTGGGGCCTCAAGCGCGCCTGCCTCGCACTGGGAGTGCGGGTGTACGAGAACACGCCCGCGCTCACCCTGAAGGCGTACGGCGCCGGGATGGCCGTCCGCACGCCCTACGGCGGTGTGCGCGCCCGCCGGGTCGCCCTCGGCACGAACGTCTTCCCGAACCTGGTCAGGCGGGTGCGCCCGTACACCGTCCCCGTCTACGACTACGCGCTGATGACCGAGCCGCTCACCGCCGGGCAGCTCGCCTCGGTCGGCTGGCGCAACCGGCAGGGGCTGGGGGACTCGGCGAACCAGTTCCACTACTTCCGGCTCTCCGCCGACAACCGCATCCTGTGGGGCGGCTACGACGCGGTCTACCCGTACGGCGGCCGGGTGCGCGCCGAGTACGACGACCGGCCGGACACGTACGCGAAGCTCGCCGGGCACTTCTTCACCTGCTTCCCGCAGCTGGAGGGCCTGCGCTTCACCCACGCCTGGGGCGGCGCCATCGACACGTGCTCCCGGTTCTCGGCCTTCTTCGGCACCGCGCACGGGGGCCGGGTCGCCTACGCGGCCGGCTACACGGGCCTCGGCGTCGGGGCGACCCGGTTCGGCGCGGACGTGATGCTCGACCTGCTGGCGGGGGAGCGCACGGAGCGCACGTCGCTGGAGATGGTCCGCAGGAAGCCGCTGCCCTTCCCGCCGGAACCGTTCGCGTGGACGGGCATCGCGCTCACCAAGTGGTCCCTGGCCCGCGCGGACGCCCACGGCGGCCGGCGCAACCTGTGGCTGCGGACGATGGACCGGATGGGCCTCGGGTTCGACAGCTGAACCGGCCCGTTCACCCGCACGGATTATTCGCGGCGCAACCCGCGTAATGCCGTGCCCGGACCTCCCTCTCCCTCCCGACGCGACCCGCGTCGGACACGGAGAGGGAGGTTCCGCCATGGCAGGCGACACGACAGGGGGCACGACGGGCGGCATGACGGGGGGCAGGACGGCGGTCGAGTGGCTGGCATCCGTGGCACCGGATCCGGAGGCCTGCCGCTTCGAGTGGGAGCGCAACCCCATGGGGGTCGCCCTGCTGCCGGCGGGCCGCGCCTGGGACGTGCTGATCCTGCCCGGCCGGCTCGGCTACCCGACGCTCGACGTGCTGTCCCGTGTGCTGGACCGGCCCGGACCGGTGCTGGTCGACTTCGGGGACGCGCGGACGGGCTTCTTCGTCCCGCCGGGGACGGCCGCGCGCTGGCTGGGCACGGGGATCCGCACGGCGGGGCGCGGTACGTGGATCGTGGTGCCGTACCCCGGGCGGTCGACCGGTGGGGTCCGCTGGCTGGTCCCCCCGGACGGCTCGGGCACGCTCACCGACCCGGCGCTCCTGGAACTGGCGATGCACGAGGCGGCGGCGGGCCTGGCGACGGAGGGCGACGGGTGACGCCGGACGGCGCCGGACGGCTCCGGACACCGGGACCCTCGCGGAGGTCGGTGGCGGGGACCGGTGTCGATGGCGGGGGCCGGCGTCGGTGACGGACGGCGCCGGAACCCTTGACAACCGCATTGGTCTGGACCAAATTGGGCGCGCTCCACCCTCCCATCCCCCATGCCAGGAGGTACGCGTGGACCGCGCCAGATCTTTCCGAAGGGCCCTGGCCGTCTGTGCGGCGGGCGCCCTGGCCCTGCCCGGCCTCGTCACCGTGTCGTCGGCCGCGAGCGCGGCCGACGCCGACCTGGTCCGCAACGGCGGGTTCGAAGCCGGCCTGGACGGCTGGACCTGCACGGCGGGCACGGCGGTGAACTCGCCGGTCCGCACCGGCGGTTCGGCGCTGCGGGCGACCCCGGCCGGCAGCGACAACGCGCGGTGCGCGCAGACCGTGACCGTGCGGCCCGACTCCCAGTACACGCTCGCCGGACACGTCCGCGGCTCCTACGTCTACCTCGGCGCGAGCGGCACCGGTACCACCGACGTCTCCACCTGGACGCAGTCCGCGCCCGACTGGCAGCGGCTCGCCACGACCTTCCGCKCCGGCCCCGCCACCACCAGCGTCACGATCTACACGCACGGCTGGTACGGCACCGGCGCCTACCACGCCGACGACGTCTCCCTGGTCGGACCCGGCGGCGACACGGCCCAGCCGCCGGCCGCGCCCTCCGCCCCCACGGTCGGCACGGTCACCTCCACCGCCGTGACCCTGTCCTGGCCCGCGGTGCCCGGCGCGACGGGCTACGCCGTCCACCGCAACGGCACCAAGGTCCAGACGGTGACCGGGACCTCGGCCACCGTCGGCGGACTGGCCCCCTCGACCGCGTACTCCTTCCAGGTCACCGCCGTGAACGCCGCGGGCGAGTCCGCCAAGTCCCCGTCCGTCACGGCGACCACCGCGGCGGGCCCGGGCGGCGGCGACCCCGCGGACCTCCCGGCCCACGCCCTGGTCGGCTACCTGCACGCGAGCTTCGCCAACGGCTCCGGCTACACGCGGATGGCCGACGTGCCGGACAGCTGGGACGTCATCGACCTGGCCTTCGGCGAACCGACCTCCGTGACCTCGGGCGACATCCGCTTCGACCGCTGCCCGGCGGCCGAGTGCCCCGGCGTCGAGTCGGACGCCGAGTTCAAGGCGGCCATCAAGGCCAAGCAGGCCGCCGGCAAGAAGGTGCTCATCTCGATCGGCGGCCAGAACGGCCAGGTGCAGCTGACGACCACGGCGGCGCGCGACACCTTCGTCTCCTCGGTCTCCAAGATCATCGACACCTACGGGCTCGACGGCCTGGACATCGACTTCGAGGGCCACTCGCTCTCCCTGAACGCCGACGACACCGACTTCAGGAACCCGAAGACCCCGGTGATCGTCAACCTCATCTCGGCGCTGAAGACCCTGAAGGCGAAGTACGGCGACGACTTCGTCCTCACGATGGCCCCGGAGACGTTCTTCGTCCAGCTCGGCTACCAGTACTACGGAACGGGCAAGTGGGGCGGCCAGGACCCGCGCGCCGGCGCGTACCTCCCGGTCATCCACGCTTTGCGCGACGACCTGTCCCTGCTGCACGTCCAGGACTACAACTCGGGTCCGATCATGGGGCTCGACAACCAGTACCACTCCATGGGCGGCGCCGACTTCCACATCGCCATGACCGACATGCTCCTCACCGGCTTCCCGGTGGCGGGCGACGCGGCCAATGTCTTCCCGCCCCTGCGCCCCGACCAGGTCGCCATCGGCATGCCGGCCTCCACGAACGCGGGCAACGGCCACGTGTCCCCGTCCGAGGTGAACAAGGCCCTGGACTGCCTGACGAAGAGGACGAACTGCGGCTCGTACACCCCGCACGGCACCTGGCCGGCCCTGCGCGGCCTGATGACGTGGTCGATCAACTGGGACCGCTTTGCGGGCTGGGAGTTCTCCCGGAACTTCGACGGGTACTTCGGCTGACCGCCGAGAGCCCCAGCAGCAGGACGGCGCCCAGGCACCAGCTCCCCGCCACATCCAGCGGCCAGTGGTAGCCGCGGCGGACCAGGCCGTAGCCCACCGCGGCGACCAGGAGGACGCAGGCGATGGTGAGTTCGCGGCGCCGGTAGCGGTCGCGGAGCCAGGGGAGCAGGAGGAGGACGGCGGCCCCGTAGGCCACGGCGGCCGTGGCGGTGTGGCCCGACGGGTAGTAGCCGTCGCCCGCCGCCCCGGGCGGGCCCGTGCGGCCGACGGCCTCCTTCAGCGGGACCACCAGGGCCGGGACGAGGGCCATGGCGACCAGGGCCGCGAGCGGGAGGAGCCACCAGCGGGGGAGGGCCGCGCGCCGGGCCCGCCACGCGGCGTACGCGGCGACCGCGAGCAGGACGGGGACGGCGACCGCGACGTTGCCGAGGTCCGCGAGGAACTCGGCGGCGCCCCCGGGCAGGCGGCTGCCCTCGACGGTCCGCGCGAGCCGCTCGTCCGCGCGGCGCACCGGACCGTCGACGGCGGCCTGCCKGGTGAGCAGCGCGAAGAGGACGAGGAGGAGGACCGGGGCCAGGACCCGGTTCCGGACGCCGGCGGTCGGCGGACCTTCGTCGCGGCTGCTGCTGTCGGGCGGGTGCGGCGAGGGGCGCCGGTCCGGGAGGCTGGTCATGCCCACAGCCTGCCAGGACCGTGTTCCGCCGAGGGCGCGCCCCGTCAGGGGCGCGGGGAACTGCGCGACCGGCCACGATCCGGCCCGCGGTCGTGAACGATGCCCGCAGGCATTCCTGGACACGGGTCTCGCGGGCCACAGCGGACCGCACGGCCCGGGACGCGCCGAAGGGCTTGCACCAGGGGGGGTAGGTGCAAGCCCTTCGGTGGTACCCGGATCGGGTCGTCGCGCGCCCCGGGGGGTTTGGGGCGAGCGACTGTCCGATCGGTGAGGAGACCCGAAGCACAAGGCTCCGGTTGTGCGCGACGGCACTACCAGGGTGAAGCTGGGGAGGCCCCGCCCTGATGCCGCCCGCAGTTGCCTGCGAGCGGGGTGTATCTCTCATCTGCGTAGAACCTACGACAGCGCGCAGGCGTCCGACAGGAGGAATCCGTTCCCCCCATCCACCTCGCACACCTTCTTCACACGCCCCGCTCCTCGCACCTCCAGGACCGGAACCGATGAGACGGGACCTGCTCAGATGCGGGAAAAGGCCTGCTCGATGATGTCCAGACCCTCGGACAGCAGGTCCTCCCCGATGACCAGCGGCGGCAGGAAGCGCAGCACGTTGCCGTAGGTGCCACAGGTCAGGACCAGCAGGCCCTCCTGGTGGCAGGCCTTGGCGAGCGCGGCGGTCGCCTCCGGGGCCGGCTCCTTCGTCGTACGGTCCTTCACCAGCTCGATCGCGATCATCGCGCCCCGGCCGCGGACGTCGCCGATGACGTCGAACTTCTCCGCCATCGCGCCCAGGCGCGCCTTCATCGTCGCCTCGATCGCCTTCGCCCTGGCGTTGAGGTCCAGCTCCTTCATCGTCTCGATCGAGCCGAGCGCGCCGGCGCAGGCGACCGGGTTGCCGCCGTAGGTGCCGCCGAGGCCGCCGGCGTGCGCGGCGTCCATGATCTCGGCGCGGCCGGTCACGGCGGCCAGCGGCAGTCCGCCCGCGATGCCCTTGGCGGTGGTGATCAGGTCCGGGACGATGCCCTCGTCCTCGCACGCGAACCACTGGCCGGTGCGGCAGAAGCCGGACTGGATCTCGTCGGCGACGAAGACGATGCCGTTGTCGGTCGCGAACTTGCTCAGGGCCGGCAGGAAGCCCTTCGCGGGCTCGATGAAGCCGCCCTCGCCGAGCACCGGCTCGATGATGATCGCGGCCACGTTGTCCGCGCCGACCTGCTTGGTGATCTCGTCGATGGCCTGCGCGGCGGCCTCGGCGCCCGCGTTGTCCGGACCGGTCGGCCAGCGGTAGCCGTACGCCACGGGGACGCGGTAGACCTCGGGCGCGAACGGGCCGAAGCCGTGCTTGTACGGCATGTTCTTCGCGGTCAGCGCCATCGTGAGGTTGGTCCGGCCGTGGTAGCCGTGGTCGAACACGACGACCGCCTGGCGCTTGGTGTAGGCGCGCGCGATCTTGACGGCGTTCTCGACGGCCTCGGCGCCGCTGTTGAACAGGGCGCTCTTCTTGGCGTGGTCCCCGGGCGTCAGCTCGGCCAGCGCCTCGGCGACCGCCACGTACCCCTCGTACGGCGTGACCATGAAACAGGTGTGGGTGAAGTCCTGGAGCTGGGCGGCGGCCCGGCGCACGACGGCCTCGGCGGAGGCGCCGACGCTCGTCACCGCGATGCCGGAACCGAAGTCGATCAGGCGGTTGCCGTCGACGTCCTCCAGGATGCCGCCGCCGGCGCGGGCGGTGAAGACGGGCAGCACGGACCCCACACCGGCCGCGACCGCGGCACTGCGGCGGGCCTGCAGCTCCTGCGACTTCGGGCCGGGAATGGCGGTGACGATGCGGCGCTCCTGCGGAACTGCGCTCATGAGGGGCTCCCTGGGGTCGTGCGGACGGCCTGCGGACGGCCGGCTGTCTTCTTCTTCCTTCCTCGCAGGCTAGGGCCGGGAACGGGGGGTGGGCATGCTCCATCCGGGCGTTGTCCGGGGCGCGGCTTGTCCGTCTTGGACATGGCGCGGGCGGGGGTGGCGGAGCGGGCGTACGGCGACACGACGGTGGATACGGACGCCGTGTCGCCGCGTACCCGGCCCGGCGGGCGGGCAACTCCCTTGGGGAGGGCGTTAGATTGACTCGCAACCACGTACGGAGCGGCTGGTCAGGGGTGGCAGAGGCGATGGACAGCGACGGCACGCAGGACGCACGGGGCACCCACGCCGATCGTGTGCCGCGGCCGGCCGGGCCGCCGCAGGTGCCGCCGCGGCCCGCCCGGGCGCCGGGGGTGCCGCCGCTGCCGGACGGCTCCGCCTTCCTCACCTGGCTGCGGACGCCCCGCCCGGAGGCGGCGCCGGGGGTGTGGCGGTTCGACCACCGGCCACGGCCGGAGGTGGAACCGGAACAGACCCCCGCCAGGCAACTGCTCAGTGGCGCACTGATCGCGTTCCTGTGCGGGTACCTGCTCTGCTCCCTGCTCTGGAACGGCTACCTGGGCAGCTTCTGGCAGTGGCCGTGGCAGGTGCTGGCCCCGGAGGACTGGGTGCACGGCAGGGCCGGTGACGTCGGAGCCACGGCTTCGTACGTCTACGCGGGCCTGATCTTCTTCGGCATCTTCGCCTTTCTCGGGAAGATCGGCCGGTGGAGCGAGATCTGGCAGCGGTACGGTCCCCCCGCCTGGCGGCAGAACATGCCCACGGGGGAGCAGACGCCCCTGCCCGAGGAAGACCCCGCCCAATGGAACCCCCTCCGTGCCGCCGGAGCCGTGGACGCCGCCGAGCGGCTCGGGGCCGATGCGCGGGCCGGGCTCATGCGGGACGTGGACCACGCACGCATCACCCGCGCCTGGCAGGGCGTGCGCAACGGCCGGCACAGCCTCGCCACCTTCACCGGCGCCGTCCTGCGCGAGGGCGCCGCCGCCTGCCCGCKCCCCTCCGGCGCCCGGGACCTGCCGGGCCGCCTCGCGCGGCACGACCTCGTCACCGGACAGGTCCGCCTCGGCACGACCGCCGACGACCCGCGCAACCCCTACGCCTACCGCGGCACCGGCCTCGCGCTCGGCCCCGAGCTGCTGGGGACCTCGCTGCTCGCCGTCGGACCCGCCGGCTCCGGCAAGACCGGCGCCGTCGTGTGGCCGCTCGCCGAGTCGCTGTGCCTGCACGCGCTCGCCGGCCGGGCCGCCGTGGTGGTCGTAGGCGCCGCCGGGGCGGGCCTCGGCCCGGTGGACGCGTACGACGTCGTGGTGCGGATCGGCAACCCCGACTCCGTGTACGACCTCGACCTGTACGGCGGCACCACCGACCCGGACGAGGCCGCGGCCGTGCTCGCCGAGGCGCTCGTCGGCGACCTCGCCGACCCGCACCCCGGCGGCGACAGCCGGCGCTCCACCACCGTGCTCGCCCAGCTCCTCGGGCCCTACAGGGCCGTCCACGGCCGCTTCCCCTCCGTGCCCGAGCTGCGGCAGCTCCTCGACGGCGCGCCCGGTCCCCTCGCCGCGCTGCGCAAGGCGCTCACCGAGGCCGGACAGGAGTCGCTGCTGCGCGAACTCGACGCGCGGGAGCGGCAGCTGAGCCACCCCGGCGACGTGGGCGGGGTGCTCGCGGACCGGGTGGCGCTGCTCGACCGGCCCGCCTTCGCCGGCTTCTTCGACACCTCCGGGCAGTCCCGGCCCTTCTCGCTGCGCGCCCTCGACCACCCCGTACGCGTACGGATCGACCTGCCCCGGCGCGGGCACGCGGACGCCTCGAAGATCCTCGCGCGGCTCGTGCTGGCCCAGTTCGCGGCCAGTGCCGCCGCGCGCGAGGACCGGTCCCTGTTCGCCTGCCTCGTGCTCGACGACGCCACCGGGGTCATCACCCCCGAGGCCGTCCGCGGCCTCCAGCGGCTGCGCTCCGCCAACGCCGGGGTGGTGATGACGCTCCGCACGCTCGACGACGCGCCGCGCCCCCTGCGCTCACCGCTGCTCGGCGCGATCGGGTGCCGGGTGGCGCTGTCCGGGCTCACCCCGTGGGACGGGCAGGACTTCGCCGAGGTGTGGGGCAAGGAGTGGACCGAGGCGCGGGACGTCACCGACCGGCAGATCATCGCCGAGACCCCGGCCGGGAAGGCCGTCCACATGCTGCGCCGGGTGATCACCGGCAACGCGCCGACCGCCCGCGCCGTGACCGTGCGCCAGGTCGAACGGGAGCGGTGGTCGGCGTCCGAGCTGGCGCACGGGGTGCCGCCCGGGCACGCGGTGCTCTCGCTCACCAGCGTGCGCGGGGAGCACGCGCCCCCGCTCCTGGTGGACCTGCGCGACCAGGGGGGCCGGAGCGGGGTGTGACGCATGTGACGGGACGTCCGTACCTGTGGGCTGTGACGCGCGTGGCAGGACGTCCGGACATGTGGGCACCGGGCGACCGTACGGTGAGGCAGAATCGGCACAGGTCGTTCATACATCGCGGCCAAAAGATCACACCGTCCGTGGCCGTCGAAGAATCCGTGAAGACCTGAAGGCCCCATGCCTCCCACGCTCGCCTCACTCGTCCACCACTCGGCGCTCAAACTCACCGTGCGCGCGGGCCGGAACCGGCTGGACACCCCCGTCCGCTGGGTGCACGCCAGCGAGCTCGCTGACCCCGTGCCGTACATGGAGGGCGGGGAGCTGCTGCTCATCACCGCGCTCAAGCTGGACGTCGAGGACGCCGACGCCATGCGCCGGTACGTGAAACGGCTGGTCGGCGCCGGGGTGGCCGGGCTCGGCTTCGCCGTCGGCGTGCACCACGACCGGGTCCCCGAGGCGCTGGCCGCCGCGGCCGCCGACGAGGGACTGCCGCTTCTGGAGGTCCCCCGGCGCACACCCTTCCTCGCCATCAGCAAGGCGGTCTCCGCGGCCATCGCCGCCGACCAGTACCGGGCGGTGACCGCCGGATTCGCCGCGCAGCGCGAACTGACCAAGCAGGCGCTCAACGACGGCCCCGAAGGGCTGCTGGCCGCGCTCGCCTCGCAGGTCGACGGATGGACCGCGCTGTACGACGCCTCCGGGGCCGTCGTCGCCACCGCGCCCGAGTGGGCGGGACGCAGGGCCGCCCGGCTCGTCGCGGACGTGGAGCGGCTGCGGGAGCGCCCCGCGCCCGCGAGCGCGGTGGTCGGCGGGGACCCGGCCGGCGACGCGGACGGCGCGGACGGCGGGGACCGGGTCGAACTGCACTCCCTGGGGACCGGACGGCGCGCCCGCGGCGCGCTCGCCGTCGGCACCGCGGCGGCGCCCGGTACGGCCGGGCGGTACGCCGTGCACTCCGCGATCGCCCTGCTGACGCTCACCACGGAACGGTCCCGGTCGCTGTACGCCGCCGAGCAGCGGATCGGCGCGGCGGTGCTGCGGATGCTGCTCGCCGGGCAGTCCGACCACGCCCGGGGCGTCGCCGGGGACCTGTACGGAGGACTGCTGGACGCGCCGTACCGGATGCTGCTCGCCGAGGCGGCCTCGGCGTCGGCCGGGCGGGCGCGGGCCGGCGGCGCGGCCGGGAGCGTGGCAGGGAGCGGAGCCGGCGCCGACGGGACGGGCACCCCGGCCGGGACCGCCGCGGCGGTCGCGCTCGCCGGTGCCGGGGGCGACCTGGTGGGCGGCCTCGTCGAGGTCGCGGAGTTCGCCGCCGCGCGCTCGGGCGAGGCCGTGCTGGTCGTGCCCGACGGGGAGCGGGTGGTGATACTCGCCGCGGACGGGGGCGCGGTGGTCGCCGCCTGCACGCGGTACGCGGAGACGGTCGGGATCGCGCGCAGCGGCTCCGAGGCGGGGACGGACGAGGACGAGCTGGTCGTGGGGGTGTCCGCGCCGGCCGGGCCCGTCGCCGCCGGGGCCGCCTACAAGCAGGCCGAACAGGCGCTGTCCGTCGCGCGGCGGCGGGGACGGGTGCTGGTGGAGCACGAGGACGTGGCCACCGGGTCCGTGGTGCCGTTGCTGGCGGACGACGCGGTGCGGGCGTTCGCCGACGGGCTGCTGCGGGCCCTGCACGAGCACGATGCCACCGGGCGCGGCGACCTGGTCGCCTCGCTGCGGGCGTGGCTGTCGCGGCACGGGCAGTGGGACGCGGCCGCGGCGGACCTCGGGGTGCACAGGCACACGCTGCGCTACCGGATGCGGCGGGTCGAGGAGATCCTCGGCCGCTCCCTGGACGATCCGGACGTGCGGATGGAGCTGTGGCTCGCCCTGAAGGCGACCGCGGCCGTGTCCGCGACGGCCGGCGAGTAGAGCGGTCCGTCGCGTCCCTGAGGGGCAGACCCTCCGCCGTGCAGGACGTCGTGCAGGACGCGGTGCAGGACGCCGTGTAGGACGAAGTGGAGCGGGGCCGGGGAGCGGTGCTCCTCGATGGACAAGGGGTCCCGGGGTCCCGTAGCCCTACCGTGAGGTGGTCAGCACCCAGACTCAGCCAATGGAAGGGCCGGGAACCCGATGACTTCTGCCCACGCCTTCTGGCTCGCCGGTCGCCAGGCCACCGGTGAGACCACCTTCGACGTCACGTCGCCCTGGGACGGACGCCTCGTCGGCAGGGTCGCGGTGCCGAGCGACGCCCAGGTCGAGGAGGCGGTCGCCGCCGCCCACGCCGTGCGGGACGAGTTCGCCGCCACCCCGGCCCACGTACGGGCCGCCGCCCTGGACCACGTGAGCAAGCGGCTGGCGGAGCGGACCGAGGAGATCGCGCGGCTGATCTCCGCCGAGAACGGCAAGCCCCTCAAGTGGGCCCGCGGCGAGGTCGGCCGGGCCGTGTCCGTGTTCCGCTTCGCCGCCGAGGAGGCCCGCCGCTTCAACGGTGGCGAGGCCCAGCGGCTGGACACCGACGCGGGCGGCCAGGGCCGGCTCGCCCTCACCCGGCGCTTCCCGAAGGGCGTCGTGCTCGGCATCGCGCCCTTCAACTTCCCGCTCAACCTGTGTGCCCACAAGATCGCCCCGGCGATCGCGGCCGGGGCGCCCCTCATCCTGAAGCCCGCGCCCGCGACCCCGCTGAGCGCCCTGGTCATCGGCGAGCTGCTGGCCGAGACGGACCTGCCGGCCGGCTCCTGGTCCGTGCTGCCGGTGCCGAACGACCGGATGCCCGCGCTGGTGCAGGACGAGCGGCTGCCCGTCATCTCCTTCACCGGGTCCGACAAGGTCGGCTACGCGATCATGGACTCCGTGCCGCGCAAGCACCTCACCCTGGAGCTCGGCGGCAACGGGGCGGCCGTCGTGCTCGCCGACTGGGCGAGCGACGAGGACCTGGACCGGGCCGCCGCCCGTATCGCGACCTTCAGTAACTACCAGGGCGGCCAGTCCTGCATCTCCGTGCAGCGGGTCGTCGCGGACGCCTCGGTGTACGACCGGCTGCTGCCGCGCATCGTCGCCGCCGTCGAGGCGCAGGTGACCGGCGACCCGTCGGACGACGCGACCGACGTCGGTCCGCTGGTCAGCGAGGACGCCGCGAAGCGGGTCGAGTCGTGGGTCGACGAGGCCGTGTCGGCCGGCGCCGAACTGCTCACCGGCGGCAAGCGCGACGGCGCCTCGTACGCGCCGACCGTGCTCGCCGGTGTGCCGGACGGCGTGACGCTCGCCCGCGAGGAGGTCTTCGGGCCCGTCCTCACCGTGCAGCGGGCGGACGGGGAGGCCGCCGCCTTCGCCGCCGTCAACGACTCCGCGTACGGGCTCCAGGCAGGGGTGTTCACCCACGACCTGCAGGCCGCCTTCCGCGCCCACCGGGCGCTGGAGGTGGGCGGCGTGGTGATCGGCGACGTCCCCTCCTACCGGGCCGACCAGATGCCGTACGGCGGGGTGAAGCAGTCCGGCGTCGGCCGCGAGGGCGTGCGGTTCGCCATGGAGGACTACACCTACGAGCGCGTGCTGGTCCTCACGGGGCTCGCCCTCTGAGACCAGACGCCCACCGACGGCCGGAGCCCTCCGCACGGGGACTCCGGCCGTCGTCGCACGCCGCCACCGACCCGCCGCTCCTCAGCCCGTGAAGCCGATCGAGCCCGTGAAGCCCCGTCAGCCGCTGAAGCCGACCCGCGCCAGCCGCAGCGGCCCGCGCAGTGCGACGCGGAGGTCGTGCACCCCCGCGACCGGGAACCGGAGCCCGGCGGTCACGGAGACGTAGGCGTACGGGCCCGCCGTCGGGCCGACGTCCAGGCGCGCCAGCACCCGGCCGTCCGCAAGAGCCACCTCCACGCTGCCCGCGCCCGCGCCCTCGCCCCCGCCCGCGACCTCGACCGTGACGGACCGCGCCCCCGCACCGAAGTCGCAGCGCCGGTAGAGGAGTTCGGCCGTGCCGTCCTCTTCGCCGCCGTCCGTGCGCGCCGGTGTCACCGCGTCGCCCGACCGCTTCGTGCGGTCGACGATCTCTGCGCCCCGCTGCTCGTCGAAGTCCACGGCCTCCAGGCCGCGTTCGAGGACCGGGCGCGGCCGGGCGGGGGTGCCGGGCAGGCCGACCGTCCCGGTCAGGCGGACGTCCTCGCTGGACGCGCCCGCCAGGAGGTCGTACGCACCGGGCTCCACCCGCCAGGTGCCGTGCGCGACGTCCCAGAACCCGAAGGCGGCGAGCGGCAGCTCGAAGGACAGCTCCGCGCGGGCGCCCGGCGCGAGGTGGACGCGCCGGTGGGCCAGCAGGGCGCGGCGCGGGCGCGGGACCGAGGGGTCCACCGGGCGGCCGTAGAGCTGGGCCACCTCGTCGGCCGCCGTGTCCCCGGAGTTGGTGACCGTGAAGGTGACCCGCACACGGTCCCGCACGACGTGCGCCGCGAGGTCCGCGTACCGGAAGGACGCGTACGACAGGCCGTGGCCGAAGGGGAAGAGCGGGGTGCCCTCGAAGTACAGGTACGTCTGGCGGCCGCCGATCACGTCGTAGTCGAGCAGGCCGGGCAGGTCCGCGTCCGAGGCGTACCAGGTCTGGGGCAGCCGGCCCGCCGGTGAGACGTCCCCCGCCAGGACGCGGGCCAGCGCGGTGCCGGCCGCCTGGCCGCCGTGGGCCGTCCACAGGGCCGCGGGGAGGTCCGCGCAGTCGACGGCGTACGGGTACGAGGACGTGACGACCAGGGCCGTGCGCGGGTTGGCGGCCCGGGCCGCCTCCAGCAGCCGCCGCTGGTGGGCGGGGAGGGCGAGCGTGGTGCGGTCCTCGGTCTCGCGCCCGTTGATGTGCGGGTCGTTGCCGACGACCACCAGGACGACGTCGGCGGTGGCGGCCGCGTGGGCCACCGCGTCCTCGCCGTGCTCGGTGAACTCCACCCCCAGGACCGCCGGTTCCTCGTCGTCCCGGTCGGCAACCTTCACGCCGCCGGCGGTGACACAGACGTGACGACCCGTGCCGACGTGCTTCAGGAGGTGACCGTCCCCGTGGGAACCGTCCCCGTGGGAACCGTGCCCGTCGTGGGGCTCCAGGCGGAACGTCTCCTGGACGACCCAGCCGCCCGGCCGGTCCGCCGAGGCGCGCACGAAGCCGTCCTCGGCGACCGACAGGTAGCGCCCGTCCGGGGCGCGCAGCGTGAGGACGCCCCCGCCCCAGTCGACCAGCGCCAGCTCGGTGCCCACGGCGCCGGCGGTCAGCGGCGGCAGGTCGGTGCGGCCCGCCAGGAGGGCCGGGTCCAGGGCGCCCCCGGCCCTCCTGGCG
>NZ_VDFC01000075.1:219180-224818 GCF_008369065.1 Streptomyces apricus | reverse complement strand
GGACGGCGGGTGCGGGGTGGTGGGGGCCGGTCGCGCAGTTCCCCGCGCCCCCGGCAGGGCGGCCCTGCGGGCCCGCCCTGCCCCGAAAGGTGCGCCAGGGCTGGTGAGTGGGTCGGGAATCAGGTACATACGGACGAGTAGCACCGGTCGGTAAGTAGTGGAAACCATCGGAGCAGGATCCCTATTCGCGGCGAGGTGAGCCTCTTGTCCGCAACACCCCACCAGCCCGCTGTCACCGAGCGCGAGGCCCGGCAGGTCGCCGAGGCGGCGCGGGAGCAGGACTGGCGCAAGCCCAGCTTCGCCAAGGAGCTCTTCCTCGGCCGCTTCCGGCTCGACCTGATCCACCCCCATCCGATGCCCCCGGACGAGGACGCCCGGCGCGGTGAGGAGTTCCTCGCGAGGCTGCGCGACTTCTGCGAGACCAAGGTCGACTCCGCGCTCATCGAACGGGAGGCGCGCATCCCGGACGAGGTCGTCAACGGGCTCAAGGAGCTCGGCGCCCTCGGCATGAAGATCGACACGAAGTACGGCGGCCTCGGCCTGACCCAGGTCTACTACAACAAGGCGCTCGCCCTGGTCGGCTCCGCCAACCCGGCGCTCGGCGCGCTGCTCTCGGCGCACCAGTC
Organism: Streptomyces apricus; assembly: GCF_008369065.1. GTDB lineage: Bacteria > Actinomycetota > Actinomycetes > Streptomycetales > Streptomycetaceae > Streptomyces > Streptomyces apricus. Next base: position 224,192 of record NZ_VDFC01000075.1, on the reverse strand, counting down.
GATCGGCGTCCCGCAGCCGCTGAAGATCTTCGGCACCCAGGAGCAGAAGGACACCTTCCTGCCGCGCCTGGCCCGCAGCGACATCTCCGCCTTCCTGCTCACCGAGCCGGACGTCGGCTCCGACCCGGCGCGCCTCGCCACCAGTGCCGTGCCCGACGGCGAGGACTACATCCTGGACGGGGTGAAGCTCTGGACGACCAACGGCGTGGTCGCCGACCTGCTGGTGGTGATGGCGCGGGTGCCGAGGTCCGACGGGCACAAGGGCGGCATCACCGCCTTCGTGGTGGAGACGGCCGCGGAGGGCGTCACCGTCGAGCACCGCAACGCGTTCATGGGGCTGCGCGGCCTGGAGAACGGCGTCACGCGCTTCCACCGGGTCCGGGTGCCCGCCGCGAACCGCATCGGCCCCGAGGGCGCCGGGCTGAAGATCGCCCTGACCACGCTGAACACGGGGCGGCTCTCGCTGCCCGCCATGTGCGTCGGCGCCGGCAAGTGGTGCCTCAAGATCGCCCGCGAGTGGTCCTCCGTACGCGAGCAGTGGGGCAAGCCGGTCGCCCACCACGAGGCCGTGGGCGCGAAGATCTCCTTCATCGCGGCGACCACGTTCGCCCTGGAGGCCGTCCTCGACCTGTCGTCCCAGATGGCCGACGAGGACCGCAACGACATCCGCATCGAGGCCGCCCTCGCCAAGCTGTACGGGTCCGAGATGGCCTGGCTGATGGCCGACGAGCTGGTCCAGATCCGCGGCGGCCGCGGCTTCGAGACCGCCGACTCGCTCGCCGCCCGCGGCGAACGGGCCGTCCCCGCCGAGCAGGTGCTGCGCGACCTGCGCATCAACCGCATCTTCGAGGGCTCGACGGAGATCATGCACCTGCTGATCGCCCGCGAGGCCGTCGACGCCCACCTCTCCGTCGCCGGCGACCTCATCGACCCCGAGAAGTCCCTGACCGACAAGGCGCGGGCGGGCGCGAACGCCGGGCTCTTCTACGCCAAGTGGTTCCCCAAGCTGGTCGCGGGCCCCGGCCAGCTGCCGCGCTCGTACGCGGAGTTCCACCCGGCGGGGCACGTCGACCTCTCCGGCCACCTGCGGTACGTGGAGCGCTCGGCCCGCAAGCTCGCCCGCTCCACCTTCTACGCCATGTCCCGCTGGCAGGGCCGGCTGGAGACCAAGCAGGGCTTCCTCGGCCGGATCGTCGACATCGGCGCCGAACTGTTCGCGATGAGCGCGGTCTGCGTACGGGCCGAACTCCTGCGCACCACCGAGGCGCACGGCCGCCAGGCTTACCAGCTCGCGGACGCCTTCTGCCACCAGTCCCGCATCCGGGTGGAGGAACTCTTCGGCCGCCTCTGGTCCAACACCGACGACGTCGACCGCAAGGTCGTCCGGGGCGTCCTCGGCGGCGCCTACACCTGGCTGGAGGACGGCGTCGTCGACCCCTCCGGCGAGGGCCCCTGGATCGCCGACGCGACCCCCGGCGCGTCCGAGAAGGAGAACGTCCACCGCCCCGTCCACTGACGCCCCGACAGGCGGTCTTTTCCCGGGAATTCACCCCTGTCCCCGCCGCCGTTCCGCTGCTTGCCGCACGGAAAATGTGCGCCAACAATGAGTGGACCGGCGAGCGGGGACACCTCTTGTGCCCCTTCAGGGGCGCGGGGAACCGCGCGACGAGCCCCCACCGGCCGGCAGCCGAAGAACCGGATCAGGTACGTCCGTGTCAGGGGGTAATGCCAGTGCCGGTACTGGGTCTGGACAACATCACCGGCAGGATCATGCGCGCCGGCGAAGGCAGAATCCTCCGCAGACTCCAGCGCACAGCCGAACAGATCGGCTCCCTCGAAGCGGAATTCGAACAGCTCACCGACGAAGAACTCCAGTCCCTCACCGCCGAGTTCAAAGAACGGTACGAGGCCGGCGAAAGCCTCGACGACCTCCTGTCGGAGGCCTTCGCCACCATGCGCGAGGCCGCCCGCCGCACCCTCGGGATGCGCCACTTCGACGTCCAGCTCATGGGCGGCGCCGCCCTCCACCTCGGCAACGTCGCCGAGATGCAGACCGGCGAGGGCAAGACCCTGGTCGCCACCCTGCCCGTCTACCTGAACGCCCTGACCGGCAAGGGCGTCCACCTCGTCACGGTCAACGACTACCTCGCCCAGCGCGACGCCGACTGGATGGGCCGCGCCTACCGCTTCCTCGGACTGACGGTGGGCGTCATCAGGACCGGGTCGACCCCCGCCGAGCGGCGCGCGCAGTACGCCTGCGACATCACCTACGGCACCAACACCGAATTCGGCTTCGACTACCTGCGGGACAACATGGCCTGGTCCCAGGACGAACTCGTCCAGCGCGGCCACCACTTCGCGATCGTCGACGAGGCCGACTCGATCCTCATCGACGAGGCCAGGACCCCGCTCATCATCTCCGGCCCGGCCGACCGCCCCACCCACTGGTACGAGGCCTTCGCCACCCTGGTCACCCGGATGCGCGGGGTCGCCGTCCAGGACGAGAACTTCACCACCCCCGCCGACAAGGACCGCCTCTCCCGGCTGCGCGCCGAGCACGACTACGAGTACGACCCCAAGAAGCGCACCGTGGCGATCCTGGACCGCGGAGTGGAGTTCCTCCAGGACCAGCTCGGCATCGAGAGCCTCTACGAGTCCGACCACACCCCCCTCATCGGGCACCTGAACAACGCGCTCAAGGCGAAGGAGCACTTCCGGAAGGACAAGGACTACGTCGTCACGGACGGCGAGGTCCTCATCGTCGACGAGCACACCGGCCGTATCCTCGCCGGCCGCCGCTACAACGAGGGCCTGCACCAGGCCATCGAGGCGAAGGAGGGGGTGACGGTCAAGGACGAGAACCAGACCCTCGCCACGATCACCCTGCAGAACTTCTTCCGCCTCTACGACAAGCTCGGTGGGATGACCGGCACCGCCATGACCGAGGCCGCCGAGTTCCACCAGATCTACAAGCTCCACGTGGTGCCGATCCCCACCAACCGGCCGACGGCCCGCGCCGACGACCCCGACCAGATCTACCGGACCGTCGAGGCCAAGTACACGGCGATCCTCGACGACATCGCCGACCGGCACGGCAAGGGCCAGCCGGTCCTCGTCGGCACCACCTCCGTCGAGAAGTCCGAGACCCTGGCCGCACGGCTGAGGGAGCGCGGCATCCGGCACGAGGTCCTCAACGCCAAGAACCACCGCCGCGAGGCGCAGATCGTGGCGCAGGCAGGCCGCCGGGGCGCGGTCACCGTGGCCACCAACATGGCCGGCCGCGGCACCGACATCATGCTCGGCGGCAACCCCGAGGCCATGGCGCTGGCGGAACTGGACCGGCGCGGGCTCACCTCCGAGGACGACCCGGACGCCTACCGGCGCGAACACCGGGAGACCCTGGAGCGGATCAAGGAGTCGGTCGCCGCCGAGCACGGCGAGGTGAAGGAGCTGGGCGGGCTCTACGTCCTGGGCACCGAGCGCCACGAATCGCGCCGCATCGACAACCAGCTGCGCGGCCGCTCGGGACGCCAGGGCGACCCCGGCGCCTCCCGCTTCTACCTCTCCCTTGAGGACGACCTGATGCGGCTGTTCCGCGCCCAGGTCGTCGACCGCGTGATGGCGATGGCGAACGTCCCCGACGACGTCCCCATCGAGAACCGGATGGTCACCCGGGCCATCGCCTCCGCCCAGTCGCAGCTGGAGCAGCAGCACTTCGAGTCCCGCAAGGACGTGCTCAAGTTCGACGAGGTCCTCAACCGGCAGCGCACCCTCATCTACGAGGAACGCCGCCGGGTGCTGGCCGGGGAGGACCTGCACGAGCAGATCCTCCACTTCATGGACGACACGATCCGCGCGTACGTCGCCGTGGAGACCGCCGACGGCTACCCCGAGGAGTGGGACCTGGACCGCCTCTGGGCCGCCTTCGAGCAGCTCTACCCGGTCGGGGTCACCGTCGAGGACCTGGAGGAGGCCGCCGGCGACGTGTCCGAGCTGACCGCCGACTCGATCGCGGACGCCGTCATCGACGACGTCCGCGCCCGCTACGAGGAGCGCGAGGCCGAGCTGGGCGCGGACGCCCTGCGCGACCTGGAGCGGCTCGTCGTCCTGTCGGTCCTGGACCGCAAGTGGCGCGAGCACCTGTACGAGATGGACTACCTGCGGGACGGGATCGGGCTGCGGTGGACGCTCGGCCGGGAGCCGATCGTCGAGTACGAGCGCGAGGGCTACGACATGTTCACCGCCATGAACGACGCCATCAAGGAGGAGTCCGTCGGGTACGTGTTCAACCTGGACGCGGCCGGGCGGCCCGGCGGCGGCCAGGAGCCCCTGGAGGCCGGGCGGCGCACGGACCTGCACTTCAGTGCGCCGACGCTGGACACGGCGGAGGGGGTGGTCGAAGGGGACTTCGTCCCCGCCGACGCGGTGCCGGCCGCTCCGGCGGAGGGCGGGGCCGGTCGGAAGCCGCGCTCGCAGCGTGCGGGTAAGTCGCGGAACCGGCGCAAGCGCAAGAAGTAGGGGTCCGGCCGGGTTCGTCGGCGGCTGCGGCCCGGTGGGGGCTTGTCGCGCAGTTCCCCGCGCCCCTGAGGGGCCCTGACGGGCCCCTTACGGGGCACTCAGGGGGCGCCCCCGTCCCCTCCGCCGTCTCGTTGCGGCAACAATGGGGGGATGAGTGACCGTCCAGCCCCTCTCGCCGATCCGCACCTCGTCTTCGATCCCGTCGACGGAAGCCGGGATGTCGTGATCCTCGGCTCCACCGGATCGATCGGCACGCAGGCCATCGACCTCGTACTGCGCAACCCCGACCGGTTCCGTGTGACCGGGCTCTCCGCGGCGGGCGGGAGGGTGGAGCTGCTGGCGGAGCAGGCGCACCGGCTCCGCGTCAGGGCCGTCGCCGTGGCCCGCGAGGACGCCGTACCGGCCCTGCGCGACGCCCTGTCCGCGCGGTACGGGCCCGGGGAGCCCCTGCCCGAGCTGCTCGCCGGCGCGGACGCGGCCACCCACCTCGCCGC
>NZ_VDFC01000075.1:215355-219080 GCF_008369065.1 Streptomyces apricus | reverse complement strand
GCCACACCGTCCTGAACGGCATCACCGGCTCCATCGGCCTCGCCCCCACCCTCGCCGCCCTGGAGGCGGGCCGCACCCTCGCGCTCGCCAACAAGGAGTCGCTCATCGTYGGCGGCGACCTGGTGAAGGCGCTGGCCGCGCCGGGCCAGATCATCCCGGTGGACTCCGAGCACGCCGCCCTGTTCCAGGCGCTGGCCTCGGGCACCCGGGCCGACGTACGCAAACTCGTCGTCACCGCCTCCGGCGGACCCTTCAGGGGGCGTACGAAGGCGGAGCTGGCCGACGTCACCCCCGAGGACGCCCTCGCGCACCCCACCTGGGCCATGGGCCCCGTCATCACCGTCAACTCCGCGACCCTCGTCAACAAGGGGCTCGAAGTCATCGAGGCGCACCTCCTCTACGACATTCCCTTCGCGGACATTGAGGTGGTCGTGCATCCGCAGTCGTATGTCCACTCGATGGTGGAGTTCACGGACGGATCGACGATGGCCCAGGCGACGCCCCCCGACATGCGGGGGCCGATCGCCATCGGTCTGGGCTGGCCGCGGCGCGTCCCCGACGCCGCGCCCGCCTTCGACTGGTCCAAGGCGTCGAGCTGGGAGTTCTTCCCCCTGGACGGCGACGCGTTTCCGTCGGTCGGGCTCGCCCGGCACGTCGGGGAACTCGCGGGCACGGCTCCCGCGGTGTTCAATGCCGCCAACGAAGAATGCGTGGACGCGTTCCTGAACGGCGCACTGCCGTTCAACGGGATCATGGAGACCGTCACGGAGGTCGTCGCCGAACACGGCACGCCCCCCGCGGGAACCCCGCTCACCGTCGCGGACGTCCTCGAAGCGGAGACCTGGGCACGTGCCAGGGCCCGTGAACTGGCGGCCCGCACCGCACCGCACAAGAAGGCTGGGACACCAGCCCGGACGACAGCCATGACAACGGCGGAGGCTCGTGCATGACGACCCTGATGATGATCCTCGGCATAGTCGTCTTCGTGGTCGGCCTGCTCTTCTCGATCGCCTGGCACGAGCTGGGGCATCTCTCCACGGCCAAGATGTTCGGCATCCGCGTGCCGCAGTACATGGTCGGCTTCGGCCCGACGATCTTCTCGCGCCGCAAGGGCGACACGGAGTACGGGGTCAAGGCGATCCCGCTCGGCGGCTACATCCGGATGATCGGCATGTTCCCGCCCGGCCCCGACGGCCGCCTGGAGGCGAGGTCCACCTCCCCGTGGCGCGGCATGATCGAGGACGCCCGGGCGCAGTCCTTCGAGGAGCTCCAGCCGGGCGACGAGAAGCGGCTCTTCTACACGCGCAAGCCGTGGAAGCGCGTGATCGTGATGTTCGCCGGCCCCTTCATGAACCTGATCCTGGCCGTCGCGATCTTCCTCGGTGTGATGATGACGTTCGGCGTCCAGACCCAGACCACCACGGTCGGCAAGGTCTCCGACTGCGTCATCGAGCAGAGCGAGGCACGCTCCGAGTGCCGCGCGAGCGACACGCCCGCACCCGCCAAGGCCGCCGGCCTCAAGGGCGGTGACGAGATCCTCGCGTTCAACGGGAAGAAGGTCACCGACTGGTCGGCCCTGCAGGCCGACATCCGCGCCAACCCCGGCAAGGACGTCACCCTGACCGTCGAGCGGGACGGCAAGCAGCTCGACCTCTCCGCGCACCTGATCCGCAACCAGGTCAGCAAGACCGACGGCGACGGCGGCTACGTCGAGGGCAAGTACGTGTACGCCGGCTTCCTCGGCTTTACGCCCGCCTCCGGCATCGTCCAGCAGTCGTTCGGGCAGTCCGTGGACCGCATGGGCGACATGATGCAGAACGGCGTCGAGTCGCTGATCGACCTGCCGTCCAAGATCCCCGCCCTGTGGGACGCGGCCTTCGGCGACGGCGAGCGCGAGGCGGACTCCCCGATGGGCGTGGTCGGCGCTGCCCGCGTCGGCGGCGAGGTGTTCACCCTGGACATTCCGCCGGAGAACCAGATCGCGATGATGCTGTTCCTCGTCGCGGGTTTCAACCTCTCCCTGTTCCTGTTCAACATGCTCCCGCTGCTGCCGCTGGACGGCGGGCACATCGCGGGCGCCCTGTGGGAGTCGCTGCGGCGCAACGCGGCGAAGGTGCTGCGGCGCCCGGACCCGGGTCCGTTCGACGTGGCGAAGCTGATGCCCGTCGCGTACGTGGTCGCCGGGATCTTCATCTGCTTCACGATCCTGGTGCTGATCGCGGACGTCGTCAATCCGGTGCGAATCTCCTAGTCATACCCCGTTCACGACGGCCGGACACGAGGGGTGTCCGGCCGTCCCCCATCGGGTGGTCGTGCCCGGGGAATGTGCTCCGGCCTTCGAGGGTGACGTAATCTCGATGACTGGAGCCCGTCAGCTTTCGGGACCGACCGAATCCTTACCTTGGGGTTGCACAGCAGATGACTGCGATTTCACTCGGCATGCCGTCCGTTCCGACCAAGCTCGCCGAGCGCCGCAAGAGCCGGAAGATCCAGGTCGGAAGCGTGGCGGTGGGTGGGGACGCACCCGTCTCGGTGCAGTCGATGACCACGACCCGTACGTCGGACATCGGCGCCACGCTCCAGCAGATCGCCGAACTGACCGCCTCCGGCTGCCAGATCGTGCGCGTCGCCTGTCCCACCCAGGACGACGCCGACGCCCTCGCCACCATCGCCCGCAAGTCGCAGATCCCGGTCATCGCCGACATCCACTTCCAGCCGAAGTACGTGTTCGCCGCGATCGACGCCGGCTGCGCCGCGGTGCGCGTGAACCCGGGCAACATCAAGCAGTTCGACGACCAGGTCAAGGAGATCGCGCGGGCCGCCAAGGACACCGGCACGCCGATCCGCATCGGGGTCAACGCGGGCTCCCTCGACAAGCGCCTCCTCCAGAAGTACGGCAAGGCGACGCCCGAGGCGCTCGTCGAGTCGGCGCTGTGGGAGGCGTCCCTCTTCGAGGAGCACGACTTCCGGGAGATCAAGATCTCGGTCAAGCACAACGACCCCGTGGTCATGGTCAACGCCTACCGGCAGCTCGCCGCGCAGTGCGACTACCCGCTGCACCTGGGCGTCACCGAGGCGGGCCCGGCCTTCCAGGGCACGATCAAGTCGGCCGTCGCCTTCGGGGCGCTGCTCAGCGAGGGCATCGGCGACACCATCCGCGTCTCCCTGTCGGCCCCGCCGGTCGAGGAGATCAAGGTCGGGATGCAGATCCTGGAGTCGCTGAACCTCAAGCAGCGCCGCCTGGAGATCGTCTCCTGCCCGTCCTGCGGGCGCGCCCAGGTCGACGTGTACAAGCTCGCCGAGGAGGTCACCGCGGGTCTGGAGGGCATGGAGGTCCCGCTGCGCGTCGCGGTCATGGGCTGCGTGGTGAACGGCCCGGGCGAGGCCCGCGAGGCCGACCTCGGCGTCGCCTCCGGCAACGGCAAGGGCCAGATCTTCGTCAAGGGCGAGGTCATCAAGACGGTCCCGGAGTCGAAGATCGTGGAGACCCTCATCGACGAGGCGATGAAGATCGCCGAACAGATGGAGGCCGACGGGATCCCCTCCGGGGAGCCCTCGGTGTCGGTCGCCGGCTGACGAATCCGGTCTGTGCCCCTGCTCCCCAGCCCGTCCGGCGTTTGAGGACGAGCGCGCAAGCGCGATGGCGGGGGTCCGGGGGCGGCAGCCCCCAGGGACGATGGGGGTCCCCCCGCTCGAGCGCAGCCGAGAGCGGGGGAGGGTAGGGG
>NZ_VDFC01000075.1:207196-215255 GCF_008369065.1 Streptomyces apricus | reverse complement strand
GGGTAGGGGCGGCGGGGGCGAGATCCGGCAGGTACAGTGCGGGGACCAGCAGACTGATGGTGAAGGCCCCGCACGTGTTGACGCAGACGACCACCAGGGTCCTCGACCCGAGCGACCTGGACGCCGCGCTCGCCGTCCTAGACCGCGAGCCGGTGGCGAACGCCTTCGTCACCTCCCGCGTACAGGTCGCAGGCCTCGACCCCTGGCGCCTCGGCGGCGAGATGTGGGGCTGGTACGAGGACGGCATGCTGACCTCCCTCTGCTACGCCGGCGCCAACCTCGTCCCCATCTGCGCCGGCCCCCGGGCCGTACGCGCCTTCGCGGACCGCGCCCGCAGGGCGGGCCGCCGCTGCTCCTCCATCGTCGGCCCCGCCGAGGCCACCGCCCTGCTCTGGCGCCTGCTCGAACCCAGCTGGGGCCCCGCCCGCGAGGTCAGGCCGCACCAGCCCCTGATGGTCGCCGACCGGCTCCCCGCCGACGTCACCCCGGATCCGTACGTCCGCCGCATCCGCAAGGACGAGATGGAGACGATCATGCCGGCGTGCGTGGCGATGTTCACGGAGGAGGTCGGCATCTCCCCGCTCGCGGGCGACGGGGGCCTGCTCTACCAGGCGCGGGTCGCCGAACTCGTCGGCAGCGGGCGCTCGTTCGCCCACGTCGGCAGGGACGGCCGCGTCGTCTTCAAGGCGGAGATCGGCGCCGCCACCCCGCAGGCCTGCCAGATCCAGGGCGTCTGGGTCGCCCCCGAGTACCGCGGCCAGGGTTTCGCCGCCCCCGGCATGGCGGCCGTCCTGCGCTACGCCCTCGCGGACGTCGCCCCCCTGGTCAGCCTCTACGTCAACGACTACAACACCGCGGCCCGGGCCACGTACCGCCGCGTCGGCTTCCAGGAAACGGGCGCGTTCATGAGCGTCCTGTTCTGAGGGCCCCGTAGGGGCGCGGGGAACTGCGCGACCAGCCCCATCGGACCCGCACCCGACGAAACCACCGCCCGCGCAGCCCACGCAGTGGAGACGCCCAGGTAGTCTCCGGTCATGCTGCGCTTCCCCGGTCAGCCCGGTCAGCCCGGTCAGCCCGGTCAGGGCCCCCTCACGCCCGACGACATCGTCATCGGCCCCCTGGACCTGGCCACCCGCATCGACGAGGCGCTGAACGTCCAGGCCGTCGCCTTCGGGCTCGGCGCGGACGAGATCGCCGTACGCCGCCAGATCGTGCTCCGCCACCTCACCTTCCCCGGCGCCCGCGCACTGGGCGCCACCACCCCCGGCGGACGGCTCGCCGGGTTCGTCTACGGCATGCCCAACGACCGCAGCCACTGGTGGTCCACCGTCGTCGAGCCCTACCTGCGCGAACAGGGCCAGGACGGCTGGCTCGACCACTCCTTCGTCATCACCGAACTGCACGTCCACCCGGACTTCCAGAACCGCGGGGCCGGCCGCGCCCTCATCACCACCATCACGGACGGCGCCGCCGAACCGCGCTCGATCCTCTCGGCCATCGACACGGAGAGCCCCGCCCGCGGCCTGTACCGCTCGCTCGGCTACGAGGACCTGGCCGTCCAGGTCCTGTTCCCCAGCGCGCCGAAGCCGTACGCGGTGATGGGCGCCCCCCTGCCCCTGCGCCGCCGCTGACGGATCCCTCCCGTGCCGAAACGGATTTCCGGCGACGGCGGGCACCCGGCTAACCTCCTAGCCATCACCTATACGCAGCAGGAGTCGAGAACCATGGCCCAGGTCCAGCGCATGTCCCGTTTGATGGTCAAGACACTGCGTGACGACCCGGCGGACGCCGAGGTGCTCAGCCACAAGCTGCTGGTGCGCGCCGGCTACGTCCGCCGGACCGCCGCCGGCCTGTGGTCCTGGCTGCCGCTGGGCAAGAAGGTGCTGGCCAACGTCGAGCGGGTGGTCCGCGAGGAGATGGACGCCATCGGCGCCCAGGAGGTCACCCTGCCCGCCCTGCTGCCGAAGGAGCCCTACGAGGCGACCGGCCGCTGGGAGGAGTACGGCCCCGAGCTGTTCCGCCTCAAGGACCGCAAGGGCGGCGACTACCTCCTCGGCCCGACCCACGAGGAGATCTTCACCCTCCTGGTCAAGGACCAGTGCACGTCCTACAAGGACCTGCCCGTGATCCTCTACCAGATCCAGAACAAGTACCGCGACGAGGCCCGCCCGCGCGCCGGCATCCTGCGCGGCCGCGAGTTCCTGATGAAGGACTCGTACTCCTTCGACACCGCGGACGAGGGCCTCGCCGAGTCGTACGCCCTGCACCGCGAGGCGTACCGGAAGATCTTCGCGCGCCTGGGCCTGGACTACCGCATCTGCGCGGCCACCGCGGGCGCCATGGGCGGCTCCAAGTCGGAGGAGTTCCTCGCCCCGGCCGCGGCCGGCGAGGACACCTTCGCGGACTGCCCCAACTGCGACTACGCCGCCAACACCGAGGCGATCACCTACCCGCTGAAGCCCGTCGACGCGGCCGGGGTCCCCGCCCTGGAGGAGATCCCCACCCCTGGAGGAGATCCCCACCCCGGACACCCCCACCATCGAGACGCTCGCCGCGTACCTGGAGGTGCCCGCCTCCGCCACGCTGAAGAACCTGCTGGTCAAGGTGGACGGCGAGATCGTCGCGATCGGCGTCCCCGGCGACCGCGAGGTCGACATGGACAAGGTCGAGGCGCACTTCGCGCCCGCCGCCGTCGAACTCGTCACGGCCGAGGACTTCACGGGCCGCGCCGACCTGGTGCGCGGCTACGTCGGCCCGCAGGGACTGGAGAAGGTCCGCTACCTCGCCGACCCGCGCGTGGCCCCCGGCACCGCCTGGATCACGGGTGCCAACAAGGAGGGCGTGCACGCGAGGAACGTCGTCGCGGGCCGCGACTTCGAGGTCGACGCGTACGTGGACGCGGTCGTCGTCCAGGAGGGCGACCCCTGCCCCGTCTGCGGCACCGGCCTCAAGCTGGACCGCGCCATCGAGATCGGCCACATCTTCCAGCTCGGCCGCAAGTACGCCGACGCCCTCCAGCTCGACGTGCTCGGCCAGCAGGGCAAGCCGGTCCGCGTCACCATGGGCTCGTACGGCATCGGTGTCTCGCGCGCGGTCGCGGCGCTCGCCGAGCAGCACGCCGACGAGCAGGGCCTGGTCTGGCCCGCCGAGATCGCCCCGGCCGACGTCCACGTCGTCGCGGCGGGCAAGGCCCTCCAGACCGAGCTGGCGCTCGACGTGTCGCAGAAGCTGGGCGACGCGGGCGTGCGGGTGCTCGTGGACGACCGCGCCGGTGTCTCGCCCGGGGTGAAGTTCACCGACGCCGAGCTCATCGGTGTACCGAAGATCCTGGTGGCCGGCCGGCGCTCGGCCGACGGCGTCCTGGAGCTGAAGGACCGCCGCACCGGCGAGCGCGAGGAGCTGACCGTGGACGAGGCGATCGCCCGTCTGACGGGCAAGTGACCTGAGGGTCAGGGGCCGCCCGTAGGCGGCCCCTGACCCCGGCGGCTACAGCCAGGAGGCGAACTCCAGCAGCAGTTCGGCGTCCTGGGGCCGGCCCACCCGCCGGGCCCGTACGCCCGACTCCACGGCCCGGAACAGCGTCCAGCCGCGCAGCCGCTCCTGGTCCAGGTCCAGGGACTCCGCGAGCCGCTTCACCCGGCGGCGGGTGGTCGAGGCGCCGGACGGCGAGGCGATCAGGTCCTCCACCCGGTCGCGGACCAGCCGGGCCAGGTCGAAGGCGCACTCGCCGACCACCGGATCGGGCCCGACGGCCAGCCACGGGCTGCGCTCGCCCGCCAGGACCTTGCTCTGCCGGAAGGTGCCGTGCAGCAGGCGCGCCGGCGGCGCGGACGCCAGCAGTTCCTCGCGGACCGCGAGGGCCGCGTCGACCAGCGGCACCGCCTGCGCGTCCGCGCCCGCCCGCATTGCCGCGGCCTGCCGTCCCGTCCGCTCGGCCACGGTCTCGAAGACGTGGTCCGCGGGCGGCTCCACCCACAGCCTGCGCAGCGCGCCCACCGCCTCCAGCATCGACCTGGCCTCCGGCAGCGAGCGCACGGACACGTCGGGGTGCAGCCGCTCCAGCAGCAGGACGCCCTCGGCGCCGGCCGGCTCCAGCAGGCGTACCGCGCCCCGGCCGTCCCAGTGCGCCAGCGCGGCCCGCTCGCTCTCCGGGCGGGCCCGGCGCGGTGCCAGCTTCAGGACGGCGGGGGTGCCGTCGGGCAGCCGGACCAGCACCACCAGACTGCTGCGCCCGCCGGGGACCTGCACCCGCTCCACGGCCGACTCGCGCAGCACGACGGCCTGCTCGGCCGCCTGGGGCAGCTTCTCCAGCCAGTCGTCACCGTCCGGTGCCGCCTCGCCGAGCGCCTTGACCAGACGCGGCGGCGGTTCGAAAGCCATGCGCGAGTCGTTCCCTTCCCTGGACGCGTTACGAGGACGGTGCCGCCGATGCGGTGGCGGAGGCCGACCGCTCGGCGAGACCAGGGAAGGCTACGCTCCCGCCGCGCCAGCGCACCGCCCGCACCGCGGCTTCCCGCAGCGCCTCGGCCGCCGCGCGCCGCCGCTCGCCCTCGGCGGCCCGCACGAGGTCGGAGTACACCCCGGCCACCCGGTCCTCCAGCTCCGCGGCCAGCCGCACGGCCGATCCGGAGTCCGTCATCCGGAACGGCAGCGCGTACGCGGCCGCCGCGGGCTCGGGCTCGCCGCCCAGGTCGCGCACCGACCGCGCCAGGTCGTCCCGGCGGGCGCGGTGCGCGTCGTACGCGGCCCGCGCCTCCGTCCGCCGGGCCTCGTCGATCCGGCCGCCCACGACGCCGTAGCCGTACACGGCGGCGTGCTCGGCGGCGAGCGCGGCCTGCACGGCCTTCAGCTCCGCGGACGGCTTCGCCCGTGGGGCCCTCCGCTCCGCCGCCCGTGCCCTCGTCCCCTCGGAACCGCTCACTTCTCGTCCTCCGTCAGCAGGTACGCGTGTCCCGCGCCGGCCGCGGCCACCGAGGCCAGCAGCCGGGCCAGCTCTCCCGGTACGTCCGCCAGCGCCTTCAGCCGCCGGTCCGTCAACGCGCGCTCGGCCGCCGCGAGTTCGGCGAGGGCCTCCTTCTGCGTCGCCGGCACCGCGGGGGAGGGCGACGGCGACCCACCCGCGGAGGGATCCGCGGAGGAACCGCCGGAAGGACTCGCCGTGGCGGAGGCCGACGCCGCGTCCGAGGCGCGCCGGCCGCCCCCGAACGCCTCCGCGTGCCGGACGACCTCCGCCCGCAGCGGTGACAGCCGCTCGCCCAGCGCGGGATACGCGGCGAGCACGGCCCCGTACCGCTCCGCGAGCCGTTCGCTGTCGCGGGCCGCACGCGCGCGTGCCCGTGCGGCGGCGGACGAACTCCCGCCGGTGGTACCGGGGGAGGAGTCGGAGGAGGAGCAGCCCGCGAGCAGCGCGGCGCCCGCTGCGGCGGTCCCGGCGAGCAGGCTCCTTCGGCGCGGCCCCGAGGGGGTGCGCGACGGCAGGGTGAACGGCACGGCAGACGTCCTCGTCAGGGCTCGTACGGACGGAAGGGGCAGACCCTTGATCACGGTACCCGCGTACCGTCCCCGTGCCCACCAGCGGCGCCGCCCCGTCGCCCGGCGGACCTCGGTGGACGGCAACACCCCCCGGGACCGGATACCCTTTGACCTGACACGCGCCCTACCCACAACAGCACACGCGGCCGAGGAGTCACCCGGATGAGCACCACCCAGAGCGAGAGGCTGCGAGAGCTCCTGGAACCGCTCGTCAGCTCGCAGGGACTCGATCTCGAAGAGATCGAAGTGGACTCGGTGGGACGCAGGCGTGTGCTGCGGGTCGTCGTCGACTCCGACGAAGGGGCCGACCTCGACGCGATCGCCGATGTGAGCCGCGCGCTCTCGGCGAAGCTCGACGAGACCGACGCGATGGGCCAGGGCGAGTACACCCTGGAGGTGGGGACGCCCGGCGCGGAGCGCGAGCTCAAGGAGCACCGCCACTACGTGCGCGCCACCGACCGCCTCGTGCAGTTCCGGCTGGCGGACGGCGACGACCTCGTCGCCAGGATCCTGACGGTGGACGACGAGGGCGTGGACGTCGAGGTGCCCGGCGTGAAGGGGCGCAAGGCCACCGCCAGGAGACTCGCCTTCGCGGACGTCGCCAAGGCGCGCGTCCAGGTCGAGTTCAACCGCAAGGAAACGAAAGACATGAAGGAAGAGGAGGAGGCGTAGCCGTGGACATCGACATGAGTGCCCTGCGGGGTCTGGTGCGGGAGAAGGAGATCTCCTTCGACCTGCTGGTCGGAGCGATCGAGTCGGCCCTCCTCATCGCCTACCACCGCACCGAGGGAAGCCGCCGCCACGCGCGCGTCAAGCTCGACCGGGAGACCGGCCACGTGACCGTGTGGGCGAAGGAGGACGCCGCCGACCTGGAGGAGGGGCAGGAGGCCCGCGAGTTCGACGACACCCCGTCGGACTTCGGCCGGATCGCCGCCACCACCGCCAAGCAGGTCATCCTGCAGCGCCTGCGGGACGCGGAGGACGACGCGACGCTCGGCGAGTACGCGGGCCGCGAGGGCGACATCGTCACCGGTGTCGTCCAGCAGGGCCGCGACCCGAAGAACGTGCTCGTCGACATCGGCAAGCTGGAGGCCATCCTGCCGGTGCAGGAGCAGGTCCCCGGCGAGACGTACCAGCACGGCATGCGGCTGCGCTCGTACGTCGTACGGGTCGCCAAGGGCGTCCGCGGCCCGTCCGTGACGCTCTCGCGCACCCACCCGAACCTGGTGAAGAAGCTCTTCGCGCTGGAGGTGCCGGAGATCGCCGACGGGTCCGTCGAGATCGCCGCCATCGCCCGCGAGGCCGGCCACCGCACGAAGATCGCCGTCCGCTCCACCCGGTCCGGGCTGAACGCCAAGGGCGCTTGCATCGGCCCGATGGGCGGCCGCGTGCGCAACGTGATGGCCGAGCTGAACGGCGAGAAGATCGACATCGTCGACTGGTCGGACGACCCCGCGGACATGGTGGGCAACGCGCTCTCCCCGGCCCGGGTCTCCAAGGTCGAGGTCGTCGACCTCGCGGCCCGCTCCGCGCGGGTGACCGTCCCCGACTACCAGCTGTCGCTGGCGATCGGCAAGGAAGGGCAGAACGCCCGGCTCGCCGCCCGCCTGACCGGCTGGCGCATCGACATCCGCCCCGACACCGAGCAGACGGGTGAGCAGGGCGAGGACCGGTCCGGGGACCGCCGCGGCGAGTAGCGGCGGCGGGCGACGGCGGCCCGGGGAATGGATCCAGGCCGCCGGTGGTTTGGATCACGACAGTTTTATGGTGCGGCAACTGTTCGATACTTGCCCCAAAGGGGTGAGGTCGGTGCAGGGAGGTAGACTTAAGAGTGTCTGGCCGGACGCATGCCCGCGCATGCCCTGAGCGCACCTGTGTGGGGTGCCGGGAGCGAGCGGCCAAGACCGATCTGCTGCGTGCCGTGGCGGCCGGGGGCGAATGCGTCCCCGATCCTCGCGGTACGCTGCCCGGCCGGGGTGCGTATGTACACCCCGCCCTGGTCTGTCTGGACCTGGCGGTTCGCCGCCGGGCGTTCCCGCGGGCGCTGCGTGCCCCGGGTCAGCTCGACACAAAGGCGTTGCGCCGGTACGTCGAGCAGGCAGACAGTTGCTGAGCAGGCAACACCGTAAGGAGAGCCGCGCGGAACCCCGTGCGGCCCTGGTACCCCGCGAGTTGGAAGTAGGTCGAGATTGCGATGAGCACTCGATGAGCACGCGATGAGTACGCCCATGAAGTAGCGACGGTCCGGACGCAACCCGGACCTAAAAGGAGCGAAGTGGCTAAGGTCCGGGTATACGAACTCGCCAAGGAGTTCGGGGTGGAGAGCAAGGTCGTCATGGCCAAGCTCCAAGAACTCGGTGAATTCGTCCGTTCGGCGTCCTCGACGATCGAGGCGCCCGTTGTACGCAAGCTGACAGACGCCCTCCAGCAGGGCAGCGGCGGCGGCAAGCCCGCCCCGCGCAAGGCGGCGCCCGCCAGGCCCGGCGCGCCTTCTCCCGCGCAGGCCGCCCGTCCGGGCCGGCGGACG
>NZ_VDFC01000075.1:196101-207096 GCF_008369065.1 Streptomyces apricus | reverse complement strand
GCCCCGGCCGCGCCCGAGTTCACGGCCCCGCCCGCGGCTCCCGCCGCACAGGCTCCGGCCGCGCAGGCTCCGGCCGCCCCGGCGGCGACCCCGCGTCCCACCGGTGCCCGTCCCGGCGCCCCGAAGCCCGGCGTCCGTCCGGCCGGTCCCGCACAGGGCGGCCAGGGTGGTCCCGGTCAGGGCCGCGGCGAGCGCGGTGACAACCGCGGTGACCGCGGAGACCGTCAGGGCGCCCCGCGTCCCGGCGGCCAGGGCACGCGTCCCGGCGGTCGTCCCGCCGGCCCGCGTCCGGGCAACAACCCCTTCACCTCGGGTGGCTCCACCGGCATGGCGCGCCCGCAGGCGCCCCGTCCGGGCGGCGCCCGTCCCGGTCCCGGCGGCCCCGGTGGCGCCGGTGCCCCGGGTGGCGCTCCGCGTCCCCAGGGCGCGGGCCAGGACCGCGGTCCCCGTCCGCAGGGCGGCCCCGGCGGCGCCCCGCGTCCCGGCGGCGGTCCCGGTGGTGCCCGTCCCACTCCGGGCGGCATGCCCCGTCCGCAGGGTGGTCCCGGTGGCGCTCCGCGTCCCGGCGGCGGCCCCGGCGGCAACCGTCCCAACCCCGGCATGATGCCGCAGCGTCCGGCTGCCGGCCCCCGTCCCGGCGGCGGCCCCGGCGGTCGCGGTCCCGGCGGCGGCGGTCGTCCCGGCGGTGCCGGTGGCGGTCGTCCCGGTGGCGGCGGCTTCGCCGGCCGTCCGGGTGGCGGCGGTGGCGGCTTCGCCGGCCGTCCCGGTGGCCCCGGTGGCGGTGGCGGCGGTTTCGCCGGCCGTCCGGGTGGTCCCGGTGGCGGTGGCGGCGGTCGTCCCGGCTTCGGCGGTCGTCCCGGTGGTCCGGGTGGCCGTGGTGGCACGCAGGGCGCCTTCGGCCGTCCCGGCGGTCCCGCGCGTCGCGGTCGCAAGTCGAAGCGGCAGAGGCGCCAGGAGTACGAGGCCATGCAGGCCCCGTCGGTCGGCGGCGTCATGCTGCCTCGCGGCAACGGACAGTCCGTCCGCCTGTCGCGCGGTGCCTCGCTCACCGACTTCGCCGAGAAGATCGGCGCCAACCCGGCGTCGCTCGTCGGCGTGATGATGAACCTCGGCGAGATGGTGACGGCCACGCAGTCCGTCTCCGACGAGACGCTGAAGCTCCTCGCGGACGAGATGAACTTCGTCCTGGAGATCGTCAGCCCCGAGGAGGAGGACCGCGAGCTGCTCGAGTCCTTCGACATCGAGTTCGGCGAGGACGAGGGCGACGAGGACGACCTCGTGGTCCGTCCGCCGGTCGTGACCGTCATGGGTCACGTCGACCACGGCAAGACCCGCCTGCTCGACACCATCCGCAAGACGAACGTCGTCGCGGGCGAGGCCGGCGGCATCACGCAGCACATCGGTGCGTACCAGGTCGCGACCGAGGTCAACGGTGAAGAGCGCAGGATCACCTTCATCGACACCCCGGGTCACGAGGCGTTCACCGCCATGCGTGCCCGTGGTGCCAAGTCGACCGACATCGCGATCCTCGTGGTGGCGGCCAACGACGGTGTGATGCCCCAGACGATCGAGGCGCTGAACCACGCCAAGGCGGCCGAGGTGCCGATCGTGGTCGCGGTCAACAAGATCGACGTCGAGGGCGCCGACCCGACCAAGGTGCGCGGTCAGCTCACCGAGTTCGGTCTGGTGGCCGAGGAGTACGGCGGCGACACGATGTTCGTCGACATCTCCGCCAAGCAGGGCCTCAACATCGAGAGCCTGCTGGAGGCCGTGGTCCTCACCGCGGACGCCTCGCTCGACCTGCGGGCCAACCCGGAGCAGGACGCGCAGGGCATCGCGATCGAGTCCCACCTCGACCGCGGGCGCGGTGCGGTCTCGACCGTCCTGGTCCAGCGCGGCACGCTGCGCATCGGCGACACGATGGTGGTCGGCGACGCGTACGGCCGGGTCCGGGCGATGCTCGACGACAACGGCAACAACGTCGAGGAAGCGGGTCCCTCGACCCCCGTCCTCGTGCTCGGTCTCACCAACGTCCCGGGCGCCGGCGACAACTTCCTCGTCGTCGACGAGGACCGTACGGCCCGGCAGATCGCCGAGAAGCGGGCGGCGCGCGAGCGCAACGCCAACTTCGCCCGGCGCGGAGTCCGGTTCTCCCTGGAGAACCTGGACGAGGCGCTCAAGGCCGGTCTGGTGCAGGAGCTCAACCTCATCATCAAGGGCGACGCGTCCGGTTCGGTGGAGGCCCTCGAGTCCTCGCTGCTCCAGCTCGACGTCGGCGAAGAGGTCGACATCCGCGTGCTGCACCGCGGTGTGGGTGCGGTCACCGAGTCGGACATCGACCTGGCGACCGGCTCCGACGCCATCGTCATCGGCTTCAACGTCCGCGCTGCGGGCCGCGCGGCGCAGATGGCGGAGCGCGAGGGCGTCGACGTCCGCTACTACTCGGTGATCTACCAGGCCATCGAGGAGATCGAGGCGGCCCTCAAGGGCATGCTCAAGCCGGAGTACGAAGAGGTCGAGCTCGGTACGGCGGAGATCCGCGAGGTCTTCCGCTCGTCCAAGCTGGGCAACATCGCCGGTGTGCTGGTCCGCTCCGGCGAGGTCAGGCGCAACACGAAGGCGCGGTTGCTGCGCGACGGCAAGGTCATCGCGGAGAACCTCACCATCTCCGGTCTGCGGCGCTTCAAGGACGACGTCACCGAGATCCGCGAAGGGTTCGAGGGCGGTATCAACCTCGGCAACTTCAACGACATCAAGATCGACGACGTCATCGCGACGTACGAGATGCGCGAGAAGCCGCGCGCGTAACGCCTGCGGCTCGGCTCGACCGTGTGGGGTTGGCCCCCGGGAACTGCTTCCCGGGGGCCAGCCCCCACGGGCTTTCCGCCCCCCGTTGCGCAGTTCCCCGCGCCCCTGGATACCCAGGGGCGCGGGGAACTGCGCGGGAGCGCGCAGCGCGACGGGGGGTCTGGGGCGCAGCCCCAGGGACGGGACGGGAAGGTCTGGGGCGCAGCCCCAGGGACGGGACGGGAAGGGGCGGCGGGGGCGAAAACCCCGTCGAGAGGTACCAGCGGTTCGGGGTACCGTTCAAGGGCCCCGGCGGGAACGCTCGGCCGGGCCACCTACCCCGACCCGGCGGGACATCCGGACACACACATGTACGTGGGGACTCTGTCCTTCGACCTCCTCCTCGGCGACGTACGGTCACTGAAGGAGAAGCGCTCCGTCGTCCGCCCGATCGTGGCCGAACTCATCCGCAAGTACGCGGTGAGCGCGGCGGAGGTGGAGCACATGGACCTCCACCGCAGGGCCGTCATCGGACTGGCGGTGGTCTCCGGGGACACCGGCCACCTGACCGACGTGCTGGACAGGTGCGAACGCCTGGTCGCCGGGCACCCCGAGGTGGAGCTGCTGTCGGTGCGACGGCGGCTGCACGGGGAAGACGACGAATGAGCGTACGGCGCCGAGAACCGGCCGTACGAGGATCAGCAGGATCAGCAGATAAGAGGGAGACGGACCAGTGGCCGACAACGCGCGGGCGAAGAGGCTGGCGGACCTCATCCGAGAGGTGGTTGCCCAGAAGCTGCAGCGTGGGATCAAGGACCCGCGGCTCGGTTCGCATGTGACCATCACGGACACCCGGGTCACCGGGGATCTGCGAGAGGCGACCGTCTTCTACACGGTGTACGGCGACGACGAGGAGCGCGCCGCGGCTGCCGCGGGCCTGCAGAGCGCCAAGGGCGTACTCCGTTCGGCCGTCGGCGCGGCGGCGGGCGTGAAGTTCACCCCGTCGCTCACCTTCGTGGCGGACGCCCTGCCCGACACCGCCAAGACCATCGAGGACCTGCTCGACAAGGCGCGGGCCAAGGACGCCGAAGTGCGCGAGGTCTCGGCCGGCGCCACCTTCGCCGGTGACGCCGACCCGTACAGGAAGCCCGAGGACGACGAGGACGACACCTCCGACGAGTCCGACGGGTCCGAGCAGAAAGACGGCGACGCCGCCAAATGACGCAGCAGCAGAAGACGCCCGACGGCCTTGTCATCGTCGACAAGCCGTCGGGCTTCACTTCGCACGACGTGGTCGCCAAGATGCGCGGGATCGCGAAGACCCGCCGCGTCGGGCACGCGGGCACCCTCGACCCCATGGCGACGGGCGTGCTCGTCCTCGGCGTCGAGAGGGCGACCAAGCTCCTCGGTCACCTCGCACTGACCGAGAAGGAGTACCTGGGCACCATCCGGCTCGGGCAGAACACCCTGACGGACGACGCCGAGGGCGAGCTCACCTCCTCGGCCGACGCCTCGAAGGTCACCCGGGACGCCATCGACGCCGGGATCGCCCAGCTCAGCGGCGACATCATGCAGGTGCCGTCCAAGGTCAGCGCGATCAAGATCAACGGGGTGCGCTCGTACAAGCGGGCCCGTGAGGGCGAGGACTTCGAGATCCCGGCCCGGCCGGTACGGATCTCCTCGTTCACCGTGTACGACGTCCGGGAGGCCGTGGCCGAGGACGGCACGCCCGTGCTGGACCTGATCGTCTCGGTGGTGTGCTCGTCCGGTACGTACATCCGCGCGCTCGCCCGTGACCTGGGCGCGGGCCTGGGAGTGGGCGGTCATCTGACGGCGCTGCGGCGCACCCGCGTGGGCCCGTACAAGCTGGACTCCGCCCGCACCCTCGACCAGCTCCAGGAGGAGCTGACCGTGATGCCGGTGGCGGAGGCGGCCACCAGCGCGTTCCCCCGGTGGGACGTGGACACGAAGCGCGCGCAGCTGCTGGTGAACGGCGTGCGGCTGGAGATGCCCGAGGAGTACACCGGGGCCGGGGCCGTCGGGGTGTTCGACCCCGAGGGGCGGTTCCTGGCGCTGGTGGAGGAGCAGAAGGGCAAGGCCAAGAGCCTCGCGGTCTTCACCTGACGGCGGGCCGGACCGGTCCTCTCCGAAGTGGAGCGGCGTGCACAGGGTCGCCTGTGTGCGCCGCTCCACCGTCTCCCCCCTCGGTTCCCCCTTCCAAGGATGTATCCATCCGGCCCTGCTTGTTCACCCGTCCGGCCGGGCGCTCGGAGTGAACCGGGGGAGCGGAGGGGGGCTCGTTCGGCTCGGGATCTGTCGCGCCTGATCACCGCGCGCCTACCGTCGGAAACGGAAGCATCGGAGCACGGTACGGCGCGCGCGGCGGGGAGGTTCGGACATGGCGGGACGGGGTCCGGGGGCCGTGGGCCGTCATCGGGCCCCGGACCCCGCCGCCTCCGGCACGACCGATGAAGCACCGGCCCGGACTTCCAGGGTGCCCGGCGGGGCCGCGGGCGCGGTGGAGCGGTACGCGGAGGGTGCGGGACAAGGGCTGGACGTGCCGGCGCCGCGGGGCGAGGCGGCCGGTCAAAGCCGGGGGCTCGTGCGGATCCGGGACCTCGACGGGCGGCCCCGCGGGGCCGGGTTCGTCGCGGACCACCACGGCACCGTCGTCACCGCTCACGAGGTGGTCGACGGCCTCCCCCGCCTCGTCCTGCACGCCCCCACGGGGGACCGCACCCGCGTGGTCACGGCCGACGCGGTCACCCTTCTCCCGGCCCTCGGCCTCGCCCTCGTCCACTGCGACGGCCTCGGCCTCGACCCGCTCCCGGTCACCGTCCGGGACTCCGCGGAGACCGGCGCGTACGTCCGGATCGCGGCGGGCGGCTGGCGCGAGGCCCGCGTGCTGGGCCCGGCCGCCGTGACGTACGCGGCGGCCGGCCGCACCCACCGCCTCGACCGCGCACTGGAGCTGGCGATCGGCACCGCAGGGCGTCGCGGCCGGCGGCGGCCCGCTCGCCGGCCTGCTGGCCCGCAACGCCGCGACGGTCCCCGCGTACGGGGCCGACCTCAACCTGGCCGGCGTACTGGAACTGACGGCCACCGTCGCCTCCCCGCCGGCCCACGGCGACACCCCGACCGTCGAACGGGCGGCGGTGGCCGCGGAGTTCGCCGCGTTCACCGAGGGCCCCCGCGGCGTCCTCGGACTCGTCGGCGCGCCCGGCAGCGGACGGACGACGGAACTGGCCGCCCTGGCCGGCCGCCGCAACCGCGGCCCGCGGCCCGCCCCGACCCTGTGGCTGCGCGGAGCCGATCTGCTGGCCACCGACGCGTCGGTGGCCGACGCGGCCCGGCGGGCCCTGCGACGGGCGGGGCGGATCGTGGCGGCCGGCGGGACCGGACGCGAGCCGGCCCCGCCCGGCGACGTCGGCCCCGAGCGGTCGGCGCGCCTCGCCCGGGAGGCCGGCCGGCCCCTGCTGCTGCTCCTCGACGGCCCCGAGGAGATGCCGCCGGGGCTCGCCGACCGGCTGCCCGAGTGGGCCGCCGCGACCGCAGACTGGCTGCAGGAGCACGGGGTGCGGCTCGTGGTGGCGTGCCGGGAGGAGTACTGGGAGTGGGCGGGGGCGCAGTTCCCGCCGGGACTGCTGTACGGGCCGCCGCCGGACAAGCACGAGGTCGAGTACGGGCACGGGGCGCCCGGCGCCTTCCCCGTCTGCGTACGCCTCGGGGACCTCGCGGCGGACGAGGCGCGCGAGGCGCGTGCGCGGTACGGGATTCCCGAGGGCGTCCTGGACGGCGCCGACGCCCGGCACCCCCTGACACTGCGGCTGCTGTCGGAGGTGCGGGCCGCGCTGCCCGGCAACCGGCCGGGCCGGGCGGCGCGGGACGAGGTCTTCGCGGCGTACCTCGATCTGATGTGCCTGCGGGTGGCCGTCCGGCTCGCGGCGGCCAACGGGCTGCGCGGGACGGCGGTGCGGCGCCTGGCGGCCCGGGTCGCGGGGCAGGTGCACGTGGCGGCCCGGCGGTGTCTGGGACCAGGGGAGGGGGAGCTGGACCGGGCGGCGTTCGAGACCCTGTTCCCGTGGGGTCCGGTGCCCGACCGGCGGCTCGGCGGGTGCACCGGGTGGGCCTCCGCCGTGCTCACCGAGGGCCTGCTGGTGCCGGCCGGCGACGGCTACCGCTTCGCCCACGAGGAGTTCGCCGATTGGATCCAGGGCCTGCACCTCGACCTGGACACCGCGCTGGGATCACTGACGCACCGCGACGGCCCGGACGGTCCGGACGGCGGAGGCCCCGACGGCTCCGACCGCGGCGGTCCCGACGGCTCCGACCGCGGCGGTCCCGACGGCCCCGGCCGCAGCAGCCCCGACGGCTCCGACCCCGCCGGGCACGTCGTCGTCCCGCGCCACCGCATCGGGCCCGTCCTGCAGGCCCTGCTCCTCGTGCCACGTCAACAGGGGGATGACCGCCTCACCCTCCGCCTGCGTGAACTGCTCCGCGTGGTGGACGGCCTCGTCACGGAGTCCGACGCGCACGCCTGGGACACCGGCCCCTGGGGCACCGGTCTCCGGGACGCCGGTCACCGGGACGCCGACGCCTGGTGGGCCACCCGCCTCCTGCGCGGCGTACTGCTGCGCGTGCCCGACGCGACCCCCTACCTCGGAGCGCTGCGGCACCTCGCCGAGCGGGTGGTGCGCTGGCGGGCCGAAGGGCGGGCGGTGCCGGACGGGTTCGGGCCCGGCTTCTGGCTCCGGCTGCCCCTGCCGCAGGCCCACCGCTTCGACCTGCTGAGGCGTCTCGTCGTGGCGGACGAGGCACCGCCCGCCACCGAACCGCGCCACCTGGACGCCGTGTCCGGGCTGCTGGCCGCCGACCCGGCCGCCGTGCAGCCGCTCCTCACGCACTGGTTCGACGACGAACGCCCGCTCCCCGCGACCCCGGACGCCACCGTCGCGACCGCCGCCCAGGTCCTCCTGCACACCCACCGGCACCGGGCCCCCGACGACCTCGTCGAGGCGCTGGCCGACAGCGGACACGTACGCGCGGACGAGCTGCTCGACATCCTCGCGGAGGACGAGCCCGGCACGCTCTGCCGCGCGGTCGACCGCTGGGCCCGCGACGAGCGCCCGGCCCGGCGGGCGGCGGCCGCCGCCTACGCGCTGCGGACCGCCGCGCACGCCCGCACCGGGCCCGACCGCGAACTGCTGCGCCGCGCCGCGCTCACCCTGCTCGGCCGCCCCGGCGACTGCACGCTGCACGGGAGCGCGCTGGCGCTCCTGGTCCGCGACCCGCACACCCGGGCCCGCCACCTGCCGCAGGCCCTGGCCCGCTTCCGGGCCGCCGACCCGCGGCTGCCCGCGAGCGCCCTCACCGCCGCGCTGGCCACGCATCCGGATCCGGTGCTCGCCGCCTTCCACGACCGCCTGCGGCAGCCGGACGACGGCAGGATCCTGCGCACGCTCGCCGAGGCCACGACACCGGCGCTGGCCCGCCGCGTCGCCGCACTCGTACGCGACGTAGTGGAGCGGCGCCCGGACGCGGCCGCGCACCTGGCGGCGTACGTCGACCGGCGGATCGAGCACGGCCCCGGCGCCCGCGCCGTGCTGCACCCCCTCGTCGCCGTGCTGCTCGACGGGGGCCGGCCGCGGATGCGGGCCGCACTCGCCCGGGTGTTCGCGGCGCCCGGCACCCCCGGATCGCGCCCGCTGCGGCGCGAGTTCCTGGACCTGCTGCTGGCGGGCGAACACGATCCGGAGGTGCTCGACGCGCTCGTACGGGCCGCGGTGGAAGGCGCCGTCCACGACGACGAGGAGCACACCCGCGCCCTGGTCCACACCGTGGGCCGCCTGCTCGTGCGCACCCCGGACGGGGCCACCCGCTTCGACCGCGCCCTCGTCGACCTGGGGCGCCGGGTCCCCGGTTTCGCGCCGCTCGTCACCGGCTGGCTGGCCACCGCGCCCGCCGACTGGTCCACGGTGGTCGACCCCAGCACGGGCCGCACGATCGAGAACCTCGCGGGGGCACGGGTCCCGGTGTGAGGCCGTGGTTCCCGGCCGGGGCCCGCGGTTCCCGTCGCCGTCGCGTGCCGCCGGTCACAGGGCCCATGCCGATGCGGGCCGGGGGGACGCGGCATGGCACCCTTAGAGCTGCGTACGAGGCAGACACGGACACGGGTTCGACGAGGAGCGGTCACAGTGCAGCGCTGGCGTGGCTTGGAGGACATCCCCCAGGACTGGGGGCGCAGCGTCGTCACCATCGGCTCGTACGACGGCGTCCACCGCGGGCACCAGCTGATCATCAGCCATGCCGTCGAACGGGCGCGTGAGCTGGGTGTTCCCTCGGTCGTCGTCACGTTCGACCCGCACCCGAGCGAGGTCGTGCGCCCCGGCAGCCACCCGCCGCTGCTCGCCCCGCACCACCGGCGCGCGGAGCTGATGGCCGGGCTGGGCGTGGACGCGGTGCTCATCCTGCCCTTCACGACCGAGTTCTCGAAGCTGTCGCCCGCCGAGTTCGTGGTGAAGGTCCTCGTCGACAAGCTGCACGCCAAGTCCGTCGTCGAGGGCCCCAACTTCCGCTTCGGCCACAAGGCCGCCGGCAACGTCGCCTTCCTCGCCGAGCAGGGTGACACGTACGACTTCGAGGTCGAGGTGGTCGACCTGTACGTGACCGGCGAGGCCGGTGGCGGCGAGCCGTTCTCCTCGACCCTCACCCGGCGCCTGGTCGCCGAGGGCGACGTCGACGGGGCCCGCGAGATCCTCGGCCGGCCGCACCGCGTGGAGGGCGTCGTCGTCCGCGGCGCCCAGCGCGGCCGCGAACTCGGCTATCCCACGGCCAACGTGGAGACGCTGCCGCACACCGCGATCCCCGCCGACGGGGTGTACGCGGGATGGCTGCACGCGCAGGGCGAGGCGATGCCGGCGGCGATCTCCGTCGGGACGAACCCCCAGTTCGACGGGACCGAGCGCACGGTGGAGGCGTACGCCATCGACCGGGTGGGGCTCGATCTGTACGGGCTGCATGTCGCGGTCGACTTCCTGGCGTTCGTGCGGGGGATGGCGAAGTTCGACTCCATCGAGGGGTTGCTGGAGGCCATGTCGGACGACGTGAAGCGGTCCCGGGACCTGGTGGCCGTGCACGACGCGGGGGCCTGACCGGCGGGTCGTCCGGCCGACGGCTCGTCGTGGCCGCAGATCGATACGGCCCCGCGCGCCCCTAACGGGATGCCACCTGGGCCCAGTGGCAGGCCACCTGGGCCTCGGCGGTGCCGCTCAGGACCGGCAGGTCCTCCGTCCGGCAGGCGGTCGCCACCCCCGCCCGCTCCGCCTCGCCCGTCGCCAGGACGGGGCAGCGGGCGTGGAAGCGGCAGCCCGGGGGGATACGGGACGGGTCCGGGGGCTCGCCGGTGAGGACGACCGGGTCGCCGGGCGCCTCGGGCAGCACCGACAGCAGGGCCTGGGTGTAGGGGTGCCGGGGCGCCCTCAGGACGTCCTCGACCGACCCCGTCTCGACGATCCGGCCCAGGTACATCACCGCGACCCGGTCCGCGATGTTCCACGCGAGGCCCAGGTCGTGCGTCACCACCAGCGCGGACAGGCCCAGTTCGGCGCGCAGCCGCAGCAGCAGG
This sequence comes from Streptomyces apricus, assembly GCF_008369065.1. GTDB lineage: Bacteria > Actinomycetota > Actinomycetes > Streptomycetales > Streptomycetaceae > Streptomyces > Streptomyces apricus. Next base: position 196,685 of record NZ_VDFC01000075.1, on the reverse strand, counting down.
GCCAGGATCTCGCCGCGTACCGACGCGTCCAGCGAGGCCACCGGCTCGTCCGCCACGAGGAGTTCGGGCTCCAGGACGAGCGCGCCCGCGATGACGACCCGCTGGCGCTGGCCGCCCGACAGCTCGTGCGGGTAGCGCAGGAGGAACCGCTCGGGCGGCCGGAGCCCGGCCCGGGCCAGGGCCGTCGTGACCGCCTCGCGCTCGTCGCCCGGGTACGCGTGGATGCGCAGCCCCTCCGCCACCGCGTCGTACACCGTGTGGCGGGGGTTGAGCGAGCCGCTCGGGTCCTGGAGGACGAGCTGGACCCGCCTGCGGTACGCCTTCAGGGCGCGCGCGGAGTGGTCGAGCGGCCGGCCCGCGAAGGTGACGCGGCCCGCCGTCGGCCGGACCAGCCCGAGGAGCGAGCGGGCCAGGGTCGTCTTGCCGCAGCCCGACTCGCCGACCAGCGCGACGATCTCGCCGGGGCGGACGGCGAGGTCCACCCCGTCGACGGCACGGGCCGGCGCGGGGTCACCGCGCCGGGCGGGGAAGGTGACCCGGAGGTTCTCGGCGAGGAGGAGGGGAGCGGCGGAAGGCGACCGGGG
>NZ_VDFC01000075.1:166475-196001 GCF_008369065.1 Streptomyces apricus | reverse complement strand
GGTGCTGCTGGGGCGGCTGCGCGTCCCCGCCGGGCTGCTGGGGCGCGGCTCCGTGCGGCGGGTACGGCTGACCGGGGTGCTGGTGCTGCTGCGGCTGCTGCGGCGGGGAAGAGGGCTGCGGCTGCTGGTACGGCTGCCCCGGGGCGGGCGCGGGCTGCCCCTGCTGGGGGAACTGCCCGGGCTGGGGCTGCCCCTGCACCGGCTGTCCCGGAACCGGCTGTCCCGGGTAGGGCTGTCCCGGGTACGGCTGGCCGGGAACGGGCTGGCCGGGCAGCGGCGGGGCCGCGACCGGCGGCGGGMTGCCGTCCGACGTCCACAGGCCCTGCGACTTCTGGTGGCGTGCGATGTCCTCCGCGACCAGCGCAGACAGGTTGAAGTACGCCTCGCGCACCTTCGGCCGCATCATGTCGAGGTTGACCTCGGCGCCCGCCGCCAGGTGCTCGTCGAACGGGACGACGACCACGCCCCGGCAGCGCGTCTCGAAGTGGCTGACGATGTCGTCCACCTTGATCATCTTTCCGGTCTCGCGCACCCCGGAGATGACGGTGAGGGACCGCGACACCAGGTCCGCGTACCCGTGGGCGGAGAGCCAGTCCAGCGTCGTACTGGCGCTGCTGGCACCGTCGACGGACGGCGTCGAGATGATGATGAGCTGGTCGGCGAGGTCGAGCACGCCGCGCATGGCGCTGTACAGCAGACCCGTGCCGGAGTCCGTGAGGATGATCGGGTACTGCTTGCCGAGCACGTCGATCGCGCGCCGGTAGTCCTCGTCGTTGAACGTCGTCGACACGGCCGGGTCGACGTCGTTGGCGATGATCTCCAGCCCCGAGGGCGCCTGCGAGGTGAACCGCCGGATGTCCATGTACGAGTTGAGGTACGGGATCGCCTGGACGAGGTCGCGGATGGTGGCCCCGGTCTCGCGGCGCACCCGGCGGCCGAGCGTACCGGCGTCCGGGTTGGCGTCGATGGCGAGGATCTTGTCCTGGCGCTCGGTGGCGAGCGTGGCGCCGAGGGCGGTGGTCGTGGTCGTCTTGCCCACGCCGCCCTTGAGGCTGATGACGGCGATCCGGTAGCAGGACAGCACCGGGGTGCGGATCAGGTCGAGCTTGCGCTGCCGCTCGGCCTCCTCCTTCTTGCCCCCGAGCTTGAACCGGGAGGAGACGGCGGCGGGCCGGCCGCTCTTCGCCTTCTGCTTCTTGTTGTTGAGCAGCCGGTCCGACGACAGCTCCACGGCCGCCGTGTAGCCGAGCGGCGCCCCCGGGTTGGTGCGCTGCCGCTGGTCGTGCTGCACGGGCTGCGGCCAGGCGGTACCGGTCCGCGGATCGACGGGGGCCTGCTGTTCGGGCAGGGGCTGAGGCTGCGACTGCGGCTGTCCCTGCTGGGGGAACGGCTGCGGGGCGTGCGGCTGCTGCGCAGGGGCCTGGGCGGCCTGCGGCGCGTTCGGGGGCTGGGCCCCCGGTGCCTGGGCGGCCGGCGGCTGCGGGAATCCGTAACCGTGCTGTGGAGCAAGGGCGTTGAAGACATCAGAAGCCGCGCTTCCCGGCTGCGGGAAACCGTAGGCAGCCTGCTGACCGGCCGCGGGTGCGGGAGCGGCCGGAGCCTGCTGGGCCGGAGCCTGCTGGGCCGGGGTCGGCTGCGCCGGCTGGGCCGGGGCGGGCTGCGCCGGCGGCGGGAACCCGTAACCGTCCTGAGGAGCGGGACCCGGCACCGGGGCCTGGGCCGGAGGCGCGGTCACGGCCGCGGGCTGCTGCGGGTGCGCGTGCGGCTGCGGCTGCTGCGCTGCGGGAGCCGCCTGCGGCGCGGGAGGCGTAACGGGAGCCGCGTCCTGCGCACCCGGAGCGTTGAACTGGGGGAACCCGTAGCCGCCCGGCTGACCGGCGGGCGCCGGAGCGGCGGCGGCAGCGGCGGGCGAGGGMGCGTCCGGCGTACCGGGACCCGCGGGCCAGGCCGACGGGGACTGCTGCGGCGCCTGGGGTGCCTGCGGCTGGAACGGCTGCCCCTGCGGCGGTACGGACGGCTGTGCCGGCGCAGTCGCCTGCGGCTGCCCGCCCTCACCCTCCGCCGACGCGGGCCACTGCCCGGCCGGAGTGGGCGCGGCGGGCTGGTACGACGGCGGCAGCGGGGGCAGCCCGCCCTGCGGCAGCGGCGGCGGGGTCCACGCGGGCGGCGCGTCCCGCACGGAGTCGGCCGCCTCCGCGGCGGGCTCCGCAGCGGGTTCCGGCACGCTGTCCCGGGGCCCGGCCTCGCCCGACGGCGGCGCGTCCTGCGGCTCGGGGCCCGTCACGCGTCCGGCGTCACCCTGATCACCGGAGTTCCGCGCGGCGGCGTCAACCGGCTGCGGCCCGTCGCCGTCCGTGAACGTCTGCGCGACGGCGGCCTCGTCCGCCGGCTCCGTACCCTTCCGCTCCTCGTCCTCACCCTTGTCCTCGTCGGCGGCGACGGACAGCACGGGGGCGTTTCCGGCGGAGGCCTCTTCGGCCCCGCCCGCTTCCTCGGCCCCCTCGTCCACCTGGTCGTCGTCCTCGGACCGGTTCCCGAACGCGACCTGGACGACCTCGGCGTCGGCGTTCTCCGGACCGTCGTCCGCCGCTCCGTCCGAACCGACGGACTCGGACTGTGGCTGGGGCTCGGGCTCAGCCTGCGGCTCGGCCGAGGCCGGGGCCGAAGCCGAGTCCGAAGCTGCGGCCCGCTCCGCGGCCTCCCGCTTCACGGCGCCGGGGGAGATCCGCAGGGTGGAGCCGCTCTCGACGTCCCCGCCCCCGGTGTCCCCGCTGTCGCTCTCGGCGTCGTCGGAAGCCTGCGCGGGCTGAGGAGCGACGGCAGGCGGAACCGGAGGAACCGGCGGAGCCCACGACTGCTGCCCCTGCCCCTGTCCCTGGCCCTGGAAGTTAGGCACAGCGCCGGGCCCTGCCGTGGCGCCGCCCTGCGGCTCGTACCCACTGCCCACCGGCAGTTTCGGCACGGCGCCCGGCCCTCCGACAGGAGCGGCAGGACCAACCGGCCCGACAGGACCAACAGGACCGACTGGACCAACGGGCCCGACAGGACCAACCGGAGCGACAGGACCGGTGGGCGCGACGGGAGCGACGGGCGCGACAGGAGCCGCGGCCGGCGGAGTGTAGGGAGTCCCGGGAGCGAACGACGGCACGCCCGGAAGCCGAGGACCGAACGACGGCGCGACCGGAGCCTGCGGAGCCACGGGCGCCGTACGGTCCGTACCGGCCGCATCACCCGTACCGCCCGCGCCGTCCGTCTCGTCGGCCTCGTCCGTCTCCTGTTCCTGCTCCTCCTCCTGCGGCACGGCCGGGGGAGCGGTGTCCGAACTGCCCGACGCGTTCTGCGTGTACCAGGCGGGAGGGGCGTAGTCGATGGTGAACTCGCCCGTCGTCTCGACGGCGGACTCCGCGTCGGACTGGTCATCGCCGGGTGTGGCCCAGCCCCCGCGGATCCCGTCCCGATCGCTGTTCACAATTCCTCCTGGTGTGGTCGAGCACCCTCATACCGAGCTGCGGCGACCGTTCTCGTCGTCCGAGGCCTTCCGAACCGCCCCGGATCCCCCTCTGAAGCGGCGGTCCCGTCCATGGGTACTACTGCCGCGCCCACCCCAGCCTAATCACCACAACCACCCCCACGGCAGGCCCGTCCACCCCTGCGCTCGCGCCCACCACGTCACGCACCGCCCGGAAGCGGCGTACGAACGGCCTTGCGCGGAAGGCAAAGTGGACAAAGAGCGTCAAAGAGAGGTGCACAAAGAGCGCCGAAGAGAGAAGGGCCGGCGGCACCCACGCCACCGGCCCTCCCCTTCGCTCTGCTTTGAAGCAGTCGTGCTGCCCTGAAGCAGTCGTGCTTGCCCCGCCCCGCAGCCGTCGTGCTACTCGGCCGCGGCCCCGCCGTTCCGCGGCGCCGGCTCCAGGTCGAACTCCCCGTCACGCGCGCCGAGCACGAAGGCCCGCCACTCCGCCTCGGTGTACCGCAGGACCGTGTCCGGGTCGAGGGACGACCGCATGGCCACCGCGCCGCCGGGCAGGTACGCGATCTCCACGCGCTCCTCGTGCTCCTCGGTCCCCGGCGCGCTCTGCCATTCGACCCCCGAGATGTCGAGCGCGTAGAGCTCGTCCTTCTCCCGCTCCTTGCGCGCCCTGACGTCCTTGTCCTCTGCCTCGGCCATGGCGAAGCGACCCCTTCCAGACGAACGAACCCGATCTGTCGCGTCACCCTACTGGGGCCCGCCCCCGCCTCCCGGGCCTCTCGCGCACCCCGGTCCGCGCACCCCGGTCGGTGGGCCTCCCACCCCCTGGTACGCTGTGTTACGGCCGTATGTGTACGCACCCCCGGACCGCCCTCACGGGCCCTGGAGGTCGCGCTCAGCGGATCCCCGCCTCCCGAGTTACGGAAGCTCCCCTGAGAAGTGGACCAGGGGCACTCGGTGGCCATCGACGAAGACTACGAGGAGTACGCGTGCCGCTCGACGCCGCTACGAAGAAGCAGCTCATCACGGAGTTCGGTCAGAAGGAGGGCGACACCGGCTCTCCCGAGGTGCAGGTCGCGATGCTCTCGCGCCGTATCTCGGACCTGACCGAGCACCTCAAGACCCACAAGCACGACCACCACTCCCGCCGTGGTCTGCTGATCCTGGTGGGTCAGCGCCGTCGCCTGCTGCAGTACCTGGCGAAGAAGGACATCCAGCGCTTCCGTGCGCTGGTGGACCGCCTGGGCATCCGTCGCGGTGCGGCGGGCGCCAAGTAAGCACATCGTGGAGGGAGCGGTTCCCACTTCTAGGGGGCCGCTCCCTTTGCTGTACGTGCGCAGTGTCACCACCCCTTTGTAATGTGGTGGCAGGACGAAGTACGCAGGACACAGAGTGGCACCGTGACAGCGCACCGCGATGCACGGCTGCCGCACCGCACGACACGAGGGAAAGCGCACCTCGCCGCCGCCGGTCCTCGGTAGTGGCCCCCGGGCGAATGGGAACCCGGGAGCTTCGATCGAAGACCGGCCCGCACGAGTAGGCGCGCTTCTCCGCAGGAGCGTCCCGCTGCCACACGGGCAGGCCGGGACGGAAGACGAAAAGTATCGGAGAGAACGCTAGTGGAGAACGAGACCCACTACGCCGAGGCCGTCATCGACAACGGTTCCTTCGGCACCCGCACCATCCGCTTCGAGACGGGCCGCCTGGCCAAGCAGGCCGCCGGCTCCGCCGTCGCGTACCTGGACGACGACACCATGGTGCTGTCGGCCACCACCGCTTCCAAGAACCCCAAGGACCAGCTCGACTTCTTCCCCCTCACGGTGGACGTCGAGGAGCGGATGTACGCCGCCGGCAAGATCCCCGGCAGCTTCTTCCGCCGCGAGGGCCGGCCCTCCGAGGACGCGATCCTCACCTGCCGCCTCATCGACCGCCCGCTGCGCCCGTCCTTCAAGAAGGGCCTGCGCAACGAGATCCAGGTCGTCGCCACGATCATGGCGCTCAACCCCGACCACCTGTACGACGTCGTGGCGATCAACGCCGCCTCCGCGTCCACGCAGCTGGCCGGCCTGCCCTTCTCCGGCCCGATCGGCGGCGTCCGCGTCGCGCTGATCAACGGCCAGTGGGTCGCGTTCCCGACGCACACCGAGCTCGAGGACGCCGTCTTCGACATGGTGGTCGCCGGTCGCGCCCTGGAGGACGGCGACGTCGCGATCATGATGGTCGAGGCCGAGGCCACCGAGAAGACCATCCAGCTCGTCGCGGGCGGCGCCGAGGCGCCCACCGAGGAGGTCGTCGCCGCCGGTCTGGACGCCGCGAAGCCCTTCATCAAGGTGCTCTGCAAGGCCCAGGCCGACCTCGCGTCGAAGGCCGCCAAGCCCACCGGCGAGTTCCCGGTCTTCCTGGACTACCAGGACGACGTCCTGGAGGCGCTCACCGCCGCCGTCAAGGACGAGCTCTCCCAGGCCCTCACCATCCCGGGCAAGCAGGACCGCGAGGCCGAGCTGGACCGCGTCAAGGGTCTCGCCGCCGAGAAGCTGCTCCCGCAGTTCGAGGGCCGCGAGAAGGAGATCAGCGCGGCGTACCGCGCGCTGACCAAGTCCCTGGTCCGTGAGCGCGTCATCAAGGACAAGGTCCGCATCGACGGCCGCGGCGTCACGGACATCCGTACGCTCGCCGCCGAGGTCGAGGCCATCCCGCGCGTGCACGGCTCCGCCCTGTTCGAGCGTGGCGAGACCCAGATCCTGGGCGTCACCACGCTGAACATGCTCCGGATGGAGCAGCAGCTGGACACCCTTTCCCCGGTGACCCGCAAGCGGTACATGCACAACTACAACTTCCCGCCGTACTCGGTCGGCGAGACCGGCCGCGTCGGCTCCCCCAAGCGCCGCGAGATCGGCCACGGAGCGCTCGCCGAGCGCGCCATCGTGCCGGTCCTGCCGACGCGCGAGGAGTTCCCCTACGCGATCCGTCAGGTGTCCGAGGCCCTCGGCTCCAACGGCTCGACGTCCATGGGCTCGGTCTGCGCCTCCACCATGTCGCTGCTCAACGCCGGTGTGCCGCTCAAGGCCCCCGTCGCGGGCATCGCCATGGGCCTGATCTCCCAGGAGATCAACGGCGAGACGCACTACGTCGCGCTCACCGACATCCTCGGTGCGGAGGACGCCTTCGGCGACATGGACTTCAAGGTCGCCGGCACCAAGGAGTTCGTGACCGCCCTCCAGCTCGACACCAAGCTGGACGGCATTCCGGCCTCCGTCCTGGCCGCGGCCCTCAAGCAGGCCCGTGACGCCCGCCTCCACATCCTCGACGTGATGATGGAAGCGATCGACACGCCGGACGAGATGTCCCCCAACGCCCCGCGGATCATCACGGTCAAGATCCCCGTGGACAAGATCGGTGAGGTCATCGGCCCGAAGGGCAAGATGATCAACCAGATCCAGGAGGACACCGGCGCCGACATCACGATCGAGGACGACGGCACCATCTACATCGGTGCCGCCCAGGGCTCGCAGGCCGAGGCCGCGCGCGCCACGATCAACGGCATCGCCAATCCGACCATGCCGGAGGTCGGCGAGCGCTACCTGGGCACCGTCGTGAAGACGACGACCTTCGGCGCGTTCGTGTCGCTGCTCCCGGGCAAGGACGGACTGCTGCACATCTCGCAGATCCGCAAGCTCGCCGGCGGCAAGCGCGTGGAGAACGTCGAGGACGTCGTCGGCGTGGGCTCCAAGGTCCAGGTCGAGATCGCCGAGATCGACTCCCGCGGCAAGCTCTCCCTCATCCCCGTCATCGAGGGCGAAGAGGGCGACGACCAGAAGGACGACACGGACAAGTGACGTCGGGCAACTCCACGGCGACGGCCCGCACCTCCTCGGAGGCGCGGGCCGTCGCCCGTACCCAAACCCTGATCAAGGGCGAGAACGGCATCGGCACGGTCCGCAAGACCATCCTCCCCGGTGGTCTGCGTGTCGTCACCGAGACCCTGCCCTCCGTGCGCTCCGCCACCTTCGGCATCTGGGCGCACGTCGGCTCGCGCGACGAGACGCCGTCCCTCAACGGCGCCACGCACTACCTGGAGCACCTCCTCTTCAAGGGCACGCGGCAGCGCAGCGCCCTGGACATCTCCTCCGCGATCGACGCGGTCGGCGGCGAGATGAACGCGTTCACGGCGAAGGAGTACACGTGCTACTACGCGCGCGTGCTCGACACCGACCTGCCGCTCGCCATCGACGTGGTCTGCGACATGCTGACCGGCTCGCTGATCCGCGAGGACGACGTGAACGTCGAGCGCGGCGCGATCCTCGAAGAGATCGCCATGACCGAGGACGACCCGGGCGACTGCGTGCACGACCTGTTCGCGCACACGATGCTCGGCGACACCCCGCTCGGCCGCCCGGTCCTCGGCACGGTCGACACGGTCAACGCCCTCACCGCGGACCGCATCCGGCGCTTCTACAAGAAGCACTACGACCCGACGCACCTCGTGGTCGCCGCCGCCGGGAACGTCGACCACAACAAGGTCGTGCGCCAGGTGCGCGCCGCCTTCGAGAAGGCGGGCGCGCTCAAGCGGCAGGACGCCGTCCCGATCGCGCCGCGCGACGGCTCCCGCACCCTGCGCACCGCCGGACGCGTCGAGCTCCTCGGCCGCAGGACCGAGCAGGCGCACGTCGTCCTGGGCATGCCGGGCCTGGCCCGCACCGACGAGCGCCGCTGGGCGCTCGGCGTCCTGAACACCGCCCTGGGCGGCGGCATGTCCTCCCGCCTCTTCCAGGAGGTCCGGGAGAAGCGGGGCCTGGCCTACAGCGTGTACTCGTACACCTCGGGCTTCGCCGACTGCGGTCTCTTCGGCGTGTACGCGGGCTGCCGGCCCAGCCAGGTCCACGACGTGCTGAAGATCTGCCGCGACGAACTCGACCAGGTCGCCGAGCACGGCCTGCCCGACGACGAGATCGAGCGCGCCATCGGCCAGCTCCGCGGCTCCACGGTCCTCGGCCTGGAGGACACCGGCGCGCTGATGAACCGTATCGGCAAGAGCGAGCTGTGCTGGGGCGAGCAGATGTCCGTCGACGACCTGCTGACCCGCATCGAGTCGGTCACCCCGGACGAGGTCCGCGAGGTGGCCCGCGAGGTCCTGGGACAGCGGCCCTCGCTGGCCGTCATCGGCCCGCTGAAGGACAAGCAGGCGTCCCGCCTGAACGACGCCGTCGCGTAGACCGGCKCCCGCCGGCACCCGTGCCCGACCAAGAAAGCAGGAACATGAGCAAGCTGCGCGTGGCGGTCCTCGGCGCCAAGGGGCGTATCGGATCGGAGGCGGTCCGGGCCGTCGAGGCCGCCGAGGATCTCGAACTGGTGGCCGCCCTCGGCCGGGGCGACTCCCTGGAGACGCTGACCGACACCGGCGCCCAGGTCGTCGTCGAACTCACCACCCCCGCCTCGGTCATGGAGAACCTCGACTTCTGCGTGGGGCACGGCATCCACGCCGTGGTCGGCACGACGGGCTGGACCGAGGACCGCCTCGCCCGGCTGAACACCTCGCTCGCCGCCTCACCGGCCACGGGTGTGCTCATCGCCCCGAACTTCTCCATCGGCGCGGTGCTGACCATGAAGTTCGCCGAGGCGGCCGCGCCGTACTTCGAGTCGGTCGAGGTCATCGAGCTGCACCACCCGAAGAAGGTGGACGCCCCCAGCGGCACCGCCACCCGCACCGCCCAGCTCGTCGCCGCCGCCCGGCGGGAGGCGGGCAGCGCCCCGCAGCCCGACGCGACGACGACGGCCCTGGACGGCGCCCGCGGCGCGGACGTCGACGGCGTCCCGGTGCACGCGGTCCGGCTGCGCGGCCTGCTCGCCCACCAGGAGGTGCTGCTCGGCGGCGAGGGCGAGACCCTGACGATCCGTCACGACTCGCTGCACCACAGCAGCTTCATGCCGGGCATCCTGCTCGGCGTGCGCCGCGTCGTGGACACCCCGGGCCTCACCTTCGGCCTGGAACACTTCCTGGACCTGAAGTAACCGCCATGACCGCGAAGCTCACGTACGCCGTCACGGCCGCCGTCCTGGTGGTCTACTTCGTCCTGGTCGGCAGCCGCGGGGTGATGCTGATCCAGCACGGCACGCTGCTCACCGTCACCTTCGGCGTCGCCGTCCTCGTCCTGCCGGCGATCGGCGTCTGGTTCCTCTGGAAGAACACCCGGTTCGTCCAGCAGGCCAACCGGCTGGCCACCGAACTCGACGCCGAGGGCGGGCTGCCCGTCGACCAGCTCAGGCGCACCCCGTCCGGCCGCATCGACCGCGATTCGGCCGACGAGGTGTTCGCCCGCCGCAAGGCCGAGACGGAGGACGCCCCCGACGACTGGCGCAGCTGGTTCCGCCTCGCCGTCGCCTACCACGACGCCCGCGACACCCCGCGCGCCCGCAAGGCGATGCAGCACGCGATCGCCCTGCACGACGGCAAGCCCGTACGCACCTGAGGGGCCGGCCGTACGACGGAGGGGTCCCGCCACACCTGGTGTGGCGGGACCCCTCCGTCGTACCGCTGGCTGGTCAGGCGCGCTGCCGGTACTCGTCCGCCCACACCTCGACGGCGTCCGCGGCCCGGTCGAAGGCCTCGGAACGGCCCAGGAAGTCGGCGCTGTGCGTGGTCAGCAGGGGCGTCGGCTCCTCACCGGAGTGACCGCCGCGCTGGAGGACGAGCGCCTGCCCCTGCACGGTCCGCGGCAGCCCGAGCCAGCGCACCGGCTGCTGCACGGTCCGCACGAACATGACGTACGTCCACGGCGTGGTGTTCGTGGTGAAGAACCGCACCAGGCGCAGCCCGGAGGCGCTCACCCAGGTGCCCATCCGCAGCAGGCGCAGCGCGCAGGCGATGACCACCACGGCGAGCACCAGGCAGGCCCCGCCCCCCGACGCGTTGCCCGCCGCCACGATGATGACCGCCGCGAACAGCAGGTACGAGGCCAGCAGCAGCAGGAGCGCGGCCGCGCCCACCCGCCACGGGCCGGGCCGGTAGGGACGCCGCCACCGGTCGCGGTCGTCGAACGGCAGCGCGAGGTCCTCGCCCGGCTCGTCGAAAGCGCGATCGGCGGTCAGAAAGGGCAGGGGCACGGCTGATCCTCACTCAATCCACGCATGGGCTGTGCCCGGTGAGGCTACCGAGACGGATCTCCGCCCACCACCCACGGGGGGCCATGGGGGTGCCGTGCAGGCCACCGGGCCCATGGGGGAGGCGTGCCGACCGGGCGGTCAGCGGCCCTGAGAGGCGTCCGACTGCTGCGTGCGCGAGGGCGAGGTGTCGGTCGTCAGGGCGGGCCCGCCGACGACCAGGGCGCCCACCAGACCCGCGACGACGGTCAGCCCCAGGAGCCACCGCCCGGCCAGCTCCCCGACGGAGGCGCGCGGGGGCGGCGGGGGCGTGACGTTGCTGCGGAACCTGTCGGCTTCGGCGACGAAGGCGAACGGAACGGGCTCACGCCGACGGAACATGGGGTGCGCTTCTCCTCCGGGGACGCGAATCCTCTGCGGATTCGAACGGATCACTGTCACGTATACAGACGAGCGAATGCCCCGAAGGGTGCCCTGTTTCACCTGATTCACAGAAGTTCGCGGGCGAATGCCACGGCACGGCAGCGAACGCCGTCTTGTCGGTGCCGGCCCGTAGAGTGGTCGCCGCCCGAGCCAGTACTGGGAAGGACCCTCCACACCGTGACCGACACCCCCGCCGCCGACCTCAAGCCCAGCTTCCGCAGCGATGTCACCGTCGAGCTCGTCAAGCACACCGCTTCCGACACCGACGTGCTGTTCGCCGCGCGGGTCTCGACCCTCGGCGAGCAGTCCCTGGGCGAGCTCCAGAAGGACCCGGAGCGCTCGAAGGGCCTGATCAACTACCTGATGCGGGACCGGCACGGCAGCCCCTTCGAGCACAACTCGATGACCTTCCTCATCAGTGCGCCGATCTTCGTCTTCCGCGAGTTCATGCGCCACCGCGTGGGCTGGTCGTACAACGAGGAGTCGGGCCGGTACAGGGAGCTGGAGCCGGTCTTCTACGTGCCCGGGGAGTCCCGCAAGCTGGTCCAGGAGGGCCGCCCCGGCAAGTACGTCTTCGTGGAGGGCACGCCGGCCCAGCAGGAGCTCACGGGCCGCGTCATGGAGGACTCGTACCGCCACGCGTACGAGGCGTACCAGGAGATGCTCGCCGCCGGCGTCGCCCGCGAGGTGGCCCGCGCCGTCCTCCCGGTGGGCCTGTTCTCCTCGATGTACGCCACGTGCAACGCCCGCTCGCTGATGCACTTCCTCGGCCTGCGCACCCAGCACGAGCAGGCGAAGGTCCCGTCCTTCCCGCAGCGGGAGATCGAGATGGTCGGCGAGAAGATGGAGGCGCAGTGGGCCGAGCTCATGCCGCTGACGTACGCCGCCTTCAACGCCAACGGGCGCATGGCGCCCTGACGCACTCCGGGCGCCCCGCGCGGGCCCGGCGGGCACATCTGTGCGGTCGACCGAGTGAAGTGTCCGTATTGCGGCATTTAGAGAAGTTCATCTAGCCTGATCAAAGGGACCCGGCGCTGCTTGAACCCCCGAGCAGGCAGTGCCGGGCTCCATCTTTGTCCCGACTTGTCGCCCGCCCCTAGGGCAGACCGCACGGTGAGCAGCGAGTAGCGTGTTACCCATGGCTCCGACCTCCACTCCGCAGACCCCCTTCGGGCGGGTCCTCACCGCCATGGTCACGCCCTTCGCGGCGGACGGCGCACTCGACCTCGACGGCGCGCAGCGGCTAGCCACCCACCTGGTGGACGCAGGCAACGACGGTCTGATCGTCAACGGCACCACGGGCGAGTCCCCGACCACCAGCAACGCGGAGAAAGCGGATCTCGTACGAGCCGTGGCGGAGGCCGTCGGCGACCGCGCCCACGTCGTCGCCGGCGTCGGCACGAACGACACGCGCCACAGCATCGAGCTGGCCCGGAGCGCCGAGCAGGCCGGCGCGCACGGCCTGCTCACCGTGACGCCTTACTACAACAAGCCCTCCCAGGAGGGCCTGTACCAGCACTTCACGACGATCGCCGACGCCACCGGCCTGCCGGTCATGCTCTACGACATCCCCGGCCGCAGCGGCGTCCCGATCAACACCGAGACCCTGGTACGCCTCGCCGAGCACCCGCGGATCGTCGCCAACAAGGACGCCAAGGGCGACCTCGGCCGCGCCAGCTGGGCCATCGCGAGCTCCGGCCTCGCCTGGTACTCGGGCGACGACATGCTGAACCTGCCGCTCCTGTCCGTGGGCGCGGTCGGCTTCGTCTCGGTGGTCGGCCACGTGGTCACCCCCGAGCTCCGGACCATGATCGACGCGTACGCGGGCGGCGACGTCCAGAAGGCCACCGAGATCCACCAGAAGCTGCTCCCCGTCTTCACCGGCATGTTCCGCACCCAGGGCGTCATGACGACGAAGGCCGCGCTCGCCCTCCAGGGCCTGCCCGCCGGACCGCTGCGCCTGCCCATGGTCGGCCTGTCACCCGAGGAGACCACGCAGCTCAAGATCGATCTTGCCGCCGGCGGGGTACAGCTCTGAACACAGACTTCACAACTGAATACGCACGATCCAGCGGGCCGAGGGCCCGCTGCACCTGACAACTGCTACTGCACGAACGTCATGCGCGCCACGTGCCCTACCAGGTACGTGGCGCGTGTGGTGAGGAGAGTCTTTTGAGTCATCCGCATCCTGAACTCCGCCTTCCGCCGAAGCTGCCCCAGGGCGGCCTGCGGGTCACCCCACTCGGTGGCCTCGGCGAGATCGGCCGAAACATGACGGTCTTCGAGTACGACGGCCGTCTGCTCGTCGTCGACTGCGGCGTGCTCTTCCCCGAGGAGGAGCAGCCCGGCATCGACCTGATCCTGCCGGACTTCAGCTCGATCAGGGACCGCCTCGACGACATCGAGGGCATCGTCCTCACGCACGGCCACGAGGACCACATCGGCGGCGTCCCCTTCCTCCTCAAGGAGAAGCCGGACATCCCGCTCATCGGCTCCAAGCTGACCCTCGCCCTCATCGAGGCGAAGCTCCAGGAGCACCGCATCCGCCCGTACACCCTTGAGGTCGCGGAGGGTCACCGCGAGCGCGTCGGCCCCTTCGACTGCGAGTTCGTGGCGGTCAACCACTCCATCCCGGACGCCCTCGCGGTCGCCATCCGCACCCCCGCGGGCATGGTGGTCCACACCGGCGACTTCAAGATGGACCAGCTCCCGCTGGACGGCCGCCTGACCGACCTGCACGCCTTCGCGCGACTGAGCGAGGAGGGCATCGACCTCCTCCTCTCGGACTCGACGAACGCCGAGGTCCCGGGCTTCGTCCCGCCCGAGCGCGACATCTCGAACGTGCTGCGGCAGGTCTTCGCCAGCGCCAGCAAGCGCATCATCGTGGCCAGCTTCGCCAGCCACGTGCACCGCATCCAGCAGATCCTCGACGCCGCCCACGAGTACGGCCGCCGGGTCGCCTTCGTCGGCCGCTCGATGGTCCGCAACATGGGCATCGCCCGCGACCTCGGCTATCTGAAGGTCCCGCCGGGCCTGGTGGTGGACGTCAAGACCCTGGACGACCTCCCGGAACACGAGATCGTCCTCGTCTGCACCGGCTCCCAGGGCGAGCCGATGGCGGCCCTGTCGCGGATGGCCAACCGGGACCACCAGATCCGCATCGTCCAGGGCGACACGGTCATCCTGGCGTCGTCCCTCATCCCGGGCAACGAGAACGCGGTCTACCGCGTCATCAACGGCCTGACCCGCTGGGGCGCCAACGTCGTCCACAAGGGCAACGCCAAGGTGCACGTCTCGGGCCACGCCTCGGCCGGCGAGCTCCTGTACTTCTACAACATCTGCAAGCCGCGGAACCTGATGCCGGTCCACGGCGAATGGCGCCACCTGCGCGCCAACGCCGAGCTGGGCGCCCTGACCGGCGTCCCGCACGACCGCATCGTGATCGCCGAGGACGGCGTGGTCGTCGACCTCGTCGGGGGCAAGGCCAAGATCTCCGGCAAGGTCCAGGCCGGGTACGTGTACGTCGACGGCCTCTCGGTCGGCGACGTCGGCGAGCCCACGCTCAAGGACCGCAAGATCCTCGGTGACGAGGGCATCATCTCGGTCTTCGTGGTGCTGGACACCAGCACGGGCAAGATCACCGGGGGCCCGCACATCCAGGCCCGCGGCTCGGGCATCGAGGACTCCGCCTTCAACGCCGTCCTGCCGAAGGTGGTCGAGGTCCTGGAACGCTCGGCCCAGGACGGTGTCGTCGAAGCCCACCAGATGCAGCAGCTCATCCGCCGCACGCTGGGCAAGTGGGTCTCGGACACCTACCGCCGGCGACCGATGATCCTGCCGGTCGTCGTGGAGGTTTGAGCCTCCCGTACACGAGAACCCGGAGCGGAGCACCTCGATTTGCATCGGGGCGCTCCGCTCCAGTACGTTTACGGCTCCGCCAGAACGGGAACCCGGACCGATCACGTGTCCGGACCACCCCGGGAGGGGCGGGGAATCCGACTCAGAGTCTCTGATAAAGTCGGAATCGCCGGAAAGGGAAACGCGAAAGCGGAAACCTGGAAAGCACCGAGGAAATCGGAACCGGAAACGGTCTGATAGAGTCGGAGACGCAAGACAGCAAGACCGAAGGGAAAAGCCCGGAGGAAAGCCCGAGAGGGTGAGTACGAAGGAAGCGTCCGTTCCTTGAGAACTCAACAGCGTGCCAAAAATCAACGCCAGATATGTTGATACCCCGTCCATCACCGCATGGTGGTGGGTGGAGGTTCCTTTGAAAAAGTCCTGCCGGGCGCAAGTTCGGTAGGCGCATCAGCGAGGACGCTGTGAACAGTCTTCCTTATTCCGGTRGACTGTTCCGCTCTCGTGATGTGACACCCGATTACGGGTAAACATTCACGGAGAGTTTGATCCTGGCTCAGGACGAACGCTGGCGGCGTGCTTAACACATGCAAGTCGAACGATGAACCACTTCGGTGGGGATTAGTGGCGAACGGGTGAGTAACACGTGGGCAATCTGCCCTTCACTCTGGGACAAGCCCTGGAAACGGGGTCTAATACCGGATAACACTCCTACGCTGACCGGTACTAATAGGCCGAGGGCTTGTCCTCAGTTGCTCGCGTCCACTGTGTTGGTTCTGAAACCACGAACAACCGTTGTAGCCAGGTCACGGCTCCGGTTTGTCTGTTTCATAGTGTTTCGGTGGTCATAGCGTGAGGGAAACGCCCGGTTACATTCCGAACCCGGAAGCTAAGCCTCACAGCGCCGATGGTACTGCAGGGGGGACCCTGTGGGAGAGTAGGACGCCGCCGAACAAATATTGAAAGAGCGGGTTCCCTAACTTCGGTTAGGGGACCCGCTCTTTTTTGTTGTGCGTCACTTGGAGTTCACGTTCCGCGACCAGCATCAGCGGCATGAGTACTGCTGCAATGCTCAGGGCCGCGGGTGTCGGCGCCGGTGACAAGGTCGTCGTGCCCGCCTTCGGGGACGCCGAGGTGGCCGAGGCCGTGATCGAGGCCGGCGCGCTGCCGGTCTTCGTCGACATCGACCCGGCGACGTACTGCCTCGACCCCGCCGAGGTGGAGGCCGCTGTCGGACCGCGGACGGCCGCGCTGGTGGCCGTCCACCGCTTCGGGCGGCTCGCCGACATGCCGCGGCTGTGGGACATCGGCCGGCGGCGCGGGCTGCTCGTGCTCGAACAGGGGGAGTCAGAGGCGCCGTACGCGGAGCTCGCCCAGCGCCGGGCGCACGCGGCCTACCTCGACGGACGGCTGCGGGGAGTGCGGACACCGGAGCGGGGCGCGGGCCACACGTACCAGCAGTACGTCGTGCGGGTGCCGGGGAACGGGCGGCCGGACCGCGACGCCTTCGCGCGCGCAGTGCGGGCCAAGGGTGTCGAGTGCCGGGTGCCGGTGAAGACGCCCGTGCACCGGATACCGGCGTTCCGGCGGGACGTCTGTCTGCCGCAGACCGAGCGGGCCGCCGACGAGACGCTGGCGCTGCCCGTCGGCGCCGCGCTGACGAAGCGTGAGATGCAGCGGATCGTGTCCGCCTGCAACGCCCTCGGCGGACTGCTCCAGCCTGCCTTCTGAGGCGGTCGGGGCTGTCGAACGCAGTTGGGAGCACACCGGCGTTCGGGGTATGCTTCATTCCGTTGCCGGGAGGGAGACCTCGAAAGCAACAGGCCCCTATAGCTCAGTCGGTAGAGCGTCTCCATGGTAAGGAGAAGGTCAACGGTTCGATTCCGTTTGGGGGCTCAAGAAGAGAAAAGGCCTCCGCCCTTGTGGGCGGGGGCCTTTTGCGTGTCCCGGGGCCCACCGGCCCCGGGACGGGTGTTCTCAGTCCTTCTGCAGGCCCGGGACGCGCATCGCCAGAATGGCCATGTCGTCGGACGGGGCGTCGCTCGCGAAGCGTTCGACCGCGCGCATGATGCGGGCGGCCACCGCACCGGCGGTCAGGCCCGTACAGGTGGTCAGGACGTCCGCAAGGCCGTCGTCGCCCAGCATGCGGGTGCCCTCGCGGCGTTCGGTGACGCCGTCCGTCACGCACAGCAGGACGTCTCCGGGATCGAGCGTCACCTCCTGCTCGTACAGCTCCAGGTCGTCCATGACGCCGAGGAGCGGCTGCGGTTCGGCGGCCGGTTCCACCGTGCCGTCCTGACGCAGGCGCAAGGGGAGCGGGTGGCCGGCGCAGACCACCTTCAGCAGGGCCGAGCCGTCCTCCTGGGGCCACAGCTCCCCGTACAGGAGGGTGAGGAAGCGGCTGCGGGCGCCCTCGTCGAGGATCGCGGAGTTCAGGCGGTCCAGGACGGCCGGGCCGCCGTAGCCCTCGCGGGCCAGCAGGCGCAGTGCGTGCCGGGCGAGGCCGGTGACCGCGGCCGCCTCCGGTCCCGTACCGCAGACGTCTCCGATGGCGAAGCCGTAGGCGCCGTCGCGGATGGGGAAGAGGTCGTAGAAGTCGCCGCCGACCTCGTTGCCCTCGCCCGCCGCGCGGTAGATGACCTCGACCTCCACGCCCTCGATGTGGGGCAGCTCCGGGGGGAGCAGGCTGCGCTGGAGGGACTGGCTGATGGCCGTGCGCTCGGAGTACAGGCGGGCGTTGTCCAGGGCGAGGGCGGCCCGGCGGCTCAGGTCCTCGGCCAGTTCCAGGATCTCCTGGCGGAAGTGTTCGTCCGTCGGCTTGCCGAGCGTCAGCATGCCGATGACGCGGTTGCGGGCCACCAGGGGCAGGACGACCGTCTCGCCGCCGACCGCGCCGGCCGTCGCCAGCGTCGTGCCGATGCCGGAGCTGACCGAGGCGGGCTCGCCGAGGCCGAGGCTGCGCATGGAGGTGCGCAGGGCGGCCGTGTGCGCGGCCTCCGAGGGCGCGGCCCACACGCGGGCGCCCGGTGTGGGGACGGGGTCCGGGGGGTCGATCTTCGACAGGAGGGCCTTGAGGCCGTCGATGCGGTCCTCGTCCTCGTGCAGGACGTACGAGAGGTAGGGGTCCGAGGCCTGGTCGGCGATCGTGTAGACGGCGCACCAGGTGGCCAGGGTCGGGACCGTCATCTGGGCCATCAGGGCCAGTGTCTGGTCGCGGTCCAGTGTGCCCGCGAGGAGGTCGGAGGCCTCGACGAGGAAGGACAGCGAGCCGCGGCGCAGGCGTTCCAGCTCGCCCAGGCGCGCCGACTCCACGGCGAGGGCGATGCGGTCGGCGGCGAACTGGAGGCGCAGGGCCTCCTCGTTGGAGTAGCGGCCCGAGGCCTCGGCCGCCACGCCGAGCGAGCCGGTGAGCCGGCCCTCGACCTTGAGGGGGACCGTGACGACGGAGCGCATGCCGGTGCCGTTGAGGAGCGGGACGGCGCCCGGGACGGCCGTGAGGTCCTCGTGGACGGCCGGCATGCGGGCGGAGCCGTAGCGGCCCGTGCCGGCCTCCACGGGGACGCGGGCGAAGCGCTGGCGGGCGGAGGGCAGGCCGGTGGAGGCGCGGACCTCCAGCTCCGTCTCGTCGTCTGTCGCGAGGAGCAGGAAGGCGGAGTCGCCGTCGAGCATGTCGCGGGCGCGTTCCACCGTGCGCTGCAGGAGGCCGTCGAGGTCGTCGGGGGCCGGTGAGCCGATGAAGACCTCGAAGGGGTCCGAGGCGTGGCCCTCGGAGCTGGTGGTCGTGTCGGTGGCCGAGACGCGCAACGGGGTCTGCAGGACCGCCCGTTCGTGGTCGCGCACCAGGAGGCAGACCGTGGAGGGTTCGCCGTCGGTGTCGCGTACGCGCAGGTGGGAGGCGTAGACCGGGGTGACGCGGCCGTTGGCGCCGCGCAGGCCGTAACTGCCTTCCCAGCGGGAGAGCTTGAGGGCGTCGACGATGCCGGTGCTGGTGCCGGGGGTGTGCGGCCAGGCCGCGAGGTCGGTCAGGGGCTTGCCGATGACCTGTTCGGCCGCGTAGCCGAAGAGTTCCTCGGCGTCCTCGTTCCAGGCGTTGATCGCGCCGACGCGGTCGATCTGGACGACCGCCACGCGGACGCGGCCGTCGGCCAGCGGGAGCAGGTGGGCGGGGAGCGAGGGGCCGGCCGTGCGGGTGCCCACCGCGCGTTCGGGGAGGTCGAGCTGGAACCAGACCTGTTTGTGGGTGGGCGCGTAGTCGACGCCCCAGCGGTCGGCCAGGGCGGCGCAGAGCTGGAGGCCGCGGCCGCCCTCGCGGTCGGGGTTGCCCATGTTGACGGTGCCGCTCTGGAGCGGAATCTCACGTTCCGGGTAGCGGTCGCCGACCTCGATCCGTACGCCGTCCTCGCTGCGCAGGCACAGGACGTCCGCGGACGTGCCGGCGTGGACCACCGCGTTGGTGACGAGTTCGCTGGTGAGGACCACGGCGTCGTCGACGATGTCCGCGAAGCCCCAGCCCTGGAGGGTGTCGCGGACGAAGGAGCGGGCGGTCGCGACGGACCGCCCGACAGGGTCGAAGCTGGCGGCCGCGCGCGCGGTGATCACAGAACTCCTCGTCCGGTCGTCGGCGGGCACGGCCTCGGGACCGACCCGGCCCTGCCTGGGCAGGAGCTGGTTCTCGGTCGGCCGGGGATCCCGGGGTGCTTCCCCGGGATGCAGTCCGGTGGTCATGGTGCGGTGCCCTCCGATGCCTGCCCGCTCGTGCTGGTGCCACCGCCCAGGCCGGAAGGACCGGCGCGGCTGGACAGCCGCATGCAAGGTTACTTACCTTCTCCGTCCGCGCGGATGCCGGTTGCCAGTGTTCACGTCCGTGGGTGTGCGGACCGTGTGCGAAGCTGCCGAACTGTTATGGCCTGGTTCAACCATGGTGAAACACTGGGCAGGCTTCCGGGGAAAGGTCCGGGCAGGCCGAGCGGCTTCCGGTCGTGGAGCAGTGGTAGCGGGCAAGTAGTACCCGAGTACGCCGAGCGGTAAATGGTCGACCCTTGCGGGAGGGACACAGTGGAGTCTGGCGCAGCGACGCGGGGCAATGAGGCGCGCGCGAAAGGCGGACGGTCCCTGAGTAGCCGGAGCGCACCACGCGGTGGCACCACGGAGGTGGACACGGCGGCCCTGAACAAGCTGCTGGCGGCCCTGGTGGCGATGCGGGACGGCAACTTCCGCAGGCGGCTCACCGTCTCGGGCGACGGCGTGATGTCCGAGATCGCGGCGGTCTTCAACGAGGTGGGCGACCGGAACCTCCAGCTGACCGGTGAGCTGTCGCGGGTGCGGCGGATGGTCGGGCGTGAGGGAAAGCTCACGGAGCGGCTGGAGACGGGCGCCTGCGAGGGTTCCTGGGCCGCGGCGATCGACGCGTCCAACGCGCTCGTGGACGATCTCGTACGGCCCGTCTCCGAGGTCGGCCGGGTGCTGTCCGCGGTGGCGGAGGGCGACCTGTCGCCGCGCATGGAGCTGCGGGCGCAGGCGGCGGACGGCAACGGGCATCCGCTGCGCGGCGAGTTCCTGAAGGTCGGGCGCACGGTCAACAACCTGGTCGACCAGCTGTCCACGTTCACCGACGAGGTCACGCGGGTGGCCAGCGAGGTCGGCACCGAGGGCAAGCTGGGCGGGCAGGCCCGGGTGCGCGGCATGTCCGGTTCGTGGAAGGACCTCACGGACTCGGTCAACACGATGGCGTACCGGCTGACGGCGCAGGTGCGGGACATCGCGCTGGTGACGACGGCGGTCGCCAAGGGTGATCTGTCCCGGAAGGTCACGGTTCACGTGGCCGGCGAGATGCTGGAGCTGAAGAACACCGTCAACACGATGGTGGACCAGCTCTCCTCGTTCTCCTCCGAGGTGACGCGGGTGGCGCGCGAGGTGGGCACCGAGGGCGAGCTGGGCGGGCAGGCGCAGGTGCCCGGGGTGGCCGGGGTGTGGAAGGACCTCACCGACTCGGTGAACCTGATGGCCGGCAACCTGACGGCGCAGGTGCGGGGCATCGCCCAGGTCACCACCGCCGTCGCCAGCGGCGACCTGTCGCAGAAGGTGACCGTCTCCGCGCGCGGCGAGGTCGCGCAGCTCGCCGAGACGATCAACCAGATGACCGAGACGCTGCGGACGTTCGCGGACGAGGTCACCCGCGTCGCCAACGAGGTCGGCGGCGAGGGGCGCCTGGGCGGGCAGGCGAACGTGCCGGGCGCGGCGGGGACGTGGAAGGACCTCACCGACTCGGTGAACACCGTCTTCCGCAACCTCACCACCCAGGTGCGGGACATCGCCGCGGTGACCACCGCGGTCGCCAACGGTGACCTGTCGCAGAAGGTCAGCGTCGAGGTCGCCGGCGAGATGCTGGAGCTGAAGAACACCGTCAACACGATGGTCGACCAGCTGTCGAGCTTCGGCGCGGAGGTCACGCGCGTGGCGCGCGAGGTCGGCGTCGAGGGCGAGCTGGGCGGGCAGGCGCAGGTGCCCGGGGCGGCGGGGACGTGGAAGGACCTCACCGACTCCGTCAACACGGCGTTCCGCAACCTGACCGGACAGGTGAGGAACATCGCGCAGGTGACGACGGCGGTCGCCAACGGCGACCTGTCGCAGAAGGTCACCGTGGACGTCTCCGGCGAGATGCTCGCGCTGAAGAACACCGTGAACACCATGGTCGACCAGCTGTCGTCCTTCGCCGACCAGGTGACGCGGATGGCGCGGGACGTGGGCACGGAGGGCCGCCTCGGCGGTCAGGCCCGGGTGGACGGCGTGTCCGGCACCTGGAAGGACCTCACCGACTCCGTCAACTTCATGGCGGGCAACCTCACCTCCCAGGTGCGGCAGATCGCCCAGGTGACGACGGCGGTGGCGCGCGGCGACCTGTCGCAGAAGATCGAGGTCGACGCGCGCGGCGAGATCCTGGAGCTGAAGAACACCATCAACACGATGGTCGACCAGCTCAGCGCCTTCGCCGAGCAGGTGACCCGGGTGGCCCGCGAGGTGGGCACGGACGGCCGTCTCGGCGGGCAGGCGCAGGTGCCGGGCGTCGCCGGGGTGTGGCGCGACCTGACGGACTCGGTGAACGGCATGGCCGGCAACCTCACCGCCCAGGTG
The DNA here is from genome assembly GCF_008369065.1 of Streptomyces apricus. GTDB lineage: Bacteria > Actinomycetota > Actinomycetes > Streptomycetales > Streptomycetaceae > Streptomyces > Streptomyces apricus. The sequence goes on along the minus strand of NZ_VDFC01000075.1, from coordinate 174,025 downwards.
CGCAACATCGCCCAGGTCGCCACGGCGGTGGCGCGCGGCGACCTGTCGCAGAAGATCGACGTGGACGCGCGCGGCGAGATCCTGGAGCTGAAGAACACCCTCAACACGATGGTGGACCAGCTGTCGAACTTCGCCGAGCAGGTCACGCGGGTGGCCCGCGAGGTGGGTACGGAGGGCATCCTCGGCGGCCAGGCCGAGGTGCAGGGTGTCTCCGGCACCTGGAAGGACCTCACGCAGTCCGTGAACTTCATGGCGAACAACCTGACGATCCAGGTGCGCAACATCGCCGAGGTCACGACCGCCGTCGCCAAGGGCGACCTGTCGAAGAAGATCACCGTCGACGCGAAGGGCGAGATCCTCGAACTCGTCACCACCGTCAACACGATGGTCGACCAGCTCAGCGCCTTCGCCGAGCAGGTGACGCGGGTGGCCCGCGAGGTGGGCACCGAGGGCATCCTGGGCGGCCAGGCACGCGTACCGGGCGTCACGGGCATCTGGAAGGACCTCAGCGACAACGTCAACCTGATGGCCAACAACCTGACCATGCAGGTGCGCAACATCTCCCAGGTCGCCGCGGCCGTCGCCAACGGCGACCTGACCAGGACGGTGACGATCGAGGCGAGCGGCGAGGTCGCGCAGCTCGCCGACACGTTCAACACGATGGTCAAGACGCTGAGTTCGTTCGCCGACCAGGTCACCAAGGTGGCCCGCGAGGTGGGCACGGACGGCATCCTGGGCGGCCAGGCGCGCGTACCGGGCGTGTCCGGCACGTGGAAGGACCTCACCGAGTCGGTGAACGGCATGGCGTCGAACCTGACCGGGCAGGTGCGCAACATCGCGATGGTCACCACGGCCATCGCGAAGGGCGACCTGACCAAGAAGATTGACATCGACGCGCGCGGCGAGATCCTGGAGCTCAAGACCACCATCAACACGATGGTCGACCAGCTGTCGTCGTTCGCCGAGGAGGTCACCCGGGTGGCCCGCGAGGTGGGCACCGAGGGCCAGCTGGGCGGCCAGGCACGCGTGCGTGACGTCGACGGCACCTGGCGCGACCTCACCGAGTCGGTGAACGAGATGGCCGGGAACCTCACCCGCCAGGTGCGCGCCATCGCGCGCGTGGCGACCGCCGTGACGCGCGGCGACCTCAACCTGAAGATCGACGTGGACGCCTCCGGCGAGATCCAGGAGCTCCAGGACTACATCAACAAGATGATCGCGAACCTCCGCGACACCACCATCGCCAACAAGGAGCAGGACTGGCTGAAGGGCAACCTCGCCCGGATCTCCGGCCTGATGCAGGGCCGCCGCGACCTCGCCGACGTGGCCTCGCTCATCATGAGCGAGCTCACCCCGGTGGTCTCGGCGCAGCACGGCGCGTTCTTCCTGGCGATGCCGCTGGACGACGGCAAGGACGTGGGCGCCGCGCACGACGACTCGTACGAGCTGCGCATGCTCGGGTCCTACGGGTACTCGATGGGCTCCATGCCGACGTCGTTCCGGCCCGGTGAGACGCTGATCGGGACGGCCGCCAAGGAGAAGCGCACCATCCTCGTGGAGAACGTGCCGCCGGGGTACCTGAAGATCGCCTCCGGGCTCGGGGACGCGCCCCCGGCGCACGTCATCGTGCTGCCGGTGCTGTTCGAGGCGACCGTCCTCGGTGTGATCGAGCTGGCGTCGTTCCACTCCTTCACGCAGATCCAGAAGGACTTCCTCAACCAGATCGCCGAGATGATCGCGACGAGCGTCAACACCATCGCGGTCAACACCAAGACCGAGGTGCTGCTCAAGCAGTCGCAGGAGCTGACCGAGCAGCTGCGGGAGCGGTCGGCGGAGCTGGAGAACCGGCAGAAGGCCCTCCAGGAGTCCAACGCCGAGCTGGAGGACAAGGCCGAGCTGCTGGCCCAGCAGAACCGCGACATCGAGGTCAAGAACACCGAGATCGAGGAGGCGCGGCAGGTCCTGGAGGAGCGCGCCGAGCAACTCGCGGTCTCCATGCGCTACAAGAGCGAGTTCCTGGCCAACATGTCCCACGAGCTGCGGACGCCGCTCAACTCGCTGCTGATCCTCGCCAAGCTGCTCGCCGACAACGCGGACACCAACCTCACCCCCAAGCAGGTCGAGTTCGCCGAGACGATCCACGGCGCGGGCTCCGACCTGCTCCAGCTGATCAACGACATCCTCGACCTGTCGAAGGTCGAGGCGGGCAAGATGGACGTGTCGCCGACGCGGATCGCCCTGGTGCAGCTCGTCGACTACGTGGAGGCCACCTTCCGCCCGCTGACGGCGGAGAAGGGCCTCGACTTCTCCGTACGGGTATCGCCTGAGCTGCCCGCCACGCTGCACACCGACGAGCAGCGGCTGCTCCAGGTGCTGCGCAACCTCCTGTCCAACGCGGTGAAGTTCACCGACACCGGAGCGGTCGAGCTGGTCATCCGGCCGGCGGGCGCGGAGGTGCCGGTCGCCATCCGGGAGCAGCTGCTGGAGGCGGGCTCGCTGCGGGACGCGGACGCCGACCTGATCGCGTTCTCCGTGACCGACACGGGCATCGGCATCGCGGCCAGCAAGATGCGGGTCATCTTCGAGGCGTTCAAGCAGGCGGACGGCACGACGAGCCGCAAGTACGGCGGTACGGGCCTGGGCCTGTCCATCTCGCGGGAGATCGCCCGTCTGCTGGGCGGCGAGATCCACGCGCAGAGCGAGCCGGGACGCGGCTCGACGTTCACGCTGTACCTGCCGCTGCACCCCAGTGAGCTGCCGCCGCAGGGCTATCCGCAGCTGTCCGCGCCCATGGACGCCGGGGCGCTGCCGGCGGGCGAGGACGACGGGGTCCGGGCGCGGGTGGAGACACCGGCGGAGATCAAGTCGTACCAGGAGACGCAGAACGGGACCGCCGCGCTCTTCAGGCGGCGCCGCAGGGCGGTGCCCGCGGCCGAGCGGCGGCCCGCGCTGCCGGGGTCCCAGCCGCAGGCTCCGGAGGCCTGGGGCGCGGGCGAGGAGGAGGTCGCCGTACGGCCGCGCGCGGCCTTCCGCTTCGAGGGCGAGAAGGTGCTGATCGTCGACGACGACATCCGCAACGTCTTCGCGCTCACCAGCGTCCTGGAGCAGCACGGGCTGTCGGTGCTGTACGCCGAGAACGGCCGCGAGGGCATCGAGGTCCTGGAGCAGCACGACGACGTGACGGTCGTCCTGATGGACATCATGATGCCCGAGATGGACGGGTACGCGACCACGACGGCGATCCGCAGGATGCCCCAGTTCTCCGGGCTGCCGATCATCGCCCTCACCGCCAAGGCGATGAAGGGCGACCGGGAGAAGGCCATCGAATCGGGCGCCTCCGACTACGTGACGAAGCCGGTCGACCCCGATCACCTCCTGGAGGTCATGCAGGAGTGGATGCGGGGTAAGTGACCGGACGCCCGGGTCCGACCGGGCGGTGGAGGATGATGGAGTGGCAGGGAGACGACCGCGCACACGGGACGGTCGGACGGCGGGCCGGTGCGCCGGTCTGCTGACTGACTGTGCCCGAAGCCGTGTGGAGAGCCGGTATTCGGGGAACCTTCTGGTCCCCCACCGCGTTTCTGCTACGTGCACAGTGACATCGCGGTGACAGGGTGTGGCGACGGGCGGGGTGCGGCTACCATGACCGGCACAAGGACGGACGGCGCTCAGAGGCCGTCCCCTGGGGCGGCGCCCGGTGCACTGCCGGGACGAGGAGGGCGGGCCATGGTGCAGAAGGCCAAGATCCTCCTGGTCGATGACCGGCCGGAGAATCTGCTGGCGCTGGAGGCCATCCTCTCTGCGCTCGATCAGACACTGGTACGGGCATCTTCCGGGGAGGAAGCGCTCAAAGCACTGCTCACGGACGACTTCGCGGTCATTCTGCTGGACGTCCAGATGCCGGGCATGGACGGTTTCGAGACCGCAGCGCACATCAAGAGGCGAGAACGGACCCGGGACATCCCGATCATCTTCCTCACCGCGATCAACCACGGCCCGCACCACACCTTCCGGGGGTACGCGGCGGGTGCGGTGGACTACATCTCCAAGCCGTTCGACCCGTGGGTGCTGCGCGCGAAGGTCTCGGTGTTCGTCGAGCTGTACATGAAGAACTGCCAACTGCGGGAGCAGGCGGCGCTGCTACGCCTCCAGCTGGAGGGCGGCGGCAAGGCGGCGGCCCTCGGCGACTCCAAGGAGCCGGCCGGACTGCTCGCCGAACTGTCCGCGCGCCTCGCGGCCGTGGAGGAGCAGGCCGAGGCGCTGTCCAAGCAGCTGGACGACGACGCGGCGGACGCGGCGGCGGTGGCGACCGCGGCCCACCTCGAACGCAAGCTGACCGGCCTGCGCCGCGCGCTGGACGCGCTGGAGCCGGGCACGGGCAGCGGGGCGGCCTCGCTCCCGTCCCAGAACTGAGGCTTCCGGAAGAGCTCCTGTGCGGCCTGTGGGCCGGCGCGGGGTCGTGCGGTCGGCCCAGTCGGCCTCCGTGCGCTCCGCGGCCGCCTGCGCGCCCAACAGCCTGCCTCAGCACAGGGATTCGGGGCGCGGAGGCCTCAGTTCCGAGCCAGGAACGGGCGACACGAACGGGTGAAGCAGTGGGCACACGTGTCCGCAGTGGTCTCCACCGGTAACCTCACACCCATGGCCTCACGTCAGCCCGCAGCCAAGAAGCCGACCCCCAGGAAGGCGGTCGCTCCGAGGAAGGCTGTGGCGAAGAGGGCCCCGGCGAATAAAGCCCCCGCGAAGAAGGCGCCCGTCAAGAAGGCCGCCGTCAGGAAGGCACCGCCCCCGCGGCCGGCGCCCAGCCCGACCGGCGGCGTCTACCGGCTCCTGCGCGCCCTCTGGCTCGGTGTCGCGCATGCCGTCGGCGCCGTGTTCCGCGGCATAGGACAGGGCGCCAGGGGACTGGACCCCGCGCACCGCAAGGACGGGCTCGCGCTGCTGCTGATCGGCCTCGTGCTGATCACCGCCGCCGGGACCTGGTCGAGCCTGCGCGGCCCCGTGGGCGATCTCGTCGAGATGCTCGTGACCGGCGCCTTCGGCCGCCTGGACCTGCTGGTGCCGATCCTGCTGGCGTTCGTCGCCGCCCGGCTCATCCGGCACCCCGAGAAGCCAGAGGCCAACGGGCGCATCGTCATCGGCCTGTCCGCGCTCGCCGTCGGCGTGCTCGGCCAGGTCCACATCGCCTGCGGGGCGCCCGCGCGCAGCGACGGCATGCAGGCGATAAGGGACGCGGGCGGGCTCATCGGCTGGGGCGCGGCGACCCCGCTGACGTTCACGATGGGCGACGTCCTCGCCGTGCCGCTCCTCGTGCTGCTCACGGTGTTCGGGCTGCTGGTGGTCACCGCGACACCCGTCAACGCGATCCCGCACCGGCTGCGGATGCTCGGTGTGCGGCTCGGCGTCCTGCAGCCGCGTGAGAGCGACGACGTCGTCGGTGAGGACGACGAGCGCTACGACGAGCAGTGGCGCGAGGCGCTGCCCGCGAGCTCCCGGCGGCGCCGTGCGGCCCCCGGGGAGTACGGCCCGGACGAGGCCGAGCAGGAGGCGCTCTCCGAGCGCCGGGGCCGCCGCAGGCGCCCCGCGGTGCAGCAGCCCGCGATGGACCGGCCCATGGACGCGGTCGACGTGGCCGCGGCCGCCGCCGCGGCGCTGGACGGAGCCGTCCAGCACGGCATGCCGCCCTCGCCGCTGGTGGCCGACCTGACGCAGGGCGTCGGCACGGACCGCGGCGACCACGAGGACTCCGGCCACGGCGCGGCCCCGTACCCCGACGCGGAGCCGGCACCGGTGCCCGCCGCGCGGGCCAGGGGCACCAAGGCCAAGCAGGAGACCCTGAAGGCCGAGGTCGCCGACCTGACCAAGCCCGCCCCGGAGGCCCCCCAGGACCTTCCGGCCCGGGCCGAGCAGCTCCAGCTCTCCGGCGACATCACGTACGCGCTGCCGTCGCTCGACCTCCTGGAGCGCGGCGGCCCCGGCAAGACGCGCAGCGCCGCCAACGACGCCATCGTCGCCTCGCTCACCAACGTCTTCACCGAGTTCAAGGTCGACGCGGCCGTCACCGGCTTCACCCGCGGACCGACGGTCACGCGCTACGAGGTCGAGCTCGGCCCCGCCGTGAAGGTCGAGCGGATCACGGCGCTGGCGAAGAACATCGCGTACGCCGTCGCCAGCCCGGACGTGCGGATCATCAGCCCGATCCCCGGCAAGTCCGCGGTCGGCATCGAGATCCCCAACACCGACCGGGAGATGGTCAACCTCGGCGACGTGCTGCGCCTGGCGGCCGCCGCCGAGGACGAGCACCCGATGCTGGTCGCGCTCGGCAAGGACGTCGAGGGCGGCTACGTGATGGCCAACCTCGCGAAAATGCCGCACATCCTGGTGGCCGGCGCGACCGGCTCCGGAAAGTCCTCGTGCATCAACTGCCTGATCACCTCCGTGATGGTCCGGGCGACCCCCGAGGACGTACGCATGGTCCTGGTCGACCCCAAGCGCGTCGAACTGACCGCGTACGAGGGCATCCCGCACCTCATCACGCCCATCATCACCAACCCGAAGCGGGCCGCCGAGGCGCTGCAGTGGGTCGTGCGCGAGATGGACCTGCGCTACGACGACCTCGCGGCCTTCGGATACCGGCACATCGACGACTTCAACGACGCCATCAGGAAGGGCAAGGTCAAGCTGCCCGAGGGCAGCGAGCGGGAGCTGTCCCCGTACCCGTACCTGCTGGTGATCGTGGACGAGCTCGCCGACCTGATGATGGTCGCGCCGCGGGACGTGGAGGACGCCATCGTGCGCATCACGCAGCTCGCGCGCGCGGCCGGCATCCACCTGGTGCTCGCCACGCAGCGGCCGTCCGTCGACGTCGTCACCGGCCTGATCAAGGCCAACGTGCCGTCCCGGCTGGCCTTCGCCACTTCCTCGCTCGCCGACAGCCGCGTCATCCTCGACCAGCCCGGCGCCGAGAAGCTGATCGGCAAGGGTGACGGGCTCTTCCTGCCGATGGGCGCGAACAAGCCCACCCGTATGCAGGGCGCCTTCGTCACCGAGGACGAGGTCGCGGCCGTGGTGCAGCACTGCAAGGACCAGATGGCGCCGGTCTTCCGGGACGACGTCACCGTGGGCACCAAGCAGAAGAAGGAGATCGACGAGGACATCGGCGACGACCTCGACCTGCTGTGCCAGGCCGCCGAACTGGTCGTCTCCACGCAGTTCGGGTCGACCTCGATGCTCCAGCGCAAGCTGCGCGTCGGCTTCGCCAAGGCCGGCCGGCTGATGGACCTCATGGAGTCCCGCAACATCGTCGGGCCCAGCGAAGGGTCCAAGGCGCGCGACGTCCTCGTGAAGGCCGACGAACTGGACGGCGTGCTCGCGGTGATCCGCGGGGAGGCTCAGGGGTAGGGGGTCAGGCGCAGGGGCCCGGCCGGGGACTCGTCCGGGACGCGACCGGGCCCGGCCGGGATGTTCGAGCGGGAAGGTTCGAACAGAGAGGTTTGAAACGGGCCATCGGGGTGATCTGAACGTGACTCACCCGTGAGGAAACGGTGAGCAAC
>NZ_VDFC01000075.1:124252-166375 GCF_008369065.1 Streptomyces apricus | reverse complement strand
TTCGTACCCCCCCTAGACTGAACCCCCAGCACAGGTGGCTCGACGCTCGAAAGGCGCCCCCGTGTCCCTCGGCAACTCCTCTGACGACAACATCTCCGACGACCACACCCCCCAGGACGAGCGTCCCTCCGTGGAGGACGACCTTCCTTCGGTCGGGCACGCGCTGCGGCAGGCGCGCATCGCGGCGGGGCTGACCGTCGACGACGTCAGTAACGCCACCCGGGTCCGCATCGCCATCGTGCACGCGATCGAACAGGACGACTTCGGCCCCTGCGGCGGCGACGTCTACGCGCGCGGTCACATCAAGACGCTCGCCCGCGCCGTCGACCTCGACCCGGCCCCGCTGCTCGCGCGCTACGACGCCTCGCACGGCGGCCGGCCGGCCCCCACCCCCGCCGCTCCCATGTTCGAGGCGGAGCGGATCCGTCCCGAGCGCCGGGGCCCCAACTGGACCGCGGCCATGGTCGCGGCGATCGTCGCCGTGATCGGCTTCGTCGGCTTCACCCTGTTCAGCGGTGACGACGGCGACGGCTCGACGACGCAGGTCGCCGAGGGGTCCACGCCCACCGCGAGCAAGCCCGCCAAGACCAAGCCGTCGCCGGCCACGTCAGACGTCCCGAAGTCCGACCCCTCCGAGAGCGCCATCGCGGCCGCCCCGCAGGACAAGGTCACCGTCCAGGTCAGCGCCCCCGACGGCCGCAGCTGGATCTCGGCCAAGGACCACAACGGCCGGCTGCTCTTCGACGGCCTGCTTGAACAGGGCGACTCCAAGACCTTCCAGGACAAGGAGAAGGTCGACCTCGTCCTCGGCGACGCGGGCGCCATCCAGCTGTACGTGAACGGCAAGAAGATCGACGACGAGTTCCAGCCGGGCCAGGTGGAGCGCCTGTCGTACACGAAGGGCGACCCCGAGGTCGGCTGACCCGGACGGCCGCGCCGGTACGTTCCGGCGCACGCGTATCCCCCCGTTCGCGTGGCCCCACGGGCAAGCGAACGGGGCTGGCCGTCCTCGGCCAACCCCGTCGACGTGGGCCGTCACCGGGACGAAGTAGTCTTGAGCCCATGCCTGAACGCCGTACCGTCGCACTCGTCACCCTTGGCTGCGCCCGTAACGAGGTGGACTCGGAGGAGCTCGCAGGCCGCTTGGAGGCGGACGGCTGGCACCTCGTGGAGGACGCCGAGAACGCGGACGTCGCCGTCGTCAACACCTGTGGCTTCGTCGAGGCCGCCAAGAAGGACTCCGTCGACGCCCTCCTGGAGGCCAACGACCTCAAGGGCCACGGCAGAACCCAGGCGGTCGTCGCCGTCGGCTGCATGGCCGAGCGGTACGGCAAGGAACTGGCCGAGGCGCTGCCCGAGGCCGACGGCGTGCTCGGCTTCGACGACTACGCCGACATCTCCGACCGCCTCCAGACCATCCTGAACGGCGGGATCCACGCCGCCCACACCCCGCGCGACCGGCGCAAGCTGCTGCCGATCAGCCCCGCCGAGCGCCAGGACGCCGGTGCGGAGGTCGCCCTCCCGGGACACGGCCCCGCCGACCTGCCCGAGGGGCTCGCCCCCGAGTCGGGCCCCCGTGCGCCCCTGCGCCGGCGCCTGGACGGCTCCCCGGTCGCCTCGGTGAAGCTCGCCTCCGGCTGCGACCGGCGCTGCTCCTTCTGCGCCATCCCGTCCTTCCGCGGCTCCTTCATCTCGCGGCGCCCCAGCGACGTACTGGGCGAGACGCGCTGGCTCGCCGAGCAGGGCGTGAAGGAGATCATGCTGGTCTCCGAGAACAACACCTCGTACGGCAAGGACCTCGGCGACATCCGGCTCCTGGAGACGCTGCTGCCCGAGCTCGCCGAGGTGGACGGGATCGAGCGGGTGCGCGTCAGCTACCTGCAGCCCGCCGAGATGCGGCCCGGCCTCATCGACGTGCTGACCTCCACGCCGAAGGTCGCCCCGTACTTCGACCTGTCCTTCCAGCACTCCGCGCCCGGCGTGCTGCGCGCCATGCGGCGGTTCGGGAACACCGAGCAGTTCCTGGGCCTCCTGGACACCATCCGCTCCAAGGTCCCGCAGGCCGGTGTCCGCTCCAACTTCATCGTCGGCTTCCCCGGCGAGAGCGCTGACGACCTGGCCGAGCTGGAGCGCTTCCTGACCGCCGCGCGCCTGGACGCCATCGGGGTCTTCGGGTACTCCGACGAGGACGGCACCGAGGCGGCGACGTACGAGAACAAGCTGGACGAGGACGTCGTCGCCGAGCGGCTCGCGCGCGTGTCCCGGCTCGCGGAGGAGCTGGTCTCCCAGCGGGCGGAGGAGCGCGTCGGGGAGACCCTCCAGGTGCTGGTCGAGTCCACCGGATCGGCCGCCGAGGGCGAGGCCGCGTACGGCCGCGCCGCGCACCAGGCGCCCGAGACGGACGGCCAGGTGCTGTTCACGAGCGGCGAAGGACTGGCCGTCGGTCGTATGGTCGAGGCGAAGGTGGTCGGCACGGAAGGTGTCGACCTGGTGGCGGAGCCGCTCCCCGGCTCACAGGTGTGTACTGAGGAGGCAGCCAGATGACCGGAGTCCCGGCATCCGCGGCGGGCGGCCCCGGTGCGCCCGGTCCCCGCGGAGCTGCCGGAACCGCCGGCACCGCGCCTGTCGGTACGGAACCCGGCCTTACGGCACCCGCCGGTACGGGTCCTGTCCCCGCGGCGCCCGCCGGTACGGGTCCTGCTCCCGCGGCGCCCGCCGCCGGTACGGGGACCCCGGACACGGTGACCTCGGGGGCCGGAGCGTCCGGCGCCGTGGCTCCCGGTGGACCGGTACCGAAGACTCCGCTCGGCGGCACCAAGATCGGCGCCGCGGCCGTCAACCAGGCCAGCCTGTGGAACGTCGCCAATCTGCTCACCATGCTCCGGCTCGTCCTCGTGCCGGGATTCGTCGCGCTGATGCTGGCCGACGGCGGGTACGACCCCGCGTGGCGCGCCTGGGCGTGGGCCGCCTTCGCCGTCGCCATGATCACGGACGTCTTCGACGGCCATCTGGCCCGCACGTACAACCTCGTCACCGACTTCGGGAAGATCGCCGACCCCATCGCCGACAAGGCGATCATGGGAGCGGCGCTGATCTGTCTCTCCTACCTCGGCGATCTGCCGTGGTGGGTGACCGGAGTGATCCTGGGGCGCGAGCTCGGGATCACCCTCCTGCGGTTCGTGGTGATCCGCTACGGAGTGATCCCCGCCAGCCGCGGCGGCAAGCTGAAGACCCTCACGCAGGGCATCGCCGTCGGCATGTACGTCCTGGCGCTGACGGGACCGCTGGCGAGCCTGAGGTTCTGGGTGATGGCCGCGGCGGTCGCCCTGACCGTCGTGACGGGCGCCGACTACGTAAGACAGGCCATTGTGCTGCGGCGCCGCGGAATGGCCGCGCGGAAGGCCGCCGCCCGGGAGGCGCAGGCGTGACGTCCACGGCCGCCGAAGTGCTGCGACTACTGACGGTGAGGGGCCAGACCCTCGCGGTCGCCGAGTCGCTGACCGGCGGTCTGGTGGCCGCGGAGCTGGCGGCGGTCCCCGGGGCGTCCAAGGCCTTCCGCGGCTCCGTGACGGCGTACGCGACCGACCTCAAGCGCGATGTACTGGGGGTCGACGCCGCCCTGCTGAAGCGGCGCGGAGCGGTGGACCCGCAGGTCGCGGCGGAGATGGCGGCCGGCGTGCGCAAGGTGCTCGGCGCGGACTGGGGGATCTCGACCACCGGGGTCGCGGGCCCCGACCCCCAGGACGGGCAGCCGGTCGGTACAGTTTTCGTCGCCGTGGACGGACCCTCCGCAGCGGCGCAGGCGGGCTCTCCTGGCGGGAAAGTGGCGGCGTTGCGGTTGAACGGCTCCCGGACGGAAATCCGTATGGAGAGTGTACGGAGCGTGCTCGCACTGCTTCTGGAGCGGCTTGTGGGCGAACACCCTGGGAACGAGCGGGCACAGGATACGGAACAGAACGGGGGGTTTTGATGTTTGCAGCCCTGAGTGAACACGACATCGCTCCCCGCACGGCCGCGGCGCAAGGCGGTACGGTGGGGCGTGAAGGATGCGGCTACGCGGTCCGAGGAGGGAGCCACCGATGATTCTGCTCCGTCGCCTGCTTGGTGACGTGCTGCGTCGGCAGCGCCAGCGCCAGGGCCGTACTCTGCGCGAAGTCTCCTCGTCCGCCCGAGTCTCACTCGGCTATCTCTCCGAGGTGGAGCGGGGGCAGAAAGAGGCTTCCTCGGAACTGCTCTCCGCGATCTGCGACGCGCTGGACGTACGGATGTCAGAGCTGATGCGGGAAGTGAGCGACGAGCTCGCCCTCGCCGAGCTGGCCCGGTCGGCAGCGGCCACCGAACCTGTACCCACACCGGTACGCCCGAGGCTGAACTCCGTCTCGGTGGCCGGTGTCCCACCGGAACGGGTGACCATCAAGGCGCCTGCGGAAGCGGTCGACGTCGTCGCCGCCTGACGCTCGCGCGCCGGCACCCGTGAACTGAGAAGAACTGTGTAAGAGCCCCGGCCGGGGCTCCTCCGGGGAGACCCGGGGGAGCGGGCCGGGGTTTTTGCATGGGCACGTTCAGTGCGCTTTGTGAGTTCTGTCGCGTTTGCCGCGATCGTCCGGGGCGGCGATGGTGGAGGTGCGGGGGCCAGACCCGTAGGGCGCTGCTGACCGGAGGATGTCGATGTACGTCGTGAAGAGTCCGCTGTCCGATGCCGATCTGAAGATCGTGTCCGAGGCCCTGCAGGGCGCCCTCGTCGATCTGGTGGACCTGTCGCTCGTGGCGAAGCAGATCCACTGGAACGTGGTCGGGCCCCGGTTCCGGTCGATCCACCTCCAGCTCGACGAGGTCGTCGACTCCGCCCGGCTGCACTCCGACTCCGTGGCGGAGCGTGCCTCGGCGCTCGGGGTCTCCCCGGACGGACGCGCCGCCACGGTCGCGAGCAGCAGCGGCATCGGCGCCGTGCGGGACGGATGGGTGAAGGACGTCGACGCGGTCGGCTCCCTCGTCGAGGCGCTCGGTGCCGTGATCGGGCGGATGCGCGAGCGGGTGGAGGCGACGGAGACCGCGGATCCGGTCAGCCAGGACCTGCTCATCGGGATCACGGCGGACTTGGAGAAGCACCACTGGATGTTCCAGGCGGAGAACGCGGGCAACGGGTGACGGACCCATGGGTGGCTCGCCTCGGCGCTGAAGCCGGCCTTGGCGCTGAAGCCGGCCTCGGGGCGCACCGCGGTGCACGGGCGCCGTCGGTGCGCCCGGTGCGCTCCTGTCGTGCCGGTGCGCCCTGTCGGCAGGGGAACACGGCGGTCTAGCGTCGGGCTGGAGGCGGTGCGATGACGGGGCGGACGGCACGAATAGGCAGGTGGGGGCTGGCTCTGGGCTGCTACGGGGCCGCGAAAGCAGCCGTCGTGCAGCTGACGAAGACCCTGGCGACCGAGATGGGCCCGCACGGCATCCGCGTCAACGCGGTCGCGCCGGGCTGGATCCGCACGCCGATGACCGGCCGCCACGGCGCGGAGGCCCAGGCGCGGACGGAGGCGGCCATGGCCCGTCTGTCACCGCTGGGCCGGGTCGGCGATCCCGAGGACGTCGCGCACGCGGTCCTCCACCTCGCCTGCGACGCCTCGGCCTTCACCACGGGCCAGATCCTGCGCCCGAACGGGGGCGTCGCCATGCCCTGGTAGCGCCCGGGGCAGCACCCGGCCCCGCCGCACCGCCCGCCAAGAGGCCAAAAGGCCAAAAGAGCTCCCCCACGCCCGTCAAAAGGGCTCACCCCGCCCCAGCAGCGGTCCGCGCCTGCGCCGCCAGGCGTCCAGCGCGCGCCGCATCCACCGGTCCGACCCGGCCCAGCGGTGACAGACGGGCCATGGCCGCCTCCGTCCGCGCCTGGGCCTCCGCGCCGTGGCGGCCGGTCATCGGCGTGCGGATCCAGCCCGGCGCGACCGCGTTGACGCGGATGCCGTGCGGGCCCATCTCGGTCGCCAGGGTCTTCGTCAGCTGCACGACGGCTGCTTTCGCGGCCCCGTAGCAGAGCAGCCCCGGCCCGCCGGTGTCGACGGCGCCCGAGGCCGTCGTGACGATGCTCCCCCGGGTCCCGGTGGCCAGCATCGAACGGGCCGCCTCCTGGCAGGCGTACAGGACGCCCTTGAAATTGACCGCGAGGACCCGGTCGAGGTCCTCGTCCCTGGTCGTCAGGACGGGGCTGCTGTGCATGATCCCGGCGACGGCCGCCATGACGTCCAGGCGGGCGCAGGCCGCGACGGCCTCGGCGAGCCGGGCCCGGTCGGTGACGTCGAGGGTGTGGGTGCGGGCCGTGCCGCCCCCGTCCTCGATCAGGGCGGCCGTCTCGTCGAGGCCCCGCGCGTCACGGTCCGCGCAGTGGACGGCGGCGCCCGCCCGTGCGAGCAGGACGGCGCTGGCGCGGCCGATGCCGCTCGCCGCGCCGGTGACGAACGCGGTGCGGCCGGTGAGGTCGTACGCCGTGACGGGCATGGGGCGACCGTACGAAGGAATCTGACGGGTCGTCAATTGGTCGGGCGGAACGGGCCCAGTGGAATGGGTCGGGCGGAACGGGGCGGGGCCGTCACCGGGTGCGGCCGGACAGGCGTGAGGGCGCGCCAGGTCCCGGGGCCGGGCCCGGCTGGCAGACCGGGCACCAGTACGTGGGGCGGTCGCGGGAGCCGTCGCCCTGGTCCGCCACCCGGATCCGGGTGCCGCAGCGCAGGCAGGGGCGGCCCGCGCGGCCGTACACGTACAGCTTCTGGTCGGAGCGGCCGGTGGTGACGCGGTCGAGGCGCTCGCGATTGATGTCCAGGAGCTTCTTGGCGAGCGCCATCAGCCGGTCGGCGTGCTCGGCGGGGAGCCGGCCCACGGGGAGCCAGGGGGTGACGTGCAGCAGGAAGCAGAGCTCGCTCTTGTAGACGTTGCCGATGCCGGCGAGATTGCGCTGGTCCAGGAGGGCCTCGCCGAGGGCCCGGCCGGGGTCGTGCCGGATGTTCGCCAGGGCCGCGCCGGCGTCCCAGTCGGGGCCCAGGAGGTCGGGGCCCAGGTGGCCCACCGCGCGCTCCTCGTCGGCGGTGCGCAGCAGCTCCAGGACGGGCAGCCGGTACCCGACGGCGGTGCGCCCCACGGTGCCGAGGATCGCGCGGATCTGGTGGTCGGGACCGCCGCGCCAGCGCTCGCCCGGCGCGTAGATCCTCCAGGCGCCGTCCATGCGCAGGTGCGAGTGCAGGGTCAGGCCGCCCTCGACGCGCACGAGCAGGTGCTTGCCGCGCGGGGCGACGTCCAGGACCGTGCGCCCGGTGAGGTCGGTCAGGGCGTACTTGGGGACCCGGAGGTCGCAGCGGGTGAGCACATGACCCGCCAGGGCCTGGTGCAGCTGCTTGGTGACCCGCCAGACGGTGTCTCCTTCAGGCATGGGACCCAGGGTGACACGGCGGGCGGACGGTCCTAGGCGCGCAGGCGCAGTCCGCGGGGGGTCGCATGGAAACCGGCTCCTTCCAGCAGGGTGCCGAACTCGGAGGTGAGGGCGGAGGCGCCGTTGACCCGCTCCACGGTGACCG
The DNA here is from genome assembly GCF_008369065.1 of Streptomyces apricus. GTDB lineage: Bacteria > Actinomycetota > Actinomycetes > Streptomycetales > Streptomycetaceae > Streptomyces > Streptomyces apricus. The sequence continues at coordinate 158,825 of NZ_VDFC01000075.1, read as the reverse complement.
TGCCGAGCGAGCCCGCCCGGGCCGCCGCCGCCAGGGCCTCGGCGGCCGTGCGCAGCCGCGCGTCGTGCCGGGGCGCCTCGTCCGGGGTGGTGGGCCAGGCCAGCAAGGTTTTGCCGCCGCGCTCCATGTAGAGGGTCAGCTCGCCGTCCACCAGCACGACCAGGGAGCCCGCCTTGCGGCCCGCCTTGTGGCCGGCGCCGGTCGGGGGCTCGGGCCAGGGGAGGGCCGCGCCGTAGGCGTTCGCGGGATCGGCGGCGGCCAGCACGACGGCCCGGTCGGTGTCGCCCGCGCGCGCACGGGAGCCGCCGGGGCCCGCGGGGAACGCCTGCGGGCCCCGGCGGGACGGGGCGCCGAAGGGCGCTCCTGGACCGGAGCGCAGGGAGTACGGGTCGTTGTCCGGCCGCAGGGAGGGAGCGCCGCCCGACCGCAGGGAGTACGGGTCCTCGTCCGGCCGTGGGGTGTCGGGGGGCGGGAAATCCGTGTCGTCGGCGAAGGGGTCCGCGGGTCCGTGCCCGGCGGGACCGTCGAAGGGGCTCGGCGCGTGCGTGCCCGCGTGAGGACCCGGCGTGAACGCCCCCGGGTGGCCGACCGCGCCGGCGCCCGCGAAGGCGGGCTCGGGCAGGGACTCGCCCCGCTCGCGGGCGGTGGCCGCCGCGCGCAGCCGGTCCACGGCGCCGTCCATCGCGAACTGCGCCGCCCCGAGCCCCTCCACCACATAGCCGCGGCGGGCCTGGCCGCTCTCCTCGAAGACCGACAGGACGCGGTAGACGGCGGAGAAGCCGCCCTCCACGCCCTCCGCCGCGACCGCGCCCCGGGTGACCACGCCGTGCCGGTCCAGGAGGGTACGGGCCAGGGCGTGGGCCCGCACCGTGGTGTCCGCCTCACGGTCGGGGAGCAGCGACCAGCGGCCCGCGACGGTCGGCGGGCCGGTGCGCGAGGTGGCGCGCGCGGCGGACGTCAGGCTGCCGTACCGCCCGCGGGGCACCGCACGCTTCGCGCGGTGCGCGGTGGAGCCCGCGGTACGGCCCGAGCCCAGGAGGGAGCGCATCGGGCCGAGCGTGTCGTTCGTCAGGCGGCCCGACCACGCCAGGTCCCAGATGACGTCGGCCAGCTGCGGATCGGTGGCCTCCGGATGCGTGGTGGCGCGGACCTGGTCGGCGATCTGGCGGAAGAACAGGCCGTAGCCGCCGGAGAGGGCGTCCAGGACGGACCGGTGGAGCGCGGTCAGCTCCAGGGGATGCGGAGCGGGCAGCAGGAGCGGGGCCGCGTCCGCCAGGTACAGGGAGACCCAGCCGTCCTTGCCCGGCAGCGAGCCGGCCCCGGCCCAGACCACCTCGCCGGCCGCGGTCAGCTCGTCGAGCATCGCCGGGGCGTAGTGCGAGACGCGGGACGGCAGGACGAGCTTCTCCAGCGCCGACGCGGGCACCGAGGCCCCTTGCAACTGCTCGACGGCACGCACGAGTCCGTCGAGGCCGCGCAGGCCGTGCCCGCCGCCCACGTGCTGCCACTGCGGCAGGAACTGCGCGAGCGCGGCGGGCGGCACCGGCTCCAGCTCGTGGCGCAGCGCGGCGAGCGAGCGGCGGCGCAGCCGGCGCAGTACGGCGGCGTCGCACCACTCCTGGCCGATGCCCGCCGGATGGAACTCGCCCTGCACGACCCGGCCGCTCGCCGCGAGCCGCTGTAGGGCGCCCTCCGTGACGGCGGTGCCCAGGCCGAAGCGCGCCGCGGCTGCGGTCGAGGTGAACGGGCCGTGCGTGCGCGCGTACCGGGCCAGGAGGTCGCCCAGCGGGTCCTTGACCGGCTCGGTGAAGGCCTCGGGGACGCCGACGGGCAGGGCGGTGCCGAGCGCGTCCCGCAGCCGGCCCGCGTCCTCGATCGCCGCCCAGTGGTCTGCCCCGGCGATCCGGACCTGGATCACCCGGCGGGCCGCGGCCAGCTCACGGGCCCACTGCGGGTCGGCGCCGCGCAGGACCAGCTCGGCGTCGGTGAGCGGGCCGAGCATCCGCAGCCGGTCCGCGACGCCCTCCGCGTCCTTGATCCGCCGGTCCTCGGTGAGCCACTGCAGCTCGCTCTCCAGCTCGGTCAGGACGTCCGCGTCCAGGAGCTCGCGCAGCTCCGCCTGGCCGAGCAGCTCGGCCAGCAGGTGCGAGTCCAGCGACAGGGCCGCGGCCCGCCGCTCGGCGAGGGGCGAGTCGCCCTCGTACAGGAACTGGGCGACGTAACCGAACAGCAGGGAGCGGGCGAAGGGGGACGGCTCCGGGGTCGTGACCTCGACGAGCCGCACCTTGCGCGACTCCAGGTCGCCCATCAGCTCGACGAGCCCGGGTACGTCGAAGACGTCCTGGAGGCATTCGCGCACCGCCTCCAGGACGATCGGGAAGGAGCCGAACTCGCTGGCCACCTGGAGCAGCTGGGCGGCGCGCTGGCGCTGCTGCCACAGGGGCGTGCGCTTGCCCGGGCTGCGGCGCGGCAGGAGCAGGGCGCGGGCCGCGCACTCGCGGAAGCGCGACGCGAACAGCGCCGAGCCGCCGACCTGGTCCGTGACGATCTGGTTGACCTCGCCCTTGTCGAAGGCGACGTCCGCCGCGCCCACCGGGGCCTGGTCGGCGTCGTACGCCGCGCCCGGTCCGGCGGGGTCCTGGTCGAGCAGGTCCAGGCTCATCAGGTCGGCGTCGGGCAGCCGCAGCACGATGCCGTCGTCGGCGTGCATGACCTGCGCGTCCATGCCGTACCGCTCGGAGAGGCGGGCGCCGAGCGCGAGTGCCCAGGGGGCGTGCACCTGGGCGCCGAAGGGCGAGTGCACCACCACGCGCCAGTCGCCCAGCTCGTCGCGGAACCGCTCGACGATGATGGTGCGGTCGTCCGGGACGTGCCCGCAGGCCTCCCGCTGCTCGCTCAGGTACGACAGGATGTTGTCCGCGGCCCAGTCGTCCAGGCCCGCGGTGCGCAGCCGCAGCCGGGCGTCCTCCTCGGGCAGCGAGCCGACCTCGCGCAGGAAGGCGCCCAGCGCGCGTCCCAGTTCGAGCGGGCGTCCGAGCTGGTCGCCCTTCCAGAACGGCAGCCTGCCCGGCACCCCGGGGGCGGGGGAGACCAGGACGCGGTCGCGGGTGATGTCCTCGATGCGCCAGGAGCTGGTGCCCAGGGTGAAGACGTCGCCGACCCGGGACTCGTAGACCATCTCCTCGTCGAGCTCGCCGACCCGGCCGCCGCCCTTCTTGGGGTCGGAACCGGCGAGGAACACCCCGAAGAGGCCGCGGTCGGGGATCGTGCCCCCGGAGGTGACGGCGAGGCGCTGCGCGCCGGGGCGCCCCGTGACCGTACCGGCGACGCGGTCCCACACCACGCGCGGGCGCAGCTCGGCGAAGGCGTCCGACGGGTAGCGGCCCGCGAGCATGTCCAGGACCGCCGTGAACGCCGACTCCGGCAGCGCGGCGAACGGGGCGGCCCGGCGGACCGTGGCGAGCAGGTCGTCGAACTGCCAGGAGTCCAGCGCCGTCATGGCGACGATCTGCTGGGCCAGGACGTCCAGTGGGTTCGCCGGGACCCGCAGGGACTCGATGGAACCGGCGCGCATCCGCTCGGTGACGACGGCGGCCTGCACCAGGTCGCCCCGGTACTTCGGGAAGACCACGCCGGTGGAGACCGCCCCGACCTGGTGGCCCGCGCGGCCCACGCGCTGGAGGCCGGAGGCGACCGAGGGCGGGGACTCGACCTGGACGACGAGGTCCACCGCGCCCATGTCGATGCCCAGTTCGAGGCTGGAGGTGGCGACCACGGCGGGCAGCCGGCCCGCCTTGAGGTCCTCCTCGACGAGGGCGCGCTGCTCCTTGGAGACCGAGCCGTGGTGGGCCCGGGCGATGACCGTAGGGGCGCCCTGGGCCGCGCCCGAGCCGCCCATCAGCTCGGCCGGGGAGTGGTGCTCCGCCAGGGGCTCGCCGGTCGCCCTCTCGTACGCGATCTCGTTGAGCCGGTTGCACAGGCGCTCCGCGAGGCGGCGGGAGTTGGCGAAGACGATCGTCGAGCGGTGGGACTGGACGAGGTCGACGATCCGCTCCTCGACGTGCGGCCAGATGGAGGGCTTCTCCGCGCCCTCGCCAGCGTCGGCCGCCGGGGAGCCGCCCAGCTCGCCGAGGTCCTCGACGGGCAGGACCACGGAGAGGTCGAACTCCTTGCCCGACGGCGGCTGGACGATCTCCACCTTGCGCTGCGGGGAGAGGTAGCGGGCGACCTCGTCCACCGGGCGGACGGTGGCGGACAGGCCGATCCGGCGCGCGGGCCTGGCCAACAGCTCGTCCAGCCGCTCCAGGGTCAGCGCGAGGTGGGCGCCGCGCTTGGTGCCCGCGACCGCGTGCACCTCGTCCAGGATCACCGTCTCGATGCCGGTCAGCGCGTCGCGCGCGGCCGACGTCAGCATCAGGAACAGCGACTCCGGGGTCGTGATCAGGATGTCCGGCGGACGGGTCGCCAGCGTGCGGCGCTCGGCGGCCGGGGTGTCGCCCGAGCGGATGCCGACCTTCACCTCGGGCTCGGGCAGCCCCAGCCGCACCGACTCCTGCCGGATGCCGGTCAGGGGGCTGCGCAGGTTGCGCTCGACGTCGACCGCGAGGGCCTTCAGCGGCGACACGTACAGGACGCGGCAGCGCTTCTTGGGGTCGGCGGGCGGCGGGGTCGAGGCCAGCTGGTCCAGCGCGGCGAGGAACGCGGCCAGCGTCTTGCCGGAACCGGTCGGGGCCACCACCAGCACGTCCGAGCCCTCGGCGATGGCCTGCCACGCGCCGGCCTGGGCGTCGGTGGGCGCGGAGAAGGCCCCCGTGAACCAGGCGTGGGTCGCGGGGGAGAAGCCGTTCAGGGCTCGGTGCGTGGAGCTGACCATGCGTCCATCCTGCACCCGGACACTGACAACGGCATCGACCTGCGGGAACGCGGGCCGTCGCGACGGTCCGCCGCCCGGCGGGGCGAGCGGTGGGACGGGGCGGGCGCCCTCCGCCGCCCGGCGCGGTGGCGGACAATGGTCCTGTGACGGGTACGGGGCAGGAGCGGGCGCGGCACTGGCAGTACGCGGAGCTGCCCGGTGTCGATCTGCTGCGCGCCCGGTACGTGCACAAGACCTTCGTCCGGCACACGCACGAGCACTTCGTCATCGCCGCCATCGCCGACGGGGTGGAGGTCTTCCACCACGGCGGCGCCGACCGGTACGCGGGGCCGGGCACGCTCGCCCTGGTCAACCCCGACACCCCGCACACCGGCCGGGCCGGTGTCCCCGAGGGCTGGCGGTACGGGGCGCTCTACCCGCCACCGGACCTGGTGGCGGAGATCGCCGCCGAGACCACCTCCCTGCGCGGCGCGCCCGGATTCACGGCTCCGGTGCTCGACGACCCGTACGCCGTGGGGCTGGTCCACCAGGTGCTGCGCGCCGCCGATGAGGGCAATGCGCTCGCCGCCGACACGCTGCTGCGGGTGGCCGTGACCCGGCTGCTGAGGCTGAACGGCGGGGCGCTGCCGCAGCGGGTGCCGCGGACGGCGGGTGCCCGGACGGCGGCACGCGCGCGTGCCGTGCTGGAGGAGCGGATCGTGCGGCCGCCCACGCTGGAGAGCCTCGCCGCAGAGCTCGGGACCAGCCCCTTCGCGCTGCTGCGCGCCTTCCGGGACGCCTACGGAATGCCGCCCCACGCGTGGCTCACCGACGTCCGGGTGCGGCGGGCCCGCGGGCTGCTGGACGCCGGGGTCCTGCCCTCCGAGGCGGCGCTCGCCGTGGGCTTCACCGACCAGCCGCACCTCAACCGGCACTTCACCCGGATCGTGGGCGTGCCGCCAGGCGCCTACCAACGCGAGCGCAAGAACGTACAAGACCTGCGGCGGGGCCCCGCCTAGGGTTCCGGACGTGGCAGAAGAAACAGCTTCCCCGGACATACGGCACGCGGGTACACAAAAAACGGACATACGAGACGCAGGCGCGAGAGACACGGACACACGCAGCGACGGCGGCGGGAAACCCGACGCCGCCGTCGTACGGGACGCCCTCGGCGTCGGGGTGGCCGTCGGACTCTCCGGCTTCGCCTTCGGGGTGACCTCGGCCGGCAGCGGGCTCACCGTGCTGCAGACCTGCGCACTGAGCCTGCTGGTCTTCACCGGCGCCTCGCAGTTCGCCCTCGTGGGGGCGCTGGCCGGCGGGGGCAACCCGTTCACGGCCGCCGCGGGCGCGTTCTTCCTGGGCGTGCGCAACGCGTTCTACGGGCTGCGGCTGTCGCAGTTGCTGGCCCTCCCGCGCGCGGTGCGCCCCTTCGCAGCGCAGTGGGTCATCGACGAGACCACGGCCGTGGCGCTCGCCCAGCCCACGCGGCGCAGCGTGCGCATCGGGTTCACCGTCACCGGCCTGTCGCTGTACCTGCTGTGGAACCTGACCACCCTGCTCGGAGCGCTGGGCGCCGAAGCCATCGGGGACACCGACGCCTGGGGCCTGGACGCGGCCGGGCCCACGGTCTTCCTCGCCCTGCTGGCACCGATGGTCAGGACGGCCCTGGAACGGGCCGTCGCCGGCCTCGCGGTCGTGCTCGGGCTCGGCCTGCTGCCCGTCCTGCCCGCCGGTGTGCCCGTCCTGGTCGCCGCGCTGGCCGCCCCGGCCGCCCTCTGGGTGGCCGGCCGCCGCGCGCCGCGCACGGMCCCCGCCGGTGGGCCCGCCGGTGACCCTGCCGGGACGGAGGGGGAGCGGTGAACATCTGGATCGCGATCGGCCTGACCGCCGTCGGCTGCTACGCCGTGAAACTGATCGGACTGCTGATCCCCGCGGGCGCGCTGGAACGGCCGCTCGTCCAGCGGCTGGCCGCCCTGCTGCCCGTCGCCCTGCTGGCGGCCCTGACCGCCCAGCAGMCCTTCGCCGACGGCCGCGTCCTGGTCCTGGACGCGAGGGCCGCGGGCCTCGCGGCGGCCGCCGTGGCGCTGCTGCTGCGGGCTCCCTTCCTGCTGGTCGTGGCCGCGGCCGTGGTGGTCACGGCGGGGGTACGGGCGATGACGGGCTAGGGCGCCGCGGGCCCGGGCCGATCCAGAGGAAGCGCCCTAGGACAGCAGTCCATACGCCCGCAGGGTGCGCAGTGCCTCGATCGTGGCGATCGGGCGTGCCTCCAGGGCGGTGCCCGGGGTCCACCGGTGCCGGCGGACCGGCCAGCCGCCGTCCTCCTGCTGTTCCTCCTCCAAGTGACGCAGGGAGCGTGCCATCTCCTCGTCGGTGAACCACGCGCGCGCGAGGGAGCCCGGCGTCCTCGCGTAGTCGTGCGGCAGAAGGCGCTCCCCGGACGCGTGAGCGGGTGTCACGGGGAACGCGCCGGGCTCCCGCGGGTCCAGCACGGCGAGCCGCTGCTCGCGCACCAGCCGGCCGAGGCGGTCGGCGGCCGCCTCCGCGCGCGGGCGGTCGGGCACGGAGTCCAGGAAGGCCACCGCGGCACCGACCTCGTACGGATGTGTCCTCTCCAGGGAGTCCACCGCCTGCCAGCAGAAGTCGGTGGCCCGGAACAGCCACGCGTGCCACACCTCGTTGCGGTGCAGCAGTCCCACCACGGGACCGGTGGCGAGCAGTTCGCCGGACGGGTCGTCCGCGACCGGCGCGGAGGGCGCCGACGGATCCACGCGCCGGCCGGGACGGACCGCGGGGAGCGCGCCCTCCCGCGTCGACACGGAGGTCAGATAGCGGCACACGCGTTCCACCCGCTGCCCGCCGCAGCGCCCGATCGAGTCCAGGATGCGCAGCGCGTGCACGACGTGCAGCGGCTGGCTGGCGGGCCCCCGGAGGTCGGGCTCCAGCGCGTGGCCGTATCCGTCGTCCTCGTTGCGGTAGGCGGCCAGCGCGGTCTCGACCGCGTCCGCGCCACCGCCCAGGAAGTGGTACGCGAAACGGCGCTGCTCCAGCACGCGCGCGGTGAGCCAGACGAACTGCTCGGCGCGGGAGACGAGGGCGTGCGCCGGGGACGTCGGGGGGAGTGGGGGTGCTCCTGTTTCGGCCATGGGTCAGACCGTAGGACGGAAAGCGTTCTCGCCGAGGGGTCCCGGCACGGACCCACCCCAGGGGCGGGATACTGGAGTCATGCGGTTGACGGTCTTCTGGCAGCGGATGGCGGATCACTTCGGTACGGAGTACGCCGACACCTTCGCGCGCGACCACGTGATGTCGGAGCTCGGCGGACGGACGGTGCGGCAGGCGCTGGACGCGGGCTGGGAGGCGAAGGACGTGTGGCGCGCGGTGTGCACGGCGGTGGGCGTCCCCCAGGAGTCCCGCTGACCGAGTCCCGCCGCCGACTTCCGCCGACCGAATCCCGCTGAGCGGCCGGGAAGATCCGGTGGAGCGGGGCCGATTGTCCCCCGCGTGGGCGAGACTTGGCCCGTGGCATCGACAGACGAGACGACGCAGGTCGCCCAGCACGCCTCCCCGCTCGGCACGACACCCCCTACGCCCCCTGCCGGGGACACGGCCGAGAGGCGCAGCGGCATGCCGCGGTGGCTGCCGCGGGCCATGGTGCTCGCGCTCGCCCTCATCGCCTGCTTCCAGCTCGGCAGCTGGGCCTTCCACCAGCTGACCGGGCTGCTGATCAACATCCTGATCGCGTTCTTCCTGGCCCTCGCCATAGAGCCCGCGGTGAGCTGGATGTCCTCGTTCGGCATGCGCAGGGGACTGGCCACCGGTCTGGTGTTCCTCGTCACGATGATCGTGAGCGCGGGCTTCGTCACCCTGCTCGGCTCGATGCTCGCCGGGCAGATCATCGACATCGTCGAGGACTTCCCGAAGTACGTCGACTCGGTGATCAGCTGGATCAACACGACCTTCCACACGGAACTGAGCCGCGTCGACATCCAGGACAGCCTGCTGCGCTCCGACTGGCTCCGGAAGTACGTGCAGAACAGCGCGACCGGCGTCCTGGACGTGTCCGCGCAGGTCCTGGGCGCCCTCTTCCAGCTCCTGACGATCACCCTGTTCGCGTTCTACTTCGCCGCCGACGGCCCGCGGCTGCGGCGCGCGCTGTGCTCGGTCCTGCCGCCGACCCGGCAGGCGGAGGTCCTGCGCGCCTGGGAGATCGCCGTCAACAAGACCGGCGGGTACCTGTACTCACGCGGTCTGATGGCCCTCGTCTCCGGCCTGGCGCACTACGTCCTGCTGGAGTTCCTCGGCGTGGACTACGCGCCCGTGCTCGCCGTCTGGGTCGGTCTGGTCTCGCAGTTCATCCCCACCATCGGCACGTACCTCGCGGGCGCTCTGCCCATGCTGATCGCGTTCACGGTCAACCCCTGGTACGCGCTGTGGGTGCTGGTCTTCGTCGTGGTCTACCAGCAGTTCGAGAACTACGTGCTGCAGCCCAAGCTGACCGCGAAGACCGTGGACATCCACCCGGCGGTCGCCTTCGGGTCGGTCATCGCGGGCACCGCCCTGCTCGGGGCCGTCGGCGCCCTGATCGCCATCCCGGCGATCGCCACCCTGCAGGCCTTCCTGGGGGCGTACGTGAAGCGCTACGACGTCACGGACGACCCGCGGGTGCACGGGCGCCGCGAACGGGGCTCTGGCACCCTCCTCAAGCGCGTACGGCAGCTGATGCGTGCCACTCCCCGGGGGGCGCGGCCGGCCGACGGCGACGGGCCCCGCACGTCCGCCTGACACCGTCCGGCGCCGCCCGCGCGATCCCGGGACCACCCGGCGGCGCGGGGGCGCGACACGCCCTCGCCCCGGTGCCGGATGTGCTTGACACTAAATTCGAACATCCGTTCTTATGGGGGCTCTGGCGAAGCCTGGAGCGGCACACGGGCGGGGGATTCATGCGGAAGTGCCCGAGTTATCCACAGGCTGGGCGGGCGTCGGGGCGCATTGTCAGTGGCAGGCGTTAGCGTCTTTGACGTGAAGCGATCGACTCAAGCAAATCGGGTGGAACCCATGGCAGGAACCGACCGCGAGAAGGCGCTCGACGCCGCGCTCGCACAAATTGAACGGCAATTCGGCAAGGGCGCGGTGATGCGCCTCGGCGAGCGGCCGAACGAGCCCATCGAGATCATCCCCACCGGGTCGACCGCACTCGACGTCGCGCTCGGCGTCGGCGGTCTGCCGCGCGGCCGCGTGGTGGAGGTGTACGGTCCGGAGTCCTCCGGCAAGACGACCCTGACCCTGCACGCGGTGGCGAACGCGCAGCGCGCGGGCGGCCAGGTCGCGTTCGTGGACGCGGAGCACGCCCTCGACCCCGAGTACGCGAAGAAGCTCGGCGTCGACATCGACAACCTCATCCTGTCGCAGCCGGACAACGGCGAGCAGGCCCTGGAGATCGTGGACATGCTGGTCCGCTCCGGTGCCCTCGACCTCATCGTCATCGACTCCGTCGCCGCCCTGGTGCCGCGCGCGGAGATCGAGGGCGAGATGGGTGACTCGCACGTGGGTCTGCAGGCCCGTCTGATGAGCCAGGCCCTGCGGAAGATCACCAGCGCGCTCAACCAGTCGAAGACCACCGCGATCTTCATCAACCAGCTCCGCGAGAAGATCGGCGTGATGTTCGGCTCCCCGGAGACCACGACCGGTGGCCGGGCGCTGAAGTTCTACGCCTCGGTGCGCCTGGACATCCGCCGCATCGAGACCCTGAAGGACGGCACCGACGCGGTCGGCAACCGCACCCGCGTCAAGGTCGTCAAGAACAAGGTCGCCCCGCCCTTCAAGCAGGCCGAGTTCGACATCCTCTACGGGCAGGGCATCAGCCGCGAGGGCGGTCTGATCGACATGGGCGTGGAGCACGGCTTCGTGCGCAAGGCCGGCGCCTGGTACACGTACGAGGGCGACCAGCTCGGCCAGGGCAAGGAGAACGCGCGCAACTTCCTCAAGGACAACCCCGACCTCGCCAACGAGATCGAGAAGAAGATCCTGGAGAAGCTGGGCGTCGGTGTGAAGGCGGAGAAGCCGGACGCCGAGCCGGCCGCGGACGCGGCGGCGCCGGCCGCCGGGGAGGAGGCCGCCAAGACGGTTCCCGCTCCCGCGGCCAAGGCCACCAAGCCCAAGGCCGCGGCGGCCAAGAGCTAGTCCGTGACACGACGAACGGACTGGACCGAGCACGTCCACCCCGTCGCCCGCGAAGGACGCGGCCGCGGGGAGGACACCGGCTCCGCCGGAGCCGGAGCCGGCGCGTACGGAGGTGACGGCCCACCGGGCGGCGGTTCCGCGCGCGGAACCGGAGCCGGCACCTGGCCGTACGGCGACGACACGGACCGCGACGGGGCGCAGGGCTACGGCGAGCGCCACGGCGAAGGCCGTGGCGGCGGGCCGCGGGACGAGGACGCTCCGGGCCGGGGAGGCCGTTCCCGGCGGGGGCGCGGCCGGCGGCGCGGCTTCGGGGAGCCGTCCGGCGGCGCACAGGACGGAGGTGCCCCTGCCTCGTCGAGGGCCGAGAAGGGGGAACCCCCGAGGGACCCGGCTGAGCAGGCGCGCGCGATCTGCCTGCGCCTGCTCACCGGGACCCCGCGCACGCGCAAGCAGCTCGCGGACGCACTGCACAAGCGCGAGATCCCGGACGACGTGGCGGAAGAGGTGCTCTCCCGCTTCGAAGAGGTCGGGCTGATCAACGACGGCGCCTTCGCGGACGCCTGGGTCGAGTCCCGCCACCACGGCCGGGGGCTCGCCCGGCGAGCGCTCGTCCAGGAGCTGCGGACCAAGGGCGTTGACTCCATGCTCATTGACGAGGCGGTCGCCCAGCTCGACTCCGAGCAGGAGGAGGCGACCGCACGCGACCTGGTGGCGCGCAAACTGCGTGCCACCCGCGGTCTCGACCGCGACAAGCGCATACGGCGCCTGGCCGGGATGCTCGCCCGCAAGGGCTACCCCCAGGGCACGGCCCTCAGAGTGGTCCGTCAGGCCCTGGAGGAAGAGGGCGAGGACACGGAGTTCCTGGGCGACGAGGGGTACTGAGGGCACGGGCCGGGCCCCGGGGCGCCGCGGTGGCCGCCCGCCGCAGCCGGTTCGTCAGCCGCGCCCCGGAAGGGCCGCGCCCGCCGGCGCAGCCGTCCCCACGTCCACCGGCAGCCCTGCCGACCGCCAGGCCTGGAAGCCTCCGACCAGGTCCGTGGCCCGGTGCAGGCCCAGCTGCCGCAGGGAGACGGCGGCCAGGCTCGACGCGTACCCCTCGTTGCAGACGACCACGACCCGCAGGTCGTGGCCCGTGGCCTCGGGGGCGCGGTGGCTGCCCTGCGGGTCGAGCCGCCACTCCAGTTCGTTGCGCTCGACGACCAGGGCCCCGGGGATCAGCCCGTCGCGCTCGCGCAGGGCCGCGTACCGGATGTCGACGAGCAGGGCGTCGCCCGCCCGCACGGCGTCGTGGGCGGCTCGCGCCTCCACCCGGTCCAGGTCCGCGCGCACGCGCTCCAGCAACTCGTCGATCCCCACGGGGCGTCCGGCCGGCGCCGGTCGTACGTCCGTCACTGCCAGTCCTCGGGGCGCTCGACCTGCTCCAGGCGCAGGACCTGGCCGGTGCGGCTGTAGCGGCGGATCCGCGGCAGCGGCGGGTAGTACGCGTGCACGGAGACGGCGTGCTCCTCGGTGGACTCGTTGAGCACCTCGTGCACGTGGTGGCGTCCGAAGGCACGGCCCTGGCCCGCCGACAGCCGCCGCTCACGGTCGATGCCCTCGGTGAGTTCGAGGGTCTGCCAGCCGTCGGTGGGCAGCCGTGCGACGAGCGAGTTCTCCTTGAGCTCGCCCGACGCGGTGAGAAACGCGCCCACCGACTCGGCGTGGTCGTGCCAGCCGGTGCCCGTGCCGGGCGGCCAGCCGATGAGCCAGGCCTCGCTGCCGCCGGGACCCTCAAGCCGCACCCACGTCCGGCCCTCGGGATCGAGCGGCAGGGAGGCGATCAGCTCGGTGTCGGCGGCCGTACGGCGCACGAACTCCAGCAGTTCGGCCTGCGTGGGCGTGGGGGCACCGGGCGCGGCGGGCGGTGTGGAGACGGAAGAGGAAGCGGGAACAGAGGGTGACACAGACACGGGTACCGTCCTGAGGAGCGTTCGCGGGTGCGCGCGTCGGCCACGGGGGCTTCGCGCGGAGGAAGAGGGATGCGAATTCAGCAGGACGGGCGACACACGCAGCCCGCATAGCGGACGAGGTCCATATGGACCCTCCGCCACAGGCGCACACAGGTGTCGGTCACGCTCCGGAGTACACCACCGTCGGTGCGCACCGGTCAACTCGATGTCAGTGACTGGACAGGGCCCGCCTCACGTCCTGCTGGAGGCGGTTTCCGCCGTGGTCAGGGGGCCGCCGAGCGCCGCCTCCGCGGCCTCGTAGAGATCGGCGGGGCGCACCCCGCCCAGCGCCGTGACCAGGTGCCCGTCCGGGCGGATCAGCAGCACCGTGTGCGCGGCGGCGCCCGGGTAGCTCTCCGCGACCAGCAGCTCGGCCCGGTGCGGCAGCGCGGTCACGGCGGCGGCGAGCCGCGGCATGATCCCGGCCGTCACCCAGTGCTTGCGCTCCCACACCACGGTCCCCGGCGCGATCAGCAGCACCAGGAGGGCGCCCCGGCCCAGCCGCTCCCGCAGCGCCACGGACGAGCCGTCCTCCGCCGTCACCCGTACGTCGGAGACCTGGGCGCCCACCGCCGTGTCGACCTCGACGGAGGAATCGGTGTGCGCGGGCGTGAGCGGCGAATCGGCGTACGCCCCCGGCGCGCCCAGGACGCCGCGCCCCAGGTGACCGTCCGTGAGCAGGGTGTCGTGGCTGCGGGCCGCACCGGGCACCGCGGACCGCAGGCCTCCGCCGCGCAGCACCGGCAGCGCCTGGTCGGCGGCGCGCAGCCGGGCGGCGACGACCGCACGCCGCTCCTCCTGGTAGCTGTCCAGCAGGGCCTCGTGCGGGCCGTGGTGCCAGGCCAGCGCCAGCTTCCACGCGAGGTTGTCGGCGTCCCGCAGGCCCTCGTCCAGGCCCTGGGTGCCCAGCGCGCCCAGCAGGTGCGCCGCGTCCCCGGCGAGGAAGACCCGGCCGGCCCGCCACCTGCGCGCCAGCCGGTGGTGGACCGTGTGGACCCCGGTGTCCAGCAGTTCGTACGGCGGAGTGGTGCCCCCGCACCAGCCCGCGAGGGTCTCCCGCACGCGCGCCACGAGGAGGTCCGGGGTGACCAGGTCCCTGCCCGGCGGCAGCAGCCAGTCCAGGCGCCACACGTCCTCGGCGAGGGGGCGCGCGGTCACCTCGGTCACCGCGGGGCCCGAGGACCGCCACGGCGGCATGCGGTGCAGCACCGCCTCGCCGGGCCACGGCAGCTCCGTACGCAGGGCCGCGACGGCGTGCCGCTCCACGGCGGTGCGGCCGGGGAAGCGGATGTCCTGGAGTTTGCGGACCGTCGAGCGCGGGCCGTCGCAGCCGACCAGGTGGCTGCCGCGCCACCACGTGCCGTGAGGGCCCCGGGTGTGCGCCGTGACCCCCGCGGGCTCCTGCTCGACGGAGTCGAGACGGCTCTCCACAGCCAGCTCGACCAGCGGTTCGGCGGCGATGGCCTTGCGCAGGGCGGCCGTGAGCGTGTGCTGGGGCAGGTGCAGGAGCGCGGGGTCGTCCTCGCCGAAGGTGATCTGCCGCATCACCTGCCTGCGCCGCATCGACCGCCATCCGGCCCAGCGGAAACCGGCCCCGGCCACGGGGAAGCCCGTCAGCCGTCCGAGCAGCGCGGCGGTGTCCTCGCGCAGGACGACCGTGCGGGCGAGCCGCTGCTCGTCGGTGCCGGGGCCCTCGTCCAGGACGACCGAGGGGACTTCCTGACGCGCCAGCGCCAGGGCGAGCGTGAGTCCTACGGGCCCCGCTCCGACGATGATCACCGGGTCCACGGCGCGGTGCCCCCTGCCCGGAGCGGCGTCCAGAGTGTCCTACCGGGACTTGCAGGTGGAGCGGGGTACACGATCACAGAACGTATGCAACCCATTGCCGCTGCTTGCGTCAAGTGACGGAGGCAGTGGCGATCACGCCACTGCCTCCGGTTGTTCACATCTCGTCAGTTCTGCCGCATGCGCACCCTGTTCGCGGGGGACGCCTACTTCTTCCCCTCCACGTGCTCGCCCGGAGTGCTGAGCTCCTCCACGGCGTCCGCGGTGACGACCGCGCCGGTGGACTTCTTGCCCTGGCGCAGCCGGCGCTCCAGCCAGCTCGCGAAGCTCGTGAGCGAGAAGTTGAGCGCGATGAAGATCAGGGCCACGACCGTGAAGCTGGCGAGGGTGTTCGCGCCGTAGTACGCGCTCATCGGACTGACCGAGGCCATCAGCTCGGAGAAGGTGAGGACCGCGCCGCCGAGCGCCGTGTCCTTCACGATCACCACGAGCTGGCTGACGATCGCCGGCAGCATCGCCGTGACCGCCTGCGGCAGCAGGATGAACCGCATGATCTGGTTCTTGCGCAGACCGATGGCCGACGCGGCCTCAGCCTGCCCCCTGGGCAGCGACAGGATGCCCGCCCGGACGATCTCGGCGAGGACCGAGGCGTTGTAGAGCACGAGGCCCGTGACGACCGCGTACAGCGGACGGTCGTCCGCGCTGACGTTCGTGTACTCGGAGAACAGCGCCAGACCGAAGATCATCAGGACCAGCACCGGGATGGAGCGGAAGAACTCCACCACCACACTGGCCGGGACCCGCACCCAGGCGTGGTCGGACAGCCGGCCGATACCGAGGGCGGCGCCGAGCGGAAGCGCGATGATCATGGCGAGCGCCGCGGCCTTCAGCGTGTTCAGCAGGCCGGGCCACAGGTACGTGCTCCAGGCCTCCCCGTGGAAGAAGGGCTCCCACAGCGCCCACGCGAGCTGGCCCTTCTCGTCCAGCACGCCGTACATCCACCACAGCACCGCGGCGACGACGGCGACGAACACCACCGAGATGACGACGTTCCGACGCTTGGCCTTCGGGCCCTGGGCGTCATAGAGGACCGAGCTCATCGTTTCACCGCCACCTTCTTGCTCACCCAGCCGAGGATCAGACCGGTCGGCAGTGTCAGACACACGAATCCGAACGCGAAGACCGCGGAGATCAGGACGAGCTGTGCCTCGTTCTCGATCATCTCCTTCATCAGCAGCGCGGCCTCGGCGACGCCGATGGCGGCGGCCACCGTGGTGTTCTTCGTCAGTGCGATCAGGACGTTGGCCAGCGGGCCGACGACCGAACGGAACGCCTGCGGCAGCACGACCAGCGTCAGCACCTGCGTGAAGTTCAGGCCGAGGGCACGTGCCGCCTCCGCCTGGCCCACGGGCACCGTGTTGATGCCGGACCGCAGCGCTTCACACACGAACGCCGAGGTGTACGCGATCAGGCCGAGCACCGCGAGCCGGAAGTTGGTGGTGTCGATCTGGTCCGAACCGAGGGTGGCGCCGAACGTCTGGTTGAGGCCCAAGGACGTGAACAGGATGATCACAGTCAGCGGAATGTTCCGCACGATGTTTACGTAGGCGGTACCGAAACCGCGCATCAGAGGCACCGGACCGACCCGCATGGCGGCCAGTACGGTTCCCCAGATCAGGGAGCCGATGGCGGACAGGACGGTCAGCTGCACCGTCGTCCAGAAGGCTTCCCACAGGTTGTAACCTTCAAGAAAATCGAACACGATCTCCCGCGCTTCCGCGTGTGGGGAGGGCTCCTCCTGACCGGTGCGCCGCCCCAGGAGGACGACGCACCGGTCAGGACGGATCCCGCTTTACTTGACGACGTTGCCGATCTGCGGGGCGGGCTCGTTCTTGTAGCCGGCCGGGCCGAAGTTGGCCTCGACGGCCTTGTCCCACGACTTGTCGGAGACCATCTTCTCCAGGGCCGTGTTGATCTTGGCCTTGAGGTCGCTGCCCTTCTTGACGCCGATGCCGTAGTTCTCGTTGGTCATCTTGAAGCCGCCGAGCTTGAACTTGCCCTTGAAGTTCGACTGCGAGGCGTAGCCGGCGAGGATCGAGTCGTCCGTGGTCAGCGCGTCGATGGCGCCGCTCTGGAGACCGGTCAGACAGGCCGAGTACGTCGGGTACTGCTGCAGCTGGGCCTTGGGGGCGAGCTTGTCCTTGACGTTCTGCGCCGAGGTCGAGCCGGTCACCGAACACAGCTTCTTGCTGTTGAGGTCCGCCGGCGCCTTGATGTCCTTGTCGTCGGCGCGGACCAGCACGTCCTGGTGGGCGAGGAGGTACGGGCCGGCGAAGTCGACCTTCGCGGCGCGCTCGTCGTTGATCGAGTAGGAGGCGGCGATGAAGTCGACGTCACCGCGCTGGAGCATGGTCTCGCGGTCGGCGCTCTTCGCCTCCTTCCACTGGATCTGGTCCTCGCTGTAGCCGAGCTCCTTGGCGACGTACGTCGCCACGTCCACGTCGAAGCCCTCGTAGCCGTCCGGGGTCTTCTGGCCGATGCCGGGCTGGTCGAACTTGATGCCGATGGTGATCTTCTTGCCGCCGCCGTTGCCGGACGAGGAACCGCTGTCGTCCTTGTCGTCGGAACCGCACGCGGTGGCGGCGACAGCGAGTGCGAGGACGGCGGCCGAGGCGGCGGTGACCTTGCGGAGCTTCATGGTGAACATCCTTTGAGTGGTGAAGAAGTGCGATGCGGCGGTGCGGGTGCCGTAGGTCGTCAGTGGTGCAGGATCTTCGACAGGAAGTCCTTCGCCCGGTCGCTGCGCGGGTTGCTGAAGAACTGGTCCGGCACAGCCTCTTCGACGATGCGGCCGTCCGCCATGAAGACGACGCGGTTGGCCGCCGAACGGGCGAATCCCATCTCGTGGGTGACGACGACCATCGTCATTCCGTCACGCGCGAGCTGCTGCATGACTTCCAGGACCTCGTTGATCATCTCCGGGTCGAGAGCCGACGTGGGCTCGTCGAAGAGCATGACCTTGGGGCCCATCGCCAGCGCCCGGGCGATGGCGACACGCTGCTGCTGCCCGCCGGAGAGCTGCGCCGGGTACTTGTCCGCCTGGGCGGCGACGCCCACCCGGTCGAGCAGCCCGCGCGCCTTCTCCTCCGCGTCCTTCTTGTCCGCCTTGCGGACCTTCAGCTGGCCCAGCATCACGTTTTCGAGCACGGTCTTGTGCGCGAACAGGTTGAACGACTGGAAGACCATGCCGACGTCGGCCCGCAGACGGGCGAGCGCCTTGCCCTCCTCGGGAAGGGGCTTCCCGTCGATCGTGATGGATCCCGACTCGATCGACTCCAGGCGGTTGATCGCGCGGCACAGGGTGGACTTTCCGGACCCGGAGGGTCCGATGACCACGACGACCTCACCGCGGGCGATGGTCAGGTCGATGTCCTGGAGAACGTGCAACGCACCGAAGTGCTTGTTGACGTTCTTCAGTACGACCAGATCCTCGGCCGTGGGCGTGGCGTCCTTGGTCACCGATACTTCGGTCATCGGCCTCTAGCTCCGTCCTCCTCGGTTGCGGAGGACAGTAGTAACGCCGCACGACCAGCGTCATTACATCTGAGGGGAAATTGAGCATAACGATCCGGCGGCAAACGGGCACTCTTCGTGAAGGCCGCCCCGGGCGCGTACCGGCTGCGTAACGGATGGGGGCCGCGCGCCGCGGGCGCTTGACGCCGTCCGCGTCCATCGGCCTGACTGCCAGGGGACACGCGCGCGTGGGCGTCATCGGTTCGCCCGCACCGCAAGTCCAACCGTTCTGAACATACGACTGATGAACCTGAGGGGGCCGTGATGAGACTGCTCCTGGTCGAGGACGACAACCATGTCGCCGCCGCTCTGTCCGCGGTCCTCGCCCGGCACGGCTTCGCCGTCACGCACGCCCGCAGCGGCGAGGAGGCCCTCCAGGCGCTCGTCCCGGAGGGCAACGGCTTCGGAGTGGTCCTGCTCGACCTCGGCCTGCCCGACCAGGACGGGTACGAGGTCTGCGGCAAGATCCGCAAGCGGACCAGCACGCCCGTGATCATGGTCACCGCGCGCGCCGACGTGCGCTCCCGGATCCACGGCCTCAACCTCGGCGCCGACGACTACGTGGTGAAGCCCTACGACACCGGGGAGCTCCTCGCCCGTATCCACGCCGTCGCCCGGCGCACGGTCCCCGACGACGCGGCGCCCGCCGGCGACGACGCGCTGCGGCTGGGCCCCGTCCGCATCGAGCTGCCCACCCGCCAGGTCAGCGTCGACGGCACGGTCGTCCAGCTGACCCGCAAGGAGTTCGACCTGCTCGCGCTCCTCGCCCAGCGGCCCGGCGTGGTGTTCCGGCGGGAGCAGATCATCAGCGAGGTCTGGCGCACCAGCTGGGAGGGGACCGGCCGCACCCTGGAGGTGCACGTCGCGTCGCTGCGCTCCAAGCTGCGCATGCCGGCCCTGATCGAGACCGTGCGCGGCGTCGGTTACCGGCTCGTCGCGCCCGCCGCGTAGCGGGCCCGGGTGCGCACACGCCTCCTCCCGCTGCTCATCGTCCTGATGGCGGCCATCCTGCTCGCCCTGGGCATCCCCCTGGCCGTCAGCCTCGCCGCCGCCCAGCAGCAGAAGGTCGTCGTCGACCGCATCGACGACACCGCGCGCTTCGCGTCCCTGGCGCAGTTCGTCGCCGACCGGCCGGAGGGCTCCCGGGTCGTCCCCACGGAACAGCGCGGCGTGACGCTGCTGCAGGAACTGCACACGTACCAGGAGCTGTACGACATCAACGCGGGCGTCTTCTACCGCGACAAGGACGTCATGGCGAACGCGCCGCGCAACTGGTACCTCCCCGAGGAGGGTGTCGTGCGCGACGCCTTCGACGAGGCCCTGCAGAGCCGCCGCAGCCACGACCCGGAACAGATCTGGCCGTGGCAGCGGGACCGCCTGGTCGTCGCCTCGCCCGTCATCCGCGACGGCGACGTCGTCGCGGTCGTGGTCACCGACTCGCCCACCGGGCAGATGCGCTCACGGATCCTGCAGGGCTGGCTCGTCATAGGGGCGGGCGAGATCGCCGCGATGCTCCTCGCGCTCGGCGCCGCGCTGCGGCTGACCGGCTGGGTGCTGAAGCCCGTGCGCGTCCTCGACGCCACCACCCACGACATCGCGACCGGCCGCCTCAAGTCCCGGGTCGCGGCCGCCGGCGGACCGCCGGAGCTCAGACGCCTGGCCGGCTCGTTCAACGAGATGGCCGACAACGTCGAGAACGTCCTGGAGCAGCAGCGCGCCTTCGTCGCCGACGCCTCGCACCAGCTGCGCAACCCGCTGTCGGCGCTGCTGCTGCGCATCGAGCTGCTCGCCCTGGAGCTGCCCGAGGGCAACGAGGAGATCGCCTCCGTCCGTACGGAGGGCAAGCGCCTCGCCCACGTCCTGGACGACCTCCTGGACCTCGCCCTCGCCGAGCACGCCGAGGCGGACCTGCGGCTCACCGACATCGGCGAGCTCACCGCCGAACGCGTGGCGTCCTGGTCGCCGGTCGCCGACGACAAGGGCGTACGGCTCGTGGGGAACTGCCCCGCCACGACCGCCTGGGCCGACCCGGTGGCCCTCTCCAGCGCCCTGGACGCGGTCATCGACAACGCGCTCAAGTTCACCCCGGAGGGAGAGTCCGTCGAGGTCCGGGTGGCCTCCAACGGCGAGACCTCGACGGTCGTCGTCACCGACGGCGGGCCCGGACTGAGCGACGAGGAGCTGACCCGCGTCGGCGACCGCTTCTGGCGCAGCGCCGGCCACCAGAACATCAAGGGCTCGGGCCTGGGCCTGTCCATCTCCCGCGCCCTGCTCGCCGCGGGCGGCGGCACCATCGCGTACGCCCGCCACGAGCCGCACGGGCTGCGGGTGACGGTCACGGTGCCGAGGACGATGCCGGGGTCCTGAGAGGGGCCTGAAGCGGCCCTCAGGGGGCCTGCAGGGGACCGGGGCCCCGGCCGGCGCCGCCGGGCCACGGGCGGTACCGGTCAGCGGCACTGGTCAGCGGTCCCGGCCAGCGGTCACGGCTTGACCGAGCGGTAGTAGCGCTGCGCGCCGGTGTGCAGGTCCAGCGGCTCCGTGTAGATGGCGGTCCGCAGGTCCACGCGCTGCGCCGCGTGCACCACCTCGCCGATGCCGTCACGGCTGTTGATCACCGTGCGGGTCATGCCCTCCGTGAGCGTCGCGTCCATGTCCGCCCGGGTGACCAGCAGGTTCGCCACCGCGATCGTCGGCACGGCGATACCGTTCTGGGCCTTGTGGTACGCGTCCGCCGGCATGAGGGCGGACCGGTAGTGGCGGGACCCCTTGCCCGGCTTGTGCAGCTCCGCCACCAGGTCGGCGTCGATCGGGACCAGTTTCACGTCGAAGTGCTGCGAGAGCGTGGTCACCGCACTGGTCGGAAGCCCGCCGGACCAGAAGAACGCGTCGATCTTCCCCTCTTCGAGCATGTCGGGAGCATCCCTTATGCCTGCGGAGAACGGCTCGATGCCCTTCTTCGGGTCGACGCCGGCCGCGGCCAGCACCTGCTCCGCGATCAGGCGCACCCCGGACCCCGGCTGTCCCACCGCGACCTTCCTGCCCTTCAGCTCCGCGATGGAGTTCACGTCGGAATGGAGCGGAACGACCACGTGCACGTAGTCGTCGTACAGCCGCGCGCAGCCGCGCAGCAGATCCGCGCCGCGTCCGCCGTTGTCCTCGTACCTCTCGACCGCGTCGGCCGCCGCGATGGTGAAGTCGGCCTGGCCGGTGGCGACCCGCTCCACGTTCTCCAGCGAGCCCTCGCTCTCCTCCAGGTCCACGTCCAGGCGCGGCATGTCCTTGTCGAGCGCGTCCCTCAGCAGGTCCCCGTACAGCTGGTACACGCCGTTCGCGGTGCCCGTGCTGAAGACGACCTTCCCGCCCGGGGAGCTCTCGCCCAGCGGCAGCAGCCACCACAGCAGCAGGCCGAGGACCACGAGGACCGCGGCCGAACCCTGCAGGGCCCGGCGCCGGCCGATACGGGGGAGCGCCTCCTGGAACATGCGCGCGATCCTGCCAGCTCACCGGCCCGGATGACCAGGGCCCGCCGTCCGGCGGGTCCGCGCCCGTGGGGCAGCGGCAGCTCCTGGGCGGGACGTGCTCCGGGCACCGCCTACCCTTGTCGCATGAGCAGCAGCGACCGGAGCCGGGCAGTGGACCTGACCAGAACGTATGAAGTACGCACTTACGGATGTCAGATGAACGTCCACGACTCCGAGCGGCTCTCCGGGCTGCTGGAGGACGCCGGCTACGTACGCGCTCCCGACGGCTCCGACGGTGACGCCGACGTCGTCGTCTTCAACACCTGCGCGGTGCGCGAGAACGCCGACAACCGCCTCTACGGGAACCTCGGCAGGCTCGCGCCGATGAAGACGAAGCGGCCCGGCATGCAGATCGCCGTCGGCGGCTGCCTCGCCCAGAAGGACCGCGACACCATCGTGAAGAGGGCGCCCTGGGTGGACGTCGTCTTCGGCACGCACAACATCGGCAAGCTCCCCGTCCTCCTGGAGCGCGCCCGCGTCCAGGAGGAGGCGCAGGTCGAGATCGCCGAGTCGCTGGAGGCGTTCCCCTCGACGCTGCCGACCCGCCGCGAGAGCGCGTACGCCGCCTGGGTCTCGATCTCCGTCGGCTGCAACAACACGTGCACCTTCTGCATCGTCCCGGCGCTGCGCGGCAAGGAGAAGGACCGCAGGACCGGCGACATCCTCGCCGAGATCGAGGCCCTGGTCGGCGAGGGCGTCTCCGAGATCACTCTGCTCGGCCAGAACGTGAACGCCTACGGCTCCGACATCGGCGACCGGGAGGCCTTCAGCAAGCTCCTGCGGGCCTGCGGCACGATCGAAGGCCTGGAGCGCGTGCGGTTCACCTCGCCGCACCCGCGCGACTTCACGGACGACGTCATCGCCGCGATGGCCGAGACCCCGAACGTCATGCCGCAGCTGCACATGCCGATGCAGTCCGGCTCGGACACCGTCCTGAAGGCGATGCGCCGCTCGTACCGCCAGGAGCGGTTCCTCGGGATCATCGACAAGGTGCGCGCCTCGATCCCGCACGCCGCGATCACCACCGACATCATCGTGGGCTTCCCCGGCGAGACCGAGGAGGACTTCGAGCAGACCCTGCACGCGGTCCGCGAGGCCCGCTTCGCGCAGGCCTTCACGTTCCAGTACTCCAAGCGCCCCGGCACCCCCGCGGCCACCATGGAGGGGCAGGTCCCCAAGGAGGTCGTGCAGGCGCGCTACGAGCGCCTCGTCGCCCTCCAGGAGGAGATCTCCTGGGACGAGAACAAGAAGCAGGTCGGCCGCACGCTGGAGCTGATGGTCGCCGAGGGCGAGGGCCGCAAGGACGGCGCCACGCACCGCCTCTCCGGCCGCGCCCCCGACAACCGCCTGGTGCACTTCACCAAGCCCGACGCCGACGTCCGCCCCGGCGACGTCGTCACCGTCGAGATCACCTACGCCGCCCCGCACCACCTGCTCGCCGAGGGCGCCGTCCTGGACGTGCGCCGCACGCGCGCGGGCGACGCCTGGGAGAAGCGCAACGCCGCCGAGGCCGCGAAGCCGGCCGGCGTCATGCTGGGCCTGCCGAAGATCGGCGCGCCCGAACCGCTGCCCGTCGCCGCGGGCAGCGGCTGCGGCTGCGACTGACGCACCGGGGGCCGCGCGGGGTTACGCTGCCGATCATGCTTGTCGCCGCCGCCGTGTGCCCCTGCCCGCCCCTGCTCGTGCCCGAGGTCGCCGCGGGAGCCGCGCCCGAACTGGACGCGGCGCGCGCCGCCTGCGCGGACGCCCTGGGGGTACTGGCCGCCGCCCGCCCGGACCGGCTGGTGGTCGTCGGCCCCGCCTCGGAGGACGGCCGCGGACCCCATCCCGAGGGCGCCCGCGGCTCGTTCCGCGGCTTCGGCGTGGACCTGGACGTACGGCTCGGCGGAAACGGGAGTGGGCACGAGAGCGGAAGCGGGGCGGACCCCGCCGGGCGGGCGCTCCCGTCCTCGCTGGCCGTCGCCGCGTGGCTGCTGGGCCGCACGGAGCGCTCCGGCGTGCCCGTCGAAGGGCTCGGCGTGGGGGAACCCCTCGACATCGGGCGGTGCGTCCGCACGGGAGAGGGGATCGCCGCGCGGCCGGGAAGGACCGCGCTGCTGGTGATGGGCGACGGAAGCGCGTGCCGCACGGTCAAGGCGCCGGGCTACCTGGACGAACGGGCGGCGGACTTCGACGCGGAGGCGGCCCGTGCGCTGGCCGCGGCGGACGTGTCCGCCCTCGAAGCCTTGGACGCGGAGCTGGCGTACGAGCTCAAGGCGTCCGGCCGGGCCCCCTGGCAGGTACTGGCGGGAGCGGCACGCGGGGCGGGCCTGAACGGCACCCTCCTGTACGAGGACGCCCCCTACGGGGTGGGCTACCTGGTGGCCGCCTGGTCGTAGGCGGGTTCTGGGCGGGTCCTGGGCGGGTCGGGCCGCCGCCCCGGCGGACGGTCCGGAGCCGCGGGGCTCCGGGACCGGCCACCGGTGTGATCCCGCGGGGGCGGTCACGGACGGGCGCCCTCGCCCACCTCGCTGCCGGCCACCTTCCCGGCGGACTGCTGCTGGGGGATGTCGACGGCATCCGCCACGGAGGCATCGGACCCCTTGGAGCCCTCGGACTCCTCGGACCCACCGGACCCCTTGGACCCGTCGGTCCCGTCGGCCGCGGCCTCGGTTCCGGTCTTGGCCTCAGCCCCAGCCTCAACCTCAGCTTCGGTCTCGGTCTCGGCCTCGGTCCCGGCCTCGGCCCCGCCCGGGGCCGGGACCTCCGTCACCGACTCCGCCGTGGCTTCGGGCCCCGGCCCGTCACCCTGCGTCCCGGCGGGTGTCGACGCCTCTTCCGTCGCCGTCCCCTCGGGCTTCGGCCTGTTTCTGCCGAGAAGCCGTGCAAAAATACCCATGTCGTCTCCAAAGACTGCTCGTGCGGGCGAATTCCCGCGTCGCCCGGTGCGTCCCGTTGCGCCGCCCGGGACCACCGGTCCGTGAACCGGCGGCTGGAACCTCGCAACAGGCAACGACCCCGGCCCCGTGCCGTCACGCCGCTCGTTCGAGAAGTGACCCCGAGGTTTGCGAGACTGGTGCGGTGAGTAGAGCTGCTCCCGCTCCGCGGGTCATCGCCGTCGTGGGTCCCACCGCGGCCGGAAAGTCCGATCTCGGCGTCCACCTGGCCTCGCGCCTCGGCGGTGAGGTGGTCAACGCGGACTCGATGCAGCTCTACCGCGGGATGGACATCGGCACCGCCAAGCTGACGCAGGAGGAGCGCGGCGGCGTCCCGCACCACCTCCTCGACATCTGGGACGTGACGCAGACGGCGAGCGTCGCCGAGTACCAGCGACTCGCGCGCGACCGCATCGACGCGCTGCTCGCGCAGGGCCGCTGGCCGGTCCTCGTCGGCGGCTCCGGCCTCTACGTCCGGGGGGCCGTCGACAACCTGGAGTTCCCCGGTACGGACCCCGAGGTGCGGGCCCGGCTGGAGGAGGAGCTCACGCTGCACGGCTCCGGCGCCCTGCACGCCCGGCTGGCCACCGCCGACCCCGAGGCGGCCCACGCGATCCTGCCGAGCAACGGCCGCCGCATCGTCCGGGCCCTGGAGGTCATCGAGATCACCGGCAAGCCCTTCACCGCCAACCTCCCCGGCCACGACTCCGTCTACGACACCGTGCAGATCGGCGTCGACGTGGCCCGCCCGGAGCTCGACGAGCGCATCGCCCGCCGCGTCGACCGCATGTGGGAGGGCGGCCTCCTCGAAGAAGTGCGCGCACTGGAGGCGCAGGGGTTGCGCGAGGGGCGTACGGCGTCGCGCGCGCTCGGCTACCAGCAGATGCTCGCGGCGCTCGCCGGGGAGTGCACCGAGGAGGAGGCGCGTACCGAGACCGTGCGGGCCACCAAGCGCTTCGCGCGCCGTCAGGATTCCTGGTTCAGACGCGATCCGCGGGTGCATTGGCTCAGTGGGGCCGCGGCGGACCTGACGGAACTTCCGCGGCTCGCGTTGACGTTGGTCGAACGACCGGTCACAGCCTGATCACGTCATGGCATCGGGACGCTCCGGCCGTCATCCGGGCCTCCGGGGCCGTGCCATCATCGAGCTTCGATCGACCAAGTGGAGTCCGAGTGGGGAGGGCGCGTGGCGATGGAGGCCGGCCCTCGTGACACCGCAGCAGGCGCGGAGCAGAGCACCGTCGCCGGTGGGGTGCACGACACCGCACAGGACCAGCAGGACCCCGACGGGGACCGGCTGAGCCCGGACGGGCCCGACGACGCCGACGGCGGGGTGACCGCCGACGGACCGGAGCCCGACGAGATGTACCCGGGGCCCGAGGTCGAGGTCGAGCTCCGCCCCCAGCGCCGCATGCGCATCTGGCAGCTCGCCCCCATCGTGGGCCTCGCCGCGCTGGGCTCCCTGATGTTCGCCTTCCCGCTGGCCTTCGACTTCGGCGACAGCGGCGCCATGATCGCCATGCTCGGCCTGCTGATCTGCTCCTGCGCCGCCGGCTGGGGCATGATGGCCGCGCGCCGCGTGGGTTACACGTGGCCCGGGCTGCCGCAGCGCGGTTCCGCCCGCCGTCCCGACTGGCGCGTCGTGATCGCGTACGCCGTCGTCGTGGCCGCGGTCGTGGTGCTCGCCGTGTGGCGCGTGGCCCGCCTGCGCTGAGGCCCTCCCGGAGCCCCGTCCGGCTGCCGGACCGGCCCGCCGGACCCGCGCGCCGAAGCCGTACGATCGGGGAATGAGCACGCGGATCGCCTTCCTCAAGGGGCACGGGACCGAGAACGACTTCGTGATCGTCCCGGATCCCGAGAACACCGTCGACCTGTCCCCGGCCGCCGTCGCGGCCCTGTGCGACCGCCGCGCGGGCATCGGCGGGGACGGCCTGCTGCACGTCGTGCGGTCCGCCGCGCACCCCGAGGCCCGGTCGATGGCGGCCGAAGCGGAATGGTTCATGGACTACCGCAACGGCGACGGCTCGGTCGCCGAGATGTGCGGCAACGGGGTGCGGGTGTTCGCCCGCCACCTCCAGCGCGCCGGGCACGTGGCCGAGGGCGACCTGAAGGTGGCCACGCGCGCGGGCGTGAAGAGCGTGCACCTCGACAAGGAGGGCGACGTCACCGTCGGCATGGGCCGGGCGCTCCTGCCCGAGGGCGACGTCACCGTGACCGTCGGCGAGCGCAGCTGGCCCGCGCGCAACGTGAACATGGGTAACCCCCACGCCGTCGCCTTCGTGGCGGACCTCGACCACGCCGGACACCTGTACGACCCTCCGCCGGTCGCCCCCCTGTCCGCGTACCCGGACGGCGTGAACGTGGAGTTCGTCGTCGACCGTGGTCTTCGTCACGTCGCTCTGCGTGTCCACGAGCGGGGCTCCGGCGAGACCCGCTCGTGCGGCACGGGCGCGTGCGCGGTGGCCGTGGCGACCGCCCGCAGGGACGGCGTCGACCCCGCCGTCACCGGCGTCCCGGCCACCTACACCGTCGACGTGCCCGGCGGCCGACTGGTGATCACCGAGCACCCCGACGGCGAGATCGAGATGACCGGGCCCGCGGTGATCGTCGCGGAGGGTCACATCGACGCCGAATGGCTCGAAACCATGACCCCCTGAACCTTCGCTCGAATGGGTGATCCGTTTCACGCTCGGCGAGAGCCGGTCGGTCGGGCGTGGTGGGCTCGGTAGCATCAAGGACCGGCCCGGACGGGGGAATGACGCCATCCCCAGAGCCGCGTACGCCATGGGGCACCCCGTCCGCCGGTCAACGCAGCCGGAGGTGCCCATGAGTGCGGAGGCCACGAACCCCGCGACGCCCGGCCCCATCACGCCCGCGGCACAGCGCAGGCGGGGCCGCCCCCGGATCGACCTGCGCCGCCTGGGCCGGGCCGCCCTGCTGGGGCCCGCGGCCCGCGACCGGCTGCCCGACGCGATCGCCCACGTGGCCGAGGCCCACCGGGCCCACCACCCCGACGCCGACCTGGACCCGCTGCGCCGCGCGTACGTCCTCGCCGAGTCCTCGCACCGCGGCCAGATGCGCAAGAGCGGCGAGCCGTACATCACGCACCCGCTGGCGGTGACGCTGATCCTCGCCGAACTGGGCGCGGAGACCACGACGTTGACCGCCTCCCTGCTGCACGACACGGTCGAGGACACGGAAGTGACGCTCGATCAGGTCCGTGCGGAGTTCGGCGAGGAGGTCCGCTACCTCGTCGACGGCGTGACGAAGCTGGAGAAGGTCGACTACGGGGCGGCCGCCGAGCCCGAGACGTTCCGCAAGATGCTCGTCGCCACCGGCAGCGACGTCCGCGTGATGTCGATCAAACTCGCCGACCGGCTGCACAACATGCGCACCCTCGGAGTCATGCGCCCCGAGAAACAGGAGCGCATCGCCAAGGTGACCAAGGACGTCCTCATCCCGCTCGCCGAACGTCTCGGCGTCCAGGCGCTCAAGACGGAGCTGGAGGACCTGGTCTTCGCGATCCTGCGCCCCGAGGAGTACGCCCGTACCCGCGAACTCGTCCTGGAGAACTCCTCGCGCGCCGACGACCCCCTCGCCGAGATCGCCGAGGAGGTGCGGGGGGTGCTGCGCGAGGCGGGGCTGCAGGCCGAGGTCCAGATCAGGCCGCGGCACTTCGTCTCCGTGCACCGCGTCTCGCGCAAGCGCGGCGAGATGCGCGGCGCCGACTTCGGCCGCCTGCTGGTCCTCGTGAACGAGGACGCCGACTGCTACGGGGTCCTGGGCGAGCTGCACACCTGCCTGACGCCGGTCGTCTCGGAGTTCAAGGACTTCATCGCCGTCCCCAAGTTCAACCTGTACCAGTCGCTGCACACGGCGGTGGCCCGCTCCGACGGGCAGGTCGCCGAGGTCCTCATCCGCACGCACCAGATGCACAAGGTCGCCGAGGCCGGTGTCATCGCGCTCGGCAATCCCTATGCCGCGCCCGAAGCGCCCTCCGCCGAGGAGCAGGGGGACGGCGCCCGCGCCGCCGACGAGGAGCGCGCCGACCCCACCCGTCCCGGCTGGCTCTCCCGCCTCCTCGACTGGCAGGAGGCCGCGCCCGACCCCGACACGTTCTGGTCCACGCTCCGCGAGGACCTCGCCCAGGACCGGGAGATCACCGTCTTCCGCCCCGACGGCGGCACCCTCGGCCTGCCCGCCGGCGCCAGCTGCATCGACGCCGCGTACGCCCAGTACGGCGAGGACGCGCACGCCTGCATCGGCGCCCGCGTCAACGGCCGCCTGGCGCGGCTGAGCACGGTGCTGAGCGACGGGGACACCGTGCAGCTGCTCATGGGCCAGGACCCGGCCTCCGAGCCCTCCAGGGAGTGGCTGGAGCACGCCCACACGCCCGTCGCGCGCATCGCCATCACCCGCTGGCTCGCCGCGCACCCGGCGCCGGCCGCCCCGTCCGAGGCGCCCGCCGCGACCCGCCGCCCGGCCGCCGACGGGCCCGCCGCCCGCCCGGCCGCCGCGGACGTCGTCGTGGACCGGCCCGGCGCGACCGTCCGCCTCGCGGGCTGCTGTACGCCCGTACCGCCCGACGCGATCACCGGGTTCCCGGTACGCGGGGGAGTGGTGACCGTGCACCGCGTCGAGTGCGCCGCGGTGGGCCGCATGAAGGAGGCGGGGCGCGCGGAGGCCGGGGTGCGCTGGGGCGACACCGGCGAGTGCCGCGTCACCCTCTACGCCGAGTCCTTCGGCCGCCCCCACCTGCTGGCCGACCTCACCGAGGCCATCGCCCTGGAGGGGGTCGCCATCGTCTCGGCGACCGTCGAACCGCCCAGCCAGCAGCGCGTACGCCACACGTACACGCTGGAGCTCCCGGACGCGGCGCACCTGCCCGCCCTGATGCGGGCGATGCGCGACGTCCCCGGGGTCTTCGACGTGAGCCGGGCGCAGCCGCAGTCGGCCACTCCGTAGCGGGCGCTCCGCGGGCCGCCTGCGCGATGGCGCCGGGTGGCCTCGGGCGCGTTCGTACAGGGGAGCCCGTTCGAGTGGCTTCGGCGCGAGCCGTCGTCCCGGGGCGCACGACCGCTGATAGCCGTGGTCCATGCTGCGCACCCGTACGACCCCCCGCCCCGGCGCGTCAGGCCCGAAGCCCTCCCACCGGCTGCGGACGGCGGTCCTCGCCTCCGCCGCCTGCGTCTGCCTCGTCGCCGCGAGCGCCCCCGCCCCGACACCGCTCGGCATCGGCGACCGGCTCTTCCCGCACCTGGGCAACCCCGGCTACGACGTCACGGCGTACGACCTGGCCTTCACCTACTCCGGCAGCAACGGCAAGCCGCTCCCGGCCGTCACCGTCATCGACGCCCGCACCACGGACTGGCTCGAACAGGTCAACCTCGACCACGCGCACGGCACGGTGCGGTCCGTCGAGATCGACGGCCAGCCCGTGGAGTTCCGGAGCGCCGGCGAGGACCTGGTCCTCACCCCCGGCGCCCCGCTCCCGCCCGGCATCCCGGTGCGGATCACCGTGCGCCACGACAGCGACCCGGTCTCCACCGAGGAGTACCAGAGCGGCTGGGTGCCGACCCAGGACGGTCTCGCGATGGCCAACCAGGCCGACGCCGGGCACCGCGTCTTCCCCGGCAACGACCACCCCTCCGACAAGGCGATGTTCACCTTCCGGATCACCGTCCCCGAGGGCTACACGGCCGTCGCCAACGGGCTCCCCGCGGGACAGACCCGCCGGGCCGCGGGCACCACCTGGACGTACCGCACCACGCACCCCATGGCCACCGAGCTGGCCCAGGTCTCCATCGGCCGCTCCGCCGTGCCGCGCCGCAGCGGCCCCGGCGGCCTGCCCCTGCGCGACGTGGTGCCCGCCAAGGACCGCGAGCGCCTGGAACCGTGGCTGCGCAGGACGCCGGACCAGATCGCCTGGATGCAGGAGAAGGTCGGCCCCTACCCCTTCGAGACGTACGGGGTGCTGATCGCCGAGGCGCGGACCGGGTTCGAACTGGAGACGCAGACCCTCTCCCTCTTCGAGCGGGAGCTGTTCACCCGCTCCGAGTACCCGGAGTGGTACGTCGAGTCGATCATGGTGCACGAACTGGCCCACCAGTGGTTCGGCGACAGCGTCTCCCCGCGCACCTGGTCCGACCTGTGGCTCAACGAGGGACACGCCACCTGGTACGAGGCCCTCTACGCCGAGGAGAAGGCGGACCGGCCCGTGGAGGCCCGGATGAAGGCCGCCTACCGGGCCTCCGACACCTGGCGCAAGGCGGGCGGCCCGCCCGCCGAGCCGAAGGGGGCCGAGCCGGGCGAGAAGCTCAGCATCTTCCGCCCGAACGTCTACGACGGCAGCGCCCTGGTCCTGTACGCGCTGCGCCAGGAGATCGGCCGGCCCGCCTTCGAGCGCCTCCAGCGCACCTGGGTCCGCACCCACCGGGACGGGGTCGCCGGCACGGCGGACTTCACGCGCCTCGCCTCCGACATCGCGGGCCGCGACCTGGACGGCTTCTTCCGGGCGTGGCTCTACGGGGAGAAGACCCCGCCCATGCCCGGACACCCCGACTGGCACAGCGCCGCGCCCGCCGGAGCGTCGTAGGAGGACCGGCCGCAGCGTCGTAGGAGGACCGGCCGCAGCGTCGCAGGAGTACCCGCCGCGGCCCCGGGGAATTCGCATGACGAGACGGGGCGTGCCGTGCGAACATCGTGCCGTCGACGGCGCTTCGGGCCGGCGGCACGGCCCTGCGGCCCGGGCGGGAATCTCCCGGTGGCCCCGGACGTTGTGCACAGTGACGGGCGACCGCTCCGTCACCCAGGAATCACTCCGACGTAAGGACCCAATGACCTCCTCTTCTTCCCTTTCCCAGGACACGCAGAGCCGCGCGCAGAACCACCCCGACGGTCTTCGGGCCGATGCCCTGATGGAAGAGGACGTCGCCTGGAGCCACGAGATCGACGGAGAGCGGGACGGCGACCAGTTCGACCGCTCCGAGCGTGCGGCCCTGCGCCGCGTCGCGGGCCTCTCCACCGAGCTCGAGGACGTCACCGAGGTCGAGTACCGACAGCTCCGCCTGGAGCGCGTCGTCCTCGTCGGGGTGTGGACCTCGGGCACCGCGACCGACGCGGACAACTCACTGGCCGAGCTGGCCGCCCTCGCGGAGACCGCGGGAGCGCTCGTGCTCGACGGTGTCGTCCAGCGCCGGGACAAGCCCGACGCGGCCACCTACATCGGTTCCGGCAAGGCCAACGAGCTGCGGGACATCGTGCTGGAGACCGGCGCGGACACGGTCATCTGCGACGGTGAGCTCTCGCCGGGCCAGCTCATCCACCTCGAAGACGTCGTCAAGGTCAAGGTCATCGACCGTACGGCCCTGATCCTCGACATCTTCGCCCAGCACGCCAAGTCCCGCGAGGGCAAGGCGCAGGTCGCCCTGGCGCAGATGCAGTACATGCTGCCGAGGCTCCGCGGCTGGGGCCAGTCGCTGTCCCGGCAGATGGGCGGCGGCTCGGGCGGCGGCCTCGCCACCCGCGGTCCCGGTGAGACCAAGATCGAGACCGACCGGCGCCGCATCCGCGAGAAGATGGCGAAGATGCGCCGGGAGATCGCGGACATGAAGACCGGCCGCGACATCAAGCGCCAGGAGCGCCGTCGCAACAAGGTCCCCTCGGTCGCGATCGCCGGCTACACCAACGCCGGCAAGTCCTCGCTGCTCAACCGCCTCACGGGCGCGGGCGTCCTGGTCGAGAACGCGCTGTTCGCGACCCTCGACCCGACCGTGCGCCGGGCGGAGACCCCGAGCGGGCGGCTGTACACGCTGGCGGACACCGTCGGCTTCGTACGGCACTTGCCGCACCACCTCGTCGAGGCGTTCCGCTCCACGATGGAGGAGGTCGGCGACTCCGACCTGATCCTGCACGTGGTCGACGGTTCGCACCCGGTGCCGGAGGAGCAGCTGGCCGCCGTGCGCGAGGTCGTCCGCGACGTGGGCGCCACCAAGGTGCGCGAGATCGTCGTGGTCAACAAGGCGGACGCGGCCGACCCGCTGGTGCTCCAGCGGCTGCTGCGCAACGAGAAGCACTCCATCGCGGTCTCGGCCCGTACCGGCCAGGGCATCGAGGAACTGCTCGCGCTCATCGACGCCGAACTGCCGCACCCTTCGGTCGAGCTGGAGGCCCTCGTGCCGTACACGCACGGCCGGCTGGTCGCGCGGGCCCACTCCGACGGCGAGGTGATCTCCGAGGAGCACACCCCGGAGGGCACCCTGCTGAAGGCGCGGGTGCACGAGGAACTGGCGGCGGAGCTCGCTCCGTACGTCCCGGTGTCCGCGGCCTAAAGGTCTCTAGGCCTGGCGGCCTGGACCGCAACAGGCGGAAGGCCCGCTTCCCCTCGGATCGATCCGAGGGGAAGCGGGCCTTCGCCGTACATACGGGGGACGGCTACTTGGCGCCGTACTGCTCGCTCATGTTGTCGTAGATCGCCTTGGCGCCCCTGCCCAGCTGCGGACCTGCGAGCCAGGTGCTGTCGGACGGGCCGATGGACGTGTTCGAGACGAGCACCGTCCTGCCGTCGACGACGCGAAACCAGCCGCCGCCGGACGAACCGCCGGTCATGGTGCACCCGATGCGGTACATCGTCGGCAGCGTGGGGCTCAGCGAGAGCCGGCCCGGCCGGTCGACGCACTTGTGCATGATCAGACCGTCGTACGGCGCGGCCGCCGGGTAGCCCCAGGCGCCCACCGTGCCCGCCTTCGCGGCGGCGGGCGTGGAGAAGTCGACGGCCAGCGCGTTGCCGACCGTCTCCTCAAGGGACTTGTCGCCGGTCTCCGGCTTCACGTGCAGCACCGCGTAGTCGTACGGGGCGCCCGCGCCGCCCGACTCCGCGCCGCCCGCGATCCACTCGTCGGAGGTCGAGGCCCAGTCCGCCCAGAACTGGCCGTACGGGGCGATCTCCCGCTGGGTGGCCTCGCCGAGCTGGGCCTCCGTCTTGCCGAGGTCGTTGTAGGCGGGCACGAAGGCGATGTTGCGGTACCAGCCGCCGCCACCGCCCGCGTGCACGCAGTGGCCCGCGGTCCACACCAGGTTGGACTTACCGGGGTTGCGCGGATCCTTGACGACCGTCCCGGAGCAGACCATCGAGCCCTTGGGGGAGTCGAAGAAGACCTTCCCGACCGGGGCGGCGTGCCGGTGGTAGGGGGTCTTCTCGCGCGTCGCCCCGACCGGGGAGGGCGTCGGGTCGCTGACGCCCTGCTCGGCCGCCGCGTCCTTCGCGGAGATCGTCTTGTCCGGGTCCTCGGCCGACCGCATCCGCTCGGGCTTCCAGAGCCCCTCGATCACCGGGTTGACGAAGTCCTGGGCCTCGGTGAGCCACTTGTCCTTGTCCCAGTTCCTCCACTCGCCGTTCTTCCACTTGTCCACATCGATGCCGTGCTCCTTGAGCCGGTCGGCGATGTCGGCAGGGATCTCGATCCGGTCGGAGCCGGACGTCTCGGTACCGGAGGTCCCGGAACGGGTGGCGGCCGACCCGTCGGCGGCCTTGTCCTCGTCCGGGCCGCACGCGGTGCCGGTGAGCGCCAGGGCCGCGACGAGCCCGGTGGCGGCGAGCAGCCGGCGCCGCCCGTGACGCCGTGCGAGAGACGGACGTATGGAACGCATGGTGTGGTTACCCCCGATAGAACGTGCACTCTTCATCCGCGGACCGGGCACGGGTTTCCCGCGGGAGACATCCCCCCCCCGCGGGGAGCCCGTGCCCCCGCGACACCCCAC
>NZ_VDFC01000075.1:109972-124152 GCF_008369065.1 Streptomyces apricus | reverse complement strand
GACGGATGGGGCCGGGCGGAAAACTTCCGTGGACCCGCCCGTCCGCCCCCGCCGTCGCCGCTGTCCGTCCGCGCGCCGTACCTACTGTGTCGCGTACTTCTTGCTCACCGCGGTGTAGATCCCCTCTGCCTCCGAGCCCAGGCGCGGACCCGCCAGCCAGCCGGCGGTCACCGGGCCGATCGAGGTGTTGGACACCAGCGCGGGCTTGCCGTCCGGGCCCGCGGCCACCCAGCCGCCGCCCGAGGAGCCACCGGTCATGGTGCACCCGATGCGGTACATCGTCGGGTTGGACTTCTCGATCGAGAGCCGGCCCGGTTCGTCCGTGCACCGGTACATGGTCTCCCCGTCGAACGGCGCCGCCGCCGGGTAACCGGTCGCGGTGATGTCCCCGACCTGCGACACGGCCGGCGCGTCGAAGTCCACCGGGAGCGCCGCACCGACCGTCTCCTCCAGGGACTTGCCGTCACCGCCCTTCTCCGGCGTCACGTGGATGACGGCGAAGTCGTACGAGGCGCCCTCGCCGCCGGTCGGACCGCCCCGCTCGATCCACTGGTCCGAGGTCTGTGCCCAGTCGCCCCACCAGACACCGTACGGAGCGACCTCTTCCTTGGTCGCGCCCTGCAGCTCCGCCGCGGACTCGGCGCCGTCGTTGTACGAGGGCACGAAGGCGATGTTGCGGTACCAGCCGCCCTTCGCGCCCGCGTGCACGCAGTGGCCCGCCGTCCACACGAGGTTGGACTTGCCCGGGTGGGCCGGGTCCTGGACCACGGTCGCCGAGCAGACCATCGTGCCCTCGGGGGAGTCGAAGAACACCTTGCCGGCCTCGGGCACGTTCTCGTGGTACCCCGCCGGGACGGCCTGCGCCTCCACGGGCGCCGGCTCCGGGTCGGTCACGCCCTGGTCACCCGAGAGGTCGTTCTCCTCGACGCCCCGGTCCGGGTCCTCGGCCTCGCGCATGCGGTCCGGGTCCCACAGGTCGTCGATGATCGGGTTGATGTAGTCGTTCGCCTCGCGCAGCCAGTCGTCCCTGTCCCAGTTCTTCCACTCGCCGTTCTTCCACTTGTCCACATCGATGCCGTGCTCCTTGAGCCGGTCCTTGATGTTGTCGGGAATCGTGATCTTGCCGTCGCCGGCCGAGGCGGACGACGCCTCGGCGGACGCGTCGGCGTCCCCGTCCGAGCCGCAGGCGGTGGCGGTCAGGGCCAGCGCGGTGGCCAGGCCGACCGCGGCCAGCACGGGGGAGGTGCGGCGGCGCGGGCTCCTCCCTCGGCGGGCGGAGAAGAGCGGGCGTATCGGTCGCATGGTGTGAACTCCCCCTGGAG
Organism: Streptomyces apricus; assembly: GCF_008369065.1. Taxonomy (GTDB): domain Bacteria; phylum Actinomycetota; class Actinomycetes; order Streptomycetales; family Streptomycetaceae; genus Streptomyces; species Streptomyces apricus. The sequence goes on along the minus strand of NZ_VDFC01000075.1, from coordinate 122,830 downwards.
GTGAACGAACAACTCTGTGCCGCCACCCGGGACGCCGCACGGATCCGGTGACCCGTGCGAACCCGCGTGGCCGTGGGTGCTGATCAGCGAGTACCGCCGAACGGCACCACAGACTATGCCGTTGCTGTGGGGGACTTCCGACGGGCCCGCAACGGTTCCGTCACGGCGAGGATCTTCGTCCCGCCGTTGCCCCGCGCGGTTCTCGTCGTTGGTACGTACGGGGGGCGTTCGGGCTGCGTTCATCCCCCCCTGCCGCCTCCCCTCGGGCGGGCCGGCGACTCGCCCCTGGACAGCGGGAGGACCGACAGACGTGGTGGTGACGGGGCCTGCGCCCGAGGCGGCGCCCATGACGCGGAGAGCGGCGCCGCCGCACACGGCGGACGGGGAAGCGGGCGTGGAGGCGCGCGCGGAGGCGGGCGGAGCGGGCGTGCACGACGGCGCCGAGGCGGGGGCGCGCGTGGTGCAGGAGGGGATCCTGCGGCGGCAGGCGGCGCGCGAGTCCGCGGCGCGCACCTATGCGCGCGCCCTGCCGATCGTCCCCGTACGGGCCCGCGGGCTGACCATCGAGGGCGCCGACGGCAGCCGCTACCTCGACTGCCTCTCCGGCGCGGGCACCCTGGCCCTCGGCCACAACCACCCGGTCGTCCTGGAGGCCGTCAGGAAGGTCCTCGACTCGGGCGCCCCGCTGCACGTCCTCGACCTGGCCACCCCCGTCAAGGACGCCTTCACCACCGAGCTGTTCCGCACCCTGCCGCCCGGCCTCGTCGACCGCGCCCGCGTGCAGTTCTGCGGTCCCGCCGGGACGGACGCCGTCGAGGCGGCCCTGAAGCTGGTGCGCACCGCGACCGGCCGCAGCGGGATCCTCGCCTTCACCGGCGCCTACCACGGGATGACCGAGGGGGCGCTCGCGGCGTCCGGCGGCGCTCCCGACGTACGCGTCACCCGCCTGCCCTATCCGCAGGACTACCGCTGTCCGTTCGGCGTCGGGGGCGGGCGCGGGGCCGAACTCGCCGCGCACTGGACGCAGTCCCTGCTCGACGACGTCAAGTCCGGGGTGGCGGACCCTGCGGGCATGATCCTCGAACCGGTGCAGGGGGAGGGCGGGGTGATCCCGGCCCGCGACGACTGGCTGCGGCGGATGCGGGAGATCACGGCGGCCCGCGGGATCCCGCTGATCGCCGACGAGATCCAGACGGGCGTCGGCAGGACCGGCGCCTTCTGGGCGGTCGAGCACAGCGGGGTCACGCCCGACGTGATGGTCCTGTCCAAGGCCATCGGCGGCAGCCTGCCGCTGGCCGTCGTCGTCTACCGCGACGACCTCGACGTGTGGGAACCGGGCGCGCACGCGGGCACGTTCCGCGGCAACCAGCTCGCCATGGCGGCGGGCGCCGCGACCCTCGCGTACGTCCGGGAGAACGGTCTCGCCGAACGCGCCGCCGCCCTGGGCACCCGCATGATCGCGCGGCTGCGGCAGTTGGAGGCCGACTTCGACTGCGTCGGCGAGGTGCGCGGCCGGGGACTGATGATCGGCGTCGAACTCGTGGACCCGGAGAGTCCGTCGGCGACCCCTGCCGGTCCTGCATCCCCCGACGGTCCTGCGCCCGCCGCCCCCGAACGGGCGGCCGCCGTGCAGCGCGCGTGCCTGCGGCGCGGGCTGATCGTGGAACTCGGCGGCCGGCACTCCAGCGTGGTGCGGCTGCTCCCTCCGCTGACGATCACCGACGAGCAGGCGGCCGCGGTGCTCGACCGACTCGCGGACGCGGTCACGGAGGTCGCGCGACAGGCACCGCGGGCCGCGCGGACCGGGCGGGACGGACTGGACGGACTGGACGGACGCGCCGTTCGGGAGGCGGTCCGGTAGCCCGGCCCGTCAGCCGGCCAGGCCGAGAAGCACGTAGGTGCCACCCACGCCCGTCCACGCCGCAACAGCCGCGGTTCGTCGCCGTACGAGTCCGGACCCACCCCGAGGAATCCCCGTGAACGTCATCCCCGCATCCGACGGCCGCCCCGAGGCCCGCGAGCGAGCAGCCCCCGGGACGTCCGAGGAGCCGTACGGCGCCACCGCGGACCTGCTGGCACACCCCGACCCCCGCMCCGCCGCCCAGGCCGCGGCCGTGGAGAACCTGCTGCGCTGCTGGGTGCGCGAGCAGGGCCTGCCCGCCCCCGCCGACGGCGTCCTGCGCATCCCCCTTCCGGCCGGGGACACCGCCCTCGTGGTCCCGGTGCGCTACTGGTCCCCCACGGGATGGCACCGCCTGGGCCGGCCGCGCCTCGCGGACGCCCCGGACGACGCACCGCCCACCGACGCCGTCACGCTGGCGGCCCTGCTGGAGCGCGAGGCTTCGACGGGTGCGCGTCCCGCGGGGTCCGCCGAGCGCGCGGAACCCGCGGGGTCCGCCCTCGCGGACCTCCTCGCCTCCACGGCGACCGTCGCACCTACTGCCGGGCCCACCGCCGGACCTACCGTCGGGTCTGCTGCCGAGTCCAACGTCGCGTCCGACGTCCCGGTCGACGGAGGCGGTCTGGTCGAGCGCGTCGCCGACTCGCTGCGCCGGACCGCCGTGTTCATCGCGGACCGCAGGGAGAACCCGGCCGACGGCCCCGACCTGTTCCTCTCCGCCGAGCAGTCGCTGCTGCTCGGTCATCCGCTGCACCCCACCCCCAAGAGCCGCGAAGGACTCAGCTGGATCGAGAACCGGCTCTACTCGCCCGAGCTGCGCGGCTCCTTCGACCTGCACTGGATGGCCGTCGCCCCCTCCGTGCTCGCCACTGACTCGGCCTGGACCGAGCGCGGCCGCCTCGTTCCGGCGGACCGGCTCACCGCCCGGCTCGCCGGCGCCGGACTGCGGCTGCCCGACGGACACGCCGCACTGCCGATGCACCCCTGGCAGCTCCGCGAGGTCCGGCGCCGACCGGAGACCGCGGAGCTCCTGGACGCCGGACTGCTCCGCGACCTCGGCCCGTGCGGCTCCCCGTGGCACCCCACCTCCTCCGTCCGCACCCTCTACCGCTCCGGCGCCCCCGCGATGCTGAAGCTGTCGCTGGGCCTGCGCATCACCAACTCCCGCCGGGAGAACCTCCGCAAGGAGCTTCACCGGGGGGTCGAGGTGCACCGCCTGCTGCGGGCCGGGCTCGCCGAGCGGTGGCGGGCGGCCCACCCGGGCTTCGACATCGTCCGGGACCCCGCGTGGCTCGCCGTGGACGACCGCGACGGCGTCCCCGTGCCCGGCCTCGACGTCATGATCCGCCACAACCCGTTCACGCCCTCGGACGACGTCACCTGCATCGCCGGACTCGTCTCGCCCGGGCCGGGGAGCACGCCCGCGGAACACCAGCAGCCCGGACAGCTCGAACAGCCCGGTTCCGCGGCCCCGTCCCGGCTCGCCGGGATCGTCGACCGGCTCGCCGGACGCACGGGCCGGCCCCGCGGCGCCGTCGCCGCCGAGTGGTTCCTGCGCTACCTCGAACACGTCGTGCGCCCCGTCCTGTGGCTGGACGCCGAGGCCGGGATCGCGCTGGAGGCGCACCAGCAGAACACCCTGCTCCTGCTGGACGCCGACGGCTGGCCCACGGGCGGCCGTTTCCGGGACAACCAGGGCTACTACTTCCGCGAGTCCCGGCGTACGGAGCTGGAGCAGCGGCTGCCGGGCATCGGCGGGCGCAGCGACACCTTCGTGTCCGACGCGGTCACCGACGAACGCTTCGCCTACTACCTGGCCGTCAACAACGTGTTCGGCCTCATCGGGGCCTTCGGCTCGCAGGGCCTGGCCGACGAACGGCTGCTGCTGGCCGCCTTCCGCCGCTTCCTCGGCACGGTCGCCTCCGGACCCGGCCGGCTGCGGACCACCCTGCCCGCCCACCTGCTCGACTCGCCCACCCTGCGCTGCAAGGCCAATCTGCTGACCCGGCTGCACGGCCTCGACGAACTCGTGGGTCCGGTCGACACCCAGTCCGTCTACGTGACCGTCGCCAACCCCCTCCACGCGTAGGGGAATCCACCCCGTCCTTCCGAGTCCTCCGAGTCTTCCGAGTTCCCCGAGAGGAGCGTCGCCGTGCCTCCCACCGATGCGAGCACCGACGCCGGCGCCGACCCGGCCCCCCGCCCCGCTTACCGGAGCGGCACGGGAGCCGGCGCGGACAGCCAGGACACCCTCGACCTGCGCCTGCCCGACGAACTCCTCGCGCTCCGCACGGCCGACACCGGAACGGCCACCCCCCGCGCTCCGGCCTTCCCGTCCATCCCGGCCTTCCCGTCCACCCCGGCCTTCCCGTTCCGTGAGGACCTGCTCGACCGCGTCGGCGACTGGGGGCCGGCGACCACCCCCGCGGGCGTCCTCCACCTGGTCCCCGTGCACGTAGAACGTGATCTTCCGCTGGTCGCCCGCTGGATGAACGACCCGGCCGTGGCCGCCTTCTGGGAGCTCTCCGGTCCCGAGGAGGTGACCGAGGAGCACCTGCGCACCCAACTCGCGGGCGACGGACGCAGCGTCCCCTGTCTCGGCGTGCTGGACGGCACCCCGATGAGCTACTGGGAGATCTACCGCGCGGACCTGGACCCGCTGGCCCGCCACTACCCGGCCCGCCCGCACGACACCGGGATCCACCTCCTCATCGGCGGCGTCGCCCACCGGGGGCGGGGGACCGGCACGGTCCTGCTCCGGGCCGTCTCCGACCTCGTGCTCGACCGGCGCCCCTCGTGCGCCCGGGTCGTCGCCGAGCCCGACCTGCGCAACACCCCGTCCGTATCGGCCTTCCTGAGCGCCGGTTTCCGGTTCTCCGCCGAGGTGGACCTGCCCGGCAAGAGGGCGGCCCTCATGGTCCGGGACCGCACCCTGCGCGATCTGCTGTAGGCCGCCCGCAGGCCGTTCTGCAAGCTGCACTGCAACCAGTTCGCAGGCCGTCGCTCCCGGCGCACCGCTCGCGCGGGCGTCCTGATCGCATCCCTCCCCACCGACGTGATCACCCCGCTGTCGGTGCCGACCCGTAGGGTGGTCGAGCTATGACAGAGCCCTCACTCCCCGAACTCCTGCATGCCGCCGTCACAGCCGTCGGCGGTACGGAGCGCCCAGGCCAGGTGACCATGGCCGAATCCGTCACACAGGCCATCGACGACGGTTCCCATCTGCTGGTCCAGGCCGGCACCGGCACCGGAAAGTCCCTCGGCTACCTGGTCCCCGCGCTGGCGCACGGGGAGCGGGTCGTGGTGGCGACGGCCACCCTGGCGCTCCAGCGGCAGCTCGTGGAGCGGGACCTGCCGCGCACGGTGGACGCGCTGCACCCGCTGCTGCGCCGGCGCCCCGAGTTCGCGATGCTCAAGGGCCGGTCGAACTACCTGTGCCTGCACCGCCTCCACGAAGGAGCGCCGCAGGACGAGGAGGAGGGCCTCTTCGACCAGTTCGAGGCGGCCGCGCCCACCAGCAAGCTGGGCCAGGACCTGCTGCGGCTGCGGGAGTGGTCGGACGAGACCGAGACGGGGGACCGCGACAACCTCACCCCGGGCGTCTCGGACCGCGCCTGGTCGCAGGTCTCCGTCTCCTCCCGGGAGTGCCTCGGCGCCTCCAAGTGCGCCTACGGAGCGGAGTGCTTCGCCGAGGCGGCCCGTGAGCGCGCCAAGCTCGCCGAGGTCGTCGTCACCAACCACGCGCTGCTGGCGATCGACGCCATCGAGGGCGCCCCCGTCCTCCCACAGCACGAGGTGCTGATCGTCGACGAGGCCCACGAGCTGGTCTCCCGGGTCACCGGGGTCGCGACCGGGGAGCTCACCCCGGGGCAGGTCAACCGCGCCGTGCGCCGCGCGGCGAAGCTGGTGAACGAGAAGGCCGCCGACCAGCTCCAGACGGCCGCCGAGGGCTTCGAGCGCCTGATGGAGCTGGCGCTGCCGGGCCGGCTGGAGGAGATCCCGGAGGACCTCGGGTACGCGCTGATGGCCCTGCGCGACGCCGCCCGTACGGTGATCTCGGCGATCGGGGCGACCCGCGACAAGTCCGTCACCGACGAGGACGCGGTCCGCAAGCAGGCCCTCGCCTCCGTGGAGAGCGTCCACGACGTGGCGGAGCGCATCACGAACGGCTCGGAGTGGGACGTCGTCTGGTACGAGCGGCACGACCGCTACGGGGCGTCGCTGCGGGTGGCGCCGATGTCGGTGTCGGGCCTGCTGCGCGAGAAGCTCTTCACGGACCGCTCCGTCGTCCTGGCCTCGGCGACCCTGAAGCTCGGCGGCGACTTCAACGGCGTGGGCGCCTCACTGGGCCTTTCCCCCGAGGGCACCGAGGGCGACGACGTCCCGGTCTGGAAGGGCATCGACGTCGGCTCGCCCTTCGACTACGGCAAGCAGGGCATCCTCTACGTCGCGAAGCACCTGGCGAGGCCCGCCAGGGACGGCGACCGCGGGGACATGCTGGACGAGCTCACCGAGCTGATCCAGGCGGCCGGCGGCCGCACGCTGGGACTGTTCTCCTCGATGCGGGCCGCCCAGCTCGCCGCGGAGGAACTGCGCTCCCGCATCCCGGAGTTCCCCATCCTGCTCCAGGGCGAGGAGACGCTCGGCGAGCTGATCAAGAACTTCGCGGCGGACCCGAGGACCTGTCTGTTCGGCACGCTCTCGCTCTGGCAGGGCGTGGACGTGCCGGGTCCCAGCTGCCAGCTGGTCGTCATGGACAAGATCCCCTTCCCGCGCCCCGACGACCCGCTGATGAGCGCCCGCCAGAAGGCGGTCGAGGAGGCGGGGGGCAACGGCTTCATGGCCGTCGCCGCCACGCACGCGGCCCTGCTCATGGCGCAGGGCGCCGGCCGCCTCGTACGGGCGACGGGGGACCGGGGTGTGGTCGCCGTGCTGGACCAGCGGCTGGCCACCGCCCGCTACGGCAGCTACCTCAAGGCGTCCCTGCCCGACTTCTGGTACACGACGGACCGCAACCAGGTACGGCGGTCGCTGGCCGCCATCGACGAGACGGCCCGGAAGGCGGAAGCCGAACAGTCCTGACCGCCGGGCCGTCCCGGCACCGTGCGCGGACAGCACAGGGCCCCGGAACCGGCGCAGTGGTCCCGGGGCCCGGTCAGGGGTGGATCCTCAGATCCGCCGGAGCACCGCCACGACCTTCCCGAGGATGGTCGCCTCGTCACCCGGGATGGGCTGGTACGCGCTGTTGTGCGGCAGCAGCCACACATGGCCGTCCTCGCGCTTGAAGCGCTTGACCGTTGCCTCGCCGTCCAGCATGGCCGCCACGATGTCGCCGTTCTCCGCGACCGGCTGGCGGCGGACCGTCACCCAGTCGCCGTCGCAGATGGCGGCCTCGATCATCGAGTCGCCGACGACCTTCAGGACGAACAGCTCGCCGTCACCCACCAGCTGCCGGGGCAGCGGGAAGACGTCCTCGACGGACTCCTCGGCGAGGATCGGGCCACCGGCGGCGATCCGGCCGACCAGCGGCACGTACGACGCCGCCGGCTTGCCGGTGGTGTCGGTGGGCTGCGCGCTGGCCTGGTCGGAGCCGCGGACCTCGTAGGCCCTGGGCCGGTGCGGGTCGCGGCGCAGGAAGCCCTTGCGCTCCAGCGCCATCAGCTGATGGGCGACCGAGGAGGTGCTGGAGAGGCCGACGGCCTGCCCGATCTCCCGCATGGACGGCGGGTACCCCCGCCGCTGGACGGAGTCCCTGATGACCTCGATGACCCGGCGCTGCCGGTCGGTGAGTCCGGAGCTGTCCGCCCGGATACCTGGAGGTCGGCCCGGCAGGGAGCGTGCGGGCTTCGTCCCCTCCTGGTTCACGGCTTCATTCATGGCATGCACCGGCTCAAATCGGCCCTGGGAGCGGTCCTGGGCAGTGATGGTGGCACTGTCTGCGGTGGTGGTCACGTCGGCCCCTCTCGTTCGTCTCCCTGCTGGACAACGGTAGTTGCTTTCGAAAGGTTGCGCCAAACACACGTTCGAGTGAAAAAACGCAGATGGCCTTACGTGATCACGCATTTGGGTGTATGACCGCCGCTGCCCGGGAGTGAGTCCCCTCCGAGGCCTTCCGGCGTACGGTTCGCCGTCGCGGCCGTGACCTTGCGGACCGGCGCGGGGCGGGGCCCAGTCTGCCACCAGGGGTCCGGCGGGCCGGGAACCGGCCCCGCCCTCGGCGGCGCCCACCGTATCCCCGTACGCTCCGCGCCGGAACGCCCGTGCGGCATGTGCCAATACGCCCGCGACACGCGCGAAGAGAGTGAAATTCGGGTCAGGCCCTACATATAGTGGTCGACGTGCCGAGGTGACCCAGAAGTTGTGGTCCCCCGGTCTTCCGAGCCCCGGGCCATCCCCTATGCTGGGGCTCGCTCCGAGGGGCCCAAAGGGCCTCTTGAGGCTATCGAGTCGTGCTGTGAAGGAGGGTCGGAACCATGCACTGCCCCTTCTGCAGGCACCCCGACAGCCGTGTCGTCGACAGCCGTACGACGGACGACGGCACGTCGATCCGCAGGCGTCGCCAGTGTCCCGACTGCTCCCGTCGGTTCACGACCGTGGAGACCTGTTCCCTGATGGTGGTCAAGCGGTCCGGGGTCACCGAGCCCTTCAGCCGTACGAAGGTCATCAACGGGGTGCGCAAGGCGTGCCAGGGGCGGCCCGTCACGGAGGACGCGCTCGCGCAGCTCGGCCAGCGGGTCGAGGAGGCGGTGCGGGCCACCGGAAGCGCCGAACTGACCACCCACGACGTGGGGCTGGCCATACTCGGCCCGTTGCAGGAACTCGACCTCGTCGCGTATCTGCGGTTCGCGTCCGTCTATCGGGCGTTCGACTCGCTGGAGGACTTCGAGTCCGCCATCACGGAGCTCAGGGAAGAGACTCAGGGCCCCGCCACGGCCGACGACGACGTGTGCGAGGGATGCCAGGGAAGCGACCGCGGGTCCGGAGAGGCCGTCGAGGCCCCCGTACCCGCCGGCGCCGGCGACTGACGAGAGGGACCGGCCGCGGCCCGGACGGCCGGCGGCGATCACAGACCTGTCGCGAGCGGGCGCGCAAGCGGTGCGCGCGACACCACACACATACCGTGCCACGGGAAGAACGAGGCACTTCAGGGCGTTTTAGCCTGATACAGGGAGGCGGCATGACAGAGACGGCGAGCGGTCCGGCACGAGGTTCCCGCACGAAGGGCACCAAGGCCATCAAGGGACTGCGTATCGAGCGCATCCACACCACCCCGGGCGTGCACCCGTACGACGAGGTCGCCTGGGAGCGCCGTGACGTCGTCATGACCAATTGGCGCGACGGCTCGGTCAATTTCGAGCAGCGTGGCGTCGAGTTCCCCGACTTCTGGTCGTTGAACGCGGTCAACATCGTCACCAGCAAGTACTTCCGCGGAGCTGTGGGCACCCCGCAGCGCGAGGTGAGCCTCAAGCAGCTCATCGACCGCATCGTGAAGACGTACCGCAAGGCCGGTGAGGACTACAAGTACTTCGCCTCGCCCGCCGACGCCGAGATCTTCGAGCACGAGCTGGCGTACGCACTCCTGCACCAGATCTTCAGCTTCAACTCGCCGGTGTGGTTCAACGTCGGCACGCCCCAGCCGCAGCAGGTCTCCGCCTGCTTCATCCTGGCCGTCGACGACTCCATGGAGTCGATCCTCGACTGGTACAAGGAAGAGGGCATGATCTTCAAGGGCGGCTCCGGCGCCGGCCTGAACCTCTCCCGGATCCGTTCCTCCAAGGAACTGCTCTCCTCGGGCGGCAACGCCTCGGGCCCCGTCTCCTTCATGCGCGGTGCCGACGCCTCCGCGGGCACCATCAAGTCGGGCGGCGCCACGCGCCGGGCCGCCAAGATGGTCATCCTCGACGTCGACCACCCAGACATCGAGGACTTCATCCAGACCAAGGTCAAGGAAGAGGAGAAGATCCGCGCCCTGCGCGACGCGGGCTTCGACATGGACCTGGGCGGCGACGACATCACGTCCGTCCAGTACCAGAACGCCAACAACTCGGTCCGCGTGAACGACACGTTCATGAAGGCCGTCGAGAACGGCGAGAAGTTCGGCCTCACCTCCCGGATGACCGGCGAGGTCATCGAGGAGGTCGACGCCAAGTCGCTCTTCCGCAAGATGGCCGAGGCGGCCTGGGCCTGCGCCGACCCGGGCATCCAGTACGACGACACGATCAACCGCTGGCACACCTGCCCGGAGTCCGGCCGCATCAACGGCTCGAACCCCTGCAGCGAGTACATGCACCTGGACAACACGTCCTGCAACCTCGCCTCGCTGAACCTGATGAAGTTCCTGAAGGACGACGGCAAGGGCCACCAGTCCTTCGACGTCGAGCGCTTCTCCAAGGTCGTCGAGCTCGTGATCACGGCGATGGACATCTCCATCTGCTTCGCGGACTTCCCGACCCAGAAGATCGGCGACAACACCCGCGCCTTCCGCCAGCTCGGCATCGGCTACGCCAACCTCGGCGCCCTCCTCATGGCGACCGGCCACGCGTACGACTCCGACGGCGGCCGCGCCCTCGCCGGCGCCATCACCTCCCTGATGACCGGCACCTCGTACAAGCGCTCCGCCGAGCTCGCCGCGGTCGTCGGCCCGTACGACGGCTACGCCCGCAACGCGCAGCCCCACCAGCGCGTCATGAAGCAGCACGCCGACGCCAACGCCGTGGCCGTCCGCATGGACGACCTGGACACGCCGATCTGGGCCGCCGCCACGGAGTCCTGGCAGGACGTGCTGCGCCTCGGCGAGAAGAACGGCTTCCGCAACGCGCAGGCCTCCGTCATCGCCCCGACCGGCACCATCGGTCTCGCGATGTCCTGCGACACCACCGGCCTTGAGCCCGACCTCGCCCTGGTGAAGTTCAAGAAGCTGGTCGGCGGCGGCTCGATGCAGATCGTCAACGGCACCGTCCCGCAGGCCCTGCGCCGCCTGGGCTACCAGGAGGAGCAGATCGAGGCGGTCGTCGCCCACATCGCCGAGCACGGCAACGTGATCGACGCCCCCGGCCTGAGGACCGAGCACTACGAGGTCTTCGACTGCGCCATGGGCGAGCGTTCCATCTCCGCGATGGGCCACGTCCGCATGATGGCCGCGATCCAGCCCTGGATCTCCGGCGCGCTCTCCAAGACGGTCAACCTGCCGGAGACGGCGACCGTCGAGGACGTCGAAGAGGTCTACTTCGAGGCGTGGAAGATGGGCGTCAAGGCGCTCGCGATCTACCGCGACAACTGCAAGGTCGGCCAGCCCCTCTCCGCGAAGACCAAGGAGAAGGAGAAGACCGTCACGGACGCTGTCACGGCCAAGGCCGAGGACACCATCCGCACCGCGGTCGAGAAGGTCGTCGAGTACCGCCCGGTCCGCAAGCGCCTGCCCAAGGGCCGTCCCGGCATCACCACGTCCTTCACGGTCGGCGGAGCCGAGGGCTACATGACCGCCAACTCCTACCCGGACGACGGTCTCGGCGAGGTCTTCCTGAAGATGTCGAAGCAGGGCTCCACCCTCGCGGGCATGATGGACGCCTTCTCCATCGCCGTCTCGGTCGGCCTCCAGTACGGCGTGCCGCTGGAGACGTACGTCTCCAAGTTCACCAACATGCGCTTCGAGCCGGCCGGCATGACGGACGACCCGGACGTGCGGATGGCACAGTCGATCGTCGACTACATCTTCCGCCGCCTGGCGCTCGACTTCCTGCCCTTCGAGACGCGCTCCGCGCTCGGCATCCACTCGGCCGACGAGCGCCAGCGCCACCTGGAGACCGGCTCGTACGAGTCGAGCGAGGAGGACGTCGACGTCGTCGTCGAGGGGCTGGCCCAGTCCGCGCCCCGCGCGCAGGAACTGAAGGCCGTCATCACCCCGAAGGCCGAGGCCGAAGCGGTCAAGCCCGCTCCGCAGCAGGCCCACACCAGCGCCGAGCTGGTGGAGATGCAGCTGGGCATCCAGGCGGACGCTCCCCTGTGCTTCTCCTGCGGTACGAAGATGCAGCGGGCCGGCTCCTGCTACATCTGCGAGGGCTGCGGCTCCACCAGCGGCTGCAGCTGATCACCACGGGCACCGTCCGGGGCTGACCCGGACGGTGCCCCCATGCCGAAGGGGCGGTACGACCACCGGTCGTACCGCCCCTTCGGCATGTGCGGTCCGGGTCAGGCGGTCTCGGCGCTGCCCATGATCCGCGCGAAGGTCGCCGGGTCCGCGTCGAAGCCGCGGACCGCCGGGCGGAAGGTCCACTCCCCGGACTCGTCGCGCACGAACTCCGCGACCGTCGTGGCCGTGGCCCCGAGGACGCCGCCGAAGTCGTGCTCGGCCAGCACGGTGTGGCCCTCGCGGATGCGCAGGGCCGGGTTGGGCACCCCGACGAAGGTGCGCCGTCCGGCGCGCTGCTGGATGGCGACACCGACCATCACGCGCGCGTAGCGGGGATTGAGGCGGGTCAGCTCCAGGGTCATCACCTCGTCCCAGCCGAAGCCCTTGCCGTCCTTGCTGTCCCGGTTGAGGTAGATGGTGCCGTCCGGGGAGCGGCTGCCGAAGTGCACCACGTAGTCGGGGTTCTCGTGGTTGGCGGTCGCGAGGTAGGTGGCGGCGACGATGTCGAGATCGATGGCCGGCTCGCCGGGGGAACCGGGGTCCCACTTCACCGAGACCTCGACCTTGCTGATGCCCTTGTTCAGGCCGTTCACCGCATCTCCCTCCTGATCCCCTGCGTCGGGCGCCCCAACTGCTCGGCAGACGGGGCGCGTTGTCCATCGTGTCACGCGCACGGGGCCGTCCGTGCGCAGCCAGTCCGCCCGAGGGTGACCGGCGCCACGTTCCCGGGCCGTACGATGGCGCGGTGCTGGTCAAGTGGATTCGCTGCACCGTGGTCGACCGCCGCGGCTTCGAGCGGGGGCAGCGGAAGTGGGCGGGGCTCCTGGGG
>NZ_VDFC01000075.1:44568-109872 GCF_008369065.1 Streptomyces apricus | reverse complement strand
GAGCCGGGGGAGGCCCGGAGTCGCCCATGTCTTCGCCTTCTGGGAGAGCCGTGCCTTCTACGACTCCTTCATGGCGCGCTCCCACGACCGGCTGGCCTCCTCCCAGGCGGGCACCTTCAAGGACCAGCACGCCACGCTCTTCGACCACCGCTTCGACGTGAAGACCGGTTTCGAGCCGCGCTTCACCGAGACCGATCTGGTGCGGGTGGCGCACTGCCGCGTGCGCGAGGAGCGCGCCGAGCACTTCGCCCTGATGCAGGAGAAGGTCTGGAACCCGGCGATGGCCGGTTCGCCCGGCATGGTCCGGGGCCTGTTCGGGGAGGCGCCCGGGCACGAGTTCCTGGTCCTGTCGATGTGGCAGTCGGCCGCCGAGCACGGCAAGTACCGGGCCGAGCGCGTGGAGCGGCTCGCCCTGCGGGCCCAGATAGAGGCGGATGTCGTGGCCCTCACCGGGGACATAGTCCAGCTGGAACCGACCTGGACCGTCTGAGACCGCGACGCTCTCCGGACGGGTGCCGCGCAGGGTCCCGGAGCGCGGATTCGTGTGACCTGTGACGTATGGAGCCCGTACGAGTGCTCGATCGGGCCCGACCCGATCTAGGGTTCCGGTATGGCACGTCCACGGCGCATCGTCCTTGTCCGGCACGGCGAGTCGGTGGGCAATGCCGATGACTCCGTCTACGAGCGGGAACCCGACCACGCCCTGGCGCTCACCGAGAAGGGGTGGCGGCAGGCGGAGGAGACCGGCAAGCGGCTCAGGGAGGTCTTCGGCCACGAGCGGGTGAGCGTGTACGTCTCCCCGTACCGCCGCACGCACGAGACCTTCCGCGCCTTCCACCTCGACCCGGGGCAGGTACGCGTCCGCGAGGAGCCCCGGCTGCGCGAGCAGGACTGGGGGAACTGGCAGGACCGGGACGACGTACGCCTGCAGAAGGCGTACCGCGACGCGTACGGGCACTTCTTCTACCGCTTCGCGCAGGGCGAGTCCGGTGCCGACGTGTACGACCGGGTCGGCAACTTCCTGGAGAGCCTCTTCCGCAGCTTCGAGGCCCCGGACCACCCGCCCAACGTGCTCCTCGTGACCCACGGCCTGGCCATGCGGCTGTTCTGCATGCGCTGGTTCCACTGGACGGTCGCCGAGTTCGAGTCGCTGTCGAACCCGGGGAACGCCGAGATGCGGATGCTCGTCCTGGGCGAGGACGGCAAGTACGCGATCGACCGCCCCTTCGAGCGCTGGCGCGAACCGGAACCGTACGGGGATCCGCAGCCTTACGGGATCAGTGGGTGAGCGCAAGCGGCGGACCAGGTGGATAAACAGGCCAGGCAGCCGGGCAGACAGGCAGGCCAGGCGGACAGGCCGCCCAGGCAAATAAGCAGACCGGGTAGATATGCGGACAAGTGGGTAAGTGGGCAAGCTGGATCAATGGCTAAGGTGACAGTGCGATGAACGCCGATCCTTCTACCGCCGATCCCTCTCCCGACGGACGTCTCGGCCGCGCCCTCGCCGGTCTGCGCGGGCTCGCCGTCGGGGACGCGCTGGGCCAGCAGTTCTCCGCGCCCGCGAACCACCCGCTGCTCAAGGACCGCATACTGCCGCCCGGACCCTGGAAGTGGACCGACGACACCGAGATGGCCGCCTCCGTGGTGGCCACGCTGGCCGCCCACCGGCGCATCGACCAGGACGCCCTGGCCCGCTCCTTCGCCGCGCACCACGACGCCGGCCGGGGGTACGGGCCCGCCGTCGACCGGCTGCTGCGGCAGATCGGGGAGAGCGGAGACTGGCGCGGACCGGCCTCGGCCCTCTTCCGGGGGCAGGGCTCGTGGGGCAACGGCGCGGCGATGCGTATCGCGCCCCTGGGCGCCTGGTACGCGGACGACCCGGAGCAGGCCACGCACCAGGCGGAGATCTCGGCGTACCCCACCCACCAGCACCGTGAGGCGGTGGTCGGCGCCATGGCCGTGGCGGCGGCGGCCGCACTGGCCGCGGCGCCACAGGGCCCGCCCGCGCCCGGCGCCCTGCTCGACGGGGTCATCGCCCTCGTGCCGCGCAGCGCCGTCGAGGCGGGTCTGCGGCGCGCCCGGGACATGCTCGACTACGACGACGCGGTCACCGTGGCGGCCGTCCTGGGCTGCGGACGGCGCACGAGCGCGCACGACACGGTGCCGTTCGCCCTCTGGTCGGCGGCGCGCGCCCTCGGCGACTACGAAGAGGCCTTCTGGACGACCGCACGGGTGGGCGGCGACACGGACACGACGTGCGCCATCGTCGGGGGCGTCGTGGCCGCCACGGGCGGGGCGGACGGAGCCGCTGCCGGAGTGGGTGCCGGGGGCGCCGTAGGCGGGCCCACGCGCGCGTGCCTCTTTCCTCCCGGTCCGCATGCCGGTCGGTGTCACAGCCCTGCCACAGAGCGAGGGTGGCGGGCCGTGCCGACTGTGCCCCGGTTAACCTTTCCGCCACACCGCTCGATGATCATCACGGGACGGTGCCGACGAGCAACCGGTCACCGAGTCCTCCCACGGCCCCGCGCCGCGTGCTGCCGGAGCCGGTCGGGAGGGGGACCCGTGTCCGACGAGCCGTCCGAGAACGAGCCGGGAGGACCGGAGGCGCGGTCCGCGGGGGCAGCGACAGAGTCCGTGGGTACTGTTCCCGCGGCCCGGGACGACAGGGCTGCCGCCGGAGCGCGGAAGAGCGGGCCCGGCCCGGACGGGGACGACCGCGACCGTGGCCAGGGGCAAGACCAGGGCGCTGACGAGGGCGGGAGCGAGCCGTGGGGCGGCGGCCCCGGCCCCGCCGTCGAGTCCTGGTTCGCGGACATCCGGCCCAGGACCCCCGCCCCGGTCCGTACCGCGACCCTCTGGTCCGCCCTGGCCACAGGCCTGCTCAGCATGCTCCTGCTCGGCGAGGGGCTGGCGCTCAACCTCTTGATGGTGGCCGTCCCGCTCACGCTCGGCGCGTACTTCGCGGCAGGGCGGGCGGGCCGGCGTCCGCGTCCCTGGACGCTGGTGTGGGGCGTCGGGGGACTGGCCCTGCTGGTCGTCCCCGCGCTGCGCGACGCCGACTGGCCGTCCTTCCTGGCCGTCGTCGCGGCCGCGGCGGTGGGCTCGATCGCGCTGCACGGCGGCCGCACCTGGCCCGGCATGCTGTTCGGCCCGATCGGCCTCTACACCTCGCTGCTGACCGGGCCGCGCTGGGGCTGGCGCGGACTGCGCGCACGGACCGGCGGCGCCCGCGGACACGTGGCCCCGGTGCTGCGCGCGACCGCGGTGGCCGCGGTCCTGCTGGTGGTCTTCGGCACCCTGTTCGCCGGGGCGGACGCGGCCTTCGCCGACCTCCTCGAAAGCCTCGTACCGGACGCCTCGGTCTCCGGCGGGCCCTGGCGCCTCGTCCTGTTCGTCATGGGCGTGGCCGGCGCCCTGGCCGTCGCGCACACGGCCGCGGCGCCCCTTCGGTGGGACCGCGTCGAGGTGCCCCCGGGACGCGCCCGCGGCCGCGTCGAGTGGGCGCTGCCCCTGGTCGTGCTGGCCGCGCTCTTCGCGGCCTTCAACGCCGTCCAGCTGGCCGTCCTGTTCGGCGGGTACGACGCCGTGCTGGAGAAGACCGGACTGACGTACGCCGAGTACGCGCGCCAGGGCTTCTGGCAGCTGCTCCTCGTCACGCTCCTCACCCTGGTGGTCGTCGTCCTCGCCCTGCGCTGGGCCCCGCGGGACGGCGCGCGCGACGGGACGCTGGTACGCGCCGTCCTCGGCACCCTCTGCGCCCTCGCCCTCGTCGTGGTGGCCTCCGCGGTGCGGCGCATGGACATGTACGTGGAGGCGTACGGGCTGACCCGGCTGCGGATCTCCGTGGTGGGCGTCGAGTTGTGGCTGGGCCTGGTCATCGTGCTCATCATGGCGGCCGGTGTCCTGGGCGCCCGCTGGCTGCCGCGCGCCGTGCTGGCCTCCGCCGCCGCGGGGGTCCTCGCCTTCGGGATCCTGTCGCCGGACGCCCTGATCGCCGAGCGCAACGTCCAGCGGTACGAGGAGACGGGCCGCTTCGACCTCGCCTACGCGCGCGGGCTGTCCGCCGACGCCGTGCCCGCGCTGGACGGACTCGACGAGCCGCTGCGGTCCGTCGGAGGCAGCGACCCGGCCCGTCCGGCCGTCGCGGGGGTGACCGGCTAGCCCGCCGCGGGCCCCGCCGTGCCCGACAGCGCTTCCAGGTCGCTCTTGCGGACCCGGATCACCAGGACGGCGACGACCAGGGCCAGTACGGCCATCGCGGCGGCCGGGATGAAAGCCGTGGAGATGCCGTGCGAGAGCACCTCGTGGCTCCAGGGCGCCGGCAGTTCGTGGGTCTTCGCGAACTCCGCCTTCTGCTCGGGCGAGGCGGTGGCCATGAAGTCCGCCACCTGCTTCTCCGCCTCCTCGCGGCTCGCCGTGCCGAAGACCGTGGTCAGGATGGAGAGACCGAGCGAACCGCCGACCTGCTGGGTGGCGTTGAGCAGGCCCGACGCGGCGCCCGCCTCGTGCACGGCCACCCCGGAGACCGCGGTCAGGGTGAGGGTCACGAAGTTCAGCCCCATGCCGAAGCCGAACAGCAGCATCGGACCGAGCACCCCGCCGACGTACGAACTCTCCGGATCGATGAGGGTCTGCCAGCCGAGCCCGAGCGCCACCAGGGACGATCCGACCACCATGAAGGGCTTCGGGCCCAGCACCGGCAGGAAGCGTTGCGACAGACCCGCGCCGGCGACGATCGCGGCCGTGACCGGCAGGAACGCCAGGCCGGCCTCGATCGGCGTGTACTGCAGCACGTTCTGCACGAACAGGACGATGAAGAAGAACATGCCGAACATCGCCGCGGCCAGACTCAGCATGATCACGTACGTGCCCGAGCGGTTGCGGTCGGCGAACATCCGCAGCGGGGTGATCGGCTCCTTGGCCCGCGACTCGACCAGCACGAACACCACCAGGAGGACGACCGCGGCCCCGAAGGACGCGATGGTCAGGCTGTCCCGCCAGCCCTCCTCCGCGGCCCGGATGAAGCCGTAGACGAGCGAGGCCATGCCGAGCGTCGAGGTCAGCGCCCCGGCGATGTCGAAGCGCCCCGGATGCCGTTCGGACTCGCTGATGTAGAGCGGCGTGACCAGGATGATCAGCAGACCGATGGGCACGTTGACGAAGAGCACCCAGCGCCAGTCGAGCCATTCGGTGAGCATGCCGCCCGCCAGCAGGCCGATCGCGCCGCCACCGGCCGAGACCGCCGCGAAGACCCCGAAGGCCCTGTTGCGCTCGGGCCCCTCCGGGAACGTCGTGGTGATCAGCGCCAGCGAGGTGGGGGAGGCGATCGCGCCGCCCACTCCCTGCAGGGCGCGTGCCGCCAGCAGCTGCCAGGGCTCCTGGGCGAAGCCGCCGAGCAGCGAGGCGACGGTGAAGAGGAGGATGCCGGCGGTGAAGACCCGGCGCCGGCCGAGGATGTCGCCGGCCCGGCCGCCGAGCAGCAGCAGACCGCCGAAGGTGAGCGTGTAGGCGCTGACCACCCAGGTGAGATCCGTGGTGGAGAACTTGAGGGCGCCTTGAATGTGCGGGAGCGCGATGTTCACAATCGTCGCGTCGAGTACCACCATGAGTTGGCAGGCCGCGATGACGGCGAGCGCGATGCCGGGATGTCCTTCCCGGCGGGCCGCTCCCGGTTTCTGATCTTGTATCAACGGAGAGGTTGTCACTGTTGAGTCCCCCACGGGTACGTTAGTGAACGCTCGCGTTCACTGTCGCGTCACAAGGTAGTGAGTCCCCGACAGTGAACGCAAGCGTTCACTTGAGTTGCCGCCGCTTCCCGTTTTCCGCTTCCCGCCCCCGTCCGCCCGCGGGCCTTCCCCGGCCCGCCCGGTACGTACGTCCGCACGTGCGTACCGCTCACCCGCTCAACGGAGACAGGCCCATGGTTAGGTCGAGTTGGACGGCCGCCCCCGCTCAGGCGGCCTCCCTCGCTCAGGAGGTCGCGCCCGCCCAGGGGGCCGCACCCGCTCAGGGGGTCGCGCCCGTGCAGGCGGCTGCTCCGCGCAGGCGCGGTGCCGTACTCGAACGCGCGATCCTCGACGCCACACTGGAACAGCTCAGTACGGTCGGCTGGAACGGCCTCACGATGGAGGGCGTCGCGGCCGGCGCCCAGACCGGCAAGGCCGCGGTCTACCGCCGCTGGCCGTCCAAGGAGGACCTGGTCGCGGACGCGCTCCAGGCAGGACTGCTCCCGTTCCGGGACGTGCCCGACCTGGGGAGCACGCGGGACGACCTGCTGGAACTGTGCCGGCGGGCCCGCGAGGCGATGTTCTCGCGCCCCGGGTTCGCCCTGCGCTCGGTGATTCACGAATGCGACGCGTCCCAGGTCGAGCGCTTCCAGGAGGTGATCCTCAAGGGGGTCATCGAGCCGACCGTCAACTTGCTCGGTGAGGTCATCGAACGAGGCATACGGCGGGGAGAGGTGCGGCCGGACGCGGCGAACCCCTACGTCTTCGACGCCATCCCGGCCATGATGATGTACCGCTCGAAGGTGTGCGGGAGCGAATGGAGCGAGCGGGACATCGAGGAGATGATCGACCAGTTCATGGTCCCGCTGCTCCGGCCGCAGGGCGCCTGACCGGCACTGTCGACGGGGCGTGTTGACCCGCTCCTGTTGGTCGGCTCGGTCGAGGGTGCCGCGGCGGCGTGGCAGGGCCTCGGACGCCCCTGGCCGCGGGCTCCCGGAGCGCTCCGGGGAACCGGGGTGTCGTACGGGATCGCGGGCGGCGTAGGCTGATCGCGTCATGCCGTACGAAGCACCCACCCACGCCGTCGAGCGCTCCCTGCGCGCCACGACCGGGGCGAAGGTCATCGCTGGTGTCGACGAGGTGGGGCGCGGCGCCTGGGCCGGTCCGGTCACCGTCTGCGCGGCGGTCACGGGCCTGCGCCGCCCGCCCGAGGGCCTCACCGACTCCAAGCTCCTCACCGTCAGGAAGCGCACGGCTCTCGCCCCGATCCTGGCCGAGTGGGTGACCTCGCACGCCCTGGGGCACGCCTCTCCGGAGGAGATCGACCACCTGGGGATGACGGCCGCACTGCGGCTGGCCGCCTGCCGCGCGCTCGAAGCGCTGCCGGTGCGTCCCGACGCGGTCATCCTCGACGGGAAACACGACTACCTGGGCACCCCGTGGCGGGTCCGTACGGTGATCAAGGGCGATCAGTCCTGCATCGCCGTCGCGGCCGCCTCGGTGATCGCCAAGGTCCAGCGCGACAAAATGATGGCCGAACTCGGTGCCGACCATGCAGACTTCGGTTTTGCGGCCAACGCCGGGTATCCGTCGCCGGTGCACCGGGCCGCGCTGGAGATGCGGGGCCCCACCCCGTACCACCGGCTGTCGTGGGCGTATCTTGATGCGCTGCCCCAGTGGCGGCACCTCAAGAAGGTCCGCAGTTGGGCGGACGGAAACGTTCCGGAGATCGAAGGGCAACTCGGCTTCGATTTCTGACGATCCCGTTCGCACTCATGTGCCACCCGCCTACGCGTGTCGCACCGGTGTTTGATAAAAATCAGCTCATGCCTCTCATTCCCGAGGAGCCTCAGATTCACGAGAGTGCCCAGGGTCCCCGCGTCAGTCCGGCCACCGGCCGCACCGCGCCGACCCCCCGTCCCGTACCGTCCAGGCCGTCCGGGTCCTGTCCGGCCGATGCCGCCTGTGCAACGCACGCCGCGCGACACGGCCGTGGCCAAGCCGGGGCCTGCCGCCCCGGCGGCCCCCGCCGCTGCCCCGACTCCGCAGCTCCAGCTGATCCCGGCCTCGGCCGAGGGCGCGCTGGACGCCGCCGAGGAAGCGGTCGACCTGCTCCTTGACTCGGGCAGGGCCCCCGGTGAGGTGCTGGTGATCACCACCGGCGAACCGCACCCGTGGGCCGCGCACGAGCTGTCCTTCGGCGAGGCCGCGTACTGGGCCCAGCACGACGCGGGGGACGACGTGTTCTACGCCGACGCCTCCGCTCTCGGTCGTGCCGCGTCCCGGCCCGTGGTCGTGGTCGCCGTCAACGGCGGGCCCGACGACGCCGTTGCCGCCGCCCTGCCGCTGGCCCGTGGCCGGGCCGGCACCCTGCTGATCGTCTGCGGGGAGCCGCAGCGGATCAACTCGGCGCTGGGCGCGGGGGTCTGAGGACTCCCGCTCTTCCGGGGGACCTCAGGACCTCACGACCGGGTGCCACCGCGGTGGCACCTGCTCGGAGCACGCGACAAGCACGGAGAGCGGGCTGACGTGTGCCGGTACGGGGACGTGCCGGCGTCGGCGGTCACCGCCGGAGGCGAGCGAGCGCGACCGGGGCACTGCCCCGGCCCGCTGTCGCCGCTGCCTTCGGCCTGGCCTGGTCCGGCCCGTATGGGGTCCTGCCGCTCCACGACCTGCGCCCCGGCGATCCTCCGGCTCGGCCAGCAGTCCGTCGGTCCTGTGACCCGGTGACCCGGTGGCCCAGTGGCCCGTCAGTCCTGTGACTCGACGGTCCTACAGCCCCGGGGCAGGACGGCGTTGGCTGATCACGGCGAAGCGAACCGGGCCGAGCGCGGCGAAGCGGACCGGGCCTGACTGGACCGGAAAGGACCGGAAGGTGCCGGACTGGTCCGGGAAGTGCTGGGCGCGGTCGGACCGGATCAGGCCGGACCGGATCGGACCGGACTGAACCGGGCCGGGCCAGACCGGAAGGGCGGCTCCGGTCCGTGCTCGCCGGGTGCGTGCCCGTTCCGGCGACGTCGGCAGCGCCGGCCGGTGGTTCCGGTCGGTGGCGTCGACCGGCGACTCCGCCGGTGACGCCGCGCGCCGGGATCGTCGGCTCAGCGGGCCGCCGCGCGCCGCAGTACCTCCGAAGCGACGCCACCGGTACGCGGCTGTATCGCCTCGGCCACCGCGAACGAATCCAGTGACTCCGGCTGCGAGTCCGCGTTGGGCCGCCGTCCTCCCCGGCCTTCGCCGAGCACCTGCCAGCCGTCACGCGTCAGCGTGATGTAGGCCCCGCAGCGCAGTCCGTGCAGCGTGCAGGCGTCCCGCAGCCCCCACATCCACGCCCCGTCCTCCTCCGTCCAACGCGCGTCGCCGTCACGGCAGTAGAGCAGGACGGCCGTACGCACCGGCGTGCGGCGCCGCAGGTCGTGCGGGATGACCCGGCGCAGCTGCGCGAGTAGTGCGTTGCGGAACATCCAGCCGTCCGCCGGAGCCGGTCGCCGGATGAAGGAGGCGCTCGCGCTCAGCCGTTCGTCCGGGTCGAGCACCGCGACGATCGCGGTCGCGGGCCGGGGTCGATGCCGGGAGTGCAGCCCGCTGACGACCTCCCGGGGATTGCGCAGGAGCGGAATCCCTGCCGCGGCCCATTCGGCGGGTTCGAGCATCCGGGCCAGTGGGTTGGCGGAAGTGGCGGACGTCGACATCGACGCCGACGAGGACGGAGCGAATCCGAAGGTCACGGTCCTCCCTTCGGCTACGCGCCCACACTGCGGGCGGGGGTCGGACTGGGGGAGCGCGCCGCAGCACAGCCCGAACGGGGGGTCTCGAAAGACCACGCGGGGCGCGAGACCAATTCTTCCTGTCGAATCTGGTTGCGGCAACGAGCAATTGGGGCCACCGGACCGCTATGCGGTGATCCGTCGCATATATCGCTCCCCGGTATCTACCCACGTCACGCAAGGATCACCCTTGCACGGCGAGGACCAGCGGCAACACCCCCTGGGCGCCGGCCCGCCGGAGCATGCGCGCGGCCACCGCGAGCGTCCAGCCGGTGTCGGTCGAGTCGTCCACGAGCAGGACCGGCCCGTCGGCCCCGGCGAGCGCCTCGGCCAGAGCGGGCGGCACCACCAGCGCACCGTCCAGGGCCTTCAGCCGCTGCGCGCTGTTGCTCCTGGAGGCCTGCGAGGCATCCGCGCCCGGCGCATAGGCGAGGGAACCCAGTAGGGGCAGCCGACCGACCTCGGCGATCCGCGCGCCCAGTGACCGGATGAGCTGCGGTCTGCGGTGCGACGCCATGGTGACGACGCCGACCGGCCGCGGCAGGGCGTCGGAACCGCCCGAGGCCCAGCCGCCCGGCCCCTTCGCCCAGTCGGCCAGCACACCGACGACGGCCTGCGCCACATCGTCCGGAACGGGTCCGTCCGGCGCTTGAGGGCCCAGCATCGGCCGCAGCCGGTTGCCCCAGCCGATGTCCGAAAGCCTCCCCAGTGCCCGCCCGGTGGCGGCCTGCTCCCCGGCCGGGATGCGTCCCTTCAGGTCGACGCCCACAGCCGGCAGACCCGTCGGCCACATCTTCCGGGGCTCCACCTCGACACCCGCGCGGTCCAGCTCCCCGCGGGCCGTGTCCAGGGCGGAGGAGGACACGGCGTCGGAGAACCGCGGCTCGGCGCAGTTGTCGCAGCGGCCGCACGGGGCTGCTTCCTCGTCGTCCAGCTGCCGGCGCAGGAACTCCATCCGGCAGCCGGTCGTCGTCACGTAGTCGCGCATGGCCTGCTGTTCGGCCTCACGCTGTTTGGCGACCCACGCGTAGCGCTCGGTGTCGTACGCCCACGGGGCGCCCGTGGAGACCCAGCCGCCCTTGACGCGCTGCACGGCACCGTCCACGTCCAGGACCTTGAGCATCGTCTCCAGCCGGGAGCGGCGCAGCTCCACCAGCGGTTCGAGCGCGGGCAGGGACAGCGGGCGGCCCGCCTGGCCCAGAACGTCCAGGGTGCGCCTGACCTGTTCCTCCGGGGGGAAGGCGATCGACGCGAAGTACTGCCAGATCGCCTGGTCCTCCTTGCCGGGCAGGAGCAGCACCTCGGCGTGTTCCACCCCGCGTCCCGCGCGGCCCACCTGCTGGTAGTAGGCGATGGGCGAGGACGGGGAGCCCAGGTGCACCACGAAACCGAGGTCGGGCTTGTCGAAGCCCATGCCCAGCGCCGAGGTGGCCACGAGGGCCTTGACCCGGTTGGCGAGCAGGTCCTCCTCCGCCTGCTGGCGGTCCGCGTTCTCGGTCTTCCCGGTGTACGAGGCCACGGTGTGACCGCACTGGCGCAGGAAGGCGGTGACCTCCTCGGCGGCGGCCACCGTGAGCGTGTAGATGATCCCGGAGCCGGGGAGCTCCCCGAGGTGCTCGGCGAGCCAGGCCATCCGGTGGGCGGCGTCCGGTAGTTGCAGCACGCCGAGGCTCAGGCTCTCCCGGTCCAGCGGGCCCCGCAGGACGAGGGCGTCCGTACTGCCGCCGGTGCCCAGTTGCTCGGCGACGTCGGCGGTCACGCGCGCGTTGGCCGTGGCGGTGGTCGCCAGGACCGGGACGCCCTGGGGCAGATCAGCCAGCATCGTGCGCAGGCGGCGGTAGTCCGGCCGGAAGTCGTGGCCCCAGTCGGAGATGCAGTGTGCCTCGTCGACCACGAGCAGACCGGTCGCCGCGGCGAGCCGGGGCAGCACCTGGTCTCTGAAGTCCGGGTTGTTGAGCCGCTCCGGGCTCACCAGGAGGACGTCGACCTCTCCCGCGGCCACCTCCTCCTGGACCGTGTCCCACTCCTCCGTGTTGGACGAGTTGATGGTCCGTGCTCTGATACCGGCGCGCGCCGCCGCCTCGACCTGGTTGCGCATGAGGGCCAGGAGCGGGGAGACGATGACGGTGGGACCCGCCCCGCGCTCCCGCAGCAGCGCGGTCGCGACGAAGTACACGGCGGACTTGCCCCAGCCGGTGCGCTGCACGACCAGGGCCCTGCGCTTGTCGGCCACCAGGGCCTCGATGGCGCGCCACTGGTCCTCGCGCAGCCGGGCGTCGCCTCCCGGCGCGCCGACGAGGCGGGCGAGGACGGTGTCGGCCGCGGCACGCAGCTCTTCGTTGCTCATGGCCCCATGCAACCCGATGGGTCGGACATTGCGCGAATGAGGTCCGCGGACTGTGGACAAGTCCTGACGCGGACATGGTCCTGGTTATCCACAGGGCGGAGCGGGATTTACGGATCCGCGGGATGGTCACGGCATGACGAACCACAGCGAACCGGCCGGGAACCTCGGCGACGGTGACATCGGCGGATGCGGCGAAACGACCGCGCGGGACGGATACGGGGGCGGATCGGGCGCGAGCCGCGGCGGCGACAGCAGTGACGGCAGGCCTAAGAGGGAGGAGGACGGTGCTGTTCCTGCCGGCCCGGCACACGGAGCAGCGCACGGTCGGGCATTCGGCACTGCACATGGCCCGGTCGGCGCCCCGGGCCCCGAGCGCCAGGTCACCCTGCGTACCCCGGCCGAATTGGCCGACGCCCTGCCGTACCTGCTCGGATACCGGCCCGAGGACAGCATCGTGCTCGTCGCCCTCCACGACAGGGACGGGCGCGGCCGGTTCGGCGGGCGGGCCCGGCTCGGTATCCCGGGCAACAGGGACGACTGGCCCTCCGCGGCGCAGCAGTTGACGCAGGGCCTGGTGAAGGGCAGCGAGCGCAGGGGCGCCCTGCCCGAGAGCATGGTCCTCTTCCTCTGTCAGGAGCCCGGCGAAGGGGAATCGGGTCGCGCGGTGATGGAGCGCCTGCGTCCGCTCGCACAACGGATCCGCACGGCCTGCGGGGCGCTCGACGTGCCGGTGATCGAGGCCCTGTGCATCTCGGACGGCCACTTCTGGTCGTACTGCTGTCCGAGCGAGCACTGCTGCCCGACGGACGGCACGGCGATGGGGCTCCCCGGCACCTCCGTGCTCGCCGCGGCCGCCACCTACGCCGGTCTGCAGGTCAGGGGGACCCTACGGGAACTGCGCGCGCGGCTCGCCCCGTGGGAGACGGGGGCGGCGGTGGAGCAGGAGTCCGCCCTGGACGCGATGGGCATGGCGCTGATCCCCCGCATCCTGGACGACGGGAGCCGTGCCGGCGTGGCGGCCCAGACCCTGGACCTGGCGCGCCAGGTCATGAACCGGCTGGCGGACGCCGACCCCGTGGCCCGTGGCTCCGGCCCCCTCCCGGCGGACCTCCGGGACGACGAACTGCTGCGGCACGACGAGGCGGCCCTGCTGATCCTCGGCCTGCAGGACCGCACGACACGGGACCGGGCCGCGGAGTGGATGGAGGGTGACGAGGCCGGACCGGCCCTGCGCCTCTGGCGGGCCCTGGCCCGCCGCTGCGTCGGGTCGTACGGCGAGCACGCCGCCGCTCCGCTCACGCTCGCCGGGTGGGTCGCTTGGTCCTGCGGCGACGAGCTGGAAGCCCGGGAGGCCCTGGCCATGGCACTCGGAGCGGATTCCGCCTACCTCTTCGCCCGCCTCCTCCACCAGGCGTGCAACGAGGGCCTGGACCCGGAGTCGATTCGCCGCTGTCTCCGCCGTGCACGGGCGGATGACGGCACGGACCGTACCGAGGAGGACACTGCCGCCACCGCCACCGCCACCACCAGCGCCACCACCAGCGACGCCGACGGGCCGGCCGGGCCCGCGGTGCCGGTCAAGTCMCCCCGCCCCTCTGCCCGCCGCCGGCGTAGGACACGGGCAGCCGAGAGCGCGGTCGACCGGCCCGGCTCCCGCTCGGACGGCACCGGGACCACACGGCGGCCCCGCCGGAGCGCCGGGCAGCCCGGGACGCCGAAGCTCGGGACGTCGAAGGGGGACACCTGAGAGGACCGGCACAGACACGGGAGAGGGCGGGACGGGAGAGGACACAGGAGGGCGAGGCCCGCCCCGTTCACCTGAGTGGTGCCGCTCACGGCTGTGCCGTCGCACCGCATCGACCCCTTCCCCCTCCCCCCGTCCCTGTGCCCGCTCCGTCGGAGTCCCGTACTTCTCGAAGCCCCACACCCCGCCGAGCCCGATACGCCACCTGCTCTCCCCCTCCCTCGCTCTCTGCCTCTCCACACACGCACACACAGGTATCGCCGAACCCCAGACATCGCCGAGGACCCACTCAGCGAACGGAGCACGGAAGAAGCCGCCCATGCCTCTGCCCAACCCGTCCTCCACGCCCTCCGTGCCTTCCGGCCAGCCCTCCATGGGCCGTGGTGCCGTTCTCGCTCCGCAGACCGTGCCGGCCGGGCGGCGCGGCGCGGTCGACCTGCCGGCCGCGCACACCGCGCTGATCTGCGTCGCCCTGCCGGGACTGGCGATCTCGACGGATCAGGGGCAGCTGACCGGCCACGGATTCGAGGGCTTCTACCGATCGGGTCGGCGCGTGCTCTCCCGGTGCCGGCTGCGGGTGGCGGGCCGGGAGCCGCTCGCCGTGCAGGCGCGGATGATCGCGGCCGACCAGGCGCGGTTCGTCGCGACCCTCAGCCTGTCCACCGACGGCGGACCCGACCCGGACGTCCTGGTCGAGCGTGTGCGGTACGCGGACGGCACGGAGCGGATCACCCTGCGCAGCGCGGCCCACCGGCCGCTGCGCCTCCCCGTCGAGGTGGCGCTCGGCACGGACCTGGCCGAGCTGGGAGCGGTCGCGGCGGGGAGAGCCGGGCCCGAGCTGCCCGCCAGTGTCCACGACGGCGGTATGCGGTGGTCGTCGGGCACGGCGCACTCCGTCGTCACGGCCGAACCGCCGCCTACGGACGCACTGGCCTCCGCGGGGCTGCTCCGCTGGGAGTTCGAACTGCCGCCCGGGGGCACCCGGAGTGTGGAACTGCGTGTGGGACCGGCGGGGGCGGGGCCCGTCCGGGCCGTCGCGCGCGGCGCCGCGAGCCCCTTCGCCCAGGCCCGGGCCACCGGTGACGACTCGCGGATCGAGGCGTTCCTGCGCACCTGCATCGACGACCTCCAGGCGCTTCTTCTGCGTGATCCCGCACAGCCGTCCGACCTGCACCTGGCGGCCGGGGCCCCGTGGCGTTGCGGCGCGGCGCCGGCCGAGGCCCTCGCGGCGGCGCGCATGACCCTGCCGCTGGGCACACGCCTGGCGGCGGGCACCCTGCGGACCCTGGCCCGTACGCAGTTCACGGATGCGGGGCCACACTCCGGTCTGATCCCCGGACCGCGACGGCAGACCGGTGCCCGGCTCCCACCGAGCTGCACGGGGCAGGAGGCGACCCTGCTCTTTCCCGTGGTCCTGGCGGAGGCCCGCCGCTGGGGCCTCTCCGAGGCGGAGACGGAGGAGCTGCTGCCCGCGGCCGAGCGCTGCCTGCGGTGGCTGCGCACGGCCGTCGGCGACGGCACGTACCTGTCGGACCCGCATCCGGGCGGACCCTGGCGCTGCGAGACCCAGGCGCACGTCCACCGGGCCGCCCTGCTGGGCGCGGACCTCCTCGACGCCTACAGCAGGGGAGGGGCCACCGAGCTGAGGGAATGGGCGGAAAAGCTGAGGTCCGCGTTCCGGGAGGACTTCTGGATCGAGGATGCAGGAGGCGGCAGACCGGTCGCGGCCCTTCTGCCGGGGGAGCGGGTCGTACCGCACCTGGGCGCCGGCAGTGTCCACCTGCTCGACACCGGGCTGCTCGGCGCCGGCGCACCGGCCCCGGGCCTGCTCGACCAGGTGCGTACGGAGCAGCTCGCGCGCCTGCTCGGCGGGCCCGCCATGGACTCGGGCTGGGGGCTGCGCAGCCTCGGGGCGAAGGAGACGGGCCACAACCCGTTCGGGCACCGCAGCGGGGCCGTGCGCGTCCACGAGACGGCGCTCGCCGTGGCGGGGCTGGCGGCCGCGGGCTACGAGAAGGAGGCGGGTTCGCTGCTGCGGGGCGTGCTGGCGGCTGCGGAGGCCTTCGGGTACCGGCTGCCCGAGATGTACGCAGGGGAGCAGCGCGTCGAAGGCGGCGCCCCGGTGCCGCACCCGACCGCCTGCAGACCGGCGGCGACGGCCGCGGCCGCCGGTGTCCTCCTGCTCACCGCCCTCGCCGGGATCCGCCCCGACGCGCCCGCCCGTACGGTGACGCTGCGTCCGGTCCGGGAGGCGCCACTGGGAGAGATCGAGCTGACCGGGCTGCGTGTCGCGGGCGCCCCCTTCTCCGTGCGCGTCAGCAGACTCGGCCTCGCCGTGGTGGAGGAGGCGGCCGAGGGACTGCAGCTGGGAGCCTGAGAACCGGCCCCCACCGCGGCGTACCCGCCGGAGACCGCGGACGTACCCGCCGGAGACCGCGCCCGTGCCTGTCGGCGACCTCCGCCGTGACCGCCGGAGGCTGCGTCCCTGCCGCCGGAGACCGCGGCCGCGCCTGCCAGCGACCTCCGCCGTGCCCGCCGCGTGTCGTGGTGGTCTGTCCCGGGGCGACGGATCAGCCACGTGAGCGACCGGTGAAGGGAGTGTTTATCGTCAGGCAGACGACTATGATCGCGGCATGCCCTACGACCCGTCAGCTTTCGCGCCGTTCGCCGTCACCGTCGACCTGGTCGTGCTGACCGTGCGTCGTCATGCCCTCTGCGCGCTGGCGGTACGCAGGGGTGAGCCGCCCTTCCAGGGGCGGTGGGCGCTGCCCGGCGGGTTCGTCAGGCCGGACGAGGACCTGTCGCAGGGCGCCGCGCGGGAGCTGCTGGAGGAGACCGGGCTGTGCGCGCACGATCCCGACGCCCCCGCCCAGGTCAACGGTGCGCACCTGGAACAGCTCGCGACCTACGGCGACCCCAAGCGCGATCCGCGGATGAGGGTGGTGAGCGTCGCGCATCTCGCCCTCGCCCCCGACCTGCCGGCGCCGAGAGCGGGCGGGGACGCCAACAGCGCGCGTTGGGCCCCGGTCGAGGACCTGCTCCACCAGAGCGGCTACGGCAGGGACGGGGAGCAGGCCGCACCGCTCGCCTTCGACCACGCCCGGATCCTCGCGGACGGCGTGGAGCGCGCCCGTTCCAAGATCGAGTACTCCTCGCTGGCCACCGCCTTCTGCCCGCCGGAGTTCACGGTCGGTGAACTGCGCCGGGTGTACGAGGCGGTGTGGGGCGTGGCGCTCGACCCCCGCAACTTCCACCGCAAGGTGACCGGGACGCCCGGCTTCCTCGTTCCCACGGGCGGGACGACGACCCGGCAGGGCGGCCGCCCCGCCCAGCTCTTCCGCGCGGGCGGAGCCACTCTGCTCAACCCGCCGATGCTCCGCCCGGAGGTCTGACACCGGCCCGGGGCCGACCGGCCGAACCCGTACCGGGTCCGTTCTCCTGCTTGCCCGTGATGACGGTAAAAAGGTACATATCAAGCTATCTTGCTTCGGGTGATCCAGGCCATCGGACTGACCAGCAACGCCCGCAAGGAGCTTCCCCCGGCCGTCGACGACGTCTCCTTCGAGGCGCCACCGGGCCGTGTCACGGCGCTCCTCGGGGCTCCGGGCGCGGGAAAGACGACCGCGCTGAGACTCATGCTCGAACTCCAACCGGGCCGTGGGATCACCTACTTCAGAGGCCGCCCGCTCCATCGCGTCGCCCATCCCTCGCACGAGGTCGGTGTCCTCCTCGGCGAGGTCCCCGGGCACCCGGCGCGCACGGTCCGGGGTCAACTGCGCATGCTGTGCGCGGCGGCGGGCGTACCCGCACTCCGTGCCGACGACGTCCTGGAGGCGGTGGGTCTCGCCGGTCTGCGCGACGAGCGTCTCGGCACGCTCTCGCGCGGCATGGACCGCCGCCTGGGCCTGGCGTGCGCCCTGCTGCCGGACCCGCACGCCCTGGTCCTCGACGGCGCGGCCGGCGGACTCTCCGCCCGTGAGGGCCGTTGGCTGCACGGGGTGCTGCGCGCCCACGCCGACGCGGGCGGCACCGTGCTGTTCACCACGGACGACCCCAAGGAGGCCGCGGGCGCCGCCGACCGGGTCGTCACACTGGAGCGGGGCAGGGTGGTCGCCGACCAGGAGATCGCCGAGTTCTCCCGCACCCGCCTGCGGCCGCGCGTCGCCGTCCGGAGTCCGTACGCGGCGCGGCTCGGTGCCCTGCTGGTCAAGGAGGCCCGTTCCGCCCGGCATTCCGTGGAGGTCGTCCAGGAGGAGGGCAACCGCCTCTGCGTGTACGGCAGCACCTGCGCCGACGTCGGAGAGGCCGCCTACCGGCATGGCATCCTCGTACACCAACTCGCGGACGAGGTCGGCGACATGGGGCCGACTCCCGTACCGGCGCCCACGCAAGCTCCCGTACCGCCGCCCACGCAAACTCCCATGCCGACCCCCACAGAAGCTCCCGTAGCGGCTCCCGTACCGCCGTCCCTGTCGGAGTCCGKGGAGGGATCCGGTGAGGACGGAGCGCCCCCCGTGCGGGCCGTGGAGAAGGCGGGCACGCGCGCGTCGGCGCCGCTTCCGCCGCCCATCACCGTCCGCCCGGGGTCCGGCCCCCTGCGCCCGCTGCGCTACGAACTGCTTCGCGCGACGGGCGTCGGTACCGGCTGGGCGACCGCGGCCGTCGCGCTCGTCGCCTCCGTCGTCGTCTGCGTCCTGCTGGCCGGGGCGGGCCACACCCCGCAGCCGCGGCTGCTCGCCGCGTGGCCGCGGGACTTCCCGCTGCCGCCCGCGGCGCTCGGCGCGGGACTGCTCGGCGCCTTCGCCTTCGGCGACGAGTTCCGGCACCCCGCGCTGGCCGCGGACCGCGGGACCGTTCCCCGCCGCCTGGGGCTGTTGACCGCCAAACTCGCCGTCGCCGCGCTCACCGCGCTGACGCTGGCGGTCCTCGTGGTGGGCGTGGACGCCGGCCTGCTCCACCTCCTCCACGGACGGGAACTGACCGCGGTCCCCCCGGACTGGATCGAACTGGGCGCGAGTTGGATCGGCCTGATGGTCGGCTGTGCCTGGGCCGGTGTCCTGGCGGCGGGCATCTTCCGCTCCACGACCGCCGGGCTGGCGGCGGTCCTCGCCGTGCCGGTGGCCGTCGTGCCGGTCGTGCAGAAGGTCCTGGAGGGGCCGTCGGTCCGGACGGCCGCCGGGTTCTCGGCCCGGCTGCGCGAGCTCGTACTGGTGCGGTGGCCGTTCGGCGGCGAGCACTACCTGGCCGCCGTGGCGGGTGTGATCGCCCAACCCGTCGCCGGCGCGCTGATGTTGTCGCTGACGGCGCTGCTCTGCGCGTATCTGCTCACGAGCCTGCGGAGCCGGGTCCGATGACGACCGTCCGTGCACGCCCGTTCCCCTCGTGCACACAACTCCGCGCAGAACGCCCATTTCCTTCCGATAAGGCGTCAATTGCGACGGTGTGAGCGATCACCCTTTCGTGTGCTTTTCACCAAAGACCTCAAGGGAGTTGGAGGCAACGCCGACAAAGGATCCGTGACTACCCTTGCGCACGCCATGATGACCGCAGCCCGTTCCGCAGACTCCGGCCTCGCCGGACCCGGACCGGGCGAACTCGATCGCTACCCCTATGCGGAGACCCCGGGCGCGGACCGCCTCGGCGCCTCCGCGTGGGACGCCCCGGATCCGGAGCTGGGGCGCGTGGGCCGACGCACCGGCGGCAGTCGCGGCCGCGGCCTGCACGGACAACTGGTCCAGCAACTCGGTCAGATGATCGTCTCCGGTGACCTCGGCGCCGACCGCCCGCTCGTGCCCGAGGAGATCGGGCAGCGCTTCGAGGTCTCCCGCACCGTCGTCCGCGAGTCCCTCCGGGTGCTCGAAGCCAAGGGCCTGGTGAGCGCCCGCCCGAACGTCGGCACGCGGGTGCGCCCGGTCAGCGACTGGAACCTCCTGGACCCGGACATCATCGAGTGGCGCGCCTTCGGCC
Organism: Streptomyces apricus; assembly: GCF_008369065.1. Classification (GTDB taxonomy): domain Bacteria; phylum Actinomycetota; class Actinomycetes; order Streptomycetales; family Streptomycetaceae; genus Streptomyces; species Streptomyces apricus. The sequence continues at coordinate 90,324 of NZ_VDFC01000075.1, read as the reverse complement.
CGCAGCGCGACGACCAGCGGCGCGAGCTGAGCGAGCTGCGCTGGACGATCGAACCGCTCGCCGCCCGCCTCGCCGCCGGGCACGGCCGGCCCGAGGTCCAGCAGCGCCTCGCCGACATGGTCGAGATCATGGGGCACGCGCTGGGACAGGGCGACGCGCTCACCTTCTCGCGGGCCGACGCGGAGTTCCACTCCCTGCTCATCCAGGTCGCCGGCAACCGCATGCTGGAGCACCTCTCCGGGATCGTCTCCTCCGCGCTCCAGGTGTCCGGCGGCCCGGTCATCGGCTGCGACCGGCCGAACGAGATCTCCCTCGCGCACCACGCCCGTATCGCCGACGCCCTCGCGGCGGGCGACGCCTCGGCCGCCGAGGCCGCCATGCGGCAACTGCTCACCGTCCACCCCGAGGTGGAGCGCGTCGTGCCCGCCCCGCGCGAGCACTGATCGCGTACCGCCGGTGGTGCGGTCGGGAGCGGCTGCCCCGTACGGCACGGCCGGGCCGGGGAGCGGTCCGCCGCCGGGCCCCGACGGATTCCTCGAGGATCCGGCGGGGCCCGGCGGTGTGATGAGACGCTGTAATCGTCGACTGACCACCTCTGACCGTGTATGGCTGTTTTTATGCGCTTACGGGGTGTGACTCGGGCCACGCAGATTGGGCGTAACGCTCTTCGGGACAGCGCGATGACCTAAGAGGTGACAGCCGAGCAGGGAATACGGGCGCCGCTTCAGGCGCTGTGACTCTTTCCGGTTCTCGCCCACGCCGCCGGCCCACTCCAAGCCGTCGGTCGTCGGCTCCGGTCCGCAGTGGACGGGGCCGGAAGCCGTTTTCCAACGTTCCGAGAGGTTGTTCGTGTCGGCCAGCACATCCCGTACGCTCCCGCCGGAGATCGCCGAGTCCGTCTCTGTCATGGCTCTGATTGAGCGGGGAAAGGCCGAGGGGCAGATCGCCGGCGACGACGTGCGTCGGGCCTTCGAAGCTGACCAGATCCCGGCCACTCAGTGGAAGAACGTACTGCGCAGCCTCAACCAGATCCTGGAGGAAGAGGGTGTGACGCTGATGGTCAGTGCCGCGGAGCCCAAGCGCACCCGGAAGAGCGTCGCAGCGAAGAGTCCGGCCAAGCGCACCGCCACCAAGACCGTCGCGGCGAAGACGGCCACGGCCAAGAAGGCCACCGCCACCGCCACGCCGGTGATGCCCGCCACCGACGTCCCCGACGAGGACGCGTCCGCCGGGAAGCCCGTCGCCAAGAAGGCCGCGGCCAAGAAGGCCGTCGCGAAGAAGACCGTCGCCAAGAAGACCGCGGCGAAGAAGACCGCGGGCAAGAAGGACGACGCCGAGCTGGTCGACGAAGAGGCCGTCGAGGAGACCCCCGGCACCGCCAAGGCGGGCGAGGAGCCCACCGAGGACGGCGCGCAGGGCTTCGTCCTGTCCGACGAGGACGAGGACGACGCGCCCGCGCAGCAGGTCGCCGCCGCCGGTGCCACCGCCGACCCTGTCAAGGACTACCTCAAGCAGATCGGCAAGGTCCCGCTGCTCAACGCCGAGCAGGAGGTCGAGCTCGCCAAGCGCATCGAGGCCGGTCTGTTCGCCGAGGACAAGCTGGCCAACGCCGACAAGCTGGCGCCGAAGCTCAAGCGCGAGCTGGAGATCATCGCCGAGGACGGCCGCCGCGCCAAGAACCACCTCCTGGAGGCGAACCTCCGTCTGGTGGTCTCCCTGGCCAAGCGGTACACCGGCCGCGGCATGCTCTTCCTGGACCTCATCCAGGAGGGCAACCTCGGTCTGATCCGCGCGGTGGAGAAGTTCGACTACACCAAGGGCTACAAGTTCTCGACGTACGCCACGTGGTGGATCCGTCAGGCGATCACCCGCGCCATGGCCGACCAGGCCCGCACCATCCGTATCCCGGTGCACATGGTCGAGGTCATCAACAAGCTCGCGCGCGTGCAGCGCCAGATGCTCCAGGACCTGGGCCGCGAGCCCACTCCGGAGGAGCTGGCGAAGGAACTCGACATGACCCCCGAGAAGGTCATCGAGGTCCAGAAGTACGGGCGTGAGCCGATCTCCCTCCACACCCCCCTGGGTGAGGACGGCGACAGCGAGTTCGGTGACCTCATCGAGGACTCCGAGGCGGTCGTCCCGGCCGACGCGGTCAGCTTCACGCTCCTCCAGGAGCAGCTGCACTCCGTCCTGGACACCCTCTCCGAGCGCGAGGCGGGCGTCGTCTCGATGCGCTTCGGCCTCACCGACGGCCAGCCGAAGACGCTCGACGAGATCGGCAAGGTGTACGGCGTGACGCGTGAGCGGATCCGCCAGATCGAGTCCAAGACGATGTCGAAGCTGCGTCACCCCTCGCGCTCGCAGGTCCTGCGCGACTACCTCGACTAGACCGCCCTCCCGTCCGGGCCGCCCACCGGGTCCCGGTCGCCAGTACGCCACGCAGGGCCCGGCACCCCGTCAGGGGTGCCGGGCCCTGCGCGTGTGCGTACGGCATGGGGTGCGCCCGGTCCGTGCGAGGGGCGAAGGGCGGGGTGCGCGTGCGGAGCACCGCCGTCTGGATCACGCTGGGTGTTTCCTGACAACCTCAGAGTGAGGAGCGCGCATGCGTCGTCCCTTCGCCCGAGCGCTGGCCCTGGCGGCCACGATGGCCGTGGTACCGCTGGCCCTTCCCGCCCCCGCGGCGGCCGATGTCGTCATCGGCGGCTACCCGGTCGAGATCTCCGCGGTCCCCTGGGTGGTGGCCCTCTCCAGCCGTGACCGGTTCGGGGGTACCCGCGCGGGACAGTTCTGCGGGGGCGTGGTGATCGGCCGGTCCACCGTGCTGACGGCGGCCCACTGCCTGGGCGAGGAAGTGCTGGGCGCCTCCCCGCGCAAGGTCCGGGACCTGCGGGTCGTCGCGGGACGCGGCGACCTGGGAGCGGGCGGGGGCAGGGAGATCGCCGTACGCGACACCTGGATCAACCCCAGGCACGACGGCCGTACGAACGCCGGCGACTTCGCCGTGCTCACGCTCGCGGAGCCGCTCGGCGCCGGCTCGGTCATCCGCATGGCCGCCGCCGGGAACGCCGCGTACGCGCCCGGTACGGACGCCGTGGTCTACGGCTGGGGCGACATGACGGGAAGCGGCGACTACGCGGGCGCCCTGCGGGCGGCGCGCGTCGAGGTGCTGTCGGACGCCGTCTGCGAGAAGGCGTATCCCGGCAGTGCGGACGGAACGTACCTGGCCGGCTCCATGCTGTGCGCGGGAGAGGCCGACGGGGGCCGGGACGCCTGCCAGGGCGACAGCGGCGGGCCGCTGGTCGCACAGGGGGTCCTGATCGGCCTCGTGTCGGCGGGGAGCCCTGGGGTCTACACGCGGGTCTCAGGGGTCGTCACGGCGCTGGGAGGGAGCCGCTGAGCCCCGGGAGCCCCGGCTGAGGGACGAGAACCCGAAGAAGCCGAGGCCCGGGCCCGAGGGCCGGACCCGGCGGTCCGGGCTTCCCAGTCCGGGCGGCCTCGTGGTCCGGGCGGCCTTGCGGCCCGGATTCCGAGATCTCCGGAGGACTTGTGCCTGGACGAGCGCGAACGGCCGCCCCTGAGGGTCCAGGGGCGGCCGCCCGGTCACCGGCCTGTGCCGGAGATGGCTCGTCGTCTGCGCGAAGTGTCAGTGCTCTTCGTCGTTGGCGCTTGCCGGAGTGGCGGTCAACCGCTCCGTCTCGTCCTGTATCTCAGCGGCGATCTTCTTGAGTTCCGGCTCGAACTTGCGCCCGTGGTGGGCGCAGAAGAGCAGTTCACCACCGCTGAGGAGGACGACGCGCAGATATGCCTGGGCGCCGCAACGGTCGCAGCGGTCAGCGGCCGTCAGCGGGCTCGCGGGGGTCAGAACAGTAGTCACGTCGCCTCTTCTCTAGCTCGACGAGCTGTCGTACCAGGGTCAACATCCAACCAGGCCGAAAACGTTCCCGCTTGTGGCTCTTCCTCGAAAAAAATCTTTCCGAGTCGGCTGTCTGCTGCCGGTTGGCGGCGAATGAGCCGTATTGCGTGTCTTCGTGTCTTACGGGTTTCGCACTCTGTCAGGTTCAGTCCTCCGGCTGGCTTGCCGGTTGTTCTTGAGGACGTGCCCGGAGCCTAAATGGTTCATGCCCCGAAGGGAACGTGATATGTACTTCACTCCAACGAGGGATCGAACACCCATGCGACTGTGGACTAGTCTGCGTTTGGGGCGAGGGTGGCGTTACAACGGCTCTACCAGGCCTCGGTACCCTCGGACCGGTGACCGAAGCCGGACCCTTACCCATCAGGGCCCCCATTGAAATTCAGCGAGGAGCGAACCGCGTGACCGCCGAGACGTCCGTGCCGTCCACAGCCCTGCTGACCGGAGCAGACCGGGACGGTTCCAACTACACCGCGCGGCACCTCCTCGTCCTTGAGGGCCTGGAGGCCGTGCGCAAGCGCCCGGGCATGTACATCGGATCGACCGACAGCCGCGGTCTGATGCACTGCCTCTGGGAGATCATCGACAACTCCGTGGACGAGGCCCTCGGAGGGTACTGCGACCACATCGACGTGACCCTGCACGACGATGGCTCGGTCGAGGTGCGGGACAACGGCCGGGGCATCCCGGTCGATGTCGAGCCCAAAACCGGCCTCTCGGGTGTCGAGGTCGTCATGACCAAGCTGCATGCCGGAGGCAAGTTCGGCGGCGGCTCGTACGCGGCCTCCGGCGGTCTGCACGGCGTGGGCGCCTCCGTGGTGAACGCCCTCTCGGCCCGCCTGGACGTGGAGGTGGACCGCGGGGGCAACACCCACGCGGTCAGCTTCCGCCGCGGTACGCCCGGCGCCTTCAAGGGCAACGGCGCCGACGCCGCGTTCGACCCGACGTCCGGGCTGCGCAAGCTCAAGAGGGTCCCCAAGACCCGCACCGGCACGCGCGTGCGCTACTGGGCCGACCGCCAGATCTTCCTCAAGGACGCCAAGCTCTCCCTGGAGAACCTGCACCAGCGCGCCCGGCAGACCGCCTTCCTGGTGCCCGGCCTCACCATCGTCGTCCGCGACGAGTACGGGCTGGGCGAGGGCGGCAGCAAGGGCGAGGAGTCCTTCCGCTTCGACGGCGGCATCAGTGAGTTCTGCGAGTACCTGGCCTCCGACAAGCCCATCTGCGACGTGCTCCGCTTCTCCGGCCAGGGCACCTTCAAGGAGACCGTCCCGGTTCTCGACGACCACGGCCAGATGACCCCGACCGAGGTCACCCGCGAGCTGGGCGTCGACGTCGCCCTGCGCTGGGGCACCGGCTACGACACGACCCTCAAGTCGTTCGTCAACATCATCGCCACGCCCAAGGGCGGCACGCACGTCGCAGGCTTCGAGCAGGCGGTCGCCAAGACCGTCAACGAGGTGCTGCGCGCCAAGAAGCTGCTGCGCGTCGCCGAGGACGACGTCGTCAAGGACGACGCCCTGGAGGGCCTCACCGCCGTCGTCACCGTACGGCTGGCGGAGCCGCAGTTCGAGGGGCAGACCAAGGAGGTCCTCGGTACCTCCGCCGCCCGTCGCATCGTGACGAACGTGGTCTCCAAGGAACTCAAGGCGTTCCTGACCTCCGCCAAGCGCGACCAGGCCGCCCAGGCCCGCGTCGTCCTGGAGAAGGCGGTCGCCGCCGCCCGTACGCGGATCGCGGCCCGCCAGCACAAGGACGCCCAGCGTCGCAAGACGGCCCTGGAGTCCTCCTCGCTGCCCGCCAAGCTCGCCGACTGCCGCAGCGACGACGTGGAGCGCAGCGAGCTGTTCATCGTCGAGGGCGACTCCGCGCTCGGCACCGCGAAGCTCGCCCGGAACTCCGAGTTCCAGGCCCTGCTGCCGATCCGCGGCAAGATCCTCAACGTTCAGAAGTCGTCCATCTCGGACATGCTGAAGAACGCCGAGTGCGGCGCGATCATCCAGGTCATAGGGGCGGGGTCAGGGCGTACGTTCGACCTCGACGCCGCCCGCTACGGCAAGATCATCCTGCTCGTCGACGCCGACGTCGACGGTGCACACATCCGCTGTCTGCTCCTGACGCTCTTCCAGCGCTACATGCGGCCCATGGTCGAGGCCGGCCGGGTCTTCGCCGCGGTGCCGCCGCTGCACCGGATCGAGCTCAGCCAGCCGAAGAAGGGCCAGGACAAGTACGTCTACACGTACTCGGACCGTGAGCTGCGCGAGACCCTGCTGGAGCTCCAGCGCAAGAACGTGCGCTACAAGGACTCGATCCAGCGCTACAAGGGTCTCGGCGAGATGGACGCGGACCAGCTGGCGGAGACGACGATGGACCCGCGCCACCGCACCCTGCGCCGGATCAACATCTCCGACCTCGAAGCCTCCGAGCAGGTCTTCGACCTGCTGATGGGCAACGACGTCGCCCCGCGCAAGGAGTTCATCTCCAGCTCCGCGGCGACGCTGGACCGCTCACGCATCGACGCGTAGGCGGCCGGCGGGACCGGCCACGGCGCCGCACCGGGGGTGTCGTCCGCACGGCGGGCGGCACCCCCGCGCACGTCCGGCGGGCGGCACCCGCGCGCGACCGGCGGGCGCGAGGTCCGCGCCCGTTACGCCCCCGCGGAGGGACGTGTGGGTCCACCAGGGCGTGGGTCACCTGATGGGGTGAAGTGCGCGGAGAGAAGAGTCAGGGATCTTCCCGATCTGTCCATCCTTGGGCACGCGGCCGGAACGGGCGGCGGACAAGGAGAGTTCGGTGGAGAAGCAGGATGGTCCCGACTCCGGAGAGGCCCGGATCGACGATCCCTGGTACGACGCGCTCGCCTCCGGGTGGGGCGAGCTGGACGGTACGGGCGCGCCGGCCCCCGTCGTGCCGCCCGCGCGCGGCCGGCCGGAGGACCGGGGCGTCCGCGCCGCCGACATCTACCTGGAGGTGCAGCGCAGCGCGGCCTTCCAGGAGGTGCGCGGCCGGTACCGGAGGTTCGTGGTCCCGAGCGTCGCCGTCTTCCTCACCTGGTACGTGGGATACGTCGTGGTGGCGACCACGGCACCGCAGTTCATGGCGCGGCCCGTCGCCGGCGCGGTGAACGTGGCGATGGTCGCGGGGCTCGGGCAGTTCCTCACGACGTTCCTCTTCACCTGGGCGTACGCCCGGCACGCGCGGCTGCGCCGGGACCGCGCCGCGCTCGACCTGCGCTGGGACACCCAGGAACTGACGCGCGGCGTCGCGGGCGGTGGACGGTGACCGGGAACCACCAGACGCTGGCGCTGCTGCTCTTCAGCGTGTTCGTCGCGATCACCCTGGGGATCACCACCTGGGTGAGCCGCCACCGGCACGGCTCGGCGGAGGACTTCTACGCGGGCGGCCGGCTCTTCTCGCCGATGGAGAATGGTTTTGCCATCGCGGGCGACTACATGTCCGCCGCCTCCTTCCTCGGCATCTCGGGACTGATCGCGCTCTTCGGCTACGACGGGCTGCTGTACTCGGTGGGCTTCCTCGTCGCCTGGCTCGTCGTGCTGTTCCTGGTCGCCGAGCTGGTCCGCAACTGCGGCCGGTACACCCTCGCCGACGTCGTCGCCGCCCGGATGCGCGAGCGGCCGGTGCGCATCGCGGCGGGGACCTCCTCGGTGACCGTGTCCGTCCTGTATCTGGTGGCGCAGATGGTGGGGGCGGGCAGCCTGGTCGCGCTCCTCCTCGGCGGCACGAGCGGGGCGGCACAGGCCTGGACGGTCGTCGGCGTCGGTGCACTGATGATCGTCTACGTGTCCTTCGGGGGCATGCGGGCCACCACATGGATCCAGATCGTCAAGGCGGTCCTGCTCATGGGCGGGGCGATCGCGCTGACGGTGCTCGTCCTGCTGCGGTTCCACGGGGACTTCGACCAGTTGCTGCGCACGGCGGCCCAGCGCAGCGGGCACGGCACGGCGTTCCTCGCGCCGGGGCTCAAGTACGGCGGGGACTGGACGGCGCGCCTCGACTTCATCAGCCTCGGGCTCGCGCTGGTGCTCGGCACGGCGGGGCTGCCGCACATCCTGTCGCGCTTCTACACCGTGCCGACCGCCCGCGCCGCACGCCGCTCGGTGGTCTGGTCGATCGGCCTGATCGGCGGCTTCTACCTGATGACGATCGTGCTGGGGTTCGGAGCGGCGGCGATCGTCGGCCCCGACGCCGTACGCGGGTCGAACGCGGCCGGGAACACGGCGGTCCCGTTGCTGGCGCTCGACCTGGGAGGCGGTGCCGGATCCACCGGAGGAACGGTTCTGTTCGCGGTCGTCGCCGCGATCGCCTTCGCCACGATCCTCGCGGTGGTCGCCGGCATCACGCTCGCCTCCTCGGCGTCCGTGGCCCACGACCTGTACGCGTCCCTGCGCAGACGGGGGGCGAAGCCGCGCAGCGAGGTGGCCGTGGCCCGGGCCGCCGCCGTGGGCGTCGGCGTCGTGGCCATCGCACTCGGACTGCTCGCGCGGGACCTGAACGTGGCCTTCCTGGTGGGGCTCGCCTTCGCGGTCGCCGCGTCGGCGAACCTGCCCGTCCTGCTGTACTCGCTCTTCTGGCGCAACTTCACCACCCGCGGCGCGGTCTGGTCCGTGTACGGAGGCCTGGTGCCGGCCCTGGTGCTGGTGGTGCTGTCGCCCGTGGTGTCGGGCAGCCCCGCCTCGCTCTTCCCGGGCGTCGACCTGCAGTACTTCCCGCTGGAGAACCCGGGCCTGGTCTCCATCCCGCTGGGCTTCCTCGCGGGCTGGCTCGGCACGGTCACCTCGGCGGAGCCGCCGGACGAGGCGAAGCACGCGGAGACCGAGGTACGGGCGCTGACGGGCGCGGGGGCGGTCTGAGGGGCCCGGGGAGCGCGGCTGGAGACCGCGGGGCTGCGGATCACGGGCCCAAGGACCACGGGGCTGCGGATCACGGGTCCGGAGACCACGGAGCTGCGGATCACAGCCCCGTGGACCATGGTGCTCAGGCGCGGGTCGCCCAGACGTAGCGGTGTTCGGGGCGGCCCGCGTCGCCGTACTTCAGGCTCAGCGTGGCCCGCCCGGTGCGCTCCAGGAGCTTCAGGTAGCGCTGGGCGGTCTGCCGGCTGAGCCCGGTCCGGTCGGCGAGCTCCTGGGCGGACAGGGGCCTCTCCGCGCTCATCAGGGCCTGGCGCACGGCCTCCGCGGTGGCGGGTGAGTGCCCCTTGGGCAGATCCGGTTCGGTGCCCGCCGAGAGGGCGCCGAAGATCCGGTCGACCTCGGCCTGCTCGGCCTCGCCGCCGCCGTCCAGGGTGCGGCGCAGCTCGGCGTACGCCTCCAGCTTCGCGCGGAGCCCGGCGAAGGCGAACGGTTTCACCAGGTACTGGAGGGCGCCGTGCCGCATCGCCGCCTGGACCGTGGTGACGTCCCGCGCCGCGGTCACCATGATCACGTCGGTCTGGTGGCCGCGCCGCCGCATCTCCCGTACGACCGCGAGTCCCGTGTCGTCGGGCAGGTAGTGGTCGAGCAGCACCAGGTCCAGCCGGGGCAGCGCCTCCACCTGCCGCAGCGCCTCCGCCGCCGAGTGCGCCTCGCCCGCCACGTGGAAGCCGGCGACCTTCCCCACGTAGGCGGCGTTGACCCGCGCGACCCGGACGTCGTCGTCCACGACCAGTACCTCGATCATCGCGCTTCCCCCTCGGCGGTCGTGGCGGTCGTCCCCCGTGCGGGGCCGAACTCGGACTCGGACCCGGGCCCGGGTGCGGGCGCCGGTTCCGCGAGCGCCTCCGGCAGCACGACCGTGAACTCCGCGCCGCCGCCCTCCGCCTCCGCGACCCGTGCGCTGCCACCCTGCCGCTCGGCGAGCCTGCGCACCAGCGGCAGGCCGATTCCGCGCCCACGGTGGGCCGGCGGCTCCTTGGTGGACCAGCCGTCCGTGAAGACCAGCTCGCGCTGTCCCGCGGGGACGCCCGGTCCGGTGTCGCGTACGGCGAGCACGGCCGTACGCCCCTCCGCCCGCAGTTCGACCTCCACGCGCGCGTGCCGGGTGCCCGCCACGGCGTCGAGCGCGTTGTCGACGAGGTTCCCGACGATCGTGACCAGCCCGCGGGGATCCACCAGCCGGTCGGGGAGCAGCGTGCCGTCGGAGATGCGCAGGGCCACCGCACGCTCCGCCGCGACGGTCGCCTTGCCCACCAGGAGGGCGGCGAGCAACGGGTCGTGGATCTTCCCGGTGACCTGTTCCGCGGTGGCCCGGTGGTCGCCGACCACCTCACCGACGAACTCCACGGCGTCGTCGAACATCTCCAGTTCCAGCAGGCCGAGCAGGGTGTGCATCCGGTTGGCGTACTCGTGGTCCTGCGCGCGCAGGGCGTCGATCAGACCGCGGGTGGAGTCGAGTTCACGGCCCAGCTGCTCCAGCTCCGTGCGGTCGCGCAGGGTGGCGACGGTCCCGCCGTCGTCGGTCGGCATCCGGTTCGCGACCAGGACCCGCTGTCCGCGCACGGTGAGCAGATCGGTCCCGCCGACGGTTCCGGCCAGCACGTCGGCCGTACGCCCCTCGCCGAGCGCCGCGCCGAGCGGCTGCCCCACTGCCTCGTCACCCAGGCCGAGCAGCCGCCGTGCCTCGTCGTTGAGCAGCCGGATCCTGCCGTCGCGGTCCAGCGCGACCACCCCCTCCCTGATGCCGTGCAGCATGGCCTCACGCTCCGCCAGGAGCCCGGCGATGTCGGAGAAGGCCAGATCGCGGGTCTGCCGCTGCACCCGCCGCGAGATCACATAGGCCGCCAGCGCGCCGACGGCCAGGGCGCCGCCCGCGTAGGCGAAGAGCCCCGGGATCGCATGGACCAGACGGGCCCGCACACTGTCGTACTCGATGCCGACCGACACCGCACCGACGATCAGGCCGTCGGCGTCGCGCAACGGCACCTTGCCGCGCGCAGAGCGGCCCAGCGTGCCGTCGTCGATCTGCATGACCTCCCGGCCGGCCAGCGCCTGCCGCGGGTCGGTGGAGACGCGCCTGCCGATCTCGGCGGCGTTGGTGTGCGACCAGCGCACCCCGCGCATGTCCATGACCACGACGTACTCGGCCCCGCTCGCCCTGCGCACCCGCTCCGCCTCGGCCTGCACGGGCCCGTCCGCCGAGGGGGCCGTCGACGTCAGCTCCTCGGCGAGCTGCGGCTGCGCCGCCGCGGTCTGCGCGATCGCGAGCGCGCGGCGCATCGCCTGGTCGTCCAGCTGGTCGCTGAGCGGGGCGAGGAACAGCCCCGTCGCGAGTACGGCGACCCCGGCGGCGATCGCCACCTGCATCAGCAGCACCTGCGAGAACATCCGCTTCGGCATCCCGAGGCGCAGTCGCCGGGCAGGGGGAGGGGAACTCATACCCACGACGGTACGGGCAGCGGTGCCGAGCTCCGCGGGAGGTGTGGCGCGGATCTCGTCGAAACCGCTGGTCAGCGGGGCGCGGGGATCAGGCCGCGGTACGCGACAGCTCGCGCACCGCCAGGACGTCCATCCGCGCCGGCGACCCCAGGGGCGAGCCGCAGCTCTGCGGCCGGGGCGGCGACGAGGCCCCCTGGGCGACCGTGACGAGCCAGCGGCGGCCGTCGGTGTGGGCGACCGTCACCTCCCAGTGGGGCGCCTGGCCCTCGGTGCGGACCACGGTGAGCACTCCGGCCGCGTCCTCGGAGACCGCCGCCCGCACGGCCAGTTCGGCGGCCTGGCCGGGCCGTTCCCACGCGGAGCTGCCACGGCACCCCTCGGTGACGACACGCCCTTCCCGCACGCCCTGGAGGACCTCCTTGACCGCGTGGGCCTCGGCGCGCCCGTACGCGTAGCCGAACGGCAGCACGAGGAGGGTGGGCGAGAAGCGGTGGCCCCCCAGGTGGGTGACCTCCCACGCGCCGTCCACTCCGGAGGCGGCGAGTTCGGCGGCGAGGGGGCGGCCCAGGAGGGCGCAGCACCGGTCGCGCTTGCCGTTGGTGCACACCAGGGCGAGCGGGCCGCCGGGGTGGGGCCGGCCGCCGAGAGCCCTGTCGAAGGTGCCTGCCCGGCCCCCGCCGAGTGCGGCGAAGTCGAGGTCGAGCAGCCGCTCCGGGTCCGACGTGGTGGCGCTGTGCAGCCATACGTTCCCCGGAGCGGTGTGGGCCGCGTACACCTGGCGCTCGGCGGTCGTGCGGCAGTCGGCGTGCCGCCCCGGACGGCGGATCAGCGCGATGCGTACGCCGGTGCCCTCGGCCGCCTCGTCCAGGGCGCGGCCCAGCGCGGGGTCCAGGTGGCTCGATGTCAGCGCGTCGGCGCCCCAGGGACCCGGCTGTTCGACCAGCAACCACGTCCTCGCCGTGGCGGCAGTTCCCGCGAGGGGCTCTTCCAGGTCCCGTGAGACCTTCGCGCACGTACTCACAGAGGTGAGCCTAACCTGACCAACCCCCGAAGGCTTCCGGGACGCGTGGTGTCACTGCTCCGGAAGTGGCTGGACAATGTGATGTCCGGTTCAAGCGGCCGAGCTCCGGCCAAGGGTGGAGTGCGGGTTCAACCGGGTCCGGTGGTCACCGGTGGACCGTCGGCCCGAAGCCTGTGCGCCGAGAGCGCCGGAGACGGTGCTCTCGGCAGTGACCGTGCGGAAGCAGGCCTGGCCGCCAGTGCAGCCAGGCCTTTCGCAGTGGGGATCTCAGTGTCCTGTCGCGGTTGGGGGGCGACGGGATGGTCCGTTGGGATGCGGTTTTCCTGCCGTATGGGGTTTTCTCGCCTCAGGCATCCGGGATGTCGAACTTGGCGCGAATTAGCGTTTCCCGGGTGATGACCACGATCCGCTCGTCACTTGACCGCCCCGCGTCGGCCGGTAGCTTGCCCTCAAGGGAGTCGGTTCTGTCCGCTCCGATAACTGCAAAAGAGCCGTCGCTCAGCTCAAAAATATCTGGGCAGGTGTTGCCGTCGAGGCTTCCGCGCTGCCGTGGGGACACGCCAATGCGGCGCGTGATGTCTAGTGAGGTCACAGAGCGTAGCCAACACCATAGGGGCATCCCGAAGCAAATCAATCGTAGCGCCAGAAGATTCCTGGGATGAACGGTTATTCGAATAGGCGGTGACCTAATCGTGGGCTTATGAGACCGCAGTTCTCGGATGCGGTTAGCGGTCGGGAATGTCGGCCTTGGCGCGGATCAGCGTCTCGCGACTGATGACCACGATGCGCTCATGGTCGGCCCGCGCTGCGTCGGCGGGAAGTTCGTCCTGGAGTGCTTCTGTGGCATCCGTTCCGATGATGGCGAAGCTGCCGTCGCTCAGTTCGAAAATGTCGGGGCAGGTCTCACCTGAGATGCTGCCGCGCTTGCGAGGTGAGGGGCCGATGCGACGAATGATCTTCAGCGTAACCCGCTCCAAGTGGTCGGAGGACGCGACGGTGAATGGGTAGGGAGTGTTTGCTGGCATGAACGACAAACCTACCCACGTTGACGGCGCTGCGTGAAACCCGGACGACCGGATGAACTCACTCGTGTGGATCTCCCACGACCCACCATTCGTCGGTATCGGCCTCATCGAGGTCGTTGATGAGGTTGTCCATCAAGCGCCCTACCTGGGCTTCGATCGAACTTGCTTCCAGGCTGGCGCGAGCAGGCCGCGTCACTTCCCAGTATTCGCGGAAGATTGGATTCTGTACGGTACCGCGCAGATGACCGAAGAGTTCGGCTCGATTTACGTTGCCGATGCGGTAAGCGAGCAACGCGTTGGTGTACAGCGCGTTGGCAAAGAGGAACTGGCGGTACTTCGCAGACGGAATGGCACCGTCGTGCGTATCGAGTACGGCGGCCAGCGCGGGGTCCTCCAGTGCTTTGCTCAACAACTCCCAGTGAAGTCGCTGCTGGTTGGCGAGGTTGATGTGCTGCTCGCTCAGCCGCAGCCTCCTGGACTGCCGCTGCTGGACGACGAGAACGCCGATGGCTGCCGCGAAGGTCAGCCCGACCGCTGCGGCCGAGCCGCATCCCCGTGCAAAGTTCTGTGTGGCCATGTCAACCCCCGGATCAGGCGGCCGTCCGCCGGTCGTCGGGTGCGGGTCGACTGATGGGGACCGGCGAGCGTTGGGCGGCGCTTGCCGTCTCCCAGGGTGCCGAGTGGATCGGTTCTGCTGGGAGGCGGAGAAGCGGCGCACGGAGGGAAGCGCGGGTCGCGCAACTCGGCGCCTTGACTGACGTGTGCCCCGCGAGCGCCGCTAACAATCGTTCACTTCGCGTGGTATCCGGCGGCTCGTATCCTTGGTGGGCATTCGTTTCCCGTAGTGAGAGCCGGTTCGTGAGCCGGTGTGCGCATTGGTGAAAGAGGTCGCACGTTGAGTCAGGCGAGCCCCCGCCAGATCCCCGTCCTCGTCCTCGCCGGCTTCCTCGGATCCGGTAAGACCACCCTCCTCAACCACCTCCTGCACCGCAGCGGCGGCAGCCGTATCGGGGCCGTCGTCAACGACTTCGGGGCCATCGAGATCGATGCCATGGCGGTCGCCGGAGCGCTCGGCGACTCCACCGTCTCCCTCGGGAACGGCTGCCTGTGTTGCGCCGTCGACTCCAGCGAGCTCGACCTCTACCTGGACCGGCTCGCCCGCCCCGTCGTCCGGATGGACGTGATCGTCATCGAGGCGAGCGGCCTCGCCGAACCGCAGGAGCTGGTCAAGATGCTCCTCGCCAGCGAGAACCCGCACATCGTCTACGGCGGTCTCGTCGAGGTCGTCGACGCCGCCGAGTTCGACGCCACTCGCGAGAAGCACCCCGAGATCGACCGGCATCTCGCCCTCGCCGACCTCGTCGTCGTCAACAAGACGGACCGGGCCGACGATCCCGACCGCGTGCTCCGGCTGGTGCGGACGCTCGCCGACGGTGCCGCCGTCGTCCCCGCCTCCTACGGACGGATCGACCCCGGGTTCCTCTTCGACTGCCGGCCGGCCGAGGAGCGCCTCGGCCAGCTCTCCTTCGACGACCTGCACCGCGATGAGGGGGAGGACGCCTCTGACGGGACCGACGGGCATCACCGGCATCTGCACTCCGGCTACGACTCCCTCTCCTTCACCTCCGAAGCACCCCTCTCGCCCCGGCGGCTGATGGACTTCCTCGACAGCAGGCCCGACGGGCTGTACCGGATCAAGGGGTACGTCGACTTCGGCCCGTCCGATCCCCGCAACCGCTACGCCGTCCACGCCGTGGGGCGGTTCCTGCGCTTCTACCCGGAGCCCTGGCCGCCGGGCGGGCCGGCGGAGCGCCTCACCCAGCTCGTGCTCATCGGCTCGGGCATCGACACGCCCGCGCTCGGCAAGGAACTGGAGGCGTGCAAGGACGACGCCCCACACGCCGACGAGCACGGCATGTGGGGCGTCCTCAGGTACGTACAGGAACCTGACGTACCCGAGCAGGAGACGGAATCACGGATGCAGGAGACGGAGTCACCCAGGGAAGACGTGCTCTAGGCCGGGCCCGCCTCTAGGCCGGGCCCGCCACCACCGACACCGTCTTCGCCAGCGAGACCCCCGAGCCGTCGCGGCGTGGGTCCATGTCGGGCAGTTCCGCGGGCGTGCCGTCCTTCTGGGCGGCGCGCGCCGGAGCGGGGCCCGCCCACGCCAGGCTCAGGCAGTCCTCGCCCTTCAGGAACCGCTGGCAGCGCACCCCGCCCGTGGCGCGCCCCTTGCGCGGATACTGGTCGAAGGGGGTCAGCTTGGCGGTCGTCTGGACGGAGTCGTCCAGCGTGCCGCGCGAGCCCGCCACGGTGAAGACCACCGCGTCCACGGCCGGGTCGACCGCCGTGAACGAGATGACCTTGGCGCCGTCCGTGAGCTTCACGCCCGTCATGCCGCCCGCCGGCCGGCCCTGCGGACGGACCTGGGACGCCTGATAGCGCAGCAGCTGCGCGTCGTCGGTGATGAAGACCAGGTCCTCCTCGCCCGTGCGCAGCTCGGCCCCGCCGACAATCCGGTCGCCGTCCTTGAGGGTGATGACCTCCAGCTCCTCCTTGTTGGAGGGATAGTCCGGCACCACGCGCTTGACCACGCCCTGCTGCGTGCCGAGCGCCAGGCCCGGCGACGACTCGTCGAGCGTCGTCAGGCAGACCACCTGCTCGTCGCCCTCCAGGGCCAGGAACTCCGAGACCGGAGCGCCCCCGGAGAGGTTCGGGGCGGCGGCGGTCTCGGGGAGCTGCGGGAGGTCGATGACGTTGATGCGCAGCAGCCGCCCGGTGGAGGTGACCGCGCCGACCTCGCCCAGCGCCGTCGCCGGGACGGCGGAGACGATCAGGTCGTGCTTGACGCGCCGTTCGCCGCCCTCGCCGAAGGGCTCGCCGTTGGCCGTGCGCGCGAGCAGCCCCGTCGACGACAGGAGCACCCGGCACGGGTCGTCCGCCACCTGCAGCGGCACGGCCGCGGCGGTCGAGCCGGCGGACTCCAGCAGCACCGTGCGCCGGTCGGTGCCGAACTTCTTCGCCACCGCGGCCAGCTCGCTGGAGACGAGCTTGCGCAGCTCGGCGTCCGACTCCAGGATGCCGGTCAGCTCGTCGATCTCGCCGTTGAGCCGGTCGCGCTCGGTCTCCAGCTCGATGCGGTCGAACTTGGTCAGCCGGCGCAGCGGCGTGTCCAGGATGTACTGCGTCTGGATCTCGCTCAGCGAGAAGTGCTCGATCAGGCGCTGCTTGGCCTGCGCTGAGTTCTCGCTGGAGCGGATGAGCCGGATGACCTCGTCGATGTCCAGCAGCGCGACGAGCAGGCCCTCGACCAGGTGCAGCCGGTCGCGCTTCTTCGTGCGGCGGAACTCGCTGCGGCGGCGCACGACCTCGAAGCGGTGGTCGAGGTACACCTCCAGCAGTTCTTTCAGGCCCAGCGTGAGCGGCTGGCCGTCCACCAGCGCCACGTTGTTGATGCCGAAGGACTCCTCCATCGGCGTCAGCTTGTAGAGCTGCTCCAGGACGGCCTCCGGCACGAAGCCGTTCTTGATCTCGATGACCAGTCGCAGGCCGTGCGCCCGGTCGGTGAGGTCCTTGACGTCCGCGATGCCCTGCAGTTTCTTCGCGTTGACCAGGTCCTTGATCTTGGCGATCACCTTCTCCGGACCGACGGTGAAGGGCAGTTCGGTGACGACGAGGCCCTTGCGGCGCGCCGTCACGTTCTCCACGGCGACCGTCGCACGGATCTTGAAGGTGCCGCGGCCCTTCTCGTACGCGTCCCTGATCCCGGACAGGCCGACGATCCGGCCGCCGGTGGGCAGGTCGGGTCCCGGGACGTGCTTCATGAGCGTGTCGAGGTCGGCGCCGGGGTGGCGGATCAGGTGGCGGGCGGCGGCGATGACCTCGCCCAGGTTGTGCGGCGCCATGTTCGTCGCCATGCCGACCGCGATGCCCGACGCACCGTTGACCAGGAGGTTCGGGTACGCGGCCGGGAGGACCGCGGGCTCCTGCTCCTGGCCGTCGTAGTTCGGGGCGAAGTCGACCGTGTTCTCCTCGATCGACTCCGTCATGAGGGAGGTGGCGTCGGCCATCCGCGCCTCGGTGTACCGCATGGCGGCCGGCGGGTCGTCGTTGCCCAGCGAACCGAAGTTGCCGTGGCCGTCGACCAGGGGCAGCCGCATGGAGAAGGGCTGGGCCAGGCGCACCAGGGCGTCGTAGATCGACGCGTCCCCGTGGGGGTGGAGCTTGCCCATGACCTCGCCGACGACGCGGGCGCACTTCACGTAGCCCCGGTCGGGGCGCAGGCCCATCTCGTTCATCTGGTAGACGATGCGGCGGTGGACCGGTTTGAGGCCGTCGCGGGCGTCCGGCAGGGCTCGGGAGTAGATGACCGAGTACGCGTACTCAAGGAAGGAGCCCTGCATCTCGTCGACGACGTCGATGTCGAGGATGCGCTCCTCGAAGTCGTCCGGAGGCGGGGTCTTCGTGCTGCGGCGGGCCATCGCTGCTGCGACTCCTTCACAGTCTCTGCCGGGGCATGAACGGGTTCTGACGGGTCTGACGCGGTCCATTGTGGACCTGAGGACTGACAACGCGGACCACGACCCGTCCGTACGGGCCTCGCGGACCAGGCGCGCCACCGCCTCGACAGGCCTCGCGGACCGCGCCGAGGAGGCCCCGGAAGGCCCGGCGGGCACGGCCTCCGGCTGTCTGCGTAGGTCCCAGGACGCTACCGCGTCACCGGCCGCGCGAGGTTCTGGAGGCTACCCCGTCGCCGGCCCGGGAGCGCCCGTGCTCGTACGACCGTACGAGACGGAGCGGCCGGCGTGCTCGCTCTCGGCGTACGCGACGCGGGAACTTCGCCAGCTGTCCGCGCGCTTGCATACAGTGGCAGGACTAGCAGGAATCCAGCATTTCCCGCGATCGAAGGGACGTACATGCCCATGGGTCACACGGCCACAGCTGAGGCCGGTTCCGGCGGCCTGACAGCGACCGAGCACCGCCTGGCCAACGGCCTGCGTGTGGTGCTCTCCGAGGACCACCTGACCCCGGTCGCGGCGGTGTGCCTCTGGTACGACGTCGGCTCGCGCCACGAGGTGGAGGGCCGCACCGGACTCGCCCACCTCTTCGAGCACCTCATGTTCCAGGGCTCCGGCCAGGTCAAGGGCAACGGCCACTTCGAACTGGTGCAGGGCGCGGGCGGTTCGCTCAACGGGACGACGAGCTTCGAGCGCACCAACTACTTCGAGACCATGCCGACGCACCAGCTGGAGCTCGCCCTCTGGCTGGAGGCGGACCGGATGGGCTCGCTGCTCGCCGCCCTCGACGAGGAGTCGATGGAAAACCAGCGGGACGTCGTCAAGAACGAGCGCCGCCAGCGCTACGACAACGTCCCCTACGGCACGGCCTTCGAGAAGCTGACCGCCCTCGCCTACCCGGAGGGCCACCCGTACCACCACACGCCCATCGGGTCGATGGCGGACCTGGACGCGGCCACCCTGGAGGACGCCCGCGCCTTCTTCCGCACCTACTACGCGCCCAACAACGCCGTGCTGTCGATCGTCGGCGACATCGACCCGGAGCAGACGCTCGCCTGGGTCGAGAAGTACTTCGGCTCCATCGCCGGCCACGACGGCAAGCCCGCCCCGCGCGACGGCTCGCTCCCGGAGACCATCGGCGGCCAGCTGCGCGAGGTCGTCGTGGAGGAGGTCCCGGCCCGCGCGCTGATGGCCGCCTACCGGCTCCCGGAGGACGGCACGCGCGCGGCGGACGCCGCCGACCTGGCCCTGACCGTCCTCGGCGGCGGCGAGTCGTCCCGGCTCTACAACCGGCTCGTACGCCGTGACCGCACGGCCGTCGCCGCCGGGTTCGGCCTGCTGCGCCTCGCCGGGGCGCCCTCCCTGGGGTGGCTGGACGTGAAGACGTCCGGGGACGTCGAGGTCCCGGTGATCGAGGCCGCCGTCGACGAGGAGCTCGCCCGGTTCGCCGCGGAGGGCCCCACGGCCGAGGAGATGGAGCGCGCCCAGGCCCAGCTGGAGCGCGAGTGGCTGGACCGCCTCGGCACGGTCGCGGGCCGCGCCGACGAACTGTGCCGGTACGCCGTCCTGTTCGGCGACCCGCAGCTCGCCCTGACCGCCGTGCAGCGCGTCCTGGACATCACCGCGGAGGAAGTCCAGGAGGTCGCCAAGGCCCGCCTGCGCCCCGACAACCGCGCGGTGCTGGTCTACGAGCCGCTGGCCCCCGAGGAGCCCGCCGCCGACGCCACCACCACCGACGCCGCCACCACCGACACCGACGAGGAGGCGGCCAAGTGACCGAGCTCGCCACGATGGAGTTCCACCCGCGGCCCCAGGCCGGCGAAGCCCGGCCCTGGGCCTTCCCGGCGCCCGAGCGCGGCACGCTCGACAACGGCCTGACGCTGCTGCGCTGCCACCGCCCCGGCCAGCAGGTCGTCGCCGTCGAGGTGCTCCTGGCCGCCCCGCTGGAGGCCGAGCCGAAGGGCCTGGACGGCATCGCCACGATCATGGCGAGGGCCTTCTCGGAGGGCACCGACAAGCACTCCGCCGAGGAGTTCGCCGCCGAGCTGGAGCGCAGCGGCGCCACGCTCGACGCCCACGCCGACCACCCCGGCGTCCGGCTCAGCCTCGAAGTCCCCGTCTCCCGGCTGCCCAAGGCGCTGGGCCTGCTCGCCGACGCCCTCAGGGCGCCCGCGTTCGACGACGGGGAGATCGAGCGGCTGGTGCGCAACCGCCTCGACGAGATTCCGCACGAGACCGCCAACCCGGCCCGCCGGGCCGCCAAGGAGCTGTCCCGGCAGCTCTTCCCGGCGGACTCCCGCATGTCGCGCCCGCGCCAGGGCACCGAGGAGACGGTCGCCGCGATCGACTCCGCGGCCGTGCGCGCCTTCTACGAGAAGCACGTACGCCCGGCCACGGCCACCGCGGTCGTCGTCGGCGACCTCACCGGCGTCGACCTCGACGCGCTGCTCGCGGACACGCTCGGCGCCTGGACCGGCTCGCAGGCCGAGGCGCGTCCCGTGCCGCCGGTGACCGCCGACGACACCGGCCGGGTGATCATCGTCGACCGGCCCGGCGCCGTGCAGACGCAGCTGCTCATCGGCCGCGTCGGCCCCGACCGGC
This sequence comes from Streptomyces apricus, assembly GCF_008369065.1. Taxonomy (GTDB): domain Bacteria; phylum Actinomycetota; class Actinomycetes; order Streptomycetales; family Streptomycetaceae; genus Streptomyces; species Streptomyces apricus. The sequence continues at coordinate 69,877 of NZ_VDFC01000075.1, read as the reverse complement.
ACGACCGCGTGTGGCCCGCCCAGGTGCTCGGCACGTACTGCCTCGGCGGCACCCTCACCTCCCGCCTGGACCGCGTCCTGCGCGAGGAGAAGGGATACACCTACGGCGTACGGGCGTTCGGGCAGGTGCTGCGCTCCGCCCCGGACGGCACGGGCCTGTCGATGCTCGCCATCAGCGGCTCCGTGGACACCCCGAACACCGGCCCGGCGCTCGACGACCTCTGGAAGGTGCTGCGCACGCTCGCGGCCGAGGGGCTGACCGACGCCGAGCGGGACGTCGCCGTGCAGAACCTGGTGGGCGTGGCGCCCCTGAAGTACGAGACCGCGGCCGCCGTCGCGGGCACGCTCGCCGACCAGGTCGAGCAGCACCTGCCCGACGACTTCCAGGCGACGCTGTACCGGCAGCTCGCCGCCACCGGCACCGTGGAGGCCACCGCGGCCGCCGTGAACGCCTTCCCGGTGGACCGGCTGGTGACCGTCCTCGTCGGGGACGCCTCGCAGATCGAGGAGCCCGTCAGGGCCCTCGGCATCGGCGAAGTGAGCGTCGTGACGGCCGAGTAGGGGCCAAGCAGGAAGCCGAGCAGGGAGCCGGACAGCGACCGGCGGCGACGGGGCCCGGGCGGACGGACGAACCGCCCGGGCCCCGTCGCGTCCGCCTTCGTCCATGGTTGATCAAGGGTGTCCGTATTGAGGGGGAGGCTGCCTGTCTGCCCTGTGGCATGCGCTACAAAAGTGGTGATCCGTTTGTCTGCCGAAAGGGCCGCCGCTTAGCGTCGGTCCGGCTGTTCGTCAGGCAGTGCGCCGCGTCCGCGGCACCGGACAGTCATCGCCGAGTCCCCGTACGGCGCGAGCCCGGGGAGCCGGGGACCCACAGTCCCTGGGGTGAATCGGACGTCCTTCCCGGAGGGCGCCCGTAGGAGACCTTCCTGCTCCGAACCCGTCAGCTAACCCGGTAGGCGAGAAGGAAGGAAAGGACCAGCCACTTCATGGCGTTCAGCCGCGCCACGGGGAAGCACCGTCTTCCCAGCCGCATGACGCGCACGACCCGCAGGACCGTCGGCGTCGCCGCCCTCGCCACCACCGGCGTCGTGGGCACCCTGGCCGCCTCCCCGGCGTTCGCCGCCGAGAGCGCGGCCGAGCAGACCGGCCCCCTCAAGGCCGTCGCCATGGGTGACTCGGTCGCCCAGGAGATCGACGCGCAGGCCGCCGCCCAGCGCCAGGCCGCCGAGCAGGCCGCCGCCCGCGAGAAGGCCGAGGCCGCCGCGAGGAAGCGCGCCCAGGAGGCCGCCGCCAAGGCCGAGGCCCGGGCCGAGAAGGAGCGCGAGGCGAAGGTCCGTGCCGCCCGCGAGGCCGAGCGCAAGCGCCTCAACGCGTACACCGCGCCGATCGCCGGCTCGTACGTCTCCACCTTCTACAAGGCCGGCGGCGCCGTCTGGTCCTCGGGCAGCCACACCGGCATCGATTTCCACGCCGCGAGCGGCACCGCCGTGCACGCGGTGGGCTCCGGCACGGTCGTCGAGGCGGGCTGGGGAGGGTCCTACGGCAACCAGGTCGTCATCAAGATGACCGATGGTACGTACACCCAGTACGGACACCTGTCGTCCGTCAATGTCTCGGTCGGCCAGACGGTCACCCCGGGGCAGCAGATCGCCCTCTCCGGGGCGACCGGCAACGTCACCGGGGCGCACCTGCACTTCGAGGCGCGCACCACCGCCGAGTACGGCTCCGACATGGACCCCGTCGCGTACCTGCGCGCGCACGGCGTGAACGTCTGACCCCGCCGCGCGACACCGCGCGGTACGGCACTTCGGCGGAAGGCCCCGACTCACCGAGTCGGGGCCTTCCGCCGAAGTGCCGGGTGTCCAAAAAATATCCATGGATTTCCGGCTGCCTTCGGAATTTCCCGCCCTCTGCAATAGAGTCACCGAACAGGCTTCGATCGACCGCGTTTCGCGGGGGTAAAGGCGGAGGTCCGGTCATGCGTATTCCCGCGCGTTCGGTATGCACGGCGATCCGTGACGACATCGTCGCGGGTGTCTACGAGCGCGGCAGCCGGCTCACCGAGGAACTGCTCGCGCGCCGCTACGGCGTCTCCCGGGTCCCCGTGCGCGAGGCCCTGCGCACCCTGGAGGCGGAGGGGTTCGTGGTGACGCGCCGCCACGCGGGCGCGTGCGTCGCGGAACCGACGGAACAGGAGGCCTCCGACCTCCTGGAGATGCGCATGCTGCTGGAGCCGCTGGCCGCCGCCCGGGCCGCCCAGCGCCGCACCGAGGCCCACCTGAAGGTGCTGCGCGGCCTGGTCAGGCTGGGGCAGGAGCGGGCCAGGCGGGGCAACAGCGAGGACCTGCGCTCGCTGGGGGGCTGGTTCCACGAGACGCTCACGCAGGCCTCGGGCAGTCCGGCGCTGACCTCGACCCTCGCCCAGCTGCGGCACAAGATCGCCTGGATGTACGCGGTGGAGGCGCCCGCGCACCCGGCCGAGTCCTGGACCGAGCACGGGGCCATCGTGGACGCCGTCGCCCGCGGGGACGCCGACCGGGCCCGGTCGGTCACGGCGCTGCACACCGAGCGGGCGACGGCCGCGCACCGGCTGCGCTTTCCCGGCGGGGACCGCGCCGAGCGTGTGAGGTCTTTGCAACATCCCGTAAACACGGCGGGCCCGCGGTATTAACAGGAGCACCGTATACAAAGAATGCCGCCGGGCGAGGGCCTGTTTTTCGATGCCCGTTTTTCCGTGTTTCCCGGAATTCCCGAGCGCGGTATTTCCGTGTGCACGGAAATCGGTCGGCCGGCGACGGCGGGAAAACGCGGACGGCGGAGCCGTGTCGCCCGGATCGCGGGTGACGCGGCTCCGCCGTGCGGAAGACGCGCGGGTGGCGCGGGATCAGACCGTCTCGGGGAGCTCTTCGAGGCCCTCGGAGACCAGCTTCGCCAGGCGGTCGAGCGCGGCGTCCGCGCCGTCCGCGTCGGAGGCCAGCACGATCTCCTCGCCGCCCTGGGCGCCCAGGCCGAGGACCCCGAGCATGGACGCGGCGTTGACGGGGTTGCCGTCCGCCTTGGCGATCGTCACGGGGACGCCGGAGGCCGTGACCGCCCGGACGAAGATGGAGGCGGGGCGGGCGTGAAGGCCCTCGGCCCAGCCGACGTTGACGCGGCGCTCAGCCATGTGATGCTGCCCTTCAGGTGTCTCAAGGTTGTCTAGACCAGTGTTCCACACGTGGAGCGCGCCCCGGGCGGGGCGCGACCCCCAGACTGCCCCGCACCCCGGCCGTGCGCGAGCCCGACGGCACGGTCCGCGTACCCGCCCGCGCCGGGCCACGTATCCGTCCGCGCCGGTCCGCGTACCCGCCCGCGCCGGGCCACGTATCCGTCCGCGCCGGTCCGCGTACCCGGCCGGGCGGACCCGGGGCCCGCCCGGAGCCCGTGGTGCGCACCGGACCTCCGCGCGGCAAGGGCCCGACAGGGGCTCCGCGGGGCCCCGTCAGGCCCCCGCCGTTGTCCGACCCGAGCCGTAGTCTGGGCCCATGCAGACCCCGACGGACCGGCACGAGTACCCCGCTCACTGGGAGGCCGACGTCGTGCTGCGCGACGGCGGCACCGCGCGCATCCGGCCCATCGCGGCCGACGACGCCGACCGCCTCGTCAGCTTCTACGAGCAGGTGTCCGCCGAGTCGAAGTACTACCGCTTCTTCGCGCCGTACCCGCGTCTGTCCGCCAAGGACGTCCACCGCTTCACCCACCACGACTTCGTGGACCGGGTGGGGCTCGCGGCCACCGTCGGCGGCGAGTTCATCGCCACCGTGCGCTACGACCGCATCAGCGCGGACGGCATGCCCGCCTCCGCCCCCGCGGACGAGGCGGAGGTCGCCTTCCTCGTCCAGGACGCCCACCAGGGCCGCGGCGTGGCGTCCGCCCTGCTGGAGCACATCGCGGCCGTCGCCCGCGAGCGGGGCGTGCGCCGCTTCGCCGCCGAGGTGCTGCCCGCCAACACCAAGATGATCAAGGTGTTCACGGACGCCGGGTACCAGCAGAAGCGCAGCTTCGAGGACGGCGTCGTCCGCCTGGAGTTCGACCTGGAGCCCACCGACCGCTCGCTCGCCGTGCAGCGCGCGCGGGAGCAGCGGGCGGAGGCGCGCTCGGTCGCCCGCCTCCTCGCACCCGGTTCGGTCGCGGTCGTCGGAGCCGGCCGCACGCCCGGGGGAGTGGGCCGCAGCGTCCTGGAGAACCTGCGCGACGCCGGCTTCACCGGCCGCCTGTACGCGGTGAACGGGGCGCTGGAGGAGAAGGAGCTGGCCGGCGTCCCGGCCCACCGCAGCGTGCGGGACATCGCCGAGCCCGTCGACCTCGCGGTGATCGCCGTTCCGGCCGAACGGGTGCCCGAGGCGGTCGCGGAGTGCGGTGAGCACGGCGTGCAGGGACTCGTCGTGGTGTCCGCGGGTTACGCCGAGAGCGGTCCCGAGGGCAGGGAGCGCCAGCGCGCGCTCGTCCGTCAGGTGCGTACGTACGGGATGCGGCTCATCGGTCCGAACGCCTTCGGCGTCATCAACACCTCGCCGCGCACGCGGCTCAACGCCTCGCTCGCGCCGGAGATGCCGCGCACCGGCCGCATCGGCCTGTTCGCCCAGTCCGGGGCCATCGGGATCGCGCTGCTGTCCCGGCTGCACCGGCGCGGCGGCGGGGTCACCGGGGTGACGGGCGTGTCGACCTTCGTCTCCTCGGGCAACCGCGCGGACGTGTCCGGGAACGACGTCCTGCAGTACTGGTACGACGACCCCGACACCGACGTCGCGCTCATGTACCTGGAATCGATCGGGAACCCGCGCAAGTTCACCCGTCTCGCACGGCGCACCGCGGCGGCCAAGCCGCTGGTCGTCGTCCAGGGCGCCCGGCACGGCGGGGCCGCGCCCCAGGGGCACGCGGTACGGGCCACCCGCCTGCCGCACGCCACGGTGTCGGCGCTGCTGCGCCAGGCCGGGGTCGTCCGGGTGGACACCATCACGGAGCTGGTCGACGCGGGACTGCTCCTGGCCCGCCAGCCCCTGCCCGCTGGCCCCCGGGTGGCGATCCTCGGGAACAGCGAGTCGCTCGGGCTGCTGACGTACGACGCGTGCCTCGCCCAGGGTCTGCAGCCCCTGCCGCCCCGCGACCTGACCACGGACGCCTCCGCCGAGGACTTCCGCGCCGCACTGGCGCAGGCGCTGGCCGACGAGGCCTGCGACGCCGTGGTGGTCACCGCCATCCCGGCGGTGGGGGAGCGGTCCGCCGGGGACGCCGCCCTCGCGCAGGCCCTGCGGTCGGCCTCGGCCGCGGCGCCCGACAAGCCGGTCCTGGTGGTCCACGTGGAGCTGGGCGGGCTCGCGGAAGCCCTGTCCGCGGCCACCGGCACCGCACCGCAGCCCGCACCCGCACCCGCACCCGCCGCGGGCGGGGCCGCGCAGACCGGTGACGCCCACCCGGTCCGCCCGGCCGACGACCCCCCGCAGGCAGACGCAGATACACAGGCACAGGCAGAGGCGCAGGACGCGCCCGGGGCAGAGGCCCACTCCCGCCTCATCCCCGCCTACCCCGCCGCCGAGCGCGCCGTCCGCGCGCTCGCCGAAGCCGTCAAGTACGGCCAGTGGCGGCGCGAGGACGCCGATCCCGGCAGGGTGCCCGAGTACGACGACATCGACGAGAAGGGCGCGGCCGACCAGATCGCCCGCCTCCTCGCCGAAGAAGCCGGAGAGTCCGGAGAGGCCGGAGGAGTCGGAGAAGAAGCCGGGAAGGCCGGAGAAGAATCAGGAAAAGCCGGCGAACAGGGCGAGGACGGCCTCACGCTCGGCCCCGACGACACCTGCGACCTCCTCGCCCGCTACGGCATCGGCGTCCGCCGCGCCCTGCCCGCGCCCACGCCCGGGGAGGCCGTGGCGGCGGCGGAGCGCCTCGGCTACCCCGTGGCGCTGAAGACCACCGCCCCGCACCTGCGCCACCGCGCCGACCTGGGCGGCGTCCGCCTCGACCTCGCGGACGAAGGGCAACTGCGGCGGGCGTACGCCGAGTTGACCGGCCTGTTCGGGGAGCCCGAGGAACTGCTCCCGGTGGTCCAGGGCATGGCGCCCCGCGGCGTCGACACGGTCGTCCACGCGGTCATCGACCCGGCGGCCGGGGCGGTGCTCTCCTTCGGCCTCGCCGGAGCGCCGTCCGAGCTGCTCGGGGACACCGCGCACCGCCTGATCCCGGTCACCGACCGCGACGCCGCCTCCCTGGTCCGGTCCATCCGGACCGCGCCGCTCCTCTTCGGCTGGCGGGGCTCCGCCCCGGCGGACGTCGCGGCACTGGAGGAACTGCTGCTCCGCCTGTCACGCCTGGTCGACGACCACCCCGAGGTCGTCTCCGTCTCCCTGGAGCCCGTCGTCGTCGCCCCGCGCGGGCTGAGCGTGCTCGGGGCCTCCGTCCGGCTCGCCCCGCCGCCCGCCCGCGACGACCTCGGCCCCCGCACCCTTCCCGTGTACTGAGCGGTGCCTCGCAGTCAGTGGGCCACCGTAGGATGGACGTCATGGCCAAGACCAGTACGACGACCCAGGGGCTGCGAGCGGCGATCGAGCGCAGCGGCTACTACCCGGCCCTCGTGGCCGAGGCGGTGGAGGCCGCTGTGGGCGGCGAGCCGATCCGGTCGTACCTGGTCCACCAGGAGACCACGTTCGACGCCAACGAGGTGCGCCGGCATGTCACGGTGCTCGTCCTCACCGGCAACCGCTTCATCGTGAGCCACACGGACGAGCAGGCGGCGGACAGCACGTCGCCGACGCCGTACGCGACCACCTCCACCGAGTCCGTGAAGCTCGGCCGGATCTCGTCGGTGGTGCTCAGCCGGGTCGTGGCCAACCCCGAGAAGTACGTCGTGGGGACGCTGCCGCGCGAGGTCGTCCTCACCATCGGCTGGGGCGCGGTCGCCCGCATCGACCTGGAGCCCGCGGCCTGCGGCGACTCCAACTGCGAGGCCGACCACGGCTACACCGGCAGCTCCACGGCGGACGACCTGAGCCTGCGCGTCAGCGAGGCCGGGGACGGCCCGGACGCCGTGCGCCAGACGCTCGCCTTCGCGCAGTCGCTCTCCGAGGCGACCGCGGACGTCACCCGCTGATGTCCCAGGCCGCCTGGGACCACCACCCGGAACCACTCACCGTCGACTCCGCGCCCGTCCCCGAGTACGGCACCGGCTCCCTCGCCGACCTGCTGCCGACCCTGGCCGCCGGCATGGGCGTACCGGACATGACCGCCTCGCTCCCGGAGCTCGGCCAGGCCGACCGGAACTGCGTCTTCCTGATCGACGGCCTCGGCTGGGAGCAGCTGAGGGCGCATCCGGACGAGGCGCCGTTCATGAGCTCCCTGCTGGACAGCTCGCGCGGCGGCACCGGCCGGCCGATCACCGCGGGCTATCCCGCGACCACCGCGACCTCGCTCGCCTCGGTCGGCACCGGACTGCCGCCGGGGGCCCACGGCCTGCCCGGTTACACGGTGCGCGACCCGAAGACCGGTGAGCTGATGAACCAGCTCCGCTGGATCCCCTGGACCGAGCCGGCCGTGTGGCAGCCGTACCCGACGGTGTTCCAGCTGGCCGACGCGGCGGGCGTGCACACCGCCCAGGTGTCGTCACCGCACTTCCAGAACACGCCCCTGACCAAGGTCGCGCTCAGCGGCGGGACGTTCCACGGCCGGCTGACCGGCGAGGACCGGATGGACTGCGCGGCCGAGCAACTGGCCGCGGGCGACCGTTCGCTGGTCTACACGTACTACGCCGAGGTGGACGGCAAGGGCCACCGCTTCGGCGTCGACTCCGACGCCTGGCGCGGGCAGCTCATGTACGTGGACCGGCTGGTGCAGCGGCTGGCCGAGCAACTGCCGCCGCGCGCCGCCCTCTACGTCACCGCCGACCACGGCATGCTCGACATCCCCTTCGACGACGAGCACCGCATCGACTTCGACGCGGACTGGGAACTGCGCGCGGGGGTCGCCCTGCTGGGCGGCGAGGGCCGCGCCCGGCACGTCTACGCCGTCCCGGGCGCCGCGTCGGACGTCCTGACCTGCTGGCGCGAGGTGCTCGGCGAGCAGTTCTGGGTGGCCTCGCGCGACGAGGCGGTGGCGGCGGGCTGGTTCGGACCGCAGGTCGACGAGCGGGTGTACGGGCGCATCGGCGACGTCGTCGCGGCGGCCCGGGACGACGTGCTGATCACCGCGTCCGAGCGCGAGCCGAAGGAGTCGCTGATGGTCGGCAACCACGGCTCGATGACCCCCGCGGAACAGCACGTCCCGCTCCTGGAAGTACGTTCCTGACCCCGCGCCCGCCCCGAACCGCCCCTGCTCACAAGCCCTGCCGAGAAGTCCCCGCCGAAACGTTTTCGCTGAAAGGTGCCCGACTCCCCATGCCCGAGCTGGTGTTCTTCTCCGGAACGATGGACTGCGGGAAGTCGACGCTGGCTCTGCAGATCGAGCACAACCGCTCGGCCCGCGGGCTGCAGGGCATGATCTTCACCCGGGACGACCGCGCGGGCGAGGGCAAGCTCTCCTCCCGCCTCGGCCTCGTCACCGACGCGGTGGAGGTCGAGGACGACCAGGACGTGTACGCGTACCTCGTGGAGCACCTCTCGCGGGGCGGCCGCGCGGACTACGTCATCGCCGACGAGGCGCAGTTCCTGGCCCCCGAGCAGATCGACCAGCTCGCCCGCGTGGTGGACGACCTGGACATCGACGTCTTCGCCTTCGGCATCACGACCGACTTCCGCTCCAAGCTCTTCCCCGGCTCGCAGCGCCTGGTCGAACTCGCGGACCGCGTCGAGGTGCTGCAGGTCGAGGCCCTGTGCTGGTGCGGGGCCCGCGCCACGCACAACGCCCGCACGATAGGCGGCCACATGGTCGTGGAGGGCGCGCAGGTCGTCGTCGGCGACGTCGACCAGTCGGAGGACATCGGCTACGAGGTGCTGTGCCGCCGGCACCACCGCCGGCGGACGACCGCGGCCACCGCGAGGGCGGGCGCGCTCTCCCCGGACGTCCTGCCGGTGGACGCCGCGGCCCGCCGCTGACGGCTCGCACCCGGCTGCGGCGGAACGGGGCGGCCCGGGCGGCTCAGCGCCTCGTCCGGACCACCGAGAACGCCGCGCCCTCCGGGTCCGCCACCGTGGCGACCCGCCCCTGCGGGCTCTCGTGGGCCGCCCGCAGGACGTGCCCGCCGAGGTCGACGGCCTGGGTCACCGCCGCGTCCACGTCCGCGACCTCGAAGTACGTCATCCAGTGGGCGCCGCGGTCCCGGGGCAGCGCCCCGCCGACGCCGTGGATGCCGGCCACCGGGCGGCCCTTGACGTGCAGGGTGAGGTAGTCGAAGTCGGCGGAGACCACGGCCTCCCGCTCGTAGCCGAAGACCGTCTCGTAGAACTTGGCGACCCCTTCGGAGTCACGCGTGACGAGCTCGTTCCAGGCCAGGCTTCCGGGGACGCCGGTGATGCCCGCGCCGAGGTGGGCCGCGGCCTGCCAGACGCCGAACACCGCGCCCGAGGGGTCCGAGGCGATCGCCAGACGGCCCGCCTCGTCGGCGACCAGCGGCCCCACGCCGACCGTGCCGCCGCAGAGCCGTACCGTCTCCGCCGTCAGGTCCACGTCGTCCGAGGCGAGGTAGGGGGTCCACGCGACGGGCAGGTGCCGGTCGACCGGGAGCAGCCCGATGCCCGCCACCTCGTGCCCGTCCAGCCGCGCCCGCACGTACGCGCCCAGCTGCTGCGGGCCGGGCCGGAACTCCCAGCCGAACAGTTCCCCGTAGAACTCCTGGGTCGCGGCCATCCCGTGCACCATCAGACTCACCCAGCAGGGCGTGCCGGGCGCGTACGCAGTGCCGTTCGGGCCGGCCGACCCCGGTGCCTCGGTCATCGTCACCCTCTCCTCGGCGCCTCGCGGGGCCGCTTCGCTTCCGCCTCCCGGACCGCCTCTGCGCGGATCGGGTGCCCGGTGCCGATGGTCGCACCACCCGGGGCGGGCCGCGCCCCGGCCGTACACGGTGCGTTCCGGCCGTACGTGGTGCGCTCCGGCCGTGCATCGTACGTGCCGGTCGTACGGCGCGTGTCCGGACCGGTACGCCGCGTGGCCGGGGCGGCCCGGCGGAGCACAGTAGCCGGACCCGGACGATGTAGCCACCCCGTGCGCGAGGATGGTGACCATGAACGCCATCATCTCCGCATCCCGACTCGCGAGCGACCTGGCGGGCCCGAACCCGCCGGCCGTGCTCGACGTCCGCTGGCAGCTCGGCGGCCCGAACCTGCGCCCGGCCTACGAGGAGGCGCACATCCCGGGGGCCGTCTACGTGGACCTCGACACCGAACTGGCCGGTCCCGCGGGTGCGGCGGGCCGCCATCCGCTGCCCGACCCGGAGGCCTTCGGCGCGGCCATGCGCGCGGCCGGGGTGTCCGCCGACCGGGACGTCGTCGTGTACGACGGGGGCCTCGGCTGGGCCGCCGCGCGCGCCTGGTGGCTGTTGCGCTGGACGGGTCACCCGTCGGTGCGTGTACTTGACGGCGGCCTCCCGGCCTGGACCGGTCCGGTCGAGAGCGGCCGGACGGCGCCGGCCGCCGGGACCTTTGTACCGGCTCCCGGGGCGCTGCCCGTGCTGGACGCCGACGGCGCCGCCTCGCTGGCCCGCACCGGTCTGCTGCTCGACGCCCGGGCCGCCGAGCGCTACCGCGGCGACGTCGAGCCGATCGACCGGGTCGGCGGTCACATCCCGGGCGCGGTCTCGGCGCCGACCACGGAGAACGMGGCCGGATCCGGCCGGTTCCGGCCCGCCGCCGAACTCGCCGACCGCTTCTCGTCCTTGGGCGCCGACGGCACCACCGAGGTGGGCGTCTACTGCGGATCGGGCGTCTCCGGTGCGCACGAGGTGCTGGCACTGGCGGTCGCGGGCGTCCCGGCCGCGCTGTACGTGGGTTCCTGGTCGGAGTGGTCCCGGGACGAGAACCGCCCGGTCGCGACCGGGCCCGACCCGCAGTAGACCGAAGGACGCCTGGGGGCGGGGGMTCGCGCCGAATCGGTGATTCCCAGGCGTCCTGTTGCTTCAGTCCTGCTTCTTGCGGCGCGTCCCGAAGACGATCTCGTCCCAGCTCGGCACGGCCGCTCTGCGTCCCGGACGGACACCGTCCGCCTCGGCCTGCCGGTCGGTGGCCCCGACGAGCCGCTCCCGGTGGCTGGCCACCGCGCGCGGCATGAGCACGTCCGCGTAGGCGGAACCGGCCGAGGCCGCGGGAGCCGGCGGCTCCTCCACCTCGGACTCCGGAGCGGGCGCCTCCTCCGTCTCGGGAAGGTCCGTGGCCGGGGCCGCCGAGGCGGCGGGCGCGGCCGAGGGCCGCTCGGGCACGACCATGTCGCCGCGGAAGCTGGGCACCGCCTCCAGGAGGCTGGTCAGCGAGTCGCGCTCGCCGACGCTCTCCTCCAGGTCCGCCTCGGAGGGCGGTCCCGGCAGGCTCGGCCGCTCGATCTGCCGGTCCAGGGAGCGGTCGAGGGGGCGGTCGCGCGGCAGTCGGGCGATGCGCGGCACGAACGGGAAGCTGGGCTCGGCCGCCGCGAGGTCGTCGGACTCGCCGATCAGCGAGCGCGCCTCGTCGTCGACGGCCTGGACGAGCCGCCGGGGCGGGTCGTACGTCCAGCTCGCCGAGTGCGGTTCGCCCGCCACCCGGTAGACCAGCAGGACCTCCCAGGTGCCGTCGTCGCGGCGCCAGGAGTCCCACTGGACGGTCTCCTTGTCGGCGCCGCGCAGCAGCAGGCGCTCCTGCACCGCCTCGCCGAGCTGGGGGCCGGTCGTCTCACCGGGGCGGCGGACGGGGGTCTTGCGGGCCCGCTCCGCCATGAAGGCGCGCTCGGCCAGCACGGGGCCTTCGAAGCGGCGCACACGGTCGACGGGGATGCCGGCGAGCGAGGCGACCTCTTCGGCGGATGCTCCCGCGCGTATGCGCGCCTGGATGTCTCGGGGGCGGAGATGGCTCTCCACCTCGATCTCGATCTGGCCGAGGCGGGGACGGTCGCCGCGTACGGCGGCGCGTAGACGCTCGTCAATCGGAAGCGTGTACTCCGTGCTGTCCGCAGCCTTCAGCACCAGCCGTGTGCCGTCGTTGGAGACGGCCACGACACGCAGTTCGGGCATGGGGACCTCCCGGGTGGTGCCTGCCGACGTCACGTGCGTCGCTGCTTCCGCTAGTCGAGTGTGGCCTGCCCGGGTGCAGCCTGCCACAACCTTGCCGAGTTGCCCGGCGTGTCGGACCGTGGCCCGAACTCGCCGTTATGGCACGGTTACCTATTCGCAACGCTAAGTGACGAACCTCATCACCCTGTGCAACGAGCCCCCTCCCGGCGGTCCTGGAAGGCCCCGGACGGCCTGGTGAGTGTCCGGACCCAGGGCTCGCAACAGTACTCCATTCGGGCCACTTGCGTGGATCGGCACGCCGCCGAACTTCTGTCCGGCGACGGGAGTTGGACACCGGAAGTGACGCTTCGGTGATCAAGCCGATATCTGTTCTCCACATGATCGCCGGGCGTGGGGCGGTCCTCGTGCCCCCGTCTCCTGTGCGCGGGCAACCGGTCGGTCGGGCCGGGCTACTCGCCGAGGACCCGCCGCAGGTAGTCGTTGCCGAAGCGCCGTTCCGGGTCGAGCCGGTCGCGCAGCCGGGTGAACTCGCCGAAGCGCGGATAGGCGCCGGCCAGGTACTCGGCGTCGCGGGTGTGCACCTTGCCCCAATGCGGCCGGCCCTCGTGCGCGGTGAAGATCCGCTCCGCGGCGCTGAAGTACGCCTGGTACGGCGTCCCCCGGAACATGTGGACCGCGATGTACGCGCTGTCCCGGCCGGAGGCGGTGGACAGGGCGATGTCGTCCCCGGGGGCCGTGCGCACCTCGACGGGAAAACTGATACGCAGTGGCGAACGGTCGACCATGGCCTTCAGTTCGCGCAGCGCCTCGACGACGGCGGCCCGCGGAACGGCGTATTCCATCTCCGTGAAGCGCACCCGGCGCGGAGAAGTGAAGACCTTGTGGGGAATGTCGGTGTAGGTGCGCGCGGACAGCGCGCGGCTGGAGATCCGCGCGATCGAGGGGATCGTGGCGGGGACGGCCCGGCCCACGTAGTTGACGGCCTGGAAGAGGCCGTTGGAGAGGAACTCGTCCTCGTAGAGGCCGCGGACGGTGCCGACCGGCCGCTCCGGGCCCGCGCTGCGGTTGTTGCGCTTGGTGTTGCAGTTGCCGGTGTGCGGGAACCAGTAGAACTCGAAGTGCTCGTTCTCCGCGAACAGTTCCTCGAACGAGTCCGTCACCTCGTCGAAGCCCATGGGCTCCTCGCGCGCGGTCAGCAGGAAGAGCGGCTCCACGGAGAAGGTGATCGCCGTGATGACGCCCAGGGCGCCGAGACCCACCCGGGCCGCCGCGAAGACCTCGGGGTTCTCCTTCTCGGAGCAGGTGAGGACCGAGCCGTCGGCGGTCACCATCTCCAGGCCCTTGATCTGGGCGGCGAGCGAGGCGGAGTCGCGGCCGGTGCCGTGCGTACCGGTACTGGTCGCGCCCGACACCGTCTGCTCCATGATGTCGCCCATGTTCGTGAGCGAGAGCCCTTCGCGGGCCAGGGCCAGGTTGAGGCGCTTGAGCGGCGTACCGGCCTCCACCGTGACGGTGCCGCCCTCGCGGTCGATCCTGCGTATGCCCGTCAACAGATGAGGGCGGATCAACACACCGTCGGTGGCCGCCGCCGCCGTGAAGGAGTGGCCCGTACCGACGGCCTTGACCCTCAGCCCGTCCTCCGCGGCCTTGCGCACGATGGCGGAGAGTTCCTCGACGGAGGCCGGGGCGACCTCCCGGGCCGGCCGGGCGGTGACGTTCCCGGCCCAGTTACGCCAGGTGACGCTCTTCCCGCTCACTGTGCTCTTCATGGGTCCCTCCCCGCTGCGGAACCGGCCTGCTGAGCCGGCGATACCCGAGGAAACCCACCGCGACCGCGACGGCGCCGGCCGCGACCGGAACCCCGTACCCGGCCCGCGCCCCGGCCGAGTCGATCACCCAGCCGGACAGGGAGGAACCGAGCGCAACCCCGACCGCGAGGCCCGTGCTCACCCACGTCATGCCCTCGGTCAGTTTCGCGCGTGGTACGTGCAGTTCGACGAGGGCCATCGTCGTGATCATCGTCGGCGCGATGGACAGGCCCGCAACGAACAGCGCCACGGCCAGAAACGGCAGGTTCCCGACCAGTAGCAGAGGGATCATACTCACGGCCATCGTGCAGATGCCCAGGGCCCACCGGCGGGCGGGCGCCCCGGAGAAGCGCAGCAGCCCGAAGACCGCCCCCGCCACGCAGGAGCCCGCCGCGTAGACCGCCAGCACGACACTCGCCGCGCCCTTGTGGCCCTCCTCCTCGGCGAAGGCCACGGTGACCACGTCGACCGCGCCGAAGATCGCGCCCGTCGCCACGAACGTGGCCACCAGCACCTGGAGTCCGGCCGAGCGCAGTGCCGAGCCTCCCGTGTGGTGCTCGCGGGGGTGCGGCGCCGGCTCGGTGGCGCGCTGGGACGTCAGCCAGAAGATCCCGGCCGCGAGGAAGAGGGAGGCGAGCAGCGGTCCGGCCTCCGGGAACCACACGGTGGACAGGCCGATGGAGACGATCGGCCCGAAGATGAAGCAGACCTCGTCGACGACGGACTCGAAGGCGTACGCCGTGTGGAGCTCGGGCCTGCCCCGGTAGATCAGCGCCCAGCGCGCCCTGGTCATCGCCCCGACGCTCGGTACGCAGCCGATGCCGGCCGAGCAGAGGAAGAGGACCCAGTCCGGCCCCCTGAGGTGGACGGTCAGCAGGAGCCCGGCGGACGCGGTGAGCGCGGCCAGGGTGGCGGGCCGCAGCACCCGCCGCTGCCCGTACCGGTCCACCAGGCGGGAGATCTGGGGGCCGAGCACCGCCGCGGACAGCGCGATGGTCGCCGACAGCGCGCCCGCGAGCCCGTACCGCCCGGTGACCTGGGAGATCATCGTGACCACGCCGATGCCCATCATCGACAGCGGCATCCGGCCGAGGAGACCCGCGGTGGTGAAGCCCTTGGAGCCGGGGGCGGCGAACAGGGCGCGGTAGGGGCTGGGCACGGGGGTTCTCCGGTGAGGTCCGGTAAGGCGTGAAGTTCGTCGATACAGCTTACGGGTGCGGTGACCCCGACGCATACGTGCCGACGGCCGGTGACCCCGCCCACCTGCCGACAGACCCCCCTGCCGGTGCCCGGTTGTCGGAGGCGGATGGCAGGATCGAGATATGCCAGACGCGCTCGATGCCACCCCCTACGACGCCCTGCTCCTGCTCTCCTTCGGCGGCCCCGAGGGCCCCGACGAGGTGGTCCCGTTCCTGGAGAACGTGACACGCGGCCGGGGCATCCCCAAGGAACGCCTCAAGGAAGTGGGACAGCACTACTTCCTGTTCGGCGGGGTCAGCCCGATCAACGACCAGAACCGCGCCCTGCTGGACGCCCTGCGCAAGGACTTCGCCGAGCACGGCCTCGACCTGCCGGTGTACTGGGGCAACCGGAACTGGGGCCCGTACCTGACCGACACGCTGCGCGAGGCGGTCGCCGACGGCCGCCGCCGCATCCTGGTGCTGGCCACGAGCGCGTACGCCTCGTACTCGGGCTGCCGGCAGTACCGCGAGGACCTGGCCGGCGCCCTGGCCACCCTGGAGGCCGAAGGCCTTGAGCTGCCGCGGATCGACAAGATCCGGCACTACTTCAACCACCCGGGCTTCGTCGAGCCGATGGTCGAAGGGGTCCTGAAGTCCCTCGCCGAGCTGCCCGAGGACGTCCGCGCGGGCGCGCACATCGCCTTCACGACCCACTCGATCCCGACGGCCGCGGCGGACACCTCCGGACCGGTGGAGGGCCACGGCGACGGCGGGGCGTACGTGCGCCAGCACCTGGACGTCGCCCGGCTCGTCGCCGACGCGGTGCGCGAGCGGACCGGCACCGACCACCCGTGGCAGCTCGTCTACCAGTCGCGTTCGGGGGCCCCGCACATCCCGTGGCTGGAGCCGGACATCTGCGACCACCTGGAGGAGCGGCACGCGGCCGGCGTCCCGGCCGTCGTCATGGCGCCCATCGGGTTCGTCTCGGACCACATGGAGGTCCTGTACGACCTCGACACGGAGGCCACCGCGAAGGCCGCCGAGCTGGGGCTGCCGGTGCGCCGCTCGGCCACCGTCGGCGCCGACCCGCGGTTCGCCGCCGCTATCCGCGACCTCGTCCTGGAGCGGGCCGCCGCGGAGAGCGGCAGGAACGTCTCTCCCTGCGCGCTCGGCGCCCTGGGTCCCAGCCACAATCTCTGCCCCGTGGGCTGCTGCCCGGCCCGCAACCCCAAGCCCGCCGCCGCGGGCGCCGACAGCCCGTACGCATGAGGAGCCCCGTGACCGCCACCGCGAACGACGAGCTGAAGGCCGAGCTGCTGGAGATCGCGCTGGACGCGGCCCACCGCGCGGGCGCCTTCCTGAGGGACGGCCGCCCCGACGACCTGGGGGTGGCGGCGACCAAGTCCAGCGCGGTCGATGTCGTCACCGAGATGGACATCGCCTCCGAGAAGCTGATCACCGGCCTGCTGGCCGAGGTGCGGCCGGACGACGGCGTGCTCGGCGAGGAGGGGGCCGACGTCGAGGGGACCAGCGGCGTCCAGTGGGTGATCGACCCGATCGACGGGACGGTCAACTACCTGTACGGGCTGCCCGGCTGGGCCGTGTCCATCGCGGCCCGCAAGGACGGCGAGACCCTCGTCGGCGTCGTCCACGCCCCGATGCGGGGGGAGACCTACCGGGCCGTCCTCGGCGGCGGGGCGTACGTGAACGACCGTCCCGCGCGCGTGCGGCCCGCTCCCGACCTCGCGCTCGCCCTCGTCGGCACCGGCTTCGGCTACCTCGCGGACCGCAGGACCCGCCAGGCCGAGGTGCTCGGGCAGCTGATCTCCCAGGTCCGCGACATCCGGCGCGCCGGCTCGGCGGCGATCGACCTGTGCGACGTGGCGACGGGCCGGCTGGACGCGTACTACGAGCGCGGGCTGAACCCCTGGGACTACGCCGCCGGCGACCTGATCGCCCGGGAGGCCGGCGCGCTGACCGGCGGGCGCCCCGGCGACCCGCTCTCGACCGATCTGACGGTGGCCGCCCCGCCCGGCCTCTTCGAACCCCTGCAGGCCCGCCTCGACGAACTCGGCGCCTGGCACGACTGACACCGCACGGCAGCCACCGAACGGCTGGTACCAAGCGGCCGGCAACGACGAAGCGGGGCCCCGGGCTGGATCCCGGGGCCCCGCTCTCGTACCGAACTGGATCAGACGTGCGAAGCGCCGAGCTGCACACCGTGCTCCGCGGCAAGGCGGTGAAGGTCGTCGAGTTCCGCCTGCTCGACCTCCGCGAGGAAGTCGTCGCCGGTCTCGCGGGCCATCGTCAGGTCGGACTCGGTCGTCCTTATGCGCTGCAGAAGTCCTGAGGTGAATGCGTCCATGCTGCGCCCCCTCGTCCTGGGTCGTGGGTCGGTGGCACGGGGGTGTGCCATTCGGAAGGGGCGATCACATCTCCAGGTGCCCGGCGCCGCCCGACCGGGCGGCAGCGGTGCCGGACACCCACGCCCGCCCTGCGGGAAGCGGACCGAGCCGTACCGCAAGGTGGTGCGGTACGAGCAGAGCGTGATCGCGGGGTGTAAAGCCGTCCTCCCCCGGCTCTCTTCCGCAGAAACCTCAACCGCACGAGAAAATCTCGCATTCCCGGGCCTGCGAACCCGTCTTACAGCCGACTTATGGCCGAAAAGGGCAGGATGGAGTCGCACCCTCCCTGTTCCCGGCTGCGTTCGAGCGGGAGGGCCCCATCAGACACCGCCCGCGCGTGCCGTGAAGCCGCCGCGCGGGTGGACGGAGGAAGGACAAGCGACGTGCGTGTACTCGTCGTCGAGGACGAGCAGCTGCTCGCCGATGCGGTGGCCACCGGACTGCGCCGGGAGGCCATGGCCGTCGACGTCGTGTACGACGGCGCGGCCGCCCTGGAGCGCATCGGCGTCAACGACTACGACGTGGTCGTCCTCGACCGCGACCTGCCGCTGGTCCACGGCGACGACGTCTGCCGCAAGATCGTCGAGCTCGGCATGCCCACCCGCGTGCTGATGCTGACGGCCTCCGGGGACGTCAGCGACCGGGTGGAGGGCCTGGAGATCGGCGCCGACGACTACCTTCCCAAGCCCTTCGCGTTCAGCGAGCTGACGGCACGCGTGCGTGCGCTGGGCCGGCGTACGAGCATGCCGCTGCCGCCCGTCCTGGAGCGCGCCGGGATCAAGCTCGACCCCAACCGCCGCGAGGTCTTCCGCGACGGCAGGGAGGTCCAGCTCGCGCCCAAGGAGTTCGCCGTCCTGGAGGTGCTGCTGCGCAGCGAGGGCGCGGTCGTCTCCGCGGAGCAGCTCCTGGAGAAGGCCTGGGACGAGAACACCGACCCGTTCACCAACGTCGTGCGCGTCACGGTGATGACCCTGCGCCGCAAGCTCGGCGAGCCCCCGGTCATCGTGACCGTGCCGGGCTCCGGGTACCGGATCTGACCGGCGATGACCACGACCCCCGCTCCGCCCAAGGCGCCGCCGAAACCCACCTGGGACCCCCGCAAGCCGGAGCCGCCGTTCCCGTGGCTGCGCCCGACCATCCGCATACGGCTCACGCTGCTGTACGGCGGGATGTTCCTGATCGCGGGCATCCTGCTGCTGTCGATCATCTATCTGCTGGCGGCCCAGGCCCTGCACGAGGGCAGCGGCGTCGACTTCAAGGTGACCGGCAGCAACCTCCAGCTCACCAGTGACACCTGTCCGCAGCTGAGCGGCGCCGGCAGCAACGAAGAGCTGAACGCGATGCTCAAGGAGTGCACCGCCGTCCAGCGCCAGCACGCGCTCGACGGCCTGCTCAGCCGCTCGCTGATGGCGCTGCTCGGCCTCGCCGTGATCGCGTTCGCCTTCGGGTACGCGATGGCAGGCCGGGTGCTCTCGCCGCTGGGCCGCATCACCCGCACCGCGCGCGCGGTGGCGGGCTCGGACCTCTCCCGGCGCATCGAGCTGGACGGCCCCGACGACGAGCTCAAGGAGCTGGCGGACACCTTCGACGACATGCTGGAGCGGCTGCAGCGCGCCTTCACCGCCCAGCAGCGGTTCGTCGGGAACGCCTCGCACGAGCTGCGCACGCCCCTCGCGATCAACCGCACCCTCCTGGAGGTGCACCTCTCGGACCCGGGCGCCCCCGTGGAGCTGCAGCAGCTGGGCAAGACCCTGCTCGCCACGAACGAGCGCAGCGAGCAGCTCGTCGAGGGCCTGCTGCTGCTCGCCCGCAGCGACAACCAGATCGTCGAGCGCAAGCCGGTGGACCTCGCCGAGGTCGCCGCGCAGGCCATAGAGCAGGTGCGCGGCGAGGCGGACCTGAAGGGCGTGGAGGTGCGCGGGGAGCGGGCCGCGGCGGTCGTGCAGGGCAACGGCGTCCTGCTGGAGCGGATCGCCCTGAACCTCGTCCAGAACGCCGTGCGCTACAACGTGGCGCAGGACGGCTGGGTCGACGTCGTCACGGCCGTGCAGCACGGCCAGGCGGTCCTCACGGTGTCGAACACGGGACCGGTCGTTCCCGCGTACGAGGTCGACAATCTTTTCGAGCCCTTCCGGCGGCTGCGCACCGAGCGGACGGGAAGCGACAAGGGAGTGGGCCTGGGCCTGTCCATCGCCAGGTCGGTGGCCCGCGCCCACGGCGGCCACATCTTCGCGGAGCCGCGTGAAGGAGGGGGCCTGGTGATGCGCGTCGCCCTGCCCATCTGAGACCATGTCGCCGACACGCGGCGATGTTCGCTTTGCGCGGAAATTTCTGGGTAGCCGGACAGTGCGCTTCTGTGTGATCGATCACAGGGGCGAATTTCGGACCATCCACCCTCCGTGATCAACAGGCTGTCGTAAAGCCGGGATAATCCGGGTTTTCGGGAGTTGGAATCACGGGAAGTACACGGTGAGACGCCTTTGAAGTGCGGCATTCGAACCGTGTACGGTCCCGTTCGCCATCCAAGCCGATCACTCTTCGCGAGTGCGGTTGGGTGTCGATTGAGTAACAGACCTTGATGTGAGGCAAAATCTCCGCCTCAGGTCGGGCACAAGTCCGGCCTCTCACGCGTTACGTGCGCTGAGACACTGCAGACACCCAGAGGGGGAGAGCGACACATGGCAACGGATTACGACACCCCACGCAAGACCGACGACGACGTCGACTCGGACAGCCTTGAGGAACTGAAGGCCCGCCGGAACGACAAGTCGACCTCGGCGGTCGACGTGGACGAGTTCGAGGCCGCCGAAGGCCTGGAACTGCCCGGAGCGGACCTCTCGAACGAGGAGCTGGCCGTCCGGGTCCTGCCGAAGCAGCAGGACGAGTTCACCTGCATGAGCTGCTTCCTGGTCCACCACCGCAGCCAGCTGGCCCGCGAGAAGAACGGCCAGCCGATCTGCCGCGACTGCGACTGAGGCAGGGTCGGCCGTGACAGGCTCGACCCCGCCCTGGAAGCGCCGCTTCCGTGACCGGGAAGCGGACCAGCCGTCCCAGGACGGTACGTACGACGACGGGCGAGGCCGTTCGGCCTCGCTCGAACCGACGGACGCGACAGGCGCCTCCGGTGCCCTTGAGGTGCCGGAACCGAAGGCGCCTGTCGCCAGACGCCGGGCCGCCGCCGTCGGCCACGGCGTCAAGGAGGGCGTCCGCAAGAGCGGCAGCCGGGCCAGAGCCGCCCTGGCGAACCTCGCCGACCGCATCATCGAGATCGCCCCGCGCATCCCCGTGCGCGACCTCGCGACGCTCCGCAGGCAGTTCCCGGGCCTGGGCCCCGAGCAGCTCGCGGACAAGCTCGTCGCGGGCGCGTGCAACGCGACGTCCACGGTGGGCGCGGGAATCGGTGCCGCCGCGATGATGCCGGTACCGCTCGCGATGCCCACGGAGCTGGCCGCCGAGGTCACCGGGGTCGCCGCGATCGAGCTGAAGCTGATCGCCGAGCTGTACGAGGTCTACGGCCTGCGGCCGCCGGGCAGTCTGCGGGAACGCACGACCACGTACCTGGGCTCCTGGTCGGAGGAGCGCGGCATCGACGTGACCAAGCCGTCGACGCTCAACGCGGCCCTCGGGGGCCATGTGAAGCGCGAGATGCGCCAGCAGATCATGAAGCGCACGGTCAGGAACCTGCCGAACCTGATGCCGTTCATGGTGGGCGCAGCCGTCGGAGCGGCGATGAACCGCCGTGACACGAGGAAGCTCGCGGACCGGGTCCGCAGGGACCTCCGCAAGGTGCAGGTGCCCTGGGACGCCCTGCCCGCCCTGCCGCCCCTGGAGGGGCCGGCCCGGCCGCTGGACATGGGCGACCTGCCGAGGGAGCTCGGGAGCTGACCCGGGAGCCGGGACACCGGTCCCGGGACCGGCCGGGAAGCGGCCCGCGCGCGGGGGTCCGCCCGCGGGCAAAGTTCCGGCCTGCGGAAGGAAAAGTTTTCGTACCGGACGTCTACGCGGCCGTGCGCGCCGCGGCCAGGGCGGCCGCCAGGCGCTCGGGGTCGCGCGTCGACAGGTACACGTACGGCGTCGGGTCCGCGGGGTCGGTGATGTCCACGCGCAGGGCCGTCGGTACGTAGGCGCGCAGCAGCATGTACGCACGCGCGTCGGCCTTGAACGTACGCCAGGCGCGGGCCTCCTCGGCGTCCATGACGTGGGCCTCGCCCAGTGCGGTGACCGGGATCCGGGCGTCGCCCGCGATCAGCGAGCCACCCACCACGCGGATCCGCGCGGAGCCGTACGAACTGGCCACCACCGCCGCCACCGCCGTGCCGCCGACCAGGCCCCCCAAGAGCGGCAGCGTGCCGAAGGGGAGCAGGACCAGGGCCATCGAGAGGCCCACCAGCAGGCAGATGAACCACCAGGAGCGCGGTGCGGTGAGACGTTCTTCGTACGGCGGGGCGGAAGGCTGCATACCGCCAAGCCTGCCACGGTGCGTCCCGGCCTCCGACGCGGAGGTAAGGTCTGCGCCTGTGAGTGGTACATCTTCGGCCCTGCGGCCCCCTTCCGACGCCGTGGCGCCGGTGCGCCATCCCGACGCGCCCGCCCCCGGCGAGCTGCTGGGCGCGCACTACGACCTGTGCTTCGGCTGCGGCGGCGGACAGCCGCACGGGCTGCACCTGGCGGCCCGGGCGGGCGAGGGCGTGCGGATCACCGCCGAGTTCACCGTGCAGCCCGCGCACCAGGGCGCACCGGGCCTCGCGCACGGCGGCGTCCTGGCCAGCGCGCTCGACGAGACCCTCGGCTCGCTGAACTGGCTGCTGCGCACCATCGCGGTGACCGGCCGGCTGGAGACCGACTTCGTGCGGCCCGTGCCCGTGGGCACCGTGCTGCACCTGGAGGCCGAGGTCACGGCGGTGGCCGGACGCAAGATCTATTCGACCGCGACCGGACGCATCGGCGGCCCCGACGGGCCCGTCGCCGTCCGCGCGGACGCCCTCTTCGTCGAGGTGAAGGTCGACCACTTCGTGGACAACGGCCGCCAGGAGGAGATCCGGGCGGCCATGGACGACCCCGACACGGTCCGCCGGGCCCGTGCCTTCGAGGTGAACCCGTGACCCCCGGGCGGGCTCCGGTGGGCGTGCTGATCAAGCGCGTCGACCCGGACGTACCGCTTCCGCAGTACGCGCACCCCGGTGACGCCGGAGCGGACCTGCGGACCACCGAGAGCCGCGTGCTGGAACCGGGCGAACGCGCCGTGCTCCCCACCGGGGTGTGCATCGCGCTCCCCGAGGGGTACGCGGCCTTCGTGCACCCCCGTTCCGGCCTCGCCGCCCGCTGCGGTGTCGCCCTCGTGAATGCCCCGGGGACGGTTGATGCCGGGTACCGTGGGGAGATCAAGGTGATCGTGGTGAATCTCGACCCGCGCGAGTCCGTGCGGTTCGAGCGCTTCGACCGGATTGCCCAACTGGTCGTCCAGCAGGTCGAGAAGGTGAGCTTCCAGGAAGTCGCGGAGCTTCCCGACTCGGCGCGGGCCGCAGGGGGCTTCGGGTCCACCGGCGGGCATTCCGCGGTGGGCGGCACAACGGGTGGGAATCGATACGCTTCGGTCGTATCCGACCGGGAAGGACAGTGACGTGTTCGGACGTCGCAAGAAGGGCAGTGCCGCCGAGGACGCGGCGGGCGAGGCCGAGCAGGTCGTCGACGGCGTCGACACTGAGGCGGACGGGGCGGAGCGCGAGCGCGTGAGGCTCGAACCGGAGCCGCGCCCCGACGGTCCCTGGGACAGCACCGAGGTGCGCGACCCGGCCGACGGCCGGGTGGACCTGGGCGGCCTCTTCGTACCCGGGGTCGACGGCATGGAGCTGCGGGTGGAGGTGGCGGGCGACGCGATCGTCGCGGCCACCGTGGTCCTCAAGGACAGCGCGGTCCAGCTGCAGGCCTTCGCCGCTCCCAAGCGGGAGGGCATCTGGGGCGAGGTGCGCGAGGAGATCGCCACCGGGATCACGCAGCAGGGCGGTGTCATCGACGAGGTCGAGGGCCCGCTGGGCTGGGAGCTGCGCGCCCAGGTGCCGGTGCAGCTGCCGGACGGGACCGGCGGCTTCCAGGTGGTCCGGTTCATCGGCGTGGACGGGCCCCGCTGGTTCCTGCGCGGAGTGATCTCCGGGCAGGGCGCGGTGCAGCCGCAGGCCGCCGGTCTGCTGGAGCAGATCTTCCGGGACACCGTGGTGGTCCGCGGCGAGGGTCCGATGGCCCCTCGCGACCCGATCGTCCTGAAGCTGCCCGACGACGCGCAGATGGTCGCGGAGGGTGTGCAGCAGGAGGAGCAGGCGGGTTCCCGCTTCTCCGGCGGCATGGGGCAGCTGCAGCGCGGACCGGAGATCACCGAGGTCCGTTAGACCCCCACGCACAGAAGTGCACGAAGGGCCGCATCCTCTCCAGGGGGATGCGGCCCTTCGGCGTTCCCCGCTGGTGGGACCGGGCGGCGACGGCCCTCGGCGGCGACCGCGGTGTCCCTCCCGTGCGCGCCTTCCTTTCCCCTTCATGTAGGGACATTCATGCTTTTCGAGGTCCGACACGTGGGCCGAACGGGTGAAGAAAAGCCCGAGTCGCAACCCGAAAGCGGCTACGCTGCGTCACCCTGGACGTGGCGACGGACGGGGTGGGGTCCCCAACTCCCGCGCGCCACAACCGACTTGTTGATCACCGGCAACCATGGGGGAGCGCAATGGCCACCAACTGGATCGAGAAGGCCCAGCGGCTGGGCGACGGGAGCATCGGGGGCGCGATGGACCTTCCGTCGATCCCGGGCCGCGTCGTCTGGCACACCACGGAGAGCGGCACGGGCGACGCGGCCTTCAAGGCGGTGTCGGCGCACCTGATCAGCGTGTCCGCCGAACCGCACCTGCTGTACGACCCGACGACCGACCGGCTCGGCCAGTTCGGCCCGCTCAACCACAGCGCGCGGGCGCTGCGCAACGACGGGTCGACGCGCACCAACCGCGTCGGGAAGGTCTGCATCCAGATCGAGGTGCTGGGACGGGCCGCGAAGCCGTTCACCAAGACCTGGAAGCCGGGCCCCAACTACCGCGCCATGATGGCCGCGATCCGCTCCTGGAACATCCCGGACACCTTCCCGGCGGGCCGTCTGGCGACCTCGGGCGCCGACGCCACCAACCGCCCCCGCGCGGTCTGGATGAGCAAGGGCGGGCACTACGGCCACGCGAACATCCCGGGCAACGACCACTGGGATCCGGGCAACATCGACAAGGCGGCCCTCTTCGCGGCGGCCCCGGCCGGCAGCGGCACCACGCCCGCCAGGCCCGTCGTCGACCTGAGCAACCTGATCGCCGCCGCGCGCCGCGACCCGGGGCTGCCCCAGGGCGGCACCACGCACAAGAAGGACGTCCTGGTCGTCGAGAAGGCCCTGGTCGCCGAGGGGCTGCTGCCCGCGCAGTGGGCCGACGGCTCCTTCGGCACCAGGACCGTGGAGGCGTACGCGGCCCTCCAGCGCCGCTACGGCTTCAGCGGCGGCGACGCGAACGGCATCCCGGGGCAGACTACGCTCAAGAAGCTCGGCCGGCAGCACGGCTTCACGGTCAAGGCCTGACGGGACGGTCAGGGCTCGACGGGGGCCGGACCGGCGGGGTCTTCCGGGGTGCGCCTTCTCTTGACGCGGACATGGTCTGTACCTATGGTCACCGGCCAACGCCTGTGTTCATAAAGGCATTCCGTGTTCACATACGAGAACGGATGGCCCCCCCATGTCGCCGAC
>NZ_VDFC01000075.1:2873-44468 GCF_008369065.1 Streptomyces apricus | reverse complement strand
CGCCCAGGCGGCCCCGGCCGCCTTCGCGCACCCCGGGGTCACCGTCTCCCGCGGCCAGCTGGACTTCGCCCGGCAGCAGGTCAACGCCGGTGTCCAGCCCTGGAAGGGCGCGTACGACCAGATGCTGTCGAGCAAGTACGGCTCGCTCACCCGCACCGCCAAGCCACGCGCGGTCGTGGAGTGCGGCTCGTACTCGAACCCCAACAACGGCTGCACCGACGAGCGCGAGGACGCCATCGCCGCGTACACCCAGGCGCTCGCCTGGTACGTCACGCGCGACGCCCGGTACGCGAAGAAAGCGATCGAGCTGATGGACGCCTGGTCCGCGACCATCCGCGACCACACCAACAGCAACGCGCCGCTGCAGACCGGCTGGGCCGGCTCCTCCTGGCCCAAGGCCGCCGAGATCATCAAGTACACGTACGACGGCGGCTGGGCCAACTCCGGCCGCTTCGCGACGATGCTGCGCGACGTCTACCTGCCCGAGGTCATCAACGGCTCGAACTCCAACGGCAACTGGGAGCTGTCGATGATGGAGGCCGCCGTCGGCATCTCCGTCTTCCTGGAGGACAAGGCCTCCTACGACAAGGCGATGGCGAAGTTCCGCACCCGCACGGCCGCCTACGTCTACCTCTCCTCCGACGGCGCCCTGCCGAGGACCGTGCCGAGCCAGAACCTCGACACCACGCAGAAGATCGTCAACTACTGGCAGGGCCAGTCCACCTTCGTCAACGGACTCACCCAGGAGACCTGCCGCGACTTCACCCACACCGGGTACGGCATCTCGGCGATCTCGCACATCGCCGAGACCAGCCGCATCCAGGGCCAGGACCTGTACGGCACCGACGTCGGCGAGCGGCTGCGGCACGCGCTCGGCTTCCAGGCGAAGTACGAACTCGGCGAGGCGGCCCCGGGCTGGCTGTGCGGCGGCTCGCTGCACCTGGGGCTCGGGCCCGTCACCGAGGTCGGCCACAACGCCCTGCACAACCGGCTCGGGCACGCCATGACCAACACCGAGGCGCTGACGGCGCGCAACCGTCCGGCGGGGAGCAACAACCTCTTCGTCGCCTGGGAGACGCTCACGCACGGCGACAACCCGAGCTGACCGGCCGGGGGCGGACCGTTGCAGGCCCGGGCGCCGGACGGTGATACTGGCGCCCGGTCCACGGGGAGGGGCATGAGCACGCGGATCGGCACGGACACGGTCGGCACCGACCCCATGGTGCGGGTGGAGGACGTCCACCGCTCCTACGGCAGCGGCGCCACCGCCGTGCACGCCCTGCGCGGGGTGTCCTTCGCCGTCCCGCGCGGTGAACTCGTCGCCCTCAAGGGGCGGTCGGGGTCCGGCAAGACCACCCTGCTGAACCTCGTCGGCGGACTCGACGAGCCGGACGCCGGGCGCGTCACCGTCGACGGGGTCGACCTCTCCGGGCTCGGGGAGAACGGGCTGCTGGAACTGCGCCGGGACCGCATCGGCTTCGTCTTCCAGTCCTTCGGGCTCATCCCCGTCCTGACGGCCGCCGAGAACGTGGGCGTGCCCCTGCGGCTGCGCCGGACGGACCCGCGCGCCCGCGAGGAGCGCGTCGAGCTGCTGCTCTCCCTGGTCGGGCTCGCCGGCCACGCCGCCCAGCGCCCCGGCGAGCTCTCCGGCGGCCAGCAGCAGCGCGTCGCCATCGCCCGCGCCCTCGCCAACGAGCCGGCGCTCCTCATCGCCGACGAACCCACCGGGCAGCTCGACGCCGAGACCGGCCTCGGGGTCATGGAGCTGCTGCGGGCGGTCGTCCGCGGCCAGCGGGTCACCGCCCTCGTCGCCACCCACGACGCGGCCCTGCTGGACCTGGCCGACCGGGTCCTGGAACTCGGCGACGGCGAACTCGTCGAGAGCTGACGCCACCGCTCCCGTCCCGGCACCGGCCCCGACACCTGCCGCGGGCCGTGGGTCGCGGCGTCAGGGTTGCGTCAAGGACGTCCGCGCCCGGGCCTCCCGTCCCTTTCGCCCCGATCGCAGGCCGTAAGGTCGGATCGGCGTACGCGGGGTGTTCGGGAAGACAATGAGGCCATGGGACGCGGCAGACTTCGGATCTACCTCGGTGCGGCACCGGGCGTCGGCAAGACGTACGCGATGCTGGCCGAGGCGCACCGCCGCGTCGAGCGGGGCGCGGACTGCGTGGTGGCCTTCGTCGAGCACCACGGCCGGCCGCGCACGGAGGTGATGCTGCACGGCCTGGAGCAGGTCCCGCGCAAGGAGCTGGCCCACCGGGACGCCGTCTTCACCGAGATGGACGTCGACGCCGTCCTGGCCCGCGACCCGGCCGTCGCCCTGGTGGACGAACTGGCGCACAGCAATGTGCCCGGCTCGCGCAACGCCAAGCGCTGGCAGGACGTCGAGGAGCTGCTGGCGGCCGGCATCGACGTCGTCTCCACCGTCAACATCCAGCATCTCGAATCGCTCGGCGACGTCGTCGAGTCGATAACGGGCGTGCGCCAGCGCGAGACCGTCCCCGACGAGGTGGTGCGGCGGGCCGACCAGATAGAGCTGGTCGACATGTCGCCCCAGGCGCTGCGCCGCCGGATGGCGCACGGCAACATCTACCAGCCCGACAAGGTCGACGCGGCCCTGTCCAACTACTTCCGCCCCGGCAACCTCACCGCCCTGCGCGAGCTGGCCCTGCTGTGGGTCGCCGACCGCGTCGACGAGTACCTACGCCAGTACCGGGGCGAGCACGGCATCAGCTCCACCTGGCAGGCCCGCGAACGCATCGTCGTCGGCCTCACCGGCGGTCCCGAGGGCCGTACGCTGATCCGCCGCGCCGCCCGCCTCGCGGAGAAGGGCGCCGGCGGCGAGGTGCTCGCCGTCTACATCGCCCGCAGCGACGGGCTGACCTCCGCCTCGCCCAAGGAGCTGGCCGTCCAGCGGACCCTCGCCGAGGACCTCGGCGGCACCTTCCACCACGTCGTGGGCGACGACGTGCCGTCCGCGCTGCTGGAGTTCGCCCGCGGGGTCAACGCCACCCAGATCGTGCTCGGCTCCTCGCGCCGCAAGGCCTGGCAGTACGTGTTCGGCCCCGGCGTCGGCGCCACGGTCGCCCGCGAGTCGGGGCCCGACCTGGACGTGCACATCGTCACCCACGACGAGGCGGGCAAGGGGCGCGGCCTCCCCGTCGCGCGCGGCGCCCGCCTGGGCCGCTCCCGGATCGTCGCGGGCTGGCTGGTGGGCGTCGTCGGCCCGGCGCTCCTCGCGCTGCTGCTGATCAACGCCGACGCCGACCTCGGGCTCGCCAACGACATGCTGCTGTTCCTGACGCTCACCGTGGCGGCAGCCCTGCTCGGCGGACTGCTCCCGGCGCTCGCCTCGGCGGCCTTCGGCTCCCTGCTCCTCAACTGGTTCTTCKCCCCGCCGCTGCACCGGCTGACCATCGCCGACCCCAAGAACTTCGTCGCCATCGCCATCTTCATCGGCGTGGCCATCTCGGTCGCCTCCGTGGTGGACCTGGCGGCCCGCCGCACCCACCAGGCGGCCCGGCTGCGCGCCGAGTCCGAGATCCTCTCCTTCCTGGCGGGCAGCGTCCTGCGCGGCGAGACCAGCCTCGACGCCCTGCTGGAGCGGGTCCGCGAGACCTTCGGCATGGAGTCCGTGGCGCTCCTCGAACGGGCCGGCGACGTCGACCCGTGGACCTGCGCCGGCAGCGTCGGCCCGCACCCGCCGGCGCTCCCCGAGGCCGCCGACGTCGACATGCCGGTCGGCGACCACACCGCGCTCGCCCTCTCCGGCCGGGTGCTGCCCGCCGAGGACCGCCGGGTGCTCGCCGCCTTCGCCGCCCAGGCCGTCGTCGTCCTGGACCGCAAACGGCTGCAGAAGGAGGCCGAGCGGGCCCGTGCGCTCGCCGAGGGCAACCGCATCCGCACCGCACTGCTGGCCGCCGTCAGCCACGACCTGCGTACGCCGCTGGCCGCCATCAAGGCCGCCGTGTCCTCCCTCAGGTCGGACGACGTGGCCTGGTCCGAGGAGGACGAGGCGGAGCTCCTGGAGGGCATCGAGGCGGGCGCCGACCGGCTCGACCACCTGGTGGGGAACCTGCTCGACATGTCCCGCCTGCAGACCGGCACCGTCACCCCGCTGATCCGCGAGATCGACCTCGACGAGGTGGTCCCGATGGCGCTGGGCGGCGTACCGGAGCACAGCGTCGAGCTGGAGATCCCCGAGACGCTGCCCATGGTCGCGGTCGACCCGGGCCTGCTGGAGCGCTCGGTCGCCAACATCGTCGAGAACGCCGTCAAGTACAGCCCCGCGGGCGAACGCGTCCTCGTCGCCGCCAGCACGCTCGGCGACCGGGTGGAGGTACGGGTCGTGGACCGCGGCCGGGGCGTACCCGACGAGGCGAAGGACCGTATCTTCGCCCCCTTCCAGCGCTACGGCGACGCCCCGCGCGGCGCCGGGGTGGGCCTGGGCCTCGCGGTCGCCCGCGGCTTCGCCGAGGCCATGGGCGGCACCCTCAACGCCGAGGACACCCCGGGCGGCGGCCTCACCATGGTCCTCACCCTCGCGGCGCGCCCCTCCCGCCCCGAGGCCCTCGCGGCGGCGGAACCCGTACAACCGGAGGAACCCGCACAACCGGAAAGGCAGGCCTCATGACGCGCGTCCTCGTGGTCGACGACGAGCCGCAGATCACCCGAGCCCTCGTGATCAACCTCAAGGCACGCAAGTACGAGGTCGACGCGGCCCCCGACGGCGCCACCGCGCTGCAGCTCGCGGCCGCCCGCCACCCCGACGTGGTCGTGCTCGACCTCGGCCTGCCCGACATGGACGGCGTCGAGGTGATCAGGGGACTGCGCGGCTGGACGCGCGTACCGATCCTCGTCCTGTCCGCCCGGCACTCCTCCGACGAGAAGGTCGAGGCGCTCGACGCGGGCGCCGACGACTACGTCACCAAACCCTTCGGCATGGACGAGCTGCTCGCCCGGCTGCGGGCGGCCGTGCGCCGGGCCGAGCCCACCGGCGGCGGCGAGGACGACGTGATCGTCACGACCGAGGACTTCACCGTCGACCTGGCCGCCAAGAAGGTCAACCGGGACGGCCGCGACGTGCGCCTGACCCCGACCGAGTGGCACCTCCTGGAGGTGCTGGTGCGCAACACGGGCCGCCTGGTCGGCCAGAAACAGCTGCTCCAGGAGGTCTGGGGCCCCTCCTACGGCACCGAGACGAACTACCTGCGCGTCTACATGGCCCAGCTGCGCCGGAAACTGGAGGCGGACCCGTCGCATCCCCGGCACTTCGTCACCGAGCCGGGCATGGGGTACCGGTTCGAGCGCTAGTACGACGGGTACGTAGCTTGCAGCGCCCCCCGGTACGCTTTGGTACATGAGTGCTGTCCCTCGATCCGAAAAGCCGGCGGGCCGGTTCCGGCGCATGATCGACCGGCTCTCCTCCTCCCAGGAGGACCTGGAGTCGGAGGAGCTGCGGGAGGACGCCGAGACCGCGGGATGCACACGGATCGGTGACTGCCGCGACCGGCAGGTGGTGACGGTTACTGGTACCTTGCGCACGGTCACCCTGCGCCCGAGGGCCGGTGTCCCGGCCCTGGAGGCCGAGCTGTTCGACGGTTCGGCCGCCCTGGACGTGGTGTGGCTCGGCAGACGTTCCATCGTGGGCATAGAACCGGGGCGCAAGCTGATGGCGTCGGGCCGGATCTCGATGAGCCGGGGCCGCCGCGTGCTGTTCAATCCCAAATACGAACTCAGACCCCTCGGACGGGAGTAGCCGGTGACGTCGCTCGACAAGCCGACCGAAGACGCCCAGCGGGATGCGCAGGACGCGCAGGACTCGCGGGCGGTGACCGAGGCGGCCCTCTTCGAGGCGTTCGGCGGTCTGCGGGGCATGATCGAGACGGTCCTGCCCGGCCTGCTCTTCGTCACGATCTTCACGATCAACAAGGACCTGCACTCGGCGGCCATCGCGGCCCTCGGCGTGTCGATCCTGCTCGTCGTGGTCCGCCTGGTCATGAAGGACACCGTCAAGCACGCGTTCAGCGGGGTCTTCGGTGTCGCCTTCGGCGTCGTCTTCGCGATGATGACGGGCAACGCGAAGGACTTCTACCTGCCGGGCATGCTGTACACGCTCGGCCTCGCCCTCGCCTACATCGTCACCACGCTCGCCGGGGTCCCCCTGATCGGCCTGATCCTGGGCCCGGTCTTCAAGGAGAACCTCTCCTGGCGCACCCGCAACCCGGGCCGCAAGAAGGCGTACGCGAAGGCCAGTTACGCGTGGGGCCTGATCCTGCTCGCCAAGTGCGCGATCCTCTTCCCGCTGTACTGGTGGGCCGACACCACCCAGTTCGGCTGGGTCCTGATCGCCCTGAAGATCCCGCCCTTCCTGCTCGCGGTCTGGCTGACGTGGGTCTTCCTCGCGAAGGCTCCGCCGCCGATCGACGTCTTCGCCGAGATGGAGGCCGAGGAGAAGGCGGAGAAGGAGCGGCGCGCCGCCGCCCGGTCCGCCGACTAGGGCCGACCGCCGACCAGCAGGCCCGCACCACCGAGCAGGGGGCGCCCGGATTCTTCCGGGCGCCCCCTGCTCGTGTCTGCGCGTGCGTCAGCCCGTCGCGTCCTCGCGGCGTACCGACAGCAGGTCCTCCAGCTGCTCCTCACGGGCCTGGGCCGCCACGAACAGGAGCTCGTCGCCCGCCTCCAGCGAGTCCTCGCGGGTCGGGGTGAGCACCCGGGTGCCGCGGATGATGGTGACCAGGGAGGTGTCCTCGGGCCAGGCCACGTCCCCGACCTGGGTGCCCGCCAGGGCGGACTCCGGCGGCAGGGTCAGCTCGACGAGGTTGGCGTCGCCGTGGCTGAAGCGCAGCAGCCGGACCAGGTCGCCGACGCTCACCGCCTCCTCGACCAGGGCCGACATCAGACGGGGGGTCGAGACGGCGACGTCCACGCCCCACGACTCGTTGAACAGCCACTCGTTCTTCGGGTTGTTGACGCGGGCGACGACCCGCGGGACGCCGTACTCGGTCTTCGCGAGCAGCGAGACGACGAGGTTGACCTTGTCGTCGCCGGTGGCCGCGATGACCACGTTGCAGCGCTGGAGCGCCGCCTCGTCCAGGGACGTGATCTCGCAGGCGTCGGCCAGCAGCCACTCCGCCATCGGGACGCGCTCGACCGAGATGGCGGTCGGCGCCTTGTCGATCAGCAGGATCTCGTGCCCGTTCTCCAGGAGCTCGCCCGCGATCGAGCGGCCCACGGCGCCGGCACCGGCAATGGCGACCCTCATCAGTGACCGCTCTCCTCTTCGGGGCCCTCGGCGAACGACGCCTCGACCTTCTCGACGGCGTCCGTACGCATCATCACGTGCACCAGGTCGCCCTCCTGCAGCACCGTCTGCGAGCTGGGCAGCACCGCCTCGCCCAGCCGGGTGAGGAAGGCCACGCGCACCCCCGTCTCCTCCTGGAGCCGGCTGATCCGCTGGCCGACCCACGCCGTCGAGGCGTGCACCTCGGCGAGCTGCACCCCGCCGGTGGGGTCGCGCCACAGCGGCTCGGCGCCCGACGGCAGCAGCCGGCGCAGCATCTGGTCGGCCGTCCAGCGGACGGTGGCGACGGTGGGGATGCCCAGGCGCTGGTACACCTCGGCGCGGCGCGGGTCGTAGATGCGCGCCGCCACGTTCTCGATGCCGAACATCTCGCGGGCCACCCGGGCGGCGATGATGTTCGAGTTGTCGCCGCTGGAGACGGCGGCGAAGGCGCCGGCCTCCTCGATGCCCGCCTCGCGCAGGGTGTCCTGGTCGAAGCCGACGCCGGTCACACGACGGCCACCGAATCCGGAGCCCAGTCGTCGGAAGGCGGTGGGGTCACGGTCGATCACGGCGACCGTGTGCCCCTGTTGCTCCAGGGTCTGGGCGAGGGCGGAACCCACTCTGCCGCAGCCCATGATGACGATGTGCACGACCGTCCTTCCGGTGTGAAAAGTTACAGCTCAGGCTGAAACAGGGTCTCAGACCGACGCCCAAGCTACACACGCGCGGTCCGTCCGCGGCACCCCTGTGCACATCCGCCCGTGCCGCGACGGCGATCAGTGACGGCGATCACCGGCGGCGATCGGTGACGGCGATCAGCGGCGGCTGATGCTGCGCACGCTGACAAGGGTGAGGATGCCGAGTCCGACGAGTCCGGCCGCGGCACCGATGAGTTCAGCGGTGGCACCGATGAATTCGGCCGTGGCGTGCATGGAACCTCCATGAATCGGCAAAGCGAGGCAAAGTTTTGGCCTTTTTCATATAGGCACGGAGATTCACCCTGTCGGCGATTGCATCGGCGAGTGCGCAGGGGATTTCACTCGTAGGGCAGATCGCGGTCGCGGATCCCGCGGATCGGGCGCTCCGGCGGGGGGTGGGTGGGCGGCGGCCTGTTCGAGCGCTTACGATCCTCACCGTGTCCAAACTGACCGACGTGCCCAAACGGATCCTGATCGGGCGCGCACTGCGCAGTGACCGGCTCGGAGAGACACTCCTGCCGAAGCGCATCGCACTCCCCGTCTTCGCTTCCGACCCGCTCTCCTCCGTGGCGTACGCGCCGGGAGAAGTGCTGCTCGTCCTGTCCATCGCGGGCGTGTCGGCCTATCACTTCAGCCCCTGGATCGCCGTCGCGGTCGTCGTGCTGATGTTCACCGTCGTGGCCTCCTACCGGCAGAACGTGCACGCCTACCCCAGCGGGGGCGGCGACTACGAGGTCGCCAACACCAACCTCGGCCCCAAGGCCGGCCTCACCGTCGCCAGCGCGCTGCTCGTGGACTACGTCCTCACCGTGGCCGTGTCGATCGCCTCGGGCATCGAGAACCTCGGCTCGGCCGTCCCGTTCGTCGTCGAGCACAAGGTGCTGTGCGCGATCGCCGTGATCGTGCTGCTCACCCTCATGAACCTGCGCGGGGTCAAGGAGTCGGGCAAGCTCTTCGCCATCCCGACGTACGTGTTCGTGACGGGCGTCTTCCTGATGATCGCCTGGGGCGCGTTCCGCGGGATCGTCCTCGGCGACACCATGAAGGCGCCGACCGCCGACTACGAGATCAAGCCCGAGCACCAGGGGCTCGCGGGCTTCGCCCTGGTCTTCCTGTTGCTGCGCGCCTTCTCCTCCGGCTGTGCCGCGCTCACCGGCGTCGAGGCGATCAGCAACGGCGTCCCGGCCTTCCGCAAGCCCAAGTCGAAGAACGCGGCCACCACCCTCGCGATGATGGGCCTGCTCGCCGTCACCATGTTCTGCGGCATCATCGCCCTGGCCATGGAGACCAAGGTCCGCATGGCCGAGAACCCGGCGCACGACCTGTTCGAGAACGGTGTCGCGGTCGGCTCCGACTACGTCCAGAACCCGGTGATCTCCCAGGTCGCCGAAGCCGTGTTCGGCGACGGCAGCTTCCTGTTCATCGTGCTCGCCGCGGCCACCGCGCTCGTGCTCTTCCTGGCCGCGAACACGGCGTACAACGGCT
The DNA here is from genome assembly GCF_008369065.1 of Streptomyces apricus. Classification (GTDB taxonomy): domain Bacteria; phylum Actinomycetota; class Actinomycetes; order Streptomycetales; family Streptomycetaceae; genus Streptomyces; species Streptomyces apricus. The sequence continues at coordinate 35,000 of NZ_VDFC01000075.1, read as the reverse complement.
TCCCGCTGCTCGGCTCGATCCTCGCCCAGGACCGCTACCTGCCGCGCCAGCTGCACACCCGGGGCGACCGGCTCGCCTTCTCCAACGGCATCGTGCTGCTCGCGGGAGCCGCCATCCTGCTGGTCTGGATCTACGGAGCCGACTCGACCCGCCTGATCCAGCTCTACATCGTCGGCGTGTTCGTGTCCTTCACGCTGAGCCAGACCGGCATGGTCCGGCACTGGAACCGCCACCTGGCCACCGAGAAGGACCCGGCCAAGCGCCGCCACATGGTCCGCTCCCGCGCCATCAACGCGTTCGGCGCCTTCTTCACCGGCCTGGTCCTGGTCGTCGTCCTCGGCACCAAATTCACCCACGGCGCCTGGGTCGCCCTGCTCGGCATGGTGATCTTCTACGCGACGATGTCCGCCATCCGCAAGCACTACGACCGGGTGGCCGAGGAGATCGCCGCGCCCGAGGGCCCGTCCGACGACAGCCTGCGCCCCTCCCGGGTCCACTCCGTCGTCCTGATCTCCAAGATCCACCGGCCGGCGCTGCGCGCCCTCGCCTACGCCAAGTTGATGCGCTCCGACACCCTGGAGGCGCTCAGCGTCAACGTCGACCCGGTCGAGACCAAGGCCCTGCGCGACGAGTGGGAGCGGCGCGGCTTCACCGTGCCGCTGAAGGTCCTGGACTCGCCGTACCGCGAGATCACCCGGCCGGTCATCGAGTACGTGAAGGGGCTGCGCCGCGAGTCCCCGCGCGACGTGGTGTCGGTGATCATCCCCGAGTACGTCGTCGGGCACTGGTACGAGCACCTGCTGCACAACCAGAGCGCGCTGCGGCTCAAGGGACGCCTGCTGTTCACGCCGGGCGTGATGGTGACCTCCGTGCCCTACCAGCTGGAGTCCTCCGAGGTGGCCAAGAAGCGGGCCCGCAGGCGCTCGGAGTGGAACGCCCCGGGCTCGGTACGGCGCGGCCCGGCGGAACACCGCCCGAAGGAGCCGTCGACACCGAAGCGGTGAGGACCGTCCGGGCTCCGGCCGGTCGGTCGGCCGGCCGGTGGACTGGCGGGCTGATGGGCTGGTGGTGAGCGGCCGGACAGTGTGGGGTGCGGGCGGTGCGGAGGGTGCCGGTGGGCTCGTGGTGAGCGGCCGGGCGGGGCCGACGTAGACTGGTGGGCTGTTGTCCGCCCGTACCGGTGTCCGGCCGCCCGGCGGTTCAGCCGTCCCGGCCGTCCGTCCCCTTTTCCCCTCTCTTTCCCTTCTCTCTTCCCCTTCCCTCCCCTTTCGCCTTTGGAGTCACCCCGTAATGCAGGCAGAACCGAAGAAAACGCCGGCGGGGTCGCTCGTGGGGCAGGAGTACGAGGTCGAGGTCGGCCCCGTGGCGCACGGCGGCCACTGCATCTCCCGCACCGACGCCGGCCAGGTCCTCTTCGTACGGCACGCGCTGCCCGGCGAGCGGGTCGTGGCGCGCGTGACCGAGGGCGAGGAGGGCGCGCGCTTCCTGCGCGCCGACGCGGTCGAGGTCCTGGAGGCGTCCAAGGACCGCATCGAGGCCCCGTGCCCCTACGCCCGTCCCGGGCGCTGCGGCGGCTGCGACTGGCAGCACGCCAAGCCGGGCGCGCAGCGGCGCCTCAAGGGCGAGGTCATCACCGAGCAGCTCAAGCGGCTCGCGGGCCTCACCCCGGAGGAGGCCGGCTGGGACGGCACGGTGATGCCGGCCGAGGGCGACAAGCTGCCCGCGGGCGAGGTGCCGTCCTGGCGCACGCGCGTGCAGTACGCGGTCGACGAGGACGGCAACGCCGGTCTGCGCCGCCACCGCTCGCACGAGGTCGAGCCGATCGAGCACTGCATGATCGCCGCGGACGGCATCTCGGAGCTGGGCATCGAGCAGCGCGACTGGTCCGGCATGGCCTCGGTCGAGGCGATCGCCGCGACGGGCTCGCAGGACCGCATGGTCATCCTCGAACCGAAGCCGGGTGCGCGGCTGCCGCTGGTCGAGCTCGACAAGCCGGTCTCCGTGATGCGCGTCGAGGAGCACGACGGCGGCATCCACCGGGTGCACGGGCGCGCCTTCGTCCGCGAGCGCGCCGACGGCCGGACGCACCGGGTCGGCAGCGGCGGCTTCTGGCAGGTCCACCCGATGGCGGCCGACACCCTGGTCAAGGCGGTCATGCAGGGCCTGCTGCCGCGCAAGGGCGACATGGCGCTCGACCTCTACTGCGGCGTGGGCCTCTTCGCGGGCGCGCTCGCCGACCGCCTGGGCGACAAGGGTGCGGTCCTGGGCATCGAGTCGGGCAAACGCGCGGTGGAGGACGCCCGGCACAACCTGGCGGCGTTCGACCGCGTCCGCATCGAGCAGGGCAAGGTCGAGACGGTCCTGCCGCGGACCGGCATCACCGAGGTCGACCTGATCGTCCTGGACCCGCCGCGCGCGGGCGCGGGAAAGAAGACGGTCCAGCACCTGTCGGGCCTGGGCGCCCGCAAGATCGCCTACGTGGCCTGCGACCCGGCGGCCCTGGCCCGCGACCTGGCGTACTTCAGGGAGGGCGGATACCGCGTACGGACGCTACGAGCGTTCGACCTGTTCCCGATGACGCACCATGTGGAGTGCGTGGCGATCCTCGAACCGGTCGCAAAGGGCACCTGACCTGCGGGTTTGCGCGTGCGCGTTATGTGCGGTGTGGGCGTTACGGGCGATATCTTGACGCCGAAATGACGCTCGTGACGCTCATTTGACGCTCGTTCTGATGGGGTGTCAGGTGGCTTGCTGGGCAGGTCAGGTCCTCGGAAGGGTGGCGTGTGCCGGTTGCCAAATGATGCATGGTCCTTGCCGCGATCGGTTGCCTGTCCATGAACTGAGGACACAGTCAGCGTCGGATAAGGGTGACAGGACCGTCCGTGGCAAAGCCCTTCACGGCTCCTTCTCACTCAGTAGGATCACCGACGGAGCGGGGTGGGAGAGGCGCGGGGGAGCGGCGGTATGGGAGCCGGAGGCCGTCGGTCGTCATCGGAGCGCGTGCATTCACGCAGGCGGGCTGCAGTGCGTAAGCGCGTCCGTGATCAGGCGCTCGTTGAGGTTCGGGGCTGTCTGCGGGACTGGGACGATGGCCGAGAAGCGGCTCGCGAGGCCAAGGCCGTGGCCGAGACGATCATCTCGCCCGAGTACGACGGCCGGGTGCTCATCGAGCTGCTGCAGAACGCGCACGACGCTCACCCAGCGCGCAGCGCTGACGGGCGCATCGAGATCCTTTTCGACGAGGACGAGGGAGAGCACGGCACTCTCTATGTGGCCAACGGCGGCAAACCGTTCGGCGGAAGGGACTTCAAGGCGCTCTGCAGCATCGCCCTGTCCAGCAAGCGCGCCGATTCCGGGATCGGTCACAAAGGCGTCGGCTTCAAGAGCGTGTTGCACCTGTCTGACGCCCCCGAGGTCTACAGCGTGGCACGGGAGGGGTCCCGGATCCTCGACGGCTTCACCTTCCGTTTCGCCCGGCTCGACGACTTTGACGCGCTCGCCCGGGAGGTGGCGCCCGAACGCACCGGTTTTGCGGCCCACTTGAGGGAGAACCTGCTCACGCTGAAGGTGCCGGTTTTCCTGGAGGACGCGCCGCCAGCCGCCCAGCGCCTCGCGCGCCGGGGCTTCGTCACCGTCGTACGCCTGCCGCTGAAGTCGGCTGACGCGTGCTCGGCCGCCAGGGGCCAACTGCGGGAACTCATGGATGACACGGCCCCGTTCGAACTGTTCCTTGACCGCCTAGAACGCGTGCGGCTGGAGTGGCGGGCGGCGGGGGAGACCCGGCGCAGGACGTACGACCGTCAGGTGGAGATGTTGTACCACTCCCGCGGCCTGAAGGTGCAGCAGGTCACGCTGCGCCGGCGGATTCGACTGATCGTCGTGTGCGGGAAGGCAGACGCGGACCTGGCCCGGGACGCGATCGCCGCGTCGATGGAGAAGAGCGGGATGCGGCGCGACTGGGCGGCCTGGGAGAAGAAGGCCGAGGTACGCGTGGCCGTCCCGGCCGGCGATCCCCTGGGGGCCGGGCGGCTCTACACCTTCCTGCCGATGGGCGAGCAGATGCTCGCGCCCGTCCGGGGGTACATCCATGCACCGTTCTTCGCGGAGATGAACCGCCGTTCGTTCAACGAGGCAGTGCCGTGGAACGACCTGCTGCTCGACACCGTGGCCGAGCTGTGCGCCCGCGCGGTGCTCGCTGCGGCGGACGGGCGGGCACCGATTCCGCCCGGCGCGCTCGTCGACCTGATGTGCTGGGAGCCCGAGAAGCTGGGGCGGCTGACCTCTGCCTTCCAACGACTGGACCAGGGCATCGCCCAGGTGCCGTTCGTCCCAGTGATCGGGACGTCACCCGGGGCGTTGACCTCCCTGCACCGTGCTTTCCTGTGGGAAGGGAAGCCCGGATCCACGGTCTTCACTCCGCAGGAGGTCGCCGCTGTCGGGGTCACGCATCTCGTCGACCCGAAGCTGCACCCCACCCGGCTGCGACGGCTTGCGCCCCTCGCCAGGGCCGTGGGCCGGGGCCTTGCTCCCCCCATCGAGCGGCTCGCGTCCTGGGCGGAACGGCTCGCCAAGACTGCCGTACGCGATCCGTTCGATCCTGACTGGTGGGCGGACTTCTATTACGACCTCTCCCAGGCATTCCCCGACGGGTCGGCCCTGGTCGGCAAGCGAATCGTCATCAGTTCCCGGTCGACGACGGAACCGGCTGGCGGGGAAGGCGTCTTCTTCGACCGCGATACCCCGCAGGCAGGCTCCCTGCCGCCCCTGCCCGACGGGGTGTCTGACCGCCTTCACTTCGTGCACGAGGGCATCGCCTGGTCCGGCAAGGGCCGCAAGCGCAGAGTCCAGGGCCGCAAGTGGCTCAGGACCACGAATCTCGTCCACGACTATGGGGCCGACCGGGTGCTTGAGGTCGTCGCCGCCGCATTGAGCGCCAACGGTGTGGATGACGGCGTACGCCTCGCATGTCTGCGCTATGCCTGCGCGGTATCCCACGCACTGGAGAGCGGTGGCCGCAGGGCACTCCGTCTGAAGAATCTCCGCGTGCCGACCCGGGCGGGCTGGTTCGACGCGGGACGGGCCATGTTCGGGCCGGGCTGGCCCGGAGAGCACTCCTCCGTCGACAACACACTGACTCGGTTCCTGCAAAGCGTCCGGGGATTGTCGTCCGTGCTCACCGAGACGGAAGGTCGGCTCCTCCTCCGCCCCGAGGAACTGTGCGGTGACACGGTCCCTGTGGCGGCGATGATGCGCTTCCTCGAAAGGCACCAGGTCGCGCATGGACTCCGTACCCGCTACGAGACCTTCAGTACCAAGATCAGGGGAGACGACCTCAATCGGCCCGCCCGGTTCTGGGCCCCGGGTCTGCGGAGCCGGCTGCCGCAGTGGAGGATTACCGCTGAGCGCTGGCCGAGCCGCCGTCAGGTCGGCTACATCAGCGTCGATTACCACGAACGCAACCTGTCCGCAGCCGTGCTGCCCGGTCAGGACGACTACGCGGCCTTCTCCGAGGAGGACCGCAGACTTTACGCGGAGCTGATCGTGCACGGCCTCGCCGTCGCCTGGCCCGACGCCGCGCTGGAGATGCAGTTCGTGCGCCACAGCGACCCCGCCGGAACGCCCTGGCCCACTCCGCTAGCCGCCTTCCTCGCCCACGCGCCGTGGATCCCGCAGACGGTCGCACTGGGTGCCACCTCCGAGGGGGGCACGTTCGCCACAGCCGACACGGCCTGGTGGTGGCATGGTGTTCAGCCCCCGCCCCAGTTCCTCGGCGTGGTGCCGGCGACCTTGCGCAGCAGACGGTCCGCCAAGCTCGCGGCACGGCTCGGCCTGCTCCGCGTCCGCTCTTGGGACGATTCCGAAACCGCGCTCGACCGGCTCTGTTACCTTCCCGATCTCGTGCAGGCCGACGCCCACCTCCGGGATGGCAGACTTGCCCACGAGATCGGGCAGGAGTACGAGAAGGCGTGGGCGCAGTTGCTTCCGGCGGGGGCAGGGACGCGCACCGCTGACGACGGGCGTCTCATGCCACCGCGCCAGCTGCTGATCACCCGGGCTGGTGTCCTCGAACCGCTGAACCCGGCGGAGGCGGACGAGACGGTTTTCGTCCCGGATCCGGATGGGGTCCAGAACGGGGCCCTCCTGGGCCGTGTCCCCGTGCCCGTGATCCCGATCCGGGACAAGGCACTGGGCGGTCGGGTCCACACCTTCCTCGACCGGAGGACGACGTTCGACGTCCAGCGGTGCAGCGACGCCGAGCACGACATCCAGGCCGACCGGCTGCCCGTCAGTGACGCACCGCGCCTCCCGTTGACGGAGTACGCGGGAGCTTGGCTGTGCACCCTGGTCGCGGCACTGGTGGAGTTCGATGAAGAACGCGCTTCCCGTCCGGCGCCCGTTGCAGTGGTTGACGTGGACAGCCTGCTGCGCCGCTGCGACGTGACTGTGGCCGACGAGGCGGTCGTCTGGATCGCCGGCCATCGCCTCACCGAGAACGGAGCGGACCGTGCCCTGCTGCACCCGCACCCCGACCGGCCCCGTGTCGTCGTGGTGCACAGTGGGCCGCGCTCCGGTTGGCGGGTTCTCCGCACCGCCGCCCCTGCCGTGGCCGCCCTCATTGGCGCGCCCTATCTCGCGGGCGGCCTGTGGACCGCGCTGACGAAACTCGAGGAGCGCGGCCTGAAGACCGACCGCGTCCCCGACGAAGACCTCTCGGTAGTCCTGGACCTGCGGCCGAACCAGCTGCGGGCCGTCCTCGCCGAGCGTGCCTCGCAGCGCTCCGGCAGCGTGCGGCTCGTCCCCCTCCTCGCCTGCCTCGATCTCGACCTTGCAGAGGAACTCCGGCAACGCGCCGAGGACTTCTCCGACCGCGCCGCCCTCCTGGATTGGCTCACCGGCCGGATCGGCTCACCGGACGCGGAACTGCTCATGCGGCTGCTGGAGGACGACGACCGGGAACGGCAACTGAGTGCCCTCTCCGTGCCCCTTGCCGATGCCAACCGAGCATGGCGTGAGCTGGGCCTCCCGGAGATCGACAACAAGGACCGGCACGAACGGCAGTTCGCAACCTGGCTCCAGCGGAACCGTCCCGCGCTCGCCGCACGGATACGGGACGCCTACGCGGACGTCCACCGGTCCGGACGCTCCCTGTCCGGGTACGTGAAGCTGCGCGACCTCTCCCCACTCGTGCCGGACCCGGCGTGGCACACGACACTGTGGAACCTCGCCGATGAACTCCTCCAGGCTCACGCGGACGCATGGTTGGCGAGACGGCTCCCCGCACCTTCGTCGACGTCCCGCCCGCTGCGGCCGCTCGCCGAGGTGCGCGAGGCATCCAATATGGCGGTCCACAAGCAGGTGCCACGACTGCGGCAACTGATCGAGGAGTGGCAGCGGCTCCACTCCGCAAGCCGCTCCGCAGTACTGCCGCCCGCCCAGGACGTCCTGCGGGAACTGGACGACGACGGACTGCTGGACTTCGAGGTCCTGTCTGTGAAGGCGTTGATCGCCTGGCTTCGGACCCGCGGTTACTGGCCCGAGGACATGCCGCTGTCAGACCGGCGCGCGGATCTCGGGCTGACCGCGACCCGTTCGTCGGAGCCCACCGGGGACGGCAAGGTCACGGGCAGAGGTCGGCCCGGAGGGTCTGCACCCGGCCCCCATGTCATGCTGAACGGCAAGCCCGTGTCGGCACGGCTCGACGATCTGGCGGCTCTCGCCCGCGATGTGGCCGCCGACCTCACGCCGGAGCAGCGGGCCACCTCGGCCACGACTGCTACGGCGCTCGCACCCCGGATTCCGCAGCCACGCAGCGCGTCCTCGTCCGGTGCGAGGTCGCACGGCGGTTCGTACCAGGCCCCCGTGACTGACCAGGACCGGACCCTGGCGGTGGGCCTCGCGGGCGAGGCGGCGGTGGCGGCGTGGCTGCACGAGCAGTTCGGGGTCGAACCACAGGACTCGTGGAAGTCCGGCCTGCGGGTCCATGGGCTCGCAGGCGGGCAGCCGGGGGACGACCGGCTTGGTTACGACTTCCTCATCCACGACGGCGACGCGACCTACCTCTACGAGGTCAAGGCATCCACCGGCAACAGCGGCGAAATCGTCCTCGGCGAGTCCGAGGTGCGACGCGCATCCCGTCTGAAGCCGGATGAGACGTACTTCATCGTGTACGTCTCCCATGTCCTCGATCGCGACCTCCGCGCGATCGCTGTCCTGCCCAACCCATTCGGCGCCCCGGACCTCGCCGGCTACGAACTGGTCAGCACCCAGCTGAGGCTCCGGTTCAACCGTGGCTAAACCACCTGTTCGTGCACGGTTGGCCGTGGGACGACGGAGGCGACTCGCCCCACTCGGCTTCCCAAGCCCTCGCCGTCCGCCATGACGAGTCGTTGGCTGGCCAGCGTTGGGACCGGCGGATCAGTGGTTGCCGGACCAGACGACCCGATTGGTGAAACTGCCCCGCTCCCGCGCTTTCGCCAGGCGGATTCCTTCCAGTCCTCCCGAGTCCACGCCTAGGTCCTCGGCAAGCGCGTACACAACCTCTAGCACGTCAGCGAGCTCATCCACTGCCGTCGCCTCATCCGCCGCAAGGAACTCAGCGACTTCCTCGCTCAGCTTGTCTCGCAGCCTGCTGCGGTATTCCTCAGGCCCGGCGATGTAAGTGATCGGCTTGGCTCCGGCAGCCCGAATAATCTCAGGGACCCGGTCCCTGACCAACTTGCTGTAACTGTCCAACTGCTCCCGCTCCTCGCCTCGCCCCACGGGTGCAACAGTGCTGCCCGCATGCTGCCGCAGCGTACGTTTCATCGAGAGGTTAAGACGATGTCTTGATTGGCGGTATCCGTAGGCTGTGCCCATGGAGGGCAGGGTTGAGACGGTGTGCCGGATCTGTGGGCTGGACGCCGGGGAGGTGCGGTTCGACGAGGACGGCTTGTCGTTGTTCGTGGTGTGCGCGTGCTGCGGCTGCGAGTCCGGGGTCGAAGACGGCACCGCGACTGCGGTCCGTCGGCATCGCGAATCTTGGATCGGCGACGGGGCCCCGTGGTTCGAGCCCAAGGCCAAGCAGGCTGACTGGGACCTGGAACGGCAGTTGGCCAGCATTCCCCCAGAGTGGCGATAATGTCTATCGGGGGTTGGATGGTTACCCGGTGATGCGGCGGTAGCAGATGAGGACTGCGGCGATGCCGGCAAAGGCGAGGAAGTACTCGGCCTTGCGTTCGTAGCGGCGATGCAGGCGTCGACATCCGTTCAGCCACGACATGGTCCGCTCCACGACCCAGCGGTGTCGCCCCAGACGGCTGGAGTTCTCGACGCCGCGGCGGGCGATTCGAAGCACGATCTGTCGGCGGCGTAGCCAGCTGCGCAGGTGGTCGAAGTCGTAGCCCTTGTCCGCGTGCAGCTTGGCCGGGCGGCGGCGCCTTGGCCCGTAGCGGGAGCGGATCGGCGGGATGCCGCGCATCAGCGGGATCAGGGCCTGACTGTCGTGCAGGTTGGCGCCGGAGATACCCACCGAGAGCGGAAGCCCGTTACGGTCGCAGATGACGTGGATCTTTGACCCGAGCTTGCCACGATCGGTCGGATTCGGTCCGGTCAAGGGCCCCCTTTGACGGCGCGGATGCTGACCGAGTCGATCGCGCACCGGGACCAGTCGAGCTCGCCGTTCGCGCCGAGCCGGTCGAGGACGACGCGGTGCAGCTTGGCCCACACCCGAGCCCTGGACCAGTCGGTGAAGCGTCGGTGCACGGTCTGCCAGGACGCGCCGAAGACCGGCGGTAGCTGTCGCCAGGMGCAGCCAGAGGTGGCAACGAAGACGATCGCTGCGAGCACCGCCCGGTCATCACATCGCCGCCGTCCCCCCGCCCTGCGCACGCACCGGCTGCTCCGGCGCCACCTGCTGAAAAATCTCCCACAATCCCTCAAGCACCAACCGCTCAACTATGGCCATGCCAGAACAACGAGCCACTGCCAATCAAGACATCGTCTAAGACGTGCGGACTCGCAATCAGTTGGCGGATTCGGGCACAGGCGGGGTACCTGCAGCGGCCGTGAGCTGTCGGAAGGCGCAGCGTCGATAAACGGATCTCGGAGTCGTCCCAGCGTAAGGTGCGGTGATGTCGCGTGCTGGCCGGTCCGTTGTATAAGGGGACACCGATGACACAGCAGCTCTGGAGCAGCCAGAGGCATCAGACCGCAATCGGCCGTGTCGGACTCTCACTCCCGGCTCGTCGTGCACTTGGCGACCTCCGGCTGGAGCCTGGGAGAAAAGTCCTTGACTACGGGTGTGGGCGCGGTGGCGATGTGCGTGTACTTCGACAACTCGGTCTCGACGTCGCGGGTTGGGACCCAGTTCACTTCCCCGAGGGATTGCTCAGGCCGGCCGACGTCGTCCTCCTCACCTATGTCCTGAACGTCATTGAAGACCCTGCCGAACGGCGTCAGACACTCCTGCGAGCGTGGGAACTCGCCAGCTCCGTGCTCGTGGTGTCTGCACGGCTGCGGTGGGAGCGCAACCAGATCAAAGGGACAGAGCACGGTGACGGCATCCTGACTCAGCGCCGCACCTTCCAGCATCTCTACGCTGCCGGAGAACTGCGCGACTACGTAGAGGAAGCAACGGGCGTCCGCTGCGTGTCGGCGGCGCCGGGCATCGTCTACGCCTTCAAAGACGACGAGGCCCGCCTCAGCTACATCGCCCGCCAGATCGTGCCCGATGGCGAATGGCTGGCGTCCGAGGACACCGCCTCGGCGATCGCTTCCGTCGTCGATCACCTCGAACAGCGCGGCCGGATGCCTCAGCTGGAGGAAATGCCGCAGCCGATCATCGGCCTCCTAGGTCACCTGCGCCCTGTCGAACTGAAGCGCCTGGCCGAGCAGGCGGCAGACCCCGTGAAGGTGGAACGCAGCGCGGAGCGCGGTGCCCTCGACACGCTGCAGTTCCTCGCCCTAGAGCTGTTTCATGGCCGAGGTTCTGTAACCAGTCTGCCGCTCCCCATTCAGCTGGATATTCGCGCCTTCTTCCCCTCGTACACCGAGGCGTGTCAGCGAGCAGATCGGCTGTTGTTCAAGCTGCGCGACGACGCATACATCCGCCGAGCGATGAGCGGATCGATCGCTGGCAAGTTCACCGCGACCGCCCTGTACGTTCACCGTCGGGCGCTTCACCGGGTGCCGACTGTGCTGCGACTGTATGAGCAGTGCGCGAGTATCGCTGCCGGCCGACCCGGTGAGTGGTCCGTCGTCAAGCTCCGGCACCAGGGGCGTGGCGTCAGCTGGCTCGACTACCCGGAGTTCGATACAGACCCCCACCCACGTCTCGCTGCTTCGTACGCCGTCGACCTGAAGAGCCTCAAGTCCTCCTTCACCTCGTACGCAGACTCGACCAACCGCCCCCTACTGCACCGCAAACACGAATTCCTCGCGGGGGACGATCCCGATGCGTCCAAGTACCGGCGGCTCACCGACGCCGAAGTACGCGCCGGCCTCTACGAGAGCCCACACCTGATCGGTACGGAAGACGGCTGGGAACGTGAACTCGTCCGCTGCGAACGAGAATTGCGAGGCCACCGGCTCGTGCGGCGAACCACCAACACATGAGCCTTCGACCAGCCTTCGATCCCGGTGTGATTGTCAGTGGTCCGTGAGACGCTCCCTCCATGACGACCACCCGAGCTGGCGGCTCCTGCCTGCCCTCTTACCGAGCGCAGTCAACCCTCGCGCTGTCCGACCCCGAGGACCACGTCCGCGAACTCACCGACTGGGTCGAGCACGCCTCCGAGGTCACCGGTGTGCCGGGGGCGCAGGAGGTCTGGGACAACGCCTACAAGTGGCTGCGCCTCGCCCAGGGGCTGCGCACGATGACCTTCGACATGTCCTACGACGACGGCGGCATGTGCTCGGTAGGCGGCGACTTCGACGCCGTCTGGACAGAGATGATGGAGGAATGGCAGCTGCACCAGGTCCGGCTCGGCTACCTGCGTGCAGCACTCGAAGGGTTCGTCCGGCTGCTGCACCCCGACGCTGCACAGCCCTGGCTCGCCATCGAGGCGGCTGAGCGGCAGCTGCAGCACCACGCCGAAGCACTGCCCGTGCACGCACGAGCGGTCGCCGAACATCTGGGGACACACTGCCCGGACCATGCGGGTAGCAGCGATGCACCGGTCGCGACAGGAGTGGCGCAGGCGGTTGCCCTGCACGAGAAGGCGGTACACGGCCGTGCGGGCATTCCCGAGCCGAGCAACGACGCGGATATGAAGATCTTCGCCGCTGGGCACGCTGAGGTCTGCACCGGCAGGGAAGCCTCCACGGTGCTTCTGCTGGGGCTCCAGGTGCTGATGACGGCAGCGGTGAAGGAGGACCGCGTCGCGGCCTTCGACGACAAGTACCTCCTCGATGGAATGTGGATTCCTGACGCCTCCGGTGACAGTCGGTGGGTGGACGAAGAGATGCCCTACGGCGAGTATCTGGCCGTTCTCCACCTTGCCCCCGGTGAGCCGCCCGAGCTCTGAGCCCACCACGCCGTCTGCACTCCGGCGGCGGGCTGCGGACCGGATCGCCGGCGAACATCGCTAGGTCCGCTGGGACTTCGATCCAGTGGGTGGCTACTCCTTTGCATCCTGCGTGGTAACGCGAGGGTGGGCCGGAAGCAACGGCTTCCGGCCTCCGCTCGGGGCATTTCAGGTCATGCACCAACCCGAATCGCAAACTCCCTCATCCTCGTCGACGCTGCCATCACTCGGGGACGCATCAGGGATGGCTTGGGTGAGCGGGATGCCGTACCTCGTGAGATACACGGCGTCCCGCCCGAGCGCGGCCCGGCGCCGATTGATTGTCTCCTCCAATCGGACCGACAAGGCGAACAGCTCCGGTTCGTGCCTACGCTGGTGGCGCCATGCGTCGACGGTACGGAAGGGACAGAAGAAGCACGAGCTCTTGGGCGGCACCGGTAGACCGGCTTCGGCGATGATGCGCTCGCAGTCGTCCCTGCGGAGCCCAAGGTCGAGCAGCGGGTATTCGATGACCTCGTGGGACTCGCTCCGTCGGCGGTTAGCTCGGTGGATTTCGTCGAGCGATATGCCAATGCCAACCGCCGCTGGATGCTCCGCGGTGGCGCCGTGCTCCCGGAGCCGCCGACCGACCACCTTGATCTTGAAGTCCGCCGTGCAGTTGCGTCGGCCCGGAGCGCCGTTGGCCATGCGCACCGGGATGGGGATCGACCGCGTGTCTGGCCGGTTTAGCCGCTGCATCAGCGTTTCGGTGGCCCCGCTGCGACGCCGGCGCTCGAGCTCGTGGATCTCCAGTCCGGCACCTGCGGCGTATGGGATGGCGATCTCGCGAACGTAGGCGAGGGTCGCCGGGTGCTCGCTGTCGTCGCCGACGTTGGCGAAGAGGAAGGTGCTGAAGTCGATCTCTTTGCGAGCGGCCAGTACGAGCAGGGCCGTGCTCTGGACGCCGCCGCCGTAGGAGATGACCTTTATGGGGCGCCGGTTGAGCCCGCTGGAAGTGGCTCGCGGAGTGGGGTCGGTTGGCTCGGCGTGGTGGGCTCCCGGGGTCTGCTGCAAGATCGACATACGAGAGACAGTATGGATGCGGGCCGCATAAATCAAGTGTTTCTCTCATGGCTGTCGGCGAACAGAGACAGCAGCGGCGTGCTGGTGTGGGGCGCTTGCGCGCGGAGGTTGCGCCCGGAGAGGTGAACTAGCGCTGAGGCGTGATGGTGACGGAGTAGCCGTCGGCCAGGACCGATGTGAGGAACTTGGCTGCGGCAGCCTGGTCGGCAGCAGTGAATGTCTTTGCGGCGGGCAGAGGCTTCTGCGGCGGGGATACGGCAGGGGTGCTTGTTCTGCGGCCGCGAGGTTTTTGGGAGCCGCGCTGCCCTGCACAGAGCTTGGTGACCTCGGCCTGGTCGATGGGCCGCTGGCGTTGTGGTGCGTCGGCCAGGATGGTCTCCAGGAGCCAGAGAGGGGAGCCGGAGAGGACTAGGTCGGCCTCGGCGATCCGCCTCCGGTTGCGCCAACGGGAGACTGCCTGCGCGTCCTGACCGAGGACGCGGCCTGTTTCCTGGATGCCGAGGATAACGGGCAGCTGCTCCTTGTCCTGCACGTCATAGCCGTGAGGGAAGCTGGCCCTGTAATCCGCCAGTTGTTGCTGATCGACCTGACGGACGCCGTCACCGTCGATGTGAAGCACCGTCGCCAGCAGCCAGTACGGGTTGCCGGATGCGAGCAGGTCGGGCTCCGGGAGCGTGCCTTCCGTACGCCATTTCTGTGACGTCTGGCGCTCGATGTTGAAGAGAGAGGCGATCTCGGCGTGCCCGAGCAAGTACGGAACCCGCGCTTGAGACATGCGTACCTTCCCTACACCAACGTTCCTGCCGAGTGACCGCCAGATGAATGCTCCTCACCAGGCGGTCCGCAGAGATCCTAGGCGTGCCGGCAGGCACCCAGCGCAGCACCCGAGATAGTAGCCGTGCAAAGGCCGGCCTCGGTGCCAAGGCCGGCCGCGATCGCCACGGTAGGAGTTCTTAGTGCAACTCCTGTCCGTGCCGGATTTCCCACGTCCCGACGTCGGTGTAGAAGCGGCCGAAGTGCCGAAGCCACGCCGCGATGGTCTCGGTGGTCCTTCTGGCCTGTTCGTCCGTCATGCCTGTCTGCTCCTGCAGCGCGTGCTGCAACTCCACGTTGCTCAGGCGGTTTCCAGCCACGAGCGCCTGAAGAGCAGGGATTTCCCGCAGGCGGCCTTCGATCACGTCCGAGAACTCCGTCTCGGACAAGCCTGCGGGCATGCCGATGAGCGCGAGGTCCCGGAGGATGGCCGCTTCGACAGACCGCCCGAACTGTGCTCTCCCGCAGTAATACGGGTAAATGGCCTCCGGGCGCCGTGTCACCGGGTACCAGCCCTGCAGGGTTTCCTCTCGGGGCTGGTCGGAGGCAGCCGGACGGTGTTCCTTCAGCAGGTCGGCCTGCCTTCTCACCAGGTCGGCCATGTGCGGCGTCGCTTCGACCGCGCGGGCCTCGATCTCGGTGAGCACCCGGACGACTTCCGGATGGGCCGCGGGTGCCTCCACCAGGATCTCGATGTTGGCGTTGGGGACGCGCCCGGTGGCCTTCCCCGTCAGGTTGGCGGACCCGATCAGACAGCGCTCGCCGGTGAGGTAGAGCTTGGCGTGCAAGCTCGGGCACAGTGCGATGCGCAGCCGCTTGTCCTCCTCGGCGAGCTCAATGATCTCGGGATCGGACACCCCTGCCGCCACCTCCTCAGGGACCCAGCGCGTGATGCACTCGATGTCCTCGACGGTGGCGGGGAGGGCGAACAAGGTGGCCGCCAGAACCTCTCGCTTGATGAAGGGCGCCACGAGGGTCACCTGCCCGTGGGCGCCCGCCATCAGTTCTTCGATCTGCCGCCAGATGTGGCCGGGCTCGGTCACGCGCCGCCGGCCTTTCCGTCTACGAAGTCGCGGGCGTAACGGCCCCATTCGCGGCGCGCGTCCGCGATCCGCTCGCGGAGGTTATCGGGGTAGGTCTCGTCCTCCATCCGGGCCCACGAGAAGAGCAGCAGCTTGAAGGTCTCCGCAGCACGGTTGAGCCGGTCGCGCAGGTCGTTTGCGTCGGCATCCTCGGGGATGTCTTCGAGGACGGCGATGAGCTGGGCGTGCAGCGGGTGCTTCTCGTTGAAGATCACCTGCAGCATGCCGGCCATAAGGTCGATGCTGAAGAAGGCGGAGGTGTCCTGGAAGCTGGAGATCCACCGCGCACGCAGATTCTTCTCCAGGGCCTCATCGACCATGGACTGGGCGGTGTCCTCGTCGAGGTGATGCCGCTGGGTGAGGGCCGCGACCTGTTCCTGCCGTTTGGCCTCGGTGGTCGTGCCCTCTTCCAGCTCGTCGGTCTTGCCGGTGTGACCCTCCTCGCTGCGGCGCTTGACGGCATCCGTGGCCCTGGAGGCGGCGTCCTCGTCGTGCCGCTTTTTGCTCTTGCGGGTCCCGATCGTCTGCTGCTTCAGCTGGCGCCGGATGGCCGGCAGGAGCTTCTCTTCCAGGTAGAGCACAAGGTCGATGAGAGGAAGACGCGGGTCGCCGAGGTCGGAAAGGCGTTCCTTGAACCCCTTGAAGGATTCGCCGGCCTCCGCGTGGGCCTTCCAATCGAAGTGGGCCAGGGACGAGAAGACCGTGGCGCTCTGCTTGTTGTTCGTCACGCCGAAGATGGGGTCAAGGTCCGGCGGGAATTCCACCTCGATGCCCCACCACCGCTCCGTCGGGTCGTATCCGATGGCCCAGGATGCGTCGAGGTCCAGCTCCCTGCCCTGCCGTACGAGCGAGATGCCGACGTTGCGCCTGGCGTGCTTGCCCCACGGAAGGATGCCAGAGTCCGTCGTGCGGCTGATTCCATCCGGCCACGGGTGGCCTTCGACGTCGGCGCGGCGGGCCTCCGGGCGGGCGATGGAGGCCCGGACGGTGATGTTGTGCTTCTTGCCTTCATGGACCACGGGGAACTGCGTCACACCGGGCTCGGACTCACTGCCCATGGAGAAAGGCATGAACATCGGCTTGTCCGAGAACGGCTTGTCGGTGGAGGTCGGCGCCATCAGGTACAGAGGGTCGTTGGGCACGGCGTGGTACTCGCCGTCAACGACCTTGCCCTCCCGGACGGGGGCCATCCGGATGTCGACACGTCCGGCATGCAGGTAGTGCCGGTAGACCCGGCCAATCAGGTCGGCGGTGTTCTTCAGCGTGGCTGCGGCTCCGTACCAGTTGACCTTGTCCAGGTTGGTCCAGACGACGAGCGTGCCGGTGTCCCCGAGGCCCTCGCTCAGGTCGCGCCAGTAGTCCGGCAGCGGGGAGTGTTCAGGCTCGGGGACGTCGTCGATCTCTCCCTTCTCGATCTCTTCGAGGCTGAGGTACGTCCACATGGCGTTTCCCGCGCCGTTGGTCCAGGACCAGACGTCGAGCCGGGTGCACTGGGACATGCTGGAGTTGGGCAGGCCCATGCCGAAGCGGCCGATGCGATCCGGGTCTGCCCCATCCCCGTCGCCGTACTTCAGGGCGCGCCGCAGCTGCGGTACCTCCATGCCATGGCCGTTGTCCATGACCGCGATGGTCTCCACGCGGTGGCTGGTCCGGGAGCCGACCTGCACGGGGTTCTCGCAGGCGAAAACCTCCACGAGGGCGGCCTTGGCATCGATGCTGTTGTCGATCAGTTCGGCGAGGGCGTAGGCGGTGTTCTTGTAGCCGCTGTCCCGCATGGCCTTGACGGTCAGCTTAGGACTGACGATCCGGTAGTTGCTGCCGTCGTTGGTCACGCTGTCTCCCATACGTCTTCCCAGTTGGTGAATGCTTCTGCCACGTCGCCGAACCCGGGAAGCTCCGGGTTCACGACGGTGACGATTTCGCAGGTGTCAGTGCCGCCGGCCTTCGGGCCGCGGATGACGCGGCCGACCATCTGGCTGTACAGCACGAGGGACTTGGTCGGACGGGCGATCACTGCCGCGCTGGCCGCCGGTGCGTCGAAGCCGGTCGTCAGGACGCCGAAGTTGCACAGAACCATGGGGCGCCGGCCGGACCCCTTGAACCGCGAGATGACCTGGCTGCGATGCCGAGGGGAGGACTCGCCCGTTACGAACTCGGCGTCGAAGCCGGCAGCGGACAGCACGGCCGCGATGAGTCGGCAGTGGTCCACGGAAGCGGCGAACACCAGGATGCGCTGGTGCTGCTGCTGAAGCAGCTCCGTGATCGTCTGGATGATCTTGAGGTTCCACTGCTCGTCGCCCGCGAGCTCGGCCATCATGTCGGCCGGGATGTCGAACGACCGCGCAAGGAGCTGCTGGTCCCGGGTAGACAGGTGCATGCCCGCCTCGGAGGCCACCGTCCGCATCAGCGGCCTAGCCAGGTAGCCCTGCTCGATCAGGGCCGTCACCGGGTTGGTGTAGCCCTCGATCTCCAGCATGACCTTCTGCCGGGAGAAGTAGTCGGAAAGTTCTTCGTCCTTGGAGATGTCTGCCCACGTACGTCCCGGAGTGGCGGTCAGCCCGAGTAGACTCGCATCGTGACGGATCGTCAGCTCGTCGACGACCCTCTGAAAGGTGGGCGCGATGATCTGATGAGCCTCGTCGAAGACCGTCAGCGTGCTGCGTGCCGCGAGGGTGGCCAGGAACTGCGGGTCTGACTTGGCTGCCGAGACGGCCTTTTCCAGCCCGAGAACGACCAACCCGTCGGTCATCTCCGCAAGGTTTGCGGGAGTGTTGCCCCATACCCGCAGCACCGGGAGCGGGCGGTCGCCGACCTTCGTCCAGGCGCGCTCGAACTCGGCGGCGGCCTGCTCCAGCAGCTCCTGCCCGTGGGCCAGCCACACCACCACGGTGGGCTCGTGCTGCCGCAGATGATCGCAGATCAGGCTCATGCCCGTGCGGGTCTTGCCCACGCCTGTCGGAAGATGCAGCACCGTCCGCCGCGGCCCGTCATACAGCAGTTCCTTGACCCGAGCCGCCGCGTGACGCTGATGCGGGAACAAGCCGTACTCGGGAGCCGACTCCTGCTTGAACGCCGGAGGAAGGGACGGTACCCGGTCGATAGTGAAGCCGAAAAACTCCAGCAGTTCGCGCCGCTCGTCCGCCGTCCACTTCAGGCTCTGCAAGTAGTCCAGAGGCGGCTGCTCGTCGCCCACCGAGCCCAGGCGCTGCGCCAGCTCCGCCCGCTTGGGCCCCGGAACCAGGGCGATCAGGGCGGAACGCTCAGCCTCGTCGGCCACCAGACGCTCGACGTCGATGGCGATCGGGGCAACGGCCCGAAGACGATCGTCTCCCGCTGCACCTCCCTCGATCAGATCGAGCAGAGCGCACAGCCGCTCACCGACATGCCTCCGGATGTACGCCATCGGTGCATCCGCGAGGAGCGCCTTGAAGGACATCCCCGGTGACCACGTTGTCACTGCCTCACCTGCCCTGCAGGCTCCAGCCCGCAGGCATGCATGCCCGGAACAGCTGTCGTCATGAACTTCCACCCCCAGTTCGGGCGCGCCAAGCCCCGCCCCAATGTGCGTAGTTGCTGCCGCGCTACAGCGTGCGGACCACCTTAAACGGAGCCACTGACAACAGATGCAGATTAGGCGAAAAGCCCAGCCAGGACGGGCATTTGACTCCGCAGGCCGGCTCGTCGGGCCACGCGTGGATCTTGACGCGCACAGCTTGCGCGTACAACGTTCCGCCTAGAACCTTTGTTCGGTAAGCGGTGTGTGACACCCCGCGATCGGGTGATTCAGAGAGTGGATCTCGGCTCACCGCTAGGCTCGCGGCGAGCTCCTGGTGGAACCCCGGATGCGAGGGAAGATTTCCACCAGCAGTACATTGGTGCGTGACACGAGAGAGGTGGGGTGACAGATGGTGAACGGGCCAGATGGGCCAGATATGTCCTATCTTGACTACAATGCCACTGCCCCGATTCGGCCCGAGGCCCTCACGGCCGTTTTTGAAGCCATGCAGACGGTCGGAAACGCCTCAAGCATGCACCAACCGGGGCGGCAGGCGGCTCATCGGGTCGACGTAGCCCGTCGGCAGCTAGCTGACCTCCTTGGTTGCTCGCCCGGCGAGATCATCTTCACTTCCGGGGCGACCGAGGCGAACAACTTGGCTCTCCGAGCTGCATTCACCGCCGGAAACCCCCTGGTCACCAGCCCTGTCGAGCATCCGGCTGTCCTAGAGACCGCCCGTGCGGTCACTGCCGAGAACCCCGAGGATCTTGTGCTGCTCCCGGTCGGCGCTGACGGCCTGGTGAATCTCGACGCCCTGGAGCAAGTCTTCTCGGCACGCCGTGGGGGTGTGGTCTCCTTGATGGCGGCGAACAACGAGACCGGGGTCCTCACCGATCTCCGCGTCGCGGCCAAGGCGGCCCGCGAAGCCGGCGCACTCGTCCATACGGACGCCACACAGATCATCGGCCGTCTCCCCGTGGACGTTGCTGAACTCGACGTCGATCTCTTGTCGTTGTCTGCCCACAAGTTCGGCGGCCCGCAGGGAGCCGGCGCCCTGTATGTACGGCGTGGCTCCCCACTCCCGCACCGACCACTCCTCGTGGGTGGCGGACAGGAGCGGGGCTGGCGGGCAGGCACGCTGAACGTGGCGGGAATCATCGGCATGGGGGCAGCAGCCGCCGCCGCGCACCACGGCCTCAACGAGGAGGCCGAACGGATTGCCGCCCTGCGCGACCGTCTCGAAGACCTCGTGGCTCATGCCCTGCCAGGTAGTCGCATCAACGGACGCCGCGATCAGCGCCTGCCAGGCGTGACGAGCATCACCTTCCCGGGCTTGCCGGCGGATGCAGTCCTGGCTGCCATGCCCGACGTTGCTGCCTCGGAGGGCAGCGCCTGCGCGTCCGGCGCTCCGACGCCGAGCCACGTGCTCCTGGCGATGGGCCTGTCCCGGGACGACGCCGACAGCACTATCCGCTTCTCGCTGGGCTACGCCACCACGAGTGCCGAAATCGAGCACGCCGCGCGCGCCATCAAACGCGCCGCGTTGCAGGTTCGTGCCGCACTGGCCGAAGCCCATGGCCCCAGCTGACCGTTATCCCGTTTACCACCTCGTTAGAGCAATTGCACTGGACACAGAGAGGTCCCGAATGTCAGACAGCCGGCTCGGGGAAGCCGCCCATTTTGCCTTCGCGCGACACGAAACGTTCGCGCCCCGCTTCGGCTGGCTGCACAAGGCGTACATGCAGGTCAAACGCGACCAGGGTGCGTTTCTCGCGGACGATGCGCCGGTGTTGTTCGGTGTGGGCAAGAACATGGTCAACGCCATGCGCTACTGGTCGCGTGCGTTCAAGCTGACCCGCGAGCACTCGCCCAAGCAGGGCACCCAGGCCAAGTTCTCCTATCCCACCTGGGAGGCCCGCTGGCTCCTGGACGAGGACGGAGCGGACCCGTACCTGGAGGAGAACGGCAGCCTGTGGCTGCTGCACTGGTGGCTGGTCTCTTCCCGCCCCGGGGCCAAGAGCCACGCGCCGGCCTGGTACACGGCGTTCCATCTGGCGCCGTTCTCCCGGTTCACGACCGCAGACATGACGCAGGTCGTCACCCGTCATGTGAATTTCTCCTACGACAAGAGCCCGGAAGAGGCGTCGATCGTCCGGGACATCGACTGCATCACCAAGATGTATGCGCGCAGCGCCCCGGAGAAGGCCGGCTCGCCGGGCAGCTACGAGGACCTGCTCGCCTGTCCCTTCCGTGACCTTGACCTGCTCACCTTTGTCGGTACGCGCGGCAAGCCCGAGTGGCAGTTCACCAGCGGGCACCGCACCTCGCTGCCCGCCCGGATCCTGGCCTACGCCTGCCTGGACTACGCTGCCAAGTTCTCCCGCCAGGCCAACTCGATCTCCGTGGCCCGCCTCGCCAACGAGCCGGGCTCCCCTGGGCGCGCCTTCCGAGTCCGGGAGAACGAGATTGTCATGGCGATCCAGAAAGTCGCCGTGGACCACCCGCAGCTCAACCTCACCGAAGCCGTGGGACAACGCAGCCTCGCCTTCACAGCTGACCCCTTCGAACTGGCTTGGGAAGTCCTGGACGAGCAGTACGACTTCGTCACCCGCCGTTCCGGCTTCCCCACCCGCGAGGAGTGGGCTGCCAAGTTCCCCAAGCTCGCCGAGGCCGAGCAGAAGGAACTTGAGAAGAAGTCCACGGATGCCACCGAGACGGCCAACACTGACCAGACGCTCTTCCCCAAGGAGACCGCCGCGTGACCACCGCAACCCCCACGCGGGCCCCAAGTAGCTCCGCCAGCGCCACTCCGCAGTTCCCTGCCGGCATCAAACTTGTCGGCTCCCAAATGCGCTCGACCAACCTTGAGCGCGATGTCGAGGACACCCTGCACGACCCCTACGTCGGGGCCCGGGCCGTCGACGTTCTGGAGCGCATCGCGAGCGCCCTGGCCGATCAACGTCGCACCCGCGCCTGGTCCTTCACCGGCCCCTACGGTTCTGGCAAATCCACACTGTCCAACGTCATCGACGCTCTGCTGGGGCGCGATGCCAAGCGGCGCAGCGAGGCCGAGCACATCCTCGAAGAGGCCAGCCCCGCCCTCGCCCAGCGCCTTGCTGCAGCACGCGACGCCATCGCTCCCGAAGGATTCCTCGGCGGCGTGGCCACTGCGCGCCGCGAATCCGTCGTTGCCACGCTCTCACGTGCCCTACACACCGCGGCGGCGCGACGCTGGGGCAAGCGTGTCCCGAAAACCATCGCCGCCGCCCTGCAGGCGTGCGCCGACCCGGAACAGGCCGGGGCCAAGGAGATTCTCGGCGCCGTCACGGCTCTGACCGTAGACGGCCAGCAGCCTCTGCTTCTCGTCATCGACGAGTTCGGCAAGACACTGGAACACCTTGCTGGTCACGACGAGTTCGCCGACGCCCAGCACGATCTTTTCCTGCTGCAGGAACTGGCTGAGAAGGCGGCTGGCCCCAACGGGCTGCCCGTCTACTTGATGACCTTGCAGCACCTGTCGTTCATGGACTACGCCTCACGGTCCAGTGAACTGAAGACTCGCGAATGGGCCAAGATTCAAGGGCGCTTCGAAGACGTCACCTTCGTTCCCCACCACGGCGATTCTCTGCAGCTGCTGCGTCGCCGCCTCGACCACTCGGCTGTCAACTCGGCAGGGCAGGCCCTGATCTCCGCGTCGGCCGAAGCGTCTGCGGACATCTGGACCCAACACGGGCTCGGCGTTCTGGCCGAACTCAGCCCCGACCACTTCGCGGACCTTTACCCGCTGCACCCGATCACCGCCCTGGCCGCGCCGACCCTTGCTGCTCAGATCGGCCAGCACGACCGCAGCCTTTCGGGCTTCCTTAACAGCGGCGAACCCAACACCATCCACCACTCGCTGGCACGGCACAGCAACCAGAAGGCGGAACACGCCAGCACGGTGCGACTGCCGCAGCTCTACGACTATTTCCTCAACTCCGGGCGCACCACCCTGCTCGCCTCCGCAAATGCGAGCAAGTGGATCGAGATCGACTCGCGCATCCGGGACGCCAACGGTCTCCCAGAGGCCGACCAGAACGTGCTGAAGACCATCGGCGTCCTCAACCTGATCGACTCCGACGGGGCGCTGAGCGCCACTGCGCCGATGATCCACTTCGCGCTTCACGACCCCACCGACGTCGCCGACCCCGACGCTTTCACGGCGCTCGAAGAACGGCTGGCCGATCTGGTCAGCCGGGGCTTTGTGGTCCACCGTGAGTTCAGCGGTGAATACCGGGTCTGGCAGGGCACGGACGTCGACATCGACGGCCGACTCAAGGAGATCATCAGCCGCTTCGATGACGCCTCGGTCATCGACCGGCTCGGCAGCCTTGTCCCGCAGGCATTCGTGGCCGGCCGCCACAGCCAGGTCACTGGCATGATGCGCGTGTTCTATACGGCGGTGAGTGGCCCGGATACCGAGTTCGTCGCCGCCCCGGACGAGCTGAAGGAACCCGCTGACGGCCTTGTCGTCTTCCACCTCGGCACCCATGCCGACCGGCCCAACGTCGACTCGCCCCTGCCGGTACTCGTCGGCACCACCCCCAACCCCGACGTGGTCCTCAGCACGGCCACCTACCTTGTCGCGCTGAAGGAACTCAGTAACCAGCAGGACATCGACCACGTCGCCCGGCGGGAAGTCATCGAGCGGCTCGTGCAGGCCGAGGCCGAACTGCTGGAGCTTCTGCAGGACGCGTTCTATCCGCCGTCCTCCGAAGCGTCCTGGAGCCTCTGGCACACCGGAATCGGCGAGGACGAAGAACCCGCCGATTCCGGCCTGAAGGCGCGCAGCCTCAGTGGCCTGGTTTCCCTCGCCTGCGAGTCGGTGTACCCACACACTCCGCACATCCGCAACGAGATGCTCGGCCGCCACGTCCTGACCAGCCAGGCTGCCCAGGCCCGCGGCATACTGCTCACGGCCATGCTCCGAGCGTCGGGCAAAGAGAACCTCGGCCTCATCGGGTACAAGGCAGAACGGGCCATCTACAGTGGTGTTCTGGCCTACCTCGGCCTGCACCGCGAGAACGGGGTAGCCCAGGCCGAGAGCCAGCAAGAAAGCCTGCTTCCGTACGGCTTCTCGCCGCCAGGCGTGGGCCACGAGCACGCCCAGCCCGCCTGGAACGCCCTCAACGAGGTTCTGACCAACGCTACTGAACGGGTCAGCCTCGAGGAGGTCATCCGTGTCCTGATGAGCCCGCCTTTTGGACTCAAGGCCGGCGTAATTCCAGTCTTCCTGCTCCCCGCTCTGGTCATCCGCCGCCACGACGTTGCCCTGTTCGAGGAAGGCACTTATCTACCCCGGCTGACCATTGATGTGGTCGAGCGACTCGTCAAGGGCCCTGGCCGCTTCTCGGTGAAGTACACGCCAGCCGGAGACGGCCAGCGGGGCAGCATCATCAAGAAGTTGATGGTCTCGCTAGGCGTGGAGGCACCGCGCTCAAAGGCCCTGCGTAACCCCGACCTCCTCTCCGTAGCAAGCGCCTTGATCGTGCGTGTGGCCGACCTGCACAAGTACGCCCGCACCACCAAGAACATCTCCGCCGACGCCCGCACTGTGCGCACCACGATCGCCCGGTCCCTGGATCCCGACGACCTGATCTTCCATGCCCTGCCAGGGGCGCTCGGCTTGCCCGAGGTTCCGGCCCGTGCCCGGGTGAACGCGGAAGCGGCGAACACTTACGTCGACCGGCTCACCGCGGCGGCCGACGAACTTGCGTCCATCGACAGCCAGTTGCGGGCCGAAGTGGTCAACGTCCTCGCACGGGAGTTCCGCCTGCCGGCCGAACTGCCTGAGCTGCGCACGCAACTCGCTGCCCGTCTGCGGGGCTTTGCTGGCGCGGTGCTGACTCCTGAACTGCGTGGCTTTGTCGACTTCGTCCTTAGCGACAGCCTTGAGGACGAAGACTGGCTTGAGCCCATCGTTGTACGTCTGACTAACTCTGCGCTCGGTGACTGGGACGACCACGAAGCCAAGGTCTTTCCGCAGAAAGCCCGGTCGATGGCTTCGGCCCTTGACCGAGTCGGGCACCTGCACCACGCCGGGAACGAGGGCCGCGGACGGGAAGAGAAACTCGACGCCCAGTTGTTGACCTTGACTGACAGCGCTGGCGTGGAACAACGCACCCTGATTTACGTACCGGAACAGGCCCGTACCGAGGCCAACAGTCTCGCGGCCGACGTCTTGCAGCAAGCAGAAAAAGCCCTCGGTCCGGATGGAGCGAGGATCTTGCTCGCGGCCCTAGCCCAGCGCGTAACCGAGGCCGCGACAGCGGCGAGTGAAAGGAAGGCACAGGGATGACCGACGGAGCCACCCAGAAGGTCCGGCACGTTCTCGGAATCTCCGGCGGCAAGGATTCCTCAGCGCTCGCCGTCTACATGCGCAACCGAGTCCCGGAGATGGAGTACTTCTTCTGCGACACCGGCGCCGAACTCCCGGAAACATACGAGTACCTGAACCGGCTTGAGGCCGCCCTTGGCAAGTCCATCGTGCGACTGAACGCCGACCGCGACTTCGACCACTGGATGGAGGTCTACCAGGGCACCCTGCCCAGCCCTCAGATGCGCTGGTGCACCAAAAACCTCAAGATCAAGCCCCTGGAAGACTGGGTCGGCGACGACAAGGTCATCTCCTACGTCGCCATCCGGGCTGACGAGAACCGCCTCGGCTACGTCAGCACTAAGCCGAACATCGATGCCGTCTTTCCCTTCCGAGAGGACGGCATCGACAAAGAAGGCGTCATGCGCATCCTCGACGAGGCTGGCATCGGCCTGCCCGACTACTACGAGTGGCGTACCCGCTCCGGCTGCTACTTCTGCTTCTTCCAGCGCAAGCACGAGTGGGTCGGCCTCAAGGAACGCCACCCCGACCTGTATGCCAAGGCCGTCGAGTACGAGGACAAGGTCCGCTACCGGCATACCGCCATGCAGGGCCGCAACTACACCTGGTCGCAGGGGGAGTCACTCCCGGAGTTGATCGAGCGTAAGGAGGAGATCGAGGCCAAGCACCAGGCGGCCCTTGAGCGAGCGGCCAAGCGCATCAAGCCCAACCGCCCCTTGCTGGAAGTTCTCTCGGACGCTCTCGACTCTGATGACGACGAGGCTGGCTGTTCCGTCTGCCACCTGTAATTCGCAAGCGCACACAGCGGCCCCAGCAGTTCCTGCTGGGGCCGCTGGTGCTTTGCTGGCTCTTAATGGCGCTGAATCTGAACGGGGTTGTGACCTGCGTCACGTGTGAGGCATGATGGATGTATGACGCTCCCGTCGCCTTGATCAACCGCGTACGTTTGACCGAGCGTAACGGATTGCTTGCAGGTGCAGAACGCTGCTGAATAAAGAGGGGTTTGTATGCCTACGCAGGCCAAGGAAATATTCGAGGCGCAAAGTAAAAGTGTCCGCGAGTTGTTCTCCGACAATGGGCTGGGTCTTTATCTGCCGCCTTATCAGCGTCCGTATGGCTGGGGTAAGGACAAAGTCGAAAAATTGCTCGACGATACGCTCCATGGCCTCAAAAATCTGAGTAAGGCGCCGGATAGTTTTACTTTCTTGGGGACTGTAATCACCATCCATGACGTGAACCACGTCACGGTTAAGCCCATTGTGAAATCCGAAGTCCCAGCCAAGGTTCTCACTGTTATCGATGGACAACAGCGTTTGTCGAGCCTTCTTATTCTGCTGGTCTGTCTGCACAACCTCATTCGCCAGCGCGCATGGCAGGTGTTCAAAGGGGAGACTCCGGACCCGACCGACAGCATTCGGACGCACCTTAACTCGGAAACAAGCGACATACTGCAGATGCTTGCGGCGGCATTTTACGAGCGAAAGAACTACGGAATTAAACCGCCGATTTATCCGCGCCTCATCAGGGCCTTCGTGGATCAATGGGCCAAAGATGAAAAGTTGAAGCAATATGATTCACCGATTGCCAACCTCATCTACAAGTACTCATTGCTAGTCGAGGGCGAGTCAGTAAGTTCTAAGCCGACAGATTTCAAGCCAGCGGCTCGACAGGATGCAGGTGAAGGTGAAGGCGACCTCATTAAGAGGTTTAGCGAGATCCGTACCGGTTTGATTAAACTGTCGCAGCGTAAGTCCATTGAGGAGTTGGAGGCTCTTCCGCCTCTAGCAACCCTTGCCACCAGCATCGACTTTCAGCGTGCGCTCTTCAACCACGAACTCGCCCCCGAACTCTGTGGTTGGTTGGAGGATTTGGAAGACGGGCCCGAGGCTGAGCTGATGCGACTCATCATGTTTGCCGCCTATGCCCTGAACCGCATTGCTCTGACGGTTGTTCAAGGCAAGGACGAGGATTACGCTTTCACGATCTTCGAGTCGCTGAATACAACGGGTGAGCCTCTGACTGCCTTCGAGACCTTCCTCCCTCGGGTGGTGATGGCGGAGGAGATTCAGGACTATCAGGACTCGGACGCATACGTTTATATGAAAGAGGTTCAGGGCTACCTGGACCGCTTTGACGTCGGAGACAAGCTTCAGAACGCAACTCGAGACCTGCTGGTAACTTTCGCGCTGGCAGAGACCGGGGAGAAGCTCTCAAAGCGCCTACCGGATCAGCGAGTTTACATGCGCGATACCTTTGAGCGTCACAAGGAATCTGCTGACGATCGAAACGCGTATCTACGTCATTTGCGCGACACTGCGGCCTTCATAGGAAATGCCTGGGAGCCCGCGCGTAACTCGCCCCGCGCGCTTCCCGGGCTAGAAGCGGCCGCCATGACGGACACCGTAAAGCTGTGCTTGGCCTTCCTCAGTTCACTCAATCACACCATTGCCATCGCGCCGCTCGTGCGTTTCTACTCCGAGGCTGTCTACGCGGACGAAGGGGAGGCTAGGGCTGAGTGCATCGCCGAGTTTGAGAAGGCGATCAAAGCAATTACTGCCTTTACGGTCTTCTGGCGGGCAACCCGCCGCGGCACAGGCAACATTGACAGTAGGTACCGTGCGGTCATGGCGGGGGTGGATTCCCTTACGGGCGTTGGACCGCTAGCTCGCCACCGGGCGGTGCCGGATCCATCGAAGCCTGACCCCACCGTCGATGCCGACGCGCTCCAAAAGGAACTTGCGGCGCGCTTGTCGCACCCTGAGCACGGGGCCATCCCCAACCTGGCCTCATTCTTGGCCGATGCTTCCGCGTTGCCGATCTACAAAATCAGCCGACCACTGGCGCGTTTCCTACTTCTCGCTGCATATCACGACACAATTGAAGATCCGAAAAATCCGGGCCTGATCATTCAAGGTAAGACGGGGGTCGCCTCGTGCTTCACCGCGGATGGTTGGGCGGACGAGACACATCTTACGGTCGAGCACATCGCACCGCAGCAGTTCACAGGCGGGTGGGATGCGGAGTTCTACAACGACAAGGAAACCGTCCACAAATTGGGCAATTTGGTCCTGGCGCCGGGTGCTGCCAACGCGTCCCTGAGTTCGCGTCCTTGGACTGAGAAGAAGGTCCTGTACGCGGCACTTGGCGCCCCGACGGCCGATGATGCCAGGTCGATCCTCAATGGTTCCGGGTTGTCTTTCGCACAGACAACCGAAGACCTGGCGTCTATGTCGCGCTTTCTGCCACATCTGCGGGCACTGGGGCAGAGCGAAAATAAGTGGGATCCTACGCTCATGGACCAGCGCGCAGACGTCCTCCTACGTCTGGCGTACACACGACTCAAGGGATGGCTGGGGTTGGAGTTGTCTGACTCCAGCACTGATCCGGTACTCAAGGTCGAGAACGATGAGCTCGAAGTGAGTGACGATGCCACGGGAGCCGTCGAAACGTCGTAATTTGGCAAGTCAGTTGTTCGCGTTGCGGCCGGTCCCTCCAGCATCTACCGGCGGATATCTGGACCAGTGTCGCGCAAGGGCCGGCCTTGCATCGAGCGATGGTTGGTGCGACGCTTCCGGCACGGACTATTGATCGCGGTCGACGAAGGACTGAGACATGCCCTATTGCTCTCCGAGCGATAGGGCATGTGCTTAGAAGACGCTTGCTCTATCCACAGTGTTCAAGGCCCTTACGTTGATCTAAGTAGATAGCTATAGAGTCGCTGTCCAGCCTCCGCGGGTCAGCGTCGTTTCCCCTTCCGGTGTGATCGCCACCCGGGCGCCGTAGACAGGGAGTACGCCCTCGCGGTTGAGGCGGTTGCGAATCTTCTCCAGCTCCGTCCACAGCCGTCGGGGGCCGCCCTCGTGCACGATTGGCGAGGCGAGGAAGTCGGCGACGTCGGCGCGGGCCCATGACCCGTCGGGGTGCAGCAGCCACACCGTTCGGAGACCCCCTTTATCCTCGTGACGGTGATACTCGATGCCAGGGATCTTTAGTTCGAGCATCGACATGACGTCCCAGGCGTCCGGGGGGTACAGCAGCGGGTACCGGCTGGTGTAGGACTGCCCTCCTTCGGTCTCGGTGGCCTGCTTCCAGACGTCGGCGGGAGGCGACTCGTAGTCGGCGCCGTGGCGGGCGGGCATGAATCCGGCCCGGTCCCACTCGATGCGGCCTGTGGCGCCGCCGTCTGGTGTCTTGTCGGCGGTGAGGATCAGACCCGTGCCGGCGATCGTCGTCACGAGGCGGCCGCGAGGCCGCAGCGCCTGGAGCCAGGAGGCGGGCACGGAGCGCACGGACACCGTGGACATGATCCGGTCGTACCTGCCCGGCAGCGGGCCCGTGATGTCGCAAACCTTGAGCTGCGGGCGCAGGCCGAGCACACCGAGCCGGTCCTGGGCGGTGCGCACCAGGTGCTCGTCGACGTCGACGCTCGTGACGTAGTTGTCGCCGAGCCGTACGCATGCCAGGGCGGTGCTGTAGCCGCTGCCTGTCGTGACCAGGATCTGGTCGTTGTCGCCGATCATCGCGTGCCGGTACATCCGCACGAGGAGGCTGGGCAGCGTCGACGACGAGGTCGGCATGCCGTCGGGCAGGACGTCGCCGACGCGGGCCCTGTCTGCGTGGGATGTGCCGACCCGGGTCACGAGTGTCTGGTCGCTGTAGGCCGTCGCCATCCAGGCCGGCGGGTCGGCGGGACCGCTGCGCAGAGCCCAGGTCTCGCCTTCCCGCTCCCACCAGTTGACGACGAACTGATGCCGCGGCACCTCGGTCAGGGCCGAGTGCCAGCGTGATTCCGGGCGGATGATCTCCCGTGCCAGGGTCCGGGCGTGTGCCACCCACGTCATCGTCGGCTCCTCCTCTTCCTCAGTACGCCGGGTCACAGGCGTCGGTGTTCGCCGGGTCGCAGTCCCCGGAATCGTCCGGCGGGCAGGCGTCCGTGCGCGCCGGGATGCGTGCTGCCGTGTCCGCCCAGGCCCGTCCACTGAACACGGCGGCGAGCCCGTCGGTCTTCGCGTTCCCCGTGGGCAGGAACCGTCCGAGGACGCACGGGGTGACGGTGCCGTCGGTCATCACGGCCGCCCGGCCCTTCGCGCACCTGCCGCACAGGTCGTCGGTACTCGGGATGTGGACCTCGCCGCGGCCCACACTGCGTACCCGGTCGGTGACCACCGTACGGACGCCGAGAGCGAGCAGCTCCTCGCGTGCCTGCGCGGTGCGCTGTCCTTCGAAGACCTCGACGATGCCGACCTGCAGCGGGATACGGTGGCGCAGGGCCTCGACGATGTTCGCGCGGGTTGCGGCGTGCGAGCCCCTGCGGTTGGTGACGCGCTCATGCTCTGCAGGATCGTCGCTGTAGTACGACGTCGCCACCGTCACCCGCGGACGCATGAACAGCTCCCAGTGCTCAAGCTTGACGCGGTAGAGGTTGCTGTAGACCTGCAGGGTGAGGCCGAGCACCAGGGCGCGGTTCACCAGGGCTTCGAAGTCGGGGTGCAGGGTGGGTTCCCCGCCGATGAACTGGACTTTCTTCACGCCGACCTCGGCGGCGTCGCTGATGAGCCGCTTCCAGTCGTCGGTGGACATCTCGCCGTGCCCGTTGGAGGGGCCCGACTTCGCGTAGCAGAGCTCCGGGCAGGTGAGCTGACACCGTCCGGTGATCTCAAGTTCCAGGAACTCCGGGATGGCGGACGGGACTTCGGTCTGTGCGGAGGTGAGCGTCATGGACGGTTCCCTTGCGGTTTTGCTGAGCGGTGTGGTGCCGGGGTGGCAGGCGCCGTGTGGGCCTGCCACCCCGGTGTTTCAGAGACGGTGGACCCACGCATCGGGGTTGGCGAGCTCGTCCGTCGTGCTCACAAGCACGTCTCCTGCATGCGATCGCGATCATGGGTAGGGGTGAGCGACAGCAGCCCCGCCAGCTGCCGCAGCACACGGCGCGCTGCTGTATCGGTTGCGGAGAACGCCAAGGTGGAGACTTCAGGCACGGTCGAATCCCCGCAGCAGCTCGATGTCGGTGACCTGGCCGGCGAGTGCGCCGACTTCGAGCTCACCGGCGTGGACGTAGTGATCCATCGCGTCGGAGCCGAATGCCGCCGATGGGATGGAGCTGTCGACGAAGTCGGTGAGTGCTTCGTCCAGGGTGCGCGGCACTTCGCAGGCTTCAACATCCTCGTAGCCGTCGCCCGTGCAGGGGTCGGGGAGTTTCGGCTGGTTGCGGATGCCGTGGATGATCGCGGCGAGGGTTGCGGCCAGGGCCAGATAGGGGTTCGCGTCGGCGCCCGGCAGACGGTTCTCCAGGTGCGGATTCGACTCCTCGCCGGTGACACGGATGGCGCACGTGCGGTTGTCGATTCCCCAGGTGAAGCGGGTCGGTGCGAACGAGTGCGGGCGGTAGCGCTTGTAGGAGTTGCCGGTGGGCGCGTACAGCGGCACCAGGTGCGGCAGAGCGGTGAGCAGTCCGGCGACAGAGTGCTGCAACGGTTCGGGCAGTACCCCGGACTGCGGTGCCCAGAACGCCGAGTCCTCTTCGTCGCGCCACAGGGACACGTGCAGGTGCAGGCCGCTGCCGACCCCGGTCTGCGGGGCGGCCATGAAGGTGGGCGCCATCTTGTGCTGTGCGGCGAGGTGGCGCACCGCGTGCTGGTGGACGGTGTAGATGTCGCAGGCCGTCATCGGGTCCCCGTAGGGCCAGGTCACCTCGATCTGGCCGGGTGCTCCTTCCGTCTTGATCGCCTCGGGCGGGCAGCCGGCCGCGTGCAGTGCTTCGCGGAGGTCGTGGAAGAAGGCGCTCAGGGCGGGCGG
>NZ_VDFC01000075.1:0-2773 GCF_008369065.1 Streptomyces apricus | reverse complement strand
ATGGCAGACACCACACCGCTTCCCCCGCTGGGGAAAGCAAGCTACAACACACCCATGCCGCCACGCCCTCTCGAAATCGGCCCCGCCGGACAAGCCGCCGCACACGCCATAGAGCGCCTGCGCACTACGCGCGGCTACTCGCAGCGCCGACTCGCCGACCGCGTCACCGCCCTCGGCCGGCCCCTGACCTTCACCCAACTCTCCCGCATCGAAAGGCGAGTTCGCCGTTGCGACGTCGACGACCTCGTGTCCATCGCCGCTGCTCTCGGCGTGGCTCCCCAGACACTCCTCGGCGATGCCGATGCGCGTCCCCGGGCGGGCGGCGAGGGAACATAGCCGACGATCGCCGGTTGGCCAAACCGGCGATTCTCCGCACCATTGAACGACCGGGGCGCGCCCACGTGTCCCCATGTTGTGTGTGAGGAGTCGAGCAGTTTGCCACAGCCCGCAATAGGCGATTTTTTGTTGCTCTTCCAGGGGCGCATTCATGCCCTTCCGGAACGGATTGAAGAGGAGTCTTCGGGATCGGTGTTTCCCTTCTTCGCCTTCGCGGCGGGCACAGCCTGCTCGCCTGAGCAGTAATAACCCTTCCGCGCTCTGGCCCAGGATCCGGGCGCGAGCCCGCCGCCACACACATCCCGACCATCGGCGGTCCGCACCTCGCTACGGCCATCACGCGACGCATCTCCTGGGCGATGTGGTCCCACTGCCCTGACTGGGCCGGTTGACCTTCGTGCTGCATCGCCCGGCAGCCCGGCGGAATCGAATCGCCGGCTCTTTCCTCCCTCTTGTCTCCAAGGAGTCGCCCATGCCTGCCCGTTTGCTGTCCATCCCTGCCGTGGCCGCCGCCCTGGACGTCGACCGCCGCACCGTCTACCGCTTCATCGCCGCCGGGGACCTTCCCGTCGTCGATCTGCGCACCGGGACCAAACGCTCCCGCGTCCGCGTCCCCGCCGCAGGGCTGGAGGAGTTCATCGCCAGCAGGCTGGTCGCTTCCCCGCGCGCCCGCCGGTGATCTCTCGCCGTCGCTCCGGCCCTCACCGTTCCTGCGTGAAGGAGCAGTACCACGTACCTGCGTAAATTGAAGTCCGGCAGGTGGCAGGCGACCGTACGCAACCGGACCGGCGACCGGTTCAGCGAGTCCTTCCCCCTCAAGGCCCAAGCGCGAGCTTGGGGCATCGAGCTGGAGACCCAGTTCGCCCGTGGAACCGTGCGCGACCCGCGGGCCGGGGAAATCGCGTTCCGGGAGTGGCACGACCGATGGTGGAGCGCCCGCATCGTCGAACCCCACACCCTGCGCGGCGACGCGTCCAGCATCAAGAACCACGTCATGCCCCACTGGGCGGACTGGGAGATGCGGGCCATCACCCGCATGGACGTCCAGAGCTGGATCCGCTCCCTGGTCGACAAGGGCGCGGGCCCTGCTGCGATCAAGCGGGCCTACAACCTGACGTCGTCGATCATGCGTGCGGCGGTCGACGACGATGTGATCGCGGTCAGCCCGTGCCGCAGCATCGATCTGCCGCCCATCGCCGTCAAACCGCCGCAGTGGTTCACGCCCGACCAGGCGCAGAGCATCCTCGACCAACTCGCCCCCGCCTGGCGCACGATGTGCCTGCTCGGCTTCTACACCGGACTGCGCTGGGGAGAACTCTCCGGCCTGCACCGCCACCGCATCGACGTGCGCCGCTCACGCCTGTTCGTGGTGGAGGTCAACACCAAGAGCGGCATCAAGGAATACCCCAAGAGCTCCAAGAGCCGCCGGGAGGTCCCGCTCCCGCCCCACGTCCTGGAAGCGTTCGAGCGCCACATCCACCGGCTCGACCGCGACGCGGTGGTGTTCACCACCATCACCAAGGGCCGCTCCGGGCGCCTGCTCGCCGACAGCAACTGGCGCCGGCAGACCTGGTGGCCCGCCGTCGAGGCCGCCTACTGCTTCGGCGACGACGGCGAGCTGCAGCCCGTCCCGCACTACCCGCCGCACTCCATGCGCCATACCTGCGCCTCGTGGCTCGTCCAGAAGGGAGTCTCGCTCTACGAGGTCCAGCACCTCCTCGGCCACGAGAGCTTCCAGACCACCCAGCGCTATGCCCACCTCCAGCCGGACGCCCACAAGGCCGTCCTCGGAGCCTGGAAACGCATGGAAAACCCGCTCACCATCACCACATGAACGTTCCTTCGCCCCTGTCCGCGCCGGACGGGGGCGAAGGCGTCTTGCAGCAGGTGACGCTCGAACGGGCTGGGGTCGGCCAGCGGGTGTCACCTCATGTCGAGGAACTTCCTGGCGCCGCGGAGCCTCATGCCCAGTCGGTGTTGCAACGGCCGGTTGAAGTCGCCCAATACGGCTCCCGGGCCTTCATCGATCTCTGCGACGAACTCGGGGACATCCACTCGATGGGCGCGGTCGGCACCAGCGCGGACAACAACGCGCCCTGCGAAAGTTTCCACGCGCCCCTGAAGCGCGAGACCCTCCAGGGCGCTCGCGACCACGGCGGCGCCAGCACCTGCAGAAAGAGGGTATTTGCCTGGCTAAGGGTTGTCCCGTAACTGCCGGTCACGGGTGAGATAATCTTGCTGTGTCTGGTGTGATCACGGCGTCGGAGCCCTCCTGGATAGGCCCGTTCACCGGCCTGAGCCCGCGCCAGTTCGGCAAGCTGATCACCGCGTTGCGGCGGGAGGGGGCGGACCCGGTGCGCAAGGGACGGCCGTGGAGCCTGCCGCTGGAGGACCGGGTCCTGCTGGTCGCCGCGTACTGGCGGACCAACCTGACGCT
>NZ_VDFC01000074.1:5004-14119 GCF_008369065.1 Streptomyces apricus | reverse complement strand
GTTGCCGCCGGGGGCCTGGCCCCACAGGGTGGCACRGGACAGGTGCGCCGTGACCTTGGACCAGTCGGCGTACGACGTCTGCGAGGCGCCGAAGGAGTAGTCGTCGCTCTGGTTCAGGGACGCCCAGTTCGACTGGTGGAAGCGCAGTTGCAGGTCGCCGGTGTCGGCGCCCGGGGCGAGCGAGCCGGCCCCGGAGGTGAAGCCGACCTCCAGGTAGCGGTCGGCCGTGGCGGTCGGGMTGGCGAGCGTGCCGAAGGTGCCCGTGACGTTGGCACACCCCTTGACGGCCCAGGAGCAGGCGAAGCGGTAGCTCGCGCCCGCCGAGTCGGCCTTGAAGTAGTAGCGGACCTTGACGCCGCTCAGCGGCACGCTCGCGGTGCCGGTGTTCTTCACCTTGAACCAGGGCTCGGCCTGGTCGGAGCCGGCGGAGCTCGTGCGGTACTGGACGCTCAGCCCGTCGGCGGCCGCGGTGGCGGTGGCGGGGAGCGCGGTCAGTGCGGCGGCGCCCAGGGCCACCGCGACGGCGGCGTGGGCGGTGGCGCGCAGCCTGTTCTCGGCCAGTCTCATGACGTTCCTTCCAGAAAGGTGGGGTGGTTCCGGAATCGGACGGGTGGGGGGAGGAGGGGGAAGAGCGGTCAGGGGCGGCGGGGGACGCCGAGCGCGTCGAGCCGGGCCGTGTGCCCGTCGAGCCGGGACCGGAAGTCGGCCCAGTCGCCCGCGCCGCTCCAGCCGCGGTCGGCCAGCGCGCACAGCCGCGGATAGGTGAGGTACTCGATGTGGGCGGGCGTGGTGACGAACTCGGTCCACAGCTGGGCCTGGCTGCCCAGCACCCGCCCGGCCGCCTCGTCGTCCGCCTCCGCCGGCACCGGGTCGTGGGCGTGGACGGCCCGCAGGCCGACGACGGCCCCGGGCTGGGCGGGCGGCTCGTGCGGGCCGTCGCTCTGCGCGTAGTCCAGATAGGTGGCCCGGTGGTGGGCGTTGACCACGGGGTGCCCGCGGCGGGCCGCCGTCAGGGCGTGGGCCGGGTCGCGCCAGGTCATCACCGTGAAGTCGCGGGGCAGTTCGGCCCCGGTCTCGGCCCAGCCGACCGGCCGCCGGCCGTTGCGCACGAGGTGCTCGCCGATCCGGCCCAGGAACCAGCCGTGCAGCGCCCCGGGGCCCGGCAGGCCCTGCGCCGCCACCCGCTCCCGGGCCCGGGCGCTGTGCGTCCACTCGGTGGTGGGGCACTCCTCGCCGCCCACGTGGACGTACGGCGAGGGGAAGACGTCCATCACCTCGTCGAGGACGGTGCGGCAGAAGTCGAGCGCCTCGCCGTGGACGCCGAGCACGGTGTCGCACACGCCCCACCGCGTCCAGACGTCGAGGGTGCGCTCCGGGTGGTTGCCCAGGTGCGGGTAGGCGGCGAGGGCGGCCCGGACGTGCCCGGGCATCTCGATCTCCGGCATGACGGTGACACCCCGGGCGGCGGCGTACGCGACCAGACCGGTCAGTTCGGCCCGCGTGTACGCCCCGCCGTGCGGGACGCCGTCGTACGCGCCGCTGCCGTCCGGGCCCTTCTGGGACTCGGCGCGCCGGCCGCCGACCTCGGTGAGCTTCGGGAGGGCGGCGACCGGCATCCGCCAGCCCTGGTCGTCGGTGAGGTGCAGGTGGAACACGCTGATCTTGTGCAGGGCGAGCAGGTCGACGTACCGGCGCAGGTAGGAGACGGGCTGGAAGTGGCGGGCCACGTCCAGCATCGCGCCGCGCCACGGGTGCCGCGGCACGTCGGTGATGTCCGCGCACGGCAGAGACCACCGCGTGCCGTGCTGGGGCGTCGCCGACAGGGCCTGGGCCGGTAGGAGCTGGCGGACCGTCTGGATGCCGCGCAGGAGACCGGTGGGGTGCGCGGCGAGGAGCCGCACGGCGTGCGGGCCGACGGTGAGCGCGTACCCTTCCTCGCCCAGGTCGCCGCGTCCGGCGTCGAGCGCGAGGGTGAACCGCCCGTCGGGGGACGGGGGCAGGGGCAGCCCGGTGGGACGGGGGACGAGGGTGGGTACGGATGCCTGTGCGGGCACGGATCGCCTCCGGAACTGCGGTCGCGGGGGAGTGCGTGGGGGCAAGTACGTTTGATGGGGAGGGAGTTCAGCCCTTGACCGCGCCGGCGGCGAAGCCCGAGGTGACATGGCGCTGCAGCAGCAGGAACACCACGAGCGCCGGGGCGGCGAAGAGGGCGGAGGCGGCCATGGTGGCGCCCCAGTCGGTGCCGAAGACGTTCTGGAAGGAGGACAGCCACACGGGCAGCGTGCGGCTGTCCTGCTGCTTGATGATGAGGAAGTTGGCGTAGGCGAACTCGTTCCAGGCGGTGATGTAGCCGAACAGCGAGGTGGCCATCAGCCCCGGCGCCAGCAGCGGGAACGCGATGTGCCGGAACGCGCCGAGCCGGGTGCAGCCGTCGACCTGGGCGGACTCCTCCAGCTCCGGGGGGATCGTGCCGATGAAGCCGCGCAGCACGATGACGGTGAAGGGCAGCGTCATCATGAAGTAGACGAGGGTCAGGGTCGGCAGCCGGTCGAGCATGCCGGTGTCGCGGGAGATGATGTAGACCGGGATGATCAGTGACTCCCAGGGCGCCATCTGGGCGATGAAGACCATGAGCATGAACTGCCGGCGGCCCCGCCACCTCATCCGGGCCACCGCGTAGGCGGCGCCGAGCGCGACGAGCAGGGAGAGCAGGACCGCGCCCAGGGTGACCAGGAGGCTGTTGCGCCAGAACAGGCCGAAGCCGTCGGCGCCGACCGCGGTGCGGAAGTGGTCGAGCGTCCAGGACCCGGGGAGGAACCGCGGATCGTCGGACTGGATGTCCCGGGTCGGGGTGAAGGCGGTGGCGACCATCCAGTAGACCGGGAACAGGCAGAGCACGACCGTGACGACGGCGGCGGCGTTCAGCGGGATGCGGCGGGCACGGGGCCGGGTGGTGCTCATGCGAGCTCGTCCTCCTGGCGGAACATCTGGCGGAAGTAGAGGACCAGCACCCCCGACATCAGCACGACGGTGACCATGGAGGCCGCCGAGCCGAGGTCGTAGCGCTGGCTCGACAGGGCGGTCTGCACCGCGTACACGGGCAGGATCGTGGTCGCGTCGCCCGGGCCGCCGTTGGTCATCACCCAGATCTGGACGAACGCCTTGAACGTCCAGATGACTTCGAGGGAGAGCACCAGCAGGAAGATCGGCCGGACGACCGGGAAGGTGACGGACCGGAAGATCCGCGGTCCCGAGGCCCCGTCCAGCCGCGCCGACTCGTACAGCTCGACGGGGACGGTGGTCAGGGCCGAGTACAGGGTGATCGCCGCGAACGGCACCGACTGCCACACGACCAGGGCGACCAGGATGGCGAAGGCGGCCGGTCCGTGCGCGAACCAGGCGTAGCGCTCGAAGGAGGAGAACCCCAGGTCGGTCAGGACCGCGTTGACGATGCCGAACTCCGAGTGGAACAGCCACTGGAAGACCGTGGTCGCCGCGATGACGGGCATCGCCCAGGTGAGCACGAGCGCGCTGAGGACCGCGGTCCGGCCGAACCGGCCCAGCCGCTCGATCATCAGGGCGACCAGGGTGGACAGCACCATGATCAGGACGACGTCGACCGCCATGAAGAGGAAGGTGCGGCGCACCACCTCCCAGAACCGGCCGTCGCCCAGCAGCGTGCGGTAGTTGTCGAGTCCGACGAACCGCGCGTCGCCCAGGATCAGCTGGCGCAGCCCGAAGTCCTGCAGCGAGATGACGACCGCGCGGACCAGGGGGTACACCAGCAGGTAGAGCGTGCCGAGGACGGCGGGGGCGATCAGGACGTACGGCCAGATCCCGCGGCCGCCGCCGTCCCCCGGCGGGCGCGGCGGTGCCGAGCCGGCCGCCCGCCGGAGCCGCCGGCTGGTCGGTGCGGGGCGGGGGCGGGGCGGGGTCTGCTCCCGGACGGCCGTCACGGCACTCCTCCTGCGCGCACTCCTCCTGCGCTGTGGGGACGGTGGACATGGCGTGGCGGACGTACCGTGGCGCGTCTGTCGCGGCGGGCGTGCCGCCACTGCGGCGGACGTGCCGTGGTGGGCGTGCCGTTACCGCGGGGCACGTGTCGCGATGGCTGCGCCGGCCGCGGTCAGGAGCCGGTCCTCATCGCCTTGGTGATGGCGTCGGACGCCGTACGGGCCGCCTTGCGCGCGTCGGCGCCGGTGAGGACGGCGGTCAGGTAGTCCTTGATCGGGTTCTTGGCCTCGACGGCGGCCCAGCCCGGGGTGTTGGGCGTGGCGTGGCCCTCCGCGGCGCCGGCCGCCATGGCCGAGGCGCCCGGGTCGGAGGCGACCGCGCCGGCCAGGGTGGTCTTGTTCGGTACGTAGCTCATGGCGACCGCGAGCTTCTTCTGCCAGGCGTCGCCGGTGAGTTCCCTGACGAAGGTGTAAGCGGCGTCCTGCTTGGCGGAGGCGGTCGGGATCACCAGGTCGGAGCCGCCGGTGAAGACCGCGCCGGGTGCGTCGGCGGTCTTGCCCGGGATGGGGAAGAACCCCAGCTTGCCCTTCAACTCGGGGTTGTTCTCGACGACCGTGTTGGCGCCGCCCGGGGCCGAGATGATCTGGGCGACCTTCCCCTTGGCCATGACGTCCGCCTGCGGGGGACCGGCCTCGTCGGAGTCCTTGGGACCCCGGCCGAGGGCCTGGAGCTCCTTGTAGAACTCCATGCCGCGCAGCGCCTCGGGGGTGTCCAGAGCGCCCTTCCACCTGCCGCCGGACTCGGTGGCCAGGTCGCCGCCCTCGTCCCAGACGAAGCCCGCGAGGGCGTACCAGTTCTGGCCGGGCAGGTAGATGCCCTGCGTGCCGCCGGTGTTCAGCTTCTTCGTCGCGGCGATCCACTGGTCACGGGTCCTGACGGCGGCCGCGTCCACGCCCGCCTTCTCGAAGAGGTCGGTCCGGTAGACGACGACGCGGTTGGCCGCGTAGTAAGGGATGCCGTACTGCTTGCCCTCGTACGCGCCCGGCTCGGCGAGCCCCTTGAGCCAGTCCTTCCCGCCGAGCTCGTCGACCTTGTCGCTGAGGTCGAGCAGCCCACCGCTCTGCGCGAACTGGGCGACCTGGGTGTTGCCGGTCTCGATGACGTCCGGCGCGTCGCTGCTGGCGAGGGCCGCGGTGACCTTCTCGCCGATGCCGTCCCACTCCTGGACCTGCACCTTGACGTCGATGTCGGGGTGCGCGGCCTCGAAGCCCTTCACGAACTCCTTCTGGAACGCGTCCGAGACGCTGTCGCGCATCAGCCACACGTCGATGGTGGTGTTCCCGTCGGAGGTGTCGGAGGAGCCGCCGCAGGCACTGAGCCCCGCGGTCAGCACGAGCACGGACACACCGGCAAACAAGCGGAGCTTCACGGTTCACCTCTGCAGGGCAGGAGCCGACCACCTGACCAGTGAAGCCCACTGGACAGCTCACCTCTCGATGCGGGGAAGAAACTGGCATAGACCAATCGGCGTCGTCAACCCCCCTTGCGGCAAAGGGTTTTGGCGCGTCATTCGGCTATGACCCGGACGATCACCGCAGGGAAGCGGTTACACTTCGCTCCGACCAGGGGAGTGGTCGTGCGGACCAACTGGTCAACTGGTAAGGGGAGATCGTGCCGGAGGGGGCGTACAGCATGAAGGAAGACGCACCGGGCGCGGTGCTCAAACGGGAGCGGGTCCGCGACTTCATCCTCGACCTCGTCGAATCGCGCCGCCCGGGTGACGCGATCCCCTCCGAGCGCTCCCTGTGCGCCCGCCTGGAGGTCTCCCGCCCGACCCTGCGCGCGGCGGTCGACGAACTCGTCGCGGCCGGCCTCCTGGTGCGCGAGCACGGCCGCGGCATGTTCGTGGCCCCCGAGAAGATCACCCAGGAACTCGTCTCCGGCCAGCAGAGCATGACCGCGCCGCGTGCCTCCGGCACCTGGTCGAGCCGCCTGCTGGAGTTCACCACCTTCGCGGCCGGTGCGCGCGTGGGCCGCAAACTGCGCATGTCACCGGCCGCCGACATCGTGTACGTGGCCCGGCTGCGCCTGGTCGACGGCGCCCCGATGGCCATCGAGCACCTGCACATCAGGGCCGACCTGGTCCCCGCCCTGTCGGCCCAGGAGCTGGAGGCCGGCGACCTCTACGAGCACCTGCGCGAACAGCACGGCGTGCATGTGCAGGAGGCGGTCCAGGCCATCGAGCCGACCGTCGTGACGCGGGCCGAGGCCGAGCTGCTCGACGTGCCCGAGCTGTCCCCGGCGCTGCTCTTCGAACGGCTCACCTCGGACACCACCGGCCGCCCCGTCGAGTACGTCCACTCCGTCTACCGGGGCGACCGCTACCGCATCGTCTCCCGGCTCACCCTGGACCCCTCGGCCACGGCCCCGCCCGCCGGGCAGGGGCACCACCCCGGCATTCCGCCGGGCGACTTCGCCCACCGCGAGACCAT
The DNA here is from genome assembly GCF_008369065.1 of Streptomyces apricus. GTDB lineage: Bacteria > Actinomycetota > Actinomycetes > Streptomycetales > Streptomycetaceae > Streptomyces > Streptomyces apricus. The sequence continues at coordinate 7,673 of NZ_VDFC01000074.1, read as the reverse complement.
CGCGTCCTCCACGCACGGGGACATCCAGTCGCCGCAGTGAACGGCCGTCCGCTGGCGCCCTGGGGTACTTATGGCGCAAGGGACACGTGTGGCATGAGGGATGCACGGTTCTGGTGATTCGTACGGGTCCCGGGCTATGTGGTGCGGCATGGGGGAGGCAGACTGCATACAGGCAATTCCACGATCAAGAGGAACAGCATGATCACGCTTACGAAGGAAGACGGCCCGGCGGACCTGGACGGAGTGACCCACCTGTCGATCGGCGTGTCCTGGGACCCGACCGTCGGCAGCAGCGGCGGACTGCTCGGCAAGCTGCGCCAGAAGGCCGGCACCGACCTCGACCTGATCGCCATCGCGATGCAGGGATCGGACCCGGTGCGCCTGGCGGGGCTCGACTCCCTGGACCCGCTGGGCAACGGCTCGCTGGTGCACAGCGGCGACAACCAGACCGGCAAGGGTGCCGGTGACGACGAGACGGTGACCGTCGAGTTCGCGCGCGTCCCCCAGAACATCACCTCGATCGTCTTCGTCGCCGCCGCCTACAAGAAGAGCAGCTCCTTCCAGAAGGCGCGCAACATCAGCTTCAAGGTGTACGACGCGAGCGGCGGCAGCACCCAGCAGGTCGCGGACATCTGGCCGAGCCTGCTCAGCAACGACAACGGCTGCGCCGTGGCGAAGGCGATCCGGGTCGGCGGGGCCTGGAAGCTCCAGGTGATCAACGAGACGGGCAAGATCAAGCAGGGCGACGAGCAGGCCCTGATGCGCTTCGCCGCCAGCAAGTAGGCCGTACCGAACAGGCCCCCTCACCGCTGTGCGCAGGGCCGGACCGGGCCCGGTGGCGACACGTGTCGCCACCGGGCCCACCTGCGTCTTCGCGAAGGCGCCGGGCGCGGAGCACGGCCCCGGCGAACGGGCCGCGCCCAGGAGTGTACGTTCGTACGCTCCCGCTATAGGCTCTCGCGCATGACTGTTGACGTACTGCGCCGGCCCGCAGCGGCCGAACGGCAGGCTCGCGTAGCCGTTGCCGTGCTGTTCTTCACCAACGGCGCCCTGTTCGCCAACCTGCTGCCGAGGTATCCGCAGATCAAGGCGGACCTCGGCATCGGCAACGCGGCCTACGGCCTGGCCGTGGCGGCGTTCCCGGCCGGGGCCATCGCGGCCGGGCTCGCGGCGGGGGTGGCCGTGCGGCGGCTGGGCTCGGCGCGGGCCGCGGTGGCCGGCACCCTGCTCACCGCCGCGGGCATCCTCGTCGCGGGCCTCGCGGACTCGGTGCTGCTGTTCGCGGCCGCGCTCTTCCTGGCCGGGGCCATGGACGCGATCACCGATGTCGCGCAGAACGCCCACGGGCTGCGTGTGCAGCGGCGCTACGGACGCTCCATCATCAACTCCTTCCACGCGATCTGGTCCATCGGCGCCGTCGCCGGCGGATCCATGGCCGCCGCGGCGATAGCGCTCGGCCTCTCGCTGGGGCAGCACCTGGCGATCTCCGGAACGGTGTTCGCGGTCGCGGCCTGCGTCGCCCTGCGGTTCTGCCTGACCGGCCCGGACGCCGGACCGGCGGAGGAGGGGGACGGAACGGAACCCGGCCCGCGTACGGAGCAGCAGGAGCGGCACGAGGAGCGCGAGGGGCGCCGGGGGCCGGGCCGGCGCACCGCCTACGTGCTGGCCGCGCTCGTGCTCATCGCCACGGCCGGCACGCTCGTCGAGGACGCGGGCAACTCCTGGGCCGCGCTGTACCTCTCCGGCCCCCTGTCCGCGTCGGTGACCCTGGCGGCCTCCGGCTACATCGCCCTGGTGGGTGCCCAGTTCGTCGGCCGCATCATCGGCGACCGGCTCGTCGACCGGTTCGGCCAGCGCACCGTGGCCCGGACCGGCGGCCTGATCGTCGTGGCGGGCATGGGCCTGGCGCTCGCGGTGCCCACGGTGCCCGGCACCGTCCTCGGGTTCGCCGCCGCCGGGTTCGGTGTGGCGACGCTCGTCCCCGCGGCGATGCACGAGGCCGACGAACTGCCCGGCCTCAAGCCCGGGTCGGGGCTGGCCATCGTCTCCTGGCTCATGCGCCTGGGCTTCCTGCTCTCCCCGCCGGTCGTCGGCCTGGTCGCGGACGCCACCAGCCTGCGGGTGGGCCTCCTGGTGGTGCCCCTGGCCGGCCTGCTCGTCCTGCTGACCGCGGGCGTGCTGCGCGACAAGAAGGCGTAGGGGCGCGGCCCCCGGGGACCGCGGCGCGCGGGACCCGGCGCGCTCCCCGCTTCCAGGGCCGTGGACCGACCGCGAGTGTACGATCGTACGCATGTCGACGGATTACTTCGCCCAAGACCCCCGCACGAACCTCGAACGCATGGTGGCGGGCGACCTCTACATCGCCGACGACCCCGAGATCGCCCGCCGTCAGCAGCACGCCGTGCGGCTGGCCGCCCGCTTCCAGGCGGCCTTCGTGGAGGACGCCGGGGCGGCCCAGGCGGTCCTCGCCGAACTGCTCGGCGCCGTGGGCCCGGAGGTCCACGTACGGCCGCCGCTGTACGTCGACTACGGCAGCAACATCACCATCGGCGCGCGCACCTTCGTGAACTACAACCTGACCGCGCTGGACGTCGCGGCGATCACCATCGGCGAGGACTGCCAGATCGGCCCGAACGTCCAACTGCTCACCCCCACCCACCCCTTGGAAC
>NZ_VDFC01000074.1:0-4904 GCF_008369065.1 Streptomyces apricus | reverse complement strand
CGGTGGGGATCAGCTCCCAGGGCTCGGCCCGCGACCCCCAGTAGTCCCACCAGCGGGTGGCCCGCCGCACGGCCGCCACCACCGCGCAGCCCCCGATCAGCGCGCCCGCCAGCCACCGGTCCCGCACCGAGAGGACCGGCACCCCCGGTGACTCCGCGTCCCGCTGCCGCCGCAGGGTCACCACCAGGAACGTGGCGATCACGACGGCCGACAGCGCCGAACCGCCGTACTGCAGGTACCAGTACAGGGGAGAGCCCGCGACGTCCTGCCCGAGGACCGGGAAGAGCCGCATGCCCCACCGGTCGAGGTGCGTGAAGGCGTCCCACACGACATGGGTCAGCGCCCCCAGCACCGCGGACACGTACCACCGCAGGACGAGCTCCGGCCGCACACGGGCGCGCGGCGCACCGCAGCGCAGGAGGGCCCCGGCCCGCCGCTGCCCGCCCCGCGGCAGCAGCGCCACCAAGGGCTCGCGCAGCACCAGCCAGGCCCCCACGAGCGCCCAGGCGACCAGGACGTCGAACGTGAACACCCCCGTGAAGGAGTGCGTGAACTCCCCGAACTCCATGGCCCGCGGCAGCGCACTCGCCGCGTAGTAGGTCATGTCGGGCGCGAACGAACCGGCGACCAGCACGGCCGGGACCAGCCGGCCGCGCCCGGAGCCGTCTGTCCGCACCGCGGGCAGGACGGCCGCGGCATGGCTGAGAGTGAACGGCAACGGGGCTCCCTGCGGACGACGTTGAACTATCTTGGCCGGACCCGGCAACTCCGGCCGGCCTCCGGACGGACCCGCCATCTCTTGATCTTGACGTCCGCCGCGGGGGGAACGGTTCCCGGTGGCCCGGCATGCCGGGGAGTCGTCAGGGCAGGACAAACGGGATATGGCCAACCGGTGAAGACCGGGTGCGAACAGGTGTTGGGGCGGCAGAAGTTGTCGTAGGGTCGCCTGGGCCGTCGTACCGGGGAGTGCGGCCGCACGGCACCGGACGGCGGCGCGGCACCGGACAGCAGGAGAACGCGGAGCGACGGGCGATCGTCCACGGGAGGGGTTCACGCAATGGCGGCGCAATTCGGCAGGCGAGTCGTCAAGGGAGCGGCGACGACCGCCGTGGCCGCGCTCGCGGTCGCGGCACTGTCCGCATCCCAGGCCCCGGGTGTCACGGACGCCACCCAGGGCAGAGGGAGCGCCAGCGCACAGCCCTCGCCCGACGCGAACGCCGACGACAGCGCGACCGGCAACTCGCCCTACTACACCGACCTGCCGGAGCTCAACAGCCCGACGCCGGCGCCGAGCGAGAGCAGCGACTCCCCGGGCGCCGGGGGCAACGGCGAGGGGAACATACCCGCGACCGTCCTCGACGCCTACAAGAAGGCCGAGGCGTCACTGGCCGAGTCCAAGCCGGGGTGCAACCTCCCCTGGCAGCTCCTCGCGGCCATCGGCAAGGTCGAGTCCGGGCACGCCCGCGGCGGCCGCGTCAGCGCGGACGGCACCACGACCAGCCAGATCCTCGGTCCGCCGCTCAACGGCATCGGCTTCGCGCGCATCACCGACACCGACGGCGGCGCGTACGACGGCGACACCGCGCACGACCGCGCCGTCGGCCCCATGCAGTTCATCCCCTCCACCTGGGAGTGGTCGGGCCGCGACGGCAACGGCGACGGCCGCAAGGACCCGAACAACGTCTACGACGCGGCCCTCGCCGCCGGCCACTACCTGTGCCGGTTCGACTGGGACCTGTCCGATCGCGGCGACCTCCGGCGCGCCATCCTCAGCTACAACAACTCGACCGACTACCTGAACACCGTCCTGTCGTGGCTGGAGTACTACCGCAAGGGCATCCACGAGGTCCCGGACGGCACGGGCCCGCTGCCCTCCGACCGCAGCGACGGCAGCAGCGGCACCGGCTCGGGTACCGGCACCGGCTCCGGCGGGTCGAGCGCCGGCCCGACGCCGACCCCGCCCGCCTCGACGCCCCCCAGCAGCCACACCCCGGGCGGCGACCACCCCGCCCGCCACGCCCACCGAGACGGTGGACCACCTGGAGGACGCGGGCACCGGCAAGCTCACCGCGACCGCGGGCGACACCTTCGCCGAGAAGATCAGCGCCCGCACCGAGACGAAGGCCGGCAAGCCCGTCGGGAAGGTCCGCGTCCGGTTCACCGTCACCGGCGACACCGACGCGGCCTTCACCGGCGGCGAGAAGGTCGCGACCGTCGTCACGAACAGCTCCGGCGTGGCGACCGCGCCCGCGCTCGTCGCGGGGGAGAAGACCGGCGGGTTCACGGTCCGCGCGACCGTCGTCGGCCGCACCGTCTCCGGTCTGGAGTACGCGGCGACCGTCACCGCCCGCCAGGCCGACGGCCTCGCCCGCACCACCGACACCGCGCTGACCTGCGTCCCCGGCGGCGAGTTCGCGGACCAGGTCGAGGTGAAGGCCACCTACAAGGGCGCCGCCGTCGCCGGTGTCGCCGCGACGGCCACGCTTGTCAAGGCGGCGGACGACGCGACCGAGAACGACAAGGGCCCGTACTTCAAGGACGCGGCCGGCAAGACGGTACGCACCCTCGCGGGCCTCAAGACCGGCGAGAACGGCCTGCTGAAGCTGCCGAAGCTGTACGCGGACGACGCGGCCGGCACGTACCTGCTGCGCATCACGACGACCGGCGGCGCGACCCTGACCGTCGAGCTGAAGGTGGCCGCGGCCGCCTCGTAGCCGGCGGACGCACCAGCGGCGCCCCCTCGCCCGTCGGCGAGGGGGCGCCGGCGTGTGTGCGCGACGTGTTCTCATCTCGCCCGCCCGTTGCTACGGTGCCGGGCCTGACGGTGTATCAGCTCCGTGGATCGGCTCCGTCGCCGGGAGGCCCGCATGCGTGCTCTGATCGCCGCCGCGGCCGGCCTCGCCCTCGCCGTCGCGCTGGTCCTCGCGTTCACCGCCCTGGGCTCCGCCGAGGGTGAGACGTCACCCGAGCCGCTGCTCACCACCGTCCCCAGCCATCCGTGACGCACCGGGAGGGCCGTCGAGATGCGCCGCAAGGCCAGCCTGATCCTGCTCGCCCTCGCCGTGTTCTTCGCGGCCCTGTCCCCGCTGCTGCGCTGGTACGCCTATCCCCGCCTGGCCAAGGTGCCCGCCGGCCAGTACCAGGACATGGTCCTGGAGGCGAAGGACGCGACCCTCCTCGACTACGCCACGATGACCGCCGAGAAGGTCGACAGGATCACCGTCGTGCAGACCCTCAAGGGCGACGTCGAGGCGTCCCGGAAGGTCGAACGGACCACGGACCGCGACGTCGTCGTCTGGGACGGCCTCTCCTACGTCCAGGGCCCCGACGGCGAGATGGTGTCGAGCTTCCCCGAGCGGTACGTCTTCGACGCGCACACCCAGGAACCCGTCCACGCCGCCGGCGAGGCGGTCGACGGCGACCCCGTGCGGCGCGGGGGCATCGAGTTCAAGTGGCCCTTCCGCACCGAGAAGCGGGACTACGAGTACTTCGACGCGCAGGCCCGCCTCACCGCGCCCATCCACTACGAGGGCACCCAGGACTTCCGGGGCCTGGAGGTCTACTACTTCGAGCAGACCATCCCCTGGACGGAGGTGCCGCTGCCGAAGACCCTGCCCGTCGAGGGCATCACCGCGGAGTCGGTCGCGAAGACGGGCACGACCCGCTGGTACACCACCGTCCGCAGGTTCTGGGTCGAACCCGTCACCGGCGCACCCGTCTACGGGGAGGAGATCCACCGGGAGGAGCTGCGCGGCGGCGCCCTCCTGGGCGACCGCGACAAGGTGACCGCCTTCGCCGGGCACGTGAAGATGCGCGAGGACTACATCCGGCACACGGTCGACCTGGTCGGGTCCCAGCGGCTCGTCCTCCTGCTGATGACCACGTACCTGCCCTGGGGCTTCCTGGTCCTCGGCGCCGGGCTGCTGGCGCTGTCCCTCTACCTGGAGGCGCGCGGCCGGCGCCCCGGCGACCCGGTGCCCGCCGAGGCCCGTGCGTCCGAGCCGCTCAGCGCCTGAGACGGGCGTTCGTGTGCCGGGTCGCCCGCGCGGCCGCCGGGTCCTCGGGCCAGGGGTGCTTCGGGTACCGCCCGCGCAGCTCCGCCCGTACGCCCCGGTAGCCGTCCCGCCAGAACGACGCGAGGTCCGAGGTGACGGCGGCCGGGCGTCCCGCGGGCGACAGCAGGTGCACCTGTACGGGCACCCCGGCGAGCACCGGTGACTCCTGCGCCCCGAACATCTCCTGGAGCTTCACCGCGAGCACCGGACGCTCGGGGTCCGTGTAGTCGACCCTGATCCGGGACCCGCTCGGCACCTCGATGCGCTCCGGCGCCAGTTCGTCGAGCCGGGCCGCGTCGCCGGACGCCCACGGCAGCAGCCGGTTCAGCGCCTGGCCGGCCTCGATACGCGCCAGGTCGGCCCGCCGTCGCGCGCGGCCCAGCTCGGGCTCCAGCCACTCGTCCACGCGCGCGTGCAGGGCGTCGTCCGACACGTCGGGCCACGGGGACCCGAGTTGCCGGTGCAGGAAGGCGAGCCGCTGCCGCAGCACCTCCGCGTCCCGGGACCAGCGCAACAGCCCGAACCCCTCGCGCGCCAGCCCGTCCAGGAGCGCGGCCCGTACGAGTGCGGGGTCCGGGTCGCGCAGCGGCCGTACCGCCAGCTCCACCGCGCCCAGCCGCCGGACCCGCCGCGCCACGACGTCCCCGCCGTCCCAGCGCACCTCGTCGCCCTCGCCGTACAGGGCGCCGGCCGCCGCGCGGGCGATCTCCTCGTCGACCACGGCTCCCAGCCGCACGCGCGCGTGCCCCGACCCGAGCGGCCGGTCGGCCACCGCCACGGCGACCCACTCGGCGTCCCGCAGCCCACTGCCCTCACCGGCCTCGGCCCGCGTCCCGGACACCATGAGGA
>NZ_VDFC01000073.1:3134-6205 GCF_008369065.1 Streptomyces apricus | reverse complement strand
GTCGGGGAGGGCGTGCGGTACGCGTTCCAGGACGCCGCCCGCGAACACGTCGTACAGCGGCAGCGTCTCCAGGTGCACGTAGCCGATGTGGCAGTCGCACACCTCCCGGGGGCAGGCCTTCGGGCCGAGCGCGCCGCGGTACGAGCCGTCGTAGAGGTTGCCCAGTTCGGTGGGGACGAAGTGGCAGCGGCGGACCGTGCCCGCGCCGTCGACCGAGAGGACCGACTCGCCGGTGCGGCACGGCATCCCCGCCGAGCGGTGCGGATGCCGGCTGAACGGGAAGAGCGCGTCCAGCTCCGTCCACCCGGCGGCCTCTTCGTCCGTGTAGGTGTGCCCTTCGGCGGCGTTCACCCACAGGTAGACGTGGCGCGGCAGCTCCGCGCGCAGCCGCCGCGCGTGCTCCAGGTGGTCGGGAAGGCCGACGATCCCGACGCTGAACCGCACGCCCAGGCCGGCCAGGGCGTGCGTCTTGGCGAGGAACCGCTCGTACGGCGTCTGCCCCGGGTGGTACGTGCACCACAGCGCGACGGTGCCGAGGTCCGCGTCCCGCAGCCAGTCGGTGCGGCAGCTCAGGTTGGTCTGGATCGCGACCCGCCGTACGTGCGGCAGGTGCGACAGCTCCACCAGGGCGCGCCGGTACCAGGACCGCACGAGCCCCTCGCCCCACGGGGTGAAGAGCACCGAGAGCCGGTCGTCCTCCTGCGCGTGCGCCCAGGAGGTGAAGCGCTCCAGCGCCGCCCGGTCGGCGCGCAGCTGGGCCGTGCTGTCCCGGCGCTTGGCGAACGGGCAGTAGGGGCAGTCGTAGTCGCAGGAGGAGAGGGGGCCGCGGTACAGCAGGGTCAGGTCCACCGGCCCTCACTTCGTCTCGTAGGCGGCCATGGCGGCGCGCACGGCCGGTGAGAAGAACTCGGGGCCGATCGCGTCCGAGTGGGCGAGCCCTTCGGCGGACAGGCGCAGCAGCCCGGGCCGGACGGTGCCGTCCAGCCAGCCCCGGGCGGTGAGGGCGGCCAGCTCCGCCGGGAAGTCGTCGCCGGGGTCCGTGCCGAACCGCAGCCGGTAGTCGGCGAGCGGCATTCCCTGCGCCTGGAGCAGCGACTGCAGCAGGTGCCGCCGGCGCGCCTCGTCCTCGTCGACCCATCTCCCGTGCAGGGCGCGCGAGAAGTCCTCGGTGGCGGTGTAGTCGTCGATGATGCCGCGGATCTCCCGCATCGAGACGGCGTAGTCGAAGGAGTAGTGCAGCCGCGAGGTGTACGAGCGGGCGCCGCAGCCGAGGCCGATCATGCCGTCGGTCTGGCAGGCGTAGTCGTCGGGCCCCTGCGGCGGCGCGTCCGTGCGCCGGAACATGCGCATCGACACCTGCTCGTAGCCGTGCGCCAGGAGGTGGTCGCGGCCTTCGCGGTACCGGCGCAGGCGCTCCTCGTCCCACTCCCGGTCGGCCGTGCGCGGGTCGGCGTGGCGGCCGAGACCGGTGAGCGGCCGGATGTACAGGGGGTAGAGGTAGATCTCCTCGGGGCGCCAGGACAGGGCCGCGTCGAGGGAGTACCGCCAGCTCGCCGCCGTCTGGCCGTCGATGCCGTAGATCAGGTCGATGTTCAGGACGGGGATCGCGCTCTCGCGGATGCGGGCCAGCGCGGCCTCGACGTCGGCCCTGCGCTGCGGGCGCACCGCGGCGCGGGACTCCTCCTCGACGAAGCTCTGCACGCCGAGGCTCAGGCGCGTGGTGCCCCGCTCGGCCAGCACGGCCAGCCGGTCGGCCGTGGCCGTCGACGGGGACGCCTCCACCGACAGGGGGACGGCCCGCAGGTCCACGCCCGTCTCCTGCTCGGCGATGTCGCACAGCCGCTCCAGCTCGGCTGCCTCCAGATAGGTCGGGGTGCCGCCGCCGAACGCGGCGTTGGCGAAACGCGGCGGCTCCCCGTCGCCGAGGGCCTCGCGCACGGCGGCGGCCTGGCGCCGTACGGCGTCCAGGTAGCGCCCGGTGAGGCCGTCCGGCGCGCCGATGCGGGTGAAGAGGTTGCAGAACCCGCAGCGGATCTCGCAGAACGGGATGTGCAGGTACAGCGAGAGCGCCTGCCGGGACTCCCCGGCCCACAGGTCCGCGAGCCGCGGCCGCGGGGCGAGCGGCCGGTAGGCGGTCTTGTGCGGATAGGCGTACGTATAGCTCTGGTACGGGCGCGGCAGAGTGACAGGTGTGTCGGCGGAGGTGCTCGCCGGGCTGTCCGCGGCGGCGCCCGTGGCGGTGACGGTCATGCGGTGGGCTCCAGGAAGAAGTGGCCGTAGGGCACGGTCCACACGGACGCGTGGCCGAGGCGGTGTCCGGTGTAGCCGTCGTCCCCGTAGGCGGTGCCGTGGTCGGAGCAGACGATCGCGAAACAGCGGCGGCGCGAACTCATCGCGCGGAACAGGCGCCCGACGTGCCGGTCGACGTACTCCAGCGCCGCGGCGTGCGTGGCGCGGCTGTCGCCCGCCTCGCGGGTCGCGCCGGGGAGGTGGAACCAGTTCGGCTGGTGCAGCGCGGAGGCGTTCAGGAAGAGGAACAGCCGCTGGTCCGCGGGGAGTTCGGCGACCGTCTTCTCGGCCCGCGCCACCTGCGCCTCGAAGGAGGTCGGGGAGGCGACGGAGAACTCCGGCTCCCAGTGGCTCTCCTGGAAGTAGCCCGGCAGCACGCTGCCGAGCGCGCCCTGCTTGTTGAAGAAGCCGACGCCGCCGATGCACACCGTGCGGTAGCCGCGCGCCGCGAGCCCGGACACGAGGTCGGGGGTCTCGAAGACGAACGTGCCGTCCGCCGTCGTCTCGCTGCCCGCGAACCGCGCCGCGAACAGCCGCGGATGCGGTCCGGGACCCGCGGGCGTGGGCAGGAAGCCGGCGAACATCGCCTGGTGGGAGGCGTAGGTGAAGTTTCCCGGCGCGTGCCGCTCCTCCCAGGKGCCGCCGGGCAGGTGGGCGGTGAGGTTCGGCAGCCGGCCGGCCGCCGCGAGCTCGACCGCCACGWCGTGGCGCAGGGTGTCCAGGGTGAGGAGCAGGAGGTCGTCCCGGCCGACCACCTCGTTCATGTCCGGAGTGCGGCGCAC
>NZ_VDFC01000073.1:0-3034 GCF_008369065.1 Streptomyces apricus | reverse complement strand
CCGGACGGCGGTCGCGGCGCAGGAAGGACCCGGCCGCGGCGATCTGCGCCGCGTAGGTGTCCAGCCCCTCCGCCCCGCTCCCCGGCAGCCCGGTCAGCCGGGGGAGCAGGTCGCCGAACGCGTTGACCTCGCCGACGGCGAAGCGGCGCCAGCCGGTGGCGGGCAGCACGTCCACGCCGACGCACAGCGTGCCCGGGAAACAGGCGGCGGCCCGCTCGGCCGCCCCGACGGCCGCGGTCCACCGGTCGCCCGCCAGCGCCCGCACGGCCGCCAGGTCGCCGCGGGCGCCACCGAGATGGAGGTTGGTCAGGGGGGAGCGGCTGGTGCGGACCACGGCATGTGTGGCCCGGCCGTCCACGACCACGACGCGCAGGTCCGCGGACCGGCCGCCCAGGGAGGCCTTCGGCAGCCACCGTTCGACATGCAGCCCGTCCGGGGCCAGCGCGTCCACGATCGCGGCGACCTCCCGCTCGTCCGTGTAGCGGCGCACCCGCAGCGAGTTGTGCAGGTGTCCGTCCCCGGTGCGCTCCACCGACGTCGTCGCCCGGACGCGGCCGGGCCCGGCGGTCTCGACGGCCAGGACACCGGAGGCGGACGAACCGTGCGCCGGCTTGACGAAGACGCGCCGCATGCCCGCCGCCGCCATGACGTCCCGCACGTCCGCCCAGCCCCGGATCGGCGTGCGGTCGCCGGAGGKGGGGGAGGGCGGCACCGGCACGTCCGCACGCGCGAGCCGGTCGTGGCACAGCCGCTTGTCGAACAGCACGGCCAGGTCCGACGGGTCGTCGAGGCGCAGCCCGCCCCGCAGCGAGCCCACGCACTCCAGGAACCGCGCGTACCAGCGTCCGGAGCCCTCCACCCGCGTCGGCTCGGCCACCCCGCGCAGCAGGGCGTCCACCCCGGCGTCCTCACCGGGGGAGTCGAGGCGCACGATCTCGTCGTCGGCGAAGTCGTGGCCGCCGTCGCGCAGCACGTCGAGCCACTCCACGACCCGCGGCACGCCCTGTCCGGCGGCCCCGGCGGCCGCCGCGAACAGACCCACCCTGCGGTTGTCCCCGTTGGCGACGACCACCCACTTCGGCGGTGGGTCCGGCTCTTCCCCACGGCGCATGCCGTTCCCCTCCCTCGTCCGGTCCCCGCGCCGCGCTACTCGCCCACCGCGACGAAGCGCCAGACCTCGCCGTCGTCCTCGTCCTCCTCGGCGTCGTCCGGGTCGGTGTCGACCTCCACGCCGGCGGGCTCCAGGGTCTCCGTCAGCCGCTTCCGCAGGGCCTCGCTGACGTAGTTGTGGTGCAGGTCGAGCTTGGTGAGGTGGGTGAGCGGCTGACCGGTCAGCAGCGCCGTCGCACCGTCGTCGGTGAGCACCCCCATGGAGACGTCGAGCTCCTTCAGGCGCGCCACCACGGGAGCGGACGCGAGGGCCGCGCAGACGGCGTCCTGGATCTCGCTGTTGTGCAGGGCGAGCCGCTCCAGGGCGGGCAGCCGGGTGCCGGCGAAGAACGGTTCGAGGTCGGCGACGTCGCAGTCGCCGCCGTACTCGGACGTGCCCAGCCACAGGTCGAGGTCGACCAGGGCGGGCAGGTCGCTCGCGGCGACGGCGCGCACCACCGTGGCGGGCAGGCCGCCGCTCTCCACGGTCAGCCTGCGCAGCCGCTCGTGGCGCAGGACGGGCAGGACCAGTCCGTTGCCCCCGCGGACGCCGAACTCCTCAAGGTCCGGGAAGGCTTCGAGGAGCGGCCCCAGGTCGCCCTGGGTGATCCAGGAGATCTCGGCCTCCTCCATCACGATGTCGCCGACGAACAGGCCGCGCAGGGCCGGCAGGCGGTCGCGGGCCGCCACCAGCGCCCCGACCACCTCGTCCGGCGCGTTGTCGTACACGTCGCTCCACGCGCCCACCACCAGCGCCCGCACCCGCGCGGTGTCGACGGCCGCCAGGAAACGGGCGAAGGCCTCCTCCCACTGCTCGTCGGAGTCGTAGGAGTCCACCGCGACGCGCCAGGCCACGGAGTCCGGGGTTGGCAGCGCGGACGCGTCGGGCACCTCCTCGCCGACGCCCGGGAAGTCGAAGGCCGGCAGGCCGTGGAACTCGTCGAGGTGGCTACCGATGGTCATGCGCGCCCGCTCCTTGGTGCTGAGGTCGATGGATCGGCGGTCATGGGCCCCGCTCCCGGTGCGCGCCGACCGCATCCAGGTAACGGAGTTCTACCAAGTCCCACTGACAGCGCCGCCGACAGGGTCCTCCCCGAGGGCCGTTGTCAGTGCCCGCCCCTACGGTCTCTCCCATGGCACACGGTGTGCCGCAAGGGGAGGAGACCCATGTACCGGCAGGGAGACGTCCTGATCGTGGGACTGGCCGAGGAAGCGGTGCCGGAGCACGCGGCGGGCGCGGCGTCCGAACCGCGCGACGGCCGCGGCAGGCTGGTCCTGGCACTCGGCGAAGTCACCGGGCACGCCCACGCGGTGGTCGGTCCGGGACGGCTGATCCGCGAGTCGGGTGCGTTCGGCCCGATGCTGCTGCACGTGCCCGACGGGGCCCGCGTCGTCCACGAGGAGCACGCGGCGATCTCGCTCCCGAAGGGCTGGTACCGGGTGATCCGCCAACGGGAGTACGTACCGGGGTCGGTGCGCATCGTCGCCGACTGACGGGGCGATCGGCGCGGACGCACGGGCACGGCACATCACTGCGGTTACTGGGGAGAGAGGAACGACGTTGATGGATCAGGGCAGTTGGCGGGCGGCGGCAGCGGCGACCGGACCGGGAGACCGGGCGGCGGCCGAGGAGGGGGTACGGCTGGCCTACCGGCTGGCCGGCCTGGCCGGACCGGACCGCATCCTGTGGACGCGCTCGCCCCGCGAGGCGGTCCGCATGCTCATGGAGCCGGCGAGGACGGACGGCGCGCGGACGGGTCCGGGGGCGGGCGCGCCTGCGGACCCGGGGCCGGACGCCTTCGGCGCGAGTGTCCGCGACGCCGTGCTGGGCGCCCCCTGGGCCGCCGAGCGGGCCCGGCTGCACGCGGCGCTGGGACCCCAGGGG
>NZ_VDFC01000072.1:8508-14429 GCF_008369065.1 Streptomyces apricus | reverse complement strand
GCCGACGACCGCAGGAGCCCTCCGTGTCCCCCACCTTCCTGGCCGCCACCACCGACAAGAACCTCGAACTCGTCCTGCGGGTCCTGCCCGCCATCGTGGTCGTCCTCGCCGCGTCCGCCGTCTGCGGCCGCCTCGCCATGCTGGTGAAACAGCCGCGCGTGCTCGGCGAGATGGTGGCCGGCGTCCTGCTGGGACCCACCCTGTTCGGCGCCCTCTTCCCCGACGCCCAGAAAGCCGTCTTCACCGCCGAGGTGAAGCCCGTCCTCTATGTGCTGAGCACCATCGGGCTGACCCTGTTCATGTTCCTGGTCGGCGCCGGCCTCGACCACGCGGGCGGCAACGGCCGGAAGGAGACCAGGAACGCGGCCGTCCTGGCCGTCTCCGGGATCGTCCCCTCCCTCCTGCTCGGCGTCGCCTCCGGCCACCTGCTCCACGACCGGCTCTCCCGGCCCGACGTCACGCCGTTCGAGTTCGCCCTCTTCATCGGCGGCGCCCTGTCCATCACCGCCTTCCCGATGCTCGCCCGCATCCTGTACGAACGCGGCCTGGAGAACTCCCGGATCGGCCGCATGACCCTCCTGGGCGCCTCCGTCGACGACGCGGCGGCCTGGTGCTTCCTCGCCGTGCTGTCCGCCCTGCACGCCGACGCCGGCGCGCTGCACGCCCTGCGCACCATCGGCCTCACCGTGGTCTTCACGGTCGTCATGCTCACCGTCGTGTCCCGGCTTCTGTGCCCGATGGGCGCACAGGTCCAGCGGACCGGCCGGTTCGGCTTCGACCAGATGTACGTCGTCGTGGGCATCGCCCTGCTCGCCGGCCTGTTCACCGACTACATCGGCATCTACTCGGTCTTCGGCGGCTTCGTCGCGGGACTCGCCATGCCCCGCGACCCGGCCTTCCGGCAGGCCCTGCACGACCGCATGATGGACCTCGTCTGCGTGCTGCTCCTACCGATCTTCTTCACCTTCTCCGGCCTCAACACCGAACTGGGCGGCCTCGCCGGCTGGGCCATGATCGGACCGTTCCTGCTGATCTTCGCGGCCGGGTTCGCCGGCAAGTACGTCGGTTGCGCCCTCGCCATGCGCGGCATCGGCTTCGGCTGGCGCGAGTCCTGGGCGGTGGGCGGCCTGATGAACGCCCGCGGCCTGATGATCCTGATCTTCATCAACATCGGCCTCGCCCAGGGCATGATCACCAAGGAGGTGTTCTCCATGCTGGTCCTGGTCGCCGTGCTCACCACCGCGGGCGCCGTACCGCTGTACCGCTGGGCCCTGCCCGAGCACCTCGAACGCCGGATGGCCCCGGCGGCGCAGCCGGCCGCGGCCGACGCTCCTCCGGCCGAGGCGGCCCCCGCGCGCACCTGACCCGCCGCGGGAGCCCGGCCGCACACACACCCGCCCGGCCGGGCTCCACACACCCGCCCGGCCGGTCTCCCGCCCCCCACGGCCCCCGCGTCCCTCACGGACAACTGTCCGCCGCCAATCTCAGAGCCTTCTGAGGTGGCGCCACTAACGTCCCGCCCATGGTGCGCGATTACCTGATCATCGGGGCCGGACCGGCCGGACTGCAGCTCGCCGCTCTGCTGGAACGCGACGGCAGGGACTACACCGTCCTGGAGCGCGGGAGCGGACCCGGCACGTTCTTCACCAGGTACCCCCGACATCGACAGCTGATATCGATCAACAAGGTGCACACCGGGTACACCGACCCGGAACTCAGCCTCCGGATGGACTGGAACTCGCTGCTCAGCGACGACCCGGAGCTGCTGTTCACCCGGTACAGCGAGGAGTACTTCCCCCGGGCCGACGACTTCGTGCGCTACCTCGCCGACTTCGCCGACCGCACCGGCGTCCGCGTCGAGTACGGCACGGAGGTCGTCCGCGTCTCCCGCGCGGACGGCGTCTTCACCGTCCACGACGTCATGGGACGGACCTGGCAGGGGCGGCGGCTCGTCGTGGCGACCGGCGTCTCCCGGCTCAACGAACCCTCCGTCCCCGGGATCGAACTGGCCGAACGGTACGACGAGTTCGACACCGATCCGCACTCCTTCACCGACCAGCGGGTGCTGATCGTCGGCAAGGGCAACTCCGCGTTCGAGACCGCCGAGTCCCTCATGGCGAAGGCCGCGGTCATCCACGTCGCCGGCCCGCACTCGCTGAGGATGGCCTGGAAGACCCACTTCGTGGGGCATCTGCGCGCGGTGAACAACAACTTCCTGGACAGCTACCAGCTCAAGTCGCAGAACGCCGTCCTGGACGGCACCGTGGAGAGCGTCGAGAAGAGCCCCGGCGGCGGGTTCCGCGTCGTGTTCCGCTACGCCCGGACCACGGAGAGGCTCCGGGAACTGCACTACGACCGGATCGTCCTGTGCGCCGGGTTCCGCTTCGACGCCGGCATCTTCGACGAGACCTGCCGCCCCGCCCTCGTCATCGACGACCGCTTCCCCGCGCAGACCTCCGCCTACGAGTCGGTGAACGTACCGCACCTGTACGTCGCGGGCACGCTGACCCAGCAGCGTGACTTCAAGAAGGGCACCAACGGGTTCGTCCACGGCTTCCGCTACGGGGTGCGCGCCCTCCACCGCATCACCGGCGCCCGCTACCACGGCACCCCTTGGCCCGCCCGGCCGCTCGCCGCGACACCGGAGGCGATCGCCGACGCCGTCGTCGCCCGCGTCAACCGCTCCTCCGGGCTGTGGCAGCAGTTCGGTGTCCTCGGCGACGTGGTCGCCGTGGACGGGGACGGGGACGGCGCCACCTACCAGGAGGAGGTCCCGCTGGCGTACGTCGCCGACGGCGGCCTCGGCCCCGCCGCGCACCGCTTCGTCGTCGACCTGGAGTACGGGCCCGACCACGAGGGCGTCGACCCCTTCGACGTCACCGTCCCGCGCGTGACCGAGAACGACGCCGCCCACGCGATGGACTCCAGCTACCTCCACCCGGTGGTACGCCACTACCGCGACGGCGTCCTGGCCGGTACCCACCACCTGGCGGAGAACCTGGAGAACGAGTGGGACCTCCCGGAGGTCCACCGGCAGCCGCTCGCCGTGTTCGTCGGGGCGTGCCTTGACTGAGCAGTTCCCCGGCCGCGTGCTCGACCTCCTCGGTGCGGCGGGCGGCCGCACGGTGTTCGAGCACGCCGGACGGACGGTCTCCGGGGCCGGACTCCTGGCGGCGGTGCGGCGGGTGGCCACCGGGCTGCGCGGGCACGGCGCCGGACCCGGCGACGGCGTCGCCCTGCTGCTGGGCGTGAGCCCCGAGGCGTTCGCCGCCGTCGTCGCGGCGCACACCGTCGGCGCCCGCGTCGTCGGGGTGCGCCCGGGCCTGACCGAGGGACAGCGCCGGCACCTCCTCGCGGACACCGCCTTCGTGGTCACCGACGGGTCCGCCGGTCCCGCCGGGGAGCGGACCGGCAAGCTCCTCGCCCTGGACGACCTGCTGTCCTCGCCGGACGACGGCGTCCGGCCGGAGGTCTCGGCCCGGCCGCAGGACGTCGCCCGGCTCCTGCACACCAGCGGCAGCACCGGCGTCCCCAAGGCGTGCGCCCAGACCTACGCGGCGATGACCGCGGCCTGGAACCTGCGGCCGGACGCCTGGCCGCCCGCCGTCCGCGAATTGGCCGCGCGCCTGGACCGGTTCCTGGTCTTCGGCACCCTGGCGAGCCAGGTCATGACGGAGTACGGGCTCCTCGCCCTCGCCGCCGGCGGCACCCTGGTCACCACCGGGGAACCGGACCTCTTCGACGGCATCGCGCGGCACCGGGCGACCGCGAGCGTCATCACCGTGGCCCGGCTGACGAAGCTCGTGGCGCGGCGGCGGGAGTCCCCCGGGGCCCTGGGCAGCCTGCGCGCGCTGATGGTCTCCGGATCGCCGCCGGCGCCGGGACTGCTGCGCGAGGCCGCCGAGGTCCTCGGCCCGGTCGTCTTCCACGGGTACGGCCAGACCGAGACCGGCATGATCTCCATGGCCACCCCGTGGGACGAGCCCGGCTCGCTGGGCGTGCCGCCCGTCGACCTGGAGGTCCGGGACCCCGCAGGCCGCCCCGTCCCGCCCGGCACCGACGGCGAACTGTTCGTGCGCACCCCGGCGCAGAGCAGCGGCTACTGGCGCGAGCCCGCCCGCACCGCCGAGGTGTACGCCGGCGGCTGGGTGCGCACCCGCGACCTCGGCCACCTCGACGGCGAGGGCCGGCTGTGGCTCACGGGGCGCACCCGCGACGTGGTCATCGTCAACGCCACCCTCCACCACACCGGTCCCGTCGAGCGGCTGCTCGCCACCCACCCCTCGGTGGCCGAGGCGTACGTCGTCGCCGTCCCCGACGACGACACCGGCGAGGCGGTGCACGCCTTCGTGGTGCCCGCCGCCGGACACGTACCCGACCTGGGCGAACTGCGCGCGCTCGTGACGGCGGGCCTGGGGGAGGCGAGCGCGCCGACCCGGCTGACCCTGATCGGCGAGGTGCCGCTCACCCCGGCGGGCAAGCCCGACAAGCGGCGGCTCGCCGCGGGGGACCCGCGGGGTCAGTAGCCGACGGAGAAGGTGGCGTCGGCCCGGTCCGTGGCGGTGGTGACCGGGTCGACGCGCAGGACGTAACCGGAGTGGCGGATGTGGCGCGTGGGCTGGTTGTGGGAGCGGAAGGAGGCCCAGGAGGGGTCGGCCAGGCCCGCGACCCGGTGGAAGGTGGCGTCCTGGGCGAAGGCGGCCGTGCCGTCGTTCACGTCGAGCCGCAGTACGTAGTCGTAGTGCCGCAGGTAGCGGGTGGGGTGGCTGACCGACCGGAAGGACACGGCGGAAGCGTCGGCGAGGCCGGGCACGAGCTGCCACTGGGCGTCGGTGTACGGGTCGAAGGGGTAGACGTCGATGCGGGCGGCGTAGTCGGCGTGCCGGACGTAGCGGTCCGGGTAGTTGTAGGACTTGAGCCGGTTCCAGGCCGGCGCGCCCCACCGGGCGAGCAGGTTCGTGTACTCGGCCGCGGTGATCGTCGCGACGCCGCAGTGCTTGGAGTTGACCGGCTGGGTGTAGGTCCGCTGGTCCAGCGCGGTCCAGGTGCCGGCGGCCAGGTCGGTGGACCGCCAGGCGTAGAAGACGCCGTTGGGTGTGTAGGTGTCGGCCCACAGGTACCAGGTGTTCGAGGTGAGCGACCTGAACACGGTCGGGGCCTCGGTGCCGCCGTGCGCGACACCGGTGCCGAACTCGGTGAAGCTGCCGGGGTCGAGGGAGGCGGACCGGGCGGCCGCGACGGTCTGGTTCTTCTTGAAGAAGAGGTAGTTGACTCCGTTGACGCCGACGGCCATGTCGCCGTCGATGACGTCGTAGCCGGGGTTGAAGAAGACCTGCGGGGCCGAGGCGGTGACGAAGTCGGTGGTGTGGTTGACCATGATCACGTTGTGGCCGCTGGAGTTCACCGAGGCGTAGATGACCGCGTACCGGCCCCGGCCCGCGTCCCAGAACGCCTCGGGCGCCCAGCTGTGGGTGGCCATGTCGTGGAGCTTGAGGCGCCGGTACCCGGTGAAGGTGCGCAGGTCGGCGGAGTCCCAGACGTGGACGTACTGGCTGTTGTAGCTCCAGTCGGTGCCCTTGAGGTCGGTGGCGAGGACGACGAAGGTGCCGTCCTGCTTGCGCAGCAGGAACGGGTCGCGCAGGCCGAGGGCGCCCGCCGTGGGGGTGACCAAGGGGTTGTTCTGGTTGAGCGGGGTCCAGTTCAGCCCGTCGGTGCTGACGGCGAGGTGGAGTCCGTAGTCGGTGCCGAGTCCCAGGTTCGTCGACTCGGTGAAGTAGCACATCGCGTACGCCGAGTCCGCCGCGCGGGCGGTGCCCGCGCCGAGGGCCAGCGCGCCGGAGGCGGCCAGCGGAGCGGCGGCGGCCATGCCGAGGACGTGGCGCCGGGACGGGCGGGGTCTTGTGCTCATGTCGGTCTCCAGG
>NZ_VDFC01000072.1:0-8408 GCF_008369065.1 Streptomyces apricus | reverse complement strand
CGACGACGGGGTGGGAGAGTGCGCGCCCGCGGGCGTCCGGGCGCACCGGCGAGGCGCGCGGGAGGAGTGCGCGGGAGGGCGGCGCACCGCTCAGTGCCGTGGGTACGAGTGCTGTCGTTCCCCCCTCCCCTCCGGCCGGGCGGCGGGGCAGCCGGCGGCCGGACGCTCCTCGAAGTGGCGCACCGCGAGCCGCTGATGGCGGGCGTGCAGCACCATGACCGTGCCGAGCACCAGCTGCCGTACGCCCCGCGTGACGTCCTCCACCGCGTCCCGGGCGCGGACGAAGGCGCGCAGCGCCCCGAGCCGGCGCGGCCGGGGCGGCAGGGCGCGCGGGACGAGCAGGCAGGGGGCGCGGTGCGGGATGGACCGTGTGTGCGCGGCCGTCGAGTCGAGGCGGAAGCGGCGCAGCACCTCCCGGACCGCGGCGCGCAGCACCAGCGGGGACAGCCGCCAGGCCGGGCAGGGGCGGTTCGCCGCCACGCCGAAGGGGATGTGGTGGGCGTCCTTGGCGGACAGCCCGGCCCAGCGGTCCGGGTCGAACTCGTCGGGCCGGTCGTAGCCCGTGGCGTGGTAGTCGGGGTAGCTGAAGCAGACGACGGAACCGGCCGGCAGCACGGTGTCCGCGTCGAGCCGGACCTCGCCGGTGGTGATGCGGTGCGCGATGCCGAACAGCGGGTACAGCCGCATCGTCTCGTCGAGCACATGCGTGAGGTACCGGTCCCCGCTCTCCTGCGTCACGCGCCGCTGCACCCCGGGGTGGCGGGCCAGGGCGAGCAGGACGTGCGCGGTCGCCTCGGACAGCTGCACGACGGCCGTGTTGAACATCGTTCCCTGCAGGTAGTGGACCTGCTCCGCCGGCGACAGGGACGACGGCAGCGGGTGCGGCACGTCACCGGCGGCGACCCGCTCGGCCAGGTACGACGTCAGCCGGGCGCGGCGTGCGGGGTGGCGCAGCGAGGTGCACTTGAGCGCGCTGATCACGTCGTCGGCGTGCGCGGTGATCAGCTTCCGGGCGTGCGGCGGACACGGCTCCTTGAACACCAGCTCGTAGCAGAACTCGGCCCACGCGGGCATCACGAGGTCGCGCAGCCGGACGAGACTGATCCGGGTGTCGGGCACCGCGTCGAGCACGCGGGCGAAGGCGCGGGTGGCCGCCGCGGCGAGGTCGTCCGAACTCCCGGCGAGCAGCTGCCGTGTCGTCGCGGCCACGTCCTCGTAGCGTTCGCCGGGTTCCAGGTGCTCCTGGTGCACCTCGGGTCCCGGTGCCAACCAGTACCAGAACAGGTCGGACAGGCCCGCTCCCGCGCTCCGTCCGTTCACCGCGGGGTGGGCGTAGATCCGTTCGAACACCTCGGGTCCGTATGTGGCGTTGGGCAGGGTCACCGTGTGGTCGCCGTTGACCTTCTCGAAGATGCGCCCGCGCAGGGTCACCACGGCGCGGGGCAGCCACCAGGTGCCGGTCCCGGCGGGCCGCGTCCCGTTCCTCACCACGTCCGCCCCCCGCGGACGACCATGTCCTGCGTCAGGTCGGCGTTGCGGCGCCCTCCGCACAGCGCGAGCGTGTGGTCGTACTCGTCGCGCAGCGCCGCCAGGACGGCCCGGACCCCGGCCTCCCCCGCGGCGGCCAGGCCCCACATCACCGGGCGCCCGACGCCGACGGCCGTCGCGCCGAGCGCCAGGGCGACGGCGACGTCGCCGCCCCGGCGCACCCCGCCGTCCAGCAGGACCGGCACCCGCTCCGCGACGGCGCCGGCGACCGCGGGCAGGCAGTCCACCGAGGCCGGGACGGTGTCGCACTGGCGGCCCCCGTGGTTGGAGACGATCACCCCGGCCGCCCCGTGCTCGACGGCCAGGCGCGCGTCCGCCGGATGCAGGATCCCCTTGACCAGCACGGGGAGCGAGGTCATGCGGACCGCCTCGCCGAGGTCGCGCCAGGACAGGGCCGGGGACATGGGGATGTCGGTGAGGGAGCCGGGCGGGGCGCCGGGCAGGTCCCGCATGTTCTCCGCGGCGTGGCCGGGCGGCAGGTCGGTGAAGCCGTTGCGCAGGTCCCTGGTGTGCCGGCCGAACACCGGGGAGTCGACGGTGACCACCAGTGCCGTGCAGCCCGCCTCCTCGGCGCGCCGCACGAGCGCCTCGGTCACCTCCCGGCGGGGGTGCAGGTACAGCTGGAACCACACGGCCGGGTCCGGGGCCGCCGCACGGGCCGCCTCGACGACACCGTCGACGGCCGTGGTCGCGGCCGTCCCCGTCACCAGGACGGCGCCCTCGGCCGCGGCCGCGCGGGCCGTGGCCCGCTCGCCGTCCGGATGCATCAGCCGGTGGACCAGGCCGGCGCCCCGGGCCGCGGCCGCGCGGGCGGGGCCCCGCGCGCCGCCCGGATGCACCAGCCGGTGGAACGCGGTCGGCGCGACGACGACCGGCGCCGCCCGCCGGGCACCGGGCAGGCCGACGGCGGTGTCCCGCGTCCCGCTGCCGCGCAGGACCCGCGGCAGCAGCCGGTACCGGTCGAAGGCCCGCTCGTTGTCGGCCAGGACGCGTTCCTCGCCCGCCCCGCCCGCCACGTAGTCGTAGTGGACGGGGTCCAGCTTCTCGCGGGCCGCGTCGTGCAGCGCACGCAGCGTCACGGCCCCACCGGGGCACCGGAGCCGAGACGGTCGGTGGAGCCGGGTGAGCCGGGTGAGCCGGTGGAGCCGAGACGGCCGGCGAGGAACGCGCGCAGCGGGGCGCGGTGGTACTCCTCGCTGTCCCACTCGTTCTCCAGGTTCTCCGTGACGTGGTGCTCCCCGGCGGGTTCGCCTGCGGGTTCGCCGACGCGGTACCAGCGGACGACCGGATGGAGGTAGCGGCCGTCGAGACCCGCCACGTCCTGCTGCGACGTACGGCCGGCGGTCACGTCGAAGGGGTCCACCCGGTCGTGGTCCGCCCCGTACTCCAGGGTGATCACCGCGTACGCCTCCACCGCGCCGAAGTCCCCGGCGCCCACGGCGTCCGGCACATGGCGCACGGGGACCTCCTCCGCGTAGCGCAGGGTGCCGTCGGGGGCGACGAGCAGCAGGTCGCCGAGGACCGCGAACTGCTGCCACAGCGCGGAGGACCGGTTGACCCGGGTGACGACCGCGTCGACGGCCCGCTCCACGGTGTCGCCCAGCTCCGTCACCGGCCAGGCCTCGCCGTGGTAGCGCCCGCGCAGCACGCGGTGCAGGGCGCGGACCGAGTAGCGGAACCCGTGGATGAAGCCGGTCGTGGACCTCTTGAAGTCCGGGCCCTGCATCAGCGTCCCGGCGACGTACAGGCCGGGGACGTTGACCGACTCGTAGACGGGCGAGAGGGCGGGGAAACGGCCGTCGACGATCAGCTCGGGCACACAGGTGTCGTCGAAGACCGAGGTGTCGAACCGGAATCCGGTGGCGGCGATCACCCGGTCGTAGCGGAGGTCCTTGACCACCTCGTCGACCCGCTCGAACGACACCGGTACGCAGAAGCCGTCCGCCTCGCGGCGGATCTCCAGCACCCGGCCGTCGAGGAGCGCGTTCTGCGACTTGAGCTGGTAGCTGTCGAGGAAGTTGTTGTTCACCGCGCGCAGGTGCCCCACGTAGTGCGACTGCCAGGCCAGCCGCAGCGAGCCCGAGCCGACGACGTGGATGACCGCCGCCGTCTCCATCAGGCTGTCCGCCGTCTCGAACGCGGAGTTGCCCCGTCCGACGATCAGCACCCGCTGGTCGGTGAAGGATTCGGGGTCGGGGTCGAAGGTGTCGTAGCGTTCCGCCAGTTCGATGCCCGGGACGGACGGCAGGTTCGGCCGGAACACCCCGGTCGCGACCACCAGGCGCCGGGCCCGCCACACCGTGCCGGTGCGGTCGGTGACGGTGAACCGCGCGCCGTCGCCGTCGTCACTGCCACTGCCGTCACCGGTGTCGCGGGAGATCCTCTCCACGGTGGTGTCGTAGCGCACCCG
Organism: Streptomyces apricus; assembly: GCF_008369065.1. Classification (GTDB taxonomy): domain Bacteria; phylum Actinomycetota; class Actinomycetes; order Streptomycetales; family Streptomycetaceae; genus Streptomyces; species Streptomyces apricus. The sequence goes on along the minus strand of NZ_VDFC01000072.1, from coordinate 4,450 downwards.
TACGCCGGTCCGGGCGGCGTAGTCCGCCAGGTAGGCCACCATGTCGTCGGCCGAGGGGAAGTAGCGCCGGCTGTACCGGGTGAACAGCAGCTCCGGATCGTCGCTCAGCAGGGAGTTCCAGTCCATGCGGAGCCGCAGCTCGGGATCGTCGTATCCGGTGTGCACCTTGTTGACCGAGATGAGCCGGCGGTGCCGGGGGAAGCGGGTGAAGAACGTGCCCGGTGCGCTGCCGCGCTCCAGGACGACGTAGTCCGCACCGTCGCGTTCCAGGGAGGCGGCGAGCTGCAGTCCCGCGGGGCCCGCCCCGATGATCACATAGTCGTGCGCCATGGCCCGGAAGCTATCCACCGGATTTCAGAGCGCTCTGAGATTGCCCCCCTATGTTTCCGGGCGTGCTGACCACCACGGACGCCGTCCAGCTGACCGGCCCTCTGGATCCCGCGGTCCTGCGCCGCGCGGCGGCGCCGCTCGCCGTCGCCGTGGACGACGGGACCCGCGCGCGCGTCGACCGCGGCCGCCGCCTCTTCCGCGACCTGCGGTACGGGGACGGCGGCGAGGACCGCGACGTCTACGGCGCCACCACGGGATTCGGCGCGCTGGTCGGCTACGCCGGCCGGGCCGACGAGGCCGACCAGTGCGACAACACCCTGGCCCATCTCGGTGCCGGCCAGGGCCCGGACCTGCCGCACGTGATCGTGCGGGCGTCCCTGCTGCTGCGCACCCGGTCCCTAGCCCAGGGGTTCTCCGGCGTCTCCGCCGAAGTGGTGGAGCGGCTCGCCGCGATGTTCGCCACGACCTTCTCCCCCGCCGTCCCGCGTTACGGCTCGGTCGGGGCGAGCGGTGACCTGATCCCGCTCGCCTACGCCACCCAGGCCCTGCGCGGACGCGGGTACGCCTATCTGGACGGCCGGCGCCTGCCGGCCGCCGAGGCGCTGGCCGTCGCCGGGCTGCGGCCGCTCGCCCTGGACGGCCGCGACGCGCTCGCCCTCGTCAACGGCACCTCCGTCACCACCGCGGCCACGGCCCTGGCCCGCGACGCCGTCCGCGCCGCGCACCGGGCGCTCACGGACCTCACCTGTCTGCTGACCGACCTCCTCGGCTGCGATCCCGGCTTCCTCGACGCGGATCTGCTGCGCGCCTACGGTCACGCCGGGGCGGTCGACGTGGGCGCGCGCATGCGGCGCACGCTCACCGGCGTCACGCCCTCCGGCACCCGGCCGCTCCAGGAGCCGTACAGCATCCGGTGCGCCCCGCAGCTGCTCGGCGCCGCGGAGGACGCCCTGCGCTATGTCGACGGCGTGGTCACCGCGGACCTCGGCGGCATCAGCGACAACCCGCTGTTCTTCCGCGCCGACGCGGGGGCGGAAGGCACGGGGACGGACGGTACGGGGACGGGAAGGTGGTGCACGGCGGGAACTTCTTCGGTCAGCCCGCCGCCTTCGCCGCCGACCTGCTCGCCTCCGTCACCGCCCAGCTGGGCAACCTCGCCGAGCGCCAGCTCGACCTGCTGGTGGACCCGGCGCGCAACGGCGGGCTGCCGCCGATGCTCGCCACCACGCCGGGCCTGCAGCACGGCCTGCAGGGCGTGCAGCTGGCCACCACCGCGTTCGTCGCGGAGATCCGCCGCGCCGCGGCGCCGGCCGGCATGCAGAGCCTGCCCACGAACCTGCACAACCAGGACGTCGTCCCGTTCGGCACCCAGGCCGCCCTGCGCTCCTACGACACCGCCGGACTGCTCGGCCTGCTGTGCGGGTCGCTCGCGCTCGGTCTGCGCCAGGCCGTGCACGTCGGGGCGCGCCGGCCCACCGCACCCCGCTGCGCCGAACTGCTCGACAAACTGGCCGAGTTGATCCCCCCGGTCGATCCGGACCGTCCGCTGGACGCGGACGTCCGTGCCGCGGCGCGGCTGCTCGTCACAGGGGACCCGTCCTGACCGGGACGGCCGCGGGGGCGGACTCCGGGAGCCGGATCGTGAACCGGGCGCCGCCGTCCGGGTGCCCGGTGGCGGCGACCGTACCGCCGTGGTCCGTGACGACCTCCCGCAGCAGGGCGAGCCCCAGTCCGTACCGGCCGCCGCCGGCGCCCCGGTGGAACCGCTCGAACAGCCGCTCCGCCTCCGCGGGGTCGAAGCCGGACCCGGTGTCCACGACGGTCAGTTCCACCGCCCCGCCGACGCGCGCGAGGGACACCTCGATCGTCCCGCCCGCCGGGGTGTGGCCGATCGCGTTGCCCAGCAGCTCGCCGATGGCGCGGCGCAGCGCGGACTCGATGCCCTCGACGTACAGGGGGTGCGGCGGGCCGTTCACGACGACCGTGAGGCTGCCGTCCCGCGTCCGGTCGGACTCCTCCGCGACCACCGACCGGGCCACCTCGACCAGTTCGACGGGCCGGCGCTCCGTGCGCCGCCGCGGGTCCGCCGAGAAGCTCGCGGACAGCAGCAGGTCGTCCAGCACCCGGTCCAGCCGGCCGACCGAGCCGACCAGCCGGGCCAGTCCGTCCCGGTGCCGGGCCGGCAGGTCCTCCGCGGCCGCCTGCCGCGACAGCAGCTGCGCCCGTGTGTACACCTGGGTGATCGGGGTGCGCAGCTCGTGGCTGGCGTCCGCGACGAAGCGGCGCTGGCGGGCGAGCGCCTCGGCCAGCGGGGCCACCGCCCGCCGCCCGAGGACCGCACCGGTCGCGGCCGCGGCGACCAGCCCCACGGCGCCGGCGACGCCCAGCGCGAACCACAGGTGCCTGCGGTCGGCGAGCTGGAACCTCATGTCGAACACGGCCTGCACCACGTCCCCGTCCGCCCTGACCTGCGTACGCACCAGGTAGACCGTGCCGTCGCGCCGTACGGTGCGCTCCACGGTCTCGCGGGTCCGGCGCACCCGGTCCAGGTCGGCGCGGACCGGGAAACCGGCCGGGGAGTTCGCCAGCGGGGTCGCGCCGGACGCGTACAGCCAGGTGCACACAGGGGGCCTCGACAGGTCCCCGCGCTCCGCGCCGTAGCGCAGCTCCCGCCGCACCTGGTCGTCCTGGGTGTGCGTCATCACCGCATGGGCGACGCCTCCGACGACCGTGACCAGCAGGGTGATGACGGCACCGGTGATCACGGAGATCCGCAGGCACGCCCGGCGCACGACCGCCTGCTCCGCGTACGCCGTCGCCCTCACAGCGCCCCCAGGCGGTAGCCGAGTCCGCGCACCGTGCGCACGACCTGCCGGCCCAGTTTGCGGCGCAGGTAGTAGACGTAGGTGTCGACGATGGACGACGCCGGTGCCTCGTGGAAGACCAGCCGGCGCAGCTCCGTCCGCGAGTACACGGCGTCGGGCCGGGAGGCCAGCACCCACAGCAGCTCGAACTCCCGCGCGGCGAGGGCAATCCGCTCGCCGTCGGCCAGCTCGACCTCCCGCCGGCCGACGTACAGCCGGCCCGAGCCGATCCTCAGCACGTCGGCCGCTTCCAGCGCCCTCCTGCACAACGCCCTTAATCGGGCGCTGAGTTCGTCGAGCTCGAACGGCTTGACCAGGTAGTCGTCGGCGCCCGCGTCCAGGCCGTCGACCCGGTCGTGCACCCCGCCCATCGCGGTCAGCAGCATGACCGGCGTGCGCACCGCCCGGGACCGGAGCCGGCCCAGCAGGTCCAGGCCGTCGAGCGCCGGCAGGCGCCGGTCGACGACGAGCACGTCGTACTGCCGGGCGAGGCCGAGGTGCAGGCCCTGCTGGCCGTCGGCCGCGACGTCGACCGCGTACCCCTCGTCCCGCAACGCCTCCGAGAGCGTGGCGGTCAGTTCCCTGTCGTCCTCGACCAGCAGCAGCCGAGGGTTGTCCCTGCGATCCTGTGCCACCGTCCCGCTCCTCTCACCCCTGCCGCTGTCAACTCCCTTGCATGACAAGCTTGTTGCTGCCAAAAGAAGGCACGGCCGAACAAGGATCCGATCGGCGTGATCACGCTAGCGCGCCTTCGCGGAAGTGCCCCGGGAAAAGCGAATCCGGCCCGTTCCGCATTCGCTTTTGTTCCGCAACGGGATGTTTCTTCATGAGCACCCCGTGACCGGTTCGGCGGCGTAGCGTCATGGGGAGATCGCCCCGGGCGGGCCGTGCGCGCGGGTGGCGCGGCGCGAGGACGGGCGGCACGGGACAGAAGGGGGAAGCCGTGGACGGCGTACCGCAGGACGTGCCGTTGGTGCGCAGTACCGTCGCCACCAAGGAGGCCGCGCTGGCCCGGGAGATCATGGACTCCTCCTACGGGGCGAGCCTGCGGCTCAGCGGCCGGCTGGAGGGCCAGGAGATGCGGCTGGCCCGGACGGACATCGACCGGTTCACCATCGACGACCTGGTGCTGCCCGGCACGCTGCGCTTCGCCTGCGACCCGCTGAGCCGTCCCCTGGTCACGGTGACCGGCCGGGGGCACCTGGGGATCGACTGCCGGGGCCACAGCAACCACCCCCGCCCCACCACCCCCCTGA
>NZ_VDFC01000071.1 GCF_008369065.1 Streptomyces apricus | reverse complement strand
GCGTCGGCAGCCCCTCGTCCACCCCGCCCGCCGCCCCGGCCGTGAGGTACGTGTCCAGCCCCGGCAGGTCGCCGATCCGCTTGCGCAGCGCGTCCCGGTCGGCGGCCCGGTCGATCGCCCGGTGGAACGTCCAGCGGCAGCCGTCCAGTTCGGCCAGCACCGCCTCCAGCGCGGGCAGGTCCGGGTCCCCGGCCGCGTCCAGGAACCCGAGCACGAACTCCTCCGCCCCGGCCGCCCGCAGCTCCCGCGCGGCCCGCGCGAGCGCCCGTACGTCCCCGGCGTCGAACCCGTCGGCCAGCCGGATCATCACGCGCAGCGGGATGCCGACGGCGGCCCGGATCCCGGCGAAGGCCGCGACCGGCGGGGTCAGCCCGTCGGCGGCCATGTCGGTGACCAGTTCCAGCCGGTCCGCGCCTCCGGCCTCGGCGGCGACCGCGTCCTCGACGTCGAGGGCGATCACCTCCAGGACTGCACGCTTGCTCATAGGACCTCTTCCCTCGGACGGCAACGGGCGGGCTACAGGTCTAGTCCAATGCGCAGCCTACAGCCGCCACCGGGCGGACAATGGAGCGCATGGCCGACCTCGACGCCCTCCGCACCCGCTGGTCCCACGCCCTCGTCGGCAGCCGCGGGACACGGGCCCCCGACCTCCCCGACCCTTTACGGACGATCCGGTTCCAACTGGCTTGGCCCACCGACCAGTTGGTTCGTCGTACGCTCGTTCCGGCCCGCCACGGCTCACCCGCCGGCGTGCCAGCCGCCCGCGTCGCAGCACCCCTCCCGCCGCATCAGCCGCCCCACCCCGAGCCAGTCCTCCTCGTCCGCCACCCCGCGCGCGACGGCCGGGGACAGCGGCTCGTACGCCGCCACGAGGCCGTCGGTCGTGTACGGGACCCCGCCCCGCAGCACGGCGACCGTGCGCACGAGGGTGTCGAAGTCGGTGAAGGGGTCGCCGTCCACCACGGTCAGGTCGGCGAGCCTGCCCGGCCGGAGCGTGCCCAGCTCGTCCTCCAGGCCGAAGAGCCGCGCCGGCAGCACGGTCACCGTGCGCAGGGCCTCGGCCGGGGACAGCCCGCCCCTGTGCAGCGCGCGCAGGCCCAGGTGCAGGGAGAGGCCCACCGGCACGAGCGGCTGGTCGGTGCCGAGGGCGACGGTGCCGCCCTCGGCCAGGATCCGCCGGTAGACACCGATCTCCGTGTCCAGGGCGGCCAGTTGGTCCCCGCTCGGCGGTACGCCCGCCCCCTGCCGCACGAGGGCCGCGTCCCAGGGCGGCATCACGGCGGTGACCCGGGGGTCGTCGGCGAGCCCGGGATCGGCGCCCAGCAGGGGCGCCGAGGTGAACGGGGTGGCGACGAGGCCGAAGCCGACGCCCCGCGCGGTGTAGACCTCAAGGACGTCCTGGTACGCGCGCCCCGACGGGGTGGTCGCGTGCCCGAACTCGGCGCGCTGGGTGGCCTGCAGATGGGTCGTCAGGTCCTGGCCCAGTTGGACGCCGGGCGACAGCAGGTGGCTGCCCGAGCGCACGCCGAGCCGTTCGTGCGCGAACCGCGCGGCCTCCTCCATCACCCAGCCCGGCGCCCGCACGTAGGTCTTCACGAAGTCCCAGTCCAGGGCGGCGGCCCGCGCCAGCGAACGCCGCAGTCCCTGCCGGGTCCGGTGGGCGCGGCCCATGCTGTAGGCGACCCGGGAGCCGTCGAGGAGTTCACCGGTGGTCAGCAGCCGCGGCCCGGCGAGCAGCCCGGCGGCGACCGCCTCGCGGATGCGGGCCTGCTCGTGGGCGAATCCGCCGAGCGAGACGGCGGTCGTGATGCCGTAGGTGAGCTGGCCGACCGTCTGGCGGCCGCCGTAGGTCACCTGCCACGGATGGGTGTGGGCGTCCCACAGCCCGGGCACCACGGTCCGCTCGGAGGCGTCGATCCGGGTCAGTGCCGCGCGGCGCCGGTGCGGCTCGACGGCGCTCACGCGCCCGCCGCGTACGACGACGTCGACGTCGTCGCGCACCGAATCGCCGGTGCCGTCCCAGAGCCGGCCGGCGTGCACCACGGTGTCGGCGGGCTCGGGCCGGGGCCGGTCGAGCGGCACCCGTACGGTGCGCGCCGGGCCGCCGTCCACGCCGATCAGCCGCAGGCGGCTGCCGGAGAGGTACAGCAGGGTGCGGGAGTCGCCGGACCAGGAGGGGTGGTCGGCCGGTTCGCCGGTGAGGGTGCGCAGGGCGCCGCGCGGGGTGCCGTCGGGCGTGACGGGCAGCAGGCAGAGCGCGGACTCGACGACCAGCGCCATCCAGCGGCCGTCGGGCGACCAGACGGGTCCCGAGGCGTAGCGGTCGGAGATCGAGGTGTGCGGCGCCACCGCGTGCAGCCGGTCCCGCCCGGTCACGGCGTCGACGACCCGGACGAGGTTGTGGCCCTCCCGGAAGCGCAGGTTGAGCCGGTTGCGGTCGCACAGCGCGAGGAAGCGGCCGTCGGGCGACCAGCTCGGCCGCCCGGGCAGCCCGCCCCCGCCGAGCGGCGTCGCGAGCACCTTCTCCGCGCCGCTCGCCAGGTCGCGCACGACGAGCGCCCCGGTCATGTCCAGGCAGGCGAGGCGGGTCCCGTCGGGCGAGAGCGCGGGATGGACCCGTCCGCCGGTGGCGAGCGCGCTCTCCTCGCCGGTGGCCGGATCCAGGCGGTACGCACCGAGCAGGCCGTCGCGGTCGTCCGCGTACAGCAGGGTGCGTCCGTCACGCGCCCACGACGGCCCCAGGAGGTACTGCGTGGGCGTGGCCCGGCGCAGCCGCCGCGGCGCCGCTCCGCCCGAAGTCCCGGCCAGCCAGAGCGAGTCGAGGGCGGCGAAGGCGATGTGCCGGCCGTCGGGCGACAGGGCGGGCAGGTGGATGCCGCGCACCGGTCGGGCGCGCCCCTCCCCCAGGTCGTACTCCTTGACCGCGTAGCGCGGCCGGTGCACGGGCAGCACGCCCTCGAAGGGGACGACCTCCGTCCGCGCCGGCTCCCGCGGGCGTACGAGGGTGAAGCGGCCGTCGACGGTGAGCAGCAGTTCCCCGTCCGCGGTCCAGCGGGGCGGTACCGGTGCGACGTCCCCCTCGACGGCGACGGGCTCGCCGTCGACGACGAGCGTGCAGGTGCCGTGCGGCGGGGCGGTGGTCCGCAGGTACGCCAGGCTCCGGCCGTCCGGTGCCGGGACGGGCGTCATGATCTGCGCGGGCGCGGTGCCGGTGTGCTCCACGACGACGGGCCCGGTCCCCGCGGCGGGGACGGCGGCGACGGTACGGGCCTCGACCCCGGCCCCGGTGGCGGTGGTGACGCCCTTGGCACGCACGAAGAGGATCCGCTCCCCGTCGGGCGACCAGGCGGGGTCGAAGTCCTCCCAGGGGCCGTCCTGCAGCGGACCCTCCTGGCCGGGCAGTCCGGTCAGACGGGTGATGCCGCCGGTGCGCAGGTCCAGTACGTGGATGCGGTACGGGCTGCCGGTCACCGGGTCGCCGCCGCGCTCGGAGGCGAAGGCGAGGCGGGTGCCGTCGGGCGACCAGGCCGGAGCGCGGTCGTCGAAGGGGCCGTCGGTGCGCCTGCGCAGGTCCGAGCCGTCGGGCCGCACCGTCCAGAGGTGGAAGCCGCCGCCCCGGTAGGCGCAGAAGGCGACGAGGCCGCCGTCGGGCGCGTGCACCGGCCGGTTGGGTTCGAGCCCGGCCGGGGTGAGGGGGACGGCCCGGCCGCCGTCGCGCGGGACGGACCACAGGACGCTCTGGACCTCGGCGACCAGCCGGTCCCCGCCCGGCGCGAGGGTGGCCGCCCCGTTGGTGGCCGCGGTGAAGGACAGGACGGACCCGGCGGGCGGCCGGGCGGTCGGACGCGCGGACGCGGGTGCGGCGGCACCG
>NZ_VDFC01000070.1 GCF_008369065.1 Streptomyces apricus | reverse complement strand
GAGCGGACGCCTGCGGCGGGGGMGCCGGAGGGGCTGGMCACCCGTTCGGGTGATGGTGAGCGTAATGGTGACGGCAGAGTCCGCGGTGCGGGCTGTTTCGGGGTGGTGCCAGGGTTTTTCTGCCGGGCGTGAACCGATCGGTGGGGCTCGTGCGATGAGGGGGTGTGAGGGAAACGAGAAGCGACGGGGATCTGCTGCGGGCCATCGCCGCGGACGGCGACCGGCGCGCCTTCGAGGAGCTGTACAGGCGGTATGCGCCCTGGCTCGGAGCGAGGCTGCGCGGTCGCTGCGCCGATGCCGGGACGGTCGACGACGTCGTGCAGGAGACCTTCCTCGCGGTGTGGCGCGGCAGCGCCCGCTACCGCGAGGAGGGGGACGTGGCCGGCTGGCTGTGGCGGATCGGTTCGCGGCGGCTGATCGACACGCTGCGCGGCGACGGCGCCCGGGGTCGGCTGCGGCAGGCGCTCGGCCGGCTGCGGCACCGGGAGGAGGCGTCCGCGGAGGAGCGCGTGCTCGCGGGGGTGGAGCACGGGGACCTCGCGGGCGCCCTGGTCCGGCTGTCGCCGGAACTGCGCTCGGTCCTGCAGGCCACGGTCATCGACGGGCTGACCACCCGCGAGGCGGCCGTCCTGCTCGGCATCCCGCCGGGGACGGTCAAGACACGGGCCCAGCGGGCCCGCAAGCAGCTGCGGGAGGAGTTGGCATGAGTGAGACGAACGAGGTCCGCGAGACCGTGCCGACCTGGCACGTCGCGCGGGAGGATCTCCGGGCGTACGGGCGGGGCGAGCTGGCGCCGCCGATGCTCTGGTCGGCCGACACCCACCTGATGGCCTGCGCGCACTGCCGGGCGGTCCTCGCCGAGGTGAGCGACCCGGCCCCGCTCGACGAGGGCTGGGAGCGGCTCGACGCCGAGCTGGACGCACCGCGCCCCGGCCTCATGGAGTCGCTGCTCGTACGGACCGGGATGGCCGACCACACGGCACGGCTGCTCGCGGCCACCCCCGTGCTCCGGCTGTCCTGGCTGGGCGCGGTCGCCGCCGTGCTGGCGATGACGGTGGTCGCGGTCAACTCCAGCCGGGCGCCGGGCACCCTCTCGCTGTTCCTCGCGCTGGCCCCGCTGCTGCCCCTCGCGGGGGTCGCGCTGTCGTACGGCCCCGCCCTCGACCCGACCTACGAGATGGCCGTGGTGTCACCGATGCACGGGTTCCGGCTGCTGATGATCCGCACCGTTCCCGTCCTGACGGTCGCCCTCGTGCTGAACGGCCTGGCGACGCTCGCCCTCCCCTCGTACGGGGTGCGGGCCCTGGCGTGGCTGCTGCCCGCGCTGGCGCTCACCGCGACCGGGCTCGCCCTGACCCCCCGGCTGGGCCCGGTCCTCGCGCCCGCCCTGGTCGGCGGGGTGTGGGTCGCCCTGCTGGTGGTCGCGCAGATGAGCGGCGACGGCACCCTCGCGCCGTACACGGTGCCGGGGCAGGGGGTCGCCGCCGCGGTCGCCGCGCTGGCCACCGGGTTCTTCTACCTGCGCCGCGACCGCTTCGACGCGGTCTCCGCGCGCGTGCCGTTCACGGGTCCGTCGGGCGGGGGTGCGCTGTGACGTCGGTTGCCACGCGCAGGCGGCTCAAGCTGCTCAAGGCCGGTCTGCTGATGACGGCCTGGGTGCTGCTGAGGGTGCTGCAGTTCCTCGTCGTGCTCGTCTGGACGCTCGTCTCCGCGTTCGTCTCCAGCTCCGCCGGCCGACGGGGGGCGTTCTCGTCCTCGTCGTCCTCGTCATCTTCCGACGGGGGCGACTGATGAGGACCGCCGTCGCCTTCCCCCACCCCTCCCGTCCCTCCCGTCCCCGCCCCTTTTCCCTGGAGCCACGCATGTCCGACCTTCTTCCGGCGCCGACGGTGTCCGCCGCCGGTCTCACCCTCCGCTACGGGAGGACGGCCGCGCTCGACGACGTGTCGCTGCGGCTCGGTGAGGGCGTCACCGGACTGCTCGGGCCCAACGGGGCGGGCAAGACGACCCTGTTGCGGGTGCTGGCCACCGCCGTGCCGCCGGACCGCGGGGCGTTCTCGGTTCTCGGGCACGACCCGGGCACGTCGGCCGGCCGGCAGGAGGTGCGGCGCGTGCTCGGCTATCTGCCGCAGACACCCGGTTTCCATCCGGACTTCTCCGCCTTCGAGTTCGTCGACTACGTGGCGATCCTGAAGGAGCTGACGGACCGCACCGCCCGGCACCGCGAGGTGCGGCGCGTCCTGGACGCCGTCGCGCTCTCCGACGTACGGGGCAGGCGCTTGAAGAAGCTCTCCGGCGGGATGCGCCAGCGCGTCGCCCTGGCCGCCGCCCTCGTCGGCGACCCCGGATTCCTGGTCCTGGACGAGCCGACCGTGGGCCTCGACCCGGAACAGCGCATGCGCTTCCGTGAGTTGATCGCCCGCGCGGGGGAGGGGCGGACCGTCCTGCTGTCCACGCACCAGACCGAGGACGTCGCGATGCTCTGCCACCGCGTGATCGTCATGGCAGGTGGCCGCGTCCGCTTCGAGGGCACCCCGGCCGAGCTGGCGGCGCGCGCGGCGGGCCGGGTGTGGAGCAGCACCGAGCGGGACCCCGGCGCCTGGGCCGGCTGGCGCACCGGTACGGGTTCCTTCCGCAACGTCGGCGATCCCCCCGAGGGCGCCGACCTGCTCGAACCGACCCTGGAGGACGGCTACCTGCTCACCCTCGACGGCGAGTCCTCCGAGGTGAGGGCCGCATGAGCACGGTGCTGGAGACACCCGCGCGGGCCGTCGGCCCGACCCATCCGCCACGCCCCTGGGCGGCCGTGTTCGCCCTCGCCCGCTTCGAGGCGCGCGAGCTGCGCATGACCGTCTCCTTCGCCGCCATAACGGTCCTGTACGTGGCCTGGATCGTCTGGCAGGTCATGGAGCGCCAGGGCGACTACCCGATCCTCCAGGACGTCGACCGCGGCACGCAGGCCATGCCGATACTGATGGCGCTCTCCGTCATGCTGGGCGTGAACCGCGCGGTCCTGCGCTCGCGGCGCTGCGACACGGACCGGCACTTCGGCGTCCTGGCCGTCGAGCCGTGGCGGCGCACGGTCGCCCATGTGCTGTCCGTCGTCCCGGCGGTCCTGTTCACGGCGGTGTGCGTCACCGTCCAGTTCACCTGTGCCGCGCTCAAGCCCGGGGCGGCGGGACACGGTTCGCCCGCCGAACTGGCCGTCGGCCCGCTCACGGTCCTGCTGGCCGGTGCCGTCGGCGTGCTGCTCGCCCGGCTGGTCCCCTCCGTCACCGCCGTGCCGCTCTTCCTCGTCGTGCTGCTCTTCGGGCAGGTCTTCGTGGCGGCCCCGTCCGACTCCGACTGGTCGACCTGGCTGGGCCCGGTCGTCACCGAGAGCACCGCCGGTCCGTTCCCCTCCGACCTGCTGGGCCGGCCCGCCGCCTGGCACGCCCTGTACCTCGTCGGGCTCGTCCTGCTCATGGCGCTGCTCGCGGTGCTGGTCAGCGGCGGCCGCACGGGAGTCGTCAAGGCGGCCGTCGGGGGAGCGCTCGCGCTGACCCTGGTGGGCGCGGTCGGTCAGTCCGGTGGCACCCCGGCCGCCACGACGGCGGCCCGCGAGCGGATGTCGACCACCCCGGAGAAGTTCCGCTCGTGCCTCCAGCACGGCAGGTCCTCGTACTGCGCCTTCCCCGAGTGGACCGGCCGCACCGCCGACTGGGCCGCCGTGGTCGACCGCGTCCAGAACCTCGCGGGCGGCAGGGCCGGCGGTGAGCGGCTGACTGTGGAACAGCGCATCGACGCCCGCTACGGACTGGACAGCGACGCCGCGCTCGCCCCGTCCACCGAGCCCGGCCATGTGACCATCGGTACGGGCTGGGGCGGCAACCGCGTCCCGGAGTTCGCGGCGGTCGTGGCGTCCGTGCTGGTGGCGGGGGACGAGAAGGCCGGCAGCGAACTGTGCGACGCCCGCCTGGTGACGGTCATGTGGCTGGCGCTGGGCGGGGAGTCCGACCCGATGTCCGCCCTCCGTGACGTCCGCATCGACGACAACGTCTCCGGTTCCTCCCTGGTCCTGTCACCCACCGAACCCTTCGTGATGAGTGCCGAGCAGACCCGGATTGTCGCGGAGCTGCTCCAGAGGCCGCGCTACAGCGTGGCCGGCAAGGTGAAGGCCAAGTGGACGGAGCTGACGTCACCCAGGACATCGATCGCGCGGGTGGCACAACTGCTCGGAGTGCCGGTCTCGACCGCATCGGATGCGGCGGACTCGGACTCGGCGGACTCGGACGGTGACTCGTGCGAGAGGTGACGGCCGTGCCCCGGGCCCTGCTCCGGCCCGTGTGGCGCACCCTGCCCCGGCGCGCGCTCGTGGCGGCCGCGGCGGCGGGGCTCCTGCTGGCCGCCGTCCCGCGGATGCAGTCCGGTCCGCCCGACCCGCAGCTCGGTCTCTTCGCCCTGCGGGCCGCCGCGCTCGCCTTCGGCCTGGGCCTGGCGTTCCTGCTGGACGACCCGGCCCGCCACCTCACCACGGCGGTGCCGGTTCGCCGCCCGGTGCGCATCGGCCTGCGGGTGGCACTGGTCCTGCCGTGGGCCGTGCTCTGCTGGACGACGGCGCTGCTCCTCGTCCCGGCCCCGGCCCGTCCGCCGGCCGGTGACCTCACCCTGGAAGCGGCCGCCACCGCGGTACTGGCGCTCACGGCGGCGGCCCTGATGACCCGTCGCACGCTCATCACCGAGCCGGGGGTCATGACATCGACCTGGCTGCTGTGCACGGCGGCCGCCGCGTACCTCCTGCTCCCGCACGACCGGACGCTCCTGGTGACCCCGGACGATCCCCGCTGGCAGACCACCCACACCCACTGGGCCCTGCTCCTGGCTGCGGCGACGGCGGTGGGGCTGAGAGCGTGCACGGACCCCGTGAGAGCAAGGCTCAGACCGCGTCTCTCCTCGTGAGGGCGCAGCCCGAAGCGCGAACCCCGCGGACCCGGCCCCTCCGTCCCTCAGGACCCCGCCAGGCCCCGAGGCCCCGTCAGGACGCAGCCAGACCCCCGCTAGGAC
>NZ_VDFC01000007.1 GCF_008369065.1 Streptomyces apricus | reverse complement strand
CATCGACAGGAGGTAGCGCACCTCCGCGATGCAGGTCTCCTCGTCGTCGTAGGCGAAGTGCGCCACCCCGCTGGTCTCGGCGTGCACGTCCGCGCCGCCCAGACCGTTCTGGGTGATCTCCTCGCCGGTGACCGCCTTGACGACGTCGGGACCGGTGATGAACATCTGCGAGGTCTCACGGACCATGAACACGAAGTCGGTCAGCGCCGGGCTGTAGGCCGCACCGCCCGCGCACGGGCCGAGCATCACCGAGATCTGCGGGATCACCCCGGAGGCGCGGGTGTTGCGCTGGAAGATGCCGCCGTAGCCGGCCAGCGCGCTGACGCCCTCCTGGATGCGGGCGCCCGCACCGTCGTTCAAAGACACCAGGGGCGCGCCGGCCGCGATGGCCATGTCCATGATCTTGTGGATCTTCGTGGCGTGCGCCTCGCCCAGCGCACCGCCGAAGATGCGGAAGTCGTGCGCGTACACGAAGACCGTCCGGCCCTCGACCGTGCCCCAGCCGGTCACCACACCGTCGGTGTAGGGCCGCTTGGCCTCCAGGCCGAACCCGGTCGCCCGGTGCCGGCGCAACTGCTCCACCTCGTTGAACGAGCCCTCGTCCAGCAGCAGCTCGATCCGCTCCCGCGAGGTCAGCTTGCCCTTGGCGTGCTGCGCCGCCGTGGCCTTCTCGCCCGGGCCGCGCACCGCCTCCGTGCGCAGGGAACGCAGTTCCGCCACCCGGCTCCGCGTGTCGCTCAGTGTCCCTCGTCCTCTCCGTGCGTGCCGTGCCGTGCCGTGCCGTGCCGCGGCCGTACGGTCCGGCCGGGCGCCCACTGTCCCGCGTACGTCTGACATGGCGCTGAGACGACCGCCTCAGGGCACGGCGCTCCTCCCGGGCGGACACGCCGCTGAGAAGCCCGTCTCAGCGGCCTGCAAGCGGTCTGCCAGAGCGCTCTGGAACCGTCCTTTCCGTACCGCGGATCGTGGAACGCGGACGGATCCGCCCCCCCTCGCACGACCGGCACGAGGACCGGGGAGGAGGTGCGGGCCCCGCCCGGCGCGTCCATCCGAGCTCCGAGCTCCGAGCGAAGGGAAAACCCGGCCCATGGCGGACAAGGCGCAAGCGCAGAGGACGGCCGAGCACGAGCCGAAGTTCTCGTATCCGATCCACCGCACGTCGCCCAACGAACCGCCGTGCGAGTACGCGCGGTTGAGGGACGAGCAACCGGTCTGCCCCATCAGCCTGCCCACCGGGCACCCGGCGTACCTGGTGACCCGCTACGAGGACGTGAAGACCGTCCTGTCGGACTCCCGGTTCAGCCGCGAGGCACTGTTCCGGGAGGGCGCGCCGCGCGCCCAGCTGGTCGAGCCCGACTCGTCGAGCCTGATCAGCATGGACCCGCCCCGCCACTCCGCGCTGCGCAACCTGACGAACCGTGAGTTCTCGCCGCGGCGCGCGGAGGCCATGCGCCCGCGGATCCAGGAGATCGTCGACAGGCTGCTCGACACGATGGCCGGCATGACCGCCCCGGTGGACCTGAACGCGACGCTCGCCCGTCCGATGGCCCTGGAGGTCATCTGCGAGCTGCTGGGGGTCCCCTACGAGGACCAGCACCTCTTCGGCGCGTGGTGCGACCACTTCATGTCGCTGACGAAGTACTCGGCCGAGGAGATCGTGCGGTCCAACACCGAGATGCGGACCTACATCGCGGACCTCGCCGAGCGGAAGCTGGAGGACCCCGGCGGCGACCTGCTCAGCAAACTGGCGCACTCGATGGCCGAGGAGCAGACCATCACGCACGAGGAACTGGTCAGCACCGGTGTGATGTTCCTGCTCGCGGGCCACGACACCACGGTGACGGTGACCGGGGGCGGCGCGGTGCTGCTGCTGCGCAACCCCGACCAGCTGGCGCTGGTGCGGGAGGACCCCGCGCTGATGGACGCCGCGGTCGAGGAGATCATCCGGCTCGTCACACCGGGGGACGGCACCTTCATCCGGATCACTCTGGAGGAGGTGGAGCTGTCCGGCACCGCCATCCCGCCGAACTCGGCCGTGATCGCGCCCATCAGCTCCGCCAACCGGGACGCGCGGGTCTTCGAGAACCCCGACGCCCTCGACGTGCACCGCACGGACAACAAGCACATCGGGTTCGCGCACGGCACGCACTTCTGCGCCGGATCGGCCCTCGCGCGGGCCGAGGTGCAGATCGCCATGAAGTCGTTGTTCTCCCGGTTCCCGACCCTGCGGCTGGCGGTCGACCCGGAGGAGCTGCGCTGGCGGCAGACCGCGGCGCTCGGCGGCTACGAGGAAATCCCCGTCACATGGTGAGCGGCGCGGCCACCACCCCCACCACCCGCCACCGCATCTGCCCGCTGTGCGAGGCGGGCTGCGGGCTCAGCGTCGAGATCGCGGACGGCCGGGCCGTGAAGGTCCGCGGCGCCGCCGAGGACGTGTTCAGCAAGGGGTACGTGTGCCCGAAGGGCATCGCGCTCGGGGACATCGACCAGGACCCGGACCGGCTCGACGCACCGCTGGTGCGCCGGCCGGACGGGGAGTTCGCCGAGGTCGGCTGGGACGAGGCGTTCGCCGAGGTGGCCCGCGGCCTGGCCCGGGTCGGGCGGGCGCACGGCAAGGACGCGCTGGCCCTCTACTACGGCAACCCGGTGARCCACGCCGTGGGGATACCGCTGCACGTGGCGGTGATGCGCCAGCACCTGGGCAGCCGCAACGTGTTCAGCTCCAGCACCGTCGACCAGATGCCGAAGAACGTCTCCTCGGGGCTGATGTTCGGCGACCCGTGGGCGATCCCGGTGCCGGACGTCGACCGCACCGACTTCCTGCTGGTGCTCGGCGCCAACCCGCTGGTCTCCAACGGCAGTCTGTGGACCGCGCCGGACCTGCCCGGCCGCATCCGCGCTCTGCGGGCGCGCGGCGGGCGGCTCGTGGTGGTGGACCCGCGGCGCACCCGGACCGCGGACGCCGCCGACCGGCACCTCGCGATCCGGCCGGGCACGGACGCCCTGCTCCTGTTCGCCCTCGTGCACACCCTGTTCGACGAAGGGCTGCAGACCCCGCTCGACCCCGAGCGGTACGCCGGAGCCGCCGAAGTCCGGGCGGCGGCCGAGCCGTTCGCGCCGGAGGCGGTGGCGGCGGCGTGCGGCACGGACGCCGCCGCCATCCGCGTCCTGGCCCGTGAGCTGGCCGCTGCGGAGCGCGCCGCCGTCTACACCCGGCTGGGCACCTCCGCCGCCGCCTTCGGCACCCTCACCAGCTGGCTGGTGGACGTGCTCAACGCCCTGACCGGCAACCTCGACCGGCCCGGCGGGGCGATGTTCGGCGAGTCCCAGCACAACGCGATGCGGCCGGCCGGCCCCCTGGTGACCGGCCGGTGGCACAGCCGGGTGCGCGGGCTGCCCGAGGTCCTCGGGGAGTTCCCCGCGGCCACGCTCGCCGACGAGATCGACACGCCCGGCGAGGGGCAGGTGCGCGCGCTCATCGCGGTCGGCTGCAACCCGGTGCTGGGCGCGCCCAACGGGGAGCGCCTCGAACGCTCCCTCGCCGGGCTGGAGTTCATGGTCGCCGTCGACCCGTACGTGAACGAGACGACCCGGCACGCGGACGTCGTCCTGCCGCCGCCGCGGGTGCTGGAGTCCGGGCACTTCGACATCGTGCTGTCCCGGCTCGCGGTGCGCCGCGTGGCCCGGTACTCGCCGCCCCTGGTGCCGCGGGCCCCGGACCGGCCGAGCGAGGCCGAGATCCTCGCCAGGATCACGCTGATGCTGGCCGGCGAGGGGGCGGGCGCCGACCCCGCCGCGCTGGACTCGGCGATCATCGACAGGACGCTGGCCGCGGCGGTCGCGGACCCCGGCTCGCCGCTGGCCGGACGGGACCCGGCCGAGCTGAGGGCGCGGCTGACCGGTGAGGACAGCACGGAACGGCGCATCGACCTGATGCTGCGGCTCGGCGCCTTCGGGGACCACTTCGGGCTGCGCCCGGACGGCGTGAACCTCGCGGTGCTGCGGGAGCGGCCCGAGGGCGTGGACTTCGGGCCGCTGCGGCCCCGGCTCGACGAGATCGTGGGCACCGCGTCGGGCCGGGTGGAACTGCTGCCCGCGCCGCTGGCGCGGGACGTGCCCCGGCTGCGGCGGTTCCTGCGGGAGGCCGGCCGGCCCGGCTTCCTGCTGGTGGGCCGGCGGCACCTGCGGTCGGTCAACAGCTGGTCGCACAACACGGCCGCCCTGTCCGGGGGTACGAACCGCTGCACCCTGGAGATCAACCCCGAGGACGCCGGCCGGCTCGGCATCACCGCTGGCGCCGAGGTGACGGTACGGGGCAGGGCGGGGGCGGTCGTGGCGCTCGCGGAGCCCACGGACCGGGTCGGCCCGGGGGTGGTGAGCCTGCCGCACGGCTGGGGGCACGGCCGGGACGGCGCACGGATGCCGTTCGCCGCGAAGGCACCGGGCGTGAACGTGAACGCGGTCACCGACGAACTGGTCGTCGACCCGCTCTCGGGCAACGCCGTCTTCAACGCGGTGCCGGTCGAGCTGTCGCCGGGGCGGGGTGAGCGGTCCTAGTGCAGGGTGCGGGCGCCGGTGCGGGCACGGGTACGAGTACGCGCCCGCGTACGGAGGAGGTGCCGGCGGCCCACCGCTGGCACCTCCTCCTGCCGCACCGGGCGCGGCTGTGCCGGCTGGCCCGGCTGCGGCTGACGTCCCTCCAGGACGTGGAGGACTGCGTCCAGGAGGCCATGCTGCGCGCCGCGCTCCACCGCGACCTCGACGAGGACCGGGTGGGCCCGTTCCTCACCTCGGTCACCCTGCGCCTGTGCGCGGACGTGCACCGGCACCGCGAACGCAGCCGCCGGGTGCTGCACCGGCACTCCCTCGCGGGGGAGGCGGCACCCGGCCCCGAGGAGACGGTGTGCTCGGCGGCCGAGGGCGCGTGGATGCTCCAGCAGGTCGACCGCCTCGCCGGCCGGGAGCGGGACATCGTGCTGGCCCGCATCGAGGGGACCAGCACGCGCGAGGCGGCGGACCGGCTCGGCATCTCGGTCAAGGCCGCGGAGGGAGCCTTCACCCGAGCCCGCGCCCGCCTGCGGCGCTGGCACGAGGCGGGGGTGGCGGGCTGAGGCGATGGCACGGACGGCCGCCGGCCGGTGCCGCCGACCACGCGCGGCACAACGCCGCACGATTGCACACGGCCTCGCACGGCTCCGCCGGTCCGGGCGCACCGGACGGTGCGTCCGGTGACCGGGTCCGGCGGTGCGGGGCGCCACGGACCGCGCTGCGAGGTGCCACGACCGCAGGCCGCCCGGACCCGGGTCCGGGCGAGGCGCGCCGGGTAGGTGACGGAGTGAGTGGCGCCGGTCGGGACCGGCGGCCGGGCGCGACGCAACGCCGGTCGGCCGAGGTTGCCCCGGGCCGCCGGAGCCCGGGCCGTCGGGTCGGGGGCCGAGGCGTACCTCCTGCCCGGCCGCGAGCGGACCGCCGCCCCGGAGCGGGGAGGCAGGCCGGGGCCCCCTATCGCGTGCAGGCCGCCGTCCGCGTGGACTATCTCGCCCGTGGTCTTCGGCAGCCAGTCCGACAGCAGGGCCACGACACTGCGGCCGACCGGTTCCGGGTCCGACACGTCCCAGGGGAGCGGCGACCGCTGGTCCCACACCTTCGCCAGTTCCGTGAACCCCGGGATCGACCTCGCCGCCATCGAACCGATCGGGCCCGCCGCCACCAGGTTGCAGCGGATGCCCAGCTTCCCCAGGTCACGGGCCAGGTAGCGCGAGGTCGCCTCCAGGGCCGCCTTGGCCGGCCCCATCCAGTCGTACTGCGGCCAGGCGAACCGGGCGTCGAAGGTCAGCCCGACCACCGCGCCGCCCTCGTCGCCGAACAGCGGCAGGCACGCGCTCGTCAGCGACTTCAGCGAGAAGGCCGAGGCGTGCAGGGCCGTGGCGACCGACTCGAAGGGCGTGCTGAGGAACTTGCCGCCGAGCGCGTCCTGGGGCGCGAACCCGATCGAGTGCACGAGGCCGTCGAGACCGCCGAGTTCCGCCCGCACCACGTCGGCGAGACCGGCCAGCTGCCCCTCGTCGGTGACGTCCAGCGCGACCACCGGGGCCGGGCGCGGCAGCCGCTGGGCCACCCGCTCGGTCAGGGAGGGCCGCGGGTACGCGGTGAGGAGGATCTCCGCGCCCTCCCGCTGGGCGACCTTCGCGGTGTGGAAGGCGATGGAGGACTCCAGCAGCACGCCGGTGACCAGGACGCGCTTGCCTTCGAGGATTCCGCTCATGGTGATCAGTGCCCCATACCCATTCCGCCGTCCACGGGAAGGACGGCTCCGGTGATGTACGACGCCTCCTCGGAGGCGAGGAACCGCACGGCCGCCGCGACCTCCCGCGGCGCCCCGTGACGGCCCAGCGGCACCTTGGCCACCAGGTCCGCGCGCTGCCGCGCGGACAGCGCCCGCGTCATGTCGGTGTCGACGATGCCGGGCGCCACCACGTTGAAGGTGATGTTCCGCGAGCCGAGCTCGCGGGCGAGCGAGCGGGCGAACCCGACCAGCCCGGCCTTGGAGGCCGCGTAGTTGGCCTGGCCCGGCGACCCGAGCAGTCCGGTGACCGAGGACACCAGGACCACGCGGCCCTTCCTGGCGCGCAGCATCCCGGCGGCCGCGGCCCGCACCGCGCGGAAGGCACCGGTCAGGTTCGTGTCCAGGACGGCGGCGAAGTCGTCCTCCGTCATGCGCAGCAGCAACCGGTCGCGGGTGACACCGGCGTTGGCGACGAGCACCTCGACGGGCCCGTGCCGCGCCCCGGCCTCCTCGACGGCCCGTTCGACCTGCCCGGGGTCGGTGAGGTCGCACCGCACGGGCAGCAGACCGGCCCGCTCCAGGGGACCGGGGTCGTCCGAGCGGTGGGTGACGGCGACCTGGTCACCGGCGTCGGCGAAGGCCCGGGCGACGGCGAGCCCGATGCCGCGGTTGCCTCCGGTGACGAGTACGGAACGGCTCATGGGCGTACGGTCTCCTGCGGTTCCAGCGCCGCCACCAGCGGCGAGTCGTGGTCGTACGGACCGGTGGCCGCGGAGCCGCCCGGGGAGCCGACGCCCTGGAAGAAGTCCTCGGCGGAGGCGCGGTAGCCCTGCCACGCGGCCGGCAGGTCGGCCTCGAAGAAGACGGCCTCCACCGGGCAGACCGGTTCGCAGGCCCCGCAGTCGACGCATTCGTCGGTCTGGATGTACAGGGCGCGGCGGCCTTCGTAGATGCAGTCGACGGGGCATTCGTCGACGCAGGACCTGTCCTTGACGTCGACACAGGGCTGGGCGATCACGTACGTCATGCGCGGATACCGTCCTGGGAGTGCGGAAGCGGGTCAGGCCCGGGTGAGGGCCAGTACGGCGTTCTGGCCGCCGAAGCCGAAGGAGTTGCTCACGGCCGCCTCCACGTCCGCCGCGCGGGCCTTCTCGGCCACGACGTCCAGCTCGATCCGCGGGTCCTGGCGGTCGAGGTTGGCGGTGGGCGGGATGAGCTGCCGGTCGAGGGTGAGGGCGGTGACGGCGGCCTCGATCGCACCGGCGGCGCCGAGCGAGTGGCCCACCACACCCTTGACGGAGGTGACGGCGGGCCGGTCCCCGAGGACCCGGCGGATCAGCCGGCTCTCCGCCGCGTCGTTGAGCGGCGTGGAGGTGCCGTGCGCGTTGACGTGCTGCACGGTGTCGGGGGAGAGCCCGGCGTCGTCCAGGGCGGCGCGCAGGGCGAGTTCGGCACTCGTGCCCTCCGGGTCCGGAGCGGTGGCGTGGTAGGCGTCGGCGGAGGCGCCGTACCCCGAGACGTGCGCGTACACATGGGCCCCGCGGGCGCGGGCGTCGGCGGCCCGTTCCAGTACGAGGACGGCGGCGCCCTCGGCCGGGACGAAGCCGTCGCGGTCGGCGTCGAAGGGCCGGGACGCGGTGCGCGGGTCGTCCTGGCGGCCGGTGAGCGCGCCCATCTGCGCGAAGCCGGAGACGATCGAGGGGATCAGGCACGCCTCGGTGCCGCCGGTGATCACCACGTCGCACACCCCCTGGCGGAGCAGTTCGCGGGCGGTGCCGACCGCGGTCGTGCCCGAGGCGCAGGCGGTGGCGGTGACGAGGTTGGGGCCGTGGGCGCCGTGCTGCATCGCCACGTACCCGGCCGACATGTTGACGGCGAGCATCGGGATGAGCAGCGGCGAGACGCTGAGGGGGCCGTCCTTGAGCAGCACATTGTGCTGCTTCTCCCAGCTGGCGGCGCCGCCGATGCCGCTGCCGAGGACGACGGCGACCCGCGTGCCGTCCCAGGCGGCGGGATCGAGCCCGCTGTCGCCGACCGCCTCGGCCGCCGCGGTGAGGGCGAAGTGGCTGCTGCGGTCGTAGCGCCACGCCTTGCGCCGTCCGATCGCCTCGTCGGCGTCGTAGCCGGGGATCCAGCAGCCGGCGGACGCGGGCAGGGCGGCCAGGGCCGGGACCCGCGAGGCGGCCGTGCCCTCGGCCGCGACGATCGTCTCCCACGCCTCGCGGGTCCCGATCCCGGCCGCGGTCACCATGCCGATGCCGGTGACCGCGGCGTCGAACCGGGCGGCCGCGCCCGCCATCAGGCCGCCACCGGCTTGCTCTCGATCACCTTGACGGCCTCTTCCAGGGTGCTCTGCGCACCGAGGTCGTCGTCGGTGAGCTTGACGCCGAACTCCTGCTGCACGGCCAGGGTCAGCTCCACCAGGGCCAGCGAGTCCAGCTCCAGTTCGCTGAAGGTGTCCGCGGGGCTGACGTCGCCGGTCTCGAAGCCGAAGTTCCGGACCAGCAGCCGGACGACCCGCTCGTAGGTGTCGTTCATGATGTCGCTCCTCGAAGAAGTCGGGACGGATCGGAAGGGATGTGACGGATGAAGTGACAAGTCGACAAGTCGTCGGCTCCAGAGGGGGCGGCGGGTCAGACGGGCACGACCGCCGGCCAGGTGAGTGTGGTCGCCCCCCAGGTCAGGCCGCCGCCGAAGGCGGTCAGCGCGGTGCTGTGGCCGGGGCGCAGGACCCCCGCCGTGACCGCGTCGGCCAGGGCCAGCGGGATGGACGCGGCGGAGGTGTTGCCGACCCGGTCGAGGTGGACCGGGAAGCGTTCGCGGGGCAGCCGCAGCCGGTCGGCGACCGCGTGCAGGATCCGCAGGTTGGCCTGGTGGGCGACGAGGACGTCGAGCTCCTCGGGGCGCCGGCCGGCCCGGGCGGCGGCCTCGGTGGTCGCGTCGGACATCCGCTCCACCGCGTTGCGGAACACCTGGCGGCCCGCCATCCGGAAGTAGGGGTCGGCCGGTTCGGAGTGGGCCTGGCCCGCATGGAACGGCCGGCGCGACCCGCCGGACGGCACCTGGATCAGCTCGTTGCCGGTGCCGTCGCTGCCGAGCACCAGCGGGCCGAGCGCGCCCGGCTCGTCCGGTGCGCCGGCCCGCAGCACCACCGCGCCGGCGCCGTCGCCGAAGATGGCCCGGGTGGAGCGGTCGGCGGGGTCGAGGATGCCGGAGTAGGTCTCGGCGCCGACCACCAGCACGCTGTCGGCGGTGCCCGAGGCGATAAGCCCGGCGCCGGCCGCGAGACCGTACAGGAAGCCGGTGCACACCGCCGCCACGTCGAAGGCGGGCACGGTGCCCAGGCCGAGCCGGGAGGCCACCACCGGGGCGGTGGCCGGGCAGGAGTGGTCGGGCGTGGTGGTGGCGAGCACGACCGCGTCCGCGCCGTCCGGGCCGGTGCCCGACGCGGCGGACTTCAGGGCCCGCTCACCGGCCTCCACCGCCAGGTCGGAGGTGGCCTGGCCGGGAGCGGCGAGGTACCGCTGCCCGATGCCGGTGCGGCTGCGGATCCACTCGTCGGAGGTGTCCAGCTCCCGTGCCAGGTCGTCGTTGCCGACGGCCCGGGACGGCAGGTACGTACCGAGACCGCACAGGACCGCCGCGCGGGCCATCAGACCCTCCCCGCCGCGGGCCGCGCGTCCCGCTCCAGGGCCGCCACCTCGTCGCTGACCTCGCCGAGGTAGTCCGAGACGTCCCGGTAGGAACGCAGCAGCCCCACCTCCTCGTACGGCATCCCGTGCGTCAGCAGGTACTCCTTGACCAGCGGCTGGGAGCGGCGCAGGTTGCGGCGCGGCATGGACGGGAACAGGTGGTGCTCGATCTGGTAGTTGAGGCCGCCGTAGAAGAAGTCGACGGCCCGGTTCGGCAGGACGTTGCGCGAGGTCACCACCTGGCGGGTGAGCCAGTCCAGCTCCTCCTGCGCCCCGTCGCGCACCGGCAGGCCCTTGTGGTTGGGGGCGAACAGCAGCCCCATGTAGAAGCCGAAGAGTGCCTGGTGGACGACGACGAAGGCGATCGCCTTGCCGGGCGACAGCACCCAGAACACGGCCGTGAAGTAGCCGGCCAGGTGCAGCGTGAGCAGCGCCAGGTCGGCCGCGGCGTACCGCTTCAGCGCGCCCTTGCGGGCGGCGACGTAGCCGGACAGGTGCAGCCGCAGCCCCTCCAGCATGATCATCACGTAGAACATCCACGCCTGGTGGCGCACGATGAACCGCTGGGTGACGCTGGTGCGCTTCGTACGGTGCTTCGCGTCGAAGATGACCTGGCGGCGGGTGATGTCGGGGTCGAGCGAGAGGTGGTTCGGGAAGTTGTGGTGCTTGGTGTGGTGCCCGGTCCACCAGCCGAAGCTGACCCCGGTGAGCACGTTGCCGTGCAGGTAGCCGACGAGGTCGCCGCCCCTGCGGGTGCGGAAGATCTGACGGTGGCCCGCGTCGTGCCCGATCATGTCCGTCTGGCCGAAGCAGAACGCCAGGAACACGGCCGTGGCGAGCTGCCACCAGCTGTCGCCGAGCAGCGCGAAGGCCGTCCAGCCCGCGGCGAGCAGCAGCGCGTTGAGGGCGACCTTGAAGACGTAGTAGCCGGGCTGGATGTCCATCAGGCCCTCGCCGCGCACCAGCCGGGTGACCTCCTCCAAGCTCGCGGTGGCGGTGCTGCCGGCACCGGGGTCGCGGGTCGTGGTCATATCGCTTCCCCCAGGCCCATGTAGTCGAGCCGGGTGTGCTGCATCCGCTCGGCCCACGACCGGCCGGTCTCCATGCGCTCCTCGGCGGTGGTGTCCGCGAGCCGGCGGCCGGGCCAGGCTTCGTAGTCGCCGAGCAGGTGGCCGTGTTCCTCGACGCCCTGCTGGAAGAGGGCCTCGCGGCGCAGCAGTTGTTCCGTGGTGGGCAGCTTGCCCCACAACTCGTAGCCCTCCGCCATCAGTTCCAGCAGCCGCGGCTTCTCCTCGGGGTGCTTCAGGAGGTGCTCGCGCAGGACGGAGCTGCCGACGGTCAGATGGCGGATCTCGTCGATGCCGGCCCCGCGCTCGATGTCGGCCGCGGCCGGGTCGAAGACGCGCCACTTGCGCTCGCTGAGCTCGGCCGCGGGCGCGAGCACGCCCTCCACCAGCACGGTCAGCACCAGGACGCCCCCGATGAAGTCCCGCTCGTCGCGCAGCACCCGCAGACCGAAGTTCTCCAGCGGTACGAGGATGTCGGCGCTGTCCCGCGCGGCGACCCGCTCCACCTCGTCGGCCAGCTCGTGCTCCGCGACGCCCAGGTGCAGCAGGTGGCCGCGGAACACCATGGCGTGCCTGGCCTCGTCCAGCAGCTGGGTGGCGTAGAACTCCATGGTGGCGTTGTCGGGCGCGAGGGCGACCAGGTGGCCGATGGCGCGGGTGGCCTTCTCCTCGGCGAGCGAACGGAAGGCCAGTTCCTGGACGAGGGCGCTGTTCAGCGGGCCCTCCCCGGCCACGACGTCCAGCGGCCGTACGTCGTCGGCGTGCCCGCGGACATGGCCGCGCAGCGTCCCCTGCGGGACGGACCCGAGCCAGTACGCGAGGCCGCAGGCCGCCGCCGGCAGCTCCAGGTTCAGCGCGCCGTCCATCAGGCCGGGCGCCCGTTCCCAGTCCGCCTCGGCCGGGATGTGTGCGGCAGTCATGGGTGTGTCTTCCTTTCCGTGGACACCCGGGGTGACGGGCTGTCGGGGCCGGCGTGCAGGACGCCGGCGAAGTTGACCAGGGGAGCGGTGGCGTGGGAGCCGCCCGCCAGCACCCCGGCGAAGAGGAACTCGTGGTTCCCGGCGGCGACGGTGCGCTCCAGCCGGCAGGTCAGCCAGCACACCGCCCCCCGCAGCCGAGGCCCGGGCTCTCCCGGGTGCTCGTCCCAGGCCCCCGCGGGCAGCTGGGCGAGCCCCCTGGGGCGCCGGCGGCGGGCGAAGTGCCGGGCCAGCCATTCGTGGTCGGCCGCCAGGCCGTTGGCGACGAAGCCGCCGGCGGCCAGCAGGGCCGCCAGGCCCCTGCTGCCCTGGCGCAGCGCGACGCACACCATGGGCGGGTCGCCCGGGACCGTGGTCAGGGTGGAGACGGTGACCCCTTCGGCCTCGGCGGCGGTGCCGCAGGTCAGCACGGTCACCCCGGTCACCAGGTGCCGCATCGTCGCGTCCAGCGCGGTGGCCGTCGTCCGCAGTGCGGGGGCGCTCGTCATGCGACCGTACGCAGGGTCGTGGAGTCGCCGATCGCGGCGGAGTACTCGCTGCGGAACCGCCGGTAGGCCTGGTGGGGTTCGGGCTCGAAGCGCAGCCCGAACGGCTTGAGGAAGTTGCCGAACAGGGCGCGGTCCCCGAACAGGTGGATCGGCAGCGCCAGCAGCGCCCACTCCGGCCCCCGCAGCCAGATCCACACCAGCGCGACCAGGCCCTGGGTGACCAGGCTGTGCATGACGTTGTACGCCAGGTAGTAGCCCTTGTGGAGGTCGCCGTGACCGGTCAGCCGGAAGGCGACGGCGCCGGGGAGGTAGCCGATGAGGTCGATGTAGACGAACAGGGCGGCCGCCGCCCACCAGTCGACCGCGTCGAGGTGGGTGAAGAGGAGCACCACGGACACCACCAGGCCGAGTCCGTACTCGGCCCGCACCAGCGCGGCCGTGGTGGGCGTCATGAACAGGTTCTTGGTGTCCATCTCACACCGCCCCCGCCCCGGCGAGCGGGATCTCGGCCGGCGGCAGCGACACCGCGTGGGCGAGGGCCTCGTCACCGACGACGTGCCCCGCACCGCCGAACAAGCCGATCACGACGCGGGCGATGGTCTCCTTGATGACGCGTTCGGCGACCGGGTCCAGGATCCCGGCGAGGCTCGGGATGCCGAAGTCGAAGCCGGCGCGGAAGTCGACGAGGCAGCCGCCGGGGCGCTGCGAGATCCGCCACTCGCCCTCGAACTCCTCGAAGTCGCCGTCGAGCTGGGTGAAGGCGATCGCGAGGTCCGCCGGGTCGAAGCGGTCGGACTCGGTCCAGCGCAGGATGCCGTTGCGGAAGTACACCTCCCAGTCGCTGGTCTCCTCGCCGGAGCCGTCACCGGCGCCGGCGTCGGTGCTGCCGTCGTGGACGGTCACGGCGCGGACCACCGGGACCAGCTCCGGATAGCGGGCGAACTGCTTGACCTGGCCGTACCCCGCCGCCGGAGAGACACCGGGCAGCTCGACGGCCACGTGAACACTGCGCATGGGTTCCATTCACCTTCGGAAGGTCGGTACGTATCGGGCGGCCTGCGCGCGGCAGGCGCGGTCGAGGGCGTCGTAGAGGAAGCGGGTGTCGGAAGCGGTCAGGACCGCGGGCGGCGTGAGCCGCAGCACCAGGTGCGAGTTGAGCGAGTGGTTGGCGACCACGCCGTGCTGGATCAGCTCGATGAGCAGGTCGCCGGCCGGACCGGGGACCGTGAACTCGATCCCGATCAGCAGGCCCTTGCCGCGCACCTCGCGCAGCACCGGGCCGTAGTGCCGGGTGACGATCTCCCGGACGGTGGCCAGCATCCCGGTACCCAGGTCGCGCGCCCGGCCGACCAGGTCCTCCTCCGCCAGGGCGGCCAGCGAACCCCGTACCGCGGCCATCGCCAGCGGGGTGCCGGAGAACGTGGAGGTGTGCAGGTAGGGGTCCTTGTCGAAGGCGGCGAACGCCTCCGGGGTGGCGAGGACCGCCGACACCGGCAGGACGCCCCCGCCCAGCGCCTTCCCGGCCAGCAGCGCGTCGGGCGTGACGCCCTCCTCGTCGGCCCCCCACCAGTGGCCGAGCCGCCCGAGGCCGGTCTGGATCTCGTCCAGCACGAAGAAGGCGCCGTAGGCGCGGCACAGCTCCTGCACGGCGCGCAGATAGCCGGGCGGCGGCAGCACCACACCGGCCTCGCCCTGTACGGGTTCGACGACGAAGCAGGCCCGGCCCGCCGCGGCGGCGAGCCGCTCCTCCAGCGCGTCCGCGTCCCCGTAGGGAACGTGCTCGACTCCCGCCAGCAGGGGCCGGAACGGGGCCTGGAACAGGTCGTTGCCGGTGAGGCTGAGCGCGCCCGTGGTCTTGCCGTGGTAGCCGCCGCGGGTCGCGATCAGCCGGTCCTTGCCGAGACTGCGGGCGATCTTGATCGCGGTCTCCACGGCCTCGGCGCCCGAGCAGGCGAAGTGGACCCGCTCCAGCCCCTCGGGCGCCCTGGCGGCCAGCGCCTGGGCGGCGAGTGCGGCCTGCGGTTCCAGGAAGACGCGGCTGGCGACCGGGTGCCGGTGCAGCTGCTCGGTGACGTGGCGTACGACGACCGGGTGCCGGGCGCCGGTGATGAGCACGCCGTAGCTGCCGCAGTTGAGGAACCGCCGCCCCTCGTGGGTGGTGAGCCAGGCACCCTCGGACTCCGTCTCGACGTGGCCGCCGAACAGCTCGCCCAAGGTGGCGCGCCCCTTGCTCAGGTGGGCGCGGTACAGCCGCCCGATGTGCTCCCGCCCGTGCAGCGCCGCGTCCGCGGGAGGCGTCGTGGTGGTGGTCATCAGGTGGGACTCCTCAGGCCAGCCGCAGCGGCTTGCCGCCGATGTGCTCGACGAACGGCTCGGTGAAGGCGGAACGGGACGGCGGGTGGAACGACAGGCCGTGGGAGGCCGCGGCCAGGTAGGCGATGTCTCCCGAGCCGATGAAGGCCATCCCGCCCAGCAGCTCGACGGCCTGGCGCACCACGTCGCCGATGGCGTCCTGGGCGCCGTAGCGCGCCACCAGGGACTTGGCGAGCGCCGCGTTGCCCCGCTCGCCGTCGGCGACCATCCGGGCGACGCCCTCCAGCAACTGCGCCGCGGTCTCCAGCCGGATGCCGAGCTGCGCCCGTTCGGAGGCCGAGCCGCGCCCGCCGGCCATGACCCGTTCGGCCAGCGCGCTGGCGACCCCCAGGTAGCAGGCGGAGATCAGCATCTCGAACCAGATGAAACCGACGGTCTGCAGCTCGTCCAGCTCACCGCTGTCGCCCAGTTCGGTCCGCATGACCTGCTGTTCGTCGACGAGGACGTCGGTGAGGCGGATCTCGTCGCTCTCGGCCCCGGCCAGGGCCCAGCTGGACCAGAACGGATGGACGCTGAGCCCGTCGGTCTGCCGGGGCACCAGCAGCACCGCCGTCTCCCCGGGGCCGGCGCCGTCGGCGGCGGGCAGCGCCACGCTCGCGGTGAGCAGGTCCATGGAGGCGGACAGACTGCACGGCTTCTTGGCGCCGTTGACGCGGTAGCCCTTGCCGCCCTCGTCGAGGCGGGCCTCCATGGTGGGGGCGAGGATGCCCCGGCCTGGCCGGCCCTCGGCGAACCCGGAGGCGACCAGCAGGTTCTGCTCCACGATGCCTTCCAGCAGGGCCCATTCCACGCCGCTGGACTGCAGGCTGTCGGCGAGCGAGAAGAGGGTGGCGACGGAGAAGTGGTGCATCGTGGTCGCCACGGCGAGCGAGGGCGAGGCGGCGGCCAGCGCCCGGGTGACGTCGACCGCCTCCACGGGGCCGGCGCCGAGCCCGGAGTACGCCTTGGGGATGACCAGGGCGGGCCCGCCGCGCGAGCGGAACAGCTCGACGGCGGGGCTGCCCGGCTTCTCCAGCCGGTCGAGCGGGTGCTCGCCGAGCCGGTCGAGCAGTCCGGGCAGGTGGCGTTCACAGGTCTCGCGGGCGGCATCCAGGGCACGCATGGCAACTCCTCAGCGACGGCGGGCCGGTGGTCAGGGGTTCTTCTTCTGTCGCAGCGCCCGCCAGGCCCCGAAGACCGCGTCGTGCGGCCGGGAGCCGGTGGAGACGCTCACCCCCTGGACGTGGGTGGTGCGCAGGATCGGGTAGTTGGCCTCGCCGAAGACACCACCGGTCAGACCGGTGCCGCCGTGGGTCGGCAGGCAGGGCAGGAACCCGATGTGCGAGTCGTTGACCTTGACGAGCCCGCCGTTGCGGACCCGGGCCAGGTAACGGTCGACGACCGCGGTGTCCCTCGCCCACAGGGAGTTGCGCAGCCCGTAGGCGTTGGAGTCCACGAAGTCGACGAACCGCTCCAGCAGTTCGGCGTCGGGCGCGGGCTCGGCCACGACGAAGGGCAGCAGCGGGAAGAACGTCTCGTGGGCGACCGCGTCGACGTCGCGGGCGTTCTCCAGACCGCGCACGACGACCACGGTCGGCTCCAGGAAGATGCCGTTGGGGTCGCGGGTCTCGTCCAGCTGCATGGCGTGCCCGCCGCACGCGACCTCGGCGCCCTTGGCGCGCGCGTCGTCCAGGTACGCGAAGAACTTCTCGTTGCGCAGCACCGGGGTGAGCAGGACGTCGGGCTCGTCCGGGTGACCGGGGCGGATGTGGCCCACCTTGCGCACCAGGGCGGCGAGGAGCTCGTCGGCGACCTCGGGGTGCACGAGGACCTGGTTGGGGATCATGCACAGCTGGCCGGAGCCGTAGAAGCTCTCGGTGAGCGCCTCGGCGGCGAGGTCGACGTCGGCGTCCTTCCAGACGGCCACCACGTCGTTGCCGGCGAGTTCGAGGATCGGCTTCTTGCCCTCGGCGACGCAGCGCGCCTCGAACCTGGTGCCGTTCTCGCTGGAGCCGAAGTACATGATGTCGTCGACGTCGGGGCTGTCGAGCCAGGCCGAGAGCATCGGGCCGGGGTCGCCGCACACCACGTTGAGGGTGCCGGGCGGGGCGCCGAGCGCGTCGAGGGCCGGGGCGACGATCTCCTGCATCACGTACATGACGCCGAGCGGGCCGCTGCGCGGGGCCCGCACCACCAGTGAGTTGCCGCCCATGACGGCGGTGACCCCGAGCAGGGCGCTGGACAGCGGCGCGTTCTGCGGCGGGTTGACGCACACCACGCCGTCGGGTTGCCTGCGCACCTGGAGCCGGCGCTCCCCGCGGTGGAACTCCTGCAGCATCTGGGAGCGGTAGAAGGAGACGGACTCGGGGCCGAAGCACTCCAGCATGCCGGAGACCTGCCACTCGGCGAGCATCCGCGGATGCCCCTCCTGCACGAGGATCTCGGCGATCTCCTCGGCCCGTTCGGCGAGCCCGGCGTGCAGCAGCGCGCCGAACTCCCGGATGCGGACGTCGAGCGGGAAGGCGCCCCAGACGGGAGCGGCCTCGGCGGCGGCCTCCACGGCGCGCCGGCACGTCTCCCGGTCCGCCTTGGCGACCCGTCCCACCACCACGTCGGCGCGGTCCTCGGGGGAGATGCGCCCCTGTTCGAGTTTCCGCTTCAGCGTGAGGCTGCTGAACACGTCGTCGAGCAGTGCGCCGGAATTCAGCACATACACCCACTCGGCGCTTTCCATTCGTTCACCCCGTACATAGGAGTGATAAGTGCGCAGGGTCTCCGGCTTTTCGGTCCGGTCGAAACGGCTCTGCGGCGCCGGGCGAGACAGTTGCGTACTGCCCACGGACACTCCTCATGATTCGGAAACAGCGGGGCCAAAACCGCGATGATGCTTTCAGAGCGCTCTGACACGTCGCTTGGATCCCGCTGACACGACCGTTTCAGCCCTGCCGTGCCGCCTCCTGTTACATTCCCGCTCACCCGCCGGAAAACAAGGAAGGAGTGCGCTGATGACCAGGTCGGTGGAGCCGTCCGCGACGACTCGGGGAAAACTGGAAACGGTCCTGGAGGTCATACGCGAGCACGGCGACAATGCCAGCGCTTTCCTTGCGGCGAACGAGGGGAACGCATACTTCGAGGGCGGCGCGGGAGGGTTCGCGGCCTACCGTCCGGCCGGCCGGTACCTCGTCCAGTTCGGCGGCGTGTTCGCCCCGCCGCAGGAGCGGCGCGCACTCGTGCGGGAATTCAGGGCGTACGCGCGGGCGAAGCGGCGCAGGATCGTCGGGATCCAGCTCCAGCGGGCGGACGCGGAGCTGTACGCGTCCGAGGGGTTCACCGTGAACCAGGTGGGCGCGTCGTACTCGGTGCACCTGCCGGAGTTCACCCTGCGCGGCACCCGGTTCATGAAGCTGCGCAACAAGATCTCACGGGCCGGGCGCAGCGGTCTGGTGGTGCGCGAGCTGCCCCACCAGGAGGTGCGCGAGCGGATCGGGGAGATCGACCGGCTGTGGCTGCGCTCCAAGGGCCGGCACGTGAAGGAGATCGAGTTCCTGGTCGGTCAGGTGGGCGGACCGCTGCAGCACCACCGCAGGCTGTTCGTGGGGTTCCTGGACGAGCGGCCGGTCGCCTACATCTCGTACTCGCCCGCCCACGGCAGCCGGCCGGGCTGGCTGCACGACCTCAGCCGCCGGCTGCCCGACACGATCCCCGGGGCGATGGAGGCCGTCAACGCCGCCGCGGTCGAGACGTTCGCGAAGGAGGGGGCCCCGTGGCTGCACTTCGGGTTCACCCCGTTCACCGGGCTCGACCCGGCCCGCGAACTGCCCGGGCACAGCCCGCTGACGGCCCGGTTCATCCGGCTGCTGGCCGAGCGGGGCGGCTCGGTGTACCCGGCGGCGACGCAGCTCGCGTACAAGGAGAAGTGGGGGCCGCATCTGGTGCAGCCCGAGTACCTGGCGTTCGAGGGGGGCGCCCGTCCCGGGGCGGTCTGGCAGGTGCTCCGGGTCACGAAGTCGGTCTGAGCCGCCGGGCCCCGCACGGGCGGGCGACGCACCCGGACCCCGCACGGGCGGACGACGCACGAGGGGCCGCCGGCGCCTCCCGCGGCGCCGGCGGCCCGTGACCCGGCCGCGGTGCCGCGGGACGGACCCGCGGCACCCCGGCGCGCTCAGCTCACGCGGTGCAGCAGGCTCCTCTCCTGCCGCAGGATCCCGGCCATGGTGTTCCGCAGGCCGGGCCCGGGCTCCAGACCGAGCTCGTCGGCCAGCCGGTGCCGCACCCGGTGGAAGGTGCTGATGGCCTCGGCCTGCCGGCCCGAACGGTAGAGCGCGATCATGAGCTGCTCGCACAGCCGCTCCCGCAGCGGGTGCCTCGACAGCAGCTGTTCCAGCTCCGGTGTGGCCTCGTGGTGGGCGCCCAGCGCGAGCCGGGCGTCGACCATGGTCTCCCTGGCCAGCAGCCGGGTCTCCTCCAGGCGCGCGGCCGCCGTACGGCAGATCATCCCGTGGCCGGTGTCGAGCAGCGCGGGCCCCCGCCAGGTGTCCAGGGCCCGGGTGAGGACGGCGATCGCCTCCGCCGGGTCGTGGGCGGTCAGCCGGCCCGCCCGCTGTACGTCGGCGACGAAACGGGAGGCGTCCACGCTCTCGGGCGGCAGCGCGAGCACGTATCCGCGCCCGGAGGTGCGGATCACCTCGCGCACCTCCTCCCTGCCGCTCTGCGTCACCAGGGCACGCCGCAGACGCGCGATGTGTCCCTGGAGGGAGTTGGCCGCGCTGCGGGGCGGATGTTCGCCCCACAGTTCGTCGAGCAGGTCGAACGACGAGACCGTGACTCCGGGAGACAGGGCGAGTGTGGCGACGATCGATTTGAGTTTCTCACCGGGAACATCGATGAGGACATTGTGGTCGGTCAGTTTTAACGGCCCTAGAATTCCAATCTGCATCTTACCCCCGTATACCGAATCGGACAGGCGGCCGTTCGACGTGAACATGGCGCCGAAATGGATCAGGGAGGGGTTCCGGGCGCGCATCGATCATTCGTCGGCAGCGGGGGAGCCGACCGGCGTGACGCCACCGGTCGAATGAGGCCGGCGTGTCAAGATTCTCCCTGAGCGTTCGATCGTCCGTCGAACTTCTCGCCTATTCGATAACATACACGGGTGCCTGTTTTGGTGGCAATCATTCAGGGTTTTCGGTGGTGATTCCGCCGTGTTTCCGACGGGATCCGGCCATGATTCATTCTGCGGTCCGCCCGGCGCCGCCGGGCCCGACGATCAGGAGGCCGTGTGGTGCAGCAGGAGCGGGCGGTCAGGACCCGCCGGTCGATTCTGGCGGCCGGCGCGCAGGAGTTCGCCGAGCGCGGCTACGAGGCCGCGACGTGCGCGGGCATCGCCGAGCGGGCCGGGGTGACCCGAGGGGCGCTCTATTTCCACTTCCCGTCCAAGCGCGACGTGGCGGCCGCGGTGCTCCAGGAGTGGATCGACCGCGGGCCGGTGGCGGGGCCGTTCCCGTGCAAGCTGGAGGAGCTGACGCGGCGGGCGCTGGCCACAGCCCGGCTGCTGGAGGACGACGCCGTCGTGCGCGCCGGCTTCCGGCTCTGCCTGGAGCAGGGCCTGGAGACGGCCGAGCGCAAGCGCCCGTACCTCGCCTGGACGGGGCGGTACGCCGAACTCCTCGAAGCGGCCCGCGCGCAGGGGGACGTCCGTGCGGAGACGGCCACGGACGAGATCGCCGAGCTGATCGTGGGCTGCTTCGCGGGGGCCCGGCTGGTCTCCCAGCTCGTCCCCGAGGGCGACGACGTGGAGCACCGGGTGCGCTCCGCGCTCCGCCACCTGCTGCCGCATGCGGCGGCCCCCGGGGCCCTTGACGGCCTCGGCCTGACCCCCGGTCCGCCGACCGGTCCCGGGGCGACTCCCGGAGCGACCTCCGGAGTGGCTTCCGGGGCGTTGCACTTCCCTACCGATGGTATGTAACATCGGGAGAGCCCGGGCGCGAGGAAAGGCACAGGCATGACGGAGAAGACGGCGACCGAGGCGCCGCGGACCATGCGCCGCACCCAGCAGGAACGGTCCTCCACGACTACACACCAGCTGCTGACCGCCGCCCGCGGCCGGTTCGCCGCGGACGGCTACACGGCCACGTCCCTGGACGCCATCTGCGCCGACGCGAAGGTCACCAAGGGCGCCTTCTACCACCACTTCAAGAACAAGCAGCAGCTGTTCCGCGCGGTCTACGAGCGCGAGCAGCAGGGCCTGTCGGACGCCATCGCCGAGACGTACTCGCACTACGGCGACCCCTGGGAGGCGCTCTTCCAGGGCATGCGCGAGTTCCTGGTCGGCTCCATGGAGCCGAGCACCCAGCGGATCACCCTGATCGACGCACCGGGCGCGCTGGGCTGGGAGACGATGCGCGACATCCGCACCGACTGCCGGCGCATGATGTTCTACGGGCTCTCCCAGGCGCTGGGCAGGGGACGCTTCCCCCGGCACGAGATCGACGCCCTCACCTCGATGCTCTACGGGGCGCAGTGCGAGGCCGCCATGGCCATGGCGCACGCGGACGACCCGGACGTCCTGCTGGAGGCGACCCTGCGTCACTTCCGCCACCTGTTCGACTCCATCGCGCACCTGCCCGCCACGCCCGCCACGGAAGACCCCGGGCGCACGGAGCACGCCGGGCGGGTGTAGCACCGCGGCCCGCTCCTGGCCCTCAGGGGCGGGCGGACTGCCCGTCCAGGCGGGCCCCCAGACAGCGGACGACCGTGGCGGCGGCGACGGCGTGGCCGTGCGCGTCCAGGTGCCGGCCGTCGGCGCGGAACAGGTCCGGGCCCGTACGCACCGGGCGCGCGCCGAGGTCCACGTGGAGCACGCCGTTGCGCAGGGCCAGGTCGCGGGTGCGCTCCGCCAGCAGGCGCAGCCGGCGGTGCAGCACGGCCTGGTCCTCGGCGGCGTGCCGGGCCGACCGGCGCCCGCAGAACGGCGCGAGCACCACCACCTCGACGCCCGCGTCCCGCAACGGCCCGAGCAGCCGGGCCAGTTCGGCCTCGGTCGCGTCCGCGTCGAAGGAGTCGTCCAGCACGTCGCTGCCGCCCGCCGCGACGGCGGCCAGGTCGGGCCGGAAGGTGAGCGCCCTGGCCAGCTGCCGGGCCCTGATCCGAGCGGCCGTCAGTTCCCGCCGCCCCAGGTTGAGATAGGCCAGTTCAGGACGTACCGAGCGCAGCGCGGCGGCCACCCGGTCGGTCCAGGGCGGCCCCTCGCGATCCTTGCGGGGGTCTCCTCCCTCGGCGAGGTCGTCGCCCAGCACGACGAACCGCCGCCAGGGCGCCCGCGCCAGCAGTTCGGCGGCCGCGTCCGGCGCGAGGGGGTACGGGTCGTGCCGTTCGCCGCCGCACATGGTGTTCACGAGGTCCTCCTGCGGTGTTGCCGGTCCCGGTGGTGTGTCCTTCGTCCGGACGCCGGCGGATCGCGCCGGCGGCCGGACGAGGGCGATGTCCCCTGTGGACCGTTCGTGCGGCGGCGTCCGCAGGGATGTACGCGGGGGCAGGGGTTTCGTGGGAGCGGACCGCGCACCGGGTTCGGGTGCGCGGTCCGGGGGAGGCAGGGCGTCGGGACCGCGGGCCGTCGTACCGGCCCCGGTTCCCGCCGTGGTCAGGACTGTTTGGCCGCCAGGTGGGCGCCGAGCTTGCGGACGACCTCGGTCGCCACGATCGCGTGACCGCGGGCGTTGAGGTGCAGGCCGTCCGTGGCGAAGATCGGTTCCCGGCCCGCCGGGTGGGCGGGCAGGTCCACGTACAGGCCGCCCATCCGCTCCGTCACCCTCCGGGTCAGGTTGGAGAACTCCTGGAGGCGCTGCTTCATGACGACCTTGTACTTGTCGTCGACGTACGGCGTCCATGTGTTGTCGAACAGCCCCATCGTCACCACGGTGCAGCCGCGGGTGCGCAGCGCCGAGATGATGCGGGCCTGCTCGGTCTCCACCGCGGCGGTGTCGAAGGTCCTGCCCAGCAGGTCGTTGCCGCCCACCACGACGAGGGCGATGTCGGGACGGAAGGCGAGCGCCGGCTCCAGCTGGGTCGCCCGGATCCTCGCCGCGGGCAGGTCCCGCTCGGCGAAGTTGCGGAACTCCAGGTCCGGGTTGACCGCGCGCAGCGCGGCGGCGACGCGGTCGGCCCAGCTCAGGTCCGCGTAGCCGGGCGCGGGCTGCCTGATGCCCGCGACGATGCTGTCGCCGATCCCCGCGTACCTGGTCCAGGTGCCGGTCCGCAGCAGGGCGGCCATCTCGTCCGTGCCGAGGACGTGCGGGTCCTGGAGTTCCGGTGCGAGGTCCACGGGCGAGTCCGTGCTCGTCATGACTGCCATCTCCTTGGTGTGGGGCATGGTCGGCCGGGCCGGCGGGCGGCTCAGCGGGTGGTGTCGGCCGTGTCGGCGTCGGGCGTCTTCCGATCGGTGGTGGTGGCGGTGCTGGTGGCGGTGGTGGCGGGCGCGGACGTCGGCGCGGCGGGTGCGGGCGGTTTCGCGAAGGTCAGGCCGAGGCCCAGCACGCCGACCACGACCGAGGCGCACCCCGAGATCAGGTAGATCCGCTCGAAGTCCGCGATGCCGGTGGTCCGCCCGGCGACCACGGTCGCCAGGAGCGCGATGCCGAGGGCGCCGCCGATCTGACGGGCCGTCTGGTTGAGTCCCGTCGCCCCGGCGAACCGCAGCGGTGACACCGACAGCGCGGCGGCCGTGGAGGTGCCCGTGGTGACGGCCCCCATGCCGATGCCGGAGGTGATGCCGAGCGGCAGCCAGTAGGCCAGGAACATGGGCTGGTCGGGCAGGGTGAAGGCGAGCAGGAAGGCGGTGCCCGCGAGGACGACCGCGCCGCCCGCGGTGGCGAGACGGGGCCCGTAGGAGGGCGGCAGCTTGCCGACCCGCAGCGCCACGAAGGTCGCCGCGAACGCGCCGGGCGTCATCGCGAGCCCCGCCTGCAGCTCGGAGTAGTCCCAGGCCTCGGTGACGTACAGGACGCCCACCAGGAGCCAGGCGAACAGCGCGACCCCGTAGAAGAACGCCGCGGCGTTGGCCAGGGCGAAGGTGCGCTCGCGCCACAGCGAGATCTCCAGCGCGGGTGCCGGGTGCCGGGCGGAGCGCAGCAGGCACACGGCGATCAGGGCGGGGCCGCCGAGCACGCAGGTCAGCGTGGAGGGCTCGGACCAGCCCCAGTCGCTGCCCTTGCTGATGCTCAGGCACAGCAGGCCCACCCCGGCTCCGAGCAGCAGGGTGCCGAGGGCGTCGGGCAGCTTGCGCGCGCCCGTGCCGGTGGTGCGCGGGATGCCGGTGGCCCCGTACAGGAAGTACAGGCCGAACGGGATGTTGATCAGGAACAGCGAGCGCCAGCCGGCGAGGTCGACGAGGGAGCCGCCGACGGCCGGGCCGACCGCCGCCGCGAGGGCCGCGGCCGCGCTCCACTGCCCGATGGCCGCGCGCCGGCGCTCGGGAGGGGAGTCCGTCAGCACGATGGCGAGCGAGGCCGGGATCATCGCCGCGGCGCCGAGGCCCTGCACCGCGCGGGCGCCGAGCAGCACGCCGAGGTTCGGCGAGGCCGCGACCAGCGCGGACGCCACCGTGAAGACGCTGACGCCCGTGACGAAGAGGGTCCGCCTGCCGAGTGCGTCCGCGAGCCGGCCGGCCGGGGCGAGCAGCGCCGCGAAGGTCACGGCGTAGAGGGTGATGACCCAGGACAGGCCCTTGAACCCGGACCCCAGGTCGTCGTGCAGGTCGGGAATGGCGAGGTTCACGACGGTGACGTCGAGCACCGCGAGGAACGAGGCCCCGGACGCCAGCAGGAGCAGCGACGCCCCCGCCCGCGGCTTCGGGGCCTCCGTGCCGGTGGTGGTCACGGGCTTCCCCCTCTGTTAGATACCATTGGTACGAATGTATTTAGGGCCGCGAGCGGGCGTCAACAGGCGCGGCGGGGTTGTGACTTGCGACATACCAACAGTACGTATCAATCTGTCAGGTGCAGGATCCGGCCCAGGACCTCCCCCAGTTCGCGGGCGGAGAGGGTCTCCAGGCGTTCCAGCGCGGCGACGGCGGCGGGCTCCGCACCCGTGCGCAGCAGCTTGTCGCGGACCAGTGCCGGATGCCGCCGCCAGGACGCCGAGCCGACGGCCCCCGTGCCCGCCGCGCGGGCCCGGGTCTCCTCCCGGCCGTCGCGCATCCGCACCGTCATCCGGCAGCCCAGCTTCTTGGCGGCGTCCTCGAACGAGTCGGCGGGCGGCCCCAGTTCGGCCACCAGCTCCTCCAGCGGCAGCCCCGGCAGCTCGGTCCGCCAGTCCAGCGCCCGCGCTCCGGCGTGCCGGAGGGTCTCGCCCACCGGCGCGGTGGAGCCGATCGCCGCCCGGCTCAGCTCGTCGTCGGCGTGCAGCCGCACCCGCCCGGCCAGTTCCCAGCGCCCCTCCTCGGCGAGCCGGGGCCCGGCCAGGTCGGCGACGGTCAGGCCACCGGTGAGCAGGGCGGTGGCGACGTTGTAGGGGGCGCCGAGGTTGAGGGCGGAGAGCGGACTGGCGGCGCCGCGCACGTACTGCTCGGCGTGCCGGCTCATCACCGCCGTCATCCGGGGCACGGCCACGTCGACGGCGGCCACGTCCGCCGCGCCCGCGGGGCGCAGGCTGCGGTGGAGGTCGGCGGCGCACTCGATCAGCGCGTCCAGGTGCACACCGGCGGGCAGCAGCTTGAAGGACAGCGTCTCGCTGTGCCACCGCGTGCCGAGCCCGTGGGTGAGCAGTTCGGGCACGGCGACCCCGGAGAACACGGCGAGGAGCCCTTCGGGATGCTCGATCAGGTCGTCGCGGCCGGTCAGCCCGGCGCACGCGGCGGCGCACGCGTCGATTGCCGTACGCACCGGCGCGGCGGCGGACAGCACCTTGGCGTCGCTCGCGAGCAGCGCCGGGCGCAGCGCCCGGGGCGGCGCCGACAGCGCCAGTCCCCACGCGTCCACCAGCGTCCCGGCGTCGGCGCCCGCCCCGCGCAGCAGCGCGGCGCAGGCGGCCACCAGGTGCGTGTGGCTCGCCCACTGACCGCGGAAGGGCCCCAGCGTGGCGGCGGCGGTGACCCGGCCCGCGCTCTCGTCGGCCGCGGTGACCGCGGTGAGCAGGGCGCGTCCGGTCAGGCCCTGGGACGCCTGGTGCGCCACCGGCACCCCGACGGCGGCGTGCGAGACGTGCCCCGCGTACAGCGTGTCCTCCAGGTAGAGGCTGGAGGACAGGGCGGCCATCAGGTGCGCGGCACGGTCCGGCGCGGCCCCGGGCCCGACCGCGAGCGGGCCGTACGCGGTGAGCAGGGCGCGGCCCACCGGATGCCCGGCGCTCGCCCGGACGGCGGCCAGGTACGACAGCACCTGGCTGGTGACCACCGCCCGCACCCGCGCGGGGACGTCCCCGTACCGCAGCCCGGCGGTCCACCGGGCGAGCGTACGGGTCGCCGTGGACGCGGGCGGGGCGGGAGCGGCGGTGGCGGCCGGGCCGCCGGGACGGGTCACCGACCGGACTCCGGCACGGCGGGGGAGAGCACCGGCAGCACCCCCGGCAGGAGGTCGATCGTGTAGCGCGACGACCCGGCGGTGCACAGCTCCCCGTCGTGCTCGAAGGACAGCGGACGGCCGTCGGTGCGCTCGACGACACAGCGGGTCCCGGTCCGGTAGGTCACGCCGGGGTGCCCCAGGTGGCCGCCGTCGTGGGTGAGTCCCGCCAGTTCCCGTACGCCCATCTCGCCGCCCACCACGCAGACGTCGAGCAGCCCGTCGTCGACGACCGAGTGCGGCAGCAGCTTGAACCGGCCCGCCCGGTAGCGCCCGCCGCCGACGTTGACCAGCGTCACCGGCCCCTCGTGCACGATCTCGCCGTCCACGCTCACCCGCCCCTCGTAGGGCGTGTAGGCGGACATGAGCCGGGCGACGGCCCGCTGGTAGCGGTCGCGCCCCTGCACGTCGAACATGCCCTGCGCCACCTCCAGCGCGTCCGCGATCAGGCCCGCCCCGGCGCCGAGGAGCGCCAGCGCACCGGTCTCCCGGACGTGCGCCATGTCCACCCGGCGCAGCCGCGGCCCCGCACCGCCCAAGGCCTTGGTCACCACCTGCCGCCAGGGGGCGTCCGCCCAGATCTCCCGGTAGAAGGAGTTCCCGGTCCCGAACGGCAGGTTGAGCATCGCGGGCGGCTCCGCCCGCCCGGAGCGGACCAGACCCGACGCGGCCTCGCGGGTGGTGCCGTCGCCGCCGAGCACGACGACCGCGTCCGCGGCGGACGCGGCCGCCTTGGCGGCGCTCTCCTCCGCGTGGCCGGGGTACTCGGTGAGCACCACGTCCAGGTGCGGCACCAGCCCCGCGCAGAGCGCGACGACCTCGTCGACCGGCTGCCGCTCGCGGGAACCGGCCTGCGGGTTGGCGATCAGCACGGCGCTGCGCGCCCAGCCCTCCTCAGTCGTCACGGCCCTCTCCCTCCCGGCGGGCCGCCACCAGGCCCATGAAGTCGTCGTCGCAGCAGTAGGGCCGCTCGCCGCCGTACCGGCGCACCAGATCGGGCACCCGCAACCGCTCCAGCGGCTCGAAGCCGGCCGCGCGGGCGAGGGCGGCCGCGGTGTCCGGGGTGAGCCCGTTGACGTACGGTTCGCCCTGCACGGCGACCTGACGGGCCATCTCCAGGGCGCCCCCGTAGCGGCTGGTGCCGTCCACCACGGACCGGTCCAGGTAGTCGAAGAGCAGCAGGCTGCCGGGGGCGACGGCGGCGGCCAGGTCCCCGAAGGTCGCCCGGCAGGCCGTGCCGGGCAGGAAGTACGTGACGCCCAGCCAGCCCACGACGCACGGCGCCGTGCCGTCGAAGCCGTGCGCGGCGAGCGTGTCACCGAGCGGGGCGCCGGTGGTGAAGTCGAGCGGCACCGGGGTGACGTGGTCGGTGCGCAGGCCCGCCCCGGCGAGCGTGCGCAGCTTCACGGCCTGGGTGGCGGGGTGGTCCACCTCGAAGAAGCGGACGCCCTCGGCCGCGGTGAGGCGCAGCGCGGTGGTGTCGTACCCCGCGCCGAGCAGCAGCACCTGGCGCACCCCGGCGTCCACGGCCAGTGCCACCAGGTCCTCGAAGTACCGCTGGCGCAGCAGGATCTCGGCGAGGAAGCCGCCGTGCGCGCGGTCCAGGCGCGTGAGCCGCTCCAGCGCCTCCGCGGAGTCGGCAGGGGGCGCCACGGTGACGAACAGATGGGCGTACGTGTCGCCGAGCAGGCGCCGGCCCGGCTCCACGACGGCGTCGGCGGCGCGGGCACGGGCGGTGAGGTGGGCCGTCTCGCTGGCGTGTCCGGACCGCAGTCGGGTGGGTGGAGGAGCGGCTGTCATGGCGGATGCCTCCCGCTGAAGGTGTAGGCGCTGACAGTCCGTTTACGCGCCGGGCGCCGCACCCCCTCGAAAAAAGGTCCGCCCGTCTTGCGAGGGGAGGCGGATCCGGCCGCGTAACACATGCGTCGGCATCCGATGCGCAGGAGGAGGACCCAGTGACGACACTCACGCAAGAGCTGGCCGGATGGGCGAGCGGGCTGCGTCTGGACGACGTGCCGGACGACGTGGTGGCCACCGCCAGACTGCAGATCCTGTCCCAGCTGGCCGCCGTACGGGCCGGGATGGACCATCCGCTCGGGCGGCGGTTCACCGAGGCCTTCGGGGCGCCGCTGCAGGAGGACCCGGCCCGCTCCGCCTACGTGCTGGCCGGCCTCGGCTCGTGGCTGCACTTCGACGACACCGCCTACGCGGGCCACCTGTCCAACTCGACGGTCACCGTGCCGCTCGCGTACGCCCGCCGGCAGCGGCTGACCGGGGAGCAGTTGCTGACCTCGATCGTCGCGGCGAACGAGACGGCGGCCCGGATCACCGCGTCCTGCACCCTGGGCCCCTTCCGCGGCCAGAGCGCGGCGTTCACCCATGTCACGGGAGCCATCGCGGGACGGCTGCGGGGCGAGGACGCCCCGGCCCGGCGCTGGGTGGACACCCTGGGCCTCGGGCTCGGACTGCCGCCCCGCACGGTGCCGGTGGGTTTCCTGGACGGCGACGCCAAACTGTTCGGGGCCTCCACACCGGTCCGTATCGGCCTCGACGCGTGCGACGCCTCGGCGGCGGGACTCGCGGGCAGCCCGGTGATCGTCGAGCACCCGGAGGGGTTCCTGTCGCGGTTCGCGACGGTGCCGCTCCCGGAGGCGGTGGTGGCCGGGCTCGGCACCCGCTGGCACACCCGCACGACCTCCTTCAAGGTGCACCCCGGCGGACCGGGGATGGACTCGGCGATCGACGTGGGCCTCGCGCTGCACCGGGAGCTGTCGGCGCCCGGACGGCCGCTGCGGGCCGCGGACATCGCGGAGGTCGGCGTGGACACCTCCCTGTACACGGCGGTGGTGGAGCGGCGGGCGGCACGGTACCTGCGCGGCTCCGTCTCGCCGGTGAGCGCGCTGGTGTTCTCCCTGCGGTACACGCTCGCCACGGCGCTGCTGACCGGCCGCCTGGGCACCGACGACTTCACCGGGAAGGGGCTCGCGGACGACGAGCGCTGGTCGCTCGCCGAGCGCATCGAGGTGAGCCTGGACGAGGCGATGACCCGGGAACTCTTCCGGTGCGAGGTGCCGTTCGGCGAGGCGCTGCGGCAGGCCGGGCCGCGGGGCACCGAGTGGCTGCGGCAGTTCGGGGCGGCCTGGCGGGGCGACGGCGACTGGCTGGTCGACCTCGTCGGTGAACTCCCGCCGCCGAGCCGGGACTTCAGCGACGCCCGCAAGGTGACCGGGGCGCGGGTCCGGGTCGTCCTGGTGGACGGCCGCACCGTCACCCGGGAACTGGACGTCCCGATGGGCGCGGTCGGCGCGCGGGACCGCCCGCGGATCGCGGACGTGGTGCGCGCCAAGTGGCTCGCCGCGGGCGGCGGCGAGGAGTTCGCCGACGGCGTGGACCGCCTCGAACACGCCTCGTCCGACGAGGTCGCGCAGCTCGTCGGACGGTGCCTGGACTGAAACCTCCGCGAGCGCGGGGAGCACGGGCACGGGTGTGCGGCCGGTGGACCAGGTCCACCGGCCGCACACCCGTCGGCGCCGCCGCCCCGCGGCTTTCCCCGGCCTACCGGCCGTCGGTGGCGGTCTCCCGGGCGAGGGCGATCGCCTCGTGCACCTCGCCGCGGCGCGCCTCCATCTCACGGCGCTCCGCGTCCAGCGCCTCCGCCCGCAGTTCGTCGGACTCCATCAGCTTCACCAGGTCGGCGCCCGCGAGGTCGAGGACGCCCATGTCGTCGTAGGCCTGCCGGATGCGCGGGCTCCACAGGCCGATGTCCTTGACGCAGGGCACGATGCGGGTGAAGAGCAGGGAGCGGAAGGCCCGCATGCGCGGACCGTGGTTCATGTACTCCATGCACTCCTTCATGTCGAAGCCCAGGTTCTCCCAGACCTCCTGCATCCGCAGCCGGTCCCGCATCAGGTGGCAGCCCTCGATGACGAAGTCCTCGCGTTCCGCGAGTTCACGGCTGCTCAGGTTCTTGTAGTGGTCCCGCAGCGCCAGCCGCCCGAAGGCCACGTGCCGCGCCTCGTCCTGCATGATGTACGACAGGAGCTGCTTGGGCAGCGGCTTGGTGGTCCGGTCGCGCAGGATGCCGAACGCCGCCAGCGCGAGCCCCTCGATGAGCACCTGCATCCCGAGGTACGGCAGGTCCCAGTCGGACCCGTTGAGCGTCTCGCCGAGCAGCGCCTTGAGGTGCGGGCTGATCGGGTACGACAGCCCGATCTTCTCCTCCACGAACCGGGAGAACAGCTCGACGTGCCGGGCCTCGTCCATCACCTGTGTGGAGGCGTAGAACTT
Organism: Streptomyces apricus; assembly: GCF_008369065.1. Classification (GTDB taxonomy): domain Bacteria; phylum Actinomycetota; class Actinomycetes; order Streptomycetales; family Streptomycetaceae; genus Streptomyces; species Streptomyces apricus. Next base: position 1,599 of record NZ_VDFC01000007.1, on the reverse strand, counting down.
CGAGTCCAGGTCGGGCACGGATTCCACGATGCGCGCGGAGCAGATCATGGCGCCCTGCTCGCCGTGCAGGAACTGGCTGAACTCCCAGGCTGCCATGTGCCGGCGCAGCTCCCGCTTCCCCTCGGCGCTCAGCTTGCCGTACTGCCGGGAGCCGTACAGCCCGAGCGTGTGCTCCGGCGTGCCGAGGGCGTCACAGGGGTCCACCTCCAGCGACCAGTCGACGCGCCTGGAGCTGTCCCACTGCTTGTCCTTGCCCTTCTGGTAGAGGTTCAGCAGGCTCTCGCGCCCGGAGCCGTAGCTCCAGGTGAAGTGGTCCTCGCCCCGCATCGGGAACGACCACGCGCGTTCGCTGTCCTGGTGGGTGGGGGCACTCGTGCTGGACATCAAAGGCTTCTCCCGCGGTGCGACTGCGATGAACGCTGCGCGGCGGAGAGAGCAGGATTCGAACCTGCGTGGGGCGTGACCACCCCTGCCGGAGACGAGCTCCGGCCCCGTTGGGCCGCTACGGGAATCTCTCCTCGGTGCTGCAACCACCGTGCCAGGGCGCCCTGACATACCGCTGAGACGCCGGTCTCAGCGGCCCGGGGCCCCCGGCCCGCGCCCGGGGGGAACCGGCGCCGCCCCGTCCCGGTCCGGTGTGTCCTTGTCCCGGTCCGATGCGTCCCCGTCTCGGCCCGGTCCGAAGTCCAGTTCCGCGCAGACCGCGGGGACCGCGATGTGCGGCATGACCTGCCGCAGCAGCAGCCCGACCCGTCCCTCCATGTCCAGGTCCGTCTCCCCGTCCACCGCCTGCGACATGAGCTGCAGTCCGATGAAGGCGCTGACCAGGAACTCGGCGGTCTCGCGCACCGCCACGTGCGCCGCCAGCTCACCGCGCTCGCGGGCCCGCACCAGCAGCCCCTCGTTGAACGCGACGCGCTCCAGGAACCAGTCCCTGCCGTACTTTCCGTCCGGCCCGTGCTCCAGGCAGAGCCGGAAGCAGCCCCGCGCGCGGGCGTCGTCGCGCAGCCGGCCCGCCAGCGCGATCACCCCGTCGACGACTTCCTGCAGCCGGTACCGCTGCGGGGTCACCAGGTCCTCGCTCGGCGTCTGCTCGGCGAGCAGCGCCCGGGCGATGTCCTCCTTGGAGGAGAAGTGGAAGTACAGGGCGCCCTTGGTCACCCCGGAACGCTCCAGGACGTCGCTGACCGTCGCCTTCTCGTAGCCGATCCCGGCGAACACTTCCCCTGCCGCGTCCAGGATCTGACGCCTCGTCCGCATCGCGCGTGCCTGCCGCACCACCGGTTCCCCCTCCTGCGGGCGCCACGGGTGGCGGACGCAGGATCCGGAACGGCTGCGCGGTCCGCCGGGCGGATGATCGTCACAACAGGTGATCACTCGACTGCTGCCACGAGCTTAGCGAAGACTTGCCCGTCCGTTTGCCGTCCCGAAACACAGGGGCCGGGGGGCGGCCGGCTCCGGCCCCCCGCGCACCGAGGGCCGCCGCCATCGCCGACCATGGCGGCGGCCGCCCTGCCACCCTGCCAAAAAGGCCGGATCCCGTCCCCGTACCGGGGCAGGGCATTTCGTGGCATTTACCGGAGCGGGGTGGGGCGGGAC
>NZ_VDFC01000069.1:4009-12759 GCF_008369065.1 Streptomyces apricus | reverse complement strand
GCCCGTGCGGTACGGGCCGGCCGCCGCCCTCACGGCGTGGTCACGGCGGCGGCGGTCACGGTTCGAGGATCGTCCGTACGCCCGTGCCGGAGCGCAGGTCGTCGAGGGCGAGTGTGGCCTCCGCCAGGGGGCGGACCTTTCCGACCAGGTCGTCCAGGGGCAGCTTCCCCGCGAGATAGAGGCGGGCCAGCTTGGGGATGTCGAGTTCGCCCACGCTGGAGCCGTAGTTGCAGCCGAGGATGCGCTTGCCCTGGTCGGCCAGGTCGAAGAGGTTGAACGCGCCGGTGGCGTCGGTGGCCGCCATGCCGACGAGGACGGCGGCGCCGCCGGAGGTGAGCATGGCGGGCAGGGTCTCGACGACCTTCGGGCTGCCGATCGCCTCGAACGCGTAGTCCACGCCGCCGAGTTCGTCCTGGCACCAGGCCACCACGTCGTCGCGCGCCCCGTCGAGGGKGTGGGTGGCGCCGAACTTCTTCGCCGCGGCGAGGCGTTCGGGTGACAGGTCGACGGCCACGACGGGATCGGCGCCGACCAGGGACAGGCCCATCACCACGGAGAGGCCGACGCCGCCGGTGCCGATGACGACCGCGGACTCACCGGGCCGCACCCCGGCGGTGTTGACGACCGCGCCGATGCCGGTGGTGATGGAGCAGCCGAGCAACGCGCCGATGCTGAAGGGGAGTTCGTCGGGGACCTTCACCGCGGCCGTCTCCGGGACGACCAGCCGGCCGGTGAAGGCGCCGAGCCCGAGGTAGGGCCAGACCTCCTCGCCGTCGGCGTCCGTGAAGGGGGTCGTGCCGTCGGGCAGGGTGTTGGCGACGGCCTTGGTGCCGGTGCACAGCCAGCCCTGGCCGGCCACGCACTTGCGGCAGCGCCGGCAGGGTGCGAACCAGGACAGCACCACGTGGTCGCCGGGCCGCACGGAGGTGACGCCGGGACCGACCCCGCTCACCACGCCGGCCGCCTCGTGGCCGAGGACGAGGGGGCGGTCGGTGGGCCAGTCGCCGGAGACGATGTGCAGGTCGGAGTGGCACACGCCCGCGGCGCGCACCTCGATCTCGACCTCGCCCGGACCGGCGGGGCGCAGGGCGACCTCGCGGGTGCCGAGGCCCGTGGCGGGGTCGAAGACGACGGCCGGTGAGAGTTTCGACGACATCAGGGTGCCTTCACTTCTTTCGCGGTGGGACCTTGTGCGGTCGGGTGTGCGGTGGCCGCGCCCGGGGCGAGCCGGGTGTGGGGCTTGGCCGTCACGACGTATCCGAGGCCGATGACGAAGAGGGCGGAGAAGACCAGGACCACGGCCCAGACCTGTGCCCAGCTGCCGTCGGCGGGGGCGAGTTCGGTGCGCGGCCAGGCGATGTTGACCGCCTCGAACAGCAGCCAGAGCACGGCGAGCACGTTGACGACGAGTCCGGTGCGGCCGAGCCGCAGCTGGCCCGCGGCCGGGTTCCAGCGTCCGCGCAGCCGGGCGACCAGGGCCACGACGGCGACCGCGAGGAAGACGAAGTAGAACCCGCCGGAGCCGAACGCGATCAGGGTGGCCGCCGCGTTGCCGTTCAGTCCGAGCAGCAGGCCGAGGCCGGCGAGGACGGCGGTCGCGATGAGGGAGACGTACGGGATCTGCCGCGGGCCGACGGTCGCGAGCTTCGCGGAGAAGGGCAGCTGGCGGTCGCGGGCGAAGGCGTAGACGGCGCGGCCGATGTAGGTCTGGATGGAGATGGCGCAGGCGAAGAACGCGATGAGGACGACGACGACGAACGGCTTCTCGCTCCAGCCGCCGAGCCCCTGGGTCACCGCCTCGAAGACGGGGTCGGCGATCGCGCCGGACACGGCGTCCTCGGGCCGGCGCAGCGCGAGGGTCACGGCGAGGCCGGTCAGCAGGACGGTGAAGGCGACGAAGAGGTAGGCGCGCAGCAGGGCGCGCGGGACGCTGCGCCGGGGCTGCTCGGTCTCCTCGGCCACCTGCGTGGTCGCGTCGAAGCCGAGGAACGCCCAGCCCGCGACCGCGAGGCAGGTCAGCAGGCCGGCCGTCACGGAGCCGCCCGAGACGTCCTGCGCGCCGAGGGTCTCGAAGAGGATCCCGAAGCCGTTGTGGCGCACGAAGAGGAGGAGGATCAGGCTGACCGCGAGGGAGGCGACGCCCTCGGCGACGATGCCGGCGTTCAGGAAGTGCTTGACGGGGTTCACGCCGAGCAGGTTGATGCCGAGCGCGACGGCGACGAAGACCACGCCGAGGAGGACGTGCACGGCGGTCGACGGGGCGCCGTCGCCGGCCAGCATGTACAGCCAGGTGGCGCCGAGGTACGCCACCGTGGTCAGCGAGGCGACGGCCGAGGCGAGGTAGATCCAGCCGACCAGCCAGCCCAGGCGCGGGCCGCCCAGCCGGCGCACCCACTGGTAGACGCCGCCCGTGATCGGGAACTGCGAGGACAGCTCGGCGTAGACCACGGCGACCAGCAGCTGGCCGAGGAAGGCCACGACGACGGCCCAGATCCAGGTGGGCCCGGCGAAGAGGAAGCCGAGCTGGACGACGGCGTAGATGCCGACCACGGGCGAGATCGTCGCGAAGCCGATCGCGAAGACGGCCCACGCGGACAGGGTCCGTTTCAGCTCCTGCTGATAGCCGTACCCGGCGAGCTCACCGGCGTCGGTTCCGCCTGCGTCGGTGGGGGTGTCGTCCACGTTCGTCTCCTGACAGTGATGCGCGGGCTGCCGTACGGTCCGCCGTCCCGCCGGCGGCCGGCTCGACGAGGGCGGGGCGCAGGGGGCGGTTCTCGGACCGGGGCCGGTGGTTTCCGGACGGCGACGCTTATTGGGCGCATGACCAATTGCTTATTGGTCGCATACTCAATAGCATTCGCGACATGACGTCAAGGGGTTCCGGCACGAGTTCCGACGCGGCTTCCGGCGCGGCTTCCGGCATCGCTTCCGGCGCGGCTTCGGGCGCGGGCGGACCCGGCAGGCGGGTCCGCAAGGACCCGGCCGAGCGCCGTCATGAGATCGTCGCCGCCGCCGCGCGGGTGGGCCTCACCGAGGGACTGGAGTGCATCACGCTGCGCCGGGTCGCCGACGAGCTCGGCGTGCGGCCCGGACTCGTCGGCCACTACTTCCCCGCGGCCGACGCCCTGGTGGCCGAGGCGTTCACCGCCGCCACGRTGGCGGACCTCGACACGCTGCTGCCCGAGCGGCCGGACGGCCCCGGCGACGGCGACGGCGCACCGCGGGCGGTCCTGCAGCGGTTCTTCACGCTGACGTCCAGCACCGAGTTCGACGACGTCAGCCGGCTCTGGCTCAACGCGCGGCACCTGTCGCGCTACCGGCCCGGGCTGCGCGAACACGTCGTGGCGCAGGAGATGCTCTGGTGCCGGCGCATCGAGAAGGTCGTCGCCGCCGGTACGGAAGCGGGGGACTTCAGCTGCGCCGACCCGTGGGAGGCGGCGCTGCGCATCCTGGTGGCGATCGACGGGGCCAGTGCCTACATCAACACCAGCGCCGACCGGCGCGCAACGGTGATCACGCACCTGGCCAGGGCGGTGGCGGAGGCCGAACTGGGGCTTGCGGCGGGGGCGTTGGGGCCGTCGCCCGAGAAGGCCTGAGCGAGCCGTTCCTCAAGTCGGTTCGACGGACGAGGGACGGCTTCAGGGACGAAGGGCGGCGGTCGTCGGGACCGGTCCGACGAGAAGAACCGGTCCCGACGAAAAGGACCGGTCCCGACAAGAAGGGCCGGTCCCGATGAGAAGGACCGGTCCGACCGTCCGCACCGGTCCGACCGTCCGCACCGGTTCGCTCACCCGGACCGTTCGGCCACCGGGCCGGCGACGGGGCGCGTGCCGCGCTCGCGGCCGAGGACGCGTTCCAGGGCGAGGGCCCCGGGGCCGAAGAACACGACGAGCAGGAACCCCCAGCAGAAGAGCACCGGGGCCAGTCCGCCGTTCTGCAGCGGGAAGAGGCCGTCCTGCTGGTGCTCGGTGAAGTACGCGAACGCCATGATGCCCGAGCAGAGGAACGCGGCGGCGCGGGTCGCGAGGCCGAGGAGGACGAGGGCGCCGCACACCAGCTCGATCACCCCGGCGTACCAGAAGGGCCAGTCGCCCGTCGGGCTCGCCTTGCGGTCCAGCACCCCGAAGACCGTGGCGGCGCCCTCGCTGGTGAACAGCAGGCCGAGGACGATGCGGAAGAGGCCCAGGACGAGGGGCCGGCGCGTCGCCAGCCAGTCGTCGAGGCGTGAAGTGGTCATGGGAGCTCCTCAAAAGTCACCACGCGGTCCCTGGGTCGCCACGTGGTCGGCGGGACGAGGGCGGGACGGACCGCGGGGTCCGGGCCGAGACCCTCGGTCGACCGTACGTGTGCGGAGCGCTCCGGGTTCAGATGTCGGTTTGACTTGAAGCGCTTCAGGTGTCGGAGGCTGTCCGCATGCCAGCGACCAGACAGCACGCCGAGGACCTGACCATCCAGGAGATGGCGCGGCGCTCGGGCTTCGCCGAGTCCACGCTCCGCTACTACGAGAAGATCGGCCTGCTGGGCCGGGTGGCCCGCGACGAATCCAGCGGTCACCGCCGGTACGGGCCCGCGGTCGCGGAGCGCGTCCAGGCGCTGTCCTGCCTGCGCTCGGCCGGGATGACGGTCACCGGGATGCGCCGCTACCTGGAGCTGCTGGCCCTGGGCGACGCCGCCGCGGCCGAACAGCGCGACCTGTTCGCCGCGCAGGCGGAGACGCTGGCCGCCGACATCGAACAGCTCCAGCTGCGCCTGGCGTACCTGCGGCACAAGGCAGAGCTGTGGGACGCCCGGGTGCGCGGGGACGCCGCCGCCGAGCAGCAGGCCGTCGAAGAGGTCACCCGCGTGATCGACCGCTTCACGTACTGACGGACCGAAGAACCAAAGGGCCGCCGCCTCACGTACCGAAGGAACGAAGGACCGAAGGACCGAAGACATGAGCACATCGGACATGAGCACACCGCATCCCGACGACGCCCCGCGCGAACCCGCGACGGTACTCGTCACCGGCGCCACCGGACTCGTCGGCGGCCACTCGGTCGCCCGGCTGCTGCGCGAGGGGTACCGGACCCGTGTGACGGTACGGGAGCCCGGACAGCGGGCCGCGGTCCTGGCGGCCCTGCACCGGGCCGGGGTCGAGCCGGCGGACCGGCTGGAGTTCGCCGTCGCCGACCTGGGCTCGGACGGCGGCTGGGGGCGGGCCCTGGACGGCGTCGGCCACGTCCTGCACCATGCGTCGCCCTTCCCGGTCAGGCCGCCGGAGACGGAGGACGAGCTCGTCCGGCCCGCCCGCGAAGGTGCGCTGCGGGTCCTGGCGGCGGCGCGGGAGGCAGGTGTCCCGCGGGTCGTGATGACCTCCTCGTACGCCGCGATCGGCTACACCCTGAAGCCCGACGACCGCTACTCCGAGACGGACTGGACCGATCCGGACACCGAGGGGCTGCCCGCGTACCACAGGTCGAAGGTCCTGGCCGAGCGCGCGGCCTGGGACTTCGCCGACGCGCAAGGCGACATCGAGCTGGTCGTCGTGAACCCCACGGGCATCTTCGGCCCCCAGCTCGGCGACCGCCCCTCGGGCTCGGTCGGCCTGGTCGCGAGCATGCTGACCGGGCGGCTGCCCGTGGTGCCGGTCATGTACTTCGGCGTCGTGGACGTACGGGACGTGGTGGACCTCCACCTGCGCGCCATGCTGCGTCCGGAGGCGGCCGGGGAGCGCTTCATCGCCGTCGGCGGGCCGTCGATCAGCTTCTTCGGCATGGCGGAGATCCTGCGGCGGAACTTCCCCGCCGCGGCGGACCTCCTGCCCGCCACCGAACTGACCGTCGAGCAGGTGATCGAGGGCGCGAGGACCGACCCGGCGCTGCGGGACGCCGCGGCGCTGCGGGGCCGGATCCCCGTCATCAGCAACGAGAAGGCCCGCTCGGTCCTGGGCTGGCGGCCCAGGGACGTCACGGAGACGATCGTGGCCACCGCGGACAGCCTGCTCCGGTCGGGCCTGTCCCCGGCCCCGGCCTGATCGCGCGCATCCACGGCAGCCGTGACACCCACAGCACTCGCAGCACCCGCGGCAACCGGGGCGGGCCCGGCGGGGCGAGGCGCCCCGTTCCCCGCGGCGGCCCCGTTAGCCTGGGGGATCCGCCGTCGAGAGGAGCCGTCATGCCGGAGGGACCGACGCCAGAGGGCTCGACGCCCGGGGGCCCGTTGGGCACAGCCATGCGGACGGTGACGTTCCCGGACGGGTCGAACGGGATCATCCTGGTGAAGGCGGGCACGTCGCAGGAGGACGCGGACGCGCTGGCGGCACGGGTGTGGGCGGAGCGTTCGGAGCGCCGTCCCGGCGGGGAGTAGCCCCGCGCCGGCGAGCAGTAGCCCTGGGGACGACGGGTCTCCGGACTGCCGGGAGAGAGGTCCGCCCCCTCCCCCCAGCCCGGAGACCCGTGCCGCGGCGGCGCTAGATCGAGAACCGCTCCGCGGCCAGCAGCGGCCGGACCCGGGAGTGGAAGCCCCCGCTGCGGAACGGCCGCTGGAGGAGGCCGGGGCGCAGCTGCTGGGCGATCGCCGCGGTGATCATGCCCTGGTCGAGGGCGAGGACGACGTCGCTGACGCGGCCGGTGGTGACGTCCACCGAGTCGCGGAAGCCGTAGCGGTCGTCGTAGGCCCCGAAGGCGCGGTCGAGGGCGCGGAGGTTGGCGAGCGCCTCGGCCGGGGCCTGGGGCAGGGCGAGGAAGGAGGCGTGCGGGGTGACGACGCCGAGGGAGTGGTAGCCGTCCTCCTGCATGCCGATCGCGTCGACGCCGTACTCGCGGTAGCCGCCGTCCGGTACGGAGGCCGGGGAGAAGCCCCAGTAGCCGTACTCCTCCTCGATCAGGCCGTGTTCGATCTGGCTGCGGACGAACCGCCGGTGGGTCGTGCCCCAGGAACGGGGTGACCACTGCGGCTCGGGCACGAACAGCGGCACCATCAGCGCCTCGAACATGGAACCGCCCCAGGTGGGGACGAGCTTGCGGCCGCGGTGGGTGTAGTGGCCCTCCCAGACGCGTACGCCGTCGATGTCGGCGTACGCGCCGCCCGGCTCCTGTTCCTGGCCCATGCCCGGGAGCAGGGTGCGCATCAGGTGCCAGTAGTGCTCGCCGGGCAGTGAGCCGTCGGCCATGCCCAGGTAACTGGCCATGCGGGGCTCGGTGTTGAGGGCGCCGTAGTGGTGTCCGGTGGGCTCGCCCTTGCCGGGCTTGTCGGGCCAGAAGCCGCCGCGCAGCTGCCCCGGCCCGGCGACGGGGTCGGCCGGGTCGTAGGGGGTGTAGTAGTACGACCAGTCGGCGTCGGCGAGGAGCGCCGCGACGCGGGGGCGCAGGTGCGGGTCGGCGTCCGCGGCGATCCGCAGGCCGGTCACCAGCCAGGCGTTGTCGACCGTGGACAGGAACGGGCGGACGGGGTCGCCGGTCTCCGGCCAGGCCGTCAGCAGGGAGCCGTCGTGCGCGTCGTACCAGTTGAACCACCAGCCGTGGGCCCGCTCCAGGCGTTCCACGGCGGTGATCGCGCGGGCCAGCCGGTGGCGCATGGTGGAGGCGGAGATGACGCCGAGTCCGGCGGCCGCGACGGTGGACCACAGGCCGCAGCCGATGTTGGTCGGTGAGGTCTGCGCGGACGGCACCGGTGTGCCGCTCCCGCTGACGTCGATCTTGTCGGCGGCCAGGCCGAGTTCGGTCGTCATGGCCTCCATCGAACGGTGGGTCGCGACGAACCAGTCGCGCAGCAGGCGGCGTTGCGCGTCGGGTCGTACGGCCGGTGCGGCGGCGGCCGTGCCGGTCAGCGACACGGCGCAGGTGGTCGCTGCGGCGGCGGTCAGGAAACTACGGCGGTTCATGCGGCTCTGGCTCCTCTGCGGTGAGCAGGCAGACGGGAAGGTGCGGGCGGCGACGCAGCGGGTGCGGCACCAGGACCCGGAGGTGGTACGGGCGGCGACGCGGCGGATGCGGAGTCACCGCCCCGGGGTGACTCCGCAAGCGCGGCGTCGTGGTCGTGGGGTGGTGCGGGAGCCGGCCGGTGTCAGGTGCCGGCCGGCTCCCGGTCTCGGGGGGGGGGACGGTCAGTGCGCGGCGCGCGGCAGGACACGGTCCCGGCCGAGGCCGCCGAGCCAGACCGCGGACGGCTTCGCGGTGCGCTCGAAGGTGACCGGGTCCACGGCGATCAGTCCGAACGTCGGCGCGAACGAGCCCCATTCGTAGTTGTCCAGGGCACTCCACGCAAGGTAGCCCTGGACGTTCAGGCCGTCCTCGACGGCGGCGGCCACCTCGTCGAGCGCGCCCGTGTAGTAGTCGACGCGGCGGCTGTCGTCGGAGGCGGCGATGCCGTTCTCGGTGACGATCAGGGGCGTGCCGTCGCCGATGACGTCGGCGGTGTGGCGCAGGGCGTGGCCGACGGCGGCCGGGTAGTACTCCCACTGCGTGAGGGTGCGTTCGGCGTCGTCGGGCGCCGGGACGGGCCCGGTCTCGGCGATCTTGGTGCGGGTGTAGGACTGCACGCCGATCCAGTCGTCGCCGCGGGCGGCCTCGATGAAGACGTCCTCGCGGGGGTACCGGTAGTCGGCGGTGACCTGCTCGGCGCCGGGCAGGGCCTGGTAGACCTGGTTGGCCACGGTCCAGCCGACCAGGATGCCGGGGTGCCGGTCGCGCAGGACCTTGACGGCCGCGTGGTGGGCGGCGATGACCGCGCGGGTGGTCTCCTCGTCGGGGGTGGGCAGGGCGGCGGGCGGG
>NZ_VDFC01000069.1:0-3909 GCF_008369065.1 Streptomyces apricus | reverse complement strand
CGGGAAGCCCTGGTCGCCCGCCTTCGCGGCGCCCGCCATCACGGCGATCATGTTCGGCTCGTTGATGGTGCACACGTGGCGGACGCCGTCGGCGACGACGGGCCCGCACTCCTCGACGTACCGCGCGAAGAGCTCGACCGCGCCGTCGGCGGTCCAGCCGCCGAGGTCCTCGAACCACTGCGGGACGGTGAAGTGGTGCAGGGTGACCATCGGGCGCAGACCGCGGGCGAGGGCGCCTTCGACCATCCGGCGGTAGTGGGCGATCTCGGCGCGGGAGAAGGTGCCGCGGACGGGCTCGATGCGGGCCCACTCGATGCTGAACCGGTAGTCGGTGAAGCCCAGTTCGGCGAGCAGGTCCATGTCCTGCTCCCAGCGGTGGTAGCTGTCGCAGGCGTCCAGGCTGGGCTCGGCGATCCCGGCCGCGGGGTCGTGCTCCTTGCGCCACCAGTCGCTGTTGACGTTGTTGCCCTCGATCTGGTGGGCGGCGGTGGAGGCGCCCCACAGGAAGCCGTCGGGGAAGCGGGTGGTGGTGTGCGTCATCGTCCGTCTCTGTCTTTCTGGTGGGGGTGCGGTGGCACGGCGGGCCGGCCCGGGGGTCGGCGGGGCGGAGGCGGTCCCGCGGGGCTACTTCAGGCCCGCGGTCGCGATGCCCTGGGTGAAGTGCCGCTGCAGGACGGCGAAGACGGCGAGGACCGGCAGGACGACGAGGAGCGAACCGGCCATCAGCATGCCGTTGCCGCCGCCGACCGTGCGGTTGGGATCGTTGGCGAAGGTCGCGAGCGCCACCGGCAGGGTGTACTTGTCCGGGTCGTTGGTGGCGATCAGGGGCCAGATGAAGTTGTTCCACGACCCGAGGAAGGTGAAGATCGTCAGTGTCGCGAGGGCGGGCCTGACCAGCGGCAGCACGATGCGCCAGAAGATGTACCACTCCCCCGCGCCGTCGAGGCGCGCCGCCTCCAGCAGTTCGTCGGGCACGGACAGCATGAACTGCCGCATCAGGAACACCCCGAACGCGCCCGCCGCGAAGGGCAGCACGAGTCCGGCGTACGTGTCGATCAGGCCGAGGCCGTTCATGAGCACGTACAGCGGCAGGATCATGAGGTTGCCCGGAACCATCAGGGCGGCCAGCACCAGCGCGAAGACCTTGGAGCGCCCGGTGAAGTCGAGCTTGGCCAGCGCGTAGCCGAGCATGGAGCAGAACAGCAGGTTGCTGACGGTCACCAGGACGGCCACGATCAGCGAGTTGAGGAAGTAGCGGGGCATGTCGAGCTGGTCGAGCAGGGCCGTGAAGTTGTCCAGCGTCCACCGCGAGGGGATCCACACCGGCGGGCTGGCCGTGAGGTCCTGCTTCGTCTTGAAGGCGGACAGCGCCATCCACAGGAACGGGGCGGCCATCAGCAGCAGCGCGACCGAGGCGGTCGCGTACAGCAGCGGGGTGCGCACCCGTCCGGTGCGGCGGCGGGCCGGCGCCTTGACCGGCGTCCCGGTCGCTGTCCCGGTCGCCGTCCCGGGGGTCGTCTGCGTGCTCATCGGGTGTTGTCCTTCAGCAGTCGGAGCTGGAGCACCGTGATGCCCATGATCACGACGAACAGGACGTACGCCATGGCGCTCGCGTAGCCCATGTGGAAGAAGTTGAAGCCCTCGCGGTACATGTCGAGCGACACGGTCAGCGTGGAGTCCGAGGGACCGCCCTGGGTCATCACGAAGGGCTCCTCGAAGACGTTGAGGTAGCCGATCGTGGTGATGACCGTGGCGTACAGCAGGGTGGGCCGCAGCAGCGGGACGGTGATGCCGCGCAGTTCCTGCCAGGCGCCGGCGCCGTCGAGGCGGGCGGCTTCGCGCACCTCGGACGGGATGGCCTGCAGTCCGGCGATGCACAGCACCATGACCGTGCCGAGGTTGCGCCACACGGCCATGGCGATCAGCGACGGCATCGCCCAGGTCTCCGAGCCGAGGAAGTCCGGCGCGGTCAGGCCGGCCTCGGAGGCGAGGGAGGCGATCAGCCCGTCGGAGGGGTCGAGCACGAAGCGCCAGACGACGGCCACGGCGACGATGGTCGTGACGACCGGGGCGTAGAAGCCGACGCGGAAGAGCGTGCGGGCCCGGTCGATGCCGTTGTTCAGCAGGATGGCCGCGAGCAGTCCGAGGACGATGGTCGCGGGGACGCCGACGACCACGAAGTAGCCGGTGTTGAAGAGGGCCTTGAGGAACTTGTCGTCCTGGAACAGCCGCGTGTAGTTGTCCAGGCCGACGAACTCCGCCTCCAGCGGGCGGGTGACGTTGCGGGCGCCGAAGTCGGTGAAGCTCATCAGGAGCGTGGCGACGATCGGGAAGAGCATGAAGACGCCGAACAGCACCAGGAACGGCGTGGAGAACAGCCACCCGGTCAGGTTGTGCCTGCTGAGCGAGCGGCGGGCGGGGCGGCGGACGGGACCGGCCGTCCCGCCGCCGGGGCTCTTGTCGACGGCCGCCCGCGGGGCGGCCGGTCCTGTGGTGAGGGACATGGGGACTCTCTCCTACGGCCTGCTGCCGCCTACTGCCGCACGAGGCCTTCGATCTCGGACTGGGCCTTGTCCAGCGCCTCCTTCGCGGAGGACTTGCCCTGGGTGACCGACTCGATGGCGGTGTCCACCTTGGAGGTGATCTCGGTCAGCTCGGGCTGGGAGGGGATGACGCGGGCGGTGTCCATCTGCTTGCGCCAGATCTGCAGGGTGGGGTCGGTGGCGAGGTCACCGGTCTTCCAGGCGGCCGTGTTGGCGGGCAGGTCGTTGGTCCGCTCGAACCAGTCCACCTGCCCCTTCGCGCCGGTGAGGTAGGAGACGAGCTCCTTCGCGGCGGCCTTGTGGTCGCTGTCGGCGGAGACGGTCAGGCTGGAGCCGCCGGCCATGGACACGGACGCCTTGTCGGCCGGTACGGGGGCGACGGCCCACTTGCCCTTCAGGTCCGGGTAGTTCTCGTCGAGGAGGTTGGTGATCCAGGGACCGCCGAAGAACATGGGCACGGCGCCGGTGTTGAAGTCCTTGGTGACGTCGTAGCCGGGGCGTACGGACTTCTCGCTGAGGCCCTTCTCGAAGTAGCTGCCGTAGTTCTCAAGCGCCTTGACCGCGGCGGCGGAGTTCACGACCGCCTTGCCGTCGTCGTCGAGGACGGCGCCGCCGGCGGAGTACAGGAACTGGTAGAAGCTCTGCACGGTGTCGAGGCCGCCGGGCTGGATGGACAGGCCCCACTTGGTGCCGGCCTTCTCCTGGTACGCCTCGGCCGCGCCCTGGAGCTGCGCCATGGTGGCCGGCGCCTCCTCGATGCCCGCCTTCTTCGCGAGGTCGGTGCGGTAGAAGAGGACGCGGGTGTCGACGTACCAGGGGACGCCGTAGGTCTTGCCGTCGTAGGAGCCCTGCTGCCAGGCCGCGGGGAAGAAGTCGTCCTCCTTGAAGACCCCCGTGTCGACCGGCTCCAGGACGCCCATGTCGGCGAACTCGCCCAGGTAGCTCCCGCCCATCTGCACCACGTCGGGCAGCTTGCCCGCGGCTGCCGCGGCGACCAGCTTCTGGTGGGCCACGTCCCAGCCGATCGGGGTGACCTTCACCGTGATGTTGGCGTGGGCCTTCTCGTACTCCTCGGCGACGTCGCCGAGCTTCTCCCCCTCCGTGCCCATCGCCCAGACGGTCAGGGTCTGCTCGGCATCGGCTGCCACGCCCGCACCGCCCGAGCCACCGCAGGCGGTGAGGGTGAGGGCGGACGCCAGGGTGAGTGCGATCGAGCCCGTGCGGACGGCGCGGTTCATGGGGGCTCCTCCTTGAGCTCTTCGATGTATGCGCTGCCTGTAAGCGCATACATCACTCTGTGGCAGTGGTTCCGCGCCTGACAAGAGGGGGCTTGGTAACACTCCCGTAACGGGCGGGGTGGTGGGGG
>NZ_VDFC01000068.1:3496-21888 GCF_008369065.1 Streptomyces apricus | reverse complement strand
GTTCGAGGGTGGTCCGCCAGCCCGCCGCCCGGTCGGCGGCCTCCTGCCAGTCCTCGGGTCCGGCGAGGTGCCAGACCGTGCGGTGGCCGGCGGCCAGCAGGTGGCCGGTGGCCAGGCGGGCGCCCAGGTGCTGGTCCACGTTGACGCCGGGGATGCCCMCGTCGGGTCCGCTGCCGACGGTCACCACCGGGAACGGGTGGCGCAGTTCGGCGAGGGCCTCGACCGCCGACCGCTGCGGCGCGATGGCGACGACCCCCTCCACCCCGCCCTCGCCCAGGTGGTCCAGCGCCTCGGCGAGCGTCTCGACGGTCAGTCTGCGCAGGCTGACCGTGGAGACGAGGTAGCCCTCGGCGCGGGCCGCCTCCTCCAGGGCGAACAGGGTGCTGGCCGGACCGTAGAGCGTGGTGTCCGAGGCGACCACGCCCAGGGTCCGGGTGCGCCGGGTGACCAGGGCGCGTGCGGAGGAGTTGCGGCGGTAGCCCATCTCCTCGATCGCCCGTAACACCCTGGCCCGTGTCTCGTCCCGCACGTGGGGGKGGTCCCCCAGCACCCGGGAGACGGTCTGGTGGGACACGCCCGCCAGTCGTGCGACGTCGGCCATGGTGGGCGGCCGAAGCTGGGATCGTTCCATGGCCGCACCTCCTCGGCGGTCGTCCACCGGACGGCCCCGGCGCCGAAGTGCCCGACGCCGTCCGGTGATTGCGGAGGTCATTGTGAGCGCTAACAATTCATGCCGGTCAAGGGGGACGACAGCAGGTGGGGCATCACGTTTGAGTAACGCGCCGAATGCGGGCGGTTGCGGGGACGGGGTGCGGCGAAGGCATTGACGGGCCCTCGGGGTGGGCCTAGATTGCGGCACCGACTCTTCGAACCGCTGACGAAATACCGGACGTCGACGACGACCGGATGCCCGTGTCCGGCGCGACGGCGCTCGGCCGTCGGCGCCCGGCCGTCGGCTGTCGGCGCTCAGCCATGAGAGGGGGACAGGCCTTGGTCGAAGACAGGCGCTCCGCTCCCGAGCGGGTCCGGGGCCAGGTCCGGGTACGCCCCTCGGGTACGACCAGAGGTGTACCGTCCGCCCGCGTACAGCCGGCGATGTACGCGGCGGACCCGACTGCGGCCTGACGACCGGCCCCCTCCCCGTGAGTAGCCTGAGATGTGTCCGGCACCGTTCCAGCACGGCAGGTTCAGCGGTTCCTCACCAGGCGACCGCCTCCCCTGGTCCTCCTCGACTTCGCGCTCGCCGCCCTGCTGTGCGTCGGTCTGCTCCTGGCTGACGCCCCGGGGCCGTGCCGGCCCGAGAGGAGAGGCACACGATGGCCAGACCGACGCTGCCCGTGGAGTTCCCCCCGACGCGCCACGTCCCTGACAGCGGATACACGCTGCACGGCCGGCACTACGAGGACCCCTATGTGTGGCTGGAGGGGCTCGACGACGACGAGACGGTCGACTGGATCGCTGCCCAGGAGAGGGTCACCCGTACGGTGCTCGACAGCGTCCCTGGACGCGACGGTCTGCGTACTGCCGTCGCCCGCTGCGCTCGCTACGCGCGTCTGTCCCCACCGATCCCTGCGGGCCCGAGCGGGCGCGTCTTCCTTTGGCAGGCCGGTGCCGACGACGAGAAGTCCGCCCTGGTGATGCGCCGTTCGGCCGACGCCCCGCTGGAAACCGTGCTCGACCCGGGCGTCTGGCCGGCCGGTGACGTCCTGGTGTTCGCCGAGCCGTCCCCCGACGGCACCTTGGTGGCATTCGGCCGGGCCGGCGGCAGCACCCACAACGCGGTGATCCACATCCTCGACGTCGAGACCGGCCGGCTGTTGCCCGACCGGCTGCGGGGCACCGACCACGGCTCGGTCGCCTGGCGACCGGATGCGTCCGGGTTCTTCTACACCGCCCGCCCGGAGCCCGGCGAGGTCCCGCCCGACTAGGAGGCTTGTTGGCACGCGGTCTACGACCACCGGATCGGCTCGGACACCCCGGCCCGCAAGGTCTTCGGGGACGACCGCGACAAGGACCGCTGGTGCACCGTGCGCACCAGCGAGTGCGGCCGGTACGCCGTCATCACCGTGTGGGACTTCGTGCACGCCAACGACGTCACCCTGCTGCGCCTGGCCGACGACGAAGCGATTCCGGTGGCCACCGGGATGCGGTCGGTCAACCAGGTGCAGGTGATCGACGACTCGGTCCTCGTGTGGACCGACCTCGACGCACCGCGCGGACGCCTGTGCGGGGCTCCCCTCAAGGACCCGACCTCGTGGCACACGCTCATCCCGGAAGGCCCGGACATCCTGCAGACCGTCACCGGGATCGGCGGCCGCCTCTATGCCGTCCACTCGCACGCCGCCTCGCACCAGGTGGCCGTCCACGCGGTGGACGGCACCCATGTGAGGGACCTGACGCTCCCGTCCCTCGGCTCGGTCAACCGGAACGAGGGGGAGGGCGTCGTCAGCGGGGTCACCGGCTCCTGGCACGGCGACGACGTGTGGGTGGCCTTCACCTCGTTCGTGCAGCCGCCGTCGGTCTACAGGTACGACTACGCACACGACCGCCTGGAGGCCTACCACGTACCGGACGTCGGCCTCGACCCGGCCGCGTACACCACGCGGCAGGTCCGGTACGACTCGGCCGACGGCACCCCCGTGTCGATGTTCCTCGTCCACCGCACCGACCTGCCGCGCGACGGACGGCGACCGGTCCGGCTCAGCGGCTACGGAGGCTTCAACATCCCCGTGGAGCCGCGCTTCTCCGCCGTCGGCGCCGCCTGGCTCCGACTCGGCGGAGTGCTGGCCCACGCGAACATACGCGGTGGCGGCGAGTACGGCCGCACCTGGCACCAGGCAGCGGTCGGCATGCGCCGGCAGAACGCCTTCGACGACTACATCGCCGCGGCCCGCCATCTGGTCGCCACCGGATGGACCACCCCCGACGGGATCGCCTCGCGCGGCAACAGCAACGGCGGCCTGACGGTCGCCGTCACCGCACTGCAGGCACCCGAGGCGTTCGGCGCCGTCTACTGCCGCGCGCCCCTGCTCGACATGCTGCGCTTTCCCGCCTTCCCCAACCTCAGTGGCACCACCGTCGAGTACGGCTCGCCGGACGACCCTGACGAGTGCGCCTACCTCGCCGCCTACTCGCCGTACCACAACGTCCGGCCCGACCGCCGCTACCCGGTGATGGCGATCGCGTCGGCGCTCAACGACCGCACCGTACCGCCGTACGACCCGCTCAAGATGATCGCGGCCCTCCAGGCCGGCGCCCCGCAGGGCGGCCCCTACCTGCTGGTCCCGCTGCGTGACTCCGGCCATGGCGGAGGAACGACCCTGACAGCCCTCGTCGAGCAGGATGTCGACGAGTTGAGCTTCCTCTGCTGGGCGCTCGGCATCACAGCGCGGCCGAGATGACCGGTGGCTGATCAGGCGCAGCCGGGCCCGCTGCGCCGCACGCGCCGGGACGTGCCGCACGAGGCCGCGTACCTCCTGTGTGATGAACTGTGGCCCGGTTTCGAGGCGTTGACCTCGTCTCGGACAAGGAAGTGGGAGGGGCCGTGGGCCTTGGTGGGGGGACGTGGCAGCGGCTGAGCGCCGTGGTGCTCGTCATGGCGGTGGCGGCCGGGTGCACGGGGCAGGGCGAAGACGCGGGCGGCGGAAACGGCGAGGACCTGCTGCGCAACCACGACTGGACGCAGATGCCGGGCACCACCGCGCGCAACGGCACCCTGCGGGTCGGCGCATTGGATCGGCGCATCGTGGAGCAGGACTCCTCCGGCGGCCAGCCCAATCCGCCGTTGAATCTGGCCGGCCCGCACCTCAGGTCCGACGGCGACTTCACCGTCACCGCGCGCATGTCCGGTGTGGGGGACGACGACGGCGGCTCATGGCTGCGGCTGTACGGGCGGGTGCCGGTCATCTACGACGAATGGCGGCAGGAGCGGTCCTCACTGCGCGTCGGCGTGACCGCCGACGGGCAGGTGAAGGTACAGATCTGGGACGGCGAGGGCGATGAGCCCGCCACCTCCGAGGTCTTCGACTGCGGCTGCTCCGGGACGGTGACGCTCGCCGTGTCGAGCATCGGTGACACCTTCCGTGTGACAGCCGACGGACGGCGGCTGGGAACCGTGCGGGACCCGGGGGTGTTCGCCGAGGGCACCGTCTGGTTCGGTCTGGAGGCGGACGCGGGTGACGACGAGGGCCGCGAGGGATGGCAGCTGACGCAGTTGGTCGCGCGGGGAGAGAGCGGTGACGCGCTCCGCGTGGTCAAGGCGCCGCGGCTGCGCCAGGAGCAGTCCGACGACTCGCTGCGCGCGCGGGCCGCGGACGTGGGGCGGCCGTTCGACGTCGGCACCGCCCTGGCCGAGAACCCGCTGCTCACCGACGCACGCTACCGGGCGCTCGCGGGGAGCCAGTTCTCCATGCTCACTCCGGAGAACGCGTTCAAGCCGCAGTTCCTCCACCCACGCCGGGGCGTCTACGACTTCCGCGACGCGGACCTGCTCGTACGCTTCGCCCGCGCCAACGACATGAAGGTGCACGCGCACACCCTCGTCTGGCACGAGGCCCTGCCCGACTGGATGCGGGAGGACGACGACCCCGAGGAGGTGCGCCGGACCATGCTCCGGCACATCGCCGAGGTCGCCGGGCACTTCAGGGGAAAGGTCGCGGAATGGGATGTGGTCAACGAGCCCATGTCCGACGACGAGGAGAGCTACACCGACGGGGATCTCGGTCTGCGCTCCGAGCAGAGCCCGTGGTTCGAGGCCATGGGCGAGGAGTACATCGACGAGGCGTTCAGGGCCGCCCACCGGGCCGATCCGAAGGCACGGCTGTTCCTCAACGAGTACGGGGTCGAGGAGGAGGGCGAGCGGTGGGACGCCCTCTACGATCTGGTCGAGCGGCTCAAGGAACGCGGCGTACCGATCGACGGCGTGGGTTTCCAGAACCATGAGTACGCACCCGCCGACCGCATCGACCCGGAGACCTTCCGCAGCCATGTGCGGGATCTGGCGGAGCTCGGGGTCCAGGCACGGGTGTCGGAGATGGACGTCCCCGTAGGTGAGGACGAGGAGGGCGGGCGGCGGATCCAGGCCGATGAGATGGCGGGCAAGCTGCGGGTCTGCCTGGAGGAGCCGAACTGCACGTCGTTCTCCACATGGGGATTCACCGACCGGTACGGTTCCACCGCCGACACCCAGGTCTATCCTCCGCGCACGGCCGATTCCCTGCCGTGGGACGCGGCCCTGCGGCCGAAGCCGGCGTACGAGCGCCTGCTGGAGACCTTCGACAGCAACGACTGATCCCACGAGGCCGGCCGGCGTGGCAGGAGCCGAGGCGTCCGAGGACTTCGGCGGCCGACTGCACCCGACCCGGTCCTGCGGTTTGACTTCGGGCGCGCTCCAAGTCCTAGCGTCGGAGGCATTCGTCAGCCCTTGAGGGACCGTCCGGTCCGCCGGGCAGGAGGAGTGTCCGCACATGATCACCCGAACCACGCTCGGCTCGCCCGGGCTCACCGTCAGCGCGATGGGCCTGGGGTGCATGGGGATGAGCGAGAGCTACGGCGCCGCCGACTGGGACGGCGGCCTGGCCACCATCGACCGGGCCCTGGAGCTGGGCATCACGTTCCTGGACACCGCCGACGCCTACGGCACCGGGCACAACGAGGTGCTGGTGGGCCGGGCCGTCCACGGCCGCCGGGACCAGGTGCAGCTGGCCACCAAGTTCGGCATCGACCGCAGCGCCGGCGACCGGGCGCGCCGCATCCGCGGTGCCCGGGACTACGTGCTGCGTTCCTGCGACGCCTCGCTGCTGCGGCTGGGCGTCGAGGTGATCGACCTGTACTACGCCCACCGCCCGCCGCAGGACGTGGAGATCGAGGAGACCGTCGGGGCGATGGCCGAGCTGGTCCGGGCGGGCAAGGTCCGCCGTCTGGGCCTGTCCGAGGTCGACGGGGAGCTGCTGCGCCGGGCGCACGCGGTGCACCCGATCACCGCGGTGCAGAGCGAGTACTCGCTGTGGACCCGCGACGTCGAGGCGGTCACCCCGGTGATGGCCGAGCTGGGGGTCGGGCTGGTGCCCTACGCGCCGCTGGGGCGGGGGTTCCTGACCGGCACCCTGGACCGCTCCGCGCTGGGTGAGAAGGACTTCCGGCGCAGCAACCCCCGCTTCGCCGGCGAGGCGGGTGAGGCCAACCAGAAAATCGCACGGACCGTGCGCGAGGTGGCCGACCGGCTGGGKGCCACCCCGGCCCAGGTGGCGCTGGCCTGGGTGTACGCCCAGGCCGAGCGGCTCGGAGTGGCGGTGGCGGCCATTCCGGGCACCCGCAGCCCGGCCCGGCTGGAGCAGAACGCGGCCGCGCTGGAACTCGTCCTGGACGCCCAGGCGTTGGCCGCGCTGGACCCGCTGAGCGACCAGGTGACGGGCGAGCGCTACCTCCCCGCGCACACCGCCGAGGTCGCCCGGGGTTAGGACTCCGGTCCGGCACCGGCACCGACAGGCTGTGGAGGTGCCGGCCGTCTCATCCGGTGGCGGCCGTGGCGGCAGTGGCGGTCGTGGCGGCCAGCGGGGAGCGGCGCCGCAGGGTGCGGATCGCTAGGAGCGCGTTGGCTCCAACAACCGCACCAAGGACGGCGGTCGCGGGTATCAGCAGCCCGCTCCCCGCCATCGCGCCCAGCAGTGCGCCCAGCCAGGCGCCGAGAAGGACGAGGATCGGTGTGGTGGTCCGGTTCGAGCCGTCCGGGTCCTCGTCCGGCCGGGCCAGGTACACCCCCAGGCCGACCAGCAGCCCGGTGCCGGGCACCACCACCGGGAGGCTGGTGATGAACCACTGCGGAGCGAGGGTCCAGGCGAACAGGAGGCCCAGGAGCCAGCCGGCGAGGCCCAGGGGCAGTGTGCCGAGCAGCCGGATCCAGCGGCCTGCCGCGCGGCCCGGCGCGCCCCGGCGGCGGCGTCGGCGGGCCAGCAGCACCAGCGCGAGCAGACCGAGCAGCGGCAGCCCGGTCACACCGGCGAGCAGAAGACCGGCGATCAGCGACATGCTCACCGGGACGGCGGTGAAGTCGACCGGACGGCGCTCGAACCGCGAGCTGTCGACGCGGCCGGAGTCGTAGAAGGTGGTGAGCAGGTGCGTGCCCGCCTCGGGCTGCTGCTGCCAGAAGTCGGCGGTGTGTCCGATACCGGGCAGGACCACCTCGCTGCCTCGGCTCAGTGAGGGGAGCAGCTCCTTGGTGGCGTTGACCGGCGGTGTGGAGAAGTCGAGTTCGCCGCCGATCAGCAGGGTCTCCACCGAACTGGGACGCACGGTGCGGTACTCGGCGTTGTCCGGGCTGTCCGGCCACACGGTGGGGAATCCCTCCGGGCCGCCCCAGAGGAAGTCGGTGGAGGAGTTGCCCAGGATCGATCCGTGGTCACCGCCCCGGCCGTAGTAGGTCTTGAGGGCGGGCGCGTCGATCATGGCGAAGGAGGCGAGCTCTCCCCACACCGTGGAACTCGGCAGCGTGACGTCCGCCAGCACCGACATGGCCCACATCGCGCCGGGTCCGCCGTCGAGGTAGGCGTCGATCACCGTGGGCGCGTTGCCGGGTGCCGAGCCCTCGCCGTTCATGTGCATGGAGTACTGGCTCAGGATGCTGACGTTCGTCTTCTTGATACTGAACGGCCCCCACCTGCTGGGCATGTCGGCGACCCGGGACCGGATGGTGGCGGCGAGGTCGGAGGTCTTCGCGTCGCAGGCGCGGTCGGCCCGGCAGAGGTCGGCGTACTGCTCGAACTGCGTGTCGGTGATGCGGGGGTCCCAGAACAGGTGCCCGGGCGGGTTGACCGAGATCATCGCCGAGCGCCGGAGTGCGTCGGGGTGGCGCCATGCGTAGATCATCGCGGTCCGGGTGCCGGCACTGGAGCTGAGCAGGTCGATCCGCCGGTAGCCGAGCGCTTTGCGCGCCGACTCCATGTCCTCGACGCGCTGGACCGCCGAGTAGCCGGTCAGGTCGGCGCCGGTGCGCTGCAGCCGGTCGGCGCACCGCTCGAAGGCCCGGCGGGTGTGCGGCTGGTTCTGCGCGCCGGTCATGTCCGCCGACGACTGGAGCGCGTCCGTCACTTCGTGGCAGTCGAGGCGGGACGAGCCGTCGACGCCGCGGTAGCCCACCAGCACGACGTCGTGGTTCTCCGTCAGGCGGCTCGCCTGCGGGAAGTCCATGTTGGACTGTCCCGGCCCGCCGCCGAACCGGAAGACGGGCTCACCGGCCGGCTTCGACGCCGCCCGGATCCGTACGACCGGCAGGGCGATCAGCCGGGAGCCGGGGTCGCGCCGGTTCTCCGCGACCACGAGGGTCCCGCAGTCGGCGGCCACGGAGCCGTCCTCGGTGTCGTAGGAGCACGATTTCATGGTCAGCGAGTCCGGTGCGGCGCCCCGCGGGACGCGGATGGTGGAGTCCGGCCACACGATGACGGCGGTCAGCACGAGCAGCGCGGCGGCGATGCCCGTCACGACGAGGGAGCGACGGCGGTGAGGGGAAGAACGCATGCCGGGAAAGCTAGGGGTGCGCGGGTGCCGAAGCGTCACGCCGGGCGGTGATCGTCCGTCCCTCCCGAGAGTGACGCCGGCCCGCTTCCGCCCCGGCACAATGGCCGGATGTCCCGCACCGTGTACCTGGCCGCGGCCGGACGGATCCGCCGGTGGACGGCCCGACCGACAGCGCGCGACGCGCAGCGGTCGCTGGCCCGCCAGGCCGTGTCGGTCGCGCTGATGTGCGCCGCCGTCGACGGCCTGAACTTCCTTACGCGGGGCCCGGATCCGGGCCCGTGGACGCCCGTCCTGCTGGCCCTGGTGATCGCCGCCGACGTCGCGCTCGCGACCGCACCGAGATTCTCCGGGTGGGTCGCCGTCGCGCACGCGGCGGTGGGGGTCGCCCTGGCCTTCGTGATGCCGGGGCGCAATCCGAGCACGGCCGGACAGCTGGTCAGCTCCTACCGGGCCGGCGCCTGGCTGCGCGGCCGGTCCTCCGTCGCCTCACTGATCACGGTGTGCGTCGGAATCCTGGTTTCGGCGGTCGTCACCGGCCTCACCGCTCCGGTGACGTTGCTCGGTGTCGTGGCGGCCAACACGCTGCTGCCGTGGCTGGTGGGCCGTTACACCACCGCCCGTAAGGAGCATGTGGAGGAGCTGCGCCGCCAGCGGGAGGCGACGCTGCGCGACGCGGAGGCCGAGATTGCCGCCGCGGTGACGAAGGAACGGGAGACGATCGCGGTCGAGCTGCACGACGTCATCTCGCACCACGTCAGCGCGATCGGTGTCCACGCGACGGCGGCCCGGCTGAACCTCACCGGGACCGCCGTCCCCGGTGACAGCCCGGTGCACACCTCGCTCGCCGCGGTGCAGCAGTCCGGCCAGGCGGCCATGACGGACCTCCGGCGGCTGCTGTCCCTGCTGCACGACGGCAGCGACTCCACCGACCAGCCAGGAGTGACGATGCTGCCGGAGCTGTTCACCGGTCTGCGCGCCTCGGGTCTGCACGTGACGTTCGTCGTGTACAGCTCACCACCGCCCCTCACGAAGGAAGTCGACATCACGGTGTACCGGGTGGCCCAGGAGATGATGACGAACGTTCTGCGGCACGGGGACGGCCGGGTGGCGCGGGTCGAACTCGACTGCAACGACGGCTGCGTGGCCCTCACCGCCCGCAACCGTGTCGCCTCCGCGGCGGCGGACGCACCGTACGCGTCCGCACCGCCGGGTTCCGGGCTCGGCCTGCGGGGCATGCGCAAGCGGGCGGAGGCGCTGGGCGGATCGGGGACCTTCGGCGTCACCACGGACGGGGACTACTGGGAGTCGAGCGTGACGATCCCGCTGGCAGGTGCCCGGTGACGCTGCGCATCGTGATCGCCGACGACCACGCCATGTTCCGCTCCGGCTTCCGGGCCGTGCTCGACGCACAACCGGACATGGAGTGCGTCGCCGACGTCGGCGACGGACGCAGCGCCGTCGAGGCCGTCACGTCCCTGGCGCCCGACCTCGCCGTCCTGGACGTTCGCATGCCCGGACTCGACGGGCTCGCCACCGCACGCCACATCCGGTCCGCGGGACACCGGGACGTGAAGATCATCCTGCTCACCTCGTTCGGCACCGACGACTACCTGCATGCGGCACTGTCGGCGGGGGTCGCCGGCTTCGTCCTCAAGAGCCTGCCTCCCGACGAACTCGTGACCGCGATCCGCGTCGCGGCTCGCGGCGACACCTACCTGGATCCCTCCATCACCAGCCGCCTCGCGCCCCGGCTGGCCGACGCCCTCGCCCCGGCTCCCCCGGCGCGTGACCGGGCGCCGGGCCTCGAACGCCTCACCGCGCGCGAACACGAGGTGTTCCTGCTCGTGGCCAGGGGATTCTCGAACGCCGAGATCGGCGACCAGCTGTACGTCGGCGAACAGACCGTCAAGACCCATGTCTCACGCGTCCTCGCCAAGCTCGGACTCCGGGACCGCGTGCACACCGTCCGGTTCGCCCACCACCACGGGCTCATCGCACCGCACGACACCTCGGGGCTGTGACCGGTGGTCGGTACGCCGGTGGATGACCGCCGTCGGCCAGCCTCAAGAGCGGCCGGTACCGGCCCCATATGAGATCTCACGTTCTGCGGGTGGCCTCCGTCTACAGGTCGAGAGAGAGGAACCGCAGATGAACACCCGACACGTCGTCGTCGAGACGCACCTCGGGTCGATCACGATCGTCGCCGAGGACGAGACGATCACCGGCCTGTACTTCAGGCATCACGTCCGCCGGCCGCCGCACGAGACGTTCGGACCCGAAGCCGCCGACTCGACGGACGCGCTGCTGGGCGAAGCGGTCCGCCAGCTGCGCGACTACCTGGCGGGCGAACGCAGGCAGTTCGATCTCCCGCTCGCGGCCGAGGGCGACTCGTTCCAGCACGCCGTCTGGGACATCGTGAAAAGCATCCAGTGCGGGGACACGGCCACCTACGGCCGCATCGCCCGGCAGCTCGGAGACCCCGGTCTCGCACAGAAGGTCGGCCAGGCCGTGGGCGCGAATCCGCTGTGCATCCTCGTTCCGTGCCACCGCGTCGTCGGTGCCGGTGGGGCGCTGACCGGGTACGCCGGCGGGCTCAAGCGCAAGCGGGCACTGCTGGAGCTTGAGGAGCCGCCTGCGCGCGATGCCGGACGGCTGTTCTGACCGTGTCTCTCACGTCTGCCACCGCACGTACGTCTTCCATGGGATGGACATGAAACAACCGTTCGAGAGCGTGGTCGCGCAGCACGGTGCCACCGTGCTGCGCGTCTGCCGGGTCGTCCTCGGCCCGCATGATGCGGACGACGCGTGGTCCGAGACCTTCCTCTCCGCCATGCGTGCCTATCCCGATCTGCCGGAGACGGCGAACGTGGAGGCGTGGCTGGTGACGATCGCGCACCGCAAGGCGATCGACGTGCTGCGTGCCGCGAAGAGGAATCCCCTGCCGGTCGACGAGGTGCCGGAGAAGCCGACGGGGCAGGGCGTCTCGAACGTAGAAGCCGTCGGACTGTGGGCCGCGGTGAAGGAACTGCCCAGCAAGCAGCGTCAGGCCATCGCCTACCGATACGTGGCGGGACTGGCCTACGCCGAGATCGCGGAGATCCTCGGCGGCACCGTCGCGGCGGCCCGGAGAGCCGCCGCCGACGGGCTCAACAACCTCAGGAAACATTATCCGGACGCGATCACGAAAGGAGCATCGTCATGAGCGACGAGCACCACGATGACGACCTCGCCGTCCTGCTGTCGACCCCCGTGGACGACGGCGCTCTCCGTCGCCTCCACCGCCGTCTGGAGCAGGCGGCGGAGCAGGCCGACCTGATCGACGTCGCCTACACGACCGTCGACTCGCCCGTCGGCAAGCTGCTGCTGGCCGCCACCCCGAAGGGCCTGGTCCGTGTGGCGTACGCCGGTGAGGACCATGACCGGGTGCTGGAAACCCTCGGCCACAAGCTCAGCCCGCGGATCCTGCACGCCCCGAAGCGGCTGGAGAAGGCGGCCCGCGAGATCGACGAGTACTTCGCCGGGCGCCGCCGGGCCTTCGACGTGCCGCTGGACCTGTCCCTGTCGCGCGGGTTCCGGCTCCTGGTGCAGACGCATCTGCCCGAGATCGGGTACGGGCAGACCCGCAGCTACCGCGACATGGCCGACCTCGTCGGCAGTCCGAAGGCCGTCCGGGCGGTGGGCACGGCCTGCGCGACCAACCCGCTGCCGATCGTCGTGCCGTGCCACCGCGTGCTGCGCACCGACGGCACGCTGGGCGGCTACGTCGGCGGGCTCCAGGCCAAGACCACGCTGCTGGACCTGGAGGCCGCGGCATGAGGGCCACGGAGGCGGCCGGGCGGACGACGGACCGGTGGCACCGTCGTGTCGAGTCCGGCGACTGGGAGGCGATCACGGCGGAGGTCGACGAGTACGGCGGCGCGCTGCTGCCGCAGTTGCTGACCTCCGAGGAAACCGTGGAGATCAGGGAGCTGTACGAGCGGGACGACCTGTTCCGCAGCACGGTCGACATGGGCCGGCACCGTTTCGGTGAGGGCCAGTACCGGTACTTCAACGCGCCGTACCCGGAACCGGTCGAACGGCTCAAGCAGGCGCTGTACCCGAAACTGCTGCCCATCGCACGCGACTGGTGGACCAGACTCCGCCGGCCCGCGCCGTGGCCGGACTCGCTCGACGACTGGCTGCGGATGTGCCACGACGCCGGCCAGACGAAGTCCACGGCGATCCTGCTGCGCTACCGGAACAAGGACTGGAACGCCCTGCACCGCGATCTGTACGGGGACCTGGTGTTTCCGCTGCAGGTCGTGATCAATCTCAACGAGCCCGGCGTGGACCACACGGGCGGCGAGTTCCTGCTCCTGGAACAGCGCCCGCGCGCCCAGTCCAGAGGCACCGCCACGCTGCTGCCGCACGGCCACGGATACCTGTTCACCACCCGCGACCGGCCCGTCAGGTCCGCTCGCGGATGGTCCGCCGCGCCGGTTCGCCACGGCGTGTCCGCCCTCCGGTCCGGCGAACGGCACACCCTCGCCCTCGTCTTCCACGACGCCGCATGAACGACGCCATGAACCACGCGGGGAACACCTGCACCCTTCTCGGGGCCGACGGCCGTCCCTACCGGTCGCCGCTCAGGGGAGAGTGGGGCGGCCACCGCCGCTCGAAGATCTACGGACGGCTCGACTGCCCCACCGCACTGCGCGCCATCGCCCGCGGCGGCTATGTGAAGCACCGGGTCTTCTTCCGCGACGAGGCCACGGCAGTCGCCGCCGGATTCCGCCCCTGCGGCGCCTGCTGCACAACCCGCTACCGGCGCTGGAAGACAGCCCGGGAGAACGACCGGCCATGGACCCCCTGAGCAGGGCTCGACGGGTGATCGCATGACACAGGAAGCCGGCGCCGCCGACCGCGGCATCGTCGTCGGAGAAGACGGACGCGCCCGGCCCGCGTGGGCGGCCGTCGGCGCCTGCCGGCAGAGGCGTCGAACTCGCCGTCCGCCACGAAACGGCCGTGCTTGTGCCCTACTCCAGCCCGCGCTTGCCCGGTGCCCAGAACGGCTTGGTGAGTACCGCCCGCCGGTCCCATCCGGCCTCGCGCACCAGCACCTGCCTCACGTGCTGCACGGTCCGCGCCTCCCCGGCGACGTATGCGATCCCGCCCGGCTCAGGGGCCAGGCGGCGTATCGCGTCCGGGAGCGAAGTGCCGCTCCTGACGGTCCAGTCGAGGCGGTCCGCGTACGGCAGGGGGAGCCGGTCGGCAGCCGTCTCCGTCTCGATGCAGCCGGAGATCCGCGCCCCGTCAGGCAGTGCGCCCAGCATCGCGCCGAAGGCGACCGACGCCGTCTCCTCGCCGACGAACACGTGGTGCGTGGCGTCGGGCCGAAGCGTGAACGTCCCTTCCGGCTTGCGTATGCGGACCCGGTCGCCGACGGTGACACTGCTCCCCCACCGCGCCCCGGGACCGGCCCCGGGGTGATCCAGTACGCACAGTTCGACGGCGCCCTGCGGGTCGTGGCGCCAGATCGAGTACGTACGCAGAGTCAGCCCGTCGCCCACCATGACCCTCACCTGCTGTCCGGGACGGACGGTCAGCCCGACCAGCGCCTCGCCCTCGATGCGCAGGCGACGGAACCGGGCGGCGACAGGTTCGGCCTCGGCGACCGTGCCCTGAAGCGTCAGCAGGTCCAGGAGGGGAGAGAGCAGGGCAGCCATGGGACTCCTCGGGAACTCGTCGATACGGCGGGTCGCTGAAGACCGACATCCAACCGGACGCGACACTATCGCGTTTTCCCCGAAACGCGATAGTGCTTGTTTTTGCGTCTGCTCGCTGCAACCAGTCCGGGCCGTCGTCGGCCGCCGGGACGGCGCTCGCTGACCACCGGGACGGCCGCCATCCGGATCGGTTTCCACGGTTACGACGGATCGGCAGGCGCCGTCGCGTGTCAACTGCCGGAAGACCGCCTGCCATGGGGGCCCTCGGCCATTGGAAGGCTGCGCAGTGAGAGCGTGCTCGGGGCGGGCAGTGGCTTGTGCGCCGCCTCGGTGCGCAGTGACTGGAGCAGGTATGCCACCAGGCGTCGGGAGGCGGCGCGGTCGTGCGGCAGTGCGGTGACCAGTCCGCAGTGGGCCAGCAGGAGCACGGCGAGGTCGGAGGGGTGGAAGTCGCCCCGCAGTCCGCCTGCCGCCTGGGCCCTGCGGATCAGGAGCAGAAGGTCCCGCTCGGCGCCCTCCCGGACCTGCGCGTCGTTTTCCGCACGGTCGGGGAAGGCCGCGACGAACGCCGCCGGGAAGCCCCGTTCCTCCCGCTGCAGTTCGCAGACCTTCTCCACCATCTGCTGGAAGCCCCGCCACGCGTCGGGATCGGCCAGTGCCTCCTTGAGCGCTTGGTCGCAGGTCTCCATCTGCCGCGCGTATGCGGCCCGCACCAGGGCGTCGCGGGTCGGGAAGTGCCGGTACAGCGTGGCCACGCCGACTCTTGCCCGCCGGGCCACGGTCGCCATGGGCGCGTCGATGCCGTGATCGGCGAAAACCGCGCGGGCGGCGACGAGGATGCGCTCGCGATTACGCCGGGCGTCCGACCGCCGCCCGGGCGACGCCGTGATCCGAGACGAATTGCCTGCCACTGTCTCTCACCTCCAGCACAAACGGACGATGTCGTCCGTTTGGCAGCCTACGCTCGGCGCTCGACTCCCCCAGAACCGCTGGTGACGAAGGTGGCAACGATGGACGACCGCATGATGAGAGCCGTGCTGTTCGACCGCTACGGCGGCCCCGAGGTGCTGTACACGGGCCGGGTGCCCCGCCCGGTGCCGAAGGCCGGCGAAGCGCTCGTACGCGTACGTGCGTTCAGCATCAACGGCGGTGAACTGGCCGCCCGTTCCGGCCGCGTCCGGCTCCTCACCGGCCGCACGTTCCCGCAGCGCACCGGGCTGGACCTCACCGGCGAGGTGGTCGCGCTCGGCACCGGCACCACGGGAGTGGCGGTCGGCGACCGCGTGTGGGGCCTGGTGGGCCGCGGCACGTTCGGCAGCGCCGCCGAATACGTGAGCGTACGGGCCGAGCGGCTCGCCCTGGTCCCCGACGCCCTGGACCTGGTGGCCGCCGCCGCGCTGCCGGTGGCCACCACCGCCGTCACCGCCCTGCGCGACAAGGCCGCGCTGCGCCCGGGGGAACACCTCCTGGTACGGGGCGCGGCGGGCGGTGTCGGCAACGCCGCCGTCCAGCTCGGACACGCCTGGGGCGCACAGGTCACGGCTCTGGCCCGCGCCGCCAACCTCGACTTCGTCCGCGCACTCGGAGCCGACCACGCCATCGACCACAAGAACGTCACTCCGGCGGAACTGGGCTCGTTCGACGTGGTCCTGGACACCGTCGGCTCCGATCTGCGGACCTTTCGCCGTCTCCTCAAGCCGGGCGGACGCATGGTCACCATCGCCTTCGACATGGCACGGCCCGTGGCCTCGCTGGGCTACATCGCGGCCAGCGCCGTGCACGGGCGCAACCGGGTACGTGCCTTCAGCGGCAATCCCGAACGGGCACACCTTGATGACCTCGCCCGCCAGGTGACACAGGGAGGACTGCACCCCGCGGTGGACAAGGTGTTCCCCTTGGAGGAGACGGCCCAGGCACACCGTGCGCTGGAAGCGGGCGGGGTGCGGGGCAAGTACGTGGTCGAAGTCGGTTGAGAGATCGGGACAGGTCACGGTCACCGGCTCGTCGCCTCGGTGACGGTGCCCGGTGACCAGGACCAGATCGTCCACCTCGACCACGACCTCCTACTACAGCTGTGGCGCACACCGCACACCGCACACCGCCGCGTAAGACAGCGAGTCCCCCACCGCAGTGTGCGGTGGGGGACTCGCTGTCTGTGTGAGCGCCGGGCAGGCCTTGCACCTGCATCTCCCCGCAGGAAGCGGGACGTCTTTCCTTGGACCACCAACGCGCGAGCCGACGCCCGGAGTTCAGGTGCGCTGCTCAAGATCAAGGATAGCGGATCTTTTCCGGTCCGGGCCGCCGCAGCGGTCGTACGAGGCGTGCAGGTTGTACGGGCTGCACGGGCCGCACGGGCCGCACGGGCTGCACGGGCCGTACGGAAGGCGCTTCACGAGGCGTATTCGTCCGAGATCTCGGTGGCGTAGTTCTTCCAGAGCGGTCCCATGGTCTGGGCGTTGACCGGCTGCCCGGAATCGATCATGGCCTTGAAGTCGCGGAAGTACTGCACGTACAGGTCCGGCGTGAAGGTGTTCAGCATGACCGCGTTCTCGTCGCCGATGTTGGCGAACGTGTGCGGCGCCCCGGTCGGCACGATGACCCAGGTGCCCGGCCCGGCGTCGTAGTGGTCCTCGCCGACGGTGAACCGGAAGGTCCCCGCCAGCACGTAGAAGCCCTCGTCGTGCTGGGCGTGGCGATGCTGCAACGGGCTCGGGGTGCCCGGCGGAATGGTGACCTCGGCGAACCCCAGCCGGTGGTCGGTGTGCTCGCCGCTCTCCAGGATGCGGATCTGCTGCGCCCCGCTGCCGAGGATCTCGCCCTCACCGGGGCGGACGATGTTCACCTTCGCCATGACTTCTCCTGTTGCTCTTGCTGTCTTGGTCACCACCATCCTTCTCCGGGCCGGCCGTGCGCGTCCTGGTCGTCCGTGCACGGTTGCTGGTCACCAGCGCGCGGGCGTTGTAGCCGTACGTCGCCTTGAAGAGCTTGCTGAAATGGGTGGGATCGGAGAATCCCCACCGGGCGGCCACGGCGGTGACCGTACGCCCGCTTCCGGTCAGCTCGGCCCGGCAGCGCTCCAGGCGGCGACGACGGATCAGGGCCGCGACGGTGAGCGGCTGGTCCTCGAACAGCTTGTGCAGCCGGCGTACGGACATGTGGTGGGCGGCGGCGATGCCGGGCGGGGACAAATCGGGGTCGGCCAGCCGGGCCTCGATGTAGCCGGCGATCCGGCTCCGCAGCAACTCGTCGGGGGCGGGTTGTTCGTCGCCGAGCCGGGTCTCCAGCGCGACCGCAATCAGCTCGACGACGGCCGCCGCCGACCGCAGCGCCTGCGCCTCGCGGAACTCGCTCGCCGATCGCGCCGACTGCCGGGCCAGCACGGAGACGAGAGCGCCCGGGCCGTGGCTGCCGTCGATGCGTACGCCGATGAGCCGGTCGATCTGCGCGGGCCGGATCCGGAGCTCCCGGCGTGGAACCAGGACGGTGACGTGCGCCGCGGCGGTGCTCTCGAACCGGAGCGTACGCGTGGGATCGAGCAATACGAGGTCGGACGGCCCGAGTTCGACCTCACCGCGCCCTTGCTCGATCCGCGTCCGGCCCCGGGCCATCACCTTGACCGCCAGGTTCTCGCCGTCGACGGCGTCACGCTCCCGCCCGACGCAGGCGCTTGCGGGCGTGTCGAGGGAGACCAGCCGCAGCGGCCCGAGGGCAGAGGTGGTGATCCCGGCCCGGAAGCCGTCCCCGGCCAGCTTGTTGACCAACGGCGGAAACCCGCTGGCGGCCAACTCGTCCTGGAACGAAGCAAGATTGCCGATCACCGATCGATGATAGACGGCGGCACTTCTGCTCGGACACGGCTTTCGGCGGGGGGGCAGAGGCAGCGGCACCGGCCCACTCCGCGCTACCAGGCTCCGGTGCACGCGGTGGACGACAGTCTGGCCGACGACCTGGTGGGACTACTGGCTCACGACGCGTAAGGCACGGCGGGACGGCAGTCGTCGGGTGTGAGGCCGTAGGACGCCATGGCTGTGGTCTTGTTCTGTTCGTCCTCGGATCGCTCATGAGGTCACCGCGGGACCGGCCCGGCCCGCAGCGTGGTGAGCGCGTCGAGCAGGTGGTCGGCGTCGGCGGGGACCGGCAGGGCTCGTCCTGTCAGGTCGGAGGGGATGTCGGGGT
>NZ_VDFC01000068.1:0-3396 GCF_008369065.1 Streptomyces apricus | reverse complement strand
CCGCCGGGACCGGCTGAGGTCCCCGCCCTCTCCGGCGCCGGGCGCCGGAGCCGGGGCACCGCAGGCTCCGTAACGCGTCGGCAGTGAGCCACTGCCGGGCGCCCACCTCCGAGGAGGAGTCATGGTCCCGGACGGCAGTTCCGTACCGCCGCACTCCGCGGGTCCCGCGGCGACCGGCACGGCGCTGGACCCCGCGGAACGCGCGGAGTACGAGCGGCTGCGCGGGGCCGCGACCCTGCGCCACCGGCGGGTGCGCCGGCTGGGCGCCGCGGTCCTGCTCCTGCTGGCCCTCCTGCTGGCGCCCCTGGCGGTCGTCGCGGCCTGGGTGCAGGACACGGTCTCCGACACCGACCGGTACGTCGAGACCGTCGCCCCCCTCGCGTCGGACCCGGCCGTGCAGAAGGTGGTGACCGACCGGCTGACCGACCGCGTGGTGCAGCAGGTGGACGTCCGGGCGGTGACGGACTCGCTGACGAAGGTGCTCGCGGACGGCGGCGCGCCGCCGCGCGTGGTGGAGAGCTCCCGGGCGCTCACCGGCCCGCTGAACTCCGCGGTGCGGACCGTCGTACGCCGCAACGTCGAGCGGGTGGTCACGAGCGACCTCTTCCAGCAGGTGTGGGAGGGGTCGAACCGGCGGGCGCACGCCGCCGTGCTGCGCATGCTCACCGGAGAGCGGCACGGCGCGCTGCGCGCCACGGGGGACGCCGTCGAGCTGGACATCGGGGCCGTGGTGGACCAGGTGCGCGAGCGCCTCGTCGACCAGGGCTTCGAGAAGGCCGCCGCCATCCCGGACAGCGACCGGACCGTCACCCTGTTCCGCACCGCGGAACTGGCCCGGGCGCAGGACGCGATGCGCCTCCTGGACATCGTCGGCACCTGGCTGCCCGTGCTCACCGTCGGCCTCGCCGCCCTGGCGGTCTGGAC
Organism: Streptomyces apricus; assembly: GCF_008369065.1. GTDB lineage: Bacteria > Actinomycetota > Actinomycetes > Streptomycetales > Streptomycetaceae > Streptomyces > Streptomyces apricus. The sequence continues at coordinate 2,472 of NZ_VDFC01000068.1, read as the reverse complement.
CGCCCCCGCGCACCGGGTGATGCTGCTGGTCAGCGCGCTCGGCATCGGCCTGATGACGGTGGTGCTGCTGGTCGCGCTGGCGGCCGTGCGGCGGATCTACCTGGACTCGGTCCCGGCCGCCGCGCTGACGCCGGAGGCCGCCGCCGCGGTCTTCGACACCCTCGTGCGCTTCCTGCGCGACAGCACCCGCACCCTTCTCGTCGTCGCGCTGATCACGGCGCTGGCCGCCTACCTGTACGGCCCGGGGCGGGCGGCCGTCGGCCTGCGCGGCGGTGCCCGGCGGGGTGCGGGCGCCGCCGGGCGGGCGCTGGGCCGGGCCGGTCTGCGGGTCGGCCCCGTGGGGCGCCGGCTGGCCGCCCGCCGTTCGGTGGTCACCGGCGTCGTCATCGGCGCGGGCGCCCTGGCCCTGGTGCTCTGGAACCACCCGACGGTCGGCGCCGTGGCGCTCGTCCTCGTCCTGGTCCTGGTGGTCCTGGCGGCGGTGGCGGTCCTCGTCGCCGTCGCGGCCGCCACGGCGCCCGGGGAGGAGGCGGCCCCCGGCCCGGCCACCCCGTGACCGGCGCCTTCCGGCCGTGCGGTGCGCGCCCGGCCCTCTCACCCGCTCCGGGTGAAGCTGCCGGGTCCTCGCCCCGGCACGCTGAAAACGGTGGAAAACGGCTGGGCGAAGGCCCAGGACGGAGGAAAGACATGTACCTCGCCTACGACTATCCGCTCATGAGCGTCTTCTGGTCCATGCTGATCTTCTTCCTGTGGATCATGTGGTTCGTCCTGCTGTTCCGGATCGTCGTCGACATCTTCCGGGACGACGACATGAGCGGCTGGGGCAAGGCCGGCTGGCTGGTGTTCGTGGTCTTCCTGCCCTTCCTCGGCGTCTTCGTCTACGTGATCGCGCGGGGCAAGAACATGGGTCACCGCGAGGTGGCGCAGGCGCGTGCCCAGCAGCAGGCCTTCGACTCGTACGTCCGGGAGACGGCCCGGAGCGCGGACCGGCCGAGCAGCGTCGACGAACTCGCGCGGCTGTCCGAGATCAGGGCCCGCGGCGACATCACGGAGGAGGAGTTCCACCGGGCGAAGGAGTTGGTGCTGAGTGGCTCCGGCGCCGGCACCTCGGGGCGAGCGGGCGCCGGCGCCTCGGCGGCCGGTCACTGACGGCAGCGCACGACACTGAATCGAGGCATCGGTATGACTGCGACACACACCGGCGGGACGCACACGCACTCGGCCGGACGGCACTGGGCCGAAGGCCTGACGGTCTTCGCGGCGATCATGCTCATGATCGCCGGTGTGCTCGACATCCTCCGGGGGATCATGGCGGTCGCCGAGGACGACATCTTCGTCAACACACCCAATTACGTCTTCGAGTTCGACCTCACCGTCTGGGGCTGGATCCATCTCGCCCTGGGGGCCGTGGCCGTGATCGTGAGCGTCGGGCTCTTCCAGGCGGCGACCTGGGCGAGGGTCGCCGGCATCGCCATCGGCGGGCTCATCATCATCGGCAACTTCCTCTCCATGCCGTACTACCCGGTCTGGTCGATCGTCATGATCGCCACCTCGGGTTTCATCATCTGGGCCCTGAGCGTGGTCCGGCAGGAGGACTTCGACGAGACGTTCACGACACCACCGCGCAGCCGGTGACGCACAGCCGCTGACAGGCCCCGGTCGCCCTCAGGGCGACCGGGCCTTGCGCGGCCTCGGGTCCCGTACGCCCCGTACCGCCACGGGTTCTCCGTACCTGCACAGGGTCCCCGTGCCTGCATGGGGACCCGTATCGGTACGGGAACCCCGTACCGATACGCCGTACCGTACACTGACACGCATGCCCCGGAGTTCTGCGTCCCTGGACCGTGCGACCCCCGACCGCATCGCGGAGACCGCGCTGCGGCTCGTCGACGAGGCCGGGCCCGGGGCGCTGACGTTCCGGGCCCTCGCCGCCCGGCTGGGCATCTCCCTCGCCTCGCTGCAGCGGCGCTGCACCGACCTGGCCGGACTGCTGGACCTGTGCACCGACCACCTGGCCGCCCGCCTCCCCGAGATCGAGCCGGGCACCGACTGGGCCACGGCCACCGAGACGCGGTTCGCCGCCCTGTACCGGCTGCTGTCGGACCACCCCGGCCTGCTCGCGCTGCGCGGCGCCCGCCCCTGGCTGGGCCCGAACCTGCTGGCCCGCCTCGTCGAACCGCAGCTCGCCGACAGCCTCGCGGCCGGGATGACCCCGCAGGAGGCGATCACCGCGTACCGGCGGATGTACCTGCTCACCCTCGGCAGCGCGAGCTTCGTCGACCACCGCGACCCCAGGGGCACCCAGGCGCTCACCCGTACCGCGCTGGCCGCCCTCGACCCGCAGGAGTATCCGGCCCTGTCGGGGAACGTGGCGGCGATCCTGCCCGCCCTGACCGACCACGAGGTCTACTACGGCGCCCTGCGCCAGCTCGTCGCCGCTGCCGCCGTACCGGAACCGCCCGCCACCCGCCC
>NZ_VDFC01000067.1 GCF_008369065.1 Streptomyces apricus | reverse complement strand
GGGCCGGAGATGTCGGCCACGGGGTGAGCGACGGGGGGAGGGGCGGTCCCGCTTCGGCGGGGCCGCCCCTTCGTCTTGCCGTGGGCTTGCCGTGGGCTTCTACTGACATCTAACATTTCAGTTGTGACCCTCCGATCCGTTTCCCGCACGCTGCTCCGCGACCAGGCCTACCTGATGATCCGCGACGCCATCGTCGCCGGTGAGATCGAGCCCGGTGCCGTCGTGCGGGACGGCGACTTCGCCGAGCGGCTCGGGCTGTCCCGGGCGCCCGTGCGGGAGGCCTTCTCGCGGCTCGTCGACGAGGGGCTGCTGGAGAGCAAGCCGCAGAGCTACACGCGGGTCACCCCCGTGGTGGCCGCCGAGGTGCGGGACGCGGCCGCCGTGGTCGGCGCCATGCACGAGCTGGCCGCCCGGGTCGCCGTGCCGCGGCTGGGCGCGGCGGACGTCGAGGTGATGCGCGCGGCCAACACCCGGTTCGCGCACGCCGTGCGGGCCGGGGACGTCGACGGCGCGCTGCGCGCAGACGACGAGCTGCACGGCGTCCTGGTGCGGGTGAGCGGCAACCGCGCGGCCGCGGCGACTGTCGCCCGGTACACGCCGCTGATCCGCCGGCTGGAGCGGCGGCGCTTCGGCGAGGGCGGCACCTGCCGGTCGGCCGGCCTGCACGAGCGCCTGATCGAAGCGTGTGCGGACGGTGACGTGGACGAGGCCGTCCGGGTCACCGCGGAGATCTGGCGAGGGCTCGAAGGACTCGCCGACCGTCCTGACTGAGCCGGCTGGGAGGCCGAGTATGTCCCTGTCCTCGTTCGAGCGTTTCCCCCTTCTCTTCGGGCCCTCGCCCGTGCATCCGCTGGAGCGGCTGACCTCGCACCTGGGCGGAGCCTCGCTCTGGGCCAAGCGGGAGGACTGCAACTCCGGGGTCGCCTACGGCGGCAACAAGACGCGCAAGCTGGAGTACCTCGTCGCGGACGCGCTGGCGCAGGGCTGCGACACCCTCGTGTCCATCGGCGGGGTGCAGTCCAACCACACGCGGCAGGTGGCGGCCTGTGCCGCCCGGGCCGGGCTGAAGTGCGTGCTGGTGCAGGAGAGCTGGGTCGAGTGGCCCGACTCCGTGTACGACAAGGTCGGCAACATCCTGATCAGCCGGCTCGCCGGCGCCGACGTGCGGCTCGTGCGGGCCGGGTTCGGGATCGGCTTCAAGGAGAGCTGGGAGCAGGCGCTGCGCGAGGTGGAGGACGCGGGCGGGAAGCCGTACGCCATTCCTGCGGGGGCCTCGGACCATCCGCTGGGCGGGCTCGGGTTCGCCGGGTGGGCCTACGAGCCAGGCCGAACTCCCGGCCTGGAAGGAGGAACACAATGCCTCGCACCGCAAGGTCCGCGCCCGCGTGGAGCACGTCTTCGCCCGCATGAAGGGCTGGAAGATCCTCCGCGACTGCCGCCTGAAAGGCGACGGCGTTCACCACGCCACGCTCGGCATCGCCCGCCTGCACAACCTCGCCCTCGCCGGGTGACGCAGAAACCAGCAGGTCACCGAGCATGCCGTAGATCATTTACGGGACAACCCTTAGGGCGCTTCCTGTAGAGACAACCTGAAACAAGGGCCTGCGAGTGCACCCCGCCTCGCAGGCCCTCCGCAGGAAGAAAAGAGAGGAACATCCGATGAGAAAGAATGAGCCGAACACGCAACGCCGTTGGCGTGGCGCCCTCATGACGGCCATCTTCGGATGCATCGTGGCAGGACCACTAGAATTATTTGACTCCGGTTTCGGCTGGAAATTCGTGCTGGCGGCTCTACTGGGAGCTGCCGCAGGGGGCATCGCAGGTTTCCTATTTCCTACCCTCCTAGCCTTCCGGAAAAAGTCACACAACAGCGCCCCTCCGCCGTATCCTCCACCCCCGCCCCCTTCTGAACCACCCCAGGTTCACTAAAGTCTACGAAGTTCCCTGCATTAGGTGGGGCTGCGTCAGGTCTTGGTTTCGGAATAAGGTCATCTCGTAACAGCCAGGGACCGATCTGGTTTCCTTCAGGTGGAGCGGTCCGAGGTACCGCAGATCCTTGGCGTTCTACCGGGCGGGAACTGAAATCCACCAAAGAAGAATGGCCCGTCCAGCATGGGAGGCGTCATGGATCGCCAGTCTGCGCAGATTGTAAAAATTCTCGGCGCGGTGATGTTATTTTTCACCCTGGCGATGGCGGCAGCGGTCGTGGTAATGCTAGTCAGCGGGGCGCGATTCATCCCCATCATGGTCGCGCCAGTAATTTTTTTGATTGCAGGTATTTTCATTTACTCAAGAGGAAGGCGCAACACTGAGTGAAGTCGTCGTCACCCTCCTCGGAACTCGCACGTACGCTTCAACTGGAGCCGCTACGCCGTTGATGATCACCTAAGGTCACCACCCGGCGAAGATCCGTCCCGTGAATGATCTCTGAGTCGTGCGGGCAAGGCCAGCGACTATGTCGACCGCTCGTCTATCCGGCGGGGTTGAAGTTGTGCAGGCGGGCGATTTCAAGCGTGGCGTGATGGACGTGCCGAGTGGCGCTGGCTCGAACGGGCCGGCTGCACGTAGGTCGTCGTCCACCCCGGCAGCCGCGATCGGCCTGATTACGGGAACAACTGCCGGTGTGGACACGGGATTTGTTCGCGAACCCGGGGGCACGCTGAATTCCATGACCCACAGCGGCAAGGCGTACTACTACCTCACCGACGCCCTCGGCTCCGTGGTCGCGCTCACCGACGAGTCCGGCACGAAGGTGAACACGTACGCCTACAGCCCCCGCGGCGTCACCCGCTCCACCACCACCGAAAAAGCCGGGGTCTCCCAGCCCTACCGCTTCACCAACTGCCACCAGGACCCCACCGGACTCAGCCGGGTGAGCACCCTGACTGAAGGTGCGAGCGACGTGACAAAGGCTGTCTAAAACGGTCTAAAAGGTGACACTGACGCACTTCTCGGACAGATAGCCGGCCTCGCTACCGGGATTGCGATCGAGTCCGGCTGCGCATTCGTCGCGGGATTCACCGCCGTACCGACAGGGGGGCGTCGCCACCTTCGCCCTTGGCACGGGTGGCACGGTCCTCGCAGCAGGAGCAGGTGAATATGCAGGCGGAAAAGCGTAAGACTCCCTGAAGTAACAAAAATACGACAGCACTGAGAATCCGAGCTGGCCGCGCGCGACGGCTGACCCGACAGTAAGGGAGAAAGGTGGCCAAAATATTTGAGCAAGCGTACGGGCAGAGCACCACAAAGCGTAATTTTATTCTATTCGTTATCTCGTCCGGCTTCCTGTACCTACTTGCCGTAATTCTTGGCACGAGGGGAGGATGGGATGCCGCTTTCCCTGTTCTGGCTGTCGCGGCAATTATTGACATTCTCGTCCTCATTGCTTGGATAGCTTTTCGACCCAAAAATTCGTCACGCTAGAGCGTTAAAGATCAGAAAGGTGAAATCAGTGAATCTGGCCCGTTCATGGTACCCAGAGGGAACCTTCGGAATTGTTCTCTTCGTCGTGGCCCTCGTGGTCGTCCTGAGTATTTTCACGTACTACGGGATGAAGAACAAGCGAAGGGGGTCATCCAACAGAGAGGAATAGGCGACCAGCCGCTCGACCTGCACTCCCAAATTTCTTATATATGCGGCTACTTTTCTAGTTCCGGAACGGGAGTACTCAGCATCAGCTCCGGGCACCTGGCAACGGAGGGCGGCTTGCGGCCGACATCGGGGTGAACCGCGAATCCGCGCAAAACACCCTCATGCCACAGCCGTGTAACGCGGATCGGCGCACGGGCAACTCCCCTTCCTCCGTGCCGGTCGAACCCGGTGCGTCGCACACCTGCGCCGCGGCGGAACCGGTGCCGCGCGGCGTGACTCCTGCACTCCCGAGCGAACTTGGAGTTCACCGTGCCCAGGAAGACCCTCAGGAAGTCCCTGCCGACGCGGCTCGCCGCGACCGTCGCGCTCCTGCTCGCCGCAGGCGCCCTGTCCGCCCCCGCCGCCTCGGCGCAGCCCGCCGCCGCTCTCTCGCCCGGCGACGCCTACGTGCTGACCGTGAGCACCACCCCGTCCCGGACCGACTACGACAACCGCCGCGTCGACGTCACCGGCACCGTCACCAAGGCCGACGGCACCCCGGCGCCCGGCATCCCCGTCACCCTCCAGGAAGTCGTCCGCTTCACCACCTGGAACCCGTGGGGCGACCCGATCGACCCCACCTACTACGAGCCGCGCGACCTGGGCATCCCGGTGAGCGACGCCGCCGGCGAGTTCACCGTCCCGGACGTCGACATCGACCACGTGGGCGACAGCAGCCTGCTCAACGTCCAGCAGGAGGTGCAGATCACGGCCCTCTACGACGAGGACGGCGACCTCAACACCCCGCAGGACGGCTACTTCGCGGACACCACGGTGGCGGTCGACGCCGAGTCCAGCTCCGTCGCCTACACGGTCAACAAGAGGAGGGTGCGGGCGGGCGAGTTCCTCGTCGTCCAGGGCAGGGTGACCCTCCCCAGAGGGATCAACCCCGGTGGCACCGAGGTCTTCCTCCAGACCTACTGGGAGAGCCAGTACGACAGGAGGACGACCGCCAAGGCCGACGGCTCCTTCATGCTGGTCACCCGCATCGAGGACTACGACGACACCTTCACGCTGCGCACGGCCCCGAGAGACCTCTACGTGTCCGGCGCGCAGGAACAGCTCCCGGTCACGAACGTCTCGCGCACCCGCCCCTAACCCTGGGGAGGGGCCCGCCGGCAGCGGTGACCTTCGGCACCGCCGCCGGCGCCTGGACGTACGCACGTACTGGCGTACGGGCGTTCGAGTGAACGTCGGACAGAGGAGCGCGACGACGGATACCGTGCTGCCGTCCACCCGCAGCGGTATCACCCGCCCCGTCCGCCCGTCCGCCCCGCCGGAGAAAGCCGAACCCATGACCGTCCCCGCC
>NZ_VDFC01000066.1:8497-27338 GCF_008369065.1 Streptomyces apricus | reverse complement strand
CGAGCTGTCGCATGGTCAGGTTCGTGCGGTAGTAGACAGACACGATCAGGACCCGCTCAGCCAGCGGCAGAGCCCATGGCCTGCCCTGCAGGGTGCCGTTGCCACCCCGCTCCCGCACCGCCTTCAGCAGCCGCCCGAACTGTTGCCACCGCAGCCCCGTGAACGTCTCCACCCACACGCGTTCAGCCCTCAGCACCCCAGCCATACACCGGAGATGCCCAGTTCACGGCCTTATGCAACACCCTTTAGTGGAGCCACGGAGTTGGGGTGTGATCCCGGGCGGGCAGTCCCGGACCGTGCACTCGGCGTTCCAGAGCACACATCCCGAGCGGTACGCCCTCATCCCCGCTCAAGCATGGAACGCCTGCTCACAGACTTGTCCGGAGTGTTCGATTGTCCGGAGAAGGACGCTCCTCCTTGCCTGACAATCGCCGGGCCGCCAAAACTCAGGTCTTGCAACCCACGACTGCGACGGTGCGCCGAGTGGATCGACACGATCCACCGAGGGTCTCGATGGGCTTCACATGAGTCTTTTCCGTCGTGGTTCGTACCGGTGACCGCCACCGGCATCACAGGCGCCGTCGTCTGGAGCGGAAAAGGCGAGGGCGGGCCGGTCACTGCGGATGCAACGCAACCATCTAGGTTCAATCCTGTCTGGAGGATTTCTGTGAATCGGGAGAAAACAGAGAACAGGCCGCTGGAGCCCGGCTCGGCACAGTTACCCAAGAAGCAATTCAAGGTCCATCGCCGCGCTGCCATGTTCCTGGCCGTTCTCGGCACCGCTGCCGGCCTCATCGCTAGCACGACGACGCCGGCAGCGGCGGACAGCGGAAGGAACAACAACCTGTGGATCCGCGCGGTCGACGGGCAGATCCAATCCGAGCACTACCCTGGCTCCCCGCTGTTCCCCCCGAACGGCACCTACCACATCCACTACTGGAAGGCCGGCGGCGGCTGGGACGTCAACGGCCGCAACTACCACTTCCCCGGCCAGACGGTCTTCGGGAGGATCGCGGCCCCCGTTGCGGCCGGGTCCACGGTGTGCGCCGAGCTGTTTTATCACAAGCCGGAAGGCGGCTACGGATCCTACGGCCTGCCCTGCGTACGCATGAGCTGATCGCGGTGATGTGAACCGGACCTGGCCGCTCGACGGCGGCCAGGTCCCACCGTTAGGCCGCTTGAAGTTGCCGCCCTCGAACGCCTGGACCGCCGACGTGCCCGCCGTACTCACTGCTCTGGCCCGCACGGAACTGCGCGCGTTCTACCTCGGCACCCTCGCGAGCGCTGCCCGCCACCCCGGCTCCATCCCGGGCGGTCCGGCCTCTGCGGCCCGGGCTGCCCTGGACCTGCACCGCATCCTGCTCGATCCCGCGGTCGGCCGACCGGTCCCCGCCACGCTCCTGTTCGCCGGCCAGGCGCTGTTCGACCTGCTGATGCTCATCTGGCGCACCGGCGCCGACTTCCGCGACGACCGACGGACCGTCCTGGGCCACCTGCACACACTGGCCCGCTCCTTACCCGCTCTGCTGCCGCGGCGCTCCCGCTCCCGTCCGGCCTGCACATCACCACGCTCACGCCTGCGGTCGCGCCCGGGCCCGCGGTCGACGGTGCGAGTACGGGCGCCGACCACGGCCCGGCGCAGAACCTGCCGGGCTCCAACCCGGCGGTGCGCGCTGCACGTCCTGCTCGGGACGGTAAAGCGCCCAGTCCTCCTCTTCCATCAGAACGGCCACGCGTCGCCATTCGCGATGCCGTGCCGTCCACTGCTCGACGACGAGGTCCTTGGGGTCGCTCTCGTACGGGCCGTGGCTCGACTGTATTGCCGCATTTTTCAGGAGTTGTTTGTTCGGTGCCAAAGCTCGAAGGTGAACAATACGCGGCTCGCTATACCTATGTCAGGCGGTGCAGGTGGCATTGCCATTCGTGTGAGCCAGGAGAGCTGATGACCAAGAAATTCCTTGCCGCCGCTGCGGCCATCTCAAGCCTCGTAGGCGGCCTCGCTGCTGGCACAGTCGCGCCCGCCTCAGCATCCGAGACGGCGACTGTGTGCGATCAGAGCCATCTCTGCATGTGGGAGGACACCTACTATCGCGGGGACCAGTACCTCAACATATACATGGAAGCCGAGGCAAACATAGGCACTGTCGGGGAGATCGACGGTTGGGACGGCGACAACGAGATCAGCAGCCTCTCGAACGGAACTCGCTTCTCCATCGCCTTGTACGACGGCGATGGCGGCACGGGGGAACGCTTGAGGTGTTACAGCCCCCGCCTCGACGTTCCAATAGTGATACCCAACGACAGGGCTGAGAGCTACAAGGTCCTTGCCTACAACGGCTGTTAGCCCGCACTCGCTGGATATCGGTCCTATCAGGCCGTGCCCCGAATCCTTGTGCGGATGCGGGGCACGGCCTTCCGCCGCGGTACATCGCCTTGACACGCAGCGCGACGTTCAGTGTGGAGCGAAGGTGTGGACGGTCAAGGCGCCGGTTTCGTCCATACGGACCCGGTCGGCGAGTTGGGCCAGGATCTGCTCGGCACTCAAGCCGGTGCGGGAGGCGATGGCGCGCAGTCGGCGGCTGGTGTCGGCGTTCAGCCACACCTGCGCCTTCAGCTCCTCGCTCGCCTCCTGCCGCTCCTTCCGCCACGCGGCCTGCCGGGCGAGAGCGCCGACCCGGCGCTTTGCTCGCCGACCGCGGCTACGACCACGACAAGTACCGGCGCTTGCTGTGGCAGCGAGGCATCCGCCCGGTCATCGCCGAACGAGGCCAGCCCCACGGCACCGGCCTGGGCATCTTTCGGTACGTCGTCGAGAGAACGATCGCCTGGCTGCACGGCTTCCGCCGCCTGCGCATCCGCTGGGAACGGCGCGACGACATCCACGAGGCCTTTCTCGGCCTCGCCACCTGCCTCATCACCTACCGGCATGTGCAGCGCCTTTGTCAGGACCTCCAAGTGCTGGTACGCGAGGCCGGATGGGACCGGCAGGCGGTACTCACCAAGCCGCTCTGGGCACCGGGCAAGCGCGGACTGGAGTAGGGCACAAGCACGGGCCCTGCTGCGACAGCGCTGGTCACAGCTGCTCGTTGAGGGCCGCCGGCGGTGCCCCGGACTATGCCGACGGAACACCTGATGGGCATCGGCGCATCGGGCTGGTCCGCTCTCGCCGCACGGCTCGCCGCGGCGACGGGTGTCGTGGTCGTCTCCTGGGACCGCCACCGACGCCTCGCCGACGGCGACGTCGGCATCGAGCCGGTCGGCGAACGCACGCCGACTTGGCTGAGCGGATGCCCCCCCGGGAGCAACCACGCGACGTCCATGCCGGTCTCAGCCTGCTCCTGCACTCGCCCTTGCACTCTCGCCGGTATTCGAAGCAGCGTGGACGTCGGCCAAAGTGGTGGCCAGGGCCTGCCAGATGTGGGCCGACAGGTCGAGGTTCTTCGAGTCCGCGGCCTGGCGGCCGAGCTCCTGCAGAGTCGCGATGCCGTCGTCGACGCTGCCCGCCAGGATCATGAGCCGGCCGTCGAGGGCCGACAACCGTACCTTGTCCCGGTAGGACAGGCGCAGGTCGCCCTCGGACAGAAGGCCGTGGCTCAGTTCGCGGGCTTCGTCCAATTCACCCTTGTGGAAAGCGAGATGGGCCTGGAGCGCGCGCAGCTCCTGTCGCTGCAGGGGAGTGCCGATCACGGCCAGGACGGATGCGGCCTCGCTCAACCAGCGCTCGGCCGCGTCCACATGCGGCGGCGACATCTGCAGCGCCGCGGCGGTGGCGGCTGCCCGCAGCCGGGCCCAGAAAGCCACGTCGGGCCGGCGCTGCGGAAGGTGCAGGGCCTGCTCCAGCCTGGACCGGGCGGTGGCGTGGTCGCCCTGACGGCTGCTGACCACGGCGGCCGTCCACAGCGCCTCGGCGGCCTGGGCCGGACCGGCCCCGGGCAGCAGGTCCCGCTCCAGCTCGTGGACATGCCGCCCAGCTGTTTCGAGTCGGCCCAGTTCCGTCTCGATGCTGATCAGCACCATCAGGGCCGCCACGGTGTCGGACACCGGCAGTTGCTCGGCGCGTGCGATCGACAGTGCCTCCCGAGCCGCTGGTTCCGCGCTGCACATGTCACCCAGCGCGCACAGACAGCGTGCGTACTGCGCGTGCGACCGTGCCCGGAGCTCCGCCGCCTGCAACAGGTCGCTGAGTTCGATGGCTTCCAGGAGCCGGACGCGCTCGCTCTCGTGGTCGCCGTCGCGTCCGGCGGCGCGGCTCAGCAGCCACAGGGCCTGCCAGCGCGCCGCGGGATCCTCACCCGTGTCCGCCTCGACCGCCTGGCTGAGCGCCGCCGTCTCGTCCGTGCCGGACGGCGCTGACGCCACGGCGGCCAGTACCTCGGTCAGGGACCTGCGCTCCGAGGGTCCGGCCAGTGCCGACTCCTCGACGCCGAGCCGCTGGGCGAGGTAGGCCACGGCGCGTTCGGTCGGGGGCCGTTCACCCGACTCAAGACGTGACAGGTAAGCCGTCGACAAGCCTTCTCCGACGAGGCCGGCCTGGCTCATGCCCCGTTCCAGCCGAAGTCTCCTCAGCCGGCGGCCGAAGTGCGGCTGCTCAAGCATCTCCCTCCCTCAGGTGTGCGGTCCGCGGGGCCTTCGGTGCAGGCCGCCCGGCGGGCGCGTGGAGCTGTCAACATTTTACGAAGCGGCCCGAGGGGGCGGCAAGCCGATACACGATGGTCGACTGACCCGCTCATGCCTGGCGCCGGTCGTTCGGCACGCCTGTCGGCCGGTGGTCGCGCATGCCGAAAGAACGTCGCACGTAAGGGAGTTGACAGACTGCTCACGTTGCTTGGCAAACCCTTGTCAAGGTGGGTGGCGCCCTTTAGTCTCGAAGCGATGGTGCCGTCCTGATGCGATGTCCCCCTACTCGTCTCACGGAGGTATTCGTGCTGTGTCACGCCCGACCGGGCTCCTCGCGAAGGCCGGCCGTCCGGCTACCCGCGGTCACCGGATTCGCGCCGACCGTGGGAGGAGCGGCGGACCGGACGTTCCAGGCGTGCGAACGGCCGGGTTCCGGCGCTGCGGCCCCGGTCCCGCCCCGGTCGACTTCGCGACAGCGGCCGACGGTGAGGCCGAATGGCTCTGACAACGTTATCTACGTGACGGTTGTCGACATGACAACGTGATCGTGGGGTCGGCCCGGCGCCGACGCCCCCGCTCCAGGTCCGACCCGGGAATCCGGCGCTCCCTGCCGGTGTGCCCGGGGCGACGCGGAACACCAGGCCCCCGCCGCCGACGAGGTGGCGCGCCTCGGCCGGACGCCCGCCGATACCCAGGCACCCAGCACACCCGGCCCACTCCGCGATCGCACCCTTCCCCGCCCCCCACGAGCAGGAAGAAGGACGGTACGTCCGTGGCGACCACGAGTTTCCCCGACGCCTCGCCCCGCAAGAAGCACCGGGCCGCACAGCCGGCTCCCGGCGCGCCCCGCGACATCACCCAGAGGAGCGCACCGCACGGTGCCACGGCATGGAATGCCTGCACGGCCCAGGTGTCCCCGGCGGACCTGACCGTCAGGGCGGCCGATCCCGCATTCGCCCGTCGATTCGGCCTCGATACCGACGAGATACGCGGATCGAGCCTTCTCGACCTCCTCCGTTCCACCGTTCCCGCCCGGTTGGAGGAACACTTCGCCGCGCTTTCCTCGGGCCGGCGGCGACGGTTCACGGAAAAGGTGACGGGCCGGGACGGCGCCGGTCTGGCCTTTTCTGCGCAATTGACAGGGACGGCCGTCAGGAGACCCTCAGGTGAAATAGCGGGTGTCGTCGTTCTGCTGCACCACACGGGAGGGACGCGGCGCAACGAGGCCGAACCGGTGTCCGCCGGCGGTCCCGTGCTCAGCGCTCTCGACGCACAGGTCCTGGAAGGTGTGGCCGGTGGCGAGTCCACGGTGCAGTTGGCCTCCCGCCTCTATCTGAGCCGCCAAGGGATCGAGTACCGCGTCGGGCAGATGCTGCGGAGGTTCGACGCCCCGAACCGTCCCGCCCTCGTGGCGCGTGCGCACGCGCTCGGGATGTTCGCCGTCGGCCAGTGGCCGCCGCGCGTCCTTCCGGAGCGCGTGAGGCAGGACATGAAGCAGAAGTAGGACAAGAAGCGGAAGCAGTGCGGGACGGGGCCCACGGGCCCCGTCATCGCTCGCCCGGTCGGCGTCGCCCCGATGGTGGGCCCGGGGACGGCCCGGACGTCCGCGTCACGCCGCCGCGGGCTGCCACGCCTCCTGGAACCGGCGGCGGGCACGGAACAGGCGGGAGCGGACCGTGCCCACGGGCAGGGCCAGGACCTCGGCCATCTCCTCCTCGTTGAGCCCGTAGGCACGCAGGGTCAGGACCTGCCGGTGCGCCTGGGACAGCCGCTCCAGCACGTCGTTGATGTGCACCGCGTCCAGCGGGTTCGCCTCCTGCCGGGACTCCATCTGCGAGCAGGTCCGCTCCTCGCCGTAGCGCTTGGCGGTGCGGACCGCCTCGCGGATCGTCACCGAACGCACCCAGCCGTAGAACGCCGCCGGTTCCCGCAGCGTGCCCAGGCCGCGGTAGATGGCGAGCAGTGCCTCCTGCGTGGCGTCGGCACCGTCGTCGTGGGTGACGGAGCGACAGATGCGGGCGACGTAGGGCRTGATGGAGGTGAGCAGGCGGTTCATGGCGTCCTCGTCGCCCGACCGGGCTCGGGGGAGCAGCGTCAGGGGAGAGGGGAGTTCGCTGACGGTGGTCATGCCGGGGAATGCTCCTTATGACGCCGGGTCGGGGTGCGTGGGCGGCGGGGTGGTACTCAGCCCGCGGCCGCGTGGACGGGCTCGGACTGCGCCACGGTCGCGAAGGCGAGGAGTCCGCTGCGCACGTCGTCGCGGAAGGCCCGTACGAAGGACGGGCTGAAGCAGGTGGTGTAGTACGGGAACTCGATGGCGAGCCGGCCGTCGAAGGAGACCACGCACGCCATGACGGGGCTGCGGCCCGCCTGCGGGAAGTAGTGCTCGCGGGCCGGCACCAGACGGACGTCGACCGCCCGCAGCCCGTCCGGCAGCCGGGGGCCGGGGACGACACCCATGTTGGTGGCGATCACCGTCGCCAGTTGCAGTGCGGGATTCCGGGGGATCTCCGGTGTGATGCGCATTTCGCGGAAGTGGTCGCCGCGGGAGATGAAGTCGGTGAGGCGCGCGTGGACGGTACGCGCCGTCTCCATCGGGTCCGAGGTCTCGGACACCTCAAGGGTCTGCAGGTGGGTGGTGACCGCGGGCACCAGGGCGGACGCGGGGACCGGCGGGGACAGCCGGGAGCGCAGGTCGACGGGGGAGAGGCAGCCGAGAGTGCGGGGGCCGGCGCCGTCCAGGCGCCGCCTGGCCGCGGTCAGCAGGCTCGCGGCGACCAGCGCGTGCACGGAGACGCCGGACCGGCGTGCCGTGTGGCGCAGGCCGGTGGTGAGTTCTGTGTCCAGGGTCAGCCTGCAGACGTCGATGCGCCCGTCACCGGCCGTTCCCGCGTCGGCCCCGTGGCCGGCCTCGGCCGGACCCTGCACGTCGTACGGCACCAGGTCGACCGGGTTCCGCCTCACGTCCTCGACACGGCCTTCGAGGTATGCGGCCGTGTCGGCCGCGTCCGCCGCGGGCAGCAGCAGGCTGACCGGCTGCGGCCATCGGGGCAGGACGGAGCCGGCGGAGGCGGTGGACGCGTCGGTGTGTCCCCCTTCCACCAGCGTCCGGTAGTGGTCCCAGAGCGCGTTGTGCAGGGCGATGCTGCTGTGGCCGTCCGTGACGGTGTGGTCCACCACCAGGAAGAACGTGTGGTGTTCGCCGTCCGGTGCGCTGACCAGGACCGCACGGCTCAGCGGACCGCCCACCCGCAGGGGGTTGTTGAGCTCCGTGGCGTAGGCCTCCTCCTGGTCGCCGGTGCGGGCGGCCAGCCGGGGCCGTTCGGCCCCGTCCAGCAGACGCAGCGCGTGGCCCGTGCCGTCCGGCACGATGCGCGACCGCAGCGTCGGGTTGGCCTCCGTCACGGCGTCGAACGCGGCCGACAGCGCCTCGACCTCGACGTGCCCGCGCAGGGAGCAGGAGAGGAACGCCCTGCTTCTCTGTCCCACGTAGAGCGACTCGACCGGACACAGCGCACGGTCCATGCCGTCAGCCTTCCTTCCGTCGTTCATTCCTGTTCCCTTTCGGGTGCCCATGGTCCGGGAGCGGCCTGCCGCCGGCGGTCCGCGGGATCGGGGAGGGGTCTGTTCCGAGAGTGCACCGGGAAGCACGGTCGAATCCATTCGAGGGACCGCGCCGGAGCGAATTCGCTTGTTTTCCCTAAAGGTTGGTTTGAAACGGGAACGCGCGCCGGAATTCCCCCCGCGCCGCGCGGGTCGGCCTCCTGACACCGCGCGGATCGACTCCCTCGCACCGCGCGAATTAGGGAAACACCTGAATCGCCGACCGGAGACCCGCTCCCGGCTTGACCCGGTCGGCCCCGGCATTCCACCGTGAGGTGCTGTGAATCCGGGGCCGGGCGACGCGGTTCGCCGAGCCCCCAGGTGTGCGACCTCCCTTCTCCGCCCCGTGGGCCGGCCCGGCGCGTACACACATGCGCGGGCGGCACGGAGCGATGGCCGCACCCGTCCGATCCGGCCGGGTCTTCGCCGTCCGGGACACCTACGGCTCGTCACGTGAGGGTTGTGCCATGTCACTGCAGGAGGACGAACGTCGACCGCTGTCCGGGGCCCAGGAGGGCCTCTGGTACGCCGGGCGGCTCGCACCGGACAGCGCCGCGTACAACACCGCGGAAGCGGTGGAGATCCACGGGCCGCTCGACACCGGCCTGTTCGAGACCGCGCTGCGGCGCACCGTCGCCGAGGCCGACACCTTCGCCCTGCGCTTCGCCGACACCGACGGACCCCGGTGCCATCCCGCCGTGGACGCCGGCGACTGGCCCCTGCACCGGGCCGACGTCAGCGGTGCCCCGGATCCCGGGGCCGCCGCGTGGGACTGGATCCGCACGGAGCTCGCGGCCCCCGTCGACCTGGACAAGGGCCCGCTGTTCTCGCACACCCTGCTGACCCTGGCCCCCGACCGCTTCATCTGGCTGCTGCGGGCCCATCACATCCTGCTGGACGGCTACAGCTACAAGCTCCTCGGGCGGCGGCTGGCCGAGACGTACAACGCGCTGGCCGAAGGACACGAGCCGGCGCCCTCCGGATTCGCGCCGGTGGGCCGCCTCCTGGCGGAGGAGCAGGCCTACCGCGCCTCCGAGCGGTACGAGCGCGACCGTGCCCACTGGACGGAGCGCCTGGCCGGACTGCCGGAGCCCGTGCGGCTCACCTCCCGGTCGGCCGCCGCCACCGCCCCCTTCCTGCGCCGCACCGCCGAGCTGGACCCCGCCGAGGCCGGCGCCCTCGACGCCGCGGCGGCCCGCCTCGGCGTCTCGCGCACCGACCTGCTGACCGCCGCCACCGCCGGGTACCTGCACCGGATGACCGGCGCCGGGGACCTGGTGCTGGGCCTGGCCACGATGAGCCGCCTCGGCAGCGCCGCCCTGCGCACCCCCGGCACCGCCTCCGACGTCCTGCCGCTGCGCGTGGGCGCCGCCCCCGACACGCCCGTCGAGGACCTGGTACGGGCCGTCGCGGACGAGCTGAAGGCCCTGCGCCGGCACCAGCGGTACCGCGGCGAGTACCTGCGCCGCGACCTGGGCCTGCTGGGCACCGGACGCCGGCTGTACGGACCGGTCCTCAACATCGTCCCGTTCGACGAGTCACCGGTCTTCGGCGGCCACCCCACCACCTGGCACCACCTGTCCGGCGGCGCGGTCGACGACCTGCAGATCTCGGTGCGCCCCGCAGCCGTGCCCGGCGGACTGTGGCTGGCCTTCGACGCCAACCCCGCCCTGTACGAGGAGGACGAACTCGCCCTGCACCGGGACCGGTTCCTCACGTTCCTGCGCGAGCTGGCCCGGGCCGAGCCGGCCGCGCCGCTGCGGGACCTGGACGTCCTGCTGCCCGGCGAGCACCCCCGCGACACCCCCGTACGCACGTGTCCGGCCGAGCGGACCCTCACCGCGCTCTTCGAGGAGCGGGCGGCGGCCGCGCCCGGCCGGMCCGCCGTCACCTGCGGGGACGAACAGCTCACCTACGCCGAACTCAACCACGAGGCCAACCGCCTGGCCCGGCTGCTGACCGAACGCGGCGCCGGCCCGGGCCGTGTGGTCGCGCTGGCCCTGGAGCGCGGCGCCCGGCTGCTGCCCGCCCTGCTGGCCGTCCTCAAGACCGGTGCGGCCTACCTCCCGCTGGACCCCGGCCATCCGGTCGAGCGGCTGCGCCTGGTCGTCGAGGACGCGGCCCCCGTCGCCCTCGTCACCGAGCGCGCCCACGCCCACCTCGCCGGGGACACGGTCCCCGCCGTCCTGCTGGACGACCCGGAGGTTACCAGGGACCTCGCCGCCCGCCGCGCCGACGACCTGACCGACGCCGACCGGCACGGGCCGACCGGCCCCTTTGACATCGCGTACATCATCCACACCTCGGGATCGACCGGCCGCCCCAAGGGCGTACCCGTCCCGCACGCCAACGTCGTCCGGCTGTTCGCCGCGACCGCGGAGCACTTCGACTTCGGCCCGGACGACGTGTGGACGCTCTTCCACTCCTACGCCTTCGACTTCTCCGTCTGGGAGATCTGGGGCGCCCTGCTGCACGGCGGCCGCCTGGTCGTCGTCCCGTACGCCGTCAGCCGCTCGCCGAGGGACTTCCTGGAACTGCTGCGCCGCGAGGGCGTCACCGTCCTCAACCAGACGCCGTCCGCGTTCGAGCAGCTGATCGACGCCGACGCCGACGCAGAACGGACCGGGGACGGCGGCGTACCGAGCAGCGGCGCCCTGCGTTACGTCGTCTTCGGCGGCGAGGCCCTCAACCCGGCACGCCTGCGCCCCTGGGCCGACCGGTACGGTCTGGACCGCCCGGCACTGGTCAACATGTACGGCATCACCGAGACCACCGTGCACGTCACCCACCACCGCATCACCCGGGCCGACCTGGACGACCCGCGCCGCGGCAGCGTCATCGGCACCCCGCTCGCCGACCTGCGCGTCCACCTGCTCGACCCCGCCGGGCAGCCGGTGCCGCCCGGCGCGACCGGCGAGATGTACGTCTCCGGCGCCGGGGTCGCCGCCGGCTACCTCGACCGGCCCGGCCTGACGGCCGAGCGCTTCCTCGACGACCCCTTCGGCCCGCCCGGCACCCGCATGTACCGCTCGGGCGACCTGGCGCGCCGCCGCCCCGACGGCACCCTCGACTACCTGGGCCGGGCCGACGCCCAGGTGCAGATCCGCGGCTTCCGTGTCGAGCCCGGCGAGATCGAGGCCGTCCTCGCCACCCACCCGCACGTCGCCCGGGCCGCCGTGGTGGCCCGCCGCGCCGACAACGGAGCCCATCAGCTCGTCGCCTACACGGTCCCGACGGGCGACGCCCCGGCGAGCCCCGCCGAACTGCGCGCCCACGCCGCCGCCCACCTGCCCGAACACATGGTCCCGGCCGCCTGCGTCCCCGTGGACACGCTGCCGCTGACCGCCAACGGCAAGCTCGACGTCCAGGCGCTGCCCGCACCGGACTTCACCGCTCAGGCGTCCGGCACCCGCCCACGTACGCCGCAACAGGCGGTGGTCTGCGCCCTCTTCGAGGACGTGCTGAAGCTGCCCGGCGACAGCGTGGGCACCGACGCGAACTTCTTCGACCTCGGCGGCGACTCCCTGCTCGCCACCCGCCTGCTCGCCCGCCTGCGCCACGAGACCGGCGCCGACATCCCCATCACGGTCCTGTTCGACACGCCGACACCGGCCGCCCTCGCCCGGCTGCTCGACACACGCTCCGGCGCCGCGTCGGCCCGGCCCGCCCTCGGTGACGCCGTACGCCCGGAGCGCGTGCCGCTGTCCTTCGCCCAGGAACGCATGTGGTTCCTCAACCGGTTCGACGACGGAGCTGCCACCTACAACATCCCGCTCCTCGTGGCCCTGGACGCCGACCTCGACGCCGAGGCACTGGACGCGGCACTCGGCGACCTGGCCGACCGCCACGAGATCCTGCGCACGGTGATCGCCGAGCACGACGGCGTGCCGTACCAGCGGATCATGCCCCCCGGCGCACTGCGGCCGCGGCTGCACCGCGTCGACTGCCCCGCCGCGGAGACGGCCGCCCACGCCGCCGCGGCGTCGCGACACCGTTTCGACCTGACCGCGGAGAGCCCCCTCGCCGCCTGGCTGCTGGGCACCGGAACCGACCGGAGCCTGCTGCTCGTGCTGCACCACAGCGCGGCCGACGGCTGGTCGCTGCGCCCCTTCGCCGACGACCTGAGCACCGCCTACGCGGCCCGCCGCGCGGACCGGGCCCCGCAGTGGGCCCCGCTGCCGGTCCAGTACGCCGACTACGCGCTGTGGCAGCGTGCCCTGCTGGCCCCCGCACCGCAGGGCACCGGCCGGCTGGAACGGCTCACCACCTACTGGCGCACCGCACTGGACGGTCTGCCCGAGGAGTGCACCCTGCCCGGCGACCGGCCACGTCCCGCCGCGCCGCGCGGCGGCGGCGCGCACGTCGAGGCCGCCGTGGACGCGGCCCTGCACCGCGATCTGCTGAGCCTCGCCGACCGCACGGACACCAGCCTGTTCATGGTCCTCCACGCCGCCGTCAGCGCCCTGCTCACCCGGTGCGGTGCCGGTGCGGACATCGTCCTCGGCACCCCGGTCGCGGGCCGTACCGAACCCGCCCTCGACCACCTCGTCGGTCTGCTCACCAACACCGTGGTCCTGCGCGCGGACACCTCCGGCGACCCCGCCTTCCGGGACCTCATCGGCCGGCTGCGCACCGCCGACCTCGCCGCCCTGGATCACCAGGACCTGCCCTTCGACCGGCTGGTGGAGGAGCTCAACCCGCGCCGCGTGCCCGGCCGCCACCCGCTGTTCCAGGTCATGCTGGCCCTGCAGAACAACGAACCCGCCACCCTCGAACTGGAGGGCAGGCGGGCCCGGTTGCGGCCCACCGCCACCGGCACCGCCAAGTTCGACCTCTTCGTGGACGTCGCGGAACGCCGTACCCCCGAGGGCGCCCCCGACGGCCTCGCGCTGCACGTCGAGTACGCCACCGACCTGTACGACACCGGCACGGCCGAGGCGTTCGCCGCGGCCCTGCACGACGTCCTGCGCACCGTGTGCGCCGACCCCGGGGTCCGCGTCGGACAGCTGCCGGCCCTTCCCGCGCGCACCCCCGCCTCCGACCCGGCCCCGGCGGACCTCGCGGAACTGGAGGACGCCGCCCGCTCCGTGGCCGGCATCCGTGACGCCAGCGCCCTGCCCGGCGACGACGGCGCCGCGCCGCGCCTGTACGTGGTGCCCGCACGGGCGGACGCCGCGGAACGCGTCGAGGACGTCCTGGCCCGTGCGGGCCGGGAGACGGTCCGTGTCACCGCGGTCAACGCGCTTCCCCTCGACACCGACGGCGTCCTCGACACCGAGGCGCTGCGCGCGCTGCCCGCCGTCGACCGCACCACCGCCGGAGCGTGGCGGGAACAGCTGGAGCGCGTCCCCGGCGTCACCGCCGTGGAGGTGTCGCTGGAGAACACCCCCGAGGAACTGGGGCGCCGTCACACCGGCCTGCCCGAACGCGGCGCCGGGCCCGTCCCGGCCGACCGGACGACCGCCCCGCCCGGTGCGCCCGCCGTCCCGGCGCTCAGCGAGGGCCCCGCACTGGCGGAACCCTCCGTGTCCGGCTGGGCCGAGGCGCTGCGCCGCGCCGCCGAGCGGGGGCAGGGCGACATCGTCCACGTCCACCCCGACGGCAGCGAACACCGCCGCAGCTACGCCTCCCTGATCCCGGAAGCGTCCCGCGTCCTGGCCGGCCTGCGCCGGGCGGGCCTGCGCCCCGGCGACCAGGTCATCCTCCAGTGCGACGCGACGGAGGACTTCCTCGCCGTGCTGTGGGGCTGCGTCCTCGGCGGGKTCGTCGCCGTCCCGCTGACTGTCCCCGCCTCCTACGACACACCCTCGGCGGCGCTGACCAAGCTGGAGGGCATCTGGCGGATGCTCGGCCGGCCCTGGATCGTGTGCTCCGCGGACCGCGAGGCCGCACTGCGCGACCTCGCCGCCCGGCAGGACTGGCCCGGGCTGCGGCTCACCACGGCCGACACGCTGCGCGAGGCACCCGAGGACCACGACTGGTACGCCGCCGGGCCCGACGACCTCATCCTGATGCTGATGACGTCCGGTAGCACGGGCCTGCCCAAGGCGGTGCGGCTCACCCACCGCAACGTGCTGACCCGCTCCGCCGCCACCGAGCAGCTGAACGGCCTGGGCCCGGGGGACGTCTCCCTCAACTGGATCCCGCTCGACCACGTCACCGGAGTGGTGATGTTCCACCTGCGGGACGTGTACCTGGGCTGCCGCCAGATCCACGCCCCCACCTCCTGGATCCTGCAGGACCCGCTGCGCTGGATGGACCTCGCCGACCGGCACCGGGTCACCGTCACCTGGGCGCCCAACTTCGCTTTCGGGCTCCTCGCCGAGGAGGCCCACCGCTTCACGGACCGCACCTGGGACCTGTCGTCCGTGCGGCTCGTGATGAACGCGGGCGAGGTCGTCGTCGCCTCCGCCGCCCGCCGGTTCCTGCACACGCTGAAGCCCTTCGGCCTGCCGCAGGACGTGATGCACCCCGGCTGGGGCATGTCCGAGACCTGCTCGGTGGTCACCGACGCCGTCCTGCCCGGCGAACCGGTGGACGGCGAGGGCACGTTCGTCAGCTGCGGCCGCCCCTACCCGGGCTTCGCCATGCGGATCGTCGACGACACCGGCACGGTCCTGTCCGAGGGCGACGCCGGCCGGTTCCAGGTCCGCGGCACCTCCGTGACCGGCGGCTACCACGACAACCCGGCCGCCAACGCGGAGGCGTTCACCGACGACGGCTGGTTCGACACGGGCGACCTGGCGTTCCTGCGCGACGGCGAGCTCTACATCACCGGCCGCGTCAAGGACGTCATCATCGTCAACGGCGTCAACCACTACAGCCACGAGATCGAGGCCTGCGTCGAGGAACTGCCGCACGTGGTGCGCAGTTACACCGCGGCGGTCGCCGTGCGCTCCGACCCCGCGTCGCCCACCGACGAGTTGGCCCTCTTCTTCCACCTCGCCCCCGACGCCGCCGAGCGGGACACGGCGGGCGTCCTGCGCGAGATCGCCGGCAAGGTGACCCGGGAGATCGGCGTCAGCCCCGCCTTCCTGATCCCGGTCGCGGCGGACGACATCCCCAAGACCGAGATCGGCAAGATCCAGCGCACCAAGCTGCGCAAGGGCTTCGAGGCCGGCGACTTCGACGAGGAGGTCCGCGGCGCCCAACTGCTCCTGGGCGGCGCCGCCACGGTGCCCGACTGGTTCCTGCGGCCGGTGTGGCAGCGCGCGGAACTCCCCGCCCGCGGCGCGGCCTCCCGCGGCCGGCACACCGTCGTGCTGGCCGGCGGCGACCCGCGCGTCCAGCGGCTCGCCGGACGGCTCGCCGACGCACTGCGCTCCGGCGGCGGCCTGTGCACCGTGGTGACCGACGGGCCGTCGTACGGCCGGCTCGACGCCGCCCGCTACCGCGTCCGGCCCACCGAGCAGAGCGACTTCACCGAACTGCTCACGCGCCTGGAACGCGACCGGCGCCCGGTCGACGCGGTCCTCCACCTGGACGGCCTGCGCGGCACCGAAGCCCTCCGGACGGCACCGGCCGAAGAGCCCGGCACGGAACCGGCGCCGCACGGCGCGCCCGGCGCGGGAACAGCGCCGTACGACACCACCGCCGCGGAAGGACTGCTCGTCCTCGCCCGCGCCCTCGCCGCCCGGCCCGGCCGGCAGCGCCCCGTCGACCTCGTGTACGTGACGGCGGGCGCCCAGGCCGTACGCCCGGGGGACCGCCCGGACCCGGTGCACGCCATGGCGGGCGCCCTCCTCAAGTCGCTGACCGAGGAGTCCGGCCGGCTGCGCGGCACGCACCTGGACCTCGCGCCGCACGACGACGAGGACCCGCTGCCCGTCCTCCTGGCCGAGGCGGGGGCCGCAGTGGACAGCGCGGAGGTGGCGTACCGCGGCGGACGCCGTCACGTACGCCGACTCGCGCCCCTGCCCGACGACACCCCGTCCCGCACCGAGCCGCCCGCCCGCGACGGCTTCACCCTGCTCACCGGCGGCCTGGGCGGCGTCGGCGGCGAGGTCGCGGCCCACCTGCTGCGCACCCCCGGGACCCGGCTGCTGGTCGTCGGCCGCACACCGCCGGCCGAACTCGACGCGCACGCGGGCGCGGGCGAACCGGACCGCGGACAGCTCCTGCGGAAGCTGCGCGAGGCGGGCGACGTCCGCTACGCCTGCGCCGACGTCACCGACGAACACCAGGTGCGGGCGGCGGTGGACGCGGCCGCCGAGGCCTGGGGCGTACCGCTCACGTCGGTGCTGCACCTGGCCGGAGCCCTCGTCGAACGGCCCGTGGACGACCTGGACGCCGCCACCTGGCGCCGGGCACTGGCGGCGAAGGCGCGCGGCGCGTGGACGCTGCACCGCATCACCGCGGACCACCCGGTCGACTCCTTCGTCCTGTTCTCCTCGGTGAACGGCTACTTCGGCGGTGCCATGAACGCCGCCTACGCCGCCGCCAACGCCTACCTGGACGCCCTCGCCCAGCACCGCCGCGGCCTCGGCCTGCCCGCGCAGTCCCTGGCCTGGAGCATGTGGCGCGAGCGCGGGACGAGCCGCGGCTACCGGCTCACCGCCCTCACCGAGGCCCGCGGCTACCGGCTGCTGGACGCCCCCGCCGCGCTGCGCTCGTACGACCTGGCCCGCACCCTGGACGAGCCGCACCTGCTGATCGGCGCCGACCGCACCGCCCCCTGGGTCCGCAGCCACGTGGTGGCCCCGGTCCGCCAGGTGCGCCGCCCGGCCGCACGCGTCGCACTGGAGGACGGCGCCGACCTGGGCGCCCTGTACCGCGCGGCGGCCGACGGCGCCCGCGCCGTGGGACCGGGCGAGGACTGGATCCTGCGTTCGGCGGGCACCACCGCACGGCGGGACCGGGCGGACGCGGGGGAGGACCTGCGGCGGCTGGAGAACCGGCTCGCCGAGGTGTGGTGCGGCGTACTGGACCGTGACCGGGTGGGCCGGGACGAGAACTTCTTCGACCTGGGCGGCAACTCCCTGCTGCTCGTCACCGCCCAGAGCGCCGTCAACAGCGCCTTCGGCACCGACCTCTCGGTCGTCGACCTGTTCGCCCACCCCACCGTCCGGGACCTGGCCCGCCACCTGTCGGCCCGTACCGCCGCCGGCACCGGAACGGTCACGGAGCCGTCGGCGCCCGCCGAACCGGCCGGGCGGGAGACCGCCGCCCCCGCGGCACAACGGTCCGCCGACACCGCCCCCGGCGGCCTGGACCGCGCCAAGGAACAAGCACAGCGCCAGCGGGCGGCCCGCGCCCGCCGCGCCGCCCGGCACGGGAAGGACCGAGGCCATGCATGACACCACCGCACCGTACGACGCGGCCCACGACCAGGAGGTGCCCGCCGTCGCCGTCATCGGCATGGCGGGCCGCTTCCCCGGCGCCGACGACATCGACACCTTCTGGGACAACCTCGCGGCCGGCCGGGAGTCGGTACGGCCCGTCACCGAGGAGGAGTTCCTCGCCGCCGGCGGCAGGCAGGAAGACCTCGACGACCCCTCACTCGTGCGCATGGCCTCCGTCGTCGAGGGCATGGACCGCTTCGACGCCGGCTTCTTCGGCCACAGCCCCGCCGAGGCCGCCGTGATCGACCCCCAGCAGCGGCTGCTGCTGGAGACGGCCTACCACGCCCTGGAGGACGCGGGCCGGCTCCGCGGCGACCGCACGGACGAGACGTTCGGCGTGTACGCGGGCAGCGGCGACAGCCGCTACTACCCCGCCCACGTGTACCCGAAGTACGCGGGGCAGCCCGGCTCCGTCGAACTCGTGCACGCGGCCACCGCCAACTCCCTCGGCACGCTCGCCACCCGCATCTCCTACGAACTGGGCCTCACCGGGCCGAGCGTGTCGTTGCAGACGGCCTGCTCCACGGCGCTCGTCGCCGTGCACACCGCCTGCCAGGACCTCCTCGACCACCGCTGCGACACCGCGCTCGCCGCCGCCGTGTCCCTGAACCCCTCGGCCGCGCTGGGCTACCGGCACGTCCCCGACGGTCCCTTCTCGCCCGACGGCCACTGCCGCGCCTTCGCCGCGGACGCCGCCGGCACCTCCTCGGGCGACGGCGTCGGAGCCGTCGTGCTCAAGCGCCTGGAGGACGCCCTCGCCGACGGCGACCGCATCCGCGCCGTCATCCGCGGCAGCGCCGTCAACAACGACGGCCGCCGCAAGGTCGGCTTCAGCGCGCCCAGTTCGGCCGGGCAGACCGAGGTGATCCTCGCCGCCCAGGCGCAGGCCGAGGTCGACGCGGACACCATCGGCCTGATCGAGGCCCACGGCACCGCCACCAAACTCGGTGACCCCATCGAGGTGTCCGCGCTCACCGAGGCGTTCCGGCAGAGCACGGACCGCACCGGCTTCTGCGCGCTCGGCTCGGTGAAGACCAACATCGGCCACCTGGGAGCGGCCGCCGGCATCGCGGGGCTCATCAAGGCGATCCTGGCCCTGGAACACCGGCAGAYCCCGCCGAACCTGCACTTCGACGAACCCAACCCGCTCATCGACTTCGCCTCGGGCCCCTTCCGCGTGCCCACCGCACTGGAGGACTGGCCCGCGAGCGAGGACCACCCCCGCCGGGCCGCCGTCAGCGCCTTCGGCATCGGCGGCACCAACGCCCACGTCATCCTGG
>NZ_VDFC01000066.1:4151-8397 GCF_008369065.1 Streptomyces apricus | reverse complement strand
CAGCAAGGTCGCCCGCGACGTCACCGACCTCGCCCTGATGCCCCCGCCCGCCCCTGCCCGCCCGCCACGGCACACCGCCGCCACCGAATGACACCCCGCGCGCCCACCGGCGCCTCGAACACCGCCCGGGCACAGGTCCAGCGGCCCACCGGCCCGCGGGCCCGGGGGACGCCACGGCCGGCCGCTCAGCCGATCAGGGCCTCGTGGATCTGCCGGGTGGTCTGCGCGGCCACCCGGGGATCGACGGCGGCGTAGTGGGTGTAGGCGTTCAGCGCGGTGGCCAGCGCCCAGCCGCGGCCCCGCGTCCACGTGGCGTCGTCCACCGCGAGCGCGTCCCGGAAGGCGGCCCTGCTGTCGGCCGACAGCAGGGTGAAGGCGATGATCAGGTCGCAGGCCGGGTCGCCGACACCGAGCCCGCCGAAGTCGATGACCGCGCTGAGGCGGCCGTCGACCGTCAGCAGGTTGCCGGTGTGGAAGTCACCGTGGAACCAGACCGCGGGGCGGCCCCAGCCGGGGGCGTCCAGCGCCGCGTCCCACAGCCCGGTCATCGCCGCGGTGTCGAACACGCCGCCGGTCCGCGCGATGGCGCACCGCGTCGCCCGGTCCCGCTCGGCCAGCGACCCACCGGCGAGGTCCCCGCCGACGTCCTGCACCGGGCCCACGCCCTGCACCAAGCTGACGTCGCCGACGTCCTGCACCGGGTCGGGGCCGGCGTCCTGCACCGAACCGGAGTCCTGCACCGGGACGCCCCCGGGCGCGAACCGCTGCAGGGCGGTCAGGAACCGCGCCAGTTCGACGGCGGTGGCGCACGGGTCCGCCAGTGCCTCGACGGTCGCCACCTCGCCCTCCAGCCAGCGCGAGACCGCCCACGGCCACGGATAGCCGAAGCCGGGCGCACCCACCGCCACCGGCACCGGGACGGCCAGCGGCAGGTGCGGGGCCAGGCGCGGCAGCCACCGGAACTCCTTGCCGGCCTGCCCGGCGGCGCCGGCATGACGGGGCAGCCGCACGGACAGCCGCTCGCCCAGCCGGTGGATCACATGGTCCGAACCGGCCGGCTCGACCGGCGTGAGAGGCAGATGGGCCCACTGCGGGAACTGCGCGTCCACCAGGCGCCTGACCAACTCCGTGCCGATCGCCGGACGCATGCCCGCGCTCTCCCCGCTCACCACGAACAGCTCCTTCACCAGGCCCGCGCCACATGCCGGGCAGCCGCAGCCATCCCAGTGCGTCACCGGCCCGCCTGTCGACCCGATTTCCCCCCTCCCGGCGCCGGGCGCCGGCCCACCGGGCCGGGGAAGTGGCCCGTACCGTCGACGATCCGCTATGCTCGATCTTGAGCGGGCCACCGGAACTCCGGTTCTCCGCTCGCGCGTTGGTGGTCCAAGGAAAGACGCCCCGCTTCCTGCGGGGAAATGCAGGTGCAAGGCCTGCCCGGCGCTCACATGACGAGTCCCCCTCCACGATCCGTGGAGGGGGACTCGCCGCGTTGTGCACCACCGCGTCCCGCACCCGGAGTGCGCCAGGGCCGGCGATGGCGCCGGATCACCGCCGGGCCGCAGTCCCGCCCTCCCGCCGCCCGCGTCGTACGTAGGATCGTCACCGAAATGTCCCCGACGGCCGCGCGGGACAGGGCAGATGGGGGGCGACGTGACTGCGCTGGTGGGCCGGGCGACAGAGCTTGAACGTCTGGACGCGGTGCTCGACCGGACGCTGGAGGGGGGCGGCGGCCCCTGCGTCGTGGACCTCGCCGGGAGCGCGGGCATCGGCAAGAGCCGGCTGCTGGCCGAGTTCTGCCGGCGGGCGCGGGCCCGGGGGATGACGGTGCTGCGCGGCAGGGCCACCGAGTACGAACGGCACATCCCCTACCGGCCGTTCAGCGACGCACTCGCCGACCACGACGTGCAGGTGACGCAGCCGGGCGCCCAGGACGCGCACGGCGACCGCTTCGGGCTGCAGCGCACCCTCGCACGGCAGCTGGCCCACATCGCCCGGAGCGGCCCCGGACTGTGCGTGGCGGTGGACGACCTGCACTGGGCGGACCCGGCGTCCCTGGAACTGCTCGACCACCTCGTGCGCCACCCCCCGGACGCCCCCCTCGTCATCGTCGTGGCCCGCCGCGACCGCCAGACCACGGCCTCCCTGGACGCCGCCCTCACCCGGGGCATCGACCTGGGCACGGTGCAGCGGCTGCGCCTGGGCCCCCTCACCGAACAGGACTGCGTCGAGGTCCTCGCCCCCGGATCGGCGCCCGCCGTGCAGCGCGCCCGGGCCGCCGAACTGTACGCCGAGAGCGACGGCAACCCGCTGTACTTCCTCGCCCTCCTGCACGCCGGACAGACCGGGCGCGGCGCCGGGCGGGACGTTTCCGCGCACTCCACCGGACTGGGCTCCGTCCTGCTGGACGAACTGACCGCGCTGAGCGCGCACCAGCGCCGTACCGCCGAAGCGGTGGCCGTCCTGGGCGACCGCGGCAGCACCGGACTGCTGGCCGCGGTGACCGCCCGCGACGAGGCCGAAGTCACCGCCGACCTGGCCGTGCTGACAGACCGTGACCTGGTGCGTCCTGAACCGGGCGGGCGGTGGACCCTGCGCCACCCGGTGCTGCGGGCGGTCGTGCACGACAACACCCACCCGATGGAACGCGGGCACATGCACCGCCTCGCCGCGCACGCGCTGGCCGCCGCCGGAGCCCCCGCCACCGAACGCGCCCACCACGTCGAGCAGTCCCTGACCGGCTGGGACCCCCAGGCCGTCGCCGTCCTGTCCGAAGCGGCCCGGCAGTTCGCCTCCACCGCACCCGCCAGCAGCGCCCACTGGCTCCACGTCGCCCTCACCCACCTGCCCGACCGGCCGCAACACGCCCCGCTGCGCCGCGATCTGATGCTGCGACGGGCACAGGCCCTGGGCGTGTGCGGAGGACTGCGCGAGAGCCGCGACCTCCTGCACGAGGTGATCGCCCTGTCACCACCCGACCAGGAACAGGCCCCGCACCGCACACGGGCCCGTGCGGTGACTCTGTGCGCGGTGATGGAACGCCACCTGGGCCGGTACGCGGAAGCGGTCGCCCTGCTGCGCCGCGAACTGGCCCGCACACCGGGCCCCTGCGACGCCGACCGGGTGCAACTCGGCCTGGAACTCGGCTCGTCCGCGCCGCACGCCACCTCCTACCCGCAGCTGCGCGCCGACGTCGGCGCCACGCTCGACCTGGCCCGCCGCCTGGGCGACGAGACCGCCCAGGCGGGCGCCCTGGCGATCGCCGCCCTGGGGGAGACCTACGAAGGCGACATGAGCGCCGCACGGCCGGCCACCGACCGGGCCGCCGCGCTGGTGGACGCCCTGACCGACCGCGACCTGGCGGGCCTGTGCGAGCCACTGGCCCGGCTCGGCTGGGCGGAGGCGTTCCTGGAGCGGTACGCCGACGCCGAACGGCACGCCGACCGCGGCCTGCTCATCGCCCGGCGCGGCGGCCTGCTCTACGTCCTGCCGCACCTGCTGCTGTGCAAGGCCTACGTGCAGCTGCAGACCCTGCGGCTGCGGACGGCCCTGGAGCTGGCGGACGAGGCCGAGACGATCGCCCGGGGCATCGGCAGCGACGAACTGCTGGCCTTCGTCCTGGCCAACAAGGCCTACGTGCAGCTGTTCGCGCTCCCGCCCGCCGACGGGGCCGCCCTGGCGGTGGCCGAGGAAGCCGTCGCGGCAGCGGGCACGCGCACCAACTGGTGGGCGTCCACCGCCTGGTGCGTGCTGGCCCAGGCGGCGATCCACGCGGGCGACGCGCAGCGCGCCCGGACCGCGGTGCTGCGCGGCGGGGGCCAGGACCTGAACGCGCTCCACCCGTCCATGCGTCCGCTCATCCTGGAGATCCTCGTCAACTCCGCGGTCCTGAGCGGCGACACGCAGGCGGCCGCGGCCTGGGCGCGGCGGGCACGCCAGGAGGCGGACCGCCTGGACCTGCCGGCACAGCGGGCATCGGCGCTGCGCAGCACCGCCCACTGCCGCTCCGCCGCCGGCGACACGGCGGCGGCCGCCGCACTGTTCGAGCGGGCCGTGGACACGGCGGCCCGCGGGGGAGCGGTGCTGTGGGAGGCGTTCGGCCTGCTGCTCGGCGCACCCGCGGCGGCCGCCGGCGACCCGGAGCGCGCCCGCGCGATGTGGACTAGGGCCCGCCGGCTCGCCACGACCGGCGGCGCACACCAGCTCACGGGCCTGGCCGACATGCTCCACCCTCTCCTCCACCCCGAAC
>NZ_VDFC01000066.1:0-4051 GCF_008369065.1 Streptomyces apricus | reverse complement strand
CCCCCTGGGCCGCCGAGCGGGCCCGGCTGCACGCGGCGCTGGGACCCCAGGGGGGGGGCGGCCACTGGCGGGCCACCGGGGCGGGCCTGTGGGAGTCCACCCGCACCCTGGTCGACCGGGTGCGGGCGGGGATCGTCGGCGAACTCGCCTCCGACCGGCGGGAGGAGACCCGGGTCCGCCTCCTCCTGCTGGACGCGGCCCTGGGACAGCACGACGCGGCCTGGCTCTGCGCGTTCGACTCCGGCGACGAGGGCCCGCTGGCGGGTCTGGCCGCGGTGGCGCGCCACGCGGGCTGGTGGTGGCCCTACGAGAAGGTGGCCGTCCTCAGCGAGCGTCCGGTGGCCCTGCACCGCGACGAGGCCGGACGCCTGGACCGCGGCGACGGCCCGGCGCTCGCCTACGCGGACGGCTTCGAGCTGTACGCCTGGCGGGGGATGCCCGTGCCGCGCGACTTCCTCGACGAACTGACCACGCTGACCCCCGAGCGGATCCGCGACGAGGAGAACGCCGAACTGCGCCGCGTGATGCTGGAGCACTACGGCTACGACCGGTACCTGGAGGAGTCGGGCGCGGTCCCCGTCGGCCGCGACGAGGCGGGCGTGCTGTGGCGGGTGCGACTCGACGGCGACGAGGACGTGGTGATGGTCGAGGTGGTCAACTCCACCCCGGAACCGGACGGCACGCACCGCACGTACTGGCTGCGGGTCCCGCCGTCGACCCGCACGGCCCGGGAGGGCGTGGCCTGGACGTTCGGCCTGGGCGCGGAGGCGTACGAGCCGCTGCAGCAGACCTGACCGCGGCTAACCGGACCGGACCGGACCGCGACGGATCTGACGGTGACGGACCCGACCGCGGCAGGCCCCGGGCGTGGCGGATCCGGCCGGCGTCACCGAGCCGTCGGCGAGTCGTCCGCGCGGCGGTCGAACCGTATTCCGGCGGCGACCGGCAGGTGGTCGCTGCCGGTGGCGGGCAGGGTCCGTACGTTCGTCACGGTAGCCGAGCGGGCCATGACGTGGTCGATCCGGGACGCGGGGAACGAGGCGGGCCAGCTGAAGGCGAAGGCCCGCCCCGTGGAGTCCATCCGCGAGATGACCGGGTCCAGCCCCCGGTCGTCCACCGTGCTGTTGAGGTCGCCCAGCACCACCACCCGGTCCAGCTCCTCGGCGGCGAGGGCGGCCCCGAGCAGTCCGGCGCTCTTGTCACGCCTGCCGGAGCCGAGACCGCTCCAGCCCAGCCGGACCGAGGGCAGGTGGGCGACGTACACCGCGACGTCGCCCTCCGGCGTGCGGGCCGTGGCCCGTACCCCGCGGTTCCAGCCCGCTCCGACCCCTTCCGGTCTGATGTCCACCGGCCGTGCGTCCGTCAGCGGATGCCGCGACCACAGCCCGACCGTCCCCTCGACCGCACGGTACGGATAGGCCGCCGCCAGTTCCCTCTCGTAGGCGGGCAGCGCGGACGCGGTCAGTTCCTCCAGCGCGACGAGGTCCGGTGCGGCCCGGAGCAGGGCACGCGCGGTACCGGCGGGGTCGGAGTTCACGTCGCTGACGTTGTGCTGGACCGCCGTGAGGTCGTGCGGCCCGTGGTCCCCGGCGAGGAGGAGCCCGCCGAACTGTTGTGCCCAGACGGCGGCGGGCAGCAGCAGGGCCACCGCCGCGACGGCCGAGCGGCGCAGTACGGCCAGGACGAGCAGCAGGGGAACGGCCAGACCGACCCAGGGCAGGAACGTCTCCAGCAGGCTCCCGATGCGGCCCACCGCATTGGGCACCGCGGAGTGGAAGGCCAGCAGGGCGGCGGTCAGCAGGGCGAGCGCGGTGAGCAGTCGCCCGCGGCGTGCCCGGGCCGGGCGTGGTGCCGCGTCCTGCCCCCGGCGCGGCCGACGGATGCGCCGGAGCCACGGCTGTATCCGTATTCGCAGCCGTATCGGCCTGCGCAGGCGCGCCGCCCGTTCCATCGGTTCCATCCGTCCGACCCCACCCGTTCGCCTCACCGTCCGACCCCGGAACCGCCCCGGCTCCGGAACAGGAGCACATGACGTACCCGTGGCGACGCGCGGTGGGGGTGATCGGGTTCCGGCGCCCACGAGCGCGCGCACGACCGTGCGCGCCCGGACGCCGACAGGCCCGCCGGAGCGTGAGCTCCGACGGGCCTGTGAGCAGGTGCCCCTGGCGGTGTGCCGTCTAGAGACGACCGCCGCTGAGACGGGAGAGCGGGCCGCGCTGCCGGAGGCCGGCGCGGCGGCCCACGGCGTAGGAGCTGAGGACCACGACGGCGGTCCCCGCACCCGCAGCGGCTGCCACGACCTTCCTCGCCTTCAGGAGGGTCCAGACGAGACCGGCCTTGGCGGCGGTCTGCTGGGCAGCCGTGGTCACAGTGCCCTGCACTGCGCCGGCCGTTTCCTTGGCCTTCTGCGACGCGACTCCGCCGAGGTTCACCAGGGCTTCCTTGCTGCCACGGCCGGCGGCCCCGGCAGCGTCCCCGGCACTCCTGACCGCCTGGGTGGCGGCCTTCTGCGTCTCCTTCGCGGGCGCCTTGGCACCTTCGGTCACGGTGGTCTTCGCCGCTCGCGCATGCGCGGTGGGCGACTGTCCGTTAGTGGTTTTGTTGTTCGCTCCAGCCATGAAGTCCTTGTAACCGCGCTTGCGTTCGGCAAACGGAGGAAGTTTCCCGCGAGTTCACACAAGCTCCCCGGCAACTCCCCACCAGGGGCGCACGAGCCGTGTCCTGGGCGCCTTCAGAAGCTGATAGTATTGATCTTGAGCGCACGGCAGAACGACTCCGGTCGGTCGTCGAGTGCGTCTCGCGTCGGTGGTCCAAGGAAAGACGCCCCGCTTCCTGCGGGGAAATGCAGGTGCAAGGCCTGCCCGGCGCTCCACGAGAAGACCCCACCCGATCCTCCGGGTGGGGTCTTCTGGCGTCGGGCGGGTCGTACCGGACGCTGAACGGGCCGGCGCGCACGGGGCGGGTCCGGCCGCGGTCAGTGCTGCCGGCCGCGCAGCTTGCCCAGGAGCCGCTGGGCCTGCGCCCGGCGACGGGGATCCGCCGAGGCGCGGCGGGCCTGCTCGATGGTGCGCCGGCCCTGCGGGCTGCGGGCGAACTGCTTGATCTTGTTCACGATGCCTGCCATGGCTCTTCTCCTGTGCCGGGGACGGTGGTGCGGTCGTGCGTACACCTCCGTATACCCCGCCACGGCAGGACGACAACGGCAGGACCGCTCCTCATCCGGGCTTTCGTCCGTGCGGCCCGCTCCGCACGGCCCGGATCACGGGGCGAAGGTGTCCGTGAGGTGGACGGTGTAGCCGTCGTCCTCCATGAGCAGGACGGTCACGCCGAAGGGGGAGGGGTGGTCGAGTTCGAGCGGGGTGAAGGAGTAGTCGACGGCGGCCCGGATCGGCGGGACGAGCTCGCCGCCAGGCTGCGGTTCCGGAGCGGGCAGCCACCGGAGCCCGGCCGCGGCCGGATCGTCCGGGGAGGCGTCCAGGGGGTCGAGGGCGTAGGGGAGTCGGTGCAGCACGTGGCCGTCCCCGGTGGCGTGCACCAGGTTCAGGCACGGGGTCGGGCCGGTGGCCGCGAGCCCGCACGAGGTGGCGACCTCGCCGGTCTCCCAGGCGAGGACGACCTCGTCGGCGCCCGCCGCGGAGGCGACGTTCGAGAGCTCGACGATCGCGCTCATGGCGTCCTGGCCGCCCTCGGTGGGGCGCAGCCGGACGAGCCCCACCAGTTCGCCGCGCACCAGGGGCATGATGACCGGGCGGGGCGCCGCGCTCCGCGCCAGATCCGCGGTGTACGCGTTCTTCATCGACGCGACCAGCGCGTCCCACGTCTGCGTGTCCACGGAGTTCCTCTCACGGCAGCGGTTCACGAGCGACGCAGAGCCTGTCACGGCGGCCCGGTCCCGCGCCAACGGGGCCGGCTCCGGGCGGGGAAGTCCCCGCCCGGACGGGGAGACCGACCGGAGCCGTAAGCGAAGGTCCACGCAGCCCAGTTGCCTCCCGGCGGGACCCCACGGAACTTCGACCGAACAACCGTCCCCACGCCCGGACCACCCCCGTCG
>NZ_VDFC01000065.1:4457-28964 GCF_008369065.1 Streptomyces apricus | reverse complement strand
GGCCGGATCCGCCCCGGCCACGATGATCCGGAACGCGCCGGCCGGGTCCGCCTGCTCGCCCCGCTCCCCGAAGGCCAGCGGATAGTGGCTGTGCGCCCCGAACCCGACGTCGGCCAGCCAGTCGCCGCCGTCCACCGTCCTGACCCGCAGCGCGAGGTGGTCGTACGGGATCCCGAGCCGGTCCCCCTCCCCGTACACCCGGCCCGCGAGCAGGGTCACGTCGAAGCCCAGCGCCTTGAGCAGCGCGCCGAACGCCCCGTTCAGTTCGTAGCAGAACCCTCCCCGGCGGTCGCCCACCACCTTGTCCAGGAGCCGCTCCTCGTCCAGTGCGATCTCCTGCCCGAGGTGGATCGACAGGTTCTCGAACGGCACGGTCAGCAGGTGCCGCAGGTGCAGTTCGCGCAGTACGTCGGCGGTGGGCCAGGCGGGGTGGGTGACGCCGATCCGGCGGAGGTAGGCATCGACCTGTGCGGGTTTCATCCCCTCAGTCTCGCGTGACCAGCAGGCGATCGTCTCCTCCTCCCACCGCGACGGCCCCGTCCACATCGGTGCGCACCACCTGCGCACCCCCCGCTTCGAGTGCCGCCACCGTGCTCGGTGCGGGGTGCCCGTACGGGTTGCCGGCGCCGCAGGAGATGAGCGCGAGGCGCGGCGCCACCCGGCGTATGAGCTCCGGGTCCTGGTACGCCGACCCGTGGTGCCACGGGTTCCTTAGGGAACATCTACTCGCCTACCCTTGACGGCATGAAGGCCACCACCAGGGCCCGCAGGGTCGGCATCTACCTCAGGATCAGCGACGACCGCGAGGGCGCAGGGCTGGGCGTCGACCGCCAGTTGAAGGACTGCAAGCCCCTCGCCAAGCAGCTCGGCTGGAACGTCGTCGAGATCTATGACGACAACGACATGTCGGCCACCGATCGCCGGAAGAAGCGCAAGGGCTATCACCGGATGCTCGCCGACATCCAGAGCGGCCACATCGACGCCGTGATCGCCTGGCACCCGGACCGCCTGTACCGCCAGCCCCGGGAGCTGGAGGACCTCATGGACCTCCTGGACGACCCCGAGCTGAACGTGGAGCTGAGGACCGCCCGGACGGGCACCATCGACCTCTCCACCCCGGACGGCCGGATGCTGGCCCGTATCCAGGTGGCCGTGGCCAAGCGCGAGGTGGAGCACCGCCGGGAGCGCATCCTGAGCAAGGTCCAGGAGCTGGTGGAGGCCGGGGCCATCCACAACTCCGGTCACCGGGCCTTCGGCTATGACCGGCACTTCGACGGCACGGGCCCCCGCCGGAAGATCACCCACGAGACCGTCAACGAGCGCGAGGCCGCGTACATCAAGGACTGGGCGGACCGTGCCCTGGAGGGTGCGACCCTCTACTCCCTCGTGGTCGAGGCGAACGACAGCGGCATCCTGACGACGACGGGCGGCCCCTGGTCGTACCAGGGGATGCGGACCCTGCTGCGGTCCGGCAGGGTCGCCGGACTGAAGGAGCACCGGGGCGAGATCAAGGGTCCTGCCGTCTGGCCCGCGATCATCCCGGTGGAGAAGCACAAGGCCCTCCGGGCCCTGCTCGACACAAAGACCGAGGAGTACCGGGCGGAGCACGGGGAGCGGAAGACCACGGCCAGGAAGTACCCGCTCTCCGGCCTTCCGCGCTGCACGTGCAAGGTCCCGCACACCGTGGGCGTGCCCTGCACCTGCAAGGAAGAGGGGAAGCGGCACCACCGGATGAAGACCTCCCCGCGCGGCGACCGTCCCACCGGCGTGTACACCTGCGCCCGAGACGGCGGAGGCTGCGGAGCCCGGACCATCGACATCCCGCACTTCGAGAAGGCCATGGAGCAACTGCTCTTCGCTCAGCTCGAAGAGGTGGAGGCCGCGGTGGCCGAGGACCCCGACGACCCCCGGCCGGCTCTCGAAGAAAAGCTGGGGAAGCTGGAGCGCCGGAAGGCCGAACTCGAAGTGGAGCTGGACGAGGGCGACCGGTCCGTTCGGGAGATCACGGACGCCCTGACCCGCGTGAAGGGGAGGATCGCCACCGTCCAGGGGGAGCTGGCCGAGCAGTCCGTGAAGGCCAACGTCCTGGACATCAACGTGGAGGACCTGCGGAAGGCGTGGGAGGACTACTCGGTGGCCCGCAAGCAGGCGGTGTACCGGGGCCTGATCGAGGAGATCATCATCCACCCCGCGACTCGGCCCTTCAACGTTTTCAACCCCGCGCGGATCGAGATCAAGTGGAAGTGATCACTCGTCGTCGTTAGAGATGTAAAGGTCTCGATGTTCACGATGGTGACGTGCGTTGCGCAGCTCGCTGTCTGAGAGATGAACGCCTCGGGCGTTCGCTTCCTCTATGAGGCGCCAGAGCGGCGTGATGGCCACTTTGACCAGATGCGTAGATCGATTCGTGTTGGACCTCTTGGCTCCACCGCCAACCACCCAGAACTTGACGTCGCCCTGCGCGTCGCGCGTCTCGTCGACCTCGACGTTCAGTTCCAGTTCAATCGATTCATATCGGAAGTCGAGCCCGTCACGGAGGGGGATTTCTGTGACCGCCGCGTGGAGTTCCTCATACGCCGCCTGGATCGCTTCCTTGAGTCCTACCCGCTCCATGGAACCTCCATCTGGGAGTCGTCAGGTGTCCTGACGCGGTTGAACGACTCACCGGTTCCAGGGCGTTACTGCCCTTTGCTGGCTTATCCCGACGTCCTCTTCATCCATGTCAGGTGAAGTGATCAGACAAGATTACTGAAAATGGCGGCGATCATCAGGACGGCGAGGGCACACAAGACCCACTTGCTGATGAGGACGATAGTGGGACCTACGCCGCTGGAAGCAGGAGCGGTTTCCGTCAGCTCAGCGAGGATGTCGAGCGGAGGGCGAGGCTGGGCCGAACGTGCCGCCTCTCTGCGCTGGGCAGTCCTAATGGCTCGGCCTGTGGGTGCTGAACGGGGTGAAGGCGGCGGAAACCTGTGGCCAGTACGCAATGCCTCGGTCCTCACCTTCTCGTACTTGATCATTTTCTCGCGTGCAACGACCTCCAACTCCTTGCGCTTGTCGGCTTCGGCCTGCTTCGCCTTCGCGGCCTCTTCTGCCTGCTGAGCGCGCCGCTCCTCACGCTTCTGATGCACGATGAAGTCCCGCTCAAGACGCTCCTGAGACCACAGATCACCCTGAGGAGTCGCCTGCGGATAGGCGGCCTGCTCCGAGATGGGATCACCGTAAGCGGTGTCCGCGAAGGACCCGTACCCCATCATCTGGCCGTACTCGATGTCGCGTTGGAGCTGGATCTGGTCCTGGAGCCCTTGCATGTACAGCTCATCGTCCATGCCATGCTGCGGTCCGTAGGCGGACATTGCCGAGTCAATCTCGTGCTCGGGAACTTGGTCCCACCGCTCGAACTCCACCGCGTCTCCCTTGCTGGCGAAAACCCAGTGTTGACGGCGTCGCTTGATCACCTCAAGTGACAGTCCGTGTGTTCTGAGTCGCTAGCTTGATCAGTTCCCCCTTCGTGCGCCGGAGCATCTGCTCCTGGAGAACCGTGCGCTTCGGAGCCCTGGCCAGCTCCCGCTGGATCCAGGCGTCCGTCAGCTCCTTCTCCTGCTGGGCCTTCTCGGCGTCCCTGATCAGGCCCTTGACGAGCCTTTTCATGGCCGGGGAGGCGATGGTCCGGCCGTTCACGACAGGGCCGTACCGGACCCTCCTGCGGCCTCCAGGGGCCTTCGGGTCGAGGATCACGATCTTCATACGTACTCAACCCCGCAGGGCTGGTATCCGTCCGGGCCCATCTCGGGGCACAGCGGCTCCCCGTCCTCGTGGCTCCAGGAGGGACGCTTTCCCCACGCGGGGGTCCACGTGGAGGGCTCGACCTCCACGGCTGGCTCGCCACACGACGAGCACACGGGGCGGCTCACGACTGCTCCTCCACGTAGAACGACCAGTTGGGATGATCGGCCTTCGCCCGCTCCACGTGGGTGTCGGCGTACTCCTTGGTCGCGTCCACGACCTCGTACACCGCTCCCCCGCTGGGCTTGAACTCCGGCTCGTTGCTGAAGACCCGGATCGTGTACATCGGCTCGGCCATCAGCCCCCCAAGAGGTCGTGGCGGATCGAGGGCCAGTCAATGTCCTCGAAGTCGTTGGCGGAGATGCCGTCCCGCACCTGCGCGATGGTGTGGAGGTCCGTCCCGCTCAGGCCCTGCGGGGCGCCCCAGAGCAGGTGACGGACCCACTCCTTCAGAGCCTCGCCCGACGGATCCCCGGCGGCCTGGTTCCCGGCCTCGTGGACGAACGTCCCGTCGTTGGTCAGCCACGTGCTCACCAGGTGCGTGGCGTGGTCGTACGGCATCAGAGCGAACTCCCCATCCACTCCTGGCGGCTGTCGAACCGCAGACCCTCGCTCGTCTCGGCCTGCGTACGGGCGGTCTCGAAGACCTCCTGGGCCCGCTCGGGATCGACGCTGAGCAGCTGCATCCCGCTGTGCGGAGCGGCGTACGCCCACACCACGGCCGAGTGCCCGTCGTCGAGGGCGAGGAGACCGACCCGGTCCCCGCCGTTCGACTCGTAATACGCGCGCTGGGCCCATTCCAGATGGCTCATGGCGCCCCCTATCGGCTCGGGTTGAAGCAGGTCAGTTCGTTCGCGTGGCCGCAGTCGCGATAGATGCAGCACGCACACGCGCACTCAGGCACGTGGTATCCGTCGGTCGGACACTCGTACGTGAAGTCCTCGGAGTACGAACCGCCGAAGCCGTTGGCCGCCTCGTACGTCTCGGTCAGCCACGTGCTCGCGCACTGAACGCACGAGATGTACGGCGAATGCGAGGGCGCTACGTGCTGCACGCTCACCAGTCCCCGTCGAATACCTCGGGCTCGTCGTCGGCGATCATCGCCATCGACTGCTCCGGGAGAGACCCGGGCGGTATGTATCCGCACGAGCACCAGTCGCCCTCACACGTGCAACGGTCGGCGGTCATGATCACCCATCTTTTTAAATTCTTGAAAGGCCTTGAACGACGTCAGGCCCGCTCCGGAGACGAATCCAGAGCGGGCCCAGCGCGAGCACTCTACAGGGTTTCTTGATAGAGCTGAGACGCCCCAAGAATTCCTGAGGGAGCCTGTCGAGAATTTAAATTGAAGGACCGCGGGGCTCTCGCGAGAAGGCGTCCAGGGCGAGGCACCTCATGAACTCCCATCGCCGGGGATCCGAGGGGCTCAGAGCCAGCGCAGAGGCCGCTTCACGGTCCCCCTGGGCCCGGAGGTCCACGGCCCGCCGGGAGGCCCGCTGGAGGCCGCTCAGGGTCAGCTCGTACCCGTCGGGGGTCTCGATCAGACCGTGCCTCTCCAGGGCCTCCTGGCGGGAGAGGGTCATCGATCGGTGCGGGCCTGAGCGCGGGCGCCGTCCTCAGCAAGCTCGTCCACCAGGCCCTTCCACTCGGGAGGAAAGTCCGGGTGATTGACGTACGCCGCGAGGAGGGTGAGGGCCACGGGACTGCGTAGCTTCAGCGGAATACTCTCGATCGCGCCCATGACCAACTGCCGCACGATGGTGCGGGACCCCTCGTAGGCATCCCATGGAATCGTCAATACCCAGTCCAGAAGCTGGCGCTTCGCCTCCACGTCGGCGAGGACCCGGTCCCGCAGCCGGATCAGCTCTTCGTTCTTGCCGGGCTTCAGCGCGCGAGCTGCTGTCTCGTCCTCCCGAAACCGGGCCCGCAGGAAGACCACCATGACCTCGTCAACTTGCCCCATTACTCCCCCTCGTCCGTACGCGCTGGGCCCATCATCCACTCAACCCGCAGCACTCCGGCGCCCTTTGGCCCTTAGGTCACACCATCAGCTCCGCCGGGAGGGCTCCATACAGCGTCACGTACATGCGGCGGTCCCGACCGGAGACCTTCCAGTGCTCAGCCGTCTCCGGGTCCAGCGGACCGACCTCGCGAGCAGGTACGGGCTCCGGACGGGCGGCCATGGAGTCCCGGGCGATCCGGGCCCTCATGGCGGCGAGTTTCTCCTGAACGACCTCAGCATCCTTGGAGGCCGGCTGGGCCCTACGGGCCTCCGCCTGCTGCCGCACAAAGGCCGTCAGCGGGTCCTCGGACTCCATATGCTCGACCAGGCCGCCCGGGTCCTTCGGGGCGGCCTCCTCGCGGGCGAGCAGCCATTCGTGGAGCTTCATCTCGTCGCCCTCCTCCACCAGGACCCGCCACTCGGGGATGCAGTTGTCCGGGAGTGGGTTCTCCGCGAGGTATTCGTCCCGCCTCTTGTTCGCCGTGGAGAGCCGCCAGGCCAGGTATCCCGCCGGGGTCCCGCGACGGGCCGAGGTCCGCTGGACCTCCGCGTCCTTGCGGGCCCGCTCACGCCGGACGTTGTCCCGGTCCTCCACAGCCATGAACTCGTGCCCGCCCATGCTCAGCGTGTTGGCCCAGGTGATCTCGTAGACGAAGCTGCGGCCCTGGCGGACCTTGTTCACCAGGAGGGGCCACCCCATGAGCCGCTTCACAAGGGCCTGGGCTCCCCGCTTCGACAGACCGGTGAGGGCCTCGATGTCCTCCATGGCCAGGGTGACGTCCTCCAGCCCGCAGAGGAAGGCGAGGGACCAGGCCCGGCGCCCCAGGGGCTCGTACGCCACGTATGCGGGCTTCTCCCCCTCGTACTCGGCCCAGATGTCCAGGCCGGGGTCCAGCATCCGCAGGGTCTGCCCGGAAGCCGTGACAGCCCAGTTCGAGTCGTTCAGTCCGGCCAGGACCTCCAGGGTCTTGTCCAGAACCCTCTGAGCCCTCGCCGGGATACGCGCACCGACTACCGCATTACCCATTGAGACCTTCCCCTCCTTCAAGATCTTCTTGTCCAGGACCTCCTGGCCCTCAGGAGAGGAAGAAGGGGAGGGATAAGAAGGGGTACTGCGGTAGTCGTTGCGCGAATCGGAGTAGACCAGCTCCATGGAGTCGCGCTCCTCCGCGATGGGGGAAGAGGTGCCCCTCGTGACAGTCCAGAGGAACCCGGCTTCGGAGGTCTTCCCGTTGGGACCCACGATGGTCCGCAGGGTCTTGTCCGAGATCCCGGACCACCGGGCGAGCCCCCGGGTACCGGACACGTACGGGTGGACGATGACGGTCGCGGCGAGGGCCATCTCCTCCAGGACCTCCGAGCGACCAACGGAGCGCCGGGCGAGGTCCACGAGGTGCTTCGACTCGACAGGGTTGAAGACGCCCTTGTCGGGCTTCGAGTCCCCTCGGGATTCCTGGAGATCGATTCGACCGGAGGTGTCACGGTCGGTACAATGCGAGAACAACGTGGTTGCCCTTCGTTCGGTCATTCGGTGGGGGCAGCCGGTGCGGAGAGGGTCGCCACCTCCCGGACCAACAATTTAAATTGATGAGGCCCTCGGTTCCCGCCGGGGGCTTCGTCGCGTCTGGGGTTAGGGTACGAGCACGCGAGACGATTTCGCCACTCCCCGACACCTCTCCAACAATTCCTGTAGAGAATCCCCCAGGAATTCCTGTAGCGAAATTCCGAGTTGGATTCAGCGACATCATCGTGCTAAATTCGACGTGTCGCAAAACGCGAATGCAACATGACTCCTCTGGAGGCCTTACCCCGTACCCGGGGACGGTCTCCGGGTGCTCCTGACACCCGAGGAGCGTGTTATGTCGCAGGAAGTGGACCTGACGCGGTACACCCCCGCCGAGGCGGTGGTCGACGGTCGGATATCCGCCGTCCTGATCCCTGAGCGTCGTTGGTACAACGCTCTCCTTTCCGGCCAGGGCGACGAGCCCATCGAGCGCTGGAACGCGAAGGTCTTCCAGGACCTCGAATCCCCCACCGCGTCCGAGGACTGCTGGACCTGGACCGCGTCCCTGTCCAAGGACGGGTACGGCTCCTTCCGGCTCGGCGGCCAGAAGGCCCGCGCCCACCACGTCTTGTGGGCACTGGAGCACGGCAGCCCTCCGGCGTACGTCTACGTTTCGAACAGACTGGAGCGGGTCCACCTGGGCCACCTCTGTCACGACCGGGACGAGACCTGCCAGGGTGGCCCCTCGTGCCTGCACCGCGCGTGCGTGAACCCCGAGCACCTCGCCCTCCAGAGCCAGAGCACCAACGTCCGGGCGGGTCACGGCGGGGACTTCCACCGCCGTAAGGCCCAGTGCCCCTCCGGTCACGCGTATGCGGAGTTCGGCTTCTCATACACCGACCCCCACGGCACGACCCGGCGGTACTGCCGGGCCTGCCAGCACGGCCAGCGCGCCCCTCAGTTCGCGGGCTCCCGCAAGGGCTTGGAGGTGGCGGCATGAACACGATCAACCAGCTCAACGACGCGATCACCGCTCGCATCGCCCAGAACGCCGAGGCGGCCCTGAAGAAGGGCGTCCAGGCCGTCCCGAGCGGGGACGCCCGGATCGTCGAGGTGGGCACGGCGGCCGTATCCGAGCGGTGGCGCTGCATCCAGGACCACGGCTTCGGCCCCTGCGGCGAGCCCCTGCTCAACTCCGCCGAGGCGGCCCAGCTCCTGGGCGACCCCGACGACTCCGGCCTGGACGAGCCGGCCGAGGGCTGGCTCACGGTCGAGGACCTCGACCCCGCCCTCGGCTTCGTGAACACGGAGCTGTTCCACATGAGCCATATCTCCATGGCCTTCGAACTGAATGAG
Organism: Streptomyces apricus; assembly: GCF_008369065.1. Lineage (GTDB taxonomy): Bacteria > Actinomycetota > Actinomycetes > Streptomycetales > Streptomycetaceae > Streptomyces > Streptomyces apricus. The sequence continues at coordinate 20,316 of NZ_VDFC01000065.1, read as the reverse complement.
GGCCGATGAACGCCCGCTGGGTTCGAGAGCTGATCCACGACCAGGACCTGAAGCCCTCCGCCAAGATCGTCGGCATCTACATGGTTCTCCATCCTGATGCCCAGACCGCGAGCGAGATCGCCAAGGCCGTCGGTCTGCACCGGTCCACCGTCGGCGAGGCGCTCCTCCGCTTGGCCGAGGACGACTGGGTCTCCCGGAAGCACCACCTGTGGGTCTGTGAGGTCGGATGACCGCCTTCGTCCTTCTCCTCCACCTGATCGCTGTCCTGATCGTCCTCGGCCTGGCCGTCGCGATCATCCGCCGTATGCGGGGTGCTCGGTGACCCTGACGCTCACCGATCTGTTCTGCGGCGCCGGAGGCTCGTCCACCGGCGCCGCGCAGGTCCCGGGGGTTCAGGTGGCCTTCGCCGCGAACCATGCCCGGGACGCCATCGACAGCCACCAGGCCAACCACCCGGAGGCGGACCACGATCTTGCGGACATCTCCGAGGTCGAGCCGACCCGCTACCCCAAGACGGATCTCCTGTGGGCCAGCCCGGCCTGTACCGCGCACTCTTTCGCCTCCGGCAAGAAGCTGGGCCACGGCGAGTACGTGGACGGTGTACGGGCCACCAGCGGCATCGACGAGGCCGCGATCAAGTCCCGCGCAACCATGTGGGACTGCGTCCGATTCGCCGAGACCCACCAGTACCGGGCGATAATCGTGGAGAACGTCGTCGAGGTCATGCAGTGGGGTCCGCCCAAGAAGCCCGGGGCGGTCTTCAAGGCGTGGCTCGACAGCATGAGGGCCTGGGGGTACGAACACCGACTCGTCTTCCTGAACTCGATGTTCGCTCAGGCCCTCGGTGAGGGCGCTCCCCAGAGCCGTGACCGCTTCTACGCGATCTTCTGGAGGACCGGGGACCGGGCGCCGGACTTCGACAAGTGGCTCCGGCCCCAGGCCGAGTGCCCCCAGCACGGCCGTGTGCAGGTCGTCCAGCGCTTCAAGCGCCCGGACCGCCAGCACGGGAAGTTCCGCGCCCAGTACACCTACGCGTGCCCGTACACGACTTGTGAGTTACAGGCCCTGGAGCCCAAGGTCCGCTCGGCTGCCGAGGCCATCGACTGGACCCTCCCGGCCAAGACGCTCGGGGAGCGCAAGCGGCCCTTGGCGGAGTCGACGCTCCGCAGGATCAGGGCGGGCTACCAGCAGTTCGCCACCTCGGATCACCTCCTCGTCCCGGTCGAAGGACGTCAGGGCAAGGTGGCCCGCCCGGCGCATCTGCCGCTGAGGACCTGCACGACGCGCAACGAAACGGGCCTCGCCCTGCGAGAGCCGTACATGGTCGAGCTGAGAGGCGGCAACAGCTCCCACAGGTCCATCAAGGAGCCCCTCGCGGCCGTCTGCGCGGGAGGGAATCACCACGGCCTCGTCCAGGCCCCGGCGATGACGCTTCCGTACTACTCGGGCTCGAAGGCCCGCCCGGCCTCCGAGCCGCTCGGCACCGTCACGACGCTGGACCGTCATGCGGTCCTGCCTGGCGGGGAGATCGAGCACTTCGAGGATCTGCGGTTCCGGATGTTGGAGCCCTCGGAGTACGCCCGTGCGATGGCCCTGCCGGAGGGCTACGTCTTGACGCCCAAGTCGAAGCGCAACCGCGTGAAGCTGATCGGCAACGGCGTCACGCCCCCAGCTGCCCGGGACCTGGTCGCCATGGTGACCGAGGCCATCACCGGCGAGTCGATCGAACTGCCGGAGCCCGCCCCGTGCCCGGCCTGATGGCCCTGGCTGACGTCTTGAGCGAGCGCCCCGAGGAGCCGATGGGCCTCGGGGCGCTCCTCGGGCTCCTCGCCACCGAGCCGGCCGTCCTGGCCCAGACCCCCGCGATCCCGCCGGGGGCCACCCGGGGCGAGTACGCCCTCTTGATCCGCCTGCTCGTCCTGGAGGTACGACCGTGAACATCTACGAGTGCTTCGTCTGCTCCGACCCGTCCGAGACCCGTACGTGCGACAGGTGCCGCAACGGGATCCGCGGTGATCTCCTCCAACTCCCCGAGCTGTTCGTCCACCTGACGATGTCGCGTCAGCGCATCCAGGGCGGGGCCAGCAGTGGAAGGTCGGCGACGCGTCTGCACGCCCCTCTTCCGGGCCGGGACGACGTCTTGAACCTCCTCGGCCCGGCGAGCCGTCAGGCCGTCACTGACGCCGAGGACCAGACGGGCTCCGTGCCCTTCCTGGAGGTCCTCGCGGGCTGGTCCGAGGTCGTGACCGAGGAGCGGGGCCTGACGCCCGTCAGGAGGCACGTCAGCACCTTGACTGCCCGGCTGACGGCGCACCTCCCGTGGATCTGCGAGCAGTCCTGGGTGCGGGACTTCCAGGAGGAGATCAGGGACCTCGTCAGAACCACTCAGCGGATCTCGATGACGGCGCCGCGCAAGGAACTGCTGAGGGGCGTCACGTGCCCGTCATGCGGAGGGCTGACCCTGGTCCGGCACTTCCCGGGGGACTGGGCGGCCGAGTGCGCGCTCTGCCCGTCGGTCCGTATGGACGAGCGGGACTACCGGCTCTTGGTCGAGGCGCAGGCGCGTGATGCACATGACCGCGTCAACCCCTGACGCCCGTCAGCGATGACCGCTAATCTGTACACAGAAAGACAACCGAAGACCGCCAGCGGGAGCCGAGCCAGCCGCCAAGCATCAGCCCGGCTCCCTAAGCACGAGGAGATTCGACCTCCCCATGCCCACCGGGAAACCTACCCTGCCTGCTTCAACGCCCGCAGGGTCCACCGCCATGACGCCTCCTGACGGCGTCTACACCGACTCCCATCCGGACACCCAGAACGGCCTGGCCATCGGTGCCGCCGTGGTGACGATCCTGCTCACCGGCGCCGCCTTCTGGCTGTCGTACGAGCACCTCCACGACGTGGCAGCGGACAACGGCCTCTCCGACTCCACCCGCGCCTGGACCTGGCCGGCCACTGTGGACCTGTTCATCATCTCCGGCGAACTGCTCATCCTGCGCGCCAGCTTGATGCAGCGCGGTATGGACTGGTGGGCCGTCGCCCTCGCCGGTACCGGCTCGATCGGCAGCATCGCCCTGAACGTCGCCGGAGTGGGGACGGACGCGGGCCTCATGGAGTACGTCGTGGCCGCCGTGCCGCCGACTGCCGCCCTGCTGGCCTTCGGCGCCCTGATGCGCCAGGTCCACCAGGCTCTCCTGTCGCGTCAGCAGGCCGTCAGCGCTCCCGTCATCAGCACCGGGGCGACCATGGAGGCCCCGAACATCGCGAAGTCCGAGGAGGCCGCCCACAGCACTGTGGACGAGCCCGAGGAGCTGGAAAAGCCGGAGCCCGTCAAGGAGCCGGAGAAGCCGTCAGAGCCCCTGACGCAGCCGCAGCAGATCGACGCGGTGATCCGGGCTCTGTACGACGAGCTTGGGCAGCGCCGTCCCACGACAGCCCTCATGACTGACGCCCTGAAGAAGGCCGGACTGCCGTCATCTGACGGCACGGCCCGGGAGAGCCGGAAGAGGGTGGAGGCCGCCGAGCCCCGCCTGAAGACGCTGCCCTCCGCCCTCGCCGCCTGACGCGAGCCCTCACACCCACTTCGGGGGTGCGCTGTGCTCGCCGACGGCTGACGCACGCGCACCTCCGCACGCCCGGAGGTCGCTATGACCGAGAAGATCCCTGGTCCCCCCAACTACCCGTCGTGGACTCCGCCCGAGCCCGAGGTCCACATCCACCTCACCGCCGAAGAGCCCCAGGAGAGCCGCTGGGACCTCTCCTGGATCCAGCCCGGCAAGAACCTCGGCGCCATCGCGTGCGCCTGGGTCCCGGCGAACCTCTGGGCCGCCACGCTCCACGACGTCGACCGCGAGCAGGGGCCCGAGGGCGCCTGGGTCATGGGCGGGTTCCTCCTGGCCGTCGCCGTGATCCGGCTGGTCCAGAACCACCGCTTCCTCAACCGGACCGTCGTCTGGATCGCGGTTCCGGACGGTCGTGGACGTCATGACCGGCGGTGCCCGATGAACACCGCCACAACCGCGACGGTCAGCTTGGGCGGCCTCACGATCGGCTTGTCGATCATGGCCTGGCACCTCGCCCGCTGGTGGAAGACCGGGGGCGGAGGCCCGAAGGTCGGCCCGCCCGGAGGGGGCGGAGGAGGCGGGCGGGACCCGAAGGCACTGATCCCGTTCATGGCCTCGGTGGCCCTGGGGATGCTGTGCGTCACCGCTGCCGGAGGTCTCCTCGGCACCGGGGCCGTGATGCTCCTGGGCGGCGGCAACGTCCTGGGGGACTGGTCCTTGACGGCCGTCACCGGGACTGCGACGCCCAGCGTCACGAGGTCCGGCCAGAAGGCTCTGACGCCTGGCGGCTGTGCGGCCCTGGTGGTCTACATCGTCGTCCTCGCGGCCGTCTGGAAGAGCGGCGGGAAGATCTTCCACGGCAAGGTCGTCAGCGGCGTCATCTGCGGCGTGATGCTCGGCCTGTCGGCGGGCTTCTCTGGTGTGGCCGCTGCTGTCGTGGTCGGCGCCTTCAACCTCGCAGGCGACAAGGTCACGGGGGTCATGTGACCAGGCTCCGGAAGGGGGTCGAGCGCCTCGCCCAAGGAAGTTCGACCCTGACCCTCAACACGGCCCGGGGGATCGTCGCCTGGCTCAAGGCGGGCGAGAAGGCCTCGGATTTCCTGATCCGCCTGGCCTTCCTCGCCGTCCCCGTGGTGATCGGCTGGAGCTTCTTGGCGGCCTCCACGGCGGTGATGTGGCTCTTCGCCGTCGTCTGGTGCGTCGCGGCCTGGCGAGCGGCCCGGCCGGCTCAGGAAAAGTCCGAGGGCAAGGAGCCCGCCCTCCACCCCGACGACCTCACTGATGTGCTCTGGGAGTTGACCGGAAACCGCAAGGGCGTGCACCTCGCCCAGGTCGCCCGGCAGCTCACGAAGGAGACCCCAGGGAGGACCTGGTCGGTCAAGGACGTCCGCAAGCTCCTGGAGGCCGCGGGGATCCCCGTGCGCCACAGCGTCCGCGTGCCGGGCCTGGGGGTCGCCGTGGGGGTCCACCGCCAGGACATCCCCGGGAGCCCCTCCCCCGCCCCTCAGAGCCCCTCTCCGCAAGGTGTAGAGCCGCAGGTCAACCCGGCTACAGCTACAGCTACAGCTACTACGCCTTACGTCCGCGACCTCGGGGGAGGGGCCACGGCCACCTTCACCCCCGACCTCCAGCAGCCCAACCGGACGCACGTCAGCGTCACCCGAACCGAAGACTGAGGCACCCGATGGACTACGCAGCGATGTACCGCCAGGCCATGGCGGACGGTTCCACCGACTACGCCCACTCGATCGTCGTCTCGGCCAGTCAGGCCGCCGAGGCCGGGGCCCTGGAGCCCGATGAGCTGAGTGCCCTCGTCGAGGAGATCCAGGCAAACCCCTTCGCCTGAGCCCTGCAAGATCCCGGGGCGGTCGATCGCCGCCAAGCATCCCGACCGCCCCGGTCCCCATCCCCTTCACAGAGACAGGACCTTCAGCATGGGGATCTTCCGTGCATCCGTCGACCCTGACGAGCTGATAGCCAACACCCCTCCGGCCGTCCTGGAGCGGCACCGGACCGTGTACGACCCCGAGCGGGGCGGCCACTACCCGGAGCAGAAGACCCAGGGTTCCCAGAAGGAGGGTCAGAAGTGAGCACCGAGGACCAGTACGCCGCCGAGGAGGCGGTAATCGAGCGGGAGCTGACCGAGGCCCAGTTCCTGGAGTTCGACGACTACGTGGGTTTTCTCGCGCACTACGGGGCGAGGATCTGGGAGCTGGCCCGGCGCCACGACCATCCCGAGATCGCCCACCGTCATCTGATGAAGTACTCGGACGACTTCCTGGAGAGCTTCAACGAGGAGTGAGCCGACCACCGAGGACTTGACGGGATCAGCCCCACGGGGTTGGCCCCGTTGGCATGATCACTCCTATGAACGATGTGGTGGCAGCGGGACTTTTCGGAGTAGCAGGAGCTGTGCTGGGTGCTGGGCTCACGGTGGTGGGGGGCGTGGTGCAGTATCGAGGCCAGGGCAAGATGGCGAAGGCTGAGCGGCAGGACACACGGGGCAAAACAGCAGGTGAGAAGGCACTGAATGACCTGATCACTACACGTGACAAGTTGAAGGAATACCTGGCTGACCCCGATGGCGAACCCGATGCCTGGCGACAGGCCGGCGAAGCTCTGGTCAAGGTGGAGACGGCCGTTCTAACCATCCCGGACAGTGAAGTGCTACGTGTCCGAATGGATGAAATCTTCCTCCTCTATAACCTTCATTGGTGGCGCGGGGTGGCTAGAACACAGGCTCGGTATCAGTGGAAGCTCGATGCCGTGAAGGAGGGCATCCATCTACTCGCCGCGTACCTCCGTGATGATCCAGAACTGCCCGCCCCCTCCTCATGGCTAGTGGACGCACGGCGTCGCCGCACAGAAAGAACCTGACGGGATCAGCCCCATAGGTTGGATCACGTCGGCATGATGGCGCTGTGGATCAGGTGACGCTGGCCCTATGGGGGCTGAACAAGGACTACACCGTCGCCCTAGTGGGCCTGACGGGAACGCTCATTGGGGCCGTGGTGGCCTTCCTGACGATGCGGTACCAAGTGGACCGCCAGGAGAAGGAGAAGCAGCTCGACCACGCCACGAAGGAGTGCGGGCAGGCCCTACTGAAGCTGATGCGGCTCTTCAGGAAGCCGGAGATCCAGGTAACCAGTACAAGCGGTGTGACTCCCAACTGGGAGGATGAGATGACGGACCAAATGGACGTCCTGAAGCTCACCGCTCCGCTCTTCCAGCACAAGGAGCTGAGAGCGCGCCTCAACGCCACTGTCGATATTCTGACGAACTGGCACTATGTGACCTTTGATGGCCCAAATCGGGACGAATACGAAGAGTCGTCACCGGTGATCCGCCAGGTGCTCCAACACGCCATCGACTGTCTGGGAGCTGTCAGGCGCGGTGTACGCCAGCTCCCTGCGGAGACCAAAGTCTTCAGCACGGCCGCGAGCAACATCGACGGCTTCTGGGAGTGGCGCGAGGAAGAGCGTCCCGCATCATGATGATCGCCATGCAACCTGAAGTGCTCTCCGGTCTGATCGGTTTCGGCGGTGCTCTCGTCGGTGGCGCGGCGTCCTTTGGGGGCGTGTGGCTCACCCTGTCCCACCAGAGGAAGCTGGCCCGGGAGGCTCGCCTCGCGGAGATTGGCCAAGAAGCGGCGGACAAGGCACTGAACGAGCTGATCACGCTTGGCGAATTCCTGGAGTCCGTCAAGGGCCAAGTCGCGGCGATGCACACCGACGAGAGCGCCGAGTACCTGGACACCGTGTTCGGCCACATGGAGCGGGTCCAGAGGGCTGTGGCGCGTATCCCGGACCGGGAACTCCGCACACGCGTGAGGGACCTCCTGACCGTCATGCGGAAGTTCAGGGCCGCCGGCGTCCGGCACTTCTTCGCGGTGAGCTGGCTGGCGGAGCTGGCAGAGGAGCTGACAGAACTCCTGTCGGCCTACATCCGCACCGACCCCCTCCCACCCCTCTCCGAGCGGACGGGGTCGAAGCAGCAACGGGCCATCCAGCACGAGCTGGCCCAGAGACGCCGCTTCGAGCTGTTGCAGGGCCCCGATCCCGCTAACGTCGACCCACGCGAGGAGGACGCGACGGACAGCGAAGATCCGGCGTCATGACACGCGCGAGGAGGCGAGCTGGCCGTGTCCCGGACCCGCTCTGCCAGCGCTTCCGCCCCTCGAATTTCGGGCACACTCCCCACAGACCAACAGACAAAGCGGCACACTGATCCGATGGCATACGACCTCTCCAAGGGTGCGCCTGCACCCCAGCCCGAAGCACAGGTCTTCAAGGGCTACGTCGCGACGGTGACGCTCTACGCGGATCGCGCCGAGATCAAGCGCAAGCTCATGGGGAAGGTGACCGGTGCCAAGGACTCCGTGATCCCGCTCGGCAACGTCATCAAGGTGCAGTCCAAGGAGCCCACCCGCCTCGTGAACGGGTACGTGCAGCTCGCCACCGAGCAGGACCGCGGGCAGCTCCGGATCGCGACCGCCGAAGCGCAGAAGGCCATCGCGAACAACTCGCGCACCGTCCTCTTCACGTGGAACCAGCGGGAGACCTACGCCGCCTACCTGGCGGCAGTCACCGCCGGAGTCCAGGCGCAGGGCGGCAACCCGTTCGGATAGCACCCACGGCGCCGGAAGACCGGCCGGCCGGGCCGACCCAGAAGGACTTGACAGAAGCAGTCCCACGGGTTTGATCCCGTCGGCATGATGACCACCATGAACGGCTTCTGGGACAAGGTCATTTCGATGGAGTTCGGCATCGCGCTATTGGGTGCCCTAGTTGGTGGCGGCTTCACCATTCTCGGGTCATGGCTCCAGACCCGGAGCAGCAACAGGGCGGCCGAACTCGTCCAGGCCAAGGCGAACGCACAGCGCGCTTTCGAAGCCCTTACTCAGCTCAAGGTGCACCTGGAGATCCAGATATTCCGGGGCATGGGCACGAAGGAGACCCGGGCAGCTTGGAACCGGGAGCGCGAGATGCTGGTCACCACGGCCAATAGCACGATCATGCTGCTGCCGGATGAGCACAAGGACACCCGTCTTCACGTTCAAGGGCTGCTCCAGCAGATCAAGACCTGGTACGGGCTGCCCCCTTGGCCGGAATACAAGCTGGAGACCGGCCTCCTGTTGACCGAAGCTCTCAAGGTCATGAGCCTCTTCGTCCGTGGCTCGGACGCCCCAGCGCGACGGAACATGGCCGAGATCATCCAGCGGGAAATCGAGCGGGACAAGCGTGAGCGAGCACAGCGCGAGATGGAATCGCTCGAAGCGGAAGAGGAGGCTCAAGGGCTGGATCAGGAGGACTCTGAACGGCTCAACGAGCTGTACCGGTTCCTAGGCGTGGGCCAGTCGCGTCCCCAGCTGTCGACCGATGACGCGACAGGCCCATCGTGACGCCCGTCAGCGATGTGCTTGCGTTTTGAAACACTGGCCCGCATAATCGCGATCAGCAGGACCACTGTGTCCACGTGCAGGCCCCAACTCCTATAGAGGCCGGGGCCTTTTCGCGTTCTCGGGGGAGGCCGTCAGTGGAGGACGAGGTCTGGATGACGGTCAAGGAAGCGGCGCTCTTCGCGGGCGTCAGCGTTCAGACGGTCTACTCCTGGATTCGGCGCGGCCATCTGACGGTCGGCGGGCTCGACCATCGAAACCAGAAGCTCTTCCGCCACCTGGACGTCGCCAGGGCCGAGATGGCCACGAGGACCAAAGCCCAACGCATTTTGGTAGGCGTCGAGTGATCATCTAGTCGTCTGCTGCGTGGGCAAGTCCCAGCAGATACATGAACGCCTGACTTCGATGCTCCTCCAACTCCGTGAACGTCTCGTTCAGGTCCGCACCGAAGAAACCCTGCCAGGCGGCCAAGCACATCTCCAGCGACGCCATGACGACCATGAGGGCAGTCATGACCGTAGCGGCTTCTCCGACAAGAGCGCCGTCAGTTTCATCCGCACCCCTGCGAGTGCTGCCAGTCATCCAAGGCCGACCATGGGCAGCACCCGACAAAATCGCGTAGGGCATAGGAACCCACGAAGGCAAAGCAGCCTTAGCCCGATCCGTGATCTTGTAGTCGAGACTTGAGACTTCGCCGTCGACCTCGTACCCCGTGATCCGCCCCTGCGCATTCGAGCGCTCGGACACGTTGGCGTCAGCGAGCGCCTGCGTCACGTACGCGTCCAAGTCGGCCGCTTCCGCCTCCTGTTCGGCACCGAAGACGCGTGCCGCCTGCGTCGAGTGCTGAACGTCCTTACGCCACAATCCGGCGCACCGAGCGAGCCTGAGGCCACAGGAGATCGAGGGCTCGATCAGGTACTGCAGGAAGAGGCAGCTCTCCAAGACGGCACGTGCCGAAACAAGCGGAGACCACACAGGCGGTGGCTTTCGAGTGATGTCGTGCTCCAACGCCCGCACATGGTCAAGCGCCGTACTCCAAGAGAGGCCGGCGATGTCGAGCAACATCGCATAGAGCGATCCGCGTGCGGAACCGACCGGATCCGCAACAGCCTCATTGCACGCAGTGTCCGCCACGAACGGGGATCCGGCCGCTGGCTCCCAGCCGTCCGAAAACGCGTTCTCGACCAGTTCACGGTAGTGCCTCAACGCTGCAGCAGCCTGGGCGGCGAACTCGTCATTGATCGGAACCACGAAGGGGCGAACGGTCTCCTCTTCGAGCATCTCGTCATCAGTCACGCTCCAAGCGTATGTACTACAGCACTGTGGCACTCATGATTTTCTTAGCGCTCCGAGCCGTCCCAGCGCACGCCATGACGCCACCAGCGCCACCACCATCCGGGCCGCAGACCGTGCCATGCCCGCCTGATGACGTTCATGCTACAAAAGTCGTAGCGCCCCCCGTGCGCCTCAACTTGGCGCAGATGTTCAAACTGGGGCTTGTGCGGTATATCCGGGTGGGATGAGTCTCTCACCTCATACCAAGCGTTCCTAACGGGCCACCGCGCCATATGGTGACGCATTCCGAGAACCCATTGCTTCCAGGTCTCATCGGACACCGCCCCCCGCCTGCGAAGCTCGCATTCATCCTCACTCAAACGAAGATAGAGCAAGCACAATTTCCGAATTTCTTCGTCAGTGAGCAACTCGCCAAGGATCGCATCTTCCGGTCGCGGCGACATCCGGTCAACCAGTGCGCCAGACGGAAACTCATACATAATCGCCCAATAATGCTGCAGATAGAACAGCTCCGACTGCCGAACAGCTTCACGACGACCCTCGACACTGCGATGCATGATGCCGCCGATGAAGACAACGAACGCGATGATCGCGCCGAGAAGCGCGTAGTCCATTTGATCACCCCGCCAGGGCCCGGTGAGGCCAGTTTCTCGCGCTACACCGAAAGCTGCCACTCGAACCTCGAAACTCCCGCCAGAGCAACCGTCGACAACAGGTCACGGCGAAAGCCTTGCAAGCTGCGGCCACCACATCGAGTGCTCTACGAGAAGACCACGGATGGTCGGAATGTTGTTGCGTATAAAACGGCAGTAGTCACGCCAATCCTCGAACGACTCGGTCTCCGGAATTCGGCGGGTCGCCACTAATCCTGTTTCCAGGACATCCGCCAGGGCCTCGGCAATCAGCAGGACACGTTCCCGCTCAACCTCACCAGTCGGGCACGGCGCATCCTCATAGAAGTACTTCCGCATTCTGGATACTCCAGCATTTTGAAGTAGATTTCTCTCACGTTGTTCAGGCATAGATCCACCGCGTTTGTGCCGTTCAGATTATTCGCCATGCGAACCTGTTCCGTCATCGCTCGCGTCTGAATGGCGACGAAGACCAACGAGGCGATCAGACCAAGTAACCCTGTAATCGCCGTGATCGTGGCTAACATGGTTCCCCCTCCGTCAGCGGACATGAAGCATTCCTTTCCGGAACGTTCCTGCATCTCCACAACGGCCGTCAGTTCCTGACCGGTCACCCGTCACTCCACACGCGTGAGGGGGTGACCCGGCCATGACCCGAACCTTCTCCGACGAGGACGCGGACCGCCTCCGTCAGCTCCACGCTGACGGCGTCAGCCGCAACGAGATCGCCTGTCAGACGGGATGGTCCGTCGGCACCATCACGAACCACGCCCGACGCCTCGGACTCTCCTTCGACCGGGAGGCCGTCAGGGCTGCGACTGACGCCCGTCAGGCCGATCTGACGGCTCTGCGTCAGCGGGAGATCGAAGGCGCCCTGGAGCTGGCCCAGGAGGCCCGGGAGCGGGCTCTGACCCGGTACGAGCTGACGGGCTTCGACCACCTCGGCAACATCGTCACCCGCACCGTCAGGCGCCCGCCGGCCCGGGAGTTCAAGGACTTCACCACGGCGCATTCCAGCGCGATGAGCACCGTCCTGAAGCTCCACCAGGTCGACGCCGGAGACGCGGGACGGGAGAACGCCAAGGGCCTGCTGAAGACCCTCGGGGAGGCCATGACGACGGCTGCCCGGGAGCTTGGGGGCGACGATGCCGACGAGTACGGCTCGTAGCACCCAGTTCCTCCTGGAGCGCTTCTCCCCGAAGCAGATCCTGAGCTTCTACGCCGCGAACCGGAGGATCAACCTCTGGGAGGGCGCGGTCTCCTCGGGCAAGACGATCGCCTCCTTGTGGGCCTGGCTAACGTTCGTGGAGAGCGCCTCCACGTCCGGTGAGCTGGTGATGATCGGCAAGACGAGGGACGCGGTGTACCGCAACGCCCTTCAGCCGCTCATGAACTACGAGATCTTCGAGGACCTCTCCCTCCAGGTCGACTACAACCCGGGAGCGCCTACCGCCCGGATCTTCGGGCGTCTCGTCCACGTCATAGGCGCGAACGACGTCAAGAGCGAGAACAAGATCCGCGGCATGACGTGCGTCGGCGCGTACGTGGACGAGGCAACCCTTCTCCCGGAGACCTTCTGGGACATGCTCCGGACCCGCATGAGGGCCCCCGGAGCCCGGATCTTCGCCACGACCAACCCGGACTCGCCGACGCACTGGCTCCGGGAGAAGTTCATCGACAAGCCCGAAGTCCGGCGCTCCATGAAGGTCTTCTCCTTCGAGCTGGACGACAACATCCACCTGACGGCGGACTACGTCGAAGAGACCAAGCGGATGTACTCGGGCCTGTTCTACAGGCGGTTCATCCTCGGCGAGTGGTGTGCGGCAGAGGGCGCGGTCTTCGACATGTTCGACCGCTCCCGGCACGTCGTGGACATCCTGCCGCCGATCACGCGGTGGCTGTCCCTCGGCATCGACTACGGCACTTCGAACCCGACGCACGCCGTGCTCCTCGGCATGGGCAGCGACGGATGCCTCTACGCGGCGGCGGACTGGCGGTACGACGGGCGCAAGGCCCAGCGCCAGATCACCGACCTGGAGACCTCTGAGCGTCTGCGGGAGTGGCTGGGTTCCGTACGGCCTCCGGGGACTCGGGAGCGCGGCATACGGCCCGGCATGGTCGCCGTCGACCCTTCCGCGGCCTCGTTCCACGCACAGCTCCGCAGGGACGGGCTGGCCCCGCGGCCGGCCCACAACAAGGTCCTGAGCGGCGTCCGCATCCTCATGGCGCTGTTCGCCGCCGACAAACTCCGCGTCCACAGCTCGTGCAAGGAGCTGCTGAAGGAGATCGACGGCTACGTCTGGGACCCCAAGGCCACCGAGCGCGGCGAGGACGCCCCGCTCAAGCAGAACGACCACGGCGTGGACGCCCTGCGCTACGCCGTGAAGACCACTCAGCACATCTGGCGCCCCCAGATCGACATCCCGCTCTCGCAGGCAGACCGCGAGGACGAACGAACCGCCTAAGGGGGTCTGAGATGGGCACCCCATGGCCTCCCCCCGACCTCGCCGACGTCTTCGCCCAGCAGAAGGTCTGGAGCGCCTGGTACGCCGGGCTCCCCGAGGGTCTGACGGACGCGTACCGCAACGCTCCGAACGACAGGCCCGCCACGCGCCGGAGGAGCTTCCTGGCCCGTCTGGGGCGTTGGTTCTGGGGACAGCCCACGCCGGAGGGCGAGCGGCCTTCGAAGATCCACGTGCCCCTCGCCGGGGCCATCGCGGCCACCAGCGCGAACCTGCTCTTCGGATCCCCGCTGAACCTGACAGTGAACGACGAGGCGACCCAGGAGCGGCTGGACCAGCTCGCCGACGACACGACGTACGCCGTGCTGCGGGAAGCCGCCGAGATCTCGGCGGCCCTCGGAGGGGTCTATCTCCGTGTGGTCTGGGACCAGAGCATCCAGGACAAGCCCTGGCTGGTTGCGGCCTCCCCCGACATCGCCATCCCGGAGTGGAAGTGGGGCCGGCTGAGCGCCGTCACGTTCTGGGACGTGATCCGCGAGGACGCCAACACCGTTGTACGGCAGCTCGAACGGCACGAGCCGGGCTGGATCAGGCACTCGGTGTGGGTCGGCTCGGCCGACGAGCTGGGTGTCCAGGTTCCGCTGACGGACTTCCCGGAGACAGCAGGTCTCGCGGACCTCGTGATCGACGGGGACGGCGTCCCAACCGGAACCCTCAAGCTCACCGCTCAGTACATCCCGAACCTCAGGCCGAACAAGCTCTGGCGCCACCTGCCCGCAGCCGCCAACCTCGGCCGCTCGGACTTCTCCGGCGTCGAAGTGCTCATGGACGCCTTGGACGAGGCGTACAGCGACTGGATGCGCGATCTGCGCCTCGGCAAGGCTCGACTCCTGCTCGATGCCTCCGTTCTGGAGAGCCTCGGTACGGGCGAAGGCGCTCAGTTCGACCTCGACCGCGAGTTGTTCGTGCCGCTCAATCTCGGTGTTGCCGAGGAGAAGGGCTCGGCAATCGAGCAGGTCCAGTTCGCCATCCGCACGGAGGAGCATCGCGTCCTCTGCGCCGAGTTGGCGGAGCGGATCATCCTCGGCGCCGGGTACAGCCTCCAGACGTTCGGCGTCACCGGAGAGAGCAGCGGCAACCCCACGGCGACGGAGATCGCGGCCCGGGAGCGTCAGTCCCTCACGACCCGGGCGAACAAGACCAGTTACTGGCGGCCTGCCCTGGCCCATCTCTTCGGCGTACTGCTGGAGATCGACCAAGCCGTGTTCGGGTCCTCGGTCATCCCGCAGATCCCCGACGTGGAGTTCCCCGACCTCGTCACGCCCGACCCGGGCGAGACCGCGCGTCAGCTCAACGATCTGAACGCCGCTGGGGCCATCTCCACGTATGAAAAGGTCCGGCGCCTCAACCCCGACTGGCGGGATGAGCAGGTCCTCGAAGAGGTCGCGCGCATCAGTTCGGAGAGGGCGTCAACTCAAAGTCCCTCTCAGGAAAGCGATTCGGGTCGAGGACGCAAATCGCTCCCATCACCATCAGGTGATGGGAGCGATTCCTAGTACTGAAGGTCATGTGGCGCCTGGGGGTAACTCCACATACCCCTAAGTACTCAGTGGTGGTCGATCAGCCGCACCGCCAAGGTCCACAGGGCACGAGCACCCAATGCGATACCGAGTCGCTTCGTCAGATCTCGAAACAAGCCCTTCTTGCTGGGGGCAGGTTCTTTTTCCACCATGCACCTCATCTCATCTTGTTGGACTGGGTCACCGGGCATCCGGCGACCCCCAGGACGGCGGATCAACCAGGCAACCCAGCCCAGCCCACTGATGAGGTAAGGCCATCCCAAAGTAGGGAACGCCCCTGTCTTCGGTAAGGGCGCACTGGGCGTGTAAGAGGCGCTCACGAATCACTCGGGGAGAAGCTCTTCACCTCCGCGCGCCCCACAGCTTTCAGCCCGCATGGGCACCCCCACCCGACAAGGGAGAACACGATCATGGCGACACCCGCAGAGCCCGGCACGGGCGCGGAGAACACTGGCACTCCCCCGGAGGGCACCACGCCTCCCGAGGGCACGTCCCCACCCGAGTCCGGCAAGGACGACAAGGGCACCAAGAGCGCCGCGACGAACTGGCAGGCCGAGGCCGAGAAGTGGAAGGCCCAGGCCCGCAAGCACGAGGACCGCTCGAAGAACACGACCACCGAACTCCAGCGTCAGTCCGCCCTGCTGGCCCAGTTGGCCGAGAAGGCGGGCATCGCGCTCGACGACGGCAAGGCCGATCCCGAGAAGCTCGCGCAGCAGCTCACCGCCACGCAGGGCAAAGCCCGGCAGAGCGCGGTGGAACTGGCCGTGTACCGCGCGGCCACCAAGCACAGCGCGGACCCGGATGCCCTGCTCGACAGCCGGGGCTTCCTCAAGCAGGTCGACGACCTGGACCCGGACGCCGACGACTTCGCCACGAAGGTCGGCGACGCGATCAAGGCGGCGGTCGAGTCAAACCCGAAGCTCAAGAC
>NZ_VDFC01000065.1:0-4357 GCF_008369065.1 Streptomyces apricus | reverse complement strand
CGCCCGTACGACGCCTCTCCCCCGCCGCCGCCCGCGTCACCGGGATGCCCCGGAGCGCCGCCTGCCGGCGCACGAAATCCGCCTGATCGAGCGGCTCCTCGAACCCCGTCGTCCCGATCGCCCCCACCGAACGGCCCCTCAGCACACCCGGCAGCCCCGCCACGTGGTCCGCGTGGAAGTGGGTCAGCACGACGAGCGGGATCCGGGTGACGCCCAGCGCGCCCAGGCAGCGGTCGACCAGCACCGGGTCCGGTCCCGCGTCGACCACCMCCGCGCTGCCGTCCCCCGCCGCGAGCACCGTCGCGTCCCCCTGGCCGACGTCGCACATCGCGAACCGCCAGCCGGGCGGCGGCCATCCGGTGATCACCCGGGTCAGGGGCGGCGGCTGTACCGTCACCAGCAGGAGCAGCACCCCGCAGGCACCGCACAGCCAGGGGTTGCGCAGGACCCTGCGCCCGGCGAACACGAGGACGGTGACGGCGCAGGCGAGCAGCAGCGCCCCGGTCCAGCTCCCCGGCCAGTCCACCCCCGACCCCGGCAGGGCCGCGCCCGCCCGCGCGATGTCCGCGATCCACCCCGCGGGCCAACTCGCGCACCAGGCCAGCCCCTTCGCGACCGGCATCGCCCAGGAGGCCGTGGCCAGCGTCGCGAACCCCAGTACCGTGGCCGGCGCCACCGCGAACTCCACGAGCAGGTTGCACGGCACCGCCACCAGGCTGACCCGCGCCGAGAGGACCGCGACGACCGGCGCACACACCGCCTGGGCGGCGCCCGCGGCAGCCATTGCCTCGGACAGCCTCGGCGGCACCCCGCGCCCGCGCAGCGCCGCACTCCACCGCGGGGCCAGCGTGAGCAGCGCGCCGGTGGCGAGCACGGAGAGCAGGAAGCCGTAACTCCGGGCCAGCCATGGGTCGTACAGGACCAGCACGAGCACCGCCGTGGCCAGCGCCGGGATCAGCGTCCTGCGGCGCCCGGTGGCGACGGCCAACAGGGCGATCGATCCGCAGGCCGCGGCCCGCAGCACACTCGGGTCCGGCCGGCACACGATCACGAACCCGATCGTGAGCGCCCCGCCGCACACGGCGGTGGTCCGCAGCGGGAGACCGAGCCGGGGCGCCAGCCCGCGGCGCTCGACCAGCTGGGCCCGGCCCGGTGGGCCGAGGAGCAGGGCGAGCACAATCGTGAAGTTGGCCCCGCTGACGGCGAGGAGGTGGGTGAGGTCGGTCGCCCTGAACGCCTCGTCCAGTTCCGGGGTGAGCCGCGAGGTGTCCCCGACCACCAGCCCCGGCAGCAGCGCCCGCGCGTCGGGCTCCAGCGCGTCGGTCGCCGCGCGCAGTGCGCCGCGCAGCTCCCCGGCGAACCGCTGGGTGCCGGACGGCTGCCCGACCACCCTCGGCGGTCCGCTGCCGCGCACCCGCAGCACCGCCGCGATCCGGTCGCCGCCGCCGAGCGCGGGCACGGCCCGTGCCGTCACCCGCACCCTGGTGGACGGCAGGAGGGAGAGCCACGGTGAACGCGCCGCCGTCCCCCGGGCCGCGCCCCGCCCCGCGTCCACGATCAGCAGCACCGGTGTACGGGTCCACGCCTGCGTGCCGTCCGGTCCCTCGATCCGCCGGACCTCGGCGTCGAGCAGGATCGCGGTCGGGGCGGCGTGGTTCCCCTTGATCCGGGGCCGGGTGAGCCGTGGGTCCGAGGTGACCTCCACCTCGGCGCTCACCTGGGCGTACTGTTCCGCCAGCCCGGGGACCGGCCCCCTGCGCAGGTCGGCGCCGTGCAGCCCGGCGGAGGCGGCCGCGCCCGCGGCGCAGAGCAGCACGGCCGCGACGGAGACCCTGGACCAGGAAGACCGACGGCTCCGCCACGAACCGGCCCGCCGCGAACCGGTCCGTGCCGAATCAGCACGCCGCGAACCGGCACGTCCCGAATCGGCCCGTCCCGGACCCGCCCGCCGGTCGCCGGACGGGGCCCGCGCGGTGCCGCGTACTGCGACCAGGAGCCACCCGGGCACGGCCACGCAGACCCCCACCAGCATGGCTACCCACCCCGGGGGCGCCCCCAAGGTCGCCGCCGCTGTCGCCCACGCCGCCAGCGCCGGCGGGACCAGCCGCAGATCCGTGGGACCCTCCTGACGGGGATGCGCGGCCCCGAGCGGACTCCCCGCGCCCGCGTGCACGGCCGGCCGGACCGTGGGACGTGTCCCGCCCGTCACGCCCGTCACGTGCGTACGCGATTCTGCAGATCGGCGAAGCGGCGGTCGCCGATGCCGTTCACCTCACGGAGCTCGTCCACCGAACGGAAACCGCCGTGCCGGGTGCGGTAGTCGATGATGTGCTGCGCGAGTACGGGCCCGACACCGGGCAGCGTGTCCAGCTGGTCCAGGGTGGCGGTGTTGAGGGCGACCGGGGCCGTAGGAGCGGCAGCGGTTCCACCGCCGGCGCCCGCGCTTCCCGCGGCGCCCGGTCCCGCCACCGGCTGCGGCGCGCCGACCACCACCTGCTCGCCGTCCACCAGGAACCGTGCCCGGTTGAGGCCTTCGGTGTCCGCGCCGGGCCGCACCCCGCCCGCGGCCTCCAGCGCGTCCGTGACCCGGGAACCGGCGGGCAGCCGGTGGATACCGGGCTCGCGCACCTTCCCGCTGACGTCCACCACGATCTCGGCACCAGCACCAGCACCAGACCCTGACCCCGACCCGGCGCCCGAACCGGTCGCGCCCGCCGGGGCCCGCACCGCCGCGGTGGCCCCGGACGCCGCCCTCGCCCCGCCTCCGCCGCCCTCCCCGTAGGGAACCGCGGCCCGCACGATCTCCGGGGCCCGCACCGGCTGGGTCCGTCCCGTCCAGAAGTGCTGGGCGGCGACGACCGCGGCGACGACCAGCACCACGGTGAGCGCGGCCACGCTCCTCCGCTCCAGCCCGCACCGCGACTGGAGCCACAACGGCAACCGCTCCCGCACGGCGAGCCCGGCCCGCGCCCGCCACGCACCTGCGCTCCGCCCCTCACCCCCGCCGACACCGACGCCTGCGTCCAGYCCCGGATCGGCCTCGACCTCAGCCTCGGTCTCGGCCTCGACCCCGGCGACAGGCTCGCCCCGCACCGGTGGCGACCCCTGCCGCAACTCCCCGCGCACCCTCGTCCGCTCAGCCGCGAAGAGCGTCTCGGCGCGCAGGCGCAGCGCCTCCGCCGAGGCCTCCCGGCTCCGGCTCCGATGCCGGGAGCCGGCGCGGTGGGGCCGGCGACGGTGTCGCGTACGGCCGTCGGAGACCGGGCCGCGGCCCGGCCCGCTGCTGACCGTCGCGGTCCGTGAACGTGTCCCTGAACCCGCCCCTGAACCTGTCCGTGAACGTGATCGAAGTGCCATGCCACGAGGATCGGGCACCACACGAATCCGCGATGATCTTGCTCAATTCCCGTGGAGAAGCGCCCGGTTGTGGACAACCTCATCACTCGTACGAGGCACCTCAGCGGGGTGAGACGACCGCCCCCAGCAGCCCCGGCCCGGTGTGCGCCCCGATCACCGCTCCGATCTCGCTCACGTGCAGGTCGGCCAGCGCCGGGACCCGCAGCCGCAGCCGCTCCGCGAGCGCCGACGCCCGGTCCTGCGCGGCGAGATGGTGGACGGCGATGTCGACCTGGGCGCTGCCGGCCCGCTCGGCCACGATCTCCTCCAGGCGGGCGATCGCCTTGCCGGCGGTGCGCACCTTCTCCATCATCTCGATGCGCCCGCCGTCCAGTTGCAGCAGCGGTTTGACGGCCAGGGCGGACCCGAGCAGCGCCTGGGCCGCCCCGATCCGGCCGCCCCGGCGCAGGTAGTCGAGGGTGTCGACGTAGAAGTAGGCGTACGTGCCCGCGGCCCGTTTCTCCGCGGCGGTGACCGCGTCGTCGACCGTGCCGCCCGCCTCCGCGGACTCGGCGGCGGCCAGCGCGCAGAAGCCGAGGGCCATCGCGACCATCCCGGTGTCCACGACACGGACGGGCACGGGCGCCTCGCGCGCGGCGAGGACCGCCGCGTCGTACGTGCCGGACAGTTCGGCGGACAGGTGCAGCGAGACGATGCCGGTGGCGCCGTCCTCGGCGACGCGGCGGTAGGTCTCGGCGAAGACCTCGGGACTGGGCCGGGAGGTCGTGACGGACCGGCGCTTCTGCAGCGCCAGGGCCAGGGAACGGGCCGAGATCTCGGTGCCCTCTTCGAGCGCCTGGTCGCCGAGGACCACGGTCAGGGGCACCGCGGTGATGCCGTGGCGCTCCATCGTCCGCGGCGGCAGGTAGGCCGTTGAATCGGTGACGATCGCGACATGGCGGGACATGAGCTGGAGGTTACCCGTCAGCGGGGAGAGACGGCAGCCCGGCGCGCGCTCGAC
>NZ_VDFC01000064.1:11017-18546 GCF_008369065.1 Streptomyces apricus | reverse complement strand
GATCCACTGGGGCGACGACTGCGCGGAGGCGACCGCGCTGATCGTGGGCGCCTACCGCGCCTCGAACCACCGCCACGAGCGGCTCCTGCGCGCGCTGCCGCCCGTCCTGGTGGTCGAGGAGGACGCCGAGGTGTGCGGCTGGCTGGAGACGGCCGCCGCCGACGCCGCCCGCCTCACGGCCGGTTCGCAGGCGCTGATGGACCGGCTCCTCGACTGGGCCCTGGTGTGCACGTTGCGCAGCTGGTTCGACGGGGCCGGCGCCGACGCGCCCAGCTGGTATCGAGGCCTCTCCGACCCGGTCCTCTCCCCCGCCCTGCACGCCTTCCACGAGCGGCCCACCGAAGCCTGGACGGTGGCGTCCCTGGCCGCTCGGGCCGGTGTCTCGCGGGCGCTGTTCGCCAAGCGCTTCACCCGGCTGATGGGCCGTCCGCCCCTGGCCTACCTCACGCAATGCCGCATGGACGAGGCCGAAGTGCTGCTGGCCGACACCGACCTGAGCATCGCCCGGATCGGGACGTCCGTCGGGTATGCCGACGCCTTCGGCTTCAGCGCCGCCTTCAAACGCCACAAGGGCCTCAGCCCCAGGGCGTTCCGCGCCGCGGCGGCCGGGACGCCGCTGCCGCAAGCGGAAGCTCCTTGCGGCCCTGAGGAAGCCGTCGGGCAGGACGGCGGGTGATCGCGGCTGCGGCCCGGTGTCGGGCACTCTCGTCCGGTCGGCAGGAGGCCGGTCTCGTCCGGCCGGCAGGTGGCCGGCGAGTCGCAGAACCCCGGCTGCGGCAACCGCCGGTGGCGTTCAGGCGTTCAACCACGAGGGCCGCCGCCGGCGTTGCGGCGGCGGCCCGGGATCATCGGCGGCGTCTTCCTGGAGGGGCGGCAAGGGCCCCGTCGGAAGCGGTCATCGACTCGCCCTTTCACCCGTGACGGGTTCCCTCACGTACGGGTCCAGCGCTGGTTGCCGCCGTTCGAGCAGGTGTAGAGCTGGAGCAGCGTGCCGTTGGCGGTGCCGCTCGCGACGGCGTCGAGGCAGAGGCCGGACTGTACGCCGACGATGGATCCGTCGGAGTTGAGGCGCCACTTCTGGTTGTCACCGCCCCAGCAGCTGTAGATCTGCACCTTGGAGCCGTTGCCGGTGCCGGCGGCGTCCAGGCACTTGGTGCCGTAGACCCTGATCTCACCGGCGTCGGTGTACTCCCACTGCTGGTTGGTGCCGCTGTGGCAGTCCCACAGCTGGAGCTGGGTGCCGTCGGCGGTGCCGGATCCGGGGACGTCCAGGCAGCGTCCCGAACCGACGCCCTTGATCTGCCCGGATTTCGCGGGAGGATTGGTGGTACCGCCGTTGAGCGCGTTGAGGACGGCGGTGTACGCGGCCTTCTTGCTGCCGTCGCCGTTGAACAGCAGCGGCGTCTGCTCCGCTCGCCACGAGTCGGTGTCCCGCACGCCCCAGACCGTGATGCCGAGGCAGCGCGGAACGGCCAGGCAGTCGTTGGTCACGTTGGCGTAGGTCGAAGCCGGCGCACCCTGGATGTCGAGCTCGGTGATGGCCACGTCGACGCCGAGGGCGGCGAAGTTCTGCAGCGTGGTGCGGAAGTTGCTGTTGTAGGGGCTGCCGCTGTTGAAGTGCGACTGGAAGCCGACGCAGTCGATCGGCACGCCGCGCTGCTTGAAGTCCCGGACCATCGCGTACATGGCCTGGGTCTTGGCCCAGGTCCAGTCCTCGACGTTGTAGTCGTTGTAGCAGAGCTTGGCGGCCGGGTCGGCGGCGCGCGCGGCACGGAAGGCGACCTCGATCCAGTCGTTGCCGGTGCGTTGCAGGTTGGAGTCCCGCCGGGCCCCCGAACTGCCGTCGGCGAAGGCCTCGTTCACGACGTCCCACTGGGCGATCTTGCCCTTGTAGTGGGCCATCACGCCGTTGATGTGGTCGATCATGGCCTGGCGCAGTGTGCTGCCGCTGAGGCTCTGCATCCACCCGGGCTGCTGGGAGTGCCAGGCCAGGGTGTGGCCGCGTACCTGCTTGCCGTTCTGCACCGCCCAGTTGTACACGCGGTCGGCGGAGGTGAAGTTGAACTGGCCCCGCTGCGGCTCGGTGGCGTCGATCTTCATCTCGTTCTCGGCCGTCACCGAGTTGAACTCGCGCCCCGCGATCGTCGTGTACGTCGAGTCGCCCAGCTTGCCCGAGGCGATGGCGGTGCCGAAGTAGCGGCCGCTCTGCGCCGCCGCGGCGCCGAGCGTGCTCTCGGCGGCGTGTGCGGTGGGTGACGCGACCAGCGTGGTGGCCGCACCGAGGACGCCGAGGGTCAGTGCCAGCAGCAGGCTGCGGATCCTTCGGCGGACGGCTGGTCCGGGGAGGGCATGTGGGCCCATGGCTGTGCCTCCAAGGTAGAAGACGCGGACGTGCTGAAGCGCGGTGGAACGACATGGACCGATCCCGTCCGGCGGAAGGACGAGTGGGTCGCGGTCCGGGCAGCGCGGATGCGTCGGACACCGCGGTCGCGGGACCGAACGCTCTCCGGGGCGATCTCGGAGGCGACCACGGGGGCACCCCACCCGGGGTTCGCTCAGCATCGACGCGGCTCGCGATGCCGGGCTGTGGTCGCTCTCTCCGTCAGGAATCATTGAGGCCTTGGTGATGTACCGTCAAGGTTCGTCGCACAAAAAGTTTCTGCTTCACATTCGAAACTTTCGGGATCGATGAGCCCGACGCCAGACCCCTGATTTCACCTTCAGTGGAGACTCTGAGGTCAGAGCGTCACGAGATACCGCACCGGTCGGACGCCTGCCATGCGGCTGTGCGCCGTTACGCGCTTGATCTCTCCTCCATGTTTCGGCCTGATCAGCGAAACATGCGAGAGGTGTTGACGCCCTTCACCGGGTCCCTAAGATGCAAAGCGCTCGACAGGTCGCTCATTGTTCGCCATTACGAACAGAGCGTTCCCTGCATGTCATGCCCACACCAAAACGGGTTCTCACTGACAGTCCGGACGCCCCCTGACGAGGCCTACCGGAATCGCTCCCTCAAGGTGGAGGAAGTTCCATGCGCAGACGAAGTCCCGGGCGAAGGCGCACCTCCGCGGCGCTCGCCGCCGCGGCCGCGGTCCTGGCCTCGCTGGCGGCGCTCCTGGTCGCCGTCCCCGCTCAGGCGGCCACCACCGGAGCCCTGCGCGGCGCCGGTTCCGACCGGTGCCTCGACGTGCCCGGCGCCAGCCAGGAGAACGGCACGTACCTGCAGATCCACGACTGCTGGAGCGGGACCAACCAGCAGTGGACGCTGACGGACAATCAGCAGTTGAGCGTCTACGGCAACAAGTGTCTGGACGTACCCGGCCACGCCACCACCCCCGGTACCCGCGTGCAGATCTGGGCCTGTTCCGGCGGCACGAACCAGCAGTGGCGGGTGAACTCCGACGGCACGGTCGTCGGCACGGAGTCCGGGCTGTGCCTGGAGACCACGGGTGGCGGTACGGCCAACGGGACGACGGTGCAGATCGGGACGTGCAACGGCGGCGCCGGCCAGAAGTGGGCCGGCCTGACCGCGACGCCGCCCGAGGAGGCGTGCGCCCTTCCCTCGACGTACCGGTGGACGTCCACGGGGGTGCTCGCACAGCCGGCGAACGGCTGGGCCGCCGTGAAGGACTTCACCACCGTGACCCACAACGGCAAGCACCTGGTCTACGCGTCGAACGTGTCGGGGTCGTCCTACGGCTCGATGATGTTCAGCCCGTTCACCAACTGGTCGGACATGGCCTCGGCCGGACAGACCGGAATGGGCCAGGCCGCGGTGGCTCCCACGCTGTTCTACTTCGCGCCCAAGAACGTCTGGGTACTGGCGTACCAGTGGGGTGCGTGGCCCTTCATCTACCGGACGTCGAGCGATCCCACCAACCCCAACGGCTGGTCCGCTCCGCAGCCGCTGTTCACCGGGAGCATCTCCGGCTCCGACACCGGACCGATCGACCAGACCCTGATCGCGGACGGCCAGAACATGTACCTCTTCTTCGCGGGTGACAACGGCAAGATCTACCGCGCGAGCATGCCGATCGGGAACTTCCCGGGCAGCTTCGGATCGTCGTACACCACGATCATGAGCGATACGAGGGCCAACCTCTTCGAGGGCGTGCAGGTCTACAAGGTCCAGGGCCAGAACCAGTACCTCATGATCGTCGAGGCCATGGGTGCGAACGGGCGCTACTTCCGTTCCTTCACCGCCTCCAGCCTGAGCGGTTCCTGGACCCCGCAGGCCGCGAGCGAGAGCAACCCCTTCGCGGGCAAGGCCAACAGCGGTGCCACCTGGACCAACGACATCAGCCACGGTGACCTGGTCCGCAACAATCCCGACCAGACCATGACCGTCGATCCCTGCAACCTGCAGTTCCTCTACCAGGGCAAGTCCCCCACCGCGGGCGGTCCCTACGACCAGCTCCCCTGGCGGCCGGGGGTCCTCACCCTGCGGCGCTGACCGTCAAGGCGCCGGGACCGCGGGCGATGCGCGGTGGACGAGGTGCGCACCCGAAAGGGTGCGCACGCGTTCAGGGGCCCGTCGGCGTCATGGACTGCAGGCCCACCACCCGCAGCAGCTGCAGGCGCTCGTAGGACTGCGTGCCCGGGCGGGCCGTGTGGATGACGAGTTGCTGGTTGTGGTCGGAGTTGACGAGGATCTCGCAGTCGAGTTCGAGGACGCCGATCGCAGGGTGCCGGAAGCGTTTCGTGGAGGCGCGGCGGACGGCGACCTCGTGTTCGTCCCAGAGGTGGGCGAACTCCTCGCTCCGGGCGCGCAGTTCGGCGACGAGGGCGGCGGGTTCGGGGTCGGCGGGGCGGGCCGAGGCCACCGCCCGCAGGCCGGCGACCTGTTCGCGGGCGCGCTGCGGGCGGTCCTCGGGCGGGAACAGCTCCTGGGCCGCCGGGTCGAGGAAGAAGTGGCGGATCATGTTGCGTCCGCGGGGCGGGCGGGCCAGGACGTCGCCGCTCAACGCCCGCGACAGCGCGTTCTGGGCCAGGACCTCGCCGCAGTCGGTCACCACCGTCGCCGGGGTGTCGTGCAGCCGGTCCAGCACCAGGAGCAGACCCGGGCGCACGTGCGTGCCGGTCGCCTCCCGGCGCGGCGGCTCCTCGCCGGTGAGGTGGAAGAGGTGGTCGCGTTCGTCCTCCGTCAGGCGCAGGGCGCGGGCCAGCGCGGTGAGCATCTGGCGGGACGGGCGCGGGCCCCGGGACTGTTCCAGCCGCGTGTAGTAGTCCACGGACATGCCGGCCAGCTGGGCCACCTCCTCGCGGCGCAGCCCCGGTGTGCGGCGGCGGGTCCCGGCCGTGAGTCCCACGTCGGTGGGGTTCAGGCGGGCACGGGCGCGGCGCAGGAAGTCGGCGAGTTCGGCTCGGTTCACCTCTCCATGGTGCGGGAGGGCGGCCGGCTCAGCCAGGGATCGCCGGTCCCCTGATGGAGAGGTCTCTCCCGGTCGTCCCCGCCTCCGCCGAGGCTGGTGGTCAGTGACAGGCGAGTGCGTGAGGAGCACATCATGCTGACGTTGGTGACCGGTACGACGGGACAGGTCGGACGCCGTTTCGTGCCGAGGCTGCTGGACCGGTCGCAGCCGGGCGAGCAGGTGCGGGTCCTGGTGCGGGACGCGGCCCGGGGCGCGCGCTTCGCGGAGCTGGGCGCGCAGGTCGCCGTGGGGGACCTGCGCGACGAGGCTACGCTCGGTGAGGCGCTCGCCGGGGTGGACGCCGTCGTGAACATCGCCGCCTCCTTCCGCGGCGTACCGGACGACGAGGCGTGGGCGGTCAACCGGGACGGCGCGGTGGCCCTCGGCCGCGCCGCGCAGGCGTCCGGCGTGGAGCGGTTCGTGCAGGTCAGCACGAACAACGTGTACGGCACCGGGCGGGGCCGTCCGCTGACCGAGGAGGACGAGAGCCGGCCGGGCGGCCAGTTGTGGGGCGCCTACCCCGAGTCCAAGGCCGAGGCCGAGCGCGAGCTGCTCGCGCTCAAGGGCCTGGACGTACGCATCGGGCGGCTCCCCTTCGTCTACGGCGAAGGCGACCCGCACCTCGCCGACGTCCTGAAGTGGGCCGGCCGCTGGGCACCGCACCAGCGCCTGCAGATGGCCCACCACGCGGACGTCGCCCAGGGCCTGATGCGTCTGCTGTACGCGCCGGGCATCGCCGGCCGGATCTACAACATCGCCGACGACGCCCCCGTCACCACGGTCGAGCTGTACCAGCTCAACGGCGTGGAGGTGCCCGCCGGGCTGCACGCGTTCACGGACCCCGACCCGTGGTTCGGGATCATCTCCAACCAGCGCATCCGGCGGGAGCTCGGCTTCCGTCCGATCTACCCGAGCGCCTGGACGGCCCGGGACGCCGGAGCCCTGTGACGCGCGAGGCGGGTGCGGCGCGCGAGGCGAGTGCGGCGGGTGCGGCGGGCGCGGCCCGGCAGCGATAGATCCGTCTCGCGGTGGATGCGGTGTCCGCCCTGGTCGGACAGGCTGTGGGCGGCACCGATCGGAAGAGGGAAGACCGCATGGAAGCGATCAAGGAGCCGGACTGGAAGACCGTGGGGGTGCTGGGGGCCGCCCGTGGCGCCCGGACGACCGCGGAGGACCCCATCGGGACCGAGCACCTGCTCGCCGGGCTCACCGCCACCAAGGGAACAGCACGCGAAGCACTCGCGGACGAGGGTGCGACCAAGGTCGCGCTCCTCGCGCTGCTGCGGGCCAGGCAGGGCCGTGACGACGTCTGGAGCGGTGACGACGACGCCGACGCGAGCGTGGCCGCACCGGACGTCCTGGGGGAGGACGGTGACCGTCGCGTCCGCTTCACGGGCGCCGCGGCCAGGGCGCTGACCGCGGCGATGGAACACGCCCGGCGGGAGGGCGCGGCGAAGTTCGGCGCCGTCCACCTGCTGCGGGGCCTGCTGGAGGGCGACAACCGCGCGGTGGAGGCGCTGGCCGTGTGCCAGGTCTCGCCGCAGGCGGTACGCGCCCGGCTCGACGGCGCCGCCGCAAGCCCGGYGCAGGACGGCCTCTCCCCCTTGCTGCACGCCACCCGCGACGCCCTCCTGGGCCGCGGCCATTACCGTCACATGCCCCGGTGGAAGCGATGGCTGTTCAGGAGCGGCGGGGTCAACTGGGCGTCGATGCCGGTCGAGTGGGTCAGGCAGGAGAGTCACGAGCAGGCGCGCCGTCTCGGCGACGGCGCGGTGGGCACCGAGCACGTGCTGCTGGCGGTCCTGGCCACCCACGAGGTCGCGCTGCGGTACCCGCACCTGGCGACGGTGCGGGACTCCGACACCGGCGTCCGGTTCGCGGGCGGTGAGCGGCTGMCCGACCTGGGCCTCAGCCATGCGTCGGTGCACGGGGCCCTGGCCGGTGGGCACGTCCGCCTGGCGGCCGACGCGCGGCCCGCCGAAGCGTACTTCGACGAGGTGGCGGCGCCAGGGGCGAAGTCGGAAACGAAGCCGGGGGCCAAGCCGGCGGCAGGCGCCACGGCACCCCACGCGGGCACCGGTCCGCTGGTCGCGCTGCTGCTGGCGGAGGAGACACGGG
>NZ_VDFC01000064.1:0-10917 GCF_008369065.1 Streptomyces apricus | reverse complement strand
CCGAACGCACCGAACGCACCGGCCCGACCGAACGCACCGACAACCCCCCACCCCCACGCTGGTTCCGCACCCCGAGACGAGTTGGAGCACCCATGCCCCAGCACGTGCCTTCGTCGTTGCGCGCCGCCTTCCCCAGCTCCGCGCAGCGACACCCGGCGCTCCCCCCACAGCCGCGCCGCATCGTCTTCCTCGCCCGCCGCGACTTCGGCAACGAAGCGGCGGGCGGCAGTGAACTCCTCGTCGACAGACTCGCCGAGGGACTGACCCACCTGGGCCACCAGGTCACCCTGCTGTGCGGCGGCCCCGCGTCCTACCGCGACTACCGCGTCGTGTCGGCCGGCGGCGACCTCGGCCACTACCTGCGTGCCAGGTCGACGTTCCAGCGCCAGGTCGGCGACTGCGACCTGCTCGTCGAGGTCTGCAACGGCATGCCGTACCTGGCACCGCTGTGGCACCGCGGACCGACCCTGTGCCTCGTCAACCACGTGCACACCGACCTGTGGCGGATGCGGTTCGGCGGACCGCTGGCGCCCGCCGCCCGGCTCGGACGAAGACTCGAACACTGGGCGCTGGCGGGCGCGCGGCGCCACGGCCTGCTGGTCGCCGTCTCCCCGTCGACGGCGCAGGCCCTGCGCGCGCTCGGGGTCGAGCGCGAGCGCATCCGGATCGTGCACAACGGCGTCGAGGAGCCCGGCCCGCCCGCCGCACGCTCACCGGAGCCGCTGTTCCTGGCCATGGGACGGCTCGTCGAGTACAAACGCATCGACCTGCTGCTGCGCCTGTGGGAACGGGTCCGCCCGGTCACCGGCGGCCGCCTGGTGATCGTCGGCGACGGCCCCGAGCGCGCCCGCCTGCAGCGCCTCGCGGGCCCCGGGGTCGAGTTCACCGGGCACGTCTCGGAGGCCGAGAAGCACCGTCTGCTCTGCGCCGCCTGGCTGCTGCTGCACCCCTCCGCCGTGGAGGGGTGGGGCCTGGTGGTCACGGAGGCGGCCGCCCGCGGGACCCCGGCTGTCGCCTTCGACGTACCCGGTCTGCGCGACTCGGTCGTGGACGGCGAGACGGGCCTGCTGGCCCGCGGCGAGTCCTCGTTCGCCGCGGCCTGGTGCACCCTGGCCCTGTCCGCCGAGCGCCGCGCCCTGCTGGGCCGGGCGGCCGGAGAGCGCGCCGCCCGGTACCGCTGGAGCCGGACGGTACGCCAGTTCCGGGCGGTGGCCGCCGAGGCGGTGAGGGGCTGGACGCCATGATCCCCCGGCGCAGGTCCGCCCGGCGCCGCCCCTCCCGGCAGGAGGCGCCCCGGCCGCAGCCCCCTCGGCGAAGAGCCACCGGCCCCGGGCCCGGCACCGGCCTGCGGGATCCCTCGCTGCGCCGCTCCCTCGCGCTCTTCCGCGCCTTCCGCCACGAGCAGGACGACCCCGAGGCCTGCTATTCGCTGCTCGCCCGCGACGCCGCCGACCAGATCGAGGCGTACGACGGTCCGGTACGCGGCCGGACCGTGGTGGACGTGGGCGGCGGGGGCGGCTACTTCACCGAGGAGTTCCGGCGGCGCGGCGCGCACGGCCACCTCTTCGAGCCCGACGTGCGCGAGCTGGGCCCCGCGCCGCCGCCGGGGTCCGTGGTCGCCGACGGGTACCTGCTGCCGCTCGCGGACGGGGTGGCCGACGTCTGCTTCTCCTCCAACGTCCTGGAACACGTCGCCGACCCGCAGACCTTCCTCAGCGAGCTGGTCCGCGTCACCCGGCCCGGCGGGCTGATCTACGTGTCGTTCACCAACTGGCTGTCCCCGTGGGGCGGTCACGAGTGGGCGCCCTGGCACTACCTCGGCGCCGAACGGGCCCGCGCCCGCTACCGGCGCCGTACCGGCCGGCCCGCCAAGCACACCCTCGGCGAGAACCTCTTCGCCGTGCACATCGGCCCCACCCTGCGGCAGGTGCGCGCCCGCGACGACGTCCTGGTCGTCTCGGCGCGCTCCCGCTACTGGCCGTTCCTCGCCCAGGCCGTCGCCCGGACGCCGGGACTGCGCGAGTTCGCCACCTGGAACCTCCTCCTCATCCTCCGGCGGTGTCCATGACCAGCACGGTCCAGGCCCCTCCCCCCCCGGACCCCGGCCCCGAGCGGGGGCCCCGGTCGAAGCGGTGGCTGCTGGGGTTCTGGGCCGTGGTCCTCGTGCTGTTCCTGGCCGTGGACCCGGGCCGGCAGACCTTCGACACCAAACTCGGTGTGGCGCTCGACCCCGGCCGGTTCCTCTCCGACCTCGGCCAGCTCTGGCACGACCAGGGCGGTTTCGGCGGCATCGCGGACCAGTACGTCGGCTACGCCTTCCCGATGCTGCCGTACTACTGGCTGACGGACCTGATCCAGCTGCCGGTGTGGCTGGCCGAGCGGCTGTGGATGTCGCTGATCGTGTCGGTCGCCTTCTGGGGCGCGCTGCGGCTCGCGGAGCGGCTGGGCGTCGGCAGTCCCTCGTCCCGGCTGCTCGGCGCGGTGGTGTACGCGCTGTGGCCGGTGTTCACGATCGTCGTCGGCTCGACCTCGGCCGCCGCGCTCCCGGGCGCCTTCCTGCCGTGGGTGCTGCTCCCCCTGACGGACGACCGGTACGGCGCCCGGGTCGCCGCCCTGCGCTCGGCGCTGGTCGTCCCCTTCATGGGCGGGGTCAACGCGGCCTCGACGCTGGCCTCGCTGCTGCCGGTCGGCCTGTACCTGCTCTCCCGTCCGCGCGGTCCGCGGCAGCGCGCCCTGATCGCCTGGTGGGTGCCGGGGGTGCTGCTGGCCACGGCCTGGTGGGTCGTACCGCTGCTGCTGCTCGGCGTCTACGGCGAGAACTTCTTGCCGTACGTGGAGAGCGCGCGGACCACCACGGACACCATGTCGGCGACGGAGTCCCTGCGCGGCGCCGGCAACTGGGTCGCCTACCTGCACTTCAACGAGGCCTGGCTGCCGGCCGGCTGGACCGTGACGTCCTCGGCGGTCGCCGTCGTCTCCTCGGCGCTGGCCGCGGGCCTGGGTCTGGCCGGACTGGCCCGCCGGGACGTGCCCGAGCGGCGCTGGCTGGTGCTGACCGTGCTGACCGCGGCGCTCATCACCCTGGCCGGGTACGGCGGTTCGTTCGGCGCGCCCTTCCACGGGACGGTCCAGGACTGGCTGGACGGCTGGCTCGCCCCCTTCCGCAACATCTACAAGTTCCAGACCGGGCTCGCCCTCGCGCTGGCCCTCGGGCTCGCCCATCTGGTCGGCGTCGCCGCCCGCGCCCAGGGGGCCCGGCCGGTGCGCGGGCGCCGCTACGCGCCCCTGGTCGCCGCCATCCTCGTCCTGCCCGGGCTCGCCTGGCCGTACCTCAACGGGTCGATCCTGCAGCCGGGTTCGTTCCGGGAGCTGCCGAAGTACTGGGAGGCGACGGCGGACTGGCTGGAGAAGTACTCGCCGGACTCCCGCGCCCTGGTCGTGCCCGCCACCGCGCACGGCCTCTACGCCTGGGGCTCCCCCGTCGACCAGCCCCTCGACGTGCTCGCCGAATCCCGCTGGGCCCAGCGGGACTACGTGCCGTTCGGCGCCCCCGGCAACCGGCGCGCGATGGACGCGGTCGAGCAGTCGCTGCAGACGGGGGCCGAAGTGCCTGGTCTCGCGGACTACTTGGCCCGGGCCGGCGTCCACTACGTCGTCGTGCGCAACGACCTCGACCCCGACCAGCTCGGCTACACGCCGACCGCGGTCGTGAAGCGGACCCTGGAGGAGTCGGGCTACCGGCGCACGAAGGGCCTCGGCCCGCTGATGACGGACGGACGCATCGCGCAGGACACGCCCGTCCAGGTGGAGGGGCTCTACCCGCGCCAGCGGGCCGTCGAGATCTACGAGCCGCCCGCCGGTGTGCCGCGGCCCGGCCAGGCGGGGCTGAAGTCCGTCGCCGACACGGCCGTCGTCTCGGGCGGGCCCGAGGCGCTGCTGCCGCTGTCCGCCGACCCCTCGCTGCGGGCCCGGGCGACCGTGCTGACCGGCGACGGCCACCCCGGTCTCGGCACCCCCGACCTCCAGGTGACGGGCGACGGGCTGCGGCGCGCCGACACCCGGTTCGGCCTGGTCGGCAGCAACACCTCGTACACGTACACCCGCGACGAACGCAACCACTCCGGCAGCCACCAGGACGCCGGTGAGGAGCCGCACCAGATCCTGCCGACGGACGGCATACGGCACCAGACGGTGGCCGAGCTGCGCGGGGCGCGCTCGGTGACCGCGTCGTCGAGCGGCAACTGGCTGTACTACCTGCCGCAGTACGACCCGGTGAACGCCTTCGACGGCGACCCCGACACCGCGTGGGCCGAGGGCGCGGTGGGCTCGGCGGACGGGCAGTGGCTGCGGATCGGCTTCACCGAGGAGACCGAGATCCCCTCGTCGATCCGGGTCACCCCGCTGCCGCAGCAGAGCGTGCGCTCGGCCCCGACCCGGGTGCGCGTGGAGACCGAACGCGGCTCGCGGACCAGTACGCTGCGGGCCGACGGCTCGCGGCAGCGCATCGAGGCGCCCGAGGGTCCGACGGAGTGGCTGAAGGTCACCGTCGTCGACTCGACCGCCCGGCACGCGGGGCTGTCCGGCGCGGGCTTCTCCGAGATCAGCGTCCCGGACGTCCAGGTGACCCGGCTGCTGCGGCTCCCGCGGGACGCCGAGGGCACCGACGCGGCCGCCGAGACGGTCTCCCTGCACCGGACCGCCGACCCGGGCAGCTTCTCGCCGACGGGCACGGAGGTCGGGCTGCACCGCCGCTGGACCTCGCGGTCGGCCGGCACGTACACGGTGGCGGCGAGCGCGGTCCCGGTGCCGGGCGGCGCGCTCGACGCGCTGCTGTACGACGTGGCGCCCGAGCAGCGCGAGCGCGTCACCGCGTCCGCGGGCTCGACCGCCCGCCTCGGCACCGGTCTCTCGCCGCGCAACCTCACCGACGGCGACCTGACCACCGCGTGGATCGCCGGCGACGACCCGACGGTGCGGCTGAGCTGGCCGGACAAGCAGGCGGTGGACGAGGTCGTGCTCGCCCCGGCCGGCGGGCTGTCCGCCCGGCCCACCGAGGTGAACATCAGCTCCCCGGACGGCGCGGCCGTCGCCGGCGTCGACGAGAACGGCCTCGTCCACTTCGGTCCGATCACCACGGACCGGCTCGACATCACGGTCACCGAGACGGCCCCGCTGACCGTCCACAACCCGCTCGCCGACGAGGACCTGCAGCTGCCGGTGGGCCTGACGGAGGCGTACGTCCCGGCCCTGACCGAGCGGTACCGCACCCCCCGGGCCGTCGCCTCGCGCCCCTTCGAGCTGCCCTGCGGGAAGGGCCCGACGCTGGCCGTCGACGACGAGCTGTACGAGACGAGCGCGAAGGGGACGGTCGGCGACCTCGTGGAGCGGCGGCCGGTCGAGCTGACGCTCTGCCAGGAGGGGCGCGCGGAGAAGAAGTTGTCCCTCGGCACCGGCAACCACCGGGTGGAGACGGGCGACGCGGGACCGCTGGCCGTCACCGACGTGACGCTGACCCGCGGCGAGCCCCGCACGCCCACCGCCCTGGAGCGTGAGCTGGGCATACGGGACTGGCTCGGCGACCGCCGCGAGGTGACCGTCGGCCCGGGCGCGGCCGCCTACCTGACGACGTACGAGAACTTCAACGACGGCTGGGAGGCCACGCTGAACGGCCGCAAGCTCGACCCGGTGCGGCTCGACGGCTGGCAGCAGGGCTGGCGGATCCCCGCGGACGCGGAGGGCACGGTCAAGCTCTCCTACGGGCCGTCCACGGTGTACGAGGCCGGGCTGATCGGCGGCGGGGTCGCGGTGCTGGCGCTCGCGGGCCTCGCCCTCTTCCGGCGCCACGCGCCCAACCCGGACGGGCCGTCGCCCGTACCACCTGCGCCGGGGCCGGTCCTCGGCGTGGTCGCGCTCACCCTGGTGGGGATCGTGATCGCCGGGTTCCTCGCGCTGCTGGTGCCGCTGCTGGCCCTGCTGGCCCGGCGGCGGCACGCCCTGCTCGTACCGCTCGCGTTCCTGGCGCTGGCGGGGGCGGGGGTCGCTGCCGCGACGGGCGCGGGTGAGCCGGTGGCCGACGGCGCAGGCCCGTTCGGCCGCACGGCCCAACTACTGGCCCTGCTGGGCCTGTTCGCGGCCCTGGTGACGCTGGGCGGCCCGCCGTACGGCCCCCGGCACCCCGTCGGTGCCGCACCACACCCAGCCCCCGACGGCCCACCGCCGGGCCCTGGTGGCCCACCGCCAGGGGGCCCGGGTGACCCGCACGGCGGTCCACCGCCGCCACCACCGGCCTCCGAGGCCCCGACGGCACCCTTGCCACAACGGCTCCGGGAGGAACCGCGGGGCCCTGCGACGCCGGGAGCGCCCGGCGGGACCGGCGCCTCCGGCGGATCGGGCGGGCCAGGGGCTTCCGGCGCGCCCGGAGGGGCCGGGTCATCCGGCCCGCCCGGAGGGGCCGGGGCATCCGGCGGGCCCGGCGGTCGGAGGACCCGGCGGGCCCGGTGCAAGCGGCGGGTCCGGTGCGCCCGGCGCGCCCGGCGGGCCCGGGGCTCCCGGAGCCCCAGGCGCCCCGCCCTCGCCCTTCGTCCCGGTGGCGCGGCCGCCGGGACCCGTCGGGCCGATCGTGTCGGCCCGGGGGCCCGGGACGCCGGAGGCCGATCCGCCCACCGTGCGGATGCCCCTGCGCAAGCCTGGGACCGGGGACGCGGAAGCCGCTCCGCCCGAGGACCGCAAGGGCGGCGGGGGCGGGGACAGGCGTCGGGAGGACGAGGAGGGCGGACCGACATGACCGCGCTGCACCATCCCGCACGGGACGGCACGGACGGGCCCGCGGGGCCGCCCGTCCGCATCCCGTTCCCCGTGGTGGACGAGGTCGCCCGGCACTGCCTCCAGGAGGAGGAGCCGGAGACCGTCCACATCGAGGTCCACCTCCCCGGCCGCCTCGACCCGGACCGGCTGCGCGCGGCGTTCGCCGGGGCCCTGCGGCGCCACCCCCGCATCCTGATGCGGGAGGCGGCCCGCCCCTGGTACGGGCGGCGCTACGAGTGGGAGCTGACCCCCGAGGCCGACGTGGAGGCGGTCCTGTTCCCGGCGCCGGACCGCGACGCGCTCAAGCACGCCCGGGACCGGGCCCTGCGCGACGCCCCGCCGCTGTCGGCGTCGCCGCCGATCCGCCTGGAGGTCGTCCGCGTCCCGGAGGGCCCCGGCGCCGACGGCACCCACGGCACGGTCCTGTTCCTCACCATCAACCACACCGCCCTCGACGGCCCGGCCTGTCTGCGGGTCCTCGCGACCGCCGCGGAGCTGTACGGCGGCCGGGACAACTCCCCGGCCGCGCCCCCGACCCGCACCACGGCCGAGGCCCCGCGCGCCGCGGACACCCCCTCCACCTGGGCGCCGCCGGCCCGGGTCGCGCACGGGACGCCGGAGCCCCCGGACCACCACGGCAACGGGATGCTGGTCGCCGAGCTGAGCGTCCCGCGCCGGCCCAGGGGCGCCCCGTACACCGTGAACGACCAGCTGATGGCCGCCACCGCGCTGACGATCGCGCACTGGAACCGCGAGCACGGCGCGCGCCCGCGCCCCCTGCGCATCACGATGCCGGTGGACGACCGCTCGCGCGCCGCGGACATGCCGATCGGCAACGGCACCCGCCTCGTCGAGGTCCCCTTCGCCCCCGGCGAGCTGTCCGGGAGGACGGACCCCTCCGGCATGGCCGCCCTGCTGCGCCGCACCGCGGACCGCACCCGCGCCCTCAAGGCGCAGCCCCGTCCCCAACTGGGCCACGGTGCATCCCTGCTGACGGCACCCGTGGTCCCCGTGGCGTGGCGGGCGGCGTTCACCCGGGGCCTGCGCAGGGCCGCGGGCCCCTGGACGTCGACCACCCTGCTGAGCAACATCGGCCGCGTCCCGTACGCCCTCGACTTCGGCGAGGGCGCGGGGCGGGCGCACGCGGTGTGGTTCTCGGCACCGGCCCGCATGCCGCGCGGGCTGACGGTGACGACGGCCTCCACCGCGGGCCGCCTGCACGTGGCGTTCCGCTGGTCCCGCGCCCTGCTGAGCCACGGCGACGGCAGCCACCTGCGCGACCTCTTCGAGCACTACCTGCACGCGACGGAACACGCCTCCGAACACCCCCCGGAGCCCGGCGCACGACCTGATGCGGGGCCCGGCGCCGGGAGCGCCCCATGACCACGGCCGCGCCCCGCGGCGCCCCGCACGGGCTGCGGGACTTCTACGAGGACCCGGCCGTCCCGGTCGCCTCCGGCACGCCCCGCAGCCTGCGCCAGGCCCGGATGCTCGCCGCCGCGCTCGGCCCGGCCGCCTCCGGCGCGCGCACGGTCCTCGACATCGGCTGCGGCGACGGCACCGCCGCGGCCACCGCGGCGCCGGTCCTCGCCGGCCACCGCATCGTCGGCGTCGACTGGTCCCAGGACGCCCTCGCCCGCGCCCGTACCCGGATCCCGTACGCGGTGCGCGGCGAACTCACCGACGGCGGGCTGCCGTTCAGGTCCGCCTGCGCCGACGCCGTCCTGTTCAGCGAGGTCGTCGAGCACCTCGTCGACCCGGACGCGGCGCTCGACGAGATCCGCCGGATCCTCCGCCCGGGAGGCCACCTCATGCTCTCCACCCCGAACCTGGCCGCCTGGTACAACCGCGCGCTGCTCCTCGCCGGTGTCCAGCCCGTCTTCTCCGAGGTGAGCCTGCGCGCGATCCACGGCCGCCCCGGCAAGGAGGTGGTGGGCCACCTGCGGCTCTGCACGGCCCGCGCGCTGCGGGAGTTCGTCGCCGCGTCGGGCTTCGAGGTCGTACGGCTGCGGGGCGCGCCCTTCCACGGCGTGCCGCGCCCGCTGCGTCCGCTGGACCGGCTGGCGTGCCGCATCCCGTCGATGGCCTCGATCCTCCTGCTGCACGCACGCAGGACGTAGCTCGTGCAGGGGGCATGAACCATGTGGTGGGGAGTGGCCGCGGCCCTGGTGGCGAACCTGCTCTACAGCGCCGGCTTCGTGCTGGAGAAGAGAGCTCTCGCGGCACTGCCCGAGGTGAGCGTGCGCCGGCCGGCCCGTCTGCTGCGGCTGGTCCTCGGCAGCCCGCTGTGGATCGGCGGGTCGCTGGCCCTCGCGTCGGGCTTCGGCGCGCAGCTCGTCGTCTACCGCACCCTGCCGATCGCCGCCGCGCAGGGCATCTTCGTCTCCGGCCTGGTCATCCTCGTCCTGCTCTCGTCGGTGCTGCTCGGCGAGGAGACCTCGGGCCGCGAACGGTACGCGCTCGCGGCGATCCTGCTCGCGCTCCTCATGGTGGTGCTCTCCCTGAAGGAGGGCTCCGACACGGTCGGCCGCGACGCCCCGGCCCCGCTGATCCTGCTGGTCTGCGTACCGTCGCTCGCACTGGGCGTCTGGCTGTACGGGTCCGCCGAGCGCCGGGCCCGCCACCGGCACCGCATGCCGACGACGGGCGTCGAGTACGGCGTGGCGGTGGGCCTGCTGTACGGGGTCAGCTCGCTGGCCGTCAAGGGCGTGTCGAGCCACCTCACCGCGGACGGGCCCGGCGGCGCGCTGCTCGGTCTGCTGCGCTCCCCGTACCCGTACCTCCTGCTGTTCACCGGCGCGTTCGGCCTGGTCATGTCGCAGGCGGCGCTGCAGCGCTGCCGGGCCTCGCTGATCGTGCCGGTCTGCACGACGGTGACCTGCCTGTTCACGGCGGTGCTCGGCACGCTCGCCTTCGGCGAGGCGCTGCCCGGCGACCCGCTGCGGCTGGCGCTGCGCACCGGCGGTACGGCGCTGGCGGTCGGCGTCCTGCTCGTGATGCCCCGGCACGACGGACCGCCGGAGCCACCACCCCCCTCGTCCGAAAGGGAGTTACCGACCCATGAACCCCGACGACCCGCTGCTGAAGATCCTGGCGTGCCCGCTGGACAAGGGACCGCTGCTCCTCCTGGAAAGGGAGACGAGGAGCGCCGGGGAGGGGGAACCGGGAGAACCTGAGGGAGTCCTCTACAACCCGCGGCTGCGCCGCCGCTACCCGATCGTGGACGGCATCCCGCAGCTCCTGCCGTCCTCCGGCGAGCAGGTGACGGACGACGAGCACGAGAGGCTGCTGCTGCGCGCCGGCGGCTCGCGGGCGCCGGAGAGGCCGGCCCCATGACCCTGGCAGCCCGGCTGGCCCCGTTCGTGCCGGTGCGGCTGGTCGCCGCCGCCGCCCGGTCCGTCTATCCGCGCTTCGAGCCCGAGCTGGCCCGGCTCGGCGACCTCTGCCCGCCCGGCTGCGGCACCGCGGTCGACGTGGGCGGCTGGTACGGGCCCTGGACCCGCCGTCTGGCGGGCCGGGCCCGCCGGGTGGTGACGGTCGAGCCGGTCCCGCGCCTGGCCCGGCTGCTCAGCGCCGCGACCCCCGGCAACGTCCGGGTCGTCCACGCGGCGGCGAGCGACCGCTCCGGCACGGCCCGTCTCTGGCTGCCGCCCGGCGACCGGGGCGAGCGGGGCGTCTCCTCGCTCGTGCGGCGGGACATCCACGCCCGCGCCCTGGACGTCCGCTGCCTCACCCTGGACAGCCTGGACCTGCGCGACGTGGGCTTCGTCAAGATCGACGTCGACGGCGGTGAACTCGCCGTGCTGCGCGGCGCGGAGACCCTGCTGGCCCGGGACCGGCCGGCCCTGTTCATCGAGCTGGAGGCCCGCATCCAGCCGGTCGGCCCGGTGGTCTCCCACCTCGCCGAACGCGGCTACGCGGGCTGGGTGCTGCCCGGCGCCACCTGGCTGCCGCTGTCCTCGTTCGACCTGGAGGCCCACCAGGCGCGCACCGCGCACGTGGTCGCGCAGGGCCTGCTGCGCAGGGTGCTGTCCTTCCGGAGCCGGGGGTACGTCCGGTACGTGAACTCGGTGCTCTTCCTCCCCGACGGCCGCCGCCCGGGCGGACCGCACG
>NZ_VDFC01000063.1:5781-13756 GCF_008369065.1 Streptomyces apricus | reverse complement strand
CCGGCGGTGAACGTCGAGCTGCCCACCCATCCCCGGGCCGCCGCGTCCCACCGTTCCCCGCTGTTCGGGTAGACCACCACCGGCTTGCCGGTGACCCGCGCGGCGACCCGCACCGCCGTCTCCACCTCCTCCGGTGCGCAGCAGTTCACCCCCACCGCCACCACCTCGTCGGCGTCGGCGGCCACCGCGAACGCCTCCRCCAGCGGCTGCTCGGCCCGCGTCAGGCCCCCGGCCACGCTGTACGACAGCCACGCCGGCACCCCGAGCCCCCGCACGGCCCGCACCAGCGCCCGCGCCTCGTCCACGTCCGGCACCGTCTCCAGCGCCAGGACGTCGGGCCCGGCCGCGGCCAGCACCTCCATCCGCCGCCGGTGGAACCGCTCCAGCCCGTCCACGTCCACCCCGTACCGCCCCCGGTACTCGGACCCGTCCGCGAGCATCGCCCCGTACGGGCCCACGGACGCCGCCACCCACAACGGCCGCCGCACCCCCCGCGCCCCGGCCTGCCGGGCGGCGTCCCGCGCGAGCGAGACGCTGAGCCCCAGCAGCTCGCCCGCCCGCTCCTCCGAGAGGCCCCGCCGTGCGAACCCCTCGAAGGTCGCCTGGTAGCTGGCGGTGATCGCCACGTCCGCACCGGCCTCGAAGTAGGCGAGGTGCGCCGCGGTGATCGCCGCCGGCTGCTCCACGAGCAGCCGCGCGGACCACAGCTCGTCGCTCAGGTCGTGCCCGGCCGCCCTCAGCTGGTTGGACATCCCGCCGTCGAGGACGAGGGTCCCCGCGGCGAGGGCATCAACGAAGGAGAGGGAGCTGTCGCTGGTCATGCACCGACGCTAGCCCACGTCAGGTTCGCGTTCCCGCGCGTCGCCGTCCTCCCACAGCGCGGTGCCGCGCGCCCCGGTCAGCGCCGCGATCCGGCCGAGCGCGTCCCCGGCCGGCAGCGCCCCCACCCCAG
The DNA here is from genome assembly GCF_008369065.1 of Streptomyces apricus. Classification (GTDB taxonomy): domain Bacteria; phylum Actinomycetota; class Actinomycetes; order Streptomycetales; family Streptomycetaceae; genus Streptomyces; species Streptomyces apricus. Next base: position 12,804 of record NZ_VDFC01000063.1, on the reverse strand, counting down.
CCGCAGCGCCACCAGCCCCCCGGCCGCCTCCCTCGCACCGATCACCACCTGGTACGGGACCAGCCGCGCCGCCCGCACCCGCGCGCCCAGCGAACCCTGCTCCGGCCCGGCGACCTCGGCCCGCAGCCCCAGGTCGGCGCAGCGCCGATCCAGGGCGACGGCGTCCGGCAGCTCCGCGTCCGAGACCGGCAGGACCGCCACCTGGGTCGGGGCGAGCCACGCGGGAAAGGCCCCGCCGTGCTGCTCCAGGAGCAGTGCGACGGCCCGCTCCACGCTGCCGATGATGCTCCGGTGCACCATGACCGGCCGGTGCCTGCCCCCGTCCGCCCCGACGTACCGCAGCCCGAACCGCTCGGGCTGGTGGAAGTCGACCTGCACGGTGGACAGGGTGGACTCCCGTCCCGCCCCGTCGGCCACCTGCACGTCGATCTTCGGCCCGTAGAACGCGGCCTCGCCCTCCACCGACTCGTACGGCAGCCCGGACCGGTCCAGGACCTCGGTCAGGACCGCGGTGGCCCGCCGCCACAGCTCGGGTGCGGCGACGTACTTGCCACCGGGACCGGGCAACGACAGCCGGTAGCGGGCCGCGCGGATGCCCAGCGCCCCGTACGCCCGCCGGATCATCTCCAGCGCCGCCCCCGCCTCCCGCGCCACTTGGTCCAGGGTGCAGAAGATGTGCGCGTCGTTCAGCTGGATCGCGCGGACACGGGTGAGCCCGCCGAGCACACCCGACAGCTCGGACCGGTACATGCCTCCCAACTCGGCAATACGCAAAGGAAGTTCGCGGTAGCTACGGGAGCGGGAGCGGAAGATCACCGCGTGGTGCGGACACAGGCTCGGCCGCAGGACGACCTGTTCCGCGCCCAGGTCCATCGGCGGGAACATGTCCTCGGCGTAGTGCGACCAGTGGCCCGAGATCTCGTACAGCTCGCGCTTGCCGAGCACGGGGGAGTACACGTGCCGGTACCCCGCGCGCCGCTCCTCGGAGCGGATGTACTCCTCCAGGGTGTGCCGTACGACCGCGCCGTCGGGCAGCCAGTACGGCAGCCCGGCGCCGATCAGCGGATCGGTGTCGAACAGCCCCAGTTCACGGCCGAGTCTGCGGTGGTCGTTGTTCCTGCTGCCACTGTCGCTGTCGTTCCTGCTGTGGTCACTGTTCCGCATGGTGGTCTCCTCGCGAACGCGAACGGGAAGGCGTGCGGGGGAGCGACCGGGTACGCCGAAGCCCCGGGGCACTCGCCCCGGGGCTTCGGACTGGCTCATGAGTCAGCGCGCCGGGACACTCTCCGGCGTCGTCGTCTTCTGGGCGCGCTTCATGACGGGGAAGCTAGCAGTGCCCCCAGGGATCCCACACGGGGTTTTCCACCGCCCCCGCGGTCCCTCACCCCCCGACGCCCCTCGAAGGAGCGTGTCCGAGATGAGACGCCTGTACGCCGTGCTCCTCGCCCTCTGCCTGGCCCTGGCCGGCGCACTCGCCACCGCGGGCCCGGCCCAGGCCGCCCCGCAGACCCTCGCGAACGGCACGCAGTTCACCGACACCGGCGGCGACCCGGTGCACGCCCATGGCGGCGGGGTCGTCAAGGTGGGCGCGTACTACTACTGGTTCGGCGAGAACCGGAACACCGACAACACCTTCCGGTACGTGGACGCGTACCGCTCGACGGACCTGAAGAACTGGGAGTTCCGCAACCACGTCCTGACCGAGGCGAGCAGTCCGGAGCTGGCGACCGCCAACATCGAGCGGCCGAAGGTCATGTACAACGCGTCCACCGGCACGTTCGTGATGTGGATGCACAAGGAGAACGGCGTCGACTACGGCGAGGCCCGCGCGGCGGTCGCCGTGTCCGACACCGTCGACGGTGACTACACCTGGCGGGGAAGCTTCCGGCCGCTGGGCACGCACATGTCCCGTGACCTCACGGTGTTCGTCGACACGGACGGTGCGGGCTACATGGTCTCGGCCGCCCGCGAGAACTACGACCTGCAGATCTACCGGCTGACCGCCGACTACACCGGCATCGCGAGCCTGGTCGCCGACCCCTGGCACGGCGGCCACCGCGAGGCACCGGCACTCTTCAAGCGCAACGGCGTCTACTTCATGATGACTTCGGGCGCGACCGGCTGGAGCGCCAACCAGCAGCAGTACGCCACGGCGACCTCGATCGCGGGCCCCTGGACCGCGATGTCGAACGTCGGCGACTCGACCACGTACCACTCGCAGACCGCCTTCGTCCTGCCCGTGCAGGGGAGTTCGGGCACCTCCTACCTCTACATGGGCGACCGCTGGGGCAACTCCTTCGGCGGCACGGTGAACGACTCGCGGTACGTCTGGCTGCCGCTCGCCTTCCCGAGCCCGACCACGATGTCCATGTCCTGGTCGCCGGAGATCACCGTCGACACGGCGGCCGGGACCGTCACCGGGACGAGCGCCACGTACAACTCGCTGATCGCGCGCCACTCCGCCAGGTGCGCCGACGTCACGAGCCAGTCGCTGTGGGCGGGCGCCCAGATCAAGCAGTACACCTGCAACGGCGGCACCAACCAGAGGTACTGGTTCAAGTCGGTCGGCAGCGGTTACTACCAACTCGTGGTGCGGGGCAGCTCCCTGTGCGTGCAGGAGAACGCGAGCACCGTCACGCAGGAGAACTGCGCCGCGTCGGCGACCGCCCAGCAGTGGTCGCTCACCACCACCGGCTCCTACGTGACCGTCAGGTCCCGCGCGACCGGCGAGTGCCTGGACGTGAACGGCGCCTCCACCGCCGACTCCGCCGCGCTGATCACGTACACCTGCAACGGAGCGACGAACCAGCAGTGGACCAGGGGGACCTGACCCTCCCTCGCGCCCGAGGGCGAGCCCACCGGCGGCCCCGTACCTCTACCGGGCCGGGCCCGGAGCGGGGCGCCGGGTCGGGTAGTCGAGGTCCGCGACCTCCTTGCCCAGCACGCGCAGGCGGGCGGCCGCGTCGGCCGGGCTCCGGCCCGTCCTGCTCGCCGCGGCCAGCAGGTCGCCGGTGCCCCAGGGGCGGTGAGGGCCCGGCAGGGCCTCCACCAGGTCGAGATCGCTCGCGAGGGCCTGCGACGGTACGTGAACGTGGTGTCCCAGGAGGGCCATACGCGCCCCGACCTCCTGGGGGGTGCGGCCGGTGGCGCGTGCCGCCCGCAGCACGTGTCCCAGGTCCGCCGACCACTGCCGGATCCACGGCCCGCGGCCGTCCGCGTTCTCGCTCAGCAGGACGATGTCGTCGTCGGTGTCCTCGTCACCGGCCGCCGTGCCGGGCAACCCGTACTTCTCGTAGCCGAGTTCCGCGAGGCGGGCAACGACCTCCTCCGGAGTGCGACCGAGCGCCTTCGCGACGAGCAGGACGTGTCCGAGGTTCCCGCCCCGGCCGAGCCAGGGCGCCCGGCCGTCGGCGTTCAGGCTGACGACCACCGCGTCGTCGGGGTGCGGGGTGAACTCCAGGGCGTAGCCGAGGTCGAGCATGCGCAGCGCGACGTCATGGGCACTGCTCTCCAGGACGTCGGCCACGCACCGGACGTGCCCGGCCGTGACGCCGGTGAGCGGGACGTAGGGCGCGCCCCGCCGGCCGTCGCGGCTGATCATGGCGAGGTCACCGGGGTGCGGTGTCTCCGGCAGGCCCGACGGCACGTCCCGGTAGCCCAGCGTCCGCAGCCTGCGCGCGACCTCGGCCGGGGCGGCGCCCTCGGCGTGCGCCCGCGCCACCACGTGCGGGACGGGGACGGCCTCGTCGAGCGCCAGCCAGCCCGTCCCGGTGACGGTCAGGAGGGCGTCCCGCCCGTCGACCGACGCCGGCAGCGGACCGTCCGGGAGGACGACGTCGGTGTACCCAAGGCCCCGGTAGCGGGCCGCCGTCTCCTCCGGTCCCGCTCCGGAAACGGCGGCGGCCCCCACGACACGGCCGTACGGGACGGTGTCCGCCAGCACCGGCGCGGAGCCGTCCCCCGCCGTGCTGATGAGCCGGAGGTCGTCGTCGGTGACGTTGCGGTCGGGCACGTCGGGCACGCGCGTGTACCCGAGCTCCCTCATGCGGGTCACGACCGCGGCGGTGCCCGTCTCCCGCGCGTGCGCACTGAACAGGACGTGGCCGACCGGCACGGGCTCCGTCCGCGGGAGCCAGACCGTCTCCCCGGAGACGGCGGGCCGGCCGTCGATGAGCCCGACGTCGTCGGACGAGACCCCGGCGGGCAGCTCCGCCTCCGGAATGGTGAAGCCGAGCGACCGCAGGCGGTCCGCGATGTCGGCGGGGGCCCGCCCGGTCCTGGCGCCGACCACGACGAGGTGCGCGAACCAGTCGGGGTCGTTCCGGGCGAGCAGCGTCCGCCAGCCGCGCTCGAAGAGGTCCAGGTCCCCGGGCTCCACGGACCGGGGCAGCGGCCCCTCGGGCAGCAGGCGGTGGCCGAACGCGTGCAGGCGTGCCGCGATGTCGTCCGGGGTGCGGTCCAGGCCCTGGGCCAGACGCAGTACGTAGGGAAGGGGTACGGGACGGTCCAGGTGCAGCCGGTAGTGCTCGTCGCCCGGGTTCCCGCCGAGCAGCGTCAGGTCCTCGGCGTCCATGGCCAGGACGACGGGATCCACCCGGTACCCCAGCTCGACGAGGCGCTCGCACACCGAGACGACCTCGCGCAGGGCCCGCTGGGGGTCGTCCGCCACCTCCCAGTAACTGGCCTCCTGAAGGATGTGGTGGACGGGCACGGGGACGTCGTCGGGGAGGGGACGGTCCTCGTAGCGGGTGAGCGTCAGGTCCCCGTACTCCGGCACCCACCCCGGCAGGCTCTCCGGCGGGGGCGACGGCAGGCCCAGTCCGGCGAGGCGGGCCGCCAGCTCGGCGGGCGGCCGTTTCAGGTCGTCCGCCGCCCGCAGGAGATGGTGCCTGAGGAAGACGCTGTCCTCCGGGCCCAGCCACGATTCGCTTCTGTAGCGCATGAGCTTGAGCAGCTGCAGGTCGTCCTCGGTGGCCGTGGCCAGCTGTTCGGGGGAGGGGACCCGGTACCCCAGCTCGGCGAGGCGGGAGCGGACCGCGGCCGGATCGGAGTCGCTCTTCTGCGCGGCGCACAGGACGTGGCCCGGTGTCACGGGCTCGTCGGGATCCAGCCAGGGCGCCTCGGCGTCCAGCAGGCGACTGGTGATGAGCCGGTCGTGGTCGTCGCGGGGAAGTGCGGGGTGCGGCATGGCGGCCTCAGGGAGAAGGGAGAAGGGAACAGGAGGAAGAGGGAAGGGAACAGGGGGCGAGAGCTGGGCGGGGGTCCGGAGGGGAGGTCACTCGGCGACGCTGGTGTAGCGCCCGTCCTCGTCCCGCTCGTCCGTCTTCTGTTCGGACATGTCCACCCTGACGCCCGCCGGTTCGAGGGTCTCCCACAGCCGCAGCATCATGGCGTCGTCCAGGTAGTTGGCCCGGAGGTCCAGACGGCGCAGGTGGGTCAGGGGCTGCCCGCTCAGCAGGGCCATGGCGCCCTCCTCGTCGAGCGTGCCCATCGACAGGGCGAGGGACTCAAGGCGGGCCACCACCGGAGCCTGGGCGACGGCGGCCGCGATCTCGTTCGCCGACGGGCTGTTCTGCAGGCCCAGGTGGCGCAGCGACGGCAGGCGCTCCCCGGTGAGCAGCGGCCACAGGTCCTCCACGGTGGCGTCGCCCCCGTAGTCCTCGACGCCCAGCCACAGGTCCAGGCACTCCAGGGCCGGCAGGTCGGACGCCGCCACGTCCCGCACGACCGCGGCCGGCAGGCCACCGCTCTCGAAGCGCAGGGTGCGCAGCCCTTCGTGGCGCACGACGGGCCACACCAGCTTCTCGGCGCCGCGCACGCCCAGCTCCCGCAGCCGCGGGTACGCCTCCAGCAGGGGCGTCAGGTCGGACTGCTCGATCCAGGAGACCTCGCACTCCTCCGCGACGAGATCCCCGAGGAACAGTGCCTCCAGCGCACTCAAACGGGGTGCCAGCGAACACAGTTCTTCGACCGCCTCGGCCCCGTCGTCCTCGTTGCCGTACCAGGGGGCGCCGAGGACGAGCGCGCGTACCTCTTCGAGCGGCACGGACGCGAGGAAGCGGTCCATGTATGCGAGGTCCTCGTCCTGCGAGTAGTGGCACTGCAGGCGCCACGCGACGGAGGACGGGTCGTCCGGGAGGGGACGCAGGTCCGAGAACTGAGGGAACGTCAGCACCGGGAGACCGTGGAACGTCTCCAAGTGGTCGATCCGGCAGGTGTGTTGTGGCACATCGGCCAGAGGCTCCATGGCGACCTTCGTGAGGCGGGGCGTGCGGGTGTCTGTTCTAGCAGCCCCCTGTGACACCGGGAGCGGGGACCCGGCGCCGGACCGCGCCCGGACCGCACCGGGCGTACCGGACGTGCCGGAACGGGCGGGTCGCCCGGGCGGTAGCGTTTCGGACGGTGGTGTCCGTCCTGTCTTTCCACGGGCGACACCCCTGCTTCCGCTTCTGCTGTCCCTTTATCCCTTTCGAGGTCCGGTGCGACGACTGCTCACCCGTCTCTGGCGGCTCCTGCGCCCCTTCCAGAACCGCGTCATGTGGCTCCTGAACGCCAAGTTCGTGGCCGGTGTGACCGGCGTCGTGCGGGACGACGAGGGACGGGTCCTGCTGCTCCGGCACCGGATGTGGCCTCCCGGCCGGCAGTGGGGGCTGCCGAGCGGCTTCGCGCACAAGGGCGAGGACTTCCGGGCGACCGTCGTGCGCGAGGTCAGGGAGGAGACGGGGCTCGACGTGGAGGTGGGCGCCCTGGTGATGCTGAACAGCGGCCTGCGCACCCGGCTGGAAGTGGCCTACGAGGCACGCCTGGTGGGCGGCGAGCTGCGCCTGGACCCCGCCGAGATCCTGGAGGCCCGCTGGTGCCGGCCGGACGACCTCCCGGAGGACGTCCAGCCGGTCTGCCGTCCGCTGGTACYGGGCGAGACGACGCCGTAGGGGCGACGGTTCGGCGTCCGCCTAACCGTCGCCCCTCTACCGTGACCCCATGCCCCCGCACTCCACCGCCGCCTTCGCGGCCCTCCACCAC
>NZ_VDFC01000063.1:0-5681 GCF_008369065.1 Streptomyces apricus | reverse complement strand
CTCCCGAGGTCCTCCTCGTACGGCGCGACTCCTGAAGTACTTCTCGCGCGGCGGTGCTCCCGAAGCACTTTTCGTGCGGCGCTGCCCCGAAGCGCTCCTCCTGCGGCGGCTCTCCCGCACTGCCCCTCCCGCAGTGCCCCTTCCCCCTCACGGAGCGCTCCCCGCGTGCACGCAGGCCGCCCGGTGGTCCGGGGCGGCCCGCCGCAGCACCTGGTCCTCGACGGCGCACGCGTCCAGCGCCACCGCGCACCGCGGGTGGAACGCGCAGCCGGACGGCAGCGCCGACGGATCGGGCGGATCGCCGGGCAGTCCGCGCGGCGCGAACCGCGACCCGGCGTCCCCGATCCGCGGGAAGGCCGCCGACAGCGCCCGCCCGTACGGGTGCCGGGCGTCCTCGTACACCTGCCGGGCCGGCCCCTCCTCGACCACCCGCCCCGCGTACATCACCGCGAGCCGGTCGCAGGTGTCGGCCAGCACCGCCAGATCGTGGCTGATCATGATCAGGCCCACCCCCTGCTCCGCGACGAGCCGCTGGACGAGCCGCAGGATCTGCGCCTGGACCATCACGTCGAGCGCGGTCGTCGGTTCGTCCGCGACGACCAGCCGGGGATCGCAGGCCAGCGCCATGGCGATCATCACGCGCTGGCGCTGCCCGCCGGACAGCTCGTGCGGGTACGCGGACGCCCGCGCCGCCGGGAGGCCCACCTGCTCCAGGAGCTCGCCGGTCCGCCGTCGCGCCTCCGCCGCGGTGGCCTTGCGGTGCAGCAGGACCGGCTCGGCGATCTGGTCCCCGACGCGGTGCACGGCGTTCAGCGCGTGCATCGCGCCCTGGAAGACGATGGAGGCGCCGGCCCAGCGGACCGCCCGTACCCGCCCCCACCGCATGGCCAGGACGTCCTCCCCGTCGAGGAGGACCTGCCTGGCCAGGACGTCCTCCCCGTCGAGGAGGACCTGCCCGCCCACCCGGGTCCCGGCGGGCAGCAGCCGCAGCAGCGCGAGCGCCAGCGTGGACTTGCCGCAGCCGGACTCGCCCGCGATGCCTACCTTCTGGCCCGCGTCCACAGTGAGGTCCACACCGCGCACGGCGGCCGCCCCGCCGGCGTACGTCACCTCCAGGCCGCGTACGTCCAGCAGGTGCTCCGCGGCGGGCGGAGGTCCTGCGGCGGGTGGAGATCCCGCGGCCCGTGTGCTCAACGGGCCACCCCCAGCCGGGGGTTGAGGACGGACTCCACGGCGCGGCCGCACAGCGTGAAGGCGAGGGCCACGACGGCGATCGCGAGGCCCGGCGGCACCAGGTACCACCACTTCCCGGCGCTCACCGCGCCCGCCTCCCGCGCGTCCTGGAGCAGTCCGCCCCAGGAGACGACCGTCGGGTCGCCGAGACCGAGGAAGGCGAGCGTCGCCTCGGCGAGGATCGCGGACGAGATGATCAGGGTCGTCTGCGCCAGCACCAGCGGCATGACGTTGGGCAGCACGTGCCGGGACATCACGTGCCAGTGGCCGCCGCCGAGCGCCCTGGCGCGTTCGATGTACGGGCGGGCCTCCACGGCCAGGGTCTGTGCGCGCACCAGCCGTGCCGTCGTCGGCCAGGTCGTGACGCCGATCGCCAGGACGACCGTGCCCAGCGAGCGGGACAGCACGGTGGCGAGCACGATCGCGAGGACCAGCGTCGGCATGACCAGGAACCAGTCCGTGATCCGCATCATCAGCGTCGCGAACCAGCCGCGGAAGTGGCCCGCGGTGATGCCGATGAGCGTGCCGATCGCGACCGACAGCACGGCCGCGAGAAGACCCACCAGCAGGGACACCCGCGCCCCCCACACCACGAGCCCGAGCAGACTGCGCCCGAACTGGTCGGTCCCCAGGGGAAATTCGGCACTCGGGCTCTCCATCGGCCGGCCCGGCGCGTCCGTCACGCTCTGCACGCCGGAACCGACGGTCAGCGGTGCGGTGAGCGCGACCAGGGCGAAGAGCGCGAGCGCGCCTAGGCCGAACAGGCCGGAGCGGTGGGTGCGGTAGCGCGCCCAGAAGCGGGCGGCGGAGGCGCGCCGGCGCCGCCGGGCGAGGGCGCGGGGACCGGCCTCCGCCGGGACCGGCCGGGAGGCAGCCGGGACCGGCCGGGAGGCCGCCGGCTCGTCGGGGTCCTTCGTCGTCATCGGCCCACCCTCGGGTCGAGCAGCGGATGGAGCAGGTCGGCGAGGGTGTTCATCACGATCACCGCGGCGGCGAACGCGAAGAACAGCCCCTGCACCAGGGGGAGGTCGGGCACGCTCAGCGCCTGGTAGAAGAGCCCGCCGAGACCGGGCCAGGAGAACACCGTCTCGACGAGGATGACACCGGCGACGGTCCGGCCGAGGTTGATGAAGACCAGCGTCATCGTCGGCAGCAGCGCGTTCGGCACCGCGTGGCGGCGGCGCACGAGGACGTCCCGCAGGCCCTTGGCCCGCGCGGTCGTCAGGTAGTCGCCGCCCATCTCGTCGAGCAGCGCCGAGCGCGCCACCAGCAGCGTCTGCCCGTACTCGACCGCCACCAGCGTCACCACGGGCAGGACGAGGTGGTGGGCGACGTCGAGGACGTACGCGAACCCCTCCTCGCCGCCGGACTCCATGCCGCCCGTCGGGAAGAGGCCCGGGACCGGCCCGGCCCCCACCGAGAAGACGATGATCAGCAGCAGCCCCAGCCAGAACGACGGGATCGAGTAGAGGACCAGCGCCAGACCGGTGTGGAAGCGGTCGCCGGGGCCCCCGTGGCGCCAGGCGGCCCGGGTGCCGAGGACGACGCCGATCACCGTGTAGAGGACGAACGACGTGCCGGTGAGCAGCAGCGTGTTCGGCAGCGCCTCGCCGATCCTGTCGACGACCGGCGCCCGGAACTGGTACGAGGTGCCCAGGTCGCCGGTGAGCGCCTTGCCGCAGTAGTCCGTGAACTGCTCCCACAGCGGCAGGTCGAGTCCGAACTCCCTCCGGTACGCGGCGAGTTGCTCGGCGGACACCTGACGTCCGCCGGTCATGAACTTCACCGGGTCGCCGGGGATCAGCCGGAAGAGGAAGAAGCTGGTGACCAGGACGGCGAGCAGCGAGACGGCCGCGCCGCCCAGCTTCCCGGCCACGTACCGGGGGTACGCGGTGCCGCGTACCCGTGCCCGGCGGTCGTCGGGCGGGGGTGCCGCTCCAGCGGCCACGGCCGGGTCACGGGTCACGGGGGCTACTCACGGTCCTCGGTGGTGGCGCGGCGCCGCACCGCGAAGAACACCCCGAGGCCCGCGAGGACCACGACGCCCGCGACGATGCCGATGATGACGCCGGTCTGGGCCGAGCCGCCGGAGGACCCGTCCGAGGCGGCCGGGGTCGCCGACCACCAGCTCCAGTAGCCGTCCTGGCCGTAGATGTTGCCCGCGGCCTCGGGCATCGTCGTGATCGACGCGATCTGGTCCGTGCGGTAGGCCTCCACCGCGTTCGGGTACGCCATGACGTTCATGTACCCGGTGTCGTACAGCCGCGACTCCATCCGCTTGACGATGTCCGCCCTTCTGGTGGCGTCGTACTCGGCGAGCTGCCGCTCGTACAGCGCGTCGTACTTCTTGTCGCAGATGAAGTTGTCGGTCGCGCCGGTGTCCTCCGGCGTCGCCGGGAGCGCCCCGCAGGTGTGGATGGAGAGGACGAAGTCGGGGTCGGGGTTGACGGACCAGCCGTCGAAGGCGAGGTCGTACTCGCCCGCGAGCCACGGATCGCTCACGTTGTCCCGGCAGTCGAGCGACACACCGATGCCCAGGTCGCCGAACCACTCCTTCAGGTACTGCCCGACCGCCTTGTCCTGCGGGTCCGTGGCGTGGCACAGGACGCGGTAGGTGATCGGCTTCCCGTCCTTGCCGACACGCCTGCCGTCGCCGTTCTTCCGGTAGCCGGCCTCGTCGAGCAACCGGGCCGCCCCGGCCGGGTCGTACGTGATCCGCTGGTCCTGCCCCGGTTTCCAGGAGTACTCCGGGAAGCGCGGCGGGATGTAGCCCTCGCCCTCCACCGCGTGGCCCTGGAAGACCTTGTCGACGACGGTCCGGCGGTCCACGGCCATGAACAGCGCCCGGCGGACCTTCTGGTGCAGCAGCGACTCGTGGCCGTCGCCGAACCGCTCGCCGTTCTTCGCCCGGGCTCCCGGGTTGGTGGCGAGCGCGTAGAAGCGGCGGCCCGGCGCGTCGTTGACGCGGACGTCCTGCCGGCTCTTCAGCGCGGCGGCCTGCGCGGGCGTCAGGCCGGACACGAACGACACCTCGCCCTTCTGCAGGGCCGCGACCGCCGCGTCACCGTCCTTGTAGTACTTGAAGACCAGCTCGTCGAACTTCGGGGCCCCGCGCCAGAACGACTTGTTGGGCTTCAGCCGTACGTAGCTGTCGGTCTTGTAGTCCGTCAGGACGAACGGCCCGTTGCCGACGACGGGGAACTTCTTGTCGTTGTTGAACTTCGAGAAGTCGCCGACCTTCTCCCAGACGTGCTTGGGCACGATCGGCACGTCCAGCGCGGCCATGGTGGCCTGCGGTTTCTTCAGCTCGATGACCAGTTTCGTGGGGCTCGGCGCGGTGACCTTCTCGAAGTTCGCGACGAAGCTGCCGTTCGCGGTGGCCGCGCCCTCGTCGGTCATCATCGTGGTGAACGTCCAGGCCGCGTCCTCGGCGGTGACCCGCTTGCCGTCCGACCACGTCGAGTCGTCGCGGATCGTGTAGGTCCAGGTCAGCTTGTCGGCGGACGGCTTCCACGCGGTGGCGAGGCCCGGGACGGCGTGGTTGTCCTTCGGGTCGTAGTTGGTCAGGTACTCGTACGTCAGCCGGTGGATGCTCGTACTGACCAGCCGCGCCGCGAGGAACGGACTCAGCGAGTCGACGCTCTGCGCCACCGCGACCGTCAGGACCCGCTTGCCGTTCTCCGCCTCGGCCCGCTGCGGCGCCGGGTTGAGGGGGGTCACGAGACCGACCGTGAGGGTGAGGGCGGCGGCGCCCGCGACCAGGAAGAGACGGCGGACGGCACCCCCCGTGCCGTACTGGTCCTGTGCGTCCATGGCTCGCCGACCTCACGTCTCACTCGCGCAGGGCTGGGCCGCCGACCACCGGATCCGGTGGCCTGGGCCGGGTGATGTGAGTGTCTATCAGCGCCGGTCGGCGTGCGTCAACGGCCCGCGAACCCCATGTGGCCTGCGGAAATAACGAGTTGACCCGGATTTCACGGTCATTGGTCCAGACCGGTGAAGGAGACCTGGTCGGAGGCTGACGGCGCCGCATGCACGAGGTCCGACCAGGACATGCCGAGGGCCCGCGCCGTGGGGTACGGGGCGGGCCCTCGCCATGTCCTGGCCGGACCGACGACCGGGGGCGGTCGTGCGGGTTACGCGTATGGGCTACGCGTAGGAGTTACGCCTACGGGTTACGCGTGCGGCGGCTGGGACGGCGGGGTCTGCGGAGCCGGTCCCGGCTGGGGCTGGGGAGCCTGCCCCTGGGAGTCCTGGCCGCCCTGGTCCTGCTGCGGGGGCTGGTAGGGGGCACCCGGCTGGAACGGCTGCCCCGGGGCGGGCGCGGCCGGAGGCTGCTGGAAGGGCGCACCGGGCTGGGGCTGTCCAGGCTGCTGCGCCGCGGGCTGGGCCTGCCAGCTCTGGGGCGGCGGGTAACCCGGCTCGCCGGGCTGCTGGTGCTGCTGGGG
>NZ_VDFC01000062.1:18738-26726 GCF_008369065.1 Streptomyces apricus | reverse complement strand
GTACCCGGACTGCGGGGTGCGGTCGCCGGCCTGCGGCAGACGGTAGGTCGTCGCGGGTCCGTCCTCCGCGGCGGCGTGCGGCGCGCCCGCTCCGGTCCCGTACGGACCGTCGTACGCGACCGGGGCGGGCAGCGGCTCCGCGTGCCCGCGCCAGGCCCCGCTGTCGAACCAGTCCGCGACCTGCTGCGCCGTGGGCCGGTCCTCGGGCTGCTTGGCGAGCAGGTCGAGGAGGTAGTTCTCGAAGGCGTGCGGAAGCCGGACGCCCTTCTCCCGCGGCGGCACCGGGGCCTTGTCGATGTGGTGGTGCAGGGTGATCGTGGCGGACTCGGCCCGGAAGGGCGGTTCGCCGGTCAGCAGCTGGTACAGCACGCAGCCCAGCGAGTACACGTCGGAGGCGGCGCTCGCCGGGTTGCCGAGCGCGCGCTCGGGGGCGAGGTAGAGGCTGGTGCCGACGATCTGCCCGGCCGTGGTGAGCGCGGAGGCCGGGTCGTCCACGAAGCGGGCGATGCCGAAGTCGCCGATCTTCACCGTGCCCGCGGTGTCCGACATCAGGTTGCCGGGCTTGATGTCCCGGTGCACGATGCCCTGCCGGTGTGCGGCGGCGAGACCGGCCGCAGCCTGTGCGGCGATCTGCGCGACCCGCTCGGGCGTCAGGGTGCCCGCCTCGGTCAGTTCCTGGGCCAGGCTCTGCCCCTCGACCAGCTCCATGACCAGGTAGAAGCGGTTGTCCCAGGAGCCGAAGTCGAACACGGCCACCACATGCGGGTGGCTCAGCCGGGCGGCCGTCTGCGCCTCCAGCCGGAACCGGGCGGCCGCCGCGGAGTCCGACTCGTCGCCCAGCAGCAGTTTGACGGCCACGGACCGGCCGAGCACCTCGTCGGTGGCCCGCCAGACCTCGCCCATCCCACCGCGGCCCAAGGACGCACCCAACCGATACCGCTCAGCCACCAGCACCTGCGAATCATCCTCACTTCGAATGGCCGTCACGACGACTGCGCAGGCAGGTCGAACCGCATAGGCACGTCACTTCACGCAGCAGCACAGACAGGGGTCCCCAGTAAGATCAGCCTACCGACCCCCTCGCGCCCGGTGATCGCGCGGTACCGGTCGGCCCCCTCCCCCGAAGATCCGCCGCGCACCCATGCGTCTTCGCCGTCCCGACACCTGCCCCGTACGGCGAGACGCGGGCTCCTCGTCCGGGAGGAGAGGAGTCCGCCGGTGGCACCGACAGCGCCGGCGGGCGGACCCCCCCCGTACGAGACGGTCGCGGTCCGCCCGCCGGCGGATCAGGCGTGTGCCGTCACCAGTTGTAGACGATGTCCCCGTTGCTGTTGACCATCTTGAACGTGCCGTCGCCCTGGTCGATCACACATCCGTAGCCGCCGTCACCCGTCTCACCGCAGAAGGTGTCGGCGCCGGCGGGACCCGCCGCGGCGATCCCGCCGCCCGCGAGGACTCCTGCGGCGGCGACGGCGACGGCGAGCCTCCTGGCACGCCTGCGCCCGGGCCCGGTGGTGGTGGTGGTGCTTCGCTGCATGGCTGACTCCCTGCTGCCGATGGATCGTTCGGTCGCAAGGTGTTCGGAGCGGTCGGCCGCCCGGTTTGCTCCCGGACGAAACGGGCAGACGGCGCGGGGACGACGGCCCGTGGTCCCTCGTGGTCGCCCTGCTTTCCGCCGCGCCGCGCCCAGGGGTGGAGTGGGACGCGTGCGGCGGTAAGGACCATACTGGTCAGGCCTTGATCTTCCACAGAACGGTTCCATGACCAAGAACAGCAGCTCTTCGACGACCGTCCCCAGCACCGTGTGGCTGGCGCGCGGGCGCCATCTCGGGTCCGACCCCGAGCAGGACGTCCGGCGCAACCTGATCGCCCTCAAGGCAGCCGGGGTCCTCGACGACTTCCTGGACCTCGACCCCGTGGAGGCGGCCCGCTCCACCGTCCTGCATCCGCGGGAGGAGTCGGCCGGTCCCGGCCCGTCCGCCCGCCGGCTCTTCGAGGCCCGCTGGCGCGTGGCCGACGGCGTCATGGTGCGCGCGCAGTTGACCACGTACGAGCACGAGGTCCGCCGTGGGGACGGCGAGGGCGTCGTGTGGGTCCTCGCCGCCGAGGCGGAACGGGCGTGGGACCACCGCTGGCCCTCGCCCGCGACCATGTTCTGGCCCGACAGCGACCAGGTCGCCTGGGACCACGACGTCGTCCCCGGAGTGCGGCTGCGAGCGGCCAACTACCTTCCGCAGGACCAGAACGAGATGCGGCGGAGCCTGCGGGAGCACACCCGCGACACCTGGTACATCCACATTGTGGTGCACGAGGCCATGACGCCCGACGTGAAGGGGCAGCAGCCGGTCTCCGTGTTCCTGCCGCCGAGTCTGCGGCACCGGGTGATCGAGCACCGGGCCACACCGGCGCAGGCACAGATCATCGACTTCGCGACGAAACGGGAACTGGACGTGCGGATGCCGCGCGGAGGCGCCGTCGTCCTGCCCACGCAGCCCCGCCGTCACCCGGACTACGACGCGGACCACTACACCGTGCACAGCGTCTTCCTGGACGGCTCCGAGCCGACGGAACTCCTCTCCCTCATCGAGGAGTTCGCCGGGCTGCCGCAGCCGTTGCCGGAAGGCGCCGAGCGGGCCCTGGTCCAGTTGCGCCAGGGCTGGCACCTGCTGACCCCGGACGAGGAACTGGCGCACGCCCGGAGCATGGTCGCCAGGTACGCCGAAGCGCTCGACGCCATGACGAAGTCCCGCGACCTCTACCAGGAGGCGGCCGAAGCGGCGCAGGCCGCGCTGGCCGAGTTCACCGACGGTGCGGCACCGCTCCGGCCGTCGGCACCGGAGACGGCCAGGACCGGCGGCTCCCCGCTGAACGCCCTCAAAAAGGGACTGGGCCTTTTCCGGGACCCGCACAGACAGGACACGTGACACACACGGTCCGGTTCAATTCCCGGTCCGTTCGGCCTATCCGGTTCGATCGGTCCCTCCGGTCCGTTCGGCCTCTCCGCCGACCGGCCTTTCCACCGGTCGGCGGCAGATCACGGGTTCATCCGATGCTGCTTTCGTCGAAATTCGCGACCGGTTCCCCACCGGGCGGATCCTTCGGATAACCCTCCGCCGGAACGATGTACCCGTTCTCCGTTCCGTTCTGCACCGTGACGCCCCAGACGGTTTTCAGTTCACCGATCTTGGCCATCTTGTAGCCGTACTCCCCGTAGAGGGACACTTCCGTCCCTTCCTTCTGCGTCACCGGACGATTGACGTCCTTGGCCGCGTAGGTGACGTAGAAGGTGACATTGGGCATGTCGCTGGAGATCTGCCTGATGACCCACCGGCACGAGTGGCACGGTCCTTGCGAGCATCCGAGTCGGACCTGGCCCGTGAAGCCGCTCGCGATGCCCTTCCAGGTGGCCGCGTCGTTGGTGTTCGCGGCCGGCCATGCCTTCACTATGGCGTTCGCGAGCGCGTTCACCGCCTTGAGCTCGGCGTCGTGGTCGTGCAGCCGCTCACCTGCGCGCAAGCTGTTCGCGGGCTCCTGCTTCCCCACGTACCACAAGGAGCGGGGCACTGCGGGCTTCTCACTGGTGTACCACGACTGCACCTCCGAAATGGATTGGCGCGTCGCGTCCTTGATCTCGTACGACATCCAGCATTGCGACCTGGGATAGGCACGTGCCGAGGTGGACATGAATTCGATCCGATCGTCTCGCTGATGACCCGAAGGGTGCGGCAGGCCATGGACCTGATCGCACGTCGTGTGATCGGCGGGGCGGTGGAAGTAAGGCCTCCGCACCCGGTGTCCGCTGCTCGGACCACGACAGCGGCCAAAAGGCAATGGGCTGAGGAACGGATCGTCGTCCGTTCGCCGTTCGATGTCTCTCGCCCTGCTCGCGCTGTCGAAGTCGTCGTTTTGCTCGCCCAATCGTCGTCGCGCCGGACGGCACTGTCAACGACTCCGCGAGGCCGGAAAACAGACCCGCTTCGTCCGCTACCGGACGGCATCCCGTCAACTGCCGATTGATGCCCCGGTAAAGTGCGGCCTTTGTTGAGTGCGCTGGGAAATGACGGCAGCGTCGGGGCGCGAGGTGACACGCGGTACCGCCGCGGCCGGTCCCCCGGCGATTCAGAGCGACGGCCGGAGCCGATGCTGTCAGAGCGGCTGCCAGTGCCTGAGCCGAGCCGGTACCGACGCCGTCAGAGCGACTGCCAGAGCCGCGCCAGCGCCGACGTCGTCAGGACCTGTTCGGGCGGCCCTTGGCCGACGAGGTGCCCGTCCTGAAGCAGGAGGCAGGTGCCCGCCGCGCGTGCGGCCTCCAGGTCGTGGGTGGCCTGGACGACCGTCACGCCGTCGGCGATGAGCGCCGTCAGCAGTTCCGCGATCCGCGCCCTCGCCTCCGGATCCAGACCGGTGGTGGGTTCATCGAGGAGCAGCAGGTCCGACTCCTGCGCCAATCCCTGTGCGATGAGCGCGCGTTGACGCTGCCCTCCGGAGAGTTCACCCAGCTGACGTCGGGCGAGGCCGCCGATGCCGAGCCGGTCGAGCGCGGCGTCCACGGTGGCGTGGTCGCGCCGGGTGAGCCGGCGCCACGGTCCGCGCTCACCCCAGCGTCCCATCTCGACGGTCTGCCGGACGGTCAGAGGCAGGGCGTCGGCGACGGCGGCACGCTGCGGCACGAACGCGGGCGGCCGCTCCCCCGCGTGACGGAGGTCGCCGGATGTCGGATGGATCACACCGGCGAGGACTCCGAGCAGGGTCGACTTGCCGCTGCCGTTGGGCCCGACGAGCGCCGTCGTGGCCAACCTCGGTATGTCGGCGCTGAGTTGGTGGAGGACAGGACGTCCCGCATAGCCGGCGCACAGATCGGTGAAGCGGACGTGCGGGTCCCGCTCCGGCAGCGGGGCGGGACCGGGGCTCGTAGTTTTGAACATGATTTTCATTGTAGTGTCCTCGGCATGGAATGGTTGACGGCCCCGTTCGAGGTCACCTTCGTGCAGCGAGCCCTGTGGGGCGGAATCCTGGTGTCCGCGATCTGCGCGCTCGCCGGCACCTGGGTCGTCCTGAGGGGGATGGCCTTCCTCGGGGACGCCATGTCCCACGGCCTGCTGCCGGGGGTCGCGCTGGCCGCGCTGTTCGGCTCGAACCTCATGGTGGGCGCGGTGGTCAGCGCCGTCGTCATGACGGCGGGCGTCACCGCGCTGGGACGTACGCCGAGGCTGTCGCAGGACACCGGCATCGGGCTGCTCTTCGTCGGCATGCTCTCGCTCGGCGTGATCATCGTGTCGCGTTCGCAGTCCTTCGCGGTGGATCTGACCGGCTTCCTCTTCGGCGACGTCCTCGCCGTCCGGCAGCAGGACCTCCTCCTGCTCGCGACGGCGCTGTGCGCGGCGCTGGCGGTGTCGGTCCTCGGCCATCGCGCCTTCGTGGCCCTGGCGTTCGACGAGCGCAAGGCGAGGACCCTGGGACTGCGGCCGCGCCTGGCCCACGCCGTGCTGCTGGGCCTGCTCGGTCTGGCGATCGTCGCCTCGTTCCACATCGTCGGAACGCTGCTGGTCCTCGGCCTGCTCATCGCTCCCCCGGCGGCGGCCCTGCCGTGGGCACGCAGCATCCGCGGGGTCATGGTGCTCGCCGCGCTCCTCGGGAGCGCGGCGACGTTCGGCGGCCTGCTGCTCTCCTGGCATCTGGGCACCGCGGCCGGCGCGACCGTCTCGGCCCTCGCGGTGTGCCTGTTCTTCCTCTCCCACGTGCTGTCCGGACTGCGGCACCGCCCTGCGCGCCCGGCGTCCGTTCCCGTACCCGAAGTCAACTGAAAGAAGCCTGAGGCGATCGTCATGACCGTCCGCAGAAACGTCACTCCATGGGCTTCGGCCGCACTGGTGACGGCCGCGCTGCTCACCACGAGTTGCTCGGCCGAGGAGGACAACACCCCACGGAACGGGAGCGGTTCGCCGTCCGTCACTCCCCACGGATACGTCGAGGGGGCCCGGGAGGCCGCCGAACAGCAGTCCCGTCTGCTCCTCAACGACCCCGGCAGCGGGGACAGCCGCGTCCTCGACCTCGTCAGCGGCAAGGTGCACGAGAGTGCCCGCGTCGAGGGCGCCGTCCGGCTGGGCACGGACGGCCGGTTCGGCTACCTGCACACCTCCGGCGGCACGCATGTGCTCGACAGCGGTGCCTGGATGGTGGACCACGGCGACCACGTCCACTACTACAGCGCGGCGGTGCGCGACGTCGGTGAGCTGCCCGCCGGTGGRCGGGCGCAGGTGCGCAGCGATGCGGTCGTGACCGCGGTGACCGGCGAGGACGGACGGGGCGTCCTGTATGACCGGAGCGCGCTGGAGAAGGGCGAGATAGCCAAGTCCCGGACGCTGACGGGCACTTACTCCGGCGCCGTCCTGCCGTACGAGGAGCACCTGCTGGCCTTCGCCGACGAGGGGGGCACGACGAAGCTCGTCGTGCTCGACCGCGCGGGCAGGCGGGTCGCGGTCCCCGACGTGGAGTGCGAGGAGCCGCGCGGGGACGCCGTCACCCGGCGCGGGGCGGTGCTGGGCTGCGCCGACGGAGCTCTGCTCGTCCGTGCGCAGGACGGTGGCTTCACCGCCGAGGAGATCCCCTACGGCCAGGACGTGCGGGCGCGTGAACGGGCCACCGACTTCCGGCAGCGCCCCGGCAGCGACACCCTCACCGCGCCGGCGGGTGACGACGCCGTATGGATCCTGGACGTCACCGAGCGGGCCTGGACCCGGGTGGAGACCGGTCCCGTCGTCGCGGCCGGCACCGCCGGGGAGGGCTCCCCGCTGCTGGTCCTGGAGACGGACGGCGCACTGCACGGCTACGACGTCGCCACCGGCAAGCGGACGACGCGCACGAAGACGCTCCTGACCGGAAAGAGGCGAGCCGGTACCGACGGCGGCGGTCCCGTTCCCGTGATCGAGGTCGATCGCAGCCGCGCCTACGTCAACGACCCCCTGGGCAAGAAGGTGTTCGAGATCGACTACAACGACAGCCTGCGCGTCGCGCGTACCTTCGGCCTGGACATCGAGCCGGTCCTCATGGCGGAGACCGGCCGATGAGCCGGAGCACGGCGAAGCGGCGCGTACGGGTGGGCGTGGCACGCCTGCGCAGTCTGATCGTGGGCCTGCTCGCCCTCGTCACGGCCGCCGCGGCCGCCGCCTGCACCACCGGCGAGGACCGGCCGAGCATCGTCGTCACGACCAACATCCTCGGCGACGTCACCCGGGAGGTCGTCGGCGCCGAGGCCGACGTCACCGTCCTGATGAAGCCCGATGCCGACCCCCACTCCTTCGGCCTGTCGGCGGTGCAGGCCGCGCAGTTGGAGCGGGCCGACCTGGTCGTCCACAACGGGCTGGGACTGGAGGAGAACGTCCTGCGGCACGTGGAGGCCGCCCGCGGGTCCGGCGTCGCCGCCTTCGCCGCCGGGGAGGCGGCCGACCCGCTCACCTTCCACGCGCCCGACGACGGCGGTCCCGCGGACGGGAGGGGACAGCCCGACCCGCACTTCTGGACCGATCCCGACCGGATGCGCAAGGTCGTCGGCCTGCTGGCCGACGAGGTGGCCGAGCACGTCGACGGTGTGGACGAGCGCGCGATACGCGCCAACGCCGAGCGCTACGGCAAGCGGCTCGGCGAGCTGACCACCTGGATGGAGAAGTCCTTCGACCGCGTCCCGCGCGACAGGCGCGCCCTGGTGACCAACCATCACGTCTTCGGCTACCTCGCCGATCGCTTCGGGTTCCGGGTGATCGGAGCGGTCGTCCCCAGCGGCACCACGCTGGCCTCGCCCAGCTCCTCCGACCTGCACTCGCTCACCGAGGCGATGGAGGAGGCCGGTGTGCGCACCGTGTTCGCCGACTCCTCCCAGCCCACCCGGCTCGCGGAGGTGCTGCGCACGGAGCTGGGCGGCCGGGTGGACGTCGTCGAGCTGTACTCGGAGTCGCTGACCGCGAAGGGCGGGGGCGCCGACACCTATCTGC
>NZ_VDFC01000062.1:11442-18638 GCF_008369065.1 Streptomyces apricus | reverse complement strand
ACTGACCGCCGGCTGACCTCTCCCACTGCCCCGTACCCCGACCGCCGGCTGACCTCCCCCGCTGCCCCGCACCCCGACCGACGGACCGAGACCGTCCCACACCAGCGCCGCCGACGAGCGGCCCGGACAAGGAACACACATGAACAAGTCGATACGTAACAGGGCTCTCACCGGAACGGCACTGGCCCTGGCGGTGTCCACGGTCCTGACCGCCTGCGGAGGGGACGGCTCCGCCTCGTCCTCCGACGCCGAGGCCGACGGCACCGCGAGCGCGAAGCCCGCCGCCGCGGTCAAGGACCCGCTGGTCGCCACCTTCGACGGCGGCCTGTACATCCTGGACGGCGAGAGCCT
Source organism: Streptomyces apricus (assembly GCF_008369065.1). Taxonomy (GTDB): domain Bacteria; phylum Actinomycetota; class Actinomycetes; order Streptomycetales; family Streptomycetaceae; genus Streptomyces; species Streptomyces apricus. The sequence goes on along the minus strand of NZ_VDFC01000062.1, from coordinate 18,287 downwards.
GAAGCCGGCCAAAACCCTGAAGATGGCGGGCTTCAACCGGGTCAACCCCGCCGGTGACGAGGACCACGTCGTCGTCTCCACCGACACCGGCTTCCGCGTCCTGAACGCCACCGGGCAGACCCTCACCGACATCGAGTACAAGGGCGCAAAGCCCGGCCACGTCGTACGCCACGCCGGCAAGACCGTGCTCTTCACCGACGGCACGGGAGAGGTCAACGTCTTCGACCCCGCCGACCTGAGCAGCGGGAAGAAGCCGAAGGGACGCACCTACGCCTCCGCCGAGGCACACCACGGTGTCGCCATCGAGCTGGCCGACGGCCAACTCCTCAGCACGCTGGGCACCGAGGAGAAGCGCACCGGCGCGCTGGTGCTGGACAAGGAGAACAAGGAGATCGCCCGCTACGAGAAGTGCCCCGGCGTGCACGGCGAGGCGGCCGCGGAGAACGAGGCGATCGCGGTCGGCTGTGAGGACGGCATCCTGATCTACCAGGACGGCGAGTTCACCAAGATCGACGCGCCCGACGCCTACGGCCGCATCGGCAACCAGGCCGGCAGCGACGTCTCCCCGGTCCTTCTGGGCGACTACAAGACCGACGCGGAGGCCGAGCTGGAGAGGCCCACCCGCATCTCCCTCATCGACACCGGAAAGAAGAAGCTGCGCCTGGTCGACCTGAGCACCAGCTACTCCTTCCGCTCGCTGGCCCGCGGTCCGCAGGGCGAGGCACTTGTCCTGGGCACCGACGGCGCCGTCCACGTCATCGACCAGGACAGCGGCAAGGTCGAGAAGAAGATCCCGGCCGTCGGGAAGTGGCAGGAGCCGCTGGACTGGCAGCAGCCCCGGCCCACCCTGTTCGTCCGCGGAGGCACGGCCTACGTCTCCGAGCCCGGCAAGAAGGCGCTGCACGCCATCGACCTGGAGACGGGCCGGAAGACCGTTTCGGTCACGCTGCCGCAGAGCACCAACGAGCTGTCGGGCGTCGTCCCGGGCCATTGATCACGCGTACCGCCCCTGCGCCCCCGGTGGCCTGTCGGCAGCCGGGGGCGCGAGGGCGGGAGCGGGACGCGGTTCGCAGGTCCTGGACCACTTCGCTTGTGCAGCCGGGCCGTACCGGTGCGGGGTCAGCCGTGCGGGAGGATCACCGCGCGTCCGTTGATCTTCCCTTCGTGCAGCCGCTCGTAGGCGAGCGGCGCCTCGTCCAGGGAGAAGGTCTCCGTGTGCACCGAGACGGCACCGGAGCGGGCCAGTGCAAGGACCTCGACGAGTTCGCCGCGGCTGCCCCAGTAGGGGGCGCTGACCGACACCTCGAAGGGCAGCTGGCCGAAGCCGACCGGCAGGGTGCCGCCGCCGATGCCGACGATCGTGATGTCGCCCTCGACCGCCGCGACGGCTCCCGCGGTGGCCAGGGTGGGCTGGGCCCCGACGAAGTCGAAGACCGCCTCCGCCCCGACGCCGCCGGTGAGGCCACGGATCGCGGACGCCGCCTGCGCGTCGGACAGCACCGCCTCGTGGGCGCCGACCTGGCGGGCCAGCCGCAGCTTCTCCTCGGTCACGTCGAGGGCGATCACGCGGGCCGGCGTCATGGCCCGCAGCAGCTGGATGGCGACGTGCCCGAGCCCGCCCGTGCCGATGACCACCGCGGTCGACCCCGGTACCAGCTTCGGCAGCGACCGCTTGATCGCGTGGTACGGCGTCAGTCCCGCGTCGGTCAGCGGAACCGCCGCGACCGGGTCGAGCCCGTCCAGCGGGACCAGGTGGCGCGGGTCGTCCACGAGCAGGTACTCGGCCATCGATCCCGGCCTCCCCAGGCCCGGCGGCCGGATGCCGAGTTCGTCGGCGCGCAGGCAGTAGTTCTCCTTGCCCTCCGCGCACTTGGCGCAGGTGCCGCAGCCCCAGGGGCCGTACACGGCGACCGCGTCGCCCTCACGGACACCACTCACACCCGCGCCGAGCGCGGCGACCGTGCCCACGCCCTCGTGGCCGAGGGTGAGCGGCAGCTCGTACGGGAATCCCTCGGCGGGCCAGCTCATCACGGCGATGTCGGAGTGGCACACGCCGGCGGCGGTGACCTTCAACAGCACCTGCCCGGGGCCGGGTTCGGGGTCGGGGACCTCCATGACCTCGGGTGCGGCGCCGATGGTGCGGTACTGCAGTGCCTTCATGGCCTGCCTTCTTCCTGTGCTTCTTGCTGCACTTCTCGCTGTGCTTCTTGCTCTGCTTCTTCTGCGCTGCCGCCGTGCGGCCTGTGGACCGCCGCCGTGCTCAGAGGGCGGTGTAGGCGCCGTCGACCAGGTGGTAGCTGCCGGACACGAAGGAGGAGCGCTCGGAGAGCAGGAACGCGATCAGCTCGGCGACCTCCTCGGAGCGGCCGAGCCGGCCGGCGGGGTGCAGGGCGACCAGGCCGTCGTAGGCCTCCTGGTCCATGGTCCGCAGCAGCGGGGTCTCGATGAAGCCGGGGCCGACCACGTTGACGCGGATGCCCTTGGCGGCGTACTCGGCGGCGGCGGTCTTGGTCAGGCCCACCACGCCGTGCTTGGCGGCCACGTACGCGGAGGAGCCGGCGAAGCCCACCGAGCCGAGGATGGAGGCGACGTTGACGACGGCGCCGCCGCGGCCGGCCGCCTCGATGGCGGGCAGTTCGTGGCGCAGGGAGTAGAAGACGCCGTTGAGGTTGGTGCTCACCACGCGGTCGTAGGCCTCGATGTCGTACTCACCGGTGGGGGCGCTCGGTCCGCCGATGCCGGCGTTGTTCACGGCCAGCTCCAGCGCGCCGTAGGTGTCGACGGCGAAGGCGACGGCCGCCGCCACGGACTCGGGGCTGGTCACGTCGACCGCGACCGCGGCGGCCTCGATGCCCTCGGCGCGCAGGTCGGCGGCGGCCTTCTCGGCGCCTTCGGCGTTGTGGTCGGCGATCACAACGTTGGCGCCGCCGGCGCCGAGGCGGCGGGCGGTGGCCAGGCCGATGCCCGAGGCGGCGCCGGTGACCAGCGCGGTCCTCCCGGCGAACTCGGTCGCGTAGTCGGTGACGGAGGCGGTGTCGCTGGTGGTGCTCATGGTGCTCTCACTCTTCGGGGGTGGGGTGCGAGGCCGCGGACGCGGCCTCCTGGGTCAGGGCGTCGTAGGCCTGCTCCMCCAGGGCGGCGAGGTCTGCGGCTGCCGTTTCGTGGCCGGACGCGCCGCGCGCCCAGATGCGCAGGGCGGCGCTGAGGACTCCGGCGGCGGCGTCGACCACGACGGCGGGGCGCACGTCCCGCTCGGCGTCGGTGCCGAGCCGGTCGGCGAGGATGCGGATCGACTCGTCCTGCGCGTCGACCCGGATGCGTTCGTACGCGGCGAACAGGGCCGGCTCCTGGTCGAGCAGGGCCAGCAGGCGGCGTATGCGGGGGCGCAGGTGCCAGGCCGGGTCGTCGCGGTCGGCGAGCCAGTCGCGGACGGCCCTGCGGTAGGCCAGCAGCGGGGGTTCCGCGGCGGGCCGGGTCCGCAGCAGGGCGTTGATGCGGTCGCCGTCACCGCGTACGAAGTCGAGGGCCGCGTCCTCCTTGCCGGTGAAGTTCCGGCTGAAGGTGCGGCGTGTGACGTCCGCCCGCTCCGCGATCGCCTCGACCGTGGTCGCGGCGAGCCCGCGCTCCAGGATCAGGTCGACGGCGGCGGTCGCCAGCGCGTTGCGGGTCTGCCTGGACCTGCGCTGCCGCCGGTCCTCCGTCGTGGTGCCGGGCTCCGTTGCCTCCATGTTTCCGATGATAGCTCTCAATGTCCCATTGGGACATGTTTCCCGTGGGGACATTTTTCCCAGTGGGACATTTCCTCAGGCGGGACTGTGTCCTCGGCGGAACCGTGTCTCCAACGGGGCTGTGTCTCAGGCGGCCGCGTCGGGTCAGGCCAGGCCCGCCGCGATGGCGCGGCGGACGGCGTCGGCGCGGTCCCGGATGCCCGCCTTGGCGAACAGGTTGTTGATATGCGTCTTGACCGTGGCCTCGCTGATGAAGAGCTGTGCGGCGATGGCCCGGTTCGGCAGTCCCCGGCCGATCAGGGTGAGCACTTCGCGCTCGCGCTGGGTGAGATCCTGCGGCAAAGGCAGCGGCAGCGCCTGCGGTCGCCCCGCGGCGGGCGACCCGGCGCGGACGGTGGCCAGCAGGCGGTCCTGGACCTCGCGGTCGAGGACCGCCTGGCCCGCCGCGGCGGCGCGGATGGCGCGGAGGATGTCCTGGCGCCCCGCGTTCTTCGTCAGGTAGCCGCGGGCCCCGGCGCCGAGGGCGGCCAGGATCGAGTCGTCGTCGGCGAAGGTGGTCAGCACCACCACGGCGACCTGCGGATGCCCCTCACTGAGCCGGCGGGTCGTCTCGGTGCCGTCCATGCCCGGCATGCGCAGGTCCATCAGGACGACGTCCACCGGCGCGGCGGCGACGGCGGTGAGCACCTGGGTGCCGTCCGCGGCGGCGGCCACGACCTCGATGTCCTCGGACAGGCCGAGCATCGCGGCCAGGGGTTCGCGGACGGCGGCCTGGTCGTCGGCGACGACCACCTTCAGCCGCTGCGGGGTCTCGGTCGGTTCGCTCATGCCGGGATCACTGCCTCCACCTGCCAGCCGCCTCGGTCGGGCCCCTCCGTGACCAGGCCCGCGGTCATGGTGCCACCCAGCAGCGCCACCCGTTCGCGCATGCCGATCAGCCCCATCCCGCTTCCGGCGCCCGCGCCCGCCCCGCCGGTCGGGGGCCCGTTGCGGATCCTCAGCGTCGTCGAGGCGTCGTCGAACGTCAGCTCGACCCCGGTGTGCGCGCCCGGAGCGTGGCGGGTCGCGTTGGTGAGGGCCTCCTGGGCGATGCGCAGCAGGTTCTGGGTCGCCCGCGCCGGCAGTTCGCGGACGGTTCCGGTGACGGTGAGGGCGTCACGGCGGCCGGACGACTCGATCATCGCGGTCAGGGTGTCCAGCAGGGGGAGGGCGTCCTCGCGCAGCGCGTGCACGGTCCACTGGGCCTGCTTCAGGCTCTCCTTGACCATGCTGTGGGCCTTGCTGTTCGCTTCCCGGACCTTCGCCAGGTCGCCGGTGTCGATCAGGGCGTCCGCGAGCTCCAGCTGCATGTTGATCCCGGCCAGCGAGTGCGCCAGCACGTCGTGGACGTCCCGGGCGATCCGGGCGCGCTCGGTGAGGACGGAGGTGCGGGCTTCGGCGCGGGCGGCCCGTTCGGCGGACTCCGCGGAGGAGAGCATGGCCTCCACGGCGCGCTGCCTGCTGCGTCCGAGGATTCCGGCCACGACCGGGACCGCGACGGTCGGGCCGAGGGTCCAGGCCAGCTGTTCGTGACCGGGGCCGAGGCGGAAGTACAGGACGCCGCCGCACAGCAGGCCGGCCAGGGCCGCGAGCGAGAGGGCCTGCCGGAGGGGGAGCCGGTAGCCGATGTGGCCGACGAGGAAGTAGGCGAACAGGTAACCGGAACCGCTGCGGCCGGCGCCGATCAGGGCAGCCGCCGCCACGACACCGAGGGTCAGCCAGACGAGGGCGACGCGGGGCGGGACCCTGGACTCGGGCAGGTGCCGCGCGAGCAGTGCGAGGGAGCTGACGGCGATCAGGGCGGCCACCGCCAGACCGCGGCCGCTGAGGCCCAGCGGACGGACCGTCAGCACCGCGGCGACGATCACGGCCAGGGTGACGGCCCACTGCAGGCGCGGGTCCTGGCGGGGCACGGCCCGGAGGCCGGCTCCCCGGTCGGGGGCCGGCCCCGGGTCGGGGACGCCGGTGGATGCGGACACGCCGCGACCATAGCCCACGGTCAGGCGGTGCGGTCGAGGGCCGGCACGGCGGGACGCGCACCCGCCGGGAGCTGCTCCCCGGCCGCAACCAGGCGGCTCCGGACGAAGATCGTGGCCAGGCGCGTGAGCACCTCGGTCAGCGCCATGAGCACGAAGGCCGCGACCCAGGCCTGGCCGGTGGTGATGTCGTGGGTGACGCTGAACCGGGCCACGTCGTCGGCGCCGCCGTGGTCGGTCCAGAGCTGGAACCCCATGCGCGCTCCCATGCCGAGCACCCACAGGACCGCGGAGACGGCGCCCGCCTTGATCAAGAGGTGGTCGCCGGTACGGCGGATCCGGGTGTAGAGGCCACCCGCGACGCCGAGCACCGCGCCGGCCGCGACGAGCGCACCGATCAGTACGAGGTCGTTGCCCGCGGTGGGGACGGTGTGCAGGTAGTGGGAGGCCACGAAGGCCACGATCCCCAGAGGGAGCAGGTAGGACTTGAGGTCCAGACGGCTCTCCCGCAGCTGGCGGAAGACTACGAGCACGAGGGCGATGTCGGTGATCCAGTCGGTTGTGGTCATGCCCTCAAGACTGCTGTCGCGGGCTCTTACGCGCCTGGACCCACGGGTGGAGACGTGGGTGGAGTTCGGCGACGCGCGTCTTGTCGGCCGGGAGGCGGCCGCCATCGCTGCGAGGGTCCGTCACCCGCTTCGTCAGGTGACGGGGAGGAGCCGGCGCGGAAGGCGTCCGTACAGGTACGACCACCGCGGCTCCGGCGGACGACTGCGTGCCGAAGTGCTGTGCACCCGGCCTCCGTTCACCGCACGGCGCGGCGATGCGCGCTCCTCTGCCTGGCGTTCACCGGAGGGAATCCACCGGCGGGCACCTGGCGGCCGTCGCCTCGGCCCCGGTCACGACCACACTCCCGGCATCAGTGCCCGACGCACCAGCTCACACGATGAACCGTCATGGCTCCTCCGGACAGGGCGGTAAAGAACAGATCGCCCGGCAGACCCGGAGAAGCACCGACCCATCTCTACGCACCAGCAAACCGGCGCGGCGGAAGGCGGGCCGAAGTCCCGCCCCCGTACAGCGTGTTGATCAGTACCACTTC
>NZ_VDFC01000062.1:5023-11342 GCF_008369065.1 Streptomyces apricus | reverse complement strand
GGAGTACGGGGAGTGTGCACGGGGTGTCGTGTACCCGGTGAAGTGTCCCGCAGACGGCGAGTCCTCCGGATGATCCCCCGGATGCCCGGATCGTACGTACGGGCGTCACAGGCTGGTCAGCACCTGCGGTGACACGTTCTTGATCATGGTGTTGGTCCAGCGCATCTGCCGGAGCGTCTGCGGATGGCAGGAGGCCGTGAGGTCGACCAGCCCGGAGTTCCGCGTGGCCTGCGCGACCTGGGCCAGCATCTCCCAGTGCACGGAGTTGTGCGCCGCGGCGACGTGCAGGTCGCGCAGGTCCCGCAGGAGCAGCAGACCGGGGTCGAGGCGGTGGCCCATCAGCTCCGAGACGTTGTGCCGGAGGGCGGCGAGCACACCGTCCGTACCGCCGTGGGACGAGCCGTCGTCGGGCGGGCCCTCCAGGTCCAGGCCGTGACCGGCCCCCGCCTCCGCGAGGCGCCGCACGTGCTCGCGCGACCACCCGGCGATGTCGTGGGCGACATGGTGCACCTCGTGCTCGTCGCGGTGCCGGTCCGCCACCGCGGCCAGCTCCGTGGCCAGGTGCCGTTCGCCCCGGTGCAGGGTGTGCAGGGCGAGCTGGACGCCGTTCACCGTTCGCCTCCCGAGGGGTCCCACGCACTGCTCCGGATCTGTGACGCGTGTGCGGCGGGCCCTCCGGCGGTCGGCCGCACCCGTGTCCCCGTGCCGTCCGCCGGCGCGGACGCGGTCGTCGTGGGGGCCGGGGCCTGCCGTCCGTCGCCCCGCTCGACGAGGGTCAGCGCGGCGGTCCCCGTCTTGAAGAGGGGCTGCTTGGAGGCGGGGTCCCAGTCGGTGATCGTCGTCTCGTTCGCCGCCCGCCCGGGAGTATCGCCGTCCGGCCCCGAGCCGCCGTCCGGTCCCGAGCCCTTGCCCGACTCCGAGCCCCTGCCCGACGCCGGGCCGTTGCCCGGCCCCGAGCCGCCCGGCGTGTCCCAGTAGCCGTAGTGGAACGGCACGAACAGCAGGCCCGGCCGCAGCCCCGTGACCCGCAGTCGGCCGCGCAGCGCACCCCGCGGCGACCGCACCTCGACCAGGTCGCCCTCGGCCAGGCCCCGGGCCGCCGCGTCCGCCTCGCCGATCTCGACCCACACGTCCGGCGCCGCCTCGTTCAGCTGCGGTACGCGGCCGGTCTTGGTCCGGGTGTGGAAGTGGTAGAGCGTGCGGCCCGTGGTCAGCTGGAAGGGGTACTTGCTGTTCGGCTCCTCGTGCGCCGGCACGTACCCGGCGGCCTTGATCATCGCCTTGCCGTCCGGGTTCAGCGAGCGGTACTCCACCACGCCGTCCGACGCGCCCGTCACCAGGTCCTTGCCGTAGGTCTCGCACACGTCGGGGCGGGCCCAGTCGATGCCGTCCGTGTAGAGGCGGTCGGTGCCGTCCGGCGCCGCCTCGTTCACCGGCCACTGGATGCCGCCGACCCGGCGCAACTTGTCGTAGGTGAGTCCGGTGTAGTCGCAGGGCCGCCCGGCGCTGCACCGCTTCCACGCCTCGAACGCCGACTCCGGGTCGTACCAGGGGAGCAGCGGCCCGCCGTCCTTGTCGCGGAAGTCCATCCGCGCCGCGTAGTCCAGGAAGATGCGCAGGTCCGGGCGGGCCTCGCCCGGCGGTTCCACGGCCTTCTCGCTCAGGTGCACGGTGCGGTCGGCATTGGTGAACGTGCCGGTCTTCTCGCCCCAGGTCGCGGCGGGCAGCACCACGTCGGCGTACCGGGCCGTCTCGGTCAGGAACAGGTCCTGCACGACCACGAAGAGCCGTTCCTGGCCGAGGATCGAGCGGATCCGGGCGAGGTCCGGCAGGGACACGGCCGGGTTGGTGCCGCTGATCCACAGCATCCGGATCGAGCCCTGCTCGGCGTACCGGAACATCTGCATCGCGTGGGTGGGCGGCGCGTAGTGCGGGATCGCGTCCGGCTCCACGTTCCACACCGCGGCCAGGTCCGCCACGTGCGCGTCGTTCTGCCAGTTGCGGAAGCCCGGCAGGTCGCCGTTGGCGCCGCACTCGCGGGTGTTCTGCGCGGTGGGCTGCCCGTTCATCTGCAGGACGCCCGCGCCGGGGCGGCCCAGCATGCCGAGCACCAGGTGCAGGTTGTTGACCTGGACGGCGGCGGCCGTCGCCTGGTGGGACTGGTAGACGCCCTGCAGCACCGTGGACAGCAGGCGGTCGGCGGTCCCGAGGAGCTCGGCCGCCTCGCCGATCCGGGCGGCCGGGACGTCGCAGATGCCGCTCGCCCACCGGGGGGTGCAGTCCCGGACCCGGGCGGCGAGTTCCTCGTACCCGACCGTGTGCGCCCCGACGTACGCGTGGTCGACGCGGCCGGTGCGGATGATCTCGTGCAGCAGCGCGTTGAGCAGGGCGACGTTCGTGCCGGCGCGGGGCGCGAGGTGCACGGCGGCCTCGCGGGCCACCCGGGTGGGGCGCGGGTCCACGCAGAGCAGCCGCGGGGGATCGGTGCCCGCCAGGCGGTCGAGGATCCGCATCCACTGCACGGGCTGGGTCTCGGCGATGTTGTGCCCGAAGAGGGCGATCACGTCGGCGTGGTCGATGTCGTCGTAGCTGCCGGGCTGGCCGTCGCAGCCGAAGGACTCCTTGAGCGCCTCGGCGGCGGTCGCCGTGCACAGCCGGGTGTTGCCGTCGAGGTGGTTGGTGCCGATGCCGGCCCGGGCCAGCACCGCGAGGGTGTAGTACTCCTCCAGGAACAGCTGGCCCGAGGTGTAGAAGCCGATCGATCCCGGGCCGCGGTCGTCCAGGAGTGCGCGCGAGCGGGCGGTCACGCGGCCCATCGCGGTCTCCCAGTCGCTCTCCACCAGGCGGCCGCCCTCGCGTACGAGGGGCCGGGTCAGGCGGTCGGGGGAGGCGTTGGCCTGCCAGCCGTACAGGTCCTTGGGGCCGAGCCGGCCGCGGTTGACGCGGTCGTCCGCCCGTCCCCGTACCCCGGCCATGCGGCCGTCGATCACGGCGATGTCCATGGCGTCGCCGTCGGAGTGGAGGATCGACGCGGCCCGCACCCAGTCCTGCACCATGTCCGGCTCCACGCCGTCCGTGAGGAAGGTGTCCACCCGGGCGCGCCACCGCTGGTGCCGTCCGTGCGGTACGCGGCTGCCCCAGGGGTCGCCGATCCGGTCGACCGAGGACTCCATCGTCGCCTCCTGCGGCTGATTCGCGGACGGTTACCCGGTACCGGGGTCCGTATGCCGGCCGTCCCAGCCTCTCCGGGATTGTTCCCGACCGCGACGGCTGCGCCCGGCTGCCGCTCCGTGAGGGACGGCTTCACCCGGTCGGTCCTGCCCGGCGGGCTGCCCGCCCGGGGCCGGAGGATCGTGGGTGAGGCACGGAAGATGTCCGGGGACGTCGCGGGGAACACGGCCTCCACCGGCACCCTGCCGACCGGGGCGGCCCGGCGAGACGGAACGAGGAGACAGTCGTGTCCGAACCGGTCGTCCCCCGCCGCCCCGCACATCAGCCATCGCAAACGGTGCAACCGGCGCGGTCACCGCAACCGGCGCGGTCACCGCGGCCAGCGCAGCCGTCGCGGCCACCGCAGACACCGCAGTCACCGCAGTCGTCGCAGTCACCGCGGCCGGCGCGGGCATCGCAGCCCTCGCAGTCACCGCGGTCATTGCAGCCGGCGCAGCCGTCTCAGCCGTCGCGGACCCCCGCCGCCACCCGGATCATCCGCGTCGCCTCCGTCCCCGCCGCGCACGTCTACGTCCGGCACCTGTCCCCGCCCGGGGGCGACCGGGTGATCCGGCTGGCCGACCCCCGGTCCTGCGGGGCGCCCGGCGGGTCCCGGCCGTGGTGGCCGCCCGCCATGCTCGACCCGGGGTGGGTCGACGAGCACGCCGGGTCCTTCGACGTGTTCCACCTGCACTTCGGGTTCGACGCGCAGAGCCCCGCGGCCCTACGCGAACTCGTCGACGCCCTGCGCCGCAACGGCAAGCCACTCGTCCACACCGTCCACGACCTGGCCGGCACCCACCACCGGCAGGAGAGCGAGCACCGGGCGCGGCTCGACGTGCTGATCCCCGCGGCGGACCGGCTCGTCACCCTCACCCCGGGCGCCGCGACGGAGATCGCCACGCGCTGGGGGCGTACCGCCCAGGTGCTGCCGCACCCGCACGTGGTCGGGGCGACCGGCCTGGCGCGGTCCCGGCCGCGGCGGGACACGTTCACGGTCGGCCTGCACGCCGAGAGCGTCCGCCCCGGCACGGACCCGCTGCCCGTGGCCCGGGTCCTCGCCGYCGCGCTGTCCGAGCTGCCCGACGCGGTGCTGCGCGTCGACTGCCACCCGGAGATCGACGACCCGGCGAGCCACCGGTACGCACCCGGCGTGCTCGACGAGCTGCGCGCGATGGACCGCAAGGAGCGGCTGGAGCTGCACGTCCACGACCCCTTCGACGACGAGGCGCTCCACTCCTACCTGATCGGCCTCGACGTGTCCGTGCTGCCCCACCGCTCCGGCACCCACTCCGGCCTGCTGGAGGCCTGCCACGACCTGGGGACCACCGTCCTCGCCCCGACCTGCGGGTTCTACGCGCAGCAGCGGCCCTGCCTGAGCTACGGCCACGACCGGCGGGGGCTGGACGCGGCCTCGCTGCGGGACGCGGTGCGCACCGCGTACGAGGAGCGGCCGCTGTGGCGGGCCGACCCGGCGGACCGCCGAGCCGAACGCCTCATGCTCGCCCGCCAGCACGAGGCGCTCTACGCGGACCTCCTGTGACAGCCGCCGTCCGGCGGCCCCGCCGCGGTCCCCGTCGCGGCCCCTGCGGATCGCCCTGATCGCCCTGATCGCCTCCGCGCGGCACCCGATCCGGGACCCCTTCGCGGGCGGGCTCGAACACACCCCGCCCACCCCGTGCCTCGAATCGGCGGTCCAGGCGGCGCCGCACTGCCCGATGCGGTTCAGCGCGGTCGGCGACCACACCGCGGCGGCCTGGCGGCACGTGGTGCCCGCCGCGACCGTGGTACGCAACGGCATCGACACCGGGCGCCGGCGCCTGGGGCCCGGCGGCACGCGGAGTCCTTCTGCTCGGTGGAGGCCATGACCCGCGCCTACGAGCGGTTCTGCCGGGCGGTGTCGCCGTGACCGGCGCTCCCGAGGCGATCGGCCACCACGTGCACCACGTGCACTACGTGCACCACCGGGGCGGCGGCCCCCTGAACCGTGCCCGGACCGCCGTCGGAAGCACGGTCCCGTACGGCTGGAACGTCCCGCACGGTTGAAACGTCCGCCGTGGACTCCGGACGCGTCAAAATCCCGGCAGTCGCTGCCACTTGGGACGGGTGGGCCGTCCGGCTGTCACCCGCGGTGCGTTTCTCGCTACGCTGCGATCGTACGGCTGAGGCCGCGCACGACCTCGGGAGGACGGTGAGCGGCGGGATGGGTGCCTCTGTCAGGGCGCTGCTGGACAGCCTGCGCCCGGCGGCGGACGAGGGACAGCGCCGGGAGTGGGCCGCTGCCTGCGCCGACGCGCTGGGACTCGGCGGGATCGCCGTCTCCATGGGCCGGGAGCTGGTCTGGTACAGCGACCCGGTCAGCGCACGCGTCGAGGACCTGCAGTTCGTCCTGGGCCAGGGCCCCAGCCTGTTCCTCGCCGAGGACGACAAGGTGCTGCAACTGCCCGACCTCGCCCGGCTGCCGGCCGAGCGGTGGCCGCAGTTCGCCGCCGAGGCGGAGGAGCTCGGCGTCGCCGCGCTGTTCGTGTGGCCCGTGCACATCGGCGCCGTACGGGCGGGGACCATGACCGGCTACCGGCGCACGGCCGGCCCGCTCTCCTCGCGGCAGACGTCGGAGGGCTGGCTCGTCGCCGACGCGCTCGCCGAGCAGGTCCTGCAACGCTGGCCGTCGGGCACCGCCGACTACGACGACCCCAACCACTCCGGCACGGTGGACCTGCACCGCGCCGAAGTGCACCAGGCCACGGGAGTCCTCAGCGCACGGCACGGCATCCCGCTGGCCGAAGCCCTGGACCGGCTCCGCAGCCAGGCCTACACCTCCGGCCGGTCCCTGACGGAGACCGCCCGGTCCATCGTCGAGCGGGAACTGCCGCGATGACACCACTACACCCGGTCGACCACGTCGGGAAGACGGCGCGGGGGACGAGGAGCTCATCATGAGCAGGGAGCAGCACATCGCCCGCACCTTCGTGGAACTCGCCGACACGCTGGTGGAAGACTTCGACCTCATCGCCTTCCTGCAGCAGATGACGGTCCGCTGCCAGGAGCTCCTCGACGTCGTCGACGCCGCGGTCTTCCTGTCGCACCCCGGCCCCCACCTGTACAGCCC
>NZ_VDFC01000062.1:0-4923 GCF_008369065.1 Streptomyces apricus | reverse complement strand
CTCCAGGTGGGGGTGGGGGTGGAGTGAGCGACGGTGCCTGACGTACGGATCTGGTCGATATGTCGAACATGGTTCGGAAGGCCGGTCAGAAAGTAGGGGTACGGGTGGGGCGAGTCAATGATTCCGACACGGCCGGGTCCCGGGAGCGGCCGGACGGCTTGTGGTGTGCGGCGGGTCGAACCGTGATCCGATGGGAACGGACGGTTCCGCCCGCATCCGGAACCGGTGGTTCGCCGGAAGTGTCCCCATCGGCTCGGAGACGACCGCTGCTGGTTGAAAGCAATCCGGGCCCGGTACGACCGGTACGAACCGTACGGAGGGAGACCCGTGGAACGCGATCCGCTGCGTGACCGCACGGTGGTGGTGACGGGAGCCGCCCGGGGCCTCGGCGCCGCCCTGGCCCGTGAGCTCGCCGGCCGCGGTGCCCGGCTGGCACTGCTGGGGCACGAGAAACCGGCCCTGGAGGCCCTGGCCGCCGAGCTGCCCACCGAGGCGGCCGCCTGGGAGGTCGACATCACCGACGACGCCGGCATGGCCGAGGCCGCCCGCGAGGTGCGCGGGAGGCTCGGCCGACCCTCCGTGGTGATCGCCAACGCCGGGATCGCCGAGGGCGGCCCCTTCGCCGAGTCCGACCCCGCGTCCTGGCGCCGGGTGATCGACGTCAACCTGACCGGCAGCGCGATCACCGCGCGCACCTTCCTGCCCGACCTGGTCGACACGTCGGGGTACTACCTGCAGGTCGCCTCGCTGGCCTCCATCGGCGCCGCGCCGATGATGAGCGCGTACTGCGCGTCCAAGTCGGGCGTGGAGGCCTTCGCCCACTCCCTGCGGGCCGAGGTGGCGCACCAGGGGGTGGCCGTGGGCATCGCCTACCTGAACTGGACCGACACCGACATGATCCGCGACGCCGACCGGCACGCCGTGCTGCGGGAACTGCGCGGCCACATGCCGCCGCCCGCCCGCCGCGTCTACCCGGCGGCCACGGTGGCGGCCCGGCTGGCGAAGGCCGTCGCACGCCGGCGCACCTCGGTGTACGTGCCGGGCTGGCTGGTTGCCGCGCAGCTGGGCCGCGCCGTGCTGCCGCCGGTCGTGATGCGCCTGTCCCGCTCGACCCTGCCCCGGCTGGCGGCCCGGGAGCCGTTCCGCCCCACCGGACTGCTGGGCGCGGGCGGACACGCCGACGCCGACGGCGCCCCCGTGCCCGGCACCGCGCGCAAGCCCTCCTGAAGCCGCCGGGCCCGCTCGGTTGAACCGCGGATGCCGGGGGACTCGGTCGCGGTCACCCCGGTACCGGCGGGTGCGAGACGAGGAGGCGGTTGTGGCCGTACGCCACCGGCTGATCAAGAGGAGCCCCGAGGAGGTGTGGGCCGTCCTGGCCGACGGCACCCGGTACGCCGACTGGGTGGTGGGGACGGCTTCCTCGTACCCCGTGCGCGGCCGGTGGCCCGAGGTGGGCTCGGCCATCGGCTACGAGGTGCGGGTGGGGTTCTGGAGCCTGACGAACCAGACGGTCGTCCGGGCGTGCGAAGAGGGACGCGAGCTGGAACTGGAGGCGATCGCGGGCCCGCTCGGCACGGCACGCGTCGCCGTCGAGCTGCGCCCCTGGGGCGAGCACACCCTGGTCGTCATCGACGAGCACCCGCTGCAGGGCGTCGGCGGCTCCCTGCACAACACGGGCCTCGACGCGTTCATCCAGGTACGGCACCGGGCGATGCTCAAGCGGCTGGCCGAGGTGTGCGAGGAGGGACGCGGTACGTCCCGGTCCACCCCGTCCGCCCGTACGCGGCCGGAGCCGGCGTGAGCGGCGGCGTCCGTGCCCCGTGGTGAGCGGCGGCGTCCGGGACCGACAACGGTGACATCCGTACAGCGAGACAGGAGGCGTCCATGCCGGACGCGGTAGTGATCGGGGCCGGCCCCAACGGGCTCGTCGCCGCCAATCTGCTGGCCGACGAGGGCTGGAGCGTCGAAGTACTGGAGGAGCAGGCCGAGCCGGGCGGCGCGGTCCGCCACGACAACGGGGTGGACCCGGACTTCACGAACGACCTCTTCAGCTCCTTCTACCCGCTGGCCGCCGCCTCGCCGGTCCTGGCCGGACTGCACCTGGAGCGGCACGGACTGCAGTGGAGCCACGCGCCGCGGGTGCTGGCCCACCCGCTGTCCGACGGCCGGTGCGCGGTGCTCGGACGCGACCTCGACGACACCGCCGCCTCCCTGGACGTCTTCGCCGACGGCGACGGCGACTCCTGGCGTGAACTGCACCGGATCTGGGAGCGGCTGCGCCCCGACCTCCTGGAGGCACTGTTCACCCCCTTCCCGCCGGTGCGCTCGGGCGCCAAGCTGGCCCTGCGCCTGCGGACCGCGGGCGGACTGCGGATGGCCCGCTCGATGGTGCTGCCGGTACGGCGCCTCGGCGAGGAGGAGTTCCGCGGCGAGGGCGGCAGGCTGCTCCTCGCGGGCAACGCGCTGCACGCCGACCTGGCGCCCGAGGCCGCGGGCAGCGGCGGCTTCGGCTGGCTGATGTCGATGCTGGGCCAGACGTACGGGTTCCCGGTTCCCGTGGGCGGCTCCGGCGCCCTCATCGGGGCGCTGGTGCGGCGGCTGCAGGAGCGCGGCGGGGTGGTCAGGTGCGGGCAGCGCGTGAGCAACGTCGTCGTCCGTGAGGGCCGGGCCGTGGCGGTGCGCACCGCCGGCGGCGACACCGTGTCCGCACGCCGCGCCGTGCTCGCGGACGTGTCCGCGCCCACCCTCTACGGCGAGCTGGTCGACAGCGCCGACCTGCCCCCTCAGGTGCTGGACGACCTGCGCCGGTTCCAGTGGGACTTCGCCACCTTCAAGGTCGACTGGGCCCTCGACGGCGCCGTGCCCTGGCAGGCCCCCGAGGCCGCCCTCGCCGGTACCGTCCATCTGGCCGACGGGGTCGACGAGTTGACCCGGTTCGCGGCCCAGGTCGCCATGGGGCAGGTGCCCGACCGCCCGTTCGCGCTGTTCGGGCAGATGACGACCTCCGACCCGACCCGCTCGCCCGAGGGCACCGAGTCCGCGTGGGCGTACACCCACGTCCCGCACCGCATCAAGGGCGACGCCGGCGACGACGGACTGACCGGCAGCTGGGACGCGAAGGAGCAGGAGCTGATGGCCGACCGCGTCGAGCGGCAGGTCGAGCGCTTCGCGCCGGGCTTCCGGTCCCTGATCCGCTCCCGGCGCGTGCTGGCCCCGCCCACCCTGCAGTCGATGGACGCCAACCTGTACGGCGGTGCCATCAACGGCGGCACCACGGCCCTGCACCAGCAGCTCTTCTTCCGCCCCGTCCCGGGCACGGGGCGCCCGGAGACACCGGTCAAGAACCTCTTCCTGGCCTCGGCCTCCGCCCATCCGGGAGGCGGTGTGCACGGGGCGCCCGGCTCCAACGCCGCCCGGGCCGCCCTGCGCAAGAACCTTCCGTCCGGCCTCACCCGGGCCCAGCGCCTGCTGGCCCGCCGTGACCGCGCGGGCCGGCACACCCCGGAGACCGGCGGCTGACACCGCTGCCCGCGGCCGGCGCGACGGTCATCCCGGGTCCCGGTCCTGCCCGAGCCAGGTGGTCAGCGCCCACCACCAGTGCAGTGCGCCCAGCGGTTCGGGCAGGGGCCCGGGCGCCGGGTCGGTCAGCGGGTGGCCGGTGATCTGTTGGAGACGGCCGAGCCGGTAGCGGACGGTGTTGGGGTGCGTGAACAGGGCCGTCGCCGTCTGGTCGAGGCGGCGGCCGTTGTCGAGGAACGTGCGGGCGGTGAGCGCCAGTTGGCGGTGGAAGCCGTCCGAGGGGTCGAGGGCGCCCAGCAGGCGCTCGCTCAGCCACGCGCCCAGCAGCGGCTGGTCGGCCAGCGCGATCTCGGCGGCGAAGTCGGTCAGTTCGTACCGCCCCCGGCACCCCTGCCGGACGCCGATGTCCACGGCCCGCACGCAGAGCCGGTACAGCGGCCGGATCTCCTCCGGCCGCGCGGCCGGTGAGACCACGAACAGCGCCCGCGCCTCCGCCGCCACGCCCTGGGGCACGCGGCGGCACAGGCCGGCCGGCCGCCCCTCCACGAGCGCGAAGACCGCACCCGGACCGGACAGCCGGTCCGCGAGGAGGCGCGCGTCCGCGAGGCCGCCCGCGTCCGCGACGACACAGTGGTACGGCCCCTCGCCGCCCCGCATCCCGGCCCCGGCCAGCTCCTGCGGGGACGGCACGACCCCGCCGACCAGCAGCCTGCGCAGCACATGGGAGCGGACCTCGGCGGTCTCGTGCGCGGTGGCGCGCTCCGCGGCCCGGTACCCGCTGATCACATGGCGCTGGACCGCGTCGCCGTACTCCTTCAGCCGGAGCACGACGTCGAGCAGGGCGCCGTCCGGGACGCCCGCGGCGCGGCAGCGGTCGACGGTGATCTCCACCGCCCGGTTGAGGCCGGCCTGGACACCGCTCAGGACCGCGGTCATCGCGACGCCCTGACCGGCCCGGTCGGCCCCCAGCAGCAGGGCGGCGGAGAAGTCCTGCTGCTCGATCCGGCCGAAGGTCGCGAACCACTGTCCGGCGGCCCGGATCATGGCGGTGACGTGCGAGAGGCTCTCCGCCTCGGTGAGCCGGGCGACCTCGGGGGAGCGGTCCCGCGCCGCGCGCACGAGCTCCCCGCACACCTCGGCGTCGACGGCCAGCGTCCGCAGGATCTCCGCCATCGGCTCGCGTTCGTGGACGACCGTCATGAGCACATCCTCCGTCCGCACTGTCGCCGGACCACAACGAAGCCGTCCGCATGTTGGTGTCCAGCCACTACCCCGTCCCTGGGACGGCCTGGTTCCCTGTGGGCTACCGACGGTAACAGTGCGGCGTTCCCGCCGCAGCCGTCCCGGGAACGTCCCCGGTGTCTCCCGCACCCGCCGCCCCCTCCGGAAGGCAGTCCATGGAGA
>NZ_VDFC01000061.1:5035-34853 GCF_008369065.1 Streptomyces apricus | reverse complement strand
GGGGTGGGGGATGCTTGCACGAGCGGTCCTTTCACCAGGTTCCGTGAGTGACACGGGAGCGGTGGCTCCGGCGGGGGGTGTCCTGCTCATGGCCGGTCGGGCGTGCCCGCCGCCGGTCGGGCCGCGGCTTGCCCGACCGTGCCCGGCGCGAGGCGCAGGACATGGCGTCATGTCACGGAAGCAACGAGGTTGTCTCGGATGGCGCGGTGGCGCTGTCGGTCCTGCGTGCGCAGGGGACCCGGTGGGACGACACGCGGCCGGGCCGTGGGGACCCGTACCGCTTGAAGCAGCAACACCATAGGGCGGTCGCGGCCCGGCGCCATCGGTGAAACCGCCTGTGTCGCCGACGGATCTGCCGCCACCCGGACGGCGCGACGCGGTCGGCCCTGAAGAGGCCGCGACTGTAGGCCGGTTGGCCGATCCGCGCACGCTTCCGGATTAATACTTGGCTAGCCACCTATTCGGTGCTACTTTTATGTGGCTGGCCACGGAATCGGGGCCGGTAGATCATTCACCCAAAGGGAGTCCCACCATGAAGGCCATCGTTTTCGACGCATTCGGCGGCACCGAGGTCCTGCACCAGTCGGAGATCGACACCCCCGAACCCGGCGCCGGTCAGGTGCGGGTGAGGGTGCGGGCAGTCGGGGTGAACCCGGTGGACGGCAAGATCCGTTCCGGGATCATGGAGGCGATCTTCCCCACCACGCTGCCCGCCGTCCCCGGCGGGGAGATCGCCGGAATCGTGGACGCGCTGGGCGAAGGGGTCACCCGGTTCGCGGTGGGCGATGAGGTGCTGGGCTGGTCGGAGACCGGCTCCTACGCCCAGTACGCGCTGGCCGACGCCAGTGTCCTGGCCCCCAAGCCCGCCACCTTGGAGTGGACGAAGGCGGCGTCGCTGCCGGTGGCCAGTGACGGCGCCGAACGCGTCCTGGATCTGCTCGACATCAAGGCCGGGGAGACCCTGCTCATCCACGGTGCCTCCGGTGCGCTGGGCACGATCGCCGTCCAGCTGGCTGTTGCCCGCGGCGCCCGCGTCATCGGCACCGCCGGCCCCGCCAACCAGGACTACGTCACCTCCCTCGGCGCCACCGCCCTCGTCTACGGGGAAGGCCTGGTGGAGCGGGTGCGTGCCCTGGCTCCTGAGGGGGTGGACGCGGTGTTCGATGCGGCGGGCAAGGGCGCGCTGGAGGACTCCATCGCCCTGCGCGGTACCACCGACCGTATCGTCACCACCGCCGACTTCCGCGCCCGTGAGCTGGGCATCGTCTTCGCCGAAGGGCCCCAGCGCCGCTCCGCGACTCGGCTTGCGGAACTGGCCCGCCAGGCCGCCGACGGCACGCTGACCGTGACCGTCGGTGCCACCTACCCGCTGGCCGAAGCGGCCACCGCCCAGCAGGTCAGCGACGCCGGACATGGCCGCGGCAAGCTCGTCCTCACCGTCGACTGACCGACCGACTGACCGATCCATCCGGTGAGCGAAGGATCGACGGATCGACGGATCGACTGAGTACCTCCCGCGGAAGCCGGCCCCCACCCACGGGGCCGGCCCCGCACCTCTCCCGCGCCGAACTCCGAGAAAGGACTTCCCATGACCATGACCTATCTGGCGCAGCCCGAACAGCAGCAGAAGCTCGAATGGCTCGACGGCGGAACGTTCTCCGTGCTGCTCGACGAGGCGGCCACCCAGGGCAAGCTGACCGTGGGCCGCTTCGACGTCGCCAAGGGCGAGGCCCCGCCGTTCCATATGCACACCCGCGAGGACGAGGTGTTCATGCTGATCAAGGGCACGGCCCTGGTGTGGTCGGGGGAGGAGGAGCACGAACTCCGTGAAGGCGGGATCGTGTTCCTGCCCCGCAACGTTCCGCACGCCTACCGCATCACCTCCGAGCGCGCCGACCTCCTGATGATCGCCACACCGGGCGGCATCGAGGGCATGTTCCGCCACGCCGGACGCGACCTCACCACCCCGCGCCCCGACGGCTTCGACATCCCCAAGTCCCTCCTGGCGGAAGCGTCCGAACTCTACGGCGGTGTCATCCTCGGCCCGCCGCGCTGAACCGCCCATGCACCGGAACTCCGCGCACGAGGGGGATCGGGGGATAGGGTCGGGCAGTGCCCGAGCTGAAACCGCTGCATGCCGACCACGCCCCGGCGGTCCTGGCCTTCGAGCTGGCGAACCGCGCCTACTTCGCCGCTTCGGTCTCCGATCGCGGCGACGACTTCTTCGACCGGTTCACCGAGTGGTACGACGCCTCGCTGGCCGAGCAGGAGGCCGGCGTCTGCGCCTTCTACGTGCTCGTCGCCGAGGACGGCTCGGTACTCGGCCGGTTCAACCTGTACGACATGAAGGACGGCACCGCCCGACTCGGCTACCGGGTCGCGGAGGCGGCTGCCCACCGCGGCGTGGCGACCGCGACCGTCCGGGAGCTCTGCCGGAAGGCGACCGCGGACCACGGCCTGCACACGCTGCGGGCGGCCACCTCTCATGACAACACCGCGTCCCAACGAGTCCTGACCAAGACCGGGTTCGTCGAGGCCGGCCCCGCGGCCCCGGCCGATCTCGGCGGCAAGTCGGGCACGTGGTACCGCCGCGACCTCCGGTCATGAGAGCCCGTCCTTCCGAGTGCTTCTGAGTCTGCTCAGGGCGCCGGAAAAGCGAGCCGGACGCCGTGCTTGTCCGCCGCGCGGCGCAGGGACGGGACGAGGGTCCTGCGCACCTCCCCGATCTCGTCGGCGTGATCGACGAGGAAGCGGGACCGCAGACGGAGGCGGGCAGGCTCGCGGACGGCCTCGACCGGACGCATGCAGGCGGCGTAGGTACGGCCGAGTTCGCGGTCGACGCGTAGCAGGTCGGCGGAGGGGGCGGAGCTCAGGGCGGTGTCGACGGCAGCGAAGAAGCCGTCCTCGTCACGGGCCCGGACACCGTGCTCGGCAAAGCAGTCGGGCAGGGCGCTCAGGGCCCGGGTCACCGCGGGAGCGCGGCGCAGGGCGGCCAGTTGGTGGAACCAGCGTCCCTGGAGTGGGGCGTACGCGTCACGCAGGGTGTCGGCCGCGGCCTTGCCCACCGCATGACAGCCACGGACCGCTTCAGGGCTGCCGGGGTTGCCGGAGCGGTCCGCGCCGGGTGCCGCCGCGGGGACGGGAACCTCCGCGCTGCGCGCGAACCCGTGCCGGGTGAGAAAGTCCAGGTCGGGCAGCTCGGAGAAGCGGATGTACGCGGGCCGGGGCTGCTCGGGAAGGCCGAAGCCCCGCTCGCGGGCGCACGCGGACGCGGCGGCTTGGGAGACCTGCCGCGCGAACACGTCCAGCCCCTGTGTCCAGCGGGTCTCGGCGCCGGTCGCGGGCAGGAACATACGTGCCGGGTCGTCCGGCAGGGCATGGGTCAGCCGGGCAGGGGCCACCGGCGCGGGCGCGGAGGACGGCCCGCCTGCCTCCGGCTGCCCGGGGCCGGCCGCGCACGCCGAAAGCAGGGTGATGGCCGCTGCCGCGACCAAGCCGCGAACCCCGAACCGCAGTCGGACCGCAGGACGGAGCATCCCGGACCACTCCTTCCTGGTACGCCTGCGACGACCGAGGGCGCATCGAATCCGTGATAGCGCCATGGCGTCGCGCCACCGCGCTACCGCGCCATTGCGGCACTTCCGTGCGGCTGATCGAGCTCAGTGGGTGATGGTGACGGAATCGAAGCCGTCGTACAGGCTGGCCACGCCGAACGGGACGTTGTCGTTGACGTCGGTGCACAGCGCATACGTGGAGTCGTTGATGCTGTGGCTTCCGTCGGCGGCGTAGACGTAGCCCTTGGCGCAGGTGAACCAGGTCCCGCCGGAGGTGCGCAGGCGACCGGCGTAGTAGTCGTAGGTGCCGCTCGCGTCGTTGGAATAGGTGAGGTTGAGGTCGTCGCACGTACTCGTGGCCGACTTGTACGCGACGGTGCCCACGGCCCCGGACTGCCCGGTGGTCAGACCCGTGGACACACAGGCCTGCGGGGCGGCGGACGCTCCGGGAGCGAGGGCCAGTACACACGTGGCGGCGGTCGCGATCGCAAGAGCGCCGGCCGGGATGGTTCTCTTCATGGCTTCCCCGCTTTCGTCGCAGTGCGGCAGGCGATGCCCGCCGTCGTCCGGTTGTACTCAGCGGGGAACGCTGGCAGAACGCCCCAGGCATGTAAAGCCTTCCGTCCGGCCCAACGGCCCTTCTCCGAGACATGGTTGGCGATCGCGTGGATCGGACAGGTGTGCCGACCGTCCTACACGCACGATGGTGTGGCGGGTGCCGGTCGGGTAGCGTGCGGGGCATGTCGAGTCCTGAGTCGGACGAGGTGGGGGCTTTCGGTCACGCCGTCAGCCCCCTGGATCCCTGAGTCCGTAGCCCTGCCGTCGCGCCGCAGTCCGCGGCGCGACGCGCATGCCCCGGGGCTGGCCGCGGTGACGAGATGACCTCTCGTGCCTCTCCTCACCTCGGAGCCTTCGATGCCTCTTCCGCTGTACCTGCTCGCCCTGGCGGTCTTCGCCATGGGCACCTCGGAGTTCATGCTCGCCGGCCTGCTGCCGGACATCGCCTCGGAACTCGGCGTCACCGTCGGGACGGCAGGCGCGCTCATCTCGGCCTTCGCGATCGGCATGGTCGCCGGCGCGCCCCTGGTGGCCGCGCTCGCCCGCACCTGGCCCAGGCGCTCCGGCCTCCTCGGCTTCGTCCTCGTCTTTGCGGCGGCTCACGCCGTGGGCGCCGTCACCACCGGCTTCCCGCTCCTGTTCGCCACCCGGGTCGTCGCCGCGCTCGCGAACGCCGGGTTCCTCGCCGTCGCCCTGGCGGCCGCCGCCGCGCTCGTCCCGCCCGACAGGAAGGGACGCGCGCTGGCCGTGCTGCTGTCGGGTACGACGACGGCCACGATCGTCGGTGTCCCCGGTGGGGCGGCGCTCGGCACGCTACTCGGCTGGCGGGCCACCTTCTGGGCCGTCGCTGCCCTCTGCCTGCTCGCGGCCCTCGGCATCCTGAAGGGATTCCCCGCGGAACGCGTGGAGGAAGGGGCCGCCGGCGGACCGGTCCTGCGGGCGGAACTCGCCCGGCTCGCCAGGCCGCGGCTGGTCCTGGTGATGCTCCTCGGCGCGCTGGTGAACGCGGCGACATTCGCGAGCTTCACCTTCCTCGCCCCGGTGGTGACCGACGTCGCGGGACTGGACGAGTGGTGGATCTCCGTCGTGCTGGTGCTCTTCGGCGCCGGTTCCCTCGCCGGTGCCACCGTCGCCGGCCGGCTGTCCGACCGGCATCCCGGTGCGGTCGTCGCGGTCGGCGGACCCTTGCTGCTCATCGGCTGGGCGGCCCTGGCCGTGCTGGCGGACGAGCCGGTCGCCCTGCTCGCCCTCGTGTTCGTGCAGGGCGCCCTGTCGTTCGCACTGGGCGGCACGCTGATCACGCGGGTCCTCTACGAAGCCGCGGGAGCCCCGACCATGGCCGGCTCGTACGCGACGGCGGCCCTCAACGTCGGCGCCGCCGTCGGTCCCCTCGTCGCCGCGACCGCCCTCGGCACCGGGGCCGGGGAGCGCGGGCCGCTGTGGGCGAGCGGACTGCTGGTCGCCGTCGCCCTGCTCGTCGCGTTCCCCCTGCGCACCGTGGTCGCGGCCGACCGGGCGGCCCGCTGAATCCTCGTCAGAAGCCGCCGAGCAGAACGGCGTCATCGGTGACGGGCGGCCGCTGTGGGTCCGCTTCCGCCCAGCACGTGAACGGCTGGACGGAAGCGGGGCGGTTCCCGTCGGTCGTTCTTCAGCACACGGGGCCGCCCGGCCTTCCAGACAGGAAGGTGCGACGCCAAGGCAAGGCGTCGATCTCCATCGTGCGCCATCGCGTCCGTGCTGCAACATCCAGTACGGCTTCGCCACCAAAAGTGTTCTTTTATCCGCGATCTGCCACCGGCGATGGCCGGTATGAAGTAGGGGGTCGGCAGGGCCTGAGGGGTGACGCGGCATCATTGTTCCGTAATCCCATGATCACATTGAGTGGCGTACGCCCGGCGCAGCATGCTGTTCCCCTACTCCTCCAAGGCGCTTCAGCACCGCTCCGGAGTGGTCCTTCCAGACGTTTCTTCCTTCCAGGGAAGGTGACATGAACAGCAAGCAGGTGATGACCGTGGTCGTCCTGGCTGCGGTCCTCACGTGGAGCACGGTCATGACCGTGCTGGGACAGCTCGCGGCCGTGGGCGCGCTACTGCCCTCCCTCGGACTCCTCATCCAGCAGATCACCTCGGCGTTCAGCGGCACGGCCGCGCGATCCGGCACGGCCGTGCAATCCGGCGCGGCGGCGCGATCCGATACCGCCGAGCGATCGGGTACGGCGGCGCGATCCGGTACGGCCGAGCGATCGGGCGCGGCGGCCACGTCGCCGGCGGACAGCGAGGAGTCCTCACGGTGAAGACGCCCCAGGTGCCCGAGCAGCCCGCGGGAGAGCCTCCCCACCGCCGCGGCCGCCCGCCGGAATCGATCTGCGAAAGCGCCGGCGCGGCGCACCGGACATGGCTGGAGCCGGTCCGCAGCCGCCTCGTGGCGAGCGGCCTGACCCTCGACGACCTCGTCAACCGCTCCGGCTACTCCAAGGCCCGCCTGTCCGAACTCCTGCGCGGCAAGGGCTACTACCCCGGCTGGGAGATCACCTACAGCGTGGTGCGTGCACTGGAGATCCCCGTCGGCCCCCTGTGCCGGCTGTGGAAGGTGGCAGCGGTGGAGGCCGACAAGACCCCCGCCTGGATCAAGAACCGGATCCGTGACGTCCAGTTCGAGCAGGAGGAGCAGCCCGTCGCGCACCTGGGCCTCACCCAGGCCATGTGGCAGCCCTACACCGCGTACGCGCAGGTCTTCCTGCAGTCCGAGCAGCGGGCCCGGCAAGCCACCGCGGAGACCTTCGATGTCCTCTGGCTCACCTGGGACCAGGCCACCACCAGCCCCAACACCCCTTTGCACGCGTGGCAGTTGCTGCGTACGACCGTCCTGTCCCGCACCCCCAAGCGGCCCGGGGGACACCCCGACATACGTGCTGCGGCGTTCTCCACGACCGGCCAGGCCGACATCCACGACCTGGGTGAACGGCTGGCACGCATAGACCTCCAGGCACGGTTCTTCGACGCCATCTCGCATCTGCCCGCGGACCAGATGGACATCACCGTCCTGCGCTACCTGTGCGGCATCACCCCGGACGTCATCCCCGGCGTCATCGGCCTGTCCCCGGCCATCACCCACACGCTGGACCACCACGCCCGCGGTGCCCTGAATGACCTCTTCCCCGACACCGACACCCAGGAGTGATCACCGCGCCATGAGCACCATCGACGACCTCCTCGCCCGGTCGCTGCTGCTGCACCGGCCCCACGTCCCCTCCGACGTCGTCCCCTACGACGACTTCGCCGGGGACGACCTCCTGAGGTGGGACGGCTACCGGCCACACGTGGCCGATGACGGCGCCGCGCAGAGCCTCGCCGCCCTGTGCGAGACGGTCGTCTCCCACTGCACCGCGGACCAGCTCGCCGACTTCCTCACCGACCAGGTGCCCCAGCCGCGGGCCGCCTGGATCCTCGGCTGCGTCCTGCAGCTCGCCGGCACCGCCGACGGCGCCCGCTTCTGGTGGCAGTACGCGGCCGGCGCCGACGACGCCCCCGCCTCCTACTGCCTCTACCTCCAGCACCTCGCCCAGGGTGACACCCACGCCGCCGCCCTGTGGCAGGCCCAGTCCGGTGCCTACGCACCCCAGGACTGCGAACCCGACTCCCGTGAGGACGCCCCGGTGCACCGCAGGATGGCCCCCGACGCCAGCTTCGCCACCGTCCTGCGCGTCCTCAGCCACCTCGCACCCGCCACCCCGCGGGTGCACACGCCGGTCGCCCAAGCGGTCATCGAGTTCGTCGACACCGCGGTCGCCACCGGCTACGACCACCACCCCGACTTCGAACTGCCCGTCCCCGGAACGCACTTCGCCGAACAACTGACGATCGTCATCGCGGCGGCGTCCGGCAGGCGCGAACCCCACCGCGCCCCGGACACGGTACTCACCGGGGAACTGCCCAACCGGCCCCCCGCGGACGGCCCCGGCGGTGGCCACGACCCCGCCCTGGCAGCAGCCCGGGGACCCGAACGCCTCCTGGTGGAAGTCACCGCGGCCGACTACGAGCCCGCGTCCGCGCACATGTTCTTCAAGGGCGCTGCCGCTGTCTGCTGGAAGACGGCCACCGTCGCCGACGGCGCGGACGAACCCGGCAACCGCATGGCGTACCACCTGAGCCGCTTCCGTACGCGCGCCGCTTCCGTCTTCTCCCCGGCACCCTCCGGATTCGGGACGCCGAGGCCTGCCTTCCCCCAGTAGACGCGGCGGTTCAGCGGTGGGCCGCCCGCGGGGGACGACCCGGCACCGTCGCCGACATTGCCGTCTGGGCCGTCCCCGGGAATCCGTGACACGATCGTGGTCATACGACGAGTTCTCACCGTCGTACGACGAGTTCTCACAGAGGCATGCGGCTTCTTACAGAGGCATGCGGCCTCGTGCGCGACGTCCGGCGGAGCCGCTGCGGCCGACGGCCTTGGAGCTGCTGCGGAAGGGCTTGCTGAAGATCCGGCCCAGGGGACCGGGAGCCTTGCTGCCGGCGCGCGATCCCGCACCCAAGGTGCGCTGGGTGCCCCGCTCGGGGTGCCGGGACAGCCGGGGGACGAGGAAGGCCAGGATCGCCAGGACGACACAGACGGCGATGATGCCGACGACTATCATGCGGAACTCCCTGATTCGAGGTGTTCCTCCCGTCTGCCCTGCCGATCCAGGTGTACGCCCCCGGGCGGCCGCCGGCCCCGAACACCCTTGCTCCCTACGCCGGTTCACCCGGACCCATCGCGGGAGCAACGCGCGGACACTACCTAGGAGCAACGCCTGTCGGCGACCGTCGTCGAGCGGGTCGCGCGCAGCGATGCCAGGAGGTGCAGCCGGTCCGCGTCGGCGCTGTCCGGCTCGGCCGTCCAGACCAGCATGACCGGGCCCGGCGCGCCGGGCAGGGGATAGGTGTCCCAGTCCAGGACGATCTCGCCGACCTCGGGAACACGGAAGGTCTTGGTGCCGCTGACCGACGCCCGCACGTCGTGCCGGGCCCACAACCGCCGGAACTCGGCGCTGCGGATGCTCAGTTCACCGACGACCGCGGTGGCACGCGGATGGGTGGGGTCGGCGGCGACGGCGGAGCGCATCATGCCGATGTAGTCCAGGGCCTGCCGCTCCCAGTCCGGACAGTTCCGCCCGTCGGTCAGCGTGTCGTCGAACATCAGCAGGAGCATGTTGAGCCGGTCCGGCGGTTGGCCGGCCGGGCTGCCGAGCAGCACCTCCGCCATCGGGTTCCAGGCGAGCAAATCCAGGTGCCTGCCGAGGACGACCGCCGGGGTGTCCATGACCCCCAGCAGTCGCCGCGTACTGTCCGGAACCCGCTCCGGGCCGCGCTCCACCCGGGCGGGCGCGGGCCGGCGGGCGGCGCGGGCCAGGGTGAACAAGTGGCTCCGCTCCTCCTCGTCGAGGACGAGCGCATCGGCGAGCGCGTCCAGGACTCCGTCGGAGGGACGCACCTCCCTGCCCTGCTCCATCCGCTGGTAGTAGTCGGTGCTCAGCCCCGCCAGCAGCGCCAGTTCCTCACGCCGGAGCCCGGTGACCTTGCGCCGGCCGCCCGGTTCCAGGCCGACGTCACGGGGACGCAGCCTGCTGCGCCGGGCGCGCAGGAAATCACCGAGTTCACGAGCGTACGGATGGGTCATGCCGCAAGTGTGCCGCCGCACCGGACGTCCACGGTAGGTCTGGCAGACCTAGGGAACGGTGGACCAGTGACCCCGTCCGCAGCGCTCCTAGCTTCGTTGCTGCACCGCACCACACCCACGACCGCAAGGAGCAGCGCATGTCCGGATGGACCGCCGACCGCATTCCCGACCAGCAGGGCCGGACCGCCGTCGTCACCGGAGCGAACTCGGGCCTCGGGCTGGTCACCGCGACCGAACTGGCCCGCCACGGCGCCCGTGTCGTGCTCTCCGTCCGTGACACCGGTGCCGGTGCGGAGGCCGCCCGCCGGATCGGTGGTGACACCGAGGTGCGCGAGCTGGACCTGGCGTCCCTCGACTCGGTACGCGCCTTCGCCACCGGACTGGTCTCCGAGCATCCGGTCATCGATCTGCTGGTCAACAACGCCGGTGTGGTCCTGCTCGGCCCGCGCCGCACCTCGGCCGACGGTTTCGAGCTGCACCTCGGTACGAACATGCTGGGCCACTTCGCGTTGACCGGTCTGCTGCTCGGCGCGATGGCCGCGGCGCGGGAACCCCGCGTGGTCAGCCTCAGCTCGATCACCCACAAGGGTGCGCACCTCGACTTCGACGACCTGATGTACGAGCACGACTACCGGGCATCGCGCGCCTACGGCCGATCCAAACTCGCCACCACGGTCTTCGGCATCGAGCTGGACCGCAGGCTGCGTGCCACCGGATCGCCGGTCGTCAGCGCGCTGGCCCATCCCGGCCTGACCCGCACCAACCTGACGCCGCGGGCCTGGGAGCACCGCGGCCGGCCCGGACGGATGGTGGCCCGGCTCGGTCTGCTCGCCACCCAGCCGGTGGAGCAGGGCACGCTGCCGCAGTTGCGGGCCGCGACCGAACCCGGGGTGCGCGGAGGCCAGTTCTTCGGCCCGGGAGGGCTCTTCGAGACGCGGGGCCGGGTCGTCGAGGCCCGCCTCAGCCGGGAGGCGACCGACCCGGCCGTCGGCAAGCGACTCTGGTCGACAGCCGAGGAACTGACCGGGGTCAGCTACCTCTGACCCCTGAACCGGGGCACCGCCCCCGCTACCGTCTCAAGCGCCTGGTCAGCCGTGGGATCCCCGCCGAGCCGGAGCCGGAGCCGGAGCCCGGCCTGTTCACCGTGCCCCGAGCGTGACGGGTACGGGCATTCACTGAGCTGTGACCAGGAAGGTTCATCGGGTTGCTGGGCGTTGGCGCGGGTTCTGAAGAAAGTCGATGAGAACGGCTGTGAGCTCGGCGGGCGCGTCTTCTTGGACGAGATGGCCCGCACCGGCGATCGGTTGAAGTCGCGCGCTCGGGATACGGGCGACGAGCTCGTGCCCCTTCGCCACGGGAATCCAGGTGTCGTCCTGGCCCCAGCACACCAACGTGGGGATGCCGATTTCGCCGTACCGGTCCTGCACCTCGTCGGTGTGGAGCTGGTCGGCCTGGGCGATCTGCCGGTAGAAGGCCGCCTGGCCAGGATCTCCGAGCCAGGGCAGGACGAGCCGGTCGAGGACTGCCGGGTGCAGGCCGGGGCTGCTGGCCGAGCCGACGTATTCGCGCACCAGGGCGTGGTGCAGCGCGGGCGGCAGTTGCTCGAAGACCTCGGAGTGCTCACCGACGAGCCGGAAGAACGACGTCCCCCACGGCGCCAGGGCGACCGGGTCGACCAGAGCGAGCGCGCGGTAGCGGGCGCCGTGCAGCAGATGTGCCCGCAAGGAGACGGCACCGCCGAAATCGTGGGCGACCACCAGGGGCTCCTCCAAACCCCAGTGCGCCAGAAGCTCGGTGAAGACCTTGCCCTGGGCAGCCAGGGAGACATCCTGGCCGACCGACATCTCCGACAGCCCGTAACCGGGCATGTCCCACACGAACACCTGGTGACGGCGGGCGAGTGAACGGGCGACAGCACGCCAGATGTACGAGGAGAAGGGCGTGCCGTGCAGCAGCACGACCGGATCCTGACCGGGTTGTCCAAGGCTGCCCCAGCGGACGTCGCCCGACGTACTGCGGAATGTCTCGGCCAGCTGCCATTCACTCACAGTGCTGTTCCTCTCGACTGTGTCTCCGAACCGAGCGGGGTAACCGAACTGGGTTCGGTCAGTTTTGCTGCTTCCTGCTCAAGGTAAGGGCGACCTTGAGGCCTGAGGTCAAGTGGGCCGGTCTGCCGGGCAGTTCCGGCCCGCACATGCTTCCGCGCAACAAACACTTGGCTAGCCACGTATTCGGTGCTACTTTTATGTGGCTGGCCACGGAATCGGGGCCGGCGGACCGACACCATCCAAAGGGAGTCCCACCATGAAGGCCATCGTTTTCGACGCGTTCGGCGGCACCGAGGTCCTGCACCAGTCGGAGATCGACACCCCCGAGCCGGGTGCCGGTCAGGTGCGGGTACGAGTGCGGGCGGTCGGGGTGAACCCGGTGGACGGCAAGATCCGCTCGGGGATCATGGAGGCGATCTTCCCCACCACGCTGCCCGCCGTCCCCGGCGGGGAGATCGCCGGAATCGTGGACGCGCTGGGTGAAGGAGTCACCCAGTTCGCGGTGGGTGATGAGGTGCTGGGCTGGTCGGAGACCGGTTCCTACGCCCAGTACGCGCTGGCCGACGCCAGTGTCCTGGCCCCCAAGCCCGCAGGCTTGGACTGGACGAAGGCGGCGGCGCTGCCGGTGGCCAGTGACGGCGCCGAACGCGTCCTGGACCTCCTGGACATCAAGGCCGGGGAGACCCTGCTCATCCACGGCGCCTCCGGTGCGCTGGGCACGGTCGCCGTCCAGCTGGCTGTTGCCCGCGGCGCCCGCGTCATCGGCACCGCCGGACCTGCCAACCAGGACTATGTGACCTCGCTGGGCGCCACCGCTCTCGTCTACGGGGAGGGACTGGTGGAGCGGGTGCGTGCCTTGGCTCCTGAGGGGGTGGACGCGGTGTTCGACGCGGCGGGCAAGGGCGCGCTGGAGGACTCCATCACCTTGCGCGGTACCACCGACCGGATCGTCACCACCGCCGACTTCCGCGCCCGTGAACTGGGCATCATCTTCGCCGAAGGACCCCAGCGCCGCTCCGCGACCCGCCTGGCCGAACTGGCCCGCCAGGCCGCCAACGGCACGCTGACCCTCACCGTCGGCGCCACCTACCCCCTCGCCGAAGCGGCCACCGCCCAGCAGGTCAGCGACGCCGGACACGGCCGCGGCAAGCTCGTCCTCACCGTCGACTGATCAACCGGCATGCTGACCCCCTGAACGGTCAAGCAACTCTGTGGAAGCCGGCCCCACATCCACGGGGTCGGCCCCGCACCTCTCCGTACCGAAGGAAGCCCCCATGCCCACCAACGACTTGAACCGCCTGTGGCAACCCACACACGTCGGCGCCGGTCAACCCCTGCCTGATCGAGCGGGTACGCTCTGGAATGCCGCTGAACACACCCGACCCGGCGCCTGAGGAGAAGCGATGACCGACCACGCCTCCAGGCCTCCCGGAGCGGCGCACGACGGCCGGCTCAGTTACGCCATCTTCCAGCTCGCCCGCGCCCACCGCGGCCACGCCGCCGCCATGCTCCGCTCGATGAACCTGCACCCGGGGCAGGAACTGCTGCTCATGCAGCTCTTCGACCGCGACGGCCAGACCCAGTCCGAGCTCTTGGAGACCGTCGGCCTCGACCACTCGACCGTTTCCAAGTCGCTGCGCCGCATGCAGGACGCCGGGCTCCTCACCCGGGAACCCGCCGCACACGACCGGCGCGTCATGGTCGTCCACCTCACCGACGCCGGACGTGCCCTGCGCGCGCCCATCGAGGACATGTGGCGGACCCTGGAGGAGATCTCCGTCCAGGGCCTGACGGCGGAGCAGATCGAGGCGTTCACGACGACCGCGTACGCGATCGAGCGGTCGGTCAAGGAGCGCGGTCAGCAGGTCCCGTCGGGGGAGTAGGTCCTTCCGCCCCGGCGGGAGAGAGCCTTGGCGCGAGTGCGCGGCGGCCGTGCCGGTCACCGGGGTCGATGGGTGCCGGAACCCGCGGAGCCCGGCACCAGGACCAGGGCCTGGACCCGTACCCGGACCCGGACCCGGACCGACCCTGCGCTCAGGATCGAGCCGAGCCCGAGGGGGAATTCTCCTCCGTCGCGATGGAGGTGCGGGTGAGTTCCTCGGAGATCCGCCAGACGCGTTCCGCCTCCTCCTCGCTGCGGAGCCGGGAGTAGAGGGCCTGCTCGGCGGGCGCGCCCGACAGGMGCCCGAGGCCGCTGGGTCCGTAGAGGCGGCCGCCGTGCGCGTCCGGCGAGGTGGCGGCCAGCAGGGCCGGGAGCAGCGCCGTCTCGACCGTTCCGACGAGGAGGCCGCTGCGGGCGAGCGTGCGGATGGCGCGCACGGCGGTGGTGTCCCGGGCCCGGCCGACCTCGGGGCGCGCGGCCAGGAGGCTGGTGGGGGCGATGCCGGGGTGGGCGAGATTGCTGGTGATTCCCCAGCCGCCGGCCCGGCTGCGCCGGTCCAGTTCGAGTCCGAACAGGCCGAATGCGATCTTGGACTGGCTGTACGCGCGGCGGCCGTCGTAGGACCGCTCCCAGTTCAGGTCGTCCCAGTTGATGGCGTTCGCGTTCGCGGCGACACTGATCTGTGAGGTCACGACCGCGTGCCCCGCGCGCAGCAGGGGCAGCAGGTGGGCGACCAGCGCGAAGTGCCCCAGGTGGTTGCTGCCGAACTGCAGCTCGAACCCGTCGGCAGTGGTCTGCCGCTCCGGCGGAGTCATCACGCCGGCGTTGTTGACGAGGATGTGGACCGGCCGGTTCTCGCCGCGCAGCGTGGCTCCCAGCGCGGCGACCGAGGCGAGCGACGACAGGTCGAGTTCCCGCAGGGACAGGGCCGCCCCCGGGTGCTGCTGCTCGATCTTCGCGACCGCCGCCTCGCCCTTGCGGAGGTTGCGGACGGGCATGACGACCTCGGCACCGGCAGCGGCGAGGCGGGCCGCGAGACCCAGTCCGACACCGTCGCTGGCTCCGGTGACGACGGCGCGCTTCCCGGAGAGGTCGGGAACGGTGATGTCCGGTCGTGTGCGTGTCATGTGCTGCTCCCGGTGACTGCGAAAAAGTGGATGTGATCCCAGGTTGCGTCCGATCCACGGGGACATCCACGGCCTCCCGATCCCCCCTTGCGCGCCTCCGCGGTCGCGATCGCCCGGAGCCGTAAGGGGGGATCGACAGGCCGAGGCAGCCGTCCGGCGCCGGTGGCAGGATGAGGCGCCGGGACCAGGGAGGAAGCAGCAGTGATCGATCGAGCGGGACTCGCCGCATTCCTGCGACACCACCGGGAGTCGCTGCAGCCCGAGGACGTCGGCCTCCCGCGGGGGCAGCGGCGCCGGACCGCCGGCCTGCGACGGGAGGAGGTCGCCGCCCTCTGTCACATCTCCACCGACTACTACAGCCGCCTCGAACGGGAGCGCGGGCCGTACCCGTCCGAGCAGATGATCGCGTCGATCGCGCAGGGGCTGCGGCTGTCCCTCGACGAACGCGACCACCTGTTCCGCCTCGCCGGGCATCACCCCCCGGTGAGGGGCGCGGCCAGCGAACACGTCAGCCCCGGTCTGCTCCGCATCTTCGACCGGCTCGCCGACKCCCCCGCCGAGATCGTCACCGAACTCGGCGAGACCCTCCGGCAGACCCCGCTCGGCGTCGCGCTCACCGGTGACACCACCCGGTACACCGGCCCGGCCCGCAGCATCGGCTACCGCTGGTTCACCGATCCGGCCGTCCGGGCCATGTACCACCCCGACGACCACGCGCTGCACTCCCGCGTCTTCGCCGCCGGGCTGCGCAAGATGGTCACGCTCCGGGGGCCCGGTTCGCGGGCCGCCCACTTCATGGACCTCCTTCTCGCCCGCAGCGAGGAGTTCCGCGCCGTCTGGGACGAGCACGAGATCGGCATCCACTACAACGGCGTGAAACGCTACGTGCACCCCGAGGTGGGGACCCTGGAACTGAACTGCCAGACCCTTCTCGACCCCGAGCAGTCGCACATGCTGCTGGTGTACACCGCCGCTCCCGGCAGCGAGAGCTACGAGAAACTGCGGCTTCTCGCCGTCATCGGGGCCCAGGAGATGCCCGTGTGGACGTCTCCGAACCCGTGATCGCCCGGGCTGGGAGAGAGCCGCCGTTCACGTCGCGCTCCCACGGCGGGCCGCAGCCGGTCCGCCCGCCCTGCGGCCGAATTCGCCCCCTCCCTGGCCGGGTCCGTCCGTCCCGCGGTCGCGTCAGATCTGGTTCTCGCCGCCGTCGACGTACAGGTTGGCGCCCATCATGTAGCTGCTGTCCGCGGAGGCGAGGAAGGCGACCGCCGCGGCGATCTCCTCCGGGCGTCCGATCCGGCCGATCGCGACCTCCGCGCCGAGCTTCTCCTTGAAGGCGGCTGAGTTCTCCTCGCCGACGAGTTCGGTGATGCCGGAGGTGTCGATCGGCCCGGGTGAGATCGCGTTGACGCGGACGCCCCGGCCGCTGAGCTCATTGGCCCAGGTCCGCGCGAAGGACCTGACGGCGGCCTTGGACGCCGCGTACGCGCCGAAGGCCGGTGTGCCGTGGTCGGCGGCGCTGGAGGCGTTCAGGATCACCGAGGCGCCGTCGTTGAGGAGCGGCAGCGCCTTCTGCACGGTCAGGAGCGTCCCCTTGACGTTGACCTCGAAGACGCGGTCGAGGTCCTCGCCGGTGATCTGCTCCAGCGTCGCGAACGAGGCGGTGGCCGCGTTGGCGAACAGCACGTCCAGCCCCCGGCCCCGCTCGCGCACGATGCCGTACAGCCGGTCCAGGTCGGCCGCGTCCGTGATGTCACCCGGCACCGCGGTCACCGCCGGGCCGATGGAGTCGACCGCCTCCTTCAGCTCCGCCTCGCGGCGGCCGGTGATGAACACGTGCGCGCCCTCGGCGGCCAGCCGTGCGGCGGTGGCCCGGCCGATTCCCCGTGTGCCGCCGCCCGTGACGACGGCCGTCCTGCCTTCGAGTGTTCCCATGACGTGACCTCCCGATAGTTCTGTTCCGACCGGAACAGAATGCGACCGTAGCACTTCTGTTCCGATCGGAACAGAAGAGGTATGATCAGGGGGTGGAAGCTGAGCGCAGGGCACCGATCGGCCGGCCGCGGGGGTTCGACACCGAAGAGGCCCTGCAGCGGGCCATGGTCGTCTTCTGGGAGCACGGCTACGACGGCGTCAGTCTCACCGACCTGACCCGCGCCATGGGGATCACCAAGACCAGCATGTACGCGGCCTTCGGCAACAAGGAGGACCTCTTCCGCAGGGCCCTGGAGCGCTACGCCGAAGGCCCCGGCTCCTACGGCACTCGCGCCCTGGAGGAGCCCACCGCACGGGAAGTGGCCGCCGCCTATCTGGAGGGCTCGGTCCGGGCCACCACCCGTGCCGGCTGTCCCGCCGGATGCCTCGGCGTCCAGGGCTTCGTGGCCGCGGGAGGCCTCGGGCAGGCCGCCTGCGACGCGCTCGCGGCGTGGCGTGACGACAACCGGGCCCGCCTCCGCGACCGCTTCCGCCGGGCCGTCGACGAGGGCGACCTGCCGACCGGCACCGACCCGGACACCCTCGCCCGCTACCTCATGACCCTGACGAACGGCATCGCGGTCGAGGCGGCCGCGGGCGCCACCCGCGAGGAGCTCCGGCGCGTCGCGGATGCCGCCCTGCGGAACTGGCCGCCCGCCTGAGCCGGTGTCCCGGCGCCATCGGGTGAATCCCGTCAGACTCTGAACCCCGTCAGGTTCCGGACCTCATCGGTCTCTCGACCCCGTCAGTCCCCGAACAGTTCCCGAACCGCGTCGATCACGTCGTCCGCCACCTCGGTCAATGGCTTGCACGCATCGATGATCGTCGCGCCACGGCCTTCGTGGATCGCCCGCGTCAGGGGGTTCCACTTCAGGGCCGCCGCGAGTTCCTCTGGATGCCGGCCGAACGTGTTCGTGGTGCGGGTGGCGAGCCGGTGGCGCAGGGTGTCGTCGTCGATCACCAGGCACACGGTGGCGTCGAAGAGGTCGAGGACGTCCGCCTCGTTCTCCGCCGATCCGCACAAGAACGCCACGCCGGAACGTGACTCCTCGGCGAGCGCCTCGACGCGCTCGCGCACGACGACCCACCCGTAGCGGTCCAACCAGCCCTGGGGGACCGGAGACGGAGGATCCGTCACCACCTCGCCCCCGGCCCGGTCGACCCAGCGGCTGAAGCCGTCCTCGTCGGCGTCCAGCGCGACATGACCGCGCGTGCGCAGCACCGCGCAGACCGCGGACTTGCCGGCCCCTGAATTGCCCGTCACCCACACCAGCGCCATCGCGCCAGCGTAGGGACGACAGCCTCGGCCGGCGACGCATTTACCGGCTCCGCCGGACTCCGGAGACGTCCGTGGTCCGTGCCGGGCGGAAGACCGCCTCGACGCGCCGCGCGGCGGCCCGGAGCGGGCCCACCCAACAGCCGGCCAGTGGTGCGTGCGTGCGTACGTACGTGTGGCCGACCGCAGAGGCCGGCGGGCAGCCCGTGCCGCCGCTCCTAAGGGGAAGCGGGCGTGCGCAGGGCGATCAGGGCTACGTCGTCGTCGTTGTCGGCGGGACGGACCTGGTCCAGCAGGGACTCGCAGAGCGAGTCCAGGGGACGGTGGGCGAGGGAGGCCGCGTGCCGGCGCAGCCGTTCGAGCCCGTGGTCGATGGAGTGGTGCGGGGACTCGACCAGACCGTCGGTGTAGAGCAGGAGCGTGGACCGCGGCGGCAGGACGGCGACGGCGTCCGGGCGGGGCCTGGTGACCCCCGTCCCGAGCAGGATCCCGTGGGCCCCGTCGAGGTAACGGGCCTGGCCGTCGTGGGTGACCAGCAGGGGCGGCGGATGACCGGCGTTCGTCCAGCACAGACGCCACAGCGTGTCCTCGCCCAGGGCCAGCCTGGCGAAGATCATGGTCGCCATCGGCGCCTCGGCTATGTGCATCACGGCCTCGTCCAGCTGCGTGACCACGGCACTGGGCTCGGCCTCCGGCCGGGACCAGGCGAAGGCCCGCAGCATGTTGCGGACCTGCGCCATGCCGGCCGCGGCGTCCAGGTCGTGCCCCACCACGTCGCCGATCGCCAGCGCGTGGACCCCACCGGCCAGGGCGAAGGCGTCGTACCAGTCGCCGCCCACGGAGGAGGCGTCCGGGGCGGGCAGGTAGCGCGCGCTCATCTCCAGCCCGGACAGGGAGGGCAGCTGCGGCAGCAGGTGGCGCTGCATGGTCTCGGCCACCTTGCGCTGGCGCTCGTACAGCCGCGCGTTGTCCAGCGCCAGACCCGTCCGGCGGGTCAGGTCCTCCAGCAGCGGCAGGTCGGCGCGGGTGAAGGCGTCGTGACGCTGCGAACGGCCCAGGGTCAGGGCGCCCAGCACGTCGCGCAGCCCCCGGATGGGCGCGATCACGGCGGAGTGCATGCCCGTCACGGTGAACAGGCGCTGCTGCTCGACCGCGATGCCCGAGTCCGGCGGGCCCTGGTAGGTGGCGGGGCCGGCGAGGGAGGAGGCGGCGCCCCGCAGCGCCCGCGACAGGGGCATCGGGGACTCGGCGGGCACGGGAGGCATCGGGCCCTGGAGGTCGTCCCGCTCGACCAGGATGCCGTCCTTGTGCTCCGTCACCAGGACACGCCGTACCTCGTCGTGCTCGGTCAGGAGGTCGAACACCGCCCAGTCCGCCAGCCGCGGCACGGTCAGCGCCGCGAGCCGGTGCAGGGCCTCGTCCACGTCCAGGGTGGACGTGAGCTGCGTGGTCGTCTCCGCCAGCAGTGCCAGGCGGTCCAGTTCCGTCAGCGGTGCGGAGCGCCCGTCGTCACCCCGCTGCGCCTTCTCCTGCTCGTACAGGAGCACCAGCGCACCCGTCACGCCCGCACCCGTCGTACAGGGCGTGATCAGCCACGACAGCTGGACGAGGACGCCGTCCCCGCGCACGAACCACTCGGCGCTGCCGTGCCTGATGTCCTTGGTGAGGAGGGCCGTCCGCAGCGCGCAGCGGGTACGGGGCACGGCATGCCCGTGGATGTTGCGGTGCAGCAGGTCGTGGGAGTCCTGGCCGGTCAGCTCCGCGGCATCCCGGCCCAGCAGGCCCTGGGCCGCGTCGTTGGCCGTGATGATGAGACCGTCGTCGTCGACGACGAGGGCGGGCGCCGCCACGTTGCCCAGGGCTTCCTCCAGCAGCACCCCGGACCGTGCCGGCTGCCCGGGCAGGGGTCTGCCTCCCGTGTCGGGAGCCGCGAGCCCGTCCATGTCCCTCCCCTCCCTCGTCGAAACCGAACGCAGTCTGGCGCAGTACCCCGGCAGGACCGTTGCAAGCGCACAGGCGCGCTGCCATTGAAGCCCATGCACCGGCCTGTCTTCCAGTCGCGCTGTCCTCCGGTCCCGCGGGACGGGATCCGGCGGGACGGAAGCCGGCGGCGCCGTGCACGGGGCCCGTGCCGCCGGTGCTGGGAAAGGGCTTGACCTGGAGCGCGCTCCAGATCCGAGCATGGGCGCCATGGACACCAACGACCCCCGGATCGTCCTCGGGACGATGGACTTCGGCACCCGTGTCACCTCCGGCACCGCCTTCGCGGTCCTCGACGCCTTCGTCGCGGGAGGCGGCGTCTGGCTGGACACCGCGAACTGCTACTCCTTCTGGAACGACCGCAGCGGTGCCGGCGGCGCCAGCGAACGCGTCATCGGCGCCTGGCTCCGGGCCCGCCCGGGCGTGCGCGGGACGGTACGGATCGCGACGAAGGTCCGGCAGAACCCGCTCGTCCCGCACGCCTGGCCGAAGAGCGCCGAAGGACTCTCCGCCCGCGCCGTGCACGCCGGGGCGGCGCAGAGCCTGGAGCGTCTCGGCGTCGACCACGTCGATCTGCTGTGGGCCCACGCCGAGGACCGTTCCGTACCGCTGGCGGAGACGGTCGGCGCCTTCGGCGAGCTGGTCACGAAGGGGGTCGCCCTGCGGGTCGGGGCGGCGAACCACGCCGCCTGGCGCGTCGAGCGCGCCCGCTCGCTCGCCCGGGAGCAAGGCGTGCAGCCGTGGACGTCCCTCCAACTGCGCCACTCGCTCGTCCAGCCGCGCCCGCTCACCCCGGTCGCCGAGGCGGGCCACCGCATGCTCACCACCGAGGACCTGGACCTCGCCCGCTCGGAGGGCCTCGTCGTGTGGTCGTACAGCTCACTGATGTGGGGTTCCTACGTACGCCCGGACAAGCCGCTCCCGCCCACCTACGATCATCCCGGTACGGCCCGGGTGCTGAAAGTCCTGGACGACGTGGCCGGCGAACTCTCCGCCACGCGCAACCAGGTCGTCCTGGCCTGGCTGATGCGGCAGGGCATCGACCCCATCGTCGGCGCGAGCCGGGTGGAACAGGTCGAGGAGGCACTCGCCGCACATCGCGTACGACTCGACGACGGGCACATGGCGCGCTTCGCGGAAGCGCGGTAGCGCGGTGGCGCGGCGGCCGTCCGGGCAGCATGGCCGTGCGAACAGCAGGACTGTGCGAACAGCAGGACCGTCGGAGCGGCACGGCCGTAGAAGGAGCCCCATGACCACCCTCACCCCGGCAGCGGCCGCCGACCGCACCGGCGTATCGATCGACACACTGCGCTACTACGAGCGGGAAGGACTCATCGGCCCGATCGCGCGCTCCGCCGGCGGACGCAGGCAGTACACCGCCGACGACGTATTCTGGATCGGCCTCGTCACCTGCTTCCGCGAGGCCGGGCTCGGCATCGCGGACCTGCGGGAGTTCGTCACCATCCTGCGCGCCGACCACTCCCCGCAGGACCGCGTCGCCTTCCTCCGCGAACGCCGCGCCGCCCTGCAGCAACGGGCGGCGGCACTGCACCGCGCCATGGAGGTCCTGGACGAGAAGATCACCTACTACAGCTGACCCGCG
This sequence comes from Streptomyces apricus, assembly GCF_008369065.1. GTDB lineage: Bacteria > Actinomycetota > Actinomycetes > Streptomycetales > Streptomycetaceae > Streptomyces > Streptomyces apricus. The sequence goes on along the minus strand of NZ_VDFC01000061.1, from coordinate 13,199 downwards.
CAGCCGTACGTTCCCCCCCCCGCAGCCGTACGCCCCGGCGGCCCCGGCCGCAGTCGTCCATGCACCCGGCGGGTCAGGAGCGCAGGTACCGGGTCAGCCGGTCGAGCAGGTGGGCGGCGTCCTGAAGACTGCGGGCGGTGTCGGAGAAGTCCCCGGCGAGCAGCTCCTCCGCGTCCGCGCCGTCCTCCTGCCCCGGCCCGGACACGGGGGCGGGGACGCTCGTCCCGCGGTACCCCACGGGCTCACCGCCGGCTTCCTGCCGGTAGCCGACGAAGTCGCAGACGCCGGGCTGCGGGGGAGTGCCGCCGCCCTCGGCGCCGAAGAACTGCACGCGCGACAGCTGGGTCTCGTCCGCGCCCAGGTTGGCGGTGATCCGCAGCCGGTAGTGCCGGTAGGCCACGGAGTTGGCGAAGGAGAACTCCCTGGTGTCGAAGCGCCTGCCGAACCGCTGGTCGTCCTGCGCGTCCAGCCGCGCCCAGGCCCTGCCGTCGTGGGAGCCCTCCAGGACCCAGTCCGAGGGGTCGCGGTCGGGGCAGTCGTTGGCGGAGGTCAGGCTGTACGCGGTGACGGCGACGGGGCTCTCGAAGGTGAACTCCAGGTCGGCGGAGTCCTCGTGGGCCAGCCACTTGTTGCTGGCCTTGCGCAGGAGGTTGGCCGCGACCTCGCCCCACTCCTCGAACTCCTCGCTGGCCTCCACCCCGGACACCTTGCCGGTCAGGTCCTGCCGCTCGCCGGTGGCCGCCGGGCCGGTCGCGCCCGTGACCGCGGTCCGCAGCACGAGCGAGGTGGCGTCGCCCCCGCGGTCGCTCCACGTCACCCGCTCCAGCGGCGCGCCGCCGTCGTCGAGCAGCAGCCCCAGCCGGCCCACGGGACGCCACACACCGTCGCGCTCCTCCTCGGTGGCGAAGTACCGTCCGAGGACACCGGAGGTGTCCTCCGCGGGGGTCCGGCGGTCGGTGAGGGTGCCCCGCAGCTCGCCGATGACGCCGTCGGCGGTGCGGAAATGACCGTGGAAGCCGGACAGGTCGCTGCGGAGGGCGACGGCCGACTCCGCACCGTCGGTCGCGCGCCACGACAGCCGGGCTGCGGTTTCCCCCGCCTCCGCGTCGAGGTGGAACAGCAGGCGCGGTCCCGGCTGCCAGGTGGGCGCGTCGAGGGGGCGCCGCTCGGTGGCGAAGGTCCACACGGACCGTCCGCCCGTCCTCGCCGCCCGGACGCGCTCGGCGCGCCCGGCGTCCTCGGCGGGGTCCACCGCGACCGAACGCACCCGGAGCAGGCCGTCGCCCTCGTCCGTGGTGGCGGCGTTGCGTTTCCGCAGGACGTTCACGCCTTCGTTGAGCACCTTGCCGGGCACGCTCACCAGGTACTCCCGCACGGCGCCCGGGTCGCCGTCGTCGGGCAGTGCGAAGCCCTCCGTGACCACCTCGTCGTTGAGCGCGATGTCCAGGGGGACGGCCGCACCGAGCACCGCGACCCGCAGTACGACGTCGGCGTCCTCGTCCCCGCCCCCCGCCGCGAAGTCGACTTTGAGGTGGCCGCCGGCCGCGACCGCGACGTACGAGGAGGCGATCACGCACCGGTGGTGCCGGACGACGGCGTTCGACAACTCGGCGGGACGGATCGAGAAATCGACGAGGGCAGGGGTCATCTGGGGTGCTCCGTAAGGTCGTTGGCAGGACTGCCCGCCACCGGGGTGGCCGAGCGGTTCGTCCGAGACGCTAACGCCCGCCTCTGACAACGGCACTTGACTCCGTTCCCGGCTGCACCGACGGCACGCCGCGACTGCCCCGCCGGAACCCGCACCGGAAGGGCGGAAGGGGCACCGCTCGCTTCCCGTACGGGTACCGTCCGGGTCCGCGGGTTCCCCGTCCTCCCCCTCCTCCCCGTTCCCCGTTACGCCGACCCGGCACCCTGCCCCGACCGGCCGGGGAAGCGGGACTCCTGGGACCGGTCGAGGACGTCGCGCAGTCTGCGCGCGAAGGCCTCCGGCTGCCCGGCGTAGCCGTAGTCGCCGCCGAGGAAGCCGCCGTGGTGGCTCGGGAAGACCGTCGCCTCCTGCCCGAGGAGCGCGGCCGTGCGGACCGAGGCGCGCGCCGTGAAGGTGCCCGCGGACTCCTCGCCCACCGCGATCACCACCCGTGTCGGTGCCGCGGCGAGCGCGCCGACGTCGGGCCGGTGGTCGGCGACCGCCCAGGACCGTTCGGAGAGCAGCGGATCGCCGCGCGTGCCGTCGTCCTCGGCCGGCAGGCCGAACGCCTGCGGATCCGGTGCGTCCTGGGCGAAGTAGGCGTCGGTGAACTCGCCCTGCCACGACGTCATCATGAGGAACGCGGCCATGCCGGCGCCCCGCCCCCTGGCCCCGTACGCGTCCCGCACGCCGGCCCGGGCGCGCTCGGCGGCCCGCGCGTCGGGGAGCACGGACATGAGCGGCGGCTCGTGCGCCACCAGGGTGATCACGTCGTCGGGGTACGCCGCCACGAGGGCCAGCGCGGTCACCGCACCGCCGCTGCTCGCGAACATGTCGACCGGGCCGGCCCCGAGCGCCTCGACGACGGCGTGCACGTCACGGGCCTGGAGCTCGGGCACGTGGTCGGTCCGGCCGTCCTTGCGGGTGCTGCGGCCGATGCCGCGCGGATCGTAGGTGATCACGGTCCGCTCGGGGAAGTGCGACGCCAGCGCACCGAAGCCGCCGGCGGCCATGGGCTGGCCGATCATGACGAGCGGCGGCCGTCCGCCGTCGGTCGGCAACGGACCGTGGACGTCGTAGGCGAGGTCGGCCCCGGCGGTTTCGAGCCTGTAGGTGGTCATGGTCCGGTAGACCCCACCGGCCCCGGAAACTCATCGGCCGCGAGACCGGGACCAGGACCGGGACCGGGATCGAGGCCGGGACTGAGTCCGAGTCCGAGTCCGGAGTAGCTCGTCCGTCGGTCCGCGCCCCGTCGCGTTCAGATGCGCCAGGAACGGAGCTCGTCGGCGATGTCGTAGATGCTCAGCCTGCTCTCGCGGACCTTCCTGATCAGGTCGGACAGCGCCCCGTACGGAGGGTCGATGCCCTCTCCGGACTGGTCCATGTACTGCCCGGTGACGAAGGCGGCGAAGAGGCTGTTGCGGTGGGGGAGCGGTTCGAGGCGCACGATGGTGTGCAGCAGCGCGGCCGCCCGCCAGGCGGTGTCGGGGTTGGACGTGGCCAGCGTCGGCATGCGCGTCTTGTGGCGCGCGACGGCCGCCACCAGCGCCGAGTAGTCGGTGACGGACACGTCGTCGTTGTCGTCGAGGGCGACGTCCTGGACGTCCAGGAGCCAGGGCACATCGATGTACAGGATCTCGCTCATCAGGCGGCGGTGGCTCCCCGGCCGCGCCGGGACGGGGGGATCTCGTCCGGGAACGCCTCGTCGAACTCGGCGCGCAGCCTGTCCGCCCACGAGGCCGCACCGGCGACGAACCGCTTGCGCTGCATCTCGCGGACCCCGAGGTCGTGCATGTACTGCTTGAGGCTCTTGCCCTCGGCCGCGGCAGCCGCGCGCACGCCTTCCATTTCTTCCTCGGTGAACGTCACATTCAGTGATGGCATACGGGCATGGTACCTACTCGGTACCTCGTTGTCTGCGCGGGGTGCTGTTGCTGTTGCCGTCGCGGGCGTGGGGCATGGTGGGCACCGGACCGGCCGGGTCGTGCCGGGGGCCGGGCGGAGCGTCGGACGCGGCGGTGTCGGTCGCCAGGACCACCACCTCGTCCCGCGCGTCCCACACGCGCCGCTCGGACTTGGCCGGGTTGAGCCGCAGTTCGTGACGGCGGTCGGTCTCCGGCCCGCCGGTCCCTGGCCCATCGGTACCCGACCCACCGGTCCCCGCGTCCGGGCCGGGCCGCCGGTAGCGGTAGCCGATCGCGCACTCGCCCCGGTCGAGGGCCGCGGCCACGACCGTCGCGAACGACGTCTCGTTCCCGGGCGTGATGTAGTGACCGGCCGGGCGCAGATGTATCGAGGCGCCGTGCGCGGCGAACAACTCGCTGAAGACGGAAGCCAGATGGGGGTTGTGGGCGATCTGCGCCATGAGCAGTCCGGTCAGCTCGCCCTGCACCACGAGGTCGGAGGCGGGCCCCAGCGGCGCGAGCGCGCGGTTGCGGTGGTCGCCGAGCTCCGCGACCACCGGCAGGGTACGGCCGGACCGCAGTTCCATCGACCGCAGTGTCAGCAGCGTCACCAGGACCCGGTCGTCGGGGTGCCCCGGACCGGTCCCGGCGTCCGCGCCCAGCACGATCACACTGTCGTAGCCGAAGAGGTCCAGGCCGTCGAGGCTCTCCGGGTGCAGCAGATCGCCGCTGCGGCAGGTGACGGTCAACCGTGTCCCGTCGACCAGGGCGTCGTCGGCCAAGGCGCCGTCGGTCACGACATCACCGACCGCGACGTCACCGACCGCTACGTCCCCGGCCACGGCGTCGTCGATGACGACATCGAGCACCGATCCCGGTACGACGCCCTGGCGCAGCGCCTGGACGAGCAGCGGGGCACGGCGGTTCCAGCCCAGGAGCAGCACCCGTACCGGCCCGGCGTACTCGGGCCGGGCCACAGCCACCGCCGTGCGGTCGACGTACGCACGGCAGTCGGTGGGCGCGCCGGCCGCGCAGTCGTGCGCGATGACGACGAGCCGGTCCTCCGGGCCGACGACGGTCCGCGCCGGAGGATTCAGCAGCGGCGGTCCCCCGGGCGGCAGCAGCCCCACCACGCTCGCCCGCTCGAAGCACAGCGACAGGTCCCCGAAACAGCGCTCCGGGGAGGCCTGCCTGCCGTCCGCCCTGCCGTCGGCCCGGCGGTCGTCCGGTGGTACGTCCACGAGATGGAACTCGGCGCCCGCGAAGTCGAGCAGGTCGCGCAGGACCTCGCCCACCCCGCTGCGGCGCGCGGAGTGCACCAGCAGTCTGGCCGCCGTCGCGTCCGTCTCCACGATCGTGCCGCGGACGCCCGCCGCGAGCCGCGCGGCGGGCAGGTGGCGGCGGTCACGCACCGCCGCGACGACGGGTGGCCCCGGTTCCTCGCCGAGCACCGCCCGCAGGGCCAGCAGCGTGCGGACAACCTCACTGTCCGCGTCGGGCGTGTCCGAGGGCAGTACCAGTACCGAACCGGCGGTCCGGGGCGTGACCAGGGCCAGGGTGTCGACGGAGGTCGATGAACCGCTGCGGCACACCAGCCGGACACCGCAGCCCCGCCCGAGCGACGCGGTGAGCGCCTCCTCCATCTCGGTGACGTCGCGGTCGGCGAGTACGGCGATCACGCAACGGCGCCCCGCCCGCGCGGCGACCAGTTCGCCCACCACCGTGAACACCTGGTCCGACCAGCCCAGGACGACCGCGTGCTCCTGCTCCAGGACCGTCGAACGGCCCCGCCTCAGCTCGGCGAGACGCTCGCCCAGCCCGGTGGTGATCACCCCCACCAGGGTCGACACGCAGAGGAGCGCGACCAGTCCCAGGACCAGCGACAGGACCACCCGGACGGGCGCACCGCTCGGCGCGCCGAGCCGCAGGGTCTCCGCACTGGTGCGCCCCACGGCCAGCAACCGGCCCGACAGCGACCGCGGGGAGGCCGGATCCGTCCAGACCACCAGCGCGCTGACGGGGACCACCACCGTCAGGCACGACAGCACCAGCCAGCCCACCAGCATCCTCGTGCTGCGGGCCAGCGTGGTGTCGAACCGGTAGCGGGCCCGGTCCCGTAACGAGGGATCCCGTAACGAGGGGTCCCATGACGAGGTCGGCCGCCTCCGCCGCACTGAGCACCCACTTCCCCCGCCCGCCCGGGCGGCGCCGCCGACGCACACACGGGGGCACGCCGTCCGGCTCGCGGTACAGGAGTGCCCTCCGTGTAAAGCGTGCTGGTCCGGCGGCACGGACACGCCCGGACGGGACGCCGTTCATCCTTTCGGGAGCGGCCGCGGAGGGTACGGGAGGAGGGTTACGGGAGGGTGCGGAGGACTACGAGCCGGCCGGCGGCGTCTGCTGGACGACCTCGAAGGACCACAGCGTGGAACCGCTCGCCGCGGGCTTGGGGCGCTCGCCGCCCTGGTGGGCCGCCTTCATGGAGCCCTCCATCCACGCGGTGAAGGACTCCTCGTCCCGCCACCGCGTGTAGACGAGATAGCTGTCGGTGCCCTCCACCGGACGCAGCAGCTCGAACCACTCGAACCCGTCGGAGTTCTCCACGGTGCCCGCGCGGGACGCGAAGCGCTTTTCGAGGACCTCCCGCTGCTCGGCCGGGACGGTCAGGACGTTGATCTTGACTACGCTCATGGAGCCATCCTGCCCCAGACCCGCCCGGCACCGGGCGAGCGGGTCCCCGGTGGCGGATCCATGTCCTGCGGGCAGGCGTACGCCACCTGCATCCGCCGATGTCAGTGGCCCCCTCTACGGTGTGAGCAGTGGGACCCGCCGGGAAGAGCGCGGGCCGCGCTCTGGGAGGGGTCTGTCATGTCTACCGGGTCCGCGTCGAGGACGTATCTGGAGCTGTCGCAGGACGACGGCACCGCGCACAAGTTCTACGAAGTGGCCGTCGACGGCCTGGTGGTGACGGTGCGGTACGGGCGCATAGGCGCCGCCGGACAGACCCAGACGACGACGTTCCCGACGGCGGACAAGGCGCGCGCCGCGGCGGCGAAGAAGGTGGGGGAGAAGGTCCGCAAGGGGTACGCCCCGGCCGTCGCGGGGCAGCGCGCGCCGCGCGCGGTGACCCGCCGCCAGGTGGCCTCGGCGCCCTCCACCGCACGGGCGGTGGCCCCGGTGCTGTGGCGGTTCCGCACGCAGTCGTCGGCGTTCGGCATCCACGTCGACGACGACCGGTGCTGGGTCGGCAACCAGTCGGGCGACGTCTACACCCTGGACCACGAGGGCGCCGTCCTCGCGCACTTCAACCTGCCGGACGGGGTGAAGTGCCTGGTGGCGGACGACTTCTGGATCTATGCGGGGTGCGACGACGGCCGGGTCTACGACCTGTCCTCGAAGCTGCCGTTCGCGGCGTACGACGTCGCGGCGGACGTCGACATCTTCTGGCTGGACATCCACGAGGGCGTCCTGAACGTCTCCGACCGCGAGGGCCGCCTCACCGTCATCGACCACGAGGACGAACACCAGTGGGCCCGCCGCAGCCAGGGCGAGCACGCCTGGATGGTCCGCGCGGACGACCGTGCCGTCTACCACGGCCACGGGGCGGGGGTGAGCGCCTACGCGCCCGACGGGACCGGCGAGTTGTGGCACACGCCGACCCGTGGCGGTGTCCTCTTCGGCTGGCAGGAGCAGGACGCGGTGTACGCGGGCACCTCGCACCGCGTGGTGCAGCGGCTGTCGAAGGCCACCGGCGCGGTGGAGGCCACCTACGCCTGCGACAGTGCGGTCTACTCGTGCGCCACCTCGCCCGGTGGCCGGTTCGTCTTCGCCGGTGACGCGTCCTCCTCCGTCTACTGCTTCGACCGAGACGGCACCCGGCTGTGGAAGCTCGGCACGGGCGGCGGCTCGGCGCTGTCGATGCAGTACCGCGACGAGCGGCTCTACCTGGTGACCACGGACGGCTCGCTGGTGTGCGTGGACGCGAGCGAGGCGGCGATCACGGCCGCCCAGCAGGGCACGGTGCCGGTGGCGCGGGACGTCAAGCTCGCCGCCGCCCTGCCGACCTACGCACCGGCCACGACCGCGACCGCCCTGCCGACGGTCTCCCAGGCGCCGGTCGGCGGCATCGTCGTCGAGTGCGTCCAGACGACCGGCCGGCTGCGGGTCCACGTGGTGTCCGAGGGCTACGACCCGTCCTGGAACGTCCAGTTCCCGCGCACGATACGGGAGCCCGGCGCCCGCTACGTCGTCGACGCCCTGCACCCGGCGGCCGGCGGTTTCTACCGGGTGCGCGGTGACATCCGCCGCCTGCTGTGACCGCACCCGCCCCGTCCCGCACCTCGTAATGCGCACCTCGTAGTCCGCATCTCGTAGTCCGCGGCCCGCAGCCCGCGGTCCACCACCCGTCACCGGGTGGTGGACCGCGGGCTGTCGTCGTCCTGCTCCGCACCTCTTGACGGCGTTGGTTCAGACCTTTACGTTCATCCGCACACCGCATGTTCATAGGTGAACTCATTGTTCACCCACATGAACGAGCCTCCCCCCACCGTCTGCTTCCGACGAAAGGCTGCGA
>NZ_VDFC01000061.1:0-4935 GCF_008369065.1 Streptomyces apricus | reverse complement strand
GGGGGTGCGGGGGTCGAGGGCCAGGGAGGGAGCGGTTTCTCACGATCGGCACGACGCATCGAGGACCGTGTGACGGGCACGCAGGGGCCGGGCGAGGACCGTGCGGTGGAGCGGAGGGGAGCACCCCTTTGGGCATGCTCATGCCGCTCCGGCCTGCGGATACGCTGCCTACAACGCCATGACGCAGAGCCGGAGGCCGCCTTGAGGAGAAAACCCGCCCCGCACACCGGTCCGGACAACGGCACACGGGACGGACAGGCATGAAGCGCCCGACCCTCGAAGTGGTCGCCGCCCGGGCGGGCGTCTCCAAATCCAGCGTCTCCCGCGTCATCAACGGCGAGACGACGGTCGCCCCGCAGATCCGGGACGTCGTCATGCGGGCCGTGGACGAACTGGGCTACGTGCCCAACGGGGCGGCGCGCAACCTCGTCACCCGCCGCACCGACACCCTCGCCGTGGTGGTCTCCGACCCGCCCCAGGGAGTCGTCTCCGACGACCCCCTCTTCTCCGCCGTGGTGCGCGCCATAAGCCGGGAGCTGGAGACGGCGGGGAAGCGGCTCGTGCTCATGCTCGCGGAGTCGGACCAGAGCCGCACCAGGGTGGTGCAGTACATCGCCGGCGGGCACGTCGACGGCGTGCTCCTGGTCGCCCTGCACGGTACGGATCCGCTGCCGGCCGCGCTGGCCCGGCAGGGGCTGCCCGTCGTGTCCTTCAACCGCACCTCCGCACAGGACGTCCCGTACGTGGCCCTGGACAACGCCGGCGGAGCGGCACTGGCCGTGGGCCATCTCCTGGAACGCGGCCGGCGCCGGATCGCCACCATCACCGGGCCGCTCGAACTGTACGAGGCGCGTGAGCGCCTGGACGGCTACCGCCGGGCGCTGCGTGACACCGGCCGTCGCTCCATCGTGGCGCTGGGCGACTTCACCAGGATCTCCGGGGCCGAAGCCATGCACCAGCTCCTGGAGGACGATCCCGGCCTCGACGCGGTGTTCGCGGCCAACGACCTGATGGCGATCGGGGCGCTGCGCACCCTGCACCGGGCGGGCCGGCGCGTCCCCGAGGACGTGGCGGTCATCGGCTTCGACGACATCGAGGCCGCGTCCTACACCAGCCCCGCGCTCACCTCGGTGCGCAGCCCGATGGCCGACCAGGCGACCGCCGCCGTCCACCTGCTCTTCAGCCTGATCGAGGGAGGCCCCACGGACCCGGTGATCATGCCGAACGAACTCGTGGTGCGCGAATCGACCTGACTCCACCCGGAGTCGGGGCGCGCGGGCGGTGGGCCTGCGGGCTCGTACCCCGGTCGCCGGTCGGCCGCTTCGCGGTCAGCGCCCGGCGCCGGTGGGGCGCGCGTCAGGTCAGCGCATCGCGTCGACCGCGTACAGGGCGCCCAGTGCGGCGGCGAGGGTACCCAGGAGGAGGCGGAGGAAGGTCTCGGACAGCCGGAGCCGGAGGCGGGCGCCGAGGTAGCCGCCGATGAGACCGCCGGCGCCGCAGGCGAGCCCGAGGGTCCAGTCCGGGGCGACGTCGCCGCCGTGCCCCAGCGCCAGCAGGGCGTAGGTCCCGGCGCCGACCACGGAGGTGACGAAGGTGGAGGCGAGAGCGGCCGGGGCGACCTCGGCCACGGGCAGGCCGCGGCCGACGAGGACGGGGCCGATGATCGAGCCGCCGCCGATCCCGTAGACGCCGCCCACGACCCCGACGACGAGCGCGAGGCCGGTCACCGCCGGAGGCGAGGGCTGCGGGCGCGGCCCGTCCGCACGCCCGGGACGGAGCGTGCGGGCGATCAGCCAGGTGCCGAGCGGCAGCAGCAACGCGGCGACCAGGAGCCGGAAGACGGCCGGGCCGGGGAGGACGAAGACGCGGACGACGGCCCCCAGGACGACGCCGGGCAGGGTTCCCAGCACCAGCCGACGCACGAGCGGACCGCCCAGAGCGCCGTCCCGCCGGTGACGCAGCAGAGCACCCGGCCCGGCCACCACGTTGTAGAGCAGGTTCGTGGGCGTGACGGCGGGGTCGGGCACGGAGAAGACGCTGAGCTGCACCGGGAGCAGGAACACCGCACCGGACACGCCGACGGGCGCGGTCACCACGGCGATCAGCATCCCCACCGCGAGCCCCGCCGCACCCAACTCCCACACCACGCTGCCCCCGCGTCACTCGGCAACGACCGACCCTCACGTCGCAGAGGCTACGGGCTACGACCTGCTCACCACCGCCGGGCCGGGCCGGACCCGTATCGGACCCTGTTTCACGCCTGCTTGAGCTGTTTGCGGTTGGCTGTCAGGATTTCGTCGGACAGGCCGGGGTCGGCCTCGGCGACTGCGCGGGATACCACCACCGCGCCGACCATCTGGGAGAACAGCGCCACCGCCTGTTCGCGGGCCTGGGCCGGAGTCGGTTCGGTGCCGGACTGGTGCGCGCGGTCGAGCACCATCTGCGTGATGGTGCCGAAGAACTCCTTGAGCCCGCGACAGTACTCGGCCTGGGACGCGGCGCCGTGGCGTCCCGCGTCGACCGCCAGGGCGGCCGAGGCGCAGCCGGTTTCCGGGTGGTCGCGGTGGGTGGCGGACACATACGTGTCGACCATGTCGTGCAGGGCCGCCCGGGCGGAGCGGGGATGGGCCTCGCAGATGCCGGAGAGCGCGTCCAGGGAGTCGGCGAAGCCCTGGCGGTACACCTCGAGGGCCAGGTCCTCCTTCGAGGAGAAGTGGTTGTAGAACCCTCCGTGCGTCATCCCGGCGGCCTTCATCAACTCCTCGATGCCGATCCCGTCGATGCCGTGCAGCCGGAAGCCTTCGCCCGCCGCCCGGACGATCTTCTCGCGGTTGAGCCTCTTCTGTTCCTGGGTGATGCGTGGCACCTCGGACACCTCCCTGACGAGACGGCACCGCCCTGCGCGGGCCGAGGCCGACATGTCGCCCGCTGTGATGATACCTGACATCAAAAAGATGCCCTCGCGCATGCTCCGGCTTGACAGTTAATGATGTCGATGGCCATCATAATTTTGATGGTGGGCAACATTAATAGGCGGCATGGAAAGGGCGGGCCGGGCCCGCGGATCCTTCGAATCCCCCTGAGAGGAAGACGCTGATGGACTTCGGAATCATCGGGGCAGGCGTGATCGGGCAGGCCCTCGCCGGGCATCTCGTGGCGGCGGGCCACCGCGTCGTCCTGAGCAACAGCCGCGGTCCGGACACGCTCGGTGACACCGTGGCGCGGCTCGGGCCGTCGGCCACCGCCGGAACGGTCGTCCAGGCGGCCGCCGCCGACATGGTGTTCCTCGCGGTCAGGTGGCAGGACATCCCGGCCGCGTTGGCCGACGTGCCGTCATGGGACGGACGGATCCTGGTCGACACCACCAATCAGATCGCCGGCCCGGCACCGGGCGACCGCGTCGACCTCGGTTCGGACACCGGCAGCGAGTTCGTCGCCCGCCACGCTCCGGGCGCCCGCGTGATCAAGGCGTTCAACACGCTGTACGCCCGGTACATCGCCCCCGACCCGCGGCACGCGGAAGGCCGTCAACTGCTCTTCTACGCCGGGGACGATGCGGACGCGAAGACGGCCTTCCACGTGCTCGCCGACGAGATCGGCTTCGCGCCGGTCGACGCCGGGCCGTTGCGGGACGGCGGCCGGCTGATGCAGGTCGGCGGCGGTCCGCTCTCCGCCCTGCACGCCCTCAAGCAGGACTGACCGGAGGACGACATGACCCAGCACGTCAGGGGCATCACATGAAGGCCCTCGCCTACGAAAAGGCCCACCCGCTCGACGCGTTCGCCCTCGAACTCGTCGACGTGGCGGAACCACGGCCGCGCGACGCGGACCTGCTCGTCGGGGTCCGCGCCGTGGGAATCAACCCGGGGGAGACGGCGATCCGGCGCACGCGCAGCGCCGAACCGGGCGGACGGCTCATCCTGGGATGGGAGTTCGCCGGGGTGGTGGAAGCCGTGGGCCCGGACGCCACCGGCTTCGCGGTCGGCGACCGCGTCATGGGCACCGGAGACATGGCACGGGACGGCGCCTGGGCGGAGCGGCTCTCGGTCGACCACCGTGTGGTGGCGAGGATTCCGGACCGGCTGTCCTTCTCCGACGCCGCGTCCCTGCCCATCGGCGGCCTCACGGCCTGGGAGGCACTGTTCCGAGACCGCGACCGCCACGGTGACCGCGATGGCGACCGTGACGGTGACGGTGACCGCGACGGCTTGGCGGCGGGGATCGATCGCGTGCTGATCGTCGGCGGCGCCGGCGGTGTGGGGACGCTGGCGACACAGCTGCTGAAGAGCAGGACCTCGGCCCTGGTGGTGAGCACGGCCTCGCGTCCCGCGTCGCGCGAGTGGTGCACGAGGGCGGGCGCGGACGCCGTCGTCGACCACACCGGAGACGTCCCCGGTCAGCTGCGCGACGCCGGAGTCGACCGGGTCGACCTGGTGTTGTCCACGGCGGGGACCAGCGGCAACATCGGCTGGATCGCCGAGATCCTGCGGCCGTTCGGTCACCTCGCCGCCGTCGACCTGAACGGTCCCCTCGACCTCGGGCCGCTCGTCGGCAAGTCCGTGTCGCTGCACACCGAGACCGTCTTCAGCAGCTTCATGGCCGGTGGCGACGTCGCCGGTCAGGGCAGGATCCTCGCCGAGCTGGCGGCGGACGCGGTCGCGGGCCGGATACGTCCCCTCACCACGACGGTGCTCGGCGGCCTGAGCGTGGACACGATGAGGACGGCCCACGAACTGGCCGAGAGCGGGCGGACGATCGGGAAGACCGTGATCGCCATGTGAACGCGTCCCTTTTCTGCGGAGCCGGCGCTGGCGCCGCAGCAGCCGCCCTCGCCGTCGTCGGCACCGACGCCGCCATCAGAACGCCCCATCCAGAACGCCCCCGCAACGCCCCACCCCCCATTTCACCTCACGAAAGAGATCCTCATGTCCGACC
>NZ_VDFC01000060.1:6611-9268 GCF_008369065.1 Streptomyces apricus | reverse complement strand
GGTGAGGGGTGTCCAGTGGAGCTGGAAGAGATGGCGGGTGGTGAGGGAGGTGACGGTGGCGACGGGGGTTCCGTCAGGGTCGGTGAGGCTGATGGCGGTGGTGGTCGGTCCGGTGGGGTGCAGGCGGGCGCGCAGGGCGGTGGCTCCCGAAGCGTGCAGGCTCACGCCCTGCCAGGCGAAGGGCAGCTGCACCCCCGGTCCCTGACCGGTGTGGCTGGTCGGGTCGGTGCCGGCCAGGGCGTGCAGGGCGGCGTCGAACAGGGCCGGGTGCAGTCCAAAACGTGCGCCCTGGTCCTGGGCCTGGACGGGCAGTCCGACCTCGGCAAACACCTCTTCCTCGCGCTGCCACAGCGCACGCAGTCCCTGGAAGACAGGACCGTAACCGAACCCCTCCCCGGCCAGCTCCTCGTAGAAGCCCTCCAACGACACCGCAACAGCACCAACCGGCGGCCACACCCCCATGTCTGAGCCTGTCTGCTCAGTGGCCTTCTGCTCTACCGGCGTGACCACGCCGTCGGCATGCCGCAACCATGGTTCATCAAGAGCGTTCTCACTGCGCGAATACACCGTCACCGACCGTGCGCCCGAACCCTCGGGCGCGCCCACAACCACCTGAATCACGACAGCATCATGCTGTGAGAAGACGAGCGGGGCCTCAATAGTCAGTTCGTCGATAACGGGGCAACTCACCTCGTCGCCCGCGCGGATGGCCAGTTCGACGAAGCCGGTACCGGGGAACAGCACCGTGCCCATCACCGCATGGTCGGCCAGCCACGGATGAGTACGCACGGAAAGCCGCCCGTTGAACACCACACCCTCGGAATCGGCGAGTGCAACAGCAGCACTCAATAGCGGGTGGTCGGCGGTTTCCAGGCCTGCCTGTTCCACATCGACCGTGTCCTGGACGGCCTCCATCCAGTAGTGCTTGTGCTGGAAGGGGTAGGTGGGCAGGTCCACGAGATGGGCGGACCGGTCTGCGAAGAGAGCGGACCAGGTGACGGGCACACCCCGGGTATGTACGTCACCCAGGGCACGCAGCAGCTGGACTGCCTCGGGCCGGTCCCGGCGCAGGGCGGCAACCGCGTCCCCGTCCCGATCGGCCAAAGCGGTCAAGGTGGCGTCCGGGCCGATCTCCAGGAACGTGCTCACTCCTGCGGTGCGCAGGGCTTGCAGACCGTCGCCGAAGCGGACCGCTTCGCGGATGTGGCGTACCCAGTAGTCGGGTGTGCAGAGTTCTTCGGGGTCGGCGAGAGCACCGGTGAGGTTGGAGACCAACGGGATGGTGGGCGGGTGGTAGGTGATCTGTTCGGCCACCTCGCGGAAGGCGTCGAGTATGGGGTCCATCAGCGGGGAGTGGAAGGCGTGGGAGACGCGCAGGCGCCTGGTGTGCGCGAACCGCGCCGCGACCTGCACGACCGCCTCCTCCGCACCGGAGATCACCACCGCGTCGGGGCCGTTGACGGCCGCGATCGCCACCCGCTCCACACCCACGAGCGCGGCTGCGACGTCGTCTTCGGCGGCTCGTATGGCGATCATGGCGCCGCCGGTGGACAACGCCCCCATCAGCTGGCCCCGCGCCACCACCAGCGCACACGCATCCGCCAGGGAAAACACTCCTGCCAGGTGCGCAGCTGCCAGTTCACCGACCGAATGCCCGGCGACGAAGTCCGGCCGCACACCCCACGACTCCAGCAGCCGTCCCAGTGCGACTTCGAGTGCGAACAATGCCGGCTGCGCGAACTCGGTGTCGTTCAGGCGACCGTGATCTTTTGCCTCTTCCGCCGGCCACATGATGTCCTGCAGAGGCAGACCCAGCTCACCGATCACCTCGTCCAGAGCGCGGGCGAACACCGGAAAGGCGTCATACAACTCCCGCCCCATCCCCAGCCGCTGACTGCCCTGACCGGAACAGAGGAACGCCAATTTGCCCGGGCGGGCCGCGCCCACCACTGCGTTAGCCCCGCTGTGCCCCTCGGCGACCTGGACCAGTCCGTCCAGCAGCCCGGCACGATCGGCGGCAACGACCACGGCCCGGTGCTCCAGACCAGCACGGGTCGCGACCAGTGAGTACCCCACATCCACCGGGTCCAGGTCCTGCTCGGCGACATGGGCCACCACCCGCGCCGCCTGCTCCCGCAACGCCTCCCCCGTACGCGCCGACACCACCCACGGCACCACCGGCAGCGCCGGACCGGACCGCTCGGCCGTCTCGACGGTCTCCGTCTCCGCAGCCTCCTCAAGGATCAGGTGGGCGTTGGTGCCACTGATCCCGAAGGAGGAGACACCCGCCCGGCGCAGACGATCCTCGTCGCGCTCCCAGGGCTGGGCCTGAGTGAGCAGCTGCACCGCACCCGCCGACCAGTCCACATGCGGCGACGGCTCGCCCACATGCAGGGTCGGGGGCAGCAGGTCGTGGCGCATCGCCATGACCATCTTGATCACACCCGCCACCCCGGCCGCCGCCTGCGTGTGCCCGATGTTGGACTTGAGCGAGCCCAGCCACAGTGGCCGGCCCTCCGGCCGACCCTGCCCATAGGTGGCCAGCAGCGCCTGCGCCTCGATCGGATCACCCAAAGTGGTCCCCGTACCGTGCGCCTCCACCACATCCACATCCGCCACCGACAACCCCGCACCGGCCAGCGCCTGCCGGATCACCC
>NZ_VDFC01000060.1:0-6511 GCF_008369065.1 Streptomyces apricus | reverse complement strand
CCTCGGCCCCGGCCCCGGCCTCCGGATCCGCGCCCGTCCCGGCCCGGATCCGCCCCGCCCGCACCCGCCTCCTCGCCCTCCCCGAAGCCCGCTGGGCCGCCGTCTCCACCGCGGCCTTCCTGCTCGCGCTGCCGCTCCAACTGTTCGGCGCGAGTGCCTGGCTGTGGGGACCCCTGTACGCCGTCGCCTATCTCGCCGGCGGCTGGGAGCCCGCGCTCGAAGGGCTCAGGGCGCTGCGCGGCAAGACCCTCGACGTCGACCTGCTGATGATCGTCGCGGCGCTCGGCGCGGCCTCGATCGGCCAGGTCATGGACGGCGCGCTGCTCATCGTCATCTTCGCCACCTCGGGCGCCGTGGAGGCCCTGGCCACCGCCCGCACCGAGGACAGCGTCCGCGGCCTCCTCGGCCTCGCGCCCCCGACGGCCACCCGCCTGCATCCCGATGGAGGCGCCGGGGAGACCGAGGAGACGGTCGAGGCCGGCCGGCTCGCCGTCGGTGACGTGATCCTGGTGCGCCCGGGCGAGCGCGTGGCGGCCGACGGCCACGTCCTCGACGGTACGAGCGACCTCGACCAGGCGACCATCACCGGTGAACCCCTGCCCGTGACCAAGGGGGTGGGCGACGAGGTCTTCGCCGGCACCCTGAACGGCACCGGCGCCCTGCGCGTCCGCGTCGGGCGCGACCCCTCCGACACGGTCATCGCCCGCGTCGTCGCCCTCGTCGAGGAGGCCTCCCGCACGAAGGCCCCGACGCAGCTCTTCGTCGAGCGGATCGAACACCGCTACGCCCTGGGCATGGTGGCCGCCACCGTCCTCGTCTTCGCCGTCCCGCTCGCCTTCGGCGCCGACCTCACCGGGGCGCTGCTGCGGGCCATGACCTTCATGATCGTCGCCTCGCCGTGCGCGGTGGTCCTGGCGACGATGCCGCCGCTCCTGTCGGCCATCGCCAACGCGGGCCGCCACGGCGTGCTCATCAAGTCCGCCGTCGTGATGGAGCGCCTCGGGCAGACCGGCCGGGTCGTCTACGACAAGACCGGCACCCTGACCGAGGGCGCGCCCCACCTCACCGGGATCCTCCCCGAGCCGGGCTTCGACGAGGCCGAGGTGCTGTCGCTCGCGGCCGCCGCCGAGTACCGCAGCGAACACCCGCTGGCCCGCGCGATCGTGGCCGCGGCCCAGGACCGCCGGGACGCGGACCGGCACCCGCGGACACACCCGCAGACGCCCCTCCAGACGCACCAGCAGTCACACCCACAGGCGCGCCCCCGGCCACTCCCACAGACACTCCCGCAGGCGTACGACTTCCGCTCCGCACCCGGATGCGGAGTGACTGCCACCGTGGCCGGGCGCGAGGTGCAGGTCGGTTCACCCGAGCGGCTCGGCGAGCGCTCGGCGGCCCCCGACACCGACGGCACCGCGGTCGTCGTCCGCGTGGACGGGGTGCGCGCGGGCTGGCTGCTCCTCRCCGACCGGGTCCGCCCCGGCGCCCCCGCCGCCGTCGCCGCCCTGAACGGTCTCACCTCCGCCCCCCCACGAAGTCCCCCTTGTCCAGCCGCACGGCGAACCCGACCCCCGCCTCGTAGGGATCGTGCTCGTCGGTCATGTCGACGCCCCACGCGCGGTACCCCTTCTCCAGCCGCAGGCTGTTGAAGGCGGAGCGCCCGGCGGCGATCACACCGTGCTCCCGGCCCGCCTCCCAGAGCGTGTCCCACAGCCGGAGCCCCAGGTCGGCGCTGGTGTACAGCTCCCAGCCCAGCTCGCCGACGTAACTCAGCCGCAGCGCGGTGACGGGGACGTGCCCGACGTACGTCTCCTTGGCGCGGAAGTAGCCGAAGCCCTCGTGCGAGAAGTCGTCGCGGGTGAGCGGCTGCACGAGGGCGCGGGCGAGCGGGCCCCAGACGCCCATGCAGCAGGTGCCGGAGGTGATGTCCCGGACCGTCACGCCGTCCGGGGCGTGCCGCACCAGCCAGTCCAGGTCGGCGGGGGAGTTCGCGCCCACCTGGAAGCGGTCGGGGCCCAGGCGCGCGACGGTGAGGTCGGAGCGGATGCCGCCGGTCCGGTCCAGGAGCAGGGTGTAGGTCACCGCGCCGGGCTTCTTGCGGAGGTTGTTGGTGGTCATGCCGTGCAGGAAGTCGAGGGCGCCGGGCCCGGTGACCTCCAGGCGGCGCAGCGGGGTCATGTCGTAGAGCGCGACCCGTTCTCGGGTCGCCCGCGCCTCGGCCGCCGCGACGGGCGACCAGTGCAGGGCCGACCAGGCGTCCCGTCCCGGCAGGTCCAGGTCCGCGGCGAGCGGGGCGTTCGCCTCGTACCAGTGCGGACGCTCCCAGCCGCCGCCCTCCAGGAAGTACGCGCCCAGCTCCTGCTGGCGGGCGTGGAACGGGCTGACCCGCAGCGGACGCGGCTGTTCCATCGGCTGGAGCGGGTGCAGCACGTCGTACACCTCGACGAACTGCTGCGCGCCCCGGTCCCGGACGTACGCGGGGGAGCGCTGGGCGTCCTCGAAGCGCGTGAGGTCGCACTCGTGGACGTCGAGTTCCGGGCGGCCGTCCACCATCCACTCGGCCACGGCCCTGGCGGCGCCGGCCGAGTGGGTCACCCACACGGCCTCGGCCAGCCAGAACCCCTGCAGCGTGCGCGCCTCGCCGAGGAGCGGCATGCCGTCCGGGGTGAAGGAGAAGACGCCGTTGAAGCCCTCCTCGATCGCGCTCCCGCGCAGCGCGGGCATCAGCCGGCGGCAGTCCTCCCAGCTCGGGGCCCAGTCCTCCTCGGTGAACGGCAGCGAGGACGGCATCCGCAGGCCGCCGGCGCGCGCCTCGTCGTAGCCGGGCACCGCGAACGGGTCCACGGGCAGCGGCCGGTGGGCGTAACTGCCGATGCCGAGGCGGTCGGTGTGCTCGCGGAAGTAGAGGTCGCGGTCCTGGAAGCGCAGGATGGGCCGCGACGCCTCCGCGGTGGCACCGGCCAGTTCGGGCAGGGGCCTCGTCCGCGCGTACTGGTGCGCGAGGGGCTGCAGGGGTACGTCGACACCGGCCATGCGGCCGATGACCGGGCCCCAGAAGCCGGCCGCCGACACCACGTGGTCGGCGGGGAAGACGCCCCGGTCGGTGACGACGCCGGTGACCCGGCCGCCCGCGCGCTCGATCCCGGTGACGGTGTGCCGCTCCAGGAAGCGCGCGCCGCGGCCCTCGGCCCGTGCCAGCTGCGCGCGGGCCGCCGGCAGCGCGCGGGCCAGGCCGTCGTCCGGGGTGTGGAAGCCGCCGAGGACGGCCGACTCGTCGATCAGCGGCCACAGTTCCTTGCAGCGGGCCGCGCTCACCACCTCGCCGTGCACGCCCCAGGAGGCGGCGAGGCCCGCCCTGCGGTGCAGGTCGGCCAGGCGCGCGGGGGTCGTGGCGAGTTCCAGGCCGCCGACCGGGTCGAAGCAGGGCACCCCGTCCACGTCGAGGGAACCGAACTTCTCCACCGTGTACCGGGCGAAGGCGGTGAGCGTCCTGGAGGGGCTGGTCCGGAAGACCAGTCCGGGAGCGTGGGAGGTGGAGCCGCCGGGAGCGGGCAGGGGCCCCTGTTCGAGGACGGTGACGTCGGTCCAGCCGCGGGCGGTCAGCTCGTCCGCGAGCGCGCAGCCGACGATGCCGGCGCCCACGATCACCACGCGGGGACCCGCCGCGGCCGCCCCGCCCGCGGTGTCCCGGGCGCTCACAGGAGCACCGTCCCGGGCGCTCACAGGACCACCACCGAACGCAGCACCTCGCCGCGCTGCATGCCGGAGAACGCCTCCTCGACCTGGTCGAGCGCGACCGTCTCCGTGACGAACGCGTCGAGGTCCAGCAGCCCGTGGAGGTACTGGTCGATGAGGAACGGGAAGTCGCGGGAGGGCAGGCAGTCGCCGTACCAGGAGGACTTGATCGCGCCGCCGCGCGAGAACACGTCGATCAGCGGGAGTTCGACCTTCGCCTGCGGGGACGGGACGCCGACCTGCACCAGCAGCCCCGCGTGGTCGCGCATGTGGAAGGCCTGCAGGAAGGTCTCCGGCAGGCCCACCGCGTCGATGGCGACGTCGACGCCGAAGCCGCCGGTGAGACCGCGCACGGCCTCGACCGGGTCGGTGCCGCGGGAGTTGACCGTGTGGGTGGCGCCGAAGCGCTCCGCCCGGTCGAGCTTCTTGTCGTCGACGTCGATCGCGATGACCTTCACGGCGCCGTTGAGGCAGGCGCCCGCGACGGCCGCGTCGCCCACGCCGCCGCAGCCGATGACGGCGACGGTGTCACCGCGGCCGACGCCGCCCGTGTGCACCGCCGCGCCGTAGCCGGCCATCACCCCGCAGCCGATCAGACCCGCGGCCTCGGGACGGGCCGCCGGGTCGATCCGCACCGCCTGGCCCGCCGCGACCAGGGTCTTCTCGGCGAAGGCGCCGATGCCCAGCGCGTTGCTGAGGGGGGTGCCGTCGAGGAGGGTCATCGGCTGACCGGCGTTGCGCGAGTCGAAGCAGTACCACGGGCGGCCGCGGCGGCAGGAGCGGCAGGAACCGCAGGGGGCGCGCCAGGCCAGGACCACGTAGTCGCCGGGGCGCAGGTCGGTGACGCCCGCGCCGACCGCCTCGATCGTGCCGGCCGCCTCATGGCCCAGCAGGAACGGGAAGTCGTCGCCGATCGCGCCCTCCCGGTAGTGCAGATCCGTGTGGCAGACCCCGCAGGCCTGCACGGCGACGAGCACCTCGCCCGGACCGGGATCGGGAACGACGATCGTCCGCACCTCGACGGGTGCGCCCCTCTTCACAGCGACTGCGGCACGGACCTCGTGTGGCACGTCCTGGCTCCTCTGCTGTTGCGCACTGCACAGTGGGTTGCGCGCTGAGGAACATAGTGAGAAGGCGTCCAGGACGCCGTCAAGAGGTCCGGTCCAACCCTTGGCAAAGGGTGCGGACCGCAGGAAACCTCCCGGACACACCGCGGCGCGGAGCAGGCTCTCCCCGGCTCCGCGCCGCGTTCCGTATACGAGCGTCCGGCACCGCCCGCGCATGCCCGTACGTACCCGTACCCGCCGGTGCGTGCCCGTGCGGGGCGGGTTGGGATCCGGTCACGTACGGCAGGCGTCCGGTTCCGGTCGGGTCAGAGGCCGTACCCCATCCGGCGCGACAGCCCGGCCGCCGCCGCGGCGGTGCGCTCGGCGAGCTCCGGCAGCCGGTCGGGAGCCAGCCGGTAGACCGGACCGGAGACGCTGAGCGCACCGATCACCTTGCCGTCGTGCGCGCGCACCGGCGCGGCCGCGGCGGCCAGGCCCAGCTCCAGCTCCTCCCTGGCGATCGCGTACCCCCGCTCGACCACGGTCTCCAGCTCGGCGCGCAGCGCGGCCGTGCCGGTGACGGTGTGCTCGGTGAACCGCGGCAGCGTCCTGGCCAGCAGTCCTTCGCGCAGCGTCGGCGGGAGGTGGGCCAGCAGCACCTTGCCGCTGGAGGTGGCGTGCAGCGGGGTGCGCCTGCCCAGCCAGTTCTGCGCGGTGACCGACGCGGCGCCGCGGGCCTGCATGATGTTGACCGCCGCGGTGTCGTCCAGGACGGCGATGTTGGCGGTCTCGCCCAGCTCGTCCGCCAGTTCGCGGCAGACGCCCACGCCCTCCTGCGAGATGTCCAGGCGCACTGCCGCCGCCCCCGCGAGGCGCAGTACGCCGGCCCCCAGGAAGTACTTCCCGCGGTCCTTGGCCTGGGTGACCAGGCCCCGGTTCTCCAGCACCCCGAGGAGCCGGGACGCCGTGGACTTGTGCACCTCCAGTTCGTCGGCGATCTCGGTGACGCCTGCCTCACCGAGCCGGGCGAGGATCTCCAGCACGCTCACCGCGCGGTCCACCGACTGCACGGCGCTGACCGTGCTGCGGCCCGCCTTCTCCGGTGGCTCCTCCGTGTGGTCGGCCTTCTCCTGCGTGCGGCTCATAGCTCAACTCTCACCACCTGGCGGCCGGTTCGGGCCGCTTCTGCCGGGAGCCCTTGACGCGACGGGCGCCCTGTGCGGATTCTGTTGCGCATGACGCTCCTTCGTGCGTCATGCGAAACATCATGTTACCGAAGAGTCCGTGACCAGGAAGGTCCCGGACCCGACCGGACCTGTGAGGCCCGGGGCCGTGCGTCCCGGGCCGAGAGGGGGGCCCGTGATTCCCGTCTGCCGCCTCGACGACCTCCCCGCGGGCGAGTCCGCCCGTGTCGACACCACGCCGCCCATCGCGGTCTTCAACGCCGACGGCGAGCTCTACGCCGTCGACGACACCTGCACCCACCAGGACGCGTCCCTCGCCGAGGGCTGGCTGGAGGGCTGCCTCGTCGAATGCCCGCTGCACGCCGCCTCGTTCGACCTCCGCACGGGACAGCCGACGTGCCTGCCCGCGCGCCGCGCCCTGCGCACCCACCGCGTCACCGTCGACGACGGCGTCATCCACGTCCACGTCGCGGCCGAGGAGGGGACGGCGGCATGACGACCCCGCGCACGAGGAACGCGACACGGCGGACCCGCGGACCCCACCCT
>NZ_VDFC01000006.1:64534-87384 GCF_008369065.1 Streptomyces apricus | reverse complement strand
GACGGAGGACCCGGCGGTCGCGGGCCTCTCCAGGACCGCGGGGTCCGCCGGGGCCGCCGGGGGCGCCTGGACCGGCAGCGCGGAGGGCCCGGGCCGCACCGCCCGGCGCTCGCGCGTCGTGGCCCGCGCGGCCAGCAGGCGTACGAGCCCGTCGACGGCCACCGCGGCACGCCGGCGCCGGGGGACCACGGCCCGGCGGTGCAGCACCGCGTGCCCGTCGTCGGCGACCGCGTCCAGGATGCCCCCGTACAGCACGAAGGCCGTGCGGATGCAGGGACGCGCCACCGGGTCGAGCATCGCGAGTCCGGGCGCCGCCTCGCGGTAGACCCCGCGGGTGAGGTCCTCGACGGCCTTCAGCGCCTCGGTGATCCTCGGGTCGCGGCGGCCGGTGGAACGGCTCCAGGTCAGCAGCTCGCGGTCGACGCCGTGCGCGCCGAGCAGGTCGGCGGGCAGGTAGACGCGTCCGCGGTCGAGGTCCTCGCCGACGTCGCGCAGGAAGTTGGTCAGCTGGAAGGCGACGCCGAGGGCGGCCGCGTGCGGGGCGGCCTCCTCGCGCGGGACCACGGTCCCGAGGATCGGCAGCATCTGGAGGCCGATGACCGCCGCGGAACCGTGCATGTACGCGCGCAGGTCGTCGTAGGTCGGGTAGTCGGTGACCTCCAGGTCGCTGCGCATCGACGCCATGAAGTCGCTGAAGTGCCGGTGGTCGATGTCGTACCGGCGGGCGGTGTCGGCCAGCGCGAGGACCACGGGTTCGGTGCTGTCCCCGTCCCTGAGGCCCCGTTCCAGGTCCTCGTGCAGCCGGGCGAGGTCCGCCGCGCGGCGCCGGACCGGGATGTCCTGGTCCAGGTCGTCGACGATGTCGTCCGCCCAGCGGGCGAAGCCGTAGAGGGCGTGGACGGCGGGGCGCCGCTCCATGGGCAGCAGCCGGGTGGCGAGGAAGTAGGTCCTGCCGTGCCGGGCGTTGAGTCGGCGGCACCGGGCGTAGGCGTCGCGCAGAACGGGCTCGGTGATGCCTGCCGCGTCGAGTTCGCGGACGGTCATCGGCGGTTTCCTTCCGGTGCTGTGGGTGCTGTGGGTGCTGTGGGTGTGACGGGTGCGGTGGGCGTGGTCGGTGCCGCGGAGGCCGGTGCCGTCGCGGTGCGTGCGCGCCCCGGGGCGGGGGCCGTGTGCCGCCCGGTGATCCGGGCCGCGGCGAGCTTGCCGGACAGCAGCACGGTCGGGACGCCGACGCCCGGCGTCGTGCCGCAGCCGGCGAGCACGGCGTTCTCGGTGCCGCGCACGAGGTTGCGCGGCCGGAACGGACCGGTCTGCGCGAAGGTGTGGGCCGCCGAGAAGGGCGTGCCCGCCGCGTGTCCCTGGGCGTGCCAGTCGGCCGGGGTGACCAGGGTCTCCTCCTCGATCGCGTCGGCGAAGCCGTCGAATCCGCGCCGCTCCAGCTCCCGCAGGACGCTGTCGCGGTAGCGCGGGCCGAGCTCGCCCCAGGCGGTGACGTCCGGCCCGATGTCGGTGTTGGGGCAGGGGGCCAGGACGTAGTGCAGGTGGCGGCCGGGCGGGGCGAGGCCGGGGTCGGTGGTGGTCGGACGGGTGATGAGCAGCGAGGGATCGCTCATCAGGTCGCCGGTGCGGGTGAGTTCGTCGAAGGTGCCGTGCCAGCGGTCGCCGAACGACAGCGTGTGGTGCGCCAGTCCGGGCCAGGTCCGGTCGGTGCCGGCGTGCAGCACGACGGCCGACGGCGCGTGCCTCATCCGCAGCGGCCGGCGCGGCGTGTGACCGAGGAGGCGGTAGGCGACCGGCAGGTCCGGGGTGAGGACCACGGCGTCGCACGGGATGCGCCCCTGGTCGGTGACGACCGCGGTGACCCGGTCGCCGGAGCGCTCCAGCCGGGTGACGTCCTGCCCGAGGCGCAGGTCGGCGCCCGCCTTCTCGGCGGCGTCGGCCATGGCCTGCGGCAGGGCGTGCATGCCGCCGCGGGGGAAGTACACGCCGGCGACGGTGTCCATGTAGGCGATCACGGCGTACGCGGCGAGGGCCTGCTTGGGCGGGACCCCGGCGTACAGCGACTGGAAGGAGAAGACCCGGCGCAGCCGCTCGTCGCGCAGGTAGCGGCCGATCCGCGCGTCCAGCCGCCCGAAGCCGCCGAGCGCCGCCAGCCGCGCCAGGTCGGGGGTGAGCAGCTGG
This sequence comes from Streptomyces apricus, assembly GCF_008369065.1. GTDB lineage: Bacteria > Actinomycetota > Actinomycetes > Streptomycetales > Streptomycetaceae > Streptomyces > Streptomyces apricus. The sequence continues at coordinate 85,203 of NZ_VDFC01000006.1, read as the reverse complement.
AAGGGCGAGTCGAAGTTCGTGTCGATGAAGTGCCGCATCTGCGCCCGGTACAGCTGCTCCAGCCACCCGCGCAGCCGCCGGTAGCCCGCGGCCTCCGAGGCGCCCGCGAACCGCTCGACCTCGGCCTCCATCGCCTCCGCCCCGGTGTGTACGTCGATGCCGCTGCCGTCGGCGAAGAGCGCCCGGTAGGCCGGGTGCAGGGGGATCAGGTCGACGCGGTCGCGCAGGTTCTCGCCGACCGCGGCGAAGGCCTCGTCGGCCAGATCGGGCATGGTCAGCACGGTGGGGCCGGTGTCCATGCGGTAGCCGCCGCGGTCCAGGCGGCCGGCGCGGCCCCCGGGCAGGTCGTCGCGCTCCACGACGGTGACCCGGCGGCCCGCGCCGAGCAGGTGCAGGGCGGCGGCGAGACCGGAGAGTCCGGCACCGACCACCACCACGTGGTCCGTACGTCCGGGGACGTTCCTGGTCATCGGACGGCCCCCTCGGCACCGGCGGCGAGCAGGAGCGAGGCGTGCGTGCCGTCGTCCTGCGTCCCGGGCGGTGGGACCTCGCCCGGTGGCGCCCCGGGGGACACCGCGGACGCCGACGGAGCGGATGACGCGGACGGCACGGACGACGGCGCGGCGGTGGGAGCCGTACCGCCGCCGGAGGCCGTACCACCGGAGGCCGTACCGCCGGAGGCCGTACCGGCCGTGGCGTGCAGCAGCTCGCGCAGCCGTCGCCGGGCGTCCGGCTCCAGCGGCACGGAGTCCAGGTGGCGCATGCCCTGGGCGACCAGCCGTTCGATCCTGGCTTCGACGATGGTGCGGGCGCCGGTCGTGACGAGCACGTCGCGGACCTCCTCAAGACGGTTGTCGGACAGGTCGGCGCGGCCGAGCGAGCGCCGCAGCACGGCCAGGCCGTGCCGGTCCCCGGTCGCCTCGGCCCGGGCCTGCGCCAGGGCGACCAGGTAGGTGGGCTTGCCCGCCCGGATGTCGCCGCCCACCGGCTTGCCGGTGCGCCGGGGGTCGCCGAAGACGTCGGCCAGGTCGTCGCGCAGCTGGAAGGCGATGCCGACGCGCCGGCCCGCCGCGCACAGGGCCTCGCTGCGTGCGGCGTCCGCCCCGGCCAGCGCGGCGCCGAGCGCCAGCGGACGCTCCACGGAGTACAGGGCGCTCTTGAGGCAGGCGGCACGGATCGCGCGGGCCAGGGAGCGGGAGGAGGTGGCCTGGCCGTGCAGGTCCAGGTACTGCCCGGCCACCATCTCGGTGCGCATGGCGCTCCACAGGTCGCGCACGGCCACCGGCGCCGTGCCCACACTCGCCAGGAGGTCGTCCGCCCAGGCCAGCGACAGGTCACCGGCGAGGATCGCCGCGGCCTCGCCGAACCGCGGGCCGAGCTCCCGCGGCACGCTGTCGGCGTACTGGGCGGCGACGTCCACGTGCAGGGCGGGCCGCCCCCGGCGCAGCCGCGCGTCGTCCATCACGTCGTCGTGCACCAGGGCGCCGGTCTGGATCAGTTCGAGGGCGGCGCCGACGCGCAGGGCGGCCTCCGCCTCGCGCGGACCGCCGCCGCAGGCACGCAGGGCCCACCAGACGAACCGGGACCGGATGCGCTTGCCGCCGTCCAGGGTGAACCGTGCGACGCGTTCGGCCAGGTCGTGGCCGAAGACCGGGTCGAGGGCGGCGGCCCGCTCCACCCGTTCGGCCAGATGGTCCTCCAGCACACGCCCCACGGCCGCGGACACCTCAGTGTCGATGACGTGCAGATCGTCCATGTCCAGCGGGAACCTCGGGAGCCGGGGGTCCTCCGTGAGCCGGCCCGGGCCGGGCCGGCCGCCCCCGGGGCGCGCGGTGCCGTCCGCCGCACCGTGCGCGCCGCCCGCGGAGCCGCGGGTGTGCTCGGAACGCAGGGGCCGGGGCTCCGGATGAGGGCCGGGCGCCGCCCCGGCCACCGAGTGGTCCTTCGCCTGGCTGGAGCGCATCCCGGGTCCTCTCGTCGCGATCGCATGTGTGTCTGACTGAACGCTTTCCTCGGCAGAGGCGCCTACGGATGCGCCGGACGGGCGACAAGGTGGGATCGGTTCTCGATCGGCGGAAAGTGATGCAGAGACGATGCAAGTTGTTGCACCGCTTGAGGTTCTCGCAGGGTGGAGGAGCGGAACACGCCCGGGCGAGCGACGAACGACCGACATCCGTGGGACGGGCGAACAGGGGTACCCCCCTCGCGGGACGCACCGGGTCCGGCCCATACGAGGAGCAGACATCATGGCCGTACAGCAGGTCACCGAGCAGGCCCTCGACGACGTCCCGCTGTGGGCTCCGGCGGAGGAGCACCTGGCCGACGAGGAACTCGCCGCGCGGTTCGCCGCGGGCGACGAGGAGTGCCTGGCCGCCGTCTACCACCGGTGGGGCGCCCTCGTGTACACGCTGGCGCAGCGCTCCCTCGGGGACGCCCGGGAGGCGGAGGACGTCACCCAGACGGTGTTCCTGGCCGCGTGGCGCGGGCGTGCGGGATTCGCCCCGGAGCGGGGCGCCCTGGGCGCCTGGCTGGTCGGCATCACCCGCCGCAAGGTCGCCGACGCGCTGTCGGCGCGCACCCGGCGGGCGCACCTCGTCGCGGCGGCCGGGGCCAGGATGTCCGTCGGGCCCGCGGACCACGACACCCAGGCCGCGGTGCTCGACCGGGTCCTGCTGGCCCACGAGCTCGCCAAGCTGCCGGAGGCCCAGCGCCGCGTGCTCACCCTCGCCTTCTACGACGACCTGACGCAGACCCAGATCGCCGAGCTCACCGGCTGGCCCCTGGGCACGGTCAAGAGCCATGCCCGGCGCGGCCTCCACCGCCTCAGCAGCTGCCTGCGCGGCGACGGGGTGCAAGGGCACGCCGAGTGACCGCCGCACCGGGGCGCGCCACCGATTCGATGCGTAAACGATGCGTCGGGGCTGCGGGGGTGATGCATCCGGGACCGCGGTACCGCCCGTAAAGGGGGCTGACACCGGTCGGCTCCGGGCGACCTCGGACGCGGGCACGGTGACTGGACCCCGAGGCCTGCGCGCCAGGCCATGAGGAGGTGACGGTGTGACCGAGCAACGGCCCCTGCGCCACATCCCGAACGCGGAGCTCGCCGTCCACGCCCTCGACGGCAACCGGACCGCCTGGAGCGCTCCCGCCGCCCGTCACCTGAGCGTGTGCCCGGTCTGCCGCGAGCAGCTCACCGTCTACGAACGCGTCGTGGAGGCCGGCCGCCACACCTACCCGGGCGACGTGCTGCAGACGCCGCCCCCGCACGTGTGGGAGGCGGTACGGGCGGACGTGGCCGCGGACCGTCCGCGCCCCCCGCGGGGCCCGCGCCCGGCCGCCCGGGACCTGCTGCTGTGCACCGCTCACCTGACCCTGCGGTGCGCGAGCGCCCTGTTACGGGCCCTTTCCCGCGCCCTCACCCGCTTCCGCCCGGACGGACCCCATCGCCCGCGCGTCTGACCGGCCGTCGTCCGTGGCGGTCCGTGGCCGTCCGGTGGACCGCCGCGGGTCCGTGGCGGGTGTCGGGTCACTCGCGGGAGCGGCGGCGCAGTCGGTGGGCGACGGCTCGCTGGGACAGCGGGCCGAGCCCTTCCAGGGCCTGGGCGAGCGCGGCGAGTTGTTCGAGCGAGTCCAGGGCGCGGGCGGCGCCCGGAGAGTCGATCCCCTCGTACAGCTCGATGCCGATGAAGGAGGCCGCCGTGGCGCGGGCCAGTCCCGCGGGGTCGGCGAAGGCGGCCAGGGGGGTCGCGGTGAGCAGCCGGGCCAGGACGGTTTCGAGTTCTTCGATCCACAGGGCGAGCCCGGCGGATGTCGCGGCCGCGAGCGCGGGCGAGGTCTGCGCGGCGGCCAGCAGCTGCCCCAGGACGGCCACCTGTCCGGCGGCGCGTTCCTCGGCGTGCATCGTGCGGGCGAACGCCAGCAGTTCGGTGAGGGAGCCCAGGGCCGCGAACTGCTTGCGGTAGCGGGCGACGCGCTGTTCGGCGCCGTGCACGCAGGCCGCGGCGAGGAGTTCGTCGACCGAGCCGAAGTGGTAGAAGATCAGCGCCTGGTTGACCCCGGCGGTGGTCGCGATCGAGCGGGCCGAGGTCTTGGCGATGCCCTGCTCGACCACGGTGCGCAGGGCGCCGTCGAGCAGTTTGAGGCGGGTGTCCTGGGCGGAGGGGCTCACGCGCGGGCCTCCTCGCGCACGGGCCGCAGGCCGGCGCGCGGCGGATGGGCGCCGACGTCGACGTACTCGGCGGTGAAGGAGCCCTCGTAGCCGAAGAGGTGGCCGAAGTACCGGTTGGTCACCCGCACCTGGATGCGGAAGCGGCCGGTGTCCTCGTCGAACGACTCGCGGACCTCGGCGTCGCCCGCGATCACCGAGGGGACCCGGACGTCGACGGGACCCTCCCGGAAGCGGTGCGTGCCGGAGCGGATGAGGAGCGAGCCGTCGGGTTCGGCGCTCATGTAGAGGTCGCTGGCGAGGTGCTGGTGGGTGCCGAGGTAGTCGAGGATGCAGTCGCGTCCGGGGCCGAGGACCATGGTCGCGTCGAAGCGGTGCACGTGCCGGGGCAGGTGGAAGCTGCGCACGAACGTGACGGTCTCGCGGCCGAAGGAGTCGGTGTAGGGGAAGTTCTCGATGACGAAGGGCACGTCGCGGCCCTCGCGCGGGACCAGGATGTTGCGCGTCCCGCCGAGCCGCAGGAACGGCTTGACGAAGGGCGCCCCATGATGGATCCGCTCCATCGTCCCGCGTCCGACGCAGGCCTGGCCGCTGTCGAGTCCGACGGAGAAGCGCCGGCGGATCTCGGGGTGCAGACGCCCGAAGGCGGCGCCCATGTGCCGGTGGAAGATCGAGGTCACGAGGGCTCCAGGGTGTCGAGCAGACGGGGGGCGCGCACCCGGTCCGGCGGGGTGCGCCGGCAGCGGCGCGCGGCGGGAGTGCCGGGCAGCGGAGGCAGCAGCAGGACGGCTAGGACGGCCAGGACGGCGAGGACGGCCAGGGCGGCCGGAACGACAGCGGCCGGACCGGGAACGAGCGGGGCCGGGGGAGAGGCGAACAGGACGGCGAGGACCAGGGCGAGGCGCACGGCGCACTCTCCCAGCGCGCGTGCGAGCGCGGCCCGGGGGTGGATTCCCCGCTCGCACCACAACCGCAGGCGGTCGAAGGACCAGGCGGTGGCCCACCCCATGAGCGGCCGCAGGACCAGCCGGTCGGCGAGGGCGCCGCAACGGCCCCACCGGGGGCGGTAGTCGTAGCCCGTCAGGAAGCGGATCCCGGCGGGGGTGGGGACGTAGCGCCAGTAGCCGCTGCCCTCGGCGAGCAGCGAGAGCGGATGGGGCGAGGCGAAGCGCAGCGCCGAGACGCGTGTGCCGTCGGACCGCTGCCGCTCACCCGCACTGACCCCGGTGCCGGCGATCCACAGCAGGGGCAGCAGCCGGGTCGCGTAGCGGAAGCGCTGCGGCTGCCCCGCGGCGCGGGGCAGGTAGGAGATCGAGGTGAACCGCAGGTCCCAGCTCTGGTGCAGGGCCGGATGCTGGGTCCGCTCCCAGAGCACGTCCATGTCGGCCTCGATCAGGGTCTCCACGTACAACCCCATGACCGCCCCCTCCCTCTTGCGGTTTGAGCGTTCGCTCAAACCGCAAGGTACCCCTGTTTGAGCGATCGCTCAAACAGGGGGGTGCGTCATTCGCCGCATCGTCCACTGCCGCGTCCGGGTCCGCGTCCGCCCCATCCGGTAGTCGTCCCGTTGCGAATGCCCTGTGGCAACGACATCTGCCGCGACCCGGTCCGGAACCGGTCCGGGCCCTCTGCACAGGAGGTACGCCAATGACCCGTCATGCCCGCCCGCGCCCGCTCACATCCACGCTCACCCTGCTGGCCTGCGCCGCGCTGACGGTGGCCGTCCCCGCCGGGGTGGCCACGCCGGCCCAGGCCGCGGGCCCGTGCAACACCGCCGGCCACGCCTATCTGACCAAGCCCGGCGCGATCTACTTCTCCGGCTACAACGGGGACCGGACCCTCGGCGTCCCGACCTTCCACACCTTCCGCGGCGACACCTTCCGCCTGGGCGGGAACGGTGTCCTGCCCGGCACGACGATCCGGTTCCAGGCCGTGAACGTCGACACCGGCGCGCAGATCGACTTCTACCGCGGCGAGCCGCTGTACACCACACGTCCGGCCAGGGGCAATTGCGTCGTCAACGAGGAAGGCCCGCTCACGATCTCCGCACCCTCCGGCATCTACCGGATCACGGCGCTCTACGACCCGGGAAACACGCGGTGGACGGCAGGTGCGCGATCAGGTCGAGGTGGTGCAGGGTCCATTCGAGCACGTACGCCGACAGGTAGTCGCCGGCCGTCAGGACCTCGTCGCGGGTGCCGACGCGGGCCGCCGGATCGGCCAGCACCGCGGCCCGGCCGGCGGCGCCGCCGACGTCGTCGAGGTGGAACCTGAGCAGCTCGGGCCCGCCGTACGCGGCGGCCAGCCGGGGGACCAGCGCGTCCAGCGGGTCCTCGCCGGTCGGGGGTCCGACGAGCCGCCAGTAGGTGACCGCGTCCACGGTCGGTGCGGAGGCCGCCGGGGTGACCAAGGTGATCAGCACGTCCTGGGCGTCGATGACCAGATGGCACACGAGGTCCCGCACGAGCCAGCCGGTACAGCCGGACGGCCGGTCGAAGTCTTCGTCCGGGACGTCCGCGACCGCCGAGCGCAGCGCCGTCCAGGAGAGCGAGAAGAGGTCCACCGCCGCACGGTAGTGCCGGACCGCGACGGCGGACAACCGTACGCGGCCGGGGGCCGCGGCCCGCCCGCCCGGAAGCCCCTACCCGGAGCGGTGCCGACCGCCCGGCAGGAACTCCTGCACCTTCGACCTGAACCCCTGGCGGATCATGGACCCGCGGTCGCTGTCGCCGTGCAGGACCGCCGAGGCCGCCGCCTCGATCTGGTCCAGGGTGGCGTGCGGCGGGATCGGCGGCACGGCCGGGTCGCAGCGGAAGTCGAGGACGAAGGGGCCGTCGGCCGCGAGCGCCCGGTCCCAGGCCGGCCCGACCTCCTCGGGCTTCTCCACCCGCACCCCGTCCAGGCCGATGCTGCGGGCGATGTCCGCGTAGGGCAGGTCGGGGATGTGCTGCGACTCCTCGAACTGCGGGGCGCCGGACATGGCCCGCATCTCCCAGGTGACCTGGTTGAGGTCGCCGTTGTTGAGCACCGCCACGACCAGCCGCGGATCGGACCACTCGCGGTGGTACTTGGCGGCGGTGACCATCTCCATCATGCCGTTCATCTGCATGGCCCCGTCCCCGACGAGGGCGATGGCGGGCCGGTCGGGGTGGGCGAACTTCGCGCCGATGGCGTACGGCACGCCGGGGCCCATCGTCGCCAGTGTCCCGGACAGGGAGCCGCGCATCCGGCCGCGCAGCCGCAGGTGGCGGGCGTACCAGTTGGCGGCGGAACCGGAGTCGGCGGCCAGGATCACGTCGTCGGGCAGCCGGGAGTCCAGGGCGTGCACGACGTACTCGGGGTTGACCGGGTCGGCGGGCACGGCGGCGCGCCGCTCCATGACCTCCCACCAGCGGGAGACGTTCCGCTCCACGCCCTCGCGCCAGGCGCGGTCCTCCTTGCGCCGCAGGTGCGGCAGCAGCTTGCGCAGCGTCTCGCCGGCGTCCCCCACGAGGTTCACCTCGAAGGGGTAGCGCAGGCCGATCATGTGCGGGTCGATGTCGATCTGCACGGCCCGCGCCTGGTCCAGCTCCGGCAGGAACTGGCTGTACGGGAAGCTGGAGCCGATCACCAGGAGCGTGTCGCAGTCCCGCATCAGCTCGTAGGACGGGCGGGTGCCCAGCAGCCCGATGGACCCGGTCACGTAGGGCAGGTCGTCCGGTAGGGCGTCCTTGCCCAGCAGGGCCTTGGCGACCCCGGCGCCGAGCACCTCCGCCAGCTCCTCGACCTCGGTACGCGCCCCGCGGGCGCCCTGCCCGATCAGGACGGCGACCTTCTCCCCGGCGTTCAGCACCTCTGCGGCCCGCCGGACGTCGTCGTCGGCCGGCACCGGTGCGGAGCGCCCGAGCCCCAGGCTGGACGGCACCATCTTGAACGCGTGGGTCGGCGGGCTGTAGTCCAGCTCCTGCACGTCGGCGGGCAGGATGACCGCGGTGACCGTCCGCCGGGCGTACGCGGTGCGGATCGCCCGGTCGATCAGGTTCGGCAGCTGCTCCGGCACCGTCGCCGTCTCGCAGAAGTCCGAGGCGACGTCCTTGTAGAGGTTCTGCAGGTCGACCTCCTGCTGGTACGAGCCGCCCATGGCGCTGCGGTTCGTCTGCCCGACCAGCGCGACGACCGGGACGTGGTCGAGCTTGGCGTCGTAGAGGCCGTTCAGCAGGTGGATGGCGCCGGGTCCGGAGGTGGCCGCGCACACCCCGACCCTGCCGGAGAACTTGGCGTAGCCGACCGCCTGGAACGCGGCCATCTCCTCGTGGCGCGCCTGGACGAATTTCGGTTCGTTGTCCGCCCGGCCCCAGGCGGCCAGCAGACCGTTGATCCCGTCGCCCGCGTAGGCGAAGACGTGTTCCACGTCCCACTCGCGCAGTCGCTGCAGGATGTGGTCGGACACCTTCATGCCGGCCATGGCCACTCCGTTCCGGCTTCCGTGACGCCCCCGGTCAGTGCCTGGGTAACCGCGCGCCGCGGAAGGAAACGTCGGCCGGCCGGGATGGCGCCGGCCCGCCGGGACGGCCTCAGCTCGTCAGGACGGCTTCAGCTCGTCAGGACAGCTTTAACTCGTCAGGACGACGAGCCGCTCGGTCGCGCGGGTCATCGCGACGTAGCGGTCGACCGCCCCTTCGACGCCCTCGCCGAACCGCGCCGGGTCGACGAGGACGACCAGGTCGAATTCGAGCCCCTTGGCCAGCCGCGGCGTCAGCGACCGGACCCGCGGCGTTGCCCGGAACGAGGGGTCGCCGATGACGCAGGCGATCCCGTCGCCGCGCGTGGCCAGCCAGTCGTCCAGGACCGCGTCCCGGTCGGCGACGGACCCGTGCACGACCGGGATGCCGTTGCCGCGGATGGAGACCGGCACGTTGGCGTCCGGGAGCGCGGCCCGCACGACCGGCTCGGCCTCCGCCATGACCTCCCGCGGCGTCCGGTAGTTGATGCCCAGCGAGGCCACCTCGATCCGGTCGAGCCCGACCCGCTCAAGACGCTCCCGCCACGACTCGGTGAACCCGTGCCTGGCCTGGGCGCGGTCCCCCACGACGGTGAAGCTCCGGGACGGGCAGCGCAGCAGCAGCATCTGCCACTCGGCGTCGGTCAGCTCCTGGGCCTCGTCCACGACGACGTGCGCGAACGGGCCGGCGAGCAGGTCCGGATCTGCGGTCGCCAGCTCGGACTCGTCGACCAGGCTGACCCCGGCGTCCTCGCCGCGCAGCATCCGCACCAGGCCCATCCCCTCGTCGCCGTCGGCGCCCGACGCGCCGGCCGCCTCGATCAGGTTGTCGACCACCTGCGTCATCCGCTCGCGCTGGGCGGCCAGGACCGCCTCCTGTCGGCGCCTGCGCCGGGCCGCCCGCGGGTCGCCGAGCCGCTGCCGTGCCGCGTCCAGGATCGGCAGGTCGGACACCGTCCACGCCTGCGGGTCCGCGCGCCGCAGCCTGCGTACGTCGTCGGGGCCGAGCCAGGGAGCGCACATCCGCAGGTAGGCGGGCACGGACCACAGGTCCCCGACGAGGTCGGCCGCCTCGATCAGCGGCCATGCCCCGTTCAGGGCCGCGGTCAGCTCCTCGTCGCGCAGCAGCCACCCGCGGAACGCCTCGGGCGGGATGTCCGCGCCGTCCGTGTCCAGCTTGTCCAGCAGGATCGCGCACAGGGCCTCCCGGACCTGCTCGCGCGCCTCGTTGTGCGGGGCGCCGGGGCCCGGCGCCGCGAAGGCCTCGGTCCAGTCGTCGGCGGTCAGCGGGACGTCGGCCCAGGGGGTCGTGACGACCGTGTTCCCGGTGGGTGGTGTCTCGTAGAACCGGACGGCCTTCTCCACCGCGCGCACCATGTCCGCGGTCGACTTCAGGGCGGCCACCTCCGGATCGGTCTCCTCCGGCGCCCCGGCCCCCTCGGCGACCAGGTCCCGCAGCGTGCAGGTCCGCACGCCCTCCTCGCCGAGACCGGGCAGGACGTCGGCGACGTAGGACAGGTAGGGCTGGTGCGGGCCGACGAACAGCACGCCGCCCCGGCGGTGGCCCAGCCGCGGGTCGGAGTAGAGGAGGTAGGCCGATCGGTGCAGGGCGACGACCGTCTTGCCCGTCCCCGGGCCGCCGTCGACGACCAGGGTGCCGCGGGAGTCCGCGCGGATGACGGCGTCCTGGTCGGCCTGGATGGTGGCCAGCACGTCGCGCATCCGGGGCGAGCGGGTGTCGCCCAGGCTCGCGACGAAGGCGGAGTGGTCGTCGAGCGCGGCGTGCCCCTCACGCCCCTCGGCGGTGAACACCTCGTCCCAGTAGTCGCTGATCCGGCCGCGGGTCCAGCGGTACCTGCGGCGGCTCGCCAGCCCCATCGGGTCGGCGTGGGTGGCCGCGAAGAACGGCTCCGCCGCGGGGGAGCGCCAGTCCGTCAGCAGCCGGTTCCCGTCGCCGTCGGTGAGGCCGAGCCGCCCGATGTACAGGGGCTCGGAGCCGTCTGCGGGGACGACGTGCCCCAGGCACAGGTCCAGGCCGAAGCGGCTCAGGGCGCGCAGACGGGCGGTCAGCCGGTGGATCTCCGCGTCGCGTTCCATCGCCTCCCGGCCGGTGCCGCCGGGCGCCCGGCGTTCGGCTTCGAGCCGGTCGGACAGTTCGGCGGTCGCCCGCCGCAGGCTCCGCGCGACGGCCGCGAAGTGCCGCTCGTCGCGGCCGATCAGGAGCGGGTCGGCCTTGGCGGCGAGGTGGTCGGGCAGGTCGAACGCGCCGGCGGCCGGTGAGCCCGTGGCACCGCCGTCGACCGGAGGGTGTGAGCCGGTGACAACTCGCGCACTTCGCACGTCGGTGATCCTCATTTCCGCAGGTGACGGCCTCAAGGACAGCGATTGTGCGGCACGGTGGGGGCCTTGCCGCAAGCCCCCCGGTGCGCTATAAGTTAAGAGTGGCAAGGAGTGGGTTCTCCTCCGGCCGCCCTCCTCCTCCGCCCCTCAGGCGCGCCGCAGCTCGAACCAGTCGAAGGCCGCGCTGCCCCGGGTCGCGTACATGCCGATGACACGGCCCGTGAAACCGCCCGCGACCTCGGTGGTGAGGTAGCGGCCGTCGAGTTCGGCGAGGACCTCGAAGCCGCCGCCCTCCCTCTCGTAGCCCAGGCGCAGGGTGTCCGGTCCGCCGCCGCGCAGGCCGGACGGAGGAGGCGCCTGCGGGTCGCGGGAGGTGACCGTGGGCGGCAGGACGCCGGAGGTCGTGACGTCGATCCGCAGGGTCAACGGGCCCTCCGGAACAGGCCGTTCGGCGAGCGTACTGCTCAGCGGGCCGATCCTGGCGACCGCGCGGACCGTGCCGCCGCCGACCTCCACCTCGTAGTGGTGCGCCTCGTCCAGACGGACGGCGAGACCGCCCCGGCCGCCGCCCGCGACGTCGACGCGCGTGCGTGCCGAGCAGTCGGGGTCGCGCTGGCGCCGGCCGACGAAGAGCGCGCCGGGTGTGTCGAGGCTGCCGGCGCGGGCGTGCAGGACCAGGTGGCCGGGGCGTTCGCCGAGACGGACGGCCTCCGGGTCGCCGCGGCGGGGGGACACCCAGCAGGGCGCGAGGGCGGGGGAGTCGAAGTCGTCCCGGTCCGGCTCCGGCGGCCAGGGGTGCGGTGCGAGCTGCGGGGCCCGCGCACGCAGTTCCACCGGGCCCGGCAGCGGCCACCCGTCCTCCCACCGCACCGGCGCCAGGAACGTCTCCCGGCCCATGCCGTGGTACATCGGTGTGTCGCCGCGGGGCCTGGTGCCCAGCAGCACGATCCACCAGCTCCCGTCCTGCGCCCGGACCAGGTCGCCGTGGCCGGTGTTCTGCACCGGGTGGTCCGTACTGCGGTGCGACAGCACGGGGTTGGCCGGGTGCGGCTCGAACGGCCCCGGCAGCGTACGGGACCTGGCCACCGACAGGGCGTGGCCGCGCTCGGTGCCGCCCTCCGACAGCAGCAGGTACCACCAGTCGCCGACCCGGTACAGGTGCGGGCCCTCGGGGTACTGCAGTCCGCTGCCGGACCACATCGGCACGGGCTCGCCCAGCAGCCGGCCGGACGAGGGGTCGATGCGGACCCCGTGGATGCCGTCGGCCGAGTACAGGCACCAGCAGGTCCCGTCCTCCTCCCAGGCCAGATCGGGATCGATGCCGGGGACGCCGACCGGCACCGGGTCCGACCAGGGGCCCGCCGGGTCCTCGGCGGTCACCAGGACGGTGCCCGCCCCGCCGACCACGGTGGTGATCAGCAGGAAGAGGCCGTCGTGGTGGCGCAGCGTGGGCGCGTACACGCCCGCGGACGACGGCGCCGTGTCGGGCAGTTCCAGCTGTGCGGGCCGGTCCAGGGCGTGCCCGATCAGCCGCCAGTGGACCAGGTCGCGGCTGTGCCACAGGGGTACGCCCGGTGCGTACTCGAAACTGGACGTCGCCAGGTAGTAGTCGTCGCCCACCCGGCAGATGCTCGGGTCCGGGCTGAAGCCGGGTATGACGGGGTTGTCGAAGAGCGCCATGTCCGTCCCTGGTGAGTGCGGCGGCGAAGGTTCCTCCGCGGACCCGGGGAGCCTATGCCGGAGCGCGGTGAAGCGCTTCGACCGGGACGGTGTCCGGCACGGCGGGGCGGCCCGGGCGTCACTCGGTCGCCGCGACGCCGACCCCGACGGCGATGAACAGCCAGCCGCTCACGAGTTCCCAGCGGCGCCGGCACGCCGGGCCGAAGGAGGTGCGCAGGCGCCCGGCGACGGCCGCCAGGACGAGCCAGAAGACGACGCCGACGGCCACGTCGAGGACGCCCAGCAGGAAGATCTGCCGCGTCGGGGACCCTCCGTGGTCGACGAACTGCGGGAGGACGCTGAGGAAGAACAGGGCCGCCTTGGGGTTGAGCACGTTGGTGAGGAACCCCTGGAGGAAGCTGTCGCGCCGGGTGGGCCGCCGGCCGGCCGCGGCGGTGGGACCGGCGTCCGCCGTTCCCCGGGAGGGGGCGGACGTGCCGCGGTGGCGGTGGCGGGCGTCGAGGAGCGCGCGCACGCCCAGGAAGACCAGGTAGGCGGCGCCGGCGAGCTTGACCGCGGTGAAGGCGAGTGCCGAGCCGGCGGCGACGGCGGACAGGCCCAGGGCGGCCGCGCACATGTGGACGCACAGCCCGGCCTGGGCGCCCAGACCGGCCGCGCGGCCCAGCGCGGGGCGCCGGGCGGCCGCCCGCGCGACGACCAGGAAGTCGGGGCCCGGGATGAGGTAGGCGAGCAGTACCACGCCGAGGAAACCGGTGAGGTCGACCGTCATCGGCCAGCTCCGTCCGTCCCGTGCGTCCGCCTCCCGGACGCGCCTGTCCTACGGAGTTCCACCCCGGGCCCGGGTCATGCGCCCGACCCCGTCCGGCCCTCTCCGGACGGGAGGACAGATGCGTCCGACGGCGCTCGGGACGCCGGGCCCGTCAGGACGCCGCGGACGTCAGGGCACCGCGGCCGTCAGGACGCCGCGTTCATCAGGTCGAGCGCGCTGTGCTGGCGTGCCGCGTCCGCCTTGTCCAGCGGGCCGTACCAGCGCAGGCCGTACTGGTCGAGGGCGTTGCGGTCCGCGGCGTAGGCCTGTGCGGCCTGCCTGTTGAGGTAGGCCGTGTAGGGGCGGTCCGGCAGGGCCGCGTTGAGCTTCGCCAGCCCGCGTACGTCGGCGCCCTTGAAGGAGGGGCCGTCGGCGCCGCAGTCACCCGACTCGCAGGGGTCCCTGAGGATGCCGGCCGCGGTGTTGAGTTTGCTCGACGTGGTGTTGGCGTCGGCGATCCGGCGGGCGGCGGCGAGCACCGAGGCGTCCCCGGTGGCCCGGTGCAACTCGGTGAGGCCGCCGATGAGTTGACCCTGGTTGTAGGACCAGACCGTGGTGTCGCCGAGCTTGCAGGTGCTCGTGTTCAGGCCGTCGCTCACCGTCTGGTCGGCGTTGATCATGCCGGTGCCCTGGAACCAGCTCCAGCCGGCCCTCGCCCGCTGCAGGTAGGTGGTGTCACCCGCGATGCGGTTGTGCAGGGCCGCGTTGAGCTCGATGTAGAGGGAGTTGGGGATGGCGTTCTTCACCGTCCGGCCGGTGGTCCACCACACCCCGCCGCCGCAGGTGCCGTCCCAGTAGCGGGCCATGTGGTCGGCGTCGGCCCGCGCGGTGGCCAGGTAGCGCGGGTCGCCGGTCAGGTCGTAGGCGGCGATCCAGGTCAGGCCCCACCAGCCGGTGTCGTCGATGTACTCGTTGCGGAACTGCCCGTCGGCGGAGTTGATCTGGAGGTCGTAGGTGCGCGCGATGGCGTACCGGTAGCTCTGCATGCCGGTGACCCGGATGTTGTCGATGACGGAGTGCAGCGCGTTCGCCGAGTTCCACCAGCCGGTGGTGTCGAACAGGCCGGTGCCGTAGTTGTAGAACTGCATCTGCGCGGTGGCGGCGGCGGTGCGCCGGTCGCCGGCGTTCCAGGTGGTCCGGGCCCAGGGCGTGCAGGCGATGTCGGCCCGGTCGGCGGCCTTGCCGCAGGCGCGCAGTGCGCCGACGCCGTGGCCCGCCCAGTCGTCCACGTTGTACATCAGCGTCCGCCACCCGGTCTGCCCCGCGGGGACCTTGGTGGCGCCCAGCCGGCTGTTCGAGGACCAGGTGCGGCCGCCGTCGAAGGAGCGGTCCAGCCACACCTCGTCCCCGGGGCTACCGCCCGCGACGGACGCCCAGCCCATGGCGTCGGTGTCGTCGAAGTGCAGCACGAACGAGCGCGAGAAGAGCGTGGCCGTCACGGGCTTTCGGTCCTGGGGGCTCAGGGCCGGGTCGCGGGCGTCGCAGTACTTGTTGCACACCGTCGCCGCCGCGGCCGAGGGCGCCGCGGAGGAGGGTGGCGCGGCCTGCACGATCAGGGCAGACATCGTTGTCAGAGTGAGGGTGAGAGCGGCGAGGGACGATCGCAAGGCGCGCATGGATGAACTCCCGGGGCTTGCCGAACACTGCGGTGGGGGGCACAGGTGCTGGAGCTGGAGACCTGGGAAAGGCTCGGCCTGGACGGTAACCGGCTGACGGGAACAGGTCAATGGTCCGGACGAAGGTGCCGCCGCGCGGGGGTCGGTGGTCCCTGCGCGGCGGTCTGTGAGAGTCGCGCTCCATCGTCGCGGGAAGTTGTGCCGCACCTCTTGACCGGCGCCGGGCGCACCCACCACAGTGCAGGTTATGCGCATTACTTATACGCATTAGTGGAGAGGTCGGCCGGGGGCCGGCCGGGTGAGGAGCATGGTGGAGCAGCCCAGTAAGCGGCCCAGGCGCGGGCGGACCCCCGGCGCGGGAGGACGCCCGTCCCGGCCGCGGCAGGCGGAGGTCGCCCGGCTGGCCGGGGTGTCCCAGGCCACGGTGTCGCTCGTGCTGTCGGACAAGGCGCAGGGGTCGGCGATCTCGGACGAGACGCGGCAGCGGGTGCTCGACGCGGCCCGCAGCCTCGGCTACGTACCGGACGTGGCCGCGCAGCGGCTGGCGGCGGCGCGCAACAACCTGCTCGGCGTCTACAGCTTCACGGCCACCTTCCCCACGGACGTGGAGCACTCGTACTACCCCTTTCTGGTCGGGGTGGAGCGGGAGGCCGCCGCGCGGGGGTACGACCTGGTGCTGTTCACGGGATCGAGCTCCGGCGGCGCCAAGGCGGCGGGACCCGAGGCCCTCAACCGGGTCCGGCTCGCGGACGGGTGCCTGTTCCTGGGCCGTCACGTGCCGCTCGCCGAGCTGAAGCGGATGGTCGCCGACGGGTTCCCGGTCGTGCACCTCGGCCGCCGCGAGGAGCTGGAGGGCCTGGCCTGGGTGGGCGCCGACTACGTGAGCGCCAGCCGCGAAGTGGTCCGCCACCTGGCGTCCGCGGGGCACCGGCGCGTCGTCCTGATCCGCGAGGACGACGACGCGCCCGCCTCGACGGACCGTCAGCAGGGCTTCCTGGAAGGGCTGGAGGCCGCCGCGCTGCCCGGCGGGCCCGGGGCGGTGTTCCGCTGCGCCGACCCCGCGCGCGAGGTCACCCCCGAGCGGCTGCGCCGCTGGCTCGCCGAGGGTGTCACCGCGTTCGTCGCGGAGGAGACCGACACCGGGGGCGCCTGGCGCGCCCTGCGCGCGGCCGTGGACGCGGCGGGGCTGAGCTGCCCCGGCGACCTCTCCCTCGCGCTGCTCGGCAGCCCGCCGCCCGACCTCGCGGGCGGTCCGCAGCCCACCGGGTTCGACGTGCCGCGCCACCAGCTGGGCGCGGCCGCGGTCCGGATGCTCGCCTTGCTCGTGGCGGGCGAGGAGGCCCAGGAGCCCCTGGTCGCCTGCGCGTTCCGGGCCGGCACGACCACCGGGAGCCCGCCGCAGCCGCGCTGACGACCGCCCGTCCACCGGTGCGCGCCACCGCCGTACCGCGAACCACCAGCTAGGAGAAGCGTGAACCCGAAAGCCGACATCCTCGTCGTGGGCGGCGGACTCGGCGGCGTGGCCGCCGCCCTGGCCGCCTGCCGGGCCGGCCGCAGCGTCGTCCTCACCGAGGAGACCGACTGGCTCGGCGGACAGCTCACCTCGCAGGCCGTGCCGCCCGACGAGCACCCGTGGGTGGAGCAGTTCGGCACCACCGCCTCGTACCGCCGACTGCGCGAGGGGATACGGCAGTTCTACCGGCAGTGGTACCCGCTGCGCGCCGAGGCGCTGGCCCTTACGGACCTCAACCCGGGCGCCGGGCGGGTGAGCAAGCTCTGCCACGAGCCGCGGGTGGCGCTGGCCGTCGTCGAGGCGATGCTCGCCCCCCACCGTGCCGCCGGACGGCTCACCGTCCTCACCGACCACCGGCCCGTCGCGGCCGAGGCGGACAACGATGTCGTACGGTCCGTGACGCTGGAGCACCACCCGGACGGCCGGCAGGTCACGCTCGGCGCCCGCTACGTCATCGACGCCACCGAGACGGGCGAACTCCTGGAACTGGCCGGCGTGGAGCACGTCACCGGGGCCGAGGCCCGGTCCGCGTACGACGAGCCGCACGCCCCGGAGCAGGCCCAGCCGCTCAACCAGCAGGGCATCACCGTGTGCTTCGCGCTCTCCCACCACGAGGGCGAGGACCACACCGTCGACCGGCCGGCGGACTACGCCTTCTGGCGGGAGTACCGGCCCGACTTCTGGCCCGGTCCGCTGCTCGGCTTCCAGGCCCCCGACCCGCGCTCGCTGGAGGCCGTGCCGCGCACCTTCGTGCCCAACCCGGAACTCGACCCGCTCGCGGTGAGCGCCGACCAGAGCGCCGACGCCGGGGACAAGGAACTGTGGGGCTTCCGCCGCATCCTGGCGCGCAAGCTGCACCGCTCCGGCGCCTTCGACTCCGACATCACCCTCGTCAACTGGCCGCTGAACGACTACTGGCTCAAGCCCCTGGTCGGGGCGGGCGCGCAGACCGGCGCCGAAGCGGTCGCCGGGGCACGGCAGCTGTCCCTGTCGCTCCTGTACTGGCTGCAGACCGAGGCACCCCGCCAGGACGGCGGCACCGGGTTCCCGGGCCTGCGCCCGCGCCCGGACGTGACCGGCACCCCGGACGGCCTCGCGAAGGCCCCCTACGTCCGCGAGGCGCGCCGCATCGAGGCGGTCACCACCGTCACCGAGCACGACGTGGCGATCGACCTCGTCGGCCCCTACGGCGGCACCCGCTATCGGGACTCCGTCGGCGTGGGCAACTACCGCATCGACCTGCACCCCTCGACGGGCGGCGACAACTACATCGACATCGGCTCGGTGCCCTTCGAGATCCCGCTCGGCGCCCTGGTCCCGAAGCGGGTGCGCAACCTGCTGCCCGCCGGCAAGAACATCGGCACCACGCACATCACCAACGGCTGCTACCGGCTGCACCCGGTGGAGTGGAACATCGGCGAGGCCGCCGGCGCGCTCGCCGCCCACTGCCTGGACGAGGACGTCGAACCCGCCCAGGTGCAGGCCGAGGACAAGCGGTTCGAGGAGTTCGCCCGCCGGCTCGACCGCGACGGGGTGCAGCGCCACTGGCCCGACGTACGGGGCTACTGAACGGGCGTACGGAGCAACGGAACACCGGTGTACACGGCGGCCCCGGCCGCCGTACCGCGGGCCCGGGCCGGAGCCGGGCGGGAGCGAGCCGCCCCGCCCCCGCCCGGCCGTCCCCGCGCACGACAGACCCAGCACAAGGAGGTGCCCGGACATGTCCACCCACAGAATCCGCGTCGGCATCGACGTCGGCGGAACCTTCACCGACGCCGTCGCCGTCGACGCCACCACCCTCGGCCTGCTCGGCCAGGCCAAGGTCCCCACCAGCCACCACCACGAGGACGGCGTCGCCCACGGCATCGTCGAGGCCCTGGACCGGCTGCTGCGGCAGATCGGCCGCGACCCCGCCGACGTCGCATTCCTCGCCCACGGCACGACCCAGGCCACCAACGCCCTGCTGGAGGGCGACGTCGCCACCGTCGGCCTGATCGGCATCGGCACCGGGCCCGGCGCCGTCCTCACCCGCCGGCTCGCCGCCCTGGGCCGGCTCGAACCCGCCCCCGGCAAGCGGCTTCCGCTCGCCTATGCCCACGTGGCCGACCCCGACGACGCGGCCGCCGTCCGCGCCGCGGTCGACCGGCTCACGGCGGACGGGGCCGAAGTCCTCGTGGCCMCCGAGCCGTTCGCCGTCGACCGCCCCGAGGGGGAGCGGGCCGTCCTGGACGCCGCCCGCCCCGCCGGGCTCCCGATGACGGCCGCCCACGAGATCACCTCGCTGTACGGACTGCACAAGCGGACCCGGACCGCCGTCGTCAACGCGGCCATCCTGCCGCGCATGCTCGCCACCGCCGACCTCGTCGACTCCTCCATCACCAAGGCGGGCATCTCCGCGCCGCTGATGGTCATGCGCTGCGACGGCGGCGTCATGGCACTCGACGAGATGCGCCGCCGCCCGCTGCTGACCGTGCTGTCCGGCCCCGCGGCCGGGGTCGCCGGCGCCCTGATGCAGGAGCGCATCAGCGAGGGCGTCTTCCTGGAGACCGGCGGCACCTCCACCGACATCAGCGTGGTGCGCCGCGGCAAGGTCGCCGTCCGGCACGCCACGATGCTCGGCCGGAGCTCGTACCTCAACGCCCTCGACGTCCGCACGGTCGGCGTCGGCGGCGGCTCGATGGTCCGCGTGGACCTTCCCCCGGGCGACGGGACCCGCGGCGGCCGGGCCCGCGTCACGGGCGTCGGGCCGCGCAGCGCCCACATCGCCGGACTGCCCTACGCCTGCTTCGCCGACCCGGCCGAGCTGCGCGGCGCGACCCTGGCCACGGTGCGCCCGATGCCCGGCGACCCGGCCGACCACGTCGTCCTGGACACGCCGGGCGGCCGGTACGCCCTCACCCTGACCTGCGCCGCCAACGCGCTCGGCCGCGTCCCCGAGGGCGACTTCGCGCACTGCGACCCGGAGGCGGCCAGGGCCGCCGTCGCCCCGCTCGCCGCCGCGCTCGGCGTGGACGTGCCCACGGCCGCCGCCCGCATCCTGGACGCGGGCGCCGAGCACGTGAAGGCGGTGGTCGACAAGGTCGTGCGCGAGTACCGCCTGGACCCCGCCACCGCGGTCCTCGTCGGCGGCGGGGGAGGGGCGGCCACCGTCACCCCGCACCTCGCGGCGCTCACCGGCATGGAGGGCAGGATCGCCCGGCACAACGAGGTCATCAGCCCGATCGGCGTGGCCCTGGCCCTGGTGCGCGAACAGATCGAGCGGATCGTCCCCGGCGCCACGCAGGAGCAGATCCTCGCCGTCCGCGCCGAGGCCGAGCGGGCCGTCGTCGCCCAGGGCGCCGCCGCCGACGGGGTCGAGGTCGAGGTGACCGTCGACCCGCAGACCAGCACCGTCCGCGCCGTCGCCACCGGCGCCACCGAACTGCGCACCCAGGACCGCTCGCACAGCGCCGACGACACCGAACGCCTCGCCGCCGCGGCCGCCAGCCTCAGGACCGACCCGGAGCGAGTTCGCGTCCTGGCCGGCACACCGGCCCACACGGTCTACGGCACCGAGGTGCGGCGCCGGCTGCGGGCCACCCGGCACCCCGTGCGCGTCGTGGACGCCGACGGCGTGGTGCGCCTGCACGCCGCCGACGCGCAGGTGACCGCCACCACCGTGGGAGCCGCCCCCGAACTGCTGGGCAGCCTCGTCCGCGAGGCGACGTCGTACGGCGACGGCGGCGTCCGCGCCCCCGCGCTGCGGCTGCTGCTCGGCTCCCGCATCGCGGACCTCTCCGGGATCCTCGACCCGCAGCCGCTGCTCGCCCTGGCCCGCAGCGAGATGCGCGACCGCGCGGCCGACGAGCCCGTGGTGGCCGTGGTGGAGGTCCGGTCATGACCCGCTCCCTGGCCGCGGCGGGGACGCCCGCGGGAGCGGCGCGGACCCCCGGACCTGCCGACCGTACGGCTGCGGGCACCGGTGAGCCGGATCTCGCCGGCACCGACGACCTGGACCTGGCGGTACGCCTGCTCGCCGGCACGCCCACCCATGAGGGACGGGACCCCGCCCTGCTGCGCCGCTGGGC
>NZ_VDFC01000006.1:0-64434 GCF_008369065.1 Streptomyces apricus | reverse complement strand
CGCCCACCCATGAGGGACGGGACCCCGCCCTGCTGCGCCGCTGGGCCGAGGCCGCCGACGCGTTCGGCGCGGCCCTGGCACCCGGCCCCCGCACCGCCCGGATCGTGGAACGCGACGACGGACTCGACGAGCTGCTGCTCGCCCGCTACACCTCGCGTCCCGCCACCGTCGAGATCTGCACCGACACCGTCGACCGCGCCGAACGGCTGATCGACGAACTCGGCTGGCGCTCCTGGTACCCGGTGGGATCCGTGCGCGCCGCGGCCCTCGCCCACGAGAGCGCGCACGAGCACTTCCACCACCGGGCGACCCGGACCGCGCTCAAGGAGGCGATCGGCCACACCGCACTGCGGCTCGGCCGCTTCCGCGTCCTCGCCCATGTCGCGGGGGCCGAGGAGATCGCCGCCCACGCCCACGCCCGTACCGTCTGCGGACTCGGCCGCAGCCCCCTCCTGCTGACCGCCGCGCTCGCCGCCGCGGTCGGCGCACCCGGAAGAGAGAACTGAGCCATGGGTGTCGTCATCCTGCTCGTCATGGCCGCGGGCGTCGCCGCCATGCTCACCCGCAAACTTCCCACGGCGTTCGCGCTCGTCCTGCTCGCCGTCGTCATCGCCTTCGTCGCCGGCGCCCCGCTGACCGGCGAGAACAGCGTCCTCGACACGGTCCTCCAGGAGGGCGCGCCCGCCCTGGCCGCCACGATGATCGCCATCGTGCTGGGCTCCTGGCTCGGCAAGCTGCTGGAGGAGACGGGGGTGGCCGGCACCCTCGTCCGCAAGATCGTCGAGTTCGGCGGCGACCGCCCGGTCGTGGTGGCCCTCGGCGTGCTCGCGGTCTCCGCCCTCGTCGGGACCGTCACCGGATCGGCGCCCGCCGCGATGCTCGCGGGCCTCATCGGCATCCCGGCCATGATCGCGGTGGGCATCCCCAAGGTGACCGCCGCCGGGACGATCCTCATGGGCATCGCCGTCGGCATCCCCTTCGAGCTGCCCCTGTGGCAGTTCTTCTCCACCGCGCTCGAACTGCCCGTGCCGACCGTCCGCGGTTTCATGGTGAAGCTCTTCCCGTTCGCCCTGGTGGCCGCCGTCCTGTACGTGGTCGTCGAGTCGCGCCGTCGGGGCGTCGAACACACCTGGTCCCTCAAGTCCGTGCAGGACAAGCCCCGTTCACCCAGCCGCCGGCAGCGGCTCGGCGACGCCCCCTGGTACGCGCTGCTCACCCCGGCCGTGCCGCTGATCCTCGCCCTGGGCTTCGAACTCGCCATCATCCCCTCCCTGCTGGCCGGCGTCCTGTACGCGCTGGTCACCACCACCCGCCCCCGCGAGATGAACAAGCGCCTGCTGCGCACCCTGTACGGCGGATTCGAGGTGGCCGCCCCGCCGATCGCCCTGTTCATCGCCATCGGCGTCCTGCTGGCCGCGGTGAAGCTCCCCGGCGCGGTCGAGGCGCTCGAACCACTGGTGAAGGCGGTCAGCCCGCAGAACGCCGTCCTGTTCGTCGGCGTCTTCACCCTGCTCGTGCCGCTGTGCCTCTACCGCGGGCCGCTGAACGTGTTCGGACTGGGCGCGGGCATCGCCGGCGTCCTCATCTCCACCGGGATCTATCCCGCCGCGGTCGTCCTGGGCATGGCCACCTCGTACAACCAGGTCTTCGGCGTCGCCGACCCGACCAGCACCCAGACGGTGTGGGCCGCCCAGTACGCCGGCGTCTCCCCGCAGCAGGTCATGGTGCGCACCCTCCCGTACGTGTGGGCGGTCGCCCTGGGCGGGCTGTGCGTCACCGCCGCCACCTACCTCTGACCTCCGGTCCCGACCCCTCTCCGACCCCCGGTCCCGACCTCTCTCCCCTGGAGTCGACCATGAACGAGCCGCGTCCCGGCCGTCGTCTGTTCCTGCGCGCCGGTGCCGCCACCGGCGCCGCCCTGACCGTCGGCGGCCTCACCGCCCCGGCCGCGTCCGCCCTCGCCCCGGAGGCAGCCGCCGTGGCCGCCGTGGCCGCCACGCCCGGCGGTTTCCCGGACTACAGGTACGTGCGCACCCTGCTCAAGCCGTCCCAGCTGAAGTACAACCCGACGGGCGAGATCATCTTCCCGTGCATCCGGGGCACCGCGGGCCGCATCGCCAACCCCCTGGGCAGGTACTACCTGTACTACGGGCCGCACGACGCGCCCGGCGGCATCTGCCTGGCGTACGGCGACTCCCTGGAGGGCCCCTTCACGGAGTACCCGCACAACCCGATCGTGGCGAACACCTGGCAGCCCCACTACTCCGTCAGCCACGTCGCCTCCGCCCACGTGATGTGGCACGAGGGCCTCAAGGAGATGTGGATGTACTTCCACGGCGAGAACACCACGACGCGGCTGGCCCGGTCGAAGAACGGCATCGACTTCACCTACGACAAGGTCGTCCTGACCACGTCCATGCTGCCCAGCGGCACGACCGAGACCTCGTACGCCCGGGTCTTCCCGCACGAACTGCCGTCCCGCGGGGCCCACTTCGTCATGGTCTTCATGCTGAACAACACCAGCAACCACCGGGACATCCACTGGGGCTGGTCGGCCGACGGGCGCACCTGGACCTTCGACCAGCAGCCGCTGGTACGGCACGGCGACGTCGGCGCCGTCAACATCGGCGGTCCGCACCTGCTGTACCGCAACGGCAGCACGTACGTCGTCTACAACAAGGACAAGGGAAGCGGCGGCGACCTGATGATCACCGAGGTCGGCAACGACTTCAGCAGACGTACGCACCTGGGCGTCTTTTACAACTCGGTGTCGAGCGCGCCGGAGAGCGGGCGCGCCGCGGCCCCGTCGTTCGGCACGGACGGCGGGGTCCCGTACATGATCTACGAGGCGGGGGACCGCCTCGCGGGCTCCATAGCGATGGCCCGCGGCTGACGGACCGCACCGCGGCGCCGTCCGCCGACCGGCGCCGGCAAGGTGCGCCGAACGCCCGCACCCGTGATCGTGGTGGGGAAGCACTCCGCTCCTCGGAGGCCCGGGTACGCCAGGACAAGGGGGTACGCGGGCGTTCGAGCCCCAGGACGGGACACAGGTTCGGCACATGGACAAGCACCAGCTGATCGAGGACACCGCGAGCCGGACGGGGGCCGCGGGGGACGACGGGGCGCTCGCGCCGCACGACGTGGAGCGCGTACTGGACGCGCTGTTCGGGACCGTGGAACACCCCGGTCTGATCGCCGAGGCGGTCAGGACGGGGGAGAGGGTCGTCCTGGGCAGCTTCGGCGACTTCCACGGCGCCGACGACACGATCGCCTTCCGCCCGGGCAAGGCCCTGGACTCCTACCTCAGGGGCGGCACCGGATGACGACGCGGGCCTACACCGGCTGCGCGCCGGTGGGCCGCGTGCCGGTCGACCGTGCGTTGGCGGGCCGCGCACCAGCTGGCCGCGCGGTGACGGACCGCACGCTGGTTGGCCGCGCGCCGATGAACCGCGCACCGGCTGGGCACGTGCTGGCGGGCCGCGCACCAGTCGGGCGTGCGTCGGCGGACCGCGCACCGGCCAGCCGCGCGCTGGCGGACCGCGCACCGGTCGACTGTGCGCCAGCAGACCGCGTACCGGCAGACCGCGCACCGGTCGGCCGCGCACCTGCTGGCCACGTGCCAGCAGACCGCGTATCAGCCGGTCGTGCGCCGGACGGCCGCGCGCCGGCCCGCCACGTGCCGGACGGCCGCGCGCCGGCCGGACCCCTCGCCTCGTGGGCCTGCTCATGGCGACCGTGAATCTGCGGGCCATCGGGCCCGCCTCCACCGGGACCGTGTGGCGGCGTTACACCCACTTCCAGCAGTGGTCCGGCTGGTCGCCGCAGATCAGGGCGGTGCACACGGACGCGGCGTGCATCGCGCCCGGGGTCCGCGGGCGCGTCGAGTCCGTGCTGCGGATCGGCGTCGCCTTCGTCATCGAGGACGTGGACCCCGAACGGCGCAGCTGGAGCTGGCGCGTGCGGCTGGGACCGGTGCGGGTGTGGCTGAAGCACGACGTGCTCCCCTGGACGACCGGCACCCGTACCGGCGTCAGGACCGGCGCGGGCACCGAGACCCGGCTCGTGATGCGGGGACCGCTGCCCGTCCTGGTCGCCTACGCACCCCTGGCGCGCCTCGCACTGCGCCGCCTCGTCCGTGACTGAGCGGCCCCTCACAGCCGCCGGACGCGCAGCACCCCGGTCAGCATCGGGAGGGTGAACCCGCCGCGCGCGGTCTCGGGCCGGCCGGCGAGGAAGGCGCGGATCCGGTCCAGCGCGGCCTCCCGCTCCTGATCCGGCATGACCAGCAGGCCCGCGCGCGTCGCGAGGGTGGCGACCAGGGAGTCGGCGGTGCGGCGCTGCCCGTGCGGGAACAGGGCCTGCTCCGGTGCGCCGAACCGAGCAGGCTCACCGGCCCCCGGAAGGTGCATGCCGGCCGTCTGCGCCCGCCAGCTCGCGGGCGTGTCCCGCGGTCCCACGGCCGCGCTCCCGGCGGCCCGGGCGAGCCCGGCCACCCAGTCGACCCGGTCGTCCAGGAGATTCCACAGGCCGGCCAGGACACCGCCGGGCGCGAGGACCCTGGCGATCTCGGGTCCCGCGACGGCCATGTCGAACCAGTGCAGGGCGTTGCCCGCGAGCACGGCGTCCACGGACCCGTCCGGCAGCGGGAGCGACTCGGCGCTGCCCGGCAGGGCGCGGACCCCCGGCACCGCCCGGCGCAGCTCGGCCAGCATCGCCGGATCGGGCTCGACCGCGACGACCTCGGCGTCCAAGGCGACCAGCGCCGCCGTCAGCTTGCCGGTGCCCGCTCCGAGGTCGAGCACGCGCGGGCCGGGCGCCGTTTCGAGCGCCCACCGCACCGCGGCCTGCGCGTAGTCCGGGCGGTGCCGCGCGTACGCGACCGCCGCCGTGCCGAACGACGACGAGTGAGGTCGTCGCTCCTCTTCACGCGTCTGGTCACCTCGGTCCATCCGGCCACCGTAACGATGCTGCCGATGTTGGTCTAGACCTTGACGTGTCCTGTTCACGCAGGCACTCTGAGAGCGCTCTCACGGACCGACAGAGTCCGCTTCCTTTCATCCCCCTCGTGGCGGGACGCGGCTTCCCGACCGTCCGTCCATCCGTCGTACGTCAACCCCGGTGGAGACGACACCACCTGGCAGGAGGACGAGCATGCTTGCCCTACGGAAATCGCTGGTGGCGCTGGTGGCCGCGGCGGCCGTCGGTACGGGACTCACGGCGGTGGGCCCCGTGTCCCACGCCGAGGCCGCCGTCCCGACGACCATCCCGCTCGAACTCAAGAACAACTCGGGGCGCGGGGACCAGGTCTACGTCTACGTGATCGGGACCCTGCTCTCGACCGGCCAGCAGGGCTGGGCGGACGCGAACGGCACGTTCCACGCCTGGCCCGCGGGCGGCAACCCGCCGACCCCCGCCCCGGACGCGTCGATCGCCGGTCCGGCCAACGGCCAGACCAAGACGATCCGGATGCCGAAGTTCTCCGGCCGGGTCTACTTCTCCTACGGCCAGAAGCTCGTCTTCAAGCTGACCACGGGCGGGTTGGTGCAGCCCGCGGTGCAGAACCCCTCCGACCCGAACGCGAACATCCTCTTCAACTGGACCGAGTACACCCTCAACGACGCCGGCCTGTGGATCAACAGCACCCAGGTCGACATGTTCTCGGCCCCCTACGCCGTCGGCGTCAAGACCGCCGCGGGCACGGTCAAGACCACCGGGCACCTGAAGCCCGGCGGCTACACGGCCTTCTTCAACTCGCTGCGCAGCCAGTCCGGCGGCTGGGCCGGCCTCATCAGGACCCGTTCCGACGGCACGATCCTGCGCGCCCTCGCGCCCGGCCACGGCATCGAGGCGGGCGCCCTGCCGAGCACCGTCATGAACGACTACATCAACCGGGTGTGGACCAAGTACGCCTCCTCCACGCTGACGGTGACCCCGTTCGCGGACCAGCCCGGCACCAAGTACTTCGGCCGGGTCTCCGGGAACGTCATGAACTTCACCAACAGCTCCGGCGCCGTCGTCACCTCGTTCCAGAAGCCCGACTCGGACAGCGTCTTCGGCTGCTACAAGCTGCTGGACGCGCCGAACGACCTGGTGCGCGGCCCGATCTCGCGCACCCTGTGCGCGGGCTACAACCGCTCCACGCTCCTGACCAACCCCAACCAGCCCGACAGCGGCTCCGGGAGCTTCTACCAGGACGCGGTGACCAACCACTACTCCAAGAAGATCCACGAGCAGATGGCCGACGGCAAGGCGTACGGCTTCGCCTTCGACGACGTCGGCGCCCACGAGTCGCTCGTCAACGACGGCAACCCGCAGACGGCGTACATCACGCTCGACCCGTTCAGCTAGCCCTCACGGGAGTGAACACCCGGCGCGCCCTCTCCGTACCACCCCTGGAACCCCGCCCACCGGCGCGGGACCAGCACGGATACGGAGAGGCACGTGCCACACCAGCCACAGCGAGGACGTACCGGCCGCACCCTTGCCGCCCGCAGGGCGCGCGGCGCCGCACTGGCCGGCGGCCTGGCCCTGCTGCCGCTCGCCGCCGCCTGTGACGGGGGCGGGGACGGCTCCCCGGACGGCGGCCGGACGGAGACCTCCGCGGTGTCCGC
This sequence comes from Streptomyces apricus, assembly GCF_008369065.1. Taxonomy (GTDB): domain Bacteria; phylum Actinomycetota; class Actinomycetes; order Streptomycetales; family Streptomycetaceae; genus Streptomyces; species Streptomyces apricus. The sequence continues at coordinate 57,823 of NZ_VDFC01000006.1, read as the reverse complement.
CCCCTCGGCCGGGGTCGTGGCGCCGGCGAAGGTCGAGGTGATCGCCGGCCTGACCGGCTGCAAGGTCAAGATCCGCACCGACGCCGACGAACTGCGCGAGGGCGTCTGCCACACGCCCGGGGGCGACTACCTCATCACGACCTTCCCCGCGGAGAAGTACAAGCTGACCTGGCTCGACAGCGCGGCGATCTACGGCGGCACGTACCTCGTCGGCCCGCAGTGGGCCATCAGCGCGAAGCCGGAGATGCTCGAACCCCTGCGCGCGAAGGTCGGCGGGACGATCCAGGATCTGGACGCCCGACGGACGGCAACGCCCAGCAGTGACAAGTGAAAAGTAATTCACCGACGCTTCCGCAGGGTTGGTGAACAGCCATTCACCAGATAAGGTGAATGGCTGTTCACCTCTTTCTGTATCGCGTTCGGGGGAAGTGCCATGGAGAGGCTGCGTGCCCGCCTGACGGTCCCGGTCCTCGCCTACGGCGGCATCCTGATGGCGGTCATGCAGACCGCCGTCGTCCCGCTGCTCCCCGACCTGCCGCGGCTCACCGGATCCAGCGCGGCCACCGTGTCGTGGACCGTCACCGCGACCCTCCTCGCGGGCGCGGTGCTCACCCCGGTCCTGGGCCGCGCCGGGGACATGTACGGCAAGAAGCGCGTCCTGCTCCTGGCCCTCGCGCTGATGACGACCGGCTCGGTGATGTGCGCCCTGACCTCGGACATCCGGGTGCTCATCGCGGCCCGGGCGCTGCAGGGCGCCGCCGCTGCCGTGGTGCCGCTGTCCATCGGCATCCTCCGGGACGAGCTGCCGCCCGAGCGCACCGTCTCCGCCGTCGCCCTGATGAGCTCCACGGTCGGCATCGGCGCGGCCCTGGGCCTGCCGCTCGCCGCGCTGATCGTCCGGTACGCGGACTGGCACACCCTGTTCTGGGTGTCGGCCGCGCTCGGGGCGGCCGGGCTGGCGCTCGCCGGATGGGCGGTGGACGAGTCGCCCGTACGGCAGCCGGGCCGGTTCGACACGCCGGGCGCCCTCGGCCTCGCCACCCTGCTGACCTGTCTGCTGCTGGCGGTCTCGCAGGGCGGGGAGTGGGGCTGGACCAGCGCGCCGGTGCTCTCCCTGTTCGCGGGCTTCCTGCTCGTACTGGCCCTGTGGTGGTGGCAGCAGCTGCGGACCGGGCGGCCGCTGGTCGACCTGCGGCTGGCGGTCCGCCCGCGCGTCGCGCTGCCCCATCTGACCGCGCTGCTCGTCGGGTTCTCCTTCTACGCCAACTCCCTGGTCACGGCGCAGCTCGTGCAGGCACCGACGAGTACCGGCTACGGGCTCGGCCTGTCGATCGTGGGCGCGGGGCTGTGCCTGCTGCCCAGCGGTCTGACCATGCTGCTCCTGTCGCCGGTCTCCGCGCGCATCTCGACGGCCCGCGGCCCCCGGGTGACGCTCGTGCTGGGGGCCGCCGTCATCGCGCTCGGGTACGTGACGCGGATCGCGGACAGCCGTGACCTGTGGGTGATTGTCCTGGGCGGCACCGTGGTGTCGGCCGGCACGGCCCTCGCCTACTCCGCCCTGCCCACCCTGATCCTGAAGGCCGTGCCCGCCGCGCAGACCGGCTCCGCGAGCGGGGTCAACGTCCTCATGCGTACCATCGGCCAGGCTGTGTGCAGCGCGGCCGTGGCCGCCATACTGGTGCACCACACCCACCCGGCCGGCGGGTTGCCGCTGCCCGCCCTGCGGGGGTACCTGCTGGCCTTCGCGACGGCCGGGGCGGTCGCCCTGGCCGCATGTGTGATGGCGTTGTCGATACCGGTGGGGGACGGGCCCGCGAAGGCGGGGCGGCCGTCGCGGCGGCGCGGACGGGCCGCCGACCCGCTGCTGGAGGGAGCAGGAGAGTCATGAGGTCCCCGAACGCGCCTGCCGCCACGTCCGCGCCGGCCGCCCCCGACGGCGGTCCGGGCCGCCGGGACGCCGGAGCCACCAAGGCGGCCATCCTGCGCGCGGCCCGCCACCTCCTCGCGCGGCACGCCCACGGCGACATCACCCTCAAGGCCGTGGCCGAGCGCGCCGGGGTCAGCCCGCCCCTGATCATGAAGTACTTCGGCAACAAGGAGGCCCTCTTCGCCCAGGTGATGTCCTTCGACGAGGACGCCGCCGCCCTGCTCGACGCACCCGTGGCGGACCTCGGGCGTCACATGGTCCGCCACGTCCTGGTGAGCCAGAGCGAACGGGGCGCCGACCCGCTGCTGCGCATCGTCTTCGCCCCGTTCCACGGCAGCCAGGGGGACACGCTCCGCACCAACTTCCGCACCCAGGTGAGCGACCGGCTCGCCCTGCGCCTCGACGGCCCCGACGCGGGCCTGCGCGCCGAACTGGCCGTGAGCATGCTGCTGGGCCTGGGCGTGATGTACGGCATCGCGCGGGGCGGCGAACTGCGCGCGACCCCCCTCGACGACATCGTCACCCGCTACGCCCCCGCCGTACAGGCCTGCCTGACACCGTGACCGGCGGCCTCAGCCGGTGTGGACCTTCAGCGCGGTACGGACGGCGGACTCCAGGGCGCCCTCGATCCACGCGGGCTTGACCGACGTGTGGCACCCCGCGAAGTGCAGCGGTCCCTCCGATCCGGGGATGTCCGGGAACAGCTCCGTGTGCTGGCCGGGGAGGAGCACGGACGCCTCGCCGTAGGCGTAGGGGTCGCGCATCCACGACTGGGTCCTGCACCTGCCGGTGAAGAACACCTCGCAGCGGCGCCCGAAGACGGCCTGCACTCCGGCGAGCGCCCGCAGGTACCGCTCCTCGTCGGCGTACGCGTCCCACTTCAGGGCGTCGTCGGACCAGCTGTAGGAGGCGAGGACGACACCGCCGTCGCTGCCCTCCATCGGATGCGCGTGCTCGAAGAACATGAAGCGGTTGGCGTTGTCGCTCACCGAACCGCCGCCGCGGACGTGGGCGGCCCCGGGATCGCCGCCCGAGGCGGGCCGGAAGGCGCTGAAGCACTTCTTCAGGTCCTCGGGGAGGGTCACCCCCAGGTCCCGTACGGAGGCGTGCGCGCCGAGATGCCTGCCGTCCCGGACCCGGCCCGCCCGGTACCGGGCGTGGAGGCCGTCCTCGACGGAGTCCAGCGCCTCCTTCCACTGCGCCTCGGTGAACTCCCACCAGCGCCGGGAGAATTCGAGCAGCACCTTGGTCGCGGCGTCGTAGTGCAGTTCCGTGATGGCGCGCCGCTTGCCGTACGTCAGCGGCGGGTCGAAGGCCACGTGGCGCAGCCCGGAGAAGGGCACGGTGACGATCACCTCGTCGCCCTCGAAGACCTCCGTGACGCCTCCGTCGCCGGTCTGGCAGTCCTCCGACACGGTGTGCACCCGCACCCCGCCGTCGCCGCGTTCGATGCGCACGGCCCGCCGGTCGAGCCGCACCTTCCCCTTCACCGGCGCGTACAGCGCGTCGACGAGGATCGCGGTGCCGCCCTTGAGTTCCCAGAACTTGGTCTTCGGGTCGATCAGCGCGCTGCCCAGGAAGCTGTGCAGGAAGGACAGGTGCAGCCGCGAGGTCAGGTTCTGCACGGTGCCGATCAGGTCGATGGTCCTGGTGTCCAGCCCGGCGGCCTCGGTGAGGTACCGGTACATGGACCAGTGGCCGTACCGCTTGAGGACCTTGACCCACCCCTCGACGAGGGCCGTGCCCTCCTTGCCGCGGATGAGCAGGTGCGCGGGTTCCAGGGCGGTCGCGAGGACGGCCGCGGCGGTCCTCGTACGGTCGGCGCCCCGGACGCCGAAGGTGTCGTTGATCCTCTCGGGGTGCTTCTCGTAGTCGGCCCGGCGCATGCGGACGCCGTTGATGTGCATCCAGGCGCGGTTGGCGCGCCGCTCCGGATGGTCCACCTCCACGTCCACCAGCAGGAACTCCTGGCGGGGCAGGTCGAACTTCTTGATCAGCGCCATCAGGAGCGGATGGCTGTCGGGCAGGCGCATCGCCCCCGCCTCGGCGTACTGCCTCGGGTCGGCGAAGGGCTGCTCGCCGTTCTCGTGGCCGCCCTTGCGGAAGGTCTTGACGCGGCCGCCGACGCGGTTGCCGTTGGCCTCGATCACCACGACGTCGTGGCCCACCCGGTTGAGCAGGTCGGCGGCGAGCAGTCCGGCCGGCCCGGCCCCGACGATCAGGACCCGCTTCGACGCCCTGGCCCGGCTCGGCGGCAGGCCGTTCTCGACGGCCTTCAAGTAGGACGGGACGAGGGGCTTGTCGTGCTCGTCGTAGACGACGATGGCGCGGGCGACCGTGGTGTAGGCCGCGGGATCCGTGCCGGGCGGCGCCGCGGCCGGCGCCGCCTGCGGCACGACGGCGGGGCTCAGGGCGGTCGCCGGCGTGGCGGTGGTGGCGACGGCGCCGGTGAGCCCGGCGGCCAGGACCGTGGCACCGGTCGCCGTCACCACGGAGCGCCGCGTGGGCGGCGCTCCGGGCGTACGGGGGGACGGGAGCGGGGAGTCGTCCGGTGCGTTCGTGTCGTGTGTACTCATCGCGATCATGCTTGGCACACGATCGTCGCGCCGCCAGGGCATTCACACGGACGGGGAGCCCAAACCACTCGTTCCGTCACAGGACGGGCCGGTGGCGTGCGCTCAGGCCGCGGGCACCGTCTTCGTGGCGAAGTACGGCTTGCAGGTGGTGCCCGACCAGTCCGTGGCGATCTCCAGGAGACTCGTGCCGTTCGCCGAAGGCAGCAGGGCGGAGCTGTAGTTGGGGCAGTAGTCCACGACCGTCGACTCGACGGTGACGGGTGCCGCGATCTCCCGCCACGCGCCCGTGCCGCCCGTGCTGTTGACCCACACGGTCCGGCCGCTGCCGGCGGCCACCGTGCCGTCCCTGTTGTAGAGGACCTGGCCGATCAGGAAGAGCCGCCCCAGCGGATTGCCGGCCTCGGGCGCCCAGGCCACCGTCGGGGCGTGCTTGAAGTACTTGCCGTCGGCCGTCTCCGGGCGGTACCCGAGGAACGGCCCGCTCGACCAGTCCCAGCCGTCGGCCGAGGTCCGGTAGTGCACGACGCACTGGTACTGGCCGGGGGCCGAGCAGATCTCGTACGACATGAACCAGGTGCCGTTGCCCAGCTTGCGGACGACCGCCATGCCGGGCCGGTCGGAGACGAGGGGGCTGACGACGGTGGCGTGGTGGCCGGTCCAGGTCGTGCCGTTCGCGGTGCGGGCGGCCATCAGCTTCTGGCTGTGCGCCGCGTCGGTCTCGTCCGAGTAGTGCGCGACCAGCTGTCCGGAGGCGTCCACGGAGAACTCGGGCTCCCAGAGGCCGCCCGTGCTGCCCGCGGTGGCGATCGTGGAGAGGTAGCTCCAGGTACGGCCCACGTCGTTGCTCCTGAAGACGCGCAGCGCCATGCGCCGGTTCGTCTCGTCCTGGCCGACCGAGGCCGCCCACAGCAGGGTGCCGGCGGGCAGATTGCCGATCTGCCGCGGGAGTTCGAAGAGCGTGGAGCAGCACAGGCCCTGTCCGCCCGCCGCCTCCGGGTCGCCGACCGAGCCGACCTGGCGGAAGGACGCCCCGGAGTCGGTGCTCTCGTAGACGGCGCCGAGGCCGTCGTTCCCGGAGAACGTGACCACCGACGCCAGGACGCGGCCGTTGGCGCCGCCGCTCTGCGCGAGGCGGATCGCCCGGGGGTACAAGCCGGTGCCGTCGCGCAGGACGGCGCCGGTCGCGGCGTCCGCCGTCCCGGTCTGTGCGGTGAGCAGCGCCGCCAGGAGCGCGACCAGCGCGGAGACGAGCGCCGCCAGGCGCAGCGGACGCCGGGGTGACAGGGGCGGGGGTGACACGGGCAGGGACGACAGGGAGGGCGCGGATGGAATCGGGGGCGTGGTGTGTGTGGGGGGGCCCCGCCTCCTCCCACTCACGGTCAGTGGTCTCAGGCCGCGGTGCGCTTGCCCAGTTCGAGGGCGTTGCCGAAGGAGCGGGCGCTCATTGCCATGGCTGGCACGTTCTCCATCATCAGGCGCATGCGGTGCGGAGCGTCGTGGAATTTGGGGTCGAGCTGGAACTCGGCGGCCAGGGAGAACCAGGTAACCGGGACGACACCGGCCTGGACCATGCGCTGCACCGCCGCGTTGTGGGCCTCCAGCGAGGGACTGGCGGAGGCGTCGACCGCCACGTGTACGCGGTAGCCCTCGCGCAGGCCGCCCAGCGCGGTCTGCAGCACGCACCCGTCGGTGGCGATGCCGCCGATCACCAGGTTCTGCCGGCCCTGCGCCCGGACCGCCTCGGCGAACGACTCGTCCAGGAAGGAGTTGAAGTCGACCGCGCGCTCGATGACCGGCTGGTCACCGATGGCCTCCAGCAGTTCCGGGTACAGCGGGCCGGACGGCTTGCTGGACTGACCGTTGGTCACCACCAGGCCGCTCTCGTACCACTTCGCGGTCTTCGCCAGGCCCACGACGTTGTTCATGTGCTCCGCGAGGCCGTGGGAGCGCAGGAGGTTCGCGAAACCCACGGCGTAGTCGACGAGAACGACCGTGGTGTTGGCCGGGGTGAGGGGTTCGAGTGCCATGGCTGGCTCTCCTTCTCTGCAGCGAGCAGCGGCAACGGTGCGGCCGCCGAACGGACGGGTTTTTTAGTATCCGATTGGTCATTAGAACGTAGCGATCTGACGCCTTAATGTCCAGGTGGATACTTACGGGGATGCGTAACATGGAGATTCAGAAGGTTATGTACCGCCATGGGGCAACCTCATAGCTCTGCCACAAGCAACGGTGACCCAATTCAAATAACCGAACGTACACTTATGGAATGGATACGCCACCGCCTCCCCGCGCCGATCCGGACGCCGCTCCGGCCAAGAAGCGCCGACGGGACCCCGAAGCAAGCAGAGCCGCGATCCTCGAAGCCGCTCGGGCCGCCTTTGCCGAGCGCGGCTACGCCAAGACGACCGTCCGCGATGTGGCACGCCGGGCCGGAGTGACCCACGGCCTCGTGCTGCGGCACTTCACGTCCAAGGAGCAGTTGTTCCTTGCCGCGGTGCCCAGTCCCCGCACGCTCATGGCGGAGGTGGCCGGTGACCCCAAGACCTTGCCGGTGCGCATCGCACGGTCCTACGTCCGGCGCATGGCCGAGAGCGGAGGCAGCGACCCGTTCGTGGCCATGCTGCGCGCGGTGGCTTCGGAGGAGGAGAGCGCCAAGCGGTTGTTCACCGCGATGCAGCAGGACAGCCTGGAGATGTACCGGGAGGTGATCCCCGGCCCCGAACTGGAGGAACGGGTGGCGTCCGTGGGCGCCTATCTGACTGGGGTGACCTTCTCCCGGTACATCTTCGGACATGGGCCGCTCGCCGAGATGTCGGACGAACAGCTCGTACGGCACCTCGTGCCCAACCTGCGCGGCATCCTGCTGGCCTGACGGCCGTCTCGAGCCCGATCACCGCCAGCCCGGGGTCGCTCTGGATGACGACGCGGGCGTTCGTGTTCGCCACGACACTCCTGAATCGATAGGGGGGAGCGACGGTAGCTTCGTCAAAGGCACCCAGCCGCTGTGCGTGAGGGCCGACAGGAGCCCGTATCGACTGTTGGGCAAGACCCCGGCAGGAATCAAAAGGAGATGCGATACGCAAGGCCGCACTCGTCCCGTTCGTGGCACTGGCACTGGCACTGGCAACGGCACTCGCTCGCCCTAACACCGCAGCTCTGCTACACCGCTTACACGGAGTTCGGTGTCCCGTGAGAACCGCCAGGCGTCAGCGCCCGGCATCCTGCGACTTCGGTCAGGTACTCGCTCATCGCATCACGGTTGCGGATGAGTACGTCGATCCGCTCGGTGAGCCGGTCCCGCTCGGCGGTCAGCAAGGCGAGCATCTCCGGTGTCGCATCGGGAAAGTGGATCGATCGAGGCTTGTCCAGGCACGGAAGGATCTGCTTGATGATGCGGGTGGGGAGCCCTGCATCCAGCAGGCCACGGATTTGGTTGACCCGGTCCACGTAGCGGTCGTCGTACTCCCGATACCCGTTCGCACGCCGGTCCGGGACGATCAGTCCCTGCTCCTCGTAGTAGCGGAGCAGCCGACGGGACGCACCCGTCAGTCGCGACAGTTCACCGATCCTCACACCCGCCGAAACTACTCGGCGCACCTCTGCTTGACCATCACACCTATGTGAAGGTTTCAGGATTCGGTCCATGACCACCACGTCTTCTGACGCACCGTCTCGTACGCGACAGGCCGGCTTGCCCTGGTCGGCGCTGTTGGCACTGGGGACCGCCGTCTTCATCACGAGCTTGACCGAGACCCTGCCCGCCGGTGTGCTCCCCGAGATGTCGGCCTCGCTGGGCACCAGTTCAGGTGCTACCGGCCAGGCCGTCACCGTCTACGCGGCCGGTACGGCGCTGACCGCGATCCCGCTCGCCACGGCGACAGCATCCGTTCCGCGGAAACCACTGCTGCTCGGCGCCATGGCCGTCTTCCTGGTGGCCAACACCCTGACTGCGGCCGCACCGGGGTACATCGTCCTGCTTGCGGGCCGGTTCCTCGCCGGAGTGGCCGCGGGCCTGGCGTGGGCGATCCTCGCCGGCTACGCCCGTCGAATCGCGCCTGCCGGCTCGGAAGGGCGCGCCATCGCAGTGGCGATGACCGGGATCCCTGTGGCGTTGTCCCCGGGGGGTTCCGGCCGGCACGCTGATCGGTGAACAGGTGGGATGGCGGGCGGCGTTCGGCGCCGTCTCCCTGCTCACTCTTGCCGTCATCGGCTGGATCGGCCTGTCCGTCCCCGGCGTGGGGCAACCCGTCATTGAGCGAGCTGACATAGACCGTTCGGGCCTTGCACCGGGATCGGCGAAGTCGCCCCTGCGGCAGACCCTGGCGGTACCCGGTGTCGTGGCGGTCATGGTCACGGTCACGACGTTCGTTCTCGGGCACACGATCATCTACGCCTACATCGCTCCCTATCTGCAGCACGCCGGGCTCGGGTCGGCGACCGACGCGGTTCTCCTTACTTTCGGCGTCGCGTGCCTGGTGAGCATCTGGTACGTCGGTCGCCATGTCGACCGCCGGCCAAGGACTTTGATGATCATCGGCGCGGTGCTGTTCACTCTCGCCACCGCGGCCCTTGCCGTCACCGCAACTCACGCGATCGTTTGGGTCGCCGCGGTTCTTTGGGGCCTCGGGTGGGGCGGCGCCCCGACCTTGCTGCAAACCGCAGCCGGACAGGCCGGAATGCGGCACAGCACCGCTGCCGCCGACATCGCGCAAGCCGTCCTCGTCACGCTCTGGAACACCGCGATGGCATTCGGCGGCATCGTCGGCGGTCTCCTGCTGCAAAGCTGGGGCGTCACTGTGGTCGCCGCGTCGGCCGCCGGCCTCGGGGCAGTCAGTCTGCTCGTCGTCGCCGGGGCCCGGCKCCACGCCTTCCCCACCACTCAGGTCGCGCCATGACCCACGCCGACGCACCCTGAGTACTGAAGGACGCAGGCGTCCGGTCAAGCGTTGCCGCACTCAGCCCCTCGCGTACGTCGCCTCGGTGGGCCGTGCGGCGAGGGTGGACTTGCCCGATGCGCCGGCGCCGATCAGCGGCATGCACCGGCCACGTCTCATCTCGTACCGGGTCCGCGTTGCGGTGCTGTCCTACCGACTCCGCGCTCCGGCGCTGCCCCTGTTATCGCGAAACCGTGAGGTTGAACCTCGCATCGCCGAGGGCCCGTACGGTTGCGAAGTACAGCGAGCCGGCTTGTTCGGTCGCGGTGGCCGTGTCGATGTCGCCCAGGTCGATGATGCCGGTGTCGGGCCAGCCCAGGTCGCCGAGCAGGGCGGTGACCACCGTCTTCGCCGCGGCGTCGTCACCGCTGACGAAGACGGTGGCCGCGGGGACCGATGCGAGCGGGTCGACCATGATGGTGAAGTTCATCGTGTTGAGGGTCTTCACCACGCGTGTACGCGGGAAGCGTCTCTGGACCTGGGCGGCCGCCCCGGCGCTGATGTGCCCCATGGCGGTCTGCGGGGTGATCGTCGCTGAGGGGTCGAGCAGGATCTTGTCGCCCAGCGCCTCCTCCCCGATCTCGCCCAGGACGTCGAGCACGTCGCCGCCGGGCAGGGCGGTGACGACGAGGTCGGAGGAGGCGACGGCGCTGCGGTGGTCGAGCCGGTCCGCTCCTGCGGGCGTCCGGGATCCGTAGAGCACACGGTGGCCTCGTGAGGCCAGGCGCGCGCCCAGCGCGGAGCCGACTTTGCCGGTTCCGAGGACGGCGATGTTCACAGACTGCTCCTTCTCGGCTCTTGGTGAGGGCGACGTCGCGTACTCACCTGGTCTCCACCGTGGCGAGAGGTTCCGGCAGGGACGAGAGCACGTCGAGCGCCGTTTCCCAGGACCGGTCGCCGAGGAGTTGGGAGCGCAGGTACGACAGGATCAGTGCGCGCAGTGCGGCGACGCGGGCCGGGTTCTCGTCCGTGGTCTCGGCCGCGTCGTAGCCGGAGATCCCGCCGAACAGGTGCCCGGCTCCCCGCATCATGAGAAGCGTCTTGTTGCCGCCCGGGCTGTGCGTGTAGGCGTCCCAGCGATAGCTCAGGCGGCTGGAGAAGTTCGGGTTCAGGTCCTCGTCGCCGGCCACGACCAGCGTGGTGCCGGTCATCGTCGCGAAGTCGGGGTACTGCAGCGACGGGTAGTTCTCCCTGGCCCACGAACCGAAGTGCTCGTCGGCGATGCCGGGGCCCCCGATGACGACACCTGCCGTCAGGCGTGGGTCCGACAGGTCCTTCTCCCGGGAGTCCTGCGGTTGCAGGACCTGCATGCCCATCAGCAACGACACCGTGTGGCCGCCCAGTGAGTGGCCGACCGCCGCGATCCTGCTGGTGTCGACGCGTTCCGGCAGTCCGGGAACGGCGCCGAGGATCTCCGGCAGGCGGTCCAGGACGGTGTGCATGTCGAGGGCTCGGTCGCGCCAGAAGAGCGGCGCGTCGGGCAGGTCCTGCTCGCGCAGTCCGAGCACGGTGGAGTCGAGGTGCGTCGGCTGCACGACGACGAACCCGTGGGCGGCCCAGAAGTCCACGAGCGGGCCGTAACCGCGCAGCGAGGAAAGGAAGTTCGCGCCGCCGTGCCCGTGGGAGAACACGATGACCGGGAGCCCGGTGCCCGTCGCGGGCGCCGTGACCTTGAGCTCCAGCCGGACGGGTCTGTCCGGGACGTCAAGGACGACGGGGCTGTAGCTCAGGATCGACGTCGGATCACCGACCGGGAACCCGGATGCGTCGGCGTATGCAGTGTTCAAGACCATCTCCTATGTGCGCGCGGTCCGCAGGCAGTTGCCGTCCGTTCGGACACTGTTGAACCGGCAATGAAAATCTTGCCATCGAAGGCAAGTTTGCGCAAGGAGGCATTTATGCTAGGTGAGGTGTGTATGCTGCGTATGGCAAGAATCGCGTAATGACGAATGGGGAGAGGGAGGCCACGGTGACGGCAGGCAACGGTCCCGGACTGCGGGAGCGGAACAAGGCGCGCCGTCGGCGCCACATCCTGCACACCGCTCTGCGCCTGTTCGTCGAACACGGCTATGAGGGGACGACCATCGCCGACATCGCCGCGGCCGCCGAGGTCGCCCCGCGAACGGTGACGGGCTACTTCCCCTCCAAGCTCGACTTCGTCACCGAGTGGCCGGCCGAACGCGAGCAGCGGCTCATCGCGCTCTACCACGCTGATCCGTCCGTGGGCTTCGTCGAGCTCGTCGACAAGTGGTGGCGGGACCTACGTGACCACCTCGACCACGAGGAGGCGGCGCTGACCCGCGCGATGACGCTCGCCAATCCCGGCGTCGCCGCCCTGGCCGAGGTCGAGGTGTCGCGCCGGACCCCCGGGGCCGAGTTCCCCTTCGACGGCACCGATCAGCAGGACCCGTTCGAGGCCGCCGGTCGTGCGGCGATCAGAGGTGTCAACCGGTCCTTCGAACGCAGTGTCGCCGAGGGCCGCATGACCGACCGCCTGCACGAGGACCTGCTGAACCTGATCCGCAGCATCGCCGAGACGACCCGTGTCGGCCACGGCGCACTCAAGCTCGACCGCTGACACGCGGGCCGCGCCGACCTCAACCGGCCTCGCCGCGGCCCGCGTTGCCTGAAGGACAACGACGGGATGGCGTGATCGCGGACGTACCAGTGGAACAGGGTTCATATCCCCGGCGCCGTGCACCTGCCGCCCGAAACGCTGTCGGCGCGTCTGCCTGAACTGCCCGAGGACCGTTTGCTCATCACCTTCTGCACCGGCGGTATCCGCTCGGCGGGAGCCGCCAACCTGCTCATGGAGAACGGCTTCGAAGCAGCCAACATGAGCAGAGGGCTCTTCGAGTGGCGCGCGGCCGGCGGTCCCCTCACCCCGTGAGGTCGGCGCCGATGACGACCTCCTCTTCGGAGATGATGCTTCCGAAGCTGTTCAAGTCGACGAAGTTCTTGTGGTCCGGGTCGACGGTCTTCAGGAAGTTCTCGCTGAAGAGGAGCGCGTTGAGGTCGTCCATCGTGTCGAACCATGTCTCGACCACAGAGTCGTAGTCCGGTTCGGGACAGTTCGGCACGGGGACGGGATATGACACCACGAAGCGGCGGATGTACTGCTCCGCCTCCGGGATGGACATGAGCAGCGGTCGGTGGACGTTCCGCTGGTAGTGGGTGAACTCGTCATGAGTCATGCCTTCGCGACGCTTCAACGTCATCACCATTTTGATCATGATGCCTGTCCGTTTCTGTTCGATGAGTGATGATTCGCCGGCCGGGAAATTCGCCGGGACGGGACGGGTACACATCACCGTTGACGGCAGGCCCCCGGCGGCGGGGACTGCCGTCAACGGTGATCTGTGCGTTGTCCGTGGCAGCAAGCCTGCGCCCGGCTGCGGAGCTGATCCAGGCACTGGCGGTGCCTGGATCAGCCCCACAGCACCCACGCACACTGGGGGTATGGACAGACAAGAGCTGGCCGGCTTTCTGCGTGGCAGGCGCGAGCACATCGCCCCTGCCGACGTGGGTCTGCCCGTCGGGCCGCGCCGACGCACACCTGGGCTGCGCCGCGAGGAAGTGGCGCAGCTGGCGTTCATCTCGACCGAGTACTACACGCGTCTTGAGCAGGCCCGCGGTCCGCGCCCTTCGCGCGAGGTACTCGCCGGCCTGGCCCGAGCCCTGCGCTTGTCGGACGCCGAGCGGGACCATCTGCACCACCTCGCCGGTGCGCCGCCCGGCCCGTCGGCCGGGCCCTCACGTGAAGTGCCGCAAAGCATCCTCGACCTGTTGCGGCGGCTGCCGCACACCGCGGCGATCGTGCTCTCCGCGACCTACGAGGTGATCGCCTGGAACGATCTGGCCGCCGCCCTCCTGGAGGACTTCTCCCCAGTGCCCCGGCGCGAGCGCAACCTCGTGCGCCGTGTCTACCTCGCACCGCCCTCGCGGGAGCGGCCGCCGTACGACCCGTTCGACGCGGAGGCCTTCGCCCGCGCCGCGGTCCGGCGCCTGCGCGCCGCCGCCGCCCGCTACCCCGACGACCGCGAGGTCGCCACGCTGGTGGGCGACCTCCTCGCGGGCAACACGGAGTTCGCCCGGCTGTGGGCCGCGCACGACGTGCGCCCCGAGCCCACCCTGCTCAAGACCGTCGACCACCCGCTGATCGGTCCCATCACCCTCAACTGCACCTTCCTCGACATCGCCGACCGGGACCAGCAGGTCGTGCTCTTCACGGTCGAACCCGGCTCTCCCGCGCAGGAGGCGCTGCGACTGCTGTCGGTCATCGGCACACAGCGCATGGATGTATCGGATGTATCGGGTGTATCCAGCTGAGGAGTCCTCGCGGACGGTCCTCGCGGACGGTCTTCGTGTGCTTGTCTGCCCGTCAGCAAGGAAGTCTTCGTCGGAATCGGCACCCGCATCGACACCGACACCCACCGCGCCGAGCGCAGCCGACCTGACGGTGGGCAAGCTCAACGCCCCCGGGCCCTGGTCAGCTGCTGCCCTCGGCTGCGGTCAGGAGCTGACCCCTCGTACGAGTCCTTCGAGCGATCAGCGCAGGTCGAGTACGGCCTTTCCGATGAGGCCGTACTCGACGGCCTCGTGTGCGAGCGCCACGTCGTCGAGGCTGAAGGAGTGCACCGGCAGGGGTGTGAGAGCGTCCTCGCGCAGGGCAGCGGTGATCTCTGTGGCGGCGCGCAGCAGCGCCTCCCGTGGTTCGGTGAGGAACAGTGCGAACCGCAGCACCAGGTTGGACCACATGAGCCGGAAGACCGGCAGGGTCGGGTCGTCGGGCTGTGCCGCGTAGGTCACGATGGTCGCGCCCGGGCCGGCGACGGCCAGGTCCAGTTCGAGGTTGTCGGTCAGCGACACCTCGATGATCCGGTCGACGGGCCCGGCTCCGTCGAGGATCTGCCGGGCGACGTCGGCGTCGCGGTAGTTCACGACGAGGTCCGCACCCGCGACCCTGGCCAGCGCGGCCTTCTCGGGGCCGCTGACCGTCGTCACGACCCGGGCGCCGGCGATCCGGCCGAGTTCGATCGCGTAGTGCCCGACGGCGCCCGCACCGGCCGCAACAAGTACGGTGCGGTCGCGGGGCGAGCCGTCGGCGTGCAGGCACCAGTGCGCGGTCATCGCCGGGATGCCTAGGCAGGCGCCGAGTTCGTCGGAGATGCCGTCCGGCAGTGCGACGGCCTGCTCGGACGGCACGACGGTCCATTCGGCAGCGGTTCCCCAGGGATGGCCGGCGCCGGCCATCCAGATCCACACACGCTCGCCGATCCGGCTCGGGTCGACGCCCGCGCCGACCGCGTCGATCGTGCCGGTGCCGTCCTGGTGCGGGATGCGGCCGGTGTGCTCGCCGACGCGCTGGAAGTCCTGCGGGGTGGAGTTCAACCGCATGAACATGTCGCCCGGGTTGATCGCGGAGAGTGCTACGCGGACACGCACCTGGCCGGGGCGGGGTTCGGGGCGCTCGACGTCCAGCACCCGCAGCACGCTCTTGGCGGGACCCGGTGTGTCGTAGAAGGCTGCCCTCATTGGTTCATCTCTCCTCTTGAGTGTGGAGCGATCCGCGGCACGGGCCGGGGAACGCGCACGTCACGACGGCGGGGGCCTTCCCCACGTCGTGGCCCGCAGCTGGATCTCGTGATCCTCTGCGCATCGGCGAGGCACCGGCCGGGCTGGCACGGACGAAACGTGCCGACGAAACACGCCCGGCATGCCGCTCGCCGGCGCGGACGGATTCCGTCCGCGGGCTTCCCGGCCCGTGGCTCCCGCTCTGCAGACCGTCCTCTACAGACCGGCCTTTACAAACCGGCTTCTACAGACCGGCGGCGACGCTTCGCATGACCGATTCCAGATCGCGCTCGCCCGCGGGGGTCTGCGCACCCTGCTCCAGGGCTCCTGTCATGAGCCGTGGAGGCAGGTCCCCGCTCACCAGCTCGGCCCATGCGTCGTTCTCCGCCCGCAGACCGTCGGTCAGGTCCGTCGGCGGGACCAGTTGCTTGGCGGCGGCGATGAGCTCCGGGGAGAGCGCGGCGATCTTTTTCGCCACCCCGTCGACGAACGCGTCCAGCTCGGCCGCGGGCACCGCGCGGTTGATCCACCCGTAGGCGGCCGCGGTGTCCGCATCCACCAGATCGCCGGTGAGCAGCAGTTCCAGTGCCCGGTTGCGCCCGACCCGCTCGCGCAGGTACTGCGTGCCTCCACCGCCCGGCACGATGCCCATCAGCACCTCGCTCTGCCCGATACCCGCGCTCTCCCGCGCGGCGAAGGTCATGTCGGCCGCCGCGACGAACTCGGCGCCGCCGGCCCGCGCCTTGCCCGCCAGTTCGACGATCGTCACCTGCGGCTGGTGGCGCAGCAGTTCGCCGACCCCCTGGAAGAGATTGGCGTCCGGGTTGCGGTCCGCGATCCCCCGCAGCTCGTCCATCTCGTCGAGGATGTGGATGTCGACGTGAGCGATGAAGAACTCGGGATTCGCGCTGGAGAACACGATGACGCGGACCGAGCGATCGTCCCGCAGCGTCCCGAGGACGTCGTGCAGTTCCCGGATCAAGGTGCCGCTGAGCACGTTGACAGGTGGATTGTCCAGGATGATCCGCGCGACTCCGGCGTCGACGGCCACGCGCAGCGTCGTGTACTGGTCCAGGTTCATGAGTGTTCCAAGGTGTGCGGTGAGCAGGTAGGTTTGCAACGCATACCTACCCTGGGCGCTGCGCCGAGGACGGTCAATAACGCACTTTTCGACAACCAAGGATCGTGATGGATACCAGCCCCACGCCCCTGCCACCCCGAGGTATGCCGCGTTTCAGCGCCGAGTGCCCGAGCCGGCCCATCCTCGACCAGATCGCCGACAAGTGGTCGATGATGGTCCTGGCGGTCCTGGAGCGCCCGACGCGGTTCAACGAGATCAAGCGACAGCTGGAGGGCGTCACCCAGCGGGTGCTGACCCAGACACTGCGCAGACTCGAACGCAACGGCCTGATCCGGCGCCGGGTGCTTGAGACCTCCCCCCTCGGCGTGGAGTACTCCCTCACACCCCTCGGCGAGTCCTTCCGTGAGCCCTTCACCCGCCTGTACGACTGGACGGTCGAGCACAGCGACCAGGTCATGACGGCGCAACTCGCATACGACGCACGGTCATCGGGCCAGTGAACAGCCACCAGCCGCCCGACCAGTAACCGCCACGTCCCCAGCGAAAGACGGACCATGCGGCCTGTACGGCGGCGCGGGCGGTGGACCGGCCGGCTGGTACCAGGTGTACCAGGTGTACCAGGTGCGCGGAGCCGGCCCCGGTAGAGCCGGCAGCGGACCTTAGAACAGGTCGGCCGCGGCGCCCCGTGTCAGGTTTTCGAGGATCGCACGCAGCCACGGACTGCGCACGGCCGGCAGGCGGACCAGGGTGCGCCGGAACGTTTCCCGGTCGGCCCGGAACAGGCAGCGGGGCAGCAGCGGGAGCGGGTCGTCGCGGAGTACGTCCTGAGGTATGCGGCCTGACGCGGGAACCGGCAGGTACGGCCGGGGAGAGACCAGCCACAGCCACACCCCCAGCGGCAGAGGCACCGGGTATGCCGACGCAGCCGCTCCGGCGAGGGCCCAGGTCTGGCCTGTCTGCGGGTGGACCGGTACGAGGAGGATGTCGACGCCCGCGTCCGGGCAGGGCCGGTCCAGCCAGAACGGCTCGCCGCTTCGGGGGACCGGGGGGCAGCAGGACGTCGAGCGCGCGTTGGAACACGTCCGAGGCCAGACCCCCTGGTACCTGCACCGGCTGCCCCTGGGAAGCAACCAACAGGTGGGCGAGGGCCTGGCCGGCTGCCGCCTCCCACCGCGGGCTCCACGACCAGTAGTGGCCCGGCCCCAACCGACCTCCCCACGTGGCGATCGGCTCGAACGGGGGCGTTCGCTCCCCCTTCGCCGTCAGCTCCGCCCAGGAGAGGGGTGCGGCGCGGGTACCGCCGACGGGGACACGGCGCACGGCGTCCGGGCTGAGCCATACCGCCTGCCAGAGCGAGCAGTCGTCGATCCTGGTCGCCACGGGCAGGTCGCATGCCTCGCAGGCCATGTTGGGCCCGTCGGCTCCGTCAAGGCCGCAGCACGCACCGCCGCGCTTCTCGGGAATGAGCCGGGTTCCACGGATATCACCGGGCGCGACGACACTCGCCCCGGGCTTGCTGTCGGACAGAGCCGGGACCGGCGCGTAGATGCCGCGTGCCTGTGCTTCACCCGGATCGATCTCGTCCCGGACCCGCCACGGCCCTCCCCAGGGATCGGGGTCCGCGGCGAACGTCCCGGACTCCATGAGCACCGGAAGCTGAATTCCGTTCCCGTACTTCTGACGGGCATGGACCGGCAGGGCGACCTGGGACAGCGGGGCGGTCAACTCGGCCCCGCATCCCGCACACACGAAAACGAACAAACGTCCTCCACCTGGGAAACCAACGCATCGTCGCAGCCCCCTGGCAGTCGGCCAACACGTTTTTCGGTGTGCCGTGTGGCAGAAGGAGCAGCGGGGTGCGCGAGGAGTTGGAGGCATAGGTGTGAGCCGAACCGTCGACCATGGTGCGCGGCGGTCATGGACCGCCCCTCGCGTCGATGTCCCGACCCGCCTCGCCGCCGCCGGCGGTCATGGTGTCGACAACATCCCTCAGTTGGGAGCGTACGGTGATGCCCAGTTTGGGGAACGCCCGGTAGAGGTGCGAGCTGACGGTACGTGGGGACAGATACAGCTTCTCGGCCACCTCACGGTTGGTCAGTCCTAGCGCCGCCAGCCGCACGATCTCCTGCTGTTGCGGGGTGAGGCCGGCGAAGGCGTCCGGTCTCATGGTGGCGTTCCGGGCACCGGCGGCCCTGAGTTCGGACTGGGCCCGCGCCACCCAGGGCTGTGCGGTCAGCCGCCGGAAGAGGGCCTCGGCCTCGACCAGGGGCGGACGGGCATCGGAGATACGGCGGCGTCGGCGCAGCCACTCCCCGTACGCGAGCAGCGCCTGGCCGTGCTCGAAAGGCCGGCGGGCGAGCGCGGGGGGCTCCAGCGCCGCCGTGAAGTGTTCCTCGGCCTTCTCGGCCTCCTCGGCCGGGGCGAGCACCGCCCGGCTCAGACGGACCAGCGCGGCCCTGCGCGGCGCCAGCGCGCCCGCGTCCGCCAGTGACCGCTCGACTCCGTCCACGATCCGGGTGGCCTCCTCGCGACGGCCGACCCGGGCCGCGGCGGCCGCCAGCTCGGGCAGCGCCGGGTAGGAGAGGTGGTAGTGCGTGGGGTTGCCCCGGTCGTCGAAGAGCGCACGGCAGTGCTGGTAGGCGGTCTCGTGGTCGCCTTCCGCGGTGGCGGCGGTGCCCAGCGCGCGGTGGGCGAGCACGAGGACGGAACGGCTCTCCCGCGGGTCGACGAGCGAGAGGGCGTACCGCGCCCGGGCGCGGGCCCCGGCCGCGTCACCGCGCAGCGCGCACAGCAGCGCCTGCGTCGCGGCGGCACAGGCCGCCGCGTGATCGAGACCGAACGACGAAGCGACGTCCGCGAGTTCGGCGCAGGCCGTCTGCGCACGGGCCCACCGGCCCTGTTCCAGATAGGCGAGGGCGGCTGCCCCGCCGAGGCCGTCCGGCAGCGGTCCCTGCGAGGTCCACGAGGCGAGCGCCGCGTCGTACGTACGCGCGGCCAGTTCCGTCTCGTCCAGCAGCCAGGCAGCGGTGGCGAGCAGGATCAGCGTCTGCGGTTCCTCCCGCGCGCCCACGGCCAGGGCGGGCAGCCGCAGGGCGAAGCGCGCGTCGGCGGCCTCCGGATGCGCGACGACCCAGGCCCAGTCCGCCAGGAGCCCCTCCCGCTCTCCGAGCCGGTGGCCGGGGGGCGTCGAGGCCAGGGGCAGCAGGCGTTCGATCTCATACAACTGGGCCGCGTCACCGGAGTAGAAGCGCACCACAGAGGCGGCGGCCAGGGCCTCCGACGCCGCCGCGGGATCGCTGTCGGCGAGGGCGGCGGCAGGGCGCATCAGCTGTCCGAAGGCCGCGTTGTGCGAGCTGGTCAGTGTCATGAGCCGGCCGACCTGGAGGGCGGCGAGGGCCGCGGCGGTCGGGTCGTCGGTGCCGACGCGGGTGCGTGCGGCCAGCCGTTCGACGGAGTCGAGCCTGCCGGTCAGGACCGCCGCACGGGTCGCGGCGACCAGCAGCCGAGTGCTCTCGCCCCGGTCGGGGTGCAGGTCCGCGGCCCGTTCCAGCATGTGGGCGGCGGCTGCGTAGCCACTGCGGTGACGTGCCCGGTCCGCACCGGCTTCGAGCCGGGCCGAGACCGACGCGCTCAGCCCGGAGGTGGCGGCGGCAAGGTGCCAGGCGTGCCGGTCGGGATCCTGGTCGCCGAACAGCTCGGCCAGCCCCAGGTGCGCCGCGCGCCGCTCCTCGGCGGGGGCCGTGTGGTGGATCGCGAGCCGGGAGAGCGGATGGCCCCAGCGCAGTCGTCCCCCGCTTCGCCGCACGAGTCCGGCCTCCTCGGCGGGCGCCCACACCGGATCGCCGATGTCGGGAAGCCAGGACAGCACTGTGTGCGACGGGTCCTCGTCGTCGACGGCGGCCAGGCGCACCACCGCGCGGCGCGTCCGGGCGGGCAACGCGGCCAGCCGGTCGGCGTAGAGCCGCCCCAGCCGTTCGGTGACGGGGAGCGGGCCGTGGATCGTGCGGGACGTACTGTCGTGGTCGCCGACGGCCCGGGCGAGCTCCACCAGGGCGAGGGGGTTGCCCTCGGCCTGGTCGAGGACGGCTGCCCGGATGGGTCCGGCGGGCACCCGCGGTTGGAGGTCCAGCAGCCGTTCCGCCGCGCCGCGGTCGAGGGGGTCCAGGGTGAGGGTCGGTTCCTGAGCGGCGAGCCCGCGCAACGTGGGGTCCCTGGTGGCGACCAGCAGCGTCACCGGTTCGTCGGCCAGCCGCCGGGCGGCGAAGGAGAGGGCGTCCAGCGAGGCGCGGTCGGCCCACTGGGCGCCGTCCACGACCACCAGCAACGGGCGCTCGGCGGCGAGGTCCGGCAGGAGAGTGAGGACCGCTGTCCCGATGAGCATCGGGTCCGGCGCCTCGCTTCGCTCCCCCGCTCCGAAAGCGACGTGCAGCGCCCCTCGCTGCCTGAGGGGCAGGAGGTCGATCCGCCCGCGGACCGGACGGAGCAGCTGGTGCAGGACCGAGAACGCCAGGTGGGTCTCGGACGGGCTGCTGTCGGCCTTGAGCACCCGGCCGCCGTCCGCGGCGAAGCGCTCCGCGACCGCCTCCACCAGGGTGGTCTTGCCCGCTCCGCACTCCCCCACCACGGTCAGCAGAACGTCCGCCGTCCTCGTCACGGACTCCGCCGTACGCGGCGTGGTCACCGCTGCGACCAGCCTGTCCCACTCGGCTCCTCTGATCACGGCGGTGCCGCTGGGGCCGCAGGCGGTTGTCGCTGTGTACTCGTCCACCGGTTCTCCAGACGTGGCGGGATCTTCCGGGGCTCGACGCCTCCGGTCATCGCATCCCGCATCCCGCATCCCGCGCATCGACGCTACCAGGGCGTTCTCGGTGTACCTCGGGTGCAGTCACATGACGAACGGCTCGGGCTCGCCAGGACGGCCTCGGGCCCGCCGCCCTGGAGACCGGAGACGAAGACCGGTGAAGTGCAGTCACGTGTCCGATACCTCCGGGGCACCGCATGCTCGCAGGCTGGAGGACGACGTCCGAACCTTCGAAGGAGAACGATGAACCCCCTTGCCACCCCGTCCTCCGAGACCGGAACAGGAACCGGGACCAAGACCGGGACCGGCACCGACACCGGGACCGGGACCGGGACCGGGACGCCGACGGTGAGCACCATCGAACTCGGTGATGTGCGGATCCACCGCGTCATGGAGTACTCCGACACCACTCCGATGACGACGGATGTCTTCTTCCCCGGCAGCAAGCCCGAGGAGTGGCAGCGGCACACCGAGATGCTGGCGCCCCACCACTGGGATCCGGACACCGATCTCACCCGTACCGCCACCCAGTCCTGGGTACTGCGCAGCGAGGGCAGGATCATCCTGATCGACACCGGCGCGGGCAACGACAAGTACCGCCCGCTGCAACCGATCTGGTCCTACCTCAGCACCGATTACCTGGCGAATCTCGCCGCTGTCGGCGTGCGGCCCGAAGACGTCGACATCGTCGTCAACACGCACCTGCACGACGACCACGTCGGCTGGAACACCCGGCTCGAAGGCCGCGACTGGGTCCCTACCTTCCCCAACGCGACCTACCTCATGCCGCGGCGTGACGTCGAGTACTGGAGGCCCGAGAACCTCCACAACACGGTGTTCGGGCGGGGCAACCAGAACGTCTACGAGGACAGCGTCGACCCGGTCGTCGAGGCCGGACTGGTGGAGACCTGGGACGAGTCGTACACCATCGACTCCCACCTCCGCCTCGAACCGGCACCCGGCCACACGCCCGGCTCCTCGATCATCCATCTGGAGTCCGGGGGCGACCGCGCGATCTTCGCCGGCGACCTCCTGCACGGCGCGATCCAGGTGCACGAGCCGCACATCAACAGCTGCTTCGAGGAGGACGAGGACGGTGCTCGCGCCAGCCGTGCGCGCATGTTCGCGTACGCCGCGGACAACAACGCCCTCGTGCTCCCGGCGCACCTGCCCGGACACGGTGCCTTCGAAATGCGCCGCCGGGGTTCCGGCTTCGAACTGACCGACTGGGCGCCGTTCTCCCGCACCTGATCCGACCGCCCGTCCTTCGTGAAGCGACACCTGCCGCCCGGCGAAGACCGTTGCTGCCCCGGCGAGGTCCCTGGCTTGTCAGGATGCCCTCGACAGCACCCCGACCTCGCAACCGAACCCCACCGCGAAGCGCCCGCCCGGCGCCGCTACGAGGGAGTGCACGGGGAACGGGAGCAGGTGGTCGGTACCGGCTGGGGACCCTGCGATGAGATCGCGGAACCGCACGGTGCGGTCATCGCCGAAGGCCGCGACGAGCCGTCCGTCGGCCGTCGCCGAGACCGCCAGCGTGTTGCCGGAGCCTGACTCGGCGGCCT
Source organism: Streptomyces apricus (assembly GCF_008369065.1). Classification (GTDB taxonomy): domain Bacteria; phylum Actinomycetota; class Actinomycetes; order Streptomycetales; family Streptomycetaceae; genus Streptomyces; species Streptomyces apricus. The sequence goes on along the minus strand of NZ_VDFC01000006.1, from coordinate 35,365 downwards.
GGACGGCGTAAATCTCCTGGCCTGCGGACAGGTTCCACAGGCGTATCGTCCGGTCCCGGCTCCTGCTGACGGCGAGGGGGACTCCGTCCAGGGTGGCGGTGGCCACGGCGGTCACCCAGTCGGTGTGGCCGGTCAGGGGTTCGCCGAGCTGCCGACCGGTGGCGATGTCCCACAGTCGCACCGTCTTGTCCCAGCTGCCCGTGACTGCCACGGGCCGTCCGTCGAGAACCGTGGTGGCGACGGCCGTGATACGGCTGGAGTGGCCGGTGAGAGGTGCGACCAGGGGCTGCCCGGTGGTGAGGTCCCAGACGCCCACGACGCGATCACTGCCCGCGGTGAGGAGGACGGGCAGACCGTCCAGGGCCGCCGAGGCCATGGCCAGGACTCTGCCGTGGCCGCTGAGGAACGGACGGTGGACGGTTCGGCCGGTGGCGAGTTCCACCATGTGCAGGGTGGCATCGGGAGCGGCCGTGACGACGACCGGAGCTGCGCCCACCACCGCAGTCGCCATGGCGGACACCTCTGCGCTCAGGGAGTCGGAAACCTGCGAGCCGGTGGTCAGGTCCCAGGTGCGCACGGCGTGGTCGGCGCCTGCACTGACGAGCACTGGGGCACCGTCAAGGACCGCTGTGGCGACCGCCAGGACGGACGCGGTGTGTCCGGTACGCAGCCGGCCGCCGTCTCCCCGGGCAGCGGTGAGGTCCCAGGTGCGGACCGTGTGGTCCTCCCCCGCGGTGACGGCGACGGCGCGTCCGTCCAGCGTGGTGATGGCGACGTCCCACACCTGTCCGGTGTGCCCGGTGAGGGGCTCACCCTCCTGTTCGCCGGTGGCGAGATCCCAGACCCGTACGGTGCGGTCGCGGGATGTCGTGACCGCCAGGGTGCGCGTCCCGACCGGGGTGCCGGCGACGGCCCATACCCGATCGGTGTGACCGGTCTGCACACCGCCTGCGGACGACGGGTCGGGCGTGTGCCGAAGCGTTACGGTGCCGTCCGGACCGGAGAGGAGGGAGAAGGGCGTGTCCCCCGGAACCAGGTTCCGGGAAGTGGCCTCCGCCCAGGTTTCCCCACTGCCCTCGGTGGCGAGCAGGCCGTTGGTACGGGCGGAGATCAGGCGTGCCAGGTCGACGAGGTCTCTCGGTTCGCCCTTGGTCAATTCCTTGCCCGCGGCTGCTTCCAAAGGAATGCTGCGCATGCTGTTGTGCATGTTCCGCGTACCGTCAGAGCCTGTGGGGTCCATGGGGCGCGTCGACAGGTCCCAGAAGCGCAGGGTGTGGTCCACCTCCATGCCCACGCCCACGCCCACGGCGAGCGCGACACGGCGCCCTTCCAGGATCAGTGTCGCGGACGGGTCGTCGGGAAAGACAACAGGGGTGAGGTCGCCGACGAGTTCTGGGGCGCCCTCGTAGTGGGAGTCGAGGACCACGACCCGGTCGTCGACGACCGTCAGGGCCGACACCGTGTCGACGGCCGCCAAGGCTGACAGCGCGTCACCGTACTCGGCGTCCGTCAGCAAGTCCCGCAGATCGGCTGCCAGCAGCACGTGGCGGTCCAGATCCCATACACGGCCCGGCCCGCCCTCCTCTTCGGTCACGGCGATGTGCCGTCCTTCGAGTGTCCACGGCCCCTGGGCTGGCAGGCACTCGCCGACCTCGCGGCCGGTGGCCAGGTCCCACACCTGCGCAGGGTGGTCCGGTGGGCACGTCACGACAACCTTGCGTCCGTCCAGCGTCCCCATGTCCACCATCCAGGGGAACACGCCGAGCCGACTGCCGGTCGCCCGGTCCCACACGCCCAGCGTCCGGTCCGCCTGAACGGCCAGCACCACATGCCGACCATCCAGGACCAATTGCGCGAGGACCAGGGCCAGTTCACCCGCAGAACGCCCCGTCTCCGGATCCCAGAGCCTCGCGGTCCCGTCGGTGTGGCACGTGAGCACCAGAGGCCGCCCGTCGACCACCACCGTGGCCAGGGCCACCAACTCGGGCGACAACGACGACATGGGATCGGGAGGAGCTGCCGTCAGCGTATGCAGCCGTTCGCCTGTCGCCAGGTCCCAGACGCACACCGTCGCGTCGCGGCTCGCGGAGACGACAACCGGACGCGCGTCGACGACCGCCGTCGTCACTGCGACTACGGGGGCTCCGTGACCGCTGAAGGTGCGGAGCAGCCGAGGATCGGACGCGGAACCGCACGTCCAGTCCGCCCGCCAAGAGGCAGGCAGATGCGAGGAATTCGCTTCCCGGGACGCCGGATCAGATCTTTCCGTCATGACCCCAAAGCTATGGGGCCGCACTGACAACGACTTGTGGAGTACGAAACGCTCAGCATGGTGTCGAGGGCGCGCCCGCCCGCGCTCAGCAAGATGCGGCGCCGCCCGTAGCCTGCGCTTCCAGGAGCGCGAGCAGCCCAGGGAACTTCTTCTCGACATCGGTGCGCCGCAGTCGGACGCCCTTGCGGTTGCCGTAGTCGATCTCGTCGATGAGGCCTGCCTCGCGCAGGACCCGGAAGTGGTGGGTCTGGGTCTGCTTCGAGATCGGCAGGTCGAACGAGTTGCAGCCCCGCTCGTTGTCGCCGCGGTCGGCGGCCAACTGCATCATCACCGAACGGCGGTGCTCGTCGGCGAGGGCGCGAAACACCGCACCCAGATCGAGCGCATCGGCCTGCGGACCGGCCAGGTTCTTCCCTGCCACGCGGCACCCTCCTTCAGGTACGACTTGAATCGTACCTGAAGGACATGCTCCACTGAGGTACGAAATTTTTCGTACCTGCCCTGACGGCGCCACCCCATGCCGCCGCGCCCCGATGTCCACCCGGCACTCGCCGGATGCCTGGTCATCGACACTCCGAAAGGTCGTCGTCATGAAGAAGCCCGAAGTGCTGATAGTCGGTGCCGGAATCGCAGGACCCGCACTCGCGTACTGGCTCTCCCGGAACGGCTACCGGCCGACGGCCGTCGAACACGCCCGGCAGCTGCGCTCCGGTGGCAGCGCGATCGTCGTGAAGGGGCCCGCCATCCCGGTCGCCGACCGCATGGGCATCCTTCCGCAGCTCCGCGCGCTCGCCACCCGCAATCGCTCCCTGACCCTGCTCGACCCCGACGGCAGGCGGATCCTGCACCTCCCGCTCACCTCGGACAAGGCGCCGACGGTCGAGGTGACCCGAGCCGACCTGTCCGAGGTGCTCCACCGGTCGGCGCGGACCGGGGCCGAGTTCCTGTTCGACGACACGGTCACCTCTCTCGACCAGGACGCAGGCGGGGTCGACGTCKCCTTCCGGCGGTCGGCGCCACGGCGCTTCGACCTGGTGGTCGGCGCCGACGGGATGCACTCCACCGTGCGGCGCCTGGTGTTCGGCCCCGAGCGGCAGTTCGCCGGCGACCTGGGCCTGTACGGCGCGACCGTGCCGCTGGAACCCGACGCCGTCGAGGACCCGAGCGAGATGACGATGCTGACCGTGCCGAACCGGATGCTGGTCGTCCACCCCTCGCGGACCACTCCGCTCGCGATCTTCACCTTCCGGGCCGAACGGTCGGCGCCCCACGACCGCAAGGACATCGCCCTTCACAAGCAGACCGTGGCCGACGCCTACGCCGACGTGCGGTGGCGGGCACCGGAACTCGTGGCGGCGTTCCTCGACCACCCGGCTCCCTTCTTCGACCCCCTGACGACCATCCGGGTGCCCTCGTGGTCCCGCGGGCGGGTCGTGCTGCTCGGGGACGCGGCGGCCGCGACGGCCCTGCTGGGTGACGGCTCCAGCATGGCGATGGCGGGCGCGTACGCCCTCGCGGAAGAGCTCGCCGCACGCCCCGGTGACCACATTCGCGCCTTCGCCGCCTACGAGGCGCGGCTCCGCCGTGAGGTAGGTCCGCGGCAGCGACGCGTCGGCCCGCTCTCCAGGCTCATGGTGCCCCGCACCCGGCCGGGCCTGGCGGTGCGCAACGCGGCTGCTCGCGCGGTCGGTCGCACGAACCGAATCCCTTCCCGCGAAGCCGCGAACCGGTAGACCACCGGGTCCGTGCCGGGCGGGCGGTCGGTCGGTCGGTCGATAGCGAAGGTGCACGGCTGTCACATACGGCGTTCAACGGAAACGCCGCTGAACCAGGGCGGTGAGTGGGCCGTTCAACGGCCGTACACAGCCGGCTCAGCGACGTCTCCCCCGGCTCCCCTGCGACGGCGGCCGAACTGGGCCGACCGGCAGAGCAGATGCGTACCCGGGCGAAGGTCCGGTAGGCCATCGGCGGCAGGGTCTCCTGGATCTCGGTCGGCTTCGGCTTCGCCATCCCGAGCTGCCAAGAGACCCTGCCTTCATGCCCGCGGCCGACAGCGGTCACCCGACCGAGACCCGCGTTCGACGCGCACTCCTCAAGCTCGGAACGACAACAGCCACTCAGATGGCCCGCAGGAGGTAACTGGTGCTGAGTCCGCTGGTGGAGCAGACGATGGTGCTTGAGGTCGCGGTGTAGGTGAAGCCCCGCGGGACGGTGCAGGCCCACAGGCCCGTCCTGGGCTGCACCACGTCGTAGAGCGGGGCAAAGCCGCTGGTGGAGCAGGTCGTGGTGTTCGTGACCGAGGTGTAGGTGTAGCCGGACGGAACCGTACAGGACAGGTAGGCGACGGACATGTCCGACGGAGGCGAAGCCGGTGCTTCAGCCGCCGTAGCCATTGCCTGGGCGGTGCCCGCGGCGCCGGCGACTCCGGCCATACCGACTTGGGGCACGAGCCCGCAGACCAGAGCGGTAACCGCCACCGTGGCCCCGCGCAGCCGGGTCATCTGTAACCTCATCCGTTCTCCCTCCCGATGGCCGTCTTCGTGGTGGACGGCGACCGGGGAAAGCCTCCTTCACGGCAGATGTTCATGTCTTCGTCGTTTCCGGTGAAAACCGCGTGCCACGGGTATGCCGTTTCACCGGAATTGACAAGAGGAGTCGGGTCGCGGTGGGGAGACCCGGTGGGAGGACAAAGACGCGCCGAGGCGCTGCGGCCGTGCCACGAGCCCGTGTGACGACGCCCGCCACCGCCACCGCCACCTCGCTCAGAGTCGCCTCAGAGTTGCGAAGCGCCCCCGTCCACGACCAGTTCCGCCCCGGTGGTGAAGGTGGCGTCGAACGCCAGGTACGCGACCGCCCTGGCGACCTCGATCGGCTCGCCGAACCGCGCCATGGGATTGTCCGCCATCATCTGCTTCTTGGTCTGCTTCGCTTCCTCCTCCGGCAGTGCCTTCTCCAGGATTCCGGTGTCGATGGGACCGGGACTCACCGCATTGACCCGGATCTTCCGCGGAAGCAACTCGCGGGCGAGCCCGCGGGTCATGGAGCGCAGGGCCGCTTTCGCGGCCGAGTAGGCGCTGATCATCGGAATTCCCAAAACGTTCGCGACCGAGGTGGTGAGTACCACGCCGCTTCCCTCCCGCAACAGTGGGACAAGCTTCTGCACGGCGAAGTAGGGCCCCTTGGCGTTGATTGCGAGCAGCTCGTCGTATGCCTGCGCGGTCATTTCCTCGAAGGGCGTGAAACGGGTGACGCCGGCGCTCACGAACAGTGCGTCGACCGTCCCGAACTCGGACTTCACGCGTTCGGCGAGAACGTCTAGGTCGGGCAGCGAGGCGATGTCACCACGGACGGCAACGGCATTCGGCCCGAGCCGCTCGCTGGCGGAGTCGAGTGCGGGCCGGCTGCGACCGCTGATCAGTATTCGGGCTCCGCCGTTCACCAGCATCTGGGCCGTCGTGAAACCGAAGCCGCTGCTGCCGCCCACGATCACGACATTCCTGCCGTCATAAACTCCCATGACCGCCCTCTACTTCCTATGCTTCCTGCGTTTCCCGAATTCCTTCATCCGATTCAAGAACAGTCAGCGGCGGCGGTCCAATGCCTGTTTCACACCCCGTCATACGGCAGGTGTATGACGACGTAGGCTTGCGGTGTGCGTGACATCCCTTCGCCCCCGGCGGGGCCGGACACCGGTCCGGACCTCGACCTCCGGCTGGTGCGGTACTTCACGGTCGTGGCGGAGCACTTGAACTTCGGCCGGGCCGCCACCGCGCTGCATCTCGCGCAGCCGTCGCTCAGCCGTCAGATCCAGCGCCTGGAGCAGCAGTTGGGGGTGCGACTGTTCGACCGCACCCCGCAGGGCAGCCGCCTCACCGAGGCGGGACAGGCGTTCCTGCCGCAGGCACGGACGCTGCTGGAGACCGCCCACCAGGCGGCGCTGACCGCGCGGGCCGCCGCGCCCGTACGGACGATCACCATCGGGTACGTCGAGGACCTGGTCATCACCCCGGCGGCGCGGGAACTGCGTCGCCGCTGGCCCGACGCCCAGGTCCGTACCCGCCATCTGAGCTGGCAGGACACCCACGCCCTGCCGGAGCGCCGGGTGGACGCGCTGGTCGCCCGGCTGCCGTTGCCGTTGCGGGCCGGCCAGTTGCGGGTGAGCGTCCTCTACGAGGAGCCGCGGGTGCTCGTCATGGCGGCTTCCCACCGCCTGGCGGGCAGGGAGTCCCTCACCCTCGGCGACCTCGGCGACGAGAAGTTCGTCGAATGCACCGCCACGGCGGCCGCCTGGAGCGTGCCCCGGACCGCCGAGTCGTGTCCGGGTGGGTGGCCGGTGCCGTCCGCGCCCGGCGTCGAGGACACCTTCGAGGACAAGATGGAACTCGTGGCAGGCGGCCACTCGTTCGCGATCCTGCCGGCCGGCGACCGGCGCGGCACGCTCCGCCCGGACATCACCGCCGTTCCCATCGAGGGGACCGACCCCTACCAGGTCGTGGTCGCCACCCGCGCCGACGACCACAACCCGCTGGCTGCCGCCTTCCACCAGGTCGCCCGGACCCACCTCACCGGCCGCGGCTGAGCGGGCATGCGCGTCACGTATGGCAGAGGGTGATGTAGCAGTCCTTGGCCCAGCGTTCGTACTTGTCGAAGGTCCGGCCGGTAGCGCGGACTACCGGGAGCCCGCCGCGGGGCGCGACTTGTAGAAGGACTCCTCCAAGTAAGCGGTCTCGTGCGGCTGGTAGGGCTCTTCCAGGTAGGCGGCCTCGTCGTCGTCGAGTTCGATGTCCACCGCGGCGACCGCCTCGGCCAGTTGGGCAGGCTTGGTGACCCCGACGACGGGCGAGGTCACCGCCGGGTTGCGCATGACCCAGGCCAGGGCGACCTGGGCCGGGGACAGACCCCGCTTGCCCGCGATCTCGTGGACGCGCTCGGCCACCGCCTGGTCCCCGTCGCGGTACAGGATCTTGCCGCCCGGGTCTGTCGCGGCACGCGCCGTGGCGGTGTCCTGGATCCGCGTCAGCCTGCCCCGCGCCAACGGGCTCCACGGGATCACGCCGACACCCTGGTCGGCGCAGAGCGGAATCATCTCCCGCTCCGCTTCCCGGTGGATGAGGTTGTAGTGGTCCTGCATCGACACGAACCGGGTCCAGCCGTTCAGGTCGGCCAGGTACAGGGCCTTGGCGAACTGCCAGGCGTACATGGAGGAGGCTCCGATGTAGCGGACCTTCCCGGACCTGACCGCGTCGTGCAGCGCCTCTAGGGTTTCCTCGATCGGGGTGTCGTAGTCCCAGCGGTGGATCTGGTACAGGTCGATGTAGTCGGTCCCCAGCCGCTTCAGGGAGGCGTCGAGCTCGGCGAAGATCGCCTTGCGGGACAACCCGGCGCCGTTCGGACCGGGGCGCATCCGCATCCAGACCTTGGTGGCAAGAACGACTTCCTCGCGCCGGGCGAAGTCCCTGACCGCCTGGCCGACGATCTCCTCGCTGCTTCCGGCGCTGTACCCGTTGGCCGTGTCGAGGAAGGTGACACCGCTCTCAAGGGCCTGCTTGATGATGTCCCGACTGGCGTCCGCGCCCAGCGACCAGGGCTCGCCGCCCCGGTCCGGCTCGCCGAAACTCATACAGCCCAGGGTGATGGCGGAGACTTCCAGTCCGGTCGTCCCGAGTTTGATGTATCGCATGCCTCCGAACCTAGGAATTGGAGCGCGCTCCAACGCAAATTCGGAGGCGTGAGGCCTGCGCGCCCTGTCAGGTCTCGACCGTCTCGGCCTGACGTACCGGCTGGGGCTGGGACTGCGCCCGTGCGACGCGAGCAGGCGTTGCGCGTCGGCGAACACCCTGCCACCGTCCAGTCCCGGGATCCGCAGCACACGGAACCCTGCATCGTCCAGGCTGCGGGCGGTGTGTCCGATGGGGAGGTTCGCAGGGATGCAGGGCACGTCAGGGTCGGACGCGGCCTAGCGGTCGATGGGATCGGCTGTGGTGGCGTGGAGGTCGTCGGGGACAGGGACGCCGGTGTCGGTGAGCAGGGACACGGCCCGGTCCCGGGCATGCGGGGCGGCAGGGTCGTCGAGAGCGTGCAGGGCCCGGCTGCACACGGCCAGGGCGCGGGCCTCGCCCAGGCGGTGGCCGGTGCGGCCCTGGATCCTCAGTGCGTCGTGGGCGTGGGCGAGCGCCACGTGGTACTCGCCCTCGGCGGCAGCGATCTCCGCGAGTTCTGTCAGGGCCTGTCCTTCCACGACCCGGAATCCGCTGCGCCGGGCCAGGTCGAGCGCCTGGCCGGCATGTGAACGCGCCTCGCTGCGGTGGTGTAGTCCGCGCTGGAGGGCGGCGAATCCGAGAAGGGTGTCGGCCTGGACACGGGGGTATCCCGACCGCTGGGCCAGCAGCAGCGCCTGGCGCTGGAGGTGGGCCGCCCGCCGGTCCTGCCCCAGTCCGTGGTGGGCGCCTGCGAGCACGTTCAGGATGGTGGCCCGGACGGAGAGCCGTCCGGTGTCCTCGACGAGCGCGTGGGCGCGTTCCCCGAGTTCCAGCGCGATGCGGTGGTGGCCGAGGTCTCGGTGGATCATGGCGATGGTCGCCAGGGTCATGGCGTGGCCCACCCGGGATCCGGCCGGTGCCTCCGCGGTCAGCACTTGTTCGAGGTCTTCCAGACCTTCCCGCAGCATGCCCATCTCCCACCGGACCACGCCGAGGGCCTGACGCGGCAGGGTGGGGGGCTCGCGGCGCCATTCGAACCGCGGGTTCATGCGCAGCGCCAGCTCCAGCAGGTCGGCCGCCTCCGCCAACCTGCCCATGTCCCGGTAGACCTTGCCGATGGCGGCCAGGACGGTCGACTCGGCGGGAGTGTCGCCGTGCGTACGGGTGATGCCCAGCATGACGGTGTAGTGCCGCAGCGCCTCGTCCAGGTGCCCGGTGCTCCAGCTCGCCAGGCCCAGGCCGCCGTGCGCCCAGCCCTGGCCGATCGGCCAGTCGGCTCGTCCGCTCAGTTCCAGCGAGCGCGCATAGTGGTCCTGTGCGTCCTGGTAGCGGGCCATGTCCCAGGTCGCCAGGCCGAGCGCCACGTGCATGGCGGCTTGGCCGCGCAGGTCGCCTTCCGCGGCAGCGGCGTCCAGGGCGGTCCGCGCGGTGGTCCACCACACGGACCGGGGCAGGCAGAACCAGAAGTACCGGTACATCGCGTCGGTCAGGTGCCAGGAGATCGCGCGGGAGCCGTGGCGTGCGGCGTGGTCGACGGCGGCGAGCAGGTTCGCGCGCTCGCCTGCGAGCCGCTCCAGGGCCTGCGGTCCTTCTGCCGTGGCCTGCGGCCCTTCTGCCGTGGCCCGTGCCCCTTCTCCCGTGGCCCGCGGCCCTTCTGCCGTCGGGTCGGGCCGCGTCGGTCCGTCCGTGGGCACGGTGTGCGCTGTCTGTGCGTCCGGAGCCGGCTCGGCCGGTGCTTCGGCCGGGCTGCCGAGTTCCGGCGGTACCTCCGGGAACAGCCACGGCCCGGCGGCGGCCCGGACCGTGCGCAGGTACCACCCGGCCAGGCGCTGGAACGCTTCCGTGCGCTCCGTCGGCGTCTCCTCCTCCCCGGCCCGTTCCCGGGCGTACTCGCGCAGCAGGTCGTGGAAGCGATAGCGGCCGGTGCGGTGGTTCTCGACCAGGTGCGCGGCGGCCAGGGTCTCCAGCAGCAGCCGGGCCCGCGGCTGCGCCACCGCCAGCAGCGCGGCCGCGGCCGGGACGGTGAAGTCGGGGCCGGGTACCACGCTCAGCCGGCGGAACAGCTGCCGCGCCCCGTCGTCCAACGCCTGGTAGGACAGGGCGAACGCGGAGCGCAGGGCACAGGAGGGGTCGTCGTCGAGTTCCAGGGCGGCCAGGCGTRCCCCCACCGCCAGTTCCGCCACGAGGTCGGCGATGCGGCGGCCGGGACCGAGCTGGAGGTGGGCCGCGGCCACCCGCAGGGCCAACGGTAAGAAACCGGACAGCCGGACCAGTTCCGAGGCCGCGTCGGGCTCGGCGGCGGTCCGTTCCCGGCCGAGGAGCGCCTCCAGCAGCGTACGGGCTTCGCCGGGATCGAGGACGTCCAGGACCAACGGGACCGCCCCGTCGCGCGCGATGAGGCCGCCCAGACGGTTCCGGCTGGTGACGAGGGTGTGACAGGACGGGCTACCGGGCAGCAGGGGACGGACCTGGTCGGCGGAGGCGGCGTTGTCCAGCACCAGCAGCAGCCGTCGGTCGGCCAGGCGGGAACGGTAGGTGCGTGTCAGCTCGTCGAGGTCCGCGGGGATGTCGGCGGGCGCGACGCCGAGGCTGCGCAGCATGTGGCCCAGCGCGGTCTGCGGGGGCACCGGTGCGTGGTCGTGGTCGAAGCCGCGCAGGTTCACGTACAGCTGGCCGTCGGGGAAGTGCCCCCGCACCCGGTGCGCCCAGTGCAGGGCCAGGGCGGTCTTGCCGACGCCGGCGCCGCCGCCGATCGCGGCGATCACCACAGCAGACACGGCGGGCGCGGCCGGCGCGGCGGGTGCGTGACCCTCCGTCGGCAGAAGGGCACCCGGCCGCAGAAAGGCGTCCAGCGCCGCGAGTTCGGCGGTCCTGCCGCTGAAGCCGACGACGGCGTGCGGCAGTTCGGCGGGGACGTCTGCAGGGACATCTCCGCCGTCCGCCCGTGGGCGTGGGCGTACCGCTGGAATCCGTCGAGCAGCCCTCGCACCACGTCCCAGTCGGGCAACCGCCGGACGTCGCCGCTGAGGATCGCACCCACCTGGCTCTTTCCCAACCCCACCTGGGCACCGAGCACACGCAGACTCGGTCCGCCCGCCTGGCTCCACAACAGGCGCAGGTCGTGGCACAACTCCTCCAGGAGCATGCCGGGCGTGTCCGTCTCCGTCACGCCACACCCCTCTTCCACGGTGTAGTCCTCACCCGGGTCGAGCTGCCGATGAGCATGGCACAGAGCATGCGCCGGAACAGGCCGGCAACGAGGGAAACGAACACGTCGAATCTCGCGCTCCACCCTGGTGCCTGCCGCCCCGCAGAGCCCTCTGTCCCCGCGTCCGCAGGTGTCCGGACGTCCGGTGGTGTCCGGTGGTGTCCGGTGAGCAGGACGCCGTCGTCCCCGCGGCCAGCGCAGGTCCGTCGCCCGTCCGTCGTCCGTCCGTCGCTGTCCGGTCCCAGCGGCTTCCGGCCGCTGCCTCCCCGACGATCAGCCCGACTCCGCTGCGCGTCCCCGCTGTTCCGCTCTGCGACGAGGAGGCATGATGACCGATCACCCCGCGCGGCCCAGAGGTGGCTCGCGCCGCTCGATGCGCCGGAGGTCCCGGATCGCGGCCGGGGTGGTACTGGCCGCCCTGATGTCGACACCGGCCATGGGCACGGCGGCGGCGCGGGCCGCCGACACGAGCTGCCCGTCGGGGCTGAACTGGGTCCACCACAGCTGGCCCGAATGGGGGTTGAGCTACTGGGCGGCCGAAGAGTACGTGGTGAACTCGTCGCAGCCCACCTTCCTGGTCGCCGAGGAGCGCTCGGTCAGCAACAACACGGACACCGTGGCCACGGCCACCTTCACGTCCTCGGTGTCGAGGACTTACAGCCTGACCGTCACGGTCGGCGTCTCCCTCACCCTGTTCGAGAAGTTGACCACCAGCGTCAGCGCGAGCATCACGACGAGCACGACGACCACGACCGGTGTCTCGGCCGGCGCGTCCGTTCCCGCACACGGCCGGGTCGTCGGCCAGTACGGCGTCGAGGCGTACAACGTGAACTACTCCGTCAACACCTACGAGTCCTACAGCTCGACTCCTGGCGAAAACTGCTCCCGCACGAGTTCGTCCCAGGGCACGACCGTCGCGCCGACGGTGTACACGGGCTGGCGGGTACTGCCCGGCTGACCATCTCCGCCCGCCGGACGGCCGGTCAGCCGACGCTGCCCGACGGCCGGTCAGCCGACGGGCTCGGCCACGACGAGCTGGAACCTCTCGAAGGACAGCTTCACGGTGTTGTGCCGGGCAGTGGCGGTTCCGAGCGACCTGCCGGTGAACGGGTCGGTCAGGCGGTACCGCGTGCGGCCCAGACCGCGCAGCTCGACCGTCCCGTCCCACCGGTCGGCGTAGAAGGCGTAGTGCAGGGTCCGCTTCTTGGCCACGACATGTGCCTCGGGCCTGTCGAAGCCGATGTCGTACAGCTCACCGCGGTACTCGCCGGTGGGCAGCATGTTCTCCTCGTACAGCGAGACCCACTTGCGCCAGAGGACCTCCTTCTCCGGGGTGAGGTCGGTCGCCGTGTCCGGGGCCCCGGTCCCGGGGAGGGTGAACTTGGTCGACAGGACGGCTCCGACCCCGTAGGAGGACGCGAAGTCGTCGCCGCCGTCGCTCAGTTCGACGTGGTCGCCGGCGTAGCTGCTGCCCGCGCCCATCAGCGCCTTCATCGACTTGCCCTTGGTGCGGACCTGGTAGGAGGACTCCGGGTCCGAGCCGGGGTACTGGTCGACGTGGGGCAGGTTGTGGAAGGCGAAGGCGGTGCCGCAGGGGCAGAGTTCGACGAGGGCGTCGGGGTTCACCGCGTGCACGGCTTCGTGGATCGCCTTCCAGAACCGGGCCACGCCCTCGGTGGACTCCTCGGGACGGGCGTGCCGGTGCGCGGGGTTGTAGCAGGGCGCGACGCTGTTGAGGTGCTGGCCGTCGATCTTGAGTCCCTCGTAGCCCCAGTCGCCGATGAACCTCTTCGCCTGCTCGACGAAGTAGTCCACGGTCGGCCGGTAGGCCGGGCAGAGCGTGTAGGCGTCCCACCAGGTGACGTCCTGCTTGTTGCCGTCGCGGTCCAGCAACAGCATGTCGGAGCGGTCCCGGATCAGGTTGCTGTCGGGGTCCGCCGCGAGCGGGGCCCACCACAGGCGCGGTCGCAGCCCGGCGTCCCGTATCTCCTTGGTGAAGGCCCGCATGTCGGCTTCGCCGCGCGGGAACTTCGCCGTGTCGATGTCCCAGTCGCCCTCATTGGTCTGCCAGCCGTCGTCGAGCGCGGCCCAGCGCAGGCCGACGTCGTGCGCCTTCGGCAGCGTTGCGGTGATCTGCTCGGTGGCGAAGTTTCGCTCGTAGCCCCAGGCGCACCAGATGGGCTCGAAGGCCGAGGCTGGGGCCTTGGGGGCGCGTTGGCCGATGTCGCTCATGTAGTCGCGGTACCGCTGGAGCGGCACGAAGTGGTCGCCCGGCAGGGCGGTCAGGAACGTGGTGCTGGTGCTGAACCGACGGCCCGGCTTCAGGGTGCGGGCGGTGTCGTCCTGGACGGCGATGCTCGCTCCGGCGGCCGTCTTGCGGACCGGCATGCGCAGGATCGTCGCCACGGGCTCGACGTGTCCGACGGAAAGGCCCGCGCCGCGGCGCCAGACGGTCGCCAGCGGGGTGCCGCCGCCGTAGTCGGAGGAGTCCATCCCCAGCGAGTTCTCCTGGACGTAGCCGTCCTTCACCCGCCTCACCCAGTCGCGGCGGTCCGTGTGCGTGGTGCCGGAGAAGGTGTAGAAACCGCCGGGTGTCTCAAGGAGTTCGTGGGCCGCGTTGCGCCACCCGGTGACCTTCAGCGCGGTGGAGGACCTGTTGGTGTAGGTCACCTTCATCACGATCATGCCGGCCAGACGCTCGAAGGAGGTCAGCTCGACCGTCTTGTGCACGCCTTCCTCGGACATGCCCTCGATCGTCACCTGGACGCCTGCACCGTGGCGGGTGTGCCGGGTGCTGCGGGTCCGGTGCCCGCGGTAGGCGAACGTCTCGATGGTCCTGTCCCCCACCAGCAGGGCTTCGCCGGCGTCGAAGCGCGTGAGGTCGACGCCCTTCAGCGCCACGCGGCTGCGCAACCGGTCGTCGAACTCCAGGGTGATGGAGGTGTCGCCGACCCCGACGAGGTCAGGACCCGGGTCCGTTACGGCGGCCGCGGGTGAGGCGCCCATGGCCACGGCGGGGACGGCGGCCAGGCCGGCACCTCCCAGCGCCACCTTCAGTACGCTTCGCCGGTTCATGTCCGTCATGTCGAACTCTCTTTCGGTCGTGCGTGCCCGCCTGGGGCAGCCGCCTCTGGTCCGTCGTTGTGGATCGTCCGGGTCGAGCAGCGTGCTCACGACGAAGCGACCGCCCGCGGGGCTGGTCGACTCCTGGTCCGCCACCGGTTCTCGCAGCGGGTCGCCTCCGGCGGCAGTGCGCGGCCGTCCTCGGTGAGCTGCGCCGACGCCGCCTCGCCCACCGGACGGCGCCCGTAACGCCCGGAAAGCCCGGAACGCGACGAAACGGAAGGTCGCTCGGGGGCGACTTCCTCATCACCGGGCGGTCTGCATCGAGAACGTAAGTGGTATGCGAGTGGCATGTCAACGGGTGGGCCGTCCGGAGGCCGATTCGCGCCTTCCCCCGGATTGGTATGTTTCTGGTATGAGCGATGCGAGAACGCCGATGCCCAGGGGCCTGTTCGGGGACGACGTCCTTCCGTTGTACGAGCGCACGGCCGCGCAGCTGCTCGACGACCTGCGCGCCGCCTCCGCCCGCCCCGGTGACCGGCTGCCCTCCGAGCGGGCCCTGGTCGAGCGGTACGCCGTGTCGCGTGTGACGCTGCGGGCGGCCCTCGCGCAGCTGCAGGCGCGGGGCGTCGTGCGGCCGTCGTCGTCGCGCGGGTGGTTCGTCGCCGAGCTCGGCCTGCTCCCCGAGGCGACCGTGACGTCCGCGTCGGCGGCCCCGCAGGTCCAGGGGTTCGCCGATTACGCCCAGGCCAACGGCCTGACGACGGCCGGCAAGGTGCTCTCCTCCACCGTCCGCCCGGCCACGGTGTACGAGGCCGAGCAGCTCAGGATCGCTCCGGGCGCCGACCTCTTCGACCTCCACCGGCTGCGTTTCCTGGACGGCCTGCTGGTCGTGCTCGAACACAACCGGCTCCCCCTGGCGGCCTGCCCGGCCCTGGCCGAAACCGACTTCACCACGGCCTCGCTCTACGCCACCCTGCGCGCCGCCGACCCGCCGCAGCTGCCCCGCATCGCCGACTACTCGGTCGAGGCCCGCCACCCGACGCCACGGGAGATCGAGCTGTTCGAGATCGGCGAGACCATGCCGATGCTGGTCGCGACCCAGCTGACGTCGAACCAGGACGCACGCCCGATCGAACTGACCGTCCAGGTCTACCGGGGGGACCGCTACCGGTTCCGGGCCTCCATCACCAACCAGACCTGAAGGTTCACCGACCGGACCTGAAGGTTCACTGACCAGACCTGAACCCCACCGGCCGGTTTTGAACGACCGCCGCGAATCAGTCGCCGGTCATTCAATACCAGATGCATACCGGAATAAGACTATTGACGGCCCTAATCGAGACCAGCTACTGTCCGAAACAAGCCGCAGGTCAGGGCAGCACATGGTCTTGAGATGCGCGTCGAGCGAGGGGTTGGCCCTGTGCCGCCGCTCAGCGCACGTCTTCCGCCCCAGTACGTCCGTGTCCGTCACGGCGGGCTCGCCGCCCGGCCGCGCGACCTGGCCGTGGACCATGTCCGCGATGTTCCGCGCGACTACGGCCACGCCTCCCACCCGCACCAGAAGGAGCACGTGTGACCACGCCCTTCGGCACGCCGTCCCCGGACGACGGCGCCGCCCACACCGTCCGCGAGATCGCCCAGCAGCCCGCGCTGTGGCGCGAGGTCGACAAGATCGTCGCGGCCTCCCGGGACGCGCTGGACACGTTCCTGCATCCGCTCCTCGCCCGCGGCGACCTGCGCGTGGTGCTCACCGGCGCCGGCACCTCCGCCTTCGCCGGCCAGGTGCTCCAGCCCGCTCTGGCCCGGCGGCTGGGACGGCGCGTCGACGCGGTCCCCACCACGGACCTCGTCGCCGACCCCCGCGGTTGCCTCGCCGAGGACGTGCCCACGCTGCTGGTCTCCTTCGCCCGGTCGGGTGACAGTCCCGAGTCCGTGGCCGCCACCGCCCTGGCCGACCAGGTCCTCTCCGAGGTGCACCACCTCGTGATCACCTGCAACGAGCAGGGCCACCTGGCGCGCGAACACGCGAAGCTGCCGACGTCGCACGTGCTGCTGATGCCGGCCGAGTCCAACGACCGCGGCTTCGCCATGACGTCGAGCTTCACCTGCATGACGCTCGCGGCGCTGCTCGCCCTGGGCCGCAGCGCCTACGACGGCGTCGCCGAACGCCTGGCCCGGGCAGCCGAGTCGATCATCGAGAGCAGCGCTGTCGACCGCACCGTCGGCGCCCTTCTGGAGAGCGCGCCCAAGCGGATCGTCTTCCTCGGCAGCGGCCCGCTCAAGGGCCTCGCCGAGGAGTCGGCGCTGAAGGTGCTGGAGCTCACCGGTGGGACGCTCATGGCCGTCGCGGAGTCCTCGCTGGGGTTCCGGCACGGTCCCAAGGCGGTGCTCAACGACCGCTCGGTCGCGGTGGTGTACATGTCGAACGACCCGTACACCCGCAAGTACGACCAGGACATCCACGCGGAGCTGTGCGGAAACCTGCCCGCCGGCAGCGTCGTCGCGGTCTCCGCGGACGCAGCGGACTCTGCGGACTCCGGCGCGCGAACGCAGGGCACCGACGCTGGCGCCGGCGCCTGGCCGCTGCCGGGCCTCGACGGCGTCGAGGACGTCGCCCTGGCGCTGTCCGCCGTGGTGTACGCCCAGCTCATCGCCCTGCGCGCCTCCCTGGCCCGCGGTCTGCGGCCCGACAACCCGTTCCCCTCGGGTGAGATCAACCGCGTGGTGCAGGGCGTGACCCTGCACTCCTTGCACCACTGAGCGAAGGCATCGACGGCGCGGATCGGGGGCGCCGGACGGAGGTACAACGATGTTCCTAGGTGTCGACGGCGGCGGTACGAAGACCGCCTTCTGCATGGTCGACCGGTCCGGACGAGTCGTGGCGCGAGCGCAGGCGGCGAGTTCTTACTACTTCTCCCACGGCATCGAGCTGGTCGAACGGGTGCTGAAGGAAGGCGTCGAAGCTGTCTGCGCGGCGGCGGGGCTGGCCCCCGCCGACATCGAGTACGCCTTCTTCGGCCTGCCCGGCTACGGGGAGGCGGCCCGCGACCTGCCCGTCCTGGACGCGGCCCCGCGAGCGGTGCTCGGGCACGACCGCTACGGCTGCGACAACGACATGGTCTGCGGCTGGGCGGGTTCGCTGGGCGCGGTCGACGGCATCAACGTCATCAGCGGCACCGGCTCGATGACCTACGGCGAGCGGCTGGGCCGGGGCGTGCGCATCGGTGGCTGGAGCGAGTTGTTCGGCGACGAGGGATCGGCGTACTGGATCGCGATCCGGGGCCTCAACGCCTTCTCGCGGATGGGCGACGGGCGGCTCCCCGAGGGCCCCCTGGCCGAGGTGTTCCGGCGCCATCTGCAGCTCGCGTCCGACCTCGACGTGATCGACGTCGTCCATAACCGGTGGCAGGGCGACCGGAGCCGGATCGCCGCGCTCAGCCGCCCGGTGGCCGAGGCCGCCGCTCTGGGCGACGCGGTCGCCACGGAGATCCTCACCGACGCGGGCCGGGAACTCGCCCTGCTCGTCGACGTCACCCGCGAGCGGCTGGGGTTCGGCCCGGACGAGACCGTACCGGTCTCGTACTCCGGCGGCACCTTCGGCGCCCGCCTGGTCCTGGAGGCGTTCACCTCCGGACTGAAAGATCGTTCCGCCCGCTACGAACTGCGACGCCCTCTCTACGAGCCCGTCGTAGGCGCTGCTCTGTACGCGGCGAAACTCGCTGGAACCTCGCTCGACCGGCCCGCGCTCGACGCGCTGCGCCTGGCCTCCCGGACCCCCGCCTCAGGAGAGGACGACCGATGAACAGAGGTACGAAGAGCTGGATCGTGTACGCGTCGCTGCTGGTCCTGTTCTGGGGGGTGTGGGGCGCCTTCTCCAGCGAGCCGAACAGCAGGTACGGCTATCCCAACGAGATGATCTACATCATCTGGGCCTTCACGATGCTCATCCCGGCGTACTTCGCGATGCGCGGCCACACGTTCGATCGCCGGCCGGTCGCCGCGGGCTACGGACTGGTTGCGGGACTGACCGGCGCCGGCGGACAGCTGCTGCTGTTCTACGCGCTCTCCAACGGACCGGCGTACCTGATCTTCCCCGTGGTCTCGCTCTCCCCGGTGGTCACTGTCGTCATGGCGATGGCGCTGCTGCGCGAGCGGATCAACCGGCTCGCCCTCATAGGTGTCGTCGCGGCGCTGGCGGCGATCGTGCTGTTCAGCATTCCCAGCAGCAAGGACGACTCGGACTCGAACGGCCCGTGGCTGCTGATGGCCGTCCTGATCTGCGTCGCCTGGGGCGTGCAGGCGTTCTGCATGCGCAAGGCGGCGGTGGTCGGGGTCAACGACGCGACGACCTTCGGCTGGATGACCATCAGCGGACTGCTGCTGGTGCCGGTGGCGTTCGTGATGATGGGCGATTTCCCCTCGGACGCCCCGTGGCAGGCGCCCGCGCTCACCGCGGTGACGCAGGTCCTCAACGCGGTCGGCGCGCTGTTCCTGGTCATGGCGCTCAGCCGGGGCAAGGCCACGGTGGTCGCCCCCGTCACCAACGCGCTGGCGCCGGTGCTGACCATCGTGCTGTCGCTGGCGGTCTACCAGAGGCTCCCCAACGTGTGGGGCACCCTCGGCATCGTGCTGGCCCTCGCGGGCTCCACCCTCATGGTCTACAGCGACGAGAAGAGCGGCGAGAGCGCCGTGGCCCCGGGGGCGGTGGACGACGGCGCGGACGTGCGTCCGGCCCCGCAGACGTCCTGATCGCCGGTACATCCGTACCGGCCGAACCATGGAGCGTTACGGGCCCGCACCGGCCCGTACCCACCGAACCGACATGAAAGCGAGGGGAACACCCTCATGCCCCTGGTTCCCACGCGCGAACTCGTCTCGAAGGCCGCCGCCGCAGGCCGGGCCGTCGCCGCGTTCAACGTGATCACGCTGGAGCACGCCGAGGCGATCACCGCCGGCGCGGCCGCGGCGGGCGCCCCGGGGGTGATCCTGCAGATCAGCGAGAACGCCGTACGGTTCCACGGCGGCCGGGTGGAGCCGATCGCGCGGGCGGCGGCCGAGGTCGGCAAGGCCTGTGACGTGGACGTCGCCCTGCACATGGACCATGTGACGGACATGCGGCTGCTGCGCACGGCGGCCGACGCGGGGTTCTCCTCCGCGATGTTCGACGCCGGGGCGCAGCCGTACGCGGAGAACCTCGCCGCCACCCGCGCCGCGGTCCGGTGGGCCCATGGTGAGGGCCTGTGGCTGGAGGCGGAACTCGGTTATGTGGGCGGCAAGCCCGACGCCCCGGCGAGCGCGCACGCGGCCGGGGTGCGCACCGATCCGCAGGAGGCGGCGCGCTATGTCGCGGACACCGGCGTGGACGCCCTGGCCGTGGCCGTCGGCAGCAGCCACGCGATGACCGAACGCTCCGCGACCCTGGACCACGCGCTCATCGGACGCCTGAGGGAGGCCGTGCCCGTACCTCTGGTGCTGCACGGTTCGTCGGGCGTCGGCGACGACGATCTGCGGCAAGCCGTTCGGGCGGGCATCGTGAAGATCAACATCGGTACCGCTCTCAACGTCGCGTTCACCGGCGCGGTCCGCGGGACGCTGGCGGAGCGCCCCGACCTGACCGATCCCCGCCCCTACGTCACCCAGGGCCGGGAGGCGATGGCGGAGACGGTCCGGGTCCTGCTCGGTGTGGTGGGTGGCTGAGCGGGGCCGGAACTCTCCGCGCACCCGACCTCGGCTTCGTCCTGCGCCTTCACCGTGTCACCGCCGGTTGCTCGTCATGGACATCTCCAGCAGCGCCGCGGCGGACGGCGACCCGGGGGTGGTCGTGTACACGAGCACTATCTCGTCCGGGTCGCTGGTCAGTTGGAGGCCTTCCCAGGAGAACTCCAGCCGTCGGTGGGGAGGGTGGCAGCGCAGGACGACGGTCGAGTGCATGGTCTCCAGGACGTGCTGTTCCGACCACAGGCGCCGGAAGTCCTCGCTGCGGTCCGCGAGTTCGTCGATCTCGCGCATGAGCTCCGGGTCCCGGGGCCTCTTGCCGGTCTCGGTCCGCAGGTACGACACCGCCTCGCGGGCCTTCGCCTCCCAGTCGACGTACAGCCACCGGGCGCGCGCATCCAGGAAGACGAGCCGGCCGACGGTGCGCTGTGCGGCGGGAATGCTGTCGAAGTCGGCGAAGACGACCGACGCCAGGTGGTTCCACGCGCGTATCGCGCCTCCCCGGCCCACGAGGTAGGCGGGAGTGCCGGCCATCGAGTCGATGATGTGCTGCACACTGGGCCGTACGCCGCGCGAACCCTGGCGGCCGGAGCCCGTGCCCGGCCTCGCCAGACTGCGCAGGTAGCGGCGCTCGCCCGGACTCAGCCGGAGCGCCTCGGCCACGGCGTCCAGCACGGCGTCGGACACCCGGGACGCCTGTCCGCGTTCGAGCCGTATGTAGTGCTCGACGCTGACAGCCGCGAGCGTGGCGACCTCCTCGCGGCGCAGTCCCCTCACCCGTCTGACTCCGTGGTCGGGTAACCCGACGTCCTGGGGGCGCAGTCGGGCCCGGCGGGAGACGAGGAAGTCGCGTAGGGCGTCGTAGGTGTCCATGCCGGGAATCTTGTCGCAGATCTCGGCGCCTGCCAGGGGGCGCGGACCTCGCTGCACGATCCCGCCAGGGCATGGCGTGATCTCCCTCGGGCATCCCGGTCGTCGCATCCTCGTACCGCACCCCCGTCACCGGGGGCACCCACCGCGCAGCCGGAAGGCTCGGCTGCGCGCCACCGAAAGGACGAGCAGCATGCCCCACAGTGCACGCACCCGCAGGCAGCGAACGGCTTCCGCGATCGGCGTACTTGTCGCGGTGATCGGAATGACCGTGGGCGGCGGCGTGACGGCGTCGGCGGCCACCGACACAGCCAAGAAGTGTTACATCGAGGTCCTGGTCGACGGGACGTGGACCAAGTACGAGGTGCAGTGCGACTGAGTTGACGATCCTGCCGGTCGGGTCCGAGAGGGCGCGACCGGCAGGGCTCACGACCGTGCCCGTGTGCCGTCCGCCGCGCTGTTCTCGGCCATGACCTCGCCGCGGGCGATCGCGTGGGGGTGCCGGCGACCGGGCCCGCGTACGCCCTCCTGTCCCGCGTCCGTGGCGGATTGCCGGCGCGGGAGCGAACCTGCCGACACGTCAGAATCTGTCGGTCCGCCTCTTTACATCGATGTAATCGCTGTGTTGCCATGAGCAACCACCAGCTCATGTCGCACCGTCCGTCACAAGGACCTCGATACGTGGGGAGCCAGCGATGCGCGCTCGGCCCATCACTGCTTCGGCAACCGCCCTGTTCGCTCTGCTGATCGGGCTGATCTGGGCCCCGCAGGCCCCCGCCACGACATCACCGACCGCTGCCGCGGTTGCGGCAGCCTCGGGGACCTTCCGCAATCCGCTGAACACGGGGCCCGACCCGTTCATGACGTACGCGAACGGGGCCTACCACCTCACCACCACACAGGGCGGCAGCATCAAGATGTGGCGCTCCCCCTCGCTGGGAACCCTGCTCGACGCCGAACCGATCACCGTGTGGACGGACACCGACGCCTCGCGCAACCAGCACATCTGGGCAGCCGAGTTCTACCGCTTCGACAGCCGCTGGTACATGTACTACACGGCCGATGACGGGGTGGACGACCACCACCGGCTCTACGTCCTGGAGTCGGCCGGGGACGACCCGGCGGGGCCCTACCGCTTCAAGGCGAAGCTGACCCCGCCCAACCACACGAACGACTTCGCCATCGACCCCGGGATCCTGCAGCACAACGGCCGGCTGTATCTCGCCTACAGCGGCATCAACGCGTACCAGCACAACGGGCTGAACATCGCGCCGCTGTCGAACCCGTACACCGTCTCGGGCGACGCCGTCGCGCTGAACGGGGCGGGAGGCTGCCCGGAGGTCCGTGAAGGCCCCGAGTTCCTGTATCGCAACGGCCGTACCTGGATGACCTACTCGACGTGCGACACCGGGAAACCCGACTACCAGGTGTGGGAGATGTCCCTGCCGAGCGGGGCCGACCCGCTGGTGGCGAGCAACTGGACGCAGCGCAGCGGGCCCGTCTTCGCACGCAACGACGCCAGGGGTGTGTTCGGTCCCGGCCACCACGCCTTCTTCCGCTCCCCCGACGGAACGGAGGACTGGATCATCTACCACGCCAAGACCACGTCGGACCTCACCTACAGCAACCGCACGACGCGCGCCCAGAAGATCGGCTGGCGGGCCGACGGCGGCCCTGATCTCGGCATCCCGCTCGCCCTGGGCGCCACACAGAACCTGCCCTCCGGTGATCCCGGGTCCGGCAACCACTGGATCAACGACGACGGCCGCTCCAGCGGCAACGGCACGGTGACGTACCAGGGTTCGTGGAACTCGGGCACCGGCTGCGCCGCGCAGTGCTTCTGGGGCGACGACCACTGGAGCGACCGGGCCGGCAACACCGCGACGTTCACGTTCACGGGCACCAGGCTCGCGCTGCTGTCCGTGAAGGACACCGGCAACGGCATAGCGGGCATCCGTGTCGACGGGGGCGCCGAACAACGCGTCGACTTCCACGGCCCCATCCGGACCGGCGAGACGCTCCAGTACCTCAGCCCACGCCTGCCGTACGGCACGCACACCGTGCAGGTCCGGGTCACCGGGGAACGCAACTCCTCCGCAGGAGCGGCGTTCGTGAGCGTGGACCGTGCCGAGGTCTACACGGACTGACGCTCCTCCTGTGCCGCAGGTTCCGCCACTGCTCGGCGTTCGGCCGCACGCCCGACGGCGGGAGATCGCAACGCGCCGGCGACATCCGCCCGCCGCATCGCCCAGTGGTCTACGCCGTCGTCCGCAGCCGTCGCCGGTAGTGCAGGGGAGACTGTCCGACCGCGCGTTTGAACGCGGTGCTGAACGCGCTCTCCGAGCTGTAGCCGAGCTCCGCGGCGAGGGAGCCGACCCGGACGTCGGGATCGCGCAACGCCCGCTGGGCGAGAAGCATCCGCCAGCGCGACAGATAGGTCAGCGGCGGAGTGCCCGCGGTGGTACGGAACCGCTCGGCGAAGCCGGTGCGGGACATCCCGGCGGCGCGGGCCAGTTCGGACAGCCCCCAGGCATGTCCGGGCTGTTCGTGCATCAGGCGCAGCGCCGGACGAAGGTGTTCGTCGGCCAGCAGCCGGAGCCAGCCGACCGGTGTCTCCTCCTGTTCCAGATACGCGCGCACCATCTCCAGCAGGAGCAGCTGGCCGTTCTGCCGGATGGCGAAGCCCGAACCGAGCCGTCCGCCGGAGGCCTCGTCGAAGAGCCGCTCGACGATGCCGCCCAGGCGGGAGGCGGCCGATGTCGCCGCGCGCACGTGGACCAGGCCGGGCAGCGCGGTGCTCAGCAGCGCGAGGCCGGCCGGACTCACCTCGATCCCGCCGCCGACGAGCACGTCGTCGGCGGTGAGGTCGGCCTCGGCCAGAGCCATGGCGTCGAAGTCGGCCCCGGGTATCAGCTCCACCGGTGTCCCGTCGCCCCCTCCTCCGCGCATGTCGACCCAGGTGCGGTGGTTGAGCAGCGCCACGTCGCCGGGGGCCAGTTCCACAGGGCCGTCCGGGCCGCCCGGCCCGTCCACCGTGATCCGGGCCGATCCGGCGACGAGCGCGACCAGCTTGAGCGGCCGGGAGACCGCGCCCCTGGACACCCACGGTCCGCGTACCGCGAACCCGCCGGTCAGCATCCCCCGCACTTCCACCACGTCGAAGACGTCGGACAGCACGTCCGTGACCGTCAGATCAGACATGCCCGTACTCTCGCGCAGAAAATGC
Source organism: Streptomyces apricus (assembly GCF_008369065.1). GTDB lineage: Bacteria > Actinomycetota > Actinomycetes > Streptomycetales > Streptomycetaceae > Streptomyces > Streptomyces apricus. The sequence goes on along the minus strand of NZ_VDFC01000006.1, from coordinate 11,309 downwards.
GGACGCACAACGATTCAGCGTCCGCGGAACGCCGCCGAGACTGGACACATGACGACACAGCAAGTTCCTCTGGGCACCCCGTTCACCGCCTCCTCCACCGCCGCCGACGTCCTCGACGGCCTCGACCTGTCCGGTCGGGAGGTGATCGTCACCGGTGGCCACGGCCGGCTCGGCCGCGAGGCCACCCGTGCCCTGTCCGCCGCGGGCGCCACGGTGACAGTGGCTTCGCGCGACCCGGACAGGGCCGCCGCGGCGGTGGACGGGCTCCCAGGGGTGCGTGTCGAGCGCCTCGACCTCACCGACCTCGCCTCGATCGGGGCTTTCGCCCGGCGGTGGCTCGACTCCGGCCGGCCACTGCACGCCCTGGTCAACAACGCGGCCGTGATGTTCATGCCCGAGCTGGTGCGTGACGCACGGGGTCACGAGCTGCAGTTCTCGACCTCGCACCTCGGCCATTTCCATCTCACCAGGACACTCCTGCCGGCCCTGCTGGCGGCAGGGGGTGCCCGAGTGGTGACGGTGACCTCGGGTGCGGCACGCTTCGGCGAGATCCGCTGGGACGACCTGGACTTCGCCACCGGGTACGACCCCGTCACGGCATACGGTCAGTCCAAGCGTGCCAATGTCCTGTTCACCGTCGAGCTGGACCGCAGGTACGCCGCTCAGGGCATCCGCGCTTTCGCCACCCATCCCGGGGTGGTCATCGGGCCGGGCCCGTTCACACCGCAGGAGGCCGCGTCGTACCGTGCGCAGGGCCTGGTCGACGACAACGGCGAAACCGTCATCGACCCGGACGCCGGCAAGAAGACCGTCGCGCAGGGGGCCGCGACCCTCGTCCTCGCCGCCGCCAGCCCGCTCCTGGACGGTCACGGCGGCGTCTATCTCAAGGACAGCGACATCGCCGTGCTCGACGACGAGCAGCGCCCGCTGACCGCACACAGCATCCCGTCGGACGCCAACTCGGCGATGCTCGACCCCGACGACGCGCGGCGGCTGTGGAAGCTGAGCGAGCAGCTGCTCTCCTGACGACCGGGTGCCGCTGAGCGTGGGCTTCGGCATCCGCCGCCGACGCGCGGCGGGGCCCGTCCGGCACGGGGGATCGCCGCCGCATGCGCCTGCCGTGGCGGCGATCATCGGATGATCGAGGTCGCACAAGCGCGCTTCAGCCCACCGTCGTCCACGGCGACACCCTCCGTTCCTCGGCGTCGAGGACGCGCAGGGTCCGCAGCCCGTACAGGGCCAGCAGCGGTTTGCGGAGCATCCACTCGCCAGGACGGTAGTCGTCGGCCCGCACCAGCCGCTGCGCGAGATCGGGGCGCTGCCGCCGCAAGTACGCGCGGGCCTTGAGCGCATGAGCCGGTTGAGAGACGATCTTGATGCGATCGACGTCCTCCAGCAGCGGGATGACGTTCGTGATGTTCTCCCATGTCGTCGTGCTCCGCTCTTCGAGGAGCACCGTGCCCTCGAAGTCGAGCACGGACTTCGCGTAAGCAGCCATCAGCTCCGCTTCCGAACTCCGGCTGCCCACAGGGCCGCCGCTGAAGATCACACGGGTGTCACGACCGTCGCCCGAGACGGAGCGAATGCCGGCACGGACCCGCCAGCGGTTGACGAAGTTCACCGACGGTTCCGGATTCCGGTAACCCAGCACGACCACGGCCTCGGACGCACCTCGGTCCCTCCCCACCAGAGCACGGGACCAACGCCAGTTCAGCCACTCCCCCCAAGCCAGAGCCGCCCCCACCACCGCTGCCGCTGTCCTACGTCGCATGCGGCGACTCTAGGGCGCCGGCCGAGCAGCGACGTACGGTCCCCACCGCTTCCACACCCGTTCGCAAGACGGCTTGCGAGCGCCTGGTGTCGGATCGGTGTGTCCTTCGCGCGTCCTGCCTACAGACGACTCAACCGGGTGAAAAGGTGCATACGGTGTTAATGTGTCTGCTGATGGGTTCGCACAGGGGTGAGATGAAAGAGTGGACGTCGCCGGACAGCCTGCTGGGGGAATTCCTCGCCGATCCGGCCCACCTCCCGCTGGACCTGGCGACGTCAGTGGCCGGCTGCGCACGCGCGCTGGGGCTGGGGGCCACCGTGGTCTACCTGGCCGACCTTCAGCAACGACAGCTGTCGGCGCTCAATGCTGTCGCTTCACCGCAACCGGTGGACGGGTCCGTCGCCGGTGACAGCTACCGGACCCAGACCATACGGCTCGACGAGGGGCCGCACGGGGTGACGCTGTGGCTCCCGTTGATCGACGGGGCGGAGCGTCTGGGCGTGATGTCCGTCCGCGCACCGGCGACGGATCCCCTCACGGAGCGCCGCGCCCGGACCCTGGCCACGGTGTGCGCCATGATGATCACGTCCAAGCGCGCCTACAAGGACACGTTCGTGCGTCACTCGCGTACGGAGTCCATGGAACTGCCCGCCGAGATGATGCGCGCGTACCTGCCGCCCCGCACGATCGGCACCCGATGCGTGGTCTCCACCGCCGTCCTTGAGCCGGCCTACGAGATCGGCGGTGACGCCTTCGACCACGCCTTGTCGGAGGACACACTGCACGCCGCCGTCCTGGACGCCACCGGGCACAATCTCGCCTCCGGTCTGACGACCGTCGTCGCGCTGGCCGCATGCCGCAATGCCCGGCGCACCGGTGCCGATCTCCTCGACCTGGCGGAAGCCGTCGACTCGGCCTTGACGATGTGGCTGCCCGACCTGTTCTGCACGGCCGTCCTGTGTCGGCTGAACCTCACCACCGGGGTGCTGCGCTGGGTCAACTGCGGCCATCCGCCGCCTCTGTTGATCCGCGATGGCCGTGTGCTGGACGGCGCTCTGGAACGCCGGGCCAACCTCCCCATGGGCTTTCCAGCCCAGCTGGTCCCCGGTCGACGGCATGCTTACGAGACGGCGTTGCAGCCTGGAGACAGGGTGCTGCTGTACACGGACGGAATCATCGAGGCGCGCACTGCCGAAGGGCAGGAGCTGGGTGTCGAGCGTTTCGCCGAATACGTCATCGATGCCGGCGCCACCGGGGAACTCGCCCCTGAGACGCTGCGCCGTCTCATCCATTCCTTCCTCGATGCCAACGACTACCGGATCAGTGACGACGCCACGATCCTCCTGTTCGAATGGCGGCCCCCGGCTCTCGGCACATGACGTGCGCCTCTGTACGGGAGACGCCGGGCAGAGCCCCACAGACCCCCGGTCAGATCGCCGTGCCGCCCTCAGTCACCCCGCGGCGCGAATGCGTCGGCGACGGCCTCGCCGGCCCGGGCGAGCGTCGCAGCCCGTGTCCCGTGTCCCCTGCTCAGCGATGAGAGCGACGGCGGTTTCGATGACGCGCCGTTCGGCCGGCTCCCGGCGCTCGGTCCGGGTGCGGCGTTCGGCTGGTTTCGGCATGGCCCCAGACCGTCAGATCACGCCGTCCGTGTCGGAGGAGCGGCCGTCCCTGCGCCGCCCCTCCGACCTCGTCATGTCAGCCCTTTGGGATCACCGTGCTGCCGACGGCTCCTTCTCCTCGGCGAGGCGCTCCATGCCGCTGGTGTCCTTGAGCGGCTTCTCCTTGATGAACAGCACCGCGACCAGCGCCAGGAGGGCGAACGGGGTGGCGACGAGGAAGAGGTCACCCGTGGCGACTCCGTAGGCGTGCTCCACGATCTCCCGCATCGGGGCCGGCAGCTTCGTCATGTCCGGAACGCTGTGGGCACCGCCCTCGGCGGAGCCGGCCGGGGTCCCTGCGTCCTGCAGGCCCTTGGTCATCTCGCTGGCGACGCGGTTGGCGAGGATCGCACCGAGCACGCTGGTCCCGATGGTGCCGCCCATGCTGCGGAAGAAGGACAGTACCGAGGTGGCGGCGCCGAGTTCGGCGGCGGGGACGTCGTTCTGGGCGGCGAGGACCAGGTTCTGCATCAGCATGCCGACGCCGACACCCATGACCGCCATGTAGAGGCTCAGCAGACCGAAGTGCGTGTCGGCGTCGATGGTGGACAGCAGGGCGAGGCCCGCGGTCATGCACACGCCGCCGATCACGAGGTAGATCTTCCAGCGGCCCGTGGCACTGATGATCTGCCCCGCGACGGTCGAGGACACCAGCAGGCCCAGGATCATGGGCAGGCTCATCAGGCCCGCGACCGTCGGGGACTTGCCGAGGGAGACCTGGAAGTACTGCGAGAGGAACACGGTGCCGCCGAACATGGCCACACCGACGAACAGGCTGGACAGCGTGGTCAGCGACACGGTGCGGTTGCGGAAGATCCCCAGCGGGATGATCGGCTCCGCGACGCGCGACTCGACGTGGAGCGCGGCGGCCAGGGCCAGGACGCCTCCCCCGGTCAGGGCCGCGGTCTGCCAGGAGGCCCAGTCGAACTCGTTGCCGGCCAGCGAGACCCAGATGAGCAGCGCGCAGACGCCCGCGACGATCAGGAAGGCGCCCAGGAAGTCGATCTGCGCCTCGCGGCGGACGGTGGGCAGTTTGAGGGTGCGCTGCAGCAGCACGATGGCCAGCAGCGCGAACGGTACGCCGATGAAGAAGCACCAGCGCCACCCCAGCCAGGAGGTGTCGACCAGGACGCCGCCGATGAGCGGTCCCGCCACGGTGCCCACGGCGAAGACCGCGCCGAATATCCCCGCGTACTTCCCCAGTCGACGGGGCGGGATGACGGCCGCCATCACGACCTGCGCCAGCGCGGTGAGGCCGCCCGCGCCGATGCCCTGGGCGACCCGGCTGAAGATCAGCAGTCCCACGTCGTGCGAGAAGCCCGCGAGCAGGGAGCCGACCACGAACATGCCGAGGGACAGCTGGAGCAGCAGCTTCTGGTCGTAGAGGTCGGCGAGCTTGCCCCACAACGGCACGGTCGCCGTCATGGCCAGCAGTTCGGCGGTGACGACCCAGGTGTAGGAGGACTGGCTCGCCCCCAGGTCGGCGATGATCCTCGGCAGTGCGTTGGCCACCACGGTGCCGGCGAGGATGGCGACGAACATGCCGGCCATCAGCCCGGACATGGCCTGCATGATCTGCCGGTGGGACATGGCGGTCGGGGACGCCTCTTCAGGCGCCGCTGGTGAAGTCACTTCATCTCTTTCACAGTTCGGAACGGGGCACCCCGCGCCCGCGGAAACCGCAGAACCCGCAGAACCTGCGGCACTCGCGGAAGGAGAGCGGCGGGGTGCCCCGAGGCAAGGAGTCCGGTCAGCGTCGACCGGGAGTGGTCGGCTCCGGCGGTTGCGGGAGTCCCGCGGCCAGCTGCTCGAAGACCTCGCGGAACACGTCGGCGAAGCGGGCCCCGTCCTGGCGGACGCACCAGTGCTCCACGGCGACCCGCCCGGCGGTGGCACCGACCGCCGCCAGCAGCCGCGGGTAGAGGTCGAGCGCACGTCGCCGCTCGTCCTCCGACGGGCCGTCCGGCCCGGTGCCGGTGTCGGTGCCGGTGCCGGTGAGCGGGGACGAGGGACCGCCGATCCGCTCGGCGACGGCTTCGGCCAGACCGATCTCGTCGGCCATGTAGGCACCGAGACTACGGGCGAGCAGAGCGGGAGTCCTGTCCAGCACCTCGGCGTACAGGCGCCACAGCTCCGTCTGCTGCTCGACCTCCTGCAACTCCTCCGCCATGGCATCGCGCAGCGCCTCAAGCGGCGACAGCGCGCGGGGGGCGTCCAGTACGGCACGCCGCACCCGGGCGCTCGATTCCGCGCCGATCAGGACGAACACGTCGTCGCGGGAGTCGAAGTAGTTGAAGAAGGTGCGCGCGGAGACCCCCGCCGCGGCGCTGATCGCGTCGACGGTGACGTTCTCCAGCCCGTGCTCGGCGGCCAGCCGTACCGCCGACTCGACGAGTGCGGCGCGGGTGGCTCGCTTCTTGCGCTCGCGCCAGCCGTCTTCCGCGGCCCTCTTCTCACTCACGTATTGCATAGTACGCAAAAATGCAGGCTCTGCAATAATCCTCCGCCAGGGCCGGGAGCAGAAGCTGCCCCCGGTGCCGTCCGGGTGGCTAGGGGATCGCCACGCCCGGGCCGTTGTCGCCGCCGAGGTCCCAGCCGTACTGGGCGTTCGCCACCGGCGTTCCGAGGTCCACGGGGTTGTGCGCGGCCGACTTCGACGCCGTCAGACCGGCCGTCGCGCCGCGCAGCAGCCACACCGCGCCGCCGTTCCGCACCGTGCCGAGGTCCTCGCCCGGGGCGCTCACGGTCAGGTCCGCCTTTCCGTCCCCGGTCACGTCGAGCAGCCGCAGCGAGGCGCCGAACACGTCGTTCTTCTCGGCGACCCCCGGCACGTCCGGGGTGTCCTGGTGGAACGCCTGCGCCCCCGTGCCGGTGAGTCCGGCGCCGCCGCCCTTGAGGAGCACCGTGGCACCGGCTTTCGCCACCGAGCCGATCGCCTCCCCGGGGACGCCCACGGCCAGGTCGGGGTATCCGTCGCCGTTCGCGTCGCCGGCGCTCAGGCGCGCGCCGAAGTGGTCGTTCTTCTCACTCGCGCCGGGCACGCCCGCGCTCTCCTGCGTGAAGGTCCGCGTACGGGTCTGGCTGGGACCGGCCGGCGAACCGTAGTAGATCTTGACGGTCCCCGGGTCGTCCACCATCTCGGTGTCGCCGCCCGGGAAGACACGCGTGGCGAGGTCGGCGTAACCGTCCCTGTCGAAGTCGGCGACGGCGGTGGCGGACGCGGAGGGCAGCCGCTGCGGGACGGTGGACAGGCCGTCCTCCGTGCCGAGCCACAGCTTGCCGCCCTCGGCGTGGTTCTCGTAGACGTAGAACGTCGCGAGGTCCTCGATGCCGTCGCCGTCGAAGTCGCCGGCCGCGGTGGAGGAGAGCGTGTTGTCGGTGCTGAACACCATCAGGTCCTGCTCGCGCGCGGGGGCGCCGCTGCGGTCGAACGGGCCGTAGAGCACGCTGCGGTAGTCGTAGTCGTCACCGTTGCCCATGAACAGGTCGACGTGTCCGTCCCCGTCGAAGTCGCCCGCGGTGATGCCGGTGCCGACCTCGGCGTTCGCGGGTGCGCCGACGCGAACGGCGTCCTGGCCGGATATGCCCGTCGTGCGGCCCCACAGGACGATCACCGATCCGCTGACGTTCTCCTCGGGGCGGTACTCGCGGGTCGTCACGGCCAGGTCGGTGAGGCCGTCGCCGTCCAGGTCGCGGGGGACCATCGCGTAGCCGAACACCGCGTTGTCGCCCGCGGCGCCCGGGACGCCCGCGGTGTCCTGGGTGACCACGGTGGTACGAGCGGTGTCGAGGCCGTTCGCCGAACCGTAGGTGACCGTGAGGTAGCCCGCCCAGGCGTGACCGCCCACCGTGGCGGCCGGCGCGCTCACGGCGACGTCCTGGTAGCCGTCGCCGTTGAAGTCCTCGCGCACGGTGGTGGCACCGCCCGCGGCGGATGCGGTGCCCGCGGCGAGCGGCACACCGAAGGTGCCGGTCAGAGCGGCGACCACCGCGGTCGATACGGCCAGTCGACGGATGCCCACGAGTCCTCCTACCAGAAGCACGCGGCACAGGAGCCGCGCGCGGGTGACCTTCGCCTGTGAGACACACGGCAACGACCGAGGGTTGTGTCCGGTGAACGGGAGATGAACCGGAACCGAGATCCACCGGATCAACTCTTTTCGGCCGAGATCTATCCCGATGGCTGGTTTGTAGTGCACGCTGTCGTCCGGGCCCCACCACATCCCCCAGGMGGGAACCCCGCCGCAGGGTCCTGCCGTCCCGTCGACGGCAGGACCCTGCGGCGGGGTTCCCACCTGGGGGGTGTGGTGGGGCCCGGTCGCGCCGCCGTGGGAGGCATGGTGACGAGACCGCGCAGCCTGGCGTTGCGCTGCTCCAGCGCCCGCGCCGTGGTGGGGAAGAGCGTGGCCGCACCGTTGTCGACGAGTGCCTGGTTCATGGCCACGAACGCGCGGAGGTCCCGCTCGTAGGCGGCGAAGGCGGCCGTGTGGTCCCGGTGCGCGGCCAGGGAGTGGGCGAGCATGTAGGCGCCGGCCAGCGCGAGGCTTGAGCCTTGTCCGGTGAGGAACGAGGGGGCGTACGCGGCGTCGCCGACGAGGGCGACCCGGCCGCTGGACCAGGAGGGCATGCGGATCTGGCCGGCGGTGTCGACGAACAGGTCCTCCGCGTCGCGCATGGCGTCCACCAGGGCAGGAATCCTCCAGCCCGCGCCCGCGAAGGTCCTGGCGACCAGGTCCCGTCGGGCGTCGGGGTCCCGGAGGGCTTCGAGCGGCGGTTGCGGCTGGTGGAAGGTCAGGAAGGCGTGCAGTTCGTCGTCGTCCCCGACCGCGTAGAGGGCCGCGGCCTTCCCCGGGGTGTTCCACATCATGAGTTCGCGGGAGAGCCCGAAGGTGTTGGGCATGGTGAAGATCGCGAAGCAGTAGCCGAGGTGGCGGTGGAACCGCGTCTCGGGGCCGAACGAGGAGGTCCGGGTCCACGAGTGCATGCCGTCGGCGCCGATCACCAGGTCGAAGGTGCGCCGTCCCCCACTGCGGAAGGTCACGTCGACCCCTGAGCCCGACTGGTCGAGGGTGTCGACGGAGTCGCCGAACAGGAACTCCACGTCGTCGCGGACCACCGCGTGGAGGGCTTCGGCCAGGTCTCCGCGGCGCACCTCAAGATCCTGTCCGCCCGCACTGCCGGTGACGGCGCGCAGATCGAGCGAGGCCACCACGCCGCCGTCGGCGTCGAGGAACGTACCGCGACGCGCGTCGATGTGCGCGTCCCGCAGGCGCGGCAGCAGGCCCATCCGCCGGACCACCTCCGTCGCGGTGCCGCGGATGTCGATCGGGTAGCCGCCGCCGCGCAGTGCGCCCGCCTTCTCCACGACGGTGACCGCGCACCCGGACCGGGCCAGCCAGTACGCGAGCGCGGGTCCGGAGATGCTGGCCCCGGAGATCAGGACTGTGCGCTTCGCGACACCGCTCACGGCGGTCGACGGACGAGTGGGGGTCATGCTCGGGCCTCCTTCTTGGTGACACGGACGACGAGCAGCGACGAGGCGGCGACGAGACCGGCGACGACGAACCCCGTGACGAACGCCGATTCGCTCGTCGCCCCCGTCGCCGGATCGGCCCCGGCGTCGAGGATCGCGGCGCCGGCCTGGGCCCCCAGCGCGACCCCGATCACCCGCGTCACCACGAGCAGGCCGGTGGCGATGCCGGTCTCCTCGGTCCCGACGGCGGTGGCGGTGCGGGCGAGCAGCGCCGTGGTGGCGACGCCCGCCGCGAACGCGGTCAGCACCTTCGCGAGGACGAGGTGCCACTGCGCGGTGTGCAGCGACGCCAGGGCGAGCGTCGTGGCCGCCATGACGACGGCGCCCACGACGACGACGGCACGCGGGCCGAAGCGTCGCGCCGCGATCCCCCCGACCGAATCGCTCGCCGCCCCGGCGACGGCGCCGGGCAGCAGGAACAGTCCGATGTCGGTGGCGCCGGCCCCGAAGCCGTACGTGTCGGCCGGCGCCGCGAACAGCTGCGGGAGCAGGAGGAGCACCATCCCGGAGCTGATGGTGACGAGGAAGGTGAAGACGAACGCGGGCCCCGTCGCGGGCCTGGTCAGCAGGCGCAGATCGACCATCGGTGCGGCCGACCTGCGCTCGACGACGACCCATCCGGTGGCGAGGGCGGCCACGGCCACCGCGAGGGCACCGACCGCGAAGGGCGGCAGGCCGCCGTCCCTCGTCACCGTCACGAGGCCGAGCATGAACGCGAGCAACGTGGCGCTCAGCAGGACCGCGCCGGGCCAGTCGATCCCTTTGTCCGACCGAATCGGCGGATCGTGCGGCATGAGCCGCGTCACGGCCAGTGTCGCAGCGATGATCACAACCGTCGGCAGGGCGAACATCCAGTGCCAGGACAGTCCTTCCGCGACCGGCCCGGCGAACAGCGTCCCCACCATGCCGCCGCCGGTGAACAGCGCGACGACCAGTCCGATCGCCACCTGTGACTCCGCCGCCGACAGGTGCTTGCGCACCAGGATGAAGGAGAGGGGAAGTGCGCCCACCATGGCGCCCTGCAGTACCTGACCGAGCAGCAGGACCGGCAGGTTCGGCGCCAGGGCGGCCAGGAGGCCACCGGCCGACACCACGGTCATCAGCCACATCAGCACCCGCTTGCCGCCGTGGCGGTCGCCGAGTTTGCCCGCGACGGGTGTGACGACCGCACCGGTGACGAGCAGTGTGTTGCCGATCAGCGCGCCTTCGCCGGAGCTGACCCCCAACTCGCTCTGAAGTAAGGGCAATGCGGGCTCCACCACGGACTGCAGGGCGCCGAGGGCGAGTGCCAGGACGCCGAGGGCGCCGATCGACGCTCTCCCCATGCGGACCGGAGACACGACGGCTTCGTACGCGGACGTCATGTGCGTCACCTGTTGATCACTCCAGATCGTGGGACCGGGGACGGGACGAGGGAAATGCGTGAGGTCCACGCGTCTCCCACCCTTCCTTCCGGCCCCCTCGCCCGGCATCGTGCGAGGCCGCCGTCCTGCCCTGGTGCGCACGGACCAGCCGCTCACGTCTCCTGGTGCCTGCGGACCAGCCCGTGGTGCTTCCGCGTCCGGACCGGTCGGCCCCGGCTGGCCCCGGTCGGTCCCGGCCGACTCCGGTCGGCACCGGTCGGTCAGGGGATCCTTGCGACGCCCACGTGGAAGCCGCTGCGTTCCGGCGTCGGCGCCGGGCCCTCCCGGTACCACTCGGTGGCGGACACCAGCCCCGGGGCGACGAGTTCCAGTCCCTCGAAGAAGGGCTCGACCTCACCGCGGGTACGCAACCGGAGCGGGATCGCGCCCTTCTCGTACGCGGACTCGATGCTCCTCCCCCGCTCCGGGTGCTGGTCGGCCGTCCCGTGCGAGAGCACCAGGAAGCTGCCCGCGGGGAGGGCTCCCACGAGCGAGCGCACGACGGCGTAGGGGTCCTCGTCGTCGGGCAGGAAGTGCAGGACCGCGAGCAGGGACAGGGCGACGGGACGGTCGAGGTCCAGTACCGCGGCGGCGCGTTCCAGAAGGGCCTCCGGCCGGCGCACATCCGCGTCGAGGAAGGCGGTGGCGCCCTCCGGGGTACCGGTCAACAGCGCCTGGGCGTGCGGCAGGACGCTCGGGTCGTTGTCCGCGTAGACGACCCGAGCGTCGGGCCTGACGGCCTGCACGATCTGATGCAGGTTGGGCTCGGTGGGGATGCCGGTGCCGATGTCGAGGAACTGCGCCATGCCGTTCCTCGCCAGCCAGGCGGTGGCGCGGTGCATGAACGCCCGGTTCCGGGCCGCGTTGCCCCGCGTCTCCCCTGGCAGCGCCTCGCCGACCTTCCGGTCGACGGGGTGGTTGCTGCTGCCGCCCAGCAGCCA
>NZ_VDFC01000059.1 GCF_008369065.1 Streptomyces apricus | reverse complement strand
ACACCGACACGGCCGCGTTCATCGCGCCCGTCGGTGGTGCCGTGCGGGTCGGTGGGTTCGAGGTGGTCCCGTTCGAGGACCAGCTCGCGGCGCTGCGGCCGGAGTAGTCCGGGAGCCGGGCCGGGGCGGGGACCGCGGGTCCGACTCCGGCTGCCGGCCGGTGGGGGTCGGGCGCGCAGTTCCCCGCGCCCCTGGCCGGGCTGCGCCCGGATGGGGGACCGCGGGTTCGGTGCTCGGCTGCCGGTCGGTGGGGGTCGGGCGCGCAGCTCCCCGCGCCCCTTACGGGGCGCAGCCCCGCTTTTCAGGGGCGCGGGGAACTGCGCGGTCAGCCCCCGCCGGGGCGTAGGTGGATCATTCGGCCTCGGTCTCGGTTTCGGTTCCGGCCCGGTAGGGCTCGGCGGCGGGTCCAGGACGCCGCCCGGGCGCGGGTCCGTGCCCAGGAGCGCCGCAGGCGCGTCGTGGCGAGCTCCGTGAACAGCGCCTCGTAGCGGGCCACGATCGGCCCCGGGTCGTAGCGGTGCGAGCCCGCCACCGCCGCCTCGCCCATCGCCCGGCGCAACGGCTCGTCCTCGATCAGGTCGAGCATCGCCTCGGCCAGCGCACGCGCGTCCCCCACGGGGACCAGCCGCCCGTCCACCCCGTCGGTGATGATCTCGGCCGGCCCCAGCGGGCAGTCCGTGCTGATCACCGGCACCCCGCAGCGCATCGCCTCGACCAGCGTCATCCCGAACGACTCCGCGTCCGAGGCCGAGACCACCATCGCCGACTTCGCGAACTCCGCCTCGATGGGGGTGGTGGGACCCATGAGGCGTATGTGGGCGGAGAGGCCCAGCCCGTCCACCAGGTCCTGCAGGTGGTCGCGCTGCGGGCCGCCGCCGTAGATCCGCAGCTGCCAGTCCGGCTCCTTCGTGGCGACCGCCGAGAAGGCCTCTATCAGCAGGTCGAAGCGTTTGCCGGGGACCAGCCGGCCCGCCGCGGCCACCCTCTTCGACGACCTGTCGCGGACGACGCCCTCCGGCGCCGGGACTATGTTCGGCACCGCCGCGATCCGGACGCCCGGCAGGGGCATCCGCCGCCGGTACACCTCCGCGTCCGCCTCCGTCGTCGTCACCACCGCGTCCAGCCACCGGTAGCGCCGGCCCAGCACCCCCCGCAGCCGCTTGCTGTGCGCGTCGTGCCGCAGGTGCTCCTGGCCGATCCGCAGGGCCCGGCGCGGCGCGAAGAGGGACACGTAGACGTTGATGCCGGGCCGGGTGCCGATCACCACGTCCGCGTCGCAGTCCGTGAGGTAGGCGCGGGCCCGCAGGTCGGTGAGGCGCGTGTACTGCGCGTACCGCTTGTCCGAGTCCGGGAAGTCCGTGGCGGGCCGGGCGTACTCGGGATCCGCGAGGTCCGCGCTGCCCTCGCGCTCGTCCACCAGCGGCACCACCCTGATCCGCGGGTCGACGGCGAACCGCGGCTCGTCCCGGTGCCGCCGCATCGAGACGATCTCCACCTCGTGCCGGTCGGCGAGCGCCGCGGCGAGGTTGAGCGTCGTGCGGACGGTCCCCCCGATCGCGTACGCGTTGTGCAGCAGCAGGACGACCTTCGTACGGCGGCCCGCCCGGCCCCAGCCCCTGCGCCCCTTGCGCCCCATGCGTTTCGCGGTCCCCTCGTCCCCTGCTTGCGCCCCATGCGTTTCGCGGTCCCCTCGTCCCCTGCACGCCCCGTACGCCCTGTACGTTCCGTGCGTCCTGTGCGGTCCGTGTGTCCCGTGCGCTCCATGCGGTGCGTGGTCCTCCCCGTCGCGGCGCTCGCCCCCCGTACGAGGGACACAGTGGCGGGGCGAGGTGAGCCACCGGTCCCGGTGGGGTGAGAGCCGGGTAAGAGGCCCGGCCGTAACCCCCCTTCATCAGGTAGTACGTACGGAACGGCTTGGCAGACTGGTCCCGTGCCCCACAATCTGCTGCTCGCCGAGGACGACCGCGCGATCCGCCACGCCCTGGAACGGGCGCTGACCCTGGAGGGGTACGCGGTCACGGCGGTCGCCGACGGGGTCCAGGCGCTCGCGCAGGCCCACCGCACCCCGCCCGACGTGCTCGTCCTCGATGTGATGATGCCCGGCATCGACGGCCTCCAGGTCTGTCGTGTGCTGCGTGCCGAGGGCGACCGCACCCCCATCCTGATGCTCACCGCGCTGGTCGAGACCGCGGACCGCATCGCGGGCCTGGACGCCGGCGCCGACGACTACGTGGTCAAGCCGTTCGACGTCGAGGAGGTCTTCGCCCGCCTCCGCGCCCTGCTCCGGCGCACGGTCACCCCCCGCGACGCGTCCGGCGAGGTACCCGGCGAACCGCGGCGCACACCGGACGGCCGGCTCACCGCCGCGGGCCTGCGCCTGGACCCGCAGGCCCGCCGGGTCTGGCGGGGACCGCGGGAGATAGACCTCACCCGCACCGAGTTCGACCTGCTGGAGCTGCTCGTCCGCAACTGCGGCATCGTCCTCGACCACACCACCATCTACGACCGCATCTGGGGATACGACTTCGGGCCAGGATCGAAGAACCTGGCCGTGTACGTGGGATATCTGCGGCGCAAACTCGACGAACCGGGCGTACCGTCGCCGATCCACACCGTGCGGGGCGTGGGGTACGTGCTGAGGGAGGACTGAGTGGGCCGCGGGCGGCGGGGGCGGTGGCCGGCCGCGGCGCGGCTGTCCTCGCTGCGGACGAGCTTCACCGTGTCGTTCGCGGCCGTGGCGGCGGCCGTGACCGTCCTCGTCGGCCTCCTGTCGTACGACGCCGCCGCCCGGCTGGTGCGCGTGGACCAGCAGACCGTGTTCGAGGGCGTCGTGCGGGACCTCCTGGACGAGGTGCGGCGTACCCCGCTGTCGCCCGCGGACTTCACGACCGGCGACGCCGACGGCGGCCCGCGCGACGAGATCGTCCGGCCGAGCGGCACGGTCGTGCAGGTCCTCGGGCCCGGCGGGTCCGTCGTCGACCGGGGCCATCCGCCGCTGCCCGTGGACGCCGGCGACCGGCCGGTGGCGTCCGGGCAGGTCGCCGGGCGGGTGGTGGAGCACCGGGACGTCGACGTCGGCGGCGCCGGCTACCGCGTGGCGACCGTCTCGCTCGGCGGCGGGCGGGGCGCCGTGCAGGTGGCGCAGGAGTTCAGCGGCACCGAGGACCTGCTGCGCGACCTCCAGCAGCGGACCGTGCTCCTCGAAGCGGCCGTGGTGGTCGCCGCGGGCCTCTTCGGGTGGTGGCTGGCCCGGCGCATCACCTCGCGCCTGGTGCGGCTCACGGGGGCCGCCGAGGACGTGGCGCGCACCGGGAGCCTGGGCATCCAGGTGCCGGTCGCCGGGTACGACGAGGTGGCCCGGCTCGGCCGGTCCTTCGACCGGATGCTGGGCCGCCTCGCCCAGTCCGAGGACGACCAGCGGCGCCTCGTCCAGGACGCGGGGCACGAGCTGCGCACACCGCTCACCTCGCTGCGTACGAACATCTCGATCCTGCGCCGGATGGACGAGCTCCCGCCCGCCGCGCGCGAGGAGCTGGTCGCCGACCTCGCCCAGGAGTCCCGCGAACTCACCGACCTGGTCAACGAGTTGGTCGCGCTGGCGGCCGGCCGCTCCGACACCGAGCCGCGGCGGCGGGTGTCCGTCGGCTCCCTCGCGGACGAGGTGGCGGTGGCGGCGCGCCGGCGCACGGGGCGGGCGGTCACGGTACGGGTGTCCGGCGACACGGAGACCGAGGGGCGGCCCATGGCGCTGCAGCGGGCCGTGTCCAACCTGGTGGAGAACGCGGCGAAGTTCGACCGGGAGGGCGGCGGGCCGATCGAGCTCGTCGTGACGCGTGCCGGGGACGCCGTCCGCGTCGAGGTCCTGGACCGCGGGCCCGGTATCGCGCAGGAGGACCTGGACCGGGTCTTCGACCGCTTCTACCGGGCGCCGGACGCCCGCAGCCTGCCCGGGTCCGGGCTCGGGCTGTCGATCGTGCGCGAGGTGGCTGCCGCCCATGGCGGGGAGCCGTTCGCCAGGCGGCGGGAGGGGGGTGGGTCGGTGACGGGGTTCACGCTCGCCGCGGGGGGACTCCGTCGGGGTGCGGGTCGCTTGATCTTTTGTCTTTGCCGGGACGTGGGCGACCGCCTTGGGGGGTCGCCCACGCTCCTGTTCCGTGGCCGGAGGTTGCGTTGTCGGGTGCGGGTCCGTCGTGGCTTGTCGCGCAGTTCCCCGCGCCCCTAAGAGACCTGCCGGTCCCCGTGCCTCCGAAGGACGCGCGGTTCCCCGCGCCCGTTGAAAGACGGGGGTGGTGTCCCTGGGGGGGGAAGAGAGAGGCTACGGCGGCTTACTCGGGTGGGTTGTCCGCGCGCCAGGTCATGGTCACATTCAGATGAGCCTCGCCCGCTGATTTGGCGATCACGGCGCCGACTTCGGCGTTGAAGCGCATGCCGAACTCCAGGCAGACCTCATCGGGACGGCTGGGCATGTCCCTCAGGCGCCGAAGGGTCGACGCGGCCGCGTTCCGGATGCGGTCGACGCCCGCCTCGAAGGAGGCGGTGGCGTCCGCCACGGTGTCACCCAAGCGGGACACCTCGACGACTCCTGGTTCGTCCTCCGCCACTTCCACCACCAGGAAACTGTCGTCGTCCTCCGACGGGAAGCGCAGTAGTTGCGTCACGTGATCCCCCTCGCGATGCGGCCACCAGGAGTACGTCGTCCAACGCTGTATGACCTGCGGCCGTCTTCCACTGGCGAGCCATTGCAGCCACCATGGAAGCGCACCCAGAGCCGCCGGACCACCATGTCAGGGGGAACCACGGTATGGCAGACCCTGCGAAGGATTTCTGTTCCGACCTTCTCGATCTGTCTGGGATCTCTTTGGCCGAACTACATTCTAGTGACGATCCCGTACTGCGACGCGCGTTGAGTCGGGTGAATGCAAAGGCGGCTCTGGCTTACGGGATGTTGGCGGGTGATAGCCAGAGTGATGAGATGGGATTCGTCTGTGGCAGGCGTCCGGACCAGTGCGGACCGTGACCCCCCGGCCGCTGGATATCCACAGAGTGTCCCTGGAGTCGCTCCGGGCCATGGCGATGGGCCATGCAAGTGAGGCCGATCTTCGTCTGTTGCGTTCCGCTCAACGCAGTCAGCTTCTGCTGACGCTGCGTGCCCTACTCGATCAGGTCGACGCTGCGGCGCGACGGACCCGGCACCCCGGTGGTGTTCCGTCGGGTCAGATGGCCTGGCGGTTGCTCTGCGAGACCGAGGCACGGACCCCCGTAGCGGTGGAAGCCGTTCTCGCCGATCCCACCGTGATGGCTTGGGCCCTGCGTCTCATCAGGCGCTTGAATGGGTCCGCAATCGATCCACCGTCCACAGCCCCGCTCTGGGCGGACCTCGGACAGTTCCATGCCTTAGCTGTGGCTGCGGCCGTGCGCGCCAGGATCCCCTGCGTTCTGTGGGTACCCGCACACTACGGCCTGGTCTGGTTGCCAGGTACGGGGATGGCGGGCCCGGTGGCGCGCCGCCGGTGGAGCGAGGCGGAGGTCCACGTGGACGGGGAAGGCGCCGTCATACATGGAGAAGCCGGGCAGGTACTGCTGAACTTCCCTCTCACGGCCCCGGTACCGGGATGGCGTCCTCTACGGCACCTGCGCGGCCCCGCCCTTGTAGAGGCCGAAGGGGCGGGACCAGGGCCGTGGCTGGACACGGTGAGCCCGTACCGGGACTTCACCCGGTACCCGAAATCTCCTGATCGCTCGGGTGCCGGCCGATCACAGGTGTGGGAGGCCCGTCTCGCAGACGCGTACGCCCTGCTGGACCGGGAATCCCCGGCGGATGCCGTCGCGCTGGGAGAACTTGTACGCGCGTTCGTGCCACGATCGTTCCGAAGAACGTCGGGAGCACTGGTGGCTAGCGCCTCCTCTTTGGATGCCTTCGGCGCGGTCACCATGTCACTGCCCCGCGACGTGACCCAGGCAGCCGCGACCCTCGTACACGAAACACGCCACCAACAGCTCAACGCGTTGCTCAACCTAGTGCATCTCGTCCTGCCCCCAGGAGATGAGCACGAAGGCGGTGAACTACAAGAACGACGGCTCTACTATGCGCCTTGGCGAAGTGACCCCCGGCCGGTACGGGGACTTCTGCACGGAGTGTTCGCATTCGCGGGAGTCGGCCGATTCTGGCGGAGACACCGCGGATACGTGACCGGGACCCAGGCCCAGCACGCCGACTTCGAGTTTGCCGTTCTCCGGGAACAGTTGCGGGAGGCGGTCGCTGCCCTCTTGACCGACGACGACCTCACCGAGGCAGGCAGGCTGTTCGTCGAGGAGATCGCGGACGTGGTCGCGACCTGGCAGGACGACGAAATCGCGACAGGTCCGGCCGAACTGGCTCGCTACTACTGTGCATTGCGACGTGCCGTGTGGAGAGTCCGACACTTGGAGATACCTACCTCCGCGGCGGAACGATTCGCCAAGGCGTGGGCGGCCGGAGCCACCGCTCCCGCATTGCCGTCCCCGACGATGCGCCCGCGGCTGGATCTGATTCGCCCTGACACGTTCGGGCCTCTGGCCAGGAACCGCCTGTCCGCMCCCGGTGCCTTCGCCCGCCGGCGGCTGCGGGCGGACAAGAGTGGAACCCCTCTTCTCAGAGCCGAGTACGCCGCGGTGGCGGGAGACGCCGAACAGGCCGCGCTCGGGTACGCGGAGTGGACCGCGCAGAACCCACGGGATCCCGAGGCATGGATCGGCGCGGCGCTGGCGCTTCCCGAGCCGACCCGGGGCACGGGTGCCGCCCTGGTACTGGACCGCCCCGAAGTGGTGGCGAGCGTTCACCGAGCCGTGACAACGGCCGGAGGCGGCTTCCCCGCCCCGGCCGATCTCGCCGAGTGGCTGGGTGGAGGTGATACCTAAGGGTTGTCCCGTAACTGCCGGTCACGGGTGAGATAATCTTGCTGTGTCTGGTGTGATCACGGCGTCGGAGCCCTCCTGGATAGGCCCGTTCACCGGCCTGAGCCCGCGCCAGTTCGGCAAGCTGATCACCGCGTTGCGGCGGGAGGGGGCGGACCCGGTGCGCAAGGGACGGCCGTGGAGCCTGCCGCTGGAGGACCGGGTCCTGCTGGTCGCCGCGTACTGGCGGACCAACCTGACGCTGCG
>NZ_VDFC01000058.1:206124-207251 GCF_008369065.1 Streptomyces apricus | reverse complement strand
GGACACCGTGGCCGTCGTGGACCACGACCGAGACGTCCACCGCGCCGGCCCGCGCGTGCCGGGCGACATTGGTGAGGGCCTCGCCCACGACGGCCACGGTGTCCTCCGCGACGTCACCGGGCACGTCGACGTCGAGGAGTCCCTCCATGCGCAGGGACGGGGTGAAGCCCAGGACCGGCACCGCCTCCTCCAGGGCGCGCACGACCCGGACGCGCAGCCCCGCGGTCACGGTCTCGTGGGCGCGCAGGCCGAAGATGGTCGAACGGATGATCTTGATGGTGGTGTCGAGGTCGTCGACGGCCCGGCCCAGCCGTTCGGCGGCCTGCGGGTGCTGGACGAAGCGCTGTGCGCTCTGCAGGGTCATGCCCGTCGCGAACAGCCGCTGGATCGCGAGGTCGTGCAGGTCGCGGGCGATGCGGTCGCGGTCCTCCAGGAGGCTCATCTGCTCGGCGTCCCGGCGCCGGTCGGCCAGTTCCATGGCGAGCGCGGCCTGGCCGACGAAGCCGAGCAGCGAGGTGGCCTCCATCTCGCTGAAGGGCGGGCGGCCCGCGCCGCGGGCCAGCATCAGGACCCCGCGCAGCCCGGCGTTCGTGCCGAGCGGCACGGCCACGGCGGGGCCCAGTCCGTCCCAGCGGTCGGGCCCGTAGGTGATCCGCGTGTCCTTGCGGACGTCCGTCGTGGTGACGAGGGTGCCCGCGGTGAGCGCGGCGCCCGCGAACGTGCCCTGGCGCGGCAGCACCAGGCCCAGGTGGGAGTCCGCCTGCTGCCCGCTGGCCAGCACCCCGCGCAGGTCCCCGGTGCCCTCCAGGACCAGGTCGACGACGCCCAGGTCGGCGGCGGTGATCTCGCGGGCGCGTTCCAGCATGACTTCCAGGACCTGCTCCTCGGGGACGTTCGAGAGCAGTTCGCTGGTGATCTCCGCGCCCGCCTGCAGCCAGCGCTCGCGCAGTCTGACCTGTTCGTAGAGGCGGGCGTTCTCGATGGCCACGCCGGCCGCCACGGCCAGCGMGGCGAGCACCGCCTCGTCCTCGGGGTCGAACTCCCCGCCGCCGCGCTTGTCGGTGAGGTAGAGGTTGCCGAAGACCGTGTCGCGGACGCTGATCGGCACGCCGAGGAAGGTGTGCATC
>NZ_VDFC01000058.1:181053-205935 GCF_008369065.1 Streptomyces apricus | reverse complement strand
CGGTGGACGCCGGGTGCGCGGAGATCTCGGCGAGCCGCAACGGCTCGGGGTGCCGGATGAGTTCGCCGAGCAGTCCGTGCCCGGAGGGCAGGTCGCCGATCAGCGCCCACTGCCGGTCGGTGACGCCCACGGGCACGAACTGGTCGAGCTGCCGCTGCTGTCCGACGACGCCGACGGCTCCGTACTCCGCGTCGACCAGTACGATCGCCGCCTCGACGATCCGGCGCAGCACCTGCGCGAGCTTGAGTTCGCGTCCCACGGACAGGACGGCCTCCAGGAGCCCGTGGAGGCGGTCCCGGGTGCCGCGGACGGTCTCGATGCGTCCCTGCAGTTCGTCGAGCAGCTCGTCGAGCCGTAGTTTCGGCAGTTGCTCCCTGGCCGTCCGGCCGCCTTCCGCGGCTCCGTCCCCGCCCCCGCCCATGCGCCCCTCCACACGGACACCGACGAGGCGTCAGCGCCCGCTCTCTCACCGTAACCGAACGAACGCGGCTGCGGCAGCGGGGAGTTGGGCCCCGCGTACGCGCGTTTGCGGCGTGCGTGCGCGAACGGGTCCGCGCACCGGTCCGGGAAAGGTGGGCGGACACGGCCTGGCGGGGCGCGGACGGCGGCCGTACCGTGTGATCACCCGCGCCCTCGTCCGTAGCAAAGGCGGTCCTCCATGGCCCTGTTCGACCTCCCCCTCGACCGGCTCCGGGAGTACCGCAGCGCCTCCGTCGAGCCCGAGGACTTCGACGCGTTCTGGGGGAAGACGCTGCAGGAGGCGCGCGGGCACGGCCTGGACGCCCGTTTCGAGCCGGTGCGGACGCACCTGCGGAACGTCGTGGTGCACGACGTCACGTTCGCCGGGTTCGGCG
This sequence comes from Streptomyces apricus, assembly GCF_008369065.1. GTDB lineage: Bacteria > Actinomycetota > Actinomycetes > Streptomycetales > Streptomycetaceae > Streptomyces > Streptomyces apricus. The sequence continues at coordinate 205,081 of NZ_VDFC01000058.1, read as the reverse complement.
GCCATCCGGTGAAGGGCTGGCTGACCCTGCCCGCCGGGACGCAGGCACCGCTGCCCGCGGTCGTGGAGTTCATCGGGTACGGCGGCGGGCGCGGCCTCGCGCACACGCACCTGCTGTGGGCGTCGGCGGGCTACGCGCACTTCGTGATGGACACCCGGGGCCAGGGCGGCGCGTGGGGCGGCGGCGGTGACACGCCCGACCCGGTGGGCAGCGTGCCCGCCTACCCCGGCTTCATGACGCGGGGCATCGACGCCCCCGAGAACCACTACTACCGCCGGGTGTTCACGGACGGGGTGCGGGCCGTGGAGGCCGCCCGGTCCCATCCGCTCGTCGACGCCTCGCGCACCGCCGTCGTCGGTACGAGCCAGGGCGGCGGCATCTCGGTCGCGGTGGGCGGCCTGGTGCCGGACCTGGCGGCGGTCGCGCCGGACGTGCCGTTCCTCTGCGACTTCCCGCGGGCCGTGCGGCTCACGGACCGCGATCCGTACCGGGAGATCGGCAACTACCTGAAGACGCACCGGGGGCGCACCGAGCAGGTGCTGCGCACGCTGTCGTACTTCGACGGCGTGCACTTCGCCGCGCGGGGGCGGGCGCCGGCGCTGTTCTCGGCGGCCCTGGAGGACCAGACGTGCCCGCCGTCCACGGTGTTCGCCGCGTTCAACGCATGGGCGGCCGAGGACAAGGCGATCGAGGTGTACGACTTCAACGACCACGAGGGCGGCGGGCCGTACCAGGACGCGGTCAAGCTGGCCTGGCTGCCGTCGCACCTGTGACCGGTCGCCGTTGCACTTCCTACAGTCGGGAGGGGTCATGTCCGAGGTCCGGGGCCGGTGCGAGGCGCGCTTCGCGGCGGTGCGCGAGGCGTTCGAGGAGAACTTCCGGGAGCGCGGTGAGCTGGGCGCGGCCGTGAGCGTCATGGTGGACGGCGAGAGCGTGGTGGACCTGTGGGGCGGGTGGGCGGACGCCGCCCGCACCCGGCCGTGGGAGCGGGACACGCTCGTCAACGTGTGGTCCACCTCCAAGGGGCCGACGGCCCTGTGCGCGCACATCCTCGCCGACCGCGGGCTGCTGGACCTGGACGCGCCGGTGGCCGACCACTGGCCGGAGTTCGCGGCCGCGGGCAAGGAGGGCGTGCTCGTACGGCATCTGCTGTCGCACCGGGCGGGGCTGGCCGGGCTGCGCGAGCCGCACTCGCTGGAGCAGCTCTACGACTGGGAGTTCACCACGGAGCGGCTCGCGGCGACGGAGCCCTGGTGGGAGCCGGGGACGGTGTCGGGCTACCACGCGCTGACGTTCGGCTTCCTGGTCGGCGAGGTGGTGCGCCGGGTGTCGGGGCTGCTGCCCGGCGCGTTCCTGCGGCGGGAGGTGACCGGGCCGCTCGGCATCGACTTCACCTTCGGGCTGCCGCCGCGGGACCACGGGCGCGCGGCGGAGCTGGTGGGTCCGCGGAGCGCCGGTCCCGGCGGGCGGGCGGCCGCGCTCGACGGGATGCCGCCGGTGGCGCTGGCCGCGCTCGCCAATCCCCCGGCGAGCGCCGCCGCCGCGGGCACGGCGGCGTGGCGGGCCGCCGAGATCCCGGCGGCCAACGGGCACGGCACGGCGCGGGCGGTCGCCGCGCTGTACGGGATCTTCGCCGGCCGGGGAACGTACCGGGGGCACCGGATCCTGTCCGCGGAGGCGGCCGAGCGGGTCCGTACGGGACAGGGCGCCTGCCATGACCTGGTGCTGGGCGCCGGGCTGGGCCGGGAGACGGAGATCGCCCTGGGCGTCTGGCTCAGTGGCACGAGCCGGTCCTACGGTCCCGATCCGCGGGCTTTCGGACACGACGGCTTCGGCGGTTCCTGCGGTCTGGCCGATCCGGACGCCGGTGTCTCCCTGGGGTACGTCATGAACCGCATGGGGCCGCACATCGCCGACGACCCGAGGAAGACGGCGCTCGTCGACGCCGTCTACAAGTCGCTCTGAGGAGGCGGACACAGGCAGGTGGGGACGGGACGGCCCGACCGGCGCACGGATCGGATCCGGCCTGATGTCGGCCGACCCGCCGGGGCGCACTTCCCGCGTGGTTTAGACCAATGCTAGAGATGGTCGCGTACGAGGGCCCGCGCCCCGGCCCCGCGACCAGGGCCGGGGCGCGGGCCCGGAGCCCGCACGGCTACGTCTTGTCACAAGGGGAGCGCGGACATGGCCCACAGCACGACGCACGACGACTTACAGCCGCTCTACGCGCGGATCGCCTCGGAGCTGCTCGGGGCGCTGCGCGACGGCACCATCGCGCCCGGCGAACGGCTGCCGGGCGAGCGGCAGCTGGCGACCCGCTTCGGGGCCAGCCGGGAGACGGTCCGGCAGGCGCTGGACATCCTGCGCCGGGACGGCCTGGTCTCCACCGACCGGCGCGGCACCCATGCGGAGCTGCCCGGTCCGCCGGCGCAGCAGCCGCCGTCGCTCGGCTTCCCGCTCGGCGCCCACATGTCCCGGCCGCTCGCCGTCGACCGCGCCACGGTGCACTGGCAGACGCCGCCGCCGGAGCATGCGGCGGCCCTCGGGCTGGCCCCGTGGCGGCCGACGCTGGTGCACCGCTACGAGTCCGCCGCGCCGGACGGGCACGGCCGGCGGACGGCCGTGACCTCGTTCTCCGCGGTCGCCCTGTCCGAGGTCGAGGAACTCGCCCGCTACCGCGACCGCGCGGACGGCAGGTCGTCGGCCCAGCTGCAGCGCGTCTACGACTGGATGCGCCGGGCGGGGCTGACCCTGCACCACCGCGACTCCATCACCGGGCCCGGCGACGCGGCCTCGGTCCGGGTGCGGCGGCGGGTGCACGACCAGTACGCCCGGCCCCTGGAGATCACCGACCTGGTGGTCGACGCGGAGCAGGACGCACTGGTCTACGAGTTCACCCTGCCGGCGGTCGGCGCGACCGCCGGCCCTTAGCCGGAAGGGTTCCGGACGGGTTTCGGACGGATCCGGCCGCTAGCGGGAGCCGTGGGCGGCGACCGTCTCCCGGTGCCCGTCGTCCTGTCCGGCCGGGGCGGGCGCCGGGAGCCTGGCGCCCTCGATGTCCACGTCGGGGGTGACGCGGTCGAGCCAGCCGGGCAGCCCCCAGGCGCGGCGGCCGATGAGGGCCATGGTGGCCGGCACGAGAGTCATCCGGACGACGAAGGCGTCGATGAAGACGCCGAAGGCCAGCGCGAAGCCGATGGACTTGATGATCGGGTCGTGGTTGAAGACGAAGCCGCCGAAGACCGCGACCATGATCAGTGCGGCGGCGCTGACCACCCGGCCGCTGCGCGCCACGCCGTGGACGATGGCCTCGGCCGCGTCCCCGGTGTGCTCGTAGTGCTCGCGCATGCGGCTGACGAGGAAGACCTCGTAGTCCATGGCCAGTCCGAAGAGGACTCCGATGAGGAGCACCGGAAGGAAGCTGGTGACGGGGCCTGCGGACGGGATGTCCAGGAGGCCGTTGAGGTGGCCCTGCTGGAAGACCCAGACGGTGGCGCCGAGGGAGGCGGCGACCGACAGCAGGAATCCGAGGGCAGCCTTCACCGGGACCAGCAGGGAACGGAAGGCGATCATCAGCAGGATCAGCGCGAGGATCACGATGATGGCGATGAACAGGGGCAGGGCGCCGGACAGTTTGCCCGCGATGTCGATGGCCGCGGGGGTGGCGCCGGCGATGTAGAGGGTGCCGCCCGCCTTGTCGACGGCCGGGGCGTTGTCCCGCAGCCGGTGCACCAGGTCGGTGGTGGCCGGGGCGTCCGGGCCGGTCCGCGGGACGACCGAGATGACGGCCAGGCTGCCGTCCGGGTTGGGCACGGGCTGGGCGGCGGCCGCCACGCCCCGGTCGCGGGACAGGTCCGTACGCAGCCGGGTCAGGGTCTCGGTCCGGTCCGCGGCCGGGATCCCCCTGGTGTCGACGACGGCGGTGACGGTGGCGTTGAAGCCGGGGCCGAAGCCCTCGCTGAGCAGGTCGTAGCCCTTGTGCTGGGTGCTCTCGGCGGGCTGGGACGCGAACCCGGGCAGCCCCAGGCGCAGGTCGCGGGCGGGCAGGGCGAGCGCGAGCAGGCCGACGACGCCCACCAGGAGGACGATCAGGGGCTTGCCGGTGACCAGGCGGGCCCAGCCGAGCGCCCAGGAACGGGGGGCGCGCGGGGCGGAGCCGTCGGTGCGCTCGGCGCGGCGGGAGCGCGGGCGCAGCTTCTCGCCGAACATCCCCAGCACGGCGGGCAGCAGGTTGACGGCGATGAGCACGGCGAGCAGGACGGTCGCCGCGGCGGCCAGGCCCATGATGGTCAGGAACGGGATGCCGGTGACCGCCAGGGCGGCCAGCGCGATGATCACAGTGGCGCCGGCGAAGACGACGGCGCTGCCCGCGGTGGCGACGGCCCGCGCGATGGAGTCCTCGACCTCCATGTCCGGGTCGGCGAGCTGCTCGCGGTGGCGGGAGAGGATGAACAGGGCGTAGTCGATGCCCACCGCCAGGCCGATCATGAGGGCGAGGACGGTGGCGGTACTGGTCATCTCCACGAAGCGGGAGACGAACTGCACGCCGAGCACGCCGATCGCCACGCCCACCACGGCGGTGAGCAGCGGGAGGCCGGCCGCGATCAGGGAGCCCAGGGCGAAGGCCAGGACGGCGAAGGCGACCACGACGCCCACGATCTCGGCCGGACCGCCGACCTCGGTCTTGGGCTGCATCGCGGAGCCGCCGAACTCGACTTCGAGACCGGCGTCCCGGGCGGGCTCCATCGCCCGCGACAGGGCGTCCTTGGACGTCTCGGGCACATTGTCGGCGGCCTGGCCGAACCGGACGTCCGCGTAGCCGATGCGTCCCGACTGCGAGACGGTCCCCGTCCTCGCCGGATCGGAGACGTTCACGACGCCGGGCACGCCGGCCGCCTTCTTCAGGCTCGCGGTGAGGGCCTTCTCGGCGCCGGGCTCGCTGAGCTTCCCGTCCCCGGGGGCGGCGAACACGACCCGGGCGACGCCGCCGGCGGCGGCCGGGAACTTCTCCTCCAGCAGGTCCTGGGCCTTCTGGGACTCGATCCCCGGCACCGAGAACTCGGTGCTCACCTTGCCGTGCAGGGTGATGCCGAGTCCTGCGACCACACCGAGCAGCAGCAGCCACACGGCCAGGACCCTGCCGCGGCGGCGCACCGCCCATCGTCCCCAGGTGTACAGGCGTGACGCCATGCCGGCCTTCCTCCCTCTTCCCGCAGGCCCCCGGTCGGACCGCGACGTCCCTACACCCTACGGTATTTTTACAGTCGGATGTAAATTAGCCATCGGTGGTAAAGTGCCGCCATGACGAGTGAGGGCCTTCGGGAACGCAGCAAGGCGCGGCGCCGGGAAGCGATCCTCCGGGCGGCCTACGAGCTCTTCGCGGACCACGGCTTCGAGGCGACGACCATCGCCGACATCGCCACGGCGGCCGAGGTGTCGCCGCGTACGGTTACCCTCTATTTCCCGTCCAAACTGGAACTGGCGCTGGCGGAGTTCGACGCCTTCACCGGCCGGCTCGACACCGCGCTGCGCGAGCGGGGACCGGACGTCACGATCCTGGACGCGACGGAGCACTGGCTGCGCGAGGAGGTCGCCCACCGCAGCGACCTGGACGATCTGGCCGACCGCATGCTCGACCTCAATCCGCAGCTGCGCGCCGTCGCCGGGGTGCGGATGGCGGAGATCATCCAGGACGGCGCGCGGATCCTCGCCGAGGAGCAGGGCAACGCCCCGGACGACTTCGGGCCCCGTATGGCGGCGGCCGCGGCGGCCGCGGTGATCAGCGAGGTGTGTCACCGCTCCAGCGACGCCGACATCGACACCGCGATGGCCTTCCTGCGGGCCGGCCTCGCGACCCTGCCGACCGGTCCGGCCGCCTGAACCGACTGCCCGGACCGACCGCCCGGGCCGGCCACGGAACGCGTCATCGCACCGCCCCTTCCCGCACACCTCCCTCGTCGACGAGGAGGCCCGGGATGCGGTCCCAGCCGGTGACGCGCATGAGCCGCCGGATGTGGGGCGAGACGCCGTGCAGGACGAGGGTGCCGCCGAAGCCGTGCAGCGAGAGGGCGGTGAACACCAGCAGGCGCAGCGCGCCCACGTCGATGAAGGCCAGGTCCCGCAGGTCGAGCCGGGTCCGCGGGCCGTCGGCCGAGCGGGCCCGGGCGCGGGCCGTCTCGCCCTGTAGGGCGCGGGCCAGGGCGGTGACGTTCGTGTCGTCGACCTCGCCCGCGAGCGCCAGGCCGGGCGGGGCGAACATGCGGGTGATGGAGAGGAGTTCGTCGCGCCAGACGAGGTCGGCGGTGACCCGTCCGCGGTGCAGCCCCTCCAGCGGGGCCAGTTCGAGGTCGTCGAAGACACGGCGGTCGTACTGGCAGATGCCGAGGACCGGCAGGGACGCGAAGACCGGTTCCAGGAGGAGTTCGCTGTCGTGCAGCGTCTTGAGCCCCTTGCCCGCGCCTTCGCGCATGACCTCCATGCTGACGCGCAGGCCCAGATAGCCGTCGCCGACCGCACGGCGCGTCTCGCGGCGGATCACCTCGTCGACGTCCCACAGCCCCTCGGCCGTCGCGAGGTGCGGGTCCACCGCCAGGCGCCCGGCGGCCAGTTCGTCGTCGACGGCGCAGCCGCGGTCCTCCAGGAAGGCCAGGGCGAGTTCGGCGGGCACGTCGACCGGGCCCAGCACCAGCCCGCGGTGCCCGCTGGCCAGCCCGTCGAGGAGGAAGGCGCCGATCACGGTCTCGCGTTCCTCGTCCGCGTCGTAGCCGAGGAGCAGATGGTCCCCGGGCCGCATCTCGCCCACCGCCCTGGGCGCGGGCACCGTCGCCATCCCCCGCACCTCCCAAGATCGCCGTTCGGCGTGCCGGGACCTCTCCACGCTACACCTGCCCGGCCCTCGGCGTGCCACCCCCGATTCGGGGACGGGTCCCGCCGGCGGGGTCCGGACACGATTCCTCCAGGGCGTTAGGGTGGCCGCCACCGGTTGGGTGAGGGGGAGCGAATGGGCACCTCGGTACGCAGCAGCGGCAACGGCAACCTTCCCGCCGAGTCCAACACCTTCGTCGGCCGCGAACCCGAACTCGCCCGCATCTCGGCCCTGTTGGGCTCCTCCAGACTCCTGACCCTCACCGGTCCCGGAGGGGTCGGCAAGTCCCGGCTCGCACTGCGGGCGGCCCACGCCGCGCAGCCGGAGTTCCCCGGCGGGGTGTGGCTGGTGGAGCTCTCCGACCTGCAGAACCCGGACCTCCTGACGAACGCCGTCGCCGAGGCGACACGGCTGGCCGAGCAGACCCTGCGTCCCCTCCTGACGGCGGTCTGCGAGCACCTGGACAACGGGCCGGTGCTGCTGGTCCTGGACACCTGCGAGCACGTACTGGACGAGTGCGCCCGGGTCGTCCACGAACTCCTGGCGCAGGTACCGCAGTTGCGCGTGCTGGCCACGAGCCGGCAGTCGCTGGGCGTGGCGGGCGAGCACCTCCTGCCGGTGACGCCGCTGCCGGTCGGCGAGCACTCCGACGCGGTGACGCTCTTCACGGCCCGCGCCGCGGCCGCCGTACCCTCCTTCGCGCTGACGGACGCCACCCGGGCCGACGTCGCGGCGATCTGCACCCGGCTCGACGGGATCCCGCTCGCCCTGGAACTGGCGGCGGTGCGCCTGCGCGGCTTCCCCCTCGACCGTCTCCTGCAGGGCCTCGACTCCCGTTTCGACCTGCTCGTCTCGCCCGCCCGGCCGCGGCTCGCCCGCCACCAGACGCTGCGTACGGCGATCGGCTGGAGCCATGAGCTGTGCACCCCGCTGGAGCGGCTGCTGTGGGCGCGCCTGTCCGTGTTCGCGGGCGGCTGGGACGTGGAGGCGGCCGAATTCGTGTGCCACGGCGGCCCGTTGGACCCCGAGGAGATACTCGCGCTGCTCGCGTCCCTCACCGAGAAGTCGATCGTGACCCGGGAGAGCAGCGGCGTGGCCGGGCGCTACCGCATGCTCGACACGATCCGCACCTTCGGCGCCGACTGGCTGGAGGGCCTGGGCGAACAGGACGCCGTACGGGTGCGGCACCTCGACTACTTCCGGTGGATCGCCCGCCAGGGGGAGGCCGAGTGGCTGGGTCCCGGCCAGCGGATGTGGGCCGAGCGGCTGAGTCTGGAACACGCCAATCTGCGGGTCGCCCTGGAGGAATCCCTGGCGGCGCCGGACCCCGGGACCGCGCTCGAACTCACCGGCACCCTCTGGTACTTCTGGTTCGCGTGCGGTTTCGCCGACGAGGGGCGGGGCTATCTGGAGCGGGCCCTGCGCCAGGTGCCCGACGACGCCTCCGGGCACACCCTGGCCATCTGGGCGCACCGCCTGGTCACGGTCGTACCGGAGGACGTGGAGGCCGCCGAGTCGGTGAGCGCGGCCTACGTCTGGCTGGCGCAGGAGCGCCGGCTCCCCGTGCCGGCGCTGCCGCTGACGGGGGCGAGTCTCGCGGTGCGCGGCGAGTCGGCGCGCTCCGCGCTGCTGTACGGCAGCAGCGCGCAGGCGCCCGGGGTCGGCGGCGGGGCGGAGTTCTTCCAGCTGCTGACCCTGGCCGTGCAGGCGTACCTGCTGGCCGGACAGGGCGCGTTCGAGCGGTGCGCGGTGGTCGCGGAGCGGCTGCGCGTCGACTGCGCGACCCGCGGTGAGCTGTGGATGCGGGCCTGGGGCGACTTCTTCGTCGCCCTCGCCGGGATCGGGCTCGGGCGGCCCCAGGACGCGCTGCGTTCCGCGCGCCGGGCCCTGGCCGCCAAATGGCGCGTCCACGACCGTTTCGGGGCGGCGGCCGTCGCGGACCTGCTGATCGCCGCGGAGGCCGTCGGCGGCGAGCCCGAGCGCGCCGCCCGGCTGCTGGGCGTGGGCACCCGCCTCTGGTACTCCGCCGGTCTCCCCCAGTTCGGCGACACCGAGACGACCGTCTTCCGGCGGGAGTACGCGCGCCGGCTGCGGGCGGACCTCGGGGACAGCGCGTTCACCGAGGCGGTCCGCGAGGGCCGGGGGCTCAGTGCGGAGGCGGCGATCCGGCTCGCGCTGGACGGCCTGCCGGACGAGGCGGACCTCTGACCCGCCGGCCCGCGGGTCCTCGGGTCCGAGGTCCGCTGCCGTGCGTCGGGTGCGTGAACGATGCCGTCGGGCCGGTGAACACCGTCCGACGACGGATTGCGGGAACGCCGTACCGGATTAGGGTCGAAGGCACGCGTGCATCCTGCGCACCCGACCGACAGGAGGGACCACCCCCATGGGAACCTTCACCACCGGTGACGGCACCGGCATCCACTACAAGGACTGGGGCGACGGGCAGCCGGTCGTCTTCAGCCACGGCTGGCCGCTCAACGCGGACGCCTGGGACGGACAGGCCCGCCTGGTCGCCGACAACGGCTTCCGCGCCGTCGCCCACGACCGGCGCGGCCACGGCCGCTCGGACCAGCCGTGGCAGGGCAACCACATGGACCGGTACGCGGACGACCTGGCCGAGCTCATCGAGCACCTCGGCCTCGACGACGTGGTCCTGGTCGGCCACTCGACCGGCGGCGGCGAGGTGGCCCGCTACATCGGGCGCCACGGCACCGGGCGGGTCGCCAAGGTCGTCCTGCTGGGCGCCGTGCCGCCCCTGATGCTCAAGACCGAGGACAACCCCGAGGGCACCCCGCGCGAGGTCTTCGACGGGATCCGGGACGGCGTCGAGTCGGACCGCTCGCAGTTCTACTGGGACCTCAGCGAGTCGTTCTACGGCTTCAACCGGCCCGGCGCCGCCGTGTCGGAGGGCCTGCGCCGCTCCTTCTGGCTGTGGAGCATGCAGGTCGGGCTGAAGGGCGCGTACGACTGCGTCGAGCAGTTCTCCGAGCAGGACTTCACCGAGGACCTGCGCAGCATCGACGTGCCCACCCTGGTGGCGCACGGCGACGACGACCAGATCGTGCCCGTGGCGGCCGCCGCGGAGAAGACCGCGCGGATCGTCAAGGACGCCACGCTCAAGATCTACCCGGGCGCCCCGCACGGCCTGGTGGGCGACTTCGAGCAGTCCTTCAACGCCGACCTGCTGGAGTTCCTCAGGAGCTAGGCGCCAGGAGGCGTCGCTCAGAGCCAGCCGTTGCGGCGGAAGCCGCGGTGGATGACGAGGCACAGGGTGGCGACGACGCCCAGGACCACGGGATAGCCGTACGTCCAGTGCAGTTCGGGCATGTGGTCGAAGTTCATGCCGTAGAGGCCGCAGACCATGGTGGGGACCGCCACGACCGCGGCCCACGCCGTGATCTTGCGCATGTCCTCGTTCTGGGCGACCGTCACCTGGGCGACGTGTGCCTGCAGGATCGAGTCGAGCAGCGCGTCGAAGGCGGTGAGCTGCTCGGTGACGCGGGCCAGGTGGTCGGCGACGTCGCGGAAGTACGGCCGGATCTCCGGCGAGACGGCGGGCGGCGGGTCCTCGACGAGGATCTGCAGGGGCCGGTGCAGGGGTATCACGGCCCGCTTCAGTTCGAGGAGCTCGCGCTTGAGCTGGTAGACCTGCCCCGCGTCGCCCCGGGCGGTCCGCTCGGCGAAGACCGCCGTCTCGACGGCCTCGATGTCGCCCTGTACGGCGTCGGTGACGTCGAGGTAGTCGTCGACCACCTGGTCCGCGATGGCGTGCAGGACCGCCGAGGGCCCCTTGCGGAGCTGCTCGGGCAGCGCCTCCAGGGCCTCGCGGAGCGGACCGAGGGACCCGTGGCGGCCGTGCCGGATGGTGATCACGAAGTCGTGGCCGACGAAGACCATCACCTCGCCGGTGTCCACGACCTCGCTGGTCGCGGTGAGCTGTTCGTGCTCGACGTACCGGACGGTCTTGAAGACGGCGAACAGCGTGTCGCCGTACCGCTCCACCTTGGGTCGCTGGTGCGCGTGGACCGCGTCCTCGACGGCCAGCGGATGCAGTCCGAACAGTTCGGCCAGGTCCGCGAACTCGTCCTCGGTGGGCTCGTGCAGGCCGATCCACACGAAGCCGTCCCGGCCCGCCCCGCGGGTCTCGCGGATCGCCTCCCGCGGCGACCGGTCACCGGGCCGGCGCCCGCCCCGGTGGTAGACCACGCAGTTCTCCACCGCGCTGCCGAGCGGGGAGCGGGCGGGGTGGCTGAGGTCCACCGTGTGACGGTAGGCACGGCGGACCGCACGGCTCAGGTTGCGGATCATGGGCACTGGCTGGGCTCCTTCGGTGACCGGGTCAGTGTGCCACCGGTCGCCGAAGGCCGTACCGGCGCCCGGCCGTCGCCCCGTCGGCGTCCCGGCGGCGCCCCGTCAGCGCCCGGTCAGCTCCTTGAGCGCCGTGTTCAGTTCGAGGACGTTCACCCGGGGCTCCCCCATGAAGCCGAGGGTGCGGCCCTCGGTGTGCGCGTCCACCAGTGCGCGCACCCGTGCCACCGGCAGGTCGTTGCGCTCGGCGACGCGGTGGACCTGGAGCCGGGCGTACGCCGGGGAGATGTCCGGGTCGAGACCGGACCCGGAGGACGTCACCGCGTCGGCGGGGACCTGCGAGGGACGGACGGGGTGGCCGGGCGTCGAGTTGTCCCTGACCACCTTCGCCTTCGCCTCCCGGACCCACTCGATCAGCTCGGCGTTGTCGCCGGAGCGGTTGGTGGCGCCCGAGAGGATCAGCTGGTAGCGGGTGTTCACCGAGTTCTCCCCGAGGCCGTTGGCGGGCCGGGGCTGGAAGTAGTCGAGCCCGTAGCCCTGCTGGCCGATCAGGGACGAGCCGACGACCCTGCCGTCCGAGGTGATCTGCGACCCGTCGGCCTTCGCGGGGAAGAGTGCCTGGGCGACGCCCGTCACGGCGAGGGGGTAGAGCACCCCGCAGACCACGGTGAGGACCAGCAGGGCCCGCAGACCCGCGCCCAGCAGCCGGGCGGTGTTGGTGACCGGGTTGTTCATGGCGATCAGCACGCTTTCAGGGGGTGGCGGTCCGGCCCGGTCACAGGCCGGGCAGGAGGGAGACGATCAGGTCGACGGCCTTGATGCCGACGAACGGGGCGACCAGGCCGCCCAGTCCGTAGATGCCGAGGTTGCGCCGCAGCAGCCGGTCCGCGCTCAGCGGCCGGTAGCGCACCCCGCGCAGGGCGAGCGGCACCAGCGCGACGATGACCAGCGCGTTGAAGATCACGGCGGAGAGGATCGCCGAGTCGGGCGAGGACAGCCGCATGACGTTGAGCTTGTCCAGGCCCGGGTAGACCGCCGCGAACAGCGCCGGGATGATCGCGAAGTACTTGGCGACGTCGTTGGCGACGGAGAACGTCGTCAGCGCGCCCCGGGTGATCAGGAGCTGTTTGCCGATCTCCACGATCTCGATGAGTTTGGTCGGGTCGGAGTCGAGGTCGACCATGTTCCCGGCCTCCTTGGCGGCGGAGGTGCCCGTGTTCATGGCCACCCCCACGTCCGCCTGGGCCAGCGCCGGGGCGTCGTTGGTGCCGTCGCCCGTCATCGCGACGAGCTTGCCGCCCGCCTGCTCCCGCTTGATGAGGGCCATCTTGTCCTCGGGGGTGGCCTCCGCGAGGAAGTCGTCGACACCCGCCTCCGCCGCGATGGCCCTGGCCGTCAGCGGGTTGTCGCCGGTGATCATGACGGTCCTGATGCCCATGCGCCGCAGTTCGCCGAACCGCTCGCGCATGCCGTCCTTGACGACGTCCTTGAGGTGGACGACGCCGAGCACCCGCGCGCCCCGGCCGTCCTCGACCGCCACCAGCAGCGGGGTGCCGCCCTCACCGGAGATCCGGTCGGCGAGGGCGGACGCGTCGGCCGCGACCGTGCCGCCGCGCTCGCGCACCCAGGCGACCACCGAGCCGGCCGCGCCCTTGCGGATGCTGCGGCCCTCGACGTCGACCCCCGACATCCGGGTCTGGGCGGTGAAGGTGATCCACTCGGCGTGCGCGAGCTCGCCCTGGTGGCGTTCGCGCAGCCCGTACCGCTCCTTGGCCAGGACGACGACGGAGCGGCCCTCGGGCGTCTCGTCGGCCAGCGAGGACAGCTGGGCCGCGTCGGCCAGCTCGCCCTCGTCGGCTCCGGCGACCGGTACGAACTCGGCGGCCCGGCGGTTGCCGAGCGTGATGGMGCCGGTCTTGTCGAGCAGCAGCGTGGAGACGTCGCCGGCCGCCTCGACCGCCCGGCCGGACAGGGCCAGGACGTTGCGCTGCACCAGCCGGTCCATGCCCGCGATGCCGATCGCGGAGAGCAGCGCGCCGATCGTGGTCGGTATCAGGCAGACCAGCAGCGCCACCAGCACGATCATGGTGAGGTGGGTGCCCGCGTAGTCCGCGAACGCCGGCAGCGTGGCCACCGCGAGGAGGAAGACGACCGTCAGCGAGGCCAGCAGGATGTTCAGCGCGATCTCGTTGGSCGTCTTCTGCCGGGCGGCCCCCTCGACCAGGCCGATCATGCGGTCGATGAAGGTCTCGCCGGGCTTCGTGGTGATCCTGACGACGATCCGGTCGGACAGCACCTTCGTCCCGCCGGTGACGGCCGAGCGGTCGCCGCCGGACTCGCGGATGACCGGAGCCGACTCGCCGGTGATCGCCGACTCGTCCACGGACGCCACGCCCTCGACGACGTCACCGTCGCCGGGGACGGTGTCGCCGGCCTCGCAGACGACCAGGTCGCCGACGCGCAGCTCGGTGCCGCCGACCGCCTCCTCACCGGATCCGTGGAGCCGTCGGGCCACGGTGTCGGTCCTCGCCCTGCGCAGCGTGTCGGCCTGCGCCTTGCCGCGGCCCTCGGCCACCGCCTCGGCCAGGTTGGCGAACAGGACCGTCAGCCAGAGCCAGGCGCTGATCGCCCAGCCGAACCAGTCGCCCGGGTCCTTGAGGGCGAAAGCCGTCGTGAGGACCGAGCCGACCAGCACCACGAACATCACCGGTGCCTTGACCATCACCCGCGGATCGAGCTTGCGGACGGCCTGCGGCAGCGACCTGAGCAGCTGCCTGGGGTCGAAGAGGCCGGCGCCGACGCGGTTCTCGCCGCTGCGGTCACCGCCGCGGTTCCCCCCGTGGTCCCCGCCGGCGGTGCGTCCGGCCGGTGTGTCGGTGCGTACGGGTGTCGTCATGATGCCAGTCCTTCGGCGAGCGGGCCCAGCGCGAGCGCCGGGAAGTACGTCAGTCCGGTGATGATGAGGATCGCGCCCACCAGCAACCCGCTGAACAGCGGTTTCTCCGTCCGCAGGGTGCCGGCGGTCGCCGGTACGGGCTGCTGGGCGGCGAGCGAGCCGGCCAGCGCGAGGACGAACACCATGGGCAGGAACCGGCCCAGCAGCATGGCCAGCCCGAGGGTGGTGTTGAACCACTGGGTGTCCGCGTTCAGGCCGGCGAAGGCCGAGCCGTTGTTGTTGGCCGCGGAGGTGTAGGCGTAGAGGATCTCGGAGAAGCCGTGCGCCCCGCTGTTGGTCATCGAGTCGCCCGGCGTCGGCAGGGCCATGGCCGCGGCGGTGAGGACGAGCACCAGTGCCGGGGTGATCAGGATGTAGAGGGCCGCGAACTTGATCTCGCGGGTGCCGATCTTCTTACCGAGGTACTCGGGTGTGCGGCCGACCATCAGCCCCGCGAGGAACACCGCGATGACCGCCATGATCAGCATGCCGTAGAGGCCGGAGCCGGTCCCGCCTGGCGCGATCTCCCCGAGCTGCATGCCCAGCAGGGTGATGCCGCCGCCGAGTCCGGTGAACGAGGAGTGGAAGGAGTTGACCGCGCCGGTGGAGGTCAGCGTCGTCGCGACCGCGAAGATCGACGAGCCGCCGACGCCGAAGCGGGTCTCCTTGCCCTCCATGGCGCCGCCCGCCAGCTCGAAGGCCGGGCCGTGGTGGGCGAACTCGGTCCACATCATCAGGGCGGTGAAGCCGAGCCAGATGGTGGCCATGGTGGCGAGGATCGCGTACCCCTGCCGCAGGCTGCCGACCATGCGGCCGAAGGTGCGGGTCAGCGAGAACGGCACGACCAGGAGCAGGAAGATCTCGAAGAGGTTCGAGAAGGGCGTGGGGTTCTCGAAGGGATGGGCGCTGTTGGCGTTGAAGTAACCGCCGCCGTTGGTGCCGAGTTCCTTGATGGCCTCCTGGGAGGCGACCGCGCCGCCGTTCCACTGCTGCGGGGCGCCGGTGAACTGGCCGACCTCGTGGATGCCGGAGAAGTTCTGGATCACCCCGCAGGCGGCCAGGACGATCGCGGCGACCACGGCCAGCGGCACCAGGATGCGGACGACACCGCGCACCAGGTCCGCCCAGAAGTTGCCGAGCGCGCCGTCGCGGGACCTCGCGAAGCCCCGTACGAGGGCGACGGCGACCGCCATGCCGACGGCCGCGGAGACGAAGTTCTGCACGGCGAGGCCGGCGGTCTGCACGACGTGGCCCATGGCCTGCTCGCCGTAGTACGACTGCCAGTTGGTGTTGGTGACGAAGGAGACGGCCGTGTTGAACGCCTGGTCCGGGTCGATCGACGAGAAGCCGAGCGAACCGGGCAGCACGCCCTGCACGCGCTGCAGCAGGTAGAGGAAGAGCACTCCGGCCGCGGAGAAGGCGAGGACGCCGCGCAGGTACGCGGGCCAGCGCATCCCGGTGTCGGGGTCGGCGCCGATGCCCTTGTAGATCCACTTCTCGACGCGCAGGTGCTTGTCCGAGGAGTAGACCCGGGCCATGTGGTCGCCGAGGGGGCGGTGGACGAGGGCCAGCGCCGCTGTGAGGGCCAGCAGCTGGAGGACGCCGGCGAGTACGGGACTCATGACGGGGCTCAGAACCTCTCGGGGAACACGAGGGCGAGGACGAGATAGCCCAGCAGGGCGACGGCCACGATCAGGCCTACGACGTTGTCGGCGGTCACAGCTTCGTCACCCCTTTGGCGACGAGGGCCACCAGCGCGAAGACTGCGATCGTGGTGACGACGAAGGCCAGATCGGCCATCGTGAGCTCCTGGATGAGGTGCGGGATGCGGCCGCCGGCGCCCCGACGCGCTGCGCCGGGTCCCGGTGGACCGCGTTGACCTCCTGAGCAAACATCCGCCGGAGCCGCCCGCGGCGTTCGTTGACGGCTCCCATACGCCGCCCGGCACGCTCTTGACGGTTCCCATACGCCGGTGTGCCGGCGCGGGCCGAGCAGGCGCCGGATCCGGCGTCCCCGGCGGCTAAACCGCTGGTCCGGGCCTTTCGGGCCGGGMGGCCAGCACCATCCGGCAGCGCGGGCTGCCGTCGTCCCGGCGGCCGAACCCGGGCAGGGCGTACAGCTCGACCGAGAAACCGGCGCGGGTCAGCTCCCGCCGGACCTCGCCGAGCCGGAAGTCCCGGTAGTACATGACGAACGGGGGCCGCCACACGGCGTTGCGGACCTTCATCACCGCGTCGAAGCCCAGCATGGCCAGGTGGCCGCGCGAGCCGGGGCGGGCCGGCGCCACGATCGGGAAGGCGAACCGCCCGCCGGGCCGCAGCACCGAGTGGACCTGCGCGAACAGTCCCGGCAGCTCACGGGGGAGGAAGTGCCCGAACGCGCCGAAGCTCACCACCAGGTCGAAGACGGGCCCGAACGGCAGGGCGCGGGCGTCACCGCGCACCCAGGAGGCGGGCGGCCCGTCCGTGCCCCGGCGCCGGCGCGCCACGTCGAGCATGCCCGTGCTGATGTCGATGCCGGTGATGCGCTCCCGGCACACCGTCCGCAGCACGTCCATGCCCGCGCCGGTGCCGCAGCACAGGTCGAGCCCGCGGTCGAACGGGCCGAGCCCCGTCAGGGCCCGCTCGACGGACCGCAGGAACGGGTCCGGCGTACGGAACGGGGTGTGGTCGAACTTGGGTGCGAGCAGGTCGTAGCCGTGCTCGACGGACGACAGCGCCTGCACGGCGAGCTCGCGGAACGTGGGGCCTTGCGGGGTGAACATCGCGGCTCAGCATAGGGCTTCCCACCCGGGCTCTGGCCATGGCACGGCCTTCCGGACACCGGCGGGCGCTGTCACCCTCGGCAGTGAGTCCCGGCAGTGAGTGAGGAGTGCCGGGTGTCAAAGCACCGGCGCCGGTCATACGTCCCGGTGCAGCGAACGCCCGTCATCTGTACGACGTCCGCCCAGGGAAAGGCTGTATACGCCTCATGACCTCCTTCCGTCCCGCCCCCGCCTGGCTGGCCGACGCGATCTTCTACCAGATCTACCCGCAGTCGTTCGCGGACTCCGACGGCGACGGCATCGGCGACTTCGCCGGCATCGCCGAACACCTCGACCACCTGGCCTGGCTCGGTGTGAACACGGTCTGGCTGAACCCGTGCTTCGTCTCGCCGTTCCGGGACGCGGGGTACGACGTCGCCGACTATCTGAAGGTGGCGCCGCGCTACGGCACCGAGGACGACCTGGCGAAGCTGGTCGAGCAGGCGGGCCGCCGCGGCATCCGCGTCCTGCTCGACCTGGTCGCGGGGCACACCTCGGACCAGCACCCGTGGTTCACCGCGTCGGCCGACGACCCCGCGGATCACCGCTACATCTGGACCCCGGAAGGGCGGCCGGAGGGCTTCGTGGCCTCGCCCGGCAGCAGGCCCGGCGCCTACCTGCCCAACTTCTTCGCCTTCCAGCCCGCCCTCAACTTCGGCTACGCACGCCGGAACCCGGCCGAGCCGTGGCGTCAGCCGGTGGACGCGGAGGGTCCGCGCGCCAACCGGGAGGCGCTGCGCACGGTCATGGACCACTGGCTGGGCCTCGGCCTGTCGGGGTTCCGGGTCGACATGGCCGCCTCGCTCGTCAAGGACGACCCGGACAAGGCGGAGACCAGCGCGATCTGGACGGAGCTGCGGCACTGGCTGGACCGCAGGCACCCGGAGGCGGTGCTGCTCTCCGAGTGGGGCGATCCGGAGGTGTCCGTCCCGGCGGGCTTCCACACGGACTTCTTCCTCCAGTTCGGCGGCCCCTCGGACGGTCTGGCGCTGCGTTCGCTGTGGAGCAACGGCTCCGGGACCGTCAACCCCGACTGGGACCCGCTCGACTGCTTCTTCGACGCGGACGGCAGGGGCTCGCCGCGCCCCTTCGTGGAGGCGTGGCGGCAGGCGTCGACGGCGCTGGGCAGCAGCGGCTTCATCTCGCTGCCCACCGCCAACCACGACTTCTCCCGCCTCAACTGCGGGCCGCGCACGGCCGAACAGCTCCCGGTGGCCTTCGTCTTCCAGCTCACCTGGCCCACCCTGCCGGCCGTCTACTACGGGGACGAGATCGGCATGCGGTACGTCCCGGACCTGCCCGACACCGAGGGCAGCGTGCTCGGGCCCCGCTACAACCGGGCCGGTTCCCGTACGCCGATGCAGTGGGACGAGGGCCCGAACGCCGGTTTCTCGACGTCCGGGCACCCCTACCTGCCCATCGACCCGGACCCCGGCCGCCCCACCGTCGCGGCCCAGCGCGCCGACGACACGTCCCTGCTGCACCTGGTGCGCCGTCTGGTCGCGCTGCGCACCTCGGCGCCCGAACTGGGCCCGGACGGCTCGGTGGAGATCGTGCACGACGGCTACCCGTTCGTGCACGTGCGCGGCGGCCGGTACCTCGTCGCCGTCAACCCGCGCCGACAGGAGACGAGTTGTCCCCTCGGGGACCTCCGGCCCGGCCGGCCCCTCGAAGTCCGCGGGGTGGACGCCGCCGACGGCACGCTGACCGCCGAGGCGTTCGGCTACGGCGTCTTCGAGATGGCTCCCTGACGGACGGCGGCGGCCGCCCGCCGGCCGCTCCGGAGGGCGTCACAGGAAGGGGGTGCCCGGGTCGACGCCCGAGAGCACCCGGCCGTAGACCTCCAGGTTGGTGGCGGGGTTGACGTAGGAGTGCAGGCACAGGGCCTGGATGTCTCGGGCGATGCGCTGCATGGGCACGTCCCGCTGGAGGGAGGAGGCACCGGAGGCCGAGGCGAGCAGGTCCACGGCCTCCTTGCAGAGCCGGGCGGCGTACCCGCTCTCGGCCCGGATCCTGGCCCGTTCGAGCGGGGTGAGCGGGGTGTACGAGCCGTCGTCACGGGCCCTGGCCTCGATCTCGGCGACGAACCGGGCCACCACCAGTTCGGCGGCGGAGACCTTCAACCGCGCCTCGGCGAACTGGAGATGGGTGACGGTG
Organism: Streptomyces apricus; assembly: GCF_008369065.1. Lineage (GTDB taxonomy): Bacteria > Actinomycetota > Actinomycetes > Streptomycetales > Streptomycetaceae > Streptomyces > Streptomyces apricus. The sequence continues at coordinate 186,013 of NZ_VDFC01000058.1, read as the reverse complement.
GCCTCGTTCTGCCGCTCGTGGACGGTGTACGTGATGCCGCGCCGGTGGATGCGTGCGTCGAACTCCGCGAGCGCCGCCCGCCCCATGCCCAGGGCCGCCGACGCCGCCCACGCGCAGAACAGCATCAGCACCGGCATGCGGTAGAAGGGGTCGTCCGCGGTGGCCTTCGACGGGGTCAGCCCGGCGAGCATCGACGCGACCGGCAGCGTCCGGTGGGCGGGGACGGGAATGTCCCGGGCCACGACGGTGTTGCTGCCGGTACCGGCCAGTCCCGTGGGGTCCCAGTCGTCGAGGATCTCCAGCTCGGCCATCGGCAGCGCGACCCACACCATTTCCGGCGGCCCCTCCCGGGGCCCGCCGTCGGGCGGGACGACCGCGGCCGTCATCAGGTGCCACCGCGCGTGGTGGCAGCCGGTCGCGAAGGCCGAGGCCCCGTTCACCCGGTATCCCCCGTCGTACGGCACCGCCGTGGTGCCGGGGACGAGCGTCCCGCCGATCCTGACGTCCGGACCGTCCGGGCCGGTGAAGAAGTCGTCCTGCGCCTCGTCGCAGAAGAGGGCCGCGATGTACGAGACGCCCGCGTGCCCCAGGGTCACCCAGGCCGTGGAGGCGCACTCGGCGGCGATCTCGGCGAAGGCGTCGACCTGGGTGCGCAGCGGGCTCTGGTGACCGCCGTAGCGCCGGGGGACGTTCATCCGGTGCACTCCGGTGGCGGAGAGCGCGGCCACCACCTCGTCCGGCACCCGCCGCCCGTGCTCGGCGCGCAGCGCGTTCCGCCTGATCAGCGGCCGCAGTTCCCGTACCCGATCGACGATCCCGGCATCGGCCATGCCGACCACCGTGGCGCCGGACGGCAGGCCTGTCAACGCCCCGGATCCGGCTTCCCACCCCTGGCCGAGGACGGAGGTGCTACAGTGCCCTCAGCACTTGTGTACGCCTTTTCCTGGCGCCGGTGCCGTTCCATTTCCCACGGCCGTCCCGCCCGTCGGTTCCCGACCGGCTCGCAGCCGTTCTTGCGCAGTACCTCTCCGTACCACCTGCGTCGCAGGCGTCGTCCCGTCGTTCCCGGCGGTGCGCGGTACGGGAGGTGACGCCTCCTGCCGCGCAGGGCGTGCGGACACCGCCCCTGCCCCGGCCCTTCCCCCCTTGTCTGAAGAACGCGTGTCCGTCAGGACACACACCCGTCCCCGAAAGGACACCCCTCATGACCACCACACTCGAACGCCCGCCCGCTCCCGTCATCCGGGAGACGGCCACCGGCGTACTCGACATCACCTCCGGCGGGCAGGGCCACCTGCGCGCCCCGAACCTACTCCCCGGCGGAGCCGACCCACAGGTCTCCGCCGCCCTGATCCGCCGGTACGGCCTGCGCGGCGGCGACCTCGTCGAAGGGCTGCGCGACGGCCGGCAGCGCGCCCTCACCGAGGTGCGGCTGATCAACGGCCGCCCCGCCGAAGAGGCGCGCCGGCGCCCGCACTTCAGGGACCTGACCCCGCTGCACCCGCAGGAGCGGCTGCGGCTCGAACACCCCGCGGGCGGTGTCACCACCCGTCTCGTCGACCTGGTCGCACCGGTCGGCAAGGGGCAGCGCGGCCTGATCGTCGCCCCGCCGAAGACCGGCAAGACCGTGCTGCTCCAGCAGTTGGCCGCCGCCGTCGCCGGCAACCACCCCGAGGCCCGTCTGATGGTGGTGCTCCTCGACGAGCGCCCCGAGGAGGTCACCGACATGCGCCGCTCCGTACGCGGCGAGGTGTTCGCCTCCACCTTCGACCAGAGCCCCCGGCAGCACATCGCGCTCGCCGAGCTGGCGATCGAACGCGCCAAGCGGCTCGTCGAGGACGGCCAGGACGTCGTGATCCTCCTCGACTCGCTCACCCGGTTGTGCCGGGCCCACAACAACGCGGCCGCCGCGGGCGGCCGCACCCTCAGCGGCGGCGTCGACGCCTCCTCGCTCCAGGGCCCCAAGCGGTTCTTCGGCGCCGCGCGCCTGACCGAGGAGGGCGGCTCGCTCACCATCCTCGCCACCGCCCTCGTCGAGACCGGCTCCCGCGCCGACGACTACTACTTCGAGGAGCTCAAGAGCACCGGCAACATGGAGCTGCGGCTGGACCGCGGCCTCGCCTCCCACCGCGTCTTCCCCGCCGTCGACATCACGCCTTCGGGCACCCGGCGCGAGGAACTGCTGGTTCCCGCGGCCGAGTTGGCGGCCCTGCGCGGGCTGCGGCGCGCCCTGCACTCCCGCGGCGACGGCCAGGCGGGCCTGGAGACCCTGCTGGAGCACCTGCGGCGGACCCCGGACAACGCCACGTTCCTGCGCCAGGTCCGGCAGACGGTGCCGGGAGCGCAGTAGCGCGGTGCGCGGATGCCGCTGCGGCATCCGGGTGTCCGGCGGACCCGTTCGGCCGGGGCAGCGGGCATTGCGACCTGCCCGTTCCTACGTTTGCGGTATGACCATCGGATTCTCTGCCCGTACCGCTGTCTCCTGTTCCGCGCTCTGTGTCGCCGGGGCGCTCACCCTCGCGCCGGGAGCGGCAGCGGTCCACGGCGGGGCGTACGCGGGCACTCGGGACGCGCCCGCCGAGGCGGTCGCCGCGCCCACGCCGGGCGCCGCCGATCCCCCTCCGCCGCCTTCCGCGCCCCCTTCGCTCCTGGACCGTCCGGGGACACAGGTCAGGCCACGGACCGGGGCGCCCGCGGTGCCGCGGGACCTCTCCGCGCGGTCCTGGCTGGTGGCCGACGCCGACACCGGCGAGGTGCTGGCGGCCCGTGACGCGCACGTCGGACGGCCGCCCGCCAGCACGCTGAAGACCCTCTTCGCGGTGACCGTGCTCCCGACGCTGCCCGCGGCGGTCCGGCACACCGTCACCGAGGAGGACCTGGCGGGCATCGGTCCCGGCAGCAGCATGGTCGGCGTCCGCGCGGGACGCACCTACCGGGCCTCCGACCTGTGGCGGGGCGTCTTCCTCAACTCCGGCAACGACGCCGTGCGCGTACTCGCCCGGATGAACGGCGGCTGGGAGAGCACGGCCGCCCAGATGGAGGCCAAGGCGCGGTCCCTGGGCGCCCGTGACACCCGGGTCGTCTCGCCCGACGGCTACGACATGCCCGGCCAGGTGTCGTCGGCGTACGACCTGGCGGTCTTCGGGCGCGCGGGGCTGCGGAACACGGACTTCGTGCGCTACTGCGCGACCGTCCGGGCGGCGTTCCCCGGCGACGGGCGGGCGTACGAGATCCAGAACACCAACCGGCTGCTGACCGGTGCCGACGGGGTCGCGCCCTATCCCGGGCTCATCGGCGTCAAGAACGGCTCCACCTCGCGGGCCGGCAGCACCCTCGTCGCCGCCGCGCGCCGGGGCGGGCACACCCTCGTCGTGACGGTGATGGACCCTCGGGCGGGCGGCCGGTTCGCCGTGTACGAGGAGGCGCGCTCGCTGCTCGACTGGGGGTTCGGGGCCACCGGGCGCGTCGAACCGGTCGGGTCGCTCCTGCCACGTCCGGCCGCCCGGCCCGCCCCGGGCCCGGGCGCCACGACGCCCGCGCGTCCCGGTACCGGTGCGACGTCCGCCCCGCAGGCCGGACCGGCGCCGGCGGCCGGCGGGAGCGGCGGCTCCGGCGACTCGGGCGGCTCGGGCGACGACCGCGACTGGCCGGTGATCGCGGGGACGCTGGCGGGCGCCGCGGGTCTCGGCGCGGGCGCCGTGGCGCTGGCGCTGCGCCTGCACGGCGCGCGCGGCCGGCGCGGCGGGCGGTCCGTGCGGGGCTGACGGCCGGGCGGACCCGCGGCGTCAGAACACCGACAGGCCCGTGAGGGTCGTGAAGCGGTCCAGGGCCGCGACGCCCGCCACCGAGTTGCCCTGCTCGTCCAGGCCCGGGCTCCAGGCGCAGAGCGTGCAGCGGCCGGGGACGACGGCGATGACCCCGCCGCCGACGCCGCTCTTGCCGGGCAGGCCGACGCGGTAGGCGAACTCGCCGGCCGCGTCGTAGGTGCCGCAGGTGAGCATGACCGCGTTGACCTGCTTGGCCTGGCGCTGCGTCAGCAGGCGCGAGCCGTCGGAGCGGATGCCGTGGCGGGCGAGGAAGCCGGTGGCCAGGGCGAGGTCGGCGCAGGACGCCGCGACGGAGCACTGGCGGAAGTACGCGTCCAGGAGGACCGGGACCGGGTTGTCGATGTTCCCGTAGGAGGCCATGAAGTGGCCGAGTGCGGCGTTGCGGTCGCCGTGGGCGGCCTCGGAGGCGGCGACGTCCTCGTCGATGGCGAGGCGGTCGTTGCCGCTCTCCGTGCGCAGGAAGTCGAGGAGGGTGCCGGCCGCGTCGCCGGTACGGGTGTGCAGGCGGTCGGTGACGACGAGGGCGCCGGCGTTGATGAAGGGGTTACGGGGGATGCCGTTCTCGTACTCCAGCTGGACGAGGGAGTTGAAGGGGTTGCCGGAGGGCTCGCGGCCGACGTGCTCCCAGAGCTCGTCCGCCTCGCGGGCCAGGTCCAGGGCGAGGGTGAAGACCTTGGTGATGGACTGCGCCGAGAACGGCTGGCGCCAGTCGCCGACGCCGTACACCGTGCCGTCCAGCTCCGCGACGGCCATTCCGAAGCGGGCCGGGTCGCAGGCGGCCAGGGCCGGGATGTAGTCGGCGGGGCGGCCGCGGGTGGGGGTCTGCGCGATCTCGTCGGCGATGCGGTCGAGGACGGGCTGGAAGGTGAGGGTGGAACGCACGATCACCATCATGCCGTTCCCCTGGCCGGGGGGTGCGCGGAGAAGTGCGGCCCGGTGGGGGCTGGTCGCGCAGTTCCCCGCGCCCCTGGGTGGGACGGCGCACCGGAACCCACACGCTCAGCCCCCACTTCCTAGGGGCGCGGGGACCTGCGCGACCAGCCCCCGCGGCGCCGCACCCGACAGCGGAGGTCAGGCCCGTCCCGCAGGGGCCAGTGCCCCGGTCGGGCGGATGTGGCCGACCACCGCCCCAC
>NZ_VDFC01000058.1:175989-180953 GCF_008369065.1 Streptomyces apricus | reverse complement strand
GTCCACGGGGATGGCTTCGGCCGCAGGTCCGGCGTCGGCGCACGACAGACGCAGCGCGTCGGACGCGGCGGGGGTCGCGGTGCTGGGCGCCTGCGCCGTCTGGTCCCTGATCACCGCCGCCGTGCACGGCGGCCGGCCCGAGGGGATGCTGCTCGCGGTGCTCGCCGTCGCGGCCGGGTACGCCTCGGGACGGATCTGCGGCGAGCTGCTGCCGGTCGCCGCGCCCGGCGCGGGCGCGCTGGCGGGGCTCGCACTGGCGGTGGCGGCCCCGCACATCAATCCGGGCAGCCAGGTGACCTCGCCGCTCGGGCAGACCGGCGCGACCGCCGCGCTGCTCACCCTCTCCGCGGGCGCCGCGTGCTGCGCGGCCTGGGCCGCCGGTCCGCCGGGACTGCGGCTGGCGCTGCGCCTGCTGGCCGCCGGCACTGCGGTCACCGCGCTCGTGCTGGGGTCGACCTCGGGGTTCGCGGCCTGTCTGGGGGTGCTGCTCTGCTCGCTCGCCGCGGACCGGATGCGCCGCAGGGCCGTGGGGCTCGGCGGTCTCGTGCTCGCGGTGACCCTGGTCACCGGGGCGGCCTGGGCGGTCGCCGAGGACGCGCTGCCCGACGGTCTCACCACGTCCCTGGAGGGGCAGCTCACCCAGCACCGGGTGCTGCTGTGGCACGACGCGCTCGACATGGCCGCCCGGGAGCCGGGCCTCGGCATCGGCCCCGGGCGCTTCGCGGAGCTGAGTCCGACGGCCACGCAGACGCTGCCGTCCGACGGCAGGCCCCACTCGGCGCCGTTCCAGCAGGCGGCCGAGCAGGGCGTCCTGGGCGTCGTGCTGCTCGCCGCGGTGTTCTGCTGGGTCCTGTACGCACTGTGGCGGTCGCCGCGCCCCACGCCGGTCGTCCTGACGGCGGGCGCGGCGCTGACGGCCCTGGCGGCGATCGCCGCGGTCGGCAACGCGCTGAGCTTCACCACGGTCACCGCGGGCGCGGGCCTGCTGGCGGGCCTGGCCACGGCCCGCACGTCCGCACCGGGTCCGCCGACCCCGCCGGGAGGACCGGGCGACCGGTGAGCGACGGCCCCGCCCGGGCGAACGGCTGCGGGTCGCCCGGGCGGGGCGGGGCCGGACCGGGCAGGGCTTGTCGGACGGTGGAGCCTGCCGTTCCTGTACGACTGGCCGAGCGGCCCTGGGGCCCGCGCCCTCGCGGGTCGCCCGCGGTCCCGCGTGAGGGGAGCGCTGCCGCTGTCGTGGGGCCGGACGTCGCTGTCGCTGGGCCGGAGGCCAGCGGGCGCGGAGCCGGACGCCAGCAGGTGCGGGGCCGAGCGTCAGCGGGTGCGGGGCCGGAAGCCAGCCGGCGCAGGGCCAGACGTCAGCGGGTGTGGGGCCGGAGGCCAGCGAGCCCGGGGCCGGACGTCAGCCGGTGCGGGACCGCAGGCCAGCCGGCGCGGAGCCGGACATCAGCCGGTGCAGGGCCGCAAGCCAGCCGGCGCGGAGCCGGAGGCCAGCAGGTGCGGGGCCGAGCGTCAGCGGGCCCGGGCCTGGGCCCGAGGCCAGCGGGCCTGGGGCCACAAGCCAGCCGGCGCGGAACCGGACATCAGCCGGTGCAGGGCCCGAGGGCCCGGAGCCGGACGTCAGTGGGTGCGGCCCGTGGTCGCCGGGCGTAGGCGGTCGCGGATCACGCGTACCGCCGCCTCCGCGTTGTCCACCGTGATCGTGAACGTGTGGCCGTCGCCCAGCAGGAGCACCAGGCCCTCACCGCGCCGGACGACCACCGCGGTGCCCTTCTCCGGGCGCCAGCGGTACCCCCAGCCGCCCCACTGGCGCGGGGTGACCCGGGGCGCGAAGTCGGCGCCGGTGATGTGCGACAGCAGGATGCGGCGGCGCGGGAAGCCCATATGGCCGCAGCGCACCTCCAGGCACTCCTTGTCGACCTTGACCGCGACGTGCACGAACGCGAGCGTCCCGAAGAGCACCAGGAGCCCTGCGGCGATGCAGCCGACCACGGACATGGCGAGCGGGGCGACGCCCGACGTCCATGCCGAGTCGACGGCCAGCTCGATGCCGAGCGCCAGGCAGGCGGCTCCGATGCTCGCGAGCAGCCACTGCATCCGGTTCGACGCGCGGCCGTGCCAGACCTCGGTGTGCGGGGCGTCGGCAGCGCCCTGTTCGCCGTGGGGGTGGTCCGTCATGCCCATGAGCGTACTCACGTTCCGCACGGTGGGCACCTGATCGCGGACGGTTGCCGGGCCGGGCGGACGTGACGCTTCCGCCGCGGGCCCGGGTTCAGCGCGCGGAGCTGACCGCCTGGAGGAGGCGGCCCTCGGCGTACGTCAGCGCGGTGGCGGGCAGGGCGCCCTCGCGTCCGCCGAGCAGCACGGTGACCGCGCCCCGGTCGGGGGCGTCGGGCAGGGCGGCCGCACCGGTGCGGCGCAGTGCCTGGGCGGCCACGGCGCCGGCGGAGCCGTGCAGGACCAAGGGCGCGGCGCCGGGCCGCTGGACGGCCGCGCGGATGCGCTCGGCGACCAGTTCGTAATGGGTGCAGCCCAGGACGACGGCTCTTACATCGTCCGGGGTGCGGGCCGCTGCCGCGGCGACCGCGGCGTCGATGCCCGCCTCGTCGGCGTGCTCGACGGCGTCCGCGAGGCCCGGGCAGGGCACCTCCGTGACGCTCACCCCGTCGGCGAACTCGCGGATGAGCCCGCGCTGGTAGGGGCTGCCGGTGGTCGCGGGCGTGGCCCAGATCGCGACGGGCCCGCCGCCGGCCGCGGCCGGCTTGATCGCGGGGACGGTGCCGATGACGGGCACCGCGGGCTCCAGGCGGGCGCGCAGCGCGGGCAGCGCGTGCACGGAGGCGGTGTTGCAGGCCACGATCAGCGCGTCGGGCCGGTGCGCGGCGGCCGCCTCGGCGACGGCGAGGGCGCGCTCCGTGACGTCCTCGGGGGTGCGGGGCCCCCACGGCATGCTGCCGGGGTCCGAGGAGAGGACGAGCTCCGCGTCGGGTCGCAGCCGGCGAACCGCGGCGGCCGCGGCGAGCAGTCCGATTCCGGAGTCCATGAGCGCGATCTTCACCCGGTCACCCTAGCCGATGCGCCCCGCCGGACCGCCGTGGTGGGGCAGACTGCGACGGGTGAGCGCCCTCGTGTGGACCGCTGTCGGATCGCTGGCCGCCTGGCTGTGGCTGCTCCTCGGCCAGGGCTTCTTCTGGCGCACGGACGTCCGGCTGCCGCCGCGCCGGGACCCGGACGTCTGGCCGTCGGTCTGCGTCGTCGTGCCGGCCCGCGACGAGGCCACCGTCCTGCCGGAGAGCCTGCCCTCGCTCCTCGCGCAGGAGTACCCGGGGCGGGCCGAGGTCTTCCTCGTCGACGACGGCAGTTCGGACGGCACCGGGGAACTGGCCCGCGCACTGGGCCGGCGGCACGGCGGGCTGCCGCTGACCGTCGCCTCGCCCGGGGAGCCGCCCGCGGGCTGGACCGGCAAGCTGTGGGCGGTGCGCCACGGCATGGGTCTGGCCCGCGCCCGTGACCCGGAGTACCTGCTGCTCACCGACGCGGACATCGCCCACCGGCCGGACAGCCTGCGGCAGTTGGTGGCCTCGGCGGTCACCGGGGAGTACGACCTCGTCTCGCAGATGGCCCGCCTGCGGGTGGAGAGCGTCTGGGAGCGGCTGGTGGTGCCGGCGTTCGTCTACTTCTTCGCGCAGCTGTACCCGTTCCGGTGGATCGCCCGGAAGGGCTCGCGCACGGCCGCCGCGGCGGGCGGCTGCGTCCTGCTGCGGACGGCCGCCGCCGAGCGGGCCCGCATCCCGGACGCCGTCCGGCACGCCGTCATCGACGACGTGGCGGTGGCGCGGGCCGTGAAGGGCTCCGGAGGGCACATCTGGCTCGGGCTCGCCGACCGGGTCGACAGCGTGCGCCCCTATCCGCGGCTGCACGACCTGTGGCGGATGGTCTCGCGCAGCGCGTACGCCCAGCTGCGCCACAGCCCGCTGCTGCTGGCCGGCACCGTGGCCGGCCTCGCCGTGGTGTACCTGGTGCCGCCGGTGGCCCTCGTCGCGGGGCTCGCGGCGGGCAGCGGTACGGCTGCGGTGGCCGGAGGGCTGGCGTGGCTGACGATGACGGCGACGTACGTGCCGATGCTGCGCCACTACCGGCAGCCGCTGTGGCTCGCCCCGCTGCTGCCGGTCACCGCCCTGCTGTACCTGTTGATGACGGTGGACTCCGCGGTGCAGCACCGCCGCGGGCGCGGCGCGGCCTGGAAGGGCCGCACCTACGCCCGCCCCGACGCGGCTCCCGAGCGGCCGTGAGCCGTGCCGGACCGCGTGTCCGGGCGGCTCACTTCCTGCCGGGGGTCCAGTTCATGCCCCATCCGTAGGCATGGTCCACGGTGCGCTGCGGGCTCACCCCGCGGTCGGGGACGAGGAAGCGCGCCTCGCGCTGCACGACGAGGTCGTTGCCGGTGTTGGTGATGAGGGCGAGCGCGCACACGGTCGAGGGCACGGTGCACTCGCCGAGCGAGAAGTCGACGGGTGCGCCGTGCAGCGGCTGGAGGGTGACCGTGGCGTCGAGGTCGGCGAAGGAGCGCGCGCCCTCGTAGATGGTGACGAAGATGAGGATGCGCCGCAGGTACCGGGTGTGGTCGAGGTTGATGCTGAGGTTCTCGCCGCTCGACGAGGCGCCGGTGCGGTCGTCGCCGTCGAGGTGGACGAACGGCGGCTGGTGCAGTGCGCCGAAGGCGTTGCCGAGGGCCTGGACGACGCCCTTGCTGCCGTCGGAGAGCTCGTAGAGGGCGCACAGGTCGAGGTCGAGGTCCGCGTGCATGGCGATGGCCCGGCCCAGCTTGGCCTGCCAGCCCGAGAACTGCTTGCGCACCGTCCAGTTGAGGTTCACGCGCATCACGCCGGAGGTGCCGCCCTGCTTGGTCAGCGAGACGGACGGCGCTTCCTTGGTGAGCGTGACCTTGGTCAGGCGTACGGGGG
>NZ_VDFC01000058.1:157173-175889 GCF_008369065.1 Streptomyces apricus | reverse complement strand
GTTCGTCGACCGTGATCCCGAAGTCCGTGGCGAGGCCTTCGAGGCCGCTGCCGTACCCCTGCCCGACGGCGCGGAACTTCCACGCGCCCTGCCTGCGGTAGAACTCGCCGAGCACGAACGCCGTCTCCACGCTCGCGCCCTCGCTGTCGAAGCGCGCGACCTCCGTGCCCTGCCGGTCGTCGAGGACCCGGATGTAGAGGCCGGGTACCTGGCCGAAGGTGCCGCCGTCCGAGGAGGCGGCGAGCACCACCGTCTCGATCGCGGGCTCCACGCGCGTGAGGTCGACGAACAGGGTGTCGCTCACCTGGCCGCCGGCGGTCCGCTTGCCCTCGTGGCGCACCGCGCCGGAGGAGTGCGCCGGCTGGTTGTAGAACACGAAGTCCGCGTCCGAGCGGACCTTCCCGGAGGCCAGCAGCAGCGCCGAGGCGTCCGCGTCGGGCACCCCGGGACCCGCCCGCCAGCCCAGTTCGACGCGCAGTCCGGTCGTCGGCACCGGAACGTTCGAACCTTTAGACATTGCCATGTCCGCCCCCATCGGGTGTCTCCGCGAAGACCGCGCCTCGTCACGTCCGGTCGTTTCGCGCCAACCTAGACCTCCGGACGGCGAACGCCCATGACCGGACCGGTGGGATCACCGGCCGATCCGCGGGTAACCCGCCCGGAACTCGGCTTTTACACGATCCTCGCACTCGTTGCCGCCCTTTTTCGCCGAATTCGCTCGCATTGGGGATCCCGCGTCACTGCCGGCACGGAAAACAACCCTCTTATCGGTCTCCCCAACCAGCACATCGTGGGCTTAACTTATGTGTCATGACCTCCCCCCGCTCCACCTATGGCGGCGGTTACTACTCCGCCTCCTTCCCGGACACCCCGATCTACGACTCCCTCGTGGCCGAGCGGGGCACCCCGCAGATCGCCCCGATCCGGGTCCCCGCGGCCTACGACACCCCGGGCGGCAACCTGCCCGCCCTCCCGTCGGCACATCCCTCAGTAACCCCTGTACTGCTGGTTGTTGTACGGGTCCTGGTACGGCGCCGCGGCCGGCCCCGGCGCCGTACCAGGACCCGTACAACAACCAGCAGTACAGGGGTTACTGAGGGATTCGGCGGGAGGGCGTCCGCGCCCTCCCGCGGCATGGTCTTCGAGAGCAGGTGGGGACGCCACCGTGCGGCCCGTACTTCTCGACACCCCGGACTCCGTGTTCCCGGACGGTCCCGCCGGCCGGGAACACCGGCACCCGGCACGGCCGTTGAGCCTGTGGGGGACGTCCGTGGCAGACCGGCGGGAGAGGMGATTTCGCTCTCTCCGGGCCGGTACCGCGCGTGAACGACCCCGAACGGGGTTATCACGGACGCGGAAGGGGGTGCGGAGCGGTGCGGACCATCACAGGACTCTGGCGCTGGCGGCACAACCCGCTTCGGCGTGCGACGGACCTGGTCGAGGCATGGGTGGCGCTGGGGGCGCTCCTGCTGGTCCTCGTCGCCGCGCCCCTGGTGGGCGTCCTGGCCGGCGGGCTCGCTGGGGACGCCCTGCAGCGGTCCGTGCGCGAGCAGCGCGAGAACCGCCATCCCGTGACCGCGACCGTCGTGCGCGACGCGGACCTCACCCCGCTCGACCCCGACCCCGAGACGGCCACCGGGCGGGACTCCCACAGCCGGGTGCTCGCCCACTGGACGGGACCGGACGGCACCGCCCGGCGGGGCACGGCGATGGCGGCCCTCGAATCCCCGCGGCGCGGCGACCGGTTCACGATATGGACGGACGGGAGCGGCCGCCTGGTCGGCCGGCCGCTGGACGGCGCGACCGCCGCGACGCACGCCGTGCTGGCCGGCTTCGGCACGGCCGTCGCCTGCGCGGGCGCCGTCGAGGGTGCCAGGCGCCTGCTGCTGTGGCGCATGGTGCGGCGCAGGTACGACCAGTGGGACCGGGCCTGGTCGCGGGTGGGGCCGGACTGGGGCAGGACGGGCACGGGCAGCTGACCGCCTTCCCCGCTCCGGTCAACCACCCGGCCCCGCGCACGCTACGGTGGACCGGCCGAGGTCTTCGGCACCGTCATGAGAGGCTGTCTCACGTTCCCCGCGAGCCGAGTTGACGGCCCCGCCCCGGGAACACGGCTTCTCAGGACCCGCGTACGACGAGGTGGGGGCACAGCAGCGCCATGGCACAGGGCACGGTCCAGGTGACGCACACCGGCACGTCGCGGTGGCGGCGTCGCACAGGTGAGTACGTATCGCTCGCCGCCGCCCTGGAGGCCGCGGCCGACGGCGACGTGCTCACCGTCGCCCCCGGCACCTACCGGGAGAACCTCGTGGTCCAGCAGGCGGTGACGCTGCGCGGTCCCGAGGGTTCGGCCGGTTCCGTGCGCATCGCGCCCGCCGACGGCGTGCCGCTGACCGTGCGCGCCTCCGCGGTGGTCCAGGACCTGCTCCTGGAGGGCCAGGACTCGGCCGCCCCCGCGCTGCTCGTCGAGGAGGGCACGCCGGAGCTCACGGACATCCGGATCGTGACCCGCTCCGCGGCCGGCATAGAGGTGCGCGGCGGGGCCCGGCCGACGCTGCGGCGGTGCACGGTGGACAACCCGGCGGGCGTCGGCATCACCGTGCTCGACGGCGGGGGCGGGGTCTTCGAGGAGTGCGAGGTGGTGGCGGCCGGGCAGTCGGGCATCTCGGTGCGCGGCGGGGCGCATCCGCGCCTGGAGCGCTGCCGGGTGCACCACACCGCGGGCGCGGGCCTGTCGGTGACCGGCGAGCAGTCCGCGCTGGAGGCGGTGGGCTGCGAGGTGTACGAGGTCAGGGGCAGCGGTGTACAGGTCTCCGCGCGGGCCACGGCGCACCTCACCGACTGCGACGTGCACCGCACGACGTCGGACGGCGTCACGCTCGACACGGACGCGGTGCTCACCCTCGCCGACTGCCGCATCCACGACATCCCGGAGAACGCGGTCGACCTGCGCTCCCGCTCGATCCTCACCATGACCCGTTCCACCGTGCGGCAGTTCGGCCGCAACGGCCTGTCGGTGTGGGACCCCGGCACCCGGGTGGACGCCAACCAGTGCGAGATCCACGACAGCACGGGCGACTACCCGGCGGTGTGGGTCAGCGACGGCGCGACGGTCGTCCTGGAGTCCTGCCGGGTGCACGACGTGCCGGACGCCCTGTTCGTGCTCGACCGCGGCTCGCGCGCGGACGTCGTCGACAGCGACATCACGCAGGTCCGCAACACGGCCGTGTCGGTGAGCGACGGGGCCGTCGCGCAACTGGACGACTGCCGGATCCGGGACGCCGCGACGGGCGCCTGGTTCCGCGACCACGGCAGCGGCGGGACGCTCTCCGCCTGCACGATCGACGGTACGCAGACGGGCGTGATCGTCACCAAGGGCGCCGACCCCACCATCGAGCGGTGCACCGTCACCTCGCCCGCGGAGGCCGGTTTCTACGTGTCGGCGGGCGGGCGCGGCAGCTTCCACGGCTGCAAGGTGACCGGCAGCGGCGGCTACGGCTTCCATGTGATCGACGGCTGCCGGGCGACGCTGCGGAAGTGCCGTACGGAGCGGTGCGCGCGCGGCGGTTACGAGTTCGCCGACGCCGGCGACCAGGCGTCCGGCACCGGGCCCGTCGTCGAGGACTGCACGAGCGACGAGAGCGCCCACGCGCGGCCCCCGGTCCCGGCCCCGGAGACCGCCGTGCAGACCGCGGGCCGGTCCCCCGGTCTGCTCGGCACGGTGCCGGGCCCGCGCACCGGCGAGCCGGAGCCGCCGGCCGGCGCGGCGGAGCCGGAGCGGCCCGTGCGCACCTCGGAGGCGGTGCTCGGCGAACTGGACCTGCTGGTGGGCCTGGAGGGCGTCAAGCGCGAGGTGCGGGCGCTCACCGACATGATCGAGGTGGGCCGCCGCCGCCAGGAGGCGGGCCTGAAGGCGGCCTCCGCGCGGCGCCACCTCGTCTTCACCGGCTCCCCCGGCACCGGCAAGACGACGGTCGCCCGGCTGTACGGCGAGATCCTGGCCTCGCTGGGGGTCCTGGAGAAGGGCCACCTCGTCGAGGTCTCCCGTGTCGACCTGGTCGGCGAGCACATCGGTTCCACGGCGATCCGTACGCAGGAGGCGTTCGACAGGGCGCGCGGCGGCGTCCTGTTCATCGACGAGGCGTACGCGCTGTCGCCGGAGGACTCGGGGCGCGACTTCGGCCGCGAGGCGATCGACACGCTGGTGAAGCTCATGGAGGACCACCGGGAGGCGGTGGTGGTGATCGTCGCGGGCTACACGGCCGAGATGGAGCGCTTCCTGTCGGTCAACCCCGGTGTGGCGTCCCGGTTCTCACGGACCATCACCTTCCACGACTACGGCTCCGAGGAGCTGCTGCGGATCGTGGAGCAGCAGGCCGACGAGCACGAGTACCGGCTGGCGCCGGGCACGCCGGAGGCGCTGGTGAAGTACTTCGGGGCGATCCCGAAGGGGCCCGCGTTCGGCAACGGCCGTACCGCGCGGCAGACCTTCGAGGCGATGGTGGAGCGGCACGCGGGGCGGGTCGCCCAGCTCACCGAGCCGAGCACGGACGACCTCACCCTGCTGTACGCGGAGGACCTGCCGGACCTGCCGTGAGGCCGTGGGTCCGTGATGCCCTAGTCGCAGGCGCGGGGCGCCGGGACGTCCGTCCCGAGGCGGCCGAGGAGCGTCCTGCGCTCCTCGGCGAACAGGGGGTCCGCCTGGTAGTCGGAGTGCCCGAGGATGGGCGCGGGCAGCGGGTGCCGCTCCGTCCTGCCGTACGCCAGGGGGTCCTCCAGCGCCTCGTGGTCGACCTCGGGACCGCAGGCACCGGGCAGCCGCATGGGGCCGCCGATGGGGTCGGTGGCCCGGTACAGGTTGCGCCAGCAGTCGACGTCCCGGTGCAGGTCGCTGAGCGCGGCGGGCCCGAAGTGGGCCGGGAACCAGCGTCCGTAGAGCCGCTCCAGCGGTGAGCCGTAGGTCAGCAGTGCCACGCGCCTGCGGATCGACGGTTCGAGCTGCCAGGCCGCGGCGGCGGCGAGGACGCTGCCCTGGGAGTGCCCGGACAGGACGAGGCGGCCGCCGGTGGCACGGATCCAGCCGGCGATGCGCCAGGTCAGGTCGGGGACCGCGCGCTCCGCGTAGCAGGGGGGCGCGAAGGGGTGCGCCGCACGCGGCCAGAACGTACCGACGTCCCACAGGATCCCTATGGTCCGGCGCGCGGTCGGGTCCTTGTAGGCGCGGCGGCCCCAGGTGACGAACAGTATGAAGCCGACGCCGATCAGCCAGGAGCCGAGCGCCTGCGCGGTCTCGGCCGCGCCCCGTACGAAGGGGGCCGCGCCGTCGGCCGCGCCGGCCGGGGTCTCGCCGGTGGACAGGGCACCCGCCAGGGCCAGGCCGCCCAGCACCAGGGTCACCACGGAGCTGATGCCGATGATCCGGGGCGCCCGGTCGGTGAGGGAGGCCATCGCGCGGACGCTCGCGATGCGGCGGGTGGTGCCGGGGTCCTTGGCCTCGCCCTCGTAGGCGCGGTCCACCGCGACGCTCTCGGTGCGCCGCAGTTGCAGGGTGCGCCGGGCCAGCCAGCCGACGAGGGCGAGCAGGACGAGCAGCAGGGGCGGGATCACGGACGCCTGCCAGGTCAGCAGGACGGGCGGTCCCTCGATGGTGTCCCCGGTGCCGTCGAGCCAGTCGGCGACGCGCTGGGAGACGCCGCCGGACATCACGCCGCCCAGGGCGCAGGCCAGCATCGCGACGGCGGGCCCGGCCAGGCCCCGCATCGCGGTACGGGGCTCGGGGTGGCCGCGGTACAGGAGGTGGGCCACGACGCAGAGGGCGAGCACGAGCAGGCCCTGGACGAGCGTGACGGTGCCGAAGGCGGTGTCGCCCGGCAGGCCGTGGTCCGACCGCCAGCCGGGCCGCGACCAGCCGGCGTAGACCAGGGCGAGGGCCAGCAGGGCGACCGAGCCGAGGGGCAGCAGGCGGACCAGCGCCCGGTCGAGGTGCCGGTCGAGCCGGCGTTCGCTGCGGCCGCGGCTGCAGACCACCCAGAGCACGACGCCCGCGCCCACCGCCAGCGTCGCGGTCAGGAGCAGGCCGAGCGCCTCCAGGACAGCCGGTCCGCCCGGCTCGCGGTCGTGGCGGGCGGCCGCGGTGCCGACGGCCGCGGCGATCGTCAGCAGGCCCGCGGCGGTGTGGGCGACGCGCAGCCGGGCGACCAGCCGGCGGCCGTACCAGAAGCCGGGCCGGCCGAGGCCCGCCCGGTTCTCCGCCTCGTCGGGCTCGGTCTCGCGCTCCCTGGGCCGCTGCGACTCGTAGGCGTTCCAGGTGCGGTGCGACAGGTACCACAGGAGGCCGGTGAGGAGGGCGGGCAGCAGGGCGGCGAGGGCGAGGCGGCGGCCCGGCTGGCTCCACCAGCTGTCGTGCGACAGGGCCGGGGACAGGAAGCCCAGCCAGGAGTGGTCCTCGGCGCACGCGCGCGTGCCCGCGCACTGCCAGGCGGTCAGGTCCAGGGCGACCTCGCAGACCGCGGCGACCAGGAGCACGGTGAGGGTCAGGCCGGCGAGGCGCACGAGCAGGCCGTACAGGCGCACGGCCGGTGTGCGGTTGTCGCGCACCGAAGGACGCATCCAGTGGGCGAGGTTGACGACCATGAACGGCAGGAGCAGCAGCCACAGGGCCCGGGAGCCGTTGCCCGAGGTGAGGTTGCACCAGACGTACGCCTCGGGGACCGGCTCGCCCCGGCGCGCCGCGGGCCCCCGTGCCGTGTCGTGCTCCGCCTCGACGTCGTCGGCGCGGCGGAACACCGCGGCCGTGTCGTCGCCGGTGATCCGGACCGTGCGCGGATCGTTCAGCATCTCCTGGGGCGTCGTGCCGCCGACGCCGTGCACCAGGAGTTCCAGTGCGGTGTCGGCCCCCGGCCGCCGCCCGCCGCCGCTCGTCCCTCCGGTCAGGGCATGCTCCGTCTGACGCTCCACTGTGGTGATTCCCCCGCACTGCCTGTACGACATGTGTCATGTCCCGGTACAAGGATCCTCCTCGCCGCGGCCGCGCGCACCACTCGTCACGGAATCTCCCCGATCCGGGTGACGGCGCCGGGCGCCGGACGGCAGCGTGACGTGTGCGGGTCACCACAGGCAGTGGCGCGACCTGCGGTGACCCGTGCGAGGATGGGGCGTCCCGCGGGCCGCGGGAGGACAACGCCCTTGCCGGTGTCGGACGCGGGGGCCGCACAGGGTGTGTCGGACGGGTCGAGACGAAGGGAACCGGAGCGGACGTGAGTGAGAATCAGAACCTCCTCGCGGAGCAGCGGCGCGCCCTGATCCTCGACGAGGTCCGCCGGCGCGGCGGGGTCCGCGTCAACGAACTCACCAAGAAGCTCGGCGTGTCGGACATGACGGTCCGCCGCGACCTGGACGCGCTCGCCCGGCAGGGCGTGGTGGAGAAGGTGCACGGCGGCGCGGTCCCGGTGGCCGAGGCGAGTACGCACGAGCCGGGCTTCGAGGCCAAGTCGGGTCTTGAGCTGACGGCCAAGGAGGACATCGCGCGGGCGGCCGCGGCACTGGTGGCGCCGGGCACGGCGATCGCGCTGTCGGGCGGCACGACGACGTACGCGCTCGCCCAGCAGCTCCTGGACGTGCCGGACCTGACCGTGGTGACCAACTCCGTGCGGGTGGCCGACGTCTTCCACGCGGCGCAGCGCACGACGGGGCAGCGGCAGGGCGCGGCGACGGTCGTGCTGACGGGCGGGGTGCGCACCCCGTCGGACTCGCTGGTGGGCCCGGTCGCGGACCAGGCCATCGAGGCGCTCCACTTCGACGTGCTCTTCCTCGGGGTGCACGGCATATCCGTGGAGGCCGGGCTGTCCACGCCGAACCTGGCGGAGGCCGAGACGAACCGGCGCCTGGTGCAGTCCGCGCGGCGTGTCGTCGTGGTCGCGGACCACACCAAGTGGGGCACGGTGGGGCTGAGTTCGTTCGCCGCGCTGGAGCAGGTCGACACGCTGGTGACGGACGACGGGCTGCCGGTCGAGGCACGCGCGGAGATCGCCGAGCACCTGCGGCGCCTGGTGGTCGCCGGCGAACCCGAGCCGGCCGACCCGGAGGACGACTCCGACGACTGAGGACCGCTGCGGCGGTCGGCCGGACCGGCGGGCGGCCGCTGCGCCGGGCAGCCGGGGCGATCGACGGGACCGGCCGGTGGAGCCGGTGGCGGGACAGAGCAGTGAAGCCGGTGGAGCTCGGGGCTCAGTTCGGCCAGATTCCCGTCTCCAGCAGTGAGTCGATCGTGGCCGCGTAGGGTGCGATGTCCAGTCCCTGGGCGGCCAGCCAGTCGTCCGAGTAGTACTTGTCCAGATAGCGGTCCCCGGGATCGCACAGCAGCGTCACCACGCTCCCGGTGCGCCCCGCCGCCGCCATCTCGGCCACGATCCTCAGCGCGCTCCACAGTCCCGTGCCGGTCGAGCCGCCCGCCTTGCGGCCGATGGCCCGTTCCAGCGCCCGCACGGCCGCCACGCTCGCCGCGTCCGGCACCTTCATCATCCGGTCGACGGCCCCCGGCACGAAGCTCGGCTCCATGCGCGGCCGCCCGATGCCCTCGATGCGCGAACCGCAGTCGGTGGTGACCCCTGCGTCGCCCGTGGTCCAGCCCTCGAAGAAACAGGAGTTCTCCGGGTCGGCCACGCAGATGCGGGTGTCGTACTGCATGTAGTGCACGTAGCGGGCGATGGTCGCCGAGGTGCCGCCGGTCCCCGCGGTGGCCACGATCCAGGTGGGCTCGGGATAGCGCTCCAGGCGCAGCTGGCGGAAGACGGACTCCGCGATGTTGTTGTTGCCGCGCCAGTCCGTGGCCCGTTCCGCGTAGGTGAACTGGTCCATGTAGTGGCCGCCGGTCTCCGCCGCGAGGGCTGCCGACTCCTCGTACATCGTCCGCGGGTCGTCGACGAAGTGGCACCGGCCGCCGTGGAACTCGATCAGCCGGCACTTCTCGGCGCTCGTGGTGCGCGGCATGACGGCGATGAACGGCACCCCGATCAGGCCGGCGAAGTACGCCTCGGAGACGGCCGTGGAACCGCTGGACGCCTCGATCACGGGGCGGCCGGGGCGGATCCAGCCGTTGCACAGGCCGTAGAGGAACAGCGAGCGGGCCAGGCGGTGCTTGAGGCTGCCGGTGATGTGGGTGGACTCGTCCTTGAGGTACAGGTCGATGCCCCAGCGCTCGGGCAGCGGGAAGCGCAGCAGGTGGGTGTCGGCCGACCTGTTGGCGTCGGCCTGCACCTTGCGCACGGCTTCCTTGAGCCAGTGGCGGTACTCCGCGTCGGTGTGGTCGACGTCGAGCGTGGCCGTCGGCTCGTGGGCCGCCGGCTGGTGGGGGCGGGCCTGCTGCGGGGTGCTCACGGCGGGGCTCCTTCGGATGGCGCCGACCTCGGTCCCGGCGGTCGGACGCCTCGATCATAGGCACCTTCCGCACGCTTCTCACCTGCATAAACAGTCCTTTGAGGACCTCAAAGGGACCACTGGTGCCACCGGTCGCCCAGGGGTGGGGGGCGCATTCGCGCGAGTGCGCCCGAGAGCATGTGCCATGCGCCGATGCGCACTGGTGTGCGCCGCTTCGTGCGGGCAGACTGCACGCACAGGGCGTACACGCGAACGCACAGCGCGTGGCGTGTGCGCGGACATGCGGGACGCCGGTCCCTGCGGGACGGACGAGCGGTCGGGACCGGCGCGGCCTCACGACGGAGCACCACCGGAGCACACCAGGGGGCGGAGCACATGGCGGAGCCGGAGTTCACGGCCACGGGCGTGCGGATCGGCAAGAGACTGCGCTCGCTCACTCGGGCCGGGCAGGTCCGGATCAGCGACGGGCGGCTGGAGCTGCTCACCAGCTACGGCAGCGAGATCGACAGCGCGCCGGTGCAGGCGGTCCGGGCGTCGAAGCCCTGGTTCGCCCACGAGGACCGGGCGCTGGCGGACGTCAACGGCACCCGCTACCTGCTCACCCTGGGCGACCACGACCCGGACCCGGGGGAACCGGGTCCGCCGGCCGCCCGGCGCTTCATCGAGGCCGTGCGCAACGCGGCGGGACGCGGGCACTGACGCCCCCGTCGGCTGCCGCACGTCGGAGCGCCCGGATCACGGCGAGTTGCGGTCCCGCACCTCCTGAGTCACTCTGTTGTCACGTCACTCTGGGTTTACCGGCGATAACGCTGCGAACCAGCCCGCCGGCCAAGGACAGCAGGGCGGCCGGCGCGCGCAGGCAGCCCGCTGGATCCGTACTCGTCTTCTTCCGGACCTCAATTCGGGGAGTCGCAGCGTGATCAGCCAGACAAGGCATTGCACCGTGGAGCTCCAGGCTCTGCCCTCAAGGATCGGCCAGGTCCGCAGAATCGTATCTGCGCAATTGCGTTACTGGCGTCTGGACCCGTTGATAGACCGGGCGGCGCTGGGGGTGACCGAGCTGCTGACCAACGTCCACCTGCACGCGCGGCCCGGCAAGCTGTGCACCGTCGAGATCGAGCTGCGYCTCGACCGGCTCACGGTCTCCGTGCACGACCTCGACCCGCGCCTGCCCGAGGTGCAGGACGCCACCTCCTCCGCGACCTGCGGACGCGGCCTGTCGATGGTCGCCGCGGTGAGCGAGAGCTGGGGTGCGCGGCCGAACGGCGAGTCCGGCAAGGTCGTCTGGTTCACCCTCGCCGCCCCCTCCCCCGCACCGGCCCCGGCGCCCGTGCGCCCGCCGTTCGCCACGGTGGTCGAGTCGCCCGTGCGCGGTTTCGTGGAGGTCGAGCACGTCACCGAGGCGCACGCGCTCCAGGGACACGCTCCCGCCCGGTCGGCCGTTGCCGGCTGACCGGGCGGTGACAGCCCCGCGCGGCGCGTCCGGCGGCCGGTGAGGGTTCCTCAGACGGACGCCAGCGCCGCGATCGGGTCGTCCAGGACCGGCTGCCACGCCAACTCGGCCGCGCCCACCAGGCTGTTGTGGTCCAGCGTGCAGGCCAGGATCGGGACGCTCCCGCTGCGCCCCCAGAGGCTGCGGTCGGCCACCACGGCCCGCAGCCGCTCCGGGTCGGCGTCCAGCAGGGTGCGGTGCAGACCGCCGAGGATGATGCGGTCCGGGTTGAGGATGTTGACCAGGCCCGCGAGGCCCAGGCCGAGGCGGTCGATCAGCGCCTGCACGGCGGTGCGCACGGTCGGGTCGGCGTAGTGGTCGCGGATCAGCTCGTTCGACTGCTGGAGCAGTGACACCTCGGGACCGGGGTCGCGGCCGACCGCCGTCAGGAACGCCAGGGGGTCGGCCTCGACGTCCAGGCAGCCCCGGCTGCCGCAGTGGCAGGGGCGGCCCTCGGGGCTGACCGTGAGGTGGCCGACTTCGAGCGCGAGGCCCGAACTGCCCGTGTGCAGGCGCCCGTCGAGCACCAGCGCGCCGCCGACGCCCCGGTGCCCGGTCGCCACGCACAGCAGGTCGCGGGCGCCGCGGCCCGCGCCGTGCCGGTGCTCGGCGAGGGCGGCGAGGTTGACGTCGTTGGCGGCGAACGCCGGACCGGTGATGCCGGCCGCGCGCACGCACCCGGCGAAGATCTCCCGCACCGGCGCGCCGGCCGGCCAGGCCAGGTGGAGCGGGTTGAGCGCGGTGCCCTCGGGTTCGGCGACGGCCGACGGGACGGCGACCCCGGCGCCCACGCAGCGCCGGCCGGTCCGCCGCAGCAGTTCGGCGCCCGCCTCGACGACCGAGCCGAGCACCTTCGCGGGGTCGGCGTCCACGGTCTCGCAGCCGGGGGCGGTCGCCACGATCCGGCCGCCGAGACCCACCAGGGCGGCCCGGAAGCCGTCGGCGTGCACCTGGGCGGCGAGGGCGACGGGTCCGTCCTCGGCGACTTCGAGGCGGTGCGAGGGGCGGCCCTGGGAGCCGGCGGCGGCGCCGGGGCGGGCATCGACGCGGATCAGGCCGAGCGCCTCCAGCTCCGCGGCGACCGCGCCCGCCGTGGCGCGCGTGACGCCCAGTTCGGCGGTGAGCACGGCACGGGTCGGGGCCCGTCCGGTGTGCACGAGTTCCAGCGCCGGGCCGAGCGCACCCCGTCCCCGGTCCAGCCGTGTCCTGGTGCTTCCCTCTCCCACCGCCGCGGGAACCGCATCGCCGCTCATGAGGGCGAGTCTCCCATGATCCGGTCGCCCGGTGGCCGGCCGGTCACCGGGCGCTCGCCCGGCCGTCGTCGTCCGGTCGCCGGTCAGGCCGCCGGGAGACCGCTCACCCGCAGGGTGATGTTCAGCCGACCGGTCAGTCCCAACTCGGGCGGGGCCGTGCCCGGGTGGATGCGCGGCACGCCGTGGTAGGCGGACCTGGACGGGCCGCCGAACACGAACAAGTCGCCGCTGCGCAGCTCCACGTCCGTGTAGGGGCGGCCCCGCGACGCGGTGTTGCCGAACCGGAAGACGCAGGCGTCCCCGAGGCTCAGCGACACCACGGGGGCGTCGGACTCCTCGTCGCTGTCGCGGTGCATGCCCATGCGGGCGTCGGCGTCGTAGAAGTTGACCAGTGCGATGTCGTAGCCGTACGCGCCCCTGTCGCCCTCCTCGCCCCCGTCCTCACCTTTGTCCTCGTCCTCGCCCTCGCCGTAGGCGTCCCGTACGGCGCGGCGGCCCAGCTCTCCCAGCCAGGCGGGGAACGGCTTCACGGGCGCCCCGTCCCCGTCGACGGCCGTGGACGCGTAACCGTAGGGGTACCAGTGCCGTCCGAGGCAGACCTGCCGGGAGGTCATCGTGCCGCCGCCGGGGGTACGGACCGTCCGCAGCCCGGCGGGCGGGCGGGCCCACTCGCGGCAGGCCTCCAGGAGCTCCTTCTGGCGCCCGGGCGTCAGCCAGTCCGGCACGTGCACGGCGCCCGGCGCGATCTCCGTCCGGTCCCTCGGAAACAGTTCGGCGTCCATGGCTCCCATCCTCGCGCATGCGGGAGAGGGCGTCCGGGGCGGTGCGCACCGGGCGCCGATCCGCGCTGAGCTGCGATTCCGCTAGCCTGGACCCGATGACCGACCGTATGACGACCCCCTCGGCCGAGCTTGTGCTGGCGCGCTTCCCCGAGGACTCCCGTGACCAGCTCCGCGCGTGGGACGCCTCCGACGAGTACCTGCTGCGGCACCTCGCGCAGAGCGGCCGGGCGCTCGACGGCACGGTCGTCGTGGTCGGTGACCGCTGGGGCGCCCTCACCACGGCCCTCGCGGCCCACGCTCCGGTGCAGGTCACGGACTCGTTCCTGACCCGGGAGGCCACCCGCGCCAACCTGGTGCGCAACGGCGCCGACCCGGCCGCCGTACGCCTGCTCACCACCCAGGACGCGGTGCCCGGGCGCGTGGACGTGCTGCTGGTGCGCGTGCCGAAGAGCCTCGCGCTGCTGGAGGACCAGCTGCTGCGACTGGCACCCGCCGTGCACGAGGGGACGCTCGTCGTCGGGACCGGCATGGTCAAGGAGATCCACACCTCCACGCTCAAGCTGTTCGAGCGCATCCTGGGTCCGACCCGGACCTCGCTGGCGGAGAAGAAGGCGCGGCTGATCTTCTGCACGCCCCACCCGGGGCTCGTGCCGCCGGCCAACCCCTGGCCGCTGCGGTACACGCTGCCCGACGGCATCGGTCCGGTCTCCGGCCGTACGGTCGTCAACGAGGCGGGCGTCTTCTGCGCCGAGCGCCTGGACATCGGCACCAGGTTCTTCCTGCAGCACCTGCCGTACGACGGTGGCGGTGCCGGTGGTGCCGGGCGGATCGTGGACCTGGGCTGCGGGAACGGCGTGGTCGGTACCGCGATGGCGCTGGCGCGGCCGGCGGACGAGGTGCTGTTCGCGGACGAGTCGTACCAGGCGGTCGCCGCCGCGGAGGCCACGTACCGGGCGAACGTCGACGACACGGCGGAGCACGGCAAGGCGGAGTTCCGCGTCGGCGACGGCTTGACCGACGTCCCGGAGGGGAGCGTCGACCTGGTCCTGAACAACCCGCCCTTCCACTCCCACCAGGCGACGACCGACGCCACGGCGTGGCGGATGTTCGCCGGGGCGCGCCGGGCGCTGCGGCCGGGCGGCGAGCTGTGGGTGGTCGGCAACCGCCACCTCGGCTACCACGTGAAGCTTCGGCGCCTCTTCGGCAACAGCGAACTGGTCGCGAGCGACGCGAAGTTCGTGGTCCTGAAGGCCGTCAGGTCCTGACAGCGGTCAGGGCGCGACGGCGGGCGCGGCGGGCGGCGGGCCCGCCTCGCCGCGCAGGGCGCGCGGCGAGCCGCCGAGCTCGCGGCGGCAGGCCTTGTTGAAGGCCTGGAGGTCCGCGAAGCCGACCGACGCGGCGACCGCCGGGATGGACAGCGTCGAGGCGCGCAGCAGGTGATGGGCGCGGTCGAGCCTGCGGCGGCGGATGTACGCGACGACCGTGGCGCCCGTGGCGGCGCGGAAGAGCCGGGTCAGGTGGTTGTGCGAGACGCCCGCGGCGCGGGCCACGGCGGGCACGGTGAGCGGGGCGGCGAGGTGCGCCTCGATGTACGCCGTCGCCGCGGTGACGGCCGGATGCGGTCCGGGGCGCGCGGCGGCCGGGGCGAGCCGGGCGATCCGCCACAGCGCGGTCCACACCTCGGCGCGGGTGCGGTCCGGTTCGCCCGGCGCGGAGGCGACCGCCTGGAGCAGCGAGGTGGTCAGCAGCGGGAGTTCGGCTCCCGCGTCCTGCAGGACGGGCACGGTGTGCGGCGTTCCGGCGGCGGTGGTGCGCAGGTGCGCGTACAGGTGCTCCGAGCGGCCCCGGTAGCGGAAGCGGACGGTCGCGCCCGGCGGTACGAGGCTGACGCTGCCCGGGCGTACGGAATGCGGCGTGCCGTCGACGGTCAGCTCGGCCTCGTACCGGTACAGGTGCAGCTGCCACAGCTCGGGCAGCCGAAAGACGTCCGTGCGGCTCGCGACCCCGTGCACGCCGACCCCCACGTTCACGACGGCGGGCGGTTCGCCCAGGTGGATGCGTGTCTTCCGCATGCTGGGAAATTACCAGTGGTGGCGGCCGGTGGTTGCGGCGGACGAGACGGGGGGTCGGGGCGGAGGCGTGGGTCGTGGTCGTCCGGCACGGTTCCGGGACGGAGAATCGGTGTCGAGCGATGGGTACGGAGCAGTCGGTGCGGAGGAGAGCGGGTCAGCGTATGGGCAGCGTCGTCGGATTGACGTACTACCCCGTCAAGGGGTGCGCCGGGACCTCGGTGGACGAGGCCCTGGTGACACCCGCCGGGCTGGCGCACGACCGGAGCTTCATGGTCGTCGGCGAGGACGGTGTCTACCGCACGCAGCGGCGCCACCCCCGGCTGGCCGTGATCCGGCCCGTCGTCGGCGCCGACGGCGAGCGCCTCACGCTCCACGCGCCCGGGCACGGGGCCGTGGAGGTGGAGGTGGACACCGTCGGGGCCCGGCGGCCGGTCGACCTCTTCGGGACGGCGTACCGGGGCATCGACCAGGGGCAGGCGGTGGCCGACTGGCTCTCCGGCGTCCTCGGCGCGCCCAGCCGGCTGGTGCGCGTACCGCCGGAGCACGAGCGGGTGACCGACGGCAGGACCCCGGGCACCGCCGGCTACGCGGACAGCGGCACCCTGCACCTCCTGTCGCGCTCCACCCTGGACCTGCTCCACCGCGAGCTGGCCGCACGCGGTGCGCACCCGCTGCCCATGAACCGCTTCCGCCCCAACATCGTGGTCGACGGCTGGGACGAGCCGCACACCGAGGACCGCGCCCACCGCATGACGGTCGGCGGCGCGGAACTGGCGTACGCGAAGCTCGCCGTCCGGTGCGCCGTGACCCTGGTCGACCAGGAGTCGGGCGAGGGGGCGGGCCCGGAGCCGCTGCGCACCCTCGCCGGGTACCGCCGGGCGGCCGGGGGCGGGGTCGCGTTCGGCACGAAGCTGTCCGTCCTGCGGACCGGCAAGGTGTCGGTCGGCGACGAGGTGGACGTCAGCCTGTGGGGCCCGTCCGAGCTGTGACCCGCGTACCGCGCGTACCGCCGCCGGGCCGGGGCTTCTAGGCGCGCGCCTGGTCGTCCGGCCGTCGTGGTGGGGTCGCGGGGCCGCGGAAGCGGTAGCGGCGCTCGGGGCGTCCCGCCGCTCCGTAGCGCAGGGTCACGTCGGCGCTGCCGATGTCGTGGAAGTGCTCCAGGTAGCGGCGGGCGCTGACGCGGGAGACGCCGGCCAGGGTCGCACACTCGGCGGCCGACAGGGTGTCCTCCGCGGTGCGCAGCGTGCGCTCGATCAGCGCGGCCGTCTCCACGCTCATGCCCTTGGGCAGCGTGCCGGCGGCCGAGGCGGGCCCGCTCGCCCCGGCCAGCACCCGGTCGACGTCGGCCTGGCCGTGCACGACGGTGGCGAGCAGGCGTCCGCGCCGGCCGGCGTAACGGTCGAGGCGGGTGCGCAGGTCCTCGAACTCGAACGGCTTGAGGAGGTAGTCGACGACGCCGTGCCGGACGGCGCCGCGGACCGTGTCGGCCTCCCGTGCGGCGCTGATGACCATGACGTCGCAGTCGTGGCCGGCGGTACGCAGCCGGGGGATGACGTCCAGTCCGAAGAGGTCGGGCAGGTAGAGGTCGAGGAGCACGAGGTCCGGGTGCAGTTCGTCGACGAGGCGGACGGCCTGTTCGCCGGTGCTGGCGGTGCCCACGACGCGGAACGGCTCGACGCGCTCGACGAAGGCGCGGTGGACCCGGGCCACCATGAAGTCGTCGTCGACCACGAGCACGTCGATCGTGCCGGTGGCGGCGGTCCCGCCGGCTGCCTCGTGGGTCCGGTCGGCTGCCCCGTTCATGGTGTCGCTCCTTCCGCCACCGCGTCGGTGAGGTGGCTGACGGTCATGCGTGCGGTGAACACGGCCCCGTCGCGGGTGTTGGTCACCGATATCTCACCACCGTGACGCTCGCAGACCAGGCGCGTCAGCGCCAGGCCGATCCCCCGCTCGCCCTCCTGCGCGGCCTTGGTGGTGAAGCCGTGCGAGAAGACCTCGCGGGCGAGTTCGGGGGCGACGCCGGGGCCCGAGTCGCGGACCACGATCTCCACACCGGTGGCGTCCTGCCGCAACTCGACCTCCACCCAGGCCTCGTGACCGTCGGACCCGGACCCGGACCCAGGCCCGGAGCCGGAGGGCGCACGGCTCGCGGCCCCGGCGGACGCGGCGTCCACGGCGTTGTCGACGAGGTTGCCGACCACCGTCGCCACGTCGGCGGCGTCCTCCGGGGTGAGCCGGTCCAGGGCGGTCCCGTCCGAGATGCGCAGGCTGACCTTGCGTTCGGCGGCGAGGGAGGCCTTCGCCATCAGCAGGGCGGCGACGGCGGTGTCCCGGACCCGGCGGCTGAGAGTGACGTCCAGCGACTGGCGGCGCCGGCTCAGGGCGCGGATGTAGCGTACGACTTCGTCCTGCTCGCCGATCTGGATGAGCCCGGAGATGGTGTGCAGCTGGTTGGCGAACTCGTGCGCCTGCGCCCGCAGCAGCTCGGAGGAGCTGCGGAAGGACCCGATCTCCCGTTCCAGGCGGGCCAGTTCGGTGCGGTCGCGCAGGGTGGTCACCGAGCCGAGCGGACGGCCGTCCTTGACGACGGTCATCCGGTTCATCACCAGCACCCGCCCGTCGCGGACGACGACCTCGTCACGCTCACCGCGCCCACCGGCCCGCTTTGAAGCGTTTCCCCCCGAAGCGTCCCCCTCCGGAACGTCCCCCGCCAGGACGTCCCGCAGCCGTCCCTCGATGCCGAGTTCGGTGAGGCTGCGGCCCACGCAGTCCTCGGGGAGGCCGAGGAGGCGTCGGCCCATGTCGTTGGCCAGGGTGAGCCGCAGCTGCGGGTCCAGGGCGATCACGCCCTCGGCGATCCCGTACAGCATCGCCTCGCGGTGCTCGGCGAGGCCGGCGATCTCGCGGGGCTCCAGACCCAGGGTCTGCCGTTTGACGCGCCGGGCCAGCAGCCAGGAGCCGGCCAGCCCGAGCCCGCTGGCGATGCCCAGGTAGGCGAGGAGGTAGGAGGAGGCGCCGTTCAGCCGCTGCCACACCGTCGGGTCGGCCTCGCCGATCATGACCGTGCCCAGGCGGTCGCCGAGGTTCTCCTGGGTGTCGCCGAGCACGGGAACCTGGGCCACCAGCTCGCTCGTGCCGTCGAGCGTCACCGGGCCGGACCAGCCCCGGCCCCCGGCGACGCCTTCGCCGAGCGGCAGCGCGGCGCCGATCAGCGTGGGGTTGGTGGAGCTGACGATCCGGCCGTTCGCGTCGGCCACCGTCACCGAGGTGACGCCGGACTGGGTCTGCGTGGAGTTCACCAGGGGGGCCAGGGCCCGCTGCGGCGCGGGCAGCACGAGCTGGCTGCGGGTGAGGGGGTTGGCCGCCAGCTGCTCGGCGAGCGCGGTGACCCGGCGGCCCTCGACCCGGTTGAACGTCGCCTCGGACTGCGCGAGCGAGACCGCGGCGACGGCCATCAGCACCACCACGACGATCGCGAGCTGCAGCACCAGCATCTCGCCCGCGAGGGTCTGGCGACGGGGGGCGGCGGCCACGACGGACTCGATCTCTCCTGCTCGCACGGCGGTGGACGGTCCGGCCACCGGGTCGCACCATCATGGCCCCCGCCGGGGTCCGGTGACGAGTGCCCGTAACGGTGACACAAAGACCACAACCTCCGTTGGTTGCCCAAGAGAGACAGACCCCGGCCGCCCGGGCAGTATGTGGCCCACGTCACCTCCCCCAGGGCGTCCCCGTACTTCCC
>NZ_VDFC01000058.1:98432-157073 GCF_008369065.1 Streptomyces apricus | reverse complement strand
GTGCGGGGACGCCCCTCCCCCCATTCCCCGACGTACCGACATCAGGTGGTGAACCCGTGCGCCAGCGCACCCCCCTGGCCCTGTTCGGGGCAGCCGTGCTCGTGCTCGTGGGGCCCCCGCTGCTCACGTCCGGCAGCGGCGGCGCGACCGGTACGCAGATCCCCGGCCTGCGCTTCATGGTGCCCAACACGCCCGGCGGCGGGTACGACATCACGGCCCGTACGGCGGCGAAGAACGCCGAGGACGCCGGACTCACGCACAACGTCGAGGKGTTCAACCTGCCGGGCGCCGGCGGCACCGTCGGCCTGAGCCGCCTGGTGAGCGAGCACGGCAACGGCAAGCTCGCGATGTCGATGGGCCTCGGCGTGGTCGGCGCGGTGCACTCCAACGACGCGCCCAAGACGCTCGCCGACACCACCCCGATCGCCCGGCTCACCGAGGAGCAGGACGTCGTGGTGGTCGGCAAGGACTCCCCGTACAAGTCGGTGGACCAGCTCGTGGCGGCCTGGAAGGAGAACCCGGGCAAGCTGCCCGTGGGCGGCGGTTCCTCCCCCGGCGGCCCCGACCACCTCGCGCCCATGCTGATGGCGGAGGCCGCGGGCATCGCCCCGAAGGACGTCAACTACGTCCCGTTCGACGGCGGCGGCGAGCTGCTCGCCTCGATCCTCGGCGACAAGGTCGCCTTCGGGGTGTCCGGCGTCGGCGAGTACCTCGACCAGATCAAGGCGGGCGAGCTGCGGGTGCTGGCGGTCACCGGCCCCGAGCGGGTCGACGAACTGGACGCGCCCACGCTCAAGGAGTCCGGCTACGACGTCGACTTCACCAACTGGCGCGGCATCGTCGCCCCGCCCGGCCTGTCCGACGCCGAACGCGACAAGCTCGTACGCCTCGTGGAGGAGCTGCACGACTCCCCCGAGTGGCAGAAGTCGCTGAAGACCAACGGCTGGGACGACGCCTTCCTGACCGGCGAGGAGTTCGGCGACTTCCTGGACGCCCAGGACAAGCGCGTGATCGCGGTGCTGAAGGAGCTGGGACTGTGACGACGCGGACGACCGGCGCCCCCGGGGCGCCTCAGACGCCACCGACACCCCCGACGCCTCCGGAGTCGGAGTCCGCCGGCCCGCGCCGGACGTGGCTGCGGGAGCACTCCGAACTCGGCGTGTGCGTCCTGCTGCTGGCGCTCGGCGTCCTGGTCCTGACCGACGCGCTCACCATGGACGTCGACCTCACGCAGCGCGGTCCGGTCGGCCCGCGGACCGTGCCGATCGTGGTGGGCGCCGGGCTCCTGGTGATCGCGGCGCTGCTCGCCGTCGACGTCCTGCGCGGCGGGCACGGCGAGGCGGAGGGCGGCGAGGACGTCGACCTGTCCGAACCGGCCGACTGGCGTACGGTGCTGCTGCTCGCCGGGGT
Source organism: Streptomyces apricus (assembly GCF_008369065.1). Taxonomy (GTDB): domain Bacteria; phylum Actinomycetota; class Actinomycetes; order Streptomycetales; family Streptomycetaceae; genus Streptomyces; species Streptomyces apricus. The sequence continues at coordinate 155,663 of NZ_VDFC01000058.1, read as the reverse complement.
GTTCCTCGGCTCGGCCGTCCTCATCGAACCGCTCGGCTTCCCCGTCGCGGGCGCGCTCCTCTTCTGGGGTGCGGCGTTCGCGCTCGGCAGCCGCCGCACCGACCGGGACCCGCTCATCGCGGCCGGCCTGTCCTTCCTCACGTACGTGGTCTTCAACCACCTGCTCGGTGTGCCGCTGCCGGGCGGTCCGCTGATGGGAGTGCTCTGACGTGGACGCCCTCAACTCCCTGATGGACGGCTTCGGTACGGCCCTCACCCCGGTCAACATCCTGTGGGCGGCCCTCGGCGTGCTGCTCGGCACCGCGATCGGGGTGCTGCCCGGCATCGGTCCCGCGATGGCGGTCGCCCTGCTGCTGCCGGTGACGTACGGGCTGGAGCCGATCGGCGCGTTCATCATGTTCGCGGGGATCTACTACGGGGCGATGTTCGGCGGTTCGACCACCTCGATCCTGCTGAACACGCCCGGCGAGAGCGCCGCCGTGGTCGCGGCCATGGAGGGCAACCCGATGGCCAAGTCGGGGCGGGGCGCGCAGGCGCTCGCGGCCGCCGCCATCGGCCACTTCGCGGGCGGTCTGATCGGCACGGTCCTGCTGGTCGCGCTCGCCCCGACCGTCGCCGACCTGGCGGTGGACATCGGCGCGCCGGACTACTTCGCCATCATGGTGCTGGCGTTCATCGCCGTGACGTCGGTCCTGGGCTCGTCCCGGATCCGGGGGCTCGCGTCCCTGCTCATCGGTCTCACCCTCGGCCTGGTCGGCCTGGACCAGATGACGGGACAGCAGCGGCTGACCTTCGGCTCGCTGCAACTCGCCGACGGCATCGACGTGGTGATCGTGGCGGTCGGCCTGTTCGCGATCGGCGAGGCCCTGTGGGTGGCGGCGCACCTGCGGCGCAGGCCGGGCGCGCCGATCCCGGTGGGGCGCCCCTGGCTGGGCCGCGACGACGTGCGGCGGACCTGGAAGTCGTGGCTGCGCGGCCCGCTCATCGGCTTCCCGTTCGGCGCGATCCCGGCCGGCGGCGCCGAGATCCCCACCTTCCTGTCGTACGCCACCGAGAAGCGTCTGTCGAAGCACCCGGACGACTGGGGCAAGGGCGCCATCGAGGGCGTGGCGGGGCCGGAGTCGGCGGCGTCGGCCTCCGCGGCGGGCACGCTGGTGTCCATGCTGACCCTGGGGCTGCCGACGACGGCGGTCGCGGCCGTCATGCTCGCCGCCTTCCAGCAGTACGGCATCCAGCCGGGCCCGCTCCTGTTCGAGCGCGAACCGGACCTGGTGTGGGGCCTGATCGCTTCCCTCTTCGTCGGGATGGTGCTCCTGCTCGCCCTCAACCTCCCGCTGGCCCCGGTGTGGGCGAAGCTGCTGCGCGTGCCCCGCCCCTACCTGTACGCGGGCATCCTGTTCTTCGCGGCGGTCGGCGCGTACGCGGTCGGCGGCGAGACCGTCGACCTGGTGATCCTGCTGGTCATCGGCCTGATCGGGTTCGGCATGCGGCGGTACGGGCTGCCGGKGCTGCCCGCCGTCATCGGCGTCATCCTCGGCCCGAACGCCGAGCAACAGCTGCGCCGGGCCCTGCAGATCAGCGACGGCAGCGTCTCGGGCCTGGTGAACACCCCGTTCGCGGTGACGGTGTACGCGGTGACGGCGCTGGTGCTGCTCTGGCCCCTGCTGATGAAACTCGTACGGCGGGGCCGGACGGAACCCGGCCGGACGGAACCCGAACGCACGAAGGTCTGACCACGCGGAGGCCCGACCGCGTGGAGGCCTGACCGCGTGGAGGTAGGGGGGCGACCGTGGTCACCCCCCCGTCCCCGCCGATTCAGCCGATCCGGTGCACCCGCTGCGTGGTCAGTTCGTAGCGGGCGCCCACGACGGCCAGCGCGCCCGAGTCCACCTTCGCGGCGAGGTCCGGCTCCGCCGCCAGGCGGGCGCGGATCAGCCGGATGTTGGCGTCGATCGTCGCGTCGATGCGCGCGTCGCCCTCCTGGGTGCGGTCGATCGCCGGGCGGATCTGGTCCGCCAAGTACTGTATGTGGTTCGGCAGTTGCGCCCCCGACTCGTCCGCCTCGACGGTCGCCCGCACGGCTCCGCACGACTGGTGGCCGAGCACCATGAGCAGGGGGATGCCGAGTTCGAGCACGCCGTACGCGAGGCTGCCGAGCACCGCCTCGTCGAGGACCTGGCCGGCGCTGCGTATCGTCATCAGATCGCCGAGCCCCTGGTCGAAGACCAGCTCCGGCGGCACCCGGGAGTCGATGCAGCCGAGCACGAGCGCGAACGGATGCTGACCGGTCGTCAGGGACTGCCGCACGGCGGGCGATTCGTCCGGGTGCCGCTCGCGGAAGGTGCGCCAGCGGCGGTTGCCCGCCGCCAGTTCCCGCAGTGCCTCCTCGGCCGTGGCGGGCCGCTTGCGCGCGGGCGGGGCGGCGGGGGCCGCCGTCGCGGGTCCGGCGCCGGCGGTCAGTCCCGCGCCGAGGACCGCGGCCCCCGTGAGTGCGGTGCGGATGAGGGAGCGCCGGGCGGGCACGTGGGGTGTCGGGTCAGGAATCACGCAGGGGAACGTACGTCCGACTCGTCGGCCTTCCCCCGATCTTGCTCAATCATGGGCACGCGTTGGTCAATCATGAGCAGACGTTGAACTTTTCTTGGCAAGGCCATCGATACGACCTAGCCTCATTTTGTGCCGCTAATAAACAAAGCCCGCAAGCACAACGCCGTGCCGGGCCGCCGGAACCACCACAACCGTGACGACGCGGACCTCTCCCGGCTCCGTACCGCCCTCACCGTCTTCTTCGCCCTGGACGGCTTCGTCTTCGCGGGCTGGGTCGTCCGCATCCCCGCCGTCAAGGAGCAGACCGGCGCGTCCGCCAGTGCGCTGGGCCTCGCGCTGCTCGGGGTGTCCGCCGGCGCCGTGGTCACGATGATGCTCACCGGGCGCCTGTGCCGCCGCTACGGCAGCCACCCGGTGACCGTCGTCTGCGGCGTCCTGCTCTCGCTCAGCATCGCACTGCCCCCGCTGACCCACTCCGCCCTCGCGCTCGGTGCCGTCCTGCTGGTCTTCGGCGCGGCCTACGGCGGGATCAACGTCGCCTTCAACAGCGCCGCCGTCGACCTGGTGGCCGCGCTGCGGCGTCCGATCATGCCGAGCTTCCACGCCGCCTTCAGTCTGGGCGGCATGGTCGGCGCGGGGCTCGGCGGACTGGTCGCGGGCTCCCTGTCCCCCACGCAGCACCTGCTGGGCCTGACGGTGATCGGGCTGCTGGTGACCGCAGGCGCGGGCCGCGTCCTGCTCCGCTGCCCGGTCCCGGTACCGCCGGACACGGCGGCCGGGACGGACACGGCGGCCGGGACAGGTACGGCAGCCGGGGAAGGGGCCCCGCGCCGGCCGGACGCGCGGACCCGGCGGCCGGACGTCCGGACCCGGCGGCTGGTCGTCGTCTTCGGGCTGATCGCCCTCTGCACGGCGTACGGCGAAGGCGCCCTGGCCGACTGGGGCGCGCTGCACCTGGAACAGGACCTGGGCGCCCACCCGGGTGTCGCCGCGGCGGGCTACACCTGCTTCGCGCTCGCCATGACGATCGGCCGGCTGACCGGGACCAGGCTCCTGGAACGGCTCGGGCTGAGCCGGACCGTCGTCGCCGGAGGCACCATGGCCGCGGCCGGGATGCTGCTCGGTTCGCTCTCCCCTTCCGTGTGGGCGGCCCTGCTCGGGTTCGCCGTCGCCGGACTCGGACTCGCGAACCTCTTCCCCGTGGCCGTCGAACGGGCCGGCGCGCTGGCGGGTCCCAGCGGTGTCGCCACCGCCTCCACCCTCGGATACGGCGGCATGCTCCTGGGACCGCCCGCCATCGGGTTCATGGCGGACTGGTTCTCGCTGTCCACCGCCCTGACCAGCGTGGCCGCGCTCGCGGCGGTGGCGGCGGCCATCGGCTACGGCACACGACGGGTGACCGGGACCGACAGCGGCACGGGCGACGCTGCGGACGGCGGCGCGGACGGCAACAGCGGTGCGCGCAGCGGCAGCGGCGCGAGCAACGGTGCGGACGGCGTTCGCGACACCTGAGGCGCGCCCGCCCCCGTGGCGCCCCCGCACCGCCGCACACGGCACAGTGGTGTGCACCCCGCAGTGGAATCCACCGCACCGAACGGATCAGGAAGTCGATGTCATGACCGACAAGCTCACCGTCAGCGTCCTGGGCACCGGAATCATGGGCGCCGCGATGGCCCGCAACCTCATCGCCGCCGGACACACCGTCCGGGTCTGGAACCGCAGTCGCGACAAGGCCGAACCGCTCGCCGCCGACGGCGCGCACGTCGCCGGCACGCCCGCCGAGGCCGTCGAGGGCGCCGACGCCGTCCTGACCATGCTGTACGACGGTCCGGCCGTGCTGGACGTGATGCGGCAGGCCGCGCCCGCCCTGCGCGCCGGCACCGCGTGGGTGCAGTCGACGACCGCGGGCATCGAGTCCGTCGGCGAACTGGCCGCGTTCGCCCGCGAGAAGGGCCTGGTCTTCTACGACGCGCCCGTGCTCGGCACCCGGCAGCCCGCCGAGGCGGGGCAGCTGACCGTCCTGGCCGCCGGTCCGGAGGAGGGCCGGGACGCCGTGGCCCCGGTCCTCGACGCGGTCGGCGCCCGTACGGTGTGGACCGGGGAGGACGGGGCGGCGGCGAGCGCCACCCGGCTCAAGCTCGTGGCCAACAGCTGGGTCATCGCGGCCACCAACGCCACCGGCGAGAGCCTCGCCCTGGCGAAGGCGCTGGGCGTGGACCCGCAGAGCTTCTTCGACACCATCGCCGGCGGCCCGCTCGACATGGGGTACCTGCACGCCAAGAGCGCCCTCATCCTCGAAGGACGGCTGTCACCGGCGTCCTTCGCCGTGGCGACCGCGGCCAAGGACGCCCGGCTGATCGTCGAGGCGGGCGAGCGGCGCGGGGTACGCCTCGACGTCGCGGCGGCGAGCGCGGAGCGCTTCGACCGGGCCGCCGCGCAGGGGCACGGCGACGAGGACATGGCCGCCGCCTACTTCGCGAGCTTCGACGAAGACGCTGAGGGCACCGAGGGCACCGAGGGCTGAGCCACCCGCGGACCCGGCGGGGCCACGGCGCCCGTCAGGTCCGCGGACCGTCCGTCAGCGTCCGCTCCAGCACCGCCCGCTGGAGCGGCAGCACCCGGCCGTGCAGGTCGCGCCCTCTCTCCGTGAGCGACACGCGTACGCCCCGCCGGTCCTCGGGACACAGGCAGCGCTCCACGAGGCCGTCCCGGTCCAGGCGGGCGATCAGCCGGGACAGGGCGCTCTGGCTCAGGTGCACCCGCTCGGCGATCTCCTGCACGCGGTACGCCGGCCCGCCGTCAGCGGACGTGCCCGCGGCCAGCACGCCGAGGACCTCGAAGTCGCTCGCGCCGAGGCCGTGCCGGTGAAGGGCGCGGTCCAGTTCGCACACGGTCCGCGCATGCACCGCGAGAAGGTCGCGCCACCGCTCCACGAGCCCTTGTCCGGCCCCGTCCCCGGCCGTCTCCCCGATCCCGTCCCCCGGCTTCTCAGCCGCCGTCATAGCCGCACCTTAACAAGACAGCGAAATTATTGCACCGGAATTAAGTGCGCTTGCAATCAATGCACACGCATGTACTGTGAGCCGCATGACCTCTCCGCTCACCGCTCCCGCGTCCCCGGGACACTGGACGCCCCGCCTGTGGGGCACTCTCCTGGTGCTGTGCGCCGCCATGTTCCTGGACGCGCTGGACGTGTCGATGGTCGGCGTCGCCCTGCCGTCCATCGGCTCCGAACTCGACCTCTCCACCTCGACCCTGCAGTGGATCGTCAGCGGCTACATCCTCGGCTACGGCGGCCTGCTGCTCCTCGGCGGCCGCGCCGCCGACCTCCTGGGCCGCCGCCAGGTCTTCCTGGTGGCCCTCGGCGTGTTCGCCCTCGCCTCGCTGCTCGGCGGACTCGTCGACTCCGGACCGCTGCTCATCGCGAGCCGGTTCATCAAGGGGCTGAGTGCCGCGTTCACCGCTCCCGCCGGCCTGTCGATCATCACCACGACGTTCCCGCAGGGCCCGCTGCGCAACCGCGCCCTCTCGATCTACACCACCTGCGCCGCCACCGGCTTCTCCATGGGCCTCGTCCTGTCCGGGCTGCTCACGGAGGCCAGCTGGCGCCTGACCATGCTGCTGCCCGCGCCCATCGCGGTCGTCGCCCTGGTCCTCGGCCTGAAGCTGATCCCGCGCAGCGAGCGCGACCGGACCCACCGCGGCTACGACGTCCCCGGCGCCGTCATCGGCACCGCCTCGATGCTGCTGCTCGTCTTCACCGTCGTCCAGGCACCCGAGGCCGGCTGGACCTCGGCCCGTACGCTGCTGTCGTTCCTCGCGGTAGCGGTCCTGCTCACCGTCTTCGTCCGCGTGGAACTGCGCAGCGCGAGCCCGCTGATCCGGCTGGGGGTGCTGCGCTCCGGCAACCAGGTCCGGGCCCAGCTCGGCGCCATGATGTTCTTCGGCTCGTACGTCGGCTTCCAGTTCCTCGTCACGCTGTACATGCAGTCGCTGCTGGGCTGGTCCGCGCTGCACACCGCCCTCGCCTTCCTGCCCGCGGGCGCGCTGGTGGCGCTCTCGGCGACGAAGATGGGCGCGCTCGTCGACCGGTTCGGGACGCCGCGCCTCCTCGTGCTGGGCTTCGCCCTGATGGTGGTGGGCTACGCGCTGTTCCTGCGCGTCGACCTCGACCCGGTGTACGCGGCGGCGATCCTGCCGTCGATGCTGCTCATCGGCGCGGCCTGCGCGCTGGTCTTCCCCTCGCTCAACATCCAGGCCACCGACGGCGTCGACGACCACGAGCAGGGCATGGTGTCGGGTCTGCTCAACACCTCGGTGCAGGTGGGCGGCGCGATCTTCCTGGCGGTGGTGACGGCCGTCGTGACGGCGAACTCCAGCGACGGCTCCTCGCCGCAGGCCGTCCTCGACAGCTACCGGCCCGGTCTGCTCGTGGTGACCGCGGTCGCCCTGGCGGGCCTGCTCGTCACGGCCACCGGGCTGCGCCGGCGGCGTACACCGCAGACGACGATCCTGGTCGCCTCGTCCGACGCCCCGGTACCGGCACCGCAGCGTGCGGCCGACGAACCCGTGGCGGCGGCCGACGGACAGGTGGCCGTACGCGACTGACCCCGCGCCCCGGCCGGCTGTACGTCCGGCCGGCTGTGCGCCCGGCGGGCTGTGTTGCCCCGCCGGGCGCACGGCTGTGACACTGCGCGTATGGGACACACCAGGGGGCGGCGGACGCAGTCCGAGCGGGACGAGATCACCGTCGAGATCGGGTACGCGCTGGCCAGCGCCCTGTTCGCCGCGGCCGTGGTGTTCGGGGTCCTCGCCGGCCCCGCGCTGCTCTTCGACCTGCCGCGGGCCGTCGAGAAGGCCCTCCTGGGCACCGGGACCGCGCTCGCCGCCGTCCTCTTCCTCGTCCGTGTGGTCTCGGTGCTGCTCCGCTTCCGGCGCGGGACTCAGCCCAGCCAGCCCGGCCGCACCAGCCCCGACTCGTAGGCCAGCACCACCAGTTGGGCCCGGTCCCGGGCGCCGAGTTTGACCATCGTGCGGCTGACGTGGGTCTTGGCCGTGAGGGGGCTGACCACCAGCCGCCGCGCGATCTCGTCGTTCGACAGCCCGATGCCGACCAGCGCCATCACCTCCCGCTCCCGCTCGGTGAGCGCGGCCAGCGCACCGGCCGCCGCCGGCTCCTTGGAGCGGGCCGCGAACTCGGCGATCAGGCGGCGCGTCACCCCCGGCGAGAGCAGCGCGTCGCCCGCGACGACCGCCCTGACGGCGCGCAGGAGTTCGTCCGGCTCGGTGTCCTTGACGAGGAAGCCGGACGCGCCGCAGCGGATCGCCTCGAAGACGTACTCGTCGAGTTCGAAGGTGGTGAGCATGACGACCTTCACGTCCCGCAGGCCCGGGTCGCCGGTGATGCGGCGGGTCGCGGCGAGGCCGTCGAGCACCGGCATGCGGATGTCCATCAGGACGACGTCGGGCCGCAGCGCGTGCACCCCGCGCAGGGCCTCCGTCCCGTCCGCGGCCTCACCGGCGACCTCGATGTCCGGCTGGGCGTCGAGCAGCGCCCTGAAGCCGGCGCGGACCAGCGCCTGGTCGTCGGCGAGCAGTACGCGGATCACCGGTCCTCCTTCTCTGCTTCTGTGGCACTTCCGGCCTTCGAGGGGACGGAGGCGTCCCGCGCTCCCGGCGCACCGCGCAGGGGCAGCACGGCCAGGACCCGGAAGCCGCCGTCGTCGCGCGGTCCGGCCTCGATCGTGCCACCCAGGGCCGCGGCCCGCTCCCGCATTCCGGCGAGTCCGTTGCCGCTGCCGCCCGCCTCCTCGCCCGTCGCGGGGCCGTCGTCGTCGACCCGCAGCCGCAGCGCGTCGCTCGTGCGGTCCACCCGCACGCGCGCGGTCCGCGAACCGGAATGCCGTACGACGTTGGTCAGCGCCTCCTGGACGATGCGGAACGCGGCCAGGTCCGCCCCCGGCGGCAGCTTCCCGGCGCCGGTCCGCCGGTCGCCGGCGCCCCGGTTCTCGACGGCGACGGCCAGGCCGGCGGCCGCGGCCTGCTCGACGAGTTCGGGGAGACGGTCGAGGCCGGGCGCCGGCGCGCGCGGCGCGTCACCGGGCGTGCGGAGCGTGTCGAGCACCTGGCGCACCTCCCCCAGCGCCTCCTTGCTCGCGGCCTTGATGGTGGTGAGCGCGCTGCGCGCCTGCTCCGGGTCCGAGTCGAGCAGCGCGAGGCCCACGCCCGCCTGGACGTTGATGACCGAGATGCTGTGCGCCAGGACGTCGTGCAGTTCACGGGCGATGCGCAGCCGCTCCTCGTCGGCGCGCCGCCCGGCCGCCCGCCGGCGTTCCGCCCGGTCGCGGTCCGCCTGCTCGCGGCGGACGCGGGCAAGTTCGGAGACCGCGAGGATCGCCACCACCCAGGCGGCCGTCGCGACCTCCCCGCCCCACGCGGCGGCCGGGTCGCCCGCGGGCGGCAGCCACCGGTGGAGCGGGTGCCCGACCAGGAGGTGGAGCGCCCACAGGGCGCCGAGCACCGCCCAGGCCGTCCGGCGGTGCCCGGCGACGACCGCGGCGAAGCAGGCGAGGGCGACCGTGAGGAAGACCGGCCCGTACGGGTATCCGGCGCCGAGGTAGACGAGCGCCGAGGCCGCCGTGCCGCACAGCACGAGCCGGGGCCGCCGGTGCCGCCACAGCAGCAGGAGCGCGCCCCCGGCGAGCAGGATGCGCGCGAGGGCGTCGAGCTGCTCCCGCCCGGGCTGCTGCCCGGCCGCGAATTCGCTGCCGAGGAGGACGAACCCGGTGAGCAACAGGGCCGAACGCCAGGGCAGGCGCAGGTGCGCGGCGCCCTCTTCCTCCCCGTCGCGGTGGCCCCACCACGAGGGTCCGTGCCACCGGTGCGTGCGCCGCTCGTCCATGGCCGTCACGCTAGACGCCAGGAGCGGCCGGGGGCGTCGGCCGGGCGGAGCGATCACGCGTACTCCCGGGGCAGTACGCGTGATCGGCCGGGTCGCCGGGCCCACCGCGGGCCCCGGTCACGCACCGCCGCTCCGGCCCGGGACCGGTACTCACACTCGTTCCCAGCCCCGTCCGGTCAGCGGTCAGCGGTCAGCGGTCAGCGGTCGAGCCTCGTCAGGGCGCGCTCCGCCATCGGGTGCGAGCGCACCATCTCCCCCAGCGAGGTGGCTCCGCGGGTGATGCCCGCGAACGCCTTCCAGGCCGGCCGGAAACCGGTGAGCGCGGCGTGGAACACCCCGGGCCGGCGCTCGAAGATCGCGAGCATCCGCTTGCCGATGCTCATCTCCACGCCCAGCCCCGCCTTGATGGCGAAGGCGTAGTTCAGCGCCTGCCGCCGGGTGTCCACGGCGTCGTGGGCCTCCGCGATCCGGACCGCCCACTCCCCCGCGAGGCGCCCGGAGCGCAGCGCGAAGGAGATGCCCTCGCGGGTCCACGGCTCCAGCAGCCCCGCCGCGTCCCCGCACACCAGCACCCGCCCGCGCGACAGCGGCGAGTCGTCGGCGCGGCAGCGCGTGAGGTGCCCGGACGAGATGCTGGGCTCGAAGCCGGCGAGACCGAGCCGGGCGATGAAGTCCTCCAGGTACCGCTTGGTGGCGGCTCCCTCGCCGCGGGCCGAGATCACCCCGACGGTGAGGGTGTCGCCCTTGGGGAACACCCAGCCGTAACTGCCGGGAAGGGGGCCCCAGTCGATGAGGACACGGCCCTTCCAGTCCTCCGCGACGGTCTCCGGCACCGGGATCTCCGCCTCCAGGCCGAGGTCGACCTGGTCGAGCTTCACCCCGACATGGGCTCCTATCCGGCTGGCGCTGCCGTCCGCGCCGACCACCGCCCGCGCCAGCAGCGTCTCGCCGTCCTGGAGGACGACGGCGACCGAGCGCCGGTCGGGGACGGCCGAGCCGTGCTGCTCGACCCGCGAGACCGTGGCCCCCGTACGCAGCTCGGCGCCCGCCTTCTGCGCGTGCTCGACGAGTTGCTGGTCGAACTCGGGCCGGTTGATGAGCCCGAAGAGCATCTGCTTGGAGCGCCGCGTCCGCGCGAACTTCCCCTCCAGCGAGAACGTGACCGCGTGGACCCGGTCCCGGAAGGGCAGTTCGAAGCCGGGCGGCAGCGCGTCACGGCTCGGTCCGATGATGCCGCCGCCGCACGTTTTGTAGCGGGGCAGTTCCGCTTTCTCCAGCAACAGGACGCGCCGTCCCGCGACCGCCGCCGCATAGGCCGCCGAGGCGCCCGCGGGGCCCGCCCCGACCACGACGACGTCCCACACATGCTGCCCGTCGTCCTGCCCTCGGTCCTGCCCGTCGTCCGAAGAGTTCTCGCTGCTCACGATGGTCTGCTGCTCCGATCCAGCCGCCTGCCGCACCTGCTCCACGCATCCTACGGCGGCGTCCGGCGAAGACCGCTGTGGGAGGATCGGCAGCGCATGCAGCGCACATCCTTACGCGCGCATCCGCACCCGTAACCATACGTACAACGTCGCACCCACGAGGAGCGTGCCCATGTCGTCGAATCCGGTCGCCGAGACCGTCGCCTCCCTCATGCCCAGGGCGAAGGAGGAGCTCACCGAGCTGGTGGCCTTCAAGTCGGTGGCGGACTTCGACCAGTTCCCGCGCAGTGAGAGCGAGGGCGCCGCGAACTGGGTCGCCGACGCGCTGCGCGCCGAAGGCTTCGAAGACGTCGCCCTGCTCGACACCCCGGACGGCACGCAGTCCGTGTACGGCCACCTGCCCGGCCCCGAGGGCTCGAAGACCGTCCTGCTGTACGCGCACTACGACGTGCAGCCGCCGCTCGACGAGGCCGGCTGGCAGACGCCGCCGTTCGAGCTGACCGAGCGCGACGGCCGCTGGTACGGGCGCGGGGCCGCCGACTGCAAGGGCGGCCTGATCATGCACCTGCTGGCGCTGCGCGCCCTCAAGGCGAACGGCGGTGTCCCGGTCGGCGTCAAGGTGATAGCCGAGGGGTCGGAGGAGCAGGGCACGGGCGGCCTGGAGCGGTACGCCGAGGAACACCCGGAGCTGCTCGACGCCGACGCGATCGTCATCGGGGACTCCGGCAACTTCCGGGTCGGCGTGCCGACGGTCACCACCGTGCTGCGTGGCATGACCCTCGTCCGCGTCGAGGTCGACACCCTCGAAGGCAACCTGCACTCGGGGCAGTTCGGCGGCGCGGCGCCCGACGCGCTGGGCGCGCTGATCCGCGTACTGGACTCCCTGCGCGCCGAGGACGGCTCGACGACGATCGACGGGCTGACGGGCACCGCGCGGTGGGACGGCCTGCAGTACGACGAGGAGCAGTTCCGCAAGGACGCCAAGGTGCTCGACGGCGTCGGGCTGATCGGTTCCGGCACGGTCGCCGACCGCATCTGGGCGCGGCCCGCCGTGACCGTGCTCGGCATCGACTGCCCGCCGGTCGTCGGCGCCACCCCGTCCGTGCAGGCGGGCGCCCGCGCGCTGGTGAGCCTGCGGGTGCCGCCGGGCGTGGACGCGGCGGAGGCCACCAAGCTGCTGGAGGCCCACCTGGTGGCCCGCACTCCGTGGGGGGCGCGGGTGAGCACCGAGCAGATCGGGCAGGGGCAGCCGTTCCGCGCCGACACCACGAGTCCCGCGTACGCGGCGATGGCGGAGGCCATGGGCGTCGCGTACGACGGGGCCGAGATGCAGTACGCGGGGCAGGGCGGGTCCATCCCGCTGTGCAACACCCTCGGGTCGCTGTACCCGCGGGCGGAGATCCTGCTGATCGGGCTGAGCGAGCCGGAGGCGCAGATCCACGCCGTGAACGAGAGCGTGTCGCCCGAAGAACTGGAGCGGCTCGCGGTCGCCGAGGCGCTGTTCCTCACGAAGTACGCCGCCGGCTGAGGGGGTCGGTGGGCGCGCCCTTCGGCCGGGCGCGCCCACGCCCTTGCCCCTTGGCCCCGGCTACCCTCTGGGCACGCCCGCCTCCAGGTACAGCGCCGCCCCCCGCTCCCGCGCGCGCAGCGCCCAGCGCAGGCGTTCGTAGCGGATCGGCGGGAGGAGCGTGGCGGCCTCCTCCTCCGTGACGAAGCGCCAGCCGCGCAGTTCGGGGCCCGGCAGCAGCATGGGGTGGGCCGCGCCGCCTTCGAGCCGGCCGCCGTCGTAGAGGAGGCGCAGACCGCCGTAGCCGGGAGGCACCGGCGGTTCCCAGTCGACGACCAGCAGGCGGGGGTCGTCGGTGAGGKGGATGCCGGTCTCCTCGGCCACCTCGCGGACGCCCGCGCGCGCGGGTGCCTCACCGGACTCGACGACGCCGCCGGGGAACTCCCAGCCGGCCTTGTACGTCGGGTCGACGAGCAGCACCCTGTCCTGCTCGTCGAAGAGGAGCACCCCCGCCGCCACGGTCTCCGAGGTCGGCTCGGGGGTCTGCACGATGTCGCAGACCGGCACGGACCCGCCGTTCAGCGCCTCGGCGACGCGCACGGCGGTCTCGTACGGGGTCAGCGTGCCGTTGTCGACGGGGTGGGCGTCCGTGGTGAGCCAGCCGGCGAGGGCGGCGCGGTAGGGCTCGATCTGGTCGTACGACCACTGGCGCACCCGTATCTCCCCGTCCGGGAGGTCCGGCGGGACCTCCCGGGCGGCTATTCGCTCGCGCAGGATCGTTTCCGCCGGGGCGAGGAGCACATGGCGGACCGCGATCCGGCGGGAGGCGAGGCCGCCGAAGATCTCGTCGCGGTAGTCCTGCCGGAGCAGGGTCATGGGAACCACGAGCACACCGCCGAGTTCGGAGAGCATCGCGGCCGCGGTGTCCACCACGAGCCGCCGCCAGATCGGCAGGTCCTGGAAGTCGCCGACCTCGGCGAGGCGCTTGGCGGGCAGCAGGCGCGCCAGCTCGGTACCGATGATCTCCGGGTCGAACAGCGTGCTGTTCGGGATCAGGTCGATCAGTTCCCGTGCGGTGGTGGTCTTCCCCGCACCGAACGCACCGTTGATCCAGACGATCACGGTTCCCCCTCTGCTGTGTGGCCCCCTGAGGCTTGCCCGCTCCACCCTGCCATGGAAACCAGGTCCTGATGAGGTCGCGTTCGAGGGGTCGGACACGCACGGAGCCCGGCTCCTCGCGGGGCCGGGCTCGGGGGCGGAACAGGGAGGAAGGGCCGGTCAGCCGTCGTGCTCCACGATGCCGTCGCCCATGTCCAGGCTGTCGTCACCGACCGTCTGCCCGACGGCGGTGAGGGTGTCCTGGAGCGGGAGATCACCGAGGGCGCCGCCGTCGAGCGAGTGGGACGGGGTGACGGCCGCCACGACGAAGCCGGTGGCGAGGGAGGCGATGGCCAGCATGCTGCGCTTCTTCATACCGCTTCAACTACGGAACGGCCCAGGAGTCACGGCCGGATCCCGACACACCGGACGACACCGATCGCACCGGTCGCACCGAACGCACCGACCGCACTGGTCGGGACCGTCGCGACGGTCCCGACGGGTTCGTCCCGCAGAACGACGGAGCACGCACGTTCCGACAGGAGTACGCAGATCCCGAGATCTGACGGGATGTCGACCACGCACTACCGCACCTCTTCCACCACACTGCGACAGGACCTACCGTGAACGCACATGGCATGAATGACGCGGACATGTAAAGACGCGGACATCCACTCCTGTTGCGAGTACGGAGGAACGTAATGACGCGGCATCTTCCCACCCGTACGACTCACCGAAGAGCGGCCGGAATACTGGCCGCGGGGCTGCTCGCCGGCCTGGGACCGGCCGGGCCCGCCCTCGCGGCCGGCCCGGGGACACCGGCCCGGGCGCCGGCCCCCACGTCCGCCTCACCGGCCGCGTCCGTCGCCCCGGCCCCGGACGACGGCCTCGCCCTCACCCCTCCCATGGGCTTCAACAACTGGAACTCCACGCAGTGCCGTGCGGAGTTCGACGAGGAGATGGTCAAGGGGATCGCGGACATCTTCGTCGACAAGGGGCTCAAGGACGCCGGGTACGAGTACGTCAACCTCGACGACTGCTGGGCGCTGCCCGCCCGCGACGCCGACGGGAAGCTGGTGCCGGACCCGGCCCGCTTCCCCGGCGGGATCAAGGCGGTCGCGGACTATGTGCACGCCAAGGGGCTCAAGCTGGGCATCTACACCAGCGCGGGCACGAAGACCTGCAACGACGCGGGATTTCCCGGAGCGCTCGGCCACGAGTACAGCGACGCCCGGCAGTTCGCGGACTGGGGTGTCGACTACCTCAAGTACGACAACTGCAACAACCAGGGCGTGGACGCCAGACAGCGCTACACGACGATGCGCGACGCCCTGAAGGCCGCCTCCGCGACCACGGGCCGCCCCATCGTGTACAGCATCTGCGAGTGGGGCGAGAACAGGCCCTGGGAGTGGGCGGCGGACGTCGGCCAGCTGTGGCGCACCACCGGGGACATCAGTGACAACTGGGGCTCGATGCTCTCGATCATGAAGCAGAACCTCCCGCTCGCGCGGTACGCGGGTCCCGGACACTGGAACGACCCCGACATGCTGGAGGTCGGCAACGGCGGGATGACGGACACGGAGTACCGCACGCACTTCTCGATGTGGTCGGTCATGGCCGCCCCTCTCCTCATCGGCTCGGACCTGCGGTCCGCCTCCGACGAGACCTTCGAGATCCTCGGCAACGAGGAGGTCATAGCGGTCGACCAGGACCCGCTCGGCAAGCAGGGCACCGTGCTCTCCTCCGAGGACGGCCGCTGGGTCGTGGCCAAGGAACTGGCGGACGGCAGCCGCGCCGTCGCCCTCTTCAACGAGACCGGCAGCCCCCAGCGCATCGCCACGAGCGCGAAGGCCGTCGGGCTGCCCGGAGCGGCTGCCTACACGCTGCGCGACCTGTGGCGGCACAAGAGCTACAACACGGCGGGCACGATCTCGGCGACCGTCCCCGCCCACGGCACGGTCCTCGTCCGCGTCTCGGCCGACGGAGACTGGGCCGAGAACCCGCCGGCCGTCGAACTCGCCCTGGACGGTGGCACGTTGCTCGAAGCGGGGCGTCCCGCCGCGCTGACGGCGTCGGTCACCGACCTGGGCCGTACACCGGCGAAGCACGTCTCCGTCTCCCTGACCGGGCCCAGGGGCTGGACCGTGCGGGCCACGTCACCGACCAGGGCGAACGTCCTGGCGACCGGCAGGGTGCTGCGCACCGGGTGGCGGGTGACCGCCCCCGCGGGCACGCCCCCGGGGTCGTACGACCTGACACTGAGGGCGGGGTACCGCTCTCCGGCCGGGGAGCGGGCCGGGAACGTACTGCCGGTGAGGACGACCGTCGTGGTGGCCCCGCCCTCCGGCACCTCGGAGCTCGGCGGTCTTCCCTGGCTGTCGGCCACCAACGGCTGGGGGCCCGTCGAACGGGACACCAGCAACGGCGAGGCAGCAGCGGGTGACGGCACGCCCCTCACGATCGGCGGAACCGTGTACGCCTCCGGGCTCGGCGTCCACGCGGACAGCACCGTCGAGTTCTACACGGGCGGGGCCTGCCGGACCGTCACGGCGCAGGTCGGTGTCGACGACGAGGAGGGCGCCGACGGGTCCGTCGTCTTCGAGATCTGGGCCGACGGCACGAAGGCGGCCACCACCGGCGTCCTGACCAACGCCGACGCGGCGCAGTCCCTCTCGGCCGATGTGAGCGGCGCACGGACGATACGCCTCGTCGTCACGGACGCCGGCGACGGCATCACCTCAGACCACGGCGACTGGGCGAACGCCCGCCTCACCTGCTGACAACGCTCCCCACCCACCCGCACCTCACCACACGAGCCGAACCCCTCCGCCCCCTCCCCAAAAGACAGACGGCGGCTCAGCCGCCAACAACGGCCGCGTTCGGCCGCCGACTGAGCGCAGCCGCCGCACCCACCAGCCCCGCATCCGTACCCATCTGAGCCGGCGTCACCGTGAGCCGCTGCACGAACGACAGCGCGGCATAGTCCCGCAGGGCGGCCCGCAGCGGCGCGAACAGCACCTCGCCCGCCTTGCCCACCCCTCCGCCGATCACCGCGATGTCGATCTCCACGAGGGTCGCCGTCGCCGCGATGCCCGCGGCCAGCGCCTGCGCCGCACGCTCGAAGGAGGCCGTCGCGACCGGATCGCCCGCCCGGGCGGCGGCGGCCACCGCCGCCGCGGACGCGTCGCCCTCGGGCCCCGGCCGCCAGCCGCCCTCGACGGCGCGGCGCGCGATGTTCGGGCCGCTGGCGATGCGCTCGACGCAGCCGCGGGACCCGCACGGGCACAGGTCGCCGTCGAGGTCCACGCTGATGTGGCCGATGTGCCCGGAGTTGCCCGTGGGCCCGGGGTGCAGCTTCCCGTTCAGGACCAGACCGCCGCCGACCCCCGTGGAGACGACCATGCAGAGGGCGTTGTCGTGGCCGCGGGCCGCCCCCTGCCAGTGCTCGGCCGCCGTGATCGCCACGCCGTCGCCGATCAGTTCGACGGGCAGGCCGTCCGCCACGGCGCGGACCCGTTCGACGAGGGGGTAGTCGCGCCAGCCGGGCACGTTCACCGGGCTCACCGTGCCCGCCGAGGCGTCCACGGGCCCGGCGCTGCCGATGCCGACCGCGGTGACCCCGTTCCACAGCGGCGCTGCGGTCAGCTCGCCGAGCACGGCCTCCACGGCCCGCATGACGGTGTCACCGTGCTCCTGCGCGGGCGTGGGCCGCTGGGCGCGCAGCAGGATCCGGCCTTGGCCGTCCACCAGCGCTCCGGCGATCTTGGTGCCGCCGATGTCGAGCGCGGCCACGAGGTCGGTGTGCATCAGAGTCAAGTCTCCCGATCGGATCCCGGTCGGTCCGGTTGGACCATGAGGAAAGGGCAGGCCGGTCGCACGGTGGGCCAGATCCTGTCGTCGGACCCCCGCCGGCCGGCCCCAGGGGCGGACGACGGGAATCCGACCACAGGACCCAGGGCGCCGGAGAATGCGTTGGACAGTCTCTCTCGCATCTGACAACGTTGTCCAGGCTCTATGCTCGACGCCACATCCCGATCCGGCGGCCCACCGGGTCCGTCGGGACCGACGCAGCCCCACGGACCAGCGGCCGACCACCGGCCCGACGGACTACAGGACAGGACAGCGCATCGTGGCCGAGACCGCCCGCCGAACCGAGAGCCGTTACGGCAACCGTCCGACCATGAAGGACGTCGCCGCGCGTGCCGGGGTCGGCCTGAAGACGGTATCGCGCGTAGTCAACGGCGAGCCGGGTGTCACCCCCGACACCGAGCGCCGGGTGCAGGAGGCCATCGACGCGCTGGGCTTCCGGCGCAACGACAGCGCGCGGGTGCTGCGCAAGGGCCGCACCGCCAGCATCGGCCTCGTCCTGGAGGACCTGGCGGACCCGTTCTACGGCCCGCTGAGCCGGGCGGTGGAGGAGGTGGCCCGCGCCCACGGCGCCCTGCTCATCAACGGCTCCAGCGCCGAGGACCCGGAGCGCGAGCAGGAGCTGGTCCTCGCGCTGTGCGCCCGCCGGGTGGACGGCCTGGTCGTCATCCCGGCCGGTGACGACCACCGCTATCTGGAGCCCGAGATAAAGGCGGGCGTCGCCACGGTGTTCGTGGACCGCCCCGCGGGGCAGATCGACGCGGACGTCGTGCTCTCCGACAGCTTCGGCGGTGCGCGCGACGGCGTCGCCCACCTCATCGCGCACGGCCACCGCCGCATCGGGTTCATCGGCGACATGCCCCGCATCCACACCGCCGCCGAGCGCCTGCGCGGCTATCGCGCCGCCATGGACGACGCCGGCATTCCGGTGGAGCCCGCCTGGATGTCCCTGGGCGTCACCGGCCCGGAGCGGGTGCGCCGGGCGGCCGAGACGATGCTGTCCGGCCCCTCCCCCGTGACTGCGGTCTTCGCCGGCAACAACCGGGTGACGGTCACGGTCGTCCGCGTCATCACCGAGCGCGCCCGGCCGGTCGCCCTGGTCGGCTTCGACGACATCGAGCTCGCCGACCTGCTGCAGCCCGGGGTGACCGTGGTGGCCCAGGACGCGGCCCAGCTCGGCCGCACCGCCGCCGACCGCCTCTTCCGCCAGCTCGACGGCTCCCTCGTCGCCCCCGAGCGCATCGAACTGCCGACCCGCCTGATCACCCGCGGCTCGGGCGAACTGCCCCCCGCCTGACGGCCGGCCGCCGGCTACAGGGGGCAGGGCCGGCTCCACCGGAACCGTCCGCACGGGACCGGCCCGCCCACGGGCACAACAACCCCGCGCGGGACGGCCCCGCGGTGGCCGGCGCGGGCCGCGGTGGACCGGTGCGGGCCGCAGTAACCGGCGCAGGCCGTCGCGCGTCCGCTACTTGGGTGAGACCGTGAGGTCGGCCCGGCGGGGCGCCGCGTACCCCTCCAGGTCCGCGCGGGTGAACCCGGTCGCCCGGGCCACCTCCGCGATGTCGAGGGCGCCGCAGTCCAGGCCGCGCAGCAGGTACCCGCTGAGCGCCTTGGCGGTGGCGGGCTCGTCCATCACGTCGCCGCCCGCGCGGGCCGCGTACGCGACGAGCCGGGCCGCGGCCTGCTCGAACCCCTCGCGGTAGAAGGCGAAGACGGCCGCGTACCGGGTGGGGAGGTGCCCGGGGTGCATGTCCCAGCCCTGGTAGTAGGCGCGGGCGAGCGCGCGGCGGGTGAGTCCGTGGTGCAGCCGCCAGGCGTCGTGCACCTTCGCCGTCGGGCCGACGGGCAGCACGTTGGTGGAGCCGTCCGAGACGCGTACGCCGGTGCCGGCGGCCGCGACCTGCATGACCGCCTTGGCGTGGTCGGCGGCCGGGTGGTCGCTGGCCTGGTACGCGGCCGAGACGCCGAGGCAGGCGCTGTAGTCGAAGGTTCCGTAGTGCAGTCCGGTGGCGCGCCCCTCGGCGGCCTGGATCATCCGGGCCACGGTCGCGGTGCCGTCGGCGGCGAGGACCGCCTGGCTGGTCTCGATCTGGATCTCGAACCCGATCCGGCCCGGTTCGAGGCCGTGCGCCTTCTCGAACTCCTCCAGCAGCCGCACCATCGCGGTGACCTGCTCGGCGTACGTCACCTTGGGCAGGGTCAGCACCAGGCCGCCGGGCAGCCCGCCGGCCTCCATCAGCCCGGTGAGGAAGACGTCGAGCGTGCGGATGCCCCGGTCGCGGACCGGTGCCTCCATGCACTTCATGCGGATGCCCATGCAGGGCGGGGCCGTGCCGTCCCGGTACGCCTCCGCGACCAGCCGGGCCGCGCGGGCGGCGGCCTCGTCCTCCTCGTCGTCGGGGCGCGGGCCGTAGCCGTCCTCGAAGTCGATGCGCACGTCTTCCACCGGCTCGCGCTCCAGTTTGGCCCGGACGCGGTCGTACACGGGCTGCGCGAGGTCGTCGGAGAGGCCGAGGACGGCGGCGAAGGAGGCGGCGTCCGGCGCGTGCTCGTCGAGGGCGGCCAGCGCCCGGTCGCCCCAGGAGCGGACGGTGTCGGCGGCGAAGACGTCGCCCGGCACGTACACGGTGTGGACGGGCTGGCGGGTGCCGGGGTCCCCGGGGTAGCGGCGCTCCAGCTCGGCGTCCACCGGGGCCAGGGAGGCGCCGATCCGCTCGCCGACGGCCGCGGCGAGGCTCGTCGCCACCTTCTCCCGGCGGCCCTGCCCGCCCTGATGCCCCTGGTCCATTCCATGCCCTCCGATGCGCCGCCCCACGGAATCAACAATCTGTTGAACGAAGGTAGTCATGGACCTCCGGCCGGTCAACACCCCTTCCCCTCCCGTGCCACCTCGGGTTACGTTCCCATCCACCCCCACGACTTCCTCCGGGATCCACCCGGAGCCATAGCCATGTTCACGCCAAGAATCGATACTGCGACCCGCACGACTCGCCCGGCGTCCGCCACAGAAGGAGCATGCCGTGCCCCGTCGCAGTCCCGTCACGCGCCGCCTCGGGCTGCAGGCCGCGATCGCCGCCGCGGTCGCCCTCCCGGTGTCCAGCACCGCGCTCTCCAGGACGTCCGCCTCGGCGTCGGACCGCCGCGGCGGCCTGGACGTCATGTCGTTCAACCTGCGCTTCGCGAGCGAGGAGGAGCCGCACAGCTGGGCCACCCGGCGCCCTGTGATGCGCGAGCTGCTGCGCCGCGCGCGCCCTCATGTGCTCGGCACCCAGGAGGGCCTGTACGGGCAGGTGCGGGACGTCGCGGCGGACCTGGGCCCGCACCACGAGTGGATCGGCACCGGCCGCGCGGGAGGCAGCCGCGAGGAGTTCATGGCGGTCTTCTACGACACCCGCAGGCTCGAACCCGTGGAGTACGACCACTTCTGGCTCTCCGACACCCCGGAGGTGATCGGCTCCAACACCTGGGGCGCCGCGTACGTGCGCATGGTGACCTGGGTGCGCTTCCGCGATCTGCGGGACGGCGGGCGGGAGTTCCACGTCCTCAACACCCACCTCGACAACGAGAGCCAGTACGCACGGCTGCGTTCCGCGTCGCTGATCGCACGGCGGATCGCCGGCCTCGACCGGACCCTGCCCGTCGTCGTCACCGGCGACTTCAACGCCGCGGCCCACCACAACCCGGTCCACGACACCCTGCTGGGCGCCGGGCTGGTCGACACCTGGGACACGGCGGCCGAGCGCGGCGAGGCGTACGGCACCTTCCACGGGTACCGGCCACCGGTCCCGGGCGGCGACCGCATCGACTGGATACTCGCCACGCCGGGGGTGACCGCGCACCGGGCGTCCGTCGACACCTTCTGCGCGGACGGGCGGTTCCCCAGCGACCACCTGCCCGTACGGGCCTCCCTGACCCTGGCGTGAGACACGGGAAAGGGGCCCCGGCGACCGTGACGGTCGCCGGGGCCCCTTCGCCGGTTCTGCGCTTCGGGAGACGCTCAGCCCTTGCGGGTCTTGATCTCCTCGGTGAGCTGCGGGACGACCTCGAAGAGGTCGCCGACCACGCCGTAGTCGACCAGGTCGAAGATCGGCGCCTCGGCGTCCTTGTTGACCGCGACGATCGTCTTCGACGTCTGCATGCCGGCGCGGTGCTGGATCGCGCCGGAGATGCCGGAGGCGATGTACAGCTGCGGGGACACGCTCTTGCCGGTCTGGCCGACCTGGTTGGTGTGCGGGTACCAGCCCGCGTCTACCGCGGCGCGCGAGGCGCCGACGGCCGCGCCGAGGGAGTCGGCGAGGGCCTCGATGATGCCGAAGTTCTCGGCGCCGTTGACGCCGCGCCCGCCGGAGACCACGATCGCGGCCTCGGTCAGCTCCGGGCGGCCCGTCGACTCGCGCGGGGTGCGGCCGGTGACCTTGGTGCCGGTCGCGGCCGCGGAGAAGGTGACGGACAGCGCCTCGACGGCGCCCGCGGCCGGGGCGGCCTCCACGGCGGCGCTGTTGGGCTTCACCGTGATGACCGGGGTGCCCTTGGAGACCCGGGTCTTGGTGGTGTACGAGGCGGCGAACACCGACTGGGTGGCGACCGGACCGGAGTCACCGGCCTCGATGTCGACGGCGTCGGTGATGACGCCGGAGCCGATGCGCAGCGCCAGACGGGCGGCGACCTCCTTGGCCTCGGTCGAGGAGGGGAACAGGACGGCGGCCGGGGAGACCGCCTCGACGGCGGCCTGCAGCGCGTCGACCTTCGGTACGACCAGGTAGTCGGCGTACTCGGAGGCGTCATCGGTGAGGACCTTGACCGCGCCGTGCTCGGCGAGCGCGGCGGCGGTGTCGGCGGCGCCGTTGCCCAGCGCGACGGCGACGGGCTCGCCGATGCGGCGGGCCAGCGTCAGCAGCTCCAGGGTGGGCTTGCGGACGGCACCGTCCACGTGGTCGACGTAGACGAGGACTTCAGCCATGGGACTTCTTCTCTCCTGCTTGCGGAAGACGAGGGATGGGCGGCGACGATCGGGCTCAGACGAACTTCTGGCCCGCGAGGAACTCGGCCAGCTGCTTGCCGCCCTCGCCCTCGTCCTTGACGATCGTGCCCGCGGTGCGCGCGGGGCGCTCGGCCGCGGAGTCGACCGCGGTCCAGGAGCCCTCCAGGCCGACCTCGTCCGCCTCGATGCCGAGGTCCGACAGGTCCCAGGACTCGACCGGCTTCTTCTTGGCCGCCATGATGCCCTTGAAGGACGGGTAGCGGGCCTCACCCGACTGGTCGGTGACCGACACGACCGCGGGGAGCGAGGCCTCCAGCTGCTCGGAGGCGGTGTCGCCGTCGCGGCGGCCCTTGACGACACCGTCCTCGACCGAGACCTCGGAGAGCAGCGTGACCTGCGGGACACCCAGACGCTCGGCGACCAGGGCCGGCAGGACGCCCATGGTGCCGTCGGTGGAGGCCATGCCGGAGACGACCAGGTCGTAGCCGGCCTTCTCGATCGCCTTGGCCAGCACCAGCGACGTACCGATGGCGTCGGTGCCGTGCAGGTCGTCGTCCTCGACGTGGATGGCCTTGTCCGCGCCCATGGACAGCGCCTTGCGCAGGGCGTCCTTGGCGTCCTCGGGGCCGACGGTCAGCACGGTGATCTCCGCGTCGTCCGCCTCGTCGGCGATCTGCAGGGCCTGCTCGACCGCGTACTCGTCGAGCTCCGACAGCAGGCCGTCCACGTCGTCACGGTCGACGGTCAGGTCCTCGGCGAAGTGCCGGTCGCCGGTGGCGTCGGGCACGTACTTCACAGTGACAACGATCCTCAAGCTCACGCCGGCTCTCCTACTGCATCGTCTTTTCTGGGCTGCCTGCTCACGGGCAGCATATGCGCCTGGAGCGGCCGTTCCCGGTGGGGGCCACCCACGCTCCCGACGAATATTACTCGCCAGTACGCACCAGCTACGCTCCCGCAGCTCATGCCCTCTAAGCAAGCGCTTTGAACTGTGACCTGCGCAACGCAGCGTAATCGGAACCCGACGCCCGCGCAGGCGGGGGCCTCAATCCCGCAGCCCGTTGAACCGCCCCTGGTGGTAGAGGAGGGGGCGGCCGTCACCGGCGGGATCACCCAGCACCACCTCGGCGAGCACGATGCGGTGGTCCCCCGCCGGGACCCGCGTCACCACCTTGCACACGAGCCACGCGAGGACGCCGTCGAGCACGGGCACGCCCTCGGGTCCCTCGCGCCAGGCGGTGGACCCGCCGAAGCGGTCGGCGCCGCTGCGGGCGAAGGTGGCGGCCAGCTCCTCCTGGTGCTCACCGAGCACATGGACGCCCACGTGGTCCGTGCGCGACACCGCCAGCCAGCTGGAGGCGCCGGTGCCGATGCCGAACGAGATCAGCGGGGGTTCGGCGGACACGGAGGCGAGCGAGGTGGCGGTGAAGCCCACGGGGCCGTCGTCGCCGCGCGCGGTGATCACGGCGACACCGGCCGCGTGCCGGCGGAAGACGGAGCGGAGCAGGTCCGGGGAGGCGAGCCGGGAGGTGCGGAGATCGGGCGTGGCCGTCATGGAGGGGTCCTTCTGCGTGAAACCGGGAACGGGGGCCTGGGCTGCTCAGCAGCCCGGACAGCGCCGGCCCGCGCCGCGGACGGCGGCCGGGGCACACACGCGTCCGCGCCGGGCGGACTCGGAGGGGGGCGGTTCCACGGGCATACGGTCAGGCTGACGATAGGTGCCTGATGCAGTCAAGTGCGTCCCGGCATCTGGGAGAAGCGTCACCGCGGGCCTCCGGACTGTGATCAGGGGTTCGGGACCGCCTCGCCGAGCGCGGCGATCACGTCGGCCTTGCGCGGCTGCCCCGTCGCGCGGCGCACGACACGGCCGTCGGCGTCGAGGACGAGCACGGTCGGCGTCTTCAGGATGTCGAGTTCGCGTACGAGGGCCAGGCGGTCCTCCGCGTCGATCTCGACATGCCGCACGCCCGGGACGAGCCCGGCCACCTCGCCGAGCACTCTGCGGGTGGCCCTGCAGGGTGCGCAGAAGGCACTGGAGAACTGGACCAGGGTCGCCCGCTCCCCGAGCTCCTCACCCAGTTCGGCCGCCCCCAGCCGCTTCCCGCCGTCGCGTCCGCGCACCCTCACCCTCCCGCTCCGCCGCCGGTTCAGCACTCCGTAGGCGCTCGCCGCCGCGAGCACCAGCACACACACCACCAGTCCGGTCATCTCCCACGTCAGCGTTCACGCGACTGCAAAGATTCCCGCCGTCCTGGAAAGATCTGCATACGGAATGATTGCTTCATGGACATCGACGTGAGAGGGCCGCGCTTCGGCGCGGCCGTGACGACCGCGGTTCTGGCGGTCGTGCTGATCACCGGCAGCGCCTGGCTGCTGGCCTGGCAGACGCTGGCGTTCGCGCTGGGCGCGGCGGGCGGCGTCGGCCGCTCGCCGTACGGCTGGGTGTTCCGCCGGGTGGTCCGTCCGCGGCTCGGGCCGCCGACGGAGTTCGAGGCGCCCGAACCGCCGCGGTTCGCGCAGGCGGTCGGCCTGGCGTTCGCCGTGGTGGGGCTCCTCGGCCTGACGGTGGGGCCCGAGTGGCTGGGGCTCGCGGCCACCGGGGCGGCGCTCGCGGCGGCGTTTCTCAATGCGGCGTTCGGGTACTGCCTCGGGTGCGAGATGTACCTGCTCGTACGGCGCGTGGGGGTTCGCGCGAAGTAACGGCGGCGTAAAACGCCGAGGTGGATCAAGGGATGACGTGACGAGAATCTCGCCCCTCCCGGGCACCAGGGCTGGTCACCCGTCCGTTCTTCGGGCACGATCTGCGCAATGCCGTAAACCTACGGCAGCGTAAGTTTCCGCCGGGAGCCTCCTTCCCGGGCAGACCGGAGAGAAGGGTCCACGCCGTTCATGGCTGAGCTTGCCTACCGTCCCGCCATCGGTCTCGCCCAGACCTTGTTCAAGGCCTGGGACCTGAAGATCGACCTCCAGGGGTCGGAGAACATCCCGCGCTCGGGTGGTGCGGTGCTGGTGAGCAACCACATCAGCTATCTCGACTTCATCTTCGACGGCCTCGCCGCCCTGCCGCAGAAGCGCCTGGTGCGCTTCATGGCGAAGGAGTCGGTGTTCCGGCACAAGGTCTCCGGTCCGCTGATGCGCAACATGAAGCACATCCCGGTGGACCGCAAGCAGGGCGAGACGGCGTACGCGCACGCGCTGCAGTCGCTGCGCTCGGGCGAGATCGTCGGTGTCTTCCCCGAGGCCACGATCTCCCAGTCGTTCACGCTGAAGAGCTTCAAGTCGGGTGCCGCGCGCATGGCCCAGGAGGCCGGTGTCCCGCTGATCCCGATGGCCCTGTGGGGTACGCAGCGGCTGTGGACCAAGGGCCACCCGAAGAACTTCCGGCGCAGCCACATCCCGATCACCATCCGGGTCGGCGAGGCGATCGAGGCGTCCCGCGACAAGTACGCGGGCGCCATCACCCGGCAGCTGCGCGAGCGGGTCCAGGAGCTCCTGGAGGCCGCGCAGCGCGCCTACCCGGTGCGCCCCAAGGGGCCGGACGACACGTGGTGGATGCCGGCGCACCTCGGCGGCACCGCCCCGACCCCCGAAGAGGTGAAGGCCGCCGAGGCCCGCTGAGCCGCTGGCACTGTCGCGGTCGCGGTCGCGGTCGCGGGGACGCTACCGGGGCGCCCGGACGCTGATCCGCGCCCCCGGGCTGAACTTCTCCAGGAGTTCGGCGAGTTCGGCGCCCGCCGCCTCGATCTCGGCGACCGGCATCGGAGCCAGGCCCTCCAGCAGGAAGACCGCCGAGGCCGACTCCTCCGTGAGGCGGGTGCGCGGCCCCTGGCGCCAGTTCCAGCGGCGGCAGGTGACCCCCTCCTCGTCGCACCACACCACCTCGCCGGCGTCGGGGTGCTCGACGGCCTCCTCGCCGCCGGAGACGGTCACGAAGTCCTCGTCGCCGGTGGCCCGTACGAGCCGCATCCCGCCGCGCACGCGGTCGAGGTCCTCGCCGCCGACCGGGATCAGGTGGGCGACGCTGATCGCGTTGTAGAGGTCGACGAGCACGTTGATGCGGGGCAGGCCGCCGTCCGCGAGCGCACGCCTGGCCAGCGCCTCCGCGGAGTTGCGGGTGCGGGACGGTTTCGAGCCGAAGGCCGTGTACACGGCGCGCCAGGCCGCCATGTGCGGGTCCTCGTGCGGCGCCCGCCCGGCCAGCCGTACGGCGAGACGGCGGGCCGCGTCGTCCAGGAGCTGTGAACTTCCCTCGGTGCTGGGCCCGTTGACCAGGTCGTACGCCTCGACGACGACATGGGTGAAGCCGGGCGCCAGGGCACGGACCTCGTCGGAGACGGTGAGCGGGAGAGTCATCGTCGCTGTGCCTGCCTTGGTTCGGAGTGCGGCGGGGAGGAGTTCCCCCAGGTGCGGCCGGTCGCGGGCGGCCCCGAGGGCGCGCGGAACCGCCGGATGCGGTTCAGCGTACAGCACCGGACAGTCCAGCTCATTGGACCGCGTCACCATGCGGTCGGTGGTGGGCCCGCTAGCGGGCCATCTCCTCCTTGAGCGCCGCCACGAAACCGTCGACGTCGTCCTCGGTCGTGTCGAAGGAGCACATCCAGCGGACGTCCCCCGCGGCCTCGTCCCAGAAGTAGAAGCGGTAGCGCTTCTGCAGGCGCTCGCTGACGTCGTGCGGCAGCCGGGCGAAGACCGCGTTGGCCTGCACGGCGTGCAGGATCTCCACGCCGTGCACCGCGCGCGCCCCCTCGGCGAGGCGCTGGGCCATCTCGTTGGCGTGGCGGGCGTTGCGCAGCCACAGGTCCTTGGCGAGCAGGGCCTCCAGCTGCACCGACACGAAGCGCATCTTGGAGGCGAGCTGCATCGACAGCTTGCGCAGGTGCTTCATGTGGCTGACGGCGTCCCTGTTCAGGACGACGACCGCCTCGCCGAACAGCGCGCCGTTCTTCGTGCCGCCGAAGGACAGGACGTCCACGCCCACCGCGTTGGTGAACGCGCGCATCGGTACGTCCAGCGAGGCGGCCGCGTTGGCTATCCGGGCGCCGTCGAGGTGCACCTTCATGCCGTGCCCGTGGGCGTGCTCGCAGATCGCGCGGATCTCCTCGGGCGTGTAGACGGTGCCCAGTTCGGTGTTCTGGGTGAT
Source organism: Streptomyces apricus (assembly GCF_008369065.1). Taxonomy (GTDB): domain Bacteria; phylum Actinomycetota; class Actinomycetes; order Streptomycetales; family Streptomycetaceae; genus Streptomyces; species Streptomyces apricus. Next base: position 128,195 of record NZ_VDFC01000058.1, on the reverse strand, counting down.
CGACACGACCTGGGGCATGGCCCGGTGCTCGTCGTCCCAGCCGTACGCCTGCCGGTCGATCAGCTCGGGTGTGAGCTTGCCGTCCGGTGTGGGCACCGTGAGCAGCTTGAGGCCGCCCATGCGCTCGGGGGCGCCGCCCTCGTCGACGTTGATGTGCGCGCTCTCCGCGCAGATCACCGCGCCCCAGCGGTCGGTGAGCGCCTGCAGCGCCACGACGTTGGCGCCCGTGCCGTTGAAGACGGGGAACGCCTCGGCGCCCGCGCCGAAGTGCCCGCGCATCACCTGCTGGAGGTGGCCGGTGTAGTCGTCCTCGCCGTACGCGACCTGGTGCCCGCCGTTGGCCAGGGCCAGGGCGGCGAGCACCTCGGGGTGGGCGCCCGCGTAGTTGTCGCTGGCGAAGCCGCGCACCTGCGGGTCGTGGCGCCGCCGGGCGTCCGTCCTCGGCGGGTTCACGGCCTCGCGGCCGGGGTTCACGGCTTCTCGGTCAGCCACAGGCGCTTTCCGTTCACTTCGGCGGCGGGCCGCTGCCAGACGTCCACGATGGCTTCCGCCAGGTCCTTGACGTCGGTGAAGCCCGCGAACTTGGCGTTCGGGCGCTCGGCGCGCATCGCGTCGTGCACCAGGGCCTTGACCACCAGGATGGCGGCCGCGGACGTCGGCCCGTCGGCGCCCTCGGACTTGCCCGCCTTGCGGAAGTAGTCGGCCATGGCGAGGGTCCACGCCTCGGCGGCGGCCTTGGCGGCCGCGTAGGCGGCGTTGCCCGCGGTGGGCTTGCCGGCGCCCGCGGCGCTGATCAGGACGTACCGGCCGCGGTCGCTGCGCTGCAGCGCCTCGTGGAAGGCGAGGGAGGTGTGCTGCACGGTGCGGATGAGCAGCATCTCCAGGAGGTCCCAGTCGTCGAGACTCGTCTTGGTGAAGGTCTCGCTGCCGCGCCAGCCGCCGACGAGGTGGACCAGGCCGTCGACGCGCCCGAAGTCCTTGTCGATGCGGGCGGCCCACTCCCTGGCGGAGTTCCGGTCGAACAGGTCGACCGTGTCGCCGACGACGGTGGCGCCGCCGTGGGCGTAGCGGGCCGCGTCCACGGCCTCGGCCAGCCGCTCCGGGTCGTTGTCGGAGCCGACCACGGTGGCACCCGCCTCGGCGAGCCGCAGCAGGGTCGCCCGGCCCACGGGCCCGCCCGCGCCGGCCACCGCGATCACGGCACCGCTCAGTGCCCCGTTCCCGTTCCCCATCGTCCTCGCCTCCTGAGCAGTGGTACGGACGTGGTCGCTCACGCGGCCACCCGCTCGGCACTCGCCGCCGTGATGCCCCGGGTCGAGGCGATCACGTTCTTCAGCTTCTTGGAGAGTGCCTCGTAGAACATGCTCAGGGGAAATTCGTCGGGAAGCACGTCGTCCACCAGTTTCCGCGGCGGCAGCGTCAGGTCCAGGGCGTCGGGGCCCTTGGCCCAGCGGGAGCCCGGATGCGGGGCGAGGTACTGGGAGACCAGGTCGTACGCGGCGAACCAGTGGACCAGTTTCGGACGGTCGATGCCGTCGCGGTACAGCTTCTCGATCTCGGCGCACAGCTGGTTGGTGACCTGCGGGGCGCGCTGCCAGTCGATGAACAGCTTGTTGTCGGTCCAGCGCACCACGTCGTGCTTGTGCAGGTAGGCGAAGAGCAGCTGGCCGCCGAGGCCGTCGTAGTTGCGGACCCGGTCACCGGTCACGGGGAAGCGGAACATCCGGTCGAACAGCACCGCGTACTGGACGTCGCGGCCCTGCGGGACACCGTCGGCCTCCAGCTTCACGGCCTCCTTGAAGGCGGTGAGGTCGCAGCGCAGCTCCTCCAGGCCGTACATCCAGAACGGCTGGCGCTGCTTGATCATGAAGGGGTCGAAGGGCAGGTCGCCGTGGCTGTGGGTGCGGTCGTGGACCATGTCCCACAGGACGAAGGCCTGCTCGCAGCGCGTCTGGTCGCCGACCATCTCGCTGATGTCGTCGGGCAGTTCGAGGCCGAGGGTGGCGACGGCGGCCTCGGTGACCTTACGGAAGCGGGCGGCCTCGCGGTCGCAGAAGATACCGCCCCAGCTGAATCGTTCCGGCGCCTCGCGCACGGCGATGGTCTCCGGGAAGAGAACGGCCGAGTTGGTGTCGTAGCCGGCCGTGAAGTCCTCGAAGCTGATGCCGCAGAACAGCGGGTTGTCGTAGCGGGTGCGCTCCAGCTCGGCCAGCCAGTCGGGCCAGACCATGCGCAGGACGACCGCCTCGAAGTTGCGGTCGGGGTTGCCGTTCTGCGTGTACATGGGGAACAGGACCAGGTGCTCCAGGCCGTCCTCGCGGTGCGCTGCGGGCTGGAAGGCCAGCAGCGAGTCGAGGAAGTCGGGCACCCCGAAGCCGCCCTCGGCCCAGCGGCCCAGGTCCTGCACGAGGGCCGCGTGGTACTCGGCGTCGTGCGGGACGAGCGGCGACAGCTCCTGGACGCAGTCGACGACCCGGCGCACCACCAGGCCGGCCTCGGCCGGGTCGGGGGCCGACTCGGCGTCGAAGTCGATCGACCCGTCCTTGGCCTGCCATGGCCGGATCTGCTCCACGGCATCCTTGAGCACGGGCCAGGCAGGGTGGTTCACCACCCTGCTCCGGGAAGGAATCTGCTCCTCCGCACCCACCTGCACAAGAATTTCCGTCATGACCCATCCTCCACGGGAGAACCTCGCGTATGGACACCGTATGTGTCCGACACTCACCGCCACAAGTGGAGGTTCGGGAGATTATCCTGCCCCCTCGCATGTTCACCGCTGTTTTTCCTGCGGAACAGGGTGAGAGCGCATACTTCCGCCGCCTGCTGGGTAGGGCCCGGAGTTCGGGCGGCCCGGCGGCGCGGTCCGGTCAACCCGTCGGGAACTCGCCCACGCGCGGGTGAGCCCGAAAAGGGGCGCGAGGGCGCGGCAGGGCCCGTGCACCCGGCCGGAAGGCTCTGTTCCCGGCCACCGGAGCGGGTCCGTCGGCCGGTCGGCGCACTAGGCTGCGGCCTGCCGCGCGGGTGTGCGACCGCAGCGCGCGGCAGCCGAGCCGCCGTCGACGGAAGCGGAGTCACCCCTTGAACTTCCTCACCATCGGTCATCGCGGAATCATGGGTGTCGAACCGGAGAACACCCTTCGTTCCTTCACCGCCGCCCAGCAGGCGGGCCTCGACCTGATCGAGCTGGACCTGCACCTGAGCAAGGACGGCGCGCTCGTCGTCATGCACGACGCCGACGTGGACCGTACGACCGACGGTTCGGGGCCGATCGCCGAGAAGACCCTCGCCGAACTGCGCGTGCTCGACGCCGGACGCGGTGAGCGCGTCCCGGTGTTCGAGGAGGTCCTGGACGCCGTCACGGCCCCGCTCCAGGCCGAGATCAAGGACGTGGCCGCGGCCCGGGCCCTGGCCGAGGTCATGAACCGGCGCGACCTGGTCGGCCGGGTCGAGGTGCTGTCCTTCCACGACGAGGCCATCGCCGAGATCGCACGGCTGGTGCCCGGTGTCCGTACGGCGCTGGTCGCCAGCCGCTACGGCACCGACGTCGTCGACCGGGCCACCGCGGTCGGCGCCACCACGCTCGTGCTCAACATCCGGCGGCTGACCCTGGAGGTCGTCGAGCGGGCCCGCAAGGCGGACCTGCGGATCATCGGCTGGGTGGTGAACACCCAGGACCATCTGCGGCTGGTGCGCGCGCTGGAACTGGACGGCGCGACCACCGACTACCCGGAGATCAAACGCACCGGCCGCTTCACGGCGTAGCGGCCGTAGCGGCCATAGCCGTCGGCGGCCGGGCGGCCCGCGGCGCGGCGCTCACGCGAGCGGCTTCACCAGGAGCTCGAACCGCAGGTCGTCGCGTTGCGGGATGCCGAACCGCTCGTCGCCGTACGGAAAGGGCGTCGTCTGCCCCGTACGGCGGTAGCCGCGCCGCTCGTACCAGGCGATGAGTTCCTCGCGCACGGAGATCACGGTCATGTGCATCTCCGTGACGCCCCAGGTCTCCCGGGCCAGCCGCTCCGCCTCGGCGATGATCACCTTGCCCAGGCCCGCCCCCTGGAGCGCGGGGCTCACCGCGAACATGCCGAAGTAGGCGTACGTACCGCGGTGTTCGAGGTGGCAGCAGGCGACGACCGTGCCCTCGCGCTCGACGGTCAGCAGCCGGCTGCCGGGGGACTCGACGGCCGCGAGGACGCCCTCCGGGTCCGTCCGCTGCCCCCGCAGGATGTCCGCCTCGGTGGTCCAGCCGGCGCGGCTGGAGTCCCCGCGGTAGGCCGATTCGACCAGGGCGACCAGGGTGTCCACGTCGGAGGCGGCGGCGTCGCGGAAGGTCAGTCCGTCGGGGACGGTGTGCATGGGGCGCTTCTCCATCTCGGGCGCGGCTCGGACAGGGAAGAGGGTAACGCCAGCCCTAAGCTCGGACGCATGGTGCACGTACTGAGCAGCCGGACCTTGCTCCGCCCCAGCGACCCCGAGCGCTCCCGTGTCTTCTACGGCGAGAAACTGGGCCTGCCCGTCTACCGCGAGTTCGGTACGGGGCCCGAGCGCGGCACCGTCTACTTCCTCGGCGGCGGTTTCCTGGAGGTCTCGGGACGCGGCGGCGAACCGCCCTCCTCCGCCGTCAGGCTGTGGATGCAGGTCGCGGACGCGACGGCGGCGTACGAGGAACTCCTGGCCGCGGGCGTCGAGGTGCGCCGGCCGCCGGTGAAGGAGCCGTGGGGGCTCATCGAGATGTGGCTCGCGGACCCGGACGGGACGCAGATCGTCATCACCGAGGTCCCGGCGGACCATCCGCTGCGCTACCGGCCCTGAGCCACGCCCGCAGCCGCCCGTTCAGCTCCCGGCCGTGCCCGCGGTGAGGGCCTCGCGCAGCCAGGCGTCCGCGGCGCCCAGGGTCGGGTCCGGCGTCAGCTCCCCCGCCAGCCGCCAGTAGCGGGCCATCACCGGGTGGTCCGCGGCCGCGAGACCGGCGCGGAGCGTGCGGCGGAAGGCGGGGGTGTCGCGGGTGCCCGCGGCGCGGGCGTGGGCCGCGGCGTAGCAGTCCAGCGCCTCGCCGGGACCGGGGTCCCGGCCGGTCCGCAGGGCGGCCTCCACCAGCAGGTACGCCTCGTGCAGCCCGTCGTAGAGCAGGTCCGGGTGGGCGGCCGTGACGGGCCGGTGGGAGGCCAGGCAGTGGTCGGTGGCGGCCGTCGCCAGGGCGTGCAGGCGGGCGAAGGCGAGGACCTGGTCCGGGGTGGGGTCCACCGGGGGCCGCGGGACGGCGGCATCGGTGACGGCCCTGCGCAGCCGGGCGCAGAGGCGCGGCGGCAGCACGCGCCGCCAGTAGTGCGCGAGGGCGGAGGTGCTGGGCGGGGCGCCGGCCGCCCCGATCAGTTCGAGGTGCTCCGCGAGCCGCTCCGGGGCGCTGTCCCGCAGGGCCCTCAGCGCGGCCTCGCGCCAGCGCAGGGCGGCGAGTTCGGTGCCCAGGTCGTCCAGCCGGCGCGCCACGACGGCGGCCAGGGCGTCGCCGCTGTCACCGCCGTCACCGCCCGCGTGGTGCTCGCCGGTCCCGCCTGCGGCGCCGTCGTCCGTGCGGGCGAGGACCCGTGCGATCTCGGGGACGGACACGCCGAGCGAGCGCAAGGCGCGGATCGTGCGCAGCCGGGCCGGTGCCCCGGGCCCGTACCGGCGGTGGCCGCCGTCGCTGCGCGACGCCTCCGGCAGCAGGCCGCGGTCGGAGTAGAAGCGCACCGTCTTGACCGTGGTCCCGGTCCGCGCGGCGAGTTCGCCGATGCTCAGGGTGACGTCCGGCGGCAAGGGTTGAACCTCCCTCAGGGGGAGTTCCTAGGTTACCCGGGACCGATCCGCCCCCTGGAGGTGCGCATGTCCACGTTCGTCCTGGTCTCCGGCCCGTTCACCGACGGACGCGTCTGGAGCGAAGTGGTCGCGCGGTTGCGGGAGTCGGGCGCCGGAGCGCATCCGGTGACACCGGACCGGCGGCCCGGCGCCGACCTGGAGACGCACGTCGAGGACGTGGTCCGCGTGCTCGACCGCCTGCACCGGGAGTCGCCGCGGGACGAGGTGGTGCTGGTGGGCCACGGCTACGGCATCCACCCCGTGCTGGGCGCGGCGGACCGCCGCCCGGAGCGGGTCGCGCGGATCGTGCACCTGGACGCCGGGATGCCGCAGGACGGGGACGCGGCACGGGCCCTGGTGCCGGACCCGTCGGTGCAAGAACTGCTCGACTCGGACGACGCCTCGGGACCGGTCCCGGCGCCCGGGCCGGCGGACTGGCAGCGTTGGGGCAGCACGGAGGGCCTGTCGCGGGAGCGGCTGGAGCTGCTGAGCCGGCTGGCGGCGCCGCAGCCGCGGCGCACGCTGACGCAGCCGTTGCGGCTGACCGGCGCCGCGGCGGCCCTGCCGAGCAGCGGCATCCTGTGCACGGCCGGCGGGACGACCGTCGAACTGGTCGAGGCGCTGGTGCGCACCGGTCCGCCGCAGCTGCGCAGACTGGCCGATCCACGGGTGGGCTTCTTCGAACTGCCCACCGGCCACTGGCCGATGCTCTCCTGCCCGGACGAACTGGCAGAGGTGCTGCTCCGCGCGGCCGCGGGCGAGGGGCGGCGGCTGACCGTGCCCGAGGACGCGGCGCCGCTTTCCGGGTCCTTCCTGCTCGACGTCCCGGAGCGGCGGCGGGTGCGGCGCGGACGGGTGGACCTCCACCTGCCGGAACCGGCGGACGGGGAGGGACCGCGGCCCGCCGTGCTGTTCGTGCACGGTGGACCGGTGCCGCCCGACCTCGTCCCGGCGCCGCGCGACGCGCCGTTCTACCTCGGGTACGCCCGCCTCGCGGCGGGTCTCGGCCTGGTGGGCGCCGTCGTGGAGCACCGCCTGCACGGCATCACCGACTACGCGAGAGCCGCGGACGACGTGGCCGAAGCCCTCGGACTCCTGCGGTCCGACCCCCGCGTGGACGAGCGGCGCGTCGCCCTGTGGATCTTCTCCGGTGCGGGCCTGCTCGCCGCGGACTGGCTGACCGCCCCGCCGCCGTGGCTGCGCTGCCTCGCCCTCACCTATCCGGTCCTGGCCCCGCTGCCCGGCTGGGGCGCGGTCGGCCCCCGCTTCCACCCGGTGGACGCGCTCCGCGCCGACGGCGGGACTCCGCCCCTCGTGCTCACCCGGGCGGGCCTGGAGACACCGCTGATCGCGGCCACGGTGGCGCGGTTCACGGCCGCCGCGCACGCGGCGGAGGCTCCGCTCGAACTCGTCGACGTACCGGACGGCCGGCACGGCTTCGAGCTCCACGAGCCGACGGACGGGACGCGTGAGGCAGTGGTCCGGGCCGTGCGCGCGGTGGCGGCACATCTGGGGCGGCCGTCGTGATGCACTGGGTCCGAGGTGACTTCCATGCGTCGGACGAAAGCCGCTCTGGGCAGTGCCGTGTTCCTCGTCCTCACCCCGGGGACCGTCGCCGGTCTGGTGCCCTGGTGGCTCACCGGATGGCGGCAGGGGGACGCGTACGCCCTGCCGCTGCGGTGGGCCGGAGGGGCTCTGCTCGCCGCCGGCGGCGCGGTGCTGCTGCACGCGTTCGGCCGCTTCGTCGTGGAGGGCCTGGGCACCCCGGCGCCGGTCGCGCCCACGGAACACCTGGTCGTGGGCGGCCTCTACCGGTACGTCCGCAATCCGATGTACCTGGCCGTCCTGGCCGCCCTCGCCGGACAGGCGCTGCTCCTCGGCCGGCCCGTCCTCCTGGGGTACGGGGCCGCGGTGGGCGTCGCCGTCGCGGCGTTCGTCCACTGGTACGAGGAGCCCGCGCTCGCCCGCCGCCACGGGGCGCGGTACGAGGAGTACCGCGAGGCGGTGCCCGCCTGGGTGCCGCGCCCGGTCAGGCGGCGCTGAGCGGACGCCACCGGGCGGGCGGCACGCGGGCGGGCACCGCGCGGGCGGACGTCAGCCCGTGACCAGACAGAAGGGGTGACCCGCCGGGTCAGCGTAGACCCGGAAGCCCCGGCTGCCGTCCTTGTCGTCCAGGTCGAGCGGGGTGGCTCCGAGGGCCAGCACCTGCTCCTGGGCCGCGTCGATGTCCGGCACCTTGAGGTCGAGGTGGAGCTGCTGCGAGCCGTCCTCGCTCGGCCACCGCGGCGGGCGGTGGCCGGGGGCCCGCTGGAAGGCGATGCGGTGGCCGCCGGGCGCGTACAGGTCGTACCAGTCGTCGCTGTCCCGCCGGACCTCGCCGCCCAGGACGCCCGCGTAGAACTCCGCGAGGGCGGCCGGGTCGGGGCAGTCGACCGCTACGAGGCAGTACGTGGCGATGGCCATGCCGGTCCTTTCGCTGTCGGGCCCACCGGGGGTGCGGTGGGCTCCGGTGTCCTCGGACTCACAGGTTCCGCAGTTCGGGCAGCAGTTCCTTCTCGGCCCACTCCAGGAAGGGGTACTGCTGGTCGCCGCCGATCTGCACCAGGGCGACCTCGGTGAAGCCCGCCTCGGCGTAGGGGCGCACGGCCTCGACGACGGCGTCCACGTCGTCGCCGCACGGGATGCCCTCGGCGACGTCCTCGGGGCGGACGAACTGCGTGGCCGTGTCGAAGGACGCCGGGCCGGGGAGTTCGGCGTTGACCGGCCAGCCGCCGAGCGACCAGCGGAACTGCTCGTGGGCCCGCGCCACGGCGGCGTCCTTGTCGGTGTCGAAGCAGAGGGGCAGCTGGCCCACCCTGGGCTTGCCGGCGCCGCCGTGCCGGTCGAAGGACTCGATCAGCTCGGCCTTCGGCTCGGTGGCGATCACCAGGTCGGCCAGCCGGCCGGCGAGGGCGCAGGAGCGCTCGCCGGAGACGGCGACACCGATGGCGGGCGGCTCGTCCGGCAGGTCGAAGAGCCGGGCGTTCTCCACGTCGAAGTGCGTGCCGTGGTGGTTGACGTTCCCGCCCTCGAAGAGCGCGCGGATGATCTCGACGGCCTCTTCGAGCATCTCCAGGCGCACGTGCGCGGCGGGCCAGCCGCCGCCGACCACGTGCTCGTTGAGGTTCTCCCCCGATCCGAGCCCGAGCCGGAAGCGGCCCTCGGCGAGCAGCTGCAGGGTCGCGGCCTTCTGGGCGACGACCGCCGGGTGGTAACGGGTCGTCGGGCAGGTCACGTACGTCATGAGCGGGATCGTGGAGGTGGCCTGCGCGGCGGCTCCGAGGACGCTCCACGCGTACGGCGCATGACCCTGTTCCGTCAGCCAGGGGAAGTAGTGGTCGGACGTCACCGAGAAGTCGAAGCCGGCCTTCTCGGCGGCCACCACGTGCTGGACGAGGTCACGGGGTCCGGCCTGCTCGGTCATCATCGTGTATCCGATTTGCACCATATGTTCCTAGTAGCCGGTCGGGGGTACCCGAAACGTCCCCCGTAGAGCGCCCCCCGGGTTCCCGTCCTGCGGCGATCCAGTCGTCGGCGCGGGCACGGACCCGGCGCACCCCCCCCCACGAGAGCGGAAGCACGGACAGATGGAAGAGCCCCGGACCGGGAAGACCGCGCTGATCGTCATCGACATGATCAGCACCTACGACCACGAGGACGCCGAGCAGTTGCTCCCGGCGGCGCGCAAGGCGCTGCCCGCGGTGGCCCGCCTCCTGGAGCGGGCCAGGGAACGGGACGTGCCGGTGATCTACGTCAACGACAACTTCGGCCAGTGGCGTTCGCACCTCGGCGAGATCATGGAGGAGGCGCTCGCGGGCCCGCACGCCGACCTCGTCGAACCGATCCGCCCCGACGACAAGTCGCTGTTCGTCGTGAAGGCGCGGCACTCGATCTTCTACGAGACGCCGCTGACCTACCTGCTGAATCAACTCGGCGTCGGCCACGTGGTGTTGTGCGGCCAGCTGACGGAGCAGTGCGTGCTGTACTCCGCGCTCGACGCCCACATCCGGCAGTTGGAGGTGACGATCCCCGAGGACGCGGTCGCCCACATCCACGCCGACCTCGCGGACGCGGCGCTGCGGATGATGGAGCGGAACATGGGCGCGGAGATCAGCTCGGCGGAGACGGCACGCCTCTGACCACTCCGCGGCCCCTCTCCCCCGCCTCGCTCCAGCTCCGACTCCCGCTCCGGATCTCCACCGGATCACCTCGCCGGTCGAGGTGTGCCCGACGGGATCCGGGGTACCCGAAGGGGATGCGCATGGGTGTACTCGACGTCGGCTCCAACACGGTGCGGCTGGTGATCGCGGAGACGAGCGGTGCGGTTCCGCTCCCCGTGCACACCGCCAAGCGCCGGCTGCGGCTGTCGGCCCACGTCGAGCGGGGCCTCCACCTGCCCCCGGAGCAGGTGGACCGGCTGGTCGAGGCGGTGGCGGACGCCCGTGACGAGGGCCGGCGCTGGGGGGTGGAGCAGCCCTTCGCCTTCGCCACGGCGATCGTGCGGGACGCCCCGAACCGCGCCGAGGTCCTGGGCCGGGTCGCCGCGGAGGCCGGGGTGCCGCTGCACGTCCTGCCCGGCGAGGTGGAGGCGGAGCTGACCTTCCTGGCCGCGCGGCGCTGGATGGGCTGGCGCGCGGGGCCGCTGGCCCTGCTGGACATCGGGGGCGGCTCCTTCGAGGTGGCCTTCGGCCGCAGCCGGCTGCCCGACTTCGCGATCGCCCTGCCCCTGGGCGCCAACCGCCTGACCCGTGACTTCTTCCGCGGCCAGGACCCGCCGTCCCCGCAGCGCACCAGGCTGCTGCGCCGGCACGTACGCCACCAGCTGCGCGACGTCGCGGCCCGCATCCGGTGGGAGGCGCCGCGGACGGTGGTCGTCACCTCCCGGATGTTCCAGCAGCTGGGCCGGCTCTGCGGGGCGGCCCCCGGACGCTCCGGGCCGTTCACCCCCCGGACCATGACCCGCGTCGACCTCGGCAGGGCGGTGGACCGCCTGGCGGCCCTGCCCGCCGCGGAGCGCGCCCTCCTGCCAGGCATCTCCCTCGCCCGCGCCGGCCAGTCGCTGGCCGGCGCGATCGTCGCCCACACCACGATGAAGCTGATGGGCATCGACGAGGTGACCATCTGCCCCTGGGCGCTGCGCGAAGGGGTGATGCTGCGCTGCATCGAGGACGGCAGCTCCGACTGGTGGGACGCGTACGGCCTGGAGACCCAGGAGACGCGGCCGGCGCAGGCGGCCAGGGGGCCGCTCCTGCTCCACCCCCTGCGCGGGACCGCGGCGGAGGCCGTGGGTGCCGAGAGGTGACTCCCATAGGCGCCCGGAACAGTAGAGGGACACGGGGCGGGCGCCACCGCGGGTGATGCGGGCTCAGCCGCGGGGCGCGCGGAGCCGGCCCTCCAGCTGGACCAGGAGGTCGCCGAGCAGGCCGGCCAGTTCGCGCTGCCGGGTGCCGTCCAGGCCGGACAGGGCCGCCGTCTCGTACGAGAGCTGCGCGGGAAGGGTGCCGTCCACGAGGGCGCGTCCGGCGTCCGTCAGGCGGACGTGGGCGACGCGGCGGTCACGGGTGTCCCCGCGGCGCTCGACGAGGCCGCGCTCGGTCAGCTGCTTGAGCCGTTTGGTGACGGCAGCGCCGGAGGAGAAGGTCTCGCGGGCCAGGTCGCCGGGGGTCAGTTCGAGGCCGGTCCGGCGCAGCGCGCCGAGCAGGTCGAACTCGGGGCGGGTGAGTCCGGCGTGCCGCAGCGGCGCGTCCTCGGCCTGCTGGAGCAGCGCGGCGCAGCGGTTGATCCGCCCGATGACCTCCATGGGCCCGGTGTCGAGGCCGGGGTGGACCGCCTGCCACTGCCGGACCACCGCGGCGACGGTGTCCCCCGCCGCGGGCCGGTCCGCCCCGGTGTCCTCGGCCGGCCCGCCGTCGAGGGCTCCCGCCCCGGCCGTTCCGCGCCCGTTCGCTGCCGTCATGCCTGTACGTCCTCCAGAAGGTGCGGTCCCTGCCGTCGTACCGTCGCCGCGAGCGTACGGTGTCCGCCGCGTTCGGCCAGCACCACCCGCTCCTCCGGCAGGGCGCGCTGCCACCATTCGCCGGCCGCCGCGTCCGCGGTGGCCCGCAGCTCGACGAGCGCGGCGGCCAGCCGGCGGCGGGCGGACTCCAGCGCGCCGGGTTCCGCGCGCCCGGCGGCGAGCAGCCGTGCGGCGTGCTCACGGGCCCGCTCCACGGCGTCGAGGGCCTCCTCGATCCGGTCCACGGACCGCCGGTTGGTGACGGCGACGGCGGCCACGAACCCGACGGACGCGCCGACCAGCGTGTCCACGACCCGGTCCGTGATCAGGGCGCCCGTCCCCTGGAAGCCGGTGAACTCGGTGATCAGCAGCGCCATCGGGGTGACGCAGACGCTGCCCAGCCAGTAGTTGCGGGTGATCAGGGCCTCGGCGCCGAAGTTGAAGGCGAGGCAGCACAGGACCAGTGCGGCGGGGCCCAGGTGGGCGAGCGGGGCGACGGCCGCGAAGAGGAGGACGCCGACGAGGTTGCCGACCACCCGCTGCACCCCGCGGCTCCAGGTGAGGGTGAGGTTCGCCTGGTAGAGCGAGGCGGCGGTGACCAGGGCCCAGTACGGGCGGCCGACACCGAGCGCCAGCGAGACGTACCCGGCGAGCGCGCAGCCGAGCGCGGTGCGCAGGGCGAGCGGGAGGAGGGGACGGAGCCGGTCGCCCGGCCGTTGCCTCGGGGCGGCCAGCTCGGCCTCGACGCCGAGCAGTTCGTCGGCGTCCCGGCCCGGTGCCACGTGGGGCACGGGGTGCGTGCCGCGCAGGCCGTGCGCCCAGGAGCGCAGGAGAGCGGGGTCCGTGTCCGCCGGGGCGGCGAGCGCGACCTCGGCCCGTACGAGGAGCCGGCCCAGGGTGCGGCGGGGCTCCGGGCGGGCGCCGGTGGCGAGGAGCGACTGCCAGGCGGCGTGCACGGCGGCGGCCGCGGCGGCCCGGGCCCGCGCGGGGCCGCCGTCCGCGGCTTCGGCGCCGGTGCCGGTGCCAGCGGTGGCGGTCGTGGTCGCGGACGCCTCGACGTAGGCGGCGGCCGCGTGCAGGGCGCGGGCCGTGGCCCGGCGTTCGGGGCCGTGCGGGCGCACGAGGCCCGGCGCCATGCCGACGAGCCACGCCCAGGCGCCCGCCGCGGCGGCGAGGGCGAGGTGGCCGGGGACCTGGTGCAGTGCCTGCGGGGCGAAGAGGGAGGCGGAGCTGATGAAGGTGAAGATCACCGGCCCGGGCGGGCCGATGCGCGTCAGGTCGGTCACCGCCTTCTGCGCGGCGGCGAGCAGCGCGCCGACGGCGACCAGGACCGCGGCGGAGGACGTCAGCGACGCCGTGACCAGCGCGACGGCGACCGAGGCCAGCATGCCGAGCACGACCAGGCCGAGGGCCCGGCCGCGCGCCGCGTACGGCAGGTTGTGGGCGTAGAGCGCGCAGAGCGAGCCGGCCATGGTGGACAGGGCGAGGTCCAGCCGGCCGAGCGCCAGCAGCGTCAGGTTCGGGACGCCGACCGCCACGACCACGCTCAGCGCGGGTTTGTACCAGATGTCGGAGGGACGGTTGAGCCGCAGGACGCCCGCGAGGGGGAGTCGGCGGACGCGGGCGTGGCGGGGTCGGGCACTGCTCATACCCATAAGATTAACAGGTGTTTTACTCGTAAAAGATGTACGTTCGCGAACCGGGGGGCTCGCGGCGCACTCCCGCGCGCTCCCCCGGCGTACACCCTTGCGCTTGCCCGCGCTCGCTTGCGGTGCGTCCGGGAAGGGCATTCCTTGGACCGGACCGTCCGAGAACACCGTCGATCGGGGGAGGTGCGCGGTGCACGGACCGGAGTCGTCCGGCTGGCTGCTCGTCGCGCTGTGCGCGGGGACCGGGGCGTACTGCCTGGTGCGGATGCGCAGCAGGATCGAGGAGCAGCGGCGCACCGCGGGCGGTGAGGCGTTGATGGGCTTCGGGATGGCGGCGATGGCGGTGCCCGCGGCCGTGACGGCGCCGCCGCGCTGGGCCTGGGCCCTCTACACCGTCGTGTTCGGCGCGGCGGCCGTGCGGGCGCTGTGGGCCCTGCGGGCAGCGCGGGCGGCGCGGGGCGGCGGCCACCACCTGCACCACATGGTGGGCGCCTGCGCCATGGTCTACATGGCCGCGGTGATGGCGGGCGGCACGCACTCCGGGGTGCCGGTCCTCACCGGGGCGCTGCTCGTGTACTTCACGGCGTACGTGCTGCGGACCGGGGCACGGCTGGTCCCGGTCGCGGCCGCAACCGTCGCACCGGCGGGCGGGGGGCGCCCACCCGGCTGGGGCGACCGCGCGGAACTGGCCGGCGCGTGCAGACTCTCGATGGGCATGGGAATGCTGGCGATGCTGCTCACGATGTGACGGGCCGTGCCCCGTCAGAGCTCGCCCCGTCAGGGGCGCGGGGAACTGCGCGCTCAGCCCCCACCCACCCGCACCCGGACACGCACCGAACCGTCGGAGACACCCCGTGGTCTGCGTCACTTGCCCCGGCAGGCCGTATCCCGCCGCGCCGCGGCCCTCATAGGCTGCCTCCATGATGGTCCCCGCGGCACTGCTGCTGCTCGGCGCGCTGGTCGCCGTCCTCGCTCCGCGGCTGCTCGCGCGGACCGACTGGCAGGACCGCGAACCGGTGGTCGCCCTGTGGGCCTGGCAGTGCGTGGTCGTGGCCGTACTGCTCTGCTGCGCGCTGTCGATGACCCTGAGCGCGGCCGCCGCCTGGCAGGCCGTGCGCGGCCATGTCTTCGCCCCCGCCCCGCACGGCGTGGTGGAGGCGTACGCGCTCGGCGGCGGCCCCTGGGCCGTGGCCACGACGGTGGTCCTCGCCCTCGGCGCAGCGTGGAGCGCGACCATGCTGGCCCGCGAGATCACCCGGGCCAGGTCCGCGCGCCGGCGCCGGCGCAGCGAACTGGCGCTGCGCGCCCCGCTGCTGCCCGGCGAGGAGCCCGGCGGCGAGCGCCTGGTCGTCCTGGAGGCGGACCGGCCCGACGCCTGGTGGTTACCGGGCGCCGCGCCCCAACTGGTCGTCACCACCGCCGCGTTGCGCCGTCTGAAGGGGCAGCAGCTGGACGCTGTACTCGCCCACGAGCAGGGGCACGCACGCGCCCGGCACGACTGGCTGCTGCACTCCTCGGCCGCGCTGGCCAACGGCTTCCCGCAGGTCCCGGTGTTCGCGGCGTTCCGCGACGAGATGCACCGGCTGGTCGAGCTCGCCGCGGACGACATGGCGTCGCGCCGCTTCGGCCGGCTCACCATCGCCCTCGCGCTGGTGCAACTCAACGAGGACAGCGGGGTGTTCGGCCCATGCCCGACCCCGCAGGCCCATGTCCCGCGGCGGGTCGAACGGCTGCTCACGCCGCCGGACCGGCTCCGGCCCGTCCACCGGCTGCGGCTCACCGCGGTCTCCCTGCTGGTGCCGGTGGTGCCGGTCCTGGTGGCCTTCGGGCCCGGGCTGCGGGCACTCGGGTAACCGGGATTCCCCACGCGGGTAATCCGGATTCCACGCGCGGGTGACCCGGATTCCACGTACGGGCCACCCCGGGTTCGCCTCCGGCCCCCTCGGTCGGCAAGGATCGGTGCATGCACTCCCCCGTCGACTCGCCGCCCCACGCGACAGGCCCCGGGATCGCCCTGCGCGTCGCCGCGGCCCTCGTCCCGCCCACCGCGCTGCTGCTCGTCCTGGTCGCCGTCTCCTGGGACCCGCTGATGGCCCTGGACGGCGACATCGCCCGCACCACGCACCGCTGGGCGGTCGCCGAGCCGGACCTGACCCAGGCGTTCCGCATCCTCACCGACTGGGTGTGGGACCCCTGGACCATGCGCGCGCTGGTCGCCGTCGCCGTGCTGTGGCTGGTGCTGCACCACGGCGCCTGGTGGCTCGCGCTGTGGCTGACGGCGGCCTGCCTGCTCGGCTCCCTGCTCTCGCAGGGCATCAAGGCGGCCGTCGACCGCGAGCGCCCCGTGTGGCCCGACCCGGTGGACTCCGCCCACTTCGCGGCCTTCCCCTCCGGGCACGCCATGACGGCCGCGGTGGCGTGCGGCCTGCTGCTGTGGCTGCTGCGCCTGTACGGCGCCGGGCGCGTCCTGTGGCGCAGCGCGCTGGCCGTGGCGGTGGTGTCCGTCGTCGGAGTGGGCCTGACCCGGATCTGGCTGGGCGTGCACTGGTCGTCGGACGTGCTCGGCGGCTGGCTGCTGGGCGCGCTGACGGTGGCGCTGACGGTGGCCTCGTACGCCCGGTTCCGCGGGACCGGCGCACCGCGCTGACACCACCGGGGCGGTCCCGGCCGAACGGCCGTGGACCCCCCGCCACTTCAGTCCCGCGCGACGCGCATGATGTACTCCACCACGGCGGCCGAACAGTCGGTCCGCCCCTCCTTTCACTGGCGCGCGCGATGGAGTTGCCATGCCGACCGAACCCCAGCGGTTTTCCGAGATCGTCACCGACAGGGCGCACCCCGCGCGGGTCTACGACTGGCTGCTGGGCGGCAAGGACAACTACCCGGTCGACGAGGCCGTCGGGAAGCAGCTCCCGCCCGAGGCCAAGGACGCGGCCCGGCAGAACCGGCAGTTCATGCACCGGGCGGCCGGCTGGCTCGCCGCGCAGGGCGTCGACCAGTTCCTGGACATCGGTACCGGCATCCCCACCGAGCCCAACCTCCACCAGATCGTGCAGGACGTCGTGCCGACGGCGAAGGTCGTCTACACCGACAACGACCCGATCGTCCTGCGGCACGCCGAGGCGCTGCTGATCAGCCGCGCCGAGGGGGTCACCGACTACATCGAGGCCGACGTACGGCAGCCGGAGGGGATCGTCGAGCACGCCCGGCGCACCCTGGACTTCGACCGCCCGATCGCGCTGTCGCTGATCGCCCTGATGCACTTCATCCCCGACGAGCAGGACGCGCACGCGATCGTCCGCTCCCTGGTCTCCACGCTGCCTTCGGGCAGTTACCTGGTGCTGTCGCACGCCGCCTCCGACCTGTACCCGGAGCTCTCCGCGCAGGTCACCGCCGAGTACGCCAAGGGCGGCATCAAGCTCGGCTTCCGCACCCGCGCCGAGGTGGAGCGCTTCTTCGACGGCCTCGACCTGGTCGCGCCCGGTCTGGTGACCGCGACGGAGTGGGACCCCGCGGGCCCGGTGGAGGGGGCCGAGGGCAGCGGGATCTACGTGGGGGTGGCCCGCATCCCGTAACGCGTTTCGTGGCGCGTCCCATGAGGTGCGCGGCGCGTGATGCGTGCGGCGCGTGAGGGGGCCCGTCCGGTGCGGTGGCACGTCCGTCCCACGGGCACGGGCCGTCACGTCTGACCCGGGAGTCCCCTGGGCAGGTCATACGGGACCGAGCCCAGCGGTCCCGGCGGAGCCGTACGTCACGTGCCGGGGCCGCACCCTGCCGAAGGGACCCCCATGCATCCTTTCCGTACCCCCTCGCTGCGGCGCGCCGCGGTGGCCCTGGCCCTGACCCTCGCGGCGTCCGGATCGGCGGTCTCCGCCACCACGGCGTCCGCCTCGGGCGACGGGTCCCGGGCCGCGACGAACGGGCGGGCGTGGTTCACGTCCTGGGCCCAGTCCCAGCAGGAACCCGCCCCGACTCCCCTGCGGGACCAGTCGGTTCGCATGATCACCCATCTCAGCCAGGGCGGCGGGGCGCTGCGCGTCCGGATCCAGAACACCTTCGGCACGGCCCCGCTGACCGTCGACGCGGCCACCGTCGGCCGGAGCGCCGAGGACGGCGGGGGCGGCGCCGGCGCGGCGATCGAGGGCGCCGTCCGCACCGTCACCTTCGACGGCCGGCCCGAGGTCGTCGTACCGCCCGGCGGTGAGGTGTGGAGCGACCCCGCGGCCCTGCGGACCGGTCCGCAGGACGACGTGGCGGTCTCCCTGTCCGTGTCCGGCACGGTCACACCGGGCAGACACAGCAGCGCCTTCCGCACCAACTACCTCACCCCGCCCGGCTCCGGCGACCACACGGCCGACGCGAGCGGCTCGGCGTACACGCAGACGACCGGCTCCACCTATCTGGTCAGCGCCGTCGACGTGCGCAACCCGGCCCTCAAGGGCACGGTCGTCGCGTTCGGCAGCTCGGTGGTCGACGGGACCGGCAGCACCGACTGCGGGGCCGGCTGCACGCCGGAGGGGACCGACCACCGGTGGACGGACGAACTCGCCCGCCGGGTCACCGCCGAACTCCCGCGCTCCCGGCAGTTCGCCGTCGCCAACGCGGGGGTCGGCGGCACGACCAGCTCCGCGGCCTGCCCGCGCAACCCGGCCGGGATCAAGGGCCTCGACGCGGCGTCCCGGCTGGACCGTGACGTGCTCGGCCTGCACGGGGTGACCGGGGTCGTGTACTACTACGGCACGAACGACCTCGCCAACGGCTGCGATGCCGGGCAGATACTGGACAGCTACCGCGAGGTGTTCGGGCGCCTGCGCGCCGCCGGGGTCGAGGTGTACGTCACACCCATCACCCCGCGTCCCGGTTACACCGACGGCAACAACCTCGACCGGCACGCGGTGGGCACCTTCGTCAAGAAGCGGAACTCCTGCGACGGGACCTGCGACGGCGTGACGGACTTCGACCAGGTGCTCAAGGACCCGCTGAAGCCCAACAGCATCGCCCCGGCCTACGACACCGGCGACGGGATCCACGCCAACATCGCCGGTCAGCGCGCGCTGGCCGACTTCCTCCCGCTGCCGATGCTCCTGCCCGCCGCGTCACGCCGCTGACGCACGCCGACGGGCCGACCGGCCGGCCGGTGATTGTTTGCACCCCGACGGTCACCGGACCGGTTTCGGAATTTTCCGTTTCGGACCAATCCGTTTGGCACCGTGGCCACGGATCACTCGCGCAGACCGGTGGCGCGCGCGACCGGGGTGCCCGTACGAGGGGCGTCCCGGTCGGGCTACCGTCGGTACAACACGATCGAAGCGGAAGGCAGTTGCATGGCAGGCAAGGCGGGCGACGACGGCCCCATACGCCCGGAGCCCGGTACGGATCTCCTGGACCGCGCCGCGGCCGAACCCACAAAGGCGGCCGAACCCGCGCAGGCAGCCGAACCCACAAAAGCGGACGAGCCCGCGCAGGTGCGCGACTTCGCGGGCGCGGACACGGGCGGTGCGCCGGTGTTCGTCGACCCGAGCGGCCGGCGGGCCGGCCGGATGCGCCGGATGGGCTGGCTCGTGGCGGCCGGCTGCGTGTGCTCGGCCGCGACCCTGGGCCTCGTGGTCACCGACCGCGACTCCACCGCGCCCTGGCTCAGCATCCCCGGCCTGCTCGGCACCGACGACGTGAACCGCGGTGCGGAGGTGGCGGGGGAACCGGAACGGTCCGGGTCCGGCAGCCCGGCCGCCGACAACCCCGCGACCAGCGCCGCACGACCCCCGGCCTGGCAGGAAGACGTGGCCACCACGGGCGCGGAGGCGATGACCGGCCCGCGGCCGCAGAAGAGCGGCGCCGGCAGCGCGCCGGACGCGAAGTCCTCGTCCGCCCCGGCCGCCGGGGCGGAGGGCACCGCCGGACCGGAGGACGCAGGGTCGGCGAGCTCCGGGGGCACGGAGGCGTCCGCCGGCCTGCCGAGCCGGTCCCCGGACACGGGCGAGGAGCCCGCGACGCAGCCGGGTTCGCAGGCTCCCGAGCCGGAGACCCCGGCGGAGCCCGCTCCGTCGGAGTCCGCCTCGACGGGGCTGATCGGCGGCCTGGTGGACGCGGTCTCGGGCCTGTTCGGCAGGTGACCGCCCGGGCGGCCGACGATCGGCGGGGCCCGGCCGTGGGTACGGTCCCCGCATGGACGCCGTGCTGTTCGACTTCTCCGGGACCCTCTTCCGCATCGAATCCGCCGAGTCCTGGCTGCGCGCCGTACTGAGCGACGCCGAAGTGCCCCTGCCCGAGCACGAGTTGTCCCGGGTGGCGGAGGAGCTGGAGGCGGTGGGCGCGCTGCCCGGCGCGGCTCCCCACGCGGTGCCGGTGCCCGCCGGACTGGTCCCGCTGTGGAGCGAGCGCGACCGGAGCGCCGAGCTGCACCGGGCCGCGTACACCGGTGTCTGCCGCCAGGTGGCGCTGCCCGCCGCGGAGCTGTACGACGCGCTGTACGACCGGCACATGAGCCCGGCGGCCTGGCGCCCGTACGCCGACGCGCGCGAGGTGCTGCGCACCCTGCGCGGGCGCGGGACCGCCGTCGGCGTGGTCAGCAACATCGGCTGGGACCTGCGTCCCGTCTTCCGCGCGCACGGCCTGGACGCGTACGTCGACGCCTACGTCCTGTCGTACGAGCACGGGGTGCAGAAGCCGGACGTACGGCTCTTCGCGGCCGCCTGCGAAGCGCTCGGGGCCGATCAGCGCGCCACGCTGATGGTCGGGGACGACCGGAGGGCCGACGGCGGAGCGGCGGCCCTGGGGTGCGCGGTGCACTTCGTGGAGCACCTGCCGGTGGCCGAGCGGCCCGACGGGCTGCGGCCGGTGCTGGACCTGGTGGCGCGCGGGGCCTGAGCGGCGGCCCCGCCGGCCGCCGTCGACCAGGGGTCAGTTGCGGTAGTTCTCGACCTGGGAGGCGGGGCGCACCCGCGCCTCGTCCGGGTCCTCGCCGAACTCGGACTTCGCGCGCCGCTGGCGCAGCAGGTCCCAGCACTGGTCCAGATCGCGCTCCAGCTGTCCGAGCCGCTGCTGCTCGGTCGCGCTGTCGATCTCCCCGGACGCGAGGGCGTCCCGGAGCTTGCGCTCGTCGTCGACCATCGCCGTGATCCTGGCCAGGATCTGTTCTTGGTCCATGCGCGTACGCCTCCTCGGCACTTCCCCCCACTGTAGGGAACGGGCGGCGCCCCTGCGACAGGACGGCTCCGTCCGTCCGGGACGATCCCCCGCGTCGCCCCGGACGGACGGCGGCCCGGACGGGTCCCCGCGGGGGCCTGACCGGACGCGCTGCGTATAGTTGGCTGGCAGCCAGTCAACGCAGGAGTACATAGGATGTCCCCTCGCAGCGCATCGGTCAATGAAGAGTTGCGGCGGCGTTCCCGCGAGAGGCTCCTGCAGGCGGCGCTGGAGCTGGTCAGCGAGCGGGGCTACGACGCCACGACGCTGGGCGACATCGCGGACCGCGCGGGCTCGGCCCGGGGTCTGGTCTCGTACTACTTCCCCGGCAAGCGTCTGCTCGTCCAGTCCGCCGTGCACCGGCTGATGCACCGCACGCTGGAGGAGGCGCTGGAGCGCGAGCCGCGTACCGAGGACGGCCGGGAGCGGATGGCGCGGGCCATCGACGCGATCCTGGGCCTGGCCCGGGACCATCCCGTGGTGATGCGCCAGCACATGGCGGGCATCCTGCAGGGTGAGGGCTTCAAGCAGTGTCCGGAGCAGCGCCGGCTGGCCGAGCTGCTGAGCGACACCATGTCCCGCTACGGCTCGTCGGACACCGCCGCCGACTACCCCATGCTGCGGGCGCTGCTGATGGGCGCGGTGTTCGCGGCCCTGGTGCCGGGGGTCCCGATGCCGGTGCCGGTGCTGCGCGGCGAGCTGTTCCGGCGCTACGGGCTCGAATGGGAGCGGGGCGTCCCGCCGGATGCCGGAGCACCCGGCGGGACGTACCACGAGGACCTCTCACGGTTCTTCGCCCCCGGGAGCCGCGAGCCGCACGACCCTCACGAGGACGGTCACGGGCGGGACCACGGCCACGGGGGTGGGCGGAACCAGGAGGCGGACGGGGCGGGTCAGTCGAAGTAGTCCGGCTGCGTCTGGACGTTCAGCTCGCTCTGCCGGTTCTTCTTCGCCGGGTCCGTACGGCGGTCGTCGATCCTCAGGACGTCGAAGCCCTTGGCGATGTCGTTCGAGTAGATGTAGCCGTTGTAGTAGTACGCGGACCAGGAGCCGCCGGTGACCATGGTCGTGGTGCTCAGCGGACCGCGCTCGAAGTAGGCGATCTCCTTGGGCTTCGAGGAGTTGGTGAAGTCCCAGACGGAGATGCCGCCCTGGTACCAGGCCTGGACCATGATGTCCTTGCCCTTGACCGGGATCAGCGAGCCGTTGTGGGCCACGCAGTTCTCGGTGTCGGCCTGGTGGCGCGGGATCTTGTAGTAGCTCTTGAAGACGAGCTTGCGCTTGTCGCCCTTGCCGACGATGTCGTAGATGCCGTCCGCGCCGCGGTCCGGGCCCACGGCCTCGTTGCAGGTGGCCGCGCCGCCGCCGCCCAGCTCGTCGGTGAAGACGACCTTGTTGGCCTTCTGGTTGAAGGTCGCCGAGTGCCAGAACGCGAAGTTCACGTTGTCCTGGACCTGGTCGATGACCTTCGGGTTCTCCGGGTCCTTGATGGAGAACAGGATGCCGTCGCCCATGCAGGCGCCCGCCGCGAGGTCCTTGGAGGGCAGCACGGTGATGTCGTGGCAGCCGGTGGTCTTGGAGACGCCCGGGTTGGTGGGTCCGCCCGGGTTGCCGCCGCCGTCCGGTCCCTCACCGGGGAACAGGACGGGGAAGTTGACGACCGCGGCCTTCTCGGGGGCCTTGCGGGGCACCTTGATGACCGAGATGCCGTCGTGCGGCGGCTGGCAGTCGGGGAACGTGGCGCTCGGCGAGTACGAGGACACGTAGATGTAGACGTTCTTGCGCTCCGGCACCAGCGTGTGGGTGTGGGAGCCGCAGGCGGTCTCGACGGCGGCGACGTACTTCGGGTTCTTCTTGTCGCTGATGTCGAAGACCTTCATGCCCTCCCAGGAGGACTTCTCCGTCGCGGGCTGCGTGGTGCTGCTGCAGGAGTTGTCGCTGCGCGAGGAGTCCGTGGACAGGAAGAGCAGGTCGCCGGAGACGGTGATGTCGTTCTGCGAGCCCGGGCAGAGCACCTGGGAGACCGTCTTCGGGGCCTTCGGGTTGCTGATGTCGAAGATGCGGAAGCCGTCGTAGTTGCCGGCGAACGCGTACTTGCCCTGGAAGGCGAGGTCCGAGTTGGTGCCGGGCAGCGCGTCCTTGGGGATGTTCGTGAGGTGCTTGATGTTGTCCGAGTGGACGATCTCGTCCTGCCCGGGTATCTCGCCGTCCGCGATCGCCGCCCTGGCCTCGGCGGCCACGCCCTTGGAGACCTTTTCCGGCGTCGCCGGGGTGTCCCCGGGGTCGGGGGTCGCGACCGCGGGACCCGCCGTGAGCAGTGCGGCCAGCAGGCCGGCCGCGGTGGCGGCAACGCCCAGACGTCTGCGCCGCGTTCGGAGATTGTTCAACAGGGTCACTGCGTCCTCCCTTGTCGCCGTTCGCAGTCGAACGGTTCAGGTACCACCGCAGTATCGTCTTCAGCATGCACAGATCAACAGGCGGCAACGCATTCGTAATGAATGTTTTTGATCAACGGCGTGCCGAAGCGTGCTAGGACGGTCCTCGGCACTCACGAGGTGCCCGGACCCACCAGGCGTCTGCCGATTCACGTGCCACAGGAGGTCACCGTGCCCGCTCGCCGTATGTCCCGCCGTCTGATCACGGCGTCCGTGACGGTCGCCGTCCTCGCGCTCGGCGGCTGCACCGGTTCGGACGACGACACCAAGTCCGCACCGGCCACGGGCCCTTCGGTGATCGCGCCCGGCAAGCCGGGCGAGGCCGCCGAGACGCTCTCGGCGAAGGACGCCGCGGAGCAGCGCTCCGACGACGACACCCCCAACTCGGCGGACCTCGACTACGCCCGGATGATGATCGAGCATCACCGGCAGGCCATCGAGATGACCGAACTCGCCCCGAAACGGGCCAAGTCGACCCAGGTCAAGCGGCTGGCCGAGCGGATCTCGGCCTCGCAGGGCCCCGAGGTGAAGACGATGGAGGCCTGGCTCAAGAACCACGGCGGCGACAGGAAGAGCGAGGGCCACCACCACGACGTGATGCCGGGCATGGCGAGCGACACGCAGCTGAAGACGCTGCGCGCGGCGAAGGGCGCGGCGTTCGACGAGCTCTTCCTGAAGCTGATGATCACTCACCACAACGGTGCGATCACCATGGCCACGGACGTCCTGTCCCAGGGCAACAACATCCAGATCGGCGAGATGGCCGACGACGTCATAGCCCAGCAGACGACCGAGATCAGCCGCATGCGCGAGATGTGACGGCACGCGCCCCGTCAGGGGCGCGGGGAACTGCGCGACCGGCCACGACGCACCCGCACCCGAAAATCGACGGGCCGCGCGCTCAGCGCCTCGCGCGCCGGGGCGAAAGCAGCCCCGCATCCCGCGCCCCGGCGATCAACCGCAGCGCGTGCCGCCGGCTGTGCCCCGTCGCGGCCATCACCGCGAGCACCGGATCCCGCCCCGCCCGCTGACCGGCCAGGTACGCGTCCGCGACGAGGCGGCGGCTCCCGGCGCCCCGCGGCACCGCGGGGCGCGCGTGCCGCCTGACGGGCCCGGCGGCGCCGTCGAGGGCGCCCGACGGCGCGGCGGCGCCCCCGCAGGCCGCCAGGAGCGGACCCTCGATCCAGTCCGGCAGCACCGCCAGGTCGTCGAGGGAGAGCGCGGGCCGGGCGCGTACGTCCTCCACGGAGACGCTGTCCCCGCACACCGCCGCGAGCAGGTGCACACCGGCGCCGTCGGTGAAGCTCAGCCGGACGTCGCACCAGGTCGTGGCCGTGTCGTTCTCGCGCACCTCCCAGGCGCGCAGCACCGACACCGCCCCGTCCGGCTCATCACGATCAGAAAGATTAAGAAAGGATGTTTCCAGCACGCAGGCAACGTAACCGGGCGATCACACCCATTGCGGACATACGCGCGGGCGGCGTCCGCGTCCACACCGTCGGCGCAGCGTCGCGTCCCGCCCCTCCCCCGGCGCGCGGCGCGGTGCGATGCTGGAAGCACCAGCGAGCTCCCCGTTCTCCTCGGGGAAGGAGTCGTGCCGTGCTGCAGGTCGCCGTCGTCGGCTCGGGGCCCAGCGGGGTGTACGCCGCGCAGGGTCTCGTCGAGCAGGAACGGGTGCCCGGGGTCAAGGTCGACGTCCTGGACCGGCTGCCGTGCCCGTACGGCCTGGTGCGCTACGGCGTGGCGCCGGACCACGAGAAGATCAAGTCGCTGCAGGGCACGCTGCGCACCGTCCTGGAGCACGAGCGGGTGCGGTTCCTCGGCGGTGTCCGGGTGGGCCCGGACGGGGKGCCGGCCGCCCGCCTGCGGGAGCTGTACCACGCGGTCGTGTACTGCGTGGGCGCCGCCACCGACCGGCACCTCGGCGTGCCCGGGGAGGAGCTGCCGGGCAGCTGGTCGGCGACCGACTTCGTGTCCTGGTACAGCGCGCACCCCGACGTCGTGTCCGACGGCTTCGTGGCCGGTGCGCGCACGGCGGTCGTCATCGGCGTGGGGAACGTGGCGGTGGACGTGACGCGGATCCTGGCCCGCGGCGCCGCGGAACTGAGCCCGACCGACATGCCCCAGGCGGCGCTCGCCGCGCTGTCGGACAGCCGGGTGCGGGAGATCTGGACGGTGGGGCGGCGCGGCCCCTCCCAGGCCCGTTTCACCACCAAGGAGCTGCGGGAGCTGGGCGGCCTGCCGGACACCGGCGTCCTGGTGGACCCGGCGGAGCTGGCGCTCGACCCGGCGTACGCGGATCCGTCCGGCCTGCCCGCAGTCCAGCGCCGCAACGTCGAGGTGCTGCGCGAGTGGGCCGGACGGGCGCCGGCCGCCGGGTCGCGGCGGATCCGGCTGCGGTTCTTCCTACGGCCGGTCGCGCTGCTGTCGGACGCGGCGGGACGGGTGGGCGCGGTCCGCTTCGAACGGACCCTCCCGGACGGCCATGGCGGCGTGACGGGCACGGGGCACTACGAGGACATCGGGGCGCAGCTGGTGCTGCGCTCGGTCGGCTATCGCGGTGTCCCGCTGGCGGGCCTGCCGTTCGACGCGGAGCGCGGCACCGTCCCGCACCGCGCGGGCCGGGTGCTGCGCGAGGGCGCGGTCGCGCCCGGCGAGTACGTGGCCGGCTGGATCAAGCGCGGCCCGACGGGCGTCATCGGGACCAACCGCCCCTGCGCGAAGGAGACGGTGGCCTCGCTCCTGGAGGACGCTCCCGGCCTCGCCCGGCGCGACGTCCCGCCCGATCCGCTCGCGGCCCTGCGCGCGGAGGGCCTGGATCCGGTCGACTGGTCGGGCTGGCAGTCCATCGAACGGGCGGAGGCGGACCTGGGCGCGTCCCTGGGCAGAGGAGTGGTCAAACTCCCGGACTGGCGTGCCCTCATGCAGGCGGCCAGAGGCCAGGGCGCCCGTTAGGGGGCCCTTCAGGGGCGCGGGGAACTGCGCGACCGGCCACGACGCACCCGCACGTCACCACGCACCCCCTCGCCCGCCCCCTCCCGCCGAAGGCGACAAGGGGCTAGCGGCTCCCGAGCCGCACAGCCTGCCGCGCAGCCGCGGCGAGCACGCTGTCGAGGAGCCCGGGGAACAGCCCGTCGAGATCGTCCCGCCGCACCCCGTTCATCTTGGCGGTCCCCCGGTAGACCTGCCGGATCACGCCGGACTCGCGCAGCACCCGGAAGTGGTGCGTCGTCGTGGACTTGGTGACCGGCAGGTCGAAGTGCGAGCAGGACAACTCGCCCCCGTCGGCGGCCAGTTCCCGTACGACCTGCAGCCGTAGCGGATCGGAGAGCGCGTGCAGCACGGCTTCCAGCCGGATCTCCGCGCGCTGGGGGTGCGGCAGATCGCGGCTGCTGCCGGTCGGGGCGGCGATCGTCACAGCGGCTCCAGTCCGTCGGGTCCGGGATCCGGAGATCTGCCCGGAGTCCCTCCTCGTACCAGGATTGTACGAGGCCTCTCGTAGTTTGACATCCGCCGTACTACGATGTCTATCGTACGAGAAGACAACCCGGCACCGTCCCATGATTGGAGTCCGCCGTGAGCGCGCTCTTCGAGCCCTACACCCTGCGCGAGCTGACCGTCCCGAACCGGGTGTGGATGCCGCCGATGTGCCAGTACTCGGCCGCGCCGGAGGGCCCGTCGGTCGGTGCCCCCACCGACTGGCACCTCACGCACTACGGGGCACGCGCCACCGGCGGTACGGGCCTGATCATCGTCGAGGCCACCGCGGTCAGCCCCGAGGGCCGGATCTCACCGTACGACCTGGGCATCTGGAACGACACGCAGGTCGAGGCGTTCCGGCGGATCACGCGCTTCCTGGTCTCCCAGGGCACGGTCCCCGCGATCCAGCTCGCGCACGCCGGCCGCAAGGCCTCGACGGACCGCACCTGGAAGGGTGGCGGGCCGGTCGGCCCCGAGGACCACGGCTGGCAGCCGCTCGGCCCGAGCCCGGTGGCCTTCGACGAGAAGCACCCGGTGCCGACCGAGCTGACGGTGGACGGAATCCGCGAGGTCGTCGGCCAGTTCGCCGACGCCGCTCGGCGGGCCCTGGACGCCGGTTTCGAGATCGCCGAGATCCACGGCGCGCACGGCTACCTGATCGGTGAGTTCCTCTCCCCGCACTCCAACCGGCGCACGGACGCGTACGGCGGCTCGTACGAGAACCGGGTGCGCTTCGCCCTGGAGGTCGTCGACGCCGTGCGCGAGGTGTGGCCCGACGACAAGCCGCTGTTCTTCCGCATCTCCGCCACCGACTGGCTGGAGGAGAACGGCTGGACCGCCGACGACACGGTCCGCCTCGCCGGCGAGCTGACCGCCCACGGCGTCGACCTGGTCGACGTGTCCACGGGCGGCAACGCGGCCGGCGTGCGCATCCCCGTCGGCCCCGGCTACCAGGTCCCCTTCGCCGCGCGCGTCAAGAACGAGACGTCCATGGCGGTCGCCGCCGTCGGTCTCATCACCGACGTCGAGCAGGCCGAGAAGATCCTCGCCAACGGCGAGGCGGACGCCGTGCTGCTCGGCCGGGAACTGCTGCGCAACCCCTCGTGGGCGCGGCACGCGGCCCGCGGGCTCGGTGCCGACGTGCACGTGCCGGACCAGTACCACCGCTCGGTCTGACGCGACCGGTGACCGGCTGGGGCGGGCGGGCCCGCCTCAGCCGGTCTTCCACCTCCACTGGGGACCGACCCGCGCCCACTCCGTGTCCCACAGGTCCAGCCGCCGCCGCTCCAGGCGGTCCCGGACCAGCCGCCCGCAGCCCAGGGGCACGACCGCCGCGGCCGCGCCCGCCAGGGTGCCGATCAGTCC
Organism: Streptomyces apricus; assembly: GCF_008369065.1. Taxonomy (GTDB): domain Bacteria; phylum Actinomycetota; class Actinomycetes; order Streptomycetales; family Streptomycetaceae; genus Streptomyces; species Streptomyces apricus. The sequence continues at coordinate 100,215 of NZ_VDFC01000058.1, read as the reverse complement.
CGCCCGCAGGGCCGCCTGGGCCTCGGTGACGGGCCTAGTGACGAGGCGGCCGCGCGGGTCGGTCCACACGGTGACCGGGGTGCCCGCCGTGCTGCCGGGCACGACCCGGGTCTGCCCCAGGTGGGCGGAGCCGTCCGGCGCCCGCCAGCGGACCTCGGCCCACACCCGCTCGGTGCCGGCCGCCCTGCCGGGCGCGTGCCCGGTGAGGTGCGCCGTCACGGGCCGCCACTCGACCCGCTCGCGCGCCAGGCCCTGTTCGACCGACCGTGTCACCGAGAAGCCCGCGAGCGTCCCGGTGAGCAGGGCGAGGAACCACACGGCGAGCACGGTCCAGGCCTCCAGCCTGTCGCTGCGCCGCCGCAGCGGATTGGGCCGCCAGCGCCACAGCAACGCCCTCGGACCACGCAAAGCCGCCATCGGGGCCCCTCTCGTCGTGCCGGTCTCCTCGTGGCGTCCGGCGGCGCGCCGGACGCCACCGGACGCGCTCCCGTACGGACGCGGGCGCCCGATTGCTCACTTGCCGCCCATCCGCTGCCCACCCGCCGCCCGCACGCTGCTCACCTGCGCCGATACGCCGCCGGAGGGTGACTGTCAGTGCCGGGGTGCAGACTGACCGGTACCTGAGACAACGACGTCCGGAGGTGGCCGGTATGACCGGGGTCCTGCTCGCCGTGGGCACACGCAAGGGGCTGTTCGTGGCACGACGGCGCGACGGCGCCTGGAAGTTCGACGAGAGTCCGTACTTCAACGCACAGGCGGTCTACTCGATCGCGATCGACACCCGCGGCGACGTGCCGCGGCTGCTCGTCGGGGGCGACAGCGCCCACTGGGGCCCGTCGGTCTTCCACTCCGACGACCTGGGCCGCACCTGGACCGAGCCGGCCAAGGCCGCCGTCAAGTTCCCCAAGGACACCGGTGCTTCGCTGGAGCGGGTCTGGCAGCTCCACCCGTCGGCCTCCGAGCCGGACGTGGTGTACGCGGGCACGGAGCCGGCGGCGCTGTACCGCTCGGCGGACCGCGGCGAGTCCTTCGAGCTCGTCCGCCCGCTCTGGGAGCACCCCACGCGCTCGCGGTGGGTGCCGGGCGGCGGCGGTGAGGGCCTGCACACGATCCTGACCGACGCCCGCGACCCGCAGGCGATGACGGTCGCGGTCTCCACGGCCGGCGTCTTCCGCACGCAGGACGGCGGGGACAGCTGGGCGCCGTCCAACTCCGGCGTGTCGGCGGTGTTCCTGCCCGATCCGGACCCGGAGTTCGGCCAGTGCGTCCACAAGGTCGCCCGGGACGCGGCAACGCCGGACCGGCTCTACCTGCAGAACCACTGGGGCGTGTACCGCAGCGACGACGCGGGGGCGCACTGGACGGACATCGGCAAGGGCCTGCCGTCCACGTTCGGCTTCGCCGCGGCCGCCCATCCCCACCGCGGCGACACCGCCTACGTGTTCCCCATCACCGCCGACTCGGACCGGGTCCCGGCGGACCGCCGATGTCGGGTCTTCCGTACGTCGGACGCGGGCAAGAGCTGGGAGCCGCTGTCGGCGGGGCTGCCGCAGGAGGACCACTACGGCACGGTGCTGCGCGACGCCCTGTGCACGGACGACGCGGACCCGGCCGGCGTGTACTTCGGCAACCGCAACGGCGAGGTGTTCGCGTCGGCCGACGACGGGGACAGCTGGCGGCAGCTGGCGTCCCATCTGCCGGATGTACTCTGCGTGCGGGCCGCGGTGATCGACTGATTCCCAGGACGTCGGACCTCAGGCCTCGGACCCCGGCCCCCGGTCCC
>NZ_VDFC01000058.1:66626-98332 GCF_008369065.1 Streptomyces apricus | reverse complement strand
CCTCCCGGACGAGGAGCTTGATGACGCCGCCGCGCGACGACATGGGAACCGGCGTGGACCTGCCCCGCCCGCCGCGGCGGGTGGTGTCCCTCGTCCCGTCCCTGACGGAGGCCCTCGCCCGCAGCCGGCCGGAGGTGCTGGTCGGGGCCACCGACTGGTGCACCCACCCCGGCGACCTCGACGTGGCCCGGGTGCGGGGCACGAAGAACCCCGACCGCGGGGCGATCGAGGAGCTGCGGCCCGATCTCGTGATCGCGAACAAGGAGGAGAACCGCGAACTGGACGTGACCCGGCTGCGCGCGGCGGGGGTGCCGGTGTGGGTCACCGTCATCGAGACGCTCCCCCAGGCCCTGACCTCGATGGAGCGGCTGTTCACCCGGGCGCTCGGCGGGCCGGTGCCCGACTGGCTCGACGCGGCGCGCGCCCTGTGGTCCGGGCCCCTGCCCGACATCGCCGCCACCGTGGCGGTGCCGATCTGGCGCGACCCCTGGATGGTGGTCGGGCGGTCCACCTTCACCGGCGACCTGCTGCGCCGGGCCGGCTTCGCCAACGCGTTCGCCGGGCACCCGGACCGCTACCCGCACATGGAGTTGGCGCGGATCGACCGGCCGGACGTGGACCTCGTCCTGCTGCCCGACGAGCCGTACGCGTTCAGCGGGCAGAACGGGCCCGAGGCGTTCCGTACCGCACCGACCCGCCTGGTGAGCGGCCGGCTGATCACCTGGTACGGCCCGTCGCTGCTGGAGGCGCACACGGTGCTGCGGGGGCTCGCGGGGGCGCGCTGACGCCCGGCGAGGACCCGGCTCCCCCTCCGGTGCGCGGCGGGGCTTGCCGTCGTACCGCCTCCCCATAAAATACTAGGACGTCCTACTATCCTTGGTGTCACCACTGTTCCGAAGTGCTCCGGGAAGGCCCTCATGCGCGATCTGCACCGTCCTGCGCACCCCGTCCGGCTCGTCACCGCCTCCGCCCTGTTCGACGGACACGACGCGTCGATCAACATCATGCGGCGGATCTTCCAGTCGCAGGGCGCCGAAGTGATCCACCTCGGGCACAACCGGTCGGTGCAGGAGGTTGTGGACGCGGCCCTGGAGGAGGACGTGCACGGCGTGGCGGTCTCGTCCTACCAGGGCGGACACGTCGAGTACTTCGAGTACCTGGTGGAGTCCCTGCGCTCCCAGGGCGCCGACCACATCCGGGTGGTCGGGGGCGGCGGCGGGGTGATCGTGCCCGAGGAGATCGCCCGGCTGCGGGCGAGCGGGGTGACCATCTTCTCCCCCGAGGACGGCCAGCGCATGGGCCTCGCCGGCATGGTCAACTCGGTCGTGCGGGACTGCGACTTCGACCTCTGGGAGAGCAAGCCCGCCGACGCCGCGGCCCTGCTCGCGGGCGACCGGTTCTCGATCGCCCGCGCGGTCACCGGCGCCGAGCTGGGCAAACTGCCCGAGGAGTTCTCGCAGCGGGTGCGGTCGGCCGCGGCGGAGCGGGTCACACCGGTCCTGGGCATCACCGGCACCGGCGGCTCCGGCAAGTCCTCGCTCACCGACGAGCTGGTGCGCCGGTTCCACCTCGACCAGCGCGGCAAGCTGCGGATCGCGGTGATCGCGGTCGACCCGACGCGCCGCCGGGGCGGTGGCGCCCTGCTCGGCGACCGCATCCGGATGAACTCGCTGGACGGGGACCAGATCTTCTTCCGGAGCCTCGCCACCCGCGGCAGCCACGAGCTGCCCGAGCACCTGTCCGACGTGATCGACGTCGTCAAGGCCGCGGGCTTCGACCTGGTCGTCGTGGAGACGCCGGGCATCGGCCAGGGGGACGCGGCGATCGTGCCGTTCGTCGACGCCTCGCTGTACGTGATGACGCCGGAGTTCGGCGCCGCCTCGCAGCTGGAGAAGATCGACATGCTCGACTTCGCCGACGTCGTCGCCATCAACAAGTTCGAGCGGCGCGGCGCGAAGGACGCGATGCGCGACGTGGGCCGCCAGCTGGTGCGCAACCGCGAAGCGTTCGGGCAGCGGCCCGAGGACATGCCGGTGTTCGGCACCTCCGCGGCGACGTTCAACGACGACGGCGTGACCGCCCTGCACCAGCACCTCAAGGGGGTGCTGGCCGAGCGGGGGCTGCCGGTGGCGGAGGGCGCGCTGCCGCGGGTGGACGTACGCCATTCCTCCGGGATCCGCCAGGTGGTGCCCGCGGACCGGGTGCGCTACCTCGCCGAGATCACCGGGACGGTCCGCGCGTACCACGCCGAGACCGAGGCGCTCGCCGAGGCGGCGCGGCGCGTGCAGCGGCTGGACGCGGTCAGGGCCGAGCTCGCCGACGCCGGCTCCGACGCGGGGAACGTGCAGGAGCTGCTCGACCGGGCGCGCAGGCAGCTGCGGCCCGAGGTCGCGGAGCAGATCGAGGACTGGCCCGCCGTCGTGGAGTCCTACTCGGGCGACGAGCAGGTCGTGCGGATCCGGGACAAGGAGATCCGCACCAAGCTGACCCGCGAGTCCCTGTCGGGCAACAAGGTGCCCCGGGTGGCGCTGCCCGGCTTCACCGACCACGGGGAGCTGGTGAGGTTCTGGCGGCGGGAGAACCTGCCCGGCCGCTTCCCCTTCACCGCCGGGGTGTTCCCCTTCAAGCGCGACGGCGAGGACCCGGCGCGGATGTTCGCCGGCGAGGGCGACCCGTTCCGCACCAACCGGCGCTTCAAGCTGCTCTCCGAGGGGCAGCCCGCCACCCGCCTGTCCACCGCGTTCGACTCGGTGACCCTGTACGGCCGCGACCCCGACGAGCGTCCCGACATCTACGGCAAGGTCGGCACCTCCGGGGTGTCGGTGGCCACCCTCGACGACATGAAGGCCCTCTACGACGGCTTCGACCTGGTCGCGCCGACGACCTCGGTGTCCATGACGATCAACGGTCCGGCGCCCACCGTGCTGGCGTTCTTCCTCAACACCGTGATCGACCAGCGGATCGAGGCGTTCCGTACCGCCGAGGGCCGCGACCCCTCCCCCGAGGAGGCCGCCGGGCTGCGCGCGCAGGCGCTGGCGACCGTGCGGGGCACGGTGCAGGCCGACATCCTCAAGGAGGACCAGGGACAGAACACCTGCCTGTTCTCCACCGAGTTCTCGCTGCGGATGATGGCCGACATCCAGGAGTGGTTCATCCAGAACCAGGTGCGCAACTTCTACTCGGTGTCGATCTCCGGCTACCACATCGCCGAGGCCGGCGCGAACCCGATCAGCCAGCTCGCCTTCACCCTCGCCAACGGGTTCACCTACGTCGAGGCGTATCTGGCCCGCGGCATGCACATCGACGACTTCGCGCCCAACCTGTCGTTCTTCTTCTCCAACGGCATGGACCCGGAGTACTCGGTCCTCGGCCGGGTGGCCCGCCGGATCTGGGCCGTCGCCATGAAGGAGAAGTACGGCGCCAACGAGCGTTCGCAGAAGCTGAAGTACCACGTCCAGACCTCGGGCCGGTCCCTGCACGCCCAGGAGATGGACTTCAACGACATCCGCACCACCCTGCAGGCGCTGATCGCCATCTACGACAACGCCAACTCCCTGCACACCAACGCCTACGACGAGGCGGTCACCACCCCGTCCGCGGAGTCGGTGCGCCGGGCCCTGGCGATCCAGCTCATCATCAACCGCGAGTGGGGCCTGGCGATGAACGAGAACCCGCTGCAGGGCTCGTTCGTCGTCGACCAGCTCACCGACCTGGTCGAGCGGGCGGTACTCGACGAGTTCGACCGCATCAACGAGCGCGGCGGGGTGCTGGGCGCCATGGAGACCGGCTACCAGCGCGGCCGCATCCAGGACGAGTCGATGCTGTACGAGCAGCGCAAGCACGACGGCTCGCTGCCGATCATCGGCGTGAACACCTTCCGCCGGCCCGGCGACGAGCCCGAGGGCGCCGAGGTCGAACTCGCCCGCGCCACGCAGGCGGAGAAGGAGTCGCAGCTGCGGCGGGTCCGTGACTTCCAGGCCGCGCACGGCGCGGAGGCCGCGCAGGCCGTCACCCGGCTGAAGGAAGCGGCGATCAACGGCGACAACGTCTTCGCGGTCCTGATGGACGCCGCCCGGGTCTGCTCCCTGCGGCAGATCACCGAGGCCTTCTTCGAGGTCGGCGGACAGTACCGCAGGAACGTGTAGGCACCACCGCGACCGTCCACTACCGGGCCGGGGCCGCCGCGAGGAGGCCCGCGTCGACGGCGGCGTGCCCGCGGGTGTGTCCGGGCCGGTGGGGGACGTGCCCGGTCAGCGGTGCGGGCACACCGGCGTGCCCGCCGACAGCCGCAGGCGGCAGATCGCCGCGAACCGCGCCGGCACGTCCAGGTCCCACAGCCGCACGGTCCCGTCGTTGCTGCTGCTCGCCACCGTCCGCCCGTCCGGGGCGAACACGGTGCCCCACACCGCGTTCGTATGACCGGTCAGCGTGGCCCACGGCCGCCGCCCGGCCACCTCCCACAGCCGCACCGTGCGGTCGCTGCCGCTGCCGGCCAGCAGCCGGCCGCCGGGCGAGAACGCGATGCCGCGCACCGAGCCGGTGCGGCCCCGCAGCACCGCCGTGGGCCGGTGCCGGCGGACGTCCCACAGCCGTACGGTCCCGTCGTTGCCGCCGCTCGCCAGGGCCCGGCCGTCCGGTCCGAACGCCACCGCCCGCACCGCGCCCGTGTGCCCGGCGAGCGTGGCCACCGGCCGGCGGCCCGCCACGTCCCACAGCCGTACGGTCAGGTCGTCGCCCGCGCTGGCCAGGGTGCGCCCGTCGGGGCTGAAGGCGACGCCGTTGACGAAGTCCGTGTGGCCGGTGAGCGTGGCCAGGCGGTGGCGGGCGGCCACGTCCCACAGCCGCACCGTCCCGTCGGCGCCCGCCGACGCCAGCAGCGCGCCGTCCGGGGCGAACGCCACGGAGAAGACGTCCCCGCGGTGCCCGGTGAGCGTGACGGGCGGACGGCGGGCGGCCACGTCCCAGAGCCGCACCGTACCGTCCGCACCGGCCGAGGCCAGCGTCCGTCCGCCGGGGGCGAAGGCCACCGAGAACACGGCCGAGCGGTGCCCGCGCAGCGTCGCGACGCACCGGTGCCGCGCCACGTCCCACAGCCGCACCGTGCCATCGGCGCCCGCCGACGCCAGCAGTCTGCCGTCGGGGCTGTACGCGGACTGCCAGACCTCGGTGGACGGACGGGCCGTCAGCACCGGCCCGCCCAGCGTCCACAGCACCACCGACTGGTCGAACCCGGCGGTGGCGAGCACCGTCCCGGCGGCGTTCACCGCCACCCCCATCGTGTAGTCGGTGTGGCCGGTGAGCGTGAGCGTCTGCATCCCGCTGTGCACGTCCCACAGCCGGGTCGTGCCGTCGCCGCCCGCGCTGAAGACCGTGGCCCCGTCCGGAGCGTAGGCGACCGCGTTGACGTCGTCGCTGTGCCCGGTCAGGACCGCGGTCGTGCGCCGCCGCGCCAGGTCCCACAGCCGTACGCTCCGGTCGGCGCCGCCGCTCGCCAGGCTCCGCCCGTCCGGCGCGAACGCGACGCCCAGCACGTCGTCGCCGTGCCCTTCGAGGACGCCCGCGGGCCGGTCGCGCGCCGTGTCCCACAGCCGTACGGTCCGGTCGGCGCCGGCCGATGCCAGGGTCCGGCCGTCCGGGGCGTACGCGAGGGTGTCCACCTGCCCGGCATGGCCGGTGAAGGACGCCACGCGGCGCTCCCGTCGCGTGTCCCAGACCTGGACCGAGCCGTCGGCCGCCGCGATCGCCAGCAGGCGCCCGCGGGGGTCGAAGGCCACGGCCCGGGCGCCCTCGGTGCCCGCCGGCAGCACCGCACGTGCGCGGTGGCGCACCGCGTCCCACAGCCGTACCGGCGAGTCGGGGCCGCTCGCGGCGAGCGTACGGCCGTCGGGGCTGAAGGCGACCGACCGCGCCCGTCCGCGCATCGCGAACGCGGCGACCGTACGGCGGTCCGCGAGCCGCCGCAGCGTCACCCTGCCGTCCGAACTGGCGGTGGCCAGGGTGCGTCCGTCCGGGGCGAACGCGACCGCGTTGACCGGCCCGCGGTGCCCGCCGAGCCGGGCCGAGAAGGGCTGCGCCTGGGTGCTGAGCAGGGCGCCGCGCGCCTCAGGCGTCGCCTGGGAGCGGTAGGCCTCCTCGGCGAACCGGATCGAGGCCTCGGGCTGGCCGGCGGCCAGCGAGGCGGACTGCGCGGCGAGCGCGTGGGACCGGGCGACCCGCTCCTGGTGCAGTGCGCCCGCACGCTGCCGGTACGCCAGCGCGCCCGCCAGGACGGCGAGCACGAGCAGCACCACCAGCGTGGCCAGCATGGACTGCCGGCGCCTGACCTGCCGCCGGGCCTGGCGCTGCCGCTCGGCCTCCTCGGCCAGGCTCGCGCGCAGGAACGCCTCCTCGCGGGCGCTGAGCCGGTCGCGGCCGTCCCGTTCCCCGGCCCAGGCCCGGACGGTGTCGAGCCGGGTGCCCCGGTAGAGGGCGGAGGGGTCGCCGCCCTCGCGCGCCCACTCGTCGGCGGCGTGCGCGAGCTGCTGGTGGATCAGCAGTCCGTCGCGGTCGGCGTCGATCCAGCCGCGCAGCCGGGGCCAGGCGTGCAGCAGCGCCTCGTGGGCGATCTCGACCGTGTCGCGGTCGGCGGTGATCAGGCGGGCCCGCACGAAGGCGTCCAGGGCTGCCGTGGCGCCGTCCACGTCGGTCAGGCGCTCCATCAGCGCGCTGCGGCCCATCCGGCGCCGGGTCGGCCCGGCGCCGTCGGCGACGTGGACCAGACGCACCAGGATCCTGCGGATCGTCTGCTGTTCGGCCGGGTACAGGCCCGCGAAGACGTCCTCGGCGGTGCGGGCGACCGCCCCGCGGATGCCGCCGGTGCGCTCGTACCCGGCGACGGTCAGGGTGTCGCCCTCGCGCCGCTGCCAGGTGGTCAGCAGCGCGTGGGAGATCAGCGGCAGCGCACCGGAGGGGGTGACGTCCGGCGGGGCGGGCCCGGCCTGCGGCCCGTCACCGGGCGGTCCCTCCGGTTCCGCGCGCAGGCCGGCGTCCCGCAGCAGCAGGGGGACGAGGCCGGGCTCCAGGGTGAGTCCGGTGAGGTCGGCGGGCCGGGTGACGGCCTCCCGCAGCCCGGCGACGGACATCGGGGGCAGGACGAACAGTCCGTCGGTGAACGCCGGGGCCAGTTCGGGGAATTCGAGGCAGCGGCCGGACAGGTCGGCGCGTACGCCCAGGACCACCACGGCCGGATCACGGCCGGATGCGTGCGCCGGGGACGGCGGGCGGCGGGACGTCGACACGGCGCACAGCACCCGGACGAAGGCGCGTCGCTCGTCCTCGTCGGAGCAGAGGGTGAACAGTTCCTCGAACTGGTCGACGAGGAACACCGGCCGCACCGGCGGCGGCCGCCGGTCCCCGTCGGGCCCGGGGTGCCCGTCCGCCGTGCACCGCACCGCCTCCAGCAGGAGCCCGGGCCGCTCCCGCACCTGCTGCGGGGTGAGGCCCGGATCGGCGTCCATCGCCTTCGCGACGCCGGTCAGCAGCTCCTCCAGCGGATGCGCGGTGGGTGTGAACGCCACCACCGGCCACTGCTCGGCGCCGGGCATGGGAAAGCCGGCGGGATCCCGTAAGGCCGGTACGAGACCGGCGTTGAGCAGGGAGGACTTGCCGGCCCCCGAGGGGGCGACGACCATCAGGGGTCCGCCGCCGATCCGTTCGAAGACCCGCTCGACCAGTGCGGCGGTGGCCCGTTCGCGGCCGAAGAACCACGGCGCGTCCCGGGCGGTGAACGCCGACAGGCCCCGGTAGGGGCAGGTGCCGTCGGGGCCCGTCCGCCCGGGTGCGGTCCCCGCCTCCCCGGGCGGCTCCGTCAGCAGCCGCAGCAACCCGCCCTCGGCGTGCAGGATCCGGTCGCAGCACCGGGCGACGTCGACGGTGGCCCGCTTGGCACCCGTTTCGATCTTGCTGAGGTAGCCCTTGCTGTAGTGCGCCTGCCGGGCCATGTCGGCCAGTGAGAACCCTCGTTGACGGCGCAGGCGCCGCAACTGGGTGGGAAAGTCGGGAACGGTGCCGTCGGACGGTCCTGCCCCGCGTCGGTCTCCGGTGTGCTGCTCCCCCACCACGTCCCCCGTTGTCGCGCGCATGAGCCGTGAGAGGCCCCATGTCCACAGTAGAGGTGGAATGTGACAGTGGCTCAGCCTTTGACCGTTGTGGTGCGAGGTGGGGTGAAAAACGGCTGCCCGTGGACGCCCTCGCCGGGGAAGGTGAACGCCCGGAACCGCGGGCGCGGTTCCGGGCGTTCACCTTCCCAAGGCCTTCCGTGCGTGAGGCCTACGGACGGCTTACGGACGGTTCAACTTGATCGAGTTGACCGGCCCGAGGTCCGCGTAGACGCCCTTCTGGGCCCCGATGGTGTAGTTGCAGTTCGTGCCGCCGTAGTTCAGGCACAGTTCGGCCGAGGCGCCGCCGGTCTGGTTGTTGAGGACCCAGTGCCAGCCCGACTGGTTGCTCAGGTTGTGGGGACCGTACGCCCAGTAGACGTTGCTGGGGCTGCGGGCGGGGTCCTGGTTCTGCGGGTAGATGCAGACGGCGCCGGACGGGCAGCCGGCCCAGTCGTCGGCCGCCCTGGCGTCGGCCGTGCCGGCGAACGCCAGCGTCGCCGTGGCCGCGGTCGCCAGCGCCAGTACCGTGTCGAACAGCTTGCGCATGTTTCCCCTTTGCGGTCGTCCTGCCTGGTCGCAGGGCGTGCTCGTTCTTCCGGGCACCAGACTGGCCGCCGGGGGCGGAGGGGTCGACGGGTTGCCTGTTTCCCGACGGCGGGGCCGTGCGGGAAACCCGCTGTGATCAGCGCGGTCGACGGCAAGGGGGCAACCGCCGACCGGCCACGATCAGCGCACCGGACTCAGGGCAGCTGCCAGTTCACCGGCTGCGCTCCCTGGCGGACCAGCAGGTCGTTGGTCCGGCTGAAGGGGCGTGAGCCGAAGAAGCCGCGGTCCGCCGACATCGGCGACGGGTGCGCCGACTCCACCGAGGGCAGGTCGCCCAGCAGGGGCCGTGCGTTGCGGGCGTCACGGCCCCACAGGATCGACACCAGCGGTTTCCCGCGCGCCGCCAGGGCCCGGATCGCCTGCTCCGTGACCTCCTCCCAGCCCTTGCCGCGGTGCGCCGCCGGCTTGCGCGGAGCCGTCGTGAGCGCCCTGTTGAGCAGCAGCACCCCCTGCTCGGTCCACGGGGTGAGGTCGCCGTTGGACGGCCTGGGCAGTCCGAGGTCCGTGTGGAGTTCCCGGTAGATGTTCTCCAGGCTGCCCGGGAGCGACCGCACCTCGGGCGCCACCGCGAAGCTCAGCCCGATGGCCATGCCCGGCGTGGGATAGGGGTCCTGGCCGACGATGAGGACGCGGACGTCGTCGAAGGGCTGCTGGAAGGCCCGCAGGACGTGCGCCCCCGCCGGCAGGTAGGTCCGGCCGGCCGCGATCTCGGCCCGCAGGAAGTCGCCCATCGCGGCGATGCGTCCGGCCACCGGTTCGAGGGCCTTCGCCCAGCCCGGCTCGACAAGTTCGTGTAAAGGTCGTGGTGCCACGGCGCGTCACTCTACTGGCACGCACCGACAGTGCGCGTACGCGGTACGGTCCGCGCACCGGGAGCGCCCGCCGGGCGCTACTCTTCCTCCTCGCCGAGGTCCCGCGGGCCGACCGGACCAGCCGAGCCGGTCGGACCGGTCGCGCGGACCGGCCGGATCGTGCGTGACCGGGCAGCCGGTCACGGGAGAGGGGTGCAGCGTGTCGCGTCCCGTGACCGGTACCGCCGACGGGTCGGGCGTCCTCGCGGTGGACTCCGGCGGCTCCGGACTGCGGGTCGTACTGGTCCCCGACGGGGGCCCGGTCACCGAACCGCTGACCTCCCGGGAACCGGTGCGCACCGCGGCGCGCGGCATCGACGCCGGGCATCTGCTGGAGCAACTGGTACCGATGGCGCGGCGGTTGATGGCCGGTGCCGGGGTCGGCACGCTCCGGGCCGCCGCCGTGGGCGCCGCCGGCCTCACCACGCTGGGCGACTCGCTGCGCGCCGACCTGTACCCGGCGCTGGCCCGCGAACTCGGCGTACGGCGGCTGGCCCTGGTCGCCGACGCCGTCGCGGCCTACACGGGTGCGCTCGGGCAGCGGGTGGGCGCGGTCGTCGCGGCCGGCACCGGGATGATCGCGATCGGCACGGACCTGCGGGAGTGGCGCAGGGCGGACGGGTGGGGGCATCTGCTCGGCGACAGCGGCAGCGGGGCATGGATCGGGCAGGCGGGCCTCGACGCGGCGCTGCGCGCCTACGACGGGCGGCCCGGCGGTTCGCTCCCGCTGCTGTCGTACGCCGAGGAGGCGTTCGGGTCCGCGCCGGCGCTGCCGGGACAGCTCTACCCGCGCCCGGACCGGCCCGCCGTGCTGGCGTCCTTCGCGCCCGCGGTCGCCGCCTGCGCCGGTGACGGCGACCCGGTGGCGGTGGGCGTCCTGGCCGCCGCGGCCCGGCACATCGCCGACTCGGCCGCCGCGGTGTGCCCCGCGCCCGCCGAGGCCGAGACCGAGGCTGCGTCCGCGTCCGCGGGGGCCGGCGGGACGGCCGGAGAGGTCCGCCTCGCCCTCACCGGTGGACTGTTCAGGATGGGCGACCCCCTCCTCGTACCCCTGCGGGCCGCCCTGACGGACCGGCTGCCGCACGCGCGGCAGGTGCCGGCCGCGGGCGATCCGCTCGACGGCGCCGCCGGCATCGCCTCCGACCTGGCCGCCGGCCGCCTGGCGCTGCCGCGCGACGACAGCATGCTGTACGTCGTGACGGACACCCCGGACGGCCCGGACGCCTCGGACACGCGTTCCCGTGATCGCACACCGTGATCCCCCGGCAGGCAGGGAGATCGATCCGTACGCAACTCATCAGACAAAACCGGACGGATACCGCTCACCTGGACCCTCCCCGAACAGGGGAGCCCAGGAAACCAGTAACATTCGGCGCCATGAGCTCCCCCACTGGGCCCGCGTCCGGCCTGCCAGTACGAATGCCGCGACCCCGCCAGCCCGGCCGGCACCGCCGACCGGAACCGCTGGCGGCTCCCGAGGGCGCGCCCGCGCTCGTCCTCGCGGTGCCGGGCACGCCCAGCGCCGCCACCCGCAGCCTCGCCGAGGAGGTCGTGAGCATCGCACGCTCCGAGCTGCCCGGCCTCGACGCCCGCATCGGGTACCTGGACGGGGACGACGAGGAGTTCCCGACGCTCCAGTCGGTGCTCGCGCACGCCTCCGAGGAGCGCGTCGCGCGCTTCGAGCAGGCGCGTGAGGCCGGTGCGGACGCGGTGGAGCCCGACGGCCCCGTGGCCGTGGTCGTGCCGCTGCTCGCGGGCCCGGACGGGGCGCTGCTGCGCCGGGTCCGCCAGGCCGTCATGGACAGCCGCGTCGCGGCCGACCTGACCGACGTCCTCGGCCCGCACCCGCTGCTCGCGGAGGCGCTGCACGTGCGCCTGTCCGAGGCGGGTCTGGCGCGTGCCGACCGGGCCAGGCTGTTCACCGTGGCGACGGCCGCGGACGGCATCATCCTGGCGTCCGTGGGCGGCGACGAGGCCGTGCAGGCGGCCGGCATCACCGGCATGCTGCTGGCCGCGCGGCTCGCCGTGCCCGTGATGGCGGCGGCGCTCGACGAGGAGGGCTCGATCGCGGCCACCGCCGAGCAGCTGCGCAACGCGGGCTCCCAGCAGCTGGCGCTCGCTCCCTACCTGATCGGCCCCGAGCTGGACGCGGGCCTGCTCGACGAGGCCGCGAAGGAGGCGGACTGCTCCGCCGCCGAGGCGCTGGGCGCGTACCCCGCGATCGGCAAGCTGGCGCTCGCGAAGTACATGACGGCGCTCGGGATCACGCCGCCGCAGCAGCAGGGCGCGCCGGTCCGCTAGGTCCGGCCGGGCCGCGGCCGGACCGTCGGCCGGACCGTCGGCCGGAGCCGCTCGTACGCATCAACCCCGAAGGGCCCGCTCCGTCTCCGGAGCCGGGCCCTTCGGGGTTGCCGGACCCCTCCGTCAGTCGAGGACCACGCAGGACGCCGCGGGCACCTTGACCGATCCGCCGCGCTGCGGCAGGCCCGTGTCGGGGTCCACCCGGAACCACGCGACGTTCCCGGAGCGCTCGTTGGCCACGTACAGGAAGCGGCCCGTCGGGTCGAGGGCGAGCGCCCGCGGCCAGACACCGCCGCAGGACACCGTGGCGACCAGCTTCAGCCCCGCGTCGGCCGCCGTGGGCACGAGGACCGAGACGACGTCCTGGCCGCGTGTCGCGGTCCAGACGAAGCGGCCGTCGGGCGACACGACGATGCCGGAGGGGTAGGCGTCGCCCTCCGGGAGGTCGGGCAGCACGGCGGTCTCCCCCACCGGCCTGAGCGCGCCCCGGACGGCGTCCCACCGGCACGCGGTCACGGTCGGCGAGAGTTCGTTGAGGACGTACGCGCGTTCGCCGTCCGGGTGGAAGGCCAGGTGGCGGGGGCCCGAACCGGGCCGCAGCGCGATCTCCCGGTGCAGGGCGAGGGCGCCGTCCCGCAGGGCGCACACCCGTACCGAGTCGGTGCCGAGGTCGACGCTCACCGCCCACCGGCGGCTCGGGTCGGGCTGGACGTGGTGGGCGTGCGGGCCCTGCTGGCGCTGGGCGTGCGGGCCCGCGCCCTCGTGCCGCAGCACGTCCGCGACGGCCCCGAGGCCGCCGTCGTGCCGCACGGGCACGGCGCTGACGCTGCCCGAGCCGTAGTTGGCGGTCAGGACGTGCCCGTCGAAGAGGCTCAGGTGCGTGGGCCCGCTGCCGCCGACGGATACCGGCGCGCCGGACAGGACCGGCTCGTCGCCCTTCACGCGGTAGGCGGCGACCGCGCCCTGCGTCGTCTCGCTGACCGCGTAGAGCATGTCCCCGGCGGGCGACAGGGCCAGGTAGGAGGGGTCGGCGACGCTGTCCACGGCGCTCAGCAGCGTCAGGGCACCCGTCTCCCCGTCCACGGCGGCGGTGAGCACGCCCAGGCCTCCCGCCGCGGTGAAGGAGCCGATGTACGCCCGCCGCTGCCGTCCGTCGCCGTCCGTCACTGCGTCCCCTCTCGGTGCCACGTCCTTCGTGCCACGTCCTTCGTGCCGCGGCCCGGTGCTGCGTCCTGCGGGCTGCGTCCTTGAGGGCGACGGTAGCAGCGAATGGCCTAGACCAAACCTGGACCCTGCCGTCTTCCGCCGCGCGTCCCGGCAGGTGCCTCCGGACGGCGCACGGCGCCGACTGCGCTCAGGCGCTCGCGAGCGGGCCCCGCAGCGGCGCGGCCAGCGCGCCGAGCGCGCGTTCCAGGTTGTGCAGGTGCGCGAGGGCCTGCTCGGCCCCGGGGTGGTGGCCGGGCGCCTCCCCGGCCGCCGTCACGGCGCGCTCCGGGACCGCGCCGACCAGGACCTCCACCGCGGCCTCGACGCGCCCGCAGGCGGCGGTGAGACGGGCGTCGTGGGAGGCGGCGGGGTCGGCGGCCACGGCCACGAGGCCCCGTGCCTCCCGGGCGCAGTCGTCGAGGAGGGCGAGCACCTGGCGGGCGCGTTCCTTGCGGGCCCGCACCGGGTTGAGCGGGTGCACCAGCGGGGCGAGCGCGAAGCGGACCCGGCCCAGCACGGCCTCCAGCTCCGCCGCCTGCGGGGCGGGGTCGGCGCCCGGGTCGCCGGCCAGCCGCCGGGCCGCCGTCGCGGTGCAGCCGTGCACGGCGCGCACCGCCTGGTCCACCCAGCGGTCGGTGACCGCGTGCGTGGTGACCGGCAGGACCAGCGCGACGGCGAGCACGGCGCCGAGCGCGCCGGCCGCGGTCTCCAGGACCCGCAGGCCCAGCAGCGCCGGGTCGAGGACGCCGAGCAGCCCGTACAGCAGGCCCGCCAGCACGGTGACGAAGAACATCATCCAGCTGTACGAGAGCGGTGCGGTGTAGAAGATGCCCCAGACGCAGACGGCCACGAGCGCCGCCGTGGGCGCGGGGGCGCCGTTCAGGGGCACGACGGCCAGGAGTCCGGCCGCGATGCCGGTGACCGTGCCGACGACGCGCCGGAAGCCGCGTACCAGGGTCTCGCCGCGGGAGGAGGTGTTGACGAAGATCCACCAGGCGGTGCCGACGGCCCAGTACCAGCGCTCGTGCGAGAGGAGCTGGCCCGCGGCGATCGCGAACGCGCAGGCGGCCGTCGCCTGGAAGGCCTGGCGGGTGGTCGGCCGGGAGAGGCCGCGGCCGGCCGGTGCGGCGGGCACGGCCGGCGGCGGCGTGCGCCGTTCGACGCACCACGCGCCGAACCGCACCGCCGAGGACGCCGCCAGCGAGATCGCCATGGCGGCGTACAGCTCCGGGAGCTGGCGGGGGGCGGTGTGCAGGAACTGGCTGATGAAGAAGGTCATGAAGGCGAAGATGCCGAGCGCGTGGCCGCGGGGGCCCCAGCGGCGGGCGTAGACCCCGCCGAGGACGACGGCCAGCCAGACGGCGTCGCGGACGGTCGGCACCGTGTGCAGGACGGCCGCGAGGGCGAGGACGGGGAAGCCGACGGCGGGCAGCAGGGCGGTCGTGAGCGCCTGGCCGCGCACGGTCGGGTCGCCGACCGTGAACAGCGCGAGCAGCGCGGCGAGGCCGCCGGTGATCGAGGCGGGCAGGGAGAGCCCGGCCAGCTCCGAGGCGGTCACCGCGAGGCCGATGCCGAGGACCGCGCGCAGCGCGATCCGCATCCGCAGCAGGCCCGGGTCGGGGGCCATGAACATCTTCTTCACCGTCGGCAGTCCGCCCCTGTCTCGTTCGATCGGTCCGCGGGATCCTCATGCGAATGGCGCCGCGGGGCCGGTACGGCTTCCTCGCCGCCCGGCGCTGCGCGGCGCCATCAGTACCCCTACGTTAGGCAGGTGGGGGGTGGTGGCTCAACCGGCGGCCGCCCCACTGGACCGTTGGTACAGTCACGGACGATCACCCAAGATCACAGGGAGGCCAACGGACCATGGCGGTGGACGAACTCGACACGCGGATCCTGCGGTTGCTGCTGGAGCAGCCGCGCACGAGCGTGCGGGAGTACGCCCGGATCCTGGGGGTGGCCCGGGGGACGCTGCAGGCGCGGCTCGACCGGCTGGAGCGGGACGGGGTGATCACCGGGACGGGGCCTTCGCTGTCGCCGGCCGCGCTGGGGCATCCGGTGCTCGCGTTCGTGCACGTCGAGGTGACCCAGGGGCATCTGGACGAGGTGGGGGACGCGCTGGCGGGCGTGCCGGAGATCATCGAGGCGTTCTCGATCACCGGGGGCGGGGATCTGCTGACGCGGGTCGTGGCGCGGGACAACGGGYACCTGGAGGATGTGATCCAGGTGCTGATCAGCCTGCCGGGGGTGGTCCGTACGCGGACCGAGGTGGTGCTGCGGGAGCGGGTGCGGGCTCGGGTGCTGCCGTTGGTTGAGGCGGTTGCGCTGGCCGCGCGGGGCTGAGTGTTTGGTGCGGGGGGTTGGGGGGGCGCAGGGTTGTGTGTCGTCTGCGCGCGGGTCGTGGCTGAGCGCGCAGCTCCCCGCGCCCCTGAGGGGGTGGGGGCCAGGTTGTGTGTCGGCTGCGCGCCGGATGTGGTTGAGCGCGCCGTTCCCCGTGCCCCTTTCGGGGCTAGTTCATGCCTGCGGCGTCCAGGAGGGTGGCGGCCGTTGTCTTGGTCAGGCCCTGGAGGGTTTCCGCTCCGGCGCCTGCTCTCGCGCTGGCTCCGTCGAAGATCAGGGCCAGTTGGCGGGCCAGGAGGTCCGGGTCCTTCGCGCCGCCCCGTTCGGCCTCGGCGCGGAAGGTCTCGACCAGGGCGCCCTTGGCCCGCAGGGCGACGACGCTCGCCGGGTGCCCGGGGTCCTTCAGCTCGACCAGCGCCGACAGGAACGGGCACCCCCGGTAGTCGTCCTGCACCGAGGCCGCTTCGAGCTGCTCGAAGACGTGCAGGATCCGTTCCCGCGGCGGTCGCGGCGGTTCGGACTCCTCCGCGCTCAGGCCCAGCCGCCGCCCGTACTCCGGCGCCCGCCGCTCCAGGCTCGCCGCCAGCACCTCGTCCTTGCTCGCGAAGAGCTGGTACATCGAGCGCTTGGACACCCCGGCCGCCCGGCACAGCGCCTCCACGCCGATCGAGACGCCGTCGCGGTAGAAGAGCTCGGTGGCCGCGTCGAGCAGCCGGTCCCTGGTGGACGTCTTGTCCGTGCTGGTGGCCATGGGGCGAGGTTACCTCCGCGGGAGGGCGGACCGAGACCGATCGGTGTACCGCCCGGACGGTCAGGCGACGAGCTGGGGGTACAGGACCGAGAGGTCGGCCGACAGACCGGACTTGACCTGTCGGGTCAGGTCGTCGGCGAGCACCTCGAAGGCCCCGCTCTCGATGCCGTCGAGCGCCTGGGCCGCGACGTCCGCCGGCGTGGACTTGGGGGCGTCGATCGCCGCGGTCATGTCCGTGTCGACGTACCCGACGTGCAGTCCGGTGACGCCGATCCCGCGCGGCGCGAGGTCCAGCCGCAGGGAGTTGGTCTGGGACCAGAGCGCCGCCTTGGACGCGCTGTACGAGCCGGCCAGACCGATCCACGAGAGCACGGAGTGGACGTTGAGGATGTGGCCGCCGCCGTTGCGCTCGATCACGGGGACGAACGCCCGGGCGGTGAGCAGCGGCCCGTAGAAGTTCGTCTCGAAGTCCTTGCGCACGTCGTCGACCGGCGACTCCAGGAACGACGTGTGCATGGAGACACCGGCGTTGTTGATCAGGACGGTGACGTCCTGGGCCCGCTCGGCGGCGGCCGCGACGGACGCGGGGTCGGTGACCTCCAGGGCCAGCGGTACGGCCCGGGTGTCCTTGACCGTGCGCGGGTCGCGGGCGGTGGCGTACACCTTCTTCGCCCCGCGCTCGAAGAGCCCGTCCACCAGGGCCTTGCCGATCCCCCTGCCGCCGCCGGTGACCAGGACGACGGAACCCTCGATCGCGGTCATGACCTTCTCCGATCCGAATGCGGAAACCGATCGGTTTCCTGTTGCTCAGAACCGTAAACCGATCGGTTTCACAAAGCAAGCGGGGACGCGAAAAAGGGGTTGGCCCCGCCGTGACGGCGGGGCCAACCCCTTGTCTCTCGTGTCGGAAGCCGCAGGACCGCGGCCCTGCGGAGCTGCGGCTACGCGCCGCTCGCCCCCAGCATGTCCTCGCGCTCCACGAGCTTCACGCGCTCGCGGCCCTGGGGCTCGCCCAGCGCCTTCTCCGCGGCGTCCAGGCGGTACCAGCCGTCCCAGGTGGTGAAGCGGACGTTCCGGTCGGCCAGGAACGCGTCCACCGCCTCGGGCTCCGGCGACGCGGGCGTCACCAGGCGGCCGTTCGCGTGGTCGTCCAGGAGGCTGGCGACCGTCTCGTTGGCGTCGCCCTTGGTGTGGCCGATGAGGCCCACCGGACCGCGTCGGATCCAGCCCGTGACGTACGTCGAGCGCAGGTGCTCGCCGGTCTCCTCGATCACCCGTCCCGCCTTGTCCGGGACGGTGCCCGACGCGACGTCCCAGGGCAGCTTGGGCAGCTTGTCGGAGAGGTAGCCGACGGCCCGGTAGACGGCGCCGATCTCCCAGTCCTTGAACTCGCCGGTGCCCTTGACGTTGCCGGTGCCGTCCAGGGCGGTGCGCTCGGTGCGCAGCCCGACGACCTTGCCGTCCTCACCGAGGATCTCGGCCGGCGACTCGAAGAAGTGCAGGAACAGCTTGTGCGGACGGTCGCCGACGTCGCGGATCGCCCAGTTCTCCAGGGTCTTCGCGACCATGTCGGCCTGCTTGTTGCCGCGCCGGGTGGCGATCGAGCCCTCGTCGTAGTCGATGTCCTCGGGGTCGACGATGACCTCGATGTTCGGCGAGTGGTCCAGCTCCCGCAGCTCCATCGGGCTGAACTTCGCCTGCGCCGGGCCGCGGCGGCCGAAGACGTGGACCTCCAGCGCCTTGTTGGCCTTCAGCCCCTCGTGGACGTTCGGCGGGATCTCGGTCGGCAGCAGTTCCTCGGCGGTCTTGGCGAGGATGCGCGCCACGTCGAGCGCCACGTTGCCGACGCCGAGCACGGCGACCTTCTCGGCCTCCAGCGGCCAGGTGCGCGGCACGTCCGGGTGCCCGTCGTACCAGGAGACGAAGTCCGCCGCGCCGTACGAGCCGTCGAGCCCGATGCCGGGGATGTCGAGCGCGCGGTCGGCCGTCGCCCCGGTGGAGAAGATCACCGCGTCGTAGAAGGCACGCAGGTCGTCCAGGTTGATGTCACCAGGGTAGTCGACGTTGCCGAAGAGGCGGATCTGCGGCTTGTCGAGCACCTGGTGCAGGGCCGTGATGATGCCCTTGATGCGCGGGTGGTCGGGGGCGACGCCGTAACGGATGAGCCCGAAGGGGGCCGGCATCCGCTCGAAGAGGTCGATGGAGACACCGGGCTCGGCGGCCACTGCGGACTTCATCAGCGCGTCGGCGGCGTAGATCCCGGCAGGGCCGGCTCCGACTATGGCTACCCGCAGAGGGCGAGGCATGATCAGGTTCCCTTCGAGCGGTGATCAGATGTACTCACCAAGGAGCCTAAACTAAGGGTGACCTAAGCTTGTAGCCGGGCTGGATCTATGACCTCATAAGGCGGATTTATGAGTCGCCTCGGGGGCCGTCCCGATGGACGGCCCCCGAGCCGGTCCTTCGCCCTTCAGCTGTCGTAGTCCACGGTCAGGGCCTCGGAGACCGGGAAGGACTGGCAGGTCAGGACGTATCCCTCGGCCACCTCCGCGTCCTCCAAGGCGAAGTTGCGGCGCATGTCGGCCTTGCCGTCGGTGACCAGGGCCCGGCAGGTGCCGCAGACACCGCCCTTGCAGGCGAAGGGCAGGTCGGGGCGGGTGCGCTGGGCGCCCTCCAGGATGCTCAGGTCCCTGGCCAGGGCGGACGTGGTGGAGCGGCCGTCGAGGGTGACGGTGACCTGACTGACGGGCCCGTCCGCGGCCGCCTCCTCGTGACGCACCTCCCGTACGGGCTCGTCGTCGGCATGGAACAGCTCCCGGTGGACGCGGTCGCCGGGCACGCCGAGGCCCGCCAGGACCCGCTGGGCGTCGAGGACCATGCCCTGCGGTCCGCACAGCCACCAGTGGTCCGCCGTCCGCACGTCGACCAGGGAGTCGACGAGCGCCGCGAGCCGCTCCGCGTCGATGCGGCCGGAGAGCACCTCGGCCTCGCGGGGCTCGCGGGACAGCACGTGGGCGAGCTGGAACCGGGCCGGGTACAGGTCCTTGAGGTCCGCCAGTTCGTCGGCGAACATCACGGTGTCCGTGCGCCGGTTGCCGTAGAACAGGGTGACCGCCGAGCGCGGGTCCGCGGCCAGGACCGACTCCGCGATGGAGAGCATCGGCGTCACGCCGGAGCCGGCCGCGACCAGCACGTGGTGGCCGGGCGCGGTGAGGTCGGGGGTGAACGCGCCGGTGGGCGCCATCACCTCGACCGTGTCGCCGGGGCGCACCTCGCGCACCAGCCACGCCGAGAACAGACCGCCCGGCACCACCCGCACCCCGATGCGCGGCGCCGCGCCGGCCGGGGAGCAGATCGAGTACGAGCGCCGCTCGTCCCGTCCGTCGACCACGCGCCGCAGCGTCAGCGACTGCCCGGGCGCGAAGGCGAACTCCGCCGCCAGCTCCGCGGGGATCTCGAAGCTCACGGCCGCCGCGTCCTCGCASAGCCGCTGCACGGCGGCGACGCGCAGGGCGTGGAAGGCAGGACGGCGGCGCACGCGCGCGGGCACCGGCGCGGAGGCGGACGCCCCCGCCGTCGCCGCCGGCTCTTCCCTCAGGCCTTCCATCAGATCTCCTTGACGTACTCGAACGGCTCGCGGCAGGCGCGGCAGCGGTACAGCGCCTTGCAGGACGTGGCGGCGAAGCGGGAGGTCTCCTCGGTGTCCGCCGCACCGCAGCGCGGGCAGGCCACCGTGCGCCGGGCGGGCATCAGGACGAGGGGCACCGGGCCCGCCGCGCGCCGGGGCGCGGCCCCCGGCGGCGCGATGCCGTGCTCGGTGAGCTTGCGGCGGCCCTGCGGGGTGATCCAGTCGCTGGTCCACGGCGGGTCCAGGACCGTACGGATCTCCACGCGCGCGTACCCCGCGCCGCGCAGCCGCGCCGCCACGTCCGCGCGCATCTCGGCCATCGCGGGGCAGCCCGAGTAGGTCGGCGTCAGCCGCGCCACCACGGTGCCGTCGGCGGTCATCTCGACCCCGCGCAGCACACCGAGGTCGGCCAGCGTGAGCATGGGCAGCTCGGGGTCCGGCACCTGCTCCGCGATCCGCCAGGCACGCTGTACGTCCTGCACGGCGGTCACCACGTCGCCCCCGGGTGCGCCCTGGCCACGCCCTGCAGCTCGGCGAGGAGCGGCGCGAGGTGCTCGGTGTGCTCCCCGGCGCGGCCGGAGCCGGGCAGCGGGCGGTACACCGGCATGGGCAGCCCGGCCGCCTCCGTGACCTGCCGCAGGACGGCGGCCACCTCGTCGCGCGCGTCGTACGCCGTGAACAGCTCGCCGAAGTAGGGCGCCACCTGCTCGACCGCCCGGCGGGTGCGGCGGTGCGACTCCGGTGTGCCGTCGCCGAGGCGCACGACCCACTCGGCCGCGTACTGCCGGTGGTACGTCAGCTCCTTGACGCCCTTCGCCGCGACGGCCGCGAGGACCGGGTCGGGGTGCGAGGACAGCTCCCCGAAGTGCGCGAGCCGCCAGCTGGACAGCACCAGCAGCCGCACGAGCGAGAACGCGAAGTCCCCGTTCGGCAGTTCGGCCAGGCGGACGTTCCGGAACTCCGCCGGATCGCGGAAGTAGGCGTACGCGTCCTCGTCGCGGCCGGTGCCGTCGGTGCGGCCTGCGCGCGCGTAGAGCAGGCGGGCCTGGCCGAGGAGGTCGAGGCCGATGTTGGCGAGCGCGACCTCCTCCTCCAGCTCCGGGGCGCGCGTGGTCCACTCGGCGAGCCGCTGGGCGCTCACCAGGGCGTCGTCGGCGAGGGCCACGCACTGCGCGGCCAGCCGGCCGGTGTCGACGCCCTCGGGCACGGTGGTGTCCACGCCGTGCAGCGGGTCCTCGAAGCCGGTGCCGTACGCCCAGCGGGTGTCGTCCTCGTGCCCCTCGGCGAGGGACAGGTAGACATGGTCGTCGCTCATGCCCTGCTCCTCTAGATGTGCGGGACGTCGTCGGGGATGTCGTAGAAGGTCGGGTGGCGGTAGACCTTGTCGGCGCTCGGCGCGAAGAAGGGGTCCTTCTCGTCGCGCGTGGAGGCGGCGATGTGCTCCGAGCGCACCACCCAGATCGAGACGCCCTCGTTGCGGCGGGTGTAGAGGTCGCGCGCATGGGTGAGCGCCATCGTGTCGTCAGCGGCGTGCAGGGAGCCCACGTGGACGTGGTTCAGTCCGCGCTTGCCGCGTACGAAGACCTCGTACAGCGGCCAGTCGCGCTTCGGGGCGCCTTCGGTGCTGCGAGTGCCATCGGTGCCGTGGGTGCCATCGGTGCCGGTGCCTCGGGTGCCGTGGGTGTCGCTCATGCCACCGCTCCTTCCTGTGCGCGGGCGCGCCGCT
Source organism: Streptomyces apricus (assembly GCF_008369065.1). Classification (GTDB taxonomy): domain Bacteria; phylum Actinomycetota; class Actinomycetes; order Streptomycetales; family Streptomycetaceae; genus Streptomyces; species Streptomyces apricus. Next base: position 76,788 of record NZ_VDFC01000058.1, on the reverse strand, counting down.
CCTGCTTGGCCGCGTGGGCCGTGGCCGCCTCCCGCACCCAGGCGCCCTCCTCGTGGGCGGACCTGCGGCGCTCCGTGCGCTCGGCGTTGCACGGCCCGTCGCCGCCGATGACCCGCTTGAGCTCGGACCAGTCGGGGGTGCCGAAGTCGTGCCGGCCGCGCTCCGCGTTCCAGCGCAGGTCCGGGTCGGGGAGGGTGACACCGAGCTTCTCGGCCTGCGGGACGGTCATGTCCACGAACCGCTGCCGCAGTTCGTCGTTGCTGTGCCGCTTGATCTTCCAGGCCATGGAGGCGGCCGAGTTGGGCGAGTCCCCGTCGGGCGGGCCGAACATCATGAGCGAGGGCCACCACCAGCGGTCCACCGCATCCTGGACCATGGCACGCTGCGCCCCGGTGCCGCGCATCATCGTCATCAGCAGCTCGTAGCCCTGCCGCTGGTGGAACGACTCCTCCTTGCAGATGCGCACCATCGCGCGCGCGTAGGGCCCGTACGAACTGCGGCACAGCGGCACCTGGTTGCAGATCGCCGCGCCGTCGACGAACCAGCCGATCACGCCGACGTCGGCGAACGTCGGGGTCGGGTAGTTGAAGATCGACGAGTACTTCTGGCGCCCCTCGATCAGGCGCTCGGTCAGGTCGGCGCGGTCGGCGCCCAGCGTCTCGGCGGCCGAGTACAGGTACAGCCCGTGGCCAGCCTCGTCCTGGACCTTCGCGAACAGGATGGCCTTGCGGCGCAGGGACGGGGCGCGGGTGATCCACTCGCCCTCGGGCTGCATGCCGATGATCTCCGAGTGCGCATGCTGCGCGATCTGCCGCACGAGCGTCCTGCGGTAGCCGTCGGGCATCCAGTCGCGGGGCTCGACGCGCTGGTCCCGCGCGATCGTCGCGTCGAAGTGCTCCTGCAACGCCTGCTCCGGGAGGGGCGCCCCGGATGCTGCCGGTGCCCCGGACGTTCCGTGCGCTCCGGATGTTCCGGGCGCTCCGGATGTCCCGGACACCTCAGGTGCCTCGGGCGTCTCGGCCGAGTGCGTCGTGGTCATCGATACCCGCTTCCCTACCGACCATTCGTTCGGTGTCAGTGTGCCGCCTTTCCGGCGGCCGGGCAAGACCGGTCCTCACCCGGACGGGGCGAACATCGACCGGCCCGTCTCGCACACCCCGATCCCAAACCGGACTCAAGGGTGAAACAGGTGCATAGGGGTGGTTACCCCGCGCGGGTGTGCGGGGCCGCCGCCGTTCCGCTTCCTGCGGTGGATCTTCACTCCCGAGGCGCGAACACGCCCCTTTCACGCGGTTCCCGGCCGCCACGGATGGCTGTTTGGCTTTACAGGCGCCCCGCATTGTCCAGGCGCCCCACCCGTACTCGGATCACGTCCCGGAGGACATGTGACCGTCCCGGAAAGCCCACCCGACAGCGCCGCCGCGCCCGGCGCCGGCGACGAGCAGCTCACCAGTCTCGGCACCCAGGCCGCGCGCCGGCTCGCCACCACCGCCAAGTCCGCCCCGCAGATGCAGGCCATCACCTCGCGGTGGCTGCTGAAGACGCTGCCGTGGGTGGACGTCAAGGGCGGCACCTACCGGGTGAACCGGCGGCTGCAGCTGCGGGTCGGCCGGGGCCGGGTGCAGTTCGACCACAACGGTGCGGACGACATCAAGGTCGTCCCCCAGACCCTCACCGAATTGCCCGCCCTGCGCGGCTACACCGACACGGCGGCGCTCGCCGAGCTCGCCTCGCGCTTCCGGGTGCGGGAGGTGCGCGCCGGCCAGCTCCTGTGCGACGAAGGTCAGCCCGTCACCGAGGCGTTCCTCGTCGTCCACGGCCGTTTCACCCGTTACACCAGCGGCGAGTACGGCGAGGAGCAGGTCACCGGGATCGTCACGGACGGCGCCGGTCTCGGCGACGAGGCCATCGGGGAGGAGGACCCGCGCTGGCGCAGCTCGGTGCGGGCCGAGACCGCGGGCGTGGTGCTGGCGCTCAACTGGGACACCCTGGAGCGGTTCGCGGCCCGCACGCCGTCCTTCTCCGCGCAGCTGGCCGCGTTCGCCGAGCGGCAGAGCAGGCCCGTGAACCGCAAGGGCGAGGCCGAGGTCCCGCTGCAGGCGGGCCACGTGGGCGAACCGGTCCTGCCCGGCGGTTTCGTCGACTACGACCTCGCTCCGCGCGAGTACGAACTGTCGCTCACCCAGACGGTCCTGCGCGTCCACACCCGGATCGCGGACCTCTACAACAGCCCGATGAACCAGACCGAGCAGCAACTGCGCCTGACCGTCGAGGAGATCCGCGAGCGCCAGGAGTGGGAGCTGGTCAACAACCGCGAGTTCGGCCTGCTGCACAACGTCGACCACGGCCAGCGCATCAGCACCTCTTCCGGTCCGCCGACACCGGACGACCTCGACGAACTGCTGTCGATGCGCCGCAAGACCCGCGTGTTCCTGGCCCACCCGAAGGTGATCGCGGCCTTCTTCCGGCAGTGCAACCGGCGCGGGCTCATGCCCGGCACGACCGACATCGAGGGACACCAGGTGCCCGCGTGGCGCGGGGTGCCTTTCCTGCCCTGCGGCAAGATCCCGATCGGCCCGCACCACACGAGCAGCGTCATCGCGCTGCGCACCGGCGAGGCCGACCAGGGCGTCGTCGGCCTGTACCAGACGGGCATCCCCGAGGAGTTCCAGCCCGGCCTGAATGTGCGGTTCATGGGCATCGACAGCACCGCGATCGTGAACTACCTGGTGACCGCCTACTACTCGCTGGCGATCCTCGTACCGGACGCGGCGGGGATCCTGGAGAACGTCCAGGTCGGGCGGACCGCCGAGTGAACGCGCCCACCGTGTCCGGCACGGCACCGCGACTACCCGAACCACCACGCCCGCCCGAGCCACTACGCCTGCCCGAGGCACCACGCCCGCCTGAGCCACCGCGCCCGGCTGAGCCACCGCGCCTGCCCGGGCCGCCGGGCCTCGCCGGTCTCGTCACCCGCCCCCCTAGCGGCGCGGTCCCGGGGCTGCGGTACCGGCCCGCCGTGCCCGCCGACCCGGCGAAGGCCGCGGAGATCGACGCCGGCCTCGAAGCCTGGGCCCGCTCGCTCGACCTGTTCCCGCAGAGCTGGACCGGGGACTTCGCCGGCTTCCAGTTCGGCCGGGCCGTCGTGCTCCAGCACCCCGGCGCGGTGGGCCTCGACCATCTGATGGCGGCCGGGAAGCTGCTGCTCGCGGAGAACGTCGTCGACGACTGCTACTGCGAGGAGGTCGAGGGCCGAGGGGGTTCCTCGCGCGGGCTGGGCGGACGGCTGATCATGGCCCAGTCGGCGCTCGACCCGTACCACGGCACCCCCGAGCTGGAGGAGGAGTGGCGCGGCGGCATGGAGGCGGACGGGCCGCTGCGCTCGTACCACCACGCCGTGCGCGACTACGGGGAGCTGGCCACGCCCAGCCAGACCGGCCGCCTCGTGCACGACCTGGCCCGGCTGCACCTCGGCTACCTCGCCGAGGCCGCCTGGTCCGAGACCCGGTACGTGCCGAAGGTCTGGGAGTACCTGGTCATGCGGCAGTTCAACAACTTCCGGCCCTGTCTGTCGATCGTCGACGCCGTGGACGGCTACGAGCTGCCCGAGCTCCTGTACGCCCGGCCCGAGATCCAGCGGATCACCGCGCTCGCCTGCAACGCGACCACGATCGTCAACGACCTGTACTCCTACACCAAGGAACTGGCGAAGGACCCCACCCACCTGAACCTGCCGCAGGTCGTCGCCGCCAACGAGCGGTGCGGGCTGAAGGCCGCCTACCTGGAGTCCGTCGAGATCCACAACAGGATCATGGAGGCCTTCGAGGAGGAGTCGGCAGCCCTGTCGGCCACCTCGCCCCTCGTCGCCCGCTACGCCGAGGGCCTGGCCGCGTGGGTGTCCGGCAACCACGAGTGGCACGCCACCAACACACACCGCTACCACCTGCCCAACTACTGGTGACGCGGCCCGACCCGCCTCGTCCCGTCCCATCGCCGACGCACCATGAGGAGCGCTCCTTGACCATCGCAGAAACCGGCACCGACACCGCCGCACAGCCCACGTCCGGGACCGGGACGGCACCGGTGCCGAGCCAGTCCACGCACCGGTCCACGTACCAGTCGACGTACCAGACCCGCGTCGCGGACTACTGGAACGCTGAGGAGAACCCGGTCAACCTGGAACTGGGCAGGATCGACGACCTCTACCACCACCACTACGGCATCGGGGCCGTCGACCCGTCCGTACTGGCCGAGGTCGCGGACGCGGGCCGCACGGGCGAGGTCCCGGCCGGGCACCGCGAGCGGGTCACCGCCGAGCTGCACCGGCTGGAGCAGGCCCAGGCCGAGCTCCTCGCCTCCCACCTCGGTGACCTCTCCCCCGCCGACCGGGTCTTCGACGCCGGCTGCGGGCGCGGCGGCGGCAGCGTGGTGGCCCACCTGCGCCACGGCTGCCACACCGACGGCGTGACGCTGTCCCGCAAGCAGGCCGACTTCGCCAACGAGCAGGCCCGCAAGCGGAACATCGACGACAAGGTGCGCTACCACCACCGGAACATGCTGGACACCGGCCTCGCCACGGGCGCGTACGCGGCCTCGTGGAACAACGAGTCCACCATGTACGTCGAGCTGGAGCTGCTCTTCGCCGAGCACGCGCGGCTGCTGCGCCGCGGCGGACGGTACGTGACGATCACGGGCTGCTACAACGACACCTACGGACGGGCCTCGCGCGAGGTGTCGCTGATCAACGCCCACTACATCTGCGACATCCACCCGCGCTCGGAGTACTTCCGCGCGATGGCCCGCAACCGGCTCGTCCCCGTCCACGTGCAGGACCTGACCGCGGACACGATCCCCTACTGGGAACTGCGCGAACAGGCCGCCCATCTGGTCACCGGCATCGAGAAGACGTTCCTCGACGCCTACCGCAACGGCAGCTTCCAGTACCTGCTGATCGTGGCCGACCGCGTCTGACGGACGGAACGGACGAAGCGGCGGCTCCTTCCCGGTGCGCGTGCGCCGTGGAGCCGCCGCTGCGGTCGTTCAGGGCCGTCGCTTGACCCCTGCCGGGGGGTGCCGGGTACGTGCGGGCCGGTGGGGGCTTGTCGCGCCCGCGCGGCGGAGCCGCATATCGGTACGGCCCCGCGCCCCTGACGGGCCGCCGGGACCGGCAGCCCCCACCGGTCCGATGTCAGGCGGCTTCTGCCGCCTCCCGGTGGATCGGGGTGTCCGAGTCCGTCAGGGGGACCCCCGTGCCGCCCCGGCGGGACGCGACGATCTCCGCCGCGATGGACAGGGCCGTCTCCTCCGGGGMGCGGGCGCCGAGGTCCAGGCCGATCGGCGACCTGAGGCGGGACAGCTCCGCCTGGGTCAGGCCGGCTTCGCGCAGGCGCCGGTCGCGGTCCGCGTGGGTGCGGCGCGAGCCCATCGCCCCGACGAACGCGACCGGCATCCGCAGGGCCTGCTCCAGCAGCGGGATGTCGAACTTGGCGTCGTGGGTGAGCACGCACAGGACCGTGCGCCCGTCGGTCTCCGTACCCCGCAGATAGCGGTGCGGCCAGTCGACGACCAGGTCGTCCGCCTCGGGGAAGCGCGCCTTCGTGGCGAAGACGGGCCGGGCGTCGCACACCGTCACGTGGTACCCGAGGAACTTGCCCGCCCGCACCAGCGCCGCCGCGAAGTCGATGGCGCCGAACACGATCATGCGCGGCGGCGGCACGTTCGACTCGACGAGCAGGGTGAGCCCGCCGGGACAGTGCGTACCGTCCTCGGAGAGGTCGAGGGTGCCGGTGCGGCCGGCGTCCAGCAGCGCCCTGGCCTCGGCCGCCGCCGTCCGGTCCAGCTCCGGGGCGCCGCTGTCGTACGAGCCCTCGTACGAGCCGTCGGGGTGCACCAGCAGGGCCTTGCCCAGGAGGTCCGCCGGGCCGCGGACGACCCGGGCCAGGGCCCTGGGTTCGCCCGCGGCGGCGGCCGACAGGGCCGCCCGGAACACCTCGCGGACCGGCGCGTCCGCGCCGACCGGGGTGACCATGATGTCCAGCACCCCGCCGCAGGTCAGCCCGACCGCGAAGGCGTCCTCGTCGCTGTAGCCGAACCGCTCCACGACACTCGTGCCGTCCTCCAGGGCCTGGAGGCACAGGTCGTAGACCGCCCCCTCCACGCAGCCGCCGGAGACCGAGCCGATCACCGTGCCCGCGCTGTCGACGGCGAGCGCGGCGCCCGGGCCGCGCGGCGCGCTGCCGCCGACGGACACGACGGTGGCGACGGCGAACGCGCGGCCCTCCTCGGTCCAGCGCGCCAGCTCGTCGGCGATGTCAAGCATGGGCGTCCGCCCGGATGACGCGGTCGGGCCGGATGGGCAGCTGCCGGTGGCGTACGCCGGTCGCGTGCCAGACGGCGTTGGCGATCGCCGCGGCGGCGCCCACGATGCCGATCTCGCCGATGCCCTTGATGCCGACCGGGTCGTCCGGGTCCGGGTCGTCGACCCAGTCCGCCTCGACGAGCGGCACGTCGGCGTTGGAGGCGACGTGGTAGCCCGCGAGGTCGGCGCCGTAGAGGGCGCCCGTGTTCCGGTCGCGCACCGCCTCCTCGTGCAGGGCCATGGAGATGCCCCAGATCATCCCGCCGGTGAACTGGCCTCGGGCCGTGAGCGGGTTGACGATCTTGCCGGCGGCGAAGATGCCGAGCATCCGGCGCACCCGGACCTCTCCGGTGGCCACGTCCACGGCGACCTCGGCGAACTGCGCCCCGAAGGAGTGCCGTTCCTTCTGCGCGAGGGCGCCGACGGCCGCGGTGGTGTCCGACCGCACGGTGATGCCCTCCGGCGGGATGCCGTCGCTCAGGGCCATCCGCTCCCGCAGTTCCTCGGCGGCGGCCGTGACCGCCCAGGCCCACGACCGGGTACCCATCGAGCCGCCGGCGATCATCGCCGGTCCGAAGTCGCTGTCGCCGATCCGCACGCGCACCCGGTCGGTCGGCACCTGGAGCGCGTCGGCGGCGACCAGGGTGAGCGCGGTCCGGGCGCCGGTCCCGATGTCGGCGGCGTTGATCCGTACGGTGAAGGTGCCGTCGGCCTCGGCCGTCGCGGCGGCCGTGGACGGCGCGGCCCCCGCGAAGAAGGAGGCCGCCGCCGTCCCGGTGCCGAGCAGCCAGCGGCCCTCCCGGCGCAGCCCGGGACGCGGGTCGCGGTCGGCCCAGCCGAACCGGCGGGCGCCCTCGCGGAAGCAGGCGGTCAGGTTGCGGCTGCTGAACGGCAGCCCCGAGACCGGGCCGACCTCGGGCTCGTTGCGCACGCGCAGCTCGATCGGGTCGATGCCGCTCTTCTCGGCGAGCTCGTCGAGCGCCGACTCCAGCGCGAACGATCCGGGCGCCTCGCCGGGGGCGCGCATGAACGTCGGGCTCGGCACGTCGAGCCGTACGACCCGGTTGGCGGTGTGGTGGGCGGGGGCGTCGTACATCACCCGCGCCGGACCCGCGCCCGACTCGATGAACTCGTGGACGGTCGAGGTCAGGCTCAGGCAGCTGTGCTCCAGCGCGAGCAGCCGTCCCGCGGCGTCGACGCCCAGCCGCACCCGCTGGGTCGTGGGACTGCGGTAGCCGGCGAGCGAGAACATCTGACGGCGGGTCATGGCGACGCGGACGGGGCGCGACAGGACGGTAGCGGCCATCACCGCGGCCACCTGGTGGGCGCGCACGCCCTTGCTGCCGAAGCCGCCGCCGACGTGCTCGGAGCGCACGTGCACCGAGGCCGGGTCGAGCGAGAAGAGACTCGCGAGTTCGGCCGCGACCCAGATGGTGCCCTGGTTGGAGTCCACGACCTCCAGCCGGCCGCCGTCCCAGTGGGCCGTCGCCGCGTGGGGCTCCATCGGGTTGTGGTGCTCCTCCGGCGTGGAGTACTCGGCGTCCAGGACGAAGGAGGACGCGGCCAGTTGAGCCTCCAGGTCGCCCTTGCCCGTCACGCCCGGTCCGGCGGGGCCGGGCATGGAGTACGCGTCGGCGTGCCCCGCGGAGAAGGCGACGTCGTGCGGCTCCTCCTCGTAGTGGACGACCAGCGCCTCGGCGGCCTCCCTGGCCTGCTCGGAGGTCTCGGCGACGACCAGCGCCACCGGCCAGCCCGCGTGGGGCACCCGGTCGTGCTGGAAGACGGCGACGGTCGGGTCCGGCCGCATGCCGAGCATCCCGACGTAGTCGATGTCGACGCGCGGGGCGTTGCCGTGGTGCAGGACGGCGAGGACGCCCGGCATGGCGAGGACCGGGGCGTCCTCGACGGAGCTGATGCGGCCGCGGGTGACCGTCGACAGCACCAGCCAGCCGTAGGCCAGTTCGGTGAAGGGGATCTCGGCCGCGTAGCGGGCCGCGCCGGTGACCTTGTCGCGGCCCTCCACACGGCTGTGCGCGGTGCCGACGGCCCGCACGGCCGTGCCGCCGGTCGTGGTGCCGGTCGTGGTGGTGGTCATCGGGCGGCCTCCTCGGCGAGCTCGCTCAGTACGGCGACGACGAGGTTGCGCATCAGTGTCACCTTGTATCCGTTGTGCGGCAGCGGCTCGGCAGCCGCGAGTTCGGCGTCGGCGGCCGCGGCGAAGGCGGCGGCGTCGACCGGTCCGCCGGTCAGGGCCGCTTCGGCCGCGCGGGCCCGCCAGGGCCGGGACGCGACCGCCCCGAAGGCGAGGCGCACCTCGTGCACCACGCCGTCCCGGACGTCGAGGGCGGCGGCGATCGAGCCGATCGCGAAGGCGTACGAGGCCCGCTCGCGCACCTTGCGGTAGCGGGAGACGGCGCCGGCCGGGGCGGGCGGCAGGGTGACGCCGGTGATCAGCGCGCCCGGCGGCAGGGCGGTCTCCAGGTGCGGGGTGTCGCCCACCGGCAGGTAGAGGTCGGTCAGGGGCAGCTCGCCCGGTCCGTCCGTCGTCTCGTAGGAGACGACGGCGTCGAAGGCCGCCAGCGCGACGCCCAGGTCGGAGGGGTGGGTCGCCACGCAGTGGTCGGAGGCGCCCAGGATCGCGTGGTTGTGGTGCTCGCCCTCGATGGCGGGGCAGCCGCTGCCGGGCACGCGCTTGTTGCAGGGCTTGGACACGTCGGCGAAGTAGCCGCAGCGGGTGCGCTGCAGGAGGTTCCCGCCGACGGTGGCCATGTTGCGCAGCTGGCCGGAGGCGCCGGCCAGGACCGCCTGGGTGAGGGCCGGGTAGCGGCGGCGCACGTCGGGGTGGGCCGCGAGGTCGCTGTTGGTGACGGTCGCGCCGATGTGCAGGCCGCCGTCCTCGGTGGACTCGATCCGGTCCAGCGGCAGTTCGCGCACGTCGACGAGGCGGGCGGGCCGTTCGACGCCGGTCTTCATCAGGTCGACGAGGTTGGTGCCGCCGCCCAGGAACCGGGCGTCGGGGTCGGCGTCGAGCAGGGCGAGGGCGCCGGAGACGTCGGCGGCGCGCTCGTATCCGAATTCCTTCATGCCGCCGCTCCCTCGTGCTCGGTGCCCTGCGCGGCCGGTGCGCCCTGGGTGTCCGGTGCATCCTGGGCGGCTCGCGCGTCGGCCTCGGCCGCGCGGGCGACCGCCTGCACGATCGACACGTAGGCGCCGCAGCGGCACAGGTTGCCGCTCATCCGCTCGCGGATCTCCTCGGCGGTCAGGGGCGGTGGCCCCGCTTCGGGGCGTACGTCGTCGGTGGCGGCGCTCGGCCAGCCGGCCGCGTGCTCCTCGATGACCGCGACGGCGGAACAGATCTGGCCGGGCGTGCAGTAGCCGCACTGGTAGCCGTCGAGGTCGAGGAACGCCTGCTGCACGGGGTGCAGCCGGTCGCCCTCGGCGACGCCCTCGATGGTGGTGATCTCCCGGCCCTCGGCCGCCACCGCCAGCTGCAGGCAGGCGACGGCCCGGCGTTTGTCGAGCAGGACCGTACAGGCCCCGCACTGCCCCTGGTCGCAGCCCTTCTTGGTGCCGGTCATGTCGAGGCGCTCGCGCAGGGCGTCGAGCAGGGTGGTGCGGTGGTCGACGGTCAGCGTGTGCTTCTCGCCGTTGATGTTCAGGGTGACGGCGCTGTACGTCGACGGGGGCGCTGTGGCCATGATTCAGCCTTCTTTCGCGTTCCCGGACCGCCGCGCGAGGACGGTCCGGCAGGCAGGAGGGGCGGAAGACGCAAAGACGTGCGGGAGAGGGGGCGGAGGCGGGTCG
>NZ_VDFC01000058.1:18332-66526 GCF_008369065.1 Streptomyces apricus | reverse complement strand
GAGGAAGACGGCGCCGTGCGTAGCGGCGGCGGCCCGGAAGCGTGCAGGATGCAGGCAGGGCGGGCCGCTGCCTGCGGGCACGGCTGTCCGCGCGGGACGTCAGCCGGTAAGGTGCACCTAACCGGACAACTGTCCGCTCCCCGAAAAACGTAGTGGACACCTGTCCGCTTAGCAAGGACGTTATTCGGCCACACCCCACGAGGAGGACGAGTGCAGCAGAAGAAGGACGCACCGCTGCGCTCCGACGCGCAGCGCAACCGCGAGCGCATCCTGGAGGTGGCGGTGGCCGAACTGACCCGCTGCCCGGACGCCCCGCTCAGCGTGATCGCCAAGAAGGCGGGGGTCGGGCAGGGCACGTTCTACCGCAACTTCCCCAACCGCGAGGCGCTCGTCCTGGAGATCTACCGTCACGAGATGCAGCAGGTCGCCGACGCCGCGGCCGAGCTCCTCTGCACCCACGAGCCCGACCGGGCCCTGCGCGCGTGGATGGACCACCTCGCCCGGTTCGCCATGACCAAGGCGGGCCTGGCGGACGCGATCCGGCAGGCCACCAGCGCGCCGGGCGGCCCCGCCAAGCCCGGCCACACCCCGGTGACGTCCGCGGCGGAACTGCTGCTGCGGGCCAACGAGGAGGCGGGCACCATCCGGCCGGGGCTGACCGGGGACGACTTCCTCCTCGCCATCGCCGGCCTGTGGCAGCTCGACCCCCACGGGGACTGGCAGGGGCGCGCGGACCGCCTCCTGGACCTCGTCATGGACGGCCTGCGCGCGGGGGCTCCCGGTCCCGGCCGCTGAGGGCCGGGACCGGCGGCGCCGTCAGGACAGGGGCTCCTCCCGCAGGGCGCCCCAGTCGTCGGCGCCGACCAGGTGGAAGAGGGTCGCGGTGACGGCGGCGAGGCCGGTCCAGCCGGTCTGGTGGGAGGCACCGAGCCCCGCGCCGTTGTCGCCGTGGAAGTACTCGTAGAACAGCAGCAGGTCCTTCCAGTGCGGGTCCTTGGCGAACTTCGCCTGGGCCCCGTGCACCGGGCGGTGCCCGTCGGGGCCGCGCAGGAACGTCGCGGTGAGCCGGTCGGAGAGCTCGTGGGCGACCTCGTAGAGGTTCATCCGGCGGCCCGAGCCGGTCGGGCACTCCACGGTGAAGCCCTCGCCGTGGTAGGCGTGCAGGTTCAGCAGGGCGCGGATCAGCAGGATGTTGACCGGGAACCACACCGGGCCGCGCCAGTTGGAGTTGCCGCCGAACATGCCCGAGTCCGACTCGGCGGGCAGGTAGCCGACGCCGTACGTCTGCCCCCGCACCTGGAAGGTGTACGGGTGCGCGGCGTGGTGGCGGGAGAGCGAGCGGATGCCGTACGGGCCGAGGAACTCCTCCTCGTCGAGCAGCCGGGCCAGGACGCGCCGCAGCCGGTCCTCGCCGAACAGGGCGAACAGGTGCCGGCCGCGCACCCCGGGACCCGCGGTGTTCGAGGACACGACGGCCTGCACGGCGGGGTGGCGGTCGATGAACTCCCGGGCTCCTTCGATCAGTTCGGGGAAGCGCACGTCGGTCCAGCCGCCGACCACACTGGTGGCGGCGAGCGGGATCAGCCCGACCAGGGAGCGCACCTTGAGCCGGACCGCCTCGCCGTCGGGCAGCCGCAGGACGTCGTAGAAGAAGCCGTCCTCCTCGTCCCAGAGGCTCTCGTTGTCCTTGCCGACGCGGTTGGTGGCGACCGCGATCCACGCGAAGTGCTCGAACAGCGCCTGCGCCTGCTCCACGTACACCGGGTTGTCGGCGGCCAGTTCGATGGCGATCTCCAGGAGGTTCTGGCAGTAGAGCGCCATCCAGGCGGTGCCGTCCGCCTGGTCGAGGTGCCCGCCCGTCGGCAGGGGCGCGCTGCGGTCGAAGACGCCGATGTTGTCCAGGCCCAGGAAGCCGCCCTGGAAGACGTTGTTGCCGTCGACGTCCTTGCGGTTGACCCACCAGGTGAAGTTCTTCATCAGCTTCTGGAAGGCGTTCTCCAGGAAGGCGCGGTCGCCGTGCCCGGTGCGGTGCTTCTCCAGCTCGTAGACGAAGAGCGTCGCCCAGGCGTGCACCGGCGGGTTGACGTCGCCGAAGTTCCACTCATAGGCGGGGATCTGGCCGTTGGGGTGCAGGTAGAGGCGGCGCAGCAGCAGGTCGAGCTGGCCCTTGGCGAACCCGATGTCGACCATGGCCAGCGCGAGGGTGTGGAAGGCCAGGTCCCAGGCGGCGAACCAGGGGTACTCCCAGGTGTCCGGCATCGACATGATCTCGTCGTTGACCATGTGGTACCAGGCGCTGTTGCGGATGCGGGGGTCGGCGCCGAGCGGGTCGACGCCGTGCTCGGCCAGCCAGCGCTCCACGTCCAGGTGGTAGTACTGCTTGCTCCACAGCATCCCGGCCAGTGCCTGCCGCACCAGCCGGCGCTCGTCCTCGCCCATCCCGTCGGGCGCGATCCCTTCGTAGAAGGCGTCGGCCTCCGCCCGGCGCGCGTCCATCACCGGCCCGAACTCCGCCCAGGGGTCGGCGAGCTCGCCGTCGGTCAGCCGCAGCCGCAGGCGTACGCTCCCGCCGCCGGGCACGGTGAGCACGCTGTGCAGGGCCGCCTTGGTGCCGGTCCCGGCGGGGTCGACGGCCGACGTGTCCCCGTGGACGACGTACCGGCCGATGCCGTCCTTGACGTACGGGGAGGAGTTCGGGGTGCCGAAGATCCGCTCGTCGTTCGTCTCGTTGCCGGTGAACAGCGCGGGCGCGTCCGCGTCGCAGTACAGCCGGCGGGTGCCCAGCTCCTCGTGCTCGGCGAGGATCCCGCCGGGCATCCGCCGCAGCTCCGGTACGGCCGTGCCGCCGGCCCACGACCAGGTGTGCCGGAACCAGAGGGTCGGCAGCAGGTGGAGCGCGGCCTCCTGCGGGCCGCGGTTGTGCGCGGTGATCTCCACCAGCAGGTCCTCGGGACCGGCCTTCGCGTACTCGACGAACACGTCGAAGTAACGGTCCGCGTCGAAGACGCCGGTGTCCAGCAGCTCGTACTCGAAGTCGCGCCGGCCCCGGGCCCCGTTGGTGGCGACCAGGTCGCCGTAGGGGAACTCGTCCTGCGGGTACTTGTAGAGGAACTTCATGTACGAGTGGGTGGGCGTGTTGTCGAGGTAGAAGTAGTACTCCTTGACGTCCTCGCCGTGGTTGCCCTCGCTGTTGGTCAGGCCGAACATCCGCTCCTTGAGGATCGGGTCACGGCCGTTCCACAGGGCCAGGGCGAAGCAGAGCCGCTGCTTCTCGTCGCTGACACCGGCGATGCCGTCCTCGCCCCAGCGGTACGCGCGCGAGCGCGCCTGGTCGTGGGTGAAGTGCGACCAGGCCTCGCCGTCGGGGCTGTAGTCCTCCCGGACCGTCCCCCACTGGCGTTCGCTCAGGTACGGCCCCCAGCGCCGCCAGGGCGCCGTGCCCTCGTCGGCCTCGGCCAGCCGCCGCCGCTCGGCGTCCGGAGCGCCACCGGCGCCGTCGCCGCCGCTGCCACTGCCACTGCCACTGTTCGTCGTCATCGCCCGTCCTCCCCAGCCGTGCGGAACGTACGACCAGACTCGGACGATTCGCACCAGACCGCAATGAGCCGGACGGAGATCAACCGGGCGGCGCCGCCCGGTGCCCGGAGCGGTCCCACCGGACGTGCAGGGCCGGGGGTTTGCGGAAGACCAGGCCGTGCGCGGCGGCGGGGCGGTCCGGGTCCAGGCGCAGGGCGGGGAGGCGTTCGAGCAGGTGCCGCAGGGCGATGCGGGCCTCAAGGCGGGCCAGGTGCGCGGCGAGGCAGTAGTGCGGGCCGTGCGCGAACGCCAGCTGCAGACGCGCGTTGGCGCGGCGGACGTCGAACCGGTCGGGGTCCGGGAAGACGTCCGGGTCGCGGTTGGCGCCGCTCAGGGAGACGGTGACCAGGTCGCCCCGGCGGATCGCGGCCGGGCCGAGGACGGTGTCCCGGGTGGCGTAGCGGTCCACGACCGCCGCGCCGGGTTCCAGCCGCAGCGACTCCTCGATCGCGCCGTCCAGCAGGTCCGGATCGGCCTGCACGAGGGCCAGTTGGCCGGGGTCGCCCAGCAGGTGCAGCAGCGCGTTGGTGATCATGCCCTCGGTGGTCTCGATGCCGCCGAACATCAGGATCGCGGCGTTGGAGGCCACCTCGGGCACGCTCAGCCGCCCGGCGGCGGAGCCGAGGAGCGAGGAGGCGTCCCGGTCGGCGACGGTGGCCTCCACCGCCGCCCGCAGCTCGGCGTACGCGGCGGTCCCCGCGGGCCCCGCCGCGTGTCCGGCGGTGATGTCCGAGACCGACGCCACGATGGAGTCGTACCAGGAGAGCACCGTGGCCGTGCTCGTGCCGGCCAGGCCGAGCGCCTCGGTGACGACGGCGACCGCGAGCGGCCCGGCGAACGCGCGCCGCAGGTCGGCGGCGCCGGCCGGTGCCAGGTCGGTCAGGAGGCGGTCGGTCTCCTTCTCGATGAAGGCCGCGAAGCCCTCGTGCACGGCCCGGGGCCGGAAGGGGGCGGTGAAGGGCTCGCGGTGGCGGGCGTGCGCCGCGCCGTCCAGGGACAGCATGCTCGGGCCGACGACCTGCGCGGTGGAGAAGCGGGGGTCGTCGYCCGTGAAGGCCTCGTCGTCCCGCATCACGCTCAGTGCGAGGTCGCGGCGGGTCACCAGCCAGCCGCCCAGCTCGGGCAGCCAGGAGACGGGCTCGTGCGCGCGCAGCAGCGCCAGGCGCGCGTGGGGGTCCCGGGTGAGTTCGGCGAGCGTGGTCGCCGCGCCGAGCGGGAAGGAGCCGGCGGCGCTCATCGCGCGGGCCGGGCGGGGGAAGGGCAACCGGTCACGGCACAGGCTAACCCGGCCGCCTCAGGAGCCGTCCGGGCCGTCCCTGAGACCGACCGGGTGGTGCGGGGTGAGGACGGCCGTGACGACCTCGGTGCGGGAGCGCAGCCCGGTGCGGGTGAACAGCCGGGTGAGGCGGTTGGCGACCGCGTCCTCGCTGAGCCGCAGCACCGCGGCCACCTGGCGGTTGGTGAGCCCTTCGGCGATCAGCGTCGCGAGCAGGCGCTCGTTCTCCACGGTGGCTTGCCGGCGCCCCGGCACCGCGGTGCCGGCCTCCCGCATCGCGGCCCGGGTGCGGAAGCGCGACAGCGCGGCGCCGGCCGTCCCGAACAGCTCGTACGCCTCGTGCAGCAGCCCGGGCGGGCCCGCGCCCGCACCGGCGGCGGCGACCAGGGTCACCGCCGTCTCGAACGGCTGGCGGCGCGCGCGGGCCAGCTCCACCGCCTCCCGCAGCCTCCGGTGCGCGGTGGCGGGGTCGTCCGGCCGCAGCACCCGCGCCGACGCCAGCAGGTACGTCAGCCGTGTCCTGCCCCCGTCCGGCAGTCCTGCGAGCCGCTCCAGCCGGCCGAGGCAGGCCGCCGCCTCCCCGGGGCGCCCCTCCTCCGCGTGCACCTCGGCCAGCGAGGCCCACAGTTCGCCGGTGCCGGCGACGTGTCCCCGGGCGTCGGCCGCGTCCAGGCCGCGGCGCAGCGCCCCGGCGGCGCCCGCCGGGTCGCCCAGGGCCCGCAGCACGTCGGCCTCGACGGCGTCCAGCGCGTACTCCAGCGGGCCTCCGGGGCGGCCCCGCGCGGCGTCGAGGAGACGGCGGGCGCTCGTGGGGCGGCCCCGGGCCAGCAGGACGGCCGCGGTCCGCGCGGGAACGAGGTGGGCGGCCGCCGTGGGCGTGGCGGTCCGGTCGTTCGCCAGCATCCAGCGGGCCGGCTCCAGTGCCTCGTCCCACCTGCCGCGCAGGTGGTGCCAGAGGAACAGGCTGTGCGGGGCGAGCACGTCGGCGGTCAGGCCCCGCTCGGCCAGCAGGGCCTCCGCCGCGCGCAGGTCCCGGCCGCTGAGCAGTTCGTCGACCATGGTGGTCGCCAGCGCGTGGACGTGGCCGGGATCGAGGTACGGCGCCTCCGGGAGGGCTAGCGCGGCCCGGAAGCGCTCCGGCCGGCCCAGCGCCAGCTCCGCGACGGCCCGGAAGTAGGCGGGCTTCGCCCGGGTACGGGCTTCGGCGCCCCACACCGGCTCGGTCCGCGACAGCAGGTCCAGTACCTCGTGCCACCTCTCCAGCCGGCCCAGGGCGAGCGCCCGGCCGGTCACCGCGACCAGGTCGGGCAGCGGCAGCTGCGCCCACCACCGCTCCGTGGTCAGCCGGGACAGCGCCCGCCGGTCCAGGTCGTCGGCCGTCGCCGCCGTGAAGAGGACGGCGACGTCCTGCAGGGACAACGGGTCCAGGACGTCCGCCAGGTCGCGCAGGACCGACTCCGCGATGGTCCGCGCGGTCCGGTGGTCCCCCGCGTTGTAGGCGGCCTTGGCGTACCGGTGCAGGGCCGTCACACGGTCGGCGGGCCGCTCGACGAGGTGGCAGACCGCCCGGCACCACCGGAGCACCCCCCGGCCCTCGGGGTCCGGGTGCAGCCGCCGCGCCGCGGCCGTCAGTTCGGCGACCGCGCGGTCGCGGTCGACGAGGGAGCCGGCCTCCGCGACCCGGTCCGCCAGGTGGGCCACCGCGTCCGGCTCGTCGAGCAGGTCCACCACCGGCGGCCCCTCCCCGTACGTGCCGCCCGCCGCGTCCCGGGCCGCCCACAGGGCCTCGGCCGCGGTGGCGGACAGCCGGCCGCGCTCCAGGGGCCCGAGCCGCTCCCGCACGGCGTGCGCTACGAGGGGGAGACGGTTGCGCCCGCCCGGTCCGTCCGGTTCCGGTCCGTCCGGTTCCGGTCCGTCCGGTCCCGGTCTGTGCGTTCCGTGCGGTCCGTGCGGTCCGTGCGACCTCGGTCTGCCCGGTTCGCCCGGGGTGGGAGCGGGTCCGGGCAGGTGCTCGACGATCTCCGCCGCGACCAGGTCCCGGAGTCCGTCGCCGACGGCGCCGGCGGACAGCCCGGTCGCGGCCGCGATCAGTTCCGCGGTACGTCCGCCGAGCGGCCACAGGATGCTCAGCGCCCCGGCCACCGTGCGGCACGGCTCGCCCAGCGCCTCCAGCGCCGTCACGAACCGGTCGTCGTCCGGCAGGACCGGCGCCGGGGTCCGCGCGCCGACGAAGGCGTGGCCGTCGGCCACCCTGACCGCTCCGTCCCGCATCCAGCCGGTGAGCAGCGCGTCCACCGCCCCGGGGACGCCGAGGGTCAGCTCCCGTACGCGCCGGGCGAGACCCGTGTCCGGCGTGGCGCGCAACCGCCGGGCCACCATCGCGGTGGTCGCGTCCGGTCCGAGGGCGGGCAGGACGATCGTGTGGGCGTCCTGCAGGCCCGGCCCGCCGCCGCGTCCCACTGCGGTGGCCAACAGGCTTACGCCAGGAGGCAGTCGGGGGAAGTCGGTCTCCTGGAGCAGGGCGAGGGACTCGGCGTCGGCGTGCTGGAGGTCGTCCAGCACCACGACCACGGGCACCGCTCCCCCGGCCTGCGCCAGAGCGGCGCGCAGCAGTCCCGCCATCGCCGCTCCGTCGTGCTGCTCGGCGGCCCGTACCGCCTCGGTGACGGTCCTGGCCTGCCGCCGGTGCTCGGTCAGCGCCATGACCAGCCGCAGCGCGAGCAGCAGCGGCCGGGTGTCGTCGCCCGGCACGCAGTCCAGTGCGAGCACGGTCGCCCCGGCGGCCCGCAGCCGTTCGGCGACGGCGTGCGCGAACGCGGTGCGCCCCACGCCCCGTTCACCGCGTACGAGCACGAGACGCGGCCCGTCCGGATCGCTCAGGCGGCGGTGGGCCTCGTCCGACTCCCGCTCACGGCCGACCGGTCGGGTGTCGGCGTGGTCCGGGCCCACGGCCACACCCCCGTGGAGCGAGGGTGATCCGGGCGGGACGGTCATGTCCACCGTGCTCTCTTCGACTCGTGCGCCGGGCGGGCGACGGCGCACCGCGCACCGGGGCGCCGTCGGCCGACCCTGTGTTCGAACCTTCGACCGGCGACCGTCATTATGGTCGACGGCCTGCGGCCGTTCCCTCACGGCCGACCGTTCGCGGGCGGGCCCCTGACCAGGAGGAGCGGGCGTGCGGGACGGCGGACCTGTCGGCGGACCTGTCATCGGCAGGGACAGCGAACTCCGGGAGGTGGCGAGGACGTTGCGGTCCACCGGCGCCGGGGCCCGCACCCTGCTGGTCGTCGGCGCGGCCGGGACGGGCAAGACCGCCCTGCTGGAGCAGGCCCGGCGAGCGGCGGCCGAGGAGGGCGCCAGGGTGCTGCGGCTGCGCTGCCACGACGACGGGGGCACGCCGCCCGGTGCGGTCGCCCTGGCGGAGGCCGTGCACAGCGCACTCGGGACGGTGCACGGCCGTCGGGGCACGGCCCCCGGCGGTCCCGGGACCGCCCGCCGCACACCGCCGCCGCAACGGCAACGGCACGGCTCGCGCGGGTCTTACGGCTCGCACGGGTCGAACGGCTCTCAGGGCGAGTTGTCGCTGCTGTCCGCCCTCGGCGAGGTGCTCGCGGACGCGGCGCGCGACACCCGCTTCGCGCTGATGGTCGACGACGTCGAGCGGCTGCCGGTGCCCACGGCATCCGCGCTCGGCCTGCTGTTCCGCGTCTTCCGTCCGGCCGGCGTACCGATGGTGGCGGCCGGGCGGCCGACACGCTCCGGGACCGGCGGTTCCTCCCAACTCCCTTCAGCCGTCGACCGGTTGCTCACCCTGCCACCGCTGCGCCCCGCCGACGTCGAGGCCCTGGTCGTACGGCGGCTCGGCCGCCCGGTCGAGCCCGCGCTGGTGACGGCGATCCTGGGCGCACTGGGCCCGATGGCGGGCGTCCCGGAGGCCGTGCTGTCGGTACTGGACTCCCTGGACGAGCACGGCGCCCTCCTCGAACTCGGCGGCCACGTGTGCCTGACCGGCCCGGAACAGGCGCTGCGGCTGACCACGGACGTGGCCCGGCTGGGTCGGCTCTGCCTGCCGGGCGGCCCGCCGGACCGGGCCTCCCTGGAGGCGGCCGCCGCGGTGGCCCGCACCCTCGAACACGCCGAGATACGGCTCGACGACCTGCACCGGCTGAAGCCGGGAGGTCCCCGGCGGGCGGGCCTCGTCGACCGGGCCGTGACCTCGCTGGCCGGCGACGGCATCCTGACCGTGGACGGGGACGGCCGGGCGTCGTTCGCCGTCCCGGCGCTCGCGGCGGCCCTGCGCGCGCTGCCGACCCACCACGACGTGTCGGCGCTGCACGCCCTCATCGTCCGCTCGCTGACCGACCGGCTCGGTGCGCGGGCGGCCGGGGGCGGCCACCCCCGCCTGGCGGAGCACGTGACGGCCGCCGGGTCCCTGCTGGACGACGCGCTCGCGGTGGACGTCCTGCTCGCGGCGGCCCGTACGGACGCCAGGTCCGACTGGCCGCGCTCGGTGCGCGCCTACGCCTCGGCGCTGCGGCGGCTGGCGCCGCACGATCCGAGGACACCGCATGTGCTGTGCGAGTCGGCCGAGTTGAGCCTGCGGCACAGCGACCACCCCGGTGCGCTGGCGCTGGGCGGACCGCTGCTCGCCCGGCTGGACGCCCGGCTGGATGCCGCACCCGTTGGGGAGGACCGGGACCTGTCGGCGTACGTCACCGGGGTGTGGGCGCTGGCGGCGCTGCACGAGCACCGGTTGCCGTACGGCCCGGGCGGCGGTGCCCGGGGCCCGCGTGCGCTGGAACGCCTGCCGGTCGCAGCCGGGTTCGCGGCCCTGGGCGTGGCGTACGGGACCGGTGCGGGGACGTTCCGTCCGGGGAGCGGGGCCGGGACCGGTCCGGCTCCGGCATTGGCCTCGGTCCCGGTCGCGGCATCGGCATCCGTACCGGCTCTTGGACGCGTCTGCGGCTCCGGGCCGCTGCCCTCGCCCGCCGAACTGCGGCTGGCGGCCGCCGCCGCGGGCGACCGGGCCGGCCTGCTGGACACCTTGCGCGCGCTGCCGCCCGACGCGTACGGCGTACACGACCTGGACCGGCTGCGGAACGCGGCCGCGCACGCCGACCTGGCCGACGCCCTGGCCACCGTGCTCGGCGACCGCTACGCGGGGGCGGGTGACAGCACCGCCGCGCGGTACCACGCCATGCTCGGCTCCTACCTGGCCGGTGACTGGGACGGGGCCCTGGCGTCCGCCCGCCGGATCGAGGCGCGCAGCCGTACGCGCGGCACCGGGGCGGGCCCGTCCCAGGCGGCCCGCGCGCTGGCGGCCGAGATCCACTGCGCACGCGGGGAACTGGGGCACGCCCGGGCCTGGCTGGACCTGGTCCCCGGCACCGTGGCCCACCCGCTGGTCGCCTGGGCGCGACTGGGCCTGCGGTACTGGTCGGGTCAGGGCGTGCAGGCCCTGGAGAGCGCGCGGGAGGACGTACGGCGGGCGCGCGGGAGCGGACTGCTCGCGGGCGTGGAGAGGGTGCTGCTGCGATGTCTGACCTACGCTCTGCTGGAAGACATGCCGCGGCTCATGCGGGAGGCGCTGGACGAACTGGAGTCCCTGCACGCGGAGGCGGACTCCCCCATGACGCGCGAGGCGGTGGTCCTCGGCCGGGCCCTGGTGCACGGTGACGCGGACCGGGCGCTGGCCGTCCTCGGGTCGGTACGGGAACGGGGCGACGTGTACATGGGACTGCTCTGCCTCCTGTCCCTGGTGGAGATCGGCGAGGACGAGGACGAGGACCGGCACCTGGCGGAGGCCTCCCGCATCGCGCAGGAACTGGGCATCGGACGCGCCACCCGTACGACGCTCGGGCACATGGCCCGGCGCCGCAGCCTCGTACTGCCCAGGCTCCGCCCCGCCGGGGAGCCGTTGAGCGAGGAGGACGTCAGGCTGACCGCGATGGTCAGCGACGGGGCGACCAACCGGCAGATCGCGGCGCGGCTGGCGTCGAGCGAGAAGACCGTGGAGCGGCGGCTGACGCGGTTGTTCCAGCGCGTCGGGTGCCGCTCACGGGCGGAGCTGACCGCGGCCTGGCTGGACGGGAGCCTCGCCGACCGCGGCCTGGTGCCGGCCGGGGCACTGGCCGGGGCGCCCGGCACGGACGCGCGTGCGTACGGCGCCCCCGAGCGCGGGCCGTCCGCGAGCCGGTGACGGAACGCACGCCGTCACCGGTCGGAGGGCTTTCGCGGGCGGGCTTTCGGGGGCGGGTCAGAGGTCGGCCGGGCCGGCGAAGCGGGCGGTGTGGGTGTCGACGGGTACGCCGAGCCGTCCGGTGTCCAGGGAGCCGTCGGTGTTCACCGCGAGGTGCCAGACCGCGTCGGTGATGTAACCGAGGACCAGCAGCACGTCGGTCGCGCGCAGCGGGGCGTCCGCCCATCTCTCGTCGCGGAACTGGGCGGCGGTGACCACGAACAGTCGTCGGCCGTAGGTCCCGGCGGCGTCCGCGTTCTTGCCGCGGTCCATGGCGCCGTTGCCGTCGTTCCTGTCACTCTTGTCGTTCTCGTCGTGGGTGAGCGCCTCCTCGCGGGTGGCCGCGGTGCGCAGGCGGGGCGACCGAGTGACCACTCCGTCCGTCACCGAGGGGGTCGTCGCCGAACCCACCAGGACGACCGTCGCCAGCCGCCCGACCGGTCCCGAGACGATCTCGCTGATGAGGGCCTGCGCCAGGCGCAGCACCTCCATGTCGTCGCCGGTCAGGGCGATCGTGCCCGGGAGCTGCGCGAGGTCGACCAGCACGCGGTCGCCCCGGTGCAGGCCGAGGGTGACCGTCAGGGAGTACGGGTGCGCGGGCCCGTCGCCCCCGGTGCCGGTGCCGGTGCCGGTGCGGCGCAGGTTCTCCGGGTCGAGCAGCCATTCCTTGCCGGAGACGTCCGACGTCCAGGGCGAGGGCGCCGCCGTGTCGGCCTGCGCGAGCTGCAGGGTCATCCGCCGTCCCGAGTGCACGACGGTGTGCAGGTCGGGCAGCGGGCGCCCGCTGCGCGCGCGTCCCTCGGCCACGGCCTGCAGCCCCAGGGCGACCGTGTCGAGCACCTTCCGGTCGGCCCCGGGCCCGGCGGTGCGGGCCGCCGGTGCGGCGGAGGGGCCGCGCCTGCGGCGGGTGAGCACGACGGCGGCGCCCAGCAGCGCCAGGCCCAGCACCACGAACAGGACGAGGAACGTGATCATGCGACTACCTTTGTTGCTAGAGGGTGGCAGGAGTGGCCCCGGGCCGAACCGCTGGTGAGCCGTCCCGAGGACCGGTCAGCGCTGTTCCCCGGGTCGCGCCGGACCACCGGTGGACTCCGCGCGGACCGGGCGCACGCGCTCCGCTCCTGCGCGGTGCGCCGGCCGGGTACGGAGGCGTACGGAGGCATGCGCGGCCGTCCGCCGGGACGGCCCACCAGCGGTTCGGCCCGACGCACACTCCGCATCCGGAGCACACCGGAACGCGCCGGAACGCGCTTCGCGGCCATGATCGTCCGGCTCCGCGTCGCCGTGAAGGGATCGCCGCGAACCTTGCCGGTCCGTACAGCGAGTTCTCGCGCACCTCCTTCGCCCGGGGCCTTCCGAGACCTTCGGGGACCTCTCCGGGATGCCCGCACGGCCGGACCGGCGGGCCGAGGGGGCAAACCCGCAGGCGGCGGACGCGCACGGGCGGGTCGGCGACTCGCGCCAGGTTTCCCTCGGTTGTGGGGCGTCCGGCCCGTGGCACGGAAGTCCGGGCCCCGCGGGTGGCACGATCGGCCCCGAACCGCGCGGACGGCCACATTCCTCATGGACGCCCACATTCCGTATGGGTGACGGCACTTCCCCACGGGCGCGCGGTCGGGAGTCGGGAGGGCGCATGCCTCAGCAGGTACTCAACGGGACCGTGCGCGTGGTCATCCACGCGTCCACCCCGCACGTCCGCGCCGGGCTGGCCACCTTCGTCGCCCTGGACCCGCGCCTCGACGAGCTGCCGCGGGACAGGATCCGGGAGGCCGACGTGATCGTGGTCGTCCTGGACGTGGCGGACACCTCCGCCCTGGACCTGCTCCCGCGCCTGTGCGACGAACCCGGCGCGCGCTTCCTCGTGGTGGTGGGCAGGCAGTGGCGGGCCGACGCCGCGGCCGCGCGAAGACGGGGCGTGCGTGCCGTCGTCTGGTGGGACTTCTGCAGCCCGGACGTCTTCACCCGCTCGGTCCTCGCGGCGGCCGGCCGCGCGGACCGCGCCGACCGCGTCGGCCGTACGGCTCGCACCGGTCGCCCCGGCCTTACCGGTCACTCCGGTCGCCCCGGCCTTGGCGGTCGTACCGTCCGCGAGACCGGGGCCCCGCCGGTGCGGCTCGCCGGGGACTCCGGGAACGCCCGGGACGCCGGGGATGCCGGGGACACGGACGGACGGTCCGTCGCCGCCCGGCCCCGGACCGCGCCCGCGCCCACGCCCGCGCCCGAACTCACCTCCCGCGAGGTGGACGTGCTGCGCCTGATCGCGGAGGGGAAGCAGGTGGACGAGATCGCGGCGGCGCTCTCCTACTCCGAGCGCACGGTCAGGTACATCCTGCACGGCGCGATGAAGCGCACCCGGACCCGCAACCGCGCCCACGCGGTCTCGTACGCGATACGCGCCGGTCTGATCTGACCGGTCGTCACTCCCCCGTCCCTCAGGCCGATCCGACCCGCTGGATGCTGTCGCCGTTGTTGCCGATCGCGACGTAGGTGGCGATGCGCCGGAAGTCGTTCATCACGCCGAACATGCTCTTGTCGGACGGCATGAGGACCTGGAGCGAGGTGGCTCCCGTCGACTGGACCTGGGCCAGGAACAGCTGCTTGTAGGCGTTGTAGACCTTCGCCGTGTAGCTGGGTTCCTTGGCCGCGTTCGTCCGGTGGTCGTTGGTCAGCGCGATCGAGGCCAGGTCCATGAGGTAGGTGTCGATGAGATCGGTGACGTCCTTGGCCTTGGCGCCCTCCTCGCCCGCCTGCACGTCCTGTTCCAGGATCCTGGCCATCTCCAGGACGATGTCCCGGTAGATGCGGTGCCGGGTGCTGCTGGGGAACGCGGCCATGATGTGGTCGGCCTGGCCCGCGCCCTCGGTGCTCATCATCCGCGGCTGCGCCAGATGCGTCAGCCCCGGCACGGCCAACGGCATCTCGGCGATCATGTTCTCCTCGTCCGGGATGCTCGTGTCCCGCGAGGCCAGGGGATGCAGGCCGATCTCGTGCGACAGCATCCCCATGATGTAACCGATGTCGTACTTCTCGAAGTAGTAGCTCGCGAGGTTGATGTCGACGCCGGCGTCGCCGTGGTCGATCACGTCGGCCGGGGTCTCCGTCGTCCGCACGTGCAGGGTGATGCGGACGGGGCGACCGCCGACGTAGTCCCGGATCGTGCCGTGCTTGCGCAGCAGGTCGATGATCCGCACCGCCTTGTCGCGGTACGCCTCGTTCGTGTGGTTGAGGTTGGTGAACTCGTAGTTCCCCGACGAGAACGGCACAGGGGCCGTCGCCGGCGCGGCGGGCGCCGCGTCCGGGAGCTGTGGGGCGGGGTCCTGCGGGAGGAGAGGAGAGGAGGGGAGAGGAGAGGAGAGGAGAGGAGAGGAGAGGAGAGGGACAAGGGCAGGGGCAGGGGCAGGACCTGGACAGCCGCGGTGTCCGTGAGTGGACATGCCGGCCGGTGCCTGCGCGACCGTGGGTGTGTGCCCTGCGGGAGCCGGAGCCCCGCGGCATGTGCTCCTTGTCCGGKAGCCACAGCCCGGACGGATCCGGATTCCGGCCCGTGGCACCGGCTGTCGGCTCCGGGAGGGCGGGGTGCCGCCACACACGGTGACGGCACCCCGCAGTACCTGTGGGACGGTCTCGTCAGCAGCCGTCGAGGTAGGTGGTGTGGATCCACACGCCGGTGCGCCCGTTCACCAGGTCTCCCTTGACCCAGTCGCCCTTCGTCTCGAGGTGGTTGAGCTGCTGGCCCTTGTTCACCTTGCCCAGAACCGCGTACTCGGGGCCGGGACCGCCACGGAAGTTGACCCCGTCGTCGTTGACGGTGCAGACGATGGCCCGCTGCACGGCATGGGCCGAGGTGGCGGACTCCGCGGCCTGCCCGGTCTGTGTGAGGGGTCCGGCAATCAGTGCCATCCCGCTGATCACGAGGGACGCGGCCAGCATTCGCTTCTTCATGGGATTCCTCTTTCCGTTCGTCCGGTCCTCGGTGCGGGACCTGATGCACCTTTTGTAGCCGCTAATCTGTTGTTCAGAACCGGTCGGCCGACGGTGAACAAACAGATGCCGAACAATCCTTTTTACCGAGCTGGGGTGGGCGTGTGCCACGGGGGGAAAGTCCTTTGGACCCGGACGGCGGTCCGCTGTTCGAATTCGCTGCACGTTTGCGGAAACTGCGGGAACAGGCCGGTCGTCCCACCTACCGGGATCTCGCACGGAACACGCACTACGGGATCGCGACGCTGTCCTCGGCTGCGGGGGGACGTCAACTGCCCAGCTTGGCCGTCACCCTCGCTTATGTCCGCGCCTGCGGCGGTGACGAGAGGGAATGGAAGCTGATCTGGCAACGGACAGCTGACGCGTGCACCGGCACGTACCCGTCGGCCGAGGTGGGCGCGCAGGACGGGAAAAAGGGCGCAGTGCAGCCTCCCTATGCCGGCCTGGCAGCGTTCCGGCAAGCCGATGCCGGCTTTTTCTTCGGCCGGGAGAAACTCACCGGCATCCTCGTCGAACACTTGAAGAAAAAACGGCTTCTTGTGCTGTTCGGGGCATCAGGCTCCGGTAAGTCGTCCGTGCTGCACGCAGGTGTGCTTCCCGCGTTTTCCGGTGCTTCCTCACTGGTCCTCACACCCGGCCCGCATCCGCTGGAGGAATGCGCCGTCCGGCTGGCCGCCCGGGCCGGCACCTCTCCTGAGCCGGTGCGCAGCGCACTCATGGCCGAGCCGCACGCCCTTCACCGGATCGTGCGCAGCATCATCGCCAAGCAGCAGGAGGCAGGCTCCGCAGCCGACGAACTGCTCCTCGTCGTGGACCAGTTCGAGGAAGTGTTCACCGTCTGCCGCGACGCGCGGGAACGGGAACGGTTCGTCGATGCGCTCCTGCACGCGGCACAGGCTCCCGACAGTCGCACGCGGGTCGCCATTGCCGTACGGTCCGACTTCTACACACACTGCACACGGCTACCCGGCCTTGTCGACACGCTGCCCCACACCCAGCATCCCGTCGGCCCGATGACCACCGAGGAACTCAGGGCGGCGATCGTCCAGCCCGCCGCCCGCTCCCGGCTCATCATCGAAAGTGCCCTGCTGACGGCCCTCACTGCCGACGCCCACGGCAGGCCGGGCGCGCTGCCCCTGCTGTCGCACGCGCTGCTGGAGACCTGGCGCCGACGGCGGGGCAACACCCTCACCCTGACCGGATACCGGGCGGCGGGCGGTTTCGAGGGCGCACTGACCCAGACCGCGGAGGAGTTCCACCGTCTCCTGAACGACAGCCGGCAGCAGGCCGCGAGGCGGCTGTTCCTGCGGCTCGTCGCACTGGGCGAGGGCACTGAGGACACCAAACGCCGGGTACCGCGCCGGGAACTCGACAGCAGTCCCGACACGGAGTATGTCTTCGAGCAGGCCACCCGTATCCGGCTGCTGAGCGCCGACGGCGACCATGTGGAGATCGCCCACGAGGCACTGATCCGCTGCTGGCCCCGGCTCGCGGGCTGGCTGGAGGAGGACCGCGACCAGGAACGCGTGCACCGCGCGCTCACCGAGGCCACCACGCTCTGGGAGTCCCTGGACCAGGACCCCGACACCGTGTACCGCGGAGTGCGCCTCACCGCCGCGAAGGACCTCCCGCCGCAGGCGCTGACCGCCCGGGAACGCGCCTTCCTCGACGCCGGCGAGTCGGCGGCACGGCAGACACAGCAGCGAGACCGCCACCGACTACGCCGACTACGCCGCCTGGTCACAGCGCTGGTCGTCCTTCTCGTGTCCGCCGTGGCAGCTGCCGGTTTTGCCGTACAGGCACAGAACACCGTCACCCGGCAGCGTAATGAGACCGTGGCCCTGCGGGCCGCCGACGAAGCCGTGCGCCTCAGCCCGTACAAACCGTCACTGGCCGTCCAGATCGCCCTGGCCTCCTACCGCCAGACCGCACAGAAAGACACCCGGGACGCCCTGCTCAGTGCCCTGTCCGTCGCGTCGATCGGCCCCAGGATGACCAGCCCCCAACAGATCGGGCACACAGCGGCCGACCACACACCGGCCGGGCACGCACCGGCCGTGACCGCCGACGGCCGCACGCTCGCCATGGCCGACGCCTCGCACATCGTCCTGTGGAACATGGAGAACCCACGCCGGCCCCGCCGACTCGGCGTCACCGACGCCGGCGCAGCCGGCCTCGGCCCGATCCAGTTCACCCCCGACGGCAACACGCTGCTCGGTGCGGACAGCAACCGTGTGCTCTGGCTGTGGGACGTGAGCGATCCCCGACACCCCACGCTGCTGTCGAAGCAGCCGACGGGGCACACCGATGTCGTCTACTCCGTCGCCGTGCGCCACGACGGCCGCACCGCCGCCACCAGCAGCTACGACGACACCATCCGGCTCTGGGACATCACTCACCCGGCACGCCCCCGCATGCTCGACAAGCTCACCGGGCACGCCCGCAACGTCAAACCTGTGGCCTTCAGCCCCGACGGAAAAACCCTGGCCTCGGGTTCCGACGGCCACGACGTCCGCATCTGGGACGTGGGCGACCCACACCACGCTGCCCTCATCGCCGTCCTTAAGGGGCACCGAGATGCCGTGGACGCCCTCGCCTACAGCCCGGACGGCCGTACCCTGCTGAGCGGCAGCGACGACCACACCGCAAAGCTGTGGGACGTCAGCGATCTTCCCCGCCACCGTGAGCTGGGCGAGCTGGCGAGACACGCCGACATCGTCACCAGCGTGGCCTTCGCCTCCCACGGCCGCACGGCGGTGACCGTCGGCGTGGACGGAGCGGTGAACGTCTGGGACGTGAGCGACCGCACACACCCCGCCCAGCTGGCCCACCTCACCAACCCCCGCGGGACGGTCAAGGAAGTGCGCTATCTCAAGACAGACGGCACGTTCCTGACCGTGACCGCTCACTACAGCGTCCAGATCTGGTACACCGACCTCGACCGGGCCCTCGCCGAGGCCTGCGACCACATCCATGGCACCATCAACCGCGCCCAGTGGGCCCGCCACTTCCCCCTTCTCGACTACACCCCGCRCTGCCCCGCCGCACGTGACCCGAACCGGCCGCAACCCTGACTGCGGACAGTGCGGCACCAATCCGACTGAGAAGCTGTGAACGAACCTCCGCCTCATCCGCTGCGCCGACGTCCTCGCCGCATTCGGCGACTTCTACCGCATCCACGCCCGCGACAAGTTCCCCGGACCACGGTCGTGGCACCGGGGACGTGCCGGGTCCGGGCGAGCGTCAGACGAACTCGGCCTGTCCGCTGGCGGCGCTCGCTCCGCCGTCGACGGGGAGGATGACGCCGGTGAAGAACCGGGCGTCCGCGGAGGCGAGGAAGGCGACCGCCGCGGCGACGTCGTCGGGGGTGCCGTGTCCGGGGAGGGCCTGACGCGTCGCGGCCTTGGCGAGCCATGCGTCGACGGGCGGGGTGTCGGCGAGTTCGTCGGCGACGGTGAGGGTGGGGGCGACGGCGTTGACGCGGATCTCGTGTCCGCCGAGGTCGAAGGCGAGGCCGCGGGTGAAGTTGACGACGGCTCCCTTGGCGGCGTTGAAGGCCGAGAACATCCGGTCCCCGCCGAGGCCGTTGGTCGCGGCGATGTTCACGATGCTGCCGCGGCTGTACTTGAGGTGGGGCAGGGCGGCCTGGGCGCCGAGGAAGGTGCTCTCCGCGTTGGTGGCCATCAGGTGGCGCCAGTCCTCGCTGGTGAGGTCTTCGAAGGCGCGGGGGAAGTTGTTGCCGGCGTTGGAGACGAGGACGTCGATGCCGCCGAAGCGATCAGCCGCCTCTTGCATGGCGGCGTCGAGGTCCTCGCGGCGGGTGACGTCGGTGGTCACGGCGAGGGCACGTTCGGGGCCGAGTTCGTCGACGAGCGCGTCGAGTAGGTCACGGCGCCGTGCCGCGGCGACGATGTTGGCGCCTTCGGCGGCGAAGCGGCGGGCGATGGCGCCGCCGATCCATCCGTTGGCGCCGGTGACGACGACGGTCCTGCCGTTGAACCGGGCGTGCGCGGTCATGGAATCTCCTGAAGGGGGTGTGCTCAGGTGCGGGCGCGCGGCCAGGTCAGAAGGCCTGGCGCAGGGTGTCGGCGAGGGGGCGCAGTTCGCGGTCGACGAGGCGGGCGAGGTCGTCGGAGTCGGTGTGC
Organism: Streptomyces apricus; assembly: GCF_008369065.1. Taxonomy (GTDB): domain Bacteria; phylum Actinomycetota; class Actinomycetes; order Streptomycetales; family Streptomycetaceae; genus Streptomyces; species Streptomyces apricus. Next base: position 47,310 of record NZ_VDFC01000058.1, on the reverse strand, counting down.
ATCTCGCCGCGGGCGAGGGAGGCGTCGGACGCCGCGAACATCCGGGCGGAGTCGGGGTCCAGGCCGGAGCGCTGGAGTTCGGCGGCGTACTGGGCCTCGGTGAGGTCGCGGTGCACCAGGGAGGTGCCCGCCACCGTGTTGATGGTGTCGGTGAGCTCGGCGAGCGTGAAGGACGGCCCGCCGAGCTCGTAAGTGCGGGACTCCATGCTCTCGGCGGTGAGGACGGCGGCGGCCGCGGCGGCGAAGTCGGCGCGGGCGGCGCCCGAGATCCGGCCCCGCCCGGTGGCACCGGTCACCTCGCCCGCGTCGAGGTAGCCGGGCAGCAGGCGCGTGTAGAACTCGTGGTACCAGGCGTTGCGCAAGATGGTTGCGGGGATGCCGCTTTCGGCGAGGATCCGCTCGGTGGCCGCGTGCTCGGGGGCGAGCGGGTTGCTGCTCGTATCCGCGTGAAGGATCGAGGCGTACGCGATGTGGCCGACGCCGGCGATCTGCGCGGCCTCGATGACGTTGCGGTGGGCGCTGCCGGCGCCCGCGCCACCGCGCAGCAGGGCGACGCCTGGACGGCACTCGTCGACTACCTGGAGGAGACCATGCGCCTACAGGCCACCAACCGCGGCCTGCGCGCCCTGATGTGTCCCGCCGGCTCGGACTACTCCTCCGTGCAGGCGTGCAGGGCCGTCGTCGACCCCTGCCTGGAACAGGTGGTCGAACTCGCGCACCGGCAGGGAACCCTGCGTCCCGACATCACCGCACGGGACATCACGTACCTGCAGGTCGCCCTCGTCGGCATCATGGACGCCACCGCGGACGCCCCCGACGCCTACCGGCGCCACCTGGCCCTGTTCCTCGACGGCGCACGACTCCACCCGGCAGCAACACCCGCGTCGTAGCGAACGCACTTTCGCTGCCCCCTGTCGCAGGTGACGCGGACGCCGACGACGTTGCGGTACACAGTGCCGCGTTCGTCGTCGCAGAAGGGGCGCTCGCGCAGCGACAGTCCGATGGGACGAGCCGCCATCGACGCGGCCGCCCGGTTTCTCAAGGACGACACCGAGGGGCTGCGTCAGCCCATGGACGCCGTCGACCTGCTCGCCGACCAGCCCCGGCCCGAGGGCAGCACCGCCTACGGCTCTCCCGACCTGCGCCGGATGCACGTGGGGCGCTACCGGGTCATGTACGAGATCACCGAGGCCACCGTCACCATCGTGGTCATCCACATCGGCCGCCCCGGCTGACACCAGTAGCAGACGGTGAAGGGCCGGACCGCGCTCGGTCCGGCCCTTCACCGTCTGCCGCGCCGGGCCCCTGGCCGGTGCCTTGCTTTCGGCCGGTGCCCGCCAGTTGCTCCTGTACATCGCCGCCCCGGTCCGGTCTGTGACGCCGACCGGGCAGAGCGGGTTCGCGCGCCGACTGCTGGCCTGCTGAGCGCGCCTTCCCGCCGACGGCTCGGGATGGGAACCGACTGGTGGTCGAGGAGTTGCTGAAGGATGTGGTGGACGCCGGGCAGGCCGGTCACATGGTCCTGCAGGTAGTGCCGGAACGCGCGCGCACCACCCACGGCGTCGCCGCGGCTACAGGCGCCGGCTCGGCGCCCGCCGCGGCGCTGGCCGAGCTTGAGCTGGGGGATACGGCCGCCCGGCCAGGTGCTGATTGTCTGCCCGGCCGTGATGTGGTGCGTCTGCTGCGGGAGTTGGTGGCGACCGTTTGCCCCGGTGTCGCTGAGGGCGGTGCGGTTCCGGCGGGCCCGGGCTGTCCGGTATGCGCTGGCGGGGCTGCTGCGCCGCGACGTCGAGGCCATGGCGCTTGCGGCCCGGCTTCTGGTCTTCGACGTCGTCCTCACCGAGGTCCGCCTTGACGGCTCGGCGGTCTTCGCCGGACCGCCGAGCTGCGCGATGTGATGGACATCGCCGGCCGCGACCCGTGGTCCTTCCCGCCCTTCGACAGCCGCGACCGGGAAGGCGAGGACGTCCGTGCGGCCGCGGTCGGACACCTCACCGCTGTCTACTGGATCAACCGTGTGGCCGGGCGCCTGTACGTCATCGACATCATCTGGCTCGGCTGAAACGGACAAATGCCATAACAGCCAAGCTGTCTTGGCGCGCCGATGCTGAGGGCTGCTGACGACTTGGAGGCCTGCCCTGTAACGACCCGGCCCGGTTTCAGCGGGCTCTTGCAAAGAATCGAGACCAGGAAGTCAGGGCAGGAAGAACCAGGTATAGACGGATCCTGAGAGAGCGACCACGACGCTCAGGTACATCACCCATTTGGTGAAGTCGTGGCCAAGGTACTCGGGAGAGGCCGCCCGGCTCTCAAGCTCTCTTTGATGCAGGCGGATCTTCTCGGTGCCCAGTGCATCGGCGAGACGGTCCTGCAGTTCGGCGACTGCGTCGGCAGCCAGCGCCGCCGATCGATGGCACCGTGTGGCTTCCTGCTCAACCGCAATGAAGATACCTGCCGTCCCCGCGCTTACGAAGCCGGCCAAACCGAACATCTCCGCCTGGATCGCGGCGCCATACAAGGCCCCCGAAATGGCGAGACACAACACGAGAACTTGAAGCAGAGTCAACGCTCGGCTTCGGCGGTTCTCATACCAGCGCCACGCATGGTCCAGCGCGATGGCCAGAGTCTCGCGCTCCCCCTCGGTCATCACCACACGGTCCCAGAGCACGAAGGCACGGTCCACAAGGCCGAAAGGGATTGCTGCGGCCCATCCGACAGCCGTTACTCGGGATCACTCGACAGCATGCGAGCTGCGCCCGTGCGAAGCAGCGCATGAGGGCCGCTCCCCTTCAGGTCTGGGCACCCCATCGACCGGGTCCGCCCGATCTGTGCTTCGGCCTCGCCGCCAACACCCGCAGCTGCCAGGCCCCGGGATACACTGCCCCGCCCACCCCGACCGGAGGTCATCTCAGTGTTCCCCGCACGGGTATTCGCCGTTGCCCCGCTGGCTCTGGTGATTCTCGCCCTGTCCGGCTGCTCTTCCTGGGGCTGCACCGACACGCGGGCGGAGCGCGGTAAGGCGGGTGCCAGGGTGCAGGTCGTGGACACCGATGGGCAGCCTCTCGGCGTCACCGCTGCGGTCGTCGACTGGAGCCTTGGGCCGCACCCGCAGGTGCCCTCCGAAGGTGACCGGGTCCACTTCCACTTCCGCTTCGACGGCGCCGATGGATATTCCGACCCCGCAGTGGACGCCTGCGCGGTCGACAAGGAGCGTCTGGCGCTGGGCTGTCAGACGGTTTCCTCGTCCCAAGCGTTCGGGCCGGCCGACGATCCCCTCACGGGCGACGACTGGCTCGCCGTCGAGCACCCTGAGCAGGTTGCCGGAGTGTTGCTGATCCCCAATGACCAGTCCTACGACCGACGCACCTGTGAAGTGGACATCAAGGACGGTGGCGGGATGCATCCTCCGGAACCACCCAGCAGGGGGGACCACCTGTAGGGAGGCCAAGGCGGTTGAGCACGAGCCACGGGTCTGCCGGCTACCTGCCGGAATACCGTTTCCAGCATCTCTTCACCGAGCCGGACCCGCGCCCGGCACAGCGACGATCGGTTGACCCGGGCCAGGGCTCGGCTGCCGGGCATGCCGCTGGTCAGCATGCGTATCACCTCTTCGTACGACTCCCGGGCGAACAGACACAGCCCGAGCACGAATTACACGACCAGCCGGGCCGCAAGCAGTCGGCGCCGCAGCTCACCCCGCCCGTACTTGGCGACAGCCGTGTCCACGACCTCCGGCGTGAACACCATGGTCAAGATACCTGTACGCGACGGGCACCCCGGCCCCCACGGGCAGGTCAACGGACCAGCCAGCTCAAAAGCAACTGCATTGGCTCTAGACCGGTGCGGCACTCTGCCCGTGAGCAGGACAGCTCGAACGGAAGCGTGGATGGCTTGAAGATCGCCCGGTCGGCCGAGTCTGTCTGCCTGCGGCCTGGGCACTCGTGGGGCTGCGTGTCCCCGGGGTGAGGGGCTGCAGCGAGGTAGGGCTGCGCACGTGAGAGAGGAGGGCGGCGGCCGTTCCCGAGACGGCCGCCGCACCTCCTCTTGGGTGCGTCGAGCACCCGCATTCCGGACCAGACGCAGCGGCCGGGCGGCGGTGTCGCCCGGCGAAGGCCCAGGCCGGTTCTGCCGGTTGACGTCCACGGCGGCTCCAGAGCGTGTGAAGGCGTGGGCGATCTGGCTGGGGGGCCTTTCGGCTGTTCGAGAACTGGCAGGAGCCGCCGGTGCGGCCCCGGCGGCCAGGGCGACGAACAGCGCCTCCGCCCGCCGGCGGCGGCCTTCTCACCTTCGACAGTCTGCAGGTCAGTCGTTGTCGAGGTGGCCGGTGTCTTCGTGGAGACGGACAGCGAGGTCATCAGCCCACTGCAGGGCCCAGGCGCGCAGGGCGGTGATCGCGGTGCCGTCGAGGCCGTAGGCGGTGAAGGCGTCGTCGTCGGTCCGTTCGGCGCCGGCGAGGTTGGCCTGGAGGTCTTCCCTCTCAAAGCGTCCGCGGGCGTGGCGGCGGCGACCTCCTCAAAGGTCGGCGGTGGTCCAGCGCTGTGAGGCGGCGAAGACGTCGATCAGATCCCGTGGTGCGCCGCGGTCGACCAGGGCGCGGACCTTGGTGCCGATCACGTCCTCTTCGGCCAGGACGGGTCCGTAGGCGGTGTGGGCGACGGGATGCCAGAAAGTCTCTTTGAGGATGTCGACCTCGCACTCCTGCCCCGTGGCCGGGTCACTCACGGTGAAGCGGGCGGACAGCGGGGCCGTCTCCAGCGCCCGCACCCGCCACCCCCGCTCGACCGGTCCGTCGTGCACAGGTGCGGCGATGTCGGCCATCGGCGCCGGGTTCTCGGTCGCCACGTCCACATCCTGGCTGGGCCGGGACACCAGCCGGTGCGCCCGCACTGCGTAGCCGCCAGCCAGAACGAGGGGGTAGGGGGCGCCGAGGGCGATCACGTCGGCCGGCAGCCGCGCATGCAGCTCAGGCAGATCCTTCACACCGCCGGCCGGCCGCGGGCGGCGAGCTGGGGGAAGGCGTCCTCCCACACAGAGCGCACAGTGCGCCCCACCAAGCGGCGCAAGGTCGGCCACAGCTGCAGCAGGAGCTCGTGGTGGAGGTAGCGGGGCAGGCCCTCGCGCAGGCCCTCGTGCAGAACGGTGCGGTAGAGCCCCATCCGCTGACGCGGCTTGCCCAGGTCGTAGGCGCTCATCCCCGACCACACCACATGCACCGGCAACTCGACCACACCCGCCACCGGGCCGCGCAGCTCCTCCAGGGCGGCGGGCAGCCGCTGCCGGAACTTCTCCAGGTAGAGCGCAAGATCCTCCGCCACGTCCGCTGGGTCAGAGCTCAGGCTGACACGGGCGGTGATGCCCCCGGCAGCCGACGGCTCACCTCCGTCAGCACCCTGGAATTTTACAGGTTCCGCCCGCTTCTACCGCGTGTGAGGATCGCTCTCGCCCCACCTCAAAGGCACACAACCCCCGCGAGAAGAGCGAGAGACAGATGAACAGGATGCCCAGTTAGGAATGCATGTCCGGGCTTCCTGCACCCTGCCGGCAAGTCCCGCCAATGGTGGGAAAGTTGGCGTCGGGGCGGTGATTCGAAATCGCAGCAGAGCCCTGGACAAAGCCTGAAACCGGGAAAGCCAGGAACAGCGTCCGGCCTCCCCGCCGAATGCCGGTTGCCGGATTTCGACAGTAGGCAGAGATCTCACTCACCTGAGTGACGGTTGGGCGGAGGCTGTTATATGAGTACTCCGCGAGATTTCCCACGCCAGGAATTCCTGTGATCAACAAGCATATGGACGGGGCGCGAGAAGCGTCGATGGTCTGAAAACACACGTCGTTCGCACCACGCCCAGGGAGTCGCCCGATGCCACGCTGGACCTTGCTCCTCCTGACCGCCACGGTCCTGACGGCGACCCTCACAGGGTGCGCGGACGGTACATCGTCCGCGCCGGACGCCGGCCCGGGTGCCGGTACTGGCCGGCGTGTCTCGGACGACCAGGAGCAGACCCTGCACCTCGCCGAGCAGCTCCTGCTCAAGGAGTGCATGGAGAAGCGCGGATACAAGTACTGGGTCGAGGAGCGGCAGGCGGCCGATGGGGCGAGCCGGTTTCCGTACGTCGTCGACGACCCGGCCTGGGCCGCCCGGCACGGATACGGCACCGACCTCGACCGCGAGCAGCAGCAGAAGGCCGCACGCGACCCCAACCAGCAGTACTTCCGGTCCACGCCCGCCGACCGCGCACCGGCTCTGCTGAGCGCGGTCAACGGGCCGAAGGCGGAGGGACTTTCCGTCCGCCTGCCGAACGGCATCCAGGTCACCCACAGCGACCGAGGCTGCGTCGCGGAGGCGCAGCGGGCGCTGTACAAGGACCTGTCGGCCTGGTTCCGGGCCACCCGTATCACCACCAGTCTCGGCGGCATGCGTGTCGCCATGGTGCTCAGCGACAAGCGCTACCTGGCGGCTGTCAAGCCGTGGGCGCATTGCATGAAGGCGAAGGGTTACGCATATCCGAGCCCCGCCGAGGCCCGCGCGGCGGCCACCCGGCCCGACAAGGTGTGGCTGCACGCCAAGGAGGTGCGGCTGGCATCGGCCGAGGCAGCCTGCGCGGGGTCCGGATCCACCTCCGGGTCCGGTGACCTGTCGACCGTTGCGAAGTCCCTCGACGCCGAGTACCGGGCCGAGTTGCGGCGCCGCTACCCCGGGCCGACGGCCGATCTCGAACGCCTCAAGCGCGAGGCGCTGCCGCGTGCCCGGACGATCGTCGCGCGCGGCGACTGACATCGCGCGCTCCCCACAGACCACCACGGCACCGACCGTGGTCGCACCACCCCGCCACGTCACTCATCACGAACGAAGGAACACCTATGTTGATCAAGCGTGTCCTCACCCTCGCCGCCTCGGCCGCGGCCGCCGCGGTCCTCGTCTCCCCGGTCACCGGCGCCAGCGCCGCGGAGTCCGGCTCGCAGGGCACTGGATCGGCCCAGCTGGCGTCCGCCGACGGCTACCTCCACGTCTACACCCAGCCGAACGGCCGCGGCACCGAGTGCAAGTGGGAGGGCAACTCCAACAACTGGGGCGCCTGCCGCAACCTGACCTCCGACATCTGGAACAACGCCTACCTGGGCGGCAACGACGCCGTCGATCTGTACACGGCCCCCGACGCGGGCGGCGCGCACGCCTGCATCGACGGGGGCGACCGCTGGAGTGATACCACCAGCGGCCAGTACCGCTTCACCTACGGCGCCGGCCTGGAGGGTTTCGGGCAGAGCGTCAACAACAACATCTCCTCGCACCGCTGGGTCAACTACTGCAGCCAGCACTGACCGGTCCGCGAGCCCGCCCCGGCGCCCCGACACGGGTGCCGGGGCGGACCCGTTCGTACAACCGTGTCCGCGTGTGCTGTCAGGAGATTTTCCACGCAGAACGCACGTGCACGGGTGACGGGTTCTTCTGGTGGGCGCGAACCTCAGATGACTGGCCGGACATGATGGTGCCTGAAAATGCGGCTCCTGTTGCTTGAGGTTTTTTTGAGAAAGGGCGATCCGGCGATAAACGGAATGCGCAGCCTATTCGTTACGCATCCCACGCCGCGTACGCCAGCACATGCTCTTATCGATGGTTTTGCGCCCTCTGCCTCCTGCCGGATCTCTTTCATTTTTTGTTTACCAGCCCTCGTTACGTTCATGGACCAGCGGCTGCCACAGGGCAGCTGCCAGGACATGAAAGCGAAAGGGAACCGGCATGGCGCAGGAAACGACGTCGTTCGCCAAGTACGACAAGAAGGGCTACGAGTCGCAGGTCGCGGCCCTGCGGCTGAACGGTGAGGCCGTCGTCACCAACATCAAGAGCATGAAGCGCACCTTCCTGTCGGTGAGCCTGGAGGGCTCGAACGTCGCGGCCAGCATCGACGGGACGATGCAGTACGACAAGGACGACCTGCGGGGCTACTACTGCGACCAGGTCGACGTGACGATGTCCCTGGACAGCCCCGCGTTCACGCTGCGCACGGACAGCCCGCAGACCACCTCGGGCGTCTCGTCGGTGACCTCCAGCTCCCAGTTCCAGCTCGACGTCAACGCCGGCACCTTCGGACCCGTCCCCACCACCGGGGTCAGCACCGGCCTGGTGATCGGCACCTCCTTCAGCCGCAGCCTGGAGGACTGGAAGGCCGTCAACCTCTCCGACGGCAAGAAGATGAACCAGAGCTACCGCATGGCCGCCTCCGAGGGCGCCGCCTACGAGACGCCCACCGACCTGATCGACATGAGCGCCAAGGGCCAGCTCGAAGGCTGCCCCCTGTTCCACGTGCCGGACCTGTCCCTGGCGAACATGCCGCTGATGAGCACCGGCATCTTCGCCACCGACAAGATCCTCGGCCCCTCCACGGTCAACCTCACCGTCACCGTCACCGGGCACTTCGTGCGCATCGAAAAGACCTTCGAACTCTTCGTCGTCAAGCCCGACGTCCTGCGCAAGCCGTGGACGTGGTCCTACAAGTTCCCCGTCACCATCCCCGCAGCCGACTGACCCGCTGCGCGCCCGCCGCCAGAGCCACCGAACCGCGGCCACCGGCCCACGCCCGGGGAATACACGACCGGCGCGGACGCCGCATGGCCGGGAAGGACCTGACATGCCCGTCGACCCGTTCCCGTTCGAAAAACTGCCCCGCGACACGCAGAACACCGTCGTGGAGTTCCTCAGCGCGAAGACCATGAGTGACCTCCGGGTGACCTCGAAGACCATGAAAGGGGCCGTCGACCTCTATCTCAAGAAGATCCTCGACAGGCAGGAGGTGCGCGACAGGAACATGCAAGTAGTGAAGGGGGTACAAGGCCCTGAACTCTTAAAGGGCCTCGGGTCGGGCAAATACATCACCGATCCAGTACCCGAGAGAGTGCTCCTGACGTACCTCCAGAAGCAGGCGGCAGCCGACGGAAACTGGAAAAACGCCTCCGACCAAGCACGGCCCCTTGCGCAGGAATGGCTCTGGCTGCCGGAAGAGGCAAACAACGGCAGCGCATACGCGCTGGACAGAATGAACCTGATCAACCACGCCTTCGGCTGGTTCGATGCCAACGGCTACCTCCACAACGAGGACGGGAGGACCCCGTACCGGTACTTCGATCCGTCGGCCGACCTCATGACCCGCGTCAACGCCTGGGCGAACGCCGACGGAACCCTGAAGCCTCCGCCCTCCTGATCGGCAACCTGCGAACCGTCGCCCTCATGAACACATGAGAATGCAACAGCATCTGCTCCAGCACACCGAACAGGAGGCTTCTGCCCGCTGCCTGGGCAGAAGCCTCCTGCTCCATCCGCAACCCTTCTACCGCCTGCCACCACAACCGAAAGTGAGCCGAAGCACGGAAGTTGTCACCAGGGGAGCCAGAAGAACCGGTGTACAGGACCGTCGAAGCGGCCTGGTTGTCACCAGCGAAGCACGCGGCTTGTCACACATGCTCACTCGGCAGCCCTTCTGTCACCAGGGGCGAAGATCGACAGCCTCTGGCTCCCCGAGGCGGTTCCATGCGGCGACACTTCACCACAACCGCGTCCTGCTCCTGTGAGTCCTACCACTGAGCGCCGGCAGGAGTCGGCTACCCCGGGGGATCAGGACGCGAGGCATGCAGAAGTACGCGATCGTCCAGCACATCACACGATTCTTTTGGCCTTGGCATGGTGCGAGGCGACAGCCGCCCACGTCCGTCCGGCGACTGGTGGGGCTCTGGCTATTCGCGCTTGCCTTCGGGGCCGGTTTCACCGCGCTCGGCTGGGATGATTTCGACGGCAGCTTCCTCATGGCGCTGCTGTTCCTCTTCTATATCGTCGACGACATCAGCGACGGGGTACCGCACCGCTGGCCGGCCGCACTGGCCGCGGTAACAGTCCTGTGGGGCGCCGCCCGGCTCACCAGCGCCGTCCTGCCCGACTCCCTCGACAATGCCTGGGCGCAGAGTGTCGCCGCCGCTGTCGGTGTCACGCTCGGGTTGGCAGTGAGCGCCACGATCACACGGCTTCCGGAACGCCGACCACATCGGTCCGTCGAGGGACACGACTCCGGGTTCGGCGGACAAGACTCTCGGTAAAAGACATAGCCGCCGACCTCGGTGACAACAAACCTGCCTTTGTGACACCTATCGCGTTTCGGCTCACGCGGGTACGGGACAGCCCTTCATCCAGCCCGCTGCTACCAGCGTATGCCCAACTCATCCAGTACCGCCCGCCGTTCGGGGCTGAGCTTGGCAGCCCGGCGCCGGCTGCTGTCCAGGAACGCTCCGAGCTTGATCTCCTCGCCGTCCACCACCTCGATGTGCTTGCGGGGCGGGCGCAAGTGTCCTTCGCGGGAGTGGAACTGCCGGGCGGTGGCGAGGGCGCCGCGCCCATGCCAGGCAATACGCCCTTCCTCCGACCGGTCGCGCCGGCGGGCCGTGGAGTTTCGCCCGCTGAACGTCCGCCACCACCACCGGCTTCGCCGGGAAACACTCCTGCTCTAACCCATGACACCGATGATGCCGAGCAGGGGCATCCCGAGGCCGGTATTGCCGATGATCACGGCCAGGGTGCTCGGCTCGACCGGGCACCCGTCTGGGACCCGCATCCCACCGCTGCTACCAGGGTGGTGTGCGCAATACGTGGCCTCATAGGTGATGTGGAAGAGGATCCGGCCCAGAACGATCAGTGCTGCACCGGACATGAGTACAACTGCTCTGGAACTCGCTGTTCCTTCTTCTCAGCTCAGGGGAAGCTCAGCGAGCATGACGGCGTACACCGGCGAGTCGGCGAAGGGCTGACGGTCACCGACCTTCCGAAAGCCCCATCCCGCGTACAGAGCCTGTACGCGGGGGTGTTCGAGGTCGACGAGCAGGACGACGAGGTCCTCGCCCCGGCCCTCCAGGAGCGCGCGGGTGACCAGCTCGGCCGTCCCGGTCTTACGCCACTTCGTACGGACGGCCAGCTCCGAGTAAGAGAAGGTCCGGCTCTTTTCCGGGGCTTCCTCCAGGTGCTCGCGCCACCACTCCCGGCCCTCCACCGCAGGAGCGCCGTACGCGAACGCCACCGGCTCCTCGCCGTCGTACGCAATCACACAGGCGAAGCCGGGGTTACCGCCCCAGTGGTCCACGAACCAGGGGAAACGCTGGTTGAACTCGTCGTCCATGGCATCCGCGTAGGCGTCTGCGTGGATGTCGATCAGGGCCTGGCGGATCTGCGGGAGGTCGTCGTGGGTGAAGTGACGGACGTCCAGCTCGGCGGCGTTCAAGCTCGCCTCCATTCGGATCGGTAGCGGTCTCCCCACTCTCGGGCGATCCCCGCATCCGGCGCAAGGGTGATCAAGTCGCGGTGATAGTCGCCGAGCAGGGACCGGACCCGTCCCGGCATGAGGTCGCCCTTCATCAGTTCGAAGACCCTGGAGGCGGTGGCGCACGCTTGATCGATGTCGTGCTGGTGGAGCTGGGCCAGGGCGAGCCGTCCGGTGGCCAGGGCACGGTTGCGCCGGAAGTGCTTCGGGATCGTCCCCAGGGCCTTGTGAGAGGCGGCCTCGGCCACATCCGAGTCACCGATCCGGTCCCGGATGATGGCGGTCATGGCCATCAGCTCGGCAGGACCGTAGAAGGCCACCCAGGATGCCCGGGGCTCCTGCTTATCCGCCTTCTCCAGGGCCTCCCAGGCGTACCCCAGGGAGCGGACGGCAGGCTGACGGTCCTTGGAGTACGCGTGGCCGACGGCCGTACGGGCGTGCGCGAGGGAGGCGAAGAACGGATCCCGCTTGGTGATCGTCGTGGACTGAGCGGCCAGGCCGGAGTCGATGGCCTCCGTGGCCTCTCCTCGCAGGCGGGCGAGCATGAAGTAGGAGTTCCACACCCGGAACTCCACGACAGGGTCCTGGCCCATCCCGGCGAGATACAGGGCCTTGCCGAGCAGCGCGTACGAGCGGTCCATGTGCCTGGCATCCAGGGCGCTCCAGGCGGCTGTGGCGGTGTAGTCGGCGGCCACGGAGAAGAGCCTCTGACGGATGCGCTGGGTGGCGGCCTTCTTCTGCTTGTCCAGAGCCTCGGCGGCTCCGGCGAGGGCTGCTTTCTCCAGGCCCTCGTGGCCGCCCCTGGTGTCGTCCAGGGCCATCAGGGCGTCCAGGCCGCTGCGGAGCCGGATGACGTCCGAGGTGCCGACTTGTGGAGGCGCACCGACGAAGGGAACGGCGATGGCGGCGGTCGTTCCGGTGGCGGCAGAGAAGAATTTGCGGCGCCTCACGTCATGCTCCGGTTCGCTGGCGGGACGGGTGCGGGCCGGAGGGCGGAACCCCAGCTCCTCGGCCGTACATCCGAATAGTGCCTCCAGGGCCGCGCGTTGCCGAAGGTGCGGCCACCGGGTTTTTCCGGTCAGCCAATTACGGACAGTGCGGTCACTGACGGTCCCCTCGCGCCCTGCGCGTATGAGCCGCGTGTTCACCGCATCAGCCAATTCAGCCTGTTTCAGACCGCGCTCCTGCATGGCGCTGCTGAGGGCTTCGTTGCCGGTCACGCACCCACGGTAGTGACTGAATCCCCTTCAGTGAGGGGAGATCGCTCAGAAATTTCCGGTCGGAGCGGATCCGCACGCACCGGACTTTTCCTGCCACTCAGGAGCCGGGAGCCGTTCACTCGGGTGAGGCCCCATCACACCCGCATCCCCGAGGTTCTGATGACCGTGACCGCAACACCGCGTCCTACCGGATATCCCGGCTACTCCCAGACCCTTGAACCCCTGCCGGAGAGCGCGGGCATCGCCCGGAGTCTGGTCCGTACGGCTCTCGCGGCATGGCACCAGCACGAGCTGATCGACGACGCCCAGAACATCGTCACCGAGCTGGTCGCCAACGCTGTCGACCACGGCCACTCCGCCAGAATCCGGGTCGTCGTCTCCCGGCCCTCCCACAACTGGATCCGTATCGGGGTCATCGACCGTGTCCGGACCCTGCCGCGTATGCGGACGGACTCCAACGGCGATCAGATCCGGGGCCGGGGGCTCGTCCTGGTCGAGGCACTCTCGGACCGCTGGGGGACGGATCTCCACCGCTGGGGCAAGACCGTGTGGGCCGATCTGAAGTGCGAGCCGGCTGCGTGACCGAGAATCCGGCAGGCGCATGGGTGGGGGACCAGGTATGGGACGAGGCCGCGGAAAAGGAAGGGGTCGTCACCGACGTCAAGAACGGTGTGTACGAGCTGCGGCCCCTGAACCGGACCTGGGGCGAGACGTGGACAGTCCGGGACGGCACGAAGCTGACAGTCACGGTGCCGCGCGAGGAACGCCTGAGGCGGCGCCGGGAGGAGGCGTGAACCCCTGGCCCGTGCCGGTCTCCCGGGATCGTCTCGGCGTCCTGATCGCGGCGTACGAGTACGAGTTGGGCTCGTGCTTCCGGTGCATCCGCAAGGGGATCCAGGTGACCCGCTTCGGCGAGATCGTGAGTGAAGAGGGCGAGACCCCTCTGTACGCGTGCCGGGAGTGCGTACAGGAGCTGCTCTCCATACACGAGCGGAACATGGACCGGACGGGGCACCGGCCCCGGATCGTCCAGCTCCCCAGAACTTCTCGCGGAGCCGAGGCCACCCGACCCCAGGAGGTTCCTCCCGGTCCGTGAGGAGAGAGAAGGCCCCAGCCGCTGTCTGGACGGTTGGGGCCTTCTCGCGTATCCGGAAAATCTCAAGTGAGTACCTCCTAAGACGGTGTCCTACGTGGTGAGGCGGACGAGGCGTTTGTAGCAGCACAGGGCGGCGGCGAGTCCGAGAAATGCCAGGTAGTTGCGGGGGTTGCGCTCGTAGCGGGGGCTGAGGCGGTGGTAGCCGGACTGCCAGGACAGGGTGCGCTCAACGACCCAGCGGCGTCCCAATCGTTCGCTGGACTCGATTCCCTTGCGGGCGATGCGTACGCCGATGTGTTTTCCCCACAGCCATCTGAGCAGATGGGGAACGTTGTACGCCTTGTCCGCATGGAGTCGCTGAGCCTTGAAATACCGGCCGCGGCAGGGGTCGTGTTGCGTTTGGTGACCCACGATCATGGGCTTCAGGCCCTCACTGTCGTGGACGTCGCCAGCCGAGATCCCTACGAGGAGGGACAGTCCGTTCGCGTCCGACAGGACGTGCATCTTGGAACCCGGCTTGCTCCAGTCCACGGGACTCGGACCTGTGTGTTCGCCTGGTGCGTGATGAGCATGGCTGGCGCACCTGCCGCCTGCGCTGAAACAGCCCGCCGTACCGTTGGTCGGCCAACTGCGCACTGCTTGGCCTGCTCTGCGCAATCGTCCCTCGCCCGCTGCGCATCGGGTGTGCAGCTTGCGCAATTGCTGCGCAGTGGAGGGTGGGCACGTGCAGACTCCGTCCTGCACATGCCCGAGCCGAATGTACCCGGCCCCTGTGCGAGGCTATGACCTGCGCTGGTGAGAGCAGTGGTAAGCCTCAAGAGGGGGCCGGTAAGGCTGTCGGTAAGGGTTCACCGCGGCGACGTTTGCGCAGCGCGGTCACGAGTGTGCAGGACGGCTCGTGCTGCACAGTCGGTTGCGCAGTGTTGCACAATCGATTGCTGTCTGTCCTTGGCGCCCTGCTGACACGTTCAATGTGTTGCCGGCATCAGGACTGTGGTGTGTCGTCGGATCGGGGTTGGGAAGCTGGAGCCCACTGCGGGCTGCGTTCGGGTGGCAGGCTCCAGTCGAGGACGTGGAGGCCTGTGCTGAGGACGAGGCTGGCTTCGAGGCTCAGGAGTTGTATGGGGGAGCGGCCGTGGCGCTGCAGCCAGGTGCGCCGGCGTTGCTGTTCGTCGTGGCTTAGTTCTTGCCAGTCGTCGTAGTGAATGCCAGGCGGCCCGCCGGAGTTCTCACGGACCCAGATACGCACGACTGCAGCTTCGTCTGGTATGGCGTGCAAGGTGATCAGCGCCCAGGCGGTGTCATAGGGCAGGGCCGGTCCGTGCCGGTGCATGAGCAGGTGGGTGCGCAGTTGCCGTCGGGGTGCCAGGAGCCATCGTCGGGTGCGGACGTTCATGTGGGTTCGCTCCTGGGTGCGGGTTGGCTTTGGAAGGCGGCTGCGGCTGCGGTGAGCTCGTCGTGGCCCAGCGCGCGGAGGGTCTGGATGAGGGCGGTGAGGAAGAGGTCGCGTTGCTGTGGTGCGTGCAGGTCGCTCAGGAGCTGGTCGGTAAAGCGCCGGATGTCCCTGCGGATGTCGTCTTCCTCCGCTTCGGCGTCGTGCGGTGACGGCAGGTCCTGGAGCGCCTCTTTCAGTGCGTCGCATTCACTGAAGCGGTCGGGGAACTGGGCGATCCACCACATCCGGCGCAGATCGCGGTCGGCGAGGAGGGTCTGGAGGTGGGTGAGCCGGCGCAGTTCTGCCTCGTGGGCAAGGTCTTGCGCCTGGCGGCGGCGGATGTGTTCCTGAGCTAGGGCACAGTCGTGGGCTGTGGTGTCGAGATGTACGGTGCCGGTGACTTCCAGCCCCTCCATGGGGCAGCTCCAGGTGCCGATGGCTGTGTTGGTGGCGTCTTCGGCGGCCGGCAGGTTCAGTACGCAGTGCTTTCGCAGAATGGCTGCGGTCTGCTGGCGCAGATGATTGCGTGCCATGGCGGCAGGTTCGTGGTGGGCTGGGGTGCTGGCGGGGGTCCTGCGCCAGGCGCCGGTGATGCGGACTGAGAACAGGGCGCCGGTGTGGGTACTGGCCATCCGCTCGCCTTGCACGGCGAGCGGATAGGCTGCGACGCCGTCAGCCCCGCCTGAGAGGGGCGGGGCGTCCGCGCGGCGCCACGGCAGCAGACTCACGCCGGCGCGAGGTCGTCGGTACTGCTGGTATTCGGCACAAGGGCAGGCGTGGAGGGCAGAGCAGGCATCTGTTCGGTGAGCAGCTGGTCGAGCAGCTTCTTGCGCCGTGCACGCCCTAGCGGTGAGGTGTCGGGGGAGCCCACCAGGAGTTCTGCGGCACCGGCCTGGTGGAGGTTGCCGCGTAGCACCGCAGCCACTACAGGCAGGACCTGCTCGTCCGACAGCTTGGCCGTGTCCAGCCAGGCGGCGAGCTGCGTATGAGCGGCCACGGTTGTCGTCGCCTCCCGCAGGGCGGCACGCCAGCCGCGCACGAACAGGTCACCAGTGCGGACGTCGCCTTCGTGATCAGCAGGTTCCTGCTGCGTAGACAGGGAAAAGAGACTCTCGCTGCTGATGTCGGTCAGGGCCAAGAACGTGGTCGCTCCGGCCCCGGCCGTGGTGTCGTTGGCGGATTCGGCCCAGTTGACGATCTCCGACAGGATCAGCAGGCGCTGTTCGGGCGCGTCTACCAGGGCCTGCACCGCGTCTGCGACTGCCTTGCGGGCCAGGCCGTCGGCCCGTGAGGCCAGTACCCGCAGTCGGGTCAGGGCGATCCGTGGATACTCGCGGCCGAGTCGGCCGGCACAGATCTCCGCGACAGCTGTGAGCGTCTCCTCGCTGGAAGTTTTTGCCTGTGCCCATGAGTAGAGCAGCTTGCGGGTCCCTACCCCGGTGTCCGGGTGAAGCGCCATTTTCTCCAGCACCTCCACAGCCAGTTGCCGGTGTGCGGCGCCGGTGTCGATCCATTTGCTGACCACCCCCTGGACGGTCGACCCTCCCGGCAGCAGGGACAGCCGCACCATGCAGTCGGCGATGCGCCGCAGGTGCCGCACGGCGGCACCGTGCGGTGCGCTGATCTGCGAGGCCCACGTCAACAGCACGCTGCGCAATTGCGGGCGCTCCTGCCAGACATGCCTCAAGACCGCTTCGGACAGGCCGTGTCGGTCGGCATCCAGCGAGATGCGCTCGTCGTCGACCATGGAGGCTTTGACGGAGTCCAGTCGTTGCTGCAGATCGCGGCCGGCCAGTGCGCCGCCCGCCGGCAGCATGCCGCCAACTTCTGTAAAGAGCCGGTCAGCGGCCTCCAGTACGACGTCGGCAGGAACGTTTTCCAGCAGGGCAGCTGCGATCAGCAGCGCGCGTTCGGAGATGTCCTCAGGGGTGCTGTGCTGCTTGAACCACTGCGCCAGGTGGTCGCTCCAGCCGGTGAACTCCTCCCGGACCGCATCCTGGCCGCCCTCGTCGGCGTCCGCGACGAGCCGGGCGAGACGAGCGGCATCAGCTGGCGAAGCACCGTTGGCCAGCAGCATGTTCAGCTCCGGACGCGTCAGCCAGTCCACCCGGTCCTCGGCGTGACGGCGCAGGTGGGCCTGGGCGATCTGCACCGCCGGCGGGCGGACCAGGGTGACCACTGGCACCCTGGCCATGGGCCCGGGGTTCCAGTTGCCGATGCCAGCCAGAATGATCAAAAAGGTTTCGTTCTCTTCAGCCACCTTCTGGTAGTCGGCGAGCCCGGTGTAGAAGTCCTCATCCAGTTCCTGGCTGCGGGTCAGATCCAGAACGAAGCCGTGCCCTTTGGTGGTGGGGATCTGCTCGGTGCGGGGCTGGTCCCAGTCCAGCGACAGCCAGCGGATCCGCTCGGCTGGCACTCCCGCACCGCGCAGCACATGCAGGGCAGTCGTGCGTCGTCCGACACCGGCCTCGCCCCGCAGTACGACCACTGGACTGCGCCGGAAAGGACGGGTCAGGACGCTGATGGTCTGCGTCGCCTGTTTGTTGCCGCTGGGGCCGACGGCATCGACGAAGGCATGTTCGGCCAACTCCATCTCGGCCGCATCTACGCGGGAACCGCGCAGGTACTGCCAGCCCCGCACATAGCGGTGATGATGCTCGGTGTAGTCGCGGCCGACCTGTGTCACGCGCGCGTGGCCGCTGGCTTCGGCACTTTGCGTGTGGCCCGTCGCGGGCTCTTCTGCGGCGCTCACGACTGCTGCTCCGGGCCAGTGTTGTAGTCGCGGCCGACCTGGATCAGCCGGGACTTGCCGGTGGCCTTGCCGCGCTGACGTACCGGTGCCGTTGCGTCGTCCTTGACGACTGCGGAGCTGTTCTCGCCCGGTGGCATGCCGGGCCCCTCCGTGTCGGTAGGAAGTGTCTGGCCAGGGTCGGTGTCCAGGTAGGGGTCGAGGACGGACGGGGGGAGCCCAGGAACATGGAGCCAGCAGGCCTCCTGGAACCCGTCCTTGCCCTCAACGCGGGCCGTCGCCTGGCGAAGGTTGCGTGATGTGAGCGTCTTGGTGCGCTCTGCGCGGACCGTGCGCCGGAACACCGGGTCGGAGACCACCGCGGCGAGATACAGCCCGTTGTCGACGGCGGCGGTCATGGCAGCACGGACGGCGTCACTGTCGACAAGCCTGCAGGCGTCGTTGGCTGCGTCCCCGCGGTGTTCGGGCGGAGCAAGCGGGCCGACATGGATGCTGGCGCGCAGCCGGATGGTGGGTGAGCTGGCCAGCCGCGTCTGCTCGCGGCGCTCCAGCGCCAGCCTGAGGTAGCCGAGCAGAGGATCGACCAGCCGGGCCGCGTGCCGGGCAGAAAGAACGAAGATGGCCCCATCGCCACGGTCTTTGACTGCGCTGTCGAGCAATGCGGCATCGTCGATCCCGCATTGGACGAAGACTGTGGACAGGATGTCGTCGAGGTCGGCCCGGGTGGGTGCCATCTTCGCCTCGGGGATCTGGCTGTAGTTCTTCATATCGACCACCAGCAACGCATGCTCCGGCGGAACATCGTCGGCGTCGGGCACAAAGACAGAATTCACGGCACGGCCCTTTCCAGCTCACGACAGCGGAATGAGCCCTCATGGTGGCTGCGCCCCGCCGACGGTGGTGCCCAGTAGTGGGCAGCTCGGTGGTGCCGTCGGTCACCCCTGGGTCAGGGCGTGGGAACGGATGGAGGCGATGTCCCGCACAACCAGCCCACCAGCAGCCTCCGTCGCAAGCCACCCCCGCTCGCGCCAGGGCCGCAGAGCTGTTCCCACAGCGTTGCGGGAAGCGCCGATCATCTGCGACAACTCCGTCTGCGTCAGCCGCACGATGTAGCCGCTGCCTGCGGCGGAGGCGGCCTGCAGCAGTCGGCTCAGCGCGGACGCCAAGCGCACCGCCACCGGCGCGGTGGCCATCTCCAGGCGTACCGTCTCCGCCTCCCGCACGCGGGTGATGGCATGCCTGAGCAAAACGGTCACCAGATCGTGTTCGTCTACGAAAGCAAGAAAGTCCGCAGCCGGGATGATGTGCACACAGCAGGTTTCTGCAGCGATCACTGACGCGGTGCGCGGCTGAGAGTCCAACACCGCCAACTCGCCCAGCAACTCGCCCGCTCCTCGTACGGCCAGCAGCGTCCGTTCCCCGGCCGTGCCTGTCAAAGTGACGAGAGTGGAACCAGAGTCCAGCAGGATCACATGCGTCCCCGGATCCCCCTGGCGCAGTAGCACACTGCGTGCCGGCCGGACTCTCTTCGGTGCCAGATCACGTAGTGCAGACCACAAATGTTCGCCCATCACAGTGATATGCGGCTGATGCACAGTCCCCCCATACATCTCGTTGCCATACGGATGTTCTCAAGATGACATGTAGGTGATCAACAGCCCAATTTCGGCCACCAGTAGCGCAATTGACACCAAATCCGCAGCGAGACGCACGGCCCTGAACTTCCGCCGCGCCAACACAGCAATCACCGCCAGCCGACGCTCCTCCATGCATCGGTGGCCCTCGTAGCCCAACCCGGCCAGCGATGCCACCAGCTGCCTTGCGTCCGTGCTGCGTCCCGCTGTCAGCAGCCCATGTTGTGCACCACGACGAGGCAGCATCGGACGGAGAGCCTGCAACGCTGCCCCCAAAGCTGCGATCAGCAGCAATGACGCCGCCGACAGCGCCAGACCAAGAAAGGGCGAAGCATCAAGAACGGGCACCGCCGTCACGCCAGCTGCCCCAAGCCCTCCGACAGCTCCACACAGCGCAGTAGCCTTTGTATCCGCCCGCTGCAACTCCACCGTCATGTCCGCGCTCATGGCGCGCAGCCGCGCGAGCTGCTGAGCGTTCACGTCTGTCACGTTGCTGTCCCCGCTCTCCATGCGAACTCCCCTTCATGGCGTCGCAGCCGAAGCTGTCCCCTCGTACCGATGCCTCGACTGTCCTTCGCCTCAGTGCCCGGCGCTGCCCATCAACGGGCAACGTCCAGGCGCCGTTAATCACTGAGTCGTTTTAGGCAGGTCTGTGGGACCTGGCCGCCATGCACGACGCGCCAAAGATTCCCTTCGCGCCCGCAGGCCCGGTAAGCCGGCCCGCTGCTCTGCGTGAGGCCGACCGCGACGATGCGGGACCGTACGACCTTGCCGCGCGCCGCTTATCTCTTACACGGCGCAGCAGCTGGTGCGTGCGCGGACATCACGCTCGGTGTGCTGGCAGTTCGGGGATGGCTACAGAGAAAGCCGGACATGAGCGCACCGGTTGTGACCTGCGGTGGGGAGCGTAGTGGTAAGCGTCGGCGGGGACCGGTAAGCCCGGTGGTAAGAGTTCACCACGGTGCTGTCCGTGCAGCGCGACGGGGGCTGCGCAATGGGGTCCCCGAATGCGCATGGGTCCGCGCATTCGGCTGCACACTCGCTTGCGCAACGCTGTGACCTGCATGGCCGGGGACGATGCAGTGTCCGGCTGGCCACGCCCGGGCGCCTGGAAGCGGCGTGCAGGGGCGGGGAAGTAGCGAGCCTCCCGGGGGCCCAACCTGGCGCCGGGAGGCTCGCGCACGCATGTCACAGCATGGGCACCGAAACACGCTTCGTCGACGTCAACGACGTCGCCTACACCCCGGTCACGGCCTGCCCGCAGCCGCCATGGCCCTGCGCTCGCTGACCCCGACCACGGGTGTGACCTGCCGTGGTCGGGGTCATGGTCGGGGCGACCACGGCCGGTGGAGGCCGACCGCCCTGCCCGGTGGGGGCCGACCGGTCTACCCGGTGGCCCCCACCGGGCAGGCTGGCAGGGGTGGTTCAGGTCTTCCAGGGACGGAGCCAGCTCACCCGTCGGTCGGGGTCCTGGGCGGGCCTCCACACGGCCGCTGACGGTCCCTCGCACAGCAGGTCGGCCATCGCTACCGACAGGACGGGAACGTTGCGCAGGAAGCGGTCCGGGACCGTTTCCGCGGTTGCTGCCCACAGGGCCCGTACCCGGTGCTCGATGCCCGCGGGTCCGGTGCCGTCCAGGACGAACAGCACCCGCGGGAAGACCGGATACCGCTTGTGCCAGGCCTCCTGCCCCTGCTGCGCAACCAGCTGCTTCCCGTAGTGGCGCCCGCCCGGCAGGGGGATGTACCGGTACAGCCGCGCATAAGCGCCGACCTTCGCGGCCAGGCGCTCGGGTCCCATGGTGGTGCGGTCGACCTCCACGAACGCGCGCACCATCGCCCCGTCGGCTGCGCGGTAGTACAGCAGCGCATCGGGGATCACCGCCTCCCCACTGCCGAGCGAATGATGGACCTCGGGAATCCAGTCCAGGGGCTCGCATATCTCGCCGCGGCGCCGGGCGTCCTGGACGAAGGCGAGTCCGACCTCGGTCACCGTCAGGCCGTGGCCGGTCTTCAGCCGCACCGCGGTCCGGTCCCCGGCATACCGCCGTAGCGGCAGGTCGCGTAACTCCGGCCAGGTGGCCGCGATCCGCGCCCCGTACCCGGTCGCGAACCACACCCGCGTGCGCCCCGCCTGCGCCAGGGTGATGCGGTCCACCAGACCTTCTTCGCGCAGCTTCATCAGCCGGCGCCGTGTCTGCTCGATCCGCACCCTCGGCGCGGTGAGCAGATGCAGCTGCTCGGTCGTCGCCATCCGGTACTGCGCCAGCACCGCCAACGCCAACCGGTCCCCACTGCTCCCGTCGATATTGACCATCGTTGCCTCCGTGACACGGCAGCACACCCTCATAGGCGCTGCGCCTCCGTGCCACGGCAGCAGGTGACCCCGACCGGTTCTCTTACCAAAAAGCCCCGACCACGGTCACGATCCGACAACACCACCCCCGACCAGGCCCATAGCCCCACCACCAACCGGTCCGACAACTGTCTGCACCCGCCGCGGCAGCCGACGGCGAAAGTGCAGGTGACCACGGGTGGTACGCCGTGGTCGGCAGGCCGACAACCCCCTGTGTGCACCTCTCCACCCCGCCCGGACCAGAAAGAAGACGGGAAGAGCGGAGCGGGACGGCACACCCAGGGGGACCGGTGCCCGCGCTTGCTCGTTGCGCGTCGGCTCCTGCCTCCGCGCCCTACATGTCGGACCAGACCGACGGGAGAGCAGTGGGTGGGCAGCGGAGCTCCGGCGACGCCAGTTCACACGTGTGGGTGGTGACAAGCGACCGAGCAGGCGGGACGCTCGGCAGAAAACCAGTGGAAGCCCGGTCGTTGAGCGCGGCCGGGCCGCGCGCCGACAGGCGACCCACCGGCGACGGTGTCCCGCCTCCGGAAGGGACCGCCAGCGCGGGACACCGTCTCTTCACCCAGTCACAGCCATGCCGCACGCTTTCAGCCCTCTCCGTCCTCGCTGCTCTTCATCGAGCGTAGCCGCCAGGCCCGCGAACTCCCCCCAGCACCGGGGAGGACATGGAGTACCCCATCGGGTACTCCATGGGGGAGGACAGCGGGTAGGGCATCAGGTAGGACATGGGGTACCTCGCTCTCACCGGGGCTCAGACGTTCTCCCAGACCAGAGCACCCCCACCGGTAGCCCGAGACGCTGACATCCCCCTCAGCGCACCCCCACACCCCACCAGGTCCGAGGAAAGAAGGAGACGGACGGGCGGGGTGTGGGCGCGCGCTGAGGGAGATCAGGGCCCACCCACCAGTTGCGCGTCGGCGCGGCCTCCGCGCCCGCCCGTCCGCGGCTGCCGGGATAGACACCCGCGTTACTGCGGCAGTGAGCCACACAGGGAACGCCGACGGGAGCGAGGTCAGGTCGGCGTTCCAATGCATGGGCGCGGGCCGGCGATAGGCTCGCATCCCATGACAGATGATCTCCAAGCTCAGCTGGCTGAATATGACCGGGCTGTGGCGCTGGCCCATGAGACCTACCGGGGCATGAATTCCGACGAGCGGGTTGTCCGAGCCGTAGCCGGACAGCAACTTGCCGAACACGCCCCGAGCGACCGTGCCGATCCGACGTGCACCGGATGTGAGGGTGCTGCCTGGCCCTGTGAAACCGCCCGGGGCGCCATGAAGTACGTCGATCCCCGCTGGAACTGAGAAAATTACCGGTCTTCTTCGGGCATGCTGGACGTATGGCATCTGAGGCAGAGAGCAAGCTGACCGACGTCTACGGCTGGCCGGTCGAAGAGGTTGACTTCGGCCGTGAGGATGAGCCGGACGTCGATGGCTGCGTGATCGTGAAGTATGAAGGGAGCGGTGTAGCCGCGCGGGTGGCCGCCAGGCCCGGCTTGAGCGAGGAGCGCCGGGCCGGCTTCGCGGCATGGGCGCTGCAAGTCCTGGAGCACTTCATCGAGCACGGTCCCGAGTTCGACGGGTGGCAGAAGCGCTCGGATGAAGGCTGGCAGCTCTGGGGGCGCGTACACGAATTCCCGTCCCTGGACTGACAGCTCGGTCGGCAAGGGCATGCTGTGCGAGTCGAATAGGCCCGCGATAGACAAAGAAATGTCCATGGCACTGAAGGCGGGCGGCAGTGAGGTTGGTGTTCCACCACTCGTCTTGTGGCCTGCGTACCGGCACCACCACCTTGCCCTCGCCCGGCGCCTTGATGTCGAGGGTTTTGAGCAGGTACTGCTGTGCGGGTGTCAGCCGATCCCAGCTGGCCTGCTGCATGGTAATCCAGGTTCCGAGGTCCTCATCCTGGACGACCAGTTCGCCCGCCGCGGCCGGGAAGGAAGGTGCGGCGGCCGTTCCCGAGTCCGCCGTTGCATTTCCCGTGAACTCAGTCACCCAAGCCGCGTTCAATCGCCCGCATTGCCTCTTGCGTTAGCTGTCCAGTCTGATCCGCAAGAGTCAGCACCGTGGTGACTTTGGTAAAGGAGACAATGACGCGATCAAGTACCTGCGCATCACGCATGCGCCGGAGGAGATTTGGACGCCGCATGAGAGCGCCCTGCGCCGCATCAGCCGCCGCTTCCACAGGGTGACGGCCTCGCAACCGCGCCTGCTGCACCGCAACGAGCACTTCGTTGAGCCGAACCAACAGAAAATGCTTGTCCGCTTCCTCAAGATCTGACGCGAAGACGGCCTCAACAAGATCATTAATCAGATTTGTCAGGACCTGCCCCTCGGCCTCGGTCAGCCCAGCCTCCACCCGAGCACGCTGCAGATCGTAAGCACAGCTTCGAAGACTGTATATCGCAGCACTGCCCTCCGCATTACCCCCGCTGCTGAAGTGCCGCCACACCTCCGACACTGGATGAGCGGGAGTATTTGATGCCTCCAAAGCACGCTCAACACCGGCCAAAGGCTCAAGCAGATGCTCCCGGTAGTGGGCATCGGGAACCACGATTCCCACCGCTTCACGAACCTGCCGAGGGAGCGCCATTGCCGCACCTAGCCGACAGAGAAAATCAGAACTGCCAACAGCTAGAGATGACCCTTCGTAGTCCATCGCCTTAGCCCAGGCAGCCCAGTTGCTGGCTCCATGGCCCAACTCCTTACCCGCTCGGCAGAAGTCGACAAGAAGGCCATGAAGCCTCTCGGCTGGATTATCAATGCACTCTGTCACCCCATCAGCGTAGGGGAGCGGTCTGACAGCGACATCACAAAGCTTCTACCAGCGCATCCCCAGCTCATCGAGTGCTGCTGTCCAGGAGCGGTTTTTCTGATCAGTGTTCGGTGGGTTGACCTGGGTTGATCAGTTTGGGGGAGCGGCTTCGGTCGATTGGTGTGGAGCTTTGCGGCGGGCGGCGGTTGTACGTGTCGGCTTGGAGCGGACTCCTGATCTGCGGGTTGTCAGGTAGCGGGTCTGCTGATCAGGTCGGGTGGATCTGTGAGGGCGAAGCAGCACGTTCAGTGGTCATGGGTATGTGCTGAGCATGGTTTTGGAGCTGGTTCCTTCTTCGTGCCGGAGTGTGCTGCTCGGTTTCCCGGGGGCCGAGAAGCTTCGAGGCTGGGTGTCAGATGGGACGATGCGGGGTGGCGTCCCACAGAGAGGCTGTTCCGGGGAGGATTTGGGCGGACAGCCGCGATGGTCCGGGTCCCAGGCTGACGGTGGTGCGGGTGAGCAGGCTTGTGTCCATCACGAGTGGGTCGTCGATCTGGATGAGTTCGCCGGTGTCGAGCCAGGGGTCGTAGGGAACTGTGAAGTGGGCGCGCCGGGGAGTTCCGGGTTCGAGGTCGATGTCGGTGGCGTGTTGCAGGAGGAGCGGGCGGCCGTGGATGGTGAGCTGGCCGAAGACGTCACTCGCGGCGAGTTCCACTAGGCGGTCTGCGGCGTCGAAGGCGTCGGTGAATTCCTGGGCAGGACCGGTGAGCTGCTCGATCTCCTCGGTCAGTACCGTGCAGCGGTAGTTGTGCCGCTCCAGGGCTTTGCTGGGTTCGTGGGCATCGATGACGGCGTCGGAGAGACGCTGTCTGAGGCGGGCACGCGTCTGGCGCAGCGCGTTCCGGCTGGATTCGTCCAGGGCCCGCCGAGCGGCAGCGAGCCGCTGCCATTCCTGACTCGTCTGTAGCGCGCTGGCCAGGGTGCGGGCGCTCTCTTCGAGGCTCCGTGCCTGGTCGGGTGTTGCTTGCAATTGGCGGGCAGTGCTCGGCGGCAGCCTTTGCATCTGGAGGCCGGCGGCGCGTTCGCCGGGCTGCCAGGCAAGACGGAAGGTGTACTCGGTGGTGGTCAGTGCGGTTCCGGGAGCGAGCTGCGGCGCGGGCAGCTGCGGGTAGCCGGGCATGCGGGAGCGCAGCCAGGCGATGGTCGTGCGGTGTGCAGCCTCGATCCGTGCCGCTGACTGCAGCCAGGCTCTCCACGTGTCCTTGTCGTACGGCGCGTCGAAGTAGGGGACTTGCTCGAACAGATGGACTGTCTGGGTCAGACGCATGGGCGTTCCGGCGATGTCGGCGTCTGCGGCCTGCATCTGCTGCAACATGCCCGGTACTCCGCTGCTGCGGGTGGGTGCGTTACGCGGCAGCTGACGAGCGAATTCCTGTACAGCTGGCAGGGCTGCCCAGACGCCAGCCTGCTGTGTTACGGCTTGCCACACAGTCGTGTCATTCATGATCATTCATCCGTTTCCGTGGGCCTGAGTGCTGTGTGCGCTGCTACGGATTCAGCCAGGAGCTTGTCGTGAGGGCTTCGATAGCCTCTCGGACACGCTGGGCGGCCGTGGAGCGCGGCGGACTGTCCAGCAGGTGCTCGAGAGTGGTGCAGCCCCAGCTTTCCCCTGGCGGGAAGGAGGGATCATCACAGGTCTCGACGATGACGATGCCGTCACTGTGCCGGTAGTCGACGGGCGTGTGCACGCTTAGTGAGTCCTGCTCCGGACGACCGATGACTGCGTGCAGCCCGAGCGGGCCTACCTGGGCTTTCAGCGCTGCGGCGTGACCGGGCGGCGCGGCAAGGTCGATCAACTGGTTGACCTCCAGCGCTGTTTGCTCGGTGTGCCCGACCAGTGCTTCTACTGCCGTCTGCCCAGAGCTTGGGCGGCGCGGGGAAAGAGCTGCGGGCTGGCGAAGGCGGGTGAGCAGTTCCTGACGCCACAACCTTGTTGCGACCGCCAGCGGGCCGGCCTCCTTGTCCATCACTGCGGCCTGACACGTTTGGGCGAGTTCGAAGGCGCGAGCCTCATCGACCCAGGCCGATTCTGTTCCAGGAGGCCGCAGCGCCAGCGCTCGTCCGTCTTTCAGCCGACTCATCACCACGGCCTGGTCCTGCGCTGCGGAGAGATGGCACAGCAGTGAGGCGACATGGTGCGGCGCTTCCAGGCCCAGTGGCCTGCGGTCGTGGCCGGCCAGGGCCACCGCTGTGAACGGCAGATCACGGGTCACCAGCGCAGCCATGGCCTCGTCGACTCCTCGCATCTCTGCGCACAACAGCATGCGCTGGTCGTCACCAGCAGAAAGCCTGGGGGGAAAGGGCTCTGCTCCGCTGGCGTGTGCGGCTCCAGCGAGGTAGTCCGCGAACGAGTCGTGCATCGGGACTACGGTCTGGTCCCAACCCAGTGAGGTAATCAGGCCGCAGCGGCGGGCTGTCTCGTCAAGGGTCGACACGTCAGCCGGCAATCCGGCAGACCGAAGAGCGGATGTGGCCTGACTGAGCATGTGGTGCCATTCGTAGACGTCCGCGTATCGGCGGCCGCCATTCAGCAGATGCGCATAGACAATGCCCAGCGCGGTACGCACAGCCGACATGCCTGTCGCGCCGCTTCGAGCCGCCAACTGCTCGATGAAGGCACGGTAGAGGCCTGCCCTTCCCCTCGGAACATTCTGTTCGTCCAAGAGCGCCATAGCCATGGAGAACAGCAGCGGATTGCCCGCGGCATCACCCAACATCTTGTCGAGGGCTGCTACGACAGCACGGGCCGTGTGCGGCGTACACGATCTTCCGGCGGCGGCGGTCGCTCGTTCGGCCAGCTCGACCCGCCGCCCGTGCTCCAGCGGTACCATCCGAAATATCTCTGGAGTCACGCTGCTGGGCAGCATGGCCCGTAGCGCTGCCATATCGCGCCCCACCAGCACAATGCGCGCTCCGTGCCCAGCGGATACAGGTGCGAGCAGTTCTTCCTGAAGGGCACGGCGCGTCAGTTCTGCGACCTCTGCGGCGCCGTCGATGACCAGGGTGACGGTGCTGTCCGACAGCGCCTGAGTACCGGTGGCGGTGGGACATGCCTCTTGGAGCACGGCAGTGAGGCCGTCGGCCGTGAGCGCCCCCAGGCGTCCAGGAAGATAGCTCTCGGCGTGCGCCGTAATCACGATCCTGCCGTCAGCTGCGGCCTGCTGACGCAGAATCTGCACGGCAGTGGATTTCCCCGTCCCCGTACGGCCAGCGAGTACGACCGGACCACTTCCGCCGAGCAGCTCGCCGACGCGCAACTTCTGTCCGCCGCCCGATGCGTACTGTCGCAGGATCGACGGGTCTCGCATCTGGATGCCAGCGACGGCAGGTGTGATTACCTCTTGCTGGATGCAGGATCTTGCCGCCTCCAGATAGCGCTCCCGTATGGCTGCCCACCGCTGGGCAGGCGATTGTTCGGCGGGAACGCCCAGAAGACCGGCGATGAGCTGGCGGTCCATCTCGCGAAGCTGCGGCTCAGGGTTGCTCGCGAAGTCGAACAAGACGCGGAACAACCGGTCGACAGCTTTGGTGGCCTGCTCTCTCAGGTCCTCCTCCGTTCGGGCGGAGGGAAGCATTGCAGCCACCTGGCGCTCGGCACGTGCCAGCAGAGCACTGGTGTTGTACGGATCCTGGCGGATCCTCGCCTTCCCGAGTGCGATGTAGACAGGATCGTCGACGCCCGCACCGAGCAGTTCGGCAAGAAGACCGGTGCGCCCTTCCGCGGCGGCCTCGAGAGCCTGCTGTACCCGTCGGCCGCTAGGACCGAGTCTGCCGTCAGTGAGGAACTCGAACGATGCATGAGCAGCGTCGGGGAGCACTGCCCAACGTTTCAGAACAGCAAGCAGCGCGGCCTCGCCCCATGTGTAGTCGGGCGCGCGCACTTTGACCTGGATGGCGTGATGCAGCGTTCCGTCACGGGTGAGGAGCTCGATATCGACAGCGTCGTCCGTGCCTTCGACGCGGACACTTCCCAGAGCGGGGTCGTCCAGAAGCCCGATCGCCTCCAGGACGCCTTGTGCCTGCTGATAGGCGATACCTCGGACTGTATCTACGCCGCTCACGAGCTTATGTTTACACGCCCTTCTGACAGTCCACTCACGCTGTGACGCCGATGTGAGTGAGGAGGTGTTGTTGGTGGGGGTGGAGGAGTGGCCAGGTACGTTGCTGCCGTTGGAGCCATTGGCGGATGGCGGAGGTGTGGGGGTGGGTGCGTGCGTGGTGGTAGGTGCGTTGCCACAGGATGTCCCAGGGTGGGTTCCACCCGGGGTCGATCGTGGCGAGTGCTTGCTGGGTGGGGGAGGGGCTGCTGCGTTTTTTGGCGAGTTGGCGTTGTCGGTGGAGCCACTTGCCGAGGGGGAAGCCGTCGTGGACGGTGTTGGCC
>NZ_VDFC01000058.1:6168-18232 GCF_008369065.1 Streptomyces apricus | reverse complement strand
CCCGTGCCCCGCGCCCCGACCCGGTCCACGAGGCGCAAGAGGCGATGGGGTCGCCGCGTTGCGGCAGCGTCATCTAATTGTTATGGCGGATGACAAATAGCGTCTCCCGCACCCTGGGCACGGCGTCCGGAGCGTCGTAAGTTCCCGCTCACAACATTCAGCCCGGACGAATCTCCCGACACCCGGCACTCCTCCCGGGAGCGCGCCTCCCGGTCTCCTTCTCCGCACCCTCGTACGCCCGGTCGTCCGGCTGGGACACCAGAAAGGATCCTGCCCATGCGTAAGGGACTCCTCCTCATCGCCGCCTCGGTGGCACTGGCCGGCTCGCTCACCGCCTGCGGCGACTCGTCGGACGACGGCGACGGCAACTCCGGCTCCGGCTCCGACGCCAAGCCGAAGATCGGTGTGATCCTTCCGGACAGCAAGTCCTCGGCCCGCTGGGAGACCGCGGACCGCAAGTACCTCTCCGAGGCGTTCAAGAAGGCGGGCGTCGAGTTCGACATCCAGAACGCGCAGAACGACAAGCAGGAGTTCCAGACCATCGCGGACCAGATGATCACCAGCGGTGTGAACGTCCTGGTGATCGTGAACCTGGACAGCGGCACGGGCAAGGCGGTCCTCGACAAGGCCAAGGCGCAGGGCGTCGCCACGATCGACTACGACCGGCTCACCCTGGGCGGCTCCGCCCAGTACTACGTGAGCTTCGACAACGTCGCCGTCGGCAAGCTGCAGGGCGAGGGCCTCAGCAAGTGCCTGAGCGACATGAAGGCCAAGAAGCCCATCGTCGCGACGCTCAACGGCTCGCCGACGGACAACAACGCCACCCTCTTCGCCCGGGGTTACAACAGCGTGCTCGACCCGCAGTACGAGTCGGGCGCCTATGTGAAGGGCCCGAACCAGTCCGTCCCGGACTGGGACAACGCCCAGGCCGCGACCATCTTCGAGCAGATGTACACCAGCGAACCGAAGATCGGCGGCGTGCTCGCCGCCAACGACGGCCTCGGCAACGCGGCCATCGCCGTCCTGCGCAAGCAGAACCGCAACGGCAAGGTCCCGGTCACCGGCCAGGACGCGACCGTCCAGGGCCTGCAGAACATCCTCGCGGGCGACCAGTGCATGACCGTCTACAAGGCGGTCAAGAAGGAGGCCGACGCCACGGCCGCGCTCGCCGTCGCCCTCGCCAAGGGCAAGAAGGGCACGACGAACGCGACCGTCGAGGACCCGGAGGGCAAGCGCAAGGTCCCGTCCGTGCTGGAGACCCCGGTGGCCATCTACAAGGACAACGTCAAGGACGTCGTGGACGACGGCTACGTCACCGTCGAGGAGCTCTGCAAGGGCAAGTACGCCGCCCCGTGCGCCCAGGCCGGCATCAAGTAGCCCCGACCGCCCGGCCGGACCGTCGTCCCCGGTCCGGCCGGCCCGGCCGCGGGCACCGGGGCCGCCCGGACCCGCGACCCCCTGACCTCACGACCCCGAGGAGCCGGCTTCCATGACAACGACCCCGATCCTCCGACTGCGCGGGATCGACAAGAGCTTCGGCGCCGTGCAGGTCCTGCACGACGTGTCCTTCGACGTCCGTCCGGGGGAGGTGACCGCCCTCGTCGGGGACAACGGCGCCGGCAAGTCCACCCTGGTCAAGTGCATCGGCGGGATCCACCCGATCGACGGCGGCGAGTACTGGTTCGACGGCGAACGGGTCCAGGTGCACAGCCCGCGCGAGGCGGCGGCCCTGGGCGTCGAGATCGTCTACCAGGACCTGGCGCTCTGCGACAACCTCGACATCGTCCAGAACATGTTCCTCGGCCGCGAGAAGCGCCGGGGACTCGTCCTGGACGACACGACGATGGAGGAGATGGCGGCCCGGACCCTCGAAGGGCTGTCGGTGCGCACCGTCACGTCCATCCGCCAGCAGGTCTCCAGTCTCTCCGGCGGACAGCGGCAGACCGTGGCCATCGCCAAGGCCGTGCTGTGGAACAGCAAGGTCGTCGTCCTGGACGAGCCGACCGCCGCACTCGGTGTCGCCCAGACGGCACAGGTCCTCGAACTGGTCCGGCGGCTGGCCGACAACGGTCTCGCCGTGGTCCTGATCTCGCACAACATGAACGACGTCTTCGCGGTGTCCGACCGGATCGCCGCCCTCTACCTGGGCCGGATGGCCGCCCAGGTCAGCACGTCCGACGTGACGTACTCCCAGGTCGTCGAACTCATCACCTCGGGCCGCAGCGGGGACCTCGGCCTCGCCCACAGCAACGGAGTCACCGCATGACAGCCGCAGTCGTCCCCGAGAAGCCGGAACTGCCCCACGGTCCGGGTACCCCGAAGAAGAACGGAGCGGCCGGGGCCGCGAGTCTGCGCTCGGCCGCCCGGAACTACGTCGACCGGGTCCGGGGCGGTGAGCTGGGCGCCCTCCCCGCCGTCCTCGGCCTGATCGTCCTGTGCGTGTTCTTCGCCGTCCTGCGCCCGGTCTTCCTGTCCGAGCTGAACTTCGCCAATCTGCTGACCCAGGGCGCGGGCAGCATCGCCATCGCCATGGGCCTGGTCTTCGTCCTCCTCCTCGGCGAGATCGACCTGTCCGCCGGGTACGCCAGCGGGGTCTGCGCCGCGGTCCTCGCCATCCTGCTCACCGACCACGGATGGCCCTGGTACGGAGCGGCCGGCGCGGCGATCCTCACCGGAACGGTCATCGGCCTGGTGCTCGGTCTGCTGGTGGCGAAGGTCGGCATCCCGTCGTTCGTCGTCACACTGGCCGCCTTCCTGGGGTTCCAGGGCATCGTGCTGATGCTGCTCAAGGAAGGCACCAACATCTCGATCCGGGACGACACGATCCTGGCCGTCGCCAACAACAACCTCCCTCCCGCGCTGGGCTGGGTGCTGCTGGCCGTCAGCGTCGGGGCGTACGCGGCGATCCAGCTCCGCCGCAGCCGCAACCGCCGGCGGCGCGGGCTCGCGCCCGCTCCCACCGCCCTGCTGGCGGTCAGGATCGGCGGCCTGGCGGCGCTCGGTGCGATCGCCGTCCACCTGCTCAACCAGGAGCGCAGCCGCAACGTCATCGTCGACTCGCTCAAGGGCGTGCCGATCGTGGTGCCCGTCATCGGCGTGCTGCTCGTCGCCGGTACGTTCCTGCTCCAGCGCACCTCCTTCGGCCTGCACATCTACGCGGTGGGCGGCAACGCCGAGGCGGCCCGCCGGGCCGGCATCAACGTGGCGGCCATCCGCACCTCCGCGTTCGTCATCTGCTCCTCCCTGGCCGCGGTGGGCGGCATCATCGCCGCGTCCCGGGGCAACTCGGTCGACCCCAACACCGGTGGCAGCAACGTGCTGCTGCTGGCGGTCGGCGCCGCCGTGATCGGCGGGACGAGCCTGTTCGGCGGGCGGGGCAGGATCGTCGACGCCGTGCTCGGCGGCATGGTGGTCGCGGTCATCCAGAACGGCATGGGCCTGATGGGGTACAGCTCAGGGGTCAAGTACGCTGTCACGGGTTCGGTTCTGCTGGTGGCCGCGGGCGTGGACGCGCTGTCCCGTCGCCGGGCCGTACGACGATGATGTCTGGGGTCCCATGAAAGCCGGTCCCTCGCAGGAGGAGATCCGCCGGCACAACCTCGGCACCCTGCTCCGCCACGTGCACATCGGCGGATCCATGTCACGGGCCGTGCTGGCCGAGCGCATGGGACTCAACCGCAGCACCATCCTGGGACTGGTGAGCGAGCTGGGCGCGGCCGGCCTGGTCCGTGAGGAACTGCCCCGCGAGACCGGCCGGGCCGGCCGGCCGTCCCTGGTCGTCCGGCCCGAGTCCGACCGTGTGTACGTGCTCGCCTTCGACGTGGGAGTGGACCGGATGTCCGCCGCCCGCATCGGCCTGGGAGGCGTCTTCCTCGACCGCAGGGAGATCCCCGTGCTGCCCGGCCCGCGCGACGCCGGCAAGGTGGCCGAGGTCCTGGCCGGCTGCGCACTGGACATGGTGGGTGCGGCACGGCGCGGCACCCACTGCGTCGGCGTGGCCGCCGCCGTCCGCGGCACGGTGCGCCGCTCCGACGGCCTCGTCCGTGCCGCCCCCTACCTCGGCTGGGAGGACGAGGAGTTCGGCGAGGACCTGATGCGCCGGCTGGGCCTCGGCCTCCCCGTCTCGGTGGGCAACGAGGCCAGCCTCGGCGCGCTCGCGGAGCACCTGCGCGGCGCCGGAACCGGCTGCCAGGACCTCGTGTACCTGCACGGCGACATCGGCATCGGCGGCGGGGTCGTCACCGGGGGCCAACTGCTGGGCGGCGACTGCGGGTACGGCGGCGAGATCGGGCACATGGTCGTCAACCCCCGCGACGGCAGACCCTGCGGCTGCGGCGCGCGCGGCTGCCTGGAGGCCGAGGCGGGGGAGCGGGCCCTGCTGGAGGCCGCGCGGCGGGACCCGTCGAGCACCGGCCGGGAAGCCGTGCACGCCGTCGTCGAAGCGGCCGACCGGGGCGACATCGTCGCCCGCGCCGCCCTGCGCGACGTCGGCGACTGGCTCGGCATCGGCGTCGCCAACCTGGTCAACGTGCTCAACCCGCGCACGGTCGTCTTCGGCGGGACGCTCCGCGAGGTGTTCCTCGGCGCGGCTGCCCAGATCCGCAGCCGCATCAACCGCCTCGCCCTCACCGCCTCCCGCGAGAACCTGCGGCTGAGGGTGGGGGAACTCGGCGACGACGCGGTGCTCGTCGGAGCCGCCGAGCTCGCCTTCTCCGAGATCCTGGTCGGCCCCCTGGAGACACTGGCGCGGGCCGGCGCACGCACCGCTTGAGCTCGGCCCGGGGCATCTCCCGGGACAGCTTCCGGGTGTGGCGGACGTGCGCGGTCAGCGCACGACGTCGAAGACGTTCTTCTGCAGGCCGTTGGCGTACGCCTCGTGCTCGACGAGCCGCAGCTTCTGGGTGTCCTTGTCCGTGTCGCTGAACAGGCGCTTGCCCGCGCCGAGCAGCAGCGGGAAGACCAGCAGGTGGTAGCGGTCGATCAGGCCGGCGTCCGAGAGGCCCCGGTTGAGGGTGGCGCTGCCGTGCACGATGAGCGGACCGCCCTCGGTCTCCTTGAGCGCGGCGACCTCGTCGAGCGACCGCAGAATCGTGGTCGGCCCCCAGTTGGACACCAGGTCGTCGTCCTTGAGGGTGGTGGAGACGACGTACTTCGGCATCACCTTGTAGTCGGCGAACTCCTCCATGCCGGGCCACACGGGGCTGAACGACTCGTAGCTGGTCCGGCCCAGCAGCATGGCCCCGGCCTCCTGCTGCTCCCGGCCCTTGATCTCGAACGCCTCCGGGAGGAACTCGACGTCCTTGAAGGTCCAGCCGGAGTTGCGGTAGCCGGGCTCGCCGCCCGGCGCCTCCACGACGCCGTCGAGCGAGACGAAGGCGGTGCTGATCAGGGTGCGCATCGAAGGTCTCCTTGGTGTTCCGTGAGGTGTGCTGCGGCCGGTGCGGTGCTGTCGTACCACCCTGTCCGACTGCCGGCCCCGGCGGAACTCATCGGTCGGCCGACGGATCCGGCGGAACCGGTGCGGCGGGACGGGGCAGAGGGAAAGGACAGCGGGCTAGGCGAGGTGGCCGGCGACGAGCGCGGCGAACTCGTCCGGGGTGGCCAGACGGACGCCGAGGGTCTCCGCCTTGGCGCGCTTGGAACCGGCTCCCTCACCCGCCACCACCAGGGCGGTCCTCTTGGAGACGCTGGAGGAGGAGCGGCCCCCGGCGCGCTCGATCAGTTCGTTCATCTCGTTGCGGCTGAGCTTTTCGAGCGCGCCGGTCATCGCGCCGGTCACGACCACCGTCATACCGGCCAGCGGTCCGCCCGCGGAACCGCTCCCTGCCGCTTCCGCGGCGTCCGGGGCGCCCGCAGGGGCCGTGGAGCCCGCCGGGCCCGCAGCGCTCTCCTGGCCCTGCTGTGGGCCCTGCGCGGCCCCTTCCGCGTCGTCCTCGGGCTCCGCTCTGGGCGGGGTGGCGCCGGGCTCGGTCATGTTCACCCCCGCGGCGACGAGCTTGTCGATGAGCGGGGCCAGCTCGGCGAGCTCGGCGACGATGGACGGCGCCTTCTCGGTGCCGATGCCGTCCACCTGCTGCATCGCGGCCGCGTCGGCGGCCCGGACGTGGTCCATCGTGGCGAAGTGACGGGCGATGCGGCGCGACATCGAACGCCCCGTCCCCCGGACACCCAGTGCGCACAGGACCCGCGACAGCGGCCGGCCCCTGGCGGTGTCCAGCGCCGCGAGGAGGTTGTCGGTGCTCGTCGCGCCCATCCGCTCCAGGCCCAGGAGCTGCTCGCGGGTGAGGGTGAACAGCTCCGCCAGATCGGTGACCAGGCCCGCCTCCACGAGCTGGACCACACGGGTGTGGCCCAGGCCCTCGATGTCGAGCTGGTCGCGGCCCGCGGCGTACGACAGGGAGGCGACCAGGTGGCAGTTGCGGCCGTTCGCGCAGCGCCAGCGCTGCTCGCCGGTGTCGATGTCGCTGCCGCAGCGCGGGCACACCTCGGGGAACACGATGGGCTGCTCGGCGCCGGTGCGCAGATGGGCGACGGGGGCCTCGATGCGGGGGATGACGTCACCGGCGCGATGGACCATGACGTGGTCGCCCAGCCGCAGGTCGCGCCGTGTGATGTCGGCCGGGTTGTGGAGCGTGGCGTAGGTGATGGTGGCCCCGTCGATGACGACCGGTTCGAGGACGGCGCGCGGGGCGATGATGCCGGTGCGGCCCACGTTCCACTCCACCCCGACGAGGCGGGTGATCTTCTCCACCGCAGGCAGCTTGTAGGCGATCGCCCAGCGCGGGGCGCGTGAACCGGAGCCCGCGGCCTGCTGGTCGGCGGCCAGGTCCGCCTTGACGACGATGCCGTCTATCCCGAACGGCAGGGTCGCGCGCAGCCCGGCGATCTCCTGCACCCGTGCCAGGACCTCCTCGGCCGAGCCGGCGGTGGTGCCGGGGACGGCGGTGCCCGCCGTGGTGTTCACCCCGAGCGCGGCGGCATGGTCCATCAGCTCGCTGTGGGACAGGTCGCGCAGCCGTCCGGCGAGCCCGGCCTCCGTGTCCGGCAGGGGCAGCAGCCCGTACCCGAAGAACGTCATCGGCACGGTGTAGGCGCGGTCCCTGGCCCGCAGGGTGCCCGCCGAGGCGCCGCGCGGATTGGCGAAGGGCTGGCCGCCGTGCGCGGTGCGGACCTCGTTGGCGTGCTCGAACTGGGCGGTGGTCATGAGGACTTCGCCGCGCACCTCCACCGTGACGGGCTCGGCCAGGACCTCCGGCAGTCCCTCGACGGTGCCGATGGCATGCGAGACGTCCTCCCCGGCCGTCCCGTCGCCCCGGGTGATCAGGCGGTCCAGGCGGCCGTCCCGGTAGCGGGCGGCGACGGCCAGGCCGTCCAGCTTGGGCTCGACGCCGAACCGCTCGACGTCGTGGCCGACGCGGCGCGCGAGCGAGGCCGTCCAGGCGGTGAACTCCTCGGGCGAGAACACGTTGTCGAGGCTGAGCATCGCCACCGTGTGCGGCACGTCGCCCTCCACCGCCCCGCCCGCGACCTTGCCGGTCGGTGAGTCGGGCAGGACCTGGTCGGGGTGGTCCGCCTCGTACGCGGCGACGGCGCGCACCAGCCGGTCGTAGGTGTCGTCGTCCATCGGCGAGGTGCCGCCCGTGTAGTAGGCGGCCGACGCCTTCACCGCGTCTTCGACGGCCTGGGCGTAGGCGGCGGCATCCACGATCACTGCAACTGGTGTGGTCATGCCGTCATCCTGCCTCCCACCACTGACAACGGCCCCTGCTCCGGCGCCGGGTGGCAGGTGCCCCCCGCCGGGGCCGCCCCGTACTAGGGCGGCCCCGGCGTGCCGGGCGGGCGCGGGCCGGTGTGCGCCGGTGTGCCGGCGGCGCGGGTGGTGTCGCCGGCGGAGGGATCAGGCGGTGGTCGTGACCTTCTCGGCCCCGGCGGCCGCGGCCGGTTCGGTGGCGGCCGTGTAGAAGACCGACGTGCCCTGCTTGTTGCGGTGCGCGCTGCTCCTGGCGACCAGGTTCTCCAGGCTGGTGCGCACGACGGTGGTCCTGATGGTGCGGTCGGGGTGGGCCGCGGTGAGTGCCGTGGTGATCTCGGCGGCGGAGCGCGGTTCCTTCTGCTCCTCCAGGTGTGCGCGGATCAGGTCCACGAGGCTCGGCCGGTCGGTCGCGCCGGCCGCCGTCGTGGCCTTCGCGGCGGGCTTCCCGGCAGCCGGCTTCCTGACGGCCGYCTTCTTGGCCTCGGCCTTCTTGGGCTCGGGCTTCTTGGCCTCGGCCTTCTTCGCGGCGGGCTTCTTGGCGGCGGCCGTCTTCTTCGCGGTCGCGGTCGTGGCGGGGGCGGCCTTCTTCTTGGTCTCCTGCGCCTGCCCGGCCGCCCTGGTCTGCTTCTTGGGAACGGACACCTCACTCGGGGCGGAGGCCTGACTCGGGACCGGGACCGTGCCGGACCCGGCCGCGGGACGCGCGCCACCCAGCGCCTCCTGCATGGTCACCAGGACCGTGTGGTCGTGCTGCAGGGCCGACAACTGCTCCTGCAGGGCGGTGATGTCGGCGGCGATGCGCTCCTGCTCCTTGGTGTTGCGTTCGAGGTCACTCGTCACCTGTGCGATGTACTGCGAGGTGAGTTCGGTGGTGGAGGTCTGCTGGTCGGGCATGTCTGGAGCCTTTCTGGATCCGCCGCCGGCACATGTGCGAGGAGCGAGGACATGTCTCCGCACGAGCGGCGGGCGGGCGAGTGGGACGGTGTCTGTCGTGACGGTCTGTCGGGACTGTCGGTCAGGGCTGGTCCGCCGGGAGGACACAACCGCACGCTTTGCGCCAGTGTAGAGATAGTACGCACGAGTGGAGCGCGGTGTTCCCGGTGTCCGCCCCGTCAACTGACGTCACAAGGCTGCGCAGTCATGTCCGGGACCCGAACTCCTGTTGCCCCTGCAACCCGGTCAGGATGACGACGGCGACGGCGCCGAAGGCGGAGGTGTGCCCCGGGAGATGTTCCCGCTGACCGTGATGTTCTCCTCCACCCGGGGGCGCCGCAGTGACTCGTAGCAGGAGAGCGCACGCGCGATGTCAGGTGTGTCGCGCAGGCAGTCCGCCAGTACCACCGCGTCCTCCAGGGCCAGCGACGCGCCCTGACCGGTCGCGGGCGACGCCGCGTGGGCCGCGTCACCGATGGTCAGGGCCCGGCCGGAGCGCCACCGTGTCCCGACGGGCAGTTCGGTGGCGTCGGTGACCATCACACGCTCCTTCGTGGCCGCCACGATGTCCGCCGCAGGGGTGTCGTCCCGGCGGAGCAGGGGCAGGAGCAGCTCCCGCAGGCGGCTCGCGGAGACCTGCCCGGTCTCGTCGGCGGTCAGCGGCTCACCCGCCACACGCGCGAACCAGTACGACAGGCCGTCGGGTGACACCGCGTGGCCGAAGGCGGCGGCGCTGCCCCGCACCATGGTGATGCGCTCGCTGTCACCGCCGTTCGCCCCGGCCGCAGCCGCGTCGTCCGCGTAGCCGTAGAAGACACGTTGACCCGCGTAGCGGGGCCGTACGTCAGGGGCGATGTGCCGCCGTACGGCGGAGTGCAGGCCGTCGGCGCCGACGAGCAGGTCGCCGGTCGCGGTGCTGCCGTCGGTGAAGTGCGCGGTGATGTCGTCCGGGGTCTCCTCGAAGGAGTCGAGCCGTGCCCCGTGCCTGACATGGATGCCCCGGCGGACGGCCTCCGCCTGGAGGGCGGTGGCCAGTTCGGCGCGGTGCAGGCAGCGGTAGCGCAGGAGCGGGTCGTCGGCCTCGCCGAGCGCCACGTCGGCCAGTACGGCCCCCGTGGCGTCCAGGACCCGCATCGAATGCAGCGGGAAGCCGAGCGCCGTGACCGCGGCGGAGGCGTCCAGCCGGGCCAGCGCACGCATGCCGTTGCTCGCCAGGGTGAGGAACGCGCCGATGTCCTCGGCCGCGTCGGGGTGTGCCTCGTGCACGGTGACCTCCGCCCCCGCCGCGTGCAGGGCCAGTGCGGCCGCCGTACCGGCGATCCCGCCGCCGATGACAAGTACCTGCATGTGTGCTCTCCCTGAGGTGTGGGGTGCCGGAGCGGCCATCGCAGCACGGTGGGGGACACGGCGTAAAGGCGGCCGTGGTTTCGCATGTGCGTACGGTGCCGCCGCCCCTAAAACACGTGGACCGCCCGCGGGCCGGCACGGGACAATCGGAGTACTCGCCCACCACTTCCACTGGACCGCCGCACGACGACACGAGGCAGGGATGGGATTGCCTGAAGCGCGCAGGGTTCATCCGGGCAAGGGCGCGGTGTTGCTCGCGCTCCGTTACTACACAAGGGAGTTGGCCCGGTTCAAGTCGTACTCGGCACCGGGGATGCTGCTGCCGGCACTGGGCAACATCGGCATCAACTACATCGCACCGCTGATCGTCGCCAAACTCGTCGCCCGCGTCGCCCGGGGCGACGCGATCACCGTCACCGAGGCCCTGCCGTACGTGTTCGCCTTCGCAGGTGTGCTGTTGCTCGCGGAGACGCTGTGGCGCCTGGGCCTGCACTGCCTGAACCGGCTCGACGCCCGCGGGATCGAGAGCCTGTACGTGATCGGCATGGACGAACTGTTCGCCAAGGACGCCGCCTTCTTCCACGACAACTTCGCCGGGGCGCTCACCAAGCGGGTGCTGAGCTTCGCCTCCCGGTTCGAGGCGATCGTCGACACCCTGACCTTCCAGGTCGTCGGCAGCCTGGTGCCCCTGGTCTTCGGGTCGGTGGTGCTCTGGCGCTACGAACCGCTGCTCGTCGTCGGCCTGCTGACCATGATCACGCTGACCGCCGTCTGCGTGGCGCCCCTCATCCGCCGCCGCCAGGCACTGGTGCGCAAGCGCGAGGAGGCCATCGCCCGGGTGTCGGGACACGTCGCCGACAGCCTCATGAACATGGACACGGTCCGGGCGTTCGCGGCCGAGGAGCGCGAGGCCGCCGAACACCGCTCCCGCGTCGCGGAGTCGCGCCGGCTCATGCTGCGGTCCTGGGACTACGGCAACCTGCGCATCGACACGATCATCGCCCCGCTGTCCGTCCTCACCAACGCGCTGGGCCTGCTGCTGGCGATCACCCTCGCCGGCGGCGGACACGGCGTGGAGGCCGTCGTGGTGGCGTTCACGTACTACACGAACGCCACGCGGATCATGTTCGAGTTCAACCAGATCTACCGCCGTCTGGAGAGCGCGATGACGGAGGCCGCGCAGTTCACCGAACTGCTGCTGCAGCCGCCCACGGTGCTCGACCCGGTGCCGCCGGAGCCCCTGCGCCCGCAGGCCTCCGACGTGCGCTTCGAGGACGTGACCTTCGCCCACGCGGGCGCGGGGCCCCTCTTCGAAGGGCTCGACCTGACGGTGCGCTGCGGAACGAAGATCGGCCTGGTGGGCCGGTCCGGCGGCGGCAAGACGACGCTCAGCCGGCTGCTCCTGCGCATGACGGACCTCGACGCCGGCCGCATCCTGATCGGCGGACAGGACATCAGCAGACTGCGCCAGGCCGACCTGCGCAGTCTCATCGCCTATGTGCCGCAGGACCCGGCGATGTTCCACCGCACACTGCGGGACAACATCGCGTTCGCCCGGCCCGGCGCCACCGACGCCGAGATCCGCCGTGCGGCGCAGATCGCGCACGTCACGGAGTTCGCCGATACCTTGCCCGACGGCTTCGACACCATGGTCGGTGAGCGCGGTGTGAAGCTGTCGGGCGGGCAGCGCCAGCGGGTGGCGCTCGCCCGGGCGATCCTGCGCGACGCACCGATCCTGCTGCTCGACGAGGCCACCAGCGCACTGGACTCGGAGAGCGAGGTCCTCGTCCAGGAGGCGCTGTG
Organism: Streptomyces apricus; assembly: GCF_008369065.1. GTDB lineage: Bacteria > Actinomycetota > Actinomycetes > Streptomycetales > Streptomycetaceae > Streptomyces > Streptomyces apricus. The sequence goes on along the minus strand of NZ_VDFC01000058.1, from coordinate 6,396 downwards.
GCGGCTCATGGAGGGACGCACGGCGCTCGTGGTGGCCCACCGGCTGAGCACGGTCGCCACCATGGACCGGCTCGTCGTCCTGGACCGGGGGCGGATCGTCGAACAGGGCACCCACCAGGAGCTGATCGCGTCCGACGGCGCCTACGCGAAGCTGTGGCAGCACCAGTCGGGAGGCTTCCTCGACGACAACTCCGCGGGGGCCGGGGTGGCCTGAGGAAGGAGAGGGGC
>NZ_VDFC01000058.1:0-6068 GCF_008369065.1 Streptomyces apricus | reverse complement strand
CCCGTCGCCCCCCATCCCGCCGTTGACAACCGCTCGCGCACTCCTCCATCATCATTCCACTAATCAAGTAGTGAAATGGTGGTGGTAGTCATGGAGTTCCGCATCGACAGGCGGAACGGGGTTCCCGCCTTCCAGCAGATCGTGCAGCAGACCAAGCAGGCCCTGCGGCTGGGCGTACTGGTGCCGGGCGACCGGCTGCCGACCGCCAAGGTCGTCGCCGAGGTCAGCGCGGTCAACCCGAACACCACCCTCAAGGCGTACCGCGAGCTGGAGCGCGAGGGGCTGGTCGAACCCCGCCCCGGCCAGGGCACGTTCGTACGCCGCACGCTGGCCCGCCCCTCGGCGGGCACCGACTCACCGCTGTACGGGGAGCTGGTGGCGTGGATGTCCCGGGCGGCCGGGGCGGGCCTGGAGCAGGAGGACGTGGCCGCGCTGGTCGCGTCGGCCATGGAGAAGCAGTACGCCACCGGTACGGCGACGGCGGCCACGACAACTGGGAGCACGGGTGAGTAACGGTATGCACGCGGGGGAGCCGGCGCTTGAGGCGCACGGCCTGGGGATGCGCCACCGGCGTGGATGGGCGCTGAGGGACTGTTCCTTCCGGCTCCCGGCGGGACGGATCTGCGGGCTGGTCGGCCCCAACGGGGCGGGCAAGACCACACTGCTGAGCATCGCGGCCCAGGTCCTGGAGCCGACGCGGGGCACGCTCAGCCTCTTCGGCGCGGCACCGGGCGCGGCGGACCCGGGGCGCACCGCGTTCCTCGCCCAGGAGCAGCCCCTGTTCCGCGGGTTCACCGTGGCGGAGACCCTGCGGCTGGGGCGGGAGCTGAACCCCCGCTGGGACCAGCGCGCCGCCGAGGACGTCGTCCGGGCGGGCGATGTGCCCCTCGACGCGAAGGTCGGCACCCTCTCCGGCGGCCAGCGCACCCGCGTCGCCCTCGCCCTGGCCCTCGGCAAGCGCCCCGACCTGCTGCTGCTCGACGAGCCGATGGCGAACCTCGACCCGGTCGCGCGCAAGGAGCTGATGGGCACCCTCCTCGGCGAGGCCGCCGAGCGCGGCACCACCGTCCTGATGTCCACCCACGTCCTGGCCGAACTGGAGGACCTGTGCGACTACCTCGTCGTCCTCTCCGGCGGCGAGGTGCGCCTCGCCGGTGACGTGGACGAGCTGCTGTCGGTGCACACCGTGGTCACCGGCGCCAAGGAGGGCGAGGGCCTGCCCGCCTCCCTCGCACACCACCCCCTCGTCGAATCCCGTTTCAGCGGACGGCAGTTCACCGCCCTGATCCGCCCGGACGGCCCGGTCACCGGCCCCGGGGAGGCGGACGACCCGGGCCTGGAGGAACTCCTGCTCGCCTATCTCCGCTCACCCGAAGCACCTCCTCTGATCACCCCCACCGCCCAGGTCCGGGCGCAGGACCAGGCGTACGACACCCGGACGGTGGCGGCATGAGCTCTCTCACCAGCACCTCGACGACGACCGGATCCGCGGCCGCGGGCAGCAAGGGCACCGGCCAACTCCCCCGGTTCCTCAAGGGCATGCCGTGGCTGGTCTGGCGCCAGCACCGGACCGTGTTCCTGACCGTCCTCGGCGTCTCCGCGCTCGCCGTGGCGTGCATCGTCTTCCAGCGCTCCCAACTGCACATCGCCGGGTACACCCATGTATCCACCGGGCTGCGGTTGGTGCCGATCCTGCTCGGTGTCCTCCTCGGCGCCCCGCTGTTCGCGGGCGACCTGGAGAACGGCACCGCCAAGCTGGTCGTCACCCAGTCCGTGGACCGGACCCGCTGGCTGACCGCGAAACTGGCCCTGACCGCGCTGGTGGTCGTGGTGAGCACGGTTGCGCTGTCGGCGGCGTTCGGCTGGTGGTGGGACCTCTACAAGGCCGAGGTCACCGCCACGGAGTGGATCTCCGAATCCACCTTCAACACCACGGGACCCGTACCCGTCGCCCTCGCCCTCTTCTCGGTCTTCGGCGGGGTGGCGATCGGCGTGCTGCTGCGCCGCACGCTGGTGGCCATGGCGGTCACCCTCGGTTTCACCGTTGCCGTCCAGCTCGTCTGGTCCCACTTCCTGCTGTCGCTCGGCGACGTCGTCACGCTCACCACGGGCAACGGCGCCGTGGACGAGTACCCGGCCCTGATCGTGCCCACCGGCGCGTACCGGGTGGGCGAGGCGTCGTACATCACCGGCGACGGCAGTCTCCTCGGCCGGGACACCTGTGCCGAGGCGCAGACGAGCCAGGCGCTCGAACTGTGCCTGAAGAAGGCCGATGTGGTGGGCTGGTCGGTCGACCACCTGCCGATGTCGCAGATGAACGGCATGCAGTGGTTCGGTGCGTCGATCCTGCTGGCCCTGACGGCAGTCGTCACGGTGTTCCTCTTTTTCTGGGGCCGCAAGCGCCTCACCTGAGACCCGCCGAGCGCCAGCTCCTCCGGGGCTGACGGCGCGGATGCCGTGGCCGAGGGCAGCGGTTCACGGGATCCGCGCGAAGCGCTGTGTAAGTGCCTTTCAGGGCAGCAGGACCAGTTTTCCCGTGACTTCGCGGTTTTCGAGACGCCGGTGCGCTTCGGCGGCATCCCGCAGCCGGAGCGTGCTCACCTTCGGTGCGATCGCTCCCTGGGCGAGCAGCTCCGTCAGGGTGGCGATGTCGGCACGGAAGACGGCGGTGTCCCGGTCGACCGCGCCCTCCACCGTGTGCAGGGCCAGACGGGGGCCCGGGGTCAGCTTGGCCCGTGCGACGGCCGCGGCGGTACGCAGCAGGGCCCCGGTACGGGAGTGCCCCGAACCGGCGGCGAAGCTGAACCCGTAGGAGACGACGACGCCGGTACGGACCGTCGCCCTGCGGGACAGCGCCAGCGACGGCCCTCCGACGGGGTCGAACGTCGCCGCGACCGGTGCGGGGACCGCGGCGGCATCCGGTACCCAGGTCGCGCCGAGCGCTTCGACCTGGTCCCGGCGTGCGGGACTGGACGTGCCGTGGACGGTGACGCCGGCGTGGGCGGCGATCTGGCACAGCGCCGACCCGACCCCGCCGGCCGCGCCGAGCACCAGGACGCTCTGCCCCGGCCGTGGCCGGGCGACGCGCTGGAACATCTGCCACGCCGTGAGGTAGTTGAGCATGAGCGCGTCGAGCACGGCGGGGTCCGGTCCCTCCGGCAGCGGTGCGACCCGTCCCTGCGGAGCGAGTACGTGCGTTGCGTACCCGCCGGTGCCGACCAGGGCTCCGACGCGCTGACCGATCGCGAGGTCGTCGACGCCGGGGCCGACGGCGTCGACGTGACCCACCGCGTCGAATCCGAGTACGCGCGGCAGGCGGCCGGGGTTGAGACCTGAGCGGGTGGTGATGTCGTTGAAGGCGACGCCCGCCGCCTCCGTCGTGATCCGGACCTGGCCGGGTCCCGGGGCCGGGAGGGGGTGTTCCTCGACGCGCAGGACGTCCGGTCCGCCGGCTGCTGAAAGCGTGACGCTCAGGGCTGTGATGGGCTGCATGCGTGAGACATTACATGAGTTTCTCAAGTAAAAGTCGCCGGTTCCTGCCTCGCGGTGAAGGGGGACGTGCGTCATCCGGCCTTCGGCGCCCGGGCTTTTTCGGGTGTTAAAGTCAAGGAGAAAGTCATGTATCGGACGGGCCGGGCACGCCACGCCCCACGCGGGTGGGCACACAGCGTCGGACGGTGCCATCGAGGTGAGCGGGGATCGCGACGTGCCATCCAGTGACATCGCGGCCCGCACGCTCGATCAGGTGGTGCAGCTCGCCGCGAGCATCACGGGCGTCATGCGCGACGGTCTGGAAGAACTGGACCTCACCGAGCCGCTGGCCAACCTGCTCTGGATCCTCGACCCCGAGGCGCCCCCGCTCCCGCTGCGCAAGCTGGCGCTTCGGCTGCACTGCGACCCGTCCAACGTCTCCCAGCTGAGCGTGCAGCTGGAGGACAAGGGTCTCGGGCAGCGCCGCCCCCACCCGGAGGACGGACGTGTGCGCACGCTGGTCCTGACCGAGCGGGGCATCGAAGTGCGTACCCAGTTGCTCGACCTCGTCGCGGCCCGCTCCCCGCTGGCGGTGCTCGGCGACGCCGAGCAGGAGCGGCTCCAGGCGATGCTGACCAAAGCGCTCGCCGCACCGCGCCGTCTGCCGCGGCTCCCCTCGGCCGACTGACCGGAGCGGACAGGGCCGGATCGGGTTCTGTGTGGGCCGGTCCTGCAGCCCGGGGTCCCGGGATGGGGACTTGGCGACCTGTTGCCGGACGGTGTGCGCGGGAAACCGCTCATGGCGAAGTCCCCGCTCCGGGTGGGTACGGCACACGCGGAGCCGCTGCGCCTTCCTATGCTTCCCACCATGGACAGCTCCCGGGCAGAAGACCTCGTCAATGTCGTGGACGTCGAAGCGACCTGCTGGGCCGGTTCCCCGCCGCCCGGCCAGGTCGGCGAGATCATCGAGATCGGGCTGACCGTCGTCGACCTGCACCTCGGCGAGCGCCTCGCCCGGCACCGGATCCTGGTGAGGCCCGACCGGTCCACGGTCGGTGAGTTCTGCACAGATCTGACCGGCCTTACCCAACAGGAGGTCGAGCAGGGGGTCACCTTCGCCGAGGCGTGCCGGCTGCTGGCGACCGAGCACCGTGCAGGGGTGCGGCCGTGGGCCAGTTGGGGCGACTACGACCGCCACCAGTTCACACGGCAGTGTCAGGCCACGCGAACGCCGTACCCCTTCGGGCGTCGTCACACCAACACCAAGGCTGTCTTCACCGAGGCGTACGGCCTGCGCAAGCGCCCCGGCATGGCACAGGCCCTGGAGGTCGCCGGGCGGCGGCTCGAAGGCCGCCACCACCGGGGCGAGGACGACGCCTGGAACATCGCGGGCCTCGTACTCCACCTCTTCGAACGGGGCGCTTGGCCGGCCGCGGCGGAACACTCCGCCTGACGGACCCGGAAATCCGTTTCGGGTGGTGCCGCGCTGCCTCTACCGTGGCGCGGTGATGACTCAGGTGATCGTTCTCAATGGTGGTTCCAGCTCGGGGAAGTCCGGGATCGCCCGGTGTCTGCAGGCGGTCCTGCCGGATCCGTGGCTGGCCCTCGGGACCGACACGCTGGTCGAGGCGATGCCTGCGTCCATGCGGGCGTCGGATGCGGGGATCGAGTTCGCTCCGGACGGACAGGTGGTCGTCGGCCCGGAGTTCCGGACGCTGGAAGCGGCGTGGATCGAAGGGGTCGCCGCGATGGCCCGCGCGGGTGCCCGGGTGATCGTCGAAGAGGTCTTCCTCGGAGGAGCGGACTCGCAGAAGCGATGGCAGAAGGCTCTGGGTGAACTGCGGGTGCTGTGGGTCGGCGTCCGGTGCGACGGTGCGGTTGCCGCAGGCCGTGAGGTCGCACGAGGCGACCGGGTCGTCGGAATGGCGGCGTCCCAGGCAGATGTGGTCCACCGGGGCATGGTCTACGACCTGGAGGTGGACACCGCGCACGCCGAGTCGATGGAGTGCGCACGGACCATCGCCGCACACCTCGGCTGATCGGCGTCCGGCTTGCGGCTTCTGCGACCGACGCGCCGGACGGTCGGACAGCCCTTAGGGGCCGCCCTTTCCGGCGGATGCCCTTCTGGCTGCGGATTCGGGTGCGTTCGTGGCGTTGGGCGGACGGCACGTCGGGGTGGCGGGTGTTGACGTCGCGCCGGCTTGTCCTTCGGAGGGCGCGCCCGGCCGGTGGCCGAGAGCGGGCAGGCCGGGCGCGCACGGCAGGACGGCGGCCGAGCCGAGCCGAGCAGCGGGAGCGGCAGATCGGCGTCGGCTTCGTACCGCCCGTCGTAACCGTGATCGTGAACGTGTCCGATCATGAAACTCTGCCGAGCGGTCCCCTCGTCCGGTAGCGCGAGCAAAGCACCACATCTGCCGCTCAGGGCCGCGCAGGAGACCTGGTGGACGCGGAAACCGTCGCACTCCTCCACGGCACCGCCCACTCGCGGACACAGATCCACGAGCGCGGCGGCAGCCCGGCGCCCACGCCGAAAAGCGTCGATGGCCCCGGGCCCGGCCGCCCCCCGGACCCCCAGCAACCCGGAAAGCTCGTACGAC
>NZ_VDFC01000057.1 GCF_008369065.1 Streptomyces apricus | reverse complement strand
GGTCGAGGTCATCGGGCCACCTCCAGCGACCGGCTCGAGCCCTGCAGCCAGCGGCCCTCGGGACGGCCGGTGAAGCCGTCCGCGTGGTCCCAGACGACGCGGCCCCCCTTGACCGTGGTCGTGAAGCGCCCGGTGAAGGTCCAGCCCTCGTACGCGGACCAGCCGCACAGCGCCTGCACGTCGCGGGAGGAGAACTGCCAGCGCTCGGCCGGGTCCAGCAGCGCCAGGTCGGCGTCCGCGCCCGGTGCGAGCCGCCCCTTGCCGTGCAGGTCGAAGAGCGCGGCGGGCCCCGCGCCCATCAGCCGGGCCAGGTGCGCGGCGGCCTCGTCCGGGCCGACGTCCCTGGTGCGCAGACCGGTCCAGACGGCCGTGGCCAGTTCCTGGACGCCGGGCAGCCCGGGCGGCGCGTCGGCCGGCGGACGGTTCTTCTCCTCCACCGTGTGCGGGGCGTGGTCGCTGCCCAGGGTGGCGACCTCCCCGCGCAACACCGCCTGCCACAGGCGCTTCTGGTCACGGGACTCGCGGATGGCCGGGGAGAGCCGGGTACGGGGGCCGCGCCGGGTGGTGTCGTCGTGGGTGAACGACAGGTGGTGGCCCGTCACCTCGTACGTCAGCGGCAGTCCCTCGGCGGCCGCCGCCGACAGCAGGTCGGCCTCCTCCGCCGACGACACGTGGAGGATGTGCGCGCTCGTGCCGAACTCGCGCACCAGCCGCACCACCTGGGCGACGGCGACGATGCCACCCGACCGCGGCCGGTGCGGCTCGTACCCGCCGTACGAGTCCGGGGTGCCCGCGCTCGCGTCGAGGAGGTCGAAGACGTGCTGGTCCTCGGCGTGCAGCACGAGCCGGACACCGCCGCGGGCGGCCGCGGCGAAGGCCCGCCGTAGCTGCTCGTGGTCCCGGAACACCACCGGTGCCGTGTGGTGGCCGGCCATGAAGACCTTCGCGGAGCTCGCTATCCGCGGATCGAGCTCGGCCAGCAGCTCGGGGCGGTCGGGGTCGGCGCCCATGTGGAAGCGGTAGTCGACCCGCGACGTGCCCTCGATCACCTCGGCCTTGGCGAGCATGCTCGGCTCGTCCAGGGACGGCGGGCGGGTGTTGGGCATGTCCATCACGGTCGTCACACCGCCGACGAGGGCGGCCCGGCTGCCGTGCTCCCAGTCCTCCTTGTACTCAAGACCGGGGGTGCGGAAGTGGACGTGGGAGTCGATGAGACCCGGCAGGACGTAGCGGCCGCGGGCGTCCAGCCGGGGGCCCGGGGGGACCGGCTCGCCCGGTGCGAGCAGGGCCGCCACCTTGCCGTCGCGGACGACGACCGTTCCGTCGCGGACGCCGTCGGGGGTGACGAGCCGGCCGCCGACGACGCTCAGTTCGGCGGGCTCGGACGGGTCGGCGGGAAGGCCGGCGGACAGGTCCGTGGGAAGGCCGGCGGACAGGCTGGAGGAGGGGCTGGAGGACAGGTCGGCGGACAGGGGATTCAACGGTTCCACGTCAGACTCACCAGTTCCTTGCAGAGGTCGTTGGTCGGTCCCATCAGGGCGACGGCGCGGGCGTCGCGTCCGTAGCGGTTGATCTCGTTCGAGGCGACGTAGCCCGCCGAGCCGAGCATCCGCTCGACGGCGTTGACGACGCGTTCGGCCGCCGAGCTGGCGACGAGCTTGGAGTGGAGCGTGGCGATGCCGGGGTCGGGGGCGGTGCGTCGTCCGGCCCGTTCGACGATCGCGCGGGCCGCCTCCACCTCGCCGGCGATGTCCACCAGCCGGTGGCGCACCGCCTGCTGGGCCAGCAGGCCGCGGCGCTCGGCGTGCCGGTGGGCCAGGTCGAGGGCGGCCTGGGCCAGCCCGACGGACACCGCGCCGAGCGTGGCACCGCTGTCCCGGACCCCGGCGATGATCGAGGCGGCCGTCCCGACCTCACCGAGCCGGGCGGTGTCGTGGACGTGGCAGTCGTGCACGGAGACGAAGCCGGTCGCCGAGCCGCGCATGCCGGTCAGCCGCAGCGAGGTGTCGGGCACCAGGCCCGGGGTGTCGGCCGGTATCAGGAAGAAGGTCTGGCCGGCGGCGCCGTAGCCGGTGTCCGGGGCGGCGTCCGGCGCGGGCTCCTCCGTCTGGGCCAGCACCAGGTAGATGTCGGCCAGACCGGCGCTGGTGGTGAAGGACTTGGCGCCGTTCAGGACCCAGCCGCCGTCGGGCGTACGGCGGGCGGTGGTGGAGAGCTGCTTCTTGTTCGCGCCGGCCCCCGTCTCGCTCCAGGCGGAGGCGGCCAGCCACTCGCCCCGGGCCAGCCGGGGCAGCAGCCTGCGGCGCAGGGCCGGGCTGCCGTGTTCCAGGATGCGCCGGCTGACCGCGTAGTGCTGGAAGAGCATGATCGCGGCGGAGGCGTTGACCTGCGCCACCTGCTCGACGGCCGTGTTGAGCCCTTCGGCGTCGGCGTCCGTGCCGCCGTACTCGTGGGGCAGCGCCAGACCGAGCAGGCCGCTCTCGCGCAGCACCGCCAGGGCCGGCCGGTCGGGTTCGCCGCTCTCGTCGGCGTCCTGGGCATGGGCGGCCAGCAACTTGCGTACGGGCGCGGTCAGTCCGGTGGCCGGCGGGGCGGGCGGCAGGTCGGTGAGCGCCGGCGCGGCGGGCACGGTCAGGCTGTCAGCGGAAGCCATGACAACTCCTCGGAGGCTGTGGCGGGCAGGAAGGGGCCGCGGTAGTCGACCTGCTTCTCCGCGACGGAGATCCAGGCCAGCCGGCGGTCGTGGGGGCCGCCCGTCGTACGGGCCGAGGCGCGGACCGTGGCGCCCGGCGTGCGCAGGGCGAGCATGCCGCTGTCCGACTGGTCCGCGACGCCGGACAGGAGGTAGGGGATCGTGCCCTCCACGGCGGCGCCCGCGGCGAGGCAGGTGGCCCCGGTGAGCGCCACCGTCGGGTGCCAGGACGGGACGGAGATGGCACGGACCGCGAGGGAGCCCACGCCGTCGGGGAGCAGCGCGGCCACCTTGGGGAAGGCGCCGGTGGTGTCCCAGCCCTGGGCCCGGCAGACCGCCAGGCGCAGTCGGGTCATCCGGTCGAACAGCACGAGGTCGTCGGCGAACAGGTCCTCGATCGTGTGGGCGCCCAGCTCGGCGGCGTGCACGAAGAGGTACGGGTTGCCCATGGACACCAGGGAGACGGGGATCGTGCTCCCCTCGAACCGGACGCCGGTGACGGGCTCACCGGTGATCAGGAGGTCGTTCACCGGTTTCGGCGGCGAGCAGAGGAAGTGCGCGGTGAAGCGGGTGCCCCCGTCCGAGGTCTCCTCCGCCTCGCACACCACGTTGTCCCCGTTGTTGAGGACGTTGACCCGGACCCGGCAGCCCGGCACCAGGGGCTGGATCATGCCGGTACGGGCTGCCGCCTCCACCGCGGCCAGGATCGAGTGGCCGCAGGAGCCACGCAGGTCGAAGCTGTCGAGGCTGTCCGGCATCGACTGGACGAACCGGTAGTCCAGGTCGAACAGGGGGTGCCGGGAGGGCCGGATGAGGGCGTTCTTCAGGACGTCGGCGGCACCGTGGTCGGCGAGGGCCGTCCGCAGTTCGGTGAGCTGGGCGAGCAGTTCGGGTTCCGATTCGGGCATGGTGCGCGCGTCCACGACGGCGGTCGGGCACGGGGTGCCGTGCGCCCGGGCGAGGCTGACGGTCATGCCGCCTCCTGGAGGACGCGGACCGGCGTGTGGAGGGTGAGCGGCGTGCTCGCCGCGCCGAAGAACTCCTGGCGCCACAGCTGGTGCGACATCAGGGACCACAGGGCGAGGGACGCGGAGTCGCTGGGACGCGCGGCCTGCTCGTCGAAGAGGGCGGCCACCCGCTCCGGGCGGAGCCGGCCGTCGGCGCGCAGCGTGTGGGGCGACAGGACGTCCCGGGCGAGGGACCACAACCGCTGGCCCGGCGCGAGCATCGCGGTGATGGGGAGGGTGAAGGGCTGCTTGGGCCGTTCCAGCACACTGCGCGGGATCAGCCCCTGCGCGGCCTGGTACAGGGCCCGCTTCACGCCCACGCCCGGTACGAGCCGCTGCTCGTCGGTGAGGGTGGCGGCGAAGCGCACCACCGACGGCTGGGTGAACGGCAGCCGCACCTCGACCGAGCTCGCCATCGACAGGTGGTCGACGCGCCGCAGGTGGTAGGCGGGCAGCCGGTAGCGCTGCTCCACCGCGCCGATGCGCTGCAGCCGGGTGCCGGGGCTGCTGTGCAGGATCCGCCGGATGCCGGGCGGCAGGGCCGGGCCCACCGCGTTGACGGCGAAGGCGTACTCGTCGGTGTAGAGGCTCTCGCGCAGGGCCCGCGGGACGGCGGCGAGGTGGTCGAGGTAGCCGTCGATCCAGTTCGAGCCGTGGTGCGCGGCGACCGCCTGGGTCATCCGGGAGTAGCCGCTGAACAGTTCGTCGGCCGCGTCGCCGGTGAGGGCGACCTTGAAGCCGGCGTCGCGCACCGCGCGGAAGAGGGAGAACGTCGACAGGGTGATCGGGTCGGCGTTCGGCTGCCCCAGGTGGCGCACCACGTCGGTCATGAGGTCGGGGAAGGTGGCCGGGTCGACCTCGACCTGGTGGTGGGTGGTGCCGGCGGCGCGGGCGACCTCGGCGGCATAGGCGCGCTCGTCGCTCGGCCAGGTGCCGGTATAGGCGATGTTGAAGGTGTGCAGGCTCCCGCTGCCGCCGCCCTCGCGAAGGGCCCGGGCGGCGAGCGCCGTGACCAGGCTGGAGTCGAGGCCGCCGGAGGTGACGGCCGCGACGGGGGCGTCCGCGATCAGGAGCCGCGACACCTCGTGGGACAGCAGGTCGCGCAGCTGGTCGCCGGCCTCGGTGAGGGTGCGGTCCTTGTCGGGGCGCAGACCCAGCTCGTGGCCCATGGTGCGCTGCCTGATCCGCAGCCCGTCCCGGTGGTTGAGGACGGCGGTGGTGGCCGGCGGCAGCACCTGGATGCCGCGGAACATGGTGCGGTCGCCGAACGGCGTCTTGGAGGTCAGGTAGGCGTCGAGCCCCGCCTCGTCCTCCTCCGCCCGCACCCCGGCGAAGCCGAGCAGCGCGGGCAGTTCGGAGGCGAAGTGGAAGCGGCCCGCGGTGCGGTCCCAGTGGTAGTAGAGCGGCTTCATGCCCGAGTCGTCGGTGGCCAGCACCATGCGCGGGGTCTGCCGCAGGTCCATGATCGCGACGGAGTACATGCCGTCCAGCTGCTCGGCGAACCGGTCCCCGTAGGTGAGGTACAGCGCGGGCAGGATGGAGCCGTCGCAGTGGTCGTCGAAGTGGAAGCCGAGGCCGGTCAGGCGCTCGCGCAGTTCGCGGTGGTTGTAGATCTCACCGTTGAAGACCACGGTGACCCGGCCGAGGTGGTAGGGCTGGGCGCCCCCCTCGGGGTCCATGATCGACAGTCGGTTGTTGCCGAGTGCCCAGTCGGGCCGGTGCGCGACGCCCTGGGCGTCGGGACCGCCGTGGTGCATCAGGTCGGCGACACGGCGCAGTTCGGCCTCGTCGGAGTGGACGTTGAAGGTTCCGTATATGCGGCACACGCTGGGTTCACCTGACCTGTGAGGAGTAGCCGGCGGCGGAGTAGAGCGCCGGGTCGTAGGGGCTGGGCCCGCCGCAGGTCACGAAGCGGCGGGCGGTGGGACCGGTGTGCGGGTTGCGGGCCCCGTGCAGGACACCGGGGGAGGCGTACAGGACGTCGCCCGCCTCCACGTCGATCCAGCGGTCGCGCAGGTACATCTGGCCGACGCCCTCGAAGGCTATGAACGCCTCGTCGCTGTCGGGGTGGAGGTGGACGTTGAAGGTCTCGCCCGGCTGCTGGATGCCGCAGTGCAGGCACAGGCGGCTGCTGCCGTTGCCGGGCCAGAAGACGAAGTTCATGGTCGCCCGGCGTTCCGCGGCGTCGACCTGTCCGGTCCCGCCGAAGCCGCGCAGCTGGGTGGTCTCGTCCCACAGGGAGGAGTGCAGGACCGGGTCGCTCCCGACGGGGGCGCCCGCCAGGGGGGTGCGCCACACGTAGGCGGTCATCCCCCTGCCGTCCGCGGTCAGGGTGAGGGCGCGGCCGGTGGGGGCGTAGGCGGCGGACCCGCGCTCCACGGGGGAGGTGAGGTCGCCGACGGCGGCCGTGCCGGTGCCCGAGAAGACCACGACGGTGTTCTCCTCGGCCGCGCTGTGCTCGGGGGTGTACGACTCGCCGGCGGCGATCCGGACCACGTGGAGGGTGACGTGGGTGGCTCCGGCGGCCGGGCTGACCGGGGTCGCGATCGTGGTGCGGGCGGTGGGGTCGGCCCCGGGGAGGGGGTGGAACTCGAATGCGGCCGCGGTGATGATGCGGGCGTCACCGAGGGGTCGGGCCTCGTGGGTCGGGTGCCGCCGCCGGACTGGGCCCCACCGGGCTGGGCCCCACCGGGCTGGGTGCCGCAGGGTCAGGCGCCATCTGGCCGGACCCTGCCGGGCCAGCCCCGCCGGGTCAGGTGCCGTCGGGTCGGCCCCCTTCGGTCGGGTGCCGCCGGGCCGGATCCCGTCGGGTCAGGTGCCGTCGGGCTGGGCCCCGCGGGTCGAGTGCCGCCGGGCCGGATCCCGTCGAGCTGGGTGCCGCCGGGTCGGGCCCCGCGGGTCGGGCGCCGTCGGGCTGGGCCCCACCGGGCCGGAACCCGCCGGGTCAGACCCCGTCGGTCCGGGCCCCGCTGGGCCGGACCCGCCAGGTAGGGCGCCGCCTGGTCAGACCCCGCCGGTCCGGGCCCCGCTGGTCCGGGGGCCCCACCGAGCTGGGCGCCGCCGGGCCGGGCCCCGCGTTTCCCACCCCGCGGGTCGGGCGCCGCGAGGCGGGGAACGCAGGGCGGACACGCGAGGCGGGGAACGCAGAGCGGGAGACGCGGAGCAGGTACGCCAACGCCGCACGGCGCGCCCCCGGAAGTGGGGCGCGCCGTGCGGCGAGTCGTCTCGGACGGGCTCGTGCGGAAGGTTCAGCGGGTCTGCGGACGGTCTGACGGGCTGTCGAAAGGGTCAGCAGGCCGTCGGACAGGTCAGCAGGCCTCCCGCGCGACCGCGCCCTGCGCCCGGTCGGACGCGGCCGGCGCGGGCGCGGGCGGTGCCGAGGCGGCGGCGGCCGGTGCCGCGGCCGACGCACCCGCCTCCCCGTCCGCGCCGCGCCGCGCAGGCAGCGGCAGCCGCCCCTCCGCCAGGGCGAGCGCCGCGATGACCACCGCGCCGCCCACCGGGACGTTCCAGGTGATGCTCTCGCCGAGGGCCACCGCGCCGACGGCCACGGAGAACACCGGGACCAGGTAGTTGACGCCGGAGGCCGTGGTCGGGCCGGCGTCCGCGATGAGCCGGTTCATCAGGACGAAGGCGATACCGGTGGAGGCGCCGCCCAGGACCAGGAGGGACAGCAGCGGACCGGCCGTCAGCTCGCCCGGCAGGTCCCAGCCGATGGAGAAGGTGGTGATCAGGCCGGTGATGACCATGGCGCAGGTGAGCTGCGCCGCGGTCACCGCGAGCGCCGGGATCTTGTACGGGGCGATGAAGCGGCGCAGGTAGACGAAGCTGACCGCGTAGCTGACCGCCGCGCCGACGCAGGCCAGCTGCCCGCCGATGGAGCCGAACCCGTGGGTCCGCCACGGCCCGACCACGACGATCAGTCCGACGAACCCGATCACGAGCCCGGTCACCTTGCGCGCCGTGGGCTTCTCCGTGCGGATGGCCACGGCGGCGAGGCCCAGGGTGACCAAGGGGGTGGCGCCCTGGATCACGCCGGCGATGGTCGCGGTGGTGTGCTGCTCCCCGACGGCGAAGAGGGTGAACGGCACGACGTTGCCGAACACCGAGGCGACGGCGATGTGCCCCCAGACCGCGCGCTGGGGGAAGGAGCCCTTGGTCACGGTGAGGATCAGCGCGACGACGAGGGCGCCCACGAGGAGCCGCCCGAAGGCGAGTTGGAGGGGCGCGAAGGCGTCCAGCGACACCTTGATGAAGGCGAAGCTGCACCCCCACAGGGCGGCGAGCAGGCCGAAACGGGCCCAGTTGACGGGATTCATCTGACGACTCCTGGAGTTTTCGAGCGGAACGGAAAGCGGGGGAGGGAACGGGAGGTGGAGGGAACAGGAGGTGGAGTGCGGGTGGCGGCGGTACCCGTACCGACGGCACGCGTACCGGTCGGGGCGTGCCGGTCAGGGCTCGTCGACCTCGAACTGGTCGTACTTCTCCATGAGCGCGACCATCTCGGCCCGGGACGGCGTGTTGCCGTCGGCCAGCAGCTCCGAGAGCCCCGTGAAGAAGGCTTCGCGGTTCTCCGCGGGCGTGAAGATGATCAGCATCTCCGCCGGTGCGTCACTGTCGTTGCGGAAGCCGTGCACGGCGTTCTCGGGCACGTGCATGAGGTCGCCGGCCTGGGCCTTGTGCCAGCCCGTGCCGTCGTGGACGGTGACCTCCCCGGAGATGATGTAGAACGACTCCGCGATCTTGGTGTGGTAGTGCGGCGCGGCACCGGCGGCGCCCGGCAGCATGTGGTGGTGGAAGATCCCGAGGCGGCCGTCGGTGGTCGCGGCGACCGCGAGGTACCGGGTGGTCGTCGTCTCCCCGATCCGCACCTTCACGGCGTCGCCGAACTTCTTCAGGCTCGCTACCAGCAGCGTCATGACGGGTCTTCCCACATGCTCAGGTACCGCTCGCCGGTGTCCGGCAGAACGGTGACGACGGTCTTGTCGCGGTACTCGGGCCGGGCGGCCACCAGGCGCGCGGCGTGCACGGCCGCACCGGAGGAGACACCGACGAACAGGCCCTGCCCGGCGGCGAGCCGGCGGGCGGTGCGCAGGGCGTCGCCGTCACCGACGGCGATCACCTCGTCGATCAGGGAGACGTCGGTGGTCGGGGCGACGAACCCGCCGTTGAGGCCGGGGATGCGGTGCCGTCCGGCCACCCCGCGGGACAGCAGCGGGGAACCCTCCGGCTCGACCGCGACGACGCGTACCGAGGGATCGTTCTCCCGCAGGTGGCGGGCGATGCCGGTGAGCGTCCCGCCGGTGCCGACCGCGACGACCAGGGTGTCGACGCGGCGCCCGGTGGAGGCCAGGGCGGCGGTGATCTCGGGACCGGTGGTGGCGTAGTGGGCCTCGACGTTGTCCGCGTTCTCGTGCTGGCAGGGGAACCAGGAACCGGGGGTGGCCGCGTGGATCTCCTCGGCCTTCTCGATCGCGCCCGGGTAGCCCAGCTCGGCGGGGGTCTGGACGACCTCGGCGCCCAGCGCCACCAGCAGGCGCACCCGCTCGGTCGTCGCGTTGTCGGGCAGCACGATGACGCAGCGGTACCCGCGGGCCGCGGCCAGCGCGGCGAGCGAGATGCCGGTGTTGCCGGAGGTCGCCTCGACGATCGTGCCGCCGGGAGCCAGGTCGCCCCGTGCTTCGGCGGCCTTCAGCATGTACAGGGCGGCCCGGTCCTTGCTGCTGGACATCGGGTTGGCCGCCTCCAGCTTGGCCAGTACCTCGGCGCCCTGCGCCAGGCCGTCGAGCCTGAGGCGGACCAGGGGGGTGGCGCCCACGAGGTCGTCTATGCCGTCGGCGACGGCCGGCCGGACCATGGGCGGTTGCAGGGAGTGCGGTGCGAGGGTGCTCATGGTGTGCTTCCTTGTCGGATCCGGTGCAACGGGAGGGGCGGACAGGAGTCGGGGGAGCGGTCACCAGGAGCCGGACGAGGCGATGCTCGCGATGACGTCCTCGGACGCGCGGCGCGGGGTGCGCCCGGTGGCGGTGGCGGCCAGCATCCGCGCGCCCGCGGGCACGTCCTTGTTGACCAGGGCCTGGGCGCCGATGACCGCCTCGTCGCCGACGGTCACCGGCCCCAGCACGGTGGCGTTGGTGCCGAGGATGACGCCGCGGCCCACCACCGGGTGCCGCCGGTCGCCCTCCGGCCGGTTGTTGTCGCTCCACCAGCCGACGGCGCCGAGCGTCACCTGGTGATAGATCGTCACGTCGTCGCCGACCGTGCAGGTCTCGCCGATGACCACCGCGGCCCCGTGGTCGATGAACACCCGGCGGCCCAGCACCGCTCCGGGGTGGATCTCCACGGCGGTCAGCCGCCGGGCCCAGCGGGCCAGCACCCGGGCCGTCATCCTGCGGCCCCTGGTGTGCAGACGGTGGGCGACCCGGTGCGTCCACAGCGCGGTCAGCGCGGGATGCAGCGCGGCCTCCAGACGACCGCGGACGGACGGGTCGCGCTCGACGACGACCCGCAGGTCCTCCCGCATCAGGCGCAGCAGGCCGGCACCCGTGGTGTCGGGCGGGGTGGCCGTCGGCACGGCCCGCGGGCCGGCGGCCTCGGCCCGCCGGAAGGGCAGGACGGAGGCGGGTTCCTTGTCGGGCTCCTTGTCGGTGGCGCTCATGGGGGCTCCAGTCGGTGAGGGGAGGCGGCCGTGGACGGGTCCGGGAGGAAACGCGGTGGGTCGTCTTCTTCCAGGGACCCTTGACGGCCGCCGCTGTGGTCGAGGTCCCTGGAAGAAGATGACCCACCGCGTTCCCGCTCCCTTCCCGGCCCGTTCCCCGCCCGGCGGCGCCGGAGAACCGCGCCGGGACCCGGACCGGGAACGCACGGGGAGGGATCCGGGAACGGCCGCGGGAACACTGCCGTCGAGCGCCGCTCCGCGGGGGGACGCTCCGCGTGGAAGTGCTTCACGCGGGGACGCGTGAGCGTGAGCGTGACCGGTACGGCCGGTCCGGCGCATTCGATGACAAGGAAGCATCCAGACATGTACGAACCATTGGTTGTCCGGGGCACGGGGGACACGGGCGAGCGCGACCGCCGCCGGATCCCGTCCTCCACCGAGGAGACGAGGAGCCAGCCATGAGCGCGAACGCCGGCCACGACCGGGAACACCACCCCCCGGACAGCCCTCCGCAGCGGCTGCTGCTGGTCTGTCCGTCGGTCCGACTCGTGCAGGAGGCCGTGTCGGCGGGTTTCGCCGTGCGCGTGCTCGCGGACGAGGAACTGCTGAGGGACGACGGGTTCCCGCCGGGAACGCCGGTGGACCTCGTCGACCTCACGGACGGGGCCGCCCTGTCCGCGGCGATCGAGGCGTCTGTCCGCGTCCACGGGACGCAGCGGCTGCTCGCGTGCGCGGGGACGGCGGACCTGCCCGCGGTCGCCGCGACCGCGGCCCGCTTCGGCCTGACCCCCAACCCGGTCGACGCGACCCGCCTGCTGAGCGAGCCCGCGGCCATGAGGGCCCTGCTCAACGGCAGCCGGCACTCCTACGTGGCCGCCGCCCGGGCCCGCACGGCCCAGGAACTGCCCGCCGCAGTCGAGGAGATCGGCGCCCCGGTCACCGTACGCACCCTGCCGTCCTGCGCGCAGCTCTCCGCTGCGCGCAGCGGGTCCGCAGGTGAGCCCTCCTATCTGGTGGAGCAGTACCTGGAGGGCCCGGAGTACGGCGTCGTGACCCTCACCGTCGACGGCATGCACCGGGTGATCGGGGTGGTGGCCCTGCACGGCGCCTGGCATCCGAGCAGCCACCTCTTCCCGGCCCCGCTGGAGGAACGGGACGAGGCGGAGGCGCGCGCCATCGCGACCGAGCTGCTCGACCTCGCCGGGTACGAGTTCGGTTACGCGTACACCGTGGTCGTGCTGACGGCCGACGGCCCGCGCGTGGTGCGTTCGCGGGCCGACTATCCGGACGAGCCCCTCGCCTCGCTGATCGAGCTCGCCACGGGCTTCAGCGCGGAGGCGGAGCTCGTCCAGGCACTGGCCGGCAAACCCACGGACGTACCGACGGCCGACCGGTACGCGGCCGTCGCGTCCTACCGCCTGCCGGTGGGACGGCTGTTGTCGGTGTCCGGGCTCGAGGCGGTGTCCGAGCTGCCCGGCGTCCACCGGGTGCACTTCCCGTACGCGTCCGGGGACGACATACCCGGCCACGGCGACGCCGCGGAGGGGTACGTGATGATCAGCGCGGACTCCACGCAGGGGGCCGCCGAGACGGTGGCCGCGGCCGGCCGCCTGCTGCGCGCGGAGGTGAGCCGGCGACCCGACCACCTCTGAGGTACGGCACACCGCTGTCCCCCACCGCCCGCACGGCCGCAGAAGGCCGTGCGGGCGGTCTGCTGTGGTCCCCCGCGGGGGTGCGACGGGCCGTGGGGAAGGGGTTCCCGGGTGCTTCCCCGTACCGCCCGGCGGGCCGGTATCGGAAGCGGAACGTGCTGGGAGCGCCTGACGCGACCTTTCTTTCTGTCAGCACCGCAGACCGCGACGACAGAAGGCGGACACCATGATCCTCAAGGGCTTCGGAACCTCGGCCGCGCACCTCACCTACGCGGCGATCACGCTGGCGCTCGCCGCCGGTGTCGCCGCCGGAACGGCTGCCGCGAGCCCCGCCTCGGACGAGGGCCCGAACGCCGTCCCCGGCATCTCCCGCGCCTGGGACGCCGCCGCGCACCGCGCCCCGGCCCTGACGCTCACCTCCGGCACCACGACCGCCGTCGTGAACGGCACGGAGGGAGACGAGGGTCCCAACGTCGTCACGACGGCCGCGGCCGAGGGCGACGAAGGCCCCAACGTCGTCCCCGCCGGCACAGAGGGCGATGAGGGCCCGAACGTCGTTGCGACCGGCACGCAGGGCGATGAGGGTCCCAACGTCGTGACCGCCGGCGCGCAGGGCGATGAGGGTCCGAACGTCGTCACGACGGCCGTGGTCGAAGGTGACGAGGGCCCGAACGTCGTCGCCGCCGGTGCCGAGGGCGACGAGGGTCCCAACGCGGTTGCCGTCGGCGCGCAGGGCGACGAGGGTCCTAACGTCGTCACCGCCGGTGCCGAAGGTGACGAAGGTCCGAACGTCGTCGTCGCCGGGACGCAGGGCGACGAAGGGCCCAACTTCCTCGCGGCCTGAGCG
>NZ_VDFC01000056.1:6720-15491 GCF_008369065.1 Streptomyces apricus | reverse complement strand
GTGGGAGGTGTGGACGGCGGTGGGATGGTCCGCGAGATGGAACGGCGCGGGCCCGCGCACGATGGCCGTGTCGCCCGCGCCGACCGCCCGTTCGGTGCCGTCGGGCAGCAGGAGGGTGCCCCCGCCGCGCAGCACGCTGATCATGGTGAGCGGMGCGTCGTCGGCGAAGCGGATCGTCCAGGGCTCCGTCAGTACGGCGCGGCTGACGACCGAGCCCTCGGCCCGGATGCCGCTCAGGAGTGAACTCAAGGGATCCACGGAACGCATCGTAGACGCTCTCCTATGTTCGGGAGCTTTTCTCCCATGGATCATCCACGTCCTCATGGCTGTACTGGAGGCATCGCATCGCCGAGACCAACCGGGAGACACCGTGCCGCAGCACGACAGCCATGCCGGAACGGCCCTCGTGGTCGTCGCACATCACCGCGCCGATTCCCTCACCGCGCACACGGCCCGCCGTGCCGCCGCCGTGCTCGAAGCCGCCGGACACCGCATCGACCTGCTGGACCTGCACGCCGAGGGGTTCGACCCGCGGATGACCGTCGCGGACCAGCCGGACTGGGGCGACCGGGAAAAGGTCTACTCGGACGAGGTGCGGGCCCACATGCGGCGCATCCTCGACGCCGATGTCGTCGTCGCCGTCTTCCCGGTGTACTGGCAGAGCGTGCCCGCGATCCTCAAGGGGTGGATCGACCGCGTGTGGAACTACGGGTTCGCCTACGGCCGCAGCAGGCCCCGCCTCGCCGGCAAGCGCATCCTGTGGCTGGGCCTGGCGGGCGCGCCCGCCGACGACCCCGTCGTGGAGGGGATGCACACGGTCCTGGAGACCGGCCTGAGCGAAGGCATCGCCTACTACTGCGGTTTCTCCCACTCCACCGTCGGCCTGCTCACCGACGCGGAGGAGCGCCCGCAACGCGTCGACGCCGACGGCAACCTCCTGGTCGGCCGAGCGGTCACGGGCGCCGAGCGCGAGGCCCAGTACGCCGATCTCGACCGGCGGGCACGGGAGCTCGTGGAGAAGTTCGCCGCCGGGGAACGCGTGGCCACCTGACCGCGTACGGCTCCCGCGGTCAGGTGGCCACGCGTTCTCCGGCCGGGTGGGACAGCCGCTGCCGGGCGTGAACCTCAGCGGGTACAGGACCTTCCAGGACGCCGAGTTCGCCGGCTCCTTCGAGGGCCAGTCGCAGTTCGGACTCGGCGTGCGCGCCCGACTGCCTTTCCGGGTCCTGCAGTTGGACGGACGCCTCGTGGTCGACGTGGCCCACACCTGGTGAACCGCTGCCGGAGCCGGTCCGGTGTCACCAGTCGTGCAGGGTCCCGTCCTGCAGACGGTTCACCGGGAGGTACGCGGCCCGGTACGGGTGGGCCGCGGCCAGGTCCTCGTCGAGGTCGACACCGATGCCCGGAGCGGTGCCGGGGTGGAGGTGCCCGTCGGTGAAGGTGAAGGAGGGCCGGAACACCTCGTGCGTGAGGGGGGTGTAGCCGGAGTACTCCTGGATGCCGAAGTTGTGGACGGCGAGGTCCAGGTGGAGGGCGGCCGCCATGCCGACCGGGGAGATGTCCTCGGGGCCGTGGGGGGCCGTCCTGATCTGGTACTGGGCGGCGAAGTCGAACAGCTTGCGCAGCGGGGTGACGCCGCCGAAGTGGGTGACGGTGGAGCGGACGTAGTCGATGAGCTGTTCGGTGACGAGGGTCTGGTAGTCGAAGACCGAGTTGAACACCTCTCCCACGGCGAGGGGTGTGGTGGTGTGGCGGCGGACCAGGCGCAGCGCCTCCTGGTTCTCGGCCGGGGTGCAGTCCTCCAGCCAGAACGGCCGGTAGGGCTCCAGGTCCTTGCCGAGCCGGGCGGCCTGGATCGGGGTGAGCCGGTGGTGGGCGTCGTGCAGGAGGGGCAGACCGGGGCCGAACTCGGCCCGGACCGCCTCGAACATGGCCGGTGTGTGGCGCAGGTAGGCGTCGGTGTCCCAGTCCTCGACGAGGGGACGGGCCTGCTGGTGCGGGACCGCCGCGCCGTGGGCGTCGGTGGTGTGGACGCCGTACACCGCCTTCAGACCGGGGACGCCGGACTGGATGCGGACGGCGGGGTAGCCCTCGGCGAGACGCGTGCGTACCGAGTCGAGGAGCTCGGGGATGTCGCGGCCGTCGGCGTGGCCGTAGGTGCGCAGCCGGTCGCGGCCGGCGCCGCCCAGGAGTTGGTACAGGGGCAGTCCCGCGACCTTGGCCTTGATGTCCCACAGGGCGACGTCGACGGCGGCGATGGCCGCCATGGTGACGGGGCCGCGTCGCCAGTAGGCGCCGCGGTAGAGGTACTGCCAGGTGTCCTCGATGCGGTGCGGGTCCAGGCCGATCAGGAGGGGCGTGACGTGGTCGGACAGGTAGCTGACGACGGACAGTTCACGGCCGTTGAGGGTGGCGTCCCCGAGACCGGTGAGCCCGTCGTCGGTCGTCAGCTTCAGCGTGACGAAGTTGCGGCCGGGACTGGTGACGACGACCTTCGCATCGACGATCTTCATGTGTGGGTGCTCTTTCGGCCGGGTCGGCGGGGGAGGGGCGGCTGTCACCCTTGGGTGGCGTCCGAGGTCGGTTCGGGTGCGCGGTTCCGTACGACCCGTGCGGACCTCCCTCGGTCCGACTGGTAGGACCAGTTGGACCAGTCGGACCGGAGAAACGTAACAGGAGACGGAGCGCCGTAAAACCCTTTGGGGGTGGAGGTGGGCTGAGCGCCTGCTGCCGGAGCCCGGCGCCTGCTAGCGGTGCTGCTCCAAGAGCATGTCGATGTGGTTGCGGGCCATGAGGTCGACCTGCACGTCCAGGTCGGGGCCGTACGTACGCAGCGCCAGGGCGAGGTGCTCGCGCATGCGCCGGGCCGCCTCCTCCGCGTCGCGGCGTTCCAGCGCCTCGAAGATCTCGGGGTGGTGCGGCACGCCCGGCTCGGCGATCGACGGATCGGAGTTGGAGCGGAGCATCAGCTCGAACATCATGCCGCTGATGGACGACAGCATGAGCCGCAGGACCGGGTTCTTGCTGGCCACGGCGACGGCGTCGTGGAAGGCGAGGTCGGCGCGCGCCTTCTCGACCACGTCGTGCGCGCCCTCCAGGGCGTCCCGTGCGGCGCGCAGGGCCGCGATGTCCTCGTCCGTGGCCCGCAGCGCGGCGAGCCGGACCATCTCGGTCTCCATGGGGATGCGGGCCTCGATGAGCTGGCGGACGGTCGGGCGTCCCGCCCGGTACAGCGCGTCGTAACCGCGCGCCTGGCCGGAGCCCTGCTCCCGGACGAAGGAGCCGCGCCCCGGCGCCACCTCGATCAGCTGCTGGGCCTCCAGGCGCCGCAGCACCTCGCGCACCACACCACGGCTGGCCCGGAACTCCGCCGCCAGCTCCCGCTCCGACGGCAGCTTCTGCCCCACCGCGATCACACCCGAGCGGATGTCGTGCTCCAGCCGCCGCGCGATCCGCTCCGTCAGCAGGCCACGGGGAGCGTGCCCGAAGGACGGGCCGGGCTCCGAGGACACATCACCGGTGGACTGCATGCCGGTATCCTACGGGCCGCCCGCATCCCCTTCCGGCTGGTGGCGACCGGCGGAAAGGCCCGCTCAGGGGCGTGGGCGCAGGGGCCGTCCTCCGGCGGGCGGGGCGCCGCCGATGTTGCTGAGGAGCTCCTGGCAGATGTCGCGCAGTTTGACGTTGCGGTGCTGGGAGGCCTTGCGCAGGAGGGCGAAGGCCGCCTCGGCGGTGCAGCGCTGCTGCCCCATGATCACGCCGATGGCCTGGTCGATGGCCGTGCGCGACTCCATGGCATGTTGCAGGTCGGCGGTGTACTCCCGGGTGTCGGCGATGCGCTGGGCCAGGGCGATCGCCCCGGTCGCCTGCTCGGCCAGTTTGCGCAGGCTGGTGAGGTCGATGCCGGTGAACGCGAACGGCTTGGGCGAGTACAGGTTCAGGGCGCCGGCGGTGTGGGTGTGCGCGGCGATCGGCAGCGACAGCGAGGCACGGGTGCCGGAGGCGGCCGCGTACGCCGGGTAGGGGCCCCACCTCGATTCATGCAGCAGATCCTCCACGAGGACCTCTTCGCCCCGGCGCAGCGACTGCAGGCACGGCCCGTCGTCCTGCCCGTACTGGGCCTCGTCCAGCGCCAGTGCTCCGACACCGCTGCTGACCACGGTGAGCGGCCGCCCGTGCCGCTCCAGGGTGATCCCCGTCCCGACGGCATCGGCCGCCAGGGCCAGCGCACCGTCCGCAAGCAGCTGCAGGAACCCTTCGAGCGAGTCGGTGCCCAGCAGCAGGAGCATCATGTCGGGCAGGTCAGGCGTCTCATCAGCCATGGTTGTACCTCTTCCAGCAGCGGAACCCGCGTACCGCTGGGGGGACGGACAGGGGAGCGGTCGGCCGCGCCCATGGCGAGGACCGGCCTTTGTTTCATCTGACGGGTCGACTGCCCGCTGCGCGATCCGGCACTCCCCGAACGGTGGACGGACGCATGAGGACAGGGTGGCGGGAAAAGCGGATGGCATGACTGTGACGCTCGGTGGT
This sequence comes from Streptomyces apricus, assembly GCF_008369065.1. Taxonomy (GTDB): domain Bacteria; phylum Actinomycetota; class Actinomycetes; order Streptomycetales; family Streptomycetaceae; genus Streptomyces; species Streptomyces apricus. Next base: position 10,961 of record NZ_VDFC01000056.1, on the reverse strand, counting down.
TTCGTCCTCGGCACTCCTGACCCCCCGGCGCTGGCCGACTTCTACCGGGCCCTGCTCGGCTGGGAGGAGGTCGACCGCGAGCCCGAGTGGGTCCGGCTGAGGGATCCGGAACGAGAACGCCCCGGCCTCAGCTTCCAGCTCGAAGAAGATCACATCGCCCCCACCTGGCCGCAGCGCCCGGGCACCCAGCAGATGCAGGGTCACCTGGACCTGCAGGTCGAGGACCTCCAGGCCGAGACCGAACGGGCGTGCGCGCTCGGGGCGACACTGGAGGAGTACCAGCCTCAGAAGGACGTACGGGTGCTCAGGGACCCGCACGGCCACCCGTTCTGCCTCTTCCTCCCCGGCGCGTGACGGAGCCGCGTCCCCAGGACCACGGCATGTCCGATGCCTGCACGGTCCTGTGGACCCATGTCGGGGTCGGCGTCGGGGTCGGCATCGACCTCGGGCTATAGTCGTCCGGTCGCGAAAAACGATGTCCCGCGGGTCCACCCGCCGGACATCGCTCGTACATCGATCCAGATGGTTCTGATCGTTGAGCGTCTCCTTGCCGGGGCCGGACATCCCGTCCGTTCCCGGTACTGACCACCGTCGGCTCATGCCGGCGTGACGGAGGAGCTCAGCATGCAGAAGACCACGGGCATCGCCATCGTCGGAGCGGGACTGGGCGGGCTGACGCTCGCCCGGGTGCTCCAGACCCACGGTGTCGCCGCGACGATCTACGAGGGCGAGGCTTCGGCGGCCACCCGTACGCAGGGCGGCCTGCTAGACATCCACGAGGAGACCGGCCAGGTCGCGCTTCGCGCGGCCGGGCTCCACGACGAGTTCCTCGCCCTGGTCCGCCCGGGCGAGGACGCCAAGCGCGTGGTCGACCGCCACGGCACGCTCCTGTTCGACCTGCCCGCCGACCCGGGTTCGGCCCGTCCCGAGGTGGACCGCGGCGAACTGCGGCGCCTGCTCGTCGACTCGCTGGCACCCGGGACGATCAGGTGGGACCGCAAGCTCACTTCGGTCCGGCGCCACGCGGAGGGCGGTTACCGCCTCGCCTTCGCGGACGGCCCCGCCGCGCGCGCCGACCTCGTCGTCGGGGCGGACGGTGCCTGGTCGAAGGTGCGACCGCTGCTCACCCCCGCCAGGCCGCTCTACAGCGGCATCTGCTTCATCGAGATCGCCCTCGCCGCGGGCGACCGGACGGGCGACCGAAGCCGTCGGGCGAGCGTGGACGCGATCGGCAGCGGCACGCTGATGGCGGTCGCGCCGGGCAGGGGCATCATCGCCCATCGCCACGCCGACGGAGGCGTGCGCGGATACGTGGCGCTGAACAAGCCGGAGGAGTGGCTGAGGTCGATCGACTTCGGCGACCGGACCGCGGGCCTGCGTCACGTCGCCGACGAGTTCGACGGCTGGTCCCCGCTGCTCACCGACTTCGTGACCCGGAGCGACGCGGAGCCGTGGCTCCGCCCCATCCACGCCCTGCCCGTCGGGCTCACGTGGGACAGGGTGCCCGGCGTGACGCTCCTCGGCGACGCCGCGCACCTCATGTCGCCCTTCGCCGGCGAGGGTGCGAACCTCGCCCTGTACGACGCCGCCGACCTGGCGGAGAAGCTGGTCGAGCAGCCCGACGTCGAGGCCGCGCTCGCCGCCTACGAAGAGCGGCTGTTCCCGCGCAGTGGCGACGCCGCCGGCCGCTCGGCGAAGAACCTGGAGGTCTTCTTCGGCCGGGAAGCACCACGGAGCGTGGTCGCGCTGTTCGACCGCTCCTGACATGTCGGCTCCTGACACATCGGCTCCTGACACGTCGATCGGAATTCCGTCGAGACCGACACGGCCCTGAGGCTAACGTGAACGGGTGAATCAGCTGTGGGCGTCGTTGATCGGTGTGGTGCTCGGCGGTGGCATGTCCTACCTGGCCCAGTTCACCACCGCCCGCCAGGCCGCCCGTACCGAGGACAAGCGCCAGGCCACGCAGCTGGCCGAGGTCCGCCGCGTCGAACGGCTGGAGGTGATACGGGAGTTCATCCAGCTCACCCAGGAAGGCATACGCCTCGCCGAGGAACGCTACGAGGCGTCCGGCTGGCTCGCGGGCGCCACGCCCGAGTGGCTCGCCGCCGCCCGGGCCCTCATCGAGCGCCTGTGGGTCTGCGAGCGGATGATCCTGGTCCTCACCGGCCCGGAGCTCTACCAACTGGCCTGGGAGTACGCGGGCGCGGTGAACCACGTCCTGTGGGAGGACCTCGGCGGACCCGAAGCGGCCTGGGACCACCTGCGCAAACCCATGAACATCTTCCTCAACGCCGCCCACCAGAAGCTGGGCTGAGGCCGGGCGGGGACGAGGAGGCGCCCACGGCCTCCCGTGCCGGTCTCCTCGTCGCAGGCATCTATCCCGGTTGGCCGACCCGCCTCCGAAAGGACAGTCGGTTCACGGCCGGAGCCGTTCTGCCTGCGGATCGAAACAGACGAGTCCGTGCTCGCGAGCCAGCCGGACGTGAGCGGTGTCCAGGACGACGCGGGTGACGTCGATGAGGCCGGCGTCGTCGAGCCGGTGCAGCACGGCCTGATGCGACCGGCCGTGGCTTGACATGCTTGGCCGCCCGGCTCCCCACGACGGCTCGGCCGCTGATTGGGAAATGCGAACAGGTCGCTGTGCAGAGCAATGTCGGCGAGGTCGTCTGTGGTCTGTACTGCACGTACGACGAGCGGGGCAGTAACGGCTCCATCAGCGCCCGCAACTCATCGTCCACGGTCCACGCGGTCGAGCACCCACACCCCACGAACAGCGGAATCGTCACACCGGTTACGCGTCACCGGCAGGCTTCAACAAGATCCTGTTATGAGTTCTCAGGCACCCACCGGGACCGGAAGCGGTCCCCATCGGAATGTGGTGCCGTGGAACATCGCACCGCCGAAGTCGGTCAAGCCGCCTGAGTGTGTCAAGTCGTCGAAGTCGATTCTTCCGCCGGAGAACCTCGTGCCGCTGAAGTCGAGACGGCTGCCGGAAAGTATTGCGCCGCGCAGGCTGATCGCGCCGTCGGAGATGTTCGCGCGGCCGAAGTCGACCGTACCGCCGTGAAGTCGTGTGTCGCCGAAGTCGACTGTGGCACCGGACAGTGCAGCGTGGGCGAAATTGAGTCTGCCGTCCGCTACGAGGGCGCCACCGAGGGCAATCGTGCCTTCGGAGAGCGCTGCGTGCCCGAAGTCGACCGTTTCGCCGTCGAAGCGCATGGTGCCGAAGTCTGCTGTGCCGCCGGAGAGGGTCGCTCGGCTGAAGTCGATTCGACCGTCGGAGAACCATGAGTGGCGGAAGTCGAGCACGCCACCGGAGAAGGTCATGAGACTGAAGTCGACCGAGCCACCGGCGAGGCGCAGACGGATGAAGTCGATGGTTCCGCGGTGGAGCTGCCCCGCACTGAAGTCGACCGTGCCGCCACGTAGCGTTGCACGGCTGAAGTCGACGGCACCACCCATAAAGGTTGCTCGACGGAATTCGACTGCCCCACTGTGAAGGGTTGCGAGGACGAATTTGACTGTGCCGTCGGCGAACGTCGCGTCTTGGAAACTGACCGTGGCACCTGAGAACTCCGCGTGGTTGAAGCTGACCGTGGCACCGGAGAAGGCCGCACCGTCGAAGACGACCTTGCCGCGGGAGAATTTCGCGGCCTGGAAGTCGACCGTCCCGGCGGAGAACCTGGAGCCACGGAAGTTGACGACTCCATCGGAGAAGTCCGCGGCACGGAAGCCGACCTTGCCCAGGAAGGTGCTGTTCGACAGGTCACCGCCATCGAATGTCGCGCCGGTGAAGTCGAGGGAGTACGTGCACCAGGAGGTAGCCGCCGAGGGGTCTTGGAGGTGGTCTCGGATCACGCGAATGATCGTCCAGCGGACTTCTTGCTCCCCAACTTTGTGGTCGGCTTCTCCCGGGTCAGGTTGGTAGGGCATGCGCAGGTAGGCACACAGGACGTCGATGAGACCTGGCGTTGCTCTTCCCAGTCGTCGGCTAAGGGTTGTCCCGTAACTGCCGGTCACGGGTGAGATAATCTTGCTGTGTCTGGTGTGATCACGGCGTCGGAGCCCTCCTGGATAGGCCCGTTCACCGGCCTGAGCCCGCGCCAGTTCGGCAAGCTGATCACCGCGTTGCGGCGGGAGGGGGCGGACCCGGTGCGCAAGGGACGGCCGTGGAGCCTGCCGCTGGAGGACCGGGTCCTGCTGGTCGCCGCGTACTGGCGGACCAACCTGACGCTGCG
>NZ_VDFC01000056.1:0-6620 GCF_008369065.1 Streptomyces apricus | reverse complement strand
CGCCCAGTCCCCCTCCCGGCACAGCCGGTCCAGCCGCACGTACCCGGCAGGGTCGACGTTCGCCAGCCCCGGCACCGCCCCGTCCGCCCCCATCGCCAGCGCCGCGTCGACGACCAGTTCGGACCCGGTCAGCACGCTGAAGCCGGTGACCGCGGGGTGCGCCCGGGCCCCGGTCACGACGGCCCGGAAACCGCCCTGGTCCCCGCTGGAGTCCTTCAGCCCGGCCAGCACCCCCTCCGCGGCCAGCTCCAGCACCAGCTCCGCGTCCAGCTTGGAGTGGACGCCGACGGGGAGGTCGTACGCGAACACCGGCACGGGCGAGCCGGCGGCGACCAGACGGTAGTGGCGGGCGATCTCCGCCGGATGCGTACGGGTGTAGAAGGGCGCCGTCACCACCACGGCGTCGGCGCCCGCCCGCGTGACGGACCGGACGTGGTCCAGGACGCGCGGCGTCGTCATGTCGATGGCGCCGGCGAGGACCGGGACCCGGCCCGCGACGTGGCCCACCACCGTCTCGACGACCAGCCGGCGGTCGCGGTCCGGCAGGTACGCCGCCTCGGACGACGTCCCGAGGACGAACAGGCCGTCCACCCCGGCCTCCAGCAGGTGGTCGACGAGCCTGGTCAACGAGGGGACGTCCACCTCGCGGTCCGGTGTCAGGGGGGTGCAGACGGGCGGTACGACACCGGTCAGCGGGGCGGGAAGGGTCATCGAGGCTCCTTCGGGACATCGGCCGGCGGGCCGGTCGGGACGTCGGCCAGGGCGGTGGCCTCCGGTACTGCGGCGACGGCCTGCGCGACCAGCGCGCGGGTCGGGACGCCGTCCTCCACAGGATGGTGGCAGCGGAAGCGGTGTCCCGGGGCCGACGCGGCCGCGAAGTCCGGCATGGCCTGCGCGCACACCGCGTCCGCCCGCCAGCAGCGGGTCCGGAAGGGGCAGCCGCTCGGCGGGCGGGTTGCCGAGGGGACCGGGCCCACCAGGGGGATCGGGTCGATGGGGTCCAGCAGGCCGGGCGTCGCGGAGAAGAGGGCGCGGGTGTACGGGTGCCGGGAGCGGTCCGTCACCGCGCCGGCCGGGGACTCCTCGACGATCCGGCCGAGGTACATCGTGACGACCCGGTCGCTCATCCTGCGCACGGTCTGGATGTCGTGCGAGACGAACACCAGCGCCAGGCCCAGGCGTTCCTTCAGGTCGAGCAGGAGGTTGAGGATCTGGGCGCGCACCGAGACGTCCAGGGCGCTCGTCGGCTCGTCGGCGACCACCAGGTCCGGGCCGAGGGCCAGCGCCCGCGCGATGGCGACCCGCTGCCGCTGCCCGCCCGACAGCTGGCCGGGGAGGCCGTCGGCCAGGGCCCCGGGGAGGCCCACGAGGGACATCAGCTCGCGGACCCGGGCGTCGCGTTCGGCGGCGGTGCCCCGCCGGTGCACGTCGAGCGGGTCGCGCAGGATGCGGCGTACCGTCAGCCGGCGGTTCAGGGCCGTGGACGGGTCCTGGAAGATCATGCCGATGCCGGTGCCCACCGCGGTCCGCCGCTCGGCCGGGGCCATCGTCCACAGGTCGGCGCCCCGCAGGGACACCGTCCCGGACGTCGGCCGCTGCACCCCCACCAGGACCTTGGCGAGCGTCGACTTGCCGCAGCCGGACTCGCCGACGACGCCCACCGTCTCACCGGGCGCGACGGTGAGGCCGGCGCCGGTCAGGGCGTACACGCGGTCCCGGGCGAACAGGCCGCCGGTGCGCGCCTTGTGGACGACGTGCACGTCCGAAAGGCGCACCAGGGGGCCGGCCGGCGGTTCTGCGGGGCGGTTCATGTCACGGCCTCGATTCCGTCGGTGCGGCCGGGGCCGCGAGCCGGTCCGGGGGGATCGCCGGGTGGTGGCAGGCGACCTCGTGGCGGCCGGGCGGGCCGGTGAGGCGCGGGGCCGTCGTGCGGCACAGCCGGGTCGCCATCGGGCAGCGGTCGGCGAAGCGGCAGCCGGCCGGGAAGTCGGCGGGGGAGGGCACGACCCCCTTGATCTGCGTCATGCGCTCGGCCGCCGACTCCAGCGACAGGACGCTGCCGAGGAGCCCGCGCGTGTAGTGGTGCGACGGCGACTCCACCAGGTCCGCGGTCACCCCCGACTCCACGATCTGGCCGCCGTACATCACCACCACGCGGTCGGTGACGTCCGCGACGAGCGCCAGGTCGTGCGAGACGAGGACCAGCGCGAAGTCCAGCTCGGCGCGCAGCCGCAGCAGCAGCTCCATGATCTGTGCCTGCACGGTGACGTCGAGGGCCGTGGTCGGCTCGTCGGCGACGATCAGCTTCGGGTCGCGGGAGAGCGCCATGGCGATCAGTACGCGCTGGCGCTGGCCGCCGGACAGCTCGTGCGGGTAGCTGCGCAGGGTGCGGTCCGGGTCGAGGCCGACCAGGTCGAGGAGCTCGGCGGCCGTGCGGGTGCCGCCCCGCCGCACCACCTGCTTCAGCTGGGCGCGGATCGGCATCGCCGGGTTCAGGGAGGAGAGGGCGTCCTGGTACACCATCGCCATCTCGTGGCCGAGGAGCCTGCGCCGTACGCTCATCGGCTCGCCGACCAGCTGCCGCTGCCCGAACCGCACCTGGCCGCGCACCCGGGCGCCCTTCGGCTCCAGGCCCATCACCGCGAGGGCGGTCAGCGACTTGCCGCAGCCGGACTCGCCCACCAGGCCCAGCACTTCACCGGGCTGTACGTCGAAAGAGATGCCGTCGACGATGTCCACGCCCCCGTGGCGGTCGTCGAAACCGATGGCCAGCCTCTCGACGCTCAGCACCGGCTGCCGTCCCGCGGGCAGGGGACGGGCCCGGCCGCGCAGCCGCCGGGCCGCCTCCGCGAGGCCGGGCAGCTCCAGCACCTGCCCGCTGCCCGGCTCGGGCGCCTCCAGGCGGTCCTCCTCCTCGCGCACCGGCACGTCCCGGGGCGCGGGCGCCGCCCACGCGTCCGAGACGCCCTCGGAGAGGATGTTCAGGGAGAGCACGGTGACCAGCATCAGCAGGCCCGGGAAGACGGTCGCCCACCAGCCGCCGGTCAGCACCATGTTCTTGCCGTCCGCGATGACGCTGCCCCAGGACGGGTCCGGCGGCCGCACGCCCGCGCCGATGAAGGACAGCGACGCCTCGAAGACGATCGCCTCGGCGACCTGCACGGTGCAGAACACCAGGACCGGGGCGGCGCAGTTGACGGCCACGTGCCGCCACACGATGTGCGGGGTGCGCGCCCCGACGACCCGCTCGGCGGTCACGTAGTCCTCGCCGTACTGGGCCATCACGTTGGCCCGGACGACGCGGGCCATCGGCGGCATGTACAGGAACGCGATCGCGCCGACGAGGACCGGGATGCCGCCGCCGAACACCGCCACGAAGACGGCCGSGAGCGCGATGCCGGGGAACGCCATGACGATGTCCAGGCCGCGCATCAGCGTCTCGTCGAGCGCCTTGCGGGAGGTCGCCGCGACCGCGCCGACGAGCGCCCCCACGAGCAGCGCGAGCGCCGTCGCGCCCAGCCCGATGGCCAGCGACCAGCGCGCCCCGTACATCAGCCGGCTGAGGATGTCCCGGCCCAGGCTGTCCTGCCCCATCCAGTGCTCGCCGGACGGCGCGCCCTCGCCGTTGCCGTGGTCGACGAGGGGGAACTGTTCGAGCGGGTCGTGCGGGGCGAGCAGCGGGGCCAGCAGGGCCGTGAGGACGACGACCCCGATGACGACGACGGCGATCCGTGAGAGCAGCGGGAGCCGGGTGAACCCCCGCAGGCGGACGCCGGGCGGGGACAGGGCGTCGGTGAGCCGTCCGCGGTGCATCGGCATCAGGTCTCGGCACTCCTCAGACGCGGGTTGACCAGCAGGTAGAGGACGTCGATGACCAGGTTCACGACGACGAACCCGAAGGCGATCGTCAGGACGCCGCCCTGAACGACGGCCGGGTCACCGTTCTTCACGGCGTCGATCATGAGCTTCCCCATCCCCGGCAGGTTGAAGATCGTCTCGATGACGACCGCGCCGCCGAGCAGGTAGCCGACGCGCAGGCCCAGCACGGTCAGCGGGTTCATCAGGGCGTTGCGCAGCACGTTCCGGCCGACCACGACCACCGGCGGCAGTCCGCTGCCGATCGCGGTGCGCACGTAGTCCTTGTCCAGCTCCTCCACCACGGCCGTGCGGACGATCCGGGTGAGCTGGGCGGCCACCGGCAGCGACAGGGCCAGCGCGGGCAGCGTCATCGTCCTCAGCCATCCCGTGAACGAGTCGGCCGGGTTGACGTACCCGCTGGTCGGGAACCAGCCCAGGTCCACGGCGAGGTACTGGATCATCAGCAGCGCCAGCCAGAAGCCGGGCGCCGCGACCCCGGTCAGCGACACGACCCGGATCAGCTGGTCGGGGAGGCGGTCGCGGTGGATGGCCGCGGTGACCCCGCCGACCAGGGCGAGCACCAGCGCGATGCCGAGACCCAGGAAGGTCAGCTGCATCGTGAGCGGCAGCGCGGTGGTGACCTGGTCGACGACCGGGGCCCGGGTCAGCGCGCTGACCCCCAGGTCGCCGCGGAGGAGGTCCCCGACGAAGGCGAAGTACCGCACGGGGAACGGGTCGAGGAGGCCGTTGCGCTCCCTGAAGTCGTGCAGCTGCTGCTCGGTCGGGTTCGCCCCCTGGAAGTACGCGGACGCCGGATCGCTGTCCGAGAACCGCATGACGACGAACACGAACAGGACGATCCCGAGCATGAGCGGAACGAGCAGGACGAGGCGCCGCACCAGGATCCGGACGATCATCACCACGGCGTGCCTCAGGCCCACTTCGCTTGCAGCACGTTGATCCCCGGATAGGGCTGGGCCCGAATGCCGGTGAGCTCCCCGGCGTCCCAGGCGGTGATCAGCTCGTTGTGCACCACCGGATAGATCACCGCGTTCTCGGCGACGACGTCGATGTAGTCCTGCGTCATCGTCTTCTTCTTCGCGGGATCTGGCTCCCGCGTGGCCCGGTCCATCCGCCTGAAGAGGTCCTTCGCCACGGAGTCGTCCTCCCAGCGCGCATAGCGCATCCAGGTGTTCCCGGGGCCGTAGTTGTAGTGCATGATCAGGTCCGCGTCGAGCCCGAACTGGTTGGGGTTGGACGCGGCGGCGACGACCTGGAAGTCCTTCTTCTGATCGAGCTTGGTGAAGAGCGCGGCCGTCTCCTGCGGCTCCAGCGTCGTCTCCACGCCGACGGCGTCCCAGGACGCCTTGATCGTCGGCAGGCAGTCCGCGATCCAGCTCACGTTGACCGCCATCAGCGTGACCTTCAGCCCGCTGACCCCGGCCTCCTTCAGCAGCTCCCTGGCCTTCGCCGGGTCGTGGCCGTAGACGGTGGACGCCTTCCGGTACGTCGGATTGCCCTCGTCGAGGTACGACGAGGCGGCCTTGCCGTGCCCGCGCAGCGCGGCCCGGATCATCTTCCCGGTGTCGATCGCGTAGTGCAGCGCCTGGCGCACCCGTACGTCGTCGAACGGCTTGTGGGCGGTGTTGAAGAGGAGGAAGAGGTGGTTCATGCCCGCCCCGCCCGCGACCTCCAGACCGCCTTTCTCCAGCTGGGAGATGTTGGCGTACGGGATGTTGTCGGAGATCTGCGCGCCCGCGCTCGACCCGGAGATCTTCGCGACCCGCGGCGCGGCGTCCACGATGGTCAGCCAGTTCATCTTCTTGAAGGCCGCCTTCCGCGGCCCGTTGTAGTCCGCGAACGCCTCGAAGGTGGTGTTGGACTTCGGGTGGTGCGCGGTCTGCCGGTAGGGGCCCGAGCCGACCGCCTTGCCCGTCGTCGCCTCGTCCAGGGCGCCCGCCTTCCCGAACACGTGCTTCGGCATGATCTTCGCGAGCGTGAGCCGCTGCGCCCCGTCCGGGAAGGGGAACTTCAGGACGAGTTCCACGGAGGTGTCGCCGGTCTTGCGCACCTCCTTCAGCCAGGAGGCGAAGAAGTTCTTCGCGAGGGTCGTCGTGTCCGGGTCGAGCACGCGCCCGTAGGTGAAGACCACGTCGTCGGCGGTGACCGGCTTCCCGTCGTGCCACGCCGCGCCCGGCCGCAGGGTGAACCTCCAGGTGGTCGCCCGCAGGTCGGCCGGCACCTCGGTCGCCAGGGCCGCGTACGGTTCACGGCTGATCGGGTCGGTGTCGAGCAGCCCCTCGTAGACGTGGTGGTTGCCGGCCATCGCGAACGCGGAGGCCGTCATCAGGGGGTCCCAGCTCTGGTCGTTGCCGTAGCCGATCACCGCCGTGAGCGTCCGCTCGGCGCCCTCGCCCCCGCCGTCCGCCTCGTTGGTGGACTCCGGTCCGGAGGAGCAGGCGGAGAGCGTCGAGGCGATCGTGGCGGCCGCGCCCAGCGCGCCGGAGTACTTCAGGAACGACCGGCGGTGCAGTGCCGGTGCGGGGGTCGCGTCGCGCACGGTTCCTCCAGCAAGGAGTGGGAGATACGACGTCCTACGTCCTGGTGCAGCGTGACCATAAGCAGGCCGGTGGGGGCGGTCAAGGGAGCGCGCAGGCCGCGGGACGATCCCGCCCCGGCGGACCAAACCACCGGCACCGTGGAGAAAGGGTGGGAGATGCCGGATCATGTGCGGGGGACCGGGGCGGGGGTCGCCCCGGAGC
>NZ_VDFC01000055.1:6796-31678 GCF_008369065.1 Streptomyces apricus | reverse complement strand
CACCCTCCGTCATGGAACCCCTCATACCCTGCCTGCCCCGATCGACCGGCATCCTGCCACGCGCCACCGACAGTGCGGGGGCGGCCGGCGGACGGGACCACTCCCCCGTCCTGTCCCCCGTCAGAGCTACGCGCAGGTGTCCACCCAGCGGTGACGACTCCCGGCCTGCGGATCCATAGCTTTCTGTGCAGCCCGCGGCGCCCGGCCGCGGCCTCGGTACGGGAGTCCTCATGAGAGTGGTCTGGCAGCTTCTGGCGGTCGTGGCGGTCGCCTTCGTCGGCGGTCAGGCGGTGGCCGCCGGGGAGGACATGCCGTGGGTGCAGCTGGTGGTCGGCGTACCGGCGGCCGTGCTCGCGGTCCTCGTCTACCGGTGGGTGGTGGGACGGACCGAGCGCCGTCCGGTGACCGAACTGGCCCTGGAGGACGCCCCGGCCGCGCTGGGCCGCGGAACGCTCCTCGGCGCCGCGCTGTTCGGGGCCGTCGTCGTCAACCTCCTCACCTCCGGGTACTACGACGTCGACGGGATCGGGTCGGTGCCGGGCGCGATGGGGCTGATCGGCTTCATGGCCGCCGCCGCGGTGACGGAGGAACTGATGTTCCGCGGCGTCCTGTTCCGTCTCACGGAGGAGCGCACCGGCACCTGGATCGCGCTCGTGCTGACCGGCACCCTCTTCGGCCTGGTCCACCTGCTCAACCCCGACGCCAGTGCGTGGGGCGCCGCCGCCATCGCGATCGAGGCGGGCGGCATGCTCACCGCCGCGTACGTCGCCACCCGCAAGCTGTGGCTGCCCATCGGCCTGCACTTCGGCTGGAACTACGCCGCGGGGGGCGTCTTCAGCACCGAGGTCTCGGGCAACGACACCCCGCAGGGCCTGCTGGACTCCACGACCTCGGGTCCGACGCCGCTCACCGGCGGCGACTTCGGCCCGGAGGGCAGCGTGTACTCGGTGCTGTTCTGCGTCCTGGCGACCGTCGTGTTCATGTGGCTGGCGCACCGGCGCGGCCACGTGGTGCCCCGCGGCGGACGCGGCGCTGCGCTCGCCGGCACCGCACGGTCCGGCAGCGCGCAGTTCGGCAGCGCCGCTAAACTCCCCCGATGATCGGACCGGCGACCGGACTGGTGGCCTCACTGACGACCTCCCTGGTGACCGCGCTACCGGCTGGACCGGTGAACAGGCTCCGGCAGGTCCCGGAGCGGTGGCGGCGTGCCGACGTCACCGTCCGGGACCTCCCGCTCGGGCTGCTGTTCCTCACCACGCTGCTCCTGCCGTCGTTCCACGGGACGCAGATCGGCACCGTACCGAGCCGCCCCTTCGACGCCCTGGCCGTGCTGACCGTGGCCCTCGAAAGCCTCCCCCTCGCCCTGCGCAGGCGGTGGCCGGCCGGCTGTCTCGCCCTGGTGTCGCTCGGCTTCGCCCTCGACCAGATCCGCGGCTACCACTCGTTCGCGAACGCCGCGCTCCCCATCGCGCTGCTCAGCGCCGGGGCCCACCTGACACGCCACCGGCGCGTCGCGGCGCTCCTCTTCTCCCTGGCGTACGTGCCCTTCGCCGTCGCCCTCCACCGGCTCCGGGTGGGCGAGCCGACGAGCGAGTTCGTGACGTTCTACCTGGCGATGGCCCTCGCCTGGGGGATCGGGTCGTGGCTGCGCGCCACCCGGGTCGCGGACGCCGAACGGCGCCTGCGCATCGCGGAGGACACCCGCACCGCCGAACGCACCCGCATCGCCCGCGAACTCCACGACGTCGTCACCCACCACGTGACGGCGATGGTCGTCCAGGCCGAGGCGGCGCGCTACCTCACCGCCTCGCCCGAGCGCCTGGACCGGAGCCTGACCGCCGTCACCGACACCGGCCGCCGGGCCATCACCGACCTGCGGCACCTGCTCGACCTGCTCAACCCCGACCACGGCGTCCCGCAGGGCGGCGAGGCGAGGACACCGCCCGTCGGCAGGCTGCTCACGCTCGTCGAGCAGACGCGGCGGGCCGGGCAGCCGGTGGAGTTCACCGAGGAGGGCACGCCGGCCGAGTCGACCGGCAGCGCCGAACTCGTCGCCTACCGGGTCGTGCAGGAAGCCCTCACCAACGCCCTCAAGCACGCGCACGGCAGCCGCACCTCGGTCCTGGTGCGGCACGCCCGCAAGGAGATCACCGTGGAGGTCGGCACGGACGGGGACGGTTCCGGCCCGCGGCCCGGGACCCCGGGCGGGAGCGGCCGGGGCCTGGCGGGCCTGCGCGAACGGGTCGACGTCCTGGGCGGCGACTTCACCGCGGCCGCGCGGCCGGCCGGCGGCTTCGTCGTACGGGCCCGGATCCCCGCGGGAAACCCGTCATGACCGCGCCGACCGCCCCGATCCGGGTCCTGGTCTGCGACGACCAGGTGCTGGTCCGCACCGGCCTGGTGACGATCATCGACGCCCAGCCCGACCTGGAGGTGGCGGGCGAGTGCGGCGACGGCCGGACGGCGGTCGACCTCGCCGCCCGGGTCCACCCGGACGTCGTGGTGATGGACGTGCGCATGCCGGTGCTGGACGGCATCGAGGCCACCCGCCTGCTGGCGGGCGAGGGCGTGCCGGACCCCGTCAAGGTCCTGGTGGTGACCACGTTCAACCTGGACGAGTACGTCTACGAGGCGCTGCGCGCGGGCGCGAGCGGCTTCCTCCTCAAGGACGCCCCGCCGGCCCAGCTCCTGCACGGCATCCGCACGGTGGGCACGGGCGCGGCCCTGCTGGACCCGGAGGTCACCCGCCGCCTGGTCGGCCGCTACGCGGCCCGCATCCGCCCGGCGGACACCACCCGCCCTGACGGACCGGCCGGGCCTCCGGCGRGAGGGCGGGCGGCGCCGAGTGGCGGCGGCCGGGGCAGGGCGTGAGGATGCAGTCGCGGGGGCCCGGCGACCGCGTCCGCACCGGGACGCATACACCGGCGTGTCCCGGACACCCGCCGAGGACGCCGGGGACGCCCGTCCGCGTCCCCGCCGAGCATGCCCGCCGACATCGAGGAGCCCCCATGTCCAAGCCGCCGCTTCCGCCCGAGGCCGTCGAACTGCTGCAGCGCCCGAACGCGGCCGTCATCGCCACCGTGCGTTCGGACGGCGCGCCCGTGTCCACCCCCACCTGGTATCTCTGGGAGGACGGCCGGGTGCTGATCAGCATGGACGTGGGCCGCGTACGGCTGAAGCACCTGCGCCGCGACCCGCGGGTGACCCTCACCGTCCTCGACGGGGACGACTGGTACACCCATGTCACCCTCCTGGGCCAGGCCACCGAGATGGTGGACGACGAGAACCTGACCGACATCGACCGCATCTCCCGGCACTACACCGGCGAGCCCTACCCGAACCGGGACCGCCCGCGGGTCAGCGCGTGGATCGACATCGAGCGCTGGCACGGCTGGGGCGCCCTGAAGGACAACGGCCAGCCCGGCTAGAGCGCCCCTCAGGGGCGCGGGGAACTGCGCGCCCGGCCACGACGGACCGTCACCGCGCCCACACACCTCGGCCGCCCCGGACCGCTGGTCCACCGCCCCGGACGAACGCCGACGTCTCAGGAGACGACGGGGGCCGGCTCCCGGGACGGCACCCACCGAAGGTGCACACCCGGCCCGGCGGCCTCCGCCCGCAGCAGGGACAGCCGCGGACGCACGGCGTCGGTGCGCGCGCTCGGCGGCCTGCGGGCTCCGGCCCGGTACGGCAGCGGCCACTGCTCCGCCGCGCCCCGGTACTCCTGCTCGGCGGCCGCGTGCAGCGTCCAGTGCGGATCGTAGAGGTGCGTACGCCCCAGGGCGCACAGGTCGGCGCGGCCCGCCAGCAGGATCGAGTTGACGTCGTCGTACGAGGCGATGGCGCCGACCGCGATGACGGCGGCACCGGAGGCGGCGGCCACCTCGTGGCGGATCCGGTCGGCGAACGGCGTCTGGTACGAACGGCCGTACGCGGGCCGCTCGTCCCGGGTGACCTGCCCCGAGGAGACGTCGATCGCGTCCGCCCCGTGGGCGACGAAGGCGCGGGCGATCTCCACGGCGTCGTGCTCGGTGGTGCCGTCCGGCACCCAGTCGGTCGCCGAGATCCGCACGATCACCGGCCGCCCGGCGGGCCAGACGGCACGGACGGCGTCGAACACCTCCAGCGGGAACCGGAGCCGGTTCGCCAGCGGTCCCCCGTACGCGTCGGTGCGGCGGTTGGCCGCCGGCGAGAGGAACGAGGACAGCAGGTAGCCGTGCGCGCAGTGCAGTTCGAGGACGTCGAAGCCCGCTTCGGCGCCCCGGCGCGCGGCCGCGACGAAGTCGGCGACCACCGCGTCCATACCGGCGCGGTCGAGCTCGCGGGGAACGGGCGACCCGGGCCCGTACGGCAGCGGTGACGGGCCGACGGTCCCCCAGTTGCCGTACGGCAGCGGGTCGTCCATGCCCTCCCACATCAGCCGGGTGGAGCCCTTGCGGCCGGAGTGGCCGAGCTGCAGTCCGATGCGGGCGGTGCTGTTCGCGTG
The DNA here is from genome assembly GCF_008369065.1 of Streptomyces apricus. Lineage (GTDB taxonomy): Bacteria > Actinomycetota > Actinomycetes > Streptomycetales > Streptomycetaceae > Streptomyces > Streptomyces apricus. The sequence continues at coordinate 27,192 of NZ_VDFC01000055.1, read as the reverse complement.
CACGAAGGACACGATCCGCCGCCACGCGTCGCGCTGCCCGTCGGTCCACAGGCCCGTGCAGCCGGGGGTGATGCGGCCCTCGGGCGAGACGCAGACCATCTCCGTCATCACCAGCGCGGCGCCGCCCATCGCCTTCGAGCCGAGGTGGACGAGGTGGAAGTCGCCGGGTACGCCGTCGACGGCCGAGTACATGTCCATCGGGGACACGATCACCCGGTTCTTCAGCTCCAGCTCCCCCAGCCGGAACGGCTGGAACATGGCCGGCGCGACCTCGGGCAGTCCCTGGGAGGCGGCGAAGGCGGCGTCGACCCGTTCGGCGAACTCCGGGTCGCGGGTGCGCAGGTTGTCGTACGTGATGCGGCGCGAACGGGTGAGCAGGTTGAAGCAGAACTGGGTCGGCTCCTGGCGGACGTACATGCCGATGTTCTCGAACCACTCCAGGGAGGCCTGGGCGGCCCGCTGGGTGGACTCCACGACGGGCCGCCGCTCCGCCTCGTAGGCCGCCAACGCGCTTGCGGTGTCCGGGTGTTCGTGCAGGCAGGCGGCGAGGGCGAGGGAGTCCTCCATCGCGAGTTTGGTGCCCGAGCCGATCGAGAAGTGCGCGGTGTGCGCGGCGTCCCCGACCAGGACGAGGTTGCCGTGGTGCCAGCGCTCGTTGCGCACGGTGGTGAAGGCGAGCCACTTGGAGTTGTTGGCGAACACCCGGTGGCCCGCCAGTTCTTCGGCGAAGAGCTCCCGCACCCGTTCGACGGCCTGCTCGTCGGAGGCGCCCGGCGGCAGGTCGGTCCCCTCGGTGGCGTCGAAGCCGGCCCGGCGCCAGACATCCTCGTGCATCTCGACGATGAAGGTGGAGCCGTCGGCGGAGTAGGGGTAGCCGTGCACCTGCACGGTCCCCCACCGCGTCTCCTTGACGAAGAACTGGAACGCCTCGAAGACCCGGTCCGTGCCCAGCCACATGTACTTGTTGCGGCGCCGGTCCAGCGTGGGGCGGAAGACCCCGGCATGGGCGGACCGCACCTGCGAGTTGGCGCCGTCGGCCCCCACCACCAGGTCGTACGAGGCACGCAGGACGCCGGTGTCGGGGGCGGGGGTGGAGAAATGGACGCTCACCCCGAGGTCCTGGCAGCGGCGCTGCAGCAGCCGGAGCAGTTCCCTGCGGCCCATCGCGGCGAAGCCCTGGCCGCCGACGGTGTGGGTGCGGCCGCGGTAGTGGATGTCGATGTCCGTCCAGCGGGCGAAGCGGCGCGCCATGGCCTCGGCGAACTCGCGATCGGCGTTCTCGATGCCGCCCAGTGTCTCGTCGGAGAACACCACGCCGAACCCGAAGGTGTCGTCGGGGGCGTTGCGCTCCCACACGGTGATCTCGTGGGCCGGGTCGAGCCGCTTCATGAGGACGGCGAGGTAGAGGCCGCCGGGGCCACCGCCGACGATCGCGATCTGCACGGGGTTCCTCTCGGTTCGGTGTCCGACGGCGGACGGACCGGCACGGGCGGACCAATAAGGGGTGACGGGCGGACGGGCGGATCAGGGCTCGACGGCGGACGGACCGGCCCGCTCGGCCTCGACGGCGGCCCGGAGCGCGAACCGCTGCAGCTTGCCGCTGGCGTTGCGCGGCAGCGCGTCGCGGAACCGCACGTCGCGCGGGTACTTGTAGGGCGCGATGACCTGTTTGACGTGGTCCTGGATCTCCGCGGCCTTGGCCGCGTCACCGGTGACCCCGTCCCGCAGGACGACGAAGGCGCAGACGACCTGGCCGCGTTCGGCGTCGCCGCGGCCCACGACGGCGCACTCCAGGACGTCGGGGTGGGTGTCCAGGGCGGCTTCCACCTCCGGCCCGCCTATGTTGTAGCCGGAGGACACGATCATGTCGTCGCCGCGGGCGTGGTAGTGGAAGTAGCCGTCCCCGTCGCGGTGGAAGACGTCGCCCGTGACGTTCCAGCCGTCCACGACGTAGTCCTTCTGGCGCACGTCGTCGAGGTAGCGGCAGCCGACCGGGCCGATGACGCCCAGCCTGCCCGGCTCGCCGGGGCCCAGTTCCGTGCCGTCGGCGCCGAGGACCGCGGCGCGGAAGCCCGGCACCGGTTTCCCGGTGGCGCCGGGACGGATGTTAGTGCCGGCCGCGGAGATGAAGATGTGCAGCAGCTCGGTCGCGCCGATCCCGTCGACCACCTCCAGGCCGATCCGGTCGCGCAGCCGCTCCCAGGTGCCCCGCGGTATGTGTTCACCGGCCGAGACGCCGACCCGCAGCCCGGCGAGCCGTTCCTCGCGCCTCTCCCGCAGGATCGCCTTGTACGCGGTGGGCGCCGTGGCCAGCACGGTGACGCCCCGGTCCGCGACGAGGTCCGCCATCGCGAGCGGCGTCGCCGCCTCGGTCAGCAGGGCGCAGGCGCCGGCCCGCAGCGGGAACACGACGAGCATGCCCAGGCCGAAGGTGAAGGCGAACGGGGCGCTGCAGGCGACCAGGTCGTCCGGCACCAGGTGCAGCACATGGCGGCCGAAGGTGTCATCGACGGCCAGGACGTCCCGGTGGAAGTGCATGGTGATCTTGGGTTCACCGGTGCTGCCGGATGTGGGAGCGAGCAGGGCCACGTCGTCGGCGGCGGTGTCCACGGCCGTGAAGGCGCCGGACTTAGCGGACGCGCGGGCCACCAGGTCGCCCGGCCCCGGGCCGCCGAACTCGACGACCCGCAGCGAGGGCAGCACGGTGTCCCGGACGGTGTGGACGTCCTGGGCGCACCGGTGGTCGACCAGGGCGAGCGCGGGCAGGGTCCGCGCGACGACCGGGGCGATCTCGCGGGCGCGCAGCGCGGCCATGACGGTGACGACGATCCCCCCGGCCTTGAGCACGCCGAGCCAGCACGCCACCGTCCAGCAGTTGTTGGGCGAGCGCAGCAGGACCCGCTGCCCCGGGACCAGGCCGAGGTCCTCGGTGAGCACGCGGGCGATCTGGTCGGTCCGCTCGCGCAGCTCCCCGTACGTCCAGGTGGCGCCGTCCGGTGTGCGCAGGGCCGGGCGGCCGGGCCCGTACGCCGCCGCGGGGACGTCGATCAGTTCGGTGGCGGCGTTGAGCCGCCGCGGGTACCGCAGCTCCGGCGTGGTGAACTCGATCACCGGCCACAGGTGGGCGGGCGGGAGGTGGTCGCGCGCGAAGGTGTCCTGGTACCCCGAGGGCGACAGAGAAGGCGGACCGACGGACAGGGGTGAGGGGAGGGGTCATCGGAGGTGTCCTTCCGAAAGCCGCCGGTGCGCGGCGGATCAGGCGGGGCGGATCATTCCCTCCTGGACGACGGTGGCCAGGTGACGGTGGTCGCGGGTGAAGAAGCGGCCGGTGCCCAGGCCGCGGCCCGCGTCGGCGGCGACCGCTTCCTGGACGTAGAGCAGCCAGTCGCCGACCGGTCCCGGGCGGTGGAACCACATGGCGTGGTCGAGGCTGGCGGTGACGAGTCCGGGGTCGGCCCAGGCCAGGCCCAGCACCCGCAGGACGGGTTCGAGGATCGTGTAGTCGCAGACGTAGGCGAGGGCGGCCAGGTCCCGCTGGGCGCCGGTCAGCCCCTCGACGGTCCGCAGGGCGTCGAACGGCCGCACCCACACCGCCTGTTGGGGCAGACGCCGGCCCTCGACGGTGAGGTAGACCGGGCCGGGCACATGGCGCATGTCGAAGCTGCGGCCGGCGGACCAGTAGGCCTTCGACTCCTCGGTCATGGAACCGCCGGCACGCTCTTCGAGGTACGCCCGCGAGCTGGGCAGGTCCTCGGGGTCCGGGACGACCTCGGCGACGTCGGCGTGGAAGGCGCCGCCGGGCTCCCCCGCGGCGAAGTTGGCCAGGCAGACGTAGAGCGGCCTGCCGTTCTGGTAGCCGCGCACCTGCCGGGTGCTGTAGCCGCGGCCGTCGCGCAGCACCTCCACCTCGTAGCGCACCCGGGCCCCGATGTCGGCGGGCCGCAGGAAGTACCCGTGCATCGAGTGCAGCGTCTTGGCGTCGGTCACCGAGCGCATCGCGGCGACGGCCGCCGCGGCCACCAGGTCGCCGCCGTACGCCTTGGGCCACGGACAGGGCTGGGTGACGGCGGTGAAGGCGAGGTCGAAGTGCTCGGCGGGCGCGGGGGTGAGCGTGACGGCGTCGGTGAAGTACGCGGAGGTCGGCGTCCCTTCGGGCGCAGTGCCCCCGGGTGCGGTCCCCCCGGACGCGGGGCCGGGGCCCGGCGTCACCGGTCGAGCCAGTCGCGCAGGTCGGCGTCGGGGACGTCGGTCATGTTGACCACGATGTTCTCCGGCGTCCGGGTGGTCATCCAGGTCAGCGGTCGGGTGCGGGAGAGGTTGCACTCGATGTGCGGCATGAACGGCGGGACGAAGACCCAGTCGCCCTCCGCCATGTCGACGTAGTCCTCGAACTTCTCGCCGAAGTAGATGCGCGCCCGCCCCGACAGGACGTAGCCGCCGGTCTCGGCCTCGCCGTGGTGGTGGGTCACCGAGCGGTAGCCGGGTTCGTTGCTGACCTTGCCGAACCACAGCTTCGTGGCGGGCGTGTGCTGGATGCTGACGCCCGAGATCCGGACGGCGCCGCCGGAGTCGGCGGTGTTCGCGCTCTCCGATCCGGCGCGCGTCACCACGGGGGCGACGATCCCGCTGGGCAGCCGGTACATCGAGGCGTCACCCTCCAGGCGGTACTTGCTGAGGTCGGGCTCCATGGGGGCTGGCTCCGTTCCGGTCGCGCGGGGTGGAGGCCGGTGGCACGGTCCGTGCGGTATCTCGTTTTTTTCACGACCGTCATTTATTGTCAATACATCGTGCCGACACCGACCGGAGGCCGCGTGACCCCCCTCGCCGTGAACCCGAGCGCCCTGCCGGCCCCCCGTGGTTACTCGCACGGGACCCTCGCGGGGAACACCCTCCACCTCGGCGGGCAGACCGCTCTGGACGCCGACATGAGGATCGTGCCGGGCGGCATCGTCGAGCAGTTCCGCCAGGCGTTCGGCAACGTCCTGACGACGCTGCGCGAGGTCGGCGGCGAGCCCCGGGACCTGGTCAGCGTGACGATCTACCTCACCGACATCCCCGACTACCAGGCGCACGGCAAGGAGATCGGCGCGGTGTGGCGCGAGCTGGCCGGTCCCGTCTACCCGGCGATGGCCGGCATCGGCTGCACCGCCCTGTGGCAGCCGGAGGCGATGATCGAGATCCTCGGCGTGGCCGTCGTCCCCGAGGAACGCCTGGTCCGGCCGGAGGGATAGGGGCCCGGGAACGGCCCGACGTCCGTCTGTCCAGGGGCCGTTGTTACCGTTCACCGATGTCTGACTCTTCACGTGACACCGCGGCGGGCGCCGGCTGGGGCAGCACGGAACCCGGCACCTACCGGAACCTGATGCCGCGACGGACCGAGGAACTGTCGTGGGTCGACCCCAGGACGCTGTGGCCCGCCCGCAACGGCGTGCTGGCCTCGCTGTTCGGGGACCCGACGGGCCGCATCCGCGAGCGCTGGGTGGCGCAGCGCGCCGCGGCCGGCGCACCGTCGGACAAGGTGATCGGGCACGAGGTCCCGGACTGCTTCTCCTTCATGGTCATCGGGGACACCGGCGAGGGGGACGACGCGCAGTACGCGGTCGTGCCCGGCTTCCTGAGGGCCGGGCGGGACAGCGCGTTCGCCGTGCTCGCCAGTGACGTGATCTACCCGGTCGGCGCCACCAGCGACTACGGCCCCAAGTTCTTCCGCCCGTACCGGGACTACCCGGCACCGATCTACGCGATACCCGGCAACCACGACTGGTACGAGGACCTCGACGGGTTCATGCGCGTCTTCTGCGACGCCCCGCCCCTCGACCCGCCGGCCGCTCCCCGGCGGCTGTCACGGGCCTGGTGGCGGTCGCTGCTCTGGCACCGTCCCCGTCCGCACGACGAGCAACGCCTGGCCGAGGCGCGGGCGTTGCGGTCGGCCCCCGGCCAGCAGGCCGTCCAGCCGGGCCCGTACTGGGCGATCGACGCGGGTCCGGTACGGATCATAGGCATCGACACCGGGCTCCTCGGGACCGTGGACGCCGAGCAGGGCCGGTGGCTCCGCGAGGTCTCCCGGGGAGACAGGCCCAAGATCCTCGTCACCGGCTCCCCCCTGTACGTGGACGCCGAGCACCATCCCTGCGACGTCGAGGGCGGCGGGACCGTCGACGAGATCGTGCGCGACCCGGCCCACCACTACGTGGCGGCGATAGGCGGCGACATCCACAACTACCAGCGCTACCCGGTGGACGTGGACGGCCGCACGATCCAGTACGTGGTCGCGGGCGGCGGCGGGGCCTTCATGCATGCCACCCACACCATGCCCCTGGTCGACGTCGGCGGCGTCACCGAGAAGGACTTCCGCTGCTATCCGCTGCGCGGCGACTCGCTCGCCTTCTACAGCGGGCTCTACGGGCGCAGGCTGCGGATGCGGCGCCTGTTCACGCTCACCGACGACCAGGCGGCGGCCGTCGTGTCCCGGCGGCTCGGCATCCCGCCGACCCGCGCCCGGGTGCGGGAGACCCCCGTCACCCTGCGCACCCGCCTGGTCGCGAGCCTGCTGGGCGCCGGCGGCCGCCCCGACCGCACCTCCCGTCTGCGCCTGCCCGTGCGCAAGGCGCACGGCAGGCTGTTCTCGCCGGGGTCGGCGACGTACAGCCCGCCGTTCTTCAAGTCCTTCCTGCGCCTGGACGTCTCCCCGGAGTCGGTCCGGCTGCGCTGCTTCTCGGCGACGGGCAACCTCCCGCAGGAACTCGATCCGCCCGTCGAGGACGAGGTGACCATCCCGCTGGTCTGACCCGGCCGCCCCACGACCGGCTCACGTGCCGGGAGACCCGGCCGGGGGCTCCTGCACAGCATCTCCCCCCGAAACGGGGTCATCCGGGAGCCCCCCGTCTATCCTGTGGTCGTATGGACGGGGCAGCGGGCAGCGGGGCGACCGGTGAACTGCGCGAATCCAGCGCGTCGTTCGGTCCTCTCGTCGTCAACTCGCCGATCCTGCGGGCCGCGCACGTCGAACTGCCCGAGGAGAGCCCCGACCCGGTCCTGCTGCCCACGATCACCCTGCTGGACCGGGCGGCGTCCCACGGCGGCGACCCCGGACGCCTGCCCCTGCCGTCGGGGCGGCTGCTCGCCGGCCAGTACCGGCTGATCCGGCCGCTCGGCTACGGCGGCATGGGCGAGGTCTACCTCGCGCTCGACACCAAGGTCGACCACCGCGAGGTCGCCATCAAGATCCTCCACCCGCAGCAGGCGGCGGCCTCGGCGGGGGCGCTGGCCGAGGAGCGGCGGGCTCTGGTCGACCTCAGCCACGGCGACATCATCCGCGTCTTCAACTACGGGCACCATCCGGAGGTCGGCGACTTCCTCGTCCTGCAGTACGTCGACGGCCTCACCCTGGAGGAGGTACGGGCCCGGGTCCAGGTCAACCCCGCCGAGTTCGGCGGCGGCCGCTTCCACGAGTTCGTCCTCGCCTACGGGGTGCGGATCCTGGCCGCGCTCGGCCATCTGCACGCGGACCGGCCGGGGAAGGTCTACGGCGACCTGAAGCCGGACAACGTGATGCACGACGGGACCTCCACGAAGATCATCGACGTGGGGAGCGTCCGCGCCGCCGGGCTGCCCGGGCACACCACGGAGGGGTTCCGGGCACCGACCGTCGGCCCGCACGGCGAATCCACCGGCCAGGACGACCTGTACAGCCTCGGGGAGACTCTGCGGCGCCTCAGCGGTCTCGGGAACTCACCCGGCGACCTGGCCGAACTGGGCCGCCTGGACGGGATCGGCCCGCCGCGGCCGCCGGACGGGACCGCAGGCCCCGGGGCTCCCGGCCTCCCCGGCGCCCCCGCCATGACGGCGCCCTGCCCCCGCGGGCTCGGCCTGGTGTCCCTCGCCCGGGTCCTGCACCGCGCCACCCGCGGCGAGCGGGCCGAGCGGTTCGCCACCGCCCGCGAGATGGAGGAACAACTGCGGGGTGTGTTCCGCGAGTTGCGGTCGCTGCGGACCGGGGTCGAGACCTTCGAGCCCTCGCCGCTGTTCTTCCAGTCGCCGTACGCGCTCGACGCGGAGCTCGGTTCCGCGCCCCGCCTCACCCGGTGGGCGGCGCCGGACGCGCCCGCCCCGTACGCGCCGCCGTCGCCCGCGGAGGTCGCCCAGCGGCTGCCCGTCCCGCGGCCGGACCCGCACGACCTCCACCATGCCGAGCTGAGCAGGCTGGCCGACGCCGCGCCCGAGGCGCTGCTGCAGCACACGGGCGACTGGCACGACTCGCCGGAGGTCCATCTGCTGCGCTGCCGCCTGCGGTTGCGCGGCGCGGGCGGCGGCACCGAGGCCGCCGAACGCGAACTGCGGTCCGCGCAGGCGCTGATCGGCGCCGGGCGCGCGCCCTACGACTGGCGCCTGGACTGGCACCGCGGGCTGCTCGCGCTCGGCCGGGACCGGGCCGGGGAGGCGCGGCTCCACTTCGACCGGGTGTTCGCGGCGATCCCCGGCGAGTACGCGCCGAAACTGGCCCTCGGTTACTGCGCCGAGCGCCTGGGCCGCTGGCAGGAGGCGCTGACGTTCTACGAGGCGGTGCGGCTGCGCAACCCCTCGCTGGGCAGCGCGGCGTTCGGTGCGGCCCGGGCGCGGCTCGCGCTGGGCGGCGACCGGGCGKGGGACGACGCCGTACGGGCCCTGGACGCGGTGCCGCAGCATTCGCGGCACCGCACCGCCGCGCGGACGGCCGCCGTGCGCGTCGGCGTGGAGCACGTGCGCACCCGCGGGGAGCCGGACGCGGTGGCCGAGCGGCTGCGCGAGGTGCTGGCGCGGCTGGCCCGGCTGTTCCACGCGCACGGGCTGACGGACGAACAGGCGAGGGTCCGTATGACGGCGGAGGTGTGGGAGGCGGTACGGGGCGCCGTGGCCCGGGGCGCGGTCGACGCGGCGGGGCTGGCCGCACTGGCGGCGGGCGCCGACGCGCGGCTGGGGCTCCCGTCCGACGAGCCCGGTCTGCGCAGGGAGCTCTCCCGCCTCTACCTCACCCTCGCGCACCAGGCCGCCCGGTCGGCCGCCGCCGAGGACGGGGCCGTCGCCGAGACCCTGCTGGACCGCGCCTACGCGGTCCGCCCGCTCGCCTTCCGGCACCGCCGGGACAGCCCGTGGCCGGGCCGACGGGTGGCGGACTGGCTGCGCACCACGGCCCATCCCCCGTCGCAGGCAAAGAACACAGGGACGGCCCCCGGGTGACCGGCACGGCAGGACACGGGGGTCCTCCCCGGGACACGGGGACCCCTGGTACGGGGGCCGCCGGCGCCGGGACCACGGGTGCCGGGGCCGCTGGCGCCGGGAGCGCCGGAGCGTCGTACCTGCGGTTGCGGCGGGTCGTGCGAGGTGTGGTCGTCGTCGGTGGCGAAATCGGCCGTCGACTGTGGCGCTACGCCTGGCCGTCGGCCACCGGTCGTCGCAACCGTGCCTATCTGCGGGACCGGCTGATCGCGCTGCCCCTGCTCGCCGTGGTGGCGGCCGGCGCGTTCGGCTGGGCGTACGCGGACGTGCGGGAGGACTCCGCCCACCTGCGGGAGCGCCTGGCACCCGCGCTCGTCGGGCTCGCGAACGCCAAGGCGTCCCTGTTCATCGCGCACGGCGAGGCCGTGGCGAACCTCCACGAGGCGGGCGCGGTCGACCTCGTCGGCCTCAGCCAGCGGTACCGCACCCGGGTGGCGCGGGCGACACAGAGCCTGAACGAGGTCACCCGCAGCGGTGCGCTGACCGTGGCCGAGGAACAGGAGCTGCGCGTGGTGTCCGCGCTGGTCGTCGACTACACGGGGCGGATCGGCCGGGCCCAGGGCCACGCAAGGGACCCCGTGCTGCGGGACGCCGAGCTCAGCTACGCGCGCAGCATGCTCTGTTCGACTCCGGTGGCCGCCGCGGACCGGCAGGACCGCCATCCCCCGTGCCGGCCGACCACGGGCTCCGGTGCGACCTCGATCGTGGACCGGGTGGCGGGTCTGGAGCGGGAGCTGCGCGGACGGCTCGCGGACCGGGCCGCCTGGGGCCCGGGCGTGCTGACGGCCGCGGCGGTCGCCGGGGCCGCCCTCGTGCTGCTCGCCGCCGGCCTCTGGCGCACGGTGGTGTTCCTGCGCCGCCGCTTCCGCATCCGGCTCAGCATCCCGCTGGCGCTCGCCGCGCTGCCCCTGCTGGCCGTCCCGTTCCTGACGGCCGACGCGGTGCTCGCGCAGCACGCCCAGACCCGGACCCTCCCGCTGGCCGACGCGCTCGCCACGCGGACCTCGCCCCGCACGGAGACGATCGCCGAGGAACGCCCCTTCGACGGCCCCGACCCGACGGCCGTCGAGGTGCTGGGGTCCCGGATCGACGACACGCTGTCCGACGGGCGGCTCGCCTTCCTCGACGGGGCCGCCCCCTTCGTCCTCCCGGTGGGCCTGGCCGGCGCCGCGCTGGTCGGCGGCGCCCTGCACGCGTACCGCCGCGAGTACCTCGTCGTCGCCCGCCCGGGGGCCGTCACGTGAGCCGCCGGTTCCCCGGCCCCACGGCCCGTCCGGGGCGCCGCCCCGCGGCCCGCCGCGCGTTCTCGCGCGCGGCCCGGCTGCCGCGCGTGCTGCTGGCCGCGTGTCTGCTCGCCCTGGTCCCCGGGTGCGCGTCGGAGAGCCCGCGCCCCCTCGTGGTCCTGGGCCCGTGGACGGGCAAGGAGGGCGAGGCCTTCGAGGCCGCGCTCCAGCGGCTCGACGACGGGACCGGCCGGACGTACACCTACGAGGGCACCCGCTCGCTGCGCGAGACGCTCGTCTCGCAGCTGGAGGCGGACACCCCGCCGGACGTGGCGGTCCTCAACAGCATCGGCGAGCTCACCGAGTACGCCCGCCGCGACCAGCTCGAACCGCTCACCGAGCCGACCCGCGAGCGCGCCTTCTCCCCGTGGGCGCCCGACCTGCTGGTGGACGGCCGCAGCCGCACCTACTGGGTGCCGCTGAAGGTCGACCTGAAGAGCCTGGTGTGGAGCAAGGAGGGCACGCCGAGCGACGATCCGACGTGGTGCGTGGGGCTCGCCTCGCAGGCCACCTCGGGCTGGCCCGGCACGGACTGGATCGAGGACATCCTGCTGCACCAGGCGGGTCCCGCCCGCTACACGGAGTGGGCCACGAGCAGGCTCAGCTGGCGCGACCCGGACGTCGTGCGGGCCTGGACGACCTGGGCCCGGCTGCTCGACGGCCGTTCCGACGACTCCGTCGAACGGTCCCTGACCACGTCGTACGAGGGCACGTCCGGGCCGGCCGGGCCCCGCGGGCTGCTGGACTCCCCCGGTTTCGACTGCACGCACGAGCACCAGAGCGCCTTCATCCGGTACGTGTACGCGGGCGACGGCATCCGGGTGGAGCCGTCGGCCCGGTTCCTGGACGGACGGGCCGAGTACCGCGACGCGTTCGAGGTCTCCGGCGACATGGCTGCCGTCTTCAGCGACGACCCGGCGGCCCAGGAGCTGGTGGAACGGCTGTCGAGCCCCGAGGGGCGGGAGCGCTGGCGGGCCGAGGCGGACCCGGCGGTGCGCCCGCTGTTCCCGGACACGAGGGGCCTGCCGTCCGCGGAGCCCGCGAACGCCGTCGAGCAGGAGATCGACGCGCTGCTCAACTCACGTGCCTCCGCGCTGTGTTTCGACGCCTCGGACGTGATGCCGCCCGAGCTGCGGGACGCCTTCCACCGGGCGGTGCTGGAGTTCTTCCGCGATCCGGCGAGGAAGCATCTCGACTCGCTGCTGGGGCAGTTGGAGACCGTGCGGGTCCAGGTGGACGAGGACACGGACGACAGGCGCTCGTTCCGGCCGCCCCAGGAGATCTGCGACCGGCTGGGAGGGTGACCCCGCCGGGCCACCGGACCGCCGGGTCGCCGGACCGCCGGCCCCGGCCGGCTCCCGGTGCGCAGGAGCCGGCCGGGGCCGGGCCCGGGGCGGGGGTCAGGAGCTGGGGCACTCCTTCCAGGCCAGGTGGTAGATGGTGCTGATGTCACCGTCGGTCGAGTCCATGGTCATGAAGCTGGTGGCGCTGGGGGCCGAGGTCCCGGCGCTGACGCGGAGTTCGGTGTTGATGTTGAAGTTCCGCTGGACACCGCAGGGCGCCCAGACGAGCTGGGCCCACTCCGTGGTGTCCGTGGCCTGCCAGTTGTCGTTGTAGGGGCCTCTGAAGGGGTGCGTGATGGCGACCGTGCTGGGTGAGCCCTGGAAGTAGTACGAGGCCTTCTCGGTGCTGCTCGCCCCGGGCTGGAGCGAGGCGAAGCCGCGGTAGTCCGCGCTGGCGATGGCGTACGTGAAGCCGCCCGGCACGGCGACGGTCAGGTTGAGCTGGCAGTTCCTGCGGAACGCGGTGGGGTCGGAGTTGCCGCCGACCTGGGCGAGGTAGTCGCTGTAGGTCACCGTGAAGGCGGTGTTGTCCGGGGAGACGGCGACGGCGGCGGTGCCCTGCGGACAGCCGGAGCCGTTCACCGTGGCGACCTTGATGACGATCTTGTCCGGGGGCGGGTCGACGATCCCCGTCGAGGGGTCGTGCGCGGGAAGTGCGGTGGCGAACAGAGCGGCGATCGCGCCGCTCAGAAACAGCCCACCAGTCATGGTGATCCCATCCGTTGCGTCGGTGTTCCGGCGGCGGGACGCGTCCCGCCGCGAAATGGGGGGTGCGGCCGTCCGCGCGCACGGGGGCGCGCGGACGGCCGTCGCTGACCAGGTGCGTGGATCGGACCGCGCGCCGGACGCGAGGTGTCGCGCCGCACGGCTCATGCGTCATGCACATGTCAAACAATCAACCGATCCGCGGTCCGGCCGACCTCATGCGCACGGGTGCCCGGCCCCTGTGAAGGAGCTGTGAAGGCCGGGAGCGAGGGAATCGTACGGAGACCGGCGGGGCCCGGGAAGGGCGAACTCCGGCCATTCGCGGACCGTGTGCGGATCACGGCCCGGAGCGGTCGCGGGGCGGCGCCGGACCGCCCCGCTCCGCTCTGCCGGCGTTCAGCCCGGCTGGCGCTCAGCCCTCGAACTCCGTCAGGTCGATGGCGTACAGCCGCAGCTCGTGCCCGTGCTCCGGGTCGTGCGCGGTGCCCTCCGCCTGCAGGCCGAGCTTCTCCAGCACGTTGGCGGACGCGGTGTCGCCCGGGCGGGCGGCGGCCACGACCCGGTCGACACCCCGGTCCTGGAGGGCGAACTCAAGCGTGGCGTGGGCGGCCTCGGAGCCGTACCCCTGTCCCCAGTGGACCCGGCCGAGCCGCCAGCCGATGGCGATGCGGTCCGCGATCTCGGCCGGCGAGTCGGCGACGTACAGACCGACGGCCCCGGCGAGTTCACCGGACCCCAGGAGCTCGACGGCGAAGATGCCGAAGCCCTCCTCGTCCCACTCCTCCTCCCAGGCCTCGATGTCCCCGGCCGTCTCCTCCAGGGAGCGGGGGCGCCCGTCGCCGATCCACTGCATCACGGTCGGGTCGGCCTGGATCTCGGCGAGGGGCACGAGGTCGTCGTCCTGCCAGCGGCGCAGGAGGAGGCGGGGCGTACGGATGTCGGTCATGGCCCCATCCTGTCGGCAGGGCGCGCCAGGACGAAATCGACGGGACGGCCGGTGCCCGGGGCAGGCCGGGCGGGCTCTGCGCACCCCCGGCGTACGGGTGGCGTCAGCGCGCCAGCCAGAGGACGAGGACGACGACGAGCACGGCCAGGACCAGTACCGCCGGCAGGGCGCGCTTGAGGACGGCGCCGCGGGCGACGCTCATCAGGTCCAGGGGCTGCGCGGCCGGCGTGACCGGATCCGCCGGGGTCCTCCGGTCCCCCGCAACGGCCTTCCGCGGGGCGGTGGGCGGCTCCGGCTCCGGCTCCGCACCCTGAGGAACGGTCCCCCGCGGCCCGGTGGCGGTGTCCGGTGCGGTCCGCGGACCGGCGGCCGGTCCGGGGCCGTCACCGATCGCGGGCCCGGGACCGTCACCGGTCGCGGGTCCGGCCGCCGCGCCCGCGGTGGTCCGGGCCACGGGCCCGGCGGCAGACACCCCGGGTGCCGGCGCCGGCCGGTCGCCTTCGACGGGGACCTCCGCGGCGCCCCCTGCAGAGGTCTCGGCCGAGGTCTCCTCGGCGCGTTCCCCGCGCCTTTCCGCCGCCAGCCGGTCCTCCAGGTTGTCCACGAACTGGGCCAGCAGCCGCCCGCTGACCTCCTCGATCATTCCGCGCCCGAACTGGGCGATGCGGCCCGTGACGGTGAGGCGGGTGTCCACCGTGACTGCGGTTCCGGCGGCGTCAGGGACCAGCCGGGCGGTGACGCGGGCGTCCGCGTTGCCCTGGCCGCGCGTGTCGCGGCCCCGTGCGCGCAGCACCGCCGTACGCCCTTGCGCGTCCTTCTCCTCGAAGGAGACGACGCCCTTGTACTGGACGGTCATCGGGCCGACCTTGATCTTCACGACGCCGTTGTAGGCGTCGCCGTCCACGCCGGTGAGCTGCGCGCCCGGCATGCAGGGGGCGACCCGCTCCACGTCGGTCAGCAGGTCCCAGGCGGCGTCGGGCGGCAGGTTCACGCGGAACTCGTGGGTGAAGTCCATGACGGAGACACCATGGACGCGGCCCGCCGAAGCGTCAACGACGTCTTCAGGGTTTGCTTAAGACACCGCTCAAGACACCGCGCGGGCGGCCGTCAGCTCCAGATCGTCACGTGGACCGGCGGACGGAACTCGTTCATGGGGACGCCGTTCGACCGCGTCAGCACCGCCTGCGTGGCCGCCGGTGTCGTCACGAAACGGCACAGCGCGGCGGCCGTCGTGGAGCGCCGGTCGCCGGTGAGGGCGCTCGCGCACAGCATGCCGGTCAGCCGCGCGCCCGCGACGTCCAGCCGCACCAGCGAACCGCGCCGCAGGTCGTCGCGTACGACGTGCAGGAAGGCCAGGGACAGACCGGCCCCGGCGGCCACCGCGTTCAGCGAGGCCGTGACGCTGGGGAAGGCCTTCGCCCCGGTGGCCTCGACGCCGATGTGGGACAGGAAGGCGCCGGAGAGGGTGTCCGGGTCCAGCCCGGCGGGGCCGAGCAGCCAGGGCTCGCCGGCGAGCTGGGCGGGCGCGAGCCGCCGGCGGTGCCGCAGCGGATGGTCGGGCGCGGCGACCACGGCCAGCTGGAAGCGCAGGAACGGGATCGACTCGACCGGCCCGGCGGGACGCGGCGCGGGCCCGATCGTGACGTCGGCACGGCGGTCGCGGAGCAGGTCGCCGAAGACCGCCACCGGCACGGCGAGCGTCTCGACGTCCAGGTCGGGCTGCCGGCGTCCGAAGGCGGCGAGCAGCGCGGGCAGCACCTGTTCGGCGCCGGCCTCGGTGGACGCCACCCGCAGATGGGCGGTGCCGGAGCCCGCCTGGCGCACGCGGTGCCGCGTCTCCTCCGCCAGTCCGACGATCTCGGCCGCGCCCGCGGCCAGCCGGCTGCCGCCCGGGGTGAGGCTGATCCCGCCTGCGGCCCGGATGAACAGGACGTCGCCGAGTTCCCGGCGCAGCGCGGCGACCGCGCCGGAGACCGCCGCCTCGGTGACACCGAGCGACTGCGCGGCGCCCTTCACGGAGCCGAGGCGGGCCACGGTGACGAAGGAGCGCAACTGGGTCAGCGTCATGTTTGTCATTACAACGGCTGTCCGACCGGTAGGACCCCTTCCGTTCCCGGCCGCCTCGACCGGCCCGGCCAGGTGGTCGCCCCCGCGTCCCCGGTCCCGTCCGACGGAAGGAGCGTGTCCGGCAGGCGTTATGACGGTACGTCAGTTTCCGTCGGCGTCGCGCTCGAAGTCCTCGGCGCACCGGTCGCGGTCGGTCTGGCTGTCCGCGTGCTTGATGCAGTCGTTGTAGTCCTTGAAGGAGTCCGACGTGAGGAAGGAGACGCCGATCGCGACGATGACGGCGGACGCGACGACCGCGAGGGCGCTCAGGACCGCGCCCACGACGGCCATGGTCCGGTGCGGCGCCCGTCCGCCGCGGGCACGCCGGGCGGCGACGATCCCGAGGACCAGCCCCACCAGGCCCAGGACGACGCCGCCGAGGACGGTCCAGAAGAACACGCAGGCTGCGATACCGAGGACCAGCGCCGCGACCGCCATGCCGTTGCCGGTCCGCGGTGCGGGGTCCTCGTGCTGTCCGGGGTAGGGGTAGGGCGTCTGGCCGTGGTGAACCATCGGTGGGCCTCACTTCCTGTTGACCGGAACCGTGCCGGGTTCATGCCGTGAGTGGTGCCTCAGCGTGTGCCCCGTGATCCGGCTCGTATGCTGCCGGCGCGGCCGTACCGGGCCCGGTCGGCAAGGTCGGGAGCCGGGGGGTGGCGGAGCGGTCTTAAGCATTCGCTTGAGTCACCGTTGACCGGCCCGTACGCCCGCGCCATCGTGCCTTCCGGGCCGCCGGACACCGTCCCGGTAGGCGGTCCGGGAGGGAGCGTGCCGTGCAGGTACCCGCTTCGTTCGACTACCGGCGTGCGCAGAGCGTGGACGAGGCGCTGGAGCTGCTGCGGCGCCACGGCGAGGAGGCGCGGGTGGTGGCCGGCGGGCACAGCCTGCTGCCGATGATGAAGCTGCGCCTCGCCGGGCCCGAACTGCTCGTCGACATCAACGACCTGCACGAACTCGACCACATCGAGCTGGTCGGCGACGAGCTGCGCGTCGGCGCGCTCACCCGGCACCGCGCCCTGCTGGAGTCGCCGCTGGTCGGCCGGTACTTCCCCGTCGTGCACGACGCCGAGCGGGTGATCGCCGACCCGCCGGTCCGCAACCGGGGCACCATCGGCGGCTCGCTGTGCCAGGCGGACCCGTCGGAGGACCTGTCCGCGGTGTGCGGCGCCCTGCACGCCCGGGTGGTGATCCGAGGGGAGTCCGGTGAACGGGTCCTGCCGATGACCGACTTCCACCGGGGTCCGTACGAGACCGCGGTGGGGGTCGGCGAGATGCTGATCCAGGTGCGGCTCCCGGTCCGGCCGGGGGCGGGCAGCGCGTACGAGAAGGTCGAGCGCAAGGCCGGGGACTGGGCCGTCGCCGCCGCGGGGGTCGCCCTGACCCTGCGTGAGGGACGGATCGCCGACGCGGGCGTGGGCCTGGCGGCGGTGGGCGCGGGCGCCCTGAACCTCGACGCGGTGCAGTCGCTGCTGAACGGCGGCGAACCGTCCGAGGCGCTGTACGAGGAGGCGGGCCGGCTGGCCTCCGAGAGCTGTTCGCCGGTCACCGACGGCCGGGGCCACGTCAGGGGAGGCGTGAGGCGCATGCGGATCACCGTCGACGTCAACGGCGAGGAGCGGACCGGGGAGGTGGAGCCCCGGCATCTGCTCGTGCGGTTCCTCCGCGACGACCTGCGCCTGACGGGCACCCACTGGGGCTGCGACACCAGCAACTGCGGCACCTGTGTGGTGCTGATGGACGGCGAGCCGGTGAAGAGCTGCACGGTCCTCGCGGTGATGGCGGCCGGCCACGAGATCCGTACGGTGGAGGGCCTGGCGGACGGCGACCGGCTCGACCCCGTGCAGCAGGGGTTCATCGAGGAGCACGGCCTGCAGTGCGGGTTCTGCACCCCGGGCATGATGCTGAGCGGCCGCGCGCTCCTGGACCGCAATCCGGACCCCTCCGAGCAGGAGATCCGCGAGGCCGTCTCGGGCCAGCTGTGCCGGTGCACCGGCTACCTGAACATCGTGCGGTCCATCCGGTGGGCTGCGGCCAGGGAACGGGCCGACGCCTCCGGAGCCACCACGGGGAGCCAGACATGACCGCCGTCGACGGACCCCCGGTGACCGGGCAGGAACCCGAACGGCCCATCGGCTTCGGCCGGATGAAGCGCAAGGAGGACCCCCGCTTCGTCCGCGGCAGGGGCCGCTACGTCGACGACGTCCAGCTGCCCGGGATGCTGCACGGCGCGGTCCTGCGCAGCCCGTTCGCGCACGCCCGCATCCTGTCCGTCGACACCTCGGCCGCCGAGGCGCACCCCAAGGTCAGGGCGGTCGTCACCGGGGAGACGCTCGCGGGTCTGGGACTCGCCTGGATGCCGACGCTGTCGATGGACACCCAGGCCGTGCTCGCCACCGACAAGGTCCGCTTCCAGGGCCAGGAGGTCGCGTTCGTCGTCGCCGAGGACCACTACGCGGCGCGCGACGCCATCGAGCTGATCGACGTCGAGTACGAGCCGCTGGACCCGGTAGTCAACGCCCGGCACGCCCTCGACCCCGAGGCGCCCGTGATCCGGGACGACCTGGAGGGGCGCACGGACAACCACGTCTTCGACTGGGAGGCGGGCGACGGCGCGGCCACCGAGGCCGTGTTCGCGCGGGCCGACGTCGTCGTCCGGCAGACCATGCTCTACCCGCGGGTCCACCCGGCGCCGCTGGAGACCTGCGGGGCGGTCGCCGACATGGACCCGGTCGACGGCAAGCTCACCCTGTACTCCACCACCCAGGCGCCGCACGCCCACCGCACCCTCTACGCGATGGTGGCCGGCATCCCGGAGCACAAGATCCGGGTGGTGGCCCCCGACATCGGCGGCGGTTTCGGCAACAAGGTCGGCATCTACCCGGGGTACGTGTGCGCGGTCGTCGGCTCGATCCTCACCGGGCGGCCCGTGAAGTGGATGGAGGACCGCTCCGAGAACCTGATGAGCACCTCCTTCGCCCGCGACTACCACATGACCGGCGAGATCGCGGCGACCCGGGACGGGCGGATCCTGGGCGTGCGGGTGGACGTCCTCGCCGACCACGGTGCCTTCAACTCCACCGCGCAGCCCACCAAGTACCCGGCCGGCTTCTTCCACATCTTCACCGGCTCGTACGACATCGAGGCGGCGCACTGCCGGGTCACCGGCGTCTACACCAACAAGGCGCCCGGCGGGGTCGCGTACGCCTGCTCCTTCCGGGTCACCGAGGCGGTCTACCTCATCGAGCGCATGCTGGACTGCCTGGCCGACGAACTCGGCGCCGACCCGGCCGAGTTGAGGATGCGCAACCTGCTGCGCCCGGAGCAGTTCCCCTACCGGAACAAGACCGGCTGGACGTACGACTCCGGCGACTACCCCGCCTGTCTGCGCAAGGCCCTGGACATGGCCGGGTACGAGGAGCTGCGCAAGGAGCAGAGCGAGCGGCGCGCCCGCGGCGAACTCATGGGCATCGGGCTGTCGTTCTTCACCGAGACGGTCGGGGCCGGACCGCGCAGGCACATGGACATCCTGGGCCTCGGCATGGCGGACGGCTGCGAACTGCGCGTCCACCCGACCGGCAAGGCGGTCGTCCGGCTGAGCGTGCAGACGCAGGGCCAGGGGCACGAGACGACGTTCGCGCAGATCGTCGCGGAGGAACTGGGCATCCCGCCCGAGGACGTCGACGTCGTGCACGGCGACACCGACCAGACGCCGTTCGGGCTGGGCACGTACGGCAGCCGCTCCACCCCCGTGTCGGGAGCCGCGGCGGCCGTGGTGGCGCGCAAGGTGCGGGACAAGGCGCGGATCATCGCGGGCGCGATGCTGGAGGCCTCCCCCGACGACCTCGAATGGACGAAGGGCCGCTGGTCGGTCAGGGGCGACCCCTCGGTGACGCGGACGATCCAGGAGATCGCGCTCGCCGCGCACGGCTCGCTGGAGCTGCCGGAGGGCGTGGAGGGCCACCTGGAGGCGACCACCGTCTACAACCCGCCCGAGATGACCTATCCGTTCGGGGCGTACGTGTGCGTGGTCGACGTCGATCCCGGCACGGGGTCGGTGAAGGTGCGGCGGTTCGTCGCGGTGGACGACTGCGGGACCCGTATCAACCCGATGATCATCGAGGGGCAGGTGCACGGCGGTCTCGCCGACGGCGTCGGGATGGCGCTGATGGAGATCATCGGCTTCGACGAGGACGGCAACTGCCTGTCCGGCTCCTTCATGGACTACCTGCTGCCGACGGCGCTTGAGGTCCCCGCCTGGGAACTGGGCCACACCGTCACCCCGTCCCCGCACCACCCGTTCGGGGCGAAGGGCATCGGCGAGTCCGCGACCGTCGGCTCACCGCCCGCCGTCGTCAACGCCGTCCTCGACGCCATCGGCGTGCGCCACGCCGACATGCCGCTCACCCCGGGCCGGGTGTGGCAGGCACTGCAGGGCGGCGAGGTGGAGGCACCGCAATGAGTCCCGTGGGCCCCGTCCTGCCGCCGCCGGCCGGGCCGCTCGACGCGCGCATGGCCGAACTGGCGGACCGGCGGGCGGCGGCAGGACGGGGCCCACGGGACTCATTGCGGTGCCTCCACCTCGCCGCCCTGCAGTGCCTGCCACACCCGGCCCGGGGTGAGCGGCATGTCTGCGTGGCGCACGCCGATGGCGTCGAGGACGGCGTTGACGACGGCGGGCGGTGAGCCGACGGTCGCGGACTCGCCGATGCCCTTCGCCCCGAACGGGTGGGGCGTGGACGTGGGGACGGGGTGGCCCAG
>NZ_VDFC01000055.1:0-6696 GCF_008369065.1 Streptomyces apricus | reverse complement strand
GTGGGGGAGCGGCGGATCACTCGGCGGGGGCCAGGCGGATGACATTCCAGGACACCGGGGCCAGTTCGGCCTCCAGCGCGCCGTCGGCGGTCACCTCGGCCCCGCCGCCGGCCCGCGGCGTCACCCGGTCGGGCTGGGCCTCGGTGTTGACGGCGTCGGGGTCCTGGTCGGCCAGGACGAGGTGCTCCACGACCCGGTACCCGGCCAGCGGCCCGCGCAGGGCGGCCCGCAGCCGCAGCGGCTCGTCCTGGCCGCGGTGGACGGCGAGGACCGTGAGCGCGCCGCTCTCCTCCTCGTACGTCACCACCGTGTCCAGCGCGGACACCTCCCCGTGCCGCTGCGTGTCGATCAGGGACCCGGTGACGTCGGTGCGCAGCACCGTGCCGGTGGCGAAGCGGGCCGCCTGGGCGAACGGGTGGAAGATGGTCTGCCGCCAGCTCGGCCCGCCGGGCTCGCTGCGGATCGGGGCGATGACGTTGACCAGCTGGGCCAGGCACGCGATGGCCACCCGGTCGGCGTTGCGCAGCAGCGTGATGATCAGCGAGCCGACGACGACGGCGTCGGTCACGCTGTAGGTGTCCTCGATCAGCCGGGGCGTCTCGGCGGTCTCCAGATTGCGCTCACCGACGAACCGGGCCGCGTACCAGACGTTCCACTCGTCGAACGAGAGCCGGATGTGCTTCTTGGCGCGGCGCGCGGCGCGTACGTGGTCCGCAGTGGCGACCACGTCGCGGATGTACTGGTCCATGTGCGCCCCGGACGCGAGGAAACTGGCGCGGTCGCCGTCGAACTCCTCGTAGTAGGCGTGCAGGGAGAGGTAGTCGATCTCGTCGTACGTCTGCTCCAGGATCTCGCGCTCCCAGGTGCCGAAGGTCGGCATCTCCGCGTTGGAGCTGCCGCAGGCGACCAGTTCGATGGACGGGTCGACCTGCCGCATCGCCTTGCCCGTCTCGGCCGCGAGCCGTCCGTACTCGGTGGCGGTCTTGTGCCCGGTCTGCCAGGGCCCGTCCATCTCGTTGCCCAGGCACCACAGCTTCACGTCGTGGGGCGCGGTGTAGCCGTGCTTGACGCGCAGGTCGGACCAGGCGGTGCCGCCGGGCTGGTTGCAGTACTCCACCAGGGCGCGGGCGGCGTCGATGCCGCGGGTGCCGAGGTTGACCGCCATCATCGGGTCGAGGCCCAGCTCCCTGGCCCAGGTGAGGAACTCGTTGGTGCCGACCTGGTTGGTCTCGATGGAGCGCCAGGCCAGGTCGAGCCGGCGCGGCCGCTCGGAGGCCGGGCCGACCCCGTCCTCCCAGTGGTAGCCCGACACGAAGTTGCCGCCGGGGTAGCGGACGAGGCCCGTGCCGAGCTCCCGGACCAGCTCGGCGACGTCCGTGCGGAAGCCGGCGGCGTCCGCCGCGGGGTGCCCCGGCTCGTAGATGCCGGTGTAGACGCAGCGTCCCATGTGCTCGACGAACGATCCGTACAGGCGCGGGTCCACCTCCCCGACGGAGACCTCGGGGTCGACGGTGAACCGTGCGGTGTGCGGCATGCTGGAGCCTTTCTTGATGGTGAAGAGGGTGAACTTCCCTGCTGGTGCGGCTACTTGAGGCCGGTTCCGGCGATGCCCTCGACGATGCGGCGCTGGAACAGCAGGAACACGGTGACGAGCGGGATCGCGCCCAGCACGGCGGAGGCCATCAACTGGGCGTAGGGGACCCCGAAGACGTCCTGGACGGAGGTCAGTCCGACGGGGAGGGTCATCATCTCCGGGTCGGTGACGACCAGGAGGGGCCACAGGAAGTTGTTCCACACCCCGACGAACACGAAGATCGTGACCGCGGAGACGACCGGGCGCGAGAGGGGCATGACGATCTGCCGGTAGGTGCGCAGCCAGGACGCGCCGTCCGCGCGGGCGGCGTCGATCAGCTCCCGGGGGATGCCGTCGAAGAACTGCTTGAAGACGAACACCGCGACGACGTTGGGCACCTGGGGCAGCACGACGCCCCAGTAGGTGTTGAGCAGGCCGGCCGCCTGGAGCGCCAGGAACTGCGGGATCATCAGGACCTGTCCCGGGATCATGATCCCGGCGAGCAGCAGCACGAACGCGGCGCGGCGCGCCCTGAAGCGGGTCTGGGAGAGCGCGAAGGCGGCGAGCGAGGCGGCCACCACGGTCAGGACGGTCGTCAGCACCGAGGTGATGAAGCTGTTCGCGTACCAGTAGGGCAGCTTCCCCGCCGCGAAGATGTCCTCGTACGCCGCGAGGGTGGGGTGGGCGGTGAACCAGCTGGTGGGGTCGGTGATGACCTCCTGCGCGGGCCGGATCGAGGTGGCGAGCGCCCAGACGAGGGGCACCAGCCACAGCAGCGCGAAGGCGACGAGGGCTCCGAGGGCGACCCGGTTGAACAGGCGCTCGGCGTCGTACTTCCGGCGCCGGGGTGCGGCCGCGGGGGCCCGCCGGTCGGTCACGGGCGGAGTGGCGGTGGCGGTCATGATCAGCGCTCCTTCTCGGCGCGGCGGACGAGGGCGAACCAGACGAGCGAGACCAGCAGGATCACCACGAAGAGCAGCAGCGAGACGGTGGACGCGTAGCCGACGCGGCCCTCGACGAAGCCCGTGTCGTAGATGAGCTGGAGCGAGGAGCGGGTGCTTCCGTCGGGGCCGCCCATGGTCAGCATGTAGATCTGGTCGAACACCTTCAGGGAGGCGACCACCTGGAGGACCGTGACGAGGGTCGTGGTGCGGCCGAGCATGGGCACGACCACGTGGCGGATGCGCTGCCAGGGGCCGGCCCCGTCGATGGCCGCGGCCTCGTGCACGGAGCGCGGGATGTCCTGCAGACCGGCCAGGTACAGCACGAAGTTGAAGCCGAGCGTCCACCACACGGTGGCCGCGGCGATGGAGATCATCGCCCAGTCCGGGTCGCCCAGCCAGGACGGCGGGGTGTCCACGCCGAACCACGTCGTGACCTCGTGGGCGAGGCCCACCTGGTCGGCGTAGATGAACGTGAACAGCAGCGCGACGACCGCCGAGGGCAGCACGAACGGTGCGAAGAAGGCGAAGCGGAAGAACCAGCGTCCGCGTACGAAGCGGTCGGCGAGGATCGCCAGCACCAGGCTGAGCAGGACCAGCGGGACGGTCGTCAGGACGGTGAACCACAGGGTGTTGCGCAGGGTGCGCCAGAACTCGTCGTCGCTCAGGACGGCCGTGTAGTTGGACAGCCCGGCGAAGTCGCCGAGGCCCGACGTGAGCAGGCTGGTGTCGAAGAAGCCGGCCACGACGGTGTAGACCAGCGGCCCCACCAGGAAGAGCAGGTAGAACAGGGAGAAGGGCAACAGCATCCCCGGACCGGCCCAGCGGTCACCTCTGCCTCGGGCCTCGGTCGGTGCGGTTGTCGTGGCCATGGGACGGCCCTTTCAGTCAGGACATGACGGGACGCACGGGGTACGGGGCCCGGTGAGGGCCGGATGCGCGGCGGTCGGCGGCCAGCGGCCGACGGTGGATGGTCGGCCGTCCGCGGTCGGTGGTCGGTGGTCGGCGGACCGCGGTCACAGGGGTGCGGGCCGGCTCGCGAGTTCGCGCAGTTCGCTGCGCATCCGTGCCGCCCCCGCCGTGGCGCCGGTGGCGCCGGTGAACACCGAGGTCACCACGTCGCCGACGACGGTCTGCATCGTGCTGCCCGCACCGCCGTACCAGGCGGCCGGGTCGTAGGCGGCCCCGTCGGCGGCGGCCGCGTAGTGCGACTGCGGTACGAGCTCCCGGTACTCCCGGGAACGCTGGGTGGGCAGCCAGGCCGGGATGTGCCCGCCCTCCGCCCACAGCTTGCTCGACCCCAGCAGCGAGGCGACGAAGCCCAGGGAGAGGTCGAGGCGCTGCGCGGAGGCGGAGGGCGCCTTGGGGAAGACCAGCGAGTGCGAGTCGGCGGCGCAGGCGTAGGGCGCGTCGTCGAAGATCCTCGGCAGTGGCCGCATGTCGAACTTCACCTTGGAGCCCTGCACGGTCAGGACCTGCCAGACGCCGTCCATCAGGAAGCCGGCCTTGCCGGTGGTGAGCATCGTGATGGCGCCCGGGCCGTCGGTGGTCGTCGGGACGACCTTCTCCTGGGTGAGGCGGCGGATGTACGCGAGGGCCTCGGCCGCGGCCTCCGTGTCGATGACCACCTTCTTGCCCTGGTCGGCGACGAGGTCGCCGCCGCCGATCTGCCGGTAGAACGACCAGAAGAGCCGGAACTGCGTCGAGGCGTCCTTCACCGAGGCGACCGAACCGCCCCAGGCGCCGGTCACCTCCTTCGCCGCGCGCAGGGCGTCGATGAAGGCGTCGGGCCCGTCCACGTCCGCCAGCTTCCCCTCGCGGTCGAGGAGTCCGGCCTTCTCGGCGATGTCGGTGCGGAAGTAGAGCACGAAGGGGTGGGTGTCGAGCGGGATGGCGAACAGCTTCCCGTCGAGCTGCGACTTCTTCCACGGCCGCGCGTCGAACTTGTCCTCGGTCAGCCCGTGCCGGGCCAGGTCGGACGGCCGCAGCTCGGTGAGCAGTCCCGCCTCGGCGAGGGTGGGCACCTTCGACAGATGGCTGATGGCGACCTGGGGCGGCCGGTCGCCGAGCGTGGCCAGGGTGAGTTTGGTGTAGTACGGGCTGCCCCACACGAAGGTCGCGGACTTCAGGTCCGTCGCCCGGTGCCGGGACCGGTAGGCGGCCTGCATGGCCAGCAGCCGTTCGCCGTCGCCGCCGGTGAAGGGGTTCCAGAAGTTCAGGCGGGACGCGGTGGGCGCCCCGCCGGTGAACCCCTGCGCGAGGGTGCTGTCGCAGCCGCCGAGTACCGCGGCGGAGGCCGCCGCGGCGCCGAGCGACAGGGTGCCGCGCAGCAGCCGGCGCCGGGACGGAGCGGGCGGGGAGGGGTGCGGCGTGCGGTCCCGCATGGGCATGCGTCCTTCCACAGCAGGAAAAGCTGAACGGGTACGGCGAACGAGTACAACGTTGGAATGAGTGATAGCGCCGAACGGCTCGATCGGTGGGCCGAGGCGGTTACAACGTTGTATCCCCGCGGAAATGCGGCGTCAACACCTCTGCCGGAACTATCTGTTCGGCAGGTCGCTCACGCCGAACCGGTCATATCGCCCAAGTGGGAAGCGAAGCCATTACAACGTTGGAACATGGCTTACGCTGTGCAGCACACCGGACCGGCCCGCGTGACGATCGACGCGACGGCGGCCGGGAGGGAGCCGGGAAGGGAGGGCGACCGCCATGGCGGGTGCACGCCTCAAGGACGTCGCCGAGCGCGCGGGCGTGTCGATCAAGACGGTGTCGAACGTCGTCCGGGGCGAGGCCCGGGTCGCGGAACGGACCCGGCAGCGGGTCCTGCGCGCCATAGCCGAACTCGACTACCAGCCCAACGCCTCCGCGCGCCACCTGCGCACCGGCCGCAGCGGCGTCATCGCGCTGGCCGTCCCCGAACTGGTCGCGCCGTACTTCGCGGAGCTCGCCGCCGAGGTCATCGCGGCCGCCAAGAAGCGCGGCTGCACCGTGCTCATCGAGGACACCGGCGGCGACCCGGCGGAGGAGCTGCGCATCGCCTGCGGGCTCAGCGACCCGCTCATCGACGGTGTGCTCCTCAGCCCGCTCTGGCTCGACGAGACGATGCTCGCCAACCGCGGGCGCCGCGTCCCCCTCGTCCTGCTCGGCGAGCAGTCGTACCGGATCCCGGCGGACCACGTACTGATCGACAACTCCGCGGCGGCGCGGGAGGCGACCGAGCACCTGCTGCGGCTCGGCCGCCGGCGCATCGGGGTCATCGGCCGGCCCTCGGACCGGGCCCACGCGACGACGGTGCAGCGCATGCACGGCTACCTGACCGCCCTGCACGCCGCGGGGGTGCCGCACGACCCCCGGCTCGTCCCCGACACCGGGGAGTTCACCCGCGCCGACGGCGCCGCGGCCATGCGGGTCCTGCTCGCGCTGGACGAACCGCCGGACGCGGTCTTCTGCTTCAGCGACCTGCTCGCCTCGGGCGCGCTGCGCACGGCCCACGAGCACGGCCTGCGCGTCCCGCAGGACCTGGCGGTCGTGGGTTTCGACGACATCCAGGAGACCCGCTACAGCGTGCCGTCCCTGACCACCGTCTCGCCGGACAAGCGGGAGATCGCCGAACTGGCCGTGGACGCGTTGCTGCACCGCATCACCACCGACGCGGAGGCCCCGCACACACGACTGACGGCGGGCTACGAACTGGTCGTACGGGAGAGCACGGTCGCACGGGAGAGCACGGTCGTTCGGGACGACACCGGCACGGAGGGCGGCACCGGCGCGGGGGGCGACCCGGTCGCGCGGGGCACCACGGGACCGGAGGCGCCGCGGGGGTGACGGCGCCCCGGCGGAAGTGACGGTGCCTCAGCAGGGGCGACGGTGCCTCAGTGCGGGTCCCGCCGCCAGACGAAGACCTCCGTGGCCGGCTGCCGTTCGGAGAAGAGGTCCGACGGGGAGGCCTTCCGCAGCAGCCGGCGCACGTCCGCCTCGAAGGCGTCCAGGCGGGTGCCGAACAGGTGCGGCGCCGAGAACGACATCGAGAAGACCCCGGCCACGACGTCGTCGGCGGTGCGTTCCAGGACCTGCCCGCCGGGGACCACCAGGCGCCGGGGTCCGGCGAGACCGGCCCGGGCGAACACCGCCGCCTCCCCGCCCGGCGTCCCCTGCGGCAGGGTGCCCCGGCCCGCCCTGCGG
>NZ_VDFC01000054.1:15917-49774 GCF_008369065.1 Streptomyces apricus | reverse complement strand
GTGCTGTGGAGCGGCATCGAGGGCGATCTCGACCAGTTGCACGAGCTGACCGGAGCGGTACGGGCGCGGGTCAGGGAGTGCGGCGTCGCCTTCCCCGAACGTCCATTGCGACCCCATCTCACGCTGGCCCGCGCCCGCCGCCACGACAGCGCCTCCGTGACGGCGGCAGGCGCCCGCCTCGACGGCTTCACCGGACGCCCCTGGCGGACCGAACGCCTCCACCTGGTCGCCAGCACGGTGCGGGGCCATCCGGGCCACCGGCGCTATCAGGACGTCGACGCATGGGTCCTGGCCACACCGACCCCGCCCCGCCCTCCCGCCTCGCCGGACTCTTGACGTGGCCACTACATGCCCGAAGAATGATCCAGGCTATCTGACAACGTTGTCGGACGGGAATGGAGATCTCCGTGCACGCAGGAACGCACCGCTTCAGGCGCAGACTTCCGGCATGGTTCGCCACTTTCGTGGGCGCCGCCATGGGACTCGGGAGCCTCACTCCCCCGGCCGCGGCGGTCGATCCGGGCACGGCGCTCGCCGGAGCGACATCGACGGCGTCGGGCACGACGGACGTGTCGGGCACCTCCTGGAGCGTGACCCACAAGGCGGCCGAGCCCAGCGGCGCACTGACCGCGCGGCTGCAACTCGACGCGACCGACGGCACCCTGTCCCTGGGCGTCCGCCGCGGCGGCGCCACCGTGCTCGAACCCGCCCCGGTCGGCATCACCACCGATGCCGCCGATCTGACCAGCGGCCTGCGGCTCCGTGGCCACACCGTACGCAAGGTGACCGAGCGCTACTCCACCACCACCGGTAAGCAGCGCGACCGCACGGCCCGTATGACCGAGGCGCGCTTCTCCTTCGCCAAGGCGGACGGTGCCCGGTTCGACCTGGTCGTCCGCGTCTCGGACGACGGGTTCGCCTACCGCTACGTCCTGCCCGGCAAGGGCGGCGGGGGCGAGGCGGACGGCGAGGTGACGGTCCTCGAAGAGGCTTCCGCCTTCCAGGTGCCGGACGCGGCGACGGCGTGGCTGATGCCGTACACCCCCAACTACGAACGGCCGCGCACCGAGACGACCGCCGCGGGCGCCGCCGCCGGCGACTACGGATACCCTTCACTCTTCCGGGTCGACACGTCCTACGTCCTGCTCACGGAGTCGGACGTCGACGGCCGCTACGCCGGCAGCCGTCTCGCCCACGCGGCCGGGAGCGGCCGCTACACCGTGGAGCTCGCCGACGAACGCGTCACCTCGGCCGGCCCGCTGGCCACCCCGTGGCGTACGGCCGTCATCGGCGACTTGGCCACGGTCACGGAGTCCACCCTCGTCGATGACCTGGCGCCCGGCTCGCGGGTGGCGGACACCTCGTGGATCCGTCCGGGCAAGGTCGCCTGGTCCTGGCTGGCCGGTTTCGGCGCCGCGCAGCGCAGCCTGGAGACCCAGCAGCGGTTCGTCGACTACAGCGCCGCCCACGGCTGGGAGTACACGCTGGTGGACGACGGCTGGAAGACCGAGGACTGGATGCCGCAGCTGATCGAGTACGCGCAGCGGCGCGGTGTGAAGATCCTGCTGTGGATGCACTGGACCGACCTGGACACGGCCGCCGAGCGCGAGGAGACGCTGGACAGGGTCAAGGCGTGGGGCGCGTCCGGGTTGAAGATCGACTTCATGGACTCGGACGCACAGGAGCGTTTCCGCTGGTACGACGACATCCTGAAGGCGACCGCTGAACGCGAACTGCTGGTCAACTTCCACGGGTCGACCATCCCGCACGGCATCCAGCGCACCTGGCCGCACGTCATGTCGATGGAGGCCGTCTACGGCGCCGAGCAGAGCAACGTGTCCCTGACCGACGTCACCACGCTGCCCTTCACCCGGAACGTGGTCGGATCCATGGACTACACGCCCATGGGCTTCCAGTTCGGCGCCCGCAACACCTCGGAGGCCGCGGAGCTGGCCCTGTCCGTCGTGTACGAGTCCGGCTTCCAGAACTTCGCCGGTTCGGTGGACGCCTACCGGTCCCGTCCCGAACTCGAACGCTTCCTCGACCAGGTACCGACCGTCTGGGACGAGACGCGGCTGCTGTCCGGGCACCCCGGTGACGGGGCGACCTTCGCCCGGCGCAACGGCGACCGCTGGTTCGTCGGCGACGTCTCCGCCGCCGACGGGCCCGCCACGCGGCGCGTACCGCTGGACTTCCTCGGCAACGGCAACGGCAAGAGCAGCGACAAGGGCAAGGGCGGCGGGGACCGCTGGCGGGKGGAGGTCCTGCGGGACGGACCGGACGGGTTGGTCCGCGAGTCCCGGGTCACCGACCGCCACGGCGTCCTGACGGTGCCCACCACGGCGGGTGGCGGGTTCGCCGCGGTGATCTGCCGTGCCGTGCCCGGCCGCACCACGTGCGACCGGCCCGTGGACCGGCTGCCGTTGACCGCCCTGTCGGCCACGCCGAAGAGGGCGGAGGCCGACCAGGGGACGACGGTGGACGTCGAGGGCGCGCTCCGGGTGGAGGACTTCGGTCCGGTGCGCGACGCCGAGGTACGCGTGAGCGCCCCGCGGGGATGGACGGTCACAGACGCCACCGCCCGCGCCGACGAGGTCGCCACCGGCGCCGCGCTGCGCACCCGTGCCGTCGTGCACGTCCCGTCGGACGCGGCGTACGGCTACCACGACGTGGTGGTGAGCTCCTCCTACCGGGTTCCGGGCGGGAGGCCGGGCACCGCGCCGCTGCGCAACGAGCGGACGGTACGGGTGTTCGTCGCCCCGCCGGGCGTGGACTACGTGAGCGGTCTGCCGTTCGCGGCGGAGCGCAACGGCTGGGGTCCCGTCGAGCGTGACACCTCCAACGGGGAGAACTCCGGGGGCGACGGCGGTGCGCTGCGCATCCGCGGCACCGTGTACGACAGGGGCCTCGGTATGCACGCCGAGGGCGAGGTGTCCGTCGATCTCCATGGCGCGTACGACCGTTTCCGCGCGCAGGTGGGCGTCGACGACGAGGTCAGCGGTGCGGCCACGGTCGTCTTCGAGGTGCTGGGCGACGGGCGGCTGCTCGAACGCACGCCCGTGCTGACCCCCGCGGACGCGGCCCGCGCCCTCGACGTCGACGTCACCGAGGTTCAGCGCCTGACGCTGCGGGTCACGGACGGCGGCGACGGCATCAATTACGACCACGCGGACTGGGGGGACGCGCTCCTGCGCCTGGCGAACACCGACACCACCTGACGATGGCGCCATGGGGGCGAGGTTGACCCTCGACCTTGTCGAGGGCCCAGGGTTCGGGGTGTGGAGAACGAGAGCGCGATGCGGAGCATCGGGGAGATGGCGCGGGACGGCGGGCTGAGCGTGAGCGCGCTGCGGTTCTACGACCGCGCCGGTGTCCTGGTCCCCGCCTGGGTGGACCCCGTCAGCGGCTATCGCTGGTACGGGCCCGAGCAGGTGGCGGAGGCCGGGGTGCTGGCGCGGCTGCGCCGGGCGGGCATGCCGCTGGCGGACATCCGGCTCGTGCTGGCCGGGTGGGCCGGCGCGGACGCGGACCTGGTGCGCGGCCTCCTCGACGCCCATCTGCGCCGTCTCGGACAAGGGCTGTCCGACGCCCGCGGCGAGTTCTCCGCGCTCCGAGCCCTCCTCGACCACAGGGAGAACCCCATGACCCCGCCCCGCACCTCCACCGCCGCAGTCCGTGTGGCGGTCGCCGCACCGGAGTTGGCCGCGGCCCTGGACGCGGTCCGCTTCGCGGCCGGCACCGACCCGGAGCTGCCGATGCTCGGTGGCGTCCTGTTCGACGTCGAGGGAGACGGACTGCGTCTGGTGGCCACCGACCGCTACCGGCTGGCGGTCGCGCGGGCACGCGTCACCGGGCACGACGGGCCGCGGACGCAGGCGGTCGTGCCCCTTCCGCTCGCCGACGCGATGCGGGCGCTGCTGACCGGCGACGCGCCCGTCCGACTCGCGGTGGACGGTGACCGCGTCGCGCTGGATACCGGGGACCGGGAGACGGCCGGCCAGGTCCTCGGCCACGAGT
Organism: Streptomyces apricus; assembly: GCF_008369065.1. Lineage (GTDB taxonomy): Bacteria > Actinomycetota > Actinomycetes > Streptomycetales > Streptomycetaceae > Streptomyces > Streptomyces apricus. The sequence goes on along the minus strand of NZ_VDFC01000054.1, from coordinate 45,757 downwards.
TCCCCGACTACCGCCGTCTCGTCGGCCTGCCCGGCGGCCGCCGGGTCCTCGTCGGCACGGCCGCCTTCCGGGCGGAGCTGGAGGACGGTCCCGTCCGCACGAGCGAGGCGGGTGAGCCGTCCGGCGGGCCCCACGACCTCAGCGTGCTGAGGGTGACGGACGACGCGACCGTGGTCGTGTGCGACGACGGCGACGACCATCAGGACGCCGTCGCCGTCAACCGCGCCTTCCTGCTGCACGCGCTCACCGCCGGAGCCCGGGACGAACTGCTCCTGGAGCTGGGCGCGCCCACGGCCCCGCTCGCGATCCGCCGCCCCGACGACGACCACACCTTCTCGCTCCTGATGCCGGTCCGGCTGGACGGCTAGGACGTTTCGCTCCCCTGTCCGGTGGTCACCGCCCCGCGGCGCCCCCATGTCACATTCCGCCGCCCCGCGTTGTCAGTAGTGCGTATCCGCAATCCGATGGGGAGAACATCATGGAAGCGCGTGTGAACTACTTCGGCAACGCCGTCGCGGGCAAGGTCATGAGGCACATCAACTCGGCCGGCAAGGTCGCCTCGGACGCGGGCCTGCCGACCGCGACGCAGGAGCTGGTGAAGATCCGCGCCAGTCAGATCAACGGCTGCGGTTTCTGCACCGACATGCACACCAAAGACGCCGCCGCCGCGGGGGAGACCCCGCTGCGGCTCAACCTGGTGGCCGCCTGGCGGGAGGCCACCGTCTTCACCGAGGCCGAGCGCGCCGCGCTGGAGCTGGCCGAGCAGGGCACCCGTATCGCCGACGCGGCGGGCGGTGTCAGCGACGAGGCCTGGGAGGGCGCCGCCAAGCACTACGACGAGGACCAGCTGGTCGCGCTCATCTCCCTGATCGCCCTCATCAACGCCTACAACCGCATCAACGTGATCAACCGCCAGCCGGCCGGCGACTACCAGCCGGGGCAGTTCGGCTGACGGGCGCGGGCAGCGGGCAGCGGTACGGCACCCGCTGCCCGCGGAGGGCCGCTGTAGCATGGCCGATCTTCGGAACAGAGGGAGACGGGCGCCGATGCACAGCGGGGACGACGTCAGCTCTCTCGGGACGGCGACGGAGCAGTTCGTCGCGGCGCGCCCCCGGCTCTTCGGCATCGCCTACCGCATGCTGGGCAGCGTCGCGGAGGCCGAGGACGTGTGCCAGGAGACCTGGGTCCGGTGGCAGAACGCCGACCGCTCGGACGTCGTCGAGCCGACCGCCTTCCTCACCACCGTCGCCACCCGCCTCGCGATCAACACGGCCCGGTCCGCCCGGGTGCGGCGCGAGGCGTACGTCGGACCGTGGCTGCCCGAGCCCCTCGACACCGCCCCGGACCCGCAGGTGGGGGCGGAGCGCGCCGAGGCCGTCGAGATGGCGGTGCTCCTCCTCCTGGAGAAGCTGAACCCGGTGGAACGGGCGGCGTACGTCCTGCGGGAGGCGTTCGACTACCCCCACCGGCAGGTCGCCGACATCCTGGAGACCAGTGAGGCCAACGCCCGCCAGCTGGTGAGCCGGGCGCGCAAGCACCTGGCCGCCGAGCGGCGCGAGCAGGTCGGGCGCGGCGAGCACCGGCGGCTGCTGGAGGTGTTCCTCGCCGCGGCGCGGACGGGCGATCTGAAGGTGCTCGAAGAGGTCCTCGCGGCGGACGTCGTCAGTTACACCGACGGGAACGGGATGCGGGGCGCCTCGCGGGTCCCGGTCGTCGGCCTCGCGCGCGTCTCCCGCTACCTGGCCGCCTTCGCGCCGCGCTTCTGGCCGGGGTCGGAGATCCGCTGGGCCGAGGCCAACGGCCGTCCGGCCGTTCTCGTCCGGTCCGGCGGGCAGCCCGTCGCCCTCCTCTGCGCCGACGTGTCGGCGGAGGGCATCGACCGGATCATGTGGGTACTGACCCCGGCCAAGCTGCTGCCCTACGCGGCGTCGCTGAAAGCCTGAGGACCCCCGCGCACGGGCCCGACGCGCCCCCTGTCCCGTGCCGGCTCCGGAAGTAACGTCCTAGCGCCGACTCCGTATGAGCAGATACAGGAAGTACGGCGTGCCGATCACCGCCGTCATCAGGCCCGCGCCCAGTTGCGCGGGGGCGATGACCGTGCGGCCCAGGAGGTCGGCCGTGCAGACGAGGGCGGCGCCCAGCAGGACCGCCACCGGCACCACCCGTACGTGCCGCCGGCCCACGAGGGCGCGGGCCGCGTGCGGTGCCACCAGGCCGACGAAGCCGATCGTGCCGGCCGAGGCGACGGCGGTCGCGCTGAGCAGGACGGCCACCACCAGGAAGCCGAGCCGGGCCCGGGACAGCCGTAGCCCCAGGAGCCGCGGCGAGTCCTCGTCGAGGGAGACGAGGTCCAGCTCGGTGCGCCGGGCGACCGCGACGACGAGCCCGGCCAGCAGCACGAGCGCGACGGGCAGCACGTCCGGCATGGTCCGGCCGTACGTCGAACCGGACAGCCAGGTCAGCGCCTTGGTGGCGTTGAACGGGTCGGTGAGCACGATGAGCAGGCTGATCAGCGCCGCGGTGCCGGCGGCCACGCCGATGCCCACGAGGACCAGCCGGTTCTGCTGGTAGCCGCCGCGGGCGGCGAGGCCGAAGACGAGGACGGAGGTCAGCGCGGCGCCCGCGAAGGCGGCGCCCGCGACGGCCCAGGTCCCGGCGACGGGCGCGGTGGTGACCAGCAGGACGGCGCCCAGCGCGGCGCCGCCGGACACGCCCAGGACGCCCGGCTCGGCGAGCGGGTTGCGGGTCACGGCCTGGACGAGGGTGCCGGCCAGGGCGAGCGCCGCGCCGGCGCACAGGGCCGCGAGCACCCGGGGCACCCGGGTCTCCAGGACGAAGGACACGGCCTGTCCGGACCGGCCCTGCGCCCAGTTCATGACGTCGCCGAGCAGGAGTTTGCTGTCGCCCAGCAGGAAGCCGGCCAGGGTGACGCCGACGACCGCGGCGACGAGGCAGACCAGCGTCACCGCGAACGCCGTGCGGCTGGGGATGCGCAGCCGGTCCGGCGACTCGGCCCCGGAGGTGTCCCGCAGGCGCAGGGCCATCGTCACGAGGAAGACGGCGCCGACCAGGCTGGTGACGACGCCGGTGGGCACGGCGACCGCGGTGTCCGAGGGGACGAGGGCCCGCAGCAGCACGTCCGACCCGAGGACGAGCCCCGCGCCGATCAGGCCCGCCACGGGCATGGCCGCACGGGAGCGGGCGAAGCCGCGGAAGCGGCGGGCGAGGGGGCGCACCAGGGCCGGTGCGCACAGGCCGACGAAACCGATGGGCCCGGCGAGCGTGACCGCCGCGGCGGACAGCAGCGCGGCCAGGACGACCACGGTGACGCGGGTGGCGCGCACGGGGACGCCCAGGCCGCGCGCGGCGTCGTCGCCGAGGGCCAGCGCGTCGACCCGGCGGGCCGTCAGCAGCAGCCCCGCCAGTCCGATCACGGCGACGGGGAGCATCTGCAGGACGCCGTCGAAGCCGTTCTGGCTGATGCTGCCCTGGTTCCACTGGTAGAGGCCCTCGGTCTGCTCGGGGAACAGCAGGAGCAGGCCCTCGGTCGCCGAGTTGAGGCCCAGCGCCAGCGCCGTACCGGCGAGGACCAGGCGTACGGTCCCCGTGCCGAGGCCGGACAGGGCGAGGACGACGGCCGCGGCGAGGAGCCCGCCGGCGAAGGCGACCCCGGAGGAGGCGAGCAGCGGGAGCGAGACGCCGGTGGCGCCGACCAGGCCCAGGGCCAGGTAGGAACCGGCGTTGACCGCGAGGGTGTCCGGGGAGGCGAGCACGTTGCGGCTGACGGTCTGGAGCACGGCGCCCGCCACGCCGAGGACGACGCCGACCAGGATGCCGGCGGCCATCCGCGGCAGCCGGGAGGCGATGACGACGGACGAGTCGGCCGTGTCGGCCTGCCCGGTCAGGGCCTTGAACACCTGGGACGGGCCGACGTCGGCGGTGCCCTGCGCGATGTCGACGACCGCGAGGGCGGCGACCACGAGGACGAGCACGGCCGTCACCGCGACCGCGCCCGTCCGGGACGTGGCGGTCGACGGACGGGTGACGGGGGAGGTTGCGGTGACGGCCATGACTTCCGTGGTTTCCGTTGTTCGGTGGGTGCCGCTGGTCGTGCGGGGTCCGTTACTTCGTCAGCGCGGCGACGAGCCCGTCGACGTACGCCGACATCGAGCCGGGGCCGCCGAACATCCAGATGCCGTCGGGCAGGCGGTGCACGTCGCCGGCCTTGACGAACGGCAGGGACTTCCACACGGCGTTCTTCGCGAGCACGCCGGTGAACGGGGTGGCGCTCTTGTCGTCGTCGTTGCCGATGTAGGCGAACTGGGTGTCCTTCGGCAGGTCGCTGAGGCCCTCGACGTCGGTGGCCCCGAGCCCGTAGGCCGCGTCGCCCTTGACCTTCCAGGCGTTCTTCAGGCCCAGCTCCTTGTTCACCGTGCCGATGAGGGACGTGGCGGTGTACGGGCGCAGGGAGACCTGGTTGGAGGTGACGTAGCCGTCGGCGAAGGCGATCTCGGTGCCGGCGAGGTCGGCGTCGGCGAGGGCCTTCTTGCCCTCGGCGAGCTTGGCCTCGAAGTCGGAGCGGACCGTCTTCGCCTTGTCGGTGGTGCCGGTGGCCTCGGCGATGAGGTCGAGGTTGCCCAGCATCCGCCCGATCTGGTCGGAGCCGTCGGCGGACTTGACCTCCAGCACGGGGGCGATCTTGCGCAGCTGCTTCAGGGCCGCGGGCGGCAGGTCCGAGGTGGCGACGACCAGGTCCGGCGAGAGGGCGGCGACGGTGTCCATGCTCGGCTCGCCGCGGGTGCCGATGTCCTTGGGCTCGTTCTTCAGCGGGACGGCGGAGTCCCAGGTGCTGTAGCCCTTGACGTCGGCGGCGCCGACCGGGTCGACGCCGAGGGTGACGAGGCTCTCGACGACGTTCCACTCGGTGGCGACGACCTTGGTGGCCGGGCCGTCGAGCTTCAGCTTCTTGCCGGAGGCGTCGGTGAGGGTGATGGCGCCGGAACTCTTGCCGGTCTTGTCGCTCTTGTCGGCGGCAGGCTCGGTGGTGCCGCACGCGGCAAGGGTGAGCGCCGCGGCGGTGGTGGCGGCCGCGGTGAGCAGGAGGCGTTTCATGAGGTGGTGCCGAGCCTTTCGGTGGTCCGGGTGTGCCGGGTGTGGTGTCGGCCGACGGGGCGGGTGCGCAGCCGGCCGCTGAGGGGGTCCGTGTCGACGTCGATGCGGATGCCGTAGACGGCGGTGAGCCGTTGCGGGGTCAGGACGTCCTCGGGCGGGCCGTCGGCGACGATCCGGCCCGCTTCGAGCAGGGTGATCCGGTCGGCGATGGCGGCCGCCTGGTCGAGGTCGTGCAGCACGACCCCGACGGCGATCCCGTGGTCGTCCGCCAGGTCGCGGACGAGGTCGAGGAGTTCGATCTGGTAGCGCAGGTCGAGGTAGGTGGTCGGCTCGTCCAGCAGCAGGACGCCGGTCTCCTGGGCGAGGCAGCTGGCGAGCCACACGCGCTGCAGCTGCCCGCCGGAGAGGTGGTCGGCGCCCCGCTCGGCGAGGTCCGTGACACCGGTCAGCGACAGGGCCCGGTCGACGGCGGCCGACGCGTCCGGGTCGGGCCGGCCGAAGCGGCCCCGGTAGGGGTAGCGGCCGAACTCGACGACGTCCCGCACGGTCAGTCCGCCGGGCGTGGGCCGGCCCTGGGTCAGCAGGGCGACGTGTCGCGAGAACTCACGGGCGCTCAGGGCGAGGCCGTCGGTGCCGGTGTCGATCCTGAGCGTGGCGTGGCGGGCCCGCTGCAGCCGGGCGATCGTCCGCAGGAGCGTCGACTTGCCGCTGCCGTTGGGGCCGACCAGCACGGTCACCTCGCCGGGCCGCAGCGCGACCGCGGCGTCGTGCACGACGTCCACGCCGTCGTACGCGACGGTCACGCCCGTGGCCGACAGTTCATGGCCGCGCAGACGCGGCGCGTCCGCTGTTTCTTCACCAGATCTCACGCGGTGAAGGTTAGCCTAACCTTATTTGTGCTGGACAGGGGGTCCGGCCGGGGAGCCTCCGCGGCGACTCAGGCGGTCCGCCACGACTGCGGGTCCCACACGCCCGAGCGGCGCAGCGACGCCGGGCAGTGCAGGTAGATCTCGTCGATCTCCAGGACCAGGGCCAGCGCGGGCCGCTGTCCCTTCACCGCCATGGCGTCGAAGAACGGGGCGTCGGTGAGGATGCGGGCCCTGCCGTTGACCCGCAGCACCTCCTTGCCGCCCGGGACCAGGTACAGCAGGCCGGCGTGCGGGTTGTCCAGGATGTTGTGGAAGCTGTCGCCGCGCCGGTTGCCCGGCCGGTCCGGCAGGGCGAGCGTGCCGGAGTCGAGGACGTGCGTGAAGCCCGGGGCGTCCCCGCGCGGCGAGACGTCGCAGTTGCCCCGGGAGTCGGAGGTGGCCAGCAGGCAGAAGGGCGAGCGGGCGATGATGTCCCGGTCCAGGTCGGCGAGCCGGTCGTGGACCTTCTCGATCACCACGGGCCAGGGCTCGCCGAGCAGGTCGCGCAGTTCGGCGCCGGACCGCAGCTCGACCCAACCCTCCTCGGCCACGGAGCCCGGCCCTGCTCCGACGGTGTCGATCGTGTGCGGCACGGCCCACTCCAAACATGCGTACGTCCGTCCGGACACGGGTGCGGCCGGCGAGTAGTTGCATGCAGAACATTATCTGACCTTAGGCTTGCCTAACCAGGCGGTCCGCTGGTGAGCTCTACGTCCGAAGCGATGAGGAGTGATGTGCCATGCCCCCCTCCGCCGCCCCGCGCGTGGAACTGACACCGGCCGCGTCCGAACTGCTGCGCAGACTGCGGGCCGCACACGGTCCGCTGATGTTCCATCAGTCCGGCGGCTGCTGCGACGGCAGTGCCCCCATGTGCTACCCCGAGGGCGAATTCAGGACGGGCGGCTCCGACGTGCTGCTGGACTCGCTCGCCGTCGAGGGCGTCGAGGAGCCGATCACGTTCTGGATGTCCCGGAGCCAGTACGAGGCGTGGCGCCACACCCGGCTGATCGTGGACGTGGTCGAGGGACGGGGCAGCGGCTTCTCCCTGGAGGCACCCGAAGGGGTACGTTTCCTGACGCGTTCGCGCCTCGTCGGCACGTAGTCGCCGTCACGGCACCCTGCCTGTGGTGAACTCCCCTGTGTCCTGCGCCATTTGAGGAGACAGCGGAGAGAGCAGGGGCCACCGTGACACGACGCACCGCACGACGCACCGGACGGGTCAGAACCGCGCTGACGGTCTTCGCCGCATGGAGCGCGCTGACCGGGGCCGCCCTCGCCGGGGCGGCCCCGGCCGGCGCCGCGCCGGTGACCGGCGCACCGGGCTTCAGCCGGCTCGCACCGGGAGTGGGCTACACGGAGTTCGACATCCCGGCCGCCGGAGGCACGGCGCACGCGCACGTCCTCGACGTCGACCTCGCCGACCCCGCCGTGAGCGTCGACCTGCTCACCCCCGGCGCGGTCGCGGCCCGGGCCACGGTCTCCCGGCTGACCGACGCGCAGGGGGCCGTCGCCGGTGTGAACGGCGACTTCTTCAACATCACCGAGACCCAGCACCCCGGCGTCGAGGCCACCGGCGCGTCCGTCGGCCCGGCCGTCCGCAGCGGTCGCGCGCTCAAGGCCGCCGTCCCCGACGGCCAGCGCTTCGGTCCCGCCCTGCCGCCCGGTACCGGCACGAAGGACGTGCTCGGTGTGGGGACGGACCGCAGGGCCCGCCTCGACAGCCTGGCGCTCGACGGGTCGGTGCAGACCCCGCAGGCACGGCTGCCGCTCGGCGGTCTCAACCAGTACGCGCTGCCCGTGGGGTCCGTCGGCGCGTTCACCGCGGACTGGGGACAGGCCTCCCGGGTGCGGGCCACCTGCGGGACGGACACCGACCGGGCCGCGCCCTGCAGTACGGACACCTACGAGGTGACCGTCCGGAACGGCAAGGTGGCGTCCGCGGCCGACACGCCGGGCGGCGGAGCCATCGCCGCGGGCACCACGGTCCTGGTCGGCCGGGAGGCGGGCGCCCAGCAGCTGCGGAAGCTGTCCGTGGGCGAGAAGGTCGTGGTGCGGCACCGGCTGGTGGCGGCCGCGTCGAAGACCCCGTACCGCTTCGCGATCGGCGGGTACCCGGTGCTGCGCGGCGGGCAGCCGCTCGCGGGCCTGGACGACGTGACGGCGGCGGTGCGGACCGCGGCCGGCGTCTCCGCCGACGGCAAGCGGCTCTGGCTGCTGGCGCTGGACGGGGCGCCCGAGTTCCGCAGCGGCCTCACCGTCGCGGAGGTGGCCGCCGCCATGAAGCAGCTGGGTTCGCGGGACGCGTTCAGCCTGGACGGCGGCGGCTCCACCACACTGGCCGCCCGGGAGCCGGGGGCGAGCGCCTCGACCGTGCGCAACCACCCCAGCGGCGGCGCCGAACGGCCGGTCCCCAACGGGATCGGCGTGTTCTCACAGGCCTGACGCGCTCACGGCCGCAGGCTGCCCACGAGGTCGGCGGTGGCCGTGAAGCCGTCGTGGATGGTCGGCGCCATGCTGGTGCTCGCGAGGTAGAAGCCCAGCAGCACACAGACCACGGCGTGCGAGCCCTTCAGCCCGTTCCGCAGGAAGACCACCGTCAGGATCACCAGCAGTACGACAACAGAGATGGAAACAGCCACCGTCAGCCTCCTCCGCCACGACCACCCCGCGGCTTTCGGCCGCAAGTGTGGCGTAACGGAGGGTTCGTCCGTGCGGCTGACGTGTACGCCGAACGAGTGTTGACTGCGTGTGACCGTGTCCGGGAGTTCCTAGGACCGCCCGCGGGCGTCCAGGAAGGCCTCCAGCCCCGCCAGGTCGTCGGTGTTGAGGTGGTCCGCGTCCGCGGCGAGCAGTTCGCCCCAGACCGCGTCGCGGGCGGGGCCCGCCAGGTCAGGGGTGGCCCAGAACCGCACCCGCTGCCCGCGGGAGTGGGCCGTGGAGACGATCGAACGCAGCTTCTGCCGCTCCGCCTCCGGGAACGTCCCGACGCCCTGCCAGGTGAAGTTGAGCGTCCAGTTGTCGCTGACGAGCGGAATGAAGGAGGCGGGGGCCGGTACGGGGGCCAGCAGGTCCAGGAGCCGGCCGTCGTAGAAGGCGCGCCGCTCGCTCTGGGCCTCCATCGGCACCCGGGCGGCCCGGTCGCCGGAGATCACGGCCGTCACCGCGCCGGGGCGGACCCGGCCGCGGGAGTACGTGGTGAACAGGTGCCGGTAGCGGCGCAGCCGGCGGTCCAGTTCGAGGTAGGTGGCCGCGCCCTCGGTCTTGATGTCGATCAGCAGCTGGAGCGGCCTGCGGTGCCCCCGGTACACCGAGCCGCCGTTGGCCTTCACGCGGGCGGCGAGGGGGTTCAGGTAGAGGGACTCCAGGGTGCGGGCCGGGTCCAGCTCCACCGGGTCGTGGGCGACGAGGAGTTGGCCGTCGACGAGGTAGATGTCGGCCTCGACGCTGCCGAAGCGGTGGTCGAGCGCGTCGAGGAGGGGCCGGGGGTGCAGGTAGTCGTTGTGCGCGTGGGCCCGCCACAGCGGGCGCGGACGGTGCCTGTCCTCGCCCGCCTGTGCGTACGCGGGCAGCGCGACACTGCCGGCCAGGCCGGCGGCGAGGGTGGTGAGGGCTCTGCGGCGGGTGGTGAGGGCCATGTCTGCCTCCCTGGGAGTGCCGTGCGGGACCGCGGTGGGGCCTGCACGGCGACGTCGGGACTGGGGAGAGTATGGAGCGTGTACATGGCCAAGGAGCAGGGCCGTGCCGGGAGTTGGCCGGACCGCCCCGGTGTGTTCACTTCACCGGACCACCTCCGGCGGGCGTTCACGCCGATGTCAGTTCGGCCCAGCCCACCGTCCGGTCGCACCAGCGCTCCAGCAGCACCCGGTCGTGCCCGACGGCCAGCAGGCCCGCCCCGCTCTCCCGCCGGTAGGCCTCGACGACGCCGACCAGCGCGGCCGTGGTCGAGGCGTCGAGCATCGCCGTCATCTCGTCGCAGACGAGCCAGCGCGGCCGCAGCGCGAGCGCCCTGGCGAGACACGCCCGCTGGAGCTGGCCGTCGCTGACCTCGTGCGGCCGGCGGCCGAGCAGGTCCGCCGTGAGCCCGACGGTTTCGGCCAGTTCCGGTACGGCGTCCACCGGACGGCCGTTGGCCCGCAGCGGTTCGGCGATGAGCCGCGCGAGCGGCAGCCGCGGATCGGCCGACAGGCGCGGCTGCTGGAAGACGACCCCGAAGGAGGTGCGCTGGGCCCGGGGCGCGCGGTGGCGCCAGCCGGCCGCCGGCTCCCCGTCCAGGACGACCTGTCCGGCGTCGGGCCGGTGCAGCAGGGCGGCGACCCGCGCGAGCGTGGACTTGCCGCAGCCGCTGGGGCCCAGGAGTCCCACGGCCTCTCCCACCCGCACGGTCAGGGAGACGCCCCGGACGACGGGGGCGCGGCGGTCGTAGCCCGCCGTGACGTCGCGCAGTTCAAGCACGCGCCACCGCCACGTGGTGGCAGGCGACGCCCGACGTCAGCTCCGGTACGGTCGCGCACGCCTCGCTGGCCCGGTCGCAGCGGGGCGCGAAGGCGCAGCCCTCGGGCAGCGCGCCGAGTTCGGGCGGCAGGCCCGGGACCGGCGCGAAGTCCCGCTCGGGCAGGGCGTTCAGGAGGCCGCGCGCGTAGGGGTGCCGCGGGCCCGGCGCGCCGAAGAAGGCGGCGGCGTCGGTGATCTCCACGAGGCGTCCGGCGTACATCACGGCGACGCGGTCGGCGATGCGGCCGGCCGCCGCGAGGTCGTGCGTGATCAGCAGCAGGGCGCGGTGGTCGCCGGTGTGGCGGCGCAGTTCGTCGACGGTCCGCTCGACGAGGTCGCGGTCGAGGCCGGTGGTCGGCTCGTCCGCGAGCAGCAGGGAAGCGTCCCCGACGAGGGCGAGCGCGGTGGCGGCACGCTGCGCGAGCCCGCCGGACAGCTGGTGCGGATGGCGGTCGAGGTGGTCCTCGGGGAACGCGGCCCGCCCGGCGGCGGCCCGTACGCCGTCCGGTCCGCTGGTGCCCGTCAACGCGCGCACGGTCTCGTCCAGGTGCGAGCGGACGGTGCGCACCGGGGTCAGGTGCGCCACGGGGCTCTGCGGGACGAGTCCGACGCGGCGTCCGCGCACCTCGCGGGCCAGCACCCGTTCGTCCGCCGCCAGGAGGTCGAGCCCGCCGGCGCCGGACCCGGCGTCGCCGAGGACGGCCGAGCCGGCGACCGAGGCGTTGGCGGGCAGCAGGCCGAGCAGGGCCGAGGCGAGGACCGACTTGCCGCAGCCGCTCTCGCCGACGAGGGCCAGGCACTCCCCTGCGGCGAGGTCGAAGGAGGCGTCCGTGACGGCCCGTACGTACGACCCGTCGCGCATCTCGAAGCGCACGCAGAGCCCGCGCACCGACAGGACGGTCCCGCCCGGCGTCGGCTCGGTCGGCGGTGTCACAGCATCAGCTCCGATCGGCGGCGGGGGTTGAGGCGTTCGCGCCAGGCGCCCGCGAGACCCGCGATCGCCAGGGTGGCGACGACCGCGCACAGCCCGGGGAAGAGGGTGGGCCACCAGTCGCCGGCGAGCAGCGATCCGCGGGCGCTCTGCACCAGCGTGCCGAGGCTGGCCTGGTGGGTGGGCAGCCCGAGCCCCAGGAAGGACAGGGCGGACTCGTGCCAGACGGCATGCGGCACCATCAGCACGGCGGCGAGCCCGGCCTGGGGCAGCACGCCGGGCAGCAGGTGGCGTACCGCGACCCGGTGGCGGGAGGCGCCGCCCGAGATCGCGGCGTCGACGTAGGGGCGCGAGCGCAGCGACAGCACCTCCGCGCGGACGATCCGGGCCGTCGACAGCCAGTGGGTGAGCGCGACCGACACGACGACCGGCCAGACGCCCGGCCGGAACATCGCCACGATGAAGATGCCCAGGAGCAGGTGCGGCACCGAGGCGAAGACGTCCACCAGGCGCATCAGCAGCCGGTCGGGCCACCCGCCGAGGGCTCCGGCGAGCGCGCCGACGGCCGTGCCGACCACGGTGGCGACGACCGCGGCGACCACGCCCACCAGCAGCGAGACCCGCAGCCCGTAGACACAGCGCAGCAGCAGGTCCCGGCCGACGTCGTCGGTGCCGAACGGATGGGCCCAGGACGGAGGTCGGAGCTTCGCCGTCAGGTCCACGGCCTGTTGGTCGAGCTGTGCGAAGGGCGGCACCAGGAGCACGGCCAGGACCAGCACGAGCACGACGGCGGCGGAGCCGCGCACCCGCCACGCGCGCGTGGAGCGCCGTACGACGGCGCGCGTGCGCCACACCTCGGTCTTCCCGGACGTCGTCGCCGTGTCAGCCATCGAAGCCCACCCTCGGGTCCGCGAGCCCGTACAGCAGGTCCGCGAGGAGGTTGCCGGCCAGGACGGCGACCGTGGCGAGCACGGTCAGCGCGGCCAGCAGCGGGAAGTCGACGGCGGTGGCCGCCTCGACCGTCGCCGCGGCGATCCCGGGCCAGCTGAAGACGGTCTCCACGAGCAGGGCCCCGGTGATGAGTTCGGGCACGCGTGAGCCGATCAGGGTGAGCACCGGCAGCATCCCGGACCGCAGGGCGTGCCCCAGCAGGACCCTGCGCTCGGCGAGTCCCCGTGCGCGTGCGCCGCGCACGGGGTCCTCCTGGAGCGCGTCGCCGACGCCCTGGCGGACGTACAGCACGAACCACGGCAGCTGGGAGAGCGCCAGGACGGCCGCGGGCAGCACGAGGTGGCGGGCGACCTGGCCGGCGGTGACCACCGTGCTGCCGGTGTCGGTGAGGCCGCCCGCGGGCAGCACGCCGAGCTTGAGCGCGAACAGCCACATCACCAGCAGCCCGAGCCAGAACGGCGGCGCCGCCTCCAGGGTGTACGCCAGCGAGGTGACGGCCCGGTCCGTCCAGCCGCCGGGCCTGCGCGCGGCCAGCACCCCGAGCAGGCCGCCGACCAGGACGGCGAGGAGGAACGCGGTGGCGGCCAGCAGCACGGACCAGCCGACGCGTTCGCCGATGACGTCGGCGACCGGCTGCCGCATCGATCCGGAGTCGCCGAGGTCGCCGCGTACGGCGGACGTCAGCCAATCCCACCAGCGGGCGACGAGGGGCCGGTCGGCGCCCAGGTTGGCGCGCAGCTGGTCCAGGGTCCGCTGCGAGGCGCTGAGCCCGGCCGTGCCCGCGTACGCCTTGACGGGGTCGAACGGCGAGGCCGCGGCGATCGCGAAGACGCCGAACGTGACGGTCCCGAGGACGGGGACGGCGAACAGGGCCCGCCGTCCCGCCAGCCGCGCCATGGGACCCCAGGGCACCCGGCTCACGGCCGCCAGTCCTCGACGTTCCACCACGGGCCGGCCGCCAGGCCGTGGTCGTGCGGTTCGACCTGCGTGGTGAGCTCGCCGAAGCGGTCGTCGACGACGTACAGGTGGTCGATGTGGGTCAGGAAGGTGTAGCCGGGGTTCTTGACCAGCTCGCGCTGCACGGTGTCGTAGGCGGCCTTGCGCTCGGCCCGGTCGCCGCTCTCGCGGCCGGTCTCCAGGGCCTGGTCGACCTTCGGGTTGTCGTACCAGCCCATGTTGTTGAAGCCGTCGCCCGCGAGGTCCGACCTGAGGAGCGGGTACTGGTCGAAGTCGGGGTCGGCCGGTGAGCCGCCGCCCGCGAGGACGGCGTCCTTCGGCATGCGCGGCTCGATGACCTCCCAGGTGCCCGCCTGGACCTTGATGTCGATGCCGATCTTCTTGGCGTCGGAGGCGTAGGCGAGGGCGTGGTCCTGGCGGAGCTTGTCGCCGGAGACGTACCAGAGCGGGAAGCCCGCGCGGACGCCGTCCTTCCTGCGGATGCCGTCCTCGCCGGGCTTCCAGCCGGCCTCGTCGAGGATCTTGCCCGCCGCCTTCGGGTCGTACGTCCGCCCGGTGCCCTTCGTGAACCACTCGCTGTCGGTCGGGACGGGCCCGTAGGCCACCTTGCCGGCGCCTTCGAGGATGCCGTCGACCATGGCCTGCCGGTCGACGGCGATGTCGAGGGCGCGGCGCACGGCGGTGTCGCCCGCGACCTCGTTGCCGGTCGGCAGGGTGACCGTGCGGTAGTCGAAGCTCTTGGCCGCGTACGTCTTCTGCCCCGCCCCCTTGAAGGCCTTGGCGAGGTTCGGTGGCAGGATCGCGCCGTCGAGGTCGCCGGAGCGCAGCCGGGTGGCGCGTACGTCGTCGTCCTTGACGATCGCCATGGTGAAGCGCTCGATCTGCGGGGCGCCGCCCCAGTAGCCGGGGTTGGCCTCCAGCACGAGCTGCTCGCCCTTGGACCACTTGACCAGCTCGTACGGTCCGGTGCCGACGGGCTTCGTCCCGAACGAGCCGGAGTTGACGTCCTGTTCGCCGGCCAGGTGCTTCGGCGCGATGGGCAGCACCGTGCGCTCGGCGAAGGGCGCGTAGGGGTACTTGAGCCGGAAGACGACCGTGCCCTCGCCCTTCGCCTCGACGCTCTCGATCGCGTCCAGCTCGCCCTTGGAGGGGTTGTTGGTCTTCTCGTCGAGGATCGTCTCGTACGTGAAGACGACGTCCTCGGCGGTGAACGGCTCGCCGTCGCTGAACTCCACGCCCTTGCGCAGCTCGTACGTGTACGTGCGCCCGCCGTCGGTGACCTCCGGCAGGGAGGCCGCCAGCGCGGGCTTCAGCTCCAGGTCGGCGTCGTGCGTGAGCAGCCCGTCGAAGATCTTGGAGTTGCCGTCCTTGCCGAAGCCCAGCAGGGGGCTGAGGGTCTCGGGTTCGTAGGCGATGCCGACGACGGCCGAGGTCGCGGCGCCCTCGCCGTCGCCCTTGTCGCCGGGTGCCGAACAGGCGGCGGAGCCTGCCGTCAGGACGGCGGCCGCCGCCAGGGCACCCATGCCTCGTATCGATCCGGCCCTCATCGCCGCCCCACCCCTAATGCAGATGATCAGTTATTGCGAGCAGTTCGCAATTATGCATGATGGAGGGGGTGCGGCGGGAAAAGACCGAAGGCCCGCTCCGGTACGGGGGGAGCGGGCCTTCATGCCGTACGTCGTGCCGGCGGGTCAGGGGGCCTGGAGGTCCACCAGCCCCGCCAGCGCCTCGCGGTGGCGGCCCGCCGTGCCGTACGCGATCGAGTCGGCCTTGGCGCGCTTGAGGTAGAGGTGGACCGGGTGCTCCCAGGTCATCCCGATCCCGGCGTGCAGCTGGAGCGCCTCCTCGGCGGCGTGCACGGCGACGGGCGCCGCGTACGCCTGCGCGAGGGCGACCGCCACGTCCGCGTCCGCGCTGCCGGTGGCGAGCGCGTCGGCCGCGTTGCGGGCCGCGGCCCGGGTGCCGACCGTCTCCAGCCACAGCTGGGCGAGCCGGTGCTTGAGCGCCTGGAAGCCGCCGACCGGGCGGTTGAACTGCTTGCGCTCCTTGAGGTAGCGGACCGTCTCCGTCAAGGACCACTCGGCGAGGCCGAGTTGCTCGGAGGCCAGCAGCGCGGCGCCGGCCCGCAGAGCGCGCCGCACGGCCGGGCCCGCATCGCCGACCCGGCGGGCGGGCGCCGCGTCGAGGACGACCTTCGCCACCGGCCGGGTCAGGTCCAGGGACACCTGCGGGGTGACGGTCGCGGCCTGCGCGTCGACCGCGTACAGCCCGCCGTCCTCGGCCGGGACGAGCAGCACGTCGGCGGCGGCCGCGTCCGCGATACCGGTCAGCTCCCCGTGCAGGGCGCCACCTTCGGCTCGTACGATCTTGTGGGCGCCGCCGGGGGCGACGCTCAGGGCGACGGCGAGGACGCCGATGCGGCGGCCGGAGGCCAGCTCCGCCAGCAGGTCGTCGGCGTCGCACGCGAGCAGCGCCTCGGTGGCGACGACCGCGCTCGTCAGGTAGGGCACCGGGGCGACCGAGCGGCCCAGCTCCTCCAGGACGACGGCGGCCTCGCGGTGGGTGGCGCCCTGGCCGCCGCGCTCCTCGGGCACCAGCAGGCCCGCGAGGCCCATGCCGTCGGCGAGCGCCTTCCACGCCGCGCGGTCGTACGGCGCGCCGGACTCGGTGCCGGCGATCACGCCGGCCGGGTCGCAGTGGTCGGCGAGCAGGTCGCGGACGGCGGCGCGCAGCGCGTCCTCGTCCTGCGAGTACAGCAGGTCCGGCTGTGCGCTCTGCGGGGTCGTCGAGGTCATCGGGCGAGGTCCTTCCAGGCGACGTCCTTGTCGGTGCGCGGCTCGGAGGGCAGGCCCAGCACGCGTTCGGCGACGATGTTCAGCAGGACCTCGCTGGTCCCGCCCTCGATGCTGTTGCCCTTGGAGCGGAGGTAGCGGTAGCCGGCGTCCCGGCCGGTGAAGTCGACCAGTTCCGGGCGGCGCATCGTCCAGTCGTCGTACAGCAGCCCCTCCTCGCCGAGGAGTTCGACCTCCAGGCCGCTGATCTCCTGGTTGAGACGGGCGAAGGCGAGCTTCATGCCGGAGCCCTCGGGGCCGGGCTGGCCCGCGACCAGCTGCTGGCGCAGGCGTTCGCCGGTGAGCCGGGCCACCTCGGCCTCGACCCACAGCTTCAGCAGCCGCTGGTGCAGTTCGTGGGTGCGCAGTTCGGGGCGCTCGCGCCAGGTCTTCGCGACGGGGCCGATCATGCCGCCCTCGCGGGGGATGCGCATGCCGCCGATGGAGACCCGCTCGTTCATGAGCGTGGTCTGCGCGACCCGCCAGCCGTCGCCGACCTCGCCGAGGCGGTGCGCGTCGGGGATGCGGACGTCGGTGAGGAACACCTCGTTGAACTCGGCCTCACCGGTGATCTGGCGCAGGGGCCGCACCTCGACACCGGGGTCGGTCATGTCGCAGACGAAGTACGTGATGCCGCGGTGCTTGGGTGCGTCGGGGTCGGTGCGGGCGATGAGGATGGCCCAGCGGGCGACGTGGGCGCTGGACGTCCACACCTTCTGCCCGTTGACCACCCACGTGTCGCCGTCGCGGACCGCCCGGGTGCCCAGGGCGGCCAGGTCCGAGCCCGCGCCCGGTTCGCTGAACAGCTGGCACCAGACCTCCTCGCCCACCCACAAGGGGCGCAGGAAGCGGCGCTTCTGCTCCTCGGTGCCGAAGCCGAGGATCGTCGGCGCGGCCATGCCCAGGCCGATGCCGATGCGCCGGGGGTCGTTGTCGGGGGCGCCCGCGGCCTCCAGCTCGGCGTCCACGACGGCCTGCAGGGAGCGCGGCGCGCCGAGGCCGCCGAGGCCCTGCGGGTAGTGCACCCAGGCGAGGCCGGCGTCGAAGCGGGCCTTGAGGAAGTCCGTGCGGMCGGTGGAGTCGACCGGGTGGGCGGCCAGCAGTTCCCGGGTGCGGCGGCGCAGTGCGACGGCGTCGACCGCGCCGCTCCCGTTCGCGGTGTCGCTCATGCGGCCGCTCCGTTCTCCAGGGTGCCGTCGAGGGGGTTGACGAGCGAGGGCACCACGGCGACCCGGCCCGTGGTGACGCCGTCGGCGACCCGCTGGACGGCGTCGGCGGCACCGGCCAGCGGCACGCGGGCGCTGACCAGCGGCTTGATCGCCCCGCGCGAGGCCAGCCCGGTCAGCTGCTCGTGGCAGTGCAGGACCAGCTTCGGGTCCTTGGTGTTGTACAGGCCCCAGTGCAGGCCCATGATCGAGTAGTTCTTCACCAGGGCGTGGTTGAGCCCGGGGCTGGGGATCGTGCCGCTGGCGAAGCCGACGACGACGATGCGGCCCTCGAAGGCGACGAGCTTGGCGGACTGGGTGTAGGCGTCCCCGCCGACCGGGTCGTAGACCACGTCGGCGCCCCGGCCGCCGGTGGCCTCCTTGACGGCGGCGACGACGTCCTCGGCGCGCCGGTCCACGACGGCGTCGCAGCCCAGCTCGCGGGCGACGGCGGCCTTGTCCGCGCCGCCCACCACACCGATGACGGTGGCGCCCGCCGCCTTCCCGAGCTGCACCGCCGCGCTGCCGACCCCGCCCGCGGCGGCGTGCACGAGCAGCGTCTCGCCGGCCTCCAGGCGAGCCCGCCGGTGCAGGCCGAACCAGCCGGTCTGGTAGCCGATGTGCAGGGCGGCCGCCTCGGCGTCGTCCAGCGCCTCGGGCGCGGGCAGCAGGGCGGCGGCGTCCGCGACGGCGTACTCGGCGAAACCGCCGTACGGCAGTGCGGGGTTGGCGACGACCCGCCGGCCGTCCTCGGTCTCGCCGCAGATCTCCACGCCGGGCGTGAACGGCAGCGGGGGCCTGACCTGGTACTGCCCCCGGCACATCAGGACGTCCGGGAAGTTGATGTTCGCCGCGCGCACCTTCAGCAGGACCTGGCCGTCACCGGGCGTGGGCCGCTCCACCTCCGCGAGCCGCATCACCTCACCGGGCTCGCCGTTCTCGTGCACTTGCCATGCCTGCATGCGGGGCCTCCACGGGACTGGGTCGGTACTGTTCGCACCTCGCGGTCCCCCGCATACTAAGCGGTCGCTTGCCGATCAGGGAACCGTCGGCGACGGTCCGTCCCGGCCTCCGGTCAGTCGGCCTGACCGTCGCCCTGCCCGGCCCGCTTGGGACGTGCCCGTACGTGCATCCGCTCCCCCTGGCGCCCGAAGAGGCTCAGGAACTCCACGGGCCCCTCCCCCGTCGACCCGAACCAGTGCGGCACGCGCGTGTCGAACTCGGCCGCCTCCCCGGCGCCGAGCACCACGTCGTGCTCGCCGAGCACCAGGCGCAGCCGCCCCGACAGCACGTACAGCCACTCGTAGCCCTCGTGGACGCGCGGCTCCGGCTCCTCCTTGCGCTGGGGCTCCAGCACCTTGTAGGCCTGCAGCCCGCCGGGCTGGCGGGTGAGCGGCCAGTGCTTGCGGCCGTGCATGACGATCGGTTTCGCCGCGCGGACCCGCGGGTCGCCCACCTGCGGCGCCCCGACCAGCTCGTCCAGGGGCACCTGGTGGGCCCGGGCGATGGGCAGCAGCAGCTCCAGGCTCGGCTTGCGCAGGCCGGACTCCAGCCGGGAGAGGGTGCTGACGGAGATGCCGGTGGCGGTGGACAGGCCCGCGAGGGTGGCGCCGCGCTCCTTGCGGATGCGGCGCAGCCGGGGGCCGACCTCCGCGAGGACGCCCTCCGTGTCGCGGTCCTGGTGCTCCTCGGGGTGCTGGTGCTCGCTCATACCGCTATTGCAGTTTCGGCAAAGAGGTTTGTCAATACGGTGGCCGTCGCGTCACCTTGTCGGTGGAGGTGGTCACCATGACCGATACGTACGAAGTGGTCGTCGTCGGCGGCGGCGCGGCCGGACTGTCCGCGGCGCTCGTCCTGGGGCGCGCGCGCCGCAGTGTGCTCGTGATCGACGCGGGCGAACCGCGCAACGCGCCCGCCGCGCACCTGCAGGGCTATCTGACCCGGGACGGGATGCCGCCGGCCGAGTTCCTGGCCGCGGGCCGCGAGGAGATCGCGCGGTACGGCGTGGAGCTGGTCCGGGACCGGGCGGTGGACGTGGCGCGGGACGCGGCCGGGGAGTTCGACGTGACGCTGGAAGGGGGGCGCGGGGTGCACGGGCGGCGGCTGGTGGTCGCCACCGGCCTCGCGGACGAACTGCCCGGGGTGCCGGGGGTCGCCGAGCGCTTCGGCCGCGACGTGCTGCACTGCCCCTACTGCCACGGCTGGGAGGTGCGCGACCAAGCCTTCGGTGTCCTGGCCACCACCCCGATGTCCGTGCACCAGGCCCTGATGGTGTCCCAGTGGTCGAAGGACGTGACCCTGTTCCTGCACACGGTCGCCGAGGAGGAGCTGACCGACGAGGACCTGCGCAGGCTCGCCGCGGCCGGGGTCTCCGTGGTGCCCGGTGAGGTGGCGGGGCTCGACGTCGTCGACGACCGGCTCACCGGGGTGCGCCTCGCGGACGGCACGGCGCACGCGCGCTCGGTGCTGTTCGTGGCGCCCCGGCCCGTCCCGCAGACCGGCCTGCTGGAGAAGCTGGGCGCCGCGCTCCAGGAGACGCCGTTCGGCTCGTACGCCGCGGTCGACGCCACGGGCCTGACGAGCGTGCCCGGCGTCTGGGCGGCGGGCAACGCGACCGGCTTCGGCGAACAGGTCGTGAACGCGGCGAGCGGCGGCTACCGGGCCGGGGCCACGATCAACGGCGACCTCCTGTTCGCCGACCTCGACGCGGCGGTCCGGGTCTGAGGACCCGGGACCGACGGCTCGGGACGACGGTCGGGTGCGCCGGCCCGGGACCGACGGCCTGGGCACGACCGTCCGGGCCTGACAGCCCGGGTACGACAGCTCGGGACCGACGGTCAGGTGCGCCGGCCCGGGACTGGCAGCCGGGGACTGACAGTCGGGTGCGGCGGCCCGGGACCGACGGCCGGGGACTGGCGGTCGGGKGCGCCGGCCCGGGACTGACAGCCGGGGACTGACAGCCGGGTGCGGCGGCCCGGGACCGACGGCCGGGTGCGCCGACCCGGGACCGACGGCCCGGGCACGACCGTCCGGGCGTGACAGCCCGGCTGGGACGACCCGGGGGCGACGGCCCGGGACCGGCGGCCCAGGTGTAGATCCGGTCTCCGCGTAGCACCATGACTGCATGCTGCTGTCCCGACTCGCCGTCGTGTCCCAGGAGGTCGCCGCCACCTCGGCGCGGACCCGCAAGACCGCCCTGCTCGCGGAGCTGTTCCGGGACGCGGAGGCGGCCGACGTGCCGATCGTCATCCCCTACCTGGCGGGCCGCCTGCCGCAGGGCCGCATCGGCGTCGGCTGGAAGACGCTCGGCACACCGGTCCCGCCCGCCGCGGAGCCCACGCTGACCGTGCGGGAGGTGGACGCCCGGCTCACGGAGCTCGGCGCGGTCTCCGGCCCGGGCTCGCAGGCGGAGCGGGCCCGCCTGGTCGGCGCCCTGATGGGCGCGGCCACCGAACCGGAGCAGAGGTTCCTGCTCGCGCTGCTCAGCGGCGAACTGCGGCAGGGCGCCCTGGACGCCCTCGCGGCCGAGGGCCTCGCCCAGGCGACCGGGGCGCCGCCGGCCGACGTCCGCCGGGCGGTGATGCTGGCCGGCTCGCTGCAGACGGTGGCCGAGCGGCTGCTCGCCGACGGGCCACAGGCCCTGGCGGAGTTCCGGCTCACCGTCGGCCGGCCCGTGTGGCCGATGCTGGCGCAGAGCGCCCCGTCCGTCGCCGAGGCCGTCGACAGGCTCGGCAGCTGTGTGGTCGAGGAGAAGCTCGACGGCATCCGCGTCCAGGTCCACCGCGACGGCGACACCGTACGCGTCCACACCCGCACCCTCGACGACATCACCGACCGGCTGCCCGAGATCACCCGGGCCGCGCGGGAGCTGGCGGGGGACCGCTTCATCCTGGACGGCGAGGTCCTCGCGCTCGACGGGGACGGACGGCCGCGGCCCTTCCAGGAGACCGCGGGACGGGTCAGTTCTCGGGTGGACGTCACGACCGCCGCCGAGGCGGTGCCCGTGTCCCCCGTCTTCTTCGACGTGCTGGCCGTGGACGGCCGGGACCTGCTCGACCTGCCGTTCGCCGACCGCCACGCGGAGCTCGCCCGGCTGGTCCCCGAGCCGATGCGGGTACGGCGCCTGCTCGTGCCGGACCCCGCGGACGAGGCGGCGCGGGCCGCCGCGGAGCGGTTCGGCGCCGACACGCTCGCACGCGGCCACGAGGGCGTGGTCCTCAAGTCCCTGGACGCCCCCTACAGCGCGGGGCGCCGCGGGGCCTCCTGGCTGAAGGTCAAGCCCGTCCACACCCTCGACCTGGTGGTGCTGGCCGCCGAGTGGGGCAGCGGGCGGCGCACCGGCAAGCTCTCCAACCTGCACCTGGGGGCACTGCGGCCGGACGGCTCGTTCGCCATGCTGGGCAAGACCTTCAAGGGCCTCACCGACGTGATGCTGGCCTGGCAGACCGAGCGGCTGAGGGAACTCGCCGTGGGCCCCGCCGGCTCCCCCGGGGAGAGCGGCCCGGTGGTGACCGTGCGCCCCGAACTGGTCGTGGAGATCGCGTACGACGGCCTGCAGCGCTCGACCCGCTACCCGGCGGGCGTCGCCCTGCGCTTCGCGCGGGTGGTGCGCTACCGCGAGGACAAGACCCCGGACCAGGCCGACACCGTCGAGACGGTGCTCGCCGCGCACCCGGGGGTCGCCCCGTGAGCGCCGCCGTGCGGCGCAGCGCGGGCCTGCTCCTGTTCCGGCGCTCGGAGCGGGGCACCGAGGTGCTGCTCGGGCACATGGGCGGTCCGTTCTTCGCCCGGCGCGACGCCGGGGCGTGGTCCGTGCCGAAGGGCGAGTACGGGCCCGAGGAGCCGGCCCTGGAGGCCGCGCGCCGCGAGTTCCAGGAGGAACTGGGCCTGCCGCCGCCCGAGGGCGAGACCGTCCCGCTGGGCGAGGTCACCCAGGCGAACGGCAAGATCGTCACGGTCTGGGCCATGGAAGCCGACCTCGATCCGGCGACCGTGGTCCCCGGCACCTTCAGGATGGAATGGCCCCGCGGCTCGGGCCGCGTCCAGGAGTTCCCGGAACTGGACCGCGTGGAATGGCTGCCCCTGGACCGCGCCAGAGCACTGCTGATCAAGGCCCAGACGGAGTTCCTGGACCGCCTCGAACGGCATATGCGCTGATGAGAGGGGCACGCGCCCGAAGGGGCGCGGGGAACTGCGCGCCCAGCCACGACGGACCCGCACCCGACGAACCGCACCAGGAGGCACAGGCCATGCCCATCGCAACCGTGAACCCGGCAACGGGCGAAACCCTCAAGACCTACGACGCCCTCGGCGAGGAGGAGATCGAACGCCGCCTCGCCACCGCGGAGGCGACGTTCGACACCTACCGCACCACCCCCTACACCGAGCGCAAGCGACTGCTGCACCGCGCCGCCGACCTCCTGGAGGCCGACGCGCAGGACATCGGCCGCACCATGACCGTCGAGATGGGCAAGCCGGTGAAGCAGGCCCGCGCCGAGGCGGCCAAGTGCGCCAAGGCGATGCGCTGGTACGCCGACCACGCCGAGGAACTCCTCGCCGACGAGGAGCCCGCCAAGGCCGACGTGGAGGACTCCGGCGCCTCCCGCGTCCTGGTGCGCTACCGCCCGCTCGGGCCGGTGCTCGCCGTCATGCCCTGGAACTTCCCGCTCTGGCAGGTGATCCGCTTCGCCGCGCCCGCGCTGATGGCCGGCAACGTCGGTCTGCTCAAGCACGCCTCGAACGTCCCGCAGACCGCCCTCTACCTGGAGGACCTGTTCCGCCGGGCCGGTTACCCGGAGGGCTGTTTCCAGACGCTGCTCGTCGGCTCGGGCGCGATCGAGGACATCCTGCGCGACCCGCGGATCAAGGCGGCCACCCTGACCGGCAGCGAACCGGCCGGCCGCGCGGTCGCCTCGGTGGCCGGGGACGAGATCAAGAAGACCGTCCTGGAGCTGGGCGGCAGCGACCCGTTCGTGGTCATGCCCTCGGCCGACATCGAGCAGGCGGCGAGGACCGCGGTGACGGCCCGGGTGCAGAACAACGGGCAGTCCTGCATCGCCGCCAAGCGGTTCATCGTCCACACGGACGTCTTCGACGCCTTCGCCGAACGCTTCACCGAGAACATGAAGGCCCTCACGGTCGGCGACCCGCTGGACGAGGGCACGGACGTCGGTCCGGTCGCCACCGAACAGGGCCGCGACGACCTCGTGGAACTGGTCGACGACGCCGTCGAGAGCGGCGCGACCGTGCTGTGCGGCGGGGAGCTCCCCGACGGCGACGGCTGGTACTACCCGCCGACCGTCCTGGCCGACATCACCCCCGAGATGCGCATCCACCACGAGGAGACCTTCGGACCGGTCGCCACGCTCTACCGGGCGGCCGACCTGGACGAGGCGGTCGCCATCGCCAACGACTCGCCGTTCGGGCTGAGCTCCAACGTGTGGACGCGCGACGAGGCCGAGACCGACCGGTTCGTACGGGACCTGGAGGCAGGCGGCGTCTTCTTCAACGGGATGACGGCGTCCCACCCGGCGTACCCCTTCGGCGGGACCAAGCGGTCCGGCTACGGGCGTGAGCTGTCGGGGCACGGAATCCGAGAGTTCTGCAACATCACCACCGTATGGCACGGAGCGTGAGCGTTCCGCAGCTACCATCCCCCCTGTGAACCGCGAAGTGACCCTGCCTCTGATCGTCGACGACCGCGGGACCCTGCAGGTGGCTGCCGCCGATGTGAGCAAGCTGCTGCGGACGATGGGGGGACGGTGGCTGCATCTGGTCGAGGCCGGGCAGGACGGCCTCGACGAGGACACCGTCGCCGCGCTCACGATCGAGCTGGCGAAGCTGGCGGACCGGATCGACGTGGCGTGCATCGCGCACAGCAGCGGGGGTGCGTCCGGCGGTTAGCCGCCGATGTTGCGGTTGTTCGTACCGTGCCGGCTCGTCGTGGCCGGTCGCGCAGTTCCCCGCGCCCCTGAAGGGCGCCCCCTTCGGGCGCGGGTCGTCCCCGGTCTGGCGTAGTCCGGCGCGATAAACGGGGCTCCTCGGGCGATCGTGGTGGGACCACCCACTGCCGAGGAGAGCGCGTCCCGGCGGGCGAGAGAAGGCGCAGGTACATGGCGACTTTGTGCAGACCCGCGGTCTCCGTTCCGGAACACGTCATCACGATGGAGGAGACGCTCGAACTGGCGCGCTCCCGCCATCCGGACCACCCCCAACTGCCGCTCGCGCTGAGGCTGATCGAGAACACCGGCGTCCGCACGCGGCACATCGTGCAGCCCATCGAGGAGACGCTGAAGCACCCGGGCTTCGCGGAACGCAACAAGGTGTACGAGGCCGAGGCCAAGGCCCGCGTCCCGGCCGTCGTGCGGCGGGCCCTCGACGACGCGCAGGTCCGGCCCACCGACATCGACGTGATCATCTACGTCTCCTGCACGGGCTTCATGATGCCCTCGATGACGGCCTGGCTGATCAACGAGATGGGGTTCGACAGCGACACCCGCCAGATACCCATGGCACAGCTCGGCTGCGCGGCCGGCGGCGCCGCGATCAACCGGGCGCACGACTTCTGCTCGGCCTACCCCGAGG
Source organism: Streptomyces apricus (assembly GCF_008369065.1). Classification (GTDB taxonomy): domain Bacteria; phylum Actinomycetota; class Actinomycetes; order Streptomycetales; family Streptomycetaceae; genus Streptomyces; species Streptomyces apricus. The sequence goes on along the minus strand of NZ_VDFC01000054.1, from coordinate 20,787 downwards.
CGAACGCCCTCATCGTGGCCTGCGAGTTCTGCTCGCTGTGCTACCAGCCGACCGACCTCGGCGTGGGCTCGCTGCTGTGCAACGGCCTGTTCGGCGACGGGATAGCCGCCGCGGTGGTCCGCGGACGGGGCGGCGAGGGCATCCGCCTGGAGCGCAACGGCTCGTACCTGATCCCCAGGACCGAGGACTGGATCATGTACGACGTCCGGGCCACCGGCTTCCACTTCCTGCTGGACAAGCGGGTGCCGGCCACCATGGAGCCGCTCGCCCCGGCCCTCCAGGAGCTGGCCGGCCAGCACGGCTGGGACGCCTCGGACCTGGACTTCTACATCATCCACGCCGGGGGCCCGCGGATCCTCGACGACCTCAGCAAGTTCCTCCAGGTGGCACCGGAGGCCTTCCGGTTCAGCCGGGCGACGCTCACCGAGTACGGGAACATCGCCAGCGCCGTCGTCCTGGACGCGCTGCGCCGGCTGTTCGACGAGGGGGGCGCCCACGAAGGGGCCCGCGGGCTGCTCGCGGGCTTCGGACCGGGGATCACGGCCGAGATGGCCCTGGGCCGCTGGCACCGCACGGACGACGGGCGGCAGGCACGCGGGCACCGGACGCACGACAAGGAGACGGTGGCACGATGACCCTGAGCGAAGAGACGGCGGCGGCTCCCCCGGTGCGGCACTGGCCGGCCCTGGACCTGACCGGGGTGGACTTCGACCCCGTCCTGTCCGAGCTGATGCGCGAGGGCCCGATCAACCGCATCCAGCTCCCCAACGGCGAGGGCTGGGCCTGGCTGGTCACCCGCTACGAGGACGTACGGCTAGTGACGAACGACCCCCGGTTCAGCCGGGCGAAGGTGCTCGGCCGCCAGGTCACCCGCCTCGCGCCGCACTTCATCCCGGCGCCGGGCGCGATGAGCTTCGTCGACAAGCCCGACCACTCCCGGCTGCGCAGGGCGGTGAACGCCGCGTTCACCTCGCGCGGCATCGAGCGACTGCGGGAGGGCGCCCGGCGCACGCTCGACACGATGGTCGACGGGATGCTGCGGGACGGGCCGCCGGCCGACCTGATCCACCGGGTGCTGGCGCCCTTCCCGATGACGGTCATCTGCGAGCTGATGGGGGTCCCGGCCGGCGACCGGCACACCCTGCACGTCTGGACGCAGGCGATCCTCTCCTCCTCCCAGGGCGCCGCGGCCAGCGAGCGAGCCAAGCGGGACATGGAGGTGTACTTCCGCAAACTGATCGCGGAGCGCCGCGACGCCACGGGCGAGGACGTCACCTCGCTGCTCGGCGCGGCGGTGGGCCGGGGCGACATCACCGAGGAGGAGGCGGTGGCGCTCGCGGGCCCGATCCAGATCGGCGGCGAGGCCGTCACCAACAACACGGGGCAGATGCTCTTCATCCTCATGACCAGGCCCGCGCTGTTCGACCGGCTGCGGGACGAGCCGGAGCTGCGGCCCCGGGCCCTCGACGAACTGCTGCGGTACATCCCGCACCGCAACGCCGTGGGCCTGTCCCGGATCGCCACCGAGGACGTCGTGCTGCACGGCGTGCGGATCAGGAAGGACGACCCGATCTACGTGTCCTACCTGGCCGCCAACCGGGACCCGGACGTCTTCCCCGACCCCGACCGGATCGACTTCGACCGCGGTCCCGCCGCGCACGTGGCGTTCGGGCACGGCCCGCACTACTGCGTGGGCGCGATGCTCGCCCGGCTGGAGACGGAGCTGATGGTGAACACGCTGCTGGACCGGATCCCGACGCTGCGCCTGTCCGTCTCGGCGGACGAGGTGCCGTGGCGGCGCGGCGCGCTGATCCGCGGGCCCGAGGCCCTGCCCGTCACCTGGTGACCGCGCTCACTCCGCCCGAGGGGCTGCTGGTGCCTCCGGGGCACGGCCGTACGGTGCGGACCCCGGCCCAGCACGTGACGTTCAAGGTGACCGGCACGCACTCGCGGGCGGCGTCCAGCTTCGAGGTGGTCGTGCCGCCCGGCTTCGACGTCGGCGCGCACGTCCACGCACGCAGCGAGGAGCTGTTCTACGTCCTGGAGGGCGAGCTGGACGTGCTCGCCTTCGAGCCGCTCGTCCGGACGCCCGACAACTGGCAGCGCTGGCGGTCGGGTTCGGGCAACCAGGTGGTGCGGGCGACGCCGGGCACGGTGATCGTCGTGCCGCCGGGCTGCCCGCACGCGTTCGCCAATCCCACGGGGGCCCCGGCGAAGATGTTCTTCCAGGCGTCCCCGCCGCCGGACCACGAGCGCTACTTCGAGGAGCTGCTGCGCATCCTCGACGCGGGGGGTCCTCCGGACGGGGCGGCCATCGAGGAGCTGCGGTCGCGCTACGACATCGAGCAACTGACCCCGTTGCGCCACGGGTAGCACCCGCCCGCGCAGTTCCCCGCGCCCCTGCTTTTCAGGGGCGCGGGGAACTGCGCGACCGGCCACGACGGCGCTGCGGACGAACTACCGGATCGGCATGCCCGACAGCTGGCGGGCGATGACGAGTCGCTGGATCTCGCTCGTGCCCTCGAAGATCGTGTAGATCGCCGCATCGCGGTGCATCCGCTCGACCGGGTACTCCCGCGTGTACCCGTTGCCGCCCAGGATCTGGATCGCCTGCCCGGTGACCTTCTTGGCCGTCTCGCTGGCGAACAGCTTGGACATCGACCCCTCGGCGGAGGTGAACTGCTTGCCGCTCACCGCCATCCAGGAGGCCCGCCACACCAGCAGCCGCGCCGCGTCGATGGACGTGCGCATGTCGGCGAGCTGGAACGCGACACCCTGGTTGTCGATGATCGGCCGCCCGAACTGCTCGCGGGTGCGGGCGTAGTCGAGGGCCACCTCGTACGCGGCCCGCGCCGTGCCGACCGCCATGGCGCCGACGGCCGGGCGGGACGCCTCGAACGTGGCCATCGCCGCGTTCTTCAGGCGCTCGCCGCCCCCCGCCTTGGCCCGCTCACGGGCCCGGGCGAGGCGCTCGTCGAGCTTCTCCTTGCCGCCCAGGAGGCAGGAGCCGGGGACCCGGACGTTCTCCAGGACGACTTCGGCGGTGTGCGAGGCGCGGATGCCGTGCTTCTTGAACTTCTGGCCCTGCGACAGGCCCGGCGTGTTCGGCGGGACGATGAAGGACGCGTGGCCCTTGGAGCCCAGCTCGGAGTCGACCACCGCGACGACCACGTGGACGTTGGCGATGCCGCCGTTGGTCGCCCACGTCTTCGTGCCGTTCAGGACCCACTCGTCCTTGGCCTCGTCGTAGACGGCCCGCGTACGCATCGAGGCGACGTCGGAGCCGGCGTCGGGCTCGGAGGAGCAGAACGCGGCCACCTTGACGTCGGCGGCGTCGCCGTACATCTGGGGGATCCAGGTGCCGATCTGCTCCTCGGTGCCGTTGGCGAGGACGCCCACGGCGGCGAGGCCGGTGCCGACGATCGACAGGGCGATGCCCGCGTCGCCCCAGAACAGCTCCTCCATGGCCATGGGGATGCCGAGGCCGGTGGGGTCGAAGTACTGCTGGGCATAGAAGTCCAGGGAGTAGATGCCGACCTTCGCGGCCTCCTGGATGACCGGCCAGGGAGTCTCTTCGCGCTCGTCCCACTCGGCGGCCGCGGGGCGGATGACGTCGGCGGCGAAGCCGTGGATCCAGTCCCGGACCTCCCTCTGTTCGTCGTTGAGCTCCATGGTGAACTCGGCCATGACCCCTCCAGCGCTGCACTCATGTGTTACTTGCGGTAACCGTAGCCTGTTACCGGCCAGTAGTAAAAGTCAACTCCGCGTTTCCGCTCGGCAGCCCGTTCGAGGCACGGCGGCCCGGTGGTGTTACGTTGCGCAGGCGTCACCGAATCAGCACGGGTGGGGAGAGCTCATGGACACCACGCAGCGGACCGATCAGCAGAGGTCCGCCGACCGCCGCCGGCGCGAACTGCTGGAGGCCGCCGACCGGGTGGTGCTGCGCGACGGCCCGAAGGCCTCGATGAACGCCATCGCCGCGGAGGCGGGCATCACCAAGCCGATCCTGTACCGCCACTTCGGCGACAAGGGCGGACTGTACGCGGCGCTCGCCAAGCGTCACACCGACGCCCTGCTCGGAGCGCTGCGCGCCGCGCTGGACGCGCCCGCCGAGCGCCGGGAGCGGGTGGAGGCCACCCTCGACACCTACCTCGCGGCGATCGAGGCCCGTCCGCAGGTGTACCGCTTCCTGATGCACCCGTCGGAGGGCGGCACGCCGAGCGACCAGGGGTTCGACGTGGGGGCGTACTCCTTCCCGCTGCTGCGGCGCATGGGCGAGGAGCTCGCCGACGTCATCGAGGAGCGCGTCGACCTCGGTCCCGACAGCCAGCGGCTGGCCCGGGTCTGGGGCCACGGCATCGTCGGCATGATGCACGCGGCCGGCGACTGGTGGCTGGGCGAACGCCCCTGCTCCCGCGCCGACTTGGTCCGCGCCCTGGCCGACCTCCTCTGGGGCCGCCTGGCAGCAGCAGGCGACAGAGCAGGCGGCCCAGGCTTCTGACCCCACCGGCACGTCAGGGGCGCGGGGAACGGCGCAATCTTTTGTCCTTCAGGGGCGCGGGGAACGGCGCAGTCTTTTGCTTTTAGGGGCGCGGGGAACTGCGCATCTTTCAGGGGCGCGGGGAACTGCGCGACCAGCCACAACGGGCCCGCACCCGACAACGCACCCTCACCGCGCCCAAGCGGCGCGCCCCACCTGCCACATAACCTTCCGCCGCCGCCACCCCACCACCCGATCCACATACAACCCACCGTCAAGGTGATCGCACTCGTGCTGCAGACACCGCGCGAACCACCCGCTCCCCCGCACCCGCACCGGCGCCCCGTCCAGGGTCTCCCCCGCACCCGCACCGGCGCCCCGTCCAGGGTC
>NZ_VDFC01000054.1:6839-15817 GCF_008369065.1 Streptomyces apricus | reverse complement strand
CCCGCCGTGTCCGGCCCCGGGCGGCCCGGGCCGCCCGGGGCCGGACACGGCGGGGACCCGGAGACGGCGCAGGGGCCCGGATCCGTCGTGGATCCGGGCCCCTGCGCCTGCTGCGGCGGACCCGCTACTTGCCCTCGGCCGAGCGGGCGGCCTCGGTCTCGGTCTGCGCGTCGGCGTTGGAGAGGGTGCCGCCGGCGCTCTCCAGGTGCGCGCGCACGAACCACTGGAACTGCTCCAGGGAGCGCAGGTGCTCGATGAGCAGGTCCTCCGTCACCGCGTCGAACTTGCCGATCTCCTCGCGGGCCGCCCGGTGGCTCTCGATGATGCCCGTGTAGACCAGGTCGAGGGCGCCGAGGTGCGCGATCGCGTCCGCGCGCCCGACGTCGTAGTCGTCCCAGGTCCGCTCGGTCACGAGGGCGCCCGGCGTGCCGGCGGGGACCCCGCCCAGGGCGGAGATGCGCTCGGCGGTGTCGTCGGCCATCTCACGGACCCGGTCGACCTGCGGGTCGAGCATCTCGTGGATGGCGATGAAATGCGGGCCGACCACATTCCAGTGAATGTGCTTCAGCGTGAGCGAGAGGTCATTGAGTGCGTGCAGCCGCAGGCGGAGCAGTTCGATTGCCTTCCCGCCGTCCTGGGTGCTGAGTCCGGGAACGGTGTACTTGGGCTCCTGTGCAGACGACGTCATTTCCATTCCTCCCTGGGAATTCTCGGTGTTGCGGTGTTGCGGTGTCCGCGGTCGTGGGTGTCACGCCGGAATGCGGGGCCCACAGGCCCCTCTACCAGCGGTACCAGCGTCCGCGACGGCCACCGGAGGCGTTCGGGCGTACGACGAAGCCGATCAGCCAGACGATGAGCACGACCACTGCGACCCACCACAGGATCTTGAGCGCGAAACCCGCACCGAAAAGGAGCAGGGCGAGCAGCAGGACAAGAATGAGCGGAACCATTGCTATCGACCTCCAGCACGACGAGTTCCCTGCTTGCCCGGCGATACGCATCCGTTCCGCGGAAACACCCGGGTGGCCCCGGGGGCACGAGGGGGACGGCACCGCTGTGACGGAACCGTCGAGAATGCAGGTCCGGCAGGGGGGTATCTGCTGCCCGAGGAGGGCGGCGGGCGGCGCGGACCGGCCGCCGTATCCTGCTCGGACGTGACCACGGGGACATGAACACGGGGAAGGGATGGGAGCGACGTGACCACCGACAGGATTTGGTCGTACGCACCGGGGAGCGGGTACGCGGAGGGACTGCTGCTCACGGGGTTCACGGTCGCTGCGAGCGACGGGACGATCGGACACGTGGACCGGCAGGTGGACGAGTCCGGGATGCGGCACCTGATCGTCGACACGGGGGGCTGGCTGTTCGGCAGGAGCGTGCTGATCCCGGTGGGAGCCGTGGAGTCCATCGACCCGGAGGCCCAGGAGATCAAGGTGGCCTGCACCGAGGAGGAGGTCAAGGCCGCGCCGCGGTTCAGGACCGACCGCGAGACGCTGGACCCCGAGTACCTCACCGGGGTCGGCGCCTACTACCTTGGTCTGCCGCCCCGGGAGACGAGCACGACCTGATGTGACCGCAATGGATGCGGATCCAGCGGGAAGGCGGATCCCGACGGGGTGCGGCGGCCGGAAGCGGCGATCTCGTCCGGGCTCCGGCCCGGGCGGCCCGGGCCGGAGCCCGGTATCGAAGAAGCAGAGTGCAGGGACACGACGCATATGGACCGAACCGACACGACCACCATCGCGTCCACAGGCCTGCCCGGGGGGACGTCACCTGCGGCGGTACCGGTCGCGACGTCACCTGCCGCGGAACCGGTCACGACCGCGGCGGCGGCCCGTGCGTACGCGCGCGAGGTGGTGCTGGAGCAGTGGAACCGGCCGGACCGCACGGCCACTGAGGCCGCCGTCATCGACCTGTTGCTGGTCGTCTCGGAGCTGGCGGCGAACGCCATACGGCACGGCGGTGGACTGGTCGCTTTCGAGGTGACGCCCGCCGACGGGGGAGTACGGCTGGCCGTGCGCGACAACAGTGACGTCGTCCCGCCCGCGGCCTTCGGCGCGGGGGGCTTCCCCTCGCAGCACCACGGCAACGGCTACGGCTGGCCGGTGATCATCCGGCTGGCGCGCGACATCACGGTGGAGAGGTGCCCGGAGGGCGGCAAGATCATCAAGGTGCTGGTGCCGCTCGTCTGAAGGGCGGCGGCCCGGGGAGGCGCCCCGGGGAGGCGCAGTGAAAAGGACCGCCCGTCCCACGGGCGGTCCTCTTCGTACGGGAGCCTTCCCCTGCCGCACCACGGCAGGAACCCCCCTCACCACGGCAGGAACACATGGATGTCCTTGCCCTCGTCGGTCACCACCACGCTGACCTGGTCGCTCAGGGTGTGGATCAGGTGCCAGCCGACGCCTCCGCCGCCCCGGCCGGGATGGAACGGGCGCGGCGCGGGCGGGGTGGTGCTGGTGTCGTGCATCGTCACGTGCACCCCGTCGAACGTACGGCGCAGGCACAGCTCGAACGGGCCCGGCGCGTACTGCACCGCATTGGCCGCCAGCTCCGTGACGACCAGCAGGATGTCGTCCCAGTGCTCCGGGGCCGCCGGTGGCGAGGCGCGGGTCAGCGCAAGCAGGAATTCCTCGGCGGCGATGCGCGCGCCCGTCACATTGGGCAGCTCGCCGGCGAAGGTGGTCCTTCGGGTGTACTTCTCTTCAGAAGGCAGTTTTCCGTCCCAGTGCGGCTCGGTCGCCATTGCGCCTTCCCCAGCCCGTTCCCCGCGGGCTGTCCTGATCCTGTGCTTCCACCGCTGCTGCTTCCCGACGGCGGGAGGCTTAGTCGTACGGGCCCGGAGGGGATGGTAGACGATCCGGAATGCGGTGGTCTCCGGCGATTCCCGTGGTCGGCGAGTACCACGATCGGCACGAGTCATGGGTCCCCGTCCGGGAGTCCGCGTCCCGGGCCTGTTTCCGGCGGGCGGGGGCATACGGAGGTCTGGAGCGGGAGCCGATCCCGTCCCGTGACCGGAGAGAGGAAATCCCGTGCTCGGCATTGCAGCTGCAGTCCTGTTCTTCATCGCGTTCCTGATCAACGCCGCGGACATCGCGACCAACGACACCTTCACCTCGACGAACGTGATGCTCATCGGGCTGACCGTACTGGCCCTGCACACCGCGGGCGTGGGCAGCGGATGGGCGGCCCGGGGCCGGAGGCGGTGACGCGCGGGACGCCTCCCCGCCACGACGTGGTCGGCACGGCAGCCGACAGAAGAGCGGGCCGCACGGTGACAGTGGTCACCGTGCGGCCCGCCCGCTCGTTCCACGGCGGGGACCGGAGCGCCGAGGACGCCGGGCCCCGCGCGATCAGCCGGCCCGGCCGGACACCTCGGTGACCTTCCACCGCTGGTTGGCGCCGGAATTGGGCGTCCACAGCGTCACGGACGCACCCTCGTGGGTGGCCTGGCCGCCCACCTCCAGCAGGCGTCCGGTGGCCGCGTTGACGAGGGTCCAGGTGCCGTCACCGGTCGACGACATGATCCACTGGGCGGCCCGGTCGCGCGGCCCGGTGCCGGCCTCCAGCACCGGGGCGCCGTCGCGGACGGCCAGCCGCTTGCCCTGCGCCGGGTTGTCGAACACGTACCGCTGCCGGTTGCCGGTGTCGCCGGAGACCTGGCGCAGCCTCCACCGCTGACCGGCCGCCGTTCCGGCGGCGTCCGTCGCGCTCCTGATGACGAGTCCCTCGCCGTCGTCGGCGACGGTGAGCGCCTTGCCGCTCTGGACACCGGTCAGCTCGTAGGTGTGGCCCTTGCGCAGTTCCGCGGCGTCCTTCGCAACCCCGGAGACGCCCTTGACCAGGAACGAGGTCACGGACTGCGCGGGCACGGTGAAGGTGGCCCTGCTGCCACTGACCCGGACGGCCCCGCGGCGGTCCAGCTTGCCGTCGGCGCTGGTCACCACGGGGGTGACGGTGGCGCCCCGGGCGACCTTGCCGAACTTCGACAGGTCGACGGTGACCGTACGGGCCTCGGTGGTGCTGTTGACGTGGACGACCGTCGCCCCGTCGCCCTTCCTGGTGACGGCCGCGGCGCTGGACGCGTCATCGGTCTTGATCAGCCGGTCGCCGGGCTTGATGTAGTGCGTGAAGTTGCGGGCCGTGTCGAACTTCGTGTTGGTGCGGATCGGGCAGGACTCCAGGGTGTCCTTCGAGGTGCAGCTGAACGGGAGCTGGATGCTGCCCCAGTTGCCGCCCTTCGCGGACTCGCCGCCGGGCTTCATGTTGTCGTGGTCCTCGACCGGCTGCCAGAACACCCAGGCCCGGGGCTCCAGTTCGCGCAGGTCGTCGACGATGTGCTGGGCGAGGCCCAGGCCCGGCCGCATGTCCGTGAAGCTCTGCCCGTCGCCCCAGTCGCCCTCCACCTCGCTCATCCACAGCGGCTTGTCCGCCGCCTTGGCGAGGTCGCGCACGGTGGTGCGCTGACCGGTGCCGTAGGTGTGGACGTTCAGCTGCCCGACGAGGTCCCGCACCTCCTGCGGGTAGGTGTTCCAGTTCTGCGCGAAGATCGACGGGTTGGTCTCGTCCATCGCCGAGATGCCGGCCTTCGTCTTCGCCTTCCGCAGCGCCGGGGCCAGGGCCCTGAGCACCTTCTGCTGGAGCTCGGGGCCGATGTGGGCGCCCTCCTGCCGGCCGCCGACGGGCTCGCCGTCGGCGCCGAGGCGGGTGCTCCKGTAATTGGTGTTGGGCTCGTTGAACGGGTCGATCGTGTCGACCTCGATGCCCTCCGCCTTCTCCAGCCGCCTGGTCGCGCCCGCCAGATACGCGGCGAAGTCGTCGACCGACTCGGCCTTGAGCTGGTCGTCGGTGGCGTTGAACCCGCCGGAGACGTATCCGCTCTCCGTCATGAACCACGGCGGGGAGTTGCTGAAGGTCTCCCAGTGGTCGATGTCGTCCTTGATGCGCCCCACCCACCAGCGCTGCGTGGCGTCGGCGTCCTCGTTCCAGTCGGCCGGGTCGTCGGCGTCCCACCAGTCGGTGTCCTCGCGGGTGGTGCCGGCCGGGGCCTTCCACCAGCCCTCCACCGCTCCGCCCGCGCGCAGGTAGTCCTCGACGTCCGGTGCGTTGCCGCCGCCGATGTTGTAGCGGGCGATGTTCAGCGCCAGGCCGTCGTCCCCGAAGAGGAGCTTGGCGAGCTTCTCGCGTATCTCCTTCGGGTAGTCACCGGTCGCGTTGGCGAACCAGACCAGGCTGGTGCCCCAGCCCTCGAACTCCTCCTGCTGGTACGAGGGGTCGGGCCGGACGGTGACCGACGCGGTGTCCGCCGTCCGGACCTGCGCGGTGGACGAGGGGGCCTGGACCAGGGCGGCCCCGGTGGCCAGGGCGGTGAGTGCGGCGGCTCCGAGGAGATGTCTGCCGCGGGAAGGGCGTGCCATCGTGTGCTCCCAACTGAGGTGTGGTCGCTGCGCGGTGGGTGTCGGTGGTGCGGGGGAGGGCTGGAGGATCAGCCGGTGGGCCGGTGCAGTACGGCGACGCCCCGGGGTCCGAGGACGAGACCGCCGTCGGTGTCGGTGTCGCCTACCAGGACCTCTCCGGCGAACCCGGCCAGGGCCACGCTGTCGTCGCTCCGGTTGACCAGGAACAGGAAGCGGCCGCCGGGGCCGCGGCGCACGGTCAGCTCGACCGGTCCCCGCGCCTCCTCGGGCAGTTCGCTCTCCACGCCGGCCGGTCCGAGCAGCGCCGGCAGCAGCCCGGCCAGTCCGCCGGGGCCGAGCCGGGTGGACACGTACGCGGCCGACCCCTGGCCCGTGGCCCGGCGGGTGACGGCGGGCCGTCCCGCGTACGCGCCGGTGCGGTAGCGGGCCAGCACCTCCACCGCGGGATCGGTGACGTCGATGCGGTCGGTCCACAGGGTGCCGGTGGCGGCGCCGTCCAGCTCCACGGAGTCCCCTTCGAGCAGCGGGCCGAACTCCTCGATGCGGATGCCCAGCAGGTCGCGCAGGGCGCCCGGGTGCCCGCCGAGCCAGACGTGGTCGTTCTCGTCGACCACCCCGGAGAAGTACGTGGTGACCAGGTGGCCGCCGGTCTCCGCGTACCGGGTCAGCTCCTTGGCGAGGGCGGCCGGGACCACGTGCAGCACGGGGGCGATCAGGACGTCGTACCGGTCGAACCCGGCGGCGGTGGTCACGACGTCGGCGCGGACGCCGAGGGCCTGCAGCGCCGAGTACCAGTCCAGGGCCTCCCGGCGGTAGTCGAGCAGGGCGGTGGGGTGCGAGTCCTGCTCGCTCGCCCACCACGACTCCCAGTCGTAGACGATGCCCACCCGGGCCGGCTCCCGCTCGGAGCCCGCGACCGGTGCCAGCGCCTTCAGGGTCCGGCCCAGCTCGGCGACCGCGCGGAAGACCTCGCTGTCGGCGCCGGCGTGCGGCACCATCGCCGAGTGGTACTTCTCGGCGCCCGCGGCGGACTGGCGCCACTGGAAGAAGCACACGGCGTCGGCGCCGTGCGCCACGTGCAGCAGCGAGTCGCGCGCCAGGTCGCCGGGGCGCTTGGCCACGTTGACCGGCTGCCAGTTGACCGCGCTGGTGGAGTGCTCCATCAGGAACCACGGGCGGCCGCCGGCGATGCCGCTGGTGAGGTTGGCGGAGAAGGACAGCTCGTCGCGGTCCTGCGGGCCGGGGTGGACGTAGTGGTCGTTGGAGACGAAGTCGATCTCGCCCGCCCAGTCCGGGTAGTTCATGCCCTTGGTGTTGCCCATCACCATGAAGTTGGTGGTGACCGGCACGTCCGGGGTGATCTCCCGCAGCACCTCCCGCTCCGCGACCAGGTACTCCTTCAGCGCGTCGGAGGAGAAGCGCTTGAAGTCCAGCTGCTGGGTGGGGTTGGGGTGCGAGGCGGCCAGCCGGGGCGGCAGGAGCTGCTCCCAGTCGCTGTAGCGCTGCGACCAGAAGGCCGTGCCCCAGGCGTGGTTGAGGGCGTCGAGCGTGGTGTAGCGGGCACGCAGCCAGGTGCGGAAGGCACGGGCCGCGTCGTCCGAGTAGTCGTAGACGTTGTGGCAGCCCAGCTCGTTGGAGACGTGCCAGGCCACCAGCGCGGGATGGTCCGCGTACCGCTCGGCCATCGTCCGCACCAGGCGCAGCGCGTGCTCCCGGAAGACGGGCGAGGTGGGCCGCCAGTGCTGCCGCGCCCCCGGCCACACCGTCTCACCGGAGGCGGTCACCGGAAGGATCTCCGGGTGGGCCGTGGTGAGCCAGGGCGGCGGGGACGCGGTGGCGGTGGCCAGGTCGACCCCGATGCCGCCCGCGTGCAGGAGGTCCATCACCTCGTCGAGCCAGGCGAAGTCCCACTTGTCCTGGGCCGGCTGGATGCGGGCCCAGGAGAAGATCCCCACGGAGACCAGGTTGACGCCGGCCTCCCGCATCAGCCGGACGTCCTCCTCCCACACCTCCCGAGGCCACTGCTCGGGGTTGTAGTCGGCGCCGTACGCGAGGCGTGGCGTGCGGTCACCGTCCGGCCCGTCGAGCCGGGACAGGAGGGTGGAGATCATCGTGGTCCTTCCGGGGTTGCGCAGGGGGCGGCGTCGGGGGCTTCGCGTCGGCTACTCGACGGTGAAGCCCTGCTCCTTGCCGTACTTGACGGAGGCGTCCTGCCAGGACTTCAGGCRGTCGATCAGCTTGGTGTTGCCGACGTAGGCCTTGCCGACGGTGTCGTTGAAGATCGAGTTGGCGTACTGCTGGAAGGGCAGGTACGACCAGTCGTCCGCGACGTTGGCGGCGGAGTCCGCGAAGATCTCGTTGGCCTTCTGGCCGCCGAAGTACTCGAACTCGGTATTGAGGAACGCGTCGGTCTTGAGGTCGGCGGTGGTCGCCGGGAAGGCGCCCTCCTTCACCCGGCTCTGCACACCGGCGCCGGAGTTGGCGTACTCGACGAAGGCGTAGGCGAGTTCCTTGTTCTTGCCCAGCGCGGGCAGGGCCAGCGAGCTGCCGCCGTTCTCCGCGCTCGCCTTGTCGCCCTTCGTCCAGGCCGGCATGGGGGCGGCGCGCCAGTCACCGGCGGCGTTCGGCACGCCGGTCACGAAGTTGGCGGGCATCCAGGCACCGCTGGCGAGGGTGGCGATGGTGCCGTCGCCCAGGCCCTTGTACCAGTCGTCGGTCCAGCCGTTGATCGGCGCGAGGAGCTTCTCGTCGATCAGCTTCTGCCAGGTGTCGGTGTACTTCTTCGCGCCGGCGTCGGAGAAGTCGACCTTCACCGTGGTGCCGTCGACCTTGTAGGGGCGCGAACCGGCCTGCCACAGCATGCTGGTGGTGAAGCCCGCGTCGCCGGCGTCGTTGGCGATGTAGACCTTCGGGTCGGCCTTGTGCAGCTTGCGGGCCGCCTCGACGTACTCGTCCCAGGTGGTCGGGACCTCGATCTTGTACTTGTCGAAGATCTTCTTGTTGTAGTAGAGCGCCATGGGGCCGGAGTCCATCGGCAGGCCCCAGACCTTGTCGCCCTCGCTCACCGCGTTCCACGGGCCAGGGGTGTACTTGTCCTTGAGCTTGTCCGCGCCGAAGGGGGACAGGTCGGTCAGGCCCTTGGTGAGGGAGTACTGGCCGAGCGCGAAGTACTCGACCTGCGCGACGTCCGGGACGCCCTTCTCGGCGGAGATGGCGTTCGACAGGGCGGTGTAGTGCTTGTCGCCCGAGCGCTCGCCGACCAGGTTGATCTTGACCTTGGGGTACTTCTTCTGGAAGTCGGCGGCGACCGTCTTCAACGTGGGCTCCCAGGCCCAGACCGTGACCGAGCCGCCCTTGTCGAGGGCCGCCTGGAGGTCGTCGGCGGAGACCGGCTTCGAGCCGGAGCTGTCGTCGTCGGAGCCGCCGCAGGCGGTCGCGCCCAGGGCGAGGACGGAGAGGACGGCMAGGCCGCGCATCAGGCGGCTGGTCGTTCTGCGCATGGAGGTGCTTCCACTTCTTCGTGGGCGGGACGGGTGGTGGCGGGACAGGTGGTCGGTGGGGGCG
>NZ_VDFC01000054.1:0-6739 GCF_008369065.1 Streptomyces apricus | reverse complement strand
GGGCGGGGTGGGGCGGGGTGGCGGTCCGGGGACCGGTCACTCCTTGACGCTCCCGGCGGCGAGGCCGGACTGCCAGTACCTCTGCAGCAGCAGGAACGCGGCGATCAGCGGCACGATGGTGAGCAGCGAACCGGTGATCACCAGGTTGAAGATCACGTCGCCGCCGATGGTCTCGGCCTGCGAGTTCCAGGCGCTCAGGCCCAGGGTCAGGGGGTACCAGTCGGGGTCCTTGAGCATGATCAGCGGCAGGAAGTAGTTGTTCCAGGTCGCGACCGTGGTGAACAGCAGGACCGTCACGATGCCGGGGGCGAGCAGCGGCAGGGCGACCCGGAAGAAGGTGCGCGCCTCGCCCGCCCCGTCGATGCGGGCCGCCTCAAGGAGCTCGACGGGGATCGCCTCGGTGGCGAAGACCCACATCAGGTACAGGCCGAAGGGCGAGATCAGGGACGGGACGATGACCGCCCACGGGGTGTCGGTCAGCCCCATCTTGCTGAACATCAAGAAGGTCGGCACCGCGAGGGCGGTGCCCGGGACGGCGACGGCGCCGATGACCACCGCGAACACCCCGCGCTTGCCGGGGAAGTCGAACTTGGCCAGCGCGTAGCCGCCCAGGATCGCCAGGAAGGTGGCACCGCCGGCGCCGAGGACGACGTACATCAGGGTGTTCAGGAGCCAGCGCCCGAAGATGCCGTCGTTGTACGTGAAGGTGTCGCCGATGTTGTCCCAGAGCGCGAAGTCGTCGGCGAACCACAGCCCGGACGAGTCGGCGAGCCCTTCCTGGGTCTTGGTGGCGCTGATCAGCAGCCACACCAGGGGGACGACGGTGTAGACGAGGACCAGGCCGGTCAGCACCGTCAGCAGGACGCTGCGCCGGGGACGCCGGGAGTCCTGGTCGCCGCGCTTGCGCAGCCGGGGCGCGCTCTTGGCCGGGCCGGCGGCCGGCGCCACGGAGGGGGCGGTGGTGGCTGGGCTGCTCGTGCCGCTCACGGGGTTCACGCTCCCTTGCGCATGCCGCGCAGCTGTACGACGTAGGCGATGACCATCGTGATCAGGCCCATGATGATGGCGACCGCCGCGGAGTAGTTGTGCTGCTGGCCGTTGAAGGACAGCGAGTACGTGTAGAAGTTCGGGGTGTAGTCCGTGGTGATCGCGTTGCGGGCCAGCGGCCGCAGGATGTTCGGCTCGTTGAAGAGCTGGAAGCTGCCTATGATCGAGAAGATCGTCGCGATGACGAGGGCGCCCCGGATCGCGGGGAGCTTGATGGCGGTGATGACGCGGAGCTGCCCGGCGCCGTCGATCTCGGCGGCCTCGTAGAGGGAGTTCGGGATGACCTTCAGCGCGGAGTAGAAGATCAGCATGTTGTAGCCGACGAACTCCCAGGTGACGATGTTGCCGATGGACGCCAGCACCAGGTCGCTGGAGAGCGGGTCGGGCAGGGTGACGCCGAACGCGTCGTTGATGTCACCGACCAGCCCGTACTTGGTGCCGTACATGAAGCCCCACATCAGGGTGGCGACCACGGCGGGCACGGCGTACGGCAGGAAGATCGTGATGCGGAAGAAGTCGGTGCCGTAGAGGCGGCCGCTGTCCAGCGCGAGGGCGATCAGCAGGCCGATGAAGAGCATGATCGGCACCTGGACGGCCAGGAACAGCGAGACCCGGCCCAGGGAGGCCCAGAACTGGTCGTCCTGCAGCGCCTGCTGGTAGTTGTCGAAGCCGACGAACTGGGTGCCGCCGATCAACTGGTCCCGGAACAGGCTCAGATAGATCGAGTACGCGATCGGGGCCAGGAAGACGAGGGCGAACACGGCCACGAAGGGACCGATGAAACCCCACCCGGTCCAGGAGCGGCGATCCCCCTTGAGGGGAGGCCGTGCCGTGCGCGGTGCGGCGGCCGCCGGCGGTTGTAGCGTCGTCATGTCGTTCCTCGCTCGTCCCTCTCGCGAAAACCCGGCGTCGTGCGCCGATGATGTTTGCGTGAACATGAAGGACCGCACGAGTCCGCGGCCTGTTATGTTTACGTAAACATCTGATGGCGGCATGTCTACACTGCCCCCTTGACGGTGGTCAAGGGTCATTTGAGGAAAGTGCGTTGCGGCGCGACGAGAGGAGACGGGTGGACACAGCGGACAGCGCCTCGCCGAGCAGGCCGCAGGCGGCGCGGACCAGGAAACGGGCGCCCCGCCGGGCGCAGAGCGCCTCCATGGCGGACGTCGCGCAGCTCGCCGGCGTCTCCTCGCAGACGGTCTCGCGCGTCTCCAACGGTTACGCGGGTGTGAACGACAAGACGCGCCAGCAGGTGCTGGCCGCCATGCGCGAGCTGGGCTACCGGCCCAACAGCGCCGCCCGCGCGCTCAAGCGTGGCGAGTTCCGGACCATAGGTGTGATCACTTTCGGACTTTCCACCACCGGCAACGTCCGCACCCTGGAGGCGATCGCGACCTCCGCGGCGCACGAGGGCTACGCCGTGACGCTCCTGCCGGTCGCCGTGCCCACCCAGGACGAGGTGCGCGGTGCGTTCTCCCGCCTGGGGGAGCTGGCCGTCGACGCCGTCATCGTCATCCTCGAAGTCCATCTGCTCGACGCGGTGACCCTCTCGCTGCCGCCGCACATCAAGGTGGTGGTCGCCGACTCCGACGCCGGTGACCGCTACACCGTGGTCGACACCGACCAGGCGGGCGGCAGCCGCGACGCCGTGCGGTACCTGCTCGGCCTCGGCCACCGCACCGTCTGGCACCTGGCCGGCCCCGAGGAGTCCTTCGCGGCCCAGCGCCGGGCCGACGCCTGGCGCGCGGAACTGACTGAGGCGGGCCGTCCCSCGCCCCCGCCGGTACGGGGCGACTGGTCGGCCGAGTCGGGGTACCGGGCCGGCCTCGAACTGGCCGAACGGCCGGACTGCACCGCGGTGTTCGCCGCCAACGACCAGATGGCGCTCGGCCTGCTGCGGGCGCTGCACGAACGCGGCCGGTACGTGCCCGACGACGTCAGCGTCATCGGCTTCGACGACATCCCCGAGGCCGGCTCCTTCCTGCCGCCCCTGACCACCGTCCACCAGGACTTCGCCGAGGTGGGACGGCGCTGCGTCGAGGGCGTGCTGCGGCAGATGGGCCAGGACGCGCCGGAACACGGGACGACGCTCGTGCCGACGCGTCTGGTGGTACGGGACAGCACGGCGCCGCCGCGGCGGCCGGTCGCGCCTTCCGCCGACTCCTGAGGGGTCAGGGGGCGATGCCCACTCCGTCCACGCGGCTCCAGGACCTCTCCTGGGCCGACGTCATGGCCGGCCAGCGCAGGCCGCCGGGGCGCGGGGCGACCTTCGCCGCGTACGGGGCGGGGCGGAACGCCGGGTCGTAGAAGCAGCCGGTGCCGTACGTGGCGTCGAAGGCGGGGCAGGAGGCCGCCAGGGACGTCGCCGTCGGCTTGCGGCCCGTGCGCACCCAGGTGTCCAGCGCCGCGATCGAGGTGGCGTACTCGGCGTCGCTCAGTCCGCTGTGCTCGCTCTCCCGCGTGAAGCTCTGCACCAGGTGCCGCTCCCGGCCGGCGCCGCGCAGGCTGTCCCGGTAGGCCGACTCGTGCTCGACGAACGCCGTCGGGTCGTCGATGGCGTGCAGGGTGAGCACGGGGATCGAGACCTTGCCCGTGAGGTCGCTGTCGTACGAGAGGTCGCGTACGGCGGTGGGGTCGGCGGAGAACCGCTCGACGCCCGCGTTCAGCGCCTTGTCGTCGTGCGAACCGGAGTAGCGCACGCCCCGGTTGCCGAACGGATTGCGCCCGCCGAGCCGGTTGTGCACGATGTCGCGGAAGGTGAACGTGGCGAACCGCAGGTGCGACTCCAGGGTGCGCTCGGGCACCCCCGTGACGGCCAGGATGTCGTCCAGGTTGCGCTGCTGCAGGGCGGTCCGGTCCCGCGGCGCGGACTCAAGGCCCGTGCACTCCTGCAGCCGGGCGCCGAGCCCGGCGGACGTCATCGTCGAGGTCGCCCGCAGCCCCTCCCACAGCGGGTACTGCGGCTCGGTGGGGCGGGGGMGGTTGCCGCAGTAGTACTGGTAGACCACCCGCAGGTCCACGCGGTAGTCGTAGCCGCGCGACCCGCCGGCGAGGACCCCGTTGGTGAGCAGGGCGCCGTCGTAGGGGCCGTGCTTCCCGGCCCCGTACGTCTCCACGACCTTGGCGGCCACGTCGCCGCCCCACGACTGGCCGTGCACGTACGTCCGCCTGGGCTCGCCGAACTCCGCGACGAACAGCCGGCGCACGCTCTCCGTGTCGGCGGCGCCCATCCTGGTCCCGTACCCGCCGCGACGGTAGGAGGAGCCGGCCCAGGCGTACCCCTCGTCCACCATCACCGACCAGCGCTCCAGGTCGCCCGTGCTCCGCTGCGGGTCGGACTCCGCGCCGAGGTCGGGCCCGCCGTGCGCGTGCACGACGAGGGACCCGTTCCACTTCTTGGGGACGGCGATCGCGTAGTACGCGCCGGCGGCGTCCTGCCCGGTGTAGCAGGTGGCCTTGTCCGTGAGGTCCGCCGGGCACGGCGCGGCCGCCGGTCCACCGGCGGATCCGGTCACCGCCCCGCTCCCGGTCCCGGCCACGGAGGCGGAGGCCGGTCCGCAGAGCGTGCCGAGGAGGACCCCCGCGACACCCGCGGCCACCGCCGCCCGGCGCCGCCCGCGAGGACGCGGTCCGCTCCCGCTCCCTGATGTGCCGGCCCTCGTCCTGTCCATGGATCGTGCTCCCTCTGCTCGTCGGCGCACCGTTGCGCGGCCGGGCCGATGCTAGGGAGCGCGGTGGCGAAATCCCATGACCTGATCATTGCGTTCATTGAGTTCGCCGCCGGTGGTCGGTCCGGTGGCCGGTCCTGTCGCCCTCACCGGCACCGGGAGGGACGATGGCCGTAGGTTGTACTTCACGGCCAACGAGCTTTCCCCACAAGGAGGTTGCCGGTGACGCAGGACTCGTCCGCCCCCGAGGGAGCGGCGTTAGCGAAGATCGACTCGACGGTGCCGCACTCGGCCCGGGTGTGGAACTACTGGCTCGGCGGCAAGGACAACTACACCGTCGACCACCGGACGGGCGACGCGTTCCGGGAGGTCTTCCCCGGGATCACCGACCTCGCCCGCGACTCGCGTGCCTTCCTCGGCCGGGCCGTGCGCCACCTGGCCGGTGAGGCCGGCATCCGGCAGTTCCTCGACATCGGCACCGGACTGCCGACCGTCGACAACACCCACGAGATCGCCCAGGCCGTGGCGCCCGAGGCCCGCGTCGTCTACGTCGACAACGACCCGCTGGTCCTCACCCACGCCCGGGTGCTGCTGACCAGCACCCCCGAGGGGGTGACCGACTACGTCGACGCCGACCTGCACGACCCGCAGACCGTCCTGCGCGAGGCGTCCCGGACGCTGGACCTCACCCGGCCCGTCGCGCTGACGATGATGCAGGTCAGCGGACACATCACCGACTACGACGAGGCGCGGGGCATCATCGGCACGCTGATGGCGGCCCTGCCCTCCGGCAGCTACTTCGCGTTCAACGACAGCGTCGACACCAACAAGGCCAACGTCGAGGCGACCCGCCTCTACAACGAGAGCGGCGCGGCCCCGTACCAGCTGCGCAGCCCGCAGCAGCTGGCCGGCTTCTTCGACGGCCTGGAGCTGCTCGATCCCGGTGTCGTCCCGCTCAACGACTGGCGGCCGGACCCGGGCCGCACGCGCCCTTCCGGTGACGTGATCGCCCTGTGCGGTGTCGCGCGCAAACCCTGAGCCGGGAGGACCCCGGCCGAGGTGTCCCGGCGCGTCCGGCGCGCCGGGTACCCGCTCACGAGGGTCCGGCCGCCGCGTGGCGCGCGGGGTCCTGCTCGTACACCTCGCGGCAGGCGGTGCCGCAGAACCAGTGCCGGGCCGCGCCGCCCGCGTCCGAGTACGGGGTGGCGGACTCCGAGACGGCGACCTCCATCCCGCACACCGGGTCGACGGCGGTGACCGGGACGGCCGCCGCCGCCTCGGCCGCCGCTGCCCCGGTCTCCGCCGGTTCAGCCGCCGCCTCCGCCTCCGCCGTCCCGGCCTGCGGCGCGCGCACCGCCCGCACCACCCCCACCATCTCCGCCAGGATCGACAGCGCGATCTCGCCCGGCGTACGGGCGCCGATCCACAGCCCCGCCGGAGTGCGGACGCGGGCCCGCTGCTCCCCGTCCAGCTCGTGGCCGAGCCCGGCCAGCACCGCCGCCCCACGCCGGGGACTGGCGACCAGGCCGACGTAGGGCACCCCGGCCCGCACCGCCGCCGTCAGCACCCGCTCCTCGTCGCGGCCGTGGGAGGCGATCACCACCGCCCCGGCGCCGGCCAGGGCGTCCGCGTCGGGCGCGCCGGCCCCGGGCACCGGCGTGATCCCGTAGCCGAGCGCCGGTCCGAAGGCGAGCAGGGCGCGTGCGATCGGGGACTCGCCGAACACCAGCACGCGCGGCGCGGGCCGCAGCGGCTCCAGGAAGATCTCCAGCTCGCCGCCGGACAGGCACGGGTTGCGGACGCTGACCGCGCCCTCCTCGACGGCCGGTTCCCCGGCGCCGTCCGCCGCCTCCCGCGGTGAGATGCGCAGCAGCAGGGACTKGCCGTCGCGCAGGGTCCGCAGGGCCTGGACCCGTACCGTGGCCTCCGCGCAGACGCCGCCGACGAAGCCCTCGATCCGGCCGTCCGCGAGGACCAGCGCCGTGTCGCCCGGGCGCGCGCTCGCCGGGCGACGGGCGCGTACG
>NZ_VDFC01000053.1 GCF_008369065.1 Streptomyces apricus | reverse complement strand
CTTCTTGGGCCGCGCTGGCTCGTACGGCGGCCTCTCGGGCATTGCGGGCTCTCGGGGTTCTCGCGGCTCTCGGGGCTCTCCGCGTTCTCGGTGATCTCGGAGGCCTTGGGTTCCTCCGGTCGGGTGGGGGCGGCGGCCGCCGGGGCGTCGCGGTGGCCCGGGCGGTTGCAGGGGATCGTGCGGGTGACGATCCGGCCGCCGGGGATGCGATGCCGTTCGCGGCGCAGGTAGCCGTGGGCCTCCAGTTCGCGCAGGGCTGCGGCGATACGGGTCGACCCCTCGGGGAAGCGCGCGGTGAGCGTCTTGATGTCGACGCGGGCGCCGCCGGGGAGCGACTGGATGTGGACGCCGAGCCCGATGGCCAGCCCGGAGAGTTCCGTGTGCTGGGCCAGGTGGTTGCCGATCACCGTGTAGCGGGTGGGGTGACGGGCGTTGTCGTGGGTGAGGCCGCCGTGGCCCGAGCCGGGCGGCTGCGGGTGTCGTCGGTTCGGGGGCCTGTCGGGGGCGTTCCAGGACCGGGCGGACGAGGGCGCGTTAGGGTTCTGCGTATCCATCGGGAAGCCTCTTACTTCCTTGGTGGTCAGGCCCTCGCACTGGGATTGCCGTCCCGGCGAGGGCCGTCGCATGTCTGGTGTCGTGTCGCGCCGAGCGTAGGGCAGGCAATGGGGCACAAAGCCAGCCAAGTTGGGTATGTTCACTCGCCCGGGTGAGGGCACGCCGACGCAGGCGGGAGGGCCTCTCCCTCTCCCCAAGAGGAGGCCGCACATGCCTGACCAGGCACTTCCCGGCCCGCTCCTGCGCGTACTGGTGGCCGACGACAACCCGGTCGTCCGGGCCGGCCTCGCGGCCCTGCTGGACGCCCACCCGGACATCGAAGTGGTGGCCCGGGCGTCCGATGGCGAGGAGGCGATCGCGCTCGCGACCCGCCACCGCCCCGACGTGGTCCTGCTGGACGTCCGCATGCCCGGCACGGACGGCCTGACCGCGCTGCCCCCGCTGGCCCGGCTCGCGCCCGTGATGATGCTGACGTACAGCCGCGAACGCGAGGTGGTGGCCGAGGCGTTGCGCCTGGGCGCGGCCGGCTACCTGGTGCACGGCGAGTTCACCGCGGAGGAACTGATCGGCGCGGTACGGGACGTGCGCGCGGGAATGGCCACTTTCACTTCATCCGCCGCCGATGTGTCGGATTCGCTCGGAGTTTCGTACGAACCGAACCAATTCTCTTCGCAGATGCAATCGGTTGTGGGACAGTCGTCGAGGGCTCTTCCTGCCCTCGCTCCGGGACTCCTCCGGCGCGGCCACAACCGTCCGATCCACGACTTGAGTTCACGGGAGGTGGAGGTCATGGATCTCATCGCGGCCGGCATGAGCAACCAGCAGATCGCCGCCACGTGCTTCATCAGCGAGAAGACGGTCAAGAACCACATCAACCGCATCTTCGCGAAGCTGCACAGTGCGACGCGCAGCGAAGCGATCGCCCACTGGCTGGGCACGGCCCACGGGGGGTGGAACCGGTGACTCCGACCACGGGAAGTTGGGCCCCCGGACCCACCCGCAGTAGGCGGATTCTCACGTACGGTGCGCGGGAAGGTAGTGGTTCCAGGTGGGAGGGAAGAGGCCATGGTGGCGAAGGACTGGACGCTGAGGACAGCGATGGGCGTGGAACGGTCCGTGGAGGCCTGGGCCCGGAACGTGTCCGGTCGTATGCGGGGCCGGGAGCGGGACCAGGGGGCCGGCTTCGTGGAGTACGCGGGCCTGATGATCCTCATCGCGGGGATCTACACCCTGATCGACCAGCTCGGCCTGGACGGCAAGATCTCGCAGGCGATCGGCAACGCGGTCAACGACGTCATCGGGGGTGGCTGACCCCGCCCGCTCCGCGGGGTGACCGTGGGGCGACTCTCCCCCTCTACATCTGGCTGACGGTCATCCTGCTCTTCGCGGCGTTCGCGTTCTTCGCGTTCGCCCAGGCGGCGTCCGCCCGGAACGGAGCACAGTCCGCGGCGGACGCCGCCGCGCTGGCCGCGGCGCAGAGCGCGCGGGACGAGCTGATGGAGGGCCTGGAGGGCACCATCGGCGTGGAGGACGACTGGCTGGACTGGCTCGACGGCGACGGGTTCGACGGCGCCGGTGCCACCGCCGCGGCGCAGGAACTGGCCGCCGAGAACGACTCCACCGTCCAGGGCGGGGCCCAGCCCACCACCGTCGGCGGGCTGCCCGGGTTCCGGGTGGCCGTCGAGACGAACTTCACGGTGGGCGACTCGATCATTCCGGGTACGGAGACGAAGCACGCCAAGGCGGACGCCACCGCCGTCATCGAATCCCGCTGCGACTTCGACCTGGACGCCGACCCCACGGAACCCGTCACGTTGGACTGCAACGGCGAGCCGGTGGAAATAGACCCTGAAGATTTCGATTTGGACGACCTTCCCGACGCGTCCGTGCTGTTCTCTGTGCATCTGGCCGAGTGAAAGGAAGCCGTCCGATGGACTTTCGGCACACCATGCGGAGCCGCAGGGCACTGACCGCGGTGGCGATCACGACGGGGCTGGTCCTCTCGGTGGCCGGCTGTGGCGGGGGCGGTGACGACGACAAGTCCGACAAGGCCTCGTCCTCCGCTCCGGCCAAGGGCGGCGACAAGGACCAGGACAAGGGGTCCGCGGAGGCCGAGCCGGAGCAGACGCTGGCCGAGGTGAAGAGCAACGGCATCACGCTCACGGTCACCTCCGCCGAGCGGGACCAGGGCGGCTTCCTCACGGTCCAGGGCAAGGTCACGAACGCCACGTCCGGGATCTGGCTCGCCAGCGAGTGGAAGAGCGACGAGACGGAGCTGAAGAAGAACGGCGGGTCCCTGGCGGGCGCCAGCGTCGTCGACCAGGCGGGCAAGAAGAAGTACTTCGTCCTGCGGGACACCGAAGGACGCTGCCTGTGCACGAAGTTCGAGGGCGGCATCGACCAGGGGCAGAGCGCGGACTGGTTCGCCCAGTTCCCGGCGCCTCCGGACGGCACGAACGAGGTGCAGTTCCAGGTGCCGACGATGCCGCCCGCCTCCATCGAACTCCCCGAGGGCGAGTGACCATGCCGCTCACTCCCCGCGCCACGTCGGTCACCCTCACCGCCCTCACCACGCTCGTCTTCATGACGCCCCTGACCGCGGTCCATGCGGACGACGAGGACCCGAGCGCCCCGCCGGGCAGCGTCAGCACCTCACCGCCGCCCGAGGTCGACGCGAACAGCCCCGGGCTGAAGCTCGCCGACGGCGCGACCCTCGCGGCCGCGCGGGTGCTGGACATCAAGTCGGTCGTCGAGGACCTCGGCGGGGAGGAGCGCCGCGAGGACACGAACGAGGACGTGACGTTCGCGCTCCAGGCGGAGGTCCTCTTCCCGAAGGACAGCTCGAAGCTCAACCCGGAGGCGAATGCCCGCATCGCGGCGATCGCGGACGAGATCAAGACGCAGAAGGCCACGAACGTCCGCGTCTTCGGCTTCACCGACAACCTCGGCTCGTACGCCCACGGCCTCACCCTCTCCAAGCGGCGGGCGGAGGTCGTCCACGAGGAACTGGCCTCGAACCTGGGCGGCATGGACGTCACCTTCGTCGTACGCGGCTACAGCGAGGACTACCCGATCGCCGACAACACCTCGGAACAGGGCCGCCGCAAGAACCGCCGCGTGGAGGTCACGTTCCCGAAGGAGGGGTGACGGTCCGCACCCGGCAGCGAGGGCATGCGCACGGCGGAAACGCCGATGTGCGCCACACCGGTACCTCGTCACTGCGGACCAGTACGTCGATCCTGTCCCGCTCGTCGGCCACGTTCCCGTCCGCGTCGATCCGGTAGACGCGCAGAGTGAGGCGGGACCGGCGTGTGTCGGGTTCCACGCGTTCGTACGGGTCCCTGCGCGGTGGGTAGTGGTCGGCGCACTCCCGGCACGCGTAGACGTTGAAGCCGGGGCCCGTCGCGGCGTGCACCTCGTGCACCAGGACCGGTTCCGTCGTGGTGCGCTCGCAGCGCGCGCACATCCGTACCGCGGGGCGCGTCACCGGGACGCGACCTGTACGCCGCCGTGGATGCGGGTGGCGCGGCGGCCCCCGCGCCGCAGCCGGTCGTCCGCGGAGCGGGGTGGGGGGAGGGGGACGAACCGCAGCGGCGGCAGCGCGCCGAGCCGGTGACGGCCCCGGGGCCGCGGCGTACAGACGTGCAGCACTCGGGCAAGCAGGCGAAGGGTAAGGTCCAGCACGTTGGCGCTCCTTCAGGGCGTCGACCGCGCCCCGGGACGGCTCACATCCGTCGCCGGGGTCTCTTGCGCCCCGACGGTACAAGCTCGGTGAAGCTATGTATAGCTCACTGACGGTTACTAAAGGTCGAGCGTGCTTACGGTGGCTTCATGAGTGACCAGAACAAGATTCCGGACTTTGACCCGCAAGGGCCGCAACTTGTGTACGTCGCCATCGCTGATCACGTCGCTGCGCGTATCGCAGCGGGTGAGCTGCAGCCCGGCGCCCGGCTGCCTCCCGAGCGCGACCTCGCCACCGAGTACGGGGTCGCGTACCTGACGGTGCGCCGCGCGGCACAGGTGCTGCGGGAGCGGCAGCTCATCGTCACCGTCCACGGCAAGGGCACCTTCGTCGCGGATCCGCTGCCGGAGCCGGACCAGCCCGGGTGATCCGGTAAACAGGTTGAAGGTCGTCCGGGGCGAGGGTAGGAACAGCTCATGACCACACTCGGTGCTGTCTTCCGGCCCCAGCTGCCCCCGGAGCGACTGCGTGACCTGGCGCGTGCCGCGGACGGGGCCGGGCTGGAGGAACTCTGGCTCTGGGAGGACTGCTTCCTCGAAGGCGGCATCTCCGCGGCGGCCGCCGCCCTCGCGTGGACCGACCGGCTCCGCGTCGGCGTCGGCCTCCTCCCCGTGCCGCTGCGCAACGTCGCCGTCACCGCCATGGAGGCCGCCACCCTCCACCGGCTCTTCCCGGGGCGCCCCGTCCTCGGCGTCGGACACGGCGTGCAGGACTGGATGGGCCAGGTCGGAGCCCGCGCCGAGTCCCCGGTGACCCTCCTGCGCGAGTACCTCACCGCCCTGCGCGCCCTCCTCGCCGGAGAACGCGTCACCACCGACGGCCGGTACGTGAAGCTCGACGGCGTCGCCCTCGACTGGCCTCCGCCCGGCCCGGTGCCGGTCCTCGCCGGCGCCACCGGACCCCGCTCCCTCAAGCTCAGCGGAGAAGCGGCGGACGGCACCATCCTCACCGCCAACACCTCGCCCGAGGGGGTACGCGAAGCCCGCCGCCTCATCGACGAGGGGCGCGCGTCGGCCTCCCGCACCGACGCCCGCACCCCGCACGGCGTCGTCGTCTACCTGCTCACCGCCACCGGCTCCGACGCCGCCGCCCGCCTCCGGGCCGAGCAGCGCGCCGAGGGCGTGGCGTCGGTCCCGGACCTCGGCGTCGCCGGGGACGCCGCCGCCGTCGCCGAGGCGGTGCAGCGCCTCACGGAGGCCGGCGCCGACACCGTCATCCTCCAGCCCACCGCCGACGAGCCCGACCCCGAGGGATTCATCCGCTTCGCCGCCGAAAAGGTACGCCCCCTCGTCCCCTGAGCCCGGAAGCCCGGAAGCCCGGAGGTCCGGAAGCGCGCGGTCCCGATTGTCAGTGCCCGGTGCCAGACTGCCCCGGCATGAGCGACGACGCGCACGGACAGTCCACCCCGCCCGCCCCACGCGTACGGCTGCGCCCCGTACGGGACACCGACCTGCCGGTCCTCTTCGCGTACGAACAGGACCCCGAGGCGACCCGGCGGTCGCGGTTCCCCGCGCGGCCCCGCGACCGCTTCATGACGCACTGGACCACCCGCATCCTCGGCGATCCCACCGTCCTCGTACGGACGGTCGACGTGGACGACGCCCCGGCCGGCAGCATCGTCGCCTGGTGGGAGCCGGACGAGGCCACGGGCGAGGACCGGCGCTTCCTCGGCTACTGGCTCGGCCGCCCCTACTGGGGCAGGGGCATCGGCACCGAGTCCCTCGGCCTCTTCCTCCGCGAGGAGGGCAACCGCCCCCTGTACGCCGACCCCTTCACCGGGAACACCGCCTCGGTCCGCCTCCTGGAACGGCACGGCTTCCGCAAGACCGGCACCCTCCGGCACGGCGAGGACGTCCACGACCTCCTCGTACTCGACGGGCTCGACGGGCCCCCGGCCGGGGAGTGACCGCCGGGCGCCGGTAAATCCGTCGCCTCCCGCGCCCGCCTCCTGCCACCATCACCCGATGAGCCAGACGGACCCGACGGACGCATCGGACACCACCGGCCCACGCACCTTCGAGGAACTCGTCGCCGAGGCCGAGGCCGCCCCCACCGAAGGGTGGGACTTCTCCTGGTTCGAGGGGCGGGCCACCGAGCAACGCCCCTCCTGGGGGTACGCCCGGGCCATGGCGGAGCGGCTGGCCCACACGGACGCCGCCCTCGACATCCAGACCGGCGGCGGCGAAGTCCTGGCGTCCGCGCCCGAGTTGCCGAGGCTCACCGCCGCCACCGAGGGCTGGCCCCCGAACGTCGCCAGGGCCACCGCCCTGCTCCATCCGCGCGGCGCGGTCGTCGTGGCCTCGCCGCAGGACGCCCCGCTGCCGTTCGGCGACGGGGCGTTCGGCCTCGTCACCAGCCGGCACCCGGTGACACCGCACTGGACGGAGATCGCCCGCGTCCTGCGCCCCGGCGGTACGTACTTCGCCCAGCACGTCGGCCCCGCCAGCGCCTTCGAGGTCGTCGAGTACTTCCTGGGGTCGAAGTCCGAGGACCACCGCAACCACCGTCACCCGGACCGTGAGCGCGCCGGGGCCGAGGCGGCGGGCCTGGAGGTCGTCGACCTGCGGGCGGAGCGGCTGCGGATGGAGTTCCTCGACGTCGGGGCCGTCGTGCACTTCCTGCGGAAGGTCGTGTGGATGGTGCCGGACTTCACCGTCGCGCGGTACCGGGACCGGCTGCTGCGGCTGCACGAACAGATCACCGCCGAGGGCCCGTTCGTGGCCCACAGCTCCCGCCACCTCATCGAGGCCTGCAAACCCGGCCCCCGGCCGTAGCAGCACCTGCCGTAGCAGCACCGGCCGTCACGGCATCAGCGCCGGTACGCCTTGGTCACCGTCACACCCCGTCCCGCAGCCCCAGCCGCAGGTGCTCCACGTGGTGCAGCGCCTGCTCCAGCAGCTCCGCCACGTGGTGGTCGTACAGCGCGTACACGATCGACCGGCCCCGCCGTTCCCCGGTGACCAGCCCCAGGTTCCGCAGCAGCCGCAGCTGGTGCGAGCACGCCGACTGCTCCAGGTCCGCCGCCTCGGCGAGTTCGCCGACCGCGCACGGGCCCTCCCGCAGGCGCGCCAGGATGCGCAGCCGGGACGGCGTGGCCAGGGCCTGGAGCGTCGCGGCGACGTCCGCGGCGCCCACGGCGTCCAGACGCTCGCGGGTGCTGCTCTTCGCATCGACTCCGTGCCCCATCCCGCCATCGTAGCGAGACCGTCGCGCCCGGCATCGGAACGAATGAAGACCTATTCATGTGTTCCTGTATGGTGGCCCCCATGTC
>NZ_VDFC01000052.1:19549-34834 GCF_008369065.1 Streptomyces apricus | reverse complement strand
ACGGGCCCTGCTGCCGGGCGAGGAAGCGGACAACGCCGCCCACCGCAAGGTCCGTGCCCGGGTCGAGCACGTGATCGGCCGCATGAAGAACTACAAGATTCTCCGCGACTGCCGGCAACACGGCAACGGCCTCCACCACGCCGTCCAGGCCGTCGCCCACATGCACAACCTCGCCCTCGCATCATGACCAGAAGACTGTCATCACGGGCCCTGACCTGCCCAAACGCGGCCTTATGCAACAGCCTTTAGGCGCGAAGGGTGGCTTGAGATGCCCTCCCAGACCGGCCGGGCGGCGCTCGACGCCGTGCCCGCCACCGCCAGTGCAGATGTGCCCGGTCAACAGTCACAGCCCCGGTCCGAGCCCAAAAAGTGGCCGGACCTTCCGATCCAAGAACGATGAACGACACCCCTTGATGGAGATTCAGGTGAACACGAAGGCAACGAGTCGGCCGCGTCCTTTCCGCAGCAGAAGTGTTTCTGCGCCGGCAGCCGTCGCGGGCGTGGTAGCCCTCGGTTTGACGGCCGTGACGTCGGCGCCCGCAGCGAAGGCCCAGTCCGCCGCGTCCGCGACCAAGTCGACCAAACCAACCGTCGTACTGGTGCACGGAGCCTTCGCGGACTCCTCCAGCTGGAACGGCGTGATCACCCGTCTGCGGCACGAGGGGTATCTGGTCGTGGCTCCCGCCAATCCCTTGCGCGGGCTGGCGAGCGACTCGGACTATCTCAAGAGCTACCTCAAGACCGTTCAAGGACCGATTGTGCTCGTCGGTCACTCCTACGGCGGATCCGTGATCAGCGCCGCCGCCGTCGGCAACCCGGAGGTCAGGGCGCTGGTCTATGTCGCCGCGTTTCTTCCCGACAAGGGCGAGACGATCGCGGAACTCGGTGACAAGTTCCCGGGAGCGACACTCCCCGCGGCCTTCGCCCCTGTTCCCTATCCGTTGCCGGGCGGCGGCACCGGCACCGACCTCTATGTGCAAAAGGACGCATTCCACGACGCCTTCGCCGCCGACGTACCCACGTCAATCACCGATCTCATGGCCGTCACCCAGCGGCCGCTGGCCGCGTCGGCCTTCGACGACAAGGCCACGAAGACAGCCTGGAAGACCATCCCGTCCTGGGACCTCATCACCACCAAGAACAACGCGATCGCCCCGGCCGAGCAGCGCTACATGGCCAAGCGCGCCCACGCGTACACCGCAGAGGTCAAGTCCTCGCACGCCGCCCCCGTCTCCCACCCCGCCGAGGTCAGCCGCCTCATCGAGCGGGCCGCCCGAGCCACCACCGAGTGACCCCCGGGCCCTCGTGCCGATGACGGCCCGCCGCCTGCGAGCGCTCCCGCAGCTGTACGCAGCTCCGAAGCAGCCGTGGAAGCGTTCACGGCGCCGGTCATGGACGGCCTCGGGGGAACCGAGACCACGACCCATTTGGAGGCCTTCCGGCAGCCGGACGGCCGCATCGTCTTCTCGGCCTCGCG
Organism: Streptomyces apricus; assembly: GCF_008369065.1. Classification (GTDB taxonomy): domain Bacteria; phylum Actinomycetota; class Actinomycetes; order Streptomycetales; family Streptomycetaceae; genus Streptomyces; species Streptomyces apricus. Next base: position 33,357 of record NZ_VDFC01000052.1, on the reverse strand, counting down.
ACCCGGGCCGACGGCAGCTGAATGCCGCACCACGTCAGCAGGGTGGGGCCGGCCCTGGCCTTGCCCGAGCCGCGGCCTTCGACAGCAGGCGAAGGTCATGGAAGAGCCGCTCCGTCGGTAGTCCCTGACGGGCCGAAGAACTGATGGATCGACATCATCAGCTGCCAGACCTGGCGGGCGAGGGCGTCGGGCTCCGCGCTGACCAGCCCATGGATCCAGTCGGCGAACACGCCGGTGAAGACGGCAGCGACTGCCGAGTCAGCCGTTGCGGAGTACGGCGCCCGGCTCGCTGCCGCTCGAAGCGGGAACGGGCCCTCAGTTCGTCAGCTTGACTCTGAAGCTTCTATAGATCGTCAAGCCGTGGGAGACGGCCTGGGTGCGCCGCTGAATGCGGTGGTATACCTCGCGCGCGACGAAACGCTTGAGGCAGCGAAAGATGTCCTTCGTCTTGAGTCCTTCGAGGGTGCGTCGAGGATTTTGAAGTTGCCGAGATTATGTGCCCAGGGTTCGTCAGGATTTCAGTCGGCGTATCCCACGCTGGTCGAGGTAGTTCTGAAAGGCAGTCGGTCGGCGAGATGTGGGGGCTTCCTCGGTTGGTGGCAGTCCGCTGAGGCGCTTGATGTTGACGGCGATGGCCGTAGTGGTGGCGACATCCGTGATCACATCGGGGCCCTCGACAGCGCAGGTCTCGGTCAGATGAGCAGCGAAGCCCTTCCAGCTGATGATGTGTCCGTGCCGTGCGTAGCGGACCGAGGTGTCGTAAGGAGAGACGATCGCCAGGGATGAGGGGGCAGTCCGGGCCCGCCGTCCTTCTCGGAGGTGCGCCAGCGCAGGTGGCCTGCGGTGTCGCGGTGATAGTTCTGCTCGACGCCCGCCGTATCACCCGCGCAGGAGCCGCTTGGACCCGGCAGTCCCGGTTCGTCGAACCCGCCACCTGACGTCAAGTCCTTACGGTCCGGTGACGCCTGACACAGGGGTCTGTTCGCGTAGGCACCAGGCGAGTGCGCCCGGCCATGGACCATATCCGTCTGCGGGGGTGACGTGGCCGGCGGCGGGGAGAACGTCGCACTCCAGGTTGAGCGCAGTGCTCCATGCGCGTGGGTCAGCAGGCGCGTATGGATCGGTCGCCGAGACGACCACATGCGGCGGCCTGGCCGACGCAGCAGCAAGGAGCTCACGGTCGACGTGCTCAAGCTTGAACTCTTCATTGCCGTTGGCCACGGTGAATGCTTGATCACCTAGCGGGGACACCAGCAGCACCCGGGTGACATGCAGATCCTGAGGCAGGGTCTGGGCGGCACGCAGCCACAAGGCGCAGCCGAGGGAGTGACACACCACGACGCGTTCCTGGTCGCCGAGTTGGGCCAACTCGGCGTGCAGGAGATCGATCCATTCGTCCACCGATGGCTGCTCGGGCGCGGGGAACTGCGGATAGAGCACTTGCTCGCCTCGCTGGCGCAGGACCTCGGTCAACCACCACATCCAGTGCTGCCGCGGGCGGCGGTGCTGCACGCCGTGCACCATGAGGAAGCGCCGCGCCGGCGGAGACGAGTTGGGCGTCTCGGTCATCTGTTTCCTTCATCGCGGCGGCCCTGATCTCCACGGTGCCGGTGAGCTGGTACGGCAACTGTACGCATCCATGAATGGTCCTCGACCTCTGGCATGGTCGAGGACCAGGAGAAACAGTGGAACCGCCCCGCGAGCACGTGGTGGCTGCCAGATCATCGTCTGCCGCCTGGCCGTCCGCCCCGTGCACCGTCCCCGCGCCGGTATCGGTCCCGATGCGGCCTGAGTGCCGAGGACTTGCCCGGGCCGGGCGGAGCTCACAGGCAGGCGGCGGCTGCCGCACTGGCCGAAGCCGAGGACGCCGACTCGGGCGATTACGTGATAGTCCTCTGCATCGTCTCGTCACTGCCAACCCGGCTGCCGGGACGCGCGAGGTTCCCGCAGCCCTGGCTGTCCTCGAATTGCCGCCGGCCGGCGCCGTCATCGCGGCGCTCGGCCTGCGCCGCGCTCCGGGCCGGTCGGCGGCTGCGGACCGGGGTGACGGATTGCTCTTCATCGACCACGCCGTCGCGCCTGCATCGGTCCGGGCGCCGCGCCGGGTCCCGTGATCCGCGCCGTCGTGCTGCCCGGTTCCCGCCTCCTGCGTCCCGCGACTTGTCGCGCCGCCAGGCGGCTGCGGCAAGCGTGCAGCCGACCACCGGAACGGTCGGTCTCCGGTCGTGGCTCGCCCGGCGACTTGCCCGAAACGCCCCTTGGGGGAGCTGCTGCCCGCCGCGCGGTCGGGGCTGTCGTCACGCCGACTGAGGTGGGTGGGTGTCCAGGAGTTTGGCGAGCAGCTGATGCAGTTGCCGCTGCTCCGCCGGGTCGAGACCGGCGAGGAGCGCGGCCTGCACCGCATCCGTGTGCGCTTGGAGCTCTTGGAGGTAGGCGCCGCCCGAGGGGGTGAGGCTGATCACGTTGCGGCGCCGGTCGGCCGGGTCGACCTCGCGGTCGACGTGCCGGGAGCCTTCGAGACGGTTGAGGATCCCGTTGACATCGTTGCGGTCGAGGCCGAGACAGCGCCCGATGTCCGCCTGGCTCAGTGCCCCATACTCCTCCAGCGCTGCCAGGACGGCGAAGTCGGCACGGGCACTCAGCTGCATACGCCGCGTCGTCAGCCGGGCGCCGAGCGTCGCCACCTTGTTCGCCTGCCAGCTGGCCAGCGCAAGCAGGCGTTGCGGGGGGCGTGTAGGCGGCTCCGTGGTCGTCATCCCACGATCCTAACCGTTGGACCCCCCAACAACTATGCATTACGTTGAGGAGGCCAACGTTGGATAGGCCAACGAAAAGAGTCTGGTGTGGCATCCGTCACCCAGCGAGGTCTGATCCGCCGCGCGCGGCCGGATCGGCCGCACATCAGCGCGGCCGCACATCAGCGCGGCCGCACATCAGCGCGGCCGCACATCAGCGCGGCCGCACGTCCGCCCCGGCGGGCGGGGCCGTCTCCCGAAGGAGAACACCAGCAATGATCCTCATCACCACACCCGGCAAAGTGGGTCTCGAAGCGGCGCGGCTCCTCGCGCAGCAGGGCAAGGATGTGCGCGTACTGGCACGTGACCCGCACAGGGCAGCTGTCCTGGAGCAGGAAGCAGTGCAAGTGGTCGAAGGCGATCTCGACGCTCCGTCGACCATCGATGCGGCCATGCGGGACGTGAAGGCAGTAGTGCTGGTCAGTCCCGCCGTGCCGGCCCAGGAGCTGAACGTGATCGCCGCCGCCGCCCGCGCGGGTGTCACCCACCTCGTCAAGGTCACCAGCAAGGCGTCCGCGGACTCCCCGATCGCCAGGCAGCGGGGGCAGGCGCAGATCGAGGCCGGCCTGATTGCCTCAGGGCTGGGCCACACCCTGCTGCGCAGCAACTTCTACATGCAGAACCTCCTCATGCTGGCCCCCGCCATCGCACGGACCGGCCGCTTCGGCTCGTCCGCTGGCGCCGGGAAAGTGGGGTTCATCGACGCCCGTGACGTCGCCGCGGTGGCGGCCGAAGTCATCTCCTCCCCTGCGACCCACCTGAATCGGACGTACCTGCTCACCGGCCCCGAGCTGCTGTCCTACTCCGACGTCGCGGCGACCCTGACGACAGTGCTCGGCCGGGACGTCGCTTTCGAGGAGCGCAGCCGGGAGGAGGACAAGCAGGCGATGGTGAGCGCCGGTGTGCCGGAGCCGACAGCCGCGATGAACGCCCACGCAGTCAGCCTGATCGCCGACGGCGAGGCTGCCTGGCTGTCCGATGACCTACCAACCGTCCTGCGCAGGCGGGCCCGGACTTTCAGGGAGTTCGCCGCCGATCACGTCACCGCCTTCTCCTGACCTGGCTGCGGGTGCGGGACTGGTCCCCGGTCCTGCCCGCTCCGCTGCTGCACGCGGTGCGCCCGCTGCTGGCCGCGGTGCGGCGCCTGCGCCCGGCCGGGCCGCCCGACCTGCGCACCGCCGACCACCCGGTGCCGCAGCGGCGCACCGTCACCGTGGCGCAGGAGGACCTGCTGCAGCTGGCCGCCGCGGCCGGCCCGCTCGAAGAGCCGCTGCCGCGCTGGCCGCAGCCGAGGACGCCGGCGCTGACGGCTACGCGACGGTGCTGCACCACCTCGTGCAGGCCGCCCCGGTCGCCTGGACCGTCGAGGTGACCGCCGCACTCACTGCCCTTGCCCGCACGGAACCGCACGCGTTCTGCCCCGCCACCATCGCAGGCGCTGTCCCCGGCGGACGAAGAGACGTCACGTAAAGACGCTGGGCGGTGAAAGGTCGGTTCCGGCACGCGGGTGTGAGAGACGGTGATCACATCGCGAGGAGGGCCACCAGGCGGGCATGGGCGCGCAGTGCGGGCTGGACATTCTGCTGCCAGCGGGGGCCGGTCGCCACCGCGCCGACGGCGAGTGTCCAGGCGTTGATCCGGGCCGGGTCGCCGCGGTGGTGTGCAGCGAGTCGGCGGTTGGCGTAGCGCAGGCCCTTGAGGATCTCGCGCACCTCGGCGTCCGCGGTGGCGGCGGGGGCGACCAGGTGGTGATCGTTCTTGATCGTGTCGGTGGTTACCGCGCCGTACAGAGTGTCGGCGATCGTGTCCCACCTGGTCTCCGCGCCGCTCACGCGCAAGGTGACCGGGTTGGTGAAGCTGCGCGCGCCCGGTGAGACAGGCTCATGGGTCGGGGCCAGGTGCGGGGCGACGGCGGCCGGGACGGGCGGCGGGATCACTTGCATCGGCGTGCTGGTCCACGCCGAGTGGAAGGTCTGGCCGGGCCCGCCGGGGGTGGTCTGGTACATCTGGAAGTAGTAGCGGGTGTCGTTGCCCGCGAGTGCGTCCTCGGCGTTGCGGGCGTAGTTCTCCAGGGTGATGACGTCGTTGCCGTCGACGGCGACCACCCCGGCCCAGTGCGATCCCCAGGTCCGCGGTGTCATGACCACCGGGTTCACGCCGCCGATGGGGCGGTAGTAGTCGGTATGCGTGGGCGGATTGGCGCCCATGCCCAGGCTCATCCCGGCCACCCCGCCGACCAGGGAGGCCGTGCAGAACGCCTCACCGACACCGGGGGCCACGAACTGGTTGACGCCGTAGTGCTGGAGATCGGCGACGAATCCCGCCGCGGCGGCGTGCGCGGCCTGCCCGTACGGGATGGCGATCGCGCGCGCGGTGGCGCCGCGATTGGCCACCGAGGAGTTGTCGAGGTCTGCGGGCTGCGGCGGTGCCAGCAGCTGGCGGGCAACGGAATACTCGACCAGCGGGTTCGGTCCCAGCACCGGGTCGACGTCGAACCGGGGCGTCAGATGCTGGGCGCCGACGACGCGCTCGACCAGGTCGTTGCACGCCTGCAGGCCATTGGTGGTGAATCCGGTCGTGCCGTCGACGGTGTTGACGGGTGTCACCCGCAGCAGCACATTGCCGTTGACGGTGATCTGCTGCTGGTTCGGCCCTCCGGCGTCAGGCACCAGCCGGTAGGTTGAACCGACCATCGCCAGACGGTCGTTGCTCGCCGTGACGATCGCCGCGGTGGCGTAGAACGCCTTGGGCTGACGAACATTCAGGTCACAGTCCTCGATGGCCAGGCCGCCATTGGCCGACAACCGGATCGGCGCGGCGGCGTGCGGGGTCGAGACCAGCGCCACCGCTCCGGCATTCAGGAACGACGAAGCGACCGCGCCCACACCCTTGTTCTGGCCCACGAAGGTGTCCTGGGCCTGGGTCGGTGCGTGTGTGCTGGGGTTGGGAACGACCAGCCCGGCGGCCGCGCGGTTGGCCGGCGCGACCACGGTGTAGAACTGCGTCGCCGCGCGGGCCCGGGCCCGCGGGCGGCCGGGGATCAGCACCTGCTGCCCGCGCGCGGCCCGCCTTCCGGCCATGACGGCCTCGGCCTCCAGCGCACGCAGGTCGGCGCCGGGCCACACCCGCCCGTACCGCTGCTGCAGCACATGCGCCAGTTCGTGCCCCAGCAGCTCGCGGCCGAAATCGTCCGAGGGGGTGCAGCACACCCCGGCGGCGAAACGCACCTCGCTGCCGTGCGTGGCCGCCAGCGGTCCCCCGCGATCCGGTCCGGGAGCCCCGGGCACTCCGTCCCACCCGACGCACACGTCCCCGAACCCGGCCCCGAACAGTTCCTCGAACTCCCGGCGCACGCTTGCGCGCATACCTCGAACACCGCTCATCATTCCCCCTGCCGACTGCAGCTCCCCGTGAGCAGTTCGCCGCCCGGCGGCCCCCGGGCCCGGCCTTTGACGGTACTGCGGTGCGAGTGCGGACATACGGGCTTTGCCCATTGTTCGGTGGACACGCGGCTAATGCTGCAGGGCGGCCTCCCCTGGGGCGGCTGTCCGGTGGCGGAGTGCTTTGCCGGGCGCAGACTTCCCGCTCGGGAAGGGGTGGAGGGGGCGGGCGGTGTAGACGTCGACGGTGTCGCGGGCCGGCCCCCGGTCGCCGAGCACGAGCACCTTCGTGCCGAGAGGGCCGTCCAGGACCAGGACCAGGACCGATGCCCATGACCACGGGCGGCCGCCGCAGGACTTCCTTGAGCAGGACCACTCGCAACTGGCCCCTATGACCGGGGTGGTGGCAAGGAAGTGGGCCATGAGCGGCGCCATGCCGACGACGGTGACCCGCCGGCCCTTCCCGGCCAGCGCCTGCGTGACCTGTTCGGCAAGCTCCTCATGCCGACGGGGTGCTCGGTGGCGAAGCCGAGGCCCTGAACAGGCCGGTGCACGACCCCGTACGCCTGGACGGCACAGCCGCCCAGCGGTGCCAAGCCCGTACGGGCGCCCGGCAGCCAGCGCGTCAGCGAGCAGCCGCCGGTGATGCTCGGACAGACCGCGCAGGCTCCTGCCGCACCCGGTCGCCGGTCGCGTCGCTCGCCGAATCGCAGCACGTCGGCTGATTCAGCGGGAGCGCTCAAGTACGCGCCTGAGCCACTCGGTTCGCGCGCGGCGGGCTTCACGCGTCAGGAGCGCGGTGCCGGCGAGGGAGTCGAAGCCGTGGAAGGCGCCGGGCCAGACGTGCAGTTCCGCGTCGCCGCCGGCGCGCCAGAGGGCGTCGGCGTAGGCGACGGTCTCGTCGCGGAGGGTCTCCGCCGAGCCGACGTCCAGGTAGGTGGGTGGCAGCCCGCTCAGGTCGGTGGCGCGGGCGGGCGCGGCGTAGAGCGGCAGGTCCGCAGCGCCGTACCGGTCGCCCAGGTAGCTCTGCCAGGCGACGGTGGCCGACGCCTTGTCGAACAGGTCGAGACCGGTCATCTGGTGTGCGGAGAATGAGTCGAGGCGGTCGTCGAGCATGGGGCACTGCAGAAGTTGCCCGATGGGCCGCGGCCCGTCCTGCCGGTCCCGGTTGAGCAGGGTCAGGGCGGCGGCGAGCCCACCGCCGGCGCTCTTGCCCCCGATGATCACCCGCTCATCGTCGATGCGCACTTCGTCGGCGTGGTCGACACTCCACAGGAGTCCCGCGTGGCAGTCCTCCAACGGCCCCGGGTAGCGCGTCTCCGGTGCCAGCCGGTACTCCACGGACACGACGGCCAGGCCCAGAGGGGCGGCCCAGTCGCGGAGCATCTTCGGCAGGACGGACCAGGCGTTGCCCATGACCAGCCCGCCGCCGTGCATGTAGTACAGCACCGGAAGCCGCCCGGTGAGGCCTGCGGGCCGTGCACACACCAGTGTGATGTCCGGACCCTCATCGACTCCTGGAACGCTCAGCTCCGTGACCTCGAAACGGCCGTCGGCCCGCAGTTCGGCCGCGGTGGGACGAGGACGACTCGCGGCGTCCCGCTGCCGGTGCGCAACCAGACCGTCCGAGGTGAGTCGTTGTTCCGCCACGTCGCCCAAGGCGGCCAGGGAAGCGCTCAGTTCCGCGTCGAACGGCGGAGCCTGTGCACGGGTGCCTGCTGCGGAGGGGGACGGGGGCGTCTCACGGGCGGTCACGAAGCTAGATCCTCACATGTGCAGTGCCTGCAGACGACGTCGGGGCCGCACGGCGCGGTCGATGCTGCGGGCACCGGCGCCCACCACGGCCCGGCAAAGGGCCTGTCGGGCTTGGACCCGGTGGTGCGCGCGCTGGACTGCCTGCTGGACATGCCTCCGCTCAAGTCCGCACTGCCCGACGGAATCTTCCCCCCCGCCACGGGGGCGAAAGATCCCCACTGCTGCACCGATCTCGTCAGTTGAAGCCGAGCATGCCGGGAGTGTCGATGCCGACGGTGACGACGCCAGGCGGGTAGTGGTCTTCGTGCTCGGTGAGCAGGATCGACATGCCGGTGAACTCAGCACGCGGCAGCGCGCAGTACAGGGCGTGGCAGGTGTCGGCGCCGCCGTAGCCGTCGCGGATCATCGTGCCGACGGTGGTCGATGCCATCGTGTCGAGGGGGTCGACGACCACGGAGGAGAACGAAAGGACGCGGCGGTGCAGGTGTTCTTCGTCGGCTTCAGCCTGCATCAGGCACAAGGCCGGGATACGGAGCAGGTCGCCGGGGCTCTGGGCCATGTTGCCCGCGAGCAGGTTCAGTGCCTTGTGGCCGCCGGCGAGGGCCTTGACGGCGCTGGTGTCCAAAATGATCACGCTGCTGGGTCCTGGGTGGCGCGCACCTTCTCAGCGGCGATCTTGTAGATGTTGCCCCGCACATCAGGAGCCTGGTCGAACTCGGCATCACTGACATCGAGCCCGATCACGCGCCGCACCACCTCACGGTCCGCCGCCAGCCGCTGGGCACGCTGCGCCGCGGTGGGCTGCTCGACGGCGAGGGCCTCGACCAGCTGCCCCAGACTCATGCCCCGTTCCCTGGCGAGCTCGGCCAGATGGTCACGGACCTCACGGGGAACCTGAATCGTCGTCGTAGCCATAGTGGAACTATAGAGCATCCATAGAATCTGTGGCATGCCGTAGCCGACGGGATCATCCCCGCATACGCGGGAGCGGGACACCGATCACAGCCCGGCGAGGAGCCTGTGGAGCGTGGACCCGACGGTGCGCGCTGGACTGCCTGCTGGAGCAAGCCGCCCACCGGGCCCGCGCGGGCGCCGCAGTCCCTGACGGCGTTCTCGATCTGATTGCTGGCTCGCTGCCGCGCGCGGCAGCGAGCCAGCAACGCACGGCGGGCTGAGCCTGGTGCGCACCGTGCTCGCCCCGGCTGCAGTGGATGCGGACGCCGGCATCGGCCTGGCGCCGCACACATGCATCTCGCGCCGCCTGGCCGTCAACACCCCCTGCACGGCCGCCCGCCGGCGTTCAGTGCTTCTTTGCCCCCGCCTCCACACTCAGCCATGGGGGCGGCTGGCGCCCGGCCTTTGCGCGATCTGACCTGCGGGTCTGCCCTTGGCTGTCTCCCGCCTCCGTGGCCGCACCGACGGCACGACGAAGGAGACGGCTGCCGCACGCGGTATTTCCTCGCACTGCAGGAGCGTGCTTGCGAGGCTGCGTCAGCGCGGAGCGTGTCCTGTGGGGAGAGTGTCGGCGGGGTGGTGGCCCGTCCGGGGGCTGGGAAGTGATGTCCGGGCGGTCTCGTGCTGGAAGGCATGGGCGATGCCACGTGCTTCGATGCCGGCCTGGCGCAGGACGCCGGTGAGGGGATTGGTGTAGCCGGTGAAGTACAAGCGCGGAGCTTCGGCGTGGGTCTTTGGCCCTGCGGTGAGGGGGAGCCCGTTCTCGTCGAGTACGCCCAGGGGCCCGAGCAGATCGTGCAGGTTGGTGCGGTATCCGGTGGCGGCGATGACCGTGTCGGGCTGCAGCCGGCTGCCGTCGGCCAGTACCACGTCGGGGCCGTCGAACCCCTGGACGGCTGCGACCGGTTCAACCTGTCCGGACCGCACCGCGTCCACGAAGCCGTGGTCGAGCACCGGGTTGACTCCTTCGCGGGCATTGCGGGTGTACAGGCCCGTCCTGGGGCGCGGCAGTCCCTGTGCGGTCAGGTCGGGCACCGCGAGACGTTGCGCGAGCAGGGAGGTGCGGTCGCGCCACGCCAGGGGGAGGACTTCGGTCAGCCGGCCGGCCGCGTGCCACCGGGCGCTGGAGCGCGGCAGGATGTTGGGCGCGGTGCGCACCGCGATCCACACCCGCTCCGCTCCTGCCCGGGCCAGCACGCAGGCGATCTCTGTTCCGCTGTTTCCGGCGCCCACCACCAGGGCGCGCTGCCCGTGGTAGGGGGCCGGGGAGTGGTAGTGGGCCGAGTGCAGCAGCGTGCCGGTGAAGGCCGCGCGCCCGGGCCAGCGCGGGATGTGCGGGGTGTGGCAGCGGCCGGTGGCCACCACGACCGCACCAGCGGGCAGGGGGCCGTCCGGGGTGCGGAGCAGCCATCGGGCACCCGTACCGGGTTCGGCCTGCTCGATACGTAACACCGGGGTGGCCAGTTGGACGTCGAGCTGGTGGTGGGCGGCGTAGCTCTCCAGGTAGCGCACGTAGTCGTTGCGGCTTACCCACGGGCCGGCCTGGCGCGGTAGCGGCAGGCCGGGAAGTTGTGAGGCGCTGGGGGTGGTGTGTAGGCGCAGATGGTCGTAACGCTGCGCCCAGCTGGCTCCCACGCGGTCCGATCGCTCCAGGAGCACGGCCGGTGTGCCGGAGCGGCGCAGCAGCGCGGCGGCGGCCAGGCCGTACGGGCCGGCTCCGACGACGATCGTGGGGGCGCTGACGTCGTTCTCTGGTGTGAGGGGCATCGCCTCCTTCAACGGCAGCAAGCGGTTCACGTCACGCGAAGACACGCGGTGTGGGCAGTGCGGATGCCGGCAGCTCACCGCAGCGGCGGCTGACGTGGCCGCCAGAGGCGCATAAGGCCAGACTTCAAAGTGTTGCTGGGTGAGTACAAGCGAGCTGTAGCCACCTATCTTTTCCAAACTTGAAGAGGTCGCTCGTCCTGGCTTCCGGTGAGCGGCACGTCACCGGTGGAGGTCCCTGATGGCGGCCGCTGTCGCGGCGACGATGGTGAATGCGGCGAGGACGACCAGCACCGCCCGGAGCGCTGTCATCCGCCGGCTTGCGCAGAACTCGTTGCGCGAGCCGCAGTCCGCTCCCATCCAGCGCGCAGCGCTGGGACGGCTGTTCCAACCCTCTGCCGTCCGGGCTGGATCACCGGCGGCGTCCAGCTGCGCGCACCACCGGCAGAGGTCCTCCTCCCGGTCGGCGAGGCAGCGGGCGGGAGGGGAATCAGGGCAGTCTTTGAAACCTTCCATGCCTCCTCAACGACCCGGCGCGGGGCATCGCCGCAGTGGCACTTGGGGGCCGCACCCCGGTATTTGCCTCATATATGAACCGGGTGTATGCGGCTGCCCCAGCGTCTTGCGGCAGCCGGTGCCTCAAGGGCCTGGCAGGGGTCAGCAGTACCGCGGATCGCGCTCCAGAGCCAGCACGGGACGGCCCGCAGCGCGGTGCAGGGTGTCGGCGAGGACCTCGGACCGGTTCAGCGTGCCGCTGCCGTCAGGGGAGATGAGCCAGCGCAGCGGGCCCCAGCGACGCTGCGGCGCCGGAGCAGTGATCCACGCGCCGTCGCCCACGCACCGTACGCCAGTACACCTGCAGCGCGCGCTCGTGCCGGGCGAAACGAAGAACCCCACCTGACAGCGCTGCGCGTCCCACAGCACGGGACCGGGCCGCAGCAGCGGCAACTCCTCCAGCACACCGGCAACGCGCAACCCCAGCGGCTCCGGCACGATCACCACATCCCACATGCGCCCCGCGGGAAGCAACACGATGCCGCTGAGCCCCAGCAGCCACTCCCGCCGGCAGGCAGGCGGATCCTGCGACACCGAAGCAAGCCACTGCGAAGCGCTTGAGCCCTGCCACACCCTGTACCCACCGTCCTCATCAACCTCATCGCCCCGGCCCCGTCCGCCCTCACCGGGACACCCGAAAAGACGGCGGGCTCCTTCATCCGCACCGGTCGGCGTGCTTCCGGCCCGATGGCGCCCTCAGTGCAGCGGTTGCATCACAAGCACGGCTAGAAGCCGGATGCACTTGTCGCTCAAACGAGGGAACGCAGCGCACGATCAGGGGCGTACACCGCGCGAGCGCGCCCCGCTGGATGATGTTCACACCCGGTCATGACCCGCCTCCCGGGTGACATGAGCGCCCCACTGTTGCCGGGCGCCCCGACGCTGGCGCCGAAATACGGTATATACCCTGACAAAGCGCACCCTCTGCTGTGCCGCAGAGCGGCACAGCAGAGGAAAGATCCATTACCCCTTTCCCAACGGCGATCAACCTCGCCGCCCGTGTCGCTTCAACGTCAACTCCCCTGCTGCGCCGCACGCCGTCCACCCAGCTCCGCCACCGCTGAAACCATCCGCCCGCTTGCGGAGCGGCTGCAGGCGTGGGCCCGGATCGGCTAGGTCGACGCACACACGTGCGCCCGTCTGCTCGCTGCGCACCTGGTCGCGCACCCGCCCCACAGCGCAGACGCCGCGGGTTCCACCGAACGTGACGGAAGCAGCGCAGTGATGGACCGGACAGGGGAGGCCGCGCTGCGTCTGCTGGCCGGTCGCCCTGGTGCTCAAGGGCTGCCCGCCCGAGCGTGCCGTGGACCTTCAGCAGCAGGCCCGGACGGCGTTCGGCCCCGCCCCCGCGACCACCGAGGTGGAGTAAGTTCTGCACGCGGGCACCGAGCAGGTCGACGGCAGCGAGGAGTCACTCGCGCTTGCCTGGACGACGGCGACGGCCCACGGGAAGCCGTCACAGTCGGTGAAGGGCGTGTTCGATTCCTTGATGAGCGCCGGGATGCGCCGTGCGATCGTGGGMGGTGGAGGGGGGCCCGGCCGTACTTCGTCTATCGGGTGTCGTCGGGTCTGCCTGCGAGGGATCCGCCTATCCAGAAGGGCAGTGCCTTTTGGTCTTTACTCAATGACCGTCGTATGGCGTTGACCAACTGCACCTGTGCTTGGGCGGGCGCGCTACTGGCCTGTGCGAACTCCTCGACGCTCAACGGATTGTGCATCGGGTCGCGTGCCGGGTCACGCGCCACCTGGTTCAGGAACACGTTGATGGCTTTGCCGAAGTTGTCGATCTGTCCGGCGACGTCAGCGGGGGCGACCAGGCTGGCACGGGTCAGGGCTGCGCTCCATTCGCTCCAGTCGTAGTCCCAGCCCTGCTGGTCGGCATGGGCGCGGCTGATGGTCATCGTGAACTTGGCGTAGTGGCTGATCAGTTCCTCGTAGGCGATCAGCTGCTTGTCCCGCAGCCACTGACGGTCCTGGGCACGGTGGGTGACGATGCCCCCGACCAGGACCCCGATCATGGCGGACAGCGCTCCGGCGGCCGTTGTCACCAGTGTATCCAGCAGTGGTGCCACCCGAGGCTCCGCATTCTTTGTCGCCAGAACGTCAGCGGCTCGAACCTACTGGTGACCGACCTCCGGTGACAATGCCCAGCCTGCGCTGGCGCAGGCAGCCGTAGCGGCGGGTCCCGCGAGCAGGATCATCTTCCGGAAGAGTTCGAAACCAGCTAAGCGACCTTATGTGTCGATGGGCCGGAGGCGGGCGCGTGAGCGGGCATCACTACGAACAGGGACACACCCTGGCCGGTTAGATCGGGTGTGTGATCGCCGTCCTGGGGCTGTCGGTGGCCGGGGTGGGGATGTGCCTCGGGCCAGGCCCCGTCCTCCGGCCGGGGCTGGGGGCCTGGGGTTCAGCGTGCTGGTGACCTGGGGCTGCACCTCACGGGCTGGGGCAAGTCGTCGTGGATACGTCCGCCATCCGAGCGGAGCCGGCGCGTGCGGGACCACGCCGCTCGTGCGGGCCACCCCGGCTGCCTGGGATGCCGACTGGCCGGGCGAGGCTGAGGGGCAGGGCGAGGGAAGGGGCACGTGGCGGCGCGGGGTATGGC
>NZ_VDFC01000052.1:7088-19449 GCF_008369065.1 Streptomyces apricus | reverse complement strand
CACCCACCCCGTCGACCTGCCCACTTACCCCTTCCAGCACAAACGCTATTGGCTGACCCCGGCCGCGGACGAAGCTCCAGCGGCTGCCGACCCTGCCGAGCGCGGGTTCTGGGAGGCGGTCGAGAGCGAGGAGCTCGGCTCCCTCGCGGCGGACCTCGGTATCGAGTCCGCCGATCTGGCACCGGTACTGCCCGCGTTGTCGTCCTGGCGCCGCCGCACCCGCGACCGGTCCGCTCTGGACCACCTCCGCTATCGGATCACCTGGCATCCGGTCCAGCTCGGCTCGGCAACCGCGACGGGAACGGGTGCGCCAACCGGTACCTGGACGATCGTAGTGCCGCCCTCACACCGTGCTCATCCGCTGACGTCGACGATCGTCGACGGGCTCGCCCGGTCCGGCGCCCACGTGGTCCCGATCGTGGCGGAGGACACGGACGAGGAAGCGCTCGTCACCCGGCTGCGCGAACACTTCGCCACTACGGACGTGGCTCCCGCAGGGGTGCTTTCGTTGCTGGCCCTGGACGAGGAGCCGCATCAGCAGCAGCCCACGCTCTCACGCGGCACGGCGTCGACGGTCGTCCTGGTCCAGGCGTTGGAGGCGCTGGCCTGCACCGCACGTCTGTGGTGCCTGACCTCCGGTGCCGTTCCCGTGGGCGACGAGGAGATCCGCCCTGCGCAGGCGGTGGTGTGGGGGATGGGGACCGTACTGGGGCTGGACCGTCCCGACACCTGGGGTGGCCTGGTCGATGTGCCCGGCACACCGGACGACGCCGTGGCCGACCGCCTCGCGGAAGCGCTCCTCGGTCACGACGGTCACCCGGTCGAGGACCAGCTGGCACTCCGGCCGTCCGGCGTGTTCGCCCGCCGGATGGTACGCGCCCCACGCTCTCCACGTGCCCCACGCGCAGCCGGCGCCGACCGGCCTTGGCAGCCGCACGGAACCGTGCTCGTCACCGGCGGCACGGGCGTCCTCGGTGCCCGTGTCGCGCGCTGGCTGGCCCGAAACGGCGCAGATCACCTGCTGCTCACCAGCCGTCGGGGACCCGACGCGGAAGGCGCCGGCGAACTGGCCGCCGAACTGGCCGAGTCGGGAGCCCGGGCCACCATCACGGCCTGTGACGTCAGTGACCGGGACGCGCTTGCCGCCCTCCTGGACAGTGTTCCGGCGCAGTACCCGCTGACCGCCGTGTTCCACGTCGCTGGAGTCATGCACCGGTCGGCGAGCCTGTCGGGGACGTCCCTGACGGAGTTCGCGGAGATCGGCAGGCCGAAGATCGCCGGTGCCGCACATCTGGACGAGCTACTGGCTGAGCAGCCGCTCGAAGCCTTCGTCCTCTTCTCCTCGGGCGCCGCCGTCTGGGGCAGCGCAGGACAGGGCGCCTACGCGGGCGCGAACGCTTTCCTCGACGCGCTGGCGCACCGGCGCCGGGCCCGCGGCGCGGCGGCGACCTCCGTCGCCTGGGGCGCCTGGCGGGGCGGCATGGTCGACGAGGAGGCGGCGGACCGCCTGCGACGGATCGGCGCTCCCGCCCTGGCCGCCGAGTCGGCTCTGGCCCTGCTCGGCGAAGCCCTCACCGACGGCGAAACCCACCTCGTGGCGGGCGATTTCGACTGGCCGCGGTTCGCCGAGACCTACACCTTCGCCCGTCCGCGTCCCCTGGTGCGGGCACTGCCCGAGGCGGCCGCCGCGCTCGCGGTGCACGACGGCTCCGAACCGGCCGGCAGCGGTCCCGGACCCGGCAGCGGCGATCCGGCCCTGGTGGCCAGGTTGGCGGCACTGCCCGAGGCCGAGCGGGAGCCGGCACTGGTCCGGTTGGTGAACGAGCAGGTGGCACAGGTGCTCAATTACGACGACCCGGCAGAGATCGGCAAGGACCGTGCGTTCAAGGATCTCGGCATGGACTCGATGACCGCGATCGATCTCCGCAACCGGATCGGCGCCACAGTAGGGGTGCTGCTGCCCGCGACCCTGGTGTTCGACCACGCCTCTCCGGCGGCGCTCGCGCGGCACCTGCGCATGGAGCTCTTCGACGGCGGACCGGGAACCGTCGAGGGCGTACTGGCGGACCTCGCCCGGCTGGAAGCCACGATGACCGCACTCCCGCCCGAGGAGATCACCAGGACCAGGCTGCCCGCCCGGCTCCAGTCGCTGATCTCCCGTCTCACCGAGAGCACGGACGCAACGGACGGTACCGACACCGCCGCTGTCGCCGACCGTCTCCAGGGGGCGAGCGCCGCCGACGTGCTCGCCTTCATCGACAAGGAACTCGGGGTGGGGTGAGTCCCCGGCAGGCCGGTAGGGGCGGTTAGGGGTAGGCGCGCCTTCGACGCCGACCGGATTCTTGCCCCTCGCGAGAGTCCGTCGGTATCTGCTCAGTGGGGTGACGGTGGTGGAGGACGAGAAGAAGATTCTCGATTACCTCAAGAAGGTCAGCGCCGAACTGCACCAGACGCGTCAGCGACTGCGGCAGGCGGAGGCCCAGGAGCAGGAGCCGATCGCCATCGTCGCGATGAGCTGCCGCTATCCCGGAGGCATCCGTTCGGCGGACGACCTGTGGCGGTTGGTCGCCGAGGGGAACGACGCGATCGAGCCCTTTCCGTCGGACCGGGGCTGGGACCTCGACGCACTCCTGACCCCGGACCCGGACCGGCCGGGCGCCTCGTACGTGCACGAGGGCGGATTCGTTTCGGACATCGGGGACTTCGATCCGGGCTTCTTCGGCATATCGCCGCGTGAGGCGCTCACCATGGACCCCCAGCAGAGGCTGGTCCTGGAGACCGCCTGGGAGGTCTGCGAACGAGCCGGCATCGACCCCCACGCACTGCGCGGCGCGCCGGTCGGTGTGTTCGTCGGATCGAGCAGCCAGGCCTACGGCGAACTGGTGGCCACCCGGCCCGAGATCGCCGAGGCACACATGAGCACCAGCAGTGCCGGTGCCGTGATCACCGGGCGGGTGTCCTACACGCTGGGGCTCGAAGGTCCGGCCGTGACCGTGGACACCGCCTGCTCCTCCTCGCTCGTCGCCCTGCACCTCGCCTGCCAGTCGCTGCGCCGCCAGGAATGCTCACTCGCGCTGGCCGGGGGAGTGGCGCTGCTGATCAAGCCCGAGCCGTTCGTCGCGTTCAGCCGTCAGGGCGGCCTGGCCGCCGACGGACGCTGCAAGCCCTTCTCCGAGAGTGCCGACGGCACGGGCTGGTCCGAGGGTGTCGGTCTGGTGATGCTGGAGCGGCTCTCCGACGCACGGCGCAACGGTCACCGGGTGCTGGCCGTCGTTCGCGGCTCGGCGGTCAACCAGGACGGCGCCTCCAACGGTCTGACCGCCCCCAACGGCCCTGCACAGCAACGCGTGATCCGCCAGGCACTCATGAACGCCCGCCTGACGCCGGCCGACGTCGACGTCGTCGAGGGACATGGCACCGGCACCACTCTGGGCGACCCGATCGAGGCCCAGGCGCTGCTGGCCACGTATGGACAACGCCCCGAGGAGCGGCCGTTGTGGCTGGGCTCGCTGAAGTCCAACATCGGTCACGCCCAGGCGGCGGCCGGGGTGGCCGGAGTGATCAAGATGGTCATGGCCATGCACCACGACCTGCTGCCCCGGACCCTGCATGTCACCGAGCCGACCTCGCACGTGGACTGGTCGGTCGGGGCGGTGGAACTGCTGACCGATGCGCGAGCATGGCATCCCGAGGGCCGTCCGCGCCGGGCCGGTGTCTCCTCCTTCGGCATGAGCGGCACCAACGTCCACCTCGTCCTCGAAGAGGCTCCGGAGGACAATGCCCAGGTCGAGACCGACGACGAGGCGCGACCGGCCTCGCCACAGGACGAGGCCGGTTGCAACGTCTCCGCCGACATCCCGCTCCCGCCGTTCCTGGTCTCGGGCCGGAACGAGGAGGCGCTGCGCGGCCAGGCCGCCCGATTGCTGTCCCACCTCGAACAGCATCCTGACCTGGCCCTGCGCGACCTGGCCCACTCACTGGCCACCACCCGCGCCGCGTTCGAACACCGCGCGGCCGTCACCGCCGCCGATCGTGCCGGGTTGCTGGACGGACTGGTCCAGGTCGCCGAGGGGCACACCGGGGTGAATGTGGTGGCGGGTTCGGTCCGTCCGGGCAAGCTGGCGTTTCTCTGTTCCGGTCAGGGCAGTCAGCGGCTGGGGATGGGGCGGGAGCTGTATGAGACCTTCCCGGTGTTCGCCCGCGTCTTGGACGAGGTGACTGCAGAGCTGGGTCTGCCTCTGCAGGACATTATGTGGCCGGCGGAAGAGGCAAAAGATCACGGTCGCCTGAACGACACCGAGTTCACGCAGCCGGCACTGTTCGCACTCGAAGTCGCACTGGGACGACTACTGGAATCATGGGGCGTACGCCCCGACTTCGTCGCCGGGCATTCGGTCGGTGAACTGACGGCTGCACACCTGGCCGGAGTGTTCTCCCTGACGGACGCGTGTGCGCTGGTGACAGCACGCGCACGGCTGATGGGCGAGTTGCCCACAGGCGGCGCCATGATCGCCATACGAGCCACCGAAGACGACGTCGCAGCCGCACTCGTGGGTGTGGACCAAATAGCGATCGCGGCTGTCAATGGCCCCGACGCGGTGGTGATCTCCGGTGCGGAAGAAGCGGTCACGCAGGTCGCGGCACGGTTCGCGCACACCCGGCGCCTGCGCGTCTCGCACGCCTTCCATTCGCCTTTGATGGATCCGATGTTGGCGGCTTTCCGTGAGGTGGCCGAACAGGTCACCTACCACCCGCCCACCATCCCCCTGGTCTCCAACCTCACCGGTGCTCTCGCCGATCCCGAAGAACTCTGCACACCCAGCTACTGGGTACGCCACGTCCGCGAAGCGGTCCGCTTCGGCGACGGCCTGCAGTCCCTGCGCACGGCGGGAGTGGATACGTTCCTGGAGATCGGCCCGGACGTCACCTTGACCGCTCTGGCCGACCGGGACGGGGACGCGGTCGCCACCCTGCGCAGGGACCGCCCCGAAGGCCCCCACCTGCTGAACGCACTCGGCCACCTGCACACCCGTGGCGTCCCCGTCGACTGGCCCGCATTCTTCAAGGACCGGCCCTCCCGTCCCGTGGACCTGCCCACGTACGCCTTCCAGCGCCGGCGTTTCTGGATGGACGGTGCGGCTCCCGCCGGAGACGCCGCGTCGATCGGCCTGGGGCCTGTCGACCACCCGATGCTGAGCGCCGCTGTCGCCCTCGCCGACTCCGGGGGAGTGCTGTTCACCGGGCGGCTTTCTCCACGTACGCACCCGTGGTTGGCGGATCACGAGGTCATGGGCACCGTACTGCTTCCCGGCACCGGCTTCGTGGAGTTGGTGATCCGGGCCGGGGACGAGGTGGGCTGTCCGGTTGTCGACGAGCTGACCATCGAGGCTCCACTCGTCTTCGCACAGCAAGACGCCGTCGTGATCCAGGTGGTCGTGGGCGCGCCCGAGGACTCGGGAGCCCGCTCGGTGGCTGTGTACTCGCGCGGTGAGAACGTTGCTGGTGAGGCGTGGTTGCGGCACGCCAGTGGTGTGGTCGTGCCGGCGGACGAGGGAACCGCCGAGCCGGTGACATCGGACCTGGTGGTCTGGCCCCCGGCGCGGGCGGCCGCCCTGTCTGTGGACGGGCTCTACGAACGGCTGGTCGAGCAGGGCTTCGCGTACGGCCCATCGTTCCAGGGCCTGCGTGCCGCCTGGCGCCGTGGCGCGGACCTGTTCGCCGAGATCGTGCTCCCGGCCGAGGCGCAGGCCGATGCCGTCGGGTTCGGTCTGCACCCCGCCCTGCTGGACGCCGCCCTGCAGACCAGGTTCCTGGACTCGGGCGACGCGGACGGCGACAAGGGCATGGGGGAGACCTCGATCCCGTTCGCCTGGAACCGCGTCTCCCTGCTGGCGACGGGTTCCTCCGAGGTCCGCGTGAAGGTCTCGCCGCACGGCGAGGGACTGCGCATGTCGGTGGCTGACACCACGGGCGCACCTGTGCTCACCGTCGACTCGCTGATGGCCCGGCCCGTGTCGGTGGAGCAACTCAGCGGGTTCCGGGGCACAGGTACAGGCACAGACACCGGGGAGTCCTCCCTGTACCGGGTGAACTGGACACCGGTTCCTCTTGCGACGTCGGACAGCGCAACGGCTCCGGCGACCTCCGAAGGTTTCACCGTGCTGCACAGCCCCCGGAATCCGGAGGCCTCCGTCCCCGAGCAGACCCGCTCCGCGACCCGCCGGGTCCTGGCGGCGCTTCAGGAGTGGGAGGGATCCGAGCGCCTCGTCGTGGTGACGCACGGCGCGGTCTCCGTCGTGAACGGTGAAGGAGCCTCGGCCGACGCCGAAGGATCCTCCGCGGCAGGCGAGGGGGTATCCGCCGACGGTGGCGAGGCGGTCACCGATCTCCCGGGCGCGGCGGTCTGGGGGCTGGTGCGGTCGGCCCAGGCGGAGACCCCCGACCGGTTCACGCTGATCGACGTGGACGACGACCCGGCCTCCGAGGCGGCTCTCGCCTCGGCCCTCGCCTCGGGTGAGCCGCAGCTCGCGCTGCGCGCCGGGGCAGGTTTCGTTCCCCGGCTGGCGGCCGTCACGCCACCGGCCGCCGAAGAAGCCCCTGCCTCCCCGTGGCGCACCGACGGAACCGTGCTGATCACGGGCGGCACCGGCGGCCTGGGCGGTGTCGTGGCCCGGCACCTCGTGGCCGAGCACGGCGTACGCCACCTGCTGCTGGTCAGCCGTACGGGCCCGGCCGCCGACGGCGCCGCCGACCTCGTGGCGGAGCTGTCCGCGGAAGAAGCGGGCACCTCGGTGCGCCTCGAAGCGTGCGACGTCGCCGACCGTGACGCGCTGGCCGCGCTCCTCTCCACCATCGACCCCGCTCATCCACTGACGGGAGTCGTCCACGCCGCCGGTGTCGCCGACAACGGCGTCGTCGGCGCGCTGTCCCCGGAGCAGCTGGACCACGTGCTGCGGCCCAAGGTGGACGGCGCCTGGAACCTGCACGAGCTGACCCGCGACATGCCCCTGACCGCGTTCGTACTGTTCTCCTCGTCGGCCAGCGTGGTGAACGGTCCCGGACAGGGCAACTATGCGGCGGCCAACCTCTTCCTGAACGCCCTCGCCGAGTTCCGTTGTGCCCAGGGCCTGCCCACCCGGACCGTGGCCTGGGGCCTGTGGGGCGAGGGCCAGGGCATGAGGCGGCAGCTCAGCACGGTCGACGTGGCGCGCGTCAACCGCTGGGGCATGCTCGAACTCACCGTCGCCGAAGGGCTCGCGCTGTTCGACGCGGCCCTCACGGTGACCGTGCCCGTGCCGTTGGCGATCCACCTCGACACCGCGGCGATCAGGGCTCGCACCGACGGCATCCCGCACCTGTTCCGGGGCCTGGTCCGTGCGCCACTGCGGCGAGCCGCCCGCAGCGAAGGGGCGGCGGCCGGCACATCGGCCCTGGCCGCCCGGCTGGCCGGGCTGTCGGACGCCGACCGGGAGCGGACCGTTCTCGACCTGGTCCGCACTCATGTGGCAGCCGTCCTGGGGCACGCGACGGCCGACACCATCGAGGCGGAACGGGCCTTCCAGGAGCTGGGGTTCGACTCCCTGACCGCAGTCGAGCTGCGCAACCGCCTCCAGACCGCGACGGGCCTGCGGGTGCCTGCCACCGTCGTCTTCGACCATCCGAGCTCGCGCGCCCTGACCGATTTCCTGCTCGCCGAGGCGTCCGGTACCCACCTGCTGTCCGTGGTGGCCCCCACGGTCGGGCCCACCGATACCGACGACCCGGTCGCCGTCATCGGCATCGCCTGCCGCTACCCCGGCGGCGTCACCAGCCCCGAGGGCTTGTGGCAACTGGTTGTCGACGGCGTTGACGGGATCACCTCCGATCCCCCCACGAACCGGGGCTGGAACCTCGACCGACTGCTCGACCCCGAACTCAGCCGCCCGGAGACCACCTACGTCCTCGACGGCGGATACGTCTACGAAGCCGCGGAGTTCGATCCGGAGTTCTTCGGTATCTCCCCGCGTGAGGCGCTGGGACTCGACCCCCAGTTCCGGATGCTGTTGGAGGCGTCCTGGGAGGCCTTCGAACGAGCCGGCATCGACCCGGGGACGCTCAAAGGAAGCCCGACCGGCGTGTACGCGGGCCTGATGCACCACGACTACGTCGCCAGCGCCGTCCAGGGCAGTGTGATCTCGGGCCGCGTCTCCTACACACTGGGTCTGGAGGGGCCCTCGGTCACGGTGGACACGGCGTGCTCTTCGTCGCTGGTCGCGATCCATTTCGCCCGCCAGGCACTGCAGCGGGGCGAATGCTCCCTGGCCCTGGCCGGTGGCGTGTCCGTGATGTCCACGCCGGACATGTTCACCGAGTTCAGCCGCCAGGGCGCGCTGTCTCGCGACGGTCGGTGCAAGGCGTTCTCGGCGTCGGCCGACGGCACCAGCTGGGGCGAGGGCGTCGGCGTTCTCGTCCTGGAGCGGCTGTCGGAGGCGCGGCGCAACAATCACCGGGTGCTGGCGGTCGTCCGGGGTTCGGCGGTCAACCAGGACGGCGCCTCCAACGGCTTCACGGCTCCGAACGGTCCGTCTCAGCAGCGGGTGATCCGGCAGGCGCTGGCCGGTGCGGGGTTGTCGGTGGCGGATGTGGATGTGGTGGAGGCGCACGGTACGGGGACGGCGCTGGGGGATCCGATCGAGGCGCAGGCGTTGCTGGCGACGTATGGGCAGGACCGGTCGGAGGGCCGGCCGTTGTGGCTGGGCTCCCTCAAGTCGAACATCGGGCACACGCAGGCGGCTTCTGGTGTCGCAAGTGTGATCAAGATGGTCATGGCGATGCGTCATGGTGTGCTGCCGCGGACGTTGCACGTGGACGAGCCGTCGCCGCACGTGGACTGGTCGGCGGGTGCGGTGCAGCTGCTCACCCAGGCCCAGTCCTGGGAGCGCGACGAGGACCGTCTGCGCCGGGCGGGTGTCTCCTCGTTCGGGCTCAGTGGCACCAACGCCCACCTGATCCTTGAGGAGGCTGCGGAGACGGAGACCGTCGAGACGGCCGAGCGGTCCGGTCCGGCGTTGCCGGTGGTGCCGTGGGTGGTGTCGGCGCGTACCGAACAAGCGCTGCGGGAGCAGGCCAGGCGACTGGCAGCTCATGTCGCCGAGCAGGACGTGGACCCGGTCGATGTCGGATACTCACTGGCCACCACCCGCGCCGCACTGGAACACCGGGCCGTGGTCGTTGGCGCAGACCGGGCCGAGCTGGTGGGCGGGTTGGAGGCGGTGGCCCACGGTGAACGGCCGAGCGGGGTGGCGGCCGGGAGTCGGCTGGCGTTCCTCTGCTCCGGTCAGGGCAGTCAGCGGCTGGGGATGGGGCGGGAGTTGTATGACGCCTTTCCGGTGTTCGCCCGCGTCCTGGACGAGGTGATCGGTGAGCTGGGTCTGCCGTTGCGGGAGGTGATGTGGGCGGCGGACGACTCCGCCGATCAAGGGCGTTTGGAGGGTACGGAGTTCGCGCAGCCGGCATTGTTCGCACTCGAAGTCGCACTGGGACGACTGCTGGAATCATGGGGTGTGCGGCCGGACTTCGTGGCCGGGCATTCGGTGGGGGAGTTGGCGGCTGCGCATCTGGCGGGGGTGTTCTCGCTGGCGGATGCGTGTGCGCTGGTGGCGGCCCGGGGCCGGCTGATGGGGGCCTTGCCTGCGGGTGGTGCGATGGTCGCCATACGAGCCGCCGAA
This sequence comes from Streptomyces apricus, assembly GCF_008369065.1. Lineage (GTDB taxonomy): Bacteria > Actinomycetota > Actinomycetes > Streptomycetales > Streptomycetaceae > Streptomyces > Streptomyces apricus. The sequence goes on along the minus strand of NZ_VDFC01000052.1, from coordinate 9,742 downwards.
GACGATGTGGCGGCGGCACTCGTGGGTGTGGAGCGGGTGGCGATCGCGGCTGTCAACGGCCCCGATGCGGTGGTGATTTCCGGTGCGGAGGCCGCCGTGATGCAGGTTGCGGCCCGTTTCGCGCACACCCGGCGTCTGCGCGTCTCGCACGCCTTCCACTCCCCGCTGATGGACCCCATGTTGGCGGCTTTCCGCGAGGTGGCCGAACAGATCACCTACCACCCGCCCACCATCCCGTTGGTCTCCAACCTCACCGGTGCTCTCGCCGACCCCGAGGAGCTGTGCACGCCCGGCTACTGGGTACGCCACGTGCGCGAGGCGGTCCGCTTCGGTGACGGTCTGCAGGCATTGCGTGCTGCGGGAGCGAACACTTTCCTGGAGATCGGCCCGGACGCCACCTTGACCGCTTTGGCCGATCGGGACGGGGACGCGGTTGCCGCCCTGCGCCGGGACCGGCCCGAGGTGGCCCAGCTCCTGCGTGCCCTGGGTGACGTACATACCCGGAGTGTGCCCGTCACCTGGTCCGCTCTCTTCGCAGACCGGTCCGCCCATCTCGTGGACCTGCCCACCTACCCCTTCCAGCACAAGCACTACTGGACGAATTCTGTTCAGGCGGGAGGTGAAGTGGGTGCTGCGGGCCTGGTGAGCGCGGAGCATCCGTTGCTGGGTGCCGTGGTGGAGTTGCCCGGGTCGGGGGGTGTGGTGCTGTCGGGCCGTCTGTCGCTCCAGGCGCAGCCGTGGCTGGCCGACCACGCGGTGATGGGCACGGTGCTGTTCCCCGGTACCGGCTTCGTCGAACTGGCCATCCGGGCGGGCGACGAAGTGGAGTGCACGGTGCTGGAGGAACTCACCCTGCACGCCCCCCTCGTCCTGCCCGAGCGGGGCGGGGTCGCGGTGCAGGTGATGGCAGCCGCCCCCGACACGCAAGGACGCCAGCAGGTACGCGTCCACGCACGGCCCGAGGACGCACCCCTCGACGAGCAATGGACCCTGCACGCCGAAGGCCTCCTGGCCCCGGACACCACCCCCACCAACAACCCGACAGACATCCCGACAGGGATGGAGGCATGGCCGCCCGCCCATGCCACCCCGCTACCACTGGACGATTTCTATGACGGGCTCATCGGATACGGACTTGAGTACGGGCCGATGTTCCAGACGATGCGGGCGGCCTGGCAGCTGGATGACACGGTGTTCTGCGAGGTCGGACTGCCCGAGACAGCCAACGGTGACGCTGCTGCATTCGCCATCCACCCCGCACTGCTCGATGCCGCCCTGCACGCCAAGTTCTTCGTCGACGACGCCAGCGGGAACGGCGATACGGGCAGCGGCCCGGCAGTCCCCTTCGCTTGGAGGGGGGTACGCCTTTACGCCGCCGGTGCCTCGCAGCTACGGGTGAAGATCTCGGTGACCGGTTCCGCGTTGCGGATGACGTTGGCCGACGGCGCCGGCGCGCACGTTGCGACAGTGGACTCTCTCGCCTACCGCGAGATCTCCGCCGGCCAGCTGGGTGCGACATCGACCGTCGGCCATCGGTCGCTCTTCCAGATGGAGTGGATTCCCGTCACACCTGTGTCCGCTTCCTCCGAGTTGGGGGAGAGGCGCATCGTCACCGTGCGGTCCGCGTCGGAGGTGACGGCCGTGCACGCTGCGGACGCCGTTGTCCTCGACCTCCGGGGGACTGAGGGGCCGTTTGGTCAGAGGGTGCAAGGGGCGCTGGAAGCGCTGCAGGCGTGGCTGGCCGAGGAACGGTTGTCGGCCTCCACCTTGATGGTTGTCACACAGGAAGCCGTGGTTCGTTCTCCGGAGGAGGCCGTCGACCCGGCCGGGGCGGCCGTATGGGGCCTGACCCGGTCCGCGCAGATGGAGAATCCCGGCCGGATCGTGCTCGTCGACCTGGATGGCCATCCGGACTCCGAGGCGATGTTGGCCACCCTGGACCAAGCGGCAGGCGCGGAGACGGAACTGCTGATTCGTGAGGGTGTCTGCCACGTTTCCCGTTTGGCGCGGGTCCAGGTCCAGAGGCAGGCCGTCGAAGGTACCGTGCCGTGGGATGCGCACGGCACGGTCCTCATCACCGGCGGCACTGGTGGTCTCGGCGCCCTGGTCGCCCGGCACCTGATCACCCGCCACGGGGTGCGGCAGTTGCTGCTGACCAGTCGCCGGGGTATGGCGGCCCCCGGCGCCGGCGACCTTATCGAAGAGCTGTCCGGACTCGGCGCCACGGTGCGTATCGAGGCGTGCGACGTGGCTGACCGTGACGCCCTGGCCGCGCTCTTGGCCGGGATCGATCCTGAACACCCGTTGTCCGCTGTGGTGCATGCGGCGGGGGTGTTGGACGATGCCCTGCTCGCGGATCTGACGCCGCAGCGGCTGCAGAGGGTGCTGGGACCCAAGGCGGATGGGGCCTGGCATCTGCACGAACTCACCCAGGACATGGACCTGACCGCGTTCGTGCTGTTCTCCTCCATCGCCGCGCTCCTGGGCGGCGTGGGCCAGGCCAACTACGCCGCCGCCAACGCCTGCCTGGACGCCCTGGCCCAGCACCGCCAGCGCCTGGGACTGCCCGCGCACTCCCTGGCCTGGGGCCCCTGGCACCACACCCACGGCATGGCAGGCCGCCTCAGCGCCCACGACCACGCCCGCCTGGCCCG
>NZ_VDFC01000052.1:0-6988 GCF_008369065.1 Streptomyces apricus | reverse complement strand
CCCGCCAGCCGACCAGCACACAGCCACCGCCCACCTACAGGCGGCCTTCATCCTCCTCACCGCCGCCTGCACCGGCCCGGAGCTCGAATCCGACGACGAGCCCGAAGGCGAACTGCTSCTGCCSCTSGCRCCCGCCCAAGCCGTCATCCACCAGGCCACCGGCATGATCAGCCACCGCCACACCGCCACACCGCCACACCGCCACACCGCCACACCSYCACCGTCGACCACGCCCTGGACCGSCTGCGCGCCCAYGCCCTCACYCTGRGCATCGACCTCACGGATCTCGCCCACCCGGTCGTCCATGACGGCCTCACCCTCCCCGAATGAACGCGTCCGCGGCCGCACCCACGTACCCCGGCGTATGGGGCAMCCCGCCGCGAGGCTCAGATGGCGCCTACGACCGCATCCGAACCGCGGCGAGATAGGCAGACATATGTGGGGATGGCTGGTGCAAGATGGGACCGCCTCAGGACCCCGGACCCCGGTTCTTGTGCGGCCTGTTCCGGAAGACCGCCTTGAAGCGCACGACGCCCGTTTAGCGTGGGACGAAAACTCAGTTCGTGGTGGAGGTGTCGACGGTCAGGGTGCCATCGTCGTCCATGCCGACCTGGTCGGTGAGTTGGGCAGGATCTACTCGGGATTGATGCCGGTGCGACCGGCAATGGCGCATAGCCGACGGCTGACGTCGGCGTTCAGCCACACCTGCGTTATCGCCTGGACAACGACCTGCGATCGACGTCGCGGGGAGAGGGGGAGGACGCCGAGAACCTCGTCGGCGTGCTGGCCCGCCACCACCGGTGCAGCCGCTCGCAGGCTGCGGTGCGTGCCCGGGAGCTGCTGGGTACGTGCATGGACGACTACGCACCTCGGAGCAACATTGTTGGTCGGCGGATCGCGCTGGCGCGCAGGTGGCAGTCCTCGATGGAGACCCGCACTGGTGGCCGTCGGAGAACCCCGAGCCAGCTGCCGAGGCGCTGGCTCGGGGTTCTGGCAGACCTTGGGGGAGTAGGGAGGGCTCCACTCGGTGTCACGTAGGTGTGAGTGGGGCCAGCGGATGAGCGGGACGAGCGCAGATGGTTTGGTCATGACGCGTCTTGATAGGCAAGTCATTACTTGCCTATTGTGGAGTCATGGTGGACGATGTCTTCAAGGCGCTGGCCGACCCCACTCGCCGCCGCATCCTCGATGAGCTGGCGGAACGGGACAGTCAGTCCCTGTTCGAGATCTGTGCGCGGTTGACGACCAAGCACGGTCTGGGTCTGTCCCGTCAGGGGGTCAGCCAGCACCTTGCCGTACTGGAGGCCGCCGGCCTGGTCCGCACACGTCGCCAGGGCCGCTACAAGTTCCACGACCTGGATCCCGAACCGCTTGAGCGCATCCTGAACCGGTGGCTCAGGCCCGATATGCCGGAGAACACTCAATGAAGATCAACCTCGCCAGCGTCTTCGTCGACGACCAGGACAAGGCCCTGCGCTTCTACACCGAAGTGCTGGGGTTCGTGAAGAAGACCGAGGTTCCGCTCGGGGAACACCGGTGGCTGACTGTGGTCTCGCCCGAGGAGTCCGAGGGCATCGAACTCGTCCTGGAGCCCGACGAGCACCCGGCGGTCAAGCCGTACACGACGGCACTGGTCAACGACGGAATTCCGGTCACCTCCTTCGCCGTGGACGACGTGCACGCCGAGTTCGAGCGGCTGCGCGGCCTCGGAGTGCACTTCACCCAGGAACCGCTGGAACTGGGTCCGGTCATCACCGCAGTCCTCGACGACACCTGTGGCAACCTCATCCAGATCGCCGAGTACAAGTAGGGCGGTCTGACGGCCCGGCGAACGGGCGCAGGTTGCCGTTCGCGGTCAAGTTCTGTGCCGGAGGCGCAGGGCGGGGCGGAGCGTGGTGGGCGGCGCAAGGATCCCGACCGCGGATCCAGGCCCCGACAGTGAGCGACTTACACCTGCCCCCATGCAGTCCGGCGCCTGTTCGCGGCCTACGGCTTGGCCAAGGACCAGCTCTGCGGGCACATCAAGGAGACGAAGGACGGTTCGAAGCTCCCGGAGTTCCTCCGCTACCTGCGCTCGCTGCATCTGGCGACCGTGCGCATTGCGATCGTCTGCGACAACTGCTCCCTCATCTGCCCGCGAAGCGCTGCCGGCGAGTGGCGACGTGGGCGACGACGAACAGCACCGAGACCACCTGCACCCCGACCGGCAAATCCGGGTCAGGGGACCAGTGGGCCAGCCAGTACGCCCAATCCTGCCTTACGGTCCCCGACCCAGATCAACGAGCCGGTATCCCGAGGCTTGCGCCCCCACAGCATCAGCAGCAGATCCTCAGCGATGCCTGAGACCTCCGCGATCGGCTCACCGGTCCCATAAGTCCAACAGCGGCCGGAATCGGTGGCAGTGATTTTTATGGCCTGCTCGGGACGGGTGGCGGCCCCCTTGGAGATCATGCGGAGCGCCATGGTGTCGAAGACCTCGGCGACACCGTCGGCCGCGAGTGCCGGATCCATCGGCGTCGTCGAGCCGAGCGCGTGCTCGGCATCCCACCGGTGCATCAGCGTCTCCTGACTACGGCGCCGACGCCAGAATCCGACTGTGTGCGGCGGGAAGAACGTCCACGCCCCGGTCGAGGGATCAACCGCCAGGGCCTGCATGAGCGCGTCCGCCGTCTCGGCATACCAAGCCTGGAGGCCGGCTCGGTCGCGGGGCGCGGCATCCTCGTCGTAGCCATCACCGTGCCCCTCCCGCACCGCCGTGACGACCCACAGGTTCCCCGCTCCCATGTGTACGGCCAGATCCATCAGCCGCCAATCGCCGCAGTGTTCGACCGGAGCTGACAAATCACCGTCCAGCACCGTGCCGAACGCATCGAGCTCGCGGTGAAGTTCAACCAGATAATCCACGGTGCCAAGGTACAGTCCACCCACCACGCGGGACTTGCCGTACGAACAAGGCGAACGTTGCTTGATGCGGTACCGGCGACAACGGACGACAACACCCATCGACACTCAGATGGAGTTTGCCTGTGAACCCGTCCCGCGAGCAGCCCGGTCGTTCACCTCCTGCGCCATCTCCACCAGCTGGGCGAGAAGACTTTGCCACGGTTTTTCGCCTTATTGTTCTGTCGCTCTGGCGCTCTTTGACGCGGGCTCGGTCGGTGGCTCGGTCCGGGCACCGGCAAAGCGCTGATGGGCTTCGCACGATGGTGAAGTCCGCTGAGATGTTCCAGCCGATTCCGCCCGCTTCTTCTCCCGCTTGAACGACGGCCGCAGCAGTACGATCCCACGCATGGCCAGGTCGTTCTCGAACTCCTTGGAGGCGAAGCCCTTGTCGGGGATCAGCAGCAGTCCGGGCCGACCGGCAACCAGGTCCTCCTAGACATCGAGCATGGCCTGGAGCACCTCGTGCTCGTCCAGCTTCGGATTCGCCAGCGCTCACGGGATCGGCATCCCGGTCGGCGTGCAGACCAGGTACAGACGCAGGCCCTAGAAGAACCGGGAGGGGAGGCGCAGTAGCCGTATCCGGCCCAGCCGGCCATCTCCGACCGCTTCACCGTTGGCCGCGAACGCCCGCACTCCACAGGGGTGGAGTCCACAATTCAGTGGTTGTCGAACCAGAAGTCCGTGTCAGCCGCCAGCATCCGTATCGTCTTCTTGAGCATCGGCAATGAGGCCCGCAGTCGCTTGTTGTACCCGGACTGCTGCGGTAGATACGGGAACGTCGACGCCAGGTGTGCGTGTGCATACTGCAGCCAGCATGCCTCAGAGCTGAAGCCGAGCAGAGCATGCGCGACCGCCAGACAGATGAGTTCAGAGTCCGTCGGCCGTGGCGGCGTGCCCATCTACCGGCTGACCCCCTGCTCGTCATCGATCTTCACAACAGTGCGGTCAGCGAGATGTCCAAGTTCCCGTTCGCCACTCAACGGTCTTGGACGCCCTTTTCTCGCTCCTGGACGTCAGCCGAGGTTGAATTGCCGAGCGGGGAAGAAGTCGGCGCTTTGGACGTACTCCATGGCCTTGGTGAATTCCGGGTCGCCGATGCGGCGTTCCATTTCCTGCGGGCTCAGGTCCTCCACGCGGGTCTGGATCCAGTACAGGTTGCCCAGCGGATCGCGTACCCGCCCGACCCGGTCTCCGAAGAACAGGTGGGTGACCTCGGTGATCGAGGTGCCGCCGGCCGCAACGGCCTGACGGTGCACGGCGTCGGCATCCTCGACGTAAAGGCGGAGGAAGCCAGGGGTCGGCGGCCACTCCGGCCGGGCGTCGAACATCATCACCACCGAGTCGCCGATCCGTACCTCCGCATGCTCGATGGCCCCGTCCTTGCCCGCAAGGCATGCGAGTTCCTCGGCGCCGAAGGCCCTCTTCGTGTAGTCGATGAGCTGCACCGTGTTGCGCGAGATGATCCACGGCGTCACGGTGCTGTAGCCCTCGGGAACCGGCTTGACGGACATCTGACTGCCTCCTGGGGTGCGAGTGCCTGCACGCGGTGATGACGCTAGACGCCTTTTAGGTCACTCACTGTCCTAGAACCCCCCGATGGATAGGGATCTCGCGCGAGACAGGCCAGCCAGACATAGGACTTGATCGTCTAGGGAAAGTTGGGTCCGCGCAGAACGCGTGCATGGCCGCGGTCCGAGACAGCTCGCTGGCGGCCGCCCGCGGCACTGCCAGCGCTTCGGGCCCCCGCGCGGGAGGCCAGCTGGTGCATCACCTCAGCGACAGTGTGCGCTCGGCCGCCGACCCCACCGCCTGGAGAACCAACGCCCCTGGTCCGAGATCCGTTCGGTGAAGGTGTCCAGCAGTTCGCTCTTACCGCAACCGGCCGCCCCCTCCACGAGAACGGTGTGCGCCTCTCCGGGCGCGCATCTTCACGGTGTCTGGTCCAGTGTGTGAAGTACTGCGTCGCGAAAGACCAGAGCCACAGAAGCCCTCGAATGTCATTGTGAAGCCGTCCGCCGCCCGCCCAGGGCCGCTCGCGGCATCGACGGGACAAGAATGGACGGTACATGTGAACGATTCGAGGCTAGGTCTGCTCCCAGTCGGGCGGGGCGGTAAGAAGCTGCGGGGCATTGAGTACCAGGAAAGATCTTCGCCATTTTAGGAGACCGATGCGTAGCGAAACATCATGAACTCCCACATCTTTGACGGATTTACCGCCGAGGCCTTGCCGACTGTCCGGGCGCGGCTAGGGGATTCATTGGCAGAGTAGGGGCACCCCCTTCTGATTGCGTTCATACACGGACAGATTGAATGAGATGCTGGTATGCCCCGGAACACCTTTGCCTTTTTCGGCCTGCCTTTTGTGAAAATTAAGGAAACCCGCAGCTCCGCGTACGCTCCGGTGTCGGCAAGCAGAACCGCCAGCTCCTTTTTGTGAACCCGCAATGGCCGCGCGGCGGCCGCGGCAGCCGTTTCGCGGCGCAGCCGTCCGGGCACCGGACCCCCAGGGCCCGACAGCCGGGCGGCAGCACCCGAGAGGAAGCCCCAAAGCCATGACTGGATCGTCCGCCGGCACCGGCGCGTGGATCCGCCGGTTTCATCCGGCGCCCGAGGCACCCGTACGGCTGGCCTGCTTCCCCCACGCGGGAGGCTCGGCCAGCTTCTACTTCCCCGTCTCGCAGGCCATGTCGCCGGGCGCCGACGTGCTGTGCGTGCAGTACCCCGGCCGCCAGGACCGCCGCGACGAGCCTTGCATCGCCACCGTCACCGAACTCGCCGACGCGGTAGTGGAGGAGCTGTTGCCCTGGGCGGACCGCCCCCTGGCCCTGTTCGGCCACAGTATGGGCGCATCCCTGGCCTTCGAGGTCGCCCTGCGTCTGGAGGAGCGGGGCGTCGTGCCACGGGCGCTGTTCGCCTCCGGTCGGCGCGCCCCCTCCCATTTCCGCGAGGGGAACGTCCACCTGGCCGACGACGACACCCTGGTCGAGGAGCTGAAAAAGCTCAGCGGCACCGATTCCGAGTTGCTGGACGACCCCGAGATCCTGCGCATGATCCTGCCGGCCGTGCGCAACGACTACCGGGCCGCAGAAACCTACCGCTTCACCGGCCAACGGCGCTTGAGCTGCCCCGTCGTCGTGCTCGTCGGTGACGAGGACCCCCAGGTGACCCGGGAGGAGGCCGACGCCTGGCGCCGGCACACGGATGGGACCTTCAAGGTGCGGTGGTTCAGCGGCGGGCACTTCTTCCTCACCTCCCACGTCGCTGCCGTGATGGCCGAGATCTCCAAGCACCTCTCGCCCGAACCGGCTGCGGGTTTCCGCTAGCAGAGGCTCCCCCGCGTCACGGTAGGGGCGCTGCGTGTTCGCGGCGCGCTTGCCGTGACGCATTTGCTTTCCCTACCCGGTGGGGCGGCATTTGGCGGGCATGTTGTAGGAGTTGGAGTCCACCAGTACCAAAGCGCCCGCTGGGTTGCGGGCGGTGCTGTCGTGCAGGTGCGGGGTCGGCATCACGTCACCCGCCAGATCTCGGCGCAGTCGGCCGGTCAACGCGTCCCCGGAGCCCAGTAATTCGTCGTCCGGCGGAGATGATCCGGGCCTGGGTGGTCTGGTGTGGGGTGTTGCGGTGGCCTTGCGGTGTGGGCCCGTTCTGGTGCCGTGTGGGGTGTTGAGGGTGTTGTGCTTGGTGTGTGTTTGAACCTGGTTGCCCGCTCGGGGCCTTCCTGGCGTGCCCGTAGCTCTGCGTCTGTGTCTTCCGCGCTGTTGGGTGTCATCGCTATCTGGGCGCGGTGTGAGTGGGGTTTCGTGCTGATGGCGGAGCTGGACGTGCTGACGGCGCTTGCCTCGTCCGTTGGGGCGGGGGTTGGTGGGTTTTAACGGGCGCCCCGTGCGGGGTGGTCTGTGTCTGAAGGGTGTGCTGTGGCGCGGTCGCTCGCGCTCGTAGTTGAGACCGCGGCTGTTTCCGTGTTTTGGGGTGGTGGGGTGTGGTTGTGCTGGGTGTGGTGTGGCCCCCGGGTCCGGGGTTGGTGCCGGGGGCCACGGAGGGGGTG
>NZ_VDFC01000051.1:14816-25171 GCF_008369065.1 Streptomyces apricus | reverse complement strand
CTCTCCCGCGCCGTCCGCCCTACGCCCCACCCCACAGGAGTCGACATCGTGCACCGACGCATCCTCGGGCTGCTGACCGCCACCGGCGCGGCCGCCGCCCTCTGCACGCTCACGCTCGCCCCGACGGCCTCCGCGCAGAAGGCCGGCGAGGACACCTCCGCCGCAGCGTTCGTGGTCAGCGAGGCGCAGTTCGACGAGATGTTCCCGGGCCGGAACTCGTTCTACACGTACAGCGGCCTCACCGCCGCGCTCGACGCCTACCCCGGCTTCGCCAACAGTGGCAGCGACACGGTGAAGAAGCAGGAGGCCGCCGCCTTCCTCGCCAACGTCGGCCACGAGACCGGCGGCCTGCAGTACGTGGTCGAGCAGAACACCGCCAACTACCCGCACTACTGCGACACGAGCCAGTCGTACGGCTGCCCGGCGGGCAACGACAAGTACTACGGCCGCGGCCCCGTCCAGCTCAGCTGGAACTTCAACTACAAGGCCGCGGGCGACGCGCTCGGCATCGACCTGCTCAACAACCCCGACCTGGTACAGAACGACGCGGCCGTCGCCTGGAAGACCGGCCTCTGGTACTGGAACACCCAGAGCGGCCCCGGCACCATGACGCCGCACGACGCCATGGTCAACGGCGCCGGCTTCGGCGAGACCATCCGTTCCATCAACGGCAGCCTGGAGTGCAACGGCGGCAACCCGGGCCAGGTCCAGAGCCGCATCGACAACTCCCCCGTCCCCGCGCACCTCGGCCCCGACGCGAAGGGCTGGACGCGCCACGACCCCCTCGGCGTCGTCCTGGTCATCGCCCCCTGGAACTACCCGGCCCAGCTCCTGCTGGCCCCGATGCTCGGCGCGCTCGCGGCCGGCAACGCGGTGGTCGTCAAGCCCAGCGAGCTGGCCCCGGCCACCTCCGCGGCGCTCGCCCGGCTGCTGCCCCGGTACCTCGACACCGATGCCGTCGCCGTCGTCGAGGGCGGCGTCCCCGAGACCACGGCCCTGCTCGCCGAGCGCTTCGACCACATCTTCTACACCGGCAACGGCACCGTCGGCCGCATCGTGATGGCCGCCGCGGCGAAGCACCTCACCCCGGTCACCCTCGAACTCGGCGGCAAGTCACCGGCCTTCGTCGACCGCGGCGCCGACCTGTCCGTGGTCGCCGCCCGGCTGGCCCGCGGCAAGTTCCTCAACGCCGGGCAGACCTGTGTCGCGCCCGACTACGTCCTGACCGACCCGGAGACCGCCCGCGCCCTGGAGCCCGCGCTGACCGAGGCCGTCGAGGCCCTGTACGGGTCGGACGCGTCGGCCTCCGGCGAGTACGGCCGGATCGTCAACGAGCGGCACTTCGACCGGCTCAGCGGACTGCTCGGCTCCGGCCGGGTCGTCGTGGGCGGCGCCACCGACCGCGCGGCGAAGTACATCGCGCCGACCGTCCTGGCCGACGTAGCCCCGGACGCGCCCGTCATGCGCGAGGAGATCTTCGGCCCGGTCCTGCCGATCGTGACCGTCCCCGGCCTCGACGAGGCCATCGGGTTCATCAACGACCGCGACAAGCCCCTCGCCCTCTACGCGTTCACCGAGTCCGACACCACCCGGGAGCGGCTCGCCACCGAGACCTCGTCCGGAGGGCTGGGCCTCGGTCTGCCCCTCGCCCACCTCACCGTCTCCGACCTGCCCTTCGGCGGGGKGGGGGAGAGCGGCATGGGCAGCTACCACGGCCGCTACTCCATCGAGACGTTCAGCCACCGCAAGGCGGTGCTGGAGAAGCCGCTGGGCTGAACCGGCCCGTCCGCGGCGCGGGTTGACTGGTCTACACCCTTGACTGGTCCAGACCAAGGTGGTGGAGTGTGCCTCCACACCCCCCACCACGGCCGCCCGTACGCCGCGGCCGGTGCCCCCGGCGCGCGCGTACAAGGTCAGCTCCGCGCTGCCCCCGTACGGGCGCGACCGTGCTCCGTGAAGGAGTTGCTCCTGTGTCGAGACGCCGACTGTCCGCGTTCGTGGCCGCGATCACCCTCGCGACCGCCGCACCGGTCCTCCTGCCGGCCTCCGGTGCGTCCGCCGCAGCCACCGCCGCCTGTTCGAGCTACCCGAGCTGGGTGGCCGGCAAGTCCTACGTGACCGGCAACATCGTCCGGTACACCGACGGCAAGGCCTACATAGCCGAGCACGACAACCCGGGCTACGACCCCACCATCAGCACCTGGTACTGGGAGCCGTACGCCTGTGACAACGGACCCACCAACCCCTCCGGGTTCGTCGTCAGCGAGGCCCAGTTCAACCAGATGTTCCCGAACCGGAACGGCTTCTACACCTACAACGGGCTGAAGGCGGCGCTGAGCGCCTACCCGGGCTTCGCCAACACCGGCAGCGACACGGTGAAGAAGCAGGAGGCGGCGGCCTTCCTGGCCAACGTCAACCACGAGACCGGCGGCCTGGTCCACGTCGTCGAGCAGAACACCGCCAACTACCCGCACTACTGCGACTGGGGCCAGCCCTACGGCTGCCCGGCCGGCCAGGCCGCGTACTACGGCCGCGGGCCGATCCAGCTGAGCTGGAACTTCAACTACAAGGCGGCCGGCGACGCGCTCGGCATCGACCTGCTGAACAACCCCTGGCTCGTGCAGAACGACTCGGCCGTGGCCTGGAAGACCGGCCTGTGGTACTGGAACACGCAGTCCGGTCCCGGCTCCATGACCCCCCACAACGCGATGGTCAACGGCGCGGGCTTCGGCCAGACGATCCGCTCCATCAACGGGTCGCTGGAGTGCGACGGCAGGAACCCCGCCCAGGTGCAGAGCCGCGTGGACAGCTACCAGCGGTTCACGCAGATCCTCGGCACGACGCCCGGCGGCAACCTGTACTGCTGACGTCCTGATGTTCTGACGCCCGGCGTTCTCCCTCCGGACACGGCTCCGCGGCCGGCGCACCTGCGCCGGCCGCGGAGTGCGGGACCACTCGTTCCCGAGCGCTCAGCGCGTGACCTCGTGCCGGGTGTTGGGCACACAGTGGGTCATGGTCAGCCCGGTGACGTCCCGCGGCGGGTTCTGGCCCAGGTTCTCCAGCCGCTTGCGGTCCTCCTCGGTCAGGTCCTGGCTGGCCAGCGGCTTCAGGCCGGCGACGTCCTGGGGCGTGATGCCCAGTCCTTCGCCCACCTTGAGGCCCAGCTCGTTCTCGACCAGCAGGAAGTGCCAGACCATCCGCTCCTGCACCGCCCGGTCGCACTGGGACAGCAGGTCGGTGAAGTTCTTCACCAGGTCCTGCTGCTCCCACTCCTCCATCAGCAGGTAGCGCTGGCCGGCCTGCATGTAGTCGTTGGTGCGGGGGATCCGCTTGCGGGTCAGCTTGCCCTGGATCACCGGGCCCTGCTCGTCGTGCGTGGGGTACTGGTCCTCACGCAGGCCGCCGGTGATCGACGGCTCGTAGTTGACGATCGGGTTCTCGCCGCCGTTGTCCTGGTGGTAGGCCATCTGGCCGTCGCGCTGGTTGGTGCGGACCGGGGCGTTCTTGGGCTGGTTCACCGGCAGCTGCAGGTAGTTCGGGCCGACCCGGTAGCGCTGTGTGTCGCTGTAGGAGAAGGTCCGGCCGACCAGCATCTTGTCGTCGGAGAAGTCCAGGCCGTCCACCAGGACGCCGGTGCCGAACGAGATCTGCTCGTTCTCCGCGAAGAAGTCCCTCGGCATCCGGTTCAGCACCATCCGGCCGACCGGCTTCGGCGGGAAGTCCTGCTCCGGCCAGGTCTTCGTGTCGTCCAGCGGGTCGAAGTCCAGCTCGGGGTGGTCGTGGTCCTCCATCATCTGGACCAGCAGCTCCCACTCCGGGTACTCGCCGCGCTCCACCGCCTCGTAGAGGTCCTTGGTGGCGTGGCCCAGCCCCTGGGCCTGGACGTTCGCCGCGTCCTCCTCGGTCATGCTGCGCACGCCCTGCTTGGGCATCCAGTGGTACTTGACCAGGTGCGTCACGCCCTCCTGGTTGACCCACTTGTACGTGTTGACGCCGAAGCCCTGCATGTGGCGGTAGTCGGACGGGATGCCGCGCGGGCTGAAGAGGTTCACCAGCATGTGCATGGACTCCGGCGTCTGCGACATGAAGTCGAAGATGCGGCGCGGCTGCTGCTCGAAGGTGACCGGGTCGGGCTTGAGCGAGTGGATCACGTCCGGGAACTTGATCGCGTCCCGGATGAAGAACACGCCCAGGTTGTTGCCGACCATGTCCCAGTTGCCGTCCTCGGTGTAGAACTTCACCGCGAAGCCGCGCGGGTCGCGCGCCGCCTCGGAGGAGTCCCGGCCGCCGATGACGGTGGAGAAGCGCACGGCGAGGTCGGTGCGCTTGCCGCGCTCCTGGAACAGCTTGGCCCGGGTGTAGCGGTCGACGGGCTCGTCGCCCCAGGTCCCGTACGCCTCGAAGTAGCCGTACGCGGTCACCCCGCGGGCGTGCACGACGCGCTCCGGGATGCGCTCCCGGTCGAAGTGGCTGATCTTCTCCAGGAACTGGTAGTTCTCCAGGGTCGCGGGGCCCCGGGCCCCCACGGTGCGCTGGTTCTGGTTGTCGTAGACCGGATGGCCCTGTCGGTTGGTGAGTACTTCCCGGTCGTCGCCGGGCTCGGGGCCCATGCTCGATACGTCCGTCACGGTCGTCCACTCCTCTGGGGTCGTACGAGAGTTTCCTGCAAGATATGCCCCTATTTCACCGCATGTGTCCATTGATCGCGGGACGGCGTCGGCCGGGCGGTCCGCCGGCGGGCCGGTCGGCGGGTCAGCCGAGCAGGCTCCACGACGTGGTGCCGTTCACCGTCATGAGGACCACCAGCAGCACGATGTCCGCGATGCCGAGCCACAGCCCCAGCAGCGCCCTGAAGCGGCGCGGGGTGTTGCGGCGCAGCGCCATGGTGGCCAGGACGATCGCGATGGGGCCGAGGACGAAGTTCAGGACGAGGAGCCCGACGAGGCCGAGGACGAAGGAGGCGACCGCCATCCCCTCGGTGTCGCGGCGGCCGGTCCGCCGCTCGCCGGTCTCCCGCTCGGAGCGCTCTGTCAGTCGCATCGGGTCACGCCTTTCGGGGTCGGCCGTGCCTGCGGCGCTCGCGGACGGCGAACACGATCAGCCACGCGGCGATGGCCGCGCCGGCCACCAGGACCACGGGCCAGGGGAGGTAGGCGGCCGCTCCGATGAGGACGGCCAGCAGGAGGAAGGCCACGACGAGGATGAGCACGTCTGCTCCTGTTCGCGCGAAGACATGGGCAAAGGGTCCTGGGCACGCCGTCGGACGCCGTTCCGGGAACATGCGCACACGGGTGTCCCCAGCGGCCGGGATCACACCTGCGAACACGTGCGTCACACGGGGGATTGGGGCCGCCGCCCAGGGGTACTCCCACGAGCTTCCGCCCCGTGTGCCGGGCCGGCCCGCCGCCGCCCGGGACGCGTCGATCCGCGGCTGCCGGGAACCCGCCGGGAAGAGCGGAACACCCAGACACGAACGCGTGAGCGAGGAGTTGCCCGTGATGACCGTTTCCGAGAACGACCGCAGGACCGGGACCGCCCACCGGACGGAGGTGCGGTCGTGAGCGCGCTCACCGGCCTGGAACGGGCGATGGAGCGGTTCGGGGCGTCACTGCTCGCGCAGGTCCGCCGCAAGGAACCGGTCGAACTGGTCGAGGCGCTGCGCAAGGAGTGCGACGACAACGTCGTGGTGTGCAGCGAGAACCTCTCGGTCGTCCCCAACGCGTACG
The DNA here is from genome assembly GCF_008369065.1 of Streptomyces apricus. Taxonomy (GTDB): domain Bacteria; phylum Actinomycetota; class Actinomycetes; order Streptomycetales; family Streptomycetaceae; genus Streptomyces; species Streptomyces apricus. Next base: position 19,445 of record NZ_VDFC01000051.1, on the reverse strand, counting down.
ACGTCGAGCTGGCCGAGTTCGCCCACGAGGAGCTGGAGCGCAACGGCCAGCGGATCGACCAGGTCCTCACCGACCGGCTCCTGCGCCACGGCGAGACCATGGGCTACGTGTGGGCCGGCCCGCTCGCGGTGCACGTCACCAAGTCCAGCGACATCCCCAACGGCCGCTACCGGGTGTCGAGTCACGTCATGAAGCACGTGCGGGCCGCCGCCTTCCAGCAGTGACCGCCGTGCCCCGCCACCGGCCGGCCGCACGGCCGGTCAGGTGGCGGGCGGGCGCCCGAGGATCGCCGCGGTGACCTCCGCGAGCGTCCGCCCCGTACGGAAGGCCTCGGCCCGCATCCTCGCGAGGGCGCTCTCCACACTCGTGCCGTAGGTCGCCGCGACCACCCCGACGGCCTGGTGGGTCGAGGACCAGTGGGCCCGTACGACGTCGGCGGGCTGCCAGCGCGGGGAGCCGAACGCGTCGAAGAGTTCGGTGCGGGCCGGCAGGAGTGCCCGCACCACGGCGTCGGCGACCTGCACGCCGGCACGCATCGAGGGTCCGTCGGGTCCCTCGTCGTCGTGCGTGAAGAGCTCCATGGCGCCCAGCGTCTGGCCGGCGACCCGCAGGGGGAACGCGCAGACGGCGCCCACCTGCGGCAGCTCCTCGGCGACGGCCGCGCCGAAGAACGGCCACGGCGTGGCGCGGTGCCGCAGATTCCGGCCCACCACCGGCAGGCCCTCCGAGGCGGCGGTGACGCAGGGGCCCTCGGCCACCGTGAACTGGATCTCCTCCAGCCGCAGGGCCGTGTCGTCGGACGCGCACAGCAACTGCCGGGCGGGCGTGTCGGTGAGCAGGGACAGCGCCACCCCGTCGACGGGCAGGACCTCGCCCACCGAGCGGCACAGGGCGCGCGGCAGTTCGCCGGTCTCGACGCGGCGCACGGCCTCCGTCACCGCCCACGCCGCCGAGGAATGCCGTTCCGTCATCGCGCTCCCCGTTCCGTGCCGCCCGCTGTCCCTCCATGTGGCTCCCGGGTACCCAGGTACCCGGGAGCGGGCACGGGGAACGGCCGTGGTGCCCGGCGGGTGGGGGTACCGCCGGGCACCACGGCCGTTCCCGTCCGGGTGCCGGTCCCCGCGCTACGGCAGCGGGGGCAGCTCCTCCTCGGGCACGACGTGGACCGCGGCCTCCTCCGCGCCCGCCGCCCCGCCGTCGATGCCGACGTCCGACGCGACGGCCTCCTTCGTGGCGTCCTCGTGCGCGCCCTCGTCCGGCGCCACCAGGCGTCCCGCGCGCTCGCCGCCGGCCTCGGGGTCGAGCGGTTCGCCCTCCCCGCCGGGCAGGTCGCCGATGCCGTCACCGTCCGGCACCTCCGTGTCGGGGACCTCCTGGCGCAGCCGTTCGTCGAGGCTCTCGCCCTCGTGCTGCTCGGCCGCCGTGACACCGGTCTTGGTGACGCCGAGCGGCTTCTCCGGCGGCGAGTAGCCCTCGTCGAGCATGTCGTCGTAGGTGCGTTCGTCCACCGCGTCCTGGAGGTCCAGCGGAGAGGCGTCCTCCTGCTCCTCGTTGTCCCCGGTGGGCTGGTAGGCGTCGTCCGCCATGCTGCTCTCGTCGGTCATCGTTCAGCCTCCTGGCGGTGATCGTTCTCGTGCGCCCCGTGAAGTACCGCGGTGCCCGGCATACGGCCCGTGAAACACCGGAGCACCCGGAAGGCCGGACCCCGGGGGCCGCACCCGGACGGCCGGAACCGGCCGCGGTCCACCGGCCGCAACCCGCGCGACGGCTTCCGGACGGCTCGCGCTATTGACCGGTACATACCAACCCGATTGAGTGTCCCGCGCAGACCCCCCACGTCCACGGTGCCGAGCAGGGTGCCGTCGCGCTGCCGAAGGGACCCGAACACCATGCGAGGACACCGCCTCCTGCCGGCCCTCACCGCCGCCGCGGCGGCACTGGCCACCCTCCTGTCCGCTCCCGCCCGCGCCGCCGAGGTGCCGTCGTCGGGAGTCTTCTACGTACAGAGCGCCGTCACCGGTCTGAACGCCGCCGACAGCGGGGGAGCGGTCCTCCAGCGCAACCCCAAGGGCAACGAGGACCGCCAGCAGTGGACGCTGCGGTCCACCGGCTCGACGTACGTCCTGGAGAGCACCGACACGGCCGGCAGCTGCCTCGGCCGGTCGGGCGCCCAGGCGCGGACCGTGGCCTGCTCGGGTGCCGACGCCGCCTGGGAGATCACCCCGGCGGGCACCGACCGCTACCGGCTCAAGGTGCCCGGCGCCGACCAGTACCTGACCCTGGGCGCGAAGCCGTCCGGCGCCACCTACCCCGCGCAGCTCGCGGTGGGCGCGGCGGGCGACCCCGCGGCCTGGTACCTGACCCCGGTGACCTCCCCGACCTCCCCGATGCCGTCCGCGGACCGCCGCACGCTGGACCAGGTCACCTTCCTCACCTCGCACAACGCCTACGCGAACGGCGTCGACGGCGGTTTCGCGCCGCCCTTCGTGAACCTCGTGCCGAACCAGAGCCGGGGGATCGAGCAGCAGCTCGCCGACGGCGTACGCGGCTTCATGCTGGACGTCCACCAGACCCCGGACGGCGCGATCCTCTGCCACAACAGCTGCACCCTGGTCAGCAGGCCGGTCGCCCTGAACGTGGACCTCCGGCGCATGGTCGACTTCCTGCGCCGGAACCCGGGCGACATCGTCACCGTGTTCCTGGAGGACTACGTCGACCCGGGCGTGCTGCGCGCCGAACTGGCCCGGGTCGAGGGCCTGTCCGACGTCCTGTACCGCCCCGACCAGGCGGGTGTGCGCACCAACGGCTGGCCGAGGGTGGCGGACCTGATCGCGGCCGACGACCGCCTGCTGATCTTCAGCGACCACAGCCGCTCCGCCGACGAGTCCGCCGGGCTCACCCGGGACAGCTTCGGCGTCATGTACCAGCGCGAGTGGACCGTGGAGAACTACTGGTCCATGGGCTCGGGCGTCGGCGGCTCCGACTGGTCCTGCTACAGCCGCTGGTACGACGCGAACACCAACGTCCCCCTCACCGCGGCGGCGCCGCCCTTCCGCCCGCTCTTCGTGATGAACCACTTCCGTGACGCGGCGATCACCTCGACCGCCGGCACCGACAACACCAAGCTCACCGACCGGGCCCGGCGGTTCTGCCAGCCCGCGGCCCGCAAGAAGCCCAACTTCCTGGCGGTGGACCACTACGACCTGGGCAACCCGGCCGCGGCGGTGGCGACGCTCAACACGTACACGTACTGACGTGTGCGGCTTCTCTCCGGTCCCGGACCGGTCGGGGACCGGAGGGAAGCCGTCGCCCGGCCGGGCCCGCGGTCAGCCCAGCTGCGCGTGCAGGAACTCGACCGTCCGCCGCCAGGCCAGGGCCGAGGACTCGGGATCGTGGGCCTCGGGCCGGCCGTCGTTGAAGAAGGCGTGACCGGCCGGGTAGACGTGGAACTCCGGGGTGATGCCGGACTGCTCGCGGATGGTCTCGCCCAGGGAGGCGAGGTAGTCGAGCGGGATGGAGTCGTCGCGCTCGCCGTAGTGGCCCTGGATCTGGGCCTTCAGACCGGAGAAGTCGGGGCCGTCGCCCGGGATGCCCCCGTAGAACGGGACGGCGGCGCGCACGCGGGGATCGGTGGCGGCCTGCTGGAGCACGAACCCGCCGCCCATGCAGAAGCCGACCGAGCCGACGGAGTCGGACGTGACCTCGTCCATCGCCAGCAGGTGGTCGACGGCGCCGGACAGCAGCTCGACCCCGCGCTCCACGGGCAGCTCCTGCATCATCCGCAGCGCCTCGGAGCTCTCGTGGGCGACGTTGCCGCCGTAGAGGTCCGGGGCCAGCGCGACGAAGCCCTCCTTGGCCAGGCGCTCGGTGACGTCCGCGATGTGGTCGGTCAGCCCCCACCACTCCTGGATCACGATCACGCCGGGTCCCCGTCCGGCCGGGGGCAGGGCCAGGTAACCGTGCGCGGTGGTGCCGCCGCTCGGGAAGGTGACGTTCTGGTGGGCGGGTGCCCCGGTCGACCTGGGCGTCTCGGACATGGCGTCTCACTCCTGTCGCTCGATATCGCCCCCAGCATGCCGGAACCGCCCGCGGCACGGACGGGCGGCCCTGACCCCGGCCGGGTACGGCACGGCAATGCCGTATCCTCGCGTGTTACGTATAACCCCTGTCGGTGCTGCCACGGACGCCGTGCCGCCGCGCACCCCCAACGCCTGGAGAGGTCCCGATGCGACGCGTCGCCCTGGTCACCCTCGTCGTCGACGACTACGACGACGCCGTCCGCTTCTACACCGGGGCGCTCGGGTTCCGCCTCGTCGAGGACACCCCGCGCCCCGACGGCTCGCGCTGGGTCGTGGTGGAGCCGGGCACCGGCGGATCCGGCACCGGGCTCCTGCTGGCCCGCGCCAAGGACGACGCGCAGCGCGGCCGGGTCGGCGACCAGACCGGCGGCCGGGTCGGCTTCTTCCTGCACACCGACGACTTCGCCCGCGACCACGCCCGGATGAGCGCGGCGGGCGTGACCTTCCTGGAGGAGCCGCGGCACGAGGCGTACGGCTCGGTCGCCGTCTTCCAGGACCTGTACGGGAACCGGTGGGACCTGCTGCAGCCGGCCGCGGGCCCCGCCGGCCC
>NZ_VDFC01000051.1:10023-14716 GCF_008369065.1 Streptomyces apricus | reverse complement strand
CCCCCGAAAAGCACCGTCAATCCGTCCCACAGATCTGCCGAGGAACACCGCATGACCGCGTCCCGCACCGACTCCAGCACCGTTTCCCGTACCGACTCCCGCGCCGCCTCCCGCCCCGACGCGGAGACCGTGCGCCGGCTCCCCAAGGCCGTCCTGCACGACCACCTCGACGGCGGTCTGCGCCCCGCGACGCTCGTCGAGCTCGCGGGCGAAATCGGCCACACCCTCCCCGCCACCGACCCGGACGCGCTCGCCGCCTGGTACTACGAGGCCGCCAACTCCGGCGACCTGGTCCGCTACATCGCCACCTTCGAGCACACCCTCGCCGTCATGCAGACCCGCGAGGGCCTGCTGCGGACCGCCGAGGAGTACGTCCTCGACCTCGCCGCGGACGGCGTCGTCTACGGCGAGGTGCGCTACGCCCCCGAGCTGATGCTGAACGGCGGGCTCACCCTGCCCGAGGTCGTCGAGGCCGTGCAGGAGGGCCTGGCCGCCGGCATGGCGAAGGCCGCCGCGGCCGGTACGCCCGTGCGGGTCGGCACCCTGCTGTGCGGGATGCGGATGTTCGACCGCAGCCGCGAGATCGCCGACCTCGTCGTGGCGTTCCGCGACGCCGGTGTCGTCGGCTTCGACATAGCCGGTGCCGAGGACGGCTTCCCGCCCGCCGACCACCTGGCCGCCTTCGAGCACCTGCGCGCCGAGAACGTCCCGTTCACCATCCACGCCGGCGAGGCCCACGGCCTGCCCAGCATCCACCAGGCCCTGCAGGTCTGCGGCGCCCAGCGCATCGGCCACGGCGTCCGGATCACCGACGACATCGTGGACGGCAAGCTCGGCCGCGTCGCCGCATGGGTGCGCGACCGGCGGATCGCCCTGGAGATGTGCCCCACCTCCAACCTGCAGACGGGCGCGGCCACGTCGATCGCCGGCCACCCGATCACCCGCCTGCGCGACCTGGGCTTCCGGGTCACCCTCAACACCGACAACCGCCTGGTCTCCGGCACGACGATGACCCGCGAGATGTCCCTGCTCGTCGAGGAGGCGGGCTGGACCCTCGGCGACCTGCGCACGGTCACCGTCAATGCGCTGAAGAGCGCGTTCCTCCCCTTCGACGAGCGCAACGCCCTGATCAGGGACGTGGTCCTGCCGGGTTACGGGATCTGATCCGGCCCGCCGTCCGGCTCCCGCGTCCCCAGCAGGGACATGAAGGCCCGCGCGGCCGGACTGGTCGCCTCCGGGGCGGGCAGCATCGCGACGGTCTCGTACGGCGTCTCGGTGTCGGCCTTGAGCGGGAAGGCGGGCAGGTCCGGCCTCTTCTGCGCGAAGTGGCGCGGCACGACGGCGATGCCCAGACCCTCCTCGACGAGGTCGAGGAGGCTGTGCACGTCGTTCACCTCCAGCGCGACCGTGCGCTGCACCCCCGCCGCCGCGAAGGCCGCATCGGTGGTGCGGCGCGGCCCCCAGTCCGGGTGGAAGTCGACGAACTCCTCGCCGCCCAGCTCGTACGGCGTGACCGGCCCGCCGACCGCCAGCCGGTGCGAGGGATGGCACAGGACGGTCATCGGCTCGCGGGTCAGCGGCAGGCAGCGCAGCTGCTCCGTGTCGGCGCGGGTCGTCACCGCGAACGCCAGGTCCAGGCGGCCCGCGGCGACGTCCTCGGCGAGCGCGCCCGAACCGGCCTGCCGCAGCCGGATCTCCACGTCCGGGTGCTGCCGGCGGAACCCGGCGAGCAGCGGGGCCACGTGCACCCCGGCGATGCACTGCTCGGTGCCCAGCGAGAGCGTGCCGCGCAGCACGCCCTGCACGGCGGCCACCGCGTCGTGGGCGGCCCGGACCTGCGCCAGGATGCGCTCCGCCTCGGTCAGCAGGGCCCGCCCCGCCTCGGTGAGGGTGACCCGGCGGGTGGTGCGGACGAACAGCGGGGCGCGCAGCTCGCGCTCCAGCGCCCGGATGGAGGCGGACAGCCCGGACTGCGACACCATCAGGCGTTCCGCCGCCCGGGTGAAGTGCTGGTCCTCGGCGACCGCGACGAAGTGCTGGAGGTGGCGCAGTTCCATGATTGAGAAGCGTATCCGCTGAATCCCATCCGATTCTCCTGTTGGACCGCTGTCGACCGGCAGGCGAGAGTGGACACCGGTCCACTCCGTACCGACCCCTCTGGAGAACGCGTTGTACACCGCACACACCGACCGTTACGCGGACATGCCCTACCGGCGCACCGGACGCAGCGGCCTGAAGCTGCCCGCCTTCTCCCTGGGCCTGTGGCACAACTTCGGCCCCGACCGGCCGGTGGACACCCAGCGGGCGATCCTGCGGCGCGCGTTCGACCTGGGCGTCACGCACTTCGACCTGGCCAACAACTACGGCCCGCCGCCCGGCGCCGCCGAGTCGGCCCTCGGCGAGGCGCTGAAGGCCGACTTCGGCCCGTACCGCGACGAGCTGGTCATCTCGACCAAGGCCGGCTACCTCATGTGGCCCGGCCCGTACGGGGAATGGGGCTCCCGCAAGTACCTGCTGTCCTCGCTCGACCAGAGCCTGGACCGCATGGGCCTGGAGCACGTCGACATCTTCTACTCGCACCGCCCCGACCCGGAGACTCCCCTGGAGGAGACGATGGGCGCCCTGCACTCGGCCGTCCAGCAGGGCAAGGCGCTGTACGTCGGCGTCTCCAACTACTCGCCCGAGCAGACCCGCGAGGCCGCCCGCATCCTCGGCGAGCTGGGCACCCCGCTCCTCATCCACCAGCCGCGCTACTCGATGCTCGACCGGCGCCCCGAGGAGGAGGGGCTGCTGGACACGCTCGACGAGCTGGAGGTCGGGTCCATCGCCTACTCGCCGCTGGAGCAGGGCCTGCTCACCGGCCGCTACCTGGACGGCATCCCGGAGGGTTCGCGGGCCGCGAGCGACAGCCCCTTCCTCAGCAGGGACAAGGTGACCGAGGAGCTCGTCGCCGACCTGCGCGCCCTGAACGACCTCGCCGGGTCCCGCGGCCAGTCGCTGGCCCAGATGGCGCTGGCCTGGGTGCTGCGCGGCGGCCGGGTCACCTCCGCGCTGATCGGCGCGAGCAGCCCCCAGCAGCTGGAGGACAGCGTGGCGGCCAAGGGCAACCTGGAGTTCTCGCCGGACGAGCTCGCCCGGATCGACGAGATCGTGCAGGGGGCCACCGCCTGAGCGCTCCGCCGCCGGTCCCGGAGCGCCCTCCTCATGCCGGTGTCCTCACACCGCCGCCCGCACCGCACTGCGCACCCGTCCGGTGCGCAGGTACCCGCAGGACGCGTGGTTGTTCGGTGAGCGGTTGTCGACCGGGACGTCGGCGATCATCCTGGCCGGCGCCCGGAAGTCGTCGGCGAGCGTGGTGTCCAGCGTAACCAGGTCGAAGCGGTCGGCGAAGTTCATCCACAGCCTGACCGGTGCGGGGATCCGCAGGGGTTTGACCACGACGTCCTGGATCTCGGTGTAGCCGAGCGGCGAGCCGAGCGTGACGAACAGCGGGACCGGCCTCCCCGCGAAGCGCGGCTCGCTCAGCACGTCGTAGGCGACCACCGTGCCCAGGCTGTGGCTGATCACCACCACGGGCCCGTCGACGGAGTCGAGAGCGGTGCGCAGCCGCTCCCGGATCTGCTCCTTCGCCCGGGTGAAGAAGTAGCGGTTGGCGTCCGGGATGAGCCGTTCGAGCAGCTGCCGCAGCAGGAAGCGCCGCAGCGGTCCGGGCAGCGGCAGCAGCTCGGTGGAGACCGCGGCGGCCCCCGCCCCGGGCCCGGCGACGGCCAGGGCGGTGGGCGCCACCGGCGCCGCGGCCCGTACGGCCATGCTGAGGGTCAGCGACAGGGCGAAGGCCTGCTGCTCGGCCGTCATCGCCCCGAAGTCCTCCGCGGCCTCCGCCGCCTCGGCCGCCGCCGTCTCAGGGTCCGGCGCCGTGCCGTCGGTCAGGGCGTCCGAGACCAGCGCGGCGAGCGCGCCGTCCGCCCCGCAGGCGTCGGCCGTGATGGTGCCCGGGCGCCGGTGCAGCAGGTCGGCGTAGTGCACCATCCGCGTCCGGCCCGCCATGTCCTTCCCGAACAGGTCGTCGTCCCAGGCCCGTTTGAGGTCCTCCGCCGCAGGCTTGTTCCCCGCCCCGTGCACATAGAGCACGGAGACGGTGTCCGTCGTGTTCCGCATGTGTACCTCCCCCGAGGTCGCCGCTCCCGGACGTCCCCCGTCGCGGAGCGGTCTGCGGTGAGGGTCCTGCGGTACACGGCCCTGGTCAAGCCGTGGCGAAGGGGAGCGGGCCGGTCCGTGACCCGCTCCCCTCCGCCGCACCGTCACGCCGCCGGGGCCGTCGATCGCCCCACGGGCGAGGGCCCGCGAATATGCCAGGAGAGTGGCCGGAAAGGCATGGTGACACTGTGTCAGGAGGGGTGATACTCAAAGGTCCGGACCCATCGCAGAAGGACAGCGGAACAGCGCCACGCGCACACCGGAACGAGCCGCGGGAGAGAGGCCGGCAGCCGGACAGCACATGCGAGGGGGAGCGATCGTGCACGACGAGTTCCTGTGCCACGTCACCGCGTACGGAGTCTGCGGCGGAATGTGGGTCGGTGTACCGCTCGGCACCTACCGGGCGCCCACCCTGGCCCTGGCCATGTGGTGGCTGCGCGACCGGGCGTCCTGGATCGCCGAACGCCTGGACCCGGACCCCGGCGCCCCCTACTTC
>NZ_VDFC01000051.1:0-9923 GCF_008369065.1 Streptomyces apricus | reverse complement strand
CCCGAGCGCCCCTCGGCCGTCTCCGTACCGGCCGCGACCGGCACCTTCCGCAACCCCACCAGCGTGCGTCCGCTGCCCGCCCGCACCGTCCGCATCGGCCGCGCCGCCGACAACGACCTGGTCGTCGACGACCTGAGCGTCTCCCGGCTCCACGCGGAGCTGCGGGCCCTGCCGGACGGGACGTACGAGATCGCCGACCTGGGCAGCCACAACGGCACCTTCCTCAACGGCCGGCCCGTCACCCGCGCGCGCATCGACGACGGTGACGTCGTCGGTGTCGGCCACTCGGCGTTCTGCCTGGTGGGCGACCAGCTCCAGGAGTACGTCGACACCGGCGAGGTCTCCCTCGACGTGCAGGACCTGGGCGTCGCCGTGGACAAGGGCCGCAGGACGCTCCTGGACCGCGTCTCCTTCCCGGTCGGCCAGAAGTGCCTGCTGGCCGTCGTCGGACCCAGCGGCGCCGGGAAGTCCACCCTGCTCAACGCCCTCACCGGGCAGCGCCCCGCAGACCGCGGCACGGTCCTCTACGACGGCCGTGACCTGTACCGCGACTACGCCGAGCTGCGCCACCGCATCGGCCTCGTACCGCAGGACGACATCCTGCACGCCCAGCTCACCGTGCGGCGCGCCCTCGTCCACGCCGCCGAACTGCGCTTCCCGCAGGACACCGCGAAGGCCGAGCGCACGGCCCGCGTCGACGAGGTGATCCGCGAACTGGGTCTCGAACAGCGCGCCGGCCAGTCCATCCACAGCCTCTCCGGCGGCCAGCGCAAACGCGTCAGCGTGGCCCTCGAACTGCTCACCAAGCCCTCGCTGCTCTTCCTCGACGAGCCGACCTCCGGACTCGACCCCGGGATGGACCGCTCCGTGATGCACATGCTGCGCGGACTGGCCGACGACGGGCGGACCGTCGTCGTGGTCACGCACAGCGTCCTCAGCCTCGACGTCTGCGACCGGCTGCTCGTGCTCGCGCCCGGAGGCAAAGTCGCCTACTACGGGCCGCCCCAGGAGGCGCTCGCCTTCTTCGGCCACCAGGAGTGGCCGGAGGCGTTCGAGGCCTTCGAGCGGGACCGCGACCGGGACTGGGCCGGCACCTACCGCGACTCGCCCCAGCACCGGCGGTACACCGTCGACGCCTCCGCCCAGCCGCGTCTGCCCCGGACCGGGGACGGCCCCGACCCCGCCGTGATGGCCCGGCCGCCCACACCGCAGAGCTGGGGCTCGCAGCTCGGCACCCTCGTGCGCCGGTACACGGCCGTGCTCGGCGCCGACCGCACGTTCCTCGCCATCATGGTCGCCCTGCCCTTCGTGATGGGCGCGATGGCCCGCGCGCTGGCGGGCAGCACGCTGACGCGCGAGACGGCGATGAACGCGCTGCTCATCCTCTGCGTCGGCGCGGTCCTGACCGGCGCGGCCAACGCGGTGCGCGAACTCGTCAAGGAACGCGTGATCTACCAGCGCGAACGGGCCGTCGGCCTGTCCAGATCGGCGTACCTGATGTCCAAGGTCGTCGTCCTCGGCACGGTCACCGTCCTCCAGGCCGTCGTGCTGACCCTGGTGGCGCTGCTCGGCGTCGACCTGAACGCGCCCGGCGGGAAAGGGGTCCTCCTGCCGCCCCTCGCCGAGATCACGGCGGCCGTCGCGCTGCTCGCCTTCACCGCGATGATGCTCGGCCTCCTCGTCTCCGCGCTGGTGCGCAAGGAGGAGGTCACGATGCCGCTGCTCGTCCTCCTCGCCATCGTCCAGGTGGTGTTCTGCGGCGCGCTGCTGAAGCTCGACGGCGTCCCCGGCATCGGGCAGCTGTCCTGGCTGGTGCCGTCGCGGTGGGCGCTCGGCGCGATGGCCGGCACGGTCGAACTGGCCCGGCTCGTCCCCGGCGACCTGACGGCGGACCCGCTCTTCCGGCACTCGACGGGCGTGTGGCTGCGCAACATGGGCATGCTCGTCGTCCTCTCGGTCCTCTTCGGCTACGTGGTGGCGCGGCTGCTGAGACGCCACGAACCCGAAGTCATGCGGAAGTAGGGGGCCGGCGCGATGACGACCCCCGGCTTCCGCCCCACTCACGTGGTCCCGCCGGACGGCATGCCCGCCCGGGAGACCCCCGACCCGGGCGGGTCCATCACACCGCTCGACCCGTTCCTGCCGGTCCGGCTGGTCGAGCGGCACGGCGACTGGGGGCACGTCCTGTGCGCCAACGGCTGGTCCGCGTGGGTCGACGGGCGGCTGCTGGTCGCCGTACCGCGGGAACCGCCCGCCGCCGGGCAGCCGCCCGCCCGTMCCGCCGACCCGCGTCCGCTGCTCGCCCGGGCCGAGGAGGCACTGCGCCACTACCGCCGGGCGGTCGAGGACCTCGCGGCCGGGCGCCTCGACGGGGCGGAGTTCCACGCCCGGACGCGGGGCCTGCGGGCCGGCCTCGTCGTCGAGGGGGAGTCCCTGTGGCTCTACGAGGCGGAGCACGAGCGGTGGGTGTACTGCGACGGGACACGCCTGTGCACGTACGCGGCACCGGGCCCGCCGGAAGCCGCCGACGCGGAGCCGTCCGCCGGACGACCGCCTGCCGGGTCCGCCGGGTCCACCGGGTCCGCCGGGTCCGCTCCGGCCTCCCCCGGCGCCGGAGCGCCCGGTGCGGTGGGGCATGCGCCCACGCAGGTCGTGCCGGGGGAGGCCGGAGGGGGAGGACGCCGGGCACGCACCCACCCGGATCGTCGGCGGTGACGGGTGATGGCCGGCGACGCGGGTCCGTACGCTGGGCGTCCCTCCGGGCTCGTCGGCAGCCAGGTCGCCGGCTACCTGATCGAGGAGGAGGCCGGCCGCGGGGGCATGGCCGTCGTCTACCGGGCCAGGGACCTGCGTCTGGGCCGCACGGTCGCCCTGAAACTGCTCGCCCCGGAACTCGCCCGCAACGACACGTTCCGCAGGCGCTTCACCCACGAGTCGCGCGTCGCCGCCGCGATCGACCACCCGCACATCGTGCCGGTCTTCGAGGCGGGCGAGGCGGACGGCGTCCTCTACATCGCCATGCGGTACGTCGCCGGGCGCGACCTGCGCCACCTGCTGGACCGGGAAGGGCCGCTGCCCCTCGCGGCGGCCGTCCGCATCGCCTTCCAGGTGGCCTCCGCGCTGGACGCCGCCCATGACCACGGGCTGGTCCACCGGGACGTCAAACCGGGCAACGTCCTGGTCGCGGCGGGCACCGACAGCGACCACCCCGAGCACGTCTACCTCACCGACTTCGGACTGACCAAGAAGTCGCTGTCGCTGACCGGGTTCACGACCGTCGGCCAGTTCGTCGGCACCCTCGACTACGTGGCGCCCGAGCAGATCTCCGGGCGCCCGGTGGACGGCCGCTGCGACGTCTACAGCCTCGCCTGCGTCGTGTACGAGACGCTGACCGGCCGGCCGCCCTTCCAGCGGGACGACGACATGGCGCTGCTGTGGGCGCACCAGTACGACGTGCCGCCGGCGGCCGGTGGAGCACTGGGTGCTCCCGGGGACGCCGTCGACGCCGTCCTGGCGAAGGGGCTCGCCAAGCGGCCCGAGGACCGCTACGGGTCCTGTCTCGCGTTGGTGGGTGCCCTGCGGTCGGCTGTGACGGGCGTGCCCGGGCGGCCTGTGGGGCCGCCCGGGCCGCCCGGGTGGGCTCGGCCCGTTTTCCCCGGAGTGACCGGATGACTGTTCCCTGCGGGTCCGTGGGGGCTGGGCGCGCAGTTCCCCGCGCCCCTTCAGGGCGCTTGTGCGGCCGGGGCCGTCTTGGTGAGCAGCAGGTGGGCGTGCGGGAAGGGGCGTTCGTCCTCCGTCGGGGCCCGTACCAGGCGGGCCTTCTCGGTGAAGCCCAGGGCGGTCAGGAGGGTGGCCACGCGGTCGGGGTGCCAGCGGTAGGCCAGGGCCACCTTGTGGTCGAAGGACTCGACCCCCTCGGCCGGGTCGTCGTGGGCCTGGAAGGCGAGCAGCAGGTGACCGCCGGGCGCCAGGACGCGGTGGAACTCGGCGAACACCTGCGGCAGCCGCTCCGGAGGGGTGTGGATGATCGAGTAGCGGGCCAGCACCCCGCCGAGCCGCCCGTCCCCGATGTCCAGCGCGGTCATCGAGCCCACCTCGAACCGCAGTCCCGGGCGGGCCTCGCGGGCGATCGCGATCATCTCTTCCGACAGGTCCACGCCGGACGCGTCCAGCCCGAGCGCGTGCAGCAACGACGTCACGTGCCCGGGACCGCAGCCCACGTCGGCGACCGGACCGCCGCCGTCCGCCCGTACGAAGTCGGCGAACGCGGCGAGCATCGCCCGGTCCAGGGGGAAGTCCGTCAGCTCGTCGGCGAAGAGCTCGGCGTAGCGGGCCGCCATCGAGTCGTAGGCCGTTCGGGTGCGGTGCAGGAAGTCGGGTTCGATCATGGGTGCGTACCGTAGTACGCGCCGCGGGCCCGGGCTCAGGGTTTTCCCGACTCGCCGTGGTGCCGCGTCCGGGTGGCCAGGAGCGCGCCCAGGAAGCCGGTCACCAGGCCCCAGAGCAGGGCGAGACCGGCGGCGCCCCACATACGGGGGCGCAGGAGGAGGTCGCCGGACAGGCCCCCGCCGAGGTCCCCGACACCGAACAGCGACAGGCCGTAGTGCGCGTCGATCCGGCCGAGCAGGCAGACCGCGAGCACGGTGAGCGCGAGCGCGACCGCCAGGTGCAGCGCGTGCTGCCAGGCCCGCGTCCGGGCCGGTGAGCGCGAGGCCGCCAGGAACGCGACGGCCAGCAGCAGGACCGTGTTCACGGCCACCAGCCACCACACCCTCCCGTCCTGCTCCGCGAGCGTGCGCAGGTTGAGGGTCGAGAGCTCGGGCGTGCGCAGCACACGGTCCAGCACCTGCGGCATCGGCAGCCCGAACGGCCCCTCCACCCTGCCCTCCCAGGTCGCGCCCAGACCGATCGTGAGGACGGGCCAGACGAGGTTCGGCAGCCCGAGGAGGACGACGGCGAGCGTCTGCGCGGCGTGCCCCCGGGTCACGGCCACCACCAGGGCGATCAGCACCCCCAGGACGACGTACGCGAGCAGCAGCACGACCATGGCGTACGCGGCCGGCCGCACCGGCTCCTGGAACCGCAGCAGACGCGGCGGCAGCGGGGCCCCGGGCGAGACGAGCAGCGCGAGGACGAACATGCCGAGCAGCCACAGCAGACCGAACCCCAGGGTCACCGGCACGTCCGCCGCGAAGCCGACCCGCGGCGACGCGACCCCGAACAGGTCGGCCACGTCGGAGAGCGTGCCCTCGCCCAGCGGGACCGCGAAGGTCCGGCGGGCCGCCAGCGCGAGGGCCGCCACGGCGAGCAGCCACAGGACGGCGATCCGGCCGGCCCAGCCCGCCAGTTCGGGCGCGCCGGCGACGGCCCGGTGGCGCAGCGGCCGCAGGAAACCGACCGCGACGACCAGGGCCCCGGTCAGCGCCACCGACAGGGGGACGACCGTGAGGGCCGCCCGGGTGCCGGCGATCGCCCCGGCGTCCCCGGTGACCTCCACGGAACCGCCGACCGCCGTCACCAGCGTCGCGGCGACGACCCGCGGGAACGCCCCGCCGGGCAGGTCGGCGGCCCCGGCCGCCCACAGTCCGAGCGCGGCGACCGCGCCCATGGCGATCACCCCGGCGAGGACCGTCGCCAGGGCGCGGGCCCAGCCGTGGTGGGCAACTGCCTGGTCAGGGGCTGTCCGGAGGCTCACGCTGCCACGCTAGGCAGACCTGCGCCGACGCGCCTGCCGGGTGGGCCGACCGCGTCCGCTTGCGGGCGGCACCTGACCGGAGCACACAATGGGCTCGTAACGCCGTGAAGCGGTACGGATCGGGGCGGGTGCCGCGGTGTCCCTACGCCGGGAAGAGAACCATGTGAGCGTCGAACCGCCGTCGTCCGGCCGCCCCACAGGACCGCCCTCGGGACCCCTGTCGGGACCGTCCGGCTCCCCGGGCCCGCCGGGTCCTTCCTCTGAGAGCCCCGGTGGTCCCGGTGGCCCCGGCGGGTCCAGTACGGGCGGCACGGGMGGCGGAGGCAGGGGATCCGGCCGGCCCTGGTGGGGATCGGTGCCGCGTGTCGCCGCCGTCGCCGCCGCGGTCGTCGTCGCGGTGGTCCTGGCCGTCGTCCTCACCCGCCCCGGGGGCTCCTCCGGCGGCTCCTCCACCACCGCCTCGGACGGCGAGGTCTTCCTGCAGCCCGCGGGCAGGACGGGCCCCGACCCGTTCACCGCGTCGACGGCACGGGACGGCTCCGGCTCCGCGGCGCCCGTGACCTCCCCGCCCGCGGACGACCCGGGCCCCGGCAACGTCACACGCGGTGTGGACGGCTCGGCACCCGGCCTCTACGGCGGCACCCGCAAGACGGCCGCCTGCGACGTCGAGAAGCAGATCACGGCGCTGGGACGGGCTCCCGGCGAGAACCGGGCGTTCGCCTCGGTGCTGGGCCTGCGGCCCTCCGAGGTGCCCGCGTACCTGCGCGCGCTCACCCCCGTACAGCTGCGGATGGACACCCGCGTCACCAACCACGGCTACCGCGACGGGAAGCCGACCGCGTACCAGGCCGTCCTGCAGGCCGGCACCGCGGTGCTCGTCGACGACCGCGGTGTGCCCAGGGTGCGCTGCGCCTGCGGCAACCCGCTGCTGCCGCCGGTCGCGCTGAAGACCGCGCCGAAGAACACCGGTGAGGCCTGGTCCGCGTACCGGGCGTCGGACGTCGTGGTCGTCTCGCCCGCGGCGCAGGCCGTCGAGGTCTTCGTGGTCTTCGACCCGGACAGCGGCGACTGGTTCACCCGTCACAAGGGCGACACCGGGGGCAAGGACCGCAAGACCGGCCCTCCGGCCGACCGGCCGTCCCCGTCCGTGAGCTCGGCGCCGCCGTCGTCGGACTCCCCGTCCCCCTGCGGGTCCGCGCCGGACGGCCCGGCGAGCCCATGCCCCCCGGCCTCCTCGCCGGACACCTCCGCGCCGCCCTCGTCGCCGTCCGCGGAGACCGGGTCGCCGTCGGCTGACTCCTCCGCGCCGGCTGACTCCTCCGGGTCGGCGGACTCCTCCGGGCCGGCGTCCGGCGACGGGTCCGCCACGACGACGGAGTCGGCCGCGAGCCCGGCCCTCCCGGGTCCGGCCGTTCCGGGTCCGGCCGGCTGACCCGGCGGTCGGGCGGATGATCCGGCGGGTGGGCGGCGGCGCGGCCGTCAGCCGTGTCCGGCCCGCGCCCCGCCGGCCGCCGCCTCGTCGTCGGCCGCCCGCAGCTGGGCGAAGAACGCCCGTACGTCCCCGACGAGCAGGTCCGGTTCCTCCATGGCCGCGAAGTGGCCGCCGCGGTCGAACTCCGTCCAGCGCACGATGCGGTCGGTGCGGTCCGCGTGGTGGCGCAGCGGGACGAAGTTGTCGTGCGGGAAGACGGCGAGCGCCGTCGGTACCGTATACGGCCGTGCGGGCGCACCCCCGCCGGAGGCGTGCGCACGCTCGTAGTAGATCCGCGCGGAGGAACCGGCCGTGCCCGTGAGCCAGTACAGCATCACGTTGGTGAGCAGCAGGTCCCGGTCGACCGCGTCCTCGGGCCGCTCGTCCGAGTCCGTCCACTCCTTGAACTTCTCCGCGATCCACGCCAGCTGCCCGACGGGCGAGTCCGTGAGTCCGTAGGCGAGGGTCTGCGGGCGGGTGGACTGGAGGTCGGCGTACCCCTGCCGCTCGCGGGTCCACTCCTGGTGGCGCCGCCAGGAGGCCAGGGTGCGCTCGCGTTCCCGCGGACTCAGGGACGCCAGTTCCTCCGCGGCCGGTTCGGTGGTGGCGTGGGCGCCGGGCAGCAGGTTCAGGTGCACGCCGATCACCCGCCCGGGGTGGGTACGGCCCAGCTCGCGCGAGATCGCCGCGCCCCAGTCGCCGCCCTGCGCGCCGAACCGGTGGTGGCCGAGCCGGTCCATCAGCACGGCGAACGCGGCGGCCACCCGGCGGAACTCCCAGCCGGTGTCCCGGGTCGGCCCCGACAGACCGAACCCGGGGATGCTCGGCAGCACCAGGTGGAAGGCGTCGGCGGGATCGCCGCCGTGGGCGCGCGGATCGATCAGCGGCCCGGCCACGTCGAGGAACTCGGCGACGGAGCCCGGCCAGCCGTGCGTCATGAGCAGCGCGGTGGCGTCCGGTTCCGGCGAGCGGATGTGCGCGAAGTGGATCGTCGCCCCGTCGACCACCGTCGTGAACTGCGGCCACGCGTTGAGCCGGGCCTCCGCCGCACGCCAGTCGTAGGAATGCCGCCAGTACTCCACGAGCTCCCGCAGATAGGTGCGCGGTACGCCGTACTCCCAGCCCGCGCCCGGCAGTTCGTCCGGCCACCGGGTCCGGTCCAGGCGCGCGTGCAGGTCGTCGAGTTCGGCCTGCGGGACGTCGATGCGAAAGGGCCGGACACGGTCGTCGTACGGGGAGGTCATGGCGGACGATGCTAGTTCAGCGCCGGGGCGTCCCCACCGATGAGTTCTCCGTCGCGGACCGGTCCACACCACCGACAGCAGCACCGACCGGGTTCCCGCTCCAGGAGGTAGTCATGACCACCGACGGATTCACCACGTGTCTCTGGTTCGACGGACAGGCCGAGGAGGCGGCGAACTTCTACGTCTCGCTCTTCAAGAACTCCGAGCTCGGCGGGACCGTCCGCGCCACGGAGGCCGGGCCCGGACCCGCCGGTTCCGTCGTCACCGTCGACTTCGTGGCCAACGGCCAGCGGTTCGTCGGCCTGAACGGCGGCCCGGAGTTCAGGTTCAACGAGGCGATCTCCTTCCAGATCGGCTGCGCGGACCAGTCCGAGGTGGACTTCTACTCGAAGGCGCTCACCGAGGACGGCGGCGAGCAGGGGCCCTGCGGCTGGGTGAAGGACAGGTTCGGCGTCTCCTGGCAGGTCGTGCCGACCCGGCTGATCGAGATGATCAGCGCGCCGGACCGGGAGAGGGCGGGCCGCGCCACGGCCGCGATGCTCACCATGCACAAGCTCGACATCGCGGCCCTGGAGAAGGCCTACGCGGGGGAGMGAAGGCCTGCGCGGGGGAGTGAGGCGCCCGCCACGACGCCCGGCGCCGCTGCTCCGCTCACCCCGACGACCGGGCCACCACGTCGGTGATCGCGCGGGCGACGCGCAGGATGCCGGGGGAGCGGACGGGGCAGGGCCGGGGCGTCGACGTGGTCGGGGCCAGGCAGAAGTGCAGGTAGTCGTCGTCGCGGTGCAGGGCCGTCCGGCCGCTGCCCGGCCGGGTGCAGTACGGCGCGTGCGCGCGCTCGTACGCGGTGCACGGCAGGTACTGCGCCCAGGTGTAGCGGGCGCCGGCCGGGCTCACCGCCTTCCCGGCGTCCGCGAGCAGACCGCCGGAGGCCCGTGCCCGTTGCTCGTAGACCGCGTTCACGCGCCGGACCCGGTCGGGGGTGATCGGGTCAGGTCCCTGGAGCACCCAGACGATCCTCGTCCCGCTCGCGGCGCCCGTGATCTGGCCGGCCAGGCGCTCGGCGTCGGCGGCGTGGCGCGCGGCGTACCGCTCGCGCGCCTTGTCGTACGTGATGCCGTCCATGCAGGGCGTGTAGCCCCACGCGTTGCCCCAGAACTGGAGCACCACGAAGTCGGGACGCAGCCGGCGCACCAGGGCGGCCGCCTTGTCCCGCGCGGGCACGAGCGATTTCTCGCCGGTGCCCTCCAGGTAGTCGCACAGGGTGGTGCCGGAGTACGGGGCGCTGGTGTAGCGCGCCTTCACCCTCTCCCGCAGGAGCGTGCCGAGGACCTCCTGGTTCTCCGTGGCGAGGGAGTCGCCGAGGTAGAGGACGGTAGGACGGGCGGCTGCTCCGGCCCGGGCCCCGGACCCGGCCGGGGTGCTCGATGCGGCCTCCTTGCGGTCCTCTTCCTTGCGGTCCTCGGGCGTGGCGGCGGGGCGCCGGTGCGTGGTGGGGCCGGCCGCGGGGGAC
>NZ_VDFC01000050.1:106313-109959 GCF_008369065.1 Streptomyces apricus | reverse complement strand
ACGCCTGGCCGCTCTGGGGACCCTTGCCGCCGGGGAACGCCGAGGGGTCGGGGGCGCCGTGGCCGCCCGGGGCGCCGGGCGCCGCCGGGGGCGTGTCGCCGGCCACCGGACCCCTGGGTACGCCCTGGCCGTTCTGGCCGTTCTGGCCGCCGTCCGAGAAGTACGGGAGTCCGTCGCGGCGCGGTTCGCCGGTGCCATCGGCCGCCGGGGAGCCGCCCTGGGCGCCCGGCGGGTACGGCGAGGTCCCGCCGGGGCCGGAGCCGAGCGGCCCCGTGGCCAGCGCGCGGGACACGTCGAAGGAGCCGGTGCCGCCGCCGTGGCCGGGCGCCACCGGACCGGTGCCGCCTGCGCCGGGCAGTCCCGCGCCGTTGGTGTTGCCGGGCCTGGCGCCGCCGGTGCCCTGGGGCGCACCGGCGCCGGGCCGCGCGGCGGGCGCGCCGGAGGGGCCGACTCCCGTGCCTGCGCCCGCGGCCGGGCCCTGGACGCCCGAACCGGCGGCCAGTCCCGCGCCGTTGGCGTTGCCGCCGGCCGGACCGCCCTTGGGCGCACCGCCCTTGCGCGGCGCGAACCAGTCGCTCGCCTTCTCCCCGGGACCACCGGAACCGGGGCCTCCGGAACCAGGGCCTCCGGCTCCGGCGCCCGCACCGGCGGTGGGCGCGGCGTGGGACCCCGTGTCGGAGTCCACGGGTCCGCCCGCGGTGCCGGGTCCGGCGCCCGTCCCGGCGTCCGGGGCGGTGGGCCGGGACGCACCGGTGGCGTCGGAGGAGCCCGCGTCGGACCCGCCGTTGGCGACGGGCGTGCGCACGACGACCGGCGGGATCGGCCTGGACCCGGGGATGTTGATGCGGATCCGGGTCGTCAGCGTGGTCTCGGTCTTGGGCTGTTCCGGCCGGTCACCGGCGGCACGGGCCGCGTCGGCGGCGGCGTCGGAAGCCATCGGCGTTCCGTACGGCGGAGTCCCCGACGGGTATGCGGTTCCGCCGCGCCCGTTGGGCCCGGAGGACGAACTGTCAGTTTCACGACTCAAGGCAGGTTCTCCCGGTTGGCTCCACCGCCCGTGTACTCGACCTCGATTCGGGCGGCTCGGCGGCGCGCACCACCATACTGGCCACTCGTCTCCGGCATCTTGCGGCCGTCGGGGAAACCCACACCGGACGTGCACCGGCGCACTGTGGCGAAGTGGTACGTCACTTGCCAAGTCGGGCGGCGGCGCCGCCCGGTTGCCGCCCCCCGCCAAGGGTGGCGCACATCACAGCGACCGTCATCCCGCCGAGCAGGAAGAGGTAGGAGCCGGCTCCCGCGGCGAAGAGGAAGTCGCCCTCGGGGCGGCTGGAGGTGAGCAGCACGACGGCGATCATCCAGCCCGCGGCGGGCACGACCGCCCCGGCCCGGCCGCCGGTGGCGCGCAGGCCGCCCAGGAACAGTCCCGCCGCGGCGGCCAGCGCGAGCAGCAGCCCGCCCGGGAACCAGCCCGACTGGACCAGCGAGCCGGCCACCGCGACCACGCCGCCGAGCAGGAAGAGTCCCAGGTGGGCGGCGATGCGGGCGGGTGAGGGCATGCTCAGGGGCTGGGCGAGCGCGCTGCCCGCGTTCGTCCGGTCCGCGGGGGGTCTGCCCTTGGTGCTCATCGGGCACCGCCTTCGGAGGTCGCGCTCCCGGAGGTTGCTGTCGTGATTCCCGCGAACAGGTCGCTCTCGCGCGCCGAGCCGGGTGCCGCGGTGCGTTCACCGCGCACCAACTCGTAGTACTCGACGGGGAAGAGGGGCTGGGCGAGCCGGTTGGAGAGGGCGAACCACGGTCCGTCGACCTCGATCTGGGTGGCGTGCGCCCGCATCGCGGCGGCCTTGGCGGCGCTCTGCGCGGTGCCGTCGATCTCCGTGGTGACGACCTGGTCGTCCACCACGCCGGGCACGTCGTCGACCGTGGCGGCGGCGGGGAACGGCAGTTCGTCCAGTACGTCCTTCAGGCGGGCGAAGCCCTCTTCGGCGACGGAGCGGGGCACGCGGTTCCAGTAGATCTTCGCGATCGCCCACGGTTCGCCGAGGTCGGTGCGGAAGTCCGGCTCGGCCGCCAGGTCGGCGGCGCGCATGGCGACGCGGTGGGCCTGGATGTGGTCCGGGTGCCCGTACCCGCCGTCGGGGTCGTAGGTGACGAGCACCTGGGGACGCACCTCGCGGATCACTTCGACCAGGTGTGCGGCGGCCTCGTCGACATCGGCCCGCCAGAAGCTGCGGGGGCCGTCGTTCTCGGGGACGCCCATCATCCCGGAGTCCTGGTAGCGGCCCGCGCCGCCGAGGGAGCGGGCGTCGCGCACACCGAGCTCGCGCATCGCGGCGCCGAGCTCCACCAGGCGGTACTCGCCGAGGTCGTCCCCCGACAGGTGGGCGAGCGCGGGCGGGATGACCTCGCCCTGCTCACCGCGGGTGCAGGTCACGAGGGTGACCCGGACGCCCTCGGCCGCGTACCGGGCCATGGTCGCGCCGTTGTTGATCGCCTCGTCGTCCGGGTGCGCATGCACCAGCAACAGACGCCGGGAGGACAGTTCCGTCATACACCCACCCTACGAGGCCCCCGCGCCTCCCGTGTCCGCGAAGATCGCTTCGGCGGACGGAGCGGTGACGGCGTTGGTGAGCCAGCGGCGCAGGAGACCGGGGTCGTCGCAACCGGTAACTCGTTCGCGGACCTCGTCGGAGACGTCGAGACCGCGCGTCTCCAGGACGAGCAGGATGCTCTCGGCGGCGTTCTGGACACGAGCTTCCGCACGTGCCTCGTCACGGATCTCTTCCGACAACCACGACTTGTAGAAGGAAAGGTCCACGGCCACCAGGTTCCTCCAGAGTTCGACTGCCCGGCGGTTGCCGCCCAGGCCTTGTGCGGTGAATTCGATGATGGGGTCTGCGACGGCTTCGGCCACGCCTTGCAGGGCGGTGGACAGGGTCTTCAGTATCTCACCCACGTCCGGATCCTTCGCGTGGGTGATGACGGACAGCGTGGCCAGCGCGAGGTCGGCGCGGGCCTCGTCCGGGTCGGTGATCCTGGGCATGTTCTGCGGTCCCGCCACCAGGGGGCTCAGGGTCAGCCCGGGCCAATGCCGCGGGCCGAGGGAGACGGGCCGGGCGGCCCACTCCGCGGTGGCCCGGTCCTGGCAGGCGACCAGCAGCAGGACCGGGATCTTGTACTTGCTGCACAAGAACGACATGTAGTAGGCCCAGCTGGCGTGTTTGTCCGGGTCCTTTTTGCCTTGCGACTCGATGGCCAGCAGGAACGACTCCTCGCCCGCTGAGCCGTCGCAGTCGAAGCGCAGCAGCGTGTCCACCCGGCGCTCGACCGGTCTGGCCTCGGTCAGGTCGGTCGGCATCGCTGTGATGGATCTGGGCGGAGCGAAGTCGAGGCCGAGGACTCGGGAGACACCGGCGAACAGCCCCGGGTACTCCTGGAAAATACGGTGCATCGCCTCGTGGGACGAGCTGACCATGCGATTCCCTACGTTTCTCGTTCTGTGCGTTTCCGCATGTCCTGCACGCGGTCAGGCGGGCGCGGGCTCTGTGGTCCGGCAGTCGTGGCAGTGGCCCGGTTCTGGGGATCGGAAGGCTCGGTCGCAGCCGTCGCAGTTGCGGAGTGGGGGGCGGGCTGCTGGGGGCTGCGG
>NZ_VDFC01000050.1:35142-106213 GCF_008369065.1 Streptomyces apricus | reverse complement strand
GGTATGTTCACTCGCCCGGGTGAGGGCACGCCGACGCAGGCGGGAGGGCCGGGTGGGGTTCGGTGGGGTCCTTTCTCCCTCGCGGTTCTTTGGGAAGAGCGCCCCTGCCACCGGAGCACGCGACATCGGGTTCCGGAACCAGCCTCAGCTCCGCCCAGACCGTCTTCCGGGGATGCGGGCCCCGGGTGACGCCCCACCGGTCGGCGAGCGCCTCCACGAGGACGAGCCCCCGGCCGGACTCGCTGTCGACCGCGGGGAGTTGCGGCTGAGGCAGCAACGTGCCGCAGGTGTCGGTCACCTCGATGCGCAGGACCGGCGGGGCGACGGTGAGCACGAGCCGGAAGTCCCGGCCCGGGACGCGGCTGTGGGTGGCCGCGTTGGCGGCGAGTTCGGCGACGAGGTGGCGCGCCGGGTCCACCGGGACGCCCCATGACCGCAGTTGCTCCGTGGCGAGCAGGCGGGCGAGACGGGCACCGCGTGGCGTGGGCGACAACTGGACGCCGAAGGTGCGGACGGGGCGGGCGAGTCCGGCCCCGGAGGTGGCGGTTTCTTGGATCACGTCACTCAGAGTGGCCGCACACGCCTACCGTGAACAGTGACGACACCGATACGTACGGTGACTGTCGGGAGCTTGTCCGGCGCTGTCCGGACTGTCGGAGAGGCACGCTATGCACGGGGACAGTGGCGAGGGTCGGCTCAGGACCGAGGCGGACGAGCCGGGTTGGGAGGTCGACCCGGACGACGACTGGGGCGTGGCGGTGGTCGCGACCGTCGGGCGACAGCTGAAGCTGCGGCGCGAGGCGGTGGGGATGCGGGCCGCCGACTTCGGGGTGGCCGTCGGGTACGGCGAGGACATGGTCTACAAGATCGAGGGCGGCAAGCGGATCCCTCAGCCGGAGTACCTGGACAGGGCGGACGAGGTGCTGGGGGCGGGCGGGCTGCTCTCCGCCATGAAGGAGGACGTCAAGAAGGTCCGGTACCCGAAGAAGGTCCGGGAGTTGGGCCACATGGAGGCGAGGGCGGCCGAGATCCAGGCCTACGTGTGCCACAGCATCAGCGGGCTGCTGCAGACGGCCGCGCACGCACGGGTCGCGTTCGAGTCACGGCAGCCTCCGTACTCGGAGGACGAGGTCGAGCGGATGGTGGCCGCTCGCCTGGCCCGGCAGTCCATCTTCGAGCGGCGGCCGGCGCCCTCGCTGAGCTTCGTGCTGGAAGAGGCCCCGCTACGGCGGCCGCTCGGAGGCACAATGGTCTGGCGACAGCAGCTCGAACGACTGCTGGAGGTGAGCCGGTTGCGTAACGTCACGCTTCAAGTGATGCCGACGCTCTGCGAGGTTCACCCGGGTCTGGACGGCAAGATCGAGTTGCTGAAGTTCGAGGACGGCACGACGGTGGGGCGCGCCGACGGCGCGTTCAACGGTCGCCCGGTCTCCGATCCGAGGCAGCTCCGCATCCTCGAACTGCGGTATGGCACCATCCGGGCGCAGGCTCTTCCACCGCGGGAGTCCACGGCCTTCATCGAGCAACTGCTGGGAGAGACATGATCCGCAAGGCCTCCACAGGGGACGCCTACGAGTTGGCGTGGTTCAAGAGCAGCTACAGCGACGGCAACGAGGGCGACTCGTGCGTCGAACTCGCCACCACTCCCGGTACCGTCCACGTCCGTGACTCCAAGGACGTGGACGGTCCGCGCCTGGCCTTCTCCCCCACCGCCTGGTCCGCCTTCGTGCCGTACACGGCCGGAGGCTGACCGCTCCCGCGGGGTGGGGCCGGGGTCAGAACTTGATGTCCCCGATCATGCCGGCGATGTTCGTGGTCAGCTCGTTGATCGTCGGTGCCATCGTCGAGCTGGCGAGGTAGAAGCCGAGCAGCATGCAGACAATGGCGTGAGGCGCCTTCAGTCCTGACTTCTTGACCAGGATGAAGACGATGATCGCCAGCAGCACGACCGCCGAAATCGACAGCGCCACGGCGGCTCACCTCCAAAGGATCCCAAGGACACGGGGGCCGGGGGTCGGGGGGAATGGGGTAGAGGACCGACCGCCCCGCCCGCCGCCGCCCCACCAGCCGCGCGTCGAGCAGGACCCTCAGGTGCCGGCCGACCGAGCCGAGCCCCTGCCCGGTGACGGCGACCAGCTGGCTCGTGCTCATCGGGGAGCCGAGGAGGACGAGCACCCCGGCCCGCGCGCCGCCGAGCAGCCGGACGAGGGAGGCGGGAGTGTCCGGAGCGCCGGGGGACGAGGGCCGCGCCTCACCCTCCGCCAGCACGCCCGAGCACGGATACACCACCGCGTACCGGTGCGGCGACCCCTCCCCGTCCTCCCAGGACACCCACCCGTGCCGTTGCGGCGTCACCGGTACGAAGGCGAGTCCGGCGGCCGAGATCTCGCGGGGCGGGTACTCGTGCAGGTTGACCTGCAGCCGGTTCCCGCCGAGCCAGCGCATGCCCGGCCGCATCGTGCCGAGCGCGGCCGCCCAGCCCTCCTGGCCGAGCCGGGCGGTACGGGCCACGACATCCGCCTCCAGCACGCGCCGGCGCCTGGGCCAGTCGGGGCGTACGGTCTCGGTCCACACGTCGGTGAGCAGGTCGGCGGCGCGGTCGGGGAGGTCGTCACGGTCCCGCAGGACGGCGGGGAGCGGACCGCGCAGGGCGACCGTGAGATGGGCGCGGGCGGCCGCGGGGCAGGCCCCGCGCACCCGGGCGACCTCCGTGGCGAAGTCCTCGCCGCCGCGCGGGGMGGGCGTGAGGAAGTCGGCGATCCACTCGGGCCCGAACCCAGCCCGCACCAGCGCGGCGGTGACCGGATCGTCCGCCAGCCGCCGCCGGTAGCGGGGCAGCTGGGCGGCCAGCCAGGCCCGTTCACCGGGATGGGCGGCCGTCCCCACGTGCAGGGTCTTCAGACAGGCGAAGGTCTCGGCGAGCGGCGAGACCACGAAGCGGCTGCCGGCGAGGGTGTCGGCGCTGACCTGCCACCAGCCCACGTCCGCCCCTTTCCGCCCTGCTGTGGTTTCGCACGGACGCGAAACTCTAACGCCCGTCCCATCACGGGTCCGAGACTCCGGATCATGCCCACGACGTACGCATCCCTCTTCCGCACACCGGAGTTCACGCCCCTCTTCCTCGTCTCCTCCGCGCAGGTGGCGGCGCAGACCATGAGCGGTCTCGCGCTCGGCACGCTGGTGTACCGGGCCACGGACTCGCCGCTCCTGTCGGCCCTGGCGATGTTCGGCCCGTCGCTCGCGCAGGTCCTGGGCGCGACCACGCTCCTGTCGGCGGCCGACCGCCTGCCGCCCCGGACCGCTACGGCGGGCACGGCCCTGGCGTTCGCGGCGGGCACCGTGCTCCTGGCGCTGCCGGCCCCGCTCTGGACGCTCTTCGCCCTGGTCCTCGCCCTCGGCCCGGTGGCCTCCCTGGCCGGCGGCGTCCGCTGGGGCCTGCTGAACGAGATCCTCCCCGAGGACGCCTACATCCCGGGCCGCTCGGTCTTCAACGCCATGAACGGCGTCACGCAGATCACGGGGTACGCGGCAGGTGGCGTACTGCTCGCCCTTCTGTCCCCGCGCGGCACCTTGCTGACGGCGGCGGCGCTGTACGCGACGGCCGCGGCGATCGCCCGCCTCGCCCTGGCGCCGCGCCCGCCGAGAGCCGGGGGACGCCCCTCGCTACGCACGACCTGGCGGACGAACAGAACCCTCCTCGCCGCGGGCCCGCGCCGCCACCTCTACCTGGCGCTGTGGCTCCCCAACGGCCTGATCGTCGGCTGCGAGTCCCTCTACGTCCCGTACGCGCCCGGGCACGCGGGCCTGCTCTTCGCCTGCGCGGCGCTGGGCATGCTGGTGGGGGACGTCACGGTGCCCCGCCTGGCCACTCCCGCCCTGCGCGCCCGACTCGGGGTTCCCTTGCTCCTCCTCCTGGCGGCCCCGTACCTGCTGTTCGCCCTGCACCCGGCCCCGCCCGTCGCGGCAGCGCTCGCGGCCCTGGCCTCGGTGGGCTTCGCCGCGAGCCTGCTCCAGCAGGAACGCCTCATGACGCTGACCCCACCGGAACTGGCGGGCCACGCCCTGGGGTTGCACGCATCGGGGATGCCGGCGGCGCAGGGCATGGGCGCGGCGCTGGCGGGCACGCTCGCCCAATTCACGTCCCCGGCCGCGGCGATGACGGTGACGGCGGCGGCATCGATCACGGTGACGCTGGCGCTGGCACGCGGGCTGAGCCCCGTACGGCCGCGCCCTACCGCGCCACGAACTGGGTGAGGATCGCCTGGACCTCGTAGATGTCGACGCCCTTGGTGAAGGTCTTCTCGATGGGCGCGGGCGTGCCGGAGATCCAGATCTTCAGCTCGGCGTCGAGGTCGAAGGTCCCGGCGGTCTCGACGGAGAAGTGCGTGATGCTGCGGTACGGCACCGAGTGGTACTCGGTCTTCTTGCCGGTGATGCCCTGCTTGTCGACCAGGATGAGGCGCCGGTCGGTGAACAGGATGGTGTCGCGTATCAGCTGGAAGGCGGCGTGCACCTGCTCGCTGTGCCCGAGCAGCCGCGCGTAGTCGTGCTGGGCCTTGCCGGGATCGACGGTATGGGCGTTTCCGAAAAGCGCCATGACAGAACCCCCAGGGGATGGGTGAGGTACGGGATGCGCGAAGTCCCGTGATCGTCGCACCGGGGAGGAAGAGGGGGCAACGGCCTGTTCCCGGTCTGTGGCAAGGACGCGACGGACCGGGGACGCGATGGACCGGGACGCGACCGATCGGGGACGCGCTGGTCACGACGGACCGTGGACGCACCGGTCAGCGGGCCGCGGGCGTGCACCGGAGTCGGTGGCGCCCTCTAGAGTGTGCTGATCGTCGCCCGTGACGGATGGGCCGGGGGCGGTCTCAGGGGAAACTTTCAGGGGGGTCATCGATGACCGATTTTCAGGTGCGGCGTTTTCGAAGATGCGCCGCGGCGGGGCTGTGCGGGACGGCGCTGACCGCCTCGCTGCTGCTCGTACCCGAGGCGACGGCCGCGGACGGCGGCCGGGGCACGGTCGGCACGGTGGGAGTGGCGGCAGGAGCCGTGAGGGACGCCGGGAAGGCGGGGGCCGCAGCGGGTTCGTCCGCGGAAGGCGGGCGGGGCGGTCGGGTCGAGCTCGTCGACGGGCGTGACGTCCGGGTGACGGACGACGCGGTCGGTGCCGCCCGGGCCACGCGCTACGCCGTGGCGTCGCTGGACGGCACGGTGTCCGTGCGGCGGACCGGGAGGACCGCGGCCGATAGCACGACCACCCGTCTCCCGGTGGCGGCGCGCAGTACGAAGGCGAAGCCCGCGGCCGCGCCCGCCGCCGGGACCACCGCCGCGAAAGCCGCCGCGGCCTCGTACACGGTCAAGCTGAACATCACGCACGCCGACGTGGCGTCCAAGTCCTACTACGTCTGGGACCGCACGTCCTGGACGTCGTACGCGGTCAAGAACGACCCCACCGGCGACTCGGGGACGGTGAAGCTGCCGCCGGGCGACTACTTCGCGGTCGCGCTGCACGACGACTGGATGGAGCCGAGCTACCTGCTCACCAGCAGCTTCACGGTCGGTTCGGCGGCGAAGACGGTCAACTTCGACCAGCGCGCGGCCAAGGAGGCCGCGATCCGCACCGATGACACCACCGCCACCCGCCAGGCGTCCGCGGTGTGGATCAGCGTCCCGGGCGGCGGCCTCGCCGGCTTCGCGGGCTCGGCGTCCGGCAAGGTGTACGTCACGCCGTTCTCGGTGAGCGGCGTCTCGCTGCGCCTGCACGAACTGCTCGGTAAGGCCGGCTCCTCCGCGAGCGCGCCCAGCCCCTACCGCTACGACCTCACGCACAGCTTCACCGGCACCGTGCCCGCCTCGCCCGTCAAGACGGTCCGTACGTCGTCCCTGGCGAAGACCGTCACACAGGTGGCCGGTCCGGGCACGCGGACGACGGCCACGCTGCAGAGCGTCCCGTCCTTCGGCGAGTGGACGGGCGTCTACATCGGCTCCTCGGTGCCGGCCGCCGGCCCGGTCACCGAGTACAGCACCCCGGGCATCACCTACAGCCGGCTGTTCTCCTACGGCCCGGGAGACATGACCCTCGACCTCCCGGACCGCACGCTGCCCGCCGGGACCGGCGCGGACGAGACCGTGGGCGCCGCGCCCGCGCAGCCGGTCCGCCGCGAGCACGGCGGCTCGCAGCGCAACTCCGGCAAGATGTGGCTGTACGAGCCGCACACCTTCGGGGACGCGGCCGGCCACGCGGGCACCGACGCCCGGGCGACGTACTCGTACCGGCTCAGCTCTTCCGACGGCACCACCTACGCACAGGCCGACGGCCTCGACGCGTACGCCACGCTGTCGTCGTCCGCCCTGCCGTCGCAGCAGAAGACGTACACGCTCGACCAGACCGTGCGCCGCCACGTCCCGTACTCCCGTCTGTCGACGCAGGTGCGCACCGAGTGGACG
Source organism: Streptomyces apricus (assembly GCF_008369065.1). GTDB lineage: Bacteria > Actinomycetota > Actinomycetes > Streptomycetales > Streptomycetaceae > Streptomyces > Streptomyces apricus. The sequence continues at coordinate 99,763 of NZ_VDFC01000050.1, read as the reverse complement.
TTCCGCTCGGACTACACGAGCGGCGGCGAACTCCCGCTGATCGACACCCGGTTGGCCGTTCCCGGGCTGGACGCCCTCGGCCGCGCGAGCGCGGGTCCGGTACGGGTCGACACGGGCGCGACCACCCGGAACACGGACGGGGTGGACGTGAACACCCGGGTCACCGGGCTCGCCTCCTCCACGGACGACGGCGCGACCTGGACGGACGTGCCCGTCGCGGCGGACGGGTCGGCGACCGTCGACGTCCCCGCGACCGCCTCCTTCGTCTCCCTGCGCGTCACCGCCACCGACGACGAGGGGAACAGCCTGCGGCGCACCGTCACCCGGGCGTTCGCGGGCCCGGCCCCGCAGGGCGACGAGACGGTGGGCGCCACCCGCGTCTCCGGCGCCGTCGTGAACGGCGGCAAGGCGGTCGAGCTGAGCGACCAGCCGCTGCAGGAGTTCACGGCGAAGTTCACCGCCACCGACCCGTCGGGCATCGCGGGCGGAGACATGTACCTCTACAAGGGGTCGTACGACGCCCCCGACGCCGTCCTCCACGGCACCTGGTCCGCGGTCTGCACCAAGGCCGACGCGACGACCTCCACCTGCGAGGCGCAGTTCGCGTACATCGAGCCGCGCTGGACCCTGGGACGCAACTCGCTCGCCGGTACGTGGAAGGTGGCCGCGTGGGCCGGGTCCGCGGACGGCCGGGGCCACGCCGACCTGCACGCCGCGAAGACGGTGTCCGTCCTGCGTGACGCGAAGCTGACGGCCAACGCGGCTCCCGAGCCGGTCGCCAAGGGCAAGACCCTCACCGTCACCGGCAAGCTCACCCGCGCGAACTGGGAGGCTGCCGGCGGCTACCTGGGCTACTCCGCCCAGCCGGCCAAGCTGCAGTTCCGCAAGAAGGGGACGTCCACGTACACGACCGTGAAGACGGTCACCACGGACGGCTCAGGAAACCTGAAGACCACGGTGAAGGCGTCCACGGACGGCTACTGGCGCTACAGCTTCGCCGCGTCCTCCACCACGGCGTCGGTCAACGCGACGGGCGACTACGTCGACGTCCGTTGACCTGCGCCCTGCGCCTGACTGCTCAGGATCCCATTTGATCGCTTGGGATCGCGCCTGACTGCTCAAGGCCGCGCCTGGCCACTCGGTCCCGAGTGGCCAGGCGCGGCCGGTTCCGGCCGGAAGGTCAGCAGCGGGTGGTGACGCCGCCGGTCTCGTCGCCCTTGAGGTAGATGGCGCTGACATAGCCGACGCCGCCCGCGTTCAGGGGCAGGCGCACCCACTTGTCGTTCGTGATGCCCTCGTCGGTCACGCTCTCACCGACCACCCAGCAGTGCGCCGGGTAGGACTCGTTCGGGTAAACCGTGCTGACGATGTCGCACGACCGGGCCGCGCAGGAACGGACATTGGCCTGGGTCCACGCCGTCACCGTCGTCGTACCACCCCCGCCGCCGTCCGGCATGAAGGTGACATCCACCCAGTCGTTGTCGCTCATGCCGAGGCCGTCCCAGAAGGTGCCGTCCGCGACGTCGATGCCGGCCGGGTTGGCGGCCCGCCGGCCGAACTCGTCGAGCCCGCCGTTGTAGCCGTTGAGGTACGCCGCCTGGGCTTCCGGGGTGCCCTGCGGCAGGTCCCGCCACATCTCCCGCTGCGCGGGCGGGTTCCAGTAGTCGTCCCGGGTGTTCCACGGACCGACGTCCCACACGGGCGCGGTCTCGCAACGCCCCTTGTAGCACAGGCGTACCTGGTACTCGTGTCCGCCGTTGGTCGCCAGCATCCGCCGCGAGGGCAGGGCCACGAAGTGGTCGCGGGGCTGGATGACGTGGCCGTTGGCGGTGGTCTGCCCGGTGAGGCCCTCCCGGGTGGCGAACAGCCGGTAGGTGGGGCCCGACGCGGCCGCCGACGCGCCGTTCTCCGGGACCTGCTGCGGCGCGGACTGCCCGGCCGCCGTGACGGTGACGGCCCGGACGGTGGGGGAGGGTCCGTCGGGGACACCGAGCAGGGTGAGCCGGACCTGGAGGAGGGAGACCGCCTGCGGCAGCCGGACCGTGCCGGCTCCGTCCGCGTCCCGCCACTGCGTCCAGGTGCCCGGCCGGTCGCTGCCTCGTATCTCGGTCAACACCTTCGTGCCGGAAGGGAGTTCGGCCTCGGTCCGTACGGTGAACGCGGTGAGCCGGCGGCCGAGGTCCCTGCCGGGCGACGTGTAGACCGCGTGGGAGGCGCCGGGCACCGACGCCGTCCGCACCGCGCTGTCCTCGACGGTGATCCCGTCCGGACGGCGGGCGACGTTGCCCCGGTCGGCCTCCGGCCCGGCCAGGTCGATACGCCAGCTGCCCTGATCCTTGTGCTCCTGCGCCGCGGCGGGCGGCACCGCCAGGCCCGTCAGGACGAGCAGCAGACACAGGACCTGCGTTCTCCACAGCGGTGTACGCCACTTGGCGCGCGTGGATCTTGCGCGCACGGATGCGGCACGCACGGGTGCGACGGGCACGGGTTCCCCCTCGGTGGATGAGGACTACGACGGACGAAGACGACGGTTGCGGCCGACGGTCGTGGTCGGCTGACGCGGCCGCCGGTCGCCGGTTGCGGCCACCGGATCCGGACGGACGGTCCTGGAGTCAGGAGTACCGCTCTTCGCGGGCGCCGTCTCTCCGGAAACTTCCGGATGCCCCCGGGGACCGCGGCGCGCCTAGGGTCCGTGGTCCGGGCCCCGCCCCGCAGCGGACGGGGCCCGGACCACCGCACCCCTGCACCACCGCACCTCTACACCCTGCACTCCGCGGCTCGTCGGGAGCCGCCACCTCACGGGAGGAACCCACGTGCGTCTTGGTCTGCGCGGCATGAACCTGCGGGCCGGCCTGGTGGCCGCGGCGGCCCTGCTGCTGCCCCTCGCGGCGGCCGTTCCCGGGCACGCGGCGACGAGCGCCCCCACCGCCGCGACCGCCTTCGCCGGCTCCTGTCCGGCCGCCGGTGTGGTCACCCAGGGCTACAGCAGCACCCACGACGGTGTCGACATCGCGAACTCCCTCGGCACCCCGATCTACGCGGTCGGCGCCGGCGAGGTCATCGCCTCCGGCCCGGCCCAGGGCTACGGCCAGTGGATCCGCATCCTGCACCCCGACGGCACCGTGACCGAGTACGGGCACATGTACCAGCGGGACGTCTCCGTCGGCCAGCAGGTGGCGGCCGGTCAGCGCATCGCCCTGATGGGCAGCGAGGGCGACTCCACCGGCGTCCACCTGCATCTGCGGGTGCGGGTCGGCACGTCCACCTCGATCCGGGGCATCGACCCGGTCCCGTACCTGCGCGACCGCGGGGTCGGGTTGCCGTGCACGCCCGGCGGTGGCGGGGGTGGTACGACGACGGTGACGGCGTGGACCCAGGCCAATGTCCGCTCCTGCGCGGCCCGGTCGTGCGACATCGTCAGCACGGTCTACCCGAACGAGTCCTACCCCGCGCACTGCTGGGTGGTCGGTGAGAGCGTGACCGACGAGGGCATCACGAACGACAAGTGGGTACGCCTGCCCCTGAACGCGGGCGGCGTCGGCTATGTCAGCGCCATCTACCTCAAGGGCGACGAGACCGGCGGCGTCACCACCCGCTGCTGACCTTCCGGCCGGAACCGGCCGCGCCTGGCCTTCCGGCCGCACCGCCCCTGCACCGGCGGAACGGACCGCGGCGACCCGTTCGGGGGCGGGCCGCCGCGGTCCGACCGGCGTCGGGGAAGGGCGGGTTCAGCCGCCGCAGGCGGGGACGGCGGGTTTGCTCCTGGTCCGCACGTCGGGCAGCCAGGCGGTGGTCCGCACGGTCTTCGCGCTCTTCTCCGCCTCGGGCAGCCGCACCCGGTACCAGCGTGACGACCGGGCGCCCGCCTCGTCGGCGATCGGGACGCCCCGCTCCAGATCGCACTCCACGGTGAGGACGTCACCGTGCCACACCCGGGTCTGCACGACGTTGTCCAGGACGTACGGCTCGGTCGGCTTGATGGCCAGGCCGAGGCTGCACATCGGATGCCGGTCGCTGCGTGCGCGGCACTTGTCGTCGGCGTTGTACACGGTCAGCCGTATTTCTGCTGCCCCCGGGGAGGCGCCGGGTCCCGCCCACTGCCACCAGGCGCCGCCCGCGCCGAGCAGAGCCAGGACGGTACCGGTGGCGGCCAGGACCACGACCCGTCTGCGGTTCCGCGGGCGAGCGGCGGACCCGGCGTCCTGGAGGGTCCGTACGCGGTCCAGCAGGCTCTCCGCCGTGTGCGCCGCGCGCTCGGTGTGGGCCGGCAGGAGGCAGTCGGCCGCCAGGGCGCGCCAGAACTCCGGCACCACGACGTCCAGCCTGAGCGGCGCCCTGCCCTCGGCGTACTCCTGGACCGCCGAGGCCCGCGCGGTGAAGGTGGCCCCCGGGAAGGGCGAGGCCCCGCCGCTGAACACCTGGTGGATCATCACGCCCAGGGCCCACACGTCCGCGGTGGGCCGCACCTGCACCCCGCGTTCGTCCAGCGGGGCCCGCCAGCGCTCGGGCGGCAGGTAGTCCGGCGAACCCAGGGGCGGGATGAACCCGTGGGTGCCCCGCGTCCCCTCCAGCTCGGCGGTGAGACCGAAGTCGGAGAGCCGCACCGAACCGTCCGCCATGACGAGCACGTTGGCCGGCTTCAGGTCCCCGTGCACCCAGCCCAGTCCGTGCAGGTGGGCCAGCCCTTCGCAGATCTCGGTCAGCAGCCGTTCCGCCTCCGGCAGGGGGCTGCCGTCCGCGGCGTCCAGCAGATCCTGGAGGCTGCTCTCCGCCCGCTCCATGACCAGCACGACCGCGCCGTCCAGACCGGGTACGTCGCAGTCCTCCAGCACCACGGAGTCCAGCAGCGTCATCAGCCGGGGATGGTGGGCACGACTGCCGAACTCGATCTCGCGCCGCGCGGTCTCCGCCAGCCGCTCGGCCTGACGGGGGGCCAGCCCCGAGGTCGGCAGGAACTTCAGCGCGACCCGGCGGCCCGCTTCGGCGGTCCCTTCCCCGGCCCCTGCCGGGTCCGTCGTGTCGGCGTTGTCCGCGGCATTCGCGTTATTTGCGGTATCCGGAGCATCCACGGCATCCGCAGCGTCCGGGGCGTCCGCAGTGGTGTCGCGACCCTCGTAGACGCGTCCCCAACCGCCGTCGGCGATCGGCTCGGTGACCTCCCAGCGGCCCACGCGGAAGCCCCGGGGTATCCGGCCGGCCGTCCTGCCGGGCCCGTCGCCACCCGACCTGCCTGTTCCGCCGGTTCCGCCGTGATCCGGCTCGCCCGTTTCCCCGTCGAGAGTCCCGTCGTACTCCTCGACCGCGCCGCTCACCGATGGCCCCCGGGCCGTGCCGGTTCGGGGGAGGGGGCGCCCGGGGTGCGGGACGGCAGCAGCGCCAGGTGCTCCTCGCGGACCAGGCCGAAGCGCAGCGCGACGCCGACCACGGCCTCGCGCTTGCCGGTACGCCGCGCGCCACTGCCCGCGGCGCCGACGTCCTGAGGGCCGCGCACCCGCAGCTTCTGCTCGGCCAGGTAGTCGATGTGGGCGTTGACCGCCCGCGCGGTCAGCCGTGTCAGCGCCGGATGCGTGCTGATGCGTTCCACGACCTGCGGGGTGGTCGGCACGGAGACGGCCGACTCGTCGCGCAGCCGCGGTTCGCAGAGCGCCACCAGGACGAGGAAGTACGTGGCGGTCTCGTCGAGGGAGTAGGCGTTGAGGGTGCGGGTGCCCCGGCCGCCGAAGTCGTCCGCGTCGAGGTAGACATGGTCGGGCGCGAACACCTGGAAACTCACCGTGGAGCCCCGGGTGGGCAGGACGACCCGGGCGAACTCGAACGGGATCGGCGCCCCCGCCCGGCGTGGCGGCACCCGCAGGTACTCCCCGGCGCCCTCCGGGTTCTCGACCAGATAGCTGTGGGTGGTGGAGTAGTTGGTGAGCTGCCAGTGGTCCTGCGCCACCAGGATCTCCCCGGCGAGCCGGGAGACCGCCGGGTCTGGCAGCAGCAGTTCGACCGGATGCGCTTTCGTGCCACGGCCGAAGCGCGCGGTTTCTCCTGGCCCCAGGCGCCGGGTCGTCGCCGGCTCCGTACGGTGCGCTGACGGCAAATGAATCAGTATGCCGCTCATCTGCGGTTTTTCCTTCCCCCGTGATCGGCTGGTCAAGCCGCCGGGCATCATAGCCACGGGGGTGCGCTCCGCGCGGGCCGCTCGGCGCCCGACGGCTGGATTTCGCCGGTGGCCGGAGGGTCCCTACAGGGTTCCTACAGGGGCGCTACGAGGAGCAGACGGGCACGCCGGGGAGCTGGTTGCCCGGCGAGCTGAGGTAGATGTTGGTCACGTAACCGCCGTACTGGGGGAGGTAGGCCCACCACGCGTTCGTGTAGGGCGGAACGGTGACCTCCTGGCCCAGTTTCTGGCAGCTCACCAGGACTTCCGCACCGGCCGGCAGCGTCGTCAGCGGGGCGGAGTCGACGGTGGTCGGTCGCGGGCGTACGTTCACGCCCGAACTCCAGGTGCCGAACCAGGTTCCGGCCGGGCGGTCGGCGCCCGGCACGTCGAGGGTGCGGGTGAGCCGGTTGACCGCCGTGTAGGCCGTGCCGTACGGGGTGCCGTCGGGGTGCAGGGTGAACACGGCCACGATGGTGCGGTCACCGGCTCCGACCGTGCCGGTGGTGTGCAGGGCCTCCTTGGTCAGATCGACCGCGGCGGCGGACCGCGGCGCGGGCGACTGCTTGGACGGCTGCTTGGACGACGGTGATGCCGTCGCCGCGGCGGTGGTCGAGGGCTTGGGGGTGCAGCCGCCGGAGTCGCCGAAACCGGACCAGCCCTGCTTGACCGCCCACGGCCGCTCGAAGGAGCCCGCGATGCCGAAGTGCTGGTCGAACCCGTCGGTGCCGCAACGTGTCGACTGCCGCAGGTTGCCCATGATGTAGTCGCGCACCGGCGCGGAGGCGGTGTCCAGGATGTGCCGGTAGATCTTCACCGTGTCGGCGGCCGACACGGCGACGTACCCCCAGGTGTCCTCGTACCCCGCCGGGGGGTTGCCGGTGTCGGTCAGGCCGAGCTGCGCCACCGTCCGGTCGATGATCGCCGTCCGCCCGCCGAGGGTCCAGTAGTGGCTGGCCGCGGCGTCGTCGCTGCTGCGCAGCATCGAGTCGAGCCGTGTGCGATCGGCGGCGGACAGGGTGCGGGGATCGTGAGTGCGCAGGTAGTCGAGGGCGATGAGCAGTTTCACCACCGAGGCGGATCGGAACCGCATGGTCTCGTTGTGCCGTTCGGTGAACGTACCGGTCGTACGGTCGAAGACCGCGACGCCGGCGGTCACGCCCGCGGGTACCTCGACCTGCGTGTCACGGTCCGGTGCGGCGGCGGCCCGTGGCGCCCCGCCCAGGCCCAGCACCGTCGCGGCCAGGGCGAGGGAGGCGACGACGGCGCCGAGCCGCCGCAGCCGTGCCCCGCGTCGGTCCGGCGGCCGGTCGGTGCAGGCTCCGTCGTGGCGGGTGGTCGGACTTTTCACAGTGGTTTCCCTTTCGTCGGGCCACCGCGGCTGCGCGTAACCGGTGCCGGGCACAACCGGTGCCGGCCCGGGTGCGGATACGGATACGACGAGTACGGACCGCAGGTGGCGGGAGCACGCTAAGGCGCCTACCGACCGAGGCCTATCCGGAATTTGACAGGGTGTCCGCGACGAAACGCCGGCCACCCGGAGCCGTCCGCGACCGCGTGCTCCCGCCATACCCCACCGGCCCGCGGAGCGTCATTCCGCGAACTTCCGGATGACGCGTCCGATCACACCCGGGATACGTTCCGCAGCGTTCGGCCGGCGCCACCGGCCGGGGCCGAGCGCCCCGTCCGAACCACGAACGCGAACCGTCCCGGCGGCGAACCACCACGGACGCCCCGACGAAACGACGGCACGACAACACGAGGAGTTGTGATGAGCGGGATGGGCGGGACGAGCGGGACGAGCGGGAGGCGCCCCCGCAGCCGCACCCGCGGTCGGTCGGCCGCCGTGCCCTCCTGCACGCCGGTCTCGGCACGGCGGCCGCCGCCGTCCTCGGTGGCGCGCTCACGGCCGACACCTCGCGGCAGCGGCCCGGCCCGAGCGGTGTCCTGCGCGTCGCGACCGGCGAACCGACCGCCTTCTACGAGGCGTTCGGCCGCCTCCTCACCGCGGAGGTCGAGTCGGCGTACCCCCGTCTGCGCTGCCGCGTGCGCACCACCGCGGGCAGCCTCACCAACATCGAACTGCTCCGCGACCGCCGCGCCGACCTCGCCCTCGTGCTCACGGACACCGCGCTGGCCGCCCAGGGCACCGACCTCTTCCCGCGCCCGGTGCCGCTGCGCGCGATCGGCCGGGTGTACGAGACCTACCTGCAGTTCGTCGTCCGCGCGGACTCCCCCGTGCGCGAGGTGTCCGACCTGGCCGGGCACACCGTCTCGCTCGGGGCGACCGGTTCGGGCGCGGCCGTGCTGGGCGAGCGGATCCTGCACGCGGCGGGCCTCGCCCCCGGCACCGACGTCCCCGTGCTCCACCTCCCGCTGGCCGACGCGGCCGACGCGATGCGGGAGGGTTCCGTGGAGGCGCTGATCGTCGCGGGCGGCGTACCGCTGCCGGTCCTGACCGCGCTCGACGACGGCCCGGGGCTGCGGTTCCTGCCGCTGGCCCGGCTGCTGCCGAAGCTCGGCGGGCGTGCGGGCCGGGCCGGTTCCGGTCTGGAGGAGGTGCCGCTGCCGCAGGGCGCGTACCGGTCGGCGGGCGGGGTTGCCACCATCGGCGTGTCCAACCTGCTGGTGTGCCGCCCCGATCTGCCGCACGCCGTCGCCGGGGCGCTGACCCGTCTGCTGGCCCGGTGTGCGACCGCCCTCGTCCCCGACAACGCGGTCGGCGCCCAGTTCCTCGACGTCGGCAGCCTGATCGGCACGGGCGGCGTCGCGCTGCATCCGGGAGCGGTGGAGGCGTACCGCGCGCTGCACGGCTGAACCGCGGCGGAGGAGGGGCGGGGAGGCGCTTACCGGGCCCCCGCCCGAGTGCTATACCGAACACTACGGACCCGGGGCCGCGCGCTCCGGGGTCCGCATCCGAGCGAGGGGACCCGGGGCGCGGCCCGCCACGGAACTGCGCCGATACGCACCGCGTACGCACCTCACGCGTATCCGGCACATCCAGTACGCCCGACACATCCGACGCGGTGGCAGCCACGGTCCACCCGGTCTCGCCGCCCGTCCGCCGGCGAGGAGACCTGTATGCCCGGCACCGACGCAACACCGGAGATCCGGCCGTTCACGTTCGAGTTCACCGACGCGGAGCTCGACGACCTGCGTGCGCGCATCCTCGCCACGCGCTGGCCCGACCGGGAGACCGTGCGAGACCGCTCGCAGGGCACGCAGCTCGCGACGGTCCGGGAACTCGCCCGCTACTGGGCGTCGGAGTACGACTGGCGCAAGGTCGAGGCGGAGCTGAAGGCGCTGCCGCACTTCGTCACCGAGATCGACGGACTGGACATCCACTTCATCCACGTCCGCTCCGGGCACGCGGACGCCCTGCCGCTGATCGTGACGCACGGGTGGCCCGGTTCGGTCGTCGAGCAGCTGAAGATCATCGAGCCGCTGACCGATCCCACGGCGCACGGCGGGCAGCCGTCGGACGCCTTCGACCTGGTGGTCCCGTCGATGCCCGGGTACGGCTTCTCGGGCCGGCCGGCCGCGACCGGCTGGGGCCCCAAGCGCATCGCGCGTGCCTGGGGCGAGCTGATGACGCGCCTCGGCTACACGAAGTACGCGGCGCAGGGCGGCGACTGGGGCGCGATCGTCACGGACGCCATGGCCGTGCAGCGGCCCGCGGGCCTGGTCGGCATCCACACCAACATGCCCAAGGTGGTCCCGCCGGCCATCGAGCAGGCGATCGTGGCCGGCAACCCGCTGCCGTCGGACGTGTCCCTCATGGACGACGAGGAGCGGGCCGCGGTCGAGCAGCTGACCTTCGTCTACCAGCACGTCTACTACGCGTACATCATGGGCTCGCGCCCCCAGTCGCTGATGGCGCTGGCGGACTCCCCGGTCGGTCTGGCGGCCTTCATGATCGACCACGACAGGGACAGCCTGGACATGATCACGCGGGTGTTCGCCGGGCAGAAGGAGGGCCTGACGCGGGACGACGTGCTGGACAACATCACGCTGTTCTGGCTGACGAACACGGCGGTCTCGGCGGCGCGTCTGTACGCGGAGAACAAGGAGACGTTCTTCGGCGCGCGGGGCGTCGGCCTGCCGGTCGCGGTGAGCGTCTTCCCCGAGGAGCTCTACCAGGCGCCGCGGAGCTGGGCCAGGGAGGCGTACCCGCACCTGATCCACTACAACAGGCTCTCCAAGGGCGGCCACTTCGCGGCGTGGGAGCAGCCGGAGCTGTTCGTGGAGGAGCTCCGCACGGGCTTGCGCCCGCTGCGGCGGGGTTAGCGCGGGCACGGGCGCGGCGAACGGCCTCCGACCCGGACTCGGATTCCGACTCGGGGTCCGATCCCGACTTTGGGTCTGAATCCGGGTCTGGGTCGAGGGCGGACCGACGGGCAGGATGGCCCCATGACAAAGCTTTCCGTACGGTCGGTCCGCCGTGGTTCCTCCGGTTCGGTGCTGTCGTTGTGGTCGCAGGACTCCGTGCTGTCGATCGGCTCGGTGGGATCGGTCCTGTCCGTGGGGTCCGTCGGGTCGGCCCTGTCGGTCGCCTCGATCGGAAGCGCCCTGTCGGTGGGCTCGATCGGCTCCTCGCTGTCGCTGATCTCCACCGGGTCGTGGCTGAGTACGGGGTCGCTGTTCTCGGCGCAGTCGCGCTGGTCGGTGCTGTCGTGGCGCTCCTCGGGCGGTTTCCTGGCGGCAGGGGCGACGGCGGGGGCGGCGGTCGGCGGCGCCTTGCTGGCGGCGCGGCTGCTGCACGGGCCCGACGCGGGCCCAGGTACCGGTACCTGACCCGGGGCGGGCGGCACCAGGATCAGTGGGGCGCCGCAGCCGCCGTCCCACTGATCGGCGGGGCGGCGTCCGGGGCGACGGTGGAGCGAAGGTGCTCGATGCCGGTGTCGAGGGCGGCCTTGAGGTGGGTCGAGTCGCCGGTGGACATCATCACGGTCACACCGCCCTGGATGCCGGCCAGCAACGCGGCGGCGGTCCGGTCGACCGCGAGGGCGGATGAGACGAGACCGTTCGCCTGGAGGGCGCGGATGCCGTCGGCGAGCTGCTGCTGCCACTGCCGCATCAGCTCCGTCACGATCGCCCGCGCCCCCGGCCGGGACCGCCCGACCTGGAGGAACAGGGCGCCCAGCGGGCACTGGTCGCCCTGCTGCTCGTACCGCTCCACCACGACGTCCCGCCACTGCTGCCAGGACTCCCACGAGTCCAGTTGCCCCAGGTGCGGCTGCTGGTCCTCCAGCACCCGGTCTGCCTCGAACTGGGCCACGGCCAGCAGCAGTTCGTCCTTGCCGTCGGGGAAGTAGTGGAAGAGCTGGCTCTTGCTCGTACCGGTGCGGGCGCGGATGTCGTCGAGCGTGGTGAAGGCGACACCCTGCTCGCGCAGCACGTCGGCGGCCCCCGCGACGAGACGGGCGCGCGTGGCACGGCCCTTCGCGGTCAGTGCGTCGGCCATGGCCCTCCGCCTCCCGATCCTTCTCCCGGCATCCACCGTACCTCTCGCATCCCCCTTTCTGGACTTGCCGGTCCATTTTCCGCGACGCACAGTGGTCCGCACACCGCGGGAGGCGCGGGACACGGAGCAACGCGAAGCACCACGGAAGGGCATGCCATGAGTGAGCGACTGGGCGGCAGGACGGCGCTGATCACCGGCTCGACCAGCAACATCGGGCGGGCGATCGCTGAGGCGTTCGCCGCCGAGGGGGCGCACGTCGTCGTCTCCGGCCGCAACCGGGAGCGGGGGGAGCGGGTGGCCGGGGGCATCCGTGCCGCGGGCGGATGGGCCGACTTCGTGGAGGCGGACCTGGACGGCGGCGCGGAGGCGTCCCGGAACCTGGCCGACCGGGCCCGCGAGGTGCTGGGCGGCAGGATCGACATCCTGGTGAACAACGCCGGCGTCTACCCGGCCCCCGGCACCGCCGACACCGACGAGAAGACGTTCGACGTGGTGTACGGGGTGAACGTCAAGGCGCCGTTCTTCCTCACCGCGGCGGTCGCCCCGGTCATGGCGGAGGCCGGGGGCGGGACGATCATCAACCTCGGCTCGTGGATCGCGCGCCTGGCGGTCCCCCTCGGCGCCCTCTACAGCTCGACCAAGGGGGCGATGGAGACCCTGACGCGGGCCTGGTCCGCGGAGTTCGGCCCGCGGGGCGTCCGCGTGAACGCGATCTCACCGGGCGTGATCCAGCCCCCGTCCCCGGCGGGCGACGCACCCAACGCGAGCGAACTCATGATGAAGGGCACCCCGGCGGGCACGGTGGGCACCCCGGACGCCATCGCCCACGCGGCGGTCTGGCTGGCGAGCGACGAGGCGGCATTCGTCCACGGAACGGTGGTGGACGTGGACGGCGGCCGAACGACGGTGGCGGTGGTGGCGGCGTAGAACGGGAGACGCGGCGATGCGCTCGACGGATTCCGACGCCGAGGAGCCGGAGGGCCCGGGGTGCCGCGGATCCGTTCAGTTGAAGGGGACCGCCTCCGTCGGGGAGGTGTGCCAGTTGGTGACGATCGGCTTGTCGACCGTGATGGTGTCGACCGGCAGGGAGACCGGGTCGGGGTCGTCGTCGCCGACGGCCACGATGATGCTGTCCAGCTCCTTGCCGCCGTCCGTATCGGTGGTCTTCGGGTTCACCCCGGCGTACGCGACGGTGTTCCCGCTCAGCTTGACCTGCTCGCCGACGGACTGCTCGGCGGGCCCCGCCTCGGTACCGTCGGACCCGAAGGCGACGGTCGGGAGCGCGGCGGGCAGCCAGCAGGTGATCCCCGGCTTGGCCTTCGCCATGACCAGGACGTAACCACCGGCCTGGCTCTCGGACCTGGTGCTCCACGAGATGTCGTTGGCGCCGCAGACCTGCTCGACCCGCTCCCGCTTCCCGTTGCCGGTGTCGACGCCGGAGCCCTTGTCGGCGCTCCGGTCGGCGTCCTGGTCGCCGCCCTTGTCCTTGCTCACAGCCGACGAGCCGGACGAGGTGGCGCCGTCGTCCGCCGAGCGGGCGGAGGAGCGCCCCGAGGAGCCGGTGCCGGTGCCGGTCTTCGCGTCCGCCTCCTGGCACGCGCTCATCAGCAGGACACCGCCCACGACGGCTGCGGAGACGAGAAGGGCCTTGCGACGGATGCCGGACATGAAATCCCCTTAGGTACGGCGTTGTTGGGACCGCGGCGAGGTCGCCCGTTCGGCGCTCGCTCGATCACTATGAGAGCGCCACGGCCCGAAGGGATCCCTGTGCCGCCGTTCCAGGACGGTGCCGTCACGGACCGGTGACATCATCACGAACGGCCGTCGTCCGCCTTCACCCGGTCCACCGCCTGCTTCGCCTCCAGCAGACCCGCGCCGGTGGCCTCGCGGTACTTCTTGACCGCCGCGACGTCCTGCCCGGCCCGCGCGAGAGCCGCCACTTCCGCCAGGGCGGGGTCGTCGTCCTCGATGCCCCCGTGCCGCAGCAGAAGGTCGATCTTGTGCTCCAGGCGGGTCATCCGCCGGTCCAGCCGACGGGCCCGGCTCTCCGTCGCCGCCACGGTCGTCAGGCCTACGAGAACGACGAGTGCACCTATGAGGCTGTACATGACACCTTGCTTTCTGTGTGGACGGGTTTCCGCGTGCGTGCATACAGGGACGCGTCGTCCTGGGGTGGCGGTTCGGGTGCAGGGGGACGGGGTGCGGGGACAAGGCACCGCCGTCGGCCGCGCCCCGGACCGGCGGTCAGTCCCTACGGGGAGACACCAGCCCCGAGTCGAAGGCGAGGATCACGGCCTGCACCCGGTCGCGCAGACGGAACTTCTCCAGGATGTGGGCGACGTGCGTCTTCACCGTCGTCTCCCCGATCCCCAGTTCGGTGGCGATCTCCGCGTTGGACGACCCGCGCGAGGGTGCGCAGCACGTCCAGCTCGCGGCCGGTCAGTACGTCCAGACGCGGCGGGACGGAAGGAGCGGCCTCGTCAAGGACGGGCAGGCCGGCGAACCGGTCCAGCAACCGCTTGGTGACGCGGGGCGCGAGCACGGCCTCGCCGGCGGCCACCGTACGGATGGCCGCGACCAGGGAGTCGGCCGGGCCGTCCTTGACGAGGAAGCTGCTGGCACCCGCGCAGGGTGCCGCCCGCCACGGCGATCCGCCCCCATACGCCCAGCAGACCACGACCCGAACCACCCACGGAAACGGGACCGCACCGGACTCCCGCCCTCTGCGGCCCCACCGCCCGGGCCGGTCTCACCGGGACTACCGGACTTTGTCGGCGGCCGTCTTCCAGATGGCTGTGAGCCGTCGTAGCTGGAGCTTGTCGGCGGTGGGCAGCGACTGGGCGTAGGCGCGTCGCAGCGCGAGGACGGTGGAGGGGACGTGGACCTCGGCGGCGCAGTCGCCGTCCGCCACCGCGACGGCGATCTCCCGATCGCGTGAGGCAGCGGTGACGCCCCGCGCGCGGTAGGCGGCTTTGAGCTGGTCATAGGCCGCGTCGGGGGACGCGTACGTGTACCCCTTGCCGCGCATGCAGGTCCGCCATTCGGCCATGGCCCTGCGGTACTTCGGGGATTTCTCCACGCGGGGACCGAGCTCGCTGTTGAGGTTCTGCGGGAAGTAGGAAACGGACACCCAGTCGTCCAGGCTTCCGTAGAGAGACGTACGGCTCCGCGCCTCGCAGCCGCGTGCCGAAAAAGTGATGTTCCGGCCGCCCCCGAGCCTCATCTCGCGGAAGTCGGTGGCGCCTCCTCGCAGGGCTTCGGCGTATGCGTCGGCATTCTTTTTCGAAAGCCCGGCCACATAGGCGTCGTTGGTGCCCTTGCCGACAGCGTCCTTTTCGGAATCGTACTGGGAGGCGAGACCGTAGCCGCGTTCGTGTCGCTCCGCCCTGTTCAGGGAGAGTTCCTCATCGGATTCGGTCGTCGGAGCCGACACCTCGGCGCGATAACGGAATCCCTTCGCTTTCATACAGGCCGATATGAGCTTCGACTCCGCGTTCGCGAGATCGACGTTGGTCCGGGTGAAGGTACCGGAACGGGTGAGGAGGTCGAGTTCGAGGCCGGTGAGTTCGGCACGGGTGGCGTCTTCGTCGGTGGCGGACGTCCCGCAGGCGCTCAGGGCGAGGACGCCCGCCACCGCGCAGGCGAGCGGGGCAAGTCGCATGGTGCGCGGACCCTCTCGGTCGATGGGGGAGTCGGGGAGTGAGAGGTGCGGTGTCCGCGGGGGGCCACCCGCGGACACCTGGGAGCGGCAGGCACTTCCTGAGCGCCGGCTCTGAGCACCGGTCCTGAGCGCCGGTCTACGGTACGGGACCGCCGCACGCCGAGCTCGTACCGCCGGAAGCGGTACTCCAGCTGTTCGAGGAGACCGCGTTGTTGAACGTGGAGTTGAAGTCACCGCCGGTGCCGCGGTACACGATGCCCGCGCTGCCCGAGTAGGACTTCCCGGTCCAGACGATGGCTTCGCAGCTGTTTCCGTTGTTGTAGTCCGAGGACGCGCAGTTGTCCCAGTTGCCGTTGGGACAGGCGCTGCGGCTGAAGACGGACCAGTCGGCGTTCCGTCCTGAGAGTTCCCCCGGATTTCCCGCCGGCGAGTAACCGGCGTTCGGCCAGAAGCAGAAATTCCCCGAACCGCATCCGGACGGTGCCGCGGCGACCTTTACCGACTTGAATGCCGTCGCGGACGCCTGCTTCTGATTTCCGGAGCTGTTCGCCGAACTGGCCGCCGAGGTACCGGCCATGCAACCTAGCAGGAGAACCACTCCTGCGATCATGGCCAATATACGTCTCATCTTTTCCCCTCACTGCTCGATTCGGGCGCCCTCACTATTGCCAGTGCCCGTTCTCCTGGCCATGCTGTGTCGCCAGGGGGAAAAAGCCCTGGTCGTAAGGGGGAACGGCGTGCTCCGAATTCACTTCACGGATGCTGACCTGGCGAGCACCCGGATGGCCAGGGCGCCCGACGCACTCTGGGAAGTGGCCGCGAGTCTGCACCGCTTTCAGACCCGCGCGGGCCGCTGGGCATACGCCGGGTGGTACCGGACCACCCATGCCCGACTGCGTGAGCAGCGACTCGACCGCATCGTGCGCGAGGTGCTCCTGCCCCTGTTTCCGAGAGCCCGGTACTTTCCTGATTTCCTGACGCCCGACCAGTCGAGCTGCGCCGACGAGGGACTGGACGCCGCACTCGACGCCATCGTGTCCACGCCCTCCGGCCGGGTGGGCCGTGAACTGGCCCTGCTCCACGGGTACGTCCGGGTCCCGGCGTGGGTGCGGCGGCTGACCGGCCGGCAGGAACGCCGGGACCTCGTGGCCGCCATCCGTTCCTATCACGAGGTCGCCGTACGCCCGTTCGCCGACCAGATCCATGCCCGTCTGGAAGCAGGACGGTCCTCGTCCTGCCGCGAACTGCTCGACGGGGGCGTCCAGGGGATGCTGGCCGGGCTCGGGCCGGGCATGCGCTGGCAGCACCCGGTCCTCCAGGTCCGCTACCCGGTGGACCGGGACCTGCACCTGGGCGGACGGGGCATCCGGCTCGTACCGTCCTACTTCTGCTGGGGCAGCCCCGTCAGCCTGGCCGACCCCGGACTACCGCCCGTGCTGATCTACCCCTTGCTGCACGAACCGATCGCGGCGGCCCCCGCCAGCCCGCTGACGGCGCTGCTGGGACGCACCCGGACGACCGTGCTGCGCGTCGCCGCGTCGGGAGCGGGCGCCACCACCGGGGAGATCGCCCGCGCGGTGGGGATCTCCCCGTCCTCCGTCAGCAAACACACCGGGGTACTGCGCGGCGCGGGCCTGCTGATCAGCAGCCGACACGGCGGAAACGTCCTGCACACGCTCACCCCGGCAGGCGCATCGATGCTCCGCACCGACACCTGAACCCCACTGTTCCCCGCCGCCGGCCTTCTCGGTCACTGCCTCCGATACGCGCCCCGCGCCGGCCGGCCTCGCCGCAGCCGTCCCGGGCAAGCGCCGTCCTGGGCAAGCGCCGTCCCGGGCAAGCCGGAAGTACGCGATGACGCCGTGGCTGCCGCGCATGCCATCATCTGCGGGTGCTCAAGATCCCCGGATACGAAGGCGGCCCCTTGGTCCAGGGCGACGCCTACCTGGACGACCCGCTGTTCTGGCTCGTGCACTTCGGTTCCAGCCTGCGTGGGGAGGACGCACAACGAGCCGCGTTCGGCGCCGACTGGGATGCGGCCATGGACCTGTATCGCACACTGTCCGCCGAGCACGCATGGCCGATGTTCAGCGTGCCGCTACGCTCCGGTCACACCATTTACGTCGTCTACCGCAACTTCGTGGACGAATGGGGCGTGGACTATCTGATCCACCAGCCGGCTTGGTCCGAGGCGGAGACCCTCGCCGTGGACGACGGTCACTTCATGGGGCCCGGCATGGCCTGGCCGGAACTGCTGTCCGCCGCTCGCCAGCCGGTGACAGAAGGCATCCATGATGCTGACGCCCGTCTCCTGCTGCTCTTCCCCACGCTCGGGGACGCACTGCTTCCCGACGACGCAGCCGCGGTCCTCACCTCTGCGCTTGCCGCCCTCACCTTGATCGAAGACCCCGCCGACGTCGCAAGGACGCTCCTTGAGAACCAGGGCCAGTGGGCTCCCGCCCGGTGGAGGTCGACAGGCGGCATCTGGATCAACGACGGTGGGCACTCCTACCGAAACCCGAGCAACGCCTTCGCTCTACCGGAGGGACGCCTTCTGGAGATCAGCAGCGCACTGCACGGCGGAGGCTGAGCGCCACTTCAAGAACTGGTGGGAAGGCTGTAGCCAAGCCGGTCTGCTGAGGCTTTATCGGGTCGATGCTCGGCCGGCTCCGGCTCCGGCTCCGGCTCCGACCGGGAGCGGATGAGCGATCACGACGCCGATGCGGGCAGTCAGAAGGGCGGCTCCTCGCAGCATCCGTCCGAGCCGGAGGCGTGTCCCCAGGGCGATGAGTCGATGGACGGCAGATCGGCGTCGCAGAACAGGAAAGGGTTCCGCTGGCCTTCGAGCCCTGAGGAGTCTTCGCCCCATGCGTCCAGCGCGTCGATGGCTCGTTCGCGGTGCTGCCACAGGTCGCTCGTGCCCAACACCTCCCGAACCAGGGGCACCAGGGCGGACCGATGACGCAACAGCCGAGGATCGTCCAGGAGAGGGATGCAGGCGACGATCGCTGCTTCGCGTACGTGGCGATCGGGATCGTCCGTGGCGTCATGCGCGGCGGTGAACAGCAGCGGGCGTATCTCCAGGATGCCCAGGGCCGGTGAGTAGCCGTCGAGCGGGAACCCGAACTCCCGGCTAGTCCTCTCCGCCTTGTCGGTGACTTCGTCCGCCACCGAGGCGATCCAGGTCAGCAGTTCGGCGCGCACGGGCCCGGGAAAGGAACCGCGTTCCTTGTCGACACCCCAGTTCGTTCGCGGGTCCGCAAGGATCGCGGCCACGTAGAGGGCCGCGGCCACCGTCGCGCTGTAGAGGGTGTTCTGGTGATGCAGGGTGTGGTGCAGGTACTCCAGCGCCTGGGTCCGCACGCTCTGCTCGGAATCCCACAGCGCGCTCAGCATCCTGGGCGCGTCCGTGGCAGGTCCGTAAGCATGCTCCAGCGCAGCCCAGTCGGTACTCGTCAGCGTGTGCCGAGGATCGGGCAGACCGACCGGTGACGACCCGTCGGCACACGTCATGGGATCTGTCATGGAGCCGCAGAGTACTGCTCCAGACGGTTGCCGATGAGGACGCGACGCAGATCCTCCGACTGAGAGCCGTTGAGATCCAGAACCTCGACGAGGAGGCGACGGAACGCCGTGTGCGTGACTCCATGATTCCGTAACTCCGTGGCGCACGGCCTCGTCCTCGAACTCGTCGAGGCTCTCGGCCGCTGTGACGGCGCTTGGGCCGATGCACGGCTTCTGAGTTGCACGGATTCGTTCTGTCGCGACAGGTGTGAGTGCTAGGTGGCACCGCTGTTGACCATGGTGGTCCGCTCCTACGGGCACGTTGTGGGCACGGGCGTGACCGGCAGCAGGGCCGTACAGCCCGCAGCTCCTGCGCTGACCGGACCGCATCGTCTGTGGGACGGATCTGAAGAGTCCGTCGCGACTGCACACACCAGAGCCGACGGGTGGACCCGTAAATGTTGGTGACGTATTCTTCTATGTACATCATCAACATCGTGTAGGAGGCGCGGTATGTCCGTGACCCAGATCGACATCGACGACGACGCCCTGGAACGCGCTATGGCTCTGGCTCACGTCCGGACCAAGAAGGAGGCGGTCAATCTTGCTCTGAACTTCTACGCCGAGCAGCAGGAGCGCGCGGCGCGCATAAGCCGTCACTTCGAGCGTGCGCGTGAGTGGGGTGCCGTCGGGGATGCCGAGCGTCTGCACCAGGCTGAGAAGCGCAGCCGGTGATCTACCTGCTCGACACGTCCGGCCTGGTCCGGCTGCTCCGCGAGCCAAAACTGCAAGCGTCCTGGTACGACGCGATCGATGCCGGCGCCATCGCGTCCTGCTACATGCAACGCGCTGAGTTTCTTTACAGCGCCCGAAACAGCCGCGAGTACGGCGAGATCGCGGAAATGTTCTCAGACCTCTATCCCGACGCCGCGGTGCCGAAGAACGCGGGGCGTTGGATCAGCGCGGTGCAACACCGTATGGCACAGGCCGGGGAGCACCGCAGTGCATCGGCAGTGGACCTCGCCATCGCCGCCACTGCCGCCCACCACGGCTTGGCCGTCCTCCATGACGACGCCGACTACAGCACCATTGCCCGGCACGCGTCCGACCTGACCGAGCACAACATCCACGACGTCGTCTGAGACATTTCACCGCCCGACAGGCTGCGGAGTTGCCCTCATCGTCGGACGAAGGTGACGATCCGAGAGGGAGTAGAACTCACCGGAGGTACGAGTCCGGGGATGCCATCGCATTTGGTCGGAATCCGTTTTGGCGTGCTCCTCGCCACCGTACAGCCGCCTGGGAAGCTGCGGGCATTTGAGGCTGGTAGGGCTGCTGAACTGGGCTTTCACCTGGCACCGGGTCTCATTGACCTGGGTCGCTTTCGCCGTGGTTCCCCACTGTTCCCCGCTCGATCTGGTGCGCTTGTGGTGCGTCGGTCGGGTCCTGGTCCGGCGTAGTCGGCTGGTCCGCTCCCCCGTACAGATCGGCGCGGAGACGCTCCTTGGCCGCTTCAAGGCGTGGCCCGTAGTCGGGCATGAAGATCTCGCTCAACGTCTTGTCCAGCGTTCCGGAGATCGCGTAGACCGGCGACCAGACAGCTCGGTCGTCAATGATCCCTTGAAGGTCGTCGGACCGGAACATGACTCGGTAGAGCCAGTCCGACAGCACGAACGCTTGATCGCGCGTGAGCTTGATGGTGATCGCTTCCTCGTCCACGCCCTCAACCTAGCTGCCGGAATTGGCGGTGTCGTGGGCCGGCGCCACCGTGAAGGCCAACACGCTTTCCAGCTGTGTTGGTGGGCTCTTGGGCCTCGGTCGGGGCCGTTCACCTGGGTTCATAGGAGGTTGTCCACTGGCTTGGATGCGACTCCGGGCCCAGCCTGAACGGCCGTGAACGGTGTGAACAAGACGGAAACTGAGACGGCCCGCAGCTCAGAGTTTCACTCGATGATCTCGGACCGCTCTCGAACCTGGTCGCCCAACTTGCCTGCTTTTAGATCGCTCAGCGCGACTGCGTGCCCGGCCATGACTGCTTCGTGTATGACGTCGTGTAGATCTATAGGGATCATGGCAAAGATGTCGGATCAGATGTTCGCGGCTGCGTCGCACGCAGGCCGGTAGTGCGTGTCACGGACGTAGGCACCCAAGTGGTTGACAAGATTGCGAAACTCTTCGCTTTGGGCGTCTCTGAAGACAAACGGCATCAGGGGACTACTGATGTTGCTCGCAGGGTATGAAGGGTTTCAATCGGGAAAGGCTTGGTTCTTGGGGGAGATGACATGGCGGATTCTCCGGTGCGAGTTTCAGGAATTATCCGCTACATTCGAAATACTGTAGAACCAGTAGTCACGCGCTGCATCCTGCTGGGCATATTCCTTCTCGGTCTGGCAGCTCAAATATTCAATCCTATCGGCGATGCCTTGCAAGGGAGTGCATTCACAGCTGGAGCACTCTTGAGCCTAGTGGCGTATGTGCTATACGACGCGATTAAAGATTTGGCGGATGATCCACGGGGTGGTCAAGCTTCAACCAGGTTCGCAAACCCCACCTCCCGAGCTGACCTAATCAAGGAATCCGAAACCGGCCGTGCCGTTGATGTGAGATTCCTTGGATATACAGGTGAATCAATCTTTGATCTCATGCGCGGGACATTGATGCGTCTGTATGATTCTCCGGGGCGCGTTCAGTCTGTCACATTCAGGATGTTGACGCCAGACCTATCTAATCCAATGAAAATCCCATCCAAGCTGAACAGTGGCGAAACGTTATCGGATGATCCCGAATTTCGAAGGTACGCCGAGGCGAAGACCGAGGACTACGCAAGCCATCTTCTCCTATTTGCTCGCCGTCTTCGGGATCGAACGCAGGTGCAAGTGTCGCTCCAGTTTCGCATCTACCCAGGCATTCCGGCATTCCAAGTGTGCCTAATCGGCGACAATGCAGCTTTCTTTGCGTTCTATGACATAGCTCGCAAGACAGAGTTTCCTTACGGTCGGCCTGACCGAATCTTGCTGGATCCGCTGCTATCGCGGGGCGGTAGGGCCGGGTGGGATATTCGAGATGGAACGCAAAAATCCGAACACATGGTGAAAGAATGCTCGGACTTCTTTGAGAGCCTGTGGAAAATATCCGATGATGCTCCTTGGGGCGAAGCTAGTAACGCCCCGTAATTTTCGCGCGATCTGTCGCTTACCCCTAGAACTCTCAACTTGGGAAGCTTAGGGAATCCGGCGGTCAATCGGATCTCTGAACTAGCGAAAAGGCCTGATGGCTGCTCCTCGCTGCGCTGCTACTGGCTCTGTGATTCCTAGCTGTTCCCTGCCTGTTCTGACGTGTATGTGGTACGTGATCAACAGGTCGCTGGAGTCTCGATGGCGGAGCCAAGCGCCGCAAGGGGTGGACTAGTTGCCGAAGTTCTGGAGTTCCTCAAATCGAGTCCGGAGAATGGCACTTGGTGCAGTATCCAGCGCGCCGTCGCTGAGCAGGGGGAGAGAGGTCGGTAACTTTTTCCGTTTGCGGCGCTGGTCTACGAAGGGCGTCAATTCTGGTTGTGGTCAGTAATTGCTGGTCGTTCAGGTCCAGAAGTGCGTTCGCGGTGGATCCGTCCGTTTAAGCGCCGGGAAGAGGCTGTCCCCCTTTAGCTTCCGTCGCTTCCGACGGCCAGCGGCGTGGATCATGGTTCGGTAGTAACGGGTGCCGACCCAACTAAGATCTGTCGAATGGTAGCAGGCCGCTAGCTCCGGATCTGTGGCCAGCTGCCGCACAAGGTACCTAATTCCAGTAAGCGAACTTGAAACCCGTAGAGAAAGTTGTTACTCAGGCTTCGGCTGGGGCTCGTCGTGCTTCGTGGGTGCCTTGGTGGCTGTGATCTTGCGGCTTTGTGCTGCGGCCCGTTGCAAGGCCTGGGCCAGCTGGTCGGCGTCGTCGGGCGACAGGAGGATCTCTTGTGTCCAGAGGATCGACAGTCTGATGTGGCCGTTCAGCAGGTTGGTGGCGACGTCGACCTCAGTGCCGTTGTCCGTCACGTCCTGCGCGTTCAGCGTGGGGTCGCTGCTGAATGCGCTCATGTGGTGGGCTCAGGGTCATTGGTGGTGATGCGCCACAAAGGCGCCGTGTACTGCTCGGGGCGGCTGCTGATAAGGAGTTGGCGCAAGTCCTCGCGCTGGGTGCCGTTGAGGTTCAAGGCCTCGGTGAGGTGGCGGAACGTCGTGTGTGTGACTCCGCGGCGCCTGGCCTCGGCCTTGAACTTGTCGAGTCGGGGCAAGACAGACTGCGGGACCAGGTCCGTGGGCTGCTGGCCCTTGAGCCCTGCGGCCTTGTTGCGTTCGTAGTCGATCTCCGAGTGGCCGCAGATTTCGCGGCTGTGCGCCTCGGCCTCGGTCAGGGTTTCGGTCGCCATGACGGCGCGGGCCAGTTGGTTGCGGGCGAGGGCGTTGTCCAGGTCGACCTCGTGGACGGTCGGGCCTTCGTCCGTCAGCGCGATCGGGAGGCCGGCGTCTCGGACCTCGCAGGTGCCGCGAACTCCTCTCGCGGTGGCGGCGAGCATCCCCGTGGCTTCCGAAGGGTGCCACTCCAGGATCGAGCCGACCGGCTCGACGTCCTTCGCTGTGAAGGTGTGGATGAGAGTGTCCAGCAGTCCGCGCACCTCGTCGGGTGGGAGTTCGCCGTCCAGGCCGGGGCCTGCGACCAGCAGTCGCACGGGCGCGTTCACCTGGCAGCACGCTGCCAGCGTGAGGGCGTCTGCGAGCGGGCTCTTCAGTGTCGGCTCGTCGCCTCGGGCGAGGATGTCGCCTCCCACGTCGAGCAGGTCGATCGACTCCGGGGACAGGTGGCTGATCAGTTCTTCGAGCTGGCGCGTGATGCCTTCGGCGCCGTGGTGCGGGTCGATCAGCGCGAACGTGTGCGGGAGCTCCGCCGCGAGCCGCGGGAGCGTGGAGCCCGCTGGTGCGATCGGGCGGGCGTCCGCCGGCACTGCCCAGACTGCGGGAGTGAGCTGGTGGAGGCCGGTGAAGTTGTCCGGTCCCCGCGGGCCCGGTACCGGGTCGATGAGGAGGCGGTCCCACGCGTACGTGAGGATCATCGCCTGGTCCTTGTCGCCGTAGAGGGCGGCGTGAAGCATGGCGGCGGCGACAGCGTCGCCCCCTCCTCCTGCTGCGACGATCAACCGCTTCATGCGGGCAGCGTAAGGGAATGACGACCCTGCGCATCA
The DNA here is from genome assembly GCF_008369065.1 of Streptomyces apricus. Taxonomy (GTDB): domain Bacteria; phylum Actinomycetota; class Actinomycetes; order Streptomycetales; family Streptomycetaceae; genus Streptomyces; species Streptomyces apricus. The sequence goes on along the minus strand of NZ_VDFC01000050.1, from coordinate 75,777 downwards.
CAAGGAAGACCCCACCGCCCCACCGACAGCTAGCCGCGCCTTGTGGTACGGATCCGGTGCACGCCCCGCCCGCCGGTCCGGGCAACAAGAAACCCCCGGGTCGACGACCTGGGGGTTCTGCGTGGAGCGGGTGACGAGAATCGAACTCGCACTCTCAGCTTGGGAAGCTGATGTTCTACCACTAAACTACACCCGCGTAAGACGCCGGGAGCGGGCTGTCCGGCCGGTGTCGGAAACGCGGATTCACCATACCTCATACGGGGCACCCGGTGCTGGGGCCGTGCGCGCCGGGGTGTCCCGGGGAGTGGGACCCGGCTCCCGCGCGCGGGAGTTGGGGCGTACGGTGGGGGCGCTGGAGAGGGTGCCGGCGGGATCGGAGTGCCGCCTGCAGGCCCGTCCCTTTCATCCCGTAATGTGGCGCTCTCGTCAGTCAGACGCGGCTCTTGGGGAAGGGACTCTGAGGACTTGATGGAACGCAGCACCGTCGTCCGTTGTGCCGAGGGGCACGTATTCAGTACCGCATCGCTTCCGATGCAGCAGGCCGAGCGGCTCGGTCCCGGCCGGTTGATCCGTTGCCCCCGGTGCGCCCGGCTCCGCAACGTCGTACCGGTCGAACTCGAAAGGCGCTGACCGGTAGCGGGACCACTTCACCAACGGATCCGGCAACAGGTTCACACCCGCGGGCCCGCCACGACAACCGATTGTGGCGGGCCCGCGGGCTGCCCGTATCCTCGGGGCGTGCTTCTCTCTGACAAGGACATCCGGGCCGAGATCGACTCCGGGCGCGTACGGATCGATCCCTACGACGAATCCATGGTGCAGCCCTCCAGCATCGACGTGCGGCTCGACCGCTACTTCCGGGTGTTCGAGAACCACCGCTACCCCCACATCGACCCCTCCGTCGAGCAGGCCGACCTCACGCGGCTCGTCGAGCCCGAGGGGGACGAGCCGTTCATCCTCCACCCCGGGGAGTTCGTGCTGGCGAGCACGTACGAGGTCATCTCGCTTCCCGACGACCTCGCGTCGCGGCTCGAAGGCAAGAGCTCGCTCGGGCGGCTCGGGCTCGTCACGCACTCCACCGCCGGGTTCATCGACCCCGGGTTCTCCGGGCACGTGACCCTTGAGCTGTCCAACCTCGCCACCCTCCCCATCAAGCTCTGGCCGGGGATGAAGATCGGGCAGCTGTGCATGTTCCAGCTCAGCTCGTCGGCCGAGCACCCGTACGGCAGCGACCGGTACGGGTCCCGCTACCAGGGGCAGCGCGGGCCCACCGCCTCCCGGTCCTTCCTCAACTTCCACCGGACCCAGGTGTGAGCCACATGAGCGACGTGCGCGAGAACCTCAGTTACGAAGGGTTCGGGACCGCCGTCCGCGAGCTCGCCCAGACCATCGCCGACGACGGGTACGAACCCGACATCGTGCTCAGCATCGCCCGCGGCGGCGTCTTCGTGGCCGGCGGGCTGGCCTACGCCCTGGACTGCAAGAACATCCACCTCGTGAATGTGGAGTTCTACACGGGCGTCGGCACCACCCTCGACATGCCGGTCATGCTCGCACCCGTCCCCAACGCCATCGACTTCTCCGACAAGAAGGTGCTCATCACGGACGACGTGGCGGACACCGGCAAGACGCTGAAGCTCGTGCACGACTTCTGCGTCGACACCGTCGCCGAGGTCCGCTCCGCCGTCATCTATGAGAAGTCCCAGTCGCTGGTCAAGTGCGAGTACGTCTGGAAGCGCACCGATGACTGGATCAACTTTCCGTGGAGTGTTTTGCCTCCAGTACATAAGTCGGGAGAGGCTCCCAAGGAGAACAAGGAAGCCCTCTAGGGAGGAAGCCCTCTAGGGCCTCGTCTCCCGTTCCACCGGGATCCACAGTTCCGCGTCCGCCTGTGACGCGTCCGGGGAGAGGCGGGTGCTCAGGATCTCGGGGCCCGGCCTCGTCCCGTACGGGTTGGACGGGAACCACTGGGTGAAGACGTCCCGCCACAGGTGCTGGAGTGCCTGCGGGAACGGGCCCGAGTTCTCGAACACCGCCCACGTGCCGGCCGGGACCGCCAGCGAGTCGAGGTCGGCTGAGGGCTCCGCCCCCGTCACCACCCCGTGGTAGTAGTCCAGCTCCGTCCCCTCCGCCCGGCTCGGGTCCAGGTTGTCGCTCACCCCCACGATCCCGGACGGCTGCTGGTCGGACAGTGCGGCGATGCGGGCCAGCGTCTCCTTGTCGATGCTTCTGATGAAGTCCGCGATCTGCGGGTTCATCCCCTCGTGGACCAGAGGGACGCGGATCCTCCTGCCGACCACACGGAATGCTTCCTTCTCCACGATCCGGTACCGCATGCTGCTGTTCCCTTCCACGACGAGACGGAAGGAGAGCCGGGGCTGGGCGGTCAGCGCGGCCCCGGTGCGGCGGGCCTCGCCCGGACCCACGCCGTGCACGGCGCGGAACGCCCGGGCGAACGCCTCCCCCGAGCCGTAGCCGTACCGCACCGCGATCTCCAGCAGCGTCCGCTCGCCGGCCAGCACCTCGGCGCCCGCGACGGTGAGCCGCCTGCGCCGGACGTACTCCGACAGCGGCAGCCCCGCCAGCGCGGAGAACATCCGCCTGAAGTGGTACTCCGACGTCGTCGCGATCCGTGCCAGCTCCGCCACGTCGAGGGCTTCGCCGCCCTCGGAGCCCTCGGTGACCAACCGCGTCTCGATGTGCGCCAGGGCCTCGTTCAGCCGTTCCAGCAACCCGGCCCCTCCTTCCCTTACGCCCTTCACGCTACGAAGGGCGCACCCCGCCGCACCCGACATCCCGTGCCCGCTCCGGTCGGGTCGGGTCCGGTCGGATCGGGTCGAAGGACCGAACGGCTAGGCGCAGGCCACCGTGATCCGCTGCACCTCGTTGTTGGCGAAGCCGCCGCGGTTCCACGGCTGGGTGAGCGGCTGGGTGGTGCCCTCGGCGTCCGTGGCGCGCACCGTCAGGACGTGCCGTCCCGGGACCGCGTCCCAGGAGGTGCGCCAGCGGCGCCAGGACCAGGCGTCGCCGTCCGCCGGGGCGGGGCCGAGCTCGGCGTCCCGCCACGTCGCGCCGTCGTCCGTGCTGACCTCGACCCGTACGACCGGGGCGCGGCCCGACCAGGCCCGTCCCTCCAGCTCCACGGGACCGGGGCGCACCACCCGGGTGCGGGACATGAAGTCCGGGAAGCCGGGCGGGGCCATCAGCGCGCGCGGGGCGATACGGGTGATGGGCTCCCCGGGCTCGTCGGGGGTCTGGCGGTAGCGGTACGCCACCGCCTGCTGGAAGCCGGTGAACGGGGTGTCGGTGACCGTGATGTCGGCCAGCCACTTCACGCTCGCCATGCCGTACCAGCCGGGGACGACCAGGCGCACCGGGTACCCGTGCTGCGGCGGCAGCGGGGCGCCGTTCATCTCGTACGCCACCAGCACCTCGGGGTCGGCGGCCGTCGCGTCCGCGACCGTCAGGCTGCGGGCGTAGTCCTGCTCGACGCCGCGTTCCACGCCGTGGTCGGCGCCGGTGAAGACCACCTCGACGGCGTCCGGCTCGACGCCCGCCTCGGCGAGCAGCGTCCGCAGCGGTACGCCCGTCCAGTCCGCCGTGCCGACCGCCTCGGTCAGCCAGGGCTGGCTCACGGGGCGCGGGCTGAGCCGGGCCCGGCCGTTGCCCGCGCACTCCATCGTCACGCGGTGGGTGACGGACGGGAGGGCACGCAGGGCGGCCAGGTCCAGGGTCAGCGGCGTACGGACGCGGCCGTGGACCGGGAGGGTCCAGGCGGCCGCGGCGTCGGCGTCGACGGTCGGGATGTCGTAGTGGAGCAGGATGTAGTGCAGCCCCGGCGGGGTCACGTCGTGGCGCAGGGCCTCCAGCGGGATGCCGTGGTTGCGGGCCGCGAGGGCGAGTTCCTCGTGGCCGATCCCCTCGTCGGGGGCGGCCACCCGGCCGGGCGCGCTGACCCCGGCCGGCAGCCGGGAGTCCGACGTTGACAGTGACGGGGACTGCGACAGGTGTTCGGTCACGGCCGGCTCAGAACGTGCCGAGCTTGATGATCGACAGCAGCGCGATCAGCTGGATCGCCGACGCGCCCAGGGCCTTGGGCCAGGGCAGGTCGTGCGACTTGCCGACCATCAGCGTGAAGAGCGCGCCGGCCGCCACCCAGGTCGCCCAGCCGAGGATGCGCACGAAGGGCGCGTCGCCGCTCGCGAACATCGCGACGACCAGGCGCGGTGCGTCCGTGATCGACATGATCAGCATGGAGAGGCCGACCGTGGGCTGCCAGGCGCCGTCGCCGCCGAGCTGGCGGGCGAGGGTGTGCGTGACGACGCCCAGGATGAAGGCGCTGAGCACGATCGCGACGGCCGTCGTCAGGACGATGGGCACCGCGTTGGAGAGCGTGGCGTTGATGGCGTCCGCGCGGGCGCCGTCGAAGCCGAAGACGGCCAGCAGGCCGTAGAGGAACGTCACGACGAGGGCGGGGCCCCACATCGTGTAGTCGCGCATCTGCAGGAAGGTCTGGTTGGGGCGCATGACGACGCCGCTCAGCAGTTCCTTCCAGTGCAGCTTGGGGCCGACCGGGGGCGCGGGGGTCTGGCCCGCGCGGTAGGTGCCGCCCTGGTTGTACGGGTCCTCGTCGATGGAGAACGCCGTGGTGTGGCCCGGCTGGTTGGCCGCGTACGGGTCGTGGCCCTGCGGCCGGCCGCCCTGCGGGTGGTGGCCCGGGTCGCCGAAGTACTCCGGCTCGTCGTGCCCGCCGCCCTGCGGGTGCCCGTTCCCCTGGGGCCACTGCTGCGGTCCGTTGCCGCCGCCGTACCCGCCACCGCCTCCGCCGTACGGGGGCTGCTGCGGGTGTCCCCCGGGCGCGGGGGGATAGCCGTAGGACGGGCCGCCCCGGGGGGCCTGCTGTCCGTAAGGCTGCTGCCGCTGTTGTTGCGGAGGCGCCTGCTGCGTGCGGTTGTCCCGGCCGCGTCCGATCCTGAATCCAGCCACGTAATCGAACGTACCTGGTCCCGCAGAGTCACGGGCCGGGCCCGGGGTCCCGGGCCCGGCTTTGCTGCCGACCTGTGACATCCCCTAAGGGGCGAACCCCGCGATTTCTACCGGCTGCTCAGGGTTGTGCCGTAGGCGAGCGCGCTCGTCGGGGCGGGCAGGCCGAGCCGGGCGGGCGTCAGCGCGTACGAGCCGTCGGCGACCGCGCGCGGGAAGGCCCACAGCGCACCGGACCCGGCGTTCTCGCCCGGTGCGCCGACCACCAGGTCCTGCTTGCCGTCGTGGTCGTAGTCGCCGCTCGCCACCGCGGCGCCGAAGGCGTCCCCCGCCTCCGCCGCCCCCGGCACGCGCGGGGTGCCCTGGTTGTACGCGACGGCGTGGCCCTCGCCGAACGCGTCGACGAGCCCGTCCTCCGTGCCGAACACCAGGGTGGTCGCGCCTGCCGCCGCCCGGGTGCCGATGGCCTCGCCGGGGGCGCCCACCAGCACGTCGTCGCGGCCGTCACCATTGGCGTCGGTGACGGCGAGGGCCGCGCCGAAGCGGTCCCCGGACTCGGCGCGGCCCGGTACGCCGACCGTGTCCTGGTTCAGGGTCTGCCGGCGGAACCCGAAGGAGCCGTCCGAGCCGGTGCCGTAGTGGACGTGCAGGCCGCCGCCGTACGCGTACTCCTGCGGGCCGCACGGGTCGTCGATGTTCTCGTCGGCGATCTCCCGGCACTCGCCGAGGAGCAGGTCGTCGTGGCCGTCGCCGTCGAAGTCGCCGGCGGCGAGGGCGGAGATCCCGGCGTTGTCGGTGTTCCACACGTTGCCCAGGGCCTCGTCCACCGCCTCCCACGCCCAGATCCGTACGTGCGACTGGGTGAACGGGTCGTTCGTCCAGTACCCCACCGCCAGGTCCGCCGCGCCGTCGCCGGTGAAGTCGCCGGTGGCCAGGGCCGGGGCGCGGCCGCCCATGGGGGCGGTGACGACGGTGGCGGCGAGGCCGTCCGCGGTGCGCAGCACGACCTTGTCCTTGCCGCCGACCACGATGTCGCGGCCGCCGTCGCCGGTCAGGTCGGCCGCGGCGACCGACAGCCCGTACGCGGCCGAGGCGGCGGGGCCGGTGGTGACGTTGGCGCCGGGACGCGTGCCGCTCCTCGCGCCGCCGACGACGGTGACCACGCCGGCGTCGGTGCCGCGCCCGGTGATGTCCTCGCCGGGGGCGCCGACGAGCAGCTCCGCGATGCCGTCGCCGCTCAGGTCCTCCAGCACCACGGCGGCGCCGAAGCGGTCGCCCTTCTCCGGGGTGCCGGGCACCTCGGGGTTGGCCTGGGTGACGCGTATGCCGCCATGGGCGCCGACGCCCCTCTTCCCGCCCCACAGGACGTTGACGTACCCGGCTCTCGCCTTGCCGTCGACGGTTCCCTCGGGGACTCCGACGGCGAGGTCCGCGTAGCCGTCGCCGTTGAAGTCGCTGGTGGAGGGGGAGGGCCGGACGGCCGCGTGCGGGGCGGCCGCGGCGACCGGGGTGAGGGTGAGGGCCGTGGCCGCCGCCGCGGTGACGGTGGCGGCGAGGGTGGCGTACGTCCGTGTGCGCACGGGGGCTCCAGGGGTCGGGTGGCCGGATCGGGGCGGTTCCGTCCGGTTCACCTGTGTGACATCTGGAGTAGGTGCGGGGTTGTGCCGGGGCGTGCCTCGTGTGCGCCTGGTCGCGCCCCGCGGCGCGACGGGACGGGGAAGCCGGTCACGCACGGCCTTCGGCGCCCCGCAGGAACACTCCCGCACGCGCTGCAGCCGCGGCGGCCCCGGCGGCCCGGTCCGCGGCGGCTTCGTCCAGGCCGTCGCCGCTGGTCAGCAGGCGGTAGTAGAGGGGAGCGGAGACGGCACGGATCACCTCGTGGGCATCGGTGCCCTCGGGCAGCTCGCCCCGGTCGACGGCCTGTTGAACGCAGGGTGCCCACTCCTCGACACGGATGTCGTAGAAGCGGTGCAGGGCCTCGGCGGCCTTCGCCTCGCAGGTGGCGGCGGCGATCACCGCCTTGAACAGCGCCCCTTGCCGCGGGTCGGCCAAGGTGCGCTGCACGAGCCGGGCGTTGGCCTTGAGATCACCGAGCAGCGAGCCGGTCTCGGTGCGCGGCAAGGACTGCTCGGCCATGTCCACCAGCAGATCGGCCACCAGACCGGTCACCGTTCCCCAGCGGCGGTAGACGGTGGTCTTGCCCACCTCGGCCCGGCGCGCGATGTCGGCGAGGTCCAGATGGGCGAAGCCGTGCTCCGCCAGGGCGTCCCCGGCCGCCTGCAGCACCGCCGACCGCACCCGCGCCGTGCGCCCTCCAGGACGGACGGTCCCCGGATCCGCACCCTCAAAACCCATAACGGGACTCCAGTTTCGTTAATCGCTCGCGCCTGCTACGTTGAGGCTCCACACTAACGGAACTCCAAGCCCATTAGTCAGGTGCGGGCGGCGAGAGAGGAACAGTCATGGAATACAGGCGGCTGGGCGCATCCGGCCTCAAGGTCCCCGCACTGAGCTTCGGCGCCGGCACCTTCGGCGGTCAGGGACCGCTGTTCGGCGCCTGGGGCACCACCGACGCGCACGAAGCACGCCGGCTCGTGGACATCTGCCTCGACGCCGGGGTCACCATGTTCGACACCGCCGACGTCTACTCCGGCGGGGCCTCCGAAGAGGTGCTGGGCGAAGCGATCAAAGGCCGCAGGGACCGGGTGATCGTATCCACCAAGGCCGGCCTGCCGATGGGCGACGGCCCGGGCGATGCGGGCTCCTCCCGTTCGCGCCTGATCACCGCGTGCGAGGACGCCCTGCGCCGGCTCGGCACCGACCACATCGACCTGTTCCAGCTGCACGCCTTCGATGCCGGCACGCCGATCGAGGAAGTCCTGTCCACGCTCGACGACCTCGTACGAGCAGGGAAGGTCCGCTACCTCGGCGTCTCCAACTTCTCCGGCTGGCAGGCGATGAAGTCCCTCGCGACCGCGGAGAGGTACGGCCACCCGCGCTATGTCGCCCATCAGGTCTACTACTCCCTCGTCGGCCGGGACTACGAATGGGAGCTGATGCCCCTCGGGCTCGATCAGGGCCTCGGAGCTCTCGTCTGGAGCCCCCTCGGCTGGGGACGGCTCACCGGCAAAATCCGCCGCGGCCGGCCGCTACCGGCCGACAGCCGACTGCACCGCACCGCGGACTACGGCCCGCCGGTCCAGGACGACCACCTTTACCGCGTGGTCGACGCCCTCGACGAGGTCGCGCAGGAGACCGGCAGGAGCGTTCCGCAGATCGCCATCAACTGGCTGTTGCAGCGACCGACCGTCTCCTCCGTCATCATCGGCGCCCGCGACGAGCACCAGCTCCGCCAGAACCTCGGTGCCGTCGGCTGGACGCTCACGCCCGAGCAGATGGCGAAACTCGATGCGGCGAGCGGCAGGACGGCGCCCTACCCGTACTTCCCGTACCAGCGTCAGGAAGGCTTCGCCCGCCTCAACCCACCGGCTGTCGCGCCTCCGACCGCTGCATGACCTCCACGTCGAGCAGCCGAATACGCGAGGTGCCGGTGCGATGCCCCTTCAGGGGGCGCCGAGTTCGCACCAGACGTACTTGCCGCCGTCGCCGTTGACCCGGAACCAGCCCCAGTCGTCGGCGTACGCGTGCACGAGGTGCAGGCCCCTGCCCGCCTCCGACCCGCCGTCCGGCGGCTTGGCCGCGGGCGGGGTCGGGTCCGTGTCCCAGGCGCCGAGGCGCAGGGTGGGCCCCGACCGCCTGAGCTTGAGGGCGGCGGGCCCCTCGGTGTGCCGGACGGCGTTCCCGAGCAGCTCGGAGGCGAGCAGCTCCGCCGGTTCGACGAGGGTGGGGAGGTGGTGGCTGGTCAGGATGTCCCGGAGGGCCCGGCGGCAGATGCCCACGGCTCGGGGGTCGTGGGGGATGTGGAGGGTGTACTCCCAGGGCGTGGGCATGGGCGTGCAGCGGGCGTCCCGCCGGAAGCGGGCACCGCCCGCTGCACGGTGTTCCCCGCACCGCCGGTGCGGGACGCCGTGCTGCCGGGACCGACCCCCGTACCGCCTGCCCCGGCAGCACGGCTGCTCGAACCGGCCGCCGTACCGCCACCGCTCACCGGCCGGACGGGTCCGGCCGCGGCGGTACCGCCCGCCGGGGCCCGCTGGACGTCGACCGCCCCGGCGGAGGGCGCACCCGCTCCGGGCCGGGCGGAACGCGGCGCCGCGGGCCCGGATGCCGGCGACGCGGAACCGGCCGCCGCCGAACCCGACGACACGGATCCGGAAGGCGCCGGCCCTGTCGCAGCAGACCCGGACGACACGGAACCGGACGGCGCGGGTCCCGAGGACGCAGGCCCCGAAGGTGCGGGTCCCGAAGGCGCCGGACCCGTCACAGCAGACCCGGACGACACGGGACCCGACGGCGCGGCACCCGAGGATGCAGGTCCCGAGGACGCGGGACCCGAAGGTGCCGTCCTCGAACGTGCCGGACCCGCCGGAGCAGACCCGGACGACACAGCACCCGACGGCGCGGCACCCGAGGACGCAGGTCCCGGCGACGCGGGAGCCGACGGCGACGTCAACGGTGCCGGGCCCGACGACACCGGCCCGGACGGCGCGGAAGCTGGCGGCGCCGCGGGCCTCGACGGCGCGGGACCCGGCGACGTCGGCGCCGGGCCGCCGCCGTCCGACGCCCTCGGCGCCCCGGTTCGGGCCACCGGCAGAGACCGCTGGACGGCGGCGGGCGTGGCGGTCGCCCTGGTCAGCGGATTCTGCCGGTGGGGCCTGGGAGGTGCGGGGGTCACCCGGGGCCCCCGCGGGCGCGACGCCGTGACCGTCCGGGGCGCCCGCTGCACCGGCCGGACGTCACCGGACGCGCCGCCGGACGCGGCACCCGACACGGCGTCGGGCGCGGCCTCGGACGGCTCGGCCGAGGCCACCGGCAGGACCCGCGCGGGCGGTTCGAGACCGGGCACGGGCCCGGCCGACGTGGTGAGCGCGTTCCTGATCAGCCCGCCCGGCGCCCCGTCCAGGACGGCGTGGGAGAGGGTCCCGGTGAAGGACGGGTTCTGCCAGGTGCTCAGCCGTCCGCCGAACCCGGAGTCCGCGACACCGGGCCGCCCCACGGCGGCCCGCTGGATCGGCGGCAGCCCCGTCCAGCCGACCACGGGCACCGGAGCGGAACTACCGCCTCCGGAACCCGGGTTCACCTCGGAAGCCGGTGCCGGCACGGATGCCGACGCCGATTCAGGCGTCGACGTAGACACCGGCGTCGCCGCCGTACCGCCCCTCAGTCGGTCCAGGAACCCCACCGATCAGCCCTCCGCCCCGCCCCGGGTCACCAGGGACGCGATCTGTTCCGTGTAGCGGCGGCGGTCCTGGTGTTCGAGGTCCAGGATCGTCTCCAGGCTCCAGTGGAAGTGATAGGCGACGTACGCGATCTCCTCGTGCAGCCGGTCGGTCGCGTACGTCACGATTCCCCCAGGCGGCTCCCGCCGAGTTCGACCTCGAAGGGCTCCGAGCAGTGCGGGCACTCCACGGCGGCGCGGGTGTGGCCCTCGGCGTTGACCTGCCGGTAGAAGTCCTGCAGGAAGGCGAGATCGGAGGCGAACATGTTCTCCACGATCCCGTCGTGCACCATCGCCAGCGTGCCGAGGCGGGTGATGACCCGGCCCAGCAGGACCACCGACAGGTAGGCGGGGTTCTCCTGGACGCGGACGTCCCGCAGCGGGATCAGCTCGTCCCGCGCGGTGGCCAGACGCATCACACCGTCCTTGTGCACCGTCCCCGAGTCGTCCACGTAGCCGCGCGGCAACTCGAAGGGGAACTCCGTGCGCAGCGGCTGTGCGACCGGCGCGGGAGCGGGGGCCGGGGCCGGAGCGGCGGCGGGCGCCGGAGCAGGGTTCTGCTCCGGCGCCGCCACCGGTTCCGGCGCCGGTGCGGGCGCGACCGGGTGCGCGCCCGCCCTGGCAGCCGTACGGCGCATTACTCGATGACCAGTTCTTCGAAGACGATGGTCACGGTCTCGGTGAGCGCCTGGGCCTCGCCGGCCTTGAGCGCACTCGCGTCGATCTTGGAACACCAGGCGTTGCGCATGTTGTACCGCTTCACCGGGTTGTTCTGGTAATCCATCATGATGATCGACGCGTTCTTGCGGGCCGTGCTCATCTGGCCCGTGATCGAGTCGTTGATCCAGGTCGTGAAGGCCGGGGACTGGGTCATGCCGCGCACCACGGTGCACTGCCCGTCCTTCTGGACGCCGGGCATCAGGCTGACCTCGGGGCGGCCCTGCGCCGAGTTCGACAGGTGCTTGATGACGTCCTGTTCGATGCTCAGGCCGTTGACCTCGGCGAGGTACTCGACCATCACGCCGTCGATCTGGAGACCGAAATTATGTGAAGTAAGGGCGTCACCCGGGCTGAGACTCATCTGTTCTCTGTCCTTCTGAGGGTCCGTGCTGGAGGTCTTGCTGGGGGGTCTTGGCTATGACGTGCGCGGGGAGCGGGCCGGGGCCTACTCCTCCAGCTCGCCGCTGCCGCTGGAGAACTGCGCCAGCCGGAAGATGACGAACTCGGCGGGCTTGACCGGCGCGATGCCGATCTCGCAGATCACGCGGCCGAGGTCGACCGACTCCGGGGTGTTGGTCTCCTCGTCGCACTTGACGTAGAACGCCTCCTCCGGCCGCTGGCCGAAGAGCGCGCCGCTGCGCCACTCGTTGACGAGGAACGCCGAGACGTTGCGCCGGATCCGCGCCCACAGGTTGTGGTCGTTCGGCTCGAACACCACCCACTGGGTGCCGAGCAGGATCGACTCCTCCAGGTAGTTGAAGTACCGGCGGACGTTCAGGTAGCGCCAGGCCGGGTCCGAGGACATGGTGCGGGCGCCCCAGACGCGGATGCCGCGGCCCGGGAAGGCGCGGATGCAGTTGACGCCGATGGGGTTGAGCAGGTCCTGCTCGCCGCGGGTGATCTGCAGCTCCAGGTCCACCGCGCCGCGCACGACCTCGTTGGCGGGCGCCTTGTGCACACCGCGCTCGAAGTCGTTGCGGGCCCAGATGCCGGCGACGTGGCCGCTCGGCGGGGTCAGCCGGGACTGGCCGCTCGCCGGGTCGAAGACCTTGACCCAGGGGTAGTACAGGGCCGCGTACTTGGAGTCGTAGCCGGCGGTCTCCTGGCGCCAGACGCGGATCTCGCGGGCGTTGAGGCCCGGCGGCGGGTCGATGACGGCGACGCGGTCGCCCATCAGCTCGCAGTGCGCGATCAGGCCGAGCTGGACGGCCTTCACGGCCTCCAGGTCGATCGCGCCGCGCTGGTAGGCGGCCATCAGGTCGGGGACGGCGACCATGGAGATCTCGTCCACGGCCTCCAGGCCGCCGAAGCCGGTGCGGTCGGCGGAGTCGCCGAGGTACTGGGCGGGGCCGGGGTGCGCGTCGTCCGAACCGGCCGGCACGGCGGGCGCGTTGCCCGTCTTGGGCGCGGCCAGGGCCACGGTCTGGTTCTCCGGGCGGACCAGCTGCCCGGCGGGCGCCGCCTCCTGCACGGTGATGAGCTTGGAGCGCTCCTTCACCTGCGTGACGACGTAGTTGCGGCCGCCCTTCTTGGCGGTCACGTCGAAGGTCTCGACGGGCTTGTCGCCGTCCTTGACGATCAGCTTGAAGCGCTCGGCGGGGCCCTCGCCCTCGGGGTCGGCGACCTCGACGCTGAGCGAGCCGCCCGCGACCGCGGTCACGCTGAAGGTGCCGAGCTGCTTGGGCTCGCCCGCCGGGAGCGCGGCCGGGGCCGCGGAGCCGCCGAGGGCCGACGCGGCGCCGTTGCCGGACACGCCGTTGTCGGACGCGCCCTCGGGGCTGCCGCCGACCCGGACGACGTACGCGGCGCTGCCGCCGTTGTTGAAGAACCCGTACACCGAGTGCGCGAGGTAGAAACCGTCGGTGAAGGCACCGAAGGCCGCGACGTACTGGGACCAGTTGGTCACCAGGGTCGGCTGGTTCAGCGGTCCGGTCGGGGCGAGCCCGACGAAGGCCGCCACCGACGTGCCCACTCCCTCGATGGGACGCGAGCCGCTGGCCACCTCCTCGACGTATACGCCGGGCGACAGGTAGGACGGCATGCTCTGCTCTCCTCGGGGTACGAGACAGGTCTACTGCGAGCTTCACGCGCGCGAGCGCTCGTTGAAACGTCCCGCGGTACCTGATCGGGGGCAAAATGCCTGCCCGCAAGGGCAGCACGACGCTTCCGCGTGCCCCCCTAACCGGCCTTCCTGCCCCCACGGCTGCCCGTACTGCTCTCCCCGCGCGGGGCTCCTTCCGGTAGAGCTGGAGGATCAGTCGTGGAGGGGAACGGCATGCGCGCGCAGGAGGTCCAGGCCGAGAAGGCCCGGGGTGATCAGGTCAGGGGCCGCCCGGCGACGGTGAACCGGGGCACCACCGCGGACCGGATCCTGGCGCTGCAGAGCGAGGCCGGCAACGCGGCGGTGACACAGGCCGTGCAGCGTGCACTCGACTCCACGTCCGGGACCGAGGACGTGAGCGCGGCGCACACTGCCGGCACCGGAGGCGTGAGCGCGGGGCACGCTTCCGGCGGGCACGCGATCCAGCGCGCGGTGTGGACGTTCAACGGCAGCACCAGGACGCAGCACGTCATGGGGCAGAACTCGGGCGTGTGGTTCGACGAGAACGGCCAGAGCAGGACCACCGCCGAACTGCAGATCGACTCCACCTCCCTGCAGCACGGCGACAAGTACGACGACGTCACCCGGCAACTGCACAGCAGTGGAGCCGTCGCCGTCTCCAAGCGCGGGACCATCCCCGACCACAAGTACCCGCAGCGCGAGACCAGGACCCGCAAGGCGGTGGTCGAGGCGCAGCAGAAGATGGCCACCGCGCTGGCCCTGCTGAACGCCGCGGGCGGCGCACCGGGCGGTGCGCTGCTGCAGGCACTGAGGTCCGCGTTCCCGCTGTTCCAGACGGCGACCCCGCAGCAGATCGGGGAGCTCCTGCCGAGGATCTCCGAGGTGCTGCGGCGCGTACAGGCGGGCCTGAACTCACAGGGCGCGCAGATCGCCCTGGTCGGCGAGGCCTCGATACTCGACCCGTCGGCCCGGTCGGCGAACGCGTCCGGCGCGGCGGGCTGGGTCGATTCGAGCACCAAGGACGTTGCGGCCCGGCTGAGGCCGGGCTACATGAAGAGCGAAGAGCTGCCCTCCATGGACTCGGGGCGCACCGGCCCGATCAACCTCCGGGAGGAGGGCGAGGTGGCCTGGTACGTCATCCACGAGGCCACGCACCGGTTCGCCGGAACGCTGGACTACCAGTACAGCTCCTACGACCACGAGTTGGCGGAGGACGCCGCGCAGGCGGGCCTGGCGACGGTCCTCGATCCCGCCACCGCCGCCGCGCAGGACGCCGCGATGCTCGGCAGGCGCGCCGTCCGCGATCCGTCCACCTACACGGGCCAGAACGAGACGCAGCGTCCGAAGCGGCAGGAGAACTGGTACGCCATGGGCCGCCGCGCGCTGATGAACGCCGACTCCTACGCGCACTTCGTCATGACGGCGACCGGCTCGCCGATTCCCAGGAGCTGACGGCCCCTCCTGCGGGCCGTTCGGGCAACACGGCGTGCACTCGGGCCCGCTGCACGAGTCCCGTCCGGGGGCTAGCGTCCGTATGTGAGCCTTTGGACCTCTCTGGAACCCGCCTCCGCGACCGTGGACCCGGGTGGCAGTACGACGGTGCGGCTGCGTCTGCGCAACACCGGTGACGTCGTGGACGAGTACCGCTTCGAGGCGGTCGGTGATCTGGCGCCCTGGACGGTCGTGGAGCCGCAGGTGCTGCGGCTCTATCCCGGCACCACGGGCTCGGTGGACCTGACCTTCGCGCCGCCGCGTACGCCGGACGCGACGGCGGGGCCGAATCCGTACGCGGTGCGGATCACGCCGACCGAGCATCCGGAGGCGACCACGGTTCCGGAGGGGAATCTGACGATCACTCCGTTCACGGAGGTGCGGGCGGAGTTGGTGCCGCCGACGGTCAAGGGGCGGTTCCGCGGGCGTCCCAAGCTCGCGGTGGACAACCTCGGCAACACGAAGCTGACCGCCTCGATCGGCGCCAGCGACAACGGCGATCAGTTGTCGTACGACATCCATCCGTCCAATGTGCAGATCGAGCCGGGGCGAGCGGCGTTCGTGAAGACGACGCTGAAGCCGAGGCAGATCATCTGGTTCGGCTCGAAGGAGGACCGGCCGTACACGCTGGCCGTGCAGCGCTCCGGAGTGGCGCCGCTGGATGTGGAAGGGATGTATGTCCAGCGGGGGTTCCTGCCGCGCTGGCTGGCCACCTTCCTGGGTGTGTTCGTGGCGTTGGCGATCACGTTCGTGATGCTGTGGATCGCCTACCAGCCCAAGGTCACCAGCGCCGCCAAGGAGAAGCTCCAGGAAGCCGGCGTCAGCACGCTGGCACCCTCTCCGTCGCCGACCCCGGAGGCGCCGAAGGCCCCGAAGGCTCCGTCCGTCGAGCCGGTGGCCTCCCAGCCCGCCGCCCCGGAGGCCTCCGGCGACGGCGGCGGAGGGGCGGGGGACGCGCAGCCGAAACCGAAGCCCAAGCCGAAACCCAAGAGCGTGGTGCCGGCGACCAACATCCTGCTGCGCAACACGACCACCAAGATGTGCGCCGAACTCCCGGGGCGCGGCAAGGGCGAATCGGGCGGCCGCGTCCAGCAGGCCACCTGCACCGAGAAGACCGAGGACGACAACCAGCTCTGGAACCTGGAGGTGCGCTACCCGAAGCTGGGCCCCGGCGGCACCGCCCTCTTCCAGATCCGCAACGTCAAGGACCAGCTCTGCATGGACCTGCCGGACTACGGTGCCAAGCCGATCAGGACCGGGATCTACGAGTTCGCCTGCGACGGCACCACCGCCGACAACCAGCTGTGGTGGATCGACAAGCAGGACAGCGGCGCCTACTGGATCCGCAACTACGCCAGCAACAACAAGTGCCTGGACGTCGCCGGGTTCAGCACCGGCGGCGTCGACACGAACCTGACGCTCTACAACTGCTCCAACAGCGACGACCAGGAGTGGCTGATCGTCCACCCTTCCGAGGACTGAGGCCCCGGGCACCCGTGCCGCCTCTTCGGGCAGGCGCTGTGCCCCGGGGCTTCCTGCCCCGGCACCACCGGAAGGTTTAGCGTCCGGGGAGTGAGCCTTTGGACCTCCCTGGAACCCGCCTCCGCGACTGTGGACCCGGGTGGCAGTACGACCGTGCGGCTGCGTCTGCGCAACACCGGTGACGTCGTCGACGAGTACCGCTTCGAGGCGGTCGGTGATCTGGCGCCCTGGACGGTCGTGGAGCCGCAGGTCCTGCGGCTGTACCCGGGGACGACGGGTTCGGTGGACCTGACGTTCGCGCCGCCGCGTACGCCCGACGCGACGGCAGGGCCGAACCCGTACGCGGTGCGGATCACGCCGACCGAGCACCCGGAAGCGACCACCGTCCCCGAAGGCAACCTGACGATCACTCCGTTCACCGAGGTGCGCGCTGAGTTGGTGCCGCCGACGGTCAAGGGGCGGTTCCGGGGGCGTCCCAAGCTCGCGGTGGACAATCTCGGCAACACGAAGCTGACCGCCTCGATCGGTGGCAGCGACAACGGCGATCAGTTGTCGTACGACATCCATCCCTCCAACGTGCAGATCGAGCCGGGCCGCGCGGCGTTCGTGAAGACGACGCTGAAGCCGAGGCAGATCATCTGGTTCGGTTCGAAGGAGGACCGGCCCTACACGCTGGCCGTGCAGCGCTCCGGAGTGGCGCCGCTGGATGTGCAGGGGACGTACGTCCAGCGGGGCTTCCTGCCGCGCTGGCTGGCCACCTTCCTGGGTGTGTTCGTGGCATTGGCGATCACGTTCGTGATGCTGTGGATCGCCTACCAGCCCAAGGTCACCAGCGCCGCCAAGGAGAAGCTCCAGGAAGCCGGCATCAGCACGCTGCCGCCCAGCAGTCCCAGCGCGTCGCCCCCCGCACCGCCCACTCCCACCGCCGCCGTCACGACGCCTCCGGCCCCCGCTCCGACGCAGGCCGCGGGTGCCGGGGGCGGCGGCTCGGCGGGCGGCGGCGAGGAGAAGGAGACCAAGGCCCCCGAGCGGACCGCGGCCACCGCCGTCCAGCAGCTGGCCGCGGAGGACCCGGGTGGACGGCACATCTGCTACCGCGCCTATGTGAAGGGCAAGGGCTGGACGGAGGCCGTCTGCGACGGCGAGACGGCCGGCACGGTGGGCGAGAACACCCCGCTCAAGGCCCTCAACATCGCGGTGTCCGGCGCGAAGGGCACGGCGGGCGCCGCCTTCGTCCACGACCCGGGGTCGACCAACGGGCAGGGCCACTACAACGCGCCGTGGTCGGGTGTCGCCGACGGCATCGACAACTACATCGGCAGCACCAAGAAGGACGCGCCGGACCTGCTGGGCTTCACCATCAACGTCGACAACGGGGGCGGGGCCGTGTGCCAGACCGTGCACGTCCACGACGCGGCGTGGCTGGGGATGGGGTGCGACGACCCGGAGGCGGGGGAGCACTTCATCTTCGGGGGGACGCTGAACAACGACTTGTGGCTCGAAGCGGTGAAATTCACGGTGTGACTGCCGTCGGCCGCGGTCGGATTGGTTGTTCGTCGGCTGCGGGGCCGTGGGGGCTGGGCGCGCAGTTCCCCGCGCCCCTGGAGGGGCGCCCCCCGGGGCTGCTACCAGTTGCCCTCTCCCGGGACCAGGCGGCCTGCCTTGCGGTACTCCCGTTCGGCGCCCTCGCGCAGGTCCGCCGTCGTGACCGGGGCGCCGCGGCCCACGGCCGCGTAGGCGGCGGTGACGACGGCGCTGCGGATCGATCCACCGGCCAGTTCGAAGTCGCGGGCGACCGACGACGGGTCGATGTCGTCGGCGCACGGCACCGCGGCCAGGCTGTGCCGCCACAGCGCGAGGCGCTGTTCGGAGTCGGGGAACGGAAAGTCGATCACCAGGTCGAGGCGGCGGGTGAACGCCTCGTCGATGTTGGCGCGCAGGTTGGTGGTGAGCAGCGCGATGCCGTCGAAGGACTCCAGGCGCTGCAGCAGGTAGGCGCTCTCCATGTTGGCGTACTTGTCGTGGGAGTCCTTGACCTCGGAGCGCTTGCCGAAGACGGCGTCCGCCTCGTCGAAGAGCAGGACCGCGTCCGTGCGGTCGGCCTCGGTGAAGATCCGCTCCAGGTTCTTCTCGGTCTCGCCCACGTACTTGTCGACGATCGAGGAGAGCTGCACCACGTAGAGGTCCAGGCCCAGTTCGGCGGCGACGACCTCCGCCGACAGGGTCTTGCCGGTGCCGGACTCGCCCGCGAAGAGCCCGAGGACACCGCGGCCCCGGCCGCCGCCGGCGCTCAGCCGCCAGTCGCCGAGGACCTGGTCGCGGTGGCGGGCCCGCAGGGCCAGTTCGTGCAACTGCACCAGGGGCTTGTCGGGCAGCACGAGGTCCTGCCAGCCCACGTCCGGCCTGATCCGGCGGGCATGCTGTTCGAGCCCCGAGGCGGACTGCTGCCGGGCGCCGAGCCGCAGGTGCGCGGCGGTCACCGGGGTGCCGTCGAAGCCCGCGAGGTCCTCGGCGGCGTGCGCGGCGCGCAGGATGCGGTCGCCGCCGAGCCGGTAGGGGGCCACGACGGCTGCGAGGTCGAAGTCCGGCTCCTGCCGCAGGGCGGCCGACCAGGCCTCCACCGCGCCCGCCCGCTGCCGGGGCGCGTCCAGGACCAGCGGGTCGCGCTCGCACCACTGGGGGTCGTACGGCCGCGACCCGGTGAGCAGCACGGGCACGCCCGCGTCCGCCAGCTTCCGCAGGAACGGGCCGGGCTGCTCCGGCAGGGCGGAGGCGACGATCGCGGCGCCGCGCAGCCTGGCCTCGCGCAGGAGCTCCGGTACGCGGTCCTCGGGGCCCGTGTAGTGCAGGGCCTGGAAGCCGACGGTCCGCAGGGCGGCGGCGGCACCGGCGAGTCCGTCGCCCTCGCGGTGTTCGCGCAGGTAGACGACGAGGGGCTCGGCGGCCAGCCGGTCGGCGAGCTTGGCGCTGAACGTGTCGTCGTGCGACCCGGGCGCCGTCGCGAGCGGATGGACGTGGCCGGTGAGCGCGGGGTCGAGGGTGTCGTCGCCGAGCAGATGGGCGACGAGCCGGTCGGGCACGCGCAACGACCGGCTGAGGAAGGGCCGTTCGGGGTCCTCGACGTCGAGCAGGCCGAGCGCGGTGAGCGGCGCGGAGGGGTGGAACCGGGCCCGCGCCCACGCGAGGTGCACGGGCAGCCCGCACAGGTCGAGGGCGAGCCCGGTGCTCGCCCTGCGCCGGCTGACGTCGTCGTTGAGGTACCCGTACAGCGGCTCGAAGGAGCGGTCCAGGTCGGGGGCGAGGGCGATGAGCAGGATCCGCAGGTCCAGCTCGGGGAGCCCGAGCCGCATCGCGAGCAGCTCCAGCCGGTCGGCCGGGGCCGCGCGGCCGGCGTCCCGCTCCCCGCCGTCCTCGCTGTCCTCGCTGTCCTGGCCGTCCTCGCGGTCGCCGTGGTCCTCGTGGTCCCTGTCACCCTCGTGGTCCTCGTCGTCCTCGAAGGCGGACGTGTACGGGGCCGTCCTGGGCACCAGCAGGTGCCGTACCGCCTCGTCGGAGAGGTAGAGGCCGCGCAGCGGGTCGCCGGCCGTGGGGTCGCCGGTGCCGCGCTCCTCGACCAGTTCGGCCACGCGGTCGCGCAGTCGGGACAGCCGCAGGAGGAGCGCGTCGGTCATGCCTGACGTACGGGGGGCGTGGGTGGTCACTTCTTCCGTTCTCCGGTGCTCTTGTCTCCGGCGCTCTTGCCCGCGGTGGTCCCGCGCCTGCCGGCGGCGGGCGAGGACTTGAGGTGCCGGGGCAGGTGCGCGCGTTCCTCCGAGCCCTCCAGCGTGCCGTCCGTGCCGCGTACGCGCACGACCGCGCCCTCGGTGACCGGGGGACCGGCGTCGTACTCGGGAAAGGCCGGGAAGGGCACGGTGACCACGAGGTCCAGCGACGGCTTCAGCTCGCCGCCCAGGGCCGACCAGATCTCGGCGAGGGACCGCGACTCGGTGTGCAGCCCGGCCACCGTCAGCGGCACGGAGAGCCCCAGTGCGCCGAGGGAGCCCGACAGTTCGGACGGGGCCAGCAGCTCGCGGGGCAGCAGGGTCGCCAGGACCGCGGAGAGCAGTCGGTGTTCGTCCTGGGGCTGCTTGGTCCAGGCGGTGACCAGGTACGACAGCCGGAACCAGCGCGGCGGCTGACGGCGGCGCACCACGATGTCGCGCTCGTCGCGCACGGAGACCTGGCCGCGCTGACGCCGGGAGACGTCCTCGCGGATGTCGTACAGGTAGGCGTTGACGGAGGGCGCGTTGCGCCGGGCCGCCCAGTCGCGGGTCGGGGCGTCGAAGGAGATGTCGATGCCGGAGCCGGCCAGCGCACCGCCTCCGAGCAGCCGCTTGAGGACCTCGTCCACCTCGTGGATCACCGTCGTGCTCCCGCCCTGCCGTGCCGTGCCCTGCTGTGACGTGCTCTACCGTGCCGTGCCGCGCTCTGTCGCCGCCGCCGGATGCCGGTGCCGGCTGCGGGACGCCTGCTGTCCCGCGGCGGCGCCGGAACCGCTGCCGTCACCGATCGTGCCTTCGCAGCCGTCGTCCCCGCAGGCACGCCGGGGACGACGGCCGGGCAGACACCGCTGCCCGAGGGGCCGTTCGGACTGCCCGTTCGATCAGATGTAGCCTTCGCGGAGCGCGTGCGCCACGGCATGGGCCCGGTTGCGCAGATGCAGCCGGGTGGTGAGCCCGTGCATCACGTTCTTGACGGTCCGTTCGGAGTAGGACAGCTTGCTGGCGATCTCCCCGGTGTCGAGCCCCTCGGCGACGAGCCTCAGTACGTCCACCTCACGCGGTGCGAGTCCCGAGGCGGGGGCACCGGGATGGCTGCTCGCCGTGCGGTGCAGCGAACCGACCTGGCTGAAGAGCCGGCCGAGCAGGTCGGCGGGCAGGTCGCCGTCCCCGCGGGAGGCCGCGACGACGGCCTGCACCAGGCGGTGCGCGGTGGCCTCGTGGCGCCACACGATGGCGCCGACCCCGCACTCGATGACGTCCAGGAGCTCGGTCTCGCGGATCACGCTCACGACCAGCACGGCCCGGGCGCCCTCGCTGCGCACCAGTCTGCGCAGCCGGGAGAGCGCGGCCTCGTCCAGCGTCTCACTGATCAGCAGGGCGACGGTGTCCGGACCGGTCTCGGTCTCCTCGCGGAGGTCGATCACCGCGTGCTGCCGCAGTTGGCTGAGCGCTCCTTCACGGGTGATCGGATCCGAGGCGTGGACCGCCACCGGTATTCGGGACTCGGGCTCTGCCGTGCCCGGAGCCGTGGTCCCAAACGAGCTGCGCAACGGACTCCCCTATGTTCACGAGCCCGTCACCTCTGTGGCGTCCGTGACAGGCATGCATTCACCACACTTCTGGGGCGTACGGGGTCGGCGCAATCGTGGACGACCACGAGACGCACCACGAGGTTTGCCGCCGTCCGGGGGATGTATCAGTGATGACAGTGGGTCAAGTCACGGGAGGGGTCACGCAACGAGGGGCATCGGTTCCACCGTCCCACACAGTGGGCCGCACCACGGCCGCGAGGGAGGCAGGGATGTACCTACCACTGCTTGAGCGCCGGGAAACCCTGGAGCTGGTCGCCGCCGAGGCGCGGCGCGCCCGCGCCGGGACCGGGCGGCTCGTCCTGCTGCGGGGTGCCACGGGTACGGGCCGCACCGCGCTCCTCGAAGCCGCCACCGGGCAGGCCGAGGCGGCGGGGATGCGGGTGCTGCGGGCCCGCTGCTCGCCCGACGACCGGGAGGTCCCCTTCTCGACGGTCAGGCAACTCCTTTCGCCGTCCGCGGAGTTCACGCACAGCCACGAGGTGCCGGACGAACGCGGCCGGGGCGCCTGGCTGTGGCGGCTGCTGCGCTCGTTCACGACCGGGGCGCCGCTCCTGGTCACCGTGGACGACGTCCACCTCGCGGACGAGGCCTCGCGGCGCTGGCTCGTGGACGCGGCCCGGCGGGTGGACCGATTACCTCTGCTGCTGCTGGTGACCGAGCGCAGCCAGTACGACGTCGACGCGCCGCCGGCCGGCCTCGCCCACGCGCTCTCGCCCGCGCTCGTGCGCACCCTCACCCTGGCTCCGCTGGGCGCCGGTTCCCTCGCGGAGCTGGTCCGCGCCGACTTCGGCGCGGTCCCGCGGACCTGGGTGGAGGACTGCGTACGGGCGAGCGCGGGCAGTCCGCTGCTGCTGCGGGCCCTGCTGGACGACCTGCACGGGACGCTGCCCGCGACGGTCCCGCACACCTGCGCCGCGCTCTATCCGGGCGCGTACCAGGCGGCGGTCACGTGGTGGCTGGACAACGCGGGTCCCTCGACGCGGGAGGTGGCCCGGGCGCTGGCCGCACTGGAGGACGACTTGGCACACCGTCCGGTCCGGACGCCGTCCGAGCGGCCGAACGAGAACGGACACGCCGGCCCGGCGCTCCGCCACAACGGCGTGCCGCCGTCCGGCCATGACGACGGACCGGCGCCCCGTCACAACGGCGTGCCCGCACAACGGGACGCCGCGCGGCCCGCTGCCGCCGGGACCCGTCCCGCCGGGCCCCGGGAGGACACTCCTGCCGGGCCCCTGACGGACCCCGCCCCCCACTGGCAGGACCGAGCGGACCACGCAGGCCAGCCGGACCACGCAGGTCAGCCGGACTACGCCGGTCAGCCGGACCAGCTGGGTCGGCCGGGCGCGCCGGTCCACGACGGGCAGGCCCGCGACGGGCAGGCCCACGACGGGCAGGCCCACGACGGCCACCCCGGATCCGGCCACGGTGCCCGGCCGGATCCGGAGTGGCCGGGCCCGTGGGACCGCCCGTGGAGCCGACCGGGTGCTCCGGGCCACCCCGGGGACGGTCCCCGTCCGGCCGCCCCCGGCCCCGGCGGGTGTGCCGGCGACGACCCGGCGGCTCCGCCGGAGACCGAGACCGGTGCCGACGGGCTCGCCGAGTTGCTCGGTGAGGTCGCCGACGTGGACTCCGCGCGGGTCGGCGGGTGGCTCACCGCCATGACGCGGCTCGGGGTCCTGCGGGCCGGGGCCGACGGACGGCACCGGTACGCCCACCCGCTGCTGCGGGACGCGGTGCTCAGCGGCTGGCCCGTCGCCCGGCGGCGGGCCGCGCACCGCACCGCCGCCGCGGTCATGCTCCGGCGCGGCGAACGCGCCGAGACCGTCGCCGGCCAGCTGCTGCGCACCGACGCCGTCGGCGAGCCCTGGGCCACCGGCGTCCTGCTGGACGCCGCCGCCGTCGCCGTCCATGACGCCCGCCCCGCCGACGCCCTGCCCTACCTGCGCCGGGCCCTGGACGAACCGCTGCCCGACGACCACCGGCAACGGCTCCTCACCGAGCTCGGCTCGCTGGAGTACGTKACCGTCCGCGCGTCGGCCGGCATACCGCGCCTGGCCGAGGCGGTCCGCCTGCCCGGCGTCCCGCAGGACCGCGTGCGCGCCGCGGTCGCCCTCGGCACCGCGCTGGCCGGCCGCGGCGAGGCCCGCGCCGCGATCGACGTCCTGCGCTCGCTCGACCCCCAGCTGACGGCCCACCCCGACCTGGCCCGTACGGTGCACATCGCCTCGGCGCTGCTCTCCGACCACGACCAGGAGGCCCGCCAGGAGGTCTACCGCCGGCTGCGCGAGAGCGCCGCCCGCTCACCGGGCCTGGTCGGCACCGCGGGCCGGGCCCTGCTCGTGCGGTACGAAGCGTCCGCGGGCCTGATCTCGGCGGACACCGCCATGGAACGCGTACGCGCTCTCCTCGCGGAACCCGTCGACCCGCTCGCGGAGCCCTATCTGCTGGGCACGGCCGCCGCCGTCGCCCAGTGGGCCGACGAGCTGGAGGAGGCCGAACGGCTCGTCGAGCGCGGCCTCACCCACCAGCGGCCCTCCCTGCTGCACCCGATGCACCGCGCCCTGCTGAACGTACGGGCCGACATCGCCGCGGCCCGCGGCGACTACGCGCGCCTGCTCACCGGCCCCGACGCCCACCGCCCGAACGGCTCGCGCCCGGGGCCGGCCAACGGCCGGGCCCACGCGGTGATCGCGCTGGTCGAGACCGGCCGGCTGCCGGAGGCCGTCCGGCTCGCGGGCGCCGTCGACCTGGGCGAGGCCCAGGAGTCCTGGGAGCTGAACCGGTTCCTGTACGCGCGCGGCGTGCTCCGGGCCGCCACCGGCGACCGGGCGGGCGCGCTGGACGACTTCACCGAGTGCGGGCGCCGCCAGTCGGCCCGTGACGTGCTGAGCCCGGTCGTCACGCCCTGGCGGACGGCCGCGGCGGAGTGCCACCTGGCGCTCGGCCGCCCCCGCGAGGCGCTCGAACTCGCCGCGGAGGAACTGCGGCTGGCCGAGGTGTGGAACACCCCGCGCCCGGTGGGCCGCGCCCTGCGGGTGCTCGGCACGGCGACCGGCGGGCGCCGCGGCCTGGACCTCACGGACCGGGCCGTACGCCTCCTGCGGGACGCCTCCGTCGAACCGGAACTGATCCCCGCCCTGATCGCACGGGGCCGCCTGCTGACCGGGGCCGGGGAGCGGGCCCGCGCCCGCGACTGCCTGCGGGAGGCGGCCGAACGCGCGGAGCGGCTGGGCGCCGTCCGGCTGCGGACCGAGGCCGAGGAGGCCCTGCGCGAGAGCGGCGCCCGCCGCACCGCGGCGCTCACCGGCTCGGACGCGCTCACCGCCAGCGAGCGCCGTATCGCCGGGCTGGCCGCGGGCGGCCGCACGAACACGGAGATCGCGGACCTGCTGCMCCTCGCCCGCCGCACCGTCGAGACCCATCTGACCAGCACGTACAAGAAGCTGGGCATCCGCAGACGGACCGAACTACCGACCGCCCTCGACCGCCGCCAGGACACATGAGGACCCGCGCGACATCGCTTTGCGGCGCCCCGGGCCCCTAAGGGGCGCGGGGAACTGCGCGCTCGGCCCCCACCGGCGGTGAGCCAAAACGAAACGAGTGGCCCCCCACCGTTTCCCGGCGGGGGGCCACTCGCTCCGGCCCGTTACTTGACCGGCTCCGGCTGAGGCTCGTTCTCCGTCTCGGCCGTGCCCGCCGGCGGTTCGTCCGACGGGGTCTTGACGGAGTCGAGGAGCAGCTGGGCCACGTCCACGACCTGCACGGACTCCTTGGCCTTGCCGTCGTTCTTCTTGCCGTTGACCGAGTCGGTCAGCATGACGAGGCAGAACGGGCAGGCGGTCGACACGATGTCCGGGTCGAGGCTGAGTGCCTCGTCCACGCGCTCGTTGTTGATGCGCTTGCCGATCCGCTCCTCCATCCACATCCGCGCACCACCGGCGCCGCAGCAGAAGCCGCGTTCCTTGTGGCGGTGCATCTCCTGCTGGCGCAGGCCGGGGACGGCGGTCATGATCTCGCGCGGCGGCGTGTAGATCTTGTTGTGCCGGCCCAGGTAGCACGGGTCGTGGTAGGTGATGAGGCCCTCGACGGGGGTCACCGGGATCAGCTTGCCCTCGTCGATCAGGTGCTGGAGCAGCTGGGTGTGGTGGATGACCTCGTAGTCGCCGCCGAGCTGCGGGTACTCGTTGCCCAGGGTGTTGAGGCAGTGCGGGCAGGTGGCGACGATCTTCTTGGCCGCCTTGGGCTTCGCGGACTCCGGCAGGACCTTGCCGTCGTCGTCCATCTCCTCGCCGAAGGCGGCGTTGAGGGACATGACGTTCTCCATGCCGAGCTCCTGGAACAGGGGCTCGTTGCCCAGGCGGCGGGCGGAGTCACCGGTGCACTTCTCGTCGCCGCCCATGATGGCGAACTTGACGCCCGCCATGTGCAGCAGCTCGGCGAAGGCCTTGGTGGTCTTCTTGGCCCGGTCCTCCAGGGCGCCCGCGCAGCCGACCCAGTACAGGTACTCGACCTCGGTGAGGTCCTCGATGTCGCGGCCGACGACCGGGATCTCGAAGTCGACCTCCTTGGTCCACTCCAGGCGCTGCTTCTTCGCCAGCCCCCAGGGGTTGCCCTTCTTCTCCAGGTTCTTGAGCATGGTGCCCGCCTCGGACGGGAAGGCGCTCTCGATCATCACCTGGTAGCGGCGCATGTCGACGATGTGGTCGATGTGCTCGATGTCGACCGGGCACTGCTCGACGCAGGCGCCGCAGGTGGTGCAGGACCACAGGACGTCGGGGTCGATGACCCCGTTCTCCTCCAGGGTGCCGATCAGGGGCCGCTCGGCCTCCGCCAGCGCGGCGACGGGCACGTCCTTGAGCTGCTCGGCGGAGGCCTTCTCGGTCCCCTCCATGTCCTTGCCGCCGCCGGCCAGCAGGTAGGGGGCCTTGGCGTGCGCGTGGTCGCGCAGCGACATGATCAGCAGCTTCGGGGAGAGCGGCTTGCCGGTGTTCCAGGCGGGGCACTGCGACTGGCAGCGCCCGCACTCGGTGCAGGTGGAGAAGTCGAGCAGGCCCTTCCAGGAGAACTGCTCGACCTGGGAGACGCCGAAGACGTCGTCGTCGCCCGGGTCGGTGAAGTCGATCGGCTTGCCGCCGCTGGTCATCGGCTGCAGCGCGCCGAGCGCGGTGGAGCCGTCGGCGTTGCGCTTGAACCAGATGTTCGGGAAGGCCAGGAAGCGGTGCCAGGCCACGCCCATGTTGGTGTTGAGCGAGACGACGATCATCCACACGAAGGACGTGCCGATCTTGATCGTCGCGACCAGGTAGACCAGGTTCTGCAGCACGCCCGTGCTCAGGCCCTTGAAGGCCAGGACCAGCGGGTACGAGGCGAAGTAGCCCGCCTCGTAGTGCTCGACGTGGTGCAGGGCGCCCTCCAGGCCGCGCAGCACGTAGATGGCGAGGCCGATGGTGAGGATGACGTACTCGACGAAGTACGCCTGGCCCGACTTGGAGCCCGCGAAGCGGGACTTGCGGCCGGCCCGGGAGGGCAGGCTCAGCAGCCGGATCGCGATGAGCACGGCGATGCCCAGGACGGTCATCACGCCGATGAACTCGATGTACATCTCGAACGGCAGGAACCCGCCGATGACCGGCAGCACCCAGTCGGCCTGGAAGAGCTGGCCGAAGGCCTGGGCGAGGGTCGGCGGCAGCGTGAGGAAGCCGACGGCCACGAACCAGTGGGCGAAGCCGACGATGCCCCACCGGTTCATCCGGGTGTGGCCGAGGAACTCCTTCACCAGCGTCACGCTGCGCTGGTACGGGTTGTCGGTGCGCAGACCGGCGGGGACCGGCTGGCCGAGCTTGAAGTACCGGACGAACTGGCCGATGGCGCGTGCGATGAGCGCGACGCCGACCACGGTCAGGACCAGCGACACGATGATCGCGGCGAGTTGCATTTCGGGGCTCCTCGGGCCTGCGAGGTTCATTACTGAGCGGTAGCTTACGCAGTCCTACGAGACTACCCATTCCTCTGTCCGCACTGTAGCCAGCAAACCGGTGATCTGCGTCGCTGAGGGTTACCTGGGTACTTGTGGCTGGCGCCCCCGCAGGGGCGCCCGTCAGGGGCGCGGGGAACTGCGCGACCAGCCCCCACGCAGCCGCGGACGGCAGTGTTCCCGCAGCTCAGAGCCCAAAGTGCGCGTAAGTAAGAGATAAAGTTGAGCCCCCACGGCTCACCTCTGTTGACCAAGCGGCAAGCGTCATGCACACTTGAGTCCGTTCCACTCAAGTCATTGCTGGAGGAATCGAAATGGCACGTGCGGTCGGCATCGACCTGGGCACGACTAACTCCGTCGTCAGCGTTCTGGAGGGCGGTGAGCCCACCGTCATCACCAACGCCGAGGGCGCCAGGACCACGCCGTCCGTCGTCGCCTTCGCCAAGAACGGCGAGGTGCTCGTCGGCGAGGTCGCGAAGCGCCAGGCGGTCACGAACGTGGACCGGACCATCAGGTCGGTCAAGCGTCACATGGGCACGGACTGGAAGATCGAGCTCGACGGCAAGCACTTCAACCCGCAGCAGATGAGCGCCTTCATCCTGCAGAAGCTGAAGCGCGACGCCGAGGCGTACCTGGGCGAGAAGGTGGCCGACGCGGTCATCACCGTCCCGGCGTACTTCAACGACTCCGAGCGCCAGGCGACGAAGGAGGCCGGCGAGATCGCGGGCCTGAACGTCCTGCGCATCGTGAACGAGCCGACGGCCGCCGCCCTGGCCTACGGTCTCGACAAGGACGACCAGACGATCCTCGTCTTCGACCTCGGTGGCGGCACGTTCGACGTGTCCCTGCTGGAGATCGGCGACGGCGTCGTCGAGGTGAAGGCCACCAACGGCGACAACCACCTCGGTGGTGACGACTGGGACCAGCGCGTCGTCGACTACCTGGTGCAGCAGTTCAAGTCCGGCCACGGCGTGGACCTGGCCAAGGACAAGATGGCCCTGCAGCGTCTGCGCGAGGCCGCCGAGAAGGCCAAGATCGAACTGTCCTCCTCCACGGAGACCTCGATCAACCTGCCCTACATCACGGCGTCCGCCGAGGGCCCGCTGCACCTGGACGAGAAGCTCACCCGCGCCCAGTTCCAGCAGCTGACGGCCGACCTGCTGGAGCGCTGCAAGACGCCGTTCCACAACGTCATCAAGGACGCCGGCATCCAGCTGAGCGAGATCGACCACGTCGTCCTCGTCGGTGGCTCCACCCGCATGCCCGCCGTGGCCGAGCTCGTCAAGGAGCTCACCGGCGGCCAGGACGCCAACAAGGGCGTCAACCCGGACGAGGTCGTCGCCATCGGCGCCGCCCTGCAGGCCGGTGTCCTCAAGGGTGAGGTCAAGGACGTCCTGCTGCTGGACGTGACCCCGCTGTCCCTCGGCATCGAGACCAAGGGAGGGATCATGACCAAGCTCATCGAGCGCAACACCACGATCCCGACCAAGCGGTCCGAGATCTTCACGACGGCCGAGGACAACCAGCCGTCCGTGCAGATCCAGGTCTACCAGGGCGAGCGCGAGATCGCGGCGTACAACAAGAAGCTCGGGATGTTCGAGCTGACCGGCCTGCCGCCGGCCCCGCGCGGGGTCCCGCAGATCGAGGTCGCCTTCGACATCGACGCCAACGGCATCATGCACGTGACCGCGAAGGACCTGGGCACGGGCAAGGAGCAGAAGATGACCGTCACCGGCGGCTCCTCGCTGCCGAAGGACGAGGTCGACCGCATGCGCCAGGAGGCCGAGCAGTACGCGGACGAGGACCACCGCCGCCGCGAGGCAGCCGAGGCCCGCAACCAGGGCGAGCAGCTCGTCTACCAGACGGAGAAGTTCCTCAAGGACAACGAGGACAAGGTCCCCGGCGACGTCAAGACCGAGGTCGAGGCGGGCGTCGAGGAGCTGAAGGCCGCGCTGAAGGGCGAGGACACCGCGGAGATCCGTACGGCCACCGAGAAGGTCGCCGCCGTCTCCCAGAAGCTCGGCCAGGCGATGTACGCCGACGCCCAGGCCGCCCAGGCCGGCGCGGGTGCCGAGACCCCGGGCGCGGGTCCGGACGCCGGTGCCAAGGCTGCCGACGACGACGTGGTCGACGCCGAGATCGTCGACGAGGACCGTGACCGCAAGGACGGTGCCGCGTGACGGAGGAGACCCCGGGCTTCGACGAGCAGCCCGACGTCCCCTCCGGCGCCACCCCTGAAGACGCCGAGCCGAAGGCCGCCCCCTCCTCCGCGGAGGACGGGGCGGCCCGGGCCGGGGACACGGCAGCAGCTCAGTCAGCAGCCCAGATCGCAGGCCTGACGGCCCAGCTGGACCAGGTGCGCACGGCGCTCAACGAGCGCACGGCGGACGTCCAGCGGCTCCAGGCCGAGTACCAGAACTACCGCCGCCGGGTCGAGCGCGACCGGATCGCGGTCAAGGAGCTCGCCGTCGCGAACCTCCTGACCGAGCTCCTGCCCGTGCTCGACGACATCGGCCGCGCGCGGGAACACGGCGAACTGGTCGGCGGCTTCAAGTCGGTGGCCGAGTCGCTGGAGACCGTCGCGGCCAAGATGGGCCTGCAGCAGTTCGGCAAGGAGGGCGAGCCCTTCGACCCGACGATCCACGAGGCCCTGATGCACTCGTACGCGCCGGACGTCACCGAGACGACCTGCGTGGCGATTCTGCAGCCGGGGTACCGGTTCGGCGAGCGCACCATCCGCCCCGCGCGGGTGGCGGTGGCCGAGCCGCAGCCGGGCGCCCAGCCGGCCAAGGCCGACGAGGCGGACACGGCGGCCGCGGCGGCCGACGACAAGGAGAGCGGTGGCCCGGACGAGGGCTGACGTGACACAGGGCGTACGCGCGCCCGTACGCACGAGGACCGTCGAGCGCGTACGTGAGAGTGACGTACGGAAGGAGGGGCGTCGAGGATGAGCACCAAGGACTTCATCGAGAAGGACTACTACAAGGTTCTCGGCGTCCCCAAGGACGCCACCGAGGCCGAGATCAAGAAGGCGTACCGGAAGCTCGCCCGCGAGTTCCACCCGGACGCCAACAAGGGGAACGCGAAGGCCGAGGAGCGCTTCAAGGAGATCTCCGAGGCGAACGACGTCCTCGGCGACCCCAAGAAGCGCAAGGAGTACGACGAGGCCCGCACCCTCTTCGGCAACGGCGGCTTCCGGCCCGGGCCCGGCGGTACGGGCGGCTCCTTCAACTTCGACCTGGGGGACCTCTTCGGAGGCGGCCCCCAGGGCGGGGCGGGCGGAGCCGGTGGCGCCGGCGGGTTCGGCGGCGGCATAGGGGACGTCTTCGGCGGCCTCTTCAACCGCGGCGGCGCGGGCGGTCCCGGTGCGCGCACGCAGCCGCGGCGCGGCCAGGACATCGACACGGAGGTCACGCTCAGCTTCACGGAGGCGGTGGACGGCGCGACCGTCCCGCTCCGGATGACCTCGCAGTCGCCCTGCAAGGCCTGCTCGGGCACCGGCGACAAGAACGGCACGCCGCGCGTGTGCCCGACCTGCGTCGGCACCGGCCAGGTGGCGCGCGGCTCGGGCGGCGGGTTCTCGCTGACCGACCCGTGCCCGGACTGCAAGGGCCGCGGCCTGATCGCCGAGCACGCCTGCGCGGTGTGCAACGGCTCGGGGCGCGCCAAGTCGTCGCGGACCATGCAGGTCCGCATCCCCGCCGGGGTGTCGGACAGCCAGCGCATCCGCCTGCGCGGCAAGGGCGCGCCCGGTGAGCGGGGCGGGCCCTCGGGCGACCTGTACGTCACCGTGCACGTGGACGCCCACCCGGTCTTCGGCCGCAAGGGCGACAACCTCACCGTCACCGTGCCCGTCACCTTCACGGAGGCGGCGCTCGGCGGCGAGGTCCGCGTGCCCACACTCGGCGGGCCCCCGGTCACCCTGAAACTGCCGCCGGGCACGCCCAACGGCCGTACGATGCGCGCCCGGGGCAAGGGCGCGGTCCGCAAGGACGGCAGCCGTGGGGATCTGCTCGTCACCGTCGAGGTGAGTGTCCCCACGGACCTGACGGGGAAGGCTCGTGACGCGCTGGAGGCGTATCGCGAGGCGACCGCGGAGGAGGATCCGCGGGCGGAGCTGTTCCAGGCCGCGAAGGGAGCATGAGGACACCATGGACGCAACCGGACGCCGTCGGCAGAACTCGTTCACCGGCAGGGCGGCCTACGAACTGACGGAAGAGACACCGGTCTACGTCATCTCGGTCGCGGCCCAGCTCTCCGGTCTGCATCCGCAGACGCTGCGTCAGTACGACCGCCTCGGCCTGGTCTCCCCGGACCGCACGGCCGGACGGGGCCGGCGCTACTCGGCCCGCGACATCGAACTGCTGCGCACGGTCCAGCAGTTGTCGCAGGACGAGGGCATCAACCTGGCCGGCATCAAGCGCATCATCGAGCTGGAGAACCAGGTGGCCGCGCTCCAGTCCCGCGTCGCGGAACTGCAGTCGGCGGTGGAGGGCGCGGCGGCGACGATGCAGCAGCGCGAGGCGGCGGTCCACGCCTCGTACCGCCGCGACCTGGTCCCGTACCAGGAGGTCCAGCAGACGAGCGCCCTGGTGGTCTGGCGCCCGAAGAGACCGCAGTCGGACTGAGCGGGCGGGTAGTCGCGTCGAAGGGCCCGGAGGGTCGGCCGAGTTGGGCCGACCCTCCGGGCCCTTTCAGCTGCCGTTTCGCCGCGCGACGAAGACGAGCTCGCGGCCGGGGCGGTCGGGGGCGTCGCGGACGTCCCGGACGGCGAAACCCTGCGCCCGCAGGTCCTCCTCGATCTCGTCGCGCTCGCGGAAGCGCAGCGTCGAGGTCGACGTGAGCCGCTGCCCGTCCGCGGCGAACACGTAGGTCTGGCGGAAGGACACCAACTGCCCGTCGACCCCGGTCAGCTCGGTCCAGGCCTCGACGGCGCCGACACCGGGGATCTCCGTCACGCCGTACGAGGCCTCGCGATTCCACTCCTCCCAGGCGCGCCGGGCCGGGTCCCGGGTCTCGAAGACCAGGTGCCCACCGGGCCGCAGTGTTGCGTGGGCGCCCCGCAGGGTGAGTTTCCAGTCCCGGTCGTCGACGATCTGCTGGGCGGCGTTCGCCGTCATGGTCGCGAGATCGACGCGCAGCGGCGGGAGCGCGGTGGCGTCGCCGTGGATCCAGCGGACCTTTTCGCTGCCGAGTTTGCCGCGGGCCACGTCGAGCGACGCGAGCGCCGGGTCGACCCCGACGACCTCGACCCCGCGGCCGGCGAGCAGCAGCGCGAACACGCCGGTCCCGCAGCCGATGTCGAGCACGCGCCGCGCCCCGAACTCCTCGGCGATGCGCAGATACGCGTCGAGGTCGCCGCGGTCGGGATCCAGCGGGTCGTAGACGGCGGCGAGCCGGGGATGCCCGAAGTTCTCGTCGCTCACCGGTCCTGCACGCGGACGTGGCGCAGGAGTCCGGCGAGGGCGCCCGGGTCGGTGGCGAGGACGGTGTCGGGGGTGTCGCTCTCGCGGAGGCGGATCGTTCCGTCGGGAGCGGTGGCTATGTGGAGGCAGTTACCTTCCGGGCCGCCGCTGAAGGACGACTTCTGCCAGCTCAGTTCCTGCACGCGGGGCTCCCTAGAGCATGTAGAGAAGATGCTGGATGAGGGCCAGCGAGTCCTTCACCGAGTGTGCTTCAGGGGCCAACGATACGTCGATGGGTGCAAGGGCGCTTTCAGCTAGGCGATCGAACAGTGCGGTGTATTCCAGCAGGTGGGACTGTTCCGTCAAGTAGCGGGCTCCTAGAGGCGCTTCGAGCAGGACGGTTCCCAGCTTCGGTTCGGCGGGCGCGAAATGAGCGAAGCTCCCGCTGAGAGCTGCGTAAGCCTGTGCGCTGAACGGATAGATCTGGATCGTCACGTGAGGCAGGCGAGCCAACTCGATCAGCCGCAGCAACTGCTCTCGTACGACGTCGGCACCTCCGAACCGCATGTGCAGCGCCGCTTCGTGGATGACGGCGTGTACGGACGGTGGATTGTCGTGCGTGAGAACGCGCTGCCGTTCCATTCGGAACCGCACGCCCTCCTCGATGTTGTCGAACCTGAGTTTGGGGCTGCTGAAGATGGCGCGTGCGTAATCGGTGGTCTGGAACAGCCCCGGGATGAACAGCGGTTCGTGCGTCCGGATGCTCACAGCCTCTGATTCCAGCTCGGCCAGATCGAGCGCGTCAGGGCTCCTGTGCTTCTTGTGCGCACTCCACCAGCCTCTGCCGCTCGCTTCGGACATGGCAACCAGTGCCTCGACGTAGGGCTCGTCCGCGCATCCGTACACTCGGCACAAGTCGCGCAGTCGTTCCGTCAGGATCGAGGTCCGGCCCAACTCGATGTGGCTGAGTTGGCCACGGCTCATGCCGATTCGCTCGCTTGCCTCTCCGGCGCTCAATCCTGCCTGTTCGCGCAGTTGTTTGAGCTCGAAGCCGAGCCGACGCTGGCGTTCGCTGATGGTGGTCCGCAGTCCCACGTGTATCTCCTTGATGGCGTGCCCAGAGTCTGCCGCCTACAAGGGGATCGGTCCACCGCTTCGAGTGAAATGGTTGCACATAAGAACCCTTAACAAATACCGTCAGTGTTGGAGCAGTCACCGACTGAATCCAAATGAATCTCCCTGCCCACAAGCCGACAGAGCACCCGCCCCTCCATCCGGGAGCGCGCGGGCACCGCCATCGCCGGGCCTATCCCACGACTGGAGCCCTTCCATGGACCCTGCTCGCAGTGCCGCCCACCGCCCCGTTCAACTCAGCCACGAATACAGCCTGTTCGCGTCGGCGGACGCCACCGCACCCCGCGTGTGCCGGGACTTCGTACGAGCGATCCTGTACACGCACGACTGTGAGCCGCTGGTCATGGCGGCAGCCCTGTGCACCTCGGAGCTGGTCACCAACGTCCACCTGCACACGAAGGGCGCCGCCATACTCCGAGTCCGCCTCGACCCGGCCCGCCTCCACGTGAGCGTCTTCGACGAGAGCCCCGACCTGCCGGTCCTGGTCCGGCCGACCGCCGCCGCGCCGGCCTGCCGGGGCCGCGGCCTCGCCCTCGTGGCGGAGACAGCGGACCTGTGGGGTGTCGCCGACGGGAGGGCGGGCCGCTACGCGAAGGGGGTGTGGTTCGAGCTGGGGCTCGGAGCGTGAGCCGCTGGTACCTCACCTGTTCGGGTGAAGCAAGGATGTTTCCGCAGGTGAGCCCGGCTGGTTTCCTATTTTAAAGAAGTGATGCAGCTATGACCGCTCATGCGCATGAGCGGACCGACCCTCCGTACCAGCCCGAGAACATGCCTGCCGTCGACGAGGTCCTGCGGCAGGCGTGGGAGGCCATGGAACTCCCCGAGGGCTGTCGCGCCGAGATCATCGAGGGAGCCATCGAGTTGTCGTCCGCCGGCCGGTTCTCGCACGGTCAGATCGTCAACCGGCTCCGGGACGACCTGGTGCTCTTCTTGAAAGACGGTGACTTCGCCGCGCGGAGTGGCCTCAACGTCATCCACAAGGGAAGCGCCTGGGTCCCCGACCTCTTCATCGTCCCCAGGGACGCGGAGCGGTACGTCACCGCCGACGGTACGGGAATTACCGCAGCCGCTGTCCGCTTGGTGGTGGGGGTCGTCTCCCCGGACAGGCGGGGCCGGCACCGCGACCGCACCGAGGAGCGGAAGCGCCGCGAATACGCCCGCGCCGCCATCCCCGTCTACGTCGTCATCGACGACTACGACGGCCAGGGCACCGTGACCGTCCTCACCGAACCCCGCCCCGACCAGGCCGACTGGGTCGGCGTCCACCGCGTGTCCTACGGCACCGAGGTCACCGTTCCCGAAGGACCCGCCAAGGGGTTCGCCGTCACGGAGGCGATCACGGGGCCCGCGCGGACCAGGAAGTAGGCCGAGTCACCAGGGGATCACCCCCTCGTCGTCGGAGAACGAACCCGTCGGGCCGTCGTCCGGGAGGGTGGCCAGGCGGATCGCCGTGGCCGCGCCCTGTTCGGGGGTGCGGGGGCCCTGGAAGCCGGTGAAGTCGGTGGCGACCAGGCCCGGGCACGCGGCGTTGACCAGGATGCCCGTGTCGGCGAGCTGCCGCGCGTACTGCACGGTGACGGCGTTCAGGAACGTCTTCGACGGCGCGTAGGCCGCCATGACCGGGCCGGCCTTGGCGTCGGAGGCCGCCTGGTGGGTCAGGGAGGCGACGCTGCTGGAGAGGTTGACGACGCGGGGCGAGGGCGAGCGCCGCAGCAGGGGAAGCATCGCGTTGGTCACCCGGACGGTGCCGATGACATTGGTCTCCACGACCGTGCGGACCAGGTCGAGGTCGAGGGTCGTCGGGTCCTGCACCCATCCCGGACCCGTGTCCCCCGAGATGCCCGCGTTGTTGACCAGCACGTCCAGGCGCCCGGCCAGCCGCCCGACCAGTCCCGCCGCCTCCGTGACGCTCCGGTCGTCGGTCACGTCCAGCGGTACCCCGAACGCGTCCACCCCGGCGGCCCGCAGTTTCTCGACGGCCGCCTCGCGCCGGGCCCCGTCGCGGGCCCCCACGCCCACGCGGTACCCGAGGGCGCCCAGCCCGGCCGCGATCTCGTAGCCGATTCCCTTGTTCGCGCCGGTGACCAGCGCGGTCTTCGTTTCGCTCATGCCGCCGATGCTCACTCGGAGGCGGCCGGCGCGGCCAAGACCGATACGGTGGGCTGTGATACCCGGCGGGTATCACAGGGTGTGCGGTCGCCGTGGAGACTGGACGCATGGAAACCCTGGAGACCCGCGAGCTGCGGTACTTCGTGGCCGTCGCCGAGGAACTGCACTTCGGCCGCGCCGCCGAACGCGTCGGCGTGGCCCAGCCGCCGCTGTCCCGGGCGATCCAGCAGCTGGAGCGGCGCCTGGGCGTCACCCTGCTGGAGCGCGACCGCCGCGGCGTCTCCCTGACCGCCGCCGGAGAGGTGCTGCTGCACGAGGGGCGCGCCGCCCTCGACGCGGCCACCGCCGCGGTCCGCCGCACCCGCCGGGCGGCCGGTGGCGCAGACGGCCGGGGTGGTCCGGGCGGCCCGGACGGCTCCCGCGAGCGCCTGGTGCTGGCGGTCAAGGCCGGCGCGTTCCACGAACTGCTGCAGCGGCTCCTCGACGCCTACGCCGCCGAACCCGGCGCCGCCGAGATCGAGGTGCTGCCGAGCGGCACCTGCGAGCAGGAGGCGATGCTGCGCGACGGCCGCGCCGACGTGGCGCTCATGCACAAGCCGTTCAACTCCCTCGCCGGGTTCGACAGCGAGGAGCTGACCACCGAGGGGCAGATCGCGATCCTGCCCGCCGGGCACCCCCTCGCCGCGCGCGAGACCCTGACCCTGGCCGACATCGCCGGCATCCCCGGCCTGCCGCTCGCCCGCTGGCCCCGCAACGGCGTGTTCCCGCCCGGCCCGGGCCCCGAGGTCGACGACCAGACGCAGCTGGCCCAGCTGATCGCCCTCGGCCGTACCGCGGCCGTCTTCCCGGAGACCGCCCGCGCCTGGCTGTGGGCCGAGCACGCCGCCGTGCCCCTGACCGACGCCCCGCCCGTCGTCACCCACATCGCCTGGCCCGCCCACAGCCGCTCGCTCGCCCTCGCCGCGCTGGTCCGCACGGCCACCCGGCTGGCACCCCCGGCGGCCGCCTGACGCGCCGCCTACCCGCCCAGCGCCTACCGGCCCAGCGTCTGCCAGACCGTGAGCGCCAGGGCCAGGCACGAGGTGGCCGCGGCCAGTGAGGGCAGGGGCCAGCGGGTGCGTTCCAGGGCCTCGATACGGGTCTCGTGCTCGTCGAGCGTCTTGTCCATCCGGTCGGCGCGCTGGAGCAGCAGCGCGAGGTCGCCCCGCGTGGTGGCGAAACCGACCTCGACCGAACGCCGCAGCCGCTCCAGCTCCAGGACGACCTCCTCGGTCTCGGTCGTCGTCATCGGGCACCTCCCGAGGACGCCGATGCGCGTACGCCGGCCGGGTGGTGGGTCATAAGGACACCTTCTTCTCTTTCCTGTGCCGCATGGCGCGAGGGCCTGCGGCCCCCTCCCCATTATGGGAACATGTGTTCGACAGATGCGAACGAGCGGACAGGGTTACATGTTGCGAGCGCGTACGCAAGTGGTTACGTTCCGTGGAGGTGGAGCATGCTGACGAGGGGTCAAGCGCTGTTGCGTGACGCAGAGTTGCGAAATCTCCACAGTTACGCGCGAGCGCGCACACAAGTTCGCGCGAACGCGATGGGTACGCTGCCCCGGCGACGAGGGGAGTGCGGACACATGGCTTCGACTTCGCGGGCCGGGGCCCGCGTGGACCAGGACCGGCGGACCACGGGGCTGGGCGAGTTCGCCGCCTGGATCGAGGACCTGCTGCGCGCCCGGGGCTACGAGATCGACAGCCCGCGCGGCGGCGGCCGTTCGAAGCTGGCCGACGACGCCGGGGTGCACCGGGCCGCCGTGAGCCGGCTGCTCCAGCGGCAGTCCATGCCCGACCTGGAGACGATGCGGCGCATCGCGGCCGTACTCGGCGTGCCCCTGCGGGAGATGCTCATCCGCTCGGGCCGGCTGACCGAGGACGACCTGCCGCTCACCGGCGGCGGCCGGGCCGCCGAGGGCGAGGAGGCGCCGTGGCTCAGCCCCGAGGAGGCCGCCCGCCGGATGGGCGTGCCGCCCGAGCTGAGGGACCTGTTCGCCGGGGTGGCCCGGCAGTTCCTGCCGGAGGGCGCTTGACGGGCGAGGGACCGGAGCACGGCGTGGACGGACCGGGTGGCGCCGAGGGGCGGCGCGTCGCCGGGCTCGTGGGCGACCTCCTCGGCGTACTGGCCGAGAAGGTCCGCTCGGCGGGTCCGGAGGCCGTCCGTGTCCTCACCGAGGAGGAGTTGCAGCGACACCAGCTGAACTGGTTCCGCGCGGGCTGGGAGGAGCACGCCCGGGCGTGCGGCCAGGAGGACCTGGTGGGTCCCGACCGCCCGCCGGCCCGTCTCCTCCCCTTCCCCGAGCGGCTGCGGGACCGCGGGCGCCCGGACGGGCACCCGCGCGAACAGCCGCACGAGCACCCGTCGGACGACGGAGGGTGAGGGGCGTCCGGCATCCCTAGGGGGTCCGGCGTCCCTAGGGGGTCCGGTCCCGGTGCGCCGGCAGGGCGATGTCCCAGTCCCCGGCCTCCATCCCGGTCCAGATGTCCTCCATCCTCGTCAAGGCCTCCTCCATCCTCGTCAAGATGTCCTCGGCCCCGGTCCAGGCCTCCTCCGACGCGTCCGTCCCCACCACTTCCTCTTCCTCCGTCCCCACCGCTTCCTCCGTCTTCGCCGCCCCCTCCGTCTCGTCCGCCTGCTGCTCCTGGAGCCAGGCGTCCTGCTCGCGTTCCGTGTAGGCGGTGACGCAGGCGATGATCGCCTGCTGGAGGGCGCCGGAGTCCGCGAGCCCGGTCAGGKTCGTCCAGTCGACGGCACAGGCCTCGGGGAGCGGGCCGGCCGCCGGAGGCGCGGAGGTGCCCGCCGGAGGTGCGGCGGCGGCCGTCGCGGACGGGCCGGCCGCCATGGCCAGACAGCCCGCGGCCACTGCCGTCACGAGGCATCGGGTGAACGTGCGCATGAGAACTCCGTGGTGATCGGGGAGCGGTCGGAACGGCCCGCCCCGTACGGGCCGTCGGGGCGGGTCGTCGGAGCGGGKCGTCTGGTCCCAGCAACTTCCGCGGGCCGCCCCGCCGCAATCCGTGCGCCGCCGATCAGGTGCCCCGCTGACCCGGACGTGGAGGTCTGTCACCTTTCGCGCCGGACCGGGGTGCGGGGAGGCCGTGAACCGCCGTCCGGCGGATCCCCCCGACTTCGCCCCCGTCCCTTCACAGATTTCTGTTGCGATCTCGTTAGCGCCTACTCCTTGACGCCTCGCCGGCCCCCGCGTTGTCTTTTTGTCACCTGGGCCCGCACTGTCGCCCTCGTCCGGAAGGCACCCGAAGTGAACCGCGCCATACGTCGTACCACCCTTGCCGTCACCGCCTCCTGCCTGACCCTGACCCTCGCCGCGTGCGGCAGCGGTGACGACGGGGCCGAGGCCGCCCCGACCAAGAGCGACGACATCACCGTGGGCCTGCTGCTGCCGGAGAAGTCGAACTCCCGCTACGAGAAGTTCGACCACCCCATCATCAAGAAGAAGGTCGAGGAACTGACGAACGGCAAGGGCCGGGTGGTCTACGCCAACGCCGAGCAGGACGCCGACGTGCAGGAACGCCAGCTCGCCGAGATGGTGGCCGACAAGGTGGACGTGCTGCTGCTGGACGCCGTGGACTCCCACGCCATCGCCGCCGGGGTGCGCAAGGCCAAGGCGGCGAAGATCCCCGTCATCGCGTACGACCGGCTGGCCGAGGGCCCGATCGACGCGTACATCTCCTTCGACAACGAGGCGGTCGGGCAGGTGCAGGGGCGCGCCCTCGCCGACCGGCTGGGCGACGGCGGCAAGGCGCAGAAGATCGTCATGATGAACGGCGCCGTGACGGACCCGAACGCCGCGCAGTTCAAGGCGGGTGCCCTCACCGAGCTGGAGGGCAAGGTGACCGTCGCCAAGACGTACGACACCAAGGACTGGAAGCCGGCGAACGCCCGCGCCAACATGATGGCGGCCATCTCCTCCATCGGTGCCGACAACATCGCCGGGGTGTACTCCGCCAACGACGGCATGGCGGGCGGCGTCATCGAGGCGCTCAAGGCCGCGGGGGKGGACAAGCTGCCGCCGGTCACCGGCCAGGACGCGGAGCTGGAAGCGGTGCAGCGCGTCATCGCGGGCGACCAGTTCATGAGCGTGTACAAGCCGTACCCGGAGGAGGCCGAGGCCGCCGCCGAGCTGGCCGTGGCCCGGGTCCGCGGCTTCGGCATCGAGTTCGACTCGCTCACCCCCGACAAGGTCGACAGCCCCACCCACAAGGACATCCGGGCCAGCCTCATCCAGGTCTCCGCGCTGACCCGCGAGACCATCGACTCGACGGTCCTCCAGGACGGCATCTACACGGCGGACGAGATCTGCACCGCCAAGTACAAGGCGGCGTGCGCCTCGCTCGGCATCAAGTAGCCCGCACG
The DNA here is from genome assembly GCF_008369065.1 of Streptomyces apricus. Taxonomy (GTDB): domain Bacteria; phylum Actinomycetota; class Actinomycetes; order Streptomycetales; family Streptomycetaceae; genus Streptomyces; species Streptomyces apricus. Next base: position 35,307 of record NZ_VDFC01000050.1, on the reverse strand, counting down.
GCCTGCCGACGCCCTGCCGGCAAGCCCGTACGCCCGTACGTGCGCGCCTGTGCCCGGCGCCCGCGCCCGGCACCCCTCCCGTGCCCACCCCGGACCCCGGGCCGTGATTCGGCCGGTTCCGTCGGTTCGGGGCACCCGGGGTGCGTCCCGCGGGCCCCGTACGAC
>NZ_VDFC01000050.1:24150-35042 GCF_008369065.1 Streptomyces apricus | reverse complement strand
GAGCCGTATTGCGGAGGCGGGGTCGGCCGCGCATAGTTGCGCTCCGAAGAGGCTGGAACCGGGGGTTGGGGAGATGGCCGGGCACAGGACGGAAGCGCATCCACACGGTGCTGACCGCCTGTGCGATGCCGGGGACCGGGTCTACTCCCGGGCGGTGCGGCGCGGCCGGGTGTCCCGCGAGGACGCCGAAACGGTGCCCTGCCTGGTCGAGTTGGCGCTGCTGCACCCCGACCCCGACGACATGGGCTGGCTCGTGCCGACCTCGCCGCAGGAGGTCATGACGCGCCTGCTGCGCGAGATGCACGAGCACGTCGTCGCGACGCAGTCGCGGATGGGCGAGGCGGTCTCCGCCTTCGAGTGGTACGCGGCCCTCGGCGGCGACGCGCGCTCACCCGCCGAGGGGATGGCGCTCCGGGTGCTCGACGGACTGCCCCGGATCCGTGCCGCGATGGACGAGGCGACCGAGGCCTGCACCTCCGAGGTGCTGGCCGTCCAGCCGGGCGGCATCCGCCGCGAGGACGAGCTCTCCGAGGGCCTGCACCGGGCGCTCGCGCTGCGCCGCCGCGGCGTGCGCATGCGCGACCTGTACACGCACGTGGCCCGGCACGGCCAGGGCCTGCTGAACTACATGGAGCTGATGGAGGACGCGGCGGAGGCCCGCACCCTCGACGAGGTCACCGAACGGCTGATCGTCTTCGACCGCACGGTGGCGTTCATCCCCGCGAGCCCCGACCGCACGGTCGCGCTGGAGCTGCGGCACCCGGCGCTGGTCGACTACCTGGTCACCGTGTTCGAACGGCTGTGGCGGCTGGCGATCCCCCTGACCGCGCCCCTGCCGGACACCGGCATCGAGGGCATCACCCACCGCGAGCGCTCCATCGCGGCCCTGCTCGCGGAGGGGCACCAGGACGCGGTGGTCGCGGAGCGCCTGGGCATCAGCGTGCGGACGTGCCGGGCGCACATAGCCCGGCTGTCGGAGACGCTGGGCGCCGCCAGCCGTACGCAGCTGGGGGTGCGGATAGCCCAGGCCGGCCTGGACGGCCCGCCGCGCTCCCCGGAGCTCCAGCCGCTCAGTGCTCCTGGTCCAGAATCCCCGACCGGCCGATGAGGTAGCCGAGCTGGGCCCGGCTCTCGCTGCCGAGGACCGAGGCGAGCTTGGCGATGTGGACGCGGGCGGTACGGACGTTCAGCCCGAGCCGCTCGGCGATCACGGCATCGGTGTGCCCCTCGACGAGGAGCCCCGCGACGGCCCGCTGGCGGGGGGTGATGCCGTTCAGGGAGGGCCGCTGGACGGCGACGGGGTGCATGGGGGTGGCCAGGCGCCAGAGGCGGTCGAAGGTGGTGCCGAAGTAGCCGACGAGGGCCGGGTGGCGCACTTCCAGGGCGAGGCTGCCGTCCCGGTCCGCGGGGATGAAGGCGATGTCGCGGTCGACGAGGATGAGCCGGTCGGTGACCTCGTCCAGGGAGCGGGCCTCGACGTCGCCCTCCAGCTGCTCGTAGCGGGAGAGGACGGTCGGCGAGTGGCGCACGGTGTGCTGGTAGAGGGTGCGGATCCGGCAGCCGCGGTCCAGCAGGGCCTGGTCGCGCTCCAGGGCGACGGCCTCGGCCGTGTGGCGGCGCTCACCGGTGTGGGTGTGGGGCTGGACGGTGAGCAGTTCACGGGACGCGCGGGCCATGGCCTCGGTGATGGCTTCGTTGATCTGCTGCGAGCCGCTGAGGACGGCGATCATCGGTGTGTCCGCGGGCGCCGTCCGGCGGCCGTCGATCCGCATCAGCGGCTCGAACGCCGCGGCCAGCCGGTCCTCGCGCCGGCGCTCGTCCGCTATGCGCTCGCCGGACCTCCGCAGCAGCCGGTGCAGTGCGACGACCGGGGCGACGGGCTCCAGACGGCCCGGGTCCTCGACGGCCGGGCGCAGGAGTCCGAGGTCCACGAGGCAGGGGGCTCCGTCGGCGTCCGCACCGTGCACGCGGCCCTCGCGCAGGGCCCGTTCGTAGACCTCCGCGGCCGCCGCGCACAGTTCCTCCACACCATGTACCGGATGTGGAGACGTCATTCCGCGACGTCCTGTTTCAGGATCCCGGATTCGGCTATGAGGTAACCGAGCTGTGCCCGGCTGCCGCTGCCCAGGGCGGTGGCCAGCTTCGCGATGTGGGCCCGGCAGGTCCGTACGTTCATGCCGAGGCGGCGGGCTATCGCCTCGTCGACGTGGCCCTCCACCAGCAGTTTGGCGATGGAGTGCTGGATGTTCGTGATGCCGTCGGGGGCGGTCTCGTACGGGGCGCCGGCGCTCAGCGGGACGGCCCGGCCCCAGACGAACTCGAACACCTTGATCAGGTAGCGGACGAGGCCCGGATGGCGCAGCTCCAGGGCGACCTGCTGGTCGTCGCGGGTGGGGATGAAGGCGACGGTCTCGTCGCAGATGATCAGCCGTTCCACCAGCTCGTCGATGGTGCGGTACTCCACCTTGCCGTTGGACAGCTGGGCCACGTAGGCCAGCTTCTCCTGGCTGTAGCGGGCCGTGTGCTGGTACAGCGTCCTGATCCGGACACCGCGCTCGGTCAGCGGCCTGTCCCGTTCCAGCCCGTGCATCAGGTTGCGCTCGGAGATGCGGTTGCTCGGCTGGATCGTGAGGACCTCGGTCTGGCACTGGGCCGTGGCCAGATTGAGCGCCGCGTTGATCCGTTCACCGCCCTCCAGCACCGTGATGGAGTGGGTGGGCGCCGTGGCCTGGGCGCTGAGCGCCATGAACGGCTCGAAAGCATCGGTCAGTTCGATCGACAACCGCCGGTGCGCCGTGATTTCCCGCTCTATGGGGTTGAGCCGCTGAGCCAGGGCCACCATCGGCGGGACCGGGCGCAACCAGCCCACGTCGTCCGGATCGGGGTGAAGGAGGTCGAACTCCATCAAGCAGGGGGCCGACTCGACCTCTTCGCGGGCGATACGTCCCGTGCGGAGCGCATTCGCATAGAGACGCCCACCCTCTTCGCACAGCTCGGTCACCGAATGGGGATGTGTCGGTTTGGACCGTTTAACCATCTAATCTCCACCCCCCAGGAGCCTGAACGTGCAGGAACATGATGCATCGATTATGTGGCCATGACGTGCCCGAATGAGCCATCGTCGTATCCGACGGGGGAGAGGGACCTTCAAGTGAGGACGAAGCCGACTATGGGTAAGAGAATGCTTCGCTCGGTGCTTGTCGCCGTCTTCTCCGCCGTTGTGGCCTTCGGAACACTGAATGGCTTCTCCGACGCGAAGGACGACGTTCGAGCGGACACGAGCTGGCCGGCGGCTGCCGGGAACGCCGCTGTCCCCCCTGACACCAGCTGGCCGGCGGCCCCGGCGGATCCGGTGGCACCGGTGAGTCCGGCGGACTTCGACACCAGCTGGCCGGCACCTCCGGTAGACGGCAGCATCGGGGGCTGACATGACGACTCCTCCCGACGACCGTTCCTTCCGCAGGGAAATGGCCACCGCCTATCGCTCGGGCTGGCACTTCATCGACCTGGCCACCGCCATCCCCCACAGCGGTGACTCGTTGATGGTGACCGTCTTCGGCGAGCCGGTCGTGGTGACCCGGGACGACGAGGACGACGTGCGGGCGTACCGCTGTCTGCGACGGCCCCGGGGGGCGCCGCAGCCGGTGCGGTGCGCCATCCGGTACGGAATGATCTTTGTGAACCTCGATCAGCGCGACCATCGGCTGGTCGAGCCGGAAGCCCCGGACGTACGAACCATCTCAGCCACCCCCCGCAGTGCCTGACGCGATTCCCCCGTCGTTGTAGATCGCTCAGGCGCTTCCCCCCGCAGCGGCGTCACCGTGACCTGAACACGGTGACGCCGCTGCAGTTTTGAGGCACGTCGTGAAAGACGTGCCGCGACAGGAATGCTTCAGGCCGGTTCCCGGCTCCACAAGGGCGAAAACCGGCCGTGTGGGCGCACGGGGCCCGCCGCGCTCACGGATTGCCCATCGCCGACGTCAGCGCGATCTCCACGACCACCCGGGACGGGTTCGGCCTCGGTGTCCTCGTGTACCGCTCGGCGTACCGGCGCACCGCCTCCGCGACCCGCTCGGGGTCCGAGGACACCGTCGCGCGCCCCTCCAGCGTCGCCCACCGCCGCCCGTCCACCTGGCAGACGGCGACCGCCATGCCGTCGGGTCCGGCGGCCAGCACGTTGCGGACCTTCCTGCTGGATCCGTCGGCGATCACCCGAGCCAGACCGGCCTGCGGATCGTATGTGACTCCGACCGGCACCACGTGCGGGGTGCCGTCGGGACGGAAGGTGGTCAGGGTGCACAGGTGGCGTTCCCGCCAGAAGCCGAGATACGGCTCGCCGGGATCGCGCGGGTTCACGGGGTACGAGGCCATGAGCGGAACCGTACGCCTCCCGCCACCCCCTTGAGTGGATTAGACTCAACTTTGTGTACGTTGACTGGGTCAGCCAACACCGAAGTACACGCACGGGCACGGGTACGAGTACGAGGAGGAGAACGCGAACGTGGATGCCGAGCTGACCAACAGGAGCCGGGACGCGATCAACGCGGCCAGCAGCAGGGCCGTGTCCGAGGGCCACCCGGACCTGACCCCCGCGCACCTGCTGCTCGCCCTGCTCGCGGGCCAGGAGAACGAGAACATCACCGACCTGCTGGCCGCGGTCGAGGCCGACCTCGCCGCCGTACGGACCGGCGCCGAGCGCGTCCTGGGCGCGCTGCCCAGCGTCACCGGTTCCACCGTCGCCCCGCCGCAGCCCAACCGGGAGCTGCTCGCGGTCATCGCCGACGCGTCCGAGCGGGCCAAGGAGCTCGGGGACGAGTTCCTCTCCACCGAGCACATGCTCATCGGCATCGCCGCCAAGGGCGGCGCGGCCGGCGACGTACTCTCCCGGCAAGGGGCCAGCGCCGAGAAACTGCTGGACGCGTTCCAGAAGAGCAGGGGAGGGCGCCGGGTGACCACCCCGGATCCCGAGGGCCAGTACAAGGCACTCGAAAAGTTCGGTACCGACTTCACCGCAGCGGCCCGGGACGGCAAGCTCGATCCCGTCATCGGCCGCGACCAGGAGATCCGCCGCGTCGTGCAGGTCCTGTCCCGGCGGACCAAGAACAACCCCGTCCTCATCGGCGAGCCGGGCGTCGGCAAGACCGCCGTCGTGGAGGGGCTTGCCCAGCGCATCGTCAAGGGCGACGTGCCCGAGTCCCTGAAGGACAAGCGGCTCGTCTCGCTCGACCTCGGCGCGATGGTCGCGGGCGCCAAGTACCGCGGCGAGTTCGAGGAGCGGCTCAAGACCGTGCTCGCGGAGATCAAGGACTCCGACGGGCAGATCATCACCTTCATCGACGAGCTGCACACCGTGGTGGGCGCGGGCGCCGGCGGGGACTCGGCCATGGACGCCGGGAACATGCTGAAGCCCATGCTGGCCCGCGGCGAGCTGCGCATGGTCGGCGCGACCACCCTCGACGAGTACCGCGAGCGGATCGAGAAGGACCCGGCGCTGGAGCGGCGCTTCCAGCAGGTGCTGGTCGCCGAGCCGAGCGTCGAGGACACCATCGCCATCCTGCGCGGCCTCAAGGGGCGCTACGAGGCCCACCACAAGGTCGTCATCGCGGACAGCGCGCTGGTCGCCGCCTCGACCCTCTCCGACCGGTACATCACCTCCCGCTTCCTGCCCGACAAGGCCATCGACCTCGTCGACGAGGCCGCGTCCCGGCTCCGTATGGAGATCGACTCCTCGCCCGTCGAGATCGACGAGCTGCAGCGCGTCGTGGACCGGCTGCGCATGGAGGAGCTGGCGCTCGGCAAGGAGACCGACGAGGCCTCCAAGCAGCGCCTGGAGAAGCTGCGCCGCGACCTCGCCGACAAGGAGGAGGAGCTGCGCGGCCTGACCGCCCGCTGGGAGAAGGAGAAGAAGTCCCTCAACCGGGTCGGTGAGCTGAAGGAGAAGCTCGACGAGCTGCGCGGCCAGGCCGAGCGGGCCCAGCGCGACGGCGACTTCGACACCGCCTCCAAGCTGCTCTACGGCGAGATCCCCACCCTGGAGAGGGACCTGGAGGAGGCCTCCGAGGCCGAGGTGGAGGTCACCAAGGACACGATGGTCAAGGAGGAGGTCGGCCCGGACGACATCGCGGACGTGGTCGGCTCCTGGACCGGCATCCCCGCGGGCCGCCTCCTGGAGGGCGAGACGCAGAAACTGCTGCGCATGGAGGAGGAGCTGGGCCGCCGCCTGATCGGCCAGGGCGAGGCCGTGCGGGCCGTCTCCGACGCCGTGCGCCGCACGCGCGCGGGCATCGCCGACCCGGACCGCCCCACCGGCTCGTTCCTCTTCCTCGGACCCACCGGCGTCGGCAAGACCGAGCTGGCCAAGGCGCTCGCGGACTTCCTCTTCGACGACGAGCGGGCCATGATCCGCATCGACATGTCGGAGTACGGCGAGAAGCACAGCGTGGCCCGCCTGGTCGGCGCGCCCCCCGGCTACGTCGGCTACGAGGAGGGCGGCCAGCTCACCGAGGCGGTCCGCCGGCGCCCGTACAGCGTCGTGCTCCTGGACGAGGTGGAGAAGGCGCACCCCGAGGTCTTCGACGTGCTGCTGCAGGTCCTGGACGACGGGCGCCTCACCGACGGGCAGGGCCGCACGGTCGACTTCCGCAACACCATCCTGGTGCTCACCTCGAACCTGGGCAGCCAGTTCCTGATCGACCCGCTGACGAGCGAGGAGCAGAAGAAGGAGCAGGTCCTGGAGGTGGTGCGGGCCTCCTTCAAGCCGGAGTTCCTCAACCGGCTCGACGACCTCGTGGTCTTCTCGGCGCTGACCGGGCCGGAGCTGGAGCGCATCGCGAAGCTCCAGGTCGGCCGGCTCGCCAAGCGGCTCGCCGAGCGCCGGCTCACCCTGGAGGTCACGGACGCGGCGCTGGCCTGGCTGGCGCTGGAGGGCAACGATCCGGCCTACGGGGCCCGTCCCCTGCGCCGTCTCGTCCAGACCGCCATCGGCGACCGCCTCGCCAAGGAGATCCTGGCGGGCGAGGTCAAGGACGGCGACACGGTCCGGGTGGACGCCTTCGGCGACGGACTGATCGTGGGCCCGGCGACCGCGGGCGAGGAGGAACCGGCGGGCGGCGCGGCGGGCGACACGGCGAGTGGCGTGGCGAGCGGCGCGGAGAACGGTCCGGCGGGCGGTCCGGTGCCCGGCAAGACGCTCTGAGCGGAATTCCGTCACCGGCCGGGGCGGGGGTTGCGGGCCCCCGCCCCGCATGGGGGAGGATGGCGGGATCCGTACGAAGGGAAAATCACGGTGAGCATCGACCCGTCCTCGATTCCGAACTTCGGGGGCCAGCCAGAGCCGAACCCCGGCGGACCGGCGGGCCCCGTCGTCCCGGACCAGGACCTCGTGAAGCAGCTCCTGGACCAGATGGAGCTGAAGTACGTCGTCGACGACGAGGGTGACCTCGCGGCGCCGTGGGAGCAGTTCCGTACGTACTTCATGTTCCGCGGCGAGGGTGACCAGCAGGTCTTCTCGGTCCGGACGTTCTACGACCGGCCGCACGAGATCGAGCAGAAGCAGCAGCTCCTTGAGTCGATCGACGACTGGAACCGCCGCACGCTGTGGCCCAAGGTCTACAGCCACACGCACGACGACGGCACCGTCCGCCTGATCGGCGAGGCGCAGATGCTGATCGGCACGGGCGTCAGCCTGGAGCACTTCGTGTCGTCGACGGTCAGCTGGGTGCGGGCCGCCATCGAGTTCGACAAGTGGCTCGTCGAGCAGCTCGGTCTCGAACAGGAGATCGACGAGGCCGAGAAGCCCGACGAGGACCAGTAGTCCTCACGGCGGGCCGGGATCCCCTCCCGGACCGGCGGTCCTCACAGCGGCTTGTGGGCGAGCACGACCAGATACGCCCCGTACGCGAACGAGAGCCCGGCCAGGGCGCCGACCACCAGGGTCGCGTGCCACGGCCGGGCTCTCGCCGTCCGCACCAGCGCGCACGCCAGCGGCAGCAGCAGCGGGAAGGCGGGCAGCAGAAACCGCGGCTTGCACTCGAAGAACCCGTCGCCGCCTGCCGCGACGGCCAGCAGCACGCCCGCGTAGACCAGCAGCGGCAGAGGAGCGCGGTCCGCGGCCAGCAGCCCGTACAGCAGCAGGGCCGCCGCGACGAGCACCATCGACATCGGGAAGACCAGCCGGTCGCCCTCCAGCAGCAGGTGCCGCACGAACCGCAGCGCGCCGAGGCCGAAGTCGTAGCGCGAGCCCCACAGCCGCTGCACCTCGAAGTACCCGCCGAACAGGTCGCCCTGCCGCCGCCCCACCCACAGCACGTACCCCGCCCAGCCGAGCGGTGCGAGCGCCGCGCCCGTCCACAGCCTGTGGGTAACTTTTCCGCGCCGCCTCCAGAGCTCGTACGCCGCTGCCGCGAGGACCGCCGCCGCCACTGCGAACCCGTTCGGCCGGGCCAGCCCCGCGCCCGTCGCGAGGACGCCCGCCCACACCCAGCGGCCGGTGAGGACGGCGTGCAGCGACCAGGCGGCGAACGCGGTCAGCACCGGTTCCGTATACGCCATCGACAGCACCACGGAGTGCGGCAGCAGCCCCCAGAGCAGGACGAGGACGGTGGCGACGGCCCGGCCGTGCAGCCGCGCCCCGATCGCCCAGATCCCGCAGGCGGCGACCCCGGCGGCCGTCCAGGAGACCAGCAGCCCGGCGGCGGGACCGCTGAGCGGGGTGAGCTCCATGACGCCGCGCAGCAGCCCCGGGTAGAGCGGGAAGAACGCCAGGTCGCTGTGGACGACGTCGGGGTGGAAGCGCAGGCTGCGCCCGTAGCCGGCTCCGGCGATCCGCAGGTACCAGATCGAGTCCCAGGACCGCCCGAGCAGCAGCACGGGGTGCTGGCCGGCCGCCCACGCGGCCGCGGCCACGACCGCGGTCCCCAGCAGCCGGGCGGCCAGGAACAGTCCCAGGGCCGTACCCATCGTCGCGGCCGGGACCGGGCGCCGGGGACGGCGGGCCCGGCCCTCGGTGGCCGGTGGCGTGACGGCGGGCGCGAGGGCAGGTGCGAGGGTCACATGAGCAGATTGAGGGCAATCCCGCCCATTTGCGAGCACCGCGCGGCCGGGCGGGTCCGGATTCCACCGGTTTCCCACCGCCGCGGCGCGGCGCCGTGACAGCGGACCGCGGACCCTGCCGGGCGTGTCGGCGCGGTCGGCGCGGTCGGGGCGGTCGGACGCCCGCGCCTCAGCCGGCGAGCGCCTTGAGGCGGCTCACCGCCTCCTCCAGCACCGGCGTCCGCTTGCAGAACGCGAACCGCACGAAGGGCGCCCCGGCCTCGCGGTCGTCGTAGAAGACCGCGTTCGGGACCGCGACGACCCCGGCCCGCTCCGGCAGGGCGCGGCAGAACGCGAAGCCGTCGCTCTCGCCCAGCGGCCGGATGTCGGTGGTGACGAAGTACGTCCCGGCCGGCCGGAACACCCCGAAGCCCGCCTCCGTGAGCCCCGCGCTCAGCAGGTCCCGCTTGGCCAGCATGTCCGCGCGGAACGCCTCGAAGTACGCGTCGGGCAGCGCCAGCGCCTCGGCGACCGCGTACTGGAAGGGGCCCGAGGCCACGTAGGTGAGGTACTGCTTCGCCGAGCGCACCGCCGTGACCAGCTCGGGCGCCGCCGTCACCCAGCCGACCTTCCAGCCGGTGAACGAGAAGGTCTTGCCGGCGCTCCCGATGGTGACCGTGCGCTCGCGCATCCCGGGCAGGCTCGCCAGCGGGACGTGCTCGGCGCCGTCGAACACCAGGTGCTCGTAGACCTCGTCGGTGACCACCAGCAGGTCCCGCTCGACGGCCAGCCCGGCGATCACCGTGAGCTCCTCGCGGGTGAGGACGGTGCCGCTCGGGTTGTGCGGGGTGTTGATCAGCAGCAGTCGGGTGCGGTCCGTGATCGCGTCCCGCAGCTCGTCCAGGTCCAGCCGGAAGCGCCGGTGCACGGTCCCGTCGACGGTCTCCTCGTGCGGCCGCAGGGTGACCGGCACCCGGGTGCCGCCCGCCATCGCGATGCAGGCCGCGTACGAGTCGTAGTACGGCTCCAGCGCGACCACCTCGTCGCCGGGCTCCAGCAGGGCCAGCAGGGAGGCCGCGATCGCCTCCGTCGCACCGGCCGTGACCAGGACCTCGGTGGCGGGGTCGTACGCCAGGCCGTACCGGCGCTCCTGGTGCGCGGCGACCGCCGTACGCAGCTCGGGGACGCCCGGGCCCGGCGGGTACTGGTTGCCCCGGCCGTCGCGCAGCGCCCGCACGGCCGCCTCCCGGACCTCCTCGGGTCCGTCCGTGTCGGGGAAGCCCTGACCGAGGTTGATCGCCCCGGTGCTCAGGGCGAGGGCGGACATCTCGGCGAAGATCGTCGTGCCGAACCCGGCGAGCCGGCGATTGAGAAGGGGACGACGTGCACTGGAGGTCATGACGGCCATCCTGCGCTCAACCTCTGGAGTTGCTCAACTCTGCTTTGGTGCGTGAGACGGGCGGGCATCACCCCGCCACGCAAGGAGCAAGTCGGCAGTAACAGCAAGGACAGCAGGAGTCGGAGCAGGAAACAGACGAGAAGCAAGGCCCACGGGGGGCCGCTTCGGGGGAACGGAAGGAGGGTGGCGCCATGGTTTTCGGCATCATCCTGGCGGTGTTCGTCGTGATGTTCGTGGTGGTCGCCGTCGCGCGGACCGCATCCGTGTCGCGGGGAGGCGGGAGGAGGCGTCCGCGCCGCAACAGCGACAGCTGGTGGGCCGGTGACGGCGGGGTGAGCGGCAGCGACGGGGGCTCCCACTCCCACTCCTGCTCGTCCGGTTCGTCGGGTCACCACTCGTGCGGCGGCGGTTCGTCCTGCGGCGGCGGCTCCTCCTGCGGGGGCGGCGGCGGATGCGGCGGGGG
>NZ_VDFC01000050.1:20073-24050 GCF_008369065.1 Streptomyces apricus | reverse complement strand
AGCCTGGCGCACGGCCCGCAGGAGCGCCGACGAGGCCGTCATCACGTACGACCTCGTCGACCCCTGGCCGTACCCCGGCCGCGTCACCCAGGCCGTCGCCCTCACCGGGGACTCCCTGACGCTCACCATGTCGGTGGAGACGTACGACGAGAGCTTCCCGGCGCAGATCGGCTGGCACCCCTGGTTCAACCGCACCCTCGGCGACCAGGACGTGCGCGTCGACTTCACCGCCGCCTGGCAGGAGGAGCGCGGCGACGACCACCTGCCCACCGGCCGCCGCATCGACCCGCGCCCCGGCCCCTGGGACGACTGCTTCGGGATGCCCGAGGGCGTCCGCGTCACCCTCACCTGGCCGGGACAGCTCGCACTGGACGTGACGAGCCGCGAGCAGTGGGTCGTCGTGTACGACGAGCAGGAGGCCGCCGTGTGCGTGGAGCCGCAGACCGGCCCGCCCGACGGCCTCAACACCGCGCCTCGCCTGGTCACCCCCATCGAGCCGCTCGAAGCCGCCACCACCTGGACCTGGCGCCGCCTCTAAGCTGACCCCCATGAGCGACGACGTGCGCGGCGAGCTGCTGCAGCAGATCAAGGACAAGGCCGTGGTGCACGGCAAGGTGACCCTCTCCTCCGGCATCGAGGCCGACTACTACGTCGACCTGCGGCGGATCACCCTCGACGGCGAGGCGGCCCCGCTGGTCGGGCAGGTGCTGCTCGACCTGACGGCCGACCTGGACTTCGACGCGGTCGGCGGCCTCACGATGGGCGCCGACCCGGTGGCCGCGGCCCTGCTGCACGCCGCCCACGCGCGCGGCCGGCGCGTGGACGCCTTCGTCGTGCGCAAGGAGGCGAAGGCGCACGGCCTGCAGCGCAGGGTCGAGGGCCCGGACATCGCGGGCCGCCGCGTGCTCGTCGTCGAGGACACCTCGACCACCGGCGGCTCCCCGCTCACCGCCGTCGAGGCCGTGCGCGAGGCCGGCGCCGAGGTCGTGGGCGTCGCGACCATCGTCGACCGTGCCACCGGCGCCGCGGAGAAGATCCAGGAGACCGCGGGGGTCCCGTACCTCTACGCGTACTCCAAGGACGAGCTCGGCCTCGCCTGAACCCTCGTCCGACCCTTCCCCTCCCCTCTCCCGCCGCACAGACCGGACCATCCGGCCACGTCTGGAAGGATGGGGCCGACAATGACGTCGCCCCCTAGGTCAGGGCCGTAAGCAGCACTCCACCCGCACATACAAGGAGCGGACAGATGCCCATCGCAACCCCCGAGGTCTACAACGAGATGCTCGACCGGGCGAAGGCAGGCAAGTTCGCCTACCCGGCCATCAACGTGACCTCGACGCAGACCCTGCACGCTGCGCTCCGCGGGTTCGCGGAGGCCGAGAGCGACGGCATCGTCCAGATCTCCACCGGCGGTGCGGAGTTCCTGGGCGGCCAGTACAAGAAGGACATGGTCACCGGCGCGGTGGCGCTGGCCGAGTTCGCGCACATCGTCGCCGAGAAGTACGACGTCACCGTCGCGCTGCACACGGACCACTGCCCCAAGGACAAGCTCGACGGGTACGTGCGTCCGCTGCTCGCGATCTCCGAGGAGCGCGTCAAGGCCGGCCGCAACCCGCTGTTCCAGTCCCACATGTGGGACGGCTCCGCGGAGACCCTCGCCGACAACCTGGCCATCGCCCAGGAGCTGCTGGCCCGCGCCGCCGCCGCGAAGATCATCCTTGAGGTGGAGATCACCCCGACCGGCGGTGAGGAGGACGGCGTCACGCACGAGATCAACGACAACCTCTACACCACGGTCGAGGACGCGATCCGTACGGCCGAGGCCCTGGGCCTGGGCGAGAAGGGCCGCTACCTGCTGGCCGCGTCCTTCGGCAACGTGCACGGCGTCTACAAGCCGGGCAACGTCGTCCTGCGCCCCGAGCTCCTGAAGGAGCTGAACGAGGGCGTGGCGGCGAAGTTCGGCAAGCCGTCGCCGTTCGACTTCGTCTTCCACGGCGGCTCCGGCTCCTCCGAGGAGGAGATCCGCACGGCGCTGGAGAACGGCGTCGTGAAGATGAACATCGACACGGACACGCAGTACGCGTTCACGCGTCCCATCGCGGACCACATGTTCCGCAACTACGACGGCGTCCTGAAGGTCGACGGCGAGGTCGGCAACAAGAAGACGTACGACCCCCGCACCTGGGGCAAGCTCGCCGAGGGCGCGATGGCCCAGCGCGTCACCGAGGCCTGCGGCCACCTGCGCTCCACGGGCACGAAGATCAAGTAAGCGTCACGCACGGGCGGTACGTCCGGCGGCGGGGCCCGGTTTTCCACAGGGAGACCGGGCCCCGCCGTATGTCCGTATCATCCGGGACATGGCCGCCTCACCACAGGAGTCGTCACCTTCACCGTCCCCGGAACCCTCGGAGCCTTTGCAGTCCGCGGGGTCCTCGCAGCCCGCAGGGCCTTCGCAGCCTGCGGGACCCGCAGGACCTGCGGGTCCCGTGGGGCCTGCCGGGTCCCCGGCCGTCCGGATGTCCTCCCCCGCGGGGAGGTGGATCCTGCTGACCACCGTGCTCGGGTCGAGCATGGCGATGCTGGACTCGACCGTGGTGAACGTCGCGCTGCCGACGATCGGCCGCGACCTCGACGCGGACCTGGCCGCCCTCCAGTGGACCGTCAACGCCTACATGCTGACCCTCGCGGGCCTCATCCTGCTGGGCGGCTCCCTCGGCGACCGCTTCGGACGCCGCAAGGTGTTCGTGGTGGGTGTGGTCTGGTTCGCGGCGGCGTCCCTGCTGTGCGGGCTGGCACCGAACGCGGAGGTGCTCGTCGCGGCCCGCGCCCTGCAGGGGGTCGGCGGCGCGCTGCTCGCCCCCGGCTCACTCGCCCTGATCCAGGCGTCGTTCCACCCGGACGACCGGGCGAGGGCGGTCGGCCTGTGGTCGGGCTTCGGCGGCATCGGCGCCGCGGTCGGCCCCTTCCTGGGCGGCTGGCTGGTGGACGGCCCCGGCTGGCGCTGGGTGTTCCTGCTGAACGTGCCGCTGGCGCTGCTCTGTGCCCCGATCGCCCTGCGCCACGTACCGGAGTCGAAGGACGGCCGGGTGCACGGGCGCGGTTTCGACGTGCTCGGCGCCGTCCTCGGCGCGCTGGCGCTCGCCCTGGTGACGTACGCCCTCATCGAGGCCCCTGACGGCTCGGTGCCGGTCGTGGCGGTGACGGCGGCGGCCGGGGTCGCGGCGGGCGTCGCCTTCGTGGCCGTGGAGCGGCGGCGGGACGACCCGATGATGCCGCTCGACATCTTCGCGTCGCGCCAGTTCACGGCGGTCAACCTCGTCACGCTGTGCGTGTACGCGGCCTTCGGCGGGTTCTTCTTCCTCTCCGCCCTCCAGCTCCAGGTCGTCGCCGGGTACTCGGCCCTCGGCGCCGGTACGGCCCTGCTGCCGACGACGGTCCTGATGCTGCTGCTGTCGGCCCGCTCGGGCCAGCTGAGCGAGCGGATCGGCCCGCGCGTCCCGCTCACCGTGGGCCCGCTGCTGTGCGCGGCCGGGATGCTGCTGATGCTGCGGGTGGGCGAGGGCGCCTCGTACGCGGCCGACGTGCTGCCCGCCGTCCTGGTGCTCGGCACCGGCATGGTGACGCTCGTGGCGCCCCTCACCGCGACGGTGCTGGCCTCGGTGGACACCGGGCGGGCGGGGCTGGCCAGCGGCATCAACAACGCGGCGGCCCGGGCGGCCGGCCTGGTCGCGGTCGCCGCGCTGCCGCTGCTGGCGGGGATGGGCGAGGAGGCGTACCGCTCGGCGTCCGCCTTCGACGACGCCTTCCACCGGGCGATACCGCTGTGCGCGGGCGTCCTCGCGCTGGGCGCGCTGATCGCCTTCACGACGGTACGCAACCCCGCGCCGGGCTGCCTCCGCCCGGAATGCCGCACCCACGCGGCCATCACGTCCCCACCCCTGGAGCCGAACCAGTCCCGGGGCCACCTGAGCTAGAAC
>NZ_VDFC01000050.1:7407-19973 GCF_008369065.1 Streptomyces apricus | reverse complement strand
CTTGAACCCATGTCGATTCACGAGAACCTCCTCGGGGGACCGCCCCCGACCCACCTCCCCGACGACCCGGAGCCACGCGAACTCCTCGCGAACGGCACGTCCCCCGCCGACGTCGCCGCGAAGTACCCCACCTCCTCGCTCGCCTGGGCCCGGCTGTCCGACGAGGCGTACGAGCGCGGCAGCGTCGTCGAGTCGTACGCGTACGCCCGGACCGGCTACCACCGCGGCCTGGACTCCCTGCGCCGCAGCGGCTGGAAGGGCCACGGCCCGGTGCCGTGGGAGCACGAGCCGAACCGCGGCTTCCTGCGCGCCCTGCACGGTCTCGCCCGCGCCGCGCAGGCGATCGGCGAGCAGGAGGAGTACGAGCGCTGCTCGCAGTTCCTGAAGGACTCCTCCGAGACCGCCGCCCGCACCCTGGGCTGAGCCCCGGCCGGCTCCACCGGCCCGGCCGGTCCCCGGGCCCTCCGGACCCCGCGGAGCCACGTATGTGCAGGTCCGCCTGGTGTGACCAGGCGGACCTTGCGGTTCTGGGGCACGATTGTGGAGGATGCCGGTTGGGGACCGGGGCCCCCGTGTCGGAATTCGGCAGGGGCGGACCGCTACCCGGAGTACAGCAGGAGACAGCGATGTCCCAACAGGCTCAGCCCCCCGCCACGGCGCACGAGGCGGCTTCGGAGCCCGAGACCCCGCATCTCGACTTCCAGGGCACGACCCCGTACGAGGACTACGTCCAGGCGGACGTCCTGACCCACCTCCAGCACACCCTCTCCGACGACCCCGGAGAGATGGTCTTCCTGGTGACGACCCAGGTCATGGAGCTGTGGTTCACGGTCATCGTGCACGAGTGGGAGACCGCGGCGAAGGCGCTGCGCGAGGACCGCGTACCGGTCGCGGTGGCGGCGCTGAAGCGGTCGGTACGGGAGCTGGAGGCGCTGAACGCGTCCTGGAAGCCCCTCGGCCAGCTCACCCCGGCCCAGTTCAACTCGTACCGCAGCGCCCTCGGCGAGGGCTCCGGCTTCCAGTCGGCCATGTACCGGCGCATGGAGTTCCTGCTCGGCGACAAGTCCGCGTCGATGCTCGTACCGCACCGCGGCGCGCCCCGCGTCCACGCCGAGCTGGAGAAGGCCCTGCACGAGCCGAGCCTGTACGACGAGGTGCTGCGGCTGCTCGCGCGGCGCGGGTACGCGATCCCGGCGTCGGTCGTCCAGCGGGACGTGTCCGGCCGCTACGAGCCCTCGCCCGAGGTCGAGGCCGTCTGGACGGACCTGTACGCGGGCGACGAGAGCTCCGAACTGGCGCGGCTCGGCGAGGCGTTGACGGACGTCGCCGAACTGGTCTGGCGCTGGCGCAACGACCACCTGGTCGCCACCCGGCGGGCCATGGGTTCCAAGACGGGCACCGGCGGCTCGGCCGGTGTGGCCTGGCTGGAGAAGCGGGCCCGCAAGAACGTCTTTCCCGAGCTGTGGACGGCGCGGTCGCATGTCTGAGCCGTACGGTGGGCCCGTCGCGGCCGAGGCCGCGAGCGCGATGAACGCAGCGAAGGCAACGATGACGGACAAGGCAGACAAGGCGGCGAAGCTCGACGCCGCCGACGAACTGGCCGACCTGCGCGCCCAGTTCGTCCTGGACGACACGGTGTACCTGGACGGGAACTCCCTGGGCGCGCTGCCGCGCTCGGTGCCCGGCCGGATCGAGGACGTCGTCCGCAGGCAGTGGGGTTCGCTGCGGATCCGGTCCTGGGACGAGAGCGGCTGGTGGACGGCGCCGGAGCGGATCGGCGACCGGATCGCGCCGCTGGTGGGCGCGGCGGCGGGCCAGATCGTCGTCGGCGACTCGACCAGCGTGAACATCTTCAAGGCGGTCGTGGGCGCGGTGCGCCTCGCCGGCGGGGGCGCGGGCGGCCGGGAGGAGGGAGTGGGCGTCCGGGACGAGATCCTGGTGGACGCGACGACGTTCCCCACGGACGGCTACATCGCCGCGTCGGCGGCCCGGCTGACGGGCTGCACGCTGCGCCCGGTCGCCCCCGACGAGGTGCCGCGGGCCCTGGGCGACCGTACGGCGGCGGTGCTCCTGAACCACGTCGACTACCGCACGGGCCGCCTCTACGACCTGCCGGGCCTGACGGCGGCGGTCCACGCGGCGGGCGCGGTGTCGGTCTGGGACCTCTGCCACAGCGCGGGCGCCCTGCCGGTCGGCCTCGACGAGCACGGCGTGGACCTGGCGGTCGGCTGCACGTACAAGTACCTCAACGGCGGCCCGGGCGCACCGGCGTACCTCTATGTGCGCCGGGACCACCAGCCCCGCTTCGACTCCCCGCTCCCCGGCTGGAACTCCCACGCCGACCCCTTCGGCATGAGCACGGACTACGCCCCGGCCCCGGGCGCCGTCCGCGGCCGCGTCGGCACGCCGGACATCCTCTCCATGCTCGCCCTGGAAGCGGCCCTGGAGGTCTGGGACGACGTCCCGATCGAGGCGGTCCGCACCAAGTCCCTCGCCCTGACGGACTTCTTCCTGGAGTGCGTCGAGGCGTACGTGCCGACGGGGGCGGTGGAATCGGTGACCCCGACCGCGCACGCGTCGCGCGGCAGCCAGGTCGCACTGCGCTGCGCGGAGGCGGGCGACGTGATGCGCCGCCTCATAGCCCGCGGCGTGATCGGCGACTTCCGGGAACCCGACATCCTCCGCTTCGGCTTCACCCCGCTGTACGTGGGCTTCGGCGAGGTGGAGCGGGCGGCACGGGTGCTGGGGGAGATGTTCTGAGCGGGGAGCGGTTTCGTCGTAGGTCCTCTTGCAGGCCGGACGAGCTGCGCGTCTTTCAGTCCGGCCGACGCCTGAGGTTTTTCAGCCCGTCCGGCGTCTGAGGACGAGCGCGCAGCGCGACAGCGGGGGCCCGGGGGCGCAGCCCCCGGAAGGGTCGGGAAGGGAAGGCCCCACGGCGCCCCCACACCACGAGACGCGCAACAAGCCGACAGGGGGCTCCCCCTGACCAAGCGTCACGACCCCGTGTAGCCGCACGTCACCGGCCTGATAACGTCCGGGCCAACGACCCGAGCCCCGCCGCACACCGGCCGAAMCCCCCGGCTCCGGGACACACACCGCACCGCTGAGAGGTTGGAGCATGCCGGACGACGCACATGGCGCCCGCGACGCCGCGGAGGAGGAGTCGGCCTTCTCGCACCCGCCCGTCGACCCCGACGCCACCGCCGCGTACGGCGACCACCCCGACCAGGTCGTCGACTTCTACGCCCCGCGCGGCGGCGAGGAGTCGGCCCCGCTCGTCGTCGTCCTGCACGGCGGCGCCTGGCGGGCCCCGTACGACCGGCGGCACATCACCCCGTTCGCGGACTTCCTGGCCAGGCGCGGCTTCGCCGTGGCCAACGTCGAGTACCGGCGCGGCGGCACGATCCCGGCGCAGGGCGGTACGGGTCACGTGGCGGGGCGCTGGCCGGAGACCTTCGACGACGTCGCGGCGGCGCTCGACGCGATGCCGGCGCTCGTGCGGCAGGCGCTCCCGGCGGCGGACGCGCGCCGCACGGTGGTCACGGGCCACTCGGCCGGCGGGCACCTGGCCCTCTGGGCCGCGGCCCGTCATCTGCTGCCGGACGACGCGCCCTGGCGCCTGGACCGGCCCGCCCCGCTGCGCGGTGTCGTGGCGCTGGCCCCGATCGCGGACTTCGCGGTCGCGGAGAAACTGGACGTCTGCTCCGGGGCCGCGCTGCAACTGCTGGGCGGGGAGGAGAAGTTCGAGGAGAGGCAGCCGTACGCCGACCCGGCCCTGCTCCTCCCGACGGGGATCGCCACGACCCTGGTGCAGGGCACGACCGACGCCGTCGTGCCGCAGGCGGTCGCGGAGGCGTACGCGGAGGCGGCGGCGAAGGCCGGCGAGGTGGTGGGCCTGACGCTCCTGGAGGCCGTGGGCCACTTCCCCCTGATCGACCCGGCGGCGGACGCGTGCGCGGTGGTGGCGGAGGAGATCACACAGCTGGCCTGGTAGCCGGACCGGGTCCCGGCCGTGGGCCCCAGCCATGAGCCTCGGCCCGTCGTGATACCCGTAATACCTGAGAGCCACCTCCCAGGTGAGCTCCCTGGCGGGACGCCGACCAGGGTCTCCGATCCATACCTTCCTTTCCAGTGGAGCCCGACGGACGGGCGGACTGGACGGGGCGAGCCATGTGGACGTGGGGGAGGCCCGGGAAGACTTCCCGGCAGGCACCTGAACCGAGGCCGAAGCCGGAGCCGAGGCTGAAACCGGAGCCGGGCCTGTCGCAGGCCAGCATCGGTATCGGTATCGGCATCGGCGGCAGACTGAGGCGCGGCCTGCTCGCCCTGCTGGTCACGGGCGCCGTGGTCGTCCCGCTCGCCGCGGCGGCGCACCCGGAGATACCGGCTCCCGCCCCGGCCCGCATCGGTACGGTCACCGCGGCGACCCTGGACCGGGCGTACGCGGCGAACCGGGCGAACGCCGCCGAGGCGTCCCGCATGGCCGCGGCCCACGGCGACCACGGCCGCGCCTCCGCCGTCCGCGCCATGGCGGACCCGTCCCGTCACTACCTCTCCTTCGACGCACGGGGCCCCGGCCGGGCCGTCGAGGTCCTGGGCGACCTGGCGCGGGCCGACCGGGTGGCGGTCCTGGTCCCGGGCTCCGACACGAGCCTCGACACGTACGAGCGCTTCCGCGCGGGAGCCCTCGCCCTGCACCGAGAGCTGGGGACCCGCGCGGCGGTGATCGCCTGGCTCGGCTACGAGACGCCCGGCACGATCAGCCCCGAGGCCCTGACCACGGCCCGGGCCGAACAGGCGGCCCCCGACCTCCGGGCGTTCACCACCCGGCTGACGGCACTGAACGCCCGCGCCCGCATCTCCCTGCTCTGCCACTCGTACGGGACGGCCGTGGGCGCCCGCGCGGTGAACGGCCGGGGCATCACCGACCTCGTCCTCCTCGGCAGCCCCGGCACCGGAGCGGAGTCCGCAGCCGACCTGCGTACGGGGGCCCGTGTCTGGGCCGGCCGCGGCGCGGACGACTGGATCGCGGCCGTCCCGCACACCACGGCCGACCTGTTCGGCACCACGGTGGGCTTCGGTACCGACCCGGTGTCGAAGGCCTTCGGCGCCCGTGTGTTCGCGGCAGGCGACGGAGGCCACAGCGACTACTTCAGACCGGGCTCGGTGTCCTTGACCAACCTCGCCAGGATCGTTCTGGGCCGGACGTCGGAGGTAACTCATGCGTGAGGCGATACGCCGACCGATTCCCGGCACAGGCACCGGAACTGCTGCTGCCGCTCCCACCGTTGCCGCTCCCGTTCCTCCCTCTCCTGCTCCTCCCGCCGCCGCGGGCACCGCCGCACGCGTGACGCTCGCCGAGCGGATCGACGCGGCGACCCCGCCCGACCGCGACCGCGGCGTCGACGCCCTGCGCGCCCTCGCGATACTCGGCGTGGTGCTGGGTCACTGGCTCGTCACCGCCCTGGTAGCCGACGGCGGCACCCTGCACACGTCGAGCCCGCTGACGTACCTGCCGTGGCTGGCCCCCGTCTCCTGGCTCCTCCAGACACTGGCCGTGTTCTTCCTGGTCGGCGGACATGTGGCGACCAGGAGCTACGCATCGGCGCGGGCGCGCGGCACCACGTACCGGCGGTGGCTGCGGACACGGCTCTCCCGGTTCTTCGGACCGGTGGCCGCCGTGCTCGGCGTCTGGACCCTGGCCGTGGCCGGCCTGCTCCTGACGGGCGCGGACGTGGACACCGTGCGCGCCCTGCTGAAGCTGGTCCTGTCACTGCTGTGGTTCCTGCTGGTGTTCGCCGGGCTCACGGCACTGACCCCGCTGGTGGCGCGGGTCAACCCGCTGTGGCCGCTGGCCGTCGTCCTGCACGTGGACCTCGTCCGGTTCGGGCTCGGCGGCCCGTCCTGGCCGGGTTGGGTGAATGTGGCGGCGGGCTGGCTGGTGCCGTTCACGCTCGGCGCGGCCTGGACGCGCGGCGAGCTGACCCGGCGCGCCGGCTGGGTGCTGCTCGCGGGAGGCACGGCGGTGACGGCGGCGCTGATCGCGTACGGCGGCTACCCGGCGTCGATGGTCGGGGTCCCCGGCGCCGCCGTCTCCAACCTCGACCCGCCGACCCTGGCCGCCGTGACGTTCGGTACGGCCCAGTGCGGCCTCGCCCTGCTCCTGCGGGAGCCGCTGCGGCGAGCGATGCGACGGCCCGTTCCCTGGGCGTGCGTGGCGTCCGTCAACCTCTCCGCGATGACGATCTTCCTGTGGCACCAGACGGCCCTGATGGCGGTCACCGCGACCGGCCTCCTCGCGGGCCGCCTCCCAGGCCTGCACGACCGGCCCGACGGTGTCACCTGGGTGATGTTCCGCCTTGCCTGGCTCCCGGTCCTCGCCTTGGCCCTCATGGTCTGCCGGGCCGCGTTCCGGGGCTACGAGGAGGAGGGGCCACGACGGCCCGAAAAGACGAGGGACGGGGCGGTTCGCCATGTCTAGGGTGGTGCGGATGAGGGCGGTGGAGAAGAGGCTGGCGCGCGGACTGCGGACCCTGCGCGACGACCTGTGGACCGGCAGGGCGGATCCGCTTCCCCCCTCGGTGTGGCTGCGCTGGCTGCCGCACGGCCTGGTGCTGCTGGCCTCGTTCGGCCTCATGCTGATCAACGTCGAGTACATGACCGGCGGTTACCGCCAGAACGAGAACTACAGCCTGCTGTGCTCGCTGGCGCAGGGCACGGCGGTGGGGCTGGCGCTGTGGCGGCCGGTTCCGGCCCTGTGGCTCTCCCTGACGGCCACGCTGGCGATCGCCATGGGCGCACGGTCCCAACTGCTGTCCGGGCAGGCCGACATGTCGTCCCCGTGGCCGTGGGGACCGGCCATGATCGCCGCGCACGCGCTGGTGCTGTTCCTGCTGGCGCTGCGGGTTCCCGCCCGCGTGGCCACCCAGGCCCTGGGCCTGACCGCGCTGGTCACCTACGTCGTGCAAGGGCTCGTCGGCGCCGCGGACCACTCCCCGACCGGTGTCGTCGCGGTGGCGCTCTTCGCCGGTGTCGTCCTCCTCGGCATCGCCCTGCGCGGCCGCAGGGAGGCCCGCAGCCAACTGGTCGAGCAGGAGTCCCTGACCGCCGAGGAACGCTCCCGCCGCACCCTCCTGGAGGAGCGCAACCGCATCGCCCGCGAGCTGCACGACGTGGTCGCCCACCACATGTCGGTCATCTCCATCCAGGCCCAGGTCGCCCCGCACCTGGTGGAGAACCCCTCGGACGAGTTGAAGGAGAACCTCGACGGCATCCGGCAGAACGCCCTGGAGGCGCTCGCCGAGCTGCGCAGGGTGCTCGGAGTGCTGCGTTCGGAGAACCCCGACGACCCGTACGGGCTCGGCGCGCCCGGCGCCGGTGCCGCCCCCCACGCCCCGCAGCCCACCCTCGACCGCCTCGGTGTCCTGATCGAGAACACCCGTGCCGCCGGACTGACGGTGACCTCGCAGGTCAGCGGTGAGCGGCTGCCGCTGCCGCCCGGCGTCGAGCTGTCCGCGTACCGGATCGTCCAG
Source organism: Streptomyces apricus (assembly GCF_008369065.1). Taxonomy (GTDB): domain Bacteria; phylum Actinomycetota; class Actinomycetes; order Streptomycetales; family Streptomycetaceae; genus Streptomyces; species Streptomyces apricus. The sequence goes on along the minus strand of NZ_VDFC01000050.1, from coordinate 12,441 downwards.
GAGGCGCTGAGCAACGTGCTGCGGCACGCGCCCGGGGCGACGGTGCGGGTGGAGCTCACGCACTTCCCGCGCGGCCTGCAGATCCGCGTCGTCAACTCGGCGCCGCGGGGCACCGCCCCGCCTTCGCCGGGCGCGGGCCACGGTCTGCTCGGGATGCGGGAACGGGCGACGATGCTCGGTGGCACGCTCATGGCCGTGGAGACCTCGTGCGGCGGCTTCACGGTGGCGGCGTTCCTCCCCCGCTCCGCCACCGCCCGTTCCGCCACCATCGGTGCCGCTGCCGCCGGTGCCGACGACTCCGCACCGGGCGACCGTGGCACTCCCGACCGCGGCGCTCCCGATGACGGGACTCCCGACCGCAGGATTCTTGACCACGGGTCGCCCGGCCCTTCGGTCCTGGAGGACCTCCTCCTCACCGGCCCCACGAACCCGACGACCGACCCCGAGAACCCCATTGGAGACACCACATGACGAGCGGCACCATCCGCGTACTCATCGCCGACGACCAGCAGATGGTCCGGCAGGGCTTCACGGTGCTGCTCAACACCCAGCCCGGCATCGAGGTGGTGGGGCAGGCGGTCGACGGCCTGGACGCGATCGCGAAGGTGGCCGAACTCGCCCCGGACGTCGTCCTGATGGACATCCGCATGCCCGAGCTGGGCGGCATCGAGGCGACCCGCCGCATCACCGACGAGACCCCGCGGATCAGGGTCCTGGTGCTGACCACCTTCGACCTCGACGAGTACGTGTACGACGCGTTGCGGGCGGGGGCCTCCGGGTTCCTGCTCAAGGACGCGTCGGCCGACCAGCTGGCGGAGGCGGTCAGGATCGTCGCCGCGGGCGACGCGCTGCTCGCGCCGGGGATCACCCGCCGCCTCATCGCGGAGTTCTCCCGGCTGGACTCCCCGCCCCGGGCCCCGCTCAAGCAGCGCGTCGGCGAGCTGACCGAGCGCGAGACGGAGGTCCTCGCCCTCATCGCGCAGGGTCTGTCGAACGCGGAGATCGCCGAGCGGCTCTTCGTCGCCGAGCAGACCGTGAAGACCCACGTGGGCCGCATCCTGGTGAAGCTGGGTCTGCGGGACCGCACCCAGGCGGCGGTGTTCGCGTACGAGTGCGGGCTGGTGCGCCCCACCGGTTACTGACAGCTGACCGCACCCCTTGCCGGCGGCCGACCGCGCCCTGATCTGCCAGCCAGGACCCGTAGTACCTGAGAGGGAGGCCGCAGGACCCCTCTCACTGGTGATGACCACCCCCTTCGCCGCGGCCTACGGTTCTTGTGTGACCGAGACGACCCAGACGCAGACGACCCGGCCGGCCGGCGGACGGCCGCGCAGCCCCGAGCTACAGCTGGCGATGAACGTGTCGCAGGGGCTGCGACAGGACCTGTTCCACGACCCCTTCGCCCTCCACCCGCTTCCGGAGATGCGCGTGGACGGTCCCCTCATGCGACTGCTGCCGCCGCGCCTGAGGGAGTGGGCCACCCGGCTCCCGCACGCCCTGGTGCTGCTGGCCGGCGTGATGGCGTTCCTCATATCCCTCGCGGGCAACGGCGGCGGCGACCCGGCGCAGTTCCTGACCGGCCTGCTGGCGCTGGGGACGATCGCGCTGACCCTGATCAGGCCGATCGGCGCCTTCTGGGTCTCCCTCGCGCTGACACCGTTCACGGCCCTGTTCGGCAACGACTGGAACGAGGACTGGCCCTGGCGTCCGGGCGCCTTCGCGACCCACCTGGTCGTGCTCACGGTCGTGGCGATGCGCACCAGGCCCCGCACCGCGGCCTGGATGTGGGGCGTGACCGCGGTCTACGGCCTCGTCGTGGAGCTGCTCTTCAGGGGCGACGCCTACTACACGAACACCATGCCCTTCCTGTTCGTGAGCGCGCTGGCCCTGCTGGTCGTCACGGTGTGGCACGTGCGCCGCGAGGCCGCGCAGAAGGTGACCGCCCAGCAGACGGTGACCGCGCACGAGCGTTCCAGGCGCACTCTCCTGGAGGAGCGCACGACGATCGCCCGTGAGCTGCACGACGTGGTCGCCCACCACATGTCGGTGGTCGCCATCCAGGCGGAGGCCGCGCCGTACCGCGTGGAGAACCCCCCGCCGGAGCTGGAGTACGCCTTCAAGGTGATCAGGGAGAACGCCGTCGTGGCGCTGTCCGAACTGCGCCGGGTCCTGGGCGTCGTACGCGCCGAGGACTACGAGGCCCCGGACGCCCCGCAGCCCAAGCTGGCGGACCTGAACCGCCTCCTGTCGAACGTGCGCGACGCCGGCCTCCAGGTCGACAGCACGGTCACCGGAGCGGTACGGGAGCTCCCGCAGGGCGTCGAGCTGTCCGCCTACCGCATAGTCCAGGAGGCGCTGAGCAACAGCCTGCGCCATGCGCCGGGCGCTTCCGCCGAGGTGGAGGTCAGCTACGTGCTCGGCGGGCTCGGGCTGCGCATAGTGAACGGCCCGCCCACCGGGCTGGTCAAGCCGTCGCCGGGGGCCGGGCACGGCATCGCGGGGATGCGGGAGAGGGTGTCGATGCTGGACGGGCAGATGACGGCGGAGGCGACGGAGGACGGCGGTTACGAGGTCGCGGTCTTCCTGCCGGTCCCGTCGGCCGGGCCGGCGGAGGACGGGGCATGAGCATCCGGGTGCTGATCGCCGACGACCAGATGATGGTCCGCGAGGGGTTCTCGGTGCTGCTCGGCGCGATGCCGGACATCGAGGTCGTCGGCGAGGCGGTCAACGGCCGGGAGGCGGTCGACCGGGTCAGGGAGCTGACGCCGGACGTGGTCCTGATGGACATCCGGATGCCCGAGATGAACGGCATCGAGGCGACGCGCGAGATCGTGGCGGCGGACGGCACGGCGAAGGTGCTCGTGCTGACGACGTTCGACCTCGACGAGTACGTGTACCAGGCGCTGCGCGCCGGAGCGTCGGGCTTCCTGCTCAAGGACGCCTCGGCCCGCCAGCTCGCGGACGGGGTGCGGGTGGTGGCGGCCGGCGAGGCCCTGCTGGCCCCGTCGGTGACGAAGCGGCTGATCACGGAGTTCTCGAAGCTGTCCCAGGAGCCCCGTTTCCCGGCCACCGCGCACGCGGCCTACGGGGACCTGACCGACCGCGAGACGGAGGTCCTGGTCCTCATCGCCCAGGGCCTGTCGAACGCGGAGATCGCGAGCCGCCTGGTGGTGGCCGAATCCACCATAAAGACGCACGTGAGCCGCATCCTGGTAAAGCTGGGCCTGAGGGACCGAACCCAGGCGGCAGTCTTCGCCTACGAAGCCAAACTGGTCACCCCAGCCTGACAACCAGCCCTTACAGCCAGCTCCTCAGGGGCGCGGGGACTACGCCTCCAGCCCTCACAGCCCGCTTTTTAGGGGCGCGGGGAACTGCGCGATCAGCCCCCACGACCCGCAGACGAAAGGAACCGGCCCCCCCGGCGGAGCCCGATCAAGAGAAGAACGGCCCTGTTCAGACGGGCACACCCCGACTAGCGTCCGCTCATGGCAGCCATCAACCCCTCGAAGCCCCCCGTACCTTCGAAGACCTCCGCACCTCCAAAACCCTCCGCACCACCAAAACCCTCCGCACCCCCGAAGTCCTTCGACCCCTGGGACCAGACCTTCGTAGAAGACCCGTACCCCGCGTACGCGGACCTGCGCGCACACGGCAGGGTGCACTACTACGAGCCCACCGACCAGTGGCTGATCCCCCACCACGCGGACGTGTCGGCGCTGCTGCGCGACCGCCGCCTCGGCCGCACCTACCAGCACCGTTTCACCCACGAGGACTTCGGCCGGACCGCTCCGCCCCCGGAGCACGAACCGTTCCACGTACTCAACGACCACGGCATGCTCGACCTGGAGCCCCCGGACCACACCCGGATCAGGCGGCTGGTGTCGAAGGCGTTCACGCCGAGGACGGTGGACCGGCTGCGCCCGTACGTGGACCGGCTGGCGTCCGAGCTGGTCGGCGCCCTGGTCGAGGCAGGCGGCGGGGACCTGCTGAAGGACGTCGCCGAACCCCTCCCGGTGGCGGTGATCGCGGAGATGCTGGGCATCCCGGAGTCCGAGCGGGCCCAGCTGCGGCCCTGGTCGGCGGACATCTGCGGGATGTACGAGCTGAGCCCGTCCGAGGAGACGGCGCAGAAGGCGGTGCGGGCGTCGGTCGAGTTCACGCAGTTCCTGCGGGAGCTGATCGCGGTACGGCGCGAGAAGCCCGGGGACGACCTGGTCTCGGGGCTGATCGCGGCCCACGACGAGGGCGACCGGCTCAGTGAGCAGGAGATGATCTCGACGTGCGTGCTGCTGCTGAACGCCGGCCACGAGGCGACCGTGAACGCCACGGTGAACGGCTGGTGGGCGCTGTTCCGGCACCCGGAGCAGCTGGCGGCCCTGCGCGCCGACCGGAGCCTGGTGGGCACGGCGGTGGAGGAGCTGATGCGGTACGACACCCCGCTGCAGCTGTTCGAGCGGTGGGTGCTGGACGAGATCGAGGTCGACGGGACGGTGATCCCGCGGGGGAGCGAGGTGGCGTTGCTGTTCGGGTCCGCCAACCACGATCCGGCGGTGTTCACCGACCCGGAGACCCTCGACCTGTCCCGCGGGGAGAACCCGCACATCTCCTTCAGCGCGGGCATCCACTACTGCATCGGGGCGCCGCTCGCCCGCATCGAGCTGGCGGCGTCCATGGGCGCCCTGCTGGAGCAGGCCCCGTCGCTGCGCCCGGCGGCCGACCCCCGCCGCAAGCCGAACTTCGTGATCCGGGGACTGGAGGAACTGCTCGTGGAGGTGTGACGCCCCGCCCGCCCCCGGACAGACCACGTACCACCGGTACCGGACGGACCGCGCGCTACCTCGGCAGGGTGAGCCCCCAGGCGCCTTCCCGCACCACCCAGGTCCGTGTCCGCACGGGTCCGCCCACCACCGCGTCCGCCCGGTACCGGAAGTCCGCCCCGGACACGGTGATGGTCCGGGCCACCGCCTCCAGCGGCGCGGCCGACGCGCCGACGGAGGCGGGCCGGACCTCGACCCGAGCCCCGCCCCCGTCCCC
>NZ_VDFC01000050.1:0-7307 GCF_008369065.1 Streptomyces apricus | reverse complement strand
CCCCCGTCCCCACCGCCTCCCGCGGTGATGGACACGGCCGACACGGGCTGGTCCAGATCGACGAGGGTGCGGCCGTCGACCTCGATCCGCAGCCGCGTGGGCCCCGGTGCGGCGGGCGCCGTACCCCGCGAGGGACGCGCGGCGAGCGTACGGACGAGGGACTGGCAGGTGCGCAGCCAGTGGAGGTGGAGGTGCGAGGAGCCGCCGTCATCCGGGGAGCCGGCACCGCCCACGGCCCCAGAACCGGACCCGGACCCGGAACCCGCATGGCCGTGGGCGCCGGAGCCGGTGTGCGCGCCGGGATCGTCCGCGCCCCCGCCCAGCGGCGGGATCCGCAGCGCGCCGAGCACCACCCCGTCGCTGTCGTCCACCAGCAGGTCGAGCCGCCGTTCGGTGCCGTCGAGCACCGCCCGGGCCGCCGCGACGGCCCCCAGGGGCACCCCGAGGGCCCGCGCGAGCGACAGGGCGCCGGCGTCCACGCCCACCGGCACCAGGGACAGCGCACATCCGGCCAGCTCGCGCCGCCGGTGCAGGAGGGTCACGGCACGCAGCAGCGCCCGGTCGTCCCCGATCACGACGGGCCGCCGCGACCCCTTGCGGACCAGTGCCCGGTCGAATTCCTCGGGTCCGTCGGGGAGGCACACTTTCGTCGTCGCACCCGCGCTGAGCACGTCTTTTGCGATCCGTACCGCCTCACCGTCACCGTGACGGGCGACCGGGTCGATGACCACCAGGAGCTGGTCGGAAGTCGCCACCTCGGTCATGCCTCGCTTCCTCGGGTAGCATCTTTGTGCAAGAGCCCCTTGCGCGATTGCGCCAGGGGCTTCGTCTATTCCGGGGCATCCGGTCCGACGGTCGCGGCCGAAGGTGGTCGCCGGCGTACGCAGCCATACCAGAAGCGGCAGCGTACGTCCCCGACCTTGGACATGCCCCGCCCGGAAGGGGTGTACGCGCGTGCCCGCACTTGTGCTGCTCGGTGCTCAGTGGGGTGACGAAGGCAAGGGAAAGGCCACCGACCTGCTCGGTGGTTCCGTGGACTATGTGGTGCGCTACCAAGGCGGTAACAACGCCGGCCACACGGTGGTCGTGGGCGATCAGAAGTACGCCCTCCACCTCCTCCCTTCCGGAATCCTCTCGCCGGGGTGCACCCCGGTCATCGGTAACGGAGTCGTCGTCGACCCGTCGGTCCTGTTCTCCGAGCTGAACGGGCTGAACGAGCGAGGCGTCGACACGTCCAAGCTCCTCATCAGCGGAAACGCGCACATCATCACGCCGTACAACGTGACGGTGGACAAGGTGACGGAACGCTTCCTCGGCAAGCGGAAGATCGGCACCACCGGCCGGGGCATCGGCCCGACCTACGCCGACAAGATCAACCGCGTCGGCATCCGCGTCCAGGACCTGTACGACGAGTCGATCCTGACGCAGAAGGTCGAGGCGGCCCTCGACGGTAAGAACCAGCTGCTCACCAAGGTCTTCAACCGCCGCGCCATCGAGACCGGCCAGGTCGTCGAGGAACTGCTGACCTACGCGGAGAAGCTGCGCCCGTACGTCGCCGACACCGTCCTGGTGCTCAACAAGGCGCTCGACGACGACAAGGTGGTCCTCTTCGAGGGCGGCCAGGGCACGCTGCTGGACATCGATCACGGTACCTACCCCTTCGTGACATCGTCGAACCCCACCGCGGGCGGCGCCTGCACGGGTTCGGGCGTCGGCCCGACGAAGATCAGCCGCGTGATCGGCATCCTGAAGGCGTACACGACGCGCGTCGGGGCGGGTCCGTTCCCCACGGAGCTGTTCGACGAGGACGGCGAGGCGCTGCGCCGGATCGGTCACGAGCGCGGTGTCACCACCGGCCGGGACCGCCGCTGCGGCTGGTTCGACGCGGTCATCGCCCGGTACGCGACGCGCGTCAACGGCCTGACCGACTTCTTCCTCACCAAGCTCGACGTCCTTACCGGCTGGGAGCAGATCCCGGTCTGCGTGGCGTACGAGATCGACGGCAAGCGCGTCGAGGAACTGCCGTACTCACAGAGCGACTTCCACCACGCGAAGCCGATCTACGAGACCCTGCCCGGCTGGTCGGAGGACATCACGAAGGCCAAGACCTTCGCCGACCTCCCCAAGAACGCCCAGGCGTACGTGAAGGCGCTGGAGGAGATGTCCGGCGCCCCGATCTCCGCCATCGGCGTCGGCCCGGGCCGCACGGAGACGATCGAGGTCAACTCGTTCATCTGACGCCTGACGCCTGACGCCTGACACCTGACGCCTGACGCCTGACGCCTGATGCCTGACGTCTGGCATCAGGCATCTGACCCACGTGACGGTACGCGGGTGACGACACCGTGCCCCCGGCAGCCCCTGACGGCCGCCGGGGGCACGGTGTCGTTCCGGTGGGTCCTGGCGGCCACGGTCCGGACGCCGGCGGACGGCCGGACGAGTGGGCGCCGGCCGGTCAGACCTCGTACTCGAAGCGCGCCGCGAGGGCCGTCCCGCTGGGGGTGCCGTCCAGGATCCGGCGCAGGCCGCGGGTCATCACCGCCTGCTCCTCCATGCTGAGGCGGTCGACGACCATGGCGTCGGTGCGGGCGTCGATGGCGCGCAGCACGGGGATCAGCTCCTGCCCGCGTGACGTCAGCCGCAGGTAGACGACCCGGCGGTCCACCTGGCCCGGCTCGCGGTCGACCAGGCCGCGCTTGGTGAGGGTGTCGACGATGCGGCTGGGACTGCCGCTCTCGCACACGATCAGACGGCCCACCTCGGCGAGGGTGAGCGGGGCGCGCTCGGCGAGCACCAGCAGGATCTCCGCCTGGGCCGGAGTCAGGTTGAAGGGCCGGAGCTGCGCGGTCATCTGGCGGGCGCCCTCGCGTTGCGCCGCCAGCAGGAGGTAGCGCAGTTCCGAGTCGTAGTGCGGGGGATCGGCCGTTGCGGCCCCTGGGGGCGCGGCGGTGTCCGTAGCGGTCGGGGGGCGAGACATGGCGGCTCCAAGGTGCTGGGTCGGCGAGTGGCTCACCAGGCGGGTGACCACATCGTTTCTCGATGATGCGGCATCCATGCCACATCATTCAATGCTACGTCATCGATATACGTGATATTCGGCCTATCCGGAGGGCCGACTACTACTTTTTTCGGACACCCAGATTGTTGTTGCAACAACGATGCTGGGACATGCATGATGAGGCATCGGTGTTGCGACAACGATGACAGACCATCGATGTTGCGCCGTCGACTTCTTGACCGGTGCACGACCTCAGCTCAAGCCCACGTCAAGCAAAGGGAAACGAAATGACCGCGCAGATCCTTGAAAGTGCTCCCGCCGACCTCGACGCCCCGATCGTCCTCGACGACGCCGCGGCGGCCGTGGCCGCCATCGCCCGCGGTGAACTCGTCGTCGTGGTGGACGACGAGGACAGGGAGAACGAAGGGGACCTCATCGTGGCGGCGGAGCATGCCGACGCCGCGGCCATCAACTACATGATCACCCACGGCCGGGGCCTGGTCTGCGTCTCGGTGACCGAGGAGCGTGCCGAGAAGCTGCAGCTGCCCCCGATGGTCGAGCGCAACGAGGACCACCACGGCACCGCGTTCACCGTCAGCGTCGACGGCGGCCCGGAGCACGGCGTCACCACCGGCATATCCGCGCCCGACCGGGCCAAGACGATCGAGCTCATCCTGAACGGCACCGGCGAGGACCTGCGCCGCCCGGGCCACATCTTCCCTCTCGTGGCCCGTCCGGGCGGTGTGCTGGAGCGTCCCGGCCACACCGAGGCGGCGGTCGACCTCGCCCGCTTCGCGGGGCTGGCGCCGGCCGGTGTCATCGTGGAGATCATCCTTGAGGACGGGACGATGGCGCGCCTGCCGCACCTGGCCGAGTTCGCCCGGCGCGAGGGCCTGGTCCTCACCAGCATCGAGAAGCTCCGGGAGTACGCCGCCACCCGCATCGAGCGGGTGAAGTGAGCCGCATCCCCCGGTGGATGGCCGGTGCGTCGACCGCGCTCACCAGACCCGCGGTCACGCACCAGTTCCTCGCCGGACTCGAAGGGGTGCGGCACCTGCCGGCCGACGGGCCGTTCGTCCTCGTCGCCAACCACAGCAGTTTCGCCGACCACCTCGTCCTCGACGCCGTCCTCGACGCGCTGCGGGACACCCGCACCTCCTACCTCACGAAGGCCGAGGCCTTCGTGCACCCGGTGCGCAGCCGGTGGACCCACGGCATGGGAGGGATCCCGGTGGACCGGGACCGCCCCGGCAAGGAACTGCTGGCCGCGGTGGACGGTGTCTTCGCCGACCGCGGTGCCCTCGTGGTCTACCCCGAGGGCACCCGCGGGCCGGGCTGGCCGCTGCTGCCCTTCAAGGACGGCGCGTTCCGCTTCGCGGTCCGGGCCGGCGTGCCGGTCGTCCCGGTGGCGATGTGGGGAGCGCAGCACGTCCTTCCCAAGGGTGCCTCGCTGCCGCGCAACGCCCGGGTGCGCGTCGTCTTCGGGGCCCCGCTGCCCGACGACACCGCGCTGCCCAGGCCCCAGCGGGTCAAGGCCCTGGTGGCGGCGGCACGCGACGTGCTGGAACTGCTGGTGGACACCGCACGTACCGAACCCGGCCCGCGACGCAGGCGGCAGGCGGCCCTGGAGCTCGTCCGGCGCGCCGAAGCGGTCACCGAGACGATGCTCAGCCACACCGACCGACTGTCACCCGAACGGCGCGTGAAGCAGGCGCGCCTCCTGATCACCCTGGCCCGCCGCACCGATCCGGCCACCCTCGCGCGTGCCGACGACCCGGTCGGCGCCGACGCCCGCGTCCTGGCGGCCAGGCTCACCGGACTGCGCGCCCTGAAGGCCCCGGCACCGCTGCGCCCCGCCCTCCTGCGGAGCGTCCGGCGCGGCGCCGAGGAGGTACTGGCGGAACACCCCGACCACCTGATGGCCCGTTACCTGCTGGGCCGCTGGTACCTGCTGATGCCGCGCGTCCTGGGCGGCGACCGCCGGCAGGCGCTGGAACACCTGCGGCACGCGGCCCGGCTGGGGGCCCACGACACCCGGTACGCCATGGCGTACGCCGAGGCGCTGATCGCCGTCGGCCACCACGGCGAGGCGGCGGGACCGCTGCGGGACGTCCTCGACGCCCCCGCCCCCGACCCGAGGACGGCGGACCGGCGCCGCCGGGCCGAAGCCCACTACCAGCAGCTCGCCGGCGCCGGCGCCGGCCCCACGACCCCGAGGGGGTGAGACGAACCATGAGCACGTCAGCGTCCCTGCAGTGCGGCAACACCCTGGTGGTCTTCGACGGGCCCCGTCGACTCGCCTGGCGCACGTCCCCGTCCGGCGACTACGCCCCCACGGCGCTGTGGCCGAGCCCGGCCCAGGCGGCCCGGGTGCTGGACCACCTGTACGGCGGCGGATGCCTGCTCGTCCTGCTCGAACAGGAACGCATCTCCGTACCGATGTATGCCGAGGAGGCCGAGCGGCTGCCGCCCGACGTGGCCGCACGGGCCGACCTGACCAGCGACGGCGTGATCAGCGAACTGCACGTCCCCGTCCTGGACTGGATGCCGCCCGCGCTGCGCGAACGGGGCCTGCGCTTCCTGGAGGACAGCGCGGGCCTGCTGGACAAGAGCCCCGACCTGCTGCTGCCCCACCTGATCGTGGAGGACCCGCCGCACCGGCCGGACAACCTGCGGTTCGCCCGGCTGCGCAGGCCACGGCCCTTCTCCGACGACCGGCTCGCGCCGGTCACCGACCACCTGTTCACCGCCGACCTCCCGGTCGCCGCGATGTGCCCGGCCGGCACCGCGACGGCCGCGGCCCACACCTGGGAGAGCACGCCATGAGCAGCCCGGTCACGACAGCCGCCGCGCCCCCGGACAGCCCGCTGAAGGGCCGGGTGGTCCTCCTGACCGGGGCGGGACGGGGCCTCGGCCTGCTGACCGCGCGGACGCTCCTCGACCAGGGGGCCGCGGTGGTGGCCAACCACCGCTCGCCCTCGGACGACCTGGAGCGCCTCGCCGACAAGCACCGGGACCGGCTCCGGCTCGTTCCCGGTGACGTCGCCACCGAGGACACGGCAGCCCTGCTGGCCGCGGAGGCCCGCCGCTTCGGCCGGCTCGACGTCCTCATCCACAACGCCGCGATCACCCGCGACCAGCCCCTGGTGCGGATGTCGGTCGAGGACTGGGACGAGGTGCAGCGGGTCAACCTGCGCGGTGCCTTCCTGAGCACCAAGTACGCGGTGAAGACCATGATGCGGGCCCGCTACGGCCGCATCATCTACATCTCCTCCATCACCGCGCTGACCGGGAACGCGGGCCAGGCGGCCTACTCCTCCTCCAAGGCAGGACTGCACGGCCTGGCCATGACCGTCTCGCAGGAGTACGCCTCCTACAACATCCGCACCACCACCGTGGCCCCGGGCATCCTCGACACCGGTCTGGGCGCCTCCGTGGCGGCGCCGCAGCGCCGGAGGATGGCCGACCGGTCCCTGCTCGGGACCGGCGAGGCCGAACAGACCGCCGGGACCATCGCCTTCCTGGCCTCCCCGGCCGCCGACTACATCAACGCCACGGTCATCCGCACCGACGGAGGAATGAGGTACTGATGAGCACCGCCGGTTCGCACATCCTGATCCCCGCACCCGTCCACATCGTGCGCCGGATCCTGCTGGAGCCCACCGCCCTGGCCGAGTGGAACCCCGCTTTCCTCTCGGTCGGGGGTCCCTCGCAGGCCGTCACGGGACGGCGCTACCCCCTGGTCGCCCGCGGTGCCCTGCGCGGGCACTGGGAGTACCTCAGCATCGGCGACACCCTCATCGAGGGCCGCTGGGAGGTCCCCGGCCTGGCCGAGACCAACAGCTGGAAGCTGGTCCCCCACGAGGGGGGCACCCACGTCACGCACTCCTTCACCCACCGGGGCGGACTCGCCGCCCTGCTGCGCCCGGCGTTCGCGGGCGTCGCCGACCTCCGTCTGGACCGGCTGGCCGGGCGGGCCGGGCGGCGCGCCCGGGAGCAGGCCCAGGCCCAGGTCCAGGCGCGGGTGTCCTGACGTGGCGCCCGGCAGCGCGGCACCCGTCGCGGTCCCCGTCCCCTCGCCCGAGAGCACGGCGTCGGCCGTCCCCTCCCCGTCCCCGCTCCGGTCCGTGCCCGTCGCCCGCGCGGACTGCTGGGCGCCGCCCTCACCGCTGCACCTGGCCCGGCTGGAGGTCGGGTACGCGGAGGACCACATCCTGCGCGGTCTCGACTGAACCGGCCGCCGAGCCGGCTGCCTCCCCCCGATCGTGACGGGTCCGGCGAAAATCCCCCGCACCGGACCCGTCACCCC
>NZ_VDFC01000005.1:43350-101981 GCF_008369065.1 Streptomyces apricus | reverse complement strand
ATGCCCAGCCATTGCAGGTAGTCGAGTTTGGCGGTGAGGCCTTTGAGGTCGCCGATGCCGTCGCCGTTGCTGTCCTGGAAGGAGCGGACCAGGACTTCGTAGAAGACGGCGCGTTTGAACCATTCGGGGTCCCGGTCTTTTGCGGGGGTGTCCTCGAACTTGTCCTCGACGGGCTCGTTGACGATCATGTGGGTGACCCTCCGGTGGGCGGTGAGGACGGTCGCAGGACGGTCAGTACGTGCGCGGGCGCGTGTCCGGGGGTGAGGCGCACGTAGTTGGTCCTGCCCCAGTGGTAGATCTCGCCGGTGAGCTCGTCGCGCACCGGTACCGACTCGTGCCAGTCCAGGCCCAGTCGTGGCATGTCCAACGAGACCGTGGCCTCCTGGGTGTGGTGGGGGTCGAGATTCACGACCACCAGAACCGTGTTCGATCCGCGTGCGTCCGTGACGGACTTCGAGTACGCAAGCACCGCCTCCTTGTCCGTGTGGTGGAAATGCAGGTCGCGCAGTTGCCGGAGAGCGGGGCTGCGCCGCCTGATCGCATTCAGTTCGGTGATCAGGGGGGCGATGCTGCGGCCTTCGCGTTCCGCCGCCTCCCAGTCCCGGGGGCGCAGTTCGTACTTCTCGGAGTTCAGGTACTCCTCGCTGCCTTCGCGCACGGGCACGCCTTCGCACAGCTCGTACCCGCTGTAGACACCCCAGGACGGGGAGAGCGTCGCCGCCAGTACCGCGCGCAGTTCGAAAGCGCCCCGGCCACCGTGCTGCAGGAATTCATGCAGGATGTCCGGGGTGTTCACGAAGAAATTGGGCCGCATGTAGGAGGCCGCGTCACCGGAGAGCTCGGTGAGGTATTCGGTCAGTTCTTCCTTGGTGTTGCGCCAGGTGAAATAAGTGTACGACTGCTGGAAACCGATCGCGCCGAGCGTGTGCATCATCGCGGGACGGGTGAACGCCTCCGCCAGGAAGATCACGTCCGGGTCGGTGCGATTGATCTCCGCGATCACCCGCTCCCAGAACACGACCGGTTTCGTGTGCGGATTGTCCACGCGGAAGATGCGCACACCGTGGTCCATCCAGAACCGGAGCACCCGGACCGTCTCCCGGATCAGCCCGGGCATGTCCGCGTCGAAGGCGATCGGATAGATGTCCTGGTACTTCTTCGGCGGGTTCTCGGCGTACGCGATCGTGCCGTCGGGGCGGTGGTGGAACCACTCCGGGTGCTTCTCCACCCACGGGTGGTCGGGCGAGCACTGGAGCGCGAAGTCCAGCGCGATCTCCAGGTTCAGCTCGGCGGCCCGGCGCACGAAGTCGTCGAAGTCGTCGATCGTGCCGAGATCGGGGTGCACGGCATCGTGCCCGCCCTCCGGCGACCCGATCGCCCAGGGCACGCCGACGTCGTCCGGGCCCGGATCCAGCGTGTTGTTGCGGCCCTTGCGGAAGGTCGTGCCGATGGGGTGGATCGGCGGCAGGTACACCACGTCGAAGCCCATGGCGGCGACCGCGGGCAGCCGCCGCGCCGCGGTCCGGAACGTGCCGCTGACCGGCGGCTTCCCGGGCTCCACCACCGCGCCCTCGGAGCGCGGGAAGAACTCGTACCAGGAGCCGAACAGCGCCCGCTCCCGCTCCACCAGCAGCTGGAGCGGCTCGGCGGAGGTGACCAGCTCGCGCAGGGGGTGGCGCGCGAGGAGGTGGCGCACGTCGGGGGTGAGCGCGGCGGCCAGCCGGGCGGCGGCGGGACGGCCGGTGTCGCGCAGGGCCTCCACGGCCGCGAGCAGCGCGGCGCGGCGGCCCTTGCTCTCCGGCACCCCGGCCGCGGCCCGCTCGTACAGCTGCGCGCCCTCCTCCAGGACCAGCTCGGTGTCGATCCCCGCGGGGATCTTGATCTGGGCGTGGTGGTGCCAGGTGGAGACGGGGTCGCTCCAGGCCTCCACGGTGTAGGTCCACAGGCCCGTCCGCGGTACGGAGACGGTGGCGCCCCAGCGGTCCGTGCCGGGCGCCAGCTCGCGCAGAGGGGTCCAGGGGCCCGGGTTGCCCTCGGGGTCCCGCAGGACGACGTTCGCGGCGACCGCGTCGTGGCCCTCGCGGAAGACCGTCGCGGAGATCTCGAAGGCCTCTCCCACCACCGCCTTCGCGGGCCGGCGGCCGCCCGCGACGAGGGGACGCACGTCCAGGACCGGGATGCGGCCGATCGCGGGCGTGTACTCCGGCGCGCTCGCCGACGCGGACGCGCCTGCCGACGCGCTCGCGCCCGCGGACGCGCCCGCGTGCGCGGGGGCGGCGGGGACGTCGGAGCCGGTGGTGGCGGGKTCGGCGACGACCGGCTCGACGACGGGCGGCTCGGTGGTGACCGGCTCGATGGCGGCGGGCGCAGCGGTGACCGGCTCGGCGACGGCTGGCTCGGTGACGGGCGGCTCGGTGGCGGGCGGCTCGGTGGTGGCCGGCTCGGCGGTGACCTTCCCGGCTCTTCCGACGGCGGCCTTTCCAGCCTTCCCGCCCTTCCCGGCGGCGGTTGTCGCCGGTCCGGCCGGTTCCGTGGACGGAACCGGCAGCGGTGACCCGCCCGTCGGGGCGGACCCGTCCGGCCGGGCGGGCCTGGCCGATTTCGCCGGCTTGGCCGACTTCGGTGTCTTCGCCGGTTTGGCCGGCTTGGACGACTTGACGGGCTTGGCCGCCTTCGCCGTCGCGGCTGTCCGGTCCGTCCCGGCGGCGGTGGCCGGGGACCGTGGCCGGTCTGCTTTCTCCCCCTGGTCCGGGGGTGGTGTCGTGCCGGGCGTCGTGGGTGGTGACGACTGGTGGTGCATGGCGGGCATGACCGCTCCTGTCCGCGTCAACGAGGGTGGGCGGATGAGAGTGTGAGGAGGTGCTCCTGTGGTGGGTACCGGAGGAGCCTTCCCACCCCTTTCGGGTGGGCAATCCGGCACTTTGTTAACTACTCGCGCGTATGTCCACACACAAGACCGGCCTCGCCCGACGCGTATCCGCCAAGGATCCTTCAAGGATCTGCCCCGGATTCGCGAGATGAGACAGGTCTCTTGGTGGGCGTTGGTCAAGATTTGTCGACCTGCGGGTGCCCCGGCGGTGAACCGGGACCCGCGCCGGACGATTTTCCGACGGCCGCCCACTCGAATGGACCCCCTCTGACCTGCACGGATGTCGCAACGGGGTGGGCCGGCGGGGTGCGGGCCGTTCAGGTCCGCGGCATGGAGCGGCGCCGTCGAGGTAACCGGAAAGATCGTCCTGTCGGAGTCATGCGGGTGCGGCGCGGAGGTGATGCCCATGCCGGAAGCGAACGGGTCGGCGCGCGCCCCGGCCCGGGAAGTCCGCCCGTCCGTCCTCCCTGCCGCCGGTCCCGGCCGTGACCGGCACCTTGACACGGACCGGAGACACGGGTCGGCGCGATCGGACCGAGGGCGTACGCCCCCGCGGAGGTCCCGCGCACCTCGCGGCTCCCGGCCGGGCCGTGCGGGACGGTGGCCGGATCCCCACCCGGCGCCCTCGCGCGGGGCGAGCGGGGCCACGCGGCCGTACGCCGGGACGGAACCGGCCGTACCGGCCGTGCCGCCCGTTCGGCCCACACCCGGGAGGCGGCGAAATCGAGCCGCGCGGAGCGAGCGCGGTCCCGCGCGTCCGGGGCCCGCGGACGGGACGCGACCGGTCCCGGACGGCCCGGACGGCGGCGAGGCGCACCGTGCGGCGCACTTCGCGCCGTAGTTGCGCGGGCACCCTCGCCGCTACCGTCGTGGGTGACGGGGGCGCACACCGACGTGTGCCCCTCACGGCCCCGACCCCGACCGAACCGCCCCGGTGCACCGCCCTGATACACCGCTCCGAGGCGTCACCCCGATACACCGTTCCGACACATCGTTCCGACAGACCGTTCCGACACATCGCCCTGGTACGCCGCCCTGGTACGTCCTCCGTGAAGGTGGAAGCTCGTGAAGGCCATCCGCAGGTTCACCGTGCGCCCCGTACTCCCCGAAGCCCTCCAGCCCCTCAGCGACCTGGCGCGCAACCTGCGCTGGTCCTGGCACGCCGAGACGCGTGACCTCTTCCAGTCCGTGGACCCCGAGCGCTGGGTGTCCTCCGGCTGCGATCCCGTGCGCCTCCTCGGGAACGTGTCGTCCGGACGGCTGGCCCAGCTCGCGCAGGACCGGCGGTTCGTGCGGCGGCTGACCGACGCCGCCCACGAACTGGACGAATACGTGACGGGCGACCGCTGGTACCAGTCCCAGCCGCCCGAACGGCCCGACGCCATCGCCTACTTCTCACCCGAGTTCGGCATCACGGCCGCGCTGCCCCAGTACTCCGGGGGCCTCGGCATCCTCGCCGGGGACCACCTCAAGGCGGCCAGCGACCTCGGGGTGCCCCTGATCGGGGTCGGACTGCTCTACCGGCACGGCTACTTCCGCCAGTCCCTGTCCCGGGACGGCTGGCAGCAGGAGCACTATCCGGTCCTGGACCCCAACGAACTGCCCGTCTCCCTGCTCCGCGAGGCCGACGGCACACCCGCCCGGGTCTCCCTGGCGCTGCCCGGCGGCACCGCCCTGCACGCGCGCATCTGGCTGGCCCAGGTCGGCCGGGTCCCGCTGCTGCTGCTCGACTCCGACGTCGAGGAGAACGACCTCGGCGAGCGCGGCGTCACCGACCGGCTGTACGGCGGCGGCAGCGAGCACCGGCTGCTGCAGGAGATGCTGCTCGGCATCGGCGGGGTGCGCGCCGTCCGTACGTACTGCAGGCTCACCGGCCACGCGCGGCCCGAGGTGTTCCACACCAACGAGGGCCACGCGGGCTTCCTCGGCCTGGAGCGCATCCACGAGCTCTCCGCCGAGGGCCTCGACTTCGACGCCGCGCTGGAGGCGGTCCGGGCCGGCACCGTCTTCACCACCCACACCCCGGTGCCCGCCGGCATCGACCGCTTCGACCGCGAACTGGTGGCCCGCCACTTCGGTCCCGCCGCCGAGCTGCCCCGCATCGACGTCGAGCGCATCCTGCGCCTGGGTCTGGAGACGTACCCGGGCGGTGAGCCGAACCTCTTCAACATGGCGGTGATGGGCCTGCGCCTGGGCCAGCGCGCGAACGGCGTCTCCCTGCTGCACGGCCAGGTCAGCCGCGAGATGTTCGCAGGCCTGTGGCCGGGCTTCGACCCGGCCGAGGTCCCCATCACCTCGGTGACCAACGGCGTCCACGCCCCCACCTGGGTGGCGCCCGAGGTGCTGCGGCTCGGCGCCCGGCAGATCGGCGCCCAGCGCACCGAGGACGCCCTCACCGTCGGCGGCTCCGACCGCTGGGACGCCGTCGCCGACATCCCCGACCAGGACATCTGGGACCTGCGGCGCTCCCTGCGCGAGCAGCTGGTGACGGAGGTGCGGGAGCGGCTGTACGCGTCCTGGCGGCAGCGGGGCGCGGGGAGCGCGGAGCTGGGCTGGATCGACGGCGTCCTGGACCCGGACGTCCTGACGATCGGCTTCGCGCGCCGCGTGCCGTCCTACAAGCGCCTGACGCTGATGCTGCGCGACCGGGACCGGCTCCTGGACCTGCTGCTGCATTCCGAACGGCCCGTCCAGATCGTGGTGGCGGGCAAGGCCCACCCGGCCGACGACGGCGGCAAGCGCCTGGTCCAGGAGCTGGTGCGCTTCGCCGACGACCCGCGGGTGCGCCACCGCATCGTCTTCCTGCCCGACTACGGCATGGCGATGGCACAGAAGCTGTACCCCGGCTGCGACATCTGGCTCAACAACCCGCTGCGCCCGCTGGAGGCGTGCGGCACCTCCGGCATGAAGGCGGCGCTGAACGGCTGCCTCAACCTGTCGGTGCTGGACGGCTGGTGGGACGAATGGTTCCGCCCCGACTTCGGCTGGGCGATCCCCACGGCGGACGGCACCGCGGTCGACGACGACCGCCGTGACGACCTGGAGGCCGCCGCCCTCTACGACCTGCTGGAGCAGCGGGTGGCCCCGCGCTTCTACGAACGGGGCCAGGCCGGGCTGCCCGACCGCTGGATCGAGATGGTCCGCCAGACCCTGACCCACCTGGGCCCGAAGGTCCTGGCGGGCCGCATGGTCCGCGAATACGTGGAACGCCTCTACACCCCGGCGGCGTTGGCCCACCGGTCCATGGACCACGCCGCCGCCGGCGAGCTGGCGGTGTGGAAGTCCCGGGTGCGGGCGGCCTGGCCGCACGTGACGGTCGACCACGTCGAGACGACCGCGCTGACGGCCAGGGCCGAACTGGGCTCGACGCTCTCCCTGCGGGTGCTGGTCGGCCTCGGCGACCTGACCCCGGACGACGTCGAGGTGCAGGCGGTCTCCGGCCGCGTCGACACGGAGGACCGCATCACGGACGGCGCGGCCTTCCCGCTGAAGCCGGCGGGCGGCCCGGACCAGGAGGGCCGCTGGCTGTACGAGGGCCCGCTGTCCCTGGACCGCACGGGCCCCTTCGGCTACACGGTCCGCGTCCTCCCCTCCCACCGGCTCCTGGCGTCCGGCGCGGAACTGGGCCTGGTGGCCGTGCCCTCGGAGGAACTGGTGGAGGGGGCGGGGGTCCTGATGCGCTGAGCCGCCGCCGCCCGGTGCGTGCCGGACGGTGTGCCGCTGGTGGCGTGCGGTGGGTGGTGTGCGGCGGGCGGGGCGCTGTCCTAGACCGCCTCGTCGTCCGCGCACATCCGCCGCAGCACCGTCCCGCACCGCCGGGCGTACGCGTGCTGCAGACCGCGCGTCGCCGCCCCGCCCGCCTTCGCGTACCACTTGGCCGGACGGCTGAAGGCGGTCACGGTCAGCCAGACCGTGCCGTCGCCCGTGCGGTCGACCACGAAGGCCTCCTCGCCGGACTCGGGATGGCCGGGGAGGGTGCCGTAGGCCCAGCCGGCCCGGCGCGGCTCGTCCAGGGTCCAGACGATCCGGCAGGGTGCCTTGACGAGCGGGCCCAGGCCGACCGTCACGTCCACGCCCGGGGCCGCCTCGGCGGCGTCCGTCGTGACGGTGACGCCGATCGCCCGGTGGAGTTCCCAGGTCATGAGCGCCCGGGAGGCCGTCCTGAAGACCTCGTGGCCCTCACCGATGCGGGTGCGGACGTGCAGGGGGTGGAAGCCGGGCGGGCACCGGCCGTCGCGGGTCGCGCCCACGTCCTCGTACGTGAAGGGCATGGGCACCAAGAGTAGGGCGGCACCCGGGGACGCC
This sequence comes from Streptomyces apricus, assembly GCF_008369065.1. Taxonomy (GTDB): domain Bacteria; phylum Actinomycetota; class Actinomycetes; order Streptomycetales; family Streptomycetaceae; genus Streptomyces; species Streptomyces apricus. The sequence goes on along the minus strand of NZ_VDFC01000005.1, from coordinate 94,807 downwards.
TCGTCCCGGGTACCGCCCCTCACGACTCCTTGGCCGTCAGGCCACGTTCACGGCGGACCAGGCCGCCGCCACCGCCTTGTACTCCGCGCTCGACGTGCCGCCGTACAGCGCGGACGCCGCGTTCAGCGTCGCCGTACGGGCGCCCGCGTACTTCGTCGTGGACGTCATCCCCTCGGTGAGCGCCTTGTACCAGATCTTGATCGCCTTGTCCCGGCCGATGCCGGTGACCGTCGAGCCGTTCGACGTCGGCGAGTTGTAGCTGACGCCGTTGATGGTCTTGGCGCCGCTGCCCTCCGAGAGGAGGTAGAAGAAGTGGTTGGCCGGGCCCGAGGAGTAGTGGACGTCGACCGAGCCGAGGCTGGAGGACCAGCTGTCCTTGGACGCGCCGTCCTTGCTGGGCTTGTCCATGTAGCGCAGCGGGGTCCCGTTGCCGTTGATGTCGATCTTCTCGCCGATGAGGTAGTCGCCCACGTCGGAGGAGCTGCCCGCGTAGAACTCGACCGCCGTGCCGAAGATGTCGGAGGTGGCCTCGTTGAGACCGCCCGACTCGCCGCTGTAGTTGAGGCCGGCGGTGTTCGCGGTGACGCCGTGGCTCATCTCGTGGCCCGCGACGTCCAGCGAGGTGAGCGGCTTGGCGTTGCCCGAGCCGTCGCCGTACGTCATGCAGAAGCAGGAGTCCTGCCAGAAGGCGTTGACGTACCCGCTGCTGTAGTGGACGCGGGAGTAGGCCGCGACGCCGTTGTTCTTGATGCCGGTGCGGCCGAGCACGTTCTTGTAGAAGTCCCAGGTGACCTGGGCCCCGTAGTGCGCGTCCACCGCGGCCGTCTGGGTGTTGGACGCGGCGCCGGTGCCCCAGGTGTCGTCCGCGTCGGTGAAGAGGGTGCCGGTGCCGGACGTGCCCCGGTTGAGGTTGTACGTCTTGTGGCCGCCGCGGGAGGCGTCGTTGAGCTGGTAGGTCGAGCCCGACAGCGAGGTGCCGATGGTGACCTTGCCGGAGTACTGGCTGTTGCCGATACCGGTCTTGACCGCCTCCCACTCGTACAGCTTCTTGCCCGACTCGGCGTCGGTGACGACGTGCAGCTCCTGCGGGGTGCCGTCGTGCTGGAAGCCGCCGACGACCGTCTCGTAGGCCAGGACCGGCTTGCCGTCGGCCGCCCAGACGACCTTGCGGGGCGCCTTGTCGGCGGCGGACTTCGTGCTGCCCTCGGCCTTGGCGGCGGACACGGCCTGCTTCTCGGCCGCGGACTTGGCGATGGACGGAGTGACGTCGGTGACCTTGATGGTCGCCTTGGTCGCCTTCGTCACGCCCGTCGTCTTTCCGGCCTTGGTCTCGTGCACGACCAGGTCGCCGCCGAGGACAGGGAGGCCGGCGTAGGTGCGCTCGTAGCGGGTGTGGGTCGTGCCGTCGGCGTTCTTGACGACGTCTCTGACGACCAGCTTCTCGTCGGCGCCGAGGCCTATCTCGTCGGCGGTCTGCGGAGCGGCGGCCTCGGCCTTCTGGATGAGGCCCGTACGGGCGGCCGGGGACAGCTGGACGGGCGCCGCGGCGAGGGTCGTCTCGGACTGCTCGGCCGGGGTCTGGGCGGAGGCGGTCGTGAGACCGGTGGTGAGGAGGGCTCCGGCCGCGACGGCGGTGGCGATGGCGAGCGTGGTGCGGTTGCGACGCGCGTAGAGGGGGGTCACACAAGCTCCTTCGTGGGGGGTGACCGGCCGTCATGGGGAAGCGGCCGGACTGCGGTGAAGTTGCGGTGCGGGCGTGCCGTTGGTGCGAGGTGAACAGTGCCAGTTGAGTCGCGTACATGTCAGCGGGGCGAATGCAGGTTGGCCGGAAATCGTCCGCTGCCCGAAGATCCGCGTACGCAATGCGGACTTGATCGGCCGCAAAGGACCGGCAATGGAACCGGCAGGAACAAGTAAGTGCGCGGCAAAGCCCAGGTCAAAAGGGTGCCGCCCCGGGAGTCGGCTCCCGGGGCGGCATCGGGTCGTGACGGGCCTGTCAACTCGGCCCTACGGGAACGTGATCTTCCAGCCGTTGATCCTGCCGACGTCCTGGGCCGCCTGGTCCTGGACCCTCAACTGCCATGTTCCGTTGGCGACTTCGGAGGACGCGTTGACCGTGTAGGGGCCGGTGACGTTGTCCGCCGAGTCCGAGGAGCTGAAGGACTTCAGGCGGTAGGCCGTGCCGTCCGGCGCCACCAGGTCGACGACGAGGTCACCGCGCCAGGTGTGGGTGATGTTCGGCGTCACGATCAAGTTGGAGGGTGCATTTCCGGCCTGGCCGGAAACAGTTATCGAGGAGGTGACGGCGGCCCCGTTGTCCGGGATCGCCACCACGGCCGTGCTCTCGAACGACGTGCCGCCGCCCCCGCCGGGCCGGGTGCCGACGTTGATGCCCGCCCAGGCGTTCTGCACGGCCGTGTACTCCGCGCTCGTGGTGCCGTACAGCTCACCCGCGACCGCCAGCGTGCCGGTGCGGGCCGCCGCGTAGTTGGTCGTGGTCGTGAACTTCGTGGTGAGGGCCTTGAACCAGATCAGCGCGGCCTTGTCGCGGCCGATGCCGGTGACCGGCAGACCGTCCGAGGTCGGCGAGTCGTAGCTGACGCCGTTGACGGTCTTGGCGCCGCTGCCCTCGCTGAGCAGGTAGAAGAAGTGGTTCGCGGGGCCCGAGGAGTAGTGCACGTCCACCGAGCCGATGCCGGAGTACCAGCTGTCCTTCGAGGCGCCGTCCTTGCTGGGCTTGTCCATGTAGCGCAGCGGGGTGCCGTTGCCGTTGATGTCGATCTTCTCGCCGACCAGGTAGTCGCCGACGTCCGAGCTGTTGCCGGCGTAGAACTCGACGGCCGCCGCGAAGATGTCGGAGGTCGCCTCGTTCAGGCCGCCCGACTCGCCGCTGTAGACCAGCCCCGCGGTGTTCGCCGTCACGCCGTGCGTCATCTCGTGCGCGGCCACGTCGATCGAGGTGAGCGGCTTGGCGTTGCCCGAGCCGTCGCCGTACGTCATGCAGAAGCAGGAGTCCTGCCAGAAGGCGTTGACGTAGTTGTTGCCGTAGTGGACGCGGGAGTACGCGCCGACGCCGTCCCCGCGGATGCCGGTGCGGCCCTGCACGTTCTTGTAGTAGTCCCAGGTCAGCGCGGCCCCGTAGTGGGCGTCCGCGGCGGCCGTCTCGGCGTTGGAGGCGGCGCCGTTGCCCCACACGTCGTCCGGCCCCGAGAAGAGCGTGCCGGTGCCGGACGTACCGCGGTTGAGGTTGTACGTCTTGTGGTTGCCGCGGCCGGTGTCCGTGAGGTTGTACGTCGACCCGGACTGCGCGCTGCCCAGCGTCACCGAGCCGCTGTACTGGGTGTTGCCGGTGCCGTTGTCGACGCCCTGGTACTCGAAGAGCTTCTTGCCGGTGGCCGCGTCGGTGACGACGTGCAGCTCGTTCGGGGTGCCGTCGTGCTGCAGGCCCCCGACCACCGTCTCGTAGGCCAGGGCCGGCTTTCCGTCCGCCGCCCAGATCACCTTGCGCGCGCCGTCCGCCTCGGTCCGCTTCGAGCCCTCGGCCGCGGCGGCCCTGAGCGCCTGCTTCTCGGCGGCCGCCGGCTTCACGGCGGCGCTGGTGGTGAGGCCGGTGAGGCGGGCCTTCACCGCCCGGGTCACGCTCTGGGTCCGGCCCGACTTCGCGGTCTCGACCACCAGGTCGCCGCCGAGGACCGGGAGCCCGGCGTAGGTGCGCTCGTAGCGCGTGTGGACCGTGCCGTCGGCGTCCTTGACCACGTCGCGGACGACCAGCTTCTCCTGGGCGCCGAGGCCCAGTTCGGCCGCCGTGTCCGCCTTCGCGGAGTCGGCGTCGCGCAGCAGCGCGGCGCGCTGGGCGGGGGAGAGCTCGACGGCCAGGGACCCCTTGTCGAGCGTGCCCGGGGCGGGCCGGGGGTCGGCGGTCGCCGTACCCGTCTGGACGGCCGCGGTGAGCAGGGCGGCGACGGCGACGAGCGCGCCGGCGGTGCCCCTGCGGCGGGTGGAGTGCGAGGTGTGTCTGTGGGAGGTGCGTCTCAACACGGACTCCTTCTGCGTGGCCACGGACCGCGTGGCCAGGGGGGACCGGACGGCCGGCAGCCGACCGGGCAGCACAGGACGGAACGCAGAAACACGTGCGTGGGGGGAGCCACACCACGGCGGCGCTGACTGTGAGGTTGCTGTGGAGTGGTCGTGGGAAGAGTGGCAGGGGAACGGCTCCCTGTCAGGKGCGCATCAATAGATTGGCCGAAAGGGTCCGTTGTTCGGGATGCGGTGTTCGGTATACGGACCCGCCGCCTCCCGGCCGTACGAAAGCGGGCGCACCGGGGCGGGACCGGACCCCTGCCCGGCCCGGGACCGGACCCCTTGCCGGGCCAGGGACCGAACCCCTTGCCTGGTCCGGTCCCGTCCCGTCGTGTCCCGTTCCGTCGTGTCGCTACGACACGCGTACGACGCCCGGTCCGCGCGGGCGCAGGGCGGCGCTGACGGCCCGGCCCGCCTGGGCGACGGTGTCCGCGAGCCGCGCCACCGGTGACGACGCGTCCGTCACCACGCTCAGCGAGGCCGTCGGCGACGGCCCCGAGCCGTACAGCGGAACGGCCACGCAGGACACCCCGGCGACCGTCTCCTCGTGGTCGAACGCCACCCCGCGGTCCCGGATCGTCTCCGCGTCCGCCGCCCACGACGGCGGCAGCGGGTCCAGCGGCAGGCCGGGGCGCGCCCCGGCGACGATCACCTTCCCGGCCGCGGTCGACCAGGGGTACAGCGCGCCGGGCCGCACCGGGACGATCTCGTCCACCTCGCCGGGGACCGCCGCGACGACCATCGTGCGGCCCTCCCGCAGCACGTTGACGGACACCGTCGCGCCCGTCGCCCCGGCCAGGCGGCGCACCGGCCCCCGCGCCGCGCCCAGCAGACGCGGGTGCGCCTGCCAGCCGTGCCCCAGCCGGAAGATGCGCGACCCGATGCGGTACCGGCCGCCGCGCCGCTCGATCGCGCCCAGTTCCGCCAGCTGTCCCAGCAGGCGGTGCGCGGTGGCCTTCGGCAGGCCGCTGTCCGACGCGAGTCTGGTCAGCCCCTCCGGTGCAGGGGGCGGGGGCATACGCGGCGGGCATGGGCCTGCCCGCCGAAACCGCCCCGCACCAAGGGCGTCGCCGGGCCCGGGGACGACTCAAGCCGTCGGTGGGTGGGGGCTGGTCGCGCAGTTCCCCGCGCCCCTGAAGGGCTGCGCCCTCAGGGGCGCAGCCCCGTCTTCGAGGGGCGCGAGGAACTGCGCGAGCAACCACACACGGCCCGTCGGCTCCGGCACGGCCCGGGCCACCGGGTCCTGGGGCGTGCCGGCCCCGCCCCCCCCGCCGGACATCTCTAAGGGGCGTCCGGCTGCGCGTACTTCTCCCTCAGCTCGATCTTGCGTACCTTCCCCGAGACCGTCATCGGGAAGGACTCCATGATCTGCAGCCGGCTGGGGATCTTGTAGTGCGCCAGCCGTCCCTCGCAGAAGGCCCGCACGTCCGCCAGTGTCGGCGGATCGGCGGGATCGCGCGGGACGACGCAGGCGAGCACCTCCTCGCCGTACCGTTCGTGGGCCACGCCGACCACCTGCACGTCGGCGATCCCCGGGTGCGCGTACAGGAACTCCTCGATCTCGCGCGGGTAGATGTTCTCGCCGCCCCGGATGATCATGTCCTTGATGCGGCCGACGATCTGCACGTACCCGTCGTCGAGCATCACGGCCAGGTCGCCGGTGTGCATCCACCGCCCGGCGTCGACGGCCTCGGCGGTCCTCGCCGGCTCGTCCCAGTAGCCGAGCATCACGCTGTAGCCGCGGGTGCACAGTTCACCGGCCGCGCCGCGCGGCAGGGTCACCCCGGTGGCCGGGTCGACGACCTTGACCTCGATGTGCGGCAGGACGCGCCCGACCGTGCCGGTGCGGTGCTCCAGGTCGTCGTCGCGGCGCGTCTGGAGGGAGACGGGCGAGGTCTCCGTCATGCCGTAGCAGATGGACACCTCGGCCATGTGCATCTCGGCGACCACCCGCTTCATCACCTCGACCGGGCAGGGCGAGCCCGCCATGATGCCGGTCCGCAGCGAGGAGAGGTCGTACGTCGCGAAGTCCGGCAGGTCCAGCTCGGCGATGAACATGGTCGGTACGCCGTACAGCGAGGTGCAGCGCTCCTGCTGCACGGCCCGGAGCGTCGCCGCCGGGTCGAAGGAGGGCGCCGGGACGACGATGCACGCGCCGTGCGAGGTGGCCGCCAGATTGCCCATGACCATGCCGAAGCAGTGGTAGAAGGGCACGGGTACGCAGATCCGGTCCTGCTCGGAGTAGGCGATCGCCTCGCCCACGAAGTAGCCGTTGTTGAGGATGTTGTGGTGGGAGAGGGTCGCGCCCTTGGGGAAGCCGGTGGTGCCCGACGTGTACTGGATGTTGATCGGGTCGTCGCAAGACAACTCGGCTGCCCGCAAAGGGAGTTGGGCGCGCGCTTCGGCGGTCACGCGGTCGGGCAGCGCGTCCCAGCCCGGGTCGCCGAAGTACACGGCCTCCCGCAGTGCGGGACACCTGCCCCGCACCTGCTCGACCATCGCCCGGTAGTCGCTGCCCTTGTGGCCGGGTGAGGCGAAGAGCAGGGAGACGCCGGCCTGCTTGAGGACGTACTCGACCTCGTGGGTGCGGTAGGCCGGGTTGATGTTCACCATGACCGCGCCGATGCGGGCGGTGGCGTACTGGACGAGCACCCACTCGGGGCAGTTGACCGCCCAGATACCCACCCGGTCGCCCTTGGCGACGCCGCTCGCGAGCAGCGCGCAGGCCAGGCGGTCGACGTCCTCGGCGAAGCGGGCGTAGGTCCAGCGGCGCCCCGACGGCACGTCGACGAGCACCTCACGGTCCGGCCAGCGGGCCACCGCCCGGTCGAGGTCGGCCCCGATGGTGTCCCCGAGCAGCTCGGTGCCGCCCGTCCCGTGCGCGTACGACAGCCGTGCGGGCGCCGGCCGCGCACCGGACGGCGGTGACTGGGTGGGCCGCGCGTCGGACGACGGCGGCTGCGTGGGTGTCGGTCCGGTCATCGGAAGTCCTCCTCGCGGTACTCGGCGTCCGACCCGGCGGCCGTGGCCTCGCGCAGCTCGATCCGCCGGATCTTCCCGGACACGGTCTTGGGCAGCGCGCCGAACTCCAGCCGGCGCACCCGCTTGTAGGGGGCGAGGACCGTGCGCGCGTGCTCGAAGAGCACCTTGGCGGTGTCGGGCCCCGGCTCCCAGCCCTGCGCCAGCACGACGTACGCCTTCGGGACGGCGAGCCGCAGGTCGTCCGGCGCGGGCACGACGGCCGCCTCGGCGACGGCCTCGTGCTCCAGGAGCGCACTCTCCAGCTCGAACGGGCTGATCTTGTAGTCGCTGGCCTTGAAGACGTCGTCGCTGCGGCCCACGTACGTGATGTACCCGTCGGCGTCGCGCGAGCCGATGTCCCCGGTGCGGTAGTAGCCGCCCGCCATCGCCTCGGCGGTGCGGTCCGGGTCGCCGTGGTAGCCGGTCATCAGGCCGACGGGCCGCGCCGACAGGTCGAGCGCGATCTCGCCCTCGGCCGCGCCCGGGGCGCCCGTGACCGGGTCGAGCAGCTCGACGCGGTAGCCGGGGCTCGGCCGCCCCATCGACCCCGTCTTCAGGGGCTGGCCGGGGCTGTTGGAGACCTGCACGGCCGTCTCGGTCTGCCCGAAGCCGTCCCGGACGGTGACGCCCCAGGCCCGGCGCACCTGCTCGATGACCTCGGGGTTGAGCGGCTCGCCGGCGGCGACGACCTCGCGCGGCGGGGTGCGCAGCCGGCTCAGGTCGGCCTGGACGAGCATGCGCCACACGGTGGGCGGCGCGCAGAACGTCGTCACCCCGGCCCGGTCCATCTCCGCCATCAGCCGGCCCGCGTCGAAGCGGGTGTAGTTGTGGACGAAGACGGTCGCCTCCGCGTTCCAGGGCGCGAAGAGGTTCGACCAGGCGTGCTTGGCCCAGCCGGGCGAGGAGATGTTCAGGTGCACGTCGCCCGGCTTCAGCCCGATCCAGTACATGGTCGCCAAGTGGCCGACCGGGTACGACACATGGGTGTGCTCGACGAGTTTGGGGCGGGCGGTGGTGCCCGAGGTGAAGTAGAGCATCAGCGGGTCGCCGGCCCGGGTCGGACCGTCCGGCGTGAAGGGGCCGGGGTCGTGGCGGTGGACGTCCTCGTACGCGTGCCAGCCGGCGCGCCCGCCCTCCTGCGCGGGCCCGCCGTCGGGGGCGCCCCCGACGGCGATCCGCGTGTAGTCGCCGGGCACCTCGTCGAACTTGGCCGTGTCCTCGGCGCGCACCAGGACGTGCCGCACCCGGCCCCGCTCCACGCGGTCGCGCAGGTCGGCCGGGCCGAGCAGCGGGGTCGCGGGGATCACCACGGCGCGCAGCTTCATCGCGGCCAGCGCCGTCTCCCACAGCTCGGCCTGGTTGCCGAGCACGACGAGGATCCGGTCCCCGGCGCGGACGCCGAGCCCGCGCAGCCAGGCCGCGGCCCGGTCGGAGCGCGCGGACAGCTCGGCGAAGGACAGCTTCGTCTCCCGGCCGTCCTCCTCGACGATGTGCAGCGCGGTGCGGTGGTTGCCCCGCGCGACGGCGTCGAACCAGTCGAGCGCCCAGTTGAAGTGCTCCGGGCGGGGCCAGGAGAAGCCCTCGTAGGCGGCGGTGTAGTCCTCGCGGTGCTGCAGCAGGAAGTCCCGCGCGCTGCGGAAGTGCTCCGTCGGCGTCGTCGGCGGCGTCGTCATCTGTCCTCCTCGGTCCCGGGGCATTGCCGGGCGGCTCCCCCACATCGTGTAATCCGTGATGCGGGTCTCACTACCCCCGGACGGGGGGTGCGTGGCGGCGAAGGGACGGGCACGTGGCAACTGGCGCAGCCGGGGCGGTGGAGATGCGCGGCGCGCTGATGCGGCTGCGGCGGGAGACGGGGCTGGACGTCGCGTTCGGCGGGCTCGTCGAGCCGGGCCGCGGGCAGGTCCGCATCAGCGAGCTGACCGGCACCACGACGGCGGCCCTGGACGCGCTGGCGGTGTCCTCGGGCAACGGCCTCGGCGGCAAGGCGGCCGCCCTCGTGCGGCCGTGCGCCGTGACGGACTACTCCTCGTCGCGGCGGATCAGCCACGAGTACGACGCCGCGGTCGCCGCGGAGGGGCTGCGGTCCGTCCTCGCCGTGCCCGTCGTCGTACGGCGCCGGGTGCGCGGTGTCCTGTACGGGGCGCTGCGCTCGGCCCGGCCGCTGGGCGACCGGACCCTGTCCGCGGCGGTGCAGGCGGCACGGGACGTGGAGCAGTCCCTGGTCGTACGGGACGAGGCGTGCGGTCTGCTGGCGGCGGCCCGCGCACCCGGACCGGACGGCGCGGCCCGCGCACCGGATGCGGACGGCGCGACCCGGGAGCGGCTCCGGGAGGCGCACGGGGCGCTGCGCGCGCTGGCGCCGCGGGTGGCGGACCCCGTGCTGCGGGCCGAGCTGCTCGCGGTCTGCGAGACGCTGGCGACGGCCCCCGGTCCGCTGTCCGCGGCGGCGCCGCGGGTCCGGCTCACCCCGCGTGAGCTGGACGTCCTCGCGTGCGTGGCCGCCGGTACGACCAACGCGGCGGCCGGGCACCGGCTCGGGCTGCGCGCCGAGACGGTGAAGGCGTACCTGCGTTCGGCGATGCGGAAGCTGGGCGCGCACACGCGCCTGGAGGCCGTGGTGGCGGCGCGACGGGCGGGGCTGCTGCCGTGAGGGACCGGCTCGCTGCCGTGCAGGTCCGTACCTCTCCGCGCGACCTATACATGTGCAGGGCCCATGAAATCCCGTATACCGAATCTCTGTTATTTCCCTCACGGTGGAAACACCCGAAATTAAGGACCTCTTTGCATAATATTGATCCGACACGACTTGAGAGGAGCGGTGCGCGTGCGACGGGAGTTCGAGGAGCCTGTCAGACCCCGTTCCGAGCAGGTCATCGGGCGCGAGGAGCTGCTCGGACGAGCGCGTGACCAGCTCTCCCGCGGGGGCAGCGTCCTCTTGTACGGCCCGCCCGGAATAGGAAAGTCGACCGTCCTGCGGGCCATTACCACGGAATATGCCGAATCCGCCCGGACGGTGTTGCGCTGCTCGGCCACCGAGTCGGAATCGCACCTCCCGTTCCTGGCGCTGGTGGACCTGCTGGGCCTGGTCGCCGACGAGGTCGCGGACACCCTGCCCGCCCCGCAGCAGGCCGCGCTGGAGGCGGCGCTCACCGGCCGCGCCGAGCCCTCCCTGCACCAGGACGGCCTGGCGCTGCGGCTGGCCGTCCTGTCGGTGCTGCGCGCGCTGGCGGCCAAGGGGCCCGTGCTGCTCGTGGCGGACGACCTGCAGTGGCTGGACGCGCCCAGCGCCGAGCTGCTCGGGTTCGCCGCCCGGCGCCTGGGCGGCGTGCCGGTGCGGATGCTCGGCGCGGTGCGCACCGGCACCGAACCGAAGGAGCAGGAGCACGACCCGTATCTACGCGCGTATCCGCCGGAGACGCTGGCCCTGCGGCTGCCGCCGCTGTCCCGGCCGCAGGTCTCCGAGCTGCTCGCCGGCCGCGGGTACCCGGGGCTGCGCCGCTCGACCCTGCGGGACATCCACCACACCAGCGGCGGCAACCCGCTGTTCGCGCTGGAGCTCGGCCGCACCAAGTGCTCGGCATTGCTCAACGACATGCTTGTTGTCCCCCGTGTTTCCCGTTTCCCCCGTGTGGTGCGTGTACTTCGCGCGTGCGGCCGTCGGTGAGTGTGGTGGCCGCGGCCCGGTTCAACGAATCACCGGTCGCGCACCGGGTCAACGCTTTGGGCCGCCCCCGGTGCGTCGTGCCCGGACTCGCGCAGCGCCACCGTGGAGCCGAGGGCGACCAGGGCCAGGGCCGCACTCACGCACAGCAGCAGCACCCGGTACGGCACCAGGCCCACCAGCACCGCGCCGAGGCCGATCGACACGGCGAACGGCACGTTGACCGCGAAGTTGAGCGCCCCCGAGATCCGTCCGGTGAGCTCGTTCGGCGTACGGCGCTGGGCCGCCGTGGTGACGCCGACCACCAGCGCGGGGGCGCCCGCACCGGCGAGGACGGCACCGGCGACCACGAAGGGCAGCCCGCCGCCGGTCTGCAGCAGCAGGCCGGCGGAGAAGCACCAGAGCCCCGTGGAGATCTTCCGGAAGTCGCCGATCCGGCTGCTGAGCGCGGTGACGAGCGCGCCCGCGGCGACCGAGCCGATGCCCTCGGCGCTGGTGAGGAAGCCGACGTACGAAGCCGGTCCGCCGATGCCCTCCACCACGGCGAAGACGATCGCCTCGCAGAAGCCGATGGTCAGCCCGAAGACGAAACCGAGGACCAGCAGCCTGCGCAGCACCGGCACCTCCGCCATGTGCCGGACGCCCGCCATGGCCTCCGCCACCAGCGACCCGTCCTCCGCCGCGGGTCCGCTGGCCCCCTCGCCGCGCCCCCGCCCCCTGTCGCCGCGGGGCTCCGTCCCGTGCGCCGGGATCGCCGCCACGCACAGGGCGGCGACGAGGAACGTGACAGCGTCCAGCACGACGACGGTCCGTGCGCCGTACGCCGCGTAGAGCAGGGCGCCCGCCGCGGGACCCGCCAGCAGCATGGCCTGCCGGACCGTCGCCAGCAGGCCGTTGGCCCGGCCGAGCGACTCCTCCGGGACCAGGGAGCGGTTGAGGCCGTTCACCGCGGCCGAGACCACCTCGCCGCCCAGTCCGCCGCACACGGCCACCAGGTAGAGGATCCACAGGTCGCCGCGGTCGTCCACGGCGAGGAGCGGGACGAGGAGCACGGCCGACGCCGGACCGGCCGCGACGAGCACCCGGCGGCGCGGGAAGCGGTCGGCCACCAGGCCCGCGAACGGCGCGGCGAACGCGGGCAGCGTACCGGCGAAGATCATGCTCGCGGCGAGGGCGTTCGACCCGGTCAGGTCCTTGACCCACATGCCGAAGACGACGGCGAGCAGCCAGTCCCCGAAGGCGCTGACCGCCACGCCGGCCAGCAGCAGGCGAAAGCCCCGGTTCCGCGTCAACGGCACCGCCGCGGCGCGTGCGTCCCTCATGCCGCGGCGAGTGCGACCCTGGCGGCCGGCAGGACGAAGTCGATGTGGGCGCCGCTCACACCGTCGCCCACCCCGATGTGCACCCCGCCGGCGCCCTCGTTGATCTGGGAGTTGACCGACCAGTCCAGGGTGTCCAGGATCGCGTGGTTGGTGCCGAACGAGAACTCGACCAGACGCGCGCCGCTCTCTCCCGCACACCGCGCGAGGTCCTGCGCCCAGTCCGTGTCCCCGCAGACGGCGGACACGATGCGGCAGTCCTCGACCCGGACCAGCATGCCCCCGGCCTCGGCCACCCGGGCCGCGATCTCCCGCGCCCTGCGCAGCACCGGGGCGTCGAAGTCCAGTTGCGGATGGCGCGCCACGCACAGGCCGTCGGCCCAGAAGGTGCCGTCGGCGGTGTACGAGGCACTGCCGGTGCTGGTGCCGGTGCGGTCATCGGCGTCGGCGCGGTCGTCGCCGCCGGTGCCCACGTCGAGGCTGCTGTCGATGTCGACCTCGAAGTACTCGGCGACACTGACGAACTCACCGACGTCGAGCAGCGGTTGGAGCCGGGTGACCACCACGATGTCGTCCCGCACGACCCGGAAGGTCAGCGAGGTCCGGTCGCTGCTGACGGACAGGGGCCGCCGGGCCCTGCGCAGCACCGAGGTCCAGTCCCGGTTGCCCTTCGTGGACGCCTCCAGGTCGCTCGCCAGCAGGAGGCCGAGCGAGTAGGCCGCGGCCTCGGGGTGCGGGTCGAAGGACACCAGGGGCACCCAGAGCACACGGCTCGCGGCGAAGAGGTCGTGCAGTGCCTCCCGGGGCCCCAGGCTCGTGTAGTCGCAGCCGACGAGGACCACCGATCCGGGCGGTTCCGATATCTCCGCCAAATGCTCGCTGGGCAGCCCCCGTGCCGCCATCAGGTCCACGACGTACTGCTGGTCGGAGACGAACAGGACATCTCCGTCGGGAAATACGGAACGCAATCCCGGCCACACCTCGAATACATCTTTCATCTTTCCCCCATCGGCTGTCCCGGTCTTTCCCCGGCAGGCGCCGGGCCCGCCGTGAAGTGGGCGGACCCGGCGACACGGATCGGACGCGATCAGTAGACGTACGCCTTGACCGGCCGGTCGAGGCCGAGCTCGGCGAGGGTGGTCACGTCGCGCTCGGCGGAGTCCTCCAGGTCGCCCAGGAGGTCGCCGGGCTGCGTACCCATGGATTCCTTCGACATTTTCCCCAACTCCCTTTTCGAATGGTCCGGAACGGTGTCCGGCTGCATTCGATGCTCAGGGAGTTCCGAGGCCCCGCACAAGCGCGGTTCCGCTCAGCGGACCCGTGCGGAATGCGTGGTGCGGTAATGCGCCCGTGCGTCCTGCGGTGCGTTCAGGCCGGGCCGGACCGCTCGCCGGATCGCTCACCCGACCGCTCGCCGGACCGCTCGCCGTGCCACGAGTGCCAGAGCGCCGCGTACGCGCCGTCCGCCGCCACCAGGGCGTCGTGGGTGCCCAGTTCGGTCAGGCGGCCGTCCTCCATCACGGCCACCCGGTCCGCGTCGTGCGCGGTGTGCAGGCGGTGCGCGACGGCGATGACCGTGCGTCCTTCGAGCACGGCGGCCAGCGCGCGCTCGGTGTGCCGGGCCGTCGCCGGGTCCAGCAGGGCCGTGGCCTCGTCGAGGACCAGCGTGTGCGGGTCGGCCAGTACCACCCGGGCCAGGGCCAGTTGCTGGGCCCTGGAGCCGTCCGTGACCGGCACCGGGGACCGTTCGGGACCGCCGCGGGAGCCCAGCTCCGTGTCGAGCCCCTCCGGCAGCTCCCGTACCCAGTCGTCGGCGCCGACCGCCGCCAGCGCCGCCCACAGCGCCGCGTCGTCCGCGGCCGGTTCGGCGATCAGCAGGTTGTCGCGGACCGTGCCGAGGAACACGTGGTGCTCCTGCGTGACCAGCACGACCTGCCGCCGCAGCTGCTCCGGGTCCAGGCCCGCGACCGGCACCCCGCCCACCGTCACCGAGCCCGAACGCGGTGCGTCGATGCCCGCGAGCAGCCGGCTCAGGGTCGTCTTCCCGGCGCCGGAGGGCCCGACGACCGCCAGCCGCTCCCCGGGCCGCACGGTCAGGTCGACGCCGCGCAGCACCTCGCCGCCGCGGTCGTACGCGTAGCGCACCCGCCGCACGTCGATCCGGTCGTCCGCCGGGGCGGGGCCGCCCGACGGCACCGCCCGCGGGGCCCGGCCCAGGCCCTCCACCCGCGCGAACGAGGCGCCGCTGCTCTGCAGTTGCTCCACCCACGTCAGCACCGCGCCCAGCGGGGACTCCAGCTGGCGCAGGTACAGGGCCGCCGCGACCACGGCGCCCAGGCTCACCGCGCCCCGCGCGTGCAGGGCCCCGCCCGCCATCAGCACGGCGGCCACGGGAAGGACGAAGGAGACCTCCACGGCCATGAAGAACACCGACCGCAGGTACAGCGTGTGCATCCGGGTGCGGCGGGACGCCTCCAGGGCGTCCCGGCTCGCGGCGACGCGCCGCCGCTGCAGGCCGAACGCCTCGACCGTGCGGGCTCCCGACGCGGTGGCCGAGACGATCTCCGCGACCTCGGAGGTGGCCGCGCCCTCGGCGAGGTAGCCGGCCCTGGCCCGGCGCAGGTACCACCGCAGGCTCCACCAGGTGCCGGCCTGGGCGAGCACCGCGCAGACGCCCAGCAGCGGGTCGAGCACGAAGACCGCGCCGAGCAGGAACAGCGCCTGCACCCCGGAGACCAGCAGCTCCGGCCCGGCGTCGCGCAGCGTCGTGCCCACCGCGGCGACGTCGGCGGMGCCGCGGGCCGTCAGGTCGCCGGTGCCCGCCCGCTCCACCACGGAGGCGGGCAGCGCCAGCGCCCGGTCGACGAACTCCTCGCGCACCCGCGCCAGCGTCCGCTCGCCGAACCGGTGCCCCACGAGCCGGGCGGCCCGTGCCAGCAGCAGCTGGGCCAGCGCGCACACCAGGATGACCAGCGCCAGGCGGTCCACGGCGGCGACCGTGCCGCCGGCCCGGACCTCGTCGACGATGCGGCCGAGCAGCCACGGGCCGACCAGACCGGCGACGGCGGCCAGCGCGTTCAGGGCCAGTACGGCGGCGAAGGCACGGCGGTCCGCGCGGACCAGCCGGCCCGCGGCCGCGCGCACCTCGGCCGGCCCGGCGACCGGCAGCCGCCCGCTCACCGCCCGGCCCCTTCGGCGGCCGGCTCCCCGGCCGCACCCGTCCCGCCGTCGGCGGGGTCCGCAGGGCCCACGTGGTCCGCGTCACGGGCCACCAGCGCCCGGTACCCCGGCTCCCGGTCGAGGAGTTCGCGGTGGGTCCCGGTGGCCGCCACCTTGCCGTCGACCAGGTGGTGCACGAGGTCGGCCCGGTCGAGCACGAGGGGCGAGGTGCTGGTGACGAGGGTGGTGCGGCCGGCGCGCGCGGTGCGCAGCCGGGCGGCGACCGCGGCCTCGGTGTGCGCGTCGAGCGCCGAGGTGGGCTCGACCGCCAGCAGCACCTCGGGGTCGGCGAGCAGTGCCCGCGCCAGCCGGACGCGCTGGCGCTGACCGCCGGAGAGGCTGCGGCCCTGCGCGTCGACGGCCGAGTCGAGCCCGTCCGGCAGCCCGAGGACGATGTCGTCCGCGACGGCCGCGTGCACGGCCCGGCGGACGGCCGCGTCGTCGTGGTCCCGGCGGCCCCGCAGCAGGTCGCGCAGGGACCCGGCGAACAGGTCGGCCTCGTGGTCGGCGACCAGGATGCGCTCCCGCACCTGGGCCAGGGGGATCGCGTCGAGGCGTACGCCGCCCCAGGTCGCCGCCGACTCCGCGTACCGGCCCAGCCGGTCGACCACGGCCGCGGACTCCGCCGGCCGGGCCCCGGCCAGCGCGGTCAGCGCGCCCGGCACGACCCGGACACCGGACTGCGGGTCGTGCAGCACGGCGGGCTCCGCCGGGGCGTTCCGCACGGGGTGCGCGGCGGAGGCGGGGCCGTCGGTCACCGACGGCTCCAGGGCCAGGAAGCGCACGACGCGCCGCGCGGCCACCACGCCCCGGCTGAGCTGGTGGCCGCACTCGACGATGAAGGCCACCGGCGCCACCAGGACCGCGGCGTAGCCGTAGACCGCCACCAGCTCGCCGACGGTGAGCGAGCCCTGGACGGCGAGCCGGGCCGCCGCCCAGGTCACCACGGCGAGGAACACCGTCGGCAGCCCGGTCCCCAGCGCCTGGATCCAGCTGGTCACGGCCCCGACCCGGTACCCCTGGTCGCGCAGCCGCCGCGAGTCCCGGCGGAAGGCGTCCGCGAACAGCCCCTTGCCGCCCAGGCCGTTGAGGACGCGCAGCCCGCCGGCGAGGTCCCCGATCCGCGCCGTCAGCACGCCCTGGCGCTCGCGGTACTCCGTCTCCGCGCCCCGCAGCCGTCCCAGCGGCGGGCCGACGAGGAGGACGATCACCGGCACCCCGAGCAGCACCACCGCGGCCAGCGGCGGCGAGACCGACAGCAGCAGCCCGGCGACGACGGCGTAGGCGAGGACCGCGCCGACGCCGGGACCGACGACGGTCAGGGACTGGCTGATCGTCAGCACGTCGCCGACGCCGATCGTGACGACCTCACCGGTCCCGGTCCGCCGGGCCAGTCCGGCGCCCAGCCGGACCGACTGCCCCACCACGAGCTTCACCGAACGGAAGTTGGCGTCCATCCGCAGCCTGGTCATCGTGCGGTGGCGCAGGACGCCGATCCCGGCGTTGAGCACCCCCAGGCCCAGCAGGGCGCCGGTCCAGCCGGCCAGCGCGGCCCGGTGCCCCGGTGCCAGGCCGTCGTCGACGGCCCGGGACAGCAGGTACGGCGTCAGCGCCATCAGCACCATCCAGACGGTGGCCAGCAGCGCGCCCGCCGCCGACCGGCCCGGCTGCCGGGTCACCAGCCACCACAGGTACCGGGCGCCGCCGCGGAGGTCGGGCACCCCCGGATCGGCGTACGAGACCTCCGGGAGGGAGCCGTCCGCGCGGCGCCGCGTCACCCGGTGCGCTCCTCCACCAGGCTGTCCCGCCAGGCCCGGTGCAGGTCCGCGAAGCGGCCCGTGTCCTCGATGAGCCGGCCGGGGCTGCCGTCCTCCACGATCCGGCCGTGCTCCATGACCAGGACCCGGTCGGCGATCTCGACCGTCGACAGACGGTGCGCCACGACCACCGCCGTACGGCCGTGCAGGACCGTGTGCATGGCCCGCTGGACGGCCTGCTCGCCCGGCACGTCCAGGGAGCTGGTGGCCTCGTCGAGGATGAGGACCGCGGGGTCGGCGAGCAGGGCCCGCGCGAACGCCACCAGCTGGCGCTGGCCGGCCGAGATGCGCCCGCCCCTCTTGCGCACGTCCGTGTCGTAGCCGTCCGGCAGGGCGCTGATGAACGCGTGGGCGCCGATGGCCTTCGCGGCCCGCTCGACGTCCTCGCGGGAGGCGTCCGGGCGGCCGATGGCGATGTTCTCGGCGACCGTGCCGGAGAACAGGAACGCCTCCTGCGTCACCATCACGACCCCGCGCCGCAGTTCGGGCACCGCCAGCTCGCGCAGGTCCACGCCGTCGAGGAGGACCCGGCCGGTCGTCGGGTCGTAGAACCGGGCGAGGAGCTTGGCGAGCGTCGACTTGCCGGCGCCCGTGGAGCCGACCACGGCGACGGTCTGGCCCGCCGGGATCGTCAGCGAGAACGTCGGCAGCACCTCGCCTCCGGTGCGGTAGGCGAACCGGACGTCGTCGAACACCACCTCGCGGCCCGGCAGTTCGGAGGCCGGCGGCGGCAGGGTCCGCGGGTGGGCGGGCTCCGGCACCGAGGGGACCTGGGCCAGCAGGCCCGCGATCTTCTCCAGCGAGGCGGCCGCCGACTGGTAGGAGTTGAGGAACATGCCGAGGCGGTCGATCGGGTCGTACAGGCGGCGCAGGTACAGCACCGCGGCGGCCAGCACACCCAGCGCCAGCGAGCCCGAGGCCACCCGGTAGGCGCCCCACAGCACGATCCCCGCGACCGCCGTGTTGGCGACCAGGCGGGAGCCGACGACGTAGCGGGCCATCTCCAGGAGGGCGTCGCCGTTGCTGCGCTCGTGCCGGCTGTTGAGGGTGTGGAAGGCGGCGTCGTTGGCGGCCTCGCGGCGGAAGGCGCGCACCGGCCTGATGCCGTTCATCGTCTCCGCGAACTTCACGATGACGGCGGCGATCGCGGTCGAGCGGACGCCGAAGATCCGTCCGGCGCGGCGCCGGTAGCGCCGGATGAGGAGGTACAGCGGCACGAAGGACGCCACCGCGACCGCGCCGAGCCCCAGGTCCAGCCAGAGCAGCATCGCCGAGATGTAGACGAACGACAGGACCACGGTGATGAGTTCCTGCAGGCCCTCGCTGAGCAGCTCGCGCAGCGACTCCACGTCCGTGGTGGAGCGCGAGATGAGCCGGCCCGAGGTGTACCGCTCGTGGAAGTCGACGCTGAGCGCCTGCGCGTGCCGGAAGATCCTGCCGCGCAGGTCCAGCAGGACGTCCTGGTTGACGCGGGCGGACACCAGGACGAAGCCCCACTGCAGCGCGCCGGCCGCCACCGAGCACAGTGCGTACGCGGCGGCCACCGCGATCAGCGGACCGTGGTCGTCGTCGCGCAGCGCCGGTACGGCGCGGTCGATGGCGTACGCCACCAGCAGCGGGCCCGCCTGCACCGCGGCCTGCTGGAGCAGCAGGAGGACCGCGGCGAGGACGACGCGGGCCCTCAGCGGGGCGAGCAGTGAGCGCAGCAGGGTGGCCGTGGCGCGCGGGGGAGCGGGGAGGGCGTCGCGGTCGAAGGGGTCGCCGCCCGCACCGCCTCCGGCCGGCGCACCGGCCGGGGGGTTCCTGTCGTCGCTGTCGTCGTCCGTCGGCGCGGTGGTCGTGGGCGCCGTCATCGGGTCTCCCTCTCGCTCGTCTCTGTCCTTCCCGACATCAGCCAGGCGTACTCCGCGTTCGTGCGCAGCAGTTCGTGGTGCGTGCCCACCGCGGTGACGCGGCCCCCGGAGAGCAGGGCCACCCGGTCGGCGAGCAGCACCGTGGACGGGCGGTGGGCCACCACCAGGGCGGTCGTCCCGGCCAGGACGCGCCGCAGGGCCGCCTCCACCAGGGCCTCCGTGTGCACGTCCAGGGCGGAGAGCGGGTCGTCCAGGACGAGGAAGCGGGGGGTGCCGACGACCGCCCGCGCCAGGGCCAGGCGCTGGCGCTGGCCGCCCGACAGGCTGAGGCCCTGCTCGCCGACCTGGGTGTCGGTGCCCTGCGGGAGGGCGTGCACGAAGTCCGCCTGCGCCACGGCCAAGGCGCGGCGCAGCTCGGCCTCGCCCGCGGTGTCGGCGGCGCCCATCAGGACGTTCTCGCCCACCCCGGCGGAGAAGAGGGTGGGCTCCTCGAAGGCGACCGCCACGAGGGTGCGCAGCTCCTGCCGGGGCATCGCGGTGATGTCGACGCCGTCCAGGGTGATCCGCCCGGCCGTGACCTCGTGCAGGCGGGGCACCAGCGCGGTGAGCGTGGTCTTGCCGGAGCCCGTGCCGCCGACGAGGGCCATGGTCTCGCCGTGCCGCACGTGCAGGTCGACACCGTCGAGCACGGGAACGCTGCCGGCCTCGGCGTCGGGATACCGGAACCGGACGTTCTCGAACCGGAGCCCGTCGTGATCGCTGCTGCGGTTCTGACTGCGGGCACGGGCACGGGTGGGGACCGGCACCGGGGCGGCTGCGTCGGCCGGCTGCCCGGTGCCGGACTCCGGTGCCGCGTCCATCACCTCGAAGTAGCGCTCCGTCGCCGTCGCCGCCTCCTGGCTCATCGCCAGGAGGAAGCCGATCGACTCCACGGGCCAGCGCAGGGCGAGGGCCGTGGAGAGGAACGCGACCAGCGTGCCGGCCGACAGGTCCCCGTCGGCGACCTGCACCGTGCCGAGCACGAGGGCCGCGCCGATGGCGAGTTCGGGCAGGGTCGTGATGGCGGCGAAGATGCCGGCGAGCAGCCGCGCCTTGGCGAGCTCCGTGCCGCGCAGCGTGCGCGAGAGGTCCCGGAAGGCCAGGGCCTGGCTGCGGTGGCGCCCGAACCCCTTGATGATCCGGATGCCGAGCACGCTCTCCTCGACCAGCGTCGTCAGGTCGCCCACCTGGTCCTGCGCCCGCCGCGCCACCTGCGAGTACCGCTTCTCGAAGAGCCAGCAGACGACCATCACCGGCAGCGCGGGCGCGAGCAGCACGAGTCCCAGGGTCCAGTCCTGGGCCAGCATGATCAGGACGCCCACGAGGATCGTCACCGAGTTGACCAGCAGGAACGTCAGCGGGAACGCCAGGAACATCCGCAGCAGCATCAGGTCGGTCGTGCCCCGCGACAGCAACTGCCCGCTGGCCCAGCGGTCGTGGAACGCGACGGGCAGCCGCTGCAGGTGCCGGTACAGGTCCGCCCGCATCGCCGCCTCGACCCCGGCCAGGGGCCTGGCCACCAGCCAGCGCCGCAGCCCGAACAGGGCCGCCTCGGCGATGCCGAGCAGCAGCAGGTACAGCGCCCCGAGCCACACGCCGCCCGTGTCCCGGTCGGCCACCGGCCCGTCCACGATCCACTTCAGGACCAGCGGGATCACCAGCCCCGTGCAGGAGGCGACGACCGCGACCACGGCGGCGGTCCCGAGCCGCGCCCGCACGGGCCGTACGTAGGGCCACAGGCGCAGCAGGCTGCGGACGGCGGAACGGGGCGCGGTGGGGGCGGGTGTAGTGGCCATCAGGAGCGAGCCTACGGTTCGGCACTGACAGGGCCCAAGGGGTTTTGGACCGGGCCGGGTCCGTCGCCGGTCCTACGACCTGCGCCTTTTCGGACCCTGCGCGTCGGAATTCGGCCGTCCGCCGGTGGGGGCCGATCGCGCGGTTCCCCGCGCCCCCGAAGGGGCGCGGCCCCGCTACGGGACCACCCGGAGCAGCAGGACCGAGCGGGACGGGACCGTGATCGTCGTGCCCGAGCGGTGCACCCGGTCCGGGGCCTCCCGCTGGTCCTCCTGCGACGTGTCGACGACCACCTCGTACGAACCGGCCCACGGCGGGCCGGGCAGGGCGAAGTCCGTGGAGCGGTCGCCCGCGTGCAGGACGGCCAGGAAGCTGTCGTCCGTCACGGGGACGCCGCGCGCGTCCCGCCCGGGGATGTCCCGGCCGGACAGGAACATGCCCAGCGTGCCGGCGGGCGCGTACCAGTCCTGCTCGGTCATCTCGGTGCCGCGCGCGGTGAACCACGCCAGGTCCCGCAGCCCGTCCGCGGAGTGGGGCCGCCCGGAGAAGAAGGCCCCCCGCCGCAGCACCGGATGGGCGTGGCGCAGGGCGATCAGCCTGGACGTCAGCTCGAACAGCGACCGCCAGCCGGGGTCCTCCAGCAGGCTCCAGTCGAGCCAGCTGATCTCGTTGTCCTGGCAGTAGGCGTTGTTGTTGCCGCCCTGCGTGCGCCCGAGCTCGTCGCCCGCGACCAGCATCGGCACCCCGGTGGAGAGGAGCAGCGTGGTGAGCAGGTTGCGCAGCTGGCGGCGCCGCAGGCCGTTCACCCCGGTGTCCCCGGTCTCGCCCTCGGTGCCGCAGTTCCAGGCCCGGTTGTCCTCGGTGCCGTCCCGGTTGCCCTCGCCGTTGGCCTCGTTGTGCTTGCGCTCGTACGACACCAGGTCCCGCAGGGTGAAGCCGTCGTGGGCGGTCACGAAGTTCACCGAGGCGTACGGCCGCCGCCCGCCCCACGCGTACAGGTCGCTGGACCCCGACAGCCGGTACCCGAGGTCCCGCACGTCCGGCAGCGCGCCGCGCCAGTAGTCCCGTACGGCATTGCGGTAGCGGTCGTTCCACTCCGTCCACAGCGGCGGGAAGGCGCCCACCTGGTAGCCGCCGGAGCCGACGTCCCACGGTTCGGCGATCAGCTTCACCCGGCGCAGCACCGGGTCCTGCGCGATGACGGCGAGGAACGGGGAGAGCATGTCGACGTCGTGCATGGAGCGGGCCAGCGCCGCCGCCAGGTCGAAGCGGAAGCCGTCGACGCCCATCTCCGTCACCCAGTAGCGCAGCGAGTCCGTGATCAGGCGCAGCACGTGCGGCTGCACGACGTGCAGGGTGTTGCCGCAGCCCGTGTAGTCCGCGTACCGCCGGGCGTCGTTCTGCAGCCGGTAGTAACCGCGGTTGTCGATGCCGCGCAGCGACAGGGTCGGGCCCAGCTCGCTCGCCTCGGCCGTGTGGTTGTAGACCACGTCGAGGATCACCTCGATGCCCGCCGCGTGCAGGGCGCGCACCATGCGCTTGAACTCCCCGACCTGCTGGCCGTTGGTCCCGGAGGCCGCGTACGCCGCGTGCGGGGCGAAGTAGCCGATCGAGTTGTAGCCCCAGTAGTTCTTCATGCCGCGGCGCAACAGGTGGTCCTCGTGCGCGAACTGGTGCACCGGCAGCAGCTCGACGGCCGTCACCCCGAGCGACGTCAGGTGCTCGATCGCGGCCGGGTGCGCCAGCCCCGCGTACGTGCCCCGCAGCTCGGGCGGGATGCCCGGGTGCAGCTTGGTGAAGCCCTTCACGTGCAGCTCGTAGATGACGGAGTCCGCCCAGGGCGTCTTCGGGCGGCGGTCGTCGGCCCACTCGTCGCCGGGCGTGTCGTCGTGGACGACGACCCCCTTGGGCACGTACGGCGCGGAGTCCCGGTCGTCGCGCACGGTGTCCGCGACGTGCTGCTGCGGCCAGTCGCGCACGTGCCCGTACACCTGGGGCGGCAGGGCGCCGAACTCGTCCTGCCCGGCGCCGTCCACGGCGCGCGCGTACGGGTCCAGGAGCAGCTTGGCCGGGTTCCAGCGGGCGCCGGTCCACGGGTCCCAGCGGCCGTGCACCCGGAAGCCGTACCGCTGCCCGGGCCGCACCCCGGGCACGAAGCCGTGCCAGATCTCGTGGGTCAGCTCGGTCAGCGGCACCCGGACCTCGGCGCCGTCGCCCTCCCGGTGGCCCGGGTCGTCCGGGGAGCCGAAGAGGCAGAGCTCGACCGACTCCGCGCCGCCCGCCCAGAGCGCGAAGTTGGTGCCCGAGACGCCGTCGGGCCCCGTCCTGAAGCGCGCCCCGAGCGGCGTCGGCGCACCCGGCCAGACAGGGACGGCGGGCGCCGTGCGCGCCGCGCCGTTCAGCACGGGGGCGGGCTGCGCGGGCAGCGCGCCCCCGGGCGCGCGGCCCTCCTGCACTGCCTCCTGCTCGGCTGCGCTCGACACGTCTGGCCCTCCCGCGGCTCGGTCGGAGCGGCACGAGAGGACCGCGGCGTCCCGGCCGCGGCCCCATGTCGTGTCGTCCTCCCCACTGTTCTGCCCAGCGCCGGGCCCGCACTCACGTCCGCGGGGCGCGGCCCGTACCCGCGTTTCCCGAGGCGGGGGCCGAACGGGCGTCCCGGACGGGACACGCCGGGCGCGACCGGGGCACCTGCCGCACCCACCCACTTCCCCGGGGCCGCTGCGTCGTTGGGTCCCACGTGATGCACGCACAGACCCGCACGTGGCGCGCAGGGGCCGCGCTGGCCGCCGTACTGACCTGGGCGGGCCTGCTGGCCGCGGCCGCCGGATGCACCTCCCACGGGGCGGACGAGATGCTCGGCAAGCCCCGCGCCCCCGAGGAGGCGATCCGCGTCTCGCCCGACGACGGCAGCAAGGCGGTGCGCCCCGGGGAGGGGCTGACGGTACGGGTGCCCGCCGGCCGCCTGGAGTCCGTGCGGGTCGTGAAGTCCCAGGACGCGCGGAAGTCCCCGGTCCCCGGCCGGATCGCCGGGGACGGCGCGACCTGGCGGCCCGACGCCCCGAAGCTCGCGACGGCCGCCCGGTACACGGTGGACGCCGTCGCGCTGGACGCCCACGGCAGGCGCGTGGCACGGCACACCACGTTCACGACGTACGTCCCCGACGAGCGGCTCATCGCGTACGTCGCCCCGGAGAACCGCTCGACGGTCGGCACCGGCATGATCGTGTCGCTGGAGTTCAACCGCCCGGTCGAGCACCGCGCGGCCGTCGAACGCGCCGTCCGCGTGACCTCCGTACCGAGGACGGAGATCGCCCCGCACTGGTTCGGCGACGACCGCCTGGACCTGCGCCCCGAGACGTACTGGAAGCCCGGCACGAAGGTCACCGTCGCCCTGCGGCTGCGGGACGTCGAGGCGGCCCCCGGCGTGTACGGAGTGCAGTACAGGACCACCTCCTTCACCGTCGGCCGCAGCCAGACCAGCGTCGTCGACGCCGCCGCCCACACCATGCGGGTGCACCGCGACGGGGAGCTCCTGGCCACCGTGCCGATCACCGCGGGCGCCCCCGGCCGGACGACGTACAACGGGAAGATGGTGGTCAGCGAGATGCTGGAGGTGACCCGGATGAACGGGGCGACCGTCGGCTTCGAACGGCCCGACGGCAAGGGCGAGTATGACATCCCGGACGTGCCGCACGCACTGCGCCTGACCTCCTCGGGCACCTTCCTGCACGGCAACTACTGGGCGAAGGGCGTGTTCGGCACGGCCAACGTCAGCCACGGCTGCGTCGGGCTGCGCGACGTGAAGGGCGGCGGTTCCGCGACCCCGGCGGGCTGGTTCTTCGACCGCAGCCTCGTCGGCGACGTCGTCGAGGTGGTCCGCAGCGACGACAGGAAGGTCGCTCCGGACAACGGCCTCGGCGGGTGGAACATGGCCTGGAAAGCCTGGAAAGCGGGCTCCGCGGTGAAGTAGACCGACATAGGGGTACGCGCAGACGAGGCCCCGGTCGCGCTGGAGGCCCCGCCAGTTGGGACTGAACGGTGACATTCCCAGGAGTCCATCTCTCCTGGCAGTGTGATTAATTAGCGCGACGTGCGCGGGACGCGCCGTGGTACGGGCCTGACCAGAGGCCGTGCGAGGGGAGAAGGAACGTGAACGGGCGACCGATATCGGGGGCGTCGGTTGGCGCGCGGACACGGAGCGGCAAGGGGGTCCCGGCACTCGTGCTGGGCCTGCTGCTGCTCCTCGTGACCGCGTGCGGCGGAGGCGGGGGAGGGGACTCGGACTCCGGGTCCGACAAGGGCGGCAAGCAGGATTCGGGCCAGGCCGACACCAAGGTCTCGCAGGCCGTCGTGGCCATCACGCCGAAGAACGGCGCCGACGACGTGAAGACCAGCGGCGCGCTGAAGGTGACGGCCGCCAAGGGCAAGCTGACCGAGGTCACGGTCGAGGACACCAAGGGCGACCCGGTCGAGGGGAAGATCACCGACGGCGGCGCCAGCTGGACGCCCAGCGGCCATCTCGCCGCGTCCACCAAGTACACGGTCCACGCGGTGGCGAAGGACTCCGAGGGCCGCGAGGCCGCCGAGGAGTCCGCATTCACCACGCTGACCCCGAAGAACACCTTCGTCGGCATCTTCACACCCGAGGACGGCTCCAAGGTCGGCGTCGGCATGCCCTTCTCCGTGCGCTTCACCCGGGGCATCACGCACCCGGAGGACGTGGAGAAGGCGATAAAGATCAAGACCGAGCCCGCGGTCGACGTCCGGGGCCACTGGTTCGGCAACGACCGCCTGGACTTCCGCCCCGAGGAGTACTGGGAGCCCGGTACGAAGGTCACCGTCTCCCTGGACCTCGACGGTGTCGAGGGCCGGCCGGGCGTCTACGGCAAGCAGGCCAAGAAGGTCGAGTTCACGATAGGCCGCAGCCAGGTCTCCACCGTCGACGTCAAGACGAAGAAGATGACGGTCAAGCGGGACGGCAAGGTCATCAAGACCATCCCGGTCACCACGGGCGCCCCCGGCTACGAGACCTGGAACGGCCAGATGGTCATCAGCGAGCGCCTGCGCGTGACCCGCATGAACGGCGAGACGGTCGGCTACGGCGGCGAGTACGACATCAAGGACGTGCCGGACGCGATGCGCCTGACCACCTCGGGCACCTTCCTGCACGGCAACTACTGGAGCGGCGACGCCTTCGGCAACCGCAACGCCAGCCACGGCTGCATCGGCCTGCGCGACCAGCGCGGCGGCGGCGACCGCAACGCCCCGGCCGCCTGGTTCTTCGACCGCTCGATCATCGGCGACGTGGTGATCGTGAAGAACTCCAACGACCGGACCGTGGCCCCGGACAACGGGCTCAACGGCTGGAACATGTCGTGGGAGAAGTGGACGGCCTGACCTCCTGAGTTCCTTCCCGGGACCGTACGGCCCCGGTGTCCTCCGCTGTGACGGAGCACACCGGGGCCGTTCCTGTTAGCCCCCGTTAACCTGCCTCCATGACTGTGCATCTCGAAGTCGCCGAGGGCGTCGGCACGATCCGCCTCGACCGCCCGCCCATGAACGCGCTGGACGTCGCCACACAGGACCGGCTCAGGGAACTCGCCGAGGAGGCCACGCGCCGCGAGGACGTGCGCGCCGTGATCCTTTACGGCGGCGAGAAGGTGTTCGCGGCCGGCGCGGACATCAAGGAGATGCAGGCCATGGACCACACGGCCATGGTCGTACGCTCCCGGGCCCTGCAGGACTCCTTCACCGCCGTGGCCCGCATCCCGAAGCCCGTCGTCGCCGCCATCACCGGCTACGCCCTGGGCGGCGGCTGCGAGCTGGCGCTCTGCGCGGACTACCGGATCGCCGCCGACAACGCCAAGCTCGGCCAGCCGGAGATCCTGCTCGGCCTGATCCCGGGCGCCGGCGGCACCCAGCGCCTGTCCCGGCTGATCGGCCCCTCCCGTGCGAAGGACCTCATCTTCACCGGCCGCATGGTCAGGGCCGACGAAGCCCTGACGCTCGGCCTGGTGGACCGCGTCGTCCCGGCCGCCGACGTGTACACCGAGGCGCACGCGTGGGCCGCCAAGCTCGCGCAGGGTCCCGCGCTCGCGCTGCGCGCCGCCAAGGAGTGCGTCGACACGGGCCTGGAGACGGACATCGAGACCGGCCTCGCGGTCGAACGCACCTGGTTCGCCGGGCTGTTCGCGACGGAGGACCGGGAGCGGGGGATGCGCAGTTTCGTCGAGGAGGGACCCGGCAAGGCGAAGTTCCTCTGAGTCACCCGATGAGTCACCCGAATCACGCTCCGGACACTTGCTGTTGACGGGACGTCTCATCCGCGCCTTGCGGGATCACCTCGTAGGAGCGGTTTATCGAACCCTTAAGCCAGCCTTAAGGGTTTCTTGTCCGCAAACGCGAGCGGTTGCCCCGGACGGCCCTGTATTTGCAGGTCAGGCGGTCCGTACAAGCCCTTTCGGTGCCTCTGTCATATGCCGAGCACATGGTGTGGAACGGGCGGCTCCGGGGGGCGTATTCCTCCGGAACGGCCCCGGAAGGGCGCCTCGGCAGCGATGATGGGGGCATGGCGGGGCTGGAAGGTATCGAACAGCCGCGGCGGCACGTGAGTGCGACCGCGGCGCGCTGGTCGCCTGCTGCCGAGGACGAACACGCGCTGAAGGCACTGGAACTGTTCGGCAACCCCACCGAGGCGGAGGTGCCGCTGCCGTCCCGCCCGGAGTCGGCCGCCACCGCGCGCCGGCTCATCCAGGTCGTGGTGCTCCGCCAGTGGCACCTCTCGCCCAAGACGACCGAGGACGCGGTCCTGCTCGTCTCGGAACTCGTCGGCAACGCCGTACGGCACACCGGGGCCCGGGTGTTCGGGCTCCGCATGCGGCGCCGGCGGGGCTGGATCCGGATCGAGGTCCGGGACCCCTCGCGGGGGCTCCCCTGTCTGATGCCGGTACAGGACATGGACGTCAGCGGCCGGGGCCTGTTCCTGGTCGACAAGCTCTCGGACCGCTGGGGCGTGGACCTGCTGCCGCGCGGCAAGACGACATGGTTCGAGATGAGGGTGGCGGACCGCTAGCTTCCCTCGCGGGCATTCCAGCCCGTCCGGCAGCTCTACGACCCCACCGCCGCCGCGGCCGACCCCCGCGTCGACATCCGCCGCATCACCCCCGAACCGGTCTGGCGCACCGGCTGCGGCACGCTCTACCGCAGCGACGCCCGCGGCCCCGCCGTCGTCTTCGAGCAGGGCTTCCACCCCAGGGACGTGGTGAACGGCCAGTACGACATCGAGCAGTACGTCCTGGTCAACCAGCCCTCCCCGTACGTCTCCACGAGCTACGACCACGACCTCTACAAGACGTGGTGGAAGAGCGGCTACAACTACTACATTGACGCCCCGGGCGGCGTGGACGTCAACAAGACCATCGGCGACACCCACCGGTGGGCCGACCAGGTCGAGGTCGCCTTCCCTGGCGGCATCGCGCGCCGGTACATCATCGGCGTCTGCCCGGTCGACAAGAAGACCAAGACCGAGATCATGAGCGAGTGCGAGAGCAACCCGCACTACGAGCCCTGGCACTGAGCGGCGCCGCCGCCGGGCGCCGCGCTGTGCCGCCGGCCGGAACGTTAATCTGGCCTCGTCAGTGAAGCACCACGAAGGGGCGGGTCCGGTGGCGGACATCGAGGAAGCACGCAAGGCGTTCGAGCGCATCGACGTGGACGGGGACGGCTACATCACCGCCGCCGAGTTCAAGAAGGCCCTGGCCCAGGGCGGGGACTGGAACGTCACCGACTCGGTGGCCGAGGCCGTCATCGGCGCCCAGGACCTGAACGGCGACAAGCTGCTCTCGTTCGACGAGTTCTGGGCCCACCTGAACAAGTGACGTGAGCCGTCGCAAGGGGCGCCCCGCGGGACGGGGCGCCCCTTCGTCATGTCCTCACTCGATTTGACCCATTCGGGGAAGGTCCGGAATAGCCCGATCCGACCCGGGGTTGGTACTCCCCGCAGGTATGCGCAGCAGCACTCCAGGAGCCATCCACCCCCTCCCTCGAAGGGCGAGCAGGACATGAAGATCGGCATCATCGGAGCAGGCAACATCGGCGGCAACCTCACCCGGCGGCTCACCGCGCTCGGGCACGACGTGCAGGTCGCCAACTCCCGCGGCCCGCAGACCCTCAGCGCGCTGGCGGAGGAGACCGGCGCCACCCC
This sequence comes from Streptomyces apricus, assembly GCF_008369065.1. Lineage (GTDB taxonomy): Bacteria > Actinomycetota > Actinomycetes > Streptomycetales > Streptomycetaceae > Streptomyces > Streptomyces apricus. The sequence continues at coordinate 65,801 of NZ_VDFC01000005.1, read as the reverse complement.
CGTCACCGTGGAGGAGGCCCCGCGGGACGCCGAGATCGTCGTCGTCACCGTCCCCCTGAAGGCGGTCCCCGACCTGCCGTCCGGGCTGCTGGACGGGGCGGCGGACCGGGTGACCGTCATCGACACCGGCAACTACTACCCGCAGCGCGACGGCAGGATCGCCGGCATCGAGGACGAGGGCCTGACGGAGAGCCGCTGGACCGCCCGGAACCTCGGGCACACCGTCGTGAAGGCCTTCAACGGCACGTACGCCCAGGACATCCTGGACCGCGCCCGCCCGGCCGGCGCGCCCGACCGCATCGCCCTGCCGGTGGCGGGCGACGACGCGGCGGCCAAGCAGGTCGTGCGCGCCCTCATCGAGGAGCTCGGCTTCGACACCGTGGACGCGGGCGGCCTCGACGACTCCTGGCGCCAGCAGCCCGGCACGCCCGTCTACGGCCTGCGGGCGGACGTGGAAGGCGTGCGCAAGGCCCTGGCCGAGGCGTCCCCGGAGCGCGGCCCGGACTTCACGGCGTAACACCCTCCGTCTCTCCCCCCCTCAGACGGTCTCCAGGGGCAGGTGCGGCCCGTCCGGCAGTTCGACCCCGACGGGGTCGCCGGGCCGCACCACGCCACCCGTGACGACGACCCCCATGATCCCGGCCAGGACCCGGACCTTCCCGTCCGCGTCCCGCCCGACGACCTGCTTCATGAGTCCCTTGCGGAAGCCGTCGATCTGCGCACAGGGATTGCGCAGCCCGGTCACCTCGACCACGGCCCCGTCCCCGAGGCGCAGCAGCGTCCCGGTGGGCAGCCCCAGCAGGTCGACGCCCCGGGTGGTGACGTTCTCCCCGAGCTCCCCGGCCGCGACCTCGAACCCTGCCTCCCGCACCTCGTCGAACAGCTCCTCGTGAATGAGGTGCACCTGCCGCAGATTGGGCTGCGAGGGATCCTTCCGCATCCGGAACCGATGCTTGACGGTCACCCCGGCATGCACATCACCCTCGACCCCGAGCCCGGCGAGCAGAGTGATGCTGTCCCGATTCGGCTTGCTGAACGAATACGACCCATGACTGCTGACAGCAGCGACACTCCCACCCATGCTGGGCAGCTCCCCTCGTCCCCGAACTGATCAATCCCCTGTACGAGAGCGTTACATGTGTTCGGCGGCCTCGTTGATCGGATCGTACGTCAGCTGGACCGATCGAGCGGGGGACGGGATGAGGCACTGCGAAGCGAGCGGACACGGGTGGACCTGTGATCGGTCGTCCGAACGGTTTCCGCTGACCAGAGGGTTGTGCAAGACCCACTACATGCAGCAGCGCAGAGGGAGGGAACTCGCTCCTGTCGACCTGGCACGCTCGGTCGCCGACGGCGGTCGGGTGTGTGCGTTCAGCGGTTGCGGCAGAGCCGTTTCCGCCAGGGAACTCTGCACCGGTCACTACCAGCAGTGCGTCAAGGGACAGCCGTTGTCGCCGCTGCGGAAGAAGAGAGGGAACGGAGTTTTCCGAAAGATGATCGAGCGCGGCATCGTCGAATGCCTGGGATGCGGCGAGGCGAAGCCGCTGGCGGAGTACTCGCTCCTCAATGCGTCGGGAGCGCCGAGACCGTACTGCAAACCGTGCAATGCCGAACGTGCACGCCTGGGCCACTACAAGGTGACCAGGGGGTTCGTTGACCTGCTGCTGGCATTTCAGCAGGGCCGATGTGCCGTGTGTGCCAGGCCGCACGCAGGCGGTAGAGCCATGGACATCGATCACGATCATGCCTGCTGCCCCGGCCCGGGCAGTTGTGGAGCGTGCGTCCGAGGCCTCGTCTGCAACAACTGCAACCTGCACGGCCTTGGGTGGTACGAAGCTCTCCCGCCCGAGCTTCGTACCTTCGACCTGCTCGACGAGTACCTCGCCGATCCACCGGCGAAGCGCCTTCGCGCGGAACTGGCCCTGACGGGCGCCTAGGCGCCTCAGGCGTCCTCGGCCCACTCCCGCAGGGCGGTCTTGCTGGAGAAATCGGCGACGTTCTTGTCCAGCGGGTCGTCCGTGTACTGGTGGAAGCGCCATTTCGCCTGGATGCGGGGCTTGCCCGCGGTCACGTAGTCCGCGATCCAGAGGCCGTCACCGGCATAGGATGTCGTGTCCACGTTCAGCCAGTAGCTCCGGTTGCAATAGAGGACGACCCGGTTGTTCGGGCGCAGTTCCTTGAGCTTGCGGATGAAGCGGTCCTTCTCGGCGTTGGTCGCGTGGGTGCCGTCGCCCGTCGTCTCCCAGTCGACGGCGAGGATGTCGCCCGCCTTCTCCGGGGCCTTGCTCAGGAAGTACTCGGCCTGGGCTGTGAGGTTGCCGGGCCACAGGAAGTGGTAGAAACCGACCACGCAGCCGGCGTCCCTGGCCCGCTTCGTCTGCGCGCTCAGCTTCGGGTTGATGTAGGTGCGGCCTTCGGTGGCCTTCACGAAGACGAAGGACAGCCCTTCGGTGCTGTACGAGGACGACTGGTAGGCGCTTACGTCGATGCCGCGCAACATGCGTGACTCCTTGGTGCTGGGGTGGCCGGAGACACGGATGTGTCTCCTGGGGCCTGTGGGGGCAATCCCCTTTGTGGTTCCCGCACTTGGCCCGTACTACCCTCACGTCCGCCGGTGTCCCAGAGGTTGCGCCGGGGCACGCGCCCCGGCTCGGCTGCCGGCGTGGCGGCATCATCTCCAGATGACTGCTTCCGGCCAAGGGGGTGGGATATGCCGGCCTTTTCGTGTTGCTCGTCACTGGTAGGACGGTAAGGACGTCGCAGCACAGACCTCTGTTCAGGGCAGACGAGTAAGGAGAAGGGGATCATGACCAGTGAGCGGAACAACTCCGGCTGAGCGCTTCGGTTACTTCGCGTAGAGCAACTGCACGCCGTCGAAGTGGACCCCATCGATGGTGAGACTGTTCCCGTTGGCAGGGCCAGCGAACGCGCTGATCGACCGTGGGCTGGCCAGCGCATGCTTCGCGAGATCGTGCCTGAGGTTCTCCCTTCTGGGCGTCCGGACTGGGAAACCGTATGTACTGCCTCCCACACCGCTGGTGGATGGATGAGGGTTTCTGCTGGTCATGAACGGACCAGCAGAAAGTTCTTGGGAACAGTCGATCGACGAGGCCAGCATGGTCGTTCCGGAAGGCCTTCCGGAACGCGTCAACTGGATTCTTCCTTCCAGCGGGACGCCTCGCGGTAGGCCCTGAAAACTCGCTGGTGGTCAGGTCCGAGCAAGTGTGCACAGTCCTTTCCCAGGCGTTGGCAGAGCGCGGCGGCGCCACGAGGGTCGCCCGACTCGCCGGTGAGTCGGGCGTGCCGGGCGCGCGCGTCGAGCACATCGGAATCCATCGCTCGGGGGCCGTCGGAGTGTCGCTCGATGAACCGTTCCAGACTCTGGATCTCGGGAACGTGCCGAGTGTCGACGTGGGGGCCCGCAGCGTTGTCGGAGACGTATTCGATCTGCTGGACCGCCCGGGCCACGGCGCGAGCATCAGGTGGGCGGTCCTCGGGGGCCTTCTGGAGCAATCTCAGAACGAGGGCGTCGAGAGTTCCAGGGATACCGGGGCGCAGCGCGCCGGGAGGGGCGGGCGTTTCGTTCACGTGATGCCACATGACTGCGTAAGGATCCGGGATGTGTCCAAAAGGGGACCAGCCGGTGAGCATTTCGTACACGACGCAGCCGAGTGAGTACAGGTCGCTGAGGGCGTTGCCCGATTGGTCACGGAGCCGTTCCGGGGATGCGTAGTGCACAGTGCCCCAGCCTGGACCGTGCGAGGACGATGCATCGATGAAGCGGGCGAGGCCGAAGTCGACGACCTTGGCGGAGCCAGTGGTATCGATGACGATGTTGCCGGGTTTCACGTCCCGGTGAACCACGCCGGCTTCGTGGGCGTCGGCAAGGCCGTCGCAGATGTGCCTCGTCCAGCGTACGGTCTGTTCCAGGGTGAGCTGTCGGCCCTGTCCGGTGTCGTCGGAGAGAGGTCTGCCGTCTATGTACTCCATGACGGAGTAGAGCACGTCACCGTCTTCGCCGTGGTCGTAGATGACGGCGACATGAGGGCGGTTGCGGATGCGCGCCATGGCCTGCGCTTCCTTGCGGAATCGTTCGACGCGCCGGTTCAGGTCCTCGGAGGGCTCGCTCTGTCCGGGGTGGCGGTGCAGCGTAGCTAGTTTTACCGCGACCGAGCGATCAAGGCGCAGGTCGCGTCCGAGCCAGACAGTGCCCTGAGCGCCGCGGCCGAGGGGGGAGAGCAACTTGTAGCGCTGGTCGAGAACGCGTCCGGATTCCGTCATTATGTTACTTACCCATCGGGTCCCAGGCGCGCAACTCGGACAATCGCGCGGCATGTTCAATCCATTCGGCAAAGAACTCGATGCGGCGGCTGAGCACGTCCTGCAACCGGCGCTGCGCATGCTGCCGTTGAGCCGTGCCGGCCTCGCGGATCCTGCCACGCTCGGCCGGTACGCGCGTCACATCCAGCAGTCCCCACACTCCCGCCACGGCACCGAGTAGTAGGGCGAGGCCCAGAAGGGCGCCCCCGAGCAGGAAGGGGGTCAGCAGGAGAACGGACAGACCACCGGCGGTGCCTCCGACGCGACGCGGTAGGTTGCGATCGACGGCTTCGGCCTCGGCTTCGGTGCACGCGAGCAGATGGGCGTCGAGCTCGTCGGCGAGGGCTCTTACGTCGATGTGCGCGCCTGGGTCGGTCGGCAGCGAAGTGCGCCAGCCATCGATCGCAATGCATATCTCTCGGGGCCGGTGCTGCAGCGAGGTCGTCACCAATTCCTCGGCCGCACTGCGCAGATTTGGCAGTATTTGCATGAGTGCGAGGCGGCGCGCATCCTCGCCGAGTGCGATCTGACTGGGTTTGAAGACGGCGTTGTCGAGCAGCGTCGCGAAGTCCATGACCTCGGCGTCCGCCTCCTGGCGCAGCGTGTGCTCCTCCCGCGCCGCCTGCTCGTTGCCGCGGTGCTCGATAAACCGGAGAAGCGCTTCCTTCTTAGTGTGCAAGGCCGCCTCGTCGGGTTCGAGGTGGCCGATGAGGCGGTCGATTGCGGTCGCGGCATAGCGGACATGCCTGGCGGTGGACGTCGTGTGGTCCATGGGCGGGAACTCCTTGCGGAGGTGCGCGAGGGTTCCGGTCGTAACAGTGGCAAGCCGCCAGCGGTCACGTAGCTCCGCCCAGTCTCCGTCATACGCTTGGCCCAGTGGCTCGAATCGATCACCGGGCGATATGAGCAGTCTGCGCAGCTGAGGTTCCCAGCGTCGGACGCTCGCCCTGGCTGCCGTCCCGCCAGCTCCCGCTTCGGTGCCCCAGCGCACCATCACCTGACGGGCGTAACTGTGGGCGAGATCGCCGAGTTCCCGGCTGGCGACGGCGTCAAGGACAACAAGGAAGTCCCTGCTGAGCCGGTCCGGATCGACGGCGTCCTGAAGGTAGCCGTCCATCCAGTTGCCGGCCCGCTGATGGTCGCCCATCCTGGCCGCAGCCAGTGAGAAGAAAAGGTTGGCTTTACCCAGATCCTGCTCCTGCGCCTGCCCCATGGCGTCGAGTTGACGGTCGACGTCGCCGTCGAGTCGGGCGGCGACCGACAGGGTGGCGTGGGCAAGCCAGAAGTCAGGGTCGTGGACGAGGTGTTCCTCCACAAACATCCGGAGGTTTTCGGTACTCAGAACCCCGTTTTCCACGAGCTTCGGAGTGAGCTTTCTTACCAGGCCGCGGGCGAGGGAACGCACCTTGTCCCGGTGGCCGAATCTGCGCTGCCAGTCTCTGTCGATGCGCTCGAACTCGAACTGTGCGGCAAGGACGGCTTGGTCGAGTTCGTACTGAGAGCGGAAATCTGTGACGACGATTGTGAGCTGGCCGAGCTCGGACTGGGTCCTGGTCAGGTCTTCCCGTACCTGTTCGGTGGCGAAGCCTACCGACTCGACCTGAGTGGCGAGTGCGTTTGCTTTGCTTCGCAGTGCCTCCACATTCCCGGACAGCGCGCCGAACTGGTCGTGCAGGATCGTCAGGTCGTTCTCTCGACGCTGCTGCGCCTCGTGTATCTCCTTGAGGCTGTCTCCCAGCTCACTGATGCGAGCGTCGGTCGCGGACTGCTCGTCCACGTTGTTCCCCTGTTCGTTCGGCCGTGCGGGTTTACGGTCTTCGGAACAGGTACCTTCCAGCGGTATGCCGGGGGAGCGCAAGGGCGCTTTTAGGCGCAGGCGGCGCATGGGAGGACTCTGCTCAGGTTGAATGCCTCATGTTCAGTTCTTGAGGGGTGGCTGACTCCGGCCGCGCAGAGGAGCGCGTGGTGGGAAGGGCTGCACAGTCCGAGGCTGGAACCATTACAGCCAAGACGGCGGCGGAGCAGGCGACCTATTGGGCATGGCAACCTGGGCGCGAAGATCATTTCTTCAGTGAGCGACCCTATTCACAGCTGGATGATCAAGCTGAAAGCTAGAAATCGCTGTTAAGGCCTATGGCCTCAGCACTCGATGATGTTCACCGCCAGCCCGCCCCGTGCCGTTTCCTTGTACTTGACGGACATGTCGGCTCCCGTCTCCTTCATCGTCTTGATGACCTTGTCCAGGGAGACCTTGTGGGAGCCGTCGCCGCGCATGGCCATCTTCGCCGCCGTGACCGCCTTGACCGCGGCCATGCCGTTGCGCTCGATGCAGGGGATCTGGACGAGGCCGCCGACCGGGTCGCAGGTCAGGCCGAGGTTGTGCTCCATGCCGATCTCGGCGGCGTTCTCGACCTGTTCGGGGGACCCGCCGAGCACCTCCGCCAGCGCGCCCGCCGCCATCGAGCAGGCCGAGCCGACCTCGCCCTGGCAGCCGACCTCGGCGCCGGAGATGGAGGCGTTCTCCTTGAAGAGCATGCCGATGGCGCCCGCGGCGAGCAGGAAGCGTACGACCCCGTCCTCCTTCTCCTCGGCCGAGGAAGCGCCGGCGACGAAGTTGACGTAGTAGTGCAGGACCGAGGGGATGATGCCGGCGGCGCCGTTGGTGGGGGCGGTCACGACGCGGCCGCCCGCCGCGTTCTCCTCGTTCACCGCCATCGCGTACAGGGTGATCCACTCCATGGCGTGGGCCGCCGGGTCGCCCTCGGCGCGCAGCTGGCGGGCCGACATCGCGGCGCGGCGGCGGACCCGGAGGCCGCCGGGCAGGATGCCCTCGCGGGACATGCCGCGCGCCACGCACGCCTGCATGACCCGCCAGATGGCCAGCAGCCCCTCGCGGATCTCCTCCTCGGTGCGCCAGGCCCGCTCGTTCTCCAGCATCAGCGCGGAGATCGACAGGCCGGTCTCCTTGGTCAGCCGCAGCAGCTCGTCGCCCGTGCGGAAGGGGTACTTCAGGACGGTGTCGTCCAGCTTGATGCGGTCCTCGCCCACCGCGTCCTCGTCCACGACGAAGCCGCCGCCCACCGAGTAGTACGTCTTCGAGAGCACCTCGGCGCCCGTCGCGTCGTACGCCCACAGCGTCATGCCGTTCGCGTGGTAGGGCAGCGCCTTGCGGCGGTGCAGCACCAGGTCGTCGTCGAAGGAGAAGTCGATCCCGTGCTCGCCGAGCAGGTCGAGGCGGCCGGAGGACCTGATCTTCTCGACCCGTTCGTCGGCGCTCTCGACGTCCACCGTGCGGGGCGAGGCGCCCTCCAGGCCGAGCAGGACCGCCTTGGGCGTGCCGTGGCCGTGGCCGGTCGCGCCCAGGGAGCCGTACAGCTCCGCGCGGACCGAGACCACGGGGGCCAGCAGGTCCTCGTTGCGCAGGCGGAGCGCGAACATGCGGGCGGCGCGCATCGGGCCGACCGTGTGGGAGCTGGACGGGCCTATGCCGATCGAGAACAGGTCGAAGACCGAGATGGCCACGGGGAACTCCTCAAAGCGGGGTGAAGCGGGGTGGAGCGGAAAGGGGTACCGCGCGCACCTTCCAGTGTGCGCGGTACCCCGCGAAACGGAACTACTTCCCCAGACCGGGGTACAGCGGGTGCTTGTCGGCCAGGGCGGTCACCCGGGCCTTGAGCGCGGCCGCGTCGTAGGACGGCTTGAGGGTCTCGGCGATGACGTCCGCGACCTCGGTGAAGTCCTCGGCGGTGAAGCCGCGGGTCGCCAGCGCCGGCGTGCCGATCCGCAGGCCCGAGGTCACCATCGGCGGCCGGGGGTCGTTCGGGACGGCGTTGCGGTTGACCGTGATGCCGACCTCGTGGAGGCGGTCCTCGGCCTGCTGCCCGTCCAGCTCCGACTCGCGCAGGTCGACCAGGAGCAGGTGGACGTCGGTACCGCCGGACAGCACGTTCACCCCGGCCTCGCGGGCGTCGGCCGCCGTCAGCCGCTCGGCGAGGATGCGCGCGCCCTCGACCGTGCGGGCCTGGCGCTCCTTGAACTCCTCCGAGGCGGCGACCTTGAAGGAGACCGCCTTGGCCGCGATCACGTGCTCCAGGGGGCCGCCCTGGAAGCCCGGGAAGACGGAGGAGTTCAGCTTCTTCGCGAAGGCCTTCTTGGCGAGGATGATCCCGCCGCGGGGCCCGCCGAGCGTCTTGTGCGTGGTGGAGGTGACCACGTCCGCGTACTCCACCGGGTTCGGGTGCAGGCCCGCCGCGACGAGGCCCGCGAAGTGCGCCATGTCGACCCACAGGTACGCCTCGACCTCGTCGGCGATCCGGCGGAACTCGGCGAAGTCCAGCTGCCGCGGGTACGCCGACCAGCCGGCGATGATCACCTTGGGGCGGTGCTCCTTGGCGAGCCGCTCGACCTCGGCCATGTCGACCAGGCCGGCGTCGTCCACGTGGTACGCGACCACGTCGAACTGCTTGCCGGAGAAGTTCAGCCGCATCCCGTGGGTCAGGTGGCCGCCGTGGGCGAGGTCCAGGCCGAGGATGGTGTCGCCGGGCTGGGCCAGCGCGAAGAGCGCGGCCTGGTTGGCGGAGGCGCCCGAGTGGGGCTGCACGTTGGCGTACTCGGCGCCGAACAGGTCCTTGACCCGGTCGATGGCGATCTGCTCGGCGACGTCGACGTGCTCGCAGCCGCCGTAGTAGCGCCGGCCCGGGTAGCCCTCGGCGTACTTGTTGGTGAGGACCGAGCCCTGGGCCTCCATGACCGCGACCGGGGCGAAGTTCTCCGAGGCGATCATTTCGAGGGTGGACTGCTGGCGGTGCAGCTCGGCGTCGAGCGCGGCGGCGACGTCCGGGTCGAGTTCGTGCAGGGGCGTGTTCAGAAGCGACATCGGTCACAAGTCCTTAGGAGCCGGAGCCGGAGAATGCGGTGTACTCGTCCGCGGAGAGCAGGTCGTCCGGCTCGTCCGCCACCCGCACCCGGAACAGCCAGCCGCCCTCGAAGGGGGCGGTGTTCACCAGCGCGGGGTCGTCCACGACGTCCTGGTTGATCTCCGTGATCTCGCCCGAGACGGGGGAGTACAGGTCGCTCACCGACTTGGTCGACTCCAGCTCGCCGCAGGTCTCGCCCGCGGTCACCGTGTCACCGACCTCCGGGAGCTGGACGTACACGACATCGCCGAGCGCGTTGGCCGCGTGCTCCGTGATGCCGACCGTCGAGACGCCGTCCTCGGCGCCCGACAGCCACTCGTGCTCCTTGCTGTAACGCAGCTGCTGGGGGTTGCTCATGGCTTGAATTCTCCTGTACGCCGGGGAGTGCTGGTGCGGTGGGAGCGGGGTGGAGCGGGCGATGTGCCCGAGGTCACCGGACGGCCGGCTCCTGAGGCCGCCGGGCGGTGCCGGTCCGCGCTCGCGGACCAGTGTCGCCGACGGCGGCCGCCGGCCGGGGTCACTTCTGGTGACGGTGGACCGGGGTCACTTCTCGCGCTTGTAGAACGGCAGCGCCACGACCTCGTACGGCTCGTGGGTGCCCCGGATGTCGACGCCGACCCCGGCGGTGCCGGGCGCGGCGTGCACGGCGTCCACGTACGCCATGGCGATCGGCCTGCCGAGCGTGGGGGAGGGCGCGCCGGAGGTGACCTCGCCGACGACCTCGCCGGCGACGACGACGGGGTACCCGGCGCGCGGGACGCGGCGACCCTCGGCGACCAGCCCGACCAGGACGCGCGGGGGCCGCGTCGCGGCGCGGGAGGCGGCCTCGGACAGCGCCTCGCGGCCCACGAAGTCGCCCTCCTTCTCGAACTTCACGACCCGGCCGAGTCCGGCGTCGAAGGGGGTGAGCGAGGTGCTCAGCTCGTGCCCGTACAGCGGCATGCCGGCCTCCAGGCGCAGCGTGTCGCGGCAGGAGAGCCCGCAGGGGATGAGCCCGGCCGGGGCGCCCGCCTCGGTCAGCGCCTCCCACAGCTTCGCGGCGTCGGCCGGGGCCACGAACAGCTCGAAGCCGTCCTCGCCCGTGTAGCCGGTGCGCGCGATCAGGGCCGGGACGCCGGCGACGGTGCCGGGCAGGCCCGCGTAGTACTTCAGGCCGTCGAGGTCGGCGTCGGTGAGGGACTTCAGGATGCCGGGGGACTCGGGGCCCTGGACGGCGAGCAGGGCGTAGGCGTCGCGGTCGTCGCGCACCTCGGCGTCGAAGCCCTCGGCGCGCTCGGTGAGGGCGTCCAGCACGACCTGGGCGTTGGAGGCGTTCGCCACGACCATGTACGCGGTGTCGGCGAGGCGGTAGACGATCAGGTCGTCGAGGATGCCGCCGTCGGTGCGGCAGATCATGGTGTAGCGGGCGCGGCCGGTCTTCACGCCGCCGATGTTGCCGACCAGGGCGAAGTCCAGGAGGGCGGCGGCCTGCGGCCCGCTCACGGTGATCTCGCCCATGTGGGAGAGGTCGAAGAGACCGGCCCGGGTGCGGACGGCGAGGTGCTCGTCGCGCTCGGAGCCGTACCGCAGGGGCATGTCCCAGCCCGCGAAGTCGGTCATCGTGGCGCCCAGCGAGCGGTGCAGGGCGTCGAGGGCGGTGCGGCGCGGTACGGCGGAGGCGTTGCTGCTCATCGGCTGGGGCTCCCAAGGCATGACGGCGAGGTCTTTCCTCCCCATCTGTCATCGAAACCTGAGAGGTTCGCCGTGGCCACCGGTGGGCGTGGTGGTCACCGACTTGCACCTTGGGTGGGACCGGCGCCCGGCTGACGGACGGCGGCCCGCTTTTCAGATGTGCCTCGCCCGCGCGGTAACGGGGCCTGAGAGATTCAAGGGAGGGACTTGCTCCTTCGGCGCCCGGGCACTCGTACACCTGCGTGTACACGTACCCGGAACTCTCCCGCGCGGATTCAAGCGGCCGGTATGCAGTTGGCGGGCACATCATTGCACGCCTCACCGGAAAGCACGCCCCCCGGAGATCTGTGACGGGGCTGTGGCAGGACGGGGACGGAAAAGGAGGACCGGCGCATTACCTTCTCTTTACACTCGACGGGGGATGGGTGTCCCGACCCCATGGGGAGGACGATCAGGGTGAACAGGACCAGGGCGTACGCGACCGGCTCGGGCATCGCGATGCCCAAGCAGCCCCCCGCCCCGGCCAGGGAGGCGTGCGGCCCGTTCCCGGTGCCCGTCGTCCGCGACCTGCGGGACCGGGCGGGCCACAGCCCGCACGGCCTGCGGTTCGGGGCGGCGGACCTGGTCGTGGTCACGGGCCTGCCGGGCAGCGGCAAGTCGACCCTGATGCGCCGGGCGGTGACCGGCCGCCGCATCGACTCCCAGGACACCCGCGACCGCTGGGACGCGCGCCTGTCCCGCTTCCTGCCGTACGCGGTCTACCGGCCCCTGGTGCGGGCCGCGCACTACGCGGGCCTGCGCCGGGCCCTGCGCTCGGGCGAGGGCGTGGTCGTGCACGACTGCGGTACGCAGGCCTGGGTGCGCGCCTGGCTCGCCCGCGACGCCCGGCGCCGCGGCGGCACCCTGCACCTGCTGCTGCTCGACGTCGACCCCGGCACGGCGCTGGACGGCCAGCGCGAGCGCGGCCGCGGCGTCTCGCGGTACGCGTTCGCGCGCCACCGCGGCGCGGTCGCCCGGCTGCTGCGCGCGGTGGAGAAGGGCGAGCTGCCCGACGGCTGCGGTTCCGCGGTGCTCCTGGACCGGGCCTCGGCGGACGTGCTGCGACGCATCGATTTCGGCGACTAACCTCGTCAACCGCACACGGCGGTACGAGCAGGCGGTGGAGATGGACTTCCCGGCACAGGACATTCCGGCACAGGGTTCCCCGGCCGGGGCACACCCGCACCCCCACGCGGGCTGGCCCGGCAACGAACTGGAGGAGGTGCTCGCCGCCTCCCTGGGGCTGCCGCCGTCGCCCTCGACGGGCGCCCGCATCGTCGAGACCGCCGGGCGCAGCTTCCTCTGGGTGCCGCTGCCCGAGGGCGGCGGCCCGCACAGCGGTCCGCTCGACCTGCCCACGATCGAGCTCGGCGGGCAGGCGTACGTGCCGGTCTTCACCTCCCAGCAGCAGTTCCGCCAGGTCGTGGGCGACCACATGGCGTACACCGTGGCGCCCGCCGTGGAGTTCGCGCGGGGCCTGCCGCCCCAGGTGGGCATCGCGCTGAACCCGGACGGCACGGTCGGGGTGCCGCTGCCCCCGCCCGCCGTCGCGGAGCTGTGCCGCACGGGCCGCACCGAGCTGGACGGGTCCGTGAGCGGCGGCCGGGTGCGGCTGTTCCAGCCCGACTGGCAGGACGACCCGCTGGACTTCCTGGCCGCGGTCTCCGCGGAGTTCGACGGCTCCGGCGCCGTGCTGAGCGCCCGGCGCTGCCTGGCGAGCATCGAGGGCGGCGACCCGGTGATGTTCATCGGCGTCGAGGCGGTCCACTGGGACGAGTCCGCCCGTACGCTCCCGCTCGACGCGGTGGGCCGCGCGCTGGGCCGCGTCCCGGTGGCCCACCCGGTGAACCTGGTCTTCCTGGACGTCGCCCAGGACCCGGTAGCCGACTGGCTCCGCGAAAAGGTCCGCCCGTTCTACACCCACACCTTCTGAGCGGGCCCGCCCCGTCAGGGGGCGCCCGTTCAGGGGCGCGGGGAACTGCGCGCCCGGCCCCCACCGGCCCGCAGCCAAAGCACTACACAGAGTCCCGAGCTCCAAACGCCAAACCCAGCGGAGCGCAACGGTGCTGTCCGGATCGACACTTAAGCTGGTTTCATGGCTCGTCGGGGTGGTGCGAAGTTCAAGCGAACGCGCCGCTCCACCGAAGGAAAACCCGTATGTCGGGGATGTCGCGAAGGGGCGGTAGAAGGTGAGCGCGTCGGGCACGGCCGCGGCCGGGCAGGTCGAGCACATGCTGCGCCAGGTGACGCCCGGGCGTTACGACGCCTACGAGGCGCTCCTGCGCGCCCTCGCGACACCGTCGTCCGGCCAGGTCTGGATGCTGCTCTGGCACGGCCAGGCCGGCTCCCCGGACGCCCAGTACGGGAACATGGAGGTCGACGGCTTCGGCTACGCCCCCTGTGTGACCTCGGCGCAGGAACTCTCGGCCAGCGGCTGGAACCGTTCGTACGAGGTGGTCGACGGGCTCGACGTGGCCCGCACCCTCTACCCGGACCACTTCGGCCTCTGGCTGAACCCGCACGCGCCGGGCGGCGGCGTCGGCATCCCCTGGCTGGACCTGCGCCGCATCGCCACCGGTCTGGAACGGCAGCCCGCGGGCCCGCTGCGGCTGTCCGAGCCGGGCATCGAGATCCCGCAGTTCTACGCCCTGCTCACGCAGAACGCGCACCGCACCACCGCCGTGCGCTCGCTGCGCCGCGCCTGGGTGCAGCCCGCGCTCGGGGCGCCCTACCTGGCCATCGGGCTCGACGTGTACGACACCAGTCCGCCCGCGGTGGACTCGGTGCGGGCGATGATGCAGCAGTCCATCGGCGCGGTGCCGGACGGGCTGCCGGTGTCGACCGTCGCGATGTCGGACGCGTACGACCCGGTGGCGCTGTGGCTGCGCGCCAACGCCCGGCCGTTCTACGACCGCGAGGCGCACGCGGCGCCGGTGCAGGCTCCGGCGGCGGGCGGTTACGGGTTCCCCGGCACCTACTGAGATGATCCTGGTGGACGGAGTCCGTCCGGGGGTCCAACCCGTGGAGCACCCGCTCCCGCACCCATGCCGCCGTTGATCGGAATGTCCCGATCTACGCGGGTAAATGGGTGGGGAGGCCCCTTTCGCCCCAAGTGTCATGTGTCCGCACCCTGTTACCCGGCGTTCGGATAACGGAACCCTCCTGACGGCATCACGTTTGCGCATCCATTCACCGTCAGGGCTGGCTTCAGATCACCGAGGCGTTGAAGACTCCCCGTCCAGGGGGTTTAAACCTCCAGAGATGTGTACGACGGACTGATCACGCCGCTACAGCGGCAAGCGTGGGCCGGCTACCGCCGGTTGAGAGGGGTCCCTGCCACGATGACGGCACCATTGCACGAGCCGACGGCCGAAGCCGCGCCGAGCGCGGCCGAAGAGGCGGCGCTCGTTGCCGGCTCCGGCGAGGCGAAGGCGGTACAAGGACGTTCCCTCGGCCGCATCGCCTGGGAGCGCCTGAAGCGGGACAAGCTGGCTCTGGCGGGCGGCGTCGTCGTCCTCGTGCTGATCCTGGTCGCGGTGTTCGCCCCGCTGATCGCGAGCCTGGTCGGCCAGGACCCCGAGACGCACCACGAGGACCTGATCGACCCGCTCTTCTCGACCCCCACCGGATCCTTCGGCGGCATCAGCGGGGACCACCTCTTCGGTGTCGAACCCGTCAGCGGCCGCGACATCTTCGCCCGCATCGTCTACGGGGCCCGGATCTCCCTGCTGGTCGGCTTCCTGTCGGCCCTGGTGGCCGTGGTGCTCGGCACGATCCTCGGCGTGCTCGCCGGCTTCTTCGGCGGCTGGGTCGACGCCGCCGTCAGCCGCGTGATGGACGGCCTGCTGGCCTTCCCGCAGCTGCTCTTCATCATCGCGCTGGTCTCGGTCATGCCGAACGAGATGCTGGGCCTGACCGGCACGGGCGTGCGCCTGTTCGTGATGATCCTGGTGATCGGCTTCTTCGGCTGGCCCTACGTCGGCCGCGTGGTGCGCGGCCAGACGCTCTCCCTGCGCGAGCGCGAGTACGTGGAGGCCGCGCGCAGCCTCGGGGCCGGGCGGTTCTACATCCTGTTCAAGGAGCTGCTGCCCAACCTGGTCGCGCCGATCATCGTCTACACGACGATGATGATCCCGACCAACATCCTCACGGAGGCGGCGCTCAGCTTCCTGGGCGTCGGCGTGAAGCCGCCGACCGCCTCGTGGGGCCAGATGCTCTCCGCCGCGATCGACTACTACGACTCGGACCCCATGTACATGGTGATCCCGGGTGTGGCGATCTTCATCACCGTGCTCTCCTTCAACCTCTTCGGCGACGGCGTACGCGATGCGCTCGACCCGAAGGGCTCCCGCTGAACTGCCGTACCCCCAAGGGCCCGTCATCTGTCGACGGGCCGCTACATATCGGAGGATCCGAGTGAGTACCCAACGCACCACAGGGCGGCGCAAGCAGGCCGTGGCAGCCGCAGCCGTGGTCGCTGCACTGCTGTCCACGGCGGCGTGCGGCGGCGGCGACGACAACGACGGCGGTGGCTCGAAGAGCGGCGCGGCCGGCTTCGACGCCGCGAACAACAAGGTCGCCCAGGCCTCCGCGGCCAAGAAGGGCGGCACGCTGAAGTTCGCGGCCGCCCAGGACGCCGACTCGTGGGACACCACGCGCGGTTACTACGGCTTCATGTGGAACTTCAGCCGTTACTACAGCCGCCAGCTGGTGACCAACGCCACCGAGCCGGGTGCGAAGGGTGCTGCGGTCACGCCGGACCTCGCCGAGAAGACGGCGGAGATCTCCGACGACGGCAAGACCTACAAGTACACGCTGCGTGACGGCGTCACCTGGGAGGATGGCAAGCCCATCACCTCCAAGGACGTCAAGTACGGCATCGAGCGCGCGTGGGCGCAGGACGTGCTCTCCGGCGGTCCGATCTACCTTCAGCAGGTCCTCGACCCGAAGAAGGAGTACAAGGGCCCGTACAAGGACAAGTCCGCGGACAAGCTGGGTCTGAAGGCGATCGAGACGCCGGACGACAAGACGATCGTCTTCAAGCTGCCCGAGGCGAACTCGGACTTCGAGGAGATGCTCGCGCTGACCTCGGCGTCCCCGGTCCGCCAGGACAAGGACACCAAGTCGAAGTACGGCCTGAAGCCGTTCTCGTCCGGCCCGTACAAGTTCCAGTCGTACACGCCGAACAAGAGCCTGATCCTGGTCCGCAACACCGAGTGGAAGCAGGCTTCCGACCCGGTCCGCAAGGCGTACCCGGACAAGATCACGGTCAACTTCTTCACCAACGCCAATGACATGGACCAGCGCCTGATCAACGGCGACTACGACCTGGACCTCGGTCAGACCGGTCTCTCCCCGCAGGGCCGCACCAACGCCCTGAAGCAGCACAAGGAGAATCTGGACAACCCGGTCTCCGGCTACATCCGCTACGCGGTCTTCCCGCAGAGCGTCAAGCCGTTCGACAACGAGCACTGCCGCAAGGCCGTGATCTACGGTGCCGACCACGAGTCGCTCCAGACCGCTCGTGGCGGCCCGGTCGCGGGTGGCGACATCGGCACCAACATGCTGCCGCCGTCGGTCCCGGGCTCCGAGGGCCAGAAGTACGACCCGTACGAGTCGGCCACGACGAACAAGAACGGCAACGTCGCCAAGGCCAAGGAAGAGCTCAAGGCCTGCGGCAAGCCGAACGGCTTCAAGACCACCATCGCGGTCCGCAACAACAAGCCCGTCGAGGTCGCCACGGCCGAGTCCCTCCAGGCCTCGCTGAAGAAGGTCGGCATCACCGTCGACATCGACCAGTTCGACGGTGCCCAGACCACCGGCATCATCGGCAGCCCCTCGAACGTGAAGAAGAAGGGCTACGGCATCATCATCATGGGCTGGGGCCCGGACTTCCCCAGCGTCCAGGGCTACGGTCTGCCCCTGTGGAGCGGCGACTACATCCTTGAGAGCGGCAACAACAACTTCGCCCTGATCAAGGACAAGACGATCGACGGCCTCTTCAAGGACTACACGAAGGAGCTCGACGACGCGAAGAAGGCCGAGATCTCCAAGGAGATCAACCACAAGGTCATGGAGGGCGGCTACTACCTGCCCTTCGTCTTCGAGAAGTTCATCAACTGGCGCTCCAGCCGCCTGGCGAACGTCTACACGTCCGACGGTTACAGCGGTCAGTACGACTTCGTGAACCTCGGCCTCAAGAAGTAACACCGACCGGCGCACCCGCCACACGGTACGAAAGGCAGGTGAAGGCCGGCGCGGCGTGACCCGCGGGCCACCGGAAGACCTCCGGTGGCCCGCGGCACCGCCGCCGGGCCGAGAGCAGTGCTCGCATACCTCATCAGGCGGCTCTTCGCCGCCGCAGTGATGCTGGTGATCATCATCCTGGTGGTCTTCGGCATCTTCTTCCTCGTCCCCCGCTGGGCGGGCGTGGACCCGGCCACGATGTTCGTCGGCAAGCAGGCGGACCCTGCGGCCATCGAGGCCGTGCGGCAGAAGCTCGGTCTGGCAGACCCGATCTTCGCCCAGGTCTGGGAGTTCTTCAAAGGCCTGTTCGTGGGCCGTACGTACTCCGGCGGCGGCGACGTCACCAAGTGCGCTGCCCCCTGCTTCGGTTACTCCTTCCGCAGCGAGCAGGCCATCTGGCCGGTGCTCACCGACCGCTTCCCGGTGACCCTGGCGCTCGCGCTCGGTGCCGCCGTGCTGTGGCTGCTCTTCGGTGTCGCGGCGGGTGTGCTGTCCGCGCTCAAGCGCGGGTCCCTCTGGGACCGCGGCGCGATGATCGTCGCCCTCGGCGGCGTCTCGCTCCCCATCTACTTCACCGGTCTGCTGTCGCTGGCGATCTTCAGCTACGGACTGGGCTGGATCGACGCCCAGTACGTGCCGCTGGAGGAGAGCTTCACCGGCTGGTTCGGCGGCATGATCCTGCCCTGGGTCACGCTCGCCTTCCTGTACGCCGCGATGTACGCCCGCATCACCCGCGCCACCATGCTGGAGGTCCTGGGTGAGGACTACATCCGCACGGCCCGCGCCAAGGGCCTGACCGAACCCGTCGTCATCGGCAAGCACGCCATGCGGTCCACCATGACGCCGATCCTGACCATGCTCGGCATGGACCTCGGTGCGCTCATCGGTGGCGCGATCCTCACCGAGACCACCTTCAGCCTCCCCGGCCTCGGCCAGGCGGTGCTCAAGGCGATCAGCGACAAGGACCTCCCCGTCATCCTGGGCGTCACGCTGATCACCTCGCTCGCGGTGATCATCGCGAACCTGCTGGTGGACCTGCTGTACGCCGTGATCGACCCCCGAGTGAGGCTCTCATGACCGAACTCAGCAAGAGTGGAGCCGCGGTCGGCGAGCCCGTCAAGGGTTCGCCCGCCCCCTCCGCCTTCCTCGAAGTCCGTGACCTCAAGGTGCACTTCCCGACCGACGACGGCCTGGTCAAGTCCGTCGACGGGCTCACCTTCTCGCTGGAGAAGGGCAAGACCCTCGGCATCGTGGGCGAGTCCGGTTCGGGCAAGTCGGTGACCTCGCTCGGCATCATGGGCCTGCACACCGCCGGCCAGTACGGCAAGCGCAAGGCCCAGATCTCCGGTGAGATCTGGCTGGACGGCACCGAGCTGCTCTCCGCCGACCCCGACCACGTGCGCAAGCTGCGGGGCCGCGAGATGGCGATGATCTTCCAGGACCCGCTGTCCGCGCTGCACCCGTACTACACGATCGGCCAGCAGATCGTGGAGGCCTACCGGATCCACCACAAGGTCGACAAGAAGGTGGCCCGCAGGCGGGCGATCGAGATGCTCGACCGCGTGGGCATCCCGCAGCCCGACAAGCGCGTGGACAGCTACCCGCACGAGTTCTCCGGCGGTATGCGCCAGCGCGCGATGATCGCGATGTCGCTGGTCAACAACCCCGAGCTGCTGATCGCGGACGAGCCGACGACCGCCCTGGACGTGACCGTCCAGGCGCAGATCCTCGACCTCATCCGGGACCTGCAGAAGGAGTTCGGCTCCGCGGTCATCGTCATCACCCACGACCTGGGCGTCGTCGCCGAGCTCTCCGACGACATCCTGGTGATGTACGGCGGACGCTGCATCGAGCGGGGTCCGGCCGAGAAGGTCTTCTACGAGCCCAAGCACCCCTACACCTGGGGTCTGCTGGGTTCCATGCCGCGGCTCGACCGCGACCAGACCGAACGGCTGATCCCGGTCAAGGGCTCCCCGCCCTCGCTGATCAACCTCCCGACGGGCTGCGCCTTCAACCCGCGCTGCGCGTACGCGGACGTCCCCAAGGACAACGTCACCCGCACGGTCCGCCCCGAGCTGTCCGAGGTCGGCAGCCAGCACTGGGCCGCCTGCCACATGACGCAGGAGCAGCGGGAGCGGATCTGGACCGAAGAGATTGCGCCCAAGCTGTGAGCGAGGACAAAGCTGTGACCCCTTCCGCGCAGAGTGGTGGCGCGACCCTCACCAAGGACGCCGCGCCCGGCGAGACGCTCCTGAAGGTGACCGGTCTGCAGAAGCACTTCCCGATCCGCAAGGGCCTGCTCCAGCGGCAGGTCGGCGCGGTGCGGGCGGTCGACGGCCTCGACTTCGAGGTCAAGTCCGGCGAGACCCTGGGTGTCGTGGGCGAGTCCGGCTGCGGCAAGTCGACGATGGGCCGGCTGATCACGCGGCTGCTCGAACCGACCGCGGGCACCGTGGAGTTCGAGGGCAAGGACATCACCCACCTCGGGGTCGGCGCGATGCGCCCGATGCGCCGTGACGTCCAGATGATCTTCCAGGACCCGTACTCGTCGCTGAACCCGCGCCACACCATCGGCACGATCGTCAGCGCCCCCTTCAAGCTCCAGGGCGTCACGCCCGAGGGCGGTGTCAAGAAGGAGGTCCAGCGGCTGCTGTCGGTGGTCGGGCTCAACCCCGAGCACTACAACCGCTACCCGCACGAGTTCTCCGGCGGCCAGCGCCAGCGCATCGGCATCGCCCGCGCGCTCGCGCTCAACCCGAAGATGGTCGTGGCCGACGAGCCGGTCTCCGCGCTCGACGTGTCGATCCAGGCGCAGGTGGTGAACCTGCTGGACGACCTCCAGCAGGAGCTCGGCCTCACCTACGTGATCATCGCGCACGACCTGTCCGTGGTGCGTCACGTCTCGGACCGCATCGCCGTGATGTACCTCGGCAAGATCGTCGAGCTGGCGGACCGCGACTCGCTGTACAAGGCGCCGATGCACCCGTACACCAAGGCGCTCATGTCCGCGGTGCCGATCCCGGACCCGCGGCGCAAGTCGGCCAAGAGCGAGCGCATCCTCCTCCAGGGGGACGTGCCCTCGCCGATCGCACCGCCCAGCGGCTGCCGCTTCCACACCCGGTGCTGGAAGGCCACGCAGATCTGCAAGACCACCGAGCCGCCGCTCCTGGAGCTGAAGCCCGGCCAGCAGGTCGCCTGCCACCACCCGGAGAACTTCGAGGACCAGGCACCGCAGGACACCGTGCTGCTGACCGTCGCCAAGGAGGCGGCGGAGCTGGTGGCCGACGAGGTGCTCGCGGAGTCCGCGGCCACCTCGGCCGCGGTCGCGGCGGAGGTCGCCGCGGAGACGCCCGCGAAGGCGGCTCCGGTCGCGGAGACCCCGGTGGCGAAGGCTCCGGCCACGGAGGCCCCGGTGGCGGAGACCCCGGCTGCGGAGGCTCCCGTCAAGGAGACTCCTGCCGACGAGAAGTAAGCAGCAGAGAAGCAAGTAACACCGAGCCCCCGCCTTGCAACGCAAGGCGGGGGCTCGGTGTTGGGTGAGAATACAGAGGTGCTCCAGCAACTCTTCACCCCCTCCGTCCAGCACACGCTCGAACTCGTCGGCATCTTCGTCTTCGCGATCTCCGGCGCGCTGCTGGCCGTCCGCAAGAACTTCGACGTCTTCGGCATCGCCGTCCTCGCGGAGGTCACCGCACTGGGCGGCGGGCTCTTCCGCGACCTGCTCATCGGGGCCGTGCCGCCCGCGGCCTTCACCGACCTCGGGTACTTCCTGACGCCGCTCCTCGCCACCGTGCTCGTGTTCTTCCTGCACCCCGAGGTGGAGCGCATCCAGCTCGGGGTGAACGTCTTCGACGCGGCCGGCCTCGGCCTCTTCTGCGTCTCCGGCACGACGAAGGCGTACGAGTACGGCCTCGGCCTCACCGCATCCGCGACCCTGGGCCTGGCGACGGCGGTCGGCGGCGGCGTGCTGCGGGACGTGCTCGCCAACGAGGTGCCCTCGCTGCTGCGCTGGGACCGCGACCTGTACGCGGTGCCGGCCATCGTCGGCGCCACGATGGTCGTCCTGTGCATCCGCTACGACGTGCTGACCCCCGTCACCTCGGCGCTCGCCGTCGTCACCGCCTTCGTGCTGCGGCTGCTCGCGATGCGGTACCACTGGCGCGCCCCGCGGGCCTGGAACCGGCGCTCGACGGCCGTGGAGGTGCAGGAGTGATCCGCGGGGTCGTGTCCCGAGGGCCCGTGCTCCGGTGACCTGTGTTCACCCGCGCTCCGGTGACCTGTGTTCATGTAAAGGAAACAGAAAAAGCTACTGCTTAGTAATTGCCTGTTGTACCGTGCAGGCATGCCAGAAGCAGCTTCCGCGCACGCGACCCGGGCCAGGATCGGCGACAGCGAGTTCGACCGCGACACCGCCCTCACCCGGCGGGAGACGGGCGTCTACGACATCGACCTGTCCGCCGGGTGGACGATCATCAACGCCGTCAACGGCGGCTACCTCCTCGCCGTCCTGGGCCGCGCGCTCGCGGACGCGCTGCCGCACCCCGACCCGTTCACGGTCACCGCGCACTACCTGACCGCGTCCCAGCCGGGCCCCGCGGTCGTGCGCACCGAGGTCGTACGCACCGGCCGCACCCTCTCCACCGGCCAGGCGTCCCTGTTCCAGTACGACGACGGGGGCCGCGAGGTCGAGCGCATCCGCGTCCTCGCCTCCTACGGGGACCTCGACGGCCTGCCCGACGACGTCCGCACGGCCGCGGAGCCGCCCGCGATCCCGCCGCTCGACCAGTGCTTCGGCGCCGCGGACAGCCCCGACGGCGCCCCTGTCCCCGGCAGTTCGGCCATCACCGACCGGCTGATGCTCAAGCTCGACCCCCACACGCTCGGCTGGGCCCTCGGGGCGCCGTCGGGCAAGGGGGAGATGCGGGCCTGGTTCGGCCTCGCCGACGGCCGCGACGCCGACCCGCTCTC
Source organism: Streptomyces apricus (assembly GCF_008369065.1). GTDB lineage: Bacteria > Actinomycetota > Actinomycetes > Streptomycetales > Streptomycetaceae > Streptomyces > Streptomyces apricus. The sequence goes on along the minus strand of NZ_VDFC01000005.1, from coordinate 43,641 downwards.
GCTGCTCCTCGCGGTGGACGCGCTGCCGCCCACCGCCTTCGAGATCGGGCTGTCCGGCTGGGTGCCCACCGTCGAACTCACCGTGCACGTGCGCGCCCGTCCGGCGCCGGGTCCCCTGCGGGTCTCCATCACCACGCGCAACCTCGCCGGCGGCTTCCTGGAGGAGGACGCCGAGGTCTGGGACAGCACGGACCGCCTGGTCGCCCAGTCCCGCCAACTCGCCCGCGCGCCCCTGACGGGGCCGGGCTCAGCCCAGCCAGTGGTGGCGGCCGATGCTGATCAGCCGCATCC
>NZ_VDFC01000005.1:0-43250 GCF_008369065.1 Streptomyces apricus | reverse complement strand
CCCCACTCCCTCCCACTCCTCCGGCCGCGCCTCAAGAAACGTGCTGGCCGTCATCAGCATCTGGTCGACGTACAGCCCGGCGAGCATCAGCAGGTCGTCGTCACTCCAGCCCGCCGACTCCGGCTGCCGCGCCAGCTCGGCCCGCACCTCTTCGGTGAACCGGTCCATCTGCTCCGCGATGGCGGCCCGTACCGCCTGCACGCCGCCGTTGCGCTCACGGGCGACGAACCGGACGTGCGCCGGATACGCGCGCACATGACGGGCGATCAGCGCGACCGCACGCTCCACGCGTTCCCCGCTGTCGCCCGCCTCGGACACCGTGCCGGAGATCATCGGGTGCAGACCTCCCAGCGCCTCCTCCACCAGCGCGACACCGAGGTCCGCGATCGAGGGGAAGTGCCGGTAGAAGGCGGTCGGGGCGACACCGACGGCCCGGGTGACCTCGCGCAGACCCAGACTGCTGAGGCTCTGCTCCTCCAGCAGCTCCAGCGCGGCGTCCAGGAAGGCCTGCCGGGTCCGCTGCTTCTGCGCCTGCCGGACGCCGGAACTGTGACTCATGCCATGCAGTCAACAACTGTTCTCCGGAATGAGAAAGTCGTCGATCACGTTAGACTGGGTAGTCAGTGAACAACTGTTACGACAAGCGTTCACCGAATCCCACGAGAGGCATCCCATGCTCTTCCTCGTCGCAGCGCTCCTGCTGCTGGGCGTCGTGCTGGGCACCGTGGCCCACGCACCGCTCTCCTTCACCGTCATCGCCGCCGTGGTCATCGGCGTCTGGCTGACCGTGTTCGCGATCCGCGAGCGCCACGGCCGCCGCCGCGGGCCCGCCACCGACTAGGCGTCACCTACTGCGGCCCGCCCGGATCCGCCCCGACCCGTCCGCGTACGACTGCCCGATGGGAGCAGACACATGGAACTCACCACCAGCACCAGCACCAGTGCCAATACCACCCCTGCCGCGGCGCGGCGCCGGAACGCCGCCCGTGACGCCGACGGCATGGCCGTCGCGTCGTTCGTCCTGGGCCTCGTCGGCCTGCTCGCCCTGAACGTCGTCCTCGGCCCCCTCTCCGTCGTCCTGGCCTCGGCAGCCCTCCTGCGGGGCACCACCCGCCGCGGACGCGCCTTCCTGGGCCTCGGCCTGGGCGTCGCCGACCTGCTGGTCCTGCTCGCCTTCATGTCCGCGGACAACACCCTGTCCTGGAGCTTCTGAGCCCGGCGCCGGCTCCGGAGCGCACCCGTACGGCCCCCGCCCGATCGGGCCACCCGGGGGCGGGCCCTAGAATCGGGCACACCATGGCATACCTCGACCACGCCGCGACCACGCCCATGCTTCCGGAGGCGGTCGAGGCGATGACCGCCCAGTTCGCCGTCACCGGCAACGCCTCCTCCCTGCACGCCGCCGGCCGCCGCGCCCGCCGGACGGTCGAGGAGTCCCGGGAGACCCTGGCGGACGCCCTCGGGGCCCGTCCCAGCGAGGTGGTCTTCACCTCCGGCGGCACCGAGGCCGACAACCTCGCGGTGAAGGGCCTGTACTGGTCCCGCCGTGACGCGGGCCCCGACCGCACCCGGATCCTGGCCAGCCCCGTCGAGCACCACGCCGTCCTCGACGCCGTCGACTGGCTCGGCGAGCACGAGGGCGCCACGGTCGAGTACCTCCCGGTCGACCGCTACGGCCGCGTCCGTCCCGAGGCCCTGCGCGAGGCCATCGAGCGCAACCCCCACGACGTCGCCCTCGTGACCGTCATGTGGGCGAACAACGAGATCGGCACGATCATGCCGATCCGCGAACTCGCGAACGTGACGGCGGAGTTCGGCATCCCGCTGCACGCCGACGCCGTCCAGGCCTTCGGGCAGGTCCCCGTCGACTTCGGCGCCTCGGGACTGGCCGCGATGACCGTCTCGGGCCACAAGATCGGCGGCCCGTACGGCATCGGCGCACTGCTGCTCGGGCGTGCGTACAGCCCGGTGCCCGTCCTGCACGGCGGGGGACAGGAGCGGCACGTGCGCTCCGGCACGCTGGACGTGCCCGCCGTCGCCGCGTTCGCCGCGGCCGGGCGCATCGCGGCCGAGCGGCGGGAGTGGTTCGCCCGCGAGATCGGCGGGCTGCGCGACGACCTGGTCGACGCGGTGCGCACGGCGGTGCCCGACGTGATCCTGGGCGGCGACCCGGCGCGGGGGGGCCGCCTCCCCGCGAACGCCCACTTCACGTTCCCGGGCTGCGAGGGCGACTCGCTGCTCCTGCTGCTCGACGCGCAGGGCATCGAGTGCTCCACGGGCTCCGCGTGCACGGCCGGCGTGGCCCAGCCCAGCCACGTCCTGCTGGCCACCGGCACCGACCCGGACCTGGCCCGCGGCACCCTGCGCTTCTCCCTCGGCCACACCTCGACACAGGCGGACGTGGTGGCGGTCGCCAAGGCGATCGGCCCGGCGGTGGAACGGGCCCGGACGGCCGGACTCACCTAGGGACGGGTTCTCCCGGTTGCGCCGTGGTGGCGCGCGGTGGCGAACGCGCGCCGTGGTGAAGGGGATCGGCGCGGTGACGGAGCGCGGTCGCGCCGCCGGGGCGAGCCGAAATACGCTCCCCGGTCCGGGTGACGAGGAGGGCTGAAAACCCTTGCTACTGCGACCGTTGGCGTCGGCGGACCGGWCCGGTCCGGGCGCGAACGGGGGAGCGGCATGGCGCGCGCCGACAGGCGGTTCCGTATGGTCACCCACAGGTCCGCGGGGGCGTTCATAGCCTTCGCCCTGGTCCTCGGCTGCATGTCGGGTCTCGCGTGCGCGGCGCGCGCGGTGGCCGGTGAGGCGGCCGGGTACGTGGCCGAGAACGCCTTCTTCACCGGCGGTCTCGGGGACGACGCCGAGCTGAGGAAGGGCCGTACGGAGAAGGGCGGGTCGCGCAAGGGCGACGAACCGGGCCTGTACGGGGGCAGCCGGGACCTGGACGTCTGCGACACGCAGCTGCTGCTGGAGTTCCTGCTGAACGCGGCCAACGTCAGGAAGAAGACGGCCTGGGCCAAGGCCCTCGGCATCAGCGCCCGGAACAAGAAGGTGCGGCAGTTCGTCGGCTCCCTCACCGAGGTGCTCCTCGCCGGTGACACCCTCGTGGCCAACCACGGTTACCGCAAGGGCAGGGCGAACCGCTACGACGCCGTCCTGGAGGCGGGCACCGCCGTCCTCGTCGACCTCTTCGGCGTGCCGCGGGTGAAGTGCAACTGCGGCAACCCGCTGGCCGTCAGCGGCCAGGATCCCGGCGACGTGGACGTCGAGTTCAAGAACCGGGACAAGGGCAACAGGAAGTGGCACGTCCGCAAGGACCGCGTCGTACGGGTCGAGAAGGCCGACGAGAAGCAGAAGAGCCTGGTCGTGGTGGACGTGGACGACCCCGACCAGCAGATCCCGCTCCCGTTGCCCACGGACCCGGACACGAAGGGTCCGGACAAGAAGTCGGTCACGGTACCGGCGGTCAGGGGCATGACCGAGAGCGAGGCGACGGAGGCGCTGACCGGTCTGGGCCTCACCGTGGAGACCGAGCGCGTCGATGTCCCCGAGGTGGGGACCGGACTGGCCACCGGCACCGATCCGGCGGACGGCACGACGGTGCCCGCCGGTTCCACGGTGACCCTGATGGTCTCCGGCACGGCGACGGAGGGCCTGGTGGACGTGCCCTCCGTGATCGGCATGCCCCAGGAGGAGGCGGAACAGCTGATCTACGAAGCCGGTCTGCAACCCGCCGTGGCCCTCCAGGGCGCCTCCGCCGACCAGGTGGGCCTCGTCATCGACCAGGACCCGGAGGGCGGCCAGGTGGAGCCCGGCAGCACGGTGAGCCTGACGGTGGGCGAGGAGACCACCACCACGACGGACGGGGGCGTCGACGGGGGAACGGACGAAGGGGCGGACGGCGGCACGGACGCCGGTGCGGACGGAGGCGCGGATGCCGGTACAGATGCCGGTACGGATGCCGGAGCCGACGCCGGTACGGACACAGGGGCGGCCGTTCCGTGAGCCGGCTGTTCCGCGAGCCGGCCGGCCTACGCGCCGGCCGTGCGGGTGGGCCCGGCGGTCGGCGTCGGGGAGGCCGCCCGCTCCGCGGCCTCGCGGACCAGCGGTATGTACCGCTTCCAGTCCCAGTGCGGACCCGGGTCGGTGTGGTCGGTCCCCGGCACCTCGACGTGGCCGATGATGTGCTCCCGGTCGACGGGGATGTCGTACCGGGCGCAGATCCGGGCCGTCAGACGGGCCGACGCCTCGTACATCGCGTCCGTGAAGTCCTCGGGCCGGTCGACGAACCCCTCGTGCTCGATGCCGACGCTGCGTTCGTTGAAGTCGCGGTTGCCCGCGTGGAAGGCCACGTCCAGCTCGCGGATCATCTGCGTGATGCGGCCGTCCTGACCCACGATGTAGTGCGCGGCGGCGCCGTGGCCCGGATCCTGGAAGACCTTCACCGCGCTCCTGAAGCTGCCCTGCGTGACATGGATGATCACGCGGTCTATGCCGAAGTCGTCCGGCCGGTCCGCCCGCCGCCAGTTCGCCGAGGACGCCGCCACCCAGTCCGCGCCGCGGAAGTCGACCTCGCCCTCCTTGCGCGGCTTCTCCACACCCGGTGTGCGCCACCACAGCCGGCCCAGCTCGTCCCGGGCCAGCACGGCGGTGCCCACGGCGGCCGCGGCCCCGCCGATGAGCAGCGCACGGCGCCCGATGCGCCGGTCGGAGTCGCCGCCGGGCCCGCCGGAGTCGTTCGTCGTCTCCCCCATGTGATCGTCAACGGATACTCGCGGGCTGCGGTTCCCGGCGACCCGTACCCTTGAGGAGTTATGACTGAGACCTCGCAGCGCCCCCGCCCCCTCCGCGTCCTGGCCGCCATGTCCGGCGGCGTGGACTCCGCCGTCGCCGCCGCCCGTGCCGCGGAAGCCGGGCACGACGTGACCGGTGTGCACCTCGCCCTCTCGGCGAACCCGCAGTCGTTCCGTACGGGCGCGCGGGGCTGTTGCACCATCGAGGACTCGCGCGACGCCCGCCGGGCCGCGGACGTCATCGGCATCCCGTTCTACGTGTGGGACCTCGCCGAGCGCTTCCGCGAGGACGTGGTGGACGACTTCGTGGCCGAGTACGAGGCGGGCCGCACCCCGAACCCGTGCCTGCGCTGCAACGAGAAGATCAAGTTCGCGGCCCTGCTGGACAAGGCCCTCGCCCTCGGCTTCGACGCGGTCTGCACGGGCCACTACGCGAAGGTCCTGGTGAACGAGGACGGCACGCGCGAGCTGCACCGCGCCTCCGACATGGCGAAGGACCAGTCGTACGTCCTGGGGGTCCTGGACGACCGCCAGCTGGCCCACGCCCTCTTCCCCCTCGGCGACACGCTCACCACCAAGGACGAGATCCGGGCGGAGGCCGAGCGCCGGGGCCTGGCCGTGGCCAAGAAGCCGGACTCGCACGACATCTGCTTCATCGCCGACGGCGACACGCAGGGCTTCCTGGCGAAGCGTCTCGGCAAGGCGGAGGGCGACATCGTCGACGAGTCCGGCGCGGTCGTCGGCAGCCACGAGGGGGCGTACGGCTTCACGATCGGCCAGCGCAAGGGCCTGCGCATCGGCACCCCGGCGCCCGACGGCAAGCCGCGCTACGTCCTGGACATCTCGCCGGTGAACAACACGGTGACGGTGGGCCCGGTGGCCGCGCTGGACGTCTCGGCCCTCACGGCCGTCAAGCCCCGCTGGTGCGGCACGGCCCCGACGGGCCCCGGCACGTACACGGCCCAGCTGCGCGCCCACGGCGGCGAGACGGAGGTCCGCGCCGAACTGCTGGACGGCACCCTGGAGGTCACGTTCACCGAGCCGGTGCGCGGAGTGGCCCCCGGCCAGGCGATCGTCCTCTACGACGGCACCCGCGTGGTCGGCTCGGCGACGATCGCGACGACGCAGCGGGTCACGGCGCCGGCCTGAGACTCCGCAGACTCTGCACGAGCGCGCGCAACGCGGCCCGGTCGACCATGACCACGTCGACCGGGCGGTCGCTCTCGCGGAGGACCACGGCGCAGGGACCGGTGGTGTCACTCCGCGGTGACGGTCTCCACCTCGTAGAAGCAGAAGTGGTCCTTGATCTCGGCCACCTCCGGCTTCGGGTCCGGGTACGCCCAGACCAGGTCCGAGGCGTCCGGGAGCGACCAGTAGGACGCGTCGCCCTTGAACGGGCAGTGGGTGGAGGTGTCCGACGGGGTCAGCAGGTCCACGTGGACGTCCTCCGGCGGGAGGTAGTAGCGCGGCGGGAGACCCGTCTCGCGCAGCACCAGCGGACGCGTGCTGTCCGCGAGCACCTGGCCGTTGTGCACCGCCCTGACGTGCTCGGTGCCCTGCTCGACGGTGATGCGATGGCCCTTGGTCACAGTCCCACTCCTCGGTGGCGGTCGTGCGGCGGTCGCGGGGATGCGGCCGCGTCCTGGACAGGTACAGCGTCCGGTGGCGTCGTGTTCTTCCCTCTGCCGGCATGCGGAGGAAGACCCGTAAATTGAGCCCATGAACATCTGCGTCTTCCTCTCCGCCGCCGAACTCGACGAGCGCTACACCCGGCCCGCCCGCGAGTTCGCCGAACTGCTCGGCAAGGGCGGGCACACGCTCGTGTGGGGCGGCTCCGACGTCGGGCTCATGAAGGTCGTCGCCGACGGCGTGCGGGAGGCGGGCGGACGGCTGGTGGGCGTCTCCGTGGAGTTCCTCGGCGCCAGGGCGCGCAAGGACGCGGACGAGATGGTCGTCGCGCGGGACCTCGCGGAGCGCAAGGCGCTGCTCCTGCAGAAGGCCGACGCCGTCGTCATCATGGTCGGCGGCACCGGCACCCTCGACGAGGCCACCGAGATCCTGGAGCTGAAGAAGCACGGGCACACCCAGAAGCCCGTCGTCCTGCTCAACACCGCCGGCTTCTACGACGGCCTCAAGGAGCAGTTCCTGCGCATGGAGGCCGAGGGATTCCTGCCCGTGCCCCTCACCGACCTGGTGTTCTTCGCCGAGGAGGCCGTGGGGGCGCTCGCCTACCTGGAGGAGAGCCGCGGCACGCAGTGAGCGGGGGAGCGGCAGCGCGGGCGGGCGTACCCAGGTCCGGCTGAGTACATGCGCTCATGACCGGGCGGGTGGCGCGCGGCGAGTATCGGTGCAGCGGCGCACACGAGGGGCGCCGGCCGTCCCAGCCGAGTCAGTTGTGGAGAACCCCATGTCCCGTCGTATCGCCCTGTCCGTCGCCGCCGGTGTCGTCCTGCTCGGCGGGGCCGGTGCGTTCGCCCTCGCCCACGCCGGGGAGCAGCCCCCGGCGCTGGCGGACGGCGCCGCCCGCTACACCGCTCCCGACGGCGGCCGCGACGGCTCGCTGACGTTCGCCACCGACGTCACGGCGTCCTCCGGGGTGAAGAGCGTGAAGGTCCTCGCGTGGCCGCAGGACTCCTCCTTCGCCGAGAAGGGGCTGACGGAGAAGGACATGGTCGCGGCGGAGTCCGCCGTCTGCAAGCCGTCGGGTGAGGACACCGCGCGCTGCACCTACACCGTCGCGGTCACCGGCGACGACGCCGCATCGTCCCCGCGCGGCGCCTGGCACGTCGCCGTCCTGGCCACCGACGGGAACGGCGCCACGACCCTGGACACCGAGGCGGCCGGCTTCACCGTCCGCTGACCCGCCCGGCAGGCACGGGAGGCGCGGCAGGAGTGAGCCCCGCCTCCTGCGCCCCGCCCCGCCCTGCCGTCGGGGCGCACGCGCCGATGCTGCGAGCATGGTCCGCATGGCTACTCATGTGATCACCGGAGCCGGCTCCGGCATCGGCGCGGCCGTCGCCCGCCGCCTCCACGCGCGCGGGGACGACCTCGTGCTGCACGCGCGCGACGCGGGCCGCGCGAAGGAACTGGCCGCCGAGTTCCCCGGCGCCCGGACCCTCGTCGGCGACCTCGCCGAACCGGACCGGCTGTCCTGGGCGTTCTCCCACCAGACGCTGCCCGACCGCGTCGACTCGCTGCTGCACGTCGCCGGGGTCATCGACCTAGGGCGGGTCGGCGACCTGACCCCCAAGACGTGGCGCCACCAGCTCGACGTGAACCTCATCTCGCCCGCCGAGCTGACCCGCCACTTCCTGCCCCAACTGCGGCTCGCGCAGGGGCACGTGGTCTTCGTCAACTCCGGTTCCGGGCTCAGGGCCGGCCACGAGTGGTCCGCGTACGCGGCCTCCAAGCACGGGCTGAAGGCGCTCGCCGACGCCCTGCGCCACGAGGAGCACGAGAACGGCGTCCGCGTCACCTCCGTCTACCCCGGCCGCACCGCGAGCCCCATGCAGGTCAAGGTGCACCAGCAGGAGGGCAAGGAGTACGACCCGGCGCAGTGGATCGACCCCGAGTCCGTCGCGACGACCATCCTCATGGCGCTGGACCTGCCCAGGGACGCCGAGGTCAACGACCTGACGGTCCGTCCGGGACGCTGACCGGCCGCCGCGCGGCGGGGCCCCTCCCGCGGGGCCCGGCGAGAGGAGCCCCCCGGGTTCCGTAGGCTTCCCGGGTGAGCGAAAACAGCGAGTTCAGGCCCGGCCCCGCCACCGGTGTCGGATCGATGCCGGGCGGGGACGCCCGGGAGGCCGCCAAGTCCGTGACCGGGACCTTCGAGGGCCCGGAGACGGGCATGCCGTACCTGGCGGAACTGCCCGCCCGCGGCCCCGGCGCGGACATGATCGGCCGCACCGCCGGGATGCTCGTCGAGCTCTACGCGCGCGTGGAGCCCAGCGGCTGGCGGCTGGGGGACCGGCCGGGCCGCGACACCAAGCGGGCCAGGTCCTGGCTCGGCGAGGACCTGGACGCCCTGGAGGAGTTCACCCAGGGGTACGAAGGGCCGCTGAAGGTGCAGGCGGTGGGGCCCTGGACGCTCGCGGCCGCCCTGGAGCTGCGCAACGGCGAGGTGGCGCTCTCCGACGCCGGAGCCTGCCGCGACCTCACCGGCTCGCTCGCCGAGGGCCTGCGCGCGCACCTCGCCGAGGTACGCCGCCGGGTCCCCGGCGCCGAGGTCGTGCTGCAGCTCGACGAACCCTCCCTCACCGCCGTCCTGCGCGGTCAGGTGCGCTCCGCCAGCGGCTACCGCACCCACCGGGCCGTGGACCGCCAGGTCGTCGAGGCCGGCCTGCGGGACGTCCTCGGCGTGCAGGAGGGCGGCCCGTCCGTCGTGCACTCGTGCGCCCCCGACGTGCCGTTCGCGCTGCTGCGCAGGGCCGGGGCGGCCGCCGTCTCCTTCGACTTCGCGCTCCTCACGGAACGTGACGACGACACGATCGGGGAAGCGGTCGAAGGCGGAACGAAGCTCTTCGCGGGTGTCGTGCCGGGGACGGACGGCCCGTTGTCGGACCCTGCCGGTAGCGTCATGGGTGTCAGGACGCTGTGGCGCAGGCTGGGGCTGAGTCCGGGGCTTCTCGCGGACGCGGTCACGCTCACCCCGTCGTGCGGGCTCGCGGGCGCCTCCCCCGAGTACGCGCGCAGGGCGCTCGCCCACTGCGTCCGGGCGGCAAGATCACTCGCGGACAACCCAGAGTAGTCACAGTAACGGGAGGACGACACGGTGGCCGGCGACAAGGACGCACAGACCCCTTCGGCTGCGGACGCGGAAGCCACTGCGGCCGCGGCCGCGGGGCCCGCGCCCAGCGAGGCACGGGAGAAGCACGCGCAGCTCGCTGAGCAGATCGAGGAGCACCGCTTCCGGTACTACGTGAAGGACGCGCCGGTCGTCAGCGACGCGGAGTTCGACAAACTCCTGCGGGCCCTGGAGGCCCTGGAGCAGGAGTACCCCGAGCTGCGCACCCCGGACTCGCCGACCCAGAAGGTGGCGGGGGCGTACGCGACGGAATTCACGGCCGTCCAGCACCGGGAGCGCATGCTCTCCCTGGACAACGCCTTCGACGACGAGGAATTGAGCGCCTGGGCCGACCGCCTCGCCAAGGAGGTCGGCACGTCGGCGTACCACTTCCTGTGCGAGCTGAAGGTCGACGGGCTCGCGGTCAACCTCACGTACGAGCACGGGCGGCTCACGCGCGCGGCGACCCGCGGCGACGGCCGCACGGGAGAGGACATCACCCCCAACGTCCGTACGATCGCGGAGATCCCGGACCGGCTGCGCGGCGAGCGCGTCCCCGACCTCGTGGAGATCCGCGGCGAGGTCTACTTCCCGATGAGCAAGTTCGAGGAGCTCAACGCCCGCCTGGTGGAGGCCGGCGACAAGCCCTTCGCCAACCCCCGCAACGCGGCCGCGGGTTCACTGCGCCAGAAGGACCCCCGCGTCACGGCGACCCGCCCGCTGCACATGGTGGTGCACGGCATCGGCGCGCGCGAGGGCTTCGACATCGACTGCCTCTCGCACGCCTACGAGCTGCTGCGCGAGTGGGGCCTGCCGACGACCCCCTACGGCAAGGTCGTCGACGACATGGACGGCGTCCGGGAGTACATCGCGTACTACGGCGAGCACCGCCACTCCGTGGAACATGAGATCGACGGCGTCGTCGTCAAGCTCGACGAGATCCCCCTCCAGGGCCGCCTCGGCTCGACCTCCCGCGCCCCCCGCTGGGCGATCGCGTGGAAGTACGCGCCCGAGGAGGTCAACACCAAGCTCGTCGACATCACGGTGAACGTGGGGCGCACCGGCCGCGTCACCCCGTTCGCCCAGGTGGAGCCGGTCACGGTGGCGGGCTCCGAGGTCGAGTTCGCGACGCTGCACAACCAGGACGTGGTCAAGGCCAAGGGCGTCCTCATCGGCGACACCGTGGTGCTGCGCAAGGCCGGGGACGTCATCCCGGAGATCCTCGGGCCGGTCGCCGACCTGCGGGACGGCAGCGAGCGGGAGTTCGTGATGCCCGGCGAGTGCCCCGAGTGCGGCACACCGCTGGCGCCCGCCAAGGAGGGCGACATCGACCTGCGCTGCCCGAACAGCGCCACCTGCCCGGCCCAGTTGCGCGAGCGCCTCTTCTACCTCGCAGGCCGCAAGTGCCTGGACATCGAGAACTTCGGCTACGTGGCCGCCGCGGCGCTCACCAAACCGCTGGAGCCGGCGGAGCCGCCCCTGCGCAACGAGGGCGACCTCTTCGACCTCACCATCGAGCAGTTGCTGCCCATCCGGGCGTACGTCCTGGACCAGGACAGCGGGTTGCCCAAGCGGGACCCGGAGACCGGCGAGGAGAAGGTCGCGACCGTCTTCGCCAACCAGGAGGGCGCGCCCAGGAAGAACGCCCTCGCGATGCTGGAGAACATCGCGGCGGCCAAGGAGCGTCCGCTGGCGCGCATCCTGACCGGTCTGTCCATCCGGCATGTCGGTCCGGTCGCCGCCGAGGCGCTCGCGCGCGAGTTCCGGTCCATCGACCGCATCCAGGAGGCCACCGAGGAGGAGCTGCAGGCGGTCGACGGCGTCGGCGGCACCGTCGCGACCTCCCTCAAGGAGTGGTTCGCGGTGGAGTGGCACCAGGAGATCCTGCGCAAGTGGAAGGCCGCCGGCGTCCGCATGGAGGACGAGGGCTCCGGCGAGGACGAGGGACCCCGCCCGCTCGCGGGCCTGACCGTCGTGGTCACCGGCACGCTGGAACGTCACACCCGCGACGGAGCGAAAGAGGCACTCCAGAGCCGGGGTGCGAAAGTGGCCGGTTCCGTCTCGAAGAAGACGTCTTTCGTGGTCGTGGGTGACAACCCCGGATCGAAGTACGACAAGGCGATGCAACTCAAAGTGCCGGTTCTGAACGAGGACGGTTTCGCCGTTCTGCTCGAACAGGGACCGGAAGCGGCGGCCGAGGCGGCACTTCCGGTCGAGGAGTAGCGGTTGAAGACCACCCGTTCGGCGCATACCAGATGCATACGGGTGCCCGGGTCGCATTCGGGCAACCGCGGACGACGGCTGCCCGTAGAGGCCTTCTGCGGCCTACTGTTGAGATGTGCGCCTGCCGTGCCCAGCTGCGGCCGGGGCATCCCCCTGCTCTTCGAGAGCCGGGGGAAGGGTCTTAGGACGCGGTGCCGGTGACGGAGCAGGGCTTTCCTGCGCCTGCGGCCGGGCATCGGGCCGCGTGGCGTGGGCACCGCCGGCTGTGAGAGGGACGGGAATGGAACCGACCGAGAGCGCCGCCCCGGACTCACGGCTGCGCCCGCGCTGGATGACCGGTGTACGGCGGTGGGGGCACCCCTTGCTGGAGCGAAGCCGGCAGGTCGGGGCGAACCTCGGCATCACCGGGTCGGCGCGGCGGCCGGACGGCCCCGGACGGACGCCCGGACAGGCGGCGGAACGGACGGCAGGGCAGTCGGCGGGACGAACGGCGGGACAGCGTGTCGCGGTGGACGGGCGCGGTCCCGGCCCCTCCTCCGCCGTCGCCGCCGCCCACCCGCACCACGCCTCCCAGACGGCGGGCCAGGAGCCCGACCACCGGCCGTCGTGGCCCACGCTGCCCGCGGCGGTCGTCACGGCCGCCGCCCTCGTGCTGGGCGCCGGGTTCTACCGCGCCTTCACCGGCCACCACGCGCTCTTCCCGTCCGGTTCCGCGGGCTGGGCGCTGGCCGTCCTGGTCGGCGTCATCGTCGGCCACCTCGTCGCCCTCGGCCGCTCCCGCTGGTGGGGCGGCACGGGCTCCGGCGCGGCCCTCACCCTCGCCGTCCTGCTGCTGTACGGATGGGTGCCGGCCGGGATGGTCAGCCTCACCGTCGTCGTGCTGGTCGGCATAGCCAGGCGCCACCGCTGGCGGCAGGGCATCCTGCACGGCGCGGTGGACATCCTCGGCATCGGCGCCGGTGCCCTGGTGCTGGCCGTGTTCGGCCGGGCGCCCTCCGTGGAGACGCCCTGGAAGCCGGAGACCTGGACCGTCTACGCCGTACCGCAGGTGGTGTTGGTGGCCGGGGCGTATCTCGCCGTGAGCCGCGCGCTCCTCTGGTACCTCCACGCGCCCCGCAGGGGCGGACTGCCGACCGTGGCCAGGACGGCCCTGGTCAGACACGGTCTGGTCGCCGTGGCACTGCTCGGCATCGCCCCCCTGGTGTGCGTCGTCGCGATCGCCCTGCCCGCGCTCCTGCCGCTCTTCGCCGTCCCGCTCATCGCGCTCGACTCCACGCTCTGGATAGCGCGCGCCCGGGCCGAGGAGCAACTGCGGGACCCCCTCACCGGACTGCCCAACCGCCAGTGGCTCCTCGAACGGACCTGGCGGGCGCTGGACGACGCCGAGCGGATCGGTGCGCGTTCGGCTCTGATGCTGATCGACCTGGACCGTTTCCGGTCGGTGAACGACACCCTCGGACACCTCGCGGGGGACCGGCTGCTGCTGCAGATAGCGGACCGGCTGCGGGTCGCCCTGCCCCGCGGCGCGGAGGCCGCGCGGCTCGGCGGGGACGAGTTCGCCGTCCTGCTGCCCGTCGTCGACTCGACCACCTCCGCGACACGGGTGGCCCGCAACCTCGTGACCGCGCTCGGGTCCCCGCTCGACCTCGACGGACTGACGCTCGTGCTGGAGGCCAGCGCCGGGCTCGCCGTCTTCCCCGACCACGCGCTGGACGCGGAGGGGCTGCTGCGGCGGGCCGACGTCGCGATGTACCAGGCGAAGCGGGACCGCACGGGCGTCGAGGTCTACGAGTCCAAGCGGGACTCCAACACCCCCGACCGGCTCGGACTGCTCGGGGACCTGCGGCGGGCGCTGGACGCGGGGGACGTCGAGCTGCACTACCAGCCGAAGGTGCGCTTCGACGGGCAGGTCGCCGGTCTGGAGGCGCTCGTGCGGTGGGTGCACCCCGAGCGCGGCAAGGTGCCGCCGGACGAGTTCATAGCCATCGCCGAGTCCTCCGGCCTCATGCCCCACCTCACCGAGTACGTGCTGGAGACGGCACTCGCCCAGGTCGCCCGCTGGCGGGCCCAGGGACTGCGCGTACCGGTCGCCGTCAACGTCTCGCCCCGGGACGTGCACACCCCCGGGTTCGCGGGCTCGGTGGCCGCGCGGCTCGCCCGGCACGGGGTGCCCGCCGGATCGCTCCAGCTGGAGATCACGGAGCACGTGCTCCTGGAGGACCCGCAGCGGGCCGCGGACACCCTGGAGGGGCTGACCGGGCACGGCGTGAAGATGTCCCTCGACGACTTCGGGACCGGGTACTCCTCGCTGGTGCACCTGCGGCGGCTGCCGGTCAGCGAGCTGAAGATCGACCGGTCGTTCGTGGCGCGGCTGGTCGTGGACACCGAGGACGCGGAGATCGTGCGGTGCACAGTCGACCTCGCCCACTCGCTGGGGCTGCTGGTCGTGGCCGAGGGCGTCGAGGACGACGAGACGTGGGAGCGGTTGCGCGACCTCGGGTGCGACGCGGTGCAGGGGTGGCTGGTGGCCGCCGCGATGCCTCCGGAGGAGGCCACGGCGTGGTTGCTGGCGCGGGGGCCTGCGGCGGCTGGGGAGGAGTAAAGATTTTTTCCCGCCCGCACCGCCCGTGACGGGTACCTCGGCGGGKGGGCGTTTCCCGTGGGGGCGGACCGCCGTCGGCGCCCGTCCGGCCGTCGTGCGGCCGGACATCCGCCGCCCCTCCCGCGGGTACCGGGAAACCGATGCACGGGGAAGTTCGTGTGCCCCATAGGATTGGGGCACACCACACGCACTCACCCCTGAGGATCGCTGCATGGCTGGCATCACGCGCGAGGAGGTCGCCCACCTCGCCCGACTGGCGCGTCTGGAGCTGAAAAGCGAAGAGCTCGACCACTTCGCCGGGCAGCTCGACGACATCATCGGCGCGGTCGCCCGCGTCAGCGAGGTCGCCGACCAAGACGTACCGCCGACCTCCCACCCGCTGCCGCTGACGAACGTCATGCGCGCGGACGAGGTCCGTCCGTCGCTCACCCCCGAGCAGGCGCTCTCCGGCGCCCCGGCCCAGGAGCAGCAGCGTTTCAAGGTGCCGCAGATCCTGGGGGAGGACTAATCACCATGACGGACAGCACGATCGACCACGTGAAGAACGCCGACATCATCAAGCTCACCGCCGCCGAGATCGCCGCCGCGATCGCCGCCGGCGAGCTCACCGCCGTCGAGGTCACCGAGGCCCACCTCGCGCGCATCGGCGCCGTCGACGAGAAGGTGCACGCCTTCCTGCACGTCGACCGCGAAGGGGCGCTCGCCCAGGCCCGCGCCGTCGACGAGAAGCGGGAGCGGGGCGAGAAGCTCGGCCCGCTGGCCGGCGTACCGCTCGCGCTCAAGGACATCTTCACCACCGAGGGCATCCCGACCACGGTCGGCTCCAAGATGCTCGAAGGCTGGATCCCGCCCTACGACGCCACGGTCACCAAGCGCCTGAAGGACGCCGACGTCGTCATCCTCGGCAAGACCAACATGGACGAGTTCGCCATGGGGTCCAGCACCGAGAACAGCGCGTACGGGGTCACCGGCAACCCCTGGGACCTGACGCGCATCCCCGGCGGCTCCGGCGGCGGCTCGTCCGCGGCCATCGCCTCCTACCAGGCGCCCCTCGCCATCGGCACGGACACCGGCGGCTCCATCCGCCAGCCCGCCGCCGTCACCGGCACGGTCGGCGTCAAGCCCACCTACGGCGCGGTGTCGCGCTACGGCATGGTGGCCTTCTCGTCCTCCCTCGACCAGGGCGGCCCCTGCGCCCGCACGGTCCTGGACGCGGCCCTGCTGCACGAGGTCATCGCCGGCCACGACCCGCTGGACTCGACCTCCGTCGACGAGCCGGTCCCGGCCGTCGTCGAGGCCGCCCGCAACGGCAGCGTGCAGGGCATGCGCGTCGGTGTCGTCAAGCAGTTCCGCGGCGAGGGCTACCAGGCCGGCGTCGTGCAGCGCTTCGACGAGTCGGTCGAGCTGCTCAAGGAGCTGGGCGCCGAGATCGTCGAGCTGGACTGCCCGTCCTTCGACCTCGCCCTGTCGGCGTACTACCTGATCGCCCCGTCCGAGTGTTCGAGCAACCTCGCCCGCTTCGACGGCCTGCGCTACGGCCTGCGCGTCGGCGACGACGGCACGCACTCCGCCGAGGAGGTCACCGCCCTCACCCGTGAGGCGGGCTTCGGCGACGAGGTCAAGCGCCGCATCATGCTCGGCACGTACGCCCTCAGCTCCGGCTACTACGACGCGTACTACGGCAGCGCCCAGAAGGTCCGCACGCTCATCACGCGGGACTTCGAGAAGGCGTTCGAGCAGGTCGACGTGATCGTCTCCCCGACGACCCCGACCACCGCCTTCCCGATCGGCGAGCGCGCCGACGACCCGATGGCGATGTACCTCGCGGACCTGTGCACCATCCCGACCAACCTCGCGGGCAACGCCGCGATGTCGCTGCCCTGCGGCCTCGCCCCCGAGGACAACCTGCCCGTCGGCCTGCAGATCATCGCGCCGGCCCTCAAGGACGACCGCCTGTACAAGGTGGGAGCCGCCGTCGAGGCCGCGTTCGTGGAACGCTGGGGTCACCCGCTGATCGAGGAGGCTCCGTCGCTGTGAGTGCCATGGCCAAGAAGGCAAGCAACTTCAAGAAGTCGAAGACCGGGCTGTACGTGTCGCTCGGCAGTACCGCGTTCGGCATGATCAGCGTCGCCAAGCAGGCCAAGCTGGCCCGCAGCGACGGCGACACGCTGAGGCTCGTCGACGCCGCCGTATCCGCCGCCGCCATCGTCACCGGCCTCGCCATCCTCTACCGGGAGCTCAAGCGCCTGGGCGACGAAGACGTCCTGCTGGGCTGAGAGGGAAAGTTTCACCGTGACTGCCACGACTGACCTGGTGTCGTACGAGGACGCGCTGGCGTCGTACGACCCCGTCATGGGCCTTGAGGTCCATGTCGAACTCGGTACCAGGACCAAGATGTTCTGCGGGTGCTCCACCGCACTGGGCGCCGAGCCCAACTCGCAGACCTGCCCGACCTGTCTGGGCATGCCGGGCGCCCTGCCGGTCGTCAACGCGATCGGCGTCGAGTCCGCCGTCAAGATCGGCCTCGCGCTGCACTGCGAGATCGCCGAATGGTGCCGCTTCGCCCGGAAGAACTACTTCTACCCGGACATGCCGAAGAACTTCCAGACCTCCCAGTACGACGAGCCGATCGCCTTCGACGGCTACCTCGACGTGCAGCTGGAGGACGGCGAGGTCTTCCGCGTGGAGATCGAGCGCGCCCACATGGAGGAGGACACCGGCAAGTCGCTGCACGTCGGTGGCGCGACGGGCCGCATCCACGGCGCCTCGCACTCCCTGCTGGACTACAACCGCGCCGGCATCCCGCTCATCGAGATCGTCACCAAGCCGATCGAGGGCGCCGGCGAGCGCGCCCCCGAGGTCGCCCGGGCGTACGTCGCCGAGCTGCGCGAGCTCATCAGGGCGCTCGGTGTCTCCGAGGCCCGGATGGAGCAGGGCCAGATGCGCTGCGACGTGAACCTGTCGCTGCGCCCGCACGGCCGGGAGAAGTTCGGCACGCGCAGCGAGACGAAGAACGTCAACTCGCTGCGCTCCGTCGAGCGCGCCGCCCGCTTCGAGATCCAGCGGCACGCCGCCGTGCTGAACGAGGGCGGCACGATCATCCAGGAGACCCGCCACTTCCACGAGGACACGGGCTCCACGACCTCGGGCCGCGTGAAGGAGGAGGCCGAGGACTACCGGTACTTCCCGGAGCCCGACCTGGTGCCGGTCGCCCCGCCCCGCGCCTGGGTCGAGGAGCTGCGCGCGGAGCTGCCCGAGCTGCCGCTCTCCCGCCGCAACCGGCTGCGCGAGGAGTGGGGCGTGAGCGCCCACGACATGCAGTCGATGCTCAACGCCGGGGCCATCGACCTCATCGTCGCCACGATCGCGGCGGGCGCCGACGCGACGTCCGCCCGCAAGTGGTGGATGGGCGAGCTGGCGCGCACGGCCAACGAGACGGGGACGTCCCTGGACGCCCTGCCCATCACGCCCGAGCAGGTCGCCCGGGTGACCGCCCTGGTCGCCGAGGGCTCCCTCAACGACAAGCTGGCCCGTCAGGTCATCGAGGGCGTCGTCAAGGGCGAGGGCACGCCGGACGAGGTCGTGGAGAAGCGCGGCCTGAAGGTCGTCTCGGACGAGGGCGCGCTGACGGCCGCCGTCGACGAGGCCATCGCCGGGAACCCGGGCGTCGCGGACAAGATCCGCGGCGGCAAGGTGGCGGCGGTCGGTGCGCTGGTGGGCGCCGTCATGAAGGCCACGCGGGGGCAGGCGGATGCGGCGCGGGTCAAGGAGCTGATCCTGGAGAAGCTCGGCGTCGAGGGCTAGCCCTCGGTCTTTTCTGCCCCGAGGGGGCGGTCACCTGTTGTCAGGTGGCCGCCCCCTCGGTGTTGCGTGGGCCGCCCCGGTCGTGTGTCGGGTGCGGGCCGGTGGGGGCTGGTCGCGCAGTTCCCCGCGCCCCTTAAAAACGAAAAGACTGCGCCGTTCCCCGCGCCCCTAAAGGGGCGCGCCCCCTAAAGAACCCTTCCGGCTCGGCGCGTCTGCGGGGTGGGGGCGGGGCGACAGAGTTCATTGGATTGTCGTGTGAACAAACTCGCACTTGTGTGAGTAAGCCCACGAATGAGGCCGACGATCACTTTCCACTGGAAGAGTGACAACAGATCGGTCATGCGTTCTTTGCGGGCAGTTCCCGATAAAGATCCACAAAACATCCAGGGAGCTCGTCCGTGGCAGCTCTAGCACGGTGGTGCGTCCGGCACCGCCTCGTGGTCCTCCTGCTCTGGCTCCTCGCCCTCGGCGGGACCGCCGCCGCAGCCTCCGTCGCCGGGTCGGCGTACTCGAACGACTACCAGGTGCCGGGCACCGAGTCGGGCCGGGCCGCCGAGCTCCTCCAGGACAACTTCCCCGGCCTCGGCGGGGACAGCGACACCGTCGTCTGGCACTCCGCCGTCGACCCGGTCCGCGCCGCCGACATCGAGCAGACCATGACCCGGGCCCTCGACACGATCGCCGACCTGCCCGGGGTCGCCTCGGTCGTCAGCCCCTACGAGGGCCACGCCGCGGGCCGGATCAGCGAGGACGGGCGTACCGCCTACGCCACCGTCACCTTCGACGAACCCGTGGAGCGCATCGACCGGGACGAGGCCGCGGCGGTCGTCTCCGCGGCGAAGGCCGCCGAGGCCGACGGGCTCCGGGTCGAGCTGGGCGGACAGGCCGTCGCCCTCACCGAGTCCTCCGGCGGGCACCTCGCGGAGGTCGTCGGCGTGGCCGTCGCCGCGGTCGTCCTCTTCCTCGCCTTCGGCTCCCTCGCCGCCTCCCTGCTGCCCATCGCCACGGCCCTGGTGAGCGTCGGCACCGCGTACGCCGGCATCGTGCTCCTCGGGCACCTGATGACCGTCGCCGACTTCGCGCCCATGCTCGGCATGCTGATCGGGCTCGGTGTCGGCATCGACTACGCGCTGTTCATAGTGACCAGGCACCGCCGCGGCCTGAAACGGGGCCTGACGGTCGAGGAGGCCGCGCGGAACGCGGTCGCCACCACCGGGCGCGCGGTCGTCTTCGCGGGCGCCACCGTCTGCATCGCGCTGCTCGGCATGCTCATCCTGCGGCTCGGCTTCCTCAACGGCGTCGCCATCGCCGCCTCGCTGACCGTGGTCCTGACGGTCGCGGCCTCCGTGACCCTGCTGCCCGCCCTGCTCTCCTTCATCGGCACGCGCGCGCTCAGCCGCCGCGAACGCCGCCGGCTGGCCGAACACGGCCCCCAGCCGGAGGTGCCCACCGGGTTCGCCGCCCGCTGGTCCGCGTTCGTCGAACGCCGGCCCAAGCTCCTCGGCGCCGCCGCCCTCGCCGTCATGGCGCTGCTCGCGGTGCCCATGTTCTCGCTGCACCTGGGCACCTCCGACCAGGGCAACAACCCGGAATCGGCCACGACCCGGCAGGCGTACGACCTGCTCGCGGACGGGTTCGGACCCGGTCTGAACGGGCCGCTGACCCTCGTCACCCCCGTCACCGGCGCCCAGGACCGGCTCGCCCTGGACAACCTCGACGCCACGCTCCGGGCGACCGAGGGCGTGCGGGCCGCGACCCCGGTGACGTACGACAGCGACGGGGACACCGCCCACCTCACCGTCGTACCGGATTCCTCGCCGCAGTCCCAGCGGACCAGCGAACTCGTCGACCGGCTGCGCGAGGAGGTGCTGCCGCGGGCCGGGAACGGCACCGCGCTCGACCTGAAGGTCGGCGGGATCACGGCCGGGTACGACGACTTCGCCGACGTCATCGTCGGCAAGCTGCCCCTCTTCGTGGGCGTGGTGATCGGCCTCGGCTGCGTCCTGCTGCTGCTCGCCTTCCGGTCCGTCGGCATCCCGCTGAAGGCCGCCGCGATGAACGTCGCGGCCGTCGCCGCCGCCTTCGGGGTCGTCGTCGCGATCTTCCAGTGGGGCTGGGGCGGCGAACTGCTGGGCCTGGGCCGGGCCGGCCCGATCGAGCCCTTCCTCCCCGTGATCATGGTCTCCGTGCTCTTCGGGCTCTCCATGGACTACCAGGTGTTCCTGGTCAGCCGCATGTACGAGGAGTGGCTGGAGACCGGCGACAACCGCCGGGCGGTGCGCGTGGGCCTCGCCGAGACCAGCCGCGTGATCAACTCTGCCGCCGTGATCATGATCGCGGTCTTCCTGGCCTTCGTGCTCAGCGGCGACCGCGTCATCGCGATGTTCGGCGTGGCCCTGGCCGCCGCCGTGGCGCTCGACGCGTTCGTGCTGCGCACGCTCCTGGTGCCCGCCCTCATGCACCTGCTGGGCGGCGCCAACTGGTGGCTGCCGGGCTGGCTCGACCGGCGCCTGCCGCGCCTGAGCATCGAGCCGCCGGAAATCCGTACCACCGGCGCCGACGGGCGTGCGAGGATCCCCGGAGCGCGGGAGGACGCGCTCCCGGACGGGACGGTGACGGTGAAGGAGCGGCGGCCGGATGTACGCGACACCCCTGGGTGACGACGGCGCGGAACTGCGGCCCCTGGAGCCGTGGCACGCGGAGGAGTTCCTCGCCCACCTCGACCGCGGACGCGACTTCGTCCAGCGGTACATCCCCTTCGGGTCGCGGGCCACGGACACCGCCTCCGCACGCGAACTGCTCCAGTCGTACGCCGACAAGAAGGCCGCCGACGCGGGCAGCCTGCACGGGGTGTGGCTGGAGGGCCGGCTCGTCGGCGGCGTGCTCTTCCGGACCTTCGACGCCGAGCACGGCACCTGCGAGGTCGGCTGCTGGCTGGAGCCCGCGGCGACGGGCCGCGGGCTGATCACGCGCGCCGTCCGCGTCCTCGTCGACTGGGCGGTCGACGAGCGCGGCATCCAGCGCGTCGAATGGCGCGCGGCCACCGCCAACGAGCCCAGCCTGAACGTGGCGCGGCGGCTCGGCATGAGCCGCGAGGGCGTCCTGCGGGAGAACTGGCCCCACCGGGGCGTACGGCAGGACACGGAGGTCTGGTCGGTGCTCGCGCGGGAGTGGCGTGCCCTGCGCCACACGTAGGGATCCCGGTTTCTTCAAGAAATTCTCAGACAGCGTCCGTACGGTGCGGAGCATGGGAACCAAGGCAGAGAACGAAGCCGGGATCGAGACCGGCACCGGGGCACGGCGCGACGACGAGGCCGTGGACCTGGTCAAGGACGACCGGACGTCCGCGATCGGCGAGGTCGAGGAGGCCGGGACGGGCGAGGCGGACGAGGAGGTCCGGGGCGACACCGGGGAAGACGCGGATGCCGAGGCGGGCGAGCCGGCCACGGCCGCGGCCGGCACCGGTGTCGGTCTCGGCGCGGCCGCCGTGGTGTCCGCCGCACTGGGCGTCGTCTCGCTGACGGGCAGCTGGATCGGCACGGTCGCCCAGGCCCGCGACTCGCTGTACGGCCAGCTGGAGACCGTGCAGGGCGCGCCCGTGGCCACCCAGGTCAAGCAGGTGTACGCCGACTCCTGGAACGCCAACGCACTGGTCGCGGGCGTGTTCGCGCTCGTCGCGCTGATCGTCGGCGTCGTGGTGCTGGTGCGGCCCGCGTTCGGCGACCCGGACCGCCTCCCCGCCCAGTCCCCGTGGGTCAAGTCCGTCGCCTGGGCGGGCGTCGCGCTCGGCGTCGTCGGCCTGCTGCTGGCCGTCCTGAAGTACACCGACGTCCTGCTCGGCATGCCCAGCACCTGAGCATCTCCGGGAGGAGACCGCACGTCCTGAGGGGCCTTAGTCCCGCCGTGAGTCACCCGCGGCGGGACTAAGGCCCCTCACGCGTCCAAGATGCGGAACTCTCCCGATGTGGCGTGCCCCCCTCAAGGACCAAGGTGGAGACATCGCAGAGGAGCCGAACCGACGAGGGGCACGAGATGTTCGAGTACGAGATCCAGCAGATCCGGTCCGCGGAGATGATCCGGGACGCCGACCACTTCCGCATGGCCCGCGAGGCCGTCCGCAGCCGCCGGGCCGCCCGGCGCGAGGCCGCGCGGTCCAGGCGCGACGACACCGAGGGGCAGGTGAACGGCCACCGGCACCGCAGGCCCCGGTTCGCACGCGTCGCATGAGCGCCGGGGCACGGCGGGGCGGCCGCACGGGGGTCGGCCGTCCCGATCACGGTCCCGGCCGCGGCGGGGACGCGGTGACCGCTCTCCCGGTCCCGCACCCGTCGCCGGCGGTCCCGGTCCCGCACTCGTCCCCGGCGGTTCCGGGCACGCACCCGGGATCGCCGGGGACGGGCGCGTCCGCCCTGGTCACGGACGCGTCCGCCGTCGCGGGCGGACCCGGGACCGCCGCCGGGCGCCGGATAACCAGTGCCGCGGTGTCGGACCGCTGTGCGATGCTCGGCGCTGTGGAGACCAGGTCCGTGAGTCCGGTCTTCGTCGGCCGGGCCGACGAACTGGGCACGCTGAACGACGCGCTCGCCCGCGCCGCCGCGGGCGAGCCGCAGGCGTTGCTGCTCGGCGGCGAGGCAGGCGTCGGGAAGACCAGGCTCATCGAGGAGTTCGCGACGGGCGCCTGCCGCGAGGGCGCCGTCGTGGCGGTCGGCGGCTGCGTCGAGATCGGCGCCGACGGACTGCCCTTCGCGCCCTTCTCCAGCGCCCTGCGGGCCCTGCGCCGCCACCTGCCCGGCGAACTGGCCGAGGCCGCCGCGGGCCAGGAGGAGGAGCTGGCCCGGCTGCTGCCCGAGCTGGGGGAGAGCCCCCGCGGACGGCACGACGAGGACGGCACCGCCCGCCTCTTCGAGCTGACCGTCCGCCTGCTGGAGCGCGTCGCCGCCGACCGCCCGGTCGTCGTCCTCCTGGAGGACCTGCACTGGGCGGACGCCTCGACCCGCCACCTGCTCGCCTACCTCTTCCGGACCCTGCGCAGCGGCCGCCTGCTCGTCGTCGCCACCTACCGCGCCGACGACATCCACCGCCGCCACCCGCTGCGGCCCCTGCTCGCCGAGCTGGACCGGCTGCGCACCGTGCGGCGGATCGAGCTGAACCGCTTCAGCCGCTCCGAGGTCGCCCGCCAGATCGCCGGGATCCTCGCCGCCGAGCCCGATCCGGCGCAGGTCGACGACATCTTCGCCCGCTCCGACGGGAACGCGTTCTTCGTCGAGGAGCTGGCCGTGGCCGCCCGCGACGGCGGCTGCGCCGGCCTCACCGACTCCCTGCGCGACCTGCTCCTCGTCCGGGTCGAGAGCCTGCCCGAGAGCTCCCAGCGGGTCGTCAGGATCGTCGCCGAGGGCGGCTCCACCGTGGAGTACCGGCTGCTCGCCGCCGTGGCCCGGCTCTGCGAGGACGACCTCATCGAGGCGCTGCGGGCCGCCGTCGGCGCCAACATCCTGCTCGCGACGCCCGACGGCGACGGCTACCGCTTCCGCCACTCCCTGGTGCGCGAGGCGGTCGGCGACGACCTGCTGCCCGGCGAGCGCTCCCGCCTCAACCGCCGGTACGCGGAAGCCCTGGAGGCGGACCCCACGCTGGTCCCGGCCGACGAGCGCGCCGCCCGCCTGGCCAGCCACTGGTACCACGCGCACGACGCCGCCAAGGCCCTGCCCGCCGTCCTGGACGCCTCCGTGGCGGCCCGCCGCCGGCATGCCTACTCGGAGCAACTGCGGCTCCTGGAGCGGGCGATGGAGCTCTGGGACACCGCCCCCGAGGCCGTACGCGCCGACCTGCGGCCCGTCGACTGCACCGAGGTCTATCCTCCTCCGCAGTCCGGGGAGTGCGCGGGGACCCCGTTGCGCTACCTCGACCTGATGGCCGAGGCCGCCGTGGCGGGCCGCTTCTCCGGGGAGCGCAAACGCGCACTGAAGATCACCAAGCGGGCCCTGCACCTCCTGGAAGACGACGGGGACCCCCTGCGCGCCGCCTGGTTCTGGCTCCAGCGCTCCCGCCTCGTCGAGTCGCAGGGCCTGGGCGACGGCTGGCAGGAGCTCGCCACCGCCCAGGACCTGGTCCGGGGGCTGCCGCCGTCCGAGGTGCACGCCGACGTCCTCGCCAACGTGGCCAACTGGCTGATGGTGCACCGGCCGGGACCGGACGCCCTGCAGGCCGCCGAGCGCGCCGTGCAGTACGCACGCATGGTCGGCGCCCGCGACATCGAGCTGAACGCCCGGCTCACCCTCGGCGGGCTCTTCGTCGAATCGGGCGACATCGACGTCGGCCTCGCCGAGGTCCACGAGGTCCTGCGGCGCGCCACGCAAGCGGGCGTCGCCTACGTGATGGGCCGCGCCCATGTGAACCTGCCGTCCAACCTGGAAGGCGTCGGCCGCTCCCTGGAGGCCGTCCGCATGCTCCACCAGGGCCTCGAACTCACCCGCTCACTGGGCCTGCTGGACACCGAGGCCTGGATCTGGGGCAACCTCGCCGACTCCCTCTTCTCCCTGGGCCGCTGGGACGAGGCCGCCGAGGCGGGGGACCACTCCGAGCGGGTCGGCCAGAGCGCCAAGCCCCGCGGCTTCCGCGCCACGATCCACGCCCGGCTCGCCCTCGCCCGGGGCGACCTCGCCACCGCGGGCGAACAACTGGCGCGGGCGCGCGCCCACTTCGGCACCCACGACAGCGTGCCCCAGCACGCCCTGCCCCTGGCCACCGTCGCGGTCGGCACCGCCGCCGGACAGGGCCGCCTCCAGGACGCCCGGGCCGAGCTGGCGCAGGCGCTGCGGATCGGCTTCCCGCCGGGCACCCACCGCTACGGCTGGCCGCTGCTGCTCGCCGCCGCGACCGCCGAGGCCGACGCCCGAGGCCTGCCCGCCGCCGAACCGGACCGCGCCGAGTCCGTCGGGCGCCTGCGGGAGACCGCCAGGTCCCTCGTCACGAATGTGCCCGTCTGGCAGGCGCACGAGCGCTGGGTACGGGCCGAGCTGCTGCGCGCGGAGGGCCGAGACACCCCGGACGACTGGTCCGAGGCGCTCGCCGCCTTCGAGCCGCTGGAACGCCCGTACGACCTGGCCCGCGTCCGGTACCGGCTCGCCGGGTCCCTGCTGGCCCGCGGCGGTACGGAGGAGGAGCGGGGCCGCGCCACGGAGCTGCTGCGGCTGTCCCGGGCCACCGCCGACCACCTCGGCGCGCGCCCGCTCGCCGACGCGGCCTCCGCGCTCGCGCAGCGCGCCCGCCTCACCCTCGCCCGGGCGGCCGGGCCGGCCCCCCTCGCGCCCGCCGACCCGGCCGAGGCGCTCGGGCTCACCAGCCGCGAGCGCGACGTCCTGCGGCTGGTGGCCGCGGGCCGCAGCAACCGGCAGATCGCCGAGGAGCTCTTCATCTCGCCGAAGACGGCCAGCGTCCACGTCTCGAACATCCTCGCCAAGCTCGGCGTCGCGGGCCGGGGCGAGGCGGCGGCCGTGGCCCACCGGATGCGCCTCTTCCCGCCGGAGACGGCCGCCGCGGGCCCGGCCGGCCGGGCCGGCTGAGTTCCTGGCGCCGAGGTCTACGCTGGAAGCGATGCCGGGCCCAGGGAGGCACCGTGTTCAACATGATCGAGAATCTCTTCGCACCCGGCCGCAAGCACACCGACGAGGAGCGCAAGCGGCTGGAGCTGACCCGCGTGGACCTGAACGACGGCGATCCCGGGCGGGGCCCGATAGACCTCGCGTCGGGCAAGGTGACGGTCCGCGCACCGGCGCGGCCCGCGCGGGAGCGGGACGACCGGGGCGGCCGGCCCGCCCCGGACGGCCCCGAGCCTTCCGGACAGGACGGTCCGGAGGGTCCCGTCTAGGTGCCGTGCGGGTCCCTCACGTCACCCGCAGTTCCAGGATCTTGTCGTCGCCCTTGCCCGGGGTGCCGCGCCCGTCCGTCTCGCTCGTGACCAGCCAGAGCTTGCCGCCGCCCGCCGAGACCACCGTGCGCAGCCGGCCGTGGTCGCCTTCCAGGAAGGCCTGCGGCCGCGCCGACTCCTTCGTGCCGTCGAGCGGGATGCGCCACAGCCGCTTGCCGCGCAGCCCCGCCATCCAGACGGAGCCCTGCGCGTAGGCGATGCCGCTGGGGGAGGCCTCGTCGGTGCTCCACTGGTCGACCGGGTTCCGGTACTTCGAGTCGTCCGACCTGCCCTCCACGTCCGGCCAGCCGTAGTTGCCGCCCGGCACGATGTGGTTCAGCTCGTCCCAGGTGTCCTGGCCGAACTCCGACGCGAACAGGCGCTGCTTGCTGTCCCAGGCCAGCCCCTGCACGTTGCGGTGGCCGTAGGAGTAGACCGGCGAGCCGAAGGGGTTGCCCGGCGCCGGCTCGCCCTCCGGGGTCAGGCGCAGGACCTTGCCGCCCGTCGACTTCTTGTCCTGGGCCAGCTCGGTCACATAGGTCTCGCCCGTACCCACGTACAGCATCTTGTCGGGGCCGAAGGCGATCCGGCCGCCGTTGTGGTTCGTGCCCTTCGGGATGCCCCGGAACACGGTGTCGGGCGCGCCCAGCTGCTCACCGGCCGGCTTGTCGGCGTCGTAGAGCATGCGCACGATGCGGTTGTCGGAGTCCGAGGTGAAGTACGCGTAGACCATGTGGTCCGAGGCGTACGACGGCGACAGGGCCAGGCCCATCAGGCCGCCCTCGCCGCCGGGGGCGACGCCGGGCACCGCGCCCAGCTCGGTCTTCTTCCCGGTCTTCTCGTCGACGCGGGTGATCGTCCCCTCGTCCCGCGAGGAGACCAGCAGCCCGCCCTCGGGCAGCGGCGCCAGCCCCCAGGGCGTCTTCAGTCCTTCGGTGACGGTCCGTACGACCTTCACCGACCCCTTGGCCGGCGGGGTCTCCTCGGCCGCCTGCGCGGAGGCCGGGGCCGAGGAGGAGGCGGCCGGCCCGGAGCGGTCCGCCGACGCGCTCCCGCCGCCCTCCGGCTCCCAGTCGTCCCCCGAGGAGCACCCGGCCGTCACCAGGAGCGCGGCTGCGGCCAACACGGCCGTCACAGCTCGTCGTTGCACGATCAGGATCCCTTCGACGCGGCAGGCTCTCCTTGTCATACACCGCCCGCGCCCCACGAGTTCCCGATCACGGACATCGAATCGCCGGAACACGCCCCTGCCGGGCGCTCCCGTCCCGGACGGCGGCCCCGGAGCCTCAGTCCCAGGAGCCCAGCGCCGCGGGCAGCGCCGCCACCTCGGCCAGATCCTGCGCCGTCAGCCGCAGCCCGGCCGCCGCCGCGTTCTCCCGGACCCAGCACTCCCGCTTGGCCCCGGGCACCGGGACGACGTGCCGTCCGCGCGACAGCACCCAGGCGAGCGCCACCTGCGCGGGGGTGACCTCCGTCCCCGGCGCCGCGGCCGAGTGGCGGGCCGCTATACGGCGCAGCCCGACGACGATCGGCTGGTTGGCGGCCATCATCTCGGCGGTGAAGCGCGGATGCCGGGCCCGCAGGTCGTCGCGCTCGAACCCCTCGCCCGGGGTGAGCGTCCCGGTCAGGAAGCCGCTGCCCAGCGGCATCGCCGCGAGGAAGCCGACGCCGCGCGCCTCGCACCACGGCAGCAGGGACTCCAGCGCCTCCGGCGACCACACCGACAGCTCCGCCTGCACGGCGCTCACCGGGAAGACCTGCTGCACCCGCTCAAGCTTCCGGATCGTCCCGTCGTGCAGCCGCGCCCCCGGCCCGCGGCCGGAGCGCGCGCCCACCGCGCACAGCCCCAGGGCTCGCACCTTGCCCGCGGAGACGAGCTCCGCCATCGCGCCCCACGTCTCCTCGACGGGCACCTCGGGGTCCTCGCGGTGCAGCTGGTAGAGGTCTATGACGTCCGTCTGCAGCCGCCGCAGGGAGGCGTCGCAGGCCCGTCTCACGTAGCCGGGGCGGCCGTTGGCCACCAGGTGCTGCTCGCCCACCAGCAGGCCGACCTTGGTCGACACGAAGGCCTGGGCGCGCCGGCCCTTCAACGCGCGCCCCACCAGCAGCTCGTTGGTGAACGGCCCGTACATGTCGGCGGTGTCCAGGAGCGTCACGCCCCGGTCGAGGGCGGCGTGCACGGTCCGCAGCGACGCGGCACCCCGCTGCCGCGAACCCGAGTACGCCCAGCTCATCGGCATGCACCCGAGGCCGACGGCCCCCACCTCAAGCGCCGCCGCCCCGATCGTCCTGCGCTCCACCTGGCCGTGCCCTCCCTCTGCCGGCCCCCAAACTAACCTCTGCGTCCACAAGGACTTCGCATAGCCTCCTGCTCATGACGTACGAAGTGTGGCTCCCCTTCCGCGCGGACGAGATCGACGGGCTCCCCGAAGGGCCCGACTACCGTTACTGGAACGGCGAGGACGACTTCCCCGCCGACCCGGCCGACTGCGCCTTCTACGTCGTGCCCTACATGAAGGGCGGCGACGTCCCGGTCCGTCCCCTGGCCGGCATGACCTCCCTGAAGGTCCTGCAGACCCTGTCGGCCGGCATCGACCACGTGCAGCCCGGCCTGCGACTCCTGCCCGACGGCGTGCAGTTGTGCAACGCCCGCGGGGTCCACGACGCCAGCACCGCCGAACTCGCCCTCACACTGATCCTCGCCTCGCTCCGCGGCATCCCGGACTTCGTCCGCGGCCAGGACCGCGAGGAGTGGAGGTCCGGCTTCCGCCCCGCGCTCGCCGACCGGAGCGTCCTGATCGTCGGCTACGGAGCGGTGGGCTCCGCCATCGAGGACCGGCTCGCACCGTTCGAGCTCGCGCGGGTGGCGCGCGTCGCGCGCTCCGCACGTGAGACGGCGCGCGGCCCCGTGCACCCGATCACCTCTTTGCCTCAACTTCTCCCGGACGCCGACGTGGTGGTGCTCGTGACACCCCTCACCGAGGAGACGAAGGGCCTGGTCGACGCCGGTTTCCTGGCCCGGATGAAGGACGGGGCGCTCCTGGTGAACGTGGCCCGCGGCGGCGTCGTCGACACCGGCGCGCTGCTCGCCGAGCTGGAGAGCGGCCGCCTGCGGGCCGCGCTGGACGTCACCGACCCCGAACCGCTGCCCGCCGGTCACCCTCTGTGGCACGCGCCGGGGGTGCTGATCAGCCCGCACGTGGGCGGTCCGACCTCCGCGTTCCTCCCACGCGCGCACCGGCTCCTCGTGGACCAGTTGAACCGGTTCGTGAACCGGGAGCCACTGCGGAACGTGCTCCTTACGACGGGCTCGTAGACCTCCCCACTCCCGGCCGCACGCATACGAAGGGCGCTCATGGGTACCCTCCGCAGTCCCTCGGACGCGCGCCGTGGCCGCATCCCCGCTGGTCGTCACAGAGCGTAGAGGAACTATGTCCCTGAGTGACGAGACTGGTGTATCGTCCCGACAGGGGATGCGCCGCGCACCGTTCGGCGCCGGGGACTGAGAGACAGCAGGAGCGAGGGGGGCGACGGGCGATGCATGGCCTATGGACCAACGATCCGACGCGGCGGGGCCGTCGACGGCGACCCTGGTGTCCGCCCACGCGCAGGAGCGGCCACGGCGGCCGGCACCACCGCCGGCCGGGCGGCCGCAAGCGGCACGCCCAGCCGGCCCACCGGGACCAGAGGGACTCGGGGGCGGCCCGGACCGGGGAAGCACAGTGAGCTCCCCGGGAGCGATGCTGTCCCGCGGGCGGACCTCCGCGGGTGGTGCGGACGGCAAGGGCACCGCGGGCGTGGTCCCGCAGCTCGTGCTCGTCCTGATGTGCGCGGGCTACGCCGTCGGCTCCGCGCTCGGCTGGGGGTCGCACGAAGTGGCCCTGTTCATGGGCGACTTCGGGCTGGCCGCGGCGGCCGCGACCGCCGCCGTCTCCTGCTTCCTGTGCGCCCGTACCCGGCGCAGCCGCTTTCGACCGGCCTGGCTCCTCTTCTCGCTCTCCTCCGCGATGGCCGCCGCGGGCAACATCGTCTGGGGCTGGTACGAGGTCGTCCTGGACCGCCCGGTGCCCAGCCCGAGCTACGCCGACCTGTTCTTCCTGTGCTTCGCGCCGCCGGCCATCGTGGGACTGCTCGTCCTCGCCAAGCGGCCGGTGCGCAGGGCCGGCTGGGTGTGCCTGGGCCTGGACGCCTGGCTGATCGGCGGCTCCCTGCTCACGCTGTCCTGGAGCCTCGCGCTGGCCCAGGCGGCCAAGGCGGACGGACCGGGCGTGCCCCACACGGCGCTCTCGCTCGCGTACCCACTGCTGGACATCGCCCTGGTGAGCATGGTGCTGGCCCTGCACTTCAGGCGCTCGGCCGTGAACCGCTCCGCGGTGAACACCGCGATCGGGGCGCTGGCCCTGACGGTGATGTGCGACGCCCTGTTCACCTCGCCGCTGCTGCACAACGACTACCGCTCCGGACAGTTGCTCGACGCCGGCTGGTTCGCCGGCTCCCTGCTCCTGGCCTACGCCCCCTGGGTCGGCCAGTGGCACGGGCACGGCGGGGACCAGGGGCACACCCGCGTGGTGCACAGCCACGTGCCCGGGTTCCGGCAGGAGCAGCAGGTGCGCGCCCCCGCCCAGGAGGGCGGCCACAGCCGGTACCAGGCGGGCCGGCCCATCACCAGCTCGCTGGCGGCCCTCACCCCCTACCTGGCCGCCGCCGTCTGCACGCTGGGAATCCTCTACAACGTGCTCAGCGGCCGCAGCGTCGACCGCGTGGTGCTCGTCACCGGGGGCACGGTCGTGCTCGCCCTCGTGGTGCGCCAGGGCATCATGCTCATGGACAACATCACCCTCACCCAGGAGCTGGCCCAGAAGGAGAACCACTTCCGTTCCCTGGTGCAGGGCTCCAGCGACGTCATCATGATCGCCGCCCCGAACGGCATCCTCCGGTACGTCAGCCCGGCCGCGGCCGGGGTCTACGGACGCCCCGCGGAGGAGCTGGTCGGCTCCGAACTGGCCTCGCTCATCCACCCGGAGGACCTGGGCTGCGTGGTGCACGAGGTGCGCCGTTTCCTCGCCGCCGACCCCGTCGAGGAACCCACCACCCGCATCGAGTGCCGCTTCCGGTCCGGCGGCGGGGCCGCCTCCCGCCAGGGCGAGGCCGAGGACGGCTGGCTGAACGTGGAGTCGACCGTCAAGCGCCACCACGGCGGCCTCATCTTCAACAGCCGGGACGTCACCGAACGCGTCCGGCTGCAGGCGCAGTTACAGCACAACGCCGAACACGACCCGCTCACCGACCTGCCCAACCGCGCCCTGTTCACCAAGCGCGTCGGGCAGGCGCTCTCCGGGCGCCGCTCCTCCGACCACGGCACCGCCGTGCTCTTCATCGACCTCGACGGCTTCAAGGCGGTGAACGACACCATCGGCCACCAGGCCGGCGACGAGCTGCTCGTGCAGGCCGCCCGCAGACTCCAGGACGCCGTCCGCAAGGGGGACACCGCCTCCCGGCTCGGCGGCGACGAGTTCGCGGCGCTGATCGTCGGCGACGGCTCCCGTGACCGCGCCGCACGCGAGCGCCACATCTTCGAGCTCGCCGACCGCCTCAGGACGACCCTGTCCCAGCCGTACTTCATCGACGGCAACGATGTCCGGGTCGCCGCCTCCATCGGGGTGTCCTTCTCCGAGCCGGGCCTCGGCGCGGGGGAGCTGCTGCGCAACGCCGACCTGGCGATGTACCGCGCGAAGGCGGCGGGCAAGGGCCGCGTCGAGCTGTACGCGCCCCAGATGCAGCAGGACGTCGTCCGCCGGGCGGAGCTGGCCTCCCGGCTGCGCGCCGCCCTGCACGACGGCGAGTTCGCGCTGCTGCACCAGCCCGTGGTCTCCCTGGACACCGGCCGGATCACGGCGGTGGCCGCGCAGGCCCGCTGGCGCTCGGCCCAGGGGGTGCTCTTCACCCCCGCCGAGTTCCTGCGCGTGGCCGAGGACGGCGACCGCACCGCCGAGCTGGGCCGCTGGATGCTGGAGGAGGCCGTCGAACAGGCCGCCGAGCGCGCCGCCACCGGGCTCGCCGTGCCCGTGGCCGTCCGGATGACCGCCCGCAGGCTCCTCGACCGCTCCATGCCGCTCAGCTCCGTGGAGGCCCTGCTGACCCGGTACGGACTGCCCTCCGGCGGCCTGGTCGTCGAGCTGGCCGAAACGGACCCCGACGTCTGCCAGGACGAGCTGGAGCGCCGCCTGAAGGCGCTCAGGCGCCTCGGCGTGCGCATCGCCCTGGAGGGCTTCGGCAGCGGCTACGGCACGATCACCGCACTGCGCCGGCTGCCCGTCGACATATTGAAGCTGGACCGCACCCTGGTCGAGGGCATCGTCGAGTCCGCCCGCCTGAACAAGATCACCAGCGGGCTGCTGCGCATCGCGGGCGATCTGGGCCTGCAGTCCGTGGCCGACGGGGTGGACCTGCCCGAACAGGTCGTCGCCCTGCGCTCGATGGGCTGCACCCATGGACAGGGGGCCGCCTTCTCCGGGCCGCTGGACGAGTACAGATTGCGCCGCGCCCTCGCGGTGAGCGTCTACCCCATGCCGCACGGCCCCGTCGAACCCGTCTTCCTGGGAGGTGGCGCGAGCAGCGTCTACGCAGGTGGGGGCACAAGTGCGTACGCGGCGGGGGCGGCTTCGGGAGGGTACGGGACCGGGACCGCCCTGCGCTCACATAATGAGACCCCCGTCCCACCCGCTTGACACGCACTGTGTGCCGGGGAGAGGGTCTGTGCCATGCGCACCCGAATTCTCGTACTTGGAAAGCGCGTCGGCTGAGCTGGGAAGCACCGGATCGATGAACCGGAACGACCAGCGACCGCACCCGACGCGCTCCCCTCGCCTGCCTCACGGCACGAGGGGTTTTTTGTTGCACGAGTGACTGTCGACCAGTAATCGCACACCGCACAAAACTCGCGAAAACCCTCAGCATCGAGAAGAGAATGCCGATGACCGAGCAGGCCACCGGGGCCCACCACCCGCAGCCGCGGCCCCGTTCCGGAGGACAGCCGTCCGCCCCTGAGCAGGTGACGGGAGCGCAGTCCCTCGTCCGCTCTCTTGAGGAGGTCGGGGCCGAGACGGTATTCGGCATTCCCGGCGGCACCATTCTTCCGGCGTACGACCCGCTGATGGACTCCAAGCGGGTGCGGCACGTGCTGGTCCGCCACGAGCAGGGCGCGGGTCACGCGGCCACCGGGTACGCGCAGGCCACCGGCAAGGTCGGCGTCTGCATGGCGACCAGCGGTCCCGGCGCCACCAACCTGGTCACGCCGATCGCCGACGCGCACATGGACTCCGTGCCGCTGGTCGCGATCACCGGGCAGGTCGTGTCCAAGGCGATCGGCACGGACGCCTTCCAGGAGGCGGACATCGTCGGCATCACCATGCCGATCACCAAGCACAGCTTCCTGGTCACCAGGGCGGAGGACATCCCGCAGGCGATCGCGCAGGCGTTCCACATCGCCTCCAGCGGCCGCCCGGGACCGGTCCTGGTCGACATCCCCAAGGACATCCTCCAGGCCAGGACCACCTTCTCCTGGCCGCCGGTCATGGACCTGCCCGGCTACCGCCCGGTCACCAAGCCGCACGCCAAGCAGATCCGCGAGGCCGCCCGGCTGATCACCCAGGCCAAGCGGCCCGTCCTGTACGTCGGCGGCGGCGTCATCAAGGCCGGCGCGACCGCCGAGCTCAAGGTCCTCGCAGAACTCACCGGAGCGCCCGTCACCACCACCCTGATGGCGCTCGGCGCGTTCCCCGACAGCCACCCGCTGCACGTGGGAATGCCGGGCATGCACGGTTCGGTCACCGCCGTCACCGCGCTGCAGAAGGCCGACCTGATCGTCGCCCTCGGAGCCCGCTTCGACGACCGCGTCACCGGCAAGCTGGACAGCTTCGCCCCGTACGCGAAGATCGTCCACGCCGACATCGACCCGGCCGAGATCGGCAAGAACCGCGCCGCCGACGTGCCGATCGTCGGGGACGCCCGCGAGGTCGTCGCCGACCTGATCCAGGCCGTGCAGAAGGAGCACAGCGAGGGCCACACCGGCGACTACACCGCCTGGTGGAAGGACCTCGACCGCTGGCGGGAGACGTACCCGCTCGGCTACGAGCAGCCGTCGAACGGCTCGCTCTCCCCGCAGCAGGTCATCGAGCGCATCGGGCAGCTCGCGCCCGAGGGCACGATCTTCGCCGCGGGCGTCGGCCAGCACCAGATGTGGTCCGCGCACTACATCCAGTACGAGCAGCCCTCGACCTGGCTGAACTCCGGCGGCGCCGGGACGATGGGCTACGCGGTGCCCGCCGCGATGGGCGCCAAGGCCGGGGCGCCGGACCGCACGGTCTGGGCCATCGACGGCGACGGCTGCTTCCAGATGACCAACCAGGAACTGACCACCTGCGCCCTGAACAACATCCCGATCAAGGTCGCCATCATCAACAACGGCGCCCTCGGGATGGTCCGCCAGTGGCAGACCCTCTTCTACAACCAGCGCTACTCCAACACCGTGCTGCACTCCGGTCCCGGGGCGGACGGCAAGCAGCCGAGCGCCGGCACCCGCGTCCCCGACTTCGTCAAGCTGTCGGAGGCCATGGGCTGCTACGCCATCCGGTGCGAGTCGCCCGACGACCTCGACAAGGTCATCGAGGAGGCGAACTCGGTCAACGACCGCCCCGTCGTGATCGACTTCATCGTCCACGAGGACGCCATGGTGTGGCCGATGGTCGCCGCCGGCACCTCGAACGACGAGATCATGGCCGCCCGTGACGTCCGCCCCGACTTCGGCGACAACGAAGACGACTGAGAGCCGTAGGTAAAGGAAGCAGCCCATGTCCAAGCACACGCTCTCCGTCCTGGTGGAGAACAAGCCCGGTGTCCTCGCCCGGATCACCGCCCTGTTCTCCCGCCGCGGCTTCAACATCGACTCGCTCGCGGTGGGCGTCACCGAGCACCCCGACATCTCCCGCATCACCATCGTGGTGAACGTGATCGAGGAACTCCCGCTCGAACAGGTCACCAAGCAGCTCAACAAGCTCGTCAACGTCCTGAAGATCGTCGAACTGGAGCCGGGCGCGGCCGTCCAGCGCGAACTCGTCCTGGTGAAGGTGCGCGCCGACAACGAGACGCGCTCCCAGATCGTCGAGATCGTCCAGCTCTTCCGCGCCAAGACCGTCGACGTCTCCCCGGAGGCCGTCACCGTCGAGGCCACCGGCGGCGCCGACAAGCTGGAGGCCATGCTCAAGATGCTGGAGCCGTTCGGCATCAAGGAGCTCGTCCAGTCCGGCACGATCGCCATCGGCCGCGGCTCGCGCTCCATCACCGACCGTTCGCTGCGCGCGCTGGACCGGTCCGCGTAGACCCCGCGAGCGATTCGCGTACGGCCGGAAACGGGCGGGCGGCCGCCGTCGGCCGCCCGCATTCCGAGACCCCGGAACCTCCCCCCACCCCACCGGCATACGGTGGGGAGCAACACCTGCACACCAAGGAGAGAACCCAAAGTGGCCGAGCTGTTCTACGACGCTGACGCCGACCTGTCCATCATCCAGGGCCGCAAGGTCGCGGTCATCGGTTACGGCAGCCAGGGCCACGCCCACGCGCTGTCGCTCCGTGACTCGGGTGTCGACGTCCGGGTCGGTCTGCACGAGGGCTCCAAGTCCAAGGCCAAGGCCGAGGAGCAGGGCCTGCGCGTGGTGACCCCCTCGGAGGCCGCCGCCGAGGCCGACGTCATCATGATCCTCGTCCCGGACCCGATCCAGGCCCAGGTCTACGAGGAGCACATCAAGGACAACCTGAAGGACGGCGACGCGCTGTTCTTCGGCCACGGCCTGAACATCCGCTTCGGCTTCATCAAGCCCCCGGCCGGCGTCGACGTCTGCATGGTCGCCCCCAAGGGCCCGGGCCACCTGGTGCGCCGCCAGTACGAGGAGGGCCGCGGCGTCCCGTGCATCGCGGCCGTCGAGCAGGACGCGACCGGCAAGGGCTTCGAGCTCGCCCTCTCGTACGCCAAGGGCATCGGCGGCACCCGCGCCGGCGTCATCAAGACGACCTTCACCGAGGAGACCGAGACCGACCTGTTCGGTGAGCAGGCCGTCCTCTGCGGCGGTACGGCCGCGCTGGTCAAGGCGGGCTTCGAGACGCTGACCGAGGCCGGCTACCAGCCGGAGATCGCCTACTTCGAGTGCCTGCACGAGCTGAAGCTCATCGTCGACCTCATGTACGAGGGCGGCCTGGAGAAGATGCGCTGGTCGATCTCCGAGACCGCCGAGTGGGGCGACTACGTCACCGGCCCGCGGATCATCACGGACGCCACCAAGGCCGAGATGAAGAAGGTCCTCGCCGAGATCCAGGACGGCACCTTCGCGCAGGCCTGGATGGACGAGTACCACGGCGGTCTGAAGAAGTACAACGAGTACAAGACCCAGGACGAGAACCACCTCCTGGAGACCACGGGCAAGGAGCTGCGCAAGCTCATGTCCTGGGTCAACGACGACGAGTGAGACCGTCGGCCGGGTCGTGGCACCGGGACGTCCCGGTGCCACGGCCCGACCGGTCCGTGCACCGATCAGCCGGAGTGGCTGACCACGCGTACCCGATCGTGCGCGCTGCCTCGCACGTGCGGGTGATCCTTCTGCGGAGGCGCGTGAACACGGCGCGCGACCACTAGACTGCTCAACCAATACGCGTCGGGCCCACAGCGTCGTGCGTCTAACACGCGGCAACCGCGACACCGAGGGGTTTCAGGCACGTTCCCACGCCGCCCGGCACGCACTCCCGCTGCACCGTCCGAAAGCCCGAGTAGCTCCGCTACGAGGACCTCCGTCCGGCACACCGAGAGCACGCACCGAACGACGCAGGAACGCACCCGCAACCCCACGGCGCCGCTCCCTCCACCGCCTGCGGCCGTCGGGACGGCCGTCCGCAATGGACTTGTGAGGACTCACGTGAGCTCGAAACCTGTCGTACTCATCGCTGAAGAACTGTCGCCCGCCACCGTCGACGCCCTGGGCCCGGACTTCGAGATCCGGCACTGCAACGGCGCGGACCGCGCCGAACTGCTGCCCGCGATCGCCGAGGTCGACGCGATCCTGATCCGTTCCGCGACGAAGGTCGACGCCGAGGCCGTCGCCGCCGCGAAGAAGCTGAAGGTCGTCGCACGAGCCGGCGTCGGCCTGGACAACGTCGACGTCTCCGCCGCCACCAAGGCCGGCGTGATGGTCGTCAACGCCCCCACCTCGAACATCGTGACCGCCGCCGAGCTGGCCTGCGGCCTGCTGCTCGCCACCGCGCGCCACATCCCGCAGGCCAACACCGCCCTGAAGAACGGCGAGTGGAAGCGCAGCAAGTACACCGGCGTGGAGCTGGCGGAGAAGACCCTGGGCGTCGTGGGCCTGGGCCGCATCGGTGCGCTGGTGGCCCAGCGTATGTCCGCCTTCGGCATGAAGGTCGTGGCCTACGACCCCTACGTGCAGCCCGCGCGCGCCGCGCAGATGGGCGTGAAGGTCCTCTCGCTGGACGAGCTGCTGGAAGTCTCCGACTTCATCACCGTGCACCTGCCCAAGACGCCCGAGACCCTGGGTCTGATCGGCGACGAGGCGCTGCACAAGGTCAAGCCCTCGGTGCGCATCGTCAACGCCGCGCGCGGCGGGATCGTCGACGAGGCCGCGCTGTACTCCGCGCTCAAGGAGGGCCGCGTGGCCGGCGCGGGCCTGGACGTGTACGCCAAGGAGCCCTGCACCGACTCCCCGCTCTTCGAGCTCGACCAGGTCGTGTGCACCCCGCACCTGGGCGCCTCCACCGACGAGGCCCAGGAGAAGGCCGGCATCGCCGTGGCCCGCTCCGTACGCCTGGCGCTCGCCGGCGAGCTGGTGCCGGACGCCGTCAACGTCCAGGGCGGCGTCATCGCCGAGGACGTCAAGCCCGGCCTGCCGCTGGCCGAGAAGCTCGGCCGCATCTTCACCGCCCTCGCGGGCGAGGTCGCGGTACGCCTGGACGTCGAGGTCTACGGCGAGATCACCCAGCACGACGTCAAGGTCCTCGAACTCTCCGCCCTCAAGGGCGTCTTCGAGGACGTGGTCGACGAGACCGTGTCGTACGTGAACGCTCCGCTGTTCGCGCAGGAGCGCGGCGTCGAGGTCCGGCTGACCACGAGCTCGGAGTCCTCGGACCACCGGAACGTGGTGACCGTGCGCGGCACCCTCGGCGACGGCCAGGAGGTCTCGGTCTCCGGCACGCTCGCCGGTCCCAAGCACCACCAGAAGATCGTGGCCGTCGGCGAGTACGACGTGGACCTGGCGCTCGCCGACCACATGGTCGTCCTCAACTACACCGACCGTCCCGGCGTCGTCGGCGCCCTCGGCCGGATCCTCGGCGAGGCCGGCATCAACATCGCCGGCATGCAGGTCGCCCGTGCCGACGTCGGTGGGGAGGCGCTGGCCGTGCTGACCGTGGACGACACGGTTCCGCAGCCGGTTCTGACGGAGTTGGCGGAGGAGATCGGAGCGGTGCAGGCTCGTTCGGTCAACCTCGTCTGAGGTTGCCCGAACCTGCGGGGGCTGCGCCCCCGGCCCCCGGTCCGCGTTCGTTTTCTTCTGCGGCTTCGGTGGGGGCTGGTCGCGCAGTTCCCCGCGCCCCTTAAGGGGCGCGATTGTGAGGCCCGGCGTACTTAGATGCGCTGGGCCTTCAGGGTCATGTGGAGGAGTAGGCGGGATTCTCCGTCTGCCAGGTCCAGGCCTGTGAGTTGTTCCACCCGGGACAGGCGGTAGTACAGGGTCTGGCGGTGGATGCCCAGTGCGGCGGCGGTGCGGCCGGCCTGGCCCGCGCAGTCCAGGAACACCTCCGCGGTGTGGGCGAGTTCGCGGTGGGCGGCGGCGAGGAGCGGGCGTACCGCCGGGTCGTCGGACGCGGTCGGCGGCATCGTCGTCAGCAGGCGGTACGGGCCGATCGACGACCAGTGCGCCACCGGGCCCAGCCGGGGCTCGGCCACCGCCGCGCGGGCGGCGGCCGACGCCTCCTGCCAGGCGGCTCCCAGGTCGGTCAGCCCGGAGCGGGGCGTGGCGATGCCCGCCGCCGTGCCCGCCGCCTCCGCCCGCTCCAGCAGCCGTGCGGACGCCGTCGTCGCCGGGGTGAGGGACTGCGCGGAGCGCAGGCGCACCAGCAGCGCCAGGCTCTGGGCCGCGTCGGGCCAGGGCAGGGTGCACAGCGCCGTGGTGCCCGGGACGGTGCGCACGGAAGGCGCCTCGTCGGGGTCGGACGAGGGCCAGGGCGCCACGCAGACCAGCGCGTGCAGGCTGTCGCCGCGGGGACCGAGGGCCGTACGCAGTTCCGTCACCGCGAGCTCGCGCTGCCAGCCGCTCCCGGCGGTGAGGACCGCGCGCAGCTCACGGCTCAGGTCCGCCCCCGCCCGGGCCTCGTCCGCGAGCAGGGCGCCGATGCGCGGGGTCACCTCCATGGCCGCCGCGAGCTGCCGCTCACCGGGGCCCGGGTCGTCGGCCAGCAGCCACACGTAGCCGAGCGCTACCCCCCGATGGCGTACCGGGAGGCAGATGCGGCCCCGGTGGACGCCCGCCTCCGGGGTCGGCGGGATACGGACCGGGCCGGTCGCCCGGGCGATGCCGAAACTCTCGAACCAGGTGCGGACCGCCGCCGTGGAGCGGCGGGTGAGGATCGAGCGGGTGCGCACCGGGTCCAGCGCGGAGGCGTCCAGCTCGCCCTCGCTGTCGTACGCGGCGAAGGCGATCAGTTCGAAGTCGCGGTTCTCCAGCGTCGCGGGGGCGCCCAGGAGTTCCGAGATCTCGTCGACCAGCTCCTGGTAGTCACCCTCGTGTTCCGACGTCACCTGGGCATTCTCCCCCATTCCCGTCCCGCCGCCGGGCGTCTTCGTACATCTGTCTGAAGTCCGGGGCACGGATGCGTGACAGCTGTCGATGGCCCAGGATCGGGGTGGTCCCTAGGTTTCACGGTGGTTCTTCGTTTACCGGCTTCCTGTGGAGGTGCCCCGTGCTGGGTCCCGTGATTCTCGCCGCCTCGCGCAGCGACCGGATGCGCCGTCTCGTCTCGGCCGCCCCGGTGACCAAGCCGGTCGTCGACCGCTTCATCCCGGGGGAGAGCGTCGACCAGATCGTGCCGATCATCCAGGACCTCACCGACAAGGGCCTGGAGCTGACCATGGACGTGGTCGGCGAGGACATCACCACCCCCGAGCAGGCCGCCGCCGCCCGTGACGCCTACCTGGAGCTGATCGCCCGCCTGGCCGAGCTGGACCTCGGGACGCGCGCCGAGATGTCGGTGAAGCTGTCCATGTTCGGGCAGGCGCTGGAGGGCGGCCACGAGCTGGCGCTCGCCAACGTCCGGCCCGTCGTCGAGGCCGCCGCCGCCATCGGCACGACGGTCACGCTCGACGCCGAGGACCACACCACCCTCGACTCGATGTTCGCCATCCACGACGAGCTCCGCAAGGACTTCCCGGAGACCGGCTGCGTCATCCAGGCCTACCTCTTCCGCACCGAGGCCGACGCCCGCCGCCTCGCCGCGAACGGCAGCCGCGTACGGCTCGTGAAGGGCGCCTACAAGGAGCCCGCCGAGGTCGCGTACCAGCAGAAGCCGGAGATCGACAAGGCGTACGTCCGTGTCCTGCGCACCCTGATGGAGGGCGACGGGTACCCGATGATCGGGTCGCACGACCCGCGGCTGATCTCCATCGCGCAGGAGCTCGCCCGGCGCGCCGGGCGCAAGCCGGACGAGTACGAGTTCCAGATGCTGTACGGCATCCGCGGCGACGAGCACCTGCGGCTCGCCGCCGAGGGCCACCGCATGAGGGTCTACACGGCCTACGGCACCGACTGGTACGGCTACTTCATGCGCCGCCTGGCGGAGAAGCCGGCCAACCTGCGCTTCTTCGCCCGCAGCATGATGACCCGGGGCTGACGCATGACCGTGACGCAGGCTTCCGGCCGGGGGTCCGGGGGTTGTCCCCCGGGAAGGCACAGTATGCGCCGCTTGGTCGAGAAGCCCGCCAACCTCCGCTTCTTCGCCCGCTCTGTTCTCACCAAGGGCTGAGCCCTCACCCGTCGGCACCGGGCGCGAGCCCCGACACACCCGCTCACTAAGGAGTTACGGAACTCATGGACGCTGTGACCCAGGTCCCCACCCCCGTCAACGAGCCGGTGCACGGCTATGCCCCCGGCTCGGCCGAGCGCGCCCGTCTCGAGGCCAAGCTCAAGGAGCTGGCCGAGAACCCGATCGACCTGCCGATGACCATCGGCGGCGAGAAGCGCATGGGCGGCGGCGAGCCGTTCCAGGTGGTGCAGCCGCACAACCACAAGGCCGTCATCGGCMCCCTGCGCAACGCCACCCGCCAGGACGCCCAGGACGCGATCGACGCCGCCCTCGCCGCCGCCCCGGCCTGGCGCGCGATGTCCTTCGACGACCGCGCCGCGATCATCCTGCGCGCCGCCGAGCTGCTGTCGGGCCCGTGGCGCGAGACCCTCGCCGCCTCCACGATGCTCGGCCAGTCCAAGACCGCCCAGCAGGCCGAGATCGACTGTCCCTGCGAGCTCGTCGATTTCTGGCGCTTCAACGTGAAGTACGCCCGCGACCTGCTCGCCGAGCAGCCGCCGGCGAACTCGCCCGGCGTCTGGAACCGCCTCGACCACCGCCCGCTCGAAGGCTTCGTCTACGCGATCACGCCCTTCAACTTCACGGCCATCGCGGGCAACCTGCCCACCGCCCCGGCGCTCATGGGCAACGTCGTCGTCTGGAAGCCGTCCCCGACGCAGACCCACGCCGCCGTGCTGCTCATGCAGCTCCTGGAGGAGGCGGGCCTGCCCAAGGGCGTCATCAACCTCGTCACCGGCGACGGCATCGAGGTCTCCGGGGTCGCCCTGGAGCACCGCGACCTGGCCGGCGTCCACTTCACCGGCTCGACCAAGACCTTCCAGTACCTGTGGAAGACGGTCGGCAACAACATCGAGAAGTACCGCACCTACCCGCGCATGGTCGGCGAGACCGGCGGCAAGGACTTCGTCGTCGCGCACCCCAGCGCCGACCGCGCCGTCCTGAAGACGGCCCTGACCCGTGGCTCCTTCGAGTACCAGGGCCAGAAGTGCAGCGCCTCCTCGCGCGCCTACGTCCCGGCCTCCATCTGGAACTCCGGTTTCAAGGAGGAGTTCGCGGCCGAGGTCGACGGCATCACCATGGGCGACGTCACCGACCTGTCGAACTTCATCGGCGCCGTCATCGACGAGCGGTCCTTCGCCAAGAACAAGGCCGCGATCGACCGCGCCGCCGCGGACCCGAGCTGCACGATCGTCGCGGGCGGCACCTACGACGACTCGGTCGGCTACTTCGTGCGCCCGACCGTCATCGAGTGCACCGACCCGGAGAACGAGGTCTTCACGACCGAGTACTTCGGCCCGATCCTCGCCGTGCACGTCTACGAGGACGAGAAGTACGACGAGATGCTGACCCAGATGGAGTCGGTGTCCGACTACGCGCTCACCGGCTCGGTCATCTCCGGCGACCGCGCCGCCGCCGCGTACACGATGGAGAAGCTGCGCTACGCCGCGGGCAACTTCTACATCAACGACAAGTCGACCGGTGCCGTGGTCGGGCAGCAGCCCTTCGGCGGCGGCCGCGCCTCGGGCACCAACGACAAGGCGGGCGCCCCGCAGAACCTGATGCGCTGGACGCTGACCCGCGCCATCAAGGAGACGCTGGTCCCGCCGACCGACTACCCGTACCCGCACATGGGCTGAGCACCGCCCGTACGGACCGGGGCGCCCCCGTACACGGGCCGGCGTCCCCCAGAACCGCCCCCGCACCGGAAGCATCCCCTCCGGGCGGGGGCGGTGTGCGTTTGCTTCCGGCGGGCTGCCTGGGTTTTGTCTGCGGGTCGGCTGTGGCTGGGCGCGCAGTTCCCCGCGCCCCTTACGGGGCGCGGTTCCTCGCGCTCCTGACGGGGCGCAGGTCAGAGCGGTGTGAGTGATCGGTCGTCTCAGATAGTAGGAAGTCCGACTAACTATGGAGACAGATGGGCTCTCCTCGCCTAGCTTGGAAGGAGCCGAACGTCTCGCTCGACCCAGCGAATGGCGGTCGTGAGCCGGAGCCCCTGGCAGGCAA
>NZ_VDFC01000049.1:54686-63270 GCF_008369065.1 Streptomyces apricus | reverse complement strand
GGGAGAAGCTGCACACCGGCTGAGACGGGTTCGGATAGCGG
Organism: Streptomyces apricus; assembly: GCF_008369065.1. Taxonomy (GTDB): domain Bacteria; phylum Actinomycetota; class Actinomycetes; order Streptomycetales; family Streptomycetaceae; genus Streptomyces; species Streptomyces apricus. The sequence goes on along the minus strand of NZ_VDFC01000049.1, from coordinate 63,229 downwards.
CCTTTCCAACGTTGGAAACCCTCTGCCAGCGGTATGACAGCACGCTCACAGGAGCCTGTCCAGACCTCGCGCAGCACTCTGTTGTCCTGCGTCACGAGGAGTCGATGCCGCGGCGGGGCGGCGGCATCGACTCCTCGTGACGCAGGACAACAGAGTGCTGCGCGAGGTCTGGACAGGCTCCTGTGAGCGTGCTGTCATACCGCTGGCAGAGGGTTTCCAACGTTGGAAAGGCCGCTATCCGAACCCGTCTCAGCCGGTGTGCAGCTTCTCCCCACGGGTTTCCCCGCAGGAGCCCGTGCCTGCCCCGGAAGTCGAACGCGGTCGCGGTCTGAGTACGAGGAAAGGTCCGATGACACGACACGACACCCGCCCCCGAACCCGAAGCAGAGCCAGGGTGCTGGCGCTGTTCGCCACGGCGGCCCTGGTGCTGCCCCCGAGCGGAATGCTGCCCAGCGCGGTGGCCTCCGAGTTGACGAGCGGTACCTCGGCATCCGCCGCGGGACAGGCCGCCGTCGTGACGCACGGCCTCAAGGGCGAGTACTTCAGCATGTCGGCCCCGGGCGCCCGGGACTTCGCCGAACTCGGCGGCACCACGCTCGACCCGCAGATCAACTTCTCCGGACTGACCGACACGTTCAAGGAGTTCACCGGGAAGACGGAGCACACGACCGCCCGCTGGACGGGGCAGATCGAGGCGCCGGCCACGGGTGACTACACCTTCTACGCGATCGGCGACAACGGCTTCCGGCTCTTCATCGACGACGAACCCGTCATCGACCACTGGGAGGGCGACTGGGACCGGGAGCAGACCAGCCAGGCCGTCCGGCTGACCGCGGGCGAGAAGCACACGTTCCGCCTGGAGCTGTTCCAGGACACCGGCGGCGCCAACATGTACCTGCGCTGGTCGACGCCGACGCTGGCCAAGCAGATCGTGCCGATGTCCGCGTTCACCCCGCCGGCCGACTACGAGGTCTTCCCGGTGGAGCTCACCGTCGCCGAGAACGGGACGCGGCTGCGCGCCCGCTTCGACGGCAAGGTGGGCAATCTCCAGGCGGTCAAGGACCACCTGAAGGTCGAGGCCGACACGACCGCCATGCCGATCAAGTCGGTCACGTCCGTCCCCGGTGACTCCTCCTCCCTCTACGTCACCCTCTCGGAGCCGATCCAGAAGAACCAGCTGGTCCGGGTCTCCTACGACGGCGCGGGCGGTCTGACGGCCGGCGGCAAGGCCGTACCGAAGGTCATCCGGTACGCGGAGAACTCCTCCACCCACCGCCTCACCACCACATGGGGCGACAAGGTCGACAAGAAGCACCCGCTGCCCGAGTACCCGCGCCCGCAGCAGAAGCGGTCCAAGTGGGAGAACCTGAACGGGCCCTGGCAGTTCAGCGCCGCGAAGGCGGGTGAGCAGCCGGTCTTCGGCAAGAACCTCGACGAGAAGATCATCGTGCCGTTCCCGGTCGAGTCGCAGCTCTCCGGGCTCGAACGGCACGAGGACCACATGTTCTACCGCCGGACCATCGACGTGCCGAAGAACTGGAAGGTCGGCAAGGACAGCCGCTCGAACCGGCTCAAGCTCAACTTCGGCGCCGTCGACTACCAGTCGCGCGTCTACGTCAACGGCACGAAGGTCGCCGACCACACCGGCGGGTACAACGCCTTCAGCGTCGACGTCACGGACGCCCTGAAGGGCAGCGGCAAGCAGGAGATCGTGGTCGCCGTCACCGACACCGGTGGCGCGGACCAGCCCATGGGCAAGCAGTCCACCAACCCGGGCGGCATCTTCTACACGCAGACCTCGGGCATCTGGCAGACCGTGTGGATGGAGCCGGTGGCCCCCGCCTCGATCGGGAACGTCGTCACCACGCCCGACATCGACACGAGCACCCTCGCGGTGACGGTCGACGCCGAGGGCGCCTCCTCCGCCGCCCGCGTCGAGGCCGTCGCCCGTGACGCCCGCGGCAAGGTCGTCGGCAAGGTCAGCGGGGCGGCCGGCAAGAAGCTCACTTTGCCGGTGGCGAAGCAGCACCTCTGGAGCCCCGACGACCCGTACCTGTACGACCTCGACGTGACCCTGACCGACGGCCGGTCGAGCGACAAGGTCCGCAGCTACTTCGGCATGCGCAAGATCGAGGTCAAGAAGGTGGGCGGCTTCAACAAGCTGGCCCTCAACGGCAAGCCGGTCTTCTCCCTCGCCACCCTCGACCAGGGCTTCTGGCCCGACGGCCTCTACACCGCGCCCAGCGACGAGGCCCTCGCCTTCGACCTGGAGGCGCACAAGAAGCTCGGCTTCAACGCGGTGCGCAAGCACATCAAGGTGGAGCCGGCGCGGTGGTTCTACCACGCCGACAAGCTCGGCCTGCTCGTCTGGCAGGACTTCGTCTCGGGGAACATCACCAACGAGACGGGCCAGAAGGCCTTCGTCGACCAGGGCCGGGAGATGATGCGCCAGCACCACAACTCCCCCTCCGTGATCGGCTGGATCGTCTTCAACGAGGGCTGGGGCGAGTGGAACCGCGAGGAGACGGGCCGTATCACCGAGGCCGTGAAGGCCGCCGACCCGTCCCGTGTCGTCAATGCCCACAGCGGTGTCAACTGCTGCAACTCCAAGGGTGACTCGGGCAAGGGCGACATCATCGACCACCACGACTACAACAACGACGACCCGCCCTTCCCGGACGAGAAGCGGGCCGCCATGGACGGCGAGCACGGCGGCTTCACCCTGCGCACCCCGGGGCACATGTGGCCGGGCGCCCCGACCGTGATCTACAGCGGTGTCACCACCAAGGCGGAGCTGACCCGCAGGTACGTGGAGAACACCGAGAAGTTCTACGTCGAGCAGGCGGGCGCCGAGCTGTCCGGCTCGGTCTACACCCAGATCACCGACCTGGAGAACGAGCTCAACGGCCTCTACACGTACGACCGGCGCGACATCAAGATGGACGCGGCCGAGGTGCGGAAGGTCAACCTCAAGGTGATCGCGGCCGGCGCCGCGGCGGGCAAGAAGGAGCTGAAGGGCGGCGGGCACTGGTCCCTCGACGAGGGCGCCGGCACCACCGCGAAGGACTCCGGTCCCAACAAGAAGCCCCTGACCCTGCGTGAGGGCGCCACCTGGACCGAGGGCGTCAGCGGCAGCGCGCTGAAGTTCGACGGCCAGAAGCAGTACGCCGAGACCGCGGGTCCGGTGCTCGACACCAGCGGCAGCTACTCGGTGTCCGCCTGGGTCCGGCTCGACGGGGTCCCCGGCAACTACGGCACGGCGGTCAGCCAGGACACCCGTGCCCAGGCCAACTCGTTCTACCTGCAGTACGGACACGGCAACTTCGCCTTCAGCACCCCGGGTGAACGCCGTGCCCAGGTGGCCGTCGCCGCGGAGACGGGGCGCTGGTACCACCTGGTCGGCGTCCGGGACGCGGCCACCAAGGAGATCCGGCTGTACCTCGACGGGAAGCTGGCGGCGACCACCACCGGCGGCGCCGCCCTCGGGAGCACCGGCCCGCTGACCGTGGGCCGCGCCCACTGGGACGGTGCGAACGTCGACTTCTGGAACGGCGCGGTCGACGAGGTCCACGCCGTCGACCGGGCCCTCACCGCCGAGGAGGTGAGCACCCTCTACGGCGACGAGAAGCCCTAGCCGGCAGCGCCCGTAGTGCAAAGGTCCCGGTGGCGGAAGGCTCCTTCCGCCACCGGGACCTCTGCCGTGCCCGGCCGTGAGGACCTACGGCTTCGCGGACGACCCGGACCACAGGGGGCGGGTGCCCAGTCCGGCCACGTCCAGGGCCAGTTCCGCGTACATCGCGTTGGCCCAGGAGAACCAGGGGCGGGTGAACCGGGTCGGGTCGTCCTTGTGGAAGGACTCGTGCATGGCGCCGGTGCCCGCGTCGGTGTCGACGAGCGTGCGCAGCGCCGCGAGCCGCGCCGCGTCGTCGTCGCTCGTCAGGCCCTGCACCGCGACGGCGATCGGCCAGATGTGCTCCGCGGGGGTGTGCGGGCTGCCCACTCCCTCGGCCACGCTCCCCCGGTACCAGGTCGGGTTCGCCGGGGAGAGGACGAACTCCCGCGTGGCCCGGTACAGCGGGTCGGTGGTGGAGACGTTCGCGACCAGGGGCAGGGAGAGGAGGCTCGGCATGTTGGCGTCGTCCATCAGGAGGGCGCCCCCGAGTCCGTCGACCTCGTAGGCGTAGATCGTGCCGTGGTCGGGGTGGTCGACCGTCCCGTGGCGTGCGACCCCTTCGCGCAGTTCGGCCGCCAGTGCGTCGGCGTCCTCGGCCAGCTCCGGGTCGCCGGCGTGGCGGGCCATCTCGGCCGTCCCGTCGAGGGCGGCGGCCGCGCACAGGTTCGCGGGCACGTTGTATCCGTACGCGCAGGCGTCGTCGCTCGGCCGGAAGCCGCTCCAGGTCATGCCGGTGCGGGCGACGGGCGTTCCCCGGCCCCCGTGGGGCAGGGTGTCGCTCGCCGGGCCCGCGGACCGGGTGAAGCGGTAGGAGGACAGGTGCTCGTGGTCCTGCTCGGTGCGCCACACGGTGAGCACGGCGCGGGCGGTGCGCACCGCCCCGTCGAGGTGGTCGGTGCGGCCGGTGGCCCGCCAGAAGCGGTGGGCGAGCAGGAGGGGGAAGGCGAGGGAGTCGACCTCGTACTTCTCCTCCCACACCCAGGGGTCCTCGCACAGGTCCTCGGTGTCGTGGGCGCGCCCCGAGGGTTCGGGGTTGAAGGCGTTGGCGTACGGATCGCGCCGGATCTGCTCGAACTGGCGTTGGAGAACGGCCGCCACCAGGTCCTGCAGGCCCGGGTCGTCCCGCAGGAGCGCCAGGTAGGGCATCAGCTGGGTCGAGGAGTCGCGCAGCCACATGGCGGGGATGTCGCCGGTCACCACGAACGCGCTGCCGTCGGGCATCGGCCGGATGGTGCGGGCGAGCGTGTCGTCCAGGCAGCGCACCAGCGTCCGCCCGTAGCGCGGGTCGCCGAGGGCGTCGAGGTGGCGTACCGCCCGCTCGATCAGCGGGTGGTCCCCGACGCTCGTGGGGAACTGCATCATCGGTCCTTCTTCTCACGTGTCTCGTTGCGTGTCGGCGCGCGGTGCGCCGAGGGGGTGTTCACCGGTCCGGGCGCCGTGGCGGACGACGCGCGTGGGGATCGTGACGCGGCGGGAGGCGGGCTGCTCCGCGTCCTTGTGGCCCAGGCGGTCGATGAGCAGGCGTGCGGCTTCCCGGCCGATCTCGTCGGCGTCGTAGGAGACGAGGGTCAGCGGCAGGCCGAGGATGTCGGACAGGTCGAAGTCGTCGAAGCCCGCCAGGGGCAGGGTGACCCCCGACTTGTGCAGGGCCCGGATGGCGCCCTGGCTGATGCGGTTGTTGGTGCAGAACAGCGCCGCGGGGGCGTCGGGCCGCTCCAGCAGTTCGCGGGTCGCCGCCTCGGCCGTCGCCGCGTCGACGAGGCCCTGCCGGATGAGGGAGTTGTCGGGCTGGACGCCGGCCTCGTCGTGCGCCGCCCAGAACCCGCGCAGCCGTTCGGCGCCGGTGTAGAGCGAGGGCGGGTTGCCCAGGAAGGCGATGCGGGTGTGTCCCTCGGCGAGCAGGCAGGCGGTGGCCTCGCGGGCCCCGTGGAAGTCCTCGACCAGGACGCAGTCGGTGTCGAGTCCGGCGGGCGGGCGGGCGGCGAGGACGACGGGCACGTGGCGCATGGCGGCGGCCAGGTGCTGCTGCCGGCTGCCGGCGGGGACGACGATCAGCCCTTCGACCTGGTGGTCGATGAGGCCGTCGACGAGGCCGGGTTCCCGCTCGACCTGCTCGGCGGAGTTGCTGAGCACCATCCGGAAGCCGTACTCGGTGGCGACCTCCTGGACGCCGAGCGCGAGGCGCGAGTAGAACGGGTTGGCGAGGTTGGTGACGACGAGGCCGATCATCCCGCTGCCGCCGAGCCGCAGGCTGCGCGCGGTCTCGTTGCGGCGGTAGCCCAGCCGGTCCACCGCGGCGAAGACGCGTTCCCGGGMGGCCTCGGAGACACCGGGGTCGTTCTTCAGTACGCGCGAGACGGTCATGGCGCTGACCTGTGCGAGCTTCCCGACGTCGTGCATGGTCGGCCCGCCGCCTCGACGAGCGGTCATGCCCGTTCCCCCTTCTCCGCCGGCCCGCGGCGGTGACCTCGCCGCCGACCGGTCCTCATGATGCGCCTGCCGCGCCGTGCACCCAGTGCGCGGCCCCGATCAGCGGCGCCGACGCGGGCTGCCGGGCGGGCAGCACCCGTACGGGCGCCGTGTCGGTCTGAGCCAGTCCCCGGACGAACGCGGGGTGGACCAGGTCCCACGACTGTGCCATGGATCCGCCGACGACCACCGCGGTGGCCTCGAAGCGGTCGATCCAGGGGGCCAGGGCCCTGCCGAGGGCGTCGAAAGCGTAGCGGAAGGCCTCCGACGCGGCGGTGTCGCCCTGCCCGGCCAGCACGGCGATCTCGTGGACGTCCGGCAGGGCGGACTCCTGCTCCGGGTCCCGGTGCGGGGCCGCGAGCCGGGCGTGGCCCAGGCGCAGGGCACGGCGCGAGACCGTCTCCTCCAGCGGCCGGCCGTCGATCTCCAGCCGGTGCACGTGCCCGGCGGGCGGCACGTCGGGGCCGTCGTGCACGGGCCGTCCGCCGCGCAGGAAGGAGGAGCCGATGCCCGTGCCCAGCGTCAGGCACACCACGCGGTCGTGGCCCCGGGCCGCCCCGGCGCGGTACTCGCCGAGGGCGAAGGCGTCCGCGTCGTTGAGGAAGCACAGCCGCTCGGCCCGGTCGTGCAGCCGCCGGCGCAGTCCGGCGCCCACGTCCACGCCGGACAGGGACTCGAACTTGCCGATGCCCGTGAAGCGGCCGATCCCGGTGGCGTAGTCGAAGGGGCCGGGCATCGCCACGCCCCAGGACGGGCCGTGGCCGGCCGGCAGGCGCAGGGCGGTCGCGGCGATGTCGTCGAGGATGCCGTCGGCGTCCGCGTGCGAGCCGAGCGGTCTGCGGAGCACCGAGGAGGGGACGGGAAGGCCGGTCGCGGGGTCGACGAGCGCGGCGGTGACGTGCGTACCGCCGACGTCGAGGACGGGGACCGGTGCGGTGGGCCGCTCCGTGGGGGCCGCGGTCACGGCTCGACCACCAGCGCCTTCACGATCCGCACCTCGTCGTCGCCCACGGGGCGCACCCGGTAGGGACCCACCGCGGCGGGGACCGTGAGGGTCTCCGCGAAGGCCAGGAAGTGGGTGCGCCCGTCCTGGGTCTCGACGACGGCGCCCTGCCCGGCGGCGACGTTGAGGATGTGGAAGCGTCCCGCTGTGTCGTCGGGGACGGCGGCCCGCGGGGTGACGACGAGGCGGTGGACGGCGTAGAACATCTCGGGCAGCGCGCCGACGACCTCCTCGCGCCAGCCCTCGCCCGAGCGGAGCGTGCGCGGCTGCTGGATCAGGTCCTTCACCACGTCCTCCCCCCGCCGGGCCGTGTCCAGGTTGGCGAAGCCGTGCTCGTAGGGCAGCGGCCGGGACGCGCCGGCGGCGTCCTTGCGCAGCCAGTCGTACAGGCGCAGGGAGTACAGGTACGGGGTCGCGCTGACCTCCAGCACCAGGTTCCCCGCGCCGGACGCGTGCGGGGTGCCCGCGGGGATCATGAACAGCTGGCCCTCGGTCGCGGGGTGCGTCTGGATGTGGTCCTGGACGGGGAACGGGGTGCCGTCGGCGATGGACTCCTCCACCTGGCGGCGCATGACGTCGGGGTCCGCGTCCTCGGTGAGTCCGAGCAGCACCTGGGCGCCCTCCTCGCTCGCCGTGACGTAGTACGTCTCGTGCTGGGTGTAGGGCCAGCCGAACACCTCCCGCATGTACTGCTCCCGCGGGTGGAGGTGCAGGGAGAGGTTGCCGCCGCCCATCGTGTCGAGGTAGTCGAAGCGGATCGGGAAGGAGGTGCCGAAGCGCCGGTGCACCTCCGCGCCCAGCATGGCCTCGGGGTGCTCGACGCACAGCAGCTGGAACGGGACCTCGACCTGCGCCCCGTCCTTCGCGCCGACGAGGACCCCGGCCTCGGGGGCGATCAGTTCGTAGCCGAGGGCGGTGTTGCCGGCCTGCGGGGTGAAGCCCAGTTCGCTCGCGGCCCACCGGCCGCCCCAGGGCGTGGAGTTGAAGTACGGGCGGGTGCGGACGGGGCCGCGGGCCAGGTGCTCCAGGGTCGCGCGCAGCGCGGTGCCGTCCAGGGAGGCGGGGGCCGCCGGGTCCTGGAGGTCGATCCACCGGTCGACGCGGCCGACGACCGCGTCGCGGTGGCGGTCCAGCACGGGCCAGTCGGTGTAGAAGAGCCGCACCAGGTCGCCCGGCTCGCCGGGGCGGCCCAGGTTGGCGCCGACCGGCAGCTCGCCCTTGGCGACGGCGGCCTCGGCGTGGCGCTTGGGCAGGTCGGCGTACCAGAGCACGTCCGGTTCGCACAGCGCCGCGCCCGGGCCGAGGACCAGCAGCACGCCGCCGTCCGCGGGCTTTCGCGGGCGGGGCGGGGAGTCGAAGAGGTCCGCGACCCGGGCCTGCGACAACGGGGTGAAGAAC
>NZ_VDFC01000049.1:10694-54586 GCF_008369065.1 Streptomyces apricus | reverse complement strand
GTCCTGGGGTGTGTCAGCCGGCGGGGGCGACCGTCACGTTGTCGAAGGAGGCCCCGGTGTCGAAGACCCGCAGGCCGGTCGCGCCGCTGCGGTAGGTGGCGTCGGTGACGGAGATCCTGGGGGTCGTCATGTCGTCGACGAACACCTTGATCGAGGAGCCGACCGCGGTGACGCGCAGGCGGTGGGCCTTGTGCGGGGTGACGCTCGCACGTGCGCTCGCCAGCTGGGTCCAGGAGCCGTTCGCCCGGCCCAGGACCACCTTGCCGCCCGGGCTGATGCCCGCGTAGTAGCCCGAGTAGCTGTCCGGGCCGACCGAGGGGCCGCTGACCCTGAACGTCAGCCCGGCGTCCCCGCCGCCCGCGGTGACGGTGACGTCGGCGTCGTAGGTGAAGTCGGCGAAGTTGGTGTCCAGCAGCGCCTTGGCGCCCCGGTCGCGGCCCACCCGGTAGCGGCCGTCGGCGGCCGTCCAGGTCCCGCCGTACGTCTTCCAGCCCAGCGCGTTGTCGTCGGCGAAGTTGTCCTTGACCTGCATGGCGACGCGCCGGATGGTGCCGTCGGCGTTGAAGTGCAGGCGGTCGTAGGCCAGCTGGCGGTGGTTGCCGTCGCTCTCGGCGAGCGGGCGGCGGTGGTAGACGATGTACCAGATGTCGGTGCCGGGCACGTTGACGACGGAGTTGTGGCCGGAACCCTTGGCGACCGCCGGATCCTGGGCGAGCACCTTGTCGATCTTGCGGAACGGGCCGGTCGGCGAGTCGGCCATGGCGTAGGACACCGAGTAGTCGGGGCCGGTCCAGCCTCCTTCGGACCACATGAAGTAGTACGTGCCGTTGCGCTTGAACATGTAGGAGCCCTCGGTGAAGTTCTCCGGGGTGATCTCCTTGTAGGTGGAGCCGTCCTCGAAGGTGCCCAGGCTGGTCATGTCCGGGTTGAGCTTGACGACGTTGGAGTGGTGCCAGCCGCCGTAGTACATATACGCCTGGCCGTCGTCGTCGATGAACACGTCCTGGTCGATCGGCTGGGCGCCGTTGTGGAACTGCGAGATGAGCGGCTTGCCGAGGGCGTCCTTGTACGGGCCCTCGGGGCGGTCGGCGACGGCCACGCCGATGCCGCCGAGCTGGGAGTCGTTCTGGATGTCGTTGGCGGCGAAGTACAGGTAGTACTTGCCGTTGCGCTCGACCGGCGCCGGGGCCCACACCGCGTACTCGGCCCAGGAGACGTCCGCCGTCCTGAGGACGTTGCTGTGCTTGGTCCAGTGGACCAGGTCGGTGGAGGAGAACGCGTCGAGGTAGGTCTGCTGGGCGTAGGGCCTGGACGCCGTCGGGTAGACCCAGAACGTGTCGTCGTAGACCGCGACGTCGGGGTCGGCGTACCAGCCGTCGACGAAGGGGTTGCCCGCCTCGGCGGTGGAGTACTCGGGCGCCGCGACGGCGGCCGAGGGCGAGAACATCGCCACCAGGCCGCCGGTCAGCAAGGTGGCCAGGGCCTTGGCGAGGGACCCGGTCGGTCGGACAGTCACGTGAACCTCCGTGGGGGGGGGTGGGCCTGCCGAGGGCAGACAACGTTGTCGGGACGTCGGTGGCGTGGAGTTGCGCGAGGGACCGCTGACTGGTGCAAGCAGGTGCCTACATCGTTGGAAGGCGGCTGACAACCCTTCTCGCAGGGCCCGGCGGCCGGCGCACCGCGCCGGTGGCATCGCCCGACTGGGCTGCCTGCGGGGGCGAATGGCGGCCTGCGGCCGGGTGGGTGCCGGACGAGCAGGGTCATGAGCCGGCCGCGCGGACGGAGAGCGCGCCCCGCCGCCGCAGACCGCGCGGCCGGCTCATGACCCTGCTCGTCACGGCCGCCGCCCTGACCGGTCTGACCACGTCCTTCACCGGCGTCGCGGACGCCGCGGACAACCCGTACGAACGCGGCCCGGCGCCCACCAACTCCAGCATCGAGGCCGCGCGGGGCTCGTACGCCGTCTCGCAGACGACGGTGGCGCGGGCCAGTGTGTCCGGCTTCGGAGGCGGCACCGTCTACTACCCGACCAGCACCAGCGACGGCACGTTCGGGGCGGTGGCCGTCTCCCCGGGGTTCACCGCCTCCCAGTCCTCGGTCTCGTGGCTGGGTCCCCGGCTGGCCTCGCAGGGCTTCGTCGTCATCACCATCGACACCCTCAGCACCCTCGACCAGCCGGCCAGCCGCGGTGACCAACTGCTCGCGGCCCTCGACTACTTGACCCAGAGCAGCAGCGTCCGCACACGGATCGACAGCAGCCGCCTCGGTGTCATGGGGCACTCCATGGGCGGCGGCGGTTCGCTGGAGGCGACCAAGGACCGGCCGTCGCTGCAGGCTTCGATCCCGCTCACCCCGTGGAACACGGACAAGACCTGGCCGGAGGTCAGGACGCCCACGCTGGTCGTCGGAGCGGACGGTGACACCGTCGCCCCGGTCTCCTCGCACGCCGAGCCCTTCTACACGAGCCTGCCGTCCACCCTGGACCGCGCCTACCTGGAGCTGAACGGCGCCACGCACTCCGCCCCGACCTCGTCGAACACGACGGTCGCGAAGTACAGCATTTCCTGGCTGAAGCGGTTCATCGACAACGACACCCGCTACGAGCAGTTCCTGTGCCCGCTGCCCGCGGCGAGCAGCACCATCGAGGAGTACCGCGGCAACTGCCCGCACACCGGCTGAGAGCCGGGCCGGACGCCGCTCGCCGGGGAGGGCAGGGGCCTGCCTTCCCCGGCGAGCGGGCCTCACTTCAGGTGCCGGTGCCTCACTTCAGATGCCGGCCCCTCACTTCAGGTGCCGGTCCAGGAACCGGCACCCGTCCTCCAGCTCGAACCACGGCGTACCGATGTGCCCGCCCGGATTGGCGTGCAGCGTCTTCTCCTTGCTGCCGAAGGCGTCGAACAGGTCCAGGGCCCGCTGCCGGGGGTTCCCCTCGTCGTCCCACTGGAGCAGGAACAGCAGCGGGACGGTCACCCGCCCGGCCTCCTCGCGCTGGGCGCGCGGTACGTATCCCCCGGCGAAGAAGCCCGCGGCGGCGATACGCGGCTCGGTCACCGCCAGCCGGATGCCGAGAGCGGCCCATCCCCCCGAGTACCCGACCGGGCCGTCGATGCCGGGCAGTTCGAGGAGGGCGTCCAGGGTGGTCCGCCAGTCCGGGACGGCCTTCTCGACCAGCGGGCCGATGAAGGACTCGAAGATCTCGTCGACCGGTTCACCGGCGCGCATCGCCCGGCCGAGGTCGGCGCGGGCCTGTTCCTCGGCGGCGGACCGGGGGCGGTCACCGCATCCGGCGGCGTCGATGGAGGCCACCGCGTAGCCGCGCGCCGCGGTGTACCGGGCCCGGGCCACCAGCCGGGGTTCCGCCTTGGGCAGGCCGTTGTTGTGGGCCATCAGGACCAGCGGGACCGGTGCGGTGGATTCAGGCGTCCACAGGGTGCCGGGGATCTCGCCGAGGGTGAATTCGCGTTCCACGACGCCGTCGTCGAGGCGCTGTTCGGAAGTGAATCGCATGGTCGTGCCTTTCGGGAGTGCGCTCACAGCGGCGCTCCCGGACGACCTGCCGTCCGACCGTGACCCCGGAGGGGAGCACCCATGTCGATACTGCGTCCACGGGTACCACCTCCTCGTCCTCTCGCACGGCCTCCGGGAAGGTAACAGGGGCCGTCGCGGTCCGCCAACGGGTTTTCGCGCGGGCCCACTTCGCGCGTCCGCCCCCGGCCCGGGCGGCGCCTGCCGAGCGGACCGCCCGTTTCGGCAAGGCCTCAGGCCAGGCCCCAGGCAAGGTCCCAGACCAGGCCCGGGCCAGGTCCCGGGCCAGGTCCCGGAGAAGGCCTCAGGCCAGGGCCTCGGACGCCGCGAGGAACGTGGCCACCAGCTCCCGCGCCCAGTCGCTGGAGGCCGGCTGGGCGCTGAAGATGGCGCGGTAGTAGAGCGGTCCGAGCAGGAAGTCGACGGCGCTCTCCACCTCGGGGGTGCGGCCGCCGCGCGAGCGCTCGCGTTCGATCATCGCGCTGAGCTGCTCGTGGCGGTCCCCGATGCAGGCGCAGCCGCCCTCCGGCCCGGAGCCGATGGTGGCGCGCATGAGGGCGAGGGTGTCGGGGTCGGTGAGGTCGGTGGCCACGTCGCCCAGCCAGCGTTCGAGGTCACCGGCGAGGGTGCCGGTGTCGGGCACGACGACGTCGCCGCTGAAACGGCTGGTGGCGACGTCGCCCAGGAGCTGGGCGGCCGAGCCCCAGCGCCGGTACACCGTGGTCGGGTGCACGCCCGCGCGGGCGGCAACGGCGGGGATCGTCAGCGCCTCGGCGGGTTCCTCCGCGAGGAGCTGTGCGACGGCGTGGTGTACGGCTGCGCGGACCTTCGCGGAGCGGCCACCGGGGCGTACCTGAGCGGGAGCATCGACCATGGAGAAATTATCGCACCGATCGCTGCGTTAGTGGTAGCGTCCTTAACGCATCAATCACTGCGTTTGGAGAGAGTCGTGTCCGTCTCCGCCCTGCCCGGCAACCAGACACCCCCGCCGTCCGGCGCCGCACCGCCCCGCCGAAAGCGCCGCGAGCTGAACCGCCCGGCCGCCTTCGCCGCCCTCGCGGTCGTCTTCGTGCTCTTCATGGCCGCCTCCAGCGCGCCCTCCCCCCTCTACGTCGTCTACCAGCAGCAGTGGAACTTCTCGGCGACCACCCTCACCACGGTCTTCGCCGTCTACGTGCTCGGGATGATCGCGGCCCTGCTGGTGCTCGGCGCACTGTCCGACCACCTCGGTCGCCGCCCGGTCCTGCTGTCCGCGATCGCGCTCGAAGCCGTGTCGATGGCCCTCTTCCTCACGGCGGACAGCGTGGCCCTGCTGCTGGTCGCCCGGCTGGTCCAGGGCGTCGCCACCGGCGCCGCCATGACCGCCCTCGGCGCGGCCCTGGCCGACCTGAACCCCTCCCACGCGCCGCACCGCGCCGGCGTCGTCACCGGCGCGGCCCCCACCTTCGGGCTGGGTCTGGGCGCACTGGGCTGCGGTGTCCTCGTCGAGTACGGGCCGCACCCCACGCGCCTCGTCTACGTGCTGCTGCTGGCGGGCCTCGTCCTGGCCGCGGCCGTGGTCGCGGTGCTGCCCGAGACGTCGCTGCGGCGGCCCGGGGCGGCGCGCTCGCTCCAGCCGCGCCTGAGGGTGGCGCCCCATCTGCGGGCCGACCTGCTGCGCCTGGTGCCGATCCTCGTGGCGAGCTGGGCGCTGGGCGGCCTGTACCTCTCCCTGGGCCCGTCGGTCGCCGTGGGCCTGTTCGGCCTCTCCAGCCATGTCGTCGGCGGGCTGGTGGTCACCCTGCTGACCGTACCCGCCTGCCTGACCGCGATGGCGCTGCGCGGCTGGCCGGCCTCGCGCACCCTCACCCTGGGCGCCGGCCTCCTGTTCGCCGGCACGGTCGTCGCCCTGACCGGGGTCGAGGAGGACTCACTGCTCACCGCGGCGCTCGGCACCCTGATCGCCGGGGTCGGGTTCGGCGCCTCCTCCCTCGCCAGTTTCGGCACGCTGGCCCGGATGGCCGCACCCGCCGAGCGCGGTGAACTGTTCTCCGTGGTCTTCGTGATCTCCTACCTGTCCTTCAGCCTGCCCGCGGTCGCCGCCGGAATCGCCGCCACCCACACGGGACTTCACGAGACGTCCGTCGCCTACGCCGCCACGGTCGCCTTCCTCGCCGCTCTCGCACTGCTCGCCCAGTGGCTGCACTCCCGTCGCACGCCCGACCGCACCGCCTGCCCGCAGACCTGACCGGAGCCGCCCGGATCCCGTACGGCCGGGGAGACAGCCGACCGCACGGCCCGGGAGACAGCTGACCGCACGGCCGGGGAGCGAGCCGACCGCGCGGTCTCCCGAGGGCGGGCTCGGGGAGCGAGCCGACCGTGCGGCCCCCGAGGGCGTACCCGAGGAGAAAAGCCGAAGCAGGCACCTGTCGGCCACGCGGTGACACGGGTAACCTGCCGACGATGCTCAGCCTTGTCCTGCTCACGACATCGGCCACCCTGTTCCCCTACAGGGTGGCCGCCGTCAACTCCTCAGCGGCTTCGGCACCGGGTCCGGCCCACGGACCGCGACGAAGCCTCCCCACCCCCACAGGGAGTCCGCATGACACCACCGTTCAGCCGTCGCGCCGTTCTGGCCGCGGGCACCGGAGCCGCCGTCGGCCTGTCCCTGCCCGCGGCCTCCGCGTACGCCGGCGGACACGCGACCACCCGCGTGAGATTCACTCTGAACGCCCAGGTGCTCGACGGCGGCGAACAGGTCACCTCGCTCATCCTCGACACCGCCCGGCTCGGGCGGATCGACCCGGCCGGCCTGACCACCGAGACCTTCGCCGTGCACGCCAAGGCCACCAGCCCGGTGCCCCTGAGCGCGGGCGACGTCATCTTCGGCGAGTACGACCTCGACCGCACGGTCACCGCCGCCCGGCTGGACCGCCGCGGCAACATCGTGCTCGACCTGAGCCACGGCGAGGGGCAGAGCGGCGCCGGCACCCTCGGCTACATCGCGGGCCGGGGCCGCAACGTCGTGCTCGACCTCACCTACACCCTCACCCAGCGCGTCCCCATCCCCCTGCGCGACCACCGGTCGATCACCATCACGGACTTCGTGCAGAACCGCGGGCTGTCGGACCCCGAGGTCGACGCGTTCAGCTCGCACGTCTCGGGCTCGGGAATGAAGTACCGGCTGTACTCCCCCACCGGCGCCCACGCCTCCCGGCGGGGCAGGCGCCCGCTGGTCGTCTGGCTGCACGGCGGAGGCGAGGGCGCGTCACTGCCCGACGACTACTACGACAACGAGACCACGCTGCGGGCCAACCGCGGCGCACTGGGCTTCGCCACTCCTGAGGCGCAGCGCATCTTCGGCGGAGCCTACGTCCTCGCCCCGCAGAGCACCTCCGCCTGGATGCAGGACGGACCCCGCTTCGCCCCCCTCATCCGCGAGATCATCGACGACGTCACGCGTACGAACCATGTCGACCACGACCGGATCTACGTCGCCGGCTGCAGCAACGGCGGCTACATGAGCATGAAGATGACCACCGTCTACCCCACCCTGTTCGCCGCCTCCGTGCCGATCTGCGGCGTCGTCACCTCCTTCCCGGCCGGCGGCGCACCGCTGATCCCCGACAGCGAGCTGGCCCGGATCAGCACCCCCAGCTGGCTCGTCGCCTCGCGCGACGACACCACCGTGGACCCGCTGGCCAACACCGTCCACGCACACGAGCTCATCCCGGGCTCGCTGATGACGCTCTACGACGACGTCACATGGAACGGTTACCGGTTCTCGGGCCACTGGTCGTGGATCTACGTCGCCCGCAACGACCCCAGCATCGACGGCACCCGCGTCTGGCAGTGGATGGCCGCCCGGCGCCGGGGCCGCGCATGACGGAGGTGACCGCCGGGGATCCCCGCGTCGGGAGCCCTCATTCGCGAGGCCGCTCAGGTGCTCGCTGCCGGCTGGGCAGCGTCCAGGACGCCAGCAGATCCAGTGCCTGGGCGGAGGACGACCCTGCCTCCGCGGTGTAGAGGAACATCGTGGTCTCGCTGTCGCCCGGCAGCGAGAGCGTCTCGTACTGGACGGTGAGTTCTCCGACCATCGGGTGCAGCAGGCGCTTGGACCCGTGGGTGCGCCGGTGGACGCGGTGCTGCCGCCACCACCGGTCGAACTCCTCGCTGTGCTCCCTGAGTTCGGCGACGAGTTCCTGCGTGGCCCGGCGGTCGGTCTCCCGTACGGCGTCCAGGCGCAGGTTCTCCACCGCGGCGCGGGCCTGGACCTCCCAGTCGACGAACAGGGCCCGCGCGTCCTGGTCCAGGAAGAGCCACCGGGTGTAGTTGCGCTCGGCGGGCGGCAGGGCGTCGAAGTCGGCGAACAGGGCCCGGGCCATGCGGTTGGCGCCGAGCACGGCGGAGCGGCGTCCCAGGACGAGCGCGGGCACGGCGGCGTCCAGGGAGTCGAGGAGCTGGTGGAGCCCGGGCCGCAGACGCTGGACGGTGGGAGTGTGCGTCTGCGGACGGGTGCCGGTGACGCCGATGAGGTCGTCGAGGTGGGCCCGGCCCGCCGCGTCCAGGCCCAGGGCGTGCGCGATGGCTTCGACGACGGCGGGGGAAGGCGTGATCGGACGGCCCTGTTCGAGGCGGCCGTAGTAGTCGGCGGAGACACCGGCCAGGCGGGCGACCTCCTCGCGCCGCAGCCCGGGCACGCGCCGGACCCGTCCGTCCGGCGGCAACCCCGCCTGATCCGGGTCGCGTTGTGCGCGGCAGCGCTTGAGGAAGTCGGCGAGTTCGCGGTTGGGAGCGGCCATGGGAACAGTCTGACCGACTCATGACGGCGATGGACGCCCAAGGTGGGTCTGTCGGACCCAGTCAGCGGGGACCTGGGGTGCGGAGGGCTCCTCATGGCGGTCGCGGGCGTCCTTCCGCGGGCCACAGTGGTGTCAGCGCCGGAACAGCAGCCTGGTCCGGCCTCCCCCTCACGACTCCCACCCACAGAGGTTCGTCATGACCGGCATCGCCCCTTCCTCCACCTGGTTCGTCACCGGCGCCTCCCGCGGCCTGGGCCTGGAACTGGTCCGCCAGCTGCTCGCCCAGGGCAGCAACGTCGCGGCCACGACACGCTCCGCCGAGCGTTTGACGGCCGCTCTGGGAGACATGGCCGACACCGGCCGGCTTCTGCCGCTGACCGTGGACCTGACCGACGAGAGCCAGGTCGGGTCGGCCGTGGAGCGGACCGTCGAGCGCTTCGGCCGCCTGGACGTAGCCGTCAACAACGCGGGGTACGGCTACCTCGCCGCGGTCGAGGAGACCGGTCGGGACGACGTGCGGGACATGCTCGACGTCCAGGTCGTCGGCGTGTGGAACGTCCTGCGCTCCGTACTGCCGGTGATGCGCGAGCAGCGCGGCGGCCGCATCATCAACATCTCCTCCGTCCTGGGCCTGACCGCGGTCCCCGGCTGGGCCCTCTACTGCGCGGGCAAGTTCGCGCTCGAAGGCCTGTCCGAGGCCCTCGCCGCCGAGGTCGCGGAGTTCGGCATCAAGGTCACCGTCGTCGAGCCCGGCTACTTCCGTACGTCCTTCCTCACCCCGGACTCCCTCGCCCTGCCCGCCGAGACCTCCCGGCACTACCCCGCCGTGCGCGCCATGGTGGAGGACCACATCAAGCTTCAGGGCCACCAGCTCGGCGATCCCGTCAAGGGAGCCGCGGCCATCATCGCGCGGGCCACCGTCGACGACGGCCCGCTGCGCCAGCTGCTGGGCTCCGACGCCCATGCCTACGCCACCGCGAAGGTCGAGGCCCTGCGCGCCGACCTCGACGCCACGGCCGCCGAAGCCCCGGCCACGGACTTCCCGCAGGCCTGAGGGTCCGGCCCACGCCTCGCCACCGGCCGCACGCCAGCCAACACCGCTATCACCGCTGCCACTGCTGCCACCGCTGCCACCGCCAAAAGGGAACGGGTGTCCACGTCATGAGCAACATCCTCATCGTCATGTCCGCCGCCGACGTCTGGGAGCGCGCCGACGGCACGGCGTACCCCACGGGCTACTGGGCCGAGGAACTCGCCGCCCCGCACGAGAGGTTCGTCCGGGCCGGGCACACCGTCGACTTCGCCTCGCCCGGAGGAGTCCTGCAGCCGCTCGACCGGCACAGCGCGGACCCCGCGATCGCCGGCGAGAACTGCGCCCACTACGTGGCCCACGCGCAGAAGGCGCTCGGCGAGTTCGGACCGCTCCTCCCGCTCGAAGACGTCGACGCCTCGGCCTACGACGCGATCTTCCTGCCCGGCGGCCACGGTCCCGTCGTCGACCTGTTCGAGGACCGCGACCTGGGCCGCCTCCTGATCGCGGCCGACCACCGGAACACCGTCATCGGCGCGGTCTGCCACGGGCCCGCCGCCCTGCTCAGCGCCGTCGACGACAACGGCCGCTGGGCCTTCGAGGGACGCCGTATCGCCGCCTTCACCAATGAGGAGGAGGAACTGTTCGGTACCGCCGACAACGCCCCCTGGCTCCAGGCCGACCGTCTGGCCGAGCAGGGCGCACGCCTTGAGAAGGGCGCTCCCTACGAGCCCTTCGTCGTCCAGGACGGCAACCTCTTCACCGGTCAGAACCCGGCCTCCAGCGGACCGCTGGCCGATGCCGTCAACGAGCGGCTGGAGGAGCTCCGTACGTCCCGCGGCCGTTGAGGACAAGCGGGTGACATGGGCGTTGCCCGTCGGGCGGCCGGTCGTTGGGGTAGGCATGATCAAGAAAATCGCCTGTGTCTCCGTCCTGGCCGCCGCCCTCCTGGCGGCCGCTCCCGCCGCCCAGGCCGCGTCGGCTCCCGCTCAGGCCGCGTCGGCTCCCGTCCCGTCCGCCGGTGCGCCCGGCGCCGGTCTCCTCCACAGCGTTCTCGGGGCGCTGGAGGTGGGGAACCCGGTCGCGTCGCCTTCGAAGCTGCTGCCGTCAGGCCTTCTCGGCAGGTGAGGTGGCGCCCGGACCTCCGGGCCGCCGCACGCGCCGGCATCGCGCCGGCGCGGACGCACGACGGAGCTCCGGTCGGCCGCCGACCGGAGCTCCGTCGTACGCCGGCGTTCAGGCGGCAGGGACGAGTTCCACGCGGCCGAACAGCAGGGCGTAGCCGGTGGGGAGCTGCTGGAGGATGCGGGTGACCAGCTCGGGACCGGCGCAGGCGGCGACGGCGGAGAAGACGGAGCCGGTGTCCCAGCGGGTGGTGGCCAGGGACGCGCCGGTGCGGGTGGCGAGGTCCTTGACGAAGGACCAGCCGGTCAGCGGCTGCCGGTCGGGGATCTGCTCGGTCAGCACGCGTGCCGCTTCCGGGGGGAGGCTTCCGGCCAGGTCGACCCGTTCGTCGCCGGTCAGCTGGCGTCCCAGTCCGGCGAGGACCAGGCGGACGGCCTCGTCGGCCCTCTCCCGGGTGGGGTAGGCGCCCTCGTAGCGGACCTTGTCCAGCATCTGCTCGTACGCCCTCCCGTACGCCTGCCGGGACGGTGCGGGCCGGTCGGAGATCACGGGGGTTGCTGCCATTCTCTCTCTGGTCCCTCTCTGGTCTTTCTCTGAATCTCTCTGATCTCTCTGGACCTTCAGGTGGGCCGGGGGCGGCCGAAGAGGAGGTCGTAGTCGGCGGGAAGCTGAAGCAGGATCTGGCCCATCAGGTCCTCGCCGGCGGCGTCGGCGACGGTCGACAGCACGGCGCCGACGTCCCAGGCCGCGGTCTGCTCGGTGGCGCCCTCGATCCACGCGGCGGTCGCACGCACGAACCGCTCCGGGGTCAGCGGCTCGGCGCTCTGCAGCGGGTTGAGCAGGATCAGGGCGAACGCCTCGGGCAGGCGCGCCGCGAGCTGGGCGCGGACGTCCCCGACCAGGTGCGCGCCGAGGAGGGCGAGGACCACGAGGGCCGCGCGCTCGGCCTCCTCCGTGGAGTCGTACTTGCCGCGTTCCTTCACGTGACCGAGGAACGCCTCGCGTCGCAGGGTCATGTCGGCCGGCCACCCCTTCCGCTTCGGACTGCCCACAGGGACGTGGCGGGCGGACCACGAGGGGGATCGTCGGGCGCCCGCCCTCCGCATGCGTCCGGCCGGTGTCAGCCGGCGATCTCCTTGCGGCCGGATCCGGTTCCGGCACCGGCTCCGATGGAGATCTTGCGCGGCTTGGCACGCTCGGCGATCGGGATACGCAGAGTGAGCACGCCCGCGTCGTAGTCGGCCTGGATGCGCTCCGTGTCGAGGCTGTCGGCGAGCACGATCTGGCGGGAGAAGACACCCAGCGGCCGCTCGGACAGTTCCATCTTCACGTCGTCGGTCCTCGCCGCCGGCCTCCGCTCGGCCTTGACGGTGAGCATGTTCCGCTCGACGTCGATGTCGATCGCGTCCGCGGCGACGCCCGGCAGGTCGAAGGCCACGACGTACTCGTCGCCCTCGCGGTAGGCGTCCATCGGCATCGCCGACGGGCGGGACCAGGTCCCCGGGCCCACCAGTTGCTGCGCCAGCCGGTCCAGCTCATGGAAAGGATCAGTGCGCATCAACATCGTGAAAACACCTCCAGCAGGTTCGGGCAGTTGCTGCCAATGCGCCTCACGGACACTGTTTTAGCATGTCATCCATCCGATGACAACAGCGATGTCGTCCATGCGATGACGTCGAAGTCGTCGTCCGTTCCGGGCGTGCGACGCAGTGTGGGCATGCACCGCCGACAGGGGTGACGGAGTGGAAGGTTCCCACCTCTCCCCGGTCCGGGACCGCGCCTAGGGTGGCGTGCGGTACGTAGCGGACGACACGCGGACGACACGACGAACGGGCACCCGTCGGACCTCACGCATCCGTCGATCCGTGCCCGTTCCCGCGGCCGGACCGCCGGCCCGCCGACCGAGAGAGAAGGACCATGCCTGATCAGTCCTGCGTCGCGACCGTCACCGGAACCGTTCGGGGCGTGGGCTCCGCCCTCGACGTCACCCTTCCCGCCGAGGGTGGGCCCCGGTGCTGAGGGCGGTCGGGGCGGACGACGCCATGGACGGGCTGATGCAGCCGCGCCCCCTGACCATCGCGCACATCCTGGAACGCGCCGAGCGGCTCTACGCGCGCAAGTACGTCGTGACGGCCGGAGCCGAGCGGCTCGACTACGCCGGCGTGGCCGACGGTGCCCGCCGCCTGGCGACCGCGCTGGACTCCCTGGGCGTCCCGGCCGGCGCCCGTGTCGCCACGTTCGCGAGCAACAGCCGGCGCCACCTCGAACTGTATCTGGCGGTGCCCGCCACCAAGCGGGTGCTGCACACCATCAACATCCGGCTCTCGCCGGAGCACATCGAGTACATCGTCGACCACGCGGAGGACGACGTGGTGTTCGTCGACCGCGGACTGCTCCCCCGGATCTGGCCGAGCGCCGGGCGGCTGACGCGGGTACGGCACTGGGTGGTGCTGCCCGACGGCAGCGACACGGCCGTCCCGGCGGACCCGCGCATCCTGCACTACGACGAACTGGTCGGCGGCCACGACCCGTTCACGGGCTCGTTCGAGGACATGTTCACGCTCGCGGACGAGAACCTGGCCTCCGGGCTGTGCTACACCTCCGGGACGACCGGCCCGCCCAAGGGTGTGCTGTACAGCCACCGGTCGACGGTCCTGCACTGCCTGGGGACCCTCGCGGCCGGCCTCATCGGCATCGGGGAGAGCGACGTCGTGATGCCGATCGTGCCCTTCTTCCACGCCAACGCCTGGGGTCTGCCCTACGGCGCGATGATGGCGGGCGCCTCCCTGGTCCTGCCCGGCCCCTCCGCGGACCCCGATCACCTGCTGCGGCTGATGGAGACCGAGCGGGTGACCGTCGCCGGTGCCGTTCCCACGGTGTGGGTGAGCATGGCCTCCGCGCTGCGGTCGTACGACCTGGGCGCCACGCGGTTCCTGCTAGGCGGCGGATCGGCCGTGCCCCCGGCGCTGTCGGAGACCTACCGTGCGGCGGTCGGCGTACCGATCACCCACTCCTGGGGGATGACGGAGGTCAGCCCGGTCGGGACGATAGGCGGGACGCGCAGCCAGCACCGGCGGGCGACCGCGGAGGAGCGGGTGGCCGTGCGGGCGGCCCAGGGCCAGCCCCTGCCGCTCGTGAACGTGCGGATCGTCGACGTGGAGACGGGCCGGGAGCTGCCCCGCGACGGCCTCGCCGTGGGTGAACTGCAGGTCGCCGGGCCCTGGGTGGCCGGTGGCTACTACGGGGTGGAGGGCGGCGGCAGTTTCACCGAGGACGGCTGGCTGCGCACCGGGGACCTGGCCACCCTCGACGCCGACGGCTATCTGCGGCTCGTGGACCGGATGAAGGACCTGATCAAGTCCGGGGGCGAGTGGATCTCCTCCGTCGAGCTGGAGGCGGCCCTCGCCTCGCACCCCGACGTCGTCGAGGTCGCCGTGATCGCCCGTCCCGACCCGCGCTGGACGGAACGCCCCGTCGCCTACGTCGTCCTGCGGGACGGCAGCGCCGCCACGGCCGGCGAACTCCTGCGGCACATCACGCCGATGGTCGCCAAGTGGTGGCTGCCCGATGACATCGTGTTCATGGGCAGCCTGCCCAAGACGGGCACCGGCAAGCTGTCGAAGAGCGCGCTGCGCGAGGCGACGCGTATCGCATGAGCCGGCGGCTCGCGCGGTGTCTCAGGGAGAGGCGGCGGTGAGCGTCTTGAGCTGGTGCAGCCGGAGCCCGAGTTGCAGTTCCAGGTCGTTCCCGTGGCGCCAGTCGGCGCCGAGGACGTGGCCGACGCGGTCCAGCCGCTTCAGCAGGGTGTTGACGTGGATGTACAGCGCCCGCGCGGTGGCCGCGACGTTGGTGCGGTGGACGTAGTAGGCGCTGAGGGTGTCGACCAGTTCGGTGCCCCGCCGCCGGTCGTGGTCGAGGAGCGGGCCGATGGAGCCGGAGATGAAACGGTCGAGCTCGTGGACCCGCTCGGTGTCGAAGAGCAGGGAGTAGAGGGCGTACCGGCCCGTCGTGGCGCCCAGGTCGGTGTGTCCCAGCGCCCGCATCACGGCACCGCAGCGGCCGGCCAGGGAGTGGGCGCGCGCCCAGTCGTGGTTGACCACCCGCTCCCCGACGACGGCGACGGGGCCGCCCAGGGTGCGGCGCAGCCGGCGGTGGACCTCCTCGGCGGTCCGGTCGTCGTCGGCGCTGTGGACGACGAGCGTGGCCTTGCCCAGGTGCTCGCCCGCCAGTCCCTGGCGGTCCCGGGCCATGTCGTGCAGGTGGCGCGCGAGTTCGGCCGGTGGGCACAGGGCCGAGTCCGCGACGAGGACCAGGTCCAGGCGGTCGGCGTCGATGTTGCGGGCCCGGGTGCGGGCGCGCTGGGCGGCGCTGATCCCGGGGCTGCCGACCATGAGCTCGGTCAGGAGCTCTCCGCTCAGCCGCTCACCGGCGTCGGCGACGGCCTGCTCCTTGAGGATGAGCAGTCCCATGATGTGGGTGGCCCGTTCGAGGGTCCGCAGGTCCGTGTCGTCCGGGGCGCCCTGGTCGGCGGCCGCCTCCCGGCTCCCGTTCCGGTTCTGGGCCCGGTCACGGTGCCAGCTCCAGGTCAGTGCGCCGAGGTACCTGTCACCCGCCTGGATCGCGGCCACGCTGTGGGCGATCCCGGCCTCGTCGACCGAGGTGGTGCAGCGGCCCGAGCGGTGCGCGGTCCCGAGGGCATCGGCCAGGTCGGACTCCGACGGGACCGGGCACGGGTCCGACGCCGCCTCCCGGCCCATGAGAACGGCGCCGGTCCGGTCGAGGAGGGTGACGCACCCGCCCAGCTGATCGGCGAGGAGCTGTGCGACGTCGCCCGGTGTGCCGCCCCCGAGCACCGCCCCGGTCAGGGCTTCGTGGATGTCCTGCGCACGCTGGACGGCTGCCATGTGCTCCTCGATCCTGCGGTACGCGCCCTGCAGCTCCTGCAGGGCGGTCCGGCTCGCCTGGTAGAGGCGGGCGTTGTCGAGGGCGATGGCGGCGTGGTGGGCGAACGCGCTCAGCAGCGCGATCTCGTCGGCCTGGAAGGAGCGTTCGCAGCGGTCCCCCGCGAACAGGGCGCCCACCGCCTCGCCCCGGATGACCAGCGGCACACCGAGGAGCGCGACGAGTCCCTCGGTGCCGACCAGGCGGTCGAAGTCCGGGTCGTGCTCGATGAGGGTCGCGGCGGCGTAGTTGCACACCCAGTGCGGGCTCTGCGAGGCCAGCACCTTGCCGCCGAGCCCCGTGCCGGGCGGGATGCACGCGGCGAGGAAGGAGGCGGAGATCGTTCCCTCCGCCGCCCTGGCCGACAGCTTGCCGTCCGCGCCGACCAGCGAGAGGTAGGTGAAGTCCGTGCTGATCAGGTCGTGGGCGTGGTGGACGATCGACTGGAGCACCTCGTCCAGTTCACCCAGCGCGGTGAGGGACTTGGCGGTGGCGTACAGCGAGGTCAGTTCGCGCTGCCGGCGCATGAGCGAGTACGCCTCCTCCTCGCCGCCGGGGCCGCTGGTCACCGTGTCGTCCCTCCTCGGCTCGGGTGGGGGAAAACCCCACCGGGTCGGCGCGATGTGTGGGTGATGTACACCTCAACCACAGCGTAACGGCGCCTTAATGTCACCGTCATCACCTTCCTGCACGACCGACGAAGGCGGCATGTATGGCGACTCCGCTTGCCCAACCCGAAGGACAGTCGGAGCACTTCGCTACCGGCTCGTCCCCGCTGCGCCGCCGGGCCTCCCGCAAGTTGCTGGGCGCGGGGCTCATCGCGAGCTCGATCGAGTGGTACGACTTCTTCCTCTACGGCACCGCGGCCGCGCTGGTGTTCCCGAAGGTGTTCTTCCCGCACTCCTCGGCCCTGACGGGGACCCTGCTGGCCTTCAGCACGTTCTGGGCGGGCTTCGTGGCACGGCCGATCGGCGGGGTGCTCGCGGGACACTTCGGCGACCGGTACGGACGCAAGCCGGTCGTCATCACCTGTCTGGCGCTGATGGGGGCGGCGACCTTCCTGATCGGCTGCCTCCCCAGCGCCGCGGCCGTCGGCGCACTGGCTCCGACCCTGCTCGTGACACTGCGCTTCGTCCAGGGGCTCGCGGCGGGCGGCCAGTGGGGCGGCATCATGCTCCTGCTCACCGAGTCCGCCGGACCCAAACAGCGCGGCTTCGCCGGCACCTTCGGGCAGACCAGCGTCCCCGTCGCCGTGATCATCTCGAACCTGATCTTCGTGGCCTGCAGCACCCTGATGCCGGACGACGCCTTCCTCAGCTGGGGCTGGCGCATCCCCTTCCTGGTCAGCGTCGTGATGTTCGTGGTGGTCCTCTACATCCAGACCAAGGTCGAGGACACGCCGGAGTTCCGCGAGCTGCAGCGGGAGGCGTCGCGTACGCAGAGCACGGTGGTCCGGGCTCCGCTGGCCCGGGTCGTCCGCGAGCGGTGGGCGACCATCCTGCTCGGCTGCGGGCTCCTGTCCGCCACCAACAGCCTCTTCTACGTCAGCATCTCCGGGCTGCTGAGCTACGGCACCGGCACCCTGGACCTGGACCGCAACCCCCTGCTCGCGGTCGTGCTGACCAGTTCCGTGGCGATGCTCGTCGTCATCCCCTGGTCGGGCCACCTGTCCGACAGGATCGGCCGCCGGCCCCTCGTCCTCGTCGGCGGGCTGGGGGTCGCCGTGTGGGCCTTCCCCTACTTCCGGCTGGTCGACACCGCGTCACTGCCGCTGATCTTCGTCGCGGTGACCGTGGGCTTCGTGTTCCAGTGCCTCACCTACGGGCCGATCGCCAGTTTTCTCGGCGAGCTCTTCGCGCCCGCCGTCCGCTACTCGGGCGCGTCGCTGGCGTACCAGCTCTCCGCGATCGTCGTCAGCGGCGGCACGCCGTTCCTCATGACGGCGCTCATCGCCCGGACCGGGAGCACCGTGCCGGTCGCCGCGTACATCATGGCCATGGGCCTGATCACCTTCGCCAGTGCCTGGTACCTGCCCGAGACGAACTCCGCGGAGGTCCGCGCCGATCCGCATGCCCTCCCCGGCGCACAGCTCTACCGGTAGGAGGAGGGCGGGCGACGGGAGCCCTGTGCGCCCTGCCGGGGGGATCCAGTACGCCGTACGCCGTACGCCGGGGGCGTTCCGCGCCGCGGAGACGGTCCACACACACGAGACGGTCCGCGCACACGCGTGGCGGAGACGAGGAGCTGGCGTGAGGAGATCACCGGTACGAGGCGTCGCGGTCCGGCGTTTCACCGCACTGGCGGCCATGGTGCTGCTGGCGGGCGCGCTTCCGGTCCACGGGGCCGAACGCGCCACCGCGTCCGCCCCGGTCGCGACCGGCGGCTCGACGGCGGTTCCGCGGTGCGCCGCGCTGGCCGGGACACGGATCCCCGCGTCGGCCATGAGCCTGCCGACCACCGGTGGGCGCGTGGTGTCGGCCTCGGTCATGACGAGCGTCGTCAGCGGTGAGACGGTCGAGCACTGCCGGGTCGACGCGGAGCTCTTCCCCGTCGACGCCTCCGCGCCCGCCATCGGGATGCGCCTCGACCTGCCCCACGGCTGGAACCGCAAGGCGCTGATGTTCGGCGGTGGCGGCTACAACGGCACCGTCCCCGACCTGACGCAGAACGTGCCGTTCGGCCCGGCGGACCGGCCGGCGCCGCTGGCCCGGCGCTACGCGGTCTTCGCCGGTGACTCCGGCCACCGGCAGAACCCCGCGGCGCCGCCGTCGCTGGACGGGTCGTTCGGCCTGAACGACGAGGCGCTGCACAACTTCGCCGCCGGCGACGCGGTCAAGAAGACACGCGACGCCGCCCTGTTCCTCATCCGGCACGCCTACGGGACACGGCCCGCCGAGGTCTACTTCGCGGGCGGCTCGACGGGGGGACGCGAAGCCCTCGTCGCGGCCCAGCGCTGGCCCACCGCCTTCGACGGGGTGATCTCCGCCTATCCCGCCTGGAACAACCTCAGCGAGGTCCTGGACCTGGGGTACCTGACGCAGGTGCTGTCGCGCCCGGGCACCTTCCCCGGGCCCCAGAAGCAGGGGCTCCTCTACGACAGCGTCATCGACGCCTGCGACGGCCTGGACGGCGCCGAGGACGGCATCGTCTCGAACCCGCGCGGCTGCCGGTTCGACCCCGCCGCGCTGCGCTGCCCGAGCGGAGCCGACACCGGACCGACCTGTCTGTCGGATCCCCAGATCGGGGCCGTCAGAGCCATGTCCTCGCCGTTCAGGTGGCCGTACCGCATCGCCAGCGGCGAGACCGGCTATCCGGGGTTCCCGTTCCTGTCGGGGGCGGACATGAGGACCCCCTTCCTCGGCTTCGGCACGACCGCGCCCGCCAGTCCCATGCCGGTGACCAGCGGGTACGGGATGCAGTACTGGGACCAGTGGGTCAAGTACTTCCTGACCCGCGACCCGCGGCACGATCCCCTCGACGTGGATCCCCGGCGTCCCGGGAAGTGGCTCGCGCGCATCAGCCACCTGTCCACGGTCCAGGACCGCAACGACACCGACCTCGGGCCGTTCGCCCGCGCCGGCGGCAAACTGATACTGCTGCACGGCGCCGCGGACGAACTGGTCTCCCACCGCTCGACGAACGACTACTACCAGCGGGTACGGGACCTGCTGGGGCCCCGGGCGACCCGGACGTTCCTGCGGTACTACCTCGTGCCCGGCGCGAACCACGCCAACTTCGGCACTCCGGCGTTCGCCGCCGGGACGGACTCGCTCTCCGCGCTCGAACGCTGGGTCGAGGAGGACCGCCCGCCCGCGAGGACGGTGGTGACCGACATGGCCCACCACCGCACCCGTCCCCTGTGCGAGTACCCGGGGTGGCCCCGGTACCGCGGCGGCGACCCGGACAGCGCCGCGAGTTTCACCTGCACGTCCTGAGGTTCTGGGGCCGGGTCAGCGGTGCGCCCCTCGCGCCGAGCCAACTGCCAGGCACCGCTGACTGCTCCACGTGCGTCAAGACCCGACGAACTATGCGCTTTCGCTGCTGCCGTCGCTGTCGCCGCGCAGGGAACGGATCATGCTCTGCAGGCTCCGGAACGCGGCCGACCGCTCCGTCTCCGTCATGCCGGACAGCATTCTGACCTCGACGGACCGGACCGCCGCGGTCGCCTTCTCCAGACTCCGCCGGCCACGGGGTGTGAGCCGCGCGGGAAGGCTCTTCCCGACGGGTGCCTCCGCGGGCCTGGTCACGTAACCGTCCCTCTCTAGGGCTTGCAGCAGCACGTTCATCGACTGCCGCGTCACGAACGCGCCCCGCGCGAGTTCGGAGTTCGACAGGCCCGGCCGTTGAGCGAGCAGTTCGAGGCACGAGTAGTGGGTGATGCTCATGCCGAGCGGCCGCAGCACCTCCTCCATGGCCACGCGCAGTGCGCTCGACGCCTCTTTCAGCAGGTAGCCCAGTGACGTCTCCAGATCGACGCCTTCACCCTTTTGACTCATGTCAGTATTCTGACATACCTTGGTGCGTGTCAGAAAACTGACATGAGGAGAAGGAGCATCACCATGCCCGTCACCGGTCCCGACTTCATCTCGCTCCAGACGCGCGACCTCGACGCGTCACAGGCGTTCTACGAGCAGTACCTCGGTCTCGTCCGGTCGCAGGCCGGACCTCCGCACGCCGTCGTCTTCGAGACGAAGCCGATCGCGTTCGCGCTGCGGGACGTCGTCCCCGGCACCGACCTCACGTCCGTGCCCCAGCCCGGCATCGGTGCCGCGATCTGGCTCCACGCCACGGACGTCCAGGCCATCCACGACGCCCTCGCCGCCGACGGCCACACCATCGTCTCCGCACCGATCGACGGCCCCTTCGGCCGGACCTTCACCTTCGCCGACCCCGACGGCTACCGAATCACCCTCCACGACCACACCTGACCGACCACCCTCCACCTCACAGGCGTGCGCCCGTGCGGGGAGGGACCGGGCGAAGTCGGCGAGCATGAGGAAGTCGTCCTCCCGCAGGCCGATCCGGGGATTGACGTGGTGCAGAAGCGCCGTCCCGGGATGACGGGCGGTCACATACGCCTGGTCCAGCTCGCTCTGTTCGTCGTCCACCCAGACGAAGGGACGGCCGTCGGCGTAGTCCACCAGTGGACCGGTCTTCCAGTGCACTCCGTCGGGGCGTTCCTTCAGCAGGAGATCGCCGAAGTCGACGTAGGGAAGTTCCGGAAGGCCGAGCACCGGTGCGATCCAGCGGTTGGCGTCATCCATCCATGTGGTGGCCCAGCACAGCTCGAACCCGAGCCCGAGCAAGAACCGCCCGTGCTCCGGGCAGAGCCAGACCCGCAGGGGGCACCGCCGGCGCGACAAGCCCCTGTTCCCCTCATGGACGTCATCGGCCAGCGGCACTCTGATGGTGGTGTAGCCGTCGGGACGTCTCTCGGGCTGGGCCGCGTAAGGATTGAGTGGGCCGTCCACGTCGAGGAACAGCAGTGGTCGGTTCACGGTTTCCCCCGGATGCCTGCCAGTTGTCGAGTGCCCAGAGGAGCGTAGCCGCAGAACCCACTTCGTCATCGGGCCGATTTGCTGGAGGGCTTCCTCAACGCCAACCGGTGGCAGGACAAGGCTCAGTGCGGTAGTCGTGTCACGGTGCCGGTGCCTGCGGCGCGGGCGTGGTGGCGGAAGGCGAAGGGCTGGCCTTCCGTCAGCGCGACCGGCTCTTCGAGTGTCACCGTCACCTCGGCTCCGTGCAGCGGCCGGACCGTGCCGGTGCCCCTGGGCAGGGTCACGGTGCCCCACACCCCGGCCGTACGGATGTGGAAACGGAGGCGGTCGCCGCAGGCCACGTCCGCGCCGCCCTGCCCCTCGGACAGCACGGTGATGTCGGCGGTGAAGACACCGTGGACCCGGACCGAGCCCGGCGTCACGAGCACCTGGCCCCGCTCGACAACGTCCGCGGAAACGTCGCGCAGCAGCAGTCCCACGTTCATGTCCGCCTTCGCCATACCGACCGGCGTCCGGTTGTGCTCGATGCCTGAGACGAGGGCGGTCGCGCCGCCGTTCGGGCCGACTGTCTCCACCGTGTCGCCCTCGTGCACGCCGCCGCGTTCGATCCGGCCCGTCACCAGGACCTCCCTGCCCTGCCGCAGGCGGAAGACGTCCTCGACGGGCATCAGGAAGGGCTCCTCCGCCGCACTCACCGCTTGCTGTCCATGGCGGGGCGTCGGTCGGGGTGGAAGATTGCCTGGCCAGGGGTGAGGATGCCCCGTGGGTCGTACCTCTTCTTCGCCGCCGCCAGTCGGGGCCAGGCAGGGCCGAAGTGTCGTTGCCAGTCGCCGTTGTCGAAGGGCACGGAGCCGGTCGGGTACCAGGTGCCGCCGGCCGCGCGGGCGAGGTCGTAGGCGGACCGGTTGGCGGCGAGCAGGCGTCGGACCGTCGCCGGGTCCCCGGGCGGAGCGGTCCGCAGGACGGCCAGCAGATACGGCACGGGGTCGTCGGGCGCCCTGAAGAGTGGCGTCCGGAGGTGCTTGCGCACCAGGGGGTACAGCAGCACCACGCCGCCCGGGCCCAGGTCCGCCGGGGTGAGCGCGTCCAGGATCCGGCCGGCGACCTCGGCCGCCGCACGGCCGGGCAGCAGAACGTCCAGCCAGGGGTGTGCGTACGCCCACAGACCGGCCTCCTTGAGCGCGGCGACGCCGGGGGCGATCCGGTCGAGGAAGGCGTAGTACTCGAGGTCGGTGACCTCCACGCCCAGCGGATCGTGCCGCAGCCCGCGCAGGAGCGCCGCGTCGTCAGGGGCCTCCCCGGCCGGCGGTCCGTAGGCGGCGGCCTCGATGACGTAGCGGCGGAAGCGTCCGGAGGCGTCCTCGACGACCTGCCCTTCGACGTAGGCGAAGCGTCGCTCCCCCACGAGCAGCCGCAGGTCGTCGAGGAACGTCCGCAGATCGTCGTACGGCAGGACGTAGCGGCGTACGGACTCGGGAGCCGGGACCAGGCGCACGGTGGCGCCGACGATCACGGCGCACTGACCGAGGCCCGCGAGCACGGCGTGGAACAGCTCCCGGTGACGGGTCGGCGAGCAGCGGGTCAACTCCCCCGCGCCGGTGACGACTTCCAGCTCCAGGACGTTGTCGACCTGGGCGCCGACCCGGTGCGCCTGGCCGCCGAGGCCGCCGACCGACAGCGTTCCGCCGACCGAGAGTTCGAGGTAGTCGGTGAAGACGGGAGGCGTCAGGCCGTGCACGAGCGTGGCTCGAGCCACCTCGCTCCACCTGGCTCCGGCGCCGACCCGCACACTCGTACTGCCCGGGACGACGGGCCGGACGGCGGCGAGCGGAGACATCTCGACGACCAGACCGCCTTCGGCCTGCGCCTGACCGTTCGTGCCGTGCCCCTGCCCGCGAGGCGCGACCGGGATGCCGTGCCTGCCGCAGAACCGCACCATCGTCACGACGTCGTCAACGGAACCGGGCCGCAGCACCGCGGCCGGGCGGCGGTGCACGACGTGCCCGAAGTCGTCGGCGGCGGCGCTCAGCGACGCCTCGTCGGTGTGCAGGCTGCCGTCCAGCCCGGGAACCTCGTGCAGCGGGCGGTCGCGGCCGGATGCCGTGGCCGCCCAGCTCCTGGTGAAGGGGTCGAAGCCGATCACGGCGGTCCCGACGGCCGCCAGGCCACGCAGTGCGACACGTCGGGGCGGTGTGCGGGACATGCGCTCCTCCGGGGAAGGATCCGTGGGCCGTGCAACCCCCGGCCACTTTAGGGGGATTGAGGTGCGGATGCATCGCCCGGGACCGCCCTGCGTTCCGCTTCGAGAGCGTCGCGGTCGAGGGCGTCGTGTTCGAGTGCGTCACGGTCGCGCCTCGCACTGTCCGGACGTACGAGTTCGGCGAGCCGCACCGGCCCGTTCGCCCCGATTACCGTGGAGCCGGGGCCCGACCGGTCCCGGCCCTCTTCCAGCAAGGAACGAACGGTTCATGACGATCTCGCGACTGCCCCTGGCCGACTGGCCCACTCCGGTCGAGCCGGCTCCACGCCTGGCACGGGCCCTGGGCCTGGAGCCGGACGACCTGTGGATCAAGCGCGACGACCTCACCGGTCTGGGCGGGGGCGGCAACAAGATCCGCAAACTGGAACACACCGTGGCCCAGGCGCTCGCCGCCGGCGCCGACACCCTGGTGACGACCGGGGCGCCGCAGAGCAATCACGCCCGGCTCACCGCGGCCGCGGCGGCCCGCGCCGGACTCTCCGCCGTCCTCGTCTTCCCCGGCGAACCAGGAGGATCGGGAGGAGCCGAAGGGTCAGGCGGATCAGGCGGCGGGAACCTGGTCCTGGACGGTCTCCTCGGTGCCCGTGCGGTCTGGGCGGGCGACGTCGACCAGGACGGGCTGGCAGCGGCCGCGGCGCGGCTCGCCGCCTCCCTGCCGGCCGCGGCGCTGATCCCGTTCGGCGGGTCGAGCGTCGTGGGAGCGCGCGGGTACGTCGAGGGCGGCCACGAGCTCCTCGGACAGGTGCCTGACCTCGACACGGTGGTGGTGGCGCTCGGCTCCGGCGGGACGATGGCCGGGCTGGTCGCCGCCCTGGGACCGGACAAGGTCCTGGGCGTGCACACCGGGGCCGTCGACGACCCGCGCACCGTCGTGTCCGACCTCGTCTCCGGCCTGACCGAGCTGCCCCCGGACCCGGGCGCCCTGCGCATCCGCGACGACCAGGTCGGGCCCGGCTACGCGGTCCAGACCGACGCGGTGGCCACGGCCATGGAGACCGCCGCACGGACCGAGGGCATCGTGCTCGACCCCGTCTACACCGGCCGCGCGCTGGCGGGTCTCGCCGCCGCGGTCGCCGACGGCACCGTCCGCAGGAACCGGCGCACCGTGTTCCTCCACACCGGCGGTCTCCCGGGCCTCTTCGGGCACCCGTCCGTGGCGCGCCGGTGGCCCGGTCCGCAGGTGCTGACGTGAGCCGGCCTAGAGCGCCGCGGACCGGCCCTCGTACGGCGCGGCGGCCAGGAACGGCAGGAC
Organism: Streptomyces apricus; assembly: GCF_008369065.1. Classification (GTDB taxonomy): domain Bacteria; phylum Actinomycetota; class Actinomycetes; order Streptomycetales; family Streptomycetaceae; genus Streptomyces; species Streptomyces apricus. Next base: position 30,174 of record NZ_VDFC01000049.1, on the reverse strand, counting down.
GACGGCGGCCATCTCGTCGGGCACTTCCTCCGCCAGGTCGTGGCCGGCGTCGAAGACGTGGCCGGTCACGTCGTGGGCCATCAGGCGCATCTGGGACGCGTTGCGGTCGCCGATGAACGCCGAGCCGCCGAGCGCCAGGACGGGGACGTCCAGCTTCTTCCGCGCGGCCTGCCTGTTCTGTTCGGCGTCGACGAGCATGGCCCGGTAGACCGAGAGCATCGCGCGGATGCCGCCGGGCATGGAGTAGCAGCGCACGTATTCGTCGATCGCGTCGGGGGTGGCGGTGTCGGGGTGGCTGCGCTCATTCTTGATCATGTAGGTGATCAGTTCGCGTTCGTGTCCGGCGATCAGCATCTCGGGCACGTCGGGCTGGAAGTAGAAGCCCAGGTGCCACAGGTGCATGCCGCCGGAGACGTTCTCCGGGGTGAGGGCGGTGTGGTCCTCGAAGCCGAATCCGGGGAACAGCGCCTCGGCGAACACCAGGGCGGTGACGTGGTCGCGGTGGCGGGCGGCGAGCTGGTAGCCGATCACCGCTCCCCAGTCCTCCCCCACCACGGCGTACGTGTCGTGTCCGAGGTGGGCCATCAGCGCGGCGATGTCGTCGGCCATCGTCGCGGAGTCGTAGCCGTCCACGGGCCGGGCGGAGTCGCCGAGACCACGGAGGTCCGGTACGACGACGGTGTGGTGAGGCGTGAACTTCGCGACCAGGTGCCGCCAGTGGTAACCGGTCTTGGGCACGCCGTGCAGCAGGACCACCGCGGGGCCGGAGCCCGCCGTGCGGTAGTGCAGGCTCGTTCCGTTGACGGCGGCGCGTCCGGTACGGACGGGCGTTCCTTCGTGGTCGTACATCATGTGCTCGGTGCCTTTCCAGGGGTGGGTGTGGCGCGGGTGTCGTGCGCCCGGGGTGGGCGCGCTCGGGACGGGTGCGAGGGACATGGGTCCCCCAGGGTTTTCGGTGGGCAGCGGCGGGGCGCCGGGACGCTGTCCCCGCTCTCCGGTCTCCGGTCTGAGGAACCGCCGCACCTTTTCTGGATCGTGCGATACAGATTTTGGGCATGGAAAAGTCAGCCGAGGGCGCCCAGCGCGACCTCCACGAGGGGTTCGAGGTCGCGCCGATTCGGGGTGATCTTCGAGGAGACCAGCAGTCCGTTGAGGAAAGTGACGAGGAAGGCGGCGAGGGTGTCCGGATCGTGCCGCGCCTCGATCTCGCCCCGCTCCGCCGCGACCCGCAGCACCTCGGCGAGCGCGTCCCGGCTCGCATCCTGCATGTCCCGCACGATGCGCCGGATCGAGGGGTCCTCCGGCAGGCGCTCGCAGGCGGCGTTGACCGCCAGGCAGCCCTGGCCGTCCTGTCCGACGGCGATGCGGATCCGTTCGACCAGCAGCGCACGGACCGCCGAGCGGGCGTCCGCCCCTTCCGCCAGGTCGCGCAGGGCAGCGGCCGCGAGGGTGGTGCGGTAGTGCTCCAACGCGGCCCGGTACAGGCCGTCCTTGTCGCCGAACGCCGCATACAGGGACCCCTGCCCGATCCCCAGGTGCTGGGTCAGGTCGCGTACCGAGGTCGCCTCGTAGCCGCACGCCCAGAACAGCTCCATGGCGCGGCTCACCGCCGCTTCGGTGTCGAACTCCCGGGTCCTTGCCATGGCCCCACCGTAACGTATCTGGATCGCCCGCTCAAGAAACCGCGGGCACGCGCGGTTCAGCTGCTCCCGGAGCCGACGACGGCGGTGACGCGGATCTCCACGCGCATGGCCGCGAGGCCCAGGACCGTGACGCCGGTCTCGGTCCAGATCGGCGCGCGGCCGCCGAGGCGACGGCGGAACTGCTCGGCCATGACCGCGTTGTGGTCGTCGCCGATGACAGCGTCTCCCGGTGCGACCTTGTGGTACGAGTTGACGTGGATGACGTCCTTCCAGGTCGCGCCGACCGTGGCGAGCGTGCGCTCGACGTTGTCGAAGGCCAGGACGATCTCGTCCTCCAGCGAGTCGGGGACGACCAGGTCGTCGTCCACCCCGGCCTGACCGGAGATCTCGACCCGGTCGTCCACGCGGACGGCCCCGCTGTAGCCGAGGGCCGCGTGCAGCTTCTCGCCGTAGCCCGGTGCGATGCCGAAGGTGACGGTGCTCATGATGTTTGCCCACCCTGTCCATAGAGGCCCATAGGGATCCATAGAGGTCCATAGAGGCGCGTTTTTCGTCGCATGACTTCACGCGTAAACTGAAGCTAGCACGCAATGACTTCACGCGTAAAGTGATGACGGTCGCGCCGAAGGGACGGGAAGTTCCATGAGCAGCACGGGAGGGTCCATGAGCAGCACGAGCGCACACGGCGGGGAAGAGGAGGAGCTGCGCTGGCTGGACGAGCAGGAGAAGGCGGCGTGGACGGGGCTGATCTCGCTCGTCCTGCTGCTGCCCGCCAAGCTGGAGTCACCGCTGCGGCAGGAACACGGCCTCACCCTGTTCGAATACCTCGTGCTCAGCCACCTCTCCGAGGCCCCGGAGCGCAGGCTGCGGATGGGAGAGCTCGCCTTCCTCGCCAGCGGGTCGCTCTCCCGCCTGTCCAACGTCACCAAACGCTGTGAGCAGCGCGGCTGGGTCGTACGCAAGCCCGACCCGGCCGACGGCCGCTACACCCTGGCCGAACTCACCGACGCCGGCTTCGACATCGTGGACGAGGCGGCGCCCACGCATCTGCGCGCCGTACGCCGCATCGTCCTCGACTCGCTCAACACGGCCGACCAGAAGGCCCTCACGCGCATCGCGGAGAAACTCCGTATCGTTCCCGACGACTTCGGCTGACGGTCCCTCCGCTCGGCGGGGTCGTTCGGGAGCGGCGGGGTGGTGAACCGCTCCCGAACCGCGTCCTCATTCGGACAGGTTCACCGACCGGGCCGACGCGGCGCCGATCTCGCCGGCGACCTCGTTGACGACGTCCTGCGGGACCTCGTCGTCGACGGTGAGGACCGCCAGGGCCTCGCTCCCGGCCGCCGAGCGGGACACCTGCATGCCGGCGATGTTGATGCCGGCCTCGCCGAGGACCCGGCCGACCGTGCCGACGACACCCGGACGGTCCTCGTAACGCAGGACCATCATGTGCTCGGCGAGTGCGAGATCCACGTCGTACTCACCGACGGCCACGATCTTCTGGAGATTCTTCGGACCGGACAGCGTGCCGGACACGGCGATCTCCTCGCCGTCGGACAGGGTTCCGCGCACGGTGATGACGTCGCGGTGCTCCGTGGACTCCGCGCTCGTGGTCAGCCGGACCTTGACACCGCGCTCCTGTGCGAACAGCGGAGCGTTCACATAGGACACCGCGTCGTCGACCACGTCCTTGAACACGCCCTTGAGGGCGGAGAGTTCGAGGACCTTGACGTCGTGCTGGGTGATCTCGCCGTAGACCTCGACGTCCAGGCGTACCGCGACCTCGCCCGCCAGCGCGGTGAAGATGCGGCCGAGCTTCTCGGCCAGCGGCAGGCCGGGCTTGACGTCCTCGGCGATGACACCGCCCTGCACGTTGACCGCGTCCGGCACCAGCTCCCCGGCCAGCGCCAGGCGCACGGAGCGGGCCACGGCGATGCCGGCCTTCTCCTGGGCCTCGTCGGTGGAGGCGCCCAGGTGCGGGGTGCACACGACCTGGTCGAGCTCGAAGAGCGGGGAGTCGGTGCAGGGCTCCTTGGCGTACACGTCCAGGCCCGCGCCGGCCACGCGGCCCTCCTTGAGCGCCGAGTACAGCGCGGCCTCGTCGACGATCCCGCCGCGCGCGGCATTGACGATGCGCACCGAGGGCTTGACCTTGTGCAGCGCCTCGTCGCCGATCAGACCCAGGGTCTCGGGCGTCTTGGGCAGGTGCACGGTGATGAAGTCGGAGACTTCCAGCAGCTCGTCCAGCGAGAGGACCTTCACGCCCATCTGCGCGGCGCGCGCGGGCTGCACGTAGGGGTCGTAGGCCACGACCTTCATCCCGAAGGCCGACATCCGCTGGGCCACCAGCGCACCGATACGGCCCAGACCCACGACGCCCAGGGTCTTCTCCGCCAGCTCCACACCCGTGTACTTGCTGCGCTTCCACTCGCCGTTCTTCAGGGCGGTGTCGGCCTGCGGGATGTGACGGGCCGTCGCCAGCAACAGGCCACAGGCCAGCTCGGCCGCGGTCACGATGTTCGACGTCGGCGCGTTGACGACCATCACGCCGGCCTTCGTCGCGGCCGGGACGTCGACGTTGTCCAGGCCGACGCCGGCTCGTGCGACGACCTTCAGCTTCTTCGCGGCGGCGACGGCCTCGGCGTCGACCTTCGTGGCCGAACGGATCAGGATCGCGTCCACATCGACGATCGCGGACAGCAGCTCGGGCCGGTCCGCGCCGTTGCAGTGCCGGATCTCGAAGTCCGGGCCCAGGGCGTCGACCGTGGCCGGTGACAGCTCTTCAGCGATGAGTACGACAGGTTTCGAGCTCACTTGGACTCCTCATGCAGCATTGTTCGAACCTCGCCGGTCGGGTCGTGTGCCATACGTGGGAGAGCGGCTCGTGTCTCAGATCCGATGCGACACCTGCCGTGCCCTTCGTCGGACGAATCGTCTCGACGGGCGTTCCCGGCCCGTTCCCGACGTGTTTCCACGGACTTCCCGGTCGGCGTCCGCCGTGAGACCCCGGACCAGGGTGACGTCCGCCGTGAGACCCCGGACCAGGGTGACGCGAGGGGCCGGTGCGCGGGAACCCGTCGTCAGGGGCCCGTCGGTGCGGACGCGGGGAGCGCCTCGGACACCGTCGGGAACAGGCGCAACACCTCGTCGGCGCCGGTCAGTTCCAGCAGCCGTACGATCTGGCACGGGACGCCGGCCAGTCGCAGGTCGGTGGCGCGACGGACCATCAGGAGCAGGTTGAGGAAGGTGGAATCGGCGAAGGTGACCGCGGTCAGGTCGAGCACCAGGACGGGGACGGCGGCCGCCGTCCTCTCCAGCTGCGTGCGCTGAGCGGCCAGCGATTCGAGGTCGAGGTCGCCGCGCACCGTCACCACCCAGGCGCCGTTGCGGGCGTACTGCTCACCCAGTACGGCGAAGGACACGGGCCGCGGTAAGGCGCGGCGGCTCCCGCATGAGGAGTCCGGGGACTGGGGTTCCACACGGTCAGTATGCCGCAACACCGGAGGGGTGGGCAGACGCCTTGTGACGAGCCGTCCGGTGCGGGACACCGGCCCCTGCCCCGCCGCCGACGCCGCCGGTGGGAGCGGGTGCCCGAGGGCAGGGCCGCGAAGAACCGGCTCCATCTCGACGTCAGCCCGGTCGACCGCAGCACCGAGGACGAGGTGGCGAGGCTGCTCGCCCTCGGTGCCGGGAAGACGGACGTGGGGCAGGGCGCCGGCCGCACCTGGGAGGTCGTGGCCGACCCGGAGGACAACGAGTTCTGCGTCCTGCGCACGCCGGCGCCGTGACCCCGGGGCGCGGGACGTCGGTGGGGCGGTGGGTCGTGTCACGCGGCGGACAGCCCGGTGTGTCCGAACGGGTGTCCTGACAGGTGTCCGGACGTGCGTCCCGACACGTGTCCTGACATGGGTCCTGACATGGGTCCTGACATGTGTCCCGAACCGGAGAGTGCCATCCGTTCCACCCGTCGCGCCTGGTCCATCCCTCCCCCGTCGACGTAGGTGAGGGGTGTGGCGGCGCACAGCCGCAGGAATGTCCGTTTCGCCCGCGCGTCGTCGGAGATCACGCGGATGGCGGGGACGACCCGGTCGGGGCCCCCGTCGAACGCCTCCCACCACACGTTCTTGAAGGCCCCCACCAGCCGCGCCCCGGGGAACGCGGCGGCGAGGTCCGCGGTGCCGCCGGCCGCCCAGGGCCCCACGAAGTCGACGTGCCCGCCGGTGAACGGGTTGGTGATGTCCACCAGGATCTTCCCGCGCAGGGCGGCGCGTAAGGACCTGAGCTGCTGCACCGCCCCCTGTACGCCGAGGACGGCGGGGATCACCACGGAGGCCGCTTCGACGACCTCCGCGTACCCCCCGACGGCGACGCCCGGCACGCCCGGCACAGCGGGCGCGGCGGGCACGGCGGATGTCCCGCTCCCGCCGCCGGCCGAGCCCAGCCGCACCTCGTGTCCGGCCCGGGCGAACATCTTCGCCAGTGTGACGGCGATGCCGCCCGTTCCCAGTACGCCGATCGTCATGGTCCCGCTCCCCCGCGTGTGATCCTGCCCTTGGTCCTGCCCTTGGCTCTGGCCTTGGTCCTGCCCGTGGCCCCGGCTCATGTCGTACGCGTCAGCACCAGGCTGACGTTGTGTCCCCCGAAGCCGAAGGAGTTGGCGAGCGCCGCGTCCCACCGGCCCGTACGGTTCTCGCCGCTGACCACGTCCAGCCGGACGCCCGGGTCGAGTACGTCCAGGTTCCGGGTGGCCGGCACCACGCCGTGCCGCAGCGACAGCAGCGCGGACATGGCCCCGAAGGCCCCGGACGCACCGAGCATGTGCCCGGTCATGGACTTGGTCGCGGTCACCACCGGGTGGTCGCCCAGGGCCTTGACGACCGCGTCGGCCTCGGCGAGGTCGCCGCCGGGGGTCGAGGTGGCGTGCGCGTGCACGTGGCCGATGTCGCGCGGTTCCAGCCGTGCGTCGCGCAGCGCTCCGCGCACCGCGGTGACCTGCCCCTCGGTGTCGGACGCCGAGATGTGCCCGGCGCTGGAGGTGACGGCCGCGCCCGCCACCGCGCCGTAGGCCCGGGCGCCCCGGGCCCGGGCGAACCCGGCGCGTTCCAGGACCAGGACGGCCGCGCCCTCGGCCATCACGAACCCGGAGCGGGCGGCGTCGAACGGCCGGGACACCAGGGAGGGGTCGCCCTCCTGCCGCGAGAGCGCCTTCATCTGCGCGAACGCGGCCACCATGAACGGGTGCAGACAGGCCTCGGTGCCGCCCACCACCACGACGTCGGCGCGGTCCAGGCGGATCAGGTCAAGCCCCAGGGCGATCGACTCGGCGCCCGAGGCGCAGGCACTGACCGGGGAGCGGGCGCCGGCCCGCGCCCCCAGGTCGATGCTGACCCAGGCCGCCGGCCCGTTCGGCATCAGCATCGGGACCGCGTAGGAGGACAGCTTCCGCATGCCCGACCGCTCGTACAGGTCGTCCTGGCCGAGCGCGCTGAGCACGCCCCCGATCCCGGTGCCGACGACCACGGCCAGCCGTTCCGGTTCCACCTGGGGCGCGCCCGCGTCGCGGAACGCCTCGCGGGCCGCCGCCACGGCCAGTTGCTCGCCGCGGTCCAGTTTGCGGGCGTGCACCCGGCCGAGCACGTCGACCGGGTCCACGGACACCGATCCGGCGATCCGCACGGGCAGGTCCTCGGGCCAGTCGTCCTGCCGCTCGCGCAGGTCCGTTATCCCCGACCGGCCGTCGAGCAGCGCCTGCCACGAGTCGGCCGCGTTCCCGCCGAGCGGTGTCAGGGCGCCGAGACCCGTCACGAGCACGTCGTCGTCCCGGCTCATCGCCGCCTCCCCTCCATGATCCGTGTCTCCGTTCCTGTCCCCGTCCGGGTCCGTCGGCCGCTCATGCGAAGACGATCGTGTGGTTGCCGTGGCGGATCACCCGGTCCTCCGCGTGCCACTGGACCGCGCGGGTGAGCACCGCCCGCTCCACGTCCGCTCCCCGCCGCTGGAGTTCGGCTGCGGTGTCGGCGTGGCTGACCCGGACCACGTCCTGCTCGATGATCGGGCCCTCGTCCAGGTGCTCGGTGACGTAGTGGGCCGTGGCACCGACGAGCTTCACGCCGCGTTCCTTCGCTTTCGCATAGGGCCCGGCGCCGACGAAGGCGGGCAGGAAGGAGTGGTGGATGTTGATGATCGGCACCCCCAGCCGCCCGATGAGGTCCGCCGACAGGATCTGCATGTAGCGGGCGAGGACGACGAAGTCGACGTTGCCCTCCAGGAGCCGCAGGTGCTCGGCCTCGGCGGCGGACTTGTCCGGTCCCGAGGACGGGACGTGGAAGAAGGGGATGCCGAACGAGCGGACCTCCTCGGCGGCGTCGGGATGGTTGGAGATCACCATCGCGACGGTGACGGGCAGCTGACCGCGCCGGTGCCGCCACAGCAGGTCGAGCAGGCAGTGGTCGGACTTCGAGGCGAAGATCGCCACCCGCTTGGGCACCGACAGGTCGCGCAGCGTGAACTCCAGCTCGAAGTCCTGGTCGAGCCGGCGGCGCAGGTCCTCCCCGACGGCGGGCAGCGCGCTCCCGAGGTGGTCGAGGCCGAACACCGTCCGCTGGAAGAAGGCGCCGCCCTGCGGATCGTCCGAGTACTGGTCGAGGGAGACGATGTTCGCGCCGTGCTCGCCCAGCACCGAGCCGACAGCCGCGACGATGCCCGGCCGGTCCTTGCCCCGGACGGTCAGCGAGGCGTGCCGGTACCCGGTGCGCCCGGTCGTGACGGGTGACGCCGCCCGGTCCTCCAGGGTCAGCGACATGTCACTCGTCCTTCCCGGCCGGGGTGTGGGAGGTGCGGTCGTCCGTGCCGCGGAAGGTCAGGGCCACGTTGTGACCGCCGAACCCGGCCGAGTTCTTCACCGCGACGATCTGCTCGGGTCCCAGCTTGCGCGGGGCGCCGTGCACCACGTCGACCGAGAGTCCCTCGTCGAGGCGGGTGAAGTTGCGGGTCGGCGGCACCACGCCGTGGTGGAGGGCGAGGATCGTGGAGATGGACTCGATCGCGCCCGCCGCGCCGAGGCTGTGCCCGGTCATCGACTTGTTGGCGGAGAGGGCGGGCCCCTGGTCCGCGTCCCCGAAGACGGTCCGCACCGCACGGGCCTCGGCCGCGTCGCCGGGACCGGTCGCCGTGCCGTTGGCGTTGAAGTGCGCGACGTCCTCGGGCCGCACCCCGGCGTCCGCGAGGGAGGTGCGCAGGGCGGTGACGGTGCCGGCGCCGTTCGGCTCCGGCTGCACCATGTGGTACGCGTCCGAGGAGATGCCCACCCCGGCCAGCTCGGCGTAGATCCGGGCGCCGCGCTCGCGTGCGTGCCGCTCGGACTCCAGGACGAGGACGCCGGCCCCCTCGCCGAGGACCATCCCGTCGCGGTCCGCGTCGTACGGGCGGCAGGCGGAGGCGGGGTCGTCCACCCGCTGGGACAGCGCCCGCATGGCCGCGAAGGAGGACAGGACCATGGGGTGCAGGGGTGCCTCGGCGCCGCCCGCCAGCACGATGTCCGCGTCGCCGCGGCGGATCAGGTCGGCCGCCGTGACCAGCGCCTGGGTCCCGGAGGAGCAGGCGTTGACCGTGGCGTGCACGCCGAGGCGGGCGTTGACCAGCAGGGCGACCGCGGCCGCCGAGCCGTTGCCCATGGACATCGGTACGGTCATGGGCGGTACGCGCCGCCAGCCGCGCGTCTTCAGCGCCTCCCAGCCGTCGATGATGGAGGTCATGTCGCCGAGCGCGGCCGAGACCACGACGGCGACCCGGTGCGGGGCCCCGGACGCGTCGTCGAGACCCGCGTCGGCCCACGCCTCCGCCGCGGCCGTGACCGCGAACTGGGCGGAGCGGCTGAGCCGCCGGCGCTGCTGGTGGGTGAGGGCGAGACCGGGTTCGACCTTGGCCCGGCCGCCCAGCAGGGGCGGCAGGTCCTTGGCCCACTCCTCGTCCAGCAGGCTCAAACCGCTCTCGCCGCGGAGCATGGCGTCCCAGGTGTCGGCGACGTTCCCGCCGAGCGGGGTGGTCTCCCCGAGACCGGTGACGACGACTTTCGTGTGGTCCTCGTGGCTGGTGGCCATCAGTGACGCGCTCCCTGTCCGAGCTGTGCGGCGAGCTTTCCGGAGTCCTTCTTGACCGAGTTGACGAGCACCTTCCGGAGCAGGGACTTCGGCATGATGCCGAAGTAGTCCCCGGGCTCCACCTCGAAGGTCCAGTGCACGGTGGTCGTGCCGTCCTCGTTCTCGGCGTACACGTAGGTGCCGACGTAGTGGAACGGACCGTCCAGGGTGTGGAACCTGGAGCGCAGGCCCGGCTCGAACTCGTCGATCTCGACGGTGAACTGCATGCGCTTGCCGATGAGCTGGAAGGTGATCTCGTACCGTGCGCCCGGCCGCGGCTCCCCGTCGAGGAGCTGCACGTCCACGCAGGCCGCCTGCCAGACCGGGTCCTGCGCCGGGTCCGAGATCAGCGCGAAGGCCTCCTTCGGCGGTACCGGCAGGCCGAACGCGTACTCGGCCTTGACCTGCTCAGTTTTCGTCATCGTCGGTCGGTCCTTCCAGGAGGGGGGCGATCGCCAGGGCGGCTGCCTCGGCGTGCGGTTCGTACATCACCGAGTTGTGGTCCCCGGAGACCTCGATGACGTCCAGTGATCCCTTGATCAGCGACTCCCAGCCGAGCTTCGGCCCGTAGTCGGCCTCCTCCTCGGCCGCGCGCAGCAGCACGAGGTCGAGGTCGGCCGGTTCGGGGAGGTAGGTCTGCAGGGCGATGCCGTTGGCGAGGTACGCCTCGAAATAGCGCAGGATCTGCGCGCGGTCCGCGTCCTCGGCGAGGACGCCGATGGCGGCGGCCCGCTCCAGGATGTGGTCGAAGGCGGCGTCGCCGCCGAGTTCGCGCAGGTGGTCCGCGGAGATGTCGAGGGTCTTGCCGGCGGGCACCGCGAGGTCCCGGGCGAACCAGGAGAGGATCGTCGCGTCGTCGGCGGAGTCCGGGATGTTCTCCTCGATCGGCGCCCGGCTGTCGATGCCGACGAGGAACTCGATCTCCTCGCCCGCGGCCCGCAGCTGCCCGGCCACCTCGTAGCCGATCACGCCGCCGAAGCACCAGCCGCCGAGGGCGTACGGGCCGGTCGGCTGGATCTCCCTGAGGAGGTCGATGTAGCGGGTGGCCATGGCCTCCACGCTGATCTCGGCCTCGCCCTCGTTCGCGATGCCGGGTGCCTCGATCGCCAGGACCGGCCTGCCCTGCGGGAGGTGGCGGGTCAGTTCGACGTAGCAGAAGACGGTGCCGCCGAAGGGGTGGAACAGGAAGACGGGGCGCCGCTGCGGGTCGCCCTCCCGCAGGGTGACGACCGGTCCGCGCGCGGTCTCCTGGCCGCCGGAGCGCACGATGGTGGCCAGCTCGGCGATGGTGCCCTGGCGCAGCATGACGGAGATGGGGATCTCCACGTCCCATTCGGCGAGGACGGCCGCGCTGAGCCGGACGGCGAGCAGCGAGTGGCCGCCCACGTCGAAGAAGTTGTCGTGGATGCCGACCTGGGGGATGTCCAGGATCTCGGTCCACATCCGCGCCAGCGTGATCTCCGTGGCGTCGCGGGGCTTCTCGAAGCCGGCGTCCGAGGAGACGACGGGCTCGGGCAGCCGGTTGCGGTCGATCTTCTTGTTGGCGGTCAGCGGCAGTTCGTCCAGGACCATGACGATGCCGGGCACCATGTACGGCGGGAGGGACACGCCCGCCGTCGACTTGATGTCCGCCGTCCGCAGCTCGGCCCCGGGCTCGGCCACCAGGTACGCGACGAGCCGGTCGTCGCGGACCACGACGACGGCGGTGGAGACGCCGTCGACGGCTTCGAGGACGGTCTCGACCTCGGAGAGTTCGATCCGGTAGCCGCGCAGCTTGACCTGGTTGTCCAGGCGGCCGTGGTGCAGCAGCCGCCCGTCGCTGGTCCAGCGCGCCCGGTCGCCCGTGCGGTAGAGGCGCTGGTCCGGAGCGGCCGGCAGTCCGGTGACGAACCGCTCCGCCGTCAGCTCGGGCCGGTCCCAGTAGCCGAGGGCGAGGCCGTCGCCGCCGATCCACAGTTCGCCGGGGAAGCCCGGCTCGACGGCGCGGCCCTGCGGGTCCAGGACGTACAGCAGGGTGTTGGCCAGCGGGGCGCCGATGTCGATGCCGGACGAGGGGTCCACGGTGCCCGCGGTGGACCAGACGGTCGTCTCGGTGGGGCCGTAGACGTTGTGCAGGCTCGCCACCGCGCCGTGCAGGAACTCGGCCAGTTCCAGCGGGAGTTCCTCGCCGCCGCACAACACGTTGAGCTGCGGTGCGCCCTTCCAGCCGGCGTCGCGCAGCATGCGCCACGAGGTGGGGGTGGCCTGCATCCAGGTCGCCCCGGAGTCCGCGATCAGGGTTGCGAGGGCGGCCCCGTCGGCGGCCGTCGCGCTGTCGCACACGATGACCCGGCCGCCGGCCACCAGGGGCATGAACAGTTCCAGGCCGGCGATGTCGAAGGAGATCGTGGTGACCGCGAGCAGGCTGTCCGACGCCGCGAACCCGGTGTCCTCCCGCATCGCGAGGAGCAGGTTCGTCAGCGCGTGGTGCGGGATCGCCACGCCCTTGGGCCGCCCGGTGGAGCCGGAGGTGTAGAGGATGTACGCCAGATCGGCGGTGCCGGACGCCGGGTCGGTCCCGGCGGGGGCGGCCGTCGGGTCCGTGCCGCCGCCGTCCCGGTCCGCGGGCACGGGGCCCGCGGCGAGGTCGTCCAGATCCAGCAGCGGCAGGCCCGGCAGCCGGCCGTCGCGCAGGTCGGACCGGCCGACCAGGAGCCGGGCGCGGGAGTCCTCGGCCATGTAGGTCAGCCGCTCGGCGGGGAGGTTCGGGTCGAGGGGGACGTACGCGGCGCCGGTGTCCAGCACGGCCAGCAGTGTCGCCACGAGCGGCGCGCCGCGTCCTGTCATCACCGCCACGCGGTCGCCCGCCGTGACACCCGCGGTCCGCAGGGCCGCCGCGATCTCGTCGACCGACGCGAGCAGACGCGCGTAGCTCCACTGCTCGGCGCCCGCGACCAGCGCCGTCGCGCCGGGCGTCCGGTGGGCCTGGTCGCGGACCAGGTCGGGCAGCCGGGCCGCCGGCACGGCGCGCTCGGGCCCCGTGCCCCACTCGGTGAGCCGGGCCCGCTGGCGCCCGTCGCCCCGTGCGAGGTCGCGCAGGGGTTCGTCGGGGTGGGCGACCAGGGTCTCCACCGTGGTGACGAAGGTGGCGGCCAGTTCCCGGGCCGTGCCCGCCCCGAAGATGTCGGTGTTGTAGCGCAGGACACCGGCGAACGCACCGTCCTGCTCCGCGCCCATCTCGACCCACAGGTCGGTCTGGCCCTCCTGCTGCGGCAGCGGGTACGGCCGCAGGGTGGCGCCCGCGACGTCCAGTTCGGCGCCGGGGCCCGGTTCCAGCAGGAAGAACGCGTCCATGTCGGTGAGGAACGGCAGCCGGTCCCAGGCGAAGCCCGCCTGGTACAGCGGTGTCCGGCTCGGGTCCCGCGGTGGCGCCAGCTCCCGCACCAGCCACGGGAAGGGCAGTTCCTGCGCCCGCAGCGCCTCGGTCACCCGCTCGCGGGAGGTGGTGAGCAGCGAACGGTAGGTCGACTCCTCGTCGATCTCGCCGCGTACGACGACGGTGTTGACGAAGTTGCCGAGGGCGTCGCGGAACTTCCGGTTGAGGCGGCCGGAGGTCGGGGTGCCGACCAGGAGGTCGCTCTGGCCGCTCAGCCGGCCCAGCAGCACGAAGTAGGCGGCCAGCAGCGCGGTGTACGGCGTCGACGAGGTCTCCCGCGCCAGGCGCCGTACCGCTTCGGTCGCGCCGGCGGACAGCGCGAACGGTGCGGAGCCGCCGTCGTAGGACGGGGCGGGCGGGCGCGGCCGGTCGCCGTAGAGGTCGAGTGCCGGCGGTGCGTCCGCCAGCCGCCGTGCCTCACCGTCGAGGAGCCCCCGCGCCTTCTCGCCGGTCAGGAAGGTCTGCTGCCGGTCGGCGTACGCCGCGAAGGCGTCGCCGTCGAGCGTGAACCGGTGCGGTGTGCCCTCCAGGCGGCTGCGCACCTCGGAGAGCAGCAGCGCCAGCGACCAGAAGTCGGCCGCGATGTGGTGCATGACGAGGGTGAACACCCAGGTGCGTTCGGCGGTGCGGTAGAGGTGCACGCGCCACAGCGGCGGCCGGGACAGGTCGAACGGGGTCCGGCTGTCCGCCCTGACGCGGTCGCGCAGCGCCCTCGGCTCCAGTTCCCGTGCGTCGGTGTGGCGGATGTCGGGCGCGACCGTGTCGCGCACGAACTGCTCGGGCCCCTCCGGGCCGGCGCGGAAGCCGGTCCGGAGGGCGTCGTGCTCGCGGGTGAGGGCGTCGACGATGTCGCCGGCCTCGGTACCGAGGCGCGGGTCGGCGGTGACCTCCGCGCCGAACACGATGTGGTAGGCGGAGCATCCCGGGTCGGTCTCGTGGATGAACCAGAGTCCGGCCTGCTGCGCGTTGGCGGGGCGCACGGAATCGACCGGGGCGGGCCGGTCCGCCGGGTGCGCCGGATGTGACGGGTTCATCGGGTCCGTCGTCCGCGCGGCCGCCATCAGCGGCCGTCCGTGGCGGCGGCGACGGGCTCGGCGTTCATCAGCGCCACCAGTGCCGGGGCCAGGGTGTCCACCGTCGGGTGGTCCCAGAGCAGGTCGACCGGCGGGMCGGTGAGTCCGCAGACGTCCTCTATCTCCATGCCCACCGACAGGGCGGCCATGGAGTCCAGGCCGTAGTCGGTGAAGGGGCGGTCGGTCGCCAGCTCGGCGGGGGCGATGCCGGCCTCGGCGGCCACGGCCTCGACGAGGACCCTCTTCACGTCGTCGATCGTCAGGTTCTTCGTACTCATGGCAGGTCGGTACCTCTCGGTGTACGTGTCCGGTGGTGTGCGGCGCTGTTCCTCGGCGGGGCGGGGACGCTCAGGCGGCGGCGGATCCCCGCTCGGGGCCGGCTTCGGAGGAGCCGGGCGCGGCCATGCGGACCGGGCGCACGGAGAAGAACTCGTTGTCGGCGCGCTGGGCGTTCATCCGGTCGAAGAGCCGTGCGGCGGTCGACGGGTCGAGGTCGCCGGCGTCGTACTGGTGGACCTGCCTGCGGTCGAGCGCGGCCTGCAGCCACTCGCCCTCGGCGAAGAACCCGCCGAGGTGGTCGCGGTTGAACAGCCACACGCCGAGGGCCGCCACCTTGGCGTGCAGGTTGCTCAGTTCCTCCGCCACCCGGATCAGCCGGGGCGGGGTGGACTTGGCGGACGCCGACGGCCTGGTGGGCGGCTGGGCGGCGGCCCACCGGCGGACCTCCTGGACCCGTGCGAGCAGCGCGTCGAGCTCGTCGCGCAGTTCCGCGGCCCGCTCGCGCAGTACGGCGAGGCGTTGCTCGTCGCAGCCGGCGGACGGCGACAGCGCGGCGAGGCGGTCGGTCAGCGCGGGCAGGCTGGCGAACGTGGCGTCCCGGCCGCGGCCGAACACGCTGACCCGGTCCGGTTCGAACGGGGGCAGTTCGGCGCGCAGGTCGTACAGCGGCCGCCAGTCCTCGTCCGGGTCGTGCCCGTGGGCCTTGGCGAGGGCGGGCAGTTGCAGGGCGATGCTGTCGAGGCAGACCGGCTCGCTGCCGTCGAAGACCGAGACGACGGCCCCGTCGCGGAGCATCTTCTGGAACGTCCCCACGTGTTCGGCGGCACGGAGGAAGTACCGGGCGCCCAGGGTGCGGGCCAGCACCTTGCTGTTGAAGTCGACCAGGCGGGCGACCTGCACCTTCGCCAGGTTCCCCCAGATGCTGAACTGCTCGGTGTAGAGGTGCAGTCCGCGCATCGCGACGAGGCTCTCGCACTCCGCGACCAGCAGGCTCAGGTACGCGTTGGCGAGGGACTCGGTGACGTACGGGATCTCGTCGGCGGGACCGTCGTAGAGGACGCGGTCGGAGAGGAATCCGGCCACGGTCCGCAGCATGGTGTCGCCGGTGCCGAGCGAGAGGCCGGTGCAGAAGGTGCGGGTGATCAGCAGGCCGCGCAGGGCCAGTTCCAGCCCTTCGCCCTCGGCGCCCAGCCGGGCGGAGGCGTTCACCCGGGCGCCCTCGAAGGCGACGCCGCTGATGTCGCAGCCCCGCAGGCCGTAGGTCGGGACGCGCGGCACCCCGGTCACCTGACCGGAGATGACCTCCGACCGGTCGACGAGGAACATGGACTGCTGCCGCTTGGCGGGCGTGTCCTCGTCGCCGGTGATTCCCAGGAGCACCACGTGGGTGGAGGTCCGGCCCCGGTTGATGGGCCACTTCTCGCCGGTCAGGACGTACTGGCCGGCGTCCGGGGTGGCGGTGAACCGGTTGGCGGCCAGGTCGGCCCCGTGCCCCGGCTCCGAGTAGGCCAGACACGGGACGACCCCGCCGCGCAGGACCGTGGCCGCGTACTTCTCCTGCTGCTCGGCGTCGCCGCCGATCCAGGCGAGCATCATCCAGACCTGGGTGCTCTCGCTGACGGCGACGTTCATGTCCCGGCGGGCTATCACCCGGGTGAGTATGAGGATGTCCTCGGCGGCCCGGAGATCGCCCCCCAGCCGCTCGGGAACGAAGTACCGGTTGAATCCGAAGGCACGGACCTGGTCGATTCCGGCGGCGGGAAGTTCATCCCGTTCATCCAATTCCAGGGCCCCGGCGAAGGATAAGGAGTTCGAGCTGTTTTCCGGGTCGCCGAGCCATTCCTCGAATATCTCCGCGAGGTCGGTACTTGACTGTTGCATTGAGTTGTTCCATTCCATGCGTGAGAGGACAGAGGCGTCTGAGGACAGCCCTGTCCGCCAATTGGCCGTGGTGATGGATCGATGCAGGACAAAGGAGCACGCTGCGCGGCGCACAGCAGTGCGGCACAGTGCGAGTCGTGTGGTCAGGCGCTTCGGACCTGCGCCGATGGGCGCGGTCTCCCCGCCGTCAGCGTTGCCTGTGACAACAGCTGATCGAATGTTGAACCATTCTGTGTTTCCCCCGTTGCGCCAAGCGCTTTCTTCCCCGTGTGGTCCTGGCCGTCGAGAGCAATCCTGCGGCCAGTAACTCGGCGAGCGTAACAGGCGCGCCACTCGGCCCTACGTGGTACAGGTCACACGCATATTCGGTTGCGCGGCCCGGGGCGCGCTCGCGCAAACCGTCACCCCCCACGTGACCTCGCCGGTTTGCGGCAAACCAGCGGTTCCGGTTTGCGATAAGCGGAAACTTTCGTTCCGTTGTTCTTTGCAACGCCATTACAGATGGACGGGAAGGTCAATTGTTACGGACGGATGAATTCCCGGGGCCAGGACATGACCTGCGGACGTCGCGCACCGGCGGCCGCCGGGTGACGGCCGCGAGAGGCTTCCGGCGGGATGTGCCTGGCCAGTGGGGTCCGTTGCGGGGAAGCGTTGTATCTTCGATGGTGGAGATTGCGACGATCGAAGGAGTCGGGCATGGTGCGCAGCGACAGCGCGGAGCGGCACGGGACGTCACCTCGCAAGGACTTCCTCATCGCCGAGCGTCCCGGCTACCTGCTGCACAAGGCGGGGCTGGTCCTGGTGGAGGACGTGGAGAAGGCGCTGGGTGCGGTCGGCATGCGCATCCGGTACTTCTTCGTGCTGGCCGCCCTGGCGGGCGGACCCGAGCTGTCCCAGCAGGACCTGAGCCGGCTGCTCAACCTCGATCCGACCACGGTCGTGACGGTGATCGACGAGATGGAGCGCAACCAGCACGTGGAGCGGCGGCGCAATCCGGCCGACCGCCGGCGCTACAACCTGATCCTCACCGAGTCCGGCCGCGAGGCCCTCGCGACCGCGGACCGGGTGGCCACCGAGGTCGAGGAGAACTTCTTCGGCGCGCTGGCCGGGGACGAGCGCGAGGCGCTGCGGAAGATGCTCGGCGTGCTGATGGCAGGGCGCTGGCCCGCGTCCGTCTGTTCCGACTGACGGCACGCACACCCCGAGAAAAGCGCGGTACCGGTGGATCCGGTGCCGCGCTTCTTCGTGCGTACGGCCGGTGCGCGCAGAGGGCACTTCCACGCCAACGGTCAAAAGTTGTACGGCAATTGACCGATCACCCGTTCGGCCGCGCCGGGTCACCATCGGCGTTGACGTACGGCTTTCCAATCATCTAGATTTCCATCATCTAGACATCCCGCTGATTGGAAGGTCTTCGCATGTCCGCAGAACGCGCACCATCGCCCACGAGGTGGTGGACGCTCGGGATCGTCGCGTTGGGCTCCTTCATGCTCATGCTCGATCTGAGCGTGGTCTCCATCGCGCTGCCGCAGATCCACCGGTCCCTGGGCGGAAGCTTCGCCGACCTGCAATGGGTGTTCGACGCCTACGCCCTCACGCTGGCGATCTTCCTGGTGGCGGCGGGCTCGCTGGCCGACCGGATCGGCCGCAAGAAGGTCTTCCAGGTGGGCTTCGCTGTCTTCACCGCGGCCTCCCTGGCCTGTGGTCTGGCCGACGGATCCGCCGAGCTGAGCTGGGCCCGCGCCGTCCAGGGCGTCGGTGCCGCCATCATGTTCGCGGTCGGTCCGGCGATGCTCAGCCACGAGTTCCACGGCAAGGAGCGGGCGACCGCGTTCACCGCGTTCGGCGCCGCCGTCGGTCTCGCCGTCGCCACCGGCCCGCTCATCGGCGGCGCGCTGATCAACTCGCTGTCCTGGCGCTGGATCTTCTACATCAACGTGCCGGTCGGCGTGATCGCCATCATCATCGGCGCCGTGCGCGTCCGTGAGTCGCTCAACAAGCGGGCCCATCCCACCGACTGGGCCGGCCTCGCCACCTTCAGCCTCGCGCTCGGGGCACTGGTCTTCGCCACCATCCGCGGGCCCGTGGAGGGCTGGACCAGCGGCACCACGCTCGGTGTCTACGCGGCCAGCGCGCTCTTCCTGGTCCTGTTCGTCGCCATCCAGCGGCGCCTGGGCGAACGCGCCCTGATCGACCCCGCGTTCTTCCGCAACCGGACCTTCGTCGGCATCTCCCTGGTCGCCATGATCGGCAACGCCGGGGCCCTGCCGTCGGTGTTCTTCGAGACCAGCTACCTGGAGAACATCCTGCACGTGGACGCCTGGGGCACGGGCCTGCGGTTCCTGCCGCTGACGGGCGCGATGTTCCTGGCCGGCGCCATCGGCGGCGGACTCATCGGCAAGGTGTCCTTCCGGGTGCTGCTCGGCGGCTCGACCCTGGTCATGGCGATCGGCATCCTGTGCCTGAACCTGACCGAGGCCGACTCGTCCTGGACCGTGCTCATCCCGGCCCTGGTCATCGCGGGCCTCGGCATGGGCGCCTTCAACCCGGCCCGGGCCGCGCTGGCCATCGGGGTCGCGGAGCCGGCCAAGTCCGGTGTCGCCTCCGGCATCAACGAGACCTTCCAGCAGGTCGGCATCGCGGTCGGCATCGCCGGCGTCGGCGCCTTCTTCCAGCACAGCGTGTCCGAGGACGTCACCTCGTCGGCGGTCGGCAAGCAGCTGGGCGCAGACGCCGCGGAGCAGGCCGCCCACGGCATCAGCGCCGGCTCCCTGGACGCCGTCGCCCAGTCCGCGGGACCCCTGCGCGACAAGGTGCTGGCCACCGGGCAGGACGCGTTCATGAGCGCCTTCCACGGCGCCATGACCCTCAGCGCGATCCTCGGGTTCATCGCCGCGATCATCGGCTTCACGATGCTGCGCACGAAGGACCTGCACGCCACCGCGCTGTCGACGATCCCGCCGGACGTCGACGACGACGGCGAGGTGCGCCCGGACGGCCCGACGGACGTCGCGGTGGGCGCCCCGGCCTGACGCCGCCCTCCCGCAGCCC
>NZ_VDFC01000049.1:0-10594 GCF_008369065.1 Streptomyces apricus | reverse complement strand
TCACACTTCCGTCCCCGACCCCGTGGAGTCACCATGCCCACAGACGACTCCGGCCTGCCCGCGGAGAGCTGGCGCTGGACCGAACCGACCTGGCGCGGCCACCTGGACGCCGTGCGCGCCGGACGCCGGCTGGTCCCCGACCGCTGGCCCGGCGGCGCCCGGGTGGCGGTCGCCCTGTCCTTCGACTCCGACCACGAGACGATCCCGCTGCGCGACGGCGAGACCAGCCCCGGCCGCCTCGCCCAGGGCGAGTACGGCGCCCGCGTCGGCGCGCCCCGGATCCTGGACCTCCTCGCCCGGTACGGCGTACCCGCGACGTTCTTCATGCCCGCGGTCTCCGCCCTGGCCCACCCCGAGGAGGCGCGCGCCTACACCCGGGACGGGCACGAGCTGGCCGTGCACGGCTGGATCCACGAACGCAACATGCTGCTGGACCGCGCCGACGAGCGGGAGCTGACCGCCCGCGCCCTGGACACCCTGGACACGCTGACCGGGCGGCGCCCGGTGGGGATCCGCACCCCGTCCTGGGACTTCTCGGACTCCACGCTCGCCATCATGCTCGAACTCGGCTTCGCCTACGACTCCTCGCTGATGGCCGACGACGAGCCCTACGAGATCGTCGCCGACGGCAGGCCGACCGGTCTGGTCGAGATCCCGGTGGACTGGATCCGGGACGACGCCCCGTACTTCACGATGGACCGCTACGGCGCCGTCCGCCCACACAGCCGTCCGCGCGACGTGCAGGAGATCTGGACCGACGAGTTCGACGCCGCGTACCGCGACGGCGGGGTCTTCCAGCTGACCCTGCACCCGCACGTCATCGGCCACCGCTCGCGGCTGGTGGCGCTGCGCGGACTGCTCGACCACATCGCCGCCCACTCCGGCGTCTGGTACGCCACGCACGCCCAGGTCGCCGACGCGGCCCGCGCCGTACCGGACGGCCCGGCGGCCACCCGTTCCCTCCCCGACGCCCCGGAGCAGACGCCATGAACACCGGATCCGCCACGCCCGCCGGTCCCCTGTCGAAGGAGGGCGGCTCCCCCGCCCCGGGCAGACTGAGCGGCGCCCAGCGCAAGGCGATCGTCGCCGGCACCATCGGCAACACCGTCGAGTGGGTCGACTGGGCCCTGTACTCCATCTTCGCCAAGATCATCGCCGATGAGTTCTTCCCCAAGGGCGACGGGGCGGTGGCCCTGCTGTCCACGCTCGCCGTGTTCGCCGTCGGCTTCGTGATGCGCCCGGTCGGCGCGGCCGTGCTCGGCGCCTACGCCGACCGCCACGGACGCAAGAAGGGCATGACCCTCACGGTCGCCCTGATGGCGGGCGCCGGCTTCCTCATCGCGATCACCCCGAGCTACGACACCATCGGCGTCCTCTCGCCGCTGATCCTGCTCCTCGCCCGGCTCGTGCAGGGCTTCTCCGCGGGCGGCGAGTTCGGCTCGTCCTCCGCCTTCCTCGTGGAGTCGGCGGCCCGCGGCCGGCGCGCGTTCGCCGGGTCGTGGCAGCAGGTGTCGGTCGCGGGCGGTGTCCTTATCGCCTCCCTCCTGGGCACCCTCACCACCTCGGCGCTGAGCGACGACGCCGTGCACTCCTGGGGCTGGCGCGCCGCGTTCGTCTTCGGCGGGCTGCTCGGCCTGGTCGGGCTGTGGCTGCGGGTGTCCGTCGAGGACACCGAGTCCTTCGCCCAGGCACAGGGCGCGGGCCGCACCCGTACGAACCCGGTCAAGGCGATGTTCGTGGAGCACCCTGCGGCGACCCTGCGCGTCGCCGGCATCACGATCGCGGGCACGCTGACCTACTACATCTGGGTCAACTACCTTCCCACGTACGCGAACCTGACCACCGGCATCCCTCTGAAGACCGCGCTGCTGTCGCAGACGCTGTGTCTGGTCGTCTTCGTGGTGGCGCTGCCGTTCGTCGGGCTGCTCTCGGACCGGGTGGGCCGCAAGCCCACCATGGCGGCCTTCGCCGGCGGCTTCGTCGTCCTGGCCTGGCCCCTGCTGCACCTGCTCGGCGGCAGCTTCCTGAGCCTGTTCCTGGTCCAGCTGGTCGGGATGCTGCTGATCCTCGGCTACTCCGCCAACTGCGCCGTCATCATGGCCGAGCAGTTCCCCGCGGAGGTGCGCGCCACCGGCATCGCCCTGCCCTACGCCCTGGCGGTCGCGGTCTTCGGCGGCACGGCCCCCTACCTGACGACCTGGATGCACGAGAACGGCCACAGCGACCTGCTGTGGATCTACGTGTCCGGCGCCGCCCTCATCTCCCTCGTCGTCTACCTGACGATGCCGGAGACCAAGGACAAGGAGTTCGACTGATGGCGCACGTGCTCGTCACCGGTGCCGCGGGCGGCATCGGCGGGGCGATCGCCGAGGAGTTCGCGGCGCGGGGCGACCTGCTCACGCTCGCCGACCGCGACGCCGGGCCCCTGACGCGGACCGCGGCCCGGCTGGGCGGCGGAGCGGTGGCGCACGCCGCGGACCTCACCGACCCGGGCGCGCCGGCCGCCCTGGTCGAGGCCGCCTGGGCGGCGAACGGGCCGGTCGACGTCCTGGTCAACGCGGCGGGTGTCTATCCGTCGCTGGACATGGCCGAGGTGGACGCTCCCGCCTGGGACCGGCTGTTCGCCGTCAACCTGCGCGCTCCCGTGCTCGCGACCGCCGCGTTCGCCCGGCTCGCGATCGCGGACGGGCGGCCCGGCGCGGTCGTCAACATCAGTTCCGGTTCCGCGCTGCGGGCCCGTCCCGGCGGCGGCCCGTACGCGAGCTCCAAGGCCGCCCTGGAGATGGCCACCCGCGCCGCCGCGCTGGAGCTGGGCGGGCACGGCATCCGCGTCAACGCGGTCAGCCCCGGTTTCGTCCAGGTGTCGAGCGACTGCAACCCCGTCTCCGCCGAGTACGCGGCGGCCATCGGCGCCAACCCGCTGGGCCGCCCGGGCAGTCCGCGGGACATCGCCCGCGCGGTGTGCTGGATCGCGGGCCCGGACGCCTCCTGGATCACCGGTGAGGTGTTGCGGGTGGACGGCGGGTCCAGCACGGGCGCGCTGCACCTGCCCCGCATCTGGCAGCCCGGCGACACCCGCGCCACCCCGCTCGCGGCGGCCCCGGCCGCCCCCACGGAAGGACCCACCGCATGACCGCCCCCTCCCCGCAGCGGGCCGCGTACCCCGTCTTCGTCGCGGGTGTCGCCGCGGAAGGACCCACCGCATGACCGCCCCCTCCCCGCAGCGGGCCGCGTACACCGTCGTCGGCGCGGGCGCCATCGGCGGCACGCTCGCCTTCGCCCTCGCGCGCGCCGGCCACCCGGTCACCGTCGTCGACACCGACCCCGCCCACGTGGCCGCGATCCGGGACGGCGGACTCACCGTCGTGCAGGACGGCACCCGTACGAGCGTGCCGGTCACCGCCGTGACCCCGGACGAGTTCTCCGGCGCCCTCGGACGGGTCCTGCTGGCCGTCAAGGCGCAGGCCACGGAGACCGCGGCCGCGTGGATCGCACCCCGTCTGGAGCCGGACGGCTACGTGGTCTCCGTCCAGAACGGCTTCAACGAGGCGCTGATCGCCCGGCACGTGGGCGCCGCACGGACCGTCGCCGCGTTCGTGAACATCTTCGCCGACGTCGTCGAACCGGGGGTCGTCCTGGACGGCGGCGCCGGGGCCCTGGTCGTCGGCGAGCCGGACGGCGCCCCGGTCGGCGGGCGCGTCGAGGCGCTCGTGGCCGATCTGCGCAGCTGGGGCCCGGCCGTGGCCAGCGACAACGTCGAGGGGTACCTCTGGGCCAAGGCCGGGTTCGGCGCGATGCTGGCCGCGACCGCGCTCGCCGACGCCCCCATGGCCGACCTCATCGACCGGCACCGGCCCGCCATGGCCGCCCTGGCCGGTGAGGTCTTCGCCGTGTCCGACCGGCTCGGCGTCACCCTGGAGGGCTTCGACGCCTTCGAGCCGCACCCGTTCCGGAACGGGGCCGGCCCGGCGGACCGCGACGCCGCCTTCGACCGCCTGACCGCGTGGCTGCGCACGCAGTCGAAGGATCGCAGCGGCATCTGGCGCGACCTGGCCGTGCGCCACCGGCCCGTCGAGGTCACCACCCACTACGCGGACGTCCTCGGCCACGCGGCCCGCGAAGGACTGCCGGCGCCGCTCCTGCGCACCGTCATGGACGGCTTGCGCGCGCTGGAGGGCGCCCCGGAGGGGATGTCCGAAGCACGCTTGGAGGAACTCGACGGGCTGGCCGGGGTCGGGACGCCCGGGGAGCCTGAGGCCCCGCGTCCCCTTGCCGTGGCGGGGACGCCCGGACGGCCGGAGGGGCTGAGCCCTCTCGCCGGGCCGGGGACGCCCGAACAATCGGAGGTCCCGAGCCCTCTCTCCGGGCAGGGGACGTCCGGACGGCCGGAGGCCCCGAACCCCCTCGCCGGGCAGGGGACGCCCGAACAGCCGGAGGGCCTGAGCCCCCACGCCGAGCCAGGGACGTCCGAACAGCCGGAGGCCCCGAGCCCTCTCGCCGTGGCGGGGACAGCCGGACGGCCGGACGCGGCGAGCGGGGCCGTTGGGGCCGCGGTGCCCGGGCGGTTGCCCGGGGCGGAGCAGGCCGTCGCGGTGCGGGACTGGCTCGACGGGCACCGCGAGGACATGGTCGCCGACCTCGACGCGTACACCTCCCAGGGAAGCGCCAGCGACGACCCGGACGAACTCCACGCCTGCCTCGGCTGGCTGCGCGACTGGCTCGACCGGCGCCTGGGCGCACCGGACGCCGAGGAGATCCTGCCCCGCGAGGGGGCCGGCGACATCCTCGTACGCCGCTACCCGGCCCGGGAGCCGTCCGCCGAGGACGGCAGGCCGGTGCTGCTCCTCGCGCACTACGACACCGTCTGGCCGACCGGCACCCTCGACGACTGGCCCTTCCGACGGGACGGCGACCGCATCAGCGGACCCGGCGTCTTCGACATGAAGGCCGGCCTCGTGCAGGCGGTGTGGGCCCTGCGCGCCCTCGACGCCCTGGGGCTGCCCCGGCCGGCCTGCACCCTGATGCTGAACGGCGACGAGGAGACCGGCAGCCTCGCCTCGCACGAGGCGATCGTCGCCGAGGCGCACGGCAGCAGGCTCGCGATGGTCTTCGAGGCGGCCGCCGACGGGGCGATCAAGACGGCACGTAAAGGGGTGGGGCTGTTCMCCGTCACGGTCACCGGCAGCGAGGCCCACGCCGGTCTCGACCCCACCGCCGGGGCGAGCGCGGTGGACGAACTCGCCCACCAGATCCTGCGCCTGGCCGCGCTGCGCGACCCCGCGGCGGGCACCTCGCTCAACGTGGGCGTGGTGGAGGGCGGTACGCGGAGCAACGTGACCGCGGGGCGCGCCACCGGCCGGATCGACGTACGGGTCGCCTCCGCCGCCGAGCAGGAGCGGATCACCGCCTCCCTCGCCGCGCTGCGCCCGGTGGATCCGCGGACCCGCGTGGAGGTCACCGGGGACTGGAACCGCCCCGTCTTCGAGCGGACCGCAGAGGTCGCGGCGCTCGCGGAGACGGCCCGCCGGTGCGCGGCGCTGCTCGGGGAGGAGCTGCGGGAGGCGTCCGTCGGCGGGGCGAGCGACGGCAACTTCGTCGTGGCCGCGGGCACACCGGTCCTGGACGGCATCGGGGCGGTCGGCTCGGGTGCGCACGCCCGCTCGGAACACACCTCGGTGTCCGGCATGGTGGCCCGTTCGGCGCTGGCGGCCACGGTGCTCACTTCACTGGCCGCCGGATGACGGGGTGACGGCGGGGAGGTGACGGGACGGTGACGGGGGTCGGCGCCCCCCGCACCGGACGAGGTGGGCACGGGGCGGGAACGGAACGGGAACGGGGCCCGGGACAGTCCTGGTGACCCGGTCGGCGGGCGGTTCCCGCGCCGCCCGGGCCGCACGGCCCGCCCTCGTCCCGGCAACCGGTTTGGAGAGCCCCATGGACCCATCGCCGCACACCGGCGGAGCGCCGCGCGTCGCCCCGCTCGACGCCCTGCCCGACGGGAAGGCTGCGGCATGACCTCCGTGTCCGCGTCCACATCGGTGTCCGCGTCCGTGTCCGTCTTCGCCGTCGACGGCGTCCTCCTCGACACCCCGGCCGCCATGGCCGGGCTGGTCGACGACATCGTCTGGGACCTCGGCGCCTCCCCCACGCACGCGGAGGTGTCGGCGGTGCTGGGGAAGCCCCTGCAGGTGCTGTTCGCACGGCTGCTGGGCACATGCGTCCACGACACCGTGACCGCCGAGGCCGTCGCCCGGTACCGGCGCCGCTTCGTCACGGACGTCCTCGGCCGGGGCCCGGCACTCCTGCTGCCCGGCGTGGCCGAAGGGCTCGACCGGCTGCGGGCGGCGGGCCACCCGCTCGGTGTCGCCACCTCGAAGGTCTACGCCGACGCCCACGCGCTGCTGGACGCCACCGGCATCCTCAACAGGTTCGACACCGTCGTGGCCCGCAACATGGTCGGACGCGGCAAGCCGCACCCCGACGCGGTGGTGCGGGTCCTGGCCGACCTCGGCGCGCGGGCGCCGCGGTCCTGGTACGTGGGCGGCACGGCCACCGACATGAGGACGGCCCGTGCGGCCGGCGTCCGGGCCGTGGGCGTCCGCCGGTCCGTCGGCTCCGCCGAGGCGCTGACCGCCGCCGGCGCCGACCACGTGGTGGCCGACTTCGCCTCGGCGACCGCGCTGCTCCTGCACGGGGCGCCGCCCACCGACCGGTCCCACGGCGCCGGCCGCCCGCACCCGGCGGGTGCCCTGCAGTGACCGGCCCCCTCTGATCCGACCCGATCCAACCTGATCCGATCCGATTCCCTCGGAACGACCAGCTGTCCGAGAAGCGACCCGACGAACAAGGAGAGCACTGTGCCTGTGGTGACCGTGGACTGGTGGAAGGGCAACGACCGACAGAAACGAGCCGATCTCGTGGGCGAGTTGACCACGACGGTGGCCCGGATAGCGGGATGCCCGAGAGAGGCCGTGACCGTACTGGTGCGGGATGTCGAACAGGACCACTGGGGGCGCGGCGGCGTGCTGGCCGACACCCCGGCCGCAGAACCGGCGGCTCCGGTACCGGTACCGGAGGACGCCGAACCCGTACTGGCGAGGCGCCCTTGACAGGGACGGACGTACACGGTCGGTGGCCGGCAGCGGACAGCTGTCGGCCACCGGCCGTGTGTGCGTGGCTCGTCCGGCGGGGGCGCCCGCAGCGCGGCGTGCCCGCGCACGGGCACCGACACGCCCCAAACGGGCACGGTGCTACACCGGGTGACGGTGCCGGTACGCGAACGGCGTCCACCGAACCCGATCCCTCCGCCGCGGCCCGGAATCCTTCGGGGGAACGGCGGCCGACCGCGAACTCCCTTTCCTGAAAGGCCGTTCGGGTGACGCACCCGCGCACTCCCGCGAGCTGCGCAAAGCGTCAATCCCCTACGAAAACTTGTCCGATTTACGCCAGCGCGCCTCCTGCCCACGGCACGAGAGACCGGAACCCGCACCGACCGGTACACATCGTGGGTGAAGATGTATACGTCGACGACGGCCGCCGAGCGCGGTTCCCTGCGGAGCACCGAGGAACGGCAAACGGTCTCCGGCCCCGCCGCGAGGTGCCCCCTGCAGGTGAACTGCGCGAGGACGGCCGTCCCCGTACCGAGGAGAGGGCACGCGCCATGGACCAATCAGCGCCCATACGCTTTCGTATCCTCGGATCCCTGGAATGTTGGGACGGGGACGAACGCGTCCACGTCGGAGGGCCCGTCAGCGAACGGGTCCTGGTGACGCTCCTCCTGGAGCCCCAGCGCGTCCTGCCGGTGCACCGGCTCGTCGAGGCCGTCTGGGACGAGGACGCGCCCGCCACCGCGGCGCACCAGGTGCGCAAGGCCGTGGCCGAGCTGCGCCAGCGCATCCCGGGCGGACGCGACCTCATCGTCACGGACGGGCCCGGGTACCGTGCCGCCGTCACGACCGGGCAACTGGACCTGCTGCAGTTCACCGACGCCCTGCGGCGGGCGCGCGACCACGCCGCCGCGGGCCGGACCGTCGAGGCGACGGCGCTGCTGCGCGAGGCCCTCGCCCTGTGGCGCGGGCCGGTGCTGTCCGGCAGCGGAGGCACGGTCGTCGACGCCGCCTCCGCCGCGCTGGAGGAACGGCGCATGACCGCGGTGGAGCAGCTCTTCGAGCTGAGACTGGAAGCCGGCGAGGGTGCCGAACTCGTCGCCGGGATCCGCGAGGCGATCGGCGGCAACCCGCTGCGCGAGACCCTCCGCGGTCAGCTGATGCTCGCCCTGTACCGCTCGGGCCGCCAGGCCGAGGCGCTGGAGGAGTACGGCAACATCCGCGACCTGCTCGACGAGGAACTCGGCATCCAGCCGAGCGACTCCCTGCGCGAGCTGCACCAGGCGATCCTGCGCAACGAMCCCTCGCTGACCGTCGCCGCCGCACCCGCCGCGGCGGCCCCGGCGGTGGCCGGCAGCCGCTCCACGCTCCCCTACGACCTGCGCGACTTCACCGGCCGCGAGGAGGAACTGCACAAGCTCCTCGGCTTCGTCGAGGACGCCACCGGCTCCGGTCCCCTCATCGTCGCCATCGACGGCATGGGCGGCAGCGGCAAGACCTCCCTCGCCGTGCGCGCCGCGCACCAGCTCGCCGACCGGTACCCCGACGCCCAGCTCCACCTCGACCTGCGCGGCTACACCCCCGGCGAGGAACCCCTCACGCCGGCCGCCGCGGCCGAGGCCCTGCTGCGCATGCTCGGCGTCCCGGGCGAGCGCATCCCCGACGACGCGGCGGGCCGCATCACCCTGTGGCGCTCCACCATGACCAAGCACCGGATGATCCTGCTGCTTGACAACGTAGTCAGCGAAGCGCAGGTGAAACCGCTCCTCGCGTCCCCCACCGGCACCGTCGTCCTGATCACCAGCCGCGCGCTGCTCGTGGACCTCGACGCGGCGCACTCCGTCTCCCTCGGCACCATGGCGCCGCCGGACAGCGTCTCCCTGATCGTCGGCATCATCGGCGAACGGCGGGCGCAGGCCGAGCCCGAGGCCGTCGCCGACCTGGCCGACCTGGCCGGGCACCTGCCGCTGGCCCTGCGGATCGCCGCGGCGCGGCTGCGCAAACGGCCCCGCTGGACCGTGCGCTACCTCGTGGACCGGCTCCGCGACGACACCCACCGCCTCGCGGAGCTCAGCGCCGGCGAACGCAGCGTGGAGGTCACCCTGCGGCTGTCGTACGAGGGGCTGGGCGCCGACTACCGCAAGGCGTTCCGGCTGCTGGGGCAGTACCCGGGCGCCGACCTCGACGTCTACACGGCGGCGGCGCTCCTCGACTCGGGCACCAGGGACGCCGAGGACGTCCTGGAGTACCTGCTCGACATGCACCTCGTCCAGCAGCACGAGCCGGGCCGCTACGCCTTCCACGACCTCGTGCGCAGCTTCGCCCGCATGCTGTCGCGGACCCGCAGCTCCGGCGGCACCGGCGAGTTCTCCGAGGAGGCCGAGGGCGCGGTGCGCCGGCTGCTGGAGTTCTCGCTCGCCGCCTCGGACACCGCGTGCGACCTGCTCTTCCCCGGCCGGGTCCGGATGGTGCGCCCCGAGCCCTCGTTCCGGCCGGAGCTGGCCCCGCTGTCCTCGCCGGGGGCGGCCCGCGACTGGTTCGAGCGGGAGCAGGACAGCCTCCTCGCGGCGATCACCCTGGCCTTCCGGCGGGGCCTGGACCGCGAGGTGGCCCTGCTCGCGGCGAACGTCGTCTTCCACCTCGACCTGCGGGGCAGGCTCGACGAGTTCCTCGCGCTGTGCCGCACCGCGGTCGCCGCGGCCCGCCGCCTGGACGAGGCCGCCCTGCTGCGCCTGAGCCTGTCCAACCTGGCGGTCGCCTGCTGGAAGCGCGGCAGGTTCGAGGACGGCATAGCGGCGGCGGTCGAGGCCCACGAGCTGGCGGTCGAGCTCGGCGACCGGCGGGGGCAGGCCAAGGACACCGGTGTCCTCGGCCTGCTGCTCGCCACCACCGGCCGCTTCGACGAGGCGCTGCCCCGGCTGGAGCAGTCGATCGCCCTCAAGCGCGAACTCGGCGCCGAGCGGGCGGAGTCGGAGTCGCTGTCGAACGTCAGCGGCGTCTACATGGAACGCGGCTGCTTCGAGAAGGCGGTGGAGGCGGCGGACCGGTCGATCGAACTCGCCCGCAAGCTGGGGGCCTCGGAGAAGGAACTCGTCGGGCTGAGCGACCTGGCGCAGGTCCAGCTGGCCATGGGTGACGTGGAGGCGGCGGCCCGCACGCTCGCGGACGCCCGCGAGCGCACTCCGGGTGCGCTGGCCCCGGCCGACCGGGCGCTGCAGCTCGTCCTCTCCGCGGAGGCCGAGGGCCGGCTCGGACGGCAGCCGCAGGCGCTGCGCTGGGTGGAGGAGGCGCTCGCGACCAAGGGGCTGGAGGACGCACCCGTACGGGAGGTCACCGTGTGGAACACGGCCGGGCGGTTCTTCCACCGGGACGGCGACGACGAGCGGGCGCTGCGGTTGCACCGGCAGGCGCTCGCGTCCGCGGCCCGGCTGGGCCACCGTGTCGAGGAGGCCTACGCGCTGGACGGCATCGCGCGGGCACTGGCGGCC
>NZ_VDFC01000048.1:39290-78118 GCF_008369065.1 Streptomyces apricus | reverse complement strand
CTGCGGCGGCTGGGCCGGCTTCGGGCCGGACGGCGCCTCGGGGAGCTGCGGTCCGTCCGCCGAGGTGTTCGTGGACTCGTTGCCGACCGAGGGGTTGCCGATGCCGACGACGCCCACCGAGTTGCCGGTGACGTTCACCGGCAGCTGCACGGGGAGCTGCACCCCGTTGCCGGAGACCAGGCCGGGCGAATCCTTCTGCACGCCGTCGGCGACCGCGCCCGAGGAGCCGTGGTGGCCGCTCCCGCCGCCGTCGCCCTCGTTCGCGCAGCCGTTGCCCGCGGCGGGGTTGAGGAGCCCGACCACGTTCACGGTGTTCCCGCACGCGTTCACCGGGATGTGCACGGGGAGCTGGAGGGTGTTGCCGGAGACCACTCCGGGCGAACCGGCCGAGACGCCGCCGGCCCCGGAGTCCGCGTGCGCCGGCATCGTCACGCCCATGGCGCCGGAGGCGGCGGCCGCGATGATCAAACCACTTCGGGCAACCCGTTTCATGGGGTCCCTGCCTTCCCGACTCTGTGACGGGCAGCCGCCCGCACCGTGCAAACGCGGCCGGACCACGCAGGTTATGGCCCGCCCGCCGTTCACCCCCCTTCGAGGGGACACGGACCCAGGCACCGAACACGCGGCCGAGTGCGCTCCTCGCTAGCCGAGCACGTCGGGCACGCCGGGCACGCCGGGCACGTCGGAGCGGCGGCGCAGCATAAGGCCTCCGTAGCCGTTCCGCCCGCCCGCAGGCGCGGGCGGGGAGCCCCGCTTATCGTGATCCAGGGGGAATCCCCGGCCGCGGGCCGGGGCGTCCCGGGAGGCCTGTGATGCTGTCGACGCACCAACGCCGCGCCTTCGCCCGCGCCATGACGCTGGTCCTGCTCGGTGCGGGCCTGCCGTCGGTGACCGCGGCGGCCGGCGAACGACCCGACCTGTCCCGCTTCCACGACCAGCGGATCGCCTGGACTGCCTGCCCGGGCGACGACCTGCCCGACGGCCTGCAGTGCGGGAAGGTGACCGTCCCCCTCGACTACGCGCGCCCCGACGGCGGCACGCTCGAACTGGCCATGGCGAGGTTCAGGGCGACGGGCGACTCCAGGGGCTCGGTGCTGCTGAACTTCGGCGGCCCCGGCGGCCCGGGGGTCGGTGAACTCGCGGGTGGCGCCGAGGACTTCATGGGGCTCACGAACGGCTACGACGTGGTGAGCTTCGACCCGCGCGGGGTCGGCCGCAGTTCCCCGGTCACCTGCGGCGACGGCATGGGCTCCACGGACCCCGAGGCGGACCCGGACCCGAACCCGGATGCTGACACCGATGCGGACGGCGGGACGGAGGAGCCGGAGACCGTGCCGGAGGAGAGCGAGGATCCGCGGGCCGCCCTGGAGGTGCTGCGGAAGGTCGCCGCCGAGTGCGCCGAGAGCTCCGGGCCGGTGATGGAGCACATCGGCACGGTCGACGCGGCGCGCGACCTGGACGTGATGCGCGCGGCCCTCGGCGACAAGAAGCTCAACTACCTCGGCTTCTCGTACGGGACACGGCTGGGCGCGGTGTACGCGGCCCAGTTCCCCGGGCGCACGGGCCGTATGGTCCTCGACGGCGTGGACACCCTCACCGAGCCGCTCGCCGAGCAGGGCGCCACCGGCGCGCAGGGCCAGCAGACCGCCCTGGAGGACTTCCTCGACTGGTGCACGCGGGACATGAACTGCGCGTTCGGCCAGGACCCGCGCTCGGCCCGCGAGGAGGTGGTGCGGCTGATCGACTCGCTGGACGCGGAGCCGGTGCCGGCGGACTTCGGCATGCCCTTCTCGGGCCAGGACCTGGTCGGTGCCATCGGGCAGGCCCTGTACAGCAAGGAGTTGTGGCCCGCCCTCTCGCAGGCGCTCACCTCGCTCGTCCAGGACGGCGACACCCGCGGCATCATGCGCTTCTACGTCGCCGGGGGCGCGTTCCCGGGCGTCGTCCCCGTCACCGTCCCCGTCACCGGCGACGGTGACGGTGACGGTGACGGTGGCGATGGCGATGGCGATGGCGATGGCGATGGCGGTGGCGGGCACGAGACCCTCGTCGACGAGGGCGCGGTCCCCTTCGACAACCTCCCCGCCGCGCTGATGGCCGTCAACTGCGCCGACGACCCCGACCGGCCCGGCGCCGACCGGATCGTCGAGGACCTCGGCAGGCTGCGGGCCAGGTACGAACGGGCCTCACCGGTCTTCGGCCGCTACCGGCTCGCCCAGGCCCTGATGTGTTACGGCCGCCCCAAGGGCACCTCGTACATCCGCGAGGAGGTGCGGGACGTCGACACGCCGAAGATGCTGCTCGTCGGCACCCGCGGCGATCCGGCGACCCCGTACCGCTGGACCACGGAGACCGCCGACCGGCTCGGCCCGTCGGCCGTGGTCCTCGACAACAAGGGCGAGGGCCACACCGGTTACTCCTCCTCGAAGTGCGTGCACCGGAAGATCGACGACTTCCTGCTGTACGGGCGGCTGCCGGCCGACGGCAGTTCGTGCGGCGCGGAGGAGTGAGCCGCGCGAGCGGAGGGTGACGGCGGGCCGGGGACCGGGCTCAGAAGTCGACCGGGTCGCGCACGATCGGGCACGTCATGCAGTGCCCGCCGCCCCTCCCCCGTCCCAGTTCGGCGCCGACGATGGTGATGACCTCGACGCCCGCCTCGCGCAGGAGCGCGTTGGTCTGCGTGTTGCGGTCGTAGGTGAACACCACGCCGGGCTCCAGCGCGACCGCGTTGTTCCCGCTGTCCCACTGCTGCCGCTCGGAGGCGTACACGTCGCCGCCCGTCTCCACGACCCGCAGGGCGCCGAGCCCGAGGGCCCCGGCCACCACGTCCACGAAGCGGCGGGAGCCCTCGTCGGTGAGTTCGATGCCGGGTGCCTTGTCGGCGGGCCGCAGGGAGAAGGTGTGGACGCCGTCCATGATGGTCGGGTAGAGGGTCACGAGGTCCCGGTCGGCGAAGGTGAACACGGTGTCCAGGTGCATCGCCGCCCGCAGTTTCGGCATCCCGGCGACGATCACGTGCTCGGCCGCGCCCTGGGCGAACAGGGCGGCCGCGACCTGGGTGATCGCCTGCCGGGAGGTGCGCTCGCTCATGCCCATGAGCACCACGCCGTTGCCGACGGGCATGATGTCGCCGCCCTCGAACGTGGCCTGGCCCCAGTCGAGTTCGGGGTCGCCCCACCACACCGTCGAGTCCCTGTAGTCGGGATGGAAGGTGTAGATCGCCTTCATGAGGAGCGTCTCGTGGTGGCGCGCGGGCCAGTACAGCGGGTTGAGGGTGAGACCCCCGTACAGCCAGCAGGTGGTGTCCCGGGTGTAGAGGGTGTTCGGCAGCGGCGGCATCAGGTACTCGCGTGCGCCGGTGGACTCGCGGACCAGCGCCACGTAGTCGTCGCGGAACTCGTCCGGCAGGTCGACGGTGGCCAGGCCGCCGATCAGGTACTCGGCGAGGCGGCGCGGCTCCAGCGACTCCAGGAAGGCGCGGGTGTCGTCGACGAGCCCGAGGCCGACCTCGTTCGCGGTGATCTTGCGGTCGAGCAGCCAGGTGCGGGCCTGCGGGAGCGCCACGGTCTGCGCGAGCAGGTCGTGCAGTTCGACGACGTCGACGCCCCGCCGGCGCAGTTCGTCCACGAAGTCGGCGTGGTCGCGCTGGGCGTTCTCCACCCACAGGACGTCGTCGAAGAGCAGGTCGTCGGAGTTGGTGGGGGTGAGCCTGCGGTGGGCGAGGCCGGGCGCGCAGACCAGCACCTTGCGCAGTCTGCCGACCTCGGAATGGACGCCGTACGCGGGCCGGTCGGGGGTGTCCTGTGCGGTCACGGTCTGCCTTTCGCGGGATCGGGAGCGGTCGCGGCCTGGTGCGGCGTCAGAGGCTGATCCAGCCGCGGGCGAGGGCGACGACGCCCACGGCGGCCCCGGCGACCGAGACCGCGAGGACGACGAGTTCGCCGGGCGAGAAGAGCCGTCTGCCCTGCTCGCGGCGGGCCATCACGAACAGGATCGTGGCGGGCGCGTAGATGATGAGCGACACGAGGAGGTACTTGAGGCCGGCCGCGTAGATGAGGAACGCGGTGTAGACGGTGGCCAGGAGGGCGACGGGCAGGTCCCCGCGGCCCGCGCCGCCGGACCGGGCGACCCGCACGGCGAAGGCCGCGGCGAGCAGGAACGGGATGAGGGTCAGGGCGCTGGTGAGGTCGAGCGCGAAGTTGAACGCGTCGTCCGAGAAGAGGGTGACGACGAGCACGACCTGGGTGAGCACGGTGGTCATCACCAGGGCGGGCACGGGTACGTCGGCCGCGGTGGAGCGGGCGAGGAAGCGGGGCATGTCCTCGTCCTTCGCGGCGACGAAGAGCACCTCGGCGGACATCAGGGTCCAGGCGAGGTAGGCGCCGAGGACGGAGACGATCAGGCCGACGCTGACGAACACCTGGCCCCAGGTGCCGACCGCCTCCTCCAGGACGCCGGCCATGGACGGCTGGCGCAGTTCGGCGATCTCGTCCATCGGCAGGATGCCGTACGACACGACGGTGACCGAGGCGAAGATGGCGAAGACGCTGAGGAAGCCCAGGACGGTGGCGCGGCCGACGTCCTCGCGGCGTTCGGCGTGCCGGGAGTAGACGCTGGCGCCCTCGACGCCCAGGAACACGAAGACGGTGGCCAGCATGGTGCCCTTGACCTGCTGGAACAGGGAGCCGGCGTCGTCGGTGCCGGCGAAGTTCCCGGCGAAGACGTGCGGCTTGAGGCAGAACAGCGCGATGAGGACGAACACCAGGATGGGGACGAGCTTGGCGATGGTGACGATCCTGTTGATCGCCGCCGCCTCCTTGACGCCGCGGCTGATGAGCAGGAAGAACGCCCACAGGCCGGCCGAGGAGAGCAGCAGGGCGAGGACGGTGTCGCCGTCGCCGAGCGCCGGGGCGACCGCGCCGATCGTCGACATGATGAGCACCCAGTACGTCACGTTGCCGACGCAGGCGCTCGCCCAGTAGCCGAAGGCGGCGAAGAAACCGAGGTACTCGCCGAAGCCGGCCTTCGCGTAGGCGTAGACACCGGCGTCGAGGTCGGGTCTGCGCAGCGCGAGGCGCTGGAAGACGAAGGCGAGCATCAGCATGCCGGTGCCGGCCACCGCCCACGCGATGAMCGCGCCGGCCACGCCGGTCTCCTGGCCGAAGCGCCGGGGCAGGGAGAAGACTCCGGCGCCGACCATGGATCCGACGACCATGGTGGTCAGGGTGGGCAGGGTCAGCTTGGCTGTGGGGGTGCGGGAGTCCGTCCCGGTTCCGCTCTCGGCGTGGCTCATGTGGGTCCTCGGGCGTAGCAGGGAGGCGCGACGCTGCCGCTCGGTGAGATTAACAACGTATGACCCGTTTTGCGCGATCTGGTCCCGCCGGATGCCCCGCCGCCCATACGGTCATATGGTGCCCATATGGAGCATCAGCTGAGCCCTGCCGTCCTGACCGAGCTGCGCAGGCCGCGGCCCTACCCGGCGGTGTCGGTACTGGCGCCGACCCACCGCGCGGAACCCGACAACGCGCAGGATCCCGTCCGGCTGCGCAATCTGCTGGCCGAGGCCAGGAAAAAGCTGGAGAGCGACCCCGCGGTCACCCGCGAGCGGCGCATCGATGTCGTCGAGCAGCTCGAACAGGCGCTGGCGGAGGTCGATCCGATCGACGTCCGGGACGGTCTGGTGATCTTCGCGGCACCCGGGGAGCACCAGGTGTGGGCGCTGTCCCGGACCGTTCCGGAGCGTGTCGTCCTCTCGGACACGTTCCTGACCCGCAATCTGGTGGCCGCGCGAGCCGCCGAGAGCCCGTTCTGGGTGATGACCCTCTCCGCCGACCGGATCAGGCTGTGGAGCGGTGGCGGCGAACGGGTCGCCGAGTCGGCCATGGCGGGCTTCCCGATGACGCGGAGTCTCGGGGACCCGGACCCGGAGCGGCAGCAACGTGCCGGCGATCTGCCGGGCACCTTCCGCGACGAGCAGATGCGCCACTTCGTGCGGGAGGCCGACACCGCGCTCGCCGGTGTCCTGCGCTCGTTCCCGCGCCCCCTGTACGTCGTCGGTGACCGGCCCGCGCTCGCCCTGTTCGAGGAGGTCGGCACCGTGGCCAAGGACGCCGTGCACGTACCGCACGGCGGGCTCGGGCACGCCGGGGCCGAGGCGGTGTGGCAGGCGGTCGGCCCGCTGGTCACGGCCGAGGACGTGCGGCGCGCCGAAGGCGTGCTGCAGGCGCTCGAAGACGCCAGGGGGCGGCGGGAGTACGCGGCGGGCGTCGACGAGGTGTGGCAGAACGCGACCGAGGGCCGGGTGCGGCTGCTGGCCGTCGAGGAGAACTACCGCGTGACGGTACGCGACGACGGCCCCCATCTCGTCCCGGCCGACAGCGGCGACCTCGACGCCCGGGAGGACATCGTGGACGAGATCGTGGAGCAGTGCCTGGACACCGGCGCCGAGGTCCGCTTCGTCCCGGACGGCGCGCTGGCGGAGGCGGAGGGCATCGCGGCGGTGCTGCGGTACTGAGGAGCCGGGGCCGGTCCGGTCCGCGGCCGGTCCGTTCCGCGGCTGGTCCAGTCCGCGGCTGGTCCGGTCCGGCGCGAACCGGGTCAGCCCCGCTCGGCGTTGAGCCGGTCGACGGCCGCCTTCGCGTCGCCGACGGTCACGTAGTCGACGGCGACGAAGGTGACCGGCCTGCCCCTGCTCCGTTCGCAGGCGTGTACGCGGTCGAGGACGGCCTGGCGGGTGTTGATGACGCCCGCGTCCAGCCGGCTGCCGCCGTCGGCGGTGATGAAGTGGTTGAGCAGGAACAGCTGCCCGTCCGTGCCGCCGCGGTGCGGGGCGCAGCTCAGTTCGGCGGGGGTCCGGAAGGCGAACGGCGTCTCCATGCCGTACGCGTAGAAGTTGCGGTACCAGGGCGCGGGCCCGTCGGCCTGCTCGGCGAAGACGACCAGCCGCCGGCCGCTGTCGATCATCTCGCCGAGTGTCGGCCAGGGGCGGTCGGGGTCCTCGTCCGGTGTGAACAGCAGGTCTTCCAGGCCCGCCGCGCGGAACGCGCCCTCGGTGTCCTCGGCGCTGATGCCGTCCTGGAGGATCAGGGTGACCACGTCGTCCGGGTGGGCGCGCAGCCACTGCCCGATCTGCCGCAGTTCCGGGACCAGTTCGACCGCGCCC
Organism: Streptomyces apricus; assembly: GCF_008369065.1. GTDB lineage: Bacteria > Actinomycetota > Actinomycetes > Streptomycetales > Streptomycetaceae > Streptomyces > Streptomyces apricus. The sequence continues at coordinate 70,956 of NZ_VDFC01000048.1, read as the reverse complement.
GCGCGGCAGACGGAGTGGCACAGCCACCGGCCGGGCCTCGGCGGGTTGATCCGTCCGACGGCGGCCGCGATCTGGCGGCGCAGCTCGGGCGGGAAGTCCGACTCGTCGAGCCGCCCGGTCAGCTCCTCCGGCCGCTCCCACCGGTAGGTGTCGAGCTGCAGCCCGCGTACGCCGCTGTCCAGCTGATCGGTGATGAGGGGGTCCTGGAGCGGGCCGATGAACCGGTCGGCCGTGGTGGACATGGCGTTGTGCGAGGTGAGCTGGGCGACCTCGTCGTAGCGCCGGTCGCACAGGTGCGGGCTGCCCATGCACCGGCGCGCGCCGTCGCCGGCGAAGGCGACCGGGACGAGTGCGGCCCCGGCCAGGGCGAGCACCACCGCGCCGGCCGCGGGACCGAGCCCCGTGCGCCACGCGGGGCCGGGCGCCTCCCGCCGCTCCGCCGTCCAGGCGAGGCCGACCAGCAGGGCGCCCGCCGCCAGCGGTACGAGGGCGGCGGTCAGCGCGGCCGTGAGGAACCGGTCGGCCGCGGTGGCCTGGAGGTCGTCGAGCAGCCGGGCCGCCGACCGCGGCCAGCCGGCGGGGGCGTCGACCGGCCGGGTGCCCACGGCCAGGAGGAGGGCGAGGGCGGCGAGCGCGGCGCACAGGCCGCCGGCCCCCAGGGCCCACCCGAGGTGCCGCAGCCGCCGGGTCCTCGCCCCGGGACCGGTGAACCAAAGGACGGCGAGGGCCGCGGTGCCGAGAACCGCGGCCAGGGGTTCGACCACGTCCAGGGCGAGCCCGGTGGCCGCGCGGACGCGGCTCAGCTCGTCCAGTTCGAGGTCGGCGGCGACGTTCCAGGTGCCGCCGTCCGCGACCGTGCGCAGCCGGGTGGCGGCGTCCCGGGTGCGCTCGGAGACGGCCGCCGGTGCGACGGCGGCGAGGGCGGTGGCCACGTCGCCGTTCTCCAGGGCCACCGCGACCTCCGGGCGCAGCGCGGCGCGCGCGTCCTCGGGGACGGCACGCAGGAGGACGTCGGTGGCGGTGGCCGCCTGGGCCTTCGTCAGGGCCAGCGCGGGCAGCCCTTCCGGTGGCCGTCCGGCGGCCACCTCGCCCACCGCGTCCTTCAGGTCGGTGCGGAAGGCCGCGAAGTCCGGCTCCCGCTGCTCCTGGAGCGAGGAGACCAGGTCCCCGAAGTAGGTCCTGCTCAGACCGCCGACATTGGCGATGACGGGCCGCAGGTCGACGGAGAGCCGCAGCCGGTCGGTGTCGGCGCGCAGGTAGTCGACGACGTGGCCGAGCTGCTGGTCCGTGAGGGTGCGCAGCGTCTCGGGCGGGAGGACCGTCTTCAGGTTGGAGGTGAGCACGGCCTCGGGGACCGGCAGCCGTCCGAGCAGGTCACGGGTGACGGGCCTGATCTCCGGGTCGACCAGCACCTGGTTGTAGAGGCGGTCGTACGCGTGCTCGTCGTCGAGCACCGCGCGGTGGAAGCCCGCGTTCAGGACCGTGCTGCGGGCGGTGGCCGTCAGGGCCACGACCGCGACGCACAGCACGGCGCAGATCCAGGCCACACGGCGCAGCACCCGTATCCGGGTCGGCACGACCATTCCCCCATGCTGCGCCCGGGACCGCCCGCCGTCGACCCGAGCGGCAGGACGCGCACCCGAAGCGACTCCGCACGGAATGCCGCGCACGCATTCCCCCCATAAGGTGCATTAAGCCCCCTCTCTCCCACCCCTCTCCCACCCTCCCCCACAGCAAGGACAGGGCCTTGATGACCACACCACCGCCCCGCGGGTCCCAGTCCCACCGTCCGGGCCGTACGCGTTCGGCCGTCGTCGCGGTGGCGGCCATCCTCGCGGTCACGGGCGCTCTCACGTCGTGCGGCGCCGACGACGACCCGGGCGGCTCGGCCCCGTCCTTCAGCGAGCGCCCCACCCCTCCCGACACCGCGTCCTTCTCGGGCACCGCCCCCTCGATGAAGGAGTCGGTGGTGGAGTCCGTCCGCGCCTCGGCGTCCGCGGCGGCGTCGTCGGCCTCGGCCGCGGCCTCCGCCTTCGAGGCGTCCGTGTCCGCGGAGGTGGCCCGCGCCTCCGAGGCCGCCGAGGAGGTCCTCGACGACGTCGACGGCCGGGGCAACGCGCTGTCGGAGGTCTCCGTGCGGGGCAAGCCCAGGTCCGAGACCGGGGGCCTGCTCGCCGTCCTGGTGACCATCACCAACAAGACAGACGCCGAGGCCTCGTACGCCGTGCGGGTCGATTTCCGCGACTCGTCCGGCAGGACGGTGGAGACCAGGTACGTGGGCGCCGAGGACCTGGCCCCCGGCGAACGCGCCGAGCCCCTGGCGGTGAGCCGCAAACCGGCCGACCCGCCCCTGACCCCGGAACTGGCACAGGCGCAACGGTACTGACCGACACGGCACACCGCTTCACGAGCTTCCGGCTGCCTCAGGAGCAGGGGATTGTCCCGGCCGCACCGAGCGGCTAGGAAGAGCGGATGGCTCACTCCCCGCTCCCGGCCAGCGGCCCCGAAGGCCCCTTGCGCGCCACACCGCCCGGACGGGGCCCGGCTCCCGTGCGGGCCGTGCTCTTCGACTTCGGCGGCACGCTCTTCCAGATGGGCACGTACGCGGACCGGATCCGCAGCGCGCTCGGACGCCGTGTCGGCGATCCCGAGATGGACCGGATCCTGGACGGACTGGAGACGGGACTGACCGATCCGGGAGTCATCGAGGCGCAGCGCGGGCGCGACGTGTCCTCGCAGGCGCATCGCCACGCTTTCACCACGTGGTACGCCTCGGTGCCCGCACTGGCGCCGTACGCGGACGTGCTCTACGAGCAGTTGCGGGCACCGGAGCACTGGGTCCCGTACGCGGACACCGGAGCCACGCTCGCGCGGCTGGCCGGCGCGGGGATCGCGCTCGGCGTGGTCAGCGACGTGGGCTGGGACCTGCGGGCGACGTTCGCCCACCACGGACTCGACCGGCATTTCGGGGCCTGGGTGCACTCCTACGCCCACGCCACGGAGAAGCCCGATCCGGCCCTCTTCGAGCACGCCTGCCGTGAACTGGGGGTCGCCCCCGCCGAGACGCTGATGGTGGGCGACCATCCGGCGAAGGACGGCGGGGCGGCGGGCGCCGGGCTGCGCGCCTACGTACTGCCCGCCGGGGCCGCCCTGGGTTCGCACCGGGGGCTGGACGTGGTGGTGCGGCTGGCCGGGGTGGACGCCGACGGGTCCGGCGGGGGCGACACATGCTGAGATCGGGTGCGTACGGGTGCTCTACCGAACATCTGCGTCAGTGGTTTCTCCAAAGTGGTCGTTTTCTTTCAACTCACTTGTGGGGGCTACGATTTGGCGGTGGGCTTCGGTGCCCGATCCGTCCCGGTGGGGGCGGGTGCGAGGACTCGGGCACATGCCAGGGGCACCGCTCCGTCGTGTGTTGCCAAAGCCCTTACAGGGCCTCGCGGGCTGTGCGACAGTCGTAGCGGTCCCTCCCGTTGTCCTGGCCGTAGCGTGCCTGTATCGGAGTAGTCATGCCGTCCCATCTCTCGGCGGACCACCCTGCCGCCCAGCCGCCCCCGCGCGGCTCGGTCGAGGCGCTCATCTCGCAGGCCCGGCGGCTGCGGGGCGAGATGGACGCCGTACGGCGGGACGCCCCGGTGGACGGCACCGACCCGGAGGGGCGCTGGCAGCGCGCCCTGTGCGACCTCGCGGTGCACCAGCTCGACGACCTCGACGCGCATCTGGCCCAGTTGCGGGACGGTCCGCCGCCGGCGCCCGTCGAGCACGTGGCCGCACCCTCCGCCACGTCCTCCGGGGCCGGTTCGCTGCTCAGCCGCGTCGGCAGCGCCGAGTGGAACCTGCTCACGGACGAGGCCGGCTGGTCCGGGGAGCTCTACCAGATCCTCGGCCGGGACCCCGCGGCTCCCCCGCTCACCCTCGACGAGCTGCCTTCCGTCGTCCTCGACGAGGACCGGCCGAAGCTGACCTGCATGGTCACGGACTGCCTCGTCGACGCCAAGCCGATCGACGGGGAGTTCCGGGTGGTACGGCCCGACGGCGGCGTACGGACCGTGCACATCATGGGCGAGCCCGTGCTCGACGCGGACGGCAGCACCGCCTCCATGTGGGCCGTCCTGCGCGACGTCAGCGAGCTGCGGCGCCACCGGCGCACCGTCGGCGAGACCCATGCCTCCCTGCAGCGGCAGCGGCACGCCGCGCAGACCGAGCACCGCCTCGCGGTCGAGCTGCAGGAAGCTGTCCTGCCGCCCTGGCGCGGTCCCCTGCTCCTTCCGCAGCAGGGCCGGGACACGCTGGAGCTCGCCGCCCGCTACCTCCCCTCCTCGGCCGGCGCCCGTATCGGGGGCGACTGGTACGACGCGCTTCAACTGCCCGACGGCGAAACGCTGTTGAGCGTGGGCGACCTCACCGGCCAGGGGGTCGCCGTCACCTCGGGCATGGCGATGCTGCTCGGCGCGCTGCGCGGCATGGCCATGGCGGGCGCCGAGCCCGGCCGGCTGATGACCTGGCTCAACCAGCTCCTCGACACCCCGGCCCAGCCGGCCCTGGGCAGCGCGGTGTGCTGCCGCTACCGCCCCGGGAGCCGGACCCTGGTCTGGGCGCAGGCCGGGCACCCCGCCCCGCTGCTGTTCCGCAACGGGACGGGACGCGTGCTGACCCCGCCGGACGGCGTCCTGCTCGGCGCCACCCCGGGCGCCGTGTACGGGCAGGCAGAGGTGCCGCTGGAACCGGGCGACCTGCTCCTCCTGCACACCAACGGACCAATCCCCGCGCACCCGGACGCGACCGGGCACGGCGAGGGCGCCGCTGCCGTGGACCGGCTCCTCGGCCTGGCGCCGCGTTTCCACGCGGCCCGTACCGCACAGGACTGCCTGCGGACGGTGGTGGAGGAACTGGGCACGACGGAGCGCGAGGACGACGCCTGCGTGCTCGTCGCCCGGGTCGCCGCCCGGCACGGCCGGGACGGATGAGACAGCCGGGACGGCCGGACTACCGGCGGACCGAAGGATCGGTGAAACGTGCGGGCCCCCTGTGCCCGCGCGCCGTCACGCCCGGGTGCTGTTGTTGCCCCTGGGCTTCAACGAGCCCTTCGGCAGCGACAGTTTAATCTCCTCCCGCAGGTCGTGGATCTTCGGATAGCTGGAGTACTGCCCCGTCAGCCGGTACATCTCCCGCAGCCGGTCCCAGGTGCGGTGGGACGAGTTCGACCCCATCGACGTCAGGGCCAGCCGCGCGTACCGGTCGGCCTGCTCGGGGTCGTCGGCGATGAAGCACGCCGAGGCGAGCGAGATGTGGTCGAAGATCTTCGACCGGTCCCGGCCCTTCTCCCGCAGTGCCAGCGCCTCCTTGGCGTGGCGCTGCGCGACGACGGCCGCGGACGGGTCGTGCTCCGCGAGCGTCCGGTAGGCCAGCGCCTGCATCCCGTGCATGTCGGCCTCGTCGAACAGCTGCATCCAGCTCGGCGGCGGCACGTCGCCCTTGTCCGAGGCGAAGAGGTCCTCCGCCTCGCCCAGCGTGCGCCGCATGGCCTGGGCCTTGCCCATCGACGCCTGCGCCCAGGCCTCGATGGTGTAGAGCATGGCCCTCGTCCGGGGCAGCACCTCGTCGCCGGAGCCCGACCTGGCGAGCTTCATCAGGTCGAGCGCGTCGTCGGGCCGGCCCAGGTGCACCATCTGGCGGGCCGCCCTGGAGAGCGCCTCGCCGGCGCGGGGCCGGTCGCCGCCCTCCCTGGCCGCGTGCGTGGCGATGATGAAGTACTTCTGCGCCGTGGGCTCCAGGCCGACGTCGTGCGACATCCAGCCGGCCAGGACGGCGAGGTTGGCGGCGACGCCCCACAGGCGCCGCTGCAGATGGTCGGGGTGACGGTAGGAGAGCATGCCCCCCACCTCGTTGAGCTGTCCCACGACAGCCTTGCGTTGCAGTCCGCCGCCGCGGGCCGCGTCCCAGGCCCGGAACACCTCGACCGAGCGCTCCAGTTCCTCGATCTCCTGCGACCCGACGGGGGCGGCCTCGTAACGGTCGAACCCGGCGGGGTCGGCGTGCAGGGGATGGTCGGTTCCGGGGCCGTCGGCCGCGAGGGCCGGATCGGTGTGCAGCCAGTCGTGCAGGGAACTGCTGAGTGTGGATCCTGCGGCGAGCGCGGCGCCCGCGCCCACCAAGCCGCGTCGGTTGAGCATGAGGTCCATTCCCGTGAATTCGGTGAGGACCGCAGCCGTCCGCTCGGGCGCCCACGGCACACCGTCGGGATGTTGCGCACTCCCGCCGCCCTGCCGTTTCCCTGTGCGCCCGTGCCGGACCAGACCGAGGTCCTCGATGGTCACGACACGGCCGAGACGCTCGGTGAACAGTGCTGCCAGCACCCGCGGCACCGGATCGCGTGGGACCTCGCCCATGTCGATCCACCGCCGTACCCGCGAGGTGTCGGTCGCCAGCTGGGGGTGGCCCATGGCCGCCGCCTGCCGGTTGACCATCCTCGCGAGTTCCCCCTTGGACCAGCCGGCCAGGCCGAACAGGTCCGACAATCGGGTGTTGGGTTGTCCGCTCACGTCAAGCCCCCAGGTTCTCGGCTGAGTTGACAGTAACCGCCTGTCAGTTGCTGAGCGACTATTCGCCAGGGTTCGCCAGGGCACGCCAGATGGTGTGCCACTGGGCCAAAGGTGTCAGGTAGGAACGCGCCACCCCGACCCGGTCGCCGAGGGGCATTCCCCAGGGTGTTCCAGGGCGGCCGGGGCGGGTGACGCCGTAACTCGTCGGCACACGAAGGGATCTGTTCTTCCCATGTACACAGCATCGTCCTCCGTGTCCGTCCCACCCCGGTCGTTGCACGCCCGCCCGGTCGGCGGCGGCCCCTACCTCGACCCGGCCCGCCCGACGGCGGCTCCCGTGCTCGGTGCCGGCCGGTCGCGCCGCATGCCGGGGCTCGGTACGCAACCGGTCAGCGGAAGACTCGACCTGTCCGGCCCCCAGGGCGCCCAGCTGCGTACGGCCATCGCGTCAGTGCACCGGATCTGCCCGGAGTTCGCTCCGGTCCAGGTGCTGCGCCGCAGCGGACGCTCCGTGCTCCTGGTCGGCACGACAGGGCGCAGCACCGCCGTGGCCAAGTGTTTACTGGACCACTCCCCCGTGTGGGCCGAGCGGATCCGGCACGAGATAGCGGCCTACCGGTCCTTCGTGCGGCACCGGCCGCCGGTGCGGGTGCCCCGGCTGATCGCGGCGGACCCGGACAACTGCACGCTGGTGATCGAACGGATGCCGGGACGGGTGGCGGCGCTGCAGCGGCATCCCGTCGAGGCCCCGCCGCGCGCGGACATCAGGGCAGCCCTCGGCGCGATCTGCCGGCTCAACGCGTGGCGGCCGCCGGCGGGGACGTTCGACGCACCGCTGGACTACGCGGCGCGGATCTCCCGCTTCCACGAACTGGGCCTGCTCACCGACCGGGACATGGGAGACCTGCAGAAGCTCGTGCACGGCATCGCGCACTCGGCCGGCCGCCAGGGCATGGGCCAGTTCTGTCACGGCGACGCCCTGCTGTCCAACATGCTCCTCTCGCCGGCCGGTCCGGTGCTGGTGGACTGGGAGCACGCGGGCTGGTACCTGCCGGGGTACGACCTGGCGACGCTGTGGGCGGTCCTCGGGGACGCGCCCGTCGCGCGCCGCCAGATCAGCCAGCTCGCCCAGTCGGCGGGACCGGCGGCACGTGACGCGTTCCTGGTGAACCTGATGCTCGTCCTCACCAGGGAGATCCGTACGTACGAGACGGCCGTGCAGCGTTCGATGCACGAGACGGCCCCGGCGGCACCGGGAGCGGCCCACCCGGGCGCCGCACCGTCCGGCGAGGAACAGCGGCTGCTGCTGCGGCGGCTGCACGACGACTGCCAGATGGCCCGCAAGGCCGTGCGCGCGGCGGTCGGCACTCGCTGACGGGGAGGAAGGTCCGCGGTGCGCCCAGGGACAGGGCGCACCGCGGACCTTCGTCGTGTCCGGGGCCGCTGGGCACCCGTGCGGCCCTCTGCACGGACGCGTCACCCGGACGGGCCAGAGGTCTACTCCACTGACGCCCCGCAGGCCGGGTCACCGCCGCGCCGGAAGCGGTGCGTTCCGCCGCTGACGTGGGCAATCGCCCGCTCCTGGGAATGATTGACGGATCGTCGGAGAGCCGGTACCACTGACGCACACCCGCCCCCGTACGTCCTGCCCCACCCGCTCGCCCCAGGAGGCCGGCCTTGCAAGGTTCCCCCACCGACCCCAGCCCTTCCGTCCGGCACAGACGCGCCCGCCGGACCGCGGGCGCCGTGGCCTCGGCCGCGCTGCTGCTGCCCCTGCTCGGCGCCGCCCCGTACGACGGCGGGCAGGAGGCCGCGCCCTCCGCACGGCTGCAGAAAGCTTTCGTTGACGCGGCGGCCGCGTACGACGTGCCGCAGAGCGTCCTGTTGGGCGTCTCCTACCTGCAGTCCCGCTGGGACGCGCACGGCGGGGCGCCCAGCGTCACCGGCGGCTACGGCCCGATGCACCTGACCGACGCCCGTACGGCGATCGCCCGGTCGACGGCGCCGCACCACAGCGACGGCACGGAGGACGCGCGCGGCGACGACTCGCGCGCCGCGCTCCTGCCCGACAAGGAGGCCAGCGGCTCGCCCAGCTGCTTCTGGGCGGCGCCGCGCTGCTGGCCGCCGCCCAGAAGCAGCTGGGCGAGCCGCTGGGCGGCGACCCGGCCGACTGGTACGGGGCGGTGGCCCGCTACTCGGGCGCCGACGACACGGCGACGGCGGCCGCGTACGCCGACGACGTCTTCGACGTGATCCGCCGCGGCCAGGAGCGCACCACGGACGCGGGGCAGCGGGTCGCGCTCGCCGCGCAGCCGCGGCTGCGCCCCGCGACGGCGCAGGTGAGGAGCGCGGGCCTGCGGGCTCCGGCCGACGGTGCCACCGAGTGCCCGGCCACCGTGTCCTGCGAGTGGATCCCGGCGCCGTACGAGGAGTTCGGGGACGGCGACTACGGCAACCACGACCTGGGCGACCGGCCGGCGTCGCAGAGCATCAAGTACATCGTGGTCCACGACACCGAGGGCGCCTGGGACGGCGTCCTGAACATGGTGCAGGACCCGACCTACGTGTCCTGGCAGTACACCCTGCGCTCCACGGACGGGCACATCGCCCAGCACGTGAAGGCCAAGGACGTCGCCTGGCACGCGGGGAACTGGTACATCAACGCCAAGTCGATCGGCCTGGAGCACGAGGGCTTCCTCACCGACCCCGACACCTGGTACACCGAGGCGATGTACCGGTCGTCGGCGCGCCTGGTGAAGTACCTGTCCAAGAAGTACGGCATCCCGCTGGACCGGCAGCACATCCTCGGCCACGACACCGTGCCCGGCACCACGACCGCCACCATCCCGGGGATGCACACGGACCCGGGCCCGTACTGGGACTGGCAGCACTACTTCACGCTGCTCGGCAGGCCGCTGCGCGCCACGGCCGGGCCGCAGGGCGGCCTGGTGACCGTGGCACCGCGGTTCGCGACCAACAAGCCGCTGTTCACCGGCTGCGTGACGGCGGGCGAGCCCTGCGAGACGCACGGGTCCAGCGCGGTGCGCCTGTACACGGAGCCCAGCGAGGACGCGCCGCTCGTCAAGGACATCGGCCTGCGGCCCTCGGGCGCCGACTCCACGACCGGCGTGAACGACCTGGGTTCGCGCGTCTCCACCGGCCAGCAGTACGCGGTCGCCGGACGCGACGGCGACTGGACCGCGATCTGGTACCTCGGCCAGAAGGCCTGGTTCAAGAACCCCGCGAAGCAGCCGACGGCGGTGAACGCGTCCGGCGCCGTCGTCACCCCGAAGGAGGGGCTGGCCGAGATCCCCGTGTACGGGCGCGCGTACCCGGAGAAGGAGGCCTATCCGGAGGGCGTGCCGGCCCAGTCGGTGTCACCGCTGCCGTACAAGCTCCTCGCGGGACAGAAGTACGCGGTCGGCGACAAGGTGCCGGGCGAGTACTTCTACGCACCCACCTTCGACACCACCCCGCACCGGGTGGTGCGCGGCACGGACATGTACTACGAGATCCAGTTCGGCCACCGGGTGGCGTTCGTCCGGGCCGCGGACGTACGGGTGACACCGTCCGCGTAAGCCACGACTGACGGCCGGCGGCCGGGGCCAGGAGGTCCCCGGCCGCCGGCCGTCCGCGTCAGGATTCCAGGCGTCGCAGGCGTTCGGTGTCGCAGGTTCGGGGGCAGGTGGTGCAGGCCTCGGTGGGGCGGATCGTGTAGTAGAGGCAGCAGCCCGTGCGGGTGCGGGTGGGGTGGCGGCGGCCGTCGGTGCCGGTGAGGTGGCGGAAGTCCGCGCCGCCGGGGAAGGGCGCGACGGCCGAGGGCAGCAGTGCGGAGGCGGCCCGTACGGCGTCGTCCTCCCGGCCGAGCACGCGGCCGAGGTACCAGATCCCGGAGACCAGGTCGTCGGCGACCAGGCCCCACAGCGCGCGCGGACCGCGCCGGACGTACGGGCCGATCGCGGTGAGCAGCGGTTCCATGTGGTCGGCCACGGCGACCCGCAGCTCCGCGCGCAGCGCCTCCTCGTGGGGCACGGTCAGCACCCCGGGGAGGGCGGCGGCCCGGTCGCCCGGGAGGCAGGCGAGGCCGGGCCCCGGGCTGACCGTGAACTCCCCGGACGCCAGGTCGAGCCGTACGTCCTCGGGGCGGATCCGCGGCACCCGGCCCGTGAGGTACCAGACCCCGCTCATCAGCAGGCCCACCGACCACGCGTAGTCGTGCAGGGCGCGGGAGGCGGCGACGTCGCGGCGCGGGACGTGGTCGTAGCGCGTCCTGATGCGCGTGTCCTCGGCGAGGAGGAAGGCCTCCATGGCCCGCCGGTCCTTCGTCAGCTCCGCGCCGGACACGCCCGTTCGAGTGAACCTCGGCGCCGGTCCTTCCACCTGGACCGCCAACGCCTCGCAGGTGTCGGCCAGTTGCCGGTACGCCTCGCGCAGCAGGCCGGGCACGGTCGGGGCCGTAGGGATCGACGGAGCCTGCACGGCCACGGTCATCGGTACTCCTGCACAGAGGGCAAAACCAGGTAAGGCTTACCTTAGTATAGAGATCATCGACAGCAGCGCGTGACCGCACCCGGTGGCGCCGCAACCGCCCGCCCCCGAACAGAAGTTGCCCTGCCGCATGCGCATGTACGTGCTCGCCCTCAACCCGACCGACTCCGTCACGGAAGGGTTCCTGCCGGCCGCGGCGCGGCTCGGCCTCCAGGTCACGGTCCTCACCGACCGGCCGGACCCGCACCGCCGCGCGTACCGAGACCGGCGTCGGGAGGTCGGCGACGTGGAGGTCCTGGAGTGCGACGTCCGTGACTTCCACGCCGTGATCACCCTGATCTCGACGCTGGGCCGCCCCGACGCGGTCTTCACCAACAGTGACCACCTGCAGACCCAGGCCGCGCTGGCCGCCGCCTACTTCGGCCTGCCGGGCAAGGACTGGCGGGTCGCCCTGCGCACCAAGGACAAGGCGGAGATGCGCCGCCACCTCGCCGCCGCCGGCGCCGACACGATCTGGTCGGCCGAGGTCACCGGACGGACGGACGTGGCCGCCCTGGACGCGCCGTTCCCCTGCGTCGTCAAACCGCGCGAGGGGGTGGCCAGCGAGGACGTCGTGCTCGTGGAGGGGCCTCAGGAGCTCGTGGCGCGCTGCGCCGGGATCCGCGCCCGCCGTCCCGGGGCCGCGCTGGTCGTGGAGGAGTACCTGCCCGGGGAGCTGCACACGCTGGAGACGCTCGGCGACGGCCGGGTGCGCCACGTCCTGGGCGGCTTCCGCACCGAGATCTCCCCGCCGCCGCACTTCATCGAGGAACGGCTCACCTTCGTCCCCGGCCTCCCGGAACCGGTCGTCGCCCAGGTGCTGGCCCGGCTCGACGCGCTGGGCGTCGGTTTCGGCGCCTGCCACACGGAGTTCGTGGTGCACGAGGGTCGGGCGAGGATCATCGAGGTCAACTACCGCGCCATCGGCGACCAGTGCGACCTGCTGCTGGCGCGGCTGCTGGACATCCCGCTCTTCGAGCACATCCTCCGTACGCACCTGGGCGAGCCCCTGCCCGCGGACCTGGGGGCGCGGCGGGACGGGGTGGCGCGGCTGGAGTACCCGTGCGCGGATCGGCCGGGGACGCTCACCGCCGCTCCGGACGCCGCCGAACTGATGCTCGACGGGGTGCAGTTGACGTACCGTCCGCTGCGGGAGGTCGGCGAGCGGCACGAAGTGTACGGGACCAACCGCGACTTCCTCGGCGTGGTGCGGGCCACCGGGACCGACCAGGGGGCCGTGGACCGGGCGGTGGCCGACTTCCTGGCCGCGCAGCGGTGGGAGATCGAGCCGTGACGGCGCTGCCGGTGCCGGTGCCGGTGAACGGCTCCCCCGGCGGCAAGCGCGGCGGCACGCCCGCCGGGACCGACCCCGTCCAGGACGCGCTGGTGATGCGGGTGCTCAGCGCACTGCTGCGCGAGGACGTGGTCGGTCTGCGCTCGGCCGGCGAGCTCGTGCACCGGCCGGACGGCGCCTGGTGGCGGCGGCCCCGCGGCGACTCGGAGGCGCTCCTGGTGCCCGTCGCCGAGGACGGCTTCCAGTGCGAGTACGCCGCCCGGCTGCCCCTGCTCGTCCAGGAGTCCGCGCGGTCCGGCCGGTCCGCGCCCGTGCGCCACGAGACGTGCGACGCGATCCTCGCCACCCTGCGGGAGCTGGCCGACCCCCTCGACCGGAAGGGCTTCGACGCCTTCGCCGAGGAGTGCCGTCAGACCCTGGCCACCATGCGGCTGCACACGACGGTCCACGACGAGGTGCTGCGGCGCCTGACCGATCGTCACGGACTGCTGCCGGCGGCCTGGTCGGGGCCGGCGGGCGGGCTCGCCTTCGACACCCTGGCCGCCCACCTCGACCATCCCGTCTACCCGACCGCACGCGGCCGGGCCGGGCTGGACGAGGCAGGGCTGCGCTCGTACGCGCCCGAGCTGCATCCGCGCTTCGCGCTGCGCTGGCTCGCCCTGCCGCGGGACGCGGTGACCGGGGCGTTCCCGGACGGCTGGCCCACGCCCGCCGTGCTCAAACTCCCCGCACTCGACCGTACGCACGTGGCGCTGCCCGTGCACCCGCTGGTCGTCGGCGCCCCGCTGGAGGGCGCCCTGCGCGCCACGGGCCTGGCGGACCGGGCCGTGCTCGCCGACCGCGCCCACCTCGACGTCGTGCCCACCCTGTCCATGCGCACCGTGGCCCTGTGCGGGGAGCCGTCCCTGCACGTCAAACTCCCGCTGGCCACCGCCTCGCTGGGACTGCGCAACCGGCGGACCGTCAAACCCGGCACCCTCGTCGACGGGGCCGCGGGACAGCGTCTGGTCGAACGGATCGTCGCCCGCGAACCGCGCTTCGCGAGCACGGTCCTGCACGCCGACGAGAGCGTGTACGCGCACGCCGGGCACGAGGTGCTCGCCGCGCTGTTCCGGCGCCTGCCCGACGGCCTCCAGGACTGCGTGGTCGTGCCCCTGGCCGCGCTGCAGGCCGGAGCGCCCGGCGGACGGCTGGTCGTCGAGGAGCTGGCCGACCGCTTCTACGGCGGCGATCCGCTCGCCCTGCTGGACGCCTGCCTCACCCTGCTCCTCGACTGGCAGACCACGCTCTTCGGGTACGGGGTCGCCCTCGAATCGCACCAGCAGAACGTCTCGCTGGTCCTCGACCGGGCGGACGACGGCCGGACGCGGCTGCGGTTGCTGCTGAAGGACAACGACGGGCCGCGCATCAACGGCGTGCGGCTGCGCGAGCGGCTGGGGAACGGGGCGCCGGGTCCCGCGGACTTCGACGACGCCCGCACCTTCGTCCCGGACGACGGGCCGGTTGCCGACCTGTTCACCACCGTCACCGTCCACCTGTGCGCGGGCGCCTACGCCTTCGGGCTGGCCCGGCACGGCCTCGCGCCGCTGCCGGTGCTGCTGGGGCTGGTGCGCGACCGGCTCACCGAGGCCGTCGAACGGCTCGGGACGGCGGCCGGCGAGCCAGGCGCCGTACTGCGGGACCGGGTGCTGCGGGCGCCACGGCTGCCGGTCAAGGCCATGGTCACCGCGGGGACGCTGCTCAGCAAGGAGCGTTCGGGCGCGGCGGACATCAACAAGCACTACACGACCGGCCCCAACTACCTCCTGCGTACGGGAGTTCCCGGGTGAGGGCCGAGGCGCGGCAGCGCGGGCGGCCCCCTCCGCGGTCCCGATCCGCGCGGCCGCCCGCCGCCCGTCCGCCCGCCCGCCGTCCCGCGGATCGCCGTCGCGCGGATCGCCGTGACCGCGACCGTCCTCCGCTTCTTCCCGCACCTGCCGGAGCCGCACATGCCCCCGCTGACCGAGTCGCTCGGTAGCACCCCTCTCCCCACGACGGACACCACGCACACCACGGACACCGGAGACGCCAGACACACCGGGAACACCGGGGACACCAGGGACACCGGGCTCCCCTCCCCCGACACCGTGGTGGCGCACACGCTCCTCAACTGCCTGCTGCGCGAGGTGTCGGACCCCGAGCACCAGAGCACCCTCAGCGGCCGCCACCTGCTGCTGCGCCTGCCCCGGCGCGGTGTGCTGCTCCGGGTCGCGCTGCGCCGCACGTCGGTGCTGGGCGCCCACCGCTTCACGGGCCCGGTGAGCGAGCGGACGGCGGACGGCGGGTGGCGCGAGATCGGCTGGCACCGGCTGGCCCGGTACACGCAGGACGAGCTGTTCCTGCGCACCGGTGTGCGCAACGAGGAGTTCCTGGAGCAGGTCGGCTCCAGCCACCGGGCGATCGCCGCGTCCCTCACGGTACGGACGACGCGGCGGACGGCACAGCGAACGGCACAGCGGCCCGCGCCGGCGGACACGCCCGCCACCGCCTACCTCGTCTCCGAGCAGTCGCTGCTGTTCGGGCACCGCTTCCACCCGACGCCCAAGGCGCGCACCGGGGACGCGGACGCCTGGGCGGCCCACGCGCCGGAGACGGCCGCGGTCTTCCCCCTGCGGCACCTCGCCGTGCGCGAGCACCTGGTCGCGCAGGAGTCCGCGGAACCCGGCGCCCTGGACGCCCTCGACCGGCTGGGCCGGCGGGGCGGCGGTCCCGTCCCGGAGGGCTACCGGCTGCTGCCCGCACACCCCTGGCAGTACGCGATGCTGCGCGAGCACCCGGTGCTGCGCGCGGCCCTCGGCCGCGGGGACGTCCTCGACCTCGGCCCCGGTGGTACACCCTTCGCGGCCACCGCGTCCGTGCGCACCCTGTACGACGGCGCGTCGTTCCTGAAGTTCAGCCTGAACGTCCGCATCACCAACTGCTGGCGCAAGAATGCCGGTTACGAGCTGGCCGGCGCCGTCGCGCTGACCCGCGTGCTGGCTCCGGTGCTCGCCGAACTGGCCGACCGGTTCCCCGGCAGCGCGGTGCTGCGCGAGCCCGCGTACCGCAGTCTCGCGCTGCCGGGTCCCGACGGGACGCCCGACCGCGAGATGCTCGAAGGATTCGGGGTCATCGTCCGCGAGGGCCTGGGCCGGCGCCTCCTGCCCGGCACCACGCCGCTGCTCGCGGCGGCCGTGGCGGACGAGTACCCCACCGGTCCCGCGCACGTCTCCCGTCTCCTCGGCGGGGCCGGCCCCCGGGCCGCGCTCGCCTGGTGGGCGGCCTATCTCAGGCTGCTGGTGCCGCCGGTGCTCGCCGCCTACCTCGACCACGGGCTGGTGCTCGAACCCCATCTGCAGAACGTGCTGGTCTGCGTCGACGGCGACGGCATGCCCGCCCAGGTCCTCTTCCGGGACCTGGAGGGCACCAAGCTCGTGCCGGGGCACCATGCCGAGACCCTCGCCTCGCTGCCCCCAGAGGTCGCGGGGCCGATGACGTACGACGCGCAGCGCGGCTGGGACCGGGTCGTCTACTGCCTGCTCGTGAACCACGTCGCCGAGCTGCTCGCCGCCCTCGCGGACCTGCACCCGCACATCGAGGCCGCGCTGTGGGCGGAGGTCCGCGCCACCCTGCGGGCGTACGCCGACCGGTACGGCTGCCCACCGCCGCTGGCCGCCCTGCTCGCGGGGGTGCCGCTGCCCGCGAAGGCGAACCTCCTGACCCGCTGGGCGCGCAGGGCCGACCGCGAGGCCGGTTACGTCCGGCTGCCGTCCCCGCTGGGCGAGGGCGCCCCGGGCCGTGCGACCGGGAGCACCCGATGACCGATCCCACCGACGCCGTACGGGACCTCGCGCTGTCCCTGCCCTCCGCCGAACTGCCCGCCTACCTGTACGACTTGACGGCGCTGCGGACCCATGCGGCGGCCGTGCGCGCGGCGCTGCCCGGGCGCGTCGAGCTCCACTACGCGGCGAAGGCCAATCCGGAGCCGCGGATCCTGGCCGCGCTCGGCCCGTACGTCGACGGCTACGAGGTCGCCTCGGGCGGCGAACTCGCCCATGTGGCCCGGGTGGTACCGGGCCGCCCGCTGGCCTTCGGCGGCCCCGGCAAGACCCCCGCCGAGATCGCGGCGGCGCTGGAGCTGGGCACGGCGCGCTTCCACGTGGAGAGCGAGCACGAGCTGCACGTGCTGGCCGAGCTGGCCCGGCGGGTGGTACCGGGCGTCCGGGTGGCGGTCCTGCCGCGCTTCAACCTGCCGGTGGCGAACGGCTCGCTGGCGGGCAGCTCCCTCGCGATGGGCGGGCGCCCCACGCCCTTCGGCCTCGACCCGTCCCGGGCGGACGCGGTGGTGCGGCTGCTCACCGACGGCACCTACCCGCACCTCGAACTGCGGGGCGTGCACGCCCATTTGGCGAGCGGCCTCGGGGCGCCGGAGCTGGTCGCGGTGGCCGGTTCGATCGTGGAGTCGGCCGTCCGGCTGGCCGGCCGGCACGGGGTGCGGCTCGCCGAGGTGAACGTCGGCGGGGGCATGGGCGTCGACTACGGGGCGCCCGGGGACCGGTTCGACTGGACCGCGTACGGGGCGGGGCTGGCCCGGCTCTGCGACCGGTACCCGGAGCTGGTCCTGCGCATCGAACCCGGGCGGGCGCTGACGGCGTACTGCGGCTGGTACGCGACCGAGGTGCTGGACGTGAAGGACAGCCACGGGGAGGAGTTCGCCGTGGTGCGCGGCGGTACCCACCACCTGCGCACCCCGGCGACCAAGGGGCACGACCAGCCCTGCACCTCGCTGGCGGTGGAGGACTGGCCGCATCCGTGGCCCCGGCCGGCGGCGCGCGGCGAACGCGTGACGCTGGCGGGCCAGTTGTGCACGCCGAAGGACGTGCTGGCGCGGAACGTGCCGGCGCGAGGGCTGCGGGCGGGCGACCGGGTGGCGTTCGGGCTCGCGGGGGCCTACGCGTGGAACATCTCGCACCACGACTTCCTCATGCACCCACGGCCCGGTTTCCACTTCCTGGGGCCGTGAAGGGGACGGCCCCAGGCGGGGCCGTGGCTCAGCCCTGCTGGAACAGCTCCGCGGGCAGCGGCTTGAGCAGCGCGTACAGGTCGTCGGTGATGGGACGGTCCCAGGCGGCGATCGTCACCAGGACCTTGTCGCTGCGGTCGAACTGCACACAGGAGATGCGCGACTCGGAGAGCTTGAGGCGGCGCACGATGAGGAGGTTGTCGCCCTGCATCACCGGCATGTCCTCGGTGCCGACGACGGTGATCTCCTCGTCGTTCTCCAGGGCCAGCAGCAGCTGGGCCACCTCGAAGGGGACCTCTCCCTCGGCGACGTCGCGGGCCGGGGAGCCCTCGGGCAGGTTGCCGATGATCATCGCGGGGCCGCGGCCGCCGAAGAGGTCGTAGCGCAGGAACACACCCTGGCAGCTGCCGTCGGGTGCGGGCAGCAGGCCCGCGCCGAGATTGCCCGGCCAGTCGCCCGGGTCCATGGCCAGAACGTCGAAGTCTGGCCCGGCGGGAGTGGCGCTGCGGCGGCGGAGGAAGGACATGCCGCAATGGTACGTGCACCAGGGGGTGGCACGCCCTGGGGGCGAGCGGCCCCGGGTCCCGCCCCGGCCCCGCGCGCGAAGGGCGGCCGGTCCCGCCCCGGACCCGTACGCGAAGGGCGGCCGGTCCCGTCCCGGACCCGTCCGTCACCCGTGCACCGGTGGTCAGCGGCCGGGTCCCGGGCCGTCGCCGCGGGCCGTGCGCAGGGCCGCCCCCAGCCCCGCCAGGTCCGACCCGACCTTGCGGTACACCGACGAGAGCAGCCGCACCGCCGTCGTCTCCCGCGTGCGCAGCTCGTGGGCGATCGCCGCCGTCGTCAGTCCCCGTACGGCCAGCTCGGCGGCCGTGCGCTCGCGTGCGGTGAGCGCGTCCGTGCCGGTGCTGTGCAGGCGGCGGGGCCGGGCCCCGGCCGCGGCCAGTTCGCTGCGGGCGGTGCGGACCAGGCCGTCGGCGCCGCACAGCACCGCCGCGTCCAGTCCCCGGTGGAGGTGCTCGGTGGCCTCCTGCGGACGGCTGCCGCGGCGCAGCTCCGCGCCGAGGGCGACGAGGGCGCAGGCCAGTTCGTACGCGGCCGGGGAGCGTTCCAGGTGCTCGACGGACTCTTCGAGGAGTTTGAGGCGGTCGGGGCCCGAGGAGACCTCGGCCGCCGCGCGCAGCGCCTGGCCGACCGCCGAGGGCGCGCCGAACCGGCGGGCCCGCCGTACCGCGTCGAACGCGGTGGCCACGGCCCGCTCGGGGGTCCTGGTGTGCTCGGCGCGGGCGAGGTGCAGCTGCCAGGGGCACCAGGCCGGGTTGCGCATGCCCCGGGGGTCGAGGCGGCGGCCCGCCGCGGCGAGCTCGGCCGCGGCGTCCTCGGTCAGTCCCCTGGCCAGCAGCAGCTCGCCGTGCACGGTCTGGGCGTCGGGGAAGACGACGGCGGCGGGGAACGGCTGTGCGAAGGCGTGGTCCTCGGCGGTCTGCGCGGCCTCGGCGGTCCGGCCCCGGGCGAGCAGCACCTCGATGAGGATGCCGACCGCGTACCAGTGGGCGGGGGTGCCGGGGCCGACGCGTTCGGCGAGGCCCAGGCCCGCGCGGACGAAGTCCTCGGCCTCGGCCAGCCGGCCGCGCCGGTAGCGGACGTAGCCGAGGAGGGTGTAGCCGAAGGAGAGGTGGGCGCCGCGCCAGCCCTGCCGTTCGAAGTCGGCGATCCCGGCGGCGAACAGTTCCTCGGTGCGGCCGGGCCGGTCGGCGTACAGGAAGGTGAGGGCCACGAGGACGGGCACCTCGAAGCCGCGGTCGGCCTCGGCCCAGCCGATGCCGCCGGCGAGGGCGCGCTCCGCGTGCCGGACGGCGATGTGGGCCGGTTCGCCGCGCAGGGTGGCGTCCCAGGCGCGCAGGCCGATCACGTAGCGCTCGGTGAGGTCGCGGCCGGTGAGCCGGTCGGCGAGCCGGGCCAGGCGGCGGGAGCGGGCCGGCGAGTCGGGTTCGTCGGCGCGGAAGGCGTCCCACATGAACTGCTCGGACCGCATCCGCAGCCGTACGCGGGGGTCGGCCGTGACCCTGACCTCGCGGGCGAGCAGGTCGGAGGCCTCGCCGAGGCGGTCGCTGTGGGCGAGGACCTGGGAGAGCCGGTAGACGATGCTGTGGCGCAGCCCGGGGTCGGCCAGGGGCTCCTCCAGGGCCGCGCGCAGGTGGTTGACGGTGGTCGCCGGTTCGGTGAGCAGGGAGGCGCAGCCCAGTTCGTGCAGGACCGCGGCGCGCTCCGCGAGGGGCGGGGGCTCGCGCAGGGCGCGGGCGAGCTGGCGGGTGGACGACCTGGGGGTCGCCGTCGGGGTGGGTCTCCATGAGGTGGCGGGCGGCGGCGGACGAGCCGAGTCCCGCGTCGATGACGCACCAGGCGGCCTGGCCGTGCATGGCGACGCGGGTCGGACCGCGCATGGCCCGGTAGACGGCGGTCGCGATGAGCGGGTGGACGAATTCCAGGGTGCCCTCGCCGGTCGCGGCGCCGGTGAGGATGCGGGCGTCGCGCAGGGCGTCCGCCGCGTCGGCCGCCTCCTCGGGGCCCAGGCCCGCCACGGCCGCGGCGAGCGTCGGGGAGATCTCGGTGCCGAGCAGGGCGCAGGCCCAGGCGAAGCGGACGGTCGAGGCGCCGAGGCGTTCGAGGCGGGCGACGAGTCCGCTGCCCTTGACCGCGGCGGCCAGGTCGCGCAGCAGGTGCGCGCCCGGTTCGGTCGGGGTCAGACCGCGGTCGCGGACCTTCGCGGTGAGTTCGACGGCCTCGAACGGGTTGCCCGCGGTGACGGCCCAGCACTCGCGGCAGAACGCGTCGTCGGCGCGGGTGCCGAGGGACTCGCGCACCAGCCGGGCGACCGCGTCGGCGCTCAGCGGTTCGAGATCGAGGGGGTGTCCGCCCGCGCGGCCGGGCAGGCCCTTGAACTGGTCGGCGTGCTCGGGGAGTTCGTCGGGGCGGTAGGCGACGACGAGCAGCAGGGGCAGTTGCTCGACGCGGGGCGCGAACGCGGCGAGCCACCGCAGCGATTCCGGGTCGGCCCAGTGCGCGTCGTCGAGGACGAGCACCATCGGGGCGCGGCGCACGGCGAGGTGGGTGAGGACCCAGTCGAGGCCGTCGCGCAGGCCCTGCTGGTCGGGCGGCGATCCGCCGGTGGCGGCGCACAGGCCGAGCGCGGGTCCGACGATGGCGTACCAACTGCCCAGCGTGGAGCGGAGTTCGGCCTCCGGGACGCCCGCGAGCCGGGGCTGGAGGAGCTGGCGGGCGACGTGGAAGGCGACGCCCTGCTCCTGGTCGCCGCCCCGTGCGGACAGGACCGTGCAGCCCTTGGCCTCGGCGCGCCGCCGCACCTCGGCGAGGAGGCTGGTCTTGCCGATCCCGGCGCGTCCGGCGAAGGCGAGCAGGCCCCCGCGCGGCTGGCCCGGCAGCGCGCCGCCGTCCCACAGGGGATCGGCGCCGTCCCGGAACAGCTCGGCGTCCTCGGCACGGGAACCCGCGGGTCCGTCGGGGAATCCGTCCGCTGCCGCGTCCGGTGCGAAGATGCGCGTGCCGCGTCCCAGCGGGCTCGTGCGCACTCCGGTCACGTCGGCCAGCGCCTCGTCCACAGCGGCGAGTTCCATCTCGCGTTCGAAGAGCGTCCTGTCGCTCCGCATGCCGTACCGCCCCATGACGCACCCCCTGCCACGGTGGGCGGCCGACGCGGGGAGACGGTGCGCACCGTGGCCTACAGGCACCTCAGCGTACGCCGGGTGCGGGTGCCGCGGGCCCGTCCGCGGTTACCGCGGCGGGGGGACGCGTACGGGCTGCGCACGTGCCGGCCGTAGACGGTGGCGCCGGGCCGGAGCCTGCGCCCGGTGCGGTCCGGGGAGGGCCGGGACGGGCGGCTGCTCCGGCCGTGGGCCGGCGGGATTCCGCGAAGGGGGCGCGTGCAAGCTCCTCGGTACGCACCGGGCGCGCCGCGCGCCCCTCCTCACGCCTTCCCGCCCTCCCGGCACCTCAGGGCGCCTCCCGGCGCCCCTTCAGGTGAGGTCGAACTCCCCTTCCCGCGCCCCCGACACGAACGCGCCCCACTCCGCCGGTGTGAAGATCAGGGAGGGGCTTTCCGGGCGGCCACTGTTGCGCATCGCGATGAATCCCTCGACAAAGGCGATCTGTACATCCCCCCGCCCACTGCTGCTCGAATGCCAGTCGGCGCTGCTGAGGTCAAGCTCCGGCTTGTCCCAGCCCGCGAGCGAGTGCTGCTGGATGGTGCTCTCGGCCACGTCCGTGCTCCTCCCGGTTCGTCGTCCGCGGCCAGCCTAGCTTTCGGTCACTGCCGCGCACAGGCCGCGCGAGGGGGACAGTTCAGGAGGCCGGCGGCTCGGCTCCGACCAGCCACATCGAGAAGAACTGGGAGCCGCCGCCGTAGGCGTGCCCCAGGACCCGGCGGGCGCCGTCGACCTGGTGCTCCCCGGCCTGTCCGCGCACCTGCAGCGCGGCCTCGGCGAAGCGGATCATCCCGGACGCCCCGATGGGGTTGGTGGACAGCACGCCGCCCGACATGTTGACCGGCAGGTCGCCGTCCAGTTCCGTGACGCCGGACTCGGTGAGCTTCCAGCCCTCGCCCTCGGCGGCGAAGCCCAGGTTCTCCAGCCACATGGGCTCGTACCAGGAGAACGGGACGTACATCTCGACGGCGTCGATCTCGCGGCGGGGGTCCGCGATGCCCGCCTGCCGGTAGACGTCCGCGGCGCAGTCCTTGCCCGCCTGCGGGGAGACGAAGTCCTTGCCCGCGAAGAGGGTCGGTTCGCTGCGCATCGCGCCGCCGTGCAGCCAGGCGGCCGGCCGCGGCGCGCGGGCCGCCCCCGCACGGTCGGTGAGGACCATCGCGCAGGCGCCGTCGGAGGACGGGCAGGTCTCCGAGTAGCGGATCGGGTCCCAGAGCATGGGCGAGGACCGGACCTTCTCCAGCGTGATGTCGTGCTCGTGCAGGTGCGCGTACGGGTTCTTGAGGGCGTTGCGGCGGTCCTTGTACGCGACGAGCGAGCCGACGCCGTCGGGGGCGCCGGTGCGCCGCATGTAGGCCCGCACGTGCGGGGCGAAGAAGCCGCCCGCGCCGGCCAGCAGGGGCTGCTGGAAGGGGATCGGCAGGGACAGGCCCCACATGGCGTTCGACTCCGACTGCTTCTCGTAGGCGAGGGTCAGTACGGTGCCGTGGACGCGGGCCGCGACCAGGTTCGCGGCGACGAGCGCGGTGGAGCCGCCGACGGAGCCCGCGGTGTGGACGCGCAGCATCGGTTTGCCGACCGCGCCGAGGGCGTCGGCGAGGTACAGCTCGGGCATCATGACGCCCTCGAAGAAGTCGGGGGCCTTGCCGATGACGACGGCGTCGACGTCCGGCCAGTCCAGCCCGGCGTCGTCGAGGGCCCGTCGGGCCGCCTCCCGGACGAGTCCCGCGATCGACACGTCGCGCCGGGCCGCGACGTGCTTGGTCTGGCCGACGCCGACGACGGCCACGGGTTCCTTGCCCCTGCCGGTGCCCGTCGCGGCTCCCGTCACGGTGGTCGTCGCGGCGCTCATCGCGGGTCCCCTTCCAGTACGGCGACCAGGTTCTGTTGCAGGCAGGGGCCCGAGGTGGCGTGTGCCAGCGCCCGGTCCGAGTCCCCGCGCCGGATCCGCTCGGCCGCCTCCCCGATGCGGATCAGGCCCGCGGCCATGATCGGGTGGGCGGCGAGCGCTCCCCCGGACGGATTGACGTGGACCCGGTCGTCCAGCCGCAGCGCCTTGCGCAGCACCACTTCCTGGGAGCTGAACGGGGCGTGCAGCTCGGCGGTGTCGACGGGGCGTTCGAAGGCCCCGGCCCGCTCCGCCGCCAGCCGCGCGGACGGGGAGTCGGTGAGATCCCGTACGCCCAGGCCGTGCGCCTCGACGCGGTGGTCGATGCCCCGTATCCACGCGGGCCGCTCGCACAGGTCGCGCGCCCGCTCCCCCGCGGCGAGGACCACGGCGGCGGCCCCGTCCCCGACAGGCGGGCAGTCGCCGATACGCAGCGGGCGCACGACGTAGTCACCCTGCGGCACCGGGCCCCGCAACTGGGCGTGGGGGTTGCCGGCGGCCGAGGCGCGGTTGCGGGACGCGACGGCGGCCAGCGCGGGCTCGTCCGTGTCGCCCGCGTCGATGAGCGCCTGCGCCTGGAGGGCGGCCAGGGCGACGGAGTCGGGCCACAGCGGTGCGAGGTAGTACGGGTCGAGCTGCCGGGTGAGCACGTCGCGCACGGACCCGGGGGACGACTTGCCGTACGCGTACACGAGCGCGGTGTCCGCGTCGCCGGTGAGGAGTTTCGTCCAGGCCTCGTACAGCGCCCACGCGCCGTCCATCTCGACGTGCGACTCGGAGATCGGCGGCCAGGCCCCCACACCGTCCAGGGCCATGGTGAAGGAGAATGCCCGGCCCGCGAGGTAGTCGCTGGAACCGGAGCAGGTGAAACCGATGTCACCGGTGCGCAGCCCGGTCTGCGCCAGTACCCGGTGCAGGACCGGCATGAGCATCTCCACCTCGGAGAGCTCGTCGCTGGTGCGCAGGTGGTCGGTCTGCGCGAAGGCGACGACGGCGATATCCCTGAGCGGGCGGGGAACTGACCTCGGTGCGGCCCCGGACGTGGGCATCGGTGCGGGCATCTACAACAGCTCCTTGTACGTCTCGTAGTCCGCGTCGGGTTCGCCGGTGGGCCGGTAGTGGTCCGGATGGCCGCCCCCGTCCGGCCACACCGGCTCGACCCGCAGGCCCATGCGCACCTGGTCGTACGGGATGCCGCCGATCCGGCCGTGCAGGGCGAGGTCGGCGCCGTCCAGGGCGATGTGCGCGTAGACGTACGGCACCTCGATGTCGAGGTTCTTCGCCTTGATGTTGACGATGCAGTAGGTGGTGACGGTGCCGCGCGGCCCCACCTCGACCCGTTCCGAGGTGGCCACGCCGCAGGTGGGGCAGGCGCCCCTCGGCGGGACGTAGACCTTGCGGCACGACGGGCAGCGCTCCCCGACGACCCGCCGCTCGGCGAGCGCGTGCAGGTGGGCGGACTGGGCGCGGCCGGGCGCATAGGTGTAGTCGAGCCGGGCGGGCGCGACGATGCCGGTGACGGGGTCCGCGAACCGCCCGTCGTGGACGGTGGGCGCGTGCGCCGCTGCCGCCTGCCCGGCCTCGTACGGCTCGAAGCAGGCGATGTCCGTGACGGCGCCGGAGCGGTCCTCGGCCCAGCGGACCCGCACCCGCATCCCGGTGCGTACGGAGTCGGGCCCGTCCGGTGCGTCGAGGGCGTGGAGCAGTGCGGTGTCGGCGCCGTCCAGCCGCACCAGCACCCAGGCGAAAGGCCGGTCGAGCGGCTGTCCCCGGCGGGGCTCGTGGTTCCAGGCCCAGGTGGTGACGGTCCCGGTGAGGGCGACCTCGACGAGCTCGCCCAGTTCCTCGGAGGTGACGGGGTCGTACTCGACGGGCGGGACGAGGACCCGCCCGTCCCCGGTCCGCACCCCGAGCACGACCCGCTCCCGCAGCCCGCTGAGGAACGCGCTCTGCACAGGCCCGAGGGACCGGGTGAACGGGAACTCGACGACGAGGGGCGCTTTCAGGACTTCGGGCACGGCATCTCCTCGTACAGGGGGCCTTGGGCCCCGTAAGGGGCGCGGGGCTGTATCGATATGCGGCTCCGCCGCGTGGGCGCGCCTGGCCACAACGAACCCGCGGCAGGCGAACGACCCGGCCGCGGAGCGAAACGTCACTGCCGGCGGAGCCACCGTCACTTCCGCCGGAACACGGCCGGACGCCGCTCACTGAAGGCCCGGGCCCCCTCCTCCGCATCGGCCGTGTCGAAGACCGGCCACCCCCGCTTCAGCTCGGCGGCGAGTCCCTCCGACTCGGTCATCTGCGCGGTCTCGTACACGGAGGCCTTCACCGCCTCGACGGCGAGCGGCCCGCAGGCGTTGATCTGCCCGGCGATGGACAGGGCCTTCTCCAGCGCGCTCCCGTCGGGCACCACGTGCCCGATCAGCCCGATGTCCGCGGCCTCCCGCGCCGTGTACGGACGCCCGGTCAGCAGCATCTCCAGCGCGTGCGTGCGCGGGATCTGCCGCTGCAGCCGCACCGTCGAGCCGCCGATGGGGAACAGTCCGCGCCGCACCTCGAAGAGCCCGAACACGGCGGACTCCCCGGCGACCCTGATGTCGGTCCCCTGGAGGATCTCGGTGCCGCCGGCCACGCAGTGGCCCTCCACCGCCGCGATCACGGGTTTGCGCGGCCGGTGGTGGCGCAGCATCGCCTTCCAGTGCAGGTCGGGGTCGGCCTTGAGGCGGTCCCGGTGCTCCTGCCCTTCCATCTGCCCGCCCGCGAGGGCCTTGAGGTCCATGCCGGCGCAGAACGCGCCGCCCGCGCCGGTCAGGACGACGGAGCGGACGGTGTCGTCCTCGTCGGCCTCGATCCAGCCGTCGTGGAGACCGACGAGCATCGGCAGCGAGAGCGCGTTCTTGGCCTCGGGCCTGTTGAGCGTGAGCACCAGTGTGGCGCCTTCGCGCTGCACGGTGAGGTGTTCCGTCCCACCCATCGCCGTCCTCCCGTCTCCGGCCCGTATCAGGAACGAGAACAGGTTGCAGGAGGCGGGGAAGCAGTACAAGGGTTTTCTGACAGACAGTCAGATTTTCTCCGCGCGGACCCTTCACAGCTGTGGCGGCCTTTGCTCTGATGACCGGCGAAGCGATGACGCGCGCCCACTCGTCGAGTGGTGGCCGACGGCTGCCGGGTCAGGAGGAACGGTGGAGTACAACCTTGCCGACCTGTTCGAGTCGGTCGTCGACGTGGTCCCGGACCGCGAGGCGCTCGTCCACATCGACCACCCGGGCACGGGAGCCGAGCGGCGCCTGACGTACGCGCAGCTGGACGCGGCGGCCGACCGCGCGGCCCACCACCTGATCGACGCCGGCATCCGCCCCGGCGAGCACCTGGGGCTGCACCTCTACAACGGCATCGAGTACCTGCAGACGGTCCTCGGCTGCCTGAAGGCGCGGATCGTGCCGGTCAACGTCAACTACCGTTACATCGAGGAGGAGTTGACCTACCTCTACCGGGACGCGGACCTGGTGGCGCTGGTCTTCGACGCGGAGTTCACCGGACGGGTCGCGGCGGCCCTCCCGCGCGCGCCGAAGCTGC
The DNA here is from genome assembly GCF_008369065.1 of Streptomyces apricus. Taxonomy (GTDB): domain Bacteria; phylum Actinomycetota; class Actinomycetes; order Streptomycetales; family Streptomycetaceae; genus Streptomyces; species Streptomyces apricus. The sequence continues at coordinate 44,369 of NZ_VDFC01000048.1, read as the reverse complement.
GCCATCTCGTACGGGTGGGCGTCCCGGCGCCGGACGCGCCGCCCTTACCCGCGGTGGACTTCGCGGACGCCGAGGCCGCCGCCTCCCCGGAGCGCGGTTTCCCGGCGCGTTCGGCCGACGACCAGTTCATCATCTACACCGGCGGCACGACCGGGATGCCGAAGGGGGTGATGTGGCGGCAGGAGGACCTGTTCTTCGCGGGGCTGGGCGGCGGCGCCCCGACCGGCGAGCCGGTGAAGGCACCGGAGGAGCTGGCCGAGCGGGTCGCGGCCGGCGGCGACGGGATCACCTTCTTCCCCACGGCGCCGCTCATGCACGGCACCTCCACCCTGACCGTCTTCGTCGGCTTCCACTTCGGGCAGCGTGTCGTCGTCCACAGCAAGTTCGTGCCCCAGGAGGTGCTGCGGACCATCGAGAAGGAGAAGGTCACCAGTGTGTCGCTGGTCGGCGACGCGATGCTGCGGCCGCTGATCGACGCCCTGAACGGGCCGCTGAAGGGCACCGACTGCTCCTCCCTGTTCAGCGTCTCCTCGTCCGGCGCGATCATGTCGGAGACGGTGCGCGCGCAGTTCCAGGCCCTCGTCCCGAACGCGCTGCTGCTCGACAACTTCGGGTCCTCCGAGTCGGGCTTCAACGGCACGGCGACCGCCGACTCGGGTCCGGGACGCGGCTTCCGCATCCAGGTCAACTCCCGCACGTGGGTGGTCGATCCGGCGACCCGCGAGCCGGTCGCCGTGGGGGAGCCCGGACGCATCGCGCAGCGCGGGCACGTGCCGCTCGGCTACTACAACGACCCGGCGAAGACCGCCGAGACCTTCTTCGAGAAGGACGGCGAGCGGTGGGTGCTGCTCGGCGACATGGCGACCGTCGACGAGGAGGGCGTCGTCACCGTCCTGGGCCGCGGCTCGCAGTGCATCAACACCGGTGGCGAGAAGGTCTATCCGGAGGAGGTCGAGCAGGCGCTCAAGTCGCACCCGGACGTGTACGACGTCCTGGTGGCCGGAGTGCCCGACGAGACGTGGGGCAACCACGTGGCGGCCGTGGTGCAGTTGCGCGAGGGTGCGGGCCCGCTCTCGCTGGACGAGCTCCGCACGCACTGCCGTACCCGGCTCGCGGGCTACAAGATCCCCCGACGGCTGGTGGTCACCGAGTCGATCCAGCGGTCCCCGAGCGGCAAGGCGGACTACCGGTGGGCGCGGGCCGTGGCGGCGGACGCGGCGGCCTCGCGCTGAGGCGACCTCCCGCCGAGGCGGCCTCGCACCGAGGGGCGCCGACGGCGCGCTCAGGTGTCGAAGGGCCGGTAGTGCACGAGGACACGGCCGTCGTCCTCGTCCCGCACCGTCAGCTCCACCGCCACGGCGCCCCCTTCGGCGTACGGGTCCAGGGTCAGGTTCCCGCAGCGGTCGGCGTCCTCCTGGACGCAGTGCGTACGCAGCTCCAGGCCGGGGTGGGTGGCGGCCAGCCAGCGGTCGAGCCCGGTCCCGGCGATCCGGAACCGGATGTCGTAGAGCGTGTCGATGCCGTGGTGCACGGCGCAGGTGGCGTCCTCGGCCCCGGCGGGCAGCCGCTCCTGGTCCGCGAAGCGCAGGGCCTCGCGGCACGGCACCTTCTTCGCGCCGGTCCGCGTGCCCGCGTCCCCCGCGCGCTCGGACGGCCCACGGCCGTCGGAGGCCGTCGGCCCCGCGCCGCAGCCGAGACAGGCCAGTGCCAGTACGGCGACCAGTCCGCCCGCCCTGACGGCCCTCCTGCCGGTGCGTGTCACCCGTACCCTCCCTCTCCCGGACGCCGGACGTCCGCTCGGCAGGGAAGAGGGCCGGCGGGGCGGACCGGTTCCCGCCGCACTCCTTGACGGCCGCCCGTACGGCTGGATTACTTGATCCCCGACGGCACGACCGAATGATCGGTCGTCCGGAATGCTCGCGTGTGAGGAGAAGGGCCTGTGGCGGACTCGACGGACCTGCTGGACGCCGGTGAGCTGCTCGACGCGGACGCTCTGCGCGCGCTCCAGCTGGAGCGGCTCAGGAACACCCTGCGGCACGCCTACGAGAACGTGCCGTTCTACCGCGACGCCTTCGACAAGGCGGGGCTGCGGCCCGAGGACTGCGGCTCACTCGCCGACCTGGCCCGCTTCCCCTTCACCACCAAGGCCGACCTGCGCGAGAACTACCCGTACGGGATGTTCGCCGTGCCCCGGGAGCGCATCCGCCGCATCCACGCCTCCAGCGGCACCACGGGACGCCCCACCGTCGTCGGCTACACCGAGAACGACCTCTCCATGTGGTCCGACATGGTGGCCCGCTCGATCCGCGCGGCGGGCGGGCGGCCCGGTGACATCGCCCATATCGCCTACGGCTACGGCCTGTTCACCGGCGGGCTCGGCGCGCACTACGGCGCCGAGCGGCTCGGCTGCACGGTCGTCCCGGCATCCGGCGGCATGACGGCCCGGCAGGTCCAGCTGATCCAGGACCTGAAGCCCGGGATCATCATGGTGACGCCCTCCTACATGCTGACGCTCCTCGACGAGTTCGAGCGGCAGGGCGTGGACCCGCGCACGACCTCGCTGCGCGTCGGCGTCTTCGGCGCCGAGCCCTGGACCGAGGAGATGCGCCGGGAGATCGAGGAGCGGTTCGCCATCGACGCCGTCGACATATACGGGCTGTCGGAGGTCATCGGCCCCGGGGTGGCCCAGGAGTGCGTGGAGACGAAGGACGGACTGCACGTCTGGGAGGACCACTTCTACCCGGAGGTCGTGGACCCGCTCACGGGCGAGGTGCTGCCGGACGGCGCGGAGGGCGAGCTGGTGTTCACCTCCCTCACCAAGGAGGCGATGCCGGTCGTCCGCTACCGGACCCGGGACCTGACGCGGTTGATGCCCGGCACGGCCCGGGTCTTCCGCCGCATGGCGAAGGTCACCGGCCGCAGCGACGACCTGGTCATCGTGCGCGGCGTGAACCTCTTCCCCACCCAGGTCGAGGAGATCGTCCTGCGCACCCCGGGGGTCGCCCCGCACTTCCAGCTCCGGCTGACCCGCGAGGGCCGCCTCGACGCGCTCACCGTACGGGCCGAGGCGCGCGCCGGGGCCACGCCGGAGACCCGCGACACGGCCGCGCGCGCCATCGCGGCGGCCGTGAAGGACGGCATCGGCGTCTCGGCCCGGGTCGAGATCGTCGAGCCGGAGTCGCTGGAGCGGTCGGTGGGCAAGATCAGGCGCATCGTGGACCTGCGCCCGAAGTGACCCCGGCGGCCCCGCTCCGCCCCCTTCCCTACGGGTGCGGGGTGGAGCCGTACGCGGTCAGGAAGCGGTCGCGGAAGGAGTCCATGCGCCAGACCGGGGCGGTGTCGTCGGGCCGGAGGCCGTCGGTCCAGCCCCAGTCGTCGATCTTGTCGAGCACGGACTTGTCGTGGGCGACGATCGAGACCGGCACGTCCCGGCTGGCGTGGTTGCCGCTGACCCTGGCGAGGGGCTGGTGGTCGCCGAGGAAGACGAGCACGGTGTTCTTGTCGCCGTACTTCACGACGTAGTCGATGAGGCTGGTCACCGAGTACTCGATGGACTTCCCGTACTCCTCCTTGACCTTGGTGGAGTCGTAGAAGACGTCCGAGGCCTTTTTGCCCTCCTTCTGGATGTCCTCGTAGACCGAGCCGTCGCCGACCTCCTCCCAGGGGATCGTCTTCGGGATCGGCGCCCAGGGCTGGTGGCTGGAGGTCAGGATGATCTCCGACATCAGCGGCTTGTCGCGCTTCTTGCCGTGCTCCAGGCGCTGGTAGGCGCTCAGGGCGTACTGGTCCGGCATGGTCGACCAGCTGAACTTCGGCCCCTTGTAGCCCAGTTCGCGGGAGTCGTAGACGTTGTCGAGGCCGTAGAACTTGCCCTCGGGCCAGTTCTTCTGGACGCCCGGCATGATGCCGACGGTCCGCCAGGCGCCGGTGCGCTTGAAGGCGCCGGTCAGCGTCAGGTGCTCGCCCGCGGTGACGGTGCGATAGCGGGCCTGGTTGCTGATCCACAGGCCCGACAGGAAGGTGGAGTGGCCGAGCCAGCTGCTGCCGCCGTACGTCGCCGAGGTGAGCCAGCCGCTCTTGGCCGCGTACCCGGCCTCGGTGAGCGCCTCGGTCTTCGCGTCGAGCGTGGCGTCGACGCCGGGCGCCATGATCGGGTCCTCGATGGCGCTGCGGCCGTAGCTCTCGATGAAGCCGATGATGACGTCCTTGCCGCGCAGGTCGGTGAGGAGCTGGTCGCCGGGCGTGTTGGCGAAGGTGTCCTTCTTGGCGATCTTGGCGAACTCCGCCTCGTCCTTGAGGGTCGCCTGGACGCGGTCCACGCGGTTCTGGACGGCGCCCGCGGTGCTGCGGGCCGCGAACTGCACACCGGCGAACTGCACGCCGAACGCCGAGCAGGCGACCCAGACGGTGCCGGCCACCAGCGTGGCGCGGGTCGCCCGGCCGCCGTGCCGGGCGAGCAGGTCGGCGAGCCGGACGACGGAGAGGATGATCAGCGCGAACACGGCGATCACGAGCGCGATCACCGCGATGACGACGCCCACCGTGGCGGCCTTGCCCATCGAGTCCTCAAGGTAGGACCGGGCGTCGTCGAACAGGACCCAGTCCAGGACGACGTTGAAGCCGCGTCCGAGGAATTCGTTGAAGCCGAGGTCGAGGAGGTTCAGGACGGTCAGCGCGCCGAGGCCGAGACCGGCGAGGACCGCCGCCACCAGCCGCAGCGTCTTCGGCAGCACGATGAGGACGGCCGCGCCGAAGATCGCCTCGACCGGCAGCCGCAGGAGCACGGCGGGCCGGAAGCGGTCGGGCTCGTTGGGCATGAGGAGCGCGAAGAGCACGAGGACGGCGGCGAGGGTGGTGACGGCGTACCGCACGTTGCGCGCCGCGACGGGGTGCTTGGCGCGCCAGCCGCGCGGAGCCGCAGCCGCCGGTTCCGCGGGGCCGTCGCCCCCGCTGCCGCTGCCGCTACCGCCGTCGGCGTCGGCGTCGGCGTCGGCGTCGGCGTCGGCCGAGCCCTGCCCCGCCGCCTTTTCGGCACCGGCCGAGTCCTGACCGGCATCGGTGCCGGTGCCGGTGCCGGTG
>NZ_VDFC01000048.1:18673-39190 GCF_008369065.1 Streptomyces apricus | reverse complement strand
CGCCTCGTCCATGTCCGGCAGCTTGTGAGAATTCGTGGTGCGAGACAACCCGGAGGTCCTTCCGTGCGGTACCCGGTGGTGACTGGGCGGACCGGGCTCGGGAGGTCGGGCCGCCGATACTGGTACGGCTGACCGGCGGCCGCAGTTCAACGCGACGGACAGCCGACCAGCAAAGACTCAGCCAAGTGGTCGGTCCACGGCGCCGGGGCCGCCCGGGACGTCCGGGACCGCGTCCCCGGCGAACCGGTCCCGCAGTTCACGTTTCAGGATCTTCCCGCTCGCGTTGCGCGGCAGCTCCGTCACGAACAGCACCCGCTTCGGCGCCTTGAAGTGGGCGAGCCCCTCCCGCGCGTGGGCGATCAGCTCGTCCTCCGTGACCGCACCGCGGGGTACGACCACCGCGGTCACCGCCTCGATCCACCGCTCGTGCGGCAGCCCGATCACCGCAGCCTCCGCCACCCCGGGATGGGTGTAGAGCGCGTCCTCGACCTGCCGTGAAGCGACCAGCACACCACCGGAGTTGATGACGTCCTTCACCCGGTCGACGACGGTGAAGTACCCGTGGGCGTCGCGCACCACCAGGTCCCCCGAGTGGAACCAGCCGTCCCGGAACGCCTCCGCGGTCTCCTCCGGCTTGTCCCAGTAGCCCTCGCACAGCTGCGGCGACCGGTAGACGACCTCGCCGGGCGTGCCGTCGGGCACGTTCCGGCCCTCCTCGTCGACCACCCGCGCGTCCACGAAGAGCACCGGACGCCCGCAGGAGTCCAGCCGCCCCTTGTGCTCGTGCGGTCCGAGGACCATCGTCAGCGGGCCGACCTCGCTCTGCCCGAAGCAGTTGTAGAAGGCCAGCTTCGGCAGCCGCGACCGCAGCCGTTCCAGGACGGGCACCGGCATGATCGACGCCCCGTAGTACGCCTTGCGCAGCCCGCTCAGGTCGCGCGTCGCGAAGTCGGGGCGGTTCGACAGGCCGATCCACACGGTGGGCGGCGCGAAGACGCTGTCCGCGCGGCCGGCCTCGACGAGGTCGAACAGCCGGTCCCCGTCGGGTGCGTCGAGGATGGTGTTGGTGGCGCCGACCGCGAGGTACGGCAGCAGGAAGACGTGCATCTGCGCCGAGTGGTAGAGCGGCAGCGAGTGCACGGGCAGGTCGCCCGCGCTCAGGTCGAGGGCGGTGATCGCGCTCAAGTACTCGTGCACCAGGGCGCGGTGGGTGAGCATCGCCCCCTTGGGCAGTGCCGTCGTGCCCGAGGTGTAGAGCAGCTGCACCAGGTCCTCGGTGCGCGGCTCGGGACCGTCGTACGGCGGCGCCGACTCCAGCCGGGCCAGCAGCGAGTCCCCCGCGTCGCGCAGCGGCAGCGTCCGTACGCCCTCAGGGAGCCGGTCCGCGAGGTCCGGGTCGGCCAGCACCAGCGTGCTCCCCGACTGCCCGACGATGTATGCGAGGTCGTCGCCGGTCAGGTTCTGGTTGACCGGCACGTGGACGAGCCCGGCGCGGGCGCAGGCCAGGAAGCCGATCAGGTACGCGTCCGAGTTGTGCCCGTAGGAGCCGACGCGGTCGCCCGGGGCGAGCCCGGAGGAGCGCAGCAGCCCGGCGGCCCGGGACACGGCGTCGTCGAGCTCGGCGTACGTCCAGGTGCGTTCGCGGTAGGTGACCGCGACGCGGTCCGGGGTGCGCCGGGCGCTGCGCCGCAGCACCCCGTCGACCGTGCTGCCGTGTCCAGGCGTCATGGCACATGATCCTCGGTCCGCCCGGGCGGCAGGTCAAGCCGACGGGAACGCCGTGCATGGGTGCGCGCGTCACACCGGACGTGTCACACCGGACGCGCACGGCCCTCCCAGTACGGGTCCCGCAGCCGCCGCTTGTACAGCTTGCCGTTGGGGTCGCGCGGCATCGCCGCGATGAAGTCGACGCTCGCGGGCCGCTTGTACCCGGCGAGCAGCCGTGCGCAGTGGGCGAGGACGTCCGCGGCCAGCTCCTCGCCGGGTTCGTGGCCGGGGGCGGGTTCGACGACCGCCTTCACCGCCTCGCCCCAGTCGTCGTGCGGGATGCCGAAGGCGGCCGCGTCGGCGACGGCGGGGTGGGCGAGCAGCGCGGCCTCGATCTCGGCGGGGTAGATGTTCACCCCGCCCGAGATGATCATGTCGATCTTGCGGTCGCGGAGGAAGAGGTAGCCGTCCTCGTCGAGGTATCCCAGATCGCCGACGGTGAAGAAGTCCCCGACGCGGTTCTTGCGCGTCTTGGCCTCGTCCTTGTGGTACGAGAAGCCGCCGGTGTTCATCTTCATGTAGACGGTGCCCAGTTCACCGGGCGGGACCCCGTTCCCGTCGTCGTCGAGGACGGCGAGTTCGCTGATGGGCCAGGCCCTGCCGACCGTGCCCGGCTTCTTCAGCCAGTCCTGCGCGGTGGCGAAGGCGCCGCCGCCCTCGCTGGCCGCGTAGTACTCCTCGACGCTGTGGCCCCACCACTCGATCATGGCCCGTTTGACGTGGTCGGGGCACGGGGCGGCGCCGTGGATGGCGTGCCGCATGGACGACACGTCGTACGCCGCCCTGACGTCGTCCGGCAGCGCGAGCAGGCGGTGGAACTGGGTCGGGACCATGTGGGTGTGGGTGCACCCGTGGGCGTCGATGAGCCGGAGCATCTCCTCCGGCGTCCACTTGTCCATCAGCACCAGCCGGTGCCCGATGTGCAGGGACGCGCCGGCGAACTGGAGCACCGCCGTGTGGTAGAGCGGCGAGCACACCAGGTGCACGTTCCCGTCGAACGGCTTGATGCCGAAGATGCCGAGGAAGCCGCCGAGGTACGTCTCCTCGGGGAGCTTGCCCGGCAGCGGACGGCGGATGCCGCGCGGGCGTCCCGTGGTGCCGGAGGTGTAGTTCATGACCCAGCCGAGCGTCCGGTCCGCGGGCACGGAGTCCGGCTGCCCGCCGACGAGGTCGGCGTACGGCCGGAAGCCCTCGATCCCGCCACCCCCGTCACCTCCGGCACCACGGGACGCCCGCGCGGCATCCGCCGTCCGCTGCCGGGCAAGCTCCCCGAGGAGACGTACCTCGGCGGCTTCCTCGGCATCTTCGGCATCCAGCCGTTCGACGGGAACGTGCACCTGGTGTGCTCGCCGCTCTACCACACGGCGGTGCTCCAGTTTGCCGGCGCGTCCCTGGACATCGGGCACCGGCTGGTGCTGCTGCCACCGTCCACGCCGACCGCGTACCGGCGTTCGGCGGGGAGTCCCGCCTCGTCGGCGGCGRGGCGGGCCGCGTCGCCGAACCGCTCGTGCGCGATGAGCACCCGGGCCCCGGAGTCGGCGACGATCCAGGCGATCTCGGGACCGACGAGGTGGTGGTTGACGGGCACGAGGTAGAAGCCGGCCTGCGAGGCGGCGAGGTACGCGGTGAGGAACTCGACGCCGTTGGGCAGCACGACGGCGAAGGAGTCCCCGCGGGCGAGCCCAGCGGCCCGTAGCCCGTGCACCAGCCGGTTGGCCTCGGCGTGCAGCCGTCCGGCGGTCCACCGCGCGCCGTCGGCGGCGACGAGCACGGTGCGCTCGGGGTCGGCGGTGGCCTGGGCCCAGAATCCGACCGGCGGCTCGTTCATCCCTGGCTCCTTCCGGCGATGCGGTCGAGCCGCTCCACGGCCCGTTCGAAGCCGCGCGTGAGGTCGTCGACGACCTCCTGGACGCTGCGTTCGCTGTTCATCCGCCCGACGATCTGCCCCACCGGCGTCCCGAGCAGCGGTTCCACCTCGTGCTTCTGGATGCGGGAGACCGCGTCGGCGACCAGCAGCCCCTGCAGGGGCATGGGGAGCGTGCCGGGTCCGGCCGGGTCGTCCCAGGCGTCGGTCCATTCGGTACGCAGCTGGCGTGCGGGTTTGCCGGTCAGCGCGCGCGAGCGGACGGTGTCGCCGGACCCGGCGGCGAGGAGTTTGCGGGTCAGGGCGCGCGAGTGCAGGTCGGCCTCCGTGGTGGTCAGCCAGACGGAACCGAGCCAGACCCCCTGGGCGCCGAGGGCGAGCGCGGCGGCCACCTGCTCGCCGCTGCCGATGCCGCCGGCGGCGAGGACCGGCAGGGGCGCGACGGCCTCGACGACCTCGGGGGTGAGCACCATGGAGGCGATCTCCCCGGTGTGGCCGCCGGCCTCGTACCCCTGCGCGACCACGATGTCGATGCCCGCTTCGGCGTGCTTGCGCGCGTGCCGGGCGCTGCCCGCGAGCGCGGCGACGGGCACGCCCTTCTCGTGGGCGCGCTCGACGACATCGGCGGGCGGCGAGCCGAGCGCGTTGGCCAGCAGCTTGATCGGGTAGTCGAAGGCGACGTCCAGCTGGGTGCGGGCGACCTGCTCCATCCAGCCCGTGATGCGCCAGCCGGAGGCCTCGCCCGCGTCGAGTCCCGGCACGCCGTACCTGGCGAGGGTGTCCTCGACGTACCGGCGGTGTCCCGCCGGGATCATGGCCTCCACGTCGGCCTCGGTGACGCCCTCGACCTTCTTGGCGGGCATGACGACGTCCAGCCCGTACGGCCTTCCGCCGGCGTGCGCCTCCAGCCAGTCGAGGTCGCGCTTGAGCTCGTCGGGGTCGGCGTAGCGGACCGCGCCGAGCACGCCGAGTCCGCCCGCCCTGCTGAGGGCGGCGGCGACGGCGGGGAACGGGGTGAAGCCGAAGAGGGCCCGTTCGATGCCCAGTCGTGTGCTCAGCTCCGTCTGCATGGGCGCAGGATGCCGCAGTCCTCCGGACGAGGGAAGGCTTTTTCTGATGACCCGTCAGTTTTTTGACGGGGGGACGGGTCGGGGCGGCACCGTTGACACCGGCCGCCACCGGCACAAGGGTTTCACCGGGCACAGCGAACCCGGAAGACGCTTCCGGGCGACGTGACGGGAGGGCCTTCGGTGACATCGACGGCGGACAGAGCGGGCGGCGGACCGACCCGCCGCCAACTGGGCCGGGGCCTCACGGCGCTGGGCGGCGCGCTGATCCTCGCGCCCCTCCCCGTGGCGTCCGCGGCACCGGGCACGGCGGACCGGGACGGACCGCGGGGGCACGGCGGCCCGACCCTGCGCCATGGCTCCGCGGAACGCGCCGGGCTCCTGCGCGCCCCGCTGCGCCGGCTCGTCACCGACGCCGAGTCCTTCCTCGGCCCCTCCCCCGTGCACCCCTGGTACGCGGGGGCCGTCCTGCTCGCGGGCCGCGGCGGCACGGTGGCCCTGCACCGGCCGATCGGCAAGGCGGTGCGCTACTCGGCGTACGACGAGAAGACCGACACCGCCGTGGAGCTGCCCGCCGAGCAGCAGATCGCGACGGCCCGGGACACCGTCTTCGACCTCGCCTCCGTGTCGAAGCTGTTCACGTCGATCCTCGCCGTGCAGCAGATCGAGCGCGGCACGCTGGAGCTGGAGGCCAGGGTCGCTTCGTACCTCCCGGACTTCGGCGGCGCCGGCAAACAGGACGTCACCGTCCGCCAGCTCCTCACCCACACCTCCGGCTTCCGCTCCTGGATCCCGCTCTACAGCGCGCCGACGTACGAGGAGAAGCTCCAGCTCATCTGGGAGGAGGCCCTGCGCAACCCGCCCGGCAGCACGTACCTCTACTCGGACCTCAACCTGATCTCGCTCCAGCTGGTGCTGGAGAGGATCACCGGCCGGTCCCTGGACGTCCTGCTCCGCACCGAGATCACCGCCCCGCTCGGCATGCGGCACACCCGCTACAACCCGCCGCCCTCCTGGAGACCGCGGATCGCCGCCACCGAGGACGCCCGCAAGGCCTGGTCCGGGCTCGACCGCGGCCTCGTGTGGGGCGAGGTGCACGACGAGAACGCGTACGCCCTGGGCGGGGTGGCGGGTCACGCCGGGGTCTTCTCCACCGCGTGGGACCTCGCGGTCCTCGGCCGTACGCTGCTCAACGGCGGCGCGTACGGCAGGGCCCGCATCCTGGAGCCCGCGTCGGTGGAACTGATGTTCACCGACTTCAACACGGCGTTCCCCGGCGACGAGCACGGACTCGGCTTCGAGCTCTACCAGCACTGGTACATGGGCGCGATGGCGACCCCGCGCACCGCGGGTCACACCGGTTTCACCGGCACCTCGCTCGTCCTGGACCCGACGACCGACTCGTTCCTGATCCTGCTCGGCAACTCCGTCCACCCGGTGCGCAATTGGCGGTCCGGTTCCGCTCCGCGGGTGGCCGCCGCCGACCAGCTGGCGCGGGCGGTGCCGGTGCGGCCCGCGCGGGGGCGTACGGCCTGGTACTCCGGCATGGCGGCCGCGGCCACCGCGACGCTGACGCTGCCCGCGGTGGACGTCGGCGGCGGTGGCCGTCTGCGGTGCGCCCTGTGGTGGGACACCGAGCCGGGGGCGGACGCGCTGTTCCTGGAGTCCTCGACGGACGGCGGGACGACGTGGGAGCCGGTGCCGTTCACGACCGTCCGCGACGGACAGGCTCCGGCCGCGCATCAGGCCGGGTCGGTGACCGGCTGGTCGGGCCGCGTCTGGCACCGGCTCGACGCGGCGCTCCCCGGGCCGGGGCGGTCCGTCGTGCGCTGGCGGTACACGACGGACCGGCTCTACGTGGGGCGGGGCGCGTACGTGGACGCGCTGCGGGTGCTGGACGGGGAGCGGGTCGTCTTCGACGGGGAGCGGGCGGCGGACTCGGCGCGGGTGGAGGCCGTGGGGTGGGTGGCCTCTTCGGACTGACGTCCGTCGCGGCTTCGTAGTCGTCCGCGGGTCGTGGGGGTTGCTCGCGCAGTTCCCCGCGCCCCTTACGGGGCTTCCAGGAGGGCCATTGCCGCGTTGTGGCCGGGGACGCCGCTCACGCCGCCTCCTCTGACCGCGCCCGCGCCGCAGAGCAGGACGTTGGCGTGGGCGGTCTCGACGCCCCAGCGACCGGTGCCCTCCTGGGTGTGGGGGAAGGCGAGGTCGCGGTGGAAGATGTTGCCGCCGGGGAGCCGCAGGTCGCGTTCCAGGTCGAGGGGGGTCTTCGCCTCGATGCAGGGGCGGCCGTCGGCGTCGGTCGCCAGGCAGTCGGCGAGCGGTTCGACGAGGTGGGCGTCCAGCTGCGCGAGGGTCGACCGGAGCAGCTCCCGGCGGGTGCCGTCGTTGTCCTTCGCGAAGAGCCGGGCCGGCGTGTGGAGTCCGAAGAGCGTGAGCGTGTGATACCCCTGCCGGACCAGGTCGGGGCCCAGGATCGTGGGGTCGGTCAGCGAGTGGCAGTAGATCTCGGAAGGCGGCGCCTCGGGCAGCGCGCCGGACGCGGCCTGGGCGTACGCGGTCGCCAGCTGCTCGTACCCCTCGGCGATGTGGAAGGTGCCGGAGAATGCCTCGCGCGGGTCGACGGAGGTGTCGCGCAGCCGGGGCAGCCGCTTCAGCAGCATGTTGACCTTGAGCTGGGCGCCCTCGGCGGGGGCGGGCGGTTCGTCGCCGGTCAGCCGCGCGAGTTCCTGCGGGGAGGCGTTGACGAGCACGTGCCGAGCAGCGACGGCAGCCTCGCCGTCCGCGGTCCGGTAGGTGACCTCGGCGGTGCGGCCGTCGGTCTCGATGCGGACCGCCTCGTGACCGGTGGCGAGGACCGCGCCGGCGCCGCGCGCGGCGCGGGCCAGGGCGTCGGTGAGCGCGCCCATGCCGCCGACCGGTACGTTCCAGGCGCCGGTGCCGCCGCCGATCACGTGGTAGAGGAAGCAGCGGTTCTGCAGGAGGGACGGGTCGTGGGCGTCGGCGAAGGTGCCGATGAGCGCGTCGGTGAGGACGACCCCGCGGACCAGGTCGTCGGCGAAGGTGTCCTCGACGGCGATGCCGAGCGGCTCCTCGAAGATGGCGCGCCAGGCCTCCTCGTCGTCGACGCGGCGGCGCAGCTCGTCCCGGGTGGGCAGCGGGTCGGTGAGGGTGGGGAAGACCCGTTCGGCGACGCGGCCGGTCATGCCGTAGAAGCGCTGCCAGGCCCGGTACTCGGTGGCGGATCCGGTGAGCTTGGCGAAGGCCTCCCGGGTACGCCGTTCGCCGCCCCCGACGAGCAGTCCGGCCGGTTTCCCGCCGCGCTCGGTGGGCGTGTAGGAGGACACGGTGCGGCCGCGGACCCGGAAGTCCAGCCCCAGGTCCCGGACGATCTTCCTGGGCAGCAGGCTGACCAGGTAGGAGTACCGCGACAGCCTGGCGTCGACCCCGGCGAAGGGCCGCGTCGAGACGGCGGCGCCCCCGGTGTTCGCCAGCCGCTCCAGCACCAGGACGGACTTTCCGGCGCGGGCCAGGTAGGCGGCGGCGACCAGTCCGTTGTGGCCCCCGCCGACGATGACGACGTCGTGTTCCCGATGTCCCTCATGAGCACCCATCCCCCCAGCTAACACAGAAAGATCCACCCCGGCCAGGCCTGTGCACGACGCTCCAGGCAGTGCGCCTCGTCGTTGCGGCTGGCCAGCGCATCGGGATGCCCCACACCGAGCACCCGCTCCCGCGCCTCCGCCACCACCCGGTACTCCACGAGGGCGTCCCCCCACCGCCCGAGCCAGCCGAGCCCGACGGCCACCTCCCGGCGGCTCACCAGCGTGTCGGGATGGTCGGGCCCGAGCACCCGCTCCCGTATCGCACACACGTCACGGGACTCGGCGAGCGCCTCCTCCCACCGGCCGAGCCGTCCCAGGTTCACCCCGAGCCCGTGCCGGGCCCGCAGCGTCTCGGGGTGGGCGGGACCGTGGACGCGGGTCCGGTCGTCGATCAGGCCCCGGTACAGCTCCAGGGCCTGCACGCTGCGCCCGAGCCTGCCGAGGCTGATGCCGACCTCGTAGCGGGCGGCGAGCGTGTCGGGGTGGTCGGGCCCGAGCGCCTGTGCCCGGGCGGCGGCGACCTCCCGGTAGGTGTCGAGCGCTTCCGGCCACCGCCCCAACTGGCCGAGCGCGTAAGCGACTTCGTACCGTGTGACGAGCGTGTCGGGATGGTTCGCGCCGAGCACCCGCGCGCGGGCCGCGGCGACGTCGCTCGCCATCCGGTACGAGTCCTCCAGCCGTCCGAGCCTGCTGAGGTTGAAGGCGAGGTTGTGGCGGCAGCGCAGGGTGTCCGGGTGCTCGGGCCCCATGGCGCGCTCGCGGGCGGCGAGGACGGCCGCGTAGACCTGGTGCGCGTCGAAGTGGCGCCCCAACTGGCCCAGTACGTACGCCATCTCCTGCCGGGCGGCCAGCGTGTCCGGGTGCTCGGGGCCGAGCACCCCCTCGCGGACCCGGGCCACGTGGGTGTACTCGCGCAGGGCGTCGGCGGGGCGGCCCGTGCGGCTGAGGGTGAAGCCGACCTCGTAGCGGCTGGCGAGGGTGTCGGGGTGGTCGGGCCCGAGGGCGTGCTCGCGCTCGGCGGCGACGGCCCGGTGCACCTCGCCGGCCTCCTCCCAGCGGCCCAGCCGTCCCAGGCTCAGTCCGGCGTTGTGGCGGCCGGTGAGTGCCGTGAGCAACTCCGGTGCGGGGGTGGGCCGTCCGGCGGGCACCGGCTGCGGGGTCCCGCGGGTGTCGGCGCGGGCGATCCACTCGCCGGTGAGGCCCGCCGCGGCGTCCGGCGGCGTGGCGCGCGGCCCGGCGCCGGTCCCGGTCGCCTTGTGGCCGGTGGTCATGCCGTGCGTCCACGAGGGCAGGCGCGCCTCGCGGGCGACGGGCCGGTCCGTCGGGTCCCGCCGCAGGGGGGCCGACACGACGGTGGGCACGTACACCGGTGCGGCGCGGCCCGCGTCGATCCGGCGCGCCAGCTCGCGGGCGTCCGGCGGCCGCCGGGCGGGCTCCTTGGCCAGCAGGTCGAGGATGATCCGGTCCAGGAACGCGGGGAGTTCGGCCCGGTGCGTGCGCGGCGGCCGGGGCGGTGTGTCGCGGTGCCCGACGAGGACCGCCCACGCGTCGTCGAGGTCGAACGGCGGGGCCCCGGTGGCGATCTCGTACAGCACGCAGCCGAAGGAGTAGAGGTCGCTGCGCTGGTCGACCTCGGAGCCGCCGATCTGCTCGGGCGACATGTAGTGCGGGGTGCCCATGGCGATGCCGGTGCCGGTGAGGCGGGAGGTGAAGCCGATGTCGTGGCCCAGGCGGGCGATGCCGAAGTCGCAGATCTTCACCGTGCCGTCGTCGAGCCGCATGATGTTGGCGGGCTTCAGGTCGCGGTGCACGATGCTCTGCCGGTGGGTGTAGGCGAGGGCGGCGGCGACCTGCTCGGCGACCTCCACGACGTCGGCGACCGGCAGGGGATGCTGCTTGTTGTCCTCCAGGAGCTGACTGAGGTTGCGTCCGTCGAGCAGCTCCATCACCAGGTAGAGCACGCCGTCGGACTCGCCGAAGTCGTGCACGACGGTCACCCCGCGGTGCTGGAGCGCCGCGGCCACCCGCGCCTCGCGGCGGAACCGCTCCCGCAGGACCCCGGTGAACGCGTGGTCGTGGCCGTGGACCAGTGGTTTGAGGCACTTGACGGCGACCTGTCTGCCCAGCGACTCGTCCCGTGCGCGCCACACCTCGCCCATGCCCCCTCGACCTATCAGGTCGAGCAGTCGGTACCGGCCCTGGATGAGCCTGGTGTCCCCCATCTGCCGCGATCGCCCCCGTCGTTTCGGACCCGCCCTCCCCTGGCCCGTCCAGTATGGCGAGCTATGGCCCGACTTTGTACGGTGCGGGGCGCGAGCCGGGGCCGAGCCGTGACATGGCGCGGATAATGTGTTTGGGCGGCAGTTGCCAGCGCAGACGTGCGGGAACGCAGCGCAGCGCGGTGCCCGTGAGACGCAGCCGGCGGGTCACGGTCCGGGGCGACCGTACGGATCTTCCGTACAACTCATGGGCGTACGACGGCAGTGAGGCGTACGCGGACTGCGCCACCCAGCGCCACAGCACCGCCCGGGCGGGGACCAGCAGCGGGTGGACGGGCGGGGTGCGCAGGAAGGCGTCGACGTCCCGGGCCTCCGCTCCGGCGGCCAGTTCGGGCCGTACCTTCTCGAAGTACGCGGCCAGTTCGGCCTGGTCGGAGGGTACGCCGGCGGGGTCGAGGCCCACCAGGCGTGCGCTGACGCGGTGTTCGCCGATGTACCGGTCGGCCTGCGCGTCCGTGAGCGGGAAGCCGGAGCGGCGCAGGACGTGCAGGTAGGAGTCGATCTCGGCGCAGTGCACCCACAGCAGCAGCCCGGGCTCGTCGACGCGGTAGCGCTCCCCGGTGCCGGGGTCGGTCGCGGTGAGCATGGTGTGGATCTTCCGCACCCGGGCGCCGGCCTTCTCGGCGGCCTCGCTCGTCCCGTACGTCGTGGTGCCCACGAAGTGCGCCGTGCGCATCAGGCGGCCCCAGGCGTCCTTGCGGAAGTCACTGTTCTGCATGACGCCCCGCACCGCGCGCGGGTGCAGCGCCTGGAGGTAGAGCGCACGGACCCCGGCGACCCACATCATGGGGTCGCCGTGCATCTGCCAGGTCACGGATCCAGGACCGAACAGGCCCGGATCGCCCGGCCGTTCGTCCGTCGCGCCCTCACCGCCGGTGCGTTCCGCATCCACGTCACCAGTGTGACCAGGATTCCCGGTCGGCACTAGTCGACCCGTCCCCGCACCGTCACCTTACAAGGAAAAACTTATGAGCGTTTACCTTGCGCACGGTCACTTAATCTCTGTAGCCTTACGGCCGTTAGCCAAATGGGGCGGTGCGCCCCTCCAGGAAGGAATCCCCATGAACGCGCAGCTCGCGTCGCAGCCGGAGACGGTGGGCGAGGCCGCCCCCGGGCCGTTCGCCTCCTTCGTCCGGTTCGTGATCTGCGGCGGCGGTGTCGGGGTCCTCGCCGGCGGCGCGGTGACGCTGCTGGCCGGGGTCGTGCCCTGGGTCCTGGCCAACGCGATGATCACGGTCGTGTCGACGGTCCTCTGCACGGAGCTGCACGCGCTCTTCACGTTCGGGACCGGGAAGCGGGCCGGATGGCGCCGGCACTGGCAGTCCGCCGGTTCGGCCACGGCCGCCTACGCGGTGACCTCCCTGGCGGTGCTCGCCCTGCACCTGGTGCAGTCGGCACCCGGCGCGCTGACCGAGCAGGCCGTCTACCTCAGCGCGTCCGGACTCGCGGGAGTCGGACGCTTCCTGGTACTGAGGCTGTTCGTCTTCACGGCCGACCGAGCCGTGGCCCAGCCGCCCCTGGCCCCGGTGACCGTCGCACCACTGTCGCTCGCACGCACCCCTCGTTCGCCGCTGGTGCTCACGGTCGGGGCGTGAGCGACCGTGACCGACGGTCGCGTCCGCCACGGCCGTCGCGTCCGCCACGTCCGCCGAACGGCACTCTGATTCCCGCTGCCGGAGCGGGACACGCACCAGGGCCGGAGGGGCGACAGCTCGCGCGGTGCGTCCAGCAGGACACGCCGCACCCGGGCGCTCGATTCCGCGCCGATCAGGACTCCGGATCTCCTCACCCTTCAGGGCGCCCGGCTCGCCGAGGGGGCCGTGCGGGGATGAGGTGGGCTCGGCCCCTCGGGAGGTGCCTCAAGGTCACCCGCCGCCGCCCCGACCCGGTCGACCGGGACCAGCCGGCACGAGCGCCGGAGGCTCCGCAGTCCCGCAGTCCCGCAGTCCCGCAGTCCACCGTCACCGGGAGTTCGCCATGACCTTCGTCAGCGCGCCGCAGGCCCCGCCGGTACAAGGAGAGTTCAGCGGGACCCTGACCCACACCATCGGCGCGTACTGCCTGGTGCAGTACGCGCTGCACGACGCCTCCCCGGTCGTCTTCGCCTCGGGCGTCGTTCTCGGCATTCCGCACGGCGCCGTGGACCACCTCGTGCCCGCCTGGTTCAGGACCGGTGCCACGGCCGTCGGCCGCATCGCGGTCCTGCCGGGCTACGCGGCCACCGCCGCCGTGGCCTTCCTCCTCGCCTTGTGGGCGCCCACCGCCGCACTCGTCCTCTTCCTGGCGGCGTCGGTGGTGCACTTCGGCCGCGGGGAGGCTAGAGGGATGCCAGCCAGGCCGTGATGACTTCGGCGGCTTGCGGGGCCTGTTCCTCGATCAGGGTGAGGTGGCTGCCGTCGACCTCGGAGACGGTGTGGGCGGTGTCCCAGGAGGCGCGCCAGTCCGTGGTGGCCGCCGTCTCCGCGCGTCCGGCCCATTCCCTGGGCCGGACGAACAGCACAGGAGCCGCGATGTCCTCGACCCGGTGCCCTTCCATCAGCCCGCCGTACCACATCAGCGCCGACAGGCGGGCGCTGCTGAACGGGCCGAAGACGGCCTCCCGTTCGAAGACTCCCGCGAGCATCTGATTGCGCAGGTCGGCCATGCCCTCGGTGTCCGGGTGATAGGTGTCCAGCAGCACGACCGCCGACGGTCCGGTTCCGCTGTCCTCGAGGCGGCGGGCCACGGCATGGGCGAAGAGGCCGCCCGCCGAGTAGCCGGCCAGGGCGAAGGGCTCGTCGGCAGCCGCCAGCCGGATCTGTTCCGCGCAGCCCTCGACCGCCGTGCCGAACGACGCCGGCAGGCTCTCCGTCGCGGCGTATCCCGGCAACGGCACCGCCGTCACATCCAGGATCCCGTTCAGGTTCGCGGCCAGCCGCGCGAACTGGTGGGCGCCTCCGACCCCCGGTGAGGGGAAGCAGAACAGGCCGGGCCCTGCCGGGCCCTGCGCCAGCTTCACCAGCGGGGGCAGGTTCCGCGGGTCGACCGGTGAGCTGTGGGTCGGCCGGAGCGCGGCCACCGCCTGCAGCAGCGCCACGCCCTGGTCCAACCGCCCGTTCCGGAACGCCTCCCGGAACATCGCAGCCGGCGACTCGGGGGATGCCTCACCGGCTGCCCCGTCGATGGTCGCCGCAGCGGTCGAGCGGCCGCCCAGTTCGGCCAGCAGCCGGCTGGTGAGCGCCCGTGGACTGGGATGTTCGAAGACGGCGGTGGCCGGAACGGTGAGTCCGAGGTCCGGCTTGAGCCGGTTGCGCAGCCCGAGCGCCGCAACGGAGTCGAACCCCATCTCCAGGAAGGGCCGGTCGGGGTCCACGGCTTCCGGCCCCGGGTGTCCCAGGATGGCGGCGGCGTGGGCGCGGACGAGCTCCAGGACGCGCCGCCGTCGTTCGTCCTCGGGCAGCGCGAACAGTCGGTCGGCCCGTCCCGGGCCGTCGTCCACCGGTCCAGCGGCGGCTGCGATCCGCCGCGCCGACGGTCGTGCCAGTGCCCGCAGCAGAGGAGGCACGTCCTCCGGCCGGCTGCCGACGGCCACCGGATCCCAGTGCCCGGCCACCAGGACCGGCAGGGCGGTGCGGACAGCCGCGTCCAGCTCCGCCACCGCGTTGGCCTCTTCCCGGTCCCGCGTCTCCCGGACCAGGCACCGGGCGGGCAGGCCCCGGGCGGTGCGGTGCTCGGCCAGCGCGGAGAGAAAGAGACCGGCCGCCGCCGGACCGCTCCGGACCGGCCCGTCCACCAGGGCGGCCGAACCGGAGACCAGCACGAAAGCGGTCAGCGGCAGTTCCCGGGTCAGCTCGTGCAGGTGCCAGGCCGAGTCCGCGTGGGTGCGCAGCGAGTCCTCGATCCGCTCGGCGTCCGACACTCCGGTCAGCTCGTCCCCCGCGCCGCTCATTGTGTGGACGACCCCGGTCAGCGGGTGGTCGTCCCCGACGGTGGCCAGCAGCGCGGCGACCGCATCACGGTCGGTGAGGTCGCACTCCTCGACCCGGACCTCGGCGCCCAGGTCTGCCAGCTCCGCGGCCAGTCCGACGGCGGAGTCGACGGTCGGCCCGACGGCGGGATCGGCGGCCGGTTCAAGGGCTTCTCCGGCCACCGTACCGCCGCGTCCGGCCAGCAGCAGGTGCCGGACACCGTGCTGCGTCACCAGGTGCCTGGCCAATTGCGCACCTTGACCTCCGGTGTCACCAGCCGTGCCGGCGGTGACGGCGGTGCCGCTGTTGCCGATCGCTCCGGTGATCAGCACCGTTCCGTCGGCGTCCCAGGGCGTCTCCCCTGCGGGAGCGGCATCCGTCCGCGTCAGGCGCGGCACGCTGATCCGCCCTGTCCGCACGGCCAGTTGGGTTTCGCCGGAGGCGACGGCCTGGGCGACGGCTGAGGACAGCGCGCTCTCGGACTCCGCGCTGTCGTCCAGATCCGCCAGCAGGTAACGTCCGGGCCGCTCCGCCTGCGCCGACCGCACCAGGCCCCACACCGCCGAGCCCGCCAGATCGGTGATCTCCTCGCCCGCGACCGAGACCGCGCCGCGTGTCACGACCACCAAGGGCGAACTGCGGGGTGGATCGTCCCCGGCCCCGGAGCACAGCGCGTCGAGTACGCCGAACACCGCGGACCGGACCCGGGCGGGCACGTCGGTCCCCTCACCGACGACCCTGTACACGGCCGGCTCCTCACCCCTGGCCACCGCGGACACGCCGGCCATCGGCAGCCACGCCACCCGGAGCAGCGGCCGGGCGCCCTGCCCCCCGAGAGCCTTGATCTGCTCGGGGGTGACCGGGCGGGCGGCCAGCGATTCGACCGTGGCGACCGGGGCGCCGGTGGCGTCCGCCGCGGTCAGCCGCAACGCGGAGCCGGCCGCCGTGACCTTCACCCGCAGCATCGAGGCTCCGCCGGCGTGCAGCCGGACCCCGCTCCAGGCGAAGGGCACGGCGGGCTCCGCGGTCCGTCCGTCCCCGGCGTCCCCGGCGTCTCCGGCGTCCAGCAGGCCGACCTGCAGGGCCGCGTCGAGAAGGGCGGGGTGGATGCCGAACCCCGTGGCCTCGGCGACCGTCTCCTCGGGCAGCGCGACCTCACCGAACATGGCACCGGCGTGACGCCACGCCGCCCGGAGTCCCTGGAAGACCGGTCCGTACTCCAGCCCGCCCGCGCGGAGTTCGGCGTAGAAGTCACCGAGAGGCAGCGGGTCGGCCCCTTCGGGCGGCCAGGCCTCCAGCCCCGCGGCTCCCACCGGGCCTACGTCCGGGTGTACGTCCGGGCCTGCATCCGGGTCCGCCTCCCCGTCTGCATCCGGGCTGAGTGTTCCTTCGGCATGCAGGGTCCAGGGCGCGCCGTGCTCGCCCGCCGGTGTCTCGGGCCGTGCGTGGACCCGTACCTCGCGGCGCCTCTCGGCGTCGGGTGCGCCCACCGTCACCTGCACCGCGATACCGCCGCGTTCCGGTACGACCAGCGGCGCACGCAAGGTCAGTTCCTCGACCACGCCGCAGTCGGCTCGGTCCGCCGCGCACAGCGCCAGCTCCAGGAAACCGGTCGCGGGGAACAGCACGGTGCCGTGCAGCCGGTGGTCGGCGAGCCAGGGATGGCTGTCGAGGGAGAGCCGGCCGGTGAGGACCTGGCTGCCACTGCCGCTGCCGGGGAGGGCGACGACGGCGCCGAGCAGCGGGTGCCCGGCGGGGGACTGTCCGAGACGGGCGGGGTCGGCCTCGTACGAGACCGGGGTGTCCAGCCAGTAACGCCGGCGCTGGAAGGGATAGGTCGGCAGCTCGACGACGCGCGCGGTCCCGGAGAAGGACGCCTGCCACTCCGGGACGACACCGTGCACGCACGCCCGGCCGAGCGAGAGCAGGAAGTGGTCCAGTCCCCCCTCGTCCCGCTGCAGGGACGGGATCGCCACCGCCGCCGCACCCACCCCGTCGTCGGCGGTGGCGTCGTCGAAAGTCTCCTGGAGCCCGACCGTCAGCACCGGGTGGGGGCTGATCTCGACGAACACGTCGTGGCCCTGTTCCAGCAGCCCGCGGACCACCGGCTCGAACCGCACCGGCTGCCGCAGGTTGGCGTACCAGTATCCGGCGTCCAGGCCTGTGGTGTCCGCCATCGGCCCGCCGGTGACGGTGGAGTGGAACGGCACGTCACCCTGTTCAGGCGCAATGCCCGCCAGGCACTCGAGGAGGGTTTCGCGCAGGGCTTCGACCTGAGGGCCGTGCGAGGCGTAGTCGACCGCGATACGTCGTGACCGCACGTCCTGGTCGCGGCACAGCACCATGAACTCGGCGAGCGCGTCGGGGTCACCGGACACGACCGTGGAGGTGGGGCCGTTCACCGCCGCGATCCCCATCCGGTCCTCCCATTTGGCCAGCAGCCGTTCCACCTCCGCGGCGGAGGCGGCCACCGAGACCATGCCGCCCCGGCCGGACAGCCGCGGAATGGCCCGGCTGCGCAGCGCCACCACCCGGGCCCCGTCCTCCAGCGACAGCGCCCCGGCCACACAGGCGGCGGCGATCTCTCCCTGGGAGTGGCCGACAACCGCGTCGGGCTCGACGCCGTAGGAGCGCCACAGGCCCGCCAGGGCCACCATCACCGCCCACAGGGCGGGCTGGATGACGTCCACCCGCTCCAGCGCCACCGGATCGCCGAGCGCTTCCTCCAGCGACCAGTCGACCCATGGTTCCAGTGCCCGCCCGCACTCGGCGAGCCTCTCCGCGAACACCGGGGACGCGGCCGCCAGTTCCCGGCCCATCCCGACCCACTGCGATCCCTGGCCGGGGAACACGAACACCCGCCTGCCGGCTCGTCCGGCCACGCCCGTGATCACGTGTCCGGCCGGTGCGCCGGCGGCGACCGCCGCGAGGCCGCGCAGCAGTTCGGCGGTGTCCTCGCCGACGACCACAGCCCGGTGGTCGTGGAGCGCACGGGTGGTGGCCAGGGAGTACCCCACGTCCACCGGGTCGAGTCCGTGCTCGGTGACGTGCGCGGCGAGCCGGACGGCCTGCTCCCGCAGAGCCTGCTCACCGCGGGCGGACAGCACCCAGGGGACGGCCGGCCGGCTCTCTCCCGACAGCCGGCTCCGCCCGGTGTCCCGCGCGTTCTCGGGCTCGGGCCCGGGCTTCGGCTTGGACTCGGGCTTCGGCTCGGGCTCGGGTGTCTCCTCCAGGATGACGTGGGCATTGGTGCCGCTGATGCCGAAGGACGAGACTCCGGCCCGGCGGGGATGGCCGTCGCGCCGCCACTCGCGCGCCTCCGTGAGCAGGTCCACCGATCCGGTCGACCAGTCCACGTGCGGGGAGCGCTCGGCGACGTTGAGGGTCCTGGGCAGCATGCCGTGCCGCATCGCCATGACCATCTTGATCACTCCGGCCACCCCGGCGGCCGCCTGGGTGTGCCCGATGTTCGACTTCAGCGAGCCCAGCCACAACGGCCGTCCCCCGGGCCGCTGCTGCCCGTACGTCGCCAGCAGCGCCTGGGCCTCGATCGGGTCGCCGAGGGTGGTGCCGGTGCCGTGCGCCTCCACCGCGTCCACCTGGTCGGCCGAGACCCGGGCGTTCGCCAGTGCCCGGCGGATCACCCGTTCCTGCGAGGGGCCGTTGGGCGCGGTCAGTCCGTTCGAGGCGCCGTCCTGGTTGACCGCCGAGCCCCGTACGACGGCCAGCGTCCGGTGGCCGTTGCGCCGGGCGTCCGACAGCCGTTCCAGTACGAGGATGCCCACGCCCTCGGACCAGCCGGTGCCGTCGGCGTCCGCGGCGAACGACCGGCAGCGCCCGTCCGGTGACAGCGCGCCCTGGCGGCTGAACTCCACGAACATGTCCGGCGTGGACATCACCGCCACACCGCCGGCGAGGGCCAGCGTGCACTCCTTCTGCCGCAGTGCCTGGCAGGCCAGGTGCAGGCTCACCAGCGAGGAGGAGCAGGCCGTGTCCACGGTGACGGACGGCCCTTCCAGGCCGAAGGTGTAGGAGACACGTCCCGAGACGATGCTGCCCGCGGTCGCTCCGGTCGGATAGTCGTGGTACATCATCCCGGCGAAGACGCCGGTCGGGCTGTGCCTGAGCGTGCCCGGCGGGATGCCTGCGTGTTCCAGCGCTTCCCAGCAGGTCTCCAGCAACAGCCGCTGCTGCGGGTCCATGCCCTGTGCCTCGCGCGGGCTGATCCCGAAGAAGTCCGGGTCGAACTCCCCGGCCCCGTGGAGGAAGCCGCCCTCGCGGACATAGCTGGTTCCGGGCCGGGACAACTGGGGGTCGTAGAGGCGCTCGACGTCCCAGCCGCGGTCGTGCGGGAACTCCGAGATGCCGTCGGCCTCCTCGGCGACCAGCCGCCAGAGTTCGTCCGGGCCCCGTACCCCGCCCGGATAGCGGCAGCCGATGCCCACGATCGCGATCGGTTCGACCGGGTCCGAGGAGAGCTTCCTGACCTGCTCCCGCAGCCGTTCGGTCTCCTTCACCGAGGAGCGGAGCGCCGCGAGAAGTTTCTGTTCGTCGGCCGTCACGACGTCATACCTCCTGGGGGGAGTCACTGCTGTCGGAGCCACCCAGCGCCATGCTGATGAGGCTGTCGGCGTCCATCGCGTCGATGTCGGGCGCCTCGGTCCGCTCCGGGTCGTCCGCGCCCGGCACCCGGGCCTCCTCCCCGTCGAGGCCGGCGAGTTCGAGCAGCCCGGCCATCAGACCCGCATCCCGGAGCCGCCTGAGCGGAATGGCCTGCAGCGCCCTGCGCACGCGTTCCTCGTCCCGGGCCGCCGACCCGTCGTCCCCGCCTTCGGGGACGAGCTCGGCGTACAGGGATCCGGCCAGTGCGTACGGGGTGGGGAAGTCGAAGACCGCGGTGGAGCGGACCGGGACGCCCGTGGCCGCCTTGAGCCGGTTGCGGAGTTCGACCGCGCCCAGGGAGTCGAAGCCCATCTCCTGGAAAGCCCGGTCCGGCGCGATGGCCTCCGCCGAGCCGTAGCCGAGCACGGCGGCGACATGAGTACGCACCAGGTCGAGCACGACCCGCTCGCCCTCGGCCCGGGGCAGCCCGGCCAGCCGCRCCGCCGGCGCCGGACCGCCCTGCGCGACCGTTCCGCCGGCCACGGCCCGCCGGACCGTCGGCCGTGCGATGGCCCGCAGCACCGCCGGCACGCCTTCGGCCCTGTCACCGATCGCCACCGGATCCAAGCGGGCGAGGAGCAGCACGGGCGTCGCGACACGGGTGGCGAGATCCAGCAGAGCCAGACCGTCGACGGCCGACAGCTCTCGCATGCCCCATCGCCTGATCCGGTCCCGGTCCCCGTCGGACAGCCCCTGAACCATCCCGTGCCCGTCGCCCCACAACCCCCAGGCCAGGGACTGGGCGGGCAGTCCCTGGGCGGTCCGGTGCTCGGCCAGCGCGGAGAGGAAGAGGTTGGCCGCCGCGTAGTTTCCCTGCCCCGGGCCGTCCACCACGCTGGAGGACGAGGAGAACAGCACGAACGCGGTCAGGTTCATGTCCTGGGTCAGCTCGTGCAGATGCCACGCCCCGTCCACCTTGGGCCTCAGCACGTGCTCGATCTGTTCATCGGTCAGCGTTTCGATCATCGCGTTGGCCGCGACCCCGGCGGTGTGCACGACTCCTTTGAGGGGGTGTTCGGGATCGATCCCGGCCAGGAGCGCGGCCAGGGCGTCGCGGTCGGCGACGTCGCAGGCCTCGATACGGACCTGGGCGCCGAGTCCGGACAGTTCTTCGAGGAGGTCGCCGGCGCCGGGGGCCGTCATGCCGCTGCGGCTGGTCAGGAGGAGGTGCTGGATGCCGTGGCGGGTGATGAGGTGCCGGGCGACCAGGGCGCCGAGACCGCCGGTGCCGCCGGTGATGAGGACGGTGCCTGTGGCGTCCCAGGGGGCGGGTGCTTCAGCGGCCTGGGGCTGGTTCTGGGTGTGGGTGCGGGTGAGGCGGGGGGTGGT
>NZ_VDFC01000048.1:7531-18573 GCF_008369065.1 Streptomyces apricus | reverse complement strand
CACCCACCCCGTCGACCTGCCCACCTACCCCTTCCAGCACAAGCACTACTGGATCGACGCCGTGCCTCCTCCGTCCCACCCACCCCGTCGACCTGCCCACCTACCCCTTCCAGCACAAGCACTACTGGATCGACGCCGTGCCTCCTCCGTCCGCTGACGCAGGAGATCTCGGTCAGACCTCGGCCGGTCATCCCCTGCTCGGTGCGGCCATCGCCCTCCCCGGTAGCGATGGGCTGGTTCTCACCGGTCGGCTGACGAGCGACTCTCCCGGCTGGCTCGTGGACCACCGCATTCTGGGGACGACCCTGCTGCCCGGCGCGGCGCTGGTGGACATGGCCCTGCACGCCGGCGGCCGGGCCGGCTGTCCGGTCGTCGAGGAACTCGTTCAGGAAGCGCCGCTGCCCGTACCCGAGCAGGGGGCGCTGGCCCTCCAGGTGGTGGTGGGCGCGGTCGACGCGGCGGGCCGTCACAGCGTGGAGATCTTCTCCCGGGACACGGACGCCCCGGACATCGGCGCCGACGCGATCTGGACCCGGCATGCCACGGGTGCGCTCCGCCCGGCGACAGGAGCGACCGAGCCGCCACCGGCACGGGATGAGACGTGGCCCCCGCCGGGTGCCGTCGTCGTGCCGGTCGACACGCTGTACGAGGACCTGGCCGCCCAAGGCTACGGATACGGACCCGTCTTCCAGGGCGTGCGTGCGGTCTGGCGACGCGACGGCGAGGTCTACGGCGAGATCGCGCTGCCCGACGGAGCTGCGGACGCGGAGGCGTACGGGTTGCACCCGGCGCTGATGGATGCGGCGCTGCACTTCACCGATGTGCTGCCCGCGGAGGAAGGTGAGGACAGGGAGAGCACTCGCGTACCGTTCGCCTGGAACGGGTTCACGCTGCATTCCCGAGGTGCGAGTTCGCTGCGGGTCCGGATCTGGTCGACAGCCCCGGGCGTGGTGTCGCTGGAAATGCGCGACGCTGCGACGGGCGCGCCGGTGGCGTCCGTCGACTCGCTCACGATGCGGCCGGTGACATCGCGGCAGCTGGACGCCGGTCCGCGGTCCCTGTACCGGGTCCAGTGGGTGCCGCTGCCGGCGGACGCGTCCCGGGCGGCACCGTCCGAGCTCGGCGGACTCGCGGAGCTGGACGAGGTACTTGCTGCGGTGCCGTCGTCGCCGGTGCCCGACGTGGTTGCACTGTGGCTGCGTCCGGACGCGATCGGTGGCACGGACAACGGGACGAAGAACCGCGAGGCGAACGGCGGGACCACCGTCGGAACGGACGGCAGCCCAACCGGAAACGACGTGCCGGAGCAGGCGTTCGTGACCACTGCCGCGGTGCTGGAGAGGTTGCGCGGCTGGCTCGCCGACGAGCGTTTCGCGGCATCCCGGCTGGTCGTGGTGACGCAGAACGCCGTCCATGCCGTCCAAGCCGTCCGCGCCGCCCATGCCGTCGACCCCGCGCGGCCCGACGAACCGCTCGATCTGGGCCGGGCTCCGGCCTGGGGTGTGGTGCGGGCCGCCCAGGCGGAGAACCCCGGCCGGTTCATGGTGGTCGATGTGGACGGTTCCACCGAGTCGGTGCGTGCGCTGCCGGCCGCCGTGGCGGCGGGCGAACCGGAGATCGCCCTGCGCCGGGGCCGTGCCCTGGTCCCCCGCCTGAGCCGGGTGGGGGCGGCCGACGGCGGGCCGTCGTGGGACGGTTCGGGGACCGTGCTGGTGACCGGGGGCACGGGCATGCTGGGTGCGCTGGTGGCTCGGCACCTGGTCGTCGAGCACGGGGTACGTCACCTGCTGCTGGCCGGCCGCCGCGGAGCCGATGCCCCCGGCGCCGGCCGTCTGTCGGCGGAACTCACCGCGCTCGGCGCCACCGTGACGCTGGCCGCCTGCGACGCCGCCGACCGGGACGCGCTGGCCGCCCTGCTGGACACCGTTCCGGCCGACCGTCCGCTGACCGCCGTCGTGCACGCCGCCGGAGTGATGGCCAACGGGGTGCTGGCCGACCAGACGCCGGAGCGGGTGCGGCGGGTACTGCGTTCAAAGGTCGACGGAGCCTGGAATCTGCACGAACTCACCCGCGACCGCGACCTGTCGGCCTTCGTGCTGTTCTCCTCCGCGGGCGGCATGGTCCTGGCGGCGGGGCAGGCCAACTACGCCGCCGCCAACGTCTTCCTGGACGCGCTGGCCCATCACCGCCGGGCCTGCCGGTTGCCCGCGACCTCGATGGCCTGGGGGCTGTGGGCAGGCACGGCGGCCGCCGAAGAGGGCGGCGGCGCGTCGATCGACGCCGGGCGCATCGGCCGGCTCGGCGTGCTGGAACTGGAACCGGAGGACGGACTGGCGCTCTTCGACGCGTCCCTGGCCTGCGGGGAGGCCCTCACGGTGCCGGTACGGCTGGATCCGGCAGCGGTCGGGGCGCGCCCGGACGAGTTGCCGGCGCTGCTGCGCGGACTGGCGCCGAACCGTTCTGGGAGGGATACCCGGCAGACACCCGCACCCTCCCCCTCGCCCTCACCCGATGTCGCAACGGCGGCCGATCAGCCGCTGTCCGCACGGCTGGCGGGGCTCTCCTGGGAGGAGGCCGGGCGGATGCTGCTCGATCTGGTGCGGACGCATGTGGTGGAGGTTCTGGGTTTCGACGGCCCGGAAGCCGTCGTACCCGAGCGCGGCTTCCTCGACATGGGCATGGATTCGCTGGCCGCGCTCGAACTGCGCAACCGGCTTTCCGGCGCCACCGGGGAGCACCTGCCCGCGACACTCGTCTACGACTGCCCGACCATCGTCTCCGTCGCGGAGTTCCTGCGTACGGAACTGGTCGGGGAGGAAGCGGTGGCGCCGGTGAACCGCGTGCTCGACGAGGAACTGACGCGTCTGGAGTCGGCGCTTCTGTCCGCGGAACCGGCCGCGACGGACACGGCCCGGATCGGGGACCGGTTGCGGGCACTGGCCGACAGGTGGGCCCGAACCCATCGGCCGGCGGCTACCGACGCCCCGGCCTCCAGGGCGGGTTCGGTCCCGCAGGACGACACGCTGGAGGCGGTGACCGCCGACGAGTTGTTCGACATCCTGGACGAGGAGCTGAGGGATCACGGCTGAGGATTCGACTCCGCTCCGTGCCTCCTGGATCCCTGTGTCCCTTTCGGTCCCCGTTCCTCCTCGGTGTCACCCGCACATCCTCACCTCACCGGGCTAGCGCCGTACCCGTGGCATCCCCAGGCCGATCCACGCGATGATCTCCCGCTGGATCTCGTTGTTGCCGCCGCCGAAGGTGAAGATGACGGCCGAGCGGTAGCCGCGTTCCAGTTCGCCGTGGAGCACCGCGCCCGCCGAGCCGTCCTTGAGGACGCCCGCGACGGCGACGACCTCCATGAGCCAGGCGTAGGCGTCCCGGCGGGCCTCGGAGCCGTACACCTTGACCGCGGAGGCGTCCTGCGGGGTGAGGGTGCCCTCCTGGACGGCGGTCACCATCTGCCAGTTGAGGAGCTTCATCGCGTCGAGCCTCGTATGGGTGCGGGCGAGGGTCCGGCGCACCCACGGCAGGTCGACGACGCGGCGGCCGTCGGCGAGCTTGGTCCCCATGGCCCAGCGCTGCACGTCGTGCAGGGCGCGCACGGCCATGGTGCCGTGCGCGGCGAGGGTGACGCGCTCGTGGTTGAGCTGGTTGGTGATCAGCCGCCACCCCTTGTTCTCCTCGCCGACGCGGCGGGAGGCGGGCACCCGGATGTTCTCGTAGTAGCTGGCGGTGGTGTCGTGCGAGGCGAGGGTGTTGATGAGCGTGCAGGAGTAACCGGGGTCGGAGGTCGGCACGAGGAGCATGGTGATGCCCTGGTGCGGCGGGGCGTCGGGGTCGGTGCGGACGGCGAGCCAGACCCAGTCGGCGGTGTCGCCGTTCGTGGTCCAGATCTTCTGGCCGTCGACGGTGTAGTGGCCGGTCTCCGTGTCGCCCTCCCGGACCGCCCGCGTCTTGAGGGCGGCCAGGTCGGTGCCCGCGTCGGGTTCGCTGTAGCCGATGGCGAAGTCGATCTCGCCGGAGAGGATCCGCGGCAGGAAGTACGCCTTCTGCTCGTCCGTGCCGAACCTCATGATCGTCGGCCCGACCGTGTTCAGCGCCATCAGCGGCAGCGGAACGCCGGCCTGGGCCGCCTCGTCGAAGAAGATGAACTGCTCCATCGGTGTCAGACCGCGTCCGCCGTACTCCTTCGGCCAGCCGACCCCCAGCCAGCCGTCGGCCCCGAGCCGGCGGACGGTGTCGCGGTAGAACCGCTTCTGCGCCGCGGGCTCGTCGTACCGGGCGTGCACGTCGTCCGGGACGAGCGCGGCGAAGTACGCCCGCAGTTCGGTACGCAACCGCCGCTGCTCCGGCGTGTATTCGAGGTGCACGGCGCCTCCCTGGCTCCCCTGGCCCAGCGGCCCGGGCCACCCGGACCTGACGGCGCACACCGTAGAACGTGTTCCAGAAATTGGGAATGGCGGTGACGTGCCCGGCCGCCCCCGCTCGGCTGCTCGGTCGTCCGGCCGGATCAGCGCAGCAGGGAGAGGAACGTCGAGCAGGCGTCGGCGCAGTCGCGGCAGGCCAGGGCACTCTCCTCGGAGCCGGAGCCGGAGCCGGAGTCACAGTCAGAGCCTGAGCCGCAGTCGGAGCCTGAGCCGCAGTCGGAACCTGCGCTCCGGCCGGAGTCCCCGGCCGCCTTCTCGAAGACCTCGGCCGTTTCGAGGCACACGGTGCGGCACCACTCGACCTGGACGCGCATCACGTCCTCGGACAGGGTGACCTGTTCGGCGAGGAGACGGCACGTGGTGTCGCAGACCTCCGCGCAGAGGATCCCCTTGCGCCGGACCAGCCGCTGTTCCTCGGTCCCGTCGAGGTCGGCGAGGCTCGCCCGCAGGGCGCAGGCCCGCGCGTATTCGGTACAGGCCTGGGCGCAGGCGAACCGGTCTTCCAGGAATCGGACGAGTTCCTGCAGCTCCGTCACAGACACATGGATCGGGTAGCCGGAGGCAGCCGCGCCAAACCCGCGGGCCCCCGGGACGGGCCCGCCAGAGCCGTGCGGGCGGGCCTCGAGTCACACAGACGGGTCCCGAGTGACGGGACGTGTCGAAGTTATTGACGCGGCCATGCCCACACTCTACGTTTCGACCGGCCCACCGAACCTTGTTCGACATTTCGACATACCGATCACTCCAGGGGCCCGCAGCACCACGCCGTCAAGGAGAGCCGCACATGACCACGCCAGCCGGATCCACCTCACGCCGGAGCCTGTTGCGGGCGATGGCCGCCCTGCCCGCCTCCGCCCTCGCCGTGGGCGCCCTCCCCGGCCTGCCCGGCCTGTCCGGCCGGGCCTCGGCGGCGGCACCGCCCGGCGGCTCCGCCACCCGCTACACCATCGTGCCGTTCCTCAACAGCGACGACGGCACCGTGAACGTCTACCAGTCGGACGACGCGACCGACTTCCGGCTCCTCAAGGCCTCCGCCTACACCCCGCCCGCGGGCCGCATCCGCGACGCCAGCATCCTCAAGCACACCGACGGCTACTACTACCTCACCTACACCACCCGCACCTGGCAGGACACCAGCACCACCATCGGCTTCGCCCGCAGCGCGGACCGGTCCAGTTGGACGTTCCTGTACGACCACACCGTCCCCGTCGCCAATCTGTCGCGGGCCTGGGCGCCGGAGTGGTTCGTCGACGGCGACGGCAGCGTGAACATCCTGGTGTCCTGCTCCACCGCCGACAACGAGTGGATCTTCACCCCCTACCGCCTGAGGGCCACCAACGCGGCGCTGACGGCCTGGAGTTCGCCCGTCGCGCTGGCCGGGATCGGCGCCAACCACATCGACACGTTCGTGGTGAGGACCGGCTCGACCTACCACGCCTTCACCAAGAACGAGACGTCGAAGTACATCGAGTACGCGACGGCCGGCGCGCTCTCCGGGCCGTACACCATCAGCCGCACCGGGAACTGGGCGGGCTGGGGCGGCACACGGGAGGGCGCCGCACTGATCCAGCTCGACAACGGCGCCTGGCGGATCTTCCTCGACGGGTACGGCGACGGCACCTACTACTACAGCGACAGCCACGACACCTTCGCCACCTGGAGCGCGCCCCGGGCACTGCCGGCGATCTCCGGCACCGCGCGCCACTTCACGGTGGTCAAGGAGACGGTCCCCGGCGGCGTGAGCCTGCCGACGGGCATCACGCGCTCGCTGCGGTCGGGCAACTTCACCACCCGCTACTGGCAGGACCAGTCCGCCCTGCTGAACCTGCCCGTGGTGAGCGCCTCCAGCACGGCGGCGGAGAAGCAGGCGTCCACCTTCACCGTCGTGCCGGGGCTCGCCGACGGCAACGGCCGCTCGTTCCGCAACGCGGCCGGGAACTACCTGCGGCACTGGGACTTCCGGGCCCGCTTCGACGCGAACGACGGCTCGTCCACGTTCGCCGGGGACGCCACCTTCGTCCTCCGGACGGGCAGCGCCGGCGGTTCGGTGCGCCTGGAGTCGTACAACTACCCCGGGCGCTACCTGCGCCACTACAACTACCAGCTGCGCGTGGACCCTTCGGACGGCACCGACCTCTTCCGGCAGGACAGCTCGTTCGTGGCGACGACCGCCTGGGCCTGACCGGCGCGCGGCCGGCGCATGCCTGGCGCGCGTCCGGCGCGGTCCGGTGCGTGTCCGGTGGCCGGGCGGACCTCCATGGGGGAAGAGAGGTCCGGCCGGCCGCCGGATGTCAGCGCGCCGCGGGCGGTGTCCGGGCCGGAGGCACCGGGTGGGGCCGGAACCCTCGGCCGGAGTATGTGCTTGTCGGCGCCCCGTGCGTCCGAGGTGCAGGACATGGGTCACGCTGATGAACCGGAACGTATGTGGAAAGCGCTTTCTAGTCAATGCTCCCCGTAGTGCGCATCCGGCCAACTCCGCCCGCCCCGCGGTCAGGTGCCCCGGCGCCACAGCAGCACCCGTCCGCACCCCGGCCCGGCCGTCCGGTGAGCGGAACCTGCCGTGTGTAATAGGGGGTCACACACCGATGCACCGGGAGGGGCCATGGCGGGCGGCCGGCCGAGACTGCTGTTCGTGACCGACCTGGCGTACCGGGCGAAGGGGCGGCGCTACTGCGACGAGGACATCTTCCTCACCTCCCGGCTCCGCGCGGACTTCGACCTCGCGCTGTGCCACCCCCTCGACGCCGCCGCACTGATGGACGGCGGCGGCACGGACCGGGACGGCACGGACCGGGACGGTGTGGGCGGCGCCGGAGCGGGCGGCGGCGGCTTCGACGCGGTCGTGGTGCGCAACAGCGGGCCCGTCCTGCACCACCAGGCCGCGTACGACGACTTCCGCGCCCGGGCCCTCGCGCGCGGCGTTCCGGTCTGTACGCAGCTGACCGGCAAGGGGGACCAGGCCGGGAAGCAGTACCTCGTCGACCTCACCGCCCAGGGCTTTCCGGTGATCCCGACCGTCGACCGGCCGCAGGACCTCGGCCTGCTCCCCGAAGCGGCCGAGTACGTGGTGAAGCCGAAGCGCGGCGCGGACTCGATAGGTCTGGAGTTCGTCCCGCCCGGGCGGCTGCGGACCCTGGCCTTCGACGAGGGTCCCGGCGTCCTCGTCCAGCCGCGGATCGACTTCCGCTACGAGGTGTCGTTCTACTACGTCGACCACACCTTCCAGTACGCCCTGCACGCGCCCCGCCCCGACCGGCGCTGGCACCTCGAACGGTACGAACCGACCGCCGCCGACCTGGAGTTCGCCGACCGGTTCATCGCCTGGAACGACATCGACCACGGCGTCCAGCGCGTCGACGCCTGCCGCACCCCGGACGGCCGGCTGCTGCTGGTCGAGCTGGAGGACCTGAACCCGTACCTGTCCCTGGACCTCCTGGACGACGCGACCCGCGACTCCTTCGTGGCGAGTCTGACGGCGTCGCTGCACCGCCTGCTCGGCCGGTCCTGACGGCCGCCGTACGCGTACCGGGGTGACGGTGGGCGAGGGCCGGCGCCGCCGGTCATGCGCGACGGACCCCCGTAGGACCGCTCTTGACACGTCCGGGACCGATCGCTTTACTCCATCCAACGCCAGCCGAGCACCTGGCGCGAGAGGGACGCCCAGCCGGTAGACGGTCCACGCACCGTGAGCCCGGACAAAGTCGCCAGGACGGCCGCGCAGCGGCGGGATCCGAGGCGGGGACGTACCCCCCGGTCCCTGGAGCTCACCATGTTCCTCCTGCGCCCCGTGACCCCGTCCGGTGACCGCGTGAGCACGTCCGGCCTCCAGGAGCCGACCCCACCGCCCCCCGCGCACGAGCGGCGCCGCACCCGCTGACCGCCGCGGCGCCCTGCCGCGCGCCGCGGACGACCGCGGCGCCGGTGGAGCCGGTGGCGGCGCGCGTCACCCCGTCTCCGTGCACCGCGGCCCCGGCCCGGTCATGGCATCCGCGACGCCGTCCCGTACCGCCGGCGCACACCTCGTCCACCTCGCACAACACCTCATACACCTCGCGCAGCACGCACGTACCGCACCACGCACGTATCCCTGGGGGCTCACATGGCCGCAGCACACCGTCCGAGCGGCACGCCCGCACGACCGACGCGCCGCACGGTGCTGCGCGGAGGTGCCGCGGTGGCGGGGGGAGCCGCGACGGCCGCCCTGTCCGCCTGCGCGGGGCCGGGGGACGGTGTCGACGCCGACGGCCGGGTCAGGATCGAGGTGTGGCACGGGCAGACCGACACCGGACGCGCGGCGATGGAGTCCCTGGCGGCGGCCTTCAACCGGACGCACCCGCACATCCGGGTCGACCTCGGCGGCGGGGTCCTGGCGGACGCGATGCTGCAGAAGATCACCGCCGCCCTCGCCTCCGGCTCGTTCCCCGACATCGCCTACATCTTCGGCTCCGACCTGGCGAGCGTGGCGCGCAGCCCTTCCGTGGTCGACCTGACCAGCACGTTCCGTTCCGGGCCCGTGCCCTGGAAGGACTTCTGGGCGCCGGCCCGTGACGCGGTCACCCTCAATGGCCGGGTGCGGGCGGCCCCGGCGCTCATGGACTCGCTGGCCGTCGTCTGCAACAGGAAGCTCTTCCGGGACGCCGGGCTGCCGCTGCCCCGCCCCGGCTGGAGCTGGGACGACTTCACCCGGACCGCGGCCGCGCTGACCGACCGGCGGCGCGGGGTCTTCGGCACCGGCTGGCCCGGTGTCGGCGACGAGGACACCGTGTGGCGGCTGTGGCCGATGATCTGGGACCTCGGGGGCGACGTGGTCTCCGAGGACGGACGGCACGTCGGTTTCGAGGACACCGGGCTCAGAGCCCTGAAGACGGTGGAGGCCCTCGTGCGGACGCGCAGCGTCTACGTCGACGCCAAGACCGGCAGCGAGCAGATGTACCGGCTCTTCCTCTCGGGCCGCATGGGCATGGCCGTCACCGGCCCGTGGCAGCTCCCCGACATCCGGCAGGCGAAGGTGGACTACCGGGTCGTACCGCTGCCGAGCTACAGCGGCCGCCCCCTCACCATCTCCGGACCCGACACCTGGACCGTCTTCGACAACGGCGGCGCCCGCGTCGAGGCGGCCCGCACCTTCGTGACCTGGCTGTCGCAGCCCGCCCAGGACGTCCGGTGGGACATCGACGCGGGCAGCCTGCCCATGAGCCGCGGCACGCGGGCGCTGCCTCAGTGGCAGGAACAGGAGGAGAGCACCCCGGGGCTGCAGGTGTTCACCAGGTCGCTGGAATCGGCGCGGGTGCGCCCGGTGCATCCGGCGTACCCGCAGATCTCGCAGTCCCTCGGCCAGGCGATCACCGCCGTGCTCCTGGGCCGCAGCTCCCCCGCCGAGGCCCTGCGCGACTGCGTGGAAGAGGCCGACGCCGCGCTGCTCATCCCGCGTTGAGAGGATCCGCCATGTCCCGCCTGCCCACTCCCCTGACCCTCCCGGACCGGGACGGGAAGCGCGGCTCCCGCACGCGGCCGCGCTCCCTGCCCGACAGGGGCGGCGCCCCGCCGGGCCGTCGCGGCCCACGACGCCTGATGGGGCGGGAGACGGCGACCGCCTGGGCGTTCGTGGCGCCCTCGGTCCTGGTCATCCTCGGGCTGAGCGTCGTCCCCGTGGTCTGGTCCCTGCTCCTGTCCTTCCAGGCCGACGACCTCGTGACCCCCAGCCGGTGGGTCGGCCTGGACAACTACCGTGCGCTGGCGCAGGATCCCCACTTCGACCAGGCGGTGCGCAACACGATCCTGTACACGGCGCTCTACGTGCCGCTCAGCATCGGCGCCGGGCTGTTCCTCGCCCTCGCCCTGAACCGGCGCATCCGGCTGGTGGGGCTCTACCGGACGCTCGTCTTCGTGCCGTTCGTCATCTCGGCCGCGGCCCAGGGGGTGCTGTTCTCCTTCATCCTCGACCCGGAGTTCGGAGCGGCCAACACCGTGCTGGACGTGTTCGGCGTCTCCCCGCAGGGCTTCTTCAACGATCCGGACCAGGCGCTGTTGGCGCTGCTGGCGGTCTCCCTGTGGAGCGGCACCGGCTTCTGCGTGGTGGTGCTGCTGGCGGCCCTGCAGGACGTCCCGCCCTCCCTGGTCGAGGCGGCCCGGCTCGACGGGACCGGACGCCTGCAGCTGCTGCGCCACGTCGTGCTGCCCTCGCTCAGGCCCGTCATGGTCTTCCTCCTGCTGTGGCAAGCGATCACGTCCCTACAGGTCTTCGACCTCGTCTACGTCACGACGAAGGGCGGTCCGCTGGGCTCCACCACGGTGATCGTCTACTTCATCTGGGAGCAGGCGTTCAAGAACTTCACGGCCGGTTACGGCGCCGCGGCGGCGTACACCCTGGCCCTCGCGCTGCTGGTGCTCGCCGTGGTCCCCCGGCTGGCGCGGGCCCTGCGCGGGCGGACCCGGCCGGAGCGGAGCCGCCCGGACGTGACCGGCCCGGACCGGCGCCTCGAAGGAGCCGCACGATGACGACCGCACCCTCCACGCCCACCCGGTACGCCGATCCGGCGGCCGCCTCCCCCGCCGGGCCCGCCGTCGCGGGGGCGGGCCGGCGCCGCGGCCGGCTGCCGTTCAGCCCCTGGC
>NZ_VDFC01000048.1:0-7431 GCF_008369065.1 Streptomyces apricus | reverse complement strand
CCCCCGTCTCAGCCCACCGCCACCGACCGGCCGTCCGCCTCCGGCCGCAGCTCCGGGACCCGGGCCGACAGGAACTTCGTCCTGCGCCGCAGCGCGAAGCCCAGCGACTCGTAGAGCCGCACGGCACGGGTGTTGCCCGCCCCGGTGTGCAGGAACGGGGTCTCGCCCCGCGCGCGGATGCCGTGGGCGACCGCCAGCGTCAGCCGGGTCGCCAGGCCCTCGCCCCGGAAGCCGTCATCCGTGCAGACCGCGCTGATCTCGGTCCAGCCCGGCGGGTGCAGCCGCTCCCCCGCCATGGCGACGAGCCGGCCCTCCCGGCGTATCCCGAGGTACGTGCCGAGCTCGATCGTGCGCGGCAGGAACGGGCCGGGCCGGGTGCGCGCGACGAGGTCGAGCATCTCCGGCACGTCGGCGGGGCCGAGCCGTACCGCCTCCGGGTCCGGCGCCGCGGCCAGGCCGTCGTCCACGAACTGCACGCCGTCCACGTGGAACGTCGCCTCCCAGCCGGCCGGGAGCTCGCCCCGGAAGCCGGGCAGCGCGATCTCCTGGCCGGGTCCCGCGAGGGCCGCGACGTCCGCCCAGTCGTCGGCGTCGGGGTCCTCGGGCAGGGCCAGCCAGGGGGACACGTCGACGGGATAGCGCAGGACGCGGCCCCGGCGCTCGGCGAAGCGGGCGTGCGGGCCGGTCAGCGAGGCCCGCGCGGGGTGGTCCAGCACATGGCCCGCGGCGGCCGGGCCGTCCGCGCCGGCCGGGCCCGTGGCCACCGGCTCCGCAGCCACCCGGTCCGCGCCCACCCGGTCCGCGCTGACCCGGTCCGTAGCCACCCGGTCCGCGGCTACCTGACCCGTAGCCACCCGTTCCGTCGCGCTCATGCGGCGACCTCGATCACGATCTTGCCGCGGGCGTGGCCCTCCTCGACGGTGCGCAGCGCCTCGGCCGCCTCGTCGAGGGGGAAGGTCCGCGTCACCAGCGGGTCCAGCGCGCCGTCGACGACGAGCCGGGCCACCTCGTCGAGCACCGCCGCGGTACGCGCCCGTACGACGGGCGAGCCGCCCAGGTCCGCCACGATGTCCTTGCCGCCCGCGGTGATCAGCTTCGTGCGGTCCGCCACCAGTCCGGCCGCCGCCCGCAGGACCTCGCCGCCGACCAGGTCGTACACGGCGTCCACCCCGTCCGGCGCCAGGGCCCGCACGCCCTCGGCGAAGTCCGGCCCCGACGGCACGTGCGCCGCGCCGAGCGACTCGACCAGGTCCTTCTTGCCCGCGCTCGCGACGCCGATGACGTCCAGGCCCTCGGCGCGGGCGATCTGGACGACCGCGACCCCCACGCCGCCGCCCGCGCCCGTGACCAGCAGGGTCGCGCCGGCCGGCAGGCCCAGCTGGCGCACCCCGTCGTAGGCGGTGGCCGCCGCCACGGGCAGGGCGGCCGCGTCGGTGAAGGAGACGCCCGCGGGCTTGTGGGCGGTCACCTCCACGGGGAGCAGGGCGTACTCGGCGTAGCCGCCGGCGACCGGGTTGCCGAAGACCTCGTCCCCGATCGCGAAGCCGGTGACGCCCTCGCCGACCTCCTCGACGACCCCGGCGACCTCGTTGCCGAAGACGGCGGGCAGCGCGCGCCGCTGCTGACCGGGCCGCTGGTAGCCGGTGCGCTGCTTGAAGTCGACGGGGTTCACGCCCGCCGCCCGGACGGCGACCAGCAGCCGGCCGGGGCCGGGCACCGGCCGGTCCTGCTCGACCAGGGCCTCGGTCTCCGGACCGCCGTACTGGGTGAAGACGTACGCCTGGGGCATCGCTCCGTCACTCTCCTTCGCGCCGAGGTTCACGCCGATGGGCACCGGCCGGTGCGTTCACCGGCCGGCGGGCACTATCGGCAAGGGAGATCGCGGGTGCCGCTATTCCCTTCCCCGCCCGGATCCGGCGAGTGTTCATACGGCGGCAATGATCCCGGGGCGGGGCACGTCGGCGAGGCCGGTACCGTGGAAGGCGTACCTGACGATCAAGGGCCGCCCGCGGCGGCCTGGAGGCACCACTTCCATGAGCGTGACCCGATGAACGTGACCCGCGGCTTCGCCGGACGTCCGCGCGTGCGCACCGAGGGACTGCCGCCCGGCCAGTACGACGCCGGCGACGACTGGCCCGTCCTGTCCGCCGAGGTCACCCCGGAGCTGGCACCCGCGCAGTGGACGTTCACCGTCGACGGGCTGGTCGCCGCACCGCGCACCTGGACCTGGGACGAGGCGCACGCGCTGCCGCCGTCCGCCTACGAGGGCGACATCCACTGCGTGACGAGCTGGTCGAAGTTCGGGGTGCGCTTCGGGGGCGTGTCGCTCGACGCGTTCCTCGAAGCCGCAGGCCCGGCCGCGGAGGCCACCCACGCGCTCGCCTACTCGCACACGGGCTACACCACGAACCTGCCGCTCGCGGACCTGACGGGCGGACGGGCCTGGATCGTCTGGGAGTACGGGGACGGGCCGCTGCCCGCCGAGCACGGGGGTCCGGCGCGGCTGATCGTGCCGCACCTGTACTTCTGGAAGAGCGCCAAGTGGATCGCGGGCGTCCGGCTCCTGGACCACGACGAGCCGGGCTTCTGGGAGCAGAACGGCTACCACCACCGCGGCAACCCCTGGGAAGAGCAGCGTTACTCCGGTGACTGAGACCCCGACACCCCTGACGCCCCCGGCGCCCATGCCACCCGCGACGGTCGCGGCAGCCGCGGCGCCCGCGACGCGGTTCGCCGTGCCCGGCCGGATCGCCGTGAGCAACCGCGCCGCGGCCACCTGGCAGCGCGCCGTCCTCACCGAGGTCCGCCGGGAGACGCCGCACGCGTCGACGTTCCGGTTCGCCGTGCCGCAGTGGGCGGGACACCTGCCGGGACAGCACCTGATGCTGCGGCTGCGGGCCGAGGACGGCTACGTGGCCCAGCGGCACTACTCGATCGCCTCGCCCCCCGACGACGGCGGGCACATCGAGCTGACCCTCGACCACGTCGACGGCGGCGAGGTGTCCGGCTGGTTCCACACGGTCGCGAAGCCCGGCGACGAGGTCGAGCTGCGCGGACCGCTCAGCGGCTTCTTCGCCTGGCCCGGCGACCGGCCCGCGGTGCTCCTCGGGGCGGGGTCCGGCGTCGTGCCGCTGATGTCGATGGTCCGCCACCACCGGGCGCGGAACCTGTCGCTGCCGCTGCGCCTGCTCGTGTCGGCGCGCGCTCCCGAGGAGCTGATCTACGCGTCGGAGTACGGTCCCGAGACCACCGCGGTCTTCACCCGCAGCGCCCCGCGGGGCACGGCCGTGGGCCGGGTGTCGGCCGCGCACGTGGAGCGGCTGCTGGCCGGTGCGCCCGAGGGCGGCTGGGAGGCCTACGTCTGCGGCTCGAACGGGTTCGCCGAGCACGCCTCGCGCCTCCTGGTGGACGCGGGCCAGCCGGTGGACCGCATCCGGATCGAACGCTTCGGCTGATCGGCTGATCGGCCGGACCGTGGCCGAAGCGTCCGTTCCGGACGGACCGCCGCCGCCGGACGGAGCGCCGTCCGGCGGCAGTCCGTCCGACGGATCCGCCGTCAGCCGGCCCAGGTCCAGTCCGCGACCTCCGGCAGGTCGGTGCCGTGCTCGCGGATCCAGGCGTCGTGGCGGGTGCGGACGTCCGCCATCCGCTGGCGCACGGCAGCGGCCCGCACGGCGAGTCCCGGGACCCGGTCGATGACGTCCATGACCAGCCGGTACCGGTCCAGGTCGTTGCGGACGACCATGTCGAACGGGGTCGTGGTGGTGCCCGACTCCCGGTAGCCGCGCACATGGAGGTTGCCGTGGCCGGTGCGCCGGTAGGCGAGCCGGTGGATCAGCCAGGGGTAACCGTGGTACGCGAAGATCACCGGCTTGTCCGCGGTGAAGAGGGCGTCGTACTCGCGGTCCGGCATCCCGTGCGGGTGCTCGCCCTGCGGCATCAGCCGGGCGATGT
Organism: Streptomyces apricus; assembly: GCF_008369065.1. Lineage (GTDB taxonomy): Bacteria > Actinomycetota > Actinomycetes > Streptomycetales > Streptomycetaceae > Streptomyces > Streptomyces apricus. The sequence goes on along the minus strand of NZ_VDFC01000048.1, from coordinate 3,477 downwards.
CGACGACGTTGACGACCCGGACGGCCAGGTCGGGCAGGTGGGTGCGCAGCAGTGAGGCCGCGGCGAGCACCTCCTGGGTGGGCACGTCGCCGGCGCAGGCCAGGACCACGTCCGGTTCGCGGTCGCCGTTCTCCGTGCCGGCCCACTCCCAGATGCCGGCGCCGCGGGCGCAGTGGGCGCGGGCCTGCTCCATGGAGAGCCAGTCGAAGCAGGGCTGCTTGCCCGCGACGATCACGTTCACGTGGTCGCGGCTGCGCAGGGCGTGGTCGGCCACGGACAGCAGGGTGTTGGCGTCCGGCGGCAGGTAGACCCGTACGACCTCCGGGCTCTTGTTGAGGACGTGGTCGACGAAGCCCGGGTCCTGGTGCGAGAAGCCGTTGTGGTCCTGGCGCCACACGTGCGAGGTCAGCAGGTAGTTGAGGGAGGCCAGCGGCGCCCGCCACGGCAGCTCCCGCGAGGTCTTGAGCCACTTGATGTGCTGGTTGACCATGGAGTCGACGATGTGCACGAACGCCTCGTACGACGAGAAGAAGCCGTGCCGTCCGGTGAGCAGGTAGCCCTCCAGCCAGCCCTGGCAGAGGTGCTCGGACAGGATCTCCATCACGCGGCCGTCGCGGGCGAGGTGCTCGTCGGTGTCGAGGGTGCCGGCCTGCCAGGCCTTGCCCGTCGCCTCGTAGAGCGCGCCCAGCCGGTTCGACTCGGTCTCGTCGGGGCCCACGACCCGGAAGTTCCGCCGCTCACTCGTGTCGGCCATGACCCGGGCGAGCAGACCGCCGAGGACGCGGGTGGGTTCGTGCGTGCTCGCGCCGGGCTTGTCGACGGGGACGGCGAAGTCCTCCAGGCGCGGCAGGGGCAGGGAGCTCAGCAGCAGGCCGCCGTTGGTGTGCGGGTTGGCGCCGAGCCGGCGATCGCCCTCGGGCACGCAGTCCAGGACCGCGCGGGTGGGGCGGCCGTCGGCGTCGAAGAGTTCCTCGGGACGGTACGAGCGCAGCCAGGCCTCCAGCTGCCGCAGGTGCTCGGGGTTCTCGCGGACGCCGGAGAGCGGCACCTGGTGGGAGCGCCATGTCCCCTCGACGGGCTGCCCGTCGACCTCGGCGGGGCCGGTCCAGCCCTTCGGGGTGCGCAGGACGAGGACGGGCCAGCGGGGCCGCCCGTCCTGCCCGCCGCGTCCCTTCTCGCCGCGGCCCTTCCGGCCGGTGCGGGCCTCCTGCTGGATGCGGGCGATGCGGTCCAGCGCCAGGTCCATCGCCTCGGCCAGCTCCCGGTGCACGCGGGCGGGGTCGTCGCCGGACACGTGGATGGGGTCGTGCCCGTAGCCGCGCAGGAGCTCGTCGAGTTCGGCGCGCGGGAGGCGGGCCAGGACGGTGGGGTTGGCGATCTTGTAGCCGTTGAGGTGCAGGATCGGCAGGACGGCGCCGTCGTGGACCGGGTCGAGGAACTTGTTGGAGTGCCAGGAACCGGCGAGCGGTCCGGTCTCCGCCTCGCCGTCCCCGATCACGCAGGCGACCAGCAGGTCCGGGTTGTCGAAGGCCGCGCCGTACGCGTGGGCGAGCGAGTAGCCCAGTTCGCCGCCCTCGTGGAGGGAGCCGGGGGTCTCGGGGGCGACGTGGCTGGGGACCCCGCCGGGGAAGGAGAACTGCCGGAAGAGCCGCTCCATGCCGGCGGCGTCCCGGGTGATGTCGGGGTACGTCTGCGTGTAGCTGCCCTCCAGCCAGGAGTTGGCGAGGACGGCGGGACCGCCGTGGCCGGGCCCCCACACGCAGATCGTGTCGAGGTCGCGTTCGGCGACGACCCGGTTGAGGTGGGTGTGCACGAGGTTGAGGCCGGGCGAGGTGCCCCAGTGGCCGAGCAGCCGCGGCTTGATGTGCTCGGGCCGCAAGGGTTCGGTCAGCAGTGGATTGGCGAGCAGGTAGATCTGACCGACGGCCAGGTAGTTGGCGGCACGCCAGTGCGCGTCGAGCGCTGCCATGCGGTCCTTGGCCATGGGGAAGGTCTCCTGTTCGAAGGGGGCAAAGGATTCGGGGTTTCGAAGGGGATGGGACATGGGTTCCACACCACGCGCCGATCAGTCGTGACGGGCCCGTCGTTCGGCCGTCCGGACCCGGTGACGGTCACTTTCGTCCCGGTGCCGCCCGGGCGGGAGTACCGAACCGGCCCTCGAAGGGGTCCGTTCGGCCCATGCGGGGCACATGTTCTGGGTACGACGGTGCGAAGGAGGCGGTACATGCGCACGCGGGAGTCACGGACGCGGGTGGGCGGACGGCGGCGGCAGCGGCACAATCCGCTGCGGCGCCGGTCGGACGTGGTGGAGGCGTGGACCGCTCTCGCCGTCGCCGTCGTGCTGTGCGTCGGGGCGCCCCTGGCCGGGCTCGCCGCGGGGTGGCACGCGTACGACACGGCGCGGGCCACGGCGGCGGAGCAGCGCGCCGAACGCCACCGGGTGCGCGCCGAGGTCGTCGGGAGCCACTCCCACTCCGCATCGGTGCCCGGCGCCGAGGGGGACCGGCGGCCCGTCCACCGGGTGAACGTGCGCTGGAGCGAGCCGGGCGAGCGGCCGCGTACCGCGACGACCCGGGTGCCGCCCGCCGTGGGGGTCGGCGACCACACGTACGTCTGGGTGGACGGCCGGGACAGGGTCGTCCCCGCCCCGACGAGCCGGACGGTGATCTGGCAGCACGCGCTGGCGGTGGGCGCGTGCGGTGCCGCGGTGGCCGCGGCCGTGGTGCTGGCCCTGCACACGCTCGTGCGCCGGTGCGCCATGCGGCGCAGGCTGGCCGAATGGGACCGCGCCTGGTCCCACACGGGCCCGAACTGGACCCGAAACCACACCTGACGCCCTCTCCGACGGACCCGACTGGGCCGGCTGGCCCGACGGGACCGGCCGCGGCGACGGACCCGGCCGAACCGACGGACCGAATGACCCGGCTGAGCCGACAAGGCCGACCGGGGGCGACGAGACCGACCGGACCGGCGGGCCCGACCGGGCCGTCTGGACCGACGGACCCGACCGGGCCGACGGGTGTGGCCGGGGCGACGGACCCGGCCAAACCGACGGGCTCGACAGATCCGAAGGACCTGACCGGGGCCGACAGACCCGGCTGAACCAACAAGCCCGACCGGACCGAATGACCCGAACGACCCGGCTGGGCCAACGGGGCCGACCGAGGGCGACGGACTCAGCAGAACCAACGGGTCCGACCGGACCGGCGGACCGAAATGACCCGGCTGAGCCGACGGGCCCGACCGGGGGCGGCGGACCCGGCTGAACCGACGGGCCCGGTCGGGCCGACCCGGCCGACCTGGCCGATCTGGCCGACGGGCCAGCCGGACCGAGTCGCCGGGTCTGGTCGGCAGACCGGACCGGCACACCGGCCAGCAGGCAGCAGCCAGCAGCCACCGGACTTGACCCAACCGGCTCCGCCCCGGAGCCGGCCCCCGTACGGCCGGCCCCAGGGCCCGGAAGGGCCCCTCCCCCGG
>NZ_VDFC01000047.1:726428-736423 GCF_008369065.1 Streptomyces apricus | reverse complement strand
CCCCCGGGGCGCCGGGCACCGACACGCCTCCGGACGCCTCGGCCACCCCGGACACCCCGAACACGGACGCCGGCGCCCCTGAAGCGTGCGGCACGGACGGCAGCGGCACGGATGATGGCAACGGCACGGGCGGTGGCGCCTCCGGCACCCGCCTGCGCCGCTTCCTTCGGCACCCCGCGCTCCTCGCCACCGCCCTCTCCGGCGTCCTCCACGTCATCTGGTTCTTCACCTTCGCGAACAGCGGGGGCGACCTCGCGGCGCAGGACGCGTGGGCGGAGTTCGTGGGGCGCAACCCCGGCTCGGCGTACAACCTGGCCTGGTACGGCGGCATGCACCCGGTGTCGTACAGCGTGGTGTCCCCGTACCTGATGGCCGTGCTCGGCGTGCGGACGACGATGATGATCGCGGGGACGCTCTCCGCCGGTCTGCTCACGCTGGTGCTGATGCGCAGCCGCGCCGTGCGCAACCCGGTGTGGCCGTCCCTCGCCGGCATCTTCGCGCTGCTGTGCAACGCGGCCTCGGGCCGGGTGACCTTCGGGCTCGGCATGGTCTTCGCGCTCGGCGCGGCCGCCGTCGTCTTCTGCTGGCCCTACCGCTGGCGCTACAAGCGCTGGGCCAAGGCACTGTGCGCCGCACCCCTCGCCGCGGCCGCGACCGCCGCGTCCCCGGTGGCCGGCCTCTTCGTCGGCTTCGTCGCGGTCGCGCTGTTCCTGCAGAAGCGCCGCCCGGGCGCATGGGCGCTGGGCCTCGCGCCCGCCGCCGTCGTGGGCATCTCGGCCTGGCTGTTCCCCTTCTCCGGCACGCAGCCGATGATGTTCGCGTCGGTCCTGCTGCCGTTCACGTACGCGGTGTTCGTCTACTTCCTCGTCCCCAAGGAGTGGGTGACGGTCCGGATCACCTCCGCGGTGTACGGCCTCGCCGTCCTGCTCGTCTGGCTGATCAACTCGCAGATCGGCTCCAACATCAGCCGACTGCCGATGCTGCTGGCGGGCGTCGCGCTGATCGCCGCGCTGCCGTTCACCGCGCCGCGCTCGCGCAAGTGGTACGCGATCGTGGTGGCGTTCGTCGGCCTGAACGCCTGGATCGGCTTCAAGGCCGTGGACGACGTCATGCACACGACGCCCGAGGCGTCCTGGGCCCGCGAACTGGCCCCCCTCGTCAACCAGCTCCAGGAGGCCGGCGCCGACAAGGGCCGCGTCGAGGTCGTACCGGCCCGCTCCCACCGGGAGGCGTCCGCCCTCGCCCCGTACGTCAACCTGGCCCGCGGCTGGAACCGCCAGGCGGACATGGAGCGCAACCCGCTCTTCTACGACGACACCCTGAACTCCGCGAACTACCACGAGTGGCTGCAGCGCTGGGCCGTCCACTACGTCGTCCTGCCCAAGGGCGAGCCCGACGGCGACGGCGGCGAGCGCGAGCGCGAGCTGGTCCAGCGCGGGATGCCGTACCTGAAGCAGGTCTGGGGCGACGCCAACTGGCAGCTCTTCGAGGTCACCGACCCCACCCCGATGGCGGACCCGCCCGCCGTCGTCACCCGCGCCGAGCAGGGCGAGGTGACGCTGGAGGTGGAGCGGGCGGGCCGGGTGCTCATCCGCATCCCGTACTCGCCGTGGCTCGGGCTCGTCGACGAGCAGGGCAAGAGCCTCAAGCCGCCGCAGGAGACCGAGGAGTCCAAGCAGCGGGAGGACGGGGAGCCGAAGACGTACGACAACGTCAACGGCTGCCTGATGGAGACCGAGGAGGACGCCCAGGGCGACAGGTGGACGGAACTGCTGGCCCCCCGGGCCGGCACGTACCGCCTGGCGGCCCCCTACCAGCTCCCCCGGGGCACCGGCTGCCCGGAGGAGATGCGGGAGGAGGCCCGCGGGAGCGGCGAGTAGCCCTCGCTCACAGGCCCCGTCTGACCTGTACGACCCGTCCGGCCCGGCCGGCGCTCAGCCGCTCTGTCGCTCAGCCGAGCTGCTTCTCGATCGCCGACACGACCTCGGCGGACTCCGGCTCGGTCTTCGGGGCGAAGCGGGCGACCACGGTGCCGTCCCGGCCGATCAGGAACTTCTCGAAGTTCCAGCGGATGTCACCGCTGTGGCCCTCGTCGTCCGCGAAACCGGTGAGCCGCTCGTAGAGGGCGTGCCGTCCGTCCCCGTTGACCTCGACCTTCTCGGTCAGCGGGAAGGTCACGCCGTACGTCGCCGAGCAGAACTCCGCGATCTCCTCGGACGAGCCGGGCTCCTGCCCCAGGAACTGGTTGCAGGGCACCCCGAGCACGGTGAACCCCTGCGCCGCGTACCGCTCCTGCAGCCGCTCCAGGCCCGCGTACTGCGGCGTGTATCCGCACCTGGACGCCACGTTGACGACGAGGACCGCCCGTCCCCGGTACTGGCCGAGGTCCGCGGAACCCCCTTGCAGCGCATCGATGTCGACGTCGAGGACGGAGGCGTTGTCTGTAGTCATGAACGGATGCTAGCCCGGCCGCGCTTCGGACGCTCGCCGTGACAGGCTTGCTGCTCGTCACGGCCTGCTCCGCCACCGACCGGCCGTCCGAGAGGGCCGACGGTCCGCTGCGCACCGGGCTGACCGACACGGAGCGGGGGATCCTCGGCGAAGCCGAACAGCGGCTGATTTCCGACTGCATGCGCGACAAGGGATTCCGGTACGGGCTCGACCTCGACACGGACGGCCCACGCGGCGGGGTACCCGAACGCCGCTTCGGTTCGGACGACGTCGCCTGGGCCCGCCGGCACGGTTACGGTCTGGCCGAGGCGGCCCGGTCCGGCGACGGGAACGGGAGCGGGAAGGCCGCCGTGGCCGGAAACAGCCCCCAAGCGCGCTACGTCGCCTCTCTCACACCGGGACGCAAGGCCACGTTCGACCGCGCCCTGAACGGCACCGACCGCGCCGCGATCGTCGTCCCCGCGCCCGGCCGCGGCCAGATCTTCACCAGCGCCGACGGCTGCCTGGCCGACGCCCGCCGACGGCTCTACGGCGATCTGCGCAGGTGGACCGAGGCCAAGGCGGCGGTGGTGAACCTGGAGTACCTCACCTTCGACGCGGTGGTGAAGGAACCGCGGTACACCAAGGCGCTGGCCGACTGGCACTCCTGCATGAAGGCACGGGGACTGGCCCACTCGAACTCCTCGGAGGCCATCGGCGCCGTCGCGAAGGAGAACCGGTCCCGCACCGCCGGGAAAGCGTGGAAGCACGAGGTGACCGTCGCGGTCGCGGACGCCGAGTGCAACCGCGCGGCCGGCCTGGCCAGGACCGGCATCCGCCTGCAACGGGAGCACGTGCGGGACGCCGCGCGCCACGAGTTCGCCCGCCAGACCCGCTACTACACCCGGGCGGTCACGACAGCGCTGACCCGAGCCCGCTCGCTGCCCGACTCCACGTCGGGCTGAGGCCGCACCACCCCACCGAACCCGCGCGCCCGACACCGTCGGTACGGGCGCGGGCCCCGGCGCCCGCCGGAGGCAATCCACCCTGAGGAGAACACCATGCGCACCATCAAGCGCGCCCTGTCGGGGCTGCTCCTGGCCGCCGTCCTGATCCCGGTCGCCGCCACCACCGCCCAGGCCGGCGGCACGAAGCCCACCTGGGACAACCGGAACCCCGGCAACTGCGACCCGGGATACCTGTGCGTCTACAAGGGGATCGAATACAGCCTCGATGGCGTCGGCATCGCCAAGTTCAAGCGCGACAACCCCGTTTGGTCGGACACCGACAACCGGTACATCGCCCACGAGGACTCGTCCTGGTTCAACAACGGCTTCCCCGGTTCGTACAGCTCCGTGGAGGTCTTCGCGGACAACGGCTACGGCGGCAACTCCTTCTGCCTGGACACGGGCTGGGGCAACACCTGGGACAGCGTGGCGAACGACCAGGGCGAGGCGAACCGCTGGCGGAACGGCCCCTGCTGACGCACCTCCTCCACCGACCTCGACCGGCGGGGTGCCTTCCCCGGGAACGCTGCTCGGCCGGCTCGGCCGAGCAGCGTTCTCCTGAACCACGATCCGCTCACGAGGCCGAAGCCGACGGAACTGAGGAACTTCGAACCGGAACCGGCGAAGCCGGACGACGTACCCGACAGGGTCGGTCCACACCCCCCCCGCTGCGGTCGTTCTCGAAGGAGACGGTCACCGCCAGGTCGGCCCTCCCGTTGCCGTCGTGGCCGGCGGGCCGGACCTGGAGTACGGCCCCGATGCCTTCGACCCGCCCCCGACGCGGTGAGCAAGCGGGAGAGCAGCGGTACGAGTCGGGCTACGTCTTCCACCACCCGCACCGGCCGCCAGACCGAGCCGCGGAACGTCTACCGCTCCTTCACCGGAGTCGCCGAGTCCGCCGGCCTTCGCGTGGTCCGACTGCACGACGCTCGGCACGGAACGGCGACGCTCCTCTCAAGCGGCGGCCGGTTGCGGGTGACCGTCCTCGTTGATGTCAGAAGTGGATGTCAAAGGCCACCTACCAAGATTGGTAGGTGGCCTTTTCCCTTGTGCCCCCGGCAGGATTCGAACCTGCGACACCCGCTTTAGGAGAGCGGTGCTCTATCCCCTGAGCTACGAAGGCGGGGATGTGTGGTCTAAGGGGTGCAATCCGCCCGTATCGGGTTGATTCCACGCCTTGGGGTCCAGACATCCACACGGTGCCTCACCTGGGTGATGCACCGCGCACAGTCTAGCGGTTCGGTGTGGGGTGCTGGGGTGCCGTACCTGGTGCCGTGTCCGGGGCTGTCGTCGGCGGGCGCAAGGCTGTGATGCCGGTCAGGAAGATGTCTATGCCTGCCAGGAACTGTTTGCGGTCGTCGTGCTCGCGCAGTTGCGTCACCGCCGCGTGCACGAACGGGTACCGGGCGGGGTCCAGCTCCGCCCACCGTGCGGCCGCGTTCTCCAGGAAGGCCGCCTTGTCGGTGTCGTCGCCAGCGCGGTCGCGGGCGTTCGCGGCGTTCTGGGCGGCGACGCCGAGGACGTAGTTCACGAGGGTGCCGGCCGCGTCGAAGCGTGCCCGTTCGGGGACGGCAAGGGCTTCCAGCAGGCGGCCGATGCTCTCGTAGAAGTTCAGCATCGCGGGGCGCCAGGGCTCGCGGGAGAGTCCGGCGCCGACCCAGGGGTGCGCGTCGATCGCGTCGAACAGGCCCACCGCTACGCGGCGCAGGGCCTGCCGCGGGTCCGTGTCCGGGACCACCTCGGCCAGGACGCGCGTGATGATGTCGTCCGTGGCCGCCGTGAGCAGGTCGCCCTTGTCCGTGACGTGGTGGTAGATCGCTCCGTAACCGGTGCGCAGGCGAACGGTGAGCGCGCGCAGCGTCAGCGCCTTCTCGCCGCCGTCGTCAAGCAGCTCGATCGCGGTCCGGACGATCAGCTCCCTCGACAGGCTGTCCGTACGCCGCGGGGCTCGTGAGGGCTCCTTCTCGGCCTCAGCTCTCTTCGCCATGGTCCCAGTATCGCATGGATGGATCGGCGATCCAAAGTGGTGCTAGCTTGTTGGATCGCCGATCCAATCAAGGGTCGGTCACGTGAGTTTCGAGAGGGAGACCATGACGGCATCGGTCACGATCATCGGAGCGGGTCTGGGTGGCCTGGTCCTGGCCCGCGTGCTGCACACGCACGGCATTCCGGTCGCGGTCTACGAGGCGGAGTCCTCGCCGGACGCGCGCCGCCAAGGCGGGCTGCTCGACATCCATCCCCACAACGGCCAGGCGGCCCTGGAGACTGCCGGGCTGACGGAGGAGTTCCGCAAGCTGATACTGCCCGGCCGCGAGGCTTATCGCGTCCTCGACCGGGCGGGGAACGTGCTGCTCGACCTGCCCGACGACGGCACCGGCGGACGTCCCGAGGTGCCGCGCGGCGCGTTGCGGCAGTTGCTCATCGACTCACTGCCTGCCGGTGCCGTCCGGTGGGGGTGCAAGGTCACCGGGGTGCGGGCCCTCGGCGAGGGGCGTCATGAGGTGGTCCTTGCCGGCGGCGCCACCGTCGTCACCGGGCTGCTCGTCGGTGCCGACGGCGCGTGGTCGCGGGTGCGGCCCCTGCTCTCCGCGGCCACTCCCGAGTACACCGGCGTCTGCAGCGTGGAGACGTTCCTGTTCGACGGCGGCGCCTGCCATCCCGCCTCCGCGCAGGCGGTCGGCGCCGGGTCGATGTTCGCCCTGGCGCCCGGCAAGGGGCTGTTGAGCCATCGGGAGGGCGGCGGAACCCTGCATACTTACGCGCAGTTGAGGAAGCCGCAGGACTGGTTCGCCGACCTTGGCCTCGTCGACCCCGTCAGTTCCATCGGCCCCCTCGACCCCAGCGGTTCCGTCGGCGTTCCCCGCCCTGCCCCTGCCCCGGATCTGGCCGCGCGGGTCGTGGAGGAGTTCGACGGGTGGGCGCCCGAACTTGTCGCCCTGGTCGCCGACAGTGACMCCCCGCCGGTCCTGCGCCCCGTCTTCACGCTGCCGGCCGGACACCGCTGGGAGCGGGTGCCGGGGGTCACCCTGCTCGGCGACGCCGCCCACCTCAGGGCGCCGAACGGCGAGGGCGCCAACCTGGCCATGCAGGACGGTGCCGAACTCGGCCGGGCCCTCGCCGCGCACCCCGGCGATGCGGAGGCGGCGCTCGCCGAGTACGAACGAGGCATGTTCGCCCGTGCCGCCGCCGTGGAGGCGGACGACGACGGCTTCTACTCGATCATGATCGATGACGACGCGCCCCACAGTCTGCTGGCCCTGATGACCGGCGCCCCGTAGGGGTGGTGACGTGCGTCGATGTCCTGGTACGGCCCACTCGTCCGCGTCTTACCTGTCCGTACGGGGGCGCGGACAGGTGCCGATCAGTGGTGGCCGTGGGCGGAGCTGGAGGCGCCGCCGAACAGGCGGGCCACGGCCCGGAACGGCAGGGTGACGACGGTGGCGATGGCCCCGCCGATGGAGCGAAGGACGTCTGCGATGGCCTTCAGCATGATGCTTCTCCGTTCCTTCCGGCGCGGTGTGCCGGATCTGGCGTGCCGCTGTGTGACAGGTCAACGGCTGGTCAATGACTGGTCAATGGCCGGTTGCCCGGCGATCTGCCGGAGAAACCGGCCCGTGGCTTCCCGTGCTTCGGCCCGCGGCTCCCCGTGCTCCGGGCCGCGTACGGATCTCGTCGTCCGCCGGCCCTCGCGCCCGCCTTCGTCGTCGGCCGAGGGCGATTAACGTTCTATCGGGCGCACGAAAATCTATCCTGGCGAGAGTAGACATTGGGTTGTGAGGTGGCTATGGTTTCTCTCGTAGCCGAGATCAGGAAAGCCCGGCAGAGATGAACTGCCGGGAGTGGTACGCAGTTTGCAGGGCAGTGCGGTGGTGGAGTTCCGGAGCCAGCGGTTGCAGGACGGTGACGGGGCTGATCGCCGTACTGGGTGGCCCGCAGTGATCAGGGGCCGCCACGAGCAGTGCCGCAGTACCGCAGTGAGCAGGACCGCAGCGCAGTACGAGAGCAGTACCTCGGTAAAGGCGCCGGCTGCGGGCGCGCGTACCGGGAGGTTCGGCAAGCAATTGATCATCGAGGGAAGAACGGAGGAGCGAGGCGCCATCAGGATCGCCCGGGCGAACGTTCTGGACCCGGGTACCGCAGGACATCGACAGTGAGGTGGTCTCCGGTCGAGCAACCGCGATCCCGGCATTCCCGGCAGCATGTGATCCGGGTCTGCTGAAGACAAGAGGCCGGCGCAGTGCCAGGGCCGGCAGATGGTGTAGCAGTTCCTTCGGGGCCTTGGTGCCGTACGGCACCAAGGCCCCTCGACATGTCGGCATGCTTCAGCCAGGAGCGGCCCCCGCCCCCGGACCCCTTCAGCGCCAGTCCACCGCACCCGGTGCCGACGGGAGCGTGCTCTCGATCTTCGAGCGGATCTCGCGCATCACCGCGATCACCTTCTCCTCGTGCGAGGCGGTGAGGCGGGTCAGGGGGATCGAGCAGCTGACGGCGTCCGTCGCCGGGGACGCGTAACGCAGCGCGAAGCCGAAGCCGCCGATGCCCGCGACCGTCTCCCCGCGGTCGACCGAGTGACCGCGGGCGCGGACGCCCGCGAGATCCGCGAGCAGGGCGGCGCGGGAGGTGTGCGTGTTCGGGGTGAGGGCGGGCAACGGGCCGGGCGGGAGCGGCAGTTCCGCGTCCGGGCGTTCCGCCAGGAGCGCCTTGCCCAGGGCGCCCGCGTGCGCCGGGACCCGGCGGCCGACCCTGCTGATCGTCCGCAGGTGCTCGTGGGACTCGCGCGTCGCAAGGTAGACGACGTCCGGGCCGTCCAGCCGGGCCAGGTGGATCGTCTCGCCGAGCGCGTCCGAGGCCTCGTCGAGGTAGGGGCGTACGACCTGGACGTACGGGTCGCTGTCCAGGTAGCTCGTGCCCGTCAGGAGGGCGTGGATGCCGATGCCGTACAGGGAGCCCGTCGTGTCGGAGCGCACCCAGCCGCAGTCGACGAGGGTCCGGAGCAGCTGGTACATGCTGCTGCGCGGTACGCCCAGCTCCTCGGCCAGTTCGTCCAGGCGGGCCGGGCGGTCGCCGCGGGCGGCGAGCAGTTCCAGCAGGGCGACCGTACGGGCGGCCGACTTCACCCCGCGGACTCCACCCACTCCGCGCACTCCACGCGCTCTCCGGGCCCCGCTCTTCTCCGGCATGGCCTCATCGTAGATCCGTGCCCCCGCCCACCGACCGTGCCATTGACCGTCTCCGGTTCATCGACCTAACCTACGTTCCCATACGTGTATGTCATCTGCGTATGAAGACAGAGAAGGTGACCGATACGCATGGGCCAGCCGACCGTCACCGAGTTCGCCGTCTATCCCGTCGCGGGCCGCGACTGCATGGAGCTGAACCTCTCCGGCGCGCACGGCCCCTACTTCACCCGCAACGTCGTGGTCCTCAAGGACTCCGATGGCCGTACGGGCCTCGGGGAGGTGCCCGGCGGCGAGAAGATCACCCGCACCCTGCGGGACGCCGGGTCCCTGGTCGTCGGCGCGAAGGTCGGTGACTACAAGCGGGTCCTGCGCGCGATCGGGGACCGCTTCGCCGACCGCGACTCCGGTGGCCGCGGCGCCCAGACCTTCGACCTGCGCACCACCGTGCACGCCGTCACGGCCGTCGAGTCGGGGCTGCTCGACCTCCTCGGCCAGCACCTCGGCGTACCGGTCGCGGCCCTGCTCGGGGACGGGCAACAGCGTTCGTCGGTACGGGTGCTGGGCTATCTGTTCTACGTCGGTGACTCCGGCCGCACCGATCTGGAGTACGTCCGCGAGAGCGACTCGGACGTCGACTGGTACCGCGTCCGGCACGAGGAGGCGCTGACGCCGGAGGCGATCGTCCGGCAGGCGGAGAGCGCGTACGACCTCTACGGCTTCCGGGACTTCAAGCTCAAGGGCGGTGTCCTGGCGGGCCCGGAGGAGGTCGCGGCCGTACGGGCCCTCAAGGACCGCTTCCCCGGGGCGCGGGTCACGCTGGACCCGAACGGGGCGTGGTCGCTGCGCGAGGCCGTCGAGCTGTGCGGGCCGCTCGTCGGGACGCTCGCCTACGCCGAGGACCCCTGCGGGGCGGAGGACGGGTACTCGGGGCGGGAGGTCCTGGCGGAGTTCCGGCGGGCGACCGGGCTGCCGACGGCCACCAACATGATCGCCACGGACTGGCGCCAGCTGACGCACGCGCTGGCGCTCCAGTCGGTGTCCATCCCGCTGGCCGACCCGCACTTCTGGACCATGCAGGGGTCGGTGCGGGTGGCGCAGCTGTGCAACGCGATGGGGCTGACCTGGGGGTGCCACTCCAACAACCACTTCGACATCTCGCTGGCGATGGTCACGCACTGCGGGGCGGCGGCGCCGGGGGAGTACAACGCGCTGGACACGCACTGGATCTGGCAGGAGGGGCTGGAGCGGCTCACCGTGCGGCCGCCGCGGATCGTGGACGGGGAGGTGGCGGTGCCGGACGCGGCCGGGCTGGGGGTGGAGCTGGACGTGGAGCGGTTGCTCGCGGCGCACGAGCTGTATGTGGAGAAGGGGTTGGGGG
>NZ_VDFC01000047.1:722020-726328 GCF_008369065.1 Streptomyces apricus | reverse complement strand
CCCCCGCACCCTCGCGCCCCCGAAGCGGAGCGCCCTACGCGCGGGTCACGTACACCCGGTGGTTGCCCTCGGGGTCCGTGCCGGCGACCGTGATGCGGATGCCGGTCCTGAGGTCCTTGAAGTACTGGCCGGGGGAGAAGACGGCGTCGGAGAGTTCGGCGTGGACGTTCGGGCTGCGGGTGCAGCCGCCGCTGTCCTTCGTGGAGTCGACCACCGACACGGGACCGTGGCCGGTGTCGACGTCCGCGTCGACCTTGTAGATCAGCACGCCCGTCTTGCAGACCGCCTCGTCGTTGCCGGCCCGGGTGCGCAGCTCGACCGCGTACCCCGTCCTCGCGTCGACCGGGACGAAGACCAGCTTGCCGCCGGTGCCCGGCTCGGCCAGCGGGGTCAGCAGGTGCTCGGTCGTGCCGGCGCCGGCCGCGCAGTCCACCTGGGAGTCGTCGAGCCAGCCGAGCTTCCACTTGTGCCAGCCCAGCAGGTCGTTGTCGGCTCCCCAGTCCTCGCTCATGATGTCCCAGTGCCCGACCGCGCCGCCCCCGTCCTGCGTGTAGAGGTCGGGCAGGCCGAAGACGTGGCCGTTCTCGTGGGGGAGCACGCGGTACCCGGTCTCGGCGTACGAGCCGGAGCCGTCGTCCTGGCGGCTGTAGACGAAGGACGCGTTGGCGACGGGCACCCCGTCCGCGACCGGTGCCTCGGTGTTGCCGGCGAAGGTGACGGACAGGACGGTGTCCAGGGCGGAGGGCCCGGCGTTCGGGGTGATCAGGACGTTCAGCAGCTCGTAGTCCTGGAAGTCCACCTTCGGGTCGGCGGTGGACACGATGTCCTGGACCAGCTCGCGGTACCCGGGGTCGAAGGGCGCGCCGCGTTCTATCCCGTACTCCTTGAACGGCTTGGGCATCCGCAGCCAGCTGCCTATCGGGGCCTGCGGGCGGTAGTCGAGACGGCCGTACGAGCTGGTGCGGAACCAGTCGGTGGTCTGCGGGAAGAACTCGCCGAAGCGGTCGAGCGCGCTGCCCTGGCCGGGTGCGTCGGAGAAGTCGACCATCAGGTTCAGGGCCCGGACGGTGCCGGTGGAGCGGGCGTAGCCCGCGGCCGTGGGGATGCCCTCCGACATCTGCACGCCGGTCGCGCCGCTGATCATGCAGGGACCGAGCGAGGAGGTCCTGACCGGTGCCACCGGGCCCGCCGCCGAGGTCGAGCCGGCCACCGGATGCCCGGACCCGGCGGAGGTGCTGACCGCCAGGGTGAGGAGGGCGACCGAGGTGAGGGCTGCGGTGCGGCGGTGCGGGCGTATCCGACGGGGGGTCGGCTGCATGCAGGGGCCTTTCGCTCCAGGCAGCCGGCCGTCGGTGGCTGCACCCTTCTGATCACCCTGTGCCGCCGAATGCGCGGGCGCGCGCTGGAGGAGACCGATCGTGGGAGGCGGTCGGCGGGGCTCCTTCCGAGGCTTCTTCCTGGACCGCGAGAAAAGTGACCCAGGTCACAGTGAACTTCTTCGAGATCGGGAAATAAGCGGGGACCCCTTCCCCGTTTAGCCCTGTGTCCGCATGAAACGGGGAGACGTTCCCCGGATCCGGGAGCGGACCCGAGAACGGATCCGACACCGGGCCCGGCGCCGGATCCGACACCGGGTCCGACACCGGATCCGAAAGAAGACTTCGAAGGAGTACGTCGTGGAGACCGCCACCGCCGCACAGCGCAAGGTGCCCCGCCCGCGGGCCGATGCTCTGCGCAACCGGGAGCGGATCGTCGCCGCTGGGCGGGAGATGTTCGTGGAGTTCGGCGCCGAGGTGCCGCTCGACGAGATCGCCCGCCGGGCCGGCATCGGCAACGCCACGCTGTACCGCAACTTCCCGGACCGGGCGGCCCTCCAGCGCGAGGTCGTCTGCTCGGTCATGGACCGCGTCTCGGAGCGGGTCGAGCAGATGCTCGCCGAGACCGGCGACGCCTTCGAGGCCCTGTCACGGTTCGTGCACACGTCGGCCGACGAGCGGATCGGCGCCCTGTGCCCGATGCTCTCCGCGACCTTCGACGCGAACCACCCCGACCTGGTCGCCTCGCGCGAACGGGTCGAGGCGCTGATCGAGACCCTCATGGAGCGCGCCCGCCGGGCGGGCCAGCTCCGCCCCGACGTCGCCGTCGGAGACCTCATGGTCGCCCTCAGCCAGCTCACCCGGCCCCTGCCGGGCACCGCGTGCCCGAACATGGACCGCTTCGTACACCGCCACCTGCAGCTGTTCCTGGACGGACTGCGGGCACCCGCCCGCTCCGTACTGCCGGGCGCGGCCGCGACCATGGAGGACCTCCGCCAAGCATGACCGACTAACCAGACCGACCTGCCCGACCGGGGGGACCGGGAGACCGGCAGGTTGACCGATCAGATTCGCGCACTCCGAGAGTCACCACTCCGAGAGTCACTACTCACAGAGTCACCACTCACACCACAGCCACCGGTCGTCATCGACAAGGACGTCGAGGAGGGCGTCGACAAGGAAGTCGACGAAGACGTCACCGGCGACGAGCCGTCCCTTTCCGTCACCTTTTTCGTCACGAAGTTCCGAAGTGGGTACCCCCATGTCTGAAACAGCCCCGGCCACCGCCGCCAAGGCGCCGGCTCCCGATTCCAACCGCTGGAAAGCGCTCGCGTTCATCGCGATCGCCCAGCTGATGGTCGTGCTCGACGCGACCATCGTGAACATCGCCCTTCCCTCGGCCCAGCAGGACCTCGGGATCTCCGACGGCAACCGGCAGTGGGTCATCACGGCCTACGCCCTCGCCTTCGGCGGACTCCTCCTGTTCGGCGGCCGCATAGCCGACCTGTGGGGCCGCAAGCGCACCTTCGTCGCCGGCCTGGTCGGCTTCGCCGGCGCGTCCGCGCTGGGCGGCGCCGCGACCAACGAGGCGCTGCTCCTCGGCTCCCGCGCCCTGCAGGGTGCTTTCGGCGCGCTGCTCGCGCCCGCCGCGCTGTCGCTGCTCGCGGTGATGTTCACCGACGCCAAGGAGCGCGCCAAGGCGTTCGGCATCTACGGGGCGATCGCCGGTGGCGGTGGCGCCGTCGGCCTGATCCTCGGCGGTTTCCTCACCGAGTACCTGAACTGGCGCTGGACGTTCTTCGTCAACATCCCGTTCGCGGTCGTCGCCGCGGCCGGTGCGTACTTCGTCATCCGTGAGCCGTCCGGCAGCCGCAACCGCTCGCCGCTCGACATCCCGGGCGTCGTCCTGTCCACCCTCGGTCTGGTCGCTCTCGTGTACGGCTTCACGCGTGCCGAGTCCGAGGGCTGGGGCGAGTCCATGACCATCGGCCTGTTCGTCGCGTCGGCGCTGCTCCTGGCGGCCTTCGTGTTCGTCGAGTCCAAGGTCAAGGCCCCGCTGCTGCCCCTGCGCGTCATCACCGACCGCAACCGCGGCGGCATCTACCTCTCGCTCGGTCTCGCGATCATCGCGATGTTCGGCCTGTTCCTCTTCCTGACCTACTACATGCAGGTCGTGAAGGGTTACTCGCCGGTCAAGACCGGTTTCGCCTTCCTGCCGATGATCGCGGGCATGATCACGGGCTCCACGCAGATCGGTGCCCGCCTGATGACCCGCGTCCCGGCGCGGCTGCTGATGGGACCCGGCTTCCTGGTCGCCGCGCTCGGCATGCTGGTGCTGACCCAGATGGAGATCGGCTCCTCCTACGCGACGCTGTTCCTGCCGGGGATGCTGCTGCTCGGCCTCGGTATGGGTACGGCGTTCATGCCGGCCATGTCGCTGGCCACGCTGGGTGTCGAGCCGCGTGACTCCGGTGTCGCCTCCGCGATGGTCAACACCTCGCAGCAGGTGGGCGGCGCGATCGGTACGGCGCTGCTGAACACGATCGCCGCCTCGGCGACCACGGCGTACGTCAAGGACCACATCGCCGGTGCGAGCACGCAGTCGCAGCAGCAGCTCGTGCAGTTGCAGGCGCAGGTGCACGGGTACACCAACGCGATCTGGTTCGCCGTCGGCATCCTCGTCGCGGCCGCGGCGATCGTCTTCACGCTCGTCAACGCCCACCCGTCCGACGTCGCCTCGTCCGCCGGGGCCGTCGAGGGGGCCGAGGACGACGTGATGGTCCCGGTCGTCGCCCACTAGCCGCTCCGCGCGGCGCGGCTCGATCGACAGGGTTGCCCACTGCACCTCGTGCGTACGCGGGGGTGGGGACGCCTTCGTACGTACGATCCCGGGTCTGCCCCGGCTCCACCACACCGGAGCCGGGGCAGACCCATGTTGCGTCCCGTCCCGGGGCGCACCATCCTGCGGCCGGCGGGGCCGACGACGGGTGGG
>NZ_VDFC01000047.1:713411-721920 GCF_008369065.1 Streptomyces apricus | reverse complement strand
CCTGAAGGGCGCGGCCCAGCCCCCACGCACCCGTCTTCAAGGGGCGCGGGGAACTGTATGACCAACCCCAGCGCACCCGCTTTTAAGGGGCGCGGGGAACTGCGCGGCCAGCCCCCGCCGGGTCGCACCCGGCGGCATACCCCGGCCCGGCCACGCCAGACCGGCGGAGCCAACTAGCGGAGCCAGGGCAGGTCCGCCCCCGCACCCTCCGGCTGCAAGCCCTCCGCGATGACGAGCATCGCCTCCCCCAGCGCCTTCTGCTGCTCCGGCGTCAACCGGTCGAACAGCGCCTGCCGGACCGCGGCCACGTGCCCCGGAGCGACCCGCTCCAGCACCCCGTACCCCTCGTCCGTCAGGACCGCGAACTGCCCCCGCTTGTCCGAGGGGCAGTCCTCCCGCCGCACCCACCCGTTCTTCTCCAGCCGCGCGACCGCGTGCGAGAGCCGCGAGCGCGTGATCTTCGCCCGCATCGCCAGCTCGGTCATCCGCAACCGCCGCCGCGGCGCCTCGACGAGCTGCACGAGCAGCCCGTAGTAGATGTGCGGCATGCCCGCGTCACGCTGCAGCTGGCGGTCGAGATGGTCTTCGAGAAGCGTCGTGGCGTGCATGAACGCGCGCCAGGTGCGCTGTTCCTCGTCGCTGAGCCAACGGGGCCCGCCGGAACCGCCGGAGCTGCCGGAGCCGCCGGACCCGTCGGTGGATGCGGATGCGGATGCGGTGTTCATGCACCCACTGTACGAGCCCCTTCTTGAATATTAAACAAGTAAGCGGTAGGCTCCGTCACAGGGAACTTGATACTTCAAGCAATACGAGAGGGAGTCGCAGCCATGTCCGCAGCCACCGAGGAACGCCCCGCCGTGGACCGCATGCCCGCGCTCTACCTCTCCCACGGCGCCCCGCCCCTGGCCGACGACCCGGTCTGGCCCGGCCAGCTCGCCGCCTGGTCCGCCGACCTCCCGCGCCCCAAGGCCATCCTGATGGTCTCCGCGCACTGGGAGGAGGCCCCGCTCGCCCTCGGCGCCACCGTGCCGGTCCCGCTGGTCTACGACTTCTGGGGCTTCCCCGAGCACTACTACAAGGTGCAGTACACGGCCCCCGGCGCCCCCGCCCTCGCCGAGTCCGTCCGCAAGCTGCTGCGCGCCCCCGGCACGCCGGTCCAGGACATCCCGGACCGCGGCCTCGACCACGGCGCGTACGTCCCCCTCGTGGAGATGTTCCCCGAGGCCGACATCCCCGTCCTGCAGGTCTCCATGCCCACGCTCGACCCCGTCCGCCTCATGGAGATCGGTCGCAAGCTGGCCCCCCTGCGCGACGAGGGCGTGCTCATCGTCGGCTCCGGCTTCTTCACCCACAACCTGGCCGCGCTGCGCCAGGGCGGCATACCCGGCTGGTCGGCCGAGTTCGACGCGTGGGGCCACCGGGCGCTCGACTCCGCGGACGTGGACGGCCTCCTCGACTTCCTCCACAAGTCCCCGGCCGGCCGGCTGGCCCACCCGCGCACGGAGCACTTCGCCCCGCTGTTCGTGACCATGGGCGCGGCGGACGCCGCCGGCGACCTGGACACCCAGCGCTCCGTGATCGACGGCTTCTGGATGGGCCTGGCCAAGCGCTCGGTGCAGTTCGGCTGACCCCGGGGGGGCGTGCCGTCCGTACCGGCCGCCTCAGAGCTCCTTCTCGTAGCGCGCCACGTCCCAGTACCGCCCGAACTTCCGGCCCGCTTCCCGGTACGTGCCGACGTACCGGAAGCCGAACCGCGTGTGCAGCCGCACCGACGCCTCGTTGGGCTGGGTGATCCCGGCGTACGCCCGGTGCAGGTCCTCGCCCGCGAGCGCCTCGAACAGGGCCGCGTAGAGGAGCGTGCCGATTCCCCGGCCGCCCGCGCCGGGGGCGACGTAGACGGTCACCTCCACGGACGTCGCGTACGCGGGCCGCGACCGGAACTCGCCCGACGTGGCGTACCCCAGAATCCGCTGTGCGTCCGGCTCCACGGCAACCATCAGCCGGTGCGGGCCGTCTTCAGGGTGGGAGAGCAGCCAGGGGCGGCGCTCCTGCGGCGTGAAGGGCACCGTGTCGAAGGTGATCGGCGTCTCACGCACGTAGTGGTTGTAGAGGTCCGTGAGGGCGTCCAGGTCGCCCACGTTTCCCGGCCTGACCTGCACTTCCGCGCGCTGCGCCGACATCCTGCCTCCTTTTGGAGCGGCACAGGGTACTGCACGATCCGAAAATTCGAAGGACGGGTTGGGAATTCTGTCCGGATTCCAGTCGTTGTTTCCATCAGATGCAGGGCACTCGGGAGAGTGTCCGGGCCACCACGGTCACCGCAGCCACACCATCGAGTACCACCCAGTACCCGCAAGCCCACCATCGCATAGGAGCACGCATGGCAACCCGTGCCGTCGCCCGTCGTAAGTCCGCCTCCGGCGAGACCGACGCGGCACGCAGTGTTCGCGCCGTAGGCGGCGAGATCGCCGACCGCGACCTGGTCGGCATGTATCTCGACGAGATCGCGCGTACACCGCTGCTCGACGCCGCCAAGGAGGTCGAGCTGTCCCAGACCATCGAGGCCGGTGTGTACGCGCGGCAGCTGCTCGACGGTGAGGCCACCGAGACCAAGGTGAAGGCCTCCCGCGAGGAGCTCGAAGCGCTCGTCGCCGCCGCCGAGCGGGCCAAGGACGTCTTCATCCGGTCGAACCTCCGCCTGGTCGTCGCGGTCGCGCGGCGCTACCCCCGCAGCGGTCTGCCGCTGCTGGACCTGATCCAGGAGGGGAACGCCGGTCTGGTCCGAGCGGTCGAGAAGTTCGACTACCGCAAGGGCTTCAAGTTCTCGACGTACGCGACCTGGTGGATCCGCCAGGCCATCACCCGGTCGATCGCCGACCAGTCGCGCACCATCCGGCTCCCCGTCCACCTGGTGGAGGAGCTGGGCCGGATCCGCCGCGTGCAGCGCGAGTTCAACCGCGAGCACGGCCGCGACCCGGAGCCCACGGAGATCGCCGCGGAGCTGGGCTCCAACCCGGAGCGCGTCGTCGACGTCCTGGACTGGGCCCGCGACCCGGTCTCGCTGAACATGTCGGTGGACGACGAGGGCGACACCCAGTTCGGCGACCTGCTGGAGGACACCTCCGCGGTCTCGCCCGAGCAGTCCGTGCTCACGCTGCTGCGCAGCGAGGAGCTGGACGACCTCATCGGCCGCCTCGACCAGCGCACCGCGTCGATCATAAAGATGCGGTACGGCATCGAGGACGGACGCGAGCGCACGCTGACCGAGGTCGGCAAGGAGCACGGCCTCACCCGCGAGCGGATCCGCCAGATCGAGAAGCACGCCCTGATGGAGCTGAAGAAGCTGGCCCGCTCCACGGGCTTCGACGCCGCGGCGTAGTCCCTGCCCGGGCGCCCGGACAGGGCGCCCAGGCGTGGCGGCGGCGGTCGCCCAGGCATAGCGGCGGTGGTCGTCGGCGGGGTGAGAAAAACTCGTGCCGTTTTCCAGGACTGGCTTCCCGGTTCCGGGGCAGGCGCCCTACCGCAGGCCCTGCGGGCGGGCGTCGCATCGGCCGTCGCGCAGGGCGTGGCCGGGCGGGACCCCTCACCGGGTCGCACAGAAGTCCGTTTACCGCCGCTTCAACACATCGGCACCGGGGCACAAAACTCCCGGGCCCCCAAAAAGCCGAGTCCCGACGCACTCCCCCCGGTGCCGGGACTCTTCCAGAGCCGAGCTCCGGCGCCTCCCCCCCCTGGCGCCGGAGCTCGGCTTCGTCCTGGGCGCGTCGGCCGCGTCCCGGACACACCGGCTGGGCCACCCCGGACCTGAACCCCGGGGTGACCCAGGTGGCACATTGTGTCACGAGGGCAAACGATGCCGGACCGCACACGGGGCCGACCCCGGCTCCGGCCCCGCTCTCAGGGGCGCGGGGAACTGCGCGGCCCGCCCCCACCGGCGCCGAGCCGACCCCCCAGATCCCGTACGCAGGACACGAGTTCGGCCGGTCCGTGCACGGTGAACTCGCAGTCCACCGTCGCCAGCCGCACCGCCAGCCACTCCACCGCGTCCGCCGTCGAGGCGCGCAGCCGGCACCGCCCGTCGTCGACCGGCTCGGGCACCCCCAGCCACGCGGGCAGCCGGGCCGCGACGAACTCCGCCGGCGCCGCGAACGTCACGTCGAACTCGTACGTGTCCTGCCGCCGGTACATCGACTGCCGCAGGTACTCGGCCGCGTCCCCCGTCGGCAGCTCACGCGGCGCGAAACGGGCCCCCGTGGCGAAGGGCTCCGACACCCGGTCGACCCGGAACGTACGCCAGTCCTCCCGGTCGAGGCAGTACGCGACGAGGTACCAGCGGCGCCCCGTCGACACCAGCCGGTACGGCTCGGTCAGCCGACGGCTCTGCGCCCCGTCCCCCGCGCGGTACGCGAACCGCAGCCGCTCCCGCCCCGCGATCGCCGACGCCATCGTGGTCAGCGTCTCGGGCGCGATGCTCGTACCGTCGCCCGTGGTCAGGGGAGTGGTGGCGGCCTGGAGGGTGGCGACGCGGTGGCGCAGCCGGCCCGGCAGGACCTGTTCGAGCTTGGCCAGCGCCCGGACCGAGGCCTCGTCGACGCCCTCGACGGCGTGCCCCGCGCCGGCGCGCAGCCCCACCGCGATGGCCACGGCCTCCTCGTCGTCGAGGACCAGCGGCGGCATGGCCTTCCCGGCGACCAGCCGGTAGCCGCCGTCGGCCCCTTTCGTCGCCTGCACCGGATAGCCCAGCTCCCGCAGCCGGTCCACGTCGCGCCGCACGGTCCGCCGCGACACCCCGAGCCGCTCCGAGAGCTCCCCGCCGGGCCACTCCCGCGGCGTCTGGAGGAGCGACAGCAACTGCAGCAGCCGCGCCGGAGTGTCGGTGCTCATGGGGTCTCCCTCTCGTCGAACCGCTCAGGGCGCGGGCCCCCCAGGGGCGCGGGCCCCCAGGGGCGCGGGGAACTGCGCGACCAGCCACGACGCACCCGCACCCTCCGAACCCGCCACAGCCTTCCTCACCTACCAACTACGGCGAGGATGCCTCAGAACTAGGACAAGAACTGACCTACATCCGCCCTACCTTGACGGCATGACCTCACCGAGCAGCACCCCCGCGTCCCCCCGGCCGGAGGCGGACCGCCGCCGCTGGTACGCGCTGGCCATCGTCATGACCGCCGCCTTCATGGACCTGGTCGACGTGACGATCGTCAACATCGCGATCCCCTCGATCCAGCGGGACGCCGGCGCGTCGTTCAGCCAGATCCAGTGGATCACCGCCGGCTACGCGCTCGCCTTCGCCGCGGGCCTGATCACCGGCGGGCGGCTGGGGGACATCCACGGACGCAAGCGGCTCTTCCTCGTCGGCATCGGCGGCTTCACCCTCGCCTCCGCGCTCTGCGGCTTCGCGGTGAACCCGGACATGCTGGTCGCCTCGCGGATCCTCCAGGGCGCGACGGCGGCGCTGATGGTGCCGCAGGTCCTGTCGATCGTGCACGCCACCTTCCCGGCGCACGAACGCGGCAAGGTCTTCGGCCTGTTCGGCGCGATCGTGGGCCTGGGCGCGGTCTCCGGCCCCCTCCTCGGCGCGCTGCTCACCGAGTGGAACCTCTTCGGCCTCGAATGGCGCCCGATCTTCCTCATCAACCTCCCCGTCGGTATCGCGGGCCTGGTCCTGGGCCGGAAGTTCATCACCGAGTCCAGGGCCCCGCACGCCCTCAAGCTCGACCTCGTGGGCGTCGCCCTGGTCACCCTCGGTCTGCTGATGCTGCTCTACCCGCTCATCCGCGGCCGCGAGCTCGACTGGCCGCTGTGGGGGTACGGGTCGATGGGCGGCTCCCTTGTGGTCTTCGGCGCGCTGGTGGCGTACGAGAAGAGGAAGGCGGCGCGCGACGGCTCACCGCTCGTCGAGCTCTCCCTCTTCAAGGTCAAGAGCTTCGCCGCGGGCATCGCCGTGCAGACCGTCTTCGGGATCGGCCTCGGCGTCTTCTTCCTGGTCTGGACGCTCTACATGCAGACCGGCCTCGGCTGGAGCCCGCTGCGGGCGGGCCTGACGGGCGTGCCGTTCTCGGTCGCCGTGTCGCTCGCGGCCGGGCTCTCGGTGCAGCAGCTGGTTCCGCGGTTCGGCCGCAAGGTGCTGCAGGCGGGCGCGCTCACCATGGCCGCCGGCGTGCTGCTCTACATCTGGGAGTCCGAGCGGTACGGCCTGTCCATCGCCCCTTGGCAGATGGCGCTCCCGCTGGTCGTCATGGGCCTCGGCATGGGCCTGATCGTCGCCCCGCTGACGGACGCGATCCTCTCCGAGGTGCCGCGCGAGCACGCCGGATCGGCGTCCGGCCTGATCAACACCGTCCAGCAGATGGGCAACGCGCTCGGTCTCGCGCTGGTCTCCGTGATCTTCTTCGGCGCGATGCCTGACCGTCTGACGCCGGACCGGGTCGGCCCCGCCTTCGTCGACGCCTTCCAGCACGCGCTGGTCTGGGTCGCCGTGGTGATGACGGCCATCTTCCTCCTGATGTCCGCCCTCCCGAAGCGTCCGGCCCAGCACGTGGAGGGCGCCGGGGAAGCACCCGCGGCTCCGCCCGCCCGGGACCAGGACCCCGAACTCGTCGGCTGAGCGGGACGACAGCCACGAGCGGCGCACCGCGGTTCATCGCACCGGACCGGATCGGATGTCCGTTCATGCCCACATGTACGTCCGGTTCTGTTTACTTCCCCGAAATCCGGGCGTAGTCTGCGGGAGAAACCACAGGACCGGGCGCGGAACGGAGACGAACGGGCATGTACGCACCTGAGCGGCAGCAGGAGATCCTCCGGCTCGCGCGTGACGGCGGGCGGGTGGACGTGGTGTCGCTGGCGGAGGAGTTCCGGGTCACGCCCGAGACCATCCGGCGGGACCTGAAGGCCCTCGACCGGGCGGGGCTGCTGCGCCGGGTGCACGGCGGCGCCCTGCCGGCCGGGCGGCTCGACTTCGAGCCCGACCTCGCCGAGCGCGAGAGCACCGCCGCCGACGAGAAGGACCGTATCGCCAAGGCTGCCCTCGCCGAACTGCCCGACGAGGGCACGATGATCCTCGACGCGGGCACGACCGTCGCCCGCCTCGCCGGGGCCCTCCCGCTGGAGGCGTCGCTCACCGTCGTCACGCACAGCCTGCCGGTCGCCGCCCGCCTCGCCGACCACCCCGGCCTGCAGCTCCACCTCGTCGGCGGCCGCGTCCGGCACCGTACGCGCGCGGCGGTCGACGCCTGGGCCCTGCGGGCGTACGGCGAGATCCGCGCCGACGTGGTCTTCCTCGCCGCGAACGGCTTCTCCGCCGCGCACGGCCTGACCACCCCCGACCTCGCCGAGGCCGCCGTCAAGCGCGCCGCCCTCGCCGCGGCCCGCCGCGTCGTGCTGCTCGCCGACTCGGCCAAGCACGGGCAGGAGCACTTCGCGCGCTTCGGCGACCTCGGCGAGGTGGACCTGCTCATCACCGACAGCGGGCTGAGCCCCGAAGACGCGGCCGCCATCGAGCGCGGCGGCACGGAAGTAGTGCGCGCATGATCCTCACCGTCACCCCGAACCCGTCCCTGGACCGCACGTACGAGGTCCCCTCGCTCGACCGCGGCGAGGTCGTCCGGGCCACCGGTGAGCGCATGGACCCGGGCGGCAAGGGCGTCAACGTCTCGCGGGCGGTCGCCGCGGCGGGCCGGCGCACCGTCGCGGTCCTGCCGCTCGGCGGGGCCCCGGGCGCGCTCGTCGCCMCCCTGCTCGACGCGCAGGGCATCGAGGTCGCACCGGTCCCCGTCGCCGGGGCGACCCGCTCGAACATCGCGCTCGCCGAGGCGGACGGGGTCCTCACGAAGATCAACGCACCCGGCCCCGAACTCACCGTCGCCGAACAGGAAGCGCTCCTGGAGACCGTGCGCGAGCAGTCCCGCGGCGCCGACTGGATCGCCTGCTGCGGCAGCCTGCCGCGCGGCCTCGCACCCTCCTGGTACGCCGAACTGGTCGCCCGCGCCCACCGGACGGGTGTGCGGATCGCGCTCGACACCTCGGGACCGGCCCTGCTCGCGGCCCTGGGCGAACGGCCCGACGTCGTCAAGCCGAACGCCGAGGAGCTCGCCGGGGCCGTCGGCCGCCCGCTCGCCACCGTGGGCGACGCGCTCAAGGCCGCGGAGGAACTGCGGGAGCTGGGCGCCCGGACCGTACTGGCCTCCCTCGGCGCGGACGGGCAGCTGCTCGTCGCGGAGGACGGCGCGTGGTTCGCGAGCGCACGCGTGGATGCCGTACGCAGCAACGTGGGCGCCGGCGACTCCTCCCTCGCCGGCTTCCTCGTCGCCGGCGGCAGCGGGCCCGCCGCGCTCGCCTCCGCCGTGGCCCACGGAGCCGCGGCCGTCCAGCTGCCGGGCAGCGTGATGCCGGGACCGGCCGACCTCGACCCGTCCGCGGTCACGGTCACCGCGGACGTCCCGGCGGACCGCGCCCTGACCGAGCCCGCCTCATGAGCCCCCACAGCCGCCGCCGCGCGGCGCCCGAT
>NZ_VDFC01000047.1:708881-713311 GCF_008369065.1 Streptomyces apricus | reverse complement strand
TCCCCACCCCCGCCCACACCTCTCCACGGGCGATACGCGTGCGAAGGAGCCCGCGATGAGCGAGATGATCACCGCGGACCTGGTCGACCTCGACCTGTCCGCCGATACGAAGGAAGCGGCGGCGCGCGCCCTCGCCGTACGCATGGTGTCCCTGGGGCGGGTGACCGACCTGGACGGGTTCCTCGCCGACGTCGCCGCCCGCGAGGCCCAGATGCCGACCGGCCTCGACGGCGGCATCGGCATCCCGCACTGCCGCAGCGAGCACGTCACCGAGCCGACCCTGGCCTTCGGGCGCAGCACGGCGGGGGTGGACTTCGGCGCGCCGGACGGCCCCGCCGACCTGATCTTCCTGATCGCCGCCCCGGCGGGCGCGGACGACGCCCACCTCACGATCCTGTCGTCGCTGGCCCGGCRGCTGATGAACGCCGAGTTCACGTCCGCGCTGCGCTCGGTGCGGGACGCGGCGACCGCCGCGTCCCTGATCCGCGGGGACGAGCCGCCTGCGGCGCCCGTGCCCGGACCCGAGGCCGAGCCCGCAGCCGCAGCCGCGCCTGAGGGCGGCGCGGTGCCTGAGGCCGGGGCCGCATCCGGGGCGGGGACCGAGCCCGAAGGGGCGGCGGCCGAACCCGAGGGTGCGGCGGTCGAGCCCGAGGGTGCGGCGGTCGAGCCCGAGAGCGCGGCGGCCGGGCGGCCGTTCCGGATCGTTGCCGTCACCTCCTGCCCCACCGGTATCGCCCACACCTACATGGCCGCCGAGTCGCTGGAGAACGCGGGCCGCGACGCAGGCGACGTCGAGGTGACCGTCGAGACCCAGGGATCGGCCGGCTTCACCCGGCTCGACCCGGCCGTCATCGCCGCCGCGGACGGCGTGATCTTCGCGCACGACGTGCCCGTACGGGAGAAGGACCGGTTCGCCGGGAAACCGACCGTGGACGTCGGTGTGAAGGCGGGCATCAACAAGCCGGCCGAGCTGATCGCCGAGTTGCGCGGCAAGGCCGAACGCGGCGAGACCACCTCGGCCGCCCGCCCCGGCGGTACCCCGGTCGACCGGACGGGCGAGCCCGAGGACGGCTACGGCACCAAGCTCCGCAAGTGGCTCATGACCGGCGTCAGCTACATGGTCCCCTTCGTGGCCGCGGGCGGTCTGCTGATCGCCCTCGGCTTCGCGATCGGCGGCTACGAGATCACCGACGCCAAGCCGGTCACCGAGGTCTTCGACTGGGGCCAGGTCGACAGCTGGGGTGCGCTGCTGTTCCAGATCGGCGGCGTCGCCTTCGGCTTCCTGATCCCCGTCCTCGCCGGCTACATCGCCTACGGGATGGCCGACCGGCCGGGCCTCGTGCCGGGCTTCGTCGGCGGCATGATCTCCTTCAACATCAACGCCGGCTTCCTCGGCGGCCTGGCGGCCGGTCTGCTGGCGGGCGCGGTGGTCCTCGCCATCCAGCGGGTGAAGATCCCGCCGGTGCTGCGCGGCATCATGCCGGTGGTCGTGATCCCGCTGATCTCCTCGATCGTCGTCGGCTTCCTGATGCTGATCGTGATCGGCAAGCCCATCGCCGAGGCCCAGGACGCCATGACGGACTGGCTCGGCGGCCTCTCCGGCACCAACGCGGTCCTGCTCGGCGTCCTGCTCGGCCTGATGATGTGCTTCGACCTGGGCGGCCCGGTCAACAAGGTCGCGTACGCCTTCGCCACCG
Source organism: Streptomyces apricus (assembly GCF_008369065.1). GTDB lineage: Bacteria > Actinomycetota > Actinomycetes > Streptomycetales > Streptomycetaceae > Streptomyces > Streptomyces apricus. The sequence goes on along the minus strand of NZ_VDFC01000047.1, from coordinate 711,614 downwards.
CCGGCATCGCCGTGCAGGACCCCAGCGACTCCGCGATGAAGATCATGGCCGCCGTGATGGCGGCCGGGATGGTCCCGCCGCTCGGCATGGCGCTGGCGACCACCCTGCGCAAGAAGCTCTTCACCCCGGCCGAGCAGGAGAACGGCAAGGCCGCCTGGGTCCTGGGCGCGTCCTTCATCACCGAGGGCGCGATCCCCTTCGCGGCCGCCGACCCGCTGCGGGTCATCCCCGCCTCGATGGTGGGCGGCGCGGTCACCGGCGCCCTGACGATGGCCTTCGGCTCGACCCTGCGGGCCCCGCACGGCGGTGTCTGGGTCACCTTCCTGATCGGCAAGCCGTTCCTCTACCTGCTGGCCATCCTGGTCGGCACGGCCGTCACGGCCGCCCTGGTCATCGTCCTCAAGGGCATGCGCAAGCAGAGCGGCGACGGCGGCACGGCGAAGACGGCCGGGGACGCGGCGCCGTCCCGGCCGAAGGAAGCGGTCGTGGCGTAGACGCTCCGCCCCCAGGGGCGCGCCGGGCGATCAGCGCATCAGCGCATCAGCGCAGGTTGGCCGCCCGGCGCTCCATGGCGTCCCGGGCGTCCTGCTCCGTCGCGTAGACCTCGCACATGTGGCGCCCGTCGGGCGTGGCCGTGTGCTCGACCTCCCACAGGGACAGCTCACGGCCGTCGCGCAGCAGGAACGCGTGCTCGTAGAGGGAGAAGCTCAAGCCCTTGCGGCCGGCCCCGCTCGGCCGCCCGAACGCCTGGGTGATCTGGTGCGCGAACGCCGTCCGCAGCAGCTCGGCCATGTCCTCGCCGGGCTGGTCCGCGTTCTCGGCGCGGCGCAGCAGCCGGCGGCCGTGGTCCGCCGAGTTGTCCAGCACGTAGGCGTGTAACGGCTCGGGGATCACCGACATCCGTACCAGCAGCGGCAGTTCGAAGTCGGGGGAGTCGACGGGCAGCGGCAGCCGCGCGGTCGCGGTCCGCAGCTCCTCCTCGTCCTCGTACACCTCGTGCTGCGTCTCACGGTTCGGCGCGGTGTTGTGCACCAGCTCCCAGAGAGTGAGAGCGCTCCCATCGGTCAGCAGCCAGGTGTGGCGGTACGTCTCGCGGTGCAGCCCCGCGCTGTGGTGCGCGGAGTGCAGCGAACTGTCGTGGGCCAGCGCCCGGTCGAGCCGCCGTATCGTGTCGTCCGGCAGCTCGAAGGAGTTCAGGGCACGACCGAGAAGTCGCGCGAGATGCTCCTCCGGAGACTCGGGCGACTCGGGTGGCTCGTACGCTGCCGTCTCGTACGGAACGCTCAAGGCTTCTCCCGGCGTTGCTGCATGTCACCTTGTGGGTGCATACGGTAGCTCCTCGGTCGGACATCATGTCCGGGAACCGAGAAAACGTACGCTGAGAAAACGCCGGGGCCGCGCGAAAAATTCCCGCGCGACCCGACGGATCATCAAAACCCTGTGGTCAGACCGCACTTCCGGCGGTCCAGGCACTCCACGCCATGTTCCAGCCGTTGAGCCCGTTGTCCGGTGCGACCTGCTTGTCGGGGGAGTTCCTGACCGTCACGACGTCCCCGACGAGCGAGTGGTCGAAGAACCAGCTGCCGTCCGTGCCGCCGCCGGCGCCCTGCACGTCCGCGAGGCCGACGCAGCCGTGGCTGGTGCCCTCCCGGCCGAAGGGCGGATTGCCCTTGTCGTACCAGTAGTTGCCGTGGATGAAGGTGCCCGAGGTCGTCAGCCGCATCGCGTCCGGCACGTCCGCGATGTCGTACTCCCCGCCGTGGCCGACCGTCGCCCCGTTCATCCGCGTCTGCCGGAACTTCTCGGAGATCACCATCTGCCCGTTGTACGTGCTGGTCTCCGCGCTCCCCGACGAGATCGGGATCGTCCTGAGGGTCCTGCCGTCACGCACGACCTTCATGGTCTGCGTGGCCACGTCGACCGTGGACACCTGGGAGCGGCCGACCGTGAACGTGACCTTCTTGTCCTGCACCCCGTAGACGCCCTCGGCGCCCTCGACGCCGTCCAGGCCGATGTCCACCGTGACCCTGGAACCGGCCTTCCAGTACTTCTCGGGCCGGAAGTCCAGCCGCTGCGCGCCGAACCAGTGCCCGACCACCTTCTGCCCGCTGTCGGAGGTGACCTCGATGCGCGACTCGACGGCCTTCTTCCTGCTGATCGCCTTGTCGAAGGTGAAGGACACCGGCATCCCGACGCCGACCTTCGCGCCCCCGTCGGGCGTGTACGTCCCTATGAAGCTGTTGTCCTCGGACACCGTGGTGAACGTCGAACGGGCCCTGGCCTTCTTCCCGTTCCCGCCCTCGGCGGTGGCCGATATCCGGTACCCGGTCCCGCGCTCCAGCCGCTCCTTCGGCTTCCAGCTCTTCCCGTCCCCGGCGATCGCCCCGGCGACGGCGGCCCCCGACTCCGTCTCCGTCATCTTCACGCCGGTCAGCTTCCCGCCGCTGACCTTCACCCCGGTCGAGTTGATCGACGCCCCCGCCGAGCCGTCCTTCGCGGAGATCACGATCCGCGCCTGCGAGGGCCCGGACCCGCCGCCCTTGCCGTCGGCCTTGGCGTCACCGACGCACGCGGTCAGGGTCATGGCGCCGACCACCAGGGCGACACAGGCCACCCACGTGTGCCGCACGGTCGCGTCGGGCGTAGTCACGGGCTGCTCCGGTTTCTTGTCACGGGAAACGGTCTGCTCGGGTCCGCACAGCAGATCCATGAGCAAGGAGCCCCACCCGCACC
>NZ_VDFC01000047.1:690568-708781 GCF_008369065.1 Streptomyces apricus | reverse complement strand
CGTCCCTACGGCAGCGCGATCCCCGTGTCCATCCCGCCCAGCGCCGAAGCGCACAGGCAGTCACGGGACGAGGACGAGTCCGGCAAGCCGGCGACGGCGTCGAACAGCACGCCCCGCAGCCGGTCCACGTTCGCGGCGAACACCCGCAGCACCTCGTCGTGCGAGACGCCCTCACCCGCGGCGGCCCCCGCGTCGAGGTCGGTGACCAGGGTCAAGGACGTGTAGCAGAGCTCCAGTTCACGGGCGAGCGCCGCCTCGGGGTGCCCGGTCATCCCCACCACGGACCACCCCTGCGCCCGGTACCAGAGCGACTCCGCGCGGGTCGAGAACCGCGGCCCCTCGATCACGACCAGCGTCCCCCCGTCCACCGCCTCCCAGTCCCGTCCGCGCGCCGCCGCGAGCGCGACCTCACGTCCGGCCGGGCAGTAGGGGTCGGCCAGCGACACGTGCACCACGTTCGGCGTCCCGCCGCCGGCCAGCGGCACCCCGTCGAAGAAGGTCTGCGCCCGCGTCTGCGTACGGTCCACGAACTGGTCCGGCACGAGCAGCGTCCCGGGCCCGTACTCGGGCCGGAGCCCGCCCACGGCGCACGGCCCGAGCACCTGGCGCGCGCCGACGGACCGCAGCGCCCACAGGTTGGCCCGGTAGTTGATGCGGTGCGGCGGCAGATGGTGGCCGCGGCCGTGGCGGGGGAGGAACGCGACCCGCCGTCCGGCGACCTCGCCGAGGAAGAGTGAGTCACTGGGCGGCCCGTAGGGGGTGTCCACCTGGATCTCGGTCACGTCGTCGAGGAAGGAGTAGAAGCCCGACCCGCCGATGACGCCGATCTCGACGTTCTCCGTGTTCGCCATGGACGGCACCCTAACCGGGCCGGGGAACGCCGAAGACCCCGCCGTCGACGACGACAGGGTCTTGTAAGGAAGAGGCGTGAGAGCCCTAGGCGGCGTTGCTGCCGGAGGACGAGCCGGACGACGACGTCGACGACGACTTGGAGTCCGACGAAGAGGACGACTTCGAGTCGGACGACCCGGACGATCCGGACGACGTCGAGTCGGACGACGAGCCCGAGGACTTCGAGGCCGACGCGGGGCTGCTGCTGGACGACGAGCCGCGGCTGTCGTTGCGGTAGAACCCGGAGCCCTTGAAGACGATGCCTACGGCGGAGAACACCTTCTTCAGGCGGCCACCGCAATTCGGGCACTCGGTCAGGGCATCGTCGGTGAACTTCTGCACCGCCTCAAGGCCTTCGCCGCACTCGGTGCACTGGTACTGGTAGGTCGGCACTTGTCTTCCTCCTGGCACTCTCACTCAGTGAGTGCTAACGACGGTCCATAGTGACGTATTCCTCGGGATCAGTCCACTGCGACCGGCGTGCGGTGACCGACGCCACGTGCGACGGTCCGGCTCGCGGCCGGCGGAGCGAGCCGCGCACGCAGGGCCACCAGGGTCGCGAACGCCAGCAGGGTGCCGGCCATCGGTACGAGGAAACCGGCCCCGTCCCACAGGCGGTCCTCCAGCTGTCCGGCAGCCAGGACGGCCGCGGCCTGGCCGAGTGCGACGGCACCGGTCAGCCAGGTGAAGGCCTCCGTGCGGGCGCCCGCGGGCACCAGGGACTCGACGATCGTGTAGCCGGTGATCAGGGCGGGCGCGATGCACACGCCGACCAGGAGACCGGTCCCGGCGAGGACGACGACCGACTGCGCGGCCCACAGCCCCGAGGCGGTCAGCGCGAGGGCCGCGTACCCGACGAGCAGGCGGCGGCGCGGGGCCACCTTCCAGGCGATCGCGCCGCAGACGATGCCGGAGAGCATGTTGCCCGCGGCGAAGGTCCCGTAGAGGACGCCGTTCAGGCCGGGCTCGCCGATGGACTCGCTGAACGCGGCGAGCGCGACCTGCATACCGCCGAAGACGGCACCGATGCCGAGGAAGGCCACCACCAGGACGCGTACGCCGGGAACGGCCAGCGCGGACCGCACGCGCGCGTGCCCGTCACCCGAGCCCGAACCCGTAACCGCACCCGCTCCCGCGCGCGGGGCGACGGCCGGCTGCGAACCGCGCTGGGCGGCGAACAGCAGCCCGCCCACCAGCGTCAGCCCGGCCTCCGTGAGCAGCCCCGCCGCCGGGTCCACGGCGGTGCACAGCGCGGTCGCGAGGAGCGGCCCGAGCACGAAGGTCAGCTCGTCCGTGACGGACTCGAAGGCGGCTGCGGTCGGCACGAGGGGCGAGCCCTGCAGCTTGACGCCCCAGCGGGCCCGCACCATCGGACCGATCTGCGGGACCGACGCCCCGGTCGGCACGGCGGCCGCGAACAGCGCCCACAGGGGGGCGTCCGCGAGCGCCAGCGCGGTCAGGGAGAGGCCCGCCAGCGCGTGCACGGCGATCACGGGCAGCAGGACGGCCCGCTGCCCGTGCCGGTCCGCGAGACGGCCGGTGAACGGCGCGAACAGCGCCATGGAGACACCGGTCACGGCGGCGACGGCGCCGGCGGCCCCGTACGAGCCTGTGGTGTGCTGCACGAGCAGCACGATGGACAGGGTCAGCATCGCGAACGGCTGCCGTGCGGCGAAGCCGGGGAGCAGGAACGTCCAGGCGCCGCGCGTACGCAGCAGCTGCCCGTATCCCGGGCGGGTGGAGGCTGGCGTGCCGGAGGTCTCCGGAGCGCCAGGGGTCCTCGGGGTGACCGTGGATGCCACGGCCGTGCCTTTCTGCCGCCTGGTAGCGCGGCCCCGTTCGCGGGGCGCGGGGCGCCGAGAGCTGTCCTCTTGCGCGGAACTGCGGTAGATACCGGGCCGCCCACTGGGAGGGGCGCCGCGGCCGCCATACGGTCGCGCCAGCACTGCGTCAGGCAGAGTTGGTTCGATCAGGTGCGTCTCCATGATAGACGCAGCCCCCGACGGCAGCCGCAGCCCCAGCTTCAACGCCCTCAGTCGTCGGCGTCGTTCCCGCCCGTCCCCAGCCAGTCCGCCAGCTTGCCGCCCTGGCCGACCGCGCGCAGCCGTCGCTCGGCGGCGTCGCGGACCGGGTCCGTCGCCACCACGAGCAGCTCGTCGCCGCGCCTCAGCACCGTCGTGGGAAGCGGAACGAACGATTCTCCGCCGCGTACGACCAGCGTGACCGCGGCCCCCGGCGGCAGCCGCAGCTCGTTGGTCTCGACGCCGTGCATCTTCGAGCCCTCCGGGATCGCGACGGACAGCAGATGCCCGCGCAGCCGCTCCAGCGGCGCCGACTCGATGCCCAGGTCGGCGGCGCCCGAGGACTTGGCCAGGCCCAGCTTCCGGGCCAGCCAGGGGAGCGTGGGCCCCTGGATGAGGGTGTAGACGACGACCAGCACGAAGACGATGTTGAAGATCCGCCGGCTGCCCTCGATGCCGCTCACCATGGGGATCGTGGCCAGGATGATGGGCACGGCGCCGCGCAGCCCGGCCCAGGACATCAGGGCCTGTTCCTGCCAGCGCACGCGGAACGGCAGCAGGGCCACCACGACGCTCAGCGGTCGCGCCACCATGGTCAGCACGAGGCCGATGACGAGCGCCGGCCAGATGTCGTCGCCCATCTCGTGCGGGGTGACGAGCAGTCCCAGCAGCACGAACATGCCGATCTGGGCGATCCAGCCGAGCCCGTCGGCGAAGCCGCGGGTGGCGGGCCAGTGCGGCAGTTTCGCGTTGCCCAGCACCATCGACGCCAGGTACACGGCGAGGAAGCCGCTGCCGTGGGCCAGCGCCCCGGCCGCGTACGCCGTGACCGCGATGGCCATCACGGCGATCGGGTAGAGGCCGGAGGCGGGCAGTGCCACGTGCCGCAGGCCGTACGCGCCCAGGAAGCCCACCGCGAGCCCGATGGCCGCTCCGATGGCCAGCTCCAGCGCGATCTCGGCGACCAGGTGGTACCAGTGGTCCACCGGTCCCGCCGTGGAGAACGCGACGACCAGGATGACGACCGGGGCGTCGTTGAAGCCGGACTCGGCCTCCAGGATGCCCGTCACGCGCGAGGGGAGGGGCACCTTGCGGAGCACGGAGAAGACGGCCGCCGCGTCCGTCGAGGACACCACCGCGCCGATGATCAGCGCCTGCCGCCACTCCAGCCCGATCAGGTGGTGGGCCGCCGTCGCCGTGACGCCGACGCTCACCGAGACGCCGACGAGGGCGAGGGAGGAGGCCGCCGGGAGCCCCGGCTTGACCTCCTTCCACTTCGTGCCCAGACCGCCCTCGGCGAGGATCACGACCAGGGCCGCGTACCCGATGACCTGGGTCAGTTCGGCGTTGTCGAAGTGGACGTCGCCGATCCCGTCCTGGCCCATGGCGACGCCGATGCCCAGGTAGACGAGCAGGCTGGGGAGCCCGCTGCGCGAGGAGATCCGTACCGCTGCCACCGCGACGAGCAGAACGAGCGAGCAGACGAGCAGGAGCTGGTTGAGGTGGTGGACAGTCAGCGGCTGTTCCCTTCTCGCTGTTCCGGTCGTGTTCTTCCGGTTGTTCCGGTCGTGTTCTTCCGGTCGTGCTGTTCCGGCCGTGGTCTTGCGGTTGTGTTGTTCCGGTCTCGCTGTTCCGGCCGTGTTCTTCCGGCCGCCGACAGTGCCCTTAGGGGGCCCGGCCGCATTCTTCCGGCCCCGCAGGGGCGACTCGGACCGATTTCAACTACTTCGGTGGTTCAACTACTTCATTACCTTACCTAACTCTTGACGCTTTCTTGACGCTCACCGGGGCAAGATCGAACTTCTGTCCGCCCGGGTACCCGACTCCGCGTCAAGTCCGGGATGGCCCTGCGCCTATGGTTGCTCCAGCGCTCAGTCACATGGACAAGCCCGTCTGCCGCTCGCGTGAGGACAGCAAGGACAGCGATGCCCCCCAACACCACCGCATCTTCCGGTCACAAGCCCGGCAAGTCCGGCAGGAAGAAGGGGCGCAGAGCCCGTCTGATCCTGATCATCCTGGTTCTGGCGCTCATCGGCGGCGTCGCCTACGGCGCGTTCTGGAGCATCAGCACCGTCCGTGCCTCCTTCCCGCAGACCAAGGGTTCCCTCACCCTCGACGGTCTGTCGGGCCCCGTGGACGTCAAACGGGACGGCTACGGCATCCCGCAGGTCTACGCCTCGACCGACGAGGACCTGTTCATGGCGCAGGGCTACGTCCAGGCGCAGGACCGGTTCTACGAGATGGACGTCCGCCGCCACATGACCGGCGGCCGGCTCTCCGAGATGTTCGGCAAGGGCCAGGTCGACAACGACGAGTTCCTGCGCACGCTCGGCTGGCGGCGGGTGGCGCAGAAGGAGTACGAGAGCGAGCTCTCCGCCTCCACGAAGAAGTACCTGCAGGCGTACGCCAAGGGGGTCAACGCCTACCTTGCGGGCAAGGACGGCGCGGACATCTCTCTGGAGTACGCGGCCCTCGGCTTCACCAACGACTACAAGCCCGCGAAGTGGACCCCGGTCGACTCCGTGGCCTGGCTCAAGGCGATGGCCTGGGACCTGCGCGGCAACATGCAGGACGAGATCGACCGCTCCCTGATGACCAGCCGCCTGGGCCCGAAGCAGATCGCCGACCTGTACCCGAGCTACCCGTACGACCGGAACAAGCCGATCGTGCAGGAGGGGCAGTACAGCAGCATCACCGGCGAGTACACGCAGGGTGACGAAGCAGGCACGGGCACGGGTACGGGCACCGGGACGGGTGCCGGAACCGGAGCCGGTACGGGCACCGGGGCCGGGGCGGGTACGGGCACCGGCGCCGCGGCCGGCGGTGCGCAGTCCTCGGCGGGCACCGGGCTCACGAACGGCGCCGAGGCCCCCGCGGGGCTGGAGGGCCAGCTGTCGGGCCTCTACCGGGTGCTGGACGACGTCCCCGAGGCCGTCGGCGTGAACGGCAACGGCATCGGCTCCAATTCCTGGGTCGTCGGCGGCGCCCACACCATCAGCGGCAAACCGCTGCTCGCCAACGACCCGCACCTGTCGCCCTCGCTGCCGTCGGTCTGGTACCAGATGGGCCTGCACTGCAAGAGCGTCTCGGACAAGTGCCGCTACGACGTCTCCGGGTACACCTTCGCCGGTATGCCCGGTGTGGTCATCGGACACAACCAGAAGATCGCCTGGGGCATGACCAACTCCGGCGCCGACGTCACCGACCTGTACCTGGAGAAGCTCACCGGGGACGGCTACGAGTACGACGACAAGGTGGTCCCCTTCACCACCCGCAAGGAGAAGATCGACGTCGCGGGCGGCGCGAGCAAGACCATCGTCGTGCGGGAGACCAACAACGGACCGCTGCTGTCCGACCGCGACGACGAGCTCGTCAAGGTCGGCAAGAAGGCCGGCGTCGACAGCGCGGCCCCCGACCGCGGCGACGGCTACGGCATCGCCCTGCGCTGGACCGCCCTGGACCCGGGCACCACGATGGACGCCGTCTTCGCGATGAACCGGGCCACCGACTGGACGGGCTTCCGCAAGGCGGCCGCCCTCTTCGACGTCCCCTCGCAGAACCTGGTCTACGCGGACACCGAGAACAACATCGGCTACCAGCTGCCGGGCCGCATCCCGATCCGCGGCGAGGGCGACGGCTCGCTCCCGTCGCCCGGCTGGGACTCGAAGTACCGCTGGAAGAGCTACATCGACCAGGACGAGCTGCCCTTCGAGTACAACCCGGAGCGCGGCTACATCGTCACCGCCAACCAGGCCGTGGTCGACAAGGACGAGTACCCGTACACGCTCACCACGGACTGGGGCTACGGCACGCGCAGCCAGCGGATCGCCGACCTCATCGCGTCGAAGATCAAGAACGGCGGCAAGGTCTCCACGGACGACATGCGCCAGATGCAGCTCGACAACAGCAGCGAGATCGCCAAGCTGCTGGTGCCCAAGCTGCTCAAGATCGACGTGGCCGACCCGGACGTCCGGGAGGCGCAGAAGCTCCTGGAGGGCTGGAACTACACCCAGGACGCCGACTCGGCGGCGGCCGCGTACTTCAACGCGACCTGGCGCAACATCCTCAAGCTCACCTTCGGCAACAAGCTCCCTAAGGAGCTGCGGGTCAAGGGCCAGTGCCTGTACGTCGAACCGGCCGACTCCACCGGACCGGTCGACGGCGAGGACGAGAAGGTGCGCGAGTGCGGCCAGCGCGACGCGGCCAGCGCGCAGCCGGACGGCGGCGACCGCTGGTTCGAGGTGGTCCGCACGATCCTCGACGACGAGGACAACGACTGGTGGTCGGCGCCCAGGACGCGCACCGAGGACCCCGTCGACACCCGTGACGAGCTCTTCGGGCGGGCCCTCGCTGACGCCCGCTGGGAGCTGACCGCCAAGCTCGGCAAGGACCTCGACACCTGGAGCTGGGGCCGGCTGCACCGGCTGTACCTGAAGAACCAGACCCTGGGCACCGAGGGCCCCGGCTTCCTGCAGTACATGCTCAACCGCGGCCCGTACGACATGGGCGGCGGCGAGGCGGCGGTGAACGCCACCGGCTGGAACGCGGCGGGCGGCTACTCCGTGGTCTGGGTGCCGTCGATGCGCATGGTGGTCAACCTCGACGACTTCGACAAGTCAAGGTGGATCAACCTCACCGGGGCTTCCGGCCACGCGTACAGCGCCCACTACATCGACCAGACGAGCAAGTGGGTCAAGGGCGAGCTGCTGCCGTGGGCGTCCTCGGACCGGGCGGTCGACAAGGCCACCTCGGACACCCTGGTGCTGAAGCCCTGACCGGAGCCCCGACGAGCGGGTCCGCACCGGCAACAGCCCTCCACGCGCGCGTGGAGGGCTGTTGCGTGTAGTAGGTGACCGCCGCGGCCCTTAAGGCAGGGACCCCTGGGGCAGGGACCGGCGGAAGCGGTGCACCGCGGAGGGGGTCACCGCGGCGTGCACCGGCCGGTCGTGCGCCTCCCCGGGGACGTGGGCGACCACCTCGCGGTCGTACAGCAGCACCACCAGGGCCGGGTCCGCGGACGCCCGCGCGAGGCGCGCCAGCACCCGGTCGTACGATCCGCCGCCGCGGCCCAGCCGCATGCCGCGCCCGTCGACGGCCAGGCCCGGCAGCAGGACGGCGTCGGCGTCCAGGACGGCCTCCGGGCCCAGGCGCCCGCCGACGGGCTCCAGGAGGGCCATCCTGCCCCCGTGCCGCACCCGCGCGAGCGAGTCCCGGCCGTCGTAGGAACCCCAGTCGAGGTCGTTGTCCGCGAGGAGCACCGGTAGCAGGACGTGCACACCGCGCGCGTGGAGCGCGTCGAGGAGCGCGCGGGTACCCGGTTCGCTCCCCACCGAGACGTAGGCCGCCACCGTGCGCGCCTGGGCCAGTTCGGGCAGGTCCAGTGCGCGCACGGCCAGCAAGGCCGCCATTTCCTGCACGTCACCGGCTGTCAACCCGCTCCTCACTTCGAGGAGCTCTCGCCGCAACGAACGCTTGGCAAACTCCTCTTCAGGTGCCGGGTGGCTCATAGACTTGTTCCGTACCCTTCGCAATATGCTCATATGAGAGCGAATTGACCGGAGCCACAGATTCTCCACAAAGGCACCGGATATGGTGTCGGGCATGACTCAGTCGCACCCAAGGATCAGCAAGGCTGTCATCCCGGCAGCCGGTCTCGGCACCCGGTTCCTGCCGGCCACCAAGGCAACTCCCAAGGAGATGCTGCCGGTCGTGGACAAGCCGGCGATCCAGTACGTGGTCGAGGAGGCCGCGTCCGCGGGCCTGGACGACGTCCTCATGATCACGGGCCGCAACAAGCGCCCGCTGGAGGACCACTTCGACCGCAACTACGAGCTGGAATCCGCCCTCCAGAAGAAGGGCGACGCCGGCCGGCTCGCGAAGGTGCAGGAGTCGAGCGACCTCGCCACGATGCACTACGTGCGCCAGGGCGACCCCAAGGGCCTGGGCCACGCCGTGCTGTGCGCCGCCCCGCACGTCGGCGACGAGCCCTTCGCGGTCCTCCTCGGCGACGACCTGATCGACCCGCGCGACCCGCTGCTCAAGCGCATGGTCGACGTCCAGGAGCAGCACGGCGGCAGCGTCGTCGCGCTCATGGAGGTCGCGCCCGAGCAGATCCACCTCTACGGCTGCGCGGCCGTCGAGGCCACCGACGACGGCGACGTCGTCAAGGTGACCGGCCTGGTCGAGAAGCCCGACCCGGCGGACGCCCCCAGCAACTACGCGATCATCGGCCGCTACGTCCTGGACCCCCACGTCTTCGGCATACTCCGCACGACCGAGCCCGGCCGCGGCGGCGAGATCCAGCTCACCGACGCCCTCCAGCAGCTCGCCGCCGACGAGAAGATCGGCGGCCCCGTGCACGGCGTCGTCTTCAAGGGCCGCCGCTATGACACCGGTGACCGCGGGGACTACCTGCGTGCCATTGTCCGCCTCGCGTGCGAACGTGAAGACCTGGGCCCGGACTTCCGGACCTGGCTCCGCAGTTACGTCACCGAGGAGATGTAGCACTTTGAGCAGCGCCGCGACCCGTCCCACCGGCCAGGACCGCCTCTGGTCGGTGACCGAGCACCTGGAGGACGTCCTCGCGACGGTGCGCCCCCTCGACCCCATCGACCTGCAACTCCTGGACGCCCAGGGCTGCGTCCTGGTCGACGACGTCGTGGTGCCGCTGTCGCTGCCGCCCTTCGACAACAGCTCGATGGACGGGTACGCGGTCCGGGTCGCGGACGTCGCGGGCGCGAGCGAGGAGTACCCCGCGGTCCTCGAAGTCGTCGGCGACGTGGCGGCCGGCCAGTCCGAGCTGCTGCACGTGGGACCCGGCCAGGCCGCCCGCATCATGACGGGCGCCCAACTGCCGCCCGGCGCCGAGGCCGTCGTCCCCGTGGAGTGGACCGACGGGGGCCTCGGCGCGGGCCCGGTCTCCGGGATGCGCGCCCGCAGCGCGTCCCCCGAGGGCGCCTCGGGACAGGTGCACGTCCACCGCCCGGCGCAGGCACGCGCGCACGTGCGCGCCAAGGGCAGCGACGTACGCGCCGGCGACCGCGCCCTGACCGCGGGCACCGTCCTCGGCCCCCCGCAGATCGGCCTGCTCGCCGCGATCGGCCTGGGCACCGTGCGCGTCCGCCCGCGCCCGCGCGTGGTGGTCATGTCCACCGGCAGCGAACTCGTCCAGCCCGACGGCACGTTGGAGACCGGACAGATCTACGACTCCAACAGCTACGCGCTGTGCGCCGCCGCCCGGGACGCCGGAGCGCTCGCCTACCGGGTGGGCGCGGTCGCCGACGACGCCGAGACGCTGCGCGCCACCATCGAGGACCAGCTCATCCGCGCCGACCTCGTGGTCACCACGGGCGGCGTCAGCGTCGGCGCGTACGACGTCGTCAAGGAGGCGCTCACCCCGGTCGGCGACGAGGACGCGTCGGGCGGCGGCATCGACTTCCGCAAGCTCGCCATGCAGCCCGGCAAACCCCAGGGCTTCGGCACCATCGGCCCCGACCACACCCCGCTGCTCGCCCTCCCGGGCAACCCCGTCTCGTCGTACGTGTCCTTCGAGCTGTTCGTGCGCCCCGCGATCCGCACCCTGATGGGCGTGCCGGACGTCCACCGCCCCACCGTCCGCGCGACGCTCCGCGCGGACAAGGCGCTCACCTCGCCCGCCGGACGCCGTCAATTCCTGCGCGGCCGTCACGCGGACGGGGAGGTGACCCCGGTCGGCGGCGCCGGATCCCACCTGATCGCGGCCCTCGCCCAGGCCGACTCCCTGATCGTCGTCCCGGAGTCCGTCGAGTCCGTGGAGCCCGGCACCGAGGTCGAGGTGGTCCTCCTCGGCCGCTGAGCCCGCGTTGGGGGTAGCGTGTCGCGCACGACTGGCACGACCGGGAGCGCCGCCACAGCATGAGTACGGCATGAGTACGCAGGACCGACTGACCCACATCGACGCAGCGGGCGCCGCCCGCATGGTCGACGTGTCCGAGAAGGACGTGACCGCCCGCACCGCCCGCGCGAGCGGCCGGGTCCTCGTCTCGCCCCGCGTGGTCGAGCTGCTGCGCGGCGAGGGGGTCCCCAAGGGCGACGCCCTCGCCACCGCGCGCATCGCGGGCATCATGGGCGCCAAACGCACACCGGACCTCATCCCGCTCTGCCACCCGCTGGCGGTGTCCGGCGTCCGGCTGGACCTGTCGGTGGCGGACGACGCCGTGGAGATCCTGGCCACCGTGAAGACCACCGACCGCACGGGCGTCGAGATGGAGGCCCTCACCGCGGTCACCGTCGCGGCCCTCACCGTGATCGACATGGTCAAGGCGGTCGACAAGGGAGCGGTCATCACGGACGTGCGCGTGGAGGAGAAGACGGGCGGAAAGTCGGGCGACTGGAGCCGGCCGTGACGGCGCCGACGCCGGCGGCCCCGGCCGAACCCCCGGTCGACGGTGCGCTGACGGCCCCGGCCGAACCGCCGCTCGGCGGCGCGCTGACCGCCCCGTACAGCGCCCTCGTCGTGACGGCCTCCAACCGCGCGGCGGCAGGTGTCTACGAGGACAAGGGCGGGCCCCTGGTCGCGCAGGGGCTGACGGCGTTCGGGTTCGCCGTCGACGGTCCCTGGGTGGTGCCCGACGGCGACCCCGTCGAGGAGGCGCTGCGCACGGCCGTCCGCGCCGGGTACGACGTCGTCGTGACGACCGGCGGCACCGGCATCTCACCCACCGACCGCACCCCCGAGGCCACCCGGCGGGTGATCGACCGCGAGGTGCCGGGCATTCCCGAGGCCATCAGGGCGTTCGGGAGGGAGAAGGTGCCCACGGCGGCCCTCTCGCGGGGGCTCGCCGGGGTCGCGGAAGGGACGCTGATCGTGAACCTGCCCGGCTCCTCCGGCGGGGTCAAGGACGGCCTCGCCGTCCTCGAACCCCTCCTGGTCCACGCCGTCGACCAGATCCGCGGTGGCGACCACCCCAGAACCGGCGGCAGCGGGGGTGCGAGCTGAACAGCCCCTCCTGGCCGGTCGAGCTGGTCGACGGCGATGTGGTCCTGAGGCCCATAAAGCTGCGCGACCAGCGGGCCTGGCGTGACGTCAACCGGCGCAACCGGGACTGGCTGCGCCCCTGGGAGGCGACCATCCCGCCGCCCACGCCCAGCGGGCCGATCGCCCACCGGCCGACGTACCGGCAGATGGTGCGGCACCTGCGCGCCGAGGCGAACGCGGGGCGGATGCTGCCGTTCGTCATCGAGTACCAGGGACGGCTCGTCGGTCAGCTGACGGTCGCCGGGATCACCTGGGGCTCCATGTGCTCGGGCCACGTCGGCTACTGGGTGGACGAGGCGGTCGCCGGCCGCGGCGKGATGCCGACGGCCGTCGCCCTCGTCTCCGACCACTGCTTCCGCACCGTCGGTCTGCACCGCCTCGAAGTCTGCATTCGGCCGGAGAACGGACCGAGCCGGCGGGTCGTCGAGAAACTCGGATTCCGCGACGAGGGCGTGCGCCCCCGTTATCTCCACATCGACGGCGCCTGGCGCGACCACCTCGTCTTCGCGCTCACGGCGGAGGAGATCCCCGAGGGACTGCTGGCCCGCTGGCGCCGCACCCGTGCGAGGAACGCGTCCGAAAACTCACCGAGGGACACACCCAGGAACACCGCGTAAATGAAATAGGTGTTCGAAAATGATCGGCGTTCGACCACCCGCAGGCATTAATTTCGCGCTTCCGGCGGCCTGCTGATCGCATCGGTCACAAAAAAAGCTCGAAATATCAGCCAGATCGTGCGACACACCGGCCCAATTGGCAGATGGCCTCAACGAAACCCCTCTACCGTGTGAGGCGTGAGCAGCAGCGGCCTCATCTACGCAGTCATTGTCGGGGCCTGGGCCGCCTACTTGGTGCCGATGTGGCTCCGTAGGCAGGACGAGCTGAACGAGGCCCGTCCGACGGAACGCTTCAGCACGGCCATCCGGCTTCTCTCCGGACGGGCGGGCATGGAGCGCCGGTACGCCAAGGACCTGCAGGCGCGCTCCGCCGACGAGGGGGAGTACCACGCCGACCCGGACGCCGTCACCGATTCGGTGGACGTCCGGGCCTTCGCCATGCCTCCGACGCGCCGGGAAGTGCGGGCGGACGTCGACGAGGCACGGCAGGCGCAGCATGCGCAGCAGCCCCCCAGACAGGCGTCCGGGCAAGCCTCCCGGCAGGTGTCCGGTGCGGCACCGAAGCCGGGGTCCCGGTCCACGGCCCACCCGGCCCCGGCTTCTGCCCCTGCTCCTGCCCCGGCGCAGGGACAGGCCGCCCGTACTGCGGCCGCTCGTACGGCGGGCAGTCGCCCCGTGCCGCAGCAGGGCGCCGCACCCTCGTCGTCCTCGGGGCCCGCGTCGGCCTCCCCCGGGCGGCGGGCGGCCGCGGCGGAGGCCGCGGCACGTGCCCGGCGCTCGAAGGTGCTCGCGCGCCGGCGGCGTACGACCGTCATGCTCTTCTTCGCCTTCACGCTCGGCACGGTCGTCGCGGCCGTCGGCGGACTGGCGTTCCTGTGGGCGCCCGGGGTGCCCGCGGTGATGCTGAGCATCTACATCGCGTACCTGCGCTCCCAGGAGCGGCACCGCTTCACGTACGTGATGGACCGCAGGCGCGCCGAGGTCGCGGCGCAGCGCCTGCGCGAGCGCCGGCCGAGCAGGCGGCCGCCGGCCGAGCCGGGCGCCGCCGACGAGCCGGAGGACGGACCCGAGCCCGACACCGACCCCGGCATGTCCGCGCTCGCGGCCGACCGCCGTGCCCTCGTCGAGCAGACCGACCACGCGGAGTGGGTCGACCAGCAGCGCGAGCGCCGCAACGGTCCCGCCCAGGGCGACAGCTGGGACCCGGTCCCGGTCCCCTTGCCGACGTACGTGACCGCGCCGGTCGCCCCGCGCGCGACGTCCGACGTGGACCTGGGGGCGCCGGACGCGTGGAGCTCGGCGCGCTCCAGCACGGTAGAGCCGAACGCGGAGGAGCCGGCGGGGGCGGCCGGACCGGTCGAGGCGGCGGAGGAGTCCGGCGGACCCGGCGGACCTGGTGGACCCGACGCGGATGACACCTCGGACGGTGCCGCGGACGCCCGCCGCGCGGCCGCGGCCCGCCGCGCCCGCGAACGGGGCCGCACGCCCCTCTTCGACCAGTACGAGGACGGCGAGCGGCCGCGCGCCGCCAACGAGTGACGGCACCTCAGGGATCCGCCGGAGGCCCTCCCCCTGACCAGGGGGAGAGCGACCCGGGACGGATTTCCGAGCACCCTCGTCGGGGTGCTAGAGTTTCACTCGTTGCAAGGGCCTGTGGCGCAGTCTGGTAGCGCACCTCGTTCGCATCGAGGGGGTCTGGGGTTCAAATCCCCACAGGTCCACCGCAGCTCAGAACCCCTGCCGGGGAGACCCGGCGGGGGTTCTTTTTTGTGCCGTCCTCACAGGGACTTCGCGTAGCAGCGGCTGTCCTCGTGGAAGCGGTAGAGGCCGAACTTCACGCAGGGCTCGTAGCCGCTGGACTCGTACAGGGCGATCGCCTCGGGCTGCTTGTTGCCGGTCTCCAGGACCATGCGGGTGCGGCCGGCCGCGCGGGCGTCGTCCTCCAGTGCCGCGAGGATGCGGCGGGCCAGCCCGTTGCCGCGGGCCTCCTCGACCACGTACATGCGCTTGAGCTCGGCGTCGCCGTCCGCATAGCCCTCGTCGTTCTCGTCCTGGCTGCGCCAGCCGCCGGTGGCCACCGGCCGGTCCAGGTCGTCGTAGGCGATCAGGTAGAGGCCGGCCGGCGGCCTGAACATCGACGGGTCGAGCGGGGTGACGTCGCCCTCGTCGCCGTAGCGCACGGCGTACTCGGCCTGCACCTGGTCGTTGAGCTTGACGGCGTCGGGGTGGTCGAAGGCGGCCCGGCGTATATGCATGCTAGTCATCGTACTTCTATGCAGTAGGTGGGTGTGGTGGGATGCGGTGTGCTCCACCAGTGTGCCGGTATCGTGCCCGGGTGCTGACTGTGACCTCTGTGAATGTGAACGGACTCCGGGCCGCGGCCAAGAAGGGCTTCGTGGAGTGGCTGGCGGAGACGTCCGCCGACGTGCTGTGCCTCCAGGAGGTGCGGGCCGAGCCCGAGCAGCTCCCGGCGGGGGTACGGCAGCCGGAGGGATGGCACGTCGTGCACGCGCCCGCCGCCGCGAAGGGCCGGGCCGGGGTCTCCCTCTACACCCGCCGCGAGCCCGACCGGGTGCAGATCGGGTTCGGGTCCGCCGAGTTCGACGGCAGCGGGCGCTACGTCGAGGCGGACCTGCCCGGCGTCACCGTCGCCAGCCTGTACCTGCCCTCCGGCGAGGTCGGGACCGAGCGGCAGGACGAGAAGATCCGGTTCATGGGCGAGTTCCTCGCCTACCTGAAGGAGCTGCGCGAGCGGGCCGCCGCCGACGGGCGCGAGGTCGTGGTGTGCGGCGACTGGAACATCGCCCACCGGCCCGCCGACCTGAAGAACTGGCGCGCCAACCAGAAGAGCTCCGGCTTCCTCCCCGAGGAGCGGGCCTGGCTCGACCGGGTCCTGGACGCGGCGGACGGCGGATACGTGGACGTCGTCCGCGCCCTGCACCCGGACGTGGACGGCCCGTACTCGTGGTGGTCCTACCGGGGGCGGGCCTTCGACAACGATTCGGGTTGGCGCATTGACTACCACATGTGCACGCCCGGACTCGCGGCCCGGGCCGCCAAGGCGTTCGTGGAGCGGGCGGCTACCCATGGGGAGCGCTGGTCCGACCATGCTCCGGTGACCGTCGTCTACGACCGCTGACCGTCCTCCGAGACCGCTGACCGTGGTCTGCGACCGATGACCCTCGTCTACGGCCACTGACCGGTCGCGGCCGTGGGTGTCCCGGGCGCCTACGGCCGCTTCTGCAGCCGGCGGTCCAGTGCCATCGACAGTTCCGCCTCCACCACGCTCTTCGCCAGGGGGCGCAGGCGGTGCAGGTCCTGGGGGGTGCGGTCGGTCGTCAGGACCAGGTCGGTGAAGAGTTCGGCGAGGGCGTCGGCGTGTTCGCGGACGCGGTGGGCGGCCGCCAGGATGTCCGCCAGCGGGATGCCCTCGCGGACCAGGGCCGCCGAGGTCTCCAGCAGCCGGCGGCTGATGTGGACGATGTCCGTGCCGTCGGTGGCGAGGTAGCCGAGGTCCAGGGACGCGGCGAGGTTCTCCGGGGTGGCCTGGCCCGCGAAGACGTCGGCCAGTTCCTCGGGGGAGAGGCGCACCGGGGTCTCCTCGGTGGGGGCGCCGAGGCCCAGCAGCTCGCCCACGTCGCGGCCGTGGTCGAACGCCTCGGCCAGTTCCGCGATGCCGTTGAGCGTGTGGCCGCGCTCCAGGAGCGCCGCGATGGTGCGCAGGCGGGCAAGGTGGTCCTCGTCGTACCAGGCGATGCGGCCCTCGCGGCGCGGGGGCGGTATCAGCTTCCGCTCCCGGTAGAAGCGCAGGGTGCGCACGGTGATGCCGGCCTCCCTGGCCAGCTCCTCCATTCGGTACTCCCGCTTGTCCGCCACACCGGCAGCCTATGTCGTACCGTCGGTAACTTTCCTGCGTGCAACCCCTACCCATGAGTACGGAGCTGTTCTACTCTCCCATTGCGCCAGTGTTCACTGGCGCGGTCGTACGTGGCATGGACGCGGCATGGAGGCATCGGGATGACCGAGCACGAACATGTACGGGTGGCGGTGATCGGCTCCGGTTTCGGGGGTCTCGGAGCCGCCGTGCGGTTGCGCCGCGAGGGCGTCACCGACTTCGTCGTCCTGGAACGGGCCGGCAGCGTGGGCGGGACCTGGCGGGACAACAGCTATCCCGGCTGCGCCTGCGACGTCCCCTCGCACCTCTACTCCTTCTCCTTCGCGCCCAACCCCGACTGGCCGCGCACCTTCTCCGGGCAGGACCACATCCGTGCCTACCTGGAGCACGTCGCCGACGTCTTCGGGCTGCGCCCGCACCTGCGCCTCGATTCCGAGGTGAAGCTGATGACGTGGGACGCGCAGCGGCTGTGCTGGGTGATCGAGACCAGCAGCGGGACCCTTTCCGCCGACGTCGTCGTGTCCGCCACCGGACCGCTCTCCGACCCCAAGGTGCCGGACGTCCCCGGGCTCGACACCTTCCCCGGCAAGGTCTTCCACTCCGCGCGCTGGGACCACGACTACGACCTGCGCGGTAAGCGGGTCGCGATGGTCGGCACCGGCGCCTCGGCCATCCAGATCGTGCCCGCGATCCAGCCCGAGGTCGCGCGGCTCACCCTCTTCCAGCGCACCCCGCCCTGGGTGATGCCGCGCATGGACCGGGCCGTCAGCGGGGCGGAACGCCTGCTGCACCGGGCGCTCCCCGCCACCACCAAGCTGCGGCGCGGCCTGCTGTGGGGCATCCGGGAGCTGCAGGTCCAGGCGTTCACCAAGTACCCCGACGCGCTGGGCGTGGTCGAGCAGCTGGCCAGGCGGAACATGGCCCGGGCGGTCAAGGACCCCGCGCTGCGGGCGAAGCTGACCCCGGACTACCGCATCGGCTGCAAGCGCATCCTGCTGTCCAGCACGTACTATCCGGCCCTCGCGAAGCCCAATGTGGACGTGGTGGCGAGCGGGCTCAGGGAGATCCGCGGGTCCACCGTCGTCGCCGCCGACGGCAGCGAGGCCGAGGTCGACGCGATCGTCTTCGGTACGGGCTTCCACGTCACCGACATGCCCATCGCGGAGCGGGTCGTCGGCGCCGGGGGCCGCACGCTCGCCGAGGCGTGGTCGTCCGGGATGAAGTCGCTGCGCGGCGCGACCGCGACCGGCTTCCCCAACTGGATGACGATCATCGGGCCCAACACCGGCCTCGGGAACTCCAGCATGATCCTGATGATCGAGTCCCAGCTGAACTACATGGCCGACTACCTGCGGCAGCTGGACGTGCTCGGCGGCCGGGCCGCCCTCGACGCCCGGCCCGGCGCGGTCGACGCCTGGAACGACCGGGTGCAGAAGCGCATGGAGCGCACGGTCTGGTCCACCGGCGGCTGCACCAGCTGGTACCTCGACGAGAACGGCGTCAACACGACGGTCTGGCCGGGCACGACCACGGAGTTCCGCGGCGCCACCCGGCGCGTCGACCTGGCGGAGTACGACCTGATCCGGCGGCCGGCGCGGGAACCGGAACCGGAACCGTCCCCCGTCCCGGCCGTCCGGTCGGGGCGCCGTACCGAGGAGAAGGCCGAGGCGGACGCATGAGCCGACTGACGAAGCAGACCGGGCGAGCCGGGCGGACCGAGCAGGCCGACCAGACCGGGCAGGCCGGGCGGGCCGGCTCGCCCGGTCTGCTTCG
>NZ_VDFC01000047.1:687957-690468 GCF_008369065.1 Streptomyces apricus | reverse complement strand
GGGCGGGCCTCGGGGGCGTACGCGCCGCCCGTCCCCGCGCGCGAGCTGACCGCCGTCTCCGCCGACGGGGCGCGGCTGCACGTCGAGGTGCACGGAGCGGTGGACGACCCGGCCGCCCCCGCGGTGGTCCTCGCGCACGGCTGGACCTGCTCGACCGCCTTCTGGGCCGCGCAGATCCGGGACCTGGCCGCCGACCACCGGGTGATCGTCTACGACCAGCGGGGGCACGGGCGCAGTCCCGCGAACCCCGCGTGCAGCACGGACGCGCTCGCCGACGACCTGGAGGCGGTGCTCGCGGCCACCCTCGCGCCGGGCGAGAAGGCGGTCCTGGCCGGGCACTCCATGGGCGGGATGACGCTGATGGCCGCGTCGGGCCGGGCAGGCTTCAGGGAGCACGCCGCCGCCGTACTCCTGTGCAGCACGGGCAGTTCGCGGCTGGTCGCCGAGTCGCTGGTGGTGCCGATGCGGGCCGGCGGGGCGCGGACCTGGCTGACGAAGCGGATCCTCGGGTCGCGGGCGCCGCTCGGACCGGTCACGCCGCTCGCCCGGCGGATCCTCAAGTACGGGACCATGGGGCCCGGTTCGGCGCCGGAGGTGGTCGACGCGTGCGCACGCATCGTGCACGCGTGCCCCCGGCGGGTGCGGTACTCCTGGTCGCAGGTGCTGGACCTGCTCGACCTGGACCACGCGGTACGGGAGTTGACCGTGCCGACCGAGGTCGTCGTGGGGACGGCCGACCGGCTGACGCCCGCCGTGCACGCGCGCTCGCTGGTTGCCGCGCTGCCGCACTGCGTCGGCTCCACCGAGCTTCCCGGGATCGGGCACATGACCCCGATGGAGGCCCCCGACCTGATCACCGCCCGGATACGGGCCCTGGTCACCGCGTACGCGACGAGCGGGGCGGAAGAAGCGAACAAGGAGGGCGTATGAGCAGGGTGGGTCTGCAGGGACAGGTCGCCGTCGTCACGGGGGCCGCGCGGGGTGTCGGGGAACTCCTCGCCCGCAAGCTCTCCGCGCGCGGCGCCACGATCGCGCTCGTCGGCCTGGAGCCGGCGGAGCTGAAGGGCGTCTCGGAGCGGCTGCACGGCGAGAGCGGGTACTGGCACGCCGACGTCACCGACCACGAGGCGATGGCGCAGGTCGCGCAGGAGGTGAAGGCCCGCTTCGGGAAGGTCGACATCGTCGTCGCCAACGCCGGGGTCGCCAACGGCGGGCCGTTCGTGGACTCCGACCCGGTCGCCTGGCGGCGGGTCGTCGAGGTGAACCTCATCGGTTCGGCGGTCACCGCCCGCGCCTTCCTGCCCGCGCTCGTCGAGAGCCGCGGGTACCTGCTGCAGATCGCCTCGCTCGCCGCGATCACGCCCGCGCCGATGATGAGCGCGTACTGCGCCTCCAAGTCGGGCGTCGAGGCGTACGCGCACAGTCTGCGGGCCGAGGTCGGGTACCAGGGTGTGCGCGTGGGGGTCGGGTACCTGTCGTGGACCGACACCGACATGGTGCGCGGGGCCGACCAGGACGACGTCATGCGGGAGTTGAGGCAGCGGCTGCCGTGGCCGGCGAACCGGACGTACCCGCTGGGGCCAGCCGTCGACCGGCTCGTCGCGGGCATCGAGCGGCGGTCCGCCCACGTCTACGGGCAGTGGTGGCTGCGGGGGATGCAGGGCGTACGCGGATATCTGCCCGCGCTCATCGGGACGGTCGGGCAGCGGGAGATGCGGCGGTTCGCGCCGCGGCTCGGGAACGTGGGTACGGGGCTCGTGGGAGCGGGTGGGGCGGCCGACGAGAGTACGCGCGGCGTGAGCGGCGCCGGTGACGTGAGTGACGTGAGTGGTGTGGGCGGCGCGGGTGGTGAAACCACCTCCGACCTGGCCGGAAACACGGTGCGTCACCGACCGTGACGGTGCGAAATGCGCGCTATGTCCGGGCGTGTCACGCTGGTCGAGGCCCAACCCCCTCACCCACAAACGGGAGTGAACCCCATGGCCATGAAGGACCAGTTCCAGGACAAGGCCGACCGCCTGCAGCGTGACGCGAAGCAGAAGCTCGGCGAGCGTCGTGACGACGCGGGTGCGAGTGCGCGTGGGCAGATGCCCGAGCGTATGGAGCGGCCGGAGCGGGAGCGTGCGGAGCGCATGGAGCGCTCTGAGCGGCCCGAGCGCTCTGAGCAGCCGGAGCGCTCTGAGCGGCCGGAGCGCTCTGAGCGGCCGGAGCGGTCCGAGCGGCCTGGGCGTTCGGATGCGCGGCAGCCGGGTGTGCGGGAGCGGCTCGACGAGTTCGAGGTCTG
The DNA here is from genome assembly GCF_008369065.1 of Streptomyces apricus. Lineage (GTDB taxonomy): Bacteria > Actinomycetota > Actinomycetes > Streptomycetales > Streptomycetaceae > Streptomyces > Streptomyces apricus. The sequence continues at coordinate 688,184 of NZ_VDFC01000047.1, read as the reverse complement.
AGCCTGCGCTCAGCCCTGAACTCGGCTGGAATTGACGTGGGGTGCCCTTTCTTCTCCGGGGCGCCCCACGTTTCTCTGTGCCGGCCGGAAGTTCGTCGTCGGCCGCGGCCCGGTGGGGGTTGTTCGCGCAGTTCCCCGCGCCCCTAAAAGATTGCGCAGTTCCCCGCGCCCCTGAAGATTGCGCAGTTCCCCGCGTCCCTTTCAGGGGCGCGGGGGCAGTGGGGGGC
>NZ_VDFC01000047.1:670286-687857 GCF_008369065.1 Streptomyces apricus | reverse complement strand
ACCCGTCCCCCAGCTCGTGCCGCCCGGTCATCCCGACGACCCCGCCCCACGTGCGCTGCCCCACCACCGGTCCCAGCTCCAGCAGTTTGAACGCCGCCGTGATCATGTCGCCGTCCGACGAGGTCATCTCGTCCGCCAGCGCGACCACCGGCCCGCGCGGGGCGTTGGACGCGTACGACACCGGCTGCGCGTCACGGGTCAGGTCCCAGCCCATGATCGTACGGGTGAGCTTCTCGATGACCAGCTCGCTGATGTGCCCGCCCGCGTTGCCGCGCACGTCGACGATGAGGGCGGGCCGCGACACCTCCATGCGCAGGTCGCGGTTGAACTGCGCCCACCCCGAGCCGCCCATGTCGGGGATGTGCAGGTAGCCGCACCGGCCGCCGCTCAGCTCCCGTACCACCGCACGCCGTTTGGCCACCCAGTCCTGGTAGCGCAGCGGACGCTCGTCGACCAGCGGGACCACCGCCACCCGGCGCGGGCGCACCTCGCCCCCGGCGTCCTCGGCCGAGGGCTCCGGGACGAAGGTCAGCTCCACCGTCGTCCCGCCCGCCCCCGCGAGCAGCGGGAACGGGCCGGCGACGGGGTCGACGGGCCGCCCGTCCACATGGGTGAGCCGCGCCCCCTCGCGGATGCCCGTGCCGGCCAGCGGTGAACGCGCCTTGGAGTCGGAGGAGTCGCCCGGCAGGATGCGCCGGACGACCCAGCCGCCGTCCCGGCGCACGAAGTTGGCGCCCAGCAGTCCCTGCGGCCGCCGGTAGTGCGGCGGCCCCTCGTTGCGGCGCGCGGCGACCACGTACGCGTGCGAGGTGCCCAGTTCGCCCAGCACCTCGCGCAGCAGGTCCGCGAACTCGTCGGGGGACGCGACCCGTTCGACCAGCGGCCGGTACTGGTCCAGGACGCCCTGCCAGTCGATGCCGCACATCCCCGGGTCCCAGAAGTACGCCCGCACGAGGCGGCCCGCCTCCGCGTACGCCTGGCGCCACTCGGCGGCCGGGTCGGCCTCGTGCAGGATGCGGCGCAGGTCGATCCAGACGGTCGAGTCGCCGTCGCCGGACTCGGTGGCCGGTACGGCCCGCAGCTCCCCGTCGTCGACCACGACGAGCCGGCTGCCGTCGCCGCTGGGCGCGAACCAGTCGAGGTGCTCGACGAGTTCGGACTTCTTCGCCTTGACGAGGTCGAAGTGTTCGAGGGTCGGTCGGCCGCTGGTGTCGTCCGGGTTCGCGAACGTCTCGCCGAGCGCCCCCGAGATCGGCCAGCGCAGCCAGACGAGGCCGCCGCCCGCGACCGGGTACAGCGCCGAGTACTTGGAGGCGGTGACCGGGAAGGGCGTCACCCGGCTCTCCAGGCCCTCGGTCTCGACGATGACCGCGCCGCCTCCGCCGCCCGCCGCGTCGTCCAGGCCGCCGGCCGCCGGACGGCCCTCGGGGGTCAGCGCGAACGGGGACGGGGTCGCCGAGGAGAGCGGTACGAGGTACGGGCGGCAGCCCAGCGGGAAGGAGAGGTCGCCGGTGTGGACGTCGTACACCGGGTCGAAGCCGCGCCAGGACAGGAAGGCGAGGAAGCGGCCGTCCGAGGTGAAGACCGGGTTCTCGTCCTCGAAGCGGCCGTCGGTGACGTCGACGACGAGGGGTTCGCCGGGCCCCGCGATGCGCGCCATCCTGATCTGCCGGAGCGTGCGGCCGATCCCCGGGTGCGACCAGGTCAGCCAGGCTCCGTCGGGTGAGAAGGCGAGGTCGCGCACGGGCCCGTTGACGGACCGGACGAGCTCGGTGACCGTGTCGCCCCCGCCGTCCGCGGCGTTCTCGCTCCCGTCCCCGTCCCCGGCGGACTGGGCCGCGTCCCCGTCCGCCAGGGTGAGGAGGAGTACCCGGCCGTCGTGGGAGGCGATCGCGAGCCGTTCGCCCTGTGGGTCGGAGACGAGTTCGAGGACGCGGCCCAGTCCGCCGGAGGCCAGTCGGCGCGGCTCGCGCGCGTCCGTCGCGCGGGGCAGGGAGGCGATCTCGACGGCGTCCTCGCCCTCCGCGTCGGTCACGTACGCCACCTGCCCGCCGGAACCGAGCATCTCCGGCAGCCGGACGCGTACACCCGGGGTGTCCGCGAGGGTGCGCGCCGGGCCGTCGCGGTGCGTCAGCCAGTACAGGCTGCCGCGTACGACGACGGCGCTGGCCCGGCCCGTGTCGTCGACCGAGATGCCGTCGACGTGCTGGGCGGCCGGCACCTGGTAGGGGCGGCGCCCGGTGCGCGGCCCGCCGAGCCGTACGTCGATCCGGCGGGGCCGGGCGTCCGCGGCCAGGTCCTCGACGATCCACACCTCGCCCGCGCACTGGTAGACGATCCGGCTGCCGTCGCCGGAGGCGTGCCGGGCGTAGAAGGTGTCGTGGTCCGTGTGGCGCCGCAGGTCGGACCCGTCGTGCCGGCACGAGTACAGGTTGCCGACGCCCTCGTGGTCGGAGAGGAAGGCGATCCGCGACCCGACGAACATCGGCGAGTGCAGGTGCCCGTCGAGGTCCTCCAGGAGGCGCTGCCCGTGCAGCCACAGCCGTCCGGTGGCGCCGCCGCGGTAGCGCTTCCAAGCGGCGGGCTCGTGCGGGGGAGTGCCGGTGAGCAGCAGGGTCCTGCGCTCACCGTCGATGTCGGCGACCTTGATGTCGGAGACCGGGCCCCACGGCAGCCGGCCGCCGGGGTCGCCGTCGACGGGCACGCTGTAGGCCCAGGTGAAGTACGAGAAGGGCTCGCCGTGCGAGGCGACGGCGAGGATGTCGCTGTTCCCGTCCTGGTCGGGGGGAGTCCAGCCGCAGACCCGGGTGTCGGCGCTGCCCCAGTGGGTGAGCCGCCGGCCGGGACCGCCGTCCACGGGCGCCAGCTGGATCTCGGGGGCGTGACTGCGCCAGGTCGTGTACGCGATGTGCCGCCCGTCGGGGGAGAAGCGCGGGTGGCTCGCCTTCGTACGGTCGGCGGTGAGCCGCCAGGCGCGGCCGGGCCGGTCGAGGGGGGCCACCCAGACGTCGTCCTCGGCCACGAAGCACAGCCGGTCGCCGCTGAGGTGCGGGAAGCGCAGATAGACACCGGGGCCGTTCGGGTTCTCGCACTCGTCGCTCACCCACCCATGCTTTTCCGGCGGGCGGGGCCCGGCAACTCGTGGTCCCCGTGATCCGGGATCCGGGATCGGTGAGCGGTGATCCGTGGCCCGGGTTCCCGAGGGACGGGTGATGTGTCACACGTACGAAACTGTTTCGTTTCGTTTGCGCGCAGGGTATCTTCGAAGGCGTACGAGAGGGTTTCGTTCGAGTGGAGGCGGTGCGGGGAATGGCTGGGACAGCGACGACGCGTCGCAGCCGGATCACGCCCGAGCGCGAGGCCGAGCTGTACGAGGCCGTGCTCGACCTGCTCAGAGAGGTCGGCTACGACTCCCTGACCATGGACGCCGTGGCGGCCCGTACCCGCTCCAGCAAGGCCACGCTCTACCGCCAGTGGGGCGGCAAGGCGGAGCTGGTGGCGAGGGCGATCCGGCACCACAAGCCGGTCGACGTCTTCAACGTGGACACCGGTTCCCTGCGGGGCGACCTCCAGGCGATGGCCACCCGCCAGGACGACTGCGAGATGGAGCAGAACTCCTCCCTCATGCGGGCCCTGGGCACGGCGGTGCACGCGCACCCCGACCTGCTGGCCGCGCTGCGGGAGTGGCTGATCGAACCGGAGCTGGAGGAGCTGGGCCAGGTGGTGCAGCGCGCCGTCGACCGGGGCGAGGTCCGTGCGGACAACGCCGCGATCGGCTACGTACTGCACATGATCATCGGGGCCTTCGTGGCCCGCACGATGATCGACGACGAGCCGCCGACCCAGGCGTTCCTGTCCTCGTACATCGACGCGGTGGTCCTCCCGGCCCTGGTCGCCTGACCCGGCGGGCTCCACCGGCGGTGCACGGTCCGCCGCGCGCAATCGGGATGTGGCCCGAGGAGACGACCCACTAGCGTGCTCCCATGACTGCCGCCGCACAAGAACCCACCGCAGCCCACCCCCGCTTCGCCGAAGCCGTGGACAAGCTGGGCCTGGACGACCTCCTGTCCCAGGTCCGCCGCTTCCCGGAAGCCACCCGCACGGCCGCCGAGGCCGCGGCGGCCATCGGCTGCGACCAGAGCGAGATCTGCAAATCGCTGATCTTCGCGGCGGACGGCGTCCCGGTCCTGGTCCTCATGGACGGCGCGTCCCGCGTCGACCTCGACCTCGTGCGCCAGGAGCTGGGCGCGGAGAAGGTCACCCGGGCCGACGCGGACGTCGTGCGCGAGACGACCGGCTACGCGATCGGCGGCGTGCCCCCCTTCGGCCACCGCACCAAGACCCGCGTCCTGGCCGACCGCTCCCTGCTGGACCACGACATCGTCTGGGCGGCGGCCGGCACCCCGTACTCCGTCTTCCCGATGAACCCCAAGACCCTGGTCCACCACGCGGGCGGCACCCTGGCGGACGTGCGCGAGCGGCGCGCGTGACGCCGCTGGTCACCACGGCCGTCCTGGCCGCGGCGGTCACCCATGCGAGCTGGAACGCGATAGCCCACGAGGTTCCCGACGGCTGGGCGGCGGCCGGTTCGCACCGGTCCGTGGGCCGCGACGGCGTGCGCCGCGGCCCTCCGCCTCGGCTCCTACGACCCGGAGAGGTCCACCTGCCACGTGGCGCCGCCTGCCGCCTCGTGGACGACATGGGCCGACTCGCGCGGGTTCTCGGGATCGAAGGCCGACGTCACCGTGTGCGTCATGACGGGGCTGGTCCAGCCGGCCGTCGTGTTCCTGAAGCTCTGCCCGTTGTTCTTGGCGACCTTCCAGCGGAAACTGACCTGGTAGGACTTCAGGAAGTACCCCGGGGACATGCGCATGGTGCCCGTGAAGCCGGGTGAGTCGGTGAAGGAGATGGCCTGGGCACCGTTGTGGATGCTCCAGTCGTCGTAGTTCGGCCGGTAGGGGCCGTCCACCTGCCAACCCCGGCGTGAGCGCTGGTTCTTGTTCAGGCCCATGGACTCGACGACCTGCACGTTCGAGTCGGTGACCTCCTGCCAGAAGTGGTAGTTGGCGGCGACGGTCGACGTCGAGTTCTCCGGGTTGTACAGGGTGGCGGTCTGCTGGAACCCGATGTTCGCGTCGTAGTCGAGATTCTGGACGTCGTCGCCGGTGTACTCGGAGGTGAAGGACAGGATCGGCCTGTCCAGGTCCGCCGCGGGCCGTTCGCTGCCACGGGTCTTGCGTCGCTCGCGCGGCGGGCTCTCCCCCTTCTCCCGGTCCGCCTTCCGCTTCCCCGAACTCCTCGAGCCCCTCGACTCCTCCTTGGTCCTGGCCCGCTGCACGTTCGGGGAACCGGCGACCGTCCTGGACTGCGGCCCGGACTCCGCGCCTTCCGTCGCGGGCGCCGACTGCACGGGTACGGGACCGGCCATGACCTCGTTCGAGGACGCCTCGGCCTCCCGCTCGTGGTGGTCGTTCCTGTCACTCAGGGTCAGCCCGCCACCGGTCGGCGTCCCCGCAACCGGCCCCTCGCGCTGCTGCAGCACGTGCTTGAGCTCGTGCGCGAGGGTCTTCTTGTCGAAACCGTCCTTGCCCCGCACGATGTTCTCGCCCGAGGTGTACGCACGGGCCCCGATCGCGGCCGCCGACCGCTGGGCCTTGATGTCGTCGTGCACCCGCACCGTGGAGAAGTCCGCGCCGCCGTGCCGCGCCTGCATCTCGTTGAGCGTCGGTCCGTCCAGCGGGCGCCCCGACGACTTCAGCACCTCGTGCACGGCCTGAGCCTGGGCCTGCTGTTCGTCCTCGTGCTGGTGCTCGGCCACGTGCATCCGGCGCTGCACGGGCCCCTCCAGGGAGTGCCCGCACGACGACGAGTGGCTGTGCCGCTCGTTCGCCAGCAGCTGGACAACGGAGGCGTTGCCCACGGACCGCTGCAACGCCAGCATCGACGCCGGGTTCCGACCGCCCGCCCCCGCGCCGGCCGCCCTGTGGGGTGCCATGACAGGAGAGGCGGTGGACCGCGTGGACGAAGGGAGCTGCCGCGCTCTGACACCGCCCGGCCGCGTGTCCTTGCTCAACTTCTCTTCGTGGCCTTGCACGGAAATCTTCTCCCTCACGGCAGCTGGACAGGAGCTGACTGACCAGTGGATCCCGAAGGGGCCGTGGGCGGAAGGCCCTTGAGGGCACTGATGGATGCAGGACCCCTGCCCCAGGAGGCGGCCTCCTGCGCGGCCGGGCCGTACGGCGATGCGGAGCGGAACGGCTCAGGGTGACACCGCGCCCCGTACCGCCCGTACCAGCGCCTGGGCCCTCGGGTCCGCCGTGACCGTTTTGCGGAAGCCGTTCGTCACGTAGGCGAAGGCCGTGGCCGACTCCGGGTCCGCGAAGCCCAGGGAGCCGCCGCGGCCCGGGTGACCGAAGGAGCCCGGGGACAGGAACGGGGAGGCCGAGCCGTGGAGCATGTAACCCAGGCCGAAGCGGGTGTTGACGACCAGGACGCGGTCCGGGCCCGCGGACTCCTCCGTGCGGGCCGCCGACAGGGTTTGTGGGGTGAAGAGGCGGGCGCCGCCACCCTCCACCTCGCCTATCAGCGACGCGTAGAAGCGCGCCAGGCCGTCCGCCGTCGCGATGCCGTTCGTCGCGGGGAGCGCCGCCGCCCGGTACGCCGGGTCGTTCTGGTCCGGGAACGGGGAGATCGCGGCGAACGCCCGGCGGGTGAGGGAGGACGGGTCCTCGTAGGCCGCCGTGACCGACCGCTTCGGGCGGGCCCGCAGGGCGCCGTCGGCCGGCGGTGTCTCGATCCGGCTCACCCGGCCCACCCGGTGAGCTTCGCGCTGCGGCAGCCCGATCCACAGGTCCGCGCCCGCCGGGCCCGCGATCTCCCGGGCTGTCCAGTCGCCGATGCCGGCGCCCGTGATCCGCCGCACCAGCTCACCGGTCAGCCAGCCGTACGTCAGCGCGTGGTAGCCGTGGTCCGTGCCCGGCTCCCACACCGGGGCCTGGCGGGCGACCGCCTCGGCGCCCCGCAGGGGGTCCAGCGACTCCCCGGGCGTGAGCGGGTGGTCCAGGACCGGCAGCCCGGCCCGGTGCGAGAGCACGTGCCGCACCAGCACCCGCTCCTTGCCCGCCGCCTTGAACCCGGGCCAGTACTCGCCCACCGGCGCGTCCAGGTCCAGCAGGCCCCGCTGGTGGAGGAGGAGGAGCGCCGCCGCCGCGACCCCCTTCGTCGCCGAGCGCACGAGCTGCGCGGTGCCGCGCGCCCACGGCTCCGTACCGGAACCGTCGACGTCCTTCGTGCCCGCCCACAGGTCCACGACCTTGTGGCCGTCCCGGTACACCGCGACCGCCGCGCCCCGGTCCCCGAGCACCTCGAAGTTCCGTACGAACGCCGCCCTGACCGGCTCGAAGCCCTCGGCCACCGTGCCGTTCACATCCACCACGTCCGTACCCTCCGCCGCGCGCGTCACGTGCCCATTGTCACCGAGCGCGGGTCGAAGCCGAACGGCAGCTCCAGACGGTGCTCGCGCATCAGCGCGACGTCCGAGAGCAGCTCGCCCGTCGCGCCGTCCGCCGCGATCACGCCGTCGCTGAGGACCAGGGCGCGCGGGCACAGTTCGAGGGCGTACGGCAGGTCGTGCGTGACCATCAGCACGGTCACGTCCAGCGAGCGCAGGATGTCGGCGAGTTCGCGCCGCGAGGCCGGGTCGAGGTTGGACGACGGCTCGTCCAGGACGAGGATCTCCGGCTCCATCGCCAGGACGGTCGCGACCGCCACCCGGCGCCGCTGGCCGAAGGAGAGGTGGTGCGGCGGGCGGTCGGCGAAGTCCGCCATGCCGACCTGTTCGAGGGCCGTGCGCACCCGCGCCTCCAGCTCGGGACCCTTCAGCCCGGCGGACGCGGGCCCGAAGGCGACGTCCTCGCGCACGCTCGGCATGAAGAGCTGGTCGTCCGGGTCCTGGAAGACGATGCCGACCTTGCGCCGGATCTGCGCCATGTGCTCCTTGCCGACGGGCAGCCCGGCGACCGTCACGGTCCCGGCGCCGGCGGTCAGGATGCCGTTGAGGTGCAGCACGAGGGTCGTCTTGCCGGCGCCGTTCGGGCCGAGCAGGGCCACCCGCTCACCCCGCCCGACGGTGAAGTCCACACCGAACAGGGCCTGGTGCCCGTCGGGGTAGGCGAAGGCCAGCCCGGCCACCTCCAGGGAGGGGGGCGGGGACGAGGACGCGGGGGGCGCGGAGTGGGTCACAGGGTCCATCCCAGCAGACAGACGACGAGCGCGGCGAACGGGAGGGCGAAGGCGTACGTCCACTGCGCCCGGGACGCGGTCACGTCGTCGATCACCGGCATCGAGCCGGCGTACCCCCGGCTGACCATCGCGAGGTGCACCCGCTCCCCGCGCTCGTAGGAGCGGATGAACAGGGCGCCCGCGGACTTGGCGAGGACGCCCCAGGACCGCACGCCCCGCGCCTCGAAACCGCGCGACTCCCGCGCGATCCGCATCCGCCGCATCTCGTCGGCGATGACGTCCCCGTACCGGATCATGAAGGACGCGATCTGTACGAGGAGAGGGGGCAGCTTCAGTCGCTGCAGGCCCAGCAGGAGCTCGCGCAGTTCCGTCGTCGAGGCGAGCAGCACGGACGCGGCGACGCCGAGGGTGCCCTTGGCGAGCACGTTCCAGGCGCCCCACAGGCCGTTCACGCTCAGGGACAGGCCGAGCACGTCGACCCGCTCGCCCCGCGCCACGAACGGCATCAGCACCGCGAAGGCCACGAACGGCACCTCGATCAGCAGCCGCTTGAGGACGAAGCCGGCCGGGACCCGGGCCGCGTACGCCACGGCCGCCAGCAGCAGCGCGTACAGCCCGAAGGCCCACATCGCCTCGCGCGGGGTCGAGACGACGATCAGTACGAAGGCGAAGACGGCGGCGAGTTTGGTGTGCGGCGGCAGGCCGTGCACGGGGGAGTGCCCGTGCCGGTAGAGCCGGTGCGCGTGGCCCGCGCCCACGTCAGGCGGAGTTCCCGGGCGCCACGGACGAGGTCTCCGAAGGGGAGGTCCCGGACGGCGAGGCTCCGGAGGACGGCGTCTCCGGCGTACGGCGCCTGCGGACCGTCCAGAAGATCCCGGTGCCCGCGACGACCGTGACGCCCACGCCGATCACGCCCGCGAGGCCGCCGGACATCCGCGCGTTGTCGAGGCCCTCGACGCCGTAGTCGGCGAGCGGGGAGTCGGCTGCGGCGTGGTCCTCGGCCTTGGCGTCGATGCCCTTGTCGGCGGCGACCTTCTCCAGGCCGTCGGGGTTGGCGGAGGCGTAAAAACTGACGAAGCCGGCGAGTACGAGCGAGGCGGCGAGGCCCACCAGCCACACCCCGCGGTGGGAACGGGCGGCGACCGGGACGGGCTCGGCGGCGGGGGTGTCGACCAGCTCGCCGTTGACCCGCAGCTTGAGGGGCGCGGTCAGGCCGCGGGCCCCGTACACGAGGTCCGGCCGTACGGCGATGACGGCGCCCACCGTGAGTGCGGTGATCGTGGCCTCACCGATGCCGATGAGGAGGTGGACGCCGACCATGGCGGTGAAGACCTGCCCGATCGGGACGTCCGTGGTGCCGCCGATCCAGTAGATCAGCGTGAAGGCCACGGCGGCGGCAGGGACGGAGATCACAGCGGCGGCGAACGCCGAGACGGTAATGGACCGACGCTTCCTGGGCAGGAGTTTTACGAGGCCGCGGAAGACGGCGTAGGCCACGACCGTGGTGACGACCGCCATGTTCGTGATGTTCACGCCCAGCGCGGTCAGGCCGCCGTCGGCGAAGAGGATGCCCTGCATGAGGAGCACGACCGAGACGCAGAGGACCCCCGTGAAGGGGCCCACGAGTATCGCGGCGAGCGCGCCTCCGAGCAGGTGCCCGCTGGTGCCGGCCGCGACCGGGAAGTTCAGCATCTGCACCGCGAAGATGAAGGCGGCGACCAGCCCGGCGAGCGGGGCGGTGCGTTCGTCCAGCTCACGGCGGGCGCCGCGCAGGCTCACCGCGACCGCCGCGGCGGCCACGGCTCCGGTGGCGACCGAGACGGGCGCGTCGATGAATCCGTCGGGGACGTGCATGGAGGGCTCCGCTTCCGTGGCAGGCCGGGTGTCCGTAACCGTTCGATGATAGTGGCTTAATGCGAACAGCTTGCAAGAGCGAGATGTCCCCGCATGCGACTACGACTCATCTGGGAGCGCATATCGGAAAATATGCGACATTAGATAAGGATTCGCACAAAGAGGGAGCGATCGATGTCCGCCGTTGAGCAGTACGCGCGCGCCCATATCGTGACGGACGAGGCGCAGGACCCGCCGGCCGTGCCGGTGGCCCTGCGCTACGACCCGGAGACCGACCCGCGGCGGGTGCACATCATGCTGCCCGGCCACCACGAGTGGGTCTTCGCCCGCGACCTGCTCGAACGGGGTCTGCGGACGCCGGCCGCCGCCGGTGACGTACGCATCTGGCCGTGCGGCCGGGTCCAGGCCGTCATGGAGTTCCACTCGGCCCGGGGTGTGGCGGTCGTGCAGTTCGACACGAAGACGCTGATCCGCTTCCTGCGCCGGACGTACTCGGCCACGCCGGTGGCCCGCTAGGAACGGTGCCGGTGCCGGTGCCGGTGCCGGTGCCTGTGCCGGCGTCGGTGTCGATGCCGGTGCCGCGGCTCTCCCGGTCGGTTCCGGGTCGGCTGCCGGCCTTCAGCAGCGCCGCCACGATCGGGTCAGCTGCCAGCTTTCAGCAGCGCCGCCACGATCGGGCCCGCCGTCTCGCCGCCGTGGCCGCCCTGCTGGACCACGCCGGCCGCCGCCAGGTCGCCCTTCCAGGCCGTGAACCAGCCGTTGGGCTTCTTCTGGTTGTCGACCTCCGCGGACCCCGTCTTCGCCCCGAAGTCCGGGCCGAGCCCCGCCATCGCCTCGGCCGCCGTACCGGCCGCGGCCGTGTACCGGAGCAGCTCCTTGAGCTGCGCCTGCGTGTCGGGGGACAGGGAGCGGGACGCCTTCGCGAGGGTCCGGTCGTCGACGGTCGGCGGCACCAGGTAGGGCTGGTGGAACGTGCCCGTCTTGGCCGTGGCGACGACCGACGCCATGTTCAGCGGGTTCATCCGCACCCCGCCCTGACCGATCAGCGAGGCCGCCATCTGGGCCTGCGACTGCACCGGCACCGAGCCGTCGAAGGTCGGCACGCCGATGGCCCAGTTGTCCATGCCGAGCCCGAACACCTGCTGCGCCTGCTTCGTCAGGCTGTCGTCGTCCAGCTTCTTGGCCTGGCTGATGAAGGCCGTGTTGCAGGAGCGCGCGAAGCTCGCCTTGAACGTGCCGCCCTTGATCTCGAACTTGTCGTCGTTCTGGAACTTCCAGCCGCCGTACGTCGAGTACTTCGGGCAGGGGTGCTCCTTCTCGGTCGACGCCAGCCCCTTGTCGATGAGCAGCGAGGCCGTGACGATCTTCATCGTCGAGCCGGGGGCGAGCGAGCCCTGGAACGCGGTGTTGAAGCCGTGCCCCGAGTTCGCCACGGCCAGGATCTCACCGGTCGACGGCTTGATCATGACCGCGGACGCCTTGGACTTCGCGGCCACCTGCTGCTCGGCGGTCGCCTGCAGGGACGGGCTCAGCGTCGTACGGACCGTGCCCGGCGTGCCCTCGCTCAGCTCCAGCAGGGTCTTGTCGGGGTTCTTGTCCGCCTCCTTCTCGGCTGCGGTCTTCTTCGTGCCGTCGGCGTCCTCGGCCTCCTCGGCGTCCCCGGACCCGGCGCGGACCACCCGCAGCTCGACGCCCGCCTTGCCGCCGGCCTTCTTGCCGTACTTCTCCCGCAGGCCGTCGAGGACCGTCCCCAGCGAGGGGTACTTCGCGGTGGTCAGCTCGCCGCCGTCCCGGTCCAGGGCCTTGACCGGGGGCGTGCCGGCCTCGCCGGTGACCAGCTTGTCGCCGTCCTCCAGCTCCGGGTGGACGACCGCCGCGTGCCAGTCGACCAGCGGCTTCCCGTCCTTGGCGCGCCGTACGACGGTGAGCTCGGACTCGTACGCGAGGGGCTCGGTCAGGCCCTTGTAGCGGACCGTGCCCTTGACGGAGAACGGCACGGCGTCACCGGAGCGCTTCTTGGCGGTGAGCGTCACGTCCTCGACGTGCGCCTCCTTGCCGTAGCCGGTGAGCAGGCCGGCCGCCGCCGCGGTGTCGTTCGTCACCGCCGCGGCCGCGGGGACGTCGCCCTTCTGCCAGGCCGTGAGGAACGCGGTGGCCGTGGTCCGCACCTCGGCCGCCGACAGGGGCCCGGACTTGACGCGCTTCGCGTCGGCGGCGGAACCCTCGTCGGCCGACGCCCCGCCGCCGAACAGGGCGTAGCCGCCGAGTCCGGCACCGCCGACCACCACGGCGATCATCCCGCCGACGACGGCGGGCTTCGTCCTGCCGCGCTCAGGTGCGCGCCTTCTGTTCCCCACGACTTCCGTTCCTCCGCTGTTTCCCCACCGGTTCCTACCGGTTTCCACCGGTTCTCACCGACCCCCGGCTCCTGCCGACCCCCGCTTCCCACCGACCTCCGTGAGAACGAGAGTCACCACCCTAGGGTCCCGCCCTGTGCGGGTGGGTTCAGCCACCTGTCCGTAGCACGGCTGCGACAATCGGACCCGCCGCGTCCCCTCCGTGGCCGCCCTTCTCCGTCATGGCCGCGGCGGCGACGTCACCCCGGAAACCGGTGAACCAGCTGTTGGACGTCTCCTGCCCGTCGACCTCGGCGGAGCCGGTCTTGGCGCCGATGTCGCCGCCGAGGCCCGCCATGGCCTGCGCGCCGGTGCCGCTGGTGGCGGTGAGCCGCATCATCTGCTTCAGCTGGGCGACGGTACCGCCCGGCAGGCCGCGCGCGGTGGCCAGCTGGCGGCCGTCCAGCTTCGGCGACACGAGGTAGGGCTGGCGGAAGGTGCCCGTGATCGCGGTCGCCGTGACCGAGGCCATGTTCAGCGGGTTCATCTGGACGTCGCCCTGGCCGATGGCGTTGGCCGCGCGCTTGGCCCCCTCGGAGGCCGGGACGCTCCCGTCGAAGGAGACGATGCCCGTCTTCCAGTCCTTGCCGATGCCGAACCGCTCCTGCGCCTCGGCGGTGAGCGATTCGTCGGAGAGCGGGCGCTCGTCGGAGCCGTCGACGAGCTTCACGAAGGCCGTGTTGCACGAGCGCGCGAAGCTGTTGGCGAGCGTGGCGTTCTCGTCGGGCTGCATGCCCGTGAGGTTGTGGAACGTCCCGCTCTGCCAGGTCGCGGTCGCGGGACAGGGCGCCGGGCCGTTCATCGCGGTGACGCCGTTGTCGATGAGCATCGCCGCGGTGACGATCTTCATGGTGGAGCCGGGGGCGGCCTTGCCCTGGAAGGCCGCGTTGAAGGCGTCCTCGCGGTGGTTCGCGACCGCCAGCACCTCGCCGGTGCTCGGCTTCACGGCGACCACGGACGACTCGGGGTACTGCTTGACGGCCTTCTCGGCCGCCGCCTGCGCGCCCGCGCCGATCGTCGTGCGCAGCTTGCCGGTCTTCCCCTTGGCGAGCGTCACCAGCGTGGTGTCGCCCGTGCCCTCGCCCGCGTGCCGGATCGCGAGCTCGACCCCGGGGGAGCCGCCCGCCTTGTCGCCGTACCGCTCGCGCAGGGCGTCGAGCACGGGGCCGAGCGAGGGGTACTTCTCCTTGGTCAGGACGGCGCCGTCGCGGTCGAGCGCCTCGATGGGCGGGCTCGCCGACTCGCCCGTGAGCAGGGTGTCGCCGGCCTGCAGGTCGGGGTGCAGGACGGAGGGCCGCCAGTCGACGAGCGCCCGGCCCGTCGTCTCGCCCCGCACGATCCCCAGCTCGCTCTTGTACGTCAGCGGCTTGCTCTTCCCCTCGTACGACACGGTGGCCGACACCGAGAAGGGGACGCGCGTGCCGACCGCCTTGCCGGGGGTGACCTTCACCTTGCCGATGTGGGCCTGGCCCCCGTAGGCGACGAGCAGTTCCCTGGCGGCCGCGGCGTTGTCGGTGAGGTCCGCGGCCGCGGCGGCGTCGCCCTGCTCCCAGGCCGCGAAGAACTTCCCGGAGGTCTCCTCGACCTCGTCGCCGGACGGCGGCCCGGTCCTCTCGGCGCCGGCCGCCGAGGACCCGCCGTCCCCGTTCACCGTGCTCACGACGTTGTAGGCGCCGTATCCGACTCCGCCCACCACGACGGCGAACACGCCACCGACGATGGCGACCTTGGCTCCGTTCCGCATCGCGCTCCCCCTCCCCGTGCACCTTCGCGACCACGTTCTGAACGCGTTCAGAACGGTGTCCCTGCGTCGCACTGTATGCGGGGAGAGTGACGGATGGGGGCGGTGTTCCCCGATCGTTAGCCCGAACCCGGCCGGGACGGGGCCGAACCCGGCAGGGATGAGCCCGAACCCGGCAGGGATGGGCCCGGATGCGGTCCTCCGGTGAGTACGCGTACTCATCCCCGTACGCGCCCCGCGGTCCACCGTGGAGACCACCACCCGGGACGACCCGCCGGGACGACCCGAAGGAAGGGAACCCGCGATGCCGCACACCTCCGGCCCACGCCGCCCCGCCGACCACCCGGCCGGCCGCTTCGCCGACCGCCTCCGGCCCGGCCTCCTGGCCCTCGCCACGGACAACTGGCTGGCCCGCGGCTACCTGGCCGTCGTCGCCTGCTCGGTCGCGGTCATGTTCCTCTTCCCGGACAGCGGCTTCGCCGCGGGCCCCCTGGTGCTCACCGCGCCCCTCTCCTTCCTCAGCGTGGTCCTCCCCTTCGGCCCCGGCACCGAGGGCGGCGCGGCCCAGGTGCTCGCCGTCGGCTTCTGGTCGGTCTGGCTCCTGGGCTGCGCCTTCGTGAACGCGGCGGTGCTTGGCGCCCTCACGGTGAGGTCCACGGGGTCCGCAGGGTCTACGGGGTCCACGGGGCCGGTGAGGCCGGTGAGTCCCGTGCGGCCCGCGAGGCCCCTGAGGCCCAAGAGCGCCGCGTCCCACGGCCTGCGAAGGGTGCGGACGCTCCTGGCCCCCGCGGTGGACAACTGGCTCGGGCGCGGGTACCTCGCCGTGGTCGCGGCGGCCCTGGGCTTCTTCCTGTACGCCGTGTACGTGTCGCCGGACCCGGGGTTCGCCGGGATCTGGCCGCTGATGGCCACGGCCCCGCTCAGCATGCTGACGCTCCTGGTGCCGATCTCCGCGGAGTCCGCCGTGCCCGACTGGCTGGACCCGCTGCTCTTCTCCGCGGGCGTGGCCCTGTCCGGCCTCTTCAACGCCGTGCTGTTCGGCCACCTCGCTCACGGCCTGAGGACCCGCCGGACCGCCGTGCCCTCCTGAGCCCGCGGGGGCGGGACGTCAGGTGGCGACGGTGGCCACGGGGTCGAGGCCGTAGGTGCGGGCGTAACCGTTCTCGGTGCCGACGAGGAGATCGACGACCTCGAAGTAGCGGTCCCAGAAGGGGGTTTCGCGCAGCGCGTCGACGAGGAGCTGGTAGGCATGGTGGTCCTCGGCCTCCCAGACCCAGACGTCGGTGACGCGGGCGGAGTAGAACTCCGTGTCGTAGAAGCGCGACCGGACACCGCTGGTCTTCGCCTCGATGGCCGGCAGGACCTGGGTGGTGAAGGCGTCCACGCGTTCCTGGACGGTCAGGGCGAGCCATTCGGGGTTGGTCTTGACCAGCATGAACGCAGTGACCGGCGGTTCGGTCTTCTCGATGGACATCAGGATCTTCTCCAAAAGGTCGGACGGTTCCGTCAGGAACAGGAAGGTGAGAGGACGGCGGGCCTGAGGACCTCGGCGCACCAGTGCGCGAAGGTCGTGGGGGAGGCGGTGGCCGCGGTGCGGGCGACGCCGGCGTCGAGGCCCTCGTCCTTGGCCCGCTTCATGTCGACCACGGCCCGGGCGAACTCCTCGTCGAGGCCGTAGCCGATGAGATCGCCGTACAGCTCGTCCAGCGACTGCCGTACGTAGCGGACGGGGCGGCCGAGCTGTTCGGTCATGACGCGGGCCAGGTCGTCGGGGGACAGGTCCTGCGGCCCGAGGACGGGGACGCTGCCGTTGCCGGTCCACGAGCGGTCGAGGAGCAGGCGGGCGGCGGCGTCCGCGATGTCGGCGACCGCGACGAGGGGGACCTTGCGGTCGGCGTCGAGGGTGTCGGTGAAGACGCCCTTCTCGCGGATCGAGTCGCACTCCTCCAGGAGGTTCTCGAAGAAGGACGGGTTGGCCAGGGCCCGGTACGCGACGCCGGTGCCGGCGATGAGGTCGTCCACGGCGAGGGTGGCGGTGACCAGGCCGGCCCGGTCGGCGAGCGGGGTGCCGCGGCCGAGCGCGGAGACGCCGACGACATGGCCGACGCCGTGCGCGGTGAGCGCCTTGAGGGCGGGGCGGGTGAAACCGCTCCAGCCGTCCCGCGGGGGCCGGGAGGCGTCGGGCGGGACGAGCCAGAAGACGGCGTCCGCGCCCGCGAAGGCCCGGTCGAGGACCGCGGCGTCGGCGTGCGAGCCGGTGACCACCTCGACGCGTCCGCGCGCGGCGTCCGGGAGCCGGGCGGGATCGCGGACGACCACGCGCAGTTCCTCGCCCGCGGCGGGGGCGGACTCCAGGAGCCGGGGGAGCAGGTGACGGCCGATGTTCCCGGTGGGAGCGGTGATGACGATCATGAAGACCTCGCAGTCCGTGGCGTTCCGTTACGCCGTCCATCCTGCTGAGGGCCCGCGCGATGCCACAATGGGAACTTCGGCACGCAATCATTGACGGAAATGGAATGATGCTGGTGAGCAGCACGAATCCGGTCATCGACGCCAACCTCGCCCTCGCGCTGGACGCCCTGCTGGCCGAGCAGAGCGTGACCCGCGCCGCCGCGCGCCTGCACACCTCGCCCGCCGCCATGAGCCGTACGCTCGCCCGGCTGCGCCGCGTCCTCCAGGACCCGCTCCTGGTCCGGGCCGGGCAGACCATGGTCCCCACCCCGCGCGCCCAGGCGCTGCGCGAGGAGGCGGCCGCGGTGGTGCGCAGCCTCGGGGCGCTGCTCAGCCCCGGCACGAGCGTCGACCCCGCCGGCCTCCGCGGCACCTTCACCCTCCAGACCGCCGACCTGGTCGGCGCGGCCCTGGTCCCCGGGCTGCTGGAGCTCGCCCGGCGGGAGGCGCCGGAGGTCTCGTTCCGGGTCCGGGCGGAGGAACTGGAGGCCGGGCCCGCCCTGCGCGACGGCCGGATCGACCTGGAGGTCGGATCCATCGACCACGTGGACCCCGAGACCCAGGTCGAGGAACTGGTCCGCCTGCGCATGGTGGCGGCCGTCCGGCCCGGCCACCCCCTCACCGAGGGGACGCTGACCCCGGAGCGGCTCGCCGCGGCCCGGCACGTCGCGGTCAGCCGCCGCGGCCGGTTCACCGGCCCCCTCGACACCGCCCTGGCCGAACGGGGCCTGCGCCGGCGGGTCGACGTGGTCCTCCCGGCCCACCTGGCCGCGATGACCCTCGCCGCCCGCAGCGACGTCGTCTGCCTCGTCCCCGCCGCGCTCCCCGGCGAGCCCCCCTCACCCCTCGCCCAGGACGCCGAGACCCGCGGCCTGCGCCTCCTCGACG
>NZ_VDFC01000047.1:662732-670186 GCF_008369065.1 Streptomyces apricus | reverse complement strand
GCCGAGACCCTCGGCCTGCGCCTCCTCGACGTCCCGCTGCCCCTGCCCCCGCTGACCATCGGCATGGCCTGGCACCCCCGCCACGCGGCCGACGGCGCCCAACGCTGGCTCCGCGACGCGGTCCGCAGGGTCCTGCGCGACGGATTAGACCCAGGTGTCCAGCCACATCCGGGAGCGCCAGGAGTCGATGGGGATCGCCTGGCCCGTGTAGATCGGCCAGAAGTAGATGAAGTTCCATGCGATCAGGAGGATCAGGACTCCTGAGGCCGCCGCGCCGACGACCCGGCGGCGTTCCGTGGAGCCGGGCGGGCCCAGGATCGCGCCGACCGTCATCGCCACCGCCAGGCACAGGAAGGGGAGGAAGACGACCGCGTAGAAGAAGAAGATCGTGCGTTCCTGGTAGAGGAACCACGGGAGGTAGCCCGCCGCGATGCCGCAGGCGATCGCGCCCGCCCGCCAGTCCCGGCGGAAGAGCCAGCGCCACAGGACGTACAGGACCGCGAAGGCCGCCGCCCACCACAGGAGCGGGGTGCCGAGGGCCAGGACCTCGCGGGCGCACTTCTCGCCCGCGTCCGTCGGGCAGCCGTCCTTGCCGGGCAGCGGCGACTCGTAGAAGTACGAGACCGGGCGGCCCGTGACGATCCAGCTCCACGGGTTCGACTGGTACGTGTGCGGCGAGTGCAGGCCGACGTGGAAGTCGTACACCTGCGTCTCGTAGTGCCACAGGCTGCGCCACCAGTCCGGGAACAGCCAGGACCAGTCGCTGGTGCGGCCGTCCGCCGTGGCCCAGTCGCGGTAGTAGCCGCCCTTGCCGTCGGTGCCCGACAGGAACCAGCCCGTCCACGAGAGGAGGTACGTGACCACCGCCACCGGGACCGTGGACAGGAACGCCCAGCCGACGTCGTGCCTCAGGACCGCCAGGTGGGGGCGGCGGGCGCCCGCGACACGGCGTGCGCCGACGTCCCACAGGACCGTCATCAGGCCGAACGCGACCAGCACGTACAGGCCGTTCCACTTGGTGCCGATGGCCAGGCCCAGCATCAGGCCGGCCGCCAGGCGCCAGGGGCGCAGGCCCAGCCGGGCCGTCGCGGCGACGTGCGCGTCCGGGCGCACGATCCCGTCCGCGTCCACCGGGAGGGCCGCGGCCAGCCGTTCCCTGGCCTTGTCGCGGTCGATGAGCAGGCAGCCGAAGGCCGCGAGCACGAAGAACATCAGCACCTGGTCGAGCAGCGCGGTGCGGCTCATCACGAAGTGCAGGCCGTCCACGGCCATCAGCGCGCCCGCCAGGCATCCGAGGAACGTCGAGCGGAACAGGCGGCGGCCGATGCGGCACAGCATCAGCACCGACAGCGTGCCGAGCAGCGCCGTCATGAACCGCCAGCCGAACGGCGTGAACCCGAACAGCCACTCGCCGAGCCCGATGACGTACTTGCCGACCGGCGGGTGCACGACGTAGGCGGCGTCCGTCGGGATCTTGACGTTCCCGCCGTTCTGCAGGATCAGGTCGTTGGCGTTCTTGGCCCAGTTGACCTCGTATCCGCGGTGGATGAGCGCCCAGGCGTCCTTGGCGTAGTACGTCTCGTCGAATATCACCGCCTTCGGGCTGCCCAGGTTCCAGAACCGCATCAGGCCCGCCAGCAGCGTGATGAGCAGCGGGCCGCCCCACGCCGACCGGCGGACGAGGCGTTCGGCGGCCTCCTG
Organism: Streptomyces apricus; assembly: GCF_008369065.1. GTDB lineage: Bacteria > Actinomycetota > Actinomycetes > Streptomycetales > Streptomycetaceae > Streptomyces > Streptomyces apricus. The sequence goes on along the minus strand of NZ_VDFC01000047.1, from coordinate 668,485 downwards.
GCGGAGTCCGACCGCGGCCCACAGACGCGGGCCGGGCTCGGTGTACGCGGGCACGAGGCGGTCGCGGACGTCGTCTCTCGGCCCGGCCGTGTAGCCGAACCTGCGCAGCCGCTGCTGCCACGACGGCCGCTGCTCTTCGACGCCCTGTCCCTGCCGGGTGTCCGTGGAGGACGCGGTACTTGTCACCGCGCCATCGTAGGGAACAGGTCTGTGTGAGTCCCGCGGGCCGCCCCTGCGAGGATGGAACCGTGACAGGAACCCTCGTACTCGCAGGAACGCCCATCGGGGACATCGCGGACGCACCGCCCCGGCTGGCGGCGGAGCTGGCGGGGGCCGACGTCATCGCCGCCGAGGACACCCGCAGGCTGCGGCGGCTGACCCAGGCGCTGGACGTCCAGCCCACCGGACGGGTCGTCTCCTACTTCGAGGGCAACGAGTCGGCGCGCACCCCCGAACTGGTCGAGGCGCTGGCCGGCGGCGCGCGCGTGCTGCTCGTGACGGACGCCGGGATGCCGTCCGTGTCCGACCCCGGCTACCGGCTGGTCGCCGCCGCCGTGGAGAAGGACATCAAGGTCACAGCCGTGCCGGGGCCCTCCGCCGTGCTCACCGCGCTCGCGCTGTCCGGGCTGCCCGTCGACCGGTTCTGCTTCGAGGGGTTCCTGCCGCGCAAGGCCGGCGAGCGGCTGTCGCGGCTGCGGGAGGTCGCGGCCGAGCGGCGCACGCTCGTGTACTTCGAGGCGCCGCACCGGCTCGACGACACGCTCGCCGCGATGGCCGAGGTGTTCGGGACGGAGCGGCGCGCCGCCGTCTGCCGCGAACTGACCAAGACGTACGAGGAGGTCAAACGCGGGCCGCTCGGGGAGCTGGCCGCCTGGGCCGCCGAGGGCGTACGCGGGGAGATCACCGTCGTGGTCGAGGGCGCCCCGGAGAAGACCGAGGTGCTCGACGCCGAAGAGCTGGTGCGCAGGGTGCGGGTGCGCGAGGAGGCGGGGGAGCGGCGCAAGGAGGCGATCGCCGCGGTCGCCGCCGACGCGGGGGTGCCCAAGCGCGAGGTCTTCGACGCGGTCGTCGCGGCCAAGAACGCCGCCCGCACGGCTCCCTGAGCGACGCCGCACGGCCCCCCGAGCAGGGCGCCGTGCAGGCTCCTGAGCAGGCGCGTAGAGGGGGCGCACGCTTTCACGGGGGAGCGCACGGGCCCATGGACGGGCAAAGGACGCTTCGGAAAAGCAAAGCCCGGACCGGGTATCCGGCGCCGTCCGACAAGGAACGGCCAAGACGGCTCCAACACTCGACAGGAGGGGTGCGCTCGCGTCGGCGCGGGCGTCCACTGGAGGAGGACACACACACGTCCTCGTCCAGCGGACAGAAGGAGCTGGCATGAGTGAGATCGCAGGGCAGCCCGGTCGGACCACCGGCGCACCCGCACCCCGCATCACGGCCACCGGTACCGCCGCCGGCACCGTCCACGAGTCGTATTCCTTCGCCTGCATGCGCTGCGGGCACGGCTGGGAGCAGTCGTACGAGATAGAGCACCACTTCGACGCCGAGGGAGCGGAGTTCGTGACGTACGTGGCCGACGGCCTGGTCGTGCCGTCGCCACTGAGCCGGCCCAGCTGCGTGAACTGCGACGGCCACCTCCTGCGCATCATGCGGGCCGGCCAGGTCTCCTCGGCGCAGGGCCCGATGCGCCGCACGCTGTCCGTACCGCCGATGAAGCGCGCGACGGCCACCCCGTCCGCCCCAGCCGCTGCGACCACCCCAGCCACTCCGGCCACCGCGCCCGCCGAAGCGCCCGGCGCGGCACAGCCGGCGGCGCCGAAGGTCCGCCACCACTGGCACCTGTCCGACCTGCTGCACCCGTTCCACCACCGCAAGGCGGTCTGAGACCGGGGCGTTCCGGCCCGCCCCGGCCCTCTCCGTAGGATCGGGGCATGCCTTCCCACGCCGAAGCCCCGCCGCCACCGGAACCCCTGCGGGTTCCGGTGGCCGACTCGCACACCCACCTCGACATGCAGACCGGCACGGTCGAGGAGGGTCTCGCCAAGGCCGCGTCGGTCGGCGTGACGACGGTCGTGCAGGTGGGCTGCGACCTCGCGGGCTCGCGCTGGGCCGCCGAGACGGCCGCCGCGCACGACGCCGTCCACGCCACCGTCGCACTCCACCCGAACGAGGCCCCGCGCATCGTGCACGGTGACCCCGACGGATGGTCCCGGCAGGGAGCCCGGCAGGCCGGTGGCGACGGCGCGCTGGACGAGGCGCTGGCCGAGATCGACCGGCTCGCCGCCCTGCCCCAGGTCAAGGGCGTCGGCGAGACCGGACTCGACCACTTCCGCACCGGCCCCGAGGGCAAGGACGCCCAGGAGCGGTCCTTCCGCGCCCACATCGAGATCGCCAAGCGGCACGGGAAGACGCTGGTCATCCACGACCGGGACGCCCACGCGGACGTGCTGCGCATCCTGAAGGAGGAGGGCGCGCCCGAGCGGACCGTCTTCCACTGCTACTCCGGGGACGCGGCGATGGCGGAGGTCTGCGCCCGCGCCGGCTACTACATGTCGTTCGCCGGCAACATGACCTTCAAGAACGCGCAGCCGCTGCGGGACGCCCTGGCCGTGGCGCCGCTCGAACTCGTCCTCGTCGAGACCGACGCGCCGTTCCTGACGCCGGTGCCGTACCGCGGACGGCCCAACGCCCCGTATCTCATTCCGGTCACGGTCCGCGCCATGGCCGCCGTACGCGGCCTGGACGAGGACGCGCTGGCGACGGCCCTCTCGGCGAACACGGCCCGCGCGTTCGATTACTGACGCATAACGGGCGGCGCGCTCCCGGACCCCGGCCGGGGACGCCCGGACACGCAGCGTGGCCGTGGCGCTTTGGAGAGTGACGGACGCTCCGCTAGGTTCTGGCCGTCCACCGGCCTCCTGGAGCGTGCCGTCGTGAGCAGTTCGCAGTACGAGACGTATGGCCCGGGCCATCCCGCTCACCCGGATCACCCCTACCCGGAGCCGTACGCGTACGGCTCCCCGGACACGTACGGTTACCCGGACACGTACCTGCCCGCGTACGCCCACGCGTCCTGGCCGTCCGACGCGGCGACGCTCCCGCGGCAGGCCGTGCCCCTCGCGCCGACCGCCGATATGCCGTCGCCCGCGGACCCGTCAACCGACCCGTCCGCCGACCCCTTCGCCGGCCCGTCCGTGCCCGGCGGGCGGGCCGAGGCGCGGCGGGCCGCGCGGCGGCGCCGGACCGCGGAGCGCCCCGACGTGCGCAAGCTGCTGCCGCAGGCACTGGTCGTGGCCTTCCTCGCGGGCGGTACCTCCGCCTTCGTCGCCGACGACAAGGCGGTCGAGCTGACCGTCGACGGCAGGCCGCGCACCCTGCACACCTTCGCGGACGACGTGGGCGAACTGCTCGCCGACGAAGGGGTCCGGGTGGGCGCCCACGACGTGGTGTCCCCAACCCCCGGCACCGCCCTGGACAGCGGCGAGGAGGTCGCCGTGCGGTACGGGCGGCCTGTGCGGCTCACCCTCGACGGGCAGCGCAGCACCGTGTGGACGACGGCGCGGACCGTGGAGGAGGCGCTGCGCGAGTTCGGGGTGCGCGCGGAGGGGGCGTACCTGTCGGTGCCGCGCGGCCGGCCGATCGGACGGGCGGGACTCGCGCTGGACGTCCGTACCGAACGGGCCGTGACGGTCATGGCGGACGGGCGGGCGCGGACGATCCGCACGAACGCGGCGACCGCCGGCGAGACCGTGGAGGAGGCCGGGATCACCCTGCGCGGGCAGGACGCCCTGTCCGTGCCGGCCGGGAGCTTCCCGCGCGACGGGCAGACTGTGACCGTCATGCGGATCACCGGCACCAAGGAGGTCCGCGAGGAGTCGATCGCCTTCGAGGTGCGCCGGACGCCGGATCCCGGGCTGTTCCGGGGCACCGAGGTCGTGGAGCGGGCCGGGGAGCCGGGGCTGCGGCGCGTCACGTACGCCCTGCGGACCGTCAACGGGGTGCGGCAGAAGCCGCGGCGGCTGCGGGACGAGGTGGTGCGCGAGCCGCGTACGCAGGTGGTGAAGGTGGGGACGAAGCCGCTGCCGATGTCCGTGCGGGGGGCGGACCACCTGAACTGGCAGGGGCTCGCCCACTGCGAGTCCGGCGGGCGGCCGGCGGCGGTGGACCCTTCCGGGACGTACGGCGGGCTGTACCAGTTCGACACGCGGACGTGGCAGAGCCTCGGGGGGTCGGGGCGGCCGCAGGAGGCGTCCGCGGCGGAGCAGACTTTCCGGGCGAAGAGGCTTTATGTGCGGCGGGGGGCCAGTCCGTGGCCGCACTGTGGAAGTCGGCTTCAGGGGTGAGATTCCCTGCGGGGTTCGTCCGCGGGTCCGGTGGGGGCTGGTCGCGCCCCGCGGCGGAGCCGCAAATGTCGCAGCCCCGCGCCCCTCAGGAGCCAGGCTGCGCCCCTGCTCCTGAGGGGATGAGAGCCCCCGTACCCTTGGGGCGTGACCAGCCCCACCTCCGACGCCCTCCTGGGTCCCGCCGACGTCCGCGAGCTCGCGGACGTGCTCGGCGTGCGGCCCACCAAGCAGCGCGGTCAGAACTTCGTCATCGACGCCAACACCGTGCGGCGCATCGTCCGGACCGCCGACGTCCGGTCCGACGACGTGGTCGTCGAGGTCGGACCGGGCCTCGGGTCGCTGACCCTCGGCCTCCTGGAGGCGGCCGATCGCGTCGTCGCCGTCGAGATCGACGACGCCCTCGCGGGCGCGCTGCCCGCCACGATCGCCGCCCGGATGCCGGAGCGCGCCGAGCGCTTCTCGCTCGTCCACGAGGACGCCATGCGGGTGACCGACCTGCCGGGTCCCGCGCCGACGGCCCTCGTCGCGAACCTCCCCTACAACGTCGCCGTCCCGGTGCTGCTGCACATGCTCGACACCTTCCCCACCATCGAGCGCACGCTCGTGATGGTGCAGGCGGAGGTCGCCGACCGGCTGGCCGCGCCGCCCGGCTCGAAGGTCTACGGCGTGCCCTCCGTGAAGGCGAACTGGCACGCCGAGGTCAAGCGGGCCGGCTCGATCGGCCGCAACGTCTTCTGGCCCGCGCCGAACGTCGACAGCGGGCTCGTCTCGCTGGTCCGCCGTACGGAGCCGGTGCGGACGACCGCCGCACAGAGCGAGGTGTTCGCCGTCGTGGACGCCGCCTTCGCGCAGCGCCGCAAGACCCTGCGGGCCGCGCTGGCCGGCTGGGCCGGTTCGGCGCCGGCCGCCGAGGCCGCGCTGGTCGCCGCGGGCGTCTCGCCGCAGGCGCGCGGCGAGTCCCTGACGGTGGAGGAGTTCGCACGGATCGCGGAGAACAAGCAGTGAGCCGGGTCGCGAGCACGCAGGGAAGCGTGACGGTACGGGTTCCCGCCAAGGTCAACGTGCAGCTCGCGGTGGGCGGCGCGCGGCCCGACGGGTTCCACGACCTCGCCAACGTCTTCCTCGCGGTCGGGCTGTACGACGAGGTGACGGTGGCCCCGGCCGACTCCCTGCGGGTGACCTGCGAGGGGCCCGACGCGGCCCGGGTGCCCCTGGACCGTACGAACCTGGCGGCCAGGGCCGTGGAGAAGCTCGCCGAGAGGTACGGGCGGCGGGCCGACGTCCACGTCCACATCGCCAAGGACATCCCCGTCGCCGGGGGCATGGCGGGCGGCTCCGCCGACGGGGCGGGCGCGCTGGTCGCCGCCGACGCCCTCTGGGGTACGCGGGCTCCGCGCGAGGAACTCCTGG
>NZ_VDFC01000047.1:632409-662632 GCF_008369065.1 Streptomyces apricus | reverse complement strand
CGCCTGGAGATCTGCGCCGAGCTCGGCAGCGACGTGCCGTTCAGCCTGGTGGGCGGGGCGGCGCTCGGGACCGGGCGGGGCGAGAAGCTGGAGGTCCTGCCGGTCGGCGGGCCCTTCCACTGGGTGTTCGCGGTGGCCGACGGGGGGCTGTCGACGCCCGCGGTGTACGGGGAGTTCGACCGGCTGAACGCGGGGGTGGAGGTGCCGGAGCCGGTGGCCTCGCCCGTGCTGCTGGACGCGCTGGCGTCGGGGGACGCCTCCGCGCTGMCGGGGGCGCTCTCCAACGATCTGCAGGCCGCCGCGTTGTCGTTGCGGCCGTCGCTGGCCGCGACGCTTGCGGTCGGGGCGGACGCCGGGGCGCTGGCGTCGCTCGTGTCCGGGTCCGGGCCCACGACGGCGTTCCTCGTCCCCGACGCGGGGGTTGCCGCGGAGGTCGCCGACGCGTTGGTCGCGTCCGGGACGTGTCGCGCTGCGCGCGTGGCGGTGGGGCCTGTGCGCGGGGCTGTTGTGCTGTGACGGTTGTTCGTCGGGTGCGGGTCGGTGGGGGCTGGTCGCGCAGTTCCCCGCGCCCCTAAAAGATTGCGCCGTTCCCCGCGCCCCTGAAGGCAAAAGACTGCGCCGTTCCCCGCGCCCCTCAAAGACAAAAGACTGCGCCGTTCCCCGCGCCCCTGAGGGTGTCCAGGGTGGCCGGAAGGATCATCGCTTCGGGCGGCTACCCTGGAAGGTCGATCGATCCCCCTTGTCAGGAGTGCGATGGCCGTCAATCTGGTCAATGTCGAGGCAGTCAGCAAGGTGTACGGGACCCGTGCGCTGCTCGACGGAGTCTCCCTCGGCGTGTCCGAAGGGGACAGGATCGGGGTGGTCGGCCGCAACGGTGACGGCAAGACCACGCTGATCCGGATGCTCGCCAAGCTGGAGGAGGCCGACACCGGACGCGTCACGCACTCGGGCGGCCTGAACGTCGGCGTGCTCACCCAGCACGACTCCCTCGACCCCGCCGCCACCGTCCGGCACGAGGTCATCCGGGACATGGCCGACCACGAGTGGGCGGGCAACGCCAAGATCCGGGACGTGCTGACGGGCCTGTTCGGCGGGCTCGACCTGCCCGGCTTCCCGCAGGGGCTCGACACGGTGATCGGGCCGCTGTCCGGCGGCGAGCGGCGGCGCATCGCGCTGGCCAAGCTGCTCATCGAGGAGCAGGACTTGATCGTCCTCGACGAGCCCACCAACCACCTCGACGTGGAAGGCATCGCCTGGCTCGCCAAGCACCTGCGCGAGCGCCGCTCCGCGCTGGTGTGCGTGACCCACGACCGGTGGTTCCTCGACCAGGTCTGCACCCGCATGTGGGACGTGCAGAAGGGGGCCGTGTACGAGTACGAGGGCGGCTACACCGACTACGTCTTCGCGCGCGCCGAGCGGGAGCGCATCGCCGCGACCGAGGAGGTCAAGCGGCAGAACCTGGTCCGCAAGGAGCTGGCCTGGCTGCGCCGCGGCGCCCCCGCCCGTACGTCCAAGCCGCGCTTCCGCGTCGAGGCCGCCAACGAGCTGATCGCGGACGTGCCGCCGCCGCGGGACACCAGCGAGCTGATGAAGTTCGCCTCCAGCCGGCTCGGCAAGACGGTCTTCGACCTGGAGGACGTCACCGTGCAGGCCGGGCCGAAGGTGCTGCTCAAGCACCTGACCTGGCAGCTCGGTCCGGGCGACCGGGTCGGTCTGGTCGGGGTGAACGGCGCCGGCAAGACCTCGCTCCTGCGGGCCATGGCCGAGGCCGCCCGCTCGGAGGGGGAGAAGCAGCCCGCCGCCGGCCGCATCGTCACCGGCAGGACGGTCAAGCTCGCCTACCTCTCCCAGGAGGTCGCCGAACTGGACCCGGAGTGGCGGGTGCTGCAGGCCGTGCAGGCGGTCCGCGACCGGGTCGACCTCGGCAAGGGCCGCGAGATGACCGCGGGCCAGCTCTGCGAGACCTTCGGCTTCAACAAGGAGAAGCAGTGGACGCCCGTCGGCGACCTCTCCGGCGGTGAGCGCCGCCGGCTCCAGCTGCTGCGGCTGCTGATGGACGAGCCGAACGTCCTCTTCCTCGACGAGCCGACCAACGACCTCGACATCGAGACCCTCACCCAGCTGGAGGACCTCCTCGACGGCTGGCCGGGCTCCATGGTCGTGATCTCCCACGACCGGTTCTTCATCGAGCGCACGACCGACCGGGTGTTCGCGCTCCTGGGCGACGCGACCCTGCGGATGCTGCCGCGCGGCATCGACGAGTACCTGGAGCGGCGGCACGCGATGGAGGAGGCCGCGGCGGCCCAGGCCCCCGCCTCCGTGACCGAAAAGGGCGGTTCCGCCACCGCCGCGTCGGCCAAGGACAGCCGCGCCGCGAAGAAGGAGCTGCAGAAGATCGAGCGGCGGCTGGACAAGATCTCCGAGAAGGAGAACACGCTGCACGCGCAGATCGCCGATAACGCCACGGACTTCGGGAAAGTGGCGAAACTGGACAGCGAGCTGCGTGAACTGGCCACCGAGCGCGAGGAGTTGGAAATGCGCTGGCTGGAGCTCGCCGACGACGCGTGAACGGCGCGTGAAGAGACGTAACGAGGGCATCACGGGCCGGTTCTCCCTTGGGAACAAGGAGAGATCCGGCCCGGTGTTCGAGCGCTCCACAGTGATAGAAAGAGCCGTCCGGGAACAGTCTCAGGTCTTCCGTCCACCACTGTGAGTGCATCGCCCGCAGCGGTGCGTACCGCAGGGCATGGCTAAAAATCAGTGAAGAGGGGGGACGCGCTGATGACTCAGCCGCCCGAGGGACCGTCACAGCAGGACGGGTCCGGAGCGCCGCAGGACCAGCCGCAGCAGCAGGGCGGCTTCGGCCCTCCGAAGGACCCGCGCGGGGCCACGCCCCCGCCGCCCGCGCCCGGTTACGGCTACCCGCAGCAGCAGCCTCTGACCCCCGCGCCCCGAAAGGGGCGCGGGGAACGGCGCGCCCGGCCCCCACCGGCCGGCAGCCAACAAGCCCCGGCAGGGGACGCGCCCCGAAGGGGGCGCGGGGAACGGCGCGACAAGCCCCCACCGGCCCGCAGCCAACGAGCCCCCATAGGGGCGCGGGGAACTGCGCGACAGGCCCGCACGGGCCGGCAGTCAACGAGCCCCGACAGGGGCGCGGGGAACTGCGCGATCAACCCCCACCGGCCCGCGGTGAACGAACCCTCCGAGGGGGCCGCCCCCGCCGGCCGCCACCGTCACACCGCCGGAGGCCCCTCCGCAGGGGATTCGTCCGGCACCGGCGGAGCCACCGGCCGCAGCCACAGCCACACCAGGAAGAACAGCCCGAGCGCCAGCATGCTCAGCCCCGTCCAGAGGTTGATGTTGACGCCCTCCGCCTTGTCGATGTCGGCGTCGGACGCGGTGATCCCGGCGATCGTCACGATGACGCCGTAGACCACGAAGAGGCCGCCGATGATGCGGCGGATGTCGAACAGCCGGGCCGCGGTGGCCGACTTGCCCTGCAGTTCGGTGACCTCACGGTGGACGCCGTGCTCGGAGTCACCGGGGCGTCCGGAGTGTCCGGGGTGTCCGGAGCGTTCGGAGCTTCCGGAGCGTTCGGGGTTCGTGGACATGGAGATCGGTCCTCCGGGGTCAGAACGAGAAGGGGATGTAGCAGACGGCGGCCAGGACGACGGCGCCCCAGCCGAGCAGCGCCGGCTTGCGGTACCAGGCGTCGTCGCCCTCCCCGGCCGGCTCCTCCATGCCGGGCGAGCTGGTCCCGTACACCAGCCCCCGCAGCTCCGCCTCCGGCTTCGGCGCGGTGAAGAGGGAGACGGCGACCATGACGACCGCGCCGGCGACGAATCCGGCGATCGCGGAGACGAAGTTGGCGCCCTGGTCGGAGGGGATGTCGATGACGCCCTGCTTGTAGAGGACGAAGTAGTTGACCATCGCGGCCGTGGTGCCGGCCAGCAGCCCCCAGAAACCGGACTTCATGGACGCGCGCCGCCAGAACATGCCGACGATGAAGACGACGAACATCGGCACGTTGAAGAAGGAGAACAGCGTCTGGAGGTAGCTCATGATGTTCGAGAAGGAGGAGGCGAGGAACGCCGTGCCGATCGACGCCAGCACGCCGATCGCCGTGATGAGGCGGCCGAAGCGCACGTAGTACGCGTCCTCCTCGTCCCGCTTCACGTACTTGGCCCAGATGTCGTTGGTGAAGACGGTGTTGAACGAGGAGATGTTGGCCGCCATGCCCGCCATGAAGGCCGCCAGCAGACCGGTCACCGCGATGCCGAGGACGCCGTTGGGCAGCAGGTCCTCCATCAGGTACGGGATCGCGTCGTTGTACTGGAGGTCCGAGCCGGGCATGCCGATCTTCGGGACGAGCACGGCCGCGACCAGGCCGGGGATCATCACCAGGAAGACGATGAAGATCTTCGGGAACGCGGCGATGAGCGGGGTGCGCTGGGCCGCGGAGAGGTTCTTCGCGGACAGGGCGCGCTGCACCTCGGCGAAGTTCGTCGTCCAGTAGCCGAAGGAGAGCACGAAGCCGAGGCCGAGGACGATGGTGAGCCAGTTGGCGCCCAGCGGGTTGTCGCTGCCGATGCCGGTGCCGCCCCACGCGGTGGTGAAGTTGCCGCCGTGGCTCGCGGTGAGCGAGTCGGTCAGGCCGTCCCAGCCGCCGACCTTCTTCAGGCCGAGCACCGTCAGCGGGATGAGCGCGGCGAGGATGACGAAGAACTGCAGCACCTCGTTGTAGATCGCGGAGGACAGGCCGCCGAGGGTGATGTAACCGAGCACGAAGGCGCCCGCGACGACGATCGAGACCCACTCCGGCCAGCCCAGCAGCGCCTCGACGACGATGGCGAGCGCGTACAGGTTGACGCCGGCGATCAGGACCGCGGCGAAGGCGAACAGCACCGAGCTGAGCAGATGTGCGCTGCGGTCGAAGCGCAGCAGCAGGAACTCGGGGACGGACCTGACCTTCGACCCGTAGTAGAAGGGCATCATCACCAGGCCCAGGAAGACCATGGCGGGGATGGCGCCGATCCAGTACCAGTGCACGGTGTAGACGCCGTACTGGGCGCTGTTGGCGGCCATGCCGAGGATCTCGGTGGCGCCGAGGTTGGCGGCGACGAAGGCGAGGCCGGTCACCCAGGCGGGCAGCGAGCGCCCGGAGAGGAAGAAGTCGAGGCTGGTCTTCACCGAGCGCCGGGCGGCGAAGCCGATGCCGAGCACGACGACGAAGTAGATCGCCAGGATCGCGTAGTCGAGCCAGTTCGTCGGGAGCCGCAGCTCCGCGGCCAGCTGCACGGAGGCGTGCACGGGGGACGTGGAGCCTGGATCTGTGGGGGTCTGCATACTGCGCTCACTTCATCTTGGTGTTCTTTGTTTGGTTGTGGTGCTGACGCGCGTGGGGGTTTGTGGTTTGATGTGTTTGGTTCTGTTTATTGGTTTGATCGGGTTAGGGATATCGGGTTAGGGATGGGGAGTCCGGCGTGAAGAAGACCTCGACCCGGCTGGCCGACGGTCGTGAGCTCATCTACTACGACACGCGCGACGACACGGTGCGCGACGCGGTGGACCGGCGTCCGCTCGACCGCACGGTCACCACTTCGGAGGTACGGCGCGATCCGCTGCTCGGCGACGCGGTGGCCATCGCCTCGCACCGCCAGGGCCGCACCTACCACCCGCCGGCCGGCGAGTGCCCGCTGTGCCCCTCCCAGGGCGACCGGCTCAGCGAGATCCCGGACTCCTCGTACGACGTCGCCGTGTTCGAGAACCGCTTCCCCTCGCTCGCCGGGGACTCCGGACGGTGCGAGGTCGTCTGCTTCACCTCGGACCACGACGCGTCCTTCGCCGACCTGACGCCGGAACAGGCGGGCCTGGTCCTGGAGGCGTGGACCGACCGCACGGCCGAGCTGTCGCATCTTCCCTCCGTGGAGCAGGTGTTCTGTTTCGAGAACCGCGGCGCCGAGATCGGTGTGACGCTCGGTCACCCGCACGGGCAGATCTACGCCTACCCCTTCACGACGCCCCGAACAGCCCTGATGCTGCGTTCGCTGGCGGCGCACAAGGAGGCCACCGGCGGGGAGAACCTCTTCGACGCCGTCCTGGCCAAGGAGCTCGCCGGTGAGCGGGTCGTCCTGGAGACGGAGCACTGGGTGGCCTTCGTGCCCTACTCGGCGCACTGGCCCTACGAGGTGCACCTGTACCCGCGCCGCCGCGTGCCGGACCTGCTGGCGCTGGACGAGGGGGCGCGCACAGAGTTCCCCCAGGTCTATCTGGAACTGTTGAGGCGCTTCGACCGGATCTTCGGCGAGGACGAGCCCGCGACGCCGTACATCTCGGCGTGGCACCAGGCGCCGTTCGGCACGCTGGAGGAGTTCGACGGCGTGGTACGCGAGGACTTCGCGCTCCACCTCGAGCTTTTCACCATCCGACGTACGTCCGGCAAGCTGAAGTTCCTCGCGGGTTCCGAATCCGGCATGAACGTGTTCATCAACGACGTGCCGCCGGAGACCGCGGCCCAGCGACTGCGAGAGGTAGCGAGTTCATGAGCGGTAAGTACCTGGTCACCGGTGGCGCGGGCTATGTGGGCAGCGTCGTCGCCCAGCACCTGCTGGAGGCCGGTCACGAGGTGACGGTCCTCGACAACCTCTCCACCGGCTTCCGCGAGGGCGTCCCGGCCGGTGCCGCGTTCGTCGAGGGCGACATCCGCGACGCCGCCAAATGGCTCGACGCCTCGTACGACGCCGTGCTGCACTTCGCCGCGTTCTCGCAGGTCGGCGAGTCGGTCGTGAAGCCCGAGAAGTACTGGGACAACAACGTCGGCGGCACGATGGCCCTGCTCGCCGCGATGCGCGAGGCGGGCGTGCGCCGGCTGGTCTTCTCCTCCACGGCCGCGACCTACGGCGAGCCGGAGACCACCCCGATCGTCGAGACCGCGCCGACCCTCCCCACCAACCCCTACGGCGCCTCCAAGCTCGCCGTCGACCACATGATCACCGGTGAGGCCGCCGCGCACGGGCTGGCCGCCGTCTCGCTGCGCTACTTCAACGTGGCGGGCGCGTACGGCACCAGCGGCGAGCGGCACGACCCCGAGTCGCACCTCATCCCGCTCGTCCTCCAGGTCGCCCAGGGCCGCCGCGAGGCCATCTCGGTCTACGGCGACGACTACCCGACGCCGGACGGCACCTGCGTCCGCGACTACATCCACGTGGCCGACCTCGCCGAGGCGCACCTGCTTGCGGTCGCCGCAGCGCAGCCCGGCGAGCACCTGATCTGCAACCTCGGCAACGGCAACGGCTTCTCGGTCCGCGAGGTCATCGAGACCGTCCGGCAGGTCACCGGGCACCCGATCCCCGAGGTCGCGGCCCCGCGCCGGGCCGGCGACCCGGCGGTCCTCGTCGCCTCGGCCGCCACGGCCCGCGAGCGGCTCGGCTGGAACCCGTCCCGCGCGGACCTCGCGGGAATCGTCGCGGACGCGTGGCAGTTCGCCCAGGACATCGCGAAGGCGGAGGGGCACTAGTGGGGACGCGGGAAGCGGCCGAGCAGGTCCGGGACGGTTTCGAGCGGCTGTACGGGACGGCGCCCGGGGGGATATGGGCGGCGCCCGGCCGGGTCAACCTGATCGGCGAGTACACCGACTTCAACGAGGGCTTCGTCATGCCGCTCGCCCTGCCGCACACGGCGGTGGCGGCGGTCTCGCGGCGCGACGACGGCGTGCTTCGCCTGCACTCGGCCGACATCGAGGGCCCGGTCGTCGAGCTGCACGTCGACGGCCTCGCGCCGCTGACGAACACCAGCTGGGCGGCGTACCCCGCCGGGGTCGTCTGGGTCCTGCGCGAGGCCGGGCACGCCGTCACCGGCGCGGACGTCCACCTCGCCTCGACGGTCCCGACGGGCGCGGGCCTGTCCTCCTCGGCGGCGCTGGAGGTGGTGACGGCGCTGGCCCTGAACGACCTCTTCGAACTCGGCCTCACGGGGCCCGAACTGGCCCGGATCGCGCAGCGCGCGGAGAACGACTTCGTCGGCGTGCCCTGCGGGATCATGGACCAGACGGCGTCCGCCTGCTGCGAGGAGGGGCACGCCCTGCACCTCGACTGCCGCGACCTGTCGATCCGGCAGGTCCCCTTCGACCTGCCCGCGCAGGGGCTGCAGCTCCTCGTCGTGGACAGCCGCGTCAAGCACGCGCTGGGCGACGGGGCGTACGCGGAGCGGCGGGAGGGCTGCGAGGAGGGTGCGCGGCAGCTCGGCGTGCCCTTCCTGCGCGACCTCGCGTACGAGGACCTGGACGAGTCGCTGGCCCGCCTGTCGGACGAGCGGGTGCGGCGGTACGTGCGCCACGTGGTCTCGGACGACCACCGGGTCGAGCAGGTCATCGCGCTGCTCGACGCGGGCGACGTCCGGGGGATCGGGCCCCTCCTGACGGCCGGTCACGTCTCCCTCCGCGACGACCTGCGGATCTCCTGCCCGGAGCTGGACCTCGCCGTCGACACGGCGAACGCCGCCGGGGCGCTGGGGGCGCGGATGACGGGCGGCGGCTTCGGCGGCTCGGCGGTCGTCCTGGTCGAGACCGCGGACGCCGACACGGTCACGAAGGCGGTGCAGGAGGCGTTCGCGGCGGCCGGCTACACGGCACCGCGCGTGTTCCCGGCGGTCCCGTCACAGGGCGCACGCCGCCTGAGCTGACGCCCCGCCACCCCGACCGCCACGGCCGTCCCAAGCCGCTGCCCCGCCCAGCCGTCCGAGCTGGGCGGGGCAGCGGCTTGGGACGGCCGGGCGGGGTGGCCGAGTGGGCCGGACACGTCGGACGGCTGGGCGGCGTGGCTGGGTCCGGACGGCTCGGCGGGGCGGCCGCGTGGGGCGGTCACGTCGGACGGCCGCGTAGGGCGGCCACGCCGGGTGGCCAGGCGGCGTGGCCAGGTCGGACGGCTGGGCGAGGCAGCCGCGTCGGGCGGCCTGGCAGGGCAGCGGCGTCGGGTCGCCGTGTGGGACGGCCTGGCGAGGTGGCCGGGGCGGACGGCCTCGCGGGGCCGCCAGGGCGCGTGGCCGGAAGGTGTCGCGCAGGTGCGTCCCGGACCGGGGGCGGTCGGGAGATCATGGCGCATGCTTTCGGACGACTGGCACCTCACCCAAGACATCGACGGCTTCCTCGTCCTGGCGGGGGACTTCCTGCGCTCGCGCCCCGCCCTGCACAACATGACGTTGACGGACATCGAGAAGCTGCGCATACGCGGGGCGGCCGGACAGGACGCCGCGGCCCCGGTCCTCGGCCGGCTCGGGTCGGGGAGCGACCTCCGCGCGGTCTGCTACCTCACCCCGCGCGGCCGCCTGGGCCTCACGCCCCTCTCCGCCGGGCAGGCCGACACCCTCGCCGCCCACCTGGCCGGCCTCGGGCACGCGCCCGCCACCGTCATCGCGGACCACGACACCGCCGGCGCCTTCGCCGCGTCGTGGCAGCGGCACACGGGTGCGGCGCCGGTGCCCTTCTGGCGCACGCACCTCTACCGCCTCGGCACGCTCACCCCGCCGCGGCCGCACCCGGCGGGCCGGGCCCGCCCCACGGACGCGCGGGACCGCGAGCAGGTCGTGCGCTGGTGCCGTGAGTTCTGCGTCGACGTCGGGGAGCAGGCCTCCATCGACCTGATCGACGCCGGCTCCTGGGACGACTCGCGTTTCGGCGACCGGCACTTCACGTTCTGGGAGACCCCGGACGGCACGCCCGCCTCGATGGCCGCCGCGACCCCGGTCGTCGGCGGCGTGGTCCGGGTGGACCCCGTCTACACCCCGGCCCGCCTGCGGGGCCACGGCTACGCGGCCGCCGTGACGGCCGGGGTGAGCCGGGCGGCGGCGGCCGCGGGCGCCATGGAGGTCGTCCTGTTCACGGACCCCGGCAACCCCACCAGCAACGCCCTCTACCAGCGCATCGGCTACGTCCGCATCGCCGACTTCGCCGGCTACCGGTTCCCCTGACCGGACGACCGGACCTCAGTCCAGCCGCTTCGTCAGTGTGTACTCCGTGATCCCCGGCGGGTAGTCGGGGATCACGCACACCACCTCGTAGCCCTGCTTGCGGTAGAAGTCGGGGGCCTGGAAGTCCCACGTCTCCAGGCGGGCGGAGCGGCAGCCCCGCGACGACACGGCCAGCCGTTCCGCCCGGGAGAGCAGGTGCGAGCCCAGTCCCGTGCCGCGGTGGCGTCCGTCGACCCACAGATGGGCGACATGCAGCCAGGTCGCCCAGGTGTGCCCGACCAGGCCGCCCGCGATCCCGCCGTCCTGCGCCACCGCCCAGACCTGCAGCGGAACCTCCCGTTCATCAGGGGTTCCCCGCAGGGAACGCAGCACGGGTGAAGCCGCCGTGTTCGCCTCCCGCAGCCGGGACCGCAGGAATTGGCTGCGTTCTTTGTCGACTTCTGTCTCGATACGAAACATACGGCTCACCATAAACGTGCCGGTCAATCAGTTCTGCAAATCACCTTCCGCTCCCGGCGCCCAGCCGTACTCTGATGAGCAGCACCGGTGGGGGCCGGTGCCGATCAGGGGGCGAGACAGTCGGGTACGACGCCCGAAGTGGGGGTAGCAGTTCCAGCACGGCGGCGGCCGTGCGGCTGCGGCATCCCGTTTCCCGAGCTGACCCAGGGCTCGGGATCACCTCGGGCGCCGTACCTGCGCCGGTCCGTCCCCCGACCAGTGGGGGTTCAAGTGGTTCGCATCCGTGTTCTGGTCGTCGACGACCACCGTATCTTCGCCGAGTCGCTCGCCGCCGCCCTGGCCGCCGAGCCCGACGTCGACGTCTCCGCGGCGGGCAGCGGCCCGGCCGCGCTGCGCTGCCTGGAGCGGGCGGTCGCGGAAGGCCGCAGGTTCGACGTGCTGCTCGTCGACGCCGACCTCGGCGGCAACGTGCCGGGCGTCCGGCCGGCCGTGCCCGTGCACGACAACAACGAAGAGGGCCTGGTGGACGGCATCTCGCTGGTGGCGGGCGTCCGCTCGGGCCAGCCCGGTGTCCGCACGGTGGTCCTCGCCGAGAAGGACGATCCGCGGCGCGCGGCCCTCGCCCTGCAGGCGGGCGCCTCGGGCTGGGTCGCCAAGGACTGCTCGCTGTCCCGGCTGCTGACCGTCATCCGCGGGGTGCTGCGGGACGAGACGCATCTGCCGCCCGCCCTGCTCACCGGCGTGCTGCGGGAGCTGACCGCGGCCCGCAAGCATCGCACCGAGAGCGAGCGGCTGGTGGAGTCGCTCACGCCGCGCGAGCGCGAGGTGCTGCGGTGCATGGTGGCCGGGCTGGGGCGCAAGGCCGTCGCCGAGCGGCTGTTCCTCTCCCCGCACACGGTGCGCACCCACATGCAGAACGTGCTGGGGAAGCTGGGCGTCCACTCGACCCTGGCGGCCGTGGCGCTCGCCCGGCGCGCCGGGGTGGGGCCGGTCGACCTAACCGGGGATGTTGTCGAACGGGGCGGTCAACTGGCGTAGCAGCGCGGCCAGTTCGCCGCGCTGGGCCCGGCTGAGCTCCGCGAGGATCGCCCGCTCCTGGTCCAGGAGCCCGGCGAGGGCCTGGTCCGCGCGGTCGCGGCCCTCCCCGGTGAGGCGCACGAGGACGCCGCGGCGGTCGCTGGGGTCGGGCAGCCGCTCGACCAGGCCCTTCTTCGCCAGGCGGTCGATGCGGTTGGTCATCGTGCCCGAGGTGACGAGGGTCTGGGTGAGGAGCTGGCCGGGGGAGAGCTGGTACGGGGCCCCCGCGCGCCTCAGCGAGGTGAGCACGTCGAACTCCCAGGGCTCCAGGGCGTGCTCGGCGAACGCGATCCGGCGTGCGCGGTCCAGGTGCCGGGCGAGCCTGCTCACGCGGCTGAGCACCTCAAGTGGTTCCACGTCGAGGTCGGGGCGCTCCCGGCGCCATGCTGCGACCAGCCGATCGACCTCGTCCTCCATGGCGATCAGTGTAGTGGTTGTGTCGATGTGAAGTCTCTTGATGTGAAGTGTCTTGACGTCGAGATACTTGCGGTGTGAAGGTGGAGGCCTGTCCGCCCCGACCCGCACAGGAGGCTCCCGTGTCCGCCGCCACCTCTCCCACCTGGGACCCGGGCCAGTACCTGCGCCACGCCGGGCACCGCGCCCGCCCCTTCGCCGAGCTGCTCGGCCGCGTTCCCGCGCTGCCCCGCGACCCGGCCCGGATCGCCGACCTGGGGTGCGGGCCCGGCAACGTCACGGTCCAGCTCGCCGAGCGCTGGCCGACGGCGCACATCACGGGATACGACAACTCCCCGGAGATGCTGGCCCGCACCGATCAGTACGCGGGCCCGACCGCGCAGGGCGGCCGGCTCGACTTCGCCCACGCGGACCTGACCGGCTGGGTGCCGGGGCAGACGTACGACCTGATCGTGTCGAACGCGGCCCTCCAGTGGGTGCCGGGGCACCTGGAGGCGTTCGGGTCCTGGCTGGAGGCGCTCGCGCCGGGCGGCACCTTCGCCTTCCAGGTCCCGCACACCGTCGACGCGCCCCTGCACGCCCTGATGCGCGAGCTCGCCGGCTCCGTGCGCTGGAAGGACCGGCTGGAGGGGGTGCTGCGCCGCACGGATTCGGTCCACGAACCGCATGTCTACCTGGACCGGCTGGCACGGCTCGGGTGCGCGGCGGACGTCTGGGAGACGACGTACCTCCAGGTCCTGCAGGGCGAGGACGCGGTCCTCGACTGGTCCAAGGGCACGGGGCTGCGCCCCGTCCTCACGGCCCTCGCCGACGACCCGCAGGCCCGGGACGCCTTCACGACCGCATACCGCGACCTGCTCCGCACGGCCTACCCCCCGTCCCCGTACGGCACGGTCCTCCCGTTCCGCCGCCTGTTCGCGGTCGCCCACAAGACCGCGTAGGGCAGGCTCGGCTCACGTCTGTGGGGTCTGGCGGGTGCGGGCCTGGTGGCGGCGGGCCTTCAGGCGGTTTCCGCAGGTCTTCATCGAGCACCAGCGGGCGGTGTTGGCGCGGCTGCGGTCCAGCAGGAAGAGGCGGCACTCGGGGTTCCCGCACGGCCGCAGGCGGCCCGGCAGGCGCTCCTTCACGTCCGCCCACGCGAGCACCAGCTCCACCGCGAGCCTGCGCTCCAGCGGTACCCGCAGGTCCCACGCGATGCCCGACGCACCGGGCCGCGGGACCTTGCGGACGTCCGCGAGCAGCTCGTCCAGCAGGGGCTCCGCCGCTGCGTCCGGCGTGGGCGACTCCAGGGCCTGGAGCGCGTCGCGGGCCGTGCGCAGCCACCGGCGTTCCGTCTCGCCGCCCGTGCCGCCGTGGTCCTTCGCCCACGCGTCCAGTGCGCGGTCCTCGCCCCACAGGTCCCGGGGGCGGCCGTCCGTGACCGGGGTGCTGTTCAGCGCCTGCATCAAGGCTTCGTCGTCCAGCACGGGCCCGCCTCCTCCATCCGGCTAACTCCATCGGGGCGTTTGACAGGTTACTCCATGGGCGCTCTACTGGACGCGTCGGAGTAACCGTCAAAAGCCTTCGAAGGGGTTAGTCATGGTCGAGATCCGCCACCAGTACGCGACCGTGCGGGGCCACCGCGTCTTCTACCGCGAGGCGGGGCCCCGCGAAGCGCCCGCGCTCGTCCTCCTGCACGGGTTCCCCACCAGCTCGCGCATGTTCCGCCACCTCATCCCGGCGCTCGCCGACCGGTTCCGCGTCATCGCCCCCGACCACCTGGGCTTCGGCAACTCCGACGCCCCGCCCGCGGACGCCTTCACCTACACCTTCGACGCGCTGGCCGACGTCACCGCGGGCCTCCTGGAACAGCTCGGTGTCAGCCGCTACGCCGTGTACGTCCAGGACTACGGCGCGCCCGTCGGCTGGCGGCTGGCCCTGCGCGACCCCGACGCCGTCACCGCGGTGATCACGCAGAACGGCAACGCCTACGAGGAGGGCTTCGCCCCGGAATTCTGGGAGCCCGTCCGCGCGTACTGGGCGAACCCCGGCCCGCAGACCGAACCCGCCGTGCGGGCCGCGCTCTCCCTGGACGCCATCCGCTGGCAGTACCTGCACGGCGTGGACCGGCCCGAACTGGTCGACCCCGACACCTGGGCCGCCGACCACCGCGAGGTCAGCCGGCCGGGCAACGACCTCGTACAGCTGGCGCTGTTCGGCGACTACGCGAGCAACCCGCCCTTCTACCCCCGGCTGCACGCCTGGTTCCGGGAACGCCAGGTCCCGCTCCTGGCCGTCTGGGGCGCGGGCGACGAGATCTTCGGCCCCGACGGGGCGCGGGCCTTCGCCCGGGACCTGCCGGACGCGCAGATCCACCTGGTCCCCGGCGGCGGCCACTTCCTGCTCGAAAGCCACCTGGACACCGTCGCCGGATACATCCGCGGCTTCCTGACCGGTGGCGCCGTACCCGCGAAGAGCTAGTTCTTGCGGCGCCCTATCAGCCGCGGCTTCGCCTCCAGGCCGTCCAGGCCGTGCCAGGCCAGGTTCACCAGGTGGGCGGCCACCTCCGCCTTCTTGGGGCGGCGCACGTCCAGCCACCACTGGCCGGTCAGCGCGACCATGCCGACCAGGGCCTGGGCGTACAGGGGAGCCAGTTTCGGATCGAAGCCGCGGCGCTTGAACTCGCGGCCCAGGATGTCCTCCACCTGGGTGGCGATGTCCGAGATGAGGGACGCGAAGCTGCCCGTCGACTGGGGGATCGGGGAGTCGCGGACCAGGATGCGGAACCCGTCCGTGTACTCCTCGATGTAGTCCAGGAGCGCGAACGCCGCCTGCTCGCACAGCTCTCGCGGGTGCCCGGCCGTCAGCGAACTCGTCACCCCGTCGAGGAGCCGGCGCATCTCACGGTCCACCACCACCGCGTACAGCCCCTCCTTGCCGCCGAAGTGCTCGTAGACGACCGGCTTGGAGACACCGGCCTTCGCCGCGATCTCCTCCACCGACGTCGCCTCGAAACCCTTCTGGGCGAAGAGCGTGCGGCCGATCTCCAGCAACTGGGCCCGCCGCTCCGCACCGGTCATCCGGGTGCGGCGGACGCGCCGCGGCTTTTCATTGCTGGGTGCGCTGGAGTCGGCCACGCCGTCAATCATGCCGCCTCGGCGGTCTCCGCCTTGCGCCGGGCGCCCTTCCCGTCCGGGTTGCGGCGCGAATCGATACGCGAGCGTGACGGCCAGCGCACGTCGTAGGCCCAGCCGAACCGCTCGAACCAGCGGATCAGCCGCGCCGAGGAGTCCACCTGGCCGCGCTCCACACCGTGGCGCGCCGACGTCGGCTCCGCGTGGTGCAGGTTGTGCCACGACTCGCCGCACGACAGCACCGCCAGCCACCACACGTTGCCCGAGCGGTCGCGCGACTTGAAGGGCCGCTTGCCCACCGCGTGGCAGATCGAGTTGATCGACCAGGTCACGTGGTGCAGCAGCGCCACCCGCACCAGCGAACCCCAGAAGAAGCCCGTGAACGCGCCCCACCAGGACATCGTCACCAGACCGCCGATCACCGCGGGCAGCGCGATGGACAGCCCCGCCCACAGCAGGAACTGGCGGGAGATCGCACGCAGCGCCCCGTCCTTGATCAGGTCCGGCGCGTACTTCTCCTGCGGCGTCTGCTCCTCGTCGAACATCCATCCGATGTGCGCCCACCACAGGCCCTTCATCAGGGCCGGCACCGTCTCGCCGAAACGCCACGGCGAGTGGGGATCGCCCTCGGCGTCGGAGAACTTGTGGTGCTTGCGGTGGTCCGCCACCCAGCGCACCAGCGGACCCTCGACCGCCATGGACCCGGCGATGGCCAGCGCGATCCGCAGCGGACGCTTCGCCTTGAACGAACCGTGCGTGAAGTACCGGTGGAAACCGATCGTGATCCCGTGGCAGCCCAGGAAGTAGAAGAACGCCAGCAGACCGAGGTCCAGCCAGCTCACGCCCCAGCCCCAGGCCAGCGGAACCGCCGCCAGGACCGCCAGGAAGGGCACCGTGATGAAGAGGAGGAGCGTGAGCTGCTCGATCGAACGCTTGCGCTCACCGCCCAGCGTGGCGGAGGGGAGGGGGGAGTCGTTGTCGCGCGCCTTCGGGGCGTCGTCGATCACGTCGGAACCTGTGGGCATGGGGCGTCCCCTGGGGGGTCGAGGAGGGTGAGGGTGGCCGGTAAGCACGCTCGCGGATAGCCGGAAACAGCACCTACGGATGCGTAACCTACGGCGTCGTAAGTATGGCAGCGCKTTTCCCCGGGGCAAGAGCCCCAGAGACTGCGCGTCCGGATGGACACCTATCCTTGGTCTCGGTCGGACAGCGCGGTCCGCTCTGTTTCATTCCCGGATGCCCAGCCGCTGACGCGGCACGTGCCGCCTCGGGCTGACGGGTTCCCCTCCAGACGAGCTTCAACACTGCAAGGAGCCGCACCTGTGAGCAGTGCCGACGACCGGACGACGACAACCGGCAGTGAGTTGCGCACCGACATCCGCCGCCTCGGCGACCTGCTGGGCGAGACCCTCGTACGGCAGGAGGGACCCGAACTCCTCGAACTGGTCGAGAAGGTCCGCCACCTCACCCGGGAGGACGGCGAGGCCGCCGCCGAGCTGTTGCGCGGCACCGAACTGGAGACCGCGGCCAAGCTGGTCCGCGCCTTCTCCACCTACTTCCACCTCGCCAACGTCACCGAACAGGTGCACCGCGGCCGCGAACTGCGCGCCCGCCGCGCCGCCGAGGGCGGCCTCCTCGCCCGGACGGCCGACCGCCTCAAGGACGCCGACCCCGAACACCTGCGCGAGACCGTCGGGAACCTCAACGTCCGCCCCGTCTTCACCGCGCACCCCACCGAAGCGGCCAGACGCTCCGTCCTGAACAAGCTGCGCCGCATCGCCGCCCTGCTGGAGACCCCGGTCATCGAAGCCGACCGGCGCCGCTACGACACCCGTCTGGCCGAGAACATCGACCTGGTCTGGCAGACCGACGAACTGCGCGTCGTACGCCCCGAACCGGCCGACGAGGCCCGCAACGCCATCTACTACCTCGACGAACTCCACGCCGGCGCCGTCGGCGACGTCCTGGAGGACCTCACCGCCGAACTGGAACGCGTCGGCGTCCGCCTCCCCGACGACACCCGCCCCCTCACCTTCGGCACCTGGATCGGCGGCGACCGCGACGGCAACCCGAACGTCACCCCCCAGGTCACCTGGGACGTCCTGATCCTCCAGCACGAACACGGCATCAACGACGCGCTCGAACTGATCGACGAACTGCGCGGCTTCCTCTCCAACTCCATCCGCTACACCGGAGCCACCGAGGAACTCCTCGCCTCCCTGCGGCACGACCTGGAGCGGCTGCCCGAGATCAGCCCCCGCTACAAGCGCCTCAACGCCGAGGAGCCCTACCGCCTCAAGGCCACCTGCATCCGCCAGAAGCTGGAGAACACCAAGCTGCGCCTGGCCCGCGGCACCGCCCACGAGGACGGCCGCGACTACCTCGGCACCGCCGAACTGCTGCAGGACCTCACCCTCATCCAGACCTCGCTGCGCGAACACCGCGGCGCGCTGTTCGCCGACGGCCGCATGAACCGCACGATCCGCACCCTCGCCGCCTTCGGCCTGCAGCTCGCCACCATGGACGTACGCGAACACGCCGACGCCCACCACCACGCGCTCGGACAGCTCTTCGACCGCCTCGGCGAGGAGTCCTGGCGCTACGAGGACATGCCGCGCGAGTACCGGCACAAGCTCCTCGCCAAGGAACTGCGCTCCCGCCGGCCCCCCCCACCCCCGCCCCGCTGGACGCCGCCGGCGCCAAGACCCTCGGCGTCTTCGAGACCGTCAAGAAGGCCCTCCAGGTCTTCGGCCCCGAAGTCATCGAGTCGTACATCATCTCGATGTGCCAGGGCGCCGACGACGTCTTCGCCGCCGCCGTACTCGCCCGCGAGGCAGGCCTGCTCGACCTGCACGCCGGCTGGGCGAAGATCGGCATCGTGCCGCTCCTGGAGACCACCGACGAGCTCAAGGCCGCCGACACCATCCTGGAGGACATGCTCTCCGACCCGTCCTACCGGCGCCTCGTCGCGCTGCGGGGCGACGTCCAGGAAGTCATGCTCGGCTACTCCGACTCCTCCAAGTTCGGCGGCATCACCACCTCCCAGTGGGAGATCCACCGCGCCCAGCGCCGGCTGCGCGACGTCGCCCACCGCTACGGCGTACGCCTGCGCCTCTTCCACGGCCGCGGCGGCACCGTCGGCCGCGGCGGCGGCCCCTCGCACGACGCGATCCTCGCCCAGCCCTGGGGCACCCTGGAAGGCGAGATCAAGGTCACCGAACAGGGCGAGGTCATCTCCGACAAGTACCTCGTCCCCTCACTGGCCCGCGAGAACCTCGAACTGACCGTCGCGGCCACCCTCCAGGCGTCCGCGCTGCACACCTCCCCGCGCCAGTCCGACGAAGCGCTCGCCCGCTGGGACGCCGCCATGGACGTCGTCTCCGAGGCCGCCCACGCCGCCTACCGCCGGCTGGTCGAGGACCCGGACCTGCCGACCTACTTCCTCGCCTCCACCCCGGTCGACCAGCTCGCCGACCTGCACCTGGGCTCACGGCCCTCCCGCCGCCCCGGCTCCGGCGTCTCCCTCGACGGCCTGCGCGCCATCCCCTGGGTGTTCGGCTGGACCCAGTCCCGGCAGATCGTCCCCGGCTGGTTCGGCGTCGGCTCCGGCCTCAAGGCCCTGCGCGAAGCCGGCCTCGACAGCGTCCTGGACGAGATGCACGAACAGTGGCACTTCTTCCGCAACTTCGTCTCCAACG
Source organism: Streptomyces apricus (assembly GCF_008369065.1). Lineage (GTDB taxonomy): Bacteria > Actinomycetota > Actinomycetes > Streptomycetales > Streptomycetaceae > Streptomyces > Streptomyces apricus. Next base: position 643,908 of record NZ_VDFC01000047.1, on the reverse strand, counting down.
TCGAGATGACGCTCGCCAAGACCGACCTCAGGATCGCCCGCCACTACGTCGAGACCCTCGTCCCCGAGGAACTCCGGCACGTCTTCGCCACCATCGAGGCCGAACACGAACTGACCGTGCGCGAGGTGCTGCGCATCACCGGCGAACAGGAACTCCTGGACGCCCAGCCCGTGCTGAAGCAGACCTTCACCATCCGCGACGCCTACCTGGACCCGATCTCCTACCTCCAGGTGGCCCTCCTCAAGCGCCAGCGCGACGCCGTCGCGGCCGGCGCCGACCCCGACCCGCTGCTGGCACGCGCACTGCTCCTGACCGTCAACGGCGTGGCCGCGGGCCTGCGCAACACCGGCTGAGCCGGCACCACACCACGGAAAGAAGGGCGTCAGGGTCACCCCTGACGCCCTTCGTACGTCACAGCGCCAGGAACGCCGCCGTCACCAGCGCCAGACCCGCGCCGCCCAGCGCCCACCCCAGCCGGCTCCGGCCCAGACCACCCGCCACCACCACCGAGGCGAGCAGCAGGGCGCCGCCCAGCGGCACCCACGCGTAGAGCAGACCACCGGCACCCGCACGCACCACCTCGTCGGTGCCCGGCTTCACCACCACCGTGTACGTACGGCCCTCCTCCACGGCCACCGCGCCGTCGAGGACCACCCGCCCCCGCGCCGTGGAACCCACCGACACCGGCCGGTACGGACCCGAACAGCGCTCCTCGGAACACTCGGCGACCGTCATCGTGCCGCGCTCACGGCCCTTGGTCAGCATCACGTGCTGAGCGGTGCCCCACGAGGCCCGGACACCCGCCACCAGGATCAGCACCGCGACCGCGCCCATCACGGCCAGCCGCCCGAACCGCAGCGCCGCGACCGCCCTCCGGCGGGAGGCACGGGCATGAGCATGGGCGGGCATGGCCGCGATCCTTGGCCATGCCCCTGCGGTCGGTCAACTCCGGACCACCCCGGCAGGGCGACACCTCCCCAGATGTCAGGAGTTGTACGCCGACTGCGCCCGCTCCAGACCCTCCGCCACCAGGCACTCCACCGCGTCCGCCGCCCGGTCCACGAAGTAGTCCAGCTCCTTGCGCTCCGCCGACCCGAAGTCCTTCAGCACGAAATCGGCCACCTGCATACGCCCCGGCGGCCGGCCGATCCCGAACCGCACCCGGTGGTACTCCGCACCCATCGCCTTCGTCATCGACTTCAGGCCGTTGTGACCGTTGTCGCCGCCCCCCAGCTTCAGCCGCAGCACCCCGTAGTCGATGTCCAGCTCGTCGTGCACCGCCACCACATGCGCCGTCGGCACCTTGTAGAAGTCCCGCAGAGCCGTCACCGGACCACCCGACAGATTCATGTACGACATCGGCTTCGCCAGGACCACCCGCCGGCTCAGCGGCCCCGGCGGACCGATCCGCCCCTCCACCACCTGCGCCTGCGCCTTCCCGGCCCGCTTGAACTTCGCCCCCATCCGCCCCGCGAGCAGATCGGCCACCATGAACCCCACGTTGTGGCGGTTCATGGCGTACTCGGGGCCGGGATTGCCGAGCCCCACGATCAGCCAGGGGGCGTTTGGTTCCGTGGTCACGTCCGTCACTCCCATGGGTCCGGGACAGGCTGCTGCTGATTCGGTTCGGCGGATACGGCACCGGCCGCCGCCCCCAGGGGAGCGGCGGCCGGTCAACGATGAGTCCCGGACGGGATCAGGCCTCGGCGGACTCGTCGGACGCCTCGTCCGTGGTCTCCTCCGCCTGCGCGGCCAGGACCTGCAGCACGACCGCGTCCTCGTCGATCGCCAGCGTCGTGCCCTTGGGCAGCGGGATGTCCTTGGCGAGGATGGAGGCACCGGCCTCAAGGCCCTCGATCGAGACGGTGACCGACTCGGGGATGTGCGTCGCCTCGGCCTCGACCGTGAGCGTGCTCAGCACGTGCTCCAGCAGGTACGCGCCCGGGGCCAGCTCACCCTCGGTGTGCACGTAGACCTCGACGTTGACCTTCTCGCCGCTCTTCACCAGCAGCAGGTCGACGTGCTCCAGGAAACCCTTGATCGCGTCACGCTGGACGGCCTTCGGGATCGCCAGCTGCGACTTGCCGTCGATGTCCAGCGTCAGCAGGACGTTCGGGGTACGCAGGGCGAGCTGCAGCTCGTGGCCCGGCAGCGTGATGTGGACCGGGTCGCCACCGTGGCCGTACACGACGGCGGGAACCTTGTTCTCACGGCGGATGCGGCGCGCGGCACCCTTGCCGAACTCGGTGCGGGACTCGGCGGCGAGCTTGACCTCGGACATGGTCACTCCTCGTAGTACACGGAAAGCCTCAAGGGCCAGGGAAGGAAGTCACCCGGCCGAACCATCGGCCTGCTACGAAGAGCGCGTCGATAACGGACCGCCGTACAGAAAAGTACGGCCTCCCTCGCCGAGCAACTGTCACAGCTTACGCGGCGGGGAGGCCGTACAAGAAATCGATCTACCTCAGCGGTGCCTGCAGACCTACTACGCCTGCTCGTCGAAGAGGCTCGTCACCGAACCGTCCTGGAAGACCTCACGGACCGCGTTCGCGATCGTCGGCGCGATCGACAGCACCGTGATCTTGTCCAGCTCCAGCTCACCCGGCGTCGGCAGGGTGTCCGTGAACACGAACTCGCTCACCTTCGAAGACATCAGACGGTCCGCCGCCGGACCCGACAGCACCCCGTGCGTCGCCGTCACGATGACGTCCTCGGCGCCGTGCGCGAACAACGCGTCCGCCGCGGCGCAGATCGTGCCACCCGTGTCGATCATGTCGTCGACCAGGACACAGACCCGGCCCTCGACATCACCCACCACCTCGTGCACCGTCACCTGGTTCGCGACGTCCTTGTCACGCCGCTTGTGCACGATCGCCAGCGGCGCACCCAGACGGTCGCACCAGCGGTCCGCCACCCGCACCCGGCCGGCGTCCGGAGACACCACCGTCAGCTTCGAACGGTCCACCTTGTGACCCACGTAGTCCGCCAGCAGCGGCAGCGCGAACAGGTGGTCCACCGGGCCGTCGAAGAACCCCTGGATCTGGTCCGTGTGCAGATCCACCGTCAGCAGGCGGTCCGCACCCGCCGTCTTCAGCATGTCCGCCACCAGACGCGCCGAGATCGGTTCACGCCCCCGGTGCTTCTTGTCCTGCCGGGCGTAACCGTAGAACGGCATGATCACCGTGATGCTCCGGGCCGAAGCCCGCTTCAGAGCATCGATCATGATCAACTGCTCCATGATCCACTTGTTGATCGGAGCCGTGTGGCTCTGGATCAGGAAGCAGTCGGCGCCACGGGCCGACTCCTCGTAACGGACGTAGATCTCACCGTTCGCGAAGTCGAAGGCCTTCGTCGGGACGACCCCGACACCCAGCTCGTGGGCGACCTCCTCGGCAAGCTCGGGGTGGGCGCGGCCGGAGAAGAACATCATCTTCTTCTCGCCGGTCGTCTTGATCCCGGTCACAGCACTGTCTCCTCAGAGGTGTCTCAGCCGGATGTCCAGAGATGCTCTCAAGTGCGCTCTCGTGCTCCAGAGGCCCGTCTCGGCTGGATGTGCGGGTGTGCGACTACCACGGTACGCCGAGTCCGACCCGACCCTTTCCGGTCAGCTTTCGCCACCGGACTCCCGGATCGTCGCCTCCGCGGCCTTCGCGGCGGCACTCCCCGGACGCTTACGGGCCACCCAACCCTCGATATTCCTTTGCTGGCCACGGGCCACGGCCAGCGAACCGGGCGGCACATCCTTCGTGATCACGGACCCCGCGGCGGTGTACGCGCCGTCCCCGATCGTGACAGGAGCCACAAACATGTTGTCCGAACCCGTCTTGCAGTGCGACCCCACCGTCGTGTGGTGCTTGGCCTCACCGTCGTAGTTGACGAACACGCTCGCCGCCCCGATGTTCGAGTACTCGCCGATCGTCGCGTCCCCCACGTACGACAGATGGGGAACCTTCGTCCCCTCACCGATCGTGGAGTTCTTCGTCTCCACGTACGTACCCACCTTCGACCGCAGCCCGAGCCGGGTACCGGGACGCAGGTACGCATACGGGCCCACGTTCGCCTCGGGACCGATCTCCGCGCCGTTCGCGACCGTGTTGTCCACCCGCGCGCCCGCACCCACCCTGGTGTCGTTCAGACGGGTGTGCGGGCCGACCTCGGCACCCTCGGCCAGATGGGTCGCACCCTGGAGCTGGGTGCCCGGATGCACGATCGCGTCCCGCTCGAACGTCACCGTCACATCGACCCACGTCGACGCCGGGTCGACCACGGTCACACCCGCCAGCATCGCCTCCCGCAGCAGACGGTCGTTGAGGATGCGGCGCGCCTCCGACAACTGCACCCGGTTGTTGATGCCGGCGATCTCACGGTGGTCGTCCGCCACCGCGGCACCCACCCGGTGCCCGGCCTCCCGCAGGATGCCCAGCACGTCCGTCAGGTACTCCTCACCCTGACTGTTGTCCGTGCGCACCTTGCCGAGCGCGTCCGCGAGCAGCTGCCCGTCGAACGCGAAGACACCCGAGTTGATCTCACGGATCGCACGCTGGGAGTCCGAGGCGTCCTTGTGCTCCACGATCGCCGTCACCGCCCCCGAGGCGCCGTCGCGCACGATCCGGCCGTATCCGGTCGCGTCCGGCACCTCGGCGGTCAGCACCGTGACCGCGTTGCCGTCGCCGGTGTGCGTCGCGGCCAGCTTGCGCAGGGTCGCACCGGTCAGCAGCGGGGTGTCGCCGCAGACGACCACCACCGTGCCGTCCACGACCCCGCCCAGCTCCTCCAGGCCCATCCGCACGGCGTGCCCCGTGCCGTTCTGCTCGGCCTGCACGGCGGTCCGCACACCCGGCGCGGTCTCGGCGAGGTGCGCGGTGACCTGCTCCCGGGCGTGGCCCACGACGACGACCAGGTTCTCGGGGGCCAACTCGCCGGAGGCGGCGAGCACATGACCGACGAGGGAACGGCCGCAGAGCTCGTGCAGGACCTTGGGTGTGGCCGATTTCATACGGGTGCCCTCACCCGCTGCGAGAACGACGACGGCTGCGGGTGGGGTCTCCCCTGCTCCGGAGCCGAGAGCTTGGGGAAGGTTGGCGCTCACGGATATGCCCTTCGGCTTCTGGTGTCTGGGACATCCGCAGGATACCGGGGCGTTTCGGGGACGACATGGGAGCGGGCCCCGACAGTGCTGTCGGGGCCCGGACCTGGGTGGCTCCCGGGGAAGGAATCGAACCCTCATTCAACGGACCAAAACCGTTTGTCCTGCCTTTAGACGACCCGGGATGGTCGGCGCCTTATGTCCGATTTTCGTGATCGGCCTCGCGCGCGGACAACACTATGCCGTACCAGGACCCTTCGATGCGACGGTACAAGTCGGCGCTCTTGGAAACGCGAACCACGAGGCAGCCCCGGTAGTCCTCGCCGGTGTTCTTCCGGTTGGTCCTGGGGTTGTGCTTCTTCAGCGTGGTCTTGCCGAACGCCGCCGCGTCGGCACCGACGAGGTCGGCCCAGAAGCGCTCGGCGCCTTCCACATCGCCCGTTTCGTGGATGTGGACGTGGAATCGCATCTGGTCGGCGGTCACGCCTACCAGCCGAAGCCACGCCATGAAGACCTCGATCACGCGGGGGTCGCTATTGATGAGCGTGACCCGCTCCTGAGGGTTGTGGGGCTTGCTCTTGGAGCCCTCCGCCCAGTAAAGGGCGACGCCGACCAGGAACAGCTCGCGGTCGGACATGCGGCCGACGCCGTCGGCGGCAGCTGTCCTGACCCGGTCGCGCTCCTCCTCGCGCAGCCGCATCGTGACCTCCCAGCCGCGCTTGGCGATCGCCGAAGCCTCCTCCCGGGTCCGCTTGGGTCGTTCCGGCTTCGGCAGGTCCCTCACCCACAGTGAGATCGAGCCCTTTGAGCAGCCCAGTTCGGCCTGGATGCGGTCGTACGTCCAGCCCTGGAGGCGCAGCTCCCGGGCGCGCGCCCGGAGGTCGTCCTTCGCGCGTGGGCGTTTCGTCCAGTCCGGGGGCGGTTCGCCCTCCAGAAGGCGGTTGAGGAGGTCGTTGTTGTGGATCTGCAGCCGGTCGCGGATCTGGCGGCGGCTGAGGCCGGTCCGGCGCAGGGCGAGCGCCTGCTCCCGTAGTCCTTCGAAGTCCGCGTACTTGCCCCGTGAATGTTCCATGGGCATACCGTCCGGCGGAATACGGGCTTCCGGGGTCGAACGGGCAGCGATTCAGCAGTTCGAGGGATAGCGGGCCGTTTCGCTTCTGTTCGATTGCGGCGAGTGGTGTGGACCGGTCCGGGAAACTCACCGGAAACGGGGCGGGGGGCAATCGTAGGCTGGAGGCATGACCACGACGGGGGAAGACCACACCGCGGCCCTGACCGGGCCCTGGTGGTGGGCGAGGTGGCGCAGTGCGGTGCTCGACGGGAGTCTCGCGCTGGTGTCGTCGGTGGAATGTGCGACGGAGGGGTTCCCGTTCGCGGACGCGGCCGGTGTGCCGGTGCCCGTGGGGATGCTGTTCGGGGCGGTCGCCGGCTCCGTGCTGCTGTTCCGGCGGCGGTGGCCGATCGCCGTCGTCCTGGTGTCGATCGCCATCACGCCCGCCCAGATGGGGTTCCTGATGGGGCTCGTCGGGCTGTACACGCTGGCGGCGTCGGAGCTGCCCCGGCGGATCATCGGGGCGCTCGCGGGCATGTCGATGGTGGGGATGCTCATCGTCACCTACGTGCGTGCGCACCAGGGGATGGTGCGGGGCGACGTGGCGCCGCTGGGGGACTGGTTCGTGCCCTTCGTGTCGATCACCACCTCGCTGGGGATGACGGCGCCGCCGGTGCTCCTCGGTCTGTACGTGGGTGCCCGGCGCCGGCTGATGGAGAGCCTGCGGGAGCGGGCGGACTCGCTGGAGCGGGAGCTGCAGCTGCTGGCGGAGCGTGCCGAGGAGCGGGCGGAGTGGGCGCGCAACGAGGAGCGGACCCGGATCGCCCGTGAGATGCACGACGTGGTCGCGCACCGGGTGAGTCTGATGGTGGTGCACGCGGCGGCGTTGCAGGCGGTGGCCCGCAAGGATCCCGAGAAGGCCGTGAAGAACGCCTCGCTGGTGGGGGACATGGGCCGTCAGGCCCTGACCGAGCTGCGCGAGATGCTGGGTGTGCTGCGCAGGACCGACGGGGCGGTGCCGGGGTCGGTGTACTCGTCCGCGCCGGTGCAGGCGGTGCCGCTGGCGGCGGTGGGGGCCGCGGCGGCCGCCGCGGCGGCCGCGTCGCGGGAGGCTGAGGAGGAGTCGGGGGAGGGGCCCTGCCTCGACGACCTGGAGGAGCTGGTGGGGCAGTCCGCGGCCGCGGGGATGGTCGTCGACCTCTCGGTGGAGGGGAAGGCGCGGGTGTACGCGGCGACGGTGGAGCAGACCGCCTACCGGGTGGTGCAGGAGGCGTTGACCAACGTCCACAAGCATGCGGCGGGGGCGAAGACGCGGGTGCGGCTGGCCCATCGGGGGGCGGAGATAGCGATGCAGGTGGAGAACGGGCCGCCGCCCGAGCCGGGGGCCGCGTCCGACGCCCGGCTGCCCAGTGGGGGGAACGGGCTGGTGGGGATGAAGGAGCGGGTCGTCGGTCTCGGCGGGGTGTTCGTGTCCGGGCCGACGGACGCGGGCGGGTTCCGGGTGTCGGCGGTCATCCCGGCCGGGGGCTGACCGGCCGGGGTGACTGGTCAGGGGCGACCGGTCGGGGCGGGCCGTCGCGCGGCGGTGCTCGCCGCGCCCACGTCCGTGCCTGCCGTGCCCGTGCCGGCCCAACCGCCCGTGCCCGCTCAGCCCGCCGTCAGGCGTACCGGTTCCCGGCCCGCGACGAGGGTGGTCAGGGCCTGGTCGACGTCGGCGCCGAGGTACCAGTCGCCGGTGTGGTCCAGCATGTAGACGCGGCCCTCCGCGTCGATGGCCAGCAGGGCCTTGCTGTCGGTCTCCTCGCCGAGGGGGGCGACCTCGGTGTCCAGGGCCCTGCCGAGGTCGGCGAGGGTGCGGGCCATGTGCAGCCCGTGCAGGGGGTCCAGGTGCAGGGGCGAGGGGGCGATCTGCCGGCCGGACTCGATGGTGGTGACGCGGAGCCCGCCGAACTCCGCCCACGCCTCCACCGCGGCCGGGAAGACGGCGTGGCGGTGTCCGCCCGCGGACTCGTGGTCGCGCAGGGTGTCGGCCCAGAACTCGGCCTGCCTTATGTCCCAGCGGCCGGGCCGCCAGCCGGCGGAGCGCAGCGCCGCGTCGACCGGCACGGAGAAGCGGGKGGTGGAGGTGGCGGCGGTGCGGTCGGTGTGCATCGGCCCTTCGCGATCGTTGTGGGCCGCCGCCGTGGTGCCGGCGGCGGACTTCTTCGAGTGGCGCCGGTCGCGCCCTCGTGCGGCGGGAGGCCCCGGTTCAGTCCTCCTGTGCGGTCGGGTCGACGACGCGTACGCCGAAGTGGGCGCTGAGCGCCGTGCAGGAGCGGCAGGGCGGCGCGTAGCTGCCGTGCAGCGGGTCGCCGTCCTCGCGGATGCGGCGGGCGGTGAGTTTGGCCTGCTTGAGGGACTTGCGGGCCTCGCCGTTGGTCATGGGCTTGCGGGCGGCGCGCTTGGAGCGGGCGGCGTCGGCGGCGGTGAGGTGGCGGGAGATGAGGATGGCCTCGGCGCAGCGGCCGGTGAACCGGTCGCGCTGTCCGCTCGTGAGGGTGTCCAGGAAGTCCTGTACGAGGGGGTGCAGGGGCGGTGGTTGGTCGCCGCGGCCCGCGGTGCCGGTGAGGGTGGTGCCGCGGACGGAGAGGGCGGCGGCGATGGTGGGCAGTATGCCGTCGCGCCGGTGCAGGAGGACGGGGGCGGCGGGCAGCTCGGAGCTGCTCCAGCCGACCCGCGGATCCCCTGAGGTGTCCGTCTGCGTCACGCTCATGTCCTGTTCCTCCCCATACTGCATCCCCCGGTGCTCCGACAGAGTGCCAAACTCCGTGCCGCGTGCGGTAGCTGGGGCGGTGCGACACGCGAGGTCTTCGTCTCACGGTCACGGCTCGATGACGGCAGGTCACGGAAGTGGAGGGGCCTTGGCCGGTGGGGGCCGGAGGCCCGGTGACCGGTGTCGCTCCACCGCATAGGCTGTCGGCATCCGCGATCCTTCAGAACGCCGCAGGGGGCAACCGTCATGACGACAGGTCGGCTCGGGCAACAGGCCGCGCCGCCGAACGCGGCCTACACCGGGCAGGTCGTGCACTTCCCGGATCCGGTCCGGGCGGCACGTCACCCGGGAGGGGTACGTGTCGACGAGGCGGGTTACCCGGACTTCTCGTCGTACGCGCGGGCGGCCGCCGAGATCGCCGAGCCGCCCGAGGGGTTCGGGGTGGACGAGCTGCGGCTGACGGACTACGTGTCGGCGAACGCCGCCCTGGCGGCGTCCGGGCACGCGTTGTGGGACACGGTCCCGGCGGTGGCGACGCCGCACGGCTGGACCTGGCACCACGTGCCGCGCACGCGCCGGCTGGAGCTGGTGCCGGTCGAGGTGAAGGCGCTGCTGCGCCACCACGGTGGGCTGGCGACCGCGGCCGTCGACCAGGACAAGCGGGGCACCCGGCCGCTGCAGGAGACCCGGCCCGCGCACTTCGGGCTGCCGAAGGCGGCGGTCGCGGTGACCGAGCAGCAGGTGCTGGGCGTCGAGGAGGACCTCGGGTACCGGCTGCCCGGGGCGTACCGTTCCTTCCTGAAGGCGGCGGGCGGGTGCGCCCCGGTGGGGGCGGCACTGGACGCCGAGTTGGGGCTGCTGGTCGACCAGCCGTTCTTCACGGTGCGGGACGAGGCGGCGGTCAACGACCTCGTGTACGTGAACAAGTGCCTGCGGGACCACCTCACCAAGGACTACCTGGGGGTCGCCTTCGTGCAGGGCGGGCTGCTGGCGGTGAAGGTGAAGGGCGACCGGATCGGCTCGGTGTGGTTCTGCGCGTACGACGACGCGCGGGACCAGGACGCGTGGGCGCCGGCGGAGCGCGTGCAGCGGCTGCTGCTGCCCTGCGGTGACGACTTCGACCAGTTCCTGTCCCGGCTCGCGGGCAATCCGCCCGAGCTGGAGACGGTGGCGAACCTGATGGTGGACGGCGGCTTCGCGCACGCCGTGCCGGTGTCCGCCGTGTCTTCGGTGGGGGAGTGAGCGTCCGATGGTGACCTTCGCGCAGGCGCAGGAGCGCGCGGAAGAGTGGATCAACGGGGACGTCCCCGGCTACCAGCACCGTGAGGTGCGGGTGCGGGAGTTCGACCTCGGGTTCGTGGTGTGGGCGGAGGACCGGGCCGAGGGTCCGCGTTCCGACGGCGGTGCCCAGCGGCTGGTGATCGCGCGGGACAGCGGGGAGGCCACGCTGTGGCCCGCGCTGCCGGTGGGTGAGGTGATCCGCCGGTACGAGGAGGAGTACGGGCTGTCGGCGCAGGCGCCCGACGCGGCGCCGGCGCCGCCCGCCCGGGTGGACCTGAACCAGACGTCGTTCCTGCTGACTCCGCCGGAGTGGCTGCAGGAGGCGGCGGACCGGATGGGGATCCCGGACCACCGGGACCGTACGTCCGGCGGTGCGGCGGCCGGGGCCCGTCCCGGCGCCGCGGTGGGCGACGCGGTTCCCTCCGCGGGTGCGGCCGCTCCGGCCGACGCCGTGCCGGGGGAGCCCGCGGTCGAGCCCGCCGACGCGGTGCCGGTGGCGGACGCGGCTCCCGCCGGGCCGGGGGGTGCGGGCGGTCCGCTGCCCGAGACGCTGCCGGGTCCCGGTGTCGGTCCGTCCGCGCCGTCCGGTGCGGGGGCGCCCGCCGCTCGGGGCGCGGGTACGGCGTGGCCCGCGGCCGGCGGGGACCCGTCCGGTGGTGCGCCGCCCGCGGACGCGACGCCGTGGGCGGGTACCGACACCAACGCCGAGCCGGGCGAGGACCGTTCGGTGCCGCTGCCCGTGACGGTGTACGCGCCGCAGATCCGCGATGTCGGGGACGAGGGCGCGCCGCCCGCGCCGGGGACGGCGCCCGAGGCCAGGACCAAGCTGATCTCGGGCGGCAGCCGGCTCCCGCAGACGGCGGTCGCGCCCGCGCTGGACACGCCGCAGTCGCCCGCCTTCCCGCAGGGCACCCCTCCGCAGAGCACCGCCCCGCAGGGGGCGCCGGCGCCCGGTGCGGGTGCCGGGCCCGGGACGCCGCCTCCGGGCGCGCCCCCGTACGGCGGTCCGCAGGGTGCGCCGCAGCAGCCGCCCGCTCCCGCCCCCGTCGCGCCGCAGACGCCGCCCGCGCCGAGTGCGCCGGGCCGGCCGCTGCCGCCCGACGCCGGTGACATCGCGGACGCCGCGACCAGCAAGGCGCAGGCTCCGCCGCGCGGCGCGCGCGGTGCGGGCGCGCCCGGTACGCCGCCGCCCCCCGGGGCGCCCGGTACGCCGGGTGTGCGGCCGGGCGGTCCGCCGCCCGCGTCCGGGCCCGGTGCGCCGGGCGCCCCGGCCGGCGGGTACGTGCCGACGCAGCTCGTCTCGCAGCTCGGCTCGGACGGGCCCGAGGG
>NZ_VDFC01000047.1:622817-632309 GCF_008369065.1 Streptomyces apricus | reverse complement strand
GCCAGCCCTTCCCCGGTCAGCAGCCCTTCCCGGGTCAGCCGATGCCGGGTCAGCCTGTGCCGGGCMAGTCCCTGCCCGGGCAGCCCCCGGCCTACGGCTACCCGCAGCAGGCGCAGCCCACGGTCGGCCCCGGCTACCAGGCCGTGCTGCGCTACCGCGCGCAGGACGGCAGCGAGCAGCAGCTGATCCGGCGGTCGGCGCCGGGCACCCCGCACCCGGAGTGGCAGATCCTGCACGAGCTGCGGGCGATGAACGTGCCGCCGCAGCAGGTCCTCGAACTGCACACGGAGCTGGAGTCCTGCGAGCTGCCGGGCGCCTACTGCGCGCGGATGATCCGGGAGAGCTGGCCGCAGGCGCGGATCACCAGCATCGCCTCGTACGGCACCGACCACGCGAGCCGTCAGCAGGGCATGGCGCAGCTGCTCGCCCACCAGGGTGAGCTGCACCAGGTCGCCGACGGCCCGGCGCGGCCCGCGCCGGTGCGGGCGCCGTTGCCGCCGGTGCCGCCCGCGCCGCCGATCCCGCCGGAGGCGATCGGACAGGAGCTGGCGGCGGCCTTCGGGCCGGGCCTGTTCCGGTTCGACCAGGCGGCGGTGTCCCGGCAGGGCGTGCCGCCGATCGTGGCGCACACCCTGGTGGTGGCGGGGCTGCCCGTCGACATGAACCCGTTCTTCTGGGCGCAGGCCCAGCCGGGCCGGCCGGTGCCCACGCTCGCCGAACTGGCGCAGGAGCGGGGCATCCAGCCGGGCGCGGACGCGGGCTCGTACCTCGTCATGGGCAGTGACTTCGGCAAGGCGATCTGTGTCCAGTACGGGACCGCGAACATCGTGGCGGTGCCCGTGGAGGCGGGGCCGGGCGGTGCTCCCGTACCGCCGCAGTTCGTGAACACGGGGCTGCCGGAGTTCGCGCGCAGTCTCGCACTGCTGGGCCGTATGTGGCGTCTTCGCTACGGCCTCAACCAGGAGCAGGCGGGCCGCTGGACCGTCGACTTCCAGGCGCAGCTGGCCGCGCTGGACCCGGCGGCCCTCGGGTCGCCGGAGAGCTGGTGGTCGGTGCTGCTGGAGCAGATGTGGGACGGCCTGCTCTGACGGCGCGGCGCCCCGCACGGAAGTGACGAGGGGGCCGGGCCCGGTCGGTCGACCGGGCCCGGCCCCCTCCGCTTGCCCGGTCCTGGGTCGGCGGAACGCGCGGAGTGTCGCGTTATGAACACTTACGTCCGATCCTTCAGGATGTCCGGCATGAGCAGCTCACCGGTGCCGTCCCAGGGATTCGAGACCGTACGGGGCCGTGGCTACCGTCCCGGACAGGTCGACGCGTACACGGCGGCGCTCTCGGCGGGGCGGGACGCCGCCTGGGAACGGGCCGCCCGGCTGACCGTGCTGGCCCGGGAGATGGAGTCCGAGGCGGTGCGGCTGCGCGAGGTCGTGACGCGGCTCGCCCCGCAGACGTACGAGCAGCTCGGCGAGCGGGCCCGGCGGCTCCTCGCGCTGGGTGAGGAGGAGGCCGCGGCGGTGCGCGCGAGTGCGCGGCAGGAGGCGGACCTGGTGGTGGCCGAGGCGCTGGCGGCGGCCGACGCGGTGCGCGGGGCCGCGCGGGCGGCGGCCGACGAGGTGCGCGCCGGGGCCGAGGAGCAGGCCGGGCAGCGGCTGCTCGCGGCCCGGGCCGAGGCCGACGAGCTGCGGGTCTCCGCGCGGCGCGCGGTGAAGGAGAGCCGCGCCGGGGCGCTGGCCGCGCTGCGCGAGGCGCGGCGGCGCGGCGAGGACCTGGTCACCGCGCAGGAGAAGGAGCACGCCGGGCGCCGGGAACGGGCCGAGGGCGAGGCCGCCGAGCGGGAGGCCGCCCTCGACGCGCGCCACGAGGAGCTGGTCGCGCGCGCCGAGGAGGATCTGGCCGAGGCGGGCCGCTCCCTGGCCGGGGCGGAGGAGGAGGCCCGCCGGCTCCAGGAGGACGCGGAAGCCCGCGCCGCCGAACTGCTCGCCGAGGCACGCGCCCAGGAGGAGCGCACGGCCCGCGAGACGGAACGGGTCCTGCGGGAGCACGGCGAACGGTGGGACGAGGTGCAGGCCCACATGGACCACGTGCGCAGCAGCCTCGCGGCCCTGACGGGCCGGGCGGCGGCCGAGTGACCCCGGCCGGCCCGTGGCCCTTCGACCCGTACCCCTTCGGCCCGTGGCCCTTGGACCCGTACGCCTTCGGTCCGTAGCCCTTCGGCCCGTACTCCTTCGGGCCGAAGGGGTACGGGCCGTGTTCCCTCAGCTTTCGGTTCCCCGTTCTCCGCGGACCGCTCCCGCGAGGATCCAGGCCTCCACCGTCTCGTACTGCCTGCGGTGCTCCTCCGTCCGGCGCCGGCCCGAGGCCACCGTGCCGAGCCAGCCGAGGGCGAAGCCCAGCGGGACGGAGACGAGGCCGGTGGTGGTGAACGGGAACCAGGTGAAGTCGTGGTCCGGGAAGGCGGAGATGGGGGACCCGGAGACGAGGTTCGTGCCGGTCATCAGGACCAGCGTGCCGAGGGTGCCGCCGATGAGCGTGCACAGCAGGCCGGTGCGGGTGTAGCGGCGCCAGAAGAGGCTGTAGACCAGCGCGGGCGCGATGGCCGAGGCGCCCAGGCAGAACGACAGCGTGACCAGCGGCTGCAGGCTGTGGTGCTGGACCAGCGTGGCCAGCACGATCGCCGGGACGCCGACCGCCGCCGCGGACACCCGCGCGAGGGTCATCTCGCGGCGCGGGGACAGCTCCTGCCTGCGGTGCGCGAAGACGTCGTGGGCCAGGGAGTTGGCGCAGGCGAGGATCATGCCGGCGACCGAGGCGAGCACCGTCAGGAAGAGCGCGGCGGTGACGGTGGTGAAGAGGAACGATTCCGCCGTCGAGACGTCCGCCCCGAATGCGGCCCGCGCGCCCAGCAGGTAGGCGGTGTTGCCCTGCGGGTCGGCGCCCGCGATCGCCTCGCGCCCGATCAGCGCCGTCGCCCCGAAGCCGACGACCGTGATGACGAGGACGAACAGGGCCACGGCCGGCACCGCCCAGGACATCGACCGGCGCACCTGGCGGGCGCTGCCCGCGGTGTACATGCGCATGGTGATGTGCGGCAGGCACGCCCCGCCCAGCACCACCGTCAGCTGCGCGGTGATCATGTCCAGGCGGGGGCTCGGCCCGCCCGAGAACTGCAGCCCGGAGCCGAGGAAGGCGGAGCCCGCCCCGCTGTTGCGCGCCGCCTGTGCGAAGAGGCCGCCGAGGCTCCAGTCGAACCGGTTCAGGATGAGGACGGCGACGACGGCGCCGGAGCCGAGCAGCATCACGATCTTCATGATCTGGATGAGCGCGGTGCCCTTCATCCCGCCGATCGCCGCGTAACTGATCATCAGGATGCCGAGGCCGACGATGCAGCCCGTCTTCAGTCCGGAGCCGGAGAAGCCGAGGATGAAGGCGAGCAGGTCGCCGGTGCCCGCCAGTTGCACGAGCATCAGCGGCAGCAGCGCGGTCAGCGTCACCGCGCACGCCGCGATCCGTACCGTCCGGTCCGGCATCCGGCGGGCCAAGGCGTCGCCCATGGTGAACCGGCCCGCGTTGCGCAGGGGTTCGGCCAGCAGGAACATCAGGAGCATGAGCGACAGGGCGGTGCTCAGCGCGAGGACGACGCCGTCGTACCCGAAGAGCGCGATGACGCCGCCGGTGCCGAGGACCGTCGCCGCGGAGATGTAGTCGCCCGCGACGGCGAGGCCGGGGTGGGACTGGTAGGGTGGGACTGGTAGGGCTGGTAAGGCTGTTGGGGTTGGTGGTGCGGCGGGAACGGGGACGACGGGGACGTGTCGTAAGACATCCCGGTTCTCCTTGCGTGGCTCGGGTCCGGTGGGGACCGCAGGGAGCGGGGGGTGAGCGAGCACGCACGCTACTCGCAAGTAGCCGAGCGGCGCGAGGGTTTCGACAAACTGATTGGTCGGTATGCGCTTACTTCGCTGACCTCGGGTGTTACCGCCGATAACCTCTTTACGTGCGCCGCGTTCCTGTCGGCCGGCGCACCCGGCCCCCGGAAGGTCGGTCCGCGGCCGGCCCCCGGAAGGTCAGTCCGCGGGCTTCTCCGCCACCGGGAAGCGGCGGGGCGCCATGAACAGCACGACCAGGAAGGCCACCGCCGCCGCGCAGGCCGCGCCGAAGTAGACGGAGTGCACCGCCTCGGCGACCGCGCGCCGCACGTGCTCGGCGGGGGCGCCCGACCCCAGGGACGCGGTCACCGAGTCCAGGTCGCCCGCGCCGCCCAGCCGGGAGGCGAGCACCCCGTTGGCGACCGCGCCGAACAGGGCGGCGCCGATCGTCTGGCCGCTCTGGCGGCAGAAGAGGACGGAGGCGGTGGTCGTACCGCGCTCCGCCCAGTCGACGCTCGACTGCACGCCGATGAGCAGGGGCAGCTGGAAGAGCCCGAGCGCCCCGCCGAGGAGGAACATCAGGGCCGTGGGCTGCCAGGCCTCGCCCGGGTAGGGCAGGAAGGGGAAGGCGGCCAGGACCAGCGTGGCCGTGCCGATGCCGAGCAGCGCGGTGTTGCGGAAGCCGATGCGCCGGTAGACGTGCTGGCTGAGGGCCGCCGAGACCGGCCAGCTCAGCGTCCACACGGAGAGCACGAAGCCGGCGGCGATCGGGGCGAGCCCGAGGACCGACTGCGCGTACGTGGGCAGGAAGACCGTGGGGGCGACCATGAGCAGGCCCAGCGCGCCGAGTGCCAGGTTCACCGCGGCGATGGTGCGCCGGCGCCAGACCCAGCCGGGGATGATCGGCTCGGCCGCCCGGCGCTCGACGAACACCAGGAGGGCCACGAGCGCGAACCCGGTGCAGAACAGCGCGACCGAGGGCGCCGACAGCCAGGGCCACGCCACCCCGCCCTGTACCAGGGCCGTCAGCAGGACGCCGCCGCAGGCGAAGACGGTGACCGCGCCCGCCCAGTCGACGTGCGGCGGGTGCGCGGGGGCGGCCCGCTCCGGCTCGTGCAGGTGGCGCACCAGCAGCCACAGGGCGAGCGCGCCGAACGGCAGGTTGATGAGGAAGATCCAGCGCCAGTCGGCGTACGCGGCGAGGATCCCGCCCAGCGCCGGGCCCGCGATCGCCGAGGTGGCCCACACCGAGGACAGCTTGGCCTGGATCCTGGGGCGCTGTTCGAGCGGGTAGAGGTCGGCGGCGAGCGTCTGGACCGTGCCCTGGAGGGCGCCGCCGCCCAGGCCCTGGACGATGCGGAACGCGATCAGCGCGGCCATGTTCCAGGCGAGCGCGCACAGCAGCGAGCCGAGCAGGAAGAGGACGCAGCCGGCGATCAGAACGGGCTTGCGGCCGAAGGTGTCGGAGAGCTTGCCGTAGACGGGCAGCGTGACGGTCACGGCGAGCAGGTAGCCGGAGAACAGCCACGAGAAGACGGCGAAGCCGCCGAGGTCGCCGACGATCTGGGGGACGGCGGTCGACACGATCGTGGAGTCGAGCGCGGCCAGGGCCATGCACAGCATCAGGGCGGCGACGACGGCCCGGCGGGTGCGGACCGCGGCCCGCGCCGCGGCGGGCCCTTCCATCGGCACGGCCGGTATCTCGGTGTCCCCCTGGCCCACAGGATTCCTTCCCCTTGCACCTATCTGCCGGGGCCACTCTCCCATCCGTGCCGCACACCGCGGGAGGGTGCGCCCTCCCCGGGGCCGGCTCCGCCGGTGGGCGGACAACCCCTAGGGGGATGTCACCACTTCGGCTCGGGGAGGGGTCGTCCCGGCGGAGGACGAGACGGCGCGCGGCCGTCCTTAACCTGGCTTTATGCCGCTGGGGGGCGGCGTCCCGCACCGCCGGGGCGGTGTTCCGCACCTTCGGGGGTGGGGTTTACCCCCGCACAAGACTGCGCCGGGCACCAGCGCGGGGGAGGGCCCCGCGCACCAGACTTGTCGCCGTAAGCGCACGACGACTGCACGACGAGCGCACGACTGGCTGCACGGCGGCCGCACGACGACCGCACCATCCGCACACACCGCAGCGATGCGGACGACCGCACCTCGTCACTGCCTCGCGGTGACCGACTTAGGAGACATACCGTGACATCGGCTGTAACCATTCCCAGGCACGGGGGCACTGGAGAGCGTACGGCCGTTGCCGCGCGGGCGCGGCAGGTCGTGAAGGCGTACGGGTCCGGTGAGACCCGCGTCGTCGCCCTGGACCGGGTCGACGTGGACATCGCGCGGGGCCGCTTCACCGCGATCATGGGCCCCTCCGGGTCCGGCAAGTCCACGCTGATGCACTGCCTCGCCGGCCTCGACACCGTCTCCTCCGGGCAGATCTTCCTGGACGAGACCGAGATCACGAAGCTCAAGGACAAGAAGCTCACGCAGCTGCGCCGGGACCGGATCGGCTTCATCTTCCAGGCGTTCAACCTGCTGCCCACGCTCAGCGCCCTGGAGAACATCACGCTCCCGATGGACATCGCGGGACGCAGGCCCGACAAGGCGTGGCTGGCCCAGGTCGTGGAGACCGTCGGGCTCGCCTCCCGGCTCAAGCACCGGCCCAACCAGCTCTCCGGCGGCCAGCAGCAGCGCGTCGCCGTGGCCCGCGCCCTGGCCGCGCGTCCCGAGATCATCTTCGGCGACGAGCCGACCGGGAACCTCGACTCCCGCGCCGGCGCCGAGGTCCTGGGCTTCCTGCGCCGCTCGGTCGACGAACTCGGCCAGACCATCGTGATGGTGACGCACGACCCCGTCGCCGCCTCCTACGCGGACCGCGTGCTGTACCTCGCCGACGGCCGGATCGTCGACGAGATGCTCCGCCCGACGGCCGACGCCGTCCTCGACCGCATGAAGGACTTCGACGCCCGGGGGCGTACGTCATGACCGTCCTCAAGACCTCGATGCGCAACTTCTTCGCGCACAAGGGACGCATGGCCCTGTCGGCCGTCGCCGTCCTGCTGTCGGTGGCGTTCGTGTGCGGCACGCTCGTCTTCACCGACACGATGAACACCACCTTCGACAAGCTCTTCGCGACCACCGCGGCCGACGTCACGGTCTCCCCGAAGGCGGCGAAGGTCGACGACACCCCGCAGAACGGCAAGCCCGAGTCGCTGCCCGCCTCCGCGGTCGAGCGGGCCCGGCAGGCCGAGGGCGTCGAGTCCGCCGAGGGCGTCGTCAACTCGCTGAACGTGACCGTCGTCGACAGCGACAACGAGAACATGGGGTCGAGCACCGGCGCCCCGACGATCGCGAGCAACTGGACGAAGAACGACCTGCGTTCGATGGAGATCACCGCGGGGCACGCCCCGCGCGGTCCCACCGAGGTCATGGTCGACGCCGACACCGCGGACAAGCACCACCTGAAGATGGGTGACGAGCTGCGGACCATAGCCGTCACCGGGGACTTCAAGGCGAAGATCGTCGGCATCGCCACCTTCAAGATCACCAACCCCGGTGCTGCCGTCGTCTACTTCGACCGGGCCACCGCCCAGCGCGAACTGCTCGGCGCCGAGGACCGGTTCACCCAGATCAACGTCACGGCCGCCGCCGGCGTGAGTGACGCGCGGCTCAAGCAGAACGTGTCCACGGAGCTGACCGGGGCGGGGGCGTTCAAGGTCCAGACACAGAAGGAGTTCGCGGACGAGGGCCGCGAGGGCGTCGGCGAGTTCATGGACGTCATCAAGTACGCCATGCTCGGCTTCGCCGGGATCGCCTTCCTCGTCGGCATCTTCCTCATCATCAACACCTTCTCGATGCTGGTCGCCCAGCGCACCCGCGAGATCGGCCTGATGCGCGCCATCGGCTCCTCCCGCAAGCAGGTCAACCGGTCCGTGCTCGTCGAGGCGCTGCTGCTCGGTGTCGTGGGCTCGGTCCTCGGGGTCGCCGCCGGCGTCGGCATCGCGATCGGCCTCATGAAGCTCATGTCCATGGCGGGCATGAACCTCTCCACCGACGACCTGACCGTGAAGGCCGCGACCCCGGTGATCGGCCTGGTCCTGGGCATCGTCGTCACCGTCCTGGCCGCCTACCTGCCGGCCCGCCGCGCGGGCAAGGTCTCCCCGATGGCCGCCCTGCGCGACGCCGGTACGCCGGCCGACGGCAAAGCGGGCTGGATCCGCGGCCTCATCGGCCTGGTCCTCACGGGTGCCGGCGGCGCCGCCCTCTTCACGGCGGCCGGCGCGGACAAGGCGAGCGACGGCGCGTCGATGCTGGGCATCGGCGTGGTGCTCTCCCTGATCGGGTTCGTCATCATCGGCCCGCTGCTCGCGGGCGGCGTGGTCCGGGTCATCAGCGCGGTCCTGCTGCGCGCCTTCGGCCCCGTCGGCCGCCTCGCCGAACGCAACGCGCTGCGCAACCCGCGGCGTACCGGCGCCACCGGAGCGGCCCTGATGATCGGCCTCGCGCTGGTCGCCTGCCTCTCCGTGGTCGGCTCCTCGATGGTGGCCTCCGCCACGGAGGAGCTGGACCGGTCGGTCGGCACGGACTTCATCGTCCAGGGCAACCAGCGGATCGTGCCGCAGGCCCAGCAGGCCATCGAGGACACGCCGGGCCTGGAGCACGTCACCAGCTACAAGATGGTCGAGGCGAAGCTGACCTCGCCCGACGGCAGGACCGAGGACAGCGACGTCACGGCCGCCGACCCGACGTACGCCAGCGACCTGCGGCGCGAGACCGTCGCGGGCGACCTGTCGGCGGCGTACGGGAAGGACGCGATGTCGGTGGGCTCCGACTACGCCGAGGAACACGGCGTGAAGGTCGGCGACACGATGACCGTCGCCTTCAAGGGCGGCCGGACCGCGAAGCTGAAGGTCGCGGCCGTCACGGACGACGACGTGGCCATCGACAAGGGCTCGCGTTACCTGAGCATCGCCACGATGGAGCGGTACGTCCCGGCCGACAAGGTCCCGCCGAACGACATCATGTTCGCCACCGCGAAGGACGGCCAGGAGAAGACGGCGTACGCGGCGCTGAAGAAGTCCCTGGACGCGTACCCCCAGTACCAGGTCCGCGACCAGACCGACTACAAGCAGGAGCTCAAGGACCAGATCGGGCAGCTCCTGAACATGGTCTACGGCCTGCTGGCCCTCGCGATCGTCGTGGCGGTGCTGGGCGTCGTGAACACCCTGGCGCTCTCGGTCGTCGAGCGGACCCGTGAGATCGGCCTGATGCGCGCCATCGGCCTCTCCCGCCGGCAGATGCGCCGCATGATCCGCCTGGAGTCGGTGGTCATCGCCCTCTTCGGAGCGCTGCTGGGCCTGGGCCTGGGCATGGGCTGGGGCGCCACCGCCCAGAAGCTCCTCGCCCTGGAGGGCCTGAAGGTCCTGGACATCCCCTGGCCGACGATCATCGCGGTCTTCGTCGGGTCGGCCTTCGTGGGCCTGTTCGCGGCGCTGGTGCCGGCGTTCCGGGCGGGCCGGATGAACGTCCTGAACGCCATCGCGACGGAGTAGCTGCCGCCGGCTGGTCCGTACGGTGCGGCCCCGGTGGGGGTTGACCGCGCAGTTCCCCGCGCCCCTGGGTACCCAGGGGCGCGGGG
>NZ_VDFC01000047.1:614853-622717 GCF_008369065.1 Streptomyces apricus | reverse complement strand
CTCCTGGCACGTCCTCACCGACCCCGGCCCGTCAGACGTGTCGGGCGGCTCGCGTTGCCCGCACACCCCAACCGCACCTCACGATCCTCGGACGGAAGCACCTCCATGAGCCTGCACGGTCTCCTCGACGCCGTCGTCAAGGACGCGGCCCTCACCGAAGCGGTGAAGGCCGCCGSCGACGGCAACCGCATGCACGTCGACCTGGTCGGCCCACCCGCCGCCAGGCCGTTCGCGGTCGCGGCCCTGGCCCGTGAGGCGGGCCGCACGGTCCTGGCGGTCACCGCCACCGGCCGCGAGGCCGAGGACCTCGCGGCCGCCCTGCGCTCGCTGCTCCCGGCCGACACGGTCGTGGAGTACCCGTCCTGGGAGACGCTGCCGCACGAGCGCCTGTCCCCCCGCAGCGACACCGTCGGCCGCCGGCTCGCGGTCCTGCGCAGGCTGGCCCACCCCCGCTCCGACGACCCGGAGACCGGCCCGGTCTCCGTGGTGGTCGCCCCCGTCCGCTCGGTCCTCCAGCCGCAGGTCAAGGGCCTGGGCGACCTGGAGCCCGTGGCCCTGCGGACCGGACAGAGCGCCGACCTGGGCGCCGTCGTGGAAGCCCTCGCGGCCGCCGCGTACGCCCGCGTGGAGCTGGTCGAGAAGCGCGGCGAGTTCGCCGTGCGCGGCGGCATCCTGGACGTCTTCCCGCCCACCGAGGAACACCCGCTGCGCGTGGAGTTCTGGGGCGACGACGTCGAGGAGATCCGCTACTTCAAGGTCGCCGACCAGCGCTCCCTGGAGGTCGCCGAGCACGGGCTGTGGGCGCCGCCCTGCCGGGAGCTGCTGCTCACCGACGAGGTAAGGGAGCGGGCCGCCCGGCTCGCCGAGGAGCACCCCGAGCTGGGCGAGCTGCTCGGCAAGATCGCCGAGGGCATCGCGGTCGAGGGCATGGAGTCCCTCGCCCCGGTCCTCGTCGACGACATGGAGCTGCTCGTCGACGTCCTGCCCGAGGGCGCCATGGCGGTGGTCTGCGACCCGGAGCGGGTGCGGACGCGCGCCGCGGACCTGGTGGCGACCTCGCAGGAGTTCCTCCAGGCGTCCTGGGCGGCCACCGCGGGCGGCGGCGAGGCCCCGATCGACGTGGACGCCGCGTCCCTGTGGTCCATCGCGGACGTCCGGGACCGGGCCCGCGAGCTGGACATGATGTGGTGGTCGGTGTCGCAGTTCGCGGCCGACGAAGAGCTGGACGCTGACACCCTGAAGCTCGGGATGCACGCGCCCGAGACCTACCGGGGCGACACCGCCAAGGCGCTGGCCGACACCAAGGGCTGGCTCGCGGACGGCTGGCGCACGGTGTTCGTCACCGAGGCGCACGGCCCCGCCGCCCGGACCGTCGAGGTGCTCGGCGGCGAGGGCATCGCGGCCCGCCTGGAGTCGCAGCTCGACACGCTCGTCCCCTCGGTGGTGCAGGTGTCCTGCGGCTCCATCGACCACGGGTTCGTCGACCCGGCGCTGCGCCTCGCCGTGCTCACCGAGACCGACCTGACCGGGCAGAAGGCCGCCGGCAAGGACGGCACCCGGATGCCGGCCCGCCGCAGGAAGACCATCGACCCGCTGACGCTGGAGACGGGCGACTACATCGTCCACGAGCAGCACGGCGTCGGCCGCTACATCGAGATGGTCCAGCGGACCGTGCAGGGCGCGACCCGCGAGTACCTCGTGGTGGAGTACGCGCCCGCCAAGCGCGGCCAGCCCGGCGACCGCCTCTACATCCCCACCGACCAGCTGGAGCAGATCACCAAGTACGTGGGCGGCGAGGCCCCGACGCTGCACCGGCTCGGCGGCGCCGACTGGACCAAGACCAAGGCGCGCGCCAAGAAGGCCGTCAAGGAGATCGCGGCGGACCTCATCCGGCTGTACTCGGCCCGCATGGCGGCCCCCGGGCACGCCTTCGGCGCCGACACGCCCTGGCAGCGCGAGCTGGAGGACGCGTTCCCGTACACCGAGACGCCCGACCAGCTCACCACCATCGCCGAGGTGAAGGACGACATGGAGAAGACGGTCCCGATGGACCGGCTGATCTGCGGCGACGTGGGCTACGGCAAGACGGAGATCGCGGTCCGCGCGGCCTTCAAGGCGGTCCAGGACGGCAAGCAGGTGGCCGTGCTGGTGCCCACCACACTGCTGGTGCAGCAGCACTTCGGGACGTTCAGCGAGCGCTACTCGCAGTTCCCCGTCAACGTCAGGGCCCTGTCGCGCTTCCAGTCCGACACCGAGTCGAAGGCGACCCTGGAGGGGCTGCGGGAGGGCTCGGTGGACGTCGTCATCGGCACCCACCGCCTGTTCTCCTCGGAGACGAAGTTCAAGGACCTGGGCCTCGTCATCGTCGACGAGGAGCAGCGCTTCGGCGTCGAGCACAAGGAGCAGCTGAAGAAGCTGCGCGCGAACGTGGACGTCCTGACCATGTCCGCCACCCCGATCCCGCGCACCCTGGAGATGGCGGTGACGGGCATCCGCGAGATGTCGACGATCACCACGCCCCCGGAGGAGCGGCACCCGGTCCTGACCTTCGTCGGCCCGTACGAGGAGAAGCAGATCGGCGCCGCGGTGCGCAGGGAGCTGCTGCGCGAGGGCCAGGTCTTCTACATCCACAACCGGGTCGAGTCGATCGACCGGGCGGCGGCCAAGCTGCGCGAGATCGTGCCGGAGGCGCGGATCGCCACCGCCCACGGCCAGATGTCCGAACAGGCCCTGGAGCAGGTCGTCGTCGACTTCTGGGAGAAGAAGTTCGACGTGCTCGTCTCGACGACCATCGTGGAGTCGGGCATCGACATCTCGAACGCGAACACGCTGATCGTGGAGCGCGGCGACAACTTCGGCCTCTCCCAGTTGCACCAGCTGCGCGGCCGGGTGGGGCGCGGCCGCGAGCGCGGGTACGCGTACTTCCTCTACCCGCCGGAGAAGCCGCTCACCGAGACGGCCCACGAACGGCTCGCGACCATCGCCCAGCACACCGAGATGGGCGCGGGCATGTACGTGGCGATGAAGGACCTGGAGATCCGCGGCGCCGGCAACCTGCTGGGCGGCGAGCAGTCCGGGCACATCGCCGGGGTCGGCTTCGACCTGTACGTCCGCATGGTGGGCGAGGCGGTGGCCGACTACCGCGCCCAGATGGACGGCGGGGKGGAGGACGAGCCGCCGCTGGAGGTCAAGATCGAGCTGCCGGTCGACGCGCACGTCCCGCACGACTACGCACCGGGCGAGCGGCTGCGCCTGCAGGCCTACCGCGCGATCGCCTCGATCAACTCCGAGGAGGACGTCAAGGCGGTGCGCGAGGAGCTCGTCGACCGCTACGGGAAGCTGCCCGAGCCGGTGGAGAACCTGCTGCTGGTGGCGGGGCTGCGGATGCTCGCGCGGGCCTGCGGGGTCGGCGAGGTCGTCCTGCAGGGCAACAACGTCCGGTTCGCGCCGGTGGAGCTGCGCGAGTCGCAGGAGCTGCGGCTGCAGCGGCTGTACCCGGGCTCGGTGATCAAGCCGTCCGTGCACCAGGTGCTGGTGCCGCGCCCGAAGACGGCGAAGGTGGGCGGCAAGCCGCTGCTCGGCCGGGAGCTGCTGGGATGGACGGGTGAGTTCCTGGCCTCGATCCTGGGCTCGTAGCCGCCCCGTCCCGCCCTGTCCCTTCGTACCTGCTCTACCCGCTGTGCCCGCACCACCGAGCCGTCCGCGCGCCCCCGAGCGCCCGGGTCGGTACGGTGAAGTGCGGGCACAGCGGGTAGAGCAGGTACGGAGCGTGTGCCGCAGAGGCGCAGGCACAGGCAGAAGCAGCAGCGGGTGCGGGAAGGCCGCCCGGTCGGGGCCCGCCCGGACCGGCAGGGAAAAGGAGTGTCCGTGACGTTCTGGACCAGGACCGCCGGCGTCGCGGCCCTGCTGATCGCCGCGACCGGCTGCACGGTGGAGTCGACCGGCGCCGGATCCGGGGAGACCACGGGCGCGGGCGGACCGGCCCTGGCCGCCGTCGACTCGCTGACCGTCAAGGGACGGGCCCCCAAGACGGGGTACGACCGGGACAAGTTCGGCACGCCCTGGGCCGACACCGACTCGAACGGCTGCGACACCCGCGACGACATCCTCAAGCGGGACCTGAAGGAGGTGACGTTCAGCGACGGCGAGTGCAGCGTGCGCTCGGGGCGGCTCGACCCCGACCCCTACACCGACGCGGACGTCACCTTCGAGCGCGGCGGGCGCAGCGAGGTCGACATCGACCACCTGGTCGCGCTGTCGGACGCCTGGCAGAAGGGCGCCCAGAAGTGGGACGCGAGCAAGCGCATAGCGCTGGCCAACGACCCGCTGAACCTCCTCGCGGTCGACGCGGGCCGCAACCGCAGCAAGGGCGACGGGGACACCGCGACCTGGCTGCCGCCGCACAAGGCGTACCGCTGCACGTACGTGGCCGGGCAGGTGGCCGTGAAGAAGAAGTACGAGCTGTGGGTCACCGCCGCCGAGAAGGCCGCCATGAAGAAGGTGCTGTCCACCTGCCCCGGGCAGAAGCTCCCCTCGGGCGGCACACCGACGCGGGCGCCGAGCAGGTTCCACGCGGGCTGAGCGCACCGCGGCGGACCGGGGCGGCGGGCGCCGCGGGTCCGGGTGAAATCCGTTCGCCCGCGGTCCGCCCGGTGCCTACCGTGTCCGGCATGGTGCTGACGATCGCGAGCCTGGCCGAGCGCCCGGAGATGCTCGACCGGGTGACGGGGATGGCCGACACCTGGCCCGCCTTCCTGCGCAACGACCTCGTGGGCAACGCGCACTACGGCCGGATCGCCAGGGAACTGCCGGAGTACGTGCTGTTCGCCGAGGACGCGGACGGCGAGGTGGTGGCGCACGCCTACAGCGTGCCGTTCGCCCTCGGGGACGAGGGGGCGGGCGCGCTGCCGCCGCGGGGCTGGGACGAGATCCTGGTGTGGGCGTTCGGTGACCTGCGCAGGGGCGTCGTGCCCGACACGGTGAGCGCGATCTCGGTCGTGGTGGCCCCGCACGCGCAGGGCACCGGCCTGTCGGGGCGGATGCTCGCGGCGATGCGCGACAACGCCCGGGGGCGGGGCTTCGGCGAGGTCGTCGCGCCCGTGCGGCCCAGCGCGAAGCACCTGGAGCCGCGTACGCCGATGGAGGAGTACGCGTTCCGCACGCGCGGCGACGGGCTGCCGCACGATCCGTGGCTGCGGGTGCACGTCCGGGCGGGCGGGCGCGTCGAGGCGGTCGCCCCGGCGTCGATGACCGTTGCCGCGTCGCTCGACGAGTGGCGGGGGTGGACGGGCCTGCCGTTCGACGAGGAGTGCCTGGTCGAGGTCCCCGGTGCGCTGGTGCCGGTGCACTGCGAGCCGGCCCACGGGTACGCGGTGTACGTCGAGCCCAACGTATGGGTGCGGCACGTGCTCTGACGCGGGCGCACCCACCACTCCGTCAGCCGCCCAGCGCGTCCAGGTCGATGACCTTGCCCTCGGGCGCGCCGGCCGGGACCGGCTTCTCGAAGTCGCCGAAGGTGACCGTGCCCGGGTCGTCGGCGGACCTGCTGACGACCTTGAGCAGGTAGGGCTTGCCCTCGGTGGCGACGTACAGCGTGTACGTGTCCTTGCCCTCCTTCTCGTGCAGGACGAGTGCCGGGGTGCCGTCGACGGTGGTCGTCCTGCCGCGGGTGGCGTCGGAGTCGACGTCCTCGAAGTCGGCGAGGACGGTGTCGAGGTCGCAGAAGCCCGCCATCTCCTCGGCGTCCGCACCGGTCGCGGAGGTCTTGGTCCACTTCCCGGCGAGCATGTCCACCACCGCGTCGGTCTCCGCCTTCGAGGAGCCCTCGTCCTGGGCGCGCAGGAACTTTTCGTCGTACTTCATGTAGAGGGTGTCGGCGGTCTTCCTCAGCTCGGCCTCGCCCTCGCCGCCGGCGCTCACGGTGCCGGCGCAGCGGCCCTTCTTGTCGAGGGCCATGTCCAGGCCGACGCGGCTGCCGTCGTCCTGGATGTCGCCCTTCATGCGCAGCGACGAGGCGTTCGAGGTGGCCTCGACGGCCCGGTCGGCGATCTCGCCGCCGGTCAGCCCGGCGAAGGGTCCCTTCGGTTTGCTGTCCGCCTCGTCCTCGCCGGGCAGGCAGCCGGTGAGCGACACGGCCGCGGTGGCGGCGAGGCAGAGAGCGGCGAGAGCGGTACGGCGCATGACGGGTCCTTGGATGTCGAGAGGTGTGGGGACGGCCGGGTACGGCCGCCTCGTACGGCGGCCGTTCATCCGATGGGTCAATCACAGCAGAGCTTGTGAACCGAGTCAACACGGTTCACGGAAGCCATTGCGTACACGTCCGTGAATGGGTAGATCTTGCGTACGCCGCTATGCTCGGCGCCACATCGGACGAGGGGAGCGGGCTCGGTGCAGGAGAACGGGACAGAGGTCACCGCGGCCGGGATCGCCCGGCTCGCCGGGGTCGGCAGGGCCGCCGTCAGCAACTGGCGCCGCCGCCACGCCGACTTCCCCCGGCCCGTCGGCGGCACGGAGACCAGCCCCTCCTTCGCCCTCGCCGAGGTCGAGGAGTGGCTGCGCGCCCAGGGCAAACTGGCCGAGGTCCCCCTGCGCGAACGGGTCTGGCAGCAGGTCGCCGGACATCCGCAGGGCCCCGTCACCGCCCTGGTCCACACGGGCTGCGCCCTGCTGCTCCTGCACGACCGGCCCACGGTCTGGCTGGAGCTGACCGCGGGGTCCGACGAACGGCTCGCCGACCTGCTGCCCGGCCCGCTCGACCAGGTCCTCACCCCGCACTTCGGAGCGCTCCGCAAGCGGGCCGTCGCCACCCCGGACGCCGCGCAACTGCGGTCCTCGGCAGCCCTGTTGCGCGCCGCCGGCGACCTCGCCGCCGAACTGGGCGCCCGCAAGGCGTACGAGTTCCTGCTCGGCCGCCACCTCGACGCCAACCCGCGCCAGTACACGCTCACGCCGTCCGGCCTCGCCGCCCTGATGGCCGACCTCGCCGGACCCGCCGGGAAGGTCCTGGACCCGGCCTGCGGCACCGGCGCCCTGCTGCGCGCGGCCGCCGCCCTCCAGGACACCGGGGGCACCGCAGGCACCGGGGAACAGCAGCTGTACGGCCAGGACAGCGCACCGGAACTCGCCGCGCTCAGCGCCCTGCGGCTCGCCCTCCACACCCGGGCCGCCGTGCGCACCGCCGCCGCCGACACCCTGCGCGAGGACGCGTACGGCAGCCTCAGGGCCGACGCCGTCCTGTGCCACCCGCCGTTCAACGAGCGCAACTGGGGGCACGACGAACTGGCCTACGACCCGCGCTGGGAGTACGGCTTCCCGGCCCGCACCGAGTCCGAACTGGCCTGGGTGCAGCACGCGCTGGCCCGGCTCAGGGACGGCGGCACCGCCGTCCTGCTGATGCCGCCCGCCGCCGCCTCCCGCCGCTCGGGCCGCCGCATCCGCGCCGACCTGCTGCGCCGCGGCGCCCTGCGCGCGGTGATCGCCCTGCCCCCCGGCGCCGCGGCTCCGCACAACCTCCCGCTCCACCTGTGGGTGCTGCGCCGGCCCGCCGCCACCGGCCGGCCGGCGCACCCCGAGGTGCTGCTCGCCGACACCGCCGGGTACGCCGCGGACGGCCGCGGCGCACTCGACTGGCCGGCCCTGCGCACCGCCGTCCTCGACGCCTGGCGCCCCTTCGACCGCACCGGCACCGCGCCGGAGCAGCCGGGCGTCAGCCGCTGCGTACCGGTCATCGAACTCCTCGACGACGACGTCGACCTGGCCCCGGCCCGCCATCTGCCGCCCCCCGCGGCCGGCGGCGGCGCCGAGCGGCTCGGGGACGTGCGCGACCGCCTGGGCGAGACGCTCCGGCTGGCCCGCCGCCTCACCC
>NZ_VDFC01000047.1:599317-614753 GCF_008369065.1 Streptomyces apricus | reverse complement strand
CGCCCGCCCGGCTGCCGCTCACCACGATCGGCGAACTCGCGCGCGGGGGCGTACTGCGGCTGCGTACGGGAGGGAGCGGCGGGCCCGTGCGCGGGCCCGTGCTCACCGACCACGACGTCCTCGCCGGTACCGGGCCCTCCGCGACGGCGTCGGCCGGGGCGCTCTCCGAGGGCGACGGGGAACCCGTGCTCACCGCACCCGGTGACGTCGTCGTGCCCGTGCTCGGCGGCGGCTCCGTCGCGCGCGTCGTCGACGGCGCGGACGTGGGCGCCGCCCTCGGCCGCAACCTCGTCCTGCTGCGGCCCGACCCGGCCGCCCTCGACCCGTGGTTCCTCGCCGGGTTCCTGCGCGGCACCGCCGGCAACCGCCGGGCCAGCAGCTACGCCTCCACCGCGACCCGGCTCGACGTGCGCCGCCTGCAACTGCCCCGGCTGCCGCTGGAGCAGCAGCGCACCTACGGCGAACGGTTCCGCGCACTGGCCGAGTTCGAGGAGGCGCTGCGGCTCGCGGGCCGCCTCGGCGAGCAGTTGGTGCGCGGCATGTACGACGGCCTGACGGACGGCACGGTGGAGCCCGGCTGAGGTCCGTGGGGCGGCCGCGGTGACCAGCACCACAACGGTTCGGTACAACCCTGGACCAGGTGACCTGGTCGGCCTATACGCTCGGACTCCGCACCCGTGCGTCCGTACGTGCGTCCCTACGTCTGTCCGTCCCCACCAGGCCTCCAGGAGCAACCATGCAAGGCCACGGCCCGGCGCTGCCGGTGAAGCCGCCACCCCCGACCGGGCTGCTGGTCTTCCTGCGCGTGCTCTTCGTGGTCCTGTCCGTGTGCAGCTTCGGCCTCCTCGGCTGGGTCATGATGCTGCGCCTGGCGCTGGTGACCCGCAGATCCCTGGACTGGGGCCTGATGGTGGCCGTCCTCGCGGCCGAGGTCCTCGGGTTCGTCCTCATCGGCACCGAGCCCGGCGAGGAGATCCACACCCCGGGCGGCTGGACGGGCCTGGCGCTGCTCATGGTCTCGCTCGTGGCCTCGATCGCGTACTACCTGGCGACGGAGATCCGCCACTACCACCAGGTCGGCTACGCGTACGCGGCGTACACGGCGCACCAGCAGTCCACGGCGCACACCTACGGCTACCCGCAGCCCCCGTACGCCGCGGCCGGTCCGCACACGCCGATGACCCCGATACCCCGGGTCCAGCCCCAGCCGCAGACGCCCGCGCCGACCCCGCCGCCGCAGCGCCCCGCGCCCGCCCGGATCGACCAGGTGCGCGCCGAGCTGGACGAGCTGAGCGACTACCTGCGCAAGCACGAGGACGGCAGGTGAGCGTGGCGGCGTCGGGACGGGTGATCGCCGACCGCTACGAACTGTCCACGCTCATCGGGCAGGGCGGCATGGGCCAGGTGTGGACGGCGTACGACCAGCGCCTGGACCGGCGCGTGGCCGTCAAGCTGCTGCGGCCCGACAAGGTCGCGGGCCAGGAGGCCGACGAGCTGCGCCGCCGCTTCGTGCGCGAGTGCCGCGTCACCGCCCAGGTCGACCACCCCGGCCTGGTCACCGTCCACGACGCGGGCAGCGAGGGCGAGGAGCTGTTCCTCGTCATGCAGTACGTCGACGGGGCCGACCTCTCCGACCACCTCGCCGAGCACGACCCCTACCCCTGGCAGTGGGCCGTCGCGGTCGCCGCGCAGCTGTGCGCCGTGCTGTCCGCGGTGCACGCCGTGCCGATCGTCCACCGCGACCTCAAGCCGCGCAACGTGATGGTCAAGCAGGACGGCACGGTCACCGTCCTGGACCTCGGCGTCGCCTCGGTGATGGACACCGACACCACCCGTCTCACGCACACCGGCTCGCCCATCGGCTCGCCCGCCTACATGGCGCCCGAGCAGGCGATGGGCGGCGCGGTCGGCCCGTACACCGACCTGTACGCGCTCGGCGTGCTGCTGCACGAACTGCTCAGCGGGGACGTCCCGTTCTCCGGCTCCACCGCCCTCGGCGTGCTGCACCGCCACCTCTACGAGCCGCCCCTGCCGGTGCGCCGGCTGCGCCCCGAGGTGCCCGAGGCGCTCGAAGCGCTCGTGCTGCGGCTGCTCTCCAAGGACCCCCAGCACCGCCCCGGCTCCGCGCAGGAGACGTACGAGCACCTGCTGCCGCTGCTGCCCGCGCGCGGGACCCCCTCCGGCGGACCCCCCCTGGCCGGACCGCGCCCGCACGCCCGCGGCCCAGCCGCAGGCCGCGCCCGCCGTCGAGAAGCCGGACGTCGCCGGAGCCGTCGACGAGGTCAAGCGCCTCCTCGGCGAGGGCCGCATCACCCAGGCCGTCGACATCCTCGGCCAGATCCTGCCGGCCGCCGCCGCCCAGCACGGCGAGCACTCACCGGTCGTGCGCACCCTGCGCAAGCAGTACGCGGCCACGCTGATGGACGACGGCCAGTACCGCCGCGCCCTGCCCGAACTGCGCCGCCTCGCCGACGAACGGGCCACCGAGGCGGGGCAGGCCGACCCGCAGTCCCTGCGCTTCCGCTACGACGCCGCCCAGTGCCTCGAACAGCTCGGCGAACCGGCGGCGGCGCTCGCCGAGTACCGCGCGCTGCTGCCGTACTACGAGAACCAGTACGTCGCCCAGGACGCCGAGCTCTCCTTCGAGGTGCGCCGCCGCATCGGGCACCTGCTCCTCGCCCTCGGCGACCGGGCCGCCGCCCACGACACGCTGGCCCGGCTGCGCTACGACGTCGAACGGCTGCGCGGCCCAGGCCACCCGCTGGTCGCGGACATCGGCCGGACACTCCAGTGGCTGGGGCAGGTCCGCGGCTGAAGCGCGCACCTGTGGGACGGTGCCCGAAGTCCTGCCGAATCGTTGGGTCGAATGGGTGGCCGAGAGCCGGTCGCCTGCCTAACATCGATCATCGCAAGACTTTGTGCACCGTCGCACAATCTCCCACAGGAGGTCCTCCTTGCACCGCCGCCGTCGCACCGCGCTCCTCCTCTCCGCCGCGCTCCTCACCGCGGCCCCCCTCCTGACCGCCTGCGGGAACGACGCGCACCCCGGTGCCGCGGCCGTCGTCGGCGGCGACCGCATCACGGTCTCCCAGCTGGAGAACCGGGTGAACGAGGTACGGACCGCGCAGCGCGCCGCCACCACCGGCGAGGCGCAGTACGAGCAGGCCGTCGCCAAGTCCGGCGGCCTCGCCCGCGACACCCTGCACAGCATGGTCCTGGACCGCGTGCTGCACCGGGCCGCGCGGGACGCGGGCGTGAGCGTCACCCGCAAGGAGATCCAGGAGGCCCGCGCCGACCTGGAACAGCGGGCCGGCGACGCGAAGGCCCTGGAGGTGACCTGGCTCCAGCAGTACGGGGTGCCGCCCGAGCGGCTCGACGACAACCTCCGCGTCCAGATCGAGGCCCAGAAGCTCGCCACCGCGCTCGGCACCGACACCAGCCGGCCGGAGTTCTGGAAGGCCCTGTCGGAGGCGTCGAAGAAGCTCGGCGTCGACCTGAACCCGCGCTACGGCACCTGGGACGTGGAGAAGAGCAGCCGCGTCGACGCGAAGCTGCCCTGGGTGCGGGACGTCACGGCGGCCGGGAGCAAGCAGCCGGCGTGAGCGCGGCGTGGGTTACGTTCGGGGGGTGAACGCAACCAGCCCGGGGCGCATCGTCCTGCTCACCACCAGCCACCGGGTCGCGCCCGGACTCCTGTCCTGGCCCGCCTGGCAGGCGCTGCACGGCGCCGACCGCGTCCTGTGCGCGGACGGCGCCCACCCCCAGCTGCCGTACCTGCGCGAGGCCGGCGTAGAGGTCGAGGAGGCGGCGCCCGACGCGCAGGAGCTGGTCGACCTCTGCGCCGGCGGGCGCACGGTCACCGTCGTCGCCACCGGTGAGGGCGAGCCGCGCCTGACCGACGGCCTGGCGCGGCTGGCCGGCTCCGGCCGTGTCGCGATGCCCGACCTGGAACTGCTGCCCGCCTCCTACGACCTGCCGGGCGCCCGTCTCCTGGACCTCGTCCAGGTCATGGACCGCATCCGCCTCGAATGCCCCTGGTCGTCCCAGCAGACCCACAAGGGCCTCGCCAAGTACGGCATCGAGGAGGCGTACGAACTCGTCGAGGCCATCGAGGAGGGCGACCGCGACGAGCTGCGCGAGGAGCTCGGCGACGTCCTGCTCCAGGTCGTCTTCCACTCCCGCATCGCCGAGGAGGGCGACCCGCAGGACGGTTCGGACCCCTTCTCCGTCGACGACGTGGCGGCCGGCATCGTCACCAAGCTGATCCACCGTCACCCGCACGTGTTCGGCGACGAGAGCGCCTCCACCCCGGAGGAGGTCAAGGAGCACTGGCTGCGCACCAAGGCCGAGGAGAAGCGGCGCACCTCCGTCACGGAGGGCGTCCCGCTGGGCCAGCCCGGCCTCGCGCTCGCCGCCAAGCTGGCCTCCCGCGCGCGGACGGCGGGCCTGGACGTGCCGCTGCCCCGGGGCGAGGGCGTCGGCTACGAACTGCTGGCGCTGGCCGTACGGGCGGAGGCGGACGGCGTGGACCCGGAGGCGGCCCTGCGCGCCGCCGCACGGGCGTACAGGGACGCGATACGCACAGCTGAGGCCGACACCGGGCCCCTTTAGGGGCGCGGGGAACTGCGCGACCGGCCACGACGCACCCGCGGACGACAACTCACCGCCCCCGGCCCAACGGCTAGTGCCACCGCGGCCGCGGCCGGTGTAGCAACCACTCACCGGGCCCCGCCGAAGGGGCCCGCCCCCGGCACGCGGCCGGGATGTCGTCGTGGAACACCCGTCCCGGGTCGGCGCCCAGGCACGGCAGCACCGCCGAGACCTCCTCGACCAGACCGGGCGGACCGGCCAGGTAGACGTCGTGGCGCGCCCAGCCGGCGCGGGTGCCCAGCGCCGTCAGCAGCCGCTCGGTGGCCTGCAGCGCGGGGCGGCCCGGCGCGGGCGTGATCACGGTGACGTCCAGCCCCGGCAGCCGGCTGCTCAGCCGGGCGAGCGCGGCCCGGTCGTAGAGGCGGGCGGTGTCGCGGGCCACGACGAACAGCCGGGCCTCGTCGTAGGGGCCCGGTCCGTCCGCCAGGTCCTCCAGGAGCGCCTTGACCGGGGCCCAGCCGGTGCCGGCGGCGATGAACGMGGGGGGCCGCTCCGCCGGTGCGCGCAGCGTCAGCCGGCCGCTCGCCGCGGAGAGCCGCAGGACGTCGCCCGGACGGGTGCGCCGCACGAGCTCCGGGGACAGCGCGCCGCCCTCGACGAGGCTGACGTGCAGGTCGAGGGTGCCGTCGCGGCGGGGCGCGTTGCCGACGGAGTAGGGGCGCCAGACGCCGGGCGCCCGGGGGACGGCGACGCTCACGTACTGGCCCGGGAGGTACGGCAGGCAGCGGTGCGGGCGCAGGGTCAGGACGGTGGGGCCGTCGCCGTGCGCGGTGCGGCCGGTGACCTCGGCGTCCCACCAGGACGGCTCGCCCTGGCTCTCCGCCTCGCCCGCGGCGCCCAGCATGGCGTCCGCGATCACCCCGTACGCCTCGTGCCAGGCCTTCTCCACCTCCTCGCTCCACGCCGACCCCGACACGGCGGCGAACGCGGCGATCAGGCTGTCCCCCACGGCCGTGTAGTGCTCGGGCCGCGCCAGGTACTTGCGGTGCTCGCGCCCCAGGTCCCGCAGGTACTCCTCCAGCCCCGGGCCCTCCAGGCGGGCGACGACGAGGGCCAGGGAGGCGAAGAGGCGGTCGCGCTGGCGCTCCTTGTCCCGCGGGGAGTCCAGCGGGAACAGCGCGCGGACGTCGGGGTGGTGCCAGAAGAGGTGCGAGTAGAAGTACTTGAGCGCGAACTCGGCCCGTCTTTCGACGACCGCGAAACTGGTCCGGAGCATCTCGGGGTCCACGGGCGCGAATGCTAGGTACGCGGGGCGCCGTGCGGTCAAGGGGAAGCCGATTCCGGGACAGCCTCGGGGCAAAGGCCCGTACCGGTGGAAATCCCGCGCGGTCCGCGCGGGCGGCCGCCCGCCCGGGCGCCGGGGCGGGGCTGGGGAGCGGCGCGGGCCGGCCCTCCCGGTACCGTCGGGAAGTGACCGAGACACCTGCACGGCCGCCCGCGGGGCAGCCCGTCCCCGAACTCTTCGGCTGGGAGTTCGCCACCGATCCCTACCCGGCGTACGCCTGGCTGCGCGAACACGCTCCCGTGCACCGGACGACGCTGCCCAGCGGGGTCGAGGCGTGGCTGGTGACCCGTTACGCGGACGCCAGGCAGGCCCTCGCCGACGGCAGGCTCAGCAAGGACCCCGCCCACCACGCCGGGCCCGCGCACGCGAAGGGCAGGACCGGCATCCCGGGGGAGCGCAAGGCCGAGCTGATGACCCACCTGCTCAACATCGACCCGCCGGACCACACCCGGCTGCGGCGGCTCGTCAGCAAGGCGTTCACCCCGCGCCGGGTGGCCGAGTTCGCGCCGCGCGTACAGGAACTGACGGACCGGCTCATCGAGGGGTTCATGGAGAAGGGGGAGGCCGACCTCATCCACGACTTCGCCTTCCCGCTCCCCATCTACGCCATCTGCGACCTGCTCGGTGTCCCGCGCGAGGACCAGGACGACTTCCGCGACTGGGCCGGCATGATGATCCGGCACGGGGGAGGGCCGCGCGGCGGCGTGGCCCGGTCGGTCAAGAAGATGCGCGGCTACCTCGCCGAGCTCATCCACCGCAAGCGCGAGGAGCTCACGGACGGGCCGGTCCCGGGCGAGGACCTCATCTCCGGTCTCATCAGGGCCTCCGACCACGGCGAGCACCTCACCGAGAACGAGGCCGCCGCGATGGCCTTCATCCTGCTGTTCGCCGGCTTCGAGACGACCGTGAACCTCATCGGCAACGGCACCTACGCCCTGCTCACCCACCCCGGGCAGCGGCGGCGCCTGCAGGAGTCCCTCGCGGCCGGCCGCACCGACCTGCTGGAGACGGGCCTGGAGGAACTGCTGCGCTACGACGGCCCCGTGGAGCTGGCCACCTGGCGGTACGCGACCGAACCGCTGAGCGTCGGCGGGCAGGACATCGCACCCGGCGACCCCGTGCTCGTCGTGCTCGCGGCGGCCGACCGCGACCCCGCCCGGTTCGAGGACCCCGACACCCTCGACCTCTCCCGGCGTGACAACCAACACCTCGGTTACGGCCACGGCATCCACTACTGCCTGGGTGCGCCCCTGGCCCGGCTGGAGGGCCGGGCCGCGCTCGGCACGCTCCTGACCCGCCTCCCCGACCTGCGACTTGCGGGTGATTCCGCTGATTTGCGGTGGCGCGGAGGGCTCATCATGCGTGGATTGCGCACGCTTCCGGTGGAGTTCACCCCGGTCGCGAAGTCCTGACCGCTGTAGCAGTGACGGCGGTCAAAGGTGAGCCTCCGTCAACTCTGTGATCTTCACGTTATCTACGCTGCACCGACTTGTGACAAGAGTTCGAGTGCAGCTACCTTCACCCATCAATGCGGCACGTCCCACGTTCCGCAGCCGTCACGAGCACAGTCTTCCGCTGTGTCCTGTGCGCATTCCTTGCTGTCACGCGAAAGGCAATCGCATGCTCTCCGGGAACGGCCGCCATCGTCGCCCCCGCCAGGCTCCGGCCATCCTCGTCGCCGCGGGTGTGACCGGATCGGCCATCGCGATCCCCCTGCTCGGTGCGACCGGCGCGAGCGCCGCGAGCGGTACGACCTGGGACGCGGTCGCCGAGTGCGAGAGCGGTGGCTCCTGGAGCGCCGACACCGGCAACGGGGCCTACGGCGGCCTCCAGATGACCCAGGAGACCTGGGAGGGCTTCGGCGGCCTCGACTACGCGCCGAGCGCCGACCAGGCCAGCCGCTCGCAGCAGATAGCCGTCGCCGAGAAGGTCCTCGCCGAGCAGGGGACGGCCGCCTGGGCGACCTGCGGTCTCGTCTCCGGCCTGACGCAGGACTCCGGCACCGCCGTCATCGACACGGGCGTCGCCGACGGGACCACCCCGTCGGCCGACGCGGGTGCGGCGCAGGACAAGGACGGCGACGGCGGGAAGTCCGACGCGTCCACCGGTGACGCGGCCGCGGACGAGCAGGAGCCGGACGCGACCGCCACGGACGACGCGACGCCCGCCCCGGACGGCGCGGAGAAGAGCGGCAAGTCGGGCAACTCCGGCAAATCCTCCCAGAAGGGCGACTCCTCGGCCGAGGCGGACAGTTCGGGCCGTCACCGCGGCGCCGTCGCGGACGAGGTCGACACCGCGACCCGCGCGGACGACTACTCCGCCCGGCACGCCTCGCGCAGCGACAGCAACTCACGCGTCCTGGTCGACGAGGGCTCGTACGTGATCCGCACCGGGGACAGTCTCTCGGGCATCGTCGAGTCCTTCGAACTCGATGGCGGGTGGGAGGCGCTGTACGACGCCAACAAGGACGCCATCGGCGCCGACCCGGACTTCATCATCCCCGGTCAGAGCATCTCCATCGACAACTGAGCCGCCGTGGGCAAGTGGTGAGCAAGCCGCCGAATCGGGCGAAAAAGAGCGGTAGTTCGCGCTGAATGTCCGATTCGGTGAAAGTGAGACATGGATCTCAAGACCCCTGATCGTCTTTGAAATCCGACGCCGACCGTGTTTACGGTCGTGACCGCTCGCCATTGGTGAGCCCCGACGGTCGCACGCCGAATCCTGCCAACGGCCGTACGGGAACAGTCGTCGCGTCAAGCGCCGTAGGCAGGAGCGGGGGACCCAGGTAAGTGCCGGACCCGGTCGACATGGCCGGGCACGGCTTGGGGTTAAGCCGCGTGACAGCAGTGTCGCGCGGCCGGGCAACTCACTCGGCCCGAACCCGACAGCTCACCTCGCAGGCGTCGGTGAGGGGATCTGTTTCATGCTGCTCTCGAACAAGGCCAAGCACCGCCGTCCGTCCAAGGCCGCCCGCATCGCCGCGCTGGCCGGCGTCACCACCGCCGCCGTCGCCGTCCCGCTGATGGGCGCCACGGGAGCCTCCGCCGCCACCGCGTCCGAGTGGGACGCCGTCGCCCAGTGCGAGTCCGGCGGCAACTGGTCGATCAACACCGGCAACGGCTACTACGGCGGCCTGCAGTTCTCGGCCTCCACCTGGGCCGCGTACGGCGGCAGCGCCTACGCCTCCACCGCCGACCAGGCCTCCAAGTCCCAGCAGATAGCCGTCGCCGAGAAGGTGCTGGCGAGCCAGGGCAAGGGTGCCTGGCCGAGCTGCGGTGTGGGCCTGTCCGGCGCCTCGACCGGCAACACCGCCCCGTCCGGCTCCGGTTCCTCGGACTCGGGCAGCTCGGCCTCCGGTCAGAGCACGCCGCAGCCGCAGAAGACGCAGCCCGCCGAGGAGCGCGCCTCGCGTGCGCAGGAGCGGCCGGCCGCGCAGAAGACCGTCGAGACCCCGACCGGCAAGAAGGTCAAGAAGGGCGACGGCGAGTACAAGGTCGTCAAGGGTGACACCCTGAGCGCGATCGCCGACGAGAAGAACGTCAAGGGCGGCTGGCAGAAGCTGTTCAAGCTGAACAAGGACATCGTCGACGACGCCGACTTCATCTTCCCCGGCCAGCAGCTGCACCTCAGCTGACACCCCCGGTCGCGTCCCGTTCCGGCGACCTCCCCCTGGGGAACCGGACGGCACGTCCCGGTCGGGGCTCCGGCCGCTCGGTCCCGACCGGGCATCCGGCCCACAGCCGGATCGCGGCTGAACCACGGCGCCCTCACATCCGTGTCCCCCACCGTGGGGTCCGTGAGGGTCACCCCCGTCCCCCACGGGCTCCTCGCCCCGGTGCGTCTTCCCCCGTACGCACCGGGGCGGGGCTTTTTTCGGCCCCGTCTTTGTTCCGTTCGGAAACAATTTCCTCTCGGTTCCGTCCACGGGGCGGTCGGGGGCCCTCCGCGGCCCGGCAGCCGGTTAGGCTCATCCCGCGGGGCCACCACGGCCTGCGTCCGACCGGGCCTCCGGCCCGGCGCAGCTTGCGTCACATCCCAGAAGGAGATGCTCGTGCCGTCCATCGACGTCGTCGTAGCCCGGGAAATCCTGGAC
This sequence comes from Streptomyces apricus, assembly GCF_008369065.1. GTDB lineage: Bacteria > Actinomycetota > Actinomycetes > Streptomycetales > Streptomycetaceae > Streptomyces > Streptomyces apricus. The sequence continues at coordinate 604,725 of NZ_VDFC01000047.1, read as the reverse complement.
TCCCGAGGCAACCCCACGGTCGAGGTCGAGGTCGGCCTCGACGACGGCAGCACGGGTCGTGCCGCCGTTCCGTCCGGCGCCTCCACCGGTGCCTTCGAAGCCGTCGAGCTCCGTGACGGGGACCCCAACCGCTACCTCGGCAAGGGTGTCGAGAAGGCCGTCCTCGCCGTCATCGAGCAGCTCGGCCCGGAGCTCGTCGGCTACGACGCCACCGAGCAGCGCCTCATCGACCAGGCGATGATCGACCTGGACGCCACCGACAACAAGGGCTCGCTCGGCGCCAACGCCATCCTCGGCGTCTCGCTCGCCGTCGCCCACGCCGCCTCCGAGGCCAGCGACCTGCCGCTCTTCCGCTACCTCGGCGGACCGAACGCGCACCTGCTGCCCGTCCCGATGATGAACATCCTGAACGGCGGGTCGCACGCCGACTCCAACGTCGACATCCAGGAGTTCATGATCGCCCCGATCGGCGCGGAGTCCTTCTCCGAGGCCGTGCGCTGGGGCGCCGAGGTCTACCACACCCTCAAGAAGGTGCTGAAGGGCCGCGGCCTGTCCACCGGCCTCGGCGACGAGGGCGGCTTCGCCCCGAACCTCGGCTCCAACCGCGAGGCCCTCGACCTCATCATCGAGGCCATCAAGGAAGCCGGCTACACCCCCGGCGAGCAGGTCGCCCTCGCCCTGGACGTCGCCGCGTCCGAGTTCTACAAGGACGGCTCGTACGAGTTCGAGGGCAAGTCCCGCTCGGCCGCCGAGATGACCGAGTACTACGAGGAGCTCGTCTCCGCGTACCCGCTGGTCTCCATCGAGGACCCGCTGTACGAGGACGACTGGGCCGGCTGGAACGTCATCACCGAGAAGCTGGGCGACAAGGTCCAGATCGTCGGCGACGACCTCTTCGTCACCAACCCCGAGCGCCTCGCCCGCGGCATCGAGGAGGGCTCCGCCAACGCCCTGCTCGTCAAGGTCAACCAGATCGGCTCGCTGACCGAGACGCTGGACGCCGTCGAGATGGCCCAGCGCAACGGCTTCAAGTGCATGATGTCGCACCGCTCCGGCGAGACCGAGGACGTCACCATCGCCGACCTCGCGGTCGCCGTGAACTGCGGCCAGATCAAGACCGGCGCCCCGGCCCGCTCGGACCGCGTCGCCAAGTACAACCAGCTGCTGCGCATCGAGGAGATCCTCGACGACGCCGCGGTGTACGCGGGCCGCTCGGCGTTCCCGCGCTTCAAGGGCTGACCCCTTTGTAGGAAGCGTCGTACGTACGTCCCCGTACCCGGTCCCGTACCGTGTGCGGGGACGTACGCACGTATCGGGGAGGCGGGACAGATGGCTGTGAAGGACCGGGACCGGTTCTCCACCGCGACCAGGCTGCGGGCGCTCGGTGAGCAGACCGCCGCCCGCGTCTACCGCTCCCAGACCAAGCGCCAGGCGCGGCGCTCCCGGCTGACCGGCCGGGCGGCGCTCCTCGCGCTCGTCCTGTGCACGCTCGTCGTGGCCCTCGCCTACCCCATGCGGCAGTACGTCTCCCAGCGCGCCGAGGTCGCCGACCTGCGGCGCGAGCGCGAGCAGGCCCGCGAGCGGGTCGAGGAGCTGCGCGACCTGAAGGCGCGGTGGCAGGACGACGCGTACGCCGAGCAGCAGATCCGCGAACGGCTGCACTACGTGATGCCGGGCGAGACCGGTTACGTCGTCGTCGACCCCGACGCGGCGCGGAAGACGCGCACGGACCGGACGGCGGCCGACCGGGCCTGGTACGCCAACGTCTTCGACGGCATGGACAAGGCGGACGCCGCCGGCCGCTGAACCGCCCCACCGCCGCACACCGACCGACCAGAAAGACACAGACCCAAGGCATGCAGACGCCCCCGCCGCCCACCCCGCGCACCGAGCCCACCGACACGGACGTCGAGGCGTTCCAGCAGCAGCTCGGGCGCCCGCCGCGCGGGCTGCGCGCGATCGCGCACCGCTGCCCGTGCGGACAGCCGGACGTCGTCGAGACGGCCCCCCGGCTGCCCGACGGGACGCCGTTCCCCACCACGTACTACCTGACGTGCCCGCGCGCGGCCTCCGCCATCGGCACGCTGGAGGCGAACGGCGTCATGAAGGAGATGACGGAGCGGCTCGCCACCGACCCCGAGCTGGCCGCGGCGTACCGGGCCGCGCACGAGGACTACATCGCGCGCCGCGACTCCATCGAGGTGCTCGAAGGCTTCCCCAGCGCGGGCGGCATGCCGGACCGGGTGAAGTGCCTGCACGTCCTGGTGGCCCACTCGCTGGTCGCGGGCCCGGGCGTGAACCCGCTGGGCGACGAGGCGATCGCGATGCTGCCGGAGTGGTGGCGCAAGGGCGCGTGCGTGCTGCCGCAGGGCTGACGGCGAAAGACTGCGCAGTTCGCCGCGCCCCCAGGTACCTGGGGGCGCGGCGAACTGCGCACGGGGACGACGAACGATCGCACCAGCACAGGAGAGCACTGTCATGACCCGTGTCGCCGCTGTCGACTGCGGTACCAACTCCATCCGCCTGCTCGTCGCCGACGCGGACCCCGGGACCGGCGCACTCGTCGACCTCGACCGCCGTATGACGATCGTCCGCCTGGGACAGGGCGTCGACCGCACCGGCCGCCTCGCCCCCGAGGCCCTGGAGCGCACCTTCGCGGCCTGCCGCGAGTACGCCGAGGTGATCAAGGAGCACGGCGCGCAGCGCCTGCGCTTCGTGGCGACCTCCGCCTCCCGCGACGCCGAGAACCGGGACGAGTTCGTCCGCGGCGTCCTGGACATCCTGGGCGTGGAGCCCGAGGTCATCTCCGGCGACCAGGAGGCCGAGTTCTCGTTCACGGGCGCCACCAGGGAACTGACGGGCCGTGACGACCTGGCCAAGCCCTACCTCGTGGTGGACATCGGCGGCGGCTCCACCGAGTTCGTCGTCGGCGAGGACCGCGTACGGGCCGCCCGTTCGGTGGACATCGGCTGCGTACGGATGACGGAGCGGCACCTCGTACGGGACGGCGTGGTCACCGACCCGCCGACCCAGGAGCAGATCGCGGCGATCCGGGCCGACATCGAGGCGGCCCTGGACCTCGCCGAGGAGACCGTGCCGCTGCGCGAGGCCCGTACGCTCGTCGGGCTCGCCGGCTCCGTCACCACCGTCTCGGCGATCGCCCAGGACCTGCCGGAGTACGACTCCGCGGCCATCCACCACTCCCGGATCGGCCTCGACCGGGTCCGCGAGATCACTACGCGGCTGCTCGCCTCCACGCACGCCGAGCGCTCGGCCATCCCCTCCATGCACCCGGGACGCGTGGACGTGATCGGCGCCGGCGCCCTCGTCCTCCTCGCGGTCATGGAGCGGACCGGCGCCCGCGAGGTCGTCGTGAGCGAGCACGACATCCTCGACGGCATCGCGTGGTCCGTGGCCTAGGAGCCCCTCCGCCCACCGCGCCCGGGCGGCCTCTCCTGAGCAGGTCGGACGACGTTTGAGCGTGTTCTCCGGGCTCGGAGGAGCCCGGAGAACGGCCTCTTCGGGGGTCCGCCGGAAACCTTCGTGAAGTTCTTCACAAGAGAATCGGCCCTGTTGGCGGAGGAACAGGGCCCTCCGGGCCCTTCCGGGGTTCCCGAGCGGGGTGGAAGGTGGCGGACGGAGTGTTTCGTGGGTATGTCGATCACGTCAGAAGGGCGACCGGTGCAGGGGTGGTGAAAGGCCAGAGGGGCAGCTCACGCGGCATTGACAACGGGTCGCGGGGCCCGCTGGTTCCCCCGCGGGACCATGACCTGGATCACGTGGGCGGCGCAGTGTAGCAGAGGGTGCGTAGGAGCTTGTGAAGGGGCGCACGAGCGACCCCCCTGGGCCGGGTGGATACTCGATGGCATGAGCACCACGGAGCGTCCCAGGATCCTCGTAGTAGGCGGTGGGTACGTAGGCCTGTACGCAGCTCGGCGCATCCTCAAGAAGATGCGCTACGGCGAGGCGACCGTCACGGTCGTCGACCCCCGGTCGTACATGACCTACCAGCCCTTCCTCCCCGAAGCCGCCGCCGGCAGCATCTCGCCGCGGCACGTCGTCGTCCCGCTGCGGCGCGTGCTGCCCAAGGCGGAGGTCCTCACCGGCCGGGTCACCACCATCGACCAGGACCGCAAGGTCGCCACGATCGCCCCGCTGGTGGGCGAGGCGTACGAGCTGCCCTTCGACTACCTCGTCATCGCGATGGGTGCGGTCTCGCGCACCTTCCCGATCCCCGGCCTCGCCGAGCAGGGCATCGGCATGAAGGGCATCGAGGAGGCCATCGGCCTGCGCAACCACGTGCTCGAACAGCTCGACAAGGCCGACTCCACGACCGACGAGGACGTCCGCCGCAAGGCGCTGACCTTCGTCTTCGTGGGCGGTGGCTTCGCCGGCGCGGAGACCATCGGCGAGGTCGAGGACATGGCGCGGGACGCCGCCAAGTACTACACCAACGTCTCCCGCGAGGACATGCGCTTCATCCTCGTGGACGCCGCGGACAAGATCCTCCCCGAGGTCGGCCCCAAGCTCGGCCAGTACGGCAAGGAGCACCTGGAGGGCCGCGGGGTCGAGGTCTACCTCTCCACCTCCATGGACTCCTGCGTCGACGGCCACGTCGTGCTGAAGAACGGCCTGGAGGTCGACTCCAGCACGATCGTGTGGACGGCCGGCGTCAAGCCGAACCCGGTGCTCTCCCGCTTCGGTCTGCCGCTCGGCCCGCGCGGTCATGTCGACACCGCCACCACGCTCCAGGTGCAGGGCACGGACTACGTCTGGGCCGCCGGCGACAACGCCCAGGTGCCGGACCTCGTCGGCCGCAAGGCCGGCAACGAGAACGCCTGGTGCCCGCCGAACGCGCAGCACGCGCTGCGGCAGGCGAAGGTCCTCGGCGACAACGTGATCTCCGGCATGCGGGGCTTCCCGCAGAAGGAGTACAGCCACGCCAACAAGGGTGCGGTCGCCGGTCTCGGGCTGCACAAGGGCGTCGCGTTCATCGTCATGGGCAAGATGAAGATCAAGCTCAAGGGACGGCTGGCCTGGTACATGCACCGTGGCTACCACGGGCTGGCCATGCCGACGTGGAACCGGAAGATCCGGGTGTTCGCGGACTGGACGCTCGCCGTGTTCCTGAAGCGTGAGGTCGTCTCGCTCGGGGCGATCGAGACTCCTCGCGAGGAGTTCTACGAGGCCGCGAAGCCGGCGCCGGCGCCGGCCGCCGTCGCGAAGACGGAGGAAAAGGCCAAGGCCTCCTGACCTCCGGCCACCGTTGTCCCCGAAGGGGCCCCGCCATCCGTGGTGCGGGGCCCCTTCGGCGTTCGCTCCTGGGGGCTGCGCCCCCAGACCCCCTGTCGCGCTGCGCGCTCCCGCGCAGTTCCCCGCGCCCCTAAAAGGGGCGCGGGGAACTGCGC
>NZ_VDFC01000047.1:551635-599217 GCF_008369065.1 Streptomyces apricus | reverse complement strand
CTCGTACGGCTGGCGGGCCCCCCGCTGCCGCCCGCCCCGCCCCGCGAGGAGGTGCGCAGACACTCCCGGCTCTCCCGCCTGCACACCAAGCGCAGCGACCGCCGGGCGATCAGCCACCACTACGACGTCGGCAACGACTTCTACGAGCTCGTCCTCGGCCCCTCCATGGTCTACTCGTGCGCCTATTGGGAGACCCCGGACGGCACCCTGGAGGACGCCCAGCGCGACAAGCTCTCCCTGGTCGCCCGCAAGCTGGACCTGAAGCCCGGCATGCGGCTGCTCGACGTCGGCTGCGGCTGGGGCTCGATGGCCGTCCACGCCGCCCGCGAGTACGGCGTGCGCGTCGTCGGCGTGACGCTGTCGCAGGAGCAGGCCGCGTACGCCCGCAAGCGCGTCGCCCAGGAAGGGCTCACCGACCGGGTCGAGATCCGCGTCCAGGACTACCGCGACGTCGCCGACGGCCCGTACGACGCGATCTCCTCCATCGGCATGGCCGAACACGTCGGCAGCGAGCGCTACCTGGAGTACGCCAGGGACCTGTTCGGCCTGCTGAAGCCCGGCGGACGGCTGCTGAACCACCAGATCGGGCGCCGTCCCTGGCAGGACGAGTCGGCGTACGAGCTCGACGGGTTCATCGACGCGTACGTCTTCCCGGACGGGGAGCTCGCGCCGATCGGCGAGACCGTGACCCAGCTGGAGCGCGCCGGGTTCGAGGTGCGCGACGTCGAGTCGATCCGCGAGCACTACGCGCTGACCCTGCGCCGCTGGGTGGCCGACCTGGAGGCGCGCTGGCCGGAGGCCGTCCGCCTCGCCGGTCCCGGCCGGGCCCGTGTCTGGCGCCTCTACATGGCCGCCTCGGCGCTCGCCTTCGAGCGCAACCAGATCGGCGTCAACCAGGTGCTGGCGGTACGGACGCCGCAGTCCGGCGCGTCGGGCCTGCCGCTGCGGACCCGTACCTGGAACTGAGCGGACCGGACGCACGAGGAGGGGCCCCGTTCCCGGCGGAACGGGGCCCCTCGCTGCGGGACGGAGTCCCTCGCTGCGGAACGGCGGCGCCGCTACTCGGACTTGATCGCCGAGAGCATGTTCAGACGGGCCGCCCGCCGGGCCGGCCACAGCGCGGCCAGGACGCCCACCACGGCCGCCAGCAGCAGGAAGACGGCCATCCGGTCCCAGGGCAGCACCAGTTCGTACGTCGGCATCTTCCCGGCCAGCAGCTCACCGGCCGCCCAGCCGAAGAACACGCCCAGACCGACCCCGAGCACACCGCCGAACAGCGAGATGACCAGGGACTCCAGGCGGACCATCCGCTTGATGCCCTTGCGGTCGAGGCCGATCGCGCGGAGCATCCCGATCTCCTGCGACCGCTCGAAGACGGACATGGCCAGGGTGTTGATGACCCCGAGCACGGCCACGATGACGGCCATCGCCAGCAGGCCGTACAGCATGTTCAGCATCAGCGTGAACATCTGCGCGATGTCGTTGGAGACGTCCTGCTTGTCCTGGACCTTGACGGCGGGGTTCTGACCGAGCGCCTTCTCCAGGCCGTCCTTGGTCGCGTCGGACGGGCCGCCGTCGGTCTTCACCAGGACCTGCATGTCGCGCGGGTCCGTCTCGTGCGGGGCGAGGGTCGCGGTGTCGACCATGATGCCGCTGATCATCTCGTTGCCCTCGTACACACCGGCGACCGTCAGCTTCTCCTTCCTGTCGTCCTCGTACGAGACCGTGAACGTCGAACCGGCCTTCCAGCCGTGGTCCTTCGCCGTCCCGTCGTCCACGACGACCCGGGCGTCGCCCACCTCGAACGAACCGCTGTCGACCTTCAGGTCGGTCAGGCCGCCGATGGTGGAGCCGTTCACACCGGTCAGGTACTCGGTCTCGCCCTCGATGCGCGCGGGCGCGTTGCGCATCGGGCTGGTGGCGGTGACGCCGTCGGCCTCGGCGAGCTTCTTCTCGACGTCGGGCGACAGGGAGTTGAAGTTCGCCATGGAGACCACGTAGTCGGCCTCCAGCGCGGACGTGGCCATCTTGTCGATGGACTTCTGCAGGCTGCCCGCCATCACCGTCATGCCGGTGATGAGGGTCAGGCCGATCATCAGCGCGGAGGCGGTGGCGGCGGTGCGGCGCGGGTTGCGCACGGAGTTCTGCCGGGCGAGCTTGCCCGAGACGCCGAAGATCCGCAGGGCCGGGGCGGCGCCCGCGATCAGCGGGCGGGACAGGAGCGGGGTGAGGATGAAGACGCCGATGATCAGCAGGACCGCGCCGAAGCCCATCGGGGCCTGGCCGTCGCTGCCGTTCATGGTGGTGGCGTAGAGGACGACGGCGGTGCCCGCCGCGGCGAACAGGGCGCCGAGGGTGTTGCGCAGCACCAGCGACTTGGTGGTCGCGGCGGCGTGCACGCTGCTCATCGCGGCGACCGGCGGGATCTTCGCGGCGCGGCGGCCCGGCAGCCAGGCGGCGAGCATGGTGATCAGGATGCCGACGGCGAACGAGGTGACGACCGTGCCGGGGGTGATCACCAGGGGGCCGTCGGGCACGGCGGCGTCCAGGGTGCCCATGAGGGCGCGCAGGCCCGCGCCGATGCCGATGCCGGCGAGCAGGCCGGTGACGGCGGCGACCGCGCCGACCAGGAAGGCCTCCAGGAGCACCGAGCGGGTGACCTGCTTGCGGGAGGCGCCGACCGCGCGCAGCAGCGCCAGTTCCTTGGTGCGCTGGGCGACCAGCATGGTGAAGGTGTTGGCGATGATGAACGTGCCGACGAACAGGGCGATGCCGGCGAAGACCAGCAGGCCGGTCTTGAGGCCGCTCATCGACGCCTCGATCTGGACGGCCTGGTCGTCGGCGAGCTCCTGACCGGTGGTCGTGGACGCGACGTCCTTCGGCAGGACCTTGTCGAGGTTCGCCTGCAGCGCGCTCTGGCTGGTGCCCGGGGCGGCCTTCACGTCGATCTCGTCGTACGTGCCGCTCTTGTGGAAGAGCCGCTGCGCGGTGGCCGTGTCGAAGAGGGCGAGGCTGCCGCCGGCGGCGACGTTGCCGTCGTCGGTGGTGAAGATCGCGGTGACGGTGGGGGTGAGGACCGGGCCGTCGACCGAGATGCGGATCTTGTCGCCGACCTCGTAGCCGGCGCGCTCGGCCGTTTTGACGTCGAGGGCGACCTCGTCCTTGCCGGACGGGGCCTTGCCGGTGCGGATCGGGTAGCGGGGGTCCTTCTCGCCCCAGTAGTTGCCGCCCTGCGACTGGAAGCCGCCGCCGATCAGCTTGCCGTCCTTGTCGGCGATCGCGGTGAAGCCGGTGACGACGCCGATGGCGCTGTCGGCGCCCGGGGCCGCCGCGGCCTTGTCCAGCAGCGGGCGGGTCAGCTCCGGGTCCTTGCCGAGCTTGTCGCCCTTGTCCTCGGCGTACTCCGGCTGTACGGCGACGTCGACCTGGTCGAAGCCCTTCGCCGAACTCTTCTGGTAGGCGTCCGAGATGGTGTTGGTGAACACCAGGGTGCCGGAGACGAACGCCACGCCCAGCATCACGGCGAGCACGGTCATCAACAGCCTGGCCTTGTGCGCGAGCACGTTGCGCAGGGCGGTACGGAACATTGTCTTCTCAGTCCAGGTAGGTGGGGATTCCCCGCGCCCCTGAGGAGCCGGGGGCCGGCGTGCTGCGTCGGGTGCGGGCCCGGTGGGGGTTGCTCGCGCAGTTCCCCGCGCCCCTCGAAAGCGGGGCTGCGCCCCGGCTTTCGCCCCTTTAGGGGCGCGGGGAACTGCGCGAACGGCCCCCACCGGCCCGCAGGTCAGGCGTCGGGCTCAGCCCAGGGAGGGCAGAGAAGGGGCGCGCCCCACTAACTCGTGCGGCCCTTGGAGTCGAACCGCTTCATGCGGTCCAGCACCGCATCCGCCGTAGGCGCATGCACCTCGTCCACCACCCGCCCGTCCGCGAGGAAGACCACCCGGTCCGCGTACGCCGCCGCGACCGGGTCATGGGTCACCATGACCACGGTCTGCCCCAGCTCCCGCACGGAGTTCCGCAGGAACCCCAGCACCTCCGCCCCCGACCGCGAGTCCAGGTTCCCGGTGGGCTCGTCGCCGAAGATGATGTCCGGGCGGGACGCCAGCGCCCGGGCCACGGCGACCCGCTGCTGCTGACCCCCAGACAGCTGCGAGGGCCGGTGCGAGAGCCGGTCGGCGAGCCCCACCATCGCGATCACCGTGTCCAGCCACTGCTTGTCCGGCTTGCGGCCCGCGATGTCCATCGGAAGGGTGATGTTCTCCAGGGCCGTCAGCGTCGGCAGCAGGTTGAACGCCTGGAAGATGAAGCCGATCTTGTCCCGGCGCAACTTGGTGAGCTGCTTGTCCTTGAGGGAGCCGAGCTCGGTCTCGCCGATGCGGACCGAGCCGGAGGAGAAGCTGTCCAGCCCCGCGACACAGTGCATCAGCGTGGACTTGCCGGACCCGGAGGGACCCATGATCGCGGTGAACTCGGCCTGCCGGAAGTCGACGGAGACCCGGTCCAGGGCGACCACCTGGGTCTCCCCCTGGCCGTAGACCTTGGACAGTTCCGTGGCACGGGCGGCCACCGCGGTGGTCCGTTCGGCGAGGGGAGTGGTGGTCACGGGAGGGTGCTCCTTGGGGTGACGGCGACGAGTGGACGACTGCTTCCATCGTCGGCGCCGCACCGCGCCGTGTAGTCAGCCGCTGTTCCGGTTCCGGGGGCAGACTCCGGTCGGACCGCGCCGCCGCGCGTCATACCTGGGGATGACCCCGGCCCCTGAGGACGGGACCCGGCGGGCGGCCCGGCAGGCGGCCCGGAAGACGGCCCGGAGGGCGGCCCGGAAGGCGTCAGGAGGCGGAATCCGCGACGGTTCGTCAGGTTCTGCCCGTTCGGCCGGTGAAATCACGTCATTCCCCGGGCGCCGTCCGGCGCCCCCCGAAAGGCATTTGGCATGTGCTGATGGCGCATACCGTGGGCTGATGCACCCTCAGACTCCAATAAAATAAGACAACATCGGGCCGCCCCACCGAAGTTCGGGGGAGCGGTCCCGATAGGCTCGGAGCACTCGAAGCGGAGTCCATGGCCTGCCCGGATGGTGGAATGCAGACACGGCGAGCTTAAACCTCGCTGCCCCTGACGGGGCGTACCGGTTCAAGTCCGGTTCCGGGCACCTCCGACACTTCACGTCTTCCCGGCGTACCCCTGTGTATCCCTGCGTATGCCGGTGAAGGGTGCACCCCTCATTGAATACTTGACCGCGTGACCGTTGACAGCGCGTTCCGTGCGCCGGAGACTCACGTGAACGAAATGGTGAATAAAACTTCACTGGGCGAACAGAGGGCGTGTCGATGCGTACCACCGTCGGGATCATCGGAGCCGGGCCGGCCGGCCTGCTGCTGGCGAGGCTGCTGCACAACGCGGGGATCGACTCCGTCGTCCTGGAGAGCCGCGACCGCGCGTACGTGGAGCAGCGCCAGCGCGCCGGGATCCTGGAGCAGGGGACCGTGGACGTCCTGCGCGCGGCCGGTGCCGGTGAGCGCATGGACCGGGAGGGGCTGCGCCACGACGGCATCGAGCTGAGGTTCGCGCGCCGGCGCCACCGGGTCGACTTCCCCGCCCTCACCGGCGGCCGGTCCGTCATGGTCTACGCCCAGACCGAGGTGTGCAAGGACCTCATCGCGCTCCAGCTCAAGGAGGGCGGACCGCTGCTCTTCGGGGCGGAGGCGCTGGCCGTGGAGGGCGCAGACACCGACAGTCCCCGGGTCCGGTTCCGCCGCGAAGGGCGCGAGGAGGTGCTGGAGTGCGCGTACGTCGTCGGGTGCGACGGCTCCTACGGCGTGGCCCGCCGCGCGATCCCCGAGGAGCTCACCCGGGTCTACGAGCGGACGTACCCGTTCGGGTGGCTGGGGATCCTCGCCGACGTGCCCCCCTCGCACGACGAGCTCGTCTACGCCCGGCACGAGCGCGGTTTCGCCCTGCTGTCCATGCGCTCGCCCGTCGTCTCGCGGCTCTACCTCCAGGTGCCGGCGGAGACGGACGCCGCGGCGTGGAGCGACGGGGAGATCTGGGACGAGCTGGAGCGCCGGTTCGAGACGGCCGACGACTGGCGGCTGGAGCGGGGGCCGATCACCGCCAAGTCCGTCACGCCCATGCGCAGCCACGTGCACGAGCCGATGCGGTACGGGCGGCTTTTCCTGGCCGGGGACGCCGCCCACATCGTGCCGCCCACGGGCGCCAAGGGGCTGAACCTCGCGGTCGGCGACGTGGTGACCTTCGCGCGGGCGCTGGCCCACCAGGCCGCCACCGGCTCCGACGACCTGCTCGACGCCTACTCGCCGACCTGCCTGCGCCGGGTCTGGCAGGCCGAGCGGTTCTCGTACGAGATGACGGCCATGCTGCACCGCGCACCCGGCGCGACGCCCTTCGAGGACCGGATCCAGCTGGCCCGGCTCGAACGGCTCGCCTCCTCGCGCGCCGCCGAGCAGGACCTCGCCGAGGCCTACACGGGCTTCCTCCTGGAGTGACGCGGGCCCCGTCCTGGAGTGAAAGGACACCGCCGGGGGAACCGGACCGGTACGTACCGGCGTTCTACGGGTGCGGGGAATGCCGGGGTGAGAACCGGTGTTCCCGGTCACAAGAGGGGAAAGATCCTCCCCAGGCACTAGATGCATTCTTTTGCCTACCCATTACTCTTGAGCCAAGGCCACGCAGGGTGGCCATGGAGGAGTGAAATGAGGAGCAGCAACCCGGTCTTCTCGCGACGGGGATTCAGCCGCGACAACGGCTACGCGGGGTTCAACGCGGCGCCGCAGGCCGGGGGCCCCGCTGTCGGGACGCAGGGAAACCCTTACGCACAGGGCGCCCCGCAGGGCGGTAACCCGTACGCGCAGAATCCTTACGCTCAGAATCCGTACGCCCAGCAGGACCTGCAGCACGGCGCACCGCCGCAGGCCCCGTCCGCCGCCGGCCGCATGACGATGGACGACGTCGTCACGCGGACCGCCATGACCCTCGGGACCGTCACCGTCGGTGCCGTTCTCGCCTGGGCCCTGCTGCCGGTCTCGTCGAGCAGCTACGGCCTGGCCATCGGCGCGGCGCTCATCGCCATGGTCTTCGCACTGGTCCAGGCCTTCAAGCGCAAGGCCTCGCCCGCGCTGATCCTGGCGTACGCCGCCTTCGAGGGCGTCTTCCTCGGCGTGATCAGCGAGATGTTCAACAGCCGGTGGTCCGGCGCGCCCTTCCAGGCGGTGCTCGGCACGCTGGCCGTCTCCGGCGCCACCCTGCTCGTCTACCGGGCGGGCTGGATCCGCGTCACCGCCCGGTACGCGCGCATCGGTATGGCCATCGCGATCGCCTTCGTGCTGGTCATGGCGGTCAACCTGCTGCTGGTCGTCTTCGGCGTCGCCGACGACGGCGGTCTGCGCAGCATGGGCCCGCTGGGCGCGATCGTCGGCATCCTGGCGATCGTCCTGGGTGCCTTCTTCCTGACGCTGGACTTCAAGCAGATCGAGGACGGCATCGCCTACGGCGCGCCGCGTGACGAGTCCTGGCTGGCCGCGTTCGGCCTGACCATGAGCCTCGTCTGGATCTACCTCGAAATGCTGCGGCTGGTCGCCATCTTCAGCGGCAACGACTAGCAGCACCGCGCCGGGCCCCCGCGGGCCCGGCGACCGTCCGGTGCGAAGGGCCCCGCGAACCACGGTTCGCGGGGCCCTTCGTCCTTCTTCGGTGCCGGAGCGGAGGAGCGCTCAGCGCAGGTTGCGCGCCGCCCTCCTCAGGTCGTACTCGTGGATGATCGCCTTGGCGTGGCCGTACGCGAGGTCGTGCTCGGCGCGGAGCCAGCTGACCTTCTCCTCGAAGCGGTGGAGAGCGGGGCCTTCGTCGACGGTGCGCAGCCAGTCGGAGATCTCACGGCCGGTGCAGTGGGGGATGCGGGCGAGCAGGTTGCGATGGGTCTCCGCGGAGAAGACTTGGGACATCGGCGCCTCCGGACGCAAAGGGGATGTAAGCCGGTCCTTCACGCCACCGTGCCTGAGCGTTCGGTCGTTGGCAACAGCCCGGTTGCTACGCGTAGTCTCGCGACGTGCTTGATACGACACCGCTGACCCGTGCCGTCGACCACTTCGCCGACCGGCTGCGGGCCGCGCCGCAGAGCCGGCTGCAACGAGGTGCGGCGGCCGAGGCGTTGGCCCTGGCCAGGGAGTTGGCACTGCGTGCCCAGCGGATCGAGGACCCCGAGGGGGTGCCCCGGGAGATGCCGGACGCGGGCATGTTCGCGTCGGCGGACCAGATCACGGTGGCCGTCCACGACCTGGCACTCGTCCTGAGGACCGAGGCGGAACTGGCGGAGGCCCTGGTGCTCGTGGAGGAGGCGCAGAAGAGGGCGGGCGTCTGATCCGGGCGTCCGGCCGCGTGCGGACGGACGCGGGGCGGGCCCGCAGCAGGCCTACAGCGAGGCGATGACCCGGTCCGCCAGCACGTAGACGCTCTCCTGGCCGCAGGAGAAGGTCAGGGCGTACGCGCCCGAGACGCCCGAGCCGCCGAGCAGGACGGGCGGGTGGCCGGCGCGCAGGGACTCGGCCAGGCGTTCCGCGGTCTCGCGGTGGCCCGGGGTCATGCACAGGGTGGTGCCGTCGGCGAAGACGTAGACGTCCAGGGTGCCGAGCGGACCGGGCCGCACGTCCGTCAACTCCGTGCGCGAGCCGGCCAGTTCCTCCAGGCAGGCGACCGTGCGTTCGTGGTCGTCGACCACGGGGGACTGGACCGGGACGAAGTCCGGGTGCGAGGGGTGGCGCCGGCGGGCCGCGGCCAGTTCGGGGGAGTCCCCGGCGAACTCGTCGGCGTCGGCGGGCGGCTCGGTCACCGGCTCCAGGTGCTCCAGGCCGGCGAAGTCCGACTGGCGCGGCAGGAACAGCTCGCTGTCGGGCAGGCCGAGCAGGGTCGGCGCGTCCCCGGCGTCGCGTGCCTCCTGGGCGGCCCAGAACGCGCGGGCCTCGGCCAGCTCGCGCTCCCGCTCCTCGGCGAGGGCCTCGGCGACGGCCACGCGTATCTCGTCGGTGTCGGCGGCGGCGCGGGCCGCCGGTACGAGGCCGTGCGCGGCGGCGCGGCTCTCGGTCAGCTCGGTGTGCAGGGCGGCCACCTGGCGGCGCAGCGCCAGCAGGGTGCGCAGAACGGCGACGCCCACGGCCGTGGTGGTGGCTGTGGCGAGCAGCAGAGCGAGGAACGTGGTGCTCACTGACGTACTCCCGGTTCAAAGTCGACCCCCGACTTCCTACATCAGCTTGAAGGGCGGACTAACCGAGTGTCAGTGCGTAACGTCACGAAAGGGACAGGACTTTAGCCCTGACGTCCATCTGTTCGGTGGTCCTGACCTGCGCGGATCCCTTGTCGAAAGGACTTAGGTCACATTCTGGGGGAGATTCGGTCGCAGAACGACCCGGAGCCCCGTTCGGGACGGGACTCCGGGCCGCTTCGTTCACGCTGAGTTCAACTGCGGTCACTGCGAGCGTGCTTCGGGGCTAGCTCAGGCGCTCGATGACCATCGCCATGCCCTGGCCGCCGCCCACGCACATCGTCTCCAGGCCGAACTGCTTGTCGTGGAACTGGAGGGAGTTGATCAGAGTGCCGGTGATGCGGGCGCCGGTCATGCCGAAGGGGTGGCCGACGGCGATCGCGCCGCCGTTCACGTTCAGCTTCTCCAGCGGGATCTCCAGGTCGCGGTAGGAGGGGATCACCTGGGCCGCGAACGCCTCGTTGATCTCGAAGAGGTCGATGTCGCCGACGGTCAGACCGGCGCGGGAGAGGGCCTGCTTCGACGCCTCGACCGGGCCCAGGCCCATGATCTCGGGGGAGAGGCCGGTGACGCCGGTCGACACGATCCGGGCCAGCGGGGTCAGGCCGAGCTCGCGGGCCTTCGTGTCGGACATGATCACCAGGGCGGCGGCGCCGTCGTTCAGCGGGCAGCAGTTGCCGGCCGTGACCATGCCGTCGGGGCGGAAGACGGGCTTGAGACCCGCCACGCCGTCCAGCGTGACGCCGGCGCGCGGGCCGTCGTCCTTGCTGACGACCGTGCCGTCCGGGGTGGTCACCGGGGTGATCTCGCGCTCCCAGAAGCCGTTCTTGATGGCCCCCTCGGCGAGGTTCTGCGAGCGGACGCCGAACTCGTCCATGTCCTGGCGGGTGACGCCCTTGATCCGGGCGAGGTTCTCCGCGGTCTGGCCCATCGCGATGTACGCGTCCGGGACGAGGCCGTCCTCGCGCGGGTCGTGCCAGGAGGCGCCCTCGCTGGCGGCGACCTCCGCGGTGCGGGCCTCGGCCTCCGCGAAGAACGGGTTATGCGTGTCCGGGAGGCTGTCGCTGTTGCCCTTGGTGAACCGGGAGACCAGCTCCACGCCCGCCGAGATGAAGACGTCGCCCTCGCCGGCCTTGATGGCGTGCAGGGCCATGCGGGTCGTCTGGAGCGAGGAGGAGCAGTAGCGGGTGATCGTGCAGCCGGGGAGGTGGTCCATCCCCATCTGCACGGCGACGATGCGGCCGAGGTTGTTGCCCTGCTCGCCGCCGGGCAGGCCGCAGCCGAGCATCAGGTCCTCGATGTCCTTCGGGTCCAGCTCCGGGACCTTGTCGAGGGCCGCCTGGATGATCGTGGCGGTGAGGTCGTCGGGCCGCAGGTCCTTGAGGGAGCCCTTGAACGCGCGGCCGATGGGGGAGCGGGCGGTCGAGACGATCACTGCTTCGGGCATCTGCGGCTCCATGGGCGTTGCGGGGGTGTGGGCGGACCTGTGGGGGAAGTTACCCGTATGGGCGTGTGACGCGGACCGCCCTTTCCAAGCGCTTGCTTTTTGCTCCGCGGGTTCTTGGTCGGCTGCGGGTCCGGTGGGGGCTGATCGCGCAGTTCCCCGCGCCCCTGGGTACCTAGGGGCGCGGGGAACTGCGCAACGGGGGCCCGGGGGCGGAGCCCCCGAAGCGGTGACGGTCAGGCGGATGTCGGGGCCGGGTCCGACGCCGGGACGCGCCGGCGCCGGCGCCGCTTGAGGAGGGCCCAAGGCCCCCTCGGCCCGGTGGGCATCGCGGCCGCCACCTCCGTACCCGGCTCCGACGCCGCCTCCGCGGCCGCCCGGGCCACCGGCAGGAACCCCTCCCGCCGGGAGACGTCCGGCCGCTCCTCCTCCGCCGGCCACAGCCCCAGCGCCGCGCACACCGTCGGCAGCACGGCCATCGCCGCGGTCGCGTACCCCTCCGCCGAGGGGTGGTAGCTGTCCGGTCCGAACAGCTCCCGCGGGTTCGCCGCGAACTCGGGTCCCAGCAGGTCGCCGAGCGACACCGTCCGCCCGCCCTGCTCGACCGTGCCGATCGTCTGCGCCGCCGCCAGCTGCCGCGAGGCCCGCTTGGCGATCCACCGCAGGGGCTGCTGCACCGGCTCGATGGTGCCGAGGTCGGGACAGGTGCCGACGACCACCTCGGCCCCGGCGGTACGCAGCCTGCGCACCGCCGCCGACAGGTGGCGCACCGACCGCGTCGGCGGCATCCGGTGCGTCACGTCGTTCGCGCCGATCATGATCACGCAGACCTCGGGCGCCCCGTCCGGGTCGTTCAGGGCGAGCACGACCTGGCGGTCCAGGTCGTCCGACTGGGCACCGGGCAGCGCCACGTTCCGCAGCCGCACCGGCCGCTCCGCCACCGCCGCGAGCCCGGACGCGAGCAGCGCGCCCGGTGTCTGGCGGGCCCGGTGCACGCCCTGCCCCGCCGCCGTCGAGTCACCGAGCATCGTCAGGCGCAACGGTTCCTCAGGACCGGCGTACGCGTACCCGTACAGGCCGTCCGCGCTCGGCGGGTGGGGACTGTGCCCGTGGCTCACCTGCCGCTTCGCCAACTGCACCTCGGCCAGGACCAGCCCGACCGTCGCCGCGCCCAGCAGCCCGATCCCGCCGCCGCCGTACGCCGCGCCGGCCGCGATCCGCCGTGCCACCCTCGCCCTCGACAAGCTCGACATCCGAAGCCGCCACCTCCTTGTAGCCGTACACCACTTCCATGCCCCGTACAGACGGTCGGCCAATCTCGACGCGGTGTGCACGCCCAGTAGGGGGCTTAGGGTGACGGAACCACCCCGACCATTCCTTTTGCAGCTCCGGAGACAACGGTGCAATTCCACGACTCGATGATCAGTCTCGTCGGCAACACCCCGCTGGTGAGGCTCAACAGCGTGACCGCCGGCATCCAGGCGACCGTCCTCGCGAAGGTCGAGTACTTCAACCCCGGCGGCTCCGTGAAGGACCGCATCGCCCTGCGCATGATCGAGGCGGCCGAGAAGAGCGGCGCGTTGCAGCCGGGCGGCACGATCGTCGAGCCGACCAGCGGCAACACGGGTGTGGGCCTCGCCATCGTGGCCCAGACGAAGGGCTACAAGTGCATCTTCGTGTGCCCCGACAAGGTGAGCACCGACAAGATCAACGTGCTGCGCGCGTACGGTGCCGAGGTCGTCGTCTGCCCCACGGCGGTCGACCCCGAGCACCCCGACTCGTACTACAACGTCTCCGACCGGCTGGTGCGCGAGACGCCCGGCGCCTGGAAGCCCGACCAGTACTCCAACCCCGACAATCCCGCCTCGCACTATCACTCCACCGGCCCTGAACTGTGGGAGCAGACGGAGGGGCGGATCACCCACTTCGTCACGGGCGTCGGCACCGGCGGCACCATCTCCGGGACCGGGCGCTACCTGAAGGACGCCAGCGAGGGCCGGGTCCGGGTCGTGGGCGCCGACCCCGAGGGGTCCGTCTACTCCGGCGGCTCCGGGCGCCCGTACCTCGTCGAGGGCGTCGGTGAGGACTTCTGGCCGACCGCGTACGACCGCACCGTCGCGGACGAGATCGTCGCGGTCTCCGACAAGGACTCCTTCCAGATGACCCGGCGCCTGGCCAAGGAGGAGGGCCTGCTCGTCGGCGGCTCCTGCGGGATGGCCGTCGTGGCCGCGCTGCGGGTGGCCGAGCGGCTCGGCCCGGACGACGTGGTGGTCGTGCTGCTGCCCGACAGCGGCCGCGGCTACCTCAGCAAGATCTTCAACGACGAGTGGATGGCCGACTACGGCTTCCTGGAGGACGAGGGCCCCAGCGCCCGCGTCGCCGACGTGCTGAGCGACAAGGTGCACGGGGCCATCCCGTCCCTCGTCCACATGCACCCCGACGAGACCGTCGGCCAGGCCATCGAGGTCCTGCGCGAGTACGGCGTCTCGCAGATGCCCATCGTGAAGCCGGGCGCCGGCCACCCGGACGTGATGGCCGCCGAGGTGGTGGGCTCCGTGGTCGAGCGGGAGCTGCTGGACGCGCTGTTCACGCAGCGCGCCTCGCTCGGCGACCCGCTGGAGAAGCACATGTCCCCGCCGCTGCCGCAGGTCGGCTCCGGCGAGCCGGTGGGCGACCTGATGAGCGTGCTCGGCGGCGCCGACGCGGCGATCGTCCTGGTCGAGGGCAAGCCGACCGGTGTCGTCAGCCGCCAGGACCTGCTGTCCTTCCTGGCCAAGGGCGGACGGCAGTAGGACGGCGTCCGGCGGACCGCGCGCGCCGGGGACGGGCGCGCGGCCGCGGCTGAACTTCGTGGAAGTGGGCGGCCGCGGCTGAACTTCGTGGAAGTGGTACGAGCACGTCACGTCCACGCAGCACCCGCTTAACACGCGTCCGGCACATTGGTGGATGTCGGCGAGGGCGGGAGCGGCTCCCCGCCCAGGCCGACGCCAGAACGGCGTCACGGACCTCCGGAGCGGCTCCCGGACCTCCATGGACGCCAGGATGCGGAGCCCGGCCCTGACCCGGCCCGTGTCCCTCGCGGGGACCGCCGTCGTCCCGCCCCCCGGCAACGGGGGTGCGGCGGTCCCCGCGCAAGCTTCCCCCGAGGGCCCGGTACCCGGCGGTACCGGGCCCTCGGGTATCCCCTACGGGTACGGCGTCACCGCCGAGGTCTCACCAGTCCGAGTCGGAGCCCGACGTGTCGCGTCCGCGCTTCCGGCCGAAGAGGTTCGGCGAGAAGCGCGCGGCCTGGACCACGTTGACCCCCACGATGCCCGCCCAGGCGACCAGGAGGCCGGGCAGGTCGGCGACCCCGCCGCCGATCGCGGACAGGGGGACCGCGAGGACGAGGGAGACGATCCCGAATCCGAAGCGTTCGCCCCAGGAGTCCGAGGACCCCTTCGGGGAGCGCGCGTCGCGGGCCGCCACCATCTGCTGTTCCGCGAGCTGGCGCCGCACCTGGCGGTCGACCGCGCCGTCCAGGCGCTGCCCGACCTTCTCCAGGAACGAGTCGACCAGCGCGGACTCGTACTCCTCGCCCAGCTCCTTGCGGATGTGCAGGGTGGCGTCGAGTTCCTTCTTGAGTTCGGCGTCGCGGGCTTCCATACCGGTCATGGGCTCCACGGTAGGGAGCCGGGACGGGCTTGGCACGGGGGTTAGCCCCCCAGTCCGCGCTGGGCCGTTCCCCACCCGGACCGGGTCGCGGCCCCTGAGAGCCGCCGCCAGAAATGAGAGTTGACAAGGGTGCCGACCTGCGCACTATCACTTTCACAGGCATCGAAGTAGCTTGGGCTTGTGGAGTTGTAAATGAGAGTGGGCCTGACCAGCACTTATCGAGTGACAGCAGCCTCGGCATAACGATCGGCGCCGTGATCGCCCTCTGCGATCAGAGCTGACGGCGCATCATGTCGATACAGATGGCGCGGGCGGCGGTTGATCGATCCCGTGGATATGGAGTGCCCAGGTTCATTCCACTGTCAGTGGCGAGCAGCGGCTGTTGCCAGGCGAGACTCATCTGCGCACCTGCCTCGGCTCGTGCCGTTGCAACAAGGGTTGCGTAGGGGGCCGCGACGGCCGATGCCTCGATCTGGAGCCATGCCTGGTGGAAAGCCATGCGAGCGAGGAGACCACTGACCTCGTCGGTGAGCTGTTGTCGTACGGCGGAGGAGGACTCAGGACGGCGCCGTATGCG
Source organism: Streptomyces apricus (assembly GCF_008369065.1). Taxonomy (GTDB): domain Bacteria; phylum Actinomycetota; class Actinomycetes; order Streptomycetales; family Streptomycetaceae; genus Streptomyces; species Streptomyces apricus. Next base: position 584,271 of record NZ_VDFC01000047.1, on the reverse strand, counting down.
GTACGGCATCTCCAGGTACTCCTCGACCACCGTCAGCGCTTCGGCGAACGTCCTCGCCCGGCGCTCCTTTCGCACAGCCCTCTGGTTGAGGGCGTACGTGAGGAAGGCGCCGAAGAGGGCGACGAATGGGACGATCAGTGCGGCTGTCTCAGCCCAGGTCCAGCCGCGGTTCGTCGCTTGTGCCGCCGCGATGATCGCCACGCACCACTCTCCGGCATGCCGTGAGGAGCGTCCTCAATCAGCCACTGACCGCTGGACTCACCGCCGGTGAGTCGCCAGTAGTGTTCGAGGAACAAGTGTGTGCGGACAATCTCGATGAGGTCCAGAAGCCCTCTGGAACTCGTCCAGCGTCGTTCTGCCGGGTCCAGCGGGTACCAGAGGCAGAGGGCGTCGTCAGGTAGGTGCCGGTGCTTCGATGAGGCTCCGGGCTTGGCGTGGACGCGCGGGAAGTCCTCTGGCTTCTGGCCGTAGGTGGGGTAGGGCGGATCTGCGTAGAAGCGGATCCGGACATCGATGGCGTCGGATTCACCAGTGACGTCGAGCCCGGTGAGGTCGTACGTCAGTGAGCCGCGGCGGTACCTGTGGCGGAGGGCGTCACCGAAGTGCCGCCGGGCATCCCGTTCGAGCGGGGCCCACCAGGCCGGCCGGACCCCGTACCAGACCGGCATGGCGTCAGCCTCCCCACGCCCGGGTCGGGGTCGAAGCGGGCAGCTTGGTGGCGAGCCCGAGTCCGGTGAGGGATGTCCCGCCCGAGCGAACGGTCGTCACCAGGCGGTGTGCTTCTTCCTCCGTTGCGTTCACGTCCGGTACAAGTTCCGGGAGGACCTGGTGCAGGGCGTACTGCGCGCTGAGCGGGCGTCCGGCCTTCTCGTGTTCGATCGCCAGATTGATGTACTTCCGCGCGGTGCAGAGTCGCTTGTGCACCTCGCTTCGCGGCATGTTGAGCGGGATTGGGCCGGCCACCTTGGCCGGGTCGGGCGTCGGGCCCTTGTCGATCTCGTCCGCTGCGTAGGCGAAGAAGGTCTGCAGCGCGTTGATCAGCGGCATGGGCTCGTCGAGGCAATCGAGGCAGAGGGCCTTGATGTTCCAGGAGCACATCGGCTTGCTGTGGGTGCCATTCCAGTGCTTCAGCAGCCGGACGGTGCGTGCGAAGACGATCTCAGTGTCCTCGATGGCCTGGAGCACCATCTGCGTGTGGGTGATCGGGTCGGCGCGGTCCCACTGAGCCGCGATCTTGGTGTTGGGGATGTACAGCCCGCGTCCCGAGGGGTGCGGGAGCGCGGTCATGACGTCCGCCGTGAAGTCGGACTGTTCTGCAGTAACCGGGTCGCCGAAGCGTACGAGAACGGCGCGGCGGCGGCCGGCGACCTCGATGGTGAGGTTCGGGAACTCGCCGTCCAGGTCCTTGTGGATGGCATCGCGGGCGATCTCCATCAGGGGCAGAGCGCTCTTCTTGCCGGGGCCGTACGGCTCGGCGTCCTTCTTTGTGAGGACGGCGCCGAGGTCGACGTCGGTCAGGGGAGTGTTGGCGTCGCCGTGCGCGACGCTTCCGTTGAAGTAGGTGGTGGAGCCGGGGAAAGCCCGGCGCATGGATACCGCCAGAAGCTGGCGGCGTCGCTTGGCCTCGGCGAGTTCCTCGTCGGTCACCTGGATCTTGCGGCGTCCTGCGTCGAGGAGTTGCGCAAGGGATTCTTTTCGGACCATTGGTACCTCTCTGCACTCAGGCCCCTCAGATTCCAATCTAGCAAACCATAGCGACTCCACTTTAAGCAACAGTGTTTGTGAGACTGGAAATCGGGCTGTGAGTGCGAGAGGATGCGAACAGATGAACGGGTTCTATGAGGCGTTCGGGGATCGAGTCCGGAAGGCACGTGCTGCTCTAGGGATGAATCAGCAGGAGTTGGGGAGTGCCGTAGGGCTGAATCGCACATCGATCAGCAACATTGAGAAGGGGCGTCAGAGGGTCGCGTTGCACATGCTCTTCGAGTTCGCTGACGTGCTCCGGGTGGAACCTGAGTCGCTCCTGCCGGCCCCCGGTGGACGCTCGGACGTCTTGGACGAGTTGCCGGAAGATGCGCGTGGTTGGGCGCAGAGCGTACTGGCCAAGGCGCAGAAGGAGGCAGGGCGTGGCTAAGCGGGCAGAGCAAGCTGCCAGTCGCCTCCTCGCGGAGGCGGGTGAGACCGCGGCTCCGGTGAATGTGGAGAGACTGGCTGCTCACCTGGGTGTCGTGATCTCCCGGAGTGCATTCCGGGACGGGGACGTCTCAGGGATGCTCGTACGCCAGGACGGTCAGTCTCCAGTAGTTGGTGTCAATGACGCGCACTCCTCTCGTCGCCAGCGGTTCACGATCGGTCATGAGTTCGGGCACCTGCTTTTGCATCCAGGGCGCGAAGTCGTGCTGGATCGACCTGTCCGGGTGAACCTCCGGGACAAGACCTCCAGCATGGCCACCGACCGCGAGGAGATCGAAGCGAACGCCTTCGCTGCCGGTCTGCTGATGCCTGCCGATCTCGTCCGATCGGAATTGCAGCAACTTCCCGCAGTAGTCCGACAAGACCCGGACGGCTGCGCTGTCGCGCTGGCCGCACTCTTTGAGGTCAGTGCTTCGGCGATGGGCTTCCGCTTGATCAATCTCGGCCTCATCAGCTGACTCCTGACTGGAGTCGCCTTGCCTGGTATCTTGCTTTGCTGCTTCCCTTGCCATCCGGGACAGAGGGGATGGTATATCTTCCAGCGGGGGTGGTTCACGTAGGTGCAGAGCCTGTCAAGAAGAGGCGGGATGACTTCACCAAACCAGTCAAGGATTTGCTCGCTGCAAGGGTGGCCTTCAGATGCAGCAATCCTGATTGTCGGGCTGTGACATCAGGCCCCAAGCTCCAGGAGAGCGGAGCTGTCAATCTTGGTGTGGCCGCTCATATCACTGCAGCCAGTCCGGGCGGGCCCCGATACGATGCTGCTCTCACTCCAGCCGAACGCTCCGCTCAGAGCAACGGAATCTGGCTATGCCAGAACTGTGGCAAGCTCATCGATAGTGACGTTGCGCGCTATTCCGAGGAAACCCTTCGCCAATGGAAGGGTGAGGCTGAGCAGCGCGCATTGAAAATGCTTCAAAACAGCGACGATGTCAGTGACGCTCTCGTGCTCGCCCTCCCGCAGCTTGATTCATTCGATTCTCTGCTCACTTTCGCCAGTACTGCTGTCGGGCGGATCGGGCGTGAAGGTGAAATCGAAGAGCTGAAATCTTTCCTGAGGGCGGATGCGGATTTCGCATGGTGGATCTGGACAGGCTCTGCCGGCAGCGGCAAGAGTCGGCTGGCTCTAGAACTCTGCCGCACGGTCACTGGGGAATGGCACGCTGGATTGCTACGTGAGGGAAATCAAACCGCCTTGGGGGGCCTCCAGCCCACCAGGCCGACCCTCATCGTCGTTGACTACGCGGCGCAGCGCGGAGAGTGGCTAGCGGACGCGCTCCTCCACTTGAGTCAACGGAACCTGTGCGCTCCCGTACGCGTGTTGATCTTGGAGCGTAGGGCGCAGGGTCCATGGTGGGACTCCCTGCAACGAGTTCATCGCATGGAGGAGTCCTTCCAGATCCAGGCATGTTCTTATGGGCTTCCGCGCGAGTTGGAAGGCCTTTCGCGATCTGAAAGCCGCAGGCTGATCGAAGCCGTCGCGAAACGGGCCGGGGTCGAGTTGACGTCTACGAACGTTGAGGACATTGCCGATCACGCAGCGAAGATGGACCCCGAGGGCCGTCCGCTGTTCGTTCTTGTCGCCGTGCTGGACTGGCTCGACGGCAACGGCATCAGCGCTGACCGAGACGGGGCGCTGCGGCGTCTGGTGGCGCGCATGGACGGTCAGGCCGTGCAGGCGGCAGGTTCCCCGCAAATCCGTTTGATGCGCAACGTCCGAACCATCGCAACAGCGCTGGGGGGTCTTTCGGCTGACGACTACGCCCAGTTGGTGCGCATGCTCACGCCCCCTGCGGGGTTGTTGCCTGACGTCTACAGCGACTTCCACCTGGTCCCCCTCGACGACCTCCTCGATGGCGTCCGCCCCGACATCCTGGGTGAGTTGTATGTTCTCGACCAACTGACGGCTATTGGGGCCGGACGCATTGCAGTCATGGCACTACTCAAGATGGCGTGGCAGACGAACCAGGGGGCATACCGGGCGTTCGTGGAACGAGCTGCAGGGGATCATAGAGAACACGACTGCCTCGTCGACCTCCTCGATGTAAGTGACTGGTCGGCGTCGGAGGCTTGCGCGCGCATGGCAGTGGACGTCATCCCGCTCCTCCAGCGAAATGATCACCCCGTGCTGGACTGGGTCTTCTCCCGACTCGCCTCCGTGCGGCAGAACACCACCAACGAGACGATGGACGAGCTCACCGTCGTTGCTCACTTCCGGCGCGCGACACTCGTCCTCCATGAGGGAGACGCGCGCCGTGCCAACCGCCTATACGCGGACGCACTTGCCATCTGCGCTACGGACTGGCCGGTACGTTCAGACATTCTGAACAACCGCGGCGTCACGTGGATGTATTTGGGGGATCAGCACGCGGCGCAGAACGATTTCTCCACAGTGGTCGAAAGCTCCACTGCGACGGACGAGCGACGCGCTTGCGCACTCAACAACCGGGCCGACATATTTGACAGTTACGGCGACACCAGTTCTGCCATCCGGGACCGCACAGCGGTACTTGCACTTGCAGAGACGACGTACAATCGACGCTTCATCGCGCACATTCGACGAGCGCGTACGTTGTGGAATTTAGGAGACCTGGATGGCGCCTACCAGGACATTGATTCGATCCTGGGTGCCCCTGACATTGTGACGGAGCAGAAGATGTCAGCTCGATTGCAGCGTGCAGAGTGGTTGATTGAAACAGGCCTGGCAGTCCGTGCCATTTCTGAACTGGAATTCGTGTGTTCTTCGGAGCGAAACTTCGATTCCGTTGAAGGCAGGGCTAAGGAGCTTTTGTCCCATCTGTTGGAGAACTTGCCGAAGTGACGAAATGACGATGTCTCCCTGACTTTGGAGTCTAATCATTCTGGCATGGCTCTAAACCTGCACCTTGAAAGGGTGCTGCCAGCGCCCAGTGCAGATCTTCGAGGTTTCTCCCTGTGTCCCATGAACTTACGACTTCCTTCATTGCTAATGATTCCATTGCGGAAATGAATGTGATGACAGAAAGCCCACATTCTCGGGCCAGTTGCTCTACTTCGGCTGTCCCATGCGTGCTGCCCGGAGCAGAGTGAGCCGCAAGGCACAGGGTTACGAGACGCGGTGAAGGTGTGAAATCGGCGCGGATGGAGCATGTGAGGCGCAGTGCCCAGTCGGCGGCGCGCAGCCGGTCGGGGCGCGCCGGGTGCTGGGAGAGCAAACCCCTGTCGAGTAGTTGCACCACCATCATGCGACGGTCGGTCGGTGGAGTGTGAGGGAGTGCGCGTAGCCACCGTGCCTGAGCGAGCTCCAACCATGAATCCGATGCCGCTCCTAAGCGGAGGCTGCGCAGCAGCCCGTAGGGCAAACGCACCTCAGCCGAATCATTCATGCGCAGTGCGCACTGCAACGCGATCAGTCGGGCAGCAGCTCCCGTGTTCGCCGGTAGGGTCGCGGCCAGGTAGCTGAATATCTCTCGTACGCGGGACTGGCTGTCAGGCTCTTTGGGGCGGCGTGGTCTGCGTCGAACGTTCGTACGACCGGTAGGCAGTGTCGTTGCGGCCAGGATCGTGTCAGGGACAACGGCGGCTTCCGGAGTGGCGGCGGCGCATGCCGCACATGCGTCAGTCAGACGCCACAGGCGTCCACCACGCTCGCGCGCGAGTAGGAGTCGGATGGGGCCGTGGCATCCCCGGTGGCGGCGGTGCCAGCAGCAACCCCGCTCCTGGCACTGACACGTCCGCAGGTGGACCGGGAGCGGAGTTCCGCGGGCATGTTTGGCCAAGTGGGCCATGAGTTCGGCCCGGGCCGAGGAGCCGCTGACCGGTCGGCCACTATGGACGCAGTGTTGGCACACGAGGACCGAACCGCCAGGCTGCGGGCGCAGTTCCACTGTCCAGGTGCGTTGCACTCTGGAGTGGGCGAAGTGGAGCCTCATGGGGCGTGCGCTCCTCATGTTGTTTCCCCGGCGGGCTGGGATCGGGCGCACACGGTAGTGCAGACTCCTGCCCTTTGCTGAGCTGTCGATGGGCGAAAGTAGGGCAGAGGTCTGCACTGACAGGGCAGGTCTCTGCACCGTCGGATGGTCTGGTGACGATCTTCCCGCCCGATCCAGACTTCGACGCTCTGCGTCTGGAGCTTGCTCGGCTGCGTGCGGCGCGGGGATGGACGTACGACGAGCTGGCCGCCCGCAGTGGCTTGGCCAGAAGGACTCTGATCGAGATTGAGCAAGGTCGCACGATCGGCACTCTCAAGACGTGGCATGCCCTGGCTCACGCGCTCAGCACTCCCCTCGACGAACTCTTCGGGGCTCTTTGCCGCGGGCACGAACCTCCCCTGCGGCCGAGCGGCTGACGGGTTGTGAGATCCGAGTGGTGAATCACCCGATCAGGCGGCCGGAGGTGAATGCCTGAGCGAGGGTTCGAATGAGTGTCGCCCTATGTGGGGCCGTTCGGTGGACGTCGTCGGCCTGGACGTCTCCTGTGCGGCGTGTTGCCTGGCACCTTCGTGCGCATGCACTCCTCACCTGCACGCCGGCATTGGGACCGAAGTCCTGTTCAGACCCACCCGCGCCGGTCATTGTGTGTCGAACCCGACAGCCCCACCCGGCTTCTTCGCTGTGCTCAACGTGACCGTTGCCGTGAGTGCGGCAATCCGGTCGAGTGGTACCCCCGAGTCCGTGACCGGCCTGTCCGCCTGCACCCGAGGGAACTGCTGTCGGCCGAGGTGCCTGCTGCCCACCGCTGGCATGTCAGCTCCGGCCTAGCGCATTCCGCTGGAGACGGCACCGCATGGTGCCGACTAGTGCACGCCGTCGTCTGCCCAGCTCGTGATTCCGCCTCAGTGCTCGCTCCCGCACTGGCGAAGCTGCGCCGTGCGTTGGCTGTGAACACGCGTCGTCTAACGGACGCCGGTGCTTTCGTCTTGACTTCAGACTCGGACCGGCCTGTCGAGCGGCAGGACGTATGCCGACCAGCCAGGCCCATCATCCAGATCCTGTACATCCGCTATCTCGCGGCACGTCCCGTGGACGAGATCCGGTGTGTCGCCCAGAAACGGAATCGCGGCCGTTGCACTTCCAGGATGATCTCTCCGGACAGTCCGGCGGGCATCTGGACCCTGGCCCCAGCGACAGCCTCCCAAGGTCAACTAGCCCTTCCATCCGAGACGATGGCCCTGTACGACCTCTCTAAAGGCTGTTGCATAAGGCCGCGTTTGGGCAGGTCAGGGCCCGTGATGACAGTCTTCTGGTCATGATGCGAGGGCGAGGTTGTGCATGTGGGCGACGGCCTGGACGGCGTGGTGGAGGCCGTTGCCGTGTTGCCGGCAGTCGCGGAGAATCTTGTAGTTCTTCATGCGGCCGATCACGTGCTCGACCCGGGCACGGACCTTGCGGTGGGCGGCGTTGTCCGCTTCCTCGCCCGGCAGCAGGGCCCGTCGAGAACCGGTAGTTGCGGCTGGAGGCTCCGACCTTGCGGTCGCGGACCGGGATCAGTGTGCCGTCCACGATCCACAACCGGTCCGCCGCATCGGTCGGGCGGGCCACGGGCTCCACCGCGAGCAGCGGACCCAGCTTCTGGATTACCCGGCACACGGTCGAGGACGAGACGCCGAAGAGCGGCCCGAGCTGTCGCATGGTCAGGTTCGTGCGGTAGTAGACAGACACGATCAGGACCCGCTCGGCCAGCGGCACAGCCCATGGCCTGCCCTGCAGGGTGCCGTTGCCACCCCGCTCCCGCACCGCCTTCAGCAACCGCCCGAACTGTTGCCACCGCAGCCCCGTGAACGTCTCCACCCACACGCGTTCAGCCCTCAGCACCCCAGCCATACACCGGAGATGCCCAGTTCACGGCCTTATGCAACACCCTTTAGAGGGTGTTGCATAAGGCCGCGTTTGGGCAGGTCAGGACCCGTGATGACAGTCTTCTGGTCATGATGCGAGGGCGAGGTTGTGCATGTGGGCGACGGCCTGGACGGCGTGGTGGAGGCCGTCGCCGTGTTGGCGGCAGTCGCGGAGGATCTTGTAGTTCTTCATGCGGCCGATGACATGTTCCACCCGGGCCCGCACCGTGCGGTGGTCCGCGTTGTCGGCCTCCTGGCCTGGCAGCAGCGCGCGTGCAGCGTCAGGTTGGTCCGCCAGTACGCGGCGACCAGCAGGACCCGGTCCTCCAGCGGCAGGCTCCACGGCCGTCCCTTGCGCACCGGGTCCGCCCCCTCCCGCCGCAACGCGGTGATCAGCTTGCCGAACTGGCGCGGGCTCAGGCCGGTGAACGGGCCTATCCAGGAGGGCTCCGACGCCGTGATCACACCAGACACAGCAAGATTATCTCACCCGTGACCGGCAGTTACGGGACAACCCTTAGGCGCCAAGCCAGGCAACGGCCCGTGGCACCGCTATTTCAACCGGAGACAAAGATCATTTCGTGCTCGTACGCAGGCACGAGATGCCTTCTGCGCATCATGGGCGCTGCTACCGCATGTGCTTCCTTGCTACGCAAGCAACGGTGTCGACTCTCTACCGCTTGAGACGCCTTCCAGCATGTGCACGGGGCGGTCGGTCGGTGGCCCACGGTTCGGAAACCTTAGGCACGAATCCTGCAGGTGCAGTGTTCCTCCTTCTTGACCGTCCTGCCGTCTATCACGCAAAGTTACGCATACATTCCAGGGGGTGTCATTGGACTCGAACGTAACAGGTCCTACTGCTGTTGAGCTGTTTTGGAAGGTGCCGCAACCCGATGACGCAGGTGCCCAGACGGCTGACCGGTTCGACTGGCAGGCGGCGATGGCGACGGGTGACGGACTGGCCTTGTACGAGAAAGCTCTCGACAGCAGTGGTCATCTCCCTGAGGGAAACGACTGTCGTATCGTCTGCGAGCGACACGAGGATTGGGCATTGGTCGTCGGTGACGCCGTCGAGCTGGTCTCTGCTAAGCACCGGGACTCCTCGTACGGCGCCTACACAACGGTGAACCAATTGGCAGGCGACGGTGGTGTTGCCCATCTGTTCAATAGATGGCACGCCCTGGATGAAAAGCCGACCTGCCGACTGGTGACCACTCCGGGACTTGCCGATAGCGCACGTGACCTTGCCAATGCCATACAAGGCCTGCGTCAGCTCCGTTTGGCTGAGCTACCACTCGCCATTGCAGAGAAGCACCGTAAGCCAATCGCTGACTTGTGCAGGTCTATACGTCAGCACAGCAAGCCTAAGAGTCTGCCTGCAGCATGGGTGCAAAATTCTGATCCGCACAACCCTACAGAGGCAGAGCAAGAACAGTCCGCCCGTTTCTTGTCCATGCTGGATATCGAGCACACCAGTCTTCCGCGCGATTTCGCCCCCTACGCCGCTGCCAACATGTACGCGAAACCTCTGCTTGAACGACTTGGCGTCGATGTTCCTCCGGACGCCATCTGGCAAGCGACCCACGACCTTATGCGCGTCCGGATGAGAGCAGCCGGTCCTGTGCCCAGAGGCAAGCTGCCAGCCGTTCTTGCATACACCCCTGGCGCATCGCTGCCCACCATTGCCGACCTTGAACGCGCCGACATCAGCCGCATCGTCACCATGCTGGACATCGACATCGTAGTCAAAACAGCCATTGCTCACCCTGGCGGCTTCCGCCCCCTGATCCGAAAGCCGCGACTCAGCCGCCTAGCCGTCAAGATGGCAGCCGGACATTGCACAGACAATAGTGTCGAACGTGCCGAAGAGCTACGCCGCGAATACCTGGACTACTGGCGGCAGAGGCTCAGCGGCGACCCGGCTGCGCGTGTCGAGCAAGCCCGGCTCCGACGCCGTCTGCACCGCATCAGCGACGAAGCCACCACCGCAACGTCCACAGCGGCTCTCCAGGGAAGAGCCCTGTGGGGAGAAGTGCAGAGCCGCTTGGAAGAATTTCCGGAAAGTGACATTCCTGCGGGAATGGACAGCGATCTGCTGCTCGGAGGTGTCTGCGACCTCACCAGCGAGTGCAAGGTGTGGTTCAGTGAGCGCTTCGACGTCGAAACGGAAATCAGCCGCCTGCGAGACGAGCGAGGGCAGGCATCATGAACCGCTACGACGCTCTCGAACGAGCGCTCCTACGTGAGGACCTGGCCTACCACCAAGCCCGGGTTCTACTGCTGGTGACTGCCGTCGCCTCAACCCCTGGGCATCAGAGCAAGCTCGACGGCCTCACCAAACTCGCGAAGCTCGACTTCCTCGTCCGCTACCCGGCCCTCGCACCGCAAGTGCTGGAAGATCTTCAGCCCGCAGATGCGCGTCTTCACCTCACGCCGGCCGACAACGCCGATCCCACCGACGTAGAAGCGCCTATGACGCGATACAAGTACGGACCCTGGGACGACAAGTACTACGCAGTCATCGGAGCCCTTGTCGGACGCGGTCTTCTTGCCTACCGTCGCGGTCGGCAAGGCAGCGTTGCCCTGGCCCCCACCCCAGCAGGTAAGCGCCTCACGCGGGACATGAGCACCAGCGATGAATGGGCGCCCATCAATGACCGATGTCACGCCGTCGCCGAAGCATCGGCGGGGCTCACAGGAAATGCCGTGAAAGAACGCATCTACCAGCGGCTGGCTACGCTGATGGACCGACCGCACCGGCAGGTGATCCGATGACCACTCGTTTTCGCCTCAATGCAGTGACGCTCACCACCACAGAAGGCACAGTTGAATACGACTTCAACTCCGATCTCACCGTACTGGCCGGACCAACGGGCGTCGGCAAAACTACTTTGTTCGAATTGATTAAGTTTGGTTTCGGAGGCGATGCGAGACTTGCCACTGTTGCCCAGGAATACGTCACCGACGTCACCGTCGACGTCACTATCGGCACCATGCGCTTGCGTATTGCGCGGAGCCTCGACTCTGTCAAACGCAAGAAGGCACGAGTGATCGACCTTGCGGCACAAGAACGCCTTCCCGACCACTACGTCGGTCAAGCTCAGCCCAGCCTCAATACATTGCTGCTTACCGCGCTGGGCTTCCCTGACGACATGAAGGCCGCCGCCTCCGGGCAGAGCGTCAAAGCTGGAACCAGGATTTCGTTCGCCCATATTTTCTCCTTCCTCTACATCCCGCAGTACGAGATCAACCGCGACATCGCGGGAAGTCAGCAAAGCTACGTGGAACCCACACGTAAAGCCGTCTTCGAGCTGATGTTCGGCTTGACGGACTCCGTCCTTCTCGACATGCGGTCCAAGAGCAACCTACTAAAAGGGGAAATCGCTACGGAGAACGCTCAGTTGGCAACGGTTCTGCAGTTCCTGCGTGACAGCGATACCACTCAGCGGATCGAGGCTGAACAGGCCCTTGAGCAGGCAATTGCTACACAGCAGTATGCCGATAATGAGCGGTCCTTGCTGAGGGACGAGATTGACCCTGTGGTCGACAGGCATACACAAGTGATGCGTGACCTTCTGACTGAATCCGAGCGTAACCTCGCAGATGCGCGTGCCGCTGTAAAGGAATTCCAGAGGCAGAGAGCGCAGTCGGTGCAGGAACGTCAACGGGTCCAGGCGGACCTGGACCGGCTCGGCAGAATGCGAGACGCAGGTGAGCGGCTCGCCGATATCGAATTCGCTTTCTGCCCCAGGTGTATGCAATCCCTGGCCGGCCGGGAGGTCCCGGCAGAAACCTGCCGGGTCTGCCTCCAGCCGGACCCAGTCGAAGTGACTGATGAGGCTGACGGCTATGAAGTGCGCCAGTTGACCAACCAGTTGGAGGAGATGGACGACCAGTTGGCGTTGCTGACGCAGGAGCTTGAACTAGCTGGCGCAGCCATTACACAGCGAGAAGAACTGGTCAAGAAGCTTACCGTCGAACTCGATACTCGAACGAGTGACCGCGTCACTCCCCGGCTTCAAGCCTACAGTGACGCCACAGAGCGCCTGGCCACTGCACGCGCCCAACAGGAGCAGCTAGAAGCAGTCCTGCGTCAGTGGGACCGGGTAGCCGACCTAGAGAGCGCAGTGCAGCAGTTGCGGACCCAGCAGGAGCGCCTGCAACTGAACATCGACCAGGCCGCACAGCGGCTGGCGGCACGCAAAGAAGAACTACTAGATGACATTTCCGAGGAGTTCGAAAGCGCGGTCACTACGCTCGGAATCCCTGGCGTCCAGAATGCGGAAATCCATCGCACGAACTACCTTCCCGTCCTCAATGGAGAAATCTTCCATGAGTTCATGCCGCCGGGCGGAGGTATGATGACAGCAACTCAACTCGCTTACTGGACCTCGCTGCTGGCAGTGGCAATGAGAGAACGAGACGTCCCCTACCCTGCCTTTCTCCTCATCGATACACCACGCCTGGCCCTCAATACGCCCGATGACGACCTTGCGGCAGCCCTGTACAGGAGGCTTGTAACCCTGGCTGACGCAAACCCTGGAAAAGTGCAGTTCATTATCGCGGACAACAATCTTCCTGCCGAATACCGCAGCCACTATGAGGAAATCGATTTCGACTACGACACGCCGACGGTTTCAACAATCCGACACCCGGGCCGATCGCACGTAAAGACGATTGGTGGCACTCAGGGGGCCGCGTCTCAGTAGACTCACCAGAAGGTGCTGATCATAGGAGAAATCTCGCTGCATTTAGCGCAGAAGAGATGCAGCCGTGCAGCGCGATCGGGCAATCGATGGATATGGAGCTATTAATCCCGCCTGAATATTTTGATCATCCTTCTAGGGCAGGCGCCAAGGCCCCGGATCAATCCCTGCCGCCTGAGTGAAACGACGGATTTCAGCGGAATCTTGCAACGTGATCCGCGTCGCTGTCCGTGGCAGGCATCCAGATGCTGCCCATGCCTTTGCTTGAACTGCGACAGCCTGCAACGGTCGGATCAGAGCAAAGAACTGAGAAATGGAGGGCCAAGACGTGCCTGGTCTGTCGCGCCGACCTGCTCTTGTGCTTAAGTCCTACCCCGGTGAGCCTCAGCCGAACTGGGACATGGTAGGCCGTGTTTGACCAAGACAGGGTCCGGCGGATCGGTGTTGTCCCGACCCCGTTCGCTGGGGAGTCGTTTCTCAGTTGGGTCGACATGGTTGCGGTGACCCTGCGGCTGGCACGGGTGGCTGCACTGCGGGAACTCGGGCTTTCGGGTCCGGCGAGGTTCAGTACGCCTCAAATTCACCTACGTCCCGCAGAGCTGAAAGGAGTGTGCCAGCGGACGGGACTACGTCCGGAGCAGGTGAAGCGGATGCTGTTCGCTTTTTACGCTCCCACTGCACTACCGCAATTTACCGCCGACGCGAGGCGGAGGTGGCACGTGAGCAATCCGTGGCTGCGGCGCGACCACTCAGCGGCGTGTCCCCTGTGCCTTCAAGCGTCGGGCGGCCGGTGGCTGCTCACTTGGCGGTTGAAGTGGACCTTCCTGTGCGCGGATCACCTGGTGTACCTGGTAGACCGCTGTCCGCGCTGCCGTTGGTGGCTCTATTGGCGCCATGAGGCGACCGGTCCCGGACAACGGGAGTATTGCACACGGCCGTTGGGGCAAAAAGGCCGTGGTCCGAGCCGCTCGGACGCCAAAATATGCGGGTTTCAAGTGTCGGAGATCCAGGCTATCCCTGTAGAGGACGAGGAGGCTGTCCACGTTCAACGACGTGTCTCTACTCTGCTTACTCCTGCAGACGCCTCCCACAATGAGATGTCACGCCACCTGCTGCAATACATGTCCGAGGTTGTCCAGGAGGCTGCACGCCGGAAGACAATGGCCGGCATGCTCGACAAAATGGAGAGTAACGTCGTGCGCGCCGTGCGTGAGAGCCAGGGGCAGCCTCACCACCCGCCGCTAGCATGGACGTTGGAAAGTGGTTCGCCTGCTGCGCTCTCCGCCCTCGTACGCATCGCTGCCCGTGTCGCGCTGTTGTAGAGCCCAAGCTCCAGATCCTGCGGATGACGCGGTGTCTACGGAACGCGGACGCGGTTGGTCCGCGACTCGTCATGATTCTGTCCGCAGCGGGGAAGAACGGCATACGAAGCCTCATCCACCCGGCGCGACGGCGTGATCAACATGAGCGGAACATAAAACGTACGGTTCGTCTTTCGCATACGCCACATATCCTTGCCCGGGCGGGACCCAGGACGGGCACGCGATGGCCCGGCATTTTCCACCGAACCGGTTGACCGGCGGCCCGTCGGTATACAGCTGAGGAAAGCCATCGGTCGACCACGAGGCCATGTCCGCCTGTTTGGCACTGTCTTGAGAGGTGCTCAGACCACCCAGCGTCGCGACCTTGATGAAGGCGGCCATCAGCAATGGATCGTCTGCATACCACAGGGCACCATCATGGTTGTGCCATCGCCGATGAAGTATGACGTCGGTGTCCGGCAACGACGGAGCTTCGTCGTAGTTAATACGGATGTTCTCCAGCGCCAGGCGCAGGGTCCGCAGAATGCTTTGGGTGCCCTGACGGTGCGGGTGGTCGACGAGTTCGTTGAGACGGCGCTGACACTCGAGAAGGTGTGGGTCGAGCAGCTGAGGAGGACGCATGTGCCAGATGGAACGCAGGCAGGTATTTCCTGGATGGTCCCCTTTGTACTGGCCACACATGGCGAGGCTTCTCGGATCTGGCAGTACCTGGTGCAGACCTTTGCCACAGCCCTGGCATGTGCTGAGGAGAAAAACGCGGTGGCGTGCACAGGCGAAGGACCAGATCAGACGCCAACGCAGCGGCCAGCGGCCGCCACTCTCCTCCAGGCAGGCCGGGCACGCACGTGAACTCACAGGATGTACGAGATGTAGGCGCTTCAACCATGCAGCGACAGCTCGCGGGTCTGAAATGGGCGGCGGAGGCAGAACGCCATCGGTGTAATGCATGAGGGTCATCCGGCGTAGCTGCGTGGCGGACAGACCGGTAGTGACCCGAACACGGGCCATTGCCTCCGTCGGCAGGTGAGCAACGAAATACTCACTGGGGTAGTAACTGGATCCACCGGGACGTATGAAGGCCGCGAAACGCATAGCCTGCAGACGGCTGATCTGGTTCAGCCCGGCAAGTGCGTCGACCCAGCTGAGTAGAGATTCGCCGGGATACGGATCTGGCACCAGAGCGAGGCGACGCAGTGAGGTGGGCATGCGCAGAGCGTGCCATTATGCCTGCCTCAGGCGCCACGTCAGGTGTCACTAATTTCTTCAAGTGCTTCCTTCCGCTATTGACGGTTTCTTGCTCTGCTTGTTCCTGTCCTTTGCCGGTGCGCGGGACTGTAGTTCAACGACCTTGGCATAGGCGCGTTCATGGGCATACGACAGGACGATTGAGTCCATGATGTCCCTCGTGATGGCCTCGGTTCCCTGCTGAACGGCGCGCACCGCACTGCGGCGGATGAGGGCATGGAGACCGGCGATGCTGCCCCCTGTGCGCTCGTGCAGGTAGCGCCAGTGCCTGCGAGTCAGGCTCTCGTCCTCGTGCCGGTACAGGGCCAGCGCCTTCTCCAGAGAGCGGATGACGCCGACCCACTCCAGGATGCGGGGCTTGCTGCCGAGGGTAAAGGCGCTGAGTTCCTGGCGGCTGAATCGGCCGGCGGTTTGGGTCCTGGGACCGCTGGCCGGCGACTTGACACGGGCGTTCCGCTTAACGGGTCCGGTGGGGCCTCCCTCACTGAGCAGAGGACTGTCCTCTAGGTCGACGCCGGTGCCGATGATCGTGCATGGGGCGTGGTTGGCGAGGAACTTGATGTGATCGTTGGAGGCCCGCCCCTCTTTGAGGGAGCAGTCCAGGAAATGCAGGTCGTCGAAGATGATCAACTGCGTACCGCACGCCGTGAGCGCCGTCAGGACACGATCGTCGATCGTGTCTTTGGTGCCGCTGGTCGGTACGTTCAGGTAGCGGGCGATCGCTATGGAGATCTGTTTGGGGGTGACCTGGTCTGTGAGGGAAATGTAGACGACGGGGACGTAGGCACCCAGCCGCTCGGGGGCAAAACGTTCGGGGAAGTCCTCGCGAAGATCCTGCTCGAACTTCCGGCCGATCATCTTGACCAGAGTGGACTTGCCAACCGTGGGCGGACCGTCGATGAGCAGTCCGAGCCGGGCACCGGGCGGCGCCATCTCATTGGCGGCGAGCAGCTCCGTTATCTCCGTCTCGAAGTGCTGCACGGCCGGGGTCCAGGCCAGCACCAAAGCACTGTGATAGCGACTGCGGCCGCGGTTCAAACGGCGTAGCTCGCCATTGCCCTTGTCCTTTCCCATCGCCATGTAGACCTCATACGGAGGAAGGCGTGGACGAGGCGGCGGTTCGTAAAAAACGTAGGCGAACCAGTCCTCCTTGGTACGAGGTTCGGACAGCCCCGGGTGCAGGCTTTCGGATTCTTCCGCCGGCGGGGCCATCATGGCGCGTCGTCCTTCTCCGGATGGCCGCCCCATACCTCATATGAGGGCAAGGCGTCGAAGTCGATCGCGAGCTCTTCCTCATCACGTACGGGCAGCGGTGGCACAGCCCGCAGGCGGGGCTCGTTGACGGGGACATCGGCGGCCGAGTCGGCTAATTCGGTGCGGGCCCTGTCCCTGGCTGCAGTCCTGGCACGTTCGGCGTCCCGGGCCCGTGCCCGTCGGGAAGGTGCGGTGGAGGCCTCGGCGGCATCCGTACGGTTCTGCAGGTCCAACAACGCGTCCAAGACGGCTTCCTGGTCCTGTGGGTCACGGCCGCGTTCACGCAGTTCCTGTTTGACCTGGCGCAGGGTGATGTCGGTGAACGGCTCCAGGCCGGTCAGCGCGTGGGTCCAGCGCAGGGTGTGCCAGATGCCGGAGTAGGGGTCGTGGAAGTAGACCTGTGTGACATCACGCGGGTCGTAACGGATGGGCCAGGTTCCGTTGGCTTGTGCGTACGGGGACCTGGTCCCGTTGTGGGCACCGAGGATCGGTGCGCTGTAGTGCAGGTAGTTTTTCTGGATCCGGCGGTTCGTGATTGCGCACCAGTGGATCGGCAGCAGTTCGAGGAACAGGTTGGCGTCGCGCGGGGCGGCGATGTAGCCGCATCGGTGCACGGCCATCCGGTAGGCGTCGTTCGGCGACAGCTTGATCTCCGGAAACCCCGGTAGTACGAGCCCCTTGTGCAGGCGGCGCTGGTAGACCGCGACGACGTACTCGGCGAAGAACTCCTCTAGCTCCTCGATCGTCCATCGGGCCATGGCGTCCACATCCCGGCCCCGATGCACCACATGATTGCCCTTGTAGCCGGCGATGTGCTCGGAGAACTGACTCCTGATGGTCTTGAACGCGGCTTCGACCTGCGGCTTGTCGGTGGGCCTGTACTTGCGGGTGTCCTGGATGACGATCCCGTGGCGGCGGCACACGTTCTTTACGGCCTGAGAGGCGAACGCCTTGCCGTGGTCGATCACGATCCTCTCGGGAAACACCACGGGACGAGCGGCGGCCGCAGCGAACCGCTCATCCCGAGCCAGCAACGGCTCACACGGTAGGCGCAGCATCTGGTGCCGTAGTCCTTCCGGCCAGCCCGGCCGCATAGGCTCTGGCATCATCGCGTCCGCGATCACCAGGCCCGCGTCCACCCCCTTTGTGCCCTTCGGCACCAGACGCCACCCCAGCAGACTGCGGGTGCACACGTCGATGGCGATCGTAAGATCCACCGAGATGACGATGTCCTCGACCGGGTCGTAGGCGCGTACGTCCAACCAACTGGTGTCGATCATCACCAGTTCCCCGGGACGGCTGGCGGTGATCGGTTGGTAGTGTCCGTCCGGTCGGTTTGCGACCGACTGGCGCGTCGTGGCTTGCCCAGTCGTGTAGCGGCCAGGCAGCAGAGCGGCGACGTACCGATTGAACGGTTTCTGTGACGGTATCTTTACGGTGCCTGAGCCGTGGGCGTCATCCAAGCGGCGCTCCACCCGACGGCGCAGCCGGTTCAGGCTGCCAGTCGAGTCGTCCTCCTCCGTGACATAGTGCTGAGTCAGGATTGCATCGATCAGCCGGGGGTCTACTCCCGCTAGCGGATCCGAGGGGCGATGGGTGCGCCGGTCCACCAGCCCCCAGGGGCCCTCTTCCCGCCACTGCCGCAGCCGCCGCCAGACCTGAGGTTCGCTGTAGCCCAGTTCCTGAGCCTTGCTCCGTACCCGCTGGGCCAGCGACACGGCGGAGGCGTACTCGGGCCGGGGTTCTCCGGGAAGTGCGTCTTCCGGATCACCGTGGCGATAACCGGTGGTCATCTCCAAGAGATGCTCTTGGGCCCGCTGGAGGTCCTCCAACTGCTTGTCGGTGAGTTTGTCGAACAGAGCAGCGGCGTCCGGCCACAGTTTCCGCTCCGGAGCGTCTAACCCACCCGAGGGTTCGGCTTCTGAGATCTCGTCGGCATCGTAGGGACGAAAAGTAGGGTCCGCGAGCAGGTGCCCCACACCGATCACGGTCAACGCACCACTTTCCGAACGCAGTCGCACTCCGCCGTCCGTAACCCCAGTCACAGTGTGCACCTCGTCGTCCAGCCACACCTTTGTCCCGTCGCGCAGCCGCATCCCCCCGTTGGCGGTCATGCCCGTACCTCCGACACAGTTTTCACCAACGTCGTCTCCCGCAGCGCCCGGTCCAGATCTGTGACGATCCGCCGGTGCCACATCAAGTGGTACAGCACCCCGCGAGCCAGGTCTGGGAATTCCATGAACCGCATCAATTCCCCGATTGCCACCGGCTTGCGGGCCAGTTCCAGCAAACGCGGCACGAGTTCCGATCCCAGATGCAGGGGGCGCCGGGCGCTGGACAACAGATCGATGTTCACCCAGCGCTGCGCACTCGGCTCCGACACCATGGCGTAATCCCAACCCAGACGCTGACACGTCCGATGAGTGCGCTCCTCCTGCAGGCGCACCTTCGGCTCGTTCCTCTGCTCGGAGTTCTTGACATCCAGCAGCAGCACGCTGCCGTCTCCGCGACGCGCGAACACATCCGGCGTGTGCCGCCATGTTCCACGGGCATCAATCGCGTCGAACTCCAGGGGCTGCGTGACGAACGCGGTCACCTGCGGGTCGAAGTCCAACAACGTCAGCCACTTCGATTCCAGCACGCTTTCGTAGTCGACGAAGTCGCCCCATTTCGCCACCCAGTACTGGCCCGGCATGTGCCCCTGGTCTCGGTAACTGGGGATGCCCCGTACCATCCGCCCATTCTCGAACGGCACATCTGAGGCCTCCTCCAACCGGACCAGATGTCCGATCCCATCAGCATCGATGTACCGCACGCGTACCAGGTCGATCTCTCGAACCGGTGACTTCGTATCGCCGCTCAACGGATGCTCCCTTTTTTCCACGGGCTCCTTGCCGTAGACCCAACCGGGACCTGAGCCTCCACCGCTTCCGCGAAGAGCTTCGGCACCGCAAGCCGCGCTAGCGGCCGGGCAGCCAAAGAACCCTCGTCGGCAGCCGTCCGTACCAGCGGGGCCAGTTGCCGCGACAACTCGCGCATGTCAGCTGCTGCCAGCAGGGGCACCACCAGCAGGAGGAACGCCGCTGCGGCACGGGCCGACGCGGGGCCCCAACTGAACCGGCTCCGGTCTACTCCACGTTCGGAGAGCTCATCCAGTAGTACGCGGCTGCACCAGTCAGACACACCTGGCAAACGGCCTAATACCCTTGGCAGCCCGAGCCGCAACAAGATCACGCATGCGCGGAACGCCGCGAACCATTCTTCTGCTGGCACATCCACGCCTCCCAGCGTAGGGCGGGCGCGGCCATACGCGATGTCCAGCCATAGCTGCTGCGTGTCGACCATCGATTTACGTGCCCGGCTTGCACGAGCTACGGGCAACCACTGTGAACACGGCTTTCCATTAACAGAGTTTGCGCAACAAGTCGGCGGCCTGATCCACTTGGCCGGAACCACTCGAGGCCGGTTCCCGCCCCAGCGCAGAACCCACCCGCATGATGGGCAGCGATCCACCAGCACTACTTGGTGTTCAGGACACACCGCAGCGCAAGACAGCTTCCACCACAGCTGCCACACCCCACCCGACACCAGTAAGCAGCACGGACACGCACGGCTGCCGTAAGCCTCTACCCACTCCCGTCCCGTCGACGGTCGATGTGCCTTGGCCGCTGAGACCACTGAAGCCACGTTCAACGGTCCACCGTCGAAAACGGACAGATGCATTCCGTCCACAAGGCTGCCGGAGACACCCGTCGCCGCGTGCACGGTCTGCCGGACTGCCTCATCGGGCCGCACTCCGAAGACGGGAGGGCGGACTTCCGCAGAGACGCCCCGGAGGTTAAGGCCCATCAGCTGGGCGACCTCGGCCGGCGGACACTGATTGACTCGCGCTATCCGATCCAGCCATGACCCGAACGTCTCACCCGATCGCGGAGCCGTGACCAGGGCCAATCGACGTGGAGGCATAGACATTCCCTCCATGAAGTGATCTGCGTCACTATCATTCAGGGCTCCACGCTATCAAGTGCACTATCGCGTTGGGCTCCACACTCTCATTTCCGGCGTCGGCTCTCAGCCCCCTGCGCCGGACCCGCCTCCCTTGCCTGGCTGCATATCGTCATGCAGAGTTCTCCCTACCTGAATAACCGGCCGACGCGAGGGCGCCGGCCGGGGCGATCGAGGGGAGTTCGCGCTCTATGCCGTCTCGCGATCTGCTCGCGCCCGGTGCGGTGACGACGGGCCTCGTGGTGCTGGACGGCTACAGCACGGGCGTCGCCGACGTCGTACGCCTCGCCGACGGCACCGCCCGGCCCGTGCCCGGTTCCGAGGCGATGAAGCGGGTCGAGGAGTCCTGGGACGCCGCCCGCCGGATCGCCGCCACGGGCCGGGTCTACGGCCGCTCCACCGGGGTCGGCGCCAACCGCAACGAGGACGTGCCCACCGACGCCGCCGCCGAGCACGGGCTGCGCCTGCTGCGCAGCCACGCGGGTGCCGTCGGGCAGGAGCTGCCCGCGCGCGAGGTGCGGGCGATGCTCGCCGTACGGGCCAACCAGCTCCTCGCGGGCGGGGCGGGCCTGCGCCCCACCGTCGTCACGGCGCTGTGCGAGGCACTGGAGACGGGCGCGTACCCCGTCGTGAACGAGTTCGGCTCGGTCGGCACCGGCGACATCGCGGCCCTGGCGCAGGTGGGACTGGCCCTGGCGGGCGAGCACCCGTGGCGGGACGGCACGGGCCGCCCGGGGGACACCGGCCCGCCGGCGGGTGCCGGTCTTCCCGCGGGTACGGGTCCTGCGGCGGGCGCCGGTCTTCCCGCGGGTACGCGCCCTGTGGCGGGCGKGCGGGCGCCCGAGCCGCAGCCGCTCGACAACAACGACGCCCTCGCGCTCATCAGCAGCAACGCCCTCACCCTCGGCCAGGCGGCGCTCGCCCTGCACGAACTGCGCGGCCTCGTCGGGGCCACCCAGGTCGTCGCCGCGCTGTCCCTGATCGCGGTCGACGGCTCCCACGAGGCGTACGCGGCGCCCGTGCACGCCGCCCGGCCGCACCGCGGGTCGAGCGAGGTGGCCCGGCGGATGCGGCAGCTGATCGGCGCCGCCGMCCACCCGACCCCGCCGCTCGGCCGCATCCAGGACCCGTACGGCTTCCGGTGCCTGCCCCAGATCCACGGTCCCGCCCACGACGCGGCCGACGCCCTGGAGGAGGTCCTCACCGTCGAGATCAACGCCGCCGCCGAGAACCCGCTGATCTGCGCCGCCGACATGGCCGCCTACCACCACGGTGGCTTCTACCAGGCCCAGCTCGCGCTCGCCCTCGACCACTTCCGGCTCTCCCTCACCCAGGTGGCCCGGCTGTCGACCTCGCGCCTGTCCACCCTCAACGAACCCGCCTACACCCGGCTGCGCCCCTTCCTCGCCGACCACGAGCCCGCCTCCTCCGGCGTGATGATCCTGGAGTACGCCGCCGGGGCCGCCCTCGGTGACCTGCGCGCCTTCTCCGCGCCCGCCTCCCTCGGCCACGCCGTCCTGTCCCGGGGCGTCGAGGAGCAGGCGAGTTTCGCCTCGCTCGCCGCCCGGCAGACCCTGCGCGCCTGCGACGCGTACCGTCTCGTGGTCGGCTGCGAACTCGTCGCCGCCGTACGGGCCCTGCGCCAGCGCGGTCTGCGCCCCGATCCGGAGCTGCCGGTCGGCAGGGCGCTGGAGATCGCCGAGTCGGTGCTCGACGCGGACGCGGCCGACCGGCCGCTCACGGACGACGTGACGGCGGCGGCCGCACTGCTCGACCCGTTCACGGACATCTGGAGGGGGAGCACGGCATGAGCGCGGACGGGAGCACGGGCGTGAAGGTGGGCATGGACAGGGACATGGAGACGGACGCGGACGACACGGTGGGCGCGGACAGCGGGAGCGCGGACAGCGGCAGGGCGGAGGACGGGAGCACGGGGAACGGGAGGGGTGGGGGAGAGAGCGCCGCCGGGCGGCTGCAGTCGCTCTTCGAGGGGCACCGGCTGACCCCCACCCAGCGGCGCATCGCCCACAGCATGGTGCGCCGGGCCGCCGACGTGCCGTTCCTGTCGAGCGTGGAGCTCGCCGAACTCGCCGGGGTCAGCCAGCCCTCCGTCACCCGCTTCGCCGTCGCCCTCGGCTTCGACGGCTACCCCGCGCTGCGCAAGCACCTGCGCGAGGTCGCCCCGGCCGAACCCGCCGCGGACACCGCCTCGTACAACGAGTACCAGCAGGCCGTCGAGGCCGAGATCGAGAACCTGCGCCACCTCGCCGCCGTGCTGGCGGACCCGCGGCCCGTCGAGCGGGCGGGCCGGCTCCTCGCCGCCTCGCGCCCCCTGCCGGTGCTCGGGCTGCGGGCGGCCGCGTCCCAGGCGTACGGCTTCGCGTACTTCGCCGCCAAGGTCCACCCCGACGTACGGCTGCTGCACGAGGGCGGCACCATGGCGCACGACCGGATCGACGCGGCGGTGCGCGCCGGGGCGAGCACGCTGCTGTGCTTCGCGCTGCCGCGCCACCCGCGCGAGGTCGTGGACACCCTCGCCTACGCCAAGGAGGCCGGGCTCACCGTCGTCACCGTCGCGGACTCGGCGTTCGCGCCGGTCGCCAAGGTGTCCGACCTGCTGCTGCCCGCCGCCGTCGGGACGGGCCTCGTCTTCGACACGGCCTGCGCGCCGATGCTGCTGGGACGCGTCCTGCTGGAGGCGATGTGCGACGGGCTGCCCGACGCCCAGGCGCGCCTGGAGGAGTTCGACGCGCGGGCCGCCGCCCGCGGGCTGTTCGTGGAATAGCGGCGTCCGTGTCGTGGAGCGACGGCGTCCGGAAAACGTCGGCGTTCTCTCATGCTCGTCTCACCTTCGGCCATTAATCTGCCCGCCGACTGCAGGCGTCTGGTGAGGAGGCGGATCGTGGCGCGCGGAGGACAGGGACTGGCCCGGGTGGCCGTCGTGGTACGGGCCGGAGCGGCACCGCTGGGATGGCTCGGGGTCGTCGCGGCGGGCATCGGCGTACTGGTGCCCGGGATCACCGGGCGGCGGATCGGGGTCCTGGCGGGCGCTGCGCTCTTCCTGCTCACGGCGGCGGCCGTCCTGCTGACCCGGCGCAGGCGCTACACGGCGCTCGCCCGGGGCGCCGCCCGCGCGAGCAAGCACGACGTGCTCCAGGACCGCGCCGTGTCCGTACGCAACTGGCGCCGCGGGCACCGGTGGTGGATCCTGCTCGCCTTCGCCGCGGCGCTCGGTTCGGCCTTCGCCGTGCCCGCCGCCGGCGGGATGCTGCTGGCCGGCGCCGGGGTGGGACTGCGTCTCAAGGCGGCCTGGATCGGCCGGCTCGAACGGTCCGCCGAGTCGCTCCTGTGGGTCCGGGTCGACTGGCTCGGGCGGGGCGCGGGCGTCCCGGCGGGCGCACGGGTCAAGGGCTACCGCGCCACCGGGATCGCCGCGGGCGACGCCGCGCCCGGTGGGGCGCGGCGCCGGGCCGGGGTGCTGGTCTGATCCCCTCTCAGACCTCCAGGTCGCTCTCGATCCGCTTCAGCTGGTGGCGGGCCATCGCCAGGTTGGCGCGTTTGGCGTCGAGCACCAGGTAGAGGAAGAGCCCGTTGCCGCCGCGGCCCTTGATCAGCCGGATCAGGTGGTACTGGTCGGACAGCGTGATGAGGATGTCCTCGATCTCGCCCTTGAGGCCCAGGTGCTCCATGGTGCGGATCTTGGCGCGCACGACGTCGGTGTTGCCCGCCGCGGCGACCGTGAGGTCGAAGCTCTTGCTGCCGCCGATCGTGCCCAGCGCCATGCCGGTGGTGTAGTCGACGAGAGCGGCGCCGGTCGCGCCTTCGATGGAGGCCAGTGCCTCTTTCAGCGCGGTTTCGGTGTTGGTCATGGTCGTGCCTGTCCTTTCGGTGCGGTGAACCGTGCTCAACGGCTTTCGCCGGTCGGCTCGGTGATGGTGCGCGCGGTGCGCGCGGTTCTGGTACGGGGTGCGGCCGGCTTCAGGGCGGGCCGTGCCGCCGGGGCCGGTTGCGCCTCGGCGGCCGCCTCGACGAGTTCGCCGATGCGGGTGCCGGCGCGGCGCCCTTCGAGGTGCAGCCGGCCGACGTTCGCCCGGTCGCCGGCCAGCAGCGTCAGCACGGCGGAGGGTCCCGCCGCGTAGGTCGCCAGGTAGCCGTGCTCGCCGCGCAGCAGCAGCTCACGGAAGTCGCCCCGGTCGGTCGCGTCCGCCATGCGCAGGGCGACCCCCAGTGCGGCGGCGGTGAGCGCGGCCAGCCCCTCCGGCTCCACGCCCGGGGTGTCCTGGGCCAGCACCAGACCGTCGACGCTGGCCGCGAGCGCACCGGTGAGCTGGGGGACCCGGGCCCGTAGCCGGTGCAGTTCGTCGCGGACTTCGGCCTCGGCCGCCATCAGTTGTCTCCTCTCGGCACGCTGTCGGAGCGCGCGGATCACAGGGCCTCCAGTGCGTCTCTGAGCCGGCGCAGCAGGGCCACGTCGGGTTCCGCCGACGCCTGCGCGGCCTCCGCGGCCTGCGCTGCCCGCGCCGCCCGCTCGGTGGCGGCCGGGTCGGGCGCGGTGGAGACGGCCGCGGTGGAAGGGTCGGGTGCGGTGGGAGGGGCGGACGTGGTGGAAGGGGTGGATGTGGTGGAAGGGTCGGATGCGGCGGGCTGCGGTTCCCGCACCTCGACCGTTCGCGCGCGCGTCGTCACGATCCCGGCGGCCGCCAGCCGGCGGACGTCGACCAGGGTGTGGAATCCCGGACGGCCGAGGACCAGCGAGATGTCCGCGACCGTCCGCACCCCGTCCACCTGGTCGAGGACCGTGCGCTGACGCGGCGGGAGGACCGCGTCGACGGCACGGTCGGTGCGCACCAGCTCCGCGGTGTCCGTGTCGGCGTCCGGCCAGATGCGGTGCAGCAGCGCACGGCGCCGCAGCGTCTCGCGCTCCACCGCGTCCACGCTCACCGGACGCACGGGGCCGATCCAGTGCGCGACCCCGTAGCGGAAGCGTGCCGGGCCGCTGCTGGTGCCGAGCGTGAAGAACGCCGCGTCGTACAGCGCCCCCAGGTGGCACAGCTCCAGGGCGCCTGCGGCCAGCCGGCCGCTGTCCACCAGGAACCGCCCGACCCGGCGCTCGGCCCCCGCCTGCGAGACCGCCTCCCACCAGCCCTCGGACCCCAGCGCCCCGCGGCTGGTGAGCAGCACGTCGAGTCCCGGTGTCGCGGGGCTCTCGGCATGCACCACCTGGCCCTCGACCAGGTACAGCACCCCGCGCTCCCGGGTCAGGACGCCGGTGGCGCGCTCCTGCGCCAGCCGGCTGAGCATGGGGCTGAGCCCGGGCGGCGCCCCTGCCCGCAGGTCCTCCCGGGCCTGCGGGACGAGGTCGGGCCTTCCCAGCTCCGGCAGGGGGGTCGCCTCCATCGTGGTCACCCCACCACCAGCCGTTCCGCCATCTCGCCCAGGCGTATTCGGGCCAGCGCGAGGTTGCCGTCGGAGCGCCCCAGCCACAGGTGCAGGAACACACTGCTGTCGAAGGTCGTCCGGACGAAACGCAGGACGTGGTAGCTGTCCCTGTTGCTGATGATCAGGTCTTCCACCGGCGGCTGCCCGCCGGACCAGTCGGCTCCTTCCTCGGGGGCGAAGGCCTTGTGCTCGGCGGCGAGCCGGGCGAGTTCCGCCGCCTCGGCCGCGGTGGCCTCGTGGTCCCCGTTCGGTGAGTCCCCGACCGTGCCCAGAGCCAGTCCGCTGGTCCAGTCGACCACCGAGGCGCCCCGGGCTCCGGGGAGTCTCATGGCCTCCAGCAGGCACTCGTCGATTCCGGGCACGGTGCTTCCCTCCCGCCCGTCCGTGGTTCAGCTGAGTGACGCCGAAGCTACGCAACGTGTGCGCGACGAGTGAGAGATAGGGCATTTTCCAGTGGAACGTGCCGCTTGCTGACTAGTGTGGGTCGATTGCCCCGCCGGCGGTCAGGCCTTCCGGTCTTTCCGGTTCTTCCGATGGTGCTGGTCGGGGTGGTCGAGGTGGTGTTGGAGGGGGTGACGGCGCGTCGGTGCTCCGGCCGGCGCGCGGGCCCCGGGGCGCGCCGGCCGGTGTGTCCGTACGGGTCTCAGAACGCGCCGGTCAGCGCGTCGGCGTGCGCCCCTCCCGACTCCGCCACGATCTCCTCGGACGTCTGCGCCGTACGGACCACCGCGAACCGCACCCCACCGGACCCCTCCGGGCCGCCCTGACCGCCGGGGCCGTCCTGACCGTCGGGACCGTCCGGGCCGAAGCCGTAGATGCCGGGCCGTGCCAGCGAGTTGTAGCCGTAGTGGTGGGCGAAGTAGTACGCGCCGGTGTCCAGCGCGGCCGCGTACTCGCCCTGTTCGAGCAGCGGCATCGACCGGCCCTCCGCCAGCAGGTCGCCCGCGAAGCAGGCGGGCCCCGCCACGTCCTGCACCACCTCGGGCCCCGTCTTCGGCCGCCCTCCGGCGTCGTACGCGGCCACCCTGAGCGGCCACGACTGCGGCGCGTACACCGTGCGGGCCGCCACCTGCACCCCCGCGTGCGTCACCGCGATCGCCCGCCCGCCCGCCGACTTGGCATACTCGACCCGCGCCAGCACGGTCCCGTGCTTGGCGAGCAGCGACCGCCCGAACTCCGTGACCAGCCCGTACCGCCCGTCGAAGAGCCCCGGCACGGTCGACGCGAGGAGCCGCGCGTACTCCTCGTACGTGGGCGTGTGCGCGTCCGAGCCGAAGTTCACCGGCAGTCCGCCGCCGATGTCGAGCGTGTCGACCTGCCGCCGCCCGGCCCGCGCGTTGATCTCCTCCGCGAGCCCGTACGCCTCGGCCACCCCGCGCGCCATCAGCTCCAGCGGCATCCCCTGCGAACCGGAGTGGGTGTGCAGCCGGGTCAGCCACGGCCGGTCCAGGTAGGCCCGCACGACCCACTCGCGCGCGCCCTCGTCCCGCAGCGCCACCCCGAACTTCGAGGTGGCCGTCGCCGTGGAGAGCGCCCCGATCGAACCCCCGCCCACCTGCGGGTTCACCCGCACCCCGATGGGCGAGCGGGTCGGCGCCGACCCCGTCAGCGCGTCCAGGCGCGCCAGCTCCTGGAGGTTGTCCGCGTTCAGCGCGATGCCCAGCGCCAGGGCCTCCCGCAGCTCGGCGGGGGTCTTCGCGGGCGAGTCGAGGACCGTACGGGCCGACGGCACCCCGGCCGCGCGGGCGAGGGCCAGCTCCCCCGGGCTCGCGACCTCCGTGCCGACGCCCTCCCGGTGCAGCAGCCGCAGCACCGGCACGAGCGGGGTCGCCTTCACCGCGAACGCGTGCAGGACGGGCGTGCCCGGTGCGGTCACCGCGTCGAAGGCCGCCCGCAGGGCCGCCACGGAGGCGCGGATGCCGACGGTGTCGAGGAGGGCGACGACGGGGGTGTCCGGGCCCACCAGTCCCTGCTCCACGGCCGCGCGAACGGCCCGGTCCCGGCGCAGGGCCCCCTCCGCACCCATGTCCTCACCGGCGTCCGCGCGTGCGCGTCCACCTGTGATGTCCCGGTCCCCGGTGTCTGTGTCGTATGCAGCCATGTATCCAGCCAAACATCCGTACGGCACCCGTACCGGCTCCGGGGGGTATTGACTAGCTCTATTCAGAAGCACAGGATGTGAATAACCACTGTGCCGCTTCGCCGGGAGGCAGACCATGTCAGGACCACGCCCCGTCCGCGCACCGCGAGGTACCGAACTGAGCGCCCTGGGATGGCAGCAGGAGGCCGCCCTGCGGATGCTGCAGAACAACCTCGACCCCGAGGTCGCCGAGCACCCCGACAAGCTCGTCGTCTACGGCGGCACCGGCAAGGCGGCCCGCGACTGGCGCTCCTTCGACGCCATGGTCCGTACGCTGCGCACCCTCAAGCAGGACGAGACGATGCTCGTCCAGTCCGGCCGCCCGGTCGGCGTCATGCAGACCCACGAGTGGGCCCCGCGCGTCCTGATCGCCAACTCCAACCTGGTCGGCGACTGGGCCAACTGGGAGGAGTTCCGCCGCCTGGAGGCCCTCGGCCTCACCATGTACGGCCAGATGACCGCCGGTTCGTGGATCTACATCGGCACCCAGGGCATCCTCCAGGGCACCTACGAGACCTTCTCCGCCGTCGCCGCGAAGAAGTTCGGCGGCACGCTCGCCGGGACCATCACCCTGACCGCCGGACTCGGCGGCATGGGCGGCGCCCAGCCGCTCGCCGTGACGATGAACGACGGCGTCGCGATCTGCATCGACGTCGACCCGCGCGCCATCGAGCGCCGCATCGAGCACCGGTACCTGGACGTGCGCGCCGACTCCCCGGAGCACGCCCTCCAGCTCGCCGTCGAGGCCCGCGACGCCCGCCGCCCGCTCTCGATCGGCCTGCTCGGCAACGCCGCCGACCTGCTCCCGCGGATGCTCGCCGAGGGCGCCCCGATCGACATCGTGACCGACCAGACTTCGGCCCACGACCCGCTCGCCTACCTGCCCTCCGGTGTCGACTTCGACGACATGGCCGCGTACGCCGCCAAGGACCCGGCCGGCTTCACCACCCGGGCCCGTGAGTCCATGGCCCGGCACGTGGAGGCCATGGTCGGCTTCATGGACGCCGGCGCCGAGGTCTTCGACTACGGCAACTCCATCCGGGGCGAGGCGCAACTCGCCGGGTACGAGCGGGCCTTCGCCTTCCCCGGGTTCGTGCCCGCCTACATCCGGCCGCTGTTCTCCGAGGGCAGGGGCCCCTTCCGCTGGGCCGCCCTGTCCGGCGAGGCCTCCGACATCCACAAGACCGACAAGGCGATCCTGGATCTCTTCCCGGAGAACGAGTCCGTCCAGAACGCCTCCCTCCACCGCTGGATCAAGCTGGCCGGCGAACGCGTCCACTTCCAGGGGCTGCCCGCGCGGATCTGCTGGCTCGGCTACGGGGAGCGGGACCGGGCGGGCGAGCGCTTCAACGACATGGTCGCCTCGGGCGAGCTGGCGGCCCCCCTGGCCATCGGCCGCGACCACCTCGACTGCGGCTCCGTCGCCTCCCCGTACCGCGAGACCGAGGCCATGCTCGACGGCTCGGACGCGATCGCCGACTGGCCGCTGCTGAACGCGATGGTGAACGTGGCCTCCGGCGCGTCCTGGGTCTCCCTGCACCACGGCGGCGGCGTGGGCATGGGGCGCTCCATCCACGCCGGGCAGGTGACGGTGGCCGACGGCACGGCGCTCGCCGGGGAGAAGATCCGGCGCGTGCTGACCAACGACCCCGGGATGGGCGTCATCCGGCACGTCGACGCCGGGTACGACATCGCGGAGTCGGTCGCGGACGAGCGGGGCGTGCGGGTTCCCATGCGGGAGGGGGAGTGAGCCTGTCGTCGCCCTCCGGGGACGCCGCCTCCGGACCTGGCCAGGGGCTCCGCCCCCGGACCCCCGATCGGCCTGAACGGCCTCGTCCTCAGACGCCGGACGGGCTGGGTGGGCCGGGACCGGACTCGAACGGCCGGCCGCCTTCAGGGACCTCTTCCTTTCTTGAGATGTGGCGGCAGCTGAAGCCCGTCGGGCGGCATGCCGGGTCCGGGGGGTATCGGCGGTTCGCCTGGACCGGGGCCGACGCCGACTGCCGGGACTGGTTCCGGGAGCAGGCCGAGGCGCGCGGGCTCGCCCTGGAGCTGGACCGGAACGGGAACCAGTGGGCCTGGCTCGGCGACCCCTCGGCGGGGGACGCCGTCGTCACCGGGTCCCACCTCGACTCGGTGCCCGACGGCGGCGCCTTCGACGGCCCCCTCGGCGTGGTGTCCTCCTTCGCCGCGCTGGACGAACTGCGCGGCCGGGGCGCGCGGTTCACCAGGCCCCTCGCCGTCGTGAACTTCGGCGACGAGGAGGGCGCCCGCTTCGGGCTGGCCTGCGTGGGCTCCCGGCTCGCCGCCGGGGAACTCACCGTCGAGCGGGCGCACCGGCTCACCGACGCCGACGGCATCACCCTCCCGCGGGCCATGGAGGCCGCCGGGCACGACCCGGACGCCATCGGCCCCGATCCCGAACGCCTGGCCCGCATCGGCGCGTTCGTCGAGCTGCACGTCGAGCAGGGCCGCGCCCTCGACCTGACCGGCGACCGGGTCGGCGTCGCCAGCGCCATCTGGCCGCATGGGCGGTGGCGGTTCGACTTCCGCGGCGAGGCCAACCACGCGGGCACCACCCGCCTCGTGGACCGCCGCGACCCCATGCTGTCGTACGCCGAGACCGTGCTCGCGGCCCGTCGCGAGGCCCAGCTCGCGGGCGCGGTGGCGACCTTCGGCAAGATCTCGGTCGAGCCGAACGGCGTCAACGCCATCCCCTCCCTCGTGCGCGGCTGGCTCGACTCCCGCGCCGCCGACCAGACGACCCTCGACACGGTCGTGCACGGCATCGAGAAGGCCGCCCGGGAGTACGCCGACGCCCACGGCATCCACCTCGACGTCGTCCGCGAGTCGTTCACCCCCGTCGTCGAGTTCGAGCACGCGCTGCGGGACGAGATCGCCCGCCTCCTTGGACAGGAAGCGGGCGCCGGCCTGAGCGTGCCCGTCCTGGGCACCGGAGCGGGACACGACGCCGGGATCCTCTCCGGCTCGGTCCCGACCGCCATGCTGTTCGTACGCAACCCCACGGGCGTGTCGCACTCACCGGCCGAACACGCCGACGAGGACGACTGCGTGGCCGGGGTGACCGCACTCGCCGACGTACTGGAAGGGCTGGCCTGCAAGTGAGCGCCCGAGGCACGACGTACTGGCTGGAGCACGCCTGGCTCGACTCCTACGTGGAGCCGGGCGTCACCCTCGACGTGGGAGGCGACGGACGCATCGCCGCCGTCCGCACGGGCGCCGACAGCCCGCCGCCCGGCGCCGAGGTCCTGCGCGGCCTGACCCTCCCCGGCCTCGCCAACACCCACAGCCACGCCTTCCACCGGGCCCTGCGCGGCACCGTCCAGGTCGGCTCCGGCACCTTCTGGACCTGGCGCGAGATCATGTACTCCGTCGCGGACCGGCTCACCCCGGACACGTACCACGCCCTCGCCCGCGCGGTGTACGCCGAGATGGCGCTGGCGGGCATCACGGCCGTCGGCGAGTTCCACTACGTGCACCACGCGCCCGGCGGCACCCCGTACGCCGACCCGAACGCCATGGGCGAGGCGCTCGTCGAGGCCGCCGCGGAGGCGGGCATCCGCATCACCCTCCTCGACACCGCCTACCTCGCCGCCGGCCTGCTCGACGCGCGCGGCGGGCAGGCCCCGAACCGGCACCAGCTGCGCTTCTCCGACGGCACCGCGGAGGCCTGGGCCACACGCTGTTCAGTTCTCAAGGACCGGGACCACGCGAGGATCGGGGCCGCCGTCCACTCCGTACGGGCCGTGCCCGCCGGGCAGCTGGCGACGGTGGCGCGGTGGGCCGAGGAGCGGCGGGCCCCGCTCCACGTACATCTGTCCGAGCAGACGGCGGAAAACGACGCCTGCCTGGCCGTGCACGGCCGCACGCCCGCCCGGCTGCTCGCCGACCACGGGGTGCTCGGGCCGCGCACCACCGCCGTGCACGCCACCCACCTCACCGACGAGGACATCGCGCTGCTCGGCCGCTCCGGGACCGGCACCTGCATGTGCCCGACCACCGAACGCGACCTCGCCGACGGCATCGGACCGGCCGTCGCGCTCCAGAAGGCGGGCTCGCCGCTGTCCCTCGGCTCCGACAGCCACGCCGTCGTCGACCTGCTCGAAGAGGCGCGCGCGATGGAGCTGAACGAGCGCCTGCGCAGCCGCACCCGGGGTCACTGGACCGCGGCGGCGCTCCTGCGGGCCGCCTCCGCGGACGGCCACGCGGCCCTCGGCTGGGCCGACGCGGGCACGCTCGAAGCGGGTGCGCTCGCGGACTTCACGACGATCGCGCTCGACTCGGTCAGGACAGCGGGGACACTGCCCCGGCTCGGCGCCGAGACGGCCGTATTCGCCGCGACAGCGGCGGACGTGCGCCACACGGTCGTGGGCGGCCGTCATGTCGTACGGGACGGGGCGCACACCCTGGTCCCGGACGTGCCCCGCGCGCTCGCGGACGCCGTGGAGGCCCTGCGGGCCTGAGCCGCGCCGCCCCCACGGCAGCTCCCGCCCCCC
>NZ_VDFC01000047.1:546631-551535 GCF_008369065.1 Streptomyces apricus | reverse complement strand
CCGATCACCCTCAAGGACGCCATGAGCAGCGGAACCAGCAGTACCGGCATGACCGGCAACACGACCCTCATCACCAACATCGCCAGTCTGGTCACCAACGATCCCTCCCTCGGGTGGGGGTCCCCCCGTTCGAGTAAATTCGAGAATGGGGGAGGGTCCCCGCTCGGGCTGATCCAGGACGCGGCCGTCGTCATCGACGGCGACCGCATCGCGTGGACCGGTGATTCAAGAGAAGCACCCGCCACTGACAATCGGGTCGACGCCGGCGGCCGCGCGGTGATCCCCGGCTTCGTCGACTCCCACTCGCACCTCGTCTTCGCGGGCGACCGCACGCAGGAGTTCAACGCCCGCATGTCCGGCCGCGCCTACAGCGCCGGCGGCATCCGCACCACCGTCGCCGCCACCCGCGCCGCGAGCGACGAGGAGCTGGAGCGCAACCTCACCCGCCACCTCGACGAGGCGCTGCGCCAGGGCACGACCACGTTCGAGACCAAGTCGGGCTACGGGTTGACGATCGAGGACGAGGCGCGCGCCCTGCG
Source organism: Streptomyces apricus (assembly GCF_008369065.1). Lineage (GTDB taxonomy): Bacteria > Actinomycetota > Actinomycetes > Streptomycetales > Streptomycetaceae > Streptomyces > Streptomyces apricus. Next base: position 550,996 of record NZ_VDFC01000047.1, on the reverse strand, counting down.
CATCGCGTCCGCGCACACCGAGGAGGTCACCTACCTCGGCGCGCACATCGTCTCCCCCGACCACGCGGACGACCCGGCCGCGTACGTCGCGCTCGTCACCGGCGAGATGCTCGACGCGTGCGCCCCGTACGCCCGTTGGATCGACGTCTTCTGCGAGAAGGGCGCCTTCGACGGGGACCAGGCCCGCGCGATCCTCACGGCGGGCCGGGCGAAGGGGCTGCATCCGCGCATCCACGCCAACCAGCTCTCGTACGGTCCCGGCGTGCAGCTCGCGGTGGAGCTGGACGCGGCCAGCGCCGACCACTGCACGCACCTGACCGACGCCGACGTCGACGCCCTCGCGAACGGACGTACGGTGGCGACGCTGCTGCCCGGCGCGGAGTTCTCCACGCGCGCCGAGTGGCCCGACGCGCGCCGCCTGCTCGACGCGGGCGCCACGGTCGCGCTCTCGACGGACTGCAACCCGGGCTCGTCCTTCACGTCCTCGGTCCCGTTCTGCATCGCGCTGGCGGTACGGGACATGGGGATGACCCCGGACGAGGCGGTGTGGTCGGCCACGGCGGGCGGGGCCGCGGCCCTGCGCCGCACGGACATCGGCCGCCTGGTCCCCGGCGCCCGGGCCGACCTGGTCCTCCTCGACGCCCCGAGCCACGTACACCTGGCGTACCGGCCGGGGGTACCGCTGGCCGCGGCGGTGTGGCGGAAGGGCACCGAGGTCTTCGGAGGGCGGGGCGGCGCCGGGCGGTGAGCACGGCGGATCTCCCACCGCCGGGACGCACGGCGTCAGTGGTGCCCACGCCCTGAGATCGGGCCCGCGCCCGAGCAACCTTCGAAAACGCCGTGCGGTCCTACCTGATGCCGAGTTTGCACGGAACGGGAACGTGGGCGGGAATGCGGATGACGGATCAGAGCAGCCGGGTGACCTGGGTCGACGTACGCGACGGAGTGCCGCGGGACGGCATGCCGGTGGCGGCGGCGATCACCGGCCGGTACCCGGCCGACGGCCCCGGGCCCGATGCGGGGCCGGGGGAGGAGTTCTGGTTGGTGAGGCCGATGTACTACACGACCTTGCACTTCGCCGAGGACGGCACGCAGCACAAGGACTGCTTCGTCGACTCCGACGGGGTCGTACGCCTGCCCCACGGTCTGGACAGCGAGGAGACGGTGACCCACTGGGCCGAACTCCCTACCCTCCCGGGCAGGACGATGCACTTCGTCCTCGGCGAAGACGTGGCCCCGGCCCTCCAGGACGTCTGGGGAGACCGCCCCACCGGCTGATCCGCGGTCCGCGCGGGACAGCGCGGAGCCGAGCCCGAACCGGGCGTTTGAGAAGATCGCGGCATGGTCAGCGCAAAAGGACATCCGCCCGACGACTGGGGCTTCCTCGGGATCGGCGACCCGCTCCTGGTCGCCCACGACGAGCAGCGCGATCTCCTGGCGGTGGCCGGAACGGACGCGCACAGTGCCATCACGCCGGTCGCGGTCCACGACAGCCGCCACTTCGTCCGCAAGGCGCTCGTCCGCTCACGCTTCCCCGTGCACGCGATGGCCCTCCACCCCACGCGTCCGCTGCTCGCGATAGGCACCGGGCAGTACGACGGCGGCTACTTCTTCGAGGGCGAACTCCTGCTCCTGCACATCAAGAAGGGCTCGGTCGTTTCCCTCATCGAGCACGAAGGGGGCAGGCAGGTGCTGGGCCTGGAGTGGCTCGACGAACACTCACTCCGCGTCCTCATGGCACCGCCCGACGACTGGCGGGACGAAGCGGCGCACGAGGCCGGTCACGTCGCCGTGGTGGACCGGCCCGACTGGACCGCCGTCCCCGCACGGTCCCTCGACGGCCGGGACCTGGCCGGCCCCCGGGTCCCCGCCCCGCGGCGGGAGCGCCATGAGATGGCGCGGCGGGCGACAGCCGAACTCCGCTCCCTCTGGGAGGCCCGACGAGCCGCTCCCCGGCAGTGACTCCGCGAGCAGGAGGGTGCTCGCGGAGAACCTGCCGACCGTGGTCAGTCGCGCAACCTCACGGTCTCAGATGGTCGGGGTGTCGTCGACGATCGGCTTGTGGATCTCGACGACCGGCTTCCATCCTGCGGAGAATTCGATGAAGTCCGCGCGGGTGGGGTAGGTGTCGATCGCGCGACGGTCACGCTTGGGACTGTCGCCCCCCTTGCGTCCTCGGGGAATCTGCTCCTCGAAGATGTCGACCTTGACGTCGGGAACCTCCTTGAGGGCCTGGCGCCAGATCTGTACGACATCGGCGCCGAACGCCTGCCGGGCCGCGGCGTAAAGGGCCGAGAGGGCGCCCTTGTCCCCACCGGGGACGAAAAGCGCCAGGTCCAGTACGACGCCGGCGGACTGGAGGACCTCGATGGTCGCCGAGCCGTTTTCGTCGGCCAGGTAGATTCCGGCTTCGTTCTCGTCGTCAGGAAGGCAGGCGACCTCTTCCTGGAAGATGGTCCTCGCCATGACCGAGCCGCCCTCGAAATCCTCACCGGACTTGGTCAGAAAAGCAGGAACATAACAGCCGGGAACCTTGAGGTCTGCCGTGTCGGCGGAAACGAATATCCTGTCCTTCACGCCGAGTTTCGTTACCTCTTCCAGCGAGAGGCGGCGAGCGGCGATCTTTTCCGTGTTCACGATTTCCCTTTCAGGTTGCACTGTCCCTCCGAACAAGGACGCTACCACGAAACTCCGAAGCCAACTGCCCAGTAATCCATGGGCAAATGGCCTCCGGCGACCTGCGTGGAAGGGTGCATCCGCCGGGGAGTGTCCCTCGTCGTGGTGGGACGGACGCCCGCGGGGTCGGCTTTCTGGAGTTGCTCGTCAGCCCCGAGGGTGGCTGAACGCGCCTGCCTTTACGGTGCGTATGAGGTGGGCTATGGGGGTGTTGGTGGTGGTGAGTTCTATTTCGGGGGATTCGCTTTCGCGGAGGTGGAGAGATCCAGGGCCAGAGGCGACCTCGACGCAGGTGTTTCCCTCGCCGCCGCCAGAGAACGTGGACTTTTGCCAGTGCAGGGCATGATTCATGCGCGGTTCACAACTCCTTGGTCATGTGGTGGATGAAGTCTCGTGAGTCCGTAGGGGACAACGACATCTTTTCCACTTTGCGGAAGAGTGTTTGGAGCCCTCTCAATTGGGCCTCGGCGTCGATGAACATGGTACCGGTGGGGAAGTCCCGGAGAACGGTGTCCAGTTGGGGCAGCGGGCCGCCCATATGCATCATCGAGGCGTCGGCGCCGGCGAAGTTGTCCTGATCGGTGGGTACGACGCGCACGGTGGCGTGCCCTCGCTCGATCTGTTCCAGGATGTGTCGGAGCTGGCTGAGGGAAGTCTTTCGGTCGGCGACTCGAACCCGCAGGGCGAATTCGTGGACGATCGTCTCGTACGGGGTATGGTCGGCGCCCTCGATCACGGTGCTTCGTCGCATTCGGTGCTGCACCCGAGTCGCAAGCTCGCTCTCGGGCAACTCCGGTCGCATGTAACGGAAGACCGCGCGGGCGTAGTCGGGGGTTTGCAGCAGCCCTGGGACGCGGGGTCACCGTCTGCCGTCGTACCCTCCGGCTGATCCTCACCCTGCACGGGCTGATCCGGCTCGCCGACACCGCCGAACTCCTCGCGGCGGAGCTCGTCGCCAACGCCGTGCTGCACACCAAAGGCCCCGCCGGCCTCCGCGTCCGCTGGGCGGTGGGGGTCCTGCAGATCGGCGCCTGGGACGCGGACCCCGAACCGCCCGAGCCGCCCGGAGCGCCGGCGGACCCGGCGGACGCCGAGGGCGGGCGGGGGCTCCACCTGGTCCGCGCCTGCTCCGACGCCTGGGGCTGGCAGCCGCTGTTCCGGCTCGGCAACCGCGGCAAGTACGTGTGGTGCGACCTGGCCGCCGGGTAGCCGGACGGAACGGTACGGAACGGGACGGTTCAGGTCGTGCCCGCCCGCCATCGCTGGATCGTGCCGCCCGTGTCCGGGGCCAGGTCCAGGGCGCTGTCGCCGACCGGCGTCAGCGCGTGGCCCGGAGCGATGGCCGGGCGCAGCACGCCCGTCGAGGTCACCGCGAACCGCAGGTTCGGGCCGTTGCGGCCGTCCAGCGAGTCGCACTCCCAGATGCCCACGCCGTCGTCGGTCGCCCCGCGGCTGTCCAGGCAGAAGTCCGGGTCGGCGTACGACCGCAGCGCCCCGCTCGCGGCGTCCACCCGCCAGCGCTGGGTGCGGGACGAGGAGCAGGGCGCCGTGACGACGTCCGTGCCCTTCTCCAGCTCGCCGCCCGCGATGTCCAGGCAGCGGCCCGAGGCACGGTTCACCACCTGGGTGTAACTCCCGCCGGGAGGCCGCGGGGACGGGGGAGGAGAAGAGGGCTTCTTCGTGCGGGAC
>NZ_VDFC01000047.1:543460-546531 GCF_008369065.1 Streptomyces apricus | reverse complement strand
GGGTGGGGGAAGCCGAATCGGTCGCGCCCGGGCTCTCCGTCGCCGGAGTGGAGGGGCGTGGCGTCGTCGGGACCGTGGCCGTCACCGTCACCGGCGGCCGTACGGGAGCCGCCGTGCCGCCCGTCCGTCGGGACCGGTCACCGTCCGACGAGCCGAGGAGCAGCAGCAGCGGGACCAGGGCCACCCCGAGCGCCGCCGAGGCCAGCACCAGCCGACGGGACGGGCGGAACGCACGGGACGCACGGGACGCACGGGAGGAGGAGCGGGAGGGGCGGGACGGCGGCCAGACTCCGTCGGATGCGCCGCCCGGGCCGCCCACACCGCCTGGGCCGCCCGCGCCGCCCGGTCCGTACGAGTCGTACGCCGCGTACGCCGTGCCGCCCCACGGCAGCAGCCCCTCCGCCAGCGCCGTCCGCTCGTCGTCCCGCAGCGCGGACAACGTCCCGTACGCCGTGGCGCAGTGCCCGCACTCCGCCATGTGGGCCTGCAGATCCGCACTGCGGCGGGGGGTCTCGGGGCGCACCGCCTCCTCGATCAGGCGGCGGAAGTCCTGGCAGCGCGGGTCGCCCGAGGCGGCGAGGTGCGACGTCAGGAACGCCGCCCGCAGGGCCTGGCCCGCCGACCCCGTCCCGTACGTCACGTCCTCGCGGGTGATGCCGAGCAGCCGGGCCGTCTCCTCCGCGGGCTCCCGCTCGACGGTCGCGTACCAGACGAGGCCCTGGACCCTGGTGGGCTGCGAGTGGAACGCGTCGAGCATCGGCGGGAGCGGACCGCCCGGCCCGGCCTCGTGCCACCGCGCGAGCAGCCCCGGGTCGAGCCGGCGGGACCGCTGGTCCCCGGCCCAGGTGACGGCCACCCGCCAGGCCAGCAACAGGAGTTGGTGGCGCCAGGGCCCGCGGGGGTCGATGCCGCGCACGGTCTCCTGGGCGGCCACGGTGAACGCGCGGTCCGTCAGCTCCCGGGCGGCGGACTCGCCGGTCGTGCACAGCCGGGCGTACCCGAGGACCGCCGCCTCGTGGTGGGCGCGCAGTTCGCGCAGCGCCGCGTGCCCGGTCGTGGTGTCCGCGCGCAGCAGCTCCGTGAGCCGCGCGTCGGACGCTTCCGTGTGAGCGCCGGTCCCGGCGCCGTCGTCACCCTCATCGCCCTCGCCCCGAGCCATGCGTCCGCCTCCCCGCACCCGTGCGTCATCCGTCGCCTCCTGACGGACCGGTCAGTTTGCCGGGTGACCATAGTGAGGGAAGGTGCCCAGTGGGGAAAGGGGTTCCCGTGGGTAACTCGAATGCGTCCGACGGCGTCGAACGGACGATCAAGAAGCTGTGGGATCAAGGGCGTTGGGCGCGGCCGCACATGCGTAGGGGGCCGAGCCGGACAGTCCGGCTCGGCCCCCTACGCATGTCGACGCAGTCACCCGTACGTCCACGTCCGGGCGTCACTCTTCGAGCGTCAGCCCCTTGCGCAGCCGCACCAGCGTCCGCGACAGCAGCCGCGACACGTGCATCTGCGAGATGCCGAGCTCCTCGCCGATCTCCGACTGGGTCATGTTGGCGACGAAGCGCAGCGACAGGATCTGCCGGTCGCGCTGCGGGAGCCGGGCGATCATCGGCCTCAGCGACTCGATGTACTCGATGCCTTCGAGGCCGTGGTCCTCGTAGCCGATGCGGTCCGCCAGCGCGCCCTCGGAGTCGTCCTCCTCGGGCTGGGCGTCCAGGGAACTGGCCGTGTAGGCGTTGGACGCCGCCATGCCCTCGACGACCTCGTCGTTCGACAGCCCCAGCCGCTCCGCCAGCTCTCCCACCGTCGGAGCGCGGTCCAGTTGCTGTGCGAGTTCGTCGCCCGCCTTGGCCAGGTCGAGGCGGAGTTCCTGCAGCCTGCGCGGCACGCGCACGGACCAGGACGTGTCACGGAAGAACCGTTTGACCTCACCGACGATGGTCGGCATCGCGAAGGTCGGGAACTCGACGCCGCGGCTGAGCTCGAAGCGGTCGATGGCCTTGATGAGGCCGATGGTGCCGACCTGGATGATGTCCTCCATCGGCTCGCTGCGGGAGCGGAACCGGGAGGCGGCGAACTTCACCAGGGCGAGGTTCAGCTCGACCAGCGTGTTGCGGACGTACGAGTACTCGGACGTCCCTTCCTCCAGCGACTCCAGCCGCTCGAAGAGGGTCTTGGACAGGGCCCGTGCGTCCACCGGCCCCACCTCGGAGAAGGGGGGAATCTCCGGAAGTCCGGCCAGGCCGGCGTTCCCGTCGGCGGACTCGTCTTCTTCCAGGTGTTCCGGGGGGCGTGTCGACGTCGCCCTCTGGGTATGCGATCCGTCGAGCCGGGGTGACATGATGTCCTCCATCGTTCTCGGCATATGGCTGCCGATGCCAATACGTGCACTGCGGTGTGCGGCGCCTCCAAGCCGGCCGTGTCGAAAACTGTCACTACTAGCCCTACCCGCTTTCGTGACCCCATCGCAAGTAACATTTGTGGTTAAATGTCCGATTCTTGGCGGTTGTTCGGGTGTCAGAGTGTGCAGAGAAGGCGTAGGGTTCGAGGGCGTCAATCAGCAACCACAACGGTCGGAAGAGAGAGACGGCATGGACCGCGGGACGGTCGGCAGCGCACAGTCGGGCCGGCTTCTGGTCGAGGTGCGGGAAGAGGGCACGAGTGCCGTCATCACCCCGGCGGGTGAGTTGGATCACCACACCGCAGATCTTCTGCGCGAACCGGTCGAGGACTGCCTCGACCGCGGTTTCGCGCGCCTTGTCGTGGACTGCTCGCGACTGGAGTTCTGCGACTCCACGGGCCTGAACGTGCTGCTCGGCGCCCGGCTGCGGGCCGAGGAGGCCGGCGGCGGGGTCCACCTGGCGGGCATGCTGCCGGTGGTGGCCCGGGTCTTCGAGATCACCGGGGCGGAGGCCGTCTTCACCGTGCACGACACGCTCGAAGCGGCGCTGGCGGACGCCGGGACCGGCGACTCCAAGGCGGACGGCCCGGGGGCCGGGGGATCCGGGGGCGGTGCGTCCGGGGCCGATCGGCCAACGGCCGATCGAGGTGAATAGCCGCCCCGAGGTGCGGTTCTGCGG
>NZ_VDFC01000047.1:540386-543360 GCF_008369065.1 Streptomyces apricus | reverse complement strand
CGTCGGGGGTGGGTGCGGCGCCGTCGTGGCTGGTCSCGCAGTTCCCCGCGCCCCTAAAAGATTGCGCCGTTCCCCGCGCCCCTAGAAGCAAAAGATTGCGCAGTTCCCCSCGCCCCTAAAAGCGACAAGACTGCGCCGTTCCCCGCGCCCCTGGGGAGGCGCCTCTGGGGAGGCGCGTCCCTGGGGAAGGGCTAGTTGACGTTGCCCATCAGTGTCTTGACCTTGTTGCGGTACATGTAGATCGCTGCGCCCGCTATCAGGGCCAGGGTGGCCTCCAGGGCGACGATTCCCTTGCCGTTCAGGTCCACGCCCGCGATGGAGAGCAGGCCCGTCGTGGCGTCGCCCGCGGTGACGGCCAGGAACCAGACGCCCATCATCTGCGAGGCGTACTTCGCGGGCGCCATCTTCGTGGTGACGGAGAGGCCGACCGGGGAGAGGGTCAGCTCACCGACGGTCTGCACGAAGTAGATGGCGACCAGCCACATCGCGGCGGCCTTCTCACCGTCCCCGGCGATCGTCAGCGGGGCCAGGAAGAGGAAGAACGAGGCGCCGACCAGGACCAGGCCCGACGCGAACTTCACGATCGTGCTCGGCTCCCGGCCGGCCCGGTTCAGCGCCAGCCACGCCCAGGCGAAGACCGGGGCGAGCGCCATGATCATGACCGGGTTGACCGACTGGTACCAGGAGACCGGGAAGTCCCAGCCGAAGACGCTGTTCTCGGCTGACGACTCGGCGAAGATCGACAGCGTGGAGCCGCCCTGGTCGTAGATCATCCAGAAGACGGCCGCGGCGACGAAGAACCAGATGTACGCCGACATCTTCGACTGCTCCTCGCGGTCCAGCGACCTGTCCCGCTTGATCCGGGCGATGACCCAGACCGGGATGATCAGACCGACGAGCGTGAGCGGGACCAGGATCCAGTTCAGCGTGTAGTGGCCGGAGAAGCCGACGACGCCGTAGAAGACCGCGGCGACGGCCAGCCACAGCAGGCCCTTGCGCAGGGTCGAGGCCTTCTCCTCGGCGGACATCGGCGTCGGGACGACGTCGGAGCGCGCGTCGAGGTGGCGGCGGCCGATCAGGAACTGCGCCAGACCCAGTGCCATGCCGAGCGCGGCGAGCGCGAAGCCCAGGTGCCAGTCGACCTTCTCGCCGACCGTGCCGATGGCCAGCGGCGCGGCGAAGGCGCCCAGGTTGATGCCGATGTAGAAGACGGTGAAACCGCCGTCGCGGCGCGGGTCGTCCGGGCCCTGGTAGAGGTGGCCGACCATCGTCGAGATGTTGGCCTTCAGCAGGCCCGAGCCGATCGCCACGAGGGCGAGACCGGCGAAGAACGTGCCGGACGAGGGCAGTGCCAGCGTCAGGTGGCCGAGCATGATGACCAGTCCCGCGACGGCGACGGTCCTGCGGGGACCGAGCACGCGGTCCGCGACCCAGCCGCCGGGCAGGGCGAGCAGGTACACGAGCGACAGGTAGACCGAGTAGATCGCGGTCGCGGTGGTCGCGCTCATGTGCAGGCCGCCGGGTGCGACCAGGTAGAGCGGGAGCAGTGCCCTCATGCCGTAGTAGGAGAACCTCTCCCACATCTCGGTCATGAAGAGGGTGGCCAGTCCGCGGGGGTGGCCGAAGAAGGTCGTCTCGGAACCGGGGGTGCCCGGTGCGACCGAGTCCTTCGTCAGGCTGGACGCCATGGTCGTTCCTTGCTGGTCGGGGCGCGGTGCGGTGCGTTCCCCGCCCGGCCCGGGATGCGGGCCCGGGGGAGGAGTGCGCGCCCGGTGGGGGAGGCGGCCGGCACCGGCGGGAGGGCCGTCCCGCCCCACGCCCACGGGGAGTTCCGCTCCGGTCTCGGCTTCGATGTCGGAGCGGTGGACGACGACCACCGGGATCCACGCCCGTCGCGCGTCCTCGCGCTCGGGGCCCGGCCACAGGTCATTCCTTCAAGGCTGGTGGGCACCAGCCCGCACACAGAAGAGACCTTCAGCGTGAAGCTTCCGCCGAAGGTCCCCGTGTGATGCTGCAGGCGTGTGGTCACCATAAGGCCACACGCCATGTCAATGCCGCATATGGCATGACTTGAGAGATGGATCACAGGTTTGCATGGAACCCTACGACCGAATCAAAGGCTGTGAGGGGATTCACCTCCCCAACCCCAGGGGTCCGCGGACCGCACCGCCCGTGCCGGCCACGGATGTCGATCACCCGCACTACGCCGGTCCGCAGCGGACTACCATCAGTTCATGACCCGAGTACTGCTCGCCGAGGACGACGCGTCCATCTCGGAACCCCTGGCCCGCGCCCTGCGCAGGGAGGGGTACGAGGTCGAGGTACGCGAGGACGGACCCACCGCGCTCGACGCGGGCATCCAGGGCGGGATAGATCTGGTCGTGCTCGACCTCGGCCTGCCCGGCATGGACGGTCTGGAGGTGGCCCGGCGGCTGCGTGCCGAGGGGATGACCGTGCCGATCCTGATCCTGACGGCGCGCGCCGACGAGGTGGACACCGTCGTGGGCCTGGACGCGGGCGCCGACGACTACGTCACCAAGCCGTTCCGGCTGGCCGAGCTGCTGGCCCGGGTCCGGGCCCTGCTGCGGCGCGGCGCGGCCGAGCCGCAGCAGCCGCCGGCCACGCACGGGGTGCGGATCGACGTCGAGTCGCACCGGGCGTGGATGGGCGACGAGGAGCTGCAGCTCACGGCGAAGGAGTTCGACCTGCTGCGCGTGCTCGTGCGGGACGCCGGGCGGGTCGTCACGCGCGACCAGCTGATGCGCGAGGTCTGGGACACCACGTGGTGGTCGTCGACCAAGACCCTCGACATGCACATCTCGTGGCTGCGGAAGAAGCTGGGCGACGACGCGGCGAATCCTCGGTACATCGCCACCGTGCGGGGGGTTGGGTTCCGCTTCGAGAAGAGTTAGGCGCTGCGCTCGGTTGGGGCGGGGTGAACACGCCTTGGCGCCGGGGGGCCTCGCGGTGTGGA
>NZ_VDFC01000047.1:524749-540286 GCF_008369065.1 Streptomyces apricus | reverse complement strand
GTGTGGACGGCTGCGGGGCGGTGGGGGTTGCTCGCGCAGTTCCTCGCGCCCCTGAGGGGCGCCCCTGCAGGCGGCTCCGGTGGGCGTGGCGGGTCACACTGGTTCGGAAGTCTTCTGCCCGGAGGGACCTGTGCGTCGTCGTCTCATCAATTCCACGCTCGCCGTCGTGCTGGTCGTGATCGCCGTGTTCGGCGTCTCGCTCGTCATCGTCGAGACCCGCACGATCAGCAACAGCGCCCAGGAGCGGGTGGACTCCGAAGCGGTACGGCTCGTCAGCATCGTCGACAGCCGCATCCTCGGCGACGAGCAGATCAACGCCCGGGTCCTCAAGGACCAGGTCACCGGCGACCGGTTCGCGCGCATCAGCATCCCGGGCCGCGACACGATCCGTATCGGCAGCGAGCCCACCGGTGACGTCATCACCTCCAGCCGTACGGGCGAGGAGGGCGAGACGGTCACCGTGGAGGAGGCCCGCTCGGCCGTCACCCGCGAGGTCGGCCGGACCCTGCTGATCATCGCCGCGGTGGCCCTGCTCGCCGTGATCGCCGCCGTCCTCCTCGCGGTGCGCCAGGCCAACCGGCTCACCTCCCCGCTGACCGACCTCGCGGAGACCGCGGAGCGGCTGGGCTCGGGGGACCCGCGACCGCGCCACAAGCGGTACGGGGTCCCCGAGCTGGACCGGGTCGCGGACGTGCTGGACGGCTCCGCCGAGCGCATCGCCCGCATGCTGACCGCCGAGCGGCGCCTGGCGGCCGACGCCTCGCACCAGTTGCGTACGCCGCTGACCGCGCTGTCCATGCGGCTGGAGGAGATCACGCTCACCGACGACCCGGGCACGGTGAAGGAGGAGGCCGCCATCGCACTCGGGCAGGTCGAGCGGCTCACCGACGTGGTGGAGCGGCTGCTGACCAACGCCCGCGATCCGCGTACGGGGTCCGCCGTCACCTTCGACCTCGACGAGGTCATCAAGCAGCAGCTCGCGGAGTGGCGCCCGGCCTACCGCAACGCCGGGCGCGCCATCGTCAGCTCCGGCAAGCACCACCTCCAGGCCGTCGGGACGCCCGGGGCCGTGGCCCAGGTCCTCGCCGCGCTGATCGAGAACTCGCTGATGCACGGCGGGGGGACGGTGGCGCTGCGGACGCGGGTCACCGGCAACCAGGCCGTGATCGAGGTCACCGACGAGGGGTCGGGGGTGCCGGCCGATCTGGGGGCGCGGATCTTCGAGCGGGCGATCAGTGGGCGCAACTCCACGGGGATCGGGCTCGCGGTGGCGCGGGACCTGGCGGAGGCGGACGGGGGGCGGCTGGAGATGCTGCAGGCGCAGCCGCCTGTTTTCGGGTTGTTCCTGTCGCGTACGCCACTTCGTGCGCCGCGGGAGGGGGAGGCTCCTACCGTTCGGTAGGGTCCCGCGCCCCTTGAAGACTGCGCAGTTCCCCGCGCCCCTTAAAAACAAAAGACTGCGCCGTTCCCCGCGCCCCTGAACTGCCTCTGATCTGCCCCTGATCTGTGCCTAGTCTGTTCTACGGGACCCGTTGGATGAGCGGGGGGTGGGGTGGGGCCACTCGGAAGACCCAGGTGCGGTAGGACCAGAAGCGGAAGAGCGTCGCGATGCCGATGCCGACGAACTTGAAGACGTTGCTCGCCAGGGGGCCGTGGAAGCCCAGGCCGTACGTGGCGACGAAGAGGACGCCGTTCTCGATGACCAGGCCGATCGCGCTGAACAGCACGAACAGCGTCATCTCCTTGGTCCGGCCGCTCTTGTCGCGGTCGCGGTACGTGAAGTACCGGAAGCCGATGTAGTTCGAGACGATCGCGACGACCGTGGCGATCACACTGGCCCGCACGACCTGCAGATCGGTCGTGCTGCGCACCAGGTTGAAGACGATCAGGTTGACGAGCAGTCCCGCTCCGCCGACCGCGCCGAACTTGGCGATCTCCCTGGTCAGACGGTCGATCCGGGCACGGACGGCGCTGCGTGGCCTGACGTGGGTCCCGCGTTTACCACCTTTGCCCATGGTGTCGCCCAGCCCCCGTCTCGTCGGATACCTCGTATTCGTCAACCTGTGTCGACTCCGCCATGCTAACCAGCAGGTCCTCCGGGTGCCCGGCCCGTACTCCAAGATGTGGCCGTGATGTGACGGGCCCGCGGAAATTCCGGTGATCATGCGGGCGACCGGGGTGGCTCGAAACGGCCGATACCCTGGGGGCGTGACGTTTCCGGTGGTCGGCATGGTCGGCGGCGGTCAGCTCGCTCGTATGACGCACGAGGCTGGCATCCCGCTCGGCATCAGGTTCAAGCTCCTCAGTGACACCCCCCAGGACTCCGCGGCGCAGGTGGTGGGCGAGGTCGTCGTCGGCGACTATCGCGACCTCGACACGCTGCGGGACTTCGCGCGGGGCTGCGACGTGATCACGTTCGATCACGAACACGTACCCACAGAGCATCTGCGGGCCCTGGAGGCGGACGGCATCCCCGTGCGCCCCGGCCCCGACGCGCTCGTGCACGCCCAGGACAAGGGCGTGATGCGCGCGAAGCTCGTCGAGATCGGGGTGCCGTGCCCGCGGCACCGGATCGTGAGCGATCCGGCCGACGTGGCCGCGTTCGCGGCGGAGGGCGTCCCCGAAGGGGCGCCGGGGGACGGCTTCCCCGTCGTCCTCAAGACCGTCCGCGGCGGCTACGACGGCAAGGGCGTGTGGGTCGTACGGTCCGCCGCCGAGGCCGAGGACCCCTTCCGGGCCGGCGTCCCGGTCCTCGCCGAGGAGAAGGTCGACTTCGCGCGCGAGCTGGCCGCCAACGTCGTACGGTCGCCGCACGGCCAGGCCGTGGCCTACCCCGTGGTCGAGTCCCAGCAGGTCGGCGGGGTCTGCGACACGGTGATCGCGCCCGCGCCCGGCATCTCCGAGGAGCTCGCGCTCGCGGCGGAGGAGCTGGCCCTGCGCATCGCGAAGGACCTGGGCGTCGTCGGCCACCTCGCCGTCGAGCTCTTCGAGACCCGCGACGGCCGCATCCTCGTCAACGAGCTGGCCATGCGCCCGCACAACTCCGGCCACTGGACCCAGGACGGCGCGATCACCTCGCAGTTCGCCAACCACGTCCGCGCGGTCCTGGACCTGCCCCTGGGCGACCCGCGCCCGCGCGCGCCCTGGACGGTCATGGTCAACGTGCTCGGGGGCGACTACCCCGACATGTACTCCGCGTACCTGCACTGCATGGCCCGCGACCCCCAGCTCAAGATCCACATGTACGGAAAGGACGTGAAGCCCGGCCGCAAGGTGGGCCACGTCAACACCTACGGCGACGACCTCGACGACGTGCTGGAGCGCGCCCGTCACGCAGCCGGCTACCTCAGAGGAACGATCACCGAATGAGTCCTGTCGTAGGCATTGTGATGGGGTCGGACTCCGACTGGCCCGTCATGGAAGCGGCCGCGAAGGCCCTCGCCGAGTTCGAGATCGCGTACGAGGTGGACGTGGTCTCCGCCCACCGGATGCCGCGCGAGATGATCACGTACGGCGAGGAGGCGGCCGGCCGCGGCCTGAAGGCGATCATCGCCGGCGCGGGCGGCGCGGCCCACCTGCCCGGCATGCTCGCCTCGGTCAGCCCGCTGCCCGTGATCGGCGTGCCGGTCCCGCTGAAGTACCTCGACGGCATGGACTCGCTGCTGTCGATCGTCCAGATGCCGGCCGGCGTGCCGGTCGCCACGGTCTCGGTGGGCGGTGCGCGCAACGCGGGCCTGCTCGCCGCCCGCATCCTGGCCACGCAGGACGAGGAGCTCCTCGCCCGGATGCGCGAGTTCCAGCAGGAGCTCAACGACCAGGCCACCGAGAAGGGCAAGCGGCTGCGCTCCAAGGTGGAGAGCGGCGCGGGCAACGGCTTCGGCTTCGGGAAGTGACGGAGATGACGCAGGTGACGGACATACCCTCGCTCGACGCCGCCCGGGCGCTCCTCGCGGAGTTCCCCGTGGTCGACGGGCACAACGACCTCCCCTGGGCGCTGCGCGAGCAGGTCCGCTACGACCTGGACGCCCGCGACATCGCCGCGGACCAGAGCGCCCACCTGCACACCGATCTGGCGCGGCTGCGCGCGGGCGGCGTCGGCGCGCAGTACTGGTCGGTGTACGTGCGCTCGGACCTGCCCGGCGCGGTCACCGCGACCCTGGAGCAGATCGACTGCGTACGGCAGCTCATCGAGCGCCATCCGGCGGACCTGCGCGCCGCCCTGACCGCCGCCGACATGGAGGCGGCCCGCGCCGAGGGCCGCATCGCCTCGCTGATGGGCGCCGAGGGCGGTCACTCGATCGACAACTCGCTGGCCACCCTGCGCGGTCTGTACGAGCTGGGGGTCCGCTACATGACCCTCACGCACAACGACAACATCGCGTGGGCGGACTCGGCGACGGACGAGCCGGCCGTCGGCGGCCTGTCGCCCTTCGGGCACGAGGTCGTCCGCGAGATGAACCGCCTGGGCATGCTGGTGGACCTCTCCCACGTGGCCGCCACGACCATGCGGGCCGCGCTGGACACGTCCACCGCGCCGGTGATCTTCTCCCACTCGTCCGCGCGCGCGGTCTGCGACCACCCGCGCAACATCCCGGACGACGTCCTGGAGCGCCTGCCCGCCAACGGCGGGGTGGCGATGGTGACGTTCGTGCCGAAGTTCGTCCTCCAGGCTGCCGTCGACTGGTCGGCCGCCGCGGAGGAGAACATGCGCGCGAACGGCTTCCATCCCCTCGACTCGACCGCCGAGGCGATGAAGGTCCACCACGCCTTCGAGGAGTCCCACCCCCGCCCCGTGGCGACCGTCCCGACGGTCGCCGACCACCTCGACCACATACGCGAGGTGGCGGGCGTCGACCACCTGGGCATCGGCGGCGACTACGACGGCACCCCGTTCACCCCCGACGGCCTCGGCGACGTCTCCGGCTACCCGAACCTGATCGCGGAGCTCCTGGACCGCGGCTGGTCGAAGGCGGACCTGGCCAAGGTGACCTGGCAGAACTCGGTACGGGTCCTGGGCGCGGCCGAGGACGTGGCACGCGAGGAGCAGTCCCGCCGGGGCCCGTCGAACGCGACCCTGGAGCAGCTGGACGGCTAGCTGCCCTGATCGCCGAGCGCGGCGGGGTGCCCCAGGAGCATGGTCGGGGCGCCCTGCACGCGCGTGAGGAACACGGTCGCGGAGTTCGGGCCCTGCGGCTTCACCTTGCGCCGCAGCTCCTCCGGCTCGACCGCCGAGCCTCGCTTCTTGACGGTCAGGACGCCCACCCCGCGCTCCCGCAGGAGGGCCTTGAGCTTCTTGAGCCCGAAGGGCAGCCGGTCGGTGATCTCGTAGGCGGTGGCGTAGGGGGTGGCCGTCGCCGAGTCCGCGGTGACGTACGCGATCGTCTCGTCGACCAGCCCGCCGCCGTCCAGTTCCGCGGCGACCTCGGCGACCAGGTGCGCACGGATGACGGCGCCGTCGGGCTCGTAGAGGAAGCGCCCCACGGGCCGTACCGCGGGATCGGGCAGCCCGCGGCCGGACAGGGTGCGCGGTCCGGGCAGCAGGGTCGCGCGGACGGCCCCCGCCTCTCCCGTGCCGAACCACAGCACCGCTTCCTTCACGTCCCCGGAGTCCGAGATCCACTCGGCGCCCGCCTCGGCGGGGACGGCCTCGTGCGGAATGCCGGGAGCGACCTTCAGCGCGGCGAGCGGCGCCGTACGGGCTGCCCGCACGGCCCACGACAGCGGCGGCGAGTACGCCTCGGGGTCGAAGATCCGCCCCCGTCCGCCCCGGCGCGCGGGGTCCACGAACACGGCGTCGTACGCCCCGGTGTCGACCTCGGTGACATCCGCCTCGCGCACCTCGATCAGGTCGTCGAGTCCTAGCGCCGCGGCGTTCGCCCGGGCCACGGCGGCGGTCAGCGGGTCCCGGTCGACGGCGAGCACCCGGATGCCGGCCCGCGCGAGCGCGATCGCGTCCCCGCCGATGCCGCAGCACAGGTCGGCCACGGACCGTACCCCGAGCTCTTGGAAGCGCGCGGCGCGGTACGCGGCCACGCTCGCCCGGGTCGACTGCTCGACCCCGTTCGGCGTGAAGAACATCCGCTCCGCGTCCGCCGCGCCGAACTTCACGACGGCCCGCTGCCGCAGCCGCCCCTGCGAGAGGGCGGCCGACACGAGCCCCGCCGGGTGCTCGCGCCGCAGCCGCGTCGCCACGGCCAGCTCCCGGGCGGGCTCGGTGCCGCGCACCGCGTCGAGGAGGGCACGCCCCTCGGACGTGAGCAGGGCACCGAAGGAGGCCACCGGATCAAGGTCGTTCACCGCCCCATTGTGGGCCAGTCGGTGGACGGCGTGCGCGCAGTGCCTGTGTCGGGGACGCGAAGGGTGTACAACCTGTGAAGATCCAGACCTATGCAACTTGTACGACAAACTGACGGCGCCTCGAAAGGGGCGCGGGGCTCTGACATGTGCGGCTCCGCCGCGCGGGCGCGACCAGCCCCCACCGGCCCGCAGCCCGTGATCCGCCGACACCATGCGCCACGGACCGTGCTCGTCCTCCTCGCGGTCACCGCGCTGGCGGCCGGCTGCGCGGACGGCGGGCGCGGCTCCGGAAGCGCCGGGCCGGCCGCAGGCCAGCAGGCCGCCGACGAACTCCGCCAGGAACGGCAGGCCCGCGCCGCCGCGCTGAAGCGCTGGGGGGTCGCCAGGCCGCCCGCTTGGCCGTACGGGGCCGGGGGTGTCTGATGGGGGAGCGTGACAGTCGACATCCTTGGCCCCGCGGGCCGCCCCGACCCCGACCGGGCCGTCGAGACCGTCTTCCGCATCGAGTCGCCCCGCATCATCGCCGGCGTCGCCCGCATCGTGCGCGACGTCGGGATCGCGGAGGAGCTCGCGCAAGACGCGCTGGTCGCGGCGCTGGAGCAGTGGCCGCGGGACGGCGTGCCGGACAACCCGGGCGCCTGGCTCATGACCGCCGCCAGGCACCGGGCGATCGACCTCGTGCGGCGGCGCGAGCGGTACGCGCGCAAGCTCGCCGAGATGGGGCGCGACCTGGAGACCTCCGCGCCCCACGGGTATGGGCGCGGGGACGGGTACGGGTACGTCGACGAGCCCGCCGATCCGGACGGCATCGACGACGACCTGCTGCGGCTCGTCTTCACCGCCTGCCACCCCGTGCTGTCCGCCGAGGCCCGCGTCGCCCTCACCCTGCGGCTGCTCGGCGGGCTGACCACCGCCGAGATCGCCCGCGCCTGCCTCGTCCCGGAGAAGACCGTCGCGCAGCGCATCGTGCGCGCGAAGCGGACGCTCGCCGCGAAGGGCGTCCCCTTCGAGGTGCCGTACGGGCCCGAGCGGGCGGCCCGCCTCGGTTCCGTGCTGGAGGTCATCTACCTGATCTTCAACGAGGGGTACGCGGCCACGGCCGGGGACGACTGGCTGCGTCCGGCGCTCTGCGAGGACGCCCTGCGGCTGGTCCGGGTGCTGGCCGGACTGATGCCCGAGGAGCCCGAGGTGCACGGGCTGGCCGCGCTGCTGGAGCTGCAGGCGTCGCGGTCGGCCGCGCGGGTGGGGCCGGCGGGGGAGCCGGTGCTGCTCGCCGAGCAGAACCGGGCGCGCTGGAACCGGGTGCTGATCCGGCGGGGGTTCGCCGCGCTCGAACGGGCGGAGGCGGTGTCCGCGGCCGTGTCCGCGGAGAGTGTGCCCGGGCCGTACGTGCTGCAGGCCGCCGTCGCCGCGTGTCATGCGCACGCGGCCACGTACGAGGAGACCGACTGGGGGCGGATCGCGACGCTGTACGGCCTGCTCGCCGTCCGGGCGCCGTCCCCGGTGGTCGAGCTGAACCGCGCCGTCGCCGTGTCGATGGCCGAGGGGCCGGGGGCGGGGCTGGTGCTCGTGGACGCGCTCGTGGACGAACCGGCTCTGCGCGACTACCACTTGCTGCCCAGTGTGCGGGGGGATCTGCTGGCGCGGCTCGGGCGTACGGGGGAGGCTGCCGCCGAGTTCGAGCGGGCGGCCTCGCTGGCGAGGAACGGGTCGGAGCGGGGGTTTTTGTTGGCACGGGCCGAGCGGTGTGCCGCGGGCACCGTTTGAGGGTGCGGGTCCGGTGGGGGCTGGGCGCGCAGTTCCCCGCGCCCCTTCGGGGCCGGGCCCCGGGGTCGCTCGAACGGTTCAGTCCGGGTGACCGGTGTGCTTGTGCGTGGCACGGTGAGGGGACCTGTCGGTACCACCGGACCCCGGAGCCCCGCCATGGCTGATCTGCAGGACGAACTGCACACCACCGCCGAGGTCGGCGCGTTCGAGCCGCTCGTCGTCGAGGCCGGGGCCGGCGACGGGCACGCGGACGAGGCGGACGCCGCCGGCGCCGACCTCCTCCCGCGCGCCCACGCCCTCCTCGCCGCCCACCCCGTCGCGGACGGCTACAGCGGCCTGCCGTGGGCCCTGCGGCACCTGTCCTGGTACGACCTGGAGATCGGCGAGAGCGCGGTCGACACCGATCTGCCGAGGCTGCGCGAGGGACACGTCGGCGCGCTGTTCTGGTCGCTGCACCTGCCCGAAGGGCTCGTCGGCGAACGGGCCGTCGGGGCCACCCTGGAACAGCTCGACCTGGTCAGGACCGTGGTGGAGGCCCACCCGGAGGGCCTGCGCATGGCCCACAGCGCGGCGCAGGTCACCGACGCC
This sequence comes from Streptomyces apricus, assembly GCF_008369065.1. Lineage (GTDB taxonomy): Bacteria > Actinomycetota > Actinomycetes > Streptomycetales > Streptomycetaceae > Streptomyces > Streptomyces apricus. The sequence goes on along the minus strand of NZ_VDFC01000047.1, from coordinate 531,634 downwards.
AGGAACTGCGGCCGGGTCGCCGTGCTGCCCGGCCCGGCCGGCGCCGCCGCGCTGGACGACTCGCTCGGCATCCTGCGCTCGCTGCGCGCCCTCGGCCTGCGCGTGCTCACCCTGTCCGGCGCGTCCTGGGCCGGCGTGAACGGCCTGACCCGGTTCGGCGAGGAGGTCGTGCGCGAGATGAACCGCGTCGGTGTCGTCGCCGACCTCTCCGGCGCCTCGGACGCCACCCTGCGCCGCGCCCTCACCATCTCCAAGGCCCCGGTCCTGTGCACCCGCTCCGCCGCCCGCGCCCTGCGCCCGCACCCGGCGAACCTCCCCGACGACCTGCTCGCCGAGCTGGGCGCGGCCAAGGGCCTGTGCCTGGTCCCGCTGACCGCCGAGCAGACGGGCCCCTCGGTCCGCGACGTGGCCGACCACCTCGACCACGTGCGCGACCTCGCGGGGCCCGAGTGCGTGGGCCTCTCGGGGACGTACGACTCCGGGGCCGCGCACCCCCGGGGCCTGGCCGACGCCTCCGGCTACCCGCGGCTCGTCGCCGAACTCCTCGGCCGCGGCTGGTCCGCGGCCGACCTCGCCCTGCTCACCTGGGGCAACGTCCAGCGCGTCCTGCGCACCGCCGACTTCACCGCCCGCGCCGCCCAGGTGCGCCGCGAGCCCTCCACGGCGAGCATCGCCGAACTCGACGGCTGAGGGCCCGCGTCAGGCCCCCGGCCGCCGCCGCGCCGCGCTCAGCAGGCGCAGAGGCAGAAGGGGTGCCCGGCCGGGTCGGCGTAGACCCGGAAGGTCCGTGCGCGGTCCTCCGTGTCGAGCGCCTTCGCGCCCAGCGCCAGCACCTCCCTCTCGGCCGCGTCCAGGTCCTCGACCGTGACGTCCAGATGGAACTGCTGCGAGGCGTCCGGCGCGGGCCACTTCGGCGGTACGTGGCCGGGCGCGGCCTGGAACGCCAGCGTCCCGCCCTCCGGCAGCCGCAGGTCCACCCAGTCGCCGTCCCCCTCGACGGTGCCGCCGAGCACCTCGGCGTAGAACGCGGCGAGCGCGCGCGGGTCGGGACAGTCCAGGACGACGGCGCCCAGCTTGGCGAGTGCCATGACTCTTCCTCCTCGGTCGGATACCGGATGGCCGGATACCGGATGTTCGTATATCGGATACCTCGGACAGCGTCACGGTTACCGCTTGATCGGCTTATACGGTAACCGTTACCGCATGCTGCCGCATAGGAGGTAACGGCACAAGGGGGCGGGCGGCGGTCACCGCCCGCCGCGCGCCGGAGGTACCGTCACGGGTATGAGTGAGCGCACGCCCGCACCCGGCGGGCTGGTCCTCGTCCAGTCCCTGGTGAACACCCTCGACATCGAGACGGGTGCCGACGCGCTCGACACGGCCGAGGGGCGGGCCCGGTTCGGGATCGGCGACGACGAGGGCGAGGTGCGCGACGCGCGCGAACTGCGCGAGTCCCTGCGGGTCGTGTGCCTCGCGCACGCCGGGCACCCGGCGCACCGCGAGGTGCGGCCGCTGGACGACCTGCTCGCGGCGGCGCCGCTCGTCGTCACGGTCGCGGCGGCGGACGGCGCGGCGTCCCTGCGGCCCGCGGACCCCGGCCCGCTGGTCTCCCGGGTGGCCGCGGCCGTCGCCGGGGCCCACGCCGCCGGCACCTGGCTGCGGCTCAAGGCCTGCGAGGCGCCGGACTGCCACTGGGCGTACTACGACCGCAGTCCGGCCGGGCGCGGCCGCTGGTGCTCGATGTCGGTCTGCGGCGCCCGCGCCAAGATGCGCCGCTACCGCGCCAAGTAGGGGCGCGGCAGCGGCGGTCGTGCGGTTCGGACGGTGCTCAGGCGGTCGGGCGGCCCATCGCGCGGTACGTCCAGCCCGCCGCCCGCCACACCGACGGATCGAGCGCGTTGCGCCCGTCCAGCACCACCCGGTCCGTGACGGCCTCGCCCAGCGCCGCCGGGTCCAGCTCGCGGAACTCGCGCCACTCGGTGAGGTGCAGCACGGCGTGCGCCCCGCGGACGGCGTCCACGGCGCTCTCCGCGTAACCGAGCGTCGGGAAGAGGCGCCGCGCGTTCTCCATGCCCTTGGGGTCGTAGACGGTGACCTGGCCGCCCTGGAGGTGGATCTGGCCCGCCACGTTCAGCGCGGGGGAGTCGCGGACGTCGTCCGAGTCGGGCTTGAAGGTCGCGCCGAGCACGGCGATCCGCTTGCCGAGGAAGGAACTCCCGCCCAGCACCTCCCGCGTCATCTCGACCATCTGGCCGCGGCGCCGCATGTTGATGGAGTCGATCTCGCGCAGGAAGGTGAGCGCCTGGTCGGCGCCCAGCTCGCCCGCCCGCGCCATGAACGCGCGGATGTCCTTGGGCAGGCAGCCGCCGCCGAAGCCGATGCCCGCGCGCAGGAACTTCTTCCCGATCCGGTCGTCGTGCCCGATGGCCTCGGCGAGCTTCACGACGTCGCCGCCGCCCGCCTCGCAGACCTCGGCCATCGCGTTGATGAAGGAGATCTTGGTGGCGAGGAAGGAGTTCGCGGCGGTCTTCACCAGCTCGGCGGTCGGGAAGTCGCTCACCACGAAGGGCGTCCCCTCGGACAGCGGCGTCGCGTACACCTCGCGCAGCAGCTTCTCGGCGCGCTCGCTGCGGATGCCCGCGACGATGCGGTCGGGGTGCAGGGTGTCCTGGACGGCGAAGCCCTCGCGCAGGAACTCCGGGTTCCACGCCAGCTCGACCTCCTCGCCCGCGGGGGAGAGCTCGACGAGCACCCGGGCCAGCCGGTCCGCCGACCCGACGGGCACGGTGGACTTGCCGACGACCAGGGCGGGCCCGGTCAGGTGCGGGGCGAGCGAGGCGAAGGCGGCGTCGACGTACGACATGTCGCAGGCGTACTCGCCGTGCTTCTGCGGGGTGTTCACGCAGACGAAGTGGACGTCGCCGAACTCCGCGACCTCGGCCCAGTCCATGGTGAACCGCAGCCGGCCGCTGGAGCCCTCGATGCCGGCGACGTGCTTGCGCAGCAGCTCCTCCAGACCGGGCTCGTACATCGGGACCTCGCCCCGCTGCAGCATCTCGATCTTCTCGGGCACCACGTCCAGGCCCAGCACCTCGAAACCGAGCTCGGCCATGGCGGCGGCGTGCGTGGCGCCGAGGTAGCCGGTGCCGATCACCGTGATCTTGAGGGCCATGGGTGCTCCAGGAGGTAGCCGTCAGGTGCGCGGACAGAGCATAGTCGGGGCGTGCCGGAGCCCTTGACCGGGCAGATCTCACCCTGTCGGCAAGCTCACGTATCGATCGCGTGGGCGGGCGCATAAAATTTGGGTTACTTAACGGTAGTTAGCGTCAGCGGTGGGCGTCACCGTCACTGCATCCTGGGAGCGTGAGAGACCTTGGCCGGATCGGCTGATTTCGACCTGTACCGTCCGTCCGAGGAGCACGACATGCTCCGGGACGCGATCCGCGCCCTGGCCGAGGCGAAGATCGCGCCGCACGCCGCGGCGGTGGACGAGGAGGCGCGCTTCCCCCGCGAGGCCCTGGACGCGCTGGTCGCCAACGACCTGCACGCGGTGCACGTACCGGAGTCGTACGGCGGCGCGGGCGCGGACGCGCTGGCCACGGTCATCGTGATCGAGGAGGTGGCGCGGGTCTGCGCGTCCTCGTCCCTGATCCCCGCGGTCAACAAGCTCGGCTCGCTGCCCGTGATCCTCTCGGGCTCCGAGGAGCTGAAGAAGAAGTACATGACGCCGCTGGCCAAGGGCGAGGGCATGTTCTCGTACTGCCTCTCCGAGCCGGACGCGGGCTCGGACGCGGCGGGCATGAAGACGCGGGCCGTGCGCGACGGCGACTTCTACGTCCTGAACGGCGTGAAGCGCTGGATCACCAACGCGGGCGAGTCGGAGTACTACACGGTGATGGCCGTCACGGACCCGGAGAAGCGGTCCAAGGGCATCTCGGCCTTCGTCGTGGAGAAGTCGGACGAGGGCGTCTCCTTCGGCGCCCCGGAGAGGAAGCTCGGCATTAAGGGCAGCCCGACCCGCGAGGTGTACCTCGACAATGTGCGCATCCCGGCCGACCGCATGATCGGCGAGGAGGGCACGGGCTTCGCCACCGCGATGAAGACCCTGGACCACACCCGCATCACGATCGCCGCGCAGGCGCTGGGCATCGCGCAGGGCGCCCTGGACTACGCCAAGGGGTACGTCCAGGAGCGCAAGCAGTTCGGCAAGCCGATCGCCGACTTCCAGGGCATCCAGTTCATGCTCGCCGACATGGCCATGAAGATCGAGGCCGCCCGCCAGCTCACCTACGCGGCCGCCGCCAAGTCCGAGCGCGGCGACAAGGACCTCACCTTCCAGGGCGCAGCGGCCAAGTGCTTCGCCTCCGACGTCGCCATGGAGGTCACCACGGACGCCGTCCAGCTCCTCGGCGGCTACGGCTACACCCGTGACTACCCGGTCGAGCGCATGATGCGCGACGCCAAGATCACCCAGATCTACGAGGGCACCAACCAGGTCCAGCGGATCGTGATGGCCCGCAACCTGCCGTAGTCCTACCGGACGTGGGAGAGGCCCCCGGAACCGAACAGGTTCCGGGGGCCTCTCCCGTGCTGCGCCTGGTGACCGGTGCGACCGCCTACCGGTTGCCGGTGACCGTCACCTTCTCGTCGTTCTTGAGCTGCTCCACCAGCTGCTTGACCTTCGCGGTGTCCCACTGGAGGTTGCCGTTGGCGGTGTTGCCCGAGATCGGCATGTTCATGGACTTGCCGTCGCCGCCGGTGACGCCCTTCATGGCCCAGAACATCGAGCCGAGGTCCCACAGCGACATGTCCTTGTCGACGGTGAGGGTGTCGAGGCCGGAGCTGAGCGTCGGGTAGAGCTTGAAGGGGTTCAGGACCGTGGACGGGGTCGCCGTCTGGTTGGCGAGCGCCGACAGGAACTTCTGCTGGTTCTTCGTACGGTCCAGGTCGCTGCCCGCGAGCGCGTACCGGGTCCGTACGAAGGCCAGGGACTGCTGGCCGTTCAGGGTCTGCTTGCCCGCCTCGAAGTCGGCGCCGGACTTGGTGTCCTTCATGCCGCCCTTGGGGATCTCGATCTCCACGCCGCCGACCGAGTCGACGATGTTCGCGAAGCCGGCGAAGCCGATCTCGGCGTAGTGGTCGATGCGCAGTCCGGTGTTGGCCTCGACGGTCCGCACGAGCAGCTCGGGGCCGTCCTCCGCGTACGCCGCGTTCAGCTTCACCTGGCGGCCGGTGCCCGGGAAGGTCTTGCCGGACTCGGAGCCCTTGAAGGTGGGGATCGTCACGTTCGAGTCGCGGGGCAGCGAGATCATGGTGTTCCCGTTGTCACCGACGTGCAGGATCATCATCGAGTCGGTGCGCTTGCCGTCGGCGGAGCCGGTGTGCAGCTCCTTCTTCTCCTCGTCGGACATGCCCTCACGGCTGTCCGAGCCGACGATCAGGTAGTTGGTGCCCTCGCCCGCGTCCGGTCGGTCGATGACCTTCGACAGGTCGACGTCCCGGTTGAGCTTGGAGTCGGCCCAGAAGTACGTGCCGACCGAGACCACGACCAGCAGCGTGACCACGGTGATCGAGATCCACTTGATCCGCTTGCGCCAGTCCGGCGCGGGGCGGCCGGAACGGTCGCCGCGACCGGGGCCCTGCGGGCCGCCGCCGCCGTAGACCTGACCCGTGTTGTAACCGTCGCGGCCCTGGTATCCGTCGTCGCCGTGACCGTCGGTGTACGCGGCCTGCGGCGGGACCCCCCGAGGAGGCGCCGAGGAGTGCGCGCCGGCGCCCGGGCCGCGCTGCACCTGTCGCATCACGCGGGCGCCCTCCGGCTGGGCACTCGCGCTGCCGCGGCCGTGGCGCTCGCCACCGTTGTCTCCGGACCGCCCCTGGGGCCAATCGTTCATGCGACCCAGTGTGCAGTGCCCGACTGTGTGGCATACAAGGGTCTTCGGGATATCGGGTCAGGGCTGTTGCCAAGCTGATGCAAAGCACCCCTTGCGGCTTCCGGCATAGGGTGGAGGGCATGACAGACCAGGCCCCCGCCCCGGAATCCGATATTCCGGGCAAGCCGACCTCGGCGTCCCGGACCACGCTCAGCCACATCATGAGCCACAACGACACCAACCTTCTGGGGACGGTGCACGGTGGGGTGATCATGAAATTGGTCGACGACGCGGCCGGGGCGGTGGCCGGGCGGCACTCCGGCGGGCCCGCCGTCACCGCCTCGATGGACGAGATGGCGTTCCTGGAACCGGTGCGCGTAGGCGACCTGGTGCACGTGAAGGCGCAGGTGAACTGGACCGGGCGTACGTCCATGGAGGTGGGTGTCCGGGTCCTGGCCGAGCGTTGGAACGAGTCGACGCCGCCGCAGCAGGTGGGGTCGGCGTACCTCGTCTTCGCCGCGGTGGACGCCGACGGGAAGCCGCGGCGGGTGCCGCCGGTGCGGCCGGAGACGGAGCGGGACGAGCGGCGGTACCAGGAGGCGCAGATCCGGCGGCAGCATCGGCTGGCGCGGCGGCGGGCCATCCTGGACCTCCGCGAACGCCGCGCGGCGGAGGGCCTGGACTAGGCCTGGGCCACCCTTTCGCCCGCGGCCCGGCGGGGGCTGAGCGCGCAGTTCCCCGCGCCCCTGAAAAACTCCGTCGTCCGCGGGCCGGTGGGGGCCGCTCGCGCAGTTCCCCGCGCCCCTTACGGGGCACGGGCGCAGCCCTGCCTTCAGGGGCGCGGGGAACTGCGCGACCAGCCACGACGGATCCGCAGGTGCGGTCTTTTGGGGGCGCGGGGAACTGCGCGAACGGCCCCCACCGGCCCGCAGGGGTCCGTGGACGGGGCCCGTGGTTCGTCGGCGCACCGCAGGTGGGCGGGCAGACTACGGGCAGRTCACCTCGTCGCCCC
>NZ_VDFC01000047.1:518300-524649 GCF_008369065.1 Streptomyces apricus | reverse complement strand
CGTTGAGGACGGGCATGATCACGGACACGGCGGGAAGCTGCACGGCGGGCTTGGCGTGCATCGCGGGTTGCGTTACCGCGAACGGGGGACACGGAGGCGCGCCGCCCTCGCCCTGCGCCGGTCGGCCGGGTGTGGGGGTCCGTGAGCACCGTAGGCCCATACGATCTGCCGACCGGCGCAGGGCGAGGGCGGCGCGCCTCCGTGTCCCCCGTTCGCGGTAACGTAACCCGCGATGAACGCCAAGCCCGCCGTGCAGCTTCCCGCCGTGTCCGTGATCATGCCCGTCCTCAACGAGGAACGGCATCTGCGCGGAGCCGTCCAAGCGATCCTCGCCCAGGAGTACGCGGGCGAGATGGAGGTCGTGATCGCCATCGGTCCCTCGACGGACCGTACGGACGAGATCGCGGCCGAACTCGTCGCCGAGGACCCCCGTGTGCACACGGTCCCGAACCCGACCGGCCGCACCCCCGCCGCCCTGAACGCCGCCATCAAGGCGTCCCGTCACCCGGTCGTCGTGCGCGTCGACGGGCACGGCATGCTCTCGCCGAACTACATCGCGACCGCCGTGCGCCTCCTGGAGGAGACCGGCGCGCAGAACGTCGGCGGCATCATGCACGCCGAGGGCGAGAACGACTGGGAGCACGCGGTCGCCGCCGCCATGACCTCGAAGATCGGCGTGGGCAACGCCGCCTTCCACACCGGCGGGCAGGCGGCCCCGGCGGAGACGGTGTACCTGGGTGTCTTCCGGCGCGAGGCGCTGGAGCAACAGGGCGGCTACAACGAGGAGTTCATCCGTGCCCAGGACTGGGAGCTGAACTTCCGGATCAGGGAGGCGGGCGGCCTCATCTGGTTCTCGCCCGAGCTGCGGGTCTCCTACCGGCCGCGCCCCTCGGTCCGGGCCCTGGCCAAGCAGTACAAGGACTACGGCCGTTGGCGCCACGTCGTCGCGCGCTACCACGAGGGCTCCATCAACCTGCGCTACCTGGCGCCCCCGACGGCGGTCTGCGCGATCGCCCTGGGCCTGGTGGTGGGTGCGGCCGTGACCCCGTGGGGCTTCGTGGTCCCCGCCGGCTACCTCCTCGCCATAACCGCCGGCTCGCTGCCCGCGGGCAAGGGCCTGCCCCTGAAGGCGCGGCTGCAGATCCCGGTGGCCCTGGCGACCATGCACATGTGCTGGGGCTGGGGCTTCCTGACCAGCCCGAAGGCACTGGCGAAGAAGGTCATCGCCTCCCGCCGCCCGGCGGTCCTGACCGAGAGCTGACCGCCCTCCCCCCTCATACGCCGAAGGGCCGCAACCGCCGCTGTCACAGCGGCGGTTGCGGCCCTTCGGCCGATCAACGGCCCTAGTACCGGTACGGCGCGTACACGGGCATGCAGCCCTTCTCCGAGCCGTTCAGGGCGTCCGCGCTCCCGGGCAGGTCACCGGCGTCCGGAGTGGACTGCTTCGGGTAGGAGGTGCCCTCCCGCCAGTCGCTGCCGATGGTCAGCGTGGTGGTGACCACGTCCGCGACGGCCCGCACCTGACCGCTCGGCACCCCGACGGCCTTGGCCACGGACAGGGCGTTCGCCCGGCCCTGCGCCCCAGAGCTCTTCGGGTACGTCACCTGCGTGCGCGAGCTGGGACCGGGCTGCGCGCTCGCGGTGGCCTGCGTGAACCCCGCGTTCTGCAGGGCGCCCGCGATCGCCGCGGCGCGGCTGCCGACCGGCGCCTGCGTACTGTCCTCGCCCGCCGTGCCGTTGACCACCGTGACCGCCAGGCCCCCGGCGGGCGCCGCGGGCGGACCGGTCTCCTTCGGGCGCGCGGACGCCGCGGCGCCCTTGCCCTTCTTGCCGCCCTTGTCGAAGGCCACGTCGTTGCGGATCATCGACCAGACCTTGTCGGCGTCCGTGGGCTTGGGGACCAGGTGGTTGGCGTCGAGCGGGTCCGGCACCGTGGGCATGGTCGTCATCGTGAACCGGTCCGTGGGCACGGTCTTGAGCTTCATCGCCAGGTCGTACAGCTTCTTGACCGTACCGATCTCCTCGGAGACCTCCAGGGACTCGGTGGCCGCCTCCGCCAGGCTCGTCAGCCGTCCGCTGTCGGTGAAGACGTTCTGGCCCTTCAGCGTGCGGATCATCGAGTTCATGTACATGTGCTGGGCCTTGGCCCGGCCCAGGTCGCTCTCGAAGGCGTGCCGGGTGCGCAGCCACTGCAGGGCCTGCTTCCCCTTCACCTTCTTGGTGCCGGCCTTCATCTTCAGGCCGGAGCCGCCGGGCACCCCCGGCAGCGGGCGGTCCCACACGTTGTCCCGGACGCACACCTCGACGCCGCCGATGGCGTCCGCCATCTTCACCACGCCGCCGAAGTCCACCATCATCCAGTGGTCGATGTAGACGCCGGTGAGGTTCTGCCAGGTGGCCAGCGTGCAGCCGGCGCCGCCGCGCTGCAGCGACGAGTTGATGATGTTGACCGTCTCGGGGTACGTCTCGCCGGTGTCCGGGTCCTCGCACTCGGGGATCTTCACCCGGGTGTCGCGCGGGATGCTCACGACGGCGGCGCTCTTGCGGTCCGCGGAGACGTGCACCAGCATCTGCACGTCGGCCAGGGGCTTGGCGCCCACCTGGTCCTTGCTGCCGCCGAGCTTCACGTTCTCCTTGGAATTGCGGCTGTCCGAGCCGAGCAGCAGGATGTTGAGCGGCGTCTGGCCGTCCGCGTTCGGCTCGGCCTTCTCGACGCCGGACTCGCCGCTGTTGCGCTTGCCCTTGACGATGTTGCCGTTGAGGTGGCGGTAGTACAGGTATCCGGCGGCGGCCGTCCCGAGTATCAGTACCGCGAGGACCATCGCGAACCAGCGCAGTATGCGCCGGGGTCTGCCGCCCCGCCGTCCGCCCCGTCTGCCGCCGTCCCCGCCCTCGTCGCTCCCGCCGGACGCGCTCCGCCGGCGTGAACCCCCACGCACACTGCTCCGCGTCATGTCCCCTGCCTCCCCACCCTGCGCCTGACACAGGTCCGTCCTACGTCCTGATAGACGTAGGACGGACCTGTTAGGTCACTTGGCGCACTCGACCTTGTCCGCCGTGGACTTCTCGACGTCCCCCGGCGCCGTCGACGGAGTGGTCAGAGAGACCCCGGCCCCCTTGAAGTCCTCACCGAGGGTCAGCGTGATCGCAGGCAGACCCTGGGAGTTGGTCACGCTCTTGCCCGGTTTCATGGCCGACCCGGACAGACCCATGAGATCGGCGAGCCTGCGCGCCTGATCGGCCTGGTCGGGAGCGTACTCGACCGTCGTCTTCTTCAGCGTCGCACCGGCGTTGCCCGCGTTCTCGGACTTCGTGACGCCCTCTTCGAGCTGCAGCCAGTTGAGCATCTCCTGCGCGGAACCGGCGACCGCGCCGCCGTTGAGGACCCGGACGCGGACCTCGGCGGGGTCGGCCTTGCTGCCCTTGAGCCGGGCGGCCTCGGCGGCCTTCTCCTTCTTCTTCTCCTGCTTGACCGCGGTGAGCGAGACGTCGTCCTTGATCAGGGCGAACATCTCCTTGGCCTTGGCCTCCTGGAGGACCACCGTGGCCTTGACCTTCTCGGTGGGGTTGTCGGCCACCGGCACGGTGGTGAAGGACAGGTTCTTGGTGGGGAACTTGCCCAGCTCCATGCCGAGGTCGCGGAGCTTGGTGATGCTGCTGATCTTCGAGTCGACGGTCAGCGCCTCGGTGCCCGCCTCCGCCAGCTTCAGGAGCTTGGTCGGGCTGGTGAGGGTGTCGTTCGACTTCAGCTTGCGCATCAGGGAGCTGAGGAACTGCTGCTGGATCTGGATGCGGCTGAGGTCGCCGCCGAAGCCCACCGAGTGCCGGGTGCGGACGAAGGCGAGCGCCTCCTCGCCCTCGATGGTGTGCTCGCCCTTGGAGAGCTTGAGCTTGGAGTCCTTGTCGTCGATGTCCTTGGCCAGGCAGACGTCCACCCCGTCGACCGCCGAGGTCAGCGTCTTGACCGCGTTGAAGTCGGCGATCATGAAGTGGTCCATCTTGATGCCGGTGAGCGCCGTGACGGTCCGCATCGTGCAGCTCGGCGTGCGGCCCTCCTGGCCCAGGCTCTCGTTGAAGCGCGTGTTCGGCGTCCCCGGGATGACCTTGGTGGAGCCGTCCTCCTGCTCCGTCGGGCAGTCCGGGATGTCGGTGATCAGGTCGCGCGGAATGCTCATCGCGGTGGCGTTCGTACGGTCCTTGGAGACGTGCAGCAGCACCGTGGTGTCCGCGTGCCCCGGACTGTCCGAGTCGCCGTAGCCGTCGTTCCCGTCACCGGTGCGCTTGTCCGTGCCCACCAGCAGGACGTTGATGGCCCGGTCCTTGCTGAAGCCGCCGGTGCCCGCGCCGTCGTCGGAGACGGAGGTGATGTTGCCGTTTAGATGCTTCCAATAGAGGTAACCGGCACTACTAGTCCCGACCAGGAGGAAGGCGAGCGTGCCGCCCGTCCAGATCAGCACCTTCTTGCCCCGCGACTTCTTGGGCCGGCCCTTGCGGCGGCCCGGCGGGGGTTCCTGGGGTGCGCGCCGCCTGCGCGGTCCCGGGACGGCCGGTTCCGGCGTCCGTCCGGGCGACCCCTCGCGTTCCCGTCCGGGAGCGGTGCGCCCGCGCGGCGGCGCGGCGGCACCCGCCGCCCCTCGGGAGCGGGGGCCCGGGACGGCTGATTGCGGTGCGGAAGCCTGCAGTCGCAATTCGTAGTCGCCGGTGTTCGGGTTGAGTACCCACTGGTCTGCGGGGTCGATGTCGTCCGCCCGCCCACGGCCTTGCGCGTCCACGGTTGCTTGAGTCCTCCGTCGGGGCCACGCGGCGTCTTTCCCCCTCAAAAGACGCTCGGTCAGTCGGTCCCCGGTGCGCGGTCCCCGGGGAACACACCCCGCGGCCGGACACACCGGATCGCTCACACTAGCCGCCCACTTCGGCGTCAAGCGACGACGGTGACAAATTGCACGTCCCTACAAGCGGGCAATCCACCCAATTCCTTGAACGTACGTTCCCTCTCTTGGTCCGGCCTTTACCCGGAAGGCCCGCCGGGGCGTCAACCGCACACGTCCTCGGCGGCCGTGTTCCCCCGGAACGTGGGCGCCGGACTCTCTTCCGGCCGATAGCGCTCGAAGTCGTACGAACCGGCGTACTCCTCCTCGTTCCCGGCGGGTTCGGTGCCGTGCCGTTCCCCGCCGGAATCCCCCGGGAGTTCCCCGGAGTCCTCCTCGGGGACTTTCTCCGCCACCTCCAGCGGCGCGTCCTTGCGCAGCCGCTGGAAAAGTTTCTCCGCCTCGGGTTCCACGAGCTGGTCGCGATTGGCGTCGTGCACGTACGACTCCCGCGGCACGGTGAGGAATTGCACCCGTTCCACGGGGATGTCGCGCATACCGCGCACCAGGTCGTAAAGTCCCCGCAGATTGGCCAGTCCGGGATCGGTGGTGAGCGCGGACGTCGCCGCGTCCAGTACCGGATAGAGCTTCGCCGGATTCAGCAGGACGTCGTTGCTGCGCACCTTGTTGACGAGCGCGCCCAGGAAACGCTGCTGGCGGTCCATCCGGTCGGTGTCGCTGCCGTCGCCGATCGTCTTGCGGGCGCGGACGTAGCCGAGGGCCTGCTCGCCGTCGAGCCGCACCTTGCCGGCGGGCAGCCGCAGCTTGGCGGCGGGGTCGTCGATCGGCTCCTTCAGGCACACCTCCACCCCGTCGACCGCCTCGACCATGTCCTTGAACCCGTGGAAGTCCACCACCATGTGGTGGTCCACGCGGACCCCGGTCATCTTCTCGACGGTACGGATCGTGCAGGCGGGCCCGCCCCGCTGGAAGGCGTAGTTGAACATCGAGAACACCGGCCGGGTGCGGTCGCCGTCCGCCGCCCGGCAGCCGGGTATCTGCACCATCAGGTCGCGGGGGAGCGAGACGGCGGTGGCGCTGCGCCGGTCCGCCGCGAGGTGCAGCAGGATCGTGGTGTCGGAGCGCTCGGTGCCGGAGTCCCTGCCGTACTTGCGGTTGCCGTCCCCGGACCGCGAGTCCGACCCGATCAGCAGGATGTTCTGCGCGTCGCGCACCAGCGCGGTGGGCCGCTCCCTCTCGTAGCGGGCGAGCTCGGCGGCCGTGCCGTCGTCCGAGGTGATGTTGGCGTCCAGCTTCTCGTACACCGCCCAGCCGGCCCCGGCGGCGGCCACGACCACGACTCCGGCCCCGACGCCGGCCCCTCGCATCCACCGCCGACGCCGCCGGGCCCGCCCGGCGCCGGTCGCGGTGGCACCCGTCCCGGGCCCGCGCGTCCCACCGTTCCCGCTCGCCACACCACCCCTCCTCCCGCCGGCCTGCTCCTACGACCATGACGCGACCGGGCACCGAGGGCTCCGGGA
>NZ_VDFC01000047.1:513471-518200 GCF_008369065.1 Streptomyces apricus | reverse complement strand
CCTCCGCCCCGCTCAGCTCCGCCCCCGCGACGACGAGCGCCGCCGCCTCCGGGTCCACGGGCCCGTACGGCCGGAAGACGTCCCCCTGCCCCGGCACCTCGACGGCGTAGTCGACGTACCCGGACGGCACCTGCGCGAAGCGCCGCCCCAGCGGCGCGAGCGACAGCGCCACCCGCTCCCCGGAGCAGGCGAGCCCGTCCTCGAACCGCCCGGGCCCGGCGACCACGTGGTCCGCGCTCCCGGCGTCGCCCCCGACGTCCGCCACCACCCCCACCGAGGAGCACGCGAGCAGCCACACCGCCGTCTGCCAGTGCGCGGGCAGCAGCAGCGCCACCCGTTCACCGGGTTCGGCGCCCAGCTCGCCCTGGAGCAGGTTCGCGGTCTTGGCCACCCAATTGGCGAAGGTGGCCACGGACAGTTCGACCCGTTCCCCGGTGGCATCGTCGTAGAAGGTCACCAGGGGGCGCGCGGGATCCGTGGCGAGCGCGGATCGCAGCAGGTCGGCAGGGGTGCGGTCGGTGGCGTTCACGGGACGCAAGCGTACGCGCGCCCCGGCCCGGGCGGAGCGGCGAGGGCACCGGTTCGGCGGAACGCAGCCGACGGCCCGTCACATCCTGGATGGACAGATAAGTACCACTATGTTCAGGATCAGGGGCATGCGTGGACACCTTGCTTCCTCGATCGTCGTCACCTGCGCGGCCGCCCTGGCGCTCCCGCCGGCCCTCTCCCCGGACGCCGCGGCCGCCCCTTCGCCGGCCGGCGGGAGGACGGCCGAGCGAGCGGTACGCACCTACCCCGCACACCCGGGGGCGGCGACGCCCCCCGGTGGCGCCGCCGCGATCCCGGGCAGCACCCAGTCCCTGCCGCTGGCCCCCCTGCCCTGCGCCGGGGCGACCGCACCCTGCCCCCCGCGGCCGCCCCGGCGCAGGGCCTGGTGCGGCGGGACGTACGGCACTTCTCCCTGGTGGGCGTCGTCTGGGACGACCCGGCCAGCGAACTGCACGGCCGGGTCCAGGTCCGTACCCGCGCCTTCGGCACKACCACGTGGTCCCCCTGGCAGGACGTGGACGTCCACAACGGCGAGCACGCGGCCGACCCCGGCACCCCGGAGGGCACCTCGCGGCGGGTGCGCGGCTCCACGGCCCCGCTGTGGGTCGGCGACTCGGACGGGGTGGAGGTCCGCGTCCAGGGGGAGGCGGACGGCAGGACCGGCGCCGACGGCAGGGCCGTCACCGCCGAACCCCTGCCCCGCGGCCTGCACGTCGAACTGGTCGACCCCGGCGCCGAACCCCCGCCCCAGGGGCCCGGGCCGAACGCCTCGCCCGTCGCCGCCCTGACCGCCGCGGCCGCGGCCTCCTCCGCGGCCAACGCCGAACTCGCGCCCCTCGGCGCCACCGAGATCCCGGCCCTCGGCCAGGAGCGGACCCGGGCCGACCTGCTGGCCACCCGCGGCGAAGGGACCGGGACGGCGGGTGCGGCCGACACGGCGGACGCGGGCGCCGCGCAGGGCGCCAGGCCCTACATCGGAGCGCGCCCGCGGATCGTCACCCGGCGCGGCTGGGGCGCCGACGAAGGGCTGCGCGAGCGGGACTTCAGCTACACGAAGACGGTGAAGGCCGCCTTCGTCCACCACAGCGCCTCGGGCAACAACTACCGCTGTGCGCAAGCCTCTTCGGTCATCCGCAGTATCTACCGCTACCACGTGAAGAGCAGCGGGTGGCGTGACATCGGCTACAACTTCCTCGTCGACCGGTGCGGAAACATCTACGAGGGCAGGGCCGGTGGCGTGGCCAAGCCGGTGACGGGCGCGCACACGCTCGGTTTCAACAGCAGGAGCATGGGGATCGCCGTCCTCGGGAGTTTCGGCTCCGCGAACCCGCCCGCCGCCGCGGTGAAGGCCGTCGCCCGGCTCACGGCGTGGAAGCTCGGCCTGCACGGGGCGAACCCGCGCGGCAAGACCTACCTCAAGTCGGGGGGTGGAAACCTGTACCGGAAGGGGAAGAATGTGCGGCTCAACGTGATCTCCGGTCACCGGGACGGGTTCGCCACCGAGTGCCCGGGCCGCAAGCTCTACGCGAAGCTCGGCAACGCCCGCGCCACGTCGGCCCGTTACCAGGGACGCTGAGGCCGGGCCGCCGCCCTTGCGGAGGCGCCCCACCGCCATCGAAACGTTCTGCACGCACCGGCCGGACGGCACCGCGCCCGACCGGCCCCGTCAGGAAGCAGAGACGACAGGTGACAGAAGCGATCCTCCTGGCCGGCGGCAAGGGCACCCGGCTGCGCCCGCTCACGGTGCACACGCCGAAACCGATGGTCCCGGCGGCCGGGGTGCCGTTCCTCACCCACCAGCTGGCCCGGGCGAGAGCGGCGGGCGTCGAGCACGTCGTGCTGGCCACGTCCTACCTGGCCGAGGTCTTCGAGCCGCACTTCGGCGACGGCTCGGAGCTGGGGCTCCACCTCGAATACGTCACCGAGGAGGAGCCCCTCGGCACCGGCGGCGCCATCCGGAACGCGGCCTCCCGGCTGACCTGCGCCCCCGGCGACCCCGTCCTGGTCTTCAACGGGGACATCCTGACGGGCCTGGACATCCGGGCCCTGGTCGCCACCCACCGGTCCTCGGGCGCGGACGTCTCGCTGCACCTGACCCGGGTGACGGACCCGAGGGCGTACGGGCTGGTCCCGACGGACGGGACGGGCCGCGTGCAGGCGTTCCTGGAGAAGCCGCGGACGCCGGAGGAGATCGTCACCGACCAGATCAACGCGGGCGCGTACGTCTTCCGCCGGTCCGTGATCGACGCCGTCCCGGCCGGGCGCCCCGTGTCGGTCGAGCGGGAGACGTTCCCGGACCTGCTGGCCGCCGGCGCCCACCTCCAGGGCATGGTCGACTCCACGTACTGGCTGGACCTCGGCACGCCCCAGGCCTTCGTGCGCGGCTCCGCCGACCTGGTCCTGGGCCGGGCGCCGTCCCCGGCCGTCCCGGGGCGCTGCGGCGACCGCCTGGTCCTGCCGACGGCCACGGTCGCCTCCGACGCCAAACTGACCGGCGGCACGGTCGTGGGCGGCGGCGCGCGGGTGGGCGAGGGGGCGCGCGTCACGGGCAGCGCGATCCTGGCGGGCGCCGTGATCGAACCGGGTGCGGTGGTCACGGACTCCCTGGTCGGCGCCCGCGCCCGGGTGGGAGCCCGCTCGGTCCTCACCGGGGCGGTCGTCGGCGACGGGGCGACGGTGGGCCCGGACAACGAACTCCGGGACGGCGTACGGGTCTGGTGCGACGCCCGCATTCCTGCGGGGGCGCTCCGGTTCTCGTCGGACGCATGAGGGTGTTGCGCGGGTCCGGTGGGGGCTGGTCGCGCAGTTCCCCGCGCCCCTGAAGGACGGGGCTGCGCCCCTGTCCTTCCCCAGGGCCGGCGGGGGTGGCCCTCACAGCCTGCCGATGTCCCCGCGGGTGCGCTTCGGCTGCCGTCGCGCCGGTGTCCGCCCGCTCAGCAGGATCAGCCGGACGGCCCGGTGCCGCTGCCCCGCGTACGGCTCCAGCAGCGCCAGCATGGCGGAGTCGTCCGCGTCCCGGTCCCCGGCCAGCGCGTACCCCACGATCCCGGGCAGGTTGAGGTCCCCGACGGTCACCTCGTCCGCCGCCCCGTGACTGCGCTGCACCACCTCCGCCGAGGTCCACGGCCCCACCCCCGGCACCAGTTCGAGCCGCCGGCGCGCGGCCACCGGGTCCAGGGCCGCGGCCTCCTCCATCCGCCGGGCCACCCGCACGGCCCGCAGGATCGTCGAGGACCGCTTGTGGTCGACCCCGGCCCGGTGCCACTCCCACGAGGGGATCAGCGCCCAGACCCGCGGCTCGGGCATGACGTACAGGCGCCGCCCGGCGGGTCCCGGCCCGGGCGCGGGCACCCCGTACCTGCGCACCAGCGTGCGCCAGGCCAGGAAGGCCTCGTCGACCGTGACCTTCTGCTCCAGGATCGAGGGGATCAGTGCCTCCAGCACCAGCCCGGTGCGCGTCAGCCGCAGCCCGGGCCGCCGGTGCCGGGACAGCGCGACCAGCCGGTGCCGCGGCTCGAAGGCCCCGGGGTCGTCCGCCTCCCCGAGCATCCGGGGGAGCTGGTCGAGCAGCCACTCGGCGCCCGGCCCCCACGCCTCCCCGTGCACGACCCCCGCGCGGGCGGACACCCGCAGGGTGCCGGGCCCGAACGGGGTGAGGCTGGCCCGCCACACGGACCCGTCGGGCGTCGCGCAGAAGGTGGGATCGGCGGGGCCCCGCCGCAACGGCCCGAGCACGAGCCCCAGGTCCAGCGGCCAGGGCGGCACCCACGCGCGCGTGCGCCCGCCGGTGCGCGGGCCGGCGTCCGGCGCCGGCCGGGGCGAGGGCACACCGGCCCGCCCGCCGCGCACGGTCGCGCGGGTGGGCCGCTGTTCGAAGCGTCCGGCCACGGATGAGGTCCTTCAGAAGATGTTCACGGATGCAGGAAGCACCCTAAAGGGTGTTGCATAAGGCCGTGAACTGGGCATCTCCGGTGTATGGCTGGGGTGCTGAGGGCTGAACGCGTGTGGGTGGAGACGTTCACGGGGCTGCGGTGGCAACAGTTCGGGCGGCTGCTGAAGGCGGTGCGGGAGCGGGGTGGCAACGGCACCCTGCAGGGCAGGCCATGGGCTCTGCCGCTGGCTGAGCGGGTCCTGATCGTGTCTGTCTACTACCGCACGAACCTGACCATGCGACAGCTCG
>NZ_VDFC01000047.1:499095-513371 GCF_008369065.1 Streptomyces apricus | reverse complement strand
GCGCGCTGGCGCGCTGCTGCCAGGCCAGGAGGCCGACAACGCGGACCACCGCACGGTGCGGGCCCGGGTGGAACATGTCATCGGCCGCATGAAGAACTACAAGATCCTCCGCGACTGCCGCCAACACGGCGACGGCCTCCACCACGCCGTCCAGGCCGTCGCCCACATGCACAACCTCGCCCTCGCATCATGACCAGAAGACTGTCATCACGGGTCCTGACCTGCCCAAACGCGGCCTTATGCAACACCCTCTAGGCGGTGAGCCGCGGGACAAGTCGGTGGACCGCAGGTCAGCGCACCTCGACGAACGCCCCCGCGTCCCGTGCGGGCCGCGCCTTCGGCTCCTCGGCCGGGTGGCCGACGGCGACGGCGCCCATGGGGTCCCAGTCCGCGGGCAGCGTGAGCACGTCCCGGACGACGTCGCGGCAGAACATCGTCGACGACACCCACGCGGACCCGAGCCGCTCCCCGGCGAGCGCGACCAGGAAGTTCTGCACACCGGCGCCCGCGGCGACCACGAACATCTCCCGCTCGGCCCCGTCGCGCCGGCTGTCGCCGTACGTGTGGGAGCCGTCCATGACGAGGCACGGCACCACCAGGTACGGGGCGTTGCGCAGCACGTCCCCGCGGCGCACCCGCTTCGCGACGGACTCCGCGCTCTTCCCGTCCCGCTCCAGGTCGGCGATCCAGGCGTCCCGCATGGCGTCGAGGAGCCGCGTGCGCGACGCGGCCGACTCCAGCAGGACGAACCGCCACGGCGTCGTGTGGTGCGGCGCGGGCGCGGTCACCGCCGCGGCCACCGCGCGCCGCACGGCGCCGGGGTCGACGGGCTCGTCGGTGAAGGTCCGTACGGTGCGGCGCCGGGTGACGGCCTCCCGTACGGCCTCGGAGGTGCCGAGCCGGAACATGTCGTCGCGGGCCCCCCTGACCATGGGCCGGGCCCCCTCGTCCGTACCGTCCGGGCCGTGCGCGCCGACGACGTGGGAGAGCCCGCGCACGACGGCGACCGGCAGTCCGGCGGCCTTGCCCTTGACCAGGTCTCCCGCCGCGGCGAGTTCGTCGGCGGTGGCGACGACGGTGGCGCCCAGCGGATTGCCGTGCGCGTCCGTGCCGCCCCGCAGGTCGTCCAGCACGCGCACCCCGGCGGCCCCGATGGCGACGTCGGTGAGCCCGGTGCGCCAGGGCCGCCCGAAGGTGTCCGTGACGAGGACGCCGACCTCGACGCCGAGGGCGTCCCGCAGGCCGTCGCGGATCGCGCGCGCGGAGGCGTCGGGGTCCTCGGGCAGCAGCAGCACGGTCCCGGCGGGCGTGTTGGAGGCGTCGACCCCGGCGGCGGCCATCACGAGCCCCTGCCGGTTCTCCKCGATCCGCAGCGGCCCGCGCCGGGCCACGACCCGCACGGTCTCGGCGTCGATGGCGGCCTCCCGGTCGGCCGCCGCCAGGACGCGCCCCTCGGCCTTGGACACGATCTTCGAGGTGACCAGCAGCACGTCACCGTCCCGCAGCCCGGACCCGGCGGCGGCAGCGATCAGCTTGGCGAGGTCGTCCCCCGGCCGCACCTCGGGCAGTCCGGGCAGCGCCCAGACCCGGTAGCCGGGCGCGTCCGGGGCCGGTCCGGTGCCCGGCGGCGTCTCGTCGCTCAAGCGCCCCGCACCTCCTCCGCCAGCGCCAGGGCCTCGCGGGCCATCGCGGCGGTCGCGTCGAGGTCGGTCATCATCAGCGGCACGGCGCGGCAGCGGATGCCCGCCCCGGCGACCCGGTCCACCACGCCGGCGTCCACCGTGTCGACCAGCCAGCCGTCGAGCAGACCCGAGCCGTAGTGCTCGGCGACCGCGGCCGCGCTGGACTCGACCCCGACGGCCGCCAGGACCTTGTCGGCCATGCCGCGCACGGGCGCGTCCCCGACGATGGGGGAGAGGCCGACGACCGGCACACCGGCCTCGGCGACGGCCTCCCGGATGCCGGGCACGGCGAGGATCGTGCCGACGGACACGACGGGGTTGGACGGCGGGAAGAGGATCACGTCCGCCCCGGCGATCGCCTCCAGCACCCCGGGCGCCGGCTTGGCCTGGTCGGCGCCCACCGGCACCACGGCGTGCGCGTCCACGGAGGCCCGCAGCCGCACCCAGTACTCCTGGAAGTGGACGGCCTTGCGCTCGCCGTCCACCTCGACGGCCACGTGCGTCTCGACCCGGTCGTCGGTCATGGGGATCAGCCGGACGCCCGGCTTCCACCGGTCGCACAGCGCTTCCGTGACGGCGCTGAGCGGATATCCCGCGCTCAGCATCTGCGTGCGCACGATGTGCGTCGCGAAGTCCCGGTCGCCGAGACCGAACCAGGAGGGCCCGGCGCCGTACGCCGTCAGCTCCTCCTTGAGGTGGAACGTCTCGTCGGCACGCCCCCAGCCCTGTTCCTCGTCGATGCCGCCGCCGAGCGTGTACATCACCGTGTCGAGGTCCGGGCAGACCTTGAGCCCGAAGAGGTGGATGTCGTCCCCGGTGTTGCCGATGACGGTGATGTCCGCGTCCGGCGCGGCCTGCTGGAGACCGCGCAGGAACCGGGCACCGCCGATGCCGCCTGCCAGAACCACAATGCGCATGGCATGCAGTCTCGCAGGCGGCCACGGCACCGTGTCAGCCGGTCACCGGAGCTCGGCCACCGCGCACCTGGCCGCGTGGGCGCCGTGCATCGGCATCTCGGTCAGCCCCGGGTGGTACACGTGCAGGCTGACGGCGGGTTCGAGCGAGTCGTTGACGACCTCGTGCGCGTAGCCGGGCGCGAAGACGCGCTGCGCGCCCGCGCCCAGGGCGCGCGTGCCCCGCCCGGTGCGCTCGGTGAGCGCTCCCTGCAGCACGGTGAGCACCCCGGAGGAGGGGCCGTGGTCGTGCAGCCCGCTGCCCTGCCCGGGCACCCAGGACAGCAGCCACACCTCGTAGCCGGGGCCGGTCTGCAGGCGGTGGTACCAGCGGGAGGTCGCGTCGTACCGCACGAGGTGCTCCCACCGGGAGCGGTCGGCGGCGAGGGAGCGGGCGAGGCCGACGAACTCGGACACGGTGGACGGGTGTTCGCGCGGCGGCTGGAGCAGGTGCGGTACTTCGAGGATGTCGCCGGCGATCTGGAGGTCGCTGTCGCTGTTCATGAGGTGCGGTGGATTCCTCGGCGGATGAGAGTGCTGGAGGTCTGGGATGTCACGTACCGGCCGCCCGGATCGCGGGCGTGAGGTGTGCCCGGGGGTACGGGCGGTGGGACCGGCGGCCGGTCGTAGGGGACCCGGCGGCAGCGGGAGCGCGGTGAGCTCAACAGCTGCGACAGCAACAGCTACAGCGAGCGTGGACAGCACCGAGGGACCCGGCGGTGCGGGTCGAGGTGAGTGCCAAGTTCGCGAGCATGCCCACCAGCAGACCGGTTCACACCCGCACTGTCAACTTGCCGCCCGGTTTGTGGGAGATGTTTCACCTCATCCGGGCCACCTCGAAAGTGAAAGGTTTGTGCACGGGGTTGTCGGGACACATGGCGCACAACCGGGCGCACGAGCCGTGGCGCGACCCTTCGGTACCTGTGAGATCCCTGCGGTCCACAAGTGATCCGGACCGCTCCGCCGGCCGTGCCGGAACGAGATCGAAGTCCTGGGCGTCTTCCTCCGTACACGTCCTGTGCGGAAGCGGGGTCCCATGGGATCCCTTTCGGCTGTCAGGGTTTATGCCGATTTGAACACTTTCCGCGCAGCCTTGGTTCCGCAGAGTGAATAAGAGGCCCAATAGCAGATCTCGGCTTGACTGGCCCGGATCGGCGCACTTGTAATTTCACTCGTGTCGTTCAGCCGAAATCGGTGACGGCAGGATCACGGGGACGCGAGACGGACGAGGGGCACAGATGACCGAGCTGTTTCAGGAACTGCTGGTCGACGAGGCCGAAGAGGAGCTCGGCTGGCAGGAGCGGGCGCTCTGCGCGCAGACCGACCCCGAGTCCTTCTTCCCCGAGAAGGGCGGCTCCACCCGCGAGGCGAAAAAGGTCTGCCTCGCCTGCGAGGTCCGCTCGGAATGCCTCGAATACGCCCTCGCCAACGACGAGCGCTTCGGAATCTGGGGCGGTCTGTCCGAGCGTGAGCGGCGCCGCCTGAAGAAGGCCGCCGTCTGACCGTGGCCCGATCGCGACCCCGCCGCCCGGCCGCGCTCCGGCCGAACGCCGCACAACCCCGTATAGCGATACGTACTGATACCTGCCGAACGGCCCGTCGCCCACTGGTTGTCCACAGGCGGCGGGCCGCTCTGTCGTCCAGCCGTTAGTGTGGGCCTCCGTCCGGGACGCCCCGTGGTCCCCCCAGGGCACAGGCGTCCACCGCAGTCCAGCGAACCGGGGCCCGTACCTCGATGTCCGTGCACAGCCATTCGGCAGGTCAGTACGACACTGCCTCCGCAGCGTTCGACCCGGCCGGCTCGGCGGCGACCGACCCCGGACGCCCGCCCGAGTTCCCGAAGCACGTGGTCACCGCCGTGCTCGTCTCGCACGACGGTGCCCGCTGGCTGCCCGACGCCGTCGCCGGGCTCCTCGGCCAGGACCGCCCCGTGCAGAACGCGGTGGCGGCCGACACCGGCAGCGCGGACTCCTCCGCCCAGCTGGTCACCGACGCCCTCGGCGCCGACCGGGTGCTGCACCTGGCCCGGCGCACCGGCTTCGGCCAGGCCGTCGAGGAGGCCGTCCGCAGCGCGGGGGTGCTGACCCCGGACGACCTGCCCTACCTGAAGCGCCCCAGCGGCTGGGACCCGGTCACGCGCAGCTGGCGCGACGAGGCGTACGACATGCCGGAGCTGCCGTACGGCGAGCCCGAGCAGTGGCTGTGGCTCCTGCACGACGACTGCGCCCCCGAGCACGACGCGCTGGCCCAGCTGCTGCGCGTCGTGGAGAACGAACGGGACATGGGCAGGGAGGTCGCGATCGTCGGCCCCAAGCTCCGCGGCTGGTACGACCGCAGGCAGCTCCTCGAGGTCGGCGTCACCATCGCCCACAGCGGCCGCCGCTGGACCGGCCTGGACCGGCGCGAGCAGGACCAGGGCCAGCACGACCACGTGCAGCCCGCGCTGGCCGTGTCCACCGCCGGCATGCTGATCCGCCGCGACGTCTACGAGGAGCTCGGCGGCTTCGACCGCAGGCTGCCCCTGATGCGCGACGACATCGACCTGTGCTGGCGCGCCCAGGCCGCGGGACACCGCGTCCTGGTCGCCCCCGAGGCGGTCGTGCGGCATGCCGAGGCGTCCTCGCGCGAGCGCCGCACCGTGGACTGCGTGGGCCGCACCTCCGCCTCCCCGCACAAGGTCGACAAGGCGGGCGCCACCTACACCCTCCTCGTCAACGCCCGCGGCGCGCAGCTGCCCTGGGTCCTGGTGCGGCTCGTCGTCGGCACCCTGCTGCGCACGGTCGCGTACCTCGTCGGCAAGGCCCCCGGACAGGCGGTCGACGAGATCCGCGGCCTCCTGAGCACCCTGCTGCGCCCCGAGCGCATCGTGGCGGGCCGCCGCAGACGGGGCAGCCCGCAGGTCGACAGGGGCGAACTGCGCGCCCTGTTCCCGCCGCCCGGGGCCACCGTCCGGGCCACCGTCGAGCAGGCCGCCGGCAGCCTCCTGGGCGGCTCCGACGCCGAACCGGCCACGGCCGGGCGCCACGGCGGCGCCGTCGAGTCCGGACCGGGCGGCGACGACGCCGACTTCCTCCAGGTCGAGCAGTTCGCCCGGCTCAAGCGCATCGCCCGCAAGCCCGGGCCGATGGTCTTCGTCCTGCTCCTGCTCGTCTCCCTCGTCGCCTGCCGCGAACTCCTCGGCGGCGGCGCGCTCGCGGGCG
The DNA here is from genome assembly GCF_008369065.1 of Streptomyces apricus. Taxonomy (GTDB): domain Bacteria; phylum Actinomycetota; class Actinomycetes; order Streptomycetales; family Streptomycetaceae; genus Streptomyces; species Streptomyces apricus. The sequence continues at coordinate 507,536 of NZ_VDFC01000047.1, read as the reverse complement.
GCGCGCTGCTGCCCGCCCCCGCGGACTCCTCCGAGCTGTGGGCGCGCTACCTGGACGGCTGGCACCCGGTGGGCGCCGGCGGCACCGAGAGCGCGCCGCCCTACCTCGCGCTCGTCGCGATGCTCGCGAGCGTGCTGTTCGGCTCCACCGGCCTCGCCGTCACCGTCCTCCTGGTGGGTTCGGTGCCGCTGGCCGGCTTCGCCGCCTACTTCGCCTCCCGGCCCCTGGTCCAGTCGCGCCTGCTGCGCGCCTGGGGGGCCGTCGCGTACGCCTTCCTGCCCGCCGCCACCGGCGCCCTCGCGAGCGGGCGCCTGGGCACCGCGGTGCTCGCCGTCCTGCTGCCCCTCATCGCGCGCGCGGGCGTCGCGGCGAGCGGCCTCACCGCGGAGACCGGCCGCGGCAGCTGGCGCGCCACCTGGGCGTACGCACTGCTGCTGACCCTCGCCACCGCGTTCACGCCGATCGTGTGGCCCGTCGCGCTGGTGCTCGGACTCGCCCTGGCGGTCGTGCGCCGCAGCGACATCGCCGCCTACGGACTGCGCCTGCTGGCCCAGCTCGGCACCCCGCTGCTGGTCCTCGCCCCCTGGTCGTTCTCCCTGCTCCCGTTCGGCTTCTTCCAGGAGGCCGGCATGGAGTACGAGTCGAGCGCGGCCTCCGCGCTCGACCTGCTGGGCGCGAGCCCGGGCGGGCCCGGCACGGTCAGCGGGCTGATGCTCATCGGCATCGTCTGCGCCGCCGTGGCCGCCCTGCTGCGCGCCGAACGGCAGCTCGCCATCTACGCCGCCTGGACCGCCGCACTGGTGGCGCTGGTCTTCGCCGCGCTGTCGAATGGCTCCCCCTGGGCCGGACCCGCCACCCTCGTCTACGGCCTCGCCTTCCTCGCCGCCGCCGCGCTCGGCGCCGACGGGGCGCGCTCGCGCGTGGCCGAGCAGAGCTTCGGCTGGCGTCAGCCGGTCGCCGTGCTCATCGCGTTCGCCTCGGCCGCGGGGCCGCTGCTCATCGCCGCCGGCTGGATGATCCGCGGCGCGGACGGCCCGCTGGAGCGGCGCGACCCCGTCCAGGTGCCCGCGTTCGTCGCGGAGGAGAGCGGCACCCGCGACCAGGCCCGCACGCTCGTCCTCGACAGCGACTCGGCCTCCCGGGTCGGCTACACCCTCGTCCGCGGCTCCGGCGCCCGCCTCGGCGACGCCGAACTGGCCGCGGCGGACGGCGACAACAAGATCCTCGACAAGGTCGTCGCCAACCTCGTGGCGGGCTCCGGCGCCGACCAGGCCGACCAGCTCGGCGGCTTCGCCGTGCGCTACGTCCTGGTGCGCGACGGCGCGCCCCGCGAGGTCAGCCGCGTCCTGGACGCCACCCCGGGCCTGAGCCGGCTCAGCCAGCAGGACGGCAGCGCCCTGTGGCGCGTCGACCGCCAGGTAGCGCGCGCGGCCGTCGTCCCCGAGTCCGGCGACCCGCAGCCCATCGCCGCCGGCCCCGTCGACCTGCACACCGACGTCCCCGCCGGCGCCGAGGGCCGCGTCCTGCGCCTCGCGGACACCGCCGACGAGGGCTGGACGGCCACCCTGGACGGCAAGCCGCTCACCGGGACCACCGTCGACGGCTGGGCGCAGGGCTTCGAACTGCCCGCCGCGGGGGGCCGCCTGGACGTCACCTTCGAAGCGCCGCTGACCCACACCGGCCGGCTGTGGGGACAGGGCGCGCTCGCCCTCGTCCTCGTGGTCCTCGCCCTGCCGGGCCGCCGTCGCGACGTCGACGACGACCTGCCCGAGGAGGAGACCGCCGCACCCGTCGAGACCGCGTCGGGCGACGGCCGCAGGGCCCGCCGCCTGCGCGCCCAGGCGGAGGCCGAGGCCGAGCAGGCCCAGCAGGCCGAAGGGGCGGCATCCGCACCCCAGGAGCAGCCGGACGGGTTCCCGTCCGGCCCCCCGGCCGCCCCGCAGGAGGCCCCCGCGGCGGCCCAGGTCCCGCAGCAGCAGGCCTACGACGAGTGGGACTCGTCGACCTACGCGGCCGAGTACGGCACCTACGGCGGTGAGCAGCACCAGGGCGCCCCGCAGTACCCGGCCGACGCGTACGGGCAGCAGCAGTACCAGGCGGATCCGTACCAGGCCGGCCACTACGACCCGTACGCGGCCTACGACCAGCAGAACGCCCCGTACGACCCGTCGCAGCCGTACGGCCAGGGCCAGGGCCAGGGCTACGACCCGCAGTACGACCCGACGCACCAGCAACAGCCGCACCAGCACCAGCAGCAGCCGTCGCACGGCACCGACAGCGAGCGCCCCGACGGGAGCCAGCAGTGAACCGCACCACCGTGTCCCTGATCGCCGGTGTGACCGCGCTCGCCGCCGTCACCGGCTTCGCCTCGGTGTCCGGGCCGGAGGCGTCCGCTCCGGACAGCGCGAAGGCGGCCGACCTGCTGCCCGTGGAGCGCACCAGCCTGCTCTGCCCCGCTCCGAGCACCTCGGACCTGGCCGAGACGGCGTACACGTCCTTCACGCCCGTCACCAAGGGCACCGGCTCGGACGGCGGCGCCGCGCTGGTGACCGCGGGCACGGAGAAGGCCGGCACGGACAAGGACGACGCGGCCGGGGACGACACGGACGAGGACGCGGAGAAGGGCGACGCGGCCGACGGCGGGAAGGCCGGGGAGAAGAAGCCCTTCCTGACGTCGAAGGAGCCCGGCAAGCCGGTCACCGGCGAGGAGTCGGGCGCCGAGTCGCCCGCGCTCGTCGGCACGGCCGAGGGCCGGTTCGCCCCCGGCTGGGCCGTCCAGCAGACCACGCAGGTCGAGGCGGGCACCGGCCGCGGCCTGCTCGGCGTCGCCTGCTCGGCCCCTGACACGGAATTCTGGCTGCCGGGCGCCAGTACGGCCAAGGAGCGCACGGACTACGTGCACCTGACCAACCCGGACGACTCCGCGGCCGTCGCCGACATCGAGCTGTACGGCAAGGACGGCGCCCTCAAGTCGACGGTCGGCGAGGGCATCAAGATCCCGCCGCACGCGGGCGAGTCGGTGCTCCTGTCGACGCTCATCGACGAACCGGAGACCGACCTCACCGTGCACGTCACGGTCCGCAGCGGCCGGGTGGCCGCCGCCGTCCAGGCCCTCGACGACACGCTCGGCGGCGACTGGCTCGCCCCCTCCGCGACGCCCGCGGACCGCCTCGTCCTGCCGGGCATCCCGAAGGACGCCACCTCCGTACGGCTGGTCGCCTTCGCGCCCGGTGAGGCCGACGCCGACCTCAAGGTGCGGCTCGCCTCGCCGACCGGGCTGATCACCCCCGCCGGACACGAGACGCTGCACGTGAAGGCGGGCATGACGGCCGCCGTCGACCTCGGGAACCTCACGCGCGGCGAGACGGGCTCGCTGGTGCTGACGCCGACCGGGAGGTCCGCCCCCGTCGTCGCGGCCCTGCAGGTGGTCCGCGGCAAGGGCGACAGCAAGGAGACGGCGTTCATCCCGGCCACCACGGCGGTCGGCGCCCGTGCGACGGCCGCCGGCAACCGCTCCAAGGGCTCCGTGCTCTCCCTGGTCGCCCCCGGCCGCGGCGCGCAGGTCAGGGTCACGGCCTCCGCGGGCAGCGGCGGCGGCACGGCGGCCTCGAAGACGTACACGGTGAAGGCGGGCACCACGCAGAACGTGCAACTGCCCGTGCCCGGCGGCCTCAAGGGCACGTACGCGCTCACGGTGGAGCCGCTGTCCGGCGGTCCCGTCCACGCGGCGCGGCTGCTGGAGGCGCCCCAGGACGGGGTGCCGATGTTCACCGTGCAGACCCTCCCGGACGACCGGGGCACGGTGAGGGTGCCGGAGGCGGAACAGGACCTCTCGGTACTGACGAAGTAGTCGGCTCCCGGCGTCCGGGACCCGAGTCCGGGCGCCCGGCCCCGGGTCAGTCCTCGCCGTACCGGGGGTCGACGGTCTCGGGGGTCAGGCCCAGCAGCTCGGCGACCTGCTCCACCACGACCTCGTGCACCAGCGCGGCCCGCTCGTCACGCCCCTTGGTGCGGATCTCGACGGGACGCCGGTAGACGATCACCCGCGCGGCCCGCCCCTCGTGCGCCGGGGTCGTGCCGCCCAGCGGCACCGCCTCGTCGCCCCAGCCGTCGTCACCGGCGGGGTCGAACCGGGGCACCTCCAGCACCATGAACTCGATGTCGGTGAGCTGCGGCCACCGCCGCTCCAGCCGTTCCACGGAGTCCTGGACCAGATCCGCGAACACCTCGGCGCGGCTGGCCGAGAGGGGCACCTGGGGTGGCGCCACCGGCCCGCGCATGCCCCGCCCGTGTCGATCACGACGACGGGGCCTGGGCTCGGCGGGAGGAGGCGGTACGGGGTTGTCCATCACCGACGAAGCGTAGTCCCCGCGCACCGCGCCCGCCCGCACCCGGCACGCGTCCCGCCGACGGCGCGGCCACGCTTCCGGCCGATCGCAGGGTGGTCGTTCCAGCCAAGTCACGGCTCGTTTCCGTATCCTCACCGACCACGGGAACCACGGAGATTGACAGTGTTTGCACCGACTCGCGATCACTCGTGCACCTGTCCGACATCTCGTCAACAGCCGTACTCCCAGGTCAAGCAGGCCCGCCGGAAGTCCTTTGTGGCAGGCGTCACAGGGCGACACGGTGGAGTGACCCGGGGGTGGGTCGTCGCGGCCCGCTCAAGAGTGCGGTACCGTCCAACATCGTGAGCCCTGTACGTCGCTGTTCGCGCACCGCTTGCGGCCGTCCCGCCGTAGCGACGCTGACGTACGTCTACGCCGACTCGACCGCGGTCCTCGGCCCGCTCGCCACCTACGCCGAACCCCACTGCTACGACCTGTGCGCCGAGCACTCCGAGCGCCTCACCGCCCCGCGCGGCTGGGAGGTCGTCCGGCTCGCCGACGGCTCCGCCCCCTCCCGCCCCACCGGTGACGACCTCGAAGCGCTCGCCAACGCGGTCCGCGAGGCGGCCCGCCCGCAGGAGCGTGCGGCACAGGCGGGCGGCGGCGCCCGCGGCACGGACCCGGCGGAGGTGCCCCGCCGCGGCCACCTGCGGGTCCTGCGCTCCCCGGACTCCTGAACCCGGGGCCTCCTGGGCCTGGGGCCTCCTGAGCCCGGCACCTCCTGAATCTCCCTGACCTCGCGGGCCCCTCCGCGTGTGCGTTCCGTGCGCGTTTCACTCGACGGTGCGCGCCCATTGACGTGACCTTGTCGCGGACACGACCATTTTCCCCGTCCCGTGAGAAATTGATTTCCGCATCGCGGAATCGGGGAGGCTCCGTGTACGTCCAGGAACTCAAGCCGGTGGCCGACTCGCTCGGTCTGTCCGCCCTCGTCGCGACCCTGCCCCTCGTCATCGTCCTCGTCCTGCTCGGCGGGGTCCGCATGAAGGCCCACCTGGCCGGTCTCCTCGGACTCGGCGCCGCGGCCCTGGTCGCCACGCTCGCGTACGGCATGCCGGTCGGCCAGACACTCTCCAGCGCCGCCCAGGGCGCGGTGTTCGGCCTCTTCCCCATCCTGTGGATCGTCGTCAACGCCCTGTGGGTGTACCGGATGACCGTCCGCACCCGGCACTTCGACATCCTGCGCCGCTCCTTCGGCCGCCTCTCCGACGACCCGCGCATCCAGGCACTCGTCGTCGCCTTCTGCTTCGGCGCGCTCCTGGAGGCCCTCGCGGGCTTCGGCGCGCCCGTCGCGATCTGCTCGGTGATGCTCGTCGCGCTCGGCTTCGAGCCCGTCCGCGCCGCGGTGGTCGCGCTGGTCGCCAACACCGCCCCGGTCGCCTTCGGCGCGATGGGCACCCCGGTCGTGACCCTCGCCCAGGTCACCGACCTGCCCCTGGACACCGTCGCGTCCGTGGTGGGCCGTCAGACCCCGCTGCTCGCCCTGGTGGTGCCCCTGGTGCTCGTCTTCCTGGTCGACGGGCGGCGCGGCCTGCGCGAGACCTGGGTGCCGGCGCTGGCGTGCGGAGTCGCCTTCGCCGTCGCCCAGTTCGCCGCCTCCAACTACGTCTCGGCCCAACTCGCCGACATCGGGGCCGCCCTGGCCGGCGCGGGCGCGCTGATGGCGGTGCCGCACGCCCGCAGGCCCGCCGCCGAGCCCGTACGGGCCGCGGTCCTGACGGGCACCCGCAGCGAGGACCTGGACGAGACGGACCCGCGCCGCGAGGTGCTGCGCGCGTACGCCCCGTACGCCCTCATCGTCGCGATCTTCTCCCTCGCCCAGATCCCGCCGGTCAAGGACCGGCTGGCGCAGGCGACCCGCGTCTTCGACTGGCCCTTCCTGGACGTGGTGAACCCGGACGGCGACCCCGTCGGCGGCAACGTCTTCACCTGGCCGGTCGTCTCCACCGGCGGCACGCTCGTCCTGCTCGCCGGGATCTGCACGGCGGCCGTCCTCGGGGTGCACGCGCGCGTGGCGCTCAGGGAGTGGGCGGCCACCGTCCACGAGCTGCGGTTCGCGATCCTCACCGTCACCTCCGTCCTGGCGCTCGCCTACGTGATGAACCTGTCCGGCCAGGCGGCCACGATCGGCCACTTCGTGGCGGCGGCCGGCGCCGGGCTCGCCTTCCTGTCACCCGTCCTCGGCTGGTTCGGGGTGGCCGTCTCCGGCTCGGACACCTCGGCCAACGCGCTCTTCGGCGCCCTCCAGGTGACCGCGGCGCGGGAGTCCGGCCTGTCCCCGGAGCTCCTGGCGGCCGCCAACAGCTCGGGCGGCGTCCTCGGCAAGATGATCTCGCCGCAGAACCTCACGATCGCCTGCGCGGCGGTCGGGCTGGCCGGCCGCGAGGGGGACCTGCTGCGCAAGGTGTTGCCCTGGAGCCTCGGACTCCTGCTGGTCATGTGCCTGATCGTCGTCGGCCAGAGCTCGCCGGTCCTGGACTGGATGCTCCCGTAGCCCCGCGCACGGCCCGCCCGCGGCACGGACGGATACTTTGGGGTCACCGTCGAGGAACAACTCCAGGAAGGCTGGCCGTGACCGCTGATCTGTCGCAGCTCGTGAAGGCGTACGACGTACGCGGGGTGGTCCCGGACCAGTGGGACGAGACGCTGGCCGAGCTGTTCGGCGCCGCCTTCGCCCGGGTGACGGGAGCGACCGCGATCGTCACCGGGCACGACATGCGGCCCTCGTCCCCGGGCCTGTCGCGGGCCTTCGCCCGCGGGGCGGCGGCGCGCGGCGTCGACGTCACCGAGATCGGCCTCTGCTCCACGGACCAGCTGTACTACGCCTCGGGGGCGCTCGGCCTGCCCGGCGCGATGTTCACGGCCTCGCACAACCCGGCCCGCTACAACGGCATCAAGATGTGCCGGGCGGGCGCGGCCCCCGTGGGCCAGGACACCGGCCTCACCGAGATCCGCGAGCTGGTCGAGACCTGGACCGACGAGGGAGCCCCGCCCCCGTCCCCGGACACGGTGCCGGGCACGATCGGCCGGCGCGACACCCTGGAGGACTACGCGGCGCACCTGCGCGGCCTCGTCGACCTGACCTCGATCCGCCCCCTGAAGGTCGTGGTCGACGCGGGCAACGGCATGGGCGGTCACACCGTCCCGACCGTCCTCGCGGGCCTGCCCCTCGCACTCGTCCCGATGTACTTCGAGCTGGACGGCACGTTCCCGAACCACGAGGCGAACCCGCTGGACCCGGCGAACCTCGTCGACCTGCAGCGGCGCGTCCGCGAGGAGGGCGCCGACCTCGGCCTCGCCTTCGACGGCGACGCCGACCGCTGCTTCGTCGTCGACGAGCGCGGCGAGCCGGTCTCCCCGTCCGCGATCACCGCCCTGGTCGCCGCCCGCGAGCTGGCCCGGCACGGCGGCCGGGGCGCGGTCATCCACAACCTGATCACCTCCTGGTCGGTCCCCGAGGTCGTCCGGGAGAACGGCGGCACGCCCGTCCGCACCCGCGTGGGCCACTCCTTCATCAAGGCCGAGATGGCCGCCACCGGCGCCATCTTCGGCGGCGAGCACTCCGCGCACTACTACTTCAAGGACTTCTGGAACGCCGACACGGGCATGCTCGCGGCGCTCCACGTCCTGGCCGCCCTCGGCGGCCAGGAGGGCACGCTCTCCGCGCTCGTCGCCCAGTACGACCGCTACGCGGGATCGGGCGAAATCAACTCCACGGTCGACGACCAGGCGGGGCGCCTCGCCGCGGTCCGCGCGGCGTACGAGGGCCGCGAGGACGTCACCCTCGACGACCTAGACGGCCTGACGGTGTCGTCCACCGACTGGTGGTTCAACGTCCGCCCGTCCAACACGGAACCGCTTCTGCGTTTGAACGCAGAAGCTCGCGACGAGGCAACGATGGCCAAGACCCGGGACGAGGTCCTGGCCATCATCAGGGGCTGAAGATTTTCGCCCGCGCGTCCGGTGGGGGCGGGCCGCGCAGTTCCCCGCGCCCCTAAGGGCGCCCTCAGGGGCGCGGGGAACTGCGCAAAGGGGGGTCTGGGGGCGCAGCCC
>NZ_VDFC01000047.1:494017-498995 GCF_008369065.1 Streptomyces apricus | reverse complement strand
CTCTCCGTACCGATGGCGACCGCCCCCTACGAGCCGCAGGCCCCCGCCGCCGCCTCGGCGCCCGGCTCCCTGTGGGCGCTGCTCACCCCGCTGCTCGCCCTCCTCGACCGCACCGGCCTGCTGGCCGCTCCGCCGGACGCCCTGGAGCGGGTCGCCGACCGGCTCGACCAGGTCGCCGAGCGCTGCGGCCCCGCGATCGCGACCTACAGCAACCCCGCCAAGACCCTCGCCTCCGAGCTCGCCGAGTCGCTCCCGGTGATCTGGACCGAGGGCGACTCCGCGGGCCCCGCGGGCCGCCGCTTCGTCGCCGCGCTGGCCGAGCTCGCCGGACGCCCCGCCCTCACCGCCGAGCTGCCCGAGGCGCTGGCCGCGCACAGCGTGCTCCTGGCCGGCACGCTGGCCGCGGGCGCCGACCCCGACGATTTCTTCCGCGACCGCGTCGAGGACGCCCAGGTCCTGCACGCGCGCGTGGTCCTGCTGCGGGACCGCCCGGCCGGCGGCCGCACCGCAGCCCCCGCCGCCCGCGAGCTGGCCCTCGGCCACGACACGCCGATCAGCGAACTGGAGCCGGAGGAGGGCGGCGACCTCGAAACGCTCGCCGAGCTCATCGCCACCACGGACTTCGCCGCCGTCTACCTGGCGCTCGCCTCGACGGCCTGACGTCCGGCCACGCCCGCCGACCAGCACCCGTACGGAGAAGAAGGCACAGCATGGACCGCCTCGACAACACCGTCCGCCCCTACGCCTGGGGCTCCACCACGGCCATCCCGCGGCTCCTCGGCACCGAGCCGACCGGCGAGCCGCAGGCCGAGATGTGGATGGGCGCCCACCCGGGCGCGCCCTCGCGCACGCCCCGCGGCCCCCTCACCGAGGTGATCGACGCGGCCCCCGAGCGCGAACTGGGCACCGAGGCGGTCGCGAAGTTCGGCCCGCGCCTGCCCTTCCTGCTGAAGGTCCTCGCCGCGGGCGCCCCCCTCTCCCTCCAGGTCCACCCCGACCTGGCACAGGCCAAGGAGGGGTACGAGGACGAGGAGCGCCGCGGCGTCCCCGTCGACGCACCGCACCGCAACTACAAGGACGCCAACCACAAGCCCGAACTGATCTGCGCGCTCACGGAGTTCGACGGCCTGTGCGGGTTCCGGCCCCCGCTGGAGGCCGCCGCGCTGCTCTCGGCCCTCGGCGTCGACTCCCTCAAGCCGTACGTCGACCTGCTGCACGCCCGCCCGGAGGACGCCGCGCTGCGCGAGGTGCTGACCGCGGTCCTCACCGCGGACCCCGAGCAGATGGCCGCCACGGTCACCGAGGCCGCCGCGGCCTGCTCCCGGCTCGGCGGCGCCCACGCCCCGTACGCCGAGATCGCCCGCCACTACCCGGGCGACCCGGGTGTCGTCGCCGCGATGCTCCTCAACCACGTGCGGCTGCAGCCCGGCGAGGCCCTGTTCCTCGGCGCCGGCGTGCCGCACGCGTACCTGAACGGCCTCGGCGTCGAGATCATGGCCAACTCCGACAACGTGCTGCGCTGCGGGCTCACCCCCAAGCACGTCGACGTCCCCGAGCTCCTGCGGATCGTCCGCTTCGAGGCCGGCGACCCGGGCGTCCTGCGCCCCGAGGCCGCCCCGGACGGCGAGGAGGTCTATGCGACCCCCATCGACGAGTTCCGCCTCTCCCGGTACGTGCTCCCGGACGGCGGCCCCGCCCGCGACCTCACCCGGTCCACCCCGCAGATCCTGCTGTGCACCGCGGGCGCCGTGCGGACCGGCGACCAGGACCTCGCCCCCGGCGGCTCCGTCTTCGTACCGGCGGGCGAAAAGGKGGAAATCTCCGGCGGCGGAACGATTTTCCGGGCCACCGTCGTCGTCTGACGCGACGACTGTGCCGCCCCGGCCCTCGACGGCCGCTCCGGGCTGCAACAATGACCCACCGCAAAGGGCAGGCAAAATGCCGAAGGGCAGTCTGACCGCGGCCGGGCTGGGAAACCGGTGACGGACGAGCAGTGGACGAGTGGCAGACGAAGGGACATCGGGAACACATGAGCGCGTCAGGCGGCACCAAGGCGATCGTGGCGGCACTCGCCGCCAACCTCGCCATCGCGGCATCGAAGTTCGTGGCGTTCCTCTTCAGCGGTTCGTCGTCGATGCTCGCCGAGTCCGTGCACTCGCTCGCCGACTCCGGCAACCAGGGCCTGCTGCTCCTCGGCGGCAAGAAGGCCCAGCGCGAGGCGACCCCCCAGCACCCCTTCGGCTACGGCCGCGAGCGGTACATCTACGCCTTCCTCGTCTCGATCGTCCTCTTCTCGGTCGGCGGCATGTTCGCGATCTACGAGGGCTACGAGAAGATCAAGCACCCGCACGAGATCGAGCACTGGTACTGGCCCGTCGGCGTCCTCGTCTTCGCGATCATCGCCGAGGGCTTCTCCTTCCGGACGGCCATCAAGGAGTCCAACCAGACGCGCGGCAAGCAGTCCTGGAAGGACTTCGTACGCCACGCCAAGGCACCCGAGCTGCCGGTCGTCCTCCTGGAGGACTTCGGCGCGCTGGTCGGCCTGATCCTCGCCCTCGGCGGCGTCGGCCTGGCCCTCGCCACCGGCGACGGCGTCTGGGACGGCATCGGCACCCTCTGCATCGGCATCCTGCTCATCGTCATCGCGATCGTCCTGGCCGCCGAGACCAAGTCGCTGCTCCTGGGCGAGGCCGCCGGCATCGAAGAGGTCCGCAAGATCGAGGCCGCCATCGTCGACGGCGACACGGTCACCGGCATCATCCACATGCGCACGCTCCACCTCGGCCCCGAGGAGCTGCTGGTCGCCGCCAAGATCGCGGTCGAGCACGACGACACGGCCGCCGAGGTCGCCTCCGCGATCAACGCAGCCGAGTCCCGCATCCGCGAGGCCGTCCCGATCGCCCGCGTCATCTACCTCGAACCCGACATCTACAACCAGGGCGAGGCCGCCAAGGGCCCGGACCCGGAGGCCTCGCCGGGCGGTCCCACCCCGGCCCCCGCGCACTGACCTCCCGCACCTCCCGTACACGACAGGGGCCCGCCGGACGATCCGGCGGGCCCCTGTCGTGCCCGCCCCTCCGGACCTCGAAATCCGCTCGATCCGTTCGCAGGCGGACTGGGGCCCACTGCGCCGATCGGTGTAGATTCGTCATCGAGCCAGACGTCGCTGCTGATGGCGGTCGGGCGGCCCGCACGGGCCGGCCGAGGGAGAGAGGGCCTCCGACGGACTGCGCTGCGCAAGGCACCGGGCATTCGTGTGCCCCGTGGGCGCACACCGTGCCCGCCGCCGCGCAGACCAGCCGAACCCGACCTCGCCCCAACCCGAGGAGCAGCTCGCATGACCACTGTCGACAACCGACAGGACTTCAAGGTCGCCGACCTTTCCCTGGCCGACTTCGGCCGCAAGGAGATCACGCTCGCCGAGCACGAGATGCCCGGCCTGATGTCGATCCGCAAGGAGTACGCCGAGGCGCAGCCCCTCGCCGGCGCCCGCGTCACCGGCTCCCTGCACATGACCGTGCAGACCGCCGTCCTCATCGAGACCCTGGCCGCCCTGGGCGCCGAGGTCCGCTGGGCCTCCTGCAACATCTTCTCCACCCAGGACCACGCGGCGGCCGCCATCGCGGTCGGCCCGAACGGCACGCCCGACAACCCCCAGGGCATCCCGGTCTTCGCCTGGAAGGGCGAGACCCTGGAGGAGTACTGGTGGTGCACGGAGCAGGCGCTGACCTGGCCGAACAGCCCCACCGGCGGCCCGAACATGATCCTGGACGACGGCGGCGACGCCACCCTCCTCGTCCACAAGGGCGTCGAGTACGAGAAGGACGGCAAGGTCCCGTCCGTCGACACCGCCGAGAACGACGAGCACCGCGTCGTCCTGGAGCTCCTCCACCGGACGATCTCCAACGGCTCCCAGAAGTGGACCCAGCTCGCCTCGGAGATCCGCGGCGTGACCGAGGAGACCACGACCGGCGTCCACCGTCTCTACGAGATGCACCGCGACGGCACCCTCCTGTTCCCGGCGATCAACGTGAACGACGCCGTCACCAAGTCGAAGTTCGACAACAAGTACGGCTGCCGCCACTCCCTGATCGACGGCATCAACCGCGCCACCGACGTCCTGATCGGCGGCAAGACCGCCGTCGTCCTCGGCTACGGCGACGTGGGCAAGGGCTGCGCGGAGTCCCTGCGCGGCCAGGGCGCCCGCGTGATCGTCACCGAGATCGACCCGATCTGCGCCCTGCAGGCGGCGATGGACGGCTACCAGGTCACCACCCTCGACGAGGTCGTCGACAAGGCCGACATCTTCGTCACCACGACCGGCAACAAGGACATCATCCTGGCCTCGGACATGGCCAAGATGAAGCACCAGGCGATCGTGGGCAACATCGGCCACTTCGACAACGAGATCGACATGGCCGGCCTCGCGCAGATCCCCGGCATCGTCAAGGACGAGGTCAAGCCGCAGGTCCACACCTGGACCTTCCCCGACGGCAAGGTGCTCATCGTCCTCTCCGAGGGCCGCCTGCTGAACCTGGGCAACGCGACCGGCCACCCGTCGTTCGTGATGTCCAACTCGTTCGCGGACCAGACCCTGGCCCAGATCGAGCTGTTCACCAAGCCCGAGGAGTACCCGACCGGCGTCTACGTGCTGCCCAAGCACCTCGACGAGAAGGTCGCCCGCCTCCACCTGGACGCGCTCGGCGTGAAGCTCACCACGCTCCGCCCCGAGCAGGCCGCGTACATCGGTGTCGAGGTCGAGGGCCCGTACAAGTCGGACCACTACCGCTACTGAGCGCACCGCTCACCGGACGGCTGTCAGCAGGCCCTCGCCCTCACCGGCGGGGGCCTGCCCCCTATCGAGGACCCCGAGCCCCATGCCCCGCGGCCGCTATTCGCTCCATGACCCGCACGACCACACCCCCCTCGCCGAGGAACGGTTCCACTGCGCGCCCGGCCCCTCCGGCTGGCGCTACGT
>NZ_VDFC01000047.1:490503-493917 GCF_008369065.1 Streptomyces apricus | reverse complement strand
CGGCACCCCCGCCGGCTCCGTCGACCTCGCCCTCGACGACCGCGGCCGCCCCATCCGCCTCGAACTCCACGCCTCGGGCTGGCAGGTCCGCGCCGCCGCCCTCGACGGCGTCACCTGGGTCCGCACCGACCCGACGGGCGAGCACGCCACCGAAGGCAATGTCCGCGCGCACGCCTTCACCGGCTCGTCCCCCGCCTTCCTCGTCGCCACCGCACGTCTGCTGCGCCTCACCCCCGATGCCTCCGCCACGCGCGTACGCCTGGTCGCCCTCACGGAACCGGTCCTCGCCCCGCGCACCCTCGACCAGTCCTGGGCCCTGATCACGAGAGAAGCACACGCCACTGACAACGGTCCCCTGACCGTGGAGGAGTACCAGGTCACAGCTCTGGACACCGGCGAGCAGCACACCGTGCACCTCGCCGGCGACGTGGTGCTCTCGGCCCCCGGCATCGAACTCGAAGACCTCGAATCACCGCCCTCGGTCTTCACCTGACGCGACTGCCGCCACGCGCGGGCCGGAATCAGGCGGGCGGCGCGAACCCGGTGGACGGACGCTCCGCGTCCGCGTCCCGCACGGCAGGCGGAACCGGCGCCGCCGCCGGGGCCACCGGATCCACCGGAGCCACCGGCTGGACGGGCGCAGGAACCGGCGCCTGGAACGGTGTCCGCGCCGGCGTCTGGAACGGCCCCGGCACCGGACCCGGGACCGGCCCCGTGGGTACGGGCCCGTACCCCGGACCCTGCGGCTGCACCCCGCCGTACGGCACACCGGGACCGCCCCCGTCGCCGAACGCCCGCCGCGCCTCGCGCGCCTGCCGTTCCTGCACCACGGCCGCGAGGAATGCCGCTGGAGGGACGCCGTGCGGCACCTGGGTCCCGGCGCGCCCGGCGACATCGGCCGCCAGCCGCTCCGCCATCGCCCAGCCCACCTGCGGGTCCAGCTGCCGCATCCGCGTCAGGTACTGCCGCACCGCCAGCCACAGCCCATCCGGAACGGCGGACAGGTCGAGCTCGGCGAACCGCCCCGAGAGCCACGGCGGCGGAGGGGGGACGAAGGCCGTCCGGCCGGCGGGGATCCGTTCCCGTACGACCAGGGTCCCGGCGAACACGTCACCGAGCCGCCGTCCCCGCGCCGACACGAACGACGCGATGCACGCCACCACCCCGGACGTCATCAGGATCTCCACCACACCGACCGCCCCGCGCACCAGCGCGTGCCGGAACCGGATGGGCCCGCCGTCGTCCCGCACCACCCGCAGCCCGAAGGCCAGCTTCCCGAGCGAGCGCCCGTGCGAGAGCGTCTCCACCGCGATCGGCCCGCCGACCAGCAGCAGAAGGAAAGCGGCGATCGCCACGGCGGCCTGCGCGGCGTCGTCCAGAGCGGCCGTCGACAGCGCCAGGACGACCAGCACCGCGACGTAGGCGATCACCCACACCGCCAGGTCCAGCACCACGGCCAGCACCCGGCTCGGCAGTTTCGCGGGCCGCAGCTCCAGCGCCACCGCCTCGCCCGTCACAAGCTCACTCACGCCCGCCGTCCTTCCCCGAACCGCTCTGAGGCCAGCCAGTCTGCCAAGCTGAGGCACATCGCGCCGCAGTGCGACAAGCTGACCACACGACGAGCAGCCGAGGAGCAGACGACCCGATGGACCTCGACGTCTTCGTGTCCGCCCACCGTGCCGAGTGGGACCGCCTCGAAGTGCTCCTCGGCCGACGGCGCCGCCTCACCGGAGCGGAGGCCGACGAACTCGTCGCCCTCTACCAGCGCACGGCGACCCACCTCTCCCTGATCCGGTCCAGCGCCCCGGACCCCCAGCTCACCGGCCGCCTCAGCCAACTCGTCGCCCGCGCGCGCAGCGCCGTGACGGGCACCCGCCGTGCCTCCTGGCGTGACGTGACCCGTTTCCTCMCCCACGGCTTCCCGGCCGCGGTCTACCGCTCCCGCCACTGGTGGGTCCCCACCGCACTCCTGTCCACGGCCCTCGCGGTCCTCCTGGGGTGGTGGATAGGCACCCACCCCGAGGTCCAGTCCTCCATAGCGGCCCCCGACGAACTACGGGAACTGACCCGCCCCGGCGGCCAGTACGAGACGTACTACTCCAGCCATCCCGCGGCGTCCTTCGCGGCGCAGGTGTGGACGAACAACGCGCAGGCGGCCGCGATGTGCCTGGTCCTCGGCGCCTTCCTGTGCCTGCCGGTCGTCTGGATCCTCTTCCAGAACATGCTCAACGTGGGCGTAGGCATCGGCCTGATGTCCTCGGCGGGCCGCCTCGACACCTTCCTCGGCCTGATCCTCCCGCACGGACTCCTGGAGCTGACGGCCGTCTTCGTGGCGGCCGGCACCGGCCTGCGCCTGGGCTGGACGGTCATCGACCCCGGCCCGCGCACGCGTCGTGCGGCGCTCGCGGAGGAGGGGCGGGCCGCCCTGGGCATGGCGATAGGCCTGGCCCTCGTCCTCTTCGTCTCCGGCGCCATCGAAGGCTTCGTCACCCCGTCGGGCCTGCCGACCTGGGCCCGCATCGGCATAGGCATAGCCGCCGAGCTGCTCTTCCTCGCCTACGTCTACGTGCTGGGCGGGCGTGCCGTACGGGCCGGGGAGACGGGCGACGTGGAGGAGGGCGAACGCAGCGCCTCCGTGCCGACCGCCGCCTGATGTGCGGGCACACCCGTCAGGCTGCTAGTCTCCTCTTCGCCCCACAAGAACCGTTGACACGGGACGCGTGGGGAGGTAGATTCGAACAGTTGCCTAGAGCTGGACAAGCTCGGCGGTGGCAGTGAGCATCTGTCGGCTTCCTGGAATGTGATTCCGGTGAAGCACCTCCCGATACATCAGAAACGAATGGCCGGTCAGACCGGCCGAAAACCTCTGATAAAGTCGGACTCGCTGAAAGAGAGCCGCAAGGCAACCGAATAGGCAAGGCCTACCAACTGGCCACCGGAAATGAATTCCGACCGGAAACGGAACGGAAAACGGATCTGGTAAGGTTGGAAACACGAAGGGAAAAGCCCGGAGGAAAGCCCGAGAGGGTGAGTACAAAGGAAGCGTCCGTTCCTTGAGAACTCAACAGCGTGCCAAAAATCAACGCCAGATATGTTGATACCCCGTCCATCACCGCATGGTGGTGGGTGGAGGTTCCTTTGAAAAAGTCCTGCCGGGCGCAAGTTCGGTAGGCGCATCAGCGAGGACGCTGTGAACAGTCTTCCTTATTCCGGTCGACTGTTCCGCTCTCGTGATGTGACACCCGATTACGGGTAAACATTCACGGAGAGTTTGATCCTGGCTCAGGACGAACGCTGGCGGCGTGCTTAACACATGCAAGTCGAACGATGAACCACTTCGGTGGGGATTAGTGGCGAACGGGTGAGTAACACGTGGGCAATCTGCCCTTCACTCTGGGACAAGCCCTGGAAACG
>NZ_VDFC01000047.1:488998-490403 GCF_008369065.1 Streptomyces apricus | reverse complement strand
CCGGTACTAATAGGCCGAGGGCTTGTCCTCAGTTGCTCGCGTCCACTGTGTTGGTTCTGAAACCACGAACAACCCCATTGCCATGGTCACGGTGATGGTGCGGTTGAGAGTTTCATAGTGTTTCGGTGGTCATAGCGTGAGGGAAACGCCCGGTTACATTCCGAACCCGGAAGCTAAGCCTCACAGCGCCGATGGTACTGCAGGGGGGACCCTGTGGGAGAGTAGGACGCCGCCGAACAAATATTGAATAGGGAAGCCCCCGCACTTCGGTGCGGGGGCTTTCTTGCGTTCAGGGGGGTTTAGGGAAAAAGGGGGAGCCCATATGAGGGCTTCCCCTTTTTTACAGTCGGCCCGCTGCCTTCAGGGCCAGGTAGGCGTCCGCCAACGCCGGCGGCAGGTCGTCCGGTGTGGCGTCGACGACCGTGACGCCGTGGCGCCTCAGTTGTTCGGCGGTGCGGTGGCGTTCCGCCTGGGCCTGGGCTGCGGCGGCGGCCTCGTACACGGACTCCACGTTCCCCCGCGCCTTCGCCATGTGCTCGATGTGCGGGTCGGAGACCGAGGCGACCAGGACCGTGTGGCGCTGGGTGAGGCGGGAGAGTACCGGGAGGAGGCCCTCTTCGATGGGGGCCGCGTCCAAGGTGGTCAGGAGCACGATCAGTGAGCGGCGCGGGGCCGTGCGGAGCGCGGTGGAGGCGAGGCCGCGGGAGTCCGTCTCGACGAGTTCCGGTTCCAGGTGTGCCATGGCGCTGACCAGGGAGGGAAGGACGTCGCCCGCGGCCCGTCCCTGCACCAGGGCGCGTACCCGGCGGTCGTATGCGAGGAGGTCGACCCGGTCGCCGGCGCGGGAGGCGAGGGCTGCCAGGAGAAGAGCCGCGTCCATGGAGGCGTCGAGGCGGGGGGCGTCGCCGACCCGGCCCGCGGCGGTGCGGCCCGTGTCGAGGATCAGCAGGATGTGCCGGTCGCGTTCGGGGCGCCAGGTGCGTACGGCGACCTTCGAGTGCCGGGCGGTGGCGCGCCAGTCGATGGAGCGGGTGTCGTCACCGGGGACGTAGTCGCGCAGGCTGTCGAACTCGGTGCCCTCACCGCGGGTCAGGACGCTGGTGCGGCCGTCGAGTTCGCGCAGACGGGCCAGTTTCGAGGGGAGGTGCTTGCGGCTCGTGAAGGGCGGCAGGACGCGGACCGTCCACGGGACCTCGTGGGTGCCCTGCCGGGCGAGGAGGCCGAGGGGACCGTACGAGCGGATGGTGACGCGGTCCGCCCGGCGGTCGCCGCGGCGGGTGGGGCGCAGCCGGGTGGTGACGCGGCGGCGTTCGCCCGCGGGGACCGTCAGCCGGTGGCGGGACTGCGCTACCTCCGTGCCGGGCTGCCAGCTGCTGGGGGGCCAGGCGTCGCGGAGGCGGGCGCG
>NZ_VDFC01000047.1:475974-488898 GCF_008369065.1 Streptomyces apricus | reverse complement strand
CGGTGAGGGTGACGTCGGCGCTCTCGCCGAGGCGTACCGAGGTGTCGCCGGAGCGGGTCAGGCCGAGGTGGCGTACCGGCGCGGCCAGGGCGAAGTCGCAGGCGCAGGCGAGGGCCAGGGGGACGTTGACGGCGAGGATGCCCGTCCAGCTGGGCTCCAGGAGGCCCACGGGGAGGGTGCCGAGGGCTGCGAGGAAGGCGGCGCGGCCGGTGAGGGCCATCAGCGGGGGACGGGGACGTGGGAGAGGATCGCGTTGACGACCGAGTCGGTCGTCACGCCCTCCATCTCGGCCTCCGGGCGGAGTTGGACGCGGTGGCGCAGGGTGGGCAGCGCGAGGGCCTTCACGTCGTCGGGGATGACGTAGTCGCGGCCGGTCAGCCAGGCCCAGGCGCGGGCCGTCGCCAGGAGTGCGGTCGCTCCGCGGGGGGACGCGCCGAGGGTCAGGGACGGCGATTCGCGGGTGGCGCGGCAGATGTCGACCACGTAGGCGGTGATCTCGGGGGAGACCGTGGTCTTGGCGACGGCCGCGCGGGCGGCTTCGAGGTCGGCCGGGCCCGCGACGGGGCGTACGCCGGCGGCGCGCAGGTCGCGGGGGTTGAAGCCGTCGGCGTGGCGGGTGAGGACGTCGATCTCGTCCTGGCGGGAGGGGAGAGGGATCGTCAGCTTCAGGAGGAAACGGTCCAGCTGGGCTTCCGGGAGGGGGTAGGTGCCCTCGTACTCGACCGGGTTCTGGGTCGCGGCGACCAGGAAGGGCTCGGGGAGCGGCCGGGGGGTGCCGTCGACCGTGACCTGGCGTTCCTCCATCGCCTCCAGCAGGGACGACTGGGTCTTGGGCGGGGTGCGGTTGATTTCGTCCGCCAGGAGGAGGTTGGTGAAGACCGGGCCGGGCTGGAAGGAGAACTCCGCGGTGCGGGCGTCGTAGACGAGGGAGCCGGTGATGTCGCTCGGCATCAGGTCGGGGGTGAACTGGACGCGCTTGGTGTCGAGTTCCAGGGCCGAGGCGAGGGCCCGGACGAGCAGCGTCTTGGCCACGCCGGGGACTCCCTCCAGCAGGACGTGCCCGCGGCAGAGCAGGGCGACGACGAGGCCGGTCACGGCGGGGTCCTGGCCGACCACGGCTTTGGCGATCTCGGCGCGCAGGGCTTCCAGGGAGGCGCGGGCGGTGCTCGCGTCCCCGGTGTTCCCGGCGTTGTCAGTGATCGGGGCCATCATGGACGGCGTACCTCTCTTTCGAGGGCGTCGAGTTGGTCGGTCAGTGCTATGAGGGCCGTGTCGTCGCGGGGCGGCGGCCCGAAGAGGAGGGCGTGCAGGGACTGTCCTTCCCGGCGGAGCTGGGCGGACAGGGCGGGGAGCGGGGTGCGGCGGGGGGTGCCCAGGCGCCACCACAGGGCGGCGGCGAGTGCCGCGACCGCCAGGACGACGACCAGGAGGCCGAGTCCGCCGCCGGGGGTCGCCGAGGAGGCGGCGTCGAGGAGCTTGCCGACCCATTTCCAGAACGCGTTCAGGGCCCGCTGGAGCAGGCTGGGGTCGTTCTCGTGGTACATGCCCTTCGACAGCTCGTCCCGGGCGGCCTCCCGTGCGGGATCGCGCGGGATGGTCACCGGTGGTTCGCCGTCGGCGCGCCACAGCGCCGGCGCGACCGTGCGGCCGATGCCCGGTCGTGCCGTTGCCGCTGTGAGGAGCTGCGCCGCCGGACCCACCGTGTCAGCTCCCCGGGACGGGTCCGGGGGCGCCGGAGCCGTAGTCCTGGACGCCGGCCGCGCGGGCCAGGTCGAGGTCGAGGGCCTCGCGGCGGATGCGCTGGTCGATGTAGAGGAGGACGCCGACCCCGGCGGTGATCGGGAAGGTGAGCATGGAGCCGATCACCGAGCCGATGCCGCTGACGACGAGGAACGTCCAGCCCAGGTCGCCGGTGCTGCTGTCGAGGAAGCCGCCGATGCCGTCGCCGCTGAGCGCGGCGGCGAGGAAGGTGAACGGGATCACGATGATCGACGCGAGGATGTTCGCGATGATCGTGGCGAGGAGCTGGATGCCGAAGACCCGCCACCAGGAGCCGCGCACCAGCTTCGCGGAGCGGCCGAGGGACTTCGGGACGCTCTGCTTCTCCAGCATCAGGGCCGGGGAGGCGAGCGAGAAGCGGATCATCAGCCAGAGGGCGACGACGCCCGCCGCGAGGCCGCCGAGGACGCCGAGCGCGACGGCGCCGTCGCCGCCGCCCGCCACGCCCAGGAGGATGCCGGGCACGGTGCCCACGGTGATGATCCCGACCGCGATGAGCGGGAGCAGGAGGGTCAAGCCGAAGAGCTTGAGCAGCTGGGGGCGGGCGTCCTGCCAGGCCTCGCCGGTGGTGACCGACTTCCCGAGGACGGCGCGGCTGGTCACGGTCGTGAGCAGGGCGGTCGCGACGATGGTGCCGAGCAGGCTGATCAGCAGGACGACGCCGGAGCTGGCGAGGGTGGTGCCGAGGGCGCGGGTCAGTTCCTCGGTGGTGGCGCTGGGGTCTTCGAGGGTGTCCGTGGTCGCGCTGTCGTCCAGGACGAAGCCCTGGAGCAGGATCACGGCGATCTGGGTGACGACGGCGACGGTCAGCGAGATGCCGAGGACCGTGCGCCAGTGCGTACGCATGGTCGACACGGCGCCGTCGAGGATCTCGCCGACGCCGAGCGGGCGCAGCGGGATGACGCCGGGCTTGGCCGCGGGCGGGGGACCGCCCGGGGCTGGTCCGCGGGCCCGGCAGGGCCGGGGGTGACCGGGTCCTGTCCGTTCTGCCCGTCGGAAGAGGCGGATCCGGGCGATGCCCAGCCCGGAGTGTCGTTCATCGTCGCTCCTTCACGGTGCCCGTCCGCGGTCGCGGCGGCAGGTTGGCTGCCATCGTGCCACGGTGTGGCCGGGAAGTGACCGGCCGCAGTATGGGCTGCACACCTTCAATTGTCCGGCCCGTACGGGGCAGACTGAGTGAATGGCTGATCAGTACGCGCAGTTCCACGAGGACAACCCGCCCATCGGGACACCTGCGATCCGTTGGGAGGAGCCGCCCGAGGGGCCCGTGCTGGTCCTCCTCGACCAGACCCGGCTGCCCGCCGAGGAGGTCGAGCTGGTGTGCACCGACGCACCCGCACTGGTGGAGGCGATCCGTTCGCTCGCCGTGCGCGGGGCCCCGCTGCTGGGCATCGCGGGGGCGTACGGGGTGGCGCTCGCCGCGGCCCGGGGCTTCGACGTCCAGGACGCCGCGGCCGCGCTCTCCGGTGCGCGGCCCACCGCGGTGAACCTCGCGCACGGCGTGCGCCGGGCCCATGAGGCGCACCTCGCCGTCCTGCGGGCCGGGGGCGACCAGCAGCAGGCCGCGGAGGCCGCGCTGGCCGCCGCGCGGGCGCTGCACCAGGAGGACGCCGAGGCCAGCGCGCGGATGGCCGTGCACGGGCTGGCGCTGCTCGACGAGCTGCTGCCGGGCGGGAACCACCGGATCCTGACGCACTGCAACACCGGCGCGCTGGTGTCCGGCGGGGAGGGCACGGCGTTCGCGGTGGCGCTGGCGGCGCACCGCGCGGGGCGGCTGCGCAGGCTCTGGGTGGACGAGACGCGTCCGTTGCTGCAGGGTGCTCGCCTGACGTCCTACGAGGCGGCGCGCGCCCAGATGGCGTACACCTTGCTCACGGACAACGCTGCCGGGTCACTGTTCTCGGCGGGAGAGGKGGACGCGGTGCTCATCGGGGCGGACCGGATCGCCGCCGACGGTTCGGTGGCGAACAAGGTGGGGAGCTATCCGCTCGCCGTGCTGGCCAAGTACCACCACGTGCCGTTCGTGGTGGTGGCGCCGATGACGACGGTGGACCCGGACACCCCGAACGGAGCATCGATCGAGGTCGAGCAGCGTGCCGGTCATGAAGTGACGGAGATCACAGCTCCGCTGGCGCCGGTGGCAGGGGTCGAGGCGGGCGGCGGGCTGGCGGTTGCTCCCTTGGGAACCCAGGCGTACAACCCTGCGTTCGACGTGACGCCGCCCGAGCTGGTGACGGCGATCGTCACCGAGGAGGGCGTCATTTCGCCCGTGACGGCCGAGGCGCTCGCGGAGCTGTGTGACAGGTCACGCCAGGTAACGATTTAGTTAATGGGATGATGTCGTTTATGAAGGGACGAGTCCTTGTCGTCGATGACGACACCGCACTGGCCGAGATGCTCGGCATTGTGTTGCGTGGTGAAGGTTTTGAGCCGTCTTTCGTAGCCGACGGCGACAAGGCGCTGGCCGCTTTCCGTGAGAGCAAGCCCGACCTGGTGCTCCTGGACCTGATGCTCCCCGGCCGGGACGGCATCGAGGTGTGCCGCCTGATCAGGGCGGAGTCCGGGGTACCGATCGTGATGCTCACCGCGAAGAGCGACACCGTCGACGTAGTGGTCGGCCTGGAGTCGGGTGCGGACGACTACATCGTGAAGCCGTTCAAGCCGAAGGAGCTGGTGGCCCGGATCCGGGCCAGGCTGCGCCGGTCCGAGGAGCCGGCGCCCGAGCAGCTCGCCATCGGCGACCTGGTCATCGACGTGGCCGGTCACTCCGTGAAGCGGGACGGCGCCTCGATCGCGCTCACCCCGCTGGAGTTCGACCTGCTGGTGGCGCTGGCCCGCAAGCCGTGGCAGGTGTTCACGCGCGAGGTGCTCCTGGAGCAGGTGTGGGGCTACCGGCACGCGGCGGACACCCGCCTGGTCAACGTCCACGTGCAGCGGCTGCGCTCCAAGGTCGAGAAGGACCCGGAGCGGCCGGAGATCGTGGTGACCGTCCGTGGCGTCGGTTACAAGGCAGGACCGAGCTGACGTGTCCCGGGACAGTGCCGCTTCGGCGCCCGGCGAACCGGGAGTCCGCTCGGGGCGGCCTGTCGGCCGGAGGATGACGGGCTCGCGCTGGGCGACATTCGTCGAGGGCGGGCTGCTCCAGGGCGACATTCGTCGAGGGCGGGCTGCTCCAGGGGTCCAGGGCAGCCCGGTCCTGCGGCTGGTCATGCGCTGGGTGCGGCGGCCGCTGCTGCCCGTCATGCGGCTGTGGCGGCGCAACATCCAGCTCAAGGTCGTCGTCACGACCCTGCTGATGTCGCTGGGCGTCGTCCTGCTGCTGGGCTTCGTCGTCATCGGGCAGGTGCGCAACGGCCTGCTGGACGCCAAGGTCAAGGCCTCCCAGAGCCAGGCCACGGGCGGGTTCACGGTCGCCAAGCAGGAGGCAGACAACGCGGCGGGCGCGGGCGGCGAGGACCGTCCGGGGCCCGACGACAGCCCCGGCCAGAACGTCAGCGGGTGGATGAGCTCCCTCGTCGAGTCGCTCTCCAGCGGCGGCCAGGGCGCCTTCAGCGTCGTGACCCTCGGCACCGCCTCCGCGGACAGCGACAGCAGGGGTCTGGGACCGCGCGCCTCGGGGTACGTCGACCCGAGCCTGAGCGTGCCCCAGGAGCTGCGCGAGCGGGTGGACGCCGGTCCGGGCGCGGCCCAGAGCTACACGCGGGTCGTCTACACCAACCGTCAGGACTCCCAGCCGGCGCTGATCATCGGCACCCGGGTCAACGACCCCAAGGGCGACCCCTTCCAGCTGTACTACCTCTTCCCGCTCACGCAGGAGGAGAAGTCGCTCAGCCTGGTCAAGGGCACGCTCGCGACGGCCGGGCTGTTCGTCGTCGTCCTGCTCGGGGCGATCGCCTGGCTCGTGGTGCGCCAGGTCGTCACGCCCGTGCGGATGGCCGCCGGGATCGCCGAGCGGCTGTCCGCGGGACGCCTCCAGGAACGTATGAAGGTCACCGGCGAGGACGACATCGCGCGGCTCGGCGAGGCCTTCAACAAGATGGCGCAGAACCTGCAGCTGAAGATCCAGCAGCTGGAGGACCTGTCGCGGATGCAGCGCCGGTTCGTGTCCGACGTGTCGCACGAGCTGCGCACGCCGCTGACGACCGTGCGGATGGCGGCCGACGTCATCCACGACGCGCGCGTGGACTTCGACCCGGTCACCGCCCGCTCCGCCGAGCTGCTCGCCGACCAGCTGGACCGCTTCGAGACGCTGCTCGCGGACCTGCTGGAGATCAGCCGCTTCGACGCGGGCGCCGCGGCCCTGGAGGCCGAGCCGATCGACCTGCGGGAGGTCGTGCGCCGGGTCATCAGCGGGGCCGAGCCGCTCGCCGAGCGCAAGGGCACCCGCATACGTGTCGTGGGCGACCAGCAGCCGGTGGTCGCCGAGGCGGACGCCCGGCGCGTGGAGCGGGTGCTGCGCAACCTCGTGGTCAACGCCGTGGAGCACGGCGAGGGCAAGGACGTCGTGGTCAAGCTCGCGGCGGCGGGGGGCGCGGTCGCGGTCGCGGTGCGCGACTACGGGGTGGGACTCAAGCCTGGTGAGGCGACCCGCGTGTTCAGCCGCTTCTGGCGGGCCGACCCGGCCCGCGCGCGGACCACCGGCGGTACGGGCCTGGGCCTGTCCATCGCCCTGGAGGACGCGCGGCTGCACGGCGGCTGGCTGCAGGCGTGGGGCGAGCCGGGCGGCGGCTCGCAGTTCCGGCTGACGCTGCCGCGCACCGCGGACGAGCCGCTGCGGGGCTCGCCGATACCGCTGGAGCCCAAGGACTCGCGGCGCAACCGCGGACTGAACGACGCCGGGCTGCCGCTGGCCGGCGCGCAGAAGCTGGCCACGGTGCCCGCGCAGTCCGCCGCCGAGCGGTCGGTGCCGCCCATGCCGCCGCGCGACCCCCGGGTGACCGGTGCGGTCGATCCGGCCGCGCTGCCGGGCAACGGCGCGCGCGTGGTGCCGCGGCCCGCCGCGGAGGCCCGCGGACCGGCCGAGGCACCGCGGGAGTCGCCGTCCGGGGACGGACCGGGAACCGGCGTGGAGCCGGAGGGATCGAAGCAGGGGGAGGGTTCTCGTGGGCGCTGACCGCGATCGGGGCGGCCGTCGGCGTCCGGCGCGCGCCGTGGTGTACGCCGCCTGCGGCACCGTACTGCTGGCCGGGTGCGCGTCGATGCCGGACGCGGGGGACCTGCGCGACGTCGAGGCCTCGCAGCGGCCGGACGCGCAGGTGCGGGTCTTCGCCATGCCGCCGCGCGAGAACGCGCAGCCCGAGGAGATCGTCCAGGGCTTCCTCGAAGCGCTGACCAGCGACGACCCGGGGTTCGAGACGGCCCGCAAGTACCTGACCGAGAAGGCGTCGAAGCAGTGGCGCCCGAACGAGTCGACGACGGTCCTCGCGGACGGGCCGAACACCGTGGCGGAGCACAGCGGCAGCAAGGAGGCGACCGGCGACTACGCCTACGGGCTCATCGGCACCAAGGTCGCCACCGTGGACTCGCAGTTCGCCTACGAGCCGGCCGAGGGGGCGTACGACGAGACCGTGCACCTCACCAAGCACGAGGGGGCGGACGGCTCCAAGGAGTGGCGCATCGACGCCCTGCCGGCCGGCCTGGTGATGGGCATGTCCGACTTCCAGCGCAACTACGAGTCCGTCAACAAGTACTACTTCGCCTCGAACACCCGTGGCGGGAGCGGCGACCAGCTGGGGGCGGTCGCCGACCCCGTCTATGTACGGGAGCAGGTGGACCCGGTCACGCAGATGGTGCGCTCGCTCCTGAAGGGGCCCACGAGGTGGCTCAAGCCGGTGGTCAGGTCGAGCTTCCCCACCGGTACGGCGCTGAAGAAGGGCGTCAAGTCGCTGACGCCCGACGACCAGAACCGGCTGACGGTGCCGCTGAACGGCAAGGCCGACCGGGTCGGGCAGTCGGTGTGCACGGAGATGGCCGCGCAGATCCTCTTCACGCTGCAGGACCTGACGCCGACGGGCATCGACGAGGTGGAGCTGCAGCGGTCGGACGGCACGCAGTCGTGCGCGCTCAGGAAGAACCGCGCCGAGACCTACGTGGCGCACGGTCCGGCGAAGGGCGCCCAGTACGAGTACTTCATCGACGGCGACAAGCGGCTGGTCCGGATAGCGGGGGCCGGCAGCGAGCAGGAACCCGAACCGGTGCCCGGCGCGCTCGGCGACGGGGAACGGGAGCTGCGGGCGGCGGCCGTCTCGCGCGACGAGGACACCGCGGCCGGGGTGTCGCTCGACGGGCGCTCCCTGTACGTCGGCTCGCTCGCCTCGGGCGCGTCGCTCGGGGAGGCCGTGCTGGAGAGCGGGGCCACGTCGCAGGACGACGGGCTGACGACTCCCAGCTGGGACGTGAGCGGCGACCTGTGGGTGGCCGACCGCGACCCGGAGGACTCCCGGCTGCTCCTGCTGCCGAAGGGCGCTGGCGATCCCCTGGAGGTCTCGACCCCCGGTCTGGAGGGGCGGATCGAGGCGGTGCGGGTGGCCGCGGACGGTGTGCGGATCGCGCTGATGGTGCGCGAGGACGGGCGGACGACGCTGCTCATGGGGCGGATCGAACGCACGGACCCGGCGGGCGAGAACCGGAGCAACGCCGTGGCCGTCCGTGAACTGCGCTCGGTGGCACCGCAGTTGGAGGAGGTCACCGCGATGTCCTGGGCCGGGGACAGCCGGCTGGTCGTGGTGGGGCGCGAGGCCCGCGGCGTGCAGCAGATCCAGTACGTCCAGGTCGACGGGTCCACGCCGGTCGGGCCGGCTCCCTCCGCGCTCACCGGTGTGCAGGAGATCGCCGCCTCCGAGGACGAGCGGCTGCCGCTGGTGGCGCACTCGGAGGACGGGATCGTGCGGCTCTCCTCCGGCTCGCAGTGGCAGACCGTGGTCGAGACGGGGATGGCGCCGGTCTATCCGGGGTGAACCGGGCGCCGGGCCACCCGGGGTGAACCGGCCGTCCGTGGTTGTCCACAGGTAGTTGTCCACAGGGGTGGTCCGGGCGCTCGGGCATTGGCACAGTGGTGGGCATGCGGGGGTGGTGGCAGGACCTCACCGACCTGGTGCTTCCGGCCGAGTGCGGAGGCTGCGGACGGCCTCGCACGGTGCTCTGCCCGAGGCGCCGTGCCGCCCTGACGGGGGGTGTGCCGGCCCGGGTGCGACCCGACCCGGCGCCGCCGGGGCTGCCGGTGGTGCACGCGGCGGCTCCGTACGGGGACCAGGTGCGGGCGGCGCTCCTGGCCCACAAGGAACGGGGGGCGCTGATGCTCGCGGGGCCGCTGGGAGCGGCGCTGGCGGGAGCGGTGCGGGCGGGACTCACAACCGGCGGGCGCACCGAGGGCGACCGCTCCGGGGCGCCGGTGCTGCTGGTCCCGGTGCCGTCGGCGCGGTGGGCGGKGCGGGCGCGGGGGCACGACCCGGCGCGGCGGATCGCGCTGGCCGCGGCGGCCGCGCTGCGGCGCGAGGGGACGTCGGCCCGGGTGCTCGCCGTGCTGCGGCAGCGGCGTGCCGTGGCCGACCAGGCGGGGCTCACCGCGCGCCGGCGGCTGGACAACCTCGCCGGCGCGCTGGAGGTGGCGCCGGGCGGTGCGGGGCTGTCGGCCGGTGGCGGGCGGATCGTGCTCGTCGACGACCTGATGACGACGGGCGCGTCCCTGGCCGAGGCGGCGAGGGCCCTGCGAGCGGTTCTCCCGGTTCTCCCGGAAAGGGACGGATTCTACGGCCGGGTAACACCGGCAACGATGGCGGAAGATGCACGGCGGGCCAGGACGGCAGGTGTAGGCCGGGCAGAAGCGGTCAGGGAAAAGGGGAGCGTGAACAGCACGGAGGACGGGATCGGCGCGGCGGTGGTCGCGGCATCTCCAGGTTCTTTCGAAATAAACCGGAACTGACAGGGAAGTTGCGTCGTTGCAGGTAGTAGGAGGTTCCATTCACTGGAATGGAGGTACGCAGCAGTAGAGGGTGACGACATCCGTCCGGGCGAGATATGTTCGGTTGTGAGGGAATGGCGGACGCCGCCCCTTGCATATCGGAATGCCGCGCCGTGGATTTCCTCATTCATCCGCGACGGGGGAGTGGAGATCTTCCCCGTGGGGGAGGAGGAGGTGGAAGTCGCCGAGTCGGAGGCTTCGGGACGCACCGGAGCCTGGTGCAAAAAGGGAGACGCTCCGCGTCGATGCGGGGCGATCCGGGAACGGAGTTCTGCGTGGACATCGTCGTCAAGGGCCGCAAGACCGAGGTGCCGGAGCGGTTCCGCAAGCACGTGGCCGAGAAGCTGAAGCTGGAGAAGATCCAGAAGCTCGATGGCAAGGTGATCAGCCTAGACGTCGAGGTGTCCAAGGAGCCGAACCCCCGGCAGGCCGACCGGTCCGACCGGGTGGAGATCACGCTCCACTCCCGCGGTCCGGTGATCCGGGCGGAAGCGGCGGCGAGCGACGTGTACGCCGCGCTGGACCTGGCGTCGGACAAGCTGGAGACCCAGCTGCGCAAGCAGCACGACAAGCGGTACACGCGCCGGGGCACCCGCCGGATCTCGGCCGCCGAGGTCGCCGACCACGTCCCGGACGCCGCGACGCTCGACGGGAACGGCGAGGTCGTCCGCGACGAGGAGCCCGACGCGGTGCCGACCAAGAGGATCGGCTCGCTGGAGGTGAAGGGCGACGGCCCCCTCGTGGTGCGCGAGAAGACCCACGTGGCGTCCCCGATGACACTCGACCAGGCGCTCTACGAGATGGAGCTGGTCGGGCACGACTTCTACCTGTTCGTCGACTCCGAGACCAAGGAACCGAGCGTCGTCTACCGGCGCCACGCCTACGACTACGGCGTCATCCACCTCAGCACGGACCCGATGGTCGCCGAGGCGCGGCAGTCCGCGGCGGGCGGGGCGCTGGGCGGCTGACCTCGACCAGTGAGCACCCCCGCCGGTGCCCCCGGAGCGCTGTGCGCCCCCGGGGGCACCGGTGTGCGACCCCTTCGTGCACCGCTCCGTAGCCCCGTTGTCGTCCGGGCATGAAATCATGGCCGCACCGGCCTCAACCGGTATGTCGTCGCGCCGGGTTGGCGGGGACACAGGAACACAGGCCACGGCCTTCACGGGGAGGAACCATGGCGGACAGCTTCGGACCGATGCGGGACGGGGGTGCCGACGACGGCGTCGTCGGCATGGGCCCGGACGAGGGCTCCCCTCGCAAGGAGCCCATCCGGGTCCTCGTCGTGGACGACCACGCCCTCTTCCGTCGCGGCCTGGAGATCGTGCTGGCCGCCGAGGAGGACATCCAGGTCGTCGGGGAGGCCGGGGACGGGGCCGAGGCGGTCGACAAGGCCGCCGACCTGCTGCCCGACATCGTGCTGATGGACGTGCGGATGCCCAAGCGCGGCGGGATCGAGGCGTGCACCTCCATCAAGGAGGTCGCCCCCAGCGCGAAGATCATCATGCTGACGATCAGCGACGAGGAGGCCGACCTCTACGACGCGATCAAGGCGGGGGCCACGGGATACCTCCTGAAGGAGATCTCCACCGACGAGGTGGCCACGGCCATTCGCGCCGTTGCGGACGGACAGTCGCAGATCAGTCCTTCCATGGCCTCGAAACTGCTGACCGAGTTCAAGTCGATGATCCAGCGCACGGACGAGCGGCGGCTGGTGCCGGCGCCCCGGCTCACCGAGCGTGAGCTGGAGGTGCTGAAACTGGTGGCGACCGGGATGAACAACCGGGATATCGCCAAGGAGTTGTTCATCTCCGAGAACACCGTGAAGAACCACGTGCGCAACATTCTGGAGAAGTTGCAGCTGCACTCCAGGATGGAGGCCGTGGTGTACGCGATGCGCGAGAAGATCCTGGAAATTCGCTGAAGTCCTAGAGTTTTCCGGCGAGTTCGGCCGTGAGGGCCTCGCGCAGGGCCGGGGTCTCGGCGCGCTCCACCCGGACGTTCGTGCAGTCCACCCAGGTGGCGGCCTCCAGGAGGGCCTGGGCCACCGCGGGGACGGACCGGGGGCTCTCCAGGGTCACCTGCTTGGCGACCAGGGTGGCGCCCTCGCGGGCCGGGTCCACGCGCCCCACCAGACGGCCACCGGCCAGCACCGGCATGGCGAAGTAGCCGTACACCCGCTTCGGCTTGGGGACGTACGCCTCCAGGCGGTGGGTGAAACCGAAGATGCGCTCCGTGCGCGCCCGGTCCCAGACCAGCGAGTCGAACGGGGACAGCAGGGTCGTGCGGTGCCGGCCGCGCGGAGTCGTGGCGAGCGCCTCGGGGTCCGCCCAGGCCGCCTTCGACCAGCCCCCCACCGTGACCGGGACCAGGCCCGAGTCCGCGATCACCGCGTCGACCTGCTCGCGCTTGAGGCGGTGGTAGTCGGCGATGTCCGCATGGGTGGCCACGCCCAGCGAGCGGCCCGCGAGCCGCACCAGGCGGCGCAGGCACTCCGCGTCGTCCAGGTCGTCGTGCAGCAGCGGCTCCGGGATCGCCCGCTCGGCCAGGTCGTAGACCCGCTTCCAGCCGCGCCGCTCCGTGCACACCACCTCGCCGTACATCAGCGCGCGCTCGACGGCGACCTTCGTGCCCGACCAGTCCCACCACTCGCTGGTCTTCTTCGCGCCGCCCAGATCGGTCGCCGTGAGCGGCCCCTCGGCCCTCAGCTGCTTGATCACCTGGTCGTACGTGCCGTCCGGCAGCGCGTGGTTCCAGTGCGGGCGGGCGCGGTAGGCGCGGCGGCGGAAGGCGAAGTGCGGCCACTCCTCGACGGGGAGGATGCAGGCCGCGTGCGACCAGTACTCGAAGGCATGCGGCCGCGGGGGAGCCGAAGCGGTGGGCGCCGGCGTCCAGTACGCCTCGTCGACCGTCCTGCGGCCGACGGCGCCGAGCCGCGCGTACGGGACGAGTTCGTGCGAGCGGGCCAGTACGGAGATGGTGTCCAGCTGGACCGCGCCCAGGTGCCGCAGCACGCCCCGGACGCCGCCCCTGCGGTCGGGGGCGCCCAGGAACCCCTGGGCGCGCAGGGCGATCCGGCGGGCCTCGTCGGCGGAGAGTTCGACGGTCGGGCGCGGCAGACTGGTCATGGTCCGCACGATATGCGGTGCCACTGACATCCGGGCACGGGCCCGCCCGTTCCCGTGTGC
>NZ_VDFC01000047.1:451129-475874 GCF_008369065.1 Streptomyces apricus | reverse complement strand
CGCCCTTGTTGTTGAGGGCGGAGCGCAGGACTCCCTCGACGGTGAAGCCGGCGCGTTCGGCGACCGCGCGGGAGCCCGTGTTGCCCACCTCGGCGCGCCACTCGACGCGGTCCAGGGCGCACCGGGTGAACGCCCAGCGGGACGCGGTGAGCGCCGCCTCGGTGATGTAGCCGTTGCCCCGGTGCTCCTTCGTCGCCCAGAAGCCGATCTCGCCGACCCCCAGGGCGCGCATCGTGATGCCGAGCATGCCGGCGAGCTCGCCGCCGGCGGGCAGGAAGACGCCGAAGGTGAACATGGAGCCGTCCGCCCAGCCGTCGGGCACCAGCTGCTCGGTGAAGCCGGCGGCGTGCTCGCGCAGGTAGGGCGACGGGATCGTGGTCCAGCGCTGGATGTCGGGATCCTGGGCGGCATCGAACACGGCGTCGGTGTCGCGGGGTCCCACCGTGCGCAGCAGCAGTCGCTCGGAGGTCAGTGTGACGGGGTCCATCGGCCGATTCTGCTCGGGCCCGGGTGCGGAAGGCCATCCCTTTTGCGGTCCGTGAGGGCGCCGTCACCTTTCGTGGCGGCGGCGCGGCACCTTCCGCGCCCCCCGCCCGTTGTCTCATCGGCTGTCACATGCAGACCTCCCGGCGCGGTGGGGTCCTCGCTTACGATGGCCGTTGCTCAAGCTGTGATTTAAATCCGTCCACTGAAACCGACCGTCCCAGGCCCGACCGGCAAGGAGACAAACCCCCGTGTCCGTCCTCTCGAAGATCATGCGTGCAGGCGAAGGAAAGATCCTGCGCAAGCTGCACCGCATCGCGGACCAGGTCAACTCCATCGAAGAGGACTTCGTTGACCTCTCCGACGCCGAGCTGCGAGCCCTGACCGACGAGTACAAGCAGCGGTACGCCGACGGCGAGAGCCTCGACGACCTGCTGCCCGAGGCGTTCGCGACCGTCCGTGAGGCGGCCAAGCGCGTCCTCGGCCAGCGCCACTACGACGTGCAGATGATGGGCGGCGCCGCCCTGCACCTCGGCTACGTCGCCGAGATGAAGACCGGTGAGGGCAAGACCCTCGTCGGCACGCTGCCCGCGTACCTGAACGCCCTGTCGGGCAAGGGCGTCCACCTCATCACGGTCAACGACTACCTGGCCGAGCGCGACTCCGAGATGATGGGCCGCGTCCACAAGTTCCTGGGCCTGAGCGTCGGCTGCATCCTCGCCAACATGACGCCGGCCCAGCGCCGCGAGCAGTACGCCTGCGACATCACGTACGGCACGAACAACGAGTTCGGGTTCGACTACCTGCGCGACAACATGGCGTGGTCCCAGGACGAACTGGTGCAGCGCGGCCACAACTTCGCGATCGTCGACGAGGTCGACTCGATCCTCGTCGACGAGGCCCGCACGCCGCTGATCATCTCCGGCCCCGCCGACCAGGCCACCAAGTGGTACGGCGACTTCGCCAAGCTCGTCACGCGCCTGAAGAAGGGCGAGGCGGGCAACACCCTCAAGGGCATCGAGGAGACCGGCGACTACGAGGTCGACGAGAAGAAGCGCACCGTCGCCATCCACGAGTCGGGGGTCGCGAAGGTCGAGGACTGGCTGGGCATCGACAACCTCTACGAGTCGGTCAACACCCCTCTGGTGGGCTACCTGAACAACGCCATCAAGGCGAAGGAGCTCTTCAAGAAGGACAAGGACTACGTCGTCCTCGACGGCGAGGTCATGATCGTCGACGAGCACACCGGCCGTATCCTCGCCGGCCGCCGCTACAACGAGGGCATGCACCAGGCGATCGAGGCGAAGGAAGGGGTGGACATCAAGGACGAGAACCAGACCCTCGCCACGATCACCCTGCAGAACTTCTTCCGCCTCTACAAGCGCCAGGACCACAACGGCAAGGAGGTCCCGGGCCTCTCCGGCATGACCGGTACGGCGATGACCGAGGCCGCCGAGTTCCACCAGATCTACAAGCTCGGCGTCGTCCCGATCCCGACCAACCGGCCGATGGTCCGCAAGGACCAGTCCGACCTGATCTACCGCACCGAGGTCGCCAAGTTCGAGGCGGTCGTCGACGACATCGCCGAGAAGCACGAGAAGGGCCAGCCGATCCTCGTCGGCACCACCTCGGTCGAGAAGTCCGAGTACCTCTCGCAGCAGCTCAGCAAGCGCGGCATCCAGCACGAGGTGCTCAACGCCAAGCAGCACGACCGCGAGGCCACGATCGTCGCGCAGGCCGGCCGCAGGGGCGCCGTCACCGTCGCCACGAACATGGCGGGCCGCGGTACGGACATCAAGCTCGGCGGCAACCCCGACGACCTCGCCGAGGCGGAGCTGCGCCAGCGCGGCCTCGACCCCGAGGAGCACATCGAGGAGTGGGCCGCGGCGCTGCCGGCCGCCCTGGAGCGGGCCGAGAAGGCCGTGCAGGCGGAGTTCGAGGAGGTCAAGGACCTCGGCGGGCTCTACGTCCTGGGCACCGAGCGGCACGAGTCGCGCCGCATCGACAACCAGCTGCGCGGCCGTTCCGGCCGTCAGGGCGACCCGGGCGAGTCCCGCTTCTACCTCTCGCTGGGCGACGACCTGATGCGGCTCTTCAAGGCGCAGATGGTCGAGCGCGTGATGTCGATGGCGAACGTCCCGGACGACGTGCCGATCGAGAACAAGATGGTCACCCGGGCCATCGCCTCCGCCCAGTCGCAGGTCGAGACGCAGAACTTCGAGACCCGCAAGAACGTCCTCAAGTACGACGAGGTCCTCAACCGGCAGCGCGAGGTCATCTACGGCGAGCGGCGCCGGGTCCTGGAGGGCGAGGACCTGCAGGAGCAGATCCAGCACTTCATGAACGACACGATCGACGCGTACATCGACGCGGAGAC
Source organism: Streptomyces apricus (assembly GCF_008369065.1). Lineage (GTDB taxonomy): Bacteria > Actinomycetota > Actinomycetes > Streptomycetales > Streptomycetaceae > Streptomyces > Streptomyces apricus. The sequence goes on along the minus strand of NZ_VDFC01000047.1, from coordinate 473,014 downwards.
CGCGGAGGGCTTCGCCGAGGAGTGGGACCTGGACCGGCTGTGGGGCGCCTTCAAGCAGCTCTACCCGGTGAAGGTCACCGTCGAGGAGCTGGAGGAGGCGGCCGGTGACCGCGCCGGTCTGACCGCCGAGTTCATCTCCGAGTCCATCAAGGACGACATCTACGAGCAGTACGCGGCCCGCGAGGAGCAGCTCGGCTCCGAGATCATGCGGGAGCTGGAGCGGCGGGTCGTGCTGTCGGTCCTGGACCGCAAGTGGCGCGAGCACCTCTACGAGATGGACTACCTCCAGGAGGGCATCGGCCTGCGGGCGATGGCCCAGAAGGACCCGCTGGTGGAGTACCAGCGCGAGGGCTTCGACATGTTCACCGCCATGATGGACGGCATCAAGGAGGAGTCCGTCGGCTACCTGTTCAACCTGGAGGTCCAGGTCGAGCAGCAGGTCGAGGAGGTCCCGGTCGCGGACGCGGCGCCGTCGCTGGACAAGCGGGACGCGGTGCCGGCGGGTGCGGGCGCCTCCGGCGGTGTGCGGCCGGAGATCCGGGCCAAGGGGCTCGACGCGCCGCAGCGGCCGGACCGGCTGCATTTCTCCGCGCCGACCGTGGACGGGGAGGGCGGGGTCGTCGAGGGCGACTTCACCACGGACGGGGAGCCGGTGCGGTCCGAGTCCGACGGGCTCACCCGGGCGGAGCGGCGTAAGCAGCAGAAGGGTGGGCGGCGGCGCAAGAAGTGACGGTGCGCTCCGCGGGTTAGGCGGTGAAGGGCTGGGCACCGGGGTGCCCGGCCCTTCTTGTTGCTTGCCTGGTGTTGTCGGGTGCGGGTGCGTGGGGGTTGAGCGCGCAGTTCCCCGCGCCCCTGGAGAGGCTTGCCGGTCGTTGTCGGGTGCAGGTTCGTTGGGGCTTGTCGCGCAGTTCCCCGCGCCCCTGAGGGGCTGGAGGGGCTTTGTCAGGTGCGGGTGCGTTGTGGTTGAGCGCGCAGTTCCCCGCGCCCCTTACGGGGCCCTGGAGGGCCCCTCAGGTGGGTGGGCGGGGGACTGCCAGTTCTACTGCTGTGCAGCGCCAGCGGAGGTCCTGGCCCTGTTCCAGGCGGYAGGCCAGGGCGCGCAGCTGGTCGCCGGCGCCGATGCGGGCGAAGGCCTCGATGGCGCCCGAGCGTGGCACGTAGTAGCCGATGTCCCGGACCACCGGACGGGCGCCGTGGGTGCGCAGGAGGCCGCGTTCGGCGAGGTGGGCCAGCTCGTCGTAGGCACGCCCGGCCGTGTGCCGGAGCATGCAGTGGACCGGGCGCCGGCCGCTCAGCACCTCGACGAGCCGCTCCGCGAACAGGTCGGTGGGGCGCGGTCCGGAGGGKGTGCCGCGCGGGGGCGTACGGGGCCGGTGGACGGTTACCGGGGGTGGGCGGCGACTCGAAAGGGGACGTCCGCACGTATCCTGAGGACCCCCGGGAGGTGCGGAACCCGCCCACGGACTACCTCTACGAAAGCGGCCAGCGATGCGCGTCTACGTCCCCCTGACCCTCCCCGGTCTCGCCGAGGCGTACAAGACGGGTGAGCTCGGGCACGGTCCTTTCACCGCGTACGCGGTCACGCCCGCGCTGCGCGAGTGGTACCTCTCCGACGACATCGAGGAGCTGGAGTACGCGGCGCTGAACCGGGCCGCGCTCGCCTCCCTGCGGCTGGTCGCGCTCGACGCCGGTGGCCCACGCCGGCGGATCGTCGTCGCCGTCGACGTGCCGGACGGGGCCGCGGCCGCCGATCCCGGTGCGGGCCCGGKCCCCGCCTCCCTCGGCGAGGTGCGGGTCGGCGGGCCGGTGGCGCTGGCCAGGGCGGCGGCCGTGCACGTCGACGCGGACGAGGCGGAGGCGGACGTGGCGGCGGCCGCGGACGCGCTGGGCGCGGCCGACCGGGGCGACGACGACGCGCAGTTCACCGTGGACGGGGCCGAGGACCACGAACTGCTGTGGTTCGCCACCCAGGAGATCCCGAATCTGGTGGGGCTCGACGACTGACACACCCCCCTCCTGACACCCTCTCCTGACACCTCCTCCAGCGGGCGCTCGAAGCGCAGGAGGAGGCTTTGTCGGTGGCGGCGGGTACTTTCTGGACATGGGGACGCACGGAGCGACACACATCGTCTGGGACTGGAACGGGACGCTGTTCCACGACAACGAGGCCATCATCGGTGCGACGAACGCCGCGTTCGCCGAGCTCGGCATACCACCGATCACGCTGGAGCGGTACCGGGAGCTGTACTGCGTCCCCGTACCGAAGTTCTACGAGCGGCTGATCGGGCGGCTGCCGTCGGACGAGGAGTGGGAGGTCATGGACGCGATCTTCCACCGGTACTACGCGGAGCACCGGGTCGGGTGCGGGCTCGCCGACGGAGTGCCCGGGCTCCTCGCGCAGTGGGGGTCGGCCGGGCGGAGCCAGTCCATCCTGAGCATGTACGGGCACGACGAACTCGTCCCGCTGGTGCGCGGGTTCGGGATCGAGCCGCACTTCCTGCGGATCGACGGGCGGACCGGCCCCTCCGGCGGCAGCAAGGCCGAGCACATGGTGCGGCACCTGGAGGCCCTCACCGGTGTGGACCCCGCCCGCACGGTGGTGATCGGGGACGCGGCGGACGGCGCCGTGGCGGCGCGGCACGTCGGGGCGAAGGCCGTGCTCTACACGGGTGGTTCGCACAGCAGGGCCAGTCTGGAAGGTGTCGGAGTGCCGGTGGTGGACACCCTGACGGAAGCCGTGACGGTGGCCGAGTGGCTGGCGGCGTGAGCGCGACCCGGGCCGGGCGCGCCACGGTGTGAGCCGGGCCACTGCGGCGGGGCGATCCGGGACCCTCCCGGCGCTCCGGACGGGAGGAACTGTGCAGAGTGTCAAAAAGGTGACCCCTCTTTTGTACACATGCAGCTCGTGACGTGGCCCCCCGCGAGGGCGATAGCCTTGACACGTGATCAGCGCGATACGTCGCGGGGGCATCGCTGCCCCTGCCCTGCGCCCGGACGACACGGACCACATCCGTGACCGGGCGGTCGCTGGTCCCCACGGGCGGGCCGTCCCGCATCGGGCACCGAGAGCAGCGTCACAGCCTCCGGAGCGGCCGAGAATGGCCGATAACGCCCCGCTCATCTCTCATCGCGGCATAGCGTCGGATCAGACCGGACACCCCGCGTCGCGGCGCTACGTCACTTCATGTTCAACGACGTCACGCAACGGCGCGCGACAGGAGCCAGAGGACAATGCAGACCAAGCTGGACGAAGCCAAGGCCGAGCTGCTCGAACGGGCCGCCCGGGTTGCTGAGAACAGCCCGGTCGGGGGGCATCTACCGACCGGGAAGACGGACGAGGGCGCCACCCCTGACCGGGACACAGTGCTCGCGTTCCTCCAGCGCTACTACCTGCACACCGCCCCGGAGGACCTCGCCGACCGCGACCCGGTCGACGTCTTCGGCGCCGCCTTCTCGCACTACCGGCTGGCCGAGAACCGCCCCCAGGGCACGGCCAACGTACGGGTCCACACCCCGACCGTCGAGGAGAACGGCTGGACCTGCAGCCACTCCGTCGTCGAGGTCGTGACCGACGACATGCCCTTCCTCGTCGACTCCGTGACCAACGAGCTGTCCCGGCAGGGACGCGGCATCCACGTCGTCATCCACCCGCAGGTCGTGGTGCGGCGCGACGTCACCGGCAAGCTCGTCGAGGTCATGGAGCACCGGCCCACCGGCGACCTCCCGCACGACGCCTGCGTCGAGTCCTGGATCCACGTCGAGGTCGACCGCGAGACCGACCGCGCCGACCTGAAGCAGATCACCGCGGACCTGCTGCGCGTCCTGTCCGACGTCCGCGAGGCCGTCGAGGACTGGGAGAAGATGCGCGACTCGGCGCTGCGCATCGCCGACGAGCTGCCCAAGGAGCCCACCGCCGACGACCTGCGCGACCAGGAGGTGGAGGAGGCCCGCGAGCTGCTGCGCTGGCTCGCGGAGGACCACTTCACCTTCCTCGGCTACCGCGAGTACGAGCTGCACGAGGACGACTCGCTGGGCGCCGTCGCCGGGACCGGGCTCGGCATCCTGCGCTCCGACCCGCGGCACGGCGACGACGAGAGCCACCCCGTCAGCCCGTCCTTCGAGCGGCTGCCCGCCGACGCCCGCGCCAAGGCCCGCGAGCACAAGCTCCTCGTGCTCACCAAGGCCAACAGCCGCGCCACCGTGCACCGGCCCTCCTACCTCGACTACGTCGGCGTGAAGAAGTTCGACGCCGAGGGCAACGTGGTGGGGGAGCGGCGCTTCCTGGGCCTGTTCTCCTCCGCGGCCTACACCGAGTCCGTGCGCCGCGTGCCCGTCGTGCGCCGCAAGGTCGCCGAGGTCCTGCGCGGGGCCGGGTTCTCGCCCAACAGCCACGACGGCCGCGACCTCCTGCAGATCCTGGAGACGTACCCGCGCGACGAGCTCTTCCAGACGCCGCCCGACGAACTGCGCGCGATCGTCACGTCCGTCCTCTACCTCCAGGAGCGCCGCCGGCTGCGGCTCTACCTGCGCCAGGACGAGTACGGGCGCTACTACTCGGCGCTCGTCTACCTGCCGCGCGACCGGTACACCACCGGGGTGCGCCTGCGGATCATCGACATCCTCAAGGAGGAGCTCGGCGGCATCAGCGTCGACTTCACCGCCTGGAACACCGAATCGATTCTCTCCCGGCTGCACTTCGTGGTCCGGGTCCCGCAGGGCACCGAGCTGCCGCAGCTCAGCGACGCCGACAAGGACCGCATCGAGGCGCGCCTGGTCGAGGCCGCCCGCTCCTGGGCCGACGGCTTCTCCGAGGCCCTGAACGCGGAGTGCGGCGAGGAGCGCGCGGCCGAGCTGCTGCGCCGCTACGCCAACGTCATCCCCGAGGGCTACAAGGCCGACCACAACCCGCGCACCGCGGTGGCCGACCTGGTCCGCCTGGAGGAGCTCGGCGACGGCAAGGACTTCGACCTCAGCCTGTACGAGCCGGTCGGCGCCGCTCCCGGCGAGCGCCGCTTCAAGATCTACCGCATCGGCGAGTCGGTCTCCCTGTCCGCCGTCCTGCCGGTCCTGTCCCGGCTGGGCGTCGAGGTCACCGACGAGCGGCCCTACGAGCTGCGCTGCCCGGACCGCGCGTCCGCGTGGATCTACGACTTCGGCCTGCGGCTGCCGGCCTCGGCCACCGGCAGCGGCGACCACCTCGGTGACGACGCCCGCGAGCGCTTCCAGGAGGCCTTCGCGGCGACCTGGACCGGGCGCGCCGAGAACGACGGCTTCAACTCCCTCGTCCTGAGCGCCGGGCTGAACTGGCGCCAGGCGATGGTGCTGCGCGCGTACGCCAAGTACCTGCGCCAGGCCGGCTCGACCTTCAGCCAGGACTACATGGAGGACACCCTCCGCAGCAACGTCCACACCACGCGGCTGCTCGTCTCGCTCTTCGAGGCGCGCATGTCGCCGGACCGCCAGCGCGCGGGCAACGAGCTGACCGACGCCCTCCTCGAAGAGCTGGACGCCGCGCTCGACCAGGTGGCCAGCCTCGACGAGGACCGCATCCTGCGCTCCTTCCTCACCGTCATCAAGGCGACCCTGCGCACGAACTTCTTCCAGGAGGCCGGCGGCGGCGTGCCGCACGACTACGTCTCCATGAAGTTCGACCCGCAGGCCATCCCGGACCTGCCCGCGCCGCGTCCGGCGTACGAGATCTGGGTGTACTCGCCCCGGGTCGAGGGCGTGCACCTGCGGTTCGGCAAGGTCGCGCGCGGCGGGCTGCGCTGGTCCGACCGGCGCGAGGACTTCCGCACGGAGATCCTCGGCCTGGTCAAGGCGCAGATGGTCAAGAACACCGTCATCGTGCCGGTCGGCGCCAAGGGCGGGTTCGTCGCCAAGCAGCTGCCCGACCCGGCGGTGGACCGTGACGCCTGGATGGCCGAGGGGGTGCGCAGCTACAAGACCTTCATCTCGGCGCTGCTCGACATCACCGACAACATGGTGGCCGGCGAGGTCGTGCCGCCCTCCGACGTCGTACGGCACGACGGGGACGACACCTACCTGGTGGTCGCCGCCGACAAGGGCACGGCGACGTTCTCGGACATCGCCAACGGCGTGGCCGAGTCGTACAACTTCTGGCTCGGCGACGCCTTCGCCTCCGGCGGCTCGGCCGGCTACGACCACAAGAAGATGGGCATCACGGCCCGCGGCGCCTGGGAGTCCGTGAAGCGGCACTTCCGGGAGCTGGGCGTCGACACCCAGAGCGAGGACTTCACGGTCGTCGGCGTGGGCGACATGAGCGGTGACGTCTTCGGCAACGGCATGCTGCTCTCCGAGCACATCCGCCTGGTCGCCGCCTTCGACCACCGGCACATCTTCATCGACCCGCGCCCGGACGCCGCGACCTCGTACGCGGAGCGGCGCCGCCTCTTCGAGCTGCCGCGCTCCTCGTGGGCCGACTACGACAAGGAGCTGCTGTCGCAGGGCGGCGGCATCTTCCCCCGTACGGCCAAGGCCATCCAGCTCAACAGCCACATCCGCGAGGCCCTGGGCATCGAGGGCAACGTCGGCAAGATGACCCCCGCCGACCTGATGCGCGCCATCCTCACGGCCCCGGTGGACCTGCTGTGGAACGGCGGCATCGGCACGTACGTGAAGGCGTCCACCGAGACGCACGCGGACGTCGGCGACAAGGCCAACGACGCGATCCGGGTGGACGGCGCCGACCTGCGGGTCAAGGTCGTCGGCGAGGGCGGCAACCTCGGCCTCACCCAGCTCGGGCGCATCGAGTTCGCGCAGTCCGGCGGCAAGGTCAACACCGACGCCATCGACAACAGCGCGGGCGTGGACACCTCCGACCACGAGGTGAACATCAAGATCCTGCTCAACACGGTCGTCCGGGACGGCGACATGACCGTCAAGCAGCGCAACAAGCTGCTCGCCCAGATGACCGACGAGGTCGGCACGCTGGTCCTGCGCAACAACTACGCGCAGAACACGGCGCTGGCCAACGCGCTCGCCCAGTCGCCCAGCATGCTCCACGCCCAGCACCGCTACCTGCGGCACCTGGTGCGGGCGGGCCACCTCGACCGCGCGCTGGAGTTCATGCCCACCGAGCGGCAGATCAAGGAGCGGCTCAGCAACGGGCACGGGCTGACCCAGCCGGAGACGGCCGTCCTCCTCGCGTACACGAAGATCACGGTCTCCGACGAGCTGCTGCGCACGTCGCTGCCCGACGACCCGTACCTGCGCAGCCTGCTGCACGCGTACTTCCCGGGCGCGCTCGGCAAGCAGTTCGCCGAGCAGATCGACAACCACCCGCTGCGGCGCGAGATCGTCACGACCGTGCTGGTCAACGACACGGTCAACACCGGTGGCACCAGCTTCCTGCACCGCCTGCGGGAGGAGACCGGGGCCTCGCTGGAGGAGATCGTCCGGGCGCAGACCGCGGCCCGCGCGATCTTCAACTCCAGCGCCGTGTGGGACGCCGTGGAGGCGCTCGACAACACCGTCGACGCGGCGGTCCAGACCCGGATCCGGTTGCACTCGCGCCGGCTCGTCGAGCGCGGCACGCGGTGGCTGCTCAACAACCGGCCGCAGCCGATCCAGCTCGCCGAGACGATCGACTTCTTCCGCGAGCGGGTCACGCAGGTCTGGAACGAGCTGCCGAACCTGGTGCGGGGCGCGGACCTGGAGTGGTACCAGCAGATCTACGACGAGCTGTCCGGGGCCGGGGTGCCGGACGAGCTGGCGCAGCGGGTGGCCGGGTTCTCGTCGGCCTTCCCGACGCTCGACATCGTCGCGGTGGGCGACCGCATGGGCAAGGACCCGATGGACGTCGCGGAGGTCTACTACGACCTCGCCGACCGGCTGCGGATCACCCAGCTCATGGACCGGATCATCGAGCTGCCGCGGGCGGACCGGTGGCAGTCGATGGCCCGTGCGTCCATCCGGGAGGACCTGTACGCGGCGCACGCCGCGCTGACCGCGGACGTGCTCGCCGTGGGGAACGGGTCGTCCACGCCTGAGCAGCGGTTCAAGGCGTGGGAGGAGCGGAACGCGGCGATTCTTGCGCGGGCGCGGACGACTCTGGAGGAGATTCAGGGGTCCGAGGCGTTCGATCTGGCGAATCTGTCGGTGGCTATGAGGACGATGCGGACGATGCTGCGCACGCATTCGTAGCGTCCGGCTGTAGGGAGGGGCACCCCTGTGGGCGGGGGGTGCCTCTCTCGTTTTTCGCCCCCGCCGCCCGGCCTGGAAGGAGGAACACAATGCCTCGCACCGCAAGGTCCGCGCCCGCGTGGAGCACGTCTTCGCCCGTATGAAGGGCTGGAAGATCCTCCGCGACTGCCGCCTGAAAGGCGACGGCGTTCACCACGCCACGCTCGGCATCGCCCGCCTGCACAACCTCGCCCTCGCCGGTGAACGGGCCTATCCAGGAGGGCTCCGACGCCGTGATCACACCAGACACAGCAAGATTATCTCACCCGTGACCGGCAGTTACGGGACAACCCTTAGGTACCTAGGGGCGCGGGGAACTGCGCGGGAGCGCGCAGCGCGACAGGGGGGTCTGGGGGCGCAGCCCCCAGGGTCGGGACGGGAAGGGGCGGCGGGGGCGAAAGAACCGGTTCGCGTCCGGTCGGGCTAACCGGTTCGTGATTGTCTTGAGGTCCCATTTAGGGTAAATGGGATGAACGAGGATCTGTCGCAGGGGCCGGACGTCTCCGTCGTTGTGATCGTCTACAACGACGAGGCCCGGCTGCCCACCGCCGTGGACTCCGTGCTGCGCCAGACGCTGCGGAGCGTCGAGGTCGTCATCGTGGACGACCACAGCACCGACGGCTCGTACGAGGTGGCGCAAGACCTGGCCCGGCGCCACCCCGGCCGCGTCAGCGCCCACCGGCTGGACGAGAACAGCGGCGGTTGCGGCGCCCCCCGCAACCACGGCATCCGGCAGGCCCGCGGCACCTACGTCCTCTTCCTCGACAGTGACGACGTACTGGAGCGCAACGCCTGCCGGAACATGCTGGAGGCGGCCGAGACGACCGGCGCGGACCTCGTCTCCGGACTGTGCGTACGCGTCCACGTCGACGCGCGCAGCGGCAAGGAGGTCAAGTGGTATCCCTGGCTGTACACGCGCACCCGCACCCTGGAGTCGATCTCCGAGCTGCCCGACCTGCTGGTCTTCGACACCCTGTCGACCAACAAGTGCTACCGCCGCGCCTTCCTGCTGGAACAGGGGCTCGAATTCCCGGTCGGCATCCACTACGAGGACCTGCTCTTCTCCGCACAGGCGTACGTCGCGGCCCGCCGCATCACCCTCATCCCCAACCGCGTCTACGACTGGAACGTCGTGGACAAGGGGACGACCAGGTCGATCAGCAACCGCCGCGCCGAGATCGCCAACTTCGCGCACCGGATGGAGATCCACCGGCGGGTCGACCGCCTGCTCGCCGACCGGGGCCTGGCGGAGCTCAAGTTCTGCAAGGACGTCAAGTTCCTCAAGCACGACCTCGTCCTGCACCTGCGCGACCTGCCGTTCCGGGACGCCTCCTACCGGGAGGAGTTCGCCGGGATCGCCCGCGCGTACCTGGAGTCCCTCGACCGGGCCGCCCTCGACGAGGTGGAACCCGTCCACGCGATCTGCGCCTACCTGCTGCGCAGGAGCGACTGGGACAACCTCCTGCCGGCCGTGGACACCCTCACCAACCGCGACAAGATCTCCTCGCCCCTCGTCGAGCGGGACGGCCGCGTGTACTGGTGCGCCCGCCACCTCGACGACGGCGACGCGGCCGAGCGCGCCCTCGCCCGCCACGTCCTCGACGTCACCGAACTGGGTCACCACACCAAGTCCCTGGAGAAGATGTTCCTGCGCAACGTCCTCACCGGGTACGAGGCGAGCGCGGGGACCGTCCGGCTGACCGGGCGCATCGTGAACCCGCTGGGCGTCGTGCCGCCCGGCGCGCGGCTCACCGGCGAGCTGGAGTTCGCGGCCCGCAGGAAGGGGGTGCGCCTGCAGACCTTCCGCTTCCCCGTGCGCACCCTGCGGCACGAGGGCGAGTCCCTCGCCTGGGAGGCGTCCGCCGACCTCGCGCGCGGGTTGCGGCCCCTCGGTGTCGTGGACGCCGTGTGGGACGTACGGCTGCGTCTCGGCGTCGACGGGGTGCGCACCACCACCCGCCTCACCGCCTGCGAACCCGGCCTGGCCGTCGGGGACGCGCCGGTCCGGCCCCGGCTCACCCGGCTGGTCGCCGGCCGCGTCACTCCCGAGGTCTCCGCCCGCGGCCACCTCGCCTTCCGGGTCCTGACCCGCGAGAAGGTGGACGAGCTGGTCGTACGGGGCGTGCGGGGGACGCCCGGCAGGCTGGTCAAGTCCGGGTACCGGAAGGCGAGGGCGGCCCGCAAGAAGCTCACCTCGGGGCCCACCAAGATCCGGATCTACCACGAGGTGTTCAGCCGGCTGCCCGTGAAGAAGCGCCTGGTCGTCTTCGAGAGCCACCTGGGCCGGCAGTACAGCGACAGCCCGAAGGCCCTGTACGAGGAGATGCGGCGCCAGGACCTCGACTTCGAGGCCGTGTGGTCGTACGCGGGCGCCGGGCCGGCCGGCTTCCCGGCCGACGCCACGCTCGTGCGCCGCTGGTCGCTGCCCTATCTGAAGGCGCTGGCCCGGGCCGAGTTCTGGATCGACAACCAGAGCTACCCGCTGAAGCTGACCAAGCGCCCGCGGACCACGTACCTGCAGACCTGGCACGGCTCGGCGCTCAAGCGGATGGGCTTCGACGAGCCGGAGTGGAAGCTCAGGTCCCGGGCCGCGCAGGAGGAGCAGCAGCGCGTCCTCGACCGCTTCGACCGGTTCCTGATCCGCTCCGAGCACGACGTGCGCACCCTCGCCAGGGCGTTCCGCCTCAAGGAGCGGACCCTGCTGCGCGTCGGCTACCCCCGCAACGACGAGCTCGTACGGGCCGGGCGGCTGGAGGAGGAGACCGGCCGGCGTGAGCGCGGACCGCTCGCCGCCGAACTGGGCATCCCCGACGACCGGGCCGTCCTGCTCTACGCGCCCACCTTCCGGCACCGGGGCGGCAAGCGGCGGCGCTTCGAGCTGCCCTTCGACGTGGAGCGGTTCGCCGACGAGTTCGGCGACCGCTACGTCCTGCTGGTGCGCTCGCACTACCTCGACCACGTCGTGCTCCCGCCGTCCGTGCGTGGGCGCGTCCTGGACGTGTCGGCCCACCACGACGTGACCCCGCTGCTCGCCCTCGCCGACGGGCTGATCACCGACTACTCGTCCGTGATGTTCGACTACGCGCTCCTCGGCCGCCCGATGTTCTTCTTCGCGTACGACTACGAGGAGTACGTGCACGAGGGCCGCGGCACCTACTTCGACCTGCTGGAGCGGGCACCGGGCCCGGTCGTGCGCACCGAGGAGGAGCTGTACGTCGCCCTCGCCTCCCTCGACGAGCAGGCGGTGAAGTACGAGGAGGCCCGCAAGGGGTTCGTGGCGGAGTTCGGCGAGTACGACAAGGGGACGGCGGCCCGCAGCGTCGTCGACGAGTTCTTCGCACACTGGAGGCGCGCATGACCGCCGTGGACGGCCTCGTGGACGGCCCCGTGACCGCGGATGCGGATCCGCGGCGGGACGTCTTCCTCGTCTCCAACAGCGTCGACGAGCTGGGCGGGGTGACCAGCTGGTCGCACCAGATGGCCCGGCTCCTCACCGCGCGCGGCCACCGCCTGCACGTCGTCGGCATCACCCCGTCCGCGGTCCCGCAGGAGCTGGGCGCCGTCCCGTACCCGATGACGACCCTGTACGCCGGACAGCCGCCGCGGCCCGGCCGGGCGCGCGAGGCGAGCATCCGCGAGGAGGCCCTGAAGCTCACCGCGCTGTTCCGGGCGGCGCGGCCCGGCGCGGTCGTGATCGTCACGCAGGTGTGGGCCATGGAGTGGGTCGCCCGGGCCGACACGCGCGGCCTGACCGTGATCGGGATGAGCCACGAGTCGTACGCGTACTCCAGGGCGTCCTCGCGCTTCCACCGCGTGCGCAGGTGGTACCGGGACGTCGACCGGATGCTGGCGCTGACCCGCGAGGACGCCGACCTGTGGATCGGGCAGGGCCTGAACAACGCCTCCTACCTGCCGAACCCGCTGCCCTTCATGCCGCAGGTGCCGTCGGCGCGCACGGAGAAGGCGGTCGTCAGCATCGGGCGGCTGCACGACCAGAAGGGCATCGACATGCTCCTCGACACCTGGGCGGAGGTCGCGCCGCGCCACCCCGACTGGCGGCTGCGGATCCACGGCTCCGGCGAGGACGAGGAGATGCTGAGGAAGCGGTGCACGGCCCTGGGACTGGACGGCTCCGTCGACTGGATGGGCCGCACGGACGACGTCCCCGGCGCGCTGCGCGCCGGCTCGGTCTTCGTCCAGTCGTCCCGGGGCGAGGGCTTCCCGCTCGCCCTCATGGAGGCCATGGCGACGGGGCTGCCCTGCGCCGCGTTCGACTGCGCGCCCGGTGTGCGGGAGATCGTCCGGGACGGGGAGGACGGGCTGCTCGCCGCGGTGGGCAACACGGGGGAGCTGGCTCGCCGCCTGGACACGTTGATGTCGGACAAGGGATTGCGGGACGTGATGGGGGAGCGGGCGCGGGTGAATGTCCAGCGGTATGCGCCGGCGGAGATCGTGCGGCGGTGGGAGGGGTTGTTCGGGTTTCTTGAGCGGTGAGCTTCCGGTTGTTCGTCGGCTGCGGGCGCGTCGTGGTTGCTCGCGCAGTTCCCCGCGCCCCTTACGGGGCTTTCCTTCCGCCGCCTGTGAAGGCCTCGTACTCCTTCAGGACCTCTGTCGTGGGGCCGTCCATCCGTAGTTCTCCTCGCTCCAGCCACAACACCCGGTCGCACGTGTCGCGGATCGACTTGTTGTTGTGGCTCACCAAGAACACCGTGCCCGCGCTCTTGCGCAGTTCCCGGATCCGGGCCTCGGAGCGCTTCTGGAAGGAGCGGTCCCCCGTCGCGAGGGCCTCGTCGATCATCAGGACGTCGTGGTCCTTGGCGGCGGCGATGGAGAAGCGCAGCCGGGCGGCCATCCCGGACGAGTACGTGCGCATGGGCAGGGTGATGAAGTCGCCCTTCTCGTTGATGCCGGAGAAGTCGACGATGTCCTGGTAGCGGGCCCTGACCTCCTCCCGGGACATGCCCATGGCCAGCCCGCCGAGATACACGTTGCGCTCGCCGGTCAGGTCGTTCATCAGCGCCGCGTTGACGCCGAGCAGCGAGGGCTGCCCGTCGGTGCAGATGCGCCCGCGCTCGACGGGGAGCAGGCCCGCGACCGCCTTGAGCAGCGTCGACTTGCCCGACCCGTTCGTGCCGATCAGGCCGATGGCCTCGCCGCGGTAGGCGGTGAAGGACACCGACCTCACGGCGTGCACCGTGCGCACGCCCGCCGCCCGCTCGGCCTTCTTCCCCCGCAGGATGCGGTTGAGGGCGGCGGTGGCGCTGCCCCGCCCGGCCCCCGTGCCGTTGACGCGGTAGACGACGTCGACGCGGTCGGCGACGACGGTCGGCACCCGTCCGGCCGCCCCGGAACCCCCACCGGTCATGCTCTGCTCAGCCACGTCCGTACGTCTCCTCCGCCTGCCAGAACCAGATGAACCCGCCGACGCCCGCGAGCAGCGCCCAGCCGGCCGCGAGCGCCCACACGTGGTGGGGCAGCTGCCCGCCGTGGAACGTGTCGATCAGCGCGAACCGCATCAGGTCGATGTAGACCGCCGCCGGATTGCACTCCAGGGCGAGCAGCACCACCCGCGGCATGTCCCCGTGGTCGCCGAGCACCCGGTCCAGGCTCCACATCACACCGGAGGCGTACATCCAGGTCCGCAGCACGAACGGCATCAGCTGCGCGATGTCCGGGGTCTTCGCGCCGATCCGCGCCACCACCATCGCCACCCCCGCGTTGAACACGAACTGCAGTGTCAGCGCCGGTACGGCCAGCAGCCACGACGGGCCGACGGGCACGCCGAAGCCGAGCAGGATCACCACCAGCGCGACCATCGAGAACAGCAGCTGCTGGAGCTGCTGCAGCGCGTACGACACCGGGAGCGCCGCCCGCGGGAAGTGCAGGGCGCGCACGAGGCCGAGGCTGCCGGAGATCGCCCGGGTGCCCGCCATGATCGAGCTCTGCGTGAACGTCCACACGAACACGCCCGTGACCAGGAACGGGACGTAGTCCGGCACCCCGTGGCTGGTGCCCATGAGGACGCCGAAGACGAAGTAGTAGACCGCCGCGTTCAGCAGGGGCGTGGCCACCTGCCAGACCTGGCCGAGTTTCGCCTGGCTGTACTGGGCGGTCAGCTTGGCCGTCGCGAACGCGGTGACGAAGTGCCGGCGCGCCCACAACTGGCGGACGTACGCGGGCAGGGAGGGCCGCGCGCCGCTGACCGTGAGGCCGTACCGGGCGGCGAGGGCGGCGGGATCCGTGGGATCCGGGCCGGGCGACGCCGAGGCCGGGGGAGGTGTGTCGAGCACCTGACTCACATCCGCTGCTTTCACTCGGGAGGGGTTCGGGAGGGGTTTGAGGGAGGTGGGACGGGACGGAGGGTTTACGTCGGGACGGGACCGTATCGTCGTGACGCGAGCGTAGGGCGACTCGACGTCGGGACGCAACCGTTTCGTCGCCACGTATCCCGGTCGCCGGCGCCCGCCTATGCTGGTCCGCATGACGACGAACGCAGAGGCGGCCGGGAACCCGCAGCCGCCGCGCCGCAGGGCCCCCGCCGGGGCCGCGGTGCTCCGGGAGGACGTCACGGAGGCGATCAGGGCGGCCGTCTTCGAGGAGCTCGCGGCCGTCGGGTACGCGCGCATGTCCATCGAGGGCATCGCACGCCGTGCGGGCGTCGGCAAGACCGCCGTCTACCGGCGGTGGCGCTCCAAGCTGCACCTGGTCCTGGACCTGGTCTCCGCCATGGCCGTCCAGGGGCTGCCCGCGCCCGACACGGGCACCCTGGAGGGCGATCTGCGCCTGCTCTACGAGGTCACCTCGCGCGCCCTGCGTCACCCCGTCGCCTCACAGGTCGTCCCCGATCTGCAGGCCGAGGCGGCCCGGAGCCCGGAGATGGCGCAGGCGCTCCAGAAAGCCTTGCGCGAAGGACAGGCGGGCGTCGCGAACGGCATCGTCGAGGCAGCCCGGGCGCGCGGTGAGATCGGCGCGGACGCCGACGGCGAGCTGGCCCTCGACGTGATCGCGGGGCCGCTCTACTGGCGTGCCGTGGTGGTCCGCGGGCCGAAACCGCCGAAGGGATATCTGGAGGGTCTGACGCGGGCCACGGCGGCGGCGCTCAGGGCGCTGTAGGCGGGCGGGGACCCGCGCTCCACCTGCGGATCCGTGCGTTCCGGCGTCCGTTCCCGGGTCCCTGCCGGAGGGCCGCGGAGCCCTGTAGCGGCCGGATCGTTGTCATCCACGCCTCACTCCCGGGCCCCGCGGGGGCGCATACTGGCATCACGATGACGAAGCCATCCGCGCCCCGGCGCCACCTGTCCACCAGTCCCTTCAAAGCTCCGGTTGTCCCGGTCGCCAAGCACTTCGCCCTGGGTGACCGTGTTACGCACGACCAGTTCGGCCTGGGCAGGATCGTCGGCGTCGAGGAGGGCATCGCGATGCTCGTCGACTTCGGTTCCCGCCAGGCCCGTATCGTCAGCCCCTACACCCGTATGGACAAGCTCTGACGGGTCCCGTCGGAGCACTCTCGCCGCGGCCCAGGACGATGTCCGGCCCGCGGCGAGTGCGTTTTCCGGTCCGGCGCCGCCCGGTCCTGCTCGATCCGGTCCGGCTCCCGGTCCGGTCCGGCTGCGGTGGGTCCTAGGCCCGGTCGGCCGGCGGGTGCAGGCGCAGCCAGCCCTCCCAGGCGGACGTGATCATGTCGTCCAGGCCGTACCGGGCCTTCCAGGTGAGTTCCGCGGCGGCGCGGTCGGCCGCGGCGACGACCCGCGCCGGGTCGCCCGGGCGGCGGGGACCGACCACCGGTTCGAGCGCGTGGCCGGTGAGCTCGTTGATGCGGTCGATCATCCGGCGCACCGAGACCCCCTCCCCGCGGCCGATGTTGAGGGTCAGGTCGGTGCCGGGGGCCGCGGCCAGCCGCCGGGCGGCCGCCACGTGCGCCTCCGCCAGGTCGACGACGTGGATGTAGTCGCGCACGCACGTGCCGTCCGGCGTGTCGTAGTCGTCGCCGAAGATCTGCGGGGACTCGCCCGCGGTGAGCCTCTCGAACACCATCGGGACGATGTTGAAGACGCCGGTGTCGGCCAGTTCGGGGGCCGCCGCCCCCGCCACGTTGAAGTAGCGCAGGGACGCCGTCGACAGGCCGTGCGCCCGGCCTGTGGCACGCACCAGCCACTCGCCCGCGAGCTTGGTCCCGCCGTACGGGTTGACCGGCGCGCAGGGCGTCTCCTCGGTCACCAGGTCGACGTCGGGCATGCCGTACACCGCCGCTGAGGACGAGAACAGGAACGACGGCACCGCGGCGGCCGTGACCGCCTGCAGCAGCACCCGCAGCCCCTCCACGTTCTCGCGGTAGTAGTGCAGCGGCAGCTCCACCGACTCGCCCACCTGCTTCTTCGCCGCCAGGTGGACCACACCGGTGACGGCGTGGTCCCGCAGCGCCCGCGCGACCCGCTCCCCGTCCAGGGTCGAGCCGACAACGAGCGGCACCCCGTCCGGGACGCGGTCGGCGATGCCGGTGGACAGGTCGTCGTACACCACGGTCCGTTCGCCCGCCGCGGTCATCGCGCGGACGACGTGCGCCCCGATGTATCCGGCGCCGCCGGTGATCAGCCAGGTCATCTGCTGCCGTCCCCTCGTGTGTGCCTCGGGCTGCGCGTGCCCGTACGGATATGAATACGACGCGGGAGTGGCGCCGGTTGCGGATCAGTGCCGCAGCCGCCGCAGGAGCCCCGGCCATCTCGGCAGCCGCAGCCGCCTCAGTCTGCGGTCCAGTGCCGCCGCCGCGCCGCGCAGGCCGGGTGCGGTCCGCAGGGCGAGCGAGCCCGCGTGGGTCGCGTACGGCTGGACGAGCAGGATGCCGTGCCGGGCGCTCGGCACGGCGGTGCGGCGCAGCAGGCCAGGCCCTGCGCTTGCGTGCGCGGTGGTCTCGCGGACCGTGCCGTCGCGGAAGCGCAGGCACAGCCGCAGGTCCCAGGTGCCGGGGCCGAGCGCCGGGAGGTCGACCGGCGTCTCGGCGGTCCACGAGGCGGGCCCGGAGGCGGTGCTGCCGGTGGAGGCGCCGGTGCCGTCCGGCCGGAAGGAGGCCGTGAGCGTGGCCCCCGTCGTGCCGTCCCGGCGGTTCACGAACTCCGCGTCCACGGACGCCGGCCCCGCGTCCGCCATCCGCCCGTACAGCTCGTGCAGGCGCAGCCGCAGCAGACTGCCCCGTACGCGCGGCCGCAGCTGCGCGTCGACGGCGACGGGCAGCAGGCGCACCGGCCGCACCAGCAGGTGTTCGAGGGTGACGCGGGGCAGGTCGGCGGACCAGACCGGCGTACCGTCCACGGCGCGTGCGTACGGGGGCAGCAGCCGGGCCGGACGGGCCGCCACCTCCTTGAGGCGGGCCAGGTCGCGCGGCTTCTCCGAGGCCAGCACCACCTGGGCGACCACCCGGCCCGGCGCGGGCGCGAGCGCGAAGTCGGCCGCGTCGAACGCCGCGAGGTGGGCGCGCGTGAGGTCCCACCACTCCCGCCGGTACCGGGCCCCGCGCAGTTCGAGTTCGCGCGCGTACATCCGCAGGGCGTGGTCGAGGAACCGCACCCGCGAGGCCCGGGCCGTCCTCTTCTCACCGGCGGCGAGGAGGACGTCGTACGCCTGGGCGTGCGCCGTGAGCCTCGCCCGCCAGTTGTCGACGCCGGACCGGTCCAGCGAGATCGACAGCCGCCCGGCGCCGCGGCGCACGTGCCACACGTACACCGTGTCCGGGACCAGCGCGATGCGCGGGCGGGCGGCCAGCACGCGCGCGGTGAAGACGAAGTCCTCGTAGGGGAAGTGCCCCTCGGGGAAGCGGATGCCGTGCGCGCGCAGGAAGTCGGTGCGGTACAGCTTGCTGACGCACAGCGTGTCGTGGACGAGGCGCGGGCGCCGCGACGGATCGGCCACCAGGGCGGCCCTGGCGTACAGCTCGGGCTGCCAGGGCACCTCGCGCCCGGACGGCAGCTCGCGGCGCACGCACAGGCCGCCGGCGACCTCGGTGCCGTGCCGGACGGCCGCGCCCAGCAGGGCGTCGACCGCGCCGGGCGGCAGGACGTCGTCGCTGTCCAGGAACATCACGTACGGGGCGGTGGCGGCGTCGACGCCGTCGTTGCGCGGGCTGCCGCAGCCGCCGCTGTTGACCGTGCGGCGGACCACCTTCAGGCGCGGCTCGTCGCGCGCGAGACCTTCCAGGAGGCCGGCGCTGCCGTCGGTGGAGCAGTCGTCCACGGCGACCACCTCGCGGACGGCGGGCCCCTGCGCGAGGGCCGAGCGCACCGCGTCGGTCACGTGGCCGGCGTCGTCGTACCCGATCACGACGACGCACACCTGCGCCGGGTGCGGCCGGGGCCGGTGCGGTGTTCTGGCTTGCATGGCTCGTACGGCTTCCACGGGACGCAATAGTAGTTAATGCGGGCATTTTTCCCTTAAGGGGCGCTCGCTGTCTCCGCGGGGAGGAGGTGCGCGTCGTGCGCGGGTCCCGTCCCCGCGGGTGCGGCGGGCCGGACCGTGGCCGTCCACAGGCGGTGGAAGGAGAGTCCGGCGGCCGTCACCAGCAGGCCGTTGCGCACGAGCATCACCAGGGAGCCCGTCCAGGAGCAGGCCACGACGTCGTCGTACAGGACGGGGTAGGCGAGGGCGCTGACCGCCGCGGCCGCCGTGACCAGTGCCGCCACCGGGCGCTGCGTGGTGTGCCGGGAGGTCAGGCACACGGCGGCCAGCCCGATCAGCCACACCAGGTACTGGGGGCTGATGACCCGGCTCGTCACGGTGAACAGGAGCACGGCGGCGAGCGCGGCGTCGTACGGGGTGGCCGGCGTCCAGCGCCGCGCGCGCAGCCGCCACAGCAGCAGGGTGGCGAGGGCGGCCACGGTGAGCGCCAGCGAGGCCGCGGCCACCGCGGGGACGTACGGGCCGGTGAACTCCATCGCCCCGTACCGGTAGCCCACGGTCCCCGGCCAGCCCGCGTGGTGCGCGAAGGACAGGACCGTCCCGCCGAGCGACTCGATCTGCACGCCCCGGCCGCTCTGCTGGCGCAGGAAGTCGAACGGGTCGCGGAAGAGGGCGGCGAGCACCAGCAGCAGCGCCCCCGCGGTGACGGCGGCCGACGTCCACGCCTCCTTCGTCGTACGCCCCCGGGGCGTGCCGATCAGCGCCAGCGCGGGCCACACCTTCACCAGGGCGCCCAGCGCCGCGAAGGCGCCGCACGCGCGCGTGGAGCGCGACAGCGCCAGCAGGGAGAGGACCGCGAGGGCGGTGACCTGCACGTCGTAGCGCGCGAGCGGGATGTGCAGCAGGAGCGGCAGGGCCGCCGTCCAGAGCCCGGCCCCGCGCAGGCTGCGGCCCGCACGCGTGCCCGCGCGCGCGAGGACGGCGGTGACCAGGAGGTCGGTGGCCAGGGTGAGGACCACGAACGCCTCGAAGTACGTCAGCCCCGGCAGCAGCCCGGGCGACAGCAGGACGGGGCCCGCGCCCGGCGGGTACTGCCAGAGCCGGTCGCCGGCCGGGAACGAGCCGCCGGCGAGCACGCCGTACCAGCGGGCGTACAGCTCGTGCACCTCGCGCGCGACGCCGCCGGTGCCGAGCGGGGCGCGCCCGTCCTGGAGGAGCAGCCAGAGCATCAGGGCGCGGGTGGCCGCCCAGGAGGCGGCGAGGGTGCGGAGCTTCATCCCGGTGATCGTAAGCCGCAGTCCGGTGCATATCGCCCGGAAGCGGGCCTGTCACCCGTAAAGATCAACCGGCGGCGCAGGGTCTGCCGCAGGGGTGTGCGCTCACTCGCAGGCCGGGGTCTCCTCCAGGGCCGCCGCGTCCAGGGTGCCCGTCAGCCGGTCCAGGCGGGAGCGCAGGTCCTCGATCTCGGCCAGCTCGAACCCCGTCGCGGCGGCGATCCGGCGCGGGACGCGCAGCGCCCGCTCCCGCAGGGCCGCGCCCTCGTCGGTGAGCTCCACCGTCACGGACCGCTCGTCCCGGGCGCTGCGCTCGCGCCGTACGAGGCCGGCCGTCTCCAGCCGCTTCAGCAGCGGGGACAGCGTCCCGGAGTCGAGCCGCAGGTGCTCGCCGACCTTCTTCACCGGCAGCCCGCCGTGCTCCCACAGCACGAGCATGACCAGGTACTGCGGGTAGGTGAGGCCCAGGTCCTTCAGGACGACGCGGTACAGGCCGCCGAAGGCGCGCGCGGCGGCGTTCAGGCTGAAGCAGATCTGCTGGTCCAGGCGGAGGAAGTCGTCGTCCTGTGCGGGGGCGGACGCGGGCGTCGTGGTCATGGCTTCAGGATACCCCGTGCGCGTCATTCAGTTGTGCACAATTTAATTGTGTGCTCTACTCGTATCCGGCAAGGCTTTCAGCAGGACTCGCAGGACTTCGAGAGGGATGGTTTCCATGGACGCGCTCTACACCGCCGTAGCCACCGCCACCCACGGCCGTGACGGCCGTGCCTACAGCTCCGACGGGCAGCTCGACCTGCAGCTGGGGATCCCGACGGAGATGGGCGGCAGCGGGCAGGGCACGAACCCGGAGCAGCTGTTCGCCGCCGGGTACTCCGCCTGTTTCGCGAGCGCGCTCGCGGTGGTGGGGCGGTCGGCGAAGGTCGACGTCAGCGACGCCGCGGTGACCGCGGAGGTCGGGATCGGCAAGCAGGGGGAAGGGTTCGCCCTCGCGGTCACCCTGCGGGTGGAGCTGCCCGAGTCCGTCGACGCGGAGACCGGGCGCAAGCTGGTCGAGCAGGCGCACCAGGTGTGCCCCTACTCCAACGCGACCCGCGGCAACATCCCGGTCGAGCTCGTCGTCGAGTAGTCCTACTCGGGGGCTGCGCCCCCGAACCCCCGTTGCGCAGTTCCCCGCGCCCCTTTCAGGGGCGCGGGGAACTGCGCGGGAGCGCGCAGCGCGACAGGGGGGTCCGGGGGCGCAGCCCCCGGGGACGGGGCGAGCAGCAGCGGCAGTCCCACCACCGGTACCAGCCACACCATCACCAGCAGGCGGTCGATGGCGATGTCCGGGTGGGCCGCGGTGCTCAGCAGCCCGGTGGCGCCCGCGCCCAGCAGCAGCGCGCCGAACGCCGGCCACCGCCGCAGCGCCCCGAACACACCCGCCCCCMCCAGCACCAGGAACAGCGGCGCGAGCAGCTGCCGCCGCAGCCACTCCACCCAGAAGTTGACCTCCAGGCGGACGAACTCCTGCCAGGGCCGCTCCCGGTCCGGCCGCAGGAAGTGGTCGGTGAGCAGGTCCTGGAGGCTGTCCGACTCGGACGGGTAGTGCAGCAGGCGGGCGAGCAGGACCGTGCCCGCGGCCGCCCCCGCCGTCACCTTCAGCAGCGTCCTCACATCGTCCCCGACCGGTCGGCCGGACCGCCTGCGGTGCACGCCGATCAGCGCGCACGCCGCCGCGAGGCACACCGCCAGGAACAGCGCCTGCGAGTGCTTCACGGTGAACAGCAGGGCCAGCGACAGCGCGACCACCGCACCGGCCCGCCGCCCGCGCAGCACCAGCGCGCACCCCAGCAGCGCCGAGAGCGTGAGCGCCGTCATGGTGCCCTCGGCCATGGGCCGCATCGCGGTCGTGCCCGTCGGCAGCACGTAGTACAGCGCCTGCCCGGTCAGCGCGGCCGCCACCGGCACGCCCACCGTCCGCAGCAGCAGGAACACCAGCGCGCCCCCGGCCGCCGCGACGCACACCCCCGCCGCCCACAGC
>NZ_VDFC01000047.1:443481-451029 GCF_008369065.1 Streptomyces apricus | reverse complement strand
GGTGGGAGCGGGTCCGGCCGGCGCGGGCCGGGAGGCGGCGGCCGGCGCGGGGGGTCCGGCGGGCACGGCCCCGGCGGGCGCGGGCGGTTCCTCCCCGGCCGCGTACCGGGAGACCGGGTGCTTCGGCTCGGTGGCCCTCCTGCCGTCGATGCGGATCATCCCGTGCCCCGCGACCTGCTGGACCTCGTGCCACAGGTCCTCGCGGGCCGCCAGCCACTCCAGCAGCGCGTCGCGCGGCGGCTCCGGATCGCCCCAGGKGCCGTAGAACTTCGTCCCGGTCACGCATATGGGGCGCAGGTCGAGGGCGGCGACCGCGCCCCAGGKGGCGGCGGCGACCCCCGGGCAGTGCTCGGCGCGGTAGTCGTCCAGCACGACCACCCCGTCCGGCAGCAGGATGTCCCGCACGGCCACGATGTCCCCGTGCACGTGCTCGTACAGGTGCGAGGCGTCTATGTGCGCGAAACGGCAGCTGCCGTCCGCGACGCGGTCGGCGACCACCGAGGTCGGGGCCTGCAGCACCGTCGGCAGCTCCTCGTGGAACGCGAGGAAGTTCGCCTCGAACGCCCGCCGGGTGAGCGTCGCGTACGACTTGTTCATCTCCTTGAGGTTGGCGGCGTCCGGAGCCGCCGAGTCGAAGAGGTCGCACACCGTGAAGGCGTCCCCCTCGCGCCGGTACGAGGCCATGAAGATCGCGCTCTTGCCCAGGTACGCGCCGAGTTCGAGCAGGTCGCCCCGCTGCCCGCGGTCCAGCTGCCCGGACAGGAACCAGTCGAACAGCTGCTGGTCGACGGCGCGGAACCAGCCCTTGACCTCGGACAGGGCCTGGGGGCGCGGGAGTTCTGCGGTGCCGTTGGTGCTGGAAGTCATGAGTGCTCCGTGGACCGGGGACTGTGGAATTCCTGTGCTCGGGGATGGGACCGGAGTGCCTCAGGGTCTGTCAACGACGGGAACGGAAACGCCGGGTGTCGGGACGGTGGCGAGGGGTGAGGACATGCCTCGGTCGGCCGCCGACGGCACCGGACGGCGCTCCCGCGGCGGCACCACCGCGGGCAGGCCGGCCGTCTCGCCCAGCACGACCCGGCGGACGACCCGCTCGGCGGCCCGCCCGTCGTCGTAGGGGCAGAACCGCTCCCGGAAGGCGGTGCGCAGCTGCGCGGAGCGCGAACCGCGCCAGTGGCCCGTCGCGAAGATGTCGATCAGCTCGTCCTCGGTGCGGGCGATCGCGCCGGGCGGGAAGGCGCGCAGGTCGAAGTAGGTGCCGCGGGCCGCCTCGTACGCCTCCCGGTCGTCCGCGTGGATCACGATCGGCCGGTCCAGGCCCGCGTAGTCGAACATCAGTGACGAGTAGTCGGTGACCAGCGCGTCCGAGGCGAGGCAGAGCGACTCGACGCTCGGGTGGTCCGACACGTCGATCAGCCGGCCGCCGCCGTCCGGGACGAGCGGGGCGCGGTGCACGGGGTGCGCGCGGGCCAGCAGGACGAACCGCGGACCGAGCCGGCGCAGCACCCGCTCCAGGTCGAGCGCCGTGCGCGGACCGCGGCGGTAGTCCCGGTACGTCGGCGCGTACAGGATCGCGACCGCGCCCTCGGGGATGCCGAGGGAGGCGCGCAGCCGGGCCACGTCCGCCGCCGTCGCCCGCTGGAACACGTCGGTGCGGGGCTGGCCGTACTCCAGCATCGTGTACCCGGCCGGGAAGACGCGCTCCCAGACGAGCGTGGAGTGCCGGTTGCCGGACAGGCAGTAGTCCCACCGGTCGGCGTCGCGCAGCAGCCCGGCGAAGTCGGTGTCCCGGGCCGCCGCCGGACGTTCCTGGAGGTCCAGGCCCATGTGCTTGAGCGGGGTACCGGCCTGCGTCTGCACCAGGACCTGGCCGGGCCGCTTGACCAGCCGGGGGTGGAAGCCGGTGCCGGCGACCAGGTACCTGGACCGGGCCAGGGCCGTCCAGTACGCGGCGGAGCCCGGCGTCAGCCGGCGCGTCCCCGTCGGGACGGTGTGGTGGAACGCCGGGTCCGCGACCCACGCGGTGCGCATTCCCGGCGCGTACGTGCGGAACGCGACCTCCAGCGCCCCCGGGTTGCAGCCGTGGCCGCGCCCCCCGTCGCCGGCGAACACGGCGTGGTCGCCGCGCACGGGCAGCCGGCGCTGGACGCCGTAGTGCAGCCGCAGCGCCCCGGCCCGGACCCCGCGGGCCAGCGCCCCGGTGAGCCGCCCGGCGCGCCGCTTCAGCCGCGTCGCCGTCCACAGGGCGCGGTACGCGCGGTGACTGCCCAGGCGGACCAGGGCGTGCCGCAGCCGGTTGCGGGAGGGGACGCCGGCGCCGGGCACGCGGTGGCGGACGTAGTGGGCGCGGGCCCTGCGCAGGAAGGCGGCGCGGGAGCCGCGCGGCAGCCGGTCCCGCTTGAGGAACACCGCGGACAGGTGGTCGACCATGCGCCGGAACAGCACCGGCCGCCAGTGCGCCAGCTCCGGGTGCGCGTCGAGGTGGGCGAAGACCCGGTCGTACTGGTCGAAGATGTCGAAGTGCTTCTCGCTGGTCGTGCCGAGGATGTTCCCCCGGCGCCGCTGCCGGTAGTGGACGCAGACCCGGTCGAGCGTCGCGATGGTCTCCGCGGCCATCAGGACCGGCGACGTCCACGGGGTGTCCTCGTAGTAGCCGGGCGGGAACGTGAAGTCCTCCCGCTCGACGAACTCCCGGCGGTACGCCTTGTTCCACACGACCATCAGGACGTCGAGCAGCCCCGGCCGGTCGTCCAGGCGGAACGGCGCCGGGCCCTGCTCGTGGAGCTGCCGCGCCTGGACGTTGCGGACCGTCTCGCCGGTCCAGAAGGTGCGCGCGTAGTCGTAGACCAGGACGTCCGGGTCGCCGGTCTCCTTGACGCGGTCGGCGATCGCCCGCAGGGCGTGCGGGGTGAGGGTGTCGTCGCCGTCCAGGAAGACCAGGTAGTCACCGGTCGCGTACCGCATCCCCGCGTTGCGGGCCCGGCCCAGGCCCACGTTCTCCTTGAGGTGGACGGCCCGCACCCGCGGGTCACCGGCGGCGAACTCGTCGAGGATCGCGCCGCAGGCGTCCGGCGAGCAGTCGTCGACCGCGATCAACTCGAAGTCGGTGAAGGACTGTTCCAGGACCGATGCCATGCACTCGTGCAGATACGCCTGCACCTGGTAAGCGGGGACAATGACACTGAACCGGGGCAAGGGACATCCATAAGTCGGCGCGGCCATATGGCCCGGCAACGGCCGAAGGGGGTACGTGGTTACGCCGGATGCGGCATGTGGGGGACCCCCGGGGTGACGCGAAGGGGCGGCCCGTCGCCGGACCGCCCCTCAAATCGCTTTCCCTGAAGGCTACTTGACCGCGCCCGCCATCACGCCGGACACGAACTGCCGCTGGAACGCGAAGAACACGGCCAGCGGGATCACCATCGAGATGAACGCGCCCGGCGCGAGCGTCTCGATGTTGCCGGAGAACTGCCGGGTCTGCTCGGTCAGCGCGACCGTCAGCGGCCGGGAGCCGGAGTCCGAGAAGATCAGCGCCACCAGCATGTCGTTCCACACCCACAGGAACTGGAAGATGCCCAGCGAGGCGATGGCGGGCCCGCCCAGCGGCAGGATCACCGTCGCGAACAGGCGGGTCTCGCCCGCGCCGTCCAGCCGCGCCGCCTCCAGGAGTTCCCGGGGGATCTCCGCGAAGAAGTTGCGCAGCAGGAAGATCGCGAACGGCAGGCCGAAGCCCACGTGGAAGAGGACCACGCCGAGGACGCTGCCGAAGATCCCGAGGTCGCCGAAGAGGTCGGCCAGCGGGATCAGGGCGATCTGGATGGGCACCACCAGCAGGGCCACCACGGCCACGAACCACCAGTCGCGGCCCTTGAAGTCCATCCAGGCGAAGGCGTACCCGGCCATCGCGCCGATCACGACGACCAGCACGGTGGCCGGCACCGTGATCAGCACCGTGTTCCACAGGGCGTCGGTGATCTCCTCCTTGCCCAGCAGTGTCGAGTAGCTCTCGGTGGTGAGCTGGGAGGGCTTGCTGAAGACCTCCCACCAGCCGGAGGCGGCGATGTCGGTCGGGTCGCGGAACGACGAGGCGAGCAGCCCGACCGTCGGCGTCACCCAGAGCAGCGCGACCACGACGAGGAAGACCCGCACCGCGCCGCCCGCGAAGAAGCCCGCGAGTTTCGAGGCGAGTGACCGTTCGGGCGGACCGGCCGCGTCCACGGCCGCGGACGGCTGCGCGGGACTCCCGGGCTCACCGGGCTCACCGGGACCCTTCAGGGGTACGGAGGACGTGGTCACCGTCGACGCTCCTTTCGCAGCCGGCGGATGTTGACGATCATCACCGGCATCACCAGGAGCAGCAGGACGATGCCGATCGCGCTGCCGAGCCCCTGGTTGTTGCCGCCGCCGAAGGAGGCGTTGACCAGTTGCAGGGCCAGCACGTTGGCCTCGTCCTGACTGGGCTGCGGGGCGATGATGAAGACCAGGTCGAAGATCTTCATCACGTTGATCATCAGGGTGATCAGGACGACGACCAGCACCGGCGCGAGCAGCGGGACCGTGACCCGGCGGAACACCTGCCACTCGTTGGCCCCGTCGACCCGGGCCGCCTCCAGGAGGTTGCGGTCCACCCCCGCCAGGCCCGCCGCGATCAGCACCATCGCGAAACCGGCCCACATCCAGGCGTACGAGCCGATGATGGCCGGGGTGACCAGGCTCGGGCCGAGCCAGTCGACGCCGTTGTAGGGCGCCGCGAAGTTCGACTCGGGCAGCCGCAGCTGCGCACCGTCGGCGGCGGCGGGCAGCGTGAACGTGCCGTCGTCGCCCGCCTTCGCGGAGGCCACGACCTTGCCGTCCTTGACCGCCTCGACCTTGATGCCGGGCAGCGCCTTCTCGCCCGCGTCGACGGCGCCCTTCTCGCCGCCGCCGCCCAGCTTGAAGTCCAGCCAGACCGTGCCGGACACGCCGTCACCCGACGGCTCGGCCGACGTGGCGTCCCCGGGGTCGCCCGGCACCTTGTTCGGGGCGATGCCGACCAGCGGGACCAGCGCCGGCGTGCCCGCGCTCAGCGTGCCGGTGGAGGTGAAGGCACCCCCGCCGGACGCCTTGAGGTCGCTCTCGGTCGACGGGCGCGCCTTCGGGTAGACCGACGACTCGGCGAACGTGTCGTGCACGCCCACCACCACGGCGTTGGCCACGCCCTGGTCGGGGTCCGCCTCGTACACGAGCCGGAAGATGATGCCCGCGGCGAGCATGGAGATCGCCATCGGCATGAAGATGACGAGCTTGAACGCCGTGGACCAGCGCACCCGTTCGGTCAGCACGGCGAAGACCAGGCCGAGCCCGGTGACCAGCGCCGGCGCCACCGCCACCCAGATCGCGGTGTTCTTGACCGCGGTGAAGGTGGCGTCGTCGCTGAACAGGTCGCCGTAGTTGCCCAGGCCCACGAAGCCCGAACCGTCGGCGTCGTACAGACTGCGCCAGACCGAGTACCCGATCGGGTAGACCACGAGCGCGCCGAGCAGCACGATCGCGGGCAGCAGGAACAGGGCCGCCACCCACGGCCGGGTGCCCATCACACTCTTGCGCTTTCCGGCGGGGGGCACCGGGTTCGCCGGGCCCCCCGCCGTCGCGAGCTGCGACGACATCGGCGGCGTCAGCCCTTGTACGCCTTGGCGGCGGACGTCTCCAGCTGCTGCTGCGCGCCCGCGACGTCCTTGGGGTCCTTCAGGAAGTCCTGCAGCGCCTTCCACTCGCCCGTGCCCTGCGTACCGCCGAAGGCGGCCGGGGCCTGGTCGGACATGTCGAAGCGGAAGTCGTCGCCGGCCTTCAGGAGGGCCTTGGCGATGTCCTTGGTCACGTCGTCCTTGTACTTGTCGGCGTTCATCTCCTTGTTGGGGGAGATGAAGCCGCCCTGGGCCGCCCAGATCTCGGCCGCGTCGGTCGACGCCAGGAAGGTCAGCAGGGCCTGCGCGCCCTTGTCGTCCTTCAGCGCCACCGCCACGTCACCGCCGCTGACCACCGGCGACGCGTCGCCGACCGCCGGGAACGGGAACACCTTGGCGTCCGTGCCGATCTCCGACTTCGTGTCCGCGTTGATGTTGGCCGCCACGAAGTCGCCCTCGTAGACCATGCCCGCCGGGGTGTCGCCGGAGAAGGTGTTGGTCACCGACTTGGGGAACTCGGTGCGCAGCGCGCCCGCGCTGCCGCCCGCGAGCAGGTCGTCCTTGCCCCACAGCTGGGCCAGCGTGGTCAGGGCCTCCTTCACGGAGGGGTCCGTCCACTTGATCTCGTGCTTGGCCAGCTGGTCGTACTTCTCCGGGCCGGCCTGCGAGAGGTAGACGTTCTCGAACCAGTCGGTGAGGGTCCAGCCGTCCTGCCCGGCGACGGAGACCGCGGGCGAGCCCGCGTCCGACAGGGTCTGCGCGGTCTGCAGGAACTCGTCCCAGGTCTTCGGCTCGGCCGTCAGGCCCGCCGCCTCGAACGCCGCCGTGTTGTACCAGACCAGCGACTTGTTGGCGGCCTTCGCGTAGACGCCGTACTGCTTGCCCTCGTACGCGCCGAGCTCCTTCCAGCCCGTCGAGAAGTTCTTGTCGAGCTGCGCCTGCGCCTCGGCGCCCAGCGGCTTCACCCAGCCCTTCTGGGCGAACTGGTGCAGCACGCCGACCTGCGGGAGGAACGCCACGCTCGGCGGCTTGCCGCCCTCGATCTTCGTCCCCAGGAACGTGGAGGTGTTGTTGCCGGTCGGTACGTAACTGACCTCCGCGCCCGTGCGCTTCTCGAACTCGTCCAGGACCTTGGTGAAGTTCTCCTGCTCGGGGCCGGTCCAGACGGCCGCCACCTCAAGCTTCTGGCCGTCCAGCTTGGGCAGTTCGACACTGGCCGCGGCACCCTTCTCGCCGCCGCTGCCCTCGTCGTCCTTCTTGTCGTCGTCACCGCCGCACGCCGTGAGCGTGAAGGCCATCGCCCCTGCGACGAGGGCTGCCGCGGCCTTCGCGGCCGTGCTCCTCGTCCGCGGCCCGCTGACGCGAAGAATGCTGCTACGCATGGTGTGCCCCGTTCTCCGTCGAACGTCCGAGGTCCTGCCGCCGTTCTCCCGCCGTCCGCGGACGGGAGTCCCTGACAGGGCCTAGCGCTGTGCCGTGCGCTCTTGGTCTACGCCCGTCCGCTCGGCCTCGGCAAGGGCGCCTGCCCTGTCAAGGGCATGATCGTAATCGCGTCGTGACGTGCGGGAGCAGCTCCGCGGCGGGCCGGTGGGGCGTGTTGTCGGCTGCCGGCCGGTGGGGGCGGGCCGCGCAGTTCCCCGCGCCCCTGAGAAGCGGGCTGCGCCCTGCTTCTCAGGGGCGCGGGGGCTACAGGAGTGAGGGGACCTCCGCCGCGGCGACCGAGCGCGCCGCCCGCTCCAGCGCACTGGCCAGCAGGGCGAGGTCCGTCGGCCCGTTGCCCAGCTCCCGCACCGGCCGCCGCGCCGGCGGATCGCCCATCCGCGCCCACTCCAGCGGGACCACCGTCGGCCGCAGCGTGGCCGTACGCGGGATCCGCCCCGTCACC
>NZ_VDFC01000047.1:441237-443381 GCF_008369065.1 Streptomyces apricus | reverse complement strand
CCGGCGGACTGCCGTCCCTGTCCCTGCGCCTGCCCCTGTTGCCGTATCTCTCCCTGCGCCTGGGTGCGGGACTGCCCCGAGTCCCGGTCCGCCGGGTCGTCGGTCGTCGTCGAGCGTCCGCGCGCGGACGCCGCCGGTCCCGCGCCCACCCGTACGTGCCCCTCACCGTCCGGGGTGGTCTCGCAGACGTCGGCCGGCTCGCCCGCCGGGGCGAGCCGCAGGGCCGACTCACCCACCCGCAGCAGCGCCCCCGGCGCGAAACGCACCGGCTGCTCGCCCACGCGCCTGCCGTCCAGCACCGTGCCGTTCGTGGAGCCGAGGTCCGCGACCGAGATCCGGCCGTCCGGCGCGACCGTCACGGCGCAGTGCAGCCGCGAGACGTCCGGGTCGTCCAGCGGCACGTCGGCGTCGGCGGAGCGGCCGATCTCGATCCGGCCGCCGTGCAGCAGATGGACGCCGCCGGCATCCGGCCCGGCGACCACCCGCAGCTGCGCAGCTGCGGGGTCGACGTCGGGCCCGGGCTGCGCCGGGGCGCCCAGGGACAGCACGGCGCCGTCCGTCAGCGGGGGTTCGCCCAGCGTGCAGCGCTGCGCGTCGAGCCGCTCCGCGTCCGCGTACAGCACCCCGGGGCCCTCGCCCCCGACCGCCGAGGCGAGGCCGGAGGCCACCGCCGCGAGCGCGGTCCCGGCGGGTGCCGTGACCAGCACGTCGCAGGACGCGGGGCGCCCGTCGGGGCGGGTGCCCAGCGGGTCTACGACGGTCAGCCGGATCTGCATCGCCGTCAGCGGTCCCTTCTGTCGCGGGCGCCCGCGACGGGGCTGTCCCGCGGTCCCCCACCGCAGATCCCCCCACCGCGCACGGGCACGTCGGCCGGTACGGAATGCATCCTCGCACCTGCGACTGACAACACGCCCGCGTTCCGCAGGCAAGTGATCTTGATTGGTCGGCTCTGCCCGCAAAAGTGCCTGCCCAGTGCCCTCTTGGGATCACACCGGGGACCGATCACGTCAAGATCGGGCAACCGAAACACCCGGAACGAGCGTCTTTTCATCGAACACACACGGGAATGTTCCACGTAATACAGAGGTGGGCGGGAAGGCGGAAACCGTGGCGCGACGACAGCCCGGAGCCGTGTTCGGCGGCATTACAGTGGGTCGGAACCGCCCGTAGCGCGGTGGACGGACCAGGCAAGCAAGCAGCAGGGAGCGCATGACGTGCGGCCGGTAGGCAGCAAGTACCTCCTGGAGGAGCCGCTCGGACGCGGCGCCACGGGCACCGTCTGGCGGGCCAGCCAGCGCGAGGCCGCGGGTGCCGAGGCGGCCGTGCCCGGTCAGCCCGGTGAGACCGTGGCGATCAAGGTCCTCAAGGAAGAGCTCGCAAGCGATCCGGACATCGTGATGCGGTTCCTGCGGGAGCGCTCCGTCCTGCTCCGGCTGACCCACCCGAACATCGTGCGCGTACGGGACCTCGTGGTCGAGGGCGATCTGCTGGCCCTGGTCATGGACCTGATCGACGGCCCCGACCTGCACCGCTACCTGCGCGAGAACGGCCCGTTCTCGCCGGTCGCCGCCGCCCTGCTGACCGCCCAGGTCGCCGACGCGCTCGCCGCCAGCCACGCCGACGGCGTCGTGCACCGCGACCTGAAGCCGGCCAACGTCCTGCTCCAGCAGCAGGGCGGCCAGATGCACCCGATGCTGACGGACTTCGGCATCGCCCGCCTCGCCGACTCCCCGGGCCTGACCCGCACCCACGAGTTCGTCGGCACGCCCGCGTACGTGGCGCCGGAGTCGGCCGAGGGCCGCCCGCAGACCTCCGCCGTCGACATCTACGGCGCCGGCATCATGCTGTACGAGCTGGTCACGGGCCGTCCGCCGTTCGGCGGCGGGTCCGCCCTCGAAGTCCTGCACCAGCACCTGAGCGCCGAGCCGCGCCGGCCCTCCACGGTCCCCGACCCGCTGTGGACCGTCATCGAGCGCTGCCTGCGCAAGAACCCCGACGAACGGCCCAGCGCCGAGAACCTCGCCCGCGGTCTGCGGACGGTGGCCGAGGGCATCGGGGTGCACGCGAACTCCGCGCAGATCGCCGCCGCCGAGGCCGTGGGCGTCCTGCTCACCCCGGACCCGGCGCCCGCCCCCGTGCCGGAC
>NZ_VDFC01000047.1:366995-441137 GCF_008369065.1 Streptomyces apricus | reverse complement strand
CCGCCGACCCCACCCAGGTGCTCCCGCAGGGCGCCGCCTCCTACGACCCGAACGGCGCGACCAGCGTCCTGCCGCACGCTGGCGCCGGTGCGGGCGCGGGCGCCGCGGACCCCACCGCCGTCCTGCCGCACCGCGGCGCGGCCGACCCGACCGCGGTGATGCCGCCGGTGCCGCCGGACCAGCCCGGGGCGGGCCCCGAGGACCCGCACCCCTGGCAGAACCAGCTGCGCGCGGCCCGCGACCGCAACGAGGCGACGCAGGTGCAGTCGTACCTCGACCCGAACGAGGACCCGCTGCGCCGCCGCCCGCAGCGCCAGGTCGCCCGCCCGCCGCAGAACCAGCCGCAGCAGCCCCCGCGCCGGCAGCCCGAGCCCCAGCGCCGGCAGCCGCGCAACCAGCAGTCCGGCTACGGCTACCCGCAGGGACAGCAAGGGCAGCAGCAGGGCTACCAGCAGGGGTACGCCCCCCAGCAGCCCTACCAGCCCCAGCCGCAGCAGCAGCGGTACGCCCCCGCGCCGCAGCAGCCCCAGCAGCCCGCGCCGCGGCCGCCGCGCGAGCCCCGGGAACCCAGGCCGCCCCGGCAGCGCGGTGCCAACCCGATGAAGATCCCCGGGCTCGGCTGCCTCAAGGGGTGCCTGTTCACGCTCGTCATCCTGGTCGCGGCCGGCTGGGCGATCTGGGAGTTCAGCCCGCTCCAGGGCTGGATCGGCACGTCCAAGGGGTACTGGGAGCAGCTGTCGGACTGGATCGGCACCGTCTCCGGCTGGGTCAAGGACCTCGGCGGCGCGACCGGCCAGTAGCCGTTTTCGGGGGATTGCTCCCCCGTCGTCCCCGGAATCGTCCTCACGGTTCCGGGGATTTGTCGACACCTGGCGGGTGATTTCCGTCGCCGAAGTGAAGGTTGGTGCTCCGGGCGCGTAGTTTTGTCGCCAACACGCGCCCGTAGGAGCAGTCTTGGTACGGAAGATCGGCAGCCGGTACACCGCGAACCAGATCCTGGGGCGGGGCAGCGCCGGCACGGTGTGGCTGGGTGACGGTCCCGAGGGCCCCGTCGCCATCAAGCTGCTGCGCGAGGACCTGGCGTCCGACCAGGAGCTGGTGGGGCGGTTCGTCCAGGAGCGGACGGCCCTGCTGGGCCTCGACCACCCGCACGTCGTCTCGGTGCGGGACCTCGTCGTCGACGGCAACGACCTCGCCCTCGTCATGGACCTCGTCCGCGGCACCGACCTGCGCACCCGGCTCGACCGGGAGCGCCGCCTCGCGCCCGAGGCGGCCGTCGCGATCGTGGCCGACGTCGCGGACGGGCTGGCCGCGGCGCACGCGGCGGGGGTCGTGCACCGGGACGTGAAGCCCGAGAACGTGCTGCTCGACATGCAGGGCCCGCTCGGACCCGGTGGCTCGCACCCCGCGCTGCTCACCGACTTCGGCGTCGCCAAGCTCATCGACTCACCGCGGCGGACCCGCGCGACGAAGATCATCGGCACGCCGGACTACCTGGCGCCCGAGATCATCGAAGGGCTCCCGCCGCGGGCGGCCGTCGACATCTACGCCCTCGCGACCGTGCTCTACGAGCTCCTCGCCGGGTTCACCCCCTTCGGCGGCGGGCATCCGGGGGCGGTGCTGCGGCGGCACGTCACCGAGACCGTCGTCCCGCTGCCCGGCATCCCCGAGGAGCTGTGGCAGCTGCTCGTGCAGTGCCTGGCCAAGGCGCCGGCGTCCCGGCTGCGGGCGTCCGAGCTGGGGGAGCGGCTGCGCGAGCAGCTGCCGCTGCTCGCCGGGATGCCGCCGCTGGACGTGGACGAGCCGGACGGGGAGCCGGCCGGCGACCACGACGAGGACGCGTCGCCGTCGGCGGCGACGGCGGCCGAGCCGGAGGCTCCGCGGGAGCGGGTGCGGCGGGGCGCCGTGCCGCTGGTGCCCGGCGCCAAGCCGGACTCGAACCGGGACACGCACACGTCGATGCGGGTGCCGGGGCCGGACGAGCTGGCCGGGGGCGCGCTCGGCACGGCGCGCGCTCCGCGGGCGCCCCTAGGTACCTAGGGGCGCGGGGAACTGCGCGGCCCGCCCCCACCGGGCCCGCACCTCTACCCCGGGCAAGTCGGCGGAGCCGTTACGCTGGGGGCGTGGCAGTCGTCGATGTTTCCGAAGAGCTCAAGTCCCTCTCCTCGACCATGGAGTCGATCGAGGCCGTCCTGGACCTCGACAAACTGAGGGCAGACATCGCTGTGCTGGAGGAGCAGGCGGCGGCACCGTCCCTGTGGGACGACCCCGAAGCGGCGCAGAAGATCACCAGCAAGCTGAGCCACCTCCAGGCGGAGGTGCGCAAGGCCGAGACCCTCCGCGGGCGCATCGACGACCTCGGCGTGCTCTTCGAGATGGCCGAGGAGGAGGACGACCCGGACACCCGTGCCGAGGCCGAGACCGAGCTCGCCGCCGTCCGGAAGGCGCTGGACGAGATGGAGGTCCGTACGCTCCTGTCCGGCGAGTACGACTCCCGCGAGGCCCTCGTCAACATCCGCGCCGAGGCCGGTGGCGTCGACGCCGCGGACTTCGCCGAGAAGCTGCAGCGCATGTACCTGCGCTGGGCCGAGCAGCACGGCTACAAGACGGAGATCTACGAGACCTCGTACGCGGAGGAGGCCGGCATCAAGTCGACCACCTTCGCCGTCCAGGTGCCGTACGCCTACGGGACGCTCTCGGTCGAGCAGGGCACGCACCGCCTCGTCCGGATCTCGCCCTTCGACAACCAGGGTCGCCGCCAGACCTCGTTCGCCGGTGTGGAGGTGCTGCCCGTCGTCGAGCAGACCGACCACGTCGAGATCGACGAGTCCGAGCTGCGCGTGGACGTGTACCGCTCCTCCGGCCCCGGCGGCCAGGGCGTCAACACGACCGACTCCGCGGTCCGCCTGACCCACATCCCGACGGGCATCGTCGTCTCCTGCCAGAACGAGCGGTCGCAGATCCAGAACAAGGCGACCGCGATGAACGTCCTCCAGGCCAAGCTGCTGGAGCGGCGCCGCCAGGAGGACCAGGCCAAGATGGACGCGCTCAAGGGCGACGGGGGCAATTCCTGGGGCAACCAGATGCGCTCGTACGTCCTGCACCCGTACCAGATGGTCAAGGACCTGCGCACCGACTGCGAGGTCGGCAACCCCGAGGCCGTCTTCAACGGGGAGATCGACGGATTCCTGGAGGCCGGAATTCGCTGGCGCAAGCAGCAGGAGAAGTAAGGCGACATTCGCGCACGTCGCTTTGTCGACAGGGCAACTCCCTTTCACCGGAAGGGAGTTGCCCTTTCTGTTGGGTGATGCGTGGGTTTTACATCACACTCACATGACACTGTGCCGGTCAAAAGAGCGTGATCTGGACATCGCGGTCGCAACGACCTTGACGTTGCTTTGAAAAGTGGGAAGGCTGACGCGCGGCATGCGTATTTCTGGGGCGCGTGTGAACCGGAGGCTCTGCCGAGCCGTCCCGCGGTCGCCG
The DNA here is from genome assembly GCF_008369065.1 of Streptomyces apricus. Taxonomy (GTDB): domain Bacteria; phylum Actinomycetota; class Actinomycetes; order Streptomycetales; family Streptomycetaceae; genus Streptomyces; species Streptomyces apricus. The sequence continues at coordinate 437,651 of NZ_VDFC01000047.1, read as the reverse complement.
CTCCGGACGCTGCACCACTGACGATGACCTACTGGGGGTAGCAACCAGATGACCAAGAAGACGCGCATCCGGATCGCGCGGATAGCGGCCGGTGCGGTGATCGCCGCCGGCGCCTCACTGACCGCCGCCGGTGCCGCTTCGGCACTCGACGTCAGTGCCAACGTGGGTGGCCTGAACGTCGGTGTCGGCATCGACGCCGACGACGACCCGACGGACCCGACCACCCCGCCTCCCACCGAGGAGCCGACGGAGATCCCGACGGAGCCCACCGAGGAGCCGACGGAGCCCACGGAGGAGCCCACCGAACCCACGGAGGAGCCGACCGAGCCCACCGAGGAGCCCACCGAGAACCCGACCACCCCGGGCAACGGGAACGGCGGCGGCAACGGCGGTGGCGGCGACAACGGCAACGGCAACGGMGGCGGCGGCAACGGTGGTGGCGGCAACGACACCAACCCCGACAACGCCGGCTCCAAGCCCGTCGAGCAGGGTCAGGGCAAGGAGAGCCTGACCGACACCGGCTCGGGCTCGGACACCTCCGCGCAGGGCACCGGCGGCGAGCTCGCCGAGACCGGCGCCGCCGAGAACATCACGTACCTGCTGATCGGCGCCGCCACGATGATCGCCGGTGGCATCGGCTTCCGCATGCTGCCGCGCCTGATGGACAACCGCGGCGCCGCAGCCTGACGCCGTAGGACCTGGGAAGGGCCCGGAGCGAACAGCTCCGGGCCCTTTCTCATGCTCTGTGCCCGCAGGCTCTGTACTCGCAGGGCTCTGCGCCTGCGCTTCGCGGCCGTGTGAGGTGCGTCTCCTACGCGGTCTGGTGGGCCAGCAGGGCCACCGCCGCTATCAGGACGGCCAGCAGGGCGATCAGGGCCATGGGGTTGAGCCCCCCGAAGGGGCCCTCCTGCTGCAGTCGCTCGCGGTTCGCGCGGCAGACGGGGCAGCGGCCCTCGCTCACGGGCGCGGCACAGTTCGCGCACACCAGCCGGTCGTACGTCATGCGCTCGCCCTCCTTGCACCGGTTCCACGTACACAACGCTCTCGGGGACGGATACGTTCCCCCTCCACTGTGCCAGGTTCCTCCGGAGGCTGCGCGGGTTCCCTTGCAGGGGGCCCGGGCGCCTTGTGGGGGTGCCCCCTGGGAGCGTGCGCGGCTGCGGGTGGGTGGGGGCTGGTCGCGCAGTTCCCCGCGCCCCTGACGGGGCACGGACGGGGCGGGACCGGGTCCCCTTCTTAAGGTGCCCCGGTACAAATGCGCACAACCCTTCTGCAACCCGTCCCGGCGACTGCGCCGGTGTGCCCGGGTCGCGTATGGTCACGCTCGTCCAGCCCGATATCCCCCGACGGCCTGTGGTGCATCCGTGATCCGATTCGACAACGTGTCCAAGGTCTACGCCAAGCAGACCCACCCCGCCCTCCGGGACGTCTCCCTGGAGGTGGAGCGCGGCGAGTTCGTGTTCCTGGTGGGGTCCTCCGGTTCCGGGAAGTCCACCTTCCTGCGGCTGATCCTCCGTGAGGAGCGGGCCAGCCAGGGGCAGGTGCACGTACTGGGCAAGGACCTCGCGCGCATCTCCAACTGGAAGGTGCCGCAGATGCGCCGCCAGCTGGGGACCGTGTTCCAGGACTTCCGCCTGCTGCCCAACAAGACGGTCGCCGAGAACGTCGCCTTCGCGCAGGAGGTGATCGGCAAGTCCAAGGGCGAGATCCGCAAGTCCGTGCCGCAGGTGCTCGACCTCGTCGGGCTCGGCGGCAAGGAGGACCGGATGCCCGGCGAGCTGTCCGGCGGTGAGCAGCAGCGGGTGGCCATCGCGAGGGCGTTCGTGAACCGGCCCAAGCTGCTGATCGCGGACGAGCCCACCGGAAACCTGGACCCGCAGACCTCCGTCGGCATCATGAAGCTGCTCGACCGGATCAACCGGACCGGCACCACCGTCGTGATGGCGACGCACGACCAGAACATCGTGGACCAGATGCGCAAGCGCGTCATCGAGCTGGAGAAGGGGCGTCTCGTCCGCGACCAGGCGCGCGGCGTCTACGGCTATCAGCACTGACCGCGAGCCCCCCGCGTCCGTCCACGGAAAGGCCTGAGAAGACGCCATGCGCGCCCAGTTCGTCCTGTCGGAGATCGGTGTAGGTCTCCGCCGCAATCTGACGATGACCTTCGCGGTCATCGTCTCCGTCGCCCTGTCCCTCGCCCTGTTCGGCGGCTCGCTCCTGATGAGCGACCAGGTGAACTCGATGAAGGGGTACTGGTACGACAAGGTCAACGTCTCGATCTTCCTCTGCAACAAGAGCGACGCGGAGTCCGACCCCAACTGCGCCAAGGGGGCGATCACCAGCGAGCAGCGCAAGCAGATCCAGACCGACCTGGACAAGATGCCGGTCGTCGACACCATCACGCACGAGACCAGCGACGAGGCGTACAAGCACTACAAGGAGCAGTTCGGCGACTCCCCGCTGGCGGCCTCGCTCACCCCGGACCAGATGCAGGAGTCCTTCCGCATCAAGCTGAAGGACCCGGAGAAGTACCAGGTCATCGCGACCGCCTTCGACGGCCGGGACGGCGTGCAGTCCGTGCAGGACCAGAAGGGCATCCTCGACAACCTCTTCGAGCTGCTCAACGGCATGAACTGGGCGGCGCGCGCGGTGATGGCGATGATGCTCGTCGTCGCGCTGATGCTCATCGTCAACACGGTGCGCGTCTCCGCGTTCAGCCGCCGGCGCGAGACCGGGATCATGCGCCTGGTGGGCGCCTCGGGCTTCTACATCCAGGCGCCGTTCATCATGGAGGCCGCGGTCGCAGGCCTCATCGGCGGCGGCGTCGCCTGCGCCTTCCTGCTGATCGCGCGGTACTTCATCATCGACCACGGCCTGGCCCTGTCCGAGAAGCTGAACCTGATCAACTTCATCGGCTGGGACGCCGTCCTGACGAAGCTGCCGCTCATCCTCGCCACGAGCCTCCTGATGCCCGCGCTGGCCGCGTTCTTCGCGTTGCGCAAGTACTTGAAGGTGTGACACATGCCAACGGGGTCCGTACCGGCAACGGCCGGTACGGACCTTTTCGTTGTCCTAGACTCACCCGCATGTCAGGCCGCGACCTGTTCTGTCAGCCCCGCCGCATCCGCCGCGGGGCGGCCCTGACGTTGGTCTTCACGAGCGTCCTCGCGGCCGGCGCCGCGACCGGCTCGTTCGACGGCCCCGGCCGGAAATCCGCCTCCCCGCCGGTCCGCACCGCCGAGGCCGGCCACCGGGAGGACGTCGCCGACGCCGCCGCGGACGCGATGGCCGACGGGAAGTCCCCCGTGGAGGCCGCCGAGCGCGCCGTCAGCCGCAGCGGCGACCGCTGGGGCGCCGTCTACTCCCAGGGCGAGTACGAGGAGTTCGAGGACGCCCTCGACGGCCGGTACACCGGCGTCGGCCTGTGGGCCCGGCGCGAGCGCGACGGCCGCATCGAGGTGACCCGGGTCCGGTCCGGGTCGCCCGCCGAGACCGCCGGCATCCACAAGGGCGACCGGCTGCGCAGCGTCGACGGCCGCCGGGTGGACGGCAGGCCCGTCACGGAGGTCGTCTCGCTGCTGCGGGGCGACGCCACCGGCGCCGACGCGGGCACCACCGTCTCCCTGGGACTGCAGCGCGGCACGCGCGCGTGGAGCGAGACCCTGCGCCGCGCGCGGCTGTCCACCGACTCCGTGACCGTGCGCGAGCTGCCGGACGGCGCGACCGTGATCGGGGTCGCCGCCTTCACCAAGGGCTCCGGGGACCTCGTGCGGACCGCCGTGGCCGACGCGCCCGCGGACGAGGGCATCGTCCTGGACCTGCGGGGCAACTCCGGCGGCCTGGTCACCGAGGCCGTCACCGCCGCCTCCGCCTTCCTCGACGGCGGCCTGGTGGCCACGTACGACGTGGACGGCGACCAGCGGGCCCTGCACGCCGATCCCGGCGGCGACACCGCCAGACCCCTGGTCGCGCTCGTCGACGGCGGCACGATGAGCGCGGCCGAGCTGCTCACCGGCAGCCTCCAGGACCGCGGCCGCGCGGTCGTGGTGGGCTCCAGGACCTTCGGCAAGGGCTCGGTCCAGATGCCGAGCCGGCTGCCCGACGGCTCCGTCGCCGAGCTGACCGTCGGGCACTACCGCACCCCCTCGGGGCGCGCGGTGGACGGCCGCGGCATCACCCCCGACCTGGAGGTCGAGGAGGGCGCCCTGGAGCGCGCCGAGACGGTGCTGAGCGGCCTGGGGGACGCCGAGTGAGCGCCCGGCGCCCCGTCCCCGCGGCCGGCGGTCCGCGGTTCCCGTAATCGGCTTTCCCTCCGGCCCCCCTCTGGTGCGAAAATGACCAGCACTATGAGCAAGGGCATGTACGTACCGAAGGAATCCCAGCCGAAGCAGGGCGGCGGCGCCAAGGCGAACGCCAAGGACGGCAAGCGCAAGATCGTCGCGCAGAACAAGAAGGCCCGGCACGACTACGCGATCATCGACGTCTACGAGGCCGGGCTCGTCCTCACCGGCACCGAGGTGAAGTCGCTGCGCCAGGGGCGGGCCTCGCTGGCCGACGGCTTCGTCCAGATCGACGGGAACGAGGCGTGGCTGCACAACGCCCACATCCCCGAGTACAGCCAGGGCAGCTGGACCAACCACTCCGCGCGCCGCAAGCGCAAGCTGCTCCTGCACCGCGAGGAGATCGACAAGCTGGCGGTGAAGTCCGAGGAGACGGGCCACACGATCGTGCCCCTCGTCCTGTACTTCAAGGACGGCCGGGCGAAGGCGGAGATCGCGCTGGCCCGGGGCAAGAAGGAGTACGACAAGCGCCAGACCCTGCGGGAGAAGCAGGACCGGCGCGAATCGGACCGCGCGATCGCGGCGGCCAAGCGCAGGCAGCGCGGCGAGTAGCCGGCGCGGCGGGCCGCCGGGAATACAGTGGCATCGACGTGCGTTGGTCACGTACGATGGCAACGCACCTCACAGCAGGTGCACGCGCCCTCCTCGGAGGGTCTTGAAAAAACAACATGGGGATGATCGGTTTCGACAGCGGCTGTCGAAGCAGGGGAAGCGAGCCGAGGAAGCGGCAATGATCTCGTTAACCATATGTCGCAACCAATAATCGCCAATTCCAAGAGCGATTCCCAGTCCTTCGCCCTCGCTGCTTAATAACCAGTGAGTGAAGGACCCTAAATGGGTGTCAGCCCGGGGGTGTTCCCGACCCGGATCCTGGCATAATCAAGGGAACTAAACCGTCTCGCCCGGTCACGGGGTGAGGCGGGAAATCAAACAGTGACTGAGCCCGTCGGAGACTTGTTCGCGTGATCTCCGGGGCTGAGAAAATCTAAGCGAACTGCGCTCGGAGAAGCCCTGATTCTGCACCGTTGGACGCGGGTTCGATTCCCGCCATCTCCACTTCCCATGTTCACAGTGAAGCGTGACGACGAAGGCCCCGCTGCCATAGGCAGCGGGGCCTTCGTCGTGGATGCTGCTGTGGCATGAGACGACTCGGACAGAGACTCGGACAGGGCAAGAGATCTCACGGCCCGCGCCACCGCGCGCGGGCCTGGGCCGTGGTGCTGGGCATGCTGGTCGCCGGACTCGGCTGGTCCGCGCCGGCCGGGGCCGACCAGGAGGCCGGGGGCCTGCCGGAGGCCCTCGACACCCTCCTCGGCGACAGCCGCATGGAAGGCGGCGCGGCGGGCGTCGTCGTCGCGGACGCCACGAGCGGGGACGTGCTGTACCAGCGGGCGCCCACCTCCCGGCTGATGCCCGCCTCCAACACCAAACTGCCCACCTCGGCGGCCGCGATGGAGATCCTCGGCCCCGGCCACACCTTCACGACGGACGTCCTGACGACCGGGCGCCGGCACGGCTCCGTGCTGACCGGCGACCTGTACCTGCGCGGCACCGGCGACCCGACCGCCCTGGCCGAGGACTACGACGGCCTGGCGGCCCGCGTCGCCGACTCCGGCGTCACCCGCGTCGACGGACGGCTCCTCGCCGACGACACCCGCTTCGACCGCAGCCGCCTGGGCCGCGCCTGGGCCGCCGACGACGAGTCCGCGTACTACTCGGCGCAGATCAGCGCGCTGAGCGTCGCGCCGGACACCGACTACGACACCGGGTCGGTGATCGTGGAGGTGGCGCCGGGCACCGCGGCCGGCGACGCGCCCCGGGTCACCGTCACCCCGCCCACGACCTACGTGGACGTCGACGTACGGGCCACGACCGTCGCGGCCGGCGGGGCGAACGACCTCACCGTGGAGCGCGAGCACGGCGGCAACACGATCGTCGTCACCGGCACGACGCCGGTGGGCGGCTCCGGCACCCAGGAGTGGGTGAGCGTGTGGGAGCCCACCGGGTACGCCGCCGCCGTCTTCCGCGCCGCGCTCACCGCGCACGGGGTGAAGGTGACCGGCGCGACGCGCCTGGGACGCGCCACCCCCGCGGCGGCGCGCCGGCTCGCCTCGCACACCTCCATGCCGCTGAAGGACCTGCTGGTCCCCTTCATGAAGCTGTCCAACAACATGCACGCCGAGATCCTCACCAAGGCCATGGGGCACAAGGTCTCCGGCGAGGGCAGCTGGAGCGCCGGGCTCGCCGCCGTCGGCGGCTACCTCAAGGGCGTCGGCGTCGACACCGGGAAGCTGCGGCAGGTCGACGGGTCCGGGCTCTCCCGCATGAACAACCTCACCGCCGGGCAGTTCGCGAAACTGCTGCTCGCGGTGCGCTCCGAGCCCTGGTACGCCGACTGGTACAGGTCCCTCCCGGTCGCCTGCGCCCCCGACCGCTTCGTGGGCGGCACGCTGCGGACCCGGATGTGCGGGACGCCCGCGGCCCTCAACGCCGTCGGCAAGACCGGCTCGCTGACGGGGGCGTCCGCGCTGTCCGGATATGTGAAGGACGCGGACGGCCGGGAGCTCGTCTACAGCATCGTGCTCAACAATTACCTCGCCGCGTCCGTGAAGCCGCTGGAGGACGCGATCGTGGTGACCCTCGCCCGGTCCACGGCGGACGGGACCGCGGCGGTGGAGGCGGCACCGGGCGCGCGGTCGGCCGGAGCGGACACGGACCTGGAGTGCTCGTGGCGCAAGCCGGCGAGGTGCTGAGCGGGTGAACGACGACGGTCCGGGGCGCGGGTGCTCGGGGGCGCCCACAGCTGCTCGCGCCCCGGACCGCCTCCGCCGTGCCACGGGGTCAGCGGGGCCGCGTGCTCGCCCGTACCGTCAGCCGGGGCGGCAGCAGCGTGGCCCGCGGTACGGGGGTGCCGTCCAGCTTCCTCATCAGCAGCTCCACCGCGCCGGTGCCCACCTCGGCGGCCGGTATGGCGACGGAGGTGACGGGCACCCGGACGCGCCCGGCCAGCTCGTCCGGGCAGATCGCGGTGACCGACAGGTCCTGCGGGACCCGTAACCCGAGCGCCTCGAAGGCGTCGATCAGCGGCTCCAGGACCGGCTCGTTGTGCACCACGACCCCCGTCAGCGCGGGCCGCTCCCGCAGGAGCCGCTCGGCGACCTGCCGGGCCGCCGCGGGGTCCGCCTCGCACGGGTGCACCGAGGAGGCGATGCCGTTGCGGTCGGCCGCGGTGGTGAAGCCCCGCACTACCCGCTGGGCGAACCCGGTCTCCCGCACGTACACCTCGGGTGGTGAGCCCACCAACCCCACCACCCGGTGCCCGAGCCCCGCCAGGTGCTCGACGCACAGCTCGCCCGCCGCCCCGAAGTCCAGGTCGATGCAGGTCAGCCCGTCGGGCTCGGCCGGGAACCCGATCAGTACCGACGGCCGGTCCAGGCGCCGCAGCAGCGGCAGCCGCCCGTCGTGCAGCTGGACGTCCATCACGATCAGCGCGTCCACGAGCGCGGTGTCCGCGACCCGCCGCAGCCCGTCCTCGCCCTCCTCCTGGGTGAGCAGCAGCACGTCGTGGTCGTGGCGGCGCGCGGCCGTCACCACGGACACCGCGAACTGCATCACCACCGGCACGTGGATGCCGGTCCGCAGCGGCACCACCAGCGCCAGCACGTTCGACCGGCTGCTGGCGAGGGCACGGGCCCCCGCGTGCGGCCGGTAGCCCAGCTCGCGGATGCTGTCCTCGATGCGCCGGCGGGTCTCCTCGGAGATCGGGCGCTTACCGCTCAGCGCGTACGAGACGGTGCTGGGGGAGACCCCCGCGTGCCGGGCCACGTCGGTGATCTTCACCATGCCCGGCCCCGCTCCGGACCGTCAGTGGGCCCCTGCTCGGGCCCCAGCTCCAGGGACAGGAACCCGGTGCCCGCCGCCGCCCGCGCGGTCCGCCCGCCCGCCGACAGGGCCCAGGGCGCCGCCGGGTCGCTCGACGCCGCCCGCAGCGTGTCGCCCTCCCGCACGACGGTGAACGTCACCCTGTCCACCGCCACCGTGACCTGCGCGCCGCGCACCGGCCCGTACGCGTGCAGGGTGACCCCGTCCGCGTACGGGTAGTCGGGGCGGTCCTCGACGGCGCCCACCGGGATCACCGCGCCCGGCCGCACCAGGAGCGGCACGCTGGAGAAGCCGTGCCGCTCGCGCACCCAGCGCGGCCCGGTGACCGTCCGCCCGGTCAGGAAGTGCGTCCAGGTGCCCTCGGGCACGTAGTACGACACATCCCCGTCGTCGGAGAACACCGGCGCGACCAGCAGGTCGGGGCCGAGCATGTACTGCCGCTCCAGGTGCGCGCAGCCGGGGTCGTCGGGGAACTCCAGGACCATCGCGCGCATCATCGGCACCCCGGTCGCGTGCGCGGTGCGGGCGGTCTCGTACAGGTACGGCATGAGGCGCAGCTTCAGGCGGGTGAACAGGCGCAGGACGTCCACGGCCTCCTCGTCGAAGAGCCACGGCACCCGGTACGAGGAACTGCCGTGCAGGCGGCTGTGCGAGGAGAGCAGCCCGAAGGCGAGCCACCGCTTGAACAGGGCGGGCGTCGGGGTGCCCTCGAAGCCGCCGATGTCGTGGCTCCAGTAGCCGAACCCGGAGAGCCCCAGCGACAGCCCGCCGCGCAGCGACTCGGCCATCGACTCGTACGTGGCCTCGCAGTCGCCGCCCCAGTGCACCGGGAACTTCTGGCTGCCCGCGGTCGCCGAGCGCGCGAAGACGACCGCCTCACCCTCGCCGCGGTGCTTGCGCAGCACGTCGAAGACGGTCCGGTTGTAGAGGTAGGTGTAGTAGTTGTGCATCCGCTCGGGGTCGCCGCCGTCCGCGTACGCCACGTCGAGCGGGACCCGCTCCCCGAAGTCCGTCTTAAAGCAGTCGACGCCCTGCGCGAGGAGCGCCTCCAGCTTCGAGGCGTACCACTCGCGGGCGGCCTCGCTGGTGAAGTCGACGAGCGCCATGCCCGGCTGCCACAGGTCCCACTGCCAGACGCTGCCGTCCGGCCGCCGCAGCAGATGCCCGAGCGCCTTGCCCTCCGCGAACAGCGGGGAGCGCTGGGCGATGTACGGGTTGATCCACACACTGATGTGCAGCCCGCGCTCCTTGAGCCGCGCCAGCATGCCCTCCGGGTCGGGGAAGACCCGCGGGTCCCACTCGAAGTCGCACCAGTTGAACTCGCGCATCCAGAAGCAGTCGAAGTGGAAGACGGAGAGGGGCAGTTCGCGCTCCTTCATGCCGTCGATGAAGGAGCTGACGGTGGCCTCGTCGTACGAGGTGGTGAAGGACGTCGACAGCCACAGCCCGAACGACCAGGCGGGCGGCAGCGCGGGCCGGCCGGTGAGGGCCGTGTACTTGCGGATGACGTCCTTGGGCGTCGGCCCGTAGATCACGTAGTACGTCAGCTGCTGGGTCTCGGCGCTGAACTGGACCCGGGAGACCGCCTCCGAGCCGACCTCGAACGACACCCGGCCCGGATGGTCCACGAAGACGCCGTAGCCCGCGTCCGTCAGGTAGAACGGCACGTTCTTGTACGCCTGTTCGGTGGCCGTGCCCCCGTCGGCGTTCCACATGTCGACGACCTGGCCGTTCTTCGCCAGTGGCCCGAAGCGTTCGCCGAGCCCGAAGACGTGGGTGCCCACCCCCAGGTTCAGCTGTTCCCGCAGGTAGTGGCCGCCGTTGCCCGCGTCGCGCATGATGCCCATGCCCTTGGGGCCGCTGGCGGTGAGGACGCGGCCGTCGGCGAGGAAGTCCACGTGCCAGGGGCCGGTACGGCTCACGCGCACGGACAGGGCGCCCGAGGTGAGGGTCGCGGACTCGTCGTCGTACGCGGCGTGGGCGGTGAACTCCTCCCCGCCGAGCCGGTTGAGCTCGAACCGCGGTCCCCGGGGCTCCTCGCCCTCGAAGTGCGTGAACGTGACGCCGATGACGTCGGGCATCGGGGCGTGCGCGCCGATGGTCACGACCGGTCCCTTCAGGAGATCGCCGCGGTGGCGGATGGGCTGGGTCGGCGCGTGGATCTCCAGGGCCCCGGACCCGGCGCTCACGTCGAGGACCTCGACCGGGTGGGCGGCCGTCACGCCTTCGCGCAGCAGCCAGTAGCCGTCGGTGAACTTCACGCACACCCCTTACTTGACGGCACCCACGGCGATGCCGCGGGTGAGCGTCCGCTGGAAGACGAGGAAGAAGACGACGGCGGGCAGGACGCCCAGGAGCGCGGCGGCGTTCGTCATGGTGGCGTCCATCAGGCGCTGGCCCTGGAGGACGCCGAGGGCCACCGACACGGTCTGGTTGTCGTTGGAGATCAGCATCACCAGGGGGAGCAGGAACTCGTTCCAGGTCCAGATGAAGAAGAAGACCAGGAGCACGCCGATGGTGGGCCGGCTGACGGGGACGACGATCCGCCACAGCACCTGCCACTTGTTCGCGCCGTCGATGCGGGCGGCCTCGATGATCTCGCGCGGGAACCGCCCGAGGACCGAGGCGAGGAGGTACGTGCCGAAGGCCGCCTGGATCACGGTGAAGACGATGATCACGCTCAGCCGGGTGTCGTACAGGCCGGCTTCCTTGCTCAGGTAGTAGACGGGGTAGACCAGCGCCTCCTGCGGCAGCATGTTCGCCAGCACGAAGAAGGCGAGCACCCAGGTGCGCCCCCTGATCCGCCCGATGCCGATCGCGTACGCGTTGAGGACGGACAGGACGGCCGCGCCGAGGGCGACGGACCCGCTGATCAGCACCGAGTTCACGAGCTTCTGCCCGTAGTCGACGCGTTCCCAGAAGTCCTTCAGCCCGTCGAGGTGGACGCCCTCGGGCAGGCTCAGCGGGCCGTTCGCCGCGTACTCGGCGGGCGACTTCACGGCGTTGACGGCGACGACCAGGAAGGGCAGGACCATGAACAGGGCCCCGATGACCAGGGCGAGGAGGACGGGGTAACGGCGCAGGGCGGTCATCGCGCGCCCCCTTGTCCGGTGTTCATCGCACGCCTCCCTCTTCGGCGTCCTCGGCACGGGTCTGGAGCTTCAGGCCGGCCAGGGCGAGCAGCAGGACGATCACGGTGAGGACGGTCGAGATCGCGGCGCCGTACCCGACCTGCGTCTTCTCGAAGAACGTGGTGAACGAGAAGTACGAGGGCACGTCGGTCGCCCCGCCCGGGCCGCCCTTGGTGAGCACGTACACCGCGCCGAACACCTTGAGCGCGGCGATCGTGCACCAGAGCAGCACGACGGAGATCTCGGGCCGGATCTGCGGCAGCGTGACGTGCCAGAAACGCCGCCACCAGCCGGCCCCGTCCAGCTCGGCGGCCTCGTACAGCTGCGGGTCGACGCGCTGCAGGCCCGCCATGAAGATCACCAATGGGAAGCCGAGCTGCACCCAGACCATCACGCCCATGACGCTGTAGAGCGCGAGGTCGGGGTCGCCGAGCCAGTCCTGCCGTAGGCTCCCGAGCCCGACCGCCTCCAGGAGCTCGTTCAGCGAGCCGTTCTCCGGCGCGAGGATCCAGCTCCACACGACGCCCGCGACCGCGATGGGCAGCACCTGCGGCAGGTAGAAGCAGGCCCGCAGCACGGCGGCTGTCCGGCTGCCGAAGTGCTTGCCGACGAAGTCGAACAGGGCGGCGGCCAGGACCAGTCCGAGGACGGTCGGCACGACCGCCATCGCGACGACCATGAACAGGCTGTGCCGGAACGACGCCCAGAACTGCGTGTCGTCCATCAGCTCGCGGTAGTTGGCGAGCCCGGACCACTCGGGGCTGCCGACGCCCTGCCAGTCGGTGAAGCTCACGCCGGTGTTCATCAGGAACGGCACGACGACGACCGCGAGGAAGGCGAGCGCTCCGGGGAGCAGGAACAGGGCGTAGGAGTCGCGGGGCCGCCGCGGCCCGGCCGGGAGGTGACGCGCTTCGACTCCCGTGCCCCTGTTCCTGCCGCCCCGTTCGACGGTGACGGTCACCGGTCCGCTGCGCCCTTGTCGTACGCGGCCTCCACCGCGTCCAGGTAGGCGTCGGGCTTCGCGCTCCCCGTCATCAGCTTCTGGGTCTCGGAGACGAGGACGTCGTAGAAGCCGGCCACGGGCCAGTCGGGGTAGAACGCGAGGCCGTCCCGTTCGGAGAGGGCGTTGAAGTTCGCGATCAGGCTCTTGGCGCGCGGGTCCGTGATGGCGGCGGGGTCGGCGGCCACCGGGACGCCGCCCTTGTTGCCGAGCAGGTTCTGGATCTTCTCCGACATGGTGATGTCGATGAAGTCGTAGGCCAGTTCCTTGTTCTCCGACCCCTTCGGGACCACCCACAGGTTGCCGCCCGAACCGAGGGTCATGTCCGACTCCGGCCACAGGAACGTGCCCCAGTCGAACTTGTTCTCGGCGGCGAAGCGGCCGTACCACCAGCTGCCCGAGAGCAGGATCGGGCTCTTGCCCTGCATGAAGGAGAGCCCGGCGTCCTCGGCCTTCGTGCTGGTGGACTTCTCGCTGATGTAGCCCTTGTCCACCCAGTCCGCGAAGGTCTTCGCGCCGTACGTCCAGGCGGCGTCGTGGAAGTCGGGCTCGCCCTCGAAGAGCTGGTACGAGTCCACCCAGGCGCGGTCCGCCTTCGACAGCGCCAGCTGGTAGAGGTACTGCTGGGCCATGTACTCGGCGCCCGCGTTGGCGAGCGGGGTGACGCCCTTGTCGACGAAGGTGTCCATCGCGGCGGTCAGCTCGTCGAACGTCCTCGGCTCGGCGATCCCGTACTTGGCGAAGAGGTCCTTGTTGTAGAACACCATCGTGTACTCGGCGTAGTTGGGTATCCCGAACCACTTGCCGGAGCCCATCACGCCCTTGGCGTCGTACCGGCTGGTGGTGCGCACGCCGGCGCTGAGCTTCTTGTCCCAGCCGCGCTTCGTCACCTCCGCGGACAGGTCGGTGAGCAGGCCCTGCCGGGAGAGGTGGCCGGCCGTCGCGTTGCCCTTGTTGTACTCCATGAGGTCGGGGGCGTCGTCGGAGTTGAGGACCATCGGGGCGGTCTTCTGGATCTGCTCGAAGCCCTTCTCCTCGAACTTCACCTCGACGCCCGGGTGGGTCTTCTCGAACTCCTTGATGGCGGCGTTCCAGGCGATCGCCATCGCGCTGTCGGGGCCCTCGTAGTGCCACAGCCTCAGCGTCTTCCCGTCGGAGGACCCACTGTCCGAGTCGCCGCAGGAGGCCAGCAGCAGGGTGGTGACCACCGCCGTCGCTGCCGCCGCCGTCACACGTCGTCGTGCGCTCAACATCCTGTGCCTCCGGGGGAGTCGGATGGGTGTCGGAACGTCGCGCCGCGCTCGCGGCGCGGCACGCGTCGAATCGATTCGACGCGGGTCGTCGAAGCGCTTCGACGGGGGAAGGTAGGGGGGAGCCCGGGGCGAGTCAATGCCCCGCACACGAATTCGCTCCGCTCGGGCGGGGAGGGGACCCCTCGGGCGTCCGGTGCTGCAGCAGCGTCATCCCCGTGACCATCGTCGGCGCGGTGGCCATCCCGGCGAGCAGCAGCGCGAGCCCCAGCACCACGAGCCCGCCCCCGGACCCGGCCGCCAGCAGCGGCAGGCACATCAGCGGCACCATCGCGGCCACGCTCAGCAGGAACCGCCGCTCGACGGCCCCGCCCGGCCGCACCACCCCGTACAGCAGTCCGGCCGCACACGACCCGGCCGCCTGCAGGGCGAGCACCACCCCGGCCGCCGACCGGTGCCCCTGCGCGTCGGCGAAGGCGATCGTCACCACCTCCATCGAGCCGAACACCGCCCCCGTGGCGAGGAATCCGACCAGCAGCGGCGCGACACCGGGCGCCCGCAGCGGCGACGGCCCGCCGGCCCCCGTACGGCCCCGCGCGGGCGGTTCCGTGGACCGCTGGGCGGTGAACAGCAGGACGCCGGTCACCAGCAGGACGGCCGCGACCAGCGTGCCCGCCTCCGGGAACAGCGCCCCGCACAGGAGCGCGGCCAGCACCGGGCCGAGCATGAAACAGAGCTCGTCCGCGGCCTGCTCGAAGGAGTTCGCGGTGTGCAGCCGCGCCGGGTCCCCTTCGAGGAGGTGGGCCCAGCGCGCCCGGGACATGCCCCCGGTGTTGGGCGTGGTCGCCGTGGCGGCGTACGCGGCGAACAGCGTCCAGCCGGGCGCGCCGAAGCGGACGCAGAGCAGCAGCGCGAGCGAGCCGAGCGCCGCGACCGCCGTCGCGGGGACGGCGACCCTGGCCTGGCCGTACCGGTCGACGAGCCGCGCCGTCCAGGGCGCGACCACCGCCGTCGCCGCCAGCCCGGTCGCGGTGACGGCGCCCGCGAGCGCGTACGAGCCGCGCGTCTGCGCGATCATGACGACGGCGCTCACGCTGAACATCCCCATGGGGAGCCGGGCGACGAGGTTCCCGACGGTGAACGCCCCGGCGCCCGGTATGTCGAAGAGCAGGCGGTAGGGATTGCGTGAGCTGGTCGGTGACGGCATGGACCAACGGTCACCCGGCCCCCCACCAGGGGTCCAACACCTTCCCGGTGCCGATTCACGCACCTGCGTTGTAGGTTCTCCCGGTGCCCGCCCACCTCGAACCCCGCCTGCTGCGCGCCTTCCTCGCCGTCGCCGAGGACCTGCACTTCACCCGCGCCGCCGTACGGCTGTACGTCGCCCAGCAGGCCCTCAGCCGCGACATCCGCCGCCTGGAACGGGAGCTGGGCGCCGAACTCTTCGTACGCACCACCCGGCAGGTGGCGCTCACCCCCGACGGCGAGCGGCTGCTGCCGTACGCGCGCCGGGCCCTGGAGGCGCAGGACGACCTGCTCGCCGCCTTCGGGCGGGCGGGCGCTCCGGCGCGGGCGGGCACCGAGCGCCCCCTGCTCGTCGACGTGAACAGTCCGGGCCTCCTCTCCGGACGGGTCCTGGCGCTGGCCCGGGAACTCGCCCCCGACAGCGAGCTGATGGCCCGCTTCGAGAGCGGCCTCACCGGCGCCGCGACCGAGCTGCTCGCCGGCCGGCTCGACGCGTCCTTCGGCCGGTTCGCGGGGCTCGACCCGGCGCTGCGCGACCGCCTCGAACAGCAGCCCGTACGGTACGAGCCGATGGCCGTCGTCCTGCCCGAGGACCACCCCCTCGCCGCGCTCGACGCCGTACCGCTCGACGCGCTGGCGGGGGAGCGGGTGTACGCGGGCGCCGGGAACCCCCGGACGCTGGAGTGGACCGACCTGGCCCGTCAGCTCTTCGACGGACGCGGGATCGAGGTCGCGCCGCCCGCGCCGCTCGCGGTCGGTGCCGAGGAGTTCCGGCGGATCATGGCCAAGACCCGGACCCCTGTTCTGGCCGTCGTGGACTTTCCGGCCATGCCCGGATCGGTCCTCAGACCCCTCGTGGACCCCGTCCCGCTGTCCCCCGTGTCGCTGGTGTGGCGTAAGGGGCTGATGCATCAAGGAGTTGCCGCGCTGCGGGCCGCSGCGGCCCGGCTCTCGGCGGAGGAGGGGTGGCTGGAGCGACCTGTGGGGGGATGGATTCCGGCCATGGATGCGCTCGTGATGAGGAGCTGAATTTGATACGGAACCCTCACTCATGGCTACGTGCGATACATTCGTGGCCCGGGAGCGGTGTGATAAAGCGGGGCGTTCGGGCCGGATGGGGGTTCGGTTCGAGCGGCGACGTGCGAGTACCCGGGTAACTCGCGCCACCCCAGAACGAGTCCCGTGGGGGGATGCACGTGCGCGTGAAAAGTTGGCCAGAAGACGCTCAACCGGGTCGGAACGAATCCGATCGGTCAGGTGCGGACACGGCCGGAGGCCTGCTCCACGACGGAACCGGCCGAGCGGTCCGAAATGGTCCTGATCAGCCCTTCCGCAGTGATTCGGCCGGCGCGGGCGCCGAGGCCCAGGGCGGCCCCGACGCGTCCGACGTGTCCGGTACGGCGGTCATGTCCGACAGCTGGTTCCGCCGGGAGGCGGCCGCGGCGGTGCCGCGCCAGCGCGCCGACGAACCGGACGCGACCCGGCTCCAGACCGGCCGCATAGTCTGGGGCACCACCGGTGCCACCGCCGCCGTCGACACCACCGGACCGGCCGCCGCCGGCGCCGCCGCGTTCGACACGCACGACACCGCGTTCGACGCCGCCCAGGGGTACGGGAACGCCGCCGGACCCACCGATGGACGTGATCTCGGACACGCCGCCGGGCCCGACGCGTCCCGTGACGCCGGGTACGACGCACCCCGTGCCGCCGGACACGATTCCTGGCAGGAGTCCGAGCACCCCGAGCACACCCACGACCCGCACGAGGTCACGGTCCAGCTCGACGGCGTCGGACGGCAGATGGAGGACTGGCTCGTCCAGCAGGCCAAGCGCGCGCCCGGCGCCCAGGACGCCGCGGACGGCCCGGTCTTCGTCGACGAGACGGGCCGCCGCAGCCGCCTCTACCGCAGGATCGGCATGGCCGTCGGCCTCGCGTGCGCGATCTACGCGGTGGTCATCCTCGTCACGGTCGTCTCGGGCAACTCGAACGCGCCCTGGCTGCCCCTCCAGGACCAGCAGCAGGACTCCCCGGCCGGCAAGGTCGAGACCACGCCGCTGCCCGCCGACTCCGCCGCCCCGTCCGACCCGGCGAGCGCCTCGCCCGAGGCGAGCGCCTCCGGCGGCGAGGACGTCGCACCGGCGCCGGACGCCGGCCTCTCCGCCGACCCGTCGGCGAGCGCGACGGCACCGCAGAACTCGGCCGATCCCGAACCGTCGGCCACCAGGACCAAGCCGGGCACGGGCACGGGTACGGATAACAACAACACACCCGACCCCGGCCCCACCAAGGAAGTCCCCGCGTCACCGGACCCCGATCCGGAACCGACCGACACCGGCGTCACGGACGGCCCCACCACGGAGGCTCCCGCCGGTAGCGACACCAACGACGTTGCCGCCGACCCGATCACGGGTGAGCCGACTCCCCTGGAGCCGAGCCCGCCCATCTCGTCCTCCCCGGAGAACATCCTCTGATGGCATTCCGCACCAGCAGGCGCGGCGCAGCCCGGGGCGCCGTCCGGCGCCGTCGCCTGCCCATGCGCTACCTGCTGCCCTCGCTCGTCCTGGTCGCCCTGATGGCGATGCTGATGCTGCGCGGGTACGTACACAGCGAGATACTCGCCGACCACCGCATCCAGCCCGAGGCCGCCACCGACCGCGTACCCGAGAAGATCATCGACGGCGGTCCGGTCATCGACACCCGCGGCGGCCGCACCAACAGCCTCAGCGTGCCGGACCACCGCCTCGTCCTCACCTTCGACGACGGCCCGGACCCCGAGTGGACCCCCAAGGTCCTCGACGTCCTCAAGAAGCACGACGCGCACGCGGTGTTCTTCGTCACCGGCACGATGGCCTCGCGCTACCCGGGCCTCGTCCAGCGCATGGTCGACGAGGGCCACGAGATCGGCCTGCACACCTTCAACCACCCCGACCTGTCCTTCCAGTCCAAGAGCCGCATCGACTGGGAGCTGTCGCAGAACCAGCTGGCGCTCGCGGGCGCGGCCGGCATCCGCACCTCGCTGTTCCGGCCGCCGTACTCCTCGTTCGCCGACGCCATGGACAACAAGTCGTGGCCGGTGACCGAGTACATCGGCAGCCGCGGTTACCTCACCGTCGTCAACAACACCGACAGCGAGGACTGGAAGAAGCCGGGCGTCGACGAGATCATCCGCCGCGCAACCCCCAAGGGCGGCAAGGGCGCCATCGTCCTCATGCACGACTCCGGCGGCGACCGCCACCAGACCGTCGAGGCGCTCGACCGCTTCCTGCCCGACCTGCAGGAGAAGGGGTACGAGTTCGAGAACCTCACCGGCGCGCTCGGCGCTCCCAGCGCGCACACCCAGGTCACCGGCCCCGACCTGTGGAAGGGCAAGGCCTGGACCTGGGCGGTGCAGGCCTCCGAGAGGAGCACCGACGTCCTCGTCGTCGGCCTCGCCGTCGTCGGCACCCTGGTCATCACCCGGTTCGGCCTGATGCTCGCGCTCTCCATGGCGCACGCCCGGCGCGTACGCCGCAAGAACTTCCGCTGGGGACCGCCGGTCACCGAGCCGGTCTCGGTGCTGGTGCCGGCGTACAACGAGGCCAAGTGCATCGAGAACACGGTGCATTCGCTGATGGCGAGCGAACAGCCCATCGAGGTCGTCGTCATCGACGACGGGTCGAGCGACGGCACCGCCCGCATCGTCGAGGACATGCGGCTGCCGAACGTACGCGTCGTGCGCCAGCTCAACGCGGGCAAGCCCGCCGCCCTCAACCGCGGCATAGCCAACGCCCGGCACGACCTCATCGTGATGATGGACGGCGACACCGTCTTCGAGCCGGCCACCGTGCGCGAACTGGTGCAGCCCTTCGGCGACCCGAGCGTGGGCGCCGTCGCGGGCAACGCGAAGGTGGGCAACCGCGATTCGCTGATCGGCGCCTGGCAGCACATCGAGTACGTGATGGGCTTCAACCTGGACCGCCGCATGTACGACATGCTGCGCTGCATGCCGACGATCCCGGGCGCCGTCGGAGCCTTCCGCCGCTCGGCCCTCGAACGCGTCGGCGGCATGAGCGAGGACACCCTCGCCGAGGACACCGACATCACGATGGCGATGCACCGCGACGGCTGGCGGGTCGTCTACGCGGAGAACGCCCGCGCGTGGACCGAGGCCCCGGAGTCCGTCCAGCAACTGTGGTCCCAGCGCTACCGCTGGTCCTACGGCACCATGCAGGCGATCTGGAAGCACCGCAAGGCCCTGATCGAGCGCGGCCCCTCCGGCCGCTTCGGCCGCGTCGGCCTGCCCCTGATCTCCTTCTTCATGGTCCTGGCCCCGCTGCTGGCCCCGCTGATCGACGTGTTCCTGCTCTACGGGATCGTGTTCGGCCCCACCCAGAAGACGATCACCGCGTGGCTGGGCGTCCTGGCCATCCAGGCGGTGTGCGCCGCGTACGCCTTCCGGCTGGACAAGGAACGCATGACCCATCTGATCTCGCTGCCCCTGCAGCAGATCCTCTACCGCCAGCTCATGTACGTCGTCCTGCTCCAGTCCTGGATCACCGCCCTCACCGGCGGCCGCCTGCGCTGGCAGAAGCTGCGCCGCACCGGAGTGGTGGGCTCGGCCCCGGTCACCCCGGGCGCCCCCGCGGTACCGACCCAACGCACACAGAGCGGCAACGACCGGAGGCCGGTGGGATGACGAACGGCCATCACACGGGCCCGGGCCCGGACGGGAACACCCCGGAGGGGACTCCGCCGGAGTACGGCACGTCCTCCGACTACGGCACGTCCGACCGCGGTACGTCCGATCGCGGCACCTCGCGGTACGAGTACGAGTACGGGACGCCTGGGACGCCGTCGGAGCAGACGGAGCCGTACCGGTACGACGCGACGTGGGCGACCGCTCCGTTCGACCGGCAGGTACGCGGCGGAGCGCGGGCGGAGGCACCGGCAGAGGCAGCGGCGGCCACGGCGACGTGGCCGGAGCCGAAGCCGGAAGCGAGGCTCGACACGGACGAGATGACGCCCCTGCCGGTCGGACCGGCAGGCGTCCCGGCCGCACCCGACGCCTCGGCGTCCGCGGCGGCCCTGGCGCCGTCCGTCCCCGCCCCCGACCCCGTCCCGTCCGCCGACGGGCCCCCGGCGCCGAAGAAACCGGGCCGCGACCGCTACCTGGACCTGCTGCGCACCCTGGCGCTGGTCCGCGTCGTCGCGTACCACCTGTTCGGCTGGGCCTGGCTGACGGTGCTCTTCCCGTCCATGGGCGTGATGTTCGCGCTGGCGGGCTCCCTGATGGCCCGCTCGCTGAAGCGCCCGGCCCTGGGCGTGATCCGCGGCCGGATACGCCGGCTGCTGCCGCCCCTGTGGGTGTTCAGCGCCGTCATGCTGACCATGATGTTCGCCGCCGGCTGGAACATCTCCGAGGACCCCGACCACAGCGGCACCTGGGGCATGGTCGAGCTCCTCAACTACATCGTGCCGATCGGCGCCCCGCCGTACCCCTGGAGCCTCGGCGACAAGACGGGCCTCCTGGAGCAGACGTGGGCGGTCCAGTCGGCGGGCGTGCTCTGGTACCTGCGCGCGTACCTCTGGTTCGTCCTGGCCTCCCCGCTGCTCCTGTGGGCGTTCCGCCGCTTCCCGTGGCCGACGCTGCTGGCACCGCTCGGCCTGACGGCCGTGGTCGGCACGGGCCTCGTCACCATCCCCGGCGAGACGGGCAACGCCGTCTCGGACTTCGCGGTCTACGGCAGCTGCTGGATCCTGGGCTTCGCCCACCACGACGGCATGCTGCAGAAGATCCCGCGCTACGTGGCGGTGTCCTGCTCGGTCCTGGTCATGGCCTTCGGCCTGTGGTGGGCGTCCGGCCACCTCGGCCCCGACGGCTGGGACCTGAACGACATCCCGCTGGCCCAGGCGACCTGGTCCTTCGGGTTCGTCGTCATCCTGCTCCAGTACTCGCCGTCCTGGCAGGAACTGCCCGGCCGCCTCAAGCGCTGGGACCGGCTGGTCACCCTCTCCAACAGCCGTGCCATGACGATCTACCTGTGGCACAACCTGCTCATCATGGCCACGGTCCCGATCCTCGACGAGCTCTATGAACTCCCGTTCATGAACGACCGTCTGGTGGGCTGGCTGGACACCACGTACATGGTGTGGATGTTCCTCCTGGTCTGGCCGCTGATAGGCCTCGCCATCCTCACGGTCGGCTGGGTCGAGGACCTGGCGGCGAAGCGGAGCCCGCGCCTGTGGCCGGACGGCACGAAGAAGCCGGCCCGGCCGGGCACGCGCCCGGGTTCCGGGAACGGCCCCGGTTCAGGACCGAAGCCCTCTTCCCATTCCCGGCCCCGTGCTCGGGCCCGTGCTCGGGCGAGATAGGACGGGCGACGGTCGTCTGTTTGCGTGTGCGTGGGCCGGGCGGAAGCCCGGCCCACGCGTCGTGCGGGCCCCTGACCGGACCCGGGTGTCCCGTCCCACGCCTGTCCCAGTTTGGCCACGAGGCCGCCCGTGGGCACGGTTCGCTCTGGTGTCGTCTCCTGCCCCCTCGGTAGCGTGGTGGCGCTGTAGACCCCTCGCTTCACTGGGAGACAACTGTGAACCGCCGTCCCACTCTGCTCGCAGCGCTGACCCTGACCGCGGCCGCGGCCTTGACGCTGTCCGCCTGCGGTGGCGGCGACAGCGACGGGGGCAAGGCGAACGACAAGATTGCAGGAGCGGACACAGACACGAAGAAGTCGGCCTCACCGACCGCGTCGGAAGAGGCTGTCGCGAAGCGCCCGACGATCGACCTGCCGTCGGACTTCAAGCACAGCTTCACCCCGGACGGATCCGAGGACGCCGTCAAGGACGCGATCCTGAAGGACAACGCCGAACTCGTCCGCGCCCTCGACGCGGCCATCATCGCCCAGGACCCGCGGCTGCCGGCCTTGGAGTTCTACACGGAGGGCGAGGGCGCCGTAGCCGCTCAGAAGTGGGTGAAGGCGTTCTCGGACGCCGGTTGGACGGTCACCGGGAGCGTGCGTTACTTCGACCGCCAGGTCACGGTGAACTCCAAGAACGCGGCCTCGCTCAGCTATTGCGCGGACGAGAGCAAGGCGTTCAGCAAGGTCGTCAAGACCGGAGAGATCAAGAAGACCGAGGTCACCAAGAAGAGTTACGTCGCCTACGGCGCTCAGGTGGAGAAGAACGACGAAGGAGTCTGGGAACTCATGAAGATTTCCTCCACGCGAGGAGCTGACAGGTGCCAGCCATGAGTCGACTCCTCCGCCTGGCAGGGGCCGTGGTGGTGGCGGGCGCCCTCTGCACGATCTCACTTCCCTCCGCGAACGCCGAACCGATCCCGCCAGGCGGCGACGACTCGTTCGGCGGTGACTCCGGCAACGGACCCTCGGGCGATGTCAACGGCGACACCATCAGCTCCGTCGCAAGCGGCAAGATCGTCTACGACCGTTCGAAGAACGGCAGCGGCAGTTCCGTCGGAGCCGTGCGGCCCACCACGAACTGGACCCCGCCCGCCTGCTGGTACGCCCCGAAGTACACCCCGGAGCAGCTGGAGAAGTACCTGACGCCGATCTGGGAGGCGGGCTCGACGGGATACGAGTGGGACGCGACGCAGCGCGAGAGATACGTCGACGGCGCCCCGTACAAGGACTTCAACAAGGACAAGACCGGTAAGGGCTACTTCTGGGACTCGTACGTCAACGACAGCTTCCCGCCCGGCTGGGACAAGTGCACGGAGCAGCCGTTCTGGGTGGACACCGGTGACGCCCCGCCACCCGAGATCGAGAACGCCATCACCCCGGAGATGCTCGCCCAACTCGCGTACGCGGAGATCCGGGTGCCGGGCACCGAGGTGACTCTCGCTCCCGAGGGCACGACCAAGGTGAACCTGCCGACCTGGGCCTGGCTAGACGCCGCGGACTTCAAGCCGGTCTCCGTCACGGCATCCGTACCGGCGATCGGCATCCAGGCGACGACCACGGCGGAGCCGATCTCGCTGAAGATCGAGCCGGGTACGGCGGACGCCACGACGTACCCCGCGTCCGGCGTGTGCGAGCTGAACGGCAAGCAGATCGGCGAGGCGTACGCGAAGGGTAAGTCGGACCAGACCCCGCCGTGCGGCGTGAAGTACCTGCGCTCGTCGGGCGACGGCTCCTACCAGCTCCAGGCGACGGTCACGTGGAAGATCTCCTGGACGGGCACGGGCGTCAACCAGCCCCAGGACCTGCCGCCGGGCGAGTTCGGAGCGGACCAGGACGTGATCGTCGAGGAGATCCAGTCGGTCAACCGCTGACCGGCAATCGCTGAGCGGGGGCGGGCAGGCATTGCCCTCTCGCCCCCTCGGTAGCGTGGTGAAGCTGAAGACCCCTCGCTCCACCGGGAGACAACTGTGAACCGCCGTCCCACTCTGCTCGCAGCGCTCTCCCTGACAGCCGCTGCGGCCTTGACGCTGTCCGCCTGTGGTGGTGGTGACAGCGGCGGGGGGAAGTCGAACGACAAGATCGCGGGCGCGAACAACGACACCGACGCGAAGAAGTCGGCTTCGCCGACTGTGTCGGAGGAGGTCGCAGTCGGGCGCCCGGAGATCAATCTGCCGTCGGACATCGTCGACGAGTACGAGGACTGGAAGACCGGCGACGACGTGGAGGACACCGTTCTGGCGGACACCGCGGAGCGCATCGACGCGACGAACGACGCCATCGTCCGAGGCGACACGGGCGCTCCCGGCCTGCCGTTCTATTACCGGGACAAGGCGTTGAACGGCGCGGTGGAGTGGGTTCAGGAGTACAAGGACGCCAATCTCTCGTTCACCGGGACCACCCGCTACTACGACCCGAAGGTCACCCTGTCCGGCGCCACTACGGCGACAGTCGTCTACTGCGCGGACGAGAGCAGGGGGTTCAACAAGAACCGCGAGACCGGCAAGGTCGACAGGACTCCTTCAGACGAAAGCCCGTACGTGCTCTACAACACACGTCTGGAGAAGAGCGGGAAAGGCGTGTGGCAGACCGCGGCTCTGATCTCGAAGCGAGGGGACAAGACGTGCGCTGAATAGACGGGAAGAGTCGTTCGGTGGCCCTGGGCGAGGCTATGACTGTTCGGTTCTCCGCGCTGCCGGGCACAGTCGTGGCCAAGCGAAACGGCCGTACTTTCCGCCGTCCTGCCAGGCGCATCAGCATCAGGCCGTACGAGTACGCGCTGCTGCAACCGCTCGGTCCTGAGCAGGTCGACCGGCCCGTCGCGGCGGACGCCGTCCCGGCGACGCGGCTCGTCCTCGCCTTCGTGGTGGCCCACGCCGCTCGGGTTGCCCGGGTCGCCACCCTCATGAAACCCGCTCGACCGGGCCGTCCCTGTGAAGAGACTCTGGAGCATGGAGTTCCTCTGCTACCACCGCGACCGGCCCGGCTCCCTGTCGCTGCGCTACGAGCTGCTGGAAAAGCACTGGGCATACATGGACCAGTACGCGAAAGAAATGATCGCCCGGGGCCCGACCCTCGCCGCCGACGGTGACACACCCACCGGCAGCGTGCACATCGTCGATCTGCCCGACCCCGCCGCCGCCCGCAGGTTCGCCTTCGACGAGCCGAACTACCAGGCCGGCGTCTACCGGGACGTGCTGCTGCGACGCTGGCACAACATAATGGGGCGCACCATGTGGGACTTCCCCGGCGGCCGGACCGGTGGCAGCCGGTATCTGGTGCTCGGCCTCGGTACGGGGCAGGCCGCTGACAACGCGGTGCCGCCCGATCGGGACGATCTGATCGCCTATGGGCCACTGCTGTCGGATGACGGCGCCACCTGGCTGGGCACGGCGGCATTGGTCCAGGCGCAGGACCCGGACACGGCACGCGCCCTCCTGACCCCGGACCGGTACGCCGACATCGAGGTGCACAACTGGGAGTTCGGCGGGCGTCGGTGACGACTGAGGATGCCCTGGCCGGCGTCGCCGCTTTGCGTGGCGCATCCGGCCGGCACATTGCTGGTGGAGCGGACCAGGACGCGATCGTCCAGGAGATCGCGTCGATCAGCTGTTGATCGGTAGGGGAGCTCGGCGATCACGGTCCATCCGCATCTTCCACCACTTTCTGTCTTTGCAACGCAACATGTCCACGGCGTCGGTGGGCGGTCGGTCCCGTGCCTGTCCCAGTTTGGCCACGAGGCCGCCCGCTGCCATGGTTCGCTCTGGTGTCGTCTCCTGCCCCCTCGGTAGCGTGGTGGCGCTGTAGACCCCTCGCTTCACTGGGAGACAACTGTGAACCGCCGTCCCACTCTGCTCGCAGCGCTGACCCTGACCGCGGCCGCGGCCTTGACGCTGTCCGCCTGCGGTGGCGGCGACAGCGACGGGGACAAGTCGAACGACAAGATCGCGGGAGCGGACACCGGCACGAAGAAGTCGGCTTCGCCGACCCCCAGCCCGGTGGACTCCTCCAACCGTCCCAAGCTCACGCTTCCGCCGGACCTGAAGCTGACCTTCGAGACGCCGAAGACCGGGGACGAGGTCGAGGATGCGGTTCTCGCCGACAGCGCCGAGCGCATGCGTGCCGTGGACGCAGCGATCACTGGGACGGATCCCGAGGGAGAGGCCCTCGCCTACTACAACACGGGCAAGGCGCGCGAAGCCGCGCTTAATTGGGTCCAGCAGTTCAAGGATGCCGATGCCTCACTCACCGGAGAAGTGCGCTACTACGACCGGAACGTGACGCTCAAGAACAAGACCACGGCCCTGCTCACCTTCTGTGCGGACGAGAGCAAGGGCTTCAGCAAGGACAAGAAGACGGGCAAGGCCGACAAGACGCCTGTCACGAAGAACAGCTACGTCCTCTACAACACCAGGTTGGAGAGGAACAGCGAAGGAACGTGGCAGACGTCCCAGATCATCTCTACGAGGGGGGCGGCGCAATGCCAGCCGTAGGGCGAATCGCCGTGGGCGCGAGCGTGATGGCCGCGGTCACGGTACTGGCCGGTGGTCCTGCCGCTTGGGCGGACGTTGTGCCGGGCGGAAACGGCACAGGATCCGAGACTCAGGTGGACGGGGGCCAGAAGGGCCAGAAGGTGACTGCCACGGCCGGCGCCGTGGTCTTCGACCGTTCCAAGAACGGTTCCGGGAAGTCGGCCGGTCCGGTCACCTCCTCGGCGTCGAACTGGACCCCGCCTGCCTGCTACTACGCCCCGAAGTACACCCCGGAGCAGTTGGAGAAGTATCTGACGCCGATCTGGGAGGCGGGCTCGACGGGGTACGAGTGGGACGCCGAGCAGCGCAAGAAGTACGTCGATGGTGGCGAGTACAAGGACTTCAACAAGGAAAAGACCGGTAAGGGCTACTTCTGGGACTCCTACGTCACCGAGGGCAGGGAAGGCGACCCGGGCGCGCTGGACTGCACGGAGCCCCCGTTCTGGGTGGACACGGGTGATGCCCCACCGGCCAGGATCGACAACGCCATCACCCCCGAGATGCTGGCGCAGCTCGCGTACGCGGAGATCCGGGTGCCGGGCACCGAGGTGACTCTCGCTCCCGAGGGCACGACCAAGGTGAACCTGCCGACCTGGGCCTGGCTGGACGCCGCGGACTTCAAGCCGGTATCGGTGACGGCGTCCGTGCCGCTGCTGCAGGTCCAGGCGACGACCACCGCCGAGCCGATCTCACTGAAGATCGAGCCGGGCACGGCGGACGCGACGACGTACCCCGCGTCCGGCGTGTGCGAGCTGAACGGCAAGCAGATCGGCGAGGCGTACGCGAAGGGCAAGTCCGACCAGACCCCGCCGTGCGGCGTGAAGTACCTGCGCTCGTCGGGCGACGGCACGTACAAGCTCCAGGCGACGGTCACGTGGAAGATCTCCTGGACGGGCACGGGCGTCAACCAGCCCCAGGACCTGCCGCCGGGCGAGTTCGGAGCGGACCAGGACGTGATCGTCGAGGAGATCCAGTCGGTTAACCGCTGATCGGCAGAGTGCGTACGCACAGTGTTCCTGGGCTCCTCCTCACCTCGTGAGAAGGAGCCCAGGAGCCTTTGGTCGTGCGATAGCTTCGCTTGTGCGTACGGTTTCGTGCGGGGCAGTTGTGACGGGGGTTGCGGCGTGGCGGGGTATCGGCCGACGGACTGGCATGTGCTGGATCTGGAGAAGGATCCGACGCCGGGGGATCCGGTGCGGGTGAAGTCGTTGGCCAAGAGCCTGCACGATTTCGCTGATGATGTGCAGGATGCGTTGCGGTTGGTGCAGGGGATGGCGGGTGAGGATGCCGTCCTGACGATGGTCGGTAAGACGGCTGAGGTGTTTCGGGATGAGTTCTCCGGGGTGCCGAAGAATCTCAAGAAGCTGAAGAAGTCCTACGACCTGGCCGGTGATGCGCTGGCGGCGTACTGGCCCAAGCTGGAGCGCGCCCAGGCCCTCGCGGACAAGGCGCTGGCCAAGGGGCGTGAGGCGCAGTCCGATCTGTCCTCGGCCGATTCGTGGGTGACCCGCGCCAATAAGGAGGCGGACAAGTACAAGGACGACCCGACCGGTGGCAAGGACGTCGACAAGCCCGACGAGGCCAAGGTCCGGGCCGCCACCCGCGACGCGCAGAGCGCGAAGGATGCGCACACCGCCGCCCAGTCGGATGTGACCTCCGCGCAGAGCGCCCTGGACGCCGCGAAGAAGATGGCCGCTGATGCCCGTCAGATGCGCGAGGAGGCGGCCGGGGAGGCCAAGCGCAAGCTCGATGAAGCGTCCGATGCCGGGATTCAGAACCGCAAGTGGTACGAGGAGGTGGGGGACTGGTTCGTCGACAACTGGGACACCATCGTCGCCGTCTGCAAGGTCGTCGTCGCTGTCCTGGGGATCATCGCGCTGATCATCGGCGGGCCCATCCTGGGCGCGATCGTCCTCATTGCCGCTCTCGTCGTCCTCGCGGACACCCTGAACAAATACATGAAGGGGCAGGCATCTCTCTGGGATGTGGCTTTTGCCGCGCTGGACTGCATACCCGGGATGAAGGGCCTGACCACCCTCGGCGGACTCGCCAAGGGACTCAAGAGCTTGAACGGGCTCAAGGCCGGGATGAAGGGCATGGCCGCCGGTGTCCGGGGCCTGGGTAAATCGGCCCGGGGAGCCCTCGCCGACGGGGCGAAAGGTGCGTACAACCGGCTCAAGAGCAAGATCAAGGGGTGCGGAGACCCGGTCGACGCGGCCACGGGAGAGATGTTCCTGACGGACACGGATGTCACGCTCCCTGGCGTCCTGCCCCTGTCCTTCACCCGTCGGGTCGCTTCCGGCTACCGCACCGGCTGGTGGTTCGGCTCGACCTGGTCCTCCACGGTCGATCAGCGCCTTGAGGTCGACAAGGACGGAATCGTCTTCGTCACCGAGGACGGGATGCTGCTGCCCTATCCGCATCCAAAGACGCCTCTCATCCCGGTGCTGCCCGACGCCGGCCCTCGTTGGCCGCTCGTGCGCCTGGACACCGGCGGCTACCGGATCGACGATCCGACCACCGGGCACAGTCGGTACTTCTCGGTGGCACGGGAACGGTTGTGCCTGCTGGAGCGGTTGTCCGATCGCAAGGGCAACACGATCGACTTCGCCTACTCCGCTGACGGGGTACCTCGTTCGATCACGCATTCCGGTGGCTACCGCCTCACCCTGACCGTGGAAGAGGGCCGGGTGACCGCCCTCGTTCTAGCCGGCGCGGCGCAGGACGGCTCGGACACCACGATCAAGCAGTACGCCTACACGGACGGCAACCTCACTTCGGTCGTCAACTCGTCAGGCTTGCCGTTGCGGTTCACGTACGACGAGCGTCTTCGCGTCACGTCATGGAACGACACCAACAACAGCACCTACGCGTACAGGTACGACGACCGGGATCGTTGTGTGGCCCAGGGCGGCGAGGCCGGCCACGTCACCAACACCTTCGCCTACGACGGTACGGACCAGGCATGGCCCGGGTGCCGCGTCACCACGGTCACCTCGCCGGAAGGGGCGGCGTCCCGCTTCGTCATCAACGACAACTGTCAGGTGGTCGCCGAGATCGACCCGCTCGGTGGCACGACCCGTACCAGCTATGACGCCCACCACCACCTCGTCTCGACGTCCGACGAACTCGGGAACACCACGCGTCGCGTGAACAACGCCCTGGGCCAGGCCATGGAGGTGGTCTATCCCGATGGTGCGGTCGTCCGGTACCGCTTCAACGATCTGAATCTTCCCGTGTCCGTGGAACTGCCCGACGGGTCCCTGTGGACACAACGATTCGACGAAGTCGGCAACTGCACCGCCGTCACGGACCCGGCCGGGGTCACCACCCGCTACGCGTACACCGAGCGCGGCCACCTTTCCACGATCACCGACGCGCTCGGTCACGTCACGGTCGTTCGGTGCGACCCGGCGGGGCTGCCGCTGGAGAACACCAATCCCCTGGGCGCGGTCACAGCGTGGGAACGTGATGCGTTCGGGAGACCTGTCACCCGCACCGATCCCCTAGGGCATGTCACTCGCTTCTCCTGGACCGTCGAAGGGCTGCCCGCTCGCCGTGTCTCGCCGGACGGGACCGCCGAATCCTGGACCTATGACGGTGAGGGCAATTGCACGAGCCACACCGACCGAATGGGCAGGGTCTCCCGTTACGAGTACACCCACTTCGACCTGTTGGCGGCCCGCACAGGCCCGGACGGTGTTCGGCACGTGTTCGGCTACGACTCGTCCCTGCGTCTCACGGCTGTTGCCAACCCTCTCGGTGACACCTGGAACTACACGTACGACGCGGCGGGCAACCTCGTCTCCGAGACCGACTTCGACGGTCGCACACTGACCTACACATACGATGCGGCAGGGCGGTGCACCGCTCGCACCGACGTGCTCGAACAGACGGTGCGCTACCAGCGTGACGTGTTGGGACGAGTGGTGCGCAAGGATGCCCAGGGCCGGGTCACCACCTATGCCTACGATGCGACTGATCAGTTGGTGGAGGTGGACGGACCGGACGCCACACTGACCCGGCAGTACGACCGGGCGGGCCGTCTGATTGCCGAGACGGTCAACGGGCGGGCCATGCGCCATACCTACGATGAGCTGGGCCGTCGCACCCGCCGTACGACCCCGTCGGGCGCGGTGAGCACGTGGGAGTTCGACGCGGCGGACAACTGGACGCGACTGACCGCGTCGGGCCGCTCCATCGCCTTCACGCATGACGCGGCGGGACGCGAACTCGTGCGTCACATCGGAGAGTTCGCCACCCTGTCCGCGGTCTTCGACGAGTTGGGCCGCGTCACCACCGAATCGATCTCGACGGCCGTCGCCCCAGAGGTCCAGCGCCGGACCTACAGCTACCGTCAGGACGGCAACCTCGTAGGTCTCGACGACAAACTGAACGGCACGCGGAGCTACGAGCTGGACGCTGCGGGGCGTGTCACAGCCGTCCACGCCCGTGACTGGAGTGAGCGTTACGCCTACGACGAGGCCGGCAACCAGTCCGCCGCTGTCTGGCCGGCCTCGCACCCCGGCCAGGAATCTGTCGGCGATCGCCGCTACAGCGGCACCCGCATCGAGCGAGCAGGCAACACCAGGTACGAGCACGACGCACTCGGCCGGGTCACGCTTCGGCAGAAGACTCGTCTGTCGCGCAAACCGGACACCTGGCGCTACGAGTGGAACGCCGAGGACCAGCTCACCGCGGTAGTGACGCCCGACGGCACCTGCTGGCGCTACCACTACGACCCTCTGGGGCGCCGCACAGACAAACAACGTCTCGCACCCGACGGTGAGACAGTCGTCGAGCGGATCGAATTCACCTGGGACGACAGCGTTCTGTGCGAGCAGACGACGGTGGCTCCGGAGCTGCCTGATCCCGTGACCGTGACGTGGGACCACGACGGCTTGCGCCCGATATCGCAAACCGAACGCATCACCGTCGCCGACGCGCCTCAGCGCGATGTGGACTCCCGTTTCTTCGCCATCGTCACCGATCTCATCGGCACACCCACCGAACTCATCGACGAGTCGGGTGCCCTCGCCTGGCGCGCTCGGGCCACCCTCTGGGGTGCGACGGCCTGGGCCTCCAACAGCACGACGTACACGCCCCTGCGTTTTCCGGGCCAGTACTACGACGCCGAAACCGGCTTGCATTACAACTACTTCCGGCATTACGACCCCGAGACGGCTCGCTATCTCAGCTCAGATCCATTGGGACTTGAGCCCGACCCGAACCCGTTCACCTACGTAGACAATCCGCATAGGTGGACGGACCCTCTGGGGCTGGCGCCCAAATCCTGCACGGACATGCCGTCACACAAGACGGCGCCTAGCCGGAACGCGGCCTTCAGGATGGCAAAGCGCGACCTGGGCCTTCCTATGACCCAGCAACCGGACGAACTGCGTAAGGTTCCGATGACAGACCGCACGGGGCGCCAGATCATGGATGAGAGCGGCAAACCGGTGATGACCCGCGAATACGTCTATACGAGGGAAGACGGAAGCCAGGTAATTATCCAGGATCATTCTGCTGGCCACGACTTCAGGGAGGGTGGTGTCGGAAACCAGGGTCGGCACTACAACGTGCGTCCGGGCGACAACCCGCGCACAGGCAAGGTTCCCGGAACCGCACAGCACTACGAGTACTAGATCCAGCGAGGAAATATGTCTTGGACGGCCCTATTGGACAACCCTCAGGTGATTGATTCCATCTATCGCGGCTCGCCTCCGCGACTGGAGGGAGTGAATATTCACGAAGTCGTCCTGAGCAGGGAAGGTCCTTCGCTTCGCGTACGGTTTGACCTGCAGGAATATCCGGCACAAGCTCCACGTAAGTGGCAATTGCAGGGATTTAACACGGTGCAAGTCCAGTTGCACTTCGGGGGTTTGCGCAGTGTGGAGATCGATGGTTTCTCCGTGCAGCCAGTAGGTGACATCGATATTTCGAAGGACGGGATGGTTGAAGTTGTCATCTCTTCGAGGGAAACCCGCATCCGAGCGGTCGCGGATAATGTATACGTTGAAAAGATGAATGCTTACATGGATGGTCCCTGAAATTCGATTCGGCAGTTCGTTCAGTGGAGGGGGCGATCCAAGTTGTCGCTTCATCAAGTGGGGCCAGTATCCGGGCGATCGCCGATACCGTCCATGCAGAAGTAGTGCCGGATTTGACGAGAGGGCTTGGTGATGGTGCAGCCCGTGGAGCGTGATCGCTCGCTTGAGCAACTTGAAGGCCGACGCTGGCCGGAGCCTCCCGAGGACACGACCGCCATGGTCAAGAACGTGCACGAACTGCGTCGCCGCCCAGTCGGGACGCTGGCCCCGGACGAGCTGGCACGTTTGATCGGCCAGGACGTCGGCTTGCCCTGGTTGCTCTCTCTGGCCGTGAAGATCCTCAAAGACACCGCATCGAAACAGGCCACGGGCGGTTGGTGCGACGACGAGTTGTTGCCCGCGAAACGCCGTGCCCGTGCCCGGTGAGAAAGGAGATGCCGGGGGTACACGCGTGCCATGGCGTCGAAGAGCGAGCACTCCAGGCTTCTGCGGGCCGTACGGCAGCTGCGCCGGGTCCGGGCTTTCTACGCGGCGGGTGCCCTGCTATGGGCTGCGCTGGCCGCCTGGGTGGGATGGCGGTATCCGGGGAGCCGGCAGATGTGGGTGTCCGTGTCCCTCACAGTGGTCTTCACCGGCCTGCTGTCCGTGGCGTCCGTGTGGCTCGTCCGCCTGCAGGCCGTCCGCTCGGAGAAGCCGGCGGGCCGGACCGTTTCCGGCGGGATGGCCCTCGGCAAGCGGGCGAACGCCTGAACCCACCGCCTGGCGTTCAAGTGGCCCGCGGAGACGGGTGCGCCTTCAGGGTGCGTATCAGGGCGTGCAGGCGCGGGCGGGTCGTTATGAGGATGGTGTCCGGGGTGTCGCTCTCGCGCAGGTGGATCTGGCCTGTCGGAGTGGCCGCCACGTAGACGCAGTTCGAACTGTCGCCGCTGTACGTGGACTTCTGCCAGTTAAGGGCGGGCATGGTCGGTCCCTCTCAGATGTCCTGGACGAGGTGGTGGATGAAATCGCGTGACTCCGCGGGGGCGAGCGCGCAGGAGTCCATGCGGTCCAGCACGGAACGGTACTTGCTCAACTGTGCCTCCGCGTCGAGGAAGCCGCAGCCGCCGTGGTGTGTGTCCAGCTGGACGGTGTCGAGTTGCTGGACCGCGCCTTCGAGGTAGTCGAAGGACTGACCCGTGCTCGGAAAATGATCGGCGCCGAAACGGATCACCCTGATCGAGACATGGGTCAGTTCGCTCATGTCGATGAGATGCCGGAGCTGAGCGCGAGTTACGGCCGGGCCGCCGAAGCCCATGCGGAGTGCGGCCTCGTGGATGATCGCCGCGTACGGGGGAGGGTTCTCCCTGTGCAGGATGCCCTGCCGCTTCATGCGATGCGTGAGGCGGTGCTCGACCTCGTACTGCCGCATGGGCGGCGCCACTTGTTGGAACAGAGCTCGTGCGTGATCCGTCGTCTGCAGCAAGGCCGGGACGTGGATGATGAGCGCCACGCGCAGACCGACGGCGTGGTGCTCAAGTTCGGCGAGGTCGATCAGCGTGGCCGGTAGGTGCTCCCGGTACTCGTCCCACCACCCACGCTGCCGTCCACCGGTCATCGCGGCCAGCGCATCGACGAAGGCGTGGTCGGTGCAGCTGTAGCTGCTGGCGAAGGCGCGGACACGGTCGGCGCTGACGGCGTACCGGCCTGCCTCGATGTTGCTGATCTGCGCCTGCTTGAGGCCGAGCAGTTCCGCGGCGGCACCGGACGTCAGTCCCGCGTACTCCCGGAGTTTGCGCAGTTCGGTACCCAGGCGCTGCTGGCGCAGGGTGGGGACGGTACTGGGTGGCACTGAAGCCTCTCTCGTCATGACGCGCCCCCTCTGGTCACCCACAAGAAGGAACTATCAATTCTTTCTCTCGATGGATGTAAAACTTTACATCCATCTCCCTTACGGTGAGTCTCGCGTCGCTCAACTCCCCTCTTTTCTCCCTCCCGGAGGCACCCATGGTCACCGTAGCCCCGCTCGACACCTGGACGTACGCCCTTCGGCTGCCCCATGACCCCCGCGCCGCACGCGTCGCACGTATGACCGTGCGGGCCGCCCTCAGTGGGCACGGAATGGCTCACGCCCTCGACACCGTCGAGCTGCTGGCGTCCGAGTTGGTCACCAACGCGTACCGGCACACGAAAGGGCCCGCCTCACTGCGGTTGACCGCCCTCGGGGACGGGCGGCTGCGCGTCGGCGTGTGGGACAGCAGCCCGCACGTTCCCGCGCCCTTCGGTGAGCCCCCCGGTGCACGGGTCCCGCTCGTCCCGGTCGATGCCGAAGGAGGGCGCGGGCTGCTGCTCGTACGGGAGTGCGCGAGCACCTGGGGCGGCTGGTCGTTCGGCCGACGGGACGGCCTGCCCGGACGTGCCGACGCCGGGAAGCTGCTGTGGTTCGAGGTCCAGGGCCAGGGCTAGAGCAGGTGGAGAGGGCGGTCCCGCCGCAGACCCTCACGGCGCCTCCCGGCCGAGGGTGAGAGCAACGTTCCCCCGTGGTCACCCACAGCCACAGCGCGGAAACGCGTCGTCCCTACCTTCGGAACCACCACCCGGAGAGATCGTGGAGGCGTGAGATGACAGCCCCGAGCAGCAGCACCGCACCGCGCAAGGGAGGCCGCTGGATCGAGCGGTGGGACCCCGAGGACGAGGCGTTCTGGAAGGAGACGGGGGAGAAGGTCGCCCGGCGGAACCTGCTCTTCTCCGTCCTGTCCGAGCACATCGGGTTCTCCATCTGGACCCTCTGGTCGGTCATGGTGCTCTTCATGGGGCCCGAGTACGGGCTCACCCCCGCCGACAAGTTCTTCATCATCTCGATGGCCACGCTGGTCGGCGCCGTCGTGCGCGTGCCGTACACCTTCGCGGTCGCCCGGTTCGGCGGCCGGAACTGGACCATCATCGCGGCCGGCATGCTGCTCGTCCCGACGATCGCCGCCTTCGTGGTGATGGAGCCGGGCACGTCCTTCGGGACCTTCCTCGTCTGTGCCATGCTCGCCGGGGTCGGCGGCGGGAACTTCGCTTCCTCCATGACCAACATCAACTCCTTCTTCCCGCTGCGGAAGAAAGGGTGGGCGCTCGGACTCAACGCCGGCGGCGGCAACATCGGCGTCCCCGTCGTGCAGCTCGTCGCGCTCGCCATCATCGGGGCGAACGGCGGACCGCGGGTGCTGCTCGGCATCTACATCCCGCTCATCGTCCTCGCCACCGTCCTGGGCG
The DNA here is from genome assembly GCF_008369065.1 of Streptomyces apricus. GTDB lineage: Bacteria > Actinomycetota > Actinomycetes > Streptomycetales > Streptomycetaceae > Streptomyces > Streptomyces apricus. Next base: position 402,592 of record NZ_VDFC01000047.1, on the reverse strand, counting down.
CCCGTTACATGGACAACATCGCGGCCGTGAAGAACGACACCGGGGCCGCCAAGGAGGCCGTCAGGGACCCCCACACCTGGGTCATGTCCCTCCTCTACATCGGGACCTTCGGGTCGTTCATCGGCTACAGCTTCGCGTTCGGGCTCGTCCTCCAGACGCAGTTCGGGCGTACGCCGCTGGAGTCGGCGTACGTCACCTTCATCGGGCCGCTGCTCGGTTCGCTGATCCGGCCCGTCGGCGGCCGGCTCGCCGACCTGTACGGCGGTGCCCGCATCACCCTGTGGAACTTCGTCGGCATGGGCGCCGCGACCGCCGTCATCGTGGTCGCCTCCATGGAGGAGTCGCTGGCCCTGTTCACCTGCGCCTTCATTGTGCTGTTCGTGCTGACCGGGCTCGGCAACGGCTCCACGTACAAGATGATCCCCGGCATCTTCCAGGCCAAGGCCACCGCCCTCGGGCTGACCGGCGAGGAGGCCGCCTCGTACGGGCGGCGGCTGTCCGGGGCCTCCATGGGGCTCATCGGCGCGGTGGGCGCCCTTGGCGGGCTCGGCATCAACCTGGCCTTCCGGCAGTCGTTCCTCAGCGCCGGATCCGGCACCGGGGCCTTCGTCGCCTTCCTCGCCTTCTACGCGGTCTGCTTCGCGGTCACCTGGGCCGTATACCTTCGCCGCCCGCTGACCGCCGACCGCCACGCCGCCGTCGCGTCGGGGACGAAGACCCAGCTCAGCTACGCCGAGGTGTGACCCGGCGCGCGACGTAACACGGGTGACATCGAGCGGAACCGAGCCTGTCACGCATGATTGACAGGCTCGGTCGTCCGTCGTGAGACGGGCAGGCGGGACGCCCCAACCCAGCGGGTGACGCGGACGAACACCACTCCAGCGGGACGAGAGCCATCCATGCCATCCATGCCATTCAGCCACGAGGAACCGCAACAACCGGATCAGCCGGATCAGCCGCAACAAGCGGATCAGCCGGATCAGCCGGGTCGTCACGACCGGCAGGGGCACGGTCCACAGGAGCACGGGCCGCTCGCCGGGTTCACCGTCGGGGTGACCGCCGCCCGGCGCGCCGACGAGCTCGGCGCCCTGCTCCAGCGCCGCGGGGCCGCGGTCCTGCACGCCCCCGCCCTGCGCATCGTGCCGCTCGCCGACGACAGCGAACTGCTGGCGGCCACCAAGCAGCTCATCGACCAGGCCCCGGACATCGTGGTCGCGACCACCGCCATCGGATTCCGCGGCTGGGTCGAGGCCGCCGACGGATGGGGGCTGGGGGAGCACCTGCTCGACGTGCTGCGCGGGGTCGAACTCCTCGCCCGAGGACCCAAGGTCAAAGGTGCCGTACGGGCACAAGGGCTGACCGAGGAATGGTCGCCGTCCTCCGAATCCATGGCCGAGGTGCTCGACCGGCTGCTGGACGAAGGTGTCGAAGGGCGCCGGATCGCGGTCCAGCTGCACGGCGAGCCGCTGCCCGGCTTCGTCGAGTCGCTGCGGGCGGCCGGCGCGGAGGTCGTCGGCGTCCCCGTGTACCGGTGGATGCCGCCGGAGGACATCGGGCCGCTGGACCGGCTGCTCGACGCCGCCGTCACCCGCGGCCTGGACGCGCTGACCTTCACCAGCGCCCCGGCCGCCGCCTCGCTGCTGGGCCGCGCCGAGGAGCGCGGGCTGCTGCCCGAACTGCTCACCGCCCTCGGCCACGACGTGCTGCCCGCCTGCGTCGGCCCCGTCACCGCGCTGCCGCTGCAGGCCAGGGGGATCGACACGGTCCAGCCGGAACGCTTCCGGCTCGGCCCCCTCGTCCAGGTGCTGTGCAAGGAACTGCCGTCCCGGGCGAGGACGCTGCCGATCGCCGGGCACCGGGTCGAGATCCGCGGGCATGCGGTGCTGGTGGACGACGAGCTGCGGCCCGTGCCGCCCGCCGGCATGTCGCTGCTGCGCGCGCTGTCCCGGCGGCCGGGCTGGGTGGTGGCCCGGGCCGAGCTGCTGCGGGCGCTGCCCGGCGCGGGCCGGGACGAGCACGCCGTGGAGACCGCGATGACCCGGCTGCGTACGGCGCTGGGCACGCCCAAGCTCATCCAGACCGTGGTCAAGCGCGGCTACCGGCTGGCACTCGACCCGGCCGCCGACGCCAAGTACGCCGACGCCTGACAGGGCGGCCGCCCGCCCCGTGCGGCTACCCCGTCCCGCGGGGCTTCCCGCCGCGCACCGGGGAAGGCACTGTAGGGGGTACGGGCCGGCGCCCGCTTCCCGCTCCCTCACCGACCCCTCCTGGCGGCAACCCCAAGGCGGTGACAGGCACATGGCACTGGGCACGGCCACGGCCCCGTACGAGCTGCGGTTCGACTCCGGGCGGATCTGTCTCGATCTCCTGGCGACCACGCACCCCGAGGAACGGATCGGTTCGGCCGACCCGCTGCGGGCCTGGATCACCGGATCCGGCCTCGTCCCGGCGGACACGCCCCTCGCCTCGGCCGACTCCTCCTGGGTCGTGGCCTTCTGCGAACTGCGCGGCCAGATAGGCCAGTTGGTGCGCGGCGAGCCGTCCCGGGAGTCGGGGTCCTTCGCGGCGGCGCTGGCCCGGGTCAACGAACTCGCCCGCACCGCACCGCCCGTACCGTCGGCGGTGTGGGACCCCGCCGGCTCGCTCGTGCGCGTGCTGTGCGCCCCGCCGACCTGCGCCGCACTCCTCGCGGCGGTCGCCCGGGACACCGTGGAACTGCTGACGGACCCGGCGGCCCGGGCGGGCATCCGCCAGTGTGAGGGAGACAACTGCCCGATCGTGTACCTGGATACGTCCAGGGGGCGTCGTCGCAGGTGGTGCTCCAGTGAGGTGTGCGGAAACCGCGAGCGGGTGGCCAGGCACCGGCGCAGAGCAGCCCTCGCACGGGCTTAGTATCTGCCGTGGACCCCCCGTGAACGACTTGTGGAGCACATGAGGAGAACGAATCCTCGTGTCTCCCACAAAGAATTCCATTCACTTTGAACAGCGCAACGCCCGCACCCGTATCCGGAGATGAGCGACCGACTGGGGGATCCCCCGGACACCGGAGGTAGGCGTGCGCAAGGATTCCGCCGTGGCCGATGAACGATCGCCGAGGGCCCGACATCGCATGTCCCAGCCCTCGGAACCTGACGAGGAGCTGATGCGTGCGCTGTACCGCGAACACGCCGGCCCTTTGCTCGCCTATGTGCTGCGGCTGGTCGCCGGGGACCGCCAGCGCGCGGAGGATGTCGTCCAGGAGACGCTCATCCGCGCCTGGAAGAACGCCGGTCAGCTCAATCGGGCGACCGGTTCGGTGCGCCCCTGGCTGGTGACGGTCGCCCGACGGATCGTCATCGACGGGCACCGCAGCCGGCAGGCCCGGCCGCAGGAGGTGGACCCGTCGCCGTTGGAGGTCATTCCCGCGGAGGACGAGATCGACAAGGCGTTGTGGCTGATGACACTCTCTGACGCGCTCGACGACCTGACCCCCGCCCACCGGGAGGTACTGGTCGAGACGTACTTCAAGGGGCGTACCGTGAACGAAGCGGCCGAAACCCTGGGAATACCCAGCGGCACGGTGCGCTCACGGGTGTTCTATGCCCTGCGTTCGATGAAGCTCGCACTTGAGGAGCGGGGGGTGACGGCATGAGCACATACGGGGGATACGGAACGGGTAGTCCTGGTTCCATGCAAAGTTCGCAAGGGCAGGGCGATCTGCACGAGACGGTGGGTGCCTATGCGCTGGGCATCCTCGACGACGCCGAGGCAACCGCTTTCGAGGAGCACCTCGCGACCTGCGAGTGGTGCGCGCAGCAGCTCGACGAGCTCGCCGGCATGGAGCCCATGCTCGCCGCCCTCGCGGACCTGCCGGGCACCCGCGGCACACCGGCCATCGGCGAGACCCTGGCCGTCCGCCCGAGCCCGCAGCTCGCGGACCGGCTGGTCGACGAGGTGTCCGAGCGGCGCGCCAAGAAGCGCCGGCGCGGCTTCTACCTGGTCGCGGCAGCGGCGGCACTGATCATCGGCGGCCCCGTCACCGCGATCGCCGTCACGGGCGGCGACACGACGCAGCAGGCGGCGCCCGAGCAGACGGTCAGCCCCGCCAAGCAGGTGTTCTCCGACACGGCGGCCAAGGACAAGGTCCAGGCCACGGACGCGAGCACCCAGGTCAGCCTCGCGGTCGGCATGGACAGCAAGCCGTACGGGACCGGGCTCGCCATGGAGCTGAAGAACGTCAAGGGCCCGCAGAAGTGCTCGCTCATCGCCGTCGGCAAGGACGGCGAGCGGGAGACGGCGACCACCTGGACCGTCCCGAAGTGGGGCTACGGCATCGAGGGCGCCGCCACCGAGCTGGCCAGGAACCCGCTCTACCTGCAGGGCGCCGTCGCCATGAAAACGGCCGACATCGACCACTTCGAGGTCGTCACCTTCGACGGCGACAAGCTGGCCGAGGTCGACGTGTAGGCGGATCGGGAGCGGAAACGTAGCCCGCCGGGCTTCCCTTCGCGTACGGTTGACGGCTGCCATGCACGTCAGAAGGGGGCCCGGTGGCCGCTCAGGTTCAGCAGGAAACGGCGCTCGATCCGGTAGGCGACTCCGTGCGCGACCGTGAGATCGGCGTCGAACAGGAACACCTGGACCGGGTGTACCAGCGTCTTGAGGAGAAGATCCACGAGGCGGAGTTCCTGATGAACGACGCCGCCCAGCGCGGCCAGGTCGGTACACCCGGGGCACTCGCGGAGCGTGACGCGCAGGTGTTCCGGGCGGGGATCCACCTCAACCGCCTGAACAACGAGTTCGAGGACTTCCTCTTCGGACGCATCGACCTCCTCCCCGGCAAGGACGGCAAGAAGGGCCCGGACGGCGCGTACACCGCCGTCGAGCCCGCCGAGGGCGCCGTCAGGGCCGACAACACCGCCGACATCGCGGAGACGCTCCACATCGGCCGCATCGGCGTCCTGGACGCCGAGTACGCGCCGCTGGTCATCGACTGGCGGGCCCCGGCGGCCGCGCCGTTCTACCGCTCCACGCCGGTCGACCCCGGCCGGGTCGTACGCCGCCGGGTCATCCGCTCCAAGGGCCGCAAGGTCCTCGGGGTCGAGGACGACCTGATGCGCCCGGAGCTCAAGGCCACGCTGGACGGGACCGAGCTGGCGGTGATCGGCGACGGCGCGCTCATGGCCGCGCTGGGCCAGGCCCGCAGCCACACCATGCGGGACATCGTCGCGTCCATCCAGGCCGAGCAGGACCAGGTCATCCGGGCGCCCGCCGCGTCCGTGACCTACGTGGAGGGCGGCCCCGGCACCGGCAAGACGGCCGTCGCCCTGCACCGGGCCGCCTACCTGCTCTACCAGGACCGCAGGAGGTACGCGGGCGGCATCCTCATCGTCTCGCCCACGCCGCTGCTGGTCGCGTACACCGAGGGCGTCCTGCCCTCCCTCGGCGAGGAGGGACAGGTCGCCATCCGCGCGGTCGGCTCCCTGGTCGACGGCGCCGAGGCCACGCAGTACGACGCGCCGGCGGTGGCCCGGGCCAAGGGCTCCTACCGGATGCTGAAGGTGCTGCGGAAGGCGGCGCGGGGGGCGCTGGAGGGGACGGGCGGGCCGGCCGGGCGTCCCGGGGCCGACCGGGCCGGTTCCGCCGCGTCCGGGCAGGCCGTCTCCGGGCAGCTCGCGTTCGGCGAGGAGGTCGATGCCGGTGTCGACGGCGCAGGCGTCGACGGTGCCGGGGAGGACGGGCCGGGCGGCGCCGGCACGCGGGCCCCGGCGGCCCCGCCCACCCGGCTGCGCGTCGTCGCCTTCGGGCGCCGGCTGGAGCTGGAGGCCCCGGAGCTGGACCGCATCCGCAACAACGCGCTCTCCGGGACCGCACCGGTCAACCTGCTGCGCCCGCGCGCCCGCAAGCTGCTGCTCGACGCCCTCTGGTCGCGCTCCGGCGCCGGCAGCCGGCACACGGACCCCGAGCTGGCCGCCGAACTGCGCTCGTCGTTCGACGAGGACGTCAGCTCCGAGGACGCCTTCATCGCGTTCCTCGACGCCTGGTGGCCCGAGCTGACCCCGCGCGCCGTGCTGGCCGCCATGTCCGACGAGCGGCGGCTCGGCCGCTGGGCGCGGCGCATCCTCACCCCCGGCGAGGTGCGCCGGGTGGCCCGCTCCCTCAAGCGGGACGGGCTCTCCGTGCACGACGTGGCCATGCTGGACGAGCTGGAGGCGATCGTCGGCACCCCGGCCCGCCCCCGCAGGAAGCGCGACCTCGACCCGCTCGACCAGCTGACGGGCCTCGAAGAGCTCATGCCCCAGCGCGAGGAGACGCAGCGCGAGCGGGCCGAGCGGCTGGCCCAGGAGCGCACGGAGTACGCGCACGTCATCGTCGACGAGGCGCAGGACCTCACGCCCATGCAGTGGCGCATGATCGGCCGCCGCGGCCGGCACGCCACCTGGACGGTGGTCGGCGACCCCGCCCAGTCGTCCTGGTCCGACCCGGACGAGGCCGCCGAGGCCCGTGACGAGGCGCTCGGCAGCCGGCCGCGCCGCCGCTTCACGCTCACCGTGAACTACCGCAACCCGGCCGAGATCGCCGAACTCGCCGCCAAGGTGCTGGCCCTCGCCATGCCCGGCTCCGAGTCCCCGTCCGCGGTCCGCTCCACGGGCGTGCGCCCGCGCTTCGTGACCGCGGCGGGCGGCGGGCAGGCGGGGGACCGGGCGACCGGACAGGGCGCCGCTGCCCGGGACCGGGACCGCGACCGGGACGCGCTGGCGAGGACCGTGCGGGAGGAGGCCGCCCGGCTGCTCGACCAGGTGGACGGCACGGTCGGCGTCGTCGTCGCCATGAACCGCCGGGCCGAGGCCGCGCGGTGGCTCGCCGGGCTCGGGGACCGCGTGGTGGCGCTGGGCAGCCTGGAGGCCAAGGGCCTGGAGTACGACGCCACGGTGGTCGTCTCGCCCGCCGAGATCGCCGACGAGTCACCGGCCGGGCTGCGCGTGCTGTACGTGGCGCTGACCCGGGCGACCCAGCAGCTCACCATCGTCTCGGCGGCCCGGGACGAACCGGACGCGGACGGAGTGCCGGACCTGCTGCGGGACTGAGGGGGCCCGCGGGTGGTCCACCGGGGGAGACCCGCGGGCGGACCACCGAAAGGAACCCGCGGGTGAACCGGGGGGCCGTCCTCGTGAAGCTTTCCTGTGAACGTACGGTGCGGGAATTGCCTTACGGGGATCGTTTGTTACCTTGGATGTGACACCGGCCCGATCCAAGCCCCCGGGCCCAACCTTCGTCGCTACGAGCGACCACTTGCCGCGAGGCGAGCATGGCGGGTCGGTGTCACCTGCTTCGCACCGCACGCGCGGTGCGCGAAGAGGCCCACGCCACCCCGGTGGCGTGGGCCTCTTTTGCCGTCCCCCGTGAACAAAAGGTTCGCAATCGGGGGCGGCTACCACGTACTCCGCGGTAGGTGCGACGATCGGACGGCAAACCCGCGAACCAGCAGTACGTGCAGTACGTGCAGTACTTCGGTGAAAGCAGAGGAAGTCGGCCATGGCAACGGCGCCCAGCGTCTCCTACTCGATCACGGTCCGGTTGGAGGTGCCCGCGAGCGGAACCGCGGTCTCCCAGATCACCACCGCCGTGGAGTCCAGCGGAGGCTCGGTGACCGGCCTCGACGTCACGGCCTCCGGCCACGAGAAGCTCCGGATCGACGTCACCATCGCGGCGTCGTCCACGAAGCACTCCGAGGAGATCGTCGAGCAGCTGCGCGGCATCGAGGACGTCACGCTCGGCAAGGTCTCCGACCGTACGTTCCTGATGCACCTCGGCGGCAAGATCGAGATGGCGTCCAAGCACCCCATCCGCAACCGTGACGACCTCTCGATGATCTACACGCCCGGTGTGGCCCGGGTGTGCATGGCGATCGCCGAGAACCCCGAGGACGCCCGCCGCCTGACCATCAAGCGCAACTCGGTGGCGGTCGTCACCGACGGCTCGGCCGTGCTGGGCCTGGGCAACATCGGCCCCAAGGCCGCGCTGCCGGTCATGGAGGGCAAGGCCGCCCTCTTCAAGCGGTTCGCGGGCATCGACGCCTGGCCGCTGTGCCTGGACACGCAGGACACCGACGCGATCGTCGAGATCGTCAAGGCGATCGCGCCGGGCTTCGCCGGCATCAACCTGGAGGACATCTCCGCCCCGCGCTGCTTCGAGATCGAGGCGCGGCTGCGCGAGGCCCTGGACATCCCCGTCTTCCACGACGACCAGCACGGCACGGCGATCGTGGTGCTCGCGGCGCTGAAGAACGCGCTGCGGGTGACCGGCAAGGCGATCGGTGACATCCGCGTCGTCATGTCGGGCGCGGGGGCGGCCGGCACGGCCATCCTGAAGCTGCTGATCGCCGCCGGCGTCAAGCACGCGGTGGTGGCCGACATCCAGGGTGTCGTGCACGCGGGCCGCGAGGACCTGGTGAAGGCCGAGGCCGACTCGCCGCTGCGGTGGATCGCCGACAACACTAACCCCGAGGGCGTCACCGGCACGCTCAAGGAGGCGGTGCGCGGCGCGGACGTGTTCATCGGCGTCTCGGCCCCGAACGTGCTGGACGGCGACGACGTGGCCGCGATGGCCGACGACGCGATCGTCTTCGCGCTCGCGAACCCCGACCCCGAGGTCGACCCGGGCATCGCCCGGCAGACCGCGGCCGTGGTGGCCACCGGCCGCTCGGACTTCCCGAACCAGATCAACAACGTGCTGGTCTTCCCGGGTGTCTTCCGCGGTCTGCTGGACGCCCAGTCCCGCACGGTCAACACGGACATGATGCTTGCGGCCGCAACGGCGCTGGCGGACGTGGTGACCGAGGACGAGCTCAACCCGAACTACATCATCCCCAGCGTCTTCAACGACAAGGTCGCGGGGGCGGTGGCGGGGGCGGTGCGCGACGCCGCGAAGGCGGCGGGCGTGACGGTCTGAACGCCGCCCCGCCCCGGCGGGGGCTGCCGCCCCCGGGCTCCTGCGTCGCGCTTGCGCGCTCGTCCTCAGGCGCCGGACGGGCTGGTCGTCCTCGGCCGCGGGCCGGTGGGGGCTTGTCGCGCAGTTCCCCGCGCCCCTGAAGGCGACCCCGCTCGCCCTGCGTAAGGACGGCCCGGTGGGGAAAGCGGTCCAATGGGTGGCAACTGTGACGGTTGCCACCCGGCCTCCGTACCGGCGCGTCGCCGGACGTGGGGCCTCGGGCCGCCTCTAGGGTGGCGGCCATGCGTCAGTCCACGCGGGCCCACCAGGCCTTCGCCGGCCGTGCGGTCCGCTGCCGGGAGCGAACGGAGCGTCACCATTTCGAGGCCGTGGCGCTTTTCGTGTGACTCTCAGGGGTATCGGATTGGCTTTCCCGCCGCAGGTGGGGGCAGGATGCGTCTTCGGGCGCGAGGGTCCGGCCACGGACCCGGGTCCGGGGACCGCTGAGGACCCTGGCAGCATCGGCTTCGACGTGCCCGAGATGCGGCTCCGCCGCGTGGCACGCCTCAACGGCAAGAAGAACACGGGAGTAACAACATGAACCGCAGTGAGCTGGTGGCCGCGCTGGCCGACCGTGCCGAGGTGACCCGCAAGGACGCCGACGCCGTTCTGGCCGCCTTCGCCGAGACCGTCGGCGAGATCGTCGCCAAGGGTGACGAGAAGGTCACCATCCCCGGCTTCCTGACCTTCGAGCGCACCCACCGTGCCGCTCGCACCGCGCGCAACCCGCAGACCGGCGACCCGATCCAGATCCCGGCCGGCTACAGCGTGAAGGTCTCCGCGGGCAGCAAGCTCAAGGAAGCCGCCAAGGGCAAGTAAGCCTTCTCCGTACGCCCCGCGGGCGTACGAGGCGCAGCAACGCCAATGGGGCGGTCACCCGATCCGGGTGACCGCCCCATCGCGTACGTGCCGGTACGCGCCCGTACGTGCGGTACGCGCGTACGGCGGCGCCGCTAGCCGAGCGCCTTGCCCGGCAGCTCGACCTTCGCGCCCAGCTCCACGAGCTTCTCCATGAAGTTCTCGTAGCCGCGGTTGATCAGGTCGATGCCGTGGACCCGGGACGTGCCCTGGGCCGCCAGCGCCGCGATGAGGTACGAGAAGCCGCCGCGCAGGTCGGGGATGACCAGGTCGGCGCCCTGGAGCTTCGTCGGCCCGGAGACGACCGCGGAGTGCAGGAAGTTGCGCTGGCCGAAGCGGCAGCGCGAGCCGCCCAGGCACTCGCGGTACAGCTGGATGTGCGCGCCCATCTGGTTCAGCGCCGACGTGAAGCCGAGGCGGGACTCGTACACCGTCTCGTGGACGATGGACAGGCCGGTGGCCTGCGTGAGCGCGACGACCAGGGGCTGCTGCCAGTCCGTCTGGAAGCCCGGGTGGACGTCCGTCTCCAGCGCGATCGACTTCAGCTGGCTGCCGGGGTGCCAGAAGCGGATGCCCTCGTCGTCGATCTCGAAGGCGCCGCCCACCTTGCGGTAGGTGTTCAGGAACGTCATCATCGAGCGCTGCTGGGCGCCGCGGACGTAGATGTTGCCTTCGGTCGCCAGCGCCGCGGACGCCCACGAGGCGGCCTCCAGGCGGTCCGGCAGGGCCGCGTGGGTGTAGCCGCCGAGCTTGTCGACGCCCGTGACGCGGATGGTGCGGTCGGTGTCCATCGCGATGATCGCGCCCATTTTCTGCAGGACGCAGATCAGGTCCTCGATCTCCGGCTCGACGGCCGCGTTCGAGAGCTCCGTGACGCCCTCCGCGAGGACGGCCGTCAGGAGCACCTGCTCGGTCGCGCCGACGGACGGGTACGGCAGCGCGATCTTCGTGCCGCGCAGCCGCTGCGGCGCCTCCAGGTACTGCCCGTCCGCGCGCTTCTCGATCGTCGCGCCGAACTGCCGCAGCACCTCGAAGTGGAAGTCGATCGGCCGGCCGCCGATGTCGCAGCCGCCCAGACCCGGGATGAACGCGTGCCCGAGGCGGTGCAGGAGCGGGCCGCACAGCAGGATCGGGATGCGCGACGAACCCGCGTGCGCGTCGATGTCCGCGACGTTGGCGCTCTCCACGTGCGACGGGTCCATGATGAGCTCGCCCGGCTCCTCGCCCGGACGGACCGTCACCCCGTGCAGCTGCAGCAGGCCGCGTACGACCCGCACGTCGCGGATGTCCGGGACGTTGCGCAGCCGGCTCGGAGCACTGCCGAGCAGCGCGGCGACCATGGCCTTCGGTACGAGGTTCTTCGCACCGCGGACCCGGATCTCGCCCTCCAGCGGGGTTCCGCCGTGGACAAGGAGTACGTCGTCTGAGCCGTTGACGGTCATGTATCTCGCGTTCCGGTTGGGTTGGGCAGGGCTGGGTCGGGCAGGCCCGAAGACGCAAGCGTAATGGCCGCCCACCCCTGTGCAGTAAGCCCGAGGGGGCCTCAGGGAGGTCATAGCTTTGCCACAACACGAACCGTGCCTAATCGGGCACACGGGGTCACCGTCCCCGGCCGTGCGCTCCACCTGCACCCGTACGCCCTGAGCTGCGATACCCCCGGTACGGGTATTGCCTCCCCCTGTGGGGGGAAGATGCGGGATCATGTCACGCATGACCGAGGTGTCCTCGCTCACAGGGCGGCTGCTCGTGGCCACACCCGCCCTGGCGGACCCCAATTTCGACCGCGCGGTGGTGCTGCTCCTCGACCACGACGAGGAGGGCTCCCTGGGCGTCGTCCTCAACCGCCCCACACCGGTGGACGTGGGCGACATCCTCGCCGGCTGGGCGGAACTGGCGGTGGAGCCGGGGGTCGTGTTCCAGGGCGGCCCCGTCTCGCTGGACTCGGCGCTCGGGGTGGCCGTCATCCCGGGCGGCTCCTCCGGGGAGCGCGCGCCGCTGGGCTGGCGCCGGGTGCACGGCGCGATCGGGCTGGTGGACCTGGAGGCCCCGCCGGAGCTGCTCGCCTCGGCGCTCGGCTCGCTCAGGATCTTCGCCGGGTACGCCGGCTGGGGGCCGGGCCAGCTGGAGGACGAGCTGGGCGACGGCGCCTGGTACGTCGTCGAGTCGGAGCCCGGTGACGTCTCCTCGCCCTCTCCCGAGCGGCTGTGGCGCGAGGTGCTGCGGCGCCAGCGCAGCGAGCTGGCGATGGTGGCCACCTATCCGGACGACCCTTCGCTGAACTGATGCCTCCCACCTTCAGTACTCTTGCGTCTATGAGCACTCTTGAGCCTGAGACCCAGCCCCAGCGAGGCACTGGGACGGGAACCCTCGTGGAGCCGACGCCGCAGACGTCGCACGGCGACGGGGACCACGAGCGCTTCGCCCACTACGTCCAGAAGGACAAGATCATGGCGAGTGCGCTCGACGGCACCCCCGTCGTGGCGCTCTGCGGCAAGGTGTGGGTCCCGGGCCGGGACCCGAAGAAGTACCCCGTGTGTCCCATGTGCAAGGAGATCTACGAGTCCATGGGCGCGGGCGGCGACGACGGCAAGGGCAAGGGCGGCGACAAGTAGCAGCGCCTTCCCGGCGGCCCCGCCCGGACGGAGCAGGACGCGGTACGGCCGCGGCGCCCCCTGACGCGGGGTGCCGCGGCCGAGTCGTGTCCGCCCCCGGTGCCGGGTGCGGGGCCTGTGTCGGCTGCGGGGCCGGTGGCGTGTGCGGTCTCGGTGCATCCGGGGTGTTTGTCCCGGCCCGCCGTTGCGCGGAGTGCTTCAGCCGGTCACAGAGTGGTTGAGACCTCTTGTGGGCATGTTCATGTACTCCATAGCCTCCCGTGTGTTGTGCAGCGCGGAACCACCATTGCACGTGCTGCAACGCGCTCCTATGGAGGACGCTCGTGAAGCTCGCCCATTTCCCCGCCCGAATGGCCGCCCCGATCGCCGCGCTCCTCGTCGCCGGACTCACGGCGACCGCCTGCGCCCCGGAGTCCTCCGACAACTCCGGCGGCAAGGACGAGAAGAGCGGCACCCTGCGCGTGTGGCTCTTCCAGGAGGTCACCAACACGCCGAAGGAGAAGGTCGTCGACAGCGTCGTCACCGCCTTCGAGAAGGCGCACGACGGTGTGAAGGTCGACGTCCAGTACATCCCCGTCGAGACCCGCGCCGAGAAGATCAAGGCCGCCTTCAACGACCCCAAGAGCGCCCCCGACCTCATCGAGTACGGCAACACGGACACCGCCGGCTACGTCAAGGACGGCGGACTCGCGGACGTCACCGAGGAGTTCACGGACTGGAGCGAGTCCAAGGACACCGACCCGACCGCCAAGCAGTCCGTCACCGTCGACGGGAAGATCTACGGCGCCCCGTACTTCGTCGGCGTCCGCGCCCTCTACTACCGCACCGACGTCTTCGAGGACCTCGGCCTGGACGTGCCGAAGACCCAGGATGAGCTGATCAGCACCGCCAAGGAGATCCGGCAGGCGAAGCCCGACCTGTACGGCCTCGCGGTCGGCGGCGCGTACACCTACGGCGCCATGCCGTTCATCTGGGCCAACGGCGGCGAGATCGCCGAGGGCAAGGGCGGCTCGTACGCCGCCACGATCGACAGCCCGCAGGCCCGCAAGGGCATCAAGGCGTACACCTCGCTCTTCGGCGACGACAACTGTCCCGCCGACAAGTGCGCGGGCATGGGCGGCAACGACACCGTCACGGCGTTCGCCTCCGGCAAGGCCGCCATGGCCATCGGCGGCGACTTCAGCCACGCCGCGATCGAGGCGGGGAAGGCCAAGGGCAAGTACGCGGTCGTGCCGCTGCCGGGGGTCGAGTCCGGTGACATCGCCCCCGCGTTCGCGGGCGGCAACAACCTGGGCGTGCTCAACAGCACCTCGCACCGCACGCTCGCCGTGGACCTGATGGAGCAGCTCGCGTCCAAGAAGACGCAAAGCGCGCTCTTCGACGCGATGGGCTTCCTGCCGACGTTCACGGACGTGCGCCAGGACGTCGCGAAGCGCGAACCGTTCGTCGAGCCCTTCGTGAAGACCCTCGGCGCCGGCGCCAAGTTCGTCCCGGCTTCGCCGGCCTGGTCCCAGATCGACGCGTCCCTGGTGCTGCCGACGATGTTCCAGGAGATCGTCAGCGGACGCAAAGACGTGGCCGCCGCCTCCGAGGACGCGGCCAAGAAGATGAACGCCGCGTTCAGCTCCGCCGGATGAGCCGGATGACGAACCGTTCGCTGCCCGGTTCCGCCCCGGGGACGGCGGCCCCCGGGGCGGGCGCACCCGGCCCGGCCCCCTCGCTCATGGCGGGGCCCCGCCCGGGCACCGGGGCCGAGCCCGCGAAGAACGCGCCGTCCGGGGGCCCGTGGGGGCCCCGGACGGGCCGTGGCAAGCCCGGGCGCACGTCCCCGCTCGCCCGCGGCGGCTGGACGCCCTGGCTCTATCTCGCCCCCGCCCTCGTCGTCATCGGCGGACTGCTCGTCTACCCCGTCTACCAGCTCGGCCTGATCTCCTTCCTGGAGTACACCCAGGCCCAGGTCAGCGGCGGGGAGCCGACCACCTTCCAGGGCTTCGGGAACTACGCGACGCTCTTCCGCGACGAGCAGTTCTGGCAGGTGCTGCTGGCCACGGTGGTGTTCGCGGCGGCGTGTGTCGTGTCGACCCTCGCGGTCGGCTGCGCGCTCGCCGTCCTCCTGACACGTGTCCGCGCCGTGCCGCGGCTGGCCCTTATGCTTGCCGCCCTCGGCGCCTGGGCGACCCCCGCGGTCACCGGTTCGACGGTGTGGCTGCTGCTCTTCGACCCCGACTTCGGCCCGGTCAACCGGGTCCTGGGGCTCGGCGACCACTCCTGGACGTACGACCGCTTCAGCGCCTTCGCGCTCGTGCTGCTCGAAGTGGTGTGGTGCTCCTTCCCGTTCGTGATGGTCACGGTGTACGCCGGGATCCGCGCCGTGCCCTCCGAGGTGCTGGAGGCGGCCTCCCTCGACGGCGCCTCCCAGTGGCGCGTCTGGCGCTCGGTGCTGGCCCCGATGCTCCGCCCGATCCTGGTGGTCGTCACCATCCAGTCGGTCATCTGGGACTTCAAGGTCTTCACGCAGATCTACGTCATGACGAACGGCGGAGGCATCGCCGGCCAGAACCTCGTCCTGAACGTGTACGCGTATCAAAAGGCCTTCGCGTCCTCCCAGTACAGCCTCGGGTCGGCGATCGGAGTGGTGATGCTGCTGATCCTGCTGGCGGTCACGCTCGTCTATCTGAGGCTGCTGAGAAAGCAGGGGGAAGAGCTGTGAGTTTCGTGCTCCGTTCCGTCCGGCGGCCCTGGCGGCTGGCCGCGGAGGCCTCCGCGCTCCTGATCGCGGCGGTCGTCGCATTCCCCCTCTACTGGATGGTGCTGAGCGCCTTCAAACCCGCCGGGGAGATCGAGTCGACCCGGCCGCGGCCCTGGACGCTCTCCCCGTCCCTCGATTCCTTCCGGCGCGTCTTCGGGCAGCAGGAATTCGGCCGTTACTTCCTCAACAGTCTCGTCGTGGCGATCACCGTGGTCGCCGTCTCGGCGCTCATCGCGTTTCTCGCGGCGACCGCCGTGACGCGATTCCGCTTCCGTTTCCGGACCACCCTGCTGATCATGTTCCTGATCGCGCAGATGGTGCCGGTCGAGGCGCTGACGATCCCCCTCTTCTTCCAGATGCGGGACTTCGGCCAGCTGAACACCCTGGGCGCCCTGATCCTGCCGCACATCGCCTTCTCGCTGCCTTTCGCGATCTGGATGCTGCGGGGTTTCGTGAAGGCCGTTCCACCGGCCCTGGAGGAGGCTGCTTACATCGACGGGGCGAGCAGGACGCGGTTCCTGTGGCAGATCCTCTTCCCGCTGGTCCTTCCCGGGCTCGTCGCCACCAGCGTGTTCTCCTTCATCTCCGCCTGGAACGACTTCCTGTTCGCCAAGTCGTTCATCATCAGCGACACCTCGCAGTCCACCCTGCCGATGGCCCTCCTGGTCTTCTACAAGCCCGACGACCCGGACTGGGGCGGCGTGATGGCCGGTTCCACCGTGATGACGATTCCGGTGCTGATCTTCTTCGTACTCGTACAGCGGCGCCTGGTCTCCGGACTGGGCGGCGCGGTGAAGGACTGAGGACCCACGTGAGCGACGCCATGCCCCACGAACCGGCGGCCGGGCGCCCCCGGCCGGACGCACCGCACCCGTCCGGGGTGATCCCGGCGCCCCGCTCGGTGCGGGGGTCCGGGCGCCCGGGTGTCCCGCTCGACGCGCGCACCACCCTGTGGGCCGGCCCCGGCACGGGCACCACCGAACGCTGGCTGCGCCTGACCCTCGGCGCCGCCCTGGGCATCTCCCTGCCGCCCGCCGGCGAAGCCGCCACCGCGCCCGCGGCCGGTGAGCGGAACACCCCGGGCGTCGTGCGGCTGCGGGTCGACGAGGCCCTCCCGCCGGAGGCGTACGTCCTCGACGCCGACTCCGGGCGCGGCATCGAGATCCGCGGCGGCGACGGCGCCGGGGTGTTCTGGGGGGCCCAGACACTGCGCCAGCTCATCGGCCCCGACGCCTTCCGCAGGGCTCCCGTCCGGCCCGGCGCCGTCCATGTCGTCCCGGAGGGGACCGTCGAGGACGCCCCGCGGTTCGGCTGGCGCGGCTGCATGCTCGACGTCGCACGGCACTTCACCCCCAAGGACGGCGTCCTGCGCCATCTCGACCTGATGGCCGCGCACAAACTGAACGTCTTCCACTTCCACCTCACGGACGACCAGGGCTGGCGCATCGAGATCAAGCGGTATCCGAAGCTCACGGAGACCGGATCATGGCGGGCGCGCACGAAATTCGGCCACCGCGCCTCACCGCACTGGGAGGAGAAGCCGCACGGGGGCTTCTACACCCAGGACGACATCCGCGAGATCGTCGCGTACGCCGCCGAGCGGCATATCGCGGTCGTCCCCGAAATCGACATCCCGGGGCACTCGCAGGCGGCCGTCGCCGCATATCCGGAACTGGGCAACACCGATGTCGTGGACACGCTCTCCCTCTCCGTCTGGGACTCCTGGGGCGTCTCGGAAAACGTACTCGCCCCCACTGACAACACCCTCCGGTTCTACGAGGGCGTCTTCGAGGAACTCCTCGCCCTGTTCCCCTCGGAGTTCGTCCACGTCGGCGGCGACGAGTGCCCCAAGGACCAGTGGAAGGCGTCCCCCGCCGCACAGGCGCGGATCGCGGAACTGGGCCTCGCGGACGAGGACGAACTGCAGTCCTGGTTCATCCGCCACTTCGACACCTGGCTGACCGCGCGCGGGCGGCGGCTGATCGGCTGGGACGAGATCCTGGAGGGCGGGCTCGCCCCGGGCGCCGCCGTCTCCTCCTGGCGCGGCTACCGCGGCGGCATCGCGGCCGCGCGGGCGGGCCACGACGTGGTCATGTGCCCCGAGCAGCAGGTCTACCTGGACCACCGCCAGGACGCGGGGCCGGACGAACCCGTGCCCATCGGCTTCGTGCGCACCCTGGAGGACGTCTACCGCTTCGAGCCCGTACCGCCGGAGCTGACCCCCGCTCAGGCGCGGCACGTGCTCGGCACCCAGGCCAACCTGTGGACCGAGGTGATGGAGGACCGGGGCCGCCTGGACTACCAGGCCTTCCCGCGCCTCGCGGCCTTCGCGGAGGTCGCCTGGAGCGCGCTGCCGGCGCCCGCGGAGCGCGACTTCGCCGGCTTCGAGCGGCGGATGGCCGCGCACTACCCGCGACTTGACGCCCTGGGGGTCGCCTACCGGCCATCCGCGGGACCGTTGCCCTGGCAACGGCGCCCCGGGGTGCCGGGCCGCCCGGTCGACGGGCCGCCCCCGGCCGTGTGAGACCGCTCTCAGGCCCCTCCGGAAGCGGTCGGAACCGTCAATTCGCATCTACCGGCGATGTGGTGCGAAAGCGGACCATCCGCTGGTGGCGGGTAGGAATGCCTCCTAGCGGACCCCCGCGTCGGGGAACCGGGAAGATGTGCCAGAGTTGCCACGTCCGCCCTGTCAGCACGTACCGTACGGCAACACAGGTGGGACCAGGTGGGGCAGCGGGAAGGGGCAGCCGGTTTGACCACGCACGCACCGCAGGCGGCGCAGGCCGTGACCCTGCCCGCCTCGCTGGACGAGGCCGTGGCGGCGCTCGCCGCCATGCCCGCCGCCGTTCCCGTGGCCGGCGGCACCGATCTGATGGCCGCCGTCAACTCCGGGCAACTGCGGCCCGCCGCCCTCGTCGGCCTCGGCCGGATCAGCGAGATCCGCGGCTGGCAGTACCAGGACGGCCACGCCCTGCTCGGCGCCGGCCTCACCCACGCCCGTATGGGGCGCCCCGACTTCGCCGCCCTCATCCCCGCCCTCGCGGCCGCCGCCAGGGCCGCCGGACCGCCGCAGATCCGCAACGCGGGCACCCTGGGCGGCAACATCGCCTCCGCCTCCCCGACCGGGGACGCGCTCCCGGTGCTGGCCGCGCTGGAGGCGACCCTCGTCGTCGCCGGCCCGGGCGGCTCCCGCCGCGAGATCCCCGTCTCGCACCTGCTCGCGGGCATGGAGATGCTCCGCGGCGGCGAACTCATCGGGTACGTGCGCGTGCCGCTGCTGCACGCGCCGCAGGTCTTCCTGAAGGCCACCGGGCGGACCGGCCCCGGGCGGGCCATCGCCTCCGTGTCGCTGGTCCTCGACCCCGCCCGGCGCGGGGTGCGGTGCGCGGTGGGCGCCATAGCGCCGATGCCGCTGCGCCCCCTGGACGCCGAGCAGTGGGTCGCCTCGCTGATCGACTGGGACAACAACCGCGCGCTCGTCCCCGAGGCGCTGGCCGCCTTCGGTGAGTACGTCGCCGCGGCGTGCATCCCCGATCCGGCCCCCGAGGAGGACGGTTCCGTACAACCGCTGCCGCCCGCCGTACTGCACCTGCGGCGCACCGTTGCCGCGCTGGCCCGACGAGCACTGGGGAGGGCACTGTCGTGACCGACGACCAGCACGCAGACCAGTACGGCGACCGGCACACGGACCAGTACGACGATCAGTACGGCGACCGGCGCGGCGACCAGTACGCCGACGAGTACGGGGACCGGCGCGGAGGGGGCACGCCCATGGCGGGCAGCCGCTGGGACCCGCTGCCCCAGGGCGACTACGACGACGGCGCCACCGCCTTCGTCAAGCTCCCCGAAGGCGGCATCGACGCCCTCCTCGCGGACTCCCCGCTCGCCGCGCCCGGCCACGGCTACGTACCGCCGCCCTTCCAGGCCGCGCCCGGCGCCGACACGGGGGCCGACCCGTCCACCGGCTCCTGGGCCCTGCCGCCCGAGACGGCCGCTCCGGGGCAGCAAGACGCTGTGCGGTGGCCCGACCCGAGCGCCCTGCCCGAGGAGCACCGCCAGCCCGCCCAGGACGGCTTCGAGTACCACCCCGGGGGCACCGGCCAGTGGGACTTCGACCGGTCCTCGCAGGGCGGCGACCCGGGCGCGCCCGGACATGACGGTGCCGGGCACGACGTGACCGGCCAGTGGTCCATCCCGGTCGCCGACGGGGACCTGCCCGACGAGTCCGGCGAGTTCACCACGTCCTCCCTGGTCGAGCAGTGGGGCGGCGGGAACCCGCCCGCCACGCTGCCGGGCGGCGCGGCGGCCCCCTGGGCGGACGAGCCGTGGGTCCAGCAGCCCGCCGGCGTCCCCGGGGAGCACGCCGACGGGACCGCCGTCCCCGTGGAGCGCGACGCGGGGCACGACGGGTCCTTCGAGCCCCACCGGGGCCACCAGGAGCAGGACCACCAGGAGTACGCGGACGCAGCCGCCGCCGAGCCGGAGGCGCCCGCCGCGGAGGCGGCCGCGCCGGAAACGGCCTCTCCGGAGACGTCTTCCGCGCAAGCGCCCTCCACGGATGCGGCCCTTGCGGACGCGTCCGCCACGGAAGCGTCCGCCACGGAAGCGGTTTCCGGGGCGGAGGCGGCCTCTTCGGAGACTGCTCCTTCGGAGGAGCCCGCCGCGGAGTCCGGGGCCGATGACGCCGGGGCCACCGAGGCCGCCGGGGCGGCCGAGACCGCCCCGCCGCACGACGACCACCCCCTGGCCGCGTACGTCCTGCGGGTGAACGGCGTCGAGCGGCCCGTGACCGACGCCTGGATCGGCGAATCGCTGCTGTACGTACTGCGCGAGCGGCTCGGCCTCGCGGGCGCCAAGGACGGCTGCTCGCAGGGCGAGTGCGGCGCCTGCAACGTCCAGGTCGACGGCCGCCTCGTGGCGTCCTGCCTGGTGCCCGCGGTGACCGCCGCCGGGAGCGAGGTGCGCACCGTCGAGGGGCTCGCCGCCGACGGCCAGCCCTCCGACGTCCAGCGGGCGCTCGCCAGGTGCGGCGCCGTCCAGTGCGGCTTCTGCATCCCCGGCATGGCGATGACCGTGCACGACCTCCTCGAAGGCAACCCCGCGCCGACCGACCTGGAGACCCGCCAGGCCCTCTGCGGCAACCTGTGCCGCTGCTCCGGCTACCGGGGCGTCCTGGAGGCCGTACGGGAGGTCGTGGCCGGGCGCGAGGCCCACACGGCCGCCGAGGGCTCCGGGGACGGCGACGAGGCCCGTATCCCGCACCAGGCCGGTCCGGGGGGCGGCGGCGTCAACCCGTCCGCGTTCGAGCCCCACCAGCCCGACCAGCCGCCCCACGAGCAGCCGTACGGCCAGGACGGAGGCCAGGCGTGAGCAACGACACCGCCACCGCGACCACCGCGCAGCCCGGTACCGCTCCGGAGCCGCCGCCGCACGGCCTGGGCGTGTCCCTGCCGTCCGCCGAGGCCCGCGCCAAGACCGAGGGCACCTTCCCGTACGCGGCGGACCTGTGGGCCGAGGGACTGCTGTGGGCGGCCGTCCTGAGATCGCCGCACCCGCACGCGCGCATCCTGTCCGTCGACACCACCCACGCGCGCGAGATGCCCGGCGTCCGCGCCGTCGTCACCCACGAGGACGTGCCCGGCACCGCGCTGCTCGGCCGCGGCAGGGCCGACCGCCCGGTCTTCGCCTCCGACGTCGTACGCCACCACGGGGAGCCCATCGCGGCCGTCGCGGCCGACCACCCCGACACCGCGCGCATGGCCGCCGCCGCCGTCATCGTCGAGTACGAGGTCCTCGACCCGGTGACCGACCCGGAGCAGGCCTTCGAGGCCGAACCCCTGCACCCCGACGGCAACCTCATCCGCCACATCCCGCTGCGCCACGGCGACCCGGACGCGGCGGGTGACATCGTCGTCGAGGGCCTGTACCGCATCGGCCGCCAGGACCCGGCCCCGATCGGCGCCGAGGCCGGCCTCGCCGTGCCCCGCCCCGACGGCGGCGTCGAGCTCTACGTGGCGTCCACCGACCCGCACACCGACCGCGACACGGCCGCCGCCTGCTACGGCCTGGAGCCCGAGCGCGTCAAGGTCGTCGTCACCGGCGTGCCCGGCGCCACCGCCGACCGCGAGGACCAGGGCTTCCAGCTCCCCCTCGGGCTGCTCGCCCTGAAGACGGGATGCCCGGTCAAACTGACCGCGACGCGCGAAGAATCCTTCCTCGGACACGTCCACCGCCACCCCACGCTGCTGCGCTACCGCCACCACGCGGACGCC
Source organism: Streptomyces apricus (assembly GCF_008369065.1). GTDB lineage: Bacteria > Actinomycetota > Actinomycetes > Streptomycetales > Streptomycetaceae > Streptomyces > Streptomyces apricus. Next base: position 381,131 of record NZ_VDFC01000047.1, on the reverse strand, counting down.
GAGGGCAAGCTGGTCAAGGTCGAGGCGCAGATCCTCCTGGACGCGGGCGCGTACGCGGACACCTCCTCGGAGGCCCTGGCCGCCGCCGTCTCCTTCGCCTGCGGCCCCTACGTCGTCCCGAACGCCTTCATCGAGGGCTGGGCCGTGCGCACCAACAACCCGCCCTCCGGGCACGTGCGCGGCGAGGGCGCCATGCAGGTGTGCGCCGCCTACGAGGCCCAGATGGACAAGCTGGCGAAGAAGCTGGGCACCGACCCGGCCGAGCTGCGCCTGCGCAACGTGCTGGCCACCGGGGACGTGCTGCCGACCGGGCAGACGGTCACCTGCCCGGCCCCCGTGGCCGAACTGCTCCAGGCCGTCCAGGACTTCCCGCTGCCCGCCCTCCCCAAGGACACCCCCGAGGACCAGTGGCTGCTCCCGGGCGGCCCCGAGGGCGCCGGGGAGCCCGGCGCGGTGCGGCGCGGTGTCGGCTACGCCCTGGGCATGGTCCACATGCTCGGCGCCGAGGGCACCGACGAGGTCTCCACGGCCACCGTGAAGGTCCACGACGGCATCGCCACCGTGCTCTGCGCGGCGGTGGAGAGCGGCCAGGGCTTCACCACGCTGGCCCGCCAGATCGTCCAGGAGACGCTCGGCATCGAGGAGGTCCACGTGGCCTCCGTGGACACCGACCAGCCCCCCGCGGGGCCCGGCAGCCGCGGCCGCCACACCTGGGTGTCCGGCGGCGCCGTCGAACGGGCCGCCAAGATGGTCCGCACGCAGCTGCTGCAGCCCCTGGCGCACAAGTTCGGGATGTCCACCGAGCTGCTCCAGATCACCGACGGCAAGATCACCTCGTACGACGGCGTGCTGTCCACGACCGTCACCGAGGCGATGGACGGCAAGGAGCTGTGGGCGACCGCGCAGTGCCGCCCGCACCCCACCGAGCCGCTGGACGGCACCGGCCAGGGCGACGCCTTCGTGGGCCTCGCCTTCTGCGCGATCCGCGCGGTGGTGGACGTCGACATCGAACTCGGCTCGGTACGGGTGGTCGAACTGGCGCTCGCCCAGGACGTGGGCCGCATCCTGAACCCCGCGCAGCTCGCCGCCCGGATCGAGGCGGGCGTCACCCAGGGCGTCGGCGCCGCCCTCACGGAGAACCTGCGCACCGCGCGCGGCCTGGTGCGCCACCCCGACCTCACCGGGTACTCGCTGCCGACGGCCCTCGACACCCCCGAGATCCACATCGTGAAGCTCGTCGAGGAGCGCGACGTGGTCGCGCCCTTCGGGGCCAAGTCCGTCAGCGCGGTCCCGGTCGTGACGTCCCCGGCGGCGGTCGCGTCCGCGGTGCGGGCCGCCACGGGCCGCCCGGTCAACCGGCTGCCGATAAGGCCGCAGGCGGCCGTGGTGACGGCGACGCAGTGACCCCCGGCGGGGTCCGGCCGGGGTTCCGGCCGGCGGTGGGGTGAGCGGTGGACGGCGTGGTCCTGATCACCGGCATCATGGCGGCCGGGAAGTCCACGGTGGCGCAGGCGCTGGCCGAGCGGCTGCCGCGGGCCGCGCACGTACGGGGTGACGTGTTCCGCCGCATGGTCGTCAGCGGCCGGGCGGAGTACGAGCCCGGCGCCGGCCCGGAGAGCGAGGCCGAGGCGCAACTGCGGCTGCGCCACCGCCTGTCGGCGGCGACGGCCGACGCGTACGCGCGCGCGGGCTTCACGGCGGTCGTGCAGGACGTGCTCCTCGGCGAGCACCTGACGGCGTACACGGCCCTGGTGCGGACGCGGCCCCTGTACGTGGTCGTCCTGGCCCCGGACCCGCGCGTGGTGGCGCAGCGGGAGGCGGGGCGGGCCAAGACGGGCTACGGCGCCTGGACGGTGGAGCAACTCGACGCCGGCCTGCGTGCGGACACCCCACGCATCGGACTGTGGCTGGACACCTCCGGGCAGACGCCGGCGCAGACGGTGGACGCGATCCTGGCGGCCCCGGGGCAAGCCAGGGTCAACTAGCCGAATTTCTCCGTGTCCCCGCAGGTCACGGCGGTGCGGGGGCGTTGTCAGTGGTGCCCGATAGTGTTCTGGGCGTGGGGGAGGACCGTCGGGCGGCGGCCCTTTTCGCGGGTGTTCGCGGAGGCAGGGCCAGGGGGTCGGGTCCGCTGCCGGCGCCTGCGTGCGGGTGCCGCCCGGCGGGCCCTGCCGGGGGACTGCGAACGACGATCCGCGGGGGAACGATGAGCAGCACGACGGACACCGGCACCGACGCTGGTACCGGCATCGGCATCGGCGCCGGCACGATCGCTCTGCTTGAGGGCGCGCTCGACCCGTACGTCACGCACGGACCGACGCGGCGCTGGCTGGCGGGGCCCGGACTGCCCGCGGACGACGGCCTGTTGACGTTCGACGCGCTGCGCGAGGACGGACCGCGCACGGTGGCGGAGTCGGCCGGGGACCCGGCCCGGCTCCCGGCGGACCTGCGCGACCAGCTGGTGATCGGCGCGTTGCGGGACCCGGACGGAACCGAGACGGAGTCCGTCCTGCTCGACGGGGCGACGGGCGAGGTGTCCACCACCTATTTCCTGCACGACCGCCCCGACCTGATGGACCGTCTCCCGCTCGCCCCCTCGCTGCGCACGCTCACGGACTTCATGACCGCGACGCGGGAGATGACGGCCCGGAGCGGCCGGTTCGCGTCGTACGAGGGCCGGTTCGGGCCCAAGGCGGTCACCGGTGTGTCGCAGCAGCTCCTCGCGCTCTTCGAGGAGAGCGCGGACGGCGGCGAGGTCCCGCTGTTCTGGCGGACGACCGCGCTGATCCGCCCGCTGGCCCTGGTCGCGGGCCCGCCGGCCGACGCGTCGCTGGCGCTGGACCTGCCGGCCCGGCTGCTGGACCGGGAGTTCGGGCAGGGCCGCGTCATGCGCTTCGAGGACGTCGACTTCCCCGCGGCGCTCACGCACGAGCCGACCCGCCGCTTCCTGCGCGAGACGGGCCTGCCGGAGGACGGTCACCTGTTCCACCTGGACACGGACGTACCGCTGCCGACGCTGGCCGAGTACTACGAGGACGAGCGCCCGCACGTGCTCACGCCCGACCGGCTCCCGGCCGGCAGCGACCGGCTGATCCGCCTGGGCCATCTGATCGAGGACGACAGCCTGGTGGTCGACGGCACGACGGGCGCGATCCTGCACTGGAACGAGCCGGACGCGACGCTGCACGCGCTGAACACGGACGTCTCCACCCTGGCCTTCACCCTGTGGCTGCTGCACCGCGAGAGAACGATCGACGAGTCCCTCGCCCACGAACTGACGGAGACGGCCTACGACCAGCTGGCCACGACGATGACCCACACCCTCGCGACGATCGACCCGACGGGCACGACGACGGAGGCCACCCGCCACTACTGGACGCAGGCGTTCCAGGACGAGGCGGGAGGGGTGCTCTGACCATTCCGGTCTCCGCATCCGTGCGGGCTCGCCGGCACACCGTCAGGGCCTGAATGGGAGTATCCGGACTGGTGAGAATATCCGGACTGGTTCGTCCGGAAAGAAACCGCTGAGCGGGAATTCACGGCTCGGCTCAGGAAAATGACCGCTGAGGCTGAGCAGGTCACTGCCTCGCGATGGGCGGCGCAGACAGGGTCTGAATCAATCACGCTGCCACGTGAACACGACGCGGTCGCCCGGATCCAGATTACCCAGATAGCCGATCTGGATCACGTCGTACCAGATTCCGAACGCCTTCGGCTTGCGGAAGGTGAGGACCTGCCCCTTCTTGGTCTGGTGCAGGTAGAGGCCGTTGCTCGCCGAAGCGCCTCGGCCTTGCGCCTGGATGATGAAATCGTTCCCTTCGCCATCCGGCATGATGATCGCCTTGGACCATCCGCTGGACGTGTAGCTGATCACCAGAGTGAATTCCACCACATCGTCTCCCACGGCCTTTTTCTGCACCTCGTAGGTGATCAGGTCCGCTGCGTCCTCCGTCCCGAACGAGCCGTTGGGCAGGTCCGCCCACCCCGGGCCGAGACCTACTCCTCCCTGGGCCTGGGCGATGCTTCCCGACGCCCCGTTCTCCTCGCCGTTCGACGGCACGCCGAAAATGGGAAGGCGGTGTCCGGTCCGCTCGATCCGTTGAGTCATGCGGGAATCCTTTCCCTCTTCATGGCGATTATCGGTCTTGTCGCGCATTCGCTTGCTTCCGGCGGGTGGCGCAGTGGAGGAGGGCCGATATCGGAATCCCCGGTACCGGATTCCTGGATTTCCCTCGATCGCCATCCGCAGTGTTCCACCGGGGGATGGGAAGGGTCAAGGAAGTCTCTGCACCCCTCGGACCCGGCCGCCCGGTGATCCGAAACGGCGCCCTGATTCTCCCTCGGTGTACACCTGAACCATACGCAATATCCACCACAGGAATTCCTGCCGCATCTGCATTCGCTGCTTCCTCGCTCGTGTTTCCTCCGCCGCATTGTCGCGACGTACGGATACTGCGCCGGACGCAGTGGGCGCGCTTTGCGGCAGGTGCGCGAGTGCCGCCCCTCTTGCGGAGTGCAATTCATGGGCCGGAGCGCTAGCGTAAGAAATTGAACCGCCAGTGAACAGACGGTCACGGAGGGGCCCCGCGGGGAACGGGGAACGGCCGGCAGATCGGGATGGGGACCCGATCGCGATCCACCGGCCGGGACCGGCCGTGCGCGGGGTCGGATTCTGGGGGACATCATGGCCAAGGCGAACAAGGGCGCGGCAACCGGTGGGAGCGGTTCCGGCCGCAGGACCGGCGGGGCGGAGGCCGGCGGCACGCCAGGTACCGGGGGCCGTTCCGGCCAACCGGGCATCATGCCCGAGGCGGACCCGCGGGCTCGGATGCCGAGCGCGAACAGCAACGGGACGGAATCCGAGCGGGTGATGCCGCAGGCTTCCGCGTCCGGGAGCACGGGGACCTTCTCGATGCCCGAACCGGCCGGCTCGGCCGAGATGCCCGGCGCTCCGGACACGGGCGGCGCCATGCCCGGTTCGGGCGGCACCGGTGGCTCCGGCGGAACCGGCGCAATCGGCGAAACGGGTGGCGGCGGCGAACAGCAGGTGCTCATCGAACTGCGCGTCCCTTCGGGCACCGACCCGGCCGCCACGCTACGACGTGCGGCTGCGATGGGCGACGAGGGCTTCGAACTCGACACCGACTACGCTCCCGTGCCGCTGCAGCCCACCGCGGAGCAGGAGGGGCTGGTGGCGGCGGCCCAGGAGGAGGTGGTTCTCCTCCGGGGCCGGATCCAGCAGACGCGGATCGCCCAGCTGGAGGCCCGGCCGGAAGTCGTCCGGGTCTTCCTGGACGCGGCGATCGCACCGTTCGAGCAGACGCAGACCGCCGAGCAGATGCAGACCGTCGAGGCGACGGGAGCCGTCGTCCCGGTGGAGAACGTGTCCATGGTCGCGCCCGTCGAGGCGGCCGCCGCCTGCCCCATCGCCCCGTGCGACTGCGATCCGCAGACCGCCAAGGGCGACCTGACGACCGTCGCCAACGTGCTGGGGGTCGACCAACTGCACGGCGAGGGCTACAACGGCGGCGGCATCACGGTCGCGGTCGTCGACGGGGGGATCACCGCGCTCGGCCGGACACCCAAGCGCGGCGAGACGGCCCAGATCCCGCGGGTCGTCGCCGGTTTCCCCGAGGCGGACTGGGGCACCACCGCGGCGGCCTGGGGCAACCACGGCAACATGTGCGGCACCGACGTCCTCGGTATGGCACCGCAGGCCGAGCTCCTCGACATCCGCATCGCCGGCACCGGTGGTATCCCCTCGACCATCTCCGCGGCGATCCAGGGCTTCGACTGGGCCATCAGGCGGCACCGCGCCAACGGCACACCGCACGTCATGAGCAACAGCTGGGGCATCTTCCAGGAGAACTGGGATCCGGTGTACGCGACCGATCCCACCCACCCGTTCACCCGCAAGGTGGTGGAGGCGCTGGACGAGGGCATCCTCGTCCTGTTCGCGGCGGGCAACTGCGGGGCGTCCTGCCCCGACAACCGCTGCGCCTCGGACACCGGCCCTGGCAGGAGCATCTGGGGGGCCAACGGGCATCCGCGGGTGATGACCGTGGCTGCGGTCAACTCCCGCAAGGAGTACATCGGGTACAGCAGCGCGGGACCGGCCGCCCTCGACCCGCACAAGCCGGACTTCTCCTCGATCAGCCACTTCAAGGGCTACTTCCCGAGCGACACGGGCACGTCGGCGGCGACGCCGATCGCGGCGGGCGTGGTGGCCCTGTTCAAGCAGGCGGACGCCCAGGTGACGCAGGACCAGGTCAAGCGGGCGATCACCGACACCGCGGAGGACATCGGCAGCGCCGGCTGGGACCAGTTCTCCGGAGCGGGGATCCTGCGGGCCGGCCGGGCCCTCGAACGCATCCTGGGCCAGGGCCGGCTGGAGGCCTTCGGCCGCGGCCTCGACCACGGCCTGTGGCACACCTGGCAGACGTCGCCGGGCGGCGGGTGGTCGGGCTGGAACTCGCTGGGCGGTTTCGTCGACCTGCCCAGGGTGGACCGTAATCTCGACGGCCGGCTGGAAGCCTTCGTGATCGGCACGGACCACGCCCTGTGGCACACGTGGCAGACGTCGCCCGGTGGTGGGTGGTCGGGCTGGAACTCGCTGGGTGGCACCCTCGATCAGCTGGCCACGGCCCGGAACGCGGACGGTCGTCTGGAGGTGTTCGCGCGCGGGATGGACAGCGGTCTGTGGCACACGTGGCAGACGTCGCCCGGTGGCGGGTGGTCCGGCTGGAACCCGTTGGGCGGCATCCTCGATTAGCTGGCCACGGCCCAAAACGCGGACGGTCGTCTGGAGGTTTTCGCCCGCGGCATGGACAGCGGTCTTTGGCACATCTGGCAGACGTCACCCGGCGGCGGGTGGTCCGGCTGGAACCCGTTGGGCGGTTTCGTCGACCTGCCCAGGGTGGACCGTAATCTCGACGGCCGGCTGGAGGCCTTCGTGATCGGCACGGACAGCGGTCTGTGGCACACGTGGCAGACGTCGCCCGGTGGCGGGTGGTCGGGCTGGAACTCGCTGGGTGGCACCCTCGATCAGCTGGCCACGGCCCGGAACGCGGACGGCCGTCTGGAGGTGTTCGCCCGCGGCATGGACCAGGGCCTGTGGCACATCTGGCAGATCTCGCCCGGCGGCGGCTGGAATTCCTGGGCTTCGCTCGGCGGTCTGATCGACAGCCCTGTCGTCGGCCGCAACGGCGACGGCCGGCTTGAAGCGCTCGTCCTCGGCACCGATCACGCCGTCTGGCACAAATGGCAGACCAAGCCCGGTGGCACCTGGAGCAACTGGAACTCCCAGGGCGGAACCGCGTACCAGCTCGCACTCGGCCAGAACATCTCGTAGCCACCGTACGACGCCGGAAGGGCGACACCCCACCAGGGGTGCCGCCCTTCCACTCTGCTGGTCAGACCACCAGAGGCCGTGGCGGGAATTGAACCCACGTGCCTCGCTTTGCAGGCTTGTCTGGACTGACCAGAGGCGGATGCGGACGTGTTCGAGGCCGTTCAATCCCGTACAGATGCTGAAGACACCGGGGCAGAGTAAACGTGTGCGGACGGCTGCGTAAAAGGATGAACGAGACGGAAAATGACACGGTGCGGACCTCATCGAAGGCGGCATCCTTCATCCGCTTGGACCGATCCTGAGCGCTCAGCGAGCGGTCAGGATCAGCGGAGACTATGTCACGAAGCTCTGCGAGGAGACACGTACATCCCATCCGCAGCGACGAACATTGGGCAATCGGTAGGTCAGGAGCACTCTCATTGGGCAGACTTGAGCAATGTCACTCCCCGCTATTGCGATCATCGTCTCTTGCGCGAGTGCGCTGTTCACTGCAACCAACGCAGTGGTTTCGTACCTGAACTACAGGCGTACCAAGCCTCTCATCGCCGTCGAAATTCTGACGGTTGGTAAGCACTATGATGGCGACGGGCGGCTCTACTCGACGCTTGAGGTTGGAGTTCGTCTTGTCAACCGAAGCCCGAGCACAGCAACCGTCGAACGACTCGTCATGAAGGGGAAAATTAAGTCCTTCCAGCGACACAAGTTGCGGAGACTCCGCACCATGGGGGTACACCGAATCGGGGAGCCTCTCACGCTTGAACCCATGGCTGGAATTAAGCATGACCTGAGATTTCAAGTTCCTGAAATGAGACTTGGCTACGCCGACGCTCGACGAGTGCGTGTATACGCAGAGCTGAGCACCGGTCGGATAGTGAAGAGTTCCGGAATGCCGTTCGCCCTTCTTGAGTCCCTCAACAATCTGCGAAGGGAGGATTCCCTCCAGGGTGCGCGGGAGTCACGCATGCCTCTGAACGACTGAAATAGACGCGTTCAATATCAGCAATTTAAGCGGGCTGTCAGGCTGGCAGCATGAACCGATATCAGTACATGGTCGACGCAGTAAGGTCGGATACTGCGGGGCGGGTGGATGGGCTCATCTGAAATCCTAATCTTGCGCCGGGAGTAGATGACGCTTGTTGGATTGTTTCCCAGCTTGCTGTCCCATTAGGTGCGGGGGAGGGGCAGCAGAGCTAAGCGGAATTCCTAAAATATGCACTCGATGGATGCGGAGGGCCTGCAGCAACGGCCTGTTCATAAGATTCTTCTATCAGAGAAACAAAACGGAGTAGTCGAGATTCCCCCGCTGCTTCTGCGGAAAGGCGCCAACCAGCGCCACCAACCTGCCAGTGTTTTCGAGCCATCTCGCCCCGGAAGTGCACCTCTAAGCGTCGCCGTAGCTGGGCTTCATTGAATCGCTTCAGTCGGTAATCGGCGGACCAGTTACTGATAATTAAGTTGACGAAGCCGATCTGCTTAGCCTCCAGTAGCGTTACCTCGGCACTCATTGGTTCCCAGCAGACCATAAGGTCTGGGTCGTTAAGGGCCATGGTGACGAGCTGCCTATGTGAGGCACGCTGCGTCTCCTCTTGTAGCGTGGTTGCCTGGTGTGCTTGATAAGCCAGTGATACGGCAACCCCCACGAGGGCGATCGCAGAAACGAGAGAGCCGTAGATCTGGCTAATGTCGCTGAGCCTTTGCCAATCAGTCCTTGTTGGGGATAACGCTTGGATTAGTAATGGAGCTAACCCAAGAGTGGCGACCGCCGTCAGGACTGTTGTGATCTTCATGAGCGTCTTGCGGTGCCGAACGAATGATTGGGTCATGAGCCCTCCCTCTTAGGCTTTGGCACATCCCGTCAAGGTGGTTCATACCCATTGATGTCAACGAACGTGCGAGGCCTATGCGCCATAGCGAGTGGTTCTCGGAAGGCTGGGACGGAAACTGAGACGGACGGCCGACAGGGCGGCACCCTCGGAGGGGTGCCGCCCTGTCATTTTGCCTGGTCAGGCGACCAGAGGCCGTGGCGGGAATTGAACCCACGTGCCTCGCTTTGCAGGCGAGTCCCTAAGCCACTCGGGCACACGGCCGGACTCAAGTCCGGGGAGGTCGGGCTTGATGTGTCGACCGTAGGGCCGGGGGAGGAGGGAAGCCAAGGGGATCGTGGCGGGTGCAACGGGACTGCCATGCCGCGTTCACAAAAGGCGGCGGCGGAGGTCTTCGGTCGTACGACCATGGTCCCGGTGCGGGGCCGTCCACGGACAGGGGTCAACGCTTGTCTTGCCCCTTACGCTGAGGGTATGACCACGTCAGAACCGGGCGACACCGGCGTCGCCGCCGCCCCGAGCGCACCCGCCGACACCCCCGCCCCGGACGGTGTCCTGAGCCGTTCGTACCGCGCGCTCAGCATCGGGATCGTCTCCGTCGTGCTGCTGATCGCCTTCGAGGCGACCGCCGTCGGGACGGCCATGCCCGTCGCGGCGCGGGAGCTCGACGGGATCCCGCTGTACGCGTTCGCCTTCAGCGGGTACTTCACGACGAGCCTCTTCGGCATGGTGTTCGCCGGGCAGTGGTCGGACCGGGCGGGCCCGCTGGGATCGCTCACCACGGGCATCGGGGCGTTCGCGGCCGGACTCCTGCTCTCCGGGACGGCCGGCACCATGTGGCTGTTCATCCTCGGCCGGGCCGTCCAGGGCCTCGGCGGCGGTCTGGTGATCGTCGCGCTGTACGTGGTCGTCGGGCGCGCCTACCCGGAGCGGCTGCGGCCGGCCATCATGGCGGCGTTCGCGGCGAGCTGGGTGGTGCCGTCCGTCGTCGGCCCCCTCGCCGCCGGCGCGGTGACCGAGCACCTCGGCTGGCGCTGGGTCTTCGTCGGCGTACCGGTCCTGGTCGTGCTGCCGCTGGCGCTCGCGCTGCCGCAGATACGGCGCCGGGCGTCCGGGCCCGAGGAGGGAACCGTCCCCGAGCCCTTCGGCCGCCGGCGCATCCGGCTGGCCCTCGCCATCTCCGCGGGCGCCGGCCTGCTCCAGTACGCCGCCCAGGACCTGCGGTGGCTGTCCCTGCTGCCGGGCGCGGCGGGAGCCGCCCTGCTCGTCCCCGCGGTGCTCGGACTGCTGCCGCGCGGCACCTACCGGGCCGCACGCGGGCTGCCGTCCGTGGTGCTGCTGCGCGGGGTGGCGGCCGGGTCCTTCATCGCCGCCGAGTCCTTCGTGCCGCTGATGCTGGTCACCGAGCGGGGCCTGTCCCCGACGATGGCCGGCTTCTCGCTGGCGGCCGGCGGGGCCACCTGGGCGCTGGGCTCCTTCGTCCAGGCGCGGGCGCGCGTGGAACCGTACCGGGAACGGCTGATGACGCTGGGCATGGTCCTGACCGCGGCCGCCATCGTCGCCGCGCCGAGCGTGCTGATCGACGGGGTGCCCGTGTGGACGGTGGCGGTGGCGTGGGGGTTCGGCTGCTTCGGCATGGGGCTGGTGATCTCCTCCAGCAGCGTTCTGATGCTGAAGCTCTCCGCGCCCGGCGAGGCCGGCCAGAACTCCGCCGCCCTCCAGATATCCGACGGCCTCGCCAACGTCGTCCTGCTGGCCGCGGGCGGAGCGGCCTTCGCGGCGCTGGGCGGCGGCACGGTCGCCCACGCGGCCACGCAGGCCGCGGGCGGCCACCCGACCGCCTTCGTGGCGGTGTTCCTGCCGATGGCGGGGGTGGCGCTGGTGGGCGCGTGGGTGACCACACGGCTGCGGGCCGCCTGAGCCGACCGTCTGAGGGGACCGTCGCCGCGGGGTGCCCGGACGGACCGGCCCCGTGCGGCCGCGTGACTGCGCGGCTGCGGAGGGCTTGGCTCCGGGATGTGACCTGAGTCCCATCCCGTGGCGGTCGCGCGTCGTCCGCGCGTTGACGTCCGCGGGCCGCCGGTAGGGTGGCCCGGTTGTCATACCCCGGCCGATGTCAGACCCAGCTGCTGTCGGCCCCGTCCGGCGCGGGCCCCGCCGCCCGGACACCGCCGAGCAGACCGACCACCCACGGAGACCGTGACTACCGCCCGCCCGTTGCCCGCCGCCACCCTCGATGGAGGGCCCTCCGTGCCCGCCTCCTCAGCCGCCGGTGCCACTTCCTCGCACCACCTGTCGCCCGCGTTCCCCGGGCGGGCCCCCTGGGGGACCGCCAACAAGCTGCGCGCCTGGCAGCAGGGTGCGATGGAGCGGTACCTCCAGGAGCAGCCGCGTGACTTCCTCGCCGTCGCCACGCCCGGCGCCGGCAAGACGACCTTCGCGCTGACGCTCGCGTCGTGGCTGCTGCACCACCACGTCGTGCAGCAGGTGACCGTGGTCGCGCCCACCGAGCACCTGAAGAAGCAGTGGGCGGAGGCGGCCGCGCGGATAGGGATCAAGCTGGACCCCGAGTACAGCGCGGGCCCGCTCAGCAAGGAGTACCAGGGCGTCGCCGTGACCTACGCCGGGGTCGGCGTGCGGCCCATGCTGCACCGCAACCGCTCCGAGCAGCGCAAGACCCTCGTCATCCTCGACGAGATCCACCACGCCGGCGACTCCAAGTCCTGGGGCGAGGCGTGCCTGGAGGCCTTCGAGCCCGCCACCCGGCGCCTCGCCCTCACCGGTACGCCGTTCCGCTCCGACACCAACCCCATCCCCTTCGTCGCGTACGAGGAGGGCAACGACGGGATCCGCCGCTCCGCCGCCGACTACACGTACGGCTACGGCTCCGCCCTCGGCGACGGCGTCGTGCGGCCCGTCATCTTCCTCTCCTACAGCGGCAACATGCGGTGGCGTACGAAGGCGGGGGACGAGATCGCCGCCCGGCTCGGCGAGCCGATGACCAAGGACGCCGTCAGCCAGGCCTGGCGCACCGCCCTCGACCCGCGCGGCGAGTGGATGCCCAGCGTGCTGCGCGCGGCCGACCGGCGGCTCACCGAGGTGCGCAAGGCCATCCCGGACGCGGGCGCCCTGGTCATCGCCTCCGACCAGGACTCGGCCCGCGCCTACGCCAAGCTCATCCGCGAGATCACCGGCACCAAGGCCACCCTGGTCCTGTCCGACGACACGGGCGCGTCCAAGCGGATCGACGAGTTCAGCCAGAGCGACGACCGCTGGATGGTCGCCGTCCGCATGGTGTCCGAGGGCGTCGACGTGCCGCGCCTGGCGGTGGGCGTGTACGCGACCACCATCTCGACCCCGCTCTTCTTCGCGCAGGCCGTCGGCCGTTTCGTACGGTCCCGGCGGCGCGGCGAGACGGCTTCCGTTTTCCTGCCGACCGTGCCCGACCTCCTCACCTTCGCCAACGAGATGGAGGTCGAGCGCGACCACGCCCTCGACAAGCCGAAGAAGCAGGGCGAGGAGGACCCGTACGCCGAGTCCGAGAAGGAGATGGAGGAGGCGAACAAGGAGCAGGACGAGGACACCGGCGAGCAGGAGCAGTTCTCCTTCGAGGCGCTGGAGTCCGAGGCCGTCTTCGACCGGGTCCTCTACGACGGCGCCGAGTTCGGCATGCAGGCCCACCCCGGGAGCGAGGAGGAGCAGGACTACCTGGGCATCCCGGGGCTGCTCGAACCCGACCAGGTGCAGCTGCTGCTCCAGAAGCGGCAGGCCCGGCAGATCGCGCACAGCCGCAAGAAGCCGGACGACGAGGCCGACCTGCTCGAACTGCCCGCCGAACGCCGTCCCGTGGTCTCCCACAAGGAGATGATGGAACTGCGCAAGAAGCTCAACACCATGGTCGGCGCGTACGTCCACCAGAGCGGCAAGCCGCACGGCGTGATCCACACCGAGCTGCGGCGCGTGTGCGGCGGGCCGCCGAGCGCGGAGGCGACCGCCGGGCAGCTGCGCCAGCGGATCGAGAAGGTCCAGGAGTGGGCCACCCGTATGCGGTGACCGCGGGCCGGGACGGCCGGGTGCCGGGACGGCCGCGGTCCGTGGACGCGTGGTGTGCACCGCGCGGTCCGCTTCGGTCACATGTGGACAGAGGTGGATCAAACCCTGGGTAACCGTGACCGGTCCGGACCTGCGCCTGACCGGATTCTGGACGGAGCCTTCCGCTGAGCGAACCGGCTCGCTACTGTCCCGCTACGCACACGCCCCGTGGCAGCGCCGCCGCGGAGCGCAGCCGGTGCCCGCCCGGGGAGGACCCGGGACGCAGCCGACCGGCGGCCTCTGACGCGCGTCGCCCACGGGACCGGTGACGCACCCGCCGCGTCGGGGGGCGCCGACTCTCACACTAAGGAGTGGGCGTCGTGACCGCGGAGACCTCTCAGACGCTCGACCGGGGACTGCGCGTCCTCAAGCTGCTCGCCGACACCGACCACGGTCTGACCGTCACCGAGCTGTCCAACAAACTCGGAGTCAACCGGACCGTCGTGTACCGGTTGCTCGCCACGTTGGAGCAGCACGCCCTGGTCCGCCGCGACCTCGGCGGCCGGGCCCGGGTCGGGCTCGGGGTGCTGCGACTGGGGCGCCAGGTGCATCCGCTGGTCCGCGAGGCGGCGCTGCCCGCGCTGCGGTCGCTGGCCGAGGACATCGGGGCGACGGCCCACCTCACGCTGGTCGACGGCACGGAGGCGCTCGCCGTCGCCGTGGTCGAGCCGACGTGGACGGACTACCACGTGGCGTACCGGGCCGGGTTCCGGCATCCGCTGGAGCGGGGGGCGGCCGGCAAGGCGATCCTCGCCGCGCGGGCCGCCGCCGCGGACGAGCCCGGCTACACGCTCACGCACGGCGAGCTGGAGGCCGGGGCGAGCGGGGCCGCTGCCGCGCTGATCGGGGTGACGGGGGTGGAGGGGAGCG
>NZ_VDFC01000047.1:359900-366895 GCF_008369065.1 Streptomyces apricus | reverse complement strand
GTGGGGGCTTGTCGCGCAGTTCCCCGCGCCCCTTAGGGGCCCGCCGGGTGTGGCCGGGGTTTGGAGGTGCGGGTCGGTGGGGGCTGGGTGCGCAGTTCCCCGCGCCCCTTTGAAGCCCGGACGTGCCCGGAGTCCGGTGGTGCTCGCACGTTAGATTGATCCTGTGGACCTTCGTTTCTCTCGTCCTTTCCGGCTCTCGCGGTCGCAGGCCCTCGGGGTCTGTGCCCTGCCCGTCGTGGCGCTGCTCGCCGTGGCGGTGTTCGCGCCGTTGCCGTTCTCGCTCGCGCAGCCGGGGATGACCGCGGACGTCCTGGGCGAGAACAAGGGCGACCCGGTGATCACGATCTCCGGCGCCGAGGCCCGTGAGACGAGCGGGCAGCTGCGGATGACGACCATCGAGGCGACCGGGCCGGACGCGCGCGTGCACCTGGGCGACGTGCTCGACGACTGGTTCCGTACGGACCGCGCGGTGATGCCGCGCGACGCGGTCTACCCGAACGGGGACAGCGTCCGGGAGATCGAGGACTACAACGCCGAGGAGATGAAGAAGTCCCAGGACACCGCCGTCGAGGCGGCCCTTGACCACCTGGGCGAGGAGTCCGGAGACGTCACGGTCACCCTGAAGCTCGCCGACGTGGGCGGGCCGAGCGCGGGCCTGCTGTTCTCCCTCGGCATCGTCGACAAGCTGGACGGCGACGGCAGCGGCGGCGACCTCACGGGCGGGCGCGTCATCGCCGGTACGGGGACGATCGACGCCGACGGCAAGGTCGGCGCGGTCGGGGGAGTGGCCCTCAAGACCCAGGCCGCCCGCCGCGACGGCGCGACCGTCTTCCTGGTCCCGAAGGCGGAGTGCTCGGACGCGGAGACGGAGCTGCCGAAGGGGCTGCGCCTCATCCCGGTGACGACCCTGAAGGACGCGGTCGGCTCCCTCGTGGCGCTGGAGAAGGGCCGCGGACAGGTCCCCGCCTGCTAGCCGGCCCCTCCCACCGTCAGCCTCCCTACCGTCAGCCTTCCTGCCGTCAGCCCTCCTTCACGAACCCCTCCGCCTTCATCCAGTCCAGTGCCACCGCGTGCGGGTCCTCGCCGTCGACGTCCACCTTCGCGTTCAGCTCCTGCGCCACGGCGTTGTCCAGCCGTGCCGTGACCGGCGCCAGGACGTCGGCGATCGCCGGATACTTCTTCAGCGTCTCCGTGTTGACCTGCGGGGCCGCGTTGTAGTTGGGGAAGAACTTCCTGTCGTCCGCCATCACCACGAGGTCCATGGACTTGATGCGCCCGTCGGTGGTGTACACCTCCCCGTAGGTGCAGTTCCCCTTCCGCACCTGCGTGTAGATGATCCCGCTGTCCATCTGCGTGAGGTTCCCGCCGGGCAGCTTCATCCCGTACGCCTTCTGCATGCCCGGCAGCCCGTCCGCCCGGTTGGCGAACTCGCTCTCCACGCAGACCGTGACGGCCCCGGGGTCCGACTTCGACAGGGCGGCCACCTCGGAGAGCGTCTTCGTGCCGTACTTCTTGAAGTTGGCGCGGTTCATGGCGAGGGCGTACGTGTTGTTCAGCGTGGAGGGCGCCAGCCAGGTCAGCCCGTTCTTGCGGTCGGCGTCGCGCACGGCCTCCCACTGCTTCTTCGGGTCCGGGACGGGCTCGCTGTTGCCCAGGTAGGTGATCCAGGCGGTGCCCGTGTACTCGTAACCGGCGTCCGCGTCCCCGTTCCGCACCGCCTCCCGGGAGCCGACGGACCCCTGGATGCCCGTGCGGTCCAGGACCTCGGCGCCGGCCGCCTGGAACGCGATGCCCATGATCGCGCCGAGGACGAGCTGCTCGGTGAACTCCTTGGAGGTCACCGTCAGGTCGGCGCCCTTGAGCGGCTGCCCCTGCCCGATCGACCCCGGCCTCACGTCGTCGGCCATGGGCGACCCGCTGGTCAGCCCGCATCCGGGGACCACGGCCAGCGCGGCCAGCAGGGCCGTGGCCGCCACCGGACCCGTCAGGCGCCTCATGTGCCCGCCTCCAGCCCGCGCGGACCGAGCAGCACTTCCGCCAGCGACGCCAGCCAGTCGACCAGCAGCGCCAGCGCGACGGTCAGGATCGAGCCGAGGACCAGCACCGGCATCCGCTGGCTGGTGATCCCGGTCGTGATCAGCACGCCGAGACCGCCGCCCCCGCCGAACGTGGCGAGCGTCGCCGTGCCCACGTTCAGGACGAGCGCGGTACGCACCCCGGCGAGGATCAGCGGTACGGCGAGGGGGAGCTCGATCCGGCCCAGTACGCCCAGCGGTGACATGCCGATGCCCCGGGCGGCCTCCAGGAGCGTCGGGTCGTTCGCCTTCAGCCCGGCGATCGTGTTCGACAGGACCGGCAGGACGGCGTACGCGATGATGCCGATCAGCGCCGCCCTGCGTCCGATGCCCAGCCAGATCACCAGCAGGGCCAGCAGCCCGATCGCGGGGGTCGCCTGCCCCATGTTGGCGAGGGTCATCACCACCGGGGTCGCCCTGCGCAGGGCCCCGCGGGTCAGCAGGATCCCCAGCGGGATCGCAATGATCAGCACGAAGAAGGTGGAGATCACGGTCAGCTCGATGTGCTGCCGCAACGCCTTGCCCACCCGCCCGTCCGAGAGCGCGTTCTCGGAGAGCGGGTCGAGGTCCGCCTGCCGGAACCAGAGCCAGGTGACCAGCAGCCCGACGACGAGCACCGCCGGCAGGAAGGTCAGCTTCCGCCAGCCGAACCGGGGCGTCCGCGCCGGTGCGGTCGCCGGAGCGAGGTCCTCCTCGAACGCGGCCTCCCGCCCGGCCTCGACCCCGGCGTCCTCGGAGCCCGCCCGGACGTGCCGCACCCCCGCGCCACCGTCCCGACGCCCTCCGGAGCCGGGGCCAAGACCAGTGCCCGGACCGGGGCCAGGACCAGTGCCCGGACCGGGGCCCTGATCGGGGCCGGAACTGGAGCCGGAGCCGGGGCCGGAACCGGGGGCGCTCACGCCCGCTCCTCCCCGCCACCACCGGCGCCCCCGGCCGCGCCGCCCACACCCTCCTGCGCCTGCCGGGTCTGCTCGCCGCGCGCCTCCTCCAGCTCGTGCTGGTTCTCCATCGCTTCGAGCCGGTCGGCCTCCAGCAGCTCGTGCACGGAGTTCATCAGCGTCTCCATGTCCACCACGCCGGTGTACTCCCCGCGCCGCCCGGTCACCACGACCCGCCCCGCGTTGTCCGTGAGCACGGCCTCCAGCGCGTCCCGCAGTGTCGCGTCCCGGGTGACCGTGTCGTTCACCAGGGTGCCCGCCCGGGCCAGCGAGCCCCGGGCGCGCATCAGGTCCCCGCGCCGCAGCCACTTGTAGGGGCGCCCTCGCCGGTCGAGCAGCAGGATCTCGTTCGTACCGCTCGCCCTGACCCTGTTGAAGATCTCCTGCAGCGGGTCGTCGACGGTCACCGTCGGGTAGTCGGTGATCTCCACGTCCCGCACGCGGGTCAGGTTCAGCCGCTTCAGGGCGGCGCCGGCGCCCACGAACCCGGACACGAAGTCGTCGGCCGGGTTGGTGAGGATCGCCTCCGGGGTGTCGAACTGCGCGATGTGCGAGCGCTCCCGCAGCACCGCGATCCGGTCGCCCAGCTTGATGGCCTCGTCGAAGTCGTGCGTGACGAAGACGATGGTCTTGTGCAGCTCGTGCTGCAGCCGGATCAGCTCGTCCTGCAGATGATCACGGGTGATGGGGTCGACGGCGCCGAACGGCTCGTCCATCAGCAGCACCGGCGGATCGGCGGCCAGCGCCCGCGCCACCCCCACCCGCTGCTGCTGACCACCGGAGAGCTGCCGGGGATAGCGCCCGTGGAACTCACCGGGATCGAGCCCCACCAGGTCCAGCATCTCCTCGACCCGCTCGGCGGTCCGCGCCTTCGACCAGCCGACCATCTTCGGTACGAGTCCGATGTTCTGGGCGACGGTCATGTGCGGGAAGAGCCCCGAGGACTGGATGGCGTACCCGATCTTGCGCCGCAGCTTCACGGGGTCCATGTGGGTGACGTCCTCGCCGCCGATCCGGATGCGCCCGCCCGAGGGCTCGATCAGCCGGTTGATCATCTTCAGGGTGGTGGACTTCCCGCACCCCGAGGGCCCCACGAAGACGACCAGCTCACCGGCGTTGATCTCCATGTTGACGCTGTCGACGGCGGGTTCGGAGCTCCCCGGGTACCGCTTGGTGAGGTTCTCCAGCCGGATGGTGGCCCCGGTGGCGGCCCGCGCCCCGTCCCCCTCGTCCGGCGCCGGCGTCGGCATCGCAGCCGCGGATGTCTCAGACACGGATCCCCCTGGGGATGGTCAGCCGCCCGACGACGACGTACGCGGCGTCGAACAGCAGCGCGAGGATGATGATCCCGAGCGTGCCCGAGAGCACCTGGTTGAGCGCGTTCCTGCTGCCCAGCGAGGCGATCCCGCGGAAGATCTCGTTGCCGAGCCCGGGTCCCGAGGCGTACGCAGCGATGGCGGCGATGCCCATCAGCATCTGCGTGGAGACCCGGATCCCGGTCAGGATCGGCGGCCAGGCCAGCGGCAGCTCGACGCGCGCGAGCCGGGCGAGCCGCGACATCCCGATCCCGGTCGCCGCGTCCACCAGCGCGGGGTCGACCCCGCGCAGCCCGACGATCGCGTTGCGGACGATCGGCAGCAGCCCGTACAGGACCAGGGCGATGACCGTGGGCGGCACACCGAGCCCCACGACCGGGATCAGCAGGCCGATCATGGCGAGCGAGGGGATGGTCAGCAGGGTCGCGGTCGCCGTCGTGGCCAGGTTCCCGGCCCAGTCGCTGCGGTAGGTGACGACCCCGATGAGGACTCCCAGGAGGGTCGCGACGACCATGCACTGGAAGACGGCACTGGCGTGCTGGTAGGCGTCGGCGAGGAGCTGCTGATGACGGCTGCCGAGGTAGTCCCAGAAGTTCACGCCGTCACCTCACCCGATCGTCCCGGCTGCTCAGCCGCTCAGCCGCTCAGCCGCTCATCCGTCGTCCCGTGCCGCCTGCTCCACCAGCGGGATGATCCGCAGGGGGACCGGGTTCTCCATGACGATCGCCGTGGAGGCCCGGACGATGCCATCAAAACCGACGACCCGGTCGATCACCCGCTGGAGATCGGCGTTGGACCGGGCCACCAGCCGGCACAGCATGTCCCCGCCGCCCGTCGTCGTGTGCAGCTCCAGCACCTCCGGCACGGTCGCCAAGTGGGCCCGTACGTCGCCTCCTTGGCCCTGCCGGATCTCCAGGGTCGCGAACGCGGTGACGGGATAGCCGAGGGCCCCGGGGTCCACCTGGGGCCCGAACCCCCGGATGACTCCATTCGACTGAAGCCGGTCCAGCCGCGCCTGCACGGTCCCGCGCGCGACCCCGAGCCGGCGGGACATCTCCAGCACCCCGATCCGCGGCTCCTCGGCCAGCAGCACGATGAGCCGCCCGTCCAGTCGATCGATCCCCACCAGCACCCCCGAGATGGTCATCCTGTACACAACGACCGGTGAAAGCGTCCTTCCGCTGAGCACAATGCCCAGCGGTTCCGCAAACTATTGCGCACCTTGCGAAACGGCGAGAACCTGCGGCCATGACTCAGACCACGCACCACACCCCCGACACCGCGCGACAGGCAGACCCCTTCCCGGTCAAGGGAATGGACGCGGTCGTCTTCGCCGTGGGCAACGCCAAGCAGGCGGCGCACTACTACTCCACCGCCTTCGGCATGAAGCTCGTCGCGTACTCCGGACCGGAGAACGGCAGCCGGGAGACCGCAAGCTACGTCCTGGAGAACGGCTCCGCCCGGTTCGTGTTCACCTCGGTCATCAAGCCCGCCACCCCCTGGGGCCACTTCCTGACCGAGCACGTGGCCGAACACGGCGACGGCGTCGTCGACCTGGCCATCGAGGTCCCGGACGCCCGCGCCGCGTTCGCCTACGCCGTCGAGCACGGCGCCCGCCCCCTCACCGAGCCGCACGAGGTCAAGGACGAGAACGGCACGGTCGTCCTCGCCGCGATCGCCACGTACGGCAAGACCCGCCACACCCTGGTCGAGCGCACCGGCTACGAGGGCCCGTACCTGCCCGGTTACGCGGCCGCCGACCCGATCGTCGAACCGCCCGCCCGGCGCACCTTCCAGGCCATCGACCACTGCGTGGGCAACGTCGAGCTGGGCCGGATGAACGAATGGGTCGGCTTCTACAACAAGGTCATGGGCTTCACGAACATGAAGGAGTTCGTGGGCGACGACATCGCGACCGAGTACAGCGCCCTGATGTCGAAGGTCGTCGCCGACGGCACGCTCAAGGTCAAGTTCCCGATCAACGAGCCCGCCGTCGCCAAGAAGAAGTCCCAGATCGACGAGTACCTGGAGTTCTACGGCGGCGCGGGCGTCCAGCACATCGCCCTGAACACCAACGACATCGTCAACACGGTCCGTACGATGCGCGCGGCGGGCGTCCAGTTCCTCGACACCCCGGACTCCTACTACGACACCCTCGGCGAGTGGGCGGGCGAGACCCGCGTCCCCGTCGAGACCCTGCGCGAGCTGAAGATCCTGGTCGACCGCGACGAGGACGGCTACCTGCTCCAGATCTTCACCAAGCCGGTCCAGGACCGTCCGACCGTCTTCTTCGAGATGATCGAACGCCACGGCTCGATGGGCTTCGGCAAGGGCAACTTCAAGGCCCTGTTCGAAGCGATCGAACGAGAGCAGGAACGCCGCGGCAACCTCTGACCCCCACGGCCCACGGCCCCGCGGCCCCCACCGCGGGGCCGCACCCGTATCCACTGCGGGAGCGGGCCCTACCGCCACGCGCCTGCCGGCTCGCCCGACTCACCCAGCGCCCGCAGGGCAACCGGCACCAGAACGGGCGAGAACGCCGGATTGATCCGCAGCGCCTCCTCAAGATGCCGCCGCCCGGCCGCGTCCTTCCCCAGGCCCCGCTCGATCACCCCGCGATGGAACGCGTGCAGAGCGACCCGCGCCCCACCCCCACGCACCCGATC
>NZ_VDFC01000047.1:330529-359800 GCF_008369065.1 Streptomyces apricus | reverse complement strand
AGCCCCGAAGCCGCCAGCACCCCCGCCCGCGCCGCCGGACCCGCCGGGGGCAGCGCGGCGAACGTGTCCAGCGCCTTGCGCGCGGCCTTGTAGTCACCGAGCCCCCGGTACGCGTCGATCAGCACCGGATAGACCGTCCACCGCCGGGGCGAGGCGGCCGCCGCGGCCTCGCCCCACCGCCGCGCGGCCCGGAAGTCGTGCCGCGCGCCGGCGAGCGCGGCCATCCCGCGCAGCGCCTCGGTGTTCTTCCCGGGCCGCTTTTCGAGCGAGGTGCGCAGCGCCGCCTCGGCCTTCGGGAAGTACCGCGGCTCGGCGGTCCGCCCGCCCCGCTCCACGTACGCCGCGCCGAGCTCGGCCCACGACCGCGCATCACCCGGATGGGCCCGCAGGTGCGCCTCGCGGTCACGGATGAGCGCGACGAGGTCGGGCAGCGAAGCGGGCGCCCCGGCCCCGACGGCGGTGGCGGCCCGCGCCACGGGCCCGGCGGCGGCCCGCGGCCGGCGGTCCCCGTCGGGCATCACCACGAGCACGCTCCCCACCAGGAAGCAGCCCACGACGGCCCCGACGACGGCGCGCCGCACAAGAACATCACGCCCGCCCGAAGACCCTGTACCGCCCGCACCACCACTCTCCATGCGGCTCACTCTGCGCCAGTACGAAGAGCACATCCGTCCACCACCCCGGCCCGGAAAGCCCCGTGCGGGCGGGGTTCACACCGATGGCCCCGAGTGCGACGCTGTGATCATGAGCCGTATCGAAGCCCGACCCGATGAAGACGCCGTGGCGGCGGGCAGCCTCCCCGGACGTCTCACCGAAAACCTCCCCGAGCACCCCACCGAAAACCTCACCGAGCGTCTCCTCGCGGGCCTGCCGGCCGAGGCGGTCCTCACCGACCCGGACGTCACCAGCTCGTACGCCCACGACATGGCCAGCTTCTGCGAGGCCGGCTCCCCCGCCGCCGTCGTGCTGCCGCGCACCGTCGAGCAGGTCCAGCACGTCATGCGGGTCGCGACCGAACTGCGTGTCCCGGTCGTCCCGCAGGGCGCCCGCACGGGCCTGTCGGGGGCCGCCAACGCCTCCGACGGCTGCATCGTGCTGTCCCTGGTCAAGATGGACCGCATCCTGGAGATCAGCGCCGTCGACCGGATCGCCGTGGTGGAACCGGGCGTCGTCAACGCCGCGCTCTCGCGCGCCGTCAACGAACACGGCCTCTACTACCCGCCGGACCCCTCCAGCTGGGAGATGTGCACGATCGGCGGCAACATCGGCACGGCCTCGGGCGGCCTGTGCTGCGTGAAGTACGGGGTGACGGCCGAGTACGTCCTCGGCCTGGACGTCGTCCTCGCCGACGGGCGCCTGCTGTCCACCGGCCGCCGCACCGCCAAGGGCGTCGCCGGGTACGACCTGACGCGGCTGTTCGTCGGCTCGGAGGGCTCGCTCGGCATCGTCGTCGGCGCGACCCTGGCCCTGAAGCCGCAGCCTCCGCAGCAGCTGGTGCTCGCGGCCGAGTTCCCGTCGGGGGCGGCGGCCTGCGACGCGGTCTGCCGGATCATGGAGGGCGGCCACGTGCCGTCCCTCCTCGAACTGATGGACCGCACGACGGTCAAGGCCGTCAACGACATGGCGCACATGGGCCTGCCGGAGAGCACCGAGGCCCTGCTCCTCGCGGCCTTCGACACCCCCGACCCGGCCGCCGACCTCGCCGCGGTCGGCGCGCTGTGCGAGGCGGCCGGCGCCACCCAGGTCGTACCGGCGGAGGACGCGGCCGAGTCGGAACTGCTCCTGCAGGCCCGCCGGCTGTCCCTCACCGGCCTGGAGGCGGTCAAGGGCACGACGATGATCGACGACGTGTGCGTACCGCGCTCCCGGCTCGCGGAGATGCTCGAAGGGGTCGACCGGATCGCCGGCAAGTACCGGCTGACGATCGGGGTCGTCGCGCACGCGGGCGACGGCAACACCCACCCGACGGTCTGCTTCGACGCGGGCGACCCGGACGAGTCCCGGCGGGCCCGGGAGTCCTTCGACGAGATCATGGCCCTCGGCCTGGAGCTCGGCGGCACGATCACCGGCGAGCACGGCGTGGGCGTCCTGAAGAAGGAGTGGCTGGCACGCGAGATCGGCCCGGTCGGCATCGAGGTGCAGCGGGCGCTGAAGGCGACCTTCGACCCGCTGGGCATCCTCAACCCCGGCAAGCTCTTCTGAGCCACGCCGTCCCGCTCACTCCCCGTCCGCGGACTCGTCCGAGGGCCACGGGTCGCACAGCCACAGGTCGTCGGCCGGCAGCGGCGCGAGCAGCTCGGCGAGGCCGTCGTCGACACCGAGCCGGTCGGCCTCGGTGCCGGGCGGGACCGCGACCAGGGTGCGCTCCAGCCAGGCCGACACCTGCGCCGCGGGCGCCTCCAGGAGGGCGTCCCCGGAGGGTGAGCTGAGCGCCATCAGGACGACACCGCGCCCGTCGGTCTTCGTCGGCCACACCCGTACGTCCCCGTACCCGCAGGGCCGGAAGACCCCCTCGACGAGCAGCTCGCGTGCGAACGTCCAGTGCACGGGATGGTCGGTGCCGGTGTGGAAGGTGACGTGCACGGCGTACGGGTCGACGGCGCGGTAGCTCAGCAGCGCGGCGACCGGAACGCTGCGTTCGGGGGACAGGACCAGCCGGAGCTCCAGCTCGCGCTCCACCACGGTGTCGTCGTTCATGTCGTCCGGTTCCTCTCGTCTCCGGGGCCCGGTGGGCGGGCCCGCACGGGGGAGAGGGCGCGGGACCCGGAGCATTACGCCGGTTCGCGGAACTTTCCCCGGAGAACTCCACGGATCCGGGAGAACCCCACCGGCCGCATTCCCCTATACCCCGTGGAGGCGGGAAAACGTGTGGGAACCCCGCTCGAAGGGGGTAGGTACACCCGGAGCGGCAGTGGCGCGTGCGCCGGTCTGATAGATGTGGACGCTCAACACGACCCCCGAGCAGATACGGGACGACGGACATGAGCGCCCCAACCCCGGCCCCCGGCGACGACAGGCCCCGCGAGGGGTACTACCCGGACCCGTCCATTCCCCTTACGGCGCCACCCCGCCGCCCCCTTACGGGGGTGATCCCTACGGCGGCGGTCCGTACGCCWCCGATCCGCTCGCCGGGATGCCGCCGCTCGCCGACAGCGGCAGGCGCGTGCTCGCGCGGATCATCGACATGGTCCTCGTCGTCATCGTCGTGTGGCTGCTGACGTGGGGCTTCGGGGTCAGCGAGTACGACACGGACAGCATCCAGTACGGCAAGTCCTTCGGTCAGTCCCTGATCGCACTGCTGCTCTACGTCGGCTACGACGTCTTCATGACCAGCAGGTCGGGCCAGACCCTCGGCAAGAAGTGGCTGCACCTGCGGGTGGCGAACCTCGACGACGGCGCCACGCCCTCCGTGCGGACCAATCTGGTGCGCGCCCTGGTGCTGTGGGTGCCGTTCGCCTTCTGCTGCGCCTGCATCTGGACCGCCGTCGCGGGCGGCTGGAGCTTCTTCGACAAGCCGTACAAGCAGGGGCTGCACGACAAGGCGGCCAAGACGGTCGTGGTCAGCACCCGTTGAGCCGCCCGGCGGCGGGCGTCCGGACCGCGGCACGCGACCGGCGGGCCCGTGGGGGTACGGGCCCGCCGGTCGCGGTCACGGATGTCGGGTCGGATCAGGCGCGACGCGCTGGTTCGGACGCGCCGCTGGCGGCGACGGTCTCACGCCGCTGCGGAACGGGCTGTTCCGTCGCGGCGGACGAAGGGCGGGCGGCGGACTTCGGGGTGGGCACCGTTATGGCCACGAGGAGCCCGAGCACGAGGGCGGAGAGCGCGATGACCACGACTCCGAGGCCCGAACTCGTCTGCGACAGCAGCAGCATGGCGAGCGTGGAGAAGAGCACGGTGCAGGAACCGTAGGCGAGCTGTGCGGCGGTCGGACGAGGCATGGCAATCCGTCCTCGGGGTGGGGAGCTCCCCCCGGGTGCCTCTCGCGGTGGGGGAGGTGGCGGATGGAGGATCGAAAAAGGGGCTTCGACAACGGTGTCGCTCAGCACATCACCGGATGTCCGGCGAGATGCCAACCGACCCTATTGGCGTGTGTGCCCGAGGGGAACGAGCAGTAAGCGTGACCTAACCCACGGTACCGGTGCACGGGGGGCGCACGGAATCATGACGTCCGTCAACTGGACGTGTTGACGCGCCTGTTGAGCGGTGCTCGGGAGGGCGGTGAACGGACCGGTGACGGTGGGTGACGTATGATCGTCGGCTCATAACCCACTT
This sequence comes from Streptomyces apricus, assembly GCF_008369065.1. Lineage (GTDB taxonomy): Bacteria > Actinomycetota > Actinomycetes > Streptomycetales > Streptomycetaceae > Streptomyces > Streptomyces apricus. The sequence continues at coordinate 355,525 of NZ_VDFC01000047.1, read as the reverse complement.
GACTTGTGCAAGTCAAGGTCTGTCTTTTCTCCTTCAACTCCGATCGAATGTCGTCACTTGTGACGCGCATAGAGCGCGCGCGGACTCCACGACCTGGACACCCTCCATCCGCGCGCCCGGGCGCGAGGGAGGACTGCCTCAAGTGACCAGCAGACCATGGACGTTCAGAGCGGCCGCGGTGGGCGTGGCGATGGCGGCGACCGCCGCCACGTTCTCGGCCTTCGCGGTGGCGCAGGCCGCCGACGCCGGCGACCGGCCGGCCGCGGCCGAGAACCGCCAGGACCCGGCCCCCGCCGGCGACGGCGGCGGACACCAGCGCGCGCACGACCTCAAGGGCCCCCTGACCGACCGTCAGGAAGCCCAGCGCGAAGAGGCCCTCAAGAAGGTCATCTCCGGCGACGCGAAGGTCGCCGACCGCGGCGGTTCGCAGGTCGTCAAGCTCCAGAACGGCAAGTACGTCGAGCTCGGCCGCGAGAAGACCGACGAGATCTTCACCATCCTGGTGGAGTTCGGCGACAAGGTCGACAGCCGCTACGGCGGCACCCCCGGCCCGCTGCACAACCAGATAGCCCAGCCGGACCGTGCCGAGGACAACAGCACGGACTGGAAGGCCGACTACAACAAGAAGCACTACGAGGACCTGTACTTCGGCACCGACAACGGCGTCGAGTCGATGAAGAAGTACTACGAGAAGCAGTCCTCGGGCCGCTACTCCATCGACGGCACGGTCTCCGACTGGGTGAAGGTGCCCTACAACGAGGCCCGCTACGGCTCCAACAAGTGCGACCCCGACACCTGCGCGTGGAACGCCGTCGCCGACGGCGTCACCGCCTGGGTCGAGGCCCAGAAGGCGGCCGGCAAGTCCGACGCCGACATCAAGTCCCAGCTGTCCGGCTACGACAAGTGGGACCGCAACGACTTCGACGGCGACGGCGACTTCAACGAGCCCGACGGCTACATCGACCACTTCCAGATCGTGCACGCCGGCGAGGACGAGTCCGCGGGCGGCGGCGCCCAGGGCGAGGACGCCATCTGGGCCCACCGCTGGTACGCCTTCGGCACCGACGCCGGCGCCACCGGTCCCACGGGAAACAAGATGGGCGGCGCGCAGATCGGCGACTCCGGCATCTGGGTCGGCGACTACACGATCCAGCCGGAGAACGGCGGACTCGGCGTCTTCGCCCACGAGTACGGCCACGACCTGGGCCTGCCGGACCACTACGACACGACCAACACGGCGGAGAACTCCACCGCGTTCTGGACGCTGATGTCCTCCGGCTCCTGGCTCGGCACCGGCAAGAACGCCATCGGCGACCTGCCCGGCGACATGACCGCCTGGGACAAGCTGCAGCTCGGCTGGCTGAAGTACGACACGGCCAAGGCCGCGAAGAGCTCCACCCACACGCTGGGCGTGGCCGAGTACAACACCAAGAAGGCCCAGGCCCTCGTGGTCGAGCTGCCGAAGAAGGCGGTCACCACCGAGGTCGTCGCCCCGGCCGAGGGCGCCACCCAGTGGTGGAGCGGCAGCGGCAACAACCTCAAGAACACGCTGACCCGCCCGGTGGACCTCACCGGGAAGTCCGCGGCCACGCTGACCCTCGACGGGTACTACGACATCGAGACGGACTTCGACTACCTCTACACCGAGGTCTCCACCGACGGCGGCGCCAACTGGACCGCCGTGGACGGAACGGTCGACGGCGCGCCGATCCCGCGCGACGCCAGCGGCAGCCCGGCGCTGACCGGCACGGTGGACGCGTACAAGAAGCTGGCGTACCCGCTCGACGCCTACGCGGGCAAGAAGATCGACCTGCGCTTCCGCTACTCCAGCGACGGCGGCGTGGCGCAGAAGGGCTTCGCGGCGGACCGGATCACCGTCACCGCCGACGGCGCCACGCTCTTCTCGGACAACGCCGAGACCGCGGACGCGGCGTGGAAGGCGACCGGCTTCTCCCGTATCGGCGCGTCCTTCACCAAGGACTACGCGCAGTACTACCTCGCCGAGAACCGGCAGTACGTGTCGTACGACAAGACCCTGAAGGTCGGCCCGTACAACTTCGGCTTCGCGTCCACGCGCCCGTCCTGGGTGGAGCACTTCCCCTACCAGAACGGCCTGCTCATCTGGAAGTGGGACACCTCCCAGCGCGACAACAACGTCAGCCAGCACCCGGGCACCGGTCTGCTGCTGCCGGTGGACGCCCACCCGAAGGCCCTGAAGTGGGCCGACGGCACGGTGATGCGCAACCGCATCCAGTCCTACGACTCGCCGTTCGGCCGGTACCCCACGGACGGCCTCACGCTGCACAAGGCGGACGTCGCGACCAAGATCAAGTCGCAGCCGGGGAACCGGGTCTTCAACGACCGGACGAACACGTACTACGACACGACCAACCCGACCGGGGGCGTCAAGGTCACTGACACCAACACCAAGATCGCTGTCGTCAACGAGGCCCGCGACGGCTCGAAGATCACGGTGAAGGTCTCCGCCGCGAAGTAAAGGGAGACGTTTTCCCAGGTCAGACCATGATCGGCCGCGACCCCCTGGCGGGTTGCGGCCGATCGTGTTTAGGTGCGTCCTGTGACTCTCTTATTGACACCGGATCGCACGGGGGTTTGACCGCATGGCCGCAGGAGGTTTCAGCAGGTTGCCGAACGGCACCGTCGTGGTGGCACTGAACCTGCCCCGACCGCTCGCCGAGGGCAGCGGTTCGGTACGGGTCCTGGTGCACGCGCAGAACCGCGCCCGCGCGCTGACGCGGCTGCGGAACCTGGGGCTGCGGGCGGTGTACCTGCGCGGCAACGGGGCGCCTCCGACGCCGGACGAGATCACCGCGGTGCTGCACCATCCCGACGGGCTCATATGGCGCACGGCGCCGGGGGTGGACGCGCTCGCGTCCGAACTCTGGCACCCGATCCGCGCGCTGATGCGGCCGGCCGCGCCTTTGTAAGCCCCGTAAGGGGCGCGGGGAACTGCGCGGCCAGCCCCCACCGGGTCGCAGCCGGTACGTACGCCCTGCCGCCCCCGGTCGTCGTGTGGCTGCGGGCGCGTCGTGGCTGGTCGCGCAGTTCCCCGCGCCCCTGAAAGGCAGCCCCTGCGGGGCGCCTTTCACACCACCGGCTTGCCGGTGAGTTCTACGCCCGCTTCCCGCAGGTCCTCCAGGGCCCGGGCCGTGGTGTCCGGGGCGACGCCCGCCGTCAGGTCCAGCAGGACCTGGGTGCGGAACCCCTCCCGGGCCGCGTCCAGCGCGGTGGCGCGCACGCAGTGGTCGGTGGCGATGCCCACGACGTCGACCTCGGTGATCTCACGCTCGCGCAGCCACTGCGCCAGCGTGAGGCCGTTCTCGTCGGCGCCCTCGAAGCCGCTGTACGCCGCCGAGTACGCGCCCTTGTCGAAGACGGCGTCGATCGCGCCGGAGGCGACCGCCGGGGCGAAGTTCGGGTGGAAGCCCACGCCCTCGGTGCCGGCCACGCAGTGCGCCGGCCAGGAGTGGACGTAGTCGGGGTTGTCGGCGAAGTGGCCGCCCGGTGCGATGTGGTGGTCGCGGGTCGCCACCACGTGGCGGTAGCCGGCCGGGGCCTGCCCGATCAGCTCCGTGATCGCGGCGGCGACGTCCGCCCCGCCGGCCACGGCGAGGCTGCCTCCCTCGCAGAAGTCGTTCTGGACGTCTACGACGATCAGGGCGCGGCGCATGGTCGGTGTCCTTCGGGTCGGCGGACGGGCATGGGTCAAGGGGCCCCGCGCCCCGTGACGGGCGCGGGGCCCCTTGACGCGTGCGGTCGTTGCCGTGCCCCTTCCCGGCCCGCCACCCGTTCACTCCCGTACGGGTACACGGGGGCGGGGACCCGCCCGGTTCAGACGTACTCGGATCAGAGGCAATCGGTTCAGACGTACTCGGTCGGAATGACGGCTTCCCCGCGCGACAGCTGCGTCGCGGACAGGGGCAGCCCCGCACGGGCCCGCGCGTGCCGTTCGCGTACGACGTCCAGCGGCTCGCGGGCGAGGACCTGGCCGCCCTTGACCAGCTGGACCTGGAGCAGGCTGTCGCCGAGCCCGGCCGGGACGGCCTCCGTGCCGATGACCTCGGCCTCGGCGGTGCCGGACGCGTCGAGCCGCCGCGCGGCCCACTTGCGGCCGCCGATCGACGTCTTGCCGCCCGAGGACTTCTTGGCCACCGGCACCAGCGGAGCCTTCGGGTCCGCCGACTCGGCGCGCGCGACGAGCTTGTAGACCATCGAGGCGGTCGGGTGGCCGGAGCCGGTCACCAGCTGGGTGCCCACGCCGTACGCGTCCACCGGCGCGGCGGCCAGCGAGGCGATCGCGTACTCGTCCAGGTCCGAGGTGACGATGATCCGGGTCTTCGTGGCGCCCAGCTCGTCCAGCTGCTGGCGCACCCGGTGCGCGACGAGCAGCAGGTCGCCGGAGTCGATGCGGACGGCGCCCAGCTCCGGCCCGGCCACCTCGACGGCCAGCCGGACGGCCTCGGCGACGTCGTAGGTGTCCACCAGCAGCGTGGTGCCCCGGCCCAGCGAGTCCACCTGGGCCCGGAAGGCGTCCCGCTCGGTGTCGTGCACGAGGGTGAAGGCGTGGGCGGAGGTGCCGACCGTCGGGATGCCGTAGCGGAAGCCCGCGGCCAGGTCCGAGGTGGTCGTGAAGCCGCCGACGTAGGCGGCCCGGGCCGCGGCCACCGCGGCCAGCTCGTGGGTGCGCCGCGCGCCCATCTCGATCAGCGGGCGCCCGCCGGCGGCCGAGGCCATCCGGGAGGCGGCGGCCGCGATGGCCGAGTCGTGGTTGAGGATGGAGAGGATGACGGTCTCCAGGAGCACGCACTCCGCGAAAGAGCCCTCGACGCGCAGGATCGGCGAGCCGGGGAAGTACACCTCGCCCTCCGGGTAGCCCCAGACGTCACCGCCGAAGCGGTAGGAGGCCAGCCACTCCAGGGTCGGCTCGTCCACGACGCCGCGTTCGCGCAGGAAGCCGAGGACGCCCGCGTCGAAGCGGAAGTTCTCGATCGCGTCCAGCACCCGGCCGGTGCCGGCGACGACGCCGTAGCGGCGGCCCTCCGGCAGGCGGCGGGTGAAGGCCTCGAAGACCGAGCGCCGGTCGGCGCTGCCGCCCCGCAGCGCGGCCTGCAGCATGGTCAGCTCGTAGTGGTCCGTGAAGAGCGCGGTCGACGGGACGTCCACCGGCAGCCCTAGGTCCGCAGTGTTCATGGCAGAGATGCTACCCCCTATCTCGTCACTCTGACGATTTCTACGGTCCGGATCGTGCGGAGCCCGTATTTTGCGGGGCTCGTTTGGCCGGGCACCCGCCTGTGGTGGCAGCATGGGCCGTGTGACGGCTCCCGCACCCCTAGAGACCGAGAAGACCGAGTCGGCGGAGGAGGTCTTCGCCGTACCCGAGCCCGACGTCCCCTGGGTGACCATCGTCCACAACGACCCGGTCAACCTGATGAGCTATGTGGCCTACGTCTTCCAGACGTACTTCGGGTACTCGAAGGACAAGGCCACCAAGCTGATGATGGACGTCCACCACAAGGGCCGGGCCGTGGTCTCCAGCGGCACCCGTGAGGAGATGGAGCGCGATGTGCAGGCCATGCACGGCTACGGTCTCTGGGCGACCCTCCAGCACGACCGGAACTGACCCGGCCGGCTCCGCAGGTCCCGGACCGGCAGATTCCGGGCCGGCAGATTCCGGGCCGGCAGGTCCCGGTCAGCAGGTCCCGGCCCGGCCGGCCGTGGTGCGGCCGGCACCCTCCCGACATCCGCGCAGTACTGGAAGTAGCGACGCAACCTGATGCCAGGACACTTCGAACCGCTCCCCGGCGGCGGCGCGGCCGTCGCGCTCGACGAGGTCGAGATCTCCATCATCCGCTCCCTCGCCGTCCAGCTCCTGGAGCTGATCGGGCCGGGCCCGGGCGGGGAGGCGTCCGACGACCCGCTCGCCGAGCTGTTCGCAGAGGGGCCCAGCGAGCCGCCCACCGACCCCGTGCTCAAGCGCCTCTTCCCGGACGCGTACAGCGGCCCCGGCGTCGAGGCCACCTCGCCCGAGCAGGCCGAGCAGCAGCGCGCGTACTCCTCGGAGTTCCGCCGCTTCACCGAGAACGACCTGCGCGCCGGCAAGCGGGAGAACGCCCTCGTGGTGATCCGCTCCCTGGACTCCCTCGCGGCCGACGGGAAGGGTGGCGCGGTCCTGAAGCTGGCCCCCGAGGAGTCGAAGCAGTGGCTCGGCTCCCTCAACGACCTGCGCCTCGCCATCGGCTCGCGGCTGGACGTCGTCGACGAGGAGGACACCGACCTGCTCTACCGGCTGCCGGACGACGACCCGCGCAAACCGATGGTGATGGCCTACCTGTGGCTCGGCGGACTGCAGGAGACGCTGGTCGAGACCTTGATGCCCTGACCCGGACGTTCGCTCAGCGGACGCTCAAATCCGGATAACGATCACATCACCGCCCGGGCCTGCAATGTGGGCCCGGGTGTCCTATGTCCGCTTCTGCCTGTGGCATGCGCTACAACCAGGACGGACGATCAATGTTGCGGCCGTGATAAATCTTCACGACCGCCCGGGGGGACACCACCCACGTCCTGCCGGGTGCGCCACCGAGCCGGCGACCGCCGGCCAGGCAGGAGGGGGCTCGGGGAGCCCGCTCGACTCCAGTGGTCCGGGGGGATCGGAAACGGACGGGGCCGACGACGGCCCGGTCCGGCATGGAGAAAGGCGCACGAGACATGACCTCGGTGCAGGTCGGCAAGCACGACGACGAACGCGGCGGCAACGGCGCCGCCGGCGGCACCCCGCACGGGGACGCCTCCGGGGACACCCCCGGCGAGGGCTACGAACGCGGACTCGGCAGCCGCCAGGTCCAGATGATCGCGATCGGTGGCGCCATCGGCGTCGGCCTCTTCCTGGGCGCCGGGGCGAACATCGCCAAGGCGGGCCCCAGCCTCATCCTCATGTACGCCCTCGCGGGCGTGATCATCTTCTTCATCATGCGCGCCCTCGGCGAGCTGCTGCTCTACCGCCCGGTCTCGGGCTCCTTCGCGGAGTACTCCCGCGAGTTCCTCGGCCCGTTCTTCGGCTATCTGACCGGCTGGACGTACTGGCTGCTGTGGGTGGTCACCGGCATGGCGGAGCTGACCGCCGCCGCCATCTACATCAACTACTGGTTCCCGGCGATCCCGCAGTGGACGACGGCCCTGGTCTTCCTGGTCGTGCTGTTCGTCGCCAACCTGATCTCGGTGAAGCTCTTCGGGGAGATCGAGTTCTGGTTCTCGATGGTCAAGGTCACCGCCATCATCGGCATGATCGTGATCGGCCTCGGCGTCCTGACCTTCGGCTTCAGCGCCGCCGGCGACACCGCCGCCGTCTCCAACCTCTGGGCCTTCGACGGCTTCTTCCCCAAGGGCATCGGCTCGTCGCTGATGACCCTGCAGGGCGTGATGTTCGCCTACCTGGCCGTCGAGCTCGTCGGCGTCACCGCGGGCGAGTCCGAGAACCCGGAGAAGACCCTCCCCAAGGCGATCAACACCCTGCCCTGGCGCATCGCGCTCTTCTACGTCGGCGCGCTCACGGTCATCCTCTGCGTCGTGAAGTGGACGGAGTTCGCGCCGGGCGTGAGCCCCTTCGTCGCCGCCTTCGCCAAGATCGGCATCCCGGCCGGCGCCGGCATCGTCAACTTCGTCGTCCTCACGGCCGCCCTGTCCTCCTGCAACTCCGGCATGTACTCCACCGGCCGCATGCTGCGCACCCTGGCGGACAACGGCGAGGCCCCGAAGGTCTTCGGCAAGCTGTCCTCCACCAGGACGCCCGCCTTCGGCATCGCCGTCTCCGTGCTCTTCATGGGCGTCGGCGTGGTCCTGAACTACGTCGTCCCGGAGAAGGCCTTCGGCTACGTCGTCTCGGTGGCCACCGCGGCCGGCATCTGGACCTGGCTCATGATCCTCGTCAGCCACATCCTGTACCGCCGGGCCGTCGACGCCGGCCGGCTGCCCGCCTCGTCCTTCCCGGCGCCCGGGGGCGCGAAGTTCAGCTGGGTCGCCGTCGTCTTCCTGCTCTTCGTGACCTGCCTCATCGCCTACGACTCCGAGTCCCGCGTCTGCCTGTACGTGATGGCGGGCTGGGCGGCCGTCCTGAGCATCGGCTGGGCCGTGCTGAAGGCGCGCAACCCGGAGGTCACCGAGCGCCGCGAGCCGGAGTTCGAGAAGACCGGCTGACGGGACCCGCCGGGCGCGGAAGCCCGGTCGCCCACCATGCGGACAGCCCCGTACCACCCTTCGGTACGGGGCTGTCGCCCGCCTATCCTGGCCCCATGCTGACCCTCACCCAGACCCTCGTCGACCAGATCGTCGAGCACGCGCGCCGGGACCACCCCGACGAGGCGTGCGGCGTGATCGCGGGCCCGGCGGGCACCGGCCGCCCCGAGCGCTTCGTCCCCATGCTGAACGCGGCCATGTCGCCCACGTTCTACGAGTTCGACTCGGGGGACCTGCTCAAGCTGTACCGCGAGATGGACGACCGCGACGAGGAGCCGGTGGTCGTCTACCACTCCCACACCTCGACCGAGGCCTACCCCTCCCGCACGGACGTCTCCCTCGCGGGCGAGCCGAACGCCCACTACGTCCTCGTCTCCACGGCGGACACCGACGGGCTCGGCGACTTCCAGTTCCGCTCGTTCCGCATCGTCGACGGCGAGGTCACGGAGGAGGAGGTCACGGTGGTGGAGGCGTACTGACCCCGCCCCGTGGGCCGCATCCCACATTTCGGTCAGAATTCATCCACCATCCGAGATCACATTCCGGACCCCGGACGGGGAATCGATACGATGAGCCCATGGTTCTCCACGACGTGAGCGACAAGACGCCGGGCATGCTGCTCGTGGCGCGGCTGCACGTCGACCTGTGCAGGCTGCAGAGCGCCATCTGTCCGCGCTGACCCCTGCCGCCGTACGGCCGTGAGACACGGCTGCGCGGGGCCGCGACCGCAGTCCCCCGCTCCCCCCGCGCTGCCGCGCGCACCCAGATCTGACTCACCTTCCGACAGGAGCCCGCAACCATGGCCATCGAGGTCCGCATCCCCACCATCCTCCGCACCTACACCGACGGCCAGAAGGCGGTCGAGGGCGGCGGGGAGACCCTCGCCGAGCTCTTCAACGACCTCGAAAGCCGGCACGCGGGCATCCAGGCCCGCATCGTGGACGGCGGTGAACTGCGCCGCTTCGTGAACGTGTACCTGAACGACGAGGACGTCCGCTTCCTCGACGGCATCAACACCAAGCTCACCGACGGCGACAACGTCACCATCCTGCCGGCCGTGGCCGGCGGCATGGTCTGACCGGGCTGCCGGGCTCTGATCGCCGATGCGCTACGACTCCCCGCTGGCCGCGGTGGGCAACACCCCCCTGGTGCGCCTGCCGCGGCTCTCGCCGTCCGCCGACGTCCGCATCTGGGCGAAGCTGGAGGACCGCAACCCGACCGGCTCGGTCAAGGACCGCCCCGCGCTCCACATGATCGAACAGGCCGAGAAGGACGGCCGTCTCACCCCCGGCTGCACGATCCTCGAACCGACGTCCGGCAACACCGGCATCTCGCTCGCCATGGCCGCGAAGCTCAAGGGCTACCGCATGGTGTGCGTCATGCCCGAGAACACCTCGCAGGAGCGGCGTGACCTGCTCGGCATGTGGGGCGCCGAGATCATCCCCTCCCCGGCGGCGGGCGGCTCGAACACGGCGGTCCGCGTGGCGAAGGAGCTCTCCGCCGAGCACCCCGACTGGGTGATGCTCTACCAGTACGGCAACCCCGACAACGCGGGCGCGCACTACGCCACCACCGGTCCGGAGATCCTGGCCGACCTGCCCTCCATCACCCACTTCGTCGCCGGTCTCGGCACCACGGGGACGCTGATGGGCGTGGGCCGGTTCCTGCGCGAGCACAAGCCGGACGTGCGGATCGTCGCGGCCGAGCCGCGCTACGACGACCTCGTCTACGGCCTGCGCAACCTGGACGAGGGCTTCGTCCCCGAGCTCTACGACGCCTCCGTGCTGACCACCCGCTTCTCGGTCGGCTCGGCCGACGCCGTGACACGCACGCGGGAGCTGCTCCAGCAGGAGGGGATCTTCGCCGGGGTCTCCACCGGCGCCGCGCTGCACGCGGCGATCGGCGTCGGCCGCAAGGCCGTGTCCGCGGGCGAGCCCGCCGACATCGTCTTCGTCGTGGCCGACGGGGGCTGGAAGTACCTGTCGACGGGTGTGTACACGGCACGGACGACGGAAGAAGCGATCGAAACACTGCAGGGCCAGCTCTGGGCGTAGCCGGCCCTGCCCCCTGGGGGCTGCGCCCCCAGACCCCCCTGTCGCGCTGCGCGCTCCTGCGCAGTTCCCCGCGCCCCTAGGCACCTAGGGGCGCGGGGAACGCCCGTGCCCGCGGGGCCCGCAGGCCCCCGAACCGGTGACACCGCAGGTGAGTTCCCCCACAACAGCCCTCGACGGAGGAGCGACCCGCGCTTTCGCGCCTTACGCTCGACGGACCGTACGACCCCCGTCACGTTCCCGTCACGACCCCCGTCTCACTCCCCGCCAGCGGAGGTTTCTGCTCTATGAAGCTCACCGTCGTCGGCTGCTCGGGGTCGTTCCCGTCCGCGGAATCGGCCTGTTCGAGCTACCTCGTCGAGGCCGACGGCTTCCGGCTGCTCCTCGACATGGGCAATGGCGCCCTGGGCGAGCTGCAGCGCCACTGCGGTCTCTACGACCTCGATGCGATCTTCCTCAGCCATCTGCACGCCGACCACTGCATCGACATGTGCGCGTACTTCGTCGCGCGCTACTACCGCCACGACGGCGGCCGCTGCGACCCGATCCCCGTCTACGGACCCGAGGGCACGGAGCAGCGCCTGACCACCGCGTACGCGGACACCCCCTCCGCCTCCTCGATGAGCGAGGTCTTCGACTTCCACACGGTCAAGCCGGCCTCGTTCGAGATCGGGCCCTTCTCGGTGCACACGGAGAAGGTCAGCCATCCCGTGGAGGCGTACGGCATCCGTGTGGAGCACGGCGGGCGGTCGCTGACGTACTCCGGGGACACGGGCGTGTGCGGCACGCTCGACGAACTGGCCCGCGACACGGACCTGTTCCTCTGCGAGGCCGCGTTCACGCACGGCAAGGAGGACATCCCGGACCTCCACCTCAACGGCCGCGAGGCCGGCGAGACCGCGGCCCGCGCCGGCGCCCGCCGCCTGGTCCTCACCCACATCCCCCCGTGGACGGACCCACAGGCCAACCTGGCACACGCCCGCGAGGCGTTCACCGGCCCGGTGGAACTGGCGACGCCGCGTACGACGTACGAGATCTGAGTTCGCGGGCGCGGCAGGCGACTTCGCCCCGGAACGCGGAATTCCCCGGCCGCCGGGCAGGCGGTCCGGGGAATTCCGAACGGTCGGGAGGGGCCGGGGCTACTTGGCCTCGGCCTTCTGCAGCTCGGCGAGCTCCTCGTCCGACTCACGGCCCGGGGTGGGCAGGTTGAACTTGGTGATCGCGAAGCGGAAGACCACGTAGTAGACCACCGCGAAGCACAGACCCACCAGGACGAGGCCCCACGGGTTGGTCGCGATGCCCAGGTTGAGGCCGAAGTCGACCGCGCCGGCCGAGAAGCCGAAACCGTCCTTCATGCCGAGCGCCCAGGTCAGCGCCATGGAGACACCGGTGAGGACCGCGTGGATCCCGTACAGGACCGGCGCGATGAACATGAAGGTGAACTCGATGGGCTCGGTCACGCCCGTGACGAACGAGGTCAGCGCCAGGGAGAACATCATGCCGCCGACGACCTTGCGGCGCTCCGGGCGGGCGCAGTGGACGATCGCGAGACAGGCGGCGGGCAGCGCGAACATCATGATCGGGAAGAAGCCGGTCATGAACTGCCCGGCGGTCGGGTCGCCGGCCAGGAAGCGCGAGATGTCGCCGCTCTTGCCCTCGTACTCACCGGCCTGGAACCAGGGGAAGGAGTTCAGCAGGTGGTGCATGCCGATCGGGATCAGCGCGCGGTTGGCGACACCGAAGATGCCGGCGCCGACGGCACCCGAACCGACCAGCCACTCACCGAAGTTGTGCAGACCCGTGCCGAGGACCGGCCAGATGTAGCCGAAGACGATGCCGAGGACCAGGCCCGCGAAGGCGGACAGGATCGGGACCAGACGGCGGCCGCTGAAGAAGCCCGCCCAGTCGGGCAGCTTGGTGCGGTGGAAGCGCTGGTAGAGCAGGGCCACCACGATGCCCATGACCACACCGCCGAGGACCTTGGCGTCCACCGGCGCGTCGACCATGACGACCTTGCCGTCGACGGCCTTGGCGACCTGCGGCAGGTTCTTGTCGGTGAACGTGGCCAGCACGTTCTTGAAGACCAGGTAGCCCGTGACCGCCGCGAGGGCCGTGGAGCCGTCCGACTTCTTCGCGAAGCCGATCGCGATGCCCACCGCGAACAGCAGCGCCATGTTGTCGAGGATCGCGTTGCCGCCCGCCGCCATGAAGCCGGCGATCTTGGTTATGAAGGCCGGGAACGACTCGCGGCCCAGCATGTCGGTGTTGCCGAGGCGCACCAGGAGTGCGGCCGCGGGCAGGACGGCGACGGGGAGCATGAGGCTGCGGCCGATGCGCTGCAAGACAGCCATCGCGCCGGGGCCCTTTTTCTTCGCAGCCTCGGGGGCGGCGCTGGCCGTGGACACAACTTCCTCCTGGGTGTCCCCGGCCGGAGGCGGCCGGGGGAGGGCGAAGCGCCGCCTGGGGACAGGCAAGAGGGAGACGGCGGCGTCTTCGGGGGAACGCGGCCAACGACCGCGTGGTCTACACCACTGAGTGGTGTAGACCTGTTGTAGCACGGTGAAGGTGAGATAAGGAACCCGCGAATTTTGTGGCCTCGGTTACGGCGCTACGCCTTGGTGACGTCCTCCACCTCGTCCTCCGGTTCGCGGCCCGGGGTGCGCAGGTCGAACTTCGTGATCGCGAAGCGGAACACCGCGTAGTAGACCACCGCGAAGCACAGGCCGATCGGGATGATCGCCCAGGGTCTCGTGGCGAGGTTCCAGTTGATGACGTAGTCGATCAGACCGGCCGAGAAGCTGAAGCCGTCGTGCACGCCCAGACCCCACGTCACCGCCATCGAGACGCCGGTCAGCACCGCGTGCACCGCGTACAGCGCCGGCGCGATGAACACGAACGAGTACTCGATCGGCTCCGTGATGCCCGTGACGAACGACGTCAGCGCGATCGACAGCATCAGCCCCCCGATCTCCTTGCGGCGGTGCGGCTTCGCGCAGTGCGTCATCGCCAGGCACGCCGCCGGCAGCGCGAACATCATGATGGGGAAGAATCCGGACGTGAACTGCCCGGCATCCGGATCGCCGGCCAGGAACATGTTGATGTCACCGTGCACGACCGACCCGTCCGGCTTGGTGAAGCTGCCGAACTGGAACCAGATGGGCACGTTCAGGAACTGGTGCAGCCCGATCACCAGCAGCGCCCGGTTGGCGATGCCGAACACCCCGGCGCCCCACGCGCCCAGGCTCACCAGCCAGTCGCTGAAGTCCTCCAGGCCCCGGCCGATCGGCGGCCACACCCACAGGCACAGCGCCGCGAACGCGATCGCCACGAACGCCATGATGATCGGCACCAGCCGGCGCCCGTTGAAGAAGCCCAGCCAGTCCACGAGCCTCGTGCGGTGGTACCGCTGCCAGAGCCACGCCGCCAGCAGACCGATCACGATGCCGCCGAAGACACCCGGATTCTGGTACGTGAAGGCCGCAACCGTCCCGTCCTGCGCCTGGCAGCCCGTCGCCACCGCCTTGGCCCCGTCCGCGCAGTCCTGCGGGAACTGCCGCAGCACGTTGTAGTAGACGAGGAAACCCGCCACCGCGGCCAGCGCCGTCGAACCGTCCGCCTTCTTCGCCATCCCGATGGCCACACCGACGCAGAACAGCAGCGGCAGGCCGAGCGAACCGTCGAGCAGCGCGCTGCCCGCCCCCGCCATCACCTTCGAGACGTTCGTCCAGCCCAGTCCGTCCGCCCCGAACACGTCCGGCTGCCCCAGCCGGTTGAGGATGCCCGCCGCCGGCAGCACCGCGATGGGCAGCTGGAGGCTGCGGCCCATCTTCTGCAGGCCCTGGAACAGGTCGCTCCAACGGGAGCGCACGGGCGCGGCCGCACTGTCGGTACTCATGGGCTCTCCTCCTGCGTCCCTGCGGCGCCCCCGCGCCCGGGAACCGGGCGGGTTTGGCGGCCGTCGAAAACTGGTGTAGACCAGTCGGCGAACGGTTTGCGGACGGATGGCACCGCCGTGATCGCCATCCTTGGGCAGGGGGGACGCAACCGCTCGCGAAGATGGGCCAACTGTGGGTTACTGCGACAAAGCGCTGCGACAAAGCGGTTCGGATCAGGGAGTAGGACATGGCCACCAAGGCTGAGAAGATCGTCGCCGGGCTCGGCGGCATCGAGAACATCGAAGAGGTCGAGGGCTGCATCACCCGGCTGCGCACCGAGGTCCTCGACCCGAGCAAGGTCGACGAAGCCGCCCTGAAGGCCGCCGGCGCCCACGGCGTCGTGAAGATGGGCACGGCCATCCAGGTCGTCATCGGCACCGACGCGGACCCGATCGCCGCCGACATCGAAGACATGATGTAGGCACCGCAGCCTCACCCCCGAGGGGCCGCTTCCGACGACCGGGGCGGCCCCTCGGCCGTGAACGACTAGGCTCCTCGCCATGTCTCGCATCGACGGCCGCACGCCCGAACAACTCCGCCCGGTCACCATCGAACGCGGCTGGAGCAAGCACGCCGAGGGCTCCGTCCTCGTCTCCTTCGGTGACACGAAGGTCCTCTGCACCGCCTCCGTCACCGAAGGCGTCCCGCGCTGGCGCAAGGGCAGCGGCGAGGGCTGGGTGACCGCCGAGTACTCCATGCTCCCGCGCGCCACCAACACCCGCGGCGACCGCGAATCCGTCCGCGGCAAGATCGGCGGCCGCACCCACGAGATCAGCCGGCTCATCGGCCGCTCCCTGCGCGCCGTCATCGACTACAAGGCCCTCGGCGAGAACACCATCGTCCTGGACTGCGACGTCCTCCAGGCCGACGGAGGCACCCGCACCGCCGCCATCACCGGCGCGTACGTCGCCCTCGCCGACGCCGTCACCTGGGCCCAGGGCAAGAAGATCGTCAAGGCCAACCGGCAGCCCCTCACCGGAACCGTCGGCGCCGTCTCCGTCGGCATCGTCGGCGGCGTCCCCCTCCTCGACCTCTGCTACGAGGAGGACGTCCGCGCCGACACCGACATGAACGTCGTCTGCACCGGCGACGGCCGCTTCGTCGAGGTCCAGGGCACCGCCGAGGCCGAGCCCTTCGCCCGCGACGAGCTCAACTCCCTCCTCGACCTCGCCGTCCTCGGCTGCGCCGAACTCGCCACCGCCCAGCGCGCGGCACTTGATACGGTCCTCGAAAGGTAAAGGACGTACCAAGACGGCCGGATGTCGCGGGCAACCACGGCACCGGCCGTCGCGTCCCTACAGGTGAGGGCGCACGGCACACCGGCCGCGCCGCCCGGTCACCACCACACGGGGCCCTGAGGCCTACGCAACGGGCCCTCGGGGCCTGACCCAACGGGAGGACCGTTCCATGGCCGCGAGCCGCCGACCCCGCCGTCTCACCGCCGTCGCCGCGGCCGTGGCCGCCGTCGCACTGACCGCCGGACTGACCACCGGCTGCGACGCCGTCGACAAGGCCCTGGACTGCGTCCAGACCGCCGACACGATCGCCGACAGCGTCACCGACCTCCAGCAGGCCGTCGAGAACGCCGGCGACGACCCGACCAAGGCGGACGACGCACTCGACTCGATCGACAAGAACCTCGACAGCATCGGCGACAAGACCGACAACGCCGACGTCGGCAAGGCCGTGGACGACCTCCAGGCGGCCGTCACCAACGTCCGCGACTCCATCAACGACGGCGACGCGACGCCCGACATCAGCCCCGTCACCGACGCGGCCGGCGAACTCACCAAGGTCTGCACGCCCTGACCGGCGGCGGCACCGCCCGCCCCGGCTGGCTAGGGTGAGCGGCATGAGCCGCCTGATCCTCGCCACGCGCAACCCCGGAAAGATCACCGAGCTGAGGGCGATCCTCGCCGATGCAGGTCTGCAGCACGACCTCGTCGGCGCGGACGCCTACCCGGAGATCCCCGACGTCAAGGAAACCGGCGTCACCTTCGCCGAGAACGCCCTGCTCAAGGCCCACGCCCTCGCCCGGGCCACCGGCCTCCCGGCCGTCGCCGACGACTCCGGCCTCTGCGTCGACGTCCTCGGCGGCGCCCCCGGCATCTTCTCCGCCCGCTGGTCCGGCACCCACGGCGACGACCGGGCCAACCTCGCCCTCCTCCTCGCCCAGCTCGGCGACATCGCCGACGGGCACCGGGCCGCCCACTTCGCCTGCGCCGCCGCCCTCGCCCTGCCCGACGGCACCGAGCGCGTCGTGGAGGGCCGGCTGCGGGGCACCCTGCGCCACGAGCCCGCCGGCTCCCACGGCTTCGGCTACGACCCGATCCTCCAGCCCGACGGCGAGACCCGCACCTGCGCCGAACTCACCCCCGACGAGAAGAACGCGATCAGCCACCGCGGCAAGGCGTTCCGCGAACTGGTACCGGTGGTGAAGGAGTTGCTGGGCTGAACCCAGGCCCTCTCGGGGAGTCGTGAGCGTTACCGCACCTCCCCGTACGGGCGCATCGTCACCCGGGCGTCCAGGCCTATTCGGTTCGCGCCCGCCGGTGACGGGAGCCGCAGCACCCTGTCGAGCACGGGTCCCAGCGGCCCGCAGCCCGAAGTGCGCGGAGCCGCGAAGCGGTTGTCCTCGACCCCGAAGGTGACGACGAGCGGATCCGGTGTGACGACCTCCGGCGGATCCGTCTCCAGCAGCACCAGGTGGACCGGGTCCGCGGCGCTGCCTATGGAACAACCGGGCGGCAGCCCGGGCCCGCTCAGCCCGAACGTCAGGTCCAGCTCGCCGCGCCGCTCGTTGTCGGACCGGAAGTCGGAGTACCCGCCGTACCGGGGCGTGACCGACAGCGGTGTCCCCGGAACCCGCAGGGGAGGGGCGGCCATCGCGCCGAACACCTGACGGAACTCGCCGTCGTCCGTGCCCTCCGCGAAGGTGATCGCCAGCGGCTCGTCGACGGGTACCTCGGCCCGGCCGAGGCGCAGATGCCCGACGGCGGTCATCGCCTCGCACCGCCAGTTCGCTGGATCGGCGTCCTCGGGCAGCTCGGAGAGGGCGGGACAGTCCTGGAAGCCGCGGTTCTGCGCACCACCGGCACGGGAGCCTGCTCCTGCCTGCGCGGAACCGGTTGCCGCCGCGCCCAGGCCTGCGGCGAGGAGGGCGACGGACAGCGCCATGGCGAGGCGTCGAGCGGGACGACCGGCATGTGACATGAAGACCCCCTGGTGATCGACGACCGGGTTGAGCGGGAGGCTCCCGCCTGCCTCAACGATCGCAGACATTTCTCTGCATGGAAAGATCTGCAGAGAAAAATCTGCAGAGTTTCGGCTGTGCGGGCCGGTAGGGTCTCCGTATGAGCGACGCAGGCGAGCCGGAATCTGAGCCCGACCAGCCCGACCAGCCCGACCGACCGGACCAGGCCGCTCCGCGCGGCGGGCAGCGGCGCACGGTCGGCGACCCGGCGGCTCTCAAGGCCCTCGCCCACCCGCTGCGGCTGAAGATCCTCCGCCACCTCGGCGTCTCCGGCCCGGCGACCTCCACCACCCTCGCCGCCGCGCTCGGGGAGAACACCGGCACCCTCAGCTACCACCTGCGCCGCCTGGAGAGCGGGGGCTTCATCGAGGACGTACCGGAACGGCCCAACAGCCGTGAGCGCTGGTGGCGGGCGGTGCGCGGACTGGACGTACGCAGACCGGCGCAGGAGGAGATGACCGAGGGGGAGCGGACGGTCGCTGGAGCGCTGGACCGGATGCGGCTCGACGAGGACATCGAGCTGGCCAGGCGGTTCGCGGAGCAGCAGGCGGAGTCGGAGGGCTGGATGCGCGGTTCACGCAGCCTCAGCCACCTCACGAAGGAAGAGGTGACCGCGTTCCACGACGCCTACCTGGACCTCCTGGCCCGCTTCGCCCGCGGCCCGGAGGACGCCCCACCCGACGCAAAGCCGATCCTGCTCCGATGGTTCGCGCTGCCGGTCGAGTGAGGTCACCGGGGCGCGCCTGCTGGGGCTGATCCGAGGTCTCGGTGCGACGAAGGCTCAGTTCACGGGAGGTGAACTGAGCCTTCTTCCGCGGTGCGCCCGATCGGATTCGAACCGACAAACACGACCACCTAAAGATCGCCGCTCAGCCGTTGGCGTACAGGCGCAGGGACCGTGTCCACTCTACTGGCAGGGGCCCGCTGCTGGGGAGGGGAGGCCGATCTGTGTGTCGTCGGCCCCCTCGGCACCAGGTACTGGTGATCGCGTGGCAATTGGGGCACAGCAACCGCAGGTTTTCGGGACGGTTGTCGCTCCAGTCCCCGTTGATGTGATCGACCTCCAGCACCATCGGCCTGCCGCGCCATTCCGGCGCGGTGCCGCAGCGAGCGCACCGATCGGGCACACCGATCTCGTGCAGAGCCCGACGCAACCGAGCTGTCTTCGTCCGCCGTTCGCCGTTGTGTTTGATCAACAGGTCCTTCGGCTTCTTCAAAGGCGTCGGTCCGGGCTCTCCGCGCCGATGACCCTGGCCCAGGAAATGGGAGGTATCAATTCCGTACTTCGCGGTCAATTCCGGGAACAGCGCGCGCAGGCGTGTGTTGTCCGGGCGCTGCAGCAGACGAAGGGTGCCGGCTGTCGAAGTCGATTCGGCGATGGCGCGCCGCAGCTCCTCTTCGCTCGGCAAGGCCCTGGGGCCGGGGCGGCCCCTGCTGGAGAAGTGTGAGATGTCGATGCCGAAGTACGCGAAACGCTTGTACAGGTGACGCCGGAGATTGGCGTACGGCCGAGTGCCGAAAAAGTCCATGACCTCGTCGATGCTCGAACATTCTCCGGCGGCACGAACCAACTGCTCGTGGGTGTACCGGGTGCCACGGCTCATGAATGGGGGCTCCGCTGCCGTTTCTTCCCGCGGCCTCGGTAGGTGTCGGTGGTGGAATGGCAGTTGGGGCACAGCAGGCGAAGGTTCTCGATCCAGTTGTCACGCCAGTTGCCGTCGATGTGGTCGACTTCGAGTGGCAGAGGTTCCCCGAGCCAGACCGCCTCGATCCCGCACATGGCACAGGCCTCCTTCATGCCTTGACCCAGCATGGCCCGCTTCAGCCGAGCGCTCTGCTCGCGACGAGGGTGGGCCGGATCCTGCTCGACGAGCAGATCCTCGGCGGTACGCCGTCGCCTGCCCGTGCGGACCTCCGGGACGAAGTGTGAGGTGTCGATGCCCAGCGCCTTGACCCTGCGGCTGATGTGGGTGTGATGTCCGCCGACGACGTCGAGCCCGAGACGGCGCAGTACTTCGCACATGTTCGTCGAGGCGGAGACCGCGACTTCGAGGACCTCCCTGGTCCACCGCACCCCTTCACGTTCGAAGTGGGCGGTGTCCACACCCCATCTCCTCATCCGCGTGTGCACATACCGCCGCGTCGGACTTTTCGGATCCACCCCCAGCTTCCCCAGCGCCTCCGACAGCGTCCGTGACGAACTCGCCGCCTCTTGCAGCCGTTCCCTGGTGTACGGGCTCACCGGCATGGCCCCCTCCGTTCCGGCCGCGTGTTCGCTGCCTCGTACGGAGTAACGAACCGGTTGTCGGATGGGTGCGTCCGGAATGCGGAACGGCCCGCACCGTTTTCGCGGGGCGGGCCGGAGCCGGAACCGAAGGAACTGAAGGAACTGAAGAGCAGGAGAGGTCGGGGTCAGACGCCCAGGTCCTTGATGATCTTTGCTACGTGGCCCGTCGCGCGGACGTTGTACAAGGCCCGTTCGACCTTGCCCTCCTCGTCCACCACGATCGTCGAGCGGATCACGCCCATGTACGTCTTGCCGTAGTTCTTCTTCTCGCCGAAGGCGCCGTACGCGTCCAGGACCTTCTTGTCCGGGTCGCCGACCAGCGTGACCTTCAGGTTCTCCTTCTCGCGGAACTTGGCGAGTTTCGCCGGCTCGTCGGGGGAGACTCCGATGACGTCGTAACCGGCGCCCGTCAGCAGGTCCAGGTTGTCGGTGAAGTCGCAGGCCTGCTTGGTGCAGCCTGGAGTCAGGGCCGCGGGGTAGAAGTAGACGATGACCTTGCGGCCCTTGTGGTCGGCAAGGGACACCTCGTTGCCGTCGGCGTCGGGCAGGGTGAAGGCGGGGGCGGTGTCGCCGGGCTGGAGTCGCTCGCTCATCCGGGTTCGGTCTCCTTGCGGGGTGGTGGATACGGAAGCGAGCCTAATGGGGGTGCCGAGCGGTGACCGGCGGGTGAAGCTGACAGACTGTCGACCGGAGACACGGCCGACAGGAACAGGCCAAGGAAAAGCAACGACCACGACCACGGAGGCAGCGCGTGTCTGACACGTCGAGCACGCCGGACACCAGGACTCCGGCGCAGATCGAGGCGGACATCAAACGCCGTCGCGAAACCCTCGCCGAGACGCTCGACGAGATCGGTGTGCGGGTGCACCCGAAGACCATCGTCGGGGACGCCAAGGCCAAGGTGGCGTCGAGCGTCGACCACACCCTCGGACGTGCCTACGTCGGCGTGAACCGCGTCGTCGACGATGTGAAGGCCCAGTTCGTCACGGAGGACGGGCAGCCGCGGCTGGAGCGCATCGTGCCCGTGGCGCTCGTGGTGGTCGGCGTCGTCGGACTGCTCACCTTCGGCACCAGGCGCCGCGGGCGCTGAGACCGACCCGGGCCCACTCGTACCCATGCGTCCCACGCGTACCCCACCTGCGTACGAGTGGCCCGGAGGCAGGTAGGTTCGGATCGTGAGCGCCAAGAGCAATGAGCACAGCAGCCATGACGACAAGCTGCCCATCCGGATGCTGCACGACCGTGTGCTCGTGCGGCAGGACGCCACCGAGGGTGAACGCCGTTCCGGTGGCGGCATCCTGATCCCCGCGACCGCCGCGGTGGGCCGCCGGCTCGCGTGGGCCGACGTCGTCGCGGTGGGGCAGAACGTGCGGACGGTGGAGCCGGGCGACCGGGTGCTGTACGACCCGGAGGACCGTGCCGAGGTGGAGGTGCGCGGCACCGCGTACGTGCTGATGCGCGAGCGGGACCTGCACGCCGTCGCCGCGGACCGGTTCGAGGGGTCCGAGGACTCCACGGGGCTCTATCTCTAGCTCGTCCAGCTTCCTTTCCGGAACCTGCCGAAGGGGCCGGTGGCCTTTGTCACCGGTCCCTTTTCGCTGCCCGGCCGCTGCCGCTTGCTACCGTGGGAAGCGACCCGACGAGACGCGCCGTACCGGGACAGTCCTCCGAGGACGACAGGCAAAGACGACGCACCCCTGTTGATTCCTTCACGGAGGTGCCTGATGGCCTGGGTCCTGCTCGTCGTCGCCGGTCTGCTCGAAGTCGGCTGGTCGGTCGGCATGAAGTACACCGAGGGGTTCACGCGGCTCGTGCCCAGCCTCTTCACCGGGGCCGGCATCGTCGCCAGCATGCTGCTGCTCTCGTACGCGGCGAAGTCGCTGCCCATCGGCACCGCGTACGGGGTCTGGGTGGGCATCGGCGCGGCCGGGGCGGCGGTCTACGGCATGGCGGTGCTCGGTGAGCCGGCGACCGCCGCCCGGATCTTCTTCGTCTGTCTGCTGCTGGTGGCCGTCATCGGGCTGAAGGCGACCTCCGGTCATTAGCCACCAGGCACTGGGCACCGGCCACCGGCAGCGGACAGGTACGGGGTCCTACGGGAGGCCGAACGTCGTTCCGTTCGAGCCGGTGCCGCCGTCCCCGGTCGTGCCGCCGTCCGTCGTCGTGCCGCCGTCCCCGGTGGTGCCGCCCGGGTCGCCCCCGGTGGTACCGCCGCCGGTGGTCGGCCCGCCGTCGCCCGTGGTGCCCCCGCCGGTGTCACCGCCGCCGGTGGGGGTGCCGCCGCCGGTCGTCGGGCCGCCGTCCCCGGTGGTGCCCCCGCCGGTGTCGCCGCCCGTGGTGCCGCCGTTGTCCTGGCCCTCGGTGGCCGGGGTCTCCTCGCCGCCGGTGGTCGTGCCGCCGTCGCCGGTGGTGCCCCCGTCGGTGCCGGTCGTCGCGTCCTCGTCGGAGTCCGGCGGCGGCAGCTCCTGCTCCCCGGCGCCCTCCTGGAGGTCCAGGTCGAAGTCCTGGACCTTCACGCCCTTCAGCGCGGCCTTCGTGTACTGGGCCCAGATCTGCGCCGGGTAGCCGCCGCCGTTGATACGCGCCTGCCCGAGCGCCCCGTACAGCGACTTGTGCTCGCCCGTGTCGGGGTCCTGGCCCATCACGGCGACGACGGTGGCGAGGTTCGGGGTGTAACCGGCGAACCAGGCCGCCTTGTCCTCCTCCGCGGTACCGGTCTTGCCCGCCACGGGGCGCCCGGCGGCCTGCGCGGCCGTTCCGGTGCCGCCCTCGACGACGCTCTGCAGGACGGAGGTCGTCGTGTCGGCGGCCTCCCGGCTGACGGCCTGCTTCGTCTTCGCCGCGGGCAGCTCCACGTCCCGCGAGCCGTCCTTGGTGATCTTCTCGATCATCGTGTACGTGCCGTGCTTGCCGTGGTTGGCGAGCGTCGCGTACGCCTCCGTCATGTCGAGGACGCTGGCGGTGGCCGTGCCCAGCGCGATGGACGGGGACGGGTTCAGGTCGGGGGTGTCGGCCGGGACGCCGAGGGCGACGGCCGTCTTCTCGACCTTCGCGGAGCCGACGTCCACCGCCATCTGCGCGTACACCGAGTTCACGGACTTGTCGGTGGCGGTGCGGACCGGGATCTGGCCGTAGGAGACCTGGTCCTCGTTCTCCGGGGCGTACCGGCCGCCGTCCCAGCCCTGCACGGGGCGCTGGTTGGTGCCGTCGTAGACGGTGTTCGGGGTGATCGGGCGGCCGTCCTGGGTGACCGAGTCGTTCTGCACCGCCGCGGTGAGCACGAACGGCTTGAAGATGGAGCCGACCTGGTAGTCCCGGCGCGTGGCGTTGTTGTAGTACTGCTTCGTGTAGTCGATGCCGCCGTACATCGCGACGACCTTGCCGGTCTTCGGGTCGATGGAGGCGCCGCCCGCGCGGACGTAGGTGTCGACCTTGCGGTTCTTCTTGTCGAGCTCGTCCATCACCTGGTCGTCGACGGCCTTCACGAAGGCGTCCTGCTTCGGCTTCTGCAGGGTGGTCGTGATGCGGTAGCCGCCCGCGTTCAGGGCGTCCTCGGTGAGGATGTCGTGGTCGGCGAGGTAGTCGTTGACGGCCTTGACGATGTAGCCGCGCTGGCCCGACATGCCGGCCGCGATGACCGTCTCCTTGGGCGAGGGGAACTCGATGCCGGAGCGCTCGGAGTTGGTGATCCAGTCCTTCTTGACCATGCCGTCGAGGACGTAGTTCCAGCGGGACAGCGCCGCGGGCTTGTTCTCGGGGTGGGCGATCACGTCGTACTCGCTGGGCGCGTTGAGGAGCGCCGCCAGGTAGGCGCCCTGGCCCGCCGTCAGGTCCTTGGCGTCGACGCCGTAGTAGGCCTGGGCGGCCGCCTGGATGCCGTACGCGTTGCGGCCGAAGTAGCTGGTGTTCAGGTAGCCCTCAAGGATGTCGTCCTTGCTCTTCTCGCGGTCCAGCTTGATCGAGATGAAGAACTCCTTCACCTTGCGCGTGACCGTCTGCTCCTGCGCCAGGTAGTAGTTCTTCACGTACTGCTGGGTGATCGTCGAGCCGGACTGCTTGCCCTTGCCGGTGGCGGTGTTCCAGCCGGCGCGGATCATCGCCTTGGGGTCGACCGCGGACTCGGTGTAGAAGTCGCGGTCCTCGGCGGCGAGCACGGCGTGCTGGGCCTTCTTGGAGATCAGCGACAGGTCCACGTTCTCGCGGTTGACCTCGCCGTCGCGGGCGAGCTGGCTGCCGTCCGCGTACAGGTAGACGTTGCTCTGCTTGACCGCGGTCGCGTTCGCGGGCGGGATCTTCACCAGGTAGTAGCCGAGCGCGAACAGGCCTACGAGCAGGAGTATCCCGACGACGA
This sequence comes from Streptomyces apricus, assembly GCF_008369065.1. Lineage (GTDB taxonomy): Bacteria > Actinomycetota > Actinomycetes > Streptomycetales > Streptomycetaceae > Streptomyces > Streptomyces apricus. Next base: position 331,395 of record NZ_VDFC01000047.1, on the reverse strand, counting down.
AGGTGCCGAGCACCATCCGCCAGGTCGGGAGGAGACGCCTCCAGCCGGTGCGCTTGGGACGCTTGCGCTTCTTTCCGGCGCCGGTGCCGGTGTCTGTGACCGTGCCGATGTCGGTGCCGGGGCCGGTGCCGGTGGTGTCCGGGGCCTCGCCGGGCGCGGCGGCGTCACGGGACGCGAACGCCGCGCCCGCGCTTGTGCCTGCGCCCGCGTGCGTGCCCGGGGTGCCGGGGGCAGCGGTGGGGCCGTTCGCCGCCCTTGCGGCTCTGGCTGCCCGCGCCGCCCTCGCGGCGCTCGGCGATCCTGGCGTGGCTGCGGCGGCGGGGCCGCCCGGCGTGCCTGCGCCCGCGCCTGCGGCCGCGGCCGCAGGCGCGCCCGTGGCGTTCGCCCTGCCGGGAGCGCCCGGCGTTCCTGACGAGGCTTGAGCCTTCTTGCCGGCGCCAGCGCCGGTTCCGGTGCCGGTGCCGATGCCGATGCCAGGCTTCCCTGCATCCTGAGCGCCCCGGGCGCCCGCGGCCTCGCGGGTGCCCCGGCCTTCCCCGGCGGCTCCGGACTCCTCAGCAGGGCCGGGCTTCGCCGCGGACCCGGGCCTGGCCGCGGGCCCGGAACTCTCGGCGGGCCCGGAGCCCTTGGCCGCCCGGGGGCCACCGTCAGCCCCGGAATCCCTGGCGGCTGCGGGATCTCCGGCGGCTCCGGAACCCCTGGTGGTCCCGGAGCCACCGGCAGTTGCAGAACCACCGTCGGCCCTGGAGCCCTTGGCGGTTCCAGAGCCGCCATCGATCCTGGAGCCCTCGGCGGGCCCGGAGCCGCCATCGGCCCCGGAGCCAGCGCTGGACCCGGAACCTCCGCCAGTCCCGGAACCTCCGTCG
>NZ_VDFC01000047.1:326710-330429 GCF_008369065.1 Streptomyces apricus | reverse complement strand
GCCCCCGCCAGTCCCGGGGCCACCGCCGGTCCCGGGGCCACCGCCGGTCCCGGGGCGCTTCCGCGCCCCGGGATCTCTTCGTGCCCAGCCCTCGCTCGGCTGCTGCTGCTCAGGCTGCGGCTGGTCGTTCATCGTGTGCCGTGCTCCCGTTTCACGTCGTACGTCCGGTACGCCCTCGTACGCCTGGTGCGCCTGGTGCGCCCTCCCCTTGAAGACTGTCCCACCCGGTGAATCGTTCCCGGTGCGTGGCACGCGTCGTGGGCAGGGGCGCGAGGAAAATGCCTGGCACGCGACACGGCCTCGCGACTAGGCTCCAGCGCTTTGGCTCGGAACGGCTGGAGAGGGTTCGTGGTGCGGTCTTGGAGGTTGTACGCGGCCGTCGCGGCAGGCGGATTCCGACGGTACGCGACCTACCGGGTGGCCACCGCCGCGGGGGTGTTCACGAACACGGTCTTCGGCCTGATCCTGGCGTACACGTACATCGCCCTGTGGGACGAGCGGCCCGGCCTCGGCGGGTACGACCAGGCCCAGGCGGTGACGTACGTGTGGATCGGGCAGGGGCTGCTCGCGGTCGTCGCGGTGATGGGCGGTGGCTTCGAGGACGAGCTGATCGAGAGGATCCGTACGGGTGACATCGCGATCGACCTCTACCGGCCCGCGGACCTCCAGGCGTGGTGGCTGGCGGCCGACTGCGGGCGGGCCGTGTTCCAGTTGCTGGGGCGCGGGGTCGTGCCGATGCTCTTCGGCGGGCTCGTCTTCCGGCTCGCGCTGCCGGCCGACGCCGGTACCTGGATGGCGTTCCTCGGCGCCGTGGCGCTCGGGATCGTCGTGAGCTTCGCGATCCGCTACCTCGTGGCGCTCGCGGCGTTCTGGTTCATGGACGGGACGGGTGTGCAGCAGCTGGCCGTCCTGGCGGGGCTGTTCTTCTCCGGGATGACACTGCCGCTGAACGTCTTCCCGGGCGCGCTCGGCGAGCTGGCCCGCGTGCTGCCCTGGTCGTCGCTGATCCAGGCCCCGGCGGACGTGCTCCTCGGGGAGCGCACCGGCTGGGCGCTGCTGCGGACGTACGCCCTCCAGGGGGCGTGGGCCGTCGGGCTGCTCGCGGCGGGCCGTCTGGTCCAGTCGGCGGCGACGCGAAGGGTGGTGGTCCAGGGTGGCTGACCTCAAGGAGCGGGACGGTTCCGGTTCCGGCTTCGGCTCCGGTTCCGGTTCCGGTGTCGGGCGGGGCTTCGTGCTGCCGCACGGCCGGTCGCGGCTCGTGGACGGGCTGCGGACCTACCGGCTGATCGCGTGGATGTGGATCCGCTCGACGATGGCGTACCGCGCGTCGTTCGCGATGACCCTGCTCGGGAACTTCGCGGGGACCGCGCTCGACTTCGTCACGATCCTGCTGATGTTCTCGCGCGTCGACGAACTCGGCGGCTACTCGCTCGGCCAGGTGGCCTTCCTGTACGGGCTCTCCAGCGCCGCGTTCGGGCTCACCGACCTGACGCTCGGCTCGATGGACCGGCTGGGCAAGCGGGTGCGCGACGGCACGCTCGACACCCTGCTCGTCCGGCCCGCGCCGGTGCTCGCGCAGGTCGCCGCCGACCGGTTCGCGCTGCGCCGGCTGGGCCGGCTCACCCAGGGGCTGCTGGTCCTCGGGTACGCGCTCACCGTCGTCGACATCGCGTGGACCCCGGTGAAGGTGCTGCTGATGCCGGTGATGCTGGTGAGCGGGGCCGCGATCTTCGGGTCGGTGTTCGTGGCGGGCGGGGCCTTCCAGTTCGTCGCGCAGGACGCCTCCCAGGTGCAGAACTCGTTCACGTACGGCGGCACCACGCTGCTGCAGTACCCGCCGACCGTCTTCGCGAAGGAGCTGGTGCGCGGAGTGACCTTCGTCCTGCCGCTGGCCTTCGTCAACTGGCTGCCCGCGCTGTACGTGCTCGGGCTGCCGTACCCGCTCGACCTGCCGGCATGGACCGCGTTCCTGTCGCCGCTCGTGGCGGTCGCCTGCTGCGCGCTGGCGGGACTGGCCTGGCGGGCGGGCCTTCGTTCGTACCGGAGCACGGGGAGCTGAATCCATGGACACCCACACCGATACCGGCAGCAGCGCCGGAGCCGCCGCCGACGAGGACGCGCTCATCCGTCTGGACGGCGTCGAGAAGGTCTTCGACGTGCGCAAGAAGACCGGCTTCCTGCGCAGTGAGCGGCGGGAGGTGCGGGCGGTCGACTCGATCTCCTTCACCGTGGCGCGCGGCGAGATGGTCGGCTACATCGGGCCGAACGGCGCGGGCAAGTCGACCACCATCAAGATGCTCACCGGCATCCTCACGCCGAGCGGCGGGCACCTGCGCGTGGCGGGCATCGACCCGTCCCGCGAGCGCACCCGGCTCGCGCGGCGCATCGGCGTGGTGTTCGGCCAGCGGACCACCCTGTGGTGGGACCTGCCGCTGATCGACTCGTACAAACTGATGCACCGCATGTACCGGATCCCCGACGCGCGGTACGCCGAGAACCTCGACCGGTGCGTCGAACTGCTGGAGCTGGGCGCCCTCCTTGACGTGCCCGTGCGCCAGCTCTCGCTCGGGCAGCGGATGCGCGGGGACATCGCGGCGGCGCTGCTGCACGACCCCGAGGTGCTGTACCTGGACGAGCCGACGATCGGGCTCGACGTGGTCAGCAAGGTGCGGGTGCGGGAGTTCCTGCGGGACCTCAACGCGGAGCGCGGCACGACCGTGCTCCTGACCACCCACGACCTCTCCGACATCGAGCAGCTGTGCCGGCGCGTGATGGTCATCGACCACGGGCGCCTGATGTACGACGGGCCGCTGACCGGGCTGCACGAGATCGGGGAGAGCGAGCGGACGCTGGTGGTGGACCTGGAGCGCGAACTGCCGCCCATCCGGCTGGAGTCGGCGCGTGTGGTGAAGGTCGAGGGGCCGCGGCAGTGGCTCGCCTTCCCTGCGGCGCAGTCGGCGGCGCCGCTGGTGGCGCGGATCGCGGCCGAGTACCCGCTGGTCGACCTGTCGGTGCGGGAACCCGACATCGAGGCGGTCATCAGCCGCATGTACGCGGAGAAGGCGACCTCGTAGGCTGCTGCCATGACGGACGAACTCCCGGGCGGACCCCCCGGTGGACCTTCTGGCGGACTTCCCGAACTGCGTGCCTCCGACGCCGACCGTGAGCAGGTCGCCGAAGTGCTGAGGGACGCCCTCGCCGAGGGCCGCCTGGACATGGCGGAGTTCGAGGAGCGGCTGGAGACCACGTACAAGGCGCGTACGTACGGGGAGCTGGAGCCGATCACGCGGGACCTGCCCGCGCCGGGCGTCACCGCTCCGGCGCCGGCCGTCTCGATGGTCAAGCGGCCGGTGGGCGGCGGGGACTGGGCCCGGCGGATCGTCGGCGACCCGGACGGCTCGGGCTCCTCGGTGCGGTGGGGCGTGGCGGTGATGTCGGGGTTCGAGCGCAAGGGGCGCTGGACCGTGCCGCGCAGGTTCAACTCCGTCGCGTTCTGGGGCGGGGGTGTCATCGACCTGCGCGAGGCGGACTTCGCGGCCGGCGAGGTGGTGATCAACTGCGTTGCCGTCATGGGTGGGACGCAGGTGATCGTGCCGCCGGGGATCGAGGTCGTGGTCCGCGGGATCGGGATCATGGGCGGGTTCGACCACGGTCAGGAGGGGGTGCCCGGTGAGCCGGGGGCTCCGCGGGTGGTGGTGACCGGGTTCGCGTTCTGGGGC
>NZ_VDFC01000047.1:307190-326610 GCF_008369065.1 Streptomyces apricus | reverse complement strand
AGACTGCGCTGCTCCCCACGCACCTGTCTTCCAGGGGCGCGGGGAGCAGCGCAGTCTTTGAGGGGCGCGGGGAACGGCGCAGTTTTTCAGGGGCGCGGGGAACGGCGCAGTTTTTCAGGGGCGCGGGGAACTGCGCAATCTTTTAGGGGCGCGGGGAACTGCGCGATCAGCCCCCACCGGGCCGCAGGTGGCGTTACAGCTGGGCCGGGGCCGCGCCCTTGAGGGTGGTTACGTCGAAGGTCTCGGCCATGCGGGCGTACCCCGCGTCGCTCGGGTGCAGGTGGTCCCCCGAGTCGTACTGCGACCGCAGCCGTCGCGGATCGTACGGATCGCGGAGCGCCTTGTCGAAGTCGGCGTACGCGTCGAAGACCCGGCCCGCGCGGATCTGGGCGTTGACGGCCTGGCGGGTGTCCTCCAGGTGCGGGCGGTAGCCGCGGTGCCCCTGGAACGGCATCAGCGTGGCGCCGACCACCCGCAGCCCGCGCGCATGGGCCAGCCGCGTCAGCTCGCGCAGCCCCGCGGTGATCTTGTCCGCGTCGGTCTGGTTCGGGGTGCGCAGGATGTCGTTGACGCCGAGGGCCACCACGACGGCCCGCACGTTGGTGCGGCCGAGCACGTCGCGCTGGAAGCGGCTCAGACCGCTCGGGTTCTCGGCGGGGCGGCCGAGGCCGCTGGTGAGGACGCGGTTGCCGCTGATCCCCTGGTTGACCACGCTGTAGCGGGGCCCGTCCGAGCCGCCGCGCAGCCGGTCGGCCAGGACGTCCGGCCAGCGCCGGTTCTCGCCCTCGGTGGAGGTCACGCCGTCGGTGAGCGAGTCGCCGATGACGACGACCGTGCCGTCCGACTCGTTGCTCAGCACGTCCACCGCGGTCAGGTAGCGCCAGTAGGGTGTCTGTCCGGTGTACGGGACGCCGCTGACGTCCTCGGTGCGGTCGCCCTCCGCGGTGTACGAGATCTGCCGCGCCTGCGGGTGGTAGGTGACGGGGCCGGACGGGGTCGGGGAGTACGTCGTGACCAGGACGTCCGTGTCGTGCGGGACCGGCACGCGTACGGCGTCGCTGACCACCTGCTGCCCCGGCGGAACCACCACGGAGGGGCGTCCGTTGAAGGTGAGGCGGCGCATCGTGCCGGGGGCCGCGGCGGCGTCGTTCCCGGTGGCGGCCACGGCGACCGAGGCGTGCGTGATCTCCAGCGGCTGCTGGCCGTACAGGTTGGACAGGGTGATCCGGGCCGCGGTGCCGCCGACCGCCACGTGCACCACGTTGCGTACCGAACGGCCCGCCATGCCGTTCACCTCGGTGCCCGGCTCCGAGCCCGCCGGGGACGCCGACCAGGCGCCCACCCAGGTGCCGGCGGACGCGGGCGCGGCCGAGTTGTGCGGGGCGCGGGCGTCGGTGACCGCGGTCTCCGGGCTGTCGTCGGCGGCGACACCGACGTATATGGCGGCTGAGATGGCGACGATGACGGCGATGATCGCGGCCAGCAAGGCATAACCGTGACGCTTGGTCATGCGGTGCGTGTCTCCTCGAAAAGCGGGAACCCGAAAGGGTCCGGTGTGATCACCCCATGATGCGGCATGGCGTGCCGAGGACCCGACACGGCCCCGCCCGGACAGACGCCGGGAACTCCTGTTCCGTTCCAGGAGTCGGTCAGGTTGGGACAATGTGACGGGGGGACCCGGGAACGGATGGAGCGGATGGAAAGAACGAAAGAGGACGAAGCAGGGGAAACCGCCCCGGAGGGCGGGTCCTCCGGCTCCGGCGGTGTGGCGAACCCCACCACGGGCCCCGCGGGCTCCGCGGCCTCCACGGACTCCGCCGGTGCCGCGAATCCTCCGGGCACCGCCGCACCGAACCGGGCGATGAACTCGTTCAGCCCCGCCGACGAGGAGAAGTTCCGCGGCGTCCGCCGGATGAAGCTGACGGCGACCGGCCTGCTGCTCTTCGTCGCCCTCGTCTACGTCCTGGCCACCTGGGCGGAGAACTCGGGCGCGGGCGCCTGGGCCGGCTACGTGGCCGCGGCCGCCGAAGCCGGCATGGTCGGCGCGCTGGCCGACTGGTTCGCCGTCACCGCGCTGTTCCGCCGGCCGCTCGGCCTGCCCATCCCGCACACCGCGATCATCCCGACCAAGAAGGACCAACTCGGCGTCTCGCTGGGCGAGTTCGTCGGGGAGAACTTCCTGTCACAGGACGTCGTACGGCAGCGGCTGCGGTCCGTCGGCATCGGCAGCCGGCTCGGCACCTGGCTGGCCGACCCCGACCACGCCGACCGGGTGACGGCCGAGCTGGCCACCGCGCTCCGGGGCGCCCTCGCGGTCCTGCGCGACTCGGACGTCCAGGCCGTGGTCGGCGAGGCCATCAACCGGCGGGCCGACGCCCAGGAGATCGCCCCCGGCATCGGCAAGACCCTGGAGAGGGTCGTCGCGGACGGCGGCCACCGGCGCATCGTCGACCTGGTCTGCGTACGCGCCCACGACTGGCTCGTGCGCCACGACGACCAGGTGATGGACGCCGTGCAGGGCGGCGCCCCCGGCTGGACCCCGCGGTTCGTCGACAAGCGGGTCGGCGAGCGCGTCTACAAGGAGCTGCGCCCGCGGCGCCCTGGACCGCTTCCTCGCCGACTTCGCCGCCGACCTCCAGTCCGACACCGACACCCGGGCGCGGGTGGAGAACCTCAAGCGCGAGGTCCTCGGCCGCGGCGAGGTCCAGGACCTGATCGCGTCCACCTGGTCCTCCGTACGGCAGATGATCGTGGCCGCCGCCGAGGACGAGCGCAGCGAGCTGCGGCTGCGCGTGCGGGCCTCGCTGCTGTCGCTCGGCGCGCGGATGGCGGGCGACGCGCGGCTGCAGGCCAAGGTCGACGGCTGGGTCGAGGGGGCGGCGGTGTACGTCGTGACGACGTACCGCGACGAGATCACCTCCCTGATCACCGATACCGTCGCGGGCTGGGACGCCGAGCACACCTCCAAGAAGATCGAGGCGCACATCGGCCGCGACCTGCAGTTCATCCGGATCAACGGCACGGTGGTCGGATCGCTGGCGGGTCTCGTCATCTACACGGTGTCGCGGGCCCTGGGCGGCTGAGCCGGGCGACCGGGCCGGTCGGGCGGTCTGGACGGCCTGAGCGGCTGACCTGGGCCGACCGGGTGCGGGCGGCTGTAAGGAGGGCGTAAAGCGGCGCGTGCGGGGGACACGTAGAAGGTTCGCCCACCCCCGTGCGGGGTTCGCTCATCGAGGAGAGAGCCCATGGCCGTAACCGACGCCGGAGCCGGATCCGCGGGCAGCGGAGCCGTCACCACCGCCGTACCCGCCCGTCTGGACCGGCTGCCCTGGTCACGCTGGCACTGGACCATCGTGATCGGGCTCGGCACCGTCTGGATCCTGGACGGTCTGGAAGTCACCGTCGTCGGCAACATCGCCGGCCGCCTCTCGGAGCCCGGCAGCGGTCTGCCCATCTCGGCCGCGCAGGTCACCGGCATCGCGGCCGCGCTCTACGTGGCCGGAGCCTGCGTGGGAGCCCTGGTCTTCGGCCGGCTCACGGACATCTTCGGCCGCCGCAAGCTGTTCATGGTGACCCTGGCGGTCTACCTCGCGGCCACCGCCATGACGGCGGTCTCGTTCTCCGTCTGGTGGTTCCTCCTCTTCCGCTTCCTCACCGGCTTCGGCATCGGCGGCGAGTACGCGGCCATCAACTCGGCCATCGACGAGCTGATCCCCTCGAAGTACCGCGGCCGCGTCGACCTGATCATCAACGGCAGCTTCTGGCTGGGCGCGATCGCCGGCTCGCTCCTGTCGATCGTCGCGCTGAACACCGACCTGTTCGCGATGAACGTCGGCTGGCGGCTGACCTTCCTCCTCGGCGTCGTCCTCGGCCTGGTCATCCTGCTCGTGCGCCGCAACGTCCCCGAGAGCCCCCGGTGGCTGTTCATCCACGGCAAGGGCGAGGAGGCGGAACGCCTGGTCACCGACGCCGAGCGGCAGATCAAGGAGGAGACGGGCAAGGAACTCCCGCCGCCCGCCGGGGAGATCACCATCCACCAGCGCAAGAGCATCGGGTTCCTGGAGATCGGCCGCACGGTCTTCTCCACGTACCGCAGGCGCGCGATCCTGGGCCTGTCCCTCTTCATCGGGCAGGCGTTCCTCTACAACGCGATCACCTTCGGCTTCGGCGCGATCCTCACCAAGTTCTTCGACGTGTCGACGTCCTCGACCGGCTACTACTTCGCCGTCATCGCGGCCGGCAACTTCATGGGTCCGCTGCTCCTCGGCAAGCTCTTCGACACCGTGGGCCGCCGCATCATGATCTCCTCCACCTACCTGCTCTCCGGCATCCTGCTCTTCGGCACGGCCTGGCTCTTCGACCGGGGCTCGCTGAGCGCGACCACCCTGACCGCCTGCTGGTGCGTGGTCCTGTTCTTCGCCTCGGCGGGCGCGAGCAGCGCGTACCTGACCGTCTCCGAGATCTTCCCGATGGAGACCCGGGCCATGGCCATCGCCTTCTTCTACGCCATCGGCACCGCGGCGGGCGGCATCAGCGGCCCGCTGATCTTCGCCGAGCTGACCGAGACGGGTGTCGTCGGCGACACCGTCCTCGCCTTCCAGATCGGCGCCGGCCTGATGTGCGCGGCGGGCCTCGTGGCGGCGGCGCTCGCGGTCAAGGCGGAGGGACGCTCCCTGGAGGACATCGCCAGCCCGCTCTCGACGGCCGCCGACCCCGCCGGAAAGGGCGACCCCGCCGGAAAGGGCGCGAAGGCCTAGACCCGAACTGAGTACGCGTACTCTGTCGTCCCCCTGTGCGACAGCGGAACCCTCGTTCCCATGACCGAGAAGCTGCTGGGCCCGCTGTCGCAGCGCCCCCGGACGGAACGCTGGCTGACCCGCCTGCTGGGTGCCGCCCTGTCCTCGGCGGCGTACCTCCTGTGCGTCCCCCGGGACCTGCGCGACCGCCCCGGGCCCGGCGGCCCGACCACGGACCCGGGCACGGCCTCCGTCACGAGCCCCGTCACGGACGCGGCTCCGGCGACCCTCGCCGGAGCCGCCGTCCTGGCCGGCTGCCTGCTCCTGCTGGCCGCGTACTTCGGCCGCCGCGACGCCCTCGCCTGGCCGCTGCTGCTGGTGGCGGTGCCGCCGTCCGCGCTCCTGTACGCCTCGTTCAGTTCGTTCGGCTCCTCCGGCGAACCGGCCGACGTGGCGGGCCGGCCCTGGTCGCTGACCTGGGCGTCCGCCACGCTCGTGGTCTCGGCGGGGGTGCTCGTCGCGACGGCCGTGGCCCGGCGCTTCAAGGAGGACACCGGCGACCCGATGGACGGGCTGGTCCTCGCCCACCGGCACCGGCCCCTGGCGTGCGAGAGGCGGGCCTGAGGGTCAGGCGCCGGTGGTGGAGCCGGGCCGCACGATCATGAGGATCGTGACGGTGGCCCACAGCAGGTTGAAGATCCCGGTGAACATGGCGAGCCGCACGGTGACGCGGGTGCCGGCGGCGACGTCGGTGGACGTACCGGCCGCAGCGGACGTGCCGGCCGCCGCGGACAACGGCGCCGCCGGAGCGGCCCCGGCGGCCCCGGTGTCCGTGGCGCCGCCGTTCGCCTCCACCGCCTCGATCAGTTCCTCCTGACGGGGCAGTACCAGCGCTAGCAGAACGCCCGCGGCGATCCCGGTCAGGACCATCGAGACGAGCAGCCAGGTGTCGTTCAGCACGCCCATGCTGAGCGCCGTGGCCATGCCCAGGACGGGGACGGCGATGCCCACGGCCGCGTACACCCGGCAGATCCGGTGCAGCAGCCGCAGGGTCTCCGCCGCCCGGAGGTCACCGGGGTCGGCGAGGGCCCGCCGGGCGCCGGGCGGGAACATGCTGGCCGCGACGGTGACGGGCCCGACGGCGACGATCGCGACGAGGACGTGGAGTGCGAGGAGGAACTTGGTCACGAGGGGACGGTAGGCGGCGCACCGGATCCCGTGGAAGTGGCGTGATTGCCAGCCTTCAACGGATTCTCGCCAGGGGCCGGGAGCTCTGCTTTCCTGCTCCTGCCAGCCGTTTACGCTCCTTGGCGGGAACCCGTTGCCCCTCTACGCTCTTGCCATGCACACCGTGGCCGTACTGGCGCTCGACCAGGTCATCCCGTTCGACCTCTCCGCCCCGATCGACACCTTCAACTGGGCCCGGCTACCGGACGGCCGCGCGCCCTACCGGGTCCGGGTCTGCTCGGTGACCGAGGAGGTGAGCGCCGGCGCGTTCACCGTACGGGCGCCGTACGGCCTCGATGCGCTGGCCGAGGCGGACACGATCGTCCTGCCCGGCACCGCCGACCCGACCGGGCCGCTGCCGCCGGGGGTGGCCGAGGCCCTGCGCGCGGCGGCGGCGAACGGCACGCGCATCGCCTCGATCTGCGTCGGCGCGTTCCTCTTCGCCGCCACCGGACTGCTGGACGGGCAGCGGGCGACCACGCACTGGGTCGCGGCCGGGGACCTGGCGGCCCTGCACCCGGCGGTGACGGTCGACCCCAACGTCCTCTACGTCGACAACGGCCAGTTCCTCACCTCGGCGGGGGCCGCCGCCGCGATGGACATGTGTCTGCACATGATCCGCAAGGACTACGGCTCGGCCGTCGCGGCCCACGCGGCCCGGATGTCCGTCGTGCCGCTCGAACGGGAGGGCGGGCAGGCCCAGTTCATCGTCCACGACCGGCCTCCGGCCCCGGCCGGCACGACGATGGAGCCCCTGCTGGAGTGGCTGGAGGAGAACGCGGGCCACGACCTGACGCTGGAGGACATCGCCGCCCGGGCGGGCACCAGCGCCCGTACGCTCAACCGGCGCTTCCGCGAGCAGACCGGCACGACGCCCCTGCAGTGGCTGCACCGGGCCCGGGTGCGCACGGCCCAGCACCTGCTGGAGAACACGGACCACCCTGTCGAACGCATCGCGGTGCAGGCGGGGTTCGGCTCGCCCACCGCCTTCCGGGACCGCTTCAAGCGGGTGGTGGGGACGAGTCCGCAGGCCTATCGGCGGGCGTTCCGGGGAGCGCCGCCCCGTGAGACCGGCACCGGCTCCCGTGAGACCGGCGCCGGCGGCCTCGAAGTCCGCGTACCGCAACAGTCGTAACCGGTGCGTCACGGCCCCCTCGGGTGCCACAACTCTCCCGGCAGGTCCCGTGTCGAACCAGGCGTGAGTGAGAGCAACAAGGCTTTACCGCCGCAGACCACCGCTTTCACGCACAAGCCGGTCCTTCGACCGCACCTGACGCTTCGGCGACATCCATCAACGGGGGAACACATCATGACCAGCAAGAACCTCGGCTCCCGCCGCAGGACCGTCTCCTTGGCCGTGTCCGCGGCCTCCTTCCTCCTGCTGACGGGCCTCGGCATCGCCGCCGCGCCCGCCTCCTTCGCGGGCACCCCCGGCGGGACCGCCGCGAACGACCGCAACTCCGACTTCGACGGCGACGGCTACGACGACGTCCTGACCGGAGCCCCGGGCGGCACCGTCGACGGCAAGGAGGGCGCCGGGTTCGTCACCGTCCAGTACGGGGCGGCCAACGGCATCGGGACCACCAAGAGCGTCCCCGCCGCCCGTACCGCGGTCTTCAGCCAGTCCACCGCGGGCGTCCCGGGCACCTCGCAGACGTACGACGCCTTCGGCGCGGCCGTCGCCACCGGCGACCTCGACGGCGACGGGTACGACGACGCGGTGATCGGGGCGCCCGGCGAGGAGGCCGGTTCGCTGGAGGACGCCGGCCAGGTGACCGTCCTGTACGGCTCGAAGTCCGGACTGGGCACCGCCCGCAGCGTCACGGCCGCGTCCGCGGCCCCGGCCGCCGGAGCCCGTTTCGGCTCCGCCGTCACCGCGGCCCGGCTGACGGGGGAGACCCTGGGCGACGTCGTCGCCGTGGCCGACCACCGGGGCGTCGAGCTGTTCACCCACAGCGGGGGCGCCCTGCGGCACACCGGCACGCTCGACACGACCGCGCACCCCGCCGGACGCGCCATCACCCCGGCCTACCTGACCACCGGCGACTACGACAGGGACGGCTACGCCGACCTGGTCGTCTCCGGTTACGGCCCCGCCGACGACCACGCCCAGGGCTGGTCGGCGGTCTACTCGGGCGGCGCGGACGGCCTGACCCACGCGCAGGACCTGCGCGGCGGCCTCTCCACCGCGTCGGGGGACATCGACCACGACGGGTACGACGACCTCGTCACGGGCCACCACAGCAGCCCCGACCAGGAGGCCGAGGGCATGACCGGCGGCCTGATCGGCGTCTACCACGGCAGCGAGGACGGTCTCCGGGGCGAGGAAGGCCCCGAGGACGCGACCGAGGAGGCGCCCCAGTACTGGACGCAGAACTCCCCGGGCGTGCCCGGCGCCGGCGAGCACGGTGACGCCTGGGGTACGGAGCTGTCCGTCGCCGACGTCGACGGGGACGGGTACGCGGACGTCGCCGTCGGCGCCCCCGGCGAGGACATCGGGACCGTCGCGGACGCCGGCGCGGTGTGGCTGCTGCGCGGCTCGCCGGAGGGCCTGACGGCCACGGGCGCGCAGTCCTTCGACCAGAACAGCGACGGGGTCCCCGGTACCGCGGAGGCGGGCGACGCGTGGGGCTCCCAGGTGCGGCTCGTCGACACGGACCGCGACGGCCGCTCCGAGCTGCTGGCCGCCGCGCCGGGCGAGGACGCCGGGGACGGAGTGGTCTGGAAGCTGTACGCGAGCACGAAGGGCCTCGTCACGACCGGTTCATGGCTGTACGGGGGCACGTCGCTCGGCGCTCCGGGCGACGGCGCGGGCTTCGGCGAGGCGATCGACGAGTAGAGCGCCCCGCACCGGCCGGCGGAACCGCACCAGGGTCCCGCCGGCCACGGTGATGTTCGAGGCGAGGCATCCGGACAGCTTCTGTCCCCATTCCGCCTGCGGGTGGTGACCGGAGCGGTAGGTCTGCGCGGTGGAGTCACCGGCGCCCCTCACTGACGGGCGTCGGCCAGCCAGGTGCGCCAGACGCACCGGCTGTTGGGCAGCTCGGGCCGGTCGAGCATCCACAGCACGTACCCGGCGTGCAACCGGGCCCAGGGGTTCTCCGAACGCCGGGCCGCCTCCAGCCGTACGCGCAACGGAGTCCCGTCCAGAACGCGCGCCACCCGCACGTATTCACGGTCCTTGCAGCGATAGGCCCGCCGCACGACGACCTCCACCAGATCGATCAGCTTGGCCCGGGCCACCGGGTCCCGCCCGACGGAGTCCACGGCCAGGTCCCGGATGAGCCTCTCCTTGGTCCCCCAGGCCTTGGCGGTGAGGGTCCACTCGTACGGGAACCGCGCCTCCCACTCCAGGAAGAGCAGCGCGTAGGGCAGCCCCGGCCAGTCCGCGATGTCCTGGTGCTCCCACCGGTCCCACAGCCCGTCGGGCAGCGAGGCCCCCCGGATCCGCAGGTGCTCCTGGTGGGCCAGCCGCAGCTCCGGAACCTCGTACGGCTCGCGCACCCCCTGCTCCTGCAAGGCCGACAGCGTCGCGTTGAACCGCTCGACGGCCTCGTCGGTGGCCTTCCTGGCATCGGCCAGCCGATCGAGCGCGGCGGCCCGCTCACCGGGATCCTTCGAGATCAGCCCGTACGCCCAAGCCAGCCGCTCGTCCCACGCCCGGGCACCGTCCATGTCCGTCCCACGCCCTGTCTCATGCCCCATGCACCAGATCATCCCCGAGCACACCACTCCTAGCCCTCGGTGTACCCGTACAGGAAGGGAACGAGTACGTGAAGCCGCCTGACTGACGGCCCCGCTTCAGCCGGATCCACAGCGACCGAGTGCCGTACGAACCCGGTCAAGGCCCTCCACGCGCCAGTGCTCCCGGTCGGGCATCCGGTCGTCCCGCCGCCAGCGCCAGGCCGAGAACAGGGCCCAGTTCAGGGCACGGCACCGGTGCAGCAGCTCGTGATCGACCCCGGCGTAGTGCTGCGCCACTTCCTCGGGCGCATGGGCGAGGTCGAACTCGACCGGCCCGCGGCAGCACGTGGCGAGGTCCACGAAGAGCGGTCCTCGCCGCGTATTCAGGAGATTCCCCGGATGAGGCTCGCCGTGCAACAACTGGTCACGGCCTCCGTCGACACCGACCTCGACCCCCACCCCACGCAGCGTGCCACTGAGGAACTGCCGGTCGGAGTCGGACAGTTCAGGAGACCGTTCCCGCTCCTCCACCTCCCTCAGCGCCGCGGCGATCCGGTCGGTGAAGTGCGGCGCGTCCAACTGGGCCCGTCGCAGCGCGGCATGGTGCCGCAGAAGCACATCCGCATAATCGACGGGCGCGATCTCCGACCCCACGGACTCGTAGAAGGTCCAGAGCGAGACGGCGAACCCGTCCCGCAGACGGACCCGGGGCTCGACGCGGGGATCGAGCTCACCCACCGGAGCACCGACGCCGACGAGACGCCGGGCGACGTCGACCTCGTACGCGAAATCGGCCAACTGCTCCACCGGCGCGACCCGAGCCAGAACACCACAGGGGACCAGCCGCAGGGCGACACGGTCCGAGTCATGAACGACGACGACGTCATCGACCAGAAGCCCCAGCCCGGAAACGACAGAACGCCCCGCCGAGACGGCACGACGAAGCAGTAAAGCCTCCATGGAACTCCCTCTCGTAGTAAAACGGACAGCCATCTCCCCGGGCACCTCCGCAGCCGCTGAGCCGACCCGGCGTGCAGGCGAGACGCGACCGCGCCCGCAGCCCCGCCCCACAACACAACCACCCCCACAACCCAACCACCGCCCCCGCCGGCTCACCTGGGCCGCGGAGGCACGACACTGACTGAGAAGCGGGCGGCCCGACGGCAACTTCAAGGCGTACGCACCGTCCAGGCGGCCGAAGCACAGCCCTACAACGCCCGTATGAAGGCTCGCCAAGCCAGGGCACGCACGACTACAACCGGCCCCGCCGTGCACTTGGAGTCGCGCAGCAACAGACCACCGTCGACGCGGGCCCCCTCGACACACTCAGTGCCGCTTCCGCCGCTGTACGAGGACTTGAACCAGTGGGGCTCGGGTCGTATGTCCATCAGGGCTCCTCGCTCATGCGTTGGATCAGCGCTGTGGAAGCCCCGATGTCGAGGGCCTGCGCGCGAAGGTATTGGAACGCCAACCTATAGCGCTCCAGTTCCTTCGGTTTCTCCATGAAGAGCCCACCGCCGATGATGTCCACGTACACCACGTCCAGTTCGGGAGTCTGGCCACCCAGAACGACGAAACTGCCGACCGCTGCCGCATGAGCACCTGTTGAGAACGGCAGGACCTGGATGGTCACGTGGGGGAGGTCCGTGAGGGCGAGGAGGTGGCGCAGTTGTTCGCGCATCACCGTCCGCCCACCCACGCTGCGCCGGAGCGCGGCCTCGTCGATGACGCACCAGATGTGGGGCGGGTCCTCGCGCTGGAGGAGTTCCTGCCGCTTCATGCGGATGTCCACCATGTGCTGCACCTCCCGCTCGGTGCAGCGCATCTCCGAGGCTCGGTGTACGGCTTCGGCGTAGGCGCGGGTCTGGAGGAGCCCCGGGATGTACATGCAGGCGTAGTGGTCCTCGCGCACCACCTCGTCCTCAAGCGTGAGCATGAGGTTCATCGACTCGGGGACGGGGTCGGCGAGCGACCGCCACCAGCCTTGGATTTTGGCGCCCTTCGCCAGATCGACGAGGGCCAACCGCTCTTCCTCCGAAGCCGCGTACTCGCGACAGAGGGCATCCACGGCCGGCCACTTGACCGAACCCTCTTTGGTCTCGTAGCGGCTCAGTGTCGCCTTCGAGATGCCGACACGGGCACCCGCCTCCTCCAGCGTCAGCCCTTTGAGCTCACGAAGACGACGCAGGTCGGCGCCCAACTGACGCCTACGAGTGGTAGGTCCGACTGCCATGTTCAAGACCTTTCATGGTGATCTGCCAAACCGTCAAGGTCGCCCAACCACGACGGCGGAGCGGCGTGCGCCGGGGCGCGCGGAACGGGTGTGCACTCCTGCGGACACGAAGTGAGAGTTCCATTTTGAGAGTTTCACTGCAACTCTAGGTGTGTAGTCGATTGCACACCGCAACATGAAGTCTCGTCACAGGAGTTGAACGATGGACTGCACTGCCGGTTTGCTGAGGAAGCCGTGGGACTTGCCGTTCGTGGCTGAGCCCGAGGAAGTCGCGGGGCTTCGTCGCGTCCTTCGCTCCCATCTGGAGCTGTGGGGCTTGCATGACGTAACTGACGCAGCCCAACTCTGCGCCAGCGAGCTCGTGTCGAACGTCATCAGGCATGTCGGCGTAGGCACCCCGACGACGCTCGCGGTCTCCATGAACGGCACGCGCCTACGCATCGAAGTCCACGACCCCGACACGCGAGCACTCCCCACCCTCCTCGCCGCAGACCCGGACTCCGAAGCGGGGCGTGGCATGGCGCTGGTCAATCACCTCGCCGACCTGTGGGGCGTCCAGCTACTCGCTGACGTCAAAGTGACGTGGTGTGAACTGAGTACGTGAAAGCCACGCACCTACCGCGTCACGGCTTCTCCAGGAAAGCTTGGTGACGGGTGCGAGCGACGACCAGGAGATCCCTCTGCAGGGTGTTCCGTTCTCGGCCTCGTGTCTTCAGGGTATGGCAATTCGGGCAAAGGGCGATCATGAGTTCAGGGACGTCTTGCCCGGTACGTGCGAGGCCGTTGACGTGGTCGACCTCTAGGAGGGGCGCACCGGCGTCCGTACGTTCCAGGGGGTGCCCCATGCAGGAAGGGTTCTCGCAGCGGTCATTGCTGCGAAGCATCACGGCTTCCCGTGCAGCGGGCGAGCGCAAGTAGCGCTCCACCTGTACTAGTCGTGAGCTGTGGGTGCGATCTGCTGCCGTTCGGTGAGCGGCTGCGGTGAGCCGCTCGTACCTCTGCCTGGCGCTGGTGCGCTCCGACTTCGAGGGTGCGTCCACCTCTGCAGGAATGACGTCGATGGAGTCGTCATGGAGTTGCCCGTCATCTTGGTCCAGGGCCTCGACGACTTCCCGAGGCCAGGTGTCGGACATCGGCGAGGAAACGGGTGCCAGTATCCAAACGAACTCGCGTCGCTGCAGGCCGTCTTGCCCGCGCCCCCAACGCTGACGGCGTTGGACGATGACGGCCCAGGTCTCGAATGTCCAGCGTCCACGGTGCGGCTTGTGCCAGTACCGCAAGGCCTTTCGCCGTTCTTGATGTTCTGCCATCGCGCGATTGCCTGCGGACAGGGTCTGGTCGCCGGAGAGGCCGTCGCCCGTGTAAGCGATCCAGTCCATCCCCGGGATGCGCTGGTCGTCGTAGGGGCCTTTGTCGTCCGAATACACGGTGAGGAGGCCATCTGCGAGAGGAGTGATCCCGAGTACACGGTTTCCGCCGTAGACGTCGGCTATGGCTCCACGATGCTGATATAGCTCCCCTTGAAGAGGGCGCAAGTAGGAAGCAATCGGCCCGACCATCAACTCTTCAAGGTCCAGAGCCGCTAGCAGCCGTGCGGGCATGGGGTTAAAGAACCGCACGAGGAGGTTGCCCACGGCCCATGCGGCAAGTTCAAGGTCTTTGGACAGACGGTCGTAATCCTGCTTCGGCAACCCGGCGAGAGGGTTCATGTCATCCAGGACGGACAACGTCGGACGCCGACCTTGACTCGTCAGGGGGAGGTCAGCGGACTCCGCCACCTCCCACAACGTGTTTCGTTGCAGGGCCCAGAACGGGTACAGCACGGCCTGGTGGCCCTGGGGTGCCCCGGCGAACTCGCTGAGGAGGGGGCCCACAGTGTGTTTGACCGCCGACCAAGGCTGTTCGCGCGGACGTCCGTGTACGGCCTGCGCAATGGCCCACAGGAGCAAGAGCGGGCGATGCAGTGACTGGCCGGCAGACCGCTGAGCAGGTCGCACCTTCCCTATGCGTCCGATCAGGTCCCGTGCATCGGCCACTTCGCCACTCCAGCCTTCTAGCGTCACTAGTAGGACTATCTGACCAGATGGCACTGACACTGTTCATTTTTGCTAGAGGCGTGGCTGGATCTGCCCTAATCGTGGCGCCGTACCGCTGACGGGCGGCGTCACCCCGCAGCGATGGCCGAGTACGTCCACACATCCGCCGGAAGCTTGTGCTCTAGGCGCCAAGTGATAGCCATCGGCTTGCTGCCCGTGTGTTCCACGTACGTTGCCGGACCCAGCAGCATCCACGGTTGGGACTTGCCGATGTCGTTGTTCTTGTAGCGGCGCATGAACAGGAGGACGTGGCTGCCTTGTTGTGCGTGCCGCTGGTAGCGCAGGCCGGTCGGTGAGTTCTCCGCGGTCGCGTTCTGCGACTCCCAGTGGAAGAGGGAGGGACTTCGTGCGTAGTCCTTGTAGCGGATCGTGGGCGAGAAGTCCTTCTCGTTCTTGTCCAGCGTGATCAACAGGGCGTCGGTCTGGAGGTCGTCGACCCACTGGACACCTTGGGCGAAGGACCTGGGCATCTGGCCACCGAAGCGGGCCACGCCAAGAGCGGCCAGGATCTCGGAACGGTTGTAGCTGCTGTGGACCTTCAGGGGTACGTGACGATGTGGACCCGAGAGAGGGATGGGGAAGTGGTCTGAGCGGTCGATGACGTAGGTCAGCACCTGTCGGAGCTCGTCGCGGAACACGCGCTGCGAGCGTAGGGAGTCGAGACCTTGCTGGAAGCTCGTGAAGCCGCCGGCGTTGTCCCACAGGTTGAAGAAGAGCATGCGGGCGTACGCCTGGTCGAGCGGGGGCAGAGCTTCGTAGGCCGGGGTGTCGTCTGACAGCAGGCGGTCATAGGCGTCGGCGCGCTCGGGGTCATCGACGTGCAGGAAGGCGTGCACGCGCTTGAGGAGCGCCGCCTCCCCTGCTGGTGCGGGGCCTTCGACGAAGCCTGCCTTACGCAGGACGGTCGTCCAGGAGTTGTCGCTCTTGTAGAGCTCCTTGATCTCACGGCGACTCTCGTAGAGATAGCCCGCGAGTCGCGGTGTGCTGTACGCCTTCGCCTCGGTCACCAGCGTTTTGATCGTCGCGCCCAGTTGCGTACGGATGTTGTCCAGGACGAGGTCCTTTGACTTTCCCTCCAGGATGATCTGGCACCCGGAGGGGAGCTGTGGGAAGTCTCGCTCGATGTGATCTACGAGCCGGTTCCGCGTCAGGTTCGTCAGGGCCCGGAACTGTTCCTCGAAGCGGAACTCCGCTCGGTGCTGACCGATGAAGTCCAGGACCGTGAGGACCGGTTTCGTCTGCGTGCGCCGTAGCCCCCGGCCCAACTGCTGGAGGAAGACCGTGGCGCTGTTCGTGGGACGCAGGAGCAGAAGGGTGTCGACATCTGGAATGTCGAGCCCTTCGTTGAACAAATCGACGGAGAAGATCACCTGAAGTTTTCCGTCACGTAGGTCGGCCAGAGCTCGTGCGCGTACATCAGAGGGTGAGTCGCTGTCGAGCGCTACGGCCTGGAACCCTGCCGTACGGAAACAGGCGGCCATGAAATGAGCGTGATCCTTGGTCACGCAGAAGCCCAAGGCCCGCATGGCTCCCGGGTTCGCAATCTTGTCCTGAATCTGCTTGATCACGATGCGAGCACGGGCGTGGTGGCCCGTGTAGAGGTTGCCGAGCTCCCGTTCCGCGTACGTTCCCTTCTGCCATCCGAGGGAAGTCAGATCTGTGCCGTCCGGGATGCCGAAGTAGTGGAAGGGGCACAGCAGGTCGTTTTCAAGGGCTTCCCACAGCCGCATCTCTGCTGCGATGCGGCCTTCGAAGAACTCATCCTGGACGTTCTGTCCGTCCATCCGCTCAGGCGTGGCGGTAAGGCCGAGCAGTTCTTTCGGTTTGAAGTGGTCGAGGACCCGTCGGTACGTCGCAGCCGTGGCGTGGTGGAACTCGTCGATGACGATGATGTCGAAGTGGTCGGGAGCGAGTCGTTCCAGCCGTTCGACCTTCAGCGATTGGACGCTGGCGAAGACGTGGTCCCAATCTTTCGGGTCCTCGCCGCCATGGAGCAGCTCCCCAAAGGAAGCGTCGTTTAGTACCTCGCGGTACGTGCGCAGCGACTGGCGCAGGATTTCCTTGCGGTGGGCGACGAACAGCAGCCTTGGCCTCTCGCTATCGAGCTTCTCGCTGAGGGCCCGGTAGTCCAGGGCTGCCATCACCGTCTTGCCCGTACCAGTTGCTGCGACGAGGAGGTTGCGGTGCCGGTCGCGAAGCTCACGCTCAATGGTGAGGCGCTCCAACATGTCCTGCTGGTGCGGGAAGGCGCGTACCTCAAGCCCGGAGAGGTTGATCTGCAGGTCGGTGACAGAGCTAGTGCCACCTGCTTGAGCTAGAGCTTGATCGAGTCGCTTCCCGTCAGCGTCGGGATCGTAGGACTCGAAGGCGATGTCATTCCAATACGCGTCGAAGGTCGCTTCGAACTTGTCGAGGACCGCGGGTGTCGCTACCGACGACAGGCGTACGTTCCATTCCAGCCCGTCGAGGAGCGCAGCTTTGGACAGGTTCGAGCTGCCCACGTACGCGGTGTCGAAGCCGCTGTTGCGTCGGAACAACCATGCCTTCGCATGGAGCCGCGTGGACCGGATCTCGTAGTTGACCTTCACTTCGGCGCCGAAGTCGCGGACGAGGCGGTCGAGCGCAAGTCGATCGGTGGCGCCGATGTAGGTCGTCGTGATGACGCGGATCGGTACGCCCCGCTCCTTCGCGGCGCGCAGCGAGTCTTCCAGCACCCGGATGCCGTACCACTTCACGAACGCGCAGAGCAGGTCCACGCGGTCTGCGGTGGCCAACTCGGCACGCAGCTCCGCACCCAGGCTGGGGTCATCGGGGGCGTTGGTGATGAGGGACGTCTCGGACAGGGGCGTGAGAGGGCGCAGTGCGTAGACGCCGGGAGCTTCTTGCTCTGCAAGAGTCAGAAGCTGCCGTGGACCTTCAACGATGGCGCCGATGGTCTCATCCGGATCCGGTGCACTCTCAGCGAGTGATGCCAGGATCCGGTTCGCAGCATCGACCTGCCGATCATGGGGCAGCCGGCTCAATCTGCGCCCGACCACCTCGGCGATGTGACGGGCGAGTACGTGCGGGGACGATTCCGCACTGACCTCTTCGTGGATCGCCTTCCAACCTGAAGCCTCAAGCTGCTCTATCTCGCCGTGCAGACTCTGAGTAATGAGCTGCTCGTACACGCCCGCAACCGGTCGTGCCAGCTCTCCCGGTTCCCCCACCCGATGCTCCCTCGATTGCCCACATAGCTATGGCTCTGTCCCGACAGCATTTCTAACAGCAGCCGATGACAATCGAGGGCCTTGCATCAGGGCGATCGCCTTTGTGCGCTAAGCGATGGGAATGACCCTTCAGGCGTCGTTGCCGTGGCACACCCCGTAAGCCTGTCCCGATCCGCACCAGCACTGCGCCACCCGTTCCGGGGGCCAAGTCTCGGCTCGGCCTCGGGCTGCCAGGGTTGTTGCGTACTGGGGGAGGAGGGACGCGTCCGAGGGGGACGAGCCCTCCGAGGCCGCGAATGCCTCGTACGACGGGACCGTGCCCGTCACGATGCCCAGGTTCGGGGTGCCCGAGGAGGACAGTTCGCGCAGGGAGGCCTCTATCGTCGCCAGGTGCTCCTCGTGGGACGGGTATTCCGCGGACAGGGGCGGGTACGCCGTCAGGAGTTCGGTCAGTTCCGGGGCCGGCCAGTGCAGGACCGCCACCGGGAACGGGCGGGACAGCGCCTCGCGGTACGTGCCCAGCTCGGCGCGTAGGCGCGAGATCTCCGCCTCCAGCTCCGCCGGGTTGTCCGAGCCCAGCGACCACACGCGCTTGGGGTCGTGCAGCTCGTCCAGGGAGACCGGGGACGAGTGGAGGGTGTCCGCGCGGCCGTCCCACTCGTCGTGGGGCAGGCCCAGCATGCGGCGTACGCGGTGGCGGCCGAAGAGGATCGGGAGAGTGGCGTACGGGGGCTCGGCCACGCCCGCCAGGAGGTGGGTCGCCGCCTCCGTGAACGTCTCCTGCGCCGCCTCCAGCTCGTCGTGGGACTCCAGGGACTCGGCGACGATCACCCAGGGGGCCGGGTCGCGCGGTGCCGCCGCGCGGACGCCCTCGATGATCGCCCTGGCCTCCGCCTCGTGGCCGTACTCCCAGAGGTTGGCCGCCTTGAGGGCCCGGACGAGGAAGGGGTTCTCCAGCGGGATCTCGCCGGCGAGCAGGCGGTCGTAGAGGGAGGTGGCTCGTGGGCGGTCGTCGGCCAGTTCGAGGTGGGCCGCGGCCTGCACGAGCAGGTGTTCCGCGTCCTCGGGATACAGGCCGGCTGTCCGCTCCAGGCGTGCTGCTTCGGCGTTGTGGTCGACGTACTCGGCAGACGTGTCGGGGCGCATGGGTGACACCGTACTGCCGACCGCCGACAGAGGTCAGGTAGGTGTGCGGAGGTGTGCAGGCCAGGGGCGGGGGCGGCGCGGAGTCCTGGTATCGCTTCAGGTGCGCTCTCGGATCCTTGCGGACCGTCCTGTATATGTATAACGGCAGAAGCCTTGGAGTCGGTCGGTGAGCGGAGAGGGAGGAGGGCGGCGCATGACACGGAGCTGGGCGCAGGTGAAGCCCGCCGTCCTGCTGCTCGTCCTGCTGCTGCAGGTCGCCCTGCTCGACACGGGCAGCCTCTCCGGTGCCGTCGCCGTCACGTTCGCGGCGACCGCCGCGGCCGGGTCCGCGCTCGCCGCCTGCTCCCTCATCGCCTCGCGGCTCGCGCCCGCCGTGCCGCGCACCCGGGTCCGTACGGCCCTGCGCGACCGTGCGCGGCGCACGGCGTTCCTGCCGCAGCGTGATCCCGACGCGCGGGGGCGCAGGCGTCCCCGGGCCCCCGGCCTTCCCCTTCCGACGGCCGCGTAGGGGCTTTCACCCGGCAGTAGCTCGGCAGCTGCTTCTTGCTGCCTTCTGTGGTGCCTCCGCGCTGTCGTCATACCGGCGTACGTCTTCTTCTCGCTTCGGTGTGACGTGACCCTCGGAGGGTTCGATCGTGTTTGGTTTTTCTGATTTCATGTCCGCTTTCGCCGGTCTTGTGGAAGGGCTGGCGGAGTTCCTCGAACCTGTTTTCAGCGGTTCTGCGACTGCTGCGGCGATTGTGCTGTTCACCGCTTTCGTGCGGCTTCTCGTGCATCCCTTGTCGCGTGCCTCGGCCCGGGGGCAGCGGGCGCGGGCCGCGTTGCAGCCGCGGATCGCCGAGCTGCGCGAGAAGCACGGGAAGAACCCCGAGAAGCTGCAGAAGGCCGTATTGGAGCTGCATGCCGCGGAGAAGGTCTCCCCGTTGTCCGGGTGCCTGCCGAGTCTTTTTCAGCTCCCGGCCTTCTTCCTTCTGTATCACCTGTTCTCCAACGCCCGGATCGGTGACGGGGCGAACTCCCTGCTCGCCCACCAGCTCCTCGCGGCGCCGCTGGGGGAGCGGTGGGCGGACGCGTTGCGTGAAGGTGGGG
>NZ_VDFC01000047.1:281615-307090 GCF_008369065.1 Streptomyces apricus | reverse complement strand
GGGCGCAGCAGGTGCCGGGGGTCGGGGGCGTCATGAAGGTCATGCCGTTCATGTCCTTCTTCACCCTGCTGACCGTGGCGTTCGTGCCGCTGGCCGCCGCGCTGTACGTCGTGACCAGTACGACATGGAGCGCGGTCGAGCGGGCGGTGCTGTACCGGGACATGCCGGGGGCCGTGCCGGCCGGCGCCGCCGCCCTGGGGTGATCGCGGGGTTACGGTCCAGTACGTGAACCGGGTATTGCGGACTGGATGCCCACCTTGGAGGATCGACCAGTCCTCCGATGGCTGCACCCGTCGGTCGGGCCGCCCGCGATCAGAGGAGATTGAGCTCATGAAGCTGTTGCGAGTCGGTACGGCCGGGGCCGAGCGTCCCGCACTGCTCGACGCCGAGGGCGTACTGCGGGACCTGTCGGGGCTCGTGCCGGACATCGACGGGGCGCTGCTCTCCGACGACGCGGCGCTCGACCGGATCCGTACCGCCGCCGGGAGCGGGGAGCTGCCCGTCCTCGACGCGGACGGGCTGCGGGTCGGGCCGCCCGTCGGGCGGATCGGCAAGGTCGTCTGCATCGGCCTCAACTACCACGACCACGCCGAGGAGACCGGGGCCGAGCCGCCCGCCGAGCCGGTGATCTTCTTCAAGGCGGCGGACACCGTGGTCGGGCCGTACGACGAGGTGCTCGTGCCGCGCGGCTCGGTGAAGACCGACTGGGAGGTCGAGCTGGCGGTCTTCATCGGGCGTACGGCGCGGTACCTCGCGTCGGGCGAGGAGGCGCTCGCGCACGTCGCCGGGTACGCGGTGGCGCACGACGTGTCCGAGCGGGAGTTCCAGATCGAGCGCGGGGGGACCTGGGACAAGGGGAAGAACTGCGAGACGTTCAATCCGCTGGGGCCGTGGCTCGTGACGGCGGACGAGGTGGGGGATCCGCAGGGGTTGGGGTTGAAGCTGTGGGTGAATGGGGAGTTGCGGCAGGACGGCAGTACCGCTGACCAGATCTTCGGGGTGGCTGAGGTCGTGCGGTACGTCAGTCAGTTCATGACGCTCTATCCCGGGGATGTGATCAATACCGGGACGCCGGCCGGGGTTGCCATGGGGATGGCTGAGCCGAAGCCGTTTCTTCGGGTGGGGGATGTGGTGACACACAGGAGGACGCCCCATGCGCAGAAGTCTGTCCCTGGCCCTCGCCTCGGCCGCGTTGGCGGTGACCGCGCTGCCTGCGTCGGCGTCGGCGTCGACATCGGCCTCGGCGACCACGACGACCGGACCAGCACCAGCACCGGCGTCGGCACCGGCGTCGGCGCCGGACACCCTGCACTGGGGCCCGTGCCCCGAGGGGGCCGCCGCACCCCGCCTGCAGTGCGCGACGCTCGACGTCCCGCTGGACCACCGCGACCCGGACGGCCGGCGGATCGAGGTCGCCGTCTCCCGGCTGGCGAGCGAGAAGCCCTCGAAGCGGCGCGGCGTCCTGCTGACCAACCCGGGCGGCCCGGGCGCCTCCGGCCTGACGTATCCGGCCCTCCTCGCCGTCTCGGGGCTGCCGCAGGAGGTGCTCGACTCCTACGACGTCATCGGCTTCGACCCGCGCGGGGTCGGCCGGAGCACGCCGGTGACCTGCGACCTGACGCAGGAGCAGCAGTGGCGCGGCAACTTCCCGCCGTACGCGCACACCGCGGCCGACGTCGCACGGGAGGCGGGGTACGCGCGGAAGATCGCCGGGCAGTGCGGGAACGCGCGGACGGCGTGGATGCTGCCGCACACCACCACCGCCGACACCGCGCGCGACATGGACCGCCTCCGCGCGGCACTGGGCGAGCCGAAGCTGTCGTACCTCGGCGGTTCCTACGGCAGCTACCTCGGCGCGGTCTACACGACGCTGTTCCCGCACCGCAGCGACCGGATCGTGCTCGACAGCAACCTGGGTCCCGGCGGCTACGACGTCACGGCCATGCGGTCGTTCGCCCGCGGGATGGAGGACCGCTTCCCCGACTTCGCCGCGTTCGCCGCCGGGCACCCCGAGTACGGCCTGGGCACCACGCCGCGGCAGGTCACCGCCACGTTCCACGAGCTCGCGCGGCGCCTGGACGCGGAACCGGTCCAGGGCGTCGACGGGACCGCGTTCCGGGCGTACACCTTCGAGAAGCTGTACGCCGACGGACTCCTGCCCGAGCTCGCCGGGTTCTGGCGGGCGCTCCGCACCGGCGCGGAACTGCCGCTCCCGGAGCTGCCCGCGGGCGCCGAGAACCTCATGGCCTCGCGCTTCGCCGTGGTCTGCGGTGACTCGCGCTGGCCGGGGACGGTCCGGGAGTACCAGCGCAACGCCGCCGTCGACCGGCTGAGGTATCCGATGCTGGGCGGCTCCACGGCGAGCATCAACCCCTGCGCGTTCTGGCCGCAGGAGCGGACGGGACCGCCGGTGCGCATCACCGGCCGGGGCCCGTCGAACGTGCTGATGCTCCAGAACGAACGCGACCCCGGTACGCCCCTGGCCGGCGCCCGGGAACTGCGGCGGGCCTTCGGCGGACGGGCCGTGCTGGTGACGGCCGACCAGGGCGGCCACGGTGTCTACCCGTACGGCGCCAACACCTGCGCCAACGACACGGCGACGACATTCCTGACCACCGGGCAACGCCCCGCACACGACCTCGCCTGCCCGGCGGAAGCGGCCGACGAAAGCAACTGACAGAAGCGACCGCCGGAAGCGACCGACAGAAGCGAGTGACGGAGGCGCCGGACATGTTCGACGAGATGCGAAGCCGCCGGGCCGCCCGGCGGATCACCCCGGGGGACGGACGGCCGCTCAAGCGGTTCCGCTGGTGGCAGCTGCCCTACCGCTCCCTGTTCTACCTGCGCCTGCCCGACGGGGACGACGGCGGGCAGGCGGTCTACGCCGTGGACGTCAAGCGCGGTCAGGACCAGACGTCCGCCGAGGCCAGGGCCGACCTGTACCTCGACGGGAGGCACCACGCCCGGTCGAAGCTCCCCGCCGCCTTCCCGGTGCCGGGCGGCACCGTCGAGGTGCGGCTGAGCGGCTTCGGGCTGCGGCGCTGCCACTACGTCACCGCCGCGGGCACCGAACACCTGCTCGTCCCGGACCGCGCCTCCGCCGAGGGGCGCCGCGCCCACCTCGACCGCGCGCATCCGGCGCTGAGCCGCGGGATCGGCACCGTCTCGCTGACCGTGCTCGTCGTCGCCCTGGTCGTGCTCGTCGCGCAACTGGCCGAACAGGTCGCCGGAGTACCCGCGGTGGCCGAGCGCGTCGGGTCCTTCGACGCGCCGGTCCACCCACCGGCCTGGTGCAACGCCGTGCTGACCCTGGCCACCCTGGTGGCGGGCACCGAGCGGGCCCTGCGGCTGCGGTACAGCCGACTGCTCGACGGCACGGCGGGCTGACGCGTCCCCGGGGACCCCGGAGGCCTGGAAGCCCCGGAGGCCCTGAAGGACCTAGAGGGTCTTGAAGCGGGTCAGGGCCTCCACCACCAGGGCGTGGTCCTCGAGTTGGGGGAGGCCCGAGACCACGACCGTGCCGATCACGCCCGCTCCCTCGACCGTGAGCGGGAAGGCTCCGCCGTGGGCCGCGTACGTGTCCGGGTCCAGGCGGGACGACTCCTCGAACGTGGTGCCCTTGGCGCGGAAACGCGTACCCACCAGCAGGGACGAGGCGGCGTACCGCTCGACGACCCGGCGCTTGCGGTCGATCCAGGCGTCGTTGTCCGGGGTCGAGCCGGGGAGCGCGGCGTGGAACAGCTGCTGGCCCCCGCGGCGGATGTCGACGGCCACGGGCGCGTCGCGGTCGCGGGCCAGCTCGACGAGGAGCGTGCCCAGGGTCCACGCGTCGGCGTGGGTGAAGCGGGGAAGCGTCAGGCGGCGCTCCTGCTCCTCCAGTTCGGCGACCGTCGGGGCGGTGGGAGAGGGCGTACTCACAGGGTCACCGTCACCTTCTCGTGGGCCGAGCGGTGCGCGGCCTCCAGGACGTCCAGGGCGGCGGCCGCCTCCAGCGCGGTCACCGGGTTCTCGCCGGTGCCGCGCAGGGCGTCGGCGACGGCCGCGTAGTACGCCGGGTACGCGCCCGGCACGGTCGGGACCGGCGTGCCGCCGCCGGTGAGCGGGGACTCCCCGGAGCCGATGCGGCCCCACAGCTCCTCCGGCTCGACGCCCCACTCCTTCTCGCCGCCCGCCACCGGACGCCCTCCGTCGCGCAGGACGGCCTCCTGGGGGTCGAGGCCGTACTTCACGTAACCGGCCTTCGAGCCCAGCGCGCGGAAGCGCGGGCCGAGCTGGGCCGTGGTCGCGGAGGCGTAGAGGTGGGAGCGGACGCCGTTGGTGTGCGTGATCGCGATGAACGTGTCGTCGTCGGCCTGCGCGCCCGGGCGGCGCACGTCCGACTCGGCGTACACCGCGGCCGCCGGGCCGAAGAGGACCAGCGCCTGGTCCACGACGTGGCTGCCCAGGTCGTACAGCAGCCCGCCGATCTCCGCCGGGTCGCCGGACTCGCGCCAGCCGCCCTTCAGCTCGGGGCGCCAGCGCTCGAAGCGGGACTCGAAGCGGTACACGTCACCGAGTTCGCCCTCGGCGACCAGCTTCCGGAGGGTCAGGAAGTCGTTGTCCCAGCGGCGGTTCTGGAAGACCGACAGCAGCAGGCCGCGGTCCTCGGCGAGAGCGGCGAGCTCGCGCGCCTCGGCCGCCGTGCCGGCGATCGGCTTGTCCACGACGACCGGCAGGCCCGCCTCCAGGGCGGCCCGGGCGATCGGGACGTGCGTCTTGTTCGGGGAGGCGATGACGATCAGGTCCAGCTCGCCGGCGCGCGGCCAGAGCTCGTCGGGTGTCGTGGCGAACCGTACGTCCGGGAACTCGTCCCGCGCCTGCCGCTGCCGGTCGGGGTTCGCCGTCACGACGGTGTCGAGGACGAGGCCCTCGGTCGCGGCGATCAGCGGGCCGTGGAAGACGGAGCCCGCGAGGCCGTAGCCGACGAGGCCCACGCGGAAGGGGCCCTCGCGGCGGGAGGTGTCAGAGCCTGTGCCAGTCATGCCCTCCACTTAAACAACGCTGTTGCCAAAGTGCAAGCGCCGGGGACAATGGGGTGCGAAGAGGCAGGGACAGGAACAGGGATACCGACAGGCAGCGGTGCGGAGGGTGTGACGTGAGCGGGATGAACACCGCGGGAGCGGCCGGCGGGGTCAACCTGCTCGCGCTGCGCAGCCACAACACGGCGCTGCTGCTCGACCTGCTCCGGCAGGCGGGCCGGGCCGGGATCAGCCGCCTCGAACTCGCCGAGCGCACGGGGCTGACCCCGCAGGCCGTCAGCAAGATCACCGCGCGGCTGCGGGACGACGGCCTGGTGACCGAGGCGGGGCGGCAGGCGTCCACCGGGGGCAAGCCGCGGACCGCGCTGCGGCTGGTGCCGGAGGCCGGCCACGCGGTGGGGCTGCACCTCGACCGGGACGAGCTGCGTGCGGTCCTGGTCGACCTCACCGGCACCGTCGTGGCGGAACGGCGCGCGGCGCTCGACCTGGGCGCCGGGGCGGACGCCGTGCTCGGGGTGGTGGTGCGGGAGGCCCGGGCGGTCTCCCTGCCCCTTCCCACCCCTCTCCACCAAGATCCAGCGGATGGCTAGGCTGGAGGCGTCGGCACACAGCTGTGTCCGGTGACGCCGGCACACGGCCGTGACGGCGTCCTCCACACCCCCGCACGGCACACACCCCGCACGGCGGACTCCGCACGCGTACGGCAGGAGACGGCACATGGCAGAGCGCAAGCCCATCGAATCGTGGCTGACCGACATGGACGGCGTGCTCATCCACGAGGGCGTGCCGATCCCCGGCGCCGATGCCTTCGTGAAGAAGCTCAGGGAGTCCGGCAGGCCCTTCCTGGTCCTCACCAACAACTCCATCTACACCGCCCGCGACCTGCACGCCCGGCTGCGGCGCATGGGCCTGGACGTGCCCGTCGAGAACATCTGGACCTCCGCCCTCGCCACCGCCCAGTTCCTGGACGACCAGCGCCCCGACGGCTCCGCGTACGTCATCGGCGAGGCGGGCCTGACCACCGCGCTGCACGACATCGGGTACGTGCTGACCGACCACGACCCCGACTACGTGGTCCTGGGCGAGACCCGTACGTACTCCTTCGAGGCCATGACCAAGGCGGTGCGGCTGATCAACGGCGGCGCCCGTTTCATCGCCACGAACCCCGACGAGACCGGCCCCTCCACCGAGGGCCCGCTGCCCGCCACCGGCGCGGTCGCCGCCCTGATCACCAAGGCGACCGGCAAGAAGCCGTACTTCGCGGGCAAGCCGAACCCCCTGATGATGCGTACGGGACTCAACGCCATCGGCGCGCACTCCGAGACCAGCGCCATGATCGGCGACCGCATGGACACGGACGTCCTGGCGGGCCTGGAGGCGGGCATGCAGACCTTCCTCGTCCTCACCGGCCTCACCACCCGGGCGGAGATCGAGAAGTACCCGTACCGCCCGTCCACGATCGTCGAGTCCATCGCCGACCTCGTCGAGCGCGTCTGACGCCTCCGGGCGGCCTCAGAACCGCCTCCGGCCCCCTCCGGACCCCCGTCGGCCGTACACCCGTACGGAGCAGTGCTCCGCCTCCCCGGATGCGTCGCCCCGCCCCGGGGAGGACGCTCCATGTGTCTGGAGGTTCACGATGAGTTCACTGCGACTCACACTCTGTGCCGGGGCGGCCGTCGCCGCACTGACCGGCCCCGCACCCCTCGCGTACGCGGCCGACGGGGACGTCTCCGTGACGTCGGGGGCGCCGGTTCCCGGCAGCGACATCCGGCTGCGCGTCCAGGGCTGTGCCGGGAAGTCCGGTACCGCGGCGTCCGAGGCGTTCGTCGCCGACGCGCGGCTCTCCGGGGGGCCCGGTGCCCTCACCGGCGGGACCCGCGTCCGCTCGACGCTCGACCCCGGCTCGTACGGCGTCACGGTCACCTGTGAAGGCTCCGGGGACGAGGTCGCGGGCACCGTCACCGTCGTCGACAAGAACGACAAGAAGCAGCACGACAAACAGCGGCAGCAGGAGCAGGAGAAGCAGAAGAACAAGCAGGACGAGCAGGCGCAGAACCGGAAGCAGGAGCAGAACCAGAAGCAGGAGCCGGGGCAGGGCTCGCGGGAGTGGGGTGCCCCCGCGTCCCCCGTCGCCCCCGTGCACGCCGGAGGCGGGGGTACCTCCCGGCTCGCCGCCGCCGAGGCCCGTTCGGAGGGGCCCGGTACCCGGCACGCCGTGGTCGGGCTCGTCCTCGCCGGGGTCGCCGCCGTCGCCGTGGCCGTGCGCAGCGCCCGGCGCGCCCGCGGCCGTACGGACTGAGCGGCCATGCGGGAGAGGAAGCACGTGGAACACGACAGCGGGACGGACGACCGTGCGCGGGGCGCCGGCCGCGGCCGACTCCTGATGGGGGTCGCCTGGGCCCTGCTGCTGCTCGGGCTGTGGGTGTGGGGCCGCGAGGTCACCGACGTGCGCCAGGGCGTGTCCGCGCCGACCACCGGCGACATGGCGGCGGTCGGCCGGCCCTTCGGCGTCGAACTGCCGCTGGCGCTGCGGCCGGCGGGCAGCGCGCGGCCGCAGCGCGTGGAGATCCCCGCGCTGCGCGTACGGGCGCCCGTGGTGGCCCGCGGCCTGGACGCGCGGGGGGCGGTCGATCCGCCACCGTACGGGCGGCCGGGGACCGTGGGCTGGTACGCGGGCGGTGTGCGGCCCGGAGCCCCCGGGACCGCGCTGCTCGTCGGGCACGTGGACACCGACACCCGGCCCGCGGTCTTCTACCACCTGAGCGGGCTGAAGCCGGGCGCGGAGGTCCGGGTGGTCCGTGAGGACGGCACGGTCGCCGAGTTCACCGTGGAGGACGTCCAGGTCTTCGCCCGCGACCGCTTCGACGCGCGGAAGGCGTACGGGGTGCGTCAGTCGGGCCGCGCCGAGCTGCGGCTCATCACCTGCGGCGGCTCCTTCGACCGGGACAGCCGCACCTACACCGCGAACGTGGTCGTGTCCGCGTACCTCAGCGGCACCGGCGATGGTGCGGGGAAGCGGTCCTGAGACGGCACCTGGCCCGGTCGACGACCCGCTCCCCCCGGAGTCGTCGACCGGGCTGGTCCTCGACCGTGCGCGCACGGGCTGCGGGAGTAACCCGGCGACCGGCACGGGAGGTTCAGCGGCCCGTCCGGGTGCGTGCGGAGGGGCCGACAGCCTGGGGCCGGGGCCGTCTGAGACGACTCTAGAACGGATGAGCGCCCCGGCCTAGGGGCTGGATGACGCCAGGTCCCGGTCCGGTGGCACTGCGTCATCCCCCCAGCTCGCCGCCGCTGTGACGCGCGTCCACCCGCCGCGCTCCCGGCGCGCTTCCGCCGCAGGCCCGCCGCCCGCCCGCCGCGCGCGCACCCCGCACACGCCACCTGCGTACCACCCGTCCGCCGTGTGACAAGTCACCCGGAGTTCGCGCGCATGCCCCGCGCCGAGCGGGCAACGAGGCGCTGTAACAGCTGACCGACAAGGCCTGACTGCGCGCATGGACGGCACGGCGGGTATGTCAGGATTGGTGCTTCGGACGGTGCACCCGAGGGGGAGTTTTCGATGTACGGGAGCAGGGGGGCCGGGGCAAGGGCGTCCGTGGCGGTGGCCGGAGCTGTGCTGCTGCTCGCAGGGTGTTCGTCCTCGGACGACGGCGGTGACAAGGACAAGTCCGGCGCCGGGGTGAGCCAGCAGCCCAAGGACAAGGACCCCTTCTGGGTCAACCCGGACGGGAACGCGGCGGAGCAGGTCGCCAGTTACCTGAAGGACGGCAAGAAGGAGGACGCCGAGCTGATCCGCAGGATCGCGGAGCAGCCCACCGGCCAGTGGCTCACCCCGGAGAACGCCGAGCAGGAGGCGCGCGGCTTCACCGAGGCGGCGGCGAAGGCCGACCGGGACGCGCTGCTCGTCGTCTACAACATCCCGCACCGCGACTGCGGCCAGTTCTCCGGCGGCGGCGCCGCGGACGGCAACGCGTACCGGGCCTTCATCGACCAGGTCGCCAAGGGCATCGGCGACCGCGCGGCCACGGTGATCCTGGAGCCGGACGCCGTGCTGCACATGGTGGACGACTGCACCCCGGAGGAGTTCCACGAGGAGCGCTACGACCTGCTCCGGGGCGCCATCGAGAAGTTCAAGTCGCTGAAGGACACGAAGGTCTACCTGGACGCGGGCAACGCGGGCTGGGGCAAGCCCGACGACATCGCCGAGCCGCTGAAGCTGGCGGGCGTGGAGAACGCGGACGGCTTCGCGGTCAACGTGTCCAACTTCTACAAGACCGCCGACAGCACGGCGTACGGCAAGGAGCTGTCGTCGAAGGTCGGCGGCAAGCCCTTCGTGATCGACACCAGCCGCAACGGCAACGGACCGTACACGGAGGAGGGTTCGGACGAGGAGTGGTGCAACCCGCCGGGGCGCGCCCTCGGCGAGACGCCCACCACGGACACCGGTGACGACCTCGTCGACGCCTACGTGTGGGTCAAGCGCCCCGGCGAGTCCGACGGCACCTGCAAGGGCGGGCCGAAGGCGGGCCAGTGGTGGCCGGAGTACGCGCTGGAGCTGGCGAAGGCGAGCAAGTAGGACCCGTGGTCATGTGAAAGGGGGCCCTCCGCCTGCGGAGGGCCCCCTTTCACATGACCGTCGCCGTCAGGGGACCTTCACCCACTGCGCCTTGCTCGGGGTGCCCTGGTCGTCCGTCACGAACAGCATGTACCAGCCGGAGCCGACGAGGTTGCGACCCTTGGGGATCGTGACCTCGATGCCGTCCTTCGTCTTCTCGAAGTCCAGCGCGATGGACCGCTGGTCGACGTCGGTGACGTGCGTGGAGGCGCTCGGCCGGATCAGCCGGGCCGTCTTGATCGACGACGAGTGCTGCGTCGAGAACGTCGCCGACTCGCCGCGTTCGATGGTCTTCGGGCCGCCGGAGAGCGTCGGCCGCGACCCCTGGAAGAGGTACGGCGGCGTGTAGATCTCCACGCGCTGCTCGAACTTGCCCGGCTTGGTGTTGGCCTTGTCGGCGTAGAGCGAGTCGGAGCCGAAGAACATCACGCGCCCGTCGGGCAGCAGGATCGAGCCCGAGTGGTAGTTGCGGCCCACCAGCGGGTCGGCGACCCGCTTGAACTCGTTGGTCTTCGCGTCGTACATCCGGGCCTGCAGGATGTTGGAGTCGCCGCGCCCGCGGTAGTCCTCGGAGCCGCCGGAGACCAGCACGTCGTCGTCGGGCAGGATCGAGTACTGCGGGTAGCGCGTGCCCTTCTCCAGCTCGGGCCCGTCGGTGAACTTCGGGTCGTCGGCCAGCAGGTCGACGATGCGGGTCTTCTTGCTCGACCGCTTGGACTCGCCGACCCCGCCGCCGCCGATCACCATGTACTTCTCGTCCTGGGCGGGCGGCAGCAGCACCGTGCCCGCGGTCTCCAGGAGCTTGGGGTCGGACAGGCCCTTGAGCTTCTTGAACTTGTTGGTCTCAAGGTCCCAGACGCCCGGGTCGCGGCCGACGTCGTCGGGCCCGTAGCCGGCGTTCGCGCCCGAGTAGAACAGCTTGCCGTTCTGCATCAGGGAGATCGCCGGGTAGGTCGGGAACTGCCGGATGCCCTTGGTGTACGTCCACTTCTTGGTCTTGGGGTCGTACACCTCGTTCTTGCCCGGCACCAGCTGGCCGATCTCGTCGAGGCCGGAGAGGCTGAGGATCTTGCCGTCGGAGAGCGTGGTGAGCGTCGGGTACCAGCGCGCCTCGTTCATCGGGTCGACCTTGATGTACTTCTCGGCGACCGGGTCGAACTCGTAGGCGTCCTTGATGCCCTGGAAGTCCTTCTTGTCGAGGGCAAGCTTCTCGGCGATGCCGTACGTGTTGCGGGTGTCGGCGCCCGACAGGCCCTGCACGCGGTAGTTGTCCTGGGTGCCCGTCTCGTACTTGGCGCCGCTCTTCTGCGCCTCGACGTAGATCCGGCCCAGACCCGGCTCGTTGCGCAGGAACCGGCCGGTCGCCGGGTCGAATATCTTCTTGGCGCGCTCGACGTTGACCGGGTCCTTCGAGACGAACGTCTTGCCGTTCTCCTTGCCCGTGAACCGGGTGCCCGCGGGCAGGGTGATCGGCTTGTCCGGGTTCTCGTTGTGGACCACCATCAGGCCGCCGGCCTTGGTGATGTCGCCCTTGAGCTTCTCGTAGCGCTTGGTGCCGCCCGCGATCAGCAGGTTGCCGTTGGGCAGCTGCGTGTGGCCGGTGCAGAACAGGTCGGCGGGCGTCGGGACCTTCTTGATCGTCTTCTTGACCGGGTCCCAGACGCGGGTGTCGAACTTCTTCGCGTCGAAGTTGTCCTGGTTGTTGCCCGAGCCGGCGATCAGCAGGATCTTGCCGGTGTGCAGGAGCGCGGCGTGGATCGTGTTGAGCCGGTACTCCTCCGGGAACTCGACGATGTCCCACTTGCCGTTCGCGGCCTTGTACTCCGGCTTGTTGATCTTGTAGTCGTGGTACTGGTCCGACCCGAAGCGGTAGAGCGCGGGTCCGTTCATCCCGGCCAGCGCAAGCACCACCGCCGCACCTATCGCGATGCGGCGGGCGCGGCGGCGGCTGGAACCGTCTTTCACTTCGTTTCCCGTCTGATGTGTCGTCGGTGGCCTGCGGCGCGCGGGAGTCCCTCCCGGCCCGGCCTCGTATACGCGGCGCGGCGGCCGCCCGTCTCAGTTCCCCGAGGGGTCGCGCCGACCGCCCAGGGCGATCTGCACGGTCTGGTCGTTGCCCGCGTTCGCCGCCCAGCTGGGCTTGTGCTGCGGTGCGTGCGGCGCGTGCTGGGGGGCGTACGGGGCCTGGGACTGCTGCGGCTGGACCGGGATGCGGCTGTCGTGCACGGGCACCGGGGGAGCGGTGGCCTCCCTGGGGGCCCCGCCGTGGCGGTGCTTGTTGCGGGCCTTCTTGTCCTGCCGCATCATCCAGCGCCAGGCGAACATCGGCGAGGCCGTGATGAGGAGCGCGAACGTCGCCCAGATGATCATCGCCGGGTGGGCGTGGCCGTAGACGAAGCCGGCCGCGATCGAACCGCTGAAGATCGCGATGAAGTACCAGTGGTAGCGGAAGGTGCCGAACCAGGTGTCCGGGCTCGCGGAGTCGCCCTTCGGGGTCACCACGAACTTGCTCTTGCGCCGCAGCATCGAGTCGATGAGCGCCTTCGCGTACAGCGGCGCCGACAGCGCGGACATGATCATGCCGGCCACGCCGCCGGAGCCCTCGGGCTCGTGCGGCGAGACGTTGTGGCGGCGGTTCCAGACGTACAGGCCGATCTGCAGCGCGGAGGCGTTGCCGTAGAGCATCAGCCAGATCGCCGGGTCGATGTTCACACCCGAGGCGCCCAGGCCCAGGAACAGGGCGCAGCTCAGCGCCGCCAGGATCCAGTTGAGGGCCGACATCGGGTAGAAGATGATCATCATCGTGTAGTTGAAGAACTTGCTCGGCGGCAGCGAGTAGGCGCCCTTCCAGTACTGCTTGAGGATCGTCTCGTACGTGCCGCGCGACCAGCGCATCTGCTGGGTGAAGAAGTCCGTCCAGGCGTTCGGGCCCTCGCCGACCGCGAGGACGTCCGGGGTGTAGACCGAGCGCCACTTGCGGCCCGTCGCCGGGTTCTTGTGGCGGTGGATCTCGAACCCGGTCGCCATGTCCTCGGTGATCGAGTCGTACAGGCCGCCGATCTGCTTCAGCGCCTTGATGCGCACGGCGTTCGACGTGCCCACGAACATCGGCGAGCCGTAGGCGTTGCCGGCCCGCTGGATCAGCGCGTGGAAGAGGAACTGCTGCGACTCGGCGGCCTTGGTGATCGGGTTGTCGTAGTTGCCGTAGACCTGCGGGCCGATCACGAAGCCGACGTCCGGGTCGCGGAAGAAGCCCAGCATCCGCTCCAGGTAGTTGGGCAGCGGCACGTGGTCGGTGTCGACGGAGGCGAAGAAGTCGTAGTGGTCGCCGTGCGCGTCCAGCCAGGCGTTGTAGTTGCCGTGCTTGGTCTTGGCGCGGTGCGGGCCCTTCTTCTGGTTCCACTTCGCGACGCCCTTGCGGGAGAAGTGGTGCACGCCCAGGCGCTCGCAGACCGCCTTCACCTCGGGGTCGTCGCCCTCGTCGAGCAGCCAGACGTGCATGAGCCCGCGGTGGCGGATGCGCACCGCGGCCTCCAGCGTCCTGGTCACCATCTCCAGCGGTTCCTTGCCGGGCACGAAGGAGGTGAGGAACGCCACTCTCGTACCGGTCTCGGGGACCACCGGGACCGGGTCGCGGGCGACCAGCGTCGCGTGCGCGTTCGACAGCACGTTCATGCAGCGGAACAGCTCGATCAGACCGATGGAGACGAGCATCACCATGTCGAGCGCGGGCAGGAAGTCGTACGCGGGATAGTCCCGCTCGGTCCAGTGCGTGGGCTGCAGCAGCCACACCAGCAGCACGAGCGACAGCAGCGGCGCCGCGCCCAGCATCAGGGCGGCGCGCAGCCGGTGCGGCTCCTGCGACAGGAGCGTGCGGTACTGCACCTTGTACGGCTTGCCCGGGTCGGGCTGGGTGAGAGGGCCGGCGAGCCGGCTGTAGTGCTCGTAGTCGTATCTCGGCAGGTTCTTCTTGATTCTGCGGAAAGTGCCGGTCCGTGTCTGTGACGCCACCCTGAGCTGGGTGGTCTCGGACGGGTCGGAGTTCTGCCGGGCGCCCGTCGGCGTCGACGTCATGAGTCATCCCCCCACACGCACGTCACTGCGTGCTCGTTGTTCGCTTCGCCGGCCGGTCCCCCCTGGACCCGCGCAGGCGTATCAACAGCAGGCCCCCGTCACCACATCGTCCACACACCTTATAGACATGGCGGAGCGGCCTTCCGGTTGCATGATGCCCCCCTCGGCATCCGTTATCGAACGGGTCCCCAATCCCCGTCGTCGCAAGCAACCGGTTCCATGCCCCCAACTGCGCTGTAACCGCAGCCTCTTGTTGCCCAGGGTTCTACGCGGTTCCCCATGATCGCAAGATGCGAAACACGGTGTTTACCGGTCATACGCGCTCATTGGGGTGCCTGCTGGTCTCCTTCGGTACGGTTGCGGTCAAGCGCGTACGGATGTGACCGAAGTGTTCTCTTATGGCGCCCTCGGCGCGGCCGGCGTCGCCGGAGCGCACCGCGTCGAGGATCTCCCGGTGCTGCCGGCAGGTCACCCGCGGATCCTGCGGGAGTTCTGCGAGGTCCGTGCGTACGCGGTGGAAGGCGTCCCAGAACGCCTCCAGGAGCTCGCTCAGCAGTGCGTTGCCCAGACCCCGGTACAGGGTGGCGTGAAAGGCGCGGTCGGTCTCGGCGAGGCCGCCGCCGGCGGAGGCCTGCGCGTCCATGCGGTCCACCAGTGCGTCCAGGGCGGCCAGGTCCTCCTGCGGGACGTGGCCCGCCACCCGGGAGACCAGGCCGGTCTCCACCGCCTCGCGCAGCTGCAGCAGCTGCAGCAGGCTGTCCTCGCCGCGGTAGTGCCCGGCGACCGTGCGGAAGGCGAGGCCCTCGATCATCGGCGCCATCGACATCGGGCCGACGTAGGTGCCGAAGCCGTGCCGGATCTCCACGATGCCCATCGCCTGGAGGGCCTTGAGGGCCTCCCGTACGGAGTTGCGGCTGGCGCCGAGCAGTTCCATGAGGTCGGGCTCGGTCGGCAGCACGGCGCCCGAGGGCAGCCGGCGGTCGATGATGAGCTTCTTGATCTGCTCCTGGAGGTCGCGCGCCATGGCGGAGAGGGTAGCGGGTCCCTCGCGGGGCCTTTTGCGGATGCGGTGCCCCTGGGTGCGGAACGTTTTCGGCCGCGGGTCCGGTGGGGGCTTGTCGCGCAGTTCCCCGCGCCCCTGAAAAGCGGGGCTGCGCCCCTGCTTTTCGCTTTTAGGGGCGCGGGGAACTGCGCGAACAACCCCCACCGGCCCGCGCCGGGATTACATCATTCGGACCGTCAGAATGCGCTGGGCGCAACCCGTTGAGAAACTGACGAACGTGCAGAAACCCAGAAAATCCCCGCATGACGGCGAAAGGAAGAACATGACCGCTCCGGTGTTCGAGGAATTCGATCCCGCGAGCGACTGCGACTGCCCGGGGTGTGCGCACTGGCGGCGCGTCCTGCCGCACTCCACCACCACGGGCAGTCGCAGTCGCTCGCGGGATCGAATTCCTCGAACACCGGAGCGGTCATGTTCTTCCTTTCGCCGTCATGCGGGGATTTTCTGGGTTTCTGCACGTTCGTCAGTTTGGAGTGGGTCGCGACCAACGACGACCCGAACGGGGAGCTGGTGGAGGGATCGCGGGACCGGTGCCACCGGATCCTCCCGGTGATTGGTATGGACCCATCGCATTTTTGATATGGACACAGCCAAGTCCTGGCAATAATCTGGTACTTGGTCTAGACCTGAATCACCCCTGCACCATCGCCCCACCCCACGCATCGCGATGCGCACGCACGGCTCACGGAACTTCCCCCACGTTCTCCAGGAGCGGCAGCATGCGAGAAACTCCCCGAACCCGGAAGCGGCTGAAGTGGTACGCCGCAGCCGTCGGACTCGCCACCACCGGAGCGCTCGTGCTCTCCAGCGGCGGGGCCACCGGCCACGGCTACACCGACCTGCCGGTCAGCCGGCAGAAGCTCTGCCAGAACGGCGGCGTCGCCAACTGCGGTGACATCCAGTGGGAACCGCAGAGCGTCGAGGGCCCCAAGGGCTTCCCGGCGGCCGGCCCCGCGGACGGCCGGATCTGCTCCGGGAACCACACCAACTTCGGCGCACTCGACAAGCCGACCACCCCCTCGGGCGGTGCCTGGCCCACGACCAAGGTCAGCGGCGGGCAGAGCTACACCTTCCGCTGGCAGTTCACGGCACGGCACTCCACGACCGACTTCAAGTACTACATCACCAAGAACGGCTGGAACCAGAACGCCGCTCTGACCCGCTCGGCCCTGGAGACGGCCCCGTTCCTCACGGTCCCCTACAGCGGCCAGCCCCCGGCGACGCTCTCGCACAGCGGCACCCTGCCGTCGGGCAAGAGCGGGCACCACGTGATCCTCGCCGTCTGGACCATCGCCGACACGAGCAACGCGTTCTACGCCTGCTCGGACGTCACCTTCTGATGGTTTTCGCCACCCCCCACGGGTAGGTTCCACGCACGTCGGCATGCTCATGGCGGCGTGCGTGGAGCTGTACCGAGGACCTGACACCGGGGGACTGCTGTGGACGTCGTCATCTATGGGGCACTGGGCCTCTTCCTGGCCGTCGCGCTGTTCGCGGCCGTCAGGTCGTCCGAGGTGCGCCGGACCCGGCGGCTGACGCTCCTGTCCGTCCTGGTGGTGTTCTGCGCCGGTTGCCTGGTCACGTACGAGCAGGCCTTCGGCGAGTCCTCCGGATCGCGGACGGACGAGGCCCCGGTCATCCACGGACCGCAGGGCCCGCTGCCCTGATCTTCCCCGGTCCTCCCGGGGCCGCAACGCGAAGGGCCCCCGCTTCCGCGAGGGCCCTTCTGCTGTGCGCCGCCAGGGACTCGAACCCCGGACCCGCTGATTAAGAGTCAGCTGCTCTAACCAACTGAGCTAGCGGCGCGTGACTCTCGCCCTCCGCTCTCGCGGCCGGCGACAAAGAAAATACTACCCGGTCCTCAGGGGTGCTCCTGACCACCCGCGGGTGACGGGCCGCTGCTCAGATGGCCAGCGACAGCAGGACCGGCGCCGCGCCCCGGTTCAGGGTGTCGGCCGCCTCGCGCAGCCGGTGGGCGTGCTCCAGCGGGAGGGAGAGGGCGAGGCAGCCCACGGCGGAGCCGGCCGTGACGGGGACCGCCGCGCAGACCGTGCCCACCGCGTACTCCTGGAGGTCGAGCACGGGCACGGTCGGTGCCTGGGCGTCGAGCCGGGACAGCAGCACCCGCTCGTTCGTGATGGTCCGCGAGGTGAGCCGCGCCATCCGGTGACGGGAGAGGTGGTCGCGCCGGGCGTTGAGGTCGAGCTGCCCGAGCAGGCTCTTGCCGATCGCGCTGGCGTGGGCCGAGGACCGGAAGTCCACCCACTCGTTGACCGCCGGGGTCGCCGGGCCGTCCGCACACTGGGTGACGTGGATCTCGCCGTCCACGTACCGGCTCATGTAGACGGCGGCGCCGAGCGAGTCGCGCAGCCTGTCCAGGTTGCGCTGCAACTGGACGCGGAGCGCCTCCTCGTGGCCGTGCGCGGAACCGAGCCGGCCGAAGGCCTCCCCGGTGGTGTACGCCCCGTCGGCCAGCTGCTCGACATATCCCTCGCGGCGCAGCATCCGCAGGAGCGCGGTGAGACGCTCGGCGCCCAGGCCGGTGTGCCGGGCGAGCTCGGCGTCGGTGACTCCGGTGGAACACCGTGCCACGGTCTCCAGGACGCGCAGGGCGTCCTGGGCCGAGTGGTACGGCGCGGTCGGCTCGTGCTGCAGCGCCACGGCGGTCCCCCTGCGCTTCTGCGGCCCGGCGTGCGGCCGACCCGGTGCGCGTCGGCCTGCACATCAACGCGGCCCGGACGGCCGGGCCCCCTCCACGATAGCCGCCGGGGCGGCCGCGGGGAGGGGTCCTTGACGAGACCGGTGCCGCTGCGTCACCGCTCCGTCACAGCCCAGCGTCGTGCGGTCATAGCACCGCGCCGAGGAACTCCCTGGTCCGGTCGTGCTCCGGGTCGCCGAAGATCTTCTCCGGCGGGCCGGACTCCAGCACGCGCCCGGAGTCGAACATCAGCACCTGGTCGGAGATGTCCCGCGCGAAGCTCATCTCGTGGGTCACGCAGAGCATCGTGATGTCGGTGCTGCGCGCGATGTCCCGCAGCACGTCCAGGACGCCCGCGACCAGCTCCGGGTCGAGCGCCGACGTCACCTCGTCGAGCAGCAGCACCTGCGGGCGCATCGCCAGCGCCCGCGCGATCGCGACACGTTGCTGCTGCCCGCCGGAGAGCTGGCCGGGGTACTTGTCCAGGTGCTCCAGGAGCCCCACCTGGTCCAGCAGCTCGCGGGCCCGCTCCTCGGCCGCGTCCTTGGACATGCCGAGCACGGTGACCGGCGCCTCGGTGATGTTGCGCAGCACCTTCATGTTGGGGAAGAGGTTGAACTGCTGGAAGACCATCCCGATGTTCTTGCGGACCTCGCGGACGTGCTTCTCGCCGGCCGGGACCAGCTTGCCGTTCTTCTCCTCGTGGGTGAGGTACTCGCCGCCCACCTTGATCGTGCCCTCGTCGGGCTTGAGCAGGGTCATCAGCAGCCGCAGGATCGTCGTCTTGCCGGAGCCGGACGGGCCGATCAGGGTGACGTGCTTGCCGGACGCGACGGAGAAGTCCAGGTCGTCCAGGACGACGTTGGCGCCGAAGCGCTTGGTGACCTTGTCGAAGCGGATCAGCTCGCTGCCGTCCACCGCCGGGTTGGCGCCGGAGTCTTTCGTCAGGGGGGTGTCAGCGGACAAGACGTCGCTCCAGGGCTCGCATGAGGAGGGAAGCCGGATAGGAAATGAGGATGAAGGCCACCCCGATGACCGTCAGCGGCTCGGTGAACTGGAAGTTCTGCTGCGAGAACAGCCGCGCCTCGCCGAGCATGTCGAGGACGGTGATCGCCATCAGCAGCGGTGTGTCCTTGAGCATCGAGATGACGTAGTTGCCCAGGGCGGGCACCACGCGGCGGATCGCCTGCGGCAGGATCACCGCGGTCCACGTCCGGGTCAGGGGCAGGTTCAGTGCCGTGGCCGCTTCCCATTGGCCGGCCGGCACGCCCTCGATGCCGGCCCGGTAGACCTGCATCGTGTACGTCGAGTAGTGCAGCCCGATGGCGACGACACCGGTGGTCATCGCGGAGAACGTGATGTTCCACTCGGGCAGCACGTAGAAGAGGAAGAACAGCTGCACCAGCAGCGGGGTGTTGCGGACGAACTCCGTCACCACCCCCACCGGCCAGCGCACCCAGCGGGTCGGCGCACGCATCAGCAGCGCCCACACCAGACCGAGGGCGAAGGAGATCAGCGAGCCGAGCACCAGGGCCTGCAGGGTGACCAGCAGTCCGTCCCAGAAGTGCGGCATGAAGTCGCCGACGGCGCTCCAGTCCCAGTTCACACGGCACCTCCGCCGACTCCGCTGGTCTCCGGGCGGTGCAGCTCGGCCTGGGAGACACCCTTCTCGGGAACCTGTCCGACCCCGGCCTTCAGCCGCTTCTCCAGCCCGCGCATGAGCCGCGTGAGCAGGAAGGCGATCACGAAGTAGATCAGCAGGATGTACGTGTAGATCTCCGCGCTCTCCTGCAGCGCGAGCCGCACCAGGTTCCCGCTGAAGGCCAGGTCGCCCATGCCCATCACGGACACCAGGGCGGTGCCCTTGAGCAGCTCGATCAGCAGGTTGGAGAAGGGCGGGATCATCTCCGGTACGGCCTGCGGCAGCAGGATCAGCCGCAGCCGCTGCCAGGGCGTGAAGCTGAGCGCGATACCGCCCTCCACCTGCGCCGCGTCCACCGAGTTCAGGGCGCCGCGCACGATCTCGGAGCCGTACGCCCCGTACGTCAGGCCCAGCGCGAGGGTGCCCGCCCACATCGGGACCAGCTGCCAGCCGAAGGCCAGGGGCAGCACGAAGAACACCCAGAAGATCATGATCAGTGCGGAGGTGCCGCGGAACACCTCGGTGTAGAAGCCCGCGAGGAAGCGGACGATCCACAGCCGGTGCACCCGCGCGATGCCCACCACGAAGGAGACGGCCGCGGCCAGCAGCGCGCTGAACACCAGCAGCTGGACCGTGACCCAGATCCCCTTCAGTACCAGTTCCCAGAGTCCGGACGTCATCCGCCGCACAGCTCCTTCGCGGTCAGATCGGTCATCTCGTTCTCGGTGAAACCGAAGGGACGCAGGACGCGCAGCAGCTCGCCGCTGTCCTTCATCTTGTGCAGCTCGGCGTTGAAGGCGTCGCGCAGGCCCGTCTCGGTGGGGCGGAACGCGAAGCCGCCGCCGTCCGTGTGCGGCTTGCCGTCCACGAGCGGCGCGAACGGCTCGGTCGCCTCCACCTTGCCGGACTTCTTGACGACGTCGCGGACGGTCAGCGCCGTCCCCGCGAAGACGTCGACCCGGCCCGCCTCGACGGCGTTCATCCCCGCGACCTGGTCCTGCACGATCAGGATGTCGCTCTCCTCGTACCCGGCCTCGACCGCGTACTGGATCTCCGCGTAACCGGTGCCGGTCGCGAACTTCGCCCCCGACTCCACGACGTCCTTGTAGTCGCGCAGCTTCTTGGGGTTGCCCTTGCGCACGATGAAGGCGTCGAGCATCTGGTAGTCGGGGTCGGAGAAGATCACCTGCGCGCAGCGCTCGGCGTTGATGTACATCCCGGCGGCGACCACGTCGAACTGCTGGGACGCGAGACCCGGGATGAGCGAGCCGAACTCGGTCGGTACGGGCTGCACGTTCTCCACCCCCAGCCGCCCGAAGATGACCTTGGCCAGTTCCGGGGCCTCACCCGTGAGCTCGCCGTCCTTGTCGATGTAGCCGAAGGGGATCTCCCCGGCGATGCCGAGGCGTACGACACCCTGCGCCTTCAGCCGGTCCAGGAGGTCGCCGCCCTCCTTGCCCGAGGCCGTGGCCACCCGGCTGCAGCCCGTGGCGCCCAGCGCCCCCAGCG
Source organism: Streptomyces apricus (assembly GCF_008369065.1). Taxonomy (GTDB): domain Bacteria; phylum Actinomycetota; class Actinomycetes; order Streptomycetales; family Streptomycetaceae; genus Streptomyces; species Streptomyces apricus. The sequence goes on along the minus strand of NZ_VDFC01000047.1, from coordinate 286,471 downwards.
CTCCGAGCGCCGTGACGCCAGCCAGCAGCGACCGGCGGCTGGTGCCGCGGGCCCGGGTTCTTTCCTCCGGTGAAGTCTTCGAGTCGTTCCCAAGTGGTGGAGCCATGGGCGCGCGGCTACCCAAGCCGATGCGAACTATTCGGATTGATTTGCGCCTGTACCGCCGTACGGGTGTGCTGCCGCACGGGAGCGGGCCGCGCGGTCACAGGACGGGTGCGGGAACAAACGGAGCCTCCCTCCTGTTGACGGGGGCGGACACACGCGCATCAACAGGAGGAACCCCGTGGCGGCACCGGACCACTCGACCAGCGGCACCGACGAGATCCGAGGCGAGGCTCGGGGCACCGCCCCCGTGCCCCTCTCCGTCCTGGACCTGGTCACCGTCGGCGCGGGACACACCGCCACCGAGGCCCTGCGCACCGGCGCCGAGCTGGCCCGCCTCGCGGAGGGCCGCGGGTTCCACCGCTACTGGGTGGCCGAGCACCACTCCATGCCGGGCGTGGCCTCCTCCTCCCCGGCCGTGATCCTGGCCCACCTGGCCGCCCACACCTCCCGCATCCGGCTGGGCTCCGGCGGCGTGATGCTGCCGAACCACGCCCCGCTGGTCATCGCGGAGCAGTTCGGCACGCTGGAGGCGCTGGCCCCGGGCCGCGTCGACCTCGGCCTCGGCCGCGCCCCGGGCACGGACGGCGCCACCGCCGCGGCCCTGCGCCGCACCGACCGGCTGAACGAGGGCGCCGACGATTTCCCCCAGCAGCTCGCGGAGCTGACCCGCTTCCTGGACGACGACTTCCCGAGCGGCCACCCGTACGCCCGGATCCACGCGGTCCCCGGCCCGGTCCAGGCGACCTCGCCCGGCGGCGTGCAGTCCCCGCACCGCCCGCCGATCTGGCTGCTCGGCTCCTCCGGCTTCAGCGCCCGCCTCGCCGGCACGCTCGGCCTGCCCTTCGCCTTCGCGCACCACTTCTCCGCGCAGAACACCATTCCGGCGCTCGACCTCTACCGGGAGTCCTTCCGCCCCTCCGCCGTGCTCGACGCGCCCTACGCCCTCATCGGCGTCTCCGCGCTCGCGACGGACGAGGAGAAGGAGGCCCGGCGCCAGGTCATGGCCGCCGCGCTGAACATGGTCCGCCTGCGCACCGGCCGCCCGGGCCTGGTCCCGACGCCGGAGGAGGCGGAGGCGTACGACTTCAGCCCGATGGAGCGGGAGTTCATCGACTCCTGGAACGCGAACGTCATCCACGGCACCGCCGACGAGGTCCGCTCCGGCCTCGACGACCTGCACAAGCGCACCGGCGCCGACGAGCTGATGCTCACGGCCAACGCCCACAGCGGCGCCGTGCGCCTGCGCTCGTACGAACTGATCGCGGACGCCTACGGGCTGCCCGCGGCGTAGCGGACGCGCAGGACCCGGCGGCCGGCCTTACGGGCGGGCCGCCTCGGTCAGGAGGTCGGAGATACGGTCCGGTGCCACCGGGCGGGAGTACAGCCACCCCTGCCCGGTGTCGCAGCCGATGCGCCGCAGCCGGGTCGCCTGGCCCGCCGTCTCCACGCACTCTGCGGTGACGGTGAGCCCGAGCCGGTGCGCGAGCTGGATCATGGCCTCGACGACGACCTCGTCGGCCGGGTTGGGCGGCGCGCCCACACCGTCGCCGCCGGGCTGGTCCCCGCTCTCGTACTGGAAGCCCCGCACGAACGACCCGTCGAGCTTCAGCACCGACACCGGCAGCCGGCTGAGGTAGGCGAGGTTCGAGTAGCCCGTGCCGAAGTCGTCGATGGCGATGCCCACGCCCATGTCGCTGAGCGCCTGCAGGGCCTGCAGCGGCCGGCCCGCCGAGCCCATCACCGCGGACTCGGTGAGCTCCAGCTGCAGCAGGTGCGGGGCGAGCCCGGTCTCCGCGAGGATCGCCGCCACGTCGGACACCAGGTCGGAGTCCCACACCTGCCGCACCGCCACATTGACACTGACGAAGATCGGCTCGGCGTCCGGGTGCTCCAGCTGCCACCGGCGCGCCTGCCGGCAGGCGGTCGCCAGCACCCAGCGGCCCAGCTGCACGATCGACCCGTCCTCCTCGGCGAGCCCGATGAACCGATTCGGCGTCAGGGTGCCGAACTGGGGGTGGTTCCACCGCACCAGCGCCTCGACGCCGCGCAGCACCCCGTCCTCCATGCCCACCAGCGGCTGGTACTCCAGGACGAACTCGCCGCGCTCGACGGCGGGCCGCAGGCTGGAGGACAGCGCCTGCCGGGTCATGCGGTGCGCGTTGCGCTCCGGGTCGAACAGCGTCCAGCGGGACTTCCCGTCCGCCTTCGCCCAGTACAGCGTCGTGTCGGCGGCCTGCATCAGACCGGTCGCGGTGGTGCCGGCCGCATGCCGCTCCACCACGCCGATCGACGCCGAGACCGACAGCCGCTGCCCCGAGAGGTCGAAGGGCACCTGCAGCGACTTCAGTACGGAGCCGGCCAGGTCGGCGAGCTGCTCGGTGCCCGTCGAGTCCTCGACCAGCAGCGCGAACTCGTCGCCGCCGAGCCGGGCGACCAGGGGGGTGGCCGTTCTCGCGTGCCCGGCCTCGTTGGCGCAGCGCGTCAGCCGCTCGGCGACGGCCGCGAGCAGCCGGTCGCCGACGCGGTGGCCGAGCGTGTCGTTGACCGCCTTGAACCCGTCGAGGTCCAGGTAGCACAGCCCGATGCGGCCGGTGCCGGACTCCTCGTACGCCTCCGCCTCCAGGGCGGCCGACAGCCGCTCGAAGAACAGGGTGCGGTTGGGCAGCCGGGTCACCGGGTCGTGCATCTGCAGGTGCCGCAGCCGGGCCTGCAGCTCCCGGCGGCCGCTGATGTCGGAGACCGAGATCAGCACCGCCCGCTCCTCCTCGGGCAGCGGGCTGACGGTCACCTGCGCCCAGAGCGAGTGGCCGTCGGGGTGCTTGAGGCGCCGGGTGCAGCGGAGCCTGGCCTGCCGGCCGCGGAGCACCTCGCGGTACGCGTGCCAGGTGCGGGCGTCCGAGGCGAGGTCCACCAGGTCGGCGGCGATCCGGCCGGTCAGGTGGGAGCCGTCGGAGCCCGTACCGAGCAGCGCGGCCAGGGTGTCGTTGGCCGTGACGATCCGGCCCTCGCGGTCCACGACGGCCATCGCGAGGGGGGCCGCGTCGAAGGTGGCCTGAAAGGTGTGCGCCCCGGTCCCCTGGCCCGTCGCCGTGCCGGACCCCGGGCGCGGCGGGATTCCGTTCGGGCCGCCGGGCGGGCCGGTGGCCGAGAGGCGCGCGGGCAGCCCCGCCGCCAGACCGACCGGGAACTCGGCCGAAAGGGCGACCGGGAGCCCGGTCGCGAGATCGACCGGGGGGTCGGTCAAGGGGTCTGCCAGGGGCTCGACCCGTCGGGCCCGCTCCTCGGGGGAGGAGGCCCCGGCGCGAGGAGGGGTGGCAATCTGACTCTCTGTGACGGCCGACCGAACGAGGTCTGCCGTGGGCGCCTGCCCATCGGACGTTCCGCTCACCGTTCGCTCCCGCTGTGCACTCGTTCGTCGTACAGGTCTCGTCGGGGGTCGGCCGGTGGTGGACGGCCGCTCCAGCCGTGTCCGCGCAGGAAAGTGTGCCGATCATAGAGGCTGGCCGTCAGCCCTTCCAGCTACTGCCCAGTGTCCCGGACGGGCACCCCTTTCTGACAGATCGTTTCTGCCCGCACCTGGACAGGTTCCTTCATCGGCCGATCACTTGTGACGTTCCGTGAGTACTCGGGGTGTCGGTGCGGCCTGGCGCCCCCCTGGTGCTCCCCGATGTTCTCGTTCGGGTGTAGGCCCCCTCACTCCTTTGGATCAGATAAACAGGGCGCGGGTGAACAAAACGGCACAGGCTGGGTGCGGTATCCCGAATTCCGCATCCGGAGGTCGACGTGCCGCGTCTGCTGCCCCCCGAGGGGCTCACCCGTGGCGGGGTGCGGTCCCGTCGGCGCGCCCCGGGGCGGCGCGGCTGCGGATGGCGCGGCTGCGCGGCCGTCCTCACCTCGCTGACGGCCCTCGCCGCCACCTCCCTGATCGCCCCCACGGCCGCCGTGCCGCTCTCGATGCCGTGCGCGCTGAAGCGGACCGCGGCCCACCACTCGGAGGGCCTGGACACCTGGAACGCCGCCTATCCGCGGCCCCTGCGCCGGCTGGACGCGGTGATGGTGTTCCTCTCCTTCCCGGACGCCGAGCCGCTGACCCGTCCCGCCGACCTGACGGCCGACTACTTCCCCGCGACCAGCCACTTCTTCGCGCAGGCCTCCTACGGCAAGTTCCGGCTGCGCCCGCACCCGCTCCGCGAGTGGATCCGGATGCCGCGGGCGTCGACGGCGTACGCCATGCAGCGCGACTGGCACGCGGCGGCGCGCTCCGCCTACCTGCGGGACGCCCTCGCGGCGGCGGACGGCCGGGTCGACTTCTCCCGCTACGACGTCGTCTACTTCGTCGCCGACCCCGACGCGCCCGGGGTCGACTCCGACGCGACGAAGGTGGTGAACCTGGACGTGCCGCTGCGGGCCGACGGGGCGGACATCCGCCGGGTCGTCACGGTGTTCGAGAAGCACCCGCCGGACCGGCTGGTGCTGGCCCACGAGACCGGGCACGTCTTCGACCTGCCCGACCTCTACCACCGGCCCGTCGACGGCAAGGGCGACTGGGACACGCACGTCGGCGACTGGGACCTCATGGGCAGCCAGTTCGGGCTCGCCCCGGACCTCTTCGGCTGGCACAAGTGGAAGCTCGGGTGGCTGGAACCGCGTCAGGTGAGATGCGTGGTGGGCGCGGGCCGCCGGGGCGCGCGGCTCACGCTGGAACCGCTGGCCGCGGGTGCCGGAGCGGGTGCCGAGGCGGGTTCCGGGGT
>NZ_VDFC01000047.1:271403-281515 GCF_008369065.1 Streptomyces apricus | reverse complement strand
GGCGGGGTCCGGGTCGGCCGGCGGGACGAAGCTGGCGGTGGTGCGGACGGCGCGGGACCGGGTGGTCGCCCTGGAGGTGCGGGGGCCGGCGGGCAACGACCGGGCGGCCTGCGCGCAGGGCGTCCTCGTCTACCGCGTACGCAGCGGGGCGGAGTCCGGCCGCGGGCCGATCGAGGTCGTCGACGCGCACCCGGAGTCCGGCGACTGCTGGGACGACTCGGTCTACGGCCCGCTCGCGGACGCGCCGGTCGGTGTCGGGGAGAGCTTCACCGTGCCCGGCGAGGACGTGCGCGTGGAGGTGCACGACCGGACGGCTTCGGGGGCGTGGACGGTGACGGTGACGACGGACACGTCATGACATGCGAGAAGCCCCCCGCTTCCGCGAGGGGCTTCCCACCGTCTGTGCGCCGCCAGGGACTCGAACCCCGGACCCGCTGATTAAGAGTCAGCTGCTCTAACCAACTGAGCTAGCGGCGCCTGCTGACGTCGTAGACCTTAGCATCCTGATCGGCGGGAGGAGAAATCGATATCGGCGCCCCGGGGGAGTGGGCCGACAGCCGTCGCCGGGCCGCTGACCTGGCCGCCCGCACCGCGGCCCAGAGCACGGCCTCCGGGCCGGGCAGCCAGGGCTCCCGGGTGTCGGGGGCGACGAGCCAGCGGGAGTCCAGGTGGACGGTGGCGGCCGGGTGCGCCGGGTGCGCCGGGTGCGCCGAGGCGGCCGGGGTCGGGGCGGGGACCGTCACCGCGTCGCCGGTGCCGTGGCACAGGAGCGGCGGGAGGGCCCGGGCGCGGTCCGAGCCGCCGCCCGCCCCGCGCTCCTCCCAGGCCAGGAGCGTGGGCAGGCGCTGTGCCGTGCCCGGTGCGGTGAACAGCAGGATCCGGCCCCGGTGGACGGCCACGGGGCCCGAACCGGGGCCCTCGTCCCAGAGCCGGTCGAGCATGAGGCGGCCGAAGACGGCGGGCGCGTTGACGACGTCGAAGACGGTGCCGCAGGCCAGGACCGCCGGGGCGGCGGGGCGGTCCTCCCAGAGGAGGCGGGTGCTGCGGGGGTACGTCCCCGCCGACGCGAGCCAGGCCGCGCCCTCGGGGGTGACCCCGGTGACCTCCGGGGCGCCGAGGGCGTCGAACGGGTCCGGGAGGGCCTCGGCGGTGTGGGCGTCGCCGGCGGTTCCGGAGCAGTGGGGGGCGTTGCTGACCAGGTTCCGATCGATGCTCATGACACCTAGATGTACCCGGCGTGAGCGTGTGGCCCCGCTGAGTTGGGGAAATCGGGGACAGGGGAGGACAGGGTGGAGTATCTTGCCCGCCTGGCATATGCCAGTGGACGCTTGCGACGTGCGTTCCCCTGCGGGCCGGTGGGGGCGGGCCGCGCAGTTCCCCGCGCCCCTAGGTACCTAGGGGCGCGGGGAACTGCGCGACAAGCCACGGCGGGCCCGCAGTCTTCAGGGGCGCGGGGAACTGCGCGAACGGCCCCCACCGGCCCGCGGGTGGACTCCGACCGGTGGAGCCGGGCGGTATCGGCGCCGCCCGGCGCCGATCAGACCGGATCCGAGTACCCCTCCGCATCGGCACCCCGCAACAACTGCCGCCCGAACTCGACCATCTTCTTCGCGTAGTCCTCGGTCCACTCCGCCCGCGCAGCGATCTCCGCATCGGTGAGCCGGTCGAACCGCCGGGGGTCGGCGAGCTGCGCCGCGGCCATCGCCTGGAACTCGACCGCCCGGTCGGTCGCCGCACGGAACGCGTGCGTCAGCTCCGTGGCCCGCGCCAGCAGCGCCCGCGGGTCGTCGATCGACTCCAGGTCGAAGAAGTGCTCCGGGTCGGAGGCGGCCTCCGCGGGCTCGAAGAGCAGCGGCGCGGGGCGCAGCCGCGGCTCGTTCCGACGCGGCGTGGGCTCCGCCATGACTTCTCCTCCTCGTGCAGCGGTCGGCCCGTCCTTGTGGGTGGGCCACCGTCCATTGTCCCTTGACCGCGCAAGAGGGCCCCGGCGCTCCCTCACGCCCCCCACACCACCCGGTGTCCGGAAAGGTGGGCCAGGACCGCGTGGTTCGCCTCCCAGCCGTCCGGGAACTTCACCGTGACCCCCAGCTGGACCGGTTCCGTGGAGGGGTGGTCGTCCAGGAGGTCGGTGACGCCCGCCCGGCAGACGACGATGCAGGCGTGCCGGTGGCGCGAGGCCAGCACGCACAGCCGGCCCGTCTCCAGGTGGAAGGCCGTCGCGTCGGGGCGGCCCGACAGGGGGTGCAGGACGACCGTCACGTCGTACTCCCGCCCCTGCAGCCGGTTCGCCGTGTCCACGGTCACCTCCGGGACGCCCAGTTCGGCCAGCGCCGCGCGCACCGCCGCCGCCTGGTCGCGGTGGGCCGTGCCGACGGCGATGCGGTCGGCCGTCAGCGGGGCCGCGTCCGGGGACCGCTCCGAGGTCGCCAGACCGCCCCGCTCCAGCAGCCGGCGTACGACCGTCGCGAGGGCCCGGACCGCCTCCGGGTCCGTGCGCGGGGTGTGCCGGGCGGGCAGCTCCAGCAGGCCCCAGCCCGACTCCGCCGCCTCGTCGATGACCCGGTCGGGGCCCGAACCGTCCGACGCCACCGCGAAGGAGAGCCGCCGGTCGCCGTGCCCGGTGCCGCTGCGGAACGGCGTGAACGGGTAGAACGCGTCCGACACCAGCGGCGCGGCCGAGGCCGGGAGCCGCCAGGAGACCGGCAGCCGGTGCTGCGGCAGCTCCGGGTTGTGCGCGAGGAGCGTCGTCACCGCCGAGGCCGAGGGGTCGTACGACAGGCCCGCCCACTGCTCCGAACCGACGATCGCGAACGGGTCCAGCTGGCCCGGGTCGCCCACGAACAGCGCCCGCTCGAACAGCCCCGCCACCGCGAGCAGCGCGTCCGAGCGCATCTGGTACGCCTCGTCGACGATCGCGTGCCGCCACGGCTCGACCCCCTTGACATGCGCCCACTTCGCGGCCGTCGAGATCACCACGTCAAGTCCGGCCAGGTCGCCCGCCTTCGCGGACTTGCGGACGTTCGCGAGCCCGTCGAGCGCCTTGTCGTACGGGTCGGAGTCGCTGCTGTGCAGCCGGCCCACCGGCAGCTCCGGGTCCTTCTCGGCGAGCCGCAGCACCAGGTCGTCCACCTGCGCGTTCGTCTGCGCGATGACCATCAGCGGGCGCCCGGCCCCGGCCAGTTCGAGCGCGGCCCGGACGACGAGCGTGGACTTGCCGGCGCCGGGCGGGGAGTCCACCACCACCCCGCGGTGCGCCCCGTGCAGCGTGTCGCGCAGGATCGCGTCGGTGGCGCGGCCGGCCTCGGCCCCCGGGGCGAAGACGGGGACCGCGGGAGCGGTCACGGGGCTGCTCACAGGATGTCCTCCTCGGTCACCGCGTCGGGCCGCGGCAGGGCGTCGGCCTGCACGGGCGGTCCGCCGTGCGTCCACGGCGTGTCCTCCGGGTCGGGCAGCTTCGCGCCGCCGCGCTGCTCGTGCTCGAAGAGCGTGAAGCAGAGCCGGTCGCCCTTCTCGGGCACCGATCCCGGCTCCGGCTCCTTGCCGCGGCCCATCTTGTCGAGGACGCGCAGCACGACGAGCGTGCCGCCGGGACCGGACGGGGCGTCCTCGCCGAGGACACCGGCCGCGCCGTCCCCCTCGTACCCCACGAACTCGGCGGCCTGCGGCTTCCCGCCGAGCGAGCGGTAGACCTTCACGCGCTCGCCCAGGTGCGGGGCGTCGTCCGTGCGCACGGTCACCAGGGGGCGCGGGCTCGGCCGCTTCCCCTCGCCGTACGCCATCACCACATCGGTGACCTCGCCCGCGAACGCCTCGCCCGCGAGCCGCCGCCCGGCCATCACCAGCGAGTCGTCGAGGGCCTCCTGCGCCTCCAGGCGCGCCTGTTCGCGCTCGCGCGTGGCGAGCTTGTTGGCCGCCGTGACCGCGTCGTCGCGGCGCGGCTGCGGGGGCTCGCCGGCCAGGATCCGGTCCCGGTGGCCGGTGAACGACCAGCGGTCGCGGGTCCACCTCTCGGCGGCGCGCGGGCCCTCGGGCAGCGCCCGCAGCAGGTCGAGCCCGCGCCACACCGCGTCCCAGGTGGGGCGGGTGCGGCTCGCCACCAGCTCGCGGATGTGCCGTTCGGCGGCGGTGAGTTCACCGAGCCGGTCGTCCGCCTCGATGCCGTCCTCGGCGGCCGCGAACGCCGTACGCGCGCGGTCGTAGCGCTCGATGGCGGGCGCGAGCAGCTTGTTGTCGAACGCCGGGTCGGTGGCGGGCCCCGCGGGCGGACAGACGAGCTGCCCCTGGGCGTCCCGCAGCAACTCGGCCCGCAGCGCCGCCTCCGCCCCGGACTCGCCCTCCGGCGGGTCGATCCAGGCGAGCAGCGCTCCCAGGTGCTGGTCCTCCAGCGTGGACTGGCCGGTGGCCCAGTGCCGGGACAGGACGTCCGTGAGGGCGACCAGGAGCGACGATCCGGGCACCCGCGCGCGCTCCCCGTAGTGCGTGAACCACCGTCCGAGCAGCGGGACGCGCGGGGGCGCCGGGTGCGGGGCCTCCGGGTCCTGCTCGGCGGTGCGCCGGAAACGCATGGAACGGCCGAGCAGCCGTACGAGGTCGATGCCGGCCCGGCCCGGGACGATCAACTGGGGTGCGTCCGCGCAGAGTTCCACCTCGACCTTGACGCGTTTGCCGGTCTCCGGGTCGGTCTCGTTGCGCTCGGCGGCCTCCACGTCCTCGGCGTAGGCGTCGATGTACGGCAGGACAACGTCCGCCAGCTCGGCGAGGAACGCGAACCGCAGGTCGCGGTCCCGGGGCTGGGGCACGAACAGCAGGCGGGGCTCGTCGCGGTCCGTGCCGACCAGGGCGCCCAGGGGCGCGCCGGCCTCTCCCGCGGTGGTGAGCAGGACGAGGACGAGGGGGTGGGTGCTGAGGTGGCGGTGGCGGACGGTGGCGAGGGGCTGGGCCCTGCCGGTGTCCACGGCCTCCAGCTTCGCGAGGGTGGTGATCAGGGACATGCTGCCCCCGTGGGCTGCGCCATGGCGGGCCGTGCGTCGTCTGCGGGTGCGTCGTGGCTTGTCGCGCCGTTCCCCGCGCCCCTTGCGGGGCCTGGGGTGCCCAGAGCCTCTGCTCTCAGCGCCGCCGCTCTGCGCAGGGCCGCCACCGTGGGGTCCTCGGGGTCGCCCGAGGTGCCCCGGGCCGCCGACAGGACGTCGTCCACCGAGGCCAGGGAGCCCAGTTCGGCACGCAGGGAGCGGCCCAGCGCCGTCACCGCGCCCTGCGCGCGGGAGCGGGCCCGGCAGTGGAAGGCCAGTTCGCAGGCGGAGAGGCATTCGGGGGCGTAGGTCGCCGGGACCGACTCCACCGCGGCCGTCAGCTCGGCGGGCGGCAGGTCGGGGGCGAAGCAGGTGCCCTCGGGGAGCGTCTCGGCGATGTCCTCGACGCGGACGAGCCGGTCTAGCTGACGACTGGTCACCGAGCGCTGCTTGCGGACGTCCACGGCCGAGGCGGTGGGCAGGTTGGAGAAGTCCTTCGGGCACACCAGCAACACGGTGTGCCGGACCTCGGGCGCGGGGTCCAGGCGCGCCGCGACCCGCTCCAGCGCCAGGACGTACACCGCGGACTGGCGGGCCGCCGCGCCCACCTTGGCCGCGTCGGCGGAACCGTCCAGCATCGGGAAGGACTTGATCTCGACGACCGTCCAGCTCCCGTCCGGGTGCACCACCACCGCGTCCGGTTCCAGGAACGCGGGGGAGCCCGCCACCTCCAGGGCGAGCAGCGGATGGTCGAGGAGGGTCCAGGTCCCCGCCGCGCTCGCCTCGCGCAGGGCGAGCGCCGTACGGGCGGTGCGCCCCTCGGGGCCGGCGGCGCCCAGGTCGGGCACGACGCCCGCGGCGGGCGGCTCGGCCCGCGGGTCCAGCTTCTCGTGCACCAGCCGCAGCAGCTCCGCGCCGCCGTCGGCCTTGACCCGCGCCTCGAAGGCGTTGCCCCGCATGAAGGCGAACTGCGACTGCCCGAAGGCCGACGGCGAGCCCAACGCGTCCGCCAGCAGCGTCTTGTTCACGCCCGCCCCGTCGAGGATCGCGCGCCGTCTGCAGCCCGGGTTCGCGGCGAGCGCCGCGAGGGCGCGCGCGTCCAGCGGCTGCGGAGGGACGGCCGGGCCGCGCAGCTCAGCGAGCCGCTGCCGGAGTCTCGTCCCCCGCGTCGGCGGGACTTGCTGCCGGTCCGGCTCCCGGCTCGGCGGCACCCGGGGTGGCTGGGACCTTGCGCTGTCGGGGAAGTCGCTCACCCGGCGAAGTCTGGCACTCCGCACTGACAATTGAGGAACCTGTGCCGTGCGGGACGACGGCCGGGCCGCCGAGTGACGGGGCGTAAGGCCGTGCCCCGTACCGCGCCCGGAGCGTGTCGGCGAGCCGCAACAGCGGCCGGGTGACCAGGAATCCGAGGCCCATGACCACGAACCCCGCGACCGCGTCGAGGAAGTAGTGGTTGGCGGTGCCCATCACCACGATCGTGGTGATCAGCGGGTACAGGACGCCCGCGACCTTGGTGAGCCGCGTGCCGCCGTACATCCACAGCATCACGCCGCACCACAGGGCCCAGCCGCAGTGCAGGCTGGGCATCGCCGCGTACTGGTTCGTCATGCCGCCGAGCCCGCGCGGCGCGCTCGCCTCGCCGCCCCACCAGCCGTAGTCGCTGTACTGGGCCATCGTGTCCACGAAGCCGTGGCTCGCCGCCAGCAGCCGCGGCGGGCAGGTCGGCAGCAGCGTGAAACCGATCAGGCCCATGAACGTGGACGCCATCAGCCAGGTTCTGGCCGCCCGGTAGCGCACCGCGCGGGACCGGAAGAGCCAGACCAGCACGGCGGGCGTGACCAGGTAGTGCAGCGACGCGTACCAGAAGTCCGCCGGGATGCCGAGCCACGGCTCCCGGGTGAAGAGACGGTTCAGCGGGTGCTCGGCGTTGAGGTAGAAGAACTTCTCGACGCGCAGGATCGCCAGGCCGTGGTCCACGGCGTGGGTCACGTCCCCGCGCGCCAGGAGCCGTCCCGCCGAGTACGCGCCGTACACGAGCAGGATCAGGGGCAGCTCGGTCCACCAGCGGAGGCGGGTACGGGGTACCCCCTCGCCGACTGGTGCATCGGTCCGCAGCATCCGATCCCTCCCCCTCCTGCTCGCCGGGCGCCAGTGCCGCGGACCAATGTACGGTCTGTGCGCCTCCTGCGTAGGAGCGCCCCCGGTGCTCAAAGACGCCGGGATCGCCCACCGGGTTGCCTCGCGGGCCCGTGAGAGATGATGAAGTGATCCATCCCTCGTTCTTCCGCGGTTCACCCTTCCCACCGCGCGACCCTCCCGGAAAGGCCCCCTCCATGGCACCGCGCATCCTGCTGGCCCGGCACGGACAGACGCAGTGGTCGCTGTCCGGCAAGCACACCGGCAGGACCGACATCCCGCTCCTGGACGAGGGCAGGCAGGGCGCGAAACTGCTCGGGGACCGCCTGCACCGGGCGCCGCTGGACGGGCTCCCCGGGGTGGAGGTGCGCACCAGTCCGCTGGCACGCGCGCGTGAGACGTGCGAGATCGCCGGCTTCGGCGGCCGCGCGACCGACTGGGACGCGCTCATGGAGTGGGACTACGGCGCGTACGAGGGCATGACCCCCGACGAGATCCGGGCCGAGCGGCCCGACTGGCTCATCTGGCGGGACGGCGTGCCCGGGGGCGAGTCCCTTGCCGAGGTCTCCGCGCGCGCGGACGAGGTGGTCGGCTGGGTCCGTGCGCAGGAGCGGGACGTCCTGGTCTTCGCGCACGGCCACATCCTGCGCTCGATCGGCGCCCGCTGGCTGGGCCTGGACATCGACTTCGCGGCCCGCGTCCGCCTGAACCCCACGAGCCTGTCGGTCCTCGGCTGGGCCTACGGGGAGCCCGCGATCGAGACCTGGAACGACTGCGGCCACCTGGCCGGATGACCGGGTGACCGGGGCCGGCGGGCCCGCGGGGCACGGGGCTCAGGCGGACCGCGGCAGCTCCTCGTGCCGGTCCAGGAAGTCCGACACCCCCGACGCGCGGCGGTGCGGCAGCAGGACCCTCGCCGTCCCCGCCAGCATCGACCGCACCCGGGACGACTGGACCTCGTCCAGCAGGTCCAGGACGCGCAGCCCGGCCGCCGCCGCCTCGTCGGGGTGCCCGGCGCGGGCCAGGTCGTCGGCGAGCTCGGCGGTGTAGAGCGCGCGGTTGCGGGTGAAGTGCGGGTCCTGCAGCCGGGCCGCCCGGTGGGCCTGGTGCGCCGCGCGCTGCCAGTCGCCCAGCGTCGACCAGCACTGGGCCTCCAGGCCGGCCAGCTCGGCGTCCCCGTAGAAGCTCATCCACTCCGGGTCGGCGTCGCAGGGGCCGCGCCCGTACAGTGCCTGCGCGCGGGTCAGCGCCTGCTCGCAGCCCCTGCGGTCGGCCAGACCCGCCCAGCCGCCCGCCTCGCGCAGCGCGAGCAGCGACAGGAGCCGGGCCGAGCCCAGCGGGCGCGCCGCGACCTGCGCCGCCTGGGCCGCCCGCACCGCCTCGCGCGGGCGCCCCGCGTCCCGGGCGAGGAAGGACGTGTTGCAGAAGGCGTGCGCCTCCAGGGCCGGGTCCAGCGCCACCCGGGCCGTCGCGAGGGCCTCCGCGTAGTGCGAGCGCGCGTCGTCGAAGCGGCCCGAGTCGTGGGCCAGCCAGCCCACCGAGACGGCCAGCTCGCCGGCTCCCGCGTGCAGCCGGTCGGTGGTCGCCTGCCGCGCCGCCCCGACGTCCAGCAGGGCGTACGCGGCCCGCAGCGGGGCCGCCGCCCTCCGGTACAGCCCGTCGGCGCCGTGCCGGTCGTCCAGCAGCCGGATCCTGCGCACGGCCTCCTCCAGCGCGCCGGCCTCGGCCTCGCCGGCCCGGCGCACGGAACGCTGCGGCGCGGCCTCGGCCGTGCCGCCGGACGCGAGCCCCCAGGGGCCCAGGGAGGCGGCCGCCACCGTGGCGCTGCCCCCGCTCATGAATGCGCGACGTCGCACGTCGCTCTCCTCGTGGTTCTGGTCGTCGAACTCGTGCGGGTCGTGCGGCTCGTGCGGGTCGTGCGGCGGAGCCGGCGCCGGGCCGGCGGTGCGCGCCCCCCGTCCGCGCACCGCCGAGCGCGGCACGAACCCCAGGTCGGTCAGCGTCCGGCCGGGGAACATGTGCAGGAACACCCGCTCGTACGCGTAGTTGGGACAGCGGATCTCGCCCGCCTCGACCCGCCCGATGTAGCGCGCGTCACAGCTGACCCGCTCGTCGATCTCCCGGGCCGCCCGCCGTACCGCCGCGGCGAACTCGCCCGGTGAGCGACGGCCGCGCAGACGCCGGAAGACGAGATTCGGCGTCGGCGGCCGGGACGACTGTGACGACGCGGTCATCGGTGACGACGCCATGGCCGGGTCCTCTCTCGCGAACCGTCGAACCGGACCGGGAACGGCGCGGGCCGAGCGGCGACCGATCGGGCCGCGCCTGTGTTTCCGGCGGGCACGAACGTACCCGCTGTGACGGTCCCGCTACGTGGAGTTTGGCTACAAAACGGATATCTCATACCTGTTCTGCCATGAACTGCCATCCTTTACGGCCGAGTTTTGCCGTAGCCGTTGACTCGGTGGAGCGTTGAACCGTGCGGCGTACTCGATCGAGGAGGGGTTCCGTGGTGGAGGCGAGGATGGAGACCGGGCAGGGCGTCGACTGCTGTCCGCCGGCACCGGGGTCGGCGTCGGCGGCGTCCGGCGGTGAGCGGTGCGGATGCCGCGCGGACCCGTGCGATCTCGTCACCGTGCCCGCCCGGCAGGGGCTGGAGGCCGTCGACATCCTGCGGCGCGGCGCGCCCGCCGAGGCGGTCGGACCCGTCCTGCACGACGACAACTGCGACACGCTCGGCTTCCTGGTGCCGCCCGGCACGGCGTCCGCCTGGGACGTCCCCGGCAGCACGTGCACGCGGACCGACGGCCGGGGGGTCCGGCTGGCCCCTGAGCCGCCCGTGGAGGGGTCGGACTGGCTGCTGCCGCCGGGGGAGGCGGAGCTGGCCACCGATCCCGCGGTGCTGCGGGCGGCACTGGGGGAGGCGGCTCGCCTCATCGAGGCGGCCGACAACTGCCGTTGAGGCGC
>NZ_VDFC01000047.1:256344-271303 GCF_008369065.1 Streptomyces apricus | reverse complement strand
CCTCCTCGACGGGGCCCCGCAGTCGCACGTCGACCTGGACGACCCGACGTACCTGGACTTCGAGTACCAGCGCCGCCTCGGCCACGTCATCGACCTGGCCGCCCCGCCCGGCAGGCCCGTGCACGCCGTGCACCTCGGCGGTGGCGCCCTCACCCTCGCCCGGTACGTCGCCGCGACCCGCCCCCGCTCCACCCAGCAGGTCGTCGAACGGGACGCCGCCCTCGTCCGGCTGGTGCGGCGCGAGCTGCCGCTGGACCCGAACGCCCGGATCAGGGTGCGGTCCACCGACGCGCGCGAAGGGCTCGCGAAGGTGCCGGACGGGTGGGCGGACCTGGTGATCGCTGACGTGTTCAGCGGGGCGCGCACACCCGCCCACCTCACCTCGGGCGAGTTCCTCACCGACGTGCGCAGGGTCGTGAAGGCCGGTGGCGTGTACGCCGCGAACCTCGCCGACGGTCCGCCCCTGGCGCACCTGCGCGGTCAGATCGCGACGGCCGCCGGTGTCTTCCCCGAACTGGCCCTGGTCGCCGACCCGGCGGTCCTGCGCGGCAAGCGCTTCGGCAACGCGGTCCTGGTCGCCTCGGACCGCCCGCTCCCGCTCCCGGAACTGACCCGCAGAGCGGCCTCCGACCCCCACCCGGCCAGACTCGAACACGGCAAGACGCTACGGGACTTCACCGGCGGAGCAACCCCGGTGACGGACGCGACGGCAGTGCCCTCACCGCCACCACCACCATCAGCCTTCAGGTAGGGAGCCCCTTTAGGGGCGCGGGGAACTGCGCGACCAGCCCCCACCGGCCCGCGGACGACAACGACGAACCCCCTGGGGCTCAGTAGTCGTTCACTTCGACCCGCGGAGCGGAGTCGTGCCACGTGCAGAACACCGACACCCGATCCGCCCCGGACGAGAAGTCCACCCGGATCCACGTCTGCGTCTTCCACACCTGCATCGACCACCCCGACGCGGGCGTCGCGGACACCAGCGACGCCGAGGACGTCCCGAGGTCGAAGACGGCCCGCCCCCCGTCGGTGTCGTAGCTCTTCACCTCGCCGGAGGCGCCCGCGCCGGGAGCGGCATCCGCCGCCTTCGAGCGCGACGCCGACGCCGACGGTGACGGAGAGGCAGGGGGCGCGGCCGAGGACGGACGACCCGCCTCCGGCGAACGGCGGCTCTTCGACGGCGAGGGCGCCGTCCCCGCCGGGGACTCGGGCCGGCTCGTCGAGGACGCCAGCGGCTTCGCCCCCTGCGCGGTCCCGTACGCGCTGATCGGCAGCGCCCGCGGCGGGTCGTAGGCCGTGCCCGTCATGACCGTGTGCACACCCCACCACGACAGCGTGACCGCCGCGCCCGTGGCGAGCGACCAAGCCAGTACGTGTACGAGTCCTCTGCGCATCGCGGGCCATCCTGCCCCACGCGCCCCTTCCGTGTCCCGCGGGGTGGGGACGGGAACCGGACCGGGCCCGGTCCGGGGGGAGTTGTCCACAGGCCCCGGACCCGGGTCCCCCGCATGGCGTACGGTGCGGGCCATGGCAAGTGTGCTCGTGGTCGAGGACGACCAGTTCGTACGCTCCGCCCTCATCCGGCACCTGACCGAGGCCGCGCACACGGTGCGCAGCGTCGGCACGGCCCTGGAGGCGCTGCGCGAGGTCGCCCATTTCCGTTTCGACGTCGTGATCCTGGATCTCGGCCTGCCCGACCTGGACGGGTCGGAGGCGCTGAAGATGCTGCGCGGCATCACCGACGTGCCCGTGATCGTGGCGACCGCGCGGGACGACGAGACGGAGATCGTCCGGCTGCTGAACGACGGCGCGGACGACTACCTGACGAAGCCGTTCTCGGTGGAGCACCTGTCGGCCCGGATGGCGGCGGTCCTGCGCCGCGCCCGGTCCTCGGCCGCGGAGCCCGCGCCCGCACCGCAGATCCGGGTCGGCGGCCTCGCCATCGACCCGCTGCGCCGCCAGGCCGAACTGGACGGCGTACGCCTGGACCTGACCCGGCGCGAGTTCGACCTGCTGGCCTTCCTCGCCGGGCGGCCCGGTGTCGTGGTGGCCCGCAAGGAGCTGCTCGCCGAGGTGTGGCAGCAGTCCTACGGCGACGACCAGACCATCGACGTCCACCTGTCCTGGCTGCGGCGCAAGCTGGGCGAGACGGCGGCCCGGCCGCGCTACCTGCACACCCTGCGCGGCGTCGGCGTGAAGCTGGAGCCACCGGGACCCGCCGGGACACCGGGACGGCCGCGATGAGATGGGCGCTGGTCAAGGTCTGCGTCGCCGTCACCGCGATGGTCGTGGTGGCCTTCGCGGTCCCGCTGGGCCTGGTGATCAGGGAGATGGCGAGGGACCGGGCGTTCTCGAACGCGGAGCGGGAGGCGGCGGCCGTCGCGCCCGCCCTGTCCATCACCACCGACCGGGCCGAGCTGGAGAAGGTCGTCGCCTCGGCCGCGTCGGACGCGGGCATGGCGGTGCACATACCGGCGGCCGACCGCACGGACGCCGCCGGCGACGGGGAAGGCGCTGGTGCAGGTGACGTTGCCGGCGCAGGGGAGCGGGCGGTCGACATCGGCCGGCAGCGCGCCACGGACAAGGACATCGCCGCCACCCGCAGGCTCGGCCGGGCCTCCACCGCCGAAGTGCCGGGCGGGTCCACGCTGTTGCAGCCCGTCGCGCTGAGCTCGGGCCAGATCGCGGTCGTCGAGGTGTACGTCCCGGAGTCGGAGGTCACCAACGGCGTGGGCACGGCCTGGGCCGTGCTGGCCCTGGTCGGGGTCGCGCTGGTCGTGGGCTCGGTCGCGGTGGCCGACCGGCTCGGCGTGCGGATGGTGCAGCCCGCCCAGCGCCTGGTGGAGAGCGCGCACGAACTGGGGGAGGGGAAACTGGGCGCGCGGGTGCCCGAGGAGGGGCCGACCGAACTGCGGCTCGCGGCCGTCGCCTTCAACTCCATGGCCGACCAGGTCGTCCAGCTGCTCGCCAACGAGCGGGAGCTGGCGGCCGACCTCTCGCACCGGCTGCGCACCCCGCTCACCGTGCTGCGGCTGAACGCTGCCTCGCTCGGGGACGGGCCGGCCGCCGAGCAGACCCGGGCCGCGGTCGCCCAGCTGGAGCGCGAGGTCGACACGATCATCCGCACGGCCCGGGATGCCAAGCCGCAGACCGCGGCGGTCGGCGTGGGCGTCGGGTGCGACGCGGCCGAGGTCGTCCGGGAGCGCATGGACTTCTGGTCGGCGCTCGCCGAGGACGAGGGGCGCAAGGTGCGGGTGGCCGGCGTCGACCGGCCCGTGCGGATACCGGTGGCCCGGACCGACCTCGTCGCCGCGCTCGACGCGCTGCTGGGGAACGTCTTCCGGCACACCGCCGAGGGCACGGCGTTCGCGGTGGACGTGCACAACGGCGAGGACGCCGTGATCGTCCTCGTCTCGGACGCGGGCCCGGGGATAGCCGACCCGGAGGCCGCGATGGCCCGCGGGCGCGGCTCCGGTACCGACGGCTCGACCGGGCTCGGGCTCGACATCGTGCGCCGGCTCGCCGAGTCGACCGGCGGGGACGTGCGGATCGGGCGCTCCGTGCTGGGCGGGACCGAGGTCAGGATCTGGATCCAGCTGGACGGCCGCGAGCCGGAACGGCGGGGCCACCGCGGGTCGGTACGCCGGCGCGGGGCGATGCGACGGCGTGGACCGGCCGCATTGGTCTCGACCTTTAACCGTTCCCGATCCCATCCTTAAGCGCACCATAAGATCCCCGCCCCCTGTCCGGATCAGGGGTTTTGCCTGTTTACGGCTCGCTAGCGTGCTGCCGCAACCCCCCCTCGGAAGGCAGGCACGCGATGAGCACGACGCACCGGCGCACGGCCAGTGGCAGGAACAAGGCGATCGGCGGAGTCATCGCCGCGGCCGTGGTCGGTGGCGGGGCCCTCGTGTTCACCGGCACCGCGCAGGCGGCCGGCGTCGGCGCCGCGTACACCAGGACCAGCGACTGGTCGACGGGGTACACCGCGCAGTACGTCGTGACCAACGACGGCGCCGGTGCGAAGACGGACTGGACGCTGGAGTTCGACCTGCCCTCCGGCGCCGAGCTCAGCTCGCTGTGGAACGCCGAGTCGAAGGTGAGCGGCCGGCACGTCACCGTGAAGCCTCCGTCCTGGGACAAGGACGGCCTCACGAAGGGCGAGTCGGTGACCGTCGGCTTCGTGGTGCGGGGCTCCGGCGACCCGACCGGCTGCCTCGTCGACGGCGCCAAGTGCTCGGTGGACGACGGGGCGACCCCGGAGCCCACCGGCCGCCCGACACAGACCGCGTCCGCATCCGCGTCGCCCTCGCCGGAGCCGACGAAGTCCACCGCGGCCCCGACGGCCACCGCGAGCCCGACCGGGAGCGCGTCCCCCACCCCGAAGCCCACCGGGACCACCGGCGGCGGCACGGCCGGCGGCGCCGGCTTCGCGCCCTACGTCGACACCTCCCTGTACCCCGCCTTCGACCTGCTCGCCCACTCGGCGGCCACCGGGGTGAAGGAGTACAACCTCGCCTTCGTCACGGACGGCGGCGGCTGCACCCCCAAGTGGGGTGGCGTCACGGACCTCGGCGGTGACGCGGTCGCCGCGCAGATCGGCAAGCTGCGGGCGCAGGGCGGTGACGTCCGGGTCTCCTTCGGCGGCGCGGCCGGCTCGGAGCTGGCGCTGAACTGCTCGTCGGCGGACGCCCTCGCGGCGGCGTACGGCAAGACCGTGGAGGCGTACGGCCTGACGAAGGTCGACTTCGACGTGGAGGGCGGCGCGCTGCCGAACGCGGCGGCGAACACCCGCAGGGCGAAGGCGATCGCGAAGCTGCAGGCCGAACACCCGGACCTGGACGTCTCGTTCACCCTGCCGGTGATGCCCGAGGGCCTCACCCAGGACGGCGTGAGCCTGCTCGCCGACGCCAAGGCGAACGGCGTCGGCATCGACACGGTCAACATCATGGCGATGGACTACGGACCGGCGTACAGCGACGACATGGGCACCTACGCCGAGCAGGCCGCCACCGCCACCCAGGCGCAGATCAAGGGGGTCCTCGGGCTCTCCGACGCCGCCGCCTGGAAGGCCGTCGCCGTCACCCCGATGATCGGCGTCAACGACGTGGTGACGGAGGTCTTCAAGGTCGAGGACGCCACCCAGCTCGTCGCGTTCGCCGAGTCGAAGGGGCTCGGCTGGCTCTCGCTGTGGTCCGCCACCCGCGACAAGCAGTGCCCCGGCGGCACCAAGCCCGCCGCCGACGCGACCTGCAGCTCGATCCTCCAGGACGCGAACGCCTTCTCGAAGGCCTTCGCCGCCTACAAGTAGCGCCTACAAGTAGTCCCCGACCACCTGTACACGCACCACCCGTACGTCCCCCGAACGCCCCCGCAGGAGGTCATGCCCGCGCGGGGGCGTTCGGGGGACGTACGGGTTCCCCCGAAAGGGGTGTCTATTCGACCGGGTTGACCGGCGGCAGCTCCCCGGTGCGGGCCGCCTCCCGGTACCAGAGGGCGCTCGACTTCGGGGTGCGGGCCTGGGTCGCGTAGTCCACGTAGACCGCGCCGAAGCGCTTCTCGTACCCGTACGCCCATTCGAAGTTGTCCATCAGGGACCACAGGAAGTAGCCGCGCACGTCCGCGCCGTCGGCGATCGCGCGGCGGACCGCGCGCAGGTGCCCGTCCAGGTAGGCGATGCGCTCCGGGTCGTGGACGCGGCCGTCCGGGTCCGGCTTGTCGTCGTAGGCGGCGCCGTTCTCCGTGATGTACAGCGCCAGCCCCGGCACCTCCCGGGTGTAGCGCATGATCAGGTCCTGCAGCCCCGACGGGTCGATCGTCCAGCCCATCTCCGTGCGCTCGCCCGGGGTCTGGTGGAAGGCCACGTCGTCCGCGGCGGGCCAGGGCGAGAACGCGCTCGCCCCGTGGCCGTCCGCGCGCGGCCCCGACGCGTCCGCGGGGGCGGCGGACACCAGCGTCGGCGTGTAGTAGTTCAGCCCGAGCGCGTCCAGCGGCTGCTTGATCAGGGCGAGGTCGCCGTCGCGCACGAACGACCAGTCCGTCACCGGCGCGGTCGCTTCGAGCAGCGTCTGCGGGTACGCGCCGTGCAGCATCGGACCGTGGAAGATGCCGTTGGCGAGGTCGTCGATGCGCCGGACCGCCGCCAGGTCGGCCGGGTCCTGGGTCAGCGGCCTGACCACCGAGGAGTTGAGGCTCACCGCGACGCTGTTGCGGGCGGGCATCACCGTGCGCAGCGCCTTGGTGCCGAGGCCGTGCGCCAGGTTGAGGTGGTGCGCCGCCCGCAGGGAGGCCTCCGGGTCGGTGCGGCCGGGGGCGTGCACACCGGACGCGTACCCGAGGAAGGCGCTGCACCACGGCTCGTTGAGCGTGATCCACTGCTCGACGCGGTCGCCCAGCGCCTCGCCCACGATCTGCGCGTACTCGGCGAACCGCAGCGCGGTGTCGCGCTCGGGCCAGCCGCCCGCGTCCTCCAGCTCCTGCGGCAGGTCCCAGTGGTAGAGGGTGACGGCCGGCTTGATGCCGTGCGCGAGCAGCTCGTCGACGAGACGGCGGTAGAAGTCGAGGCCGCGCTGGACGGCGGGGCCGCGGCCGGTCGGCTGCACCCGGGACCAGGACACCGAGAAGCGGTACGCCCCCAGGCCCAGGTCGGCCATCATCGCGACGTCCTCGCGGTAGCGGTGGTAGTGGTCGTTGGCGATGTCACCGGTGTCACCCCCCGCGGTCTTGCCGGGGGTGTGGCTGAAGGTGTCCCAGATCGAGGGCGTACGGCCGTCCTCCCGGACCGCCCCCTCGATCTGGTACGCGGAGGTCGCGGCGCCCCAGAGGAAAGCGGGCGGGAAGGTCACAGGTTCAGGCATGGAAGCGCTCCCATGGGAGGAAGGTCGTCAGGAGACCGGGGACAGGGGGTCGGGTACGGGGCGGGGTGGCGGTGCGGCGGCGTGCCCACCGGCGGCCGGGTCCGATCGCCGGCCGCCGGCCGCCGGACCGGGCGGCACCGGCCGGCCGGCGGATCGGCCTGGTGGATCGACCCGGTGGATCGACCCGGTGGATCGGACCGACGGATCGGACCGACGGATCGGGCCGACGGATCGGGCCGCCGGAGTGGCCTGGAGGATCGGGCCGGCGGATCGGGGCGACGGAGCGGCCTGGCGGATCGGTCCGGCGGGCAGGGCGGTGCGGGGCCCGCCCGCCGGGCGCCGGGGTGACGGGTCAGCCCTTGATCGCGCCCTGCATGATCCCGCCCACGATCTGCTTGCCGAACAGCAGGAAGGCGATGAGCAGCGGCAGGGTGCCGAGCAGCGCGCCCGCCATGATCACCGCCTGGTCGGGGACGTAGCCCGTGCCGAGCGAGTTGAGGGCGACCTGCACGGTGGGGTTCTGCTGGTTGAGCGCGATGATCGGCCACAGGAAGTCGTTCCAGGCCATCACGAACGTCAGCAGCCCGAGCACGGCCATGGCCGGCCGCGCCGCCGGGAAGACCACGTGCCACACGACGCGCAGACTGCTCGCGCCGTCGACCCGGGCCGCCTCGATCAGCTCGCCGGGCAGCGCCTGCACCAGGTACTGCCGCATGAAGAACGTGCCGAAGGCGCTGACCAGGGTCGGCAGGATGACCGTCTGCAGCTGGTTGGACCAGCCCAGCTCGCTCATCCACAGGTACAGCGGTACGACCGCCAGCTGCGGCGGGATCATCATGGTGCCGATGGTCACCAGCAGCAGGAGGTTGGAGAACCGGAACCGCAGCTTGGCGAAGGCGAACCCGGCGAGCGTGGAGAACAGGACCGTGCCGACGGTGATGGTCGAGGCGACGATCGTGCTGTTGACCATCGCCGTGCCGAGACCGCCCTGCTCCCAGGCGGCCTCCAGGTTCTTGAACAGGTTCCCGCCGATCCACAGCGGCGGCGGGGTCTCGGCGAGGCGCTGGTTGGTGCGCGAGGCCGCGACCACCGTCCACAGCAGGGGCGCCAGCGAGACCGCGGCGAAGACCGCCAGGACGACGTACGTGAGCGGGCCCGCGTGCAGCTGCTTGCCCGCGCCCATGATCCGGCGGCGTCCGGAGCCGTCCTTGCCGCCCTTGTCCGGCACACGGTCCTGCACCTGAGGAGGCGTCAGTTCACTTGTCGTCATTGTGACTTCCTCAGCCGTCGGGTGATCAGCAGGTTGACCGCGGCGACGATCAGCAGGATCAGGAACATCGTCCAGGCGATCGCTGACGCCTTGCCGAGGTTGCCGATGATCCAGCCCTGGTCGTACATGTACAGGCCGAGCGTCTGGTACTGGTGCTCGGAGCCGCCCTTGGAGCCGCTGACCCCGCCGAACAGGAGCGGTTCGCCGAACAGCTGCGTCGCGCCGATCGTGGAGACGACCACCGTGAACAGGATCGTCGGCCGCAGCATCGGGATCGTCACGTGGCGGAACTGCTGCCAGCGGTTGGCGCCGTCCAGGGACGCCGACTCGTACAGGTCGGCGGGGATCGCCTGCATCGCGGCGAGGTAGATCAGGGCGTTGTAGCCCGTCCACCGCCAGATCACGATCGAGGAGACGGCGAACTGCGAACCCCAGGTGGACTCACGCCAGTTGATCGGGTCCACCCCGACGAAGTCGAGGAGCCAGTTGATCATGCCGCCGTCCCACGAGTACAGCAGGACGAACACCAGGGTCGCCGCCGCCACCGAGGTGGCGTACGGGGTGAGCATCACGACCCGCCACACGGTCGAGCCGCGCAGCTTGTAGTTGAGCAGGTGCGCGATGCCGATCGCCATGATCAGCTGCGGCACGGTCGAGATCACACCGATGGTGAAGGTGTTCTGCAGCGCCCCCCAGAAGAAGTCCGAGGACATCAGGTTCTTGTAGTTGTCCAGGCCGACCCAGGTCTGCTGGTCCAGGTTGGACAGCTGCACGTTGTGCAGCGAGTACCAGGCCGTGTACAGCAGCGGGACGAGCCCGAAGGCGCCGAAGAAGACGAAGAAGGGGGCGATGAACGCGTACGGCGACGCCTTCATGTCCCAGCGGTACAGCCGGCTGCGCCAGGAGTCGGGGCCGGGGGGCGGGGTACCGCGACCGTGAGCACGGCGCGCCGCGCCCGGCTGGGAGCCGGGCGCGGCGTCGGCGCTCGACGCGGAGTGCGCGAGAGCCTGCTTGGAGCTGGTCACTGGCCGAGCACGTCCTTGATCTCCTTGGACGCCGCGTCCCAGCCCTGGTCCGGGGTCTTGCCCTTCTGCTCCACCTGCAGGATGCCGATGTCGGAGATGGCGGTGTTGATCGGCTGGTCCTTGACGCCGAAGATCTGCGTCGGGATGGTCTTCGCCGAGTCGGAGAAGATCTGGGTGATCGGCGCGTCGGAGAAGAACGCCGTGGTGTCGGCCTGCGGCTTCAGGCTCGTGTACGCCGACGGGGTCGACGGGAAGCTCGCCTGCTTGGCGAAGACCTTCGCCTGCTGCTCGGGAGCGGTCAGCCACTTCGCCAGGGCGATGGCCTCCTTCTGGTGCTTGCCCGCCGTGGGCACACCGATGAACGAGCCGCCCCAGTTGGCCGCGGTGGGCGCCGCCGCCACGTCCCACTTGCCCTTGCCGGAGTCACCGGACTTCTCCTGGATGTAGCCCAGCATCCACGCGGGGCAGGCCACCGTGGCGAAGCCGCCGTTGGCGAACGCCTGGTCCCAGGGCTTGTCGAACTGCTTCAGCTTCGCCGACATGGTGCTGGTGGCCACCTCCATGGAGGCGTCCCAGGCCTTCTCCACACCCGAGGACTTGTCCCAGATGACGTTGCCCGCGTCGTCGTAGTACCGCTCGCTCTCGCCGCCGAGCGCCGCGTTGTAGACCGAGGAGGCGGAGTCCACGAACTTGGTGCCCTTGGGCGCCTTCTTCATGTAGTCCTTGCCGACGTCGACGTACTTCGACCAGTCGCCCTTCCACTGCGCGGCGAGCTTGGTGCGGTCCGTCTCCAGGCCCGCTTCCTTGAAGAGGTCCTTGCGGTAGCAGATCGCCATCGGGCCGATGTCGGTGCCCAGCGCGATGGTCTTGCCGTCCTTGGTGGTGGCCTGGGCGGTCTTCCAGTCCAGCCACTGCGACTTGTCGACGTCCTTGCCCAGGTCGACGAACTTGGCGCCCTGGGTCTGCACCGCCTCGGCGATGTTGCCGACCTCGATCGCCTGGATGTCGTCGGTACCGGAACCGGCCTGCAGACGGGTGAGGGTCTTCGGCCAGTAGACGTCGGTACGGGTGGTGACGTTCTCCTTGATCGTGATGTCGGGGTTCTGCTTCATGTACTCGTCGTAGAGGCCGGCCTGCTTGTAGCCGAAGACCCCGAACGTGCCGATGGTCAGCGTGGTCTTGCCACCGCCGCTGCCACCGTCCGAGTCCGACGACCCGTCGTCCGAGTCCTCGGCGCAGCCGGCGAGCAGCCCCGTCGTCAGCGCGGCGACGGCCGCGAGGGCCATCAGCCGGCGGGATCCCCGGGTACTCGTGCGCATTGCGTCCTCCTGTTGCCTGACGTGCCGACCCCCCGGCCAACTGCGTTGTTGGGCCCGTTAGTTCATGCTGCGGCTCGGGCGGGGAACGTGCGGGATGTGTATGTGTCAGGTACTGTGGGAGCGCTCCCACAGGTGATGTGTTGAAGGGTCGTCGCTCGACGCGGGGGTGTCAAGGGAGAGGACGCAGGGAGGTGTCTTCAGTTATCGGGCTGTTAACTAAAGAAGGCGGAGACCCGGAGCGTAGGTCCTCCAGGGTTTCGGGACGGCTTCGGGAAGGCTCCGGATCGGCCTCGGAGTACGACCGCGGCACCCCGGCCCGTCTCGACGGGTCCGGGTCCGATCACGACTGTTAGATTCCAGGCCACACACGGTGTCACCGTGTCGGACGGGAGGCGGACCATGGCAGTCCACGGAGCGCGGAGCCGGAGCGGCGGACGGCCGACCCTGGAGGAGGTCGCCGCGCGCGCAGGTGTGGGCCGCGGCACGGTCTCCCGCGTGATCAACGGCTCCCCGCGGGTCAGCGACGCCACCCGCGCGGCCGTCGAGGCGGCCGTCGCGGAGCTCGGTTACGTGCCGAACACCGCCGCCCGCGCCCTCGCCGCCAACCGGACCGACGCGATCGCCCTGGTCGTCCCCGAGCCCGAGACCCGCTTCTTCGCCGAGCCGTACTTCTCCGACATGCTGCGGGGCGTGGGCGCGGCCCTGTCCGAGACCGAGATGCAGCTGCTGCTGATCTTCGCCGGCAGCGACCGGGAGCGGGCCCGGCTGGCCCAGTACCTGGCGGCGCACCGGGTGGACGGGGTCCTGCTGGTCTCGGTGCACGCGGACGACCCGCTGCCCGACCTGCTGGCCCAGCTGGAGATCCCGGCGGTGATCAGCGGCCGCAGGTCCGCCGACGAGACGCTGCCGTCGGTGGACTCCGACAACTTCGGCGGCGGCCGGTTCGCCGTCGAGCACCTCATCGCCCAGGGCCGGCGCACCATAGCCCACCTCGCCGGGCGCCTCGACGTGTTCGGCGCCCAGCGCCGCGTCGACGGCTACCGCGCGGCCCTGCGCGAGGCGGGCCACGAGGTCGACGAACGCCTGGTCGTGGCGGGGGATTTCACCGAGGAGGGCGGCCGGCGCGCGATGAAGGAGCTGCTCGCCGTACGTCCGGACCTGGACGCGGTCTTCGCCGGGTCGGACGTGATGGCGGCCGGCGCCCGGCAGGTGCTGCGCGAGGCGGGCCGCCGCATACCCGACGACGTGGCCCTGGTCGGCTACGACGACTCGGCGATCGCCCGCCACATGGACCCGCCGCTGACGAGCGTGCGCCAGCCGATCGAGGACATGGGCCGCGCCATGCTCGACCTGCTGATGGACGAGATCGCGGACCGCCGCCCGGCGGCCTCCCGGGGCCTGGAACGGCGGCAGCTGGTGCTGCCCACGGAGCTGGTCGCGCGGCAGTCGTCGTAGCCCGGTCCGCCCCGCCCGCCCGGACCGCGGGCCCGCACACCGGGAACGCCCGAGGGCCGGACCGCTTGCGCGGCCCGGCCCTCGATCCATCAGGGTGAGTGACGGGACTTGAACCCGCGACTTCCTGGACCACAACCAGGTGCTCTACCAGCTGAGCTACACCCACCATGACCGGCGATCCTGCATGTGGTTCACCTGAGTGGTTCACCGACCGGCCGAGAAAAAGTGTACAGGGTCCGAAGGGGTGCTCGCTCCCGACTTCCCGGCGGGTGTCAGCCCGCGGGCAGCACGTGCTTCGAGGCGATGGAGCGGGCCGTCTCCGAGTCCGGTCCCGGCTGCGGTACGAAGATCGCCTCGCGGTAGTAGCGCAGCTCGGCGATCGACTCGCGGATGTCCGCCAGCGCCCGGTGGTTGCCGTTCTTGTCGGGGCTGTTGAAGTACGCCCGCGGGTACCAGCGGC
Organism: Streptomyces apricus; assembly: GCF_008369065.1. Classification (GTDB taxonomy): domain Bacteria; phylum Actinomycetota; class Actinomycetes; order Streptomycetales; family Streptomycetaceae; genus Streptomyces; species Streptomyces apricus. The sequence continues at coordinate 258,917 of NZ_VDFC01000047.1, read as the reverse complement.
GCGCCAGCTCCTTCACGGACGAGACGTCGACGATCCGGTAGTGGAGGTAGCCCTCCAGGGTCGGCATGTCCCGCAGCAGGAAGCCGCGGTCGGTGCCCACCGAGTTCCCGCACAGCGGGGCCTTGCCCGGTTCCTTGACGTGCTCGCGGATGTAGGAGAGGACCTCCTCCTCCGCGGCCGCCAGGGTCGTGCCCGCGGCCAGTTCGTCGAGGAGTCCGGAGGACGTGTGCATGGTGCGCACCACCTCCGGCATCGTCTCCAGCGCGGCGTCCGGCGGACGGATCACGATGTCCACCCCCTCGCCGAGCACGTTGAGCTCCGAGTCGGTCACCAGCGCGGCCACCTCGATGAGCGCGTCCTCCGACAGCGAGAGACCGGTCATCTCGCAGTCGATCCACACCATGCGATCGTTCATGGGGTTCACCCTACGGCCCGCCTCCCCGCCGGGGCAGGCCCGGGACCTCGGCAGTCGTGGCCGCGGGGCCCGGCGGACACGGCCGCACGGCCCGGCCGCCGTGGCCCGCGGGGGTGCGCGACGGCGGCCGGCCCCGGACCGTGGTGGGTCCGGGGCCGGCGTACGGCGCTTCGGCGCCCGGTGCTGCGGGGCGCGGCGTCGCTAGGTCGCGCTGCGCTGGCCCGGCAGGCTGTGCCGCCCGGCCACGTACAGTTCCGCGCGCCCCGTGTCCGCGGACAGGGACGACGCCGCCTGGCCGACCGCGTGGGCGGCCGCCGTACGGCGGGACTGGAACGGCACGGGTGCCTCCTGCAGCACCGGCGGCGGCGGTGGCGGCGGCGAGCCGTCCGGGTCGCCGTGCTTCTCGCCCTGCGGACGGCGCGCCCGGTAGGCGGCGCGGTACGCGGCCGGCGAGGAGCCCAGCTGGCGGCGGAAGTGCCCGCGCAGCGCCACCGGCGAGCGGAACCCGCAGCGGCCCGCGACCTCGTCCACCGAGTAGTCCGACGTCTCCAGGAGGCGCTGGGCCTGGAGCACCCGCTGGGTGATCAGCCACTGCAGCGGCGCGCTCCCGGTGAGCGAACGGAAACGGCGGTCGAACGTACGCCTGCTCATGTACGCGCGTGCCGCCAGCGTCTCCACGTCGAACTGCTCGTGGAGGTGTTCCAGGGCCCAGGCGACGACCTCCGCGAGCGGGTCGGCGCCGATCTCCTCGGGTAAAGAGCGGTCGAGGTAGCGCTCCTGGCCGCCGCTGCGCCGGGGCGGTACCACCAGCCGGCGGGCCAGTGCCCCGGCCGCCTCGTTCCCGTGGTCCGTCCGCACGATGTGCAGGCAGAGGTCGATCCCGGCCGCGGTGCCGGCCGACGTCAGCACGTCGCCGTCGTCCACGAACAGCTCGCGGGGGTCGACGTGCACCGACGGATAGCGCTTGGCCAGCGTCGGCGCGTACATCCAGTGGGTCGTCGCCGGGCGGCCGTCCAGCAGTCCGGCCGCGGCGAGGACGAAGGCGCCGGTGCACAGCCCGACTATGCGGGCGCCCTCCTCATGGGCCCGGCGCAGCGCGTCGAGCGCCTCCTCCGGTGGCGGTGAGGTGATCGACCGCCACGCCGGCACCACGACGGTGCCCGCCCGGGAGATCGCCTCCAGCCCGTTGGGTGCGGTGAGTTCGAGGCCCCCTGTGGTCCGCAGTGGGCCTTCCTCGCCGGCACAGACCAGCAGTCGGTACCGCGGTACGCCGGCGTCCTGGCGGTCGATCCCGAACACCGACAGCGGTATGGAACTCTCGAAGATGGGGCCGCCGCTGAACAGCAGCACCGCGACGATCTCCTTGCGGCGTCGTCCGGACAGTTTCCGGACCGCGGCTTCCGGCGCGGCAGTGGAGTCGTGGCTCATCCTGCTAAGCCCCCCTCGGTGGTCGCGGCACCCTTAACCTTTCGGGTCTGTCGCTCCAACACGTTTCCCCTCGGTCCTGCACGAGTCCCCCGCCGTAAGACGTCAAGATCGAATCTACTGTGTCGCAAGGTGCCGAGGTGGCCACTTCAGCACTCGGCAGATTGTCGACATGGCAACTTGGCGTGAAGCATTCGATCACGAAGCGTTGCACTCGTGGGCCGCGCAGGGAAGTGCGCCTCGTGCCGGTGGCCGGTCCCCGTAGGGTGCGGGCACCCCGCGGGACCCTTTCGGTGCAGGTCGAACGGGGGTTGGGGGGTGGTTCGGCCAAGGGAAGCGCGGGGCGGAGAAGTTGGCTGAAAAGCGGTGGGCGCGTATGCGGAAACCGGTCAGTCAACCGGCGTATTCGCACCGGCGTGACGGCCGCCTCGGCGGTCGCCTACCCCGCCCCCGCCCTGTCGCACATGATGCGGTGCGCGCTCCCGCGCGCGCAGTCGCGCCGCGCCGCGCTCGGAGCGGCGCAGCAGCACCCGGCAGGCGCCGGTCACAGCGGCCAGCCCGAGGGCCGTGCCGGCCGCGCCCGCCAGGGAGGTGCCGTATCCGACGAGGACGACCGGGACCAGGACGCAGCTGAACGCCGCCCAGCGGATCAGGTCGGTCGCGGTGTCGGTGTCCGCCCTTGTGCCGGCCGCCGGGTCCTGGGGGGTGGTCGTGTCCGTGGCGGGCGTCGCGG
>NZ_VDFC01000047.1:234126-256244 GCF_008369065.1 Streptomyces apricus | reverse complement strand
GGTGGGGGCCGGTCGCGCAGTTCCCCGCGCCCCTTGAAGGCGCCCCCTGACGGGGCGACCTCCAGGGGGCGCGTAAAGCGGCTGTAGGTGGCAGCAACCATTGCGTTGCGGGGTTCCTCTCGTGCATGCTCCGGGGAACCCTCCCGAGCCGAGAGCGGGAAGTGGGCGGAGAAGGCTTGTCGCCGTACCCTTGCGGGTATGGGGTTGGGAAGATGATTCCCGGACACAGCTCCGCCGTTGCCGCTCGTCCCACGTAGAGGATCCGAACGCCGAGACACCCATGGCCGGTCACGAATTCGAACCCGCGGACCGCAAGCGCCCCGTCGCCGATCCCACGGCGGCCGAGCCCTTGGCGGCGGAAGAGGCACGTCAGTCCTGCGACCCCGCCTTCAAGCACGGGGTCGTCGTGGGCTTCGACGGCTCGACGTCCAGCGAACGGGCCCTGGCGTACGCGATCGGCATGGCCTGCCGTTCCGGGTCGGGCCTGATCATCGTGCACGTGGCCAACCGGCTGCCCACCACGGTGTGGGCCGGCTGCGAACCGCCGGTCTTCGTCGACGTGCCGGACCACCGCACCGAGGTGCTCGGCCTCGAACTCGCCTGTGCGGACTACCTGGCCGAGGTCCCCTGGATCCTCGTCGAGCGCGGCGGCGACATCTGCCACGAACTCGAAGAGGTGGGACGGGAGTACGAGGCCGACGCGATCGTCGTGGGCTCGACCCACGGGATCGTCGGCCGGCTCTTCGGGTCGGTCGCCGGGCGCCTCGCCAAGCGGGCGCAGCGGCCGGTCGTCGTCATCCCCTGAGCCCCGTCGGCCCCCACCGGTCCCCCCTCTTGTGCACGCGCGGAAACTACTCGTGCGTAGAGGTGTTTGTGTACTTGTGAAGGGCATATAGGGGGCAGGTTTGCCGTCGTCGTACGGCATGTGGTGTACGGCGTGCTGCCGACCGGGGCGTGACGGTCCCGGTGGTGGGCAGCCGGCCGGGGTATTGGGCGACCCCGGCGTGAACGGGTCCCCTCGTGTCTGGTGGCGACACGTGGGGACCCGGCCCGTTCCGGGGTCCGCGCGGGGGCTACTCCACCGTCACCGACTTCGCCAGGTTCCGCGGCTTGTCGATGTCCCGGCCCAGGGACAACGCCGTGTGGTAGGCGAGGAGTTGGAGGGGGATGCCGAGGAGGATCGGGTCCAGTTCGTCCTCGTTCTTCGGGACGACGATCGTCTGGTCGGCCTTCTCCTGGTGCTGGTGGGCCACGGCGAGGATCTTGCCGCTGCGGGCCTTGATCTCCTCCAGGGCCGCGCGGTTCTTCTCCAGCAGGTCGTCGTCCGGGACGATCGCGACCGTCGGCAGCGCCGGCTCGATCAGCGCGAGCGGGCCGTGCTTCAGCTCCGAGGCGGGGTAGGCCTCGGCGTGGATGTACGAGACCTCCTTCAGCTTCAGCGAGGCCTCGCGGGCCACCGGGTAGCCGCGCACCCGGCCGATGAAGAGCATCGAGCGGGCCTCGGCGTACTGCTCGGCCAGCTTCTTGATCTCGTCCTCCTGGGCGAGGATCTCGGTGATCTGGCCGGGCAGCCGGCGCAGGCCCTCGATGATCCGCTTGCCGTCGGAGACGGACAGGTCGCGGGTGCGGCCCAGGTGCAGGGCGAGCAGCGCGAAGGCGACCGTGGTGTTGGTGAAGCACTTGGTGGAGACCACGCACACCTCGGGTCCGGCGTGCACGTACATGCCGCCGTCGGCCTCGCGGGCGATGGCCGAGCCGACGACGTTCACGACGCCCAGGACCCGGGCGCCCTTGCGCTTCAGCTCCTGCACGGCCGCCAGCACGTCGTACGTCTCACCGGACTGGGACACCGCCACGTACAGCGTGTCGGGGTCGACGACCGCGTTGCGGTAGCGGAACTCCGAGGCGGGCTCGGCGTCCGCGGGGATGCGGGCCAGCTCCTCTATCATCTGGGCGCCGATCATGCCCGCGTGGTACGAGGTGCCGCAGCCGAGGATCTTCACGCGCCGGATCTTGCGCGCCTCGCGGGCGTCCAGGTTCAGGCCGCCCAGGTGCACGGTGGAGAACCGGTCGTCGATGCGGCCGCGCAGCACCCGGTCCACGGCCTCGGCCTGCTCGTGGATCTCCTTGTGCATGTACGTGTCGTGGCCGCCCATGTCGTAGGAGGCCGCCTCCCACTCCACGGTGGTCGGCTCGGCCGTCGTACGGGTGCCCTCGGTGGTGTACGTCCGGAAGTCGTCGGCCTTCAGCGTCGCCATCTCGCCGTCGTCGAGGGTGACGATCTGGCGGGTGTGGGTGACCAGCGCGGCGATGTCCGAGGCGACGAACATCTCCTTCTCGCCGATGCCGAGGACGACCGGGGAGCCGTTGCGGGCGACCACGATGCGGTCCGCGTGGTCGGCGTGCATCACGGCGATGCCGTACGTGCCCTCGACCAGCCGCAGGGCCTGGCGGACCTTCTCCTCCAGCGTCTCGGCCGGGGCGCGGGCGATCAGGTGCGTGAGGACCTCGGTGTCGGTCTCGGAGAGGAACTCGACGCCCTCCGCCTCCAGCTTCTTGCGGAGGTCGGAGGCGTTGTCGATGATGCCGTTGTGGACGACGGCGACCTTGTCATCGGCCGACATGTGCGGGTGGGCGTTCTCGTCGGAGGGGGCGCCGTGGGTGGCCCAGCGGGTGTGGGCGATGCCCGTGGTGCCGGCGAAGCGCTTGGGGACGCGGGCCTCCAGGTCACGGACCCGGCCCTTGGCCTTGACCATCTTCAGGCCGGCCGTCTTCGGGGACGTCACCACGAGGCCGGCCGAGTCGTAGCCGCGGTACTCCAGGCGCTGCAGGCCCTCCAGGAGGAGCGGCGCCACGTCGCGCCGGCCGATGTATCCCACGATTCCGCACATACGAGAGGTTCCTAGCCGTAGACGATGCGGCGCACCTGGCGGAGCGTGAGCTCCGGCGGGGCGACCGCGCGGTATTTGAGGTCCGCCGTGATCCGTTCGAAGATCGCCGAGTTGATCCAGCCCTGTGCCTGGAGCTCCCGGTGGCGGCGACGGACGTAGTCCTCCGTCGTCTCGTCGAAGTAGGCGAGCACGTCCTGGATCACCCGCAGTGCCTCGCCCCGGCTGAGGGGCGAGGAGCGTGTCAGATGATCGACGAGGTCCTCGTGCACCCGATGATCCTGGGGTATGAAGGGACCGATCGCAAGAATCCTGCCCGATATCGGGCAAGGGGTTGTTGGTTTGCTGTGGCGCGGGAGGGGGTTCCCCGCGCCCCTCAAAAGCCGGGGCGCAGCCCCGCTTTTGAGGGGCGCGGGGAACTGCGCGATCAGCCCCCACCGGGCCGCACCCTGCCCCGTACCCCTACATCCCCTTCAGCAGGGCCCGCTTGGCCATGCTGAACTCCTCGTCCGTCAGGACACCCGATCGGTGCAGGTCGCCCAGTTCGCGCAGGCGGCGGAGGAGGGCGTCGTGGTCCGAGGCGGCGGAGGCGGCGAGCTGCTTCGGCGCCGCGTCCTGCGCGGGCGGCGCCGAGGGGTGCGGGAGGCGCGCCTGCACCGCCGCCGCCACCAGCGCCATCAGCGGGTCCTTCTTGAAGCCCCACAGCTCGACCGCGTTGGGGTCGTACTTCGGCGGGGCCTTCGTGGGCGCGCCCCGGACGGKGAAGCGCAGGTGTCCGTTCTCCAGGCCCACCGACGGCTGCCACTCCACGGACCGGATCTCGGCCAGGGCGAGCGTGCGGGTGCCGGCCGCCGCCTTGGCCTCCTCCGTCTTCCAGTTCCACTCCAGGCGGACCCGCTCCCCGTCGAAGCTCGCCGTGCCGTCGCCCGCCGAGACCGACAGCGGCACGGCCGGGCCCGGCAGCAGGTAGCGGTCGACCGGCGTGGCCGGCACCTCGTCCAGGAGCAGCGCGTTGCGTATCTCGTCCACGAAGTACTCCGCCACGCCGTAGCGGTCCGACTCCACGGTCAGCTGGTAGGGGTCGGCGGAGTCCACGAGCCGGCCCCCGGTCGCCTGGAGCAGCGGGTCCGCGCCGTCCCGCAGCCGCAGCCTGAGCCGGCCGGTCCGCTTGCCCTGCTCGAACGAGATGCCCGCCAACGCGCCCAGCGGGACGGTGAGTTCACCCAGCGACCGGCGCAGCAGGCCCACGTTCTTGTCACAGCCCGGCACCAGCCGCAGGGCGTCGCCGTCGAAGGTCCAGGTCCCGTCCCGCTGGATGATTTCCGCCATGGGGGTGATTCTTCCACCGGCTCTGCGGGAGAGTGGTCTATACCCATTCGAAGGGAGCGCATGTGAGACAGCACAGAACGCCCCGCCTGCTCGGTACGCTGCTGCTCGTGGCAGCCGCCGGTATCTCCGCCGTCGGCGCGGCACCGTCCGCGTCCGACCGCGCCGTCCCCCCTCCCGTCACCCCGCTGAGCCGGATCGTCCCGGCCCCCGCCTCCGTCGACCCGGGCGGCGCCCCGTACCGGATCACGAGCGGTACCCGCATCCGCGTGGACCGGTCGAAGGAGGTCCGCGACGTCGGCTCGTACCTCGCCGGGGTGCTGCGCCCGTCCACCGGCTACCGCCTCCCCGTCACGGACGAGCGGGGCGGCGACGGCATCCGGCTGCGGCTCACCCGCGAGGGCACCGCCGGTCTGGGCGCCGAGGGCTACCGGCTGACCAGCGGGAAGGGTGCTGTCACGATCACCGCCCGCGAGCCCGCCGGGCTCTTCCACGGCGTGCAGACCCTGCGCCAGCTGCTGCCCGCCGCCGTCGAGGAGGACTCACGGCAGCCCGGCCCCTGGCCGGTCGCGGGCGGCACCGTCACCGACACGCCGCGCTACGGCTGGCGCGGTGCGATGCTCGACGTCTCCCGGCACTTCTTCACCGTGGACCAGGTCAAGCGCTACATCGACCAGCTGGCCCTCTACAAGATCAACACCCTGCACCTGCACCTCAGCGACGACCAGGGCTGGCGCATCGCCATCGACTCCTGGCCGCGGCTCGCCCCGTACGGCGGTTCCACGTCGGTCGGCGGCGGCCCCGGCGGCCACTACACGAAGGCCCAGTACAAGGACATCGTCCGGTACGCCGCCTCGCGCCACCTGGAGGTCGTGCCCGAGATCGACATGCCCGGGCACACCAACGCGGCGCTCGCCTCGTACCCGGAGCTGAACTGCGACGGCGTCGCCCCGCCGCTCTACACCGGCACCGAGGTCGGCTTCAGCTCGCTGTGCGTCGGCAAGCCGGTGACGTACGACTTCGTGGACGACGTGATCCGGGAGCTGGCCGCCATCACCCCGGGCCGGTACCTGCACATCGGCGGCGACGAGGCCCACTCCACCAGCCACGAGGACTACGTGACCTTCATGGAGAAGGTCCAGCCGGTCGTCGCGAGGTACGGCAAGACCGTGGTGGGCTGGCACCAGCTGACCGCGGCCCCGGCGCCGGGCGCGGTGGCCCAGTACTGGGGCCTGGACGGCACGGGCGCCGCCGAGAAGGAGCAGGTCGCGGCGGCGGCGCGCAACGGCACCGGGATCGTCCTGTCGCCCGCCGACCGGGTGTACCTCGACATGAAGTACACCGCGGACACGCCCCTCGGCCAGGCCTGGGCCGGACTGGTGGAGGTGCGGCGCTCCTACGACTGGGACCCGGGCGCCTACCTCGCCGGCGTGCCCGGTACGGCCGTGCGCGGTGTCGAGGCACCGCTGTGGACGGAGACCCTGTCGACCTCGTCCGACCTGGAGTTCATGGCGTTCCCGCGGCTGCCCGGGGTGGCCGAGCTCGGCTGGTCGCCCGCCTCGACGCACGACTGGGACGACTACCGGGTGCGGCTCGCCGCGCAGGCCCCGCGCTGGGACGCGCTCGGCATGAACTACTACCGCTCGCCGCAGGTGCCCTGGCCCGCGGACTGAGCACCGCCGGTACGGCGGCGGGCGCCCCCKGGGACCGTACGGGGGGGCGCCCGCCTGTTCGTGGAGCCGGCCCCTACAGGCCGGCGATCGGGTTCTCCAGCGTGCCGACGAGCTGGAGGGCCCCGGCGGGGTCGGAGAGGTCCACCATCTGCTCGTTGTCGCGCAGCTGGAGCCGGTTGAGGCAGGACAGCGCGAACTCGGGGGCGAACAGGTCGTACTGCGCGAACTTGTCCGCGAGTTCGGGCGTCTCCCGCTGGTAGTCGCGTACGCACGCGGCGACCGTGCGCCAGAAGTCGTCCTCCGCCAGGACGCCCTCGTCCGCCAGGTTCGACGCCAGGAAGCGGAAGAAGCAGTCGAAGACGTCCGTGAACAGCGACAGGAGCTTCTTGTCGTCGGGGACGTCCACGCGCAGCCGCTCGACCGCCGGCGGCAGCACCGCGTCCGGGTCCATGACCGCGATCTCCTCGGCGATGTCCTTGTAGACCGCCCGCTCGACCACCCCGTCCTTCAGGACGAGGATGACGTTCTCGCCGTGCGGCATGAACACCAGGTCGTACGCGTAGAAGCTGTGCAGCAGCGGCGTGAGGTAGGCCCGCAGGTAGCGGCGCAGCCACTCCACCGGCGTCAGCCCGGAGCGCTCGATCAGCGCGGCGGCGACCGAGGAGCCCGCGTCGTCCACGTGGACGAGCGAGGCCATGGTGGCCAGGGTCTCGCCGTCGCGCAGCGAGGGGACCGGGCTCTCGCGCCACAGGGCGGCGAGCATCTTGCGGTACGGGGAGTAGCGGTCGGTGGCGGCCTCGTACTCCAGGTGCCGGTAGCCGACGGCCGCGCGCTCGCGGATGATCGACAGGCCGGTCGAGCGCAGCAGCGGGTCGTTGTCGACGAGCTGCGCCAGCCAGTCGTTGATGGCCGGGGTCGCCTCCATGTAGGCGGCGGACAGCCCGCGCATGAAGCCCATGTTGACGATCGACAGGGCGGTCTTCACGTAGTGCTTCTCGGGCGCGCTCGTGTTGAAGAACGTCCGGATCGACTGCTGGGCAAGGTATTCGTCGTCGCCCTCGCCCAGGCACACCAGGTGCCGCCGGGCGACCTCGGCGGCGAAGGTCACCGTGAGCTTGTTCCACCACTGCCAGGGGTGGACCGGGATGAACAGGTAGTCGGCCGGGTCGAGGCCCTGGTCGCGCAGGACGCCGTGGAAGCGCTCCACGGTCTCCTCGCCCAGCTCCCCGCGCAGGAACGACTCGTACTCGATGCCGGCGCCCGCCGTGAACGCGGCCCGCGAGCGGTGCGCGGCCAGCCAGACCAGCCGTACCGGGCTCGCGGTCTCCGGCGCGTACGACAGGTACTCGTGGACGCCGAAGCCGAGCCGGCCGTTGTTGGCGACGAAGCAGGGGTGGCCCTCGGTCATCCCCGTCTCGATCTCCTGGAAGCCGCTCGCGGCGAGCTCGGCGGCGGTGGGCCGGGGCTCGGCCAACTTGTAGCAGGTGCTGGAGAGGGTGGAGGAGATCTCCTCCAGGTAGACGGGCAGGATCTTCTCGCTCAGGCCGAGCGATTTCTGCAGCTCGACGAAGAAGTCCAGGGCGGCGAGCGGGAGTTCGGCGCCGTCGCGGCTGCGGGTGATCGACTCCGCGTCGACCTGCCAGTGGTCGAGGGCGCGGCGCACGGCGGTGAAGCGGTAGCGGGTCAGGCCGTCGTCGCTGCGGACGGCGTACGTGTCCTGCTCGCCGTCCACGGCCTCGGGGGTGATCAGCCGTTCGTGGGCGAACTCGGCGAGCGCCTTGCGCAGCAGGAGGCGTTCGGCGCGGGCCCAGTGGTGGGGGGACAGGTGTGCCACGGCGTCGGACAGGGTCACAGGGAAACTCCTCGGCTCGCGAAGAACTGCTCGCGGGTGCAGAAGGACAGCAGGGCGCGCTTCTCCGGCTTCTCGATCTCGCGCTCCGGGACGAAGCCGACAGTCTCGTTCAGCGCGTGCACCGCCGTGTTGGTGACGTCCGGCTCGACGACGACCCGGCGGGTGCCCGGGTCGGCGAACAGCTCCTCCATCACGGCGGTGATGACGGCCCGGGTGAAGCCGTGCACGGGCCGGTCGGTGGGGGCGACCAGGAAGTGCATGCCGACGTCGCCCGGCTCGGGCTCGTACAGCCCGACCAGCTCGATGTACCGGGGGTCGTACCTCTCCATCAGGAACGCGGGCCGCCCGTCGTGGAACCCGAGGTGGGCGTGGTGGTGCTCGCTTGCAGCGATCGCCATGTACGCGCGCTCCACGTCCTGCAGCTTCGCGTCCTGCATCATCCAGTACGCCGCCTTGGGATGGGTCACCCAGGAGTGCAGCAGCCCGGCGTCCTGGAGGGGGTCGAGGGGCCGCATGCTCAGCGTGCCGACGGCGGTGCTGCTACCGGTGGCGCTCATACGGCGAACTCCTGGAACGCGATGGACTTCTCCACCGGGTAGTACTCGGTGCCGAGCAGCTCCCGGATGATGCAGGTGTTGCGGTACGGGCCCATGCCGAGGTCCGGCGAGGTGATCGAGTGGGTGTGGACGCCGGCGTTCTGCAGGAAGATCCCGCGGCCGGTGACGTCGATGGCGTAGTTGCGGGCCACGTCGTGGTTGCCGTGGCCGTCGTAGCGGATGCGGTCGCGCACGGGCGCCAGGAACGCGGGCTCCACGTACCGGTAGCCGGTGGCGAGGACCAGGCCCTCGGACTGGAGCTCGTACTCCTTGCCCTGCTCCTCCTGGCGCAGGCCGAGGGTGTACGTGCCGTTCTCGTAGGCCGCGGTGTGCAACGACGAGTTGGTGAGCAGGCGGGTGGGGACCGGGCCGCCGAGGTTCTTCTGGTAGAGCAGGTCGAAGATCGCGTCGATCAGTTCGCCGTCGATGCCCTTGAACAGGCCCTTCTGCTCCGCCTGGAGGCGGTAGCGGGTCCCCTCGGGCAGCGCGTGGAAGTAGTCGATGTACTCGGGGGAGGTCATCTCCAGCGTGAGCTTGGTGTACTCCAGCGGGAAGAACCGCGGGGAGCGCGTGACCCAGTTCAGCCGGTAGCCGTGGACGTCGATCTCGCTCAGCAGGTCGAGGTAGATCTCGGCGGCCGACTGCCCGCTGCCGACCAGCGTGATCGACTTCTTGGCCTGCAGCTCCCGCTTGTGCTGCCGGTAGCGGGAGTTGTGGATGAAGTCCCCGCCGAGGTCCGCGCACGCCTCGGGGACGTACGGGGGAGTGCCGGTGCCCAGGACCAGGTGGCGGGCGCGGTAGCGGTCGCCGGTGGTCGTGCGGACGACGTACACCTCGCTCTCGTCGTCGTACGTCACCTCCGCGACCGTCGTGCCGAAGCGGACGCTGGTGAGCTTCGAGGCGGCCCAGCGGCAGTAGGCGTCGTACTCGACGCGCAGCGGGTAGAAGTTCTCGCGGATGTAGAACGAGTACAGGCGGCCCGATTCCTTCAGGTAGCTGAGGAAGGAGTACGGGGACGTCGGGTCGGCCAGGGTGACCAGGTCCGACAGGAACGGCGTCTGGAGGTGCGCGCCCTCCAGGAACATCCCGGAGTGCCACTCGAAGTCCGGCTTGGACTCCAGGAAGACGCCGTCGAGTTCGTCGATCGGCTCGGTGAGGCAGGCGAGGCCGAGGTTGAAGGGGCCGAGCCCGATGCCGACGAAATCGTGCGTGTGCACGGCGGAACCGGCGGGAGCGGCGGACCGCGCGGTCGCGGGTTCAGGACGCGTGGACAAGGGACTCTCCCAGGTACTGCTCGGCGTGGCCGGCGATCAGGTCGAGCACGGCGGTGATGTCGTCCGTCGTGGTCTCGGGGTTGAGCAGGGTGAACTTCAGGAAGTGGCGGCCGCCCACCTTCGTGCCCGCGACCACCGCGTCGCCGGAGGCGAACAGGGCCTTGCGGGCGTACAGGTTGGCGCGGTCGATCTCGGCCGGGTCGGTGACGGCGGCCGGGATGTAGCGGAAGACGAGGGTGGACAGGGACGGGGCGACCACGACGTCGTAGCGCGGGTCGGCGGCCAGCAGCTCCCAGCCCCGCTCGGCGAGGTCGCAGACCTCGTCGAAGAGCTGCCCGATGCCGTCGGCGCCCATGGTCCGCAGCGTCATCCACAGTTTGAGGGCGTCGAACCGGCGGGTGGTCTGCAGGGACTTGTCGACCTGGTTGGGGATGCGCTCGTGCACCATGCGGCGCGGGTTGAGGTACTCGGCGTGGTAGGTGGCGTGCCGTAGGGTGGCCGCGTCGCGGACCAGGACGGCGGAGGAACTCACCGGCTGGAAGAAGGACTTGTGGTAGTCCACGGTCACGGAGTCGGCGCGCTCGATGCCGTCGAGGCGGTGCCGGTTCTTCAGCGAGGTGAGCAGCCCGCAGCCGTACGCGGCGTCCACGTGCAGCCAGGCGCCGAACTGCTCGCACAGCTCGGCGATCTCGGGCAGCGGGTCGATGGAGCCGAAGTCGGTGGTGCCGGCGGTGGCGACGACGGCCATGGGGACCAGGCCCTCGCGGCGGCAGCGCTCCAGCTCGTGGGCGAGCGCGACCGTCTGCATGCGCTTGTCGGCGCCGGTGGGGACGGTGACGACGGCGTCGGGGCCGAGCCCGAGCAGTTTCGCCGACTTCTTCACGCTGAAGTGGCTCGCCTCGGAGGCGAAGATCCGCAGGTCGCCGTAGGAGGCGGCCCCTTCCCGCCCGGCCCGTCCCGGCTTGGCCTCCTCCCGGGCGAGCAGCAGCGCCTGGAGGTTGGACTGCGAGCCGCCGGAGGTGAAGACGCCGTCGGCGGCGGGGCCGAAGCCGATGCGCTCGTTGGTCCAGTCGATGAGCTTGCGCTCGATGAGGGTGCCGCCGGCCGACTGGTCCCAGGTGTCCAGGGAGGAGTTGACGGCGGACAGGACCGCCTCGCCGACCACGGCCGGGATGACCACCGGGCAGTTGAGGTGCGCGAGGTAGCGGGGGTGGTGGAAGTAGACCGCGTCCCGGAGGTAGACGTCCTCCAGTTCGTCGAGCACCGCGGTGGTGTCGTGCAGCGGCCGGTCGAGGTCGATGCGGTCGATGCGGGGGGCGAGGGCGTCGACCGTGACGCCCGTGAACGGTCGGTCGGTGGTGGCGAGTTTGGCCGCCACCCGCTCTATTCCCTCGGTCACGGAGCGGCGGTACCGCTCCGCGGTCGTGTCGTTGAGCAGGTGCGAGCGCATGGGGGAGTCCTCCGGAGGGGCGGGAGAGGGACGGGCGCAGGTAGGAGCCGTGGGGGCGGCTCTTAACTTAGGTTAGCCTAACCTAAGTCCCTGTGCTTGAGGGTGCCTCCTGCTGCTCCTGTGACGCAGGCCTCGCAACTGGCTTGTCTGCGGGCCCGGTGGGGGCGGGCCGCGCAGTTCCCCGCGCCCCTTTCAGGGGCTTGCGCCCCTGAATCCGGGCTCAGGCGACCTTCTTCGCCTTCTCGATGGCCTCCGCGAGGTTGTCGAGCATGGGGGTGCACTTGGCGTAGGAGAGGATCGGCTCCGGGGTGCGGGCGATGACCTGGCCGGCCTTGACCGCGGGGAGCTTCTTCCAGGTCGCCTCGGTGATGTCGGCGGGCTGGATGGTCGCGGTGCGGTCGTCCATGATGATCACGTCGGCCGGGTACTTGTCGACGTTCTCCCAGCTCAGGTTCTCGAACCAGCCGCCGCTCTCCTTCAGGACCTTGGCGGGCGGCTCGACGAGGTTCACGCCGAGGGCCTTGAAGTACTCCAGGTCGATGGAGAGGTTCGAGCCGGAGACGTAGAAGATGTCCTGGCTGGCGGAACCGGCGAGGACCTTGATCTCCGGGCGGGCCTTGGCGGCGGCGCGCAGGCGCTCGGCGGCCTTCTCGAAGTCCTTCTTCGCCTGGACCGTCTTGGCGGCCTTCACGTCCGCGCCCAGCGACTCGGCGAGCGCGAACATCCGCTCCAGCGACTCGGGCAGTTGGCGGTCGTAGACGGAGATGCCGACGCTCGGGGCGAGCTTGAGGATCTTCTCCTCGGACTCCTCGGGGACGTACCAGAGGGTGCCGGCGTCGTCGAACATGGTGGAGAGCAGCACGTCCGGGGCGAGGGCGGCGTACTTCTCGATGTTGAACTGGCCCCAGGCGTTGCCGAGGACGGTCAGCTTGCTGACGTCCATGTCGCCGGCCTGGACGTCGGCCTTGCCGTCCTTGGTCTTCGTCGGCCCGAAGACGCCCTTGACCCCGATGCCGTAGTCGTGGAGGGCGGCGGCGACGCCGGTGAACGCGACGATGTTCGCCGGGACCCGGTCCAGCTTCACGGTCTCGCCCCGGTCGTCCTTGAACGTCCAGGGCCCGGACGCGGCAGCGCTCTTCGTCGAGTCCGCCGAGCCGCCGCTCTTCGCGTCGTCGTCCCCGCAGGCCGCCAGGACGGCCCCGAGACCGAGGGCCCCGCCGGCGGCGAGGACGCCGCGACGGGTGAGGTGGGTGACACGGGCGTTGGACATGGCATGACTGCTTTCGAACAGGGCGAAGAGCCCACCGGACAAGTGCAAAGGTAGGTTAGCCTAACCTCATTTGATGTCCAGGGGCCGGGCCCCGTCGACCGGTGGCGCCGGGCTTCGCGCTCCCGGGCGACGGTACCCGCGTCCTCAGCTCGTCAGGCCCAGTTCCCGTGCGATCAGCATGCGCTGGACCTCGCTCGTGCCCTCGCCGATTTCCAGGATCTTGGAGTCTCGCCACATGCGGGCCACCGGGTACTCGTTCATGAAGCCGTAGCCGCCGTGGATCTGGGTGGCGTCCCGGGCGTTGTCGACGGCGACCGTGGAGGAGTGGAGTTTGGCCAGGGCCGCCTCCTTCTTGAACGGTTCGCCCGCCACCAGCCGGGAGGCCGCGTCGCGCCAGGCCAGGCGGGCCGTGTGGGCCCGCATCTCCATGTCCGCGATCTTGAACTGGATCGCCTGGTTCACCCCGATCGGGCGGCCGAAGGCGTGGCGCTCCTTCGCGTACTTGACCGACTCGTCGACGCAGCCCTGGGCCAGGCCCGTCGCCAGGGCCGCGATCGCGATGCGGCCCTCGTCCAGGATGCGCAGGAACTGCGCGTACCCGCGGCCCTCCTCGCCGAGCAGGTTCGCGGCCGGGACCCGGACGTCGGCGAAGGACAGCTCGCGGGTGTCCGAGGCGTTCCAGCCGACCTTCGAGTAGGGGGCGGCGACCGTGAAGCCGGGGGTGCCGGACGGCACGATGATCGACGAGATCAGCGGCTTGCCGTCGGGCTTGCGGCCGGTGACCGCCGTCACCGTGACCAGGCCGGTGATGTCGGTGCCCGAGTTGGTGATGAAGCACTTGCTGCCGTTGATCACCCATTCGCCCGTCGCCTCGTCCCGGCGCGCCGTCGTACGGGTCGCGCCCGCGTCCGAGCCGCCGTCCGGCTCGGTGAGGCCGAACGCGCCGAGCAGCTCGCCCGCGCAGAGACGGGGCAGCCACTCGGCCTTCTGCTCCGGCGTCCCGAAGAGGTGGATCGGCATCGCGCCGAGCGAGACCCCCGCCTCCAGGGTGATCGCCACCGAGGAATCGACGCGGGCGAGTTCTTCGAGGGCGATGCCCAGGGCCAGGTAGTCGCCGCCCATGCCGCCGTACTCCTCGGGGAACGGCAGCCCGAACAGGCCCATGCGGCCCATCTCGCGGACGATCTCGTACGGGAACTCGTGGCGCTCGTAGAAGTCGCCGATCTTCGGCGCCACGACGTCCTGGGCGAACTCGGCGACCGTGCGCCGCAGTTCGTCGAGCTCGGGGGAGAGGCGGTGGTCCAGGGACATGAGGGTCACTCCTTGTGGGAGAGGGCGCGGACGGTGCGGGACGGGCTGGGTCGGCCCAGGTGCCCGGCCATCCACCCGCTGGTGGCGGTGAGGAGGCCGAGGTCGATCCCGGTGTCGATGCCGAGGCCCGTCAGCATCCACACGAGGTCTTCGGTGGCGAGGTTGCCGGTGGCGCTCTTCGCGTACGGGCAGCCGCCGAGGCCGCCCGCGGAGGCGTCCACGGTCGTCACGCCGTGCCGCAGCGCCGCCAGGGTGTTGGCGAGCGCCTGGCCGTACGTGTCGTGGAAGTGCACGCCCAGGGCGGACACCGGCACGCCCTCCCCGGCGAGCGCGGTGAGGAGCGCGCCCACGTGGCCCGGGGTCGCCACCCCGATCGTGTCGCCCAGGCTCAGCTCGTCGCAGCCCATGTCGAGCAGGGCCCGGCAGACCCGTACGACCCGGTCGACCGGGACCGGGCCCTCCCACGGGTCGCCGAAGCACATGGAGAGGTAGCCGCGCACGTGGACGCCCGCGGCCCGGGCCCGCGCGACCACCGGCTCGAACATCGCCAGCGCCTCGTCCACGGTCCGGTTGAGGTTGGCCTTCGCGAAGGACTCGGTGGCGCTGGCGAAGACCGCGACGCGGGTCGCGCCGAGGGCCAGGGCGCGGTCCAGGCCCCGCTCGTTCGGGACGAGGACGGGCAGGTGCACGGCCTGCCCGGAAGGGCTCCGCAGGTCCCGTACGAGCGGGAACAGCTCCTCGGCGTCGGCCAGTTGGGGCACCCACTTGGGGTGCACGAAGCTGGTCGCCTCGACGGTGGTCAGGCCCGCGGCGGCCAGCCGGCGGACGAACTCCGCCTTCACCTCCGTCGGGACGACCTCCTTCTCGTTCTGCAGCCCGTCGCGCGCGCCGACCTCGTGGACGCGGACCCTGGCGGGGAGGCCTTCGGCGGGTACGGCCATGGGCAGGCCCAGTCCGGGAGTCGTCATGCCTGCTCCTCCTGTACCGCGGCCGGTGCGACCACGGCCAGGACCTGGTCCATGGCCACCGTCGTGCCGGGGGTGACGTCCAGTTCGGTGACGGTGCCGGCGTGCGGGGCGGACAGGACGTGCTCCATCTTCATCGCCTCCACGACCAGCAGGCTCTGCCCGGCGGCCACCTCGTCCCCGACGGCGACCTTCACGACGGTCACCGTGCCGGGCATGGGCGCGGTCAGGGAGTCCGCGCCGCCGTGCGCCGCGCCGGTGAGGGAGGCGGCGACGGGGTCGTGGTCCACCACGTTCCACGCGTCGCCGTCCCGGCCGAGCCAGGTGCCGCGGTGGTGGAAGGTGTGCGCGACGCCGTCGAGGTGGAGGGTGAGGGTGGCGGGGTCCTCCGCCGCACCGGACCCCCGCAGGTCGCTGGCCGCGCCGTCCAGTCGCACCTCCGTGCCCCGCACCCGTACCGTCACCGGGTCGTGGCCCGGCACCCGCAGGTGGTGCACGGTCCAGGCGGCCTCGCCGCCCATCCGCCACCCGCTCGGCACCGAGAAGGGATCGGTCCAGTGATCGGTCCGGTGATCGGTCCGGCCGCCCGGTTCCTGGGGGGAGAGCGCCGCCTGGCGCAGCAGCCCGGCCGCCGCGTAGACCTCCGGGGGAACCTCCTCCGGTACCAGCCCTTGGACCTCCCGCTCCACCAGCCCCGTGTCCAGCTCGCCCGCGACCACCGCCGGGTGCGCCAGCAGCCGCCGCAGGAAGCCCGCGTTCGTCTGCACCCCCAGCGTCACCGTCCGGGCCAGCGCCCCGCGCAGGCGGCGCAACGCCGTCGCCCGGTCAGGGCCGTACGCGATGACCTTGGACAGCATCGGGTCGTACAGCGAGCCGACCTCCGTGCCCTCGGTCAGGCCCGAGTCCGTGCGCACGCCGTCGCCCTCGGGCTCGTGCAGCCGCAGGACCGTGCCGCCGGACGGCAGGAACCCGCGCGCGGGGTCCTCCGCGCAGATGCGGGCCTCCACCGCGTGCCCGGTGAGGGTGATGTCGTCCTGGGCGAGGCCCAGGCGCTCGCCCGCCGCCACCCGCAGCTGCCACTCCACCAGGTCCAGGCCCGTGATCAGCTCGGTCACGGGGTGCTCGACCTGGAGGCGGGTGTTCATCTCCATGAAGTAGTACGAGGACGGGTCGTCGCCCGGCACGATGAACTCGACCGTGCCCGCGCCCGAGTAGCCGCACGAGCGGGCCGCCTGGACGGCCGCCTCGCCCATCGCGGCGCGGGTCTTCTCGTCGAGGAGCACGCTCGGCGCCTCCTCGATGATCTTCTGGTGCCGGCGCTGGAGGGAGCACTCGCGCTCGCCCAGGTGCACCACGCCGCCGTGGCCGTCCGCCAGGACCTGGATCTCGATGTGCCGGGGCCGGTCGACCCACCGCTCGACGAGGAGCGTGTCGTCGCCGAAGGAGGCGCGGGCCTCACGGCGCGCGGCGGCGATCTCCTCCGCCAGCGCGGCCTCGTCGCGCACCAGCCGCATGCCCTTGCCGCCCCCGCCCGCCGACGGCTTCAGCAGCACCGGCATGCCGATCTCCCGCGCCGCGGAGGCCAGTTCGGCGTCGGTCAGACCGCTGCCCGAGGAGCCCGGCACCACCGGGACCCCGGCCGCCCGCACCGTCTCCTTGGCGCGGATCTTGTCGCCCATCAGGGAGATGGCGTCCGCGGGCGGGCCGATGAAGACCAGCCCCGCCTCCGTGCAGGCCCGCGCGAAGGCCGCGTTCTCGGCGAGGAACCCGTATCCCGGGTGCACCGCCTGCGCGCCCGTGCGCGCCGCCGCCTCCAGCAGCCGCTCCGCCGACAGGTAGCTCTCGGCGGCCGGCGCGGGGCCGATGCGCACCGCCGTGTCCGCCTCGCGCACGTGCCGGGCGTCGGCGTCCGCGTCGGAGAAGACGGCCACCGAGCGCACGCCCAGCGACCGCAGCGTCCGGATCACCCGGACGGCGATCTCGCCGCGGTTGGCCACCAGTACCGTGTCGAACATCGTCGTGGGTCCCCTCACATCCGGAAGACGCCGAACTGGGGGTCACCCAGCGGGGCGTTCGCGCAGGCCGTCAGAGCGAGCCCCAGCACCTGCCGGGTCTCCATCGGGTCGATGACCCCGTCGTCCCAGAGCCGGGCCGTCGCGTAGTAGGCGCTGCCCTGGGTCTCGTACTGGGCGCGGACCGGGTCCTTGAACGCCTCCTCGTCGTCGGCGGACCAGGTCTCGCCGCGCCCCTCCAGCTGGTCGCGCTTGACGGTGGCGAGGACGGAGGCGGCCTGCTCGCCGCCCATCACGGAGATCTTGGCGTTCGGCCACATCCACAGGAAGCGCGGCGAGTACGCCCGGCCGCACATCGAGTAGTTGCCCGCGCCGTACGAGCCGCCGACCACGACCGTCAGCTTGGGCACGCGCGCGCAGGCCACCGCGGTCACCATCTTGGCGCCGTGCTTGGCGATGCCCCCGGCCTCGTACTGCCGGCCCACCATGAAGCCGGAGATGTTCTGCAGGAACACCAGCGGGATGCCGCGCTGGTCGCACAGCTCGATGAAGTGGGCGCCCTTCTGGGCGGACTCGGAGAACAGGATGCCGTTGTTGGCGACGATCCCGACCGGGTGGCCGTGGATGCGGGCGAAGCCGGTGACCAGGGTCTGCCCGAACTCCGCCTTGAACTCCGCGAAGCGCGAGCCGTCCACCACGCGGGCGATGACCTCGCGCACGTCGTAGGGGGTGCGGGAGTCGACCGGCACCGCGCCGTACAGCCCGGCGGGGTCCACCTTCGGCTCGGCGGCGGCCGTGACCTGCCAGGGCAGGGGGCCGCGGGCGGGGAGTGTGGAGACGATCGTGCGCACGATCCGCAGGGCGTGCGCGTCGTCCTCCGCCAGGTGGTCGGTGACGCCGGAGACCCGGGAGTGCACCTCGCCGCCGCCCAGCTCCTCCGCCGTGACGACCTCGCCGGTCGCGGCCTTCACCAGCGGCGGGCCGCCGAGGAAGATCGTGCCCTGGCCGCGCACGATGACCGCCTCGTCGCTCATCGCCGGGACGTACGCCCCGCCGGCCGTGCAGGAGCCGAGCACGGCCGCGATCTGCGGGATGCCGGCCCCCGACATCCGGGCCTGGTTGTAGAAGATCCGGCCGAAGTGGTCGCGGTCGGGGAAGACCTCGTCCTGCATCGGCAGGAAGGCGCCGCCCGAGTCCACCAGGTAGACGCAGGGCAGGCGGTTCTCCAGCGCCACCTCCTGGGCGCGCAGGTGCTTCTTCACCGTCATGGGGTAGTACGTGCCGCCTTTGACCGTGGCGTCGTTGGCGACCACCACGCACTCGCGGCCCGCGACCCGGCCGACACCGGCGATGACGCCCGCCGCCGGGGCCTGCCCCTCGTACAGCCCGTCGGCCGCCAGCGGGGCCAGCTCCAGGAACGGCGAGCCGGGGTCGAGCAGGGTGTCCACGCGGTCGCGCGGCAGCAGCTTGCCGCGCGCGGTGTGCCGGGCGCGGGCCCGCTCGCCGCCGCCCAGGCGGGCCGCGGCGAGCTTGCCGTGCAGCTCGTCGACGAGCGCGCGGTGTGCCGCCTCGTTCTCCCGCCAGGACTCCGACGCGGGGTCGGCCGCGCTGTGGAGCTCCGGTGCCTCGTGCATCGTGCGGTCCCCTCACGCAACAAGTTAATGAGCGTTAACGCTTTTCGTTCAGGTTAACGAGCGCTAACCGTCCTGTCTAGAATTGATCGCATGGCCACCAGAACCGACGCCCCCACCCGACGCGAGCAGATCCTGAGGGAGGCCGCCCGCCTCTTCGCCGAGCGCGGGTTCCACGGGGTCGGCGTCGACGAGATAGGCGCGGCGGTCGGCATCAGCGGCCCCGGTCTGTACCGGCACTTCGCGGGCAAGGACGCGATGCTCGCCGAGCTGCTGGTCGGGATCAGCGAGCAGCTGCTGACCGGGGGCAAGCGCCGCGTGGCGGAGTCCGGCGGGGACCCCGAGGCGCTGCTCGACTCGCTCATCGAGGGGCACATCGACTTCGCGCTCGACGACCGCCCGCTGATCACCCTGCACGACCGCGAGCTGGACCGCCTGCGGGACAGCGACCGCAAGCTCGTGCGCCAGCTGCAGCGCCAGTACGTCGAGCTGTGGGTGGCGGTCGTGCGCGAGCTGCACCCGGAGCTGGCCGAACCGGGCGCCCGTTCGGCCGTGCACTCGGTCTTCGGCCTGCTGAACTCCACCCCGCACCTGGGGCGCCCGGGCTCGCTGCCCGGACGGGCGGGCACGGCGGAACTGCTGCACCGTATGGCGAGAGGGGCTTTCGCGGCGGCGGGGGCCCCGGGGGTGTGAGGAGCGCCCCCGGCGTGACGAGCGTCTCGGGACGCCTGGGCGGCCTGGTCTGGACGATGCTCGTGACCGGCCGGTAACGTAGACCTGAGCAAGCGCTTAGCCATGGAATTGTGTCCATTGGTGGCGGCATCCGACCGCAACCATCAATTGCGCAACCCCCATGGCGGGCAACCACATCCGCGAGAGCGGCGCCGGTTTAGGCGCAGAGAGGGGCCGGCGGTGCGCCGTACGGTGTTCAGTGAGGATCACGAGGCGTTCCGGGAGACCCTCCGGGCCTTCATCGAGGCCGAGGTCGTCCCCGTGTACGACGAGTGGTTCGCCGCCGGCCAGGCGCCGCGCGACTTCTACTACAAGCTCGCCGAGCTGGGCGTCTTCGGCATCCGCGTGGACGAGGAGTTCGGCGGCGCCGGCATCGACTCGTACAAGTTCGAGGCCGTGATGTACGAGGAGACCGCCCGCGCGGGCGTCTCCTTCGGCGGCTCCGGTGTGCACGTCCTGCTGGGCCTGCCCTACATCAAGGCGCTCGCCACCGACGAGCAGAAGAAGCGCTTCCTGCCGAAGTTCGTCTCCGGCGAGGAGATGTGGGCCCTCGCGATGACCGAGCCGGGCACCGGCTCCGACCTCGCGGGCATGAAGACCACCGCGAAGCTCTCCGAGGACGGCACGCACTACGTCCTCAACGGCGCCAAGACCTTCATCACCGGCGGCGTGCACGCCGACCGCGTCATCGTCTGCGCCCGCACCTCCGCGCCCACGGCCGAGGACCGCCGCTTCGGCATCTCCCTGTTCGCCGTGGACACCAAGTCCGAGGGCTACTCGGTCGGCCGCAAGCTCGACAAGCTCGGCCTGAAGACCTCCGACACCGCCGAGCTGGCGTTCGTCGACGTGAAGGTCCCGGTCGAGGACCTCCTCGGCGAGGAGAACAAGGGCTTCTACTACCTCGGCGGCAACCTCCCCTCCGAGCGCTGGGGCATCGCCTTCGGCGCGTACGCGCAGGCCGCGGCCGCCGTCCGGTTCGCCAAGGAGTACGTGCAGGAGCGCACCGTCTTCGGCAAGCCGGTCTCGCACTTCCAGAACACCAAGTTCGAGCTGGCCGCCTGCCAGGCCGAGGTGGACGCCGCCCAGGCCGTCGCCGACCGCGCCCTGGAGGCCCTGGACGCGGGCGAGCTCAGCGCCGCCGAGGCCGCCTCCGCGAAGCTGTTCTGCACCGAGGTCGCCCACCGCGTCATCGACCGCTGCCTGCAACTGCACGGCGGCTACGGCTTCATGAACGAGTACCCGATCGCCCGCCTGTACGCGGACAACCGCGTCAACCGCATCTACGGCGGCACCAGCGAGATCATGAAGTCGATCATCGCCAAGAACATGGGCCTGTAGGACGCGCGACAACATCCGGGAAACGACTGCACGGTACAACTGACGCATGAGTCAGGCACTTCAGTCCCTGCTCGATCTGCTCGACCTGGAGCGGATCGAGCAGGACATCTTCCGCGGCCAGTCGCGCTTCGCCGTCGTCCCGCGCGTCTTCGGCGGGCAGGTCGCGGCGCAGGCGCTGGTCGCCGCGGGGCGCACGGTCCCCGCGGACCGGCACGCCCACTCCCTGCACGCCTATTTCCTGCGGGCGGGGGACGCGGGCGCGCCCATCGTCTACACCGTCGACCGCATCCGCGACGGCCGGTCCTTCACGACCCGCCGGGTGGTCGCCGTCCAGCACGGGCAGCCGATCTTCCACCTCTCCGCGTCGTTCCAGACGTACGAGGAGGGCATGGACCACCAGGCGGACATGCCGCCCGCGCCCGATCCGGAGACGCTGGAGACCACGGCCGAGATGCTGCCGCGGTACCTGGAGGCGTACGGCGACGAGGCGGTCGTGCGGCGGCTGCTCGAAGCGCGGGCCGCCGTCGACCTGCGCTACGTGGACGCGCCGCCGTTCGCCAGCGTCGGGCAGCCGCGCGAGCCGCGCTCCCAGGTCTGGTTCCGCACCAACGGCAAGCTCGACGGCGCCATCGACGAGCCGCTGCTGCACGTCTGCCTCGCCACGTACGTCTCCGACATGACGCTCCTGGACTCGGTGCTGCTCGCCCACGGGCGCGGCGGCTGGGTCACCGGGGACGTCGTCGGGGCCAGCCTGGACCACGCGATGTGGTTCCACCGGCCGTTCCGCGCCGACGAGTGGCTGCTGTACGAC
Organism: Streptomyces apricus; assembly: GCF_008369065.1. Classification (GTDB taxonomy): domain Bacteria; phylum Actinomycetota; class Actinomycetes; order Streptomycetales; family Streptomycetaceae; genus Streptomyces; species Streptomyces apricus. The sequence continues at coordinate 235,115 of NZ_VDFC01000047.1, read as the reverse complement.
CAGGAGTCGCCGTCCGCGTCCGGCGGGCGGGGCCTGGGGCAGGCCCGCATCTACACCCAGGACGGCCGCCTCGCGATCACGGTGATCCAGGAGGGCGTGGTCCGGATCCCCCGGTGACGCCCTTCTAGGCGCCCGGGGTCAGGCCCGCCGCGTCCAGCAGGTACGCGGTCATCGGGTCGTAGTGGCGCGGGCTGGTGACGTGGTCGTCGAGGGGGACGGTGACCTGGACCGTGCCCTCCGCCTCCGCGAGGAACAGGGCCGGGTCGTTGCAGTCCGCGTACCCCATGGAGTCCAGGCCCAGCTGGCCCGCGCAGCCCGCCCAGCCGTGGTCGGCGACGACCAGGTCGGGCAGCGGGCGGCCCTCGCCCTCCAGGCCCCGCAGGATCGCCCGCATCGGCTCGCCCGAGTGCGTGTGCCACAGGGTCGCGCCGTGCTCCAGGACGGCGACGTCGGCGAACTGGAAGACGTACCCCTCGTCCGTGGTCAGCCCGTCCGGGACGACGACGATCTCGCAGCCGGCGGCGCGCAGGGCCGCGGCGGTGGCGCGGTGCACGTCCAGCAGGCCGCCGGGGTGGCCGGTGGCGAACAGCACACGCTGCCGGCCCGCCGCGGCCTTGCGCAGCCGGCCCGCCATCCGCTCCAGCGCGTCGACCGTCAGCTCCGGGTCGATGGTGTCCTGGCCGTACCGGTACTCCGGGTCGTCGTTCACGCCGCACCGCTCCGCCATGACCGCGAGGACGTCCTGCTCGTCGGTCCAGCGGTCGCCGAGTTCCAGGCCGAGCCAGTAGTTGCGGTCGCCGTTGGCGAGCTTGCGGTAGTGGGAGAGGTTGTTCTCGCGGGGGGTGGCCACGTCGCCCGCGATACGCGTCCGTACGAGGTGGTCGAGGAGGTCGGCGCGGGTGGGGGCTGCGGGTATCGGCATGCTCCCATTCTGCCGGTGCGCTCCGCTGTGTGGCGCCGGGTATCGAACCGTGGGATTTGAGTCACTC
>NZ_VDFC01000047.1:225079-234026 GCF_008369065.1 Streptomyces apricus | reverse complement strand
GTACAGCACGGCCCGGCCGCCCACCCGCGCGGCGAGCTGCCGCAGCACCGAGGGGACCGGGTCCGGGCGGGCCGCGGCGGCGGCCAGGCTCTGCTGGGCCTCCGTGACGCGCCGCAGCTCGGCGTGCCGGGCCCGCGCCATGAGCTGCCAGACCGCCCGCGCCACGCCCGAGAAGGTCGTCCGGGGCGGCACCTCCACGAGCGGCAGCCCGTGCCGGTCACAGGCCCCGGCCAGGGCCCGCGGCACCGTGTCGTGCACCGGCGCCAGCCCGAAGCCGAGCGCGGCGCCCCCCGCCGCGACGATCCGCGCCACGTACGCGTCGAAGTAGCCCTCCAGGTCCGGCTCCGCGTCCGCCTCTACCGCCTGCGGCACGTGCACCCCGGCCGTCAGCAGCAGCTCGCCGCCGAGCAGGTACGGGTACGGGTCCGCCATCTCCGAGGTGTGCGCCCAGTGCACCACCGCGGCCGGATCGCGCGGTCCGGCGATCTGCCGCAGCCCGAGGTCCTCCCGGCCCAGCAGCGCGGCCAGCGGGACCGGCGGGGTGGGCGGGACGGCGGGAGCGGCTGGGTCCGGCATGGTGGACGTTTCCTCCGTCGGGGCCACTGGAAGTGGATGAAACGTACACTTCAGCGCCGCTTCCCGGCCACCTAACGTCAGGGTGCCACCGAGAGCGAGAAGGAGGGCCCCATGGCCGTCGACTACGCAGTGATCGTCGTCTATCTCGCCGGGATGCTGGCCATGGGCTGGTGGGGCATGCGCCGCGCCCGGTCCAAGAGCGAGTTCCTGGTCGCCGGACGCCGGCTCGGCCCGGCGATGTACTCCGGCACGATGGCCGCGATCGTCCTCGGCGGCGCGTCCACCATCGGCGGCGTCGGCCTCGGCTACCAGTACGGCCTCTCCGGCGCCTGGATGGTCTTCACCATCGGCCTGGGGCTCCTCGCCCTGTCGGTCTTCTTCTCGGCCCGCATCGCCCGCCTGAAGGTCTACACGGTCTCCGAGATGCTCGACCTGCGCTACGGCGGCCGGGCCGGGATGATCTCCGGCGTGGTCATGTGGGCGTACACGCTGATGCTCGCGGTGACCTCGACCATCGCGTACGCCACGATCTTCGACGTCCTCTTCGACATGAACCGCACGGTCGCCATCGTCCTCGGCGGCTCGATCGTCGTCGCGTACTCGACGCTCGGCGGCATGTGGTCGATCACCCTCACCGACATGGTGCAGTTCGTCGTGAAGACGATCGGCGTGCTGCTGCTCCTGCTGCCCATCGCCGTCGTCAAGGCGGGCGGGTTCGGTGAGATGAAGGCGCAGCTGCCCACCGAGTACTTCGACCCGCTGGGCATCGGCGGCGAGACGATCTTCACGTACGTGCTCATCTACACGTTCGGCATGCTGATCGGGCAGGACATCTGGCAGCGCGTCTTCACCGCGGGCAGCGACCGGACCGCCAAGTGGGGCGGCACCGTCGCGGGCACCTACTGCCTGGTCTACGCGCTCGCCGGCGCCGTCATCGGCACCGCGGCCAAGGTCCTCTACCCGAAGCTGGGCAGCGCGGACGACGCCTTCGCGACCATCGTCAAGGACGAACTGCCCGTCGGCGTCCGGGGACTGGTGCTCGCCGCCGCCCTCGCAGCCGTGATGTCCACGTCCTCCGGCGCCCTCATCGCCTGCGCCACCGTCGCCAACAACGACATCTGGTCGCGGCTGCGCGGCGCCGTACGGACGGGGAGCGACACCGCCGATCATGACGAGGTCCGGGGCAACCGCCTCTTCATCCTCGTCATGGGCGTCGCGGTGATCTGTACGGCCATCGCCCTCAACGACGTCGTCGAGGCCCTGACCGTCGCCTACAACCTGCTCGTCGGCGGCCTCCTCGTGCCCATCCTCGGCGGTCTGCTGTGGCGGCGCGGCACCGCGCAGGGCGCCCTGGCCGCCGTCGCGGTCGGCGGGATCGCGGTCGTCGGCCTGATGGCCACCTACGGGATCCTCGCGAACGAGCCCGTCTACTACGGCCTGCTCGCCTCCCTCGCCGTGTACGTGATCGTCTCGCTCGCCACGCCCGCCACCGACGCCGCGGTGCTCACCGCCTGGCGCGAACGGCTCGCGGGGCGCGGCACCGAAGACGTCCCCGCACCCAAGAAAGAGAGTGTTGCCCGATGAACAGCGACAAGACGCCCCGCGGACCCGTCGACTCCTCCCGCGTACCGCGCTACGCGGGCCCCGCGACCTTCGCCCGGCTGCCCCGTCTCGACGAGGTCGGCACCACCGACGTCGCCGTGGTCGGCGTGCCGTTCGACGCGGGCGTCTCCTACCGGCCGGGCGCCCGCTTCGGCGGCAACGCGATCCGCGAGGCGAGCCGGCTGCTGCGGCCCTACAACCCCGCGCAGGACGCCTCGCCGTTCGCCCTCGCGCAGGTCGCGGACGCCGGTGACATCGCCGCCAACCCGTTCGACATCAACGAGGCCGTCGAGACCATCGAGGGCGCCGCGGACGAGCTCCTGGGCACCGGCGCCCGGCTGATGACCCTCGGCGGCGACCACACCATCGCGCTGCCGCTGCTGCGCGCGGTCGCCCGCAAGCACGGCCCGGTCGCGCTGCTGCACTTCGACGCGCACCTCGACACCTGGGACACCTACTTCGGCGCCGCGTACACGCACGGCACCCCGTTCCGGCGGGCCGTCGAGGAGGGCATCCTCGACACCGAGGCGCTCTCCCACGTCGGCACCCGCGGCCCGCTGTACGGCAAGCAGGACCTGACCGACGACGAGAAGATGGGCTTCGGCATCGTCACCTCCGCCGACGTCTACCGGCGCGGCGCCGACGAGGTCGCCGACCAGCTGCGGCAGCGCATCGGCGACCGCCCGCTCTACATATCCGTCGACATCGACTGCCTCGACCCGGCCCACGCGCCCGGCACCGGCACGCCCGAGGCCGGCGGCATGACCTCGCGCGAACTCCTGGAGATCCTGCGCGGCCTCGCCTCCTGCCACCTGGTCTCCGCGGACGTCGTCGAGGTCGCCCCCGCGTACGATCACGCCGAGATCACCTCGGTCGCCGCCTCCCACACGGCGTACGAGCTGACCACGATCATGTCCCGCCAGATTGCAGAGGCCCGAGCGCAGTGACCCACGACCACGACCTGGTGCTCCGTCCGACCGCCGCGCAGACGCAGGCCGCGCTGAACCCGCCGCCCGGGCGCACCGGCGGAGACCTGGTCGTGGAGACCCTCGCCGGTCTCGGCGCGACCACCGTCTTCGGCCTGCCGGGCCAGCACGCGCTCGGCATGTTCGACGCGCTGCGCCGCTCCGACCTCGCGTACGTCGGCCTGCGGGTCGAGAACAACGCCGGGTTCGCGGCCGACGCGTACGGCCGCGTCACCGGCGAGGCGGCCCCGCTGCTCCTGTCCACCGGGCCCGGCGCCCTGACCTCGCTGGCCGCGCTCCAGGAGGCCGCCGCCGCGTCGGCGCCCGTGCTCGCGATCAGCAGCCAGGTCCCGCGCGCGGGGCTCGGCGGCGGCCGGCACGGCTACCTGCACGAGCTGCCCGACCAGCAGGCCTCGTTCCGGGGCGTGGTCAAGTCCGTCCACACGGTGCGTACGCCGTCGCAGATCCCCTCCGCGATCGCCGGGGCCTGGGAGTCGGCGCTGACCGCCCCGCACGGCCCGGTGTGGGTGGAGATCCCGCAGGACGTGCTGCTGGCCGCGACGGACCTGCCCGTCGTCACGGCCGTGGACGCCGCGCCCCACGACCTGCCCCCGCGCCCGGAGCTGACCGCCGTCGCCGCCGACCTGCTGGCGAGGGCGGAGCGCCCGGCGATCATCGCGGGCGGCGGCGTCGTGCGCGCCGACGCCTCGGGCAAGCTGCGGCAGCTCGCCGAGCGGCTGGACGCGCCCGTCGTCACCACCTTCGGCGGCAAGGGCGCCTTCCCCTGGAACCACCCGCTGTCGCTGCAGTCCTGGCTGGAGGACCGGCACACCACCGACTTCCTGGAGGACGCCGACGTGCTCCTCGTGGTCGGGTCGGGCCTCGGCGAGCTCTCCTCCAACTACCACACGTTCGCGCCCCGCGGCCGGGTGATCCAGATCGAGGCCGACCTCGGCAAACTGGAGTCCAACCACTCGGCCCTGGGCATCCACGCGGACGCCCGGCTCGCCCTGTCGGCGCTCCTCGAAACCCTCACGGAGAAGCGGCAGGACGCGACCGCCGCGGAGCGCGTACGCACCGTGCTCGGCCTCGTCCGCGAGCGCATCGACGCCCAGGACCTCGCCCTGGAGCAGCGGGTGCTCGCCGCCGTCCGCGAGGCGCTGCCGGACCGGTCGCCGAGCTTCTGGGACATGACGATCCTCGCCTACTGGGCCTGGTCCGCCTTCGACGCCCGGCGCCCCAACACCATGCACTCCGCACAGGGCGCGGGCGGCCTCGGCTACGCCTTCCCGGCGGCGATCGGCGCCGCGGTCGCCGACCCCACTCAGCCGGTCCTCGCGGTCTCCGGCGACGGCGGCGCGCTCTACTCGATCGCCGAACTCGCCACCGCCCGGCAGCACGACCTGAACGTGACCTGGCTCATCGTCGACGACGGCGGCTACGGCATCCTGCGCGAGTACATGACGGACACCTTCGGGCAGGCCACGGCCACGGAGCTGACCCGCCCGGACTACGTGGCGCTCGCGGAGTCCTTCGGCGTCCCGGGCGTACGCACCACCGCGGACACCCTGGCCGACGACCTCGCCAAAGCGCTCGCCGCGCCCGGCCCCTCGGTGGTCGTGCTGCCGGCGCTGCTGCGGATGTTCGCGCCGACGCACCTGGGCTGAACGAAGGGCGGGGCGGCACCCGGCCGCCCCGCCCTCAGGTCCGTGGACCCGTCGCTCAGCGCAGGTACGCGCCGAAGTGGGCGGCCGTGGCGGGGGCGCCGAGGGTGCCCGCGCCGAACGCGAAGGACGAGGTGGCGGTGAGGCCGCTCGCCGTGCCGTTCAGGATCCAGACCGCGCCGTTCTGCTCGTTCTCGGCGGTGGAGCCGGCCGCGAGGTCGTCGTGACCGTCGCCGTTGAGGTCCAGCAGGGCGGTGCTCACGCCGAACTCGTCGCTGTTCTCGGCGACTCCGGGGACACCGGCGGTGTTCTGGTGGAAGACCTGCGTCCCGGCGCCCGTGGCACCGGCGGCGCCGCCGGGGACCAGGGCGACCGAGCCGGTGTCGTAGATGTCGCCGACGTCCTCGCCCGGGATGCCGAGCGCGATGTCGGCGAAGCCGTCACCGTTGACGTCCCCGACCGAGACCGACCCGCCGATCTCGTCCTCTTCCTCCTCGGCACCGGGGAACCCGGGCGAGTCCTGATCGAAGGTCTGGACGCGGTCCTCGGACAGTCCGGCGGCCGAACCGAGGGCGACCTTGACGTTGCCGCCGCCCCAGTCGTTGCCGACCACGACGTCGTCGAAGCCGTCGTTGTCGACGTCCCCGATGCCGGTGCCCATCTTGTTGCCCGCGGCCTCACCGGGGACCCAGGCACCCTTGAAGCCCGCGCTGCCGCCGCCGAGCAGCAGGCGGTTGCCCCAGACGCCGTCGCCCTCGTAGTGGTAGGCAACGATGTCGTCCTTGCCGTCACCGTTGACGTCGCCGGTCTCGGTGGAGCGGACAGGGCCGCTGATCGACTCGCCGGACTTCAGCAGGGGCAGCGTGGAGGCGGGCGTTCCGGCCCGCGAGACGGGGCCCTTCCACACGGTGCCGGTGGCGTCCTCGGGGTCGTCGCCATGGACGTCCTGGTAGGTGAACAGGGCGAGGTCCGTCCTGCCGTCGCCGTCGAAGTCACCGGTGGTGGGGGCCGCGTACCCGGCTATCGCCGTGCCGCCGGTGAGCCCGGAGGCGGAGCCCCACAGGATGACGGAGCCGGCCTTGCCGCCGCCGATCACGAGGTCGCTGAAGCCGTCGCCGTCGAGGTCGCCCTTGCTGAAGGTCGACCCGAAGCGCTGGCTCGCGGTGGCGGAGCCGGGGACGCCGCTGGTGGAGCGGCTGATGAGCTTCTTGTTGTCGGCGGAGACGCCGGCGGCGGAGCCGTAGGTGACGGCCACGTAGCCGGCCTTGGCCTTGCTGGAGATCGTGCCGTCCGGGGCGGCCACGACCAGGTCGGCGTACCCGTCGCCGTTGAAGTCGTCCTGCGCGTCCGCCGCCGCGGTGGCCGCCTGCGCCGAAGCCCCGGTGAGGGCCATCGCGCCGAATCCTCCGGCGAGCAGCACCGCGGCCGCCAGGGGCGCGGTGAGGGCGGTACGGGTTCGGCGGTGTGCTCGGGACATGCGTGAGCCTTTCGAGTCGGTGGGTGGTGCACGCGGAAGACCGCGTTCAGTGAGTTCGACTCGGTCCGGGCGCCGCCAGTTGTACGCCCCAATGTCATGGCTTCGTAACCGACGGGACAGATGTGGCGCCGAACTCCCCTTCGGTCACGGGGGGTTCGGCGCCGCTCACGGTCGGTCTACCAGATCGCCTCGACCCACTCCGGGTGGTCGATGAACGGGTTCCGGTTGTGCTGGTAGGTGCTGTAGATCAGCTCGTTGCGGCGTTCCTCGGAGGCGCTGGGCGGGTCCTGCTCGTTCCACTGCTTCAGCACCGAGAGGCGGCCGTGGTACGGGACGCTGCCGTTGGTGACGGCGTCGTTGGGCTCCAGGTCGGGCCAGGAGTCGCCGCCCTCGTAGCGGACGGCCATGTAGAGGATCATCCGGGCGACGTCGCCCTTGACGGCGGCGCGGGGCTCGAAGGAGTTCGAGTCGGTGAGGCTGCCGCCGCTGTTGGTGAAGCTGCTGCCGCCGAGGTCGAAGTCCTTGTTGCCGCGGACGCTGTTGACCTGGACGTCCTCGGGGCGCAGGTGGTGCAGGTCGGTGCCGGGCCCGGCGGAGGTGCCGAAGTCACCGTGCGACTGGGCCCACACGTGCTCGCGGTTCCAGTTGCCGGTGTTGCCGCCGTTGAGCGATTTGCTGCGGGAGATGCCGGAGTAGAGCAGGACCACGTTGCTGCTGTTGTTCGGGTCCTGGTCGGTGACCTTGAGCGCCTCCCAGACCGCGGAGTACGAGATCTTCGTCTGGCTGCTGATGATCGTGTGCAGCGAGCTCTTCAGGGCCGTGCCGGTCTTGCCGATCGCGTTCGCGTAGTAGGTGTCGTCGTACGCGGTGGTGGTGGCCGCGGCGGGGGTCGCGGCGACCGCCGGGAGGGTGAGGCCGACCAGGACGGCGGAGACGCCGACTGCCAGCGCCTTCCACTTGCCGAGCTGCACTACGGACATATGGGGTGCCCTTTCCCGGGAACGGCACGCGTCCGGACGTGGGGCCGTATCAACAGGTCCGGGTTCTACGCGTGTTGACACTTCGGTCAATCGGGAGCGTGGCATGCACATGAGGGTGTTCGCGTAACGGGGAGGAGTCTTTTGCGTGACGTTCCCGCATACGGCGCAACCCCCGGCCGTCTCCGGTCCGGGGGTTGCGGGGGAGTGGGGTTTTCCCCAACTCCCTCAGGGGAGGCCCTAGTTGACGTCCGAGGCGTCGAGGCGGTAGAGGGTCTGGGTGTTCTGTGTGCCGGAGGCGTCGGCGGAGTCGGACGATCCCGAGGAGTTCGACGAGTTCGACGATCCGGAGGAGTCCGACGCGTCCGACGCCTTCGACGAGGAGTCGTCGCCGTACGCGCTCGCCTTCACCGCCGTGGCGTGTTCCTGGACCCAGGCGGTCACCTCGGAGCTGACGCTGTCGGTGCCGCCGCCCATGCCGCCGCCTCCGCCCATGCCGCCGCCGAGCACGATGTAGTGCAGCTCGCCCTTCTTCACGAGCTCCTTCAGCTTGGCGAGGGTCATCGCCTTGTCGCTGCCGGACCAGCCCCACATGGAGATGACGGGCTGCCCGGTGCTGACGATCAGCTGGGCCGCGCTCTGTGAACTGGAGACCGCGACCAGCCACTTGGCGCCGTCCCGGTGCTTCTCCAGGTACGCGGTCATGGCGCTGTCGGTGCCGCCGCCGGGGCCGCCGCCCATGCGGCCGCCGCCCGTGCCGCCATCGTCCGCGCCGCCGGGCGGGGTGCCGGTCTGGCCGCTGCCCTGCTGCGGGCCGTCCTGCTGCTGTCCGTCGCCGGGGAGCTGACCGCTGGGGGCGCCGCTGGGAGCGCCGTTGGGAGGCGTGCCCTGCTGGTCGCCACCGGGTGCCTCGCCGCCGGCTTCCGCGCCGCCCTCCTGCTGACCGTCCTCCCGCTGACCGCCCTGCTGCTGGGCACCCGGTGCCTCGCCGCCGCCGGGGAAGCCGCCCCGGCCGCCGGCGCCGCCGGGGCCGCCGCCCATGCCGCCGCCGGTGGTGGGGCCGGCCGTCGGGTTCGTACCGCTCATGCCGCCGCCGGAACCCGCCGGCACGGAGGCGGCGTAGGCCGCGGGCCCGGCGAGCGAGGCGATCACGGCCGCGGCCACGGCGCCGGAGAGGAACCGGGCCCGCCGCCCGGACCGGGAGAGGAGCAGTCCGGCGACCGCCAGGACCATGACCGCCGCGACGGCCGGCCACAGCCAGCCGTTCCAGCCGGAGGCGCGGCGCAGCAGGACGACGGCCCAGATGCCGGTGGCGGCGAACGCCACGGGCAGCACCCAGGACCAGCGCGCGGCGTCGCCCGTGCGGAAGGCGTGCAGCAGCATGGCCCCGCCGCCCCCGCACAGCACCGCGATGCCGGGCGCGAGCGCGGTCGTGTAGTAGGGGTGCATGGTGCCCTCGGCGAGGCTGAAGGTCAGGTAGTGCAGCACGGTCCAGCCGCCCCACAGGAGCAGCGCGGCGCGCGTGAGGTCCGTACGGGGGGCGCGGCCGCGCAGCACGAGGCCGCCGACGAGGGCGATCCCGGCGAAGGGGAGGAGCCAGGAGATCTGGCCGCCCAGCACCTCGTTGAACATCCGGCCGAGCCCGGCGGTCCCGGAGAAGCCGCCTCCGCCGCCACCCCCTCCGCC
>NZ_VDFC01000047.1:217506-224979 GCF_008369065.1 Streptomyces apricus | reverse complement strand
CGCCACCGCCCAGCCGCGCGGCGGTGCCTGCTCGGCCGCCGTCTCCGTCGAGGGGTTCTCCGACGCCCTCGACAAGACGACGTACCAGGGCACGTTCGTCGGCAACCTCTCCGCGCTCGCCGTGGACCGCGACGGGGCCGTCGCCGCGCTCTCCGACCGGTCCTCCCTCTTCACCCTGGACCCGGGGACCCTGCGCCCGCGCTCCGTCGTCCCGCTCGCCGACGAGGGCGGCGCCGCGCTCGACTCCGAGGGGCTCGCCGTCGACCGCGACGGCACCCGGCTCGTGTCCTCCGAGACCGAGCCGTCGGTACGCCGGTACGGGAAGGACGGCGCCCTCCTCGGGCGCCTCCCCGTGCCGGACGCCCTGCGCGTCGCCCCGGCGGGCCGCGCCACCGCGAACCAGACCTTCGAGGCGCTGACCCTCCTCCCCGGCGGCCGCACCCTGCTGGCCGGCATGGAGAGTTCCCTGGCCGGCGACACCCCCGGCGTCGTACGCCTGCAGACCTGGGAGCGCGGCGGTCACCGGGACTTCCGGCCCGCCGTCCAGTACGGGTACCGCACCGACGGCGGGCTCGGGCTCGTCGAGGCCGCCGCCGTCCCCGGCGGCCGCCTCCTCGTCCTGGAGCGCGGCTTCACCTCCGGGGTCGGCAACACCGTCCGCCTCTACCTCGCCGACCTCCGCCGTGCCACGGACACCTCCCGCGTCGAGGCGCTGACCGGCCAGGACGGCGTACGCCTCGTGCGCAAGACCCTCCTCGCCGACCTCGTGGACTGCCCCTCCCTCGGCGCGACGGCCAAGCAGCCGCAGCCCAACCCGCTCCTCGACAACATCGAGGGCATGGCGGTCACCGGCACCTCCCGAGGCACCCTGCGGGTCCTCCTGGTCAGCGACGACAACCAGGGCGCCACCCAGACCACCCGCTTCTACTCCCTGCGCGTACGCCCCTGATTGTTGCGGAGGGATGAAATCCGCTTCCCGCCGCGTTACTGCCTTCCGGACGATCAGGACTGAAGGGTCGAAGGAAGGCACCAGGAGTGACAACGCAGCGGGGATGGGCACGGCGGCTGGCCGGGTACGCCTGGCGGTATCCGAAGGACGTCGTGCTCGCGCTGGGCGCCTCGCTCGGGGGCATGGCCGTCATGGCCCTCGTGCCCCTCATCACCAAGGTGATCATCGACGACGTCGTCGGCGACCACTCACGCGACATGGGCCCCTGGGCCGGCGCGCTCCTCGGCGCCGGCGTCCTCGTCTACGTCCTCACCTACATCCGCCGCTACTACGGCGGCCGGCTCGCGCTCGACGTCCAGCACGACCTGCGCACCGACATGTACGCCACCATCGTGCGCCTCGACGGCAGACGCCAGGACGAGCTGTCCACCGGCCAGGTGGTGGGGCGCGCGACCAGCGACCTCCAGCTCATCCAGGGCCTGCTCTTCATGCTCCCGATGACGATCGGGAACGTCCTGCTCTTCCTGATCTCCCTGGGGATCATGGCCTGGCTGTCCCTCCCGCTCACCCTCGTCGCCCTCGCCGTCGCCCCCGCCATCTGGTTCATCGCCCGCCGCAGCCGCTCCAGGCTCCACCCCGCGACCTGGTACGCGCAGGCGCAGGCGGCGGCCGTGGCCGGGGTCGTCGACGGCGCCGTCAGCGGCGTACGCGTGGTGAAGGGCTTCGGGCAGGAGGACCAGGAGACCGGGAAGCTCAGGGAGATCGGCCGCCGCCTCTTCGCGGGGCGGCTGCGCACGATCCGGCTCAATTCCAAGTACACCCCGGCCCTCCAGGCCGTTCCGGCGCTCGGGCAGGTCGCCATGCTGGCGCTCGGCGGCTGGCTGGCGGTGCGGGGAGAGGTCACCCTCGGTACGTTCGTCGCCTTCTCCTCCTACCTCGCCCAGCTCGTCGGACCGGTACGGATGCTCGCCATGGTCCTCACCGTCGGCCAGCAGGCCCGGGCCGGCGCCGAACGCGTCCTGGAGCTGATCGACACCCGGCCGGCCCTGGAGGACGGCACGAAGACCCTCCCGGCCGACGCCCCCGCGACCGTCGAGTTCGACGGCGTCTCCTTCGCCTACGACGACGCCCGGCCGGTCCTGGACGGCCTCAGCTTCGAGATCCGCGCCGGCGAGACCCTCGCGGTGGTCGGCTCGTCCGGCTCCGGCAAGTCCACCGTCTCCCTGCTCCTGCCGCGCTTCTACGACGTGACCGGCGGCGCCGTCCTCATCGGCGGCCTCGACGTGCGCGAGCTGACCCTCGACTCGCTGCGGGCCGCCATCGGGCTCGTCCCCGAGGACTCCTTCCTCTTCTCGGACACCGTCGCCTCCAACATCGCCTACGGCCGCCCCGAGGCCACCCGCGAGGAGATCGAGACCGCCGCCCGGGCCGCCCAGGCGCACGACTTCATCGCCGCGCTGCCCGACGGCTACGACACCAAGGTCGGCGAGCACGGCCTCACCCTCTCCGGCGGCCAGCGCCAGCGCGTGGCCCTGGCCCGCGCGATCCTCACCGACCCGCGCCTGCTGGTCCTCGACGACGCCACCTCCGCCGTCGACGCCCGGGTGGAGCACGAGATCCACGAGGCCCTGCGCGGCGTCATGGCGGGCCGCACCACCCTCCTCATCGCCCACCGCCGCTCCACCCTCAACCTCGCCGACCGCATAGCCGTCCTCGACGGCGGGCGCCTCGCCGACATCGGCACCCACGAGGAGCTGACCCGGCGCTCCCCGCTCTACCGCCGCCTGCTCACCGACCCGGACGAGCTGGGCGGCACCTCGCCCGGCCACGTCCCGGCCTCCTCCCCGGCTGAGGACACCGCCGGGGACACCTCCGTGCGCGAGGAGCTGGACGCGGAGTTCGACGCCGAGCGCGGTGTCACCCCGCGGCTGTGGACCGGCGACCGCGAGCCCAAGGACATGGCGCTGGCCGGCACGCCCGCCACCCCCGAGCTCCTCGCCCAGGTCGACGCGCTGCCGCCCGCCACCGACACCCCGGCCGTCGACGAGGCGCGCGCGGTCACCCCGGAGGACTCCTACGGGCTGCGGCGGCTGCTGAGGGGCTTCGGGCTGCCGCTGCTCATCAGCCTCGGCCTCGTCGCCGTCGACGCGGGCATGGGCCTGCTGCTGCCGGTCCTGATCCGGCACGGCATCGACGAGGGCGTCACGCAGATGGCGCTCGGCGGCGTGTGGGCGGCCTCGGTGATCGCGCTGATCAGCGTGCTCGTCCAGTGGGCGGCGCAGACCGGCGAGATCCGGATGACCGGACGCACCGGCGAACGGGTCCTGTACGCGCTCCGGCTGAAGATCTTCGCGCAGCTCCAGCGGCTCGGGCTCGACTACTACGAGCGCGAGCTGACCGGCCGGATCATGACCCGGATGACGACGGACGTGGACGCCCTGTCCACGTTCCTGCAGACCGGCCTGGTCACCGCCTTCGTCTCCGTGGTCACCTTCTTCGGCATCATGGCCGCGCTGCTGGTGATCGACGTCCAGCTCGCGCTGGTGGTCTTCCTGACGCTGCCGCCGCTGGTCGTCGGCACGTTCTTCTTCCGCCGCTCCAGCGTCAAGGCGTACGAACTGGCCCGTGAGCGGGTCTCCGTGGTCAACGCGGACCTCCAGGAGTCGGTGGCGGGACTGCGCATCCTCCAGGCGTTCCGGCGCGAGGGCGCGGGCGCCACGCGCTTCGCCGAGGGCAGCGACAGCTACCGCCAGGCGCGCATCCGCGGCCAGTGGCTCATCTCCGTCTACTTCCCCTTCGTGCAGCTGCTGTCGTCGGTGGCCGCCACCGCGGTGCTGGTCGTCGGCGCGGGGCGGGTCGACGCGGGCACCCTCACCACCGGCGCGCTGGTGGCGTACCTGCTCTACATCGACCTGTTCTTCGCCCCCGTGCAGCAGCTGTCGCAGGTCTTCGACGGCTACCAGCAGGCGACCGTCTCGCTGGGCCGCATCCAGGAGCTGCTGCGGGAGCCCACGTCCACGACGGCCGCCGACAAGCCCCTTGAGGTGCTGTCCCTGCGCGGCGAGATCGCCTTCGAGGACGTGGACTTCGCGTACGGGGCCACCGGAGAGGGAGCGGCGGAGGAGGCCCTCAGCGGGGTCGCCCTGCGCATCCCGGCCGGGCAGACCGTCGCGTTCGTCGGCGAGACGGGCGCGGGCAAGTCGACCCTGGTGAAGCTCGTCGCCCGGTTCTACGACCCCACCGGCGGCCGGGTCACCGTCGACGGCACGGACCTGCGCTCGCTCGACCTGACCTCCTACCGGCACCGGCTCGGCGTCGTCCCGCAGGAGGCGTACCTCTTCCAGGGCACGGTCCGCGACGCCATCGCGTACGGGCGCCCCGACGCCACCGACGCCGAGGTGGAGGCGGCGGCCCGCGCGGTCGGCGCCCACGACATGATCGCCACGCTGGACGGCGGCTACCTCCACGAGGTCGCCGAACGCGGACGCAACCTCTCCGCCGGGCAGCGCCAGCTGATCGCGCTGGCCCGCGCCGAGCTGGTGAACCCGGACATCCTGCTCCTCGACGAGGCCACGGCCGCGCTCGACCTGGCCACCGAGGCCCAGGTCAACCAGGCCACCGACCGCATAGCCGGCCGCCGCACCACGCTGGTGGTCGCCCACCGGCTGACCACCGCCGCCCGGGCGGACCGGGTCGTGGTGATGGCCGGCGGCCGGGTCGCCGAGGACGGTACGCACGACGAACTGCTGGCCCTCGACGGCCGGTACGCGCGGCTGTGGCGGACCTTCGTGGGGGAGCCCGACCCGGTCGGCACCGCAAGGTGAGGTGAATACGCAGAAATACCGCAACCGGTGGGTAGGGCAACCGTGTGCCGTACGCCATGCGTCCGTACAGCAGTACGCACACGAGTACGCCGATGGCCGCGGGCCGTGGAGGGACACCAGTGGACATGGGCGCGATACGCCGGCGCCTCGCGCTCGGCACCGCCGTGCTGACGGCATCCGGACTGCTGGCGCTCGCGGGCCCGGTGGGCGAGGCGACGGCGGCGTCGCCGTGCGCCGGGCGCAAGGTCCGCACCCTGGGCTTCTCCACCGGCCACGTCGACGTCCACAAGAAGAGCGGATACGTCTGCGCGGTGACCTACCCCAAGAAGGTGGGCGCCCGCCGCTACATGATGGTCAGCGTGCAGGCCCGCGGAAGCCAGCGGGTGCCCAACGCCGGCCGCTTCGTGCGGTACGCGGGACCGGTGAAGGTGCACGCCGGGCACCGCTGCGTACGGATCAAGGGGGCGGTCGGTTCGGGCTCGGTCAGCACGGGCTGGATCCTCTGCTGAACCCCCGTCGGGCGATCTTCGCACCGACCCGTCCGCTATGTCCCTGACATCCCCTGGTGCGTCCGCTGCCGCTCCGCTAAGTTCCGGCGGACATCTGCGTATTCAGGGGAGAACGCATGCGCAAGACGCTCAGATGGCTGTTGTCCCTCGTGGTGCTCATAGGCACCGCGAGCACGGCCGGGGTGGCCACCGCCGCCCAGCCGGACGCCTCCGGCCCGAAGCTCGTCACGGACGAGTCCGCGGACATCAAGGACCGCATCCTCGCGATACCGGGCATGAGCCTGATCGAGGAGAAGCCCTACCCGGGCTACCGCTTCTTCGTCCTCAACTACACCCAGCCGGTCGACCACCGGCACCCGTCCAAGGGCACCTTCCAGCAGCGCATCACCGTGCTGCACAAGGACACGGCCCGCCCGACGGTCTTCTACACCGGCGGCTACAACGTCTCCACGAACCCCGGCCGCCGCGAGCCGACCCAGATCGTGGACGGCAACCAGGTCTCCATGGAGTACCGCTACTTCACCCCGTCGCGGCCCGCGCCGGCGGACTGGTCGAAGCTCGACATCTGGCAGGCGGCCAGCGACCAGCACCGCATCTTCAAGGCCCTCAAGCCGATCTACGACAAGAAGTGGGTCTCCACCGGCGGTTCGAAGGGCGGCATGACCGCCACCTACTTCGAGCGCTTCTACCCGCGTGACATGGACGGCGTCGTCGCGTACGTCGCCCCCAACGACGTGGTGAACAAGGAGGACTCGGCGTACGACCGGTTCTTCGCCAAGGTCGGCACCAAGGAGTGCCGCACCAAGCTGAACGCGGTGCAGCGCGAGGCGCTGGTGCGCCGCGCGCCGCTGGAGAAGAAGTACAAGGAACTGGCCGCCACCGAGGGCTACACCTTCAACACCATCGGCAGCCTGGACCGCGCCTACGAGGCCGTCGTCCTCGACTACGTGTGGGGCTTCTGGCAGTACAGCCTGCTCGCCGACTGCGAGGCGATCCCGGCGGACGCCAAGAACGCCACGGACGACGAGATCTGGACGTCCATCGACACGATCTCCGGCTTCTCGGCCTACACGGACCAGGGCCTGGAGCCCTACACGCCGTACTACTACCAGGCCGGCACGCAGCTCGGTGCGCCCACCATCGTCTTCCCGCACATCGAGAAGAAGTACATCCGCTACGGCTACCAGCCGCCGCGCAACTTCGTCCCGCGCGACATCACGATGAAGTTCCAGCCGGGCGCCATGCGCGACGTCGACTCCTGGGTCAAGCACAACGCGAACCGGATGCTGTTCGTGTACGGGCAGAACGACCCGTGGGGCGCCGAGCCGTTCCACCTGGGCAAGGGCGCCCGTGACGCGTACGTCTTCACCGCGCCGGGTGCGAACCACGGCGCCAACGTCGCGGGCCTCGTCCCCGACCAGAAGGCGCTCGCCACGGCCCGCATCCTGGAGTGGGCGGGCGTCGCCCCGGCCGCCGTCAAGGCGGACCCGGAGAAGGCGAAGCCGCTGGCCAAGTACGACTCGAAGCTGGACAAGCGCACGGTCGAGCGCCAGCTCCGCCCGTAGTCCCGCACGGGGCTCCGCGCCCGCCCGTCGTCGAGCCCCCGGCTCACAGCGGGCGGGCGCAACCCACCGGCTCCGGTCCGCCGAGCCGGACGTACAGCCGCGTCGACGCGGGACAGTCCGCACGCCGCTCCACGGCCGAGGTCACCCGGTACTCGGGGGCCCGGCCGCCCCGGCCGCCGTCCGCGTCGCACGCGGTCTCCCGCACCTCTCCCGCCCCGGCGCCGTAGACGCAGTCGCCGACGATGGTGCGCGGGCCCCCGCCGCGGCCCGGGTCGCCCGGGTGCGGGGCCTCCAGGTTGCGCATGCAGGCGTAGCCCCGCGGGACCGCGCCGTCGCCGTCCTCGTCGGCCGACGGCTTCTGCTCGCTGATGTGCAGCACGAAGTCCGTGGTGGCGGGGCAGGGCGGGCCGCCGGCGGCCCCGCCGTCGTGCCGGGCCACCACCCGGGCCGCCGCCCGCTCGCTGGTGCAGGGCACCTCGGTGAACGACTCGCGCCCGAACGAACTGCACTCGTCGATCCCCAGGAACACCGTCCCGTACCCGGAGGCCCGGGTCGGCGCCGGCACCGCGGTGCTCTCCCGCGCACCGTCCCCGTCGCCCCCGGACGACTGCCCGCACCCCATGAGG
>NZ_VDFC01000047.1:214870-217406 GCF_008369065.1 Streptomyces apricus | reverse complement strand
GTCCCCCGCCCAGCGTGACCCCGCGCAGGGGTCCCCGTCAGGCGTACGGGACGCTTTGCGTCACTTGGGGGTACGCGGCGGGGCGCACGTCGTAGACCCACTACGCGCACCCCGCCGCACGGGACCTAGTACGTCAGGCCGTGCCCCACGGGATACAGCACCCGGGTGGGGTCGTCCGCGCGCTGCACCGGCACCGGGAGCCTGCCGCGCGGGGCGGCCCGTCCCGCCAGCACCCGTACCGCGGCGCGCAGCTCGACGTCCGTCCACGAGTACGCCGCCAGGTACGCCTTGACGCCCGGCAGGTGGGCCACGTCGTACGGGTTGCGCACGGCCAGCGCGACCACCGGGCGCCCCGTCGCGAGCAGCTGCTCGACCAGGGCCCGCTGGGCGGAGGCGGCGGTGACGTTGTACGTGCCCACCAGGACCGCGTCCACGTCCTGGGCCGCCGCGACGGCCTTCGCGATCGTCGCGGCCGAGGGCGCCGTCCCGGTGGACAGCACCGTCGCGGTGAACCCCAGCTCGGTGAGCGCGGCCCCCAGCACGGTCGTGGGCGGGCCGGTGGTGCCCGACGGCGAGGCCGGATCGGCGCCGACGACGAGCACCTTCCGGTGCGTACGGCGGGAGAGCGGCAGCAGCCCGCCCGAGTTCACCAGCAGCGTGGTCGTCCGCTCGGCGATACGGTCGGCGGCCTTCAGGTGCGAGGGAATCCCGACCGTGCGGTCCACGCCCCGCCCCGTGACGTACGGGTCCTTCAGCAGCCCCAGCTTCGCCTTCAGCCGCAGCACCCGCAGGATCGATTCGTCGAGGCGCGCCTCCGTCAGCTCGCCGCCGCGCACCGCCGCCAGGACCGCGTTCCAGGCGACGTCCAGCTTGGGCGGGTTGAGGAGCTGGTCGACGCCCGCCTTCAGGGCGAGCACCGGCACCCGGTCGTCGCCGTACTTGGTGCGCACGCCCTCCATGCCGAGCGAGTCCGTCACCACGACCCCGTCGTAGCCGAGCCGTTCGCGCAGGATGCCGGTGAGGATCGGGCGGGAGAGGGTGGCCGGGTCGCCGGACGGGTCGAGCGCCGGGACCATGATGTGCGCGGTCATGATCGAGTCGATGCCCGCCGCGATCGCGGCCCGGAACGGGGGCGCGTCCAGCTCCTCCCACTGGGCCTCGGTGTGCTCGATGACCGGGAAGCCGTAGTGGCTGTCGGTCTCGGTGTCGCCGTGCCCCGGGAAGTGCTTGGAGGTGGCCGCGACCCCGGCGCCCTGGTAGCCCTTCACCTGGGCGGCCACCAGGCCCGCCACGGCCTCGGGGTCGGAGCCGAAGGAGCGCACCCCGATGACCGGGTTGGCCGGGTTGACGTTCACGTCGGCGACCGGGGCGTAGTCCTGCCGGACGCCCATCGCGCGCAGCTCGGCGCCGCCGATCCGGCCGGCCGTGCGGGCGTCGGTGCGCGAGCCGCCGGCGCCGAGGGCCATCGCGCCGGGGAAGAGCGTCGCGGGGGCGCCCACCCGGGCGACTATCCCGTGCTCCTGGTCGGTGGAGATGAGCACGGGCAGCCCGCGGGGCTGCGCCAGGGCGGCCCGCTGGATGCCGTTGCTCAGCTCCGCGATCTGGTGCGGCTCGCGGGTGTTGTGCGCCCAGCCGAAGTAGATGATGCCGCCGACCCGGTACTTCGCGATCAGCTCGGCGGCCGTGCGCACGCCGATCTCCGCGAGGTTGGCGTCGGCGTCGGCCTGGTCGGGCTCGGTCGCGGAGTGCCCGTACACCCGCATCACGAAGAGCTGCCCGACCTTCTCTTCCAGCGTCATGCGCGCGATCAGGGCGCGCAGCCGCTTGTCGTCGTGGACCGCGGTGGCGGTGCCGGCGGACGCGGGGGTGCCGGCGGCGAGGGCCGCCGCCGCGCCCGCGGTGGCCGCGAGCAGCGTACGTCTGGAGGTGTGCACGTGCGCTCCTTCCCAGGGGGGCCCGGAGGCCCGTGGAGGGGCAAGGCTGAAGGAAACTGCCAAGGAGTCACGGATATCCGGGAAATAACTGCCGGTCAAGGGTGCGCACACACGCGGACGGGCGAAAGCGCGGGGGAGGGGCCGTCACCGGCGCTGTTGGAGGGGGGCGCGCCGGTGACGGCGTGCTGCCGGCCGCAGGCGGCGGAGAGGGTGGTCAGCATTCGCAGCCAGCAGCGAGGCCGACACCGCACTGCGGAGACTCGTCCGGCAGCACGCGAATTGGACGACGCCTGGCGGGGACGGGTTCCCCGGATCCCCCGGATTCCCGCAAATAGATACAGGAGCGACGACAAGCCCCCAGAGCGCCGGAAGAAGCACACTTTCCCGCCGCGCCCTGTCGGCCCCCGTCAGGGGCGCCCGTCAGGGGCGCGGGGAACTGCGCGACAAGCCCCCACCGGCCCGCACCCGACCACCGGCCTCGTCCCTCCCAACCGGCGGAGCCCCTACGCGGACTCGTTCAACAGCCGAGCCAGATGATCCCGCCCCCCGTCCAACAACCCCTCAAGCGGCGCAGCCGACTCGTACCACCGCTTCTCGTACTC
>NZ_VDFC01000047.1:186944-214770 GCF_008369065.1 Streptomyces apricus | reverse complement strand
CACCATCAGTTCTCCCAGAATCGTCGCGATCCCCCCGGGCGGAACCTCCTCCCGCCCCATCGCGATCCGTCCCGCCCGCGCCCCCGCGGCGGCCAGCGGCAGCCGTACGGTCGTCAGCGCCGGCACGGCGTCCGCGCTGAACGGCAGGTCGTCGAAGCCGACGACCGACACGTCCTCGGGAATCCGCAGCCCCGAGTCGCGCAGCGCCGCGCACGCCCCCAGCGCGACCGTGTCGTTGGCGGCGACCACGGCCGTCAACCCCGGGTCCCGCCGCAGCAGTTCGAGCGTCGCCTCGTACCCGGAGCCCCGGTCGTACCGGCCGTGCACCGTACGGGCGGGGTCGTCCTCGATTCCGTGCGCGGCGAGCGCGGCCCGGTGCCCCTCCAGCCGGTGCCGCGTGGTCGTCCGCTCCTCGGGCCCCGCGATGTACCCCATCCGCCGGTGCCCGAGCCCGATCAGGTGCTCGGTCAGCCGCTGTCCGCCACCGCGGTTGTCGAAGGTGAGCGCCACGGCGTCGGTGTCGGCCGGCGCCGGCGGGCGTCCGCACAGCACCACCCGTGTCCCGGCCGCCGCCAGCTTGCGCAGCTTCGTCGCGACGGCCGCCGCGTGTGCGGTGTTCTCCACGGCCCCGCCCGTCAGCACCACTGCCGCGGCGCGCTGGCGCTGCAGCAGCGTGAGGTACGTGAGTTCGCGCTCCGCGGAGCCGCCGGTGTTGCAGACCACGGCGAGCCGTTCGCCGCCCGCGCGGCCCCCCGGGCCGCCGATCTCGGACTGGATCGCCCCGGCCATGATCCCGAAGAACGGGTCGGCGATGTCGTTGRCCAGGATGCCGACCAGGTCGGAGGTGGCGGCCGCGAGGGCGCTCGCGGGGCCGTTCAGCACGTAGTCGAGCTCGTCCACGGCCCGCAGCACCCGTTCCCGGGTGGAGGCCGCCACGGGGTAGTTCCCGTTCAGCACGCGCGACACCGTCGCGGGCGAGACCTGGGCGCGGACCGCCACGTCCGCCAGGGTCACCGTCATCTCGTCGTCCTCCGGTCGCGCATCTCGTCCTCGTCCTCAGAGCCGTACTACTCCTGCGGCGGCCCGCTGTCGCGGCCCACCACAAAACGGACCCCCTCGAACAACTCGCCACCCCCACGCCCTTGTCCGATCCGCTTCACAGAGGCTAGCTTGCAGGGACATAGAAAGCGCTTGCTGCCCCACTCACCAGTAACCGAGGTGCACCGGAGGGGCGTACGCGGCGCCGGACGCGTACGGAGGGAATGACGTGACACGCAAGACGGTGCGCATCGCCATGAACGGCGTGACGGGACGCATGGGCCACCGCCAGCACCTCGTCCGCTCGATCCTCGCCCTGCGCGAACAGGGCGGCCTCGACCTCGGCGACGGCACCGTGCTGTGGCCCGAACCGGTCCTCGTCGGCCGCCGCGAGCACGCCCTCAAGGCGCTCGCGGACCGGCACGGCATCGAGCACTGGTCCACCGACCTCGACGCCGTCCTCGCGGACCCCGCCGTCGACGTCTACTTCGACGCCCAGGTCACCTCCGCCCGCGAGGAGGCGCTCACCAAGGCGATCGCCGCCGGCAAGCACCTCTACACCGAGAAGCCCACCGCGACCGGCCTCGACGGCGCCCTGCGGCTGGCCCGGCTGGCGAACGAGGCCGGCATCAAGCACGGCGTCGTCCAGGACAAGCTCTTCCTGCCCGGCCTGCTCAAGCTCAAGAGGCTGATCGACGGCGGCTTCTTCGGCCGCGTCCTGTCCGTCCGGGGCGAGTTCGGCTACTGGGTCTTCGAGGGCGACTGGCAGTCCGCCCAGCGCCCCTCGTGGAACTACCGGGCCGAGGACGGCGGCGGCATCGTCGTCGACATGTTCCCGCACTGGGAGTACGTGCTGCACGAGCTGTTCGGCCGGGTGACGTCGGTGCAGGCGCTCACCGCGACGCACGTCCCCCAGCGCTGGGACGAGCGCGGCAAGCCCTACGACGCCACCGCCGACGACGCCGCCTACGGCATCTTCGAACTCGACGGCGGCGCGATCGCCCAGATCAACTCCTCCTGGACGGTACGCGTGAATCGCGACGAACTCGTCGAGTTCCAGGTCGACGGCACCGAGGGCTCCGCGGTCGCGGGCCTGCGCACCTGCCGCGTCCAGCACCGGTCCGCGACCCCCAAGCCGGTCTGGGACCCGGACGTCCCCGCCACCGAGGCCTTCCGCGACCAGTGGCAGGAGGTGCCGGACAACACCGCGTTCGACAACGGCTTCAAGGCCCAGTGGGAGCTCTTCCTCAAGCACGTCTACGCCGACGCCCCCTACCACTGGGACCTGCTGGCCGGCGCCCGCGGCGTCCAGCTCGCCGAGCTGGGCCTGAGGTCCTCCGCCGAGGGCCGCCGCCTCGACGTCCCGGAGATCGCCCTGTGACCATCGAACTCCCCGGCGCCGGCGGCGGCCTGCGCACCTACCGCCCCCGCACCACCCCGCCCCCTTCTCCTCCCGCACGGTCTACTCGGCGGCGCACGTGGTCGCCGACCCGTACGCCGACACCACCCCCGACTCGCCCGCCGCCGTCGACTGGGACGCCACCCTCGCCTTCCGCCGCCACCTGTGGTCCCACGGGCTCGGCGTCGCCGAGGCGATGGATACGGCGCAGCGGGGGATGGGCCTCGACTGGGCGGGCGCGGCCGAGCTGATCCGCCGCTCCTCGGCGGAGGCGAAGGCGGTCGGCGGCCTGATCGCGTGCGGCGTCGGCACCGACCAGCTGCCACCCACCGGGACCGGCCGCCCCCACGACTTGGACGAGGTGCGGGCCGCGTACGAGGAGCAGCTGGTCCTCGTCGAGGAGTCCGGCTCGCGGGCGATCCTGATGGCCTCGCGCGCCCTGGCCGCCGTCGCCGAGGGACCCGAGGACTACCTGGAGGTCTACGGCCACCTGCTGCGCCAGGCCGCCGAACCGGTGATCCTGCACTGGCTGGGCCCGATGTTCGATCCCGCCCTGGAGGGCTACTGGGGCAGCACCGACCTGGACGCCGCCACCGGAACCTTCCTGGAGGTCATCGCCGCCCACCCCGACAAGGTCGACGGCATCAAGGTCTCGCTGCTGGACGCCCGGCGCGAGATCGACCTGCGCCGCAAGCTCCCGCAGGGAGTGCGCTGCTACACCGGCGACGACTTCAACTACCCCGAGCTGATCGCGGGCGACGACCAGGGCTTCAGCCACGCCCTGCTCGGCATCTTCGACCCACTGGGCCCGCTGGCGGCCGAGGCCGTACGGACCCTGGACACCGGTGACGTACGGGGCTTCCGCGAACTCCTCGACCCCACCGTCGACCTCTCCCGCCACCTGTTCCAGACCCCCACCCGCTTCTACAAGACGGGCGTGGTGTTCCTGGCCTGGCTCGCGGGCCACCAGGCGCACTTCACAATGGTCGGCGGCCTCCAGTCGGCCCGCTCGCTGCCGCACCTGGCCCGCGCCTACGAACTCGCCGACGGCCTCGGCCTGTTCCCCGACCCGGCGCTCGCCGAGTCCCGTATGAAGAACCTGCTCTCCCTGTACGGAGTCGACCAGTGAGCCCGAGCCCTGCCGCGGACCTCTCCCGCTTCAGCATCAACCAGATGACGGTGAAGCAGCTGTCGATGCCCGAACTGGTCGACGCCTGCCGGGAGTCGGGCGTGCCCGCGGTCGGGCTCTGGCGGGCCCCGGTCCAGGAGTACGGCCTGGCGCGGACGGCCAAGCTGGTCCGGGAGGCGGGCCTGAACGTCACCACGCTCTGCCGGGGCGGTTTCCTCACCGCCGTCGACCCGGCAGGGCGCGCGCGGGCCCTCGACGACAACCGCCTGGCGGTCGACGAGGCGGCCACCCTCGGCACCGACACGCTCGTCCTGGTCTCCGGCGGCCTCCCGGCGGGCTCCAAGGACCTCCACGGCGCCCGGGAACGGATCGCGGACGCCCTGGCCGAACTGGGCCCGTACGCGGAGGAACGGGGTGTACGCCTCGCCGTCGAACCGCTCCACCCGATGTTCGCCTCGGACCGCTGCGTGGTCTCCACGCTCACCCAGGCCCTGGACCTCGCGGAGCGCTTCCCCGCGCACCAGGTCGGCGTCGCCGTCGACACGTACCACCTCTGGTGGGACGACCGGGCCCCCGCGGAGGTCGCCCGCGCGGGCGCCGCGGGCCGCATCCACACCTTCCAGCTCGCCGACTGGACGACCCCGCTGCCCGAGGGCGTCCTCAACGGCCGCGGCCAGCTCGGCGACGGCGCGGTCGACCTGCGCGCGTGGCGGGGGTACGTCGAAGCGGCGGGCTACACCGGCCCCGTCGAGGTCGAACTGTTCAACGACGCCCTGTGGTCCCGCGACGGCCGCGAGGTCCTCGCGGAAACGGTGGCCCGCTTCCTCGCACACGCGGTCTGACCGGGGCACGGAACCCGCTCGGGTGAACCTCGAAAAAAACCTCGGGAATCCGTGCAACCCTCCCCCCACCTCGCGGGTCGTACGTGGCATCAGGACTTCTGGAGGGGATCTGGGGGGTCTTGATATGGGGGAGGGGCCGAGGGGGCCCGGTCGACGGACCGGGCCCCCTCGATAGTTCCCGGGCTTCCGCCAGAGCTGGAGCTGGAGTCGAAGCCCGCTCCTAGAAGAACACCCCGCAGCGCAGCAGCACGTTCGCGTACGGGCGGGCCTCGCCGGTGCGCACGATCAGACGGGCGCCGGCCGAGAGCGACTTCAGCTCCTCGTGGGAGACGTGCGCCAGCGTGGCCCCGAAGTGCCCGGCCAGCAGGGCGGCGGCCGCCGGGTTCGCCGTGCGCACCTCCTGCGCCGCCGTCGCGCCCTCCACGACCAGCTCGTCCAGCAGGCCCGCCAGGACCTCCTCGAAGGACGGCACCCCGGCCCGGAACGCCAGGTCCACGACCCGCGGGCCCGCCGGGATCGGCATGCCCGCGTCGCAGACCAGCACGCCGTCGCCGTGGCCGAGTTCGGCGACGGCGCCCGCCAGGTGGCGGTTCAGGATTCCGGACCTCTTCATGCGGTGGTGACCTCGTCGATCTCTTCGACCTCTTCGGCGGTGGGGAAGGACGCCTGCGCGCCCTGCCGGGTGACGGCGACGGCCCCGACCCGGGCCGCGTACGCCGCCGCCTCCGCGAGGGACTCCCCGGCGCCCAGCCGCCAGGCCAGCGCCGCGGTGAAGGAGTCCCCGGCGCCGGTGGTGTCCACGGCCGCCACCCGCACGGCGGGCACCCGGACCGGCCCCGAGGCGTCGGCGACCAGCGCGCCCTCCTCGCCCAGGGTGACCACGACCGAGCGCGGGCCGAGCGCCAGAAGCGCACCGGCCCACTCCTCGGGCGTCGCGCCCGCGTCGGCGCCGAGCACCACGCGTGCCTCGTGCTCGTTCACGATCAGCGGGTCGCAGGCCGCGAGCACCTCGGCGGGCAACGGCTGCGGCGGCGACGGGTTCAGCACGAAACGGGTGCCGGGGCGCAGGCCGCGTACGACCTCCGCGACCGTCTCCAGCGGGATCTCCAGTTGCGTCGAGACCACGCGGGAGGCCGTGACCAGGGCCGATGCCGCGCGGATGTCCTCCGGAGTCAGGCGGCCGTTCGCGCCCGGCGACACCACGATGCTGTTGTCGCCAGACGGGTCCACCGTGATCAGCGCGACCCCGGTGGGCGCGCCGCCGACGAGCACCCCGGAGGTGTCGACCCCGGCCGCCCGCTGCGAGTCGAGCAGCAGCCGGCCGTGCGCGTCGTCGCCGACCCGCGCGAGGAGCGCCGTACGGGCGCCGAGGCGGGCGGCGGCGACGGCCTGGTTGGCGCCCTTGCCGCCGGGGTGCAGGGCCAGGTCGGAGCCGAGCACGGTCTCCCCGGCGCCCGGCCGCCGCTCGACACCGACGACCAGATCGGCGTTGGCCGACCCGACGACCAGCAGGTCGTACTCGAACATGAACTGTCTCCTAGGGATACGCGGTACGGCGTTCGGGGTCAGCCGGTGAAGCCGGCCACGTTCTCCGACGTGACGACCTTCACCGGGACCTTCACCGTCCGCTCGGTCTTCTTCCCGTCGGCCGCCCGCAGCGCGTTCTCCACGGCGATCCGGCCGAGCTCCTTCGGCTGCTGCGCCACGGAGGCGTACAGCGTGCCGTCCTCGACGGCCTTCAGCCCGTCCGGCGTGCCGTCGAAGCCGATGACCTGGACCGACTTCCCGGCCTTGGAGCCGAGCGCCTTGATCGCGCCGAGCGCCATCTCGTCGTTCTCGGCGAAGACGCCCTGCACGTCCGGGTGGGCCTGGAGCAGGTTCGTCATCACGTCGAGCCCCTTGGTGCGGTCGAAGTCGGCGGGCTGCTTGGCGAGGACCTCGATGCCCGGATAGGCCTTCAGCCCCTCGGCGAAGCCCGCGCCGCGCTCCCGGCTGGCGGAGGTGCCGGCCTGGCCCTGCAGGATGACGATCTTGCCCTTGCCGCCCAGCTTCTCGGCCAGCGCCTTCGCGCCCAGCTTGCCGCCCGCGACGTTGTCGGAGGCCACCAGCGCGGCCGTCTCCGCCTTGTTGACGCCGCGGTCGACCCCGACGACGGGGATGCCGGACTTGTTCGCGGAGCGCACCGAGGGGCCCGCCGCGTCCGAGTCCACCGGGTTGACGACGATCGAGTCGACGCCCTCGCTGGTGAAGTTCTGCAGCTGGTTGGCCTGCTGCGAGGCGTCGTTCTGCGCGTCGGTGACGGTCAGGTCGGCGCCGAGCCGCTTCGCCTCGGCCTGCGCGCCCGCCTTGATCTGCACGAAGAAGGGGTTGTTCAGGGTGGAGAGGGACAGGCCGAGCTTCGGGTTCGCGGAGGAGGACGAGCCGTTGTTGAAGATGCTCAGGCCGCCCACGACCGCCGCCACGAGGACCACGGCGAGCCCGTACTTGACGGCCTGCGGCCCCTTGCCCTTCAGGCCCGCCGCGCCCCCGGCCCCGGAACTGACCGGCGTGGCCCCCGCCTTGCGGCGCACCGTGTCGAGCAGCACCGCCAGCGCGATGACGACACCGATGACGACCTGCTGCCAGAACGACGACACGGACAGGAGGTTGAGTCCGTTGCGCAGCACCGCGAGGATGAGCGCGCCTATCAGCGTGCCGGACGCCTTGCCCGTACCGCCCGCGAGGGAGGCGCCGCCGATGACGACCGCGGCGATGGCGTCCAGCTCGTACCCCTGGGCGGCCTGCGGCTGCGCGGAGGAGAGCCGGGAGGCGAGCACGATGCCCGCGGCGGCGGCGAAGAGCCCCGACAGTGCGTAGATGACGAGCTTCTGGCGCTTGACCCGCAGCCCGGAGAGGCGGGCCGCCTCCTCGTTGCCGCCGATCGCGTACATGGAACGGCCGATGTACGTACGCCCCAGGATCAGGGCGGTGACCAGCCCCAGGGCGATCATCACGAGGACCGGCACGGGCAGCCAGCCGCCGAGGGTGTCGCCGAGGTGCGAGACCGAGCCGGGGAAGGGGATGGGGCTGCCCTGGGAGATCACCAGGGACAGACCGCGGCCCACCGACAGCATGGCCAGCGTCGCGATGAACGGCGGCAGCTTCCCGTACGAGATCAGCACGCCGTTGACCAGACCGCACGCGATGCCGGTGGCGACGGCGAGGATCACCGCGATCCAGACCGGTACGCCCTCCGAGGTCGCCGTCCAGGCCAGGACGGTGGCCGACAGCGCGGCGACGGAACCGACCGACAGGTCGATGCCCGCCGAGACGATCACGAAGGTCACACCGAAGGCGAGGATGGCGGTCACGGCCGCCTGGACGCCGATGTTGAGCAGGTTGTCCGTCGTCAGGAAGTCGCCGGACAGCGCCGACATCGCGACGACGAGGACGATGAGCGCGGTGAGCGCGCCGTTGTCGAGCAGGAGGCGGCGCAGGCCGCCGGGGGCGCGACCGCCCGGGGCGCCACTCGCGCCCGTCGTGCTCTTGAGCGTGTCAGTGGCCACGGGAGCCCTCCACAGCGGTAACGGAGTCGGTGGTAGTGGTGGTACTGGGTGTGCTGACGGCGAGGGCCATCACGGAGTCCTGGGTCGCCTCGTCGGCGGACAGCTCGCCGGCGATCCGGCCCTGGGCCATCACCAGCACCCGGTCGCTCATGCCGAGCACCTCGGGCAGGTCGCTGGAGATCATCAGGACGGCGCGGCCGGCGGCCGTGAGTTCGTTGACGAGCTGGTAGATCTCGACCTTGGCGCCCACGTCGATGCCGCGGGTCGGCTCGTCGAGGATCAGCACCTTGGTGTCGGCGAGCAGCCACTTGCCGATGACGACCTTCTGCTGGTTGCCGCCGGAGAGCGTGCGCACGTGCTGCCCGAGCCCGGCCATCCGCACGCCCAGCTGCCCGGCGATCCGCGCGGCGGCCGTCCGCTGCCCCTTGAGGTCCACGAGCCCGCCGCGGGTGGCGGACCGCAGGGTGACGAGCCCGAGGTTCTCCTCGACGGAGGCGTCGAGCACCAGCCCCTGGCCCTTGCGGTCCTCGGGGACGAGCCCGATCCCGGCGGCCATCGCCGCGTTGACGTCGTGGCGCGGCAGCCGTTCGCCGGCGACCGCGACCGATCCGCCGTCGTACGGGTCGGCCCCGAAGACCGCCCGGACGACCTCGGTGCGCCCGGCGCCGACGAGCCCCGCGATGCCGACGACCTCGCCGGCCCGCACCTCGAAGCCGACGTCGTGGAAGACGCCGTCCCTGGTGAGCCCTTCGACGCGGAGCAGAGGGGCCCCGGTGCTGTCGGGGCCATCGGTGCCGTCTGTGCTGCCGGCGGTGGGCCGTTCGCGTGGGTACTGCTGCTCGATGGAGCGGCCCACCATCATGCGCACGAGGTCGTCCTCGGGCGTGGCGGCGGGCACCTGGCCGACGCTGCGGCCGTCGCGGATGACCGTGACGCGGTCGCCCAGGGCGGCGATCTCCTCCAGGTGGTGCGTGATGAAGACGATGCCGACGCCGTCCTCGCGCAGCCTGCGCACGATCCGGAAGAGCTTGTCGACCTCCGTGGTGGTGAGCACGGCGGTCGGCTCGTCCATGATCAGGACGCGGGCGTCCAGGCTCAGCGCCTTCGCGATCTCGACCATCTGCAGGCGGGCGATACCGAGTTCGCGCACCCGGGCGCGGGGCGACACGTCGACGCCCACCCGGTCGAGCAGCGCGGCGGCGTCCGCCTCCATCCTCTTCCGGTCGATCATCCCGAGGCGGCGCGGCTGGCGGCCCAGGAAGATGTTCTCGGCGACGGTGAGGTCGGGGACCAGGTTGAACTCCTGGTAGATGGTCGCGATCCCGAGGCGCGCGGCGTCCTGCGCGCCGTGGATGCGGACCTCCTCGCCGTCGACCGTGATCCTCCCGGCGTCGGGGCGGTAGGCGCCGGACAGCATCTTGATGAGGGTGCTCTTGCCGGCACCGTTCTCACCGAGCAGTACGTGCACCTCGCCGCGGCGCAGGTCGAAGTCGACGCCGTCGAGCGCGACCACGCCGGGGAAGGTCTTGCGTATCCCTTCGATACGCAGCAACTCGTCCGGGCTGCTGCTCACGGGGTGCTCCTCTGCGTGTCGTCCGGGTGGGGGGTGTGCGGGGTGTACGGGTCTTGCGGGCCGGGCGGGCCGGGCGGTTCGCCGCAGGAGCGGCGGACGACGAGGGTGGCGGCCAGGGTCACCGACCGCGGGGGCCGCCCCTCGATGCGGTCGACGACGGCGCGTACGGCGGCGCGGCCCAGTTCGGGGGTCGGCTGGGCGATGGCGGTGACCGGCGGATCGGTGTGCACGAACCACGGGATGTCGTCGAAGGCCGCGAGCGCGATGTCGTCCGGCACGCGCAGCCCGCGCGCCCGTACGGCGTCCAGGGCGCCCAGCGCCATCAGGTTGTCGGCCGCGAAGACGACCTCGGGCGGCTCGGCCAGGTCGAGGAACTCCTCGGTGACCCGCCGGCCGCTGGCGGCCTGGAAGTCGCCCTGCCCGATGTAGGCGTCGGGCAGCGGGAGCCCGTACGCGCGCAGGGCGTCCCGGAAGGCCTCGACCCGCTCGCTGCCGGTGGTGGTGGCGGCCGGGCCCGCGATGATGGCGAGCCGGCGGTGGCCGAGGCCGTGCAGATGGGCGACGAGGTCGCGCACGGCGCTCCGTCCGTCGGCGCGCACGACGGGCACGTCGACGCCCGGTATCCACCGGTCGACGAAGACCATCGGGGTCCCGGCGCGGGCCGCGTCCAGCATCAGCGGCGAGCCGCCGTCGGTGGGGGACACCAGGAGCCCGTCGATCCGGCGGTCCAGGAGCGTGCGGACGTGGTGGTCCTGGAGGTCGGGCCGCTCGTCGGCGTTGCCGATGACGACGCTGTAGCCGAGCGCGCGGGCCTCCTCCTCGACGGAGCGGGCCAGCTCGGTGAAGTACGGATTCAGCACGTCGCTGATGACCAGGCCGAGGGTGCGGGTCTGGTCGGTGCGCAGGGAGCGGGCGACGGCGTTGGGGCGGTAGCCCAGCGCGTCGACGGCGGCCAGGACGCGGGCGCGGGCGTCCGCGCTGACCGACGGGTGGTCGTTCAGGACGCGCGACACCGTGGCGACGGACACGCCCGCCTCGGCGGCGACGTCCTTGATGCTCGCCATGACCGCTCCACCTCCTTGTGGAATCGATTACACGAACCTGCTGGAGAGATTGGAATCGATTACACGGCGAGAGACAAGACCCGAGACCGGATCGTGACGAGGGGAACCGAAAGGCGGGGCCCGGAGATCGGCGGCGTGGAACGATGGGCGGCATGTCCGGTCAGGTCTGGGTGTCGCTCATCTCGCTGGGCGGCGTCGTGCTCGGTGGCGCGCTGTCCTTCCTCGTCCAGTCCACGACGCAGCGGTCGGCCGAGCGGACGGAGCGGTGGCGGCAGCAGGTCGAGCTGTCGGAGACCCGGCGCGCGGAGCGGCTCGCGCTGCTGGAGCGCTTCGTCGAGGTGGCGGCCGAGGCGGAGCGCGCGGCCTTCACCCGGCCCGGCGACTGGGACGAGGAGACCCCTTGGTTCGTCACGACCCAGGACGCCATGAACAGGCTCTGGGTCGTGGAACGGCTGATCCGCATCCAGTTCCCGCTGCCCGTGCACGACGCGGCGCGCGCGTACTTCCTCGACCTCAACCGGACCGTGTGGGAAGGCCTGCCCGAGGGCGAGAGCGTCCGGGACCGCCTGGAGGACAACCGGCTGGCCTTCCTCGACGCGGCCCGGGCGGTCATGGGATAGCCCGATGGCCCGATGGCCCGGCGGCCGCACGGGGCGGCGACCGGCGCGGGTCACGTCACGGGTGGAAACGCCACCGGCCCTCGGAGACGACGTCCACCTTGCCGTCCCTGACGCGGACGGCCGTCTCGTCGTCGAGGAAGTAGATCGGGAAGTCCGCCCGCTCGACGATGCGGTCGGCCCAGGCGTCGTCCCGCTCGGGGAAGTCCGGCGAGTACAGGTGGGGCTTGAGGTACCAGTCGAAGAGGCCGAACGGCGGCTCGACGGTGGTCGCGCCGAGCACGTGGAGGTCGGCGGCGTCCCCGATGACGTCGGCGGAGTGCTCGTCGAGGTGGCGGCTGAACATCATCGACCCGGCGCTGAACCCCACGTAGACCCGGCTCTCCAGCGCCTCCAGGAAGCCGTCGGCCAGACCGTTCCGGGTGATGCTGCGCGCGAGGTGGTAGTGGCTGCCGCCCGAGACGTAGATGACGTCGGCGTGCAGCAGCCGGTCGAGCACCAGCTGCCGGGGCAGGCCGTTCAGCTCCAGGATGTCGAACTCCCGCCAGCCGAGGCCGTGCACCCGGTTCATGTCGTCGAGGACCCACCCGTGGTCCCCGGGCTCGGCGAGCGACGCGGTGGGGACGTACGCGACGTTCGCCGACCCGAACGGCTTTCCCAGCATGTCCCGCAGCGCGTCCCGCAGCGTCTCGTTGCGCAGGCCGCTCGCGGTCAACAGAAGATTCATCGGGCGAGCCAAGCACGGCGGACGGGCGCGCGCAACGCGCCCGGGACGCACCTGCCGCCCTGGTGGCGCGGGCGTGCCTACCCCGCCTTCGAGGCCAGCTCGCACCACACGTACTTCCCGCGGTCGCCGAACCCGGCCGACGGCGTCCAGCCCCAGTGCTCCGCGCAGGCCATGACGAGCCCGAGCCCCCGTCCCTCCTCCGTGTCGACCAGGTGCTCCAGAGGCTTCGGCGGTCCCGGCGGTTCGGGGTCGGTGTCCCACGCGCCGATCCACACGGTGCCCTCCGCGGACCGGCGTACCTGGAGGGCGGCGGGTCCCTTCGTGTGCCGCACGGCGTTGGAGACCAGCTCGGCGGCGAGCAGTTCGGCCGTGTCCACGAGGGCGATGAGGCCGTGCAGGGTGAGGATCAGGCGCAGGGTGCGGCGGCAGACGGTGACGGCTCTGAGATCGTTCGGGACGAGGAGGGTGTAGTCCCAGGTTTCGGGCATGCGTCATCAACTCCGTTGCTTGGAAAGGGATTTGGACGCGCGGTGGCAATGCCGCAGCCGTCATGGCAGACGGGCGGTGCGCTTCCTGAGCGTGTTCGTTGCGTCACCGACGGTATGGGTATTCTGCTACCCATGACAAGCTGAACCTGTGATCCACCCTCAAAAGAGGAGAGCAACTCATGGTTCAGAGGCGTGAACCGACGGCACGTCAGGTGCGCCTGGGGGCCGAGCTGCGCAGGTTGCGCGAAGCGGCCGACCTGTCCGCCATCCAGGCGGCGGCGCTTCTCGGAACGAGCAGGGGGAAGATCAGCCACATCGAGTTGGGGCTCACGGGTGTGAGCGAGGAGCGGCTGCGCAGACTCGCGTCCCATTACGCCTGCACGGACGCGGAGTTCGTCGACGCGCTGGTCGAGATGGCGACGGACCGGACGCGTGGTTGGTGGGAGGAGTACCGCGGCCGGCTGCCCACGTCGTTCCTGGATCTGTCGGAACTGGAGTACCACGCCAGGTTCCTGCGCCACGTGGCGATCCTGTACGTGCCGGGGCTGCTGCAGACGGAGGAGTACTCGCGCGCCGTCTTCTCGGTCAGGATGCCCAAACTGACCACTGACGAGCTCGAAGTGCGTATCCAGCACCGGAAGGCGCGCCAGGAGTCCACCGTTCCGTACGAAGCGGTGATCCACGAGGCGGCGCTTCGGATCAGAGTCAGCGACCGCGCCACTTCCAGAGCCCAGTTCGTCCGACTCCTGGAACTCTCCGACGCGGACCACATCACCGTGCGCGTCATCCCCTTCGACCTGGACTGCTTCGCCGGAGCGTCGAGCGCGATGACGTACGTCAGCGGCCCCCTGCCGAAGCTGGACACCGTGGTGCGCGACGCGCTGCACGGTTCGACCTTCATCGATTCGGAGGCTCAGCTCAGCACCTACCGAACAAGTCTCCGTATGGTGGAAGCGGCGTCACTCGACCCTGACCGGTCGCGTGACTTCATCAACCGTCTGGCGAAAGAGCTGTGAGGCATCCCATGGACACCTGGCGGAAGTCGTCCTACTCGGGCCCGGGCGACGGCAACGAATGCGTGGAGATCGCTACCACCCCCACCCACATATCCGTCCGCGACTCCAAAACGCTCAGCCCCCGTGCAGCCGTCCCCACCTTGACCTTCCCTGCCCCGGCCTTCGCGATCTTCCTCGAAGCGTTGAAGGCCTCTGCCGCCAACTGAGCGACTGGATAACAAAGTTGTGTGGAAAGAGGCCGAGGGGAGCACGCATGGGCACCTGGCGGAAGTCCTCCTACTCCGGTGAGGGCGACGGCAATGCCTGCGTGGAGATCGCCACCGCTCCCACCCATATATCCGTCCGCGACTCCAAAATGCTCGCCCCCCGTACTGTCGTCCGCTGGTTTTTCCCGAATGGTCCTTTGGTGATGAGCCCAAAGGGCCTGTTATTACTGACAGACAAGCTCAGGCCAAGGGCCTGTTATCCATCGCGGTGATCGAAGGCCGGCGACCGGTACGCACGACGAAGGCCCCGACCTGATGGTCGGGGCCTTCGTCCATGCCTTACTTAAAGTGTCCGAGGGGGGACTTGAACCCCCACGCCCGATAAAGGGCACTAGCACCTCAAGCTAGCGCGTCTGCCATTCCGCCACCCGGACTAGGTGTCTGCCGCCTGGACGGGGGTGTTCCCCGCGGCGACATGGACAACAATACCAAGCTTTCGGAGTGGCTTTCACCTGCGTTTCCGCGCCCCGGCGGGGTACTGCACGGGGTGCCGCACGGGGCGCGGAAGGCGGTCGGCGAGGGGTGGAGGAGGAGGCGCGGCGGCGCTTACGGCATCAGGTGGTACTCCGGGAAGTTCCCCGGCAGCCGCTCCCCCGCCGGACCCTGCGTGACCGCGCGCACCAGCAGGTCCCCGCCCACGAACGCGCCCCGCCAGGACGCGCCGAAGCCGCCGAACAGCTCGTCGCGGTCACCCCGGGACCGGGGTGTGCCGTGGCCGACCTTGAAGGCCCTGATCTGCGGCGCCAGCCGGGCGTACGTGGACTCGTCGTCGGTGGAGAGGGTCGCGACCAGCGCGCCGTTCGACGCGTTCATGGCCGCGAGCAGCTCCGCCTCCGTGTCGACCAGGACGATGGTGTCGACCGGACCGAAGGGCTCCGCGTGGTGCAGCGGGGAGGACGGGGGCGGATTGAGGAGCGTGACCGGCTGGACGTACGCCGAGGTGTCCTGGCCGGGCAGGAAGCGGGCGTCGGTGAGTTTGCCGCGGTGCAGGGGGACGGCGCCGCGGTCGATCGCCTCGGCGACCTGGTCGTGCAGCTCCTTGGCCTTGGCCGCGTTGATCAGCGGCCCGAAGTCGAGCTGCGGGTACGGGTCGTCGGGGTGCTCGACCGCCAGGGGGTGGCCGACGCGCAGGGTGCGGACCGCCGGGAGGTAGGCGGCCAGGAAGTCGTCGAACAGCTCGCGCTGGACGACGAAGCGCGGATAGGCCGTGCAGCGCTGTTTGCCGTAGTCGAACAGCTTCGGGATGACGCCGCTCAGCGCGTCCCAGTCGGTGTGGTTCCAGATGCCCCAGGTGTTCAGGCCCTCCTGTTCCAGTACGTGTCGTTTGCCCAGGTCGGCAACTGCTGTCGCGACCGCGGCGCCCGTGTCGCGGCCGCCCACGAAGGAGACGCAGCCGATCTCGGGCGCGCACACGAGCGCCTGCGACAGCTCGCGTCCGCTGCCGCTGACGAGGGTGACGGGTATCCCCTCGCGGGCGGCGAGCGCGCAGGCCAGCGTGAGGCAGGAGACGCCGCCGTCGGTCGGGGTCTTGGCGATGACCGCGTTGCCTGCCAGTGCCTGTACCAGTACCGCGTGAACGAGCACGCTCATCGGGTAGTTCCAGCTCGCGATGTTGGACACGGGCCCGTCCAGCGGGGTCCGGTCCGCGATCATGGGTTCGATCCCGTCGACGTACCAGCGCACGCCGTCGATGGCACGGTCGACGTCGGCCTGCGCCAGGCGCCAGGGCTTGCCGATCTCCCAGACGAGGAGGAGGGCGAGCAGTTCGCGGTGTTCGGTGAGGGCGTCGAGGGTGGCCGCGACGCGGGCCCGGCGTTCGTCGAGGGGGACGTGCCGCCAGGCGCGGTGGTGGTCGAGGGCGGCGCGTACGGCCTGGTGGGCCGTGGCTCCGTCCAGCCGGGGCGGGCCCGCGACCGGGCTGCCGTCGACGGGGCTGGTGGCGGGCAGGGCCCGGCCGTCCGCCTGCCAGGCGGCGCCCCAGAGGTTGAGGACGCGGTCGTCCCGGAAGGCCTCGGGCGCGACGGCCCGGCAGCGCTGCCAGGCGTCGGCCCACGAGGTGTGGGACTTGAGGGTGAGGGTGGCCGGGGGTACGGCCGTGGATGTGGGTGCCATTCGGTTGCTCCGCTCTCGGTGCACAGTCGGGGGCGGTCGTTCATGGCTCGTCCCGCGTACGGGGGCGTGGACGTCATGCGCCCGCACGGGCAGACGTCGTACGCGTCCGGGAACGTCGTACGAGGACGTCGTACGGGGACGCTAGCGAGCCCGGGCGGCGTCCGTAAGTAAGGGCATGTCAACTATGAGTGACATCACGTCGCGTCCCGAGGCGGTCCAGGACCAGCCGGGCCGTCTCGGTCGGGGTGCCGCCCACCTGTACGCCCGCCGCTTCCAGGGCTTCCTTCTTGGCCCGGGCCGTGCCGGAGGATCCGGACACGATGGCGCCGGCGTGTCCCATCGTCCTGCCCTCGGGGGCGGTGAAGCCGGCGATGTAGCCCACGACGGGCTTGGTGACGTGGTCGCGGACGTACGCGGCGGCGCGTTCCTCGGCGTCGCCGCCGATCTCCCCGATGAGGACGACGAGTTCGGTGTCGGGGTCGTCCTCGAAGGCGGCGAGGCAGTCGATGTGGGTGGTGCCGACGACGGGGTCGCCGCCGATGCCGACGCAGGTGGAGAAGCCGATCTCGCGCAGTTCGTACATGAGCTGGTAGGTGAGCGTGCCGGACTTGGAGACCAGGCCGATGCGTCCTGGCTTGGTGATGTCGGCGGGGATGATGCCCGCATTGGCCTGTCCGGGGGTGATCAGGCCGGGGCAGTTGGGGCCGATGATCCGGGTGCCCCGGTCCCCGGCGTACGCGGTGAAGGCGACCGAGTCGTGGACCGGGATGCCCTCGGTGATGACGACGGCGAGGGCGACACCGGCGTCGGCGGCCTCCATGACCGCCGCCCTGGCGAAGGCGGGTGGCACGAAGACGACGCTGACGTCGGCGCCGGTCGCCTCGATGCCTTCCTGCACGGAGCCGAAGACGGGGACGGCGCGGTCGTCGAAGTCGACGCTGCGGCCCGCCTTGCGCGGGTTGACGCCGCCGACGACGTCGGTGCCCGCCGCCAGCATGCGCCGGGTGTGCTTCATGCCTTCGCCGCCCGTCATGCCCTGGACGAGGACCTTGCTCTCCTTGGTGAGGTAGATGGCCATGTCCCGCTCCTTCAGGCTGCGTCGGCTGTGTGGGCGAGGTCGGCGGCGCGGCGTGCGGCGCCGTCCATGGTGGTGACCTGGTGGACCAGGGGGTGGGCGCGCTCGTCGAGGATCGCGCGGCCGCGGGCGGCGTTGTTGCCGTCCAGGCGGACGACCAGCGGTTTGGTCAGTCGGACGGTGTCCAGGGCCTGCACGATGCCGTCGGCCACCGCGTCGCATGCGGTGATGCCGCCGAAGACGTTGACGAAGACCGACCGGACCGCCGGGTCGGAGAGGACGACGGAGAGACCGTCGGCCATGATCCGGGCGGAGGCGCCACCGCCGATGTCCAGGAAGTTGGCGGGGCGCGCGCCGCAGCCGGCGACGACGTCGAGGGTCGACATGACGAGGCCGGCGCCGTTGCCGATGATGCCGACCTCGCCGTCCAGCTTGACGTAGTTGAGGCCCTTGGCCGCTGCGGCCGCCTCCAGCGGGTCGTCGTGGACCGACTCCTGGTCGCCCCAGCGGGCCTGGCGGAAGCGGGCGTTGTCGTCGAGGGTGACCTTGCCGTCGAGGGCGAGGATCTGCCCCTGGGACGTACGGACCAGGGGGTTGACCTCGACGAGGACGGCGTCCTCGCGGACGAGGACGTCCCAGAGCCTGACCAGGACGTCGACGGTCCGCGGGGGCAGGCCGGCCGCGTCGGCGATCTCGGTGGCCTTCGCCGAGGTGACGCCCTCGGCCGGGTCGATGTGGACGCGTGCCACGGCGTCCGGCCGGGTGGCGGCGACCTCCTCGATGTCCATGCCGCCCTCGGCCGAGGCGATGGCCAGGAACCGGCCAGCCGCGCGGTCCAGTACGTAACCGACGTAGAACTCGGCGTCGATGTCCACCGGTTGGGCCAGCATCACCGTGCGGACGGTGTGTCCCTTGATGTCCATGCCGAGGATCTGGCGCGCCGTCAGCTCGGCGGCGGAGGGGTCGGCGGCGAGTTTCACGCCGCCCGCCTTGCCCCGTCCACCGGTCCTGACCTGGGCCTTGACCACGACGCGGCCGCCCAGCCTGCGGGCGATCCCGCGCGCCTCCTTGGACGAGTCGGTGACCTCCGCCCTCGGCACCGGGATGCCGTGTTCCTCGAAGAGTTCCCTTGCCTGGTGCTCGAACAGGTCCATCTCGGCTCCCTCTGAAAAGTGCCGCACGCCCCCTGGACACCACCCACCGGATGCGGGATAACAAGCTTCATACAGTATTCGTCGACTGTATGCAATGTACCGCGACGGCATCCACGAACAGTGCGCGCACCCCGTACGAGCTGCACGTATGCATTGCGCTTCAGCGCTTTTCCGCGCGCCCAATCCCCTACGAAGGGACAGGACTTCGCCATGCCCGACGACACCAGCCAGAACCTCATCTCCGGTGGGCACCTGGTCGCCAAGGCACTCAAAGCGGAGGGCGTGGAGGTCATCTACACGCTCTGCGGCGGCCACATCATCGACATCTACGACGGCTGCGTCGACGAAGGCATCGAGGTGGTCGACGTACGCCACGAGCAGGTCGCCGCCCACGCCGCCGACGGGTACGCGCGCATCACCGGCAAGCCCGGCTGCGCCGTCGTCACCGCGGGGCCCGGCACGACCGACGCCGTGACCGGTGTCGCCAACGCCTTCCGCGCGGAGTCCCCGATGCTGCTGATCGGCGGCCAGGGCGCCCACTCCCAGCACAAGATGGGGTCCCTCCAGGACCTGCCGCACGTCGACATGATGACGCCGATCACCAAGTTCGCGGCGACCGTGCCGGACACCGCGCGGGCCGCCGACATGGTGTCCATGGCGTTCCGCGAGTGCTACCACGGGGCGCCGGGCCCCTCCTTCCTGGAGATCCCGCGCGACGTCCTGGACGCCAAGGTGCCGGTGGAGAAGGCACGGGTGCCCGCGGCCGGTCACTACCGGGCCTCCACCCGCTCGGCCGGCGACCCCGAGGCGATCGAGAAGCTCGCCGACCTCCTCGTGCACGCCGAGAAGCCGGCGATCCTGCTGGGCAGCCAGGTGTGGACGACCCGCGGCACCGCGTCCGCCATCGACCTCGTGCGCAGCCTCAACATCCCCGCCTACATGAACGGCGCCGGACGCGGCACGCTGCCGCCGGGCGACCCGCACCACTTCCAGCTCTCGCGCCGGTACGCCTTCTCCCACGCCGACGTCATCGTGATCGTCGGCACCCCCTTCGACTTCCGCATGGGCTACGGCAAGCGGCTCTCCCCCGACGCGACCGTCGTGCAGATCGACCTCGACTACCGGACCGTCGGCAAGAACCGGGACATCGACCTCGGCATCGTCGGGGACGCGGGCCTCGTCCTGAAGTCGGTCGCCGAGGCCGCCTCCGGGCGCCTCAACGGCGGCGCGTCCAAGCGCAAGGAGTGGCTCGACGAACTGCGCGCCGCCGAGCAGAGCGCCATCGAGAAGCGGCTGCCGAGCCTGCGGTCCGACGCCTCGCCGATCCACCCGTACCGGCTGGTCAGCGAGATCAACGACTTCCTGACCGAGGACTCCGTCTACATCGGGGACGGCGGCGACATCGTCACCTTCTCCGGGCAGGTCGTGCAGCCCAAGTCACCCGGGCACTGGATGGACCCGGGACCGCTCGGCACGCTCGGCGTCGGCGTCCCCTTCGTGCTCGCCGCCAAGAAGGCGCGGCCCGACAAGGAGGTCGTCGCCCTCTTCGGGGACGGCGCGTTCTCCCTCACCGGCTGGGACTTCGAGACCCTCGTCCGCTACGACCTCCCCTTCGTCGGCATCGTCGGCAACAACTCCTCCATGAACCAGATCCGCTACGGCCAGGCCGCCAAGTACGGCACGGAGCGCGAGCGGGTCGGCAACACCCTCGGCGACGTCCACTACGACAAGTTCGCCCAGATGCTGGGCGGTTACGGCGAGGAGGTCCGCGACCCCGCCGACATCGGCCCGGCCCTGCGGCGCGCCCGTGAGTCGGGCAAGCCCTCGCTCATCAACGTCTGGGTCGACCCGGACGCGTACGCCCCCGGAACCATGAACCAGACGATGTACAAGTGAGGTGGAACCGTTGACGAAAGCGACCGCGAACCCGGCGTCGACCACGACGGCACCGTCCGCGCCGGCGACGGCCACGCCGACGGCGCCCAAAGCCCTCGAAGGCATCCGCGTCCTCGACATGACGCACGTCCAGTCGGGACCCTCCGCCACCCAGCTGCTCGCCTGGCTCGGCGCGGACGTCGTCAAGCTGGAGGCGCCGACCGGGGACATCACGCGCAAGCAGCTGCGCGACCTCCCGGACGTCGACTCCCTCTACTTCACGATGCTCAACTGCAACAAGCGCAGCATCACCCTCAACACCAAGACCGAGCGCGGCAAGGAGATCCTCACCGAGCTGATCCGGCACTCGGACGTCATGGTCGAGAACTTCGGGCCGGGCGCGGTCGACCGCATGGGCTTCACCTGGGACCGCATCCAGGAGATCAATCCGCGGATCGTCTATGCCTCCATCAAGGGGTTCGGGGACGGCCCGTACACCAACTTCAAGGCGTACGAGGTCGTCGCGCAGGCCATGGGCGGGTCGATGTCGACCACCGGCTTCGAGGACGGACCGCCGCTGGCGACGGGGGCCCAGATCGGTGACTCGGGCACGGGCATCCACGCCGTGGCGGGGATTCTCGCGGCGCTGTACCAGCGGGAGAACACCGGGCGCGGTCAGCGGGTCAATGTGGCCATGCAGCACGCCGTGCTCAACCTCTGCCGGGTGAAGTTGCGCGATCAGCAGCGCCTGGCCCATGGCCCGCTCCGTGAATATCCCAACGACGACTTCGGCGACGAGGTTCCCAGGTCCGGGAACGCGTCCGGCGGCGGCCAGCCCGGCTGGGCCGTCAAGTGCGCGCCGGGCGGCCCCAACGACTACGTGTACGTCATCGTGCAGCCCGTCGGCTGGAAGCCGCTCTCGGAGCTGATCGGCCGGCCCGAGCTGGCGGACGACCCCGAGTGGGCGACCCCGGAGGCGCGTCTGCCCCAGCTCACCAAGATGTTCCAGCTGATCGAGGAGTGGTCGTCCACGCTCCCCAAGTGGCAGGTGCTGGAGCAGCTGAACGCCCACAACATCCCGTGCGGCCCGATCCTGTCCACCAAGGAGATCATCGAGGACGACTCGCTGGTCGCCAACGAGATGGTGGTGACGGTGCCGCACCCCGAGCGGGGCGACTTCGTGACCGTGGGCAGCCCGCTGAAGCTCTCCGACTCCCCCGTGGACGTGACCAGTTCGCCGCTGCTCGGCGAGCACAACGAAGAGGTGTACGTCGGCGAGCTGGGGCTGGGCGACGAGGAACTGCGCCTGCTCAAGTCGAACGGGGTGATCTGAGTGATGGCCGAAGACCGGGTGCTGAAGGTGCGCGCGCTCCTCGACGCCGTACGGGCCGAGGGACGGACGGCGCTGACCGCGCCCGAGGGCAAGGTGGTCGCCGACGCGTACGCGATCGCCGTCCCCGGCGAGGAGCTGGCGACGGACGTCGACGAGGCGGTCGCGTACGCGGCGCGCTTCGGCGGTCCCGTCGTGATGAAGATCGTCTCCCCGGACATCCTGCACAAGACCGACGCGGGCGGTGTGATCGTCGGTGTGGAGGGCGCGGCGGACGTGCGCGCCGCCTTCCACCGGATCGTCGAGAACGCCCGCGCCTACGACGCGCAGGCCCGCATCGAGGGCGTACAGGTGCAGGAGCTGCTGCCCCAGGGGCAGGAGGTCATCGTCGGCGCGGTGACCGACCCGACGTTCGGGAAGGTCGTGGCGTTCGGGCTGGGCGGGGTGCTGGTCGAGGTCCTGAAGGACG
This sequence comes from Streptomyces apricus, assembly GCF_008369065.1. Lineage (GTDB taxonomy): Bacteria > Actinomycetota > Actinomycetes > Streptomycetales > Streptomycetaceae > Streptomyces > Streptomyces apricus. The sequence continues at coordinate 193,051 of NZ_VDFC01000047.1, read as the reverse complement.
TCACGTTCCGGCTGGCGCCCGTCGACGGGGACGAGGCGCTGTCGATGCTGGACTCCATCCGGGCCGCCGAGGTCCTGCGCGGTGTGCGCGGCGCGCCGGCGGTGGACCGGTGGGCGGTCGCCGAGCAGATCCGCCGGGTCTCCGAACTGGTCTCGGACTTCCCCGAGATCGCCGAGGTGGACCTCAACCCGGTGATCGCGACTGCGGAGGGCGCGACGGCCGCGGACATCCGGGTCATCCTCGCCGATTCGGTGCCGAAGCCACGCCGTAAGTACAGTCGCGAGGAGATCCTCGTCTCGATGCGGCGGCTGATGCAGCCGGCCTCGGTGGCCGTGATCGGCGCCTCCAACGAGCAGGGCAAGATCGGCAACTCGGTGATGCGCAACCTCGTCGACGGCGGTTTCTCCGGAGAGATCCATCCGGTGAACCCCAAGGCCGATGACATCCTCGGCCGCAAGGCGTACAAGAGTGTCACCGACGTTCCCGGTGAGGTGGATGTGGCGGTCTTCGCCATCCCGGCCAAGTTCGTGGCCTCGGCCCTGGAGGAGGTGGGCCGCAAGGGGATCCCCAACGCCGTCCTGATCCCCTCCGGCTTCGCGGAGACCGGCGAGCAGGAACTGCAGGACGAGATCGTGGCCGTCGGCGAGCGGTACGGCGTGCGGCTGCTGGGCCCGAACATCTACGGCTACTACTCGACGTGGCAGGACCTGTGCGCCACGTTCTGCACGCCCTACGACGTGAAGGGCGGCGTCGCCCTCACCTCGCAGTCCGGCGGCATCGGCATGGCCATCCTGGGCTTCGCGCGCACCACGAAGACAGGTGTGTCCGCGATCGTGGGGCTCGGCAACAAGTCGGACCTGGACGAGGACGACCTGCTGACCTGGTTCGGCGAGGATCCCCACACCAAGTGCATCGCGATGCACCTGGAGGACCTCAAGGACGGGCGCGCCTTCGTGGAGGCCGCGCGGGCCACCGTCCCCAAGAAGCCGGTGGTGGTCCTGAAGGCGGGCCGCACGGCGGCCGGGGCGAAGGCCGCCGGGTCGCACACGGGCGCGCTCGCGGGCGACGACGCCGTGTACGACGACGTCCTGAAGCAGGCCGGTGTCATCAGGGCGCCCGGGCTGAACGAGATGCTGGAGTACGCGCGCGCGTTGCCGGTGCTGCCCACTCCTCAGGGCGACAACATCGTGATCATCACGGGCGCGGGCGGCAGCGGCGTGCTGCTGTCCGACGCGGTGACCGACAACGGGCTCTCCCTGATGGAGATCCCGCCGGACCTGGACGCGTCCTTCAGGGCGTTCATCCCGCCCTTCGGGGCCGCGGGCAACCCGGTGGACATCACGGGCGGCGAACCCCCGTCGACGTACGAGGCGACGATCCGCCTGGGTCTGGAGGACCCGCGCATCCATGCGCTGGTCCTCGGCTACTGGCACACCATCGTGACCCCTCCCATGGTCTTCGCCGAGCTCACCGCGCGCGTGGTGGCCGAATTCCGGGAGCGCGGGATCGAGAAGCCCGTCGTGGCGTCGCTGGCCGGCGACGTCGAGGTCGAGGAGGCCTGCCAGTACCTCTTCGAGCACGGGGTCGTGGCCTACCCGTACACGACCGAGAAGCCGGTGGCGGTGCTCGGCGCGAAGTACCGGTGGGCCCGGGCGGCCGGGCTGTTGGGGGGCGGTTCATGACGTGACCCGGTGCGGGGGCGGGCCGACGGTGCGCGTCGGCCCGCCCCGGGACCCGTGCGCACACGAAAGGCATTGGACAGGGGGCGCTGGCCAGATCTTTCGACGCAAGGGGTGCTACGCGACATGACGACCACCGACATCACGACATCCGTCCCCTACCGGGAGGTGAGGGACCGCAACGGCCGCCTGTACCGGATCGGCGAGACCGACCGGGACATCATGGGGCGACCACGCTGGACCATGGTGCTCTTCCCCTGGATGGGCATGCTCGGCATCAGCTCCTCGGAGTACGCCTTCACGTCCGCCGAGGACACCCTGCACGAGGCCCACCTCTGGAACAGTGGGCACATCTTCTGGCTGATGGGCGTCTGGATCTTCTTCCAGGCGGCCGTGGCCTTCCCGGCCGGCCAGCTGCGCGAGAGCGGGAAACTGCCCGCGCGGTACGCCATGATGCTCGGCGCCACCGGCACGCTCCTGGGCTACCTCTCGCTGGCGTTCGCGCCGCACGTGATCGTCGCGTACATCGGCTTCGGCATGTTCAGCGGCATCGGCGCCGGCCTCGTCTACGCGACCTGCGTGAACATGGTCGGCAAGTGGTACCCGGAGCGCAAGGGCGGCAAGACCGGCATGGTCAACGGCGGTTTCGCCTACGGCTCCGTGCCCTTCGTGTTCCTGTTCACCTCGTACATGGATCTGTCCAACTACGAGTCGGTGCTGGTCCTCGTCGGCGTGATCTGCTGCACGGTCGTCGCGTCCGCCGGCTGGTTCTTCAAGGACCCGCCGAAGAACTGGTGGCCCGCGCACGTCGACCCGCTGAAGACCTCGACCGACCCCCGGGTGGTGCGGGCGCTGGCGAAGAACCCGCCGGCGGTCAAGCAGTACACACCGCGCGAGGCGGCCAGGACGCCCGTGCTGTGGATGATGTGGTTCTGTCTGCTGTGCACGGCCGGCATCAACATCTTCGGCATCGCCATGCAGGTCCCCTTCGGGAAGGAGATGGGGTTCGCGGGCGGCATCGTGGCCACCGCCATGTCGCTCAAGGCCATCGTGAACGGCACCGGACGGGGTGTCATCGGCTGGATCTCGGACCGCTACGGCCGCCGCAACACCCTCGTCATCGTCTGTGTCGTCCTCGGCTGCTCGCAGTTCGGGGTGTTCTTCTCCGGGAACGTGGGCTCGATGCCGTTCTTCCTGGTCTGCTCGATGATCTCCGGCTTCGGCGGCGGCGCGATCTTCCCGCTGTTCGCGGCCATGACGGCGGACTACTTCGGTGAGAACAACAACGCCTCCAACTACGGCATGGTCTACAGCTCCAAGCTCATCTCGGGTCTCGTCGGCTCCGGTGTGGGAGCCGTCGTGGTGAGCGCCTGGGGCTACGGGGGTGCCTTCGCGCTGGCCGGCAGCATCGGCCTGGGCTCCGCGGTCCTGGCGCTCTTCCTGCGCGCGCCCGGCCGGCCGCACCCCAAGCGCGTCGTGCCGAACCCGCACCCGATCGGCGAGGAGATGGCCTGACAGCCCGTAGGCCCCGCCGCAGGCTCCGTCCCCCTTCTGTCCGCCGCGTTCGTCCGTTCGTCCCCGACGTCCTGCGAGAACCCCCGCGATCCGCTTCCGGTTCCGGTTCCGGTTCCCGAGAACGACGGCGGTCCTCCCCACGGCAGTGCGMGGGGAGGACCGCCTGTCGTGCGTCCGGGCGTCCGGGCGTCCGGGCTCAGCGGCGCTTCGAGCGCAGGGCCGCCAGGTTGTCGTAGCTGATCTTGGCCTCGCGCAGCGACTGCGCGGGGTCGGTGGCGCTGGGCGAGTTGTCGTCCTCGATCATCGGGTTGTGGTAGTTCCGCTCGCCGACGCGGGAGAAGAACGTCCGGTAGTCGATGACGCCGGTGCCGAAGGGCACCATGTCGTAGCCCATGCCGTTGGTGGTGCTCACGACGCCGTCCTTGGCGTGGAACAGCGGGTAGCGCTTGTTGTTACGGACGACGAGCCCGGCCGGGTCGAAGACCTGCTTGCGGGTGGAGCCGTCGAGGGCGGTGTAGGTGTGGAACTTGTACTGGGCCACGTGCGCCCAGAAGATGTCCATCTCCAGCCAGACCAGCTTCGGGTCGGTGACCTTCAGGAAGTACTCCAGCTTGCGGATGCCGGAGCTGCGGGTGGGCCGGCCCTGGTCGTCCAGCGGGCCGCCGTCGAGCAGGAAGCCGTACGCCGCGTCGTGGTTGTGGGTGTACAGCTTGATGCCCTCGCGGCGGGCGATCGCGCCCAGCGCGTTCCACTTGTCGGCCGCCACGTCCCAGTCGGCCCGGTAGGAGCTGCCGGTGGGGTCGCCGCCGGTGCCCATGTGGTCCATGCCGAGGATGTTGGCGATCTCCAGGTGCTTCTTGAAGGTGTCCAGGTCGGCGCTGGTCAGCGGCCAGGAGGGCGGTATGAAGCCGTGGTTGCCCTGGGCGCGCAGTCCGTAGTCGTCGAGCCAGGAGCGCAGCAGCCTGGCGCCCTGCACGGACTCCAGGCTCGCGCCGCCGGGCGCGTTGGCGTGCTGGTTGTAGCCGGCGAACTCCACCTGGCGGTAGCCGTGGCGGGCCAGCTGCTTGAAGACCTCGCGGAAGCCGGAGGGCAGGTCGGAGGCGAGCGGGTCGCGGGCCGTGGCGTCGCGGACGGTGTAGAGGATGATGCCGCGCCGGTGCGGCGGAACGAGGACGTGACCGCCCTTGCCGTGGTCGTGGTCATGGCCGTGGCCGTGGTCTCTGCCGCGGTCCTGGGCCAGGGCGGGCGCGGCGCCCAGCACCGGGGCGGCGATCGCGCCCGCGGCGACGGCGGTGCAGGTGCTGAGGAAGCGGCGGCGGTCGACGCCGAGGGTGCGACGCAGGGCGTCGCCGGTTCCGGATTCGTCGTTGAACGCGGTCACGGTGTCTCTCTTTCGGATAGGTGTACGAGCGGGTGCGGCGGGCGGCCGAGCGGTGCGGCAGGGGTCCGGCTGTCGGTCGTACGGGGTTTTCCACAGGCCGGGCGCACTGTCGGTGCCGTGTGTTTCACTTTTCGTGATCGCCCGTCCGGACGGTCCCGGGTGCTGTCACCCGAGGCCGGCCAGGTCGAGCAGCAGGGATTTCACATCGGTGGCCGCGACGCGGTCGCCGACTGCGCGGGGGGTGGAGCAGATGATGAGCGGACCTTCGTCGTCGCTCAGGGGGAGGCGGCCGTGGCTGCCCCGGATAGGTGAGGGATCGAGGGGCACGACCGCCATGCGGTAGCGCATGCCGAGCTTCTTGCGGGCCAGCGCGCCCGCGGCCTTGACCTTGACGTACGGGTCGAGCGGGTCCATGAAGAGTTCGACCGGGTCGTAGCCGGGTTTGCGGTGGATCTCGACGAGCTGCGCGAAGTCGGGCGCGCGGGCGTCGTCGAGCCAGTAGTAGTACGTGAACCAGGCGTCGGGCTCCGCGACGGCGACGAGTTCGCCGGAGCGCGGGTGGTCGAGGTGATGGGTCTTCTTGCCCTCGTCGTCGAGGAGTTGCTCGATGCCGGGCAGGTCGGCGAGCGCCGCCTTGGTGGCCTCCAGGTCCTCGGGGCGGCGGACGTAGACGTGGGCGATCTGGTGGTCGGCGACGGCGAAGGCCCGTGAGGCCATCGGGTCGAGGTACTCCATGCCGTCCTGCGTGTGCACTTCGAGGAGTCCGGCGCGGCGCAGTGCGCGGTTGATGTCGACGGGCCGGTCCGCGCGGGTGATGCCGTACTCGGACAGGGCGACGACGGTACGGCCTTCTGCGCGGGCGTCGTCGAGGAGGGGGGCCATGGCCCTGTCCAGGTCGGCGGCCGCCTTCAGGGAGCGCGGGTCGTCGGGGCCGAAGCGCTGCAGGTCGTAGTCGAGGTGAGGGAGGTAGCACAGGGCCAGGTCCGGGCGGCGGGTGGCGATGACGTGCCGGGTGGCGTCGATGATCCACTGGCTGGAGACGAGGTCGGCGCCGGGGCCCCAGAAGTGGAAGAGCGGGAACGTGCCGAATTTCTTGGTGAGTTCGTCGTGCAGGGCCGGGGGCCGGGTGTAGCAGTCGGGTTCCTTGCGGCCGTCGGCGTAGTAGACGGGACGGGGGGTGACGGTGTAGTCGGTGTCGGCGCCCATGGCGTACCACCAGCAGATGTTGGCGACCGTGTAGCCGGGGTGGGCACGCCGGGCGGCGTCCCAGAGCTTGTCCCCGGACACCAGGCCGTTGTGCTGGCGCCACAGGAGGACGTCACCGAGGTCGCGGAAGTACCAGCCGTTGCCGACGATGCCGTGCTCGGAGGGGTGGGTGCCGGTGAGGAAGGTGGACTGGGCCGCGCAGGTGACGGCGGGCAGGACGGTCCCGAGGGGGGCCCGCGAGCCCGACTGGGCGAGCGACTTGAGGTGCGGCATGTGGTCGAGGAGACGGGGGGTGAGGCCGACGACGTCCAGGACGAGGAGAGGGG
>NZ_VDFC01000047.1:184275-186844 GCF_008369065.1 Streptomyces apricus | reverse complement strand
GCGGGTTCGGGCCGCCGACCAGCCGGGCCAGCGTGTCCTTGAGGACGGGCAGTGTGGAGGTGAGGGGTGGTGCGGGGGCCGCGTGCAGCGGCACGTGGAAGTGGGCGCGCCACGGGGAGGCGTCGGGCAGGGCGTCCTGCCCGACGGCCTCACCGAGGTCGTCGGTGCCGCGCAGTCCGGCGGCGGTGAGGGTGCGGGTCTGGTGCAGGAAGCGGGGCTCGTCGAAGGCGGCGAGGGCCTCGCGGACTTCGGGGAGATGGGGGTGTTCGGCGTGCAGGGCGGCCGACAGCTGGGACTTGACGACGGGGACGCCGGCGGCGGCCAGCCGGTCCAGGGCGGTGTGCGGGTCTTCGAAGGAGGTGGCGAGGTGGCAGGTGTCGACGCAGATGCCGATGCGGTCGTGGGCGATGGCGGTGAGCGGGGCGATGGCGTCGGCCGTGGTCTCGACGGTGCAGCCGGGTTCGGGTTCCAGGCCGACGCGGATGGAGCGCCCGGTCAGCTCCTCCAGCGCGTCGAGACGCTCGGCGAGGGTGCGGAAGGCCGCGTGGGCCCGGGCGGCGCGGACGTCGTCGTACGCGGTGCGCCAGGCGAGCGGGAGCGTGGAGATGGTCCCCTCGGTGACGTCGTCGGGCAGGAGCCCGGCGAGCAGGCGGGCGAGGGCGGCCGTGTGGTCGAGCCGCTCGGGGTCGGCCCAGTCCGGCTTGTAGACGCGGTACTTGACCTCCTCGGCGCCGAACCCCTCGTACGGGAAGCCGTTGAGGGTGACGACCTCCAGGCCCCGGCGGTCGAGCTCCGTGCGCAGGGCGCGCAGGGCCGACGGGTCGGTGACGAGGGCGCGGGCGGCGTCCTTGGCGAGCCACAGGCCGATGCCGAGCCGGTCGCGGCCGAGCCGTTTGCGTACCGGTTCGCAGTGGTCGCGGAGCTGGGCGCGGACGCCGTCCAGGGTCTCGGCGGGGTGCACGTTGGTGCAGTAGGCGAGGTGGACGGTGGAGCCGTCGGGGTGCCGGAAGCGCATCGCTCACGCCTCCGGGGTCGCGGTCTTCGGGACGCCGCGGAGGATGGAGTTGCCCTCGTGGGTGGCGTCCGTGCCGGCGACGTCGAGGTCCAGGCGGCCGCTGAGGCCGTAGAAGGCGACGGGGTTGCGCCACAGCACCCGGTCGACGTCGTCCTCGGTGAAACCGGCCTTCAGGAGCGCGTCGGCGACCTTGCGGGTCTTGAGGGGATCGCTCTTCCCCCAGTCGGCGGCGGAGTTGACCAGGACCTTCTCCGGCCCGTACTCCTCCAGGACCGCGACCATCCGCTCCTCGTCCATCTTGGTGTCCGGATAGACGGAGAAGCCGAGCCAGCAGCCGCCGTCCTTGGCCTCCTTGACCGTGGTTTCGTTGAGGTGGTCGATCAGGACGTGCTCCACGGGCAGGGCGGACTCCCGGACCACGTCCAGGGTGCGGCGCAGGCCCGCCAGTTTGTCGCGGTGCGGCGTGTGGACCAGCGCGGGCAGCCCGTGGTCGGCGGCGAGCTGGAGCTGCGTGGCCAGGGCGGTGTCCTCGGCGGGCGTCATCGAGTCGTAGCCGATCTCGCCGACGGCCACCACGTGGTCCTTGACGAGGTACCGGGGCAGTTCGTCGAGGACGGGGACGCAGCGCGGGTCGTTGGCCTCCTTGGGGTTGAGCGCGATGGTGCAGTGGTGGGCGATGCCGTACTGGGCCGCGCGGAAGGGCTCCCAGCCGAGGAGGGCGTCGAAGTAGTCGAGGAAGGAGGCGGGGGAGGTGCGGGGCTGGCCGAGCCAGAAGGCGGGTTCGACGACGGCACGGACGCCGGCGGCGTACATGGCCTCGTAGTCGTCGGTGGTGCGCGACGTCATGTGGATGTGGGGGTCGAAGATGCGCATCAGGACTCCTTGCCGTCGGGGGCGGTGGGGTCGGTCACGGAGTCCGGCGCACCGGTTCCGGTGGGGGTGGCCGGATGCCCGGTGAGGTCCAGGACGCGGTACAGGTCGTGCGGGACGGGGCGGTCGGCGGCCCGGCGCTCGGCGGCGTAGTCGTCGAGCATGCGGGCCAGTTCGGCGTCGGCGCGGGCACGGCGGGGCAGGTCGGCCACGGAGTCCACGGGGACGCCGGTGAACAGGCACTTCAGGACGGCGTGCCGCCAGTTGTGGGCGTCCAGGTGCCGGGCGGCGTACGGGCCGACGGCGGCGGCCACCAGCCGGGTGTCGTTGGTGCGCAGGGCGTCCTCGACGATCGGCAGGGCCTCCGGGCCGTCCACGAGGTGGGGCAGGGCCTCCAGGACGGCGCGGCGTTCGTCGGCGGTGCCCTGGCGGTAGACGCGGGCGAGGGCCGGGGCGTCGGCCCCGGCCGTGTGCAGGAGCAGGACGCGGGCCGCCTCCGCGTGTTCGGGTCCGCAGCGGCGTCCCGCCTCGGCGATCCGCAGCTCCCACACGGAGATGGGGCCGTCGGTCTCGGGGTGGGCGGCCGCCTCGTCGAGGGCCTGGTCCAGCCAGGCGCGGGCGGCGCCGCCGAGGGCGGAGTTCAGACGGGTGCGGAGGGTGGTGAGGAGGGGCGGGGTGTCCGCC
>NZ_VDFC01000047.1:102953-184175 GCF_008369065.1 Streptomyces apricus | reverse complement strand
GCGGTAGCCGACGGCAGCGAGGGCTTCGAGCACGGGCGGGAAGTCGATCTCCCCGTCGCCGAAGGGCAGGTGCTCGTGGACACCGCGGCGCATGTCCTCGATCTGGACGTGCCGCAGCCAGGGCGCGGCCTCGCGTACGCAGTCGGCGGGCGGGCGCGGTTCGAGGCACTGGCAGTGGCCGATGTCGAGGGTGAGTCCGAGGGCGTCCGGGCTCCCGAGGACGGTGCGCAGGCGGTGGAAGTCGTCGAGGGTGGCGAGGAGGTGACCGGGTTCGGGTTCGACGGCGAGGGGGACGCCGGCGGCGGTGGCCACGTCGAGGACGGGGGTGAGGGCTTCGGTGAGGCGTTTCCAGGCGGCGTCCCGGGCGACGGTCCCGTCCGGGTCCTGCGGGTCCTTCAGGTTCCGGGAGTCCTGCGAGTCCTCCAGGTCCTGCCGGGCCTTCGCCTCCTGTGCGCCGGCCGCGCCGCCGGGCGGCTTCTCCGGGAGGACGCCGCTGAAGCAGTGCACCGCGTGGGCGCCGAGTTCCTCCGCGATCCGGACGGCCCGGACGAGGAGGTCGACGCGCCGGGCCCGCCGGTCCGGGTCCGGGTCGAGGAGGGAGGGGCCGTGCTTGCGCCTCGGGTCGAGCACGTAGCGGGCGCCGGTCTCGATGGTCACGCCCAGGCCGAGTTCGCCCAGTCTGCGGGCGATCCGGCTCGTGCGGGCCGCGAGATCGGGGGCGAACGGGTCGAGGTGCATGTGGTCGAGGGTCAGTCCCACGCCGTCGTAGCCGAGGTCGGCGAGGAGGGAGAGGGCGTCGTCGAGGCGCAGGTCGGTCAGGCCGGGAAAGCGGGACCCCTCCCAAGAGGGGCCCCGCTCCACCTCAGCTCACGGCAGGATCCACTTCTGGTTGGCCGCCGTGTGGCACGTCCACAGGTGGACCGCCGTGCCGTCGTTCCAGGTGCCGCCGGACGCGTCGAGGCACTTGCCCGACTGCGGGTTGCGGACGGTGCCGTCGGACTGCGGGGCCCAGGTCTGGGCGCCGCTGCCGTTGCACGTCCACAGCTGGATCTTCGTGCCGTCCGCCGACCCTCCGTTGGAGACGTCCAGGCACTTGCCGAGCGCCCGCAGGGTGCCGTCGCCGGGGACCGTCCACTTCTGGGCGGCGCTGCTGTTGCACGTCCAGAGCTGGATCTTCGTGCCGTCGGCGGTCTGGGCGTTGTCGATGTCCAGGCACTTGCCGTTGACGCCCCTCACCTCACCCGTGCGGGGCCCGGGCTCCTGGCCGCCCCCGCGCTTGACCCGGATGTTGCGGAAGGACACGTCGTCCCCGTCCCCGTGGTTCTGCAGGCCGATGTACCCCTGCCGCAGGCTCCGTACGGGATCGGTGTTGGTGAAGTCGTTGATCTTCCGGCCGTTGAGGAAGATCTCCAACCGCTCGCCGGTGACCCGGAGTTCGTACGTGTTCCACTCGCCCGGCGGATTCAGCGCCGCGTCCCGCGCGGCGAGGTCGGCGGACTTGAAGCCGTACACGGACCCCGTCGTGCGGTCCGCCGAGTCGGTCGCGTCGATCTGGATCTCGTAGCCGTTGTCCACCGCGGACCACGGGTCGTCGGAGGCCGGGAAGCCGATGAAGACACCGGAGTTGTCGTCCCCGGCCATCCGCCAGTCGAGCTTCAGGGAGTAGTCCCCGGTCAGCTCCTGCGCGGAGTGCCAGAAGAGCCCCATCCCGCCCACCGAGGTCAGCGTGCCGTCCGCGAGGCTGAACTGCCCCGGCCCGGCCTGCTTCCAGCCGCTGGTGGACGAGCCGTTGAACAGCGACGTGTAGCCGGTCTCCGGGCGGCAGTCGGCGTCGGTCATCCCCGACGCCCAGCGGATGCCGCCGAGGAGGTGGCGCCGGAACGCGGCGTCGGCGTACGAGTCCTCGGTGTGCCCGCCGCCGGTGTAGAAGGACCGGCCGCCCTGGTAGTCCTTGCACCAGGCGATCGGGTGGTCGCCGGACATGTTCCCGCCGGAGTAGCTGGACTCGTCGAGCGAGGCCAGCACCCGGGCGGTGGTGCGCGGGTTGGTGCGGTAGTTGTACCACTCGTCGGTGCGCTGCCAGGTGGGACCGAGGTGCGCGGTGGCGTCGTGCGCCCGGTCCTCGACCTTCACGGTGGCGGACTGGATCGCCGGGTGCGAGTGGAACAGCGCGCCGGCCAGCCCCTCGTAGAAGGGCCAGTCGTACTCGGTGTCGGCGGCGGCGTGGATGCCGACGTACCCGCCGCCGCCCTTGACGTAGCTCTCGAAGGCCGTCTGCTGGGCGGCGTTCAGCACGTCGCCCGTCGTCGACAGGAAGACGACGCTCTTGTACTGGGCGAGGTTGCCGGTGGTGAAGGCCGCCGCGTCCTCGGTCGCGTCCACGGTGAAGTTGTTCGCGCTCCCGAGGCCGCGCAGGGCGGTGATGCCCTCGTCGATCGAGTCGTGGCGGAAGCCCGCCGTCTTCGAGAAGACGAGGATCTTGTACGCCGGGTCCGCGGCGGCCGACGGCCGTGCCTCCGCGGTGACGGACTGGCCGGTCGCGCCGGGCAGCGCCACGGCCTGCGGGGACAGGCAGAGCGCGGCACCGGCGAACAGGCCGAGGGCCGCTTTCAGGCTGGTGCGCACGGGGTTGCGCATGAGGTTACGCATGGTCGGTCTCCTCCCTCCTACGGCAGGGTCCACTTCTGGTTGGCGGCGGTGTGGCAGGTCCACAGGTGGACGGCGGTGCCGTCGTTCCAGGTGCCGCCGGACGCGTCGAGGCACTTGCCCGACTGCGGGTTGCGGACGGTGCCGTCGGACTGCGGGGCCCAGGTCTGGGCGCCGGAGCCGTTGCACGTCCACAGCTGGATCTTCGTGCCGTCCGCCGAGGCCCCGCCGGAGACGTCCAGGCACTTGCCGAGCGCCCGCAGGGTGCCGTCGCCGGGGACCGTCCACTTCTGGGCGGCGGACGCGTTGCAGGTCCAGATCTGCACCTTGGTGCCGTCGGCGGTCTGGGCGTTGTCGATGTCGAGGCACTTGCCGTTGACGCCCTTCACCTCACCGGAGCGCCCGCCGCCCCCGGAGGTGGCGAAGGAGAACTCGTCGAGGTCGAAGAGCGCGCCGCTGCCGCCCTTGAAGACCAGGTGGAGGGAGGTGGAGCCGCTGGGCTGGTTGCTCAGGCCGGCCGTCACGTCCTGGAAGGTCTCCCACCCGCCGGTCACGGGCACGGTCGCCGTACCCAGCAGGGTGCCGGTCGGCGATCCGGCACGGACCTCGATGGTGCCGCCCGCCCCCGCGGAGGAGACCCGGGCGGTGAACCGGGTCGTGTTGCCGAGGGCGTACGGGGAGAAGCTGATCCAGTCGCCGTTGTCGATGTTGCCGACGGTCTTGCCGCCGTGCGCGGGACCGTGCGAGACGACGTCGACGCCGGACGAGGCGCCGTAGTGCTCGCCCTGCCGGTGGGTGGGCTGGACGACGTGCTGGTCGTGCGCGGTCAGCGCGGGCTGCCCGGCGGCGCCCTTGTCGGTGTACTCGGCGTCGAGCACCCCGAAGATGTTGGCGTTGGGGTCGTGCTCGCCGTCCGCCAGGGTCTGCAGCGTGCCGGTGCACCCGGTGGTGGAGGTCTGCGGGTGGCCGTGGCTGTCGTGGCCCACGATGAAGGTGACCTTCACCTTGGTGCAGTCGATCGTGCCGTCCTCCGGGTCGGTCACCGTCACCTTGAAGGGGATCGCGTCACCGAAGTCGTGGATCGCCCCGTCGAGCGGCAGGTCCAGCCGCACGGTGGGTGCGGTGTTGCCCACCGTGATCTGCACGGAGGCCGTCGCGGTCTTGCCGGTGGCGTCCGTGACCTTGAGCGTGGCCGTGTACTGGCCGTTGCCCGTGTACGTGTGCGAGGGGTTGGCGGCGGTGGAGGTGGCGCCGTCGCCGAAGGCCCAGGAGTAGGTGAGGGAGCCGCCGTCGGGATCGGTGCTGCCGGCCGAGGAGAACGACACGGCCAGGGGCGCCTTGCCCGAGGTGACGTTCGCCTTCGCCTGCGCGGTCGGGGCGAGCCCGTCGGTGACGTGCTCGATGCGGTACAGCGCCGAGTTCTCGTCGCCGCTGAAGTAGCCGGTGCCGTAGTCGAGGACGTACAGCGCGCCGTCCGGGCCGAAGGCCATGTCCATCACCTGGGTGCCGCTCCAGGGGAAGGCGTTGATGGACTGCACGGTGCCGTCGCCGCCGGCCTCGACGCGCTTGATCCAGCGGCGCCCGAACTCACCCGCGAAGAAGTCCCCGTCGAACTCCTGCGGGAACTTCACCTCGGAGGTGGAGGCGGCGTCGTAGCGGTAGACCGGGCCGCCCATCGGCGACTCGGAGCCGTTGCCGAACTCCGGGACGGAACCGCCGTCGTAGGGGATCCAGGCCGGCTGGGCGGCGGGCAGGGTGGTCAGGCCGGTGTTGCGCGGCGAATTGTTCGTGGGAGCGGCGCAGTTGAAGGCCGAGCCGGAGGCGCCGGTGGCGAAGTTGTAGTCGATGTAGGCGTCGTTCCTGCCGGTGCAGTACGGCCAGCCGTAGTTGCCGGCCTTGGTGATCCGGTTGAACTCCACCTGCCCGCCCGGGCCGCGGGTGGGGCTGGCGGTGCCCGCGTCGGGGCCGTAGTCGCCGAGGTAGACGGTGCCGGTGGCCTTGTCGACGCTCATCCGGAAGGGGTTGCGGAAGCCCATCGCGTAGATCTCGGGACGCGTCTTCGCGGTGCCGGGCGCGAAGAGGTTGCCGCTCGGGATCGCGTACGAGCCGTCGGCGTTGACCTTGATCCGCAGGACCTTGCCGCGCAGGTCGTTGGTGTTGCCGGCGGAACGCTGGGCGTCGAACGCGGGGTTGCGGGTGGCGCGCTCGTCGATCGGGGTGTAGCTGTCCGAGGCGAACGGGTTGGTGTCGTCGCCGGTGGACAGGTACAGGTTCCCGGCCGCGTCGAAGTCGATGTCGCCGCCCACGTGGCAGCACAGACCGCGGGAGGCGGGCACGTCGAGGATCTTCTTCTCGCCAGCCAGGTCCAGGGTGCCGTCGGTCCTCAGGGTGAACCGGGAGAGCCGGTTGACCCCGTCGAAGGGCGTGAAGTCGGCGGCCGAGCCGTCCGCCGGGGCGTCACCGGCGGGGGTGCTGAGCTTGGGGGCGTAGTAGAGGTAGACGAACCGGTTGGAGGCGAAACCGGGGTCCACGGCGACGCCCTGCAGCCCTTCCTCGTCATGGCTGTAGACGTCGAGCCTGCCCGCGACGGAGGTCGTCCCCGCGGCGTTGGTGAGGCGGACCGTGCCGTCCCGGGCGGTGTGCAGGACCGACCGGTCCGGCAGCACGGCCAGGGTCATCGGCTCGCCCGTCTCGGCCACGCCCTTGGCGAGCGTGACCTGCTGGTACTCGACGGCGGCCGCCTTCCGCCCGCCCTCCGGTCCCGCCTGCGCTGCGGTGCCGGCGGCGGCCGGGGACAGGGGCAGCAGACAGCCGACGGCGCAGGCCAGGGCGGTCAGCAGGTAGTGGACACGTCTGTGTCCGAGCGGGTTCTTGCGCACAGAGCTCTCCCGTAAGTGGGGTGGGATGACGACAGCCCTCACCGGACTGTCGAGCGGTGCACAGGCGCGCGCCGTCGCGCCGTTCAGCCCGGTCACAGCCGCGCTGTGACCGGTTCATTTCAAGGAAGTTAGCGACCTTTGTAGAACTCCGTAACCCGCCGAGCGCAACTTCTCGATACTTTTTCCATACGCAGGACAAAGTGACGGCCGTGCGGCGTCCGTGGCCCTTCAGGGGCGCGGGGAACCACACGGCCGGCCACGACGCACCCGCAGGTCGTCATCCCACCCCGTGTACCCCGGAGGGCTACGCGGAGCGGACCGTCGCCGCGATCTCCGCGATCGCCTCCGGTCCCACCCGGCAGCACGCGTGCCACGCGCGCAGCCAGGCCTGCCCCCGCCACCGGGACACCCCACGCCGCTCGGCCCGTATCAGCCCACTCAGCGCGGTGAGGGCACCCAGGCCGCGCAGCCCCTGCGGCGCGCTCACCGGTGCTCCCCGGCGGGACCCTTCACGTCTCCCGGACCCGGATCTTCCGCGTCCCCGGCGGTCCGGAGTCGGCCGGCCAGGTCGACCAGGGCCGCGTACTGCTCGCCCAGGGCGGCCGGTCCGTCCCCCACCGGGTCCTTGAAGTAGAAGCCGAGTTCGGACAGCGGGCCGGACAGGCCGGCCTCGTGGGCGCGGGCCACCAGGCGGGCCAGGTCCAGGATCAGGGGGGCGGCCAGGGCGGAGTCGCAGCCCTGCCAGGTCGTCTGGAGGACCATCCGGGTGCCGAGGAAGCCGTCGAAGGCGATGTGGTCCCAGGCGGTCTTCCAGTCGCCGAGGGACGGTACGTCGTCGATGTGGGTCTCGCCCTCGGGGACCGTGCCGAGGGTGTCGGCGAGGGCGCGTTCCTTGCCGGCGTTCTTCGCCGCGGCGGCGGCCGGGTCGGCGAGGGCCGCGCCGTCGCCGCCGCCCAGCAGGTTGGTGCCGGACCAGGCGCGGACCGCGAGCGCGCGCTGCGCGAACATCGGGCCGAGGACCGAGCGCAGCAGGGTCTGGCCGGTCTTGCCGTCGCGGCCGGCGTACGGCAGCCCGGACGCGGTGGCCTGCGGTGCCAGACGCGGGTGGTGCAGGCCTGCGGAGGGGGTGAAGTTGACGTACGGGCAGCCCGCCCGCAGCGCGGCGGCCGCGTACAGGGAGCTGGCGGGGAGGGCGTCGCCCTCGGGGACGGGTTCCGTGGAGGCCACGTTCACCACCACGGCCCGGTCCAGGGCGCCGCGGCGGACGAAGTCGCGGATGTCGCGGGCGAGGTCCTCGACCAGTTCGTCCTCGCTGCGGGTGTCGCCGCGCAGCGGGCCGCCGATCCTGATCTCCCGCTCGGCGGCTTCCAGTTCGGCGCCCACGGCCGACGGCAGGTCGTGGGGCAGGACGCCGCCGGCGGCGAGGGCCTCGGCGCGTTTGGGCAGCGGGCAGTCGACCACGTCGTGGCCGCCGAAGACGAGCGAGGAGAGCGGGGGCAGGCCGGCGTCCTGGAAGACGCCGGTCTCGGTCACCATGCCGGTCGGCGGATGGAGCCCGGCAGTGACGGCCGCGCAGCCCGCGACGGCGGTGGTGGCGACGGAGCCCCTGGCTCCGATCAGCCACACCCCGACCCGAGAAGGGGAAACGGACGGTTCGGCGGACATGGGCGGCCTCCCTCTCATACGCGAACTCATGGGGGTGCTCATGCGTGCGTTCACGCGTGCGCTCACGCGTGGACCCATGCACGGACCGGAGGCGCGGTCGTACGCGTTCCGGGAACTGTGGGACCTGCGGGGAAGATGCGGGAAAACGCTGGAAGGACGGTGCCGGAGGGGAGGAGGGGACAAGACGGCGGGCGGGGGTCCGGCGTCCCCCGCCCGCCGTCGCTCAATCGCCCTGCGCGGCGGCTCGCGCCGGCAGCTGCTTGATCCGGACGTCGCGGAAGGAGACCCGGTCCTCGGCACCGTGGTTCTGGATGCCGATGTGACCGTCCCGCAGACTGCGTGCCGGATCGGTGTTGGTGTAGTCGTTGACCTTCACGCCGTTGAGCCAGACGCGGAGCCGTTCGCCCTCCACGCGGATCTCGTACGTGTTCCACTCCCCCGGCGGGTTCAGCGCACGGTCGCGCTTGGCCACGTCGGCGGACTGGAAGCTGTACACGGCCCCGGTGGTGCGGTCGGGGGCGTCGGTCGCGTCGATCTGGATCTCGTAGCCGTTGTCCACGGCCGACCACGGGTCGTCGGAGGCCGGGAAGCCCACGAACACACCGGAGTTGTCGTCGCCGGAGGCACTCGCCATCTTCCAGTCGAGCTTGAGCGAGTAGGAGCCGAACTCCGAGGCCCCGTACCAGAGCAGGCCCAGGCCGCCGGAGGACGTGAGCGTCCCGTCGTCCGCGAGCGAGAACGAGCCCGGTCCCGCCTGCTTCCACCGCGCCAGCGACTCGGCGCTCCCGTCGAAGAGCGGGGTGTAGCCCTTCTCCGGGCGGCAGTCGGCCTGTGCGGCGCCGACGGCCCAGCGGATGCCGCCCAGCAGGTGCTGCCGGAAGGCGGGATCGGCGTACGACTCCTGGGTGTGGCCGCCGCCCGTGTAGAAGGAGCGGCCGCCCCGGTACTCCTGGCACCAGGCGATCGGGTGGTCGCCGCCCATCGTGGCGCCGGTGTACGACGACTCGTCGAGCGAGGCGAGGACATGGGCCCGGTCGCGCGGGTTGGAGCGGTAGTCGTACCACTCGTCCGTGCGGTTCCAGGACTCCCCGAGGTGCGAGGTGGCCGGGTGACCCCGGTCCTCGACCTCGACGCGGGCGGGCTGGATCGCCGGGTGCGACTTGAAGTAGGCGCCGGCCAAACCGCCGTAGAACTTCCAGTCGTACTCGGTGTCGGCGGCCGCGTGGATGCCCACGTAGCCGCCGCCCTGCCCGATGTACCGCTCGAACGCGTGCTGCTGCTTCTTGTCCAGGACGTCCCCGGTGGTGGAGAGGAACACCACGGCGTCGTACCGGGCGAGGTTGCGCGCGGAGAAGGCCCGCGCGTCCTCGGTGGCGTCCACCGCGAAGCCGTGTTCGACGCCCAGGGCCTTCACGGCGGCGACGCCCGCGGGGATGGAGTCGTGCCGGAACCCTGCGGTCTTGGAGAACACCAGGACCCGCTCGTCCGCGGAGGACCCCTTGGAGCCGGTCGCCCCCGTCGGTGCTCCCGTCGGTCCCTGCGACTGCTTGGAGGCGGCCGGTCCCGACACGCACCCGATGAGCAGGGCGGCGCCGAGGACAGCGGTCAGTGTGCGACCCGTTGCCTGCATGACGGACTCCTTTCTGCGATTCGGCGCATCGGCGGTCAGCGGGTCGTGAAGGTGAAGTCGTCCACCTCGTACAGGGCGCCGGTGCCGCTGCCCTTGAAGACGAGGTAGAGCGTGGTCGTGCCGCGCGGTGCCTTGGACAGGGAGGCGGTGACGTCCTGGAAGGTCTCCCAGCCGCCGGTCACCGGAACGGTCGCGCTGCCCAGCAGACGGCCGGTGGCCGAGCCGGCGCGGACCTCCAGCTTGCCGCCCTTGCCCGCGGAGGAGACCCGCGCGGTGAGCTTGGTGGCGTTGCTCAGGACGTAGGGGTCGAAGGAGATCCAGTCCTTGTTGTGGATGTCGCCGACGGTCTTCGCGCCGTGCGCGCCGGTCCGCTCCGTGACGGTCACGCCGGCGGACTTGCCGAAGTGCTCGGCCTGGCGGTGCTTGGGCTGGACCACGGACTGGTCGTGCGTGGTGAGCGCCTGCTGGCCGCCGCCACCGCCGTCGGTGTACTCCGCGTCGAAGACGCCGAAGATGTTGGCGTCCTCGTCGTGGCCGCCGTCGGCGCTGGTCTGGATGGTGCCGGTGCAGCCGTTGGCCGAGGTCACCGGGTGGCCGTGGCTGTCGTGGCCGAGGACGAAGGTGACCTTCACCTTGGCGCAGTCGATGGTGCCGTCCTCCGGGTCGGTGACCTTCACCCTGAAGGGCACCGCGTCGCCGAAGGCGAACAGCTGGCCGTCCTGGGGGAGTTCGAGGGTCACCTTGGGCGCGGTGTTGCCGACGACGATCTGCACGCTGGAGCTGCCGGTGCGGCCGTCGGGGTCCTTGGCCGTCAGGGTCGCGGTGTAGGTGCCGTTGGTCCTGTACCGGTGGGTCGGGTTGGCGGACGTGGACGTGGAGCCGTCACCGAAGTCCCAGCTGTACGTGAGGGCGTCGCCGTCGGAGTCCGTGGAGCCCGCGGAGGAGAACGTCACCTTGAGCGGGGCCTGTCCGGAGGTCTTGTCGGCGGCGGCCTGCGCCACGGGCGAGTGGCCGTCGGTGGCGTTCTCGATGCGGTACAGGGCGGAGTTCTCGTCGCCGCCGAACCAGGCCAGGCCGTAGTCGAGGACGTAGAGGGCGCCGTCGGGGCCGAAGGCCATGTCCATCACCTGGGTGCCGGTCCACGGCACGTCCTCGATGGACTCCACGGTGCCGTTGCCGTCCGAGGAGATGCGCTTGATCCACTGGCGGCCGAACTCACCGGCGAAGAAGTCGCCGTCGTACGCCTCGGGGAACTTGACCGGGGAGTCGAGCGAGGCGTCGTAGTCGTAGACCGGACCGCCCATCGGGGACTCGGAGCCGGTGCCGAACTCGGGCACGGACGCGCCGTCGTAGGGGATCCAGGCGGCCTGGGCCGGGGGCAGGTCGGTGAGGCCGGTGTTGTTCGGCGAGGTGTTCTTCGGCGCGGAGCAGTCGAAGGCGGCGCCGGAGGTCTTCGTCGCGAAGTCGTAGTCCACGTAGGCGTCGTTGTCGCCGGTGCAGTACGGCCAGCCGAAGTTGCCGGGCTTCGTCACGCGGGCGAACTCGACCTGTCCGGCGGGGCCGCGCGCGGGGTCGGCGGCGCCGGCGTCCGGGCCGTAGTCACCCACGTAGAGGATGCCGGTCTT
This sequence comes from Streptomyces apricus, assembly GCF_008369065.1. Lineage (GTDB taxonomy): Bacteria > Actinomycetota > Actinomycetes > Streptomycetales > Streptomycetaceae > Streptomyces > Streptomyces apricus. Next base: position 173,730 of record NZ_VDFC01000047.1, on the reverse strand, counting down.
CTTGTCGACGCTGAAGCGGAACGGGTTGCGGAAGCCCATCGCGTAGATCTCGGGGCGCGTCTTGTCGGTGCCCGGCGCGAAGAGGTTGCCCTCCGGGACCGTGTACGAGCCGTCGGCGTTCACCTTGACGCGCAGGATCTTGCCGCGCAGGTCGTTGGTGTTGCCGGAGGTGCGCTGGGCGTCGAAGACCGGGTTGCGGTCGGCGCGCTCGTCGATGGGCGTGTAGCCGTCCGACTGGAACGGGTTGGAGTCGTCACCGGTCGACAGGTAGAGGTTGCCGTCCGCGTCGAAGTCGATGTCGCCGCCGACGTGACAGCAGATGCCGCGGGTGGCCGGGACGTCGAGGATCTTCTTCTCGCTGGCGTTGTCGAGGGTGCCGTCCGCGTTCAGGACGAAGCGGGAGAGGCGGTTGACGCCGTCGAAGGGCGCGAAGTCGGCCGCGGTGCCCGTCTCCGGGGCGTCGCCGGCCGGGGTGTCGAGCGGCGGGGCGTAGTACAGGTAGATGAAGCGGTTGTCGGCGAAGCCGGGGTCGACGCCGACGCCCTGCAGGCCTTCCTCGTCGTGCGAGTAGACGTCGAGCTTGCCGGCGAGGCGGGTGTTGCCCGCGCTGTCGGTGATCCGCAGTTCGCCGTCGCGCGAGGTGTGCAGCACGGAGCGGTCCGGGAGGACGGCGAGCGACATGGGCTCGCCGACCTCCGGTTCGCCCTTGGCGAGGGTGACCTGCTGGAAGTCCTCCGCGGCGACCGGGGCGGGGGCCGCGCCCGGGTCCGCGGTCGCCGCGCCCGCGGGGGGTGTGGCGAGGGTGAGCGAGGCACCGGCGAGGAGCGCGCCGGTGAGCAGGGCGAGCGCCTTGCGGAACCGTATCTTCGGGCGGCCTCTGTGATGCTCGGTTCTAGTGGGGCTGGTGGTGCCGGTGGGGTCGTTCGCGTGCACGGGTGCCTCCAGGATGGGGCTGGTGGTGTCATGCGGATGCGATACGCCGGGGTGCGCCGTCACCCCGGAAGGAACTCAAGGAACTCGATCAGTTCGACGAGTTCGATGAGTTCGGTGAACTCTGCGAGGGGGGGTGGCTAGTCGTTGCCGCCGAAGGCCGCGTCGAAGGAGGCGGTCGGCGGTTCGAAGTCGAAGGCCTTCAGCCGGGTGAGCGCCTCGGGTGCGCCCTGGAGGCGGTCCATGCCCGCGTCCTCCCACTCGACCGAGATCGGCCCCTTGTAGTCGATGGAGCGCAGCATCCGGAAGACGTCCTCCCAGGGGACGTCGCCGTGGCCCGCGGAGACGAAGTCCCAGCCGCGGCGCGGGTCGCCCCAGGGCAGGTGCGAGCCCAGGCGGCCGTTGCGGCCGTCGAGCCGCTTGCGCGCCTCCTTGCAGTCCACGTGGTAGATCCGGTCGCGGAAGTCCCACAGGAAGCCGACCGGGTCGAGGTCCTGCCACACGAAGTGCGACGGGTCGAAGTTGAGCCCGAAGGCCGGCCGGTGGTCGACGGCCTTCAGGGCGGCCTGGGTCGTCCAGTAGTCGTACGCGATCTCGCTGGGGTGGACCTCGTGCGCGAACCGCACGCCCTCGGCGTCGAACACGTCGAGGATCGGGTTCCAGCGGGTGGCGAAGTCCTCGTAGCCGCGCTCGATCATCGACTCGGGGGCCGGCGGGAACATCGCGACCAGGTGCCAGATCGCCGAGCCGGTGAAACCGATGACGGTGTCGACGCCGAAGGCCGCCGCGGCGCGCGCGGTGTCGGCCATCTCGGCGGCGGCCCGCTGCCGTACGCCCTCCGCCTCGCCGTCGCCCCAGATGCGGGCGGGCAGGATCGCCTGGTGGCGTTCGTCGATGATGGCGTCGCAGACGGCCTGGCCGACCAGGTGGTTGGAGACGGCCCAGCACTTGAGGCCGTACTTGTCGAGCAGCTCCCGCCGGGAGTCCAGGTACCCGGGGTCGGCGAGGGCCTTGTCGACCTCGAAGTGGTCGCCCCAGCAGGCGAGTTCGAGTCCGTCGTAGCCGAAGTCGCGGGCGAGGCGGCAGACCTCTTCCAGGGGCAGGTCGGCCCACTGGCCGGTGAACAGCGTGAAGGTGCGCGGCATGGGGACTGGCCTTCCTCAGCTGGCTATGGGGGTGAAGACGGAGTTCTTCTCGGCGCTCTCCTCGACCGCGGCGAGGACGCGCTGCACCTGCAGTCCGTCGGCGAACGACGGCAGTGGCCGCCCGCCCTCCGCGATGGCGTGGACCAGGTCGCGGGCCTGGTGCACGAAGGTGTGCTCGTAGCCCAGGCCGTGGCCCGGCGGCCACCAGGCGTGCAGGTAGGGGTGGTCGGGTTCGGTGACGAGGATGCGGCGGAAGCCGGCCTGCGCGGCGGGTTCGGTGCCGTCGTAGTAGTGGAGTTCGTTGAGGCGTTCCAGGTCGAAGGCGAGCGAGCCGTTCTCGCCGTTGAGTTCGATGCGCAGGGAGTTCTTGCGGCCGGTCGCGAACCGGGTGGCCTCGAAGGAGGCGAGGGCTCCGGAGGCGAACCGTCCGGTGAACAGGGCCGCGTCGTCGACCGTGACGGCCCCGAGCTCCCCGCCGCCCTCCGCCGAGAGGCCGCTGGACGCCCCGGAGAGCACCGGCCGCTCCCGCACAAAGGTCTCGGTGAGGGCGGACACCCCGGTCACCCGCTCCCCCGCCAGGTACTGCGCGAGGTCGACGATGTGGGCGCCCAGGTCGCCGAGCGCGCCCGAGCCGGCCGTCTCCTTGCTCAGCCGCCAGGTGAGCGGGAACTCGCGGTCGACCAGCCAGTCCTGGAGGTACGTCACCCGGACGTGGCGCAGGGCGCCGATGCGGCCCTCGGCGACCATCTGCCGGGCCAGCGCGGTGGCGGGCAGCCGGCGGTAGTTGAAGCCCACCATCGCCACCTGGCCGCGCGCGGCGGCGGCCTCGGCGGCCTCCGCCATCGCCTCGGCCTCCTCGACCGTGTTGGCGAGGGGCTTCTCGCACAGCACGTGCTTGCCCGCGGCGAGCGCGGCGATGGCGATCTCCGCGTGGCTGTCGCCGGGGGMGCAGACGTCGACGAGGTCGACGTCGTCGCGGGCGATCAGGGCCCGCCAGTCGGTCTCGGCGGCCGCCCAGCCGAGCCGGTCGGCCGCCCCTCGTACGGCTTCCGCGTCACGGCCGCAGACGGCGGCGAGGACCGGTCGGAGCGGCAGGTCGAAGACGCGGCCCGCGGTGCGCCACCCCTGGGAGTGGGCGGCGCCCATGAACGCGTATCCGACCATGCCGACGCCCAGCGGGGGTCTGCCGACCGCCGCCTCGGGCTGTGCCCCGGCCTGTGCCTCGTCGGGCTGCTGCGGCTGTCCCATCGGGGATTCCTCCTCGTCGTCGTGGCGCGGTGGGGGGCGCTCCGCCGGGTCGCGGCGAGTTCTGGGGCTGCGGGTCCGTCGTGGCCGGTCGCGCAGTTCCCCGCGCCCCTGGGGGGCGCCCCGGTCGAGCGCCCCTGCCGGGCGCCCGTAAAAGAGCGGGCACTCTGCCTACTTGAAGCCGGTGGGCAGGTACGTCTTGACGTTCTCCTTGTCCACGACCGCCGAGTAGAGGGTCAGGGACGAGGGGATCTCGAACTCGGCGAGGCCGCTGACCCCCTTGCCCTGGCCGAGCGCGCGGGCGAGGTCGATCGCCGAGGCGGCCATGGTGGGCGGGTACAGGACGGTGGCCTTCAGGACACTGTTGTCCGCCTCGATGGCCTGCATGGCGGACAGGGCGCCCGCCCCGCCGACCATGATGAAGTCGTCCCGGCCGGCCTGCTCGATGGCGCGCAGGGCGCCCACGCCCTGGTCGTCGTCGTGGTTCCACAGGGCGTCGAAGCTCGACTGGGCCTGCAGCAGCTGGGACATCTTGGCCTGTCCCGACTCGACGGTGAACTCGGCGGCCTGGCGGGCCACCTTCTTGATGTTCGGGTAGTTCTTCAGGGCCGCGTCGAAGCCGGCCGTGCGCTGTTTGGTGAGTTCCAGGTTGTCGAGTCCGGCCAGTTCGATGACCTTGGCGTTCTTCTTGTCCTTGAGCTGCTCGCCGATGTAGTGCCCGGCGTTGAGGCCCATGCCGAAGTTGTCGCCGCCGATGTAGGAGCGGTACGCCTGCGGGGAGTTGAAGATGCGGTCGAGGTTGACCACCGGGATGCCGGCGCGCATGGCCTTGAGGCCGACCTGGGTGAGGGCCTTGCCGTCGGCCGGCAGGATCACCAGGACGTCGACCTTCTTGTTGATCAGCGTCTCTATCTGGCCGATCTGGGCCGCGGTGTCGTTGGAGCCCTCGGTGATCTCCAGCGTCACGTCCTCGTACTTCTTGGCGCGGTTCTTCGCGTTGTCGTTGATCGCGTTGAGCCAGCCGTGGTCGGCCTGCGGGCCGGCGAAGCCGATGGTGACCTGCTTGCCCTTCTTGTCGTCGGCGGCGGGCTGGTCGTTGGAGGCCGGCTCGTCCTTGGACTCGTTGCTGGTGCAACCGGTGAGGAGGACACCGGCCGAGACGGCGGCGGTGCCGAAGAGCAGTCCTCTGCGGCTCGTGAGCTCTGGCATGGCGGTGGTCCCTTTCCTCAAGGCGTGTCCCTCAGGTCGTACGAGGTCGTACGGGGTGTGCTGTGGGGTACTGCGCGTACGGCTCCACGCGGTCGCGTGGCGGGCGGCAGCGGCGGCGAGACGGCTGCGGGGCGGGGCGGCTGCCCGGTCAGGGCACTACGTGGTGTTCGCCGTGCGGCGCTGGACGAGCACCGCGGCGACGATGATCGCGCCCTTGGCGATCTGCTGGACGTCGCTCTGCAGGTTGTTCAGGGCGAAGATGTTGGTGATCGTGGTGAAGATCAGGACTCCGAGCACCGAGCCGACGATGGTGCCGCGCCCCCCGCTGAGCAGGGTGCCGCCGATGATGGCCGCGGCGATGGCGTCGAGTTCGTACAGGTTGCCGTTGGTGTTCTGGCCCGAGCCGGACAGGATGATCAGCATGAAGGCCGCGATGCCGCAGCACAGTCCGGAGAGCAGGTAGAGGTAGAGGCGCTGGCGGCGTACGTCGATGCCGGCCAGCCGGGTCGCCTCCGCGTTGCCGCCGACGGCCACCGTGCGCCGCCCGAAGGTGGTGCGGTTGAGCACGAGCCAGCCGATGATCGTCACGAACGCGAACATCAGGACCAGCGGCGGGATACCGAGGATGTAGGAGTCGCGCTCACCGAGGTCGAGGATGCCGTCGATGGTGACGACCTGGGTGTTGCCGTCGGTGATCTGCAGGGCGAGGCCGCGGGCCGAGGCGAGCATGGCGAGGGTCGCGATGAACGGCACCATGGCGCCGTACGCGATCAGCACCCCGTTCACCAGGCCGCAGCCGACACCGACGAGCACCGCCGTGAAGAGGACCCCCATGAAGCCGAAGTCCTGGGTGGCGACGGTGGTCGCCCAGACCGAGGCGAGGGCCACGATCGCGCCGACGGAGAGGTCGATGCCGCCGGAGGTGATGACGAAGGTCATCCCGACGGTGACGACCCCGATCACCGAGGCCTGGGTGAGGACGAGCTGGAGGTTGCGGGTGTCGAGGAACTCGTCGGGCTTGGTGATGCCTCCGATGAGGATCAGGGCGGCGAGCACCCCGAGCAGTGACAGGGTGCGGACGTCGGCGCGGGCCACGACCGCCCGCCACGGGCTGGGTTCCGCCTGCGATGACAGCTTCGGTATGTCGTCCCTGGGCGGGGACACGGGCTGCGTCATGACGCCGGGCTTCCTTCCATGACGAGGTCGAGTACGCGGTGTTCGTCGAGCTCCTGGGCGGGCGCCGTGTGGACGACCTCACCCTCCCGGAGCACCAGGACGCGGTCGGCGAGGCCGAGGACCTCGGGCACTTCGCTGGAGACCATGAGCACGGCCAGGCCTTCGTCGGCCAGGCGGCGGATGACGGCGTACAGCTCGGCGCGGGCGCCGACGTCGACGCCGCGGGTGGGTTCGTCGAGCAGCAGCACCCGGCAGCCGCGCAGCAGCCAGCGGGCCAGGACCGCCTTCTGCTGGTTGCCGCCGGAGAGCGTGCGGATGAGGGCGGAGGGGTTGTCGGGGCGCAGCGACAGCTCGCGGGTCGCCTTGCGCGCCGCGTCCCGTTCGGCGGTGCGGTCCAGCCAGCCGCCGTAGGAGAAGCGGGACATGGAGGAGACGGAGACGTTGCGGGTGACGGACTCCAGCATCAGCAGGGCCTGCGCCTTGCGCTCCTCGGGGGCGAGCCCGAGGCCGGCGGCGACGGCCGCCCGGACGCTGCCGGGCTTCAACTGCTTCCCGTCGACGAGGACTTGGCCGGCGGTGGGCTTGCGGGCGCCGTAGACGGTCTCCAGGATCTCGGAGCGGCCGGAGCCGACGAGTCCCGCGAGGCCGACGATCTCGCCGGGGTGCAGGGTGAGGTCGAGCGGCGCGAACTCGCCGTCCCGGGCCAGGCCCCGGACCTCCAGGACCGGTGCGGGCAGGTCCCGTTGCCCGGGTCGCGGCGGGAAGACGTACTCGACGTTGCGTCCGGTCATCAGCGCGACGACCTCGCGGGTGGGCGTGGACTTCGCGGGCAGGCCGTTGGCCACCGCGCGGCCGTCCTTGAGCACCGTGACCCGGTCGCCGATGCGGCGGATCTCCTCCAGGCGGTGCGAGATGTAGACGACGGCGACGCCCTCGGCGGTGAGGTCCCCGACGATGCGGAAGAGGTTGTCGACCTCGTCCGGGTCCAGGGCCGCGGACGGTTCGTCCATGACGATGAGGCGTACGTCGTGGGAGAGCGCCCGGGCCATGGAGACGATCTGCTGGTGGGCGGCCGACAGTTCGCCGACCAGCCGGCCGGGGTCGATCTCGGCGTGGCCGAGCCGCTTGAGGAGCGCGGCGGTCGAGGCCCGCGCGTCCTTCCCGCGTACGACGAATCCGGCGGACGTCGGTTCGTGGCCGAGGTAGACGTTCTCGGCCACCGACAGGCCTTCCACCAGGTCGAGTTCCTGGTAGATGGTGGCGATGCCCAGGCGCATGGCGGCGATCGGCGAGCGGAGGGTGACCTGCTCGCCGCGCCAGCCGATGGCGCCGTCGTCCGGCTGGTGGGCGCCGGCCAGGACCTTGATGAGCGTGGACTTTCCGGCGCCGTTCTGGCCGAGGAGGCAGTGCACTTCACCGGGCAGGACGTCGAGGTCGACGCCGTCGAGGGCCCGGACACCGGGGAACGACTTGGTGATGCCGGACATCGTGAGAAGGGGTGGTTCTGGTGCCATGACGGTTCCCCTCGGCATGCGGGCCGGTCGGCGTGTGGGCCGGTTTCAGGGCAGGGCGGAGTAGGGCGGGGGCGGAGCCCGGGGTACTGGTACGGGGTGCCGCGGCGGCTGCGCGGCGGGTGCGGTGGTGCGGCTCTGGACGGCGTGCTCGCCGTTGCGGGACGGGTCCGGGTCGCTCCGGGTGTGGCCGGGACGGTCCGGGTGGGTCGGATCGGGTCGGAGGAGTGGCGTGGACGCGGCTGCGGAGGCGGGTGTTACGCGGGMGAGAACAGGTGGTCGCTGATGAGCCGGGCCGCGCCGATGACTCCGGCGGTGGGTCCCAGCTCCCCCAGCACGATGGGGAGGTTGCCGGTCGCGAGGGGCAGCGACTGGCGGTAGACCTGGGTGCGGATCGCGGCGAGCAGGGTGTGGCCGAGGCCGGTCACCCCGCCGCCGATCACCACCAGGCCCGGGTTGAAGAAGCTGACGAGTCCGGCGATGACCTGGCCGGTGCGGTTGCCGCCCTCGCGGATCAGGTCGAGTGCGGTGGCGTCGCCCGCGGCGGCTGCGGCGGCGACGTCGACGGCGCTCAGGGCGCCCGCCGCCTCCAGCCGGGCCGCGAGTTCCTCGGAGAGCCCCTGCTGGGCGGCCTCCAGGGCGTCGCGGGCCAGGGCGGCGCCGCTGAAGTGCGCCTCCAGGCAGCCCCGGTTGCCGCACGCGCACGGGCGGCCGTCCGGTACGGCCTGGATGTGGCCGATGTCGCCGGCGCTGCCCGTCGTACCGCGGTAGACCTCACCGCCGACGACGATCCCGCAGCCGATACCGGTACCGATCTTGACGCAGAGGAAGTCGCCCACGGAGCGGGCCACGCCCGCGTGCTGCTCCCCCATCGCCATCAGGTTCACGTCGTTGTCGACCATGACGGGGCAGCCGAGGTCCTGGCTCAGCGCCTCGCGCACCGGGAACCCGTCCCAGCCCGGCATGATCGGCGGGGCGACCGGGACGCCCTCGGGGAAGCGAACCGGTCCGGGTACCCCGATGCCGGCGCCGTCGAACCCCTCCGCGAGTCCCGATGCCTTCAACTTCTGCGCCATGGACAGGACTTGCTCGAAGACCGCGACGGGTCCCTCGCGTACGTCCATGGGCTGGGTGATGTGTCCCAGCACCTCCAGCTCGGCGTTGGTGACGGCGACGTCTATCGAGGTGGCCCCGATGTCGACGCCCAGGAAGCGCAGCGCGGGGGCGAGCCGGATGTTGTGGGACCGGCGTCCGCCGCGCGAGGCGGCGAGGCCGTCGGCCACCACGAGGCCGGTCTCCAGGAGGCGTTCGACCTCCACGGCCAGCTTGGACCGCGAGAGGTCGACCTGGTCCCCCAGTTGGGCCCGTGAGTTGGGGCCGCCGTCGCGCAGCAGGGTGAGCAGCCGCGCCTGATGGGCGTTCCCGGGTCGCGCAGTCATACGTCTCACGGGCCCCTCCCCGCCTCATCGGCACCGCCGTCGTTGTCTTTCGAGGGGAACGTAGCAGTGGCTGCCGGGAGTGGGAAGAAGTTGCGCAGGAATTACCTACGACTTTTTCCACTGAGTGGACAAAGAAGCGTGCGCCGGTGGCGCACGGGGCAGTTCGGGCTCCGCCCGGGGTGGTTTTTCGGCTGCGGGTGCGTCGTGGCCGGTCGCGCAGTTCCCCGCGCCCCTGATGGGGTGCAGACCGGTGCGAATCGACCACCTTTGAGACTCCTGATGTGATCTACGACACGTTACCGGGGGTATCTGAAACATGGTGTCGCAGGTAAATTGCCCACAGCGCGCTGAAGTCGCACCACGTTCCCGAGTCATCGTCAGCCGTCAGTGAGGATCCTTCGCGATGGAGCAGCAGCACGTCGACGTCCTGGTCATCGGCGCCGGCATCTCCGGTGTCAGTGCCGCCCGCCACGTACTGCGTGCCGTTCCGGGGGCCTCGCTCGTCGTCCTCGAACGCCGGGCCCGCGTCGGGGGCACCTGGGACCTCTTCCGGTATCCCGGTGTCCGCTCCGACTCCGACATGCACACCTTCGGCTTCGGGTTCCGCCCCTGGCACGACGCGCGCATCCTCGCCGACGGCGCGCGGATCCGGCGGTACGTCGAGGACACCGCGGCCCACGAGGGCGTGCTGGAGCACGTCCGCTTCCGGCGCCGGGCGATCGGTGCGGACTTCTCGCACGCCACCGGCCGCTGGACCGTCGAGGTCGAGGACGAGGGCACCGGTGAGCGCGAGTCGTACAGCGCGGGGTACCTCATCGGGTCGACCGGCTACTACGACTACGACTCCCCCTACCGGCCGCGGTTCCCCGGCGAGGCCGACTACCGGGGCACCCTGGTCCATCCGCAGCAGTGGCCGGAGGATCTCGACCACACCGGGCGGCGCGTGGTCGTCATCGGTTCGGGGGCCACCGCCATCACCCTGCTGCCCGCGATGGCCGACGACGCGGCGCACGTCACCATGCTGCAGCGCTCCCCTACCTACGTCCTCGGGCTGCCCGAGACCGACCCGCTCACCCGCGTCCTGCAGCTGCTGCGCGCCCCGGCCCGGCTGACGCACAAACTCGTCCGCGCCCGCAACATCGCCCTGCAGCGCGGGAGTTACGCCTTCTGCCGCAAGTACCCCCGCCTCGCCCGCAGGATCCTGCTCGGGCTGGTGCGGGTCCGGGCCGGCAAGGGCGTCGACATGCGTCACTTCAGCCCGGCGTACAAGCCGTGGGACCAGCGGCTGTGCGTCGTCCCCGGCGGCGACCTGTTCAAGGCGCTCAGAAGCGGGAAGGCGTCGATCGCCACCGACCACATCGACACCTTCACCCCCGACGGCATCCGGCTGCGGTCCGGCGAGGAGCTCAAGGCCGACATCGTCGTCACCGCCACGGGACTGAACGTCCGCCTCCTGGGCGGCATGGCACTCACCGTCGACGGCGAGCCGGTGGACGTCAAGGACCGCGTCCTCTACAAGGCCGTCCTGCTGGAGGGCGTCCCGAACATGTCCCTCGTCATCGGTTACACCAACGCCTCCTGGACCCTGAAGGCGGACCTGGCGGCCGACTACACCGCACGGCTCATCGCGTACATGCGGCGCCACGGGCACGACGTCGCCACCCCGGTGGCGTCCGACGGTGACCGTTCGACGGCCTCGGTCATGGGCGAGGCGCTGACCTCCGGCTACATCACCCGCGCCGACCAGGTCATGCCGCGCCAGGGCACCCGCGCCCCGTGGCGGCTGTGGAACAACTACTACCGCGACCGCGCCATGCTCCGGGACGCCCCCGTCGAGGACGGCCCGCTGCACTTCGCCCAGGCGGGGCCGCGGACCTCCGTACCCACCCCCACCACGGACAGCGCGGCCGACGCCCGGGAAGCGCCCCGCGTCGCCTGACCGTCCGGCCCGTACCACCGGCCCGCGCACCCGCCTCCTCCCCCCCCCATGGCGGCCCAGCAGACAAGCGAGGACGAAGATGACCGCGCACCTGACCAGGAAGCTCTACGACGAGCGCCTGCGGACCCTCTCCGAGGGCTCCGTGAACGTGAACTTCAACGCGTTCGTCGACATCAAGTGGGACGATCCCGAGTTCGCCGTGGACCCCGACGACCCGCGCTGGGTGCTCACCAGCGCGGACGCCCTGGGCGCCCACCCCTGGTACCGGGAGCAGTCGCTCGAAGCCCGCATCCGGATCGGGATCTGGCGCTGGGCGGTCATCGCCAAGGTGGGCATGCAGTTCGAGAACCTCCTGATGCGCGGAGCCCTGGACTACATCTACCAACTGGGCAACCGCAACGAGGAGTTCAGGTATCTCACCCACGAGATCACCGAGGAGACCCACCACACCCAGATGTTCCAGGAGCTGGTCAACCGCACCGGCGTGGACACCGCGGGCGGCAAGCGCTGGTTCCGGCAGCTCAGCCGGATCCTGCCGCTGGCCGGTTCCCTCTACCCCGAGGCGTTCTTCACCGGCATCCTGGCCGGTGAGGAGCCCATCGACCATCTGCAGAAGGGCGCCCTGCGCAGCGGGGAGCCGGTGCATCCCCTCCCGCAGCGGATCATGCAGATCCACATCGCCGAGGAGGCCCGGCACATCTCCTTCGCCCATGAGTTCCTGCGCCTGCGCGTCCCGCGCTTCGGCAAGGTCCGCCGCGGGGCTCTGTCCCTCCTCTTCCCGCTGATCATGCGGACCCTGTGCGACGTCATCATGATTCCCGACCGGAAGTCCGCCGCGCAGGTCGGCATCCCGGCCTGGGTGGTCAAGGACGTCTTCTGGAAGTCCGAGGCAGGGCAGCGGATGCTGCACGATCTCTTCTCCGACGTACGGATGCTCGCCGAGGACATCGGCCTGATGAACAAGGTGTCCCGGCTGCTGTGGAAGGCCCTGCGCATCGACGGCCGCCCGGCGCGCTTCCGCGGTGAGCCCGTCCTGCACACCGACTGAGCCGCCACCGGCTCCGCGCATCGCTCTCATCCCCGAACGGAGACCAGCCCGCCGTGCCGTACGTCGTCACCCGATCTTGCTGCGCCGACGCCTCCTGCGTGCTGGCCTGTCCGGTCAACTGCATCCACCCCGCGCCGGGCGAACCCGGCTTCGCCACGGCCGAGATGCTGTACGTCGATCCGCAGACCTGCGTGGACTGCGGCGCCTGCACGACCGCCTGCCCGGTGGACGCGCTCAAGCCCCACACGGCGCTCGGCGAGGGCGAGCTGCCGTTCCTGGAGCTGAACGCCTCGTACTACAAGGAGAATCCGCACGCCGACCGCACCCCCATGTACGTCGTGCCCCGTCAACGGGCCCTTCCGGCGGGCGAGTTGTCCGTCGCCGTCGTCGGTGCGGGCCCCGCCGGTCTCTTCGCCGCCGACGAGCTGCTGCGCCACCCCGGGGTGCGCGTCACCGTCTACGATCGCCTGCCGACGCCGTACGGTCTCGCCCGGGCCGGCGTCGCACCGGACCACCAGGACACCAAACAGGTCACCCAGCTCTTCCGGACCATCGAATCCCAGCCGGGTTTCGCTTACCGCCTCGGTGTCGAGGTCGGCACCGACCTCACCCACGCCGATCTCCTGCGCGAGCACCACGCGGTGATCTACGCCGTCGGCGCCGCGACCGACAGACGGCTCGGCATCGAGGGCGAGGACCTGCGGGGCAGCGTCTCCGCGACGGACTTCGTCGCCTGGTACAACGGCCACCCCGACCGCGCGCACGACGCGTACGACCTGGACACCGAGCGGGCCGTCGTCATCGGCAACGGCAACGTCGCCCTCGACGTCGCCCGCATCCTCACCGCCGACCCCGACGTCCTGGCCCGTACCGACATCTCCGACCGCGCGCTCGCCGCGCTGCGCGCCGGCCGCATCCGCGAGGTGGTCCTGCTGGGCCGGCGCGGACCCGCCCAGGCGGCCTTCACCCTGCCCGAACTCCTCGCGCTCGCCGCCCTCAAGGACGTGGACGTCACGGTCGAGGGATGGCCCGACGACCTGGACCCCGACGCCACCGAGAAGACCCGGCTCCTGGCGCGGCTGGCCGCCCGGACGCCGGCGGAGGGCCGCCGCCGTATCGTGCTGCGCTTCCTGACCAGCCCGGTGCGGCTCACCGGAGACGCTTCCGTCCGGGCCCTGGAGGTCACCGCCACCACGCTGCACACGGACGCGGACGGCACCGTACGGGCCCTGCCCACCGGTGGGAGTCAGGTACTGGAGACCGGTCTCGTCCTGCGCTCGGTCGGCTACCGCGCCCGGCCCGTCCCCGGTCTGCCCTTCGACGAGGACAGCGCGACCGTCCCCCACGAGGGCGGCCGGGTCGAGCCCGGCGTCTATGTCGCGGGCTGGATCAAGCGCGGGCCCACCGGTTTCATCGGGACGAACAAGTCCTGCGCCCACGAGACGGTCGAGTCCCTCCTGGACGACTTCGCCGCCGGCCGGCTCACGCGGCCGGTGCACGGCGGTGCCGGCACGACGGCGCAGGCGCTGGGAGTGGACGCCTGGCGCGCGATAGACCGGGCGGAACGGGCCGCGGGCGAGGCCCAGGGCCGTCCGCGGGTGAAGTTCACGGACACCGTGTCGCTGCACCGTGCCGCGCAGACCGCGCGGTCCGCCCCGGCGGCCCGCGGGTGACGGCCCGCGGCTGACGGCCGCACGGTCCGGGGAGCGCGCGGCCGGAGACCCGGAGACCCGGAGACTCCTACAGATCCGCCACGCGCTGCTGTGGCGACAGCTCCACGCCCAGACTCCGCAGCGTCGCGTCGAGCACCGCCCAGACCGAACGGCACAGCATCTCGCGCAGCTCGTCCTCGGACAGCTCACGCTGCTGGTCGCGTACCCACTGGTTGACGCAGGTGTCCACGAACCCGACGATGCCGATCGCCACCGAACGGATCGGCGCCTCGGGCACCCCGAGCGCCTTCAGCACGTCCCCGAACCGGTCGCTGAGCATCAGCGCGATGGCCGCCTTGGTGTCCGCCACCAGCGACCCGTCCCCCATCGCATGCTCGCCGACGCCCATGTAGGCGTACAGGCGGGGGMGTTGGGCCACCCAGTCCAGATGCGCGCCCACCACGCGCCGTACGGACTCCTCGATCGTCCCTTCGAAGGCGAGGGTGGGCTCGATGCCCCGCATGAACGACTCCACCACCCGCCGGCGGATCAGCTCCTCCAGCGTGGCCCGGTCCTTGAAGTGCCGGTAGAGCACCGACCGCGGCAGGCCCACGCGCTCCGCCAGCCGCTGCAGTTTGAAGCGCGTGCCCTCCTCCTCGATGAGGGCCACCGCCGCGTCCACCAGGTCGACCTGCCGCCGCGCCTTGTGGTCGTCCCAGCGGGTGGAGCGCCCGTCTGTCTGCGGCTCGCCGCCGGTTCCGTCAGCCATCCCGCCACACTATCGACGTCCCGGCGGGGGCACGGACGCGACGAACCACTACTGGTCACGGGGCCGCGCGTGGTACGTCCGGCGGGTGTGCTCGGTGTGGGCGCGCATGACCTCGGTCGCGCGCTGCTCGTCGCGCGCCGAGATCGCGGCGATCAGGTCGCGGTGCTCGATCCAGGACTGCCGGCCGCGCTGCCGGGCGACCGGGGTGTAGTACCAGCGCACGCGCCGGTCGACCTGGGCGGCCAGCTCGGCCAGGACGGTGTTGCCGGCGAGCTCCATGACCTTGGCGTGGAAGCGGGCGTTGGTCGCGACCGCCGCGTCCACGTCGTCGGCGCCGACCGCCTCCTCGCCCAGGGCGCACAGCTCCTCCAGGGCGGCGATGCCCGAGGTGCCCGCGTTGGCCGCCGCGAGCCGGGCCGCCTCGGCCTCCAGGAGGGTGCGCACGGTGAGGAGCTGGTCCGCCTCGGCCTCGGTGGGCTCGTGCACGAACGCGCCCTGCGCGGGCCGCAGGTCGACCCAGCCCTCGGTGTTCAGCCGCTGCAGCGCCTCGCGCACGGGCTGCCGGGAGACGCCGAGGTGCCCGGCCAGCTCGCTCTCGACGAGGTGCTGGCCGGGCTGGAGGGCGCGGGTGGTGATCAGTTCGAGCAGGGCCTCGTAGACGCGGTCCCTGAGCGGGCCGGGCCGTTCGAGCTTCGGTACCGAACCCTGCGGCAGTCCGGTCGACAACATCACGGTCCCCCTCCTGGGCGGCGACGGCGGACGCACCGGCGGCACGGCGGTCCGGCCACCAGTATCGATTGTCTTTCGTCTACAGTCTACGGCGCACAATGGCCAGGCCGGGGAGGGGTCGATCCGGTCACATCACAGCGAACCTGCAGGTCAGGGGCAGTGGATGACCTGGCCCGCGTAGGAGAGGTTGCCGCCGAAGCCGAAGAGGAGGACGCGGTCGCCGGTGGAGATCTCGCCGCGTTCGACGAGCTTGGACAGGGCCATCGGGATGCTCGCGGCGGAGGTGTTGCCGGACTCGACGACGTCGCGGGCCACGACGGCGTTCACGGCGCCGATCTTCCCGGCGAGGGGCTCGATGATCCGCAGGTTCGCCTGGTGCAGCACGACCGCGGCGAGGTCCTCGGGTGCGAGCCCGGCCCGCTCGCAGGCCTTGCGGGCGATCGCGGGCAGCTTGGTGGTGGCCCACCGGTAGACGCTCTGGCCCTCCTGGGCGAAGCGCGCGGGGGTGCCCTCGATGCGCACCGCGTTGCCCATCTCGGGCACCGAGCCCCACAGCACCGGCCCGATGGCGCTCTCCTCGGCGGCCTCGACGACGGCGGCGCCCGCCCCGTCCCCGACGAGCACGCAGGTCGTGCGGTCCGTCCAGTCGGCCACGTCGGACATCTTGTCGGCGCCGATCACCAGGACGCGGGTGGCGCCGCCGGCCCGTACGGCGTGGTCGGCGGTGGCCAGCGCGTGGGTGAAGCCCGCACAGACCACGTTGAGGTCCATGACGGCGGGCGAGGGCATGCCGAGGCGGGCGGCGACCCGGGCGGCCATGTTGGGCGAGCGGTCCACGGCGGTGGAGGTGGCCACCAGGACGAGGTCGATGTCCTCGGGGGCGAGGCCCGCGGCCGCCAGGGCCTTGGCGGCGGCGTGCGCGGCCAGCTCGTCGACGGGCTCGTCGGGACCGGCGATGTGGCGCGTGCGGATGCCCACCCGGCTCGTGATCCACTCGTCGCTGGTGTCGACCAGCCGCGTCAGGTCCTCGTTGGTCAGGACCCTGGCGGGCTGGTAGTGGCCGACGGCGGTGATGCGCGAGCCGTTCATGGGCGGTCCCCCTGGTTGCCTGGGTAGCGGGACTCACCAGTCTGTGCAGGTACTCGCGGGTACGGGGACGCGTAAAGTCACAGGATTGACGGTTCACCCTTGTCGGCTTCCGTCAGGCCTTCGGACGCCCGAACACCTACCCTGCGGGCGTTCGGGCATCCACGGCGCGGTCGTCGCACGGACGGCGGCGCGGTCGTCACACGGACAGCGGCGCGGTCGTCACGCGGACGGCGGCGCGCTCATCCCGTGAACAACTGCGTGGCTTTCTGCACGAGCTCGTACAGACCATAGGCCAGCGGAGCTCCCACCCAGACCCAGGCGAACACGATCAGAGGGCGCCGGTCGGGCACCGGCCCGTCCGGCAGGGCGCCGTCAGGCGGACTGCTCTGGCTCGGGGACATCGGCGGCCTCCTTCTGCGGGGTGACGTGGTGGCGGGCGGCGACGGGGCGGACGAGCTCGTTGGCGACGAAGCCGACCGCGAGCAGGCCGATCATGATGACCAGCGACAGCCCGTACAGGGACGCCCCGGACTTCCCGGCCTCCTCCTGCCGGTCCGCGATCCAGTTGACGATCAGCGGACCGAGGACGCCGGCCGTGGACCAGGCGGTGAGCAGCCGCCCGTGGATGGCGCCGACCTGGTAGGTGCCGAACAGGTCCTTCAGATAGGCGGGGACGGTCGCGAAGCCGCCTCCGTAGAAGGAGAGGATCACCAGCGCGGCGATGATGAAGACCGGCTTGGAGGAGTCCCCGACCCAGGCGATGAGCGCGTACATCAGCGCGCCGACACCCAGGTAGACGCGGTAGATGTTCTTGCGCCCGATCAGGTCGGAGGTGGAGGACCAGCCGATGCGGCCCGCCATGTTGGCCGCCGAGAGCAGCGCGACGAAGCCGGCCGCCGCCGACACGGAGACGGGGGTGGAGGTGTCCGCGAAGAAGTCCGTGATCATCGGCGCGGCCTTCTCCAGGATGCCGATGCCCGCGGTCACGTTCATGCAGAGCACGATCCACAGCAGCCAGAACTGCGGGGTGCGCACGGCGCTGTTCGCCGAGACCTGCACGCCCTCCAGCGGGGCCGGGGTGCCGTCGGCCGCGGTCTTCACGGGGCGCGGCACGCGCACCAGGAACACACCGAGCGACATGAAGACGGCGTACGTCAGTCCGTGCACGAGGAAGGCCAGGGCGATGCCCGAGCTGTCCGAGCCGAAGGAGTCCAGCATCTGCGCGGACCACGGCGAGGCGATCAGCGCGCCGCCGCCGAAGCCCATGATGGCGATGCCGGTGGCCATGCCGGGCCGGTCCGGGAACCACTTGATGAGCGTGGAGACGGGCGAGATGTAGCCGATGCCGAGGCCGATGCCGCCGACGAAGCCGTAGCCGAACACGATCAGCCAGTACTGCTCGGTGGCGGCGCCGAGGGCGGAGAGCAGGAAGCCCGAGGAGAAGCAGATCAGCGCGACCGTCATCGCCCAGCGCGGGCCGTTGCGCTCCACGAGCGTGCCGCCGAACGCGGCGGACAGGCCCAGCATCACGATGCCGAGCTGGAAGGGCAGGGCGCTCTGGGTGCCGCTGAGGTCGAGCGCGGACTCCAGGGACGGCTTGAACACGGACCAGGCGTAGGCCTGCCCGATGGAGAGGTGTACCGACAGGGCCGCGGGCGGTACCAGCCAGCGGCTCCAGCCCGGTGGGGCTACAGGGGGACTCATGATCCGGACGATAGGAACCGGTTGTCCCGATGGGAAGGCGGGTCACCCTTACTCGTCGACCGTATGCGGTGAACGGTATGCGGGGTGCGGTGAACGGTCGGTCCCGGCCGACGAACGGTGTTTCCGGCCATCCGCCGCGCCTGCACCAAGGGTGTTCGGGAGGCGACCCTCAGCGAGCCCTGGAGTCGGCTCGAGGCCGCGGGCGGCCGGTGGGCGCGGCGTTCCAGGTGCTGCGCGAACCCTTGCTGCCCCAACTCCCATACTGTAGACAATATTCAGTCGACATGATTCCAGAGCTCGTCGTTCCCGGTTCATCGCTGATCAGCGTCTCCTCGGTACCCTCGACCGAACGGAGCCCTCAAGTGAAGGTCGCAGTTCTCGGCGCCGGTGCGATCGGCGCCTACGTCGGAGCCGCGCTGCACCGCGCGGGTGCCGATGTGCACCTCATCGCCCGTGGACCGCATCTGGCGGCCATGAGGCAGCACGGAGTGCGCGTGCTCAGCCCCCGCGGTGACTTCACCGCCCGGGCCCACGCCACCGACGACCCGGCCGAGGTCGGCCCGGTCGACTTCGTCCTCCTGGGCCTGAAGGCCAACTCGTACGCGGCGTGCGGGCCGCTCATCGAGCCGCTCCTGCACGACTCCACGGCGGTGGTGGCCGCCCAGAACGGCATCCCCTGGTGGTACTTCCACCGGCACGGCGGCCCGCACGACGGGCACCGCGTCGAGAGCGTGGACCCCGGCGGCGCGGTCAGTGCGGTGATCGCGCCCTCCCGGGCCGTCGGCTGCGTCGTCTACGCGGCGACCGAGCTGGCGGGGCCCGGAGTGGTCCGCCACCTCGAAGGCACCCGGTTCTCCATCGGCGAGCCCGACCGCACGGTCTCGGCGCGCTGCAGCGCGTTCGGCGCGGCCATGGTGGCCGGCGGACTCAAGTGCCCGGTGGAGCCCGACCTGCGCAACGACATCTGGCTCAAGCTGCTCGGCAACATCTCCTTCAACCCGATCAGCGCGCTGGCCCGCGCCACCATGCGGCAGATGTGCCTGCACGGCGGCACCCGGCGGGTCATCGAGATCATGATGACCGAGACGCTCGCGGTCGCCGAGGCGCTGGGCTGCCGGGTGGGCGTGTCCATCGAGCGGCGCCTGGCCGGCGCGGAGCGCGTCGGCGACCACCGCACCTCCACGCTCCAGGACCTGGAGCGCGGCAAGCCGCTCGAACTCGACGTGCTGCTCGCCGCCGTCGTCGAACTCGCGGAGATCACCGACGTCCCGGTGCCCACGCTCCGCACCGTCCACGCCATCTCGGACCTGCTCGCCCTGAGGACCGCCGCATGAGGAGCCGTAGGAGGATCACCGTGCAGAACCCGAGGACCGCCGCATGAAGAAGCGAGAGCGAACTCCCCCCGTCTACAAGCGACTTCAGTACCCACTGGTCCGTGACTCCCGGGACGCGCCCTTCCGACGCGCCACCTGGGACGAGGCCCTGGACCGGGCCGCCCGGGGCCTGGGCGCGGCACGCGGCGCGTTCGGCCTGTTCTCCTGCGCCCGGGCCACCAACGAGATGAACTACGTGGCGCAGAAGTTCGCCCGCGTGGTCATGGGCACCAACAACGTCGACTCCTGCAACCGCACCTGCCACGCGCCCAGTGTGGCGGGCCTGTCGGCGGCCTTCGGCTCGGGCGGCGGCACCTCCTCGTACGGCGAGGTCGAGCACACCGACCTGATCGTGATGTGGGGCTCCAACGCCCGCTTCGCGCACCCCATCTTCTTCCAGCACGTCCTGAAGGGCATCAGGAACGGCGCCCGGATGTACGCGGTCGACCCGCGCCGCACCTCCACGGCGGAGTGGGCCGAGAGCTGGCTCGGGCTGAACGTGGGCACGGACATCCCGATGGCCCACGCGATCGGCCGCGAGATCATCCACGCGGGCCTGGTGAACGAGGCGTTCGTCGAGCGGGCGACCACCGGCTTCGAGGAGTACCGGCAGCTCGTCGAGCCGTGGACGCTGTCGCTGGCGGAGAAGGTGACGGGCGTGCCGGCCGCCGCGATACGGGAGCTGGCGCACGCCTACGCCCGCGCCGAGCGCGCCCAGCTGTGCTGGACGCTGGGCATCACCGAGCACCACAACGGCACCGACAACGTGCGCGCGCTCATCAACCTGTCGCTCCTGACCGGGCACGTGGGCCGCTTCGGCTCCGGCCTGCAGCCCCTGCGCGGGCAGAACAACGTGCAGGGCGGCGGCGACATGGGCGCCATCCCCAACCGGCTGCCCGGCTTCCAGGACATCCTGGACCCGGACACCCGGCTGAAGTTCGAGTCCGCGTGGGAGACGGTCATCGAGCCGCACTACGGGATGAACCTGACGGAGATGTTCGAGGCCATGGAGGAGGGCTCGCTCAAGGCGGTCTACTGCATCGGGGAGAACCCGGCGCAGTCGGAGGCCGACAGCGGGCAGGCCGTGCGCCGGATGCAGGGGCTCGACTTCCTCGTCGTCCAGGACATCTTCCTGACAAAAACGGCCGAGCTGGCGGACGTGGTCCTGCCCGCGACCGCCGGCTGGGCGGAGACCGAAGGCACGACCACCAACAGCGAGCGCCGGGTCCAGCGGGTGCGCCGGGCGGTCACCCCGCCCGGCGAGGCCCGCGAGGACATCGACATCCTCTGCGACCTCGCCTCCCGGCTCGGCCACGACTGGAAGTACGCGGACTCCGAGGCCGTCTGGAACGAGCTGCGGTCGGTGTCCCCGGACCACTACGGGATGACGTACGAGCGGCTGGAGGAGCACCAGGGCATCCAGTGGCCCTGCCCGGACACCGACCGGCTCGAACCGACGTACCTGCACGGCAGGCTGTGGGAGTCCGACCCGGCCGCGCGGGGGCGCCCCGCGCCCTTCGGGCTGGTCCGGCACGATCCGCCGGTGGATCTGACGGACGAGGAGTACCCGATCCGGCTGACCACCGGGCGGCGGCTGGACTCGTACAACACCGGGGTGCAGAGCGGGAGTTTCGCCTCGCCGCTGCGGCGCGGCGAGTACGTCGAGCTGTGCCCGGAGGACGCCGAGCGCTACGGCGTGGTGGTCGGCGAGCGGGTCCAGGTCTCCTCGCGGCGCGGGGCGGTGACGGCGCCGGTGTGGATCGACACCGCGCTGCGGCCGGGGCTCGCGTTCATGACCATGCACTTCCCCGACGAGGTGGACACCAACTCCCTGACCATCGAGGCGAACTGCCCGATCGCGGGGACGGCGGAGTTCAAGGCGTCGGCGATCCGGATCGAAAAGCTGCCGGTCGCTACTCAAGTGAGGTGATGTCACGTGGACCTGCACTTCGGTGACAGCAAACCGACGGACGAGGAACGGGCGGCGGTCGACGCGCTGCTGGGTCCTCCGGAGACCTCCTGGGAGGGCGCCGACCGGTCCGACGCCGATCTCAGGTGGGCGCGCGGCGGGCGGGCGGCCCGGGACCGTCGCGACCTGCTGTTGCCGGGGCTGCACGCCGTCAACGACCGGATCGGCTGGATCAGCGAGGGTGCCCTCGACTACCTGTGCCGGCGGCTCACCGTGCCGCCGGCGGAGGCCTACGGGGTCGCCACCTTCTACGCGATGTTCTCGCTGAGGCCGCGCCCGGCGACGGTCCTGCACGTGTGCACGGACCTGGCGTGCGCGGCGGCCGGGGCACCGGAGCTGTGCGCGGGGGTCGAGGCCCGGCTCGGCCCCGGCAGCGGGGTGAGCGTCGAGCGCAGCCCTTGCCTGGGCCTGTGCGAACGGGCCCCGGCCGCGCTCGCGGTCAAGGCGGGCGATCCGGTGCGTACGGCCGTGTCGGCGCCCGCGACCGTCGGGCGGGCCGTGCTCGCGGCGAGCGCACCCGACTCGGCGCCCGAGGAGCCGGCCGCCGCGCTGGCGGTCCCGCAGGCCGGGGACCCCGCCCTGATGCTGCTGGGCCGGGTCGGCGTCGTCGATCCGGCCTCGCTCGACGACTACCGGGCGCACGGCGGTTACACGGCCCTGCGCCGGGCCTTCGCGATCGGCCCCGCCGGGGTGATCCGCGAGGTCACCGACGCGGGCCTGGTCGGGCGCGGCGGCGCCGCCTTCCCCACCGGCCGCAAATGGCAGGCCACGGCGTCCCAGCCCGACCACCCGCACTACCTCGTCTGCAACGCCGACGAATCCGAGCCGGGCACCTTCAAGGACCGGGTGGTCATGGAGGGCGACCCGTACGCGCTCGTGGAGGCGATGACGATCGCGGCGTACGCGGTCGGCGCGCACAAGGGCTACCTGTACCTGCGCGGCGAGTACCCGCGGGCCCTGCGCCGCATGGAGCACGCCATCGGACAGGCCCGCGCGCGCGGGCTGCTCGGGGACGACGTCCTCGGCCAGGGGTACGCCTTCGACATCGAGATCCGGCGCGGCGCGGGCGCCTACATCTGCGGCGAGGAAACCGCCCTGTTCAACTCCATCGAGGGGTACCGGGGCGAGCCGCGCTCCAAGCCGCCCTTCCCGGTGGAGAAGGGCCTGTTCGGCAAGCCCACCGCGGAGAACAACGTCGAGACGCTGGTCAACGTCCTGCCGATCCTCACCCTGGGCGCCCCGGCGTACGCGGCGATCGGCACCGGCGCCTCCACCGGGCCGAAGCTGTTCTGCGTGTCGGGCAGCGTGGAGCGGCCCGGCATCTACGAGCTGCCGTTCGGCGCGACGCTCGGCGAGCTGCTGGACCTGGCGGGGGTGCGCGAGCGGCTGCGCGCGGTGCTGCTCGGCGGGGCGGCCGGCGGCTTCGTACGGCCCGACGAGCTGGACATCCCGCTCACCTTCGAGGGGACGCGGGCGGCCGGCACCACGCTCGGCTCGGGGGTCGTGCTGGCCTTCGACGACACCGTGCCGCTGCCGCGCCTGCTGCTGCGGATCGCCGAGTTCTTCCGCGACGAGTCGTGCGGGCAGTGCGTGCCCTGCCGGGTCGGCACCGTGCGCCAGGAGGAGGCCCTGCACCGCATCGTGGAGCGGACCGGCGCGGACGCCGCCGCCGACATCACGCTGCTGCGGGAGGTGGGGCGGGCCATGAAGGACGCCTCGATCTGCGGTCTGGGGCAGACCGCGTGGAACGCCGTGGAATCCGCCATCGACCGCCTGGGGGCGTACGAATGACCGTGACACCGCTGGGGATCCCCCGCCGCCTGCTGGAGTTCACGCTCGACGGCCAGCCCGTGCGGGCGCCGGAGGGCTCGACGATCCTCGACGCCTGCCGGGCGGCGGGCAAGGACGTGCCGACCCTGTGCCAGGGCGACACCCTCGCCCCGAAGAACGCCTGCCGGGTCTGCGTGGTCGAGGTGGAGGGCGCGCGCACCCTGGTCCCGGCCTGCTCCCGCAAGGCGGAGGCGGGCATGGAGGTGCGCAC
Organism: Streptomyces apricus; assembly: GCF_008369065.1. GTDB lineage: Bacteria > Actinomycetota > Actinomycetes > Streptomycetales > Streptomycetaceae > Streptomyces > Streptomyces apricus. The sequence goes on along the minus strand of NZ_VDFC01000047.1, from coordinate 150,762 downwards.
GGACACCGAGCGGGCCCGGCACAGCCGCAAGGTCGTCCTGGAGCTCCTCGCCTCCTCGGTCGACCTGTCCACCACGCCGGAGGTGGCCGGCTGGCTGAAGGAGTACGAGGCGAAGCCCGACCGGTTCGGTCCGAACGCGGCCCGCGTCGACGAGGAGCCGAGGGTCGACAACGACCTCTACGTGCGCGACTACGGCAAGTGCATCCTCTGCTACAAGTGCGTGGACGCCTGCGGCGACCAGTGGCAGAACAGCTTCGCGATCTCGGTGGCCGGCCGCGGTTTCGACGCCCGGATCGCCGTCGAGCACGACGCCCCGCTCACCGATTCGGCCTGTGTGTACTGCGGCAACTGCGTCGAGGTGTGCCCGACGGGTGCGCTTTCGTTCAAATCGGAGTTCGACATGCGTGCGGCGGGTACGTGGGACGAGTCGGCGCAGACCGAGACGACCACGGTCTGCGCCTACTGCGGAGTGGGCTGCAATCTCACCCTGCACGTACAGGACAATGAGATCGTCAAGGTCACCTCGCCGCACGACAACCCGGTGACCCACGGCAACCTCTGCATCAAGGGCCGCTTCGGCTACCAGCACGTACAGAACCGGGACTGATCAGGACATGGGACGAGTCACGGAACGACGCAAGGTGATCCGCATCCGGGACGGGGTGGTCTCCGCCCGCCCGGACACGCTCGTCGCCGAGGAACCACTGGAGATCCGGCTCAACGGGAAACCCCTGGCGATCACGATGCGCACCCCGGGCGACGACTTCGCGCTCGCGGCGGGCTTCCTGGTCAGCGAGGGGGTCCTGGGCCGGGCGGACGAACTGCAGAACATCGTCTACTGCGCGGGCGCGACGGTGGACGGCAGCAACACGTACAACGTCGTCGACGTGCGGACCTCGCCCGGCGTCGTCATCCCCGACATCACCCTCGAACGCAACGTGTACACGACGTCGTCCTGCGGGCTGTGCGGCAAGGCCAGCCTGGACGCGGTCCGCACGACGGCCCGCTGGACGATCGACGACACGCACGGCGACACGGCTCCCCCGGTCCGGCTCGGACCCGAACTGCTCGCGAGCCTCCCCGACCGGCTGCGCGCGGCGCAGCGCGTGTTCGACCGGACCGGGGGCCTGCACGCGGCGGCCCTGTTCACCGAGGACGGCGAACTCGTCGACGTCCGCGAGGACGTGGGCCGGCACAACGCGGTCGACAAGCTGGTCGGCCGCGCCCTGCAGAACGGCTCGCTGCCCCTCTCCCGCACGGTGCTGCTCGTGTCGGGGCGCGCCTCCTTCGAGCTGGCGCAGAAGGCGGTGATGGCCGGCATCCCGGTGCTCGCCGCGGTCTCGGCGCCGTCCTCGCTGGCGGTGGACCTGGCCGCCGAGTCGAACCTGACCCTGGTCGGCTTCCTGCGGGGCACCTCCATGAACGTGTACGCGGGCGAGCACCGCGTCGCCCTGCAGGCCGCGGCCGCCCAGGGCTGACCGGTCCTCCCCGCTGCACGGCGGCGGGGCCCCGATCCGGCGGGGYGCGCCCCCTGCGCCGGAGGGGCCCCGCCTCGACCCCGCCGCGGGCGAAGTTCTCGCGGCGCGGCCGTGCGCGCTTCTTGTGAGGTGCCTGGGTGCCCAGTAGCGTCTGTGACGCGCACATAGGACGTGGGATGTCCAGATGTCAGGACGCATGAAGGGCAGGTCGCACCATGTCGTCGAGTCTTCGCGCAGGTCCCGGAGCCGTTTTGCCGTTCAGACCCGGGAGGACCGCCTTACCGGCCCTGGTGACGGCGGTCCTCACCATCACCGCACTGCTCGCACTGCCGGGCACCGGCCACGCCCGGCCGGTGCCCGTCCCCGTGTCGGCACCCGCGCCCGGCCGGGCCGCCGCTGCCGCCCCCTTTGAACAGCAGGTGCTGTTCAAGGCCTCCCAGGACCCCGGGTACGCCTGCTTCCGGATCCCCGCGGTCGTGCGGACGGTCGAGGGCACGCTGCTCGCGTTCGCCGAGGGGCGGGTGAACGACTGCAGCGACGCCGGCGACATAGACCTCGTGCTCAAGCGCTCCACCGACGGCGGCCGCACCTGGGGCCCGCTCCAGGTGATCAACGAGGGCGCCGGGGACACCCACGGCAACCCCGCCCCGGTCGTGGACCGCAGGACGGGCCGGATCGTGCTGGCCGAGACGTGGAACACGGGCCGTACCGACGGCGGCAACTGCGCCGTCCCGTGCGACCGCACCCCGCACCTGCAGCACAGCGACGACGACGGCCGCACCTGGTCCGAACCGCGCGACCTGAGCAACGAGATCCTGCCCGCGCACTGGAACTCCTGGTACGCGACCGGGCCCGTGCACGGCATCCAGCTGACCCGCGGCAAGCACGCCGGCCGGCTCGTGTTCGGCGTCAACACCGAGACCTGGGACGGCACCCGGGTCAGCGCCAACCACGCGGCGCTCGTCGTCAGCGACGACGGCGGGGACCACTGGCGGATCGGGGCGACGGACTCCTACCCGATAGCGGCTGACGGAACGTTCCGTCAGAAGCCGTCCGAGGTGACCGTCACCGAGCGCGCCGACGGCACGGTCCTGGTCAGCGGGCGCGAGCAGGACGGCACCGACCTCGGCCACCGCAGCCAGGCGTTCAGCACCGACGGCGGCGAGAGCTTCGCCGCGCCGTTCCGCGCCCTGCCCGACCTCTACACGCCCCAGGTGCAGGGCTCCACACTGCGCCTGGGCAACCGGCTCCTGCTCGCCTGCCCGGCCGACCCGGACCGCCGCCGCACGATGATGATCCGCTCCTCCTACGACGGCGGGCGCACCTGGGAGAGCGTCGACCGCGGCACGGTGGTCACCACCGACTGGTCCGGCTACTCCGACCTGGTGGACATCGGCGGCGGCGCGGCCGGCCTGCTGTACGAGGGCGGCGCGGTGGACGCGCGCGACGAGATCCGCTTCGCGCGGTTCACCGAGGACTCGCTCGCCCCGCGCCGCGGCCCGGACCCGACCACCGCCGACCTCGCCCCGGGCGCGCCCGGCGCCAAGGTCCTCGGCGGCGCGCGGGAGACGGCGGGCGTGCACGGCGGCGCCCTCGCGTTCGACGGCGCCGACGACGCCGTCCGCCTGCCGTACCGCTCCGGACTGCCGCTGGGCAGCGGGGACTTCACGGCGTCGCTGTGGTTCCGGTACACGGCGACGGCGGGTGAGCAGCCGCTGCTGTGGATGGGCGGGGTCGGCACCACGCAGCCGCAGGTGTGGCTGCGCGGCGAGCCCGCGAACGGCCGGCTCCAGGGCCTGATCACGGCCCGGGAGGGCGGCGGCGCCCCGCGCTCCGCGTCCGTGCGCACGGCGGGCGCGTACAACGACGGGCAGTGGCACCACCTGGCGCTGCGCCGGGGAGCGGGACAGCTCACGCTGTTCGTCGACGGGGCCGTGGCGGGCACGGCGGCCGACGTACCCGGGTCGGTGAGCCGCAACTCCCCGTTCGGGGTGCACGTCGGCCAGAAGCTCGACAGCCGCGCCCACCTCACCGGCGCGATCGACGACGTCCGGGTCCACGACCGGGCGCTGGACGACGACGAGGTGGCCGCACTGCGCGGGGCGGCGGGCGCGGCGACGCCGGACACCGTCCTGTGGCTGCCCATGGACCGGGTGCGCCTGAACCACTAACGTCCCGGGCGTGCCCGACGACGCACGAGCACGACAGCGCACGGGGACCGGGGTCGGTCTGCTCCTGGCCCTGGTCCTCGGTGCGGTGCTGCTCACCGCCGTCCCGGACGGCGACGGCGGGCAGGACGCCTGCCGGGCCCGCACGGTCGCCTCCTGGGCCGCGGACCCGGACGTCACGCAGGAGTTCGCGCGGTACGGGGACGACGCCTCGCGGGCCGACGACTGGACCGGCGGCGACGGTACGCACTCGGTGGAGCTGCCGGACGGGCGGGTGCTGTGGCTCTTCTCGGACACCTACCTCGGCCAGGTGCACCGCCCGCCCAACCCCGCGGGCGAGTCCTACGCCTGGCGGGACACGACCGCCCCGCTGGTGCGCAACTCGGCCGTGGTCATGGAGGACGGCCGGCTGCGGCGCACGCTGCCCGCGCCGCTCTTCGCGGACCCGGCGCCCGGGCAGTGGCGCTGGCCGGTGGCGGCCCGGGTCGAGCCCCGCTCCCCCGGCTCGTCCGAGCAGGTCGTGCGGGTCGTGCTGTGGACCCGCACGGCGGGCGCGTACCCCTGGATCTACGGGGTGCCGACCGCCACCGAGGTCGCCACCCTGTCGCTGCCCGGGCTGCGCCTGGAGGGCGTCACGCGCGTCCTCGACCAGCAGGGGGTCGCGGACCCGGCGCGGCGGGTGCTCTTCGGCACCACCGCGCTGACCCACGACGAGGACTGGACGTACGTCTTCGGGGGCGACGACGCGCGGGCCGCCGCCCGGCCCGCGTCGAACGCGTACGTGGCGCGCGTGCCCCTCGGGCGGCTCGCGGACCCGTCGGCGTGGCGGTACTGGGACGGCGAGCGGTGGAGCATCCCCTCCCACATGCGGCCGGTYCTGGGGGACGGCGGGGCGGGCAGCGCGTTCACGGTGGTCCGGGACCGGGGCACGTACGTCCTGTTCACGATGGCGGCCGGGGCCGAGGGGCTGACGACCGTCACCTCGTACTGGGCGTGCTCCCCGACCGGGCCCTGGCACGGCCCCGGCACGGGCTTCGGCGCGCCGCTGCCGGAGCGGGGGGCAGGGGTGGCGGCGTACAACCCGCAGGCCCATCCGGCGCTCGGGGACGGCCGGCTCGTGCTGAGCTACGACGTCAACTGGCTGGACGCGGACGGCGGGGTGACCGCGCAGGCGCACCTCAGCCGGAACGTCTCCCTGTACCGACCGAGATTCGTGACGCTCCGGCTGGGTCCGGGGTGAGCGACGGCTCCCGCGCCCCGGGGTCGCGGGCGCGGCGCTTGGCGATGACCGCGCAGACCATGAGCTGCATCTGGTGGAAGAGCATGAGCGGCAGCACGGCCAGCGAGGCCTGCGCGCCGAACAGTACGCTCGCCATGGGCAGCCCGGACGCCAGGGACTTCTTCGAGCCGGCGAACTGGATGGCGATGCGGTCCTCCCGGCCGAAGCCGAGCGCCTTGGAGCCGTACCAGGTCAGGGCCAGCATGACGGCGAGCAGGACGGCCTCCACCGCGAGCAGGGCGCCCAGGCGCAGCGGGCTGACCCGCTGCCAGACGCCGTGCACCATGCCCTCGCTGAAGGCGGTGTAGACGACCAGCAGGATCGAGCCGCGGTCCACGAGCCCCAGCACCTTCTTGTGCCGCGCGACGAAGCCCCCGATCCAGCGGCGCAGCAGCTGTCCGGCCAGGAACGGCACCAGGAGCTGGAGCACGATCTCGACGAGGGAGTCCGCGGAGAAGCCGCCCCCGCTGCCGCCGAGGAGCGCGGCGGCCAGCAGCGGGGTGAGCACGATGCCCACCAGGGAGGAGAAGGAGCCCGCGCAGATCGCGGCGGGCACGTTGCCGCGGGCCATGGAGGTGAAGGCGATCGAGGACTGGACGGTCGAGGGCACCAGGGTGAGGAAGAGCAGCCCGGTGTAGAGGGAGTGGTCGAAGAAGACCGGTTCGAGCCCGCGGGCGGCCAGGCCGAGCAGCGGGAACACCAGGAAGGTGCAGGCCAGCACGGTGAGGTGCAGGCGCCAGTGGCGTACGCCGTCCATCGCCTCGCGGGTGGACAGCCGCGCCCCGTAGAGGAAGAAGAGAAAGGCGATCGCTGCGGTGGAGGCGCCGGAGGCGACCTCGGCGCCGGTGCCCCGGGCCGGCAGGAGGGCGGCGAGGCCCACCGTCCCGAGCAGGAGCAGGATGTACGGGTCGATCGGCAGCCAGGACGGCCACTTGAGGCGTTTCACGGTGCTCCGTTGCGGGGTCTTGCCGGTGTTCTCCGGACGGTACGTGCCCTCTCCATCGTCCTCCTCCGGCCCTTGATCGGGAATCCGGTACACCGTTCTGACTGCCATCACGGAGCACGATGACCGGGTAGCCTCGGGCCCGTGTACGACCCCTCGCAGCTGCGTACCTTCCTGGCCGTCGCCCAAACGCTGAGCTTCACGCAGGCCGCCCGGCGACTCGGGCTGCGCCAGTCCACGGTCAGCCAGCACGTGCGCCGCCTGGAGGCCGCCGCGGGCCGGCAGCTGTTCACGCGGGACACCCACTCCGTGGAGCTGACCGAGGACGGCGAGGCGATGCTCGGCTTCGCGCGCCGGATCCTGGAGGCGCACGAGCAGGCCGCGGCGTTCTTCCGCGGGACGCGGCTGCGCGGCCGGCTGCGGTTCGGCGCCTCGGAGGACTTCGTCCTGACACGGCTCAGCGAGGTCCTGGAGGGGTTCCGCCACGACCACCCGGAGGTCGACCTGGAGCTGACGGTCGAGCTGTCGGGCACCCTGCACGAGCACCTGGCCGACGGGCGGCTCGACCTGGTGCTGGCCAAGCGCCGCCCCGGGGACCCGCGCGGCGAGCCGGTGCGGCACGACCGGATGGTGTGGATCGGCGCGGAGCGCCTGCGGCTCGACCCCGACCGGCCGGTGCCGCTGATCGTCTACCCGCCGCCGGGCATCTCGCGGGCCCTGGCCCTGGAGGCGCTGGAGCGCCAGGGCCGGTCCTGGCGCATCGCCTGCACCAGCGGCAGCCTCAACGGCCTGATCGCGGCGGCCCGGGCGGGGCTCGGCGTGATGGCCCACTCGCGCGGCCTGATCCCGCCGGGGCTCGTGCGCGTACCCGACCGGGCGGGCCTGCCGGAGCTGGGCGAGGTGGAGTTCGTGCTGCTCCACGGCAGGCGCCACACGGCGGCGCGGGGCGCCGCCGACGCGCTGGCGGCCTCGATCCTGTCGTCCGGCGACCGGCTGCACCGCACCCGCTGAGGCGGCCCCGCGCAGCGTGCGCGGGCCGTACAGATTCCGTGGAGATTGCGGAACCGGAACTTACGTAAGAGTAAGGACAGCTTCGGGTGAGGTAGCTTTCACGGCGCCGCTGAGCACACGAGGAGCGGGATTGAGCGAGTTCACCAACCCTCCCCTGGCGTCGGCACCGCCGGTGGGCGGCCTGGCAGACGCCGTGTTCGAGCATGCCCAGGAGGACCCCCTGCGCATCGCGCTGGGCCGCAAGGACGAGTCGGGCACCTGGCGGGACGTGACGGCCGCCGAGTTCCGCGACGAGGTCCTCGCACTTGCGAAGGGGCTGCTCGCCCACGGCGTCCGGTTCGGCGACCGCGTCGCGATCATGTCCCGCACGCGCTACGAGTGGACCCTCTTCGACTACGCCCTGTGGTCCGTCGGCGCGCAGGTCGTGCCCCTCTACCCGACCTCGTCGGCCGAGCAGGTCTTCTGGATGCTGCACGACGCGCAGGTGTCGGCGGCGATGGTGGAGCACGAGGACCACGCGATGACCGTGGCCACCGTCATCGACCGGCTGCCGGCGATGCGCAAGCTGTGGCAGCTCGACGCGGGCGCCGTGCAGGAGCTGTACGAGGCGGGCGGGCACCTGGACGACGAGGTGGTGCACCGGCACCGGCGCGCGGTCACCCCGGAGTCGACGGCGACGGTCATCTACACCTCCGGCACCACCGGCCGCCCCAAGGGCTGCGTCCTGTCGCACGCCAACTTCATGTTCGAGACGGACACGGCGATCGGGCGCTGGGAGCCGCTCTTCCACTCCCGGCGCGGCGACGAGGCGGCCACCCTGCTGTTCCTGCCGCTCGCGCACGTCTTCGGGCGGATGGTCCAGGTCGCCGCGGTCCGCGGCAAGGTCAAGTTCGGCCATCAGCCGCAGCTCAACGCGGCCGCCCTGCTGCCCGACCTGGCCGCGTTCCGGCCGACGTTCTTCCTGGCCGTGCCGTACATCTTCGAGAAGGTCTTCAACGCGGCCCGCCGCAAGGCCGAGAAGGAGGGCAGGGGCGGCCCGTTCGAGAAGGCCGTCGAGGTCGCGGTGCGCTACGCGGACGCGGTGGAGGCTAAGGCGTGGGGCACCGGCCCCGGCCCCTCGACCGCACTGCGCATGCAGCACCAGCTCTTCGACAAGCTCGTCTACTCCAGGATCCGGGACGCGATGGGCGGGCGGGTGCGGCACGCGATGTCCGGCGGCTCGGCGATGGACCGGCGCCTCGGCCTGTTCTTCGCGGGCGCGGGCGTGCAGATCTACGAGGGGTACGGGCTCACCGAGTCCACGGCCGCCGCGACCGCCAACCCGCCCGGGCGCACCCGCTACGGGACCGTGGGCCAGCCCATCCCCGGCACGACGGTGCACATCGCGGACGACGGCGAGATCTGGCTGCGCGGCGACAACGTCTTCCAGGGCTACCTCAACGACACCAAGGCCACCGACGCGGCCCTGCACGACGGCTGGCTCGCCACCGGCGACCTGGGCGCGCTGGACGAGGACGGCTACCTCACCATCACCGGGCGCAAGAAGGAGATCCTGGTGACCTCCGGCGGCAAGAGCGTCTCGCCGGGGGTCCTGGAGGAGCGGGTGCGCGACCATCCGCTGGTCGCGCAGTGCATCGTCGTCGGCAACGACCGGCCGTACATCGCGGCGCTGGTCACCCTGGACGGGGAGGCCGTCGAGCACTGGCTGCAGATGCGGGGCAAGGCGGTGCCCGGCCCGGCGGAGCTGGTGCGGGACCCCGACCTGGAGACCGAGGTGCGCCGGGCCGTGGTGGCCGCGAACACCCTGGTCTCCCAGGCCGAGTCGATCCGCACGTTCCGGATACTGGCCCACCAGTTCACCGAGGAGCACGGCCTGCTGACGCCGTCCCTGAAGCTCAAGCGCAAGGCGATCGAGAACGCGTACGCGGCGGAGGTCGCGGCGCTGTACCGCGCGTAGCCGGACCGGGTGCGGCGCAGGAGCCATGCCGGGTCCGGCGCAGGAGCCGGGCCGGGTCCGCGTCCAGTGGTTCAGACCTGTCAGAAGGGGTACTTTCCGGCCGATCTCCCTTTCGTCCGACGAACACACGCAACCGGAATGCACGCCGGCCGGTGATCGTCGACGATGGAGTCATCCGTGACACACCCGACGACCTAAGGATCAACCGCTCGTGAGCAAGGTCCCCTCGATCATCCTGAACAACGGCGTCGAGATGCCCCAGCTGGGCTTCGGTGTCTGGCAGGTGCCGGACGACGAGGCGGAGCGGGCCGTCGCCACCGCGCTGGAGGCCGGGTACCGCAGCATCGACACCGCCGCGGTCTACGGCAACGAGGAGGGCACCGGCAGGGGCCTCGCCTCCTCCGGCATCGCCCGCGAGGAGCTCTTCGTCACCACCAAGCTCTGGAACTCGGAGCAGGGCCACGACTCCACGCTGCGCGCCTTCGACGAGTCCCTGGAGAAGCTGGGCCTGGACTACGTCGACCTGTACCTCATCCACTGGCCGATGCCGGACCGGGACAGGTACATCGACACGTACAAGGCCTTCGAGAAGATCTACTCGGACGGCCGCGCCAAGGCCATCGGCGTCTCCAACTTCCACCAGGAGTACCTGGACAGGCTGATCGACGCGACGTCCGTCGTCCCGGCCGTCAACCAGATCGAGCTGCACCCGCACCTGCAGCAGGCCGCGCTGCGCGAGTACCACGCGCAGCAGGGCATCGCCACCGAGGCCTGGTCCCCGCTGGGTCAGGGCAAGGGCCTGCTGGAGGTCCCGGCGCTCGTGGCCATCGCCCAGAAGCACGGCCGCACCCCGGCCCAGGTCGTCCTGCGCTGGCACATCCAGCTGGGCAACGTGGTGATCCCCAAGTCCGTGACCCCGTCCCGGATCAAGGAGAACATCGACGTCTTCGGCTTCACGCTGGACGACGAGGACATCGCCGCGATCAGCGCCCTGAACGAGGACCGCCGCCTGGGCTCCGACCCGGCGACGGTCAACGACTGACCGCGGCCGCCCGCAGTACGGCACGACGGAGCCGCCGCCCGCACGGATGCGGGCGGCGGCTCCGTCGCGTTCGGCCGATCCGGCACATGTGTGCGTCATGAGCGCGTCCGGTGGCAGGCATACCGGGACGAACCCACCGGAGGAGCCTCGTATGCACATGCGGACCCCGATCCTCGCCGCGGTCGCCGGCGCCGCCCTGCTCGCCCCGGCGCTCCCGGCGGGCGCCGCTCCCGGGCAGGTCCCGCAGGAGCAGCGGGGCCCCGCGGTCACCGCCGCGGCCCTGCTGGCCGAGCTGACCGGGTGCGCGCAGGTCTCGAAGGGCCGCTACCGCACCGACGCCGGGAAGCGGGCCACCGTCCCCGTGTGCGGAAGGAAGGGCGCGGTCTTCTGGAAGGCCAACCTGGACGTCGACTGCGACGGCCAGGTCACCGCCCGGTGCAACCGCCGCTCCGACCCGTGGTTCCAGGCCGGCACCGCCTTCCCGCAGTCCGACGGCAGGCCGCTGAACTCGGAGAAGCTCCCCTACGTCGTCGTCCCCTCCCCCGGCCGCCTGTGGAGATACGCGGACTCGGGCGTCCGGGGCGGCAGCGTGGCCGCGGTGATGTACGAGGGCAGGCTGCGGTACGCGGTGGTCGGGGACACCGGCCCCGCCGACCTCATCGGCGAGGCCTCGTACGCCACCGCCCGGGCCCTGGGCATCGACCCGGACCCGGTGAAGGGCGGAGCCTCATCGGGCGTCACCTACCTCGTCTTCACCGGTTCCCGGGTCACCCCGATCGAGAGCAGGGCTGCCGCGCAGGCCCTCGGCGAGGAGTCGGCGCGGCGGTTCCTGCGCGGCGGCTGAACGCCCGTACGGCCGCTCAGACCGGCTGCCCGACCGGTCGTACGACCACGGTGTTGACGTCGAGCCCGGCCGGCTGCCGGATCGCCCAGACCACCGACTCCGCGATCTGGTCCGCGGTGAGCAGGTGGCCGGGCGGCAGGCTGCCGTAGGTGTCCCAGAACGGGGTCTCGGTGCGGCCGGGCGAGATGAGGGTGACGCCCACGCCGTACTCGGTGACCTGGCGGCGGGTGTTCTCGGCCAGTCCGGTGACGGCCCACTTGGTCGCCCCGTAGATGTTGCCGGGGGTGTGGACGTGCCCGGCGACGCTGCCGACGAGCACGATCCGGCCCCGGGTCTCCTTCAGCCGGTCGATCGACGCGCGGACGAGGAGCGCGGGCCCGAGCACGTTGGTGAGCACCATGTCGCGCCAGCCGGCCGGATCGCCCTCGGCGACGGTGTCGTGCGTGGCGTAGCCGGCGTTGGCGACGACGGTGTCGAGCCGCCCGAACCACTCCACCGTCCTGTCGACCGCGGCCCGCACGTGCTCGTGGTCGGCCGCGTCCCCAGCAATGGTCAGCAGCCCTTCGGGACGGCCCAGTTGCTCGGCGAACCCGCGCAGCCGCTCCTCCCCGCGGCCGGTCACCGTCACCCGGTGCCCGGCGTCGAGCAGGCGCCGGGCCACCGCCGCCCCGATGCCGCTGCCGCCGCCGGTGATGAGTGCGACCGGTGCGTCGCTCATGTGGTCCCCCTGTGGACAGTCGGGTGCCCCCGCGGACGGACCGCGGGTGGCCGAAGTGCCCGGAGTCCATCACTTGGAGCGCACTCGATGTCAACAGGGTTGGTACGTAAGGGACTTACGGCTTCACTCCGACGTGCGCCGTCAGCGCGGTCAGCAGGAAGAGGTCCGGGCGGTGCAGCACGCCCGCCTTGTCGTCCGGGTCGAGGAGCCGGTCGAGGGTGGCGAGGTCGTCGGCGTCGAGCGAGGACGCGAGTCCGTCCCGGCGGTGCCGCAGCTGGGTGGCGACGAACGCCCGCCCCTCGTCGGACAGGGGGGCCGGGAGGTCGAGCAGGAACGTGCGGGTGCCGGCGTGGCGCAGGCCGGCCGAGGTCAGCAGGGCCGGCCAGTCCTCGACCTCCTCGTCGACGGCGCCGGGCAGCTCGGCCCGCATCCGGGCGAACCACTCCTCCTGGACCGCGTCCAGCCTGGCCTGCAGGCCCGGGCGGCCGATGCCGATGACCCGCGGGAGGTAGCGCGCGGGCAGGCCGCCCTCCAGCAGGGCGAGGACCCCGCCCGGCGCGAGCCGCTCGGCGAAGCCGGCGAGGGCGCCCCGCTGGTCACCGACGTGGTGCAGGGACCGGCTGGCCCACAGCAGGTCGGCCGGGTACTCCAGGTCGCCGAGCCCGTCGCCCAGCTCGGCCTCCAGCGTGCCGAAGCGGTCGGCGATCCCGTGGCGGGCGGCCCGGGCGCGGGCCGCCTCCAGGAGGGGCCCGGCCCCGTCCACGGCGACGACCCGGGCCGCCGGGAACGTGTCGGCGAGCAGGCAGGAGATGACACCGGGGCCGCTGCCCGCGTCCACGACCAGTTCGGGATCGGGCCGCAGCTCCCTCAGCCATCCCGCCGCCTGCGCGTAGAGCGGGGTGAACAGCTCGGCCTCCTGCTCCAGCAGGGGGAGCATGCCGGCGAAGTCGACGTGCGTGTGGTCGTGGGAGTGGGTGGGGGCGTGGTCATGGCTGTGACCGTGGTCGTGCCGGTGCTCGTGTCCCATGGCGGCGGCCTCTCGTTCGGATACGCCCACCCTGCAACACACATCCCGGAAACAGCCACCCACCTTGCCAAAATGGCAACGGTTCCCCACGCCTCCTGTCCGGAGGCGCAGGGAACCGCGCACCCTGCGCCCCCCTAGGGGCGCGGGGAACTGCGCAATCTTTTGATCTTTCAGGTGACCGCGCGAAAAGCGAAGGTCACAGAGCCGGATACGCGTTCTTCATGAGCTCCTGGAACTGCGCCGAGAACCATTTCCCGGACAAGGGCGCGTTCGGCAGCGCGCCGGACATGTTGTTGTTGTTCCGCGGGTTGCCGGTGTACGTGGGGTCGCACATCCGGTCGAAGCCCTTGCCCTCGTCGTTGGGGATGGCACTGCTCGACCCGTCCGACTCCCCCGGCGGCTTCATCCACACGTACGCGTCGATCCCGGTCGCCGGTGCCGCCTGCGGCCGCTCGCCGAGGCCCGCTCCGGACTGGTTGCACCAGTTGCCGAGGTGGATGCGGCGGTCGTAGCGCCCGCCGTCGACGTAGGTGTCCACGGTGGTCGTCGGCCCGGCGGCGGTGGGCCGCGCCGTGCCGCCCCATCCGTTGCGGGAGGTGTCGATCAGCATGCCGATGCCGGAGGGGAAGCCGATGGAGACCAGGTGGGTGCGCATGGCCTGCGCGTAGGACTGCTCGTCGACGTAGCGGTTCCAGTCGATCCACTTCGACGTGCGGACCGAGGCCCCGTTCACGGTGTCGTTGATCGTGAAGTGGTTCTCCTTCGTGGCGCTGTAGTTGGCGGTGTTCACGATGAAGCCGTGCACGTCCGCGAGGGTCGCCCCCTCGGCGGAGGCGGCCTCCTTGAAGAGCGCGGCGGACGGCGCCAGGTTGTCGTCCCAGCCGAGCCAGCCGTGGTGTCCGGCGTCCACGTAGTTGTAGACGTTGGGCGCGTCGCCGAGCTTGTTGAGCGCGTAGCCGACGCCCTTGATGTAGTTGCCGTTCGCCTTCATGGTGTCGCAGTTGGGGGTGGCGGTCGCCCGCGGCGAGACGTTGGTGACGAGGTTGGGCAGCGAGTCGATCTCGACGGTGGTCACGATGCGCAGACCCGCGTACTTGGTGTCCTTGAGGATCGCCGCGATCGGGTCGATGTACTGGGTCTTGTACTTGTCGATCTCCGTCGGGCCGAGTTCGCCGTTGGAGGCCAGGGCGGAGCAGTCACGGCCGGGCAGGTTGTAGATGACCAGCTGGACGACCAGTTCGTCCGAGCCCTTCTGCGCCAGCGCCGCGTCCAGGTGGGCGCGCAGGCCCATGCCGCCGTTCACGCCGTTGATCGCGGCGGTCCGGTCGAGCCACACGCCGGTGGGCTGGTTGGCGATCCGGCTGCCGCCGGGTTCGGCGGCGGCGTTCGCCTTCCACTCCGGGTTCACGTACACCTTGGCGCCGGCGTACGGGTTGTCCACCCTGCTGCCCGTTCCCGGATCGGTCGGGTCCGTGGGGTCGGTGGGGTCCGTGCCTCCGTCGTCGACGTTGCAGGCCACCCCGTCGAGGGTGAAGGAGGTGGGCAGCGCGTTGGTGCCGCTGTAGGTGCCGTTGAAGCCGAAGCTCACCGAGGCACCGGTCCCCAGCGAGCCGTTGTAGTTCTCGTTGGCGGCGGTGACGGCGGTCCCGCTCTGGCTGAGCTTCGCGTTCCAGCCGCTGGTGACCTTCTGGTTGCCGGCGTACGACCACTTCACGGACCAACTCGACTTGGTCGCGCTGTTGTTGGTGACCGTCACCGCGGTGGTGAAGCCGGTGTCCCACTGGTTCTGCACCTTGTACTCCACGGTGCAGGGGACGGCGGCGACCGCGCCGGCGTCCGGGGGCGGCGCCGCGGCGGCGGCGCCCGCCGTCCCGGCGACCAGCGCCAGGGCGGCGAGGAGTGCAGTTCTGGTACGGCTCATGTGCACGGTGTCCTATCCGTCGGGGGCGCGCGGGGGTACGCGCGGCCCGGTGCCGAACGACGTGGAGGTGCCGTCGCGGGGGAGCTCGGGGCCGGTCCGGAGGTGGTGCTGTCCCAGGTGTTCCGGGTCCGGCCCGGGCAGGAAGGTGCGCATGCCGAGGCACGTCATGACACGGCCGGTGCAGGAGTGCGGCGCCGCCGACCCTCGGGAAGGCGTGCGCGGGGGTGTCGCCTGAGCGGACTCCTCGCAGTCCGGTCGCGCCGTGACGGACGCGTCGACTGGTGGAACCGCTCCCACTGTGCGGATGAAGGTAGCGCCAAGTGAAGCGGAGCGACAGAGGGGGTGCACTCTTGATCTATCGAATCATTTCGACTCTTCAAGCACCTTGACCCCTTGCACCCCCTTCTTCAATATGGGAGCGCTCCCACTGGTTCAAGGCTTGTCGCTCCTCCCCCCGTCTCCGAGGCGCAAGGAAGAGGAACCAGAACATGGCACCCAGACATCACCGCCGTGCACGGCGGATGTGGACCGCCGTGGTGGCGGCCCTCGCGCTCCCGCTGGCGATGCTGACGACCGGTACGACTCCCGCACAGGCGGCGGCGGTTCAGTGCAGCGTCGACTACAGAACCAATGATTGGGGTTCCGGTTTCACCGCTGAACTCACCCTCACCAACCGCGGCACGGAGACGATCAGCGGCTGGACCCTGACCTACGCCTACGCCGGCAACCAGCAGCTCAGCAGCGGCTGGAGCGGCACCTGGTCGCAGTCGGGGAAGACGGTGACCGCACGGAACGCGTCCTGGAACGGGACGATCGCGGCCGGCGCCGCTGTGACGACCGGCGCCCAGTTCACCTACAGCGGCACCAACGCCGCACCCACCTCGTTCGCGATCAACGGCACGACCTGCGCGGGCGCCCACCAGCCGCCCGTCACGGTGCTGACCAGCCCCGCCGCGGGCGCCGTCTACTCGCAGGGCACCGCGGTCCCGCTCGCCGCGACCGCCGCGGCGGCGGACGGCGCGACGATCGGCAAGGTCGAGTTCTACGACGACACGACCCTGCTGGGCACCGACACCAGCGCGCCCTACTCGCTTTCGGCCACTGGCTTGACCGTGGGCAGTCATTCTCTGCTCGCGAAGGCGTACGACAGCCTGGGCGCGTCGGCGGAGTCCACCCCGGTCGGCATCACGGTCGCCTCGGGTCCCGCCGTGGTGGTCTCGCCGACCCAGCTCGGCGTCCAGCAGGGCAAGACGGGCACGTACGACGTGAAGCTCTCCACCCAGCCCTCGGCGAACGTGACCGTGGCGACCGCCCGCGCGAGCGGCAACACGGGGCTGTCCGTCACCGGCGGGGCGTCGCTCACCTTCACCCCCTCGAACTGGAACACGGCGCAGAAGGTGACGGTCACGGCCGCGGCCTCCGGCACCGGATCGGCCGTCTTCGAGTCGACGGCCACCGGGCACGCGAAGGCCGCGGTCACCGTCACCCAGCTCGCCGCGTCCAAGGAGTACGACGCCCGCTTCCTGGAGCTCTACGGGAAGATCACCGATCCGGCGAACGGCTACTTCTCGCCCGAGGGCATCCCGTACCACTCGGTGGAGACCCTGATCGTCGAGGCGCCCGACCACGGGCACGAGACGACGTCGGAGGCGTACAGCTACCTGCTGTGGCTGCAGGCCATGTACGGCAAGGTGACGGGCGACTGGTCGAAGTTCAACGGCGCCTGGGAGATCATGGAGAAGTTCATGATCCCCACGCACGCCGACCAGCCGACCAACTCGTTCTACAACGCCTCGAAGCCGGCCACGTACGCGCCCGAGCTGGACACCCCGAACGAGTACCCGGCGCAGCTGGACTCGGGGGTCTCCGTCGGCCCGGACCCGATCGCCGCCGAGCTGAGGAGCGCGTACGGCACGGACGACGTGTACGGCATGCACTGGCTGCAGGACGTGGACAACGTCTACGGCTACGGCAACGCGCCGGGCAAGTGCGAGGCGGGCCCGTCCGACACCGGCCCCTCCTACATCAACACCTTCCAGCGCGGGGTGCAGGAGTCGGTGTGGGAGACGGTGCCGCAGCCGACCTGTGACGCCTTCAAGTACGGCGGCACCAACGGCTACCTGGACCTGTTCACCAAGGACGCCTCGTACGCCAGGCAGTGGAAGTTCACCAACGCCCCCGACGCCGACGCGCGCGCCGTGCAGGCCGCGTACTGGGCGGACGTCTGGGCCGAGGCGCAGGGCAAGGGCTCCGAGGTGTCGGCGACCGTCGGCAAGGCCGCCAAGATGGGCGACTACCTCCGCTACTCCATGTACGACAAGTACTTCAAGAAGATCGGCAACTGCGTGGGGCCGACGGCCTGCCCGGCGGGCACCGGCAAGGACGCCTCGCACTACCTGCTCAACTGGTACTACGCGTGGGGCGGCGCCACCGACTCCTCGGCGGGCTGGGCCTGGCGCATCGGTTCCAGCCACACCCACGGCGGCTACCAGAACCCGCTGGCCGCCTACGCCCTCAGCTCGTACGCCGACCTGAAGCCCAAGTCGGCGACGGGACAGGCCGACTGGGCCAAGTCCCTGGACCGGCAGCTGGAGTTCTACCGCTGGCTGCAGTCCAGCGAGGGGGCCATCGCGGGCGGCGCCACCAACAGCTGGCAGGGCCGCTACGCGACACCGCCCTCGGGGACGCCGACCTTCTACGGCATGTTCTACGACGAGAAGCCGGTCTACCACGACCCGCCGTCCAACCAGTGGTTCGGCTTCCAGGCGTGGTCGATGGAGCGGGTCGCGGAGTACTACCAGCAGACGGGTGACGCGGACGCCAAGGTCGTCCTCGACAAGTGGGTCGACTGGGCGCTGTCCGAGACCACGGTCAACCCCGACGGCTCCTTCCGCATCCCCAGCACCCTCCAGTGGTCGGGCAAGCCGGACACCTGGAACGCGTCGAGTCCCGGCGGCAACACGGGACTCCACGTCACCGTCGCCGACTACACGAACGACGTCGGGGTGGCGGCCGCGTACGCCAAGACCCTGACGTACTACGCCGACCGGTCCGGTGACACCGAGGCGCGCACGACGGCCAAGGCGCTGCTGGACGGCATGTGGGCGAACGACCAGGACGCGCTGGGCGTGGCCGTCCCGGAGACCCGCGCCGACTACAACCGGTTCGACGACTCCGTGTACGTCCCGAGCGGGTGGTCCGGCAGGATGCCGAACGGGGACGCGATCAACTCGTCGTCGACGTTCGACTCGATCCGGTCCTTCTACGAGGACGACCCGGCGTGGTCGAAGATCGAGGCGTACCTGGCCGGCGGGGCCGCGCCCTCCTTCACCTATCACCGGTTCTGGGCCCAGGCGGACATCGCGCTCGCCATGGGCGCGTACGCGGAGCTCCTCGAATAGCCGGGCGCTCCGCCGAGCGCTCCTGAGGGGCCCGTATGCACCCGGGCCCCTGAGGGACCCGGGTGCACCCGGCCGGACGGCTCCACCCCCACGGGGCCGTCCGGTCCCACGCCCTTCTCCTCACGAAAGGGACCCCCACCGTGCGAAGATCCTCCGTCCTCACCGTCGTGCTCGGGCTCGCGGCCGGGCTGCTGGCCGGTACGCCGCCCGCGCAGGCGGTGGAGGGGCGCGCCCCGGCGGCCGCGGTCGCCGCAGACACGTACACCTGGAAGAACGCCCGCATCGACGGTGGCGGCTTCGTGCCCGGCATCGTGTTCAACCGGTCCGAGAAGAACCTCGCGTACGCCCGCACCGACATCGGCGGCGCCTACCGCTGGCAGGAGGCGTCCAAGAGCTGGACCCCGCTGCTGGATTCGGTCGGCTGGGAGCGCTGGGGGCACACCGGGGTGGTGAGCCTCGCCTCCGACCCGGTGGCGCCGAGCAAGGTGTACGCCGCCGTCGGCACGTACACCAACAGCTGGGACCCGGACGACGGGGCCGTGCTCAGGTCCGCCGACCGGGGCGCGACCTGGCAGAAGGCCGACCTGCCCTTCAAGCTGGGCGGCAACATGCCCGGGCGCGGCATGGGCGAGCGGCTCGCGGTCGATCCGCACCGCAACAGCGTGCTGTACCTGGGCGCGCCGAGCGGCAAGGGCCTGTGGCGGTCCACCGACTCGGGGGCCTCCTGGTCGCAGGTGACGAGCTTCCCGAACCCCGGGAACTACGTACAGGATCCGACCGACACGAGCGGATACGCCTCCGACAACCAGGGCATCGCCTGGGTCACCTTCGACGAGTCGAGCAGCACCGGCACGGACGCCACGAAGACCGTCTACGTCGGGGTGGCCGACAAGGACAACGCGGTCTACCGCTCGACCGACGCGGGCGTGACCTGGTCGCGGCTGGCCGGGCAGCCGACCGGGTACCTGGCCCACAAGGGCGTCCTGGACGCGGAGAACGGCTACCTGTACCTCGCGTACAGCGACAAGGGCGGCCCGTACGACGGCGGGAAGGGCCGGCTGTGGCGGTACGCGACGGCGACCGGCGCCTGGACGGACATCAGCCCGGCCGCGGAGGCCGACACCTACTACGGCTTCAGCGGACTGACGGTCGACCGGCAGAAACCGGGGACGGTGATGGCGACGGCGTACAGCTCCTGGTGGCCGGACACGCAGATCTTCCGCTCCACCGACAGCGGCGGCACCTGGACGAAGGCCTGGGACTACACCTCGTACCCCGACCGCTCGAACCGCTACACCATGGACGTGTCGTCCTCGCCCTGGCTGACGTGGGACGCGCATCCGTCGCCACCCGAGCAGACGCCCAAACTGGGGTGGATGACCGAGGCGCTGGAGATCGACCCGTTCGACTCCTCCCGCATGATGTACGGAACCGGGGCGACGATCTACGGGACCGAGGACCTGGGCCAGTGGGACAGCGGCGGCCGGTTCACCATCAAACCGATGGTGCGGGGCCTGGAGGAGACGGCGGTCAACGACCTGGCCGCTCCCCCGTCCGGCGGCGCCCAACTCCTCAGCGCGCTCGGTGACATCGGCGGCTTCCGGCACACGGACCTCACCGAGGTCCCTTCGATGATGTTCACCTCGCCGAACTTCACCACCACGACGAGCCTCGACTTCGCGGAGTCGAACCCGGGGATCGTGGTGCGGGCGGGCAACCTTGACTCGGGGCCGCACGTGGCGTTCTCGACGGACAACGGCGCCAACTGGTTCGCGGGCACCGACCCCTCGGGCGTGAGCGGCGGCGGCACGGTCGCCGCGGCCTCCGACGGGAGCCGGTTCGTGTGGAGCCCGGAGGGCGCGGGCGTGCACCACACGACCGGGTTCGGCACCTCGTGGTCGGCGTCCAGCGGCATCCCGGCCGGCGCGGTCGTGGAGTCGGACCGGTCCGACCCGAAGACGTTCTACGGCTTCAAATCCGGAAAGTTCTACGTGAGTTCGGACGGCGGCGCGACCTTCACCGCCTCCTCTGCGACCGGGCTGCCGAGCGGCGACAGCGTCCGCTTCAAGGCGCTGCCCGGCACGAAGGGCGACGTCTGGCTGGCGGGCGGGGCGAGCGACGGGGCGTACGGGCTGTGGCACTCCACGGACGGCGGCGCGACCTTCGCCAAGCTGCCGGGCGTCGAGCAGGCGGACACGATCGGCTTCGGCAAGGCGGCGGCCGGCGCCTCGTACCAGACGCTCTACACCAGCGCGAAGATCGGCGGGGTGCGCGGCATCTTCCGCTCCACCGACAAGGGCGCGACCTGGACCCGCATCAACGACGACGCCCACCAGTGGGGCTGGACGGGCGCGGCGATCACGGGCGACCCGCGCGTCTACGGCCGCGTGTACGTGTCGACGAACGGCCGCGGGGTCGTCTACGGCGACGCGGGGGACGGCGAGGGCGGCGGTACGGACCCGACGCCGACCGGTGCCTGCGCGGTCACGTACGAGATCACCAACCAGTGGCCGGGCGGCTTCCAGGCGGACGTCCGGCTGTCCAACACGGGCACGACGGCGTGGACCGGCTGGTCCTTGGGCTGGTCGTTCCCCGACGGCCAGACCGTCACCCGGGCCTGGAACGCCACGTCCACCCAATCCGGAACGGCGGTCACGACGAAGAACCTGAGCTGGAACGCGAACGTGGCGCCCGGCTCGTCCGTGTCCTTCGGCTTCACCGGCACCTGGACGACCACGAACACCGCACCACGGACGTTCACACTCGAAGACCGGTCCTGCCCGGCGCCCTGACACCCGGGCAGGACGGAGGGGAGGGCGCGGACCCGATCAGGTCCGCGCCCTCCTTGTGTGTTCTGCCTCCTACGGCGTGTAGATCGTCGGGCGGGGGGCCGTTCGCATGTTGTTGCCTATGTGGAAGCTCGGGTGCGGGGGCTGGTTGTATGCCGTGTTCTGCCACGCGATGCCCGTGCGGTACATCGTGTCGTGGAGCAGGGTCGTGATGCGTGTCGTGGTCTCGGTCGGGGTCGAGTAGATGCGCAGGGCCGTGTTGTCGGTGGTCGCCCACACCACCTCCTCGCGCCAGTCGCCGAAGAGGTCGCCCGAAAGGGCCGGGGTCGCCTTGGTGCCGTTGTTGGAGTGGACCGAGGCGCCCGTCAGCAGGCGGGTGTCGGACGACGTGCCGTACTTGTCGATGTGGGTGCCGTCGAGGAGTTCGCGCGTGGTGTCCCCGTCCCACCAGGACAGGAAGTTGGCGGAGGACGGTTCGCGGCCCTTGGTCGCGCCCGCCTCGTCGCGGATCGAGGTGTCGGAGGCCGACCACACCTCCGCGCCGTCGTTGCCCGCGTAGACGTCCCCGGCCACTCCCCTGCCGTTGTCGCAGCAGGCGGCGAGCTGCCAGCGGATCGCCCCGTTGGCCGGGTTGATGTACAACTCGGCGGGCTGGGAGGTGGATTCGGAGACCTTGAAGTATTCGAGGCCGGCCGTCGCCGGGTCGAGGTCGCCCAGGTGCTGGGCGTCGCCGTGCCCGGTCCGCGTCGTCCACAGGCCGTTGCCGTTGTCGTCGACGGCCATCGCCCCGTACACGATCTCGTCCTTGCCGTCGTTGTCGACGTCCCCGACGGAGAGGCTGTGCGAGCCCTGGCCGTCGTAGCCCTTTCCGGTGTTGGTCGAGGAGTTGGTGTCGAAGGTCCAGCGCCGGGTGAATGCCCCGTTCCGCCAGTCCCAGGCCGCGATCACCGAGCGCGTGTAGTAGCCGCGCGCCATGACGAGGGAGGGGCGGGCGCCGTCCAGGTAGGCGGTGCCGGCCAGGAACCGGTCCACGCGGTTGCCGTAGGAGTCGCCCCAGGACGAGACCGTGCCCCGCGCCGGGACGTAGTCCACCGTCCCCATCGCCCGGCCCGTCTGGCCGTTGAACATGGTCAGGTACTCGGGGCCGGTCAGGACGTATCCGCTGGAGTTGCGGTGGTCGGCGGAGGCGCTGCCGATGACCGCGCCCGTCCCGTCGACCGTGGCGTCGGCGGTCTTCGCGGCAACCTCCGCTCTGCCGTCGCCGTCGTAGTCGTACACCTGGAACTGCGTGTAGTGCGCGCCCGAGCGGATGTTCCGACCGAGGTCAAGACGCCACAGCCGGGTGCCGTCCAGCTTGATCCCGTCGAGGATCGTGTTGCCGGTGTAGCCGGACTGCGAGTTGTCCTTGGCGTTGGTGGGCTGCCACTTCAGGACGAAGTCGAGCGCGCCGTCGCCGTCGAGGTCGCCGACCGAGGCGTCGTTGGCCTCGTAGGTGTACGCGACGCCGTCGGGGGTGGTGCCGCCTGCGGGCGGGCTGATCGGCACGTCCTTGTATCCGGTGCGGAACTGGATCGCGTGCACGGAGTCGGCCTGCTCGACGCCGCCGACGATCGCGCGGACCGTGTAGTCGGCCTGGGCGGGGCCGCCGGAGTGGAAGTAGTTCGTCGAGCCCGTGACCGGGGACGCGTTGACCTTCGTACCGGCCCGGTAGACGTTGAACGACACGTCGTCCGGGTCGGTGCCGAGCCAGCGCCAACCGACCAGGTTGCCCGCGTCGGTGTGGACGCTGACGACGCCCCGGTCGAGCTTCTCGGCCTGGCGCGCGGTCGCGGCCTGCGCCGGTGGAGCGGTGAGCGTGGTGAGCCCGGCGGCGGCGAGGGCGCCGGCCAGCACGGTGGAGAGGAGGGGACGGGGGAAGAGGAGGAAGCGGGGACGGGTGGTGCCGTGTCTGCGGTGCGGGTGCTGCACGGTGGGTACCTCCCTGGGGGGCAGACGGGTTCTGTCCCCTCGGTCGCCGCCGCGGGCACGGGAGTTGCCGCCTTTCGGCAAGCGCTCTCTACGTTCCGTACGTGCGGGCCAGCGCCGCCACCGTGGCCGCGATCCGCGCGCGCAGCTCCGCCGGCTCCAGCACCTCGACGTCCGTACCGAGCCGCAGGAACTCGCCGTGGGCGTGCTCGACGGACTCGATCGGCACGGTCGCCCGGGTCCAGCCGTCGGCCTCCGTGACCCCGCGGGCGCGCACCGCCTCCCCCGCCGCCCCGGTGAGGCGGGCGCCGGGCGCCAGCCGGACCACCGCCTCGGCCCGGTGCAGGCGCTCGTGGAAGTCCCGCTGGTACCCGGCCCAGTACGCGCCGAGGTCGAACCCCGCCGGCCGCTCGAACTCCTCGTCCGACGCCTCCAGTTGCAGGATCCGGTCGACCCGGTACGTACGCGGTCCCGGGCCCGCGACCACGTACCAGCGGCCCGCCTTCAGGACCAGTCCGTACGGTTTGAGGCGGCGCCGCACGTCGGTCGGCTCGCGCCAGCGGCGGTACAGGACGTGCAGGACCCTGCCGTTCCAGACGGCGTCGGCCACGGCCGGCAGGTGCGGGAGGGCCGCGCCGCCGGTGTCGGCGTACCAGCCGGGCGCGTCCAGGTGGAAGCGGCCGCTGATCCGGTCGGCGTGCGCGCGCAGCTCCTTCGGGAGCGCGGCCCGCACCTTGAGCTGCGCTGCGGCCAGCAGCGGGCCGAGTCCGAGTTCGGCGGCGGGACCCGGCGCACCCGCCAGGAACAGGGCCTCGGCCTCGCCCGCGGTGAGGCCGGTCAGGCGGGTGCGGTAGCCGTCGAGGAGCCTGTACCCGCCCGCGTGCCCGGCGTCCCCGTACAGCGGGACACCGGCCGCGCCCAGCGCCTCGGCGTCCCGGTAGACCGTGCGCACCGAGACCTCCAGCTCGGCCGCGAGCTCGGCAGCGGTCATCCGGCCCCGGGTCTGGAGCAGCAGCAGGAGGGAGACGAGGCGGGCCGATCTCATCGCACCACCCTGACAGGTTCCACTGACAGGAGGTGTCAGTGGAACGGGCCTAGCGTCCCCCCATGGCCTTCCAGGAGAAACTGCTGACCGTGCCGCCGCCCGTCGAGGTGGCGGGCCGGCGGATCAAGCGCTACCACGTCACCGCCGACCCGGCCGGCATCGCGCCCGACGTCGAGAGGGCGGCGTACGCGATGCTGCCGAAGCTGCTTCCGGTGGCGGACGGCACCCCGCCCGCCACGTTCGTCGTCCTGCACCGGGGCGGCGACGACGGCGCGTACCTCAACGCGTACAGCTGGGTGTGGGACAACGTCCTGCACTTCCGGGCCGCCGTGGCGGGGCAGCCCGTGCTCGACTGCCCGGACCGCGACCCCACCCACTTCGTCGTCCTGGAGCGGCCGTGGATCGGCTGTGTCTGGGAGCTGCCGCCGATCCTGCACGAACGCGACGCCTGGGTACGGCACATGCTCGCGCCCGGCGTCCCGGACCTGGACGCCTACCTGGCCGACAGTCTGCCCGGGGGCACGACGGGAGACACGGGCGTGGCCGGGCTGGGCTCGGGCCGACGGCCCGGACCCTGACCGCCGGCCCGGATCCTGGCTACCGGGGCGGGCCCGGCTTGCGGAACGCCCGTAGCCGGAACTCCGGTTCCGCGCGCGGGACGTGCGGGTCCGGGAGCTGTTCCAGGCGGGCCGCGAGCCGTTCGGTGAGCGATTCGCCCGGCGGCAGCAGGGTGTACCAGCCGCGGCGCACGTCGGCCGCCGCCTGCAGCGGCGTCCGGCCCTGGCCGTGGCCGCGGAAGCTCGCCGCCCCCGCGGGGAGCAGCGCGTGCCGGCCGGCGTACGACGCCACCAGGTCCGGGCGGTCGCGGGCGGTGCGGCGCGGACGCGGCGCCATCACGGCGTCGATGTCGCTGCCCACGTCGTGCGAGGCGGCCTTGTCGACGGTGGTGACGAAGACACCGCCGGGGCGCAGCACCCGGGCCGCCTCCGCGACGGCCCGTTCGGCGTCGTCCATGAGGTGCAGCAGCCAGATCGCCGACACGGCGTCGAACGAGGCGGCGGGGAAGGGCAGGCGGCGCACGTCGGCGAGCACGATCCGGCCCGGCACCCGTTCGGCGGCCCGCCGCAGCATGCCGCACGCCGCGTCGGCGCCGATCACGCAGAGGTCGGCCGCCGCGAGCCGGCGGGTCACGGTGCCGGTGCCGCAGGCCGCGTCCAGGAGCGTGGCCGTGCCCTCGGGGATCAGCCCGAGCACGGCGGCCGCGGCCGCGGCGGCCCGGGGTTCGCCGCCGCGGGACGCGTCGTACCGCTCGGCCTCCTCGTCGTAGTCGAACACCGGCCGCTCAGCTCGCGCCGTGCCCGGCGGCGAGCCCTTCGACCCGGACGGCCAGCTCGAAGTCCTTCTCGGTGACGGCACCGCCCACGCTGTGCGTGTGCACGGCCAGGACGACGGAGTCGTAGCCGAGCGTGAGGTCGGAGTGGTGGTCCAGCTCCTCCTGCACCTGGGCGATGTGCACGACCAGCGCGACCGCCGCGAAGTGCGAGCCGAGCCGGTAGGTGCGGCTGATCCTGTCGCCGTCGAGCGACCAGCCGGGCAGCTCCGCGAGCCGGTCCTCGATGTCCTTCTGCGACAGCGGTTCGAGGGGCATGGTCGCGCTCCTTCCCTGAGGTCCGGTCCCGAGGTCCGGCCCTGACGTTCGGCGGCGTCCGGGGGTTTCGCGTTCCCGGCGCCCTCAGCGTCCCACAGACCGGCTCCCCCGTCCCTGGTCAGGAGGGTCGCTCCCGGGGGGGGAGGGTCGCTCCCGGCCGGCCGACCCGGCGACGGCCGGGTACCTGCGGTCGGCGGTGGCCCGACAGCGACCCGCGGCGGCGCGCCGGTGCCTGAACAGGGCGCCTCCGATGGTGCTCTTGTGCAGGTTCGGTGGGGGTTGCGCGGACAGTGCCGCGGACTTCTGGCGGGGCACACCCTCCGCGGTTCCCCCGGACGTGGCACACTTCTGGCCGTTGCTAGGCGCTCGGGGAGGCGTGGGGTGAGTGAACGGCGTCCTGCGCCCACGGTGGGGCAGGTTGTGTTAGGCAGACGGCTGCAGGAGCTGCGGGAGGCCTGCGGCCTGCGGCGCGACGAGGCCGCACGCATCCTGCGGGTCGCCGGCGCGACCGTCCGGCGGATGGAGACGGCCGAGGTCGCGCTCAAGATCCCGTACGTGCAGCTGCTGCTGTCGACGTACGGCGTGCCCGAGGACGAGACGGCGGCCTTCGTCCGGCTCGTCGAGGAGGCGAACCGGCCCGGCTGGTGGCAGCGCTACCACGACGTCCTGCCGGACTGGTTCAGCCTCTACGTCAGCCTGGAGGGCGCGGCCTCGATCATCCGGTCGTACGAGCCGCACTTCGTGCCCGGGCTGCTGCAGACCGAGGAGTACGCCCGCGCCGTGCTGGAGGCGGGCACGGTCGGCCGGATGGGGTCCGAGGAGATCGACCGGCACGTCTCCCTGCGGATGGCCCGGCAGAAGCTGCTCACCGGGGACCGCCCGCCGCACCTGTGGGTGATCATGGAGGAGACGGTCCTCCGGCGGCCGGTCAGCATGCGCTCCGAGGTGATGGCGGACCAGCTGGACCGCCTCCTGGACACCTTCGACAACGACCGCATCACGCTGCAGATCGCCGAGTTCGCGTCCGGTCCGCATCCGGGGACGTACGCGCCCTTCGTGCTGTTCCGGTTCCCGGAGCCCGAGCTGCCGGACATGGTGTACAGCGAGTACCTGACGGGGGCCCTCTACCTGGACTCCCGCAAGGAAGTGGCCGCGCACCTGGAGGTGCTGGACCACATGACGACCGGCGCGGCCTCCGCCCGGCGCACCAGGGACCTGATCCTGGAGCGCCGGGCGGACTTCTGAGCGGCGCCGCTCAGGCGGAGCCACTCCCCCGGCATCGCTCGGACGGAACCGCTCCCCCGGCGCCTCTCAGACGGAACCGCTTCCCGCTCCCCGGCCGTCCCCGGTGTCCTGCGCGTCCCGGCCCGCGGGCCCCGGCTTCTCCTCGTCGACGATCTCGGCGTCCACCACGCCCTCCTCGTCCGCCGCCCGCGCCTGCCCGCCGCCCGGCCCGTCCTGTCCTTCCGGCCGCGAGGCGTGCGGGGGCGGTTCCTGGGCGGATTGCTCGGAGGACTGCTGGGCGGACTGCTGGGCGGACTGCTGGGCCTGGGCGTACATGGCCTGGCCCATCTGCTGGCTGACGGCGGCGAGCTTCTCGACACCCGCGCGCAGGGTGTTCGTGTCGGTGCCGTCGCGGTCCTCCAGGAGGGCCTTCAGCCCGTCGATCGCGGACCCGACCTCCGCCCTGGTGGCGTCCGGGATCCGCTCCTCGTTCTCGTGGAGGAACTTCTCGGTCTGGTAGACGAGTTGCTCCGCCTGGTTGCGGGTCTCGGCGCCCTCGCGCCGCCTGCGGTCCTCCTCGGCGTACTGCTCGGCCTCGCGCATCATGCGGTCGATGTCGTCCTTGGCGAGCGCGGAACCGCCCGTGACGGTCATCTTCTGCTCGCGGCCCGTGGCGAGGTCCTTCGCCGAGACGTGCATGATCCCGTCGGCGTCGATGTCGAAGGCGACCTCGATCTGCGGCACCCCGCGCGGCGCGGGCGGCAGCCCGGTGAGGTCGAAGACGCCCAGCTTCTTGTTGTACGCGGCGATGTCCCGCTCGCCCTGGAAGACCTGGATGCCGACCGAGGGCTGGTTGTCGGTGGCGGTGGTGAAGATCTCCGAACGCCGGGTGGGAATGGTCGTGTTGCGCTCGATGAGCCTGGTCATGATGCCGCCCTTGGTCTCGATGCCCAGGGACAGCGGGGTGACGTCGAGGAGCAGGACGTCCTTCACGTCGCCGCGGATGACACCGGCCTGGAGCGCCGCGCCCAGGGCCACCACCTCGTCCGGGTTGACGCCCTTGTGCGGGTCCTTGCCGGTGAGTTCCCTGACCACCTCGGTCACGGCCGGCATCCGGGTGGAGCCGCCGACCAGGATGACGTGGTCGACCGCCGAGAGCTTCACCCCGGCGTCCTTGACGGCCTGGTGGAAGGGCGCCTTGCAGCGCTCCAGCAGATCCGCCGTCAGCTCCTGGAACTGGGCGCGGGTCAGCTTCTCGTCCAGGTGCAGCGGGCCGTCGCCGGTGGCGGTGATGTACGGCAGGTTGACGGTCGTCTCGGTGGACGAGGACAGCTCGATCTTGGCCTTCTCCGCGCCCTCCCGCAGCCGCTGGAGCGCCATCTTGTCCTGGCCGAGGTCGATGCCGTACTGGCCCTTGAAGCGTGTGACGAGGTGGTCGACGACGCGCTGGTCCCAGTCGTCGCCGCCCAGCCGGGTGTCGCCGTTGGTGGCCTTGACCTCGATGACGCCGTCGCCTATCTCCAGCAGGGAGACGTCGAAGGTGCCGCCGCCCAGGTCGAAGACGAGGACGGTCTGCTCCTCGCCGCGGTCCAGTCCGTAGGCGAGGGCCGCGGCGGTCGGCTCGTTGATGATGCGCAGGACGTTGAGGCCCGCGATCCCACCGGCCTCCTTGGTGGCCTGGCGCTGGGTGTCGTCGAAGTAGGCGGGCACGGTGATCACGGCGTCCGTGACGTCCTCGCCGAGGTAGGACTCGGCGTCGCGCTTCAGCTTCTGCAGGACGCGCGCGGAGAGTTCCTGCGCGCGGAAGCGGGTGCCGTCGATGGTGCCGCCGTCGCTGCCGGGGAACCGCCAGTCGGGGTCCCCCATGTGGCGCTTCACGGAGCGCGCGGTGCGCTCGATGTTCGTCACGGCCTGCCGTTTGGCGACCTCGCCGACGAGCACCTCGCCGTTCTTGGCGAAGGCCACCACCGAGGGGGTGGTGCGCGCCCCTTCGGCGTTCGCCACGACCGTGGGTTCACCCCCTTCCAGTACGGCCACCACCGAGTTCGTGGTACCGAGGTCGATCCCGACCGCACGTGCCATGTCCGTCCCCTTCCMCCCGGGCCTTCCTGCGTTCCCCGCCGTACTCCATCACCGTGTTCCATCACAAAACTTGAGTGCGTTGCTGTCAATGGGGTGTGTGCACCGGACTGCCCTGTTCCGCCCCGGACACGACGGTGCCTCGCCCTGTGGCAGGGCGCGGCACCGGAAGGGTGACGAGATGTCAGGCGAGCTTCGCCGTCAGCGTGATCGTCGTGCCCGACAGCGCCTGGCTGACCGGGCAGTTCTTCTTGGCGTCCTCGGCGGCGGCGGCGAACGCCTCCTCGTCGAGGCCCGGCACCGTGCCCTCCACCGTCAGGTGGATGCCCGTGATGCCCTCACCCGGCTGGAACGTGACGTCCGCGGAGGTGGTGAGCTTGGTGGGCGGGGTGCCGGCACCGGCGAGGCCGTGCGAGAGCGCCATGGAGAAGCAGCTGGAGTGGGCGGCGGCGATCAGCTCCTCGGGGCTGGTCTTGCCGTTCGCCTGCTCGGCGCGCGACGGCCACGACACCGGCTGCTCGCCGATGCCCGACGAGTCGAAGGTGACGACGCCGTTGCCCTCAAGCAGGTTGCCTTCCCAGACGGTGTGTGCGGAGCGCGTGGTTGCCACGATGATTCCCTTTCGACGAGGTCCCGGTTCCGGGGTCCGTGGCACCATCCGATCACACTCGGGTCGCGCCCGGGCTCACCGCACGCGAAGGACCGGCCCCCGTGCTCTTCGTCCGCGGGCCGGTGGGGGCCGTTCGCGCAGTTCCCCGCGCCCCTGAAAGACGGGGCTGCGCCCCTGTCTTTCATCGGGGGCGATAGCCCCTGCCTTTGAGGGGCGCGGGGAACTGCGCGACAAGCCCCCACCGGGCCGCGGACGAACGTCCCGGCTCAAGCCACCCGTTCGTCGTCGGTGGGGGCGGCCGCCAAGGGGACCTGCGGCCCGTCGCACTCCCGTAGCCACCCGCGCAGCACCCCGTGCACCCGTTCCGCGCCCACCAGTTCCTCCCCCTCCCCGACCGGCGCCGAGAACGAGAGCGGCGACATCAGGAAGGGCCTGCCCTGCGCCCCGCCGAGTCCGCCGTGCGAGCCGATCTGCTCCTCGAACGCCAGGACCTCGCCGTCCTCGGGGTCGTACCAGGAGTTCACCATGATGTCCGCGACGTGCGGGAACGCGTGCGTGCGCCGTACGGCGTCGGCGGCGCCCGGGCCGAAGTCCGCCAGCGGGCCCGGGTTCTCGTCCAGTTCGTCCAGCGGGATCGCCGCGCCGTGCGCGCCCAGCACGAGCCCGCCGTGCTCCTCGCTGCGCACGAGCACGAACCCGATGCCGGGATGGTTGGCGAGGGTGGTCAGCAGCGCGGGGTGCCGGGCGTCGATCTCCTCCCGGCTCATCCGGTGCGCGACGTCGCGGAAGGAGACCAGGCCCAGGTTGCCGGAGGCCAGCACCAGGGGTTCCGACTCGGGCCCTGCCGGCCGCCGCGGTTCGCCGCGCTCCTCGACGGGCCGGCGCAGGGCGGCCCGTACGGCGACCCTGGCCTCGGCGCCGCTGTGCGTGCGGCGGACCTTGCGCGGTACGGGCAGCCCGCAGCCGGCCCGGACCAGCTCGCCCAGGCCCAGTCCGTAGCGGGCGCGGAACGTCTCGCCGGGGCTCTGCCCGTGGTCGGAGAGCAGCACGACGCGGTAGGCGCGCGGGGCGTGTTCGGCGACCTTCTCGATCAGGGCGAGCGAGCGGTCCAGGCGCTGCAGGACCTTGTCCGCGTCCCGGCTGCGCGGGCCGGAGTGGTGGGCCACCTCGTCGTAGGCGACGAGGTCCGCGTAGACCGCGGAGCGTCCGGCCAGCATGTCCCCGATGACCGCCGCGACGACGACGTCCCGCTCGACGACGGTCGCGAAGGCGCGGATGAACGGGTAGAGGCCGCCGCGGCCGACGCGCGGGCGCCGCTTCTTCAGGCGCGCCCGGGTGGACTCGCCGATCTCCCGGCCGACGTCCGCGACGAAGGACAGGGCGGTGCGCACCGCGTTGGCCGGGTCGGAGAAGTACGCGAAGTAGCCGGCCCGGGAGCGGTTCTCCCGGCCGCGCCGGGCGGCCACCGAGAGCACCAGGGCGAGTTGGTCGGCGCCGCCGCTGAAGAGGTTGCCGCGGCTCGCGCCGTCCAGGGTGAGCAGGCCGCCGTCGCCGGTGCGCTCGACGGCCCGGCGCTGGAGTTCGGCTGCGCTGGTGGGCCGGTTGCAGACCACGATCTCCTGGGTGTCCTTCTCGTACCAGCGGAAGGCGGGGACGTCGTGGTTGGAGCCGTGCAGGATGCCCAGCTGGCTGGCGCCGGTCTGGCTGGACCAGTCGGTGCGCCAGGGGACGAGCCGGTGGGTGGCGCCGGGCTCCGGGCCCTTCCCGAGCCAGGTGGCCACGGTGGGCATGAGCCCGCGGGCCACCGCGTCCACCAGCACGTCGTGGCCGACGCCGTCGAACTGGAGGAAGACCGTGCCGGGGGTCGACGGGGCGCCGGAGGGCGGCACCGCGTCGCGGCGGCGGTCGGACAGCCGGTACAGCCTGCGCCGGTAGGCGTCGTCGTCCCGTACGGCCAGGGCGCCTCCGGTGGCCGAGGCGACCGCCGACATCACGGCGGCGACGACCACGGCGGTCTCCGGGGCCGCCTCGCTCTGTCCCGAGGGGTCCAGGCGCAGGGCCACGAGCAGGAGCGAGCCGTTCAGGAAGAAGACCAGTACGCCGAGGACGAGGGCGGGGACGAGGAGCAGGGCCCGCACGAGGAGGGGCCACACGACGGAGGAGAGCACGCCGAAGGCCCCGGCGCCGAGTGCGGCGGTGGCGGCGATGGTGGTGGCGCTGTCCCCGTCGGCGGACTGGAGCCGGAAGTCGGGCAGGATCCCGGCCAGCGCCAGCATGGTGACCGTGGAGACCGCCCACACGGCGACACTCCGCCAGACCGCGCTGCCCACCCTCCGCCAGCGTTCTTTGCCCACGTCACACCCGCCTCACATCCGCGCCCGCCCTCTTGCCGACGAACCCGGGCCCACCCTGCCACACGCCGACAGCGGGCTCCGCCGACCTGTGGGGGCGCCCCGCAGGGGGCGCGGGGCTGTATCCATGTGCGGCTCCGCCGCGTGGGCGCGACAAGCCCCCACCGGACGGAGAACGGGCGACGGCGGGTGCGTGAGTCGCGCTCAGCGACCGTCGTAGCCGGCCGTCGGCATCGACAGCCGCCGATGCACGTGGGCCTTCATCTGCGCGTCGTACGCGGGCTCCGCGTGACCGACTGTCTCGACGCGGACCCCGCGCCGGGCGCACTCGGCGGTGAACTCGTCGACCGAGGCGATCGCCCGCTCCAGGACCCGCCGGCTGGGCGCGACGAACAGGTCCACCA
The DNA here is from genome assembly GCF_008369065.1 of Streptomyces apricus. Taxonomy (GTDB): domain Bacteria; phylum Actinomycetota; class Actinomycetes; order Streptomycetales; family Streptomycetaceae; genus Streptomyces; species Streptomyces apricus. The sequence goes on along the minus strand of NZ_VDFC01000047.1, from coordinate 118,858 downwards.
GACCGGCCTCGGCGTCCTCCCAGAGCGCGCAGTGGTCGGGCCGCAGGCCGCGCAGGAGCAGTTCCCGCGTGACCACGTACCCCTGCTCGGCCGCCCAGCGCGCGCACATGGCGTGCTGGCTGCGCGAGTCCACCAGGAAGGGGTCGTCGTCGAGCTCCTCCAACGGCGTCAGGCTGGCGATCGTCGTCGCGCGAAGCATGCCGGACGCACGGCGTGTGTCTCCCATGACGTCCCCCCTCACCTCCGGGTTTCGTCGCCGACCCTACCCCTGCCCGTAGGCTCGGGGGGAGTCGCGCGAAGGAGGCAAAGGAGTGCCGGTGGAGATCACTTGGTGGGGTCACGCCACCTGTACGGTCGAGGACTCGGGCGTACGCCTGCTCACCGACCCCCTCTTCGCGCGCCGGCTCGCGCACCTGCGCAGGCGCCGGGGTGCGCCGCCGCCCCCCGAGGCCGCGGTCGCCGATGTGACGCTCGTCTCACACCTGCACGCCGATCACCTGCACCTCCCGTCCCTGGCCCGGCTCGCCCCGGGCACCCGGCTGCTGGTCCCGCGCGGCGCCCTGCGCGCGGTGCCGGGGCTGCGCAGGCTCGACCGGCTGCGGCTCACCGAGGTCGCGCCCGGCGACAGGATCGACCTCGGCGGCCTGGTCGTACGGGTCGTACAGGCCCGGCACGACGGGCGGCGGCTGCCCGTCGGACCGCACCGCGCGCCCGCCCTCGGCTATGTGGTCGAGGGCGAGTCGCGGACGTACTTCGCCGGGGACACGGGGCTGTTCGACGAGATGGCCGACGAGGTCGGGCCCGTCGACGTGGCGCTGCTCCCGGTCGGCGGCTGGGGGCCGCACCTGGGCGAGGGGCACCTGGACGCGGGGCGGGCCGCCGAGGCGCTGGCCCGGCTGCGGCCGGGAAGCGCGGTGCCGGTGCACTACGGCACGTTCTGGCCCATCGGGATGGACGCCGTGCGCCCCCACGAATTCCACACCCCCGGCACCGAGTTCGCGCGCCTGTCCGCCGAGCGGGCGCCGGAGGTGCGGGTGCACCTGCTCGACCAGGGGGAAAGTGTGCGACCGCAGGTCGCGGGGTACCGCTCTTCACCTGGGGACGCGCCGGGCGGCCGGGGTGACGACGAGGGGGAGGGCGAAGCCCGGTGACACATGTGTTCGCCGCCGCGGTGACGAGCGTGCCGACGGTCGCCACGCAGCAGGCGCTCGGCTATCCGTCGCTGTTCCTGCTGGTGCTGATCGGCGCGCTGGTGCCGGTGGTCCCGACCGGTGCGCTGGTGAGTTCGGCGGCGGTGGTGGCCTTCCACCAGACGGCGCCCTTCTCGATGGCGATGGTCTTCCTGGTGGCGGCGCTGGCGGCGTTCCTCGGGGACATCGCGCTGTACTGGCTCGGCAGGCGCGGCATGCGGTCGAAGAACGGCTCGCGCTGGCTGGCCGCGATCCGCGACCGCGCGCCCGAGGACCGGCTCGAACAGGCCCAGGGCAAGCTCGCCGACCACGGGGTCGCGGTGCTCGTCCTGTCCCGGCTGGTCCCCGCGGGGCGCATCCCGGTGATGCTCGCCTGCCTGATGGCGAAGTGGCCGGTACGCCGCTTCGCCCACGGCAACGGCCCGGCCTGCCTGGCCTGGGCCGCGACCTACCAGCTCATCGGCGTGCTGGGCGGCTCCCTCTTCAAGGAGCCCTGGGAGGGCGTGGCCGCGGCGATCCTCCTGACGATCCTGATCAGCGTGACCCCGGGCCTGTGGCGAAAGATCAGAAGCACAGCCCACTGACCACGCCCCGCACCCCTGGCTGGGCGCGCGGGGAACTGCGCACCCTTCAGGGGCGCGGGGAACGGCGCAGTCTTTTGTCTTTGGGGGCGCGGGGAACGGCGCATCCTTTAGGGGCGCGGGGAACTGCGCGACCAGCCCCCACCGCCCCGCAGATCACGTCACGGCAGGCAGTGTCCGGGAGCCCCCCACGGGGAGATCCCACAAGAGCTCCCGGTCCAACCCCGCCGCCTCCCACGCGGCCCGCACCCGCACGAGCGGCTCCCTCACCGGCTCCGCCGACAGCACGAACGCCCCCCAGTGCATCGGAGCCATCCGCCGCGCCCCGAGGTCCTGGAACGCCCGCACCGCGTCCTCGGGATCGCAGTGCACGTCGCGCAGCCACCAGCGCGGCTCGTACGCCCCGATCGGCAGCAGCGCCAGGTCGATCCCGGGATACCGCTCGCCGATCCGCGCGAACCAGTGCCCGTACCCCGTGTCGCCCGCGAAGTACACGCGCCGCCCGTCGGGCGCGGTCAGCACCCAGCCGCCCCACAGCGTGCGGCAGGTGTCGTGCAGACTGCGCTTGGACCAGTGGTGGGCCGGTACGAAGTCCAGGCGCACGCCGTCGAGTTGCGCCGCCTCCCACCAGTCCAGCTCGGTGACGCGCGTGAAGCGCCGGCGCCGGAACCAGCGGCCGAGCCCGGCCGGCACGAACACCGGGGTGTCGCGCGGCAGCCGGCGCAGGGTCGGGGCGTCCAGGTGGTCGTAGTGGTTGTGGCTGATGACGACCGCGTCGATACGCGGCAGCGCGCTCCACGGCACCCCGACGGGCGTGATCCGGGTGGGGGTGCCGAGGATCCTGCGGGACCAGACCGGGTCGGTGAGGACGGTGAGCCCGCCGATCCGGACCACCCAACTGGCGTGCCCCGCCCAGGAGACGGCGACGGTGTCCGCGTCGGCCCGGGGCAGCGGCTGCGGCTCGTACGGCAGTCGGGGGATGTCGGCCAGGCCCTCGGGCCCCGGCCGGATCGCCCCCTCGCGGGCGAACCGCGCGTAGCCCCTGAGGCCGGGCAGCGGTGTGGTGAGCCGGTCGGCGAAGGACCGCGGCCAGACGCGCCGTTCCCCCGGCGGACGGGGTTCGGTGAGCGGTGCACCCGGTACAGCTGGTACAGCCGATGCACCGGTGGCGGGCGCGGAGAGGGCCGCGGACAGCGCGGCGTCCGTCGTCGGGGTGGTGGATGCCGTCGTCGTGACCGTCGTGGCCGTCATGGCCGTGGCCGACTCGGACTGCTGCGTCATCGAGGGGACTCCCGTCGCCGAGCGTCGTGATCGTCGTGCGCGTGGTGCTGCGCATGCTGCTGGTGGTGCTGTGTGTGGCCGTCGCGCCGGTCGTGGTCGCCGTGCGCGTCGCGGAGGTCGTCGAGGGCCGACCGCAGCAGGCCCAGGGCGCCCGCCACGTGCGGCAGTTCCAGGGGCTCCGGCGCCGGCAGGGACGCCCTGCGCTCCTCGTCGGTCGTGCCGAGGAACGGCCCCGTGGCCAGGCGTACGCGCAGGGCGCCGAGGTCGTCGCCGAAGCGGTGGCCGCCGGGCGCCGGCATGCCCAGCCGGGCGGTCAGGAGGTCCTCCAGCTCCTGCGCGTCGCCCACCCCGAGCGCGCCGAGCGCGGGGCGCAGCGGGTCCAGGTCGGCGTACAGGTGGCGCCCCGCCCGCGGGGGCCGCACGAGGGCGCCCGCCCCGACGAGGACCTGGCGGGCGGCGGCGGCCACGGCCGCGTGCAGCCGTACGGACCCGGCGAGGCGGCGGGTGATCTCGTCGGGCTCGCCGAGCGCGTACGCGGCGGCCGCGGCGACCGGCGCTGCCACGGGAGCGCCGAGCGCGGTGAGCACGTCGAGCACCCGCTCGCGCAGCAGGCCGCCGGTGTCGTTGTCGGGGAAGCGGGCGACGGCGGCGGGCCAGCCGGCCGGGAGGAAGGGGCCGGAGAGGTCGGTCAGCACCGTGACCCGCTCCGGCAGCATCTCGGCGGGGCTCAGCAGCACGCTCTCGTGCGGTTCGTGCAGGGTGTCGCGCCAGGTCTCGTCGCTGACCACGTGCAGGCCCTCGCCCGCGGCCGCCTCGATCGTCTCGTGCACCACCTCGGGCGGCGCGACGGTGGCGGTGGGGTCGTCGGCCACGGACAGGACGAGCAGCCGCGGGTCGCCGCCCTCGGCCCGCACCCGGCGCACGGTCTCCAGGAGGGCGTAGGGGTCCGGCAGCCCGCCGCACTCGGCGGGTGTCGCGACGGGGAAGACGGAGCTGCCGAGCAGGCGTGCCTGCGGGGCCCACCAGGCGGCGCAGGGGCGGGGCACCAGCACGTCGCCGCCGAGCGCGGCGGTCAGCGCCAGGAGCAGCGCGGGGCCGCCGGGGGCCGCGACGGTCCGCCCGCGGCGGGCGGGCAGGCCGCGCCGGGCCCAGTAACCGCGGGCGGCGTCCAGGAGCGCGGGGCCGCCGCCGACCGGTTCGGTGTGCGCGCCGGCCGCGGCGGCGGCGAGTCCGGGCGGCAGGGGCAGGCCGTGGTCCGGGAGCGAGGGCCCGTAGCGGACGGGGCCGTGCCCCGCCGGATCGGTCCGCCACATCTGTGTACCTCCGCGCAGTGGTCCCCCGGACCTGCCGGCTCACGGGCCGTCGTGCTTCCCACGGCGCCGATCGCGCCCCTGGGGTCCCAGTACCCACGGAGCCGTTCGACCAACTCAGCGGTTCCGGGACGGCTCCCGGCGGCGCAGCCGGTGGACGGCCGCGCCGAGCGCGCCCGTGATCAGGACGCCGCCGGCGGCGAGGGCGACCGGGGAGTCGTCGAAGGTGCCGCCCGTGCCGGCGTGCACCCCGTGCCGGGTGCCGGTGTGGTGGGAGGGGTCGCGGGACACCGTGAAGGAGGCGCTCCACGGCTCTCCCGTGCCGCCGTGCGCCGCGGGGCAGACGCCGTCGACGCTCCATTCGGAGGGGCCACTGCCGCCACCGCTGTTCCCGCCACCCTCGCGGCCGTTCCCGCCATGCTCGAAGTCCGCGGCGGGTGCGACACGGGCCGTACCGCGGTAGGTGACACGGCCCTCCGGACCCGGGACGCCCTTCAGGTCGTCCGTACCCGTAACGTCGTCCGCGGCCGCCAGGTCGTCCGTGCCCGTCACGTCGTCCTTGGCCGTCAGGCGGTCCGCGCCCGCCCGGTCGTCCGCGCCCGTGGGGCCCTCCCGGTCCGCCGGGCCCTCGTCGGCGAGCGGTTCGTCCTCGCCGAGCGGCTCCTCCTCGTCCAGCAGGTCTTCCTCACCCAGCGGGTCCCCGTCCGGGATCAGGTCCTCCTCGTCCCGCAGCCCCTCCCCGTCCCGGCCGGGGTGGTCCCCGTCCCCGTGCCCGTCCTTGTGCAGCCGCACGGTGCCGTGCTCGAAGGCCTGCGAGGTGGCCTCGACGGTCCCGGGCGGATGCCCGCCGGTCCGTTCGCAGGTGACGGAGACCGTGACGGTGCCCCCAGGGGCCACGGTGCGCGGGCTGACCTCGGCGGCCGGGTCCGCGGCGGCGGCCCCCGCGGCGGTGCCGAGTGCGAGGGTGGTGAGGGCGGTGGCGGACAGTGCGCGAGCGGTACGGCGCAACGGCATGGGGCTCGGTCTCCTTCGGCCGTGGGCTGGGGACCCCCACATCCCGGTACGGCCGCGGAGGCGGGGCACGACCGGCATGCCCCGCGGTCCATCAGAGCCCGCGCCCGGCCGGGGCGCGCGCGGCCGGACACCATTCGTGCCACGCGGACACCCGAGCGGGTGACACGACGGGGCCGGGCCCCGATCCCGGTCCAGGTCCCGCGGTCAGGCCGCCGGAGAGGCCCCGGCGTCGCGCATGACCTGTTCCCGCAGCCGGTCGCAGCAGCGGCTGATCAGCCGGGAGACGTGCATCTGCGAGATGCCGAGCTCCTCGGCGATCCGGCTCTGCGTCATGTCGGCGAAGAAGCGCATGTAGAGGATGGCCCGCTCGCGTTCGGGCAGGGCCTCAAGGCGGGGCTTGACCGCCTCGCGGTCGACGACGACGTCCAGGGCCGGGTCGGCGGAGCCCATGGCGTCGCTCAGGGAGTACCCGTCGTCGCTGCCCGGCAGTTCGGCGTCGAGCGAGAGCGCCGTGAAGCTCTCCAGGGCCCCCAGACCGGTGCGTACGTCGTCCTCGCTCATCTGCGCGTGGGCGGCGATCTCCGCGACGGTGGGCTGCCGGCCGGAGATCGTCTGGGAGAGGTCCTGGCGTGCGAAGCGGACGCGGTTGCGCAGGTCCTGGACCCGGCGCGGCACGTGCAGGGTCCACATGTGGTCGCGGAAGTGGCGCTTGATCTCGCCGGTGACGGTGGGCACGGCGTAGCTCTCGAAGGCGTTGCCGAGCTCGGGGTCGTAGCGGTCGACGGCCTTCACCAGACCCAGGGCGGCGACCTGACGCAGGTCGTCGAGGTTCTCGCCGCGGCTGCGGAACCGGCCGGCCAGCCGCTCGGCCATGGGCAGCCAGGCCTCGATGATCTGGTTGCGCAGGGCCTCGCGCGAGCGGCCCGGGGGCAGGGAGGCGAGGGTGTGGAAGTCCGCCGCGGTGTCGGGGGCGTCGTCGTGCGGATGGTGCCGGGTGGGGGCGTGAGTGGGCATAGGGCGTACAACTCCCTCAAGGGGGTGCTCGGTCGGACGGTCAACCGCGGGAGCGCACCCTGATCCGGACGGGCACACCCGTGGGGGGTCGGTTCCACTCCCACGGACGTGCCTCCTGTCCGAAGCACTGCCGTTCGCGTGCCCCTGTCCGGGCGGAGCAAACACGTGTGGCCGTACGGACTCGTGGGAATCCTGCGCCCGCGTCCGCGACCGCGGCGGTGTCCGCGGCCGAGCCGCCGGATGCTTGGCCCGGCGGCACAGGGGTACTCCGGGACCCGGTGCGGGTGTCGCCCGCACCGCACACATGTCCGAGGCGGGAACAGCGCCTGCCCTGACGGAAGAACGGGAGAACCCCATGCGTATCGCGTTTCTGGTGGCACCGGAGGGCGTCGAGCAGGTCGAGCTCACCGACCCCTGGCAGGCCGTCGTGGACGCGGGTGGCGAGCCCGTGCTGGTCTCGACGGAGGCGGGTGAGATCCAGGCGTTCAACCACCTCGACAAGGCGGACACGTTCCCCGTGCAGCAGGTCGTGGGCGAGGTCTCGGCCGACTCCTTCGACGGCCTGGTGCTGCCCGGCGGCGTGGCCAACCCGGACGCGCTGCGCACGGACGAGAAGGCGGTGGCCTTCGTCCGCGACTTCGTCGGGCAGGGCCGTCCGGTCGCCGCGATCTGTCACGCCCCGTGGACGCTCATCGAGGCCGACGTGGTCCGCGGCCGCACCCTCACCTCGTGGCCGAGTCTGCAGACGGACCTCCGCAACGCGGGCGCCACCTGGGTCGACGAGCAGGTGTCGGTCTGCGACGCACAGCCCTCGACCTTCGTCACCAGCCGCAAGCCGGACGACCTGAAGGCCTTCTGCGAGACGTTCGTCGGGGAGTTCCTGAAGCAGTCCCGCCCCGCCTGACACCTCCGGCTCCGCACCTCGCAGGCCCCCGCTCGTCCTGAGCGGGGGCCTGGTGCGTACGCACCAGGGCGGGCCGCGGCTGGTCCGGGTGCACCAGGGCAGGACGGCAACGGGGGACGATGCCCGGCGGGGCGCCGGACGGGAGTGTGGAGGGCGCGTGGATCACACGCGTCCTTCCCCTTCCCGACGGTGTCTGGAGTGATCGACAGGTGGCGACTTTTCTTTACCGGATCGGACGGTGGGCCTTCCGCCGCCGCCGGCCGGTGGGCGCGGTGTGGCTGGGCGTCCTGGTGCTGGCCGGGGTCGCCGCCGCGGTGGCGCCGTCGGGCCAGGAGGAGGAGCTGGCCATGCCCGGCACCGAGTCCCAGCAGGCGTTCGACCTGCTGGACGAGCGGTTCCCCGAGAGCAACTCCCAGGGCGCCGAGGCCCGTCTGGTGTTCCGGGCCCCGGACGGGCAGCGGGTGACGGCCCGGGAGAACCGGGCGGCCGTCGAGGACGCTCTCGGCACCCTGAACGGCGGCCGGCAGGTCGCGTCGGCCACCGACCCCTACGGGACCGGTGCCGTCAGCGAGGACGGCACCATCGCCTACTCCACGGTCACCTACACCGTGGACGCCGTGGACCTGACCGGGCCGGCGAAGAGCGCCCTGGAGGACGCCGCGGACCGGGCCCGGGACGCGGGGCTGACCGTGGAGATCGGCGGCTCGGCCCTGGAGTCCGAGGAGGAGCCGGGCGGAACGACGGAGATCATCGGTGTCGCGGTGGCGGCGGTGGTGCTGGTCCTCACCCTCGGGTCGCTGGTCGCGGCCGGGCTGTCCCTGCTCACCGCCTTCCTGGGCGTGGCCACGGCCTTCGGCCTGGTCTCCGCGCTGGCCGTGCCGCTGGGCCTGACCTCCACCGTCGCCATCCTGGCGCTGATGCTGGGACTGGCCGTGGGCATCGACTACGCGCTCTTCATCACCTCCCGCTTCCGCGACGAGCGCGCCCGGGGCCACGGCCCCGAGGAGGCCGCGGGCCGGGCGGTGGGCACGGCCGGCTCCGCCGTCGTCTTCGCCGGCGCGACCGTCGTCATCGCCCTGGCCGGGCTGGGGGTCGTCGGGATCCCCGAGCTGACCAAGATGGGGCTGGGCGGCGCGGGCGCGGTGGCCCTTGCCGTGCTCGTCGCACTGACCCTGGTCCCCGCGCTGTTCGGCTTCTTCGGCCGGCGGGTCCTGTCCCGCTCCGCCCGCAGGGCCGCCCGGCGGGGCGACGGGCACCCGCACCCGGTGCCCGGCACACCGGGCCGGGCCGGGCTGGGCGTGCGCTGGGCGCGGTTCGTGCTGCGCCGGCCGGTGGCCGTGCTGGTGGTCGCCGTGCTCGGGCTCGGGGCCGTCGCCCTGCCGGCGCTCAGCCTGGAGCTGGGACTTCCCGGGGACGAGTCCAAGTCGGTGCACACCACCGAGCGGCGCGCCTACGACCTGCTGTCGCAGGGGTTCGGCCCCGGTTTCAACGGCCCGCTGACCGTGGTCGTGGACCTGTCGGGGACCGAGGACGCCCGGGCCGCCACGGACCGGGTCGCCGAGGCCGTACGGGAGGTGGACGGGGTCGCGTCGGTCGGTGATCCGGTGTTCGACCGGGCCGAGGACACGGCCGTCCTCACCGCCGTCCCGCGGACCGCGCCGAACAGCGGCGAGACCAAGGACCTGGTGCAGACGATCCGGGACACGGTCCCCGGCGCCGGGGCCGGCACGGACACCGACGTCCTGGTGACCGGCACCACCGCGCTGAACATCGACATCTCCGAAGCCATGTCCGACGCCCTGCTCCCCTATCTGAGCGTGGTCATCGGTCTGGCGGTGCTCCTGCTGACGGTGGTCTTCCGCTCGCTCCTGGTCCCGGTCAAGGCCGCGCTCGGCTTCCTGCTGTCGGTGGGGGCCGCCTTCGGGGTCCTCGTCGCCGTCTTCCAGTGGGGCTGGGCGGCGGACCTGATCGGCATCGAGCAGACCGGGCCGGTCATGTCACTGATGCCGATCCTCGTCATCGGCATCGTGTTCGGCCTCGCCATGGACTACGAGGTCTTCCTCCTCTCCCGGATGCGGGAGGCCCACGTCCACGGCGCGTCCCCCGGCGAGGCGGTCGTCAGCGGGTTCCGGCACAGCGGACGCGTGGTGGCCGCGGCGGCGGTCATCATGATCAGCGTGTTCGCCGGATTCATCGGGATGAGCAGCCTCACCATCCAGACGATGGGGGTCGGCCTGGCCTCCGCCGTCGCCTTCGACGCCTTCGTGGTGCGGATGGCGATCGCCCCCGCGGTCCTGGCGCTGCTCGGCCACCGGGCCTGGTGGCTGCCCCGTATCCTGAACCGCGTGCTGCCGAACGTGGACATCGAGGGTGGGGCACTGGACGGGCGGGTCCCGGCCCCGGCGACCGGACCGGCGGACGCGGTGATACCGCGGCTGCCCGTGGGCCGGGACTGAACGGCCGTGCCGGACACGGGGAACGGCACCCCGCCGCCGCGCCGCACGGGGCGGCGGGAGGCCGCGGTCACGGCGGCGGCGTTCGTGCTCTGCCTGCTCGGCGGTGTGGTGCAGGTCGACGACACCCTGTCGGCGCCCTCCGCCGCCGCGTACGCCGTCGCCGTGGTGTCCTGCGCCGTGCTGCCGCTGCGGCACCGGGCGCCCCTGGCGGCCCTGGCGGCCACGACCGCGTGCGGGGCGCTGGTGCAGCCGCTGGGGCTCCTGCTGAGCCCGCTCATCGTGGCCCCCGCCCTGATCTCCGCGTACTCCTACGCGCTCGCCGCGCGCACCGAACGGCACGCGGCGGGCGCGGTGTCGCTCGCCTCGGCGGTGCTGCTGGCCTCCTCCGTCCCGCTGTCCGGGGACCTCTCGTGGCAGGACGCGAGCAGGGTGGTCACGATGGCGGCGTCACCGCTGGTGGCCGGCCTCCTCGGGCACTCGGTGCGCAACCGGCGGGCCTACCTGGCGGCCGTGGAGGAGCGGGCCCGGCGGGCCGAGAAGAGCCGGGAGAGCGAGGCGCGCCGCAGGGTGGCCGAGGAACGGGTGCGCATCGCCCGCGAGCTGCACGACCTGGTGGCCCACCAGATCACCCTGGCCAACGCGCAGGCCACGGTCGCCGCCCACCTCTTCGACGTCCGCCCGGAGCAGACCCGCAAGAGCCTCGGGGAACTCGTCGCGACCACCGCCGACGCGCTCGACGACCTGCGGGCCACGGTCGGTCTGCTGCGCCAGTCCGGGGACGCGGCCGCGCCCGCGGAGCCGACGCCCGGGCTGTCCCGGCTCCCCACGCTCGTCGACTCCTTCCGCCGCGCGGGGCTGGAGGTGTCGGTGCACGAGGAGGGCACGGCCAGGCCGCTGCCGCCGGGGGTTGACCTCACCGCGTACCGCATCGTCCAGGAGGCCCTGACCAACGTGACCAAGCACGCCGGTACCCGCAGCGCCCGGGTGCGCCTCGCCTGGGGCCGCGACCGCGTCACCGTGACCGTCGCCGACGACGGAGGGGGCGCCGGTACGGCCGCGGCACCGGACCGTCCGCCCGGCTACGGGCTGATCGGGATGCGTGAGCGTGCCACCGCCGTCGGCGGCCGGCTCTCCGCGGGCGGGCGCCCGGAGGGCGGCTTCCTCGTCCGCGCCGAGCTGCCCCTGCCGCCCGCGCGGACGGGCGACGCGGCGGCCGGGGACGCGGCATGACGCCGCCGGCGCTGCGGGTGCTGCTCGCCGACGACCAGGCCCTGCTGAGGGGCGCCTTCCGGATGCTCCTCGACACCGCCGACGACATCACCGTGGTCGGTGAGGCCGCCGACGGCCGGGAGGCGGTGCGGCTCACCCGCCGGCTGCGGCCGGACGTGGTGGTCATGGACATCCGCATGCCCGGGACGGACGGCCTGACCGCCACGGCGGAGATCTGCGCGGACCCGGAGCTGCGCGCCACCCGCATCCTGATCCTCACCACGTACGAGACCGACGAGTACGTGGCCCAGGCGCTGCGCGCGGGGGCCGGCGGCTTCATCGGCAAGGGCATCGGCGCCGAGGACCTGCTGGACGCCGTGCGCACGGTCGCGGCCGGGGACACCCTCCTGTCGCCGGCCGCGACCCGTTCCCTGGTGGCCCGGTTCCTGGCCACCCCGGACGACGTCCCGTCGCACCGTCCCGAACGGCTCGCCGTGCTCACCCCGCGCGAACGCGAGATGGTGGCGCTGGTCGCGACGGGCCTGTCCAACCAGGAGATCGCCGAGCGGATGTTCCTGAGCCCGTTCACGGTACGCGCCCACGTACAACGCGCGATGACCAAACTGGAAGCCAGAGACAGAGCCCAACTGGTAGTAATCGCCTACCAAACGGGCCTGGCCCGCACAGCCCCGTAAGGGGCGCGGGGAACGGCGCAATCTTTTGTCTTTTAGGGGCGCGGGGAACTGCGCGACCAGCCCCCACCGGCCGGCACCCGACGAACGCCGCAGGCCCCCGGCTCCGGCCCCCGGCCCGGAACGCCGGGAGACCCGTCAACGCTAGCGTTGGCGGTCGACCCGGCGTTCATCCCAAACCGGCTCCGCCGTCTCCCGCACCCGCCCGTCACTCCCGAACACCAGGTACCGGTCGAAGGACCGCGCGAACCACCGGTCGTGGGTGACGGCCAGCACCGTCCCCTGGTACGCCTCAAGCCCCTCCTGCAGCGCCTCCGCCGACTCCAGGTCGAGGTTGTCCGTCGGCTCGTCCAGGAGCAGCGCCGTGGACCCCTCCAGTTCGAGCAGCAGGATCTGGAAGCGCGCCTGCTGCCCGCCCGACAGCCGCTCGAACCGCTGCTCCGCCTGCGCCGTCAGCTCGTACCGCCGCAGCCGCGACATCGCCGCGCCCCGGTCCTGGGAGTGCTCGCTCCACAGGATGTCGAGCAGGGTGCGCCCCTCCAGCTCGGGGTGGGCGTGGGTCTGCGCGAAGTGCCCGGGCACGACCCGCGCCCCGAGCTTCCACAGCCCCGTGTGCGCCACGTCGCCGCCCGCGAGCAGCCGCAGGAAGTGCGACTTGCCGGAGCCGTTCGAGCCGAGCACGGCGACCCGCTCGCCGTAGAAGACCTCCAGGTCGAAGGGTTTCATCAGGCCGGTGAGCTCCAGCCCCTCGCACGTCACGGCCCGCACCCCGGTGCGTCCGCCGTGCAGGCGCATCGTGATGTCCTGCTCGCGCGGCGGCTCCGGCGGCGGCCCGGCCTCCTCGAACTTGCGCAGCCTGGTCTGCGCGGCCTGGTACCGCGAGGCCAGCTCATGGCTGATGGAGGCCGCCTGGCGCAGGCTGAGCACGAGCTTCTTGAGCTGGGCGTGCTTCTCGTCCCAGCGCCGCCGCAGCTCCTCGAAGCGCGCGAAGCGCTCCCGGCGGGCCTCGTGGTACGTGGCGAAGCCGCCGCCGTGCACCCAGGCGTCGGCGCCGGCCGGCCCCGGTTCCACGCTGACGATCTTCTCGGCGGAGCGGGCGAGCAGTTCGCGGTCGTGCGAGACGAACAGGACCGTCTTGCGGGTCTCCCGCAGCTTCTCCTCCAGCCAGCGCTTGCCGGGGACGTCGAGGTAGTTGTCCGGCTCGTCGAGGAGCAGCACCTCGTCCGTGCCGCGCAGCAGCGCCTCCAGGACGAGCCGCTTCTGCTCACCGCCCGACAGGGTCCGCACCTCGCGGAACTGCGCCTTGTCGTACGGGACGCCGAGCGCGGCCGTGGTGCACATGTCCCACAGGGTCTCGGCCTCGTAGCCCTGGACTTCCGCCCAGTCCGAGAGCGCCTGCGCGTACTGCATCTGCGCGGCCTCGTCGTCGACGGTCATGATGGCGTGCTCGGCGCGGTCCACCGCCTGCGCGGCCTCGCGGATGCGCGGCTGGGCCACCGACACGAGCAGGTCGCGCACGGTCGTCCCGTCCCGCACCGAGCCCACGAACTGGCGCATCACCCCGAGCCCGCCGCTCACCGTGACGGTGCCGCCGTGCGGTTTCAGCTCGCCGGAGATCAGCCGGAGCAGGGTCGTCTTGCCCGCGCCGTTGGGTCCCACGAGGGCGACCGCGGCCCCTTCGCCCACCCGGAAGGAGACGTCCCCGAGGAGCGCCCTCCCGTCGGGCAGGTAGTACTCAAGGTGCGCGGCTTCGAGATGTCCCATGGTCGCGCATTCTCCGGGTCGCACCAGCGGCGGGGCAAACCGATATGCGTGCCGGGGCCCTGCCGTCACGTTCCCGGGCGCCGGGGTAGACGATGGAGCATGACCGCAGACGTAGACCTCACCGCCACCGGGGCCGCCCACGGCCTGCTCGACCGACTGATGGCGTTCGACCACCGCCTCTTCGAGGCGGTCGCCACCCGGCACTGGCCGGGCGCCGACCCGCTGCTGCCGCGGCTGAGCCGCAGCGCGAACCACGGGGTGCTGTGGTTCGGCGCGGCGGCGGCCCTGGCGGCGACCCGCTCGCCGCGGGCGCGCCGTGCGGCCGTGCGCGGCATCGCCTCGCTCGCCGTGGCCTCGGCCACCATCAACACGGTGGGCAAGCGCTCGGTGCGCCGCCCGCGCCCGCGGCTGGACGCCGTGCCGGTGATGCGGCAGCTGAAGCGCCAGCCGATCACCACCTCGTTCCCGTCGGGCCACTCGGCGTCGGCCGCGGCCTTCGCGACGGGGGTGGCGCTGGAGTCCCGCTCGCTCGGCGCGGTGGTGGCCCCGGTCGCCGCGGGGGTGGCGCTGTCCCGCATCTACACGGGTGCGCACTTCCCGAGCGACGTGCTCGCCGGGGCGGCGTTCGGCGCGGGCACCGCCTTCGCCGTACGCGCGCTGGTGCCCACGCGCGACCAGCTGCCGCCTCCCGGACGTCCGCGCGCGGACGTGCCCGCGCTGCCGGACGGCGAGGGGCTGGTACTCGTGGTGAACAAGGGGGCGGGCACCGCGGACCGGATGCGCGCCGTCGCGGACGCGCTGCCGCTGGCCGAGGTCGTGGAGTGCGAACCGGAGCACCTGCTCTCCGAGCTGGAGAAGGCCGCGGCGCGCGCCCAGGTGCTGGGGGTGTGCGGCGGCGACGGCACGATCAACGCGGGTGCCACGGTGGCCCTGCGCCACGACCTGCCGCTCGCCGTGCTGCCCGGCGGCACGCTCAACCACTTCGCGCAGGACCTGGGCGTGGAGGACGTACGGACCCTGAGCCGGGCCCTGGCGGAGGGCGAGGCGGTCCGGGTCGACGTGGGTCGGTTCTCCGCCGGCGACCAGGAGGGTTACTTCCTCAACAACTGCAGCCTGGGCGTCTATCCGGAGCTGGTGCGCGAGCGCGACCACTGGTCCGGGCGGATCGGCAGCTGGCCGGCCGGGGTCGTCTCGACCCTGCGGGTCGTGCGTGCGGGCCGGCACCCGTTGCGCGCACACTTCGACGGCCGGGAGCGGCCGCTGTGGCTCCTGTTCGCCGGGAACGGCACCTACCACCGGATGGGGCCGATCCCCGCCCGCCGCTACGACCTCGCGGACGGCCTGCTCGACGTGCGGGTCGTGCACGGCGGGCGCTTCCCGGCCGTGCGCCTCCTCGCCGCGGCCGTGGCCGGACCGCTGACCCGCTCCCCCGTGCACGCGGCGCTGCGCGTCGGCGGGCTGCGCGTCCAGGGGGTCGAGCCGGGCACCTGGCTGGCCTACGACGGCGAGGTCGTCGAGGTGGAGGGCGACGTGACGATCCAGAAGCTGCCGGAGGCGCTGACGGTCTACCGTCCGGGCGGACCGCGCTGACCGGCCGCTGATCGGCCCGGGCCGCTCGGCCGCCGGCGATCGTTCGTCCGTATCGCGAGACGTGGGTCTCATCATTCGGCATGGCGGCGTAGGTTGAGGCGTACCCCCGACGGAGGTGCTCCGCCGGGCCCGTACGAGGGAAGGGACGCCGCCATGCCGGAGGAGACCGCCGTCTACACGCACGGCCACCACGAGTCCGTGCTGCGCTCGCACACCTGGCGCACGGCCGCCAACTCGGCGGCCTACCTCCTCGGCTCGCTGAAGCCGCACATGCGGATTCTGGACATCGGCTGCGGGCCCGGCACCATCACCGCCGACCTGGCCGCGCTGGTCCCGCAGGGGCACGTCACCGGCGTCGACCGCGCGCCGGACGTCCTGGACCGGGCCCGTGCCACGGCCGCCGGACGCGGTCTGGACAACGTCGACTTCGCCGTCGCGGACGTGCACGCGCTGGAGTACCCGGACGACAGCTTCTGCGTCGTCCACGCCCACCAGGTGCTGCAGCACGTGGGCGATCCGGTGGCGGCGCTGCGGGAGATGTACCGGGTCACGAAGCCGGGCGGGTTCGTCGCCGTACGGGACGCGGACTACGCGGCGATGACGTGGTTCCCGCAGGTCGCGGGGATGGACGACTGGCTCGACCTGTACCGGCGGGTGGCCCGCGCCAACGGGGGCGAGCCGGATGCCGGGCGGCGCCTCAAGTCGTGGGCGCGGGCGGCCGGCTTCTCCGACGTCACCGCCTCGTCGAGCACCTGGTGCTACTCCTCGGCGGAGGAGGTGGAGTGGTGGAGCGGGCTGTGGGCCGACCGTACGGTCGCCTCCGCCTACGCGGACCGGGCCGTCGGGGGCGGGCACGCGAGCGCTGCGCGGCTCGACGCGGTGGCCGGGGCGTGGCGGGAG
>NZ_VDFC01000047.1:94403-102853 GCF_008369065.1 Streptomyces apricus | reverse complement strand
GTTCTCGGTCCTGCACGGCGAGATCCTGTGCCGCAAGGTGTGACCGGCCTCGATGTCACCTGCGGGCCGGTGGGGGCTTGTCGCGCAGTTCCCCGCGCCCCTGGCTCTTCAGGGGCGCGGGGAACTGCGCGCTCAGCCCCCGCCGGGCCCGGCCATGGACTCAGTCCCGAGGAAGCAGCGGCCCCAAGGGGCCGAGGTCCAGGTTCAGGTCCTCGGGCCGCAGCCCGTACCGATCCCGCAGCTCCGCCATCCGGTCGTCCAGCAGCATCAGCGTGAGCCCGATCCGCTCCTCCTGGTCCTCCGAGAGATCCCCGGTGTCGAACCGCCGCACCGCCTGCCGCTCCATCAGCTGCCGCAGCAGCTCGACGACGGTCAGCACGAGCTTGATCAGGTCCCGCTCCACGGTGTCCGGCTCGAAGTCCAGCCGGTTGCGCCCGGCCTTCCCCCCGGTCCCCAGCACCGCGTCGTCGACGACCCTCTGCAGGGCCTCCCCGCCGCTCACAGCATCTCCTCCCACGGCGCGGGAACGTTCTCGTTCACCGAGCTGATCAGCGCCTTCAGATCGATGCGTACGAGATCGACGTCCGCGATGCGCAAGGTGAGGTCGCCGGAGATGACGACCCCGCCCGCGAGCAGCCGGTCGAGCAGGTCGACGAGAGCGACCTCCCGGCGTTCGACGACGGTCACGTGTCCTCCCCGCTGAAGGAGTAGGCCGCCCAGGGACCGGTGAGCTCCACCCGCAGCCCGGGCTCGTCGTCCTTCGTGCGGTCCACCAGTTCCACGAACGCCTCCGACCCGGTGCGCGGCACCAGATAGGCCGCGTTCAGGATGTTGCGGCCGGACGCGCCGGACAGCGCGGAGTTCTGCGGGGCGTGCATCCGGGTGTCCTCCGCGTACCCGGAGAGGGACGCGTGGAGCCGGCTCGCGAACCGCTCGGCCCGCTGCCACCTCTCCTCGCTCTCCTTGCGCTGGTTGCGCCGCCGGCGCAGGTAGTCGCGCCCCGAGCCGGCCGTGCCGGCGGCGGGGGCCGGCCGGGCGTCCGCACCGCCGGAGCCTTCCGGCCGCCCGGCCGTCTCCGGGGGTTCCGCGTACACCTTGACGCCCCACTCGACCCGCCCTTCGAGCCGGTCGAGGGTCCGTACGAACGTCTCCTCGCGCTCCTGCAGCATCGTGCGCACGCCGCTGTCGTCCAGGAACACCGTGGCGAGCCTCAGCGGCAGCGGCGAGGTGACGACGGTGAGGGCGTCGATCACGTTCTGGTGGGCCCTGGCGGTGGCGCCGAGCCAGTCCAGGTCCTCCAGGTGGGCCCGCAGCGGTTCCTCCGCGAAGTCCTCCTCGGGGACCTGTCCGACGACCGCCACCAGCTCGCCGTGGGCCAGCTGCTTGGGCGGCACGCCGGCCACCCCCGTCAGCTGGGCCGGCAGGGGCGTGCCGAACGGGCGGCAGACGGCGTACACGTAACGCAGACCACTCATTCTCGGGCTTCCTCCTGTGCGGGTTCGCGCTCCCCGGCGGACACCGCGGCCCGCGAGCCCTCCAGTTCGGCGACGTGCGCGCGCAACTCGGCGTTCTCACGGGCGAGTTCGTCGCGGCCGGCGCGGGAGGACAGCTGGGGGTCGGTCTCCCACCAGTCGATGCCCATCTCCTTCGCCTTGTCGACGGAGGCCACGATGAGCCGCAGCTTGATGGTGAGCAGCTCTATGTCGAGCAGGTTGATGCGGATGTCGCCCGCGATGACGATGCCCTTGTCCAGGACCCGTTCGAGGATGTCCGCGAGGTTGGCGCCGCCACCGCTCCCGTAGGGGTCGGGCAGGCGCTGAGCCGTGGTCATCGACCGCTCCGGGCACCGGCGGGCTCACGCTCGTCCGCCTCTTCCTCGGGGAGCTCGTCCTCGGGCACCTCTTCGTCCTCGTACCCGTCCTCGGGGACTTCCTCGTCCTCGTACTCGTCCTCCGCGAGCTCGTCCTCGGGGACCTCTTCCTCCTCGTAGCCGTCCTCGGGGGCGTCCTCGTCCTCGTACGCCTCCTCGTCCTCGGGGAGTTCGTCGTCCTCGTGCCGCTCGTCCTCGGCGGTGGCCTCGGTGTCCTCGGCGTCGTCCGCGTGCTCCGTGCCGTCCGCGTCCTGCGCGTCCTCGGCGTTCCGCTCGGACTCCTCCTCCTCGGCCACCGCGTCCTCGTGGGTCGTGACGACCTCGCCGTCGCGGATCTCCCCGCGCCAGCCGTCGTCGGCCTCGCCCTTGATCGTGATGAAGCGGGCGAAGTTCTTGAGGTCGAGGCGGGCCCGGCGGCCCTGGGCGCGCCAGATGTTGCCGGTCTTCTCGAACAGCCCCTTGGGGTAGTACTCGATGACCAGCAGCACGCGGGTGAGGTTCTCGGCGAGCGAGTGGAAGGTGACGACGCCCTTCGTGGTGCCCTTGGCGCCCTCGGAGGACCAGCTGATCCGCTGGTCCGCCACCTGCTCGGTGGTGTGCGCCTTCCAGCTGCGGTTGGACCAGAAGATCTTCATCTGCCAGTCGGACGTCGTGTCGTCGGCGCGGTTCGCGCTCTTGACGCCCTTGGCGAAGGTGCTGAAGTCCTGGTACTGGGTCCACTGGTCGTACGCCGTGCGCAGCGGCACGCCGACGTCGATGAACTCCAGGATGACGGTGGGCTTCTTGCCGGCGCCGCTCTTGCGGCCCTTGCCGCCCGTCAGGTTCTTGAAGGCGCCGACCACGCTGTCCTTCGCCTTGCCCGCGCCGAGCTCCACGGCGGTGCGCAGCGGGCCCTTGCCGTCGGCCAGCTTGCGGCCGCCGTCGAGGGCGAGCTTGGCGAAGCCGGGGCTCTCGCCGGAGGCGATGTCGTTGAGCTTGCCCGTGGTCTGACCGAGCTTGGTGCCCAGTCCGACGAGCAGGCGCTGGGTCTGGGCGGCGAGGTAGGCCTGGGCCTCCTCCTTGAGGCGGTCGACCGCCTCGCTCTGCGCCACGGAGGTCAGCGGGTTGCTCTTGGCCTGCTTGGTCGCGGACCCGAGGGCGTCACTCATCGTCGCCGCCTCCCCTCGTGGTGCGGGCCCGCGGGACGCGGCGCGTGGCGGACTTGGCCGCGGCCGTCTTCTTCGCGGGGGCCTTCTTCGCGGTCCTGGCCGCCGTCTTCTTCGCCGGGGCGTCCTTGCCGGAGCCGCGCTTCTCGGCGCTCTTCCTCGCCGGGGCCTTCTTCGCGGGGGCCCGCCTGCGTGCCCGCGGCTCCTCGTCGTCCCGGCCCTCGTCGTCCCGGCCCTCGTCCGCGGAGCGCTCGTCGCGGGCCCGGCCGTCGCGGTCGTCCGCGTCGTCGTCGTGCCCGTACCCGTCGTCCTGCTCGTCGTAGGCGTCGTCCGCCTCGTCGTCGCGGCCGCGGCGCTTCGTGCCACCGGCCCCCGGGACGGCGTCCGGGACCACGCCCGCGAGCTGGTCCTTGACCTGGCTGGTGCGCCCGTGCAGCCGGTCGGCGAGACCCGTGATCTGCCGCTCGACGAGCGCTCCGGTGGCGGCCTTGCCCACGCCGCGCATGTCCTGGCGCAGCTGGTCGCCGATCTCCTTGAACTGCGGGTTGTTCTGCAGCTGGGTGGAGACCAGGTCCGCCAGCGCCCGCGGACTCAGGTTCATCCGCTTGCCGGCCACCATGGTGCCGACGGCGAACGCCAGCTTCATCTTCTTGGTACGTCCGAGGACGTATCCGGCCCCTACGGCGAGGCCCAGTCCTAGTCGATTCATCGTCGCGTCCCGTTGTCGCCTGCTTGGGTGCCCCTGCTCATGGCCGTCTCCAGCCTGTCCAGGAGCTCGTCCTCCCGGCGGTCGAACTCCGCCTCGTCGATCTCGCCGGCCTCAAGGCGTTCTTCGAGGACGCCGAGTTCGGCACGGATCGCCGCCGGGTCGTAGTACTGGCGCTCGGCCTCGTTCACCACCTGCTTCATCGCCCAGAGACTGCCGCGCACGGGGGCGAACGGCAGCATCAGGACCTCTCCGATCAGCCCCATGCGTCAACTCCTCGTCTCAGCGCGTCAGTTGTGTGCCGGTGCGGGTTCGGCGTGCTGGGCGGGGCCCGGCTCGACGAAGCTGTAGGGCGGCAGCGGCCCGTGCACGCGCAGGTCCAGGTGCGGCTGCGCCTTGCGGACCTCCTCGACGGCGGCGAGGAAGGTGTCGGCGGACTCGCGGTCCACGAGGAAGGAGAGGTTGGCCAGCCAGCCGGTGGACTCGGGGCCCACGCTGACGGCGGCGGCGACCGGCTCCAGCGCCTGCTGGATCTCGGCGGCGTCCTCCGTCTCGCGGTTCTTCACCGCGGCGACCACCATCTCGCCGAGCCGCAGCTTGTCGTCGTAACTGCCGCCGCCCGCATTGCGGTTGGCCTCGGTGAGCGCCCGGACCTCCGGGTTCTCGGACATCACCCGGTGCAGTACGGCCTCTTCGTCGTGGGTGGCCTTGACGTTGTACTCGACCTTGCCCGCCAGCGCCTCCAGGCGCTCCTTGAAGTGGTCGGCGCGCTCGGCCAGCACACTGCTCACGGCCGCGTCGTCCGGGGAGACGCTGCCGAACCGCATGGGCAGCACCGGGCCGCCCTCGCCGGTCTCGGTGAGCACGTTCTGGTGGGCGAGCAGGTCCCGGCGCTTGGGGCGCAGGTTCTCGGGCGCGTCGCTGACGACGGCGGCGAGTTCGCCCTCCTTGATGATGCGCACCCGGCAGGCCGGCTCGCCGACACCGTCGATGCCGTCGGGGAGCGAGGGGTGCGAACCGGCGGTGATGCCGTAGACGTACGTGCTCACTCCTGCTCCTCCTTACGGCGCGAGGCGGCGGTCTTGCGGGTGCGCGGGCGGGACTCGGACTGGCTCTCCTCGCGGGACTGCTTGAACGCGTCGGAGATGGTCTCGGCGGCGCCGGACAGGGCCCCCTTGGACTTGCCCTTCGCGCCGGACTCGGTGATCGAGCCGACCAGGTCGGGGAGTCCGGGGCTGCTGTTCCTGCCGGACTCCAGGTCGAGCCGGTTGCACGCCTCGGCGAAGCGCAGATACGTGTCGACGCTGGCTATGACCACACGGACATCGATCTTGAGGATCTCGATGCCGACGAGGGAGACCCGGATGAAGGCGTCGATGACGAGCCCCCGATCGAGGACGAGCTCAAGTACGTCGTAGAGGCCGCTGGAGCCGCCTCCACCACCTGACTGCTGTGCGGGAACCACGGTCATACCGATCGGCCCTCCTTGTCTGTTGGGTGTGTTGGGGGGCGGACGCTCTAACGGCCGCCGGACTTGCGGGAGTCGGCGCGCCCTCGCTCGTACCTGCGCACACGCCGGTAGCCGGTGATGTCACCGCGCGGGTCGAGGGTCACCTCGTACGTCGCGAGCAGGCTCATCGTGTCGGGGACCCGAACGAGTTCGAGTACCTCGACCTCGAGCGTCCAGCCGTCCTCGGTGCGCTCGAACGACGACACCGACTCGGCCTCCATGCCGGTCAGTTCGGCGAGTTGTGCGCGTGCCTCGCGCAGCACGTCCATGGGGCGCAGCTCTTCGTCTTCGGTCACGTCCTTGCGCTTGCCCCTGGATGCGTTCGATGAACTCTGTGAATCTGATGTGTTGGATGTGTTCGACATGGCCACCTCGCCCCTACGGGTGACCGGCCGATCCTTGGCCAAACCTGCCAGTGCGGCGCTCAGCCGCGCAGGGCGTCGAGGCGGCGCCGGGCCGGCCCGAGGGCGCGCCCCCTGCCCGACAGGCCTGACCAGGGCTTCGTCCGCGCCTGTTCGACCGCGTCGGCGATGGTCCAGCGGCGTGCGGTGAGTTGGGGATCGTCGAGCTGTTCCCAGCCGATCGGCACGGCGACGGGGGCGCCGGGCCTGGCGCGAACTGTGAAGGGGGCGACCACGGTCTGCGCGTAGGCGTTGCGCTGGACGTCCAGGTAGAGGCGGTCGCCGCGGTCCTTCTTGCGGGCCTCGGTGGTCAGCCGGTCGGGGTGCCGTGCGGCGAGCGTGTCGGCGAGGTCCTTGGCGAAGGTGTGCACCTCGTCGAAGCCGTGGCGGCCGTCGAGGGGCACGACGACGTGCAGTCCGCGCGAGCCGGTGGTCATCAGGGCGGCGGGCAGGGCGAGTTCACCGAGGAACCCGTGCAGGAGCCGGGCGGTGGCGCGTACCGGCTCGAAGTCGTCGGTGGCCGGGTCGAGGTCGAGGACCAGCCGGTCGGGCCGGCCGAGCACGCCGTCGGACGAGACGCGGGCGAGCCACCGGTGCAGGGTCAGACAGGCCTGGTCGGCGAAGTGGACGAGGGTCGCGGTGTCGTCGCAGACCGGGTGCAGGACCGTGCCGCCCTCCTTGGGGACCTCGACGCGGCGGATCCAGTCCGGGTCGTGGTCCTGGACGTTCTTCTGCATGAACATGGGCCCGTCGATCCCGTTCGGGTGCCGCTCCAGCATCAGGGGCCGGTCCTTGAGGTGCGGCAGCATGAACGGGGCGATCTCCCGGTAGTACGCGACGAGGTCCGCCTTGGTGTACTCGGGCACCCCCTTGCCGCCGGGGAAGAGCACCTTGTCCGGCCGGTGGATCTCGACCGTGCGGCGGCCCGCCCGTACGGCGGTCATCGCAGGACCGCGCTCTCGACGAGGAGCTGGACCGCCGCCGCGACGGACTCGGCGTCGATGCCGGCCGCGTGCACCTGCTCGGCGGGGGTGGCCGAACCGGGCATGTCGCGGACGGCGAGGCGGACCAGGCGGGGTGTGGGGCGTCCGTCGAGGAAGGCTTCGACGACCGCGTCGCCGAGGCCGCCCTCGGGGTGGTGGTCCTCGACGGTCAGCAGGCAGCCGGTCTGCTCGGCGGCCGTGCGCAGGGTCTCCCGGTCGACGGGCTTGACGCTGTAGAGGTCGATCACGCGGACCGGGATGCCGTCGGCGGCGAGGGCGTCCGCGGCCTTCAGGGCCTCGTGCACGGTCACCCCGGCGGCCACCACGGTCAGCCGGTCGTCCGGGGAGCTGCGCAGCACCTTGCTGCCGCCGACGGGGAACTCCTCGTCCGGCCCGTACAGGACGGGGGTCTTGCCGCGGGAGGTCCGCAGGTAGCGGATGCCGTCGAGGTCCGCCATCGCGGCGACCAGGGCGGCCGTCTGGTGGGCGTCGCACGGGTACAGCACGGTCGAGCCGTGCACGGCGCGGAACATGGCCAGGTCCTCGACGCCCATCTGCGAGGGCCCGTCCTCGCCGATCGCGACGCCCGCGTGCGATCCGACGACGTTGACGCCCGCGCCGCTGACCGCCGCCATGCGGACGAAATCGTGCGCGCGGGTGAGGAAGGCGGCGAAGCTGGAGGCGAACGGCACCCGGCCACGGACGGCGAGTCCCACGGCGGACGCGACGAGCTGCTGCTCGGCGATGTAGGTCTCGAAGAACCGGTCGGGGTGCTCCTTGGCGAAGAACTCGGCGCGGGTGGAGTCGCCCACCTCGCCGTCGAGGGCGACCACGTCGTCGCGGGCGGTGCCGAGCGCGGCCAGCGCACGGCCGTAGGCGTCGCGCGTGGCGACCTCCTCGCCGCTCTCCCAGCGCGGCAGCCGCAGGGGCCCGGAGCGCACGGCGGGCATGATCCGGGCGGCGGACGGCCGCCGGACCTCGACGCGCAGGTCGCGCACCCCGCCCAGCTCCGCGATCGCCGCGTCGGCATCGGGCAACGGCTTGCCGTGCAGGCCCTCGCGGTCCTGGACGTCCCGGACGCCCTTGCCCTTGAGGGTGCGGGCCAGGATCGCGGTCGACTGCCCGGCCGTGGAGGCAGCCTCGCCGTAGGCCCGGTCGACGGCCTCGACGTCGTGGCCGTCGACCTCCACGGTGTGCCAGCCGAAGGCCTGGAAGCGGCGGGCGTACGCGTGCAGGTCGTGGCCGTGGCGGGTCGGGCCGCGCTGGCCGAGCCGGTTGACGTCCACGATCACGGTGAGGTTGTCCAGTTCCTCGTACGCGGCGTGCTCGGCCGCCTCCCAGACGGACCCCTCGGCCAGCTCGCTGTCGCCGCACAAGACCCACACGCGGTAGCCGGACCGGTCGAGCCGCTTGCCCGCCAGGGCGATGCCCACGCCGACGGGCAGCCCCTGGCCGAGCGATCCGGTGGCGGTCTCCACCCACGGCAGCCGGCGCGGGGTCGGGTGCCCTTCGAGGCGGCTGCCGAGGGTGCGGTAGGTCAGCAGCTCCTCGTCGTCGATCGCCCCGGCCGCCTTGTACGCGGCGTACAGCAGCGGTGAGGCGTGTCCCTTGGAGAGGACGAAGCGGTCGTTGCCGGGGTGGTCGGGCCGCTCGAAGTCGTAGCGCAGGTGCCGGGCGAACAGGACCGCCACCAGGTCGGCGGCGGACATCGACGAGGTGGGGTGCCCGGAGCCCGCCGCGGCGGCTGCCCGCACGCTGTCGACCCGCAACTGCTGACCGAGTTCGATGAGCCGGGCGGAGTCCATGGGGTTCCTTCCGCGGAGGAGGTCACGTAC
>NZ_VDFC01000047.1:61251-94303 GCF_008369065.1 Streptomyces apricus | reverse complement strand
AAGCCCCCACCGGCCCGCACCCGGACGACGACGCCCGGCGCACGCGATCCCCCGAAACGATCTCCTTCCCGCGCGGCCCCGACTAGGCTCGGACGCATGGACATTCTGGGAGCCACGCTGCGCATCTGCGTCGACGACCTGGAGACTGCGGTCCCCTTCTACGAGAGACTCGCCGGCGCCCCGGCGCAGCGCTTCGAGCGCGGCGGGGTCTCCGTCGCCGCGGTCGGCTGCTTCCTGCTGATGAGCGGCCCCGAGTCCGAGCTGGAGGTGCTGCGCAAGGTGGCGGCGACCATCGCGGTGACGGACGTCGACGAGGCCGACCGCGTCCTCACCGACTCGGGCGCCCACGTCCTGGCGGGCCCGGTGGCGKCCCCCGCCGGGCGCAACCTGATCGCGATGCACCCGGACGGCT
The DNA here is from genome assembly GCF_008369065.1 of Streptomyces apricus. Classification (GTDB taxonomy): domain Bacteria; phylum Actinomycetota; class Actinomycetes; order Streptomycetales; family Streptomycetaceae; genus Streptomyces; species Streptomyces apricus. The sequence goes on along the minus strand of NZ_VDFC01000047.1, from coordinate 93,891 downwards.
ACGTGTACGAGTACGTGGACCGCCGTACCGCCCAGTAGGCCGACCCGGCCGCGCGCCGCGGGCTCGCCCCACGGTCAGCCGGCGCTCCCCGCGTCCGGCGGCCGCATCCTGAAGTCGTAGCGCTCCGGCAGGGGCTCGTCGGTGATCCGGGACCACAGCTCCCCGATCGCCTCGGCCCCCTCGCGCAGGTCGGCCACCTCGAACCCGGCGTCGAAGACGGCCCGCGCCGCGTCCCGGTCGCCCTCGGCGAGCAGCAGCCGCGCCTCGATCAGCCGGAACCGGCCGCGGGCGCGGGTGGCCGGGCGCAGCCGCTGCCACACGGACCGCGCGTCGGCGGTGCGCCGTGCCGCGAGCAGCGCGCCGATCGCCTCACGTCCCAGCGCGGCGGTGGCCGCGGTCCAGCTCTCGCCGTCGTCGCGCCGCTCCTGGCACAGGTCGTCGAAGGCCTCCAGGTACCGGTCGGCGGCCCGTTCCCGGTGGCCCGACTCCTGGTCGGCGACGGCCAGGCAGCGCAGCAGCGGCCAGCGCGAGGGCGCCAGGGCGAGGCCGCGCTCCCAGCTGCGCACCGCCTGGGCCAGGTCGCCCGCGTGCCACTGCGCGACCCCGAGGTGGTACTCGGTGAGCGGCTGCGCGGGGGCGGTCTCCAGCATGTCCCGCCAGTGCGGGGCGACCAGGGTCGCGCCGGGCGGGCCGGCCCGGCGCGGCTCGGGGAAGGAGCCGGACTCCAGCAGCCGCAGCCAGGGCTGCTGGGCGTCGCCGAGCGTGGACCTGTCGAAGGGGGTGCCGGGCAGCTTGTGCCCGGCCCGCAGCACTTCGAGCGCGCCCCAGCCGGAGCCGGTGGCGAGCACCTCGCCGGGTTCGGTGTCGGCGGCGGTCAGCCAGCGCCCGTGCGCCGCCTCGACCTCTCGGCGCGGCAGCGCCCGCTCCAGCCGGTCCTCGACCGCGGCGCGCGCGGCGGCCCAGTCGTCCCCGTGCACCGCCGGGGCGTCGGCGGCCAGCGGCCCGTACGCCTCCAGCCACGCCACCTCGCTCTGCGCGTCGAGGCGCACGTGCTCCAGCTGGGTGCGGGCGAGGCCCGCCTGGATCTCGCAGTAGCCGCCGGTGCCGGGCTCGGTGAGCCACTGCTGCCAGCGGCGCCCGCCGGTGCCGGAGCCCCACACGAAGAGCTTGCGCCCGCGCAGCAGGTCGGTGGAGGTCTGCACCAGCCCCTGTCCGGCCCCGTCCAGGGCGGCGATCCAGCGCCGCTGCCCGTCGGGCACCTCGTAGAAGTAGTCGGCCGGGTACGTGCTGCGCGGCGGGTACGTGCGGTCGACGCCGTCGTACGCGGGGACGGGCACCCGGCGCAGCCGCCGCTCGTAGCCGAAGTGCCAGGCCTCCTCGGCGGGCGCGAGGATCCGGCGCTTCTCGGGGACGGCGGTGTTGGACCACCAGTACAGCGGCGCGGCCCTCTCGTGGGGGTTGCGGACGCGCACGCCGACGTACAGGAAGTCGGAGCCCTCGGGCAGCCACAGGTCGACCTGGAAGGGCAGGTCGCGCAGCCGTTCCCACTCCCACAGGCGCAGCATGTCCGTGCCGTCGGGCGCGGTGACGCGGGCGGCGTGCAGGGGTGCGCAGGCGAGGGTCGAGTGGCCGGTGGCGCCAATGTTCCACTCGACGCCGCCGGAGAACCAGGCGCCGTTGAGGGCGAAGTCCGCGGGCTGGAGCACCGGGTTGCGGTAGAGGAGTTCGCGGTCGGACGGCTTGTGGAGGAGGGAGACGAGCCGGCCGCCGAAGCCGGGCAGCACGGTCGCGCGCAGCCGGTCGTTCTCCAGGACGATCGCCTCGACCCCGCGGGGCGTGCGGTCCCTGCCGTAGCCGTCCCGCAGGCGTTCGGGCAGGAGGCTGCGCAGCGGCTCGTACGCGATCTGGCGGGCCATGTCGCGGGGCAGGCCCGCGCGGTCCCGCTCGTCCACCCGGTGCGTCCCGCCGGGCGGGCACAGCGGGGGCAGCGGGTTGACGGGGCCGAGGCCGGCCACCGGAAGCGTCAGCACGTCACGTCGGATGCTCGTCACCCGACCATGGAACAGGCTGGACGGCGCGCCGACCAGGGGGCCTGCCCGCCGGGATCCGGTCAGGGCCGCCCGAAGGCGTCGACCACGATGTCGGCCAGGAGGGCGCCGGCGGTGCCGTCGGGGTCCAGGTCGGGGTCGTAGATGGTGACGTTGAAGCCGGCGCAGTGCGGGGAGTGCACCAACGGCCGCAGCAGCGCGACCAGTTCACCGGGCAGCAGTCCTGCGGGGTCCGGGCTGTCGACCGCGGGCATCACGGACGGGTCGAGCACGTCGGCGTCCAGGTGCACCCAGAAGCCGTCCAGGTCCGGTGTGCCGAAGGCCTCAGCGGTGGCGCGCGCCAAGGCGTCGGCGCCCCATTCCCGGATGTCCGCGACGGTCACCGTGGGGATCTTCAGCGCGGCCAGTTCGGCCCGGTCGTCCTCGAAGGCGTCGCGGATCCCGAAGAACCGTACGTCCTCGTCCCGCAGGTAGGGCTTCAGCCCTTCCAGGTCGGTCAGGTCGTCCTGGCCGCGTCCGGTGGCCAGGGCGACCTCCTCGCCGCCCGCCGCGCCGATCCGGTCGGAGTTGCCCGGGTGGCGGAAGTCGTGCGAGGCGTCGACGGCCGCGAGCCCGTAGCGGCCGATGCGGCGCAGGGCGAGGGAGGCGCCGAGCTGGATGGAGCAGTCGCCGCCGAGGACCACGGGGAACTCCCCGGCCCGTACGTGTCCTTCGATGCGGTCGGCGAGCGTGCGGGTGTAGGCGGCGAGCGCGGCCGCGTTGAAGACGCCGTCGCCCTCCTGCCAGTCGCCCCGGTCGTAGCGCGGCGGCACCACCACGCCGCCCTCCAGGGCGCCCAGCCGCTGGACGATCCGCTGCTCGCGCAGGGCGCCGGCGAGCTTGTAGCAGCCGGGCACCGTGCCCGGGGCGGGCGGGCGCAGTCCGAGGTTGGAGGGCGCGTCCAGGACGACGAGGGTGCGCGGGGCTGTCATGCGCGCACCATATCGGCGGTGAGCGCCCAGCGCTCGTGGTCCCGCCAGGCTCCGTCGATGTACAGGAAGGCGGGCGAGAAGCCCTCCAGCCGGAAGCCGCTGCGGCGGGCCAGCGCGATCGAGGCGGCGTTGTCCGGCTGGACGTTGATCTCCAGCCGGTGCAGGCCCAGCGGGCCGAACGCGTGCCGCACGACCAGGCCGAGCCCTTCGGTCATGAGCCCGCGGCCGGCCGCGTGCGCGAAGGCCCCGTACCCGAGCGCCCCGCACAGGAAGGCGCCCCCGACGATGTTGTTGATGTTGACGAACCCGGCGATCCGCCCGCCGCCGTCTTCTCCGTCCCCGTCTCCGTTCCCCTCGCCGTCTCCCCCCGCGTCCTTCTCGCAGACGAGGAACCCGGCCTTCGTCGGGTCGTCGATCAGCCGCCCCGCGTACGAGGCGTAGGCGGCCGGGGTGACGGGCGGGAACAGCCACGGCTGGTGCAGCGCCTTGCTCTCCCGCGCCCGCGCGGTGAACTCGGGGCCGTCCTCCGGGGTGAAGGGGCGCAGGCCCACGCGGGGGCCTTCGGCGAGGTACGGGGCGGTACGGGACATCCCGCCACGGTACCTCCGTGCCGCACCCGGGGCGCGGGAGCGCCTGGAGCGCTCGGGGCGCGGTCAGGCCAGGGCAGGACCGTGCAGCGTCAGCGTCCCCGCCTCCGAGTCCAGCTCCGCCGCCACGCCGAACGGGATCGTCGGTGCCCCCTCGGCGTGCCCGAAGCCGAACTCCTCGGCGACCGGCACACCGAGCCCGCCGAGCCGGTCCAGGAGCAGGTCGCGCACCTGCCCGTACGGGCCGCACCCCTCCCAGGAGCCGAGCAGGATCCCGGCCACGCCGTCGAACCGGCCGGCGCGCAGCAGCTGGGTGAGGTGGCGGTCCAGGCGGTAGGGCTCCTCGCCCACGTCCTCCAGGCAGAGCAGGCCGCCGACCGCGGCGGGCCGGGCGTGAGGGGTGCCGAGCTCGGCGGTGAGCAGGCTCAGACAGCCGCCGAACAGGACGCCCGTGGCCCGGCCGGGGACCAGGGCCCGCCCGGCGGCCGAGGTGATGGTCCGTACGGACTCCGGCTCGAAGAGGGTCGCCCGGAGGTGGTCCTGCGCGCGGGCGTTCTTGACGAAGTCAATGCCCGCGGCCATCGGCCCGTGCAGCGTCACCAGTCCGAGCCGGGTGGCGAAGGCCTCGTGCAGGGCCGTGATGTCGCTGAACCCCAGGAACACCTTGGGCCCCGCGGCCCGCAGCGCGTCCCAGTCGAGCAGGTCCACCATGCGCTGGACGCCGTAGCCGCCGCGGGCGCAGAACACCGCGTCCACGGACGGGTCGCACCAGGCGGCCTGGAGGTCGGCCGCCCGGTCGGCGTCCGCGCCGGCCAGGTAGCCGAACCGCTCGTGCCGGTCCAGGACATGGGGTGCGACGACGGGGTCCAGGTCCCAGCCGCGCAGGATGTCCAGGCCCGCCTGGAGGCGTTCCTCCGGCACCGGTCCGCTGGGCGCGACGACGGCGACGCGGGACCCGGCGACGAGGCGCCGGGGCCTGGTCAGCTCCCTCACTGCTCCCTCACCACTGCCTCACTTGGTCAGCTCCAGCACCGGGACGCCGGGCGGGTCGAAGCCGAACACCTGGGCGTACAGGCCGAGTTCGGCCTCCAGGACCCGTACCGTCGTCTCGGCCCTGCGGAAGCCGTGCCCCTCGCCCTCGAAGGCGATGTACGCGTGCGGCACGGGCCGCGCCCGCTCCCGCAGGCGCGCCAGGAACCGCTCGCACTGGGCCGGCGGGCAGATGACGTCGTCCAGGCCCTGCAGGAGCAGGAAGGGCGCGGTGACCTGGTCGGCGTGCTCGACGGGCGACCGCTCCGTGTACCGCGCGGGCACCTCGGCGAGCGGTCCGACCAGGCTCTCCAGGTACCGGGACTCGAAGTCGTGGGTCTCGTCGGCGGCCCAGCTCACCAGGTCCAGGACGGGGTAGAGGATCGTGCCGCAGGCGTACACGTCGGTGCTCACCAGCGAGGCCGCCGTGGTCCAGCCGCCCGCGCTGCCGCCCCGCACGGCCAGCCGGTCGCGGTCGGCGGTGCCCTCCTCGGCGAGGGCGAGCGCGACGGCCGCGCAGTCCTCGACGTCCACGACGCCCCACTGCTCGCGCAGCCGGTTGCGGTAGGCGCGCCCGTACCCGGTGGAGCCGCCGTAGTTGACCTCGGCGACGCCGATGCCGCGCGAGGTGAAGTAGGCGATCTCCAGGTCCAGGACGAGCGGGGAGCGGCTGGTGGGGCCGCCGTGCGCCCACACCACGTAGGGCGGGAGCGCGCCTACCGCAACCGGCTGCGCGAGCAGTGGGGCGTGGTGGGGCGGGTAGACGTGCGCGTGGATCTCCCGTCCGGCGGGTCCGGTGAAGGTGCGGATCTGCGGTTCCGGGTAGTAGCTGGGGTCCACCGGGTCGTGGTGCGCGGCGCCCACGACGCGGGCGCGGCCGGTGCGGGCGTCCAGCTCCACCACCTCGTAGGCGCTGCGCGGGCTGGCGGCGACGGTGACGACGCGGCTGCCGTCGACGGCGAGGGTCGCCTCGTACTCGCTCCAGGGGCCGGCCGCGTCGACGACCTCGCCGGTCTCCGGGTCGAGGATGCCGAGCGCGGTGGCGCCCCGGCCGTGCACGACGGCGATCAGCCCGCTGTCGAGCGGCGCGAACCAGCGCCGGCCGATCGTCCACAGCGGCCCGCCGAACTCCTCCTCGCGCGGGCACAGCGGCTCGCCGTCGCGGTAGAGGTTCCACCAGCCGGTGCGGTCGCCGGCCCACAGGAGGGCCCCGTCCTGGTCCCACTCGGCCTGCGCGACGGACTCGTCCGGCCCGCCCGCCACCCTGCGGGGCTCCCCCAGCGTCCCGTCATCGGTCACGTCGGCGACCAGCAGCTCGGTGCCGTCCCACGGCATCCGCGGGTGGTCCCAGGCCAGCCAGGCCGCCCGCCGTCCGTCGGGCGACAGGCGCGGCCCGGTGACGAACCGGTTGCGGTCGTCGGTGAGTTCGCGCACCGCGGACCGGTCCTCGGCGGCCGAGCCGTCCAGCGGCACCGCGGCGAGGACCCGCCGCACGTCGCCGGGCCCGTCGCCGGTGTACTCCTCCAGCACGCACCAGACCTCGCCGCGCTCCGGGCGCACCTGCGGGTCGGCCCAGCGCAGTCCGCCGCCCACCGGGGAGACAGGCGTGAGGGGACGCGGCTCGGCGCCGGACGCGCTCCCGGAGCCGGCCGGCTCGAACGCGTACAGCCGCTGGTCGGCGAAGTTCACGAACACCACCAGCGGGCCCTCGTCGCGGACCACGCCGGTCCAGGGCTGTCCGCCGTACTCGATGACGCGGCTGCGGACGTTCCACGGGGCGGGCAGCACCGGTTCCTCCGCGCCGTCGGGCCGCCGCCGCACCAGGGTGCGGCGGCCCCCCTCGGCGGGCCGCGGTTCGGTCCACCACGCCTCGTCGCCGACGAAGCCGACGTGGTCCGGGTGCCCGTCGTGCGCGGCGGCGAGCGCCGCGTCGATGGGCGAGGGCCAGGAACCGTAGGCCAGCGTCCGCACTGTGTCCCCCATCTTCATCCCCTAGGCCGTGCGCAGGAAGCGGTCGAGTACCCGGACGCCGAAGTGCAGTGCCTCCACCGGCACCCGCTCGTCGACGCCGTGGAAGAGCGCCTGGTAGTCGAAGCCCGGCGGGAGCTTCAGCGGTGCGAACCCGTAGCCGGTGATGCCCAGGCGCGAGAACTGCTTGGCGTCCGTGCCGCCCGACATGCAGTACGGCACGACGTGCCCGCCGGGCGCGAACTCCTCCACGGCGGCCCGCATCCGGGCGTACGTCGGCGAGTCCAGCGGCGCCTGCAGGGCGACCTCGCGGTGGACGAACTCCCAGTCCACGTCCGGCCCGGTCAGCTCGTCGAGGGTGGCCCGGAACTCGTCCTCGGTGCCGGCCAGGAAGCGTCCGTCGACCTGGGCGGCGGCCTCCCCGGGGATCACGTTGACCTTGTACCCGGCGTCCAGCATGGTCGGGTTGGCGCTGTTGCGGACCGTGGCCTCGACGAGGGAGGCGGCGGGCCCGAGCTGCGCCAGCAGCCGGTCCACGCCGCCGGCCGCGTCGAGGTCGGCCCCGACGCCGTACAGCGCGGCCAGTTCGGTGAGCGCGGCGCGCACCGTCGGGGTGAGCCGCACGGGCCACTCGTGGGCGCCGATGCGGGCGACGGCGGCGGCGAGGCGGGTCACCGCGTTGGCCCGGTTCACCTTGGAGCCGTGCCCGGCCCGGCCGCGGGCGGTCAGCTTCAGCCAGCCGGTGCCGCGCTCGCCGGCCGCGACCGGGTAGAGCTCGCGGCCGCTGCCGTCGTGGAAGGTGAACGCGCCGGACTCGCTGATGCCCTCGGTGCAGCCCTCGAAGAGCCCCTTGTGCCGGTCGGCGAGGAAGCCCGAGCCGTCCTCGGCGCTCGCCTCCTCGTCCGCGGTGAACGCGATCACGAGGTCGCGGCGGGGGCGTACGCCGGAACGCGCCCACTGCCGGACGACCGCGAGGATCATCGCGTCCATGTTCTTCATGTCGACCGCGCCGCGCCCCCAGACGACCCCGTCGCGGACCTCGCCGGAGAACGGGTGCACGCTCCAGTCCTCCGCCTGCGCCGGTACGACGTCCAGGTGACCGTGGACGAGCAGCGCGTCGGCGGACGGGTCGGTGCCCTCCAGGCGCGCGACGACGTTCGTACGCCCCTCGGTGCGCTCCAGGAGGGTCGGCTCCAGCCCCGCCTCGGCGAGCAGCGCGGCCGCGTACTCGGCGGCGGGCCGCTCCCGGCAGTCGCCGCCGCCCCGGTTGGTCGTGTCGATCCGGATGAGGTCGGAGGTGAACCGGACGACCTCGTCCAGGGCCCTGTCGTCGACGTCGCGCTCCCGCGACACGTCCGGATCAGCCACGCTCATGTCAGCCATAGGTCTCCTCCACGGCAGCCGAGACGATCGTGGTGACCGCCTTGAAGGTCCGGATGCCCTCGTACATCGTGGCGCTGGTGTACGCCACCTTCCGTTCCCCGGTGCGCTCGACGCCCGGGACGACCGTGGCCGCCATCGACAGGTGCTCGGCGTCGAACTCCAGCTCCACGGTGTGGGGGCCGCGCCGCGCGGGCTCGTGGCGCACCGCGAGCCGCGCCGCCTCCTTGGCCGCGGAGCGGATGTCCGCCGCGGTGCGGGCCGGGGTGCGGCACACGGCCGCGTACCGCGAGACGTGGTCCTTGACGGCGACCTTCAGCGCCTCGGGCGCGTAGCCGAGCGCGTCCTCGCAGGCCACGTCGTCGCCGGTGACCAGCACGACGGGCACCCCGTACTCGGCGACGACGCGGGCGTTGAGCAGGCCCTCGCTGGCGCGCTCGCCGTCGACCCACACACCGGTGATCGAGTTGGCGAGGTAGGTGTGGGCGAGGACGCCCTCCATGCCGGCTCCGGCGTGGTAGCCGACGAAGGCGATGCCGTCGACGTCGCCGTGCTGCACGCCCTCCACCATGGAGAGCGACTTGTGCCGTCCGGTGAGCATCTGGGCCCGTTCGTCCAGCTGCTCCAGGAGGAGGTTGCGCATGGTCCAGTGGGCCTCGTTGACGAGGACCTCGTCGGCGCCGCCGTCGAGGAAACCGAGGACCGCGGCGTTCACGTCCGAGGTGAACATCGAGCGGCACCGCTCCCACTGCGGTGTGCCCGGCAGCACGTCGGCGGGCCAGGTCACCCCGGTGGCGCCCTCCATGTCGGCGCTGATGAGGATCTTTACCATGCTCCAGTTGTATCGCAGTCCCGTGGCGGTCCACAGGGCCAGGGGTCAGCCGGAGCGGCCGACCGACACCCGTACCCGGCCGTCGGCGTACTCCTCCTCGACCCTGATCGTGGTGCCGGAGTCGGCGTCGTGGCTCGATCCGTGGGGCGCGGCGTCGTCGCGGTAGACGCCCTTGAGGTCGTCGAAGACCGGGACCGCGGGGCGGGACGGGACCGTCGTGCGCACTCCGCCGGCGTGCAGGACGAGCGGGGCGGTGCGGCGCAGGCCGAAGGGGGCGTCGTACGACTGGACGCGGTTGCGGAGCACCGCCCCGGAGGCGGTGCGCGCGGGTTCGGCGTGGGCGTCGACCGGCAGGAGCAGACCGTGACCGCCGTGCGCCTTGGTCCTGTTGTCGCGGTACCTGCTGTCCCAGTACCAGATCAGGACGCCGCTCTCGTAGTGCAGCCGCTCCTTCAGCCGGGGCTTCTGCGGGGTCCCGCCCAGGTGGAAGGGGCCCGACTCCAGGTACGCGTCCTGTCCCGTGTACCGCCGGTTCTCGACGACGTAGTGGCGCGCGTTGCCGTCCCCGTCGGGCGGCAGCTCCACCAGGAGCGCTTCCGGGCCGGCGGTCGCGGCGTCGGACGACAGCGGGTTGAGGGTGACCGTGCCGGTGGCCCCCGCCGCCACGGTCGCGTGGTCGAGCCAGCCGAGCCGCAGCTTGGCCCAGGCGCCCAGGTCCCCGGGGTACGCCGCCAGTTCGCTCTCCGAGGAGAGGAGCGAGCCCTGCGCCATGAGGGACCAGAAGCCCGCGGAGTTCTCGGCGCCCGAGGTGTCGTACAGGTCGGGCAGGCCCAGGTCGTGGCCGTACTCGTGGGCGAGGGTGCCCAGGCCCCGGTTCTCGTTGGTCATGGTGTAGTCGTCCACCCGGACGTCCGAGTCGCCCACCTCGCTCCCGCCGCCGCCGACGGTGCCGCGGTGCGAGCCGATCGCGTCGGAGCCGTGCACGCCCCCGCCGTTGACCTGCGACTCCCCCGCGAACATCAGCATCACGCGGTCGAGCCGGCCGTCGGGTTCGTCGAACACCCCGTCCCCGTCGTGGTCGCCGCGGTCCCATGTGTCGTACGTGGACAGGTAGGAGGCCAGTGAGGCGGCGCTGCGGCCGGTGGCGCGCTGGTCCTCGTACCACCGGTTCAGTCCGTCGGTGACGAGCCGGGCGTTGCAGCGGTACGTCGACACCGGTTTGCCGTCCACGCGGCAGGCGTCGGTGCCGTAGTGGGCGAGGGGGCGGTCCACGCGCGTCCAGTCGTGGACGGTGCCGGTGATCGTGTAGGCGCCGCTGGACTGCCGCCGCAGGTACGACGCGAGCGTGTCGGACGCGCCGGGGGCGCCGTCCGTGCCGAAGATCTGCCGCTGGTAGTAGGCGCGGCTGTAGTCGGCGGTCCACACCGTGGAGTTGTCGGTGCGGCGGKCGGGGGCGGGGATCCGGTTGTGGGTGAGGTCGGAGAACTCCACCGGCAGCACGAAGACCTTGTCCCGGGGCTTGACGGCCGGGTACGGGTCCGCCGTGACCGGTCGCGCGGTTCCGTGCGCGACGGCGGCCGGCGCCGGGAGGGCCAGGGCGGGTACGGCGAGGGCGACGGCCACGGCTGCCGTCGTCCTGCGGATGCGCATGCTCACCGTGCGGGCTCCTGGGGGTTCCTGGGGCTTTCGAGGAGTCCTCAGGAGAGCACGCGGGCGGCGGCGGAGCGGGGTGCCGGGCAGCGTGTCGCCGCCCGGGTCACCCGGCCGCCCACAGCCCCCGTACGTGCCCGAGGTGGCGGGTCATGACGGCGCGCACCGCCTCCTCGTCGCGGGCCACCAGCGCGTCCAGGATCTCCAGGTGCTCCTCGGCGGAGGCCTCCAGGCGGCCCGCCTCGACGAGGCTCTGCAGACCGTAGAGCCGGGAGCGCTTGCGCAGGTCCCCGACGACCTCGACCAGGTGCGCGTTGCCCGCGAGGGCGAGCAGGCCGAGGTGGAAGCGGACGTCGGCCTCGACGTACGCGATGAGGTCACCGGCCGCCGCGGCCGTGACGATCTCCTGCGCGACGGGGCGCAGCGCCTCCAGGACGGCGGGGTCGGCGGAGCGGGCGAGACCCGCGGTGGTGGGGATCTCGATGAGCGAACGGATGTGCGTGTACTCGTCGAGCTGCTGCTCGGAGACGGCGGTGACCCGGAACCCCTTGTTGGGCACGGTGTCGACCAGGCCCTCCTTGGCGAGGTCGAGCAGGGCCTCGCGGACGGGCGTGGCGGAGACCCCGAACCGGGCCGCGAGGGCGGGCGCGGAGTGGACCTCGCCCGGCCGCAACTCCCCCGCGACAAGAGCGGCCCGCAGCGCATCAGCCACGCGCTCACGGTAACTGGGCTTCTTGCCCCCCAACACGGGCAGGGCGGGGGCGCGTACCGTCCGTCCTCGCCGCTCGCGCCCCGCCCGATCTGCTGGCCCCCGACGTCGATGAGGGTCAGCGCGGCGCGGGGCACCACGGTCCCGTCGGAGTGCTGCACGGTCCCGCAGACGGGCACCCCGGCGGCGTACGGCGAACGCGCGCCCGGAAAACCGGCGGTGGGCTGCGGAGCGGCGTGCTGCGGGGAGACGGCCGGCGTCTCGGGGGCCGCGGTGGTGGGGGTGTGGTGGGACACCAGTGGTTTCTCCTTGAGGAAGAGGGCGACGAGCAGGCCCAGGACGAGCACCGGCACGAGGTAGAGGAAGATCCGCGGCATCGCGTCGGTGTACGCCGCGATGTAGCCCTCCCGCAGCGCGGCGGGCAGCGCGTGGACGAGTTGCGGGGTGAGGGACTCGGCGTCGGGGAGGCCGGCGCCGGCCCCGGCGGGCAGCCGGTCGGCGAGCGCGTCGGTGAGCCGGTCGGCGAAGAGCGTGCCGAAGACCGCCGCGCCGACGCTGCCGCCGATCTGCCGGAAGTAGTTGTTGGCGCTGGTCGCGGTGCCGAGGTCGTGCGGGTGCACGGAGTTCTGCACGGCGAGGATCAGCACCGGCATCACCATCCCGATGCCGGCGCCGAGCAGGGCCATCCACACGCTGTAGTGCAGCCGGGGCGTGTCGGCCTCCAGCCGCGAGAGCAGCCACATGCCGGCGACCGACAGGACGCCGCCGAGGACCGGGTAGACCTTGTAGCGGCCGGTGCGGCTGATGAGCTGGCCCGAGACGACCGAGGCGCCGACGATGCCGCCCATCATGGGGAGCATCAGCAGGCCGGACTCGGTGGCGCTCGCGCCGTCGACCATCTGCAGGTAGGTGGGCAGATAGCTGGCCGCCCCGAAGAGGGCGATCCCGACGATCACCCCCACCAGGCCGGTGACGTTGAAGACGCTGTCGCGGAACAGCCGCAGCGGGATGAGGGGTTCGGCCGCGCGGTGCTCGGCGACGAGGAAGAGCACGGTCGAGGCGACGGCTCCCGCGGCGAGCCCGAGGACGACGCGCGAGCCCCACGCGTACTCCGTGCCGCCCCAACTGGTCAGCAGCACCAGGCAGGTGGAGGCGGCGGCGAGCAACAGGGCGCCCAGCACGTCGAGACGGGGCCTGGCGACGGGCTTCGGCAGGTCCAGGACGACGGCGACCACGACCAGCGTGACGAGGCCGAAGGGCACGTTGACGTAGAAGCACCAGCGCCAGGAGAGGTGGTCGGMGAAGTAGCCGCCGAGCAGCGGTCCCGCGACGGAGGCGAGCCCGAACGCGGCGCCGATCAGCCCCATGAAGCGGGCCCGTTCGCGGGGCGGCACGATGTCCGCGATGATCGCCTGCACGCCGATCATGAGCCCGCCGGCGCCCACGCCCTGGAGGGCCCGGAAGGCGATCAGCTGGTCCATGGTGCGCGACCAGCCGGCCAGCGCGGAGCCGATCACGAAGACGACGATCGCGAACTGGAAGACGCCCTTGCGGCCGTACAGGTCACCGAACTTGCCGTAGACGGGCAGCCCCACGGTGGACGTGAGCAGGTACGCGGTGATCGCCCAGGACATCTTGTCCAGGCCGTGCAGCTCGCCGACGATCTTCGGGAGCGCGGTGGCGACGATCATCTGCTCCAGCGCGGCGAGCAGCAGGGCCAGCATGAGCGCGAAGAACACCGCGCGCACGCGGCGCGGGCTCAGGGCCGCCGGCTCCCGCACCCCCGACGGCCCTGCCGGTGGCGGGAGTTGGCGCGTGTCCGGGCCCGGGCCCGGGTCCGGAGCCGGGACGTCCCGTCCGCTCTCCGCCAGTGCCGTCCCACCCACGTGCTGCTCCCCTCGTCGCGCCTGCGCGGCCCATTTCTCGCATTACGCGACATCTGGGAGCAAGCGCGACGAGTCGTCCAGGGAGGGGCCACGGGGGCGTATGCGCCGGTGGGAGCCCTGCGGCGCACGACCGGCCCGCGGCGAAAACCACTCGAACCGGTGAGTGCCTGCAGCAACTACCGAGCGGGGACTACTTCTCCACCTCGGCGGCCAGGTTCGCCAGCACGCCGTCATAGATGCGGGCCAGACCCTTGGGCGCGAAGGTCTTCTCGAAGAAGCCGCCGATGCCGCCGGCGCCGTTCCAGACGGTGGTGACGACGACCCGGGACTTGCCCTCACCGGCCGGGGTGACCCGCCAGGTGGTGACCATCGAGGAGTTGCGGTCCTTCTCCACGAGCTCGCCGTCGGTGGGCTCGGTCACCTCCAGCAGGCAGTCACGGATCCGCTTGCTGGTGGCCTGGAGCTTCCAGTGGACGAGGGTGCCCTCGCCGTCGCCGCCCTCCCGCACCTCGTACTCGCTGAAGTGTTCGGTCAGGATCTTCGAACGCGTGCCGTTGTAGTCGGCCAGCGCGTCGAACACGTCATCGGGCTGACCCGTGACGACTCGCTCCGTGGTGGCCTCGACCTGCGCCATTGCGTTCCTCCAGCACTCGGGATCTCGGGCGTCAGCGCTCAGCCAACCATCACGCGACCGAGCCGCTCAAATCGGGGGCCCTTGAACGATCAGAAACGGGTTCGCACGATCAAGGGAACATGTGTTCTATTCTGTGGTCAGTGCTATCGAGGAGGCGTCATGCGGTGGGAGAACCTCACGGCGGAGTCCGACGGGAACCCGCCCGCCAACCCCGCCCTGTTCGGCGCGGACACGGTGACCACCCGTACGTTCGACACGCCCGAGTTCCGCGGTATCACCTTCCACGAGATCCGGGCCCGGTCGATCGTCAACCGCGTGCCGGGGGCCTCGCGGATGCCGTTCGAATGGACGGTCAACCCCTACCGCGGCTGCTCGCACGCCTGCGTCTACTGCTTCGCCCGCAAGACGCACAGCTACCTGGACCTGGACACCGGTCTCGGCTTCGACAGCCAGATCGTGGTCAAGGTGAACGCCCCGGAGCTGCTGCGGCGTCAGCTGGGCTCACGCCGCTGGTCCGGTGAGCACATCGCGATGGGCACGAACGTGGACTGCTACCAGCGCGCCGAGGGGCGCTACCGGCTGATGCCGGGGATCATCGCGGCCCTGCGCGACCACGCGAACCCCTTCTCGATCCTCACGAAGGGCACGCTGATCCTGCGCGACCTCGACCTCCTGAAGCAGGCGGCCGCCGTCACGGAGGTCGGCATCTCGGTCTCCGTGGGCTTCACCGACCGCGAGCTGTGGCGGACCGTGGAGCCGGGCACCCCGGCCCCCGAACGCCGCCTGGACGTCGTGCGCACCCTGAGCGCGCACGGTATCGACTGCGGGGTCCTGATGGCCCCGGTCATCCCCTTCCTGAGCGACGACCCCGCCCAACTGCGCGCGACGGTACGGGCCGTCGCCGCGTCCGGCGCGACCTCGGTGACCCCGCTCGTGCTGCACCTGCGGCCGGGGGCGCGCGAGTGGTTCACGGCCTGGCTGGGACACCACCACCCGCACCTGGTGCGCCGCTACGAACGGCTGTACGCGGAGGGCGCGTACGCCCCGAAGTGGTACCAGCGCCGGATCACCCGGCAGGTCCACGAGCTGGCCGAGGAGTACGGGATAGGCCCCACGCGCCCGGGACTGCCCCGCAGGATCCCCCTCCCGGAGCCGGCCGCCCCGGAGCCGACCCAGCTCACCCTGCTGTGAACGGCGCGCCCCCGCGCGGCACCCCGCACCCCTGCCCGGCATCCGGCCGCATCCCGCGGTCCGATGGGGTCACGTCCGGGCAGAAGCGGTCCTTCCGGGTCTGCGCCCCGGAACGATAGGGCCATGGCATACGGCCATGGCCGTGCCCCGCACGGCTCCCTGTCCGGTACATCGATGTGAGGCGATTCATTGTGAACCGACGCGCAGCCGCCCTGTGCGGTGCCGCCGCCATGGTTGCCGGAATGATCACCGCGATCCCGGCCGGCGCGGTCCCGGCCGACACGGCTCCGGCCGGTGCGGTCCCGGCCGGTACGGTCCCGGCCGGTGCGGTCCCGGCCGGTACGGTCCCGGCCGGTGCAGCGAAGCCCGTCTGGAAGAAGTGCGCCACCAAGGACTACCCGACGCTCCAGTGCGCGTCCCTGCAAGTGCCGCTCGACCACGCGCAGCCGCGCGGCCGGAAGATCACGCTGGCGCTGTCGCGGGTCCCGCACACCTCGAAGAAGACGTACCAGGGACCCCTGCTGGTGAACCCGGGCGGGCCCGGCGGCAGCGGGCTCACCCTCGCCGGATTCGTCGCGTCCTCGCTGCCGAAGGGCCTGGCGGCGCAGTACGACGTCATCGGCTTCGACCCGCGCGGCGTCGGGAAGAGCAAGCCCGCCCTGAACTGCCGGCCCGGGCACTTCGCGCCGGTGCGCCCCGACTCGCTGCCGGTCACCGAGGCCCTGGAGAAGGCCAACCTGGACCGCGTGCGGGCCTTCGCGCAGGGCTGCGCGAGCAAGTACGGGGACCTGCTGCCGTACATCGACACGGTGAGCGCGGTGCGGGACATGGACGCGATCCGGCGCGCCCTGGGCGCCGAGCGGATCAACTACTTCGGGTACTCGTACGGCACCTACCTCGGCGCCGTCTACGCCAAGCTGTATCCGCAGCGGGTACGGCGCATGGTGCTGGACTCCGTCGTCGATCCCACCGGTGTCTGGTACGACGCCAACCTCGCGCAGGACCACGCCTTCAACTCCCGCCACCGGGCCTTCATGGCCTGGGTCGCCCGCCACGACGCGACGTACCGCCTGGGCAAGGACCCGGAGAGGATCGAGACGGCCTGGTACGCGATGCGGGCCGCCCTCGCGAAGAAGCCCGCGGGGAAGAAGGTCGGCGCCTCCGAGCTGGAGGACACCTTCTCCCCCGGTGCCTACTACAACGGCTACTGGCCGTACCTCGCCGAGGCGTTCGCGGCCCACGTGAAGAAGAAGGACGACGCCCCGCTGGTCGAGGCGTACGAGACCTTCGGCGCCGTCGACGCGGCCGGCGAGAACGGCTACAGCGTGTACACCTCGGTGCAGTGCCGCGACGCGCGCTGGCCGCGCGACTGGGACGAGTGGCGCGACGACAACTGGGCGGTGTACGAGAAGGCGCCGTTCATGACCTGGAGCAACGCCTGGTACAACGCACCGTGCGCCTTCTGGCCGACCGGTCCCAAGGAGCCCGTGGACGTCGCGAACGGCTCGGTGCCGCCGGTGCTGCTGTTCCAGGCGACGGACGACGCGGCCACCCCGTACGAGGGCGGCGTGACGGTCCACCACCTGCTGGAGGGCTCCGGCCTGGTGGTCGAGCAGGGCGGCGGCAACCACGGCATCACGCTGAGCGGGAACGCCTGTCTGGACGAGCACCTCACCGCGTACCTGACCGACGGCCGGGTGCCGCGCGGCGACGGCGAGGTGGACGCGGTGTGCGAACGGCTGCCCGACCCGAAGCCGCTGACCGCGAAGGCGGGCAAGGAGGGCAAGAAGGCCAAGGGGGACAAGGGGTCCGAAAGCGCCGGGGCGGGCGCCGGTTCGCCGAAGGGCGCGGCGCTGCACCGGCTGCTCGGCCACCGGGGCTGACCCCGGGAAGCCGGGCGGCGACGGCCCGTCGGGGGCGGTGTCGGTGCGGTGGTGCAGGATGGGCCCATGACCGGACCGCTCCGCATCGCCGCCCCCGACGGGGTCGCGCCCGCCGCCGCGTACTCGCACGTCGTCCTGGGCACGGGCCGCTTCGTGGCGGTCTCGGGCCAGCTGCCGCTCGACGAGGACGGCGCGCTCGTCGGCGAGGGCGACCCGGCGGCGCAGGCCCGGCAGGTCTTCGAGAACCTGCGGCGCTGTCTGGCCGCGGCCGGCGCCGGCTTCGACGACGTGGTCAAACTGACCTTCTTCGTCACGGACATGGCCCACATGCCGGCCGTCCGCGCGGCCCGGGACGAGCACATCGCGCCGGACCGCCTGCCGGCCGCCTCGGCCGTGCAGGTCGCCGCCCTGGTGCGCCCGGAGTTCCTCATGGAGATCGAGGCGTTCGCGGTGGTACCCGAATGAGCCACGGTCCGGCCGTCCGCGCGATGACGCTCGCCGACTGCCCCCGCGTGGCGGAGATCCGCGTACGCGGCTGGCAGCACGCGTACGCGGGGCTGATGCCCCAGCCGTACCTGGACGGGCTGGACGTGGCGGCCGAGCTGCCGCGCCGCCGGGCGCACTTCGAGCAGGCGGGCGCGGGGGTGGTGAACCTGGTCGCGGAGTGGGACGGCGAGGTCGTCGGCTGGTCCTGCCACGGCCCGTACCGCGACGACGGCGACAGCGGCAGCGGCAGCGGCAGCGGCGATGGCAGCGGCGGCGGGCAGCGCGCCGCGGGCGCCGAGCTGTACGCGATCTACGTCGCTCCCGACCGGATCGGGCGCGGGGTGGGCCGCGCGCTGCTGCGGGAGTCGCTCGCGCGCTGCGCCGCCGCGGGCCACGACCGGATGCTGCTGTGGGTGCTCCGGGAGAACGCGGACGCGCGCCGCTTCTACGAGAAGGCGGGCTTCGCCGCGGACGGCGCCGAGGAGCCCTTCGAGGTGGGGGGCGCGCGGGTGCCCGAGGTGCGTTACGCCCGCCCGCTGGGAGCGGCCGTACAGGACACCGCCGCCGTCTGAAGTCCCTTCCGGGGCACCGGGGTCGTGCGGCCTCGCGCGGTCGCCGGAACCGGTCCGTCCATCTCTGCGCCGCCCCCGTCCCACAACGGTCCGGCGGGCCGTACGACCCGCTCATCAGGCGCGGGTCGGCCGTCCCGCCGGGCGCCGCCCCGCCCCGGGCCGCCCGCGCCTCGCGTTTTCCCGGCTCCCGGTCGCGTGCGGGGCTCCGGGGCGGGACGGAGCCACATTTGCGGGTACGTCCGGGGGTGGCCGCGGGCCGGCGGCACTACGCTCGGGACGACGCGGTGGGTACGGTCGACGAGGCGTTGCGGGAGGCGGCCCGTCGGCCCCCCTCCGCGCGACACAGCGACACAGCGGCACCCGGGACGCGCCGGGCCCTACCCGCTGCGCGGCGCCCGCTGGGCCGGGAGCCGTTTCAGCGCGTCGGCCGCGGCGCGGGCCAACTCCGGGTGGACCAGCGCCTCGTTGAGGACGGGCCGCGCCTTCTCGTCGCCGAGCGCGCCCAGCCCTTCCACGCACGCGAGGGCGACCCGGCGGTAGGGGTCGTGCGGCCGGAACCTGCGGGCCAGGGTGGTGACGAGCGCGGGGACGGACTCCGGGGCGCGCAGTTCGACCAGGAGCCGGACCGGGTGCAGGGCGTAGGCGACGCGCAGTTCGTTGGTGGCGAGGGCGGCGGCCGCCCGGGCGGTGCGCGGGTCGCCGAGCCGCGCCAGGGCGTACGCGGCGGACGCGCAGCGCTGCGGGTCGCGGTGGTTGAGCAGCAGGACGAGCGCCTCGAAGGCCCTGCGGTCACCGGCGACGCCGAGCCTGAAGGCGGCCAGTTCCCGTGCCCAGAGCGGCTGTTCGGGGGCGACGAGCACGGCGGCGAGCGCGTCCAGGTCATGGGTCGCAGCCAGTCGTTCGTACGAGAGGGACGCCGCGGCGCCCGCCTCCTGCCGTAAGCGCTGGGTGAGCGCTCGCAACTCTTCGTCCATGACGCAGAGGGTAGCGGCGGCGACGCAGGTCACACAGACCTGTTCCGTACGCACTCTGGCGCGCTCGTTACCCGCGGGTTAAGCTCATTCGAGCGAGTTACCCACTCGTCGACTCACCCGTGGTGGCCTGGTGACGCAGCCGCCGCGGGATCGCCTCCCCGCTCCAGAGCGGTGGAGGAGCTGGTCGGTTCGGTACTTCAGGTACCTCAGTACGGCACGGCCCCGGGACAGGGCCGGTCGGATCCTCCTCGCCGTCGCGCGGGCGGTGCTCCGCACCTGCGCGCATGGCACCGGGCGTGTGCGCTTGGCAGCCCGGCAGCACCGGCATCCGTTTCCGGATGCGCACCTTCCGCACTCCGTGCGCCCCTCGGCGCACCCCGGTGCGTCCCTCAGTCGTCACTCATTCCTGGAGTCCCGCGATGGCCGCTCCCCTGTCCGACCCCTCCTTGTCCGCCCCGTCGTCGGGGACCGCTCTCAAGACCGTCGCCGTCGTCGGCCTCGGCACGATGGGCACCGGGATCGCCGAGATCCTCGCCCGGGCCGGCCGCGAGGTCGTCGGCATCGACGTCAGCGAGGCCGCCGCGGCCCAGGCCGTCGGTGCGCTCGGGTCCGCGACCGCCCGTGCGGTGCGGCGCGGGCGCCTCACCGAGCAGGAGCGCGACGACACCCTCGCCCGCTTCCGCACCTCCACCGACCTGCGGGCCGCGGCCGACGCCGACCTGGTGATCGAGGTGGCGCCCGAGTCGTACGAGGTCAAGCACCGGATCTTCAAGGAGCTGGACGCCGTCGTGCGGCCGGGGGCGATCCTGGCGACCGGCACGAACGCGCTGTCGGTCACACGGCTGGCCGCCGACTCGGCGCACCCCGAACGGGTGCTCGGGCTGCACTTCTTCAACCCGGCGCCGGCGATGAAGCTCGTCGAGGTCGTCTCGTCCGTGCTGACCGCGCCGGGGGCCGTCGCCGCGGTCACCGACCTCGCGCTCGAACTCGGCAAGGAGCCCGTCGCGGTCGGCGACCGCCCCGGTTTCGTCGCCGACGGCCTGCTCTTCGGCTACCTCAACCAGGCCGCCGCGATGTACGAGGCGAAGTACGCCGGCCGCGAGGACATCGACGCCGCGATGCGGTTCGGCTGCGGCCTGCCGATGGGCCCGCTCGCCCTGCTCGACCTGATCGGCATCGACACCGCGCGCACGGTCCTGGAGGCCATGTACGCCGAGTCGCATGACCGGCTGCACGCGCCCGCGCCCGTCCTGAAGCAGCTCAGCGAGGCGGGGCTGACCGGGCGCAAGGCGGGCCGCGGCTTCTACACGTACGACGCGCCGGGCAGCGCGACCGTCGTCCCGGACGCGCTGACGCCCCGCGCCGCGGGGTCCCCGCCCGCGACCCGGCCGGTGCGCTCGGTGGGGGTCGCGGGGTCCGGGACGATGGCGTCCGGCATCGCCGAGGTCTTCGCGAAGGCCGGGTACGAGGTCGTGCTGGCCGCGCGCAGCGAGGAGAAGGCGCAGGGCGCGAAGGCCCGTATCAGCGCGTCGCTCGCGCGCTCCGTCGGCAAGGGCCGTATGACGGCCGAGGCGGCCGAGGAGACGCTCGGGCGCATCACCCCGGCGGGTTCCTACGACGCCTTCGCCGGCGTCGACCTGGCGCTGGAGGCCGTCGCCGAGGACCTGGAGGTCAAGCAGCAGCTGTTCGCGGTGTTCGACGAGGTCTGCAAGCCTGGAGCGATCCTGGCCACGACGACCTCCTCGCTGCCGGTCGTCGCCTGCGCCCGCGCCACCTCACGGCCGCAGGACGTGATCGGCATGCACTTCTTCAACCCGGCGCCCGCGATGAAGCTGGTCGAGGTGGTGCGCACGGTCCTGACGGCGGACGACGTGCACGCCACGGTCCGCGAGCTGTGCGCGAAGGTCCGCAAGCACCCGGTGGACTGCGGCGACCGGGCGGGCTTCATCGTGAACGCGCTGCTGTTCCCGTACCTGAACAACGCGATCAAGATGGTCGAGCAGCACTACGCGACGCCCGACGACATCGACGCCGCGATGAAGCTCGGCGGCGGCTACCCGATGGGCCCCTTCGAGCTCCTGGACGTGGTCGGCCTGGACGTGTCGCTGGCCATCGAGAAGGTGCTGCACCGCGAGTTCCGCGACCCGGGGCTCGCCCCGGCGCCCCTCCTGGAGCACCTGGTGGCCGCGGGCTGCCTCGGCCGCAAGACGGGCCGCGGCTTCCGCGAACATGCGCGGCGCTGAGCCGCCGCGCGACGACGGGCCCGGGGACCGGCCCGACGTGCCCGCCCCCGGACGCGGGGACCCCGGTTCCGCGTCCTCCCCCGGCGGGGAAAGACCCGGTCACGAGCGCTCCGGCGCGTCCATGCAGTACGTTCGGGGCATGTCCCAGCCCGCCAAGTCCTCCCGTACCCCAGCCCCGTCCGACGCGCCGGAGAGCGCCGCGGGCGGCCGCGCGGCCGCGCAACGGCTCAAGATGCGCCGCGAGCTGGCGGCCGCCGCGATGGAGCTCTTCGCGACGAAGGGGTACGAGGCGACGACGGTCGACGAGATCGCGGCCGCGGCCGGGGTCGCCCGGCGCACCTTCTTCCGGCACTTCCGCTCCAAGGAAGAGGCCATCTTCCCCGACCACGACGACACCCTGATCCGGGCCGAGGCCGTGCTCAACGCCGCGCCGGCCCACGAGCACCCCCTGGACACGGTGTGCCGCGGGATCAAGGAAGTCATGAAGATGTACGCGGCCCGGCCGGAGATCTCGGTCTCGCGCTACAAGCTCACCCGCGAGGTGCCGACCCTGCGCGAGGCGGAGATCGCCTCCGTGGCCCGGTACGAACGGCTGTTCACCCGCTATCTGTTGGGTCACTTCGACGAGCATGCCCACGACGACGACGCCAACGACGACCCGCTGCTCGCGGAGGTCGCGGCCTCGGCCGTGGTCACCGCCCACAACCACGTCCTGCGCAGGTGGCTGCGGGCCGGCGGCCAGGGCGACGTCGAGGCCCAGCTGGACCACGCCTTCTCCATCGTCCGCAAGACCTTCGGCACCGGGATAGGCGCCGGCCGGGACGCCTCCCCGCACCAGGCACCGCTGTCCACCGCCTCCGTGGAAGGCGAGGTCCTGGTGACCGTCGCCCGGGTCGACGCACCGCTCCACCAGGTGATGCGCACGATCGAGCAGGCCCTCAAGGAACGGTCGTAGGACGGCCTCACAGACCCGCGAAGGGGCACATCCGTACGGATGTGCCCCTTTTCCGTGCCCTAGCTGATCGATCATCGCTCATCTGTGACGCCCAGATGACAAGTGAGAGAAATTGTTGGCACTCGGTGCCTTGCTAGATGGCACGGCGTGTCATACGTTGAAGGTGTCCGGGCGGCCGACGTGCAGAGATCCTTCGTACGTCGGCTGTCCCCGCAAGCCATGGCCTGCGCGCCCGGACGCCTGCGTCACAGGCACCCTTCCGCGCCACAAAGCGCTGCCGAGCACCACCCCGCCGAACCGACGGCACGCACCACCAGCAGCCGGTAGCCCACGGCTACCCACCCCGACGTAACCCTCAGCGTTCTCCTCGGACGCTCATCGCCGGAGGCAACACCGTGAAGGACATCCTGGACGCGATCCAGTCGCAGACCGCCACGTCCGCCGACTTCGCCGCCCTGCCGCTCCCCGAGTCCTACCGCGCGATCACCGTGCACAAGGACGAGACGGAGATGTTCGCCGGGCTCACCACCCGCGACAAGGACCCCCGCAAGTCCATCCACCTCGACGACGTGCCCGTGCCGGAGCTCGGCCCCGGCGAGGCCCTGGTGGCCGTGATGGCCTCCTCGGTCAACTACAACTCGGTGTGGACCTCGATCTTCGAGCCCCTGTCGACCTTCGGGTTCCTGGAGCGTTACGGGAAGCTCAGCGAGCTCACCAAGCGCCACGACCTGCCGTACCACGTCATCGGCTCGGACCTCGCGGGCGTCGTGCTGCGCACCGGGCCGGGCGTGAACGCCTGGCACCCCGGCGACGAGGTCGTCGCGCACTGCCTGTCCGTCGAGCTGGAGTCCTCCGACGGGCACAACGACACGATGCTCGACCCCGAGCAGCGCATCTGGGGCTTCGAGACCAACTTCGGCGGCCTCGCCGAGATCGCCCTCGTCAAGTCCAACCAGCTGATGCCCAAGCCCGACCACCTCTCGTGGGAGGAGGCCGCCGCCCCCGGCCTGGTCAACTCCACCGCGTACCGGCAGCTGGTGTCGCGCAACGGCGCCGGGATGAAGCAGGGCGACAACGTCCTCATCTGGGGCGCCAGCGGCGGCCTCGGCTCGTACGCCACCCAGTTCGCGCTGGCCGGCGGGGCCAACCCCATCTGCGTGGTGAGCAGCCCGCAGAAGGCGGACATCTGCCGGGCGATGGGCGCCGAGGCGATCATCGACCGCAACGCCGAGGACTACCGGTTCTGGAAGGACGAGCGCACCCAGGACCCCAAGGAGTGGAAGCGCTTCGGCAAGCGCATCCGCGAGTTCACCGGCGGCGAGGACATCGACATCGTCTTCGAGCACCCGGGCCGCGAGACCTTCGGCGCCTCCGTCTACGTCACGCGCAAGGGCGGCACGATCACCACCTGCGCCTCCACCTCGGGCTACATGCACGAGTACGACAACCGCTACCTGTGGATGTCGCTGAAGCGGATCATCGGCTCGCACTTCGCCAACTACCGCGAGGCGTGGGAGGCCAACCGGCTGATAGCGAAGGGCAAGATCCACCCGACGCTCTCCAAGGTGTACGCGCTGGAGGACACCGGGCAAGCCGCGTACGACGTGCACCGCAACCTCCACCAGGGCAAGGTCGGCGTCCTGGCGCTGGCCCCGCAGGAGGGGCTCGGGGTGCGCGACCACGAGAAGCGCGCCCGGCACATCGACGCCATCAACCGCTTCCGGAACGTCTGAGGGCCATCCCATGACAGAGCGCCAGCCGCCGCAGGAGCGGAAAGAACGGGACCGGCCGTGGCTCATGCGGACCTACGCCGGCCACTCCACCGCCGAGGCGTCCAACGAGCTGTACCGGCGCAACCTCGCCAAGGGGCAGACGGGTCTGTCGGTCGCCTTCGACCTGCCGACCCAGACCGGCTACGACCCCGACCACGTCCTCGCCCGCGGCGAGGTCGGCCGGGTCGGCGTCCCGGTGTCGCACCTGGGTGACATGCGCCGGCTGTTCCAGGACATCCCCCTGGAGCGGATGAACACCTCGATGACCATCAACGCCACCGCCATGTGGCTGCTGGCGCTCTACCAGGTCGTCGCCGAGGAGCAGGGCGCCGACATCACGCAGCTCCAGGGGACGACGCAGAACGACATCGTGAAGGAGTACCTGTCGCGGGGCACGCACGTGTTCCCGCCGGTGCCCTCCCTGCGGCTGACGACCGACATGATCTGCTACACGGTCAACCACATCCCGAAGTGGAACCCGATCAACATCTGCAGCTACCACCTGCAGGAGGCGGGCGCCACGCCGGTCCAGGAGATCGCGTACGCGATGTCCACCGCGATCGCCGTGCTCGACGCGGTGTTCGCGTCCGGGCAGATCCGCGAGGACCAGAAGGGGGACGTGGTCGCGCGCATCTCCTTCTTCGTCAACGCGGGCGTCCGCTTCGTCGAGGAGATGTGCAAGATGCGGGCATTCGGCCGCATCTGGGACCGGATCACCCGCGAGCGCTACGGCATCGAGAACCCGAAGCACCGCCGGTTCCGGTACGGGGTCCAGGTCAACTCCCTGGGGCTGACCGAGGCGCAGCCGGAGAACAACATCCAGCGGATCGTGCTGGAGATGCTGGCCGTGACCCTCTCCAAGGACGCCCGCGCGCGTGCCGTGCAGCTGCCCGCCTGGAACGAGGCGCTGGGGCTGCCCCGGCCCTGGGACCAGCAGTGGTCGCTGCGGATGCAGCAGGTCCTCGCCTACGAGAGCGACCTGCTGGAGTACGAGGACCTCTTCGAGGGCTCGCACGTCGTCGAGGCGAAGGTCGCCCGGCTGGTCGAGGAGTCGTTCGCCGAGATCGACCGGATCCAGGAGATGGGCGGCGCGATGGCGGCCGTCGAGTCGGGCTACCTGAAGTCGCAGCTCGTCGCCTCGCACGCCGAGCGCAGGGCCCGTATCGAGTCGGGCGAGGAGAAGATCGTCGGCGTCAACGTCTTCGAGTCGACGGAGCCGAACCCGCTCACCGCCGACCTGGACGCCGCGATCCAGACGGTCGACCCCGCGGTCGAGGCCCGGGTGACCGCCGCCCTCCAGGAGTGGCGCGACACCCGCTACCAGCCGCCCTTCAACCACCCGCGCCCGTGCAAGGCGCTGGAGCGGCTGAAGGAGGCCGCGCAGGGCACCGGCAACCTCATGGAGGCCACCCTGGAGTGCGCCCGCGCCGGGGTCACGACCGGCGAGTGGGCGGGCGCGCTGCGCGAGGTGTTCGGCGAGTTCCGCGCCCCCACCGGCGTCTCGTCCGCGCCCCTCGCGGTCGCCGCCGAGGAGGGCACCGCGATGGCCGCCGTGCGCCGCAAGGTGGAGCTGACCGCGAAGGACCTCGGCGTCGGCAAGCTGCGCTTCCTGGTCGGCAAGCCGGGCCTGGACGGGCACTCCAACGGCGCCGAGCAGATCGCCGTGCGGGCCCGGGACGCCGGCTTCGAGGTGGTCTACCAGGGCATCCGGCTCACCCCGGAGGAGATCGTGTCCGCGGCCGTCGCCGAGGACGTCCACGGCGTCGGCCTGTCCATCCTGTCGGGCTCCCACGCCCAGCTGGTGCCCGACGTGCTGGAACGGCTGCGCGAGGCCGGCGCCGACGACATCCCGGTGATCGCCGGCGGGATCATCCCGAACGCCGACGCCGAGCTGCTCAGGGCCGCGGGAGTGGCCGCGGTCTTCACCCCGAAGGACTTCGACATCACCGGAATCATCGGCCGTATCGTCGACGAGATCCGCTCAGCGAACAAGCTCGACCCTCTGGAGGTCCCCGCATGACCAGCCCCGCCCCCCAGGTGAACCGGCTGCGCCCGCGGCGTTCCTGCCTGGCCGTGCCCGGCTCGAACCCCCGCTTCCTGGAGAAGGCCCAGGGCCTGCCGGCCGACCAGGTCTTCCTGGACCTGGAGGACGCCTGCGCGCCGCTCGCCAAGCCCGAGGCGCGGCACACCGTCGTCAAGTTCCTCAACGAGGGCGACTGGACGGGCAAGACACGGGTCGTGCGCGTGAACGACTGGACGACCGAGTGGACGTACCGCGACGTCGTGACGGTCGTCGAGGGCGCCGGGCCCAACCTGGACTGCATCATGCTGCCGAAGGTCCAGGACGCCCAGCAGGTGGTCGCCCTCGACCTGCTCCTGACCCAGATCGAGAAGACGATGGGCTTCGAGGTCGGCAGGATCGGCATCGAGGCGCAGATCGAGAACGCCAAGGGCCTCAACAACGTCAACGAGATCGCGACGGCCTCCCCGCGCGTCGAGACGATCATCTTCGGCCCGGCCGACTTCATGGCGTCGATCAACATGAAGTCGCTGGTCGTGGGCGAGCAGCCGCCCGGCTACCCGGCGGACGCCTACCACTACATCCTGATGAAGATCCTGATGGCCGCGCGCGCCAACGACCTCCAGGCGATCGACGGCCCCTACCTGCAGATCCGCAACGTCGACGGCTACCGCGAGGTCGCCGGGCGGGCCGCCGCCCTCGGCTTCGACGGCAAGTGGGTGCTGCACCCGGGACAGGTCGAGGCGTCGAACGAGATCTTCTCGCCCTCGCAGGAGGACTTCGACCACGCCGAACTGATCCTGGACGCGTACGAGTACTACACCTCCGAGGCGGGCGGCAAGAAGGGCTCGGCGATGCTCGGCGACGAGATGATCGACGAGGCCAGCCGCAAGATGGCACTGGTCGTCTCGGGCAAGGGCCGCGCCGCCGGTATGCAGCGCACCTCGAAGTTCGAAGCCCCGGAGGCCTGAGCACATGCAATTCGGGCGAACCTACGAAGAGTTCGAGGTCGGGGCGGTCTACAAGCACTGGCCCGGGAAGACGGTCACCGAGTACGACGACCACCTCTTCTGTCTGCTGACCATGAACCACCACCCGCTCCACCTGGACGCCAACTACGCGGAGAACACCACCGACTTCAAGAAGAACGTGGTGGTCGGGAACTACATCTACTCGCTGCTGCTGGGCATGTCCGTCCCCGACGTGTCGGGCAAGGCCATCGCCAACCTGGAGGTCGAGTCGCTCAAGCACGTCGCGCCGACCTTCCACGGGGACACGGTCTACGGCGAGACCACGGTCCTCGACAAGACGCCCTCCCGGTCGAAGAACGACCGCGGGATCGTGTACGTCGAGACGAAGGGCTACAAGCAGGACGGCACGCTGGTCTGCGTGTTCCGCCGCAAGGTGATGGTCCCCACCGAGACGTACATCAAGGAACGCGGCGGCGAGCAGCCCGGCCGCCCGGAGCCCAAGGCTCCCGCGGAGAAGAAGACGGAGAAGTAGCCATGGCGCGACTCGCCCGGACCGCCGGTCTCACCGACGTCCAGCAGGAGATCCTGTCGACCGTACGGGACTTCGTGGACAAGGAGATCATCCCGGTCGCGACCGAACTGGAGCACCGCGACGAGTACCCGCAGGCGATCGTCGACGGACTCAAGGAACTGGGCCTGTTCGGCCTGATGATCCCCGAGGAGTACGGGGGCCTCGGCGAGTCGCTGCTCACCTACGCGCTGTGCGTGGAGGAGATCGCCCGCGGCTGGATGTCGGTGTCCGGCATCATCAACACCCACTTCATCGTGGCCTACATGCTCAAGCAGCACGGCACGCAGGAGCAGCGCGAGCACTTCCTGCCGCGCATGGCGGCGGGCGAGGTGCGCGGCGCGTTCTCCATGTCCGAGCCGGCCCTGGGCTCCGACGTGTCGGCCATCACGTCGAAGGCGGTGCGGGACGGCGACGAGTACGTCCTGAACGGCCAGAAGATGTGGCTCACGAACGGCGGCTCGTCGACGCTCGTGGCCGTCCTCGTCAAAAGTGACGAAGGACACCCCGAGGGCACCGCACCGCACAAGTCGATGACGACCTTCCTGGTGGAGAAGGAGCCCGGTTTCGGTGAGGTGCGCCCGGGCCTGACCATCCCCGGCAAGATCGACAAAATGGGGTACAAGGGGGTCGACACCACCGAGCTGATCATGGACGGCCTGCGCGTTCCGGCCGACCGGGTGCTCGGCGGCGCCACCGGACGAGGTTTTTACCAGATGATGGACGGCGTCGAGGTCGGCCGGGTGAACGTGGCCGCGCGTGGCTGCGGTGTCGCGCAGCGTGCCTTCGAGCTGGGGGTCTCCTACGCCCAGCAGCGGCACACCTTCGGCAAGCCGATCGCCCAGCACCAGGCCATCCAGTTCAAGCTGGCCGAGATGGCCACCAAGGTCGAGGCCGCCCATGCGATGATGGTGAATGCGGCACGCAAAAAGGACTCCGGGGAACGAAACGACCTCGAAGCGGGGATGGCGAAGTACCTCGCCTCCGAGTACTGCAAGGAGGTCGTGGAGGACGCCTTCCGCATCCACGGGGGCTACGGCTTCTCCAAGGAGTACGAGATCGAGCGCCTCTACCGGGAGGCCCCGATGCTGCTGATCGGCGAGGGGACCGCCGAGATCCAGAAAATGATCATCGGGCGCCGACTGCTGGAGGAGTACCGGCTGCAGGGATAGATATACCTGTTCGGGGTACTTTAACCGAGAACAAGATCACACCCCGTCAGCGCTCTTCGGACACCGACTCGGTTGCCTGGCTTACCCAGTTGTCGTCCGCGACCGGTACGATTCTGGAAAGCCGCCGTCCCCAGTCACCGTGCGGCATCATCCGCTACGAAGGTCATCCATGCCCCACAGCCAAACCTCTGCACCACGCGACAGCCGGGCCGGCGTACGTCTTGCGCGCGGAGCATCGCCGTGGCTCTTCCCGACCGTCGCCACCGCAGCCCTCAGCCTGGTACGCGCGCGCAAGTCCGGCGCCGCCAAGGCAGTGGCCGTGCCCGCCACCGCTCTCGCGGCGGGCATGCTGTGGTTCTTCCGCGACCCCGAGCGCGAGATCACCCAGGGCCGGGTCATCTCGCCCGCCGACGGCGTGGTGCAGAGCATCATGCCGTGGAAGGACGGGCGCACCCGCGTCGCGATCTTCATGAGCCCGCTGAACGTCCACGTCAACCGCGCGCCCCTCGCGGGCACGGTGACCTCCGTCGAGCACATCCCCGGCGGGTTCGTTCCGGCGTTCAACAAGGAGAGCGAGAACAACGAGCGCGTCGTCTGGCACTTCGACACCGAGCTCGGTGACATCGAGATGATCCAGATCGCCGGCGCGGTCGCGCGGCGCATCGTGCCGTACGTCCCGCAGGGCACGAAGGTCGAGCAGGGCGAGCGGATCGGCCTGATCCGCTTCGGGTCGCGCGTCGACATCTACCTCCCCGAGGGTGTGGAGGTCGACGTGGAGGTCGGTCAGAAGACCGTGGCAGGGGTGACTCGCATTGACCGTGGCTGATCCCGATACGCAGACAGGCTGGGTGCCCGAGGCGGACGACCTCGACGACGAGGAGGAGATGCCCCTCTCCCTCCGTCTGTCGATAGCGGACACGCTCACCCTCGGTAACGCCACGTGCGGCTTCATGGCGGTGTACTTCACCACCACCGGCATCCTGATCCCGCACCTCACCGGCAGCCAGGAGACCGGCATGGCGCGGCACAGCGCCGCGACCGCCGTGATCCTGATGCTGTGCGCCGCGGTCTTCGACCTGTTCGACGGCCTGGTCGCCCGCAAGCTGCGCTCCTCCCCCATGGGCGCGGAGCTGGACAACCTCTCGGACCTGATCAGCTTCGGTCTGGCGCCGGCGTACTTCGTGCTCGTGTACGGCATGGTCGCCGACGACGCGCACCAGCGGGTGGCGGCGGTCGGCGCGATCGTGGTCCTGCTGGCCGTGGTGCTGCGCCTCGCGAGGTTCTCGTGCGTCACGGTCAAGGACGGCACGTTCCAGGGCATGCCCTCGCCGTTCGGTGCGCTGACGGTCGTGTCCATCGTGCTGCTCGAGCTGCCGTTCGTCGCCACGCTCATGGCGATCATCGGTACGGCGTGGCTCATGGTCAGCCGGGTCGAGTACCCGAAGCCGCGGGGGCGCCTCGCCGGGGCGATGCTCTCCTGGATCGTGCTGAGCATGGCGCTGCTGGCCGCGTGGGCCTTCGAGGCTCCCGGCGGGCAGCTGCTGCTGCAGACCGGGTGTGCGTTGCAGCTGGTGATGGGGGCCGTGATTCCCCTCTTCGCCACGGCTCGGAGGGTCAATAACTTCCGGGACAACCGGCGGGAGGCGCGGGCTGCGCAGCTGCCGTAGTTGCCGTAGTTGCGTTTGCCTGTGTGTCTGTGTGTGGGAAGGGCCCCGAACCTTTTTGGTTCGGGGCCCTTCCCTTGTGCGGCGCAGTGCGGGTGCGTGGGGGTTGCTCGCGCAGTTCCCCGCGCCCCTTAGGGGGCGGTTGCCGTGTACGCCTCTGCCACTGTTGAGGCCTTTGGCTGCTGGATCACCTTCATGCCGCCCGTGGCCGACTTGTCGGGCTGGAGGATGACGCTCTCCTTGGAGGAGGGGGCCTTGGGGTCGCTGAAGTCCTGCACCGTGCCGAAGCCCGCGTCCAGGGCGTTGAGGGTGAGCAGGGCCTTGTCCACGCCCTGGCGGGTCAGGTCCTTGTTCGCGCAGGCCTTCTTCAGGGCCTCGCCGAACGTGGTGGCGGCCGTCCAGCCGGCGACCACGCCGTTGTCGAGGGCGTCCTTCGGGTACGCCTTCTTGTAGTCGGCCACCACCTTCTTCGCCTCCGGGGTGTCCGCGCCGATGGGCAGCGAGGGCGAGGCCACCCAGTAGTTCTTCTCCAGCGCCGGGCCCGCCTGGGTGGCGAGGAGCTGCGGGGCGAAGGCCGAGTTGTTGCCGATGACCGGGACGTCGAAGCCGCCGGCCGCGGCGACGCCGACCAGGGAAGCCGCCTGGCGCGGGCCCGCACTGATCACGACCGCCTTGACGCCCGCCTTCTTCAGGGCGGCGACCTGCGCGGTCATGTCGTTGTCGGTCGGCTTGATCTTCTGCTCCACGACGGTCAGCCCGGCCTCCTTCGCGATGTGCTCGGAACCGGTCAGCGCGCTCTCGCCGTAGTCGCCCTCGAAGTAGACGTGCCCGACCTTGTCGCCCTTCTTGAGGCCCTTCTCCTTCATCAGGAAGTCGATCGCGTTGATCGTCTCGATGTCGTACGTGGACCCGATGACCCGGATGTAGGAGCTGCCCAGGAGCGAGGACGACCAGGCCTGCGGCAGGACCAGGGCCTTGTCCTGGCCGTCGATGCGCGGCTTGGCCGCGGCGACGAACGGCGAGCCGATGAACTGCACGAACCCGAGCACCTCGGGCGCCAGCTCCGTATAGCCGGAGAGGGCCTTCTGCGGGTCGTAGCCGTGGTCGCGGACGGTCAGCTCGACCTGGTAGCCGCACACGCCCCCGTCGGCGTTCAGCTGCTTCACGTAGAGCTGCTGGGCCTGGGTGACGCTCTTGCCGAGGGTCGCGTACACCCCCGTCATGTCGGTGAGGGCGCCCAGGGTGATGGTCTTGCCGGAGATGCCCTCGCCGGTCTTCACCTCCCCCGCGGCGCTGTCGCCCTTCTTGCCGTCGTCGTCCTTGGCCTTGGAGCTGCAGCCGGACAGCAGCAGCAGCGCCGCGAGGGCCCCCGCGGTCACCCTGACCGTGCGGTTCGTGTTCCTCGTGCTCATCGTTCCTCCCCTGGATCGGTCCTGAAGCGTCGCCCGGCGGCCACCCTGAGCAGGCCGCCGGGCAGGAAGAGCACCACCGCGACGACGGCGGCGCCGTAGAGGTACCGGGATGCCTCGCCCGGTGCGACCCCGCCCGTACCCGGGGCGGAGACCAGGGGCAGCGCGTCGCTGTAGCGGGTCAGCAGCTGCGGCAGCAGGGAGACGAAGACCGCCCCGACCACCGCCCCCGACACCGAGCCGAGCCCGCCGATGACGATCATGGCGAGGTATTCGAGCGACAGCGTGATGCCGAAGTAGTCCGGCACCGTCCGCTGGAAGACCAGGGCGAGCAGGACGCCCGCCAGGCCGGCGTACATCGAGGACAGGACGAAGACGGCGGCCCGGTAGCGCGCCACGGGCACGCCGATGACGCCGGCCGCGATGCGGTGGTCGCGGATCGCGTTCATGGCGCGGCCGGGCCGCCCGCGCAGCACCCCGCGGGCGAAGAGCCCGCAGCCGCAGAGCAGCACGAGGCCCGCGTACCAGAGCTTCTCCGCGGAGCCGAACGGGACGTTCGCGACGAGGAGCTCGGTGTCGTCGAAGGTCAGCCCGAACAGGCTCAGGGGCGGTACGTCGCGGCCGTTGAAGCCGCCGGTGAGGTCCTTCGCGTTGAACAGCACGTGCTGGCCGATGAAGATCAGCGCGAGGGTGGCGATGCCCAGGTAGGCGCCGCGCAGGCGTCCCGCGATGGGGCTGAAGACGCCGCCCGCCAGGCCCGCGACCAGGACGGCGAGGACGGCCGCGAGCCAGGTCGGCAGGCCCAGGCCGGTCAGCCCGTCACCGCCCTCGGCGGCGAACACGCAGTAGCCGTACGCGCCGATCGCGAGGAAGAAGGCGTGCCCCATGGAGAGCTGGCCGGTGGAGCCGGTGAGCAGGTTGAGCCCGATGGCCCCGATCGCCGCGGCCATCGCGAACAGGCCCGCCTGCAGCCAGAACCGGTCCAGGTAGAAGGGCGGCAGGAGCAGCAGGAGGCCGCCGGCGGCCCACAGGTACGTACGCCTGCGGACGGCGGACCGGGCGGGGC
>NZ_VDFC01000047.1:29806-61151 GCF_008369065.1 Streptomyces apricus | reverse complement strand
GGCCACCCCGGCGGGAGCCTTCCCGTGCAGGGTCTGCCCGTCGAGCGACCCCTCCCCCGTGATCACCAGCGTCGCCCGCTCCACCGCCGCCGCGAACCCCAGCACGTCGAGCATGACCTCGATCCCGGGCCGGAACCCGGCACCCAGCCCCACGAGGGCCCCGTACCCGATCCCGCCGGCCGCCCCGGCACCGGGCGCGGCGGCGTACTCCGCCGCCCTGCCCCCGATCGCCCTCTCCAGGACCGCCGCGAAGTGGGCGAGCCCGGCGTCCAGGGTCGCCACGTCGTCGGGGGAGGCGCCCTTCTGGGGGCCGTACACCGCCGCCGCGCCCTTCGGCCCGGTCAGCGGGTTGTCCACGTCACTGGCGAGGACGACGTCGACGGCGGGCAGCCGGGGGTCGAGGCCGGTCAGGTCGGCCGKGGCGACGTCCCCGAGGGAACCGCCCCCGGGCGGCACGGGCTCGCCGTMTGCGTCGAGGAAACGGGCCCCGAGCGCGGCCAGCATCCCGGCCCCGCCGTCGGTGGTCGCGCTGCCGCCGACGCCGAACACGATCGTGCGGGCCCCGGCGTCGAGCGCGGCCCGCAGCAGCTCCCCGGACCCGTAGGTGGACGAGGTGAGGGGCGCGAGGACGCCGGCGGGCAGCCGCTGCAGCCCGCTCGCCTCGGCCATCTCCACCACCGCGGTGCCGTCGCGCAGCGCGAACGCGGCGGTGACCTCGTCGCCGAGCGGCCCGGCGACCCGTACCTCGTGCCGCTCGAACCCGGCGGCGACCGCCGCGTCGACGGTGCCGTCGCCGCCGTCGGCGACCGGGAGGGCCGTCACCTCCACCTCCGGCGCGACCCGGCGCAGCCCTGCCGCCACCCGTTCGGCGACCTGCACGGCCGTGAGCGTGCCCTTGAACTTGTCCGCGGCGATGAGTACCCGCTGGGTCCGGCCGCCGGTCCCGCCGCCGGTCCGGTTGACTGCAGCGTCTGCCACCTTGCATTCCCCTTGCTGGTCGGGCCTTGCACACGTCAAGGCAGTCGCGCCGCTGCGACCCTAACCGCAGGAGGGGGCCGCTGCCCAGGGCAGTCGCCCGGAGCGCCGTCCGGGACAGCCGTGCGGGCGGCGGCCCCGGGGCGGTCGCTCAGCCGGCGTCGGTGGCGCGCGAGTCGTAGAGCTGGTGGGTCAGCGCGCCCTCGTGCCCGAACGGCACGCTGATGTGCTCCAGCACGTCCTCCAGGAGGTCGAGGTCCCCTGTCTGCACCCCGACGTCCCCGGTCTCGACGAGCGGCTCGGCGCGCACCGCCGCGGCGGCGGTACCGGTCCCGAGGGCGGACAGGACAACGGCGACCGCGGCGGCACCGGCCGCGAGGACGGCCGTACGGCTCGACGACTTCATGGAACTCCAGACACACGATGCGAACAACACCTGATGACCTTGTCATGCGGCGCGGTGCCGGAAGTGCGGCCACACGTATGGAAGGCAGTCCGGACGGGCGGGAATTCGGCACACCGGGTGTACGCCCGTCGCAGGTTGACGGCCGTGCGGGCCCGTCGGCCGGTCTCGTTAGGCTGGGCCGATGACGACTCCTGACTACGCCACGTACATCGCGGGCCTCCCCCGGGTGCTCGCGGGTGCCGCCGCACTCTTCCGTGACGACGAGGGCCGTGTGCTGCTCGTCGAGCCCAACTACCGCGAGGGCTGGGCGCTGCCGGGCGGGACCGTGGAGTCGGACGAGGGCGAGACCCCGCGCCAGGGGGCCCGCCGGGAGACCCTGGAGGAGATCGGCCTGGACCTCCCGATCGGCAGGCTGCTCGCGGTGGACTGGGTGTCCGGCGCGGCCCGGCCCCCGATCGTGGCGTACCTGTACGACGGCGGGGTCCTGACCGAGGAGCAGTTCGCCTCGATCCGCCTCCAGGAGTCGGAACTGCTGTCCTGGCGCCTGGTCCCGCCCGCGGACCTCCCCCGGTACCTCCTCGGCTCCCTGGGCCACCGCGT
Organism: Streptomyces apricus; assembly: GCF_008369065.1. Lineage (GTDB taxonomy): Bacteria > Actinomycetota > Actinomycetes > Streptomycetales > Streptomycetaceae > Streptomyces > Streptomyces apricus. The sequence goes on along the minus strand of NZ_VDFC01000047.1, from coordinate 59,170 downwards.
GGCCGCCGCCCTGGACGTGCTCGTGGAGGGCACGGGGACGGCGGAGCTGGAGAACGGCCGCCGGGCCGATATCCGATAGCCCCGCGCGGTCCCGCGCCCTACGCTCGGCCCATGAGCAAGCCCCTCGTCGCCGTCCTCACCGGGGCCGGCGTCTCCACCGATTCCGGCATCCCCGACTACCGCGGCCCGAACGGTGTGTGGCGGCGCGATCCCGGGGCCCAGAAGCTCGTCACGTACGAGTACTACATGGGCGATCCGGAGATCCGGCGCCGCTCGTGGCGGATGCGCCGCGAGATGGGGACCCTGGGGGCGGAGCCCAACGCGGCGCACCGGGCGGTGGCCGAGCTGGAGCGGTCCGGGGTGCCGGTGCGGGTGCTCACGCAGAACGTGGACGGGCTGCACCAGCGCGCCGGGATGCCCGCCCGCAAGGTCCTCGAACTGCACGGCAGCGCGCGGCACGTGGTGTGTACGCGCTGCCGTGCGCGCGGGCCGATGGAGGACGTGCTGGCCCGGGTCGACGCGGGCGAGGCGGACCCGCCCTGCCTGGCGTGCGGCGGCGTCCTGAAGCCGGCGACCGTCATGTTCGGCGAGCGCCTCGACCCGGTGGTGCTCGGTGACGCGGTCGCGATCGCCAAGGCGTGCCAGGTGTTCGTCGCCGCCGGCACCAGCCTCCAGGTGGAGCCCGCCGCGGGCCTCGCCGGGGTCGCCGCCGACCACGGCGCCCGGCTCGTCGTGGTCAACGCCGAGCCGACCCCGTACGACGACCGGGCCGACGCACTGGTCCGCGAGCCGATCGGCACGAGCCTGCCCCGGCTGCTGCGGGAGCTGGCCGCCTGAGCGGCGCGCGGACCGGATCGACCAGAAGGGCGGCCTCGGTCAGAACAACGCCGCGGCCCCCTCGCCCCGTTCGAAGTCCAGCAGGCGCTGTTTGCGGGGCAGACCGCCGCCGTAGCCGGTGAGGCCGCCGTTCGCGCCCACCACCCGGTGGCAGGGGACGATGATGCCCAGCGGGTTCCTGCCGTTGGCCAGGCCCACCGCGCGGGACGCCTTGGGGTTGCCCAGCGCGTCCGCGAGCTGCCCGTACGTGCGGGTCTCGCCGTACGGGATGCGGCGCAGCTCCGCCCAGACCGAGCGCTGGAACGGGGTGCCGTGCAGGTGGAGGGGGACCGAGAACTCCTTCAGCTCGCCCGCGAAGTAGGCGCCGAGTTCCTCGGTCACCGCGGCGAACGGTGTGTCGTCCGGGTCGCCGAAGGTCTCCTCGGGCGGGCGGTGGCGCTGGTCGGTCATGTAGAGGCCGGACAGGACTCCGTCGGTGGCGACGAGCGTGAGCGGGCCGTACGGGCTGTCGATGACGGTGTGCTGCTTCATTTGGGTGGGCGGTCTCCTGCGGGAGGAAGTTGACCGGGTGGGTGCTCGTCGCCCAGAGGTACTGGACCGCGTACGCGCGCCAGGGGCGCCAGTCCTCGGCGCGCGCCGTCAGCGCGGCGGGCGTGGCCGGCAGGTCCAGGTCCCGTGCGGCGTACCGGACCCCGAGGTCGGTGACCGGGAAGGCGTCCGGGTCGCCGAGGGCGCGCATCGCGATCACCTCGACGGTCCAGGGGCCGAACCCGGGCAGGGCGAGCAGCCGCGAGCGGGTGCGCGCCCAGTCCTCCTCGACGCCCAGGTTGACCGTGCCGTCCGCCAGCCGGGACACCAGCGTGGTGAGGGTGGCCCGGCGGGCGGCCGGCAGGGCGAGGGTGTCCGGGTCCAGCGCGGCCAGCGCTTCGACCGACGGGAAGAGGTGGGTGAGGCCGCCCCCGGGGTCGTCGACCGCCTCCCCGTGGGCCGTGACCAGGCGACCCGCGTGCGTACGGGCCGCGGCCGTGGACACCTGCTGGCCCAGTACGGCCCGCACCGCAAACTCGGCCTCGTCGACCGTGCGCGGTACCCGGCGGCCCGGTGCCTTGTCGACGAGCGGGGCCAGCGCCGGATCGGTGCGCAGCCGGTCGTCGACCGCGACCGGGTCCGCGTCCAGGTCGAGGAGGCGGCGGCAGCGGCTGATGGCGACGGTCAGGTCGCGCAGGTCGCCGAGGGTGAGCCGGCAGCCGATGTGGTCGGGCCCCGGCGTGAGCGCGACGATGCCGGGGGCGTGCGGCAGGCGCAGGGTGCGCCGGTACGCGCCGTCGCGCCACTCCTCCACCCCGGGTACGGCGGTGGCGACGAGGTGGCCGAAGAGGTTGTCGGGGTTGAGCGGGGCGCGGAAGGGGAGCCGCAGGATCAGCGTGCCGGGGGCCACGGGGGCGCCGGTGGAGGCGGAGCCCCGTCCGGGTGCCTTGGCGCGCAGCTCGCCCGGGGCCAGGGCGAAGACCTCGCGGACCGTGTCGTTGAAGGTGCGGATCGAGGAGAAGCCCGCCGCGAAGGCGATCTCGGCCATCGGCAGCGGGGTCGTCTCGATGAGCAGCCGTGCCGTCTGCGCGCGCTGGGCGCGGGCCAGGGCGAGCGGTCCCGCGCCCAGCTCGGCCAGGAGCTGGCGTTCGACCTGCCGGGTGCTGTAGCCGAGGCGGGCCGCGAGTCCCGGTACGCCCTCGCGGTCCACGGTCCCGTCGGCGATCAGCCGCATGGCGCGGGCCACCAGGTCGGCCCGCCGGTTCCACTCGGGCGAGCCGGGACTGGTGTCGGGGCGGCAGCGCTTGCACGCCCGGAAGCCGGCCTGCTGACAGGCGGCGGCGCTCGGGTAGAACGTCATGTTCTGCGGCTTCGGCGGCACCACGGGGCAGCTGGGCCGGCAGTAGATCCCCGTGGTCAGGACCGCCGTGAAGAACCAGCCGTCGAAGCGGGCGTCCTTGGACTGGACGGCGCGTACGCAGCGCTCGGTCTCGGTGTGCATGCCGTTCTGCATGTCCACCAGCATCGCCCTCGGTCAGGGCGATGGCTGGCGGAAATGCGACATCTGGCCGGGCCCCGGAGGGCCGGGTCACTCCTGGGCGGTCGGCCGCCGCGAGATCTCCGTCGCCCTGTCCACGTCGCTCAGGGGACGCAGCCGGTAGGTGTAGGAGTAGTCCCGGTCGGCGAACAGCTTGTACTCGTCGTGCGTGTGCGCGCCCCAGCTGTTGTCGCCGCCCACGCCCATCTGCCGGTGGTTGACCCGCAGGACGACCTCCTCGCGCGGGTCCAGCTGGTAGTCGTGGCGCGTGCCGACGGACAGGTCCTCGGGGGTGAAGTGCGAGGCGTTGAACTCGACGAGCGGCTCGCCCGAGACCAGCAGTCCGGCGCCGCCGCGGTCGGTCAGGGCGACCCAGCGGACGTCGGTCCTGTTCCCGTTCTCCTGCGGCCGGATGTACGGCGTCCACTGCCCGGCCACCGTCCCGGAGTACAGCCCGACGTCGGTGCCGGTGTTGCGGTCCCAGTGGTTCTCCTCGGGGCCGCGGCCGTAGTGGTGCACACGCTTCAGCCGGCCCGGCAGGAACAATAGGGTGCCGACCTCCGGGATGTAGGGCAGGCTCGCCGCGCCCGGGTGCAGGGTGTTGTCGACCCTGATCTCCCCGTTGCCGAAGACCGTGTACGTGGTGGTGTACGCCGATTCGGTGGTGGTGGGCAGGGTGCCGGCGACCTCGATGCGGACGGCCCGGTCCCGCAGGGCGCGCACGCGCACGTCCGTCACCTTCCGCAGCGTCCCCACGTCGCGCCAGGTCTGGTTGCGCAGGTGCTGGCCGTTGCCGCGGTCGTTGTCGGTGGGTGCCCGCCAGAAGTTCGGCACCGGCCCGGAGGTGAGGAGCCGGGTGCCGCGGAAGGCGTACGAGGTGATGACTCCCGTGCTTTTGTCGACGGTGACGGTGAAGTCCTCGCCCCGGACCTCGACGGACCGCTTGCCGTCCTGGTGGCGCAGCGCCGGTACGCGGGACAGCGGGACGGGCCGTACGGCGGGGCTGTCCGCGTCGACCGGTATCTGCTGCTTGGCCACCTCGAAGCCGGCCTTCGCCCACGCGGTGCGTTCCCTGGTGGTGAAGGACAGCTGCAGGAAGTACTCCGTGCCGGGCGCCGGGCGGGCCGGCACCCTGAAGGGCACGGTGACGTCCTTGGCACTGAGCGGCGGCACGTCCAGCTGGGCGCGGCTCAGCCTGCCGCGCTGGACGGCCTTCCCGTCGGCGAGCAGGGTCCAACTGCCTTCGAATTCGCGGAGGTTGGTGAACAGGTACTCGTTGGTGAGGGTCACCGCGGCTCCGGCGGCGAGCGAGTCGCCGGACTTCGGCGCGGCGTTGACCGCCTGGTAGACCTGTTTGACCTCGGCGGCCTTGCCGGTGTGCCCGCGGTCGGCGGTGACGATGCCGTCCGCGACGAACGCCCCGTCGTTCGGGTGGTCGCCCCAGTCGCCGCCGTACGCGAAGAAGGTGCGCTGCTGCGCCCGTTTCCGTGTCACCCCGACGGTGGCCGCGTCGAACCAGAACCGCACGCCGTCGTCGCCGGGACCGCGCCCGCCCGATGCGAGTTCGGCCGCGGACAGCGCGCGGGCGTAGACGCGCGCCCGCCGGATGGTGCCGCTGAACTCGCGGGTGGGGTTGTCGACGTCCGTGGCGAGCGAGAGCGGTGTGGTGTCGATGGCGGGGCGCCGGGTCGTGGTCCGGGTGGCCCGGAGCGTGCCGTCCACGTACAGGGCGAGCGTGCCGGCCGTCGCGTCGAAGACGCCCGCGACGTGGTGCTCCCGGCCGGTCCAGTCGTCCGGGAGCGGCCAGTTCGCGGCCACCCACTGCCCGTCGCCGTGGATGAAGAACTCCAGGGTCCGGTCGGTCTGTTTCAGGGCGTACTGGGTGTCGCCCTTGGCCAGGATCGGCTGGTGGTAGCCGAGCACGTGCGGGGTGAACCAGGCCTCCAGGGTCAGCGAGCCGGTGAGGTCCAGGCCCGGGTCGCGGGCGAAGACGGTGCTGCCGGAGACGCCCTTCTCCCGGTCGAAGGTGACGCTGCCGGCCTGGACCTCGCCGCGCAGCGCGCCGGGCCCCTCCTCGGTGAACAGGACGCGCACCGGGGTCGGCGTGGTCAGCGACTGGTCGACGAAGTCCCAGATCCAGCCGCCCTGCAGCACGTCGTGGCGGCGGATGACGTCCCAGTACTTCTTGAGGTTGCCGGTCGAGTTCCCCATCGAGTGCGCGTACTCGATCATGACGTACGGGCGTTTGTCCGCTTCCCCGGCGCGGGCCTCGACGCGCGCGGGGCTCTCGTACATCGCCGAGCGGATGTCGCTGATCTGCGGCCGGTCGTCGCCCTCGTACTGGATGACGCGGGTGGGGTCGTACGAGCGGATCCAGTCGTGCATGGCGACGAAGGTGCTGCCGCCGCCGGCCTCGTTGCCGAGCGACCAGATGACCACGGACGCGTGGTTCTTGTCGCGGTGGACCATGTTTTGGGCGCGGGCCACGCAGGCCCTGCTCCAGTCGGCGTGGTCGCCGGGGTACTCGTCGCGGATGCCGTGCGTTTCCAGGTTGGTCTCGTCCACGAGGTACAGGCCGTACTCGTCGGCGAGTTCGTACCAGAGCGTGTTGTTGGGGTAGTGCGAGGTGCGGACGGTGTTGATGTTCGTCCGCTTGATGATCTCGATGTCCCGGACCAGGTCGGCGCGGGTGAGGGCGGTGCCGCGGTCGGGGTGCATCTCGTGCCGGTTGGTGCCGCGCAGCGAGACGGGCTGCCCGTTGATGCGCATCAGCCCGTCCTTGAGGGCGAACTCGCGCAGGCCGACGCGGTGCGAGAGCGTCTCGACGACCTTGCCCGCCGGGTCGCGCAGCCGCAGCACGGCCGTGTAGAGGTACGGGTCCTCGGCCGACCACAGCCTCGGCGCGGGGACCGCCCTGGCGGCCCGCACGGTCACGTCCTCGCCGGCCGGGGCCGCGGCGAGGTCGACGTCCTGGCGCAGCGGGCGGGGCCAGACGGCGTGCCCGCGCGCGTCGTAGAGCTGCGTCTCGACGGCGTACGTACGCCCGTCCCCGTCCCCGGCCGTGCCCCCGGCCGCGGTGGAGCCGTAGTCGCGCACGCTCGCGGTCACCGACAGTTCGGCGGCCCGGTGGCCGTCGCTCAGCGGCGTGTCCAGCTTGAAGTCGCGCAGGTGCACGGCCGGGGTGGAGAACAGGTGGACCGAGCGGAAGATGCCGCTCAGCCGAATCATGTCCTGGTCCTCCAGCCAGTCGCCGTCCGAGTAGCGGTACACCTCCACCGCGATCTGGTTGGTGCCGGACTTGAGATGCGGGGTGATGTCGTACTCGGCGGGCGTGTACGAGTCCTCGCGGTAGCCGACCGGGTGGCCGTTGATCCACACGTAGTGCGCGGACTTGACGCCTTCGAAGTGCAGGAAGGTCCGCCGCCCCGACCAGCCCTTCGGGACGGTGAAGGTGCGTCTGTACTGGCCCACGGGGTTGTAGCGGGTCGGGGCCGCGGGCGGCTGCGGCTCCTCCCCCAGCCCGTTGGGGCCCCAGTACGGATAGGTGATGTTGATGTAGATCGGGAAGTCGTAGCCGTGCACCTGCCAGGCGGACGGGACGGGGATGGTGTCCCAGGAGCTGTCGTCGACGTCGGTGCGGTGGAAGTCGGGGTCGCGGTCCTCGGGGCGGTCGGCGTAGGCGAACTTCCACTTCCCGTCGAGGCTCATCCGGTACGGGGAGCGGGAGCGGTCGCCGTCCAGCGCCTGGGCGACGTCCGCGTACGGCGTGAGCGTGGTGTGCGGGGGCTCGCTGCCGATCTGGAAGACGTCGATGGCGCCGTTCCACTCCGGGGAGCCGTCCGCCGCGGCGGTCCGGCCGGCGGCGTGGGCCGGGGAGGAGGCGCCCGGCAGCGCGAGTGCGCCCAGGAAGGCGGCCGCCCCTCCTTCGAGGAGTCGGCGGCGGCTGACGGGAGGCAGGTGCGGGTGCGGGAGAGGCATGGCTGTGACCTTCCTCGGTACGACCGTGGGGGTGCGCGAACTGAGGTGTGGGATGCGACTGTTGAGCACAGAGACACCTGGTGAGCCACGGAAAACCCTAGATCCCGAACACAACGGGAGCAATGACCGTGTCGAACTTTGTGTGTTCCTGAGGGATCGGCCGGTCTGCCCCCGGCCTGATCACCCGGCCCGCCCCGGCCGGATCACCCGACCTGCCTCCGGCCGGATCAGCCGGCCTGTGCGGCGAACGCGTCGTACGCCTGCTCGTCGAAGAGGACGAACCTGACCTCGGCCACCGCCGTCTCCGTCCCGCGCACCGTCCCGATCGCGATACGGGCGGCGTCCTCCATCGGCCATCCGTAGATGCCGGCGGAGACGGCCGGGAACGCGACGGTCCGCGCGCCCAGTTCGTCGGCGACCCGCAGCGATTCCCGGTAGCAGGAGGCCAGCAGATCGGAGCGGTCCTCGCTGCCGCTGAAGACGGGGCCCACGGTGTGGATCACCCAGCGCGCGTCCAGCCGACCGGCGGTGGTGGCGACCGCCTGTCCCGTGGCCAGGCCCTTCCCGTAGTGGGAGGCGCGGAGCTTGCGGCACTCGGCGAGGATCTCGGGACCGCCGCGCCGGTGGATGGCGCCGTCCACGCCTCCGCCGCCGAGCAGGGAGGAGTTCGCCGCGTTGACGATCGCGTCCACGCTCTGCCGGGTGATGTCGCCCTTGACGAGTTCGATCGTGGTCATGGGTGGCGCAGCCTCTTCCATACGGCCTTCGCGGCGTTGTGCCCCGACATGCCGTGCACGCCGGGCCCGGGCGGGGTCGCCGAGGAACAGATGAACACCGCCGGGTGCGGGGTGTCGTACGGGAACAGCGACAGCCGGGGGCGCAGCAGGAGTTGCAGGCCGGAGGCCGCGCCGCAGCCGATGTCGCCGCCCACGTAGTTGGCGTTGCGGGCGGCGAGCTCGGGCGGGCCCGCCGTGGCCCGGGCGAGGACGCGGTCGCGGAAGCCCGGCGCGAACCGCTCCAGCTGGCGCTCGATCGCGTCCGTGAGGTCCCCGGTCCAGCCGCTCGGGACGTGCGCGTACGCCCAGAACACGTGCTTGCCGTCCGGCGCCCTGGACGGGTCGACGACGCTGGGCTGCACGGTGATCAGGAACGGCGCCTCGGGTGCCCGCCCCTGCCTGGACGCCGCGCGCAGGGCGGCCCCGATCTCCGCGCTGTTCGCGCCGATCTGCACGGTGCCCGCCCGGCGGGCCTCCTCGGCGGTCCACGGCACCGGCCCGTCGAGGGCGTAGTCGACCTTGAAGACGCCCGCCCCGTACCGGTAGTGCTCGTAGTACCGCCCGAAGCCCGCGATGCGGCTCAGCGCGGTGGGCGAGGTGTCGAAGACGTAGGCGCGCGCGGGCGGCAGGTCGTCGAGGCGCTTGACCTCGTAGTCGGTGTGGACGGTCCCGCCCAGGTCCTTGAGGTACGCGGTGAGGGCGTCCGAGATGGCCTGGGAGCCGCCGCGGGCGACGGGCCAGCCGCGCGCGTGCGCGGCCAGCGCGAAGACGAGGCCGACGGCGCCGGTGGCGAAGCCGCCCAGCGGGGCCATGACGTGGGCGACCAGGCCCGCGAACAGCGTCCTGGCGCGCTCGTCGCGGAACCGCCGCATCAGCCAGGTCGACGGCGGCAGTCCGGCCAGGCCGAACCGCGCGAGGGTGACCGGGTCGCGGGGCAGCGCGCTGAGCGGGAGCGCCATGAAGTCCCGTACCAGGGCGTCCCACCGGTGGGTGAAGGGCTCCACGAGCCGGCGGTACGTGCCCGCGTCGCGCGGTCCGAAGGAGGCGGCCGTCTCGGCCACGGACCGGGACAGGACGGCGGCGGTGCCGTCGAGGAAGGGGTGCGCCATGGGCAGTTCGGGCTGGAGCCAGTCCAGTCCGTACCGGTCCAGGGGCATCGCCCGGAAGGCGGGCGAGTTGATGCCCAGGGGGTGCGCGGCCGAGCACGGGTCGTGCCGGAAGCCGGGCAGGGTCAGCTCCTCGGTGCGGGCGCCTCCCCCGACGGTGTCGCGGGCCTCGAAGACGGCCACGGAGAAACCGCGGCGGGCCAGCTCCACGGCAGCGGTCAGTCCGTTCGGTCCCGCACCCACCACGACGGCATCGAGCATCGATGGCACCTTCGGACTCCTTCGTCAGCCGATGGCCACTGGAGGTCAGGATATGCCGGGCCCCGGACGGTCCCGCCGCAGCCCCGCCCGACCGCGGTGCGGGCATCCCTGGCGCCGCGGTCAGGCGTCGCCCTGCGCGAGCAGCCCCGTCACGCGGCGGGCCGTGGCCGCGTCGCGTGCCGCCGTGAACGGGAGGGCGTTGCCGCCGGTGATGCGGAACGGCTCCCCCGCGAGCGTCAGATGGGCGCCGCCCGCCTCCTCGACGAGCAGGATGCCCGCCGCGTGGTCCCAGGCGGCTTCCCAGGAGAACGCGGTGGCGTCCAACTCGCCGCGGGCGACGGCCAGGTACTCCAGACCGGCCGAGCCGCAGGGGCGCGGGGCGACGCCGTCCGTGCGCAGGCCCAGGAGCGCCTGCTTCTGGTCGTCCGTCGTGTAGTCCGGGTGGGACGTGGCGACTTCGAGGACGGCGCCGGGGGCGGGCGAACCGGCGCGCAGCGGCACCCCGGCGAGCCGGGCTCCCCGGCCCCGTACGGCTACGGCGAGCTGGTCGCGGGCCGGGGCGTACGTCCAGGACGCCAGCAGCACGCCGTGCCGGGCGAGCGCGACCAGCGTGCAGAAGCCGGGGTCGCCGTGCACGAACTGGCGGGTGCCGTCGACCGGGTCGACTATCCAGACGGGCGCGTCACCCTGGAGCGCCCCGTACGTCGCCGGGTCGGCGTGGACCGCTTCCTCGCCGACCACGACCGAGCCGGGCAGCAGCTTGCCCAGCACCTCGGTGAGGTACTGCTCGGCCTTGCGGTCGGCGTCCGTGACCAGGTCGTGCGGGCCGCTCTTCTGGTCCACCTCGTGCGCCGCGAGCCGCCGGAAGCGCGGCATGATCTCGGTGGCGGCCGCCTCGCGGACGGCCGCCTCGACGTCGGCGGTGCGGTGGGCGAGAAACTCGTCGATGGTTTCCAGGTGTTCGATCATGCCTCCATGAGAGCACGCGGCACTGACAATCCCCGCCCGGTGGGTGCATCGCGGGTGGAATCGGCATGAACAACGAACGTTCGGGCACTGCGGAGCGTTAGCGTCCGGTGACGCGCGACGGCGTGCGGTGGTGCTCGGCGATGCCCGGTGGCGTTCGGTGGTGCCCGGGACGGCGGGGCGGGTCCCGGGTCAGCGGCCGACCGCGTACCCCTGCATGCCGCGCGGGTTCGCCGCCGCCGACAGCACCCCGGTCCGCGGGTCCCGTGCCACCGCGCACAGCCGCCCCTCCGACCAGGCCTCGCCGACCTGGACGTCGTGGCCGCGGCGCCGCAGTTCCTCGACGACCCCGGGGTCCGTGCGGGACTCGACGGTCACGCTGCCGGGGCGCATGCCGCGCGGGTAGAAGGAGCCGGGGAAGCTGTCGTTGTGCCAGTTCGGGGCGTCGATCGCGCCCTGGAGGTCCAGGCCGCCGCGGACCTCCTCGCGCAGGGCGACGGCCAGGAAGAAGTGCAGCTGCCACTGGTCCTGCTGGTCGCCGCCGGGCGTGCCGAAGGCCATGACGGGGATCCCGTCGCGCAGCGCGAGCGACGGGGTGAGGGTCGTCCGCGGACGGCGCCCGGGGGTCAGGGAGTTGGGCAGTCCCTCCTCCAGCCAGGCCATCTGGAGCCGGGTGCCGAGCGGGAAGCCCAGCTCGGGCACCACCGGGTTGGACTGCAGCCAGCCGCCGCTGGGCGTGGCCGCGACCATGTTGCCCCAGCGGTCGACGACGTCTAGGTGGCAGGTGTCGCCGCGGGTGGCGCCGTCCGCCGAGACCTCCGGCTCCCCGGGCACGGGGGACGTCGGTGGCTTCGCCACGGTGGGCTCGCCCGCGCCCGGCGCCCCGGGCGGGCCCTCGACGTCCTTCCCGGCGGCCACCGCGCGCGCGTGCACACTGAGCCGCGGGGTCCGCCCGCCGGGGCTCCCCGGCCGCAGCTCGTACGAGGCCTTCTCCCCGATCAGCGCCCGCCGCCCGGCGTTGTACTCCGGAGACAGCAGCTCGGCCGGCAGCTCCGGCGCAGGCACCTCACCCGCGTCCCCGTACCAGGCTTCCCGGTCGGCCATCGCCAGCTTGCACCCCTCCACGAGGAGGTGCACGTACTCGGCGGAGCCGTACCGCGGCAGCTCGGGCGGCAGCAGGGCGAGCTGCTGGAGGAAGACCGGGCCCTGGCTCCAGGCCGCGGCCTTGCACAGGGTCCAGCCCCGCCAGTCGTAGGTGGCCGGGGCCTCGTAGGTGGCCGACCACGCTGCCAGGTCGGCCGCCGTCAGGGTGCCGGAGTGGCGCTCGCCGCTGGTGTCCAGCGTGGGCCGGGCCGCCTGGCGCACGAGCGCCTCGGCGATGAACCCCTCCCGCCAGATCCGCCGCGCGGCCTCGATCTCGGCGACCCGGAGGCGGGCGGCCCCGGACGCTCCCGTACCGGCCGCTCCCGTGCCCGCCGCCTCCTGCGCGGCTTCCTGCGTGGCCTCCGCGATCAGCCGCAGCCAGGTCGCCGCCAGCGCGAGGTTGCGGAACAGCTCGCCCGGCCGCGGGGGTTCGCCGCCGGGCAGGTACACCTCCGCCGAGGACGTCCACTCGGTCGCGAAGAGCTCGCGCACCGTCTCCACGGTCTCGCCGACGCGCTCCACGGGCGCGTGCCCGTCCCGCGCGTACCCGACGGCGTACTTCAGGACGTCCGCCAGGGACTTCGTGCCGTGGTCGCGCAGGAGCAGCATCCACGCGTCGAAGGCGCCGGGCACGGCGGCCGCGAGCGGGCCGGTGCCGGGTACGAGGTCCAGGCCGAGGCTCCGGTAGTGGGCGACCGTGGCGCCGGCCGGTGCCACCCCCTGCCCGCACAGCACCCGCACCTCGCCCCCGGCCGGGGCGAGGATGATCGGCACCTCGCCGGCGGGCCCGTTGAGGTGCGGCTCGACGACGTGCAGCACGAACCCCGCGGCGACGGCGGCGTCGAAGGCGTTGCCGCCGTCCTCCAGCACGGCCATCGCCGACTGCGAGGCGAGCCAGTGCGTGGAGGACACCATTCCGAATGTGCCTTGGAGGGTGGGCCGGGTCGTGAACACGGGGAACTCCTCACTGCGGGACTACGGGACTACGGAGCTGCGAGCAGGCCCGTGGAGTGCGCCGCGGGCATCCGGCGATGGTACGCAGACGTCCCCGCTAGCGGGCCTGCGAGGGCTGCCAGGCCGTCGTCCCCAGTACGTTCTCCGGGCCGATGTCGAGCGGGTTCGGGGGCTGCACGGTCACGGTGGCGTCGCCCTGCCGTGCGGCGACGCGGAGGTACACGCCGTCCGTGTTGTGCATCCGCCAGTACAGGGCCGCGTGCGCGCTCTCGCCGGGGGCGAGCGTGATCGGCCGGGGGCCGGGGTCCTCCGGCGCCATGGACACCTGGTCGGTGCCCCGGACGGTCCTCACGCCGGGGAACGGGTCGCCCGCGGCGTCCAGGACGGTGACGGCCGGATAGCCGTCCAACTTCCTGGGCTCGTCACCGCAGTTGGTGACGTCGAGGCCCATGGCGCGCAGTCCCATCGCGGCGTCGCCCTGGTCGGCCGCGAACCGCAGGCCGGACTTCGGACAGCCCTCTGTCTGCAGACCGGAGACGGCGGTGGACGGCTCGGCGGTCCCGAACGGGGGCGAGGGCGACGGCCCCGTCCCCTCAGGGCTCGGAGCCACCTCCACCGGCCCCTCCACCGGCCCCTGCGTCGGCGTCGGTGTGCGTTCCGGGTTGACCTCACGGTCCAGTTCGGCGGAGAAACCGCATCCGTTCGCCCCCAGCACCAACAGACAGAGGAGGGCGGCGGTGCGGAACCGCCTCGGGCTTCTCACGCTCACGGTCGCGGTCATGGTCGAGGTCACGGGCCGATCATCACACGGGCCCCGCCCCCGGGAACCACCGAATCCGCCGTATCCGGCACGGTCCTCGGCCGGCGGGAACAGTAGGTACTGTCACCGCGCGGGCACGGAGCGAGTTCTCACTTCCGCCCTACAGCCACTCGTGTGACACTGGCGTCCCGTCCGCCGTGCGGGCCCTCCGCACCGTCCCCCACGAAATGTGCGCCGTGCGTTCTCTTCCGCTCACTCTCGCCGCGCGTCTGGCACCGGTCGTCGTGCTCGCCACGGCGGGCTGGGCGCTGTCGTCCGGGCCGCTCGCCGCGCCTGCGGCCGCGGAGAAGAAGTCCGCCCCCGACAGCCCGGCCTCGGCCTCGCCCTCGGCACCCGCGACCGCCGCCGCCAGCCGTACCTACCGCGACTCCCCCGCGCCGTGCGAGGGCGTGACGAAGAAGACGGTGGCCTCGCTGGTACCCGGCGCCAAGACGGCCGGCAAGGAGATCCCCTCGACCGACGAGTCGCTGCGCCGCACCTGTTCCTGGAACGCGCTCAAGGGCTTCGACTACCGCTGGCTCGACATCTCGTACGAGATCAAGAAGTCCGACGAGAGTGCGCAGGCCGCCTACCGGCAGCGCACCGCGGAGAAGAACGGCGGCGGCCAGGTCCCCGGTGTCGGGGACGAGGCCTATTCCGTGGTGAACCTGTCCACCACCGACAAGCAGCAGACGCGCGAGGGCACGGTCGTCGTCCGTGCCTCCAACGCCCTGGTGGTCGTCACGTACAACGGCAGTGACTTCGAGTCCAAGAAGGCACCCGGTACGGACGAGATCAACAAGGGCGCCATCAAGGCGGCCAAGGAGGGCATGGCCGCGCTGGAGGCCGCCCAGTAGGGCGTCGCCCGACGCGGCCCGCCCTCCGTCGTCAGACGGTTCCGGCGGTGCGTTCAGCCCTTTCGGCCCGCTCGGCCCGTTCGGCCCGTTCGGCCCGTTCGGCCCGTTGCAGGGGTGCCATCAGTGCGACGTACAGGACGAGCGACGAGGCGACGCCGACCGCCCATCCGTAGTCCGCGAGCGGCTTGAGGAACGGGATGATCCCGTCGACCGGGAACGGGCCCAGCTTCTCCCCCTCGGCGTCGACGGTCGAGTACGAGCCGCCGACGGCCAGGACGCCGCCGATCACGAAGGCCAGCACCGCCCGCCAGTTCCAGCCGTTCGTGTACCAGTAGCGCCCGCCCGGCGTGTAGAGGTCGGCCAGGTGCAGGACCGTACGCCGGACGATCCAGTAGTCGGCGATCAGGATGCCGGCGACCGTGCCGAGCAGGCCGCCGACCACCCCGAGCCAGGTGAAGATGTAGAACTCCGGGGTGGAGATCAGCTTCCACGGGAAGATCAGGATGCCGATGACCCCCGTGATCAGCGCGCCGGTACGGAAGTTGATGAACTTCGGCGCCAGGTTGGACAGGTCGTACGCCGGTGAGACCACGTTCGCCGCGATGTTCACGGAGATCGTGGCGATGAGCACGATGAAGAGCGCGAAGAGCAGGCCGAAGGCGTTGTCCGTCCTGGCGGCGAGGGCGACAGGGTCCCAGATGGGCTCCCCGTAGACGGCCTCCGAGCCGGAGGTGACCAGCACGGCGAGGACCGCGAAGAGCGTCATCGTCGTCGGCAACCCGAGACTCTGCCCCCAGGTCTGTGCCTTCTGGCTGGCGCCGAAGCGGGTGAAGTCGGGAATGTTGAGCGACAGCGTCGCCCAGAAGCCGATCATGCCCATCAGGGACGGGAAGAAGACCGGCCAGAAGTCGGCGCCCCAGCCGAGCTTCGAGGGCTGGTCGAGCAGCGCGCCGAAGCCGTCGGCCTTGACGGCTATCCAGATCAGCAGCGCGAAGGCGCCGACGATCACGACGGGCGCGGCCCAGTTCTCGAAGCGGCGCAGGAAGTCCATGCCACGGTAAATGATGGCGATCTGCAGCGCCCAGAAGAGGAGGAAGCACAGCCACAGCGGCCAGGGGTGGCCCCCGATCCGCCCCGCTTCCTCCCACTCCCCGCCGGTCAGCTTGGAGCCGAGCGCGAAGATGCCGCTGCCGCCGATCCAGGTCTGGATGCCGAACCAGCCGCAGGCCACGGCCGCCCGGATCAGTGCCGGGACGTTGGCCCCGCGCAGCCCGAAGGAGGCCCGGGCCAGGACGGGGAAGGGGATGCCGTACTTGGGTCCGGCGTGCCCGGTGGCCAGCATCGGCAGCAGCACGATGACGTTGGCCAGCGCGATGGTGAGGACGGCCTGCTTCCAGTCCATGCCGAGGGCGACCAGACCGGAGGCCAGGGTCCAGCTGGGGATGCAGTGGGCCATGGAGATCCACAGCGCCGCGAAGTTGTACGTCGTCCACCTGCGTTCGGCGACCGGGACGGGCCGCAGGTCCTCGTTGGCGAAGGGGCTGTCGGCGGGGAAGGCCCCGGGACCGAGTTCCACGCGGCCGTCGGCGTGAGTGGACTGGGACGTGGAGGCGGACGCGGACGGAGACGTGGACGTCGGGGGTGTCGGCGGTTCCGTGGGGACGGTTTCGGTCATGAGCAGGCCAATCGATGAGGCGGGACGGGAAAGGCCGTGCGGGTGACACCTGGGGGGATGCGTGCGGCGGGTGCTGCGGTCCCCTTCCCGGGGAGGGGGGAAGGGGACGACCTGGAGACCGCCGCAACAATTGACGGCGGAACTGGAGATCGCCGCAACGGTTGACGGCGGACCCGAAATCCGCCAACGGTTGATGGCGGACCTGGATGCCGTCAACCGTTGACGGCAAAGAGGATGACCGTCAACCATTGACGGCGGGAATGACGTCCGATCCGTACGTCTCGACGACCGCTTCCTGCGCATCGTGCATGGCGTACAGGGCGAACTGGTCAACACCCAGCGCGCGCAGGGCGTCCAGCTTCGCGACGTGCTGCTCGACGGTGCCGATCAGGCAGAACCGGTCGACGATCTCGTCGGGCACGAACTGCGTGTCGGGGTTCCCGCTGCGTCCGTGGTGGGAGTAGTCGTAGCCCTCGCGGGCCTTGATGTAGTCGGTCAGTTCCTCCGGGACGGCCGCGGAGTGCTCGCCGTACCTGGCGACGAGGTCGGCGACGTGGTTGCCCACCATGCCGCCGAACCAGCGGCACTGCTCACGCGCGTGGGCGAGCGCCGCGGGCGAGTCGTCCTCGGTGACGTAGGCGGGCGCGGCCACGCAGATCGTGACGTCGGCCGGATCGCGTCCGGCCGCCACCGCCGCGGCCCGCACCGCCCCGACCATGTACGCGGTGAGGTACGGGTCGGCGAGCTGGAGGATGAACCCGTCGGCCTCCTCGCCGGTCATCTTCAGCGCCTTGGGTCCGTACGCGGCCATCCAGACGGGCAGTTCGGCGCCCGGCCCGATCCACGGGAACCTGACCGCCGTGCCGCCGAGGTCGGCCTCCTCGCCCCGCCCCAGGGCCCGGATCACCTTCATGGCCTCGCTGATCCGGGCGAGGGTGTTGGGCTTGCGGCCGGCCACCCGCATCGCCGAGTCGCCGCGTCCGATGCCGCAGACCGTGCGGTTGCCGAACATGTCGTTGAGCGTGGCGAAGGTGGAGGCGGTGACCTCCCAGGTGCGGGTGCCCGGGTTCGTCACCATCGGGCCGACCTTGAGCTTCGTGGTCTGCGAGAGGATCTGACTGTAGATCACGAACGGCTCCTGCCAGAGCACGGCGGAGTCGAAGGTCCAGCCGTACGTGAAGCCGTTGCGCTCGGCCCGCTTCATCAGGCTGATGACGCGGGAGGCCGGTGGGTCGGTCTGCAGGACGAGTCCGAAGTCCATGGGCACCGCTCCTGGTTCGTTCGGAAGAGCTTCGAAGGAGGTTCAGAGGAGGTACTGGCAGGTGGAGCGGGGGGTGTAGACGCCGTGCCCGGCCCGTCCGGTGAACTCCCGGTCGGTGATGACGAGTTCGCCGCGCGAGAGGACCGTCTCGACACGGCCGGTGGTGCGCCTGCCCTCGTACGCCGAGTAGTCGACGTTCATGTGGTGGGTCCCGGCGGACATGACCTGCTCGGCGTGCGGGTCGTAGACGACGACGTCCGCGTCGGCGCCCGGCGCGATCGTCCCCTTCTTCGGGTACAGGCCGAACATCCGGGCCGGGGTGGCGCAGGCGATCTCGATCCAGCGGCGGCGCGAGATGTGCCCGTCGACCACGGCTTGGTGGAGCAGGTCCATCCGGTTCTCGACGCCCGGCAGGCCGTTGGGGATCTTCGAGAAGTCGCCCCGGCCCAGCTCCTTCTGGCCCGTGAAGCAGAAGGGGCAGTGGTCGGTGGAGACGACCTGGAGGTCGTTGGTGCGCAGGCCCCGCCACAGGGCCGCCTGGTGCTCCTTGGGCCGCAGCGGCGTCGAGCACACGTATTTGGCGCCCTCGAAGTCCGGCTCCGCGAGGTTGTCGGTGGACAGGAACAGGTACTGCGGACAGGTCTCGCCGAACACGTTCAGGCCGTCGTCGCGGGCCCTGGTCAGCTCGGCGACGGCCTCGGTCGCCGAGACGTGCACGACGTACAGCGGGGCGCCGGCCACCTGGGCGAGCCTGATGGCACGGTGGGTGGCCTCGGCCTCCAGGAGCGCCTTGCGGACCTCGCCGTGGAAACGCGGATCGGTCTCGCCCCGCGCGAGCGCCTGTTCCACCAATACGTCGATCGCGATGCCGTTCTCGGCGTGCATCATGATGAGGCCGCCGTTCTCGGCGGAGCGCTGCATGGCGCGCAGGATCTGGCCGTCGTCGCTGTAGAAGACGCCGGGGTAGGCCATGAACTGCTTGAAGGAGGTGACGCCCTCCTCGACCAGCAGGTCCATCTCCTTGAGGGTGTCCTCGTTGACGTCGGAGACGATCATGTGGAAGCCGTAGTCGACGGCGCACTTGCCGTCGGCCTTGGCGTTCCACGCGTCGAGGCCCTCGCGCAGGGAGCGGCCGACGCTCTGGACCGCGAAGTCGATGATCGTGGTGGTGCCGCCCCAGGCGGCGGCGCGGGTGCCGGTCTCGAAGGTGTCGGAGGCGAAGGTGCCGCCGAAGGGCAGCTCCATGTGGGTGTGGGCGTCGACGCCGCCCGGGATCACGTACTTGCCGCTCGCGTCGATGGTCCGGCCGGCCGTCCACGCCTGGGCGGCGGGGGTGCCGGTGGCCGCCAGGGCGGCGATGCGGCCGTCCTCGACGAGGACGTCCGCGTGGAGCTCGTCCGATGCGGTGATCACCAGACCACCGCGGATGACTGTACGGGTGCTCATGGTTCGACTCCTGTCTGTCCTGACGGGCGCCCCCCGGCGAGGGGGTGGCCGGCTCGGCTCCTCAGCGCAGGGCGCTGCGCAGGGCGCGTTCCAGCATCGCGGCGCCCTCCTCGGCCTCCGCGACGGTGAGCGACAGGGGCGGGGCGATGCGCAGGACGCTGGTGTCGTGACCGCCGCCCTTGCCGATCAGCAGGCCCTCCTCGCGCGCCGCTTCGAGCACGGCGGCCGCCGCGTCCGGGTCGGCCAGGTCGGTGCCGGGCTTCACCAGCTCGACGCCGATCATGAGTCCGCGGCCCCGGACCTCCCGTACGCCCGGCACCTGCGCGGCGACGGCCCGCAGCCGTTCGAGGAGCAGTCCGCCGACCCGGCGGGCGTTGCCCTGGAGGTCGTGCTCCAGGAGGTACGTGAGGTTGGCGAGGCCGGCGGCCATGGTGACCTGGGTGCCGCCGAAGGTGGAGATGGAGTTGGCGTCGAGGCAGTTCATGATCTCGGCGCGGGCGACGKCCCCGCCGATGGACATGCCGTTGCCGATGCCCTTGGCGAAGGTCAGGATGTCCGGCGGGCCGTTCTGCGCGTGCGCCTGCCAGCCCCAGAAGTGGTCGCCGGTCCTGCCCCAGCCGGTCTGCACCTCGTCGGCGATCCACAGGATGCCGCGCGCGGCGAGGACCTCGCGGAACGCCGCGTACAGGCCGTCCGGCGGCGAGGTGAAGCCGCCGACGCCCTGGACGGGTTCGGCGATGAGGGCGGCGGGCGCGCGCACGTGGCCGAGCAGGTCCTCCAGGTCGGCGACGCAGGCCGCGACGAAGGCGGCGTCGTCCAGGTGCGCGTAGGGGCCGCGGGTGCGGACGCCGCCGTGCACGTACAGCGTCTGGAGAGGGGACAGGCTGGTCGGCGACCAGCCCTTGTTGCCGGTGATGCCGACCGCGCTGAACGAGCGGCCGTGGTAGCTGTTGCGCATCGCCAGGATCTGGTTGCTGCGGCGGTACGCGGTGGCCAGCATCAGCGCGGTGTCGTTGGCCTCGGTGCCGGAGGTCGTGAAAAAGACGCGCGCGTCCGGGATGCCCGACAGCCGGGCGATCCGCTCGGCCAGGTCGACCATCGGCCGGTTGAGGTAGAGCGTGGAGGAGTGGTTGATCCGGCCGGCCTGCTCGCTGACGGCCTTCGTCACCTCGGGCAGGGCGTGCGCGGTCATCGTGGTGAGGATGCCGCCGAAGAAGTCGAGGTAGCGGGTGCCGTCGGCGCCCCACACGTGGCGGCCCTCGCCGTGGGTGAGTTCGAGGGGCTCGCCGTAGTAGAGGGCGAGCCAGTCGGGCAGGACGGCCCGGTGGCGCCGCAGCAGGTCCGCGTCCCGGCCGCGCGCCGGCTCCCGTGCCGCACCGCCCTGCGAAGCGTCCGTCGTCACGGCTGCACCAGCCCTTCGTACGCGTCGGGGCGGCGGTCCCGGTAGAACGCCCACTGCTGCCGGACCTCCTCGATCAGGCCGAGGTCGAGGTCGCGCACGACGAGTTCCTCGCTCTTGTCGCTCGCGGGCTCGCCGACGAACTGGCCCCGGGGGTCGACGAAGTACGAGGTCCCGTAGAAGTCGTTGTCCCCGTACTCCTCCTGGCCGACCCGGTTGATCGCGGCGACGAAGTACTCGTTGGCGACGGCCGCCGCGGGCTGCTCCAGCTGCCACAGGTG
Source organism: Streptomyces apricus (assembly GCF_008369065.1). GTDB lineage: Bacteria > Actinomycetota > Actinomycetes > Streptomycetales > Streptomycetaceae > Streptomyces > Streptomyces apricus. The sequence continues at coordinate 39,366 of NZ_VDFC01000047.1, read as the reverse complement.
GGCGGACAGGCCCCGGGAGGTCGCGGAGGGGTTGTAGACGAGCTGGGCGCCGTTCAGGCCGAGTTGGCGCCAGCCCTCCGGGAAGTGGCGGTCGTAGCAGATGTAGACGCCGACCTTGCCGACCGCGGTGTCGAAGACGGGCCAGCCGAGGTTGCCCGGCTTGAAGTAGTACTTCTCCCAGAAGCCCTTGACCTGCGGGATGTGGTGCTTGCGGTACTTGCCGAGGTACGTGCCGTCGGCGTCGATGACGGCCGCGGTGTTGAAGTAGAAGCCGGACTGCTCGACCTCGAAGACCGGGACCACGATCACCATGCCGGTCTCGCGGGCCAGTTCCCGCATCCGGGTGACGGTCGGGCCGTCCGGTACGGGTTCCGCCCAGCGGTAGTGCTCCGCTTCCTGGACCTGGCAGAAGTAGGGGGCGTTGAAGACTTCCTGGAATCCGATGATCTTCGCGCCCTGACGGGCCGCCTCGCGGGCGTGCTCCTCGTGCTTGGCGACCATGGATGCGGTGTCGCCGGTCCAGGTCGCCTGGACCAGGGCGGCGCGTACGACGTTGGCCATGAGCTGCTCCTTCGACGTGACGTCAGAGAGCCTCTACGCCCGTAGACACGGGGCGTAGAGACCTGAAAGTAAGCCTCGCCGCAGCGCTGGGCAAGACCATCGTCGTCAACAGGCGGAGTCGATCATGTTTCGCACCCCGGTGGGTGAGCGGGCGGCGCCCTCGCGGGCGCCCGCTGCCCACCGGGCGCCGGGTCCTACGCCGTGTGCCCGGCGACGCGCAGGGCATGGACCAGGTCCCAGTGACGCTGCTCCGAGACACCGCGGGCCGCCTCCAGGAGGAGCGGCGCGAGGAGCTTCGGATCGGCGTCGACGCTGCGGGCGGCCTCCTCGGGGGCGCGGGTGCGGACGTACGCGTCGACGAGGGCGCGGGCCTCGCGGTGGCGGTCCGCCCGGACCAGGCCCAGGACGGCCTCGCCGATCTCCGGGGCCGGGCGGGCCACGCCCTGGCGCAGCATCTGCTCCCCGTCCGCCGTGCGGCCCGCGGCGGCCAGTGCGTCGGCCGCGGCGACCAGGCGGTCGGCGGGCAGCGAGACCGCCTCCCACAGGAGGGTGGCCCAGTCGGCGCCGAGACCGGCGCGGTGCAGTTCGGCGGCGAGCAGCGGGAGGCGGGCCGCGGGCCAGTACGCGGCCTCGACCAGCACGGCGTGCGCCTCGCCGGTACGGCCCTCGCCGCGCAGCCGCACCAGGTGAGTGACGGTCTCGACCGTGGCGCGCCGCGCCTCGTCGTCCAGCGCCTCGCGCCGCGGCTTCTCCTGCGCGGGAGACGGGGCTACGGGGCTGCCGGCGCCCCCGTCCGGCGCCGTCGCCGGGTCTATCTCACCGGCGAACCGGGCGCTGCCGCGGACCCTGCCCCGTATACGGCGCCGGGGCCGCTGCTTGGACGCGGGGGGTTCCTCCTCCGGGTGCCCCTCGGGATGCGGCGCGACGGCCTCCGGCGGGGCGGTGTCGTGCGGGGCGGGTCCGGCGTAGGGCGCCAGCCCCTCGTCGAAGGCGCGCCCCTTGTCGAAGACGGACTCCCCACCGGACACGCCGTCCCCACCGAAACCGCCTTCGGAGCCGTCCCCGGGGCCGGTCCCCGAACCGAAGGCGGCCCTGGGGTCAGGGCCGGCCCCCGAGCCGAAGGCGGAGCCGGAGCCGGCCCCGGTGTCGAAGGTAGGGCTGGACACCGGGCCGGAGGCCAGGTCGGGGCCGGGACCGAAGGGGGGGCCGGGGTCGAAGACGGACCCGGAGCCGGGGGTGAGCCCCGAAGCGGAGCCGAAGGCCGGGTCGGCACCGGTCACCGGGTCGGTGCCGGAGCCCGCAGCCGGGCCGGAAGCCTGACCCGGAACCTGGCCCAGGCCCGAAGCCCGACCCGGGCCCGAAGCCGGACCCGGAGTCGGGTCCGGGGCGGGAGCCCCGGGCGCGGCCCGGTCCGGTGCGATGTCGTGCCGGGGAGCCGGCCAGTCGTCCTCGTCCGGCGCCGGCCGCCGGACGTCCCCGTGCGGGGCAGCGACCGGAACGGGCCCGCGCCCGCCGGGCCGGCGGGCCCCGTCGTCCCCGTCTGCCCTGCCGGACCAACGGGCCTGGTCGCCCTCACCGGACCCATCGGCCCCGCGGGACCAACGGGCCTCGTCGCCCCCGTCAGCCCCATCGGCCCCGCCGGACCAGCTGGCCTCGTCGGCACCGCCGTCCCCGCCGGACCAACGAGCCTGGTCACCCCCGCCGTCCCCGCCGGACCAGCGGACCTCGTCACCCTCGCCGTCCCCGGCGACCCCGCCCGGGCCGGCGACCGGCCGGTCCTCCCCCGGTTCGTCGATCCACACCACCTCGTCGGCGGCGTGGGTGATCCTCGGGATCGCCAGGGTCTCCTGTGCGTGTCCGCCGACCGTCCGGCGGTCCAGTTCGTCCATGCGGGTGCGCAGTTCCGCGCAGCGGGCCGTCGCGCGGTCGTGGTCGTCGCGGGCCCAGGCCAGGTCCAGTTCGAGGGCGTCGGTCTCGGCCCGGCTGGTGGCCGCCCCCAGCGCGCGCCCCAGCTCCGCGAGCCGTTCGGCCGCGTACCGCTGCTCCCGCAGCATGACGTCGAGGCGGTCGCCGAGGGCGTCCCGGCCGCCGGGCCGGGCGTCGTACGCGGTCAGGGCCACCCCGTGCAGCGCCCGCGCCCGCTCGGTCTCCTGGGCCGCGGCCGGGTCCCCGTACTCGGCGGCCAGGTCCTGCAGTACGGCCTGCACGACATCCCACGGCGGCACCTCCGTGCCGTCCAGGCAGGCCCGCATCCCGTCGGGGTCGCGCTGCCAGAACACCCCGCACCAGCCGCCGCCCTGGTCGAGCCGGGACAGCAGGCCACCGAAGTACTGCGCGAACTCCCGGACCTGACCGGGGAGCTGTTCCACTGCCATTGCGTTCACCCCATGCCGGACCGGAGTACTCCGATCCGGTAGAAAACACCATCCGTGTTACGGAAGCGCTACCTGCACCGACTTTTCGCCCCGAACGCAGCGTACGTTCCCCGCCCCGGACGGTGAGCAGGGCCCCCGGCCATGCCCTCCCCGGGACGGGGAACCGCGGCGCYCCGGCTAGTGCGCCGGCCGCACCACCATCGCCGATCCGCCGCCCCGCCGTACGGTCTCCGCGGCGGCCAGCCACTTCCCGTCCGGCAGCCGCTGGACCCCGGTCGCCGCGCCGATCTCGGGGTTCTGCCGGAACCCGTGACCGAGGACCTCCAGCTGCGCCCGCACCGGGCTGTCCCACAGCCCCGGTTCGAGCTCCGTGGTCGTCTGGTTGCGCTGGCTGGCGCGCGGGGCGGCGATCGCGTCCACGAGCGGCAGCCCGCGGTCGAGGAACCCGGTCAGCGTCTGCAGGACCGTCGTGACGATGGTCGCGCCACCGGGCGACCCGAGCGCCACCACCGGCTTGGCGTGCCGGTCGAGCACGATCGTGGGCGAGATGGACGAGCGCGGCCGCTTGCCCGGTCCGGGCAGGTTCGGGTCGTGGACGGCCGGGCTGGCCGGCGCGAAGGAGAAGTCGGTCAGCTCGTTGTTGAGGATGAACCCGCGGCCCGGGACGGTGATCCCGCTGCCGCCGGTCTGCTCGATGGTGAGGGTGTAGGCGACGACGTTGCCCCACTTGTCGGCCACCGTCAGATGGGTCGTGTTCTCGCCCTCGTACGTCGTCGGCGCGGCCTTGCCGCCGGCCCGGCAGGCGGCCGGGTGACGCGGGTCGCCCGGCGCCAGCGGACTCGTGAGCACCGCGTCGTCCTTGATGAGGCACGCGCGCGAGTCGGCGAACTCCTGCGACAGCAGTTCCTTCGTCGGTACGTCCTCGAAGGCCGGGTCGCCCACCCAGCGGCCCCGGTCGGCGAACGCGATCCGGCTGGCCTCGATGTACCGGTGCAGGTACTGGACGTCGGAGGCCTTGGAGAGGTCGGTGTCCTCCAGGATGTTGAGGGCCTCGCCGACGGTGGTGCCGCCTGAGGAGGAGGGGGCGATGGAGTAGACGCCGAGGCCCCGGTACGAGGTCTTCGTGGGCGCCTGCCGCTTCGCCCGGTACGCCGCGAGGTCCTTGAGCGACAGGTCGCCCGGCCGGGCGTTGTAGCCCGATCCCGGCGCCACCGGCGGCTCGTTGACCGTGTCCACGATGTCCCGGGCCAGCTCGCCCCGGTAGAGCGCCCCCACGCCCTTGCGGCCCAGCTCCTGGTAGGTGCGCGCCAGGTCGGGGTTCTTGAACGTGGAGCCGACCACCGGCAGCGCGCCGCCCGGCAGGAACAGCTCGGCCGTGTCCGGGAAGTTCCTGAACCGGGCCTCGTTGGACTCGGTCTGCGAGCGGAAGGTGGCGTCGACGGTGAACCCGTCCCGCGCCAGCCGCTCCGCGGGCTTCAGCAGCGACCCGAGCGGCTTGCTGCCCCAGCTGTCCAGTGCCGTCTGCCAGGTGGCGGGCGTGCCGGGCGTGCCGACGCCCAGTCCGCTGGTGACCGCGTCGGCGAACGGGATCGGCTGCCCGTTCTCCAGGAAGAGCCCGGCGTCGGCGGTCAGGGGCGCCGTCTCGCGCCCGTCGATCGTCCGCACCGTACGGGACTTCGCGTCGTAGTAGACGAAGTAGCCGCCTCCGCCGATGCCCGACGAGTAGGGCTCGGTGACGCCGAGGGCGGCGGCCGTGGCCACGGCCGCGTCGACCGCGTTGCCGCCCTTGCGCAGGATCTCCACCCCGGCGGCCGAGGCGTCCGCGTCGACGCTCGCGACGGCCCCGCCGTACCCGACGGCGACCGGGACCTTCGGCGCCTGCTCCGAACCGCTCGCGGCACTTCCCGAGGAGGGCGGCGCCGCCCCCACCGACACCATGGCGGCCAATACCGCCGGTACCGCGAACCTCCGCGCGACCGTGCGCCCCATCCGTACCTCCAGTGAACGACCGTCCGCGCAGCGTAACTTCCACGGCATGGCCGCGTCAGGTCCCTCTCGAACACCGATACGTGTGCCCGCTAGCATGCGCGCCCATGACTGACGACGTGCGCAACATCGTCCTGGGGGTGATCGCGGCGGGCCTGAGCGCCTCGCTGGGCTGGATCGCCCGGACCTACCTGTGGAAGCGCAGGCTCCGCCGCAAGCAGGCCTTCTTCGGGCTGCCCGACCACTCCGAGTCGCTGCTGGTGGTCAACCGCGACGCGGGCAGCGCCGATCTGGCGGTCCACCGCTACGACGTGTTCGCGCTCCTGGAGCTCGCCGCCCTGATCAAGGACTGCAACGCGCACGCCGACGTGATCACGCAGGACGCGGCCCGGCAGGGCTTCGGGGAGCGCACGGAGTTCTGCGTCGGCGGCCCCGGGTCCAACCGCCGGATGGCCGCGCACATGCAGGCGATGCTGCCGGGGGTGCGGGTGAACGTCGACCCGGAGCCCGGTCCGGACCGCCTGGCGTTCCAGATAGGCACCGAGCGGCACCGCATGGAACCGGGACTGGCCGAGTACGTACTGCTCGCACGGCTCACCGCGGGGCAGGAGGGCCCGGGCCGGCCCGTGTTCCTCTTCTGCGGCCAGCGCGCCATCACCAACCAGGCGGCGACCCGCTATCTGGCCCGCAACCACGAGCGGCTGTACCGCAAGCACCGCGACGGCTCCTTCGCCCTGCTGCTGAAGGTGGTGAACTCCCAGGCGTACGGGCCGGACGTCGTCGAGCTGGTCGCCGACGTCACGCGGGCCGCGCAGACCCCGCTGCCCGCGACACCCACTCCCCCGGCCCGCACCACGCACCGGGCGCCCTGAGGGCTGTCCACAAGCACGGTCGATGCCGCCGGGACGTCCGGCGGGCGACAACCCGACCGGCGCAGCTGACCTTCCGCCCGCCGCGGCCGACCCGTCGTACCGGTCGGTCCCGCTGCGCGAGCAGTGATCTCCGGCTGCTGCCGGACGGGCCATTGCCCTTCGCCACCGCGTGCCCGGCAGCAGCGTCCCCGGGTCGGCCGAGGCGTCTTCGAGAGCCTCCGTCACCGCAGGGATGAACGACAAAGCGTAGTCGAGGCCCGGCCCGGCGGGCCCACCGGCACGGTGGAGCCGCGCGCCGCGGCCGGCGGGCGACGCCGATCCTCCCCCGTGGAAGGGGAGTTGGGCCCCGACACGGGTCCCGGGGGCGGCGTGCGGGCCGCGGGAGGCGGTCGCGGGGAGGACGTCGGACGCCGCCGGACAAGGCGTTCACGTGCCGTACAGGTCATGATCACGCCCCTCGCTCAGTGTGTGAGGATTTTGGAGAGGAAGTCCTTCGCGCGGTCGCTGCGCGGAGCGGTGAAGAACTCCTCCGGGCTGCGGTCCTCGACGACGGCCCCGTCGGCCATGAAGACGACCCGGTTGGCCGCCGAGCGCGCGAAGCCCATCTCGTGGGTGACGACGACCATCGTCATGCCGTCGCGGGCGAGCTGCCGCATGACCTCCAGGACCTCGTTGATCATCTCCGGGTCGAGCGCCGAGGTCGGCTCGTCGAAGAGCAGTGCCTTGGGGTCCATGGCGAGGGCGCGGGCGATGGCCACGCGCTGCTGCTGGCCGCCGGACAGCTGCGCCGGGTACTTCGGGGCCTGCGAGGCCAGTCCCACCCGGTCGAGCAGTTCGAGCGAGCGCCGGTCGGCCTCGGCCTTCTTGCGGCCGCGCACCTTGATCTGGCCCAGCGAGACGTTCTGCAGGACCGTCTTGTGCGCGAAGAGGTTGAAGGACTGGAACACCATCCCCACCTCGGCGCGGAGCCTCGCGAGGTCCTTGCCCTCCCGCGCCAGGAGCCGCCCGTCCAGCTTGATCTCGCCCGACCCGATGGGCTCCAGACGGTTGATCGCCCTGCAGAGGGTCGACTTGCCCGACCCCGAGGGGCCGATGACGACGACCACCTCCCCCTTGCCGACGGTGAGGTTGATGTCCCGCAGTACGTGCAGCTCCCCGAAGTGCTTGTTGACGTCACGCAGCTCGATCAACGGATCGACGGCCATCCTCAGCCCTACCCACTCTCAGCCGTGTCGCGGTCGCCGCAAACTATCCGCACGACGAGCGGGGCAAATACGCGACACGCACTTATCGGGCATTAGCCGTATTTACGTAGTCGGTCCAGGCCAGAGCCTCACGCTTCGGCCACCTCGGCGTACAGCTGGGACAGTTCGGGTACGCCGCTGGCGGCCCACTCGTGGCCCGAGACGACCACGTCGATCTCCCGCCCCGACTCCAGCCGCACGACCGGCTGCCCGTTGGGCCAGACCTCCCAGACCGCGCCGGGGACCGAGCGGACGATGACCGTGCCGAGGTAGAGACCGGCGTCGTTGCCGAGCCAGGGCAGGCTCTCCTCGTCGTCGCGCCAGCGCGGCAGCAGCTGGTCCAGCGCCTCCAACGAGGCCGCCGAGTCGTCGAGTTCGATCCCCGCCTGCTGGGCCTGCGAGCGCAGCAGTTCGCATTCGGAGAGCAGTTCGGCCACTCCCTCGTGGTCGCTCTCGCCGTCCGGGAAGAGGGCGACCCCCCTCGCGGGGTCGCGCTTCTTGCGCCAGTTGCCCAGGAAAGGGATGTTCATACACACAGCCTTTCATCCGTATCACCCGGTGCACCACAGGGCGCGCGGACCGCTGTTCCCGCCACGTTCGTACGCCGTTCGCGCCTGCCTCATTGACGAGTCCCCGCCGTCTCTTTAGCTTCACGGTGCATCTGTCGCCTCGTCAGAGGGCGTCAGCACTGCGTCGTGAGCGTCCGCGAGCGGGAGGAGTCGGTGTGCGCCGACGTGTGTGGGGCAAAGCCGTCGCCCTTGCTCTGCTGTCCACAACGGTCCCGATCGCACTGGCGGTTCCCGCGGAGGCCGCGCCGCGGGCCGCACCCCGGCCCGTCCCGCTGGAGCGGCACTTCGACAACACGGCCGTGAGCGACGACGCGCGGCCCGCCGGGGCGGACTTCGACGGCGCGGGCGGCTCCCTGTCGGCGCAGGACCTGACCGCCGCCGGCTGGACACCGGGACGTGCGCTGACGGTCCAGGGCGCCCGGCTGGCCCTGCCGCGCCGGGCGCCGGGCGAGCCCGACAACGTACGCGCCGACGGGCAGTCCGTGCGGGTGCGCGGCCGGGGTGACGCGCTCGCCTTCCTGGTCGCGGGCACGGGCGGCGGCGAGGAGAGCGGCACGGGCACGGTGCGGTACCTCGACGGTTCGCGCTCCTCCTACCGGCTGACCGCCCCGGACTGGCGCGCCGGGCCGCTCGCCACCAAGGCCGTGGCGCTGCCGCACGTCAACACGCCCGGCGGGCAGCGCGCCGAGAAGGCGAAGCTGTACGTCGTGACCGTGCCCCTCGTCCGAGGGCGCACGGTGGACTCCGTGCGCCTCCCGGTCAACGCCGACCTGCATGTGTTCGCCCTGGCCGTACGCCCCGAAAGCCGTGGCTGGACCGGGAGTTGGGCCGCGTCCTCGTCCGGCTACACCGCGGTCGGGCCCTGGACGGACCGGACGCTGCGGCTGGTGGTGCACACCTCGGCCGGCGGGCCGCGGGTGCGGATCCGCCTCGACAACACCTTCGCCGCCGGGCCCGTACGGATCGGCAGCGCGACGGTGGCCGTGCAGGGGTCCGGGGCTGCCGCGCGGGGCGCTCCCGTACCGCTGTCCTTCCGGGGCTCCGCCGGACTCGACATCCCGGCCGGGGCGCAGGGGTTCAGCGATCCGCTGGGCCTCGACGTGCCCGCGGACGGCAACCTGCTCGTGAGCTTCCACCTGCCGGGGACGGTGACGGCGGCGCCCGTGCATGCCCTGGCCGTGCAGCAGTCGTACGTCAGCGGGCCCGGTGACCACGCGGCGGACGCCGGGCCGGACGCGTACACCTCGACGATCCTGAACTGGCCGCTGCTGACCGGGGTCGACGTGGGCGGCGGGCCGGGGTCCGTGGTGATGCTCGGCGACTCCATCACCGACGGCGAGAAGTCGACGCGGGACGCCAACCGGCGCTGGCCCGACCTGCTGTCCGACCGGCTGCGGGCCCAGGACGCGGTGCCCCGCTACGGGGTGCTCAACCAGGGGATCTCGGCGAACCGCGTGGTCACGGACCGGTACACCGGCGACGGCGTGTCCACCGACACGGGCGGGGTGAGTGCGCTGCACCGGCTGGACCGGGACGTCCTGGCGCAGACGTCCGCGCGGACGGTCGTCGTGTTCCAGGGGGTCAACGACGTGCGGTGGGGGGCGAGTGCGGAGCAGGTCGTCGCGGGGCTGCGGGAGGTCGCCGAGCGCGCCCACGGGCGCGGGCTGCGGGTGGTGGCCGCGACGATCGCGCCCTGCGCGGGTGAGGCGCGGTGCACGGCGGCGGTCGACGCGGAGCGCTCCGCGGTGAACGGGTGGATCCGCTCCCAGGGCAGCCCTCCGGGCGGGCCTGGGAGCGGATCCGGGAGCCTGTTCGACGGGGTGCTGGACTTCGATGCCGTGTTGCGGGATCCGGGGGATCCTGCGCGGATGCTTCCCGCCTACGACAGCGGGGATCATCTGCATCCTGGGGATGCGGGGTTGGCCGCGCTGGCGGAGTCCGTGGATCTGGGGT
>NZ_VDFC01000047.1:10536-29706 GCF_008369065.1 Streptomyces apricus | reverse complement strand
CTGTAGGGGTGGGGCGCGGGCGGTTGGGGGGCCGGTCCGGTGGTGATTCGGGTGCCGGCCGGCTGTGGCTGGTCGCGCAGTTCCCCGCGCCCCTCACGGGGCGCCCCTGGATGCAGCGGGCTAGACCTCCAGGTCCACGACCACCGGGGCGTGGTCCGAGGCTCCCTTGCCCTTGCGTTCGTCCCGGTCCACGTAGGCGTCGGTGACCGCCTTCGAGAAGGGGGCGTTGCCGTAGACCAGGTCGATGCGCATGCCCCGGTTCTTGGGGAAGCCGAGCTGGCGGTAGTCCCAGTACGTGAACGGGTGGTCGTACTTGAGGGGGCGCGGGACCACGTCCGTGAGGCCGGTCCCGCGCAGGGCGGCGAGGGCGGCGCGCTCGGCCTCGGTGACATGGGTGGAGCCCTCGAAGAGGGACCGGTCGAAGACGTCGTCGTCCGTCGGCGCCACGTTGTAGTCGCCCAGCACCGCGAACGGGCGGCCGCCCGCCGCGTCCTCGGCGACCGCCGCCCTCAGGGCCTCGAACCACTGGAGCTTGTACGCGTAGTGCGGGTGGTCCACCTCGCGGCCGTTCGGCACGTAGACCGACCAGACGCGCACCGGTCCGCAGGTCGCGGAGACGGCGCGCGGCTCCTCGACACCCTCGTACTCCGGGCCGCCCGGCAGGCCGCGCACGACGTCCTCCAGGCCCACGCGGGACACCACCGCCACGCCGTTCCACCGGCCCGTCGCGTTCACCGCGGACTCGTAGCCCAGCTCGCGGAGCTCCTCGGACGGGAACTGCTCGGCCGTGGTCTTGGTCTCCTGGATGCACAGCACGTCCGTGCCGGTGCTCTCCAGCCAGGCCAGCACCCTCGGCAGACGGGCGGTGACCGAGTTCACGTTCCAGGTGGCGATACGCATGGACCACAACCTACCGGGCGCCTGTGACACCCACCGGCCGGCTCAGAGGTCGGCGGTCTCGCCCGGCGCCAGCCGCAGGTGCTCGGACCCGCCCAGCGCGCCGATCTGCCGGTCGTACGCGGGACGCGCCAGGTCGGTGAGGAGGGCGTCGTGGATGTCGTACGCGCGCTGCGGCTTCACCTCGCGGACGTAGTCGATGACCTCGGAGATCTTGCTCCAGGGCGCCTGCACGGGCAGCATCAGCGTCTCGACGGCGTGGCCGGGGACGGTGAGCGCGTCACCCGGATGGAAGACGCGCCCGCCGTCGACGAGGAAGCCGACGTTCGTGATGCGCGGGATGTCGGGGTGGATCACGGCGTGCAGCTCGCCGTGGACCTGCACGTCGAATCCCGCGGCGGTGAACGTGTCGCCGTGGCCGACGGTGTGCACCCGCCCGGGGAACGCGGCCGCGAGCTGGTCGGCGACCGACTTCAGCGTGTAGACCTGCAGCCCGGGGTCGGCTTCGAGACCGGCCCGCAGGTGCCCCTCGCTGAAGTGGTCGGGGTGCTCGTGCGTGACGAGGACGGCCTCCGCGCCGACCGCGGCGTCCGCCTCGCTGAAGACGCCGGGATCGATGACGAGGGTGCGGCCGTTCTTCTCCAGACGGATGCAGGCGTGCGACTTCTTCGTGAGCTTCATGTCCTCCATCCTGCCTCCGGGCGCCGGCGCGGGCTCCCCCGAGGGGGCCCGCGCGGTCCTCACTCCTGCGGTGTGGTCTCCTCGCGGATGACCTGCTGCGCCACCTTGAAGGCGCTGTTCGCCGCCGGTACGCCGCAGTAGACGGCCGCCTGGAGGAGCACTTCCCTGATCTCGACCGGGGTGAGGCCGTTGCGCAGCGCGGCCCGGGTGTGGAAGGCCAGCTCGTCGAGGCGGCCGCCCGCGACCAGGGCGGTGAGGGTGACGCAGCTGCGCGAGCGCCGGTCGAGGCCGGGCCGGGCCCAGATCTCGCCCCACGCGTAGCGGGTGATGAACTCCTGGAAGTCCCCGGAGAACTCGTCGGCCTGGGCCAGCGCCCGGTCCACGTGGGCGTCCCCGAGCACCTCGCGGCGGACCTTGAGGCCGGCGTCGTACGGGTCGGGTCGGCCCACGACCGCCTCGGGCTGGGGGGCGGGCGCGATCTCGGCGACGGGCGACGCCTGCTGCTGCACGACGGGCGCCGCATGCGCGGGCGGGACGACGACCGCCATCTGCCCGGTGGACGAGTCGTAGGCCGGCTGCTGCCAGGCGGTGGAGAAGTGCCGTACGAGGAGGTCCGTGACCGCGGCGGGCTGCTCCACGGGCACCAGGTGGGAGGCGCCGGGCACGACCGCGAGACGGGCGTCGGGTATCCCGGCCACCAGGGTGCGGGCCTCGGCGGGGCCGGTCACCTGGTCGTCCGAGCCGACCAGGACGAGGGTCGGCACCCCGATGCGGCCGAGTTCGGCGCGGATGTCGAACGCGGCCAGCGCCTCGCAGGCGGCGATGTAGCAGCCCGGGTCGGTGGTGCGCACCATCTGCACGGCCCACTCGGTGATCGCGGGCTGCGCCGCGGCGAAGCCGCTGGTGAACCAGCGCTCGGGGGAGGTGCGCGCGATGGGGTCCAGGCCGTTGGACCGGACGATCACACCGCGCTGGCGGAACTCGTCGGCCGTGCCGAAGCGCGGGGAGGCCGCGATCAGGGTGAGCGAGGCGAGGCGGTCCGGGCGGCGCAGCGCCAGTTCGGCGCCGACCGCGCCGCCGAGCGCGCAGCCCGCGTACCCGAACCGCTGGACGCCGAGGGCGTCGAGGGTGGCCAGCAGCCGCTCGGCGAGCTCGGTGACCGATCCGGCGGGGTGCGCCGGCGCGCCGCCGTGCCCCGGCAGGTCGAACCGGAAGACCCGCCACTGCTTGGCCAGCTCGGGAACCTGCCGGTCCCACATGTGCCAGGTGGTACCGAGGCTGGGTCCCAGGATCAGGACCGGGGCGTCCTCCGGCCCGTCAAAGCGGTGTTGCAGCGTATTGATCATGGCTTCGGTCACGGGTTCACACCTTCATCTGTCACGATCTGTCACACACCCCCCGCGAGACCTCCCCATGCCTCCGCTGCTGGAAGCAGGTCCGCCACGTCCGGCTTCACGTACCACTTCTGGTCGTGTTCGCGTTGGTGTGCCCGGCTCACGGGGCGAGCGGGTGATCCGGCACCCCGTTGTCCGCCAGGCAGGTCAAGCACGACGCCCGAGCATCGTACAGACGGACCCTGCGAAGGCCGCTTTCGTCCATGATCATGTAGGCTTGCGCCCGCAACTGCCGCCCGCGCGGAACGGCTCCCGGTCCGTCCACGAGCACGTGGCCGGGCAACGGACTCTCGTGACCGCGGTCGTCCCCGACGAGGATCCGGCACGGGAGCCGACCGTGTGCTCCACCCCGAACGCAGGACACACCGACGTCCCGTACGAGGTCATGCGCTGGTTCCCGTACGCGCGGCGGGCCTTGCGCCGGGCCGGCCGTCCAAGATCCCCGATTGACGCTCGGAGTCGAGCTAGGACCAGCCGTCGCTCGCTCGCTGTTCCTTCTTCAGCCGCATGGCTCTACGGGCCATGGCATGCAGCCGTACTGGACCCGTAGCCATGCCTGCCCGTTCCGTGGGGATGTCCACGTACATCCAGTTCGACGGGGGCCGGGTACCCGCGCATCTGCCGGTCGGGAGCAACCGGCCGACCTTCAGCAGCGAGTCAGCCGCGTCACGTACACCACAACTGGCATCAAGATATCCTCTTTTGCCTAACTCCTTCACCAATCCCCGCAATTCCTCTTCGCGGGCCAAAACCTCAACTCGAAGGCATACGGGGTCATATGACCCTGGTTCGGACTCCATCCCTTCACGGTAGCCTCACGCAGAGTTCAGGGCCCCCTAGAGATAGGCACTCAAACGAGTGAATCCTTGATGCATGCCTCCGGCATATGCAAGAGGAACGCGTCCTATCAGATCACGCCGCCAACGCCCTGCAGCCCTCATGGATCAGCCTGGACGAACACAGCGACAATTCGTTCCTGCTTGTCATGGGAGGTGGGAGCGGGCTCACTCCTCGGAGGCCACGGCGTGTCCCCGTACCGGGGCGCCGTGCTCCGTCCACGCCGACCACAGGGCCGCGTACCGTCCGCCGAGGGCCAGGAGTTCGGCGTGGGTGCCGAGTTCCTCGACGCGGCCGTCGGCCAGCACGGCGATGCGGTCGCAGCGGCGGGCCTGGGAGAGACGGTGGGCGACGACGAGCGCGGTCCTGCCGCGCACCAGGGCGTGGGCGCCGTCCTCCAGCACGCGGGCATGCGCGCTGCCGGCTTCGGCCGTCGCCTCGTCGAGGACGACGACCGGCGGGTCCGCCAGCATGATGCGGGCGAGGGCGAGTTGCTGTCCTTGGGCGGCGTCCAGCGGATGGCCGCCGACACCGATCCGGGTGTCCAGGCCGTCGGGCAGCGCCGCCGCCCAGCGCGCGCCCACGGCGTCCAGTGCGGCTTGGACGGCCCTGTCGTCGGCATCGGGTGCGGCAAGGGTCAGATCGTCGCGCAGGGTGCCGGTGAAGACGTGGGGTTCCTGTGCGATCACCCCGACCCAGGCCGGACGGTCCTCGTCGCTCATCTCCCGCACGTCCATGCGGCCCAGCCGGTCCGCGAACACCGCGCGCCCCCGGGGCGGGGCGAGGACTCCGCCGAGGAGGTGCGCGAGCGTGGTCTTGCCGGCGCCGCTCGCGCCGACGACGGCCAGCGAGGTGTCCGGCGGCACCACCAGGTCGACGCCGTGCAGTACGTCGCCGCGCCCGGGACCGTAGGAGAAGCGCAGGCCGCGCGCCTCGACGGTGACCGGCCCGGACGGCAGGCGGGCGGGCCCGGCCGCCGGTGCGGGCAGGGCTGCGACGCCGACGACCCGGGCGAGCGCCGCACCGGCCCGCTGGACCTGGTCGAACGAGGTCAGCAGGGTGCCCAGCGGGTCGAACAGCCGGTGGAAGAGCAGTCCGGCCGCCGCGACCGCGCCGACGCTCACCTCTGCGGCGTCCACCAGCAGGGCCCCGGTCAGCAGGATCGCGCACAGGCCGAGGGCCTCCGCGGCGTTCATCGACTTCGCCAGCCACAGTGACAGCCAGGTGGCGCGCAGCCCCGCCGTCAGGGCGTGCCCGGAGGCGGCGTCGACCCGGCCGGTCTGCAGGACGGCCATGTCGTACGCGTCGACGGTGCGCGCCCCGTGCAGGGACTCCAGCACCACCCTTCCGCGCTCCGCCGCCGCGGTGCGCTCCTGGGCGTACTGCCGGGCTGCCCGGGGCAGGTGGGCGTGCAGACCGAGCACGTACACCGGCACCACCGTCAGGAAGGCCAGGGCCAGGCGCCAGTCCAGGGAGGCGAAGGCGGCCAGTGAGACGGCGATCGTGCCGGTGGCGGTGGAGACCTGGGCCAGCAGCGGCACGGCGGTGGTGAAGTTCTCCATGTCCTCCGTGACCCGCGAGGTCACCTCGCCTCCGCCGGCCGCCTCGGCCGCGCGCGGGTCGAGCGCCAGCACCCGTACGACGACGTCCTCGCGCAGCCGGGCCGCGATCCGGGCGCCCAGCACCACCGTGGCGCGCTGCGCGGCCGCCGTGCACAGCGCTCCCGCGAGCGCGGTCAGCGCGGTCCGGATCAACAGGCCGGCCAGGTCCGCGTGGTGGGCGCGTACGGCGTCCACGAGATCGCCCAGCAGCAGCGGCACCAGGACGCCGCACACCCCGGCCGCCAGCGTCCAGCCCAGGGCGGCCGCACAGTCCCGTGGGTGCCGGCGGGCGATCCGGGCCAGGTGGGCGAGGGCGTGCCGGCCGGAGGCGACGGGCAGGGGAGTCGCTGTCATCGCAGTACCGTTTCGGCGTAGTCGGGCACGTCCAGCAGGGTGGGGTGGGTGGCGAGGACGGGGATGTTGTCGTGTCCGACGAAGAGGACCCGGTCGCAGCGCGCCAGCAGCGGCGGCGAGGAGGTGACCACCACGGTGATGCCGCCGTCCGTGCGCCGCGCCGTGAAGAGCCGGTCGGCCACCTCGTCCTCGGTGACCGCGTCGACCGCGGTCAGCGGGTCGTGCAGGACGAGGACGGACGCATCCGCGGCCACCGCCCGTGCCAGCGCGAGGCGTTGACGCTGGCCGCCGGACAGATCCGTGGCTCCGTCGGCAGGTTCGGCCGCCGCCGCGCCCCGTGCGGCGGTCACCGCGCCCAGTGCGGCGACGTCCAGAGCACGTGCGTGCCGCGCCGGGTGATGCTCCCGTCCGCTGTCCAGCATCTCGTCCACGGTGCGGCCGAACAGGTGCACGGCGTGCGGCGCGGCCAGGACGTGACGGCGCAGCCGCCGGGGGTGCGCCGGGTCCGGGGAGGTGCGGCCCGCGTGCACCGCGCCCGTCCGGGGCGGCCGGTCCCCGGCGAGGACCTCGACGAAGGCCGACGCCACCGCCGGATCCACGGCCACCACGCCGAGGGCCTCACCCTGCGCCAGGTCCAGGCTGAACGGCACGGCATCCGCCACGCCCACCGCGCGCAACCGTAGCCCGCCGTCCGGAGCCGGGGCCGGAGCCAGGGCCCGCGCCGGGGCGACCGCCTGGCGGGGCAGGGGCGGTGCGCCGTGCAGCAGCGGGCCGAGCCGGGAGGCGCTCGCACGGGCCGCGGCCCACTGCTGCAGGGCTGCCATCGCCCCGGCGACCGGATCGGCGACGAACGGCGCCGTCGCCGCGACGGTCACGAACTGCGCGACACCTATGCGGCCCGAGTACGCCATCACGGCCGCCAGTGCCACCACCGCCGTCGTCACGGCCGCCGTCGCCGTGAGCGTCGCACCCAGCACGAGCGCGGAGGCCCGCGCGGCGGTGACATCCGCATCCAGGCAGTCGTGGCTCAGCGTCCGGTAGCGCCGGGCCGCCTCCGTCTGGCCGCCGAAACCCCGCAACACCCGCAGGGCGCGCACCAGTTCGGCGGCGAGCGCCGCCGTCAGCCCCGCGGCCTGCTGGCGCTCCCGCAGGCGGGCCTCCAGCCTCGGCCCCGCCGCGTCGACGGCCACGACGAGCGGCGGTACGGCCAGGACGACGCACAGCCCCAGGACGACGTCGATGCGCAGCAGGACGACGGCGGTCACCGCCAGTGCGGCCACCGACGACAGGACGCGGGTGAGCAGGGCCGGCACCCGCGCGGTCGCCGTCGCGTCCGAGGTCACCACCGACAGCAACTCGCCCGGCGTACGGCCGGCCGCCGCGCCCGGTGCGGCAAGGACCCGGCCCACGGCGGCGACCCGCAGCCGGTGCGCCTCCTGCTGCACGGCCCTGTTCAGCACCCAGTACGAGACGCCGCCGCCGGTGGCGAGGACGGCGAACAGGAGCAGGATCAGTCCGAGGGCCACCGCCATGCGGCCCGGGTCACCGCCCGCCACCGCCCGCTCGACGGTGAGGCCGATCGCCAGTGGCACCAGCGCCTCGCACACCTGGTGCACGGTCGAGGCCAGGCAGCCGACCGCGAGCGCACGACGGCGCCGCCGCAGTACCTCGACGAGAACGCTGCGCGGTGCGCGGGCGCGCACATGCCGCAGCGCACGTACGCGTCTGTCCCCGCCTGTCCTGCCTGCCATACCTGCTATGCCTGCCATGCCGGAGCCTTTCGTCGAAGCCGCCTCCTGTCGGAGACGACGCGACGCTAGGCCGGTGCACCCGGTCCGGCCCAAGGATTCGGCGCAGGCGAATCGTGCCTGCCGCGCGACCGCCCTACCCGAGTCCTGGAACAGCAGTGGCAGCGCCGCCGGGCAGCCCCTCCGGTCCGGGCAGCCCCTCCGGTCCGGGCAGCCCCTCCGGTTCGGGCAGCCCCTCCGGTCCGGCCGGCCCGGCCGCCCGGGATGCCCCGACCGCCTGGTCGCGGACCCCGAACAGGCCGAGCAGCTCCTCCCCCGCCGGTTCCAGTCCGTAGTACACGCGCCGTCCGGCCCGCCGCCGGTGCACCATCCCCGCCGCCCGCAGCCCGCTCAACTGCTGCGACACGGTGCTCGGTGCCAGTCCCAGCAGCCGGGCCAGCGCCGACGTCGTGGCCGGCACCACCAGCGCCCGCAGCACGGCGGCCCGGCGCTGCCCCAGCAGCGCGACGAGACGGTCCCCCGGCACCGGATCCACCGCGGCGCCGCCCGCCAGCACGGCCGCACCCCGCGCCTGGTACGTGACCCGCAGCAGGTCCGGCTGGTCGGTCGAGCAGCCCATCCGCCCGTGGGCGAACACCAGCGGCACCAGCAGCAGCCGCTGCCCCGTCGCCGTGAGCCGCGACTCCTTGGCCTTGGGCAGCGACAGCACCGGCGGCTCCCACAGCGCCGGTCCCCCCAGCCCGGCCAGTACGGCCTCCGCGCCGTTGCCGGCAAGCGACCGCGCCCGCAGCAGGATCTCCTCCTCCAGCACCGTGCGCATCAGCGGCCAGTACGGGGCCATCGCCTCGCGCCAGAACACCTCGAAAGCGTCGGCGAGCCGTCCGAAAGCCCGCTCCCGGTCCTCGCGGTAGGGGAGCAGGAAGTCCGGGACCCCTTCCGGATAGTGCCGGGTGAACTGGTACTCCACCACGTCACCCGGTGTCGTCCGCAGCACCGCCAGCTCGGCGTCCAGCCCCGGATCGGGCTGGGGCACGAACGGCTCGAACAGGTCAGGGGTGCGCCGGGCGCGGCCCACACCGTACAGCTGCGGGTACAGGCACAGCGGGGCGGTCTGCGGCACGGACGCCAGCACCGCGGCCGCCTGCTCGGCCCACCCCGTGTACGGCCAGGGCGCGCGCCCGCCACCTCGGTGCAGCAGCTCCAGCGCCGCGATCACCTCGGCGGCGGGACTGATGGCCAGCCGGGTGCGCGACAGGGTGACCTCGTCCAGTTGGATACGGATCATCGGACGCCCCCGCTCGCTGCCCTCACGGTGCCAGAGTAAGGAACGGGGCGTGGGTCCGGGGCAGTTGGTGGAGGCCCTCGCCGGGGGCCACGAGGCGCTGAACCTGCTGGCGGGCGACATGGCCCTGCTGCTCCGGCGAACCGGGCGGAGCCCGATCCTGCAGGGGACTCCAGGTCGGGGTCAGCGTGCGGCGGCGATCATTTCGAGTGTTGCGGCGAATTCGACCGCCAGGTGCAGTCGGTGTCCCTCGACCAGCTCCTTCGGTGCCTTCGCGGGGAAGAGCGCGCAGAGCTTGATGTGGATGCCGTCGGGCAGGGGCCTGCACTGGTGGTAGGCGATGATGTCGATCGGAGTGTTGTCGTCGGCCAGTTCGGTGTGTCCGGCGAGGAACAGCTGGAACCCCTCGTCGAGGTCGAAGGGCGCCGGGAGATCGGGGTCGGACGCCACCAGCACCTCGGTCGGGGTGCCGTACATGCCGAACGTCTCCATGGCACGGGCGACCCCAGGCTTCTGCGGACAGAAGAAGAAGTGATCGGGATTGGCCGCCACGACCAGTTTCTGGAGCTCGTCGAAGTCGACCACGTGAGCACGGAATTCCTCCAGGGTCACCCCGGTCACCTTGATCTCGGCGCGCGCCTGCTGCAACGGCAGTCCGGCGGAGGCGGCGTTCCATTCCTTCCACAGCCGATCGGACGTCCGCAGCGGCTCCGCGAACAGCTTGCGTATGCCTTCCGGGCCGTACGCCAAGGTCGTCGCCACGTTGATGTCGTGGGCGTCCTCGGCGCCGAGGAAGTCGATCTCGTCGTCGGACAGCGGGTTGTCGTGCAGTTCGATGCTCGCGCCGAGCCGCTTCATCTGGTGCAGCACGTGCAGATTCCGCACATGGCGCAGTGTGTCGAGTTGCTCGGCCGAGTAGGGCTGTCCGTCGACGGTGCACTCGATGGCGACGTTGCTCATGAAAGACCTTTCCGGTGCGCTAGCAGAGGTGTGTGGTCAGGCGGCGGGGCGGGCGGTCAGGGGACGGCGGCGCAGGTCCGGGTCCTCCACGGCCGGGGGCCGGTAGGCCTGGTCGAGGGTGCCGATGTCGGTGCCAGACAGACCGGCGCCCCGCCGGTTGGGGTCCTGGTCCTTGCCCGTCGGGCGGCCGAACTTGGTGGCGAGGACGACGCTGTCCCGACGCCCCTGCAGCGCCCTGCCCACGACGTCCTCGGAATCGCCGTAGGCGTCGGCGGTGTCGACGAAGTCGATGCCGGCGTCCAGGGCCTTGTGGATGATCCGGGCCGATCCCTCGGGCTCGTTGCCCATGGCGGTGGCGAACATCAGCCTGCCCAGGGCGTAGGGGCTGACCTGGATGCCGGTCCGGCCGAGAGGGCGGTGGCGCATGTGGCTCTCCTGCGAGTTCGCACGCTGGTCAGCAGCGTACGAGTGCCGTACGCTGCACTAAACGGAAAGCTTTTCCGGAACTATACGGAAAACTTTTCCGCTTGCATAGACGGAGGTGATGGTGTGTCCCGGAACCGGGCACAAGCCGCAACGGCGCCCCCTGGTCCGGAGGGCCTGGCACCGCGGCGGCAGCGGGCGGACGCGCGCCGCAATGTCGACGCATTGATCGAGGCCGCGCGAACCGTCTTCGCCACCTCCGGCGTCGACGCGCCCGCGAAGGAGATCACCGATCTGGCGGGCGTCGGGGTCGGTACGCTCTACCGGCACTTCCCGCGCCGTGCCGACCTGGTCCAGGCCGTCGTGGAGAGCGGGATCGACGCCGTCGCCGACGCCGGTCCCGAACTGGGCGCGGCGCTGGCACCGGCCGAGGCGCTCACCGAGTGGATCGGCCGGCTCGCGGGGCTGCTGGCGACCAAACGCGGACTGGCCTCGGCACTGCACTCCGGCGATCCGGCCTTCGCCGGCCTGCCCGGATACTTCCTGCAGCGGCTGGGCCCCGTCCTGGAAGCGTTGCTGAACGCGGCGGTGGCCGCCGGCACGGTGCGCGACGACGTCAGCGCCGAGGACATCCTGCACGCCGTCACCCAGCTGTCCCAGCCCGCCCCCGGACGGGAGCCGGAACACAACCAGCGCGTCGTCGAGGTGTTCACCGACGGGCTGCGCCGCACGACAGACCGACCGTGATGCCCCGCGCCGGTGCCGGCGCACGGGAACCCTTCCCGGTCGGGCCGGGCCCCTCACCGGTGCAGGCGGAGCCAACGACGGTGACAGCGCCATCGAGTTCAGGGAGCGCCCCCGAGTGAGCTTCTTCGAGGTCGCCACCGATGGGGTGACGGGCCGTGGAGCGCGACGAGCGAGGCCCCCGGACTGTTGATCGAGATGTCTTACGTCTCCATCACGTTGCCCGGGGGCCTCGTTGGCCATCCGCCCTGCCGCACTCGACCTGCCCTCATGCAGTCGTGCGGTGGGTCACCATGCTGATCTGAGCGGCAGCTGTCCTGGGGTGGGGTCAGATCCAGGTGGGCACGCGGCCCTCGGTGTAGCGGGCGCCGAAGCCGCCATGCGGGAGGATCTCGTCGATGGCCTTGAGGTCGGTGTCGGTGAGGGTCAGGTCGGCGGCGGCGGCGTTTTCCTCGATGCGCTTTTGGCTGCGGGTTCCGGGGATGGGCACGATGTGTTCGCCCCGGGTCAGGAGCCAGGCCAGGGCGAGTTGGGAGACGGTGGCGCCCTTGGCCGCCGCGAGTTCGGCGAGCCGGTCGACGGCTTCGAGGTTCTTCTCGAAGTTGCCCGGCTGCCAGCGCGGGTCGACGGTGCGTATGTCGGTGGCTTCGTACCGGCCGGCGGGCTTGGCGGTGCCGGTGATGAAGCCGCGGCCCAGGGGCGAGTAGGCGACGAAGCCGATGCCGAGTTCGTCCAGGACAGGGAAGAGCTGCTCGGCGTCCCGTTCGAACAGGGAGTACTTGCTCTGCAGGACGGAGACCGGCTGTACGGCGTGCGCTCTACGGATCGTCTCGGGTCCGGCCTCGCTGAGACCGAAGTACTTCACCCAGCCCGCGTCGATGAGCTCCTTGACGGTGCCCGCGACCTCCTCGATGGGCACCTGGGGGTCGACGCGGTGCTGGTAGAAGACGTCGATGTGGTCCACGCCGAGGTGGCGCAGGCTGTTGTCGGCGACCTTGCGGATGTTGTCGGGCCGGCTGTTGAGAGGACCGCCGATCTGCTCAGGCGGCACCGACATGTCGACGCCGAACTTGGTGGCCAGGACCACGTCGTCGCGGAAGTCCCTGACCGCCTTTCCGACCAGGATCTCGTTGGATCCGGTGCCCCAGCCGTACATCTCGGCGGTGTCGAAGAAGGTGACGCCCAGGTCGTGCGCGCGGCGCAGGGCGGCGACACCGGCCTCCTCGTCGGTGGGACCGTAGGCCATGGTCAGGCCCATCGCGCCGTAGCCGATCGCCGAGACCTCAAGACCCTGACTTCCGAGTGTCCGGTGCTGCATGACTCACTCCTCGGAGAGAAACTGGAAGGCGATTTCTGCGGCCCGTTGTGTCAGTGGGCTGCGGCGGTCAGTCCGGCGCGGTGGATGCGGGTGTGCTCGGCGACGCGCCGGCCGAGGTGGCGGGCGGTGCTGAGGTCCGCGTCGTGGACCGCGGGGGTGTCGTTGAAGCTCTGTGCGCCGGCGCCGAGGTAGAAGCCGAGGCGGTTGTCGTCCTGGGGGCCGGATGTGGTGGTGTTCCAGCCCGGCAGGAGGTTCAGGCTCACCCAGAGCATTCCGTGCTGGGCCGCCAGGAGCGCCAGGTACTGCAGGGTGTGCAGCTTGTCGCCACTCATGGAGCCGGAGTTGGTGAATCCCGCCGCCAGCTTGTCGCTCCAGGCGCGGGTCATCCACCGCTTGCTGGTGGCCTCGGCGAAGGTGTGGAACGCCCCGGACGCGGTGCCCATGTAGGTGGGGGTACCGAAGATGATGGCGTCCGCGGCGTCCATCAGGTCCCAGTCGGCGTCGCTGAGGGAGGCGACGTCCACGCGCTGGACCTGCGTCCCGGCGACGGAGCGCGCGCCGTCCGCGACGGCAGCGGCGATCTGCGCGGTGTGGCCGTAGCCGGAATGCGACGCGATGACGATCGAGATGTCGGACACGGATGTTCCTCTCCTGCCGCGACGGCGGCGTGTTCGGTGATGGTCCGGCGGACGGCGCGGTGCCCGCTGCGGCGGTCGGCGGTCGGCGGTCAGCTGCCAGCTGCCGGTGCGGCGCATGCCCAGGTGTCCCGGGTCGGCGCCGACCACCATCAGCGTGGATCGCTGTTCCGGTTAAAACCGTATCACCGATAAGACGGCGATACGCAATATGCGATATCGTTGTTCCATGAACGAGGGACGACGCGCCGCGCGGCGCCAGGTACTGCAGGTGGCCGCCAAGCTCCTGGAAGAGGGCGGCAGCGAAGCGGTCTCCACGCGCGCGGTCGCCGCAGCAGCGGGCATCACGGCCCCCGCGCTGTACCGGATGTTCGACGACAAGGACGGACTCCTGGCCGAACTGGCCGCCTACGGGTTCGAGATGTACCTGGCCGAGAAACGCGAAGCGCTGGCGCTGACCCCCGACGACCCGGTGGCCGACCTCTATCGCGGCTGGGACCTGCACGTCGACTTCGGAGTGCGGCACCCCGCGTTCTACATGCTCATGTACGGCACGGTGCAGCCCGGGCAGCGGCCCCCCGCCGCGGACGAGGCGCACGCCCTGCTGGTGACACTGCTGGGCCGGGCGGCCGAGGCCGGGCGCCTTCGGGTTCCGGTGGTACAGGCGACCCGCGTCATCCACGCGGCGACCACGGGTGCCACGCTGACACTGATCGGCGAAGAGCCCGCGGAGCGGGACCTGACCATTTCGGCACGGCTGCGGGACACCGTCATCGCCTCGATCACCACGGACCCGCCCTCCTCGTCCGGGTCGGACCTGGCCTCGCGCGCACTCGCCCTCGACGCGGCACTGGAAACCGCGCTCGCCACCAAGGCCCCGGCTGCGGGCACCGGGGTACCTCTGCGAGACACCGAAACGGCGCTGCTGCGCGAATGGCTCCAGCAACTGGCAGGCTGAACCGGGCCGATCGCTCCGCAGGCGGTGGCCGTTCAGTCACAGCGGTCGGCCACAAGGCCCTCCAGCAGTCGGCGACCCTTCGGCCGAGTCATGATCAACGGCTTGCAGCCGGTCCGAAAGGTGAGCCATGCACGACAACTACCCGAGCTTTCCGGGGTTCGAGAACGTCAGCCTGGAGGACAGCTACGTACTCGACATCGCGGTCCACCCTGGTGTCCTGACCCTCGAACTCGATCTGCTGCTCCTGCTCGGGCACCCCCGATACGGGACCCCGCCACCGGGGGAACGTGCCTGCTTCCGACCGGCCACGCTCGTCTTCGCGTCCGTGCGTGACCTGCACTGGACGGGCCAGAGCGTCATCAAGCCGGCGATCGACGCGAGTGGCAGTGCCGACTTCGGATCAGTTGACTCCCTTGCCAGGCTCGATGCCAGCTACAAGATCGTGGGCGACTGGGGCGAGATCATCCTGCGGTCGGACGCGCCTTCCTTGTGCATCCATCCGGCCTCCACCACCTGATCCAGACGAAACGGCCTAGGCGGCCGGCGTGTTCGGCGTCCACCGCGACCAGCAGCACCCGCTCGGCCGGCGGCAGACTCCACGGCCGATCCCGTATCGCGCCGTTGCCACCGCGCTCCCGTACCGCCTTGCGCGACCCCGGAGCCAAGCGGACAGGAGGCAGAGTCAGCCGAAGAGGGGCTCGCCGTCATGGGCGCTGAAGCGCACGAACTCGGGAGTTCCGTCGAACGCGCGGCTGAAGGTCTCGGCGAATTCGGCGAATTCCGATGACGCCAGATGGGTCTGCAGTGCTTCCTCGGACGCCCACTCCTCCATCAGAACCAAGACGGTCGGATCCGCGACATCTTGGGAGAACTGGTAGCGGTTGCAGCCCGGCTCGGTCCGGCTCGACCTGCTTATCAGCGCCGCGGCCGTCAGAACCTCATCGAGCATCTCGGGCTGAACGCGCGCCACACCGTGGATCACGATGGTCATGGGTCTCCTCCGTACGGTGACGACGCCCACCTGACTGCAACGCCGAAACCATTCAACCGTTGAATGATGCCAGCCTGAAAGTATCACTCGATCCAGATATCATGCAACGCATGAATGATTCTGCTGCCGGTCGCTCTTCACCGTCCCCTGCCGCCGGCGGCGGGCCGGACGGTCGAGCCTTCGCCGCAGGCGTCGCAAGTCGCCCGTCCCTGCTGCTCGCTCGCATCGGCACCGCTCTCGAAGCCGCTGGTGACGACTGGCTGGCGCCCAGCGGACTCAACGGCCGCGATTACGCGGTACTCGCCATCCTCACCACCGATGCGCCCGGCACCCAGCAAGAACTCGCTCGCCTGCTGGGGAAGGCACCCGGTATCGCAGTCATCGCCGTCGACCGCCTCCAGGAAGCGGGCTTGGTGGAACGGCGCCGCGATCCGGCGGACCGCCGCCGCAGCCGGGTCGTCGTCACACCCGCCGGACGTAGGGCACTGCGCAAGGCGGACCTCCTGGCGGACGACGGCCTGTCCCAACTACTCCCCGGCCTGACCGCTCAGGAGCGCGACGTGCTCTACGGTCTGCTCAGCCGCGGCGCCTCACACCTGGCTGGGGAGACTTCCGACGGATGACCGCGCCGTTGCGGCGGCCCGGGGCATTCGGGGCGCCGCCGGAGAGCGTGCGGATGCGCGGTGCACGGGACAAGGTCGAGGTCGAGTCCGGCTCGTCCCGTGGGGCAGGATCCGGGCCGCTCACGCTGTCCGGTAGGCGGGGGTCATTGGGTCCGTGGGGGCAGTTTGGGTTCGTCGGTCACGACCGAGAGCGTCCGGCTCGACGGCTTCATCGGTCCCAATGCCCCGAGCATCACGCGCCCTCTTGTGAGGGGGCCTCCGTGGGTGTCTCGTGACGGAAGCGGCCGGGCGGGACGCCGTATGTGCGGCGGAAGGCGGTGGCGAACGCGAACTCCGAGGCGTATCCGACCTCATGGGCGATCGCGGAAAGCGGGCGGGTCGTGCCCCGCAACAGGCGCGCGGCGAGATCGAGGCGCACGCCGGAGACGTACGCCATGGGTGGTGTGCCGGTCGACGAGCTGAAGCGTCCCGTGAAGACGGTGCGGGACAGGCCGGCCACCTCGCTCAGCCGGCGCACGTTCCACGGTGCGCGAGGGTTCGCGTGGATCGCGTCGAGGGCCGCGGCGATGCCTGGATCGTCCTGTTCCGGCGGGGCGTAGGAGCGCAGCAGCGTGACCAGCATGAGGTCGATCAGCGCGGCCCGGGTGGCCGCCGTGCCGTGGCGTTCCTCGGCGACCTCCTGGCCGAGCAGCGCGACCAGTGCCCGCTCGGCGCCCAGGCCGGGTACGGCCACGAGCGGGGGCATGCCGCGCAGGAAGGGATGCACGCGGCCGCGGGTCAACCGGTAGGCGCCGCAGATCACTTGCGCCTCTGCGTTCCTGACCTCGCCTTCGGCGGCACTCCTTCCGTGGCGGCACGTGGGGAGGTCGTCCAGCGGGCGTGGGCGGCGGCTGAAGCCGTGCCGGGCACCGTTCGGGCAGAGCACGACGTCACCGGCCGTGACCCGGTAGGACGGGCCGTTCTCAGCAGCCGCCCAGCCCTCGCCGTGGAGCAGCACGTAGAAGCCCACACCCTCGAAGGGCGGATGGCTCCAGCCCCAGTCGTCGGTCTCGTCGACACGATGGGCGTAGGAGATTCCGGAGCGCAGGCCGCCGATCGCCTCGGTGATCACGTCCACCCCGGCATCGTACAGACCGGCGTCGTACCGACCGGCGTCGTACCGACCGGCGTCCGGACGAACGCGTATCCGTGACGGACGGTGGCACATGGCCGCGGGGCCTGCCCGCGCGTTGAATCGAGCGATGTGGGCCACAAGATCGTCGCCGGCAATTTCGCAGAGTATGCGCAAGATATGCGCAGGGTGGAGGAGAAGCCTTGAAAGTCACCGTGATCGGGATCTTCGCGGTTGCCGCGGAAAAGCAGCAGGATCTCGTCGAAGCGATCAACCGTGCCGGGGAGGTCGTCCGTGAACTGCCGGGATTTCTCGGTTCGGCTCTCTACGCTTCCGTGGACGGCACCAGAGTGGTGAATCAGTCGCATTGGACCAGCGTGGAGAGTCACGCCGCCGTACTCGAAGATCCTGAGGCGATGGCGCTGGCCGAGGTGATGTTCTCGATCGCGAAACCGGATCCGATCATTTGCGTGGAACGCGGCGAGTTCAGCCCCGCCTGACGGGGCAGGCGGGGCTTCGGCGCCGGGGCGTCGGGCCGCCGGGGCGGGTGCGCGGTGGTGCCGGGTGGGTCAGACCGCCTGGACCGGGTGGTGGACCACCGCGTCGAAGAGGTAGCCCTGGGTGTTGTGGGGCGTGGTCCGCGGCTGGGTGCGGCCCGTGGTGTCCGTCGCGCGGGCCAGCAGCGTGTACGGTCCCGGGGCCGCCGGGCGCCAAGGGGCGGACCAGCGCACCCAGTCGGCGCGCCGGGGGGTGTCGTGGAGTCGGGCGGGCCGCCAGGTCGCCCCGCCGTCGGTGCTCACGTCGACGCGTGCGACCGCGCCCGCGCCCGACCAGGAGCGCCCGGTGAGCCGGTGCTCGGCGGCGGCCTCCAGGCTTGCGTTCCAGGGGAGTTCGAAGGCGCTCTTGAGGGTCTGGCGGGTGAGCGGGGCGCTGCCCTCGTCGGGGTACGCGTCGCCGAACAGCCGGTAGAAGTCCGTGTTCCACGGGGAGTACAGCGGCTGCGCGGAGACCTCGATGTCACCGACCCACTTTATCGACGCGATGCCGACCCAGGACGGCACGAGGACCCGTACGGGGCTGCCGTGGTCCGGCGGGAGGGGCTCGCCGTTCATCTCGTACGCGAGCAGCACGTCGTCCAGGGCCTTCGACAGGGGCAGCGGGCGGCGGACCCGGCCGAGGTTCGTGCCGTCCGCCGTGACGTAGTCGGCGTCCAGGCCGCGGGGCAGGACGTCCACGGCGTGACGGCTCAGCCCGGCCCGGCGCAGCACCTCGCCGAGCCGTACGCCGCGCCAGCGGGCCGCGCCGACCGCGCCCAGCGTCCAGGCCGTGCCGGACACGGTCTGGCCCTGCTGGGTCGTGAAGAAGCTGCGGCCGTTGCCCGCGCACTCCACGAACGCGCTGCGGGTGGTGGCGGGCAGGCGCTTCAGGTCGGCGAGCGTGAACTGCGCGGTGCGGTCCTTCACCAGACCGTCGCCCCAGACGGTCAGGGCCCAGTCGTGCGGGTCCAGGAGGGGGGTGGCGGTGTGGTTGCGGACGAAGAAGCGGTCGGTGGGGGTGTGGTGGCCGGTGCCGGCCAGGGCTTCGAACTTGGTCTCGGCGTTGGTCCCGCGGGACGTGAACCATGCGTCGGGGAGGGGCTTGACGATCCCCGGGACCGCGGCGGCCGGGGTGATCCGCCCGATCTCCCCGGCTTCCCCGGTCCGTCCGGTCCGTCCGGTCTCTTCGGTGTGCCCGGTCCGTCCGGCGGTTCCGGTTGCGGCCAGGGCGGGGGACGCGAAGCCCGCGGTGACCGCGCCGGCCGTCGTGGCCAGTCCGGCGGCGGCCAGCAGCCGGAGCAGGTCGCGGCGCTCGACACCGTCGGCCCGGGCCTCGCCCGCGAGCCACTGCCGGAGTCTGCGGCGGTCGTAGACGGACTCGTCGTCACGGGTGCCGGTAGGTGGGGTGGTACGCGCGCTGTTACGGGGCATGGGCGGGCTCCTGCTCTCGGGAAGTTCACGGGAGGTTCACGGACATGCGTGCGGGCGGGTACGGCGCGGCTCGCCGGGTCTTCGAGCCGGGCCGGACCGGGTCAGGCCCGACCGGGTCAGGTCCGACCGGGTCAGGTCAAGCCGGGTCGGGTCGGGCTGCGCAGGTGAGGGGTGRGGGCGGGAGCCCGGTCACCGGTCGGTCGGGCGTCCGGTGGCGGTCACCGCTGTCCGCGGTCCGCGGTCCGGCCACGGGTTGCGGCCCTGACCTCAACTGCGGCCCAACTGCGGCCTCTGCTGCGGCTTCTGCCCGGCCAGGATCAACAACAGCCGTGCGGCGTACGCACGTGGGAGCGCGGGGCCGGGTGGCACTGGCTGGAGATCATGCACGTCATGGTACGAGGCCGCGTGCCGGTTCGCGGGTGAATCGGCCCGGTCGGCAGCCGAACCGGGCCGGACCGGTCCGGCCGGGGCCCGTGCTCAGAACTCGACCGGTGAGCCGAGGCCGGTGAGGGCGCCGACCGGATCGAGGTCGGGGGTGCCGCGGGGCCACCAGTCGTCGTGGTCCGGTTCCGATTCGTAGGCGTACCAGAGGCCGTCGCGGCCGAGGCGGAGCTGCAGGTGGCCGCGGGGGTGGGTGAGGTGGTTG
>NZ_VDFC01000047.1:0-10436 GCF_008369065.1 Streptomyces apricus | reverse complement strand
CGCCCGTTCCGCCCGTCCCGCCCGTTCCGAGGCGGCACGGACTCCTCGTGCGTCCCTTCGGCTTCCCTATCGGCCGGCACGGTCCCCGCCGGAGCGGAGGCCGCGTCGCCACTGCCACCACCACGGCCCGCGGCGCGCCGCAGCGCCTCACGTGCGACGTCTCCCGGCCGGGGGCCGGGGGCCACGGCGTCCGCCGAGGTCGTGTCCGTAACCGGCCGCGCCCCCTTCTGGGAACGCGCGTCCGGCCTCGAACCCGAACCTCGGCCCTCACCCCGATCCGGCGCGACGGAGTGCGTTCCCGGCGTGCCCAGGCCCGGCCCCAGGTCCACGCCCGTGCCGGGGTCCGGGACGCCGGCAGCACCCCGCCGTGCTTCCCGCAGGGCCCGCCGCGCCGCATCGGCGGGCCGCTCCCCATCGGCCGGCCGTTCCCCGTCGGCAGGGCGGGGCTCATCCGCGAGGCGGGACTCGTCGGCGGAGCGGGGCTCCTCCGGGTCGCCCCCGCCCTCTTCCCGTCGAACCGTCGGAGACATCACGTCGACCTCCGCAGTGAGACCAGGTCGGACAGGTCGCGGTCGGTCAGTTCCGTCAGTGCTGCCTCGCCGGAGCCGAGGATCGCGTCCGCCAGGGCCCGCTTGGCGGCGAGCATGTCGGCGATGCGGTCCTCGACGGTGCCCTCGGTGATGAGGCGGTGCACCTGGACGGGCTGGGTCTGGCCGATGCGGTAGGCGCGGTCGGTGGCCTGCTCCTCCACGGCCGGGTTCCACCAGCGGTCGAAGTGGATGACGTGGCCCGCGCGGGTGAGGTTGAGGCCCGTGCCCGCCGCCCTGAGGGAGAGGACCAGGACCGGGGTGGCCCCGCTCTGGAACCGGTCCACCATCCGTTCCCGCTCGGGCACCGGCGTGCCCCCGTGCAGCAGCTCGACGGGGACCGCGCGCGCCGCGAGGTGGTCGGTGATCAGCCGGGCCATCCCCACGTACTGGGTGAAGACGAGCGCCGAGCCGTCCTCGGCGAGCAGCGTGTCCAGCAGCTCGTCGAGCAGGGCCAGTTTGCCGGAGCGGGCGGCCTGCCGGGCCGTCCCCGCACCGCCGGGGCGCTCGTCCGGTGCCTCCTTCAGGTACAGCCCGGGGTGGTCGCAGATCTGCTTGAGCGCGGTGAGGAGCTTGAGGACCAGGCCCCGCCTGGCCATGCCCCCGGTGCTCTCGATGACGGACATCGACTCGCGGACCACGGCCTCGTACAGGGACGCCTGCTCGCGGCTGAGGGGAACGGGGTGGTCCGTCTCCGTCTTCGGCGGCAGTTCGGGGACGATGCCCGGGTCGGACTTCTTGCGGCGCAGGAGGAAGGGGCGGATGAGCCGGGCGAGGCGGGCCGCGGCCTCCGCGCTCTCGCCGTGTTCGTCGTTCTCCACGGCGCGCGCATGCCGGGCGCGGAAGGACTTCAGGGGGCCGAGGAGCCCCGGGGTCGTCCAGTCGAGCAGGGCCCACAGCTCGGAGAGGTTGTTCTCCACGGGAGTGCCGCTCAGGGCGACCCGGGCCGGCGCGGGGATCGTCCGCAGGGCCTTGGCGGTCGCCGAGTACGGGTTCTTCACGTGCTGGGCCTCGTCCGCGACGACCATGCCCCAGGGCTGCCGGGCGAGGAGCGGCGCGGTCGAGCGCATCGTCCCGTACGTGGTGAGGACGAAGCCGCCGGCCGTGCCGGGCAGGGAGCGGTCCGGTCCGTGGAAGCGGCGCACGGGCACACCGGGGGCGAACCGCTCGATCTCCCGCTGCCAGTTGCCGAGCAGCGAGGCGGGGCAGACGACCAGGGTCGGTTCGGTGCGCGCCCGCTTCAGGTGGAGGGCGATGACGGTGACGGTCTTGCCCAGCCCCATGTCGTCGGCGAGGCA
Source organism: Streptomyces apricus (assembly GCF_008369065.1). Classification (GTDB taxonomy): domain Bacteria; phylum Actinomycetota; class Actinomycetes; order Streptomycetales; family Streptomycetaceae; genus Streptomyces; species Streptomyces apricus. Next base: position 8,551 of record NZ_VDFC01000047.1, on the reverse strand, counting down.
GCCGCCGAGGCCGAGCGAGGTCATGAGGTCGAGCCAGGCCAGTCCGCGCAGCTGGTAGTCGCGCAGGGTCGCCGCGAGGCCCGGGGGCGGTTCGGCGGGCTGCGGTCCGGCCGTCAGGCGGTCGCGCAGCGCGGCGAGCGCGCCGACCGGCACCGCCTCGACGGACTCCCCGTCGACGTCCACGCTGCCGGTGAGGGCCGCGGAGAGGGCGTCGACCGGGTCGAGCAGGCCCAGGTCGCGCTTGCGGGCCTTGCGGACGAGGGCGGGGTCGACCAGCACCCACTGGTCGCGCAGCCGGACGACGGGGCGGTGCGCCTCGGCCAGCGCGTCCATCTCCGCCTCGCTGAGGGGGTCGCCGCCCAGGGCCAGCTGCCAGCTGAACCGGAGCAGTTCCTCGCTCTCGAAGAAGCCCGTGCCGTCCGTGGCCGAGCCGGGTGCGGAGCGGACGACCGCCGCCGCGCTCAGGTCCTGGGCGAGGTCCCGGGGCCAGTGCACGGCGACGCCAGCCGCGCCGAGGCGGGTCGCCGCGACGCCGAGCAGGTCGGAGAGCTCGTCCTCGGACAGGGCCAGGACGTCCGGCACGTCCTGCGCGGACAGCCGGTCCAGTGGCGGCCAGACACGGGCCGCGCGGCGCACGGCCAGCGCGGCGTCGACGCGGGCGCGCGGGCCGAAGACGGTGTCCGCCGCGCCCGCCCACAGGGCCGCCGCGTCGGCGACGAGGGTGGGGTCGGCGAGGCTGTGCACCTGGACGACGGCCGCACCGGCCCGCCGCGCGTCCTCGCCGCCGTCGCCGTCGCCGCCGTCGAAGAGTTCGTACGCCGACAGGTCGAGGCGCAGGGAGATGCGCACCCCCGCGTCCATGCCGGCGGCGACCTCCGCGGCCCGCTGCGGCTGCCCGAACCGGAAGCGCTGACCCGGGCCTTCCTGGACGCGGTCGCCGACGCCCTGCCCCGCACCCCGGCCGCCCCGTACGCCGCCGGCCTGCCCTTCGCGGCGAGCGCACCCCAGCGGCTGCCCGGCGCCCTGGACTGGGCCGCGGAGGTCGCCGCCGGCATGGACGCGGGGGTGCGCATCTCCCTGCGCCTCGACCTGTCGGCGTACGAACTACGCCCGCGCCGTGCGGCCGTACGACCGTGAGCTCGGTGTCCGGGGCGGGGAGCGGGGCCTCGCCGTCCGGGTCCCAGAAGGCGATCCGTCCGTCGCGGGGCAACGCGGCGGGCAGGAACACGGCGGCCAGCCGGATGGACACACCGGGCGCGGCGTCGGCGCCGGTGTCGACGCTGGTGCTGGTGCCGGTGCCGGAACCAGAACGCGTCCGCAGCGCATGCGCGTCCACCGCGGGCGGCGCGACCGTACGCATGTCCGCCGTGAGGGTCTCCCCCGCGCCCGTCCGTCCCGTGCTCATGCTCCCGGTCACCTCCCCGCCCGCGCGGACCACTGGTCGGATCCGGCCGTCGGATCACTCGTCCCCGACTCTACGGGCCGGGTCCGACAACGGGTCCCGGCGGCGGTGCGGGCCGGTCAGGGCGTCGTTCTGGAGACCACGTAGACCATGGGGTGACCGGGCTTCGCCCGGTCGACGACGATGTGGTGGGTGGGCGTCGGGTTCTTGCGCTCGTGGTTGACGCCCGACCACGGTCCGGGCCCGGTGAACTCCCAGCCGACGACGCGCCGGTCGCGGGCGCTGATGGCGATCTTGTCCTTCTCCAGGGCGTCGACGCTGGTGCCGATGGTGGTGAGGAACTTCTCCAGGCCCTCGTCGCTGGTGAGGAACTGCACGTAGAGGCGGCTGGTCTTCCAGTTGTTCGTCTCGTAGTACGCGACCTCGGCCGAGTAGCCGGGGATGGGCACCTGGTACAGGCGGCGCTGGACGCGGGAGGGCCAGCCCGGGGTCAGGCCGGTGGCCGAGTACTTCGCCTCCTTGTCCTTGCCGCTGTCGCGGCTCTGGTTGGCGGAGATCACCAGGTAGCCGGCCGGGACGCCGATGAGCAGCACGATGATCAGCAGCGTCAGGGCGCGGCGGCGGATCATGTGGCCCCGTTCCTCGGGCGGGCGCGGCGGCTCGTCCGGGGGTGAGGCCTGGCGCGGCAGGGAGGCCGTCACAGCGTCTCCCGGGCTTCCTGGGCCTCCTGGCGCGACTCGGCGTAGCGCTCGTAGCGTTCGTAGCGCTCGACCCGGCGCCGGTTGGCGCGGCGGAAGCGGCGGGCGACCAGCCGGGCGAGGTCCGCGGCGCCGACCATGCCGGCCTCGGGGCCGAGCTGGGCGCGGGCGATCCGGGCTTCCGGGCGGTAGCCGCGGCCGGTGAGCTGGCGCCGGAAAGCATCCCGCGCGGGGCCGATCAGCAGGTCGTCGGCCGCGCTGACGCCGCCGCCGATGACGAAGCAGGAGGGGTCGAGGGCGGCCGCGAGGTTCGCGATGCCGACGCCGAGCCACTGGCCGATGTCCTGGAGCAGCTCGATGCACATCGCGTCGCCCTCGCGGGCCAGCTCGGTGATCATCGGGCCGGTGATCTCGGCGATGCTGCCCTTGACGTGCTCGATGATCCCGTACGCCACCGGGGAGTCGGCGGCGGCGAGCTCGCGGGCCTCGCGGACCAGGGCGTTGCCGGAGCTGTACTGCTCCCAGCAGCCGCGGTTGCCGCACGGGCAGCGGTGGCCGCCGGGCACGACCTGCATGTGGCCGAACTCGCCCGCCACCCCGAACTTGCCGCGCTTGACCTGCCCGTCCTCCAGGATGGCGCCGCCGATGCCGGTGCCCAGGGTGATCATGACGAGGTGGTCCTCGCCGCGGCCCGCGCCGAAGCGCCATTCGGCCCAGGCGGCCGTGTTGGCGTCGTTGTCGACGAGCACGGGGACGGCGAGGCGCCCGGCGATGCGGTCCCTGAGGGGTTCGTTGCGCCAGGAGAGGTGCGGCGCGAACAGGACGCGGTTGCGGTCCGCGTCGACCCAGCCGGCCGCGCCGATGCCCACCGCGTGCACGTCGTGCCGGTCGGAGAGGTCCAGGACCAGTTCGACGATGGTGTCCTCGACGACCCTGGGGCTCTTGGACTTGTCGGGGGTCTCGGTGCGGACCTTCTCCAGGATGTTGCCGTCCGCGTCGACGACGCCCGCCATCACCTTCGTACCGCCGATGTCGATGCCGACGGTGGGGACGCGGGGTGCCGTCAGGTGGGAACGGCGTTCACGCGTGCCCACCGTGCGCAGGACGGTGGCGCGGCGGGAGCCGATGGGGGCGCCCGCGGCTCTGGCGGAGCCGAGCGCCCTGGGCAGGGCGAGGTCGCGGTAGGTGCTCATCGCGCCGATTCTGCCCCACGTATCGGTTGTGCTGCACGGCGGCGTCCCTCGCTGCGCTTCGGGCGCCCCGGGCCGCCGTCACTCGTCTGTCGACCGCGGGTTCGTCGTGGCTGGTCGCGCCGTTCCCCGCGCCCCTGAAGGGGCCCCGGGCCGCCATCACCCGTTCGTCGGCCGCAGGTTCGTCGTGGCTGGTCGCGCCCCGCGGCGGAGCCGCAGATGTCACAGCTCCGCGCCCCTCGAAGTGCGTCCCGGGCCGCCGTCACCCGTCCGTCGGCCGCGGGTTCGTCGTGGCTGGTCGCGCCGTTCCCCGCGCCCCTAAAGGGGCCCCGGCCCGGGGCCCGTCTCCAGTTCGTGGCGGAGGTCGTCCAGTTCGTCGCCGCCTGCCATCTGGCGGGTCAGGTCCTCCAGGGTGATGTCGTCGCGGGTGTGGTCGCCGACCGTCGTGCCGCGCTTGAGGAGGACGAAGCGGTTGCCGACCAGGTAGGCGTGGTGGGGGTTGTGGGTGATGAGGACGACCCCCAGGCCCGCGTCGCGTGCGGCGGCCACGTATTTCAGGACCACTCCGGACTGCTTGACGCCCAGTGCGGCGGTGGGCTCGTCGAGGACGAGGACCTTGGCGCCGAAGTGGACGGCGCGGGCGATCGCCACGCACTGGCGCTCGCCGCCGGAGAGGGTGCCGATGGGCTGGTCGACGTCGCGCAGGTCGATGCCCATGCGCAGCAGTTCCGCGCGGGTCGTGCGGCGCATGAGGTCGACGTCCAGGCGCTTGAAGGGCCCGGAGCCCTTCCTCGGCTCGGAGCCGAGGAAGAAGTTGCGCCAGACCGGCATCAGGGGGACGACGGCGAGGTCCTGGTAGACGGTGGCGATCCCGCGGTCCAGGGCCTCGCGCGGGGACGCCGGGCGGACGTCCTCGCCCTCGATGCGGAAGGTGCCCGTGTCGTGCCGGTGCAGCCCGGCGACGATCTTGATCAGGGTGGACTTGCCGGCGCCGTTGTCGCCCAGGACGCAGGTGATCTCCCCCGCGTGGACCTCCAGCGACACGCCCTCCAGGGCGCGGATGTTGCCGTAGTACTTACTGACGTCGTCGAGCTCGACCAGCGGCGTGCGCCCGGCGGACGTGGTCGTGGCGGGCCGGGTCATGCCGTGGCCTCCGCACGCTTGCGGACCCAGGCGTTCAGCAGGGTCGCGAGKAGCAGCATCGCCCCGAGGAAGAACTTGAACCAGTCGGGGTTCCACTCGGCGAAGACGATGCCCTTGTCGGTCATGCCGAAGATCAGCGCGCCGACCGCCGAGCCGACGGCGGAACCGTACCCGCCGGTGATCAGGCAGCCGCCGATGACGGCCGCGATGATGTACGTCAGCTCCTTGCCGACGCCCTCGCCCGACTGGACGGCGTCGAAGGAGAAGAGCAGGTGCTGTCCGGCGATCCAGGCGGCGAGGGCCACCCCCATGTAGAGGCCGATCTTCGTCGCGTCGACGGGGACGCCGACCGCGCGGGCGGCCTCCTTCCCGCCGCCCACGGCGAAGATCCAGTTGCCGACGCGGGTGCGCAGCAGGATCCAGGAGGCGAGGGCCACCAGGCCCAGCCACCACAGGATGGTCACCTTGAAGTCGACGCCGCCGACGGTGAGGACGGACGCGAAGAGCGCCTTGGCGGACGCGAAGCCCTCCATGTCGGCGATCGTCTTCGTGGAGACGGTGCCGCTGATCAGCTTGGTGGAGCCGAGGTTCAGGCCGGTCAGCATGAGGAAGGTGCCGAGCGTGATGATGAAGCTCGGCAGTTTGGTGCGGGTGAGCATGAAGCCGTTGAAGAAGCCGATCGCGAGGGTGACAAGGAGCGACACGCCGACGCCCACCCAGACGTTCGCGGTCATCTGGTAGCTGAACATCGACGAGACCAGCGCCGACGACGTCACCATGACGCCCGCGGAGAGGTCGAACTCACCGCCGATCATCAGCAGCGCGACGGGTACCGCCATGATGCCGATCGTGGAGGCCGCGTAGAGCACGGTGCTGAGTCCGGCCGCGCGGACGAAACCGTCCGCGACCAGGGCGAAGAAGAGGAAGACGGCGAGCGCGCCGACCACCGAGCCGAGCTCGGGCCGGCCGAGGAGCCTGCGCAGCGGGGAGGTGCGCAGCAGCCGTTCGTCCGCGGAGGGGAGCGTGGCCGTCATCGGGTGCCCCGGTCCGCGTAGTCCTTCAGCTCGGCAGCCTGGTCCTTGGTGATGATCTGCGGTCCGGTGAGGACGGGCCGGCCGCCGCCGAGGGTGTCGGCGTTGTACTTGTGCAGCCAGAGCAGGTCGACGGCCTCGTACCCCTGGAGGTAGGGCTGCTGGTCGACGGCGAAGCCGAGGGTGCCGTCCGCGAGCGCGGCGGCGACCTTGGCGTTCAGGTCGAAGGTGTCGATCTCGGCCTTGCTGCCCGCGTCCGCCCTGGCTTTGACGGCGGTGTCCGCGTAGGGCGCGCCGAGCGTGACGACGGCGTCGACGGACCGGTCGGCCTGCAGCTTGGCGCCGACGGAGGACTGGACGGCGGACATGTCGGTGCCCTCGACGTAGAGGTTCTGGACGGTGCCGTCGAAGGTCTTCGCGACGCCGGCGCAGCGCTGCTCGTGGCCGACGTTGCCCTGTTCGTGCAGGACGCACAGGGCCTTCTTGCGGCCGCGGTCGTTGAGTTCGTCGCCGACGGCCTCTCCGGCGATCGTCTCGTCCTGGCCGACGTGGGTGAGCGCGCCGAACGCCTCGGACTGCGCGGAGCCGGAGTTCACGGTGATCACCGGGATGCCGGCCTTCACGGCGCGGGCGACCGCGCTCTTCATGGCGTCGGGCTTGGCGAGGGTGACGACGATGCCGTCGACGCCCTTGTCCACGGCGGCGTCCACCAGCTGCGCCTGCTGCTGGCCCTCGTCGTCGTGGGAGTACAGGAACTTGATGTTGTCCTTGTCGGCGGCCTGCTGGGCGCCTCGCTGGACGATGTCCCAGAAGGTGTCGCCGTCGCCGGAGTGCGTGATCATCGCGACGGTCCAGCGGGGGGTGTCCACCGCGGCCCCGCCCCGGACCGACGCCGCCTTGCGGGCGTCCTCGGCGCGCTTGCCGCCGGTGCTGCTGCACCCGGCCAGGGACGCGCCGAGCGCCCCTGCCACCGCGATGCTGACCCAGGTCCGAAACCGTGCCACGAGGCCGTGCCCTTCTTGCTGTCGATACGTCTGCCAGTCCATTTACTGATTTATGGACCCGCCAAGTATCGGATACGGAATGAAGGATTCCGGACAGTGGGGTCCTCGGCACCGCCGCGCGTCCAGGTGGGCGAGTCCTCGGCGGCGGTACGGGCGACTGCGGCGTCCTACCTGCTCAGGGGCGTACGAGGAGCTGGAACTCGAAGGAGTAGCGCGAGGCGCGGTAGGTGTGCGAGCCGAACTCGACGGCGCGGCCCGTGTCGTCGAAGGTGGTGCGCTGCATGGTGAGCAGCGGGGCGCCGGCGGACTCGTCGAGGCGCTCGGCCTCCGCGGCGGTGGCGGCGCGCGCGCCGACGGACTGCCGGGCGCTGTGCAGTGTGATGCCCGCGACACGCATCAGCCGGTACAGACCGGTGGCCTCCAGCTGCGCGCCGTCCAGTTCGAGCAGACCGAGGGGCAGGTGGTTGCAGAGGTACGCCATCGGCTCGCCGTGGGCCAGCCGCAGCCGCTCCACCCGGTGCACCTCGCTGCCCTCCGCCACCGAGAGGGAGGCCGCCACCTCCGCCGAGGCGGGGACGAGGGTGTTGACGAGGACGCGGGTCGCCGGGCGCTGGCCGGCCGCCTCCAGGTCGTCGTAGAGACTGCTCAGCTCCAGGGGGCGCTTGACCTGGCTGTGCACGACCTGGGTACCCACGCCGCGGCGGCGTACGAGGAGGCCCTTGTCGACCAGTGACTGGATGGCCTGGCGGACCGTGGGACGGGACAGGCCCAGGCGCGCGGCCAGCTCGATCTCGTTGCCCAGGAGGCTGCCCGGGGTCAGAGCGCCCCGCTCGATCGCCGCTTCGAGCTGCTGGGCCAGCTGGAAGTACAGCGGCACCGGGCTGTTCCGGTCGACGCTGAGCTGGAGCGGCGCGGTCGGGTCCACATCTGGTTTGGGCACGGGCCCGAGCGTAACTCCGGTGCATGATGACGGGAAGTTGTGAGGTCCGATTGTCCGGACAAAGAGTTGACAGGGTGTAGGATTCGCCCTCAGCTTGGTCGCATGCGCATCGGACTCATCGGGACAGGTCGCATCGGCACCTTCCACGCGACCGCCCTCAGCCGTCACCGCGAGGTGGGCGGCTCCCTCATCGTCACGGACGCGGACCCCGCACGAGCCCGCCGGCTCGCGGACCGCTTAGGGGCCACCGCGGCGCCCGGCGTGGACGAGATCTTCACCTGGGGAGTGGACGCCGTGGTCATCACCGCGGCCACCTCGGCACACGGCGAGCTGATCGGCCGGGCGGCCCGGGCCGGGCTGCCCGTGTTCTGCGAGAAGCCCATCGCCCTCGACCTGGCGGGCACCCTCACGGCCATCGCGGAGGTGGAGGCCGCCGGGACGGTCCTGCAGATGGGCTTCCAGCGGCGTTTCGACTCCGGGTACGCGGCCGCGCGGGAGGCGGTGCGCTCCGGCCGGCTCGGGCGGCTGCACACCGTGCGGGCGATGACGTCCGACCAGTCGCCGCCGCCGGCCGAGCACCTGCCGCTCTCCGGCGGGCTGTACCGGGACACGCTGGTGCACGACTTCGACATGGTGCGGTGGGTGACCGGGCGCGAGGTCACGGAGGTCTGCGCGATGGGGTCGGACGCCGGTCCCGCGATGTTCCGCGAGGCGGGCGACATCGACACGGCGGCGGCCGTCCTCACCCTGGACGACGGGGTGCTCGCGACGGCCACGGCGACCCGGCTGAACGGCGCCGGGTACGACGTCCGCATGGAGCTGGCCGGGGAGCTGGACCAGATCGGGGCCGGGCTCGACGACCGGACGCCGATCACCTCCACGGAACCGGCGGGGCCGCCCGCCGCGACCAAGCCGTGGACGGGGTTCCTGGAGCGGTTCGGGCCGGCGTACGAGGCCGAGCTGCACGCGTTCGTGGAGGTGGTGCGGGGGGAGCGTGCCAATCCGTGCGACGGGCGCGAGGCGTTGCAGGCGCTGCGGGTCGCCGAGGCGTGTGTGCTGTCGCGGCGGGAGCGGCGGGTTGTGCCGCTGGCTGAGATCGCGGGTTGACGGCTCCGCCGGGGCCCCGGGGCCCCGGGGCCCCGG
>NZ_VDFC01000046.1:1402240-1417163 GCF_008369065.1 Streptomyces apricus | reverse complement strand
CCCCGCCCCCGCCTTCGCCGCTTTCCTCGAAGCGGTGAAGGATTCCTCCGTCAACTGAGGTAACGGACCGCGGAGTTGATGTGTAAGGCTGGTGGCAGTCGCCGTGGCGCAGGGCCCCGGTGGTGGGCGGGAGGAGCGCGTAGCGTGAGTCAGGACGGGCTCTGGGCCAGTCAGATCGACACCAGCAGGCCGCACCCGGCGCGGATCTACGACTACCTGCTCGGCGGCAAGGACAACTACGAGGTGGACCAGCAGGCCGGCGACGCGCTGGCCAAGGTCGCACCCGAGGTGCGCGTCGGGGTACGGGCCAACCGCGCCTTCATGCGGCGCGCCGTCCGGTACGTCGTCGGCAGCGGCGTACGCCAGATCCTCGACATCGGCACCGGACTGCCCACCTCGCCGAACGTGCACGAGACCGCCCGCGAGGTGGCACCGGACGTGCGCGTCGCGTACGTCGACAACGACCCGATCGTGCGGTCCCACGCCGACGCGCTGCTCAGCGATTCGGGCGCGGGTGCGTGCGAGAACAGCATCGTGCTCGCCGACCTGCGCGACCCGCGGGACGTCGTGGACCACCCCGACGTCCGCCGGGTCATCGACTTCGACGAGCCGGTCGCGCTGCTCCTCGTCGCCGTCGTGCACTTCCTGACCGACGCGGAGAAGCCCGAGCAGGTCGTCGCCACCCTGCGCGACGCGCTGCCGGCCGGGAGCTTCCTGGTGCTCTCGCACGCCACGGACGACTTCGCGGACCGCGACGACGCCCGGGCCGTCTACAACAAGGCCACCGCCAGGCTGACCCTGCGCCCCCGCGCCGGGATCGAGCGGTTCTTCGACGGCTTCGACCTGGTCGAGCCGGGCCTCGTCCAGGTCCCGTTCTGGCGCCCGGACGGCCCGCCGCCCGCCCGGTCCGGCGAGATCGGCTTCTACGGAGGCGTGGCGCGCAAGACCACCTGAACCACCGGCCGCACTCCCTCACACCCCCGGGTACCGGACGGGCCGGACAGTGGAACCTCTTCGACTATCCGGACAGCTTCCGCCCGGAATCTCATTCCGCCGGCAGGGAACCCGGCGTTCGTGAGCATCGTCGGCTGTCGCCCCGGTGTCAGACGGGGGCGGTAGCGTCGGATCATGGGCAATCAGATGGGGGCGGGGAGCGGGGAGCGGAACCTCGCGGTGCTCGAAGGCGTGCTGGAGCGCATCACGTACGCCAACGAGGAGAACGGCTACACCGTCGCCCGGGTCGACACCGGGCGCGGCGGCGGTGACCTGCTCACCGTCGTCGGCGCGCTGCTCGGCGCCCAGGTGGGCGAGTCGCTGCGCATGGAGGGCCGCTGGGGCTCCCACCAGCAGTACGGCAAGCAGTTCACCGTCGAGAACTACACGACCGTGCTGCCCGCCACGGTCCAGGGCATCCGGCGCTACCTCGGGTCCGGCCTGGTCAAGGGCATCGGACCGGTCTTCGCCGACCGCATCACCACCCACTTCGGGCTGGACACGCTCCAGATCATCGAGGAGGAGCCGAAGCGGCTCATCGAGGTGCCCGGGCTCGGCCCCAAGCGCACCAAGAAGATCGCCGAGGCCTGGGAGGAGCAGAAGGCGATCAAGGAGGTCATGCTCTTCCTCCAGACCGTCGAGGTGTCCACGTCGATCGCGGTCCGCATCTACAAGAAGTACGGCGACGCCTCCATCTCGGTCGTCAAGAACCAGCCCTACCGCCTCGCCGCCGACGTCTGGGGCATCGGCTTCCTCACCGCCGACAAGATCGCCCAGTCCGTGGGCATCCCGCACGACAGCCCGGAGCGGGTCAAGGCCGGTCTGCAGTACGCCCTCTCGCAGTCCACCGACCAGGGCCACTGCTTCCTCCCCGAGGAACGGCTGATCGCGGACGCCGTCAAGCTGCTCCAGGTGGACACCGGCCTGGTCATCGAGTGCCTCGCGGAGCTGGCCGCCCCGCCGGAGGAGGGCGAGGACCCCGGGGTCGTACGGGAGCGGGTGCCGGGCCCCGACGGCGGGGAGCCGGTGACGGCCGTCTACCTCGTCCCCTTCCACCGCGCCGAGCTGTCCCTGTCCGCCCAGCTGCTGCGGCTGCTGCGCACCGGGGACGACCGGATGCCCGCGTTCCGGGACGTGGCCTGGGACAAGGCGCTGACCTGGCTCAAGGGGCGTACGGGGACGGAGCTGGCCCCCGAGCAGGAGCAGGCGGTCCGGCTCGCCCTCACCGAGAAGGTCGCGGTGCTGACCGGCGGGCCCGGCTGCGGCAAGTCCTTCACGGTCCGGTCGATCGTGGAGCTGGCCCGCGCGAAGAAGGCGAAGGTGGTCCTCGCGGCGCCGACCGGCCGGGCCGCCAAGCGCCTCGCCGAGCTGACCGGCGCGGAGGCCTCCACCGTGCACCGACTGCTCGAACTGCGGCCGGGGGGCGACGCGGCGTACGACAAGGACCGGCCGCTCGACGCCGACCTGGTGGTCGTGGACGAGGCGTCGATGCTGGACCTGCTGCTCGCCAACAAACTGGTGAAGGCGGTGCCACCGGGCGCGCACCTGCTGTTCGTCGGGGACGTGGACCAGCTGCCGAGCGTCGGGGCGGGGGAGGTGCTGCGGGACCTGCTGGCCGAGGGCGGGCCGGTCCCCGCGGTCCGGCTGACCAAGGTCTTCCGGCAGGCCCAGCAGTCGGGGGTGGTCATGAACGCCCACCGGATCAACGCCGGACAGCAGCCGGTGACGGACAAACTGAACGACTTCTTCCTCTTCGTGGAGGACGAGACGGAGGAGGCGGGGCGGCTCACGGTGGACGTGGCGGCGCGGCGCGTCCCGGCGAAGTTCGGGCTGAACCCGCGCCGGGACGTGCAGGTGCTGGCGCCGATGCACCGGGGTCCGGCGGGCGCGGCGGCGCTGAACGGCCTGCTCCAGCAGGCGATCACCCCGGCCCGGCCCGACCTGCCCGAGAAGCGGTTCGGCGGGCGCGTGTTCCGGGTGGGCGACAAGGTCACCCAGATCCGCAACAACTACGAGAAGGGCGAGAACGGCGTCTTCAACGGGACGGTGGGGGTGGTGACCTCGCTGAACCTCGACGACCAGCGGCTGACCGTCCTGACGGACGAGGACGAGGAGGTGCCGTACGAGTTCGACGAGCTGGACGAGCTCGCGCACGCGTACGCGGTGACGATCCACCGCTCGCAGGGGAGCGAGTATCCGGCCGTCGTCATTCCGGTGACGACGGGGGCGTGGATGATGCTCCAGCGCAACCTCTTGTATACGGCGGTCACGCGCGCGAAGAAGCTGGTGGTGCTGGTGGGGTCGCGCAAGGCGCTCGCACAGGCGGTCCGCACGGTGTCGGCGGGCCGCCGGGGCACGGCGTTGGCCTACCGCCTGTCCGGCAAGGGGTTGGCGGCGTAGGAGACCCGGCTGCGGCCCGGTGGGGGCCGTTCGCGCAGTTCCCCGCGCCCCTGAAGGGGCGCCCCTTCAGGGGCGCGGGGAACTGCGCGACCCGCCGTCGGCGGCGCTGCGGAAAAAATGATCGATCAAATGAGTCGGAAACCTCACAGGGCACTTTCGGAAGGCCGTGGAAGCGGGCAGGATGAACAGGTTGGCGGCACTGAGTGCCGCCGATAGGCCCAATGGTCGACCCCGAGTGCACTCTCCTGCGCCAAATGGGGGATGGTAGAGACAGTCAGGGCACCTCGAAGAAGAGGCACAACGTCGGTGAGGGATGACGTGAGCGAGCACACCAACAATGCTGTAGTACTGCGGTACGGCGACGGCGAGTACACCTACCCGGTGATCGACAGCACCGTCGGCGACAAGGGCTTCGACATCGGGAAGCTCCGCGCCCAGACCGGTCTGGTGACGCTGGACAGCGGTTACGGGAACACCGCCGCCTATAAATCCGCGATCACCTACCTCGACGGTGAGCAGGGCATCCTCCGCTACCGCGGGTACCCGATCGAGCAGCTCGCGGAGAGCTCCACCTTCCTTGAGGTGGCCTCCCTGCTCATCAACGGCGAGCTGCCCACGGTCGACGAGCTCTCCACCTTCCAGAACGAGATCACGCAGCACACCCTGCTGCACGAGGACGTCAAGCGGTTCTTCCAGGGCTTCCCCCGCGACGCCCACCCGATGGCCATGCTGTCCTCGGTGGTCTCCGCGCTGTCGACGTTCTACCAGGACAGCCACAACCCGTTCGACGAGGAGCAGCGCCACCTCTCGACGATCCGGCTGCTCGCCAAGCTCCCGACGATCGCCGCGTACGCGTACAAGAAGTCGATCGGCCACCCCTTCGTCTACCCGCGCAACGACCTCGGCTACGTCGAGAACTTCCTGCGCATGACGTTCTCGGTGCCGGCGCAGGAGTACGAGCTCGACCCGGTCGTCGTCTCCGCGCTCGACAAGCTGCTCATCCTGCACGCGGACCACGAGCAGAACTGTTCGACCTCCACCGTGCGCCTGGTGGGCTCGTCGCAGGCGAACATGTTCGCCTCGATCTCCGCCGGCATCAGCGCCCTGTGGGGCCCCCTGCACGGCGGCGCCAACCAGTCGGTCCTGGAGATGCTGGAAGGCATCCAGGCCAACGGCGGCGACGTCGACTCCTTCATCCGCAAGGTGAAGAACAAGGAGGACGGCGTCCGCCTGATGGGCTTCGGCCACCGGGTGTACAAGTCCTTCGACCCGCGCGCGAAGATCATCAAGGCTGCCGCGCACGACGTCCTGTCGGCCCTCGGCAAGTCCGACGAGCTGCTGGACATCGCGCTCAAGCTGGAGGAGCACGCGCTCTCCGACGACTACTTCGTCTCGCGCAACCTCTACCCGAACGTCGACTTCTACACCGGCCTGATCTACCGGGCCATGGGCTTCCCGACCGAGATGTTCACGGTCCTGTTCGCCCTCGGCCGGCTGCCGGGCTGGATCGCCCAGTGGCACGAGATGATCAAGGAGCCGGGGTCGCGCATCGGGCGTCCGCGGCAGATCTACACGGGTGTGGTCGAGCGGGACTTCATCCCCGTGGAGGAGCGCTAGGCGCTCCGACGGGCCGCGGGGATTCGTCCGCGGCCCGGTGAGGGCTGGTCGCGCAGTTCCCCGCGCCCCTGAAGGGCGTAAGCGGCCAGCCACCCAAAAAAGCACGAGGCACGTACGAGGCAAAGAAGAAGGCGCCCCGCTGCCGGTCCCCCCACGGGCCGGAGTCGGGGCGCCTTCCCATGTCCCGGTGCGGATTCCCCCCACGGGATCCGGCCGGGCGTCGAAGGCAGCGCCTGAATCGCTGCGGTGCGGTCTGCCGGGACCCGTACTGACGGGAGGGCCGCTCAAGCTCCCCGCCGTACGCGCCCCGGCAACGCAATTCCGAGAACGTCCCCCAAGACGTCCCCAGATGTCAGATTCGCCCCCCAAGACGTCTCTGACATCGCCAATCTAGACTCACGAACCCCTTAGATGGTTACGTTGACATCACTGTGACCTGCGTCTCCCACGCATGTCCTGAAGATGCGCAAGAGGTCCGATATGACTACCGGATCCCTAGCGTAAGGATGATGCGCGAGCCTTGTGAAGAGCTTATGTGAAGACGTGTGCCGGACTCTAGGGGACTCCTGCCTCTTCATCATGAAAATGCGTCATGAAAATGCTTTGAGGCGAAGGCTGTTCGTCACCACGAACACGGAGGAGAACGCCATGGCGGCGCCCGCGATCATCGGGTTCAGCAGTCCCGCCGCGGCGAGCGGCAGGGCCGCCACGTTGTAGCCGAAGGCCCACACGAGGTTCCCCTTGATCGTGGCGAGGGTCCTGCGGGACAGCCGGATCGCGTCCGCCGCCGTCCGCAGGTCCCCGCGCACCAGCGTCAGGTCGCCCGCCTCGATCGCCGCGTCCGTCCCCGTGCCCATCGCCAGGCCCAGGTCGGCGGTGGCGAGCGCGGCCGCGTCGTTGACGCCGTCGCCCACCATCGCCACCACCCGCCCCTCGGCGCGCAGCCGTTCGACGACGGCGACCTTCTCCTCGGGCAGCACCTCGGCGATCACGTCGGCGGGGTCGATGCCGACGGCGCGGGCCACGGACTCGGCGACGCTGCGGTTGTCCCCGGTCAGCAGCATCGGAGTGAGCCCCAGGGCGCGCAGCGCGCGGACCGCCTCCGCGCTGGTCTCCTTGACCGCGTCGGCGACCGTCACGACACCGTGCGCCGCGCCGTCCCAGGCGACGGCCACGGCGGTGCGCCCCTCCCGCTCGGCCCGCGCCGCGTGCGCGGCCAGGTCGTCGGGGAGGGCGATCCCGGCGTCCGCCAGGAGGCGGGCCCGGCCCACGAGCACCGCATGGCCCTCGACCGTGCCGCGGACCCCGAGCCCGGGCACGTTCTCGAAGCCCTGTACGGCCGGCAGGGGCCCGATCCGCTCCTCGGCGCCCGTGGCGACCGCCCGGGCCACCGGATGCTCCGAGGCGTGCTCCAGGGCCCCCGCGAGGCGCAGTACGCGGTCCTCGCCGGTGCCGCCGGCCGCGTACGCCTCCTGGAGGGTCATGCGGCCGGTGGTGACGGTGCCGGTCTTGTCCAGGACGACGGTGTCGACGCGGCGGGTGGACTCCAGGACCTCGGGGCCCTTGATGAGGATGCCGAGCTGGGCGCCGCGGCCGGTGCCGACCATGAGGGCGGTCGGGGTGGCCAGGCCCAGGGCGCACGGGCAGGCGATGATCAGCACGGCGACGGCCGCGGTGAACGCGGCGGCGGTGTCCCCGGTGACGCCGAGCCAGCCGCCGAAGGTGCCGGCCGCGATCAGCAGTACGACGGGTACGAAGACGCCGGAGACGCGGTCGGCGAGGCGCTGCACCGCGGCCTTGCCGTTCTGCGCGTCCTCCACGAGCCGCGCCATCCGGGCCAGTTGCGTGTCGGCGCCGACCCGGGTCGCCTCGACGAGCAGCCGCCCGCCGGCGTTCACGGTCGCCCCGGTGACGGCCGAGCCCACCGTCACGTCCACCGGCACCGACTCGCCCGTCAGCATCGACGCGTCGACCGCCGAGGTCCCCTCGACGACGGTGCCGTCGGTGGCGACCTTCTCCCCGGGGCGTACGACGAAACGGTCGCCCACCGCCAGCGCGGCCACCGGCACGCGGACCTCGCGGCCCTCCCGTACGACGGTGACGTCCTTGGCGCCCAGCTCCATCAGGGAGCGCAGGGCGGCGCCCGCCCGCCGCTTGGAGCGGGCCTCCAGATAGCGGCCCAGCAGGATGAGGGCCACCACCCCGGCGGCCACCTCCAGGTAGATCGCCGAGGAGCCCTGCTCCCGCGAGACGGTCAGCGAGAAGCCCTCGTCCCGCATGCCCTCCATGCCCGCGTCGCCGCCGAACAGCGCCCACAGGGACCAGCCGAACGCGGCCAGCGTGCCGGTGGAGACGAGCGTGTCCATGGTGGCGGCGCCGTGCCGGGCGTTGGTGAACGCGGCCCGGTGGAAGGGCAGTCCGCCCCAGACGACGACCGGCGCGGCGAGCGTGAGCGCCAGCCACTGCCAGTTGTCGAACTGCAGCGCCGGGACCATCGACAGCAGGACGACGGGCGCGGCGAGCAGCGCCGAGACGACGAGGCGCTCGCGCAGCGCGGCCAGCTCGGGATCGGCCGCCCCGTCCTCGCCCGTCCCGTCCTCGCCCGTCCCGTCCTCGGCGGCCGGAGCCCCGGCGGGTGCCGGCGGCGGGGGTTCCTCGGCCGTGTACCCGGTCCTCACCACGGTGGCGATCAGGTCGTCGACCCGCACGCCGTCCGCGTACGCGACCTTCGCCTTCTCCGTCGCGTAGTTGACCGTGGCGGTGACGCCGTCCATGCGGTTGAGCTTCTTCTCGACCCGGGCCGCGCAGGAGGCGCAGGTCATCCCGCCGATGGTCAGCTCGACCTGTGCGGGCGCCGCGGTGGTGCTGTTCATGTCCGTGCTCCAGGGAACGGACAGGGCCGTACGGAACCGGTATCAGCCGGCCGGTACGGCCCCGTACGGTGGAAAGGCGTGGGCCGGGGCCCGGGTCAGGCCTGGCCGGCGAGCTCGAAGCCGGCCTCGTCGACGGCGGCGCGCACGGCCTCGGTGTCGAGCGGGGCGGCCGAGACCACGGTCACCTCACCGGTGGAGGCGACGGCCTTCACGGAGCTGACACCGGCGATCGCGGAGATCTCGCCGGAGACCGCGCCCTCGCAGTGTCCGCAGCTCATCCCGCTCACCCGGTAGACGGTGGTGACGGAACCGGAGGTGTCCGGGGTGTCGGTGTGGGCGGTCATGTCGTTGCTCCTCGTCGAGACGTGTGGGGCGTGCGTGGCGTGGGACACGAGTGACCCAAGGGCCTTCACACTGTCCAGACTATACCCCTAGGGGGTACGTTCCCAAGGGGGCTCACCCCCGGGGAACGGCGTCGGCGGAGGGCGGAGGACATGCGGGCAGTGGTGTTCGAGCGGTTCGGGCAGCGGGCCGGGGTGCGGGAGGTGCCGGACCCGGTGCCCGCACCGCACGGGGTGGTGGTGCGGGTCGGAGCCACCGGCCTGTGCCGCAGCGACTGGCACGGCTGGCAGGGCCACGACCCGGACATCGCGCTGCCGCACGTGCCCGGCCACGAACTCGCCGGGACCGTCGAGGCGGTGGGCGCCCTGGTGACCCGCCACCGCCCCGGCGACCGCGTCACGGTGCCCTTCGTCTGCGCGTGCGGGACCTGCGCCTCCTGCGCGGCGGGCGACCAGCAGGTGTGCGAACGGCAGACCCAGCCCGGCTTCACGCACTGGGGCTCGTTCGCCGAGTACGTCGCCCTGGACCACGCCGACGTGAACCTGGTCGCGGTGCCGGACGAGCTGTCCTTCGGCACGGCCGCCGCGCTGGGCTGCCGGTTCGCCACGGCGTTCCGCGCGGTGGTCGCGCAGGGAAGGGCGGCGCCGGGGGAGTGGGTGGCCGTGCACGGCTGCGGCGGGGTCGGGCTGTCCGCGGTGATGATCGCGGCCGCCGCCGGGGCCCGGGTCGTCGCGGTCGACCTCTCGCCGCGGGCCCTCGGCCTGGCGCGGCGGTTCGGCGCCGCGCACTGCGTGGACGCGTCCGGGGGCGTGGACACGGCGGCGGCGGTCCGCGACCTGACCGGCGGCGGCGCCCACCTCTCGCTCGACGCCCTCGGTTCGCCCGGCACCTGCGCGGCCTCGATCGGCGGTCTGCGCCGCCGCGGCCGGCACGTCCAGGTGGGCCTGCTGCCCGAGGACCCGGCGGTCCCGATGGCCCGGGTCATCGCCCTGGAGCTCGAACTGCTCGGCAGCCACGGGATGGCCGCGCACGCCTACCCGCCGATGCTGGAGGCGGTCCGGTCCGGACTGCTGCGCCCCGACCTCCTGGTGACGTCCACGATCCCCCTGGCGGCGGCCCCGGACGCACTGGCGGCGATGGGCACGGCCCCGGGGGCGGGCGTCACGGTCGTCGAACCCTGGGCGTGAGGGTCCCACACGCGGCGCGCGGGACCCTCACGCCGGTGGATCAGCCGCCCCCGCGCCCCCTGTTGCCGGGCCGGGAGGCGACCCAGGCGCGGACGGTGTCGGCGTACCAGTAGGGCTTGCCGCCCTCCACGTGGTCGGGCGGGGGCAGCAGCCCGTGCTTGCGGTAGGACCGCACCGTGTCCGGCTGCACCTTGATGTGCGCCGCGATCTCCTTGTAGGACCAGAGCTTCCGGTCGGTCATCCGTAGCACCTCCCCGCGCGCGCCGCGGCGCGGCCGGGGGCGGCCGTCGGGGGAGCCGGGCGCTGCGCTGGCGATCACCAAACTGTGCTCGGTGAACGACGCACGGTGACGACCGGGCAGCCCCTGTCGCCCGGGTGTGACGCAAGCCCCGCGCACACGAGACACCTGTGACAGAACCGCGTTATTTGTGACACGGGTGACGAGTGGGCCTGAAGGGGCGCCCCGGACGGGGCGTCCCTTCAGGGGCGCGGGGAACTGCGCGCCCGGCCCCCACCGACCGGCAGTCGAAGAACGACCCGCACCCCTCAGGGCACCCCAGTGGAACGCTTACGCTCCGCAGGAGCGAAGAAACGCCCGCGTCCGCCGAGCGATCGGCAACGGCTTGTCCGGCGGGCACGGATACATGTCCTGCTCGACGATCGCGAACAGCTCCACGTCCAGCTTCTGCGCGGCGGCCAGCACGGGTTCGAGCGCCGGCACCCCCGTGGGCGGCTCGCACATCACGCCCCGCGCCACCGCGGGCCCGAAGGGCACCCCGTTCGCCCGCACGTCGGCGAGGATCTCGGGGTCCACCTGCTTGAGGTGCAGGTACCCGATCCGCTCCCCGTACGTCTCGATGAGCTTGACGCTGTCCCCGCCGCAGTAGGCGTAGTGCCCGGTGTCCAGGCACAGCGACACGAGTGAGGAGTCCGTGCCGTCGAGGAACCGCGCCACGTTCTCCTCGCTGTCGATGTGTGTGTCGGCGTGCGGGTGGACGACGATTTTCAGCCCGTACCGCTCGCGCACCTCGCGCCCCAGCCGTTCGGTCTGGGTCGTCAGGTGCCGCCACTGCTCGGCGGTGAGCGTGTCGGGCTCCAGGATCTCGCCCGTCTTGTCGTCGCGCCAGAACGAGGGGATGACGACCAGGTGCTCGGCGCCCATGGCCCGGGTGAGCGCGGCGATGTCCGAGACGTGCGCCCAGGTCTCGTCCCACACGTCGGGGCCGTGGTGCAGCCCGGTGAAGACCGTGCCGGCCGACACCCGCAGGTTGCGGCGCGCGGTCTCGTCGGCGAGGACGGCCGGCTCGCTCGGCAGGTAGCCGTACGGGCCCAGCTCGATCCACTCGTAGCCGGACTCGGCGACCTCGTCGAGGAAGCGTTCCCAGGGGACCTGCTGGGGATCGTCGGGGAACCACACGCCCCAGGAGTCGGGCGCCGAACCGATCCGGATGCGCGACAGTGCGGACGTGGGTGAGGACTGAGGCGATGACTGCGGTGGCAACGACGTCATGGGCGTCAGCTTCGGGGCGGCCGGGGAGAGGTGTCAAGGGCTGGTCCGAATGTCCGGACAACCAATTGACAGGGCTCTGTGAGCAGGGCTAGACCTGGGGTCGGCCAAGACGGATGTACGGTGCGTGCAGAGGGGAACAAAGAGGGCAAAGCACTTGAACTCCCGGATCGGGGGCACGTGTTCGCCGGGGTCGCCGACCCCGCGCACGTCCCCGTGGTGCCCGGGCACAGAACGCCTCCGGCGCGGTACGCCGCTTCGCTTTGGCAGGAGCGAGGTGCGAGCGACGACTCCCCGCCCGCTACGGCTCCGCGCCGGAGGTTCCCCGCCCGTAGAGACGCCGGGCCCGTTCGGACGTATGACGTGGCGGAACCTGCTTTCGCCCGCGGTTCCGCCCGTGACACGCAGAGAGCACAGGGGGCCACCGATGACAGAGCCGAGGCCGACGACGAGGTCGGCTACGAGGTCGGTTACGAGGGCGGCTGCGAAGTCGACGACGAGGCTGACCGTCGCGCAGGCGCTGGTGCGGTTCCTGGCCGTCCAGTACACCGAGCGCGACGGCGTGCGGCGCCGCCTGATCGACGCCACCTGGGGGATCTTCGGGCACGGCAACGTCGCCGGGCTCGGCCAGGCGCTCCTGGAGTACGCCGACGACATGCCGTACCACCAGGGCCGCAACGAACAGGCCATGGTCCACGCGGCCGTCGGGTTCGCGCGCCAGAGCGACCGCCTCTCCGCCCAGGCCGTCACCACGTCCGTCGGCCCCGGCGCCACCAACCTCGTCACGGGCGCCGCCCTCGCCACCGTCAACCGCCTGCCGGTGCTGCTCCTTCCGGGTGATGTCTTCGCGACCCGCCCCGCCGACCCGGTCCTCCAGCAGCTCGAAGTCCCGTACGCGGGCGACGTGTCGGTCAACGACTGCCTGCGCCCGGTGTCCCGGTACTTCGACCGCGTCACCCGCCCCGAGGCCCTGGTCCCGGCCGCGCTCAGGGCGATGCGCGTGCTCGCCGACCCGCTCGACACCGGCGCCGTCACGCTCGCGCTCCCGCAGGACGTGCAGGCCGAGGCCCACGACTGGCCCGAGGAGTTCTTCGCCGAGCGCGTGTGGACCGTACGCCGTCCGGTCGCCGACCCGCAGGAACTGGCCGCGGCGGTACGGGCCGTCCGCGCGGCCCGCCGCCCCCTGGTCGTCGCGGGCGGCGGCGTCCACCACAGCGGGGCCGAGGACGCGCTGCGCGACTTCGCCGACCTCACCCGCATCCCGGTCGCCTCCACCCAGGCCGGCAAGGGCTCGCTCGCCTGGGACCACCCGGCGGACGTCGGCGGCATCGGGCACACCGGCACGGCGACCGCCTGCGAACTCGCCCGCACCGCCGACCTGGTGATCGGCGTCGGCACCCGCTGGACCGACTTCACCACCGCTTCCGGCACCCTCTTCGCCGCCCCTGGCGTCCGCTTCCTGAACGTCAACATCGCCCCCTCGGACGGCCACAAGCTCGCCGGGCGGCCACTGGTCGCGGACGCCCGCACGGCGCTGGAGGCCCTCACCGCGGCGCTCGCCCCCCTGGGCCACCGCGCCGATCCCGCGTACGTCACCGAGTACACCGACGACAAGGAGCGCTGGGAGCACCGCGTCGACGCCGCGTTCGAGACGGAGGACCCCTACACCCGGCCCACCCAGGCACAGGTCCTGGGCGTCCTGGACCAGCTCGTCACCGGCGACGACATCGTCGTCAACGCGGCCGGCTCCCTCCCCGGCGACCTGCACCGGCTGTGGCGCGCCCGCTCCCGCGACCAGTACCACGTCGAGTACGGCTACTCCTGCATGGGCTACGAGATCCCGGCCGCGATCGGTGTCGGCCTCGCGGCCCCCGGCCGGCCCGTGTGGGCGCTGGTCGGCGACGGCACGTACCTGATGATGCCCACCGAGATCGTCACCGCCGTCCAGGAGGGCGTCCCGATCAAGGTCGTCATCCTGCAGAACCACGGGTACGCGTCCATCGGCGGCCTCTCCGAGACGGTCGGCGCCGAGCGGTTCGCCACCGCCTACCGCCACCGGTCGGAGGACGGCACCTATACGGGGCGTCCGCTCCCGGTCGACCTGGCCGCCAACGCGGCGAGCCTCGGCATGCGGGTGCTGCGCGCCAAGACCGTGGACGACCTGCGCACCGCCCTCGCCGAGGCGCGGGCCGCCGACACACCCACATGTGTCTACGTGGAGACCGAAACGGCAGACACACTGTCGGGCGCGCCCCCGGCGCAGGCCTGGTGGGATGTTCCCGTGGCCGAGACCGCGACCCGGCCGTCGGCGGTCAGGGCACGCGCGCTGTACGAACGGCTGGCCTCCACCCGCCGCCGCCATCTGTGAAGGAGTTCTGGGGCATGACGAAGACCGTCAACCACTGGATCGGCGGCAAGTCCGTCGAGGGCACGTCGGGGACGTACGGGCCGGTCACCGACCCCGCGACCGGCGCCGTCACCACGCGGGTCGCCTTCGCGGGCGCCGAGGAGGTGGACGCCGCGGTCGCCGCCGCCAAGGACGCGTACGCGAGCTGGGGCACCTCCTCGCTCGCCAGGCGGTCCGCGGTCCTCTTCGCGTTCCGCGCGCTGCTGGACGCCCACCGCGACGAGATCGCCGCGCTGATCACCGCCGAGCACGGCAAGGTGCACTCGGACGCGCTCGGCGAGGTCGCGCGCGGCCTGGAGATCGTCGACCTGGCCTGCGGGATCACCGTGCAGCTCAAGGGCGAGCTGTCGACCGAGGTGGCCTCGCGCGTCGACGTGGCCTCGATCCGCCAGCCGCTCGGGGTCGTCGCGGGCATCACGCCGTTCAACTTCCCGGCGATGGTGCCGATGTGGATGTTCCCCCTCGCCATCGCCTGCGGCAACACCTTCGTGCTCAAGCCGAGCGAGAAGGACCCGTCGGCGTCCGTGCGGCTGGCGGAGCTGTTCGCGGAGGCCGGGCTGCCGGACGGTGTGCTGAACGTCGTCCACGGCGACAAGGCGGCCGTCGACCGGCTCCTGGAGCACCCGGACGTCAAGGCGGTCTCCTTCGTCGGCTCCACCCCGATCGCCCGCCACATCCACACCACCGCCTCCGCCCACGGCAAGCGCGTGCAGGCCCTCGGCGGGGCCAAGAACCACATGCTGGTCCTCCCGGACGCCGACCTGGACGCGGCGGCGGACGCGGCCGTCTCCGCCGCCTACGGCTCGGCGGGCGAGCGCTGCATGGCGATCTCGGCCGTCGTCGCGGTCGGTGCGATCGGCGACGAACTGGTCGCGAAGATCCGCGAGCGCGCCGAGAAGATCAAGATCGGTCCCGGCACCGACCCGGCTTCCGAGATGGGTCCGCTCATCACCGCGGCCCACCGCGACAAGGTCGCCTCGTACGTGACGGGCGCCGCCGCGCAGGGCTCCGAGGTCGTCCTCGACGGCACCGGGTACACGGTCGAGGGGTACGAGGACGGCCACTGGATCGGGCTCTCGCTGCTCGACCGGGTCCCGGTCGACTCGGACGCCTACCGGGACGAGATCTTCGGCCCGGTGCTGTGCGTGCTGCGCGTGGACACGTACGACGAGGGCGTGGCCCTCATCAACGCCTCGCCCTTCGGCAACGGCACCGCGATCTTCACCCGTGACGGCGGCGCGGCCCGCCGCTTCCAGCTGGAGATCGAGGCGGGCATGGTCGGCGTGAACGTCCCGATCCCGGTCCCGGTGGGCTACCACTCCTTCGGCGGCTGGAAGGACTCCCTCTTCGGCGACCACCACATCTACGGCAACGACGGCACGCACTTCTACACCCGCGGCAAGGTGGTCACCACCCGCTGGCCGGACCCGTCGGAAACCCCCACAGGCGTGGACCTGGGCTTCCCCCGCAACCACTGAAACCGCCCCGACAGGGGCGCCCCGAAAGGGGCGCGGGGAACGGCGCAGTCTTTTGCCTTTAAGGGGCGCGGGGCTGTGACATCTGCGGCTCCGCCGCGGGGCGCGACCAGCCCCCACCG
>NZ_VDFC01000046.1:1383962-1402140 GCF_008369065.1 Streptomyces apricus | reverse complement strand
CGCACCGCCCCGCCCCCACGAAAAGGACCGCACCCCATGAAGAACCTCGCCCACTGGATCGGGGGAAAGCCCGTCGAGGGCGCCTCCGGCCGCTTCGGCCCCGTGTACGACCCGGCGACCGGCGCCCAGGAGAAGCAGGTGCCCCTCGCCTCCACGGACGAGGTGGACGCCGCCGTCGCCTCCGCGAAGGCCGCCTTCGAGGACTGGGGCACCGCCTCGCTCGCCCGGCGCACCTCGGTGCTCTTCAAGTACCGCGAACTGCTCGACGCGCACCGCGACGAACTGGCCGCGCTGATCACCGCCGAGCACGGCAAGGTCCACTCCGATGCGCTCGGCGAGGTCGCCCGGGGCATGGAGATCGTCGAACTCGCCTGCTCCGTACCGCAGTTGCTGAAGGGTGAGCTGTCCACGCAGGTCTCCACCCGGGTCGACGTGGCCGCCATCCGCCAGCCGCTCGGCGTCGTCGCCGGCATCACGCCGTTCAACTTCCCGGCCATGGTGCCGATGTGGATGTTCCCCCTCGCCGTCGCCTGCGGCAACACTTTCGTCCTCAAGCCCAGCGAGAAGGACCCCTCCGCCTCCCTCCTGCTGGCCGAACTGGCCTCCGAGGCCGGGCTGCCGGACGGCGTGCTCAACGTCGTGCAGGGCGACAAGGTGGCCGTGGACCGCCTCCTGGAGCACCCGGACGTCACCGCCGTCTCCTTCGTCGGCTCCACGCCCATCGCCCAGTACATCCAGCTCAAGGGCATCGAGCACGGCAAGCGCGTCCAGGCCCTCGGCGGCGCCAAGAACCACATGCTGGTGCTGCCCGACGCCGACCTGGACTTCGCCGCCGACCAGGCCGTCAGCGCCGCGTACGGCTCGGCCGGCGAGCGCTGCATGGCAGTCTCGGTCGTCGTCGCGGTCGGCGACACCGGCGACGAGCTGGTGGCGAAGATCGCCGAGCGGGCCCGGGGCCTGAGGATCGGTCCCGGCGACGACCCGGGCAGCGAGATGGGCCCGCTCATCACCCGCGAGCACCGCGACAAGGTCGCCTCGTACGTGACGGGCGCCGCCGCGCAGGGGGCCGAGGTCGTCGTGGACGGCACCGGCCTCACGGTTCCCGGCCATGAGGACGGCTTCTTCCTGGGCGTCTCGCTCCTGGACAAGGTGCCGGTCACCGCGGACGCGTACCGCGACGAGATCTTCGGCCCCGTGCTGTGCGTGGTCCGCGCCGCCACGTACGACGAGGGCATCGCGCTGATCAACGCCTCCCGCTGGGGCAACGGCACCGCGATCTTCACCCGCGACGGCGGCGCCGCCCGCCGCTTCCAGCTGGAGGTCCAGGCCGGCATGGTCGGCGTCAACGTGCCGATCCCCGTCCCCGTCGGCTACCACTCCTTCGGCGGCTGGAAGGACTCCCTCTTCGGCGACCACCACGTCTACGGCAACGACGGGATCGCCTTCTACACCCAGGGCAAGGTCGTCACCACCCGCTGGCCCGACCCGGCCGACAGCGGCGGCGTCAACCTCGGCTTCCCCAGCAACTCCTGAAGGGAAAGGGCTCCCGTGGCAGAGACCGACATCGCACGCCCGGCCGGCGCCGGGGCCTTCGAGCGCCTGGAGGTCGCCCTGGACCGGGGCAGCCCGATCCCGCTCTACTACCAGCTCGCCCAGCAGCTGGAGTCCGCCATCGAGCACGGGGCGCTGGCCCCCGGCGACCTGCTGGGCAACGAGGTGGACATCGCCGCCCGCCTCGGCCTGTCCCGGCCGACCGTCCGCCAGGCCATCCAGTCCCTGGTCGAGAAGGGCCTGCTGGTGCGCCGCCGGGGCATCGGCACCCAGGTGGTGCACAGCCAGGTCCGGCGTCCGCTGGAACTGAGCAGCCTGTACGACGACCTCGCCGCCGCCGGCCAGAGCCCGGGCACCCGGGTCCTGCGCAACGACGTCGAGCCGGCCTCCGCGGAGGTCGCCGCGGCCCTCGGCATACCCGAGGGCCGGGACGTCGTCGTGCTGGAACGCCTGCGCTCCACCCACGGCGAACCCATGGCCCACCTGCGCAATTTCCTGCCCGCGGCCCTCCTCGACGCGGACACCGCGAAGCTGGAGTCGACCGGCCTCTACCGGATGATGCGGGCCGCCGGGATCACCCTGCACAGCGCCCGCCAGACCGTCGGGGCCCGCAGCGCCACCGCGGCCGAGGGCGCCCTGCTCGACGAACCCGCCGGAGCCGCGCTGCTCACCATGTGCCGCACGGCCTACGACGACACAGGCCGGGCCGTGGAGTACGGCACGCACGTCTACCGCGCCTCCCGCTACGCCTTCGACTTCCAACTGCTCGTCCGGCCCTGATCGGACGCGGCCGCCGGGCCCGGGACCCCTTCGCGACGGTAGGTTGGATCCCTGCGGCACGGGTGCACCGGGCGTGCCGGACGGGAAGACCACTCCCAGGGGGAGACCACTCCCGGGAACGGAGGCGGTCGGGTGGCGAGCGAGGAGAGCGGCGTGGCGCGGCGGCGGCCCGAGATGACGGACGCCGCCGTGGTGCTGCTGGACGCCCGCGCGACGGTCACCGGCTGGACGGCCGACGCCGAGCGGCTGTTCGGCCACCGCCGGGCCGACGTCGTGGGCCGCCCCGCGGCCGCACTGCTGATGCCCGAGGACGCGGCGCGCCTGCCCGTCCTGGCTGCCCGGTGCGCGCGGGACGACGGCTGGACCGGACTGCTGGCGGTGCGCCACCGCGACGGGCACCCGGTCGTCGCCACCGTCCGGGTCGTCCCGGCCGGGGCGGCGGACGCGGGAGCGCCCCGCTGGGTGGCCCTGGCCGCCGACACGGACGGCACCCCGGGCTGGCGCATGAGCCGCGGGGTGCTGGAGCGGATGGCCGCGCACTCACCCATCGGCATCGCGATCGTCGACGTCGACCTGCGGTTCGTCTGGTCGAACGCCGCCCTGGAACGGTTCGGCGGCGGCCCCGGGCACGAGCGCATCGGCAAGCGGCTCGGGGACATCCAGCCCGGCCTGGACGCGCAGGCCCTGGAAGGGGTGATGCGCCAGGTCCTGGCGACCGGCGAGAGCGTCGCCGACTACGAACACGTGGGGACGGTCCGCTCGTCCCCCCACCGGCAGACCGCCCACGCCATGTCGTTCACCCGGCTCGACGACGACGCCGGCAGGCCGCTCGGCGTGTACTACACGGTCGTGGACGTCAGCGACCGCCACCGGGCCCGCGAGCGCCTGACCCTCCTGGACCAGGCGGGCGAGCGCATAGGCCGCACCCTGGACGTCGTGCGCACCGCCCAGGAACTGGCCGACGTCGCGGTGCCGGGCCTCGCCGACCTCGTCACCGTCGACCTGCTGGAGACCGTCCTCAAGGGCGGTGAGGTCGACCCCGGACCGGTCGGCGGACCGGACGCCGCACCGCTGCGCCGGGCCGCCCACCGGTCGGCCGGCGACCCGGCGGCGGCCCCCGCCGGCGTCGGGCAGGTCGTCCGCCACCCCGCCGGCGCGCCCCCGCTCACCGCCCTCACCACCGGCACGTCCTGGATCGAGGAGCGCCTCGCCCCGCCGGCCGGGCGGTGGACCGCAGGGCAGGACCGCGACGGCGCCGGTCCCCTCCCGGACGCCGGACCGCACAGCGCGATGATCGTGCCCGTGCGGGCCCGCGGCACCACGCTCGGCATCACCACGTTCTTCCGCCACGGGCGCACGGAGCCCTTCGACCGGGACGACCTGGCGCTGGCGGAGGAGTTCGTGGCGCGCGCCGCCCTGTCCCTCGACAACGCCCGCCGCTACACCCGCGAACGCGACGCCGCGCTGGTCCTGCAGCGCCACCTGCTGCCCCACCGGCTCCCCGAGCAGGACGCGATGGAGGTCGCGGCCTGCTACCGGCCCGCCGACGAACTGACGGGCCTGGGCGGGGACTGGTTCGACGTCATCCCGCTCTCGGGCGCCCGGGTCGCCCTCGTCGTGGGGGACGTGGTCGGGCACGGCATCGAGGCCGCCGCCGCCATGGGCCGGCTGCGGGCCGCCGTCCAGACCCTGGCCGACCTGGACCTGCCGCCCGAGGAGGTGCTGGCCCACCTCGACGACCTGGTCGACCGGTCCGCGGGCGAGGACGAGCCCGGCACCCCGCCGCGCGCCGACGGCGTACGGGCCAAGGGCGCCAGCTGCCTCTACGCGGTGTACGACCCGGTCGCCGGCCTGTGCACCCTGGCCTCCGCCGGCCACGCCCTGCCCGCCGTGGTCGCCCCCGACGGCACGGTGGACTTCCCCGGACTGCCGCCGGGGCCCGCACTGGGCGTCGGCGGCCCGCCCTTCGAGGCGATCGAACTGCGGCTCGACGAGGGCAGCGTGCTCGCCCTGTTCACCGACGGCCTGCTCGCCGCCGAGGGCCCCGCGGGCCTGCGCGACGGCGCCGCCGACCGGGAGCGGCTGCGCCGGGTGCTGGAGCGGCCGGCCGCCGCGCTCGACGACCGCTGCCTGGCCGCGGTCGACGCCCTGGTCCCGGCGCGTCCGCCGGACGACGTCGTACTGCTGCTGGCCCGCGCCCGCCGCCTGCCGGCGGACCGCATGGTGTCCTGGGAGCTGCCCGCCGACCCGGCCACGGTCGCCGAGGTCCGCAAGCGGACCTCCCGGCAGCTGAGCGAATGGGGCCTCGACGAGCTGACCTTCACGACCGAGCTCGTCGTCAGCGAACTCGTCACCAACGCGATCCGGCACGCCTCCGGGCCGATCCGGCTCCGGCTCATCATGTCCAGGACCCTGGTCTGCGAGGTGTGGGACGCCAGCCCCACGGCCCCGCACCTGCGCCACCCCAGGACGACCGACGAGGGCGGCCGCGGCCTCTTCCTGATCTCCCGCTGCACCCAGCGCTGGGGGACCCGCTACACCCAGGACGGCAAGATCATCTGGACGGAGCAGTCCCTGGCGGGCCCGTCGGTCTGACGGCCCGGGGTCCGACCGCCCGGGGAGCCCGCCCGCTCTTCCGGTGGGGTCGAATGTGACGTCACGTCAGTGGTGCCTCACGGTGTGTCAAGCCGCTCTGTCGCATAGTGCGTCCGGAGGGCGAACCAGGACGGCCCCCGTGCGCCCCGCGGTTCACCTCCTCGTGCCCGCACCCAACGAGGAGTGACACCCCATGTCCCACACCGCGTCCCGGCGCTCCGTCCTGCGCCTGCTGGGCGGCGCGACCGCCGTCGCCCTCGCCGCCACCGCGGGCGGCCCCGCACCCGCCCGGGCCGCCGTACGCCGGGCGGCCGCGAACCCTCGCGTGGAGCGCCTCCTCACCCGGCTCACCCTGGACGAGAAGATCTCCCTGCTGCACGGCGCCCCCGACCCCGAGTCCCTCGGCCAGGCCGGCTACGTACCCGGCGTACCGCGCCTGGGCATCCCGCCCCTGCGCCTCGCCGACGGCCCCGCCGGCGTCCGCGTCGCACGGCGGGCCACCGCCCTGCCCGCGCCCGTCCTGCTCGCCGCCGCCTTCGACCCGGACCTGGCGCGCCGCTACGGCCGGGTCATCGGCCGCGAGGGCCGCGCCCTCGGCCAGGACGTCCTGCTCTCCCCGATGGTCAACCTGATCCGCACGCCCTACGCGGGCCGCAACTTCGAGACCTTCAGCGAGGACCCGCTGCTCTCCGCCGACCTCGTCGCCGCGCAGATCAGGGGCATCCAGGAGGAGGGCCTCATCGCGACCGTCAAGCACTTCGCGATGAACAACCAGGAGAAGGACCGCGAGAGCGTCGACGTGCGGGTCGACGAGCAGACCCTCAACGAGGTCGAACTGCGCGGCTTCGAGGCCGCCGTCGGCGCCGGCGCCCGCGCGGCCATGGGCGCCTACAACAAGGTCAACGGCACCTACGCCTGCGAGAACGCCGAGCTCCTCACCGGCGTCCTGCGCGACCGCTGGGGCTTCCAGGGCTGGGTGATGACCGACTGGTACGCCGCCCACAGCACCGTCGCCTCGCTCACCGCGGGCCTCGACATGGAGATGCCGAACGGGAAGTACTTCGGGACCGCACTCAGGAACGCGGTCCGGGGCGGCGGCGTCCCCGAGGAGTACGTCGACCGGTCGGTGCGCCGCATCCTGGGCGCGATGGACGACTTCGGCCTGCTCGACGGCAGCGCCCCGCCCCGGCCGCGGCGGGACCCGGCGGCCGGCGCCGCCGTCGCCCTGGAGGTCGCCAAGGCCGGCGCCACCCTCCTGCGCAACGAGGACGGCACGCTGCCCCTGACCGGCCCCGCCGCCCGCGGCATCGCCGTGATCGGCCCCACCGGCTCCCTGCCGTTCGTCAGCGGCGGCGGCAGCGCCCACGTCGTCCCCGACCACGCCGACAGCCCGCTGCACGCCATCAGGTCCCGCGCCGGGAAGGGCGCCCGGGTGACGTACGCCCTCGGCGAGGACCTCTTCGGCAAGCCCCTGCCGAAGGGCGCGCTCTCGGCGGGCCTCGCCCCCGAGGCCCAGCGGGTCGGCGCCGGGCGGACCTGGACGTACGACGGGACGCTCACCGTCGGGGACGACGACGAGTGGACCTTCGTCATCCACTACTCCGGCAAGCGCCCCACGGTGCTCCTGGACGGGACCGAGCTCTTCCCGGTGGCGGCCGGGCTCGCCGAACGGTTCGCCGGCGGACTGGTGTCGACCGCGCCCGACGGCCTGGAGGTGCGCCGCGCGACGCTCGGCCTGACGGCGGGCGCCCACCGGGTCGAGATCACCGCGCAGGGCGGCGCCGCCGGGCAGACCTTCAGACTGCGGTACGCCACCGGCGCCACCCGCGCCCAGGACGTGGCCGAGGCGGCCCGCGCGGCGGCCGCCGCGCACAGCGCCGTCCTGTTCGCCTACGAGGACGCCACCGAGAACCAGGACCGCACGACCCTCGCCCTGCCCGGCCACCAGACCCGGCTCGTCGAGGCGGTGACGGCGGCCAACCCGCGCACGACCGTCGTCCTCAACACCTCCTCCTCGACCGCGATGCCGTGGCTGGAGCGCACCGCCGCCGTGCTGCAGATGTACTACCCCGGCCAGGAGGGCGCCGCGGCCACCGCCGCCGTCCTGTTCGGCGACTGCGACCCCGGCGGGCGCCTCACCCAGACCTTCCCGGCCGACGACGACAGCCACCCCGTCGCGGGCGAACCGCTGCGCTACCCGGGCGTCGACGGCGTCCAGGAGTACTCGGAGGGCGTCCACGCCGGACACCGCTGGTACGACGCCCAGGGCGTACGGCCGCTGTTCCCGTTCGGGCACGGCCTCTCGTACACCTCCTTCGCCCACGAGGACCTGGCGGTGGAGCGGACCGGGGACGGCCTGGAGGTGACCTTCACCGTCCGCAACACCGGGCGCCGGGACGGCGTCGACGTCCCGCAGGTGTACGTGGGCCCCTCGCCCGACCTGCGGATCGAGCGGCCCGTACGGATCCTGGGCGGCTACCGGCGGCTCGCCCTCGCGGCGGGTCAGTCGCGCAGGATCACCGTGCGCGTCGACGGACGCACCCTCTCCTCGTGGGACCCTCAGCGGCACGGCTGGGTGCTCGGCACCGGGCGGCGGACCGTCTGGGTCGGCCCCTCCTCCCGTGACCTGCGGCTGCGTACGACGGTCACGGTGTGAGGGGTTGACGGGTCGCCGCCCCCTGCGGGTGAACCGGTAGGCTGCCCGGCGTGCGCGCGAGCGGGCGCACGCCGGGCCCGGCCCGGTCCGCGGTGAATTCGGGAGGAACCGGCGTTGCACGTCCAGGAATGGTTGGAGACCGTGCCCGCGGTCAGCATCTACGCGCTGGTCGGCCTGGTCATCGGCCTGGAGAGCCTCGGCATCCCGCTGCCGGGCGAGATCATCCTCGTCTCCTCGGCGCTCCTCGCCTCCCAGCACGGTGACATCAACCCCGTCGTCCTCGGCGCCTGCGCGACCGCCGGTGCGATCATCGGGGACTCCATCGGGTACGCCATCGGCCGCAAGGGCGGACGCCCGCTGCTGGCCTGGCTGGGCGCGAAGTTCCCCAAGCACTTCAGCGAGGGACACATCGCCACCGCCGAGCGCTCCTTCGAGAAGTGGGGCATGTGGGCGGTCTTCTTCGGCCGCTTCATCGCCCTGCTGCGCATCTTCGCGGGCCCGCTCGCGGGCGTGCTGCGCATGCCGTACTGGAAGTTCCTGATCGCCAACGTGCTCGGCGGCATCATCTGGGCGGGCGGCACCACCGCGGTCATCTACTACGTGGGCGTGGTCGCCGAGTCCTGGCTCAAGCGCTTCTCCTGGCTCGGCCTGGTCGCCGCGGTCCTCTTCGGCCTGGCCTCGATGCTGATCATGAAGCGCAGGGCGAAGAGGATGACGACGGAACGGGAGACGGAGAAGCCCTCGGCATCCCCKGACCCCGTCCCGGCAACCGACTGAGACCGTCCCCGAAGGCGGGCGCAGCCCCGCCTTTCGAGGGGCGCGGGGAACTGCGCGACCAGCCCCCACCGGCCCGCACCCGCCGAACCCGCTTCGTGGCTACCCCTCGTGCGCCGCCCGGTGGGCAGCCGCCAGCTCCACATAGAACACCCCGTTCAGGGAAACCCCCTCCCGCTCCTCCTCGGAGAGCTCCCGCTTCACCTTGGCGGGGACACCGGCGACCAGAGATCCAGGCGGCACCCGCATCCCTTGCGGCACCAGCGCCTGCGCCGCGACGAGCGACCCCGCCCCGATCACCGCCCCGTTGAGGACCGTCGCCCCCATCCCGATCAGGCAGTCGTCCTCGACGGTGGCCCCGCACCCGCACCCGTCCACCCACCCCCGGGCAAGCCTTCGTGTACCGCACCTGCGGTACACGAAGGAGGCCCGTACTCCTACGGGATGCCAAGGGGCTCCGCCCCTCGGCTGCACCCCCCGCCGGAGGCGCCCCGTACCGTGGAGGCCATGGATCTTCGATTGCCCGCGCCACTGCGAGCCCGGCCGCGAGCCCGCCGGTGGACCGCCGCCGCGGCCGCCGTCGTGGTGCTCGCCGGCGCCGGCACGTGGACGGCGGTCGCCTCCGACGAGGCACCCGCGGTGCACCGCACCGACCGCATCCTCCCCACGGCGGACGGGGTGCGGATCGACACGTCGTACTTCACCTCCGGCGGCGACGGAGCGGGCCGCCGCCCCGCCGTCCTCCTCACGCACGGCTTCGGCGGCGACAAGGAGGACGTGCGCGAGCAGGCTGAGGACCTCGCCCGCGACGGCTACGCGGTCCTCACCTGGTCGGCCCGCAGCTTCGGCAGGTCCACCGGCAGGATCGGCCTGAACGACCCGAAGGGCGAGGTCGCCGACGTCTCCCGCCTGATCGACTGGCTCGCCGAGCGTCCCGAGGTCGAGCTCGACAAGAAGGGCGACCCCCGGGTCGGCATGACCGGCGCCTCGTACGGCGGCGCGGTCTCCCTGCTCACGGCGGGACACGACCGGCGCGTGGACGCGATAGCCCCGTCCATCACGTACTGGAACCTCGCGGACGCCCTGTTCCCCGACGGCGTCTTCAAGAAGCTCTGGGCCGGGATGTTCATCAACTCCGGCGGCGGCTGCAAGATGTTCGAGCCGAAGCTCTGCGCGATGTACGAGCGGGTCGCGGAGTCCGGCAAACCCGACGCCGCGGCCGTGAAGCTCCTTGAGGAGCGCAGCCCCTCCGCCGTCGGCGACCGCATCAAGGTGCCCACGCTCGTCATGCAGGGCCAGACCGACTCCCTCTTCCCGCTCGGCCAGGCCGACGAGATCGCGAAGGCCGTCGAGGCCAACGGCGCCCCCGTGGACGTCGACTGGCTCGCCGGCGGCCACGACGGCGGCGACATGGAGGTGGACCGCGTCCACGCGCGCGTCACCTCCTGGTTCGACCGCTACCTGAAGGACGACGAGAGCGCCGACACGGGCCCCGCGTTCCGCGTCACGCGCACCGGCGGCATCGACTCCACCGACGGCGCGGCGCAGCTGCGGGGCGCCGACAGCGACACGTACCCCGGACTCACCGGCGACGAAAGGGAGTTCGCGCTGAGCGGGCGCGAGCAGGAGTTCGTCAACCCCGCGGGCGCCAGCCCGCCCGGTGTCTCCTCGCTCCCCGGCCTCGGCGGCGCCACGGGCCTCTCCCAGCTGTCCACGCTCGGCGTCGGCGTCTCCCTCGACTTCCCCGGCCAGTACGCCCGGTTCGAGTCCGAGCCCCTCGCCCGGGACCTGCGGATCACCGGTTCGCCCACGGTGACGGTGAACGTGCGGTCCACGACCGGCGAGGCCGTCCTCTTCGCCAAGCTGTACGACGTCGGGCCCGGCGGCCGGCAGCAGGTCCTGCCGTCGCAGCTGGTCACCCCGGTCCGCGTCGAGACCGGCGACGGCGGCAAGGACGTCCGGCTCACCCTGCCCGCCGTCGACCACGAGGTGCGCGACGGCCACCGCCTGCGCCTGGTCCTCGCCTCGACCGACCTCGGGTACGCGTCCCCGGTGGCGCCCGCCACGTACAAGGTGTCCCTCAAGGGCGACCTCGCCGTGCCGACCGCGCCCGGTGTGAGCACCGCGGCCGCGGGGCTGCCCGCCTGGGTGTGGTGGCTGCCGGCCGCCGGCGCGCTGCTCGCCCTGGGCCTGCTGCTGACGGGCCGCCGCCGCACGGTCGCGGCCCCGCCCGACCCGGCGCTCGCCGAGGTCCCGCTGCAGATCACGGACCTGAGCAAGCGGTACGCGAAGTCCTCGGACCGCTACGCCGTACGGGACCTGTCGTTCCGCGTCGAGAGGGGCCAGGTGCTCGGCCTGCTCGGCCCGAACGGCGCGGGCAAGACCACCACCCTGCGTATGCTCATGGGCCTCATCAAGCCCGACGGCGGCGAGATCCGCGTCTTCGGGCACGCGATCCGGCCGGGCGCGCCGGTGCTGTCCCGGGTCGGCGCCTTCGTGGAGGGCGCGGGCTTCCTTCCGCACCTGTCCGGCCGCGAGAACCTGGAGCTGTACTGGCAGGCCACCGGGCGCCCGGCCGAGGACGCCCACCTGGACGAGGCCCTGGAGATCGCGGGCCTGGGCGACGCGCTGGCCCGCGCGGTCCGCACCTACTCGCAGGGCATGCGGCAGCGCCTCGCCATCGCCCAGGCCATGCTCGGCCTGCCGGACCTGCTGATCCTCGACGAACCGACCAACGGCCTCGACCCGCCCCAGATCCGCGAGATGCGCGAGGTGATGATCCGTTACGCGGCGGCCGGTCGCACGGTCATCGTCTCCAGCCACCTCCTCGCCGAGGTCGAGCAGTCCTGCACGCATCTGGTCGTCATGGACCGCGGACGGCTGGTCCAGGCGGGTCCGGTCCACGAGATCGTCGGCTCCGGCGACACCCTTCTGGTCGGCCTCGCGGGCGAGGTCACGGACCCGCTGGTGGAGAAGGTGGCCGCGCTGCCGGGCGTCGCGTCGGCGCTGCGCACGGACGACGGCCTGCTGCTGCGCCTGACGGCACGGGACACCGGGGGCGAGCAGGCCGCCGACGATTCCGCGGCGGCGGCCCGGCTCCTGGTGGAGCTGGTGCGGCTGGAGGTGCCGGTGGCGTCCCTCGGCCCGCACCGCCGCCTGGAGGACGCGTTCCTGACCCTGATCGGAGGCTCCGCGTGAGCACACTTGCAGAGCGTGCCGAAGTGGCGGACGGCTACCGGGCCGGACGCACCCTCCCGCTGCGGGTCGAGCTGATGCGCCAGCTCAAGCGGCGCCGCACGCTGGTCATGGGGGCGATCCTGGCCGCCCTGCCCTTCGTGCTGGCGGTGGCCTTCGCGATCGGCGGGCAGCCGGACGGCCGCGAGGGCCGGGTCACCCTCATGGACACGGCCACGGCGTCGGGCGCCAACTTCGCCGCGACGAACCTCTTCGTCTCCGCGGGCTTCCTGCTGGTCGTCCCCGTCGCCCTGTTCTGCGGCGACACCATCGCCTCGGAGGCGAGCTGGTCCTCGCTGCGCTACCTGCTCGCGGCACCGGTGCCCCGGGCCCGCCTGCTGTGGTCCAAGCTCGTGGTGGCGCTCGGCCTCAGCCTCGCCGCGATGGTGCTGCTGCCGGTCGTCGCGCTGGCGGTGGGGACGGTCGCGTACGGCTGGGGGCCGCTGGAGATCCCCACCGGCGGCACCCTGTCCGCGGGCACGGCGGCCCAGCGCCTCGTCGTCGTGATCGCGTTCATCTTCGCGTCCCAGCTGGTCACGGCCGGGCTCGCGTTCTGGCTGTCGACGAAGACCGACGCGCCGCTGGGCGCGGTGGGGGGCGCGGTCGGCCTGACGATCGTGGGCAACGTGCTGGACGCGGTCACCGCGCTCGGCGACTGGCGCCACTTCCTGCCCGCGCACTGGCAGTTCGCGTGGGCCGACGCGGTGCAGCCCACCCCCGAGTGGGGCGGCATGATCCAGGGCACGGCGGTCTCCGTCACGTACGCCATGGTCCTGTTCGCCCTGGCCTTCCGAGGCTTCGCCCGCAAGGACGTGGTGTCCTAGCCACGCCCGGGTCTCCGGAGGATCACCCGCCGGTCTCGGCGGGTGCCTGCCGTGGCCGCATCGCAACCCATCCGCAACTCCTCGGCCCGCTCCTTCCGGCCGCCTCCGCCGTCACAGTCACAGACGTCGGCTCACGGCGGTCACCGAGGGGACACACATGAGGCGCACCGAACAGCACCGGACGCGGCAGGCACGGCAGGCACGGCGCCGGGTACGGGGCGCGCTCGTCGCCGTGACCGTCACCGCCGGCCTCCTGCTCACCGCCTGCGGCGGCGGGGACGACGGCGGCTCGGGAAAGCGCAGCGGCACCGAGGCACGGCAGGACAACGGTTTCCCGGCCCCCGCCCCGGCCGCGCCGACCGGCCCTCCGGGCACCGCCGGGGGGCCGACCGGGAGGTACGAGGACGGCCGGGGCGATACGGGCGACGAGCTCCGCGAGAGCGCGCCACCGTCGGCCGGCCACCTCTCCACGTTCGCGCTGGACGTCGACACCGCCTCGTACGGCTACGCGCGCCGCACCCTGGAGGACGGCCGGCGGCCTGATCCATCGACGGTCCGCCCCGAGGAGTTCATCAACAGCTTCCGCCAGGACTACGAGCGCCCGGACGGCAACGGCTTCACGGTCACCGTGGACGGTGCCCGTACGGGGGAGGAGGGCTGGCGGTTCGTCAGGGTCGGCCTCGCCACCCGCGCGGCCGAGGACCGCCGCCCGCCCGCCGCGCTCACCTTCGTCATCGACGTGTCGGGCTCCATGGCCGAACCGGGCCGGCTCGACCTCGCCCAACAGTCCCTGAGCGTGATGACGGACCGGCTGCGCGACGACGACGCGGTCGCGCTGGTGACCTTCAGCGACGAGGCGCGGACCGTCCTGCCGATGACCCGGCTCGGCGACCACCGCGGCCGGGTCCACGAGGCGATCGGCACGCTTGAGCCGACCGACTCGACCAACCTCGGCGCAGGCGTCACCACCGGCTACCGCACGGCCGTCGAGGGGCTGCGCGAGGGCGCCACCAACCGGGTCGTGCTGCTCTCCGACGCCCTCGCCAACACCGGTGAGACCGACGCCGACGCGATCCTCGAACGCATCGGGGACGCCCGCCGCGCGCACGGCATCACGCTGTTCGGCGTGGGCGTGGGCAGCGACTACGGCGACGCGCTGATGGAGCGCCTCGCCGACAAGGGCGACGGGCACACCACGTACGTGTCGAACGCCGCGGACGCCCGTGAGCTCTTCTGCGACGAACTGCCCCGCCACATCGACCTGACCGCGCGGGACGCCAAGGCGCAGGTCGCCTTCGACCCCGAAACGGTGGAGCGGTTCCGGCTCGTCGGCTACGACAACCGCCGGGTCGCCGACGAGGACTTCCGCGACGACCGGGTGGACGGCGGCGAGACGGGCCCGGGCCACACGGTGACGGCGCTGTACGCGGTACGGGTCAGGCCCGGCGCGACGGGCCATGTGGCGACGGCGACCGTACGGTGGCTGGACCCGGGCACGCGCGTCCCCCACGAGCGGTCGGCCCGAGTGGGGGCGGCAGCCCTGACCCAGCCCCTGTGGACCGGGACCACGGCCCGCACCGGCCTCCAGGTCACGGCACTGGCGGCGTACTTCGCCGACGCCCTGCGCA
Source organism: Streptomyces apricus (assembly GCF_008369065.1). Lineage (GTDB taxonomy): Bacteria > Actinomycetota > Actinomycetes > Streptomycetales > Streptomycetaceae > Streptomyces > Streptomyces apricus. The sequence goes on along the minus strand of NZ_VDFC01000046.1, from coordinate 1,388,098 downwards.
GGCCCGGCACCGACTGGTCCCCGCTGCCGGGCGCCCCGTCCCTCCCGGACCTGGCGGACCGTGCGACCAGGCTGGCCTCGGCCACGGAATCGGCCCCGATCCACCGACTTGCCGAAACGATGAACAGGGCTGCCGCCCTCGGGTACGGGGATCCGCCTTCGGACGGTACGGCGGAGCAGTGACTTCCGTTCCCGATCGCCGAGGTCACGACGTATCAGGAGGCGGCGCAACCGGTGGACGGCCCGTACGCATGTATGTGACAGGCCTGGGGTTTCCCCCTGGGAGCGCCCTGGGGCGCGGTGCCCTCGCCCCTCCCTAACGTCGCTGGCGATGAACGACGTCCGGCAACGGGCCGGGCGGGTTCGCCACCACGAGGGAGATGGTCGCCATGGGTCCGAACGACACGGAGATCGTACGGGTCTTCGCCCGCAGCACCGCCAGTCCCAGTGCCGACCCGACACTGGATCCGAAGGAAGCCGCGCAGATCGTGGTGGAGGCCGAAGCGGGCGACGCCGTCTTCCGCATGGGGGTGCCCTACGAGGTCGACGTGACGGTGAAGGACCTGGTCGACGGCACGAACATCCCCACGACGCCCGCGGGCGCCGTGACCGGCCAGCTCAGCCAGGCACCGTGGAACAAACAGCACAGCGCGTTCGTCTTCGGTGTCGCGGCCTCGGAACTGGAGAAGCACAAGGGGCACCAGTGCGAGGTCTACGCGACGGTCTACATGGGCCTGCAGGAACCGGACGCCAGCTTCGCGACGAGCCCGCGGTTCCTCGTCCAGCGCTGAGCGGACCGGCTGGAAAGCGGCTGGTCGCCTCCGTGCGGGACGCTGCGTCCGAGGGCCGCCGGCCGGCCGGGCAACCTCTGCCCGGCCGGCCGGCGGCCCGTTCGCTCCGTGCCGCACGGGCGGCCCGGAGCCGGCGCGGGAGACGCTTTTCAACCTCTGGGCGTTCCGCCAAAATGTGAGTGTTCGGGGGGAGACAATCCGGTTTCCGGTCGGTGACGCGGCACTCAGCCGTAGCCCTGTTCATGAGTCGAGCAGGCCCCCGGGGGAGGGGGCGCACGGTGCGATCGGTGCCTGACACGTTCTTCGTCGGCCGGGAGGACGAACTGTCCCGGATGGGTGCGCGACTGCGCGGAGCCGCGCTCGGCGAGCCGCAGGTGGTGGTGGTCGAGGGACCCGCCGGAATCGGCAAGACCTGCCTGGTGCGCCGTTTCCTCGCGGAGATGGAGCCCGGCTGCCGCATTCTGCGGGCCAGTGGCGACGACGGCGAGATGCACCTGCCGTATTCCGTCGTGGCGCAGTTGCTCGTGGATGTCGGCGACGGACTGGATCCGCCCCTGCGTGAACTCGATCGCTGCGTACGGCCCGGTGCGGTCGTGCCGGATCCCGTCGTGGTGGGTTCCGCCCTGCTGGATGTGGTGAGCGGGACGCAGGAACAGTCGCCCGTCGTCATGGTGGTCGACGACGCGCACTGGGCCGACAGCCCTTCTCTGCACGCTCTCACTTTCGCGTTACGGCGCCTACGGGTGGACCGGGTACTGACCGTCCTGGTGATACGTGACGTGAACGACCTCAGACTGCCGGCCGGACTCCGCCGGGTCCTGGATGACGACGACACACTCACGTTGCACCTGGAGGGGCTCGCCGCTCAGGAGATCTGCCGTCTCAACCTCGCGCTGGGCCACACTCCGTTGTCGCGCTGGGCCGCCGCCCGGTTGCGCGAGCACACGCGGGGCAATCCGCTGCACACGCAGGCCCTGCTGCATCAGTTCCTTCCCGAGGCCGTTGCGGGAGACGAAGCGGTCCTGCCCGCGTCCCCGGCCCACGAGCGTCTCGTCAGCGCCCGGCTCGACGGTTGCGGCCCCGGCACACGGCGGCTCGTCGAGGCGGCCAGCGTGCTCGGCATGTCCAGCCTCCTGCACCTGGCCGCGCACATCGGGTCCGTACCCGATCCGCTGGAGGCCTTGGCGGAGGCCCTGGAAGCCGGGCTGCTCGAAGGGGGCACGGTCGGTGGTCTGCCCAAGGTCGCGTTTCCGCATCCGCTCTCGCGGGCCGCCGTCTACCAGGGATTGCGTCCGGCCCTCCGCTCCCGGCTGCACGAAAGGGCGGCGCGCCGGTCGAACGACCCGGCGGCAGCCCTTCATCATCGGGCGCAGGCCGCCGTGGGGCCCGACGCGGAACTCGCGCTGAAGCTCCACCGGCTCGCGGCACGCCAGGCTTCCGAAGGAGCCTGGTCCGCAGCGGCTTCCGCGGCCATGGCAGCCGCCCGGCTCTCCCCGCACGAAGCGGACCACGCGGCACGGTTTCTCGACGCAGTGGAGTACCTGCTCCTGGCGGGGGACATCGGACAGGCGGTCGAGCTGGAGTCCCAGGTGCTCGAACTGCCGTCCTGTGCCGCACGGCACTACGTCCTCGGTCATCTGGCCTGCACCGCGGGGCGGTTGGAAGAGGCCAGGCGGTCACTCACGGCCTGCTGGGACGACTGCGACGCGGACACACCGGTGGACACATTGCGCTCCGCGGCCGAACAGCTGGCCTTCCTCCACCTCACCGAGTCCGACACCCCGCGGGCCGTCGCCTGGTCACGCCGTGGACTCGAACTGCCACCGGGACAGCGGTCCACCTTTCTCCGGGAGTCCCTGGCCATCGGTCTCGGCCTCCAGGGGAGGCACGAAGAAGCACTGGCCTCTCTCGCCCACCTGAGCGTCGCCGGTCCCCGGAACGGTCCGGCGGAACTGGACGGGCTGATGTCGCGCGGTCTGCTACGCCTGTGGAACGGCGAACTGAGCGCTGCTCGACGTGACCTCAAGGACGCCTTCCTCTCCCACCGGCGCGGCGGACTGCCCTACACGGGCCTCGTCGCCCTCTCGTTCCTCGTCGACGCCGAGTACCGTTCCGGGCACTGGGACGACGCCGTCGCGCACGGCACCCAGGCCGTCTCACTGGCCGAGGACACGGATCAGGTGTCCGTCCTCGCCATGGTCCACTCGCTCGTCGCCGGGCCACTGGCAGCGCGGGGCGACTTCGAGGCCGCTGTCGCGCACGCGGACAAGGCCGCCGAGTACGCCCGGGCACTTGCCGACATCAACGACATCGCCCTCGCGCACACCGCGCTCGGCACCGTGCGCATCGCACAGGGCGATCACGAGGGAGCGCTCGATGCCCTGCTTCCCTTGCTCGATCCGGCAGTCGTGCACCGTGCCGCCCTCACCGAGATCGGCCCCGTCCTGTGGCGTCCCCTGCTCGTCGAAGCCTTTGTGCGTACCGGTCGGCCGGATGACGCCGAGGCCGTTCTGGTGCCTTACGAGGCAGGTGCCGCAGAGCGCGACCGCTGGCTCGACATGGCTGCCGCCGCTCGGTGCCGGGGCATGCTGGAAGCGGCCCGTGGTCGTTCCGAAGCCGCCGAACAGGCGTTCCGCGCAGGCCTCGACCACTGCGAACGGGGTGGCCCCTGCTGGGAACGCACGCTGTTGCAACTGGCTTTCGGCACCTTCCTGCGCCGCTCCGGCAAGCGCAGTGCCGCGGTGGCCCAGCTCCAGCCGGCCTGTGAGGCCCTGCACCGTTTGGAGGCCGTTCCGTACCGAGACCGTTGTGACGTGGAACTCGCGGCCTGCGGGCGGGCGCCGGGGCGTGTGGCGCTCGCGCGCCATCCCGTTCTGACCGCCCAGGAACTGACCGTGACGAGGCTGGCAGTGCGGGGGATGACGAACCGGCAGATCGCCCGGGAACTCGTCCTCAGCGTGAAGACCATCGAGTACCACCTCGGCAACGCCTACGCCAAGCTCGGTATCAACTCCCGTATGGAACTCGGCCACCGCCTCGCACCACAGACGTGAGCGCGCCGGTTCCTCACCACTCCAGGGACGGGGGAGCCGGCGCCCGCACGTCCCCCCGGCACCTCACCCGCACAGTTCCCTCTCCGCCCGTACCGGGTCGTTGGGGAAGCGGAACGATGTCCGGTGCGGCGCGCCGGTGATGTTGCGCAGGAAACGCCCCGCGGTCAGCGGCGCCCGCGCCGACGCGGTCAGCTCCGCCAGCTCCCCGCACCGCAACGCCCGCCGTGCCGCGTCGACCTCCTCGCGGTCGACCCCGGCCGGCGGCACCCCCGCCCCCCGGTCGGCCGCCAGCC
>NZ_VDFC01000046.1:1370714-1383862 GCF_008369065.1 Streptomyces apricus | reverse complement strand
GTTCATGACGAACAGGCTAGTGGGGCGGGTGGGCACGGGCGCTGCTGCCGGTGCGCGGATGCGCGGAGGGCAGCGGAAGACCCTCCCGGCGCACGGGCGGGGAGTGAGCGCCCCCGGCAGGACTCGAACCTGCGGCCAAGCGCTTAGAAGGCGCCTGCTCTATCCACTGAGCTACGGGGGCCGGGTGTGGTGGCCTGATACTGCTGGTGCCCGGGTACGGGCGGGGCTGTGACCTTGCCGGGGACAAGGATAGAGCTCCTGGGTCCCTGCGCTTCGCGCTTCACCTCCGTGGCTCGATGTGGAGGTTCGGTGAAGCGGTCCTGATAATCGCAGGCAGGTACGAATCGTGCATCGCTTTTGGCGCCTCACGCCCCGGGTGTTGTGCACTCGTTATGCCTGCGCCCCGGTCGTCCCTTAGGCCCCGTGTGTCCGATCGGCGCGCAGGCGTGCCCAAATGCTTTAGAAACCCTGCAAAATTGGGCATTCTTCACATGTGGTGACCTTGGACGTACGGCCCCAGCTGCTCGACGCACTCTCCGCCCTGCGCGACCGTGTCGCCGCCGCACGCTTCCCGCTGCCCCTGACGGGGGCTCCACGCGCGCGTGCCAACCGCGACGAACTGCTCGCGCAACTCGACGACTATCTCGTGCCCCGGCTGAGAGAGCCCGAAGCACCCCTGCTCGCCGTGATCGGAGGATCGACCGGGGCGGGCAAGTCGACGCTGGTCAACTCCCTTGTGGGGCGGCGGGTCAGCGAGGCCGGGGTGCTCCGGCCCACGACGCGCACCCCGGTGCTCGTCTGCCACCCGGAGGACCATCACTGGTTCAGCGGGATGCGCGTGCTGCCCGACCTCACGCGCGTGTGGATGCCCCGCCAGGACGCCGACGACGACCCCCTCCTGCCGGACGAGGACGACACCCGCGTCCTGCGCATCGAGACCGCCGACACCCTCCCGCGCGGGCTCGCCCTCCTGGACGCCCCCGACATCGACTCCCTGGTGGCCCGCAACCGGGCGCTCGCCGCCGAACTCATGTGCGCGGCGGACATCTGGGTGATGGTCACCACGGCGGCACGGTACGCCGACGCGGTGCCGTGGCACCTGCTGCGTACCGCCAAGGAGCAGGACGCCACCCTCGTCACCGTGCTCGACCGGGTGCCCCACCAGGTGGTGTCCGAGGTCTCACGGCAGTTCGGGGCGCTCCTGGCCAAGGCGGGGCTCGGCGGCGTGCCCCGCTTCACGGTGCCCGAACTGCCCGAGTCCGCCTGGGGCGGGGGACTGCTCCCGGCCACCGCCGTGGCGCCGCTGCGCACCTGGCTCGCCCAGCAGGCGCAGGACCCGGCCGCCCGGCACCGGACGATGGCGCGCACGGCGTACGGGGCGCTCGACTCGCTGAAGTCGCGGATGCCCGAGCTCGCGGGCGCCGCGGCGGCCCAGTACGCGGCCGCGCTGCGGCTCACGGCGGCCGTCGAGGGGGCGTACGACAGCGAGTACACGCGTCTGCGGGGCCGGCTGCAGGCCGGGGCCGTCCTCGCCGGGGGCGCGCTCAAGCGGTGGCGCAGCTACCCGCTGGACTGCAGCGCCGGTGAACTGCTCGACGCGCTGGTCGAGAGCCTGGCCGCGCTCCTGCTGTGCGCCGTCACCGCGGCGGACGAGCGCATCGACGAGACGTGGCGGCGCGAACCCGCCGCGGGCGTGCCGGGGCTGACGGACCGCGATCCGGCGCTGGAGAGCGCCGAGCACCGCATCGGGATGGCGGTACGCCGCTGGCGCCGGGTCCTGGAGGAGTATGCGGAGGACGAAGTCCGTGCCCTGGAGAAGAGTGTTGCGCCGGACCCCGAGGCGGTCGCCGCGCTGGTCGCCACCGCGCTGCTGGGCGGCCGCCGGGCGCGGTCCGCGGGGGAGGGACTCGCCGAGCGGATCGGCGCGCACGGGGCGCTGCGGCTGCGGGACAAGGGCGGCCGGCTGCTCACCGACTACATCGACAAGGCGCTGGACGGCGAGCGGGAGCGGCGGCTCGCCCCGCTCGACGCCCTCGACGTCCATCCGGAACCGCAGGCGGAGCTCATCGCCGCGCTGTCCGTACTGCAGAAGGAGAGGTGACCGCGGTGACCGCCGTCACGGACCACACGGACCACGCCGACCGGCCGGGGGACGACGAGGGGCGCCCGGGCGGGCGGCGTGGTCCGTGTGGTCGCGTCACGGAGCGCGGGAACGCCCTCGCGTCGGCGGTGCTGATGAGGCAACCGCCCGGGACGGAACCGCCGGGGACGGGGACGGGGACGATCCGGCGGTGGCGTGGGACGACGGGCTGATCGCGCGACGCGTGTCCGTCACGGACGAGGGGCAGCCGGCGTCACGGAGCGCGGGAACGCCCTCGCGTCGGCGGTGCTGATGAGGCAACCGCCCGGGACGGAACCGCCGGGGACGGGGACGGGGACGATCCGGCGGGGGCGTGGGACGACGGGCTGATCGCGCGACGCGTGTCCGTCACGGACGAGGGGCAGCCGAAGCCCGTACAGGAGACCGTCATGGAGAAGAGGGCGCCGGTCGCGGCCCCCCTCGCGTACGACGGACCGCTGCGGTCCCGCCTGGACGCCCTGCGCGAACTGGTGGGCCTGTCCCGGACGCGGCTCGACGGCCGCACCCTGGCCGAGGCCGGGCGGGTCCTGGACGAGGCCGCGGCCCGGCGCAGGCTCTCGGGGCAGCACACCGTCGTCGCCATCGCGGGCGCCACCGGCAGCGGCAAGTCGCAGCTCTTCAACGCGCTGGCCGGGGTGCCCATCTCGGAGACCGGGGTGCGCCGGCCGACCACCGCTGCCCCCATCGCGTGCAGCTGGAGCGACGGCGCGGCGGGCCTCATCGACCGGCTCGGCATCCCCGGACGGCTGCGCCGCAGGCCGCTGCAGAGCGCCGAGGACGAGGCCCAGCTGCGCGGCCTCGTGCTGGTGGACCTGCCCGACCACGACTCGGCGGCCGTCCAGCACCGGGAGCACGTGGACCGCATCCTGGCCCTCGTGGACGCGGTCATCTGGGTCGTCGACCCGGAGAAGTACGCCGACGCGGTGCTCCACGAGCGCTACCTGCGGCCCATGGCGGGGCACGCGGAAGTCACCTTCGTGGTCCTCAACCAGGTGGACCGGCTGCCCGGGGAGGCCGCCGACCAGGTGCTCGACGACCTGCGGCGGCTGCTCGACGAGGACGGGATCGCGCTCGGCGAGTACGGCGAGCCGGGCGCGACCGTCATGTCCCTGTCCGCGCTGACCGGCGAGGGCATCGGCGAACTGCGGGAGGTGCTCGGTCACTTCGTGGCGGAGCGCGGCGCCGCGGCCCGCCGGATCTCCGCCGACGTGCACGCGACCGCGGTGCGCCTGTACCCCGTGTACGCCAACCGGCGGCAGGCCGGGCTGACCGAGGAGGCGCGCGAGGAGTTCGCGGACCGGCTCGCCGACGCGGTCGGGGCCACGGCGGCGGGCGAGGCGGCCGAGCGCGCCTGGCGCCGCAACGCCAACCGCGCGTGCGGCACGCCCTGGCTGCGGCTGTGGCGCTGGTACCAGGACCGGCGCGAGCCCCCGACCGGACGTCTGTCCGTACGGACCTGGACGGACGAGGAGGTCACCGCGCGCCAGCGCGTCGAGCAGGCGGTGCGCACGGTGGCCGAGCAGGCGTCCGGCGGGCTGCCCGCCCCCTGGGCGCAGGCGGTGCGCGAGGCAGCCGTACGGGGCTCGCAGGGGCTGTGCGAGGCGCTGGACGAGCTGGCGGTACGGGCCGGGGCCCCGGTGGGCCGCCCGCCGCGGCCCGGCTGGTGGCCGGCGGCCGTGCTCGCGCAGGCGTCCATGACGATCCTTCAGGTGGTCGGCGGGCTGTGGCTGCTGGGGCAGGTCGTCGGCGTGATGTCGCCGAACCTCGGGGTGCCCGTGCTGCTGATGGTCATCGGCATCGTGGGCGGCCCGGGTGTCGACTGGGCCTGCAGGCTGGCGGCGAGCGGGCCGGCGCGGCGGTACGGGGCCGACGCGGAACGGCGGCTGCGGGAGGCGGCGGCGGGCTGCGGCCGGGCCCGGGTGCTCGATCCGGTGGCGTCGGAGCTGCTGCGGTACCGGGAGGTGCGGGGGCAGTTCCTGCGGGTGACGGGGATCGAGGTGCCGGCGGGGTGAGGGAGTTTTCCACAATTGGGGGGTGGCCCACAGGGCCCAGCGGGTTCGCGCCGGTGGAGGCAGTCTGAGGACGCGGCGATCACGAGGTGGTCGCCACGACCGAGGGAGGGTTCCGGCGATGAACGAGACGACGGTGTGCGTGGTGGGGAACGTGGCTACGCGGCCCGTGTTCCGGGAGACGGCGGCGGGCGCGTCGGCGCGGTTCCGGCTGGCGGTCACGCAGCGGTACTGGGACCGGGAGAAGAGCGCCTGGCGGGACGGGCACACCAACTTCTTCACGGTGTGGGCCAACCGGACGCTGGCGACGAACGTGCAGGCGTCGGTGTCGGTGGGCGAACCGCTGGTGGTGCGCGGCAGGCTGAAGATCCGCTCGGAGCAGCGCGACGGGCAGTCGTGGGCGGGCGCGGACATCGAGGCGTCGGCGATCGGGCACGATCTGGCGCGCGGGACGGCGGCGTTCCGCAGGGCGCTCAGGAGCGAGCAGACGCCGGACCGGATGGCGGACCAGGACTCCGGGCAGGGGGCGGCCCGCCAGGGACCCGGTCCTGTCTCCGGTCACGCCGCCGGTCATGCCTCCGGGCTCTCGCCGGACCCGGCGGCGAGGCCGGAACCCGACTGGGAGACGGGGCCGGTGGAAGGGCCGGGGGAACGACGCGAACCGGTCCTGGCGAGCTGACGGCAGGAGTCGGCGGTTCCGCACTTCGGCCGCGATGCGGCTTATCGGTGGCTATATGCCGAACGGTCCCGGTGGATTTATCGATAATCCCGACTCGTAACCGGCCTTGGCGATAACGATTCCGATTCGGATCACTCATCGGATGAGATGACCGGGGAGGGAGGTGTGCCCCGTCCTTAGGATGCCGGGCATAGCTCTAGGGGCTGCCGACTCCGCTGGTGGGACCGTAACCCCCCAGGTCAACGGGTCCTGCTCGAAGGGGAAATCTGTGCTTTCTTCGTTCTCCGCGCCGTTCGTGCACGGGCGAGGTGCCGCTGCCGCCCGCCTGGCCGCGGTGGCGCTCGTGTCCGGGTTCGTCGCCGTGAGCGGTGCGACCACCGCCGGTGCGGCCGTCGCGGACGAGCTCCCCCTGAGCCAGGGCGGCGCGACCGCGACCATAGGCGGGCTGAAGACGTCGGGCGCCGCCGTCATCCACGAGGACGGCGGCGACAAGCAGGTCTCCGCGGGGCTGTTCGAGATGTCCGTCGACAACGGCGGCACCCTGCAGACCTACTGCGTCGACATCTACAGCCCGACGCAGAAGGACGCCAAGTACCAGGAGACCCCCTGGAGCGGCACGTCGCTGAACGGCAACCCCGACGCGGGCCGCATCCGCTGGATCCTCCAGAACTCCTACCCGCAGGTCAACGACCTCGCGGCGCTGGCCGAGAAGGCGGGCGCGGGCGACCTCACCGAGCAGGACGCGGCGGCCGGTACGCAGGTGGCGATCTGGCGGTACTCGGACGGCGCCGACGTGGACGCCGTGGACCCGCAGGCGGAGAAGCTCGCCGACTATCTGGAGCGCAGCGCGCGCGACCTCGCGGAGCCCGAGGCGTCCCTGCGGCTGGACCCGCCCGCGGTCTCCGGCCGCCCCGGTGAACCGCTCGGCCCGGTCACCGTGCACACCGACGCGCGCGCCGTGACGGTGACGCCGCCCGCCGACGCCGCGAGCGGGGTGCGCGTCGTCGACCGCGACGGCAAGGAGATCACGTCCGCGGCCGACGGTGCCGAGCTGTACTTCGACGTCCCCGAGGACACCGCGGACGGCTCGGCCGCGCTGACGGTGCAGGCCTCCACCACGGTGCCGGTCGGGCGGGCCTTCGCCTCGGAGACCAGGAGCCAGACCCAGATCCTGGCCGGCTCCAGCGAGTCGACGGTCTCTGCGGCGGCGACGGCGAACTGGGCCGGCGCCGGGGCGATACCCGCGCTGTCGGCCGAGAAGAACTGCGCGGAGGGTGGCCTGGACGTCACCGCGGTGAACGAGGGCGACGAGCCGTTCACCTACGAGCTGCTGGGCACCGAGCACACGGTCGGGGCGGGCGAGTCGCAGACCGTGACGGTCCCGCTGCAGGAGGACCGGTCGTACGACTTCACGGTCTCGGGCCCGGGCGGGTACGAGAAGCGGTTCCAGGGGGTGCTGGACTGCCGCACGCAGAGCGACGAGGGGGCGGGGGAGACGGTCCAGACCCTGAACGAGCCCAGCCCCGCCACGGTGGGCGGCACCACGGCCACGACGGCCGACCTCGCCGAGACCGGCGCGTCGAGCGCCACACCGGTGATAGCCGGGGTGGCGATCGGCCTGGTGGTGATCGGGGGCGCGGCGGTGCTGTTCGTCCGCAAGAAGAACACGACGCCCCAGGACTGAGGGCGAGCCACGCAGCCGCGGAGCTATGGGGCCGTGGGCCCGCCCGGGGTCACGCTTCCCCGTGCAGCTGCTCGGCCAGCCCGACGATGATGCCCTCCGGGCCGCGGAGGTAGCAGAGCAGGTAGCTGTCCTCGAACCGGGCGATCTCGCCGACGAGTTCGCCGCCGTGGGAGCGCAGGCGGGCCACGGTGTCCTCGATGTCGTCGACGGCGAACATGACGCGGTGCGTGCCCACGATGTTGTGCGGCCGGTCGCGCGGCCCGTCGGTGATCGCCGCGGGGTTGCGGTACTTCGCCAGCTCCAGCCGGCTGCGACCGTCCGGGGTCCGGACCATCGCGATCTCGCAGTGGACGCCGTCGAGCCCGGTGCACCGGTCCGCGAAAAGCCCCTGGACCTCCCCGCGGCCCTCCAGCTCCAGACCGAGTTCCAGGAAGAACGCGACGGCGGCGTCCATGTCCTCGACGACGATGCCCACGTTGTCCATCCGCTGAACACCCATGCTGATCTCTCCTTCTCCCTCACACGGCCGCCGGCGGCCACCGACACCCCGGGGACGAAACAGCCGACACGATCTCGACACCCACGGCCCACGGAACCCTGAAAAACCTCGAAGAACCCGGATGGTGCCCCATGAACGGCCGCCGCGGATCACAGAGGACTCGCGTAGCCGGGCTGTCTCTGGGGCGCGCGAGGGTGCTCAGGGGTGATCGATGGTGACCGGGGGTGACGGGGCAGGTGTGGGTGCTCGCGGTGAAATGCCAGGTCAGGTGGTCTCCGGTGAACGCGTTTCCCCCTAGGGGTGGCGGTGCGGCAAGATGGGGTGTATCTGCTCACTGCCGATTTCAAGCGTCCGGACGGTTTCTCTTGGCTGAGTTCATTTACACCATGCGCAAGACGCGCAAAGCGCACGGCGACAAGGTGATTCTTGATGATGTCACCCTGAACTTCCTGCCGGGGGCGAAGATCGGCGTCGTCGGACCGAACGGTGCCGGCAAGTCGACCGTACTCAAGATCATGGCGGGCCTTGAGCAGCCGTCCAACGGTGACGCCTTCCTGTCGCCCGGCTACAGCGTCGGCATCCTCATGCAGGAGCCGCAGCTCGACGAGACCAAGACGGTGCTGGAGAACGTCCAGGACGGCGCCGCCGAGCTCATGGGCAAGCTCAGCCGTTTCAACGAGGTCGCCGAGCTGATGGCGACCGACTACTCGGACGCGCTCATGGAGGAGATGGGCAAGCTCCAGGACGACCTGGACCACTCCAACGCCTGGGACCTCGACGCGCAGCTGGAGCAGGCCATGGACGCGCTGGGCTGCCCGCCCGGCGACTGGCCCGTCGTCAACCTCTCCGGTGGTGAGAAGCGCCGCGTCGCGCTCTGCAAGCTCCTCATCGAGGCGCCCGACCTGCTGCTCCTCGACGAGCCCACCAACCACCTGGACGCCGAGTCGGTGAACTGGCTGGAGCAGCACCTGTCGAAGTACGCGGGCGCCGTCGTCGCCGTCACGCACGACCGGTACTTCCTGAACAACGTCGCCGAGTGGATCCTCGAACTCGACCGCGGCCGTGCCCTGCCCTACGAGGGCAACTACTCCACGTACCTCGACAAGAAGGCCGCGCGCCTCAAGGTCGAGGGGCGCAAGGACGAGAAGCGCGCCAAGCGGCTCAAGGAAGAGCTGGAATGGGTCCGGTCCAACGCCAAGGGCCGGCAGACCAAGTCCAAGGCCCGTCTCGCCCGTTACGAGGAGATGGCGGCCGAGGCCGACAAGATGCGGAAGCTGGACTTCGAGGAGATCCAGATCCCGCCGGGCCCGCGGCTCGGTTCCATCGTCGTCGAGGTCCAGAACCTGTCCAAGGCCTTCGGCGACAAGGTCCTGATCGACGACCTGAGCTTCACGCTGCCGCGTAACGGAATCGTCGGGGTCATCGGTCCCAACGGCGCCGGCAAGACCACGCTGTTCAAGATGATCCAGGGTCTGGAGACCCCGGACTCCGGCGCCATCAAGGTCGGCGACACCGTCAAGATCAGCTACGTCGACCAGAGCCGCGCCAACATCGACCCCAAGAAGACGTTGTGGGCCGTCGTCTCCGACGAGCTCGACTACATCAACGTCGGCCAGGTCGAGATGCCGTCGCGGGCGTACGTCTCCGCGTTCGGCTTCAAGGGCCCCGACCAGCAGAAGCCGGCCGGTATCCTCTCCGGTGGTGAGCGCAACCGCCTGAACCTGGCGCTGACCCTCAAGGAGGGCGGCAACCTGCTGCTCCTCGACGAGCCCACCAACGACCTCGACGTGGAGACCCTGTCGTCGCTGGAGAACGCGCTGCTCGAGTTCCCCGGTGCGGCCGTGGTCATCTCCCACGACCGCTGGTTCCTGGACCGGGTCGCGACGCACATCCTCGCGTACGAGGGCGAGTCGAAGTGGTACTGGTTCGAGGGCAACTTCGAGTCGTACGAGAAGAACAAGGTCGAGCGGCTCGGAGCGGACGCCGCGCGCCCGCACCGCGCCACCTACAAGAAGCTGACCCGGGGCTGATCTCTCTTGCGGCACATCTACCGCTGCCCGCTGCGCTGGGCGGACATGGACGCGTACGGCCACATCAACAACGTGGTCTTCCTCCGCTACCTGGAGGAGGCGCGCATCGACTTCCTGTTCCGCCCGGACAAGGATTTCCAGCAGGGGTCCGTGGTGGCACGCCATGAGATCGACTACAAGCAGCAGCTCGTCCACCGGCACACCCCGGTGGACATCGAGCTGTGGGTCACGCAGATCAGAGCGGCCTCGTTCACCATCTCCTACGAGGTCAAGGACCCGGACCAGGTGTACGTCCGGGCCCAGACGGTGATCGTGCCGTTCGACTTCGAGGCGCAGCGGCCGCGCCGTATCACCGCGGAGGAGCGCGAGTTCCTCCAGGAGTACGCGGACGACGGGGCCTCTTCCGCGGGGGCCGTCGCCGCATGACGGCCCTGCACCTCGCCGACGAGGGGGAGGCGGCGGACCTCGCCGCCTTCCTCGCCCGGCTGATCCACTACGACCGCGCGGCCGCGGTGCGGCTGCAGGCGACGGGCACGACGCTCGCGGTCTTCGGCCGGCCCCCGTCGTTCGAGGTGCTCGCGATCCGCACGGCACGGCTCGCCAAGCCGTACGAGGACGGTCTCGACCTCAGCCTCGACGTGACGGTCTCGGCCGGTGAGCTCCTGGAGTCCCTCGACGAGCCGGCGGCCACCGCGACCGTGCCCGCCGCCGTCACCGGACCGCCGTGGGCCGGCGTGCTGCCGCCCCGCGGGGGCTGGCGGCCCGAGCCGGGGCTGCCCGCGCTCGACGCGGTGCGCACGGCGGTGGCCGCCGTCGTCGCCGAGTTCCGCTCGCGCATGGACGAGCTGGCGCCCGAGGGACGTACGCGGGCCGCGCTCGACCGGATCGGGCGGGAGATCTGGTCCCGGCCGGTCGGGGACACCTCCCTGCCCGTCCGGGCCGCCCACGCAGCCCAGTCGCTGGGATTCCTGCGGCCCACGCGCGGCGCCGCGTCCGACGCGCCCGCACCCGACGGGCCCGCGCTGCGGCTGCTCTCCTCGGGCGCGTGGCTCAGGCTGCGGACGCCGTACGGGTCGGTCGCCGTGCGCCGGGCTGGTCTGGGCGCACTGGATGTCAGCGTGCGCTGAGCGGCGTCGGCGCGTGCGTTGAATGGCGGCGCGCACCGATGCCCGTGCTCACACGGGCGTCAGTGCTGCTCGCCGCGCCGCGTTCAGCCTTCGGTGTTCACCATCGAAGCCGCCGCGTACGTCAGGTAGTTCCAGAGGGTGTGCTCGTGCTCCTCCGAGAGGCCCAGCTCGTCGACGGCGACCCGCATGTGCTTCAGCCAGGCGTCGTGTGCGGCGCGGTCGACCGCGAAGGGGGCGTGGCGCATCCGCAGCCGGGGGTGGCCGCGGTTGTCGCTGTACGTGGTCGGGCCGCCCCAGTACTGGATCAGGAACAGCGTGAAGCGCTCCTCGGCCGGGCCCAGGTCCTCCTCGGGATACATGGGCCGCAGCAGCGGGTCCCCGGCGACACCCTCGTAGAACCGGTGCACCAGGCGCCGGAAGGTCTCCTCGCCGCCGACCTGCTCGTAGAAGGTCTGCTCCTGAAGCGTGCCGCGCCGTATCTCTTTCACACCGTCCATGGTCTCAGACGGACCGGCCGAGGACCGGAGGCTTAGGACCACCCGTCCGGGGTGCCCGTCCCGGCCGTCCGTCGTCCGCCGCCCGGCGCTCGCCTCCCGGGCCGTCCCGCAGCACAGTGGAGGCATGAGCGCGCGCGCCGTCGACCACGGGCCCGACGACCTCGCCGCCGCGGCGAGGTCGGCGCGGGCGGCGCTGGTGCGCGAGATCGACGCCGACGGCGCCTGGGCCGCCGACCCCGTCTGGCGGGAGGCCTTCGAGAGCGTCCCGCGCCACCTCTTCGTGCCGTACTACTACGTGGGCGTGGCGGGCGGCTACGAGCGCAGGTGGGGCGAGGACCCCCGGCCGCACCGGCGGGCGCAGTGGCTGCGCGGGGTCTACACGGACGCCCCGCTGGCCACCCGCGTGCGCGACGGCGAGCTGGTGTCGTCCAGCAGCCAGCCGTCCCTGATGGCGAGGATGCTGACCGCACTCGCGGTGCGGGACGGTGACGCGGTCCTGGAGATCGGCGCGGGCACCGGCTACAACGCGGCGCTGCTCTCGTACCGGCTGGGCGACGCGCTGGTCACCACGGTCGACCTGGAGCCGGAGATCACCGAGTCCGCCCGGCGGCACCTGGCCGCGGCCGGCTACCGACCGGCCGTCG
Source organism: Streptomyces apricus (assembly GCF_008369065.1). Classification (GTDB taxonomy): domain Bacteria; phylum Actinomycetota; class Actinomycetes; order Streptomycetales; family Streptomycetaceae; genus Streptomyces; species Streptomyces apricus. The sequence goes on along the minus strand of NZ_VDFC01000046.1, from coordinate 1,372,553 downwards.
TCACCGGGGACGGGGCGCGCGGCTGCCCGGAGCGCGCGCCCTTCGACCGGATCGTCGCCACCTGCACGCTCGGTTCGATCCCGCTCGCCTGGCTCGCACAGTGCCGGCCCGGCGCCCGGATCCTCGCGCCGTTCGCCACCGGCCTCATCGACCTGCGGGTACGGGACGCAGGGCACGCCGAGGGCCGCTTCCTGCACACCGCCGCCTACTTCGTGCCGCTGCGCGGCGGCCCGCGGTCCGGATCCGACGAGCCGGACGCGGTCCTGGCGGGCCTGCCGCGCCGGGCCAGGGGGAGCGAACTGTTCCGCTTCCTGCTGGCCCTGACGGCGGGCCGCCTCCCCGCGGACGAGGCGTTCGCGCTGTGGGAGCGCGAGGGCATGCCGCCGCGCGAGCGGTACGGGATCACGGTCGGCGACGGCCGCGCGTGGGCGTGGCTGGACGACCCCGCGGGGCCGTACGCCTGGCCGCTGCCGTAGTCGCAGCCGCCGCAGTGGTGACCGCCGGGGCCGGGTCGGCCCCGGCGGTGCGCCGGTGGCTATCCCCGCCGGATCGTGATCGTCGTCCAGGCGCCCACGTGCACCCGGTCGCCGTCCTGGAGGGGGACGGGGACGAACGGCTGGATGGGGTCCTCGGCGCCGTTCACCGTGGTGCCGTTGGTCGAGTTCTGGTCGACGACCGCCCAGCTGCCGTCCGGCTGCTGGACGAGGACCGCGTGCTGGTGCGAGACGCCCGGGTCCTCCGGCGGCACCGACAGGTCGATGTCGGGGGTGTCGCCCGTGGAGTGGCGGCGGCGGCCGATCGTGAGCTGGTTGCCGCTGAGCGGACGCTGCTGCTCCGGCGAGTACGCGGGCAGGTTCAGGCCCGCCGCCTCCGGCCCCGACCGCTGCATCATCGCCATGAAGTACTCACGGTCGGGCCCGATGGTGATGCTCCAGGTCAGCGGCTGCTGTTGCTGTTGCTGCTGGTAACCGGGGGGTGCCTGCGTCGAGCCGGGCTGCGGGTAGCCGTAGCCGCCGCCGGGACCGTTCGGGCCGCCGGGAGCGCCGGGCGACGGGGGTGAGATCACCCAGTCGTCCTCGCCGCCGCCGAAGGACGGGCCGCCCGGGGCCTGCGGGCGCCCGGTCTCCTGCGGATACCCGGGCGGGGCGGACGGCCCGGCCTGCTGGAAGCCCTGAGGGCCACCGGGTCCTCCGGGGCCACTGGGACCGTTCGGACCACCGGGGCCGTTCGGGCCACCGGGTCCGCCGCGGCCGCCGTATCCGCCCTGGTCGCCCTGGGTGCCGGGGCCGTTCGGGAAGCCGTATCCGCCCTGGCCGCCAGGAGCGCCACCGGGGCCGCCCGGGCCGCCCGGGCCACCGGGGCCGTTCGGGAAGCCGTACCCGCCCTGACCGCCGGGAGCGCCACCCGGACCGCCGGGACCTCCGGGGCCGCCGTATCCACCCTGACCACCCTGACCCGGTCCTCCCGGGCCACCGGGACCCGGGCCCCCGCGGCCCGGCTGCTGCGGTACCTGGCGTGACGGGTCACCGGGGAAGCCCGGCTCCTCGCCGTAGGGCGGGATCGGCTCGGCGGGCCGGTTCACCTGGGAGGGCCGCGAGCCCTGGTAGTCGAACCCGCCGTGGGTGGGACCCGGCTGCCCGGGCGGCGGCTGCTGGAAGCGGAGCGCCGGGTTCTGCCCACCGGGGCCGGGACCGGGACCGCCGGGACCCGGACCGCCCGGGCCGGGGCCCGAGGGACGCGGCGCGGCCGGCGTGTACGAGGTCGCGGTGTTCGTCAGGAAGTTCCACCGGCATTCCTCGCAGAACGGCGCCCCGCCCTCGCGCGGGGTGCGGCACTGCG
>NZ_VDFC01000046.1:1320718-1370614 GCF_008369065.1 Streptomyces apricus | reverse complement strand
GGGTAGCCGTAACCGGCCGCCGGGGGCGGCGGCGGAGGCGGCGGGGGTACGGCACCGGCCATGCGGTGACCGCAGACCTCGCACCAGTCGTCGGAACCCGACTGGTGTCCGTTCGGGCAGGTCGGCATGTCGGCGCTTCCCCCTCTCCTCGTCCGGCCCACCGGGGACCGTAAGTCGTGCAAAAAGTCGTACGGAACGCGCGCTCGGTGCTCGCGTACCGCTACGAACCGTGTACGTAACGCTCTACTTCTTCACGCGGACGGTCTTCGTGGACCGGGTTTCGAGAGTCATCTCGTCGGCCTCCTCGACCTTCGCCTTCAATCGCACAGTACCTGCCGCGGCGTCGACCACGTCCACCACCTTCGCAAGCAGTTTCGCCGTATCCGCGTTTCCGGAGGCGCTCGCGAGCTGGACCGCCCGTCCCAGTTTGGCCGTCGCCCCGTCCGCGTCCCCCGCTTTGCGTGCGTCCAGGCCCTGTTGGATGACTTGTGCCAGTTCCGCCTGACCCGTGTAGTGCGCGACCTGCGGATTGATCGACGTGGACGCCACCATGTCGTCCGTCCACACAGCCCGTACGAGCCCCTGCGCGCCCAGCGTCCGCGCGGTGCCGTCGTCCTGCGGGATCACCAGGGAGACCCGGGCGGCGAGCATCTCCTGCCCGATGCCGGCCTCGGGGACCTCCACGCACACGTGGTAGTCGCGGGACTCGTCCCCCCAGGAACCGGTGGGGTAGTCCCCGGCGCGCGGGCCCGCCTCGGTGCGGCGGCCGGTCAGCTCCTCGACCGTCGGCGCGACCTGCTTGACGAACTTGACGGAGGTGTCGACCGGGGTCCACAGCCGCAGCGCGACGTCCGCGACCTCCTTGCCCATGGCCGTCTCCATCATCTGCGTGAAGTCGGCGGCCAGGCCCGCCGGGTCGGCCACGATGTCGGCGGTGCCGAGCAGCGCGGACGCGATGCCAGTGACCTCCTTCACCTCCCAGTCCGTGCCGACGCCCCGCGCGTCGGCGGTGAAGCGGCCGGCGGCGGCCTCCAGGGCCGCCTTCAGGTCCTCGGGCGACTCGTGTTCGTTGCGGCCGTCGGTGAGCAGGATGCCGTGCCGGATGGTGACGTCCGCCGAGGACAGCAGGTGGTCGGCGAGCCGCAGCCAGGTGCCGATCGCGGTGCCGCCGCCCGCGCTGAGCTTGCGCAGCGCCTGCTTCGCCTGCTCACGGGTCTGCGCGTTCGCCACCGCGAGGGCGCCGCCGCCCGGATAGACCTCCTTGGCCACGTGCGTCCCGCCGATCACCGCGAAGTGCACGCCGTCGCGCAGCGCGTCGATCGCGGCGGCCGTCGCGTCCCTGGCGCCGCGCATCTTGGTCGGCGGGTAGTCCATGGACCCGGAACAGTCGACCATGATCGCCACGGCCGCGTCCGGGCCCTGTCCCGGTGTGTAGAGGTGGGGCGCCGCGACGGCGCTCCCCACCGTGCCGCCACCCGTGGAGGTGACGGTCACGATCGCGTTGACCTCGCGGCCGCCTTCCGGCAGGTACTCGTTCTGGTAGACCTCCACCGAGAACTGCGGCACGTTCGACTTCGAGAAATTGGCCATGCCTTCTCTGCTCCCCCTCAGGACTCCCACAGGACGTGGGTGATGGCGGTAGGCGGACCGGTCCCCTCCGGTCCAAGCCGCGCCGAGGCCGTCACGGTCTCCGCCGTCACTCTCGCCTCTGCTGTTCCTGCCCGTCCCTACCGTTTCGTACCGCTTGGGCCTCTTAGGCCGATCCTGCCCCCTGCGACGGCGCCGGGAACGGAAGGACGGCCACTGTTACGTTGTCGTGGCCCCCGCCGTCCAGGGCGTGGCCCACCAGGACCCGGGCACTGTGCAGCGGCCGCTGCGCGGCGTCGTGCGGGACGACCTCGGCCATCTCGTCCGCGCCCTCCGCGTAGTTCCACAGCCCATCGGTGCACACGATCACCACACCGGGCCGGTCCGGCTTGAAGGACGCGGTGTGCGGCTCCAGTTCGTACGCGTCGGCGCCGAGCCAGCCGGTGATGGCGTGGGCGCGGTCGTCGGCGTACGCCTCCGCCTCGTTCATCAGGCCCGCGGCGACCATCTGGGCCGCCCAGGAGTCGTCCTCGGTGAGCCGGGCCGGCGGTGCCGAGCGGTCCACCGGCACCCAGTAGGCGCGGCTGTCCCCGACCCAGCCGACGACCAGCAGGCTGGGGGTGACGACGGCGCCGACGATGGTGCAGGCCGGGGCGTTGACGTGCGGCTGGTGCTCGTGGTCCGCCGGGGCGTGGTCCGCCAGGGAGTTGACCGCGTCCGAGGCCGCGAGGATCGCGTCGTGCATGGCCTGCTGCGGGTGCGTACCGCGGGGCAGGGCCGCCAGGAGCGACTCGCCCGCCGCGCGGGAGGCGGCCAGGGAGGCCTCGTCGGGGCGGGTCGCCGAGGAGACGCCGTCGCAGACGACGGCGACGACCGCGGGGGAGTCGTCGGACAGCGCGGTCGAGGACACGGCGAACGCGTCCTCGTTGCGGTGGTGGCGCAGCCCGCGGTCGCTGACCGCGGCGACCGCGTCCAGCTCCTGCTCCATGTGGTCGCGCTCGCGCGGCTGCGCGTGCCCGCAGTTCTCGCAGTAGCCGTCCCGGTCGACCTGTCCGGCCCGGCACGCCACGCAGAACTTGAGCCCCGCGGGGGGTGTCGCGAGGTCGGCCGTCCGCGGATCGGCGGGCGGCGCCTCGGGCGGCAGCGGGGCGGCGAGCGGGTACTCGTCCGGCTCCGCCGCGGGCCGGGCCGCCGGGGCCGGCGCCTGGACCTGGGCCTGGGTCTGGACTTGGGCCTGGGTCTGGACTTGGGCCTGTGTCGCGTCCTGGTCCGGTGCGGGGGACGGCGGTTGTGGTTGCGGCTGGGCGTGCGCGTGGGGCGCCGGCGGGGCGTGCGGCGGCGTGGGCGGCTGTGCGTGCGGCACGGCGGACGCCTCGGTGTGCGGCGCCGACTGCTGGGCGTACGGCGGGCCCTGCGGGGCGTGTTGCGGGGGCTGCGGGGCGTGCGGTGCCGCCGGGCGGTCGAAGCGTACGCCCGGGCCCTCGGGGCCGGACGGCGCGCCCGGACCGCCCGGACGCGCGTCCGGGCTCTCGGAGCCGCCCGACTGGGCTCTCGGAGCCGCCCGACTCGCGGCCCTCCAGGTCCGTCGGCAGCACCATGGCCGCCGGAGTGTCCGTGCCGGCCGGCTCGGGCGCGKCCGGCCACTCCACGGAGGCAGCGGCCGAAGGGGGCCGCGGCGCCGAGCCGTTCATGGTGATCGTGGGCTGGTCGTCGGGCGGTGCGGGCACGGCCGACAGGTCGTATCCGCACGCACCGCAGAAGCGGTCTCCCGACTCCAGCGGTTCCTCACAGCTGGGGCAGGCGGCCAGTTGGGGCATCTGCGACATGAATTACACCCACGTCCGGGGGCGGTAGCGGTTGGCGCGCTCCACCAGATCGATCCTCTCCTCGCCACCTGTGGCGAGCCTGGCCAGTGTCCGGTACGACCGCTCCAGACCGAAGCGCAGGCCCCGCTCGTCCAGGTCGCTGCCGAGCAGCACGGTCCGCCCACCGGTGGCCGGCGGGGCGGAACCCTGGCTACCGGAGAGTACCCAGTCCAGGGCGCAGCCAAGGACCTCTGTGGACAACTGCTCGCGGCGCACCGCGTCCAGGCCGTACCCGTCCAGCGCCTCGACCTGGGCCGCGGCCGAGGTCAGGTCGTCCAGGAAGGGCGTCCCGGGCGGTCCCGCCGCCGTCGGGGCGGGCGGTGGCGCGGCATGGGCCAGGCGCTGCCGCAGCCGGGCCCGGACGGCGGCGACCCGCGCCGCCGTGTAGTGGATGGAGGACTCCGGCACCGACTCCAGCGTCCGTACGGCGCCGGGGCGGTCGCCCGCCGCGAGCTGGACGCGGGCCAGCCCGAACGCGGTGCTCACGTAGCTCGGGTCGGTCGTCCACACCAGCCGGTAGTACTCGGCGGCGTTGTCCAGCTGGCCGAGGACCTCCGCGCACAGGCCGAGGGCCAGCTTGGGCGCGGGCTCGCCCGGGAAGGCGTCGTAGATCGCGTCGAAGGACACCGCCGCGACCTCGTGGTCCCCGGTGGCCAGCGCGGTCACGCCCCGGTACCAGACCACCCGCCAGTCGTCGGGGTGGTCCCTCTCCAGGGCCTCCAGCGTCGCGGTCGCCTCGCCGAACCCGCCCATCTCCAGGCGGGCCCGCAGCTCGCGCAGCCGCAGCTCCAGGGAGCCGGCCGGCGCCGCGCCCAGGGCGGCGATCAGCTCCGCGGGCGCGGAGGTCATGAGCCCCGCCAGGAAACCGGCGTTCGGGTCGGCGGGGTCGACGTGGGGGACCGGCAGGGCGAGCGCGGCGGTCGCGGTGTCCAGCGGCTTGACGAGGGCGTCCGGAGCGGGGGCGAGGGCCACGGCCCCGCCCGCCCCACCGGCCTGCGCCACGACGCCGCCGGCCGTGCCCGCCTGCGCCGCGCCAGCACCGGCCACGCCCGCCTGCGCCACGGCACCGTACGCCGTACCTGCCTGCGCCGTGCCCGCCTGAGCCACCGCGCCGTACGCCGTACCCCCCTGCGCCAAGACGCCGTTCGCCCCGTTCGCCCGGGTCACGGCCCCGTTCGGTCCGGCGGTCCGCGGCCCGGCGCCGTTCGCGCGGCCGGTCGGCGAACCGTTCCTCCGTGTCGCCGCGAACCGGCCTCTTCGCGCCCGCACGGGCACGGACCGCACGCCCAGGCGGGACACGTCGCCGGTCAGCCGGCCGAACAACTCGGTGTCGGTGACCCGCAGTTCGGGCCCGAACAGGGTGGACAGCGCGGGCCGCGGACGCCCCGTCTGGACGGCGACGACCTCGCGCAGCACCCCGGTGAGCTGCTCGGACATCTCCTGCGCGGAGGCGAACCGGCGGGCCGGGTCGGGGTCGGTGGCCCGTACCAGCAGCCGGTAGAACGACTCGTAGGTGCGGAAGACCTCGATGTTGTCCGGGTCGGGCAGGGAGTCCACGAACACGTTCGTGTAGCCCTGGAAGTCGAAGGACAGGACCGCCAGCGTACGGGCGACGGTGTAGAGGTCGGAGGCGACCGACGGGCCGACGTCGGCGACCTCGGGCGCCTGGTAGCCGACCGTGCCGTAGATGGCCGACTCGTCGTCGTCCATCCTGCGCACCGCGCCCATGTCGATCAGCTTGAGCTGGTCCTCGGTCTGTATCGCGTTGTCGACCTTGAAGTCGCAGTACAGGAGGTTGCGGCTGTGCAGGTGGCCCAGCGCCTCAAGGGCCTCGATGCCGTACGCGCACGCCTGCTCCACCGGCAGCGGGTCGCGCTTGCCGGCCGCGGTGCGGCGGCCGTTGGCGATCTCCTTGAGGGACTTGCCGCCGACGTACTCCATGACGATGTAGCCGTCGAGGGAGCCGGTGCGCTGGTCGAGGTGCTCCACGAAGTTGTAGATCCGCACGATGTTCGCGTGCTCGATCTCGGCGAGGAAGCGCCGCTCGGAGATCGCGGCGGCCATGGCGTCCTGGTCGCCCGTGTCGAGGAGGCCCTTGAGGACCACCCAGCGGTCGGACACCGCCCGGTCGACGGCGAGGTAGACCCAGCCGAGCCCGCCGTGCGCGAGGCAGCCCACGACCTCGTACTGGCCGTGCACGATGTCCCCGGCCCGCAGCTTCGGCACGAACGAGTACGGGTGGCCGCACTTGGTGCAGAACCCCTCCGTGCGCCCGGGCCGCTCACCGCGCGAACGCCCCACCGGGGCCCCGCAGTCGGACTTCGAGCAGAACCGCTTGCGCTCCGGGACCTCGGGGTTCTCCTGCACCATGGCGCGCGGATCGGGCCGCGGCACGCCGGGCACCTGCACCAGCCCCACGCCGAGCCGGCTGCGGGCCGAGCTCCCGGCCGCCGAGCCGGAGCTGCGCACCGACACCGAGCGGCTGGACGTCCGCCCCGAGACGGAGCGCGACAGACGGCCCGACACCGAACGCCGGGACCGGTCCGAGCGCGAGGAGGAACGGGACGACGCCCGCGAACTCCCGCTGGCGGAACCGCGCGAGCCCTTGCCGCCCGCGGTCATCCCGGTCGGCGGGGAGCCGACCGCGCCGGTCGACGAGACGACCGGCGCCAGGCCGCAGGTGTCGCAGTACAGCTCACCGCCGCCCACGTCCTCGTACGCCCCCGGGCAACCGGGCCGCTGGCACGGCTTGGGTCCACCGTCCCGACTCCCGTCCGGCTGACTCATGACTCCCCCCTCCGGTCCTGTGGCCCGCCGTGACCGGGGACCCTCGGCACCAGTACTTCGGCGGCGGCCTGCTGGTAGCGCAGCACCGCCTGTTCCGCCACGCGCAGGTCGCAGGGCGCGCTCCACAGCATGCGGCGCGCCGCGTCGTACCGCTCCACGAGCAGCGGGTCCTCGGCGAAGCCGTGCCGGGCGACCTTCGCCCGGTAGGCGTCGAGCCGGCCGCGCAGCTCCGCGCGGACCGCGAGCGGCGCGGTGACCGCGGACAACGACTCGCGCGCCCGCAGCAGTTCGTCCTCGGCCTTCTCCTCCAGCGACTCCAGCAGCGGCGACAGGCGGTGCCACTGGGCGTGCCTGCGGTACTCGGCGGCCGTCGCCAGCTGTTCCTGCAGCGCGGTGGGCGGCCCGCTCACCGCGGGCACCTCGGACGCGGCGATCTTCGCCAGCACCTCGCCGCGCGCGTTCCGTGCCTCGGACAGCGTGCGGTCCGCGCGGCTGAGCACGTCCCGCAGCCGCACCAGCCGCGCCTCCGCGTCCTGCCGCACGGTGAGCACGGCGTCGATCTCGCGGCGCACCTCCTCCAGGGCGCGCGCCTCCCGGTCGTAGCGCGTCGTGTCGGGACGGCCGCCGCCCGGCGCCGAACTGCCCTGCGCCGGGCTCCAGAAGGCCAGCGGGTCGGACACCACCTGCTCGCGCAGCGACGTCAGGGCGCGGGTGATGCGCTCCAGGTCGTCCCCCGAGGGGTGCTCACCGGGCCGTACGCCCACGGAGTGCGCGAGCCGCCGGGTGCGCTGCAGCTCCGCGGCGAGTAAATCTATCCGCGCGGGCAGCGCCGACCACACCGCGTCGGCCGCGACCACCATGTCCAGCGACGACGCGTACAACTCGTTCATGCGCTCCACGAGTTCGGCGAGGGTGAAGCGCTCGCTCAGCCGGCCCGTGCCCGCCATCGTGGGCGCGGCCGCCGTGGCGGAGGCGCTGCCGGCGACCGTGACGCTCTCGCCGCGCAGCAGTTCCGTCAGCTCCACCAGGTCCTCGCGGCTCGACCAGCGTCTGCGGGAGCGGATCTCGCGCGCGGAGCGCAGCGCGCCCGCGTACGCGTCGAAGTACGCCCACAGCAGGGTGATCGACGCGTCGGTGGTCTCCCAGCGCTCCTTGGTCGTGCCGGTGAGCTCGGCGCCTTCGAGGAGTCTGCGGCCCGCGTGGTCCTGCAGGGCGAGGAGCGAGGTCTCGATGGCCTCGTGCTCCGCGCCGAGCCGCGCCAGCGCACGGTCCACCTCGTCCCGGTCCAGTACCGGCCCGGATGGTCCCGTGACGCCCATCGATCACCCCTCGTTTCGTGTTGCCTGCGCTGCGTGTGCCGTCCCTACTCGTACGTGACCGCGGGCGGCCCGTCGGACCGCCCGAGCGTCCCGAGGAGCCAGGTGTCGTACGACTTCTGCCACTCGGACTTGCGGTAGTCCACCAGTATCGCGTTCACCCGCCGCACCAGGTCGTCGGCGCCCCGCTTCATCGCCACGCCGTAGTACTCCTTGGTGAACGGCTCGCCCTTGAGCGTGACCGTCGGGTCCTGCGCGGCCTGGCTCGCGGCGAGGGCGCCGTCGGTCACCACCGCGTCGACCTCGCCCAGCTGGAGCCGTACCAGGCAGTCGAGCTGGTTGGGCACCACGGTGACGGCGGTGGAGGCGGAGAGGTCCCCGTCGGTCCTGCCGTCCGTGAGGGTGTCCTCGGCGATGGACTTCTTCGCCGCGCACACGCGCCTGCCCGACAGCGAGTCGTATCCCTCGATGTCGGAGCCCTTCGGGGCGAGCACCTGCTGGCCCGTCCGGAAATAGGGCGAGGAGAAGGCCACCTGCTCCAGACGGTCGCAGTTGATCGTCATGGTGCGCACCACCATGTCGACGTCGCCCTTCTGGATCGCCGTGATGCGTTCACTGGTCGGGACGGCACGGAAGACGATCTTGTCCTCGTCGCCGAGGATGTCCTTGGCGATCGCGTGCGCCAGGTCGATGTCGAAACCCTCCAGCTCCGCCGTCTTCGACTCGCTGTTCGGATCGCGGTAGCCCCAGCGGTAGCTGTTCTGGTCGACGCCCACCACCAGGGAGCCACGCTCGACGATCTTCCGTACCGCCGGGCCGTCCCGGGGGCCGGAGTCCGGCGCGGGACTCCGGTTCTGGGCGTCGGCGTCGGTGCAGTCCCCGGCCGCGGTCCGGTCGCCCCGGCCCGCACCCCGTCCGGCGGTCTGCGCGGCGGCGTCCTCGCGCGACTGGGTCACCGGTAGCAACAGGGCCAAGACCACCGCCAGGGCGCAGACGACCGCCAGCCCCTCAAACTGGCCCGCAGACGCCGTACGTTCATCGTCACGCCCCCTCTCACCRGTACTCCGACAGCCTGCGCCCGATGCCGAGCACCGCACCGGCCGCGGCCAGCACGGCGAGCACCGCGGCGCCCACCACGAGGCCGTTCATCGCGCCCCGGCCGTCACCGGCCGCCTTCTCGAACTCGGCCCGCTCGTGCGTGAGCGCGAGCGCGAGGTTCTTGTCCACACTCTCGAAGCACTCGCCGGTCGGCTTCTTGTCGGCGGTGCCGATGACCTTGTCCAGCGCCGCCTGGTAGTTGCCCAGCTTGTCCTGGTCGCGCGCTTGCGCGTGCCGTTCCTTCCAGACCTTCATGCTGCCCGTCGCGGTCTCGACCGGCTTGACGCCCGCACCGTCGTCGGCGAGGTCCTCCGCGGCGGCCAGCTTCGCGGTGAGCTCCTTCATCTGCCGTTCGAAGTCGTAGTCGTACACGTCCACGACCGTGTCCTTGTCCAGCTGCTTGGTCTCCGCGCCGCGGGAGATCAGGGTGAGGTTCTCGTTGGCGCGCGCCTTGAGCGAGGCGATCCGGGCGTCGTTCAGCGTGTTCAGCGAACGGACCCCGTGGTCGTACGAGTCGTTCAGCCCGGCGCGCGCGACGGTGTGGCCGACGGCCAGCCAGAGCAGGACGACCGTGGTGGCGGCCGTGGCGGCGGCCAGGCCGTGGTTCAGCACGCGGTTCGTACGGCGGTAGTTGCGGCGCTGGGTCCACACCAGGCCGCCGATCGCGAGGACCCCCGTGCCGATCGCGATCCACGGGTAGGGCGTCGCGTCGTCGTAGTCGGAGCGCAGCCGCTGGTTCTCCACCGTGTAGAGCTGCTCGGCCTTCTTGAGCATCGTCTGCATCTTCGAGTTCGCGTACCGCAGGTAGGCGCCGCCGAGCGGGTAGCCCTGGCGGTTGTTGGCGCGGGCCCGCTCGACCAGGCCCTTGTACTCGGGAAGCATGGCGTTCAGCTCGGTGATGGTCTTCGCCGAGGTGGAGCCGGGCCGCGAGTTGGAGGCCGCCGTCACCAGTTTGTCGGCGGCCTGGTGGATGTTCCTCTCGTAGTCGTCGCGGGACCGTTTCGTCTCCTGGCCGCCCGCGAGGAAGCCGCTGGAGGCGGCCGTGTTGGCGTCGGCGAGCGAGCGGTAGATGTCCGCCGCGTCGGCGCTCAGCGGCTGGCTGCTGTGCAGCACGTCGTCGGCGGCGGCCGAACGGTCCGTCATCTCCCAGGCGGTGGCCGCGCCGAACGCGACGACCAGGACGGCGAGGACGGCGCCGATGATGCGCAGGCGTCCCGGCTCGGTGACCGCCGCGGCCCTCAGCCGGTCGACGCCCTCCGCCCATGCGGTGCGCCGCGGGGGCTCGGCGCCGGGGCCGCCCGGCCGGCCCTGCGGGCCCGGTGGCGGCGCCTGCGGCGGGACCGTCGGCGTCACCACGGCCGGCGTGCCCGGTGGTGCCGCGGTGCCCTGCTGCTCCTGTGTCACCTGACCTCCCCCATGGTCGACGCCGGCACCTCAGCCCGGCGTCAGGAGCACGGGAAGAGCTGCACGGCCGCAAGTATCGCCGCCGGGACCGGTATCCGCACAGGCCTTGACTGGATCTTGTGCGGAATGCGGCACGGCGAAGATCCCGCATCACCCCTGCTCTTGAATACGCCAACTCGAACAGTTCGGTTCCCGGTGCGGGCCCGTGAGCCGACCGGCGGCACGGCACGGACCCGTCGAACGGGTGAAGCCGGACACCGGTGAGAGGTACACACGGGGGACCGGCAGGTACGGGAACGCGGCCGTCCGGGGCCGGGGCCCTGTTGGACCGCGGCCCCGGACGGCAGGGCCGCCGGACGGCCTCAGGCGCTCTCGTAGAACTCCCGCACCCGGGCCTGCGCCCCCGCCGGGGCACCCTCGTGGTCGAGGCCGAGGAGCGCGGCCCCGAGGACCGGCCGGACGGTGACGACCCGGGGCACGGCCTTGGGCGCCCGCTCGGCCAGCAACTCCCGTACCCGGGTGTCGAGCTGGGGGTGGCGGGCGGCCAGGACGCCGCCGCCGAGCAGCACCGGCGTCTCCTCGCCCAGCAGGTCGATCCGGGTCAGGGCGACGACGACCATGGCCACGATCTCCTCCGCCAGCCGGTCGACGAGCGCGCGGGCGACCGGGTCGCCGGCCGCGGCCGTGGCGAACAGCACCGGCGTCAGCTCGTGGCGCCGCACCTCCTCGACGTGCCCCAGGTGCAGGGCCTCGATCAGCGCGTACATCGTGGACAGCCCGAAGTGCGCGGGCAGGGCGCGGGCCAGCCCGGTCGCCGGGCCCCGGCCGTCCTCGGCCCGCGCCGCGTGCCACAGGGCCTCCTCCGCGAGGCCCGAGCCGCCGCCCCAGTCGCCGGAGAGGCGGCCCAGGGCGGGGAAGCGGGCGACCCGGCCGTCGGGCCGCATGCCCACGCAGTTGATGCCCGCCCCGCACACCACGGCGACGCCCCGCGGCTCCTCCACCCCGGCCCGCAGGATCGCGAAGGTGTCGTTGCGGACCTCCACCGTCGTCCCCCACGCGCGCGCGTGCAGCGCGGCGGCCAGCTGCTCCTCCTCCACCGGGAGGTCGGCGTTGGCCAGGCACGCGGAGACGTGGCCGACACCGGTCACGCCCGCCGCGGCGAACGCCCGGTCCACGGCGTCCGCGAGCACGTCCACCGCCTGCCGCACCCCGACCAGCGGTGGCTGGAACCCGCCGCCGCGCGCCGTGGCGAGCACGCTCCCGTCGCCCGCCACGACCGCGACGTCGGTCTTGCTGTTGCCCGCGTCGACGGCGAGGACGCTCCCGCCGGTCCCCGCGCCGGCGCCGGGCACGGTTGCCGTCACGCCCACGCCAGGTGCTCCCGGTTGTGCGCGATCAGCCGGTCGGTGAGGCCGTCGGCCAGCGCGTACTGGCCGATCAGGGGGTGGGCGAGCAGCGCCCGGAACACCCGCTCGCGGCCCCCGCGCAGCGCCGCCTCCAGGGCCAGGTCCTCGTACGCGGTGACGTTCGCGATCAGCCCCGCGAACAGCGGGTCCACCGGCGCCACCGGCAGCGGGGCGGCCCCGTCCCGCCCGACCGCCGCCTGCACCTCGACCACGGCGTCGTCGGGCAGGAACGGCAGCGTCCCCCGGTTGTACGTGTTCACCACCTGGTGGGGACTGCCGCCCCCGCCCAGCAGGGCCGCGGCCAGGTCGACGGCGGCCTCCGAGTAGTACGCCCCGCCCCGCTTCGCCAGCAGCGCCGGCTTCTCGTCGAGCGCCGGGTCGCCGTACATCTCCAGCAACTCCTTCTCCATGGCCGCCACTTCGGCCGCCCTGGACGGCTTCGTGCCCAGCTCCCGCACGACCTCGTCGTGCGCGTAGAAGTAGCGCAGGTAGTAGGACGGCACGACGCCCAGCCGGTCCAGGACGCCGCGCGGCAGCCGCAGGTCGCCGGCGAGGGCGTCCCCGTGCTCGGCGAGCAGCTTCGGCAGGACGTCCTCGCCCCCGGGGCCGCCCAGGCGCACCCCTGTCTCCCAGGTGAGGTGGTTGAGGCCCACGTGGTCCAGGTGCACGTCGGTGGCGGCGACCCCGAGGAGCGCTGCGAACTTGCGCTGGAAGCCGATCGCCACGTTGCACAGCCCGGCCGCCTTGTGACCGGCCTGGAGGAGGGCGCGGGTCACGATGCCGACGGGGTTGGTGAAGTCGATGATCCAGGCGTCGGGGTTGGCCCGCCGTACGCGCTCGGCGATGTCCAGCACCACCGGCACCGTGCGCAGCGCCTTGGCGAGGCCGCCCGCGCCGGTCGTCTCCTGGCCGACGCAGCCGCACTCCAGCGGCCAGGTCTCGTCCTCGTTGCGGGCCGCCTGGCCGCCGACGCGCAGCTGCAGCAGCACGGCGTCGGCGCCCTCGACCGCCGCGTCCAGGTCGCCGGTCGTGGTGATCCGCCCGGGGTGCCCCTGCCGGGCGAGGATGCGCCGGGCCAGCCCGCCGACGAGCTCCAGCCGGTCCGGGGCCGGGTCGACGAGGACCAGCTCCTCGACGGGCAGCGTGTCGCGCAGCCGCGCGAACCCGTCGACCAGTTCAGGGGTGTAGGTGGAGCCTCCGCCCACTACTGCGAGTTTCATTCTCAGCCCTTCACTCCGGTGAGCGTGACGCCTTCGACGAACGCCTTCTGTGCGAAGAAGAACACGAGGATCACGGGGGCCATGACCAGGACGGTCGCGGCCATCGTCAGGTTCCAGTCGGTGTGGTGCGCGCCCTTGAAGGACTCCAGGCCGTAGCTCAGGGTCCAGGCGCCGGGGTTCTCGGACGCGTAGATCTGCGGCCCGAAGTAGTCGTTCCAGGCGTAGAAGAACTGAAACAGCGCGACGGCCGCGATGCCCGGTTTCGCCATCGGCAGCACGACCTTCAGCAGGGTCCGCAGCTCCCCGCAGCCGTCGACCCGCGCCGCGTCGAGGTACTCGTCCGGGATCGTCGTCAGGAACTGCCGCAGCAGGAAGATGGAGAACGCGTCGCCGAACGCCATCGGGACGATCAGCGGCCACAGCGTGCCCGACAGGTCCAGCTGCTTCGCCCAGAACAGGTACATCGGAATGATGATCACCTGTGGCGGCAGCATCATCATCGAGATGACCAGCATCAGCGACAGGTTCCGGCCACGGAAGCGGAACTTGGCGAGCGCGTACGCCACCGGGACCGAGGAGGCGACCGTCAGCGCGGTGCCGGCGCCCGCGTACAGCAGGGTGTTGCGCCACCAGGTGAGGAAGCCGGGCGTGTCGAGGACCTTCGTGTAGTTGCCCCACTCCCAGGTGTCCGGGACCAGGTCCCGGGTGAGCGTCTGGTCGTCGCTCATCAGCGAGGTCAGGACGACGAACACGAAGGGCAGTACGAAGAACAGCGCGGCCGCGACGCCGAGCGCGTGCACGGCGATCCACTCCAGGAGCGCCCTGCGGCGGGCGGTGCGCTCGGCGGGCGTGACGGGCGGCTTCGCGGGCGCCGGCCGCACGGGTTGGTCGAGTGTCTGGGTCACCTGCGTCATGGCCGGTCACCTGCCTGGACGAGGCCGCCGCGGCGCCGCATCAGGAACGCGGTGAACGCCATGGACAGCGCGAACAGCACCAGCGCGACCACGCAGGCGGAGCCGTAGTCGAAGCGCTGGAAGCCGAGGTTGTAGACGAGCTGGGGCAGGGTGAGGGTCGACTTGTCCGGGTACCCCGGCTCGAACTGCTGCCCGGAGCCGCCGATGATCCCGGAGGCGACCTTCCCCGCGACCAGCGGTTGCGTGTAGTACTGCATCGTCTGGATGACCCCGGTGACCACCGCGAACATCACGATCGGCGAGATGTTCGGCAGCGTCACGAACCGGAACCGCTGCCAGGCGGACGCGCCGTCCAGCTCGGCGGCCTCGTACTGCTCCTTCGGTACGTCGAGCAGCGCGGCCATGAAGATGACCATCAGGTCGCCGACGCCCCACAGGGCCAGCGCGGTGAGCGCGGGCTTGGACCAGGCGGCGTCGGTGAACCAGCCCGGTGTCGGCAGGCCCAGCTCGCCGAGGACCGAGTTGACCGGCCCCGTACCCGGGTTGAGCAGGAACACGAAGGCCAGCGTGGCGGCGACGGGCGGCGCGAGGTAGGGCAGGTAGAACAGCGTGCGGAAGACACCCGTGCCGGTCCTGATCCTCGTGATCAGCAGGCCGATCCCCAGGCCGAAGACGACCCGGCAGCCGACCATGACGAGCACCAGCCACAGGGTGTTGCGCAGCGCCGGCCAGAACATCGGGTAGTCCTGGAAGACGTAGCTCCAGTTGGCGAGCCCCCTGAACTCGGGGGCGCCGAAGCCGTCGTACTTCATGAAGGAGAAGTACACGGTCGAGACCAGCGGGTACGCGAAGAAGACGCCGAAGCCGATCAGCCACGGCGACATGAACGCGGCTGTGCGCAGGGCCTGTTTCCTGCGTTTCGTGCGCAGGGTCGGTGAGGCCGCGGATGCGGGGAGCGTGGCCATGGGACGCTACTTCGCCTGCTCGATGTCGCGGTCGATCTGCGCGGCGGTCTTCTCCAGACCGGCCTTGAGATCCTTCGCCTTGCCGGACTCGTACTGGAAGCCGAAGTCCTGGAGCGTCGTCTGGTACGTCGAGCCGTTGACGGACGCGGGCGGGGTGTTCGACCGCGGGTGCTGGGCGATGTCCACGAAGGTCTTGAAGCCGTCCTCGGCCTTCAGGTCGGGCGACTTGAGCGCGTCGAACGTCGACGGCACGTTGTGGATGGCGTTGGCGAACGACACGACGGCCTCGGTGTCGGTCGTCATGTACTTCACCAGCTCCCAGGCGGCGTTCTGCTTCTTGCTCTGCGGGGCGATGCCCATGATCGTGCCGGACAGGAACCCCTTGCCGTACTCGTCGACCTCGTCGTCGGCGACGGGCATGGGCGCGGTCCCGATCTCGAACTCCACCCCCGCGTCCTTCGCCATCCCGAGCCGCCACTCGCCGTCGAGCTGCATCGCCACCTGGCCGGTGTGGAAGGGGTGCTTGGCGCCCCACTCGTCGCCGAAGGTGTTGCGGTACCTCTCCAGCTTCTCGAAGCCGCCGAGGTCGTCGACGAGCTTCTTCTGGTACGTGAACATCTCGGCGAAGGCCGGGTCCTTCGCGATGTTCGACTTGCCGCCCTTGTCGAAGTAGGCGTGGTCCCACTGCGCCATGTAGTGGTCCACGACGGTCTCGTAGCCGTGGTAGTTCGGCATGAAGCCGAGCTGTTCGTACGAGTCGCCCTTGGCCTTGGTCAGCTTCTTCGCGTCCTTCGCGAACTCGGACCAGGTCTTGGGGGGCGCCTCGATCCCGGCCGCCTCGAAGGCGTCCTTGTTGTAGTACAGCCCGTAGGCGTCGCCGAGCAGCGGCAGCGCACACCGCGTGCCCTCGAACTGCGTGTACTCCAGCATCGGCTTCGGGATGATCGCGTCGAGGTCGAGCTCCGACTTCTCGATGAACGGCTTCAGGTCGGCGAAGGCGCCGGAGGAGCAGAACTTGCCGACGTTGGACGTGGTGAACGAGGACACCACGTCGGGGCCCTTCGAACCGCCCGCGCGCAGGGCCTGGTTGAGCTTGTCGTCGTTGATGTTGCCGACGACCTTCACCTGGATGTTGGGGTGCGCCTTCTCGAAGCGGGCGATGTTCTCCTGGATCGCCTTCACCTCGGCGGGCGCGCTCCAGCCGTGCCAGAAGGTGATCGTGGTCTCGGCGTTCGGGTCGTCGGAGGCACCGGAGCCGGACGAGCCGGTACAGCCGGTGGCGAGCAGGGCGACGGAGGCGGAGGCGGCGAGCACGGAAGCCGCTTTCTTGGATATTCCGGGCATGGCGAGGTCTCCCTAGGGCGGGATCGACAGGATCTGAGGGATCTGAGGGATCTGAGGGATCTGAGGGATCTGCGGAATCGGCGGGACGGGTCGGGGCGGGGCGGTGTCGGACCTGGTGCGGGCTGTTCAGCGGGCCGAGGTGTCGAAGACCTCGTCGCGGGTGGCGGCGAGCGCGCTCTCCAGCGCGCCGCGCAGGACCGGCTGTTCACGGACGTCGCCGAGGACGAGGCGCGGCCGGGACGCGGCCAGCTCCTCCAGCTCGGCCTGGACGAGGGCGCGCAGGGGTTCGCCGCCCCTGCTGAGCGAGGCGCCGCTGAGGACGACGAGTTCGGGGTCGAGGACGGAGACGAGCGAGGCGAGACCGGTGGCGAGCCCGGTCGCGTACGTCTTCAGGAGCTCGCGGTGGGGGCCGCTGTCGATCTCCGCGGCCTGCTCGACGAGGGCGGCGGCGACCTCGGTGTACGGGCCGGTGGGGAGGGGCTTGATGCCCAGCTCGCGGGCGAGCTTCGGAACGGCCTGGGAGCCGGCCAGTTCCTGGTAGCCGCCGCTGTTGGCCTTGGTGACGTGCCGGACGAGCGGGGCGCCGGGCACGGGCAGGAAGCCGACCTCGCCCGCACCGCCGGTCCAGCCGCGGTGCAGCCGCCCGCCGATGACCAGGGCGGCCCCCAGGCCCCCCTCGTTCCACAGCAGGACGAAGTCGTCGTGGCCCCGGGCGGCGCCGAGGCGCTGCTCGGCCATGGCGGCGAGGTTGACGTCGTTCTCGTACTCGACGGGCATCGGCAGCGCCGCCGCCAGCTCGTCGAGCAGGGCGGGGGAGTGCCAGCCGGGCAGGTGGGAGGCGTAGCGCAGGCGTCCGGTGTTCGGGTCGAAGGCGCCCGGGGTGCCGATGACGAGCCGCCGGAGGTCGGCCCGGGTCAGCCCCGCCGCCTTCACCGCGCCGTCGAGGGCGTCGGTGACCTGCCGTACGACGCCGTGGGCCGGGCGGCGGCCGGGGGTGGGCAGCTCGTACTCGCCCACCGTCCGCCCCGTCACGTCGGCGACGGCGGCGAGGATCCGCTCGGGCGTCACGTCGAGCCCGGCGGCGTGGGCGGCGGCCGGATTGACCGCGTACAGCTGGGCGTTGGGCCCGGGCCGCCCCTCGCTGGTGCCGGTGACGACGACGAGCCCAGCGGCCTCCAGTCGGGCCAGCAGCTGGGAGGCGGTCGGCTTCGACAGCCCGGTCAGCTTGCCGATCCGGGTCCGGGAGAGCGGGCCGTGTTCGAGGAGCAGGTCGAGCGCGGCCCGGTCGTTCATGGCGCGCAGCACGCGCGGGGTGCCCGGTGTACCGGAGATTCCTGCCATGTCTGCGACACCTGCCTCTCGGCCGCCCAGTTTCCCAGCGTGATCACCGGGAAGTCCACCGGCGGGCCACTGTTAGGAAACTTTCCTGTTGGATGGGAGGAAGGTAGGCCGGGGGTGGGGGAGGCGTCAACAGATTGCTCGCGCGGCAACGGAGTCGTTACGCACGGGCGACGTTCCCGGGGCCCGGGCGGCGGCTCTGAGGCCCGGGCGGCGGCCCCGCGCCCCGGGCGGTGGCCCTGCGATCCGGAGCCCTGGGCGCTCGCCGGAGGTCCGGGCGCTAGCCGAATGTCCGGTCGGCTCCGGCAGGCTTGTTGCCCCCGGGGACCGGACAATCGGGTGGGCGGGACCGACGGGGCCGGGTAACGTCCTCGTCATGTTCTTCCAGACGCCGATTTACGAGTGAGAGCGCGACGGGCCCGCCGACGTCCTCCGACGCGGCCGCCCGTCCCCCACCGGCGAATCCGTAGATCACTCCACCTCAGCACCGGGAGAACCCGTGACCGTGAGCAAGAACATCAACAACCCCGTGGGCCAGGGCGGCGGCCAGCGCAAGAAGCAGTCCCGCACCGAACGCCAGAACAACGGCCCGTACCGCAACCTCGACCGTCAGAGCGCGGCCGACCGGAAGGCGGAGTTGCTGCGCAAGATGCGCGAGAAGACGAGCACGACGGAGACCGCCGCCCAGGCGACCGACGACACCGCCCAGGGCTGACCCATCGCCGCCGCGGGGCGGCACCGTACGGAACAGGGCCCGGACCGCGACGCGCGGCCCGGGCCTCTCCTCGATGGAGGAAAACCAGGTCGACGTGGGTCGGTGCCGGACTCGATCATGTGTTCATGCCCCTGAGTGAGACCCTTGCCCGAGTCGACGCGGACCTGGCAGCCGGCCGGATCCCGGTCGCGCGCCAGCGCCTGCGCGGTCTCGTCTCGTCCTTCCCGCGCGACCTGACGCTCCGCCGCCGGCTGGCCGAGGTGTACCGGTTCTACGGCGACGCCGCCGAGGCGGGACGCTGGATGTACCTCGAAGGGGACCGGGGCGCCGAGGAGACCGCCGCCTTCGAGGCGCGGTACGGGACTCCCGGGCGGCGGATGAAGGCCCTCGCCTGGCACGGCCCCGAGACGCAGGCCGCAACCGCCTTCGCGGAGGAGCAACTGGCCGCGGTGCGGACCGCCTGTGCCGAGAAGCTGGGGCACCCGGTCGACTGGGACGCCCCGGCCTCCTACGGGGACGACCTGGAAGGGGAGTCCGAGGGGCCCTCCGAGCCGTGGACGATCGGCGGTGCGCTGACGGGCATCGGCTGCCTGATGGCGCTCCTCGCGTTCCTCGCGATCTGGGTGAACGGACTCATCGCCCTCTTCGACTGACCCGGACCGCCAGGTCCCGGTACTACGGCAGGATCGGGTGGATCGACATCGCAGGAGGATGAGTGATCACCGTCACCCAGGGGGCGAAGACCACTTCGTCGTGCGGGACCTGCGGTGGCGTGCTGGTCTGCGACGTCGGGCAGTTCATCGAGCAGGGACGGTTGCGCTGGGGTGTCGAGGGGCGGTGCCGGGACTGTCCCGACGCATGGTGCGAGACGGGCGAAGGCCCGGCTCCCGAGGAGATCAGACAGGCACTGCTGGCCGAGCACGGGTCCATTCGGCTCCGTCTGGAGACCGGGGAGACCTGTCTCGTCCCTGTGTTGCGGGCCTTGCGCGGGATGTGGGACCTGTCCCTGGACGAGGCTCGACTGGCAGCCACCGATCTGAAAGGCACCGGTTTGGTCGGCACGTCCGTGGAGATGGCGCACCTGGCGGAGGGACTTCGCGAGAGGTCCGTCACCACGACCCTCGTACCGTCACCTGCCTGACCGCTCTGAGGGAATCACGAGGCGCCTCCCGCCGGAACGCTCGCGACCGCTGACGGGATACGGGACCACCTCGTCGGTCGGCCGAACCTCGCTCTGCGCCGTCCCGGGACATGGTTCCGGGACGGCGCGACGACTGCTTCATGGCCTCGGTCCACGCCGAGTTCGCCCATCGGCGTGGCCGGCTCGCGCCCGGCCGTGTTCCGGTGCCCGGAGACGGTAGCTGCTTTCCCCGGCCACCCCGACTACTCCACCGGCTCCAGGAAAGGAGCGGTCCCGAGTGTCGGGTACGGGGCGGGGAGCGGAAGGGGGCGGCCCAGTTCGGCTTTGACCTCGGTGGCGTAGTACGCCTCGGTGGGATCGTCGCCGGGAGTGATCGGGTCCGAGTAGCAGTGGGCCGTCCTCCGGCGACGGTTGACCAGGACGTAGACGGGGACGCCCGCTGCGGCATAGGTACGCAGCTTGGGGCCGGTGTCCGTCTCGTGGTTGGTCGAGGTCACCTCGCCGACCAGGGAGATCATGTCGATGGGGTACCAGCCCTTGTGGGCCCTGCGGTACGACTCGTCGAGTTCCGTCGCCTTGCGGCGGCGCACGTAGAAGTCCGGGATGAGCAGGGCCATGGTCCGGCCGTCCTTGTGGGCTGCCCGGTAGCCGTTGCCCATGCCCACCAGGTCGAATCCGGCGACGCGGAACTGGAAGGACAGCTCGAATGCGCCTTCGTTGTGGTTGTCGTTCGGTGCCGGCGGCACGATGACCGTCCCCTCGACGTACTCGGGTCGAATGGGCGTCTCGGACGCCTCTTCGAACGCGATCAGCAGATCGATGGGGTCCTGCTGCGTCATGACCGGCTCCATGATGAGTTCGGCACTCACTGATGCTTCTCCCTCGCCACGCTGTCGCCAGGCTACGCCCGTTCTGGGTGCCCCGGCAGAACCATGAGGCACTCGGACCCCGTCCGACCTGGGAACCCTGCGGGCCTTCACTCGAACGAGCGTGCCGAACCGTCACGGTGACCCGGCGGATCGGGTTCAGTCCCCCATGGACCGACCCGGTTCGCGAGGCGTCTGCCGCAGGGCGGCCATCTACGCGAGCAGGGCGTCGGCGTGAACCCGTGCGGGGCGGCGTCAGGATCACTCCGGATGCCGCCCCGCGGTGGGTGGATGTGTATGAAAAAGGTCTCCCCGCTACTTCGTCACATTTGACGGGACGACCGCCGGTGGGGCTATCGGGGATGCCGCCTGGGACTGCGGGGAGCCCGTGTTGGCGTAGGCCGACGGGGCCGCCATGCCCGCCGTCGGGTCGGCGGCCGGGGTGTCCTCCGCCGGGGCCGGCAGGCCGCCCACGATGCGGATGCCCGCGGCGTCGAAGGCGTGCTTGATGCGCCAGCGCAGTTCGCGTTCCACCGACAGGGCCTTGCCCGGCATCGTCTTGGCGCTGACCCGGACGACCATCGAGTCCAGCAGGACGCTGTCCAGGCCCAGAACCTCTATCGGGCCCCACAGACGCTCGTTCCAGGGCTCGTCCTTGCTCATCGTCTCGCCGACCTCCGCGAGGACCGAACGGACGCGGTCCAGGTCCTCGTCGGAGCGGACCGTGACGTCGACGCCGGCCGTGGCCCAGCCCTGGGAGAGGTTGCCGATGCGCTTGACCTCGCCGTTGCGGACGTACCAGATCTCGCCGTTGTCGCCCCGGAGCTTGGTGACCCGCAGGCCCACCTCGATGACCTCGCCGGAGGCCACGCCCGCGTCGACCGTGTCGCCCACGCCGTACTGGTCCTCCAGGATCATGAAGACGCCGGAGAGGAAGTCGGTGACCAGGTTGCGGGCGCCGAAACCGATCGCCACGCCCGCCACACCGGCGGAGGCCAGCAGCGGCGCCAGATTGATCTGGAACGTGCCCAGGATCATCAGCGCGGCCGTGCCCACGATCAGGAAGGACGCGACCGACCGCAGGACGGAGCCGATCGCCTGGGAGCGCTGGCGGCGGCGCTCGACGTTGACCAGCAGACCGCCCAGCGCCGTGCCGTCGACGGCCTGCGCCGTGCGGTTCATGCGTTCGATGAACTGCGTGATGGTCCGCCGGACGGCGATTCTCAGGGCCACGGCTATGACCACGATGAGCAGCACCCGCAGTCCGATGCTGAGCCAGGTGGACCAGTTCTGCTCCACCCAGCTGGCGGCGTTGGTCGCACTCTCCTGGGCGTCCTGGAGCGTCGGGGACGTCGGTTCCTCGGTGGGATCGGCGACCGGCAGGACGGACGGGAACACGGCAGGTACCTCCAGGCGTAGCGGCCCGCCCGTGGCAGGGGACATCGGATGGGGTGCCGATGGGCGGAAACACCACACTAACGGGGCACCGTGTGCGGATCGTTGCAATGTTCGAGGGAGAGACTGTGCTCACGTGGGGATGAAGGAGGTGTGGTCGAAAACACTCCCAGCCCGTTACCGGGACATGGTGGCGCTTCCACCAGGCATGAGGGGAGACTGACTACGGATCGTCCCGGCGCGAGCCACGCGCCGCCGGCGTACAAGGAGGCCATCCGTGCCGCATGTCCTGGTCCTCAACGCGTCGTACGAGCCCCTCGGCGTCGTACCGCTCCGCCGCGCGCTCGTCCTCGTCCTGGAGAACAAGGCCGTCTCCCTGGAGGAATCCGGCGCCTTCATGCACAGCGCGACCGTCACCGTTCCCGCTCCCAGCGTGGTCCGGCTGAAGAGGTTCGTGCGCGTCCCGTACCGGGGGCCCGTCCCGCTCACCCGCCGCGCTCTCTTCGCCCGTGACGGCGGACGGTGCATGTACTGCGGTGGCGTCGCAACCAGCGTCGACCACGTCGTCCCGCGCTCCCGCGGGGGTCAGCACGCCTGGGACAACGTGGTGGCGTCCTGCCGGCGCTGCAACCACACCAAGGCCGACCGGCACCTGGTGGAGATCGGCTGGCGCCTGCGCCACAAACCGGCCCCGCCGACGGGGCTCGCGTGGCGCATCATCGGCACCGGCCACCGGGATCCGCGCTGGCTGCCGTACCTGCAGCCGTACGGCGCGGAGGATGCGATGGCCCGGATCGACGGCATCTCCGCCTGACGATCCGGGCCTTTGGTTTGCCCGGGACCCGACCTCGCCCCCGACCCGGCCGCGGGGCTACGCGAAGCGCAGCTCCGTCGGGGCGGTCGAGCGTCGCAGCAGCGGGAGCGAGGTCGCGGCGGCGAGCAGACAGGCCGCGTACACGGCCACGGGCACGAGCAGCGGCACCGCGAGCACCACCAGGGCGAAGCCGGCCCAGGCCGCCACCGGGAGCCCCCGCTCCAGCAGGCCTGCCAGCACGAGCGCGCAGGACACCGTGGCGATCGCCGTCCCCAGCCAGCAGGCGGTGAAGAGTGGATCCCCGATGTCCGCCGGACGCGTCCGGACTCCTACTTAGGGTGTCCGGGCGGGCGCTCTTGGTGATAACGCCCGGTCGGGACAGAATGTGACCGGACGCACCTTGTCCGTTCTGTCACGTCTGCGGGCCCGCCCGCTGGGTAGGGGCTGCCCTGACCCGCACGCACGACCACCAAGGAGGCCCTTGTGGCCGCATCGGCACAGCTCCTGCTCTCGGCCCTCTCCAAACGCCCGGCGGACGTGTCCGCCGGCTCCGATCCCGACCCCGACCTCCACCCGCTCCACTGCATCTTCAGCGCCGAGGGCTCCTGTGCCGAGACGCCGCTCACCAGCGAGCCGCCGCTGCCCGATGCCGCACCCCTCACCAGCGAACCTCCGCTTGCCGACGCCGCACCCCTGACGAGCGAACCGACGTCCACGGGTGCCGCCGCCGGCCCGGATCCATCGGGGGCCTGATGCCGCTCTCCCGGCTCGCCGCGCTGCACGGCGTCGCCACGTCCTACAGTCCGTCCCCCGGCCGCACGGTCGACGCCTCGGACGCGGCGGTCGTCGCCGCGCTCGCCGCGCTGGGCGTCCCCGCGGGCACGCCGGACGCGGTCCGCGCCT
This sequence comes from Streptomyces apricus, assembly GCF_008369065.1. Lineage (GTDB taxonomy): Bacteria > Actinomycetota > Actinomycetes > Streptomycetales > Streptomycetaceae > Streptomyces > Streptomyces apricus. The sequence goes on along the minus strand of NZ_VDFC01000046.1, from coordinate 1,347,536 downwards.
CGCTCGCCGCGCGCGAGAAGGAGCTGCGCGAGCGCCTGCTGCCACCGACGGTGGTGTGCTGGGCCGACACCGGCACCGGCACCGACAGCGACAGTGACAGCGACGGTGGCCYCGATCTCGGTGTCCGCGTCGGCGCCGGCGGTGGCGCGGACTCCGCTCGCGACGACCGCGGGCCCGGAGCCGCCTCCGGCGGCGGTGGCGCGGACGCCGCCCCCGCGCCCGGCCCCGGCGGGTCCTCCCTCGCCGCCCTCCCCGTACCGGCCCTCCTCGCGCCGCTACCCCGACCCCGTCTACCTGAGGGTCGAGGACGTCCCCGAGTTCGCGTACGTCGACGAGGACGACCGCGAACGCCTCCTCGGGCTCCTGGAGCGGGCCCGCCGGCTGCGCGGGTCCGTGCTCGACAAGGACGCCCTGATCGACCGCGACGCCGTGTGGGAGCTCAAGCGCGAGGCCCTGGAGCTCGTCCGGGACGTACCGCTGGGACCCGGCCGCCGGGCCGCCTACTGCGACTTCCTCGCCGGGGAGGGCGAGGCGCTGGAGGACCACGCCACGTACTGCGCCCTCGCGGAGGTGCACGGCTCCGACTGGACGAAGTGGCCCCCCGGTCTGCGCGACCCCCGCTCCGCCGAGACCGCGCGGGCCCGCGCCGAGCTGATGGACCGCGTCGACTTCCATAGCCGGCTCGCCTGGCTGACGGACGCCCAGCTCACCGCCGCCCAGCGCGCCGCCCGCGACGCCGGCATGCCCGTCGGGCTCGTGCACGACCTCGCCGTGGGGGTGCACCCGGAGGGCGCCGACGCCTGGGCGCAGCAGGAGTACTTCGCGGCCGGCATGTCGGTCGGCGCGCCCCCGGACGCGTTCAGCGTGCAGGGCCAGGGCTGGGGGCTGCCGCCCTGGCGCCCGGACCGCCTCGCCGAGTCCGGCTACGCCCCCTACCGCCGCCTCCTGCGCGCCCTCTTCCGGTACGCGGGCGCGCTGCGCATCGACCACGTCATGGGCCTGTTCCGGCTCTGGTGGATCCCGCAGGGCCGCCCCGCCACCGAGGGCACGTACGTCCGCTACGACGCCGAGGCCATGCTCGCCGTCCTGGCCCTGGAGGCCTCCCGCGCCGGGGCCCTGGTGATCGGCGAGGACCTCGGCACCGTCGAACCGGGCGTGCGGGAGACCCTCCAGGAGCACGGCGTGCTGGGCACCTCCGTGCTGTGGTTCGAGCGCGACTGGGACGGCACGGGGCTGCCGCTGCCGCCGGAGAGCTGGCGCGCCGACTGCCTCGCCACCGCCACCACCCACGACCTGCCGCCCACCGCGTCCCGGCTCACCGGCGACCACGTCGAGCTCCGCGACCGGCTGGGTCTGCTGACCCGCCCGGTGGCGGAGGAGCGGGCCGAGGCGGCGGCGGACGTCGGGGAGTGGCTGACGGTGCTCTCCCGGCTCGGGCTGCTCCAGGGGGCGGCCGGCGGGGTCTCCGAGCAGTCGGAGGAGGCGGAGATCCAGGCCGTGCACCGCTTCCTGCTGCGCACCCCGGCCCGGCTCGTCGGCGTCTGGCTCCCGGACGCGGTCGGCGACCGCCGCCCGCAGAACCTGCCCGGGACCTGGGACCAGTACCCGAACTGGCGGCTGCCCGTCGCCGACGCGGAGGGGCGCCCCGTCACCCTGGAGGACCTCGCCGCCTCGCCGCGCCTGCACGCCCTCATGGAGGTGCTCCGCGAGGGCGACGCGGCCGGCGGCCCGGAGTCCACGGCCGGCGCGGAGTCCGCGTCCGGCGCCCCGGAGTCCGCGTCCAGCGACCCGGAGCCGGCCGCGTGAGGCCCGGGACGGCGTCCGTACGGCACCCCGGGCGCGCGGCCGTGAGAGGAGTTCGCTACGTTTGCACCGTGGACAAGAAGAACGCCCTGCGCGCCGGCGCCCTGGCTGCCGGTACGACGCTGATGATGCTGATGATGTCGTCCCCCGCGCTCGCGCTGACGCGCGACGACGGCGACGACCCCGCGCAGAAGCTGAGCGTCATCGAGACGCTGGGCCTCTACGTCGTGGCGCCGATCGGGCTGTTCCTGCTGATCGCAGGTCTGGTCTGGGTGCTCGACCGGTCGACCGACCGCGAGCCGAAGCTCAAGCCGGGAGGCAGGGGCCAGGGCAAGATGGAGGGCAAGGACCAGGTGCACGCCGGCGCCTGACCCCCTCCCCGAAAGTCTCACCGAGGGCACCGTCCTTGCGCACGTGCGCAAGGACGGTGCCCTCCGGCGTCCCGCAGGGGCGCGTCCCCTAGGGGCGCGGGGAACTGCGCGACAAGCCCCCACCGAACCCGCACGGAACCGCGAACGGCACGTACCCGCCCATGCGGTGTACGTGCCGTTCGCGGGTGCACGACCGGTACGGCTACGCGCCCGCCGCCGTGTCCGCCGCCTGTGCCTTCAGTGCGCGCTCGACCCCGGAGCGGGACTCCGAGATCAGCCGGCGCAGCGCCGGGGCCGGCTCGGCCGAGGCCAGCCACGCGTCCGTCTTCGCCAGGGTCTCCGCGTCGACCTGGACCGACGGGTAGAGACCGACCACGATCTGCTGGGCCATCTCGTGCGAGCGCGCGTCCCAGACGCCCTTGACCTCCGCGAAGTACTTGTCCGTGTACGGGGCGAGCAGTTCGCGCTGGCCGAACTGGACGAAGCCGCCGATCACGGCCTCCTGGATCGCGTTCGGCAGCTTGTCGGACTCGACGACCGAGGCCCAGGCCTCCGCCTTCGCCTCCGCGGTGGGCCGGGCGGCCCGGGCGCTCGCCGCGTGGCGCTCACCGGCGGCCGTCCTGTCGCGCTCGTACTCGCCCGCGATCTCGGCCTCGTCGAAGCGCCCCACCGCCGCGAGCCGCTGCACGAACGCCCAGCGCAGCTCGGTGTCCACGGCCAGGCCCTCGATGGTCTCCCGGCCGTCCAGCAGGCCCTCCAGGAGGTCCAGCTGCTCAGGGGTGCGGGCGGTCGCCGCGAAGGCGCGCGCCCAGGCCAGCTGGTGGTCGCCGCCCGCCTCGGAGGAGCGCAGGTGGGCCAGCGTGGCGTCCGTCCAGCGGGTCAGCAGCGCCTCGCGGGCGTTCGGGTCGGCGTACAGCTCGACGGCCGTCTTCACCTGCCGCTGCAGCGACTGCACGACGCCGATGTCCGACTCCTTGCCGATGCCCGACAGCACCAGCGAGAGGTAGTCGCGGGTGGCCAGCTCGGCGTCGCGGGTCATGTCCCAGGCCGAGGCCCAGCACAGGGCGCGCGGCAGGGACGCCTCGAAGTCGCCGAGGTGCTCGGTGACGAAGGCGAGGGACTGCTCGTCGAGACGTACCTTCGCGTACGACAGGTCGTCGTCGTTGAGCAGGATCACGGCGGGGCGCCGCTTGCCCACCAGCTCGGCGACCTCGGTCAGTTCGCCGTCCACGTCCAGCTCGACGCGGTCCCCGCGCACCAGCTTGCCGCTGCCGCCCGCGGCGTCGTCCAGGTCGTAGAGGCCGACCGCGATGCGGTGCGGGCGCAGCGTCGGCTCGCCCTTCGCGCCCGCGGGCAGGGCCGGGGCCTCCTGGCGGATCGCGAAGGAGGTGATGACGCCGTGCGCGTCCGTCTCGATCTCCGGGCGCAGGACGTTGATGCCCGCGGTCTGCAGCCACTTCTGCGACCAGGTGCCCAGGTCGCGCCCGCTGGTCTCCTCCAGCGCGCCGAGCAGGTCGGACAGGCGCGTGTTGCCGAACGCGTGCGCCTTGAAATACGCCTGCACGCCCCGGAAGAACTCGTCCTCGCCGACGTACGCGACGAGCTGCTTGAGGACGCTGGCGCCCTTGGCGTACGTGATGCCGTCGAAGTTGACGAGCACGTCGTCGAGGTCGTTGATCTCCGCCATGATCGGGTGCGTGGACGGCAGCTGGTCCTGCCGGTACGCCCACGTCTTCATGGAGTTGGCGAAGGTGGTCCAGGAGTGCGGCCAGCGCGAGCCGGGGGCGTAGGCCTGGCAGGCGATGGAGGTGTAGGTCGCGAAGGACTCGTTGAGCCAGAGGTCGTTCCACCACTCCATCGTCACGAGGTCGCCGAACCACATGTGGGCCAGCTCGTGCAGGATGGTCTCCGCCCGCACCTCGTACGCGGCGTCCGTCACCTTCGACCGGAAGACGTACTGGTCGCGGATGGTCACCGCGCCCGCGTTCTCCATCGCGCCCGCGTTGAACTCCGGCACGAACAGCTGGTCGTACTTCTCGAACGGGTACGCGTAGTCGAACTTCTCCTGGAACCAGGCGAAGCCCTGCCGGGTGACTTCGAAGATGGCGTCCGAGTCGAGGAACTCGGCGAGCGAGGGCCGGCAGTAGATGCCCAGCGGCACGCTCTGCCCGTCCTTCTCGTAGACGCTGTGCACCGAGTGGTACGGGCCGACGATCAGCGCCGTGATGTACGAGGAGATGCGGGGCGTCGGCTCGAACTCCCAGACGTCGTCCTTGGGCTCCGGCGTCGGCGAGTTGGAGACGACGGTCCAGCCGTGGGGCGCCTTCACGGTGAACTGGAAGGTCGCCTTCAGGTCGGGCTGCTCGAAGCTCGCGAAGACCCGGCGGGCGTCCGGCACCTCGAACTGCGTGTAGAGGTACGCCTGCTGGTCGACCGGGTCGACGAAGCGGTGCAGGCCCTCACCGGTGTTGGTGTACGCGCAGTCGGCCACGACCCGCAGGACGTTGCGGCCCTCCAGGACGTCCGCGAGCGCGATCCGGGAGTCCTGGAAGACCTCCGCGGGATCGAGGGCGTCGCCGTTGAGGACGACCTCGTGGACGGCCGGGGCCACCAGGTCGATGAAGGACCCGACACCGCCCTCGGCCGCGTCGAAGCGCACCGTGGTCACGGACCGGTAGGTGCCGCCCTCCTGCGCGCCGGAGAGATCGAGGTCGATCTCGTACGAGTCAACGGTGAACAGCTTCGCCCGCTGCTGCGCCTCTTCGCGGGTGAGGTTTGTGCCAGGCACGCGGTCATCTCCTCGTTATGTGTGGGTTGCGTCATCCTTCCACGGCGGGTCCCGCAGTGCGATGTCCGTTTCCCGCCGGTCTCCCGCGCGCCGCGGCACCGCTCCTGACCGCGCTGGATACCGGACGGAACCTGCCCGGATGCGTACAGCGGGAGTGGGACGTGCCGCACGGGGCACCCGGTTCCGAGTCAAGTGGACCGGCTATGAACCGAGTTGTGGGGGAACGTCCTGATGGCAGCGAAGCGTGTCCTGGGAGTCGCGACCGTGCTGGTGCTCACCGCGGGGGTGGCCGGCTGTTCCGACGGCGGGGACGGCGGCGACGGGAAGACGAAGGGCGGGGCAAAGGGGGCGTCCTCGACCCAAGGTGCGTCCGAGTCCCAGGTGGTGCGGGCCGCCCACCGCAAGACGACCTCCGCGGAATCGGCGAGGATGAGCCTCGTCTCCGAGGCGACCGCCGACGGCAAGACCGCGACGGTGCGCGGCACGGGGGTGATGGACCTGGAGGACGGCGACAGCACGATGACGATGACGGCCCAGGGCCAGAAGATCGAGCAGCGGATCCTGGACGGCGTCGTCTACCAGAAGGCGCCCGCCGGGCAGCGCGCCCGGCTCGGCCTGCCCGACGGCAAGACCTGGATGAAGATCGACCCGGCGAAGCTGAACGGCTCGGGCGGACAGGTCAACGACCCCGCCGAGTCCTTCGGGTTCACCGAGGGCGTGACCGACCGAGACGTCACGAAGGTCGGCACGGAGACGATCGACGGCACCCGCACCACGCACTACCGCGTCAAGGTCGCCGTGAAGGACCTGGCCAAGGGGGATCAGGCCAAGGCCGACCAGCTGGAGAAGCAGCTGGGCACCTCGACGCTGCCGCTGGAGATGTGGCTCGACGACGAGGGCCGCCTGCGCCAGGAGACCATCGAGCTCACGCTGGCCCCGCAGAAGGTCACCAGCACCACGACCCTCAAGTTCACGGACTTCGGCACCGAGGCGAACGTCGAGGCCCCGCCGGCCAAGGACACGGCCGACGTCACCAAGAAGCTCGCCAAGGCCTAAAAGATTGCGCAGTTCCCCGCGCCCCTGAAAAGGGGCGCGGGGAACTGCGCGAACGGCCCCCACCGGGCCGCACCCGACACCCGACCCGGTGGTCCGTCAGACGGCAGGACCAGCGCTGAGCTCCGCCGCAACCAGCTCCGCAACCTGCACCGCATTCAGCGCAGCCCCCTTGCGCAGGTTGTCGCTGGAGACGAACAGCGCCAGCCCGTGCTCCACCGTTTCGTCGGCGCGGATGCGGCCCACGAAGGACGGGTCCTGCCCGGCGGCCTGCAGCGGGGTCGGGACGTCCGAGAGGACGACCCCCGGCGCGCCGCCCAGCAGCTCGGTGGCACGCTCCACGCTCAGCGGCCGCGCGAACCGCGCGTTGACCTGCAGCGAGTGGCCCGAGAAGACCGGGACACGCACACAGGTGCCGGAGACCTTGAGCTCCGGGATCTCCAGGATCTTGCGGGACTCGTTGCGCAGCTTCTGCTCCTCGTCGGTCTCGTGCAGACCGTCGTCGACGATGGAGCCGGCCAGCGGCAGGACGTTGAAGGCGATGGGCTGCTGGTAGACGCCCGGCTCGGGGAAGTCGACCGCCGAGCCGTCGTGCGTCAGCTTGTCCGCGTCGGCGACGACCTTCTGCGCCTGGCCGTGCAGCTCGGCGACCCCGGCCAGCCCGGAGCCGGAGACCGCCTGGTAGGTGGCGACGACCAGGGCCTCCAGGCCCGCCTCCTCGTGGAGGGGCTTGAGCACGGGCATCGCGGCCATCGTGGTGCAGTTCGGGTTGGCGATGATCCCCTTGGGCCGGTCCGCCACGGCGTGCGGGTTGACCTCGGAGACGACCAGCGGGACCTCGGGGTCCTTGCGCCAGGCCGAGGAGTTGTCGATCACGACCGCGCCCTGGGCGGCGACCTTCTCGGCGAGGGCCCTGGACGTGGCGCCGCCCGCGGAGAACAGCACGATGTCGAGGCCGGTGTAGTCGGCGGTGGAGGCGTCCTCCACGGTGACCGGCTCGCCCTTGTAGTCGATCGTCGAACCGGCCGAACGGGCCGAGGCGAACAGCCGCAGGGTCTCCACCGGGAAGTCGCGCTCGGCGAGGATCCTCAGCATGACCGTGCCGACCTGACCGGTGGCTCCGACGATTCCTACCTTCACAGCGACTCCTTCTGCCTGTTCATGCTGGTTGCGTGGCCAGTGCGGGCCGACCCTCCCATCATGCGTCCCCCACCGGCTCGTGTGTCCAATCCATTGCCCGCGCACTGAGACGGTGTGACGTACGCCTCCACCGGAGCCGGGCCGAAGTCGGGCCCGAGTCCGCCGAACGTTTTGCACGCCCCCGGCGTCCTAGGGGAAACGCGGCGAGGGGAGGGGTGGCTGTGCTGCGCAGAAAAGCCCGCCGCGTCCAGGGGAGCGGGGAGGCGGCCGGGGGGCCGCTCGACGACCCCCTGGACGCGGCCCAGGAACGCCGGGTGCGAGCCGTGCTCGCGCTCGGAGGGGTGCCGCAGGCGGACCTGCCGGACGGGGTGCAGCAGGTCCGGCTGCGGCTCCTGGAACGGGCGGCGAGCGGGGCCGAGGCACCGCGTGACGTGTCGGCGTGGGCGGCGGTCGTCGCCTCGAACCTGGCCGTGGACTGGCACCGGGCCAGGCGCCGGCAGGAGCGGATCGGCGAGCGCCTCGCCTCGCTGCGGCCCGCGGAGCACACCGCGGACGTCTCCGGCGAGGACACGAAGGTGCTCTCCCTCGCCGTGGCCCGGGGCCTGGACGAGCTGCCCGACGCCCAGCGGCAGATCCTCGTGCTGCGCTTCTACGCCGACCTGCCCGTGCGCGGCATCGCCGAGGAGCTCGGCATCCCGGAGGGCACGGTCAAGAGCAGGCTGCACACGGCGGTCCGCGCACTGCGCACCCGCCTGCACGAGGACGAGGTGGTGTGACGTGTCCGGGTACGAAGGAGCCGAGTACGACGGTGTCGACGCGCTGCTGGCCGCGCTCACGGACGAGCCGCTCCCCGAGGGGGCCCGGCAGGACGCCGCGTTCCTGGCGGAGCACCGCGCGGCGGTCGCGGACGTCGCCCTGCTCAGGGACCAGCTGCGGCTCATGGGCGACGCCCTGGCGGCGGGGGAGGAGCCGCCCGCGGGCCCGCGCGCGCCCGAAGCGGTGCCCCGGGCCTCGCGCACGTCCCCGCCGCCGGGACCGCCCGGACGGCCGAAACCCGCCGGACCCCGCCGCCCGGGCCGCTACCGGCACTACGCGAGGGCGGCCGCGGGCGCCCTCGTCCTCACGGGGGGCACGGCACTGCTCGGCGGGCTGGTGTGGCTCGGTGTGCAGGGGAGCGGCGGCGACGACGCGGCCTCCGGCAAGAGCGCGGCGGGCTCGCAGCAGGAGAGCAGCGCCGACCTCGACGCCGGACGGGAGACGCACCTGGCGTGCTCGAAGGTCCTCGTCGAGGGCACCGTACGGAGCATCGCGTCCGCGGGCGGCGGGAACGTGCGGGTCGTGCTTGAGGTGAAGCGCTCCTACCGCCCCGAGCGGCCGGCGACGGACCACCCGACGATCACCGTCACCCTGCCGGAGAGCGCGCGGGAGGACCTGGGGCCCGGCACGTACACCCTGGTACGGGTGCCCGTGCACGCGCAGGACCGGACGGACTGGGAGACCGGCCCGGGGGTCGCCGACGCCCGCCGCGACATCCTCCAAGCCCTCCCGGGGGCCCGCGGCATGACGTGCCCGGACCCGGAGGAGGGCCGCGGCTGAACGGAGCCGGACGGAACCGGACCGGGCCGTACGGAGCCGGAACGGAAAGGGCGGGCGCCCGGTGCCCCGGACGCCCGCCCTCCTCACTGCCCTCCGGTTACGGCACGACCTTCTCGATCAGGACGTTGCCGGTGCCGGCCGCGGTGCCGCGGGCGTTCACGAGCTGCACGCGCCCGAAGAACGTGCGGCCCTCCGGCGGCGCCGCGTTCGCGACGACCTTCGCGGTGACCGACGTGGACGCCCCGGTGGCGAGCTTCACGGGCGTCGCGTCGACCTCGATCTGCCCGAGCGAGGGCGCGAAGTACACGTCCAGGTAGTCGTACGCGGTGGTCCCGGCCGGGACCGCGTAGCCGATGACCTGCACGGTGTACGTGCCGGCCGCGGGCGACGGGACCGAGACGGCCTCCTCGGAGTCGCCGTCCGCGGACGAACCGACCTCGTTGCCCTGCGCGTCGTAGACGGCCAGGTCCAGGTCGGCGGCGGCGTCCGAGACGTTGCCGATGGACACGTCGAGCGACTCGGCGCCCGCGGGCACGTCCACCGTGACGGTGTCCGTGGCGCCCTCGGCGATGCTCGGCCGCGTGCTCTTGGAGGAGCCGAGCGGGCCGCCCTTGAGCGAGCCGTTGACCGCGGCGAGCTTGTTCGTCACCTTCCAGGAGGCCGGCGTCGGCGTACCGACCTTGGCCTCGGGGACGGTCACGACCGCCGGGTCGAACTCGGCGCCCAGCACCTCGACGCCCAGCTTGTACGGGTTGTCCAGCAGCGGCGACGTACGGCGGGACTCGACCTCGATCTCCCAGACGCCCGGCTGCGGGTCGCTGTAGGAGCGCAGGTCGGGGCGGCAGCCGTTGCCGTCGAGGTAGTTGTTGTAGCAGTACGGCGTGGACGTGTTGTCCACCGGGACGCCGTACGGGTGGATGGCGATGAACCGGGTCTGGCTGCCGGCCTTCAGCCCGCCGATCGCGACCTCGAGGTTCTTGGCGCCCTCGGGGACGGTCACGTAGTACGAGGTGCTGGAGTTGCGCTGCACCGTGCCGGACGCGGAGTAGGCGTACTTCTGCGCCGCGGCCAGCGGGGCGGAGACGACCACGGTGGTCAGGACCTGCTTGTCGACACCCTCGGTGCGCGGGTCGTCGACCTCCAGGACGGCGCTGCTCAGCCCGGCGTTCTCGGGCCTGGCCTCGACCTTCACCGTCACCGGCTTGTTCAGCGGCAGCGACACCTCGTCCTTGCCGACGATCCGGAAGGTCTTGTCCCGGTTGTTGGCCAGGTGCAGCTCGTGCCGGACCGCGCGGTCCGCGCCGGTCGTACGGGTCACGGTGACGTCGTACGTCTTCTTCTGCCCGGCCTTGAGGCCGCCCTCGCGGTCGTAGAGGCCGGTGCCGAAGCCCGGGGTCTTGAGCGCGAAGTCGATCGCGGTGTCGACCGGGGCCTTCACGGTGTACTCGTGGGCGGTGGCGCCGCGGCGGATCGACTTCCAGGCGTCCTCGATGTCGATGAGGCCCGCGCCCTCGGCGTACGCCTGCGTGCCGCTGATGTGGTCGGCGGTCGAGGTGAGCGCGGTGCGCAGCTTCGCGGGCGTCAGGTCGATGTGCTTCTGCTTCGCGGCGCTCAGCAGCAGCGCGGAGGCGCCCGCGGCCTGCGGGGACGCCATCGAGGTGCCCTGCAGCATCGAGTAGCCGGGCGGCAGGGAGTAGCCCGCCTCGGCGACCGGGCCGCCGGGGAACCAGGTCTGCGTGGTGTTGATGGCCGCGCCGGGCGCGGTCAGGGTCGGCGTGAAGCCGCCGTCCTCACGCGGGCCGCGCGAGGAGAAGGGCATCATCGCGTACTTCTTCTCCACCGCCGAGCCGTAGTTGGCGGCCCAGGTCTGCTTGGAGATGGACGCGCCGACCGAGATGACCTTGTCGGCGAGGCCGGGGTCGCCGATGGTGTTGGCGCCGGGTCCGGAGTTGCCGGCCGAGATGACCAGCTGCACGCCGTAGGTGTCGATGAGACGCGTGTAGAGCTCGGCGCGCGCGTTGTTGCCGTCGTTGAGCGCGGGCAGGCCGCCGATGGACATGTTCACGATGTCCACGCCGCGGTTGGCGACGAGGTCGATCATGCCCTCGGTGAGCGCGACGTTGGTGCAGCCGCCGCTCCAGGTGCAGGCGCGCGAGGAGACGAGCTTGGCGCCGGGCGCCGCGCCGTTCATCTTGCCGCCGAACAGCTTGTGGGCGGCCGTGATGCCGGCGACGTGCGTGCCGTGCTCGGACTCGATGATGCCGATGTTGACGAAGTCGGACTTCTTGCCGACCCAGGTGCCGCCCAGCGGGTCCATCGGGACGTCCTTGCGGATCTCCACGACGAACGGCACGCGTTCGGCGACGGCCGTCGCCGGGTCGTCGGTGCCGAAGTAGCCGATCTGGTAGCGGTCCTTGTACGGCTTCATCGGGGTGTCGTCGGTGAAGTCGTTGTTGTCGTTCAGGTCCACGCGCACGGTGCCGGCGGCGGCGTCGTAGAGCACGCCCCAGCTGTCGGTGGTGTCGCCGTCGCGGTTGAGGTCGCCGTTGGCGTCGCCGCCGGTGGACGCGGACTCGCGGAAGCGGCTGACCGCGAAGTTCCCGGCCGGGGCCTTCCAGCTCTCGCCGTCGAAGGTGAAGGCGGGGCCCGAGCGGGCGTTGGTCATGGCGCGCCAGGTGGCGTCGCCGTCGACCAGCGGGTCGGTCGCCGTGACCCAGTCGACGATCTTGCGCTCGCCGGTGGTGGTCTTCTGCAGCGCGGGGTGCGCCACGTCGACGCCGGAGTCGAGGATGCCGATGGTGATGCCGCGGCCGTCCGCCTTCGGGTTGTCCTCCACGAAGTCGACGGCGCCCGTCTCGAAGGACGGGTTGTACGGGTTCTCGGCGGGGGTGTTCTTCCCCGGCGCCGGGTAGGTGCCGGCGGTCGGGCTCTTCCTCGCACCCTCGGCCCGGTCGCCCGACGGGGTCGGGTCGTCCAGCGCGATCTCCTGGCGCAGGTCGATGCCGTGCACGGAGGAGAGCTTGGCGGCCGCCGCGATGGCCGCTTCGGCCCTGGCGGTCGGGACGGTGGCGCGGACGTAGCCGAGCTTGTCGTAGGTGCGGCCCACGGAGCCGCCCTTGACCGCGTCCAGCTGCCCCGCGACCTGCTCGGTCCGCCCGGGAGCGGTGGCGATCATCATCGTGACGTTCTTGTCGCCGGCCGCCTGCGCCTCGGCGAGGAGGTCGGCGTCGGCCGAACCGAGCTTGCCGCCCGCGGACTTGACCGGCGCGTCGGCGGCGGGGGTGCCCGGGTCGTCCGCGGCGAGGGCCATGGGTATCGGGCCGGCCGCGGAGAGGGCGGCCACGAGGCCGGCGGCGACGGCTATGCGTGCCGCACGTCTCGCGCCGCTGATCGGAGCGCGCTGAGAGTGGAGGGTCATCAGCATCCTTGGAGGTAAAGGAAAAGTCCGTTCACGATCGGATCGACATCGAATCGATCGCGTCAGTCCGGAATGTGAACCCGGAAGACCGCTCAGCTTTACCCACGAGACGGACGTTTGGGGAGAGGTGACCGGGTCGTGAAGTGTTCATGGCGTAATTCCGCCATACGTCATGCGGTCGATCTCGGGCCAAACCGGTACGGCCGGACGCCCCTGACGTACCGTGCCGCCATGCACAAGCAGTTGCGGGTGGCGGCCTACGCCGTATGCGTGCGGGACGGGCGGATACTCCTCGCGCGCTGGGTGGCGAGGGACGGCAGCCGGCGCTGGACCCTGCCGGGCGGCGGCATGGACCACGGCGAGGACCCGTACGCCACCGTCGTCCGGGAGGCCGAGGAGGAGACCGGGTACACGGTCGAACCCCTCGCCCTGCTCGGCGTCCACTCCAACCGGCGGGCCCGTCCGCGCCGCTTCGGCGGCACCGACTTCCACGCCCTGCGCATCGTCTACGAGGCCCGCGTCACCGGCGGCGAACTGCGCCACGAGACCGGCGGCTCCACCGACATGGCGGCCTGGCACCCGCTCGACGCGGTGCCCGCGCTGGAACGCGTGGGACTCGTCGACGTGGGGCTCACGCTCTGGCGCGAACGCCCCGCGGCCGGCCGCGTGACGGGCATCCCGGAACACCCCGCGGACGCCTGAGACCCGGCCCTCGGAACGGACGGCGAAACCCACCCCCTACCCCGTCAGATGAACATGGAGTGACCGGTTCACCTCCGTTCGAGGAGGGTCCGGTGGACGCGCAGGGTAGTGCAAGATCCACGTACGGTGAACTGCGCTGCCCGTTGCCGCCCAGTTAACGCGCAGGCCATCCCCGGTGCCAAGCATCCAGTAGGAGCGGGAAGTTCGTGCGAGCGAGCCGCCCGCGACCTCTGCCGAAGCGTCCGCACCCGGGGAGACCGCGCCATGTCGCGCATACGCTCTGTCGCCACCGCCGCCCACGACCGCCGCGCCTTCCTGGCCGCCACCGGGGCGGTGTCCCTCTCCGCGGGCATCGGCCTCGCACTGCGGCCGGGCACCGGCGAGGCCGCCGCCGGAACCGCCGCCACCACCGCGCAGGGCCGGCCCGTCGCCGTCTCCCGCCGGGCGCCGGCCGCACCCCTGGCCCCGTACACCCGGGGCACCACCCTCTCGACGCTCGCGACCGCGCGCCCGGGGTCCGGGTACCGGCGGCTCGGCGACGGGCCCGCCTGGCCGCGCGTCGTGCGCGGCGACCTCGCCGCCCCGAAGGACGGCCGGGCCGCACGGCGCACCGCGCTCGCCGCGTTCGTGCAGTTCACCGACCTGCACCTGGTCGACGTGCAGCACCCGCTGCGGTACGAGTACCTGCGCGCCCAGACCGCCAGCGCCTGGCGCCCCCAGGAGTCCCTGTCGGTGGCCGGCGCGGTCTCGCTCGTCGAGCGGGTCAACGCGCTGCGCGGCGCCCCCGCCACCGGCTCCCCGCTGCACTTCGTGATGACCACCGGCGACAACACCGACAACAACGCCAGGACGGAACTGGACTGGTTCCTGAAGGTGATGAGCGGCGGCCGCATCACCCCGAACTCCGGCGACCCGGCGCGCTACGAGGGCGTCCAGAACAGCGACCTCAAGCTGTACTGGCAGCCCGAGGCGGCCCTGCGCGACGCCGACAAGCAGCTCGGCTTCCCGCGCATCGAGGGCTTCCTCGCCGCCGCGATCCGCGAACTGCGCAGCCCCGGCCTCGACCTGCCCTGGTACTCCACGGTCGGCAACCACGACTCCCTGCCCGGCGGCTGCTACGCGCCCGGCGACTCCTTCTTCGCCGAGTTCGCCGTCGGCGGCAGGAAGCTGATGACGCTCGACGAGTCGGTCGGCACCGCCCTGTGGAAGAACGTGAAGAAGGGCGGCGACCCCAAGGGCGCCGGCTTCAAGGAGATGCTCAGGTCCCAGGGCCGCGCCCTGCGCCCGGTCACCCCGGACGAGGCCCGCGCCCCCTTCACGCCCGCCGAGTACCTGCGGGCGCACCTCGACCCGGCCCACGCGGGCGCGGGTCCCGTCGGGCACGGCTACTCACAGGCCAACCTCGACGCCGGCACCCAGTACTACACGTTCCGGATCGCCGACGGCCTGCTCGGGATCAGCCTCGACACCACCGACCCGGGCGGCCACTACGAGGGCTCGCTCGGCACCGCGCAACTGCGGTGGCTGGAGCGCACGCTGAAGACGGCCGGGAGGGACGGGGACCACGTCATCGTCTTCAGCCACCACACCAGCAGGACCATGCGCAACCTCCGCGAGGACCCGGCGCACCCCGGGGAGCGGCGGCACGGCGGTGACGAGGTCCTGTCCCTGCTCGGCGCCCACCGCCCGGTGCTGGCCTGGGTGAACGGCCACAGCCACAAGAACGCCGTCACCCCGCACTCCGCCCCGGACGGCCGCTCCTTCTGGGAGGTCTCCACCGCCTCCCACGTCGACTTCCCGCAGCTCGCCCGAGTGATCGAGATCGCCGACAACCACGACGGCACGATCTCCCTGTTCACCACGCTCATCGAGTCCGCGGCCCCGCACGGCACGAACTACGAGGACCTCTCCCAGACGGGCCTGGCGGCCCTGTACCGGGAACTGGCCTTCAACGCCCCGGGCGCCCGCACGGACCTGAGCGGCTCCCCGCAGGACCGCAACACGGAACTCGTCCTGAAGAAGAACTGAGCGCCCGCCCGCAAGGGGCGCGGGGAACGGCGCAATCTTTTGCTTTTAGGGGCGCGGGGAACTGCGCGACCAGCCACAGCGCACCCGCACCCGACACACGACCCGGCGCCCACCCCTACCGGGGCAGCACGACGACGTACGCGGCCGGTTCGCGGTCCCCGGACGCCATCAGAGCCGTCCGCACCACCGTCGCCTGCTGCGCGAGCGAGTCCCGCAACTTCTTCGGCGTGACGTGCACGACGGTGATCCCGAGCCGCTCCAGGTGCTCCCGCTTGCGCGCGTACTCGGACCACATCGCGTCGTCGTCGTGACGGGGCGCCCGCGTGTCCAGTTCGAGGGCGACGGCGTGGTCGGGCCA
The DNA here is from genome assembly GCF_008369065.1 of Streptomyces apricus. Classification (GTDB taxonomy): domain Bacteria; phylum Actinomycetota; class Actinomycetes; order Streptomycetales; family Streptomycetaceae; genus Streptomyces; species Streptomyces apricus. Next base: position 1,332,279 of record NZ_VDFC01000046.1, on the reverse strand, counting down.
GTACGCGTCGAGCCCGCCGAGCGGCGGTCCGCCGGGCAGCCGCAGCTCCACGTTCCAGACCGGGTCGGGCAGGCCGTGCTCCGCGACCATCCGGTAGAGCCGGTCCTCGGCGATGGCCCGCCCCTCGGCGAGCAGCGAGTCGACCGCGTCCACCACGTGCGGCCGGCTCAGCAGCCGGGCCTGCGCCAGCTCCCGTACGACGGACGCCGGTTCGCAGTGGCCGCCGCGCACCGCCTCGGTCAGCAGCCGGCGCACGATCCCCGCGTCCGTGAGGTCGGCGACCGCGTCGGCCAGCGCGCGCGGGACGGGCGCCACCGGGACGCCGGCGATCTCCACGGGCTCCGGCAGGGCGGGCGTACGGAGGATGCGGACGCAACCCGTCGAGCGCAGCCGGCGCAGCCGCGGGACGAGGACGTCGACCCGGTCCAGGGACGCCGGCGGGGGAGCCGACGGGAAGCCGTGCAGGGCGAGCGCCGCGAGACCGGTGACCAGCACCTCGGCGTACCGCTGCGAGGGGCGCTGCCCGGGGCCCGCGGGCTGGAGGGGGACGCCCGGCTCGGTGGCGGAGGAGCGGGCCGCGTACAGCAGGACCGCGTGCAGCCGCTCCTCGGCGGTCACGGGGCCCGGACGGAGCAGGAAGACTCCCGGCAGGAGCTGCTGCCAGGAGCCGCCGGGCCGGCACTGCGCGGTGACGTCGGCGCCGCTCACGCCCTGCGCCCGCAACTGGGCGGTGGTCAGAACACGCTGCTGCACGTCGGCCAGGTGACGGAGGGGCCGGGGGGAGAGCGGGGTGTTGTGGTTCATGACGTCGAATCTGCCGCGCCCGGCCGCCCCGCTAACCGCTGTTACAAGCCCGTCGTCAAAACCGGACAACCCTGTCCTAAAGTCCAGCCCCCGAAGTGCCGAAACCCCCTGGTCCAGAGGGGGACACGGCACCGATTACCCACATTCGGTAACTGTTCCGAAAAACCCCGGCGTCAACACCGAGCGCGCCGTCCCCCATTAGGGGTGCGGGGAACGGCGCAATCTTTTGCTTTCAGGGGCGCGGGGAACTGCGCGACCAGCCACAGCGCACCCGCACACGAAACTCAACCGGCGGCAGCCCCGTCACACGCCTGCCCCCGCAACGCCCGAGCCAAATCGTCCCGAGCCTCAAGCACCAACCTCCGAAGCGCAGGCGCAGCCTCCCCATGGGAGGCAAGCCACGCATCGGCGGCCGCCACCGTCCCGGAGGAGTCCTGCAGCGACGGGAACAGCCCCCGCACCACATCCATCCCGATCTGGATGGACCGCTCCTCCCACACCCGCTCGATCGCGTCGAAGTACTTCGACGCGTACGGCGCGGACAGCTCCCGGTGCGACGGCTGCGCGAACCCGGAGATCGTCGCCTCCACCAGCGCGTTGGACAGCGCGTCCGACTCCACCACGGCGGCCCACGCCTGCGCCTTGACCGCCGCGGACGGCCGGGCCGCCAGGCACCGCACCTGGTGCCGCTTGCCGGACGCGGTGTCGTCGCGGGCGAGCTCCGCGGCGAGCGCGTCCTCGTCCGCCACCCCGTGCGCGGCGAGCGGCTCCAGGAACGCCCACCGCAGCTCCTGGTCCACCTCAAGGCCGTCGATCTTCTCCGTGCCCGCCAGCAGCCCCGACAGCAGCCGGAGGTCGCCCTCGCCGGTGGCGACCGCCGCGAGGAACCGCGCCCACGTCAGCTGGTGCTGGCTGCCGGGCGCGGCGGACCGCAGCTCCCGCAGCGCGCCCTCGGCGAGCAGCCGCCCGCCGGTCTCCCGCCACCCGGGCGCCGCGTAGAAGGTGAGCGCGGAGTTCGCCCACGCGTGCAGCGTCTGCAGCACGCCGATGTCCGACTCGCGGCCTGCGAAGCGCAGCACCAGGTCGACGAAGTCCCGCGCCGGCATGAGCGCGTCCCGGGTCAGGTTCCACAGCGCCGACCAGCACAGGGCGCGGGCCAGCGGGTCGGTGAGGTCGCCGAGGTGGGCGCGCAGCGTGTCCAGCGACCCTTCGTCGAAGCGGATCTTGCAGTACGTGAGGTCGTCGTCGTTGACGAGGACCAGCTCGGGCGCGTCGGCGCCGGCCAGCTCGCCGACGACCGTGCGCGGCCCGTCGACGTCGATCTCGGCGCGCGCGTACCGCACGAGCGCACCGCTGCCCGCGGCCCCGTCCGGACCATCCGCGCCCTCCCGCCGGTAGAGACCCACCGCGACCCGGTGCGGCCGCAGTTCGGGGTGCGACTCGGCGGCCTCCTGCAGCACCGCCAGCTCGGCGACGCGGCCCTCCTCGTCGAGGAGCACCTGCGGGGTGAGGGAGTTGACGCCCGCCGTCTGCAGCCAGGACCGCGACCAGGCCGTCATGTCGCGCCCGCTGGTCTCCTCCAGCGCCGCCAGCAGGTCGCCCAGGCGCGTGTTCCCGTACGCGTGCCGCTTGAAGTAGCGGCGGGCGCCCTCCAGGAACGCGTCCCGTCCGGCGTAGGCGACCAGCTGCTTGAGGACGGCGGCGCCCTTGGCGTACGTGATCCCGTCGAAGTTGAGCTTGGCGTCCTCCAGGTCGCGGATGTCGGCCGTGACCGGGTGCGTGGAGGGCAGCTGGTCGGCGCGGTACGCCCACGCCTTGCGGTTGTTGGCGAAGGTGACCCAGCCGTTCGTGAAGCGGGTCGCCTCGACCAGCGAGAACGCGCCCATGAAGTCCGCGAAGGACTCCTTGAGCCACAGGTCGTCCCACCACACCATGGTCACCAGGTCGCCGAACCACATGTGGGCCATCTCGTGCAGGATGACGTTCGCCCGGCGCTCGTACGACGCCTGCGTGACGTTGCCGCGGAAGATGTACTCCTCGCGGAAGGTCACGCAGCCCGGGTTCTCCATCGCGCCGAGGTTGTACTCGGGCACGAACGCCTGGTCGTACTTGCCGAAGGGGTACGGGTAGTCGAAGTGCTCGTGGAAGAAGTCCAGGCCCTGCTTGGTCACCAGGAAGACGTCGTCGGCGTCGAAGTACCGGGCCAGGCCCTTGCGGCACAGCGCGCCGAGCGGGATCTCCAGCCGGGTCCCGTCGTCCAGGACGCGCTCGTAGGTGTCGGTCACGTAGTGGTAGGGACCGGCGACGACCGCGGTGATGTACGTCGAGATCGGCTTGGTCTCCGCGAACCGCCACACCCCGTCCGTCAGCTCGCCCACGCCGTTGCTCCACACGACCCAGCCCTCGGGGGCCCGCACCTCGAAGCGGAACGGCGCCTTGAGGTCGGGCTGCTCGAAGTTGGCGAAGACGCGGCGGGCGTCGGCCGGCTCGTACTGCGTGTAGAGGTAGACCTCGCCGTCCTCCGGGTCGACGAAGCGATGCATGCCCTCGCCGGTGCGGCTGTACGCGCACTGCGCGTCGACCACCAGCTCGTTGTCCTCGGCCAGGTCCTCCAGGAGGATGCGCGTGCCGTCGAAGACCGCGCCCGGGTCGAGGTCCCGGCCGTTCAGCGAGACGGCCGTGACGGCCGGCGCGACCAGGTCCGCGAAGCTCGTGGCGCCCGGCTCGGAGCTGCGGAACCGGATGGTCGTCACCGACCGGAAGGTACGCGGCCCGGTCCCGGTGTCCGTCCCGCCGACCGCGGAGCGCAGGTCCAGGGACACCTCGTACTCCTCGACGGACAGCAGTGCCGCCCGCTCGCGGGCCTCGTCGCGGGACAGATTCTCACCGGGCACGGTCGGCACTCCTTCGTGGCGTCATGGGTACAGGTCACCTGCGTGTGAACAGGACCGATCCTGCCATGCGCCCCTGACGCGGGACACCCGGGAATGGCACGGCGGACCGATCGCGTTGACGCTGGGAGCAGTACCCAGGGCTCCTGACACCCGACAGCCCCCGACCGAGGAGAAGCATGTCCGAGCAGACCTCCGCCAAGACCCCCGTCGACTTCTGGTTCGATCCGCTGTGCCCCTGGGCGTGGATGACCTCCCGCTGGGTCCTTGAGGTGGAGAAGGTCCGCGACATCGAGGTCCGCTGGCACATCATGAGCCTCGCGGTCCTGAACGAGCCGAAGCTGGACGAGCTGCCCGAGGAGTACCGCGAGATGCTGGCCACCACGGCCTGGCAGCCGGTGCGCGTGGTGACGGCCGCCTGGCAGAAGCACGGCGACGACATCCTCGGCCCGCTCTACACCGCGCTCGGCAACCGCATCCACAACGACGGCCTCGGCCCGACCAAGGAGGCGATCGCCGGCGCGCTGGAGGAGGTCGGCCTGCCCGCCGACCTGATCGACTACGCCGACCAGGAGGACTTCGAGTTCGACGCCGAGCTGCGCGCCTCGCACAAGGAGGGCATCGACAAGGTCGGCCAGGACGTCGGCACGCCCGTCATCGCCGTCCCCGGCGCCGACGGCGGCCAGATCGCCTTCTTCGGCCCGGTCGTCACCCCGGCCCCCAAGGGCGAGGAGGCCGCCAAGCTCTGGGACGGCACGCTCCTGGTCGCCTCGGTGGAGGGCTTCTACGAACTGAAGCGCACCCGCACGAAGGGCCCGGACTTCAGCAACCTGTAGGCACCCGCGCAAGCCCGCCGGAAAGCCCCGGTCCGAACGGACCCGGAGGCTCCCCGGCGGGCTTTCCCGTTCACGCGGCGGCGCTCACCACCGGTGTGTAGTGCGAGGCATCGCCTGTGATCGAGTAGCTCTCCTTGCCCTCGATGCCCACCGGGACGTCGCCCGCGACCGTCACGCGGTTCAGGCGGCGCGGCAGGCCGTCGTAGTTGTCGACGGCGTAGTGCTGGGTGATCCGGTTGTCGAACAGCACCAGCTGGTTCGGCGACCAGCGGTGCCGCAGCACGTTCTCGGGGCGCACCACGTACGCCTGGAGCAGGTCGAGGACCTTGCGGGACTCGGTCGCCGACAGGCCGACGATCCGCTGGGCGAACCCGCCGATGAACAGCCCGCGCTCACCGGTCAGCGGGTGCACCCGGACCACGGGGTGGACGGTGCGGTACGTGATGGACGTGAACTGGGCGCGCTGCGCGGCCTGTACCTCGTCGACCTCCTCCTCGGGCACCGCGTAGTCGTAGTCGTTGGTGTGCTCGGCCCACAGCGTGTCCGCGAGCAGCCGCAGGGGCTCGGGCAGGTTCCGGTAGGCCGCGGCGGAGCTGGCGATCAGCGTCTCGCCCCCGTACGGCGGCAGCGTGATGCTGCGCAGGGTGCTGGCCTGCGGCGGGTTGAGGACGAACGTGACGTCGGTGTGCCAGTGGTTGGCGGCCCGGCCGCGCTCGCTGTCGACGGGCAGCACGTTCGGGGCGCCCGCCACGGCGGGCACGGTCGGATGGGCGGTGGTCAGGTCGCCGAAGTGCCGGGCGAACGCCTGCTGGCCCTCGTCGTCCAGGTCGACGTCGTCGAAGACCAGCGCCTTGTGCTCGTCCAGGGCGGCCCGCAGCGCGGTGACGGTCCCCTCGTCGAGCGGTTTGCCGATGTCGACGCCGGAAACCTGCGCGCCGATCCTCGCGGTGACCTTGCGGATCTCGATGCCGGTCATGGTGGTTCCTCTCGGGTGCGTACGGGTCAGGTGCGGGCGAGTGCCGGGGAGACGTGCTGGTTGGCGGGGCGCGGGAGGCCGTAGCGCTCGCGCAGGGTCTGCCGCGGGCCGTACTCCTCGCGCAGCAGCCCGCGACCGCGCAGGATCGGGACGACGTGGTCGACGAAGGCGTCCAGGCCGGACGGCAGGACCGCGGGCATGATGTTGAAGCCGTCGGCGGCGCCGTGCGTGAACCACTCCTCGACGGCGCCGGCGACCTGCTCGGGCGTCCCGGTGAAGGTGAGGTGCCCGCGCCCGCCGCCGAGCCGGCCGATCAGCTGCCGCACGGTGAGCCGTTCGCGCCGGGCGAGCTCCACCACGAGCGCGTACCGGCTCCTGGCGCCCTCGACGGCGCTCTCCGGCGGCAGGTCGGCCGGCAGCCGCCCGTCCAGCTCCAGGGTGCCCGGCGGCAGTTGCAGCAGTCTCTCCAGCCGGTCCACGCCGTGCGCGTACACGATGTGGTCCTCCAGGACCTGCTCGTGCGCGCGGGCCTCCGCCTCCGTCGAGCCGATGACCGGGACGATGCCGGGCAGCACCTTGACGCGCTCCGGGTCGCGGCCGGCCGCCGCCGTGAGGGACTTGAGGCCGACGTAGAAGTCCTGCGCGTCCCGCAGGGTCTGCTGGGCGGTGAACACCGCCTCCGCGTACCGCGCCGCGAACGCCTTCCCGTCCTGCGAGGAGCCCGCCTGCACCAGCAGCGGGTAGCCCTGCGGGGAGCGCGGCACGTTCAGGGCGCCCTCGACGCTGAAGTACGTGCCCCGGTGGCGGGGCGGATGGATCTTCGTGTCGTCGCCCCAGACGCCGGCCGCCTTGTCGGCGACGACCGCGTCGTCCTCCCAGCTGTCCCAGAGCTTGAGCGCCACCTCCAGGAACTCCGCGGCCCGCGCGTACCGCTCGGCGTGCGCGGGCTCCGCGTCCAGGCCGAAGTTGCGGGCCGCCTCGGCGCCCGCCGTGGTGACGATGTTCCAGCCCGCCCGGCCGCCGCTGACGATGTCCAGCGAGGCGAACCTGCGGGCCAGGTTGTAGGGCGAGTTGTACGAGGTGGAGGCGGTGGCGATGAGGCCGATGTGCTCGGTGGCCGTCGCCAGCGCGGTGAGCAGGGTGAGCGGCTCCAGGGCGCCGGCCGGGCGCTGCGCGAGGTTGCTCCACAGCTGCGGCCCGTCGGCGAGGAAGAGCGAGTCGAAGGTGCCGCGCTCGGCGATCCGGGCCAGGTGGACGTAGTGGTCCAGCTCCACGTGGGCGTACGGGTCGCTCTCCGGCAGCCGCCAGGACGCCTCGTGGTGGCCGGTGTTCATGAGGAAGGCGTTGAGGTGCAGCAGGCGCCGGGTCGTCACTGGCGGTCCTCCTGGTCCGTGGGGGCTTCCTGGCCCGCGGGGCCGCCGACCGCCGGTGTCAGTGCCGACGCCGGTGCCTGTGCCGACACCGACACCGGCGTCGGTGTCGGTGTCGGTGCCGGATCGTGGTCCGTGCGGTCCTCCGTCACGCCGAGCGCGGCCAGCAGCCGTTCGCGGTACTCGCCCAGCAGCGGATCGCGGTACGAGCGCGGGTGCGGGCGGTCGACGGTCAGGTCGAGGCCGATCCGCCCGCCGTCGAGCACCAGCACCCGGTCGGCCAGCACGATCGCCTCGTCCACGTCGTGCGTGACCAGCAGGACCGAGGGCCGGTGGCGCTGCCACAGCTCGCGCAGCAGGCCGTGCATCCTGATCCGGGTGAGCGCGTCCAGGGCGCCGAACGGCTCGTCGGCCAGCAGCAGTTCGGGCTCCCGGACCAGGGAGCGGGCCAGTGCCGCCCGCTGGGCCTCCCCGCCGGACAGCTCGTTGGGCCAGGCCCGTTCGCGGCCGGCGAGCCCCACCTCGGCGAGGGCGGCGCGGCCCCGCTCCACCGCGTCCTTGCCGTCGGTGCCGAGCAGGACGTTGTCGAGGACGCGGCGCCAGGGCAGCAGCCGGGAGTCCTGGAAGACCACGGACACCCGGTCCGGGGCGCTCAGCGTGCCGCTGCCGGCGACCTCGTGGTCCAGGCCCGCGACGGCGCGCAGCAGGGTGCTCTTGCCGGAGCCGCTGTGCCCGAGCAGGGCCGTGAGCTGTCCGGCCGGCAGGTCCAGGTCGACGCCGTCCAGGACGGTCCGGCCGTCGAAGGAGCGGGTCAGCCCCCGGAGCCGGACGGCGGGCGCCGCCTGCGACGGCGCTCGTCCGGCGGGCGCCGGCCGCCCGGTGTGCGTCAGCTGTTCAGTGTGCGTCGCCATGACAGCACCCTCCGTTCGACGATGCGGACCGCGCTGTCGGAGACCAGGCCGAAGACGCCGTAGATCAGCAGGCCGACGAGGATCACATCCGTCTGGCCGTAGTTCTGGGCCTGGAACATCATGTAGCCGAGCCCGCTGGTGGCGTTGATCTGCTCCAGCACCACCAGGCCGAGCCAGGAGCCGGTGACGCCGAGCCGCAGTCCCACGAAGAAGCCGGGCAGCGCGCCGGGGATCACGATCTCCCGGACGAACCGGAACCTCGACAGCCCCTGGACCTCGGCGAGTTCGACGAACCGGTGGTCGATGCCGGACAGCGCGGAGTACAGGTTCAGGTAGATCGGGATGTAGACGACGATGGCGATGATCGCGACCTTGAAGGTCTCGCCGATGCCCAGCCAGAGGATGAACAGCGGGATCAGGCCGAGGGTCGGGATCGCCCGGTTGAGCTGGACCGTCCCGTCGACCAGCGCCTCGCCGACGCGGCTGAGCCCGGACACCAGCGCCAGGGCCACCCCCGCGGTCAGCCCGAGGGCGAACCCGGAGCCGGCGCGTTGCAGCGAGGTGAGGACGTCCGTGGGCAGCGTGCCGTCGCTCCACAGCCGCCCCATGGTGCTCAGGACCGTCCAGGGCGCGGGGATCGCGTTCGGGTCCAGCCGCCCGGCGGCGGAGGCGGCGGCCCACAGCGCGAAGAACAGGGCGGGACCGATCAGCCGGGACGCGGGCAGCCGCTTGCCGAGGGCGAGCCCGCGGCGCCGCCGGCCGCGCCGGGCCGGCCGGACGGCGGTGGAGCTCCCGGTGCCCTCGGCGACCGCGGCGTCACCGATGTCGGCGGCGTCCGCGGTGTTCGCAGCGTCCGCGGCGTCCGCGGCGGTCTCCGGGCCGACGGTGGTGGTGGTCGCGGCGCTGGACACGGCGCTCACCTCCGGTACTCGGCGGGGACGGCTTTCGCCGCGATGCCCTCGAAGCGGCGGTCGAAGAGCTGATCGACCTCGAACTCCTTCACGAAGCCGCCCTCCGCCAGCAGGTCGGCGGTCTCCTGCTCCCACTGCACGGCCTCGTCCCAACGGGGCGGGAACAGCGGCTTGTTGGCGAGTTCGGTGATCGACTCGGCCTGGGCGAGGCTCAGGTTCTGGGTGCCGACGTAGAACTCCCTGTTCCATTCGTCGGGGTGCTCGTACGCCCACACCTGGCCCTTGGCCCAGCGCGGGATGTACGCGGCGACGGCGGCGGCCTTCGCCCGGTCGGCCAGCACGGAGGTGGGCGCCCACAGCAGGCTGAGGAGGTCCACCACGTCGGTCGGGATGGTGCGGGCGCCCTTGGACCCGTACTGCTTGAGGTAGGCGGGGGACTGCTGGTTGGCGAGCGGCGCGATGTCCACCTGCCCCGCCTGCAGCGCGGTGAGGAACTGGTTGCTGGTCAGCGGCACCAGCTCCACGTCGTCGTACGCCAGCCCGGCCTGCTTGAGCGCCCGCAGCAGGACGACGCCCTGGGCCTGTCCCTGGGAGAAGGCCAGCTTCCGGCCCGCGAAGTCCTTCACCGACCGGATGTCGCTGCCCGGCTTGGTGGCGAAGAGGTAGTTGGGCCTGCGGGTGAGGTTGATGGCGACGATCTTCGCGTCGAAGCCCTGGTAGTGCGCCTGGATGGGCGGGATGCCCGCGTTGTTGGCGACGTCCAGGGACTTGGCGCGGAAGGCGTTGATGACGTCGGGCCCGGCGCCGATGTTCGCCCAGGAGGAGACCTCGAACGGCAGGTCGGTCAGCCCCGCGAGCTTGAACTGCAGCTGCTGGACGCCCTGGTACGAGGAGATCTTCAGGCTCGTCCCCGCGGGGACCTTGCCGGACAGCGGGGCGTTCGCGGCCCCCTTGCTCCCGCTGTCGGCGGCGCTGCTGCCCGCGCAGCCGCTGAGCCCGGCAGCGGCGGCGACGCCGAGCAGGGAGGAGAGGAAGAGCCGCCGGTCGGCTCCGGACGCGGACAGAGGTGGCATGGGAGGACTCCCTGATGTCATGGGGCGGGGCACGGCGGAGCACCGCGACGGCCCGCAAAGAGGGCACGCCGAAGAAGCGGAAGAATCCGGACAAGCCGAACAAGCCGGAGAAGCCGGAAGGCGGAGAGAACGGGGGAGAGCGAGCAAGCGAGCGGAGGAGAGGCGGACACGGGCCCGGAGCGCGGCGGGAGGTGACCGACGGACGCGGACGGATCGTCAGCGCGTCGACGTCGTGTCGGCGCTCCGGTGTGTCAACAACAGAAGGTGCGGCAGCTCATGGACACGATGCTCCTGGCCCGGTGGAGAGCCTGTCAACATTCGGATTTTCTGAATTAAATCGGTGCCGGTGACGGGGCCGGGAACCCCTGCGGCGACATGCCGAGCGGATCCCGGTAGAGCACGTCCAGGGCCACCGAGCCGCCCGCGACGGCCAGGACCGAGTCCGGAAAACTGGTCGGCACGACGGCCGCCGCCCGGTCGGTCCCGACCTCCTCGCGCAGTGCGGCGAGGCAGTCCTCCCGGTGGATCGAGCCCACCTCGGTGACGACCACCGTGTCCGGGTTGAGGACGTCGAGCAGCAGCCCGACCGCCCGGCCGGTCATCCGGGAGCGGTGCAGCAGCAGACGGACGGCGTCCGCGTCGCCGCCGGCCGCGGCGGCCAGCACGTGCAGGGGGTTCGCGGTGTGCACGACCCCCGCCTCCCGGGCCCGCCGGCACAGCGTCCGCTCGCTGAGCTCGGCCTGCAGGCACCCGGTCCGGCCGCAGTCGCAGGGCTCGGTGCCGCCCGCGAGGGGCAGGTGGGCGATCGACCCGGCCTGCGAACGGGGACCGTGGTGGACCTCGTCGTGGGTGGCGAAGGCCGCGTCGACGACGTTGCCGGCGAAGAGGTGCAGCACGCTCAGGCTGCCGCGGGCCGCCGCCCCGAAGAGCCGCTCCCCGTTGACCAGCGCCCGTGCGTGGCCGTCCACGTGGACCGGCAGACCGGTGTGCGCGCGCAGCGGTTCGCGCACCGGCACGTCGCGCCAGCCCAGGAGCGGATGCTCCACGACGCTCCCGGAGTCCCGGTCGACCCAGCCGCCGGCCGCGACGCCCACGGCGAGCGGCGTACGGGTCCGGTGGCGGGCCAGGAGCGCCCGCAGGCCGGCCGCGGCGTCGGCGAGGACCCGGGCGGGCTCCACGACGGCGCCGCGGTGGTCCAGCCGGCGCTCGGCGACGACCCGGCCGCGCAGGTCCAGGAGGGCGACCGTGGTGTACGGCACCGCCACGTGGACGCCGCCGACCACGAAGCGGGAGCCGTCCAGGTCGACGGGGACGTGCGGGCGGCCGACGCGGCCGGTCCCGGCCGGCGGCCGGGGTTCGGGGACCTCCCGGAGCAGACCGAGTCCGGTGAGCCGGGCGCAGTGGTCGGTGACCGACGCGGGGGAGAGGCCGGTCAGACGGGCGATGGTGCTGCGGGCGACCGGGCCGTGGTCGAGGACCGACCGCAGGACGGCGCTGGCGCTGGTCCTGCGGCGGTCGCCGTCGACGGCACCGGGGCGGGGACGTGGGCGTACGGGGGCGAGGGAGGAGCTGGGCATGGGGAACTTCCTCGGGGGCCGGTCCGGCACGAGGCCGACATCTGTCCTGTCCGTCTCGGCGGGCCGGAGAGTTCCGCCCGCCTCAGCGGCGGCGACAGGTGGCCGTGCCCTGGCGTCGCAGGTCGACATAGCGACGCGACGCGAAGTTCCGGGCCTGGGGGACCATGGCACGAGGGTAAGGGCTACACCCCCACCCGACCAGACCGACCTCA
>NZ_VDFC01000046.1:1276430-1320618 GCF_008369065.1 Streptomyces apricus | reverse complement strand
GCCCGACCCCCCTGCTCACCCGCATCCCGCCGCCGGAGCCGATCCAGGACGCCGTACCGAATCCCCCACTCACCGAAGCCGAAGCCAAAGCCAAAGCCGAGGCCGAAACAACCACCCCCCTCATCGGCAGCGGCGCCGGCCACAGTCACGGCACCGACATCGGGAACACGTCCTCCGAAGCCCCGCACGAGGGCACCCCCGAACTCCCCTCCGAGGGCGCGACCCCCGGGCACGCCTTCGGCCCCCCGGCCGCCCGACCGGAGCAGCACCCACAGACGGAGCCGTCCCACACACCCGCACCGCACACCCGCAAACCGCCGAAGGCACCCGCATCGCGCGGCCGCAAAACCCTCCTGGCCGCCGTCGGCGTCGTCGTCGCCGGGGCGCTCACCGGCCTGCTCGTCCCGCTGCTCGGCGCCTCGTCCGGCGACGGGGACAAGGGCTCCCCGTCCTCCTCCTCGTCCCCGACCGTCGCGGGCACCGCACGCCCGCCGAGCCTCCCGGCGGGCTCCCGCACGGAGGCCGGCCTGTACGCCTGGGTGCCGCCCGACGGCTGGAACCGGGTCGTGCAGAGCGGCGCCGAGGTGCACTACACCTCGCCCGACCGCAAGCAGGAGGTCCTGGCCAATGCGTCCCCGGCCCGCGGCGACCTGATGGGGCAGTGGCGGAAGACGGAGAGGAGCGCCAGGAAGGGCCTGGACTACCGGCTGATCCGGCTGGAGGAGACCACGTTCCGCAACAGGCCCGCGGTCGTCTGGGAGTACACGGTCACCATCAAGGGCCTGCCCTGGCACGCCCGCCTGCTCGGCTTCGACGAGCGCGGCACGTCCTACGAGGTCACGACGTGGTACCGCCCGGAGGTGGAGGACCGGGCGGTACGCGTCTACAAGAACATCCGGGAGACCTTCACTCCGCTGTGACGGAGGCCCGCCCGCGGCGGTTGCGGCGCACCTTCTCCAGCACCAGCGAGAGGCCCACCACCACGGCGGCCACCAGCAGCGACAGCAGGACGGTCTCGCGGCCGTCGTGCTCGGTGTCGGTGAGCATGTAGCCGAGGACGAAGACGATCAGCGCGATCGTCGCGTACGTCAGGTACGGGTACAGCCACATCCGCACGACCAGCTTCTCCGGCGACTCCCGCTCGATGATCTTCCGCATCCGCAGCTGGGAGCAGCAGATGACGAGCCAGACGAACAGGGCGACCGCGCCGGAGGAGTTGACCAGGAAGAGGAAGACCGAGTCGGGGAACTCGTAGTTGAAGAACACCGCGACGAAGCCGAAGGCGACCGACGCGAGGATCGCGGTCATCGGCACTCCGCGGCGCGTGGTGCGGGCGAAGGCCTTGGGCGCGTCACCGCGCCGGCCCAGCGAGAAGGCCATGCGGGAGGCGGTGTAGAGACCGGAGTTCAGGCAGGACAGGACGGACGTCAGCACGATGAACTTCATGATCTCGCCGGCGTTCGCGATGCCGAGCGAGTCGAGGGCGGCGACGTACGAGCCGTCCTTCTGGATGGACTCGGAGTCCCAGGGCAGCAGCGTGACGACGACGAAGATCGAGCCGAGGTAGAAGACGCCGATGCGCCAGATGACGCTGTTGGTGGACTTGGTGACGGCGCGCTGGGGGTCCTCCGACTCGCCCGCGGCGAGGGTGGCGATCTCGCTGCCCATGAAGGAGAAGACGACGAGCAGGATGCCGGTGAGGATCGCGCCGGGCCCGTTCGGCAGGAAACCGCCGTGGTCGGTGAGGTTGCCCAGGCCCGCGGTGTCGCTGTCGACACCCGGCAGCACGCCGAAGACCGCGAGCCCGCCGATGACGATGAAGGCGCCGATCGCGACGACCTTGATGCCGGCGAACCAGAACTCGAACTCGCCGTACGAGCCGACGGAGCCGAGGTTCGTCGCGGTCAGCACCAGCATGACGATCAGGGCCCAGCCCCACTGCGGCACGGCCGGGACCCAGCTCTCCAGGATCACGGCGCCGGCGGTGGCCTCGATGGCCAGCACGACGACCCAGAAGAACCAGTACAGCCAGCCGATCGAGAAGCCCGCCCACCGGCCGAGCGCCCGGTCGGCGTGCGCGGAGAAGGAGCCGGAGGTCGGGTTGGCGGCGGACATTTCGCCGAGCATCCGCATCACGAGGACGACCATCGTCCCGACGAGGGCGTACGACACGAGGATGCCGGGGCCCGCGGTGGCGATGCCGGAGCTGGAGCCGACGAAGAGGCCGGCGCCGATGACGCCGCCGATCGCGATCATCGACAGGTGGCGGTTCTTGAGTCCGGCCTGGAGGCCGCCGTCGGGTTCTCCGGGGCCCTCGGGGCCGTGACCGGCCTCGGTGAGGGTCGGCTGCGAGGTCATGGGGATTCCTTTGCGCCGGGGACGGTGGGGGTGGGCTGCGACAAGCCGGTCCAGTGAATCCCAGGTGAATGGATTCTTGAACCTTTGAATCCAGATCGTTATTTGAGGTTTCTCTGAGGTTCCACAGTTTTACTCAATCTTTTCCCGTGTTTGCTTTTGAATGTCCCTGCGCGTGCCCCGGCGGGTCCGATACGAAACAGCCGTGTCACACTCGGACCATGCGCGTGTACCTCGGTTCCGACCATGCCGGTTTCGAACTCAAGAACCACCTCGTCGAGTGGCTCACGTCCGCGGGGCACGAGCCCGTCGACTGCGGGCCGCTCATCTACGACGCCCAGGACGACTACCCGCCGTTCTGCCTGCGTGCCGCGGAGCGTGCCGCGGCCGACCCCGAGGCGCTGGGCGTCGTGATCGGGGGGTCCGGGAACGGGGAGCAGATCGCCGCGAACAAGGTCGCGGGGGTACGGGCGGCCCTGGCGTGGAGCGTGGAGACCGCCGCGCTGGGACGGCAGCACAACGACGCGAACGTCGTGGCCGTCGGGGCGCGGATGCACTCCGAGGAGGAGGCGACGAAGTTCGTCGAGACCTTCCTGAACACGCCGTTCTCCGGCGACGAGCGGCACGTGCGCCGGATCGACATGCTGTCGTCGTACGAGACGACCCGGGAACTCCCCCCGATCCCCCCGCACCACCCGCAGGGCTGAGACCTTTCCTCGCCCCCCGAACCCGTAGATCCGCGCCGCCCCCAGCCCCGCCAGCACGTTCATCACCAGCGTCACGGCCACCGCGGCCAGCACCGGCCACAGCACCGTCGGCAGGTCGCCGGGGTCGATGGACAGGCCGAAGGCGAAGAAGAACATCGCCCCGAAGGCGTCCCGCAGCGGATGCACCAGCTTGAGGATGCGCGGGCCCGACGCCGTGCTGCCGAGCATCAGGCCGACCATGAACGCCCCGATCGCGTCCGCGACCCCGAACCACTCCGAGACCCCGGCCATGAACACGGCCGCACCGAGGAAGGAGATGACCAGCAGCTCGTCGTCCCGGGTGTCGAAGAGCCGCCCCACGATCCGCGTGCCGAACCGCGCGGCGAGCGCCAGCAGCAGCAGGAAGGCGAAGGCCTTGCCGCCGTCGAGCACCGCCGAGCCGAGCGAGTCGGCGCCGGACAGGATCGGCTGGAGGGCCGCCAGGTAGAGGGCGAGGAAGATGTCCTCGACGACGATGATGCCGAGGATGGGCTTGGTCTCGGGGTTGCCGAGCCGCCCCGTGTCGACGAGGACCTTCGTCACGATCGCCGACGAGGAGATGCCGAGCACCCCGGCGAGGACCAGCGCTTCGGAGGTGCCCCAGCCGAGGGCGAATCCGAAGCCCAGGCCGGCGCCGACGTTCAGGGCGAGGTAGGTCCCCCCGGCGAGTGCCATCCGGCGCCCGCCCGCCTTGAGGTCGTCCATATGGAATTCGAGGCCGAGGTAGAAGAGCAGCAGGACCAGGCCGAGCGCGGAGAGCATCTCCATCTCGTGCGGGTCCGAGACGAGGACGAAGCCGGGGGTGTGGGGGCCGAGGAGTATTCCGGCCAGGATGAAGAGGGGGATGGTGGGGAGCCCGATGCGGGCGCCCACGCGGGCGAGGACGGCGGCGGCCAGAAAGGCGCCGCCCATGGCGATCAGGAGCTCTGCGTGTCCGATGGGCCCGTTCCTTCTCGGTCGAGTGCGGCGGTTGGGTCAAGGGAGTGTCAAGAAACCGTCAGTAATTAGTTTACCAAACGACCTGGAGGGGTCGATGTGGTGCGCGAACGGACAGGCGGTACGGGCACACTCGACCCATGAACGACGACGAGAGCGGCCCGCGGCTGACCCTGACGCAGGTGGAGTCCCTGGCGCGCGAGGCGCACGCCGCACAGACCGACAAGGCCGGCCGTCCTTACGCGGAACACCTGCGGGCGGTGGCCGACGGGGTGCGGGACCGCGGCGGCGACGAGGAGCAGATCGCCGCCGCCTGGCTGCACGACGCGGTGGAGGACGACGCGCTCCCGGAGGACTGGCTGCGCGGGGCCGCGCTGTCACCCCGTACGAAGGCCATCGTGCTGGCCGTGACCAAGCGCCCGGGCGAGCCGGTGGAGGCGTACGCGCGGCGCATCCTGTCGACACCGGGGGCCCTCCTGGTCAAGGAGGCGGACCTGGCGCACAACGCGGACCCGGCCCGGCTGTCGGTCCTGGATCCCGCCACGGAAAAGCGACTGGCCCAGAAGTACGCGACGATGCGCGAACTCCTGGGCCTGGGAACCGAGTAGGGGCGGAGCGCCCGTCAGGACCTGGCCCGCTCCCGGGCCAGCTCGGTCGCGTCCCTCTTGAACGCCCACTCCATCTTCGGCTCCATCGCGAAGCGGAACATCCGCTGCACGGGCGGCGTGCACAGCACGGTGATGAGCGCCGCCGCGAAGACGGACACGAACACCTCGCCCGCCGGGTGGTGGAGCCAGGTGTACTCCTCGTACCAGCCCCAGAAGCGGGACCCCTTGGCCAGGAACCCGTGCAGCAGGTAGCCGTACAGCGTGCCCGCGCCGAGCACCGTGAACCACATCTTGCGGCGCGGCACCCAGGCGAAGAAGCAGGACGTGAGCACCATCGAGATGCCGAACAGCGCGAGCGTCGCGACGATGCCGACCCACCAGGGCGCCCCCAACTCCTGGGCGCTGTCACGGTGGTAGAACCAGGCCGAGTTCACCTGCGGCCCGGTCCAGTACGCGAGGGCGAGGGCGGCCGCGAGGACCGGCACCGACAGGATCCGCACCTCGCGGCGCCGCATCAGCTGGAAGTGCTCGGGCTTCATGAACAGGCCCACGACGAAGAACGGCAGGAACTGCAGGACGCGCTGGAGGTCGAGGTCGTCGCCGATGTCGGGGGAGACGGAGGCGAGGACGGCGATGGCGAGCGCCAGTACGACGGGCCGGCGCACGACCTTCCACAGCGGGACGGTCATCCGCCATACGAACAGGGCGACCAGGAACCACGTGAGGTACCAGGGGTCCAGCAGGCTGATCGGGTGGCCGGGGTCGTCGTCGGCCCACTTCTTGAAGAGGGAGTACGCCACCTCGAAGAGGACGTACGGCACGGCGACGCCGGTGATCAGCCGCCGCAGCCGGTCGGGGCGCATGTCGAAACTGCGGGAGAAGTAGCCGGAGATGATGATGAACGCCGGCATGTGGAAGGTGTAGACGACCATGTAGAGCGCCTCGGCGGCGCGGCTGTGGTCGGTCAGCGGTTCCCAGGCGTGGCCCATCGCGACGAACACGATCGCGAGGTACTTGGCGTTGTCGAAGAACGCGTCACGCTGCTTGGCGGGTGCGGCGCCCGCTCCGGCGCCTGCGGTGGCCGCCTGCGGTGGCCCCGGTGGTCGCGGGCTCGGCACTCCGGACGCCGGTGACTCAGCCGGCGGCAGGGGAGCCCTGTGTTGGCCGTACGGACGGAGCGAGTGCGTCACGGACCCTCCCACGGACTGGGGGAGTCGATCCGCGACCTCGCTGCACATGCGGGGGACGAGGCAGCGTAGGACATCTGAGGCACCCTAGCGTTGTCTGTGGGATTCGGTAAAACCCCTGGGGCGATACCTGCTCATGGTCCTGCGGGTACCCAGAATTCGGGGAAGTTGACATCACAAACACTATGGCGGCCACCACACTTGATCCGAGCGGTACGCCCAAGTATGTCCGGACTAAAGGCCGCATAACGCCCGCGGGCGACTCTGGTGAAATGTCCGATCGAGTCGGCTTTAGTGGGTCGTTGGTGACCCACTCGCGGGGGCCGCGGGTGTGTCCGTGCCGACAATTCGAATTACCTGCGAACAGGCCGTGCGGGCCGATGTGTGGACATGGAAACGATCATTCTTATTTCTCGTGCGCACGATGCTTCGAATTGCCGTACGGGGCGCAGGTGTTCGCTGCTGTGACCAACGGGTGCCCCACCTGCCGCATACGGCGGCCCTGTTGGTGGCACGATGGTCCTGGCGGGGGTGTGCGGGGCTGCACCTCCGGGCCGGGAGAGCGGACCGACCGTAGGGTGTGATCAGTTGTGGCCATTTCGCTGTCAGTGGTGCTGCTGTTGGCGATCGTCCTGGTGGTGTTGATCCGGGGAGGATCGATCAAACCGGGGCCGGCGATCGTCGCCGTGCTCTTCGGCTTCTTCCTTGCCTCCACGGGCATGGCGGACGACATCCAGCGCTTCCTGGACTCGATAGCGGAGACCATCAACTCGATCCAGTTCTGATCGGGCACGGCCCCGCGCTGCCCGCTCCCGCGGGCGCGCGGCGCGGGAGCGCACAGATGTTCGAAGACCCGGACACGGTCCGGACACGGGTAGGGCTCGGACACGAACAAGGGCCGGACGGAGAATCGTCTCCGGTCCGGCCCTGTGTCCTGTGGAGCGGGCGACGGGAATCGAACCCGCGTAGCTAGTTTGGAAGACTAGGGCTCTACCATTGAGCTACGCCCGCACGGTGCGCGCCGCAGGTCAGTGACGCGCGGCACTGGAGCATCGTAGCGGGTCGCACCCGCTCGTCGCACACCCGGTTCCGGCGGGCGCCCGCGCCACGGGAAATACGGGCGTCGCCCGGTCCGCGGGCATGTACCCTACGTGTCGCACCAGACGGGGTGTGGCGCAGCTTGGTAGCGCGTCCGCTTTGGGAGCGGAAGGCCGTGGGTTCAAATCCCGCCACCCCGACCACCGTGCCGGACCACCACGCCGGACACCGGGAAGATCACCTTTTGGGGCGTGTACCGCCTGCGGCTAGTATGCAAACTGCGCGCCCGTGTGTCTGCGTTTTCACGTCCCTCAAGGGCCGCCAGATCCGCTGGGGCTCCGCCGTACCGGTGGAGACCGTCAGCAGAACCCGAAGAAGTCAGCCCCCAAGGAGACCGAACCGTGAAGAGCGCCGTGGAGACCCTGAACCCGACCCGGGTTCGGCTCAGCATCGAGGTGCCCTTCGAGGAGCTCAAGGACAGCCTCGACGCGGCGTACAAGAAGATCAACCAGCAGGTCACGGTGAAGGGGTTCCGGAAGGGCAAGATTCCGGCGCGCGTCATCGACCAGCGGTTCGGCCGCGGTGCGGTGCTGGAGGAGGCCGTCAACGACGCGCTCCCGAAGTTCTACACCGACGCGGTCAACGAGGCCGAGCTGAACGTCCTCGGCCAGCCCGAGGTCGACATCACGGAGCTGAAGGACGGCGAGACGCTGAACTTCACCGCCGAGGTCGACGTCCGCCCGACCCTTGAGATCCCGGACTACTCCGGCATCGAGGTCGAGGTCGACGCCGTCGAGGTCACCGACGAGGACGTCGACAAGGCCGTCGAGGAGCTGCGCGAGCGCTTCGCGTCGACCGCCCCCGTCGAGCGTGCCGCCGAGGAGGGTGACGTCGTCACCCTCGACCTGGAGGCCAAGGTCGACGGAGAGGTGCTGGAGGACGGCGTCGCGAGCGGCGTCTCCTACACCATCGGCTCCGGTGAGCTGCTGGACGGCATCGACGACGCCGTGAAGGGCCTGGAGGCCGGTGGCGAGGCCACCTTCACCTCCGAGCTCAAGGGCGGCTCGGCGGCCGGCAAGGAGGCCGAGGTGACCGTCAAGGTCAGCCAGGTCGCCAAGCGCGAGCTGCCCGAGCTGGACGACGACTTCGCGCAGCTCGCGTCGGAGTTCGACACCCTCGAAGAGCTCCGCGCCGACAGCCGCAAGCGCCTGGAGAACATGAAGCAGTACGACCAGGCCACGCAGGCCCAGGAGCGTGTCCTGGAGAAGCTGCTGGAGCTCGTCGAGGTGCCCGTCCCCGAGAAGCTGCTCGAGGACGAGATCAACACCCGCAAGCACAACCTGGAGCACCACCAGCTCGGCCAGATGGGTCTCGACCTGGAGAAGTACCTCGAAATCCAGGGCAAGACGGCCGAGGAGTTCGACACCGAGACCAAGGAAGCCGCGGTCAAGGGCATCAAGACGCAGTTCGTCCTGGACGAGCTCGTCAACAAGGAGAAGCTGAACGTCAACCAGGAGGAGCTCACCGAGCACCTCATGCGGCGCGCGGCCTCCTCCAACATGTCCCCCGACCAGTTCGCCCAGGCGGTCGTCGAGGGCGGCCAGGTCCCGATGCTGGTCGGCGAGGTCGCCCGCGGCAAGGCCCTTGCCGTGGTCGTCGAGGCCGCCACCGTCAAGGACACGAACGGCGAGGTCGTCGACCTCGACGACGAGGACGAGGACGAGACCTCCACCGAGGCCTCTGCCGAGGGCTCGACGGAGGAGGCCCCGGAGGCCCCCGCCGCCGAGGAGAAGACCGAGGCCTGACCGCCTCGCGAGCAGTACGTACTGCGGGCCCCCGGGACACACGTCCTGGGGGCCCGCAGGGCCTTCCAGGGSCGGACCAGCGGAGCGCATGCGCTCACAGCGAACAGTTCCTTCTGCGGGATTCCCCGGAGGGACCCGCGCGTTAGGGTCCATGAGTACGAGGGCAGGGGAGTCCCCGGAGCCGTCCGACACGGCAGCACACGGGGTCCCACGCCCCCAGCAGAAGACGTGTAGACGGCCCGGCGCCGTCGTAAGACGAGCAGGTGGATACGTGACGAATCTGATGCCCACAGCCGCCGGCGACCCCATCGGTGGTGGCCTCGGCGACCAGGTCTACAACCGGCTGCTCGGCGAGCGGATCATCTTCCTCGGCCAGGCGGTCGACGACGACATCGCCAACAAGATCACCGCACAGTTGCTGCTCCTTGCCTCCGACCCGGACAAGGACATCTACCTCTACATCAACAGCCCCGGCGGCTCGATCACCGCCGGCATGGCGATCTACGACACCATGCAGTACATCAAGAACGACGTGGTGACGATCGCGATGGGCATGGCGGCCTCCATGGGCCAGTTCCTGCTGAGCGCCGGCACCCCCGGCAAGCGCTTCGCGCTGCCGAACGCCGAGATCCTGATCCACCAGCCCTCGGCCGGCCTCGCCGGCTCCGCGTCGGACATCAAGATCCACGCCGAGCGGCTGCTGCACACCAAGAAGCGGATGGCGGAGCTGACCGCCTTCCACACCGGTCAGACGGTCGAGCAGGTCACCCGTGACTCGGACCGCGACCGCTGGTTCGACCCGATCGAGGCCAAGGAGTACGGCCTCATCGACGACATCATGCCCACCGCTGCCGGAATGCCGGGCGGCGGCGGTACCGGGGCGGCCTAGGGCGGCCCAGCGCCACCCGGGTGTCGGCGGCAGCCGGCACCAGCCGCTCCGAGCCCCCAGCCGACCGCCTCAGCCCTTATCAGGCTCTTCAGGAGACACAGTGAACGACTTCCCCGGCAGCGGACTGCACGACCGCGCGCAGGCCGAGTACACGGGTCCTCGCGCGGAGTCCCGCTACGTCATCCCGCGCTTCGTCGAGCGCACCTCGCAGGGCGTGCGCGAGTACGACCCGTACGCGAAGCTGTTCGAGGAGCGCGTGATCTTCCTCGGCGTGCAGATCGACGACGCCTCCGCCAACGACGTCATGGCGCAGCTGCTGTGCCTGGAGTCGATGGACCCCGACCGTGACATCTCGGTCTACATCAACAGCCCCGGCGGCTCCTTCACGGCCCTCACGGCCATCTACGACACGATGCAGTTCGTGAAGCCGGACATCCAGACCGTCTGCATGGGCCAGGCCGCCTCGGCCGCCGCGATCCTCCTCGCGGCCGGGACGCCGGGCAAGCGCATGGCGCTCCCGAACGCCCGCGTGCTGATCCACCAGCCCTACAGCGAGACCGGCCGCGGCCAGGTCTCGGACCTTGAGATCGCCGCCAACGAGATCCTGCGGATGCGCGGTCAGCTGGAAGACATGCTGGCCAAGCACTCGACGACGCCGATCGAGAAGATCCGCGAGGACATCGAGCGCGACAAGATCCTCACGGCCGAGGACGCCCTCGCGTACGGTCTGGTCGACCAGATCATCTCGACCCGGAAGATGAACAACGCCGCGGTCGCGTGACGCATCGCTGTATCGTCTGCCGCTCCTTGGCGCGGTTCACGACAAAGTGAACCGCGCCAAGGGGGGCCCGAACGGGGGGCTCGGCAAGGTACCGTCGGACATAAGGCAGCACCAGGAGCCGCTGTACCCAGGCGACTCCCAGGCGAAGGGGAAGCACACCGTGGCACGCATCGGTGACGGCGGCGATCTGCTCAAGTGCTCGTTCTGTGGCAAGAGCCAGAAGCAGGTCAAGAAGCTCATCGCAGGCCCTGGTGTGTACATCTGCGACGAGTGCATCGATCTCTGCAACGAGATCATCGAGGAGGAACTCGCGGAGACGAGCGAGGTGCGCTGGGAGGAACTGCCCAAGCCCCGCGAGATCTACGAGTTCCTCGAGGGGTACGTCGTGGGCCAGGAGTCGGCCAAGAAGGCCCTCTCGGTCGCGGTGTACAACCACTACAAGCGGGTCCAGGCCGGCGAGAACAGCACGGGGCAGAACCGCGAGGACGCCATCGAGCTGGCGAAGTCCAACATCCTGCTGCTCGGCCCCACGGGCTCCGGCAAGACGCTGCTGGCGCAGACCCTGGCCCGCATGCTGAACGTCCCGTTCGCCATCGCCGACGCGACGGCGCTCACGGAGGCCGGGTACGTCGGCGAGGACGTCGAGAACATCCTGCTGAAGCTGATCCAGGCGGCGGACTACGACGTCAAGAAGGCCGAGACCGGCATCATCTACATCGACGAGATCGACAAGGTCGCCCGTAAGAGCGAGAACCCGTCGATCACGCGCGACGTGTCGGGCGAGGGCGTCCAGCAGGCCCTGCTCAAGATCCTGGAGGGCACCACGGCCTCCGTACCGCCGCAGGGCGGACGCAAGCACCCCCACCAGGAGTTCATCCAGATCGACACGACGAACGTGCTGTTCATCGTGGGCGGCGCCTTCGCGGGCCTGGAGAAGCTGGTCGAGTCCCGCGCGGGGGCCAAGGGCATCGGCTTCGGCGCGACGATCCGCTCCAAGAAGGAGCTGGAGGCGAAGGACCGCTTCGAGGACGTCATGCCCGAGGACCTGGTGAAGTTCGGCATGATCCCCGAGTTCATCGGCCGCCTCCCGGTCATCACCTCGGTCCACAACCTCGACCGCGAGGCCCTCCTCCAGATCCTGGTGGAGCCGCGCAACGCCCTGGTGAAGCAGTACCAGCGCCTGTTCGAACTGGACGGCGTGGAGCTGGACTTCGAGCGCGAGGCCCTGGAGGCCATCGCCGACCAGGCCATCCTCCGCCAGACCGGCGCGCGCGGCCTGCGCGCCATCATGGAGGAGGTCCTCCAGGCGGTGATGTACGAGGTCCCGTCCCGCAAGGACGTGGCCCGTGTCGTCATCACCTCGGAGGTCGTCCGCTCGAACGTCAACCCGACGCTGATCCCGCGCGACGCGCGGGGCCGCGGCCCGGGGGAGCAGAAGACCGCGTAGGCGGCGCATCCGGAAGCGAGTCACGGCGAAGGGCCCCGGTCGACCGACCAGGGCCCTTCGCCGTACGCGTGGTGTACGTGCCGCGTCCGTCAGATCTTGACGCGGACCTCCTTGCGGACCTTGGCGGTGGTCTCGGCGACCTCCGCCGGGTCCGAGCTCTTGCCCGCCGCGGCGTCGGAGAACTCGATGGGCATCACGAAGCCGAGCGTGCTGTGGTCGGCCCAGGCGCAGTACGTCACGTTCATCGCCTTCGGCTCGCCCGTGCCGCCACCGGAGTTGTCGATCTTCGCCTGCTGGCACTTCATGACGGCGCCGTCCAGCGAGCTGGGCTCGTACGCCTTCGGGCTGCCGACGAAGGTGACGTCCTCGCCCTTGGCCTCCTTCTCCATCATCCCGAAGAACCCGTCCACCGTCTTCTCCGGGTCCGCGATGTCGCCGTAGACACCGCCGAAGGAGAGCAGCTTCCCGGCCAGCGGGTTGTCCTTGTCGCCCGACTGGTAGGAGGCGCTGACGTCCTTGGGGTCCTTCACACCCCAGGACTCCGCGTCCTTCAGGTCGGACTTGGACATGCCGCCCGCGTCGCTGTCGCTCTTCTTGTACTCCGTGAGCAGCGTCGCCGGGGTCGTCAGCTTGTGGGGGCCGTCGTCCTCGACCGCCGCGGATCCGCTGCCGCCGCTGCCGAGGACGAAGTATGCGCCGACCGCGATCGCGGCCACGACCGCCACCGCGCCCACGATCAGGCCCGTCTTCTTCTTGCCCCCGCCGGGCGCCGGCGGCATCGGGGCGCCGTAGGGGGCGCCGGGCGGCTGCTGACCGTACGGCGGCTGCTGGCCGTAACCGGGCTGCTGCGGCGGGACTCCCGGAGGGGTCTGCTGGGGGTACCCGTAGCCGGGCTGCTGCCCGGGAGCCTGCTGCGGGTAACCGTAACCGGGCTGGGGAGCCTGCGGCTGCTGGCCGTAAGGACCCGGCTGGCCGTACGGCCCGGGCTGCTGGGGCTGCCCGCCGTACGGGCCCGGCTGGTTGTAGCTCATTCCTGGGTTCCCCTCCAGATGCTTATGTGTTCCGAACATCCTGGCCCACCGGGTGCGCGACCGGAGCGCCGGGGGCCGCACCGTTACCAAGTAATCGAGTTTCGGAGCGGGCCCGTGACACCTCTAAACTGGTTCCGTGACCGACAACGCTCAGCAGCAGCCATCAGCCAACGCCCCCGAACTGCCGACCCAGTACGCGCCGGCCGAGGTAGAGGGGAAGCTGTACGAGCGCTGGGTCGAGCGGGGTTACTTCGCCGCGGACGAGAACAGCGACAAGCCTCCGTACACCATCGTCATCCCGCCGCCGAACGTCACCGGCAGCCTCCACCTGGGGCACGCCTTCCAGCACACGCTGATGGACGCCCTGACCCGCCGCAAGCGCATGCAGGGGTACGAGGCGCTGTGGCTGCCCGGCATGGACCACGCCGGCATCGCCACGCAGAACAAGGTCGAACAGCAGCTCGCCGAGGAAGGCAAGTCGCGGCACGACCTGGGACGCGAGGCGTTCGTCGAGCGTGTGTGGCGGTGGAAGGAGGAGTACGGCGGCAAGATCCTCGGCCAGATGCGCCGGCTCGGGGACGGCGTCGACTGGGACCGCGAGCGGTTCACCATGGACGAGGGCCTGTCCAAGGCCGTCCAGACCATCTTCAAGAAGCTGTACGACGACGAGCTGATCTACCGCGCCGAGCGCATCATCAACTGGTGTCCGCGCTGTCTGACGGCCATCTCGGACATCGAGGTGAACTACCAGGAGGACGACGGCGAGCTCGTCTCCATCAAGTACGGCGAGGGCGAGGACACCCTCGTCGTCGCCACCACGCGCGCCGAGACGATGCTCGGTGACACCGCCGTCGCCGTCCACCCCGACGACGAGCGCTACCGGCACCTCGTCGGCAAGCGCATCAAGCTGCCGCTGACCGACCGCACCATCCCGGTCGTCGCGGACACCCACGTCGACCCCGAGTTCGGCACGGGTGCTGTCAAGGTCACCCCCGCCCACGACCCGAACGACTTCGCCATCGGCCAGCGCCACGGCCTGGAGTCGATCACGATCATGGACGAGCGGGCGGTCATCACCGTCCACGGCCCCTTCGAGGGACTCGACCGCTACGAGGCCCGTTCCGCCGTCG
The DNA here is from genome assembly GCF_008369065.1 of Streptomyces apricus. Taxonomy (GTDB): domain Bacteria; phylum Actinomycetota; class Actinomycetes; order Streptomycetales; family Streptomycetaceae; genus Streptomyces; species Streptomyces apricus. The sequence goes on along the minus strand of NZ_VDFC01000046.1, from coordinate 1,306,665 downwards.
TCGGCGCCCTGCGCTCGCAGGGCCGGATCGTCGCCGAGAAGCGGCCGTACGTCCACAGCGTCGGGCACTGCTCGCGTTGCAGCACCACCATCGAGCCGCGGCAGTCCCTGCAGTGGTGGGTCAAGGTCGGTCCGCTCGCGCGGGCGGCCGGTGACGCGGTCCGCGACGGCCGGGTGAAGATCCACCCCGAGGACATGTCGAAGCGGTACTTCGACTGGGTCGACAACCTCAACGACTGGAACATCTCGCGCCAGCTGTGGTGGGGCCACCGCATCCCGATCTGGTACGGCCCGAACGGCGAGACGGTCTGCGTCGGCCCCGACGAGCAGCCGCCGGGCACCGAGGCCGAGGGGTGGCGCCAGGACACCGACGTCCTCGACACCTGGTTCTCGTCCGGCCTGTGGCCGTTCTCCACGCTCGGCTGGCCCGAACAGACCGCGAGCCTGCGGAAGTTCTACCCGACCGACGTCCTGCTCACCGGCCACGACATCATCTTCTTCTGGGTCGCCCGGATGATGATGTTCGGCCTGTACGCGATGGACGGCGAGGTCCCCTTCAGGACCATCGCGCTGACCGGCCTGGTCCGCGACGAGCGCGGCAAGAAGATGTCGAAGTCGTTCGGCAACGTCGTCGACCCGCTCGACTGGATGGACAAGTACGGCTCCGACGCCGTCCGCTTCACCCTGGCCAAGGGCGCCAACCCCGGTACCGACGTGCCGATCGGCGAGGACTGGGTCCAGGCGTCCCGCAACTTCGCCAACAAGCTGTGGAACGCGACGCGGTTCGCGCTGATGAACGGCGCGACGGTCGAGGGACCGCTGCCGGACGCGTCCGAGATGTCGGCGACGGACCGGTGGATCCTGTCCCGCCTCAACGAGACGGTCGCGGAGGCCGACGCGTACTACGAGGACTTCCAGTTCGCGAAGCTCTCCGACGCGCTGTACCACTTCGCGTGGGACGAGGTCTTCGACTGGTACGTCGAGCTGTCGAAGACGACGTTCATGGCGGGCGGCCCGGCCGCCGACGTCAGCAAGCGGGTCCTCGGCGAGGTCCTGGACGTCACGCTGCGGCTGCTGCACCCGATCGTGCCGTTCGTCACGGAGACGCTCTGGACGACCCTCACCGGGGGCGAGTCGGTCGTGATCGCCGACTGGCCCGCGGACAGCGGGTTCCGTGACGCCGGCGCCGAGCGGGAGATCGAGGCGCTGCAGCAGGTGATCACGGAGGTCCGCCGCTTCCGTGCCGACCAGGGGCTGCAGCCCGGGCAGCGGGTGCCGGCGCGGCTGTCCCTGGAGGGCACCGCGTTCGCCCCGCACGAGGCGGCCATCCGGCAGCTGCTGCGGCTGCAGCCGGAGGGTGACGCGTTCGAGGCGACGGCGACGCTGCCGGTGGCCGGGGCGTCGGTCGCGCTCGACCTGTCCGGCACGATCGACGTGGCCGCGGAGCGGAAGCGGCTCGCGAAGGATCTCGCGGCCGCGGAGAAGGAGAAGGCGCAGGCCGAGGCCAAGCTCGGGAACGAGGCGTTTCTCGCCAAGGCGCCGGATCAGGTCGTGGACAAGATCCGGGGGCGGCTGGCCAAGGCCGAGGAGGACATCGCGCGGCTTTCGGCTCAGCTGGAGGCTTTGCCGCAGGCGTAGGTGTTGGTGAGGGCCCCGGGACCTTTGATGGTTCCGGGGTCCTTTTGCATGCCTGCGTGGGTTTGTTCGTCGGGTGCGGGACGGTGGGGGCTGGTCGCGCAGTTCCCCGCGCCCCTGAGGGGCTGCGCCCCCCCAAGAGGGCTGCGCCCTCACACGGTGGCAGTCGGGTGGCTCCGTAGACTGGGGGTGTGAGTGAGCTTCCGCAGGACAGTCGTGGGTCCGATCCGTTCGACGAGATCGTCGAGGCCGAGACCGAGCGCGATCCCGATCTCGCCGTGATCGAGGCCGGCAGCCGTACCCTGCGCACACAGGGCGCGGCGCCGCAGTCCGACGTCCCCGGGCGCCCGGCCGACCCGGAGACCGACAAGGCGCTGCGCGAGGTCGAGACCGAGCTCGCCTCGCGGTGGGGCGAGACCAAGCTGGAGCCCTCCGTGGCCCGCATCGCCGCGCTCATGGACGTGCTGGGCGAGCCGCAGCGCGCGTACCCCTCGATCCACATCACCGGCACCAACGGCAAGACGTCGACGGCCCGCATGATCGAGGCCCTGCTCGGCGCCTTCGACCTGCGCACCGGCCGCTACACCTCGCCCCACGTCCAGTCGATCACCGAGCGGATCAGCCTGGACGGCGCGGCGATCCCCGCGGAGCGGTTCGTGGAGACGTACCGGGACGTCCAGCCGTACGTCGAGATGGTCGACGCGCAGCAGGAGTACCGCCTCTCCTTCTTCGAGGTGCTCACCGGCATGGCGTACGCGGCCTTCGCGGACACCCCCGTCGACGTGGCCGTCGTGGAGGTCGGGATGGGCGGCAGCTGGGACGCCACGAACGTGATCGACGGCGACGTCGCCGTGGTGACCCCCATCGACCTGGACCACACGGACCGCCTCGGGGGGACCACGGGGGAGATCGCCGGGGAGAAGGCCGGGATCATCAAGCCCGGCGCCACGGTGGTCCTGGCCCAGCAGCCCGTGGACGCCGCCCAGGTGCTGCTCAGGAAGGCCGGCGAGGCCGACGCCACCGTCGCCCGCGAGGGGCTGGAGTTCGGCGTGGTGAGCCGCCAGGTCGCCGTCGGCGGGCAGCTGCTGACGCTGCGCGGCCTCGGCGGGGAGTACGAGGAGGTGTACCTCCCGCTGCACGGGGCGTACCAGGCGCACAACGCCGCGGTGGCGCTCGCCGCCGTGGAGGCGTTCTTCGGCGTCGGGGCGCAGCGGCCCGAGCCGCTCGACGCCGAGACGGTCCGCAAGGCCTTCGCGTCGGTCGCCTCGCCGGGACGTCTGGAGATCGTGCGCCGGTCGCCGACCGTCGTGCTGGACGCCGCGCACAACCCGGCGGGTGCCCGCGCGACCGCGGAGGCGGTGCAGGAGGTCTTCGACTTCAGCCGGCTGATCGGCGTCGTCGGGGCGAGCGGGGACAAGAACGTACGGGGGCTGCTGGAGGCCTTCGAGCCGATCTTCACCGAGGTCGTCGTGACGCAGAACTCCAGCCACCGCGCGATGGACGCGGACGAGCTGGCCGCGATCGCCGTCGAGGTGTTCGGGGACGACCGCGTGCAGGTCGAGCCCCGGCTGGACGACGCGCTGGAGGCCGCGATCACGCTGGCCGAGGAAGAGGGCGAGTACGCGGGCGGCGGCGTCCTGGTGACCGGTTCCGTCATCACGGTCGGCGAGGCCCGGATGCTGCTGGGAGGGAGCTGAGCCGTGCGGACGCTCTGTGCTTCGACGCTGATCGGTGAGTTCTTCGTCATCGGGTTCGCCGGACTCGTGGCGATGAAGGACCCCGACCTGTCCATGGCCACGGTCTGGACGGTCTGCGGGGTCGCGATGGTGCTGTGCCTGCTCCTGTGCGGGATGATCACGCGGCCGGGAGGCGTCCAGCTCGGCTGGGCGCTGCAGATCGCGCTGATCGCGAGCGGGTTCGTGGTGCCGGTGATGTTCTTCCTCGGCGCCGTGTTCGCCGCGCTGTGGTGGGCCTCGGTGCACTACGGGCGGAAGGTGGAGGAGGCGAAGGCGCGGTTCGCTGCGCAGGCGTAGCCGGAGGCTTCGCCTGCGCAGCTTCGCTTGCGCGGCTTCGCCCGGATGTCGGGTGCGGGCCGGTGGGGGCTGGTCGCGCAGTTCCCCGCGCCCCTGAGGGGGCGGGGCTGCGCCCCTGCCCCCTCAAGACGAGAAGCTCGCTGTACCACCTGACACTGCGTGACGTGGGTCCGGACACGCCCTGTAGCCTCGTCATCCGCACATCTGTGACCTGAAGGAGCCACCACCGTGAGCCAGCGCACCCTCGTCCTTCTCAAGCCCGACGCGGTCCGTCGTGGCCTGACCGGCGAGATCATCAGCCGTATCGAGCGCAAGGCCGGCTGGCAGATCGTCGCGCTGGAGCTGCGCACGCTGGACCAGGAGACGCTGGAGCAGCACTACGGCGAGCACAAGGGCAAGCCCTTCTACGAGCCGCTGATGGGCTTCATGGCCTCCGGCCCGGTCGTGGCGCTGGTCGTCGAGGGCGAGCGCGTCATCGAGGGCGTACGGGCGCTCGCGGGCCCGACGGACCCGATCGCCGCCGCACCCGGCTCCATCCGCGGTGACTTCGGTGTGATCGTCCGCGAGAACCTGATCCACGCCTCGGACTCCGAGGAGTCCTCCGCACGCGAACTGAAGATCTTCTTCCCCGGTCTGGCGTAGGGCCCGCGGGACCCGCGGGGGCCGTGCGGAGCGTGGGGGTCGTGAAAATCTTCTGACACCCCGTCAGACCGGTAGGCGTCCGACCTGCGGTCTGCGCACAATGGTGGATCTCACCGGCATGCACGTGGCGATCGGGGGAACGGGTTCCCCCGATCGCCCGTCTCCAGGAGCGGGGCGCCACGTCATCTGGTGACAATGGCGAAGACCCTCGCGCAGTGTTCGTGCAGGCGAGACTACGATGGAAGTCTTCACGTCACAGCGCTCACCCTCGCCGTCCTAAAAAGCCATCAAAAGCTCCACTTGGGAAGGCCAGACGAATCCTGATGGGGAACTCAATGTCGTTCATCGGCCGTGACATGGCTGTCGACCTCGGGACCGCCAACACGCTGGTGTACGTCAGGGGTCGCGGGATCGTACTCAACGAGCCGTCCGTGGTCGCGATCAACACCAACACCGGTGGCATCCTCGCGGTCGGCGCGGAGGCGAAGAAGATGATCGGGCGCACGCCCGGCAACATCGTCGCCGTGCGGCCGCTGAAGGACGGCGTCATCGCCGACTTCGAGATCACCGAGCGCATGCTCCGCTACTTCATCCTGAAGATCCACAAGCGGCGCTACCTCGCCCGTCCCCGCGTCGTCGTCTGCGTGCCCTCCGGCATCACGGGCGTCGAGCGCCGCGCCGTCATCGAGGCGTCGTCCCAGGCCGGCGCCCGCCAGGTGCACATCATCGAGGAGCCCATGGCCGCGGCCATCGGCTCCGGCCTGCCGGTCCACGAGGCCACGGGCAACATGGTGGTGGACATCGGCGGCGGCACCACCGAGGTCGCGGTCATCTCGCTCGGCGGAATCGTCACGGCACAGTCCATCCGCGTGGCCGGCGACGAGCTGGACAACGCGATCATCCAGCACATCAAGAAGGAGTACTCGCTCCTCCTCGGTGAGCGGACGGCCGAGCAGATCAAGATCACGATCGGTTCCGCGTACGACCTGGACAACGACGAACACACCGAGATCCGCGGCCGGGACCTGGTCTCCGGCCTCCCGAAGACCGTCGTCATCTCGGCGGCCGAGGTCCGCAAGGCGATCGAGGAACCGGTCAACGCGATCGTCGACGCCGTCAAGACGACCCTCGACAAGTGCCCGCCCGAGCTGTCCGGCGACGTCATGGACCGCGGCATCGTGCTGACCGGCGGCGGCGCCCTGCTGCGCGGCCTGGACGAGCGGCTGCGCCGCGAGACGGGCATGCCGATCCACATCGCCGAGGACCCGCTGGACAGCGTGGCGCTGGGCTCCGGCAAGTGCGTCGAGGAGTTCGAGGCGCTCCAGCAGGTGCTGGACGCCCAGCCCCGCAGATGAGGTAACTCTTCGATTCCGCCGTACGAGACGATCTCCTCTCGTGCGGCGGATCGTTGATATCGAGGCATAAGCTCCCCCCAGGCCGTCCGCGGGGTTCGTCCGATCGGGCGATCCGGGGCCCTCAGGGGTCCCCCGGAGTTCTCCAGAACCCTCGGGACCCTGTTGGGTGAGCCATACACGAATTCCGACGAGGAAGGCACGGCCGTCGCACGTGAGGGACACACGAGAGAGCCGGCTGCTCCTGGTGCTGCTGATCGCCATCGCGTTCGCCTTGATCACGGTGGACATCCGCGGGGGTGAGGACTCCCCGGTCGACGGTGCCCGCCGTGGCGCCGCCACGGTCTTCGGCCCGATCGAGGACGGGATGTCGACCGCGGTCGACCCCGTGGGCAACGCGATCCAGGCCGTGCGCGACTCCGGTGAACGCCACGACCGCGTCACGCGACTCGAACGCGAGAACGCCGAGCTGAAGGCGAAACTCGGCAGCGACGACCGCAACCGCAGCCGCGGTGCGCAGCTCGACAAGATGCTCAAGACGGCGGGCGCCGGCCAGTACGGCATCAAGGGCGCCGAGGTCATCGCGATAGGAGCGGCCCAGGGCTTCTCCTGGACCGTCACCATCGACGCCGGCGCCGACGACGGCATCAAGCGCGACATGACCGTCCTCAACGGGGACGGACTGGTCGGACGCGTCACCACCGTCGGCCCCTCCACCGCCACGGTGCTGCTCGCCAACGACCCCGACTTCACGGTCGGCACGCGCATGGAGTCCAGCGACGAGCTCGGCTTCGCCTCCGGACAGGGCGACCGCCCGCTGCGCGTGGAGCTGCTCAACGGCAAGGCCAAGATCAAGAAGGGCGACCGGCTGGTCACCTTCGGCTCCCAGGCCGACAAGCCCTTCGTGCCCGGCGTCCCCGTCGGCCTGGTCTCCCGCGTCGACCCCTCCGGCGGCGACCTGACCCGCACGCTCTACGTCACGCCGTTCGTGTCCTTCTCCAAGCTCGACGTCGTCGGCGTCGTCGTCCAGGCGCCCCGCAAGGACCCGCGCGACGAGGTGCTGCCGCCCAAACCCAAGCCCACGCCCAGGCCGACCGTGACCGTCACCGTCACGCCCTCGGCCGACGCGCCCGCCGACGGCCTGCAGCAAGAGCAGTAGGAGCTGACGTCCCATGCGCTTCAACCGAATGCTGCTCTCCACGGCCCTGGTGGTCGTCGCCCTGGTGCTCCAGGTCAGCGTCCTCGCCCGGCTGCACCTGCCGGGCGCCGTGCCGGACCTCCTGCTCCTCACGGTCCTCGGCCTCGCCCTGGTCTACGGCCACGTCGGCGGCGCCCTCGTCGGCTTCGGCGCGGGCCTGCTCGCCGACCTGGCCCCGCCCGCCGACCACGCCGCCGGGCGCTACGCCCTCGTGCTGTGCGTCATCGGCTACCTCGCCGGACTCGCAAAGCCGGACAACGGCCAGCTCCGGTCCGCGACCGGCCCCATGGCCGTGGTCGTGGCCGCCGCGGTCGGCTCCACCCTCCTGTACGCCGGGGTCGGCGCCCTCGTCGGCGACACCGCCGCCCGCCACGTCGGCCTCACCAACCTGCTGTTCACCGCCGCCCTGTACGACCTGCTGCTCGCCCCGTTCGTGGTCCCCGGGATCATGGCCCTGGCCCGGCGCGCCGAGAACGACCCGCTCGCCGAGACCGGCGGCGCCGGCAAGTCCGCCGACGTCGCCGCCGGCTGGATCAGCTCCGGCACGGGCCTGCGCATCGGCAGCCAGCGCGGCGGACTGAGGGTGAAGGCCGCGAAGGCCCGGGTGGCCCGCGCGGGACGCATCAAGGGGGTCAAGCGGCTGTGACGACGGCACACCGTACGCAACGCATGACGGCGGCGCACCGCAGGAACCGCATGACGACGGCACACCGTAGGAACCGCACGGCACCAGCGGGGGAGCAGTGACCAACATTCCCGAGACCGGCCGGACCCCACGGGTCCAGATCCGGCTCGTCGTCATCCAGATCCTCGTCCTGTCCCTCCTCGGCACGCTCGGCGGCCGGCTCTGGTACCTCCAGATCCGCAACGGCGACGAGTACGCCAAGGAGGCCTCCGGCAACCACGTCCAGCAGGTCGTCAGCCCCGCCGTGCGCGGCTCGATCCTGGACGCCCGCGGGGTGCCGATCGCCGACAACGAGACCCGGCTCGTGGTCTCCGCGTCCCGCACCGACCTGCTGAAGATGAAGGACGACGGGGACGCCGTCCTCACCAAGCTCGCGGACGTCCTCGGCATGAAGGCCTCCGAGGTGCTCGACAAGGTCCGCCTCTGCGACGCGAAGACCCCGCAGCCCTGCTGGAACGGCTCGCCCTACCAGCCCATCCCCATCACCGACGAGGCCACGCCCAAGCAGGCCCTGCAGATCCGCGAGCGCGCCGAGGACTTCCCCGGCATCTCCGCCGAACCGCAGGCCGTGCGCCGCTACGCCGCCCCCGGCGGGGCCAACACCGCCCAGGTCCTCGGCTACCTCTCGCCCGTCACCGACGAGGAGATCACCAAGGCCGAGGACACCGACTCGCCGTACCTGCGCTCCGACCAGGTGGGCCGCTCGGGCCTGGAGCGTCAGTACGACAAGCAGCTGCGCGGCAAGGCGGGCGTCACCCGCTACGAGGTCGACAACCTCGGCCGCGTCATCGGCCAGGCCGAGAGCGACGAGGCCCAGCCCGGCGCGAACGTCGTCACCAGCATCGACTCCCGCGTCCAGCGCGTCGCCGAGTACGAGCTGAACGAGGCGATGAAGGACGCCCGTGACGTCTTCGACAAGAACACCGGCGAAAAGTACAAGGCCGACTCCGGCGCCGTGGTCGTCATGGAGAACAAGACCGGCCGCGTCGTGTCGATGGCGTCCAACCCGTCGTACGACCCGAACGCCTGGGTCGGCGGCATCTCCGGCAAGGACTACACCCGGCTCACCGGCAAGGAGTCCAACTACCCGCTGCTGAACCGCGCCATCCAGGGCCAGTCGGCCCCCGGCTCGGTCTTCAAGGTCATCTCGACGGCCGCCGCCATACAGGCCGGCTACTCCTTCAACGGCCCCTACCAGTGCGGCGCCTCGTACTCCATCGGCGGCCAGGTCTTCAAGAACTTCGAGTCCAAGGGGTACGGCCCGATCAGCCTCGGCCGCGCCCTGGAGGTCTCCTGCGACACCGTCTTCTACAGCCTCTCCCACGAGCAGTGGAAGAAGGACGGCGGCATCAAGCCGAAGAAGAACGCCAAGGACTGGTTCTACCGGACCGCCCACCAGTTCGGCCTCGGCAAGGAGACCGGCATCGACCTGCCCAACGAGGTCACCGGCCGCGTCCCCGACCGCAAGTGGAAGCAGGACTACTGGAAGGCCAACAAGGACGCCTGGTGCAAGTACGGCAAGAAGGGCGGCTCGTACGCCCAGCAGATCGCGTACGAGAACTGCCTCGAAGGCAACAGGATGCGCGCCGGTGACTCCGTCAACTACTCCATCGGCCAGGGCGACACCCTCGTCACCCCGATCCAGATGGCGACGATCTACGGGGCCATCGCCAACGGCGGCACGCTCTACGACCCGACCGTCGGCAAGGCGATCATCAGCGCGGACGGCAAGAGCGTCCAGGAGATCGAGCCGAAGTCGCACGGCAAGCTGCCGATGACGAAGACGACCCGCGACGCCATAGACGGTGCCCTCGAAGGGGTCGCGACCCGCGGATCGGCCGCCTGGCGGTTCGGCGGCTGGCCACAGGACGAGATCCCGATGCACGCCAAGACGGGCACGGCCGAGGTCTACGGCAAGCAGACCACCTCGTGGTTCACCACGTACACCAAGGAGTACACGGTCGTCATGACCATCTCCCAGGGTGGTACCGGCTCCGGCGCCTCGGCCCCCGCCGTGCGCAAGATCTACAACGCGCTGTACGGGGTCTCCGAGGACGGCAAGATCGACAAGAAGAAGGCACTGCTCCCCACCCCGCAGAAGAGCCTGCCGAAGATCGAGAAGGACGGATCGATCGACGCCCCCAAGGCCGAGGTCTACCCGCCCAAGAAGCAGGAGCAGGCCACCGAGGAAGGGCAGCAGCAGGTGGCGTACGACGGCCCCGCCGCCACCGCGGTCAACCGCGGCGCCGGCGGCAACCGGGACGCCCGAAGGCGCTCGGCGCGCCCGGGGAAGCGACGGAGGTCGCTCGCATGACCGGCGCGAACGGCTTCTCCGTCTCCGGGTACGGACCCGAACGCGCGGGCTGGACGCGGGTGTTCGCCCGCGACTCGCTGGCCCGCAGGCTCGACTGGCCGATACTGTTCTCGGCCCTCGCGCTCTCCTTCATCGGCGCGGCCCTCGTCTACTCGGCGACCCGCAACCGCACCGAGCTCAACCAGGGCGACCCGTACTACTTCCTGTTCCGGCACCTGCTCAACACCGGCATCGGCTTCGCCCTGATGATCGGCACGGTCTGGCTCGGCCACCGCACCCTGCGCACGGCCGTACCGATCCTCTACGGGCTCAGCGTCTTCCTGGTCCTGCTGGTGCTGACCCCGCTCGGCGCGACCATCAACGGCGCCCACGCGTGGATCGTCATCGGCGGCGGCTTCTCGCTCCAGCCCTCCGAGTTCGTGAAGATCACGATCATCCTGGGCATGGCGATGCTGCTCGCGGCCCGGGTCGACGCGGGCGACAAGCCGCACCCCGACCACCGCACGGTCGTCCAGGCGCTGGGCCTGGCCGTCGTACCGATACTGGTCGTCCTGCTCATGCCCGACCTCGGCTCGGTCATGGTCATGGTCATCATCGTGCTCGGCGTGCTGCTCGCCTCCGGCGCCTCCAACCGCTGGATCTTCGGTCTGATCGGGGCCGGCGCGCTCGGCGCGGTCGCGGTCTGGCAGCTCAAGGTCCTCGACGAGTACCAGATCGCCCGCTTCGCCGCGTTCGCCAACCCCGCGCTGGACCCGGCGGGCGTCGGCTACAACACCAACCAGGCGCGCATCGCGATCGGCTCCGGCGGACTGTTCGGCACCGGCCTCGGCAAGGGCTCGCAGACCACCGGCCAGTTCGTGCCCGAGCAGCAGACCGACTTCGTCTTCACGGTCGCGGGCGAGGAGCTCGGCTTCGTCGGCGCCGGGCTCATCCTGGTCCTGCTCGGCGTCGTCCTGTGGCGCGCCTGCCGGATCGCCCGCGAGACGACCGAGCTGTACGGCACGATCGTCGCCGCCGGGATCATCGCCTGGTTCGCCTTCCAGTCCTTCGAGAACGTCGGCATGACCCTCGGCATCATGCCGGTCGCGGGACTCCCGCTGCCCTTCGTCTCGTACGGGGGGTCGTCGATGTTCGCGGTGTGGGTGGCGGTGGGACTGCTGCAGTCGATCAGGGTGCAGCGGCCCATGTCGGCGTAGCCGTTCCACTGGGGTTCGGCAGGATCCGGAGGGGTGCGGCCGGTTTTCGGGTGCCGGTTCGTCGTGGCTGAGCGCGCAGTTCCCCGCGCCCCTTACGGGGCACGAGTCCGTGCCCTTACGGGGGGCGGGGTGCTGCCTCTAAATTCAGGGCATGGCGGACATCAAGCGGGAGATCGAGCGTAAGTACGAAGTCGAAGTCGATGCGGATGCCGATGCGGAGGGCGGGCCGGAGGGGTTGTCCGGTCTGCCCGACCTGACCCGGGTGCCGGGGGTCGCGGCCGTCGTCGACAAGGGCGTCGCCGAACTGGACGCGGTCTACTACGACACGGCCGACCAGCGCCTGGCCGCCGCGTCCCTCACCCTGCGCCGCCGCACCGGCGGCGACGACGCCGGCTGGCACCTCAAACTCCCCGTCTCCGACGGCGTACGGGACGAGATCCGCGCCCCGCTGTCCGACACCGTGCCCCGCTCCCTCACCGGCCTGGTCCGCTCCCGGGTGCGCGACGCCGACCTCGTGCCCGTCGTGCGGCTGCTCTCCGCCCGGGACGTACGCCACCTCGTCGACGCGTCCGGGGGACTGCTCGCCGAGGTCAGCGTCGACCGCGTACGGGCCGAACGCCTCAGCGGCGGCGACGGCACCGCGCGGTGGACCGAGATCGAGGTCGAGCTGGCGGACGACGGCGACCCCGCCTTCCTCGACAAGGTCGAGAAGAAGCTGCGCAAGGCCGGTGTCCGCCGGTCCGGGTCGGCGTCCAAGCTCGCCAGGGCGCTGAGCGAGACCGGCCGCAGGCCGCGCAAGGAGGCCGTCGTGGCCGCGGCGCCCGTCACCGCGGGCGACCACGTCCTCGCGTACGTCCGCGCCCAGCGCGACGCGATCGTCGAACTCGACCCCGCCGTCCGCCGCGACGTCCACGACGCCGTGCACAGCATGCGCGTCGCCACCCGCCGGCTGCGCAGCACCTTCCGTTCGTACGGCAACGTCCTGGACCGGGCCGTCACCGACCCGATCCGCGACGAACTGAAGTGGCTGGCGGGGGAGCTGGGCGTCGACCGCGACCAGGAGGTCCTCACCGAACGGCTCACGGCGGCCCTCGGCGCCCTGCCGCGCCCCCTGCTCGCCGGACCCGTCCGGGGCAGGCTGCGCACCTGGGCGCACGCCCGCCGCTCGGGTTCCCGGCGCCGGCTGGTCGCGGTCCTGGACGGCGGACGCTACCTGGACCTCCTCGTCTCCCTCGACGCGCTGCTCGCCACCCCGCCCCTGCGCAGGGCCGCCGCCGACACCACGGAGCGGACGATCGCGAAGGCGGTGCGCAAGGACGTCGACAAGCTGTCGGGGCTGGTCGGACAGGCCGTCGCGCTGCCGCCCGGGGAGGGCCGCGACCTCGCGATCCACGAGGCCCGCAAGAAGACCAAGCGCACGCGGTACGCGGCCGAACTCGCCGCGCCCCTGCTCGGCAAGGCCGCGAAGGGCCTGGTGGGCGACATGAAGTCCCTGCAGGGCCTGCTCGGCGAGCACCAGGACAGCGTGATGGCCAGGCTGGCCCTGCGCGACCTGGCGACCCAGGCCCACGCGGCGGGCGAGAACGCCTTCACGTACGGAGTCCTGTACGGCCGGGAGGAACGCAACGCGGCCGAGGTGGAGGCCGCCCTGCCGGAGGCATGGGGTGCGATCAAGGCCGCCCCCTAGGAGCGCCCCTTCAGGGGCGCGGGGAACTGCGCGACAAGCCACGACGGACCCGCAGGCACATGACGACAGGGTGCGGCACGTCCGGCGGGCCGTCCGCCCGGACGGCCCGCCCCCGCGGGCACGTTACGCTTGACAGTCACCCCCTGTCGCCCACGAAGGTTCGCGAGATGCCTGCCGAAGCCGCTGCGTCGGTGTTCCCACAGCTCGAAGCTCTGCTCCCGCACGTGCAGAAGCCGATCCAGTACGTCGGCGGAGAGCTCAACTCCACGGTCAAGCCCTGGGAGGACTGCGACGTCCGCTGGGCGCTCATGTACCCGGACGCGTACGAGGTCGGACTGCCCAACCAGGGCGTCATGATCCTCTACGAGGTCCTCAACGAGCGCGAGGGGGTGCTGGCCGAGCGCACGTACAGCGTCTGGCCGGACCTGGAGGCGCTGATGCGCGAGCACGGCGTCCCGCAGTTCACGGTGGACGCCCACCGCCCGGTGAAGGCCTTCGACGTGTTCGGCCTGTCCTTCTCCACGGAGCTGGGCTACACGAACATGCTGACCGCCCTCGACCTGGCCGGCATCCCGCTGGAGTCGAAGGACCGCGGCCTCGACGACCCGATCGTGCTGGCCGGCGGCCACGCCGCCTTCAACCCCGAGCCGATCGCCGACTTCATCGACGCGGCGATCATCGGCGACGGCGAGCAGGCCGTGCTCGACATGACCGAGATCATCCGCGCCTGGAAGGCGGAGGGGCGGCCGGGCGGCCGCGAGGAGGTCCTCCTCCGCCTCGCGAAGACCGGCTCGGTCTACATCCCGGCGTTCTACGACGTGGAGTACCTCGCCGACGGCCGCATCGCCCGCGTGGTCCCCAACAGGTCCGGGGTGCCGTGGCGCGTGTCCAAGCACACGGTCATGGACCTCGACGAGTGGCCCTACCCGAAGCAGCCCCTCGTGCCGCTCGCGGAGACCGTCCACGAGCGCATGTCGGTGGAGATCTTCCGCGGCTGCACCCGCGGCTGCCGCTTCTGCCAGGCGGGCATGATCACCCGCCCGGTCCGCGAGCGCTCCATCACGGGCATCGGCGACATGGTCGAGAAGGGCCTCAAGGCCACCGGCTTCGAGGAGGTGGGCCTGCTCTCCCTGTCCTCGGCGGACCACTCGGAGATCGCCGACATCGCCAAGGGCCTGGCGGACCGGTACGAGGAGGACAAGGTCGGCCTGTCGCTGCCCTCCACCCGCGTCGACGCCTTCAACGTGGACCTGGCGAACGAGCTGACCCGCAACGGCCGCCGCTCCGGGCTCACCTTCGCCCCCGAGGGCGGCTCCGAGCGCATGCGCAAGGTCATCAACAAGATGGTCTCGGAGGAGGACCTGATCCGGACCGTCTCCACGGCGTACGGCAACGGCTGGCGCCAGGTGAAGCTGTACTTCATGTGCGGCCTGCCGACCGAGACGGACGAGGACGTCCTGCAGATCGCCGACATGGCGATGAACGTGATCGCCGAGGGCCGCAAGGTCTCCGGCCAGAACGACATCCGCTGCACGGTGTCCATCGGCGGCTTCGTCCCCAAGCCCCACACGCCGTTCCAGTGGGCCCCGCAGCTCTCCGCCGAGGAGACGGACGCGCGCCTCACCAAGCTGCGCGACAAGATCCGCGGCGACAAGAAGTACGGCCGCTCCATCGGCTTCCGCTACCACGACGGCAAGCCCGGCATCGTCGAGGGCCTCCTCTCCCGCGGCGACCGCCGCATCGGCTCCGTCATCCGCGCCGTCTACGAGGACGGCGGCCGCTTCGACGGCTGGCGCGAGTACTTCTCGTACGACCGCTGGATGCGCTGCGCCGACAAGACGCTCCCCGCCTTCGGCCTGGACGTCGACTGGTACACCACCCGCGAGCGCACCTACGAGGAGGTCCTGCCCTGGGACCACCTGGACTCGGGCCTGGACAAGGACTGGCTCTGGGAGGACTGGCAGGACGCGCTCGACGAGACGGAGGTCGACGACTGCCGCTGGACCCCGTGCTTCGACTGCGGCGTGTGCCCGCAGTTCGACACATGGCCACAAACGGGCCCGACCGGCAAGAAGCTCCTCCCGCTGACGGTCAAGAAGGACGCGGCTGCCTCCACCGGCGGCCACACCCACTGAGGTGGGTGAGGCGGCGCTGCGGCGCGTGGTGGAGGCGCTGGGGGACGGCAGCGAGGAAGAGCTTGCTGCCGTCCTAGGGGCGCTAAGTGCTAGAGACGGACGACAGGAGATCGCGGGGGAGGCGCAGAGAACGCCCCTGCCGCCTCCTGGAGGCTCTACGGCTATCCACTCTGAGGTGGAGTGGGTCTGAAGCGATGATGGCTCAGGAGACGGGCACACACAGTGGCTGTTGCCCGATCAACTGTCCTTGGCTCGTAGAGCGTCTTCTGGCAGCGAGATTGATCTCGTTCAGGTGGGCCACCCCAGAGCAAGCGTCAGCCGTCCTGAGCTCATTTTCGGTCATACCATCCGCACACGGCATGATTGGTCTTACTGATCGCCACGATTACAAGCATGGCGACTTCGGGGGCGAAAAGTAGTCTGCTGGGCGGTCTGGGGCACTGGTGGGGTGTCCTGGCCGGCGCCCTTCTCATCGCTGCGTGGATCAATAAAGCAGCAGGTCCAGCGGTGATCATAGTTTTGTCCGTCGCGGTGCTCCTCTGGTCCTTCTTCCAGGCCCCGGTGACCTGTGGGGCTCCGACTAGGGGACGGACCGATGGTTGCCGCAACAACGCGACTGGCCTCCTCATGGGTTGCCACATCCGTCAACACCGCTGGCAGAAGCTCAAGATGCTGTTCCTCCGACGGCAAGTGCGCGCGTTCTGCTCGGGACTGTTCTCCGACGGCAAGGCCGTTCTTGTGACACTTGCAGCAGCAGGCAGCTTCGTTTCCGGGTTGGTAGCACTTATTCCCGGTGTTGTTATCTCGTGAAATGAAAAGCAATGCAGTGACCGTACGCTCCATGTAGCAATCATGAATAAGATCCCCTGCGCTTACCGTTCAGAACGGCCCCCTCGCCGGTTGCTCAGGGCAACTCCTCGGCTTTCGTGAAGTTTAATTCAAGTACCTAGATCGAGCTCTCATCAAATGCACTTTGACTGCGCTCTGTCTCTATCTTGCCAATCTTCGCCGAATTGAAATTGCCTCTTCTGAGACAGCCAAAGCTTCTTGTTTAAGTCCCATCTCCTTGAGTTGGTAGACGTGGCTTTCGAGGTAGTCGGCCAGTCCTTCGAGGTGTGTGTCGGGGTCTCGGTTAGCTAGGTTCCGATGGATTTCTAGAGCTTCTTGGGCGGTGGCCATAGCAGCGTCTCTTTGACTTGCATCAGCAAGGTTTCGAGAATGGAAGTCCAGGGATCTGGCCAAAGATTCGAGATGCTTTTCCGGATTGATCTTAGCTAGGCGGCGGCGAATTTCTAGAGCTTCTTGTGATGCTGCGATGGCGGCTTTTCGTTGCTTGAAATCCTGAAGTTGGTAGACGTGGCTTTCGAGGTAGTCGGCCAGTCCTTCGAGGTGTGTGTCGGGGTCTCGGTTAGCTAGGTTCCGATGGATTTCTAGAGCTTCTTGGGCGGTGGCCATAGCTTGTTGCTGCTGATTAGCTTCAGCGAGATCGCGTGA
The DNA here is from genome assembly GCF_008369065.1 of Streptomyces apricus. Classification (GTDB taxonomy): domain Bacteria; phylum Actinomycetota; class Actinomycetes; order Streptomycetales; family Streptomycetaceae; genus Streptomyces; species Streptomyces apricus. Next base: position 1,290,295 of record NZ_VDFC01000046.1, on the reverse strand, counting down.
GCGTGCATGTAGGGACCAAGCCAAGGACTTGAGCTTTTCGTCATCATGGACCTTTCCTGTGTCTTCATTAATCGCATGAGGAAAGTTGGAATCCGCAAGTAATTGATCAACGGAACTAAACGTCCCCGAAGACCTGGCAAGGCCATAGCTCACTTCAAACGCTGAGCCATTCATTAGATCTTCGCGGGCCGGATTAGTTGGAGTCGACTGAAGTGCTTGGTTTTGTTCGCTGACCCTTCCCGGGGATGGCAATCCGTCCCTATGGGCTATATTGCGAAATATGGAAATGAATCCCGAGTTATTTCGATTGCGCTGTTGTGGCTCAGGAAGAGATCTCGAAGTAAGTCGAGTGTATGTTTCGTCGTAAAGGGAGGCCATCGAAATTAATTCGGATGCACCAATAATTCCCTCTTCGATCACCGAGATGAGCTCTCCAGTGAAGGCCGTATAGCGCTCTCCTGGAGGGGCTAGTGCCTGCTTTGTTTCCGCAGTAGCGGTAAGGATATAGGTTCCAGCAATATTAGTGAGCTGACCTGCACGATCGCCAGCCGACATGCCACCGTCAAGCGCTAGGCCGCTCCAACAGCAATCAAGAATGACTACCTTTTTTCGCGCCTTAATTCTTGGCCCGGATCCCTCGCCTAGAATTAAGTCTCGCACATCACCGTAGCGCAGCGCCTTGAAAAGTAAACCCGGGGCTGCCTCTGCGACGCCGAGATAAAGCTCTCCAGTGGTTGGGTGAATGAGGCCGTGGCCAGCGAAATAGAATATCAGCGTATCAACAGCTTTAACTGTGGCCTTATGGACCGAATCTAGTATGTCATCCCGGGATGCTTGAGCCACTTTTGTGCAGTTTTTGGATGGCAGTCCCCAATATTTTGAGTCGCAAAGAAGCTCTGCAAGTCTTTCTACATTATTGCTAACGGCAGGGAGATCCTCCATTTGAGTGTAAGAATAATTTCCGATAAGTACGGCTTCTGACGTGGCGGGATCAGACAGCTGCATTTACAGTACCTTCATTCCTGGGGCTGTTGACCGGAGGAATCTGTGTTGCCCTCTAATGCTAGCAGGGAAGTCACCCGGGCAATCTCTTCGTGGCTGCTTCCGGTGAGGGTGATGGAGCGATCTCCTACGTTAATTATTACGTCGGGATTTGCGGGTCGCGAACTCTTCCAGCTGGCAATTGCTACTATTAAAGATGCAAGATTCAATACGCCCGAAAAGATGGCCTCTACTGCTTGCGCGTCGATCCCCATAGTCCCCGGATCTGAGTCCTTCGGTATGGGACGGAGATCGCAGTGTGGATAGACATCGGGATCATTATTGAGCCAACGGAAAAGAGAGGTCGAGTCATTGGCGTCTTGGGATTTAATATTTAGTAAGATTCGCAATTTTAACCTCTTCGAGCTGGTGGAAATTCAAATTTTTTGGATCATATCATTCCTCCGTTAGCCTTGTTGTGGTTACTTGAAGACTCGTGGAGATGGGGCGCTCTCGCCTTGAGTCGCGTTCGTACTCTCAGATCGGCGGATGAAGTGGCTTACGGGGCTCTCGCCCTCGTCTTGAGTGTGGGGGATCTGTACGGTCGGAGCCGTGTCCGGTGCGCGCTGGGTTGGTCACCCATGGGCGTGCGTTGGTTGATCGCGCGCGATTAAAGGAGCTGGTACGGGCATGGCGGTTGACGCTGCTCGGTCGGAAGAGGGGTTCACCTCAGCGGGAGCTACGAGGGTGATGACTGCTGCGTGTCAGGCTGCGGGGCTCGACGACAGAGACGCGGAGTTGATCCGCCTCGGGGAGAACGCGTTGTTTCGGTTGGCTTCGGCACCGGTGATCGTGCGCGTGGCTCGCGGGGAGGAGTGGTTGCCGAAAGCGCGTGTCGAGGTGGCTGTCTCGCGGTGGCTGACCGGGGAGGGGTTCCCTGCCGTTCGTATCGTTGAGGATCTTGAGCAGCCGCTCCTGATCGACGGGCACCCGGTGACGTTCTGGCATCTGATCGTTGAGGGTGATCGGAAGGCGACGTATGGGGAGCTGGGTGGCATCCTGCGGGATCTGCACTCGTTGACGGTGCCGGCCGGGTTGGAGCTGCCCTCGTTCGCACCCTTCGACAAGCAAGAGCTGCGGATGAACCGGGCTGTCGTACCGGAGGATGACAAGGTCTTCCTGCGGAAGCGGTGGCGGGAGTTGCAGGGCAAGTACGCGGAGCTACGGTTCGAGACGCCCAAGGGGCCCGTCCACGGGGACGCTCACGTGCAGAACCTCATGGTGGACGATCAGGGGAAGGTGATCCTGATCGACTTCGAGGCCTTCTGCTTCGATCACCCTGAGTGGGATCTGATGGTCACGGCCGTGGAGCATCACAGTCTTGGCTGGCAGACCGACGAGGAGTACGGCGACTTCGTGGCTGCGTACGGGCGGGACCTGTACGACTGGCCTGGGTACGAGACGCTGCGTGGCCTTCAAGAGTTCGGCATGACGACGTGGCTGATGCAGAACGTGCAGGAAGACGAGAAGACGGCCGCTGAGTACCGCCGGCGCATTGCGGGTCTGCGCAACGACGATGAGCCGCGGGACTGGCGGCCCTGGTAGTCCCTACTCGTCGTCCTCCAGGCGGGCGAGTGCGTTGTGCACCTGGTCGTTGAAGGCGGCCACGGTCGGGTTGCTCGCGTGGGTGCTCACCTCCGCCTGGAAGTCGGTCACGTAGCGCAGGAAGCGGGAGGACTGGAGGCTGTCGCCACCGTCCACGGCCAGACTGGCAGTGGTCACGGCGGCCTCTAGTTCACCGTTCAGCAAGTGGCTTTGGGCGAGCACCATGCGGCAGAAGCCCAGAGTGCGGGCGTACTTCGGGTCGGTCGCGTCGACTGCTCGCTGTGCGGCCTCGACCGACTCCCGGCGCATCTTGAGGTCACGGAAGCAGTGGCAGATTTCGCCCGTGAGTTCCGCGGAGTCGAAGTATCCAAGCCACTCGGGGTCTTCGCCCGTGCCCGCGCGCTCGAAGTGGCGTTCCGCCTCGTTCATGGCGCGGCCTGCCCCGATCGGGTCGCCGGCATTGGACAGTGCGCGAGCCTCCATAGCTGAGTTCAAGGCCATGGCGCGTGGTGTGGCTCGGCCCTTGGCCCCCTCGACGGCAGCGCGCGAGAGCTGGATGGCTTGGGCGTGGTTACCGAGGTAGTTGGCCTGGTGGCTGAGGTTGCCGAGGATGCGGGCGCCGAACATGCGGTCGTCGATGACCTGCGACAGGCGCAGTGTGGAGGTCAGGTAGCGGTGGGCGAGCCGGTGGTTTCCGGTGTCGTAGGCGGTCCACGCGAGTAACTGGGAGACCTCGGCGGCGGCACCGAACAGTGCATTGCCGACCTTTTCGCTGTAGCTGGCGTCCAGTAGCGGCAGGACTTCGTGGCGGAAGTAGTGGCGCAGTGCCTTGTGGCCGTGGCCTCCGCCGTACTTGAAGTCCAGCTGCATGAACATGCTGCTTGCGTCCCGGATCGCGCGCACGTCGCGCATGCCGACGCGTTGGTGAACTGGTCTGTCGGCCTGGACGCCATCGGGGCGGGCGATCATCCATGACAGGACTGCGGAGTTGAGGTCGGCGTCCGCGATGGTCAATGGGTCAGGGGACGGAGTCTCAGAGCGTTCTTCGGCGAGTCCGTCCAACAGAGTGAGTACGTCGGGGACGGTGCTGGGGTAGCCGATCGGCTGCGGGGTTGTCGGCTGGGCGTGGTCGAAGAATCCGAGATCTCCGGGTGTGAGTCGGCGGCCCAGCTTGCTGCCGAGTACCTCGGCCATGATCGCCGCTGCCTGCGGGGTGATGCCGCCGCCGTTGCGCCATCGCTGGACGGAAACGTGCGTTGTTCCCAATCCTGTGCCGCGTTGCGCGGCAGCATCCCGCATCCGCCTGGCGAGGCCCTTGTTCGAGACCTTCGCTTCGTCCATGACGGCGGCCAACTGCGCGTTCGGCTCTCGGCTCATGCTCCCCTGCCCAGCCCGAGAATGACGGCGAGTGTCCATCCTGTCACAGCAGTCTTGTTCTGAGGGGGTTCATCCGTGAACCCCCATTGCCTATAGCGGTGTTCACGTGAACCCCCTGATGGACACTCCCGGCTGCGCCCTTCGCGTCGTGTACTGGCTTGCCAACAGCAAGAGGTGCCGCAGGGCCTTCGAGGCCTTCGGAAGGGGACCGGATGGATACCAGAAAAGCTGAGCGCCTGGCACGTGAGGTGGACGCCTTCGCTCACTGGTACGTGATGCCGGATCCGTCCTCCACCGGCCGCTTTCTGGCACTGACGCTCTTTGCCGAGTTTCCCGACACAGTGCGGGTGGCGCGCCACATGACGGCAGCGTTCTTGCACGGTGCCGGCGTGGATGACGTCGTGGACGATGTTCGGCTGGCCGTCTCGGAGCTGGTCGGGAACGTAATCAATCATGCGGTCCCGGATCGTCATCTGGCGGAGCCCGGTCGCGCGCGACGTGTCGATGTGACCTTCAAGCTGTGGCCGAAGTGGCTGTTCGTCGGTGTGGCCGACGAGGACTCGACGCCTCCTGTGCTCCCTGTGGGTGAGGCGTTCTCTCCGGGGCTGATGGGGGAGCTCTCCGAAGCGGTGTTGCCTGACAGGGGGCGTGGGCTGCTGATCGTTCAGCGTCTCGCGGTGGCGGTGTGGTGGACGCCGGAGGATCGAGGCGGCAAGACGGTCTGGTGCCGCTTCGACCTTGCTGGCGGAGACACGGACAGACCGGATCGATGATCTCCGGGCCGTCACCACTTGTTTCACTCCCTCGCGATCGGGAGTGGGTGGCGGTTCGGACACCGGCCGGAGTCTGACCTCTCTGGCCAAAGGGGCGCGGTTCCCTGCTCTCCGATCCGCCGGGTTCCCCGCCCGGCTCAGGGGACCGCGCTTCACAACCTCATACCGAGACCGGACCACCCCCGCGCCTGCCAGCAACCGGGGTGGTCCGGGAGGGGACGCAGCGGTCCCCGGTGCCTGATGGTACCGGGGCCGTTGCTCTGCGTTCTGCCCTGGGCCAAAGGAAGTTGACGATCCATTACCTAGATCAGGGCAGGGGTGGGCAAGGTGACCGGCGCGGGTGAGGACTGGCTGAGTGATGGGCTCGACGTTGAGGGAGCGGACTGCGGTTCATGGGTGCCGGGTGTCGATTACCTGGCAGGCTGGCGTGACGCGCGGGAGGCTGCCGACCGGCTGAATCGAGCGCTCTTGGGCTCTGGTTTCGAGATGTCGGACGTCCGGGCCGTGGCCTCGACGAACGGCGACGGTCGGGGGGTCGTACGGGTCGCCGGCCGACCGGATGCCGCGGAGAGACTCGCCGGTCTCCTAGAGACGCTCGGCGGCGGCGACGGTGGTGCAGCATGAGGCGCATCGTCCCGGATGAACGGCGCGCGTGGGCACGTCGTCGGCCGCAGAGACTTTGGGCGGTAGCTGCCATGGGGCGAGTGACCAGGGGGCCTTACGCTCGCCCGGCGGATCGGGCAGGTACTGGACCTGCCCGCTGGTGTGCCCGATCGGCCCCCTGGTCTTCGAGGCTCGCCCCATGGGAGCTGCCTAAAGTCTCGGAGGCCGGCGACCCCCAGCCACACGGGCTCCGGCCCAGCTCGGCGAGTCGATGCTTCACGGCCTCTGGCGTACTGCGGTGTGGGCAGTCGGGCGACCGGACGGGACCGGCGGACACGCCGCATGCCCGGCCGGGGCGGCCGGGCTGCCCGGCGCGCCGCAGGCGCGCCCTTGAGGAAGTGAAGAAGGTTTCGACCGATGGCCGCTGCCGATCACGCCGGGCGCCGTCGGGTGGTCTGCTTGTCGGCGGTGATCCGGTAAGCGACTTCGGCACGGTCCGCACCGACGCGGAGCTCTTCGAGGATCAGCGGACGGTCGTCGGCGCCGTGCGTGACACGGGACAGATGCAGGATCGGCGTCGCGTCCGGGAGTTGGAGCGTGGTCCGCTCGTCGGGCAGTGGCATGCGGGCGCGAACGGTCTCCGACCACCACAGTTTGTGCCCGTCCTGGGTGAGTGTGCGGTAGACCTCGGTCGGCGCCTTGCCAGGCTCCTGCGCGAGCGACGGGATGCCTTCGGCGACCTCGAAGGGGATCAGTGTGCGGTGCATCGCGCGGGTGCCGGTCTCGGGATCGGTGAGCAGGCGGTCGCATGCGAACAGCGCTTCCTCCTCGTCCAGTGCGAGGAAGTGGCCCGTGATCTTGCTCGTGCGCGTGCGGTAAGTGCTCGGCTGCTCGGCTTCGGTCCAGACGTCGCCGCTGGGCATGACGAACTGGCCGTCGGACGTGCGGCTGATGCGGCGCTCGATGGTGAGCACGGGTTGGCCGTCGGAACGTACGAAGCTGCCTTTGCCGTGACGTACGTCGATGAGTCCTTCGGCGCGCAGGGCCGCAACGGCGTTGCGGACGGTGGGACGCGAGACCTGGTAGCGGGCCATGAGCTGAGCCTCGGACGGCAACAGGGAGTCGGGGGCGAACTCGCCTGACAGGATCGCCTCCCTGATGGCGGCGGCAACCTGCTGGTACAGGGCGCCGGGGCGTTGGATCTCCGTCATCTCAGCACCTTCGGGTTGAGGTCGTAGGCACGTCGCACGCGCGACATCACTCGTCAGCATAAGTAGTTGCACCCTCGCCGTACAGCACTCCATAGTCATCACTCGTAAGGACAAGTGACGTCTGAATATGTCAGGCGTCCTGACTGGCCAGGGAGGCCATGCAATGCAGTCCATTCCCGTGGACACGGCGCGACTTGGCGTACTGCGGTGCGCCATTGCGCCCGAAGCGAAGATCAGCAACCCCGAGACACAGGAGGTGAAGAAGGACCGCGACGGTCAGACGATCTACACCGTGGCCGTCACGGTGCGCCAGGACCGGCGACGTATTTCCGTGATCGAGATCGCGGTGAGCGGTGAACCGAAAGGCATCGAGGAGGGACAGATCCTCAGGGTCACCGGACTGGTGGCGTTCGCCTGGGCTATGGGCGACCGGCACGGGATCAGCTTCCGTGCGGACGCCATCACGCCCGTACAGGGCACGGCGTTAAAGACCGGTGGTGCGTGATGAGCGCTTTGATCACGCTTGCTCTCGGGCTCATCGTGCTGGCCTGGGTGCTCGGCGGCGGTGACCTGCTGCGCCGGCATTGTCCGGCCTGGCACTGGTACCTCACCGGCTACCCGGCCACCACGTGCCGGGTGCTGTTCACCTGGCGCAAGGTCGCCATGCTCAACGACCTCTCCGTCTCCCGTCGTCCGCCGCGCGGGCTGCTCGGGGACCTGGTGGTCAAGGGTGATCCGCTGCGGCCGGTGGCTCCGCGGATCTCCTTCCCGCGCCCTACCCGCCTGGGTCTGACCGTGGTGGCGCGCCTGCACGCGGGCCAGACCCCGGCGACGTACCTGAAGGCGGCGGACGCCTTCGTCCACGCGTGGAAGGTGCACGCCGTGCGCGTCACCTCGCCGGAACGCGGGCTCGTACTGCTGACGGCAACGGCCACCGATCCGCTCCTGCGGCCCGGCCTGGCAACGGCTCCCGCCGCGCTGCTGTCCGCGCTCATCGGCGCACTGGAGAGCGGCGGCGCGTGGGTGATGGATCTACGGCTCATCCCGCACTGGCTCATCGCGGGCGCCACTCGCTCCGGCAAGTCCACCCTGCTGGCCCGGCTCATCACCCAGCTCGCCCCGCAACCCGTCGCCCTGGTCGGTATCGACTGCAAGGGCGGCATGGAACTGGGTCTGTTCGCCAACCGGCTGAGTGCACTGGCGACGTGCCGACGCGAAGCGGTCGCGATCCTGACCGCGCTCGTCGTCGACATGCAGGACCGTATGAACGAGTGCCGTATAGCGGCAGCACGCTCCATCTGGGAGCTCCCCGACAAGCTGCGGCCGGTACCGGTCGTCGTGATCGTCGACGAGATCGCGGAACTGTACCTGTCGGACGGCACCCGCGAGAGCAGAGCAGAAGCCGAACAGTGCTCCGTCCTCCTCCTGCGCCTGGCCCAGCTCGGCGCCGCGCTCGGCCTGCACCTGGTCGTCGCCGGCCAACGGGTCGGCTCCGACCTCGGACCCGGCGTCACCGCACTGCGTGCCCAGCTCGGCGGCCGGATCTGCCACCGGGTCAACGACCCCGGTACGGCAGAGATGACCTTGGGCGACCTCAACAAGGACGCGGTGACCGTCGCTCAGTCGATCACCGCCCAGGAACGGGGCGTGGCCGTGTGCACCGGGCCGGACGGCGGTTGGAGCCGTGCCCGCTCGCACCTGACGACCACCGAAGAGGCCATCGCGGCGGCACAGCGGCACTCCGCGCTCGCCCCGGACATGCCCGCCATCCGCCGCGCCCTCGTGGCCCTGGAAGGAGACGACAAGTGATCAGCGAAGGAACAGCGTTCACGTTCGCGGTGATCTTCGGGATCATCACCGTTCTCCTCGTCCGCTCCCGTGACGTCCGCGCCTGGGAAGCGGTCTGCGTCGGCCTCTTCGGCGTCTATCTCGGCCAGACCCCCGTGGTCTTCACCGTCCACGGCCTCGTCACCTGGGTCATCAGCGGCTTCTCCCACACCTGAGCAGAAAGGACCCACCGCCATGCCTATGCCTCGCGTGAGGTGCCCCCACTGCAAGGGGGACGGGGCCCGCAGGACCTGGACCGGACGACTGCGCCGTTGCCGCGTCTGCCGGGGCACCGGGACCATCCGCTGAATCCCTGCTTCCCACCCGACCACCCATAGGAGTGATCCACATGAGCGACTGCGCGCCACCCACCACTACCCGTGCCGCTTCGGCGGCCCACCCCGGAAGGTCACCACCATCACACCCGAGAACGCCTCGGCTGACAGGCGCGCCGCCCTCGACCGCGCGGCGCGCCTGTGTCAGCTACCTGAAGTCGACCGCGACGCAATCCGCATCGCCCAAGATCCCCAGTTCGCGCGCTGGATGGAACAGATCACGGCCACGGGCGGCTGCGCCCACCCCGTCCATCTCTCCGGCTCGACCACCACCCTGAACGGCGCGACCGGCGAGATCCTGCGCCACTACGACACCCGCGACGAGCCGGGGGAGCGGCTCTCCGTCCGCTGCCGCAACAGACGCGCCACCGTCTGCGCCCCGTGCTCCCGCCTCCACGCGGGCGACACCTTCCACCTCGTCCGCGCGGGTCTGATCGGCGGCAAGAACGTTCCCGACGCGGTTCGCCATCGACCCCGACTCTTCGTCACGCTGACAGCACCGTCCTTCGGTCCCGTCCACCGTGCCGGAGACGATCGCTGCCACCCTCGGCGGGACCGCGGTAGCTGCGAGCACGGTCGTCCGCTCGGCTGTGGCGCAGTCCATGGCGCGGACGCTTCCCTCGTCGGCCGACCTCTCTGCCCCGACTGCTACGACTACACAGCTCACGTGCTCTGGCATGCGCACGTGGGCATGCTGTGGGACCGCTTCGTCATCGGCGTACGCCGACACCTCGCGTCTTCTGCGGGCCTCGTGCAGTCCCGCTTCGCCGAGCACGCCTGGCTGTCCTTCGCTCGCGTCGCCGAGTACCAGAAGCGTGGAGCCGTCCACGTACATGCCGTCGTCCGCCTCGACGGCCCGGACGGACCGACCGACGAACCTCCGGTCTGGGGCACAGTCGCCCGACTGACCGATGCGGTGCGCGTCTCCGCGAGTCGGGTCGTGGTCCGCACTCGCTACAGCCCGGCCGTCGGGGAACTCGCACTGCGTTGGGGTGCCCAGGTCGACGCTCGACCGCTACGCGCCGACGGTCCCGGACCGGATGACGACGCAGTGGCTGCCTACGTCGCCAAATACGTCACCAAGGGAGCGAGCGAGACAGGCGCCGGCACGGACTACCGGCTCACAAGTCGGGACGACGTCAGGGCCGCTCGCGTATCCAGTCACGTTCGGCGGCTCATGCATACGTGCTGGCATCTCGGCGGCCTGCCCGAGTTCGAGCCTCTCCATTTACGGACCTGGGCACACACCCTCGGCTACCGCGGTCACATCTTGACCAAGTCCCGCGCCTACTCGACGACCTACCGGGCCCTACGCGCCGATCGAGCCGAACACATAGGTCATGAAGCCTTGCCCGGCACGGTCACTGCTGCCTACTGGCGCTACGTCGGCTCCGGCCACACCCTCGGGGCCGCTCTGATCGCGGCCGGGGTGGCCGACGACCTGGCAGTGTCCCGGCAGTTCGGCACAGAAGCGAGGCGTGAAGGGGGCGGAGTCGATGACTCCTCTGCCCGAGCGTGAGACGAAGGACGACGATGCCCCGAGCTTGATCGAAAGTGAGATCGTGATCGTGGATGAAGACGGTACGGAGGAGCCGTTCGACGCTGCGGCGTGGTTCGGATGACATACGCAGCCGCCTCCGTCTACTCGTCATGGAGGCAGCTGCGTTCACGCGCGGCCGGCGTCAGAGCGCTTGCGCGAAATCGTCCTCTCGGATCACGAGCCGCTCGCGTACGTCCTTCGGGATCAGCAGCCGCAGGCGTACCTTCGGGGCTCGTACTCCCGGCACCTTCGTGCGGGTGACCTCGCATCGGATGCCGACTCGGTACAGGTCCGCGGCCATGGCTTCCATCCCACCCTCGTGCCAGTGCTCGCGGAAGGTCTTCCCGCCGTGGACGTTGACCCATCGGTCCTGGGCGGTGTCGGGATCGATGGCTTCCAGCTCCTCGATGAGCTTGTCGAGCGTCGCCTCCGCCTGCTCCTTCGTGAACCTGGTCTTGGTGTACCGGCCTCCGGGTTCCAGCTCCTTCATGTAGAGGGCGATGGACTCCTGAAGACGCTTGATCTCCCGTCGTACCTCGGCACCCTCCGCGTACTGGCGCACCTGTACGGGGAAGTCCCCGAGGACCCTGAGCGCATCCTCGACGAGCCGCTCGTAGACCTGCTGGGGGTTCGGGGCGCCGAGTCCGCCGCTCTTGCAACTGCGGCACCGTAGGTACTGGTAGTTCCCGAACTTGTTGTTCGTGATCTGCACGGTCATGTTCGTCTTGCAGTCGGCGCACAGAAGGACGCCGAGGAACTGAGTCGCTCCGCCGACTCGACGCGGGGGCTGGTTCTTCTTGCGCCGGTCGAGAGCGGCGCCGAGCGTCTCGAACTCCTCCTCGGTGAAGATCGGGGGAGCGACCATGATCGGCCTGCCGTCCTTGCCGAGGATCGTCTTCGAACGCCGTTGCCCTCCCTGCTTGTCCTCTTCCACTCGGTAGCCGAGGAGCGCGGGGTTCCTGAGCCTACGGAGGAGTGTCGAGACGGTGAGCCCCTGACTCATGAGGCCGGACCGTTTCAGGCAGCGCACCATGAACCGGGCGGAGTGTCCTCGGATCGCCATGCGTCGGGCCCAGTGCAGTGCCTTGTGCGCTTCGGGATCGATGACGAGGACGAGCTTCCCCGTGTCGTCCTCATCCGTGACGTAGCCGAATGCAGGTTTGCCGATGATCCAATCTTCTTGAGACTTCGCGTAGTCCCAGAGACTCATGACCCGGGTGGAGGTGTTGGCCGCCTCGATCTCGGCGATGCCGCCGATGATCGTGACCATGATCTTCCCCGCCGTGGTCGTGAGATCAAGGCTGTCGTTCTTCGAGACGAGGTTCTTACCGCGCTTCAGGCTCCACTCGATCATCGTCGAGAGGTCGGAGAGCCTGCGCACGAAGCGGTCGAGCTTCCAGAACAGGAGCTCGTCGAACTCGGGGGAGCGGTTGTTCAGCCAGTCCCCGAGCTCCTTCCTCTTCCATGGCGGAACCTTCGTTGCTGAGACGTTCAGGTCCGACGCGACGCCGACGACTCGGCACCCTCGTTCCCTCGCCAGGATGCGGAGGTCCAACTCCTGCCGTGCCGGCGATGTGGTGTCGTCCGTCAGTACTGACAGGCGGACCGATAAGAGAGCCCGCGGGGCGTCTTCGGGCAGTAGCGCTTCCGCCCGCTTCAGCTCTTTCAAGAGTGCGAGATCCGCCTTGGTCCACTCGGCCTCGACGGAGTACTGCTTCTGCTCGGCTGCGGTGCGCCTGCGCGTACGTGTCCTCATGCCTACGACGGTAGAGCTGGTTTTCGGAGTGTGTCCATACGCCCGGCCATGCAGACCGAGATCCAGGTCGGTCCGACCGGCAAGAAGCTGCTGCCGCTGACCGTGAAGACACCGGTGGCGGGCGGGCACGTCCACTGACCTCGGCGGACGGACGATCCGGTGGGACGGCAGTGCTTAGGAAGCGCTGCCGTCCCGCGGCTTTTGCGGGCTCCTCGGGCTCGTGGGGCGATGGGTACCCGGCGGTACCCGACGGCTCCCTAGGGTCGAAGACATCCAGCGCCCACCGGGACGCGCGTACGCGCGGCTGACCGCCCCGGTCGGCAGACCCCTCGCACCCTCCCGGGATGAGCCATGCCCTCTCGCACCCAGCACACCTATGTCCTCGTCCACGGCGCCTGGCACGACGGACGGGTCTGGAGCCGCGTCGCCGCGCTGCTCACCGCCGCCGGTCACCGGGTCCTCGCCCCGTCCCTCAGCGGCCACGGGGACAAGGCCCACCTGCTCGGCCCCCGGATCGGCCTCACCACTCACATCGACGACGTCGTGGACCTCGTCCTCGACCAGGACCTGGACGACGTCGTGCTCGTCGGGCACAGCTACGCGGGGATGGTCGTCTCCGGCGTGGCGAACCGCATCCCGAAGCGCGTCGCGCGCCTGGTGTACGTCGACGCGATGGTGCCGGTGCACGGGGAGAGCGCCGTCGACGTCATGCCCCTCACCCGGGCCCTGATCGACGGTGCCGCCGCCACCGCCGAGCCCTGGCGCATTCCGCCGCTGCCGGAACTCCCGGCGCCGTACGGCCTGTTCGGCGTCACCGATCCCGACGACGTCGCCTGGCTCAGGACCATGCTCACGGACGAGTCGGTGCTCTGCTTCCAGCAGCCGGTCGAACTCGACGACCCCGCGCAGGCCCTGATCCCCAGGACGCACGTCCTCTGCGTCGGCGACGAGCCGCCGGGCGTCACCCGGCGCCCCGTCCCGCCGACCCAGCCCAACGGCGAACCGTCCCGAGTCCACGAACTGCGCAGCGGCCACGACTGCATGATCACCCACCCCGGCGAACTCGCCGACCTCCTGCTGCTGCATCCGTAAGGGCCGCTCACGCGTCCTGGTGTGTATGGACCTTGAGAAGGCACCGCAGCCCGCGCCGCCCGGGACGACCCCCGCGGTTCCCGCGCGGCAGCGGGACGCCGCACCGGAGGGGTGCCTCGTCGTCGCCCTCCGCATCCCGGTGCGGATCGTGGTGTTCGTGCTGGTCGTGCCGGTGCGGATGGCCTGGGACGCGCTGGTCGTCGGGGGCCGGTTCCTCACGGACACGCTGCTGCGGCCGCTGGGCCGCGCCCTGCAGTGGGTGTTCGTGCCCGTCGGTCGGGCCCTCGCGTGGCTGGTGCGGGGCGCCGCGACGGTCATCGGGCAGACCCTGACCTGGCTCGCCAAGCTGGTGTTTGTCTGGCCGTGGGTCGGGCTGTGGCGGTACATGGTCCTGCCGGTGGGGTGGCTGCTGGGCCGGCTCGGGTACGTGCTGTTCGTCGTCCCCGCGGTGTGGCTGTACGCGCGGGTGCTGACGCCCCTCGGACACGGCATCGTGTGGACGCTGCGGGGGATCGGCGCGGGCTGCGCCTGGACGCTGCGGGGCATCGGGGCCGGCTGCGCCTGGCTGTGGCGGATCTCGGTGCTGGCCCCGGCCGGCTGGCTCCACCGCACCCTGCTCGCACCGGCCGGAGGGGCCGTCGCCTGGCTGGCCCGGACGCTGTGGGCCGGCGCCGCGTGGGCCGCCCGCGGGACATGGGCCGGCGTCACCTGGGTCGCGCGGGGCGTGTGGACCGCCGTGGCGTGGGTGGGAGGGGGAATCTGGAC
>NZ_VDFC01000046.1:1242066-1276330 GCF_008369065.1 Streptomyces apricus | reverse complement strand
GTCGTGGGTCGGGCGGGGGGCCTGGGCCGCCCTGGCCTGGCTCGGCAGGGGGATCGGGGTTCTGCTGCGGTGGACGCTCGTCGTGCCCCTCGTCGCCCTGTGGCGCTGGGTGCTCGTGCCGCTCGGGCGCGGCCTCGCCGTCGTCGGGCGGGAGATCGGCGAGGCCCTCGGACACGCCTGGCGGATCGCCGGGTACGTGTCCCTCGCCGTCGGGCGGTTCCTCGGGCGGCTCTTCCGGTGGATCTTCGTCGAGCCGGTGCGCTGGGCGTACCGGAGCGTGCTCACCCCCGCGGGCCACTTCGTGCGGGACGCCCTCTGGCAACCCGCGGCGGAGGCCGCCCGCGGTGCGGGGCGCGCCGCCCGGCAGGTCCTGGCGAGCGCCCGCGAGACGGCCCGGCAGGCCAGGGCGGACGTCCGCCGCGCGCTCTTCGGGGCACCGCGCGAGCCCGACCCCGTACCTCTGGCCGGACCCCGCGCGGAACCGGAGCCGGTGCGCCTGGTCAAGCCCGGCGGACCACTCTGACACGCGCCGGGCCGGTCCCGGAGGGAACCGACGGCCGCCGGGGCACGTACTCTAGGTAGTAGTACGACCGCACCTCACGAAGGACTGAGCGACACTGGGCAAGCGACAGCCCGAAGGCCCGCCGCCCGCACCCGCGGTGCAGCGCATCCGACTGCGCTACACCAAGCGCGGCCGCCTCCGGTTCACCAGCCACCGTGATTTCCAGCGTGCCTTCGAGCGCGCGTTGCGCCGAGCCGAGGTGCCCATGGCGTACTCGGCCGGGTTCACGCCGCACCCGAAGGTGTCGTACGCCAATGCCGCACCCACCGGCACGGGCAGTGAGGCCGAGTACCTGGAGATCGCGCTCACCGACGCGCGCGACCCCGAGAAGCTGCGCCTGCTCCTCGACGAGTCGATGCCCGTCGGGCTCGACATCATCGACGCCGTGGAGGCCCGCACCTCGGGTCTCGCCGACCGGCTCACCGCGTCCGTGTGGGAACTGCGCCTCGACGGCGTGTCCCCCGAGGACGCGGCGCGCGCGGTCGACGCCTTCACGGCGGCCGACAGCGTCGAGGTCCAGCGCAAGGCCAAGAACGGTGTGCGCACCTTCGACGCCCGCGGCGCCGTCGCGAGCCTGGAGGCGATCGGCACGCGGTCCGGCGCACCGTCGGAGGCGCGCGGTGCACAGGCTGATAGGCCGAGCGACCAGGCCTGTGCGATACTGCGGCTGGTTGTTCGGCACGTGACGCCTGCCGTTCGACCTGACGACGTCCTGTCCGGTCTTCGAGCCGTGGCCGACCTGGCGCCGCCGGTCCCCGCAGCGGTGACCAGGCTGGCGCAGGGGCTGTTCGATGAAGAGACCGGCACGGTGACCGACCCGCTCGCGCCCGACCGCGAGGCAGCAGCATCCTCCCCGGCTCCGTCCGGGGACACCGCGGCTGCCGCCGCGAAGGCGTCGGCGTAAGGAAGGTCCCGCGCAGGGACGGCCGTCGAAGCGCCGCCCTCGTATCCGGGAGCCACCTGGGTCGGGCAGCGCACCGACACAGAAGACTTTCACCAGGCCGTACGCACACATGGCGTACGGAACCGGTGAGACAGGACACAGAGAGCTCCCGTGCGGCGCCCGCGCCCCGGACGGCGGCACCGCGCAACGCGCGAGCCGCGGACGTCACCGGATCCGCGGCGCCCGGGAGCCTGACGGGAGATCCACCCGCATGCTTGAGCCCACCGAACCCATCGAGCCCACCGACTCCTCGACGGGCCGCGACAACGACACCCCCAGCGACACGCTGCCGCCGCGCCGACGGCGCCGCGCGGCCTCCCGCCCCGCGGGACCCCCCTCGGCGWWCGCCGAGGGCGCAGCCGTGACGGAGACCCCGTGGAGCGCGCCCCCGAGGCCGAGGAGCCGGTGGACGAGGAGCCCGTCGAGGAGGAGTCCGCCGAGGACGCCGCCGACGGTGAGGACGGCGAGGAGACCGGTTCGCGCCGGCGCCGCCGCCGCGGTGGCCGTCGCCCCCGTGGAGCGCGCCCCCGAGGCCGAGGAGCCGGTGGACGAGGAGCCCGTCGAGGAGGAGTCCGCCGAGGACGCCGCCGACGGTGAGGACGGCGAGGAGACCGGTTCGCGCCGGCGCCGCCGCCGCGGTGGCCGTCGCCGCCGCCGGGGCGAGTCCGCCGAGGCCGACACCGACACCGACGACGAGTTCGCCGGTGAGCAGGCCGAGCGCGGCGAGCAGCCCGCCCGGTCCGCCGCCGACGCGCAGGATGACACCGCCGAGCAGGGCGGGCGGACCGAGCAGGCCGAAGAGGACGACACGGACGCCGAGGACGAGCACGAGGAGGGCGGCGGCTCCAGCAGCAGCCGTCGCCGCCGTCGCCGTCGCCGCCGCGCCGGTGACTCCTCCGGCGAGACCGAGGCCGCCGGCGACAGCGACCCCGAGCGCACGGTCGTCAAGGTCCGCGAGCCCCGCAAGAAGGACGAGCGGCCGCACGACAGCTCGGACGAGGTGCAGTCCATCAAGGGCTCGACCCGTCTGGAGGCCAAGAAGCAGCGCCGCCGCGAGGGCCGCGAGCAGGGCCGCCGCCGCGTCCCGATCATCACCGAGGCCGAGTTCCTGGCCCGCCGCGAGGCCGTCGAGCGCGTGATGGTCGTCCGCCAGAACGGCGAGCGCACCCAGATCGGTGTCCTTGAGGACGACGTGCTCGTGGAGCACTACGTCAACAAGGAGCAGGCGACCTCGTACGTCGGCAACGTCTACCTGGGCAAGGTCCAGAACGTGCTGCCGTCGATGGAGGCCGCCTTCATCGACATCGGCAAGGGCCGCAACGCCGTGCTGTACGCCGGCGAGGTCAACTTCGAGGCGCTGGGCATGGCCAACGGCCCCCGCCGCATCGAGAGCGCCCTGAAGTCGGGCCAGTCGGTCCTCGTGCAGGTCACGAAGGACCCGATCGGTCACAAGGGCGCCCGGCTGACCAGCCAGGTCTCGCTCCCCGGCCGCTACCTGGTCTACGTGCCCGAGGGCTCGATGACCGGCATCAGCCGCAAGCTGCCCGACACCGAGCGCGCCCGGCTGAAGACCATCCTCAAGAAGATCGTCCCCGACGACGCCGGTGTCATCGTGCGCACCGCCGCCGAGGGCGCGAGCGAGGACGAGCTGCGCCGTGACGTCGAGCGGCTCCAGGCGCAGTGGGAGGACATCCAGAAGAAGGCGAAGGGCGGCAGCTCAAGCGCGCCGACGCTGCTCTACGGCGAGCCGGACATGACCGTCCGCGTCGTCCGCGACATCTTCAACGAGGACTTCACCAAGGTCATCGTCAGCGGCGACGAGGCGTGGGAGACCATCCACGGCTACGTCTCGCACGTCGCGCCCGACCTGGCGAACCGGTTGTCGCGCTGGACCTCCGAGGTCGACGTCTTCGCGTCGTACCGGATCGACGAGCAGCTCGCCAAGGCCCTGGACCGCAAGGTCTGGCTGCCGAGCGGCGGTTCGCTGGTCATCGACAAGACCGAAGCGATGATCGTCATCGACGTCAACACCGGCAAGTTCACCGGTCAGGGCGGCAACCTCGAAGAGACGGTCACCAGGAACAACCTGGAGGCGGCCGAGGAGATCGTGCGCCAGCTGCGGCTGCGCGACCTCGGCGGCATCGTCGTCATCGACTTCATCGACATGGTCCTGGAGTCCAACCGGGACCTGGTGCTGCGGCGCCTGCTGGAGTGCCTGGGCCGCGACCGCACCAAGCACCAGGTGGCCGAGGTCACCTCGCTGGGCCTCGTCCAGATGACCCGCAAGCGGGTCGGCCAGGGCCTCCTTGAGTCGTTCTCGGAGACCTGCGTCCACTGCAACGGCCGCGGCGTGATCGTGCACATGGAGCAGCCCACCTCCGCCGGTGGCGGCGGCAAGCGCAAGAAGCGCGGCCGCGGCGGTGCCGAGCAGACCCACGAGCACGACCACGCGCACGAGCACGAGACGGACACCGCCGGGACGGCCGAGCCCGTCGAGACGGCCGCCGAGGTCGCCGCGGAGGTGGCCGAGCCGGTCGCGCTCGCGGAGCCCGAGTTCGTACCGGACGAGGAGCTCTACAGCAGCGCCGCCGAGGCGGAGGCCGCGGCCACCCGTGGCGGGCGTTCGCGCCGCCGGGCGAGCCGTCGCGCGTCCTCTCCCGCGGGTGCGCCGAGGTCCGAGTCCCGCCGGTCCGAGCGCCGCGCCGAGGCGGCGTCCGCTGCTCCGACGGCGCAGTCCGTGACGCCGGAGGAGGAGGCCGAGCAGCCCGTGCCGCAGGAGCCGGCCGAGGTCGCGCAGGCCGCGCCCGCCGCCGCCGAGGACCCGGTGGTCGAGGCCCCGGCGGCGGAGGCCCCGGCCGCCGAGACCGAGGCCCCCGCCGTGGACGACGCGGCCCCCAAGGGCCGTACGCGCCGCCGGGCGACCCGCAAGGTGTCCGCTCCGGCCGGTTCGCCCGCGGCCGCCGAGGAGGCCGTCGTGACGGTCACCGAGCCGGTCGCGGCGCCCGCGCCCGCCGAGCCGGCGCCCGAGGCCCGGCCCGAGCCCGCGGCCGGGCAGGACGCCGGGTCCGGGTCCGCCGCACCGGCGGAGCAGCCCGCCGCCGACAGTGCCGCCCCGGCCCGTCCGAGGCGCCGTGCGGTCCGCAAGGCCGCCGCGCCGACGTCGTCCGCCGAGACCGCCGTCGTGGTCGTCCCGTCGGCGTCGCCGGAGGCCCCGGCCGAGGCTCCCGCGGAGCCCTCGCAGGAGCCGTCCGGCGAGGCCGCCGAGGAGGCGCCGGTCAACGAGGAGGCGCCGGTCAAGAAGACGGCGGCCCGCAAGACGGCCAAGAAGGCGCCGGCGAAGAAGGCCGCCGCCAAGAAGACGACGACCGCTGCCAAGAAGACGGCCGCCAAGAAGACGACGGCCAAGAAGGCGACCAAGACCGCCAAGACGGCCACGAAGTCGACGGCCAAGAAGACCGCGGCGGCCGAGCAGCAGACGCCGTCCACCGTCACGGCCTCCACCGACGAGGACTGACGAACACCGGCAGGAACCGACAGGGACTGACAGGGGCCGGTGGGACCGGCTAGGAGCGACGCGACGCCTCCCGTGCGGCTGGACGACAGCCGGGCGGGAGGCGTTCGCGTGCGCGGGGGCGGCCGGCTTCCCCGGGAGGGCGGCCAGCTTCCCCGGAAGAGGCGGCGTCGTCACCCGTACAACCCGTGAGGTCACCCGAATCGATGTTTCGGTGACCGCTGTGGTGGCGTATCGCCCGGTTTGGTGGGCGTCGATCACATCACAGCCACCCCCCGCCCCTTGGGGCGCGGTAAGTTACCTGTAAAACTCATGCAGTTATCGGTACGTACACACGCGTGCGCGTTGGGGAGACGCTCACACGTGTCAGGGGAGGGGATCACATGGCGCGCGTGCGCCTGCAGGGCACCGGGCGGCACCGTGCTGTGAAGCCGGTCAAGGGCGGCCGCCAGGCCGTGGCGCTGGCGACGGTGCTGTCCGCGGCGGGCGTCCAGGGGATCGCGTCGACGGGCACGGCACAGGCCCTCGACAACCCGACGTGGACCGAGGGGCCGATCTTCAACGACCCGCTCGGCACCGCAGACCAGCAGGCCGCGATCCGTACGCGGCTGATCGAGCTGACGAACTCCGCGCTGCCCGGCTCCACGATCAAGGTCGCGGTCTACCACGTCTGGGAGGCCGGCGTCGTCAACGCGCTCGTCGCCGCCAAGGACCGCGGGGTGCACGTACAGGTGCTGCTCGACGAGTCCAGCGTCAGCGACCGCCCGACCAACACCGCGTACGGGACGCTGGCCTCGGGCCTCGGCACCGACCGCAGCCAGGGCTCGTACGTGGCGACCTGCCCGAAGAAGAAGTCGTGCCTGGGCGACCCGCAGTTCGGGCAGTCGATCATGCACAACAAGTTCTGGCTGTTCTCGGCGGTGCAGGGCGCCACCAACGTGGTCGTCGAGACCACCTCGAACTCCACGCCGTCCGCGCACACGCGCTTCTTCAACGACGCGCTGCTGCTGCCGAACAACCCGACGATGTACGACGCGTACGCGGACTACTTCGACACGATGGTCGCGCGGGACTGGCAGTCCTGGAACTACCGCACGGTCAGCAACGGCCTCTACAAGGCCTACTTCTTCCCGCGCACGGGCAACTCCCGGGCCACCGACACGGTGTACTCGATCCTCAACAACGTCACCTGTAAGTACAAGGACACCGCTGGGGTCACCCAGTCCACCAAGGTCCGGGTGGCGATCTTCAAGATCACGCGGCTGGCCATCGCGGAGAAGCTGGTCGACCTCAAGAAGGCGGGCTGCTCCGTGAGCATCGTCTACGCGGAGTCGGACAGCGCCAAGAGCAGCGGTGGCACGAAGGGCACCTGGGAGAAGATGCACACCACCGGTGGCCCGACCGTGCGCTGCTACAACGACGACCGGGACCCGCTGAACCCCGGCAAGAAGCTGGTCACGCCGTACATCATCCACAGCAAGTACATCCTGGTGGACGGCATGTACGACGGCGTGAAGAACAAGGTCAGCTTCACCGGCTCGGGCAACTACACGGGCCCCGCGCTGCGCGAGAACGACGAGTCGATCGTGAAGGTCGACGACGACGCCGTGCACGACATGTACCGGGTCCACTTCGACCGGGTGACCAAGGTGGCCTACCCGGGCACCAAGGACACCACCGACCTGTGCAAGGGCGTGAAGCCGCTGCCGGCGGACGGCGAGCCCACCTAGGCCGCCCGGTCAGGGGGCGGCCGGGAGCCGGTTTGACCCCCAGGTCGGGGCCCCGTAACCTTGACCCTCGGTGTGTTTGCAGACGCGCCGCATTCCCGTAAACCTCTTCCTCCCGGTGGCTCGCGCCCCGGGAGAGGCCGTCTGTTCCTCCGGCGGCTGGACTGCGGGGATTCCGACTTCGAGTGAGAGAGAGATCCGTGTACGCCATCGTGCGCAGCGGTGGTCGCCAGCACAAGGTTGCTGTCGGCGACATCGTTGAGGTTGACAAGATTTCCACTGCCAAGGTTGGCGACACGGTCGAGCTCTCGACCCTGCTCGTGGTCGACGGCGACGCCGTGACCAGCGACCCGTGGGTGCTGGACGGCATCAAGGTCCAGGCCGAAGTCGTGGACCACCACAAGGGTGTGAAGATCGACATCCTTCGCTACAAGAACAAGACCGGCTACCGCCGTCGTCAGGGCCACCGCCAGCAGTACACGGCGATCAAGGTCACTGAGATCCCCGCGGCTGCGAAGTAAGGGACTGAGGAGAGATGGCACACAAGAAGGGCGCATCGTCCACCCGGAACGGTCGCGACTCCAATGCTCAGCGGCTCGGCGTGAAGCGCTTCGGCGGTCAGGTCGTCAACGCCGGTGAGATCCTGGTCCGCCAGCGTGGCACCCACTTCCACCCCGGCGCGAGCGTCGGCCGTGGCAAGGACGACACGCTGTTCGCGCTGGCCGCCGGTGCGGTCGAGTTCGGCACGCACCGTGGCCGCAAGGTCGTGAACATCGTTCCGGTCGCCTGACCGGATCCTTCGCGAGGCGGACCTCACTTCCCGTACGGGAAGCGGGTCCGCCTTTCGCGTGTTTCGACCGAGTGGTGACCGCCGCGCGGCGACGACCGCGCGACGATCATCGATGAGAGATTTTCCGTACGTAACTGGAGGCACATTCCATGACCACCTTCGTGGACCGCGTCGAGCTGCACGTCGCCGCGGGTAGCGGAGGTCACGGCTGTGCCTCCGTCCACCGGGAGAAGTTCAAGCCCCTCGGTGGCCCGGACGGCGGCAACGGCGGCCGTGGCGGTGACGTGATCCTGGTCGTCGACCAGTCCGTCACCACGCTGCTCGACTACCACCACTCCCCGCACCGCAAGGCCACCAGCGGCCGGCCCGGCGAGGGCGGCAACCGCTCCGGCAAGGACGGCCAGGACCTGGTCCTGCCGGTGCCGGACGGCACCGTCGTCCTTGACAAGGCCGGCAACGTGCTCGCGGACCTCGTGGGCCAGGGCACCACGTACGTGGCCGCGGAGGGCGGCCGGGGCGGCCTCGGCAACGCGGCCCTGTCCTCGGCCCGCCGCAAGGCGCCCGGCTTCGCACTGCTGGGTGTCCCCGGCGACGCGCAGGACATCGTCCTGGAGCTGAAGACCGTCGCGGACGTGGCGCTGGTGGGCTACCCCAGCGCCGGCAAGTCCTCGCTGATCTCGGTGCTGTCGGCCGCGAAGCCGAAGATCGCCGACTACCCCTTCACCACGCTCGTCCCCAACCTCGGTGTGGTGACGGCCGGGTCGACCGTCTACACGATCGCCGACGTGCCGGGGCTGATCCCCGGCGCCAGCCAGGGCAAGGGCCTGGGCCTTGAGTTCCTGCGGCACGTGGAGCGCTGCGAGGTGCTCGTCCACGTCCTGGACACGGCGACCCTGGAGTCGGACCGCGACCCCCTCTCCGACCTCGACGTCATCGAGGAGGAGCTGAGGAGCTACGGCGGCGGGCTCGACCGCCGGCCGCGGCTGGTCGTCCTGAACAAGATCGACGTGCCCGACGGCAGGGACCTGGCCGAGATGGTCCGCCCGGACCTGGAGGCCCGCGGCTACCAGGTCTTCGCGATCTCGGCGGTGGCCCACATCGGGCTCAAGGAGCTGTCCTTCGCCCTCGCCGAGCTGGTCGCGAAGGCCCGTGCCGCGAAGCCGAAGGAGGAGGCGACCCGTATCGTCATCCGCCCGAAGGCGGTCGACGACGCCGGCTTCACCGTGGTCCAGGAGGAGGACGGGCTGTACCGCGTCCGGGGCGAGAAGCCGGAGCGCTGGGTCCGCCAGACCGACTTCAGCAACGACGAGGCCGTCGGGTACCTCGCCGACCGGCTCGCCCGTCTCGGGGTCGAGGAGTCGCTGATGAAGGCGGGTGCGCGCTCGGGCGACGGGGTCGCGATCGGCCCCGAGGAGAACGCGGTGGTCTTCGACTGGGAGCCGACCGTGATGGCCGGGGCCGAGATGCTCGGACGCCGTGGCGAGGACCACCGCTTCGAGGCGCCGCGTCCCGCCGCCCAGCGGCGCCGTGACCGGCAGGCCGAGCGGGATGAGGCCGACCAGGAGTTCGACGACTTCAACCCGTTCTAGAACGCGGTGCCCTCCGGGCCGGTGCGGGTGCACCGGACCGGAGGGATTCACCCGTACCGTCGCCCGCGCCCCCTCAGGGAGCGCGGGCGCAGTCGTCACTCGGGGTCCCGGTCGAACCGTGCCTTGGACCAGCGGTGGCCCAGGACCGTCAGGGCGAGGCACCAGGCCAG
This sequence comes from Streptomyces apricus, assembly GCF_008369065.1. Lineage (GTDB taxonomy): Bacteria > Actinomycetota > Actinomycetes > Streptomycetales > Streptomycetaceae > Streptomyces > Streptomyces apricus. The sequence continues at coordinate 1,267,038 of NZ_VDFC01000046.1, read as the reverse complement.
GGTGATCCAGCCGTTGTTGCCGATCTCCGTGCCGAGGAGCAGTCCGCGCAGGGTTTCGATGGCCGGGGTGAAGGGCTGGTACTCGGCGATCGGCCGGAACCAGCCGGGCATCGAGTCCAGCGGGACGAAGGCGCTGGAGATGAGCGGCAGCAGGATCAGCGGCATGGCGTTGTTGCTGGCCGCCTCGGCGTTGGGGCTGCTCAGGCCCATGCCGACCGCGATCCAGGTGAAGGCGAGGGTGACCAGCACGAGCAGCCCGAACGCCGCGAGCCACTCCAGGACGCCCGCACCGGAGGAGCGGAACCCCATGGCGACCCCCACCGCGCCGACCAGGACGAGGCTGCCGACGGTCTGCAGGACGCTGCCCACCACGTGGCCGAACAGGATCGAGCCCCGGTGGATGGCCATGGTGCGGAAGCGGGCGATGATGCCCTCGTTCATGTCGGTGGAGACCGAGACGGCGGTGCCGATGACGGTGGAGCCGATGGTCATCAGCAGGATGCCGGGCAGGATGTACGCGAGGTAGGCGGAGCGGTCGCCGCCGCCGATGCCCGCGCTCATGGTGTCGCCGAAGACGTAGACGAACAGCAACAGCAGCATCACCGGTGTGAGCAGCAGGTTCAGGGTGAGTGACGGATAGCGGCGGGCGTGCAGGAGGTTGCGGCGCAGCATCGTGGAGGAGTCGCGCATGGCCAGGGGGAGTGAGCTCATCGGACGTTCTCCTTAGGCCGGTCGGGGACGACGCCACCGGTGAGGGTGAAGAAGACGTCGTCGAGGTCGGGGGTGTGCACCGTGAGCTCGTCTGCCTCGACGCCGGCCGCGTCCAGCCGGTCGAGGACCGAGCGCAGGTCGCGCTGACCGCCGTCGCTGGGCAGCCGCAGGGCCAGCGCCTCGTCGTCCCGCGCCGCCCCGTCCAGTACGGCGGCGGCCGACCGGTACGCGGCCGGGTCGGTGAAGCGCAGCCGCACGTGCCCGCCGGGGACGAGCCGCTTCAGCTCCCCGGCCGTGCCCTCGGCGGCGATCCGGCCGTCGTGGAGCACGGCGATGCGGTCGGCGAGCTCGTCGGCCTCCTCCAGGTACTGGGTGGTGAGGAAGACCGTCGCCCCGTCGGTGACGAGCTCGCGGATGATGCCCCACATGGTGTGACGGCTGCGGGGGTCCAGGCCGGTGGTCGGTTCGTCGAGGAAGATGATCCGCGGGCCGCCGACCAGGGTCATGGCGATGTCGAGGCGCCGCTTCATGCCGCCGGAGTAGGTGGAGGCGGGCTTGCCCGCGGCTGCGGTCAGGTCGAAGCGTTCGAGGAGCCCGGCGACCACGCGCTGCCCCTCGGCCCTGGGCAGGTGGTGCAGGTCGGCCATGAGGAGCATGTTCTCCTCGCCGGTGATCAGGCCGTCGACCGCGGAGAACTGGCCGGTGACACCGATCGCCGCGCGGGCGTCCTGGGCGTGGGTGGCGAGGTCGTGGCCGCCGATCCGGATCGGTCCGGAGTCCGGGTCGGGCGACACGAGGGTGGAGAGGATCTTGACGGCGGTGGTCTTGCCGGCGCCGTTCGGACCGAGCAGGGAGAAGATCGTGCCCTCGGGGACGGTCAGGTCGATGCCGTCGAGGACGGTCCTGTCCCCGTAGGACTTGCGCAGTCCGTACGCCGCGATGGCCGGGTCGGTCATGGGAGGAGCTCCTTCGGGGACTGAGGGGAGGGGGCGGCGCTTCAGAGGCTGCGGGCGGTGATGTCGCCCTGCGAGGTGGTCGCCCTGATGGTCAGGTCGGGGGCTCCGCCGGTGTTCTTCAGCGAGTTGTCGATCCGGCCGGCGTCGACGCCGGCGTCCAGGGTGGCGCAGACCCCGTGGGCGGCGGCGACGGTGATGCTGCCCTGCTGGGTCGTGAGGGTGAGCGCGCCGCCTACCGCCTCGGCGATGTGCACGTCGCCCCGCTGGGTGCTGATCTCGGCGGCGCCGTTCAGCCTGCCGACGGTGATGTCGGTGTCGAGTCCGGTGAGGCGGGCGCTCGCGGCCTCGTCGAGCTTGACCGAGCCGTGGCCGCCGTCGAGGGCGACCTCGCCGAGGCGTCCCACCCCGCGGAACTCCGCGGCGGCGGCCTTCGCCTGGACGCGGGAGTCGACGGGCAGCCGGACGGTGACCTCCACGGAGCCGGACCGGCCGACGAGCCGGTTCGTCGCCTCCGGCGTGCTGATCCGCAGGATGCCGTCGGCGTAGGCGACCTCGGTCCGTTCGGCCGTCTCCACGTCACGGCTCCTGGCCGGGTCGGCGGGCCTGACCTCGACGAGGGTGTCGGTGCGGTCCGCGGCGATGACCTGGATGCGTCCCGCGGAGATGTCGAGGACGGCCCGGACGGGGGCGGGGGTGTCGAACTTCTGCATGGCGTACTCCTTCTCCTGTGGCACGAGCCCCTTCGGCCCGTTGTTTCCGATGAGGGAAAAGCTACGTTGCGTTCACTCTTCTGGCAACAAGCTTGTTGCACTGGAGATGAGTAACTGCAGCTAGATGTCAGGATATTGGTGCAATGAGCTTCAAGCTGAATGCAACGCAGTCATCGCGGTCTGTTGCAATGATCTGAGGGTGAACGCTATAGTCGGCGCGTCGGCCGCAGGCCGGACCGCCGCAAGCCGCCGCACCCCACGAACGGAGACCGCGATGCCGGGAGGCAGGCTCACCCAGCAGGAACGCCGGCAGATCGCGCTGGGACTGGCCGACGGGCTCGCCTACGCCGAGATCGCCCGGCGCCTGGAGCGCCCCACCTCGACGATCACGCGCGAGGTGACGCGCAACGGCGGCCCGGCCGGATACCGCGCCGAAGTGGCCCACCGGGCGACCGGGCACCGGGCCCACCGCCGCCGGACGGCCGCGCCCCGGGACCCGCAGGCGCCGCCGCAGCCCTACGGGCGGGACGCCGACGCGGTGCGGGCGTACGAGGAGGTGCTCACCACCGTCATCATCGCCTCGGGCATGCCGACGATGATGGCGAGGGTGACGGCCTGCCTGATGCTCACCGACAGCGGCAGCCTCACCGCGGCCGAACTCGTCGAGCGGCTCCGGGTCAGTCCGGCGGCCGTCTCCAAGGCGATCGCGTTCCTGGAGAGCCAGGGGTTCGTGCGCCGGGAGCGGGGCGAGGGCCGGCGCGAGCGGTACGTCGTCGACGACGACGTGTACTACCGGTCGATGATGGCCAGCGCCCGCTCCATCGCGCAGGTCAGCGGCACCGCGCGCGAGGGCGTCGAGGTCCTGGGCGCCGGTACGCCCGCGGCCACCCGGCTGGAGAACATCGCCCGCTTCCTGGACTTCGTCGCCGAGAGCACGGCCCGCGCGGCGGAACAGGGCCGCGACATCCTCCACACGAAGCCGGCACCGACGCCCTGAGACGCGCCCCTTCAGGGGCCGCCTCTTCAGGGGCGCGGGGAACTGCGCGACAAGCCCCCACCGGGCCGCAGCCGAAACTCACACCCAAAAAACGAGGGGCCCGGAGATCACTCCGGGCCCCTCGTCACGCGCAACCGCGCGGCAGCGCTACGCGCTGACCGCGTCCTCCGCCGCCTCGTTGGGATCCTGCGCGGTCTCCTCGGCCGCGTCCTCCGTCGCGGAACGCGGCCCGGGGATCTCGGCCGCGAGCCGGGACTCCATCCGCACCCGCCGCTCGTCGGCCGCCGTGCACAGCGCCTCGACCGCCGCGTTGAAGCGGACCATCGACGGCGGGTCGGACGGGCCGAGCAGGTGCTCCTTCAGCGCGGCGCGGGCCGCGGTGAACCGGTCCTTCTCGGGCCGGCGCACCGACTCCAGCAGCGCGGGGACCCCCTCGGCGCCGGGCGTGAGGACGACACCGGCGGACACCGTCGGGAACCCGGTGCGGAACGCCGCCTCGGACATCCCCGAGGTGTTCGCCACCGCGTACGGCTTCTCGCTCGACAGCCAGTCGGAGACGACCGACGAGACGTCGCTGACCAGCAGGTCCGCCTGGTTGAAGCAGGCGAAGATGGCCGGCCGCGCCTCCGTGACGATCTGGTGCTCCCACTCCGGGAAGGACGCCCAGTACGCCTTCTCCCAGGCCAGCGTGGCCTCGGTGATGGCGGCCTCGCGGTCGCCCCGGGGCGCGCCCTGGAGCAGCATGCGCTCCATTTCGTCGGCGCTGCTGCGGAAGTGGGTGGAGGTCAGCTTGTCCAGCTCGGCCGTGCGGCGCGCCAGTTCGGCGGCGGCGCCGGCGGCGGGCCGGGCCCCCGACCGCTTGGTGTTGGCCTCGCGGATCATCGCCTTGATGCGCTCGTTCGCGGCGCCCGCGCGCGGGTCGACGGAACCGGTCATCGGGTGCGGCTTGTAGAGGAGCCGTACACCGTCGTCGGCGAGGAGCTGCCGCACGATGTTCTCGCCGGCCAGCACCACCGAGGTGTTGCCGGGGTTGCCGTCCCAGCCCTCCCAGGTGGGGGCGTACAGCACGGTCGTGAAGGCGCCCGTCGGTGCTCCCGAGTACGGGCGGATCGGCGCGAGCTGCGGGCGGCCGACCTCCACGATGTCCTTGTCCTCGACGCCGACCTCGGCCAGCGCGTACCGCTCGCGGGCCGCGGGACCGGCCACCCACACCTCGTCGTACGCCTTCGCGTACGGGTTGCAGGAGGAGAGCTTGTCGCTCTCGCCGTGGTTGATGAAGGCGTGCTTGACGGTGGGGATGCGCAGGACCTGCGAGGTCTTCGCGGCGTTCGCCGGGTGCAGCATCATCTTCAGCGTCGAGTTCTCCAGCGAGAACATCGTGGCGACCTTCGGGAAGCAGATGACCGGCACGTCGGTGGCGTCGATCTTCTGCACCATGAACCGCTCGCGCAGCACGATCAGCGGCTTCGCGTCGACGGCGGAGACGGTGGAGAGCCACATGTTCGCCTGGTACGCGGAGGTCGTGCCGCCGGAGAAGTACATGGCCACGGTCGGCCGGTAGTCGGCCAGCCACCCGTCCAGCCACTCCATGACCTTCTGCTCGTTCAGGGCGCGCTTCCTCGGCAGCAGCCAGGTGGCGAGGTACGCCGTGCCGCCGCCGATCAGGACGAGGGCGACGCCGAGGCCGATGGCGCCGAACAGCGCGTCCTCGGTGGCCGCGGTGACCATCAGGCCCGCCGTGGTCGGCACGGAGAAGGTGAGCAGCCGGTGGCCGGGGCGGCGGGCCAGCATGCGCGGCGGCGCGGCGCTCAGGCGCAGCGCGGAGGCGTCGATGTTGCGGGTGACGATCGGCAGCGTACGGGTGCGGCGGACCATGACGGCGGCGGCCTGGCAGGCGAAGTGCAGGGCGTAGAAGACGCACAGCCCGACCATCAGCGGCGCCTGCTCGCGCGTCGGGCTGATGCCGTCGATCCGCAGGAGCCCCACCAGGATGATCATGTCGCGCAGCAGCTGCCGGACCGTGGCGTCGAAGCGGACCTTGCCGAGCAGCGACAGCAGCCCGGGATCCCGGTACTGCAGCAGCACGTCGAGGGCCAGGCCCGCGGCGCTCGCGACGATGAACACCGGGACGTTCGGCAGCAGGGCGGAGACGACCTGAGCCGTGAAGAGCGCGAACATCGAGAACAGTGCGAACAACTGCACGATGCGGCGGGTGGAGAGTCCGGCGGAGGGCACGGAATGAGCTCCTGCGAGGGATGCGGCGGATGGGGGGAAGCACGGGGGTCGGACCTCGCCGTACCTCCCGAAGGCCCGTACGGGAGAGGCCGATCCCTGACCGTATGACTTCTGCGGGCCGCCTAGCAATCTTGCGTGAGAACTATCACCGGATATGGGTTTAAAACGACGAGAGCCCGTACGGCCCCTCTCCCGTCCTCCATGGAACCGCCATCGCGCGTCCACACCCCGTCCGCCACTCGGAACGCGCGGGCGGCGACCACCCACCGTCACGTAGATTGCACGCACCGGGCAGGTCGGAACATAGGGGTACAGCGTGTCAGGGGCAAGCAGGCAAGCCGTCGTGGAAGCCCGCAGGATCGTCGTCAAGGTGGGCTCCTCGTCCCTGACCACCGCCTCCGGCGGCCTGGACGCCGACCGCGTGGACGCCCTCGTGGACGTGCTCGCGAAGAGCCGCGGAGGCGGGGAGCACGAGGTCGTCCTCGTCTCCTCCGGGGCCATCGCCGCCGGACTCGCCCCGCTGGGCCTGCGCCGCCGCCCCAAGGACCTGGCCCGCCAGCAGGCCGCCGCCAGCGTCGGCCAGGGCCTCCTCGTGGCCCGCTACACCGCCTCCTTCGCCCGGTACGGCGTCCGCGTCGGCCAGGTGCTGCTCACCTCGGACGACATGAGCCGCCGGGCCCACCACCGCAACGCCTCCCGCACCCTCGACAAGCTCCTCGCGATGGGCGCCCTGCCGGTCGTCAACGAGAACGACACCGTTGCCACGGACGAGATCCGCTTCGGGGACAACGACCGCCTCGCCGCGCTCGTCGCGCACCTCGTCCGCGCGGACCTGCTGGTCCTCCTCTCCGACGTGGACGGCGTGTACGACGGCGATCCCAGCAGGCCCGGCACCTCGCGGATAGCGGACGTGCGCACCCCGGCCGACCTCGCCCACGTCGACATCGGCAGCGCCGGCAAGGCGGGCGTCGGCACCGGGGGCATGGTCACCAAGGTCGAGGCGGCCCGGATCGCGGCCGCGGCCGGCATCCCGGTGGTGCTCACGAGTGCGGTGCACGCCGCGGACGCCCTCGCGGGGCGCGACACCGGCACGTACTTCCACCCCACCGGCCGCCGCTCCGCCGACCGCCTGCTGTGGCTCCAGCACGCGTCCACCCCGCAGGGCGCCCTCGTCCTGGACGACGGCGCGGTGCGCGCGGTCGTCGAGCGCCGTACGTCCCTGCTGCCGGCCGGCATCGCGGCCGTCGAGGGCGACTTCAGCGCGGGCGACCCCGTCGAGCTGCGGGACGGCGCGGGGCGGGCGGTCGCCCGGGGCCTGGTCAACTTCGACGCCAAGGAGATCCCCCGGCTGATCGGGCACTCCACGCACGAGCTGGCCCGCGAGCTGGGCCCCGGGTACGAGCGCGAGGTCGTGCACCGCGACGACCTGGTGCTGCTGCACCCGTGAGGGCACGCGGGCGCCCGCGCCGGCGTCCGGCCGAAAACGGGGTGGAACGCCGTACAAAGCCCCGGCCCGGAGGTGGACCTTCGGTAAAAGTGCCACGCGGCGCCCTCCCACCTGCTCAACTTTGTCTCAGGGAGACCCCCCTGAGTCCGAGCGGACCCATTGCGTAAAGGAGGCCGTCGTGAGACGAGTGCGCCCTGGGGCGGCTGTGTCCCGCGGTATTGCCGGCTCCCGCACGGCCGGCGAGGAGCGGGCGCTCACGAGCGTCGCGGCCGGTGACACGTACGAGGCCGAGGAACCCCAGGACCTGCCGCGGCTGTGGCACGTCACGCTGAGCGTCTCGGGCGGCGAGGCCCCGCTGAAGGAGGTCAGGCGCGCCCTGGAACAGCTCGCCCACGACCACCCCTTCCTGCTGACCAGCCGGTACGCCAACGACCACGCGGAGATCCGCTACTGGGAGGAGGCCCGCGACCTGCACGACGCGGCCGCGGTCGCGCTGCGGCTGTGGGGCGAGCACCGCCGGACCGCGAAACTGCCGCCGTGGGAGATCGTCGGCCTGGAGGTCATCGACCGCGAGACCTACCACCAGCGGATCGCGGAGGGGTACGGGCCGCTGCCCGCCACCCCCGTGGGCGTACATCCGTTCTAGGCCCCGGGCCCGGAGTCGTCGCTTCCGAGCCACCGGCGGCAGTTCGCCCGGTACATGCTTTCTGCGGCCATTTCAGGACCTGTCTCGCGTTGTGGGACAACGGCTGAACGACTCCCGCGGGCGCACTACCCTGCCGGTTATGACCACGCTCTCGCCGTACGACTCGATGTCCCCGGTCACCCGGGCCGCCTACCGGGCCAAGGGCGCCGCCGCCGACCTCGCCCCGCTGCCGCGGGCCGAGAAGGACGATGCGCTGCTCGCGATCGCGGACGCGCTCGAAGTCCGTACCGGGGAAATCGTCGAGGCCAACGCCGAGGACGTCGCCCGCGCCCGCGAGGCCGGCACCAGCGAGACGGTCGTCGACCGGCTCACGCTCACGCCCGAGCGGATCCGCGCGATGGCCTCCGACGTACGGGACGTGGTGGCGCTGCCCGACCCGGTCGGCGAGGTCGTCCGCGGCTCGACCCTCCCCAACGGCATCGACCTGCGCCAGGTCCGGGTCCCCCTCGGCGTCGTCGGCATCATCTACGAGGCCCGCCCGAACGTGACGGTCGACGCGGCCGCCCTGTGCCTGAAGTCCGGCAACGCGGTGCTGCTGCGCGGCTCGTCCTCCGCGTACGCGTCCAACACCGCCCTGGTGCGCGTCCTGCGCGACGCCGTCGGCGGCTCGGGCCTGCCCGCCGACGCCGTCCAGCTCGTGCCGGGCGACAGCCGCGAGTCGGTGCGCGAGCTGATGCGCGCCCGGGGCCTGGTCGACGTGCTCATCCCGCGCGGCGGCGCCTCGCTGATCCGCACGGTCGTCCAGGAGTCCACCGTCCCGGTCATCGAGACCGGCACCGGCAACTGCCACGTGTACGTCGACGCGCACGCCGACCTCGACATGGCGATCGACATCCTGATCAACTCCAAGGCGCAGCGGCCCAGCGTCTGCAACGCCGCCGAGACGCTCCTCGTCCACCAGGACATCGCCCCGGCCTTCCTGCCGCGCGCCCTCGACGCGCTCGCCGAGGCGGGCGTCACCGTGCACGGCGACGAGCGCGTCCTCGCCCACGCCAAGGACTCCAAGGCCACCGTCGTCGAGGCGACGACCGAGGACTGGGAGACCGAGTACCTGTCGTACGACATCGCCGCGGCCGTCGTCGACTCGCTGGAGCGGGCCGTCGACCACATCCGGCTGTGGACCTCCGGGCACACCGAGGCGATCGTCACCACTTCGCAGCAGGCCGCCCGCCGCTTCACCCAGTTGGTCGACTCCACGACGGTGGCCGTGAACGCGTCCACGCGCTTCACCGACGGCGGCCAGTTCGGGTTCGGCGCCGAGATCGGGATCTCCACGCAGAAGCTGCACGCGCGGGGCCCCATGGGGCTGCCGGAACTGACGAGCACCAAGTACATCGTCACGGGCGACGGGCACGTCAGGCGCTGAGCGTCTCGCCGGGCGGGAGAGTTTCCGTACGGTCTGCCCAAATCGACCACCCCGGTCTACTCTGGATCCGTGCCGGAGGACGTGGGGGGCACGCCGTTCCCGGACGGCTGGGAGCCCGACGACGACCGCGACCGCGGGGGTGCGGACGAAGAGTTCGCCTCCGTGGTCTTCGACGAGGACTTCGTCAAGGCGGCCGCGGTCCACGAGCCGACCGCCGTCGAGCGCCTCCTGGCCGCCGCGCAGGCCAGAGCGGAGGCCTCCGAGGCCGAAGCCCGCGGGGGACACCCCCGGGGTGTGCACGGCGACGACGAGTACGACGAGTACGGTTTCGGCCCCGGCGGCCGGGGCGGTTTCGGCCATGACCCGGACCTCGACGACCTGGACGACCGGGACGTCCTGCACGACGGCTACGACCACTCCGGGACGTACGGGAAGCAGGCCCGCTGGCATCGTCCGGTGGCCTGGATGCTCGCCCTCGTGATGGGCGTCGGCATGGTCGCGCTGGCCTTCGCGGCCGTCTACCGGGGGGCCTCCGCGAGCAGCCGGGACCAGGTCCCGCCGCCCGCCTCCACCGGCCTGGAGCAGGGCGGCGGCGTACGGCCCTCGGCCTCCGCCGACTACTCCCAGCCGGCCGTCCCCGCGGTGCCCCGCACTCCCTGACGGCGGCGGTGCGGCCGGTTCCGGACCGTGTGGCCAAACCCGGTGAGAACCTGTCAGAAGTTGTCGTACGACCGAGCGTTTACCTGGGGTCCGGGAGACCTACTCTGAAGGTATGGACGGTCCTGGAGAGCCACCTGAGGGAACGTCAGAGGGCGCTCCCGGCAACGGCGAGGAGGAGTACCGATCCGTCGTCTTCGACGAATCGTTCGTCCGCGCTGCCCGGCTCCAGGAATTCTCCGCGCAGGAGCGCATCGGCGACCACACCCCGGCCGTCCGCCGCCGTCCCCCGGTGCGCCGCGGCCTGCTGTCCCGGCAGGCACTGGTCCTCATCGTCCTGATCACCGTGGCCTTCGGCACGGCGATCTACATGGGCGTCCGCCATCCGTACCAGACCCCCGCCGCCCAGCACCCCGAACCGCTGCGGATGACCGTGATCCCGCTCGCGCCGCAGAGCGCCGTGCCCGGCACGGCCGACGTGGACGCCCTGTACGCGCACAGCCCCGCCGACCAGTTCCGCATCGGCGCCGAGGGCATCACCCTGCCGGCCTCCCGGCGCACCGCGCACTTCTCCGACAGCCAGGTCGTCACCGCGCTGACCACGGCGAAGGACTACCTCGTCCAGTCCTCGCTCGACCCCGACGTCCTCACTGGCGACGCCAACCGGCCGGTGCGGATACTCCTCGATCCGCAGCAGCTCGACCAGTTCGACCAGAGCTTCCAGCACCCCACCGCGGACGGGCGGCACGCGCCCACCGGCTGGCTGGTCCGCTTCGACCCCGCGCGCAGCGAGCTGGCCGACCCCAAGATCCGGGTGCAGGGCACGCTGACCGCCGCCGAGACGGACTCCGACACGCTGGAGGTCAGCTCCGACCACACCTTCGTCTACGCGCTGCGGCCGACCGGCGCGGACGGGAAGGCGGAGGCCTCGCTGTTCACCGTGCGGCGCGAGCTGCACTTCCGGTTCGACCGCGACGACCTGCGCATGCACCAGGCCGAGCTGGTCGTCTCCTACGTCCAGGCCGGGCCGCTGGCCTGCGCGGAGGACACCACCAGCCGGCTGCGCCCGCTCCTGGCGGGCGAGACGGCCAGGGCGGGCGGCCCGGCCGGCACCGACCCGTTCGCCACGGGCAGTGCCACGGCGCTGTGCGGATCGCTGGCGGCCAGCGCCCAGCCCAAGCTGTAGCCCGCTCCTGGGCCGCAACCGAGCCCGAGCCGTAGCCCGGCCTGAGCCGTAGCCCGGCCTGAGCTGTAGCCCGGCCCTGGTCAGGCGCCCGTGCCGGGGCCCTCGTCGTCCGGGCGGTCGGTGCGCGGCTGGTCCTTGGTCGCGGTGCCGCCTCCCGCACCGCCGCCGCTGCCGTTGCCGCCGCCGCTCGCGAAGCCGCCGAAGCCGCGCCGCACCCGGCCGCCGAGGTCGCCCGCACCGCCCGCGATGTCGCTGACCAGCTTCATCAGCGGGTCCTTGCTGTTCTTCACGTCGGTGGCGTAGCTGGCCGCCGACTGGCGGAAGGAGTCCGTGACCGAGGCGTCCCCGTCCTGGTCGCGGCGCGGGTAGTGGCCGTCCATGATCCGCTGGTGGTCGCGGGACTCGGCCCACTTCTTCAGCTCGGCCGCCCGGACCGTGGTGAAGGGGTGCGAGCGGGGCATCACGTTCAGGATCTTGAGCACCGAGTCGCGCAGGTCGCCGCCCGCCTCGTACTCCTCGGCCTGGGCGAGGAAGGCGTCCACGTTCATCTCGTGCAGGTGGTTGCCGCCCGCGATCTTCATCAGGCCGCGCATCGAGGCCCGCAGGTCCTGGCCGACCAGCAGACCCGCCCGGTCCGCGGACAGCTCGGACTTGCGGAACCACTCGCGCAGGGCGGTCACGATCGCCATGATCGCGAGGTTGCCCAGCGGGATCCAGGCCACCTTCAGCGCCAGGCCGGTCAGGAAGAGCAGGATCGTGCGGTAGACGGCGTGGCCGGAGAGCGCGTGCCCCACCTCGTGGCCGACGACCGCCCGCATCTCCTCCTCGTCGAGCAGCTCGACGAGGCCGGTGGTGACGACGATGATCGGCTCGTCCAGGCCGATGCACATCGCGTTCGGCTGGGGGTCCTGCTTCACGTACATCTGCGGGACCTTCTCCAGGTCCAGGATGTAGCAGGCGTCGCGCAGCATCACGTTCAGGTGGGCGAACTGCACGTCCGAGACGCGCACCGAGTCCGACAGGAACAGCAGCCGCAGGCTGCGCTCCGGGAGCAGGCCGCTGAGGGCCTTGAAGACCGTGTCGAAGCCGCTGAGCTTGCGCAGGGCGACCAGGGCCGAGCGGTCCGCGGGGTGCTCGTACGCCCGGGAGGAGATCCCCTCGAAGCGCCTGCGCTGCCTGCTCGGTACGTTCTCGTGGCTGTCTTCTGGCATGTGGTCCCCCATGCGTGTGGTTGCCTTCCGTGCCCCCGAGGCGGGGTCCAGCGTAGGCGGAGATACCGTGGACGGGCAGTACAGCGAAGGAGCAGCACGTCATGGAGCATGTCCCCGGATCCTGGTTCACCGAGGCCGCGAGCACCGCCCAGCAGCAAGGGGCGGGCAATCTCCTCCGCGTCGTGCTGATCGTGATGGTCGTCGGCTCCGTGCTGGCCGCCTGGTTCCTGTTGCGCGGCTACAAGCGGGACGACTGAGACCCCGCCGAAGGTTCCCGGCCGGCGGCCCCGGCCGGCGGACGCGTGCGTTCCGGATCCTGCGGTCCGACGGCGCCGAAGTCCCCAACGGCGGAGTCGAAGTGATGCGGGAGGGGACGCCCGCTTACGATGTGCGCAAGTCGTTGTCCCGCCCTCCATCGGATAGGTCCCGCCGAAGATGAGCTTCCACAGCACCGCTGCCCAGTTGGTCACACTCGCCGCCGAGGGCGGGGAGCACGGCGGCAACCACGAAAGCCTGAACCCCCTCGTCGTCGGTGGTGGGGCCTTCGTCGCCCTCCTGCTGCTGCTGTGGATCACCACCCGCTTCAACCGCGACCGCTGACGCCCGCGCGACCGGGCCCGCCGCGCGGGCCGGTAGGGTCTGCACGCATGGGAGAGCAGGACATGCCTACCGGTCCGGCGGGCGCCACGGCACACGGTTCGGGGCGGGGCCCCGGGAACGGCCCGTCGAACCCGGGCCGGCGCCGCCTCGGCGTCATGGGCGGGACGTTCGACCCGATCCACCACGGGCACCTGGTCGCCGCCAGTGAGGTCGCCGTGCGGTTCCACCTCGACGAGGTGGTGTTCGTGCCGACCGGCCAGCCCTGGCAGAAGTCCGACCGCAAGGTGTCCGCGGCCGAGGACCGCTACCTCATGACGGTCATCGCGACCGCCGAGAACCCGCAGTTCTCCGTGAGCCGCATCGACATCGACCGCGGCGGCCCGACCTACACCACGGACACGCTGCGCGACCTGCGGGTGCTCAACCCCGACACGGACCTGTTCTTCATCACCGGCGCCGACGCGCTCGGCCAGATCCTCACCTGGCGCGACGCCGACGAGCTGTTCTCCCTCGCGCACTTCATCGGGGTCACCCGGCCCGGCCACATACTGACCGACAGCGGTCTGCCCGAGGGCGGTGTCTCGCTCGTCGAGGTCCCCGCGCTCGCCATCTCGTCCACGGACTGCCGGGTCCGGGTCGCGAAGGGCGATCCGGTCTGGTACCTGGTGCCGGACGGTGTGGTGCGCTACATCGACAAGCGCGAGCTGTACCGCGGCGAGTGAGCCGAGAGGGGCACCGGTGAACGACCGATACGACGCTGGCTACGGGGGCGACCAGTACGAGCTCGTCGGCTACGACGAGTTCGGGCAGCCCGTCTACCGCCAGGTGCCGCAGCCGGGGCAGCACTCCGCGCAACAGGACGGGTACGGCGCGTACGACCCCTACGGCGGGCAGGTCCAGGGACAGCCCCAGGGACAGCCGCACGCACAGGGGTACGGGCAGGACCACGGCCAGGGGTACGCGCAGGGCTACGGACAGGACCACGGGCAGGGCTACGGCTACGACCCGTACGTGACCGGGACCGGGACCGGCACCGGTCAGCAGGCGCCCGCGGGGTCCTACGACACCGGCCACGGACAGGCCCCCATGGCCCCCGCGGCCCCCGTCGCCGAGCAGACCGCCTACATCCCGCAGCAGGCGGGCCCCGCGCAGCCGTCCGCGCCCGTACCGGAACAGCCGTCCGTACCGGAGCAGCCGTCCGCGCCGGACGGGCCGAAGGGCGAACCCGACTACCGCACCGAGCAGTTCGCGTTCGTCGAGGAGCAGCCCGAGAACTCCGAAGACGTCATCGACTGGCTGAAGTTCACCGAGAACCGCACCGAGCGGCGCGAGGAGGCCAAGCGCCGGGCGCGCGGCCGGGTCGTCGCCCTCGCCGTGGTCCTCGCGCTGGTCGTGGTCGGCGGGGCCGGCTACCTCTGGTACGCGCAGATGCTGCCCGGCAGCTCCTCCGACTCCGAGCCCGGCGCGACCACGGCGGCCGGTGCCCAGAAGCGCGACGTGATCGTCGTCCACCTGCACAACACCAAGGGCGACGGCACATCCACGGTCCTGCTCGTCGACAACACCACCACCGAGCAGGGCACCACGGTCCTGCTGCCCAACTCCCTCGCCCTGACGCAGGACGACGGCTCCGCGACCACGCTCTCCAAGTCGGTCGACGACGACGGTTCCTCCGGCACCCGCGACGGGCTCGACACCGTACTGGGGACGGACATCGAGGGCACCTGGCGCCTGGACACCCCGTACCTGAACAACCTGGTCGAGCTGGTCGGCAACATCGAGATCGACACCGACACGGACGTGCCGGACCCCGAGGCGAAGAAGAAGGGCGAGGCCCCGCTCGTCAGGAAGGGCGAGGCGCAGACGCTGAGCGGCAAGATGGCCGTCGCGTACGCCACGTACCGCGCCTCCGGGGAGTCGCAGAACGCGCAGCTGCAGCGGTTCGGGCAGGTCCTGCAGGGCGTGCTGCGCAAGCTGTCGTCCGACGCGCAGGCCGCGACGACCACCGTGCAGACCCTCGCACAGATCCTCGACCCCTCCCTGACCGACAAGGACCTGGGCACGTTCCTCGCCAAGCTCGCGGACCGCGCCAAGGAGGGCGACTACAAGACGGCGCTGCTGCCGGTCGGCGCGGACGGCCGCCTCAGCGCGGAGGCGAGCGGCAGCGTGGTCAAGGACGTGCTCGGCGGTACCGCGAAGAGCCCGCAGAAGGGCGACGCCGTCCAGGTCGGCATCCGCAACGCCACGGCCGACGAGGACGCCACGGAGAAGGCCCGCGTCGTCCTGCTCAACGGCGGCTACACCTTCGTCGACGGCGGTACGGCCCAGCTCGCCCAGGCGACGTCCCGGATCACCTACGCCGACGCCGCCCGCAAGGAGGACGCGGTGGAGGTCGCCAAGACGCTCGGCCTGCCCACGAGCACGGTCGCGAAGGGCGAGGTCACCGCGAACGCCGACGTGTCGGTCGTACTGGGCCAGGACTACGAGCCGGACGAGCAGCCGAGCAGCGAGTAGGGGGCGGACGCGAGACGGGCGGGCGGTGGCCGGACGGGCCGTCCGGCCGGCCCCGCGGGGTGCTCCACTTGTCGCGTGGGTGCTGTCGGCGGTCCGTGAGACCCTTGGGGTACGACCCTTCGGGGTTTCCTGACCGTCTACGGAAAGCCTTGTAGTGACCGTCACCGACCGCTCCACCGAGCTCATCAACACCGCCGCGCAGGCGGCCGCCGACAAGCTCGCGCACGACATCATCGCGTACGACGTCAGCGACGTGCTGTCGATCACGGACGCCTTCCTGCTCGCCTCCGCGCCCAACGACCGCCAGGTCAAGTCGATCGTCGACGAGATCGAGGAGCGGCTGAACAAGGAGCTCGGCGCGAAGCCGGTCCGCCGCGAGGGCGACCGCGACGCCCGCTGGATCCTCCTGGACTACGTCGACATCGTCGTGCACGTCCAGCACAGCGAGGAGCGCGTGTTCTACGCGCTGGAGCGGCTCTGGAAGGACTGCCCCGAGCTGGACCTGCCCGAGGACGCCAAGGCCACCCGCGGCAAGGCCGCCGAGCACGCCCAGCTCCAGGACGCGGAGGACGCCGCCGAGCTGCGCGGAGAACTGCGATGACCGCCGGCGCGGGCCGCCCGGCCCCGGACGGCAGGCCGCTGTCCGGGACCGGGAAGAAGGCCGGGCGGGGCCGCCGCATCATCCTGTGGCGCCACGGCCAGACGCTGTGGAACGTGGAGCGCCGCTTCCAGGGCACCACGGACGTCCCGCTCACCGAGACCGGCGTGGGCCAGGCCCGCCGCGCCGCCCGGCTGCTCGCGTCCCTGAAGCCCGACGCGATCGTCGCGTCCGATCTGCAGCGCGCGGTGCACACCGCGGGCGAGCTGGCCGCGCTCACCGGTCTCGACGTGACGTACGAGGAGGGTCTGCGCGAGACCTACGCGGGCGTCTGGCAGGGCCTGACGCACGAGGAGATCATCGCGCGCCACGGCGACGAGTACGCGGCGTGGAAGCGCGGCGAGCCCGTGCGCCGGGGCGGGGGCGAACTGGAGACCGAGGTCGCCGACCGGGCGGCCCCCGTGGTGCTCCGGCACGCCGACAAGCTCCCCGACGACGGCACGCTCGTGGTCGTCAGCCACGGCGGCACCATCCGCACCACCATCGGCCGCCTCCTCGGCCTGGACTCCCCGCACTGGGAAAGCCTCGGCGGCCTCTCCAACTGCTGCTGGTCCGTCCTCGGCGAGGGCGCCCGCGGCTGGCGGCTCCTGGAGCACAACGCGGGCACCCTGCCCGAGCCGGTGCTGGGCGACGACGACTAGGACCTCCCGATCGTGGGCCCTGGTGCCCCCGGCACCGGATTTCACTTTCCGGCTGGTCGCAGGCTAAAGTTCTTCTTGTTCCGCCGCCGAGAAAGCGACCGGGGCACGACAAGGGGCTATAGCTCAGTTGGTAGAGCGCCTGCATGGCATGCAGGAGGTCAGGAGTTCAATTCTCCTTAGCTCCACATCTCGAAGATCCCGTTCCCGTCAGGGGACGGGATCTTTCGTCGTCCCGACCGGTGCGGATCTCTTCCTGTCCGTCTTCGCTCCTGGTTGAGTCACTGGGGCCCGTGCGGGCGTATATCTCTTCGGACGGTGACGTGTCCGGACTGGTACGAAGGCGTCGCTGACCGTCCCGCTCCGACCGTGGCAGAATCAAACGGCCGGAAGGGAGCGCGGCCCGACGGGAGGGAGTGGCGATGCCTGCGAGGATGCCCGGGAAGGCCGGCGGCCTCCCCGGGGCCGAGGCCCTCGGAGCCCGCGTGTTCGCAGACGACGGAGGAGTTTCCTACGTGTGCACGGCCTGCGGCCGCAGCTGGAGCTGATCGATGGGTGCACACAGGCGCAAGTGCGATTGGTGCGGCAGTGGTACGCCCATCGTGCGCGACATGGAGCCGGTCAACCACGACTACCAGTACTGGTGCGAGGAATGCGCGCGGGCGCTGATCATAAAAGGCGACCCGATCGAGACGTACCGCGAGCTGGAGGGGGAGCCGATCTACGGCCGGCTCCTCGACGAGCACTGCACGCTGAAGCGCTTCTACTCGTTCGCCACCGCCTGAGTACGGTCCGGGCGCCGTGCGGAGACGGCCCGGACGCGGCCTGGGCGTGGCCCGGACGCGGCGGTGCCGGCGGTGACCGCAAACGATTTGGTGGAGCGCCGGGGGGACCGGTAATGTTGGCGTCGCCGCCGGGGAAACCCGGTGGAACACCGCGAGGGGCTATAGCTCAGTTGGTAGAGCGCCTGCATGGCATGCAGGAGGTCAGGAGTTCAATTCTCCTTAGCTCCACAGGATTTGGCCGTGAGAAGTTCGTCGTACGGCACATGAAGAAGCGGGCCACCCGGTCAGGGTGGCCCGCTTCTTCATGTATGCCCTGCTCCATGCGTTCCCTGCCCTGCCGATCAGTCGATCGCCAGGGCAGGAGCAGGGACAGGAACAGGGGTCAGCGGCCGCGGCCCAGGGCGCGACGGCCGCCCCCGCCGCCCTCGCGCACGGCGGGGAGGTTCTGCCGGGGAGCCGCGCCGCGGGTGTCCTCCTCCAGGCGCAGGGCGAGCGCGGGGCAGCGGCGCACCGCCCGGAGCGCCTTCGCCTCCGCGTACCGGGGCACCGGGGCCTGGGCGACGGTCGGGAAGCCGTCCCCGCCCAGCTGGAAGACCTCGGGGAGGATGTCCGCGCACAGGCCGTGCCCGCGGCACAGCGTCCAGTCCACGAAGATCTTCTGGCGGCTGGGGCCCTGCTCCTCCTCGGGCTGGCCGCCGCCGGGGATGCCGGTGGGCTGCTGGCCGCCCTCGAAGAGCGGCAGGACGCCCTCCACGGGCCGTCCGCAGCCGTTGCCGAGGACGTGCGCGGCCAGGTCGTCGGTGAACGCCTTGATGGTCGACTCCAGGAACATCGCGGAGCCGTCCGGGTGGGAGCACGCGCCGCGCCGCTTCACGGCGTTGGCGACCTGCTTGAGCGCTTCGAGGGCGGCCGGTCCGCCGCCGTTGAGGATGTCCTCCATGCCGCGGGCCGCGGCCGGCAGACCGAGGTAGCAGGGGCCGCACTGGCCGGCGCTCTCCTCGGCCAGCCACTGGGCCACGCGCAGCGACTCGCCCAGCGGGCAGGTGTTCATGCTGATCGGCAGGATCGCACCGGCGCCGAGGGCGCCGCCCACCGCGTCCAGGGAGTTGCGCGAGACGATCGTCTCGTTGACCGTCGCGGAGTCCAGCCACTTGCCGTGGTAGCCGCCGGTCAGCACGCCCTGCGGGACCGGCGGGGCGCCGGCCAGCTGCAGGATGTAGCGCAGCGGCACGCCGGTCGGGGCCTCGATGACCATGGGCCGGGCGACCGCCCCGGAGACGGTGAGCATGACCGTGCCGGGCTCGTCGTACAGGCCGGTGTTGCCGTAGCGCTCGGCGCCGATGCGGGCGGCGATCGCCAGCTGGGCGAAGGTCTCGGCGTTCGACAGCAGGGTGGGGGCGCCGCCGACGCCGTTCTGCGAGGCGCTGGTCTTGCGGCCGGGCGGGATCGCCGGGCCGCCGTCGATGGAGCGGACCAGCGAGGCGGCCGCGCCGGTCACCATGCGCACCGGGTTGCGCTGCACGCGCGCGCGGATGGTCGCCCCGCGCCGGTTGGTCAGCCCGCGCTCGGAGAGCGCCGCCTCCATCGAGCGCTGGGTGGACTCGCGCGTCACACCGACGACCAGGGTGCGGGCGCCCAGGGCCTCCGCGACCAGCAGGGCGCCGTCCAGGATCAGGTGCGGGGCACGGTTGATCATCACCGTGTCCTTGCGGCAGGCGGGCTCGTCCTCGCTGCCGTTGACGACGACCACGGGGCGTACGCCCCGGCGGATCGCCGCCTCGGCGACGGACCGCAGCTTCTTGTGGAACGGGAAGCCCGCGCCGCCGCGGCCCTTCAGGTTGATGCGTTCGGAGAGCTGCGCGAGCTGCTCGCCGCCCATGGGTTCGAGCGGCCCGTGCACCTTGAGGTGCATGGGCAGGTCGAGCCTCTCGACGAGGTCGAAACCGGAGGTGAGCTGGGGAAGACCCACCACGCGGACTTCGGGGACGTCGGGAAGGGCCTCGTTCACTAAAAGCCTCCGGAAGGCGCGTTCCAGGGTTCGCCGTTGCCCGGTGCCTCGTAGGAACCGGGCAGCGTTTCAGTGGCGGGACCGCTGTTGTACGTGTCGTTCGTGTTGTACGTGCCGAAGGGGCCGTTCGTCTCACCGGTGTTGTACACATCACTCCCGCCGTACGGGGCGCCGCCCGGGGGAGGGGTGTCGTACGAGACGGCCGGGAAGGTCCCGGTGTCGCTCACGGGCTGGAAGGTGCCCGTGTCGTAGTTCGGCGTCTGGGCCGGGCGCGGCGGGGCCTCGTAGAGCGGCGGCGACGGGGACGGCCAGCGGGGTCCGCCGTCGGTGCGCGGCACCGCCTGCGTGGGCTGCATGTCCATCGGGACCTGCATGGGCCGGGTCGGGTCGACGGCCAGCGGGTCCTGCGCGCGCGGGCTGGACGTGGCCCGGTAGGCGGCCGCGAAGCCGCCGGTGTCGGTGAGCGACCCGGTGTCGGTGAACGAGGCACCGGCGTCCTGGAAGCCGGGCAGCTGCTGGGACGCCCCGCGCTGCGAGGGGATCGGCTGGTCGGGGAAGCCGGGGCGGCCGCCGCTCCTGCCGCCCTGCGGGGCCTCGGCGGCCCGGCGCCCGGGCGGCTCCTCGCGGAAGGGCCTGGTGCTGCCGTTGTCGAGCAGGGTCAGGACGCGCCGGGCGAACTTCCGCTTGAACGACAGGGGGGCCGCCCGCAGGGCCAGCGCGCCCATGACGGCGACCAGGGCGAGGCTGTACAGGATCACGAAGACCGGCTTCGCCTCGCGGCCCGCGAAGAGGCCGTGCACCAGGGCCGAGCACCAGGCGGGGTAGGCCAGCATGTGCACCGCGCGCCAGCGGGCGGCGACCTCAGCGGGGGACGCGAACCTGCTGCGCAGCGCACCGGTGAGGGCGGTGAAGATCATCAGGAGGCCGGCCAGGGTGCCGAACCCGATGAGCTGGCCCGTGCCGGTGACGCCCAGGCCGAAGGGGACGAAGACCGCGATCGCGGAGACGTGCTCCAGGAAGAGCTTGACCGAGACGTGCAGCAGCAGGAAGCCGACCGAGGCGACCGCGGTCGTGCGGTGCACGGCCTGGGCGATCAGGCGCTGGCGGGTGTTGAGGAAGACCCGGTCGGTGGCGACGAGTCCCCACAGCACCGAGCAGGTGAGGGCGACGAGGGACAGCACGCCCGCACCGAAGTTCATGAAGTCGCGGAAGGCGTCACCTCCGACGATGACGCTGACGGGTATGAGCAGCAAGACGGCAGCCATCACGCCGCCCTGGAC
This sequence comes from Streptomyces apricus, assembly GCF_008369065.1. Classification (GTDB taxonomy): domain Bacteria; phylum Actinomycetota; class Actinomycetes; order Streptomycetales; family Streptomycetaceae; genus Streptomyces; species Streptomyces apricus. Next base: position 1,246,373 of record NZ_VDFC01000046.1, on the reverse strand, counting down.
CGAGCGGTTCGGCCGGGCGGGTGAGCTGTTGTTGCGGCGAGAGTTCATGGGGGCAACTCCGAACAGTTCGGGAAAGCGGTCCCGCTGCCGCACTCTAGGTCGAGCCATACCGATCAGTACGAGGTTTGAGTTATATCGCTGTTATCAAAGGGCGGTGAGGGAGTTGTGATGTCCCTTAGGAGCCCTTACGCGAAGTAACCCTCGACCTCTGTCCGGCATTTCGCCGACCGGGTGCGGGAGCGAGCGGGAGCGGCACTCAGTGCCGGAGCGTAGCCGAAAGCGCGTCGCGCCCCGCGCGGCCGCTGCGGTACCCTGACGTCATGCGTGCTGTACGCCTTCTGCTTAGCGAGCCGCGCTGATCACACCCGGTCGCCGGAAAACCGCGACCGGCATCGGCGCGGCGTCCCCTCCTGTGCGAGGGGTTTTTTCATTTCCCGAGCCGCTGGCAGAGACGATCGATGGAGCTTTGAGGATCATGAGCGAGACGAACACCGCTGCCGCCTCCGAGGCGGTCGCGCCGCACCGCTACACCGCCGCCATGGCCGAGCAGATCGAGGCACGCTGGCAGGACGTCTGGGACGCGGAGGACACCTACGCGGCGCCCAACCCCAAGGGTGACCTGGCGGGCGACCCCGAGATGGTCGCCAGGCCCAAGAAGTTCATCATGGACATGTTCCCGTACCCCTCGGGCGCGGGCCTGCACGTCGGTCACCCCCTGGGCTACATCGCCACCGACGTCTACGCCCGCTACCAGCGCATGACCGGCCACAACGTCCTGCACACCCTGGGTTTCGACGCCTTCGGCCTGCCCGCCGAGCAGTACGCCGTGCAGACCGGCACGCACCCCCGGGTGTCCACCGAGGCCAACATCGCCAACATGAAGGTCCAGCTGCGCCGCCTGGGCCTGGGCCACGACAAGCGCCGGTCCTTCGCGACGATCGACCCGGAGTACCACAAGTGGACGCAGTGGATCTTCCTGCAGATCTTCGACTCCTGGTACGACGCCGAAGCCGGCCGGGCCCGCCCGATCGCCGAACTGGTCGCCCTGTTCGAGAGCGGCGAGCGCGAGGTCCCCGGCGGGCGCCCCTGGAGTGAGCTGTCCCACACCGAGCGCGCCGACGTCCTGGGCGACTTCCGCCTGGCGTACGCCTCCGAGGCGCCCGTCAACTGGTGCCCCGGTCTGGGCACCGTCCTGGCGAACGAGGAGGTGACCGCGGACGGCCGCTCCGAGCGCGGCAACTTCCCCGTCTTCAAGGCCAAGCTGCGCCAGTGGAACATGCGGATCACCGCGTACGCCGACCGCCTGCTGGACGACCTGGACGCGCTGGACTGGCCCGAGGCCATCAAGCTGCAGCAGCGCAACTGGATCGGCCGCTCCGAGGGCGCCCGCGTCGACTTCCCCGTGGACGGCGAGGCCATCACGGTCTTCACCACCCGCCCGGACACCCTGTTCGGCGCGACCTACATGGTGCTGGCCCCCGAGCACCCGCTGGTCGAGAAGTTCACCCCGGCCACCTGGCCCGAGGGCACCCACGACGTCTGGACGGGCGGCCACGCCACCCCCTCCGAGGCCGTCGCCGCCTACCGCGCGCAGGCCGCCTCGAAGTCGGACGTCGAGCGGCAGGCCGAGGCCAAGGACAAGACCGGCGTCTTCATCGGCGCGTACGCCACCAACCCGGTCAACGGCGAGCAGGTCCCCGTCTTCATCGCCGACTACGTCCTGATGGGCTACGGCACCGGCGCGATCATGGCGGTCCCGGCGGGCGACCAGCGCGACTTCGAGTTCGCGCGCGCCTTCGAGCTGCCGATCGTGTGCGTCGTCGAGCCGACCGACGGCCGCGGCACGGACACCTCGACCTGGGAGAACGCCTTCGCCTCGTACGACGCGAAGATCATCAACTCCACGGGCGAGGGCATCACGCTGGACGGCCTGGGCGTGACCGAGGCCAAGGCGCGCATCACCGAGTGGCTGGAGCGCGAGGGCGTCGGCCACGGCACCGTCAACTTCCGGCTGCGCGACTGGCTGTTCAGCCGCCAGCGCTACTGGGGCGAGCCCTTCCCGATCGTCTACGACGAGGACGGCGTCGCGCACCCGCTGCCCGAGTCGATGCTGCCCCTGGAGCTGCCGGAGGTCGAGGACTACTCGCCGCGCACCTTCGACCCGGACGACGCGAACACCTCCCCCGAGACCCCGCTGTCCCGCAACGAGGACTGGGTGAACGTCGAGCTGGACCTGGGCGACGGCCGCGGCACGCGCACCTACCGCCGCGAGACCAACACCATGCCCAACTGGGCCGGTTCCTGCTGGTACGAGCTGCGCTACCTGGACCCGCACAACTCCGAGAAGCCGGTCGACCCCGAGATCGAGCGGTACTGGATGGGCCCGCGCGAGGGGCAGCCGCTGGGCGGCGTCGACCTGTACGTCGGCGGCGCCGAGCACGCCGTGCTGCACCTGCTGTACGCGCGCTTCTGGTCCAAGGTGCTGTTCGACCTGGGGCACATCTCGTCGGCCGAGCCGTTCCACAAGCTGTACAACCAGGGCATGATCCAGGCCTACGTGTACCGCGACAGCCGGGGCATCGCCGTACCGGCCGCCGAGGTGGAGGAGCGCGACGGCGCCTACTACTTCGAGGGCGAGAAGGTCTCCCGGCTGCTGGGCAAGATGGGCAAGTCCCTGAAGAACGCGGTCACCCCGGACGAGATCTGCGCCGAGTACGGGGCGGACACCCTGCGCCTGTACGAGATGGCGATGGGCCCCCTGGACGTGTCGCGGCCGTGGGACACGCGCGCGGTGGTGGGCCAGTTCAGGCTGCTGCAGCGGCTGTGGCGCAACGTGATCGACGAGACCACCGGCGACGTCACGGTCGTCGACGTGGCGGACGCCGACATCGACCCGGACACGCTGCGCGCCCTGCACAAGGCGATCGACGGTGTGCGCCAGGACCTGCAGGGGCTGCGCTTCAACACCGCCATCGCCAAGGTCACCGAGCTGAACAACCACCTGACCAAGGTGGGCGGTCCGGTCCCGCGGTCGGTCGCCGAGTCCCTGGTGCTGCTGATCGCGCCGCTGGCCCCGCACATCGCCGAGGAGCTGTGGCGCAGGCTGGGGCACGCCGACTCGGTCGTCCACCGGGACTTCCCGGTCGCCGACCCGGCGTACGTCGTGGACGACACCGTGACCTGCGTCGTGCAGATCAAGGGCAAGGTCAAGGCGCGCCTGGAGGTCTCCCCGTCGATCTCGGACGAGGAGCTGGAGAAGGTGGCGCTGGCCGACGACAAGGTGGTCGCGGCGCTGGACGGGGCGGGCATCCGCAAGGTAATCGTGCGGGCGCCGAAGCTGGTGAACATCGTTCCGGCGTAGGTGGTGGCGTCGGGCGATGTCGGGTGACGTCGGTGACGTTCGGGCGGGCCGGCGTGGGTGACTGCCCGGGTCGGTCGGCCCGGGCAGTCGGCTCGGGTCGGCTCGGCTCCGGGTAGTCCCCTACGGGCAGGGTGGGGGTTCCGCAGGAACCCTCGGCCCGCGTTCTCCGTTTACCGTGGAAGAGCCGGCCGGAGCTGGACACAGCACCCGAGAGGACCTTCATGGAAGCCGTGGTCGCCATCGTCGCGCTGATCTTCGTGCTGTTCGTGGCACTGGGCGTGTATGCCACGGTGAAGGCGGTGGGCGCCGCCAAGCGCGGGGTGGACCGCACCGTCGCACAGGCCCGCCGCACCGTGGAGGACCACACCCTCAGGGCGAAGACCTTCGCCCAGCCCGGGCCCCAGGGACAGCTGGCCCAACTGCGGCTCTCCCTGCGCACGTCGATGCGGGCCACCCAGGACGCGCTGGAGGCGGGCGTCGCCGAGGACGAGTCGCTGAAGGAGTCCCTGGCCCTCTTCAACCGGCTCAGCGCGCACGGCCACGAGCTGGACGCCGAGCTGCGGCGCCTGGAGCGCGAGCCGGACCGGGCGCGCCTCGCCGAGCGGCTGCCCGGGCTGCGCGAGCGCACCGAGCAGATCACGAAGTCGTCCGACGCCCTGCGCTGGGCCGCGCGCGACCGCGCCCAGCGCTTCGGGGGCGACGACCTGGACTCGCTGAGCACCCAGATCGACATGGAGGCGGGCGCGCTGCGGCACTGGACGACGGAGCCGACGGCGACGGCCGGACCCGGAACCGCGCGGCCCGCGGAGCCGGCCCCGGCCGCGACCCCGCCGCCGTGGCCGGAGGCACCGGCCGAGCCCACCGCCGACCGGCAGACCTGGCCGGACGGCGCCCGGTCGCGCGAGGCCGAGGAGCCCACCCGGCCCGCGCTCGACGCGCCCAGGCG
>NZ_VDFC01000046.1:1228420-1241966 GCF_008369065.1 Streptomyces apricus | reverse complement strand
GTGCGGGGGAGCGCGGGGGAGTTCGGGGACCTGGAGGTGGTGTGGGACGGCAGGTCGAGGTACCGGCTGGAGACGAGGCCGCGGGTGCTGGGGGACTTCGTGGCCGGCGCCTGGTGGCACAGCACCTCGCCCGCCTCGCACTTCACGCGGTCACCGGTCTGCTCGCGGGTGACCGAGGACGGCGGGCGGGTCACGCTCAGCGGGCGCACCCTGACGGTCACGGACCCCGGGGGCGGCAAGGAGACGGTGGAACTGGCCACGGACGAGGAGGTGCTGGCGGCGTACCGGGAGCGGTTCGGGGTCGTGCTGGAGCGCGTCCCGGCCGTCCGGAAGGAGGACGCCTGAGGGAAGAAGAGAAGCGGAACGGCCAATTCGGGCTACTCGTGCGTAGTACCAGCACATGCGCTGGTTTGCTGCGATGTAGTCGTCTGTTGCCTCGAAAGTCGCATCGGTGGTCGAATACCTCCCCGACGACGTGTGTTTTCACAGGGTGTTGACACGAGGGTGGGTCGCAGATGGTCGGCAGCTGGCGGGGAAACCGTACGAACCGGGCACAGGCGGGCAACCTCGCCACGGTGTCGATGCCGGCCGGGGCCGGAGCGCTCGGATGCCGGGTCCTCGACCCGGACGACCAGCCGGTGCCGGACGCGGAGTTCGTGGTCACGGACACCGCGGGGCGCAAGGTGGTCGGCGGGGAGCTGGATCCGTTCGGGTCGTTCCTGGTGACGGTCCCCGCCGGTGAGTACCGGCTCGCGGTGTCGGCGGAGGGGCACGCGCCGTACCGGGCGAACGTCACGGTGCCGGGGAACGAGGTGGCGGAGCTCGGCGACGTGACGCTGAACCCCGCCAGACCGCCCGCGTTACCCGGGCCGGGGGACTGGGAGATAGAGCCGACCCATTCCTCGATCGGCTTCACCGCGCGGCACATCGGGCTGGCCCGGGTGCGGGGCCGGTTCAACACCTTCGCGGGGATCGTCCGGGTGGGCGAGAGCATGGAGCAGTCGGCCATGCACGTGGTGATCGACGCCGCGTCGATCGACACCAACGTCAGGATGCGGGACGGGCACCTGAGGTCCGCGGACTTCCTGGACGTGGACCGGTTCCCGACGATCGAGTTCTACAGCGACCGGTTCACGCACCGGGGCGGCAGCAGGTGGGGGGTCGCCGGGGCGCTGTCGCTGCACGGGGTGACGCGGACGGTCACGCTCGACACCGAGTACCTCGGGGTCGGCAACGGCGCGGCGGGCGAGGTGCGGGCAGCCTGCCGGGCCACCACCGAGCTGCGACGCGACGACTTCACGATGAGCTGGCAGTCGATGCTCGCGAAGGGCATCGCCATGGTCGGCACGAGCATCACGGTCGACCTGGACATCCAGATCGTGCCCAAGGGCTGACCACCGGCCGGCCCGCGGGGGATCCCCGGTGCGGGATCGCGCCCCGGTGCCGGAAAATGGGCGGGTGAGCGACGTGAGACATGTACTGGTGCTGCCCGACCGCGATGCCGCGCACGAGGCGGCGGAAGCCCTCGGGGAACGGTTCGCCCTCGACGAGGAGCCGCAGCTCGTCCGGGATGCCCTGGCCGGCGAGGACGACGCCGAGGACGCCCAGTGGCTGCTCGTGCTGCGGGACGAGCACGGGCGGCTGGACGCGGGCGAGCTGGACGAGTTCGCGGGGGAGTGGGAGGGGTGGCGCGAGGAGCCGTAGAGGCCCCGCGACCGGCCTCGCGGCCTGAGCCCGTCGGTGCGGCCCGGTGCCCAGTTCCGTTGTCGGGGCCCGTTGTCGGTGGTGCGTGGGATGCTTGGCGCGATGGCCAGGAACTCTGCACCCGACAATCCCCTCGCTCCCGTCACGGTCGCCGTGGGGCAGGAGGATCTCCTGCTCGACCGTGCCGTGCAGGAGGTGGTCGCCGCCGCGCGCGCGGCCGACGCGGACACCGACGTACGGGACCTCACCTCGGACCAGTTGCAGCCGGGCACGCTCGCCGAGCTGACCAGCCCCTCGCTCTTCGCCGAGCGCAAGGTCGTCGTGGTGCGGGGCGCGCAGGATCTGTCGGCGGACACGGTCAAGGACGTGAAGGCGTACCTGGGCGCTCCGGCCGAGGAGATCACGCTCGTGCTGCTGCACGCGGGAGGGGCCAAGGGCAAGGGCCTGCTCGACGCCGCGCGCAAGGCGGGCGCGCGCGAGGTCGCCTGCCCGAAGATGACGAAGCCGGCGGACCGGCTGGCCTTCGTGCGGAGCGAGTTCCGGGCGCTGGGCCGGTCGGCGACACCGGAGGCGTGCCAGGCGCTGGTCGACTCGATCGGGAGCGATCTGCGGGAGCTGGCCTCCGCGGTGACGCAGCTCGCCGCGGACGTCGAGGGCACCATCGACGAGGCGGTCGTCGGGCGGTACTACACCGGCCGGGCCGAGGCCTCCAGCTTCACGGTGGCCGACCGGGCGGTCGAGGGGCGGGCGGCGGAGGCCCTGGAGGCGCTGCGGTGGTCCCTGTCGACCGGGGTCGCGCCCGTGATGATCACGAGCGCGCTGGCGCAGGGGGTGCGGGCCATCGGCAAGCTGTCCTCCGCGCGGGGTGGCCGGCCGGCCGATCTGGCGCGGGAGCTGGGGATGCCGCCCTGGAAGATCGACCGGGTCCGGCAGCAGATGCGGGGGTGGACGCCCGATGGGGTCTCCGTCGCGCTGCGGGCGGTCGCCGAGGCGGATGCGGGGGTGAAGGGGGGTGGTGACGATGCGGAGTATGCGCTGGAGAAGGCGGTCGTCGCCATCGCCCGGGCTGCGCGGGCTCGGCGGGGCTAGCCCTTCGCCTGGCCGGCGCCGGCCGTCCGACCGGCCCGCCGTCGGGCACGGCGCCGGCCCTGGGGGTCGGCCGGCCCCCTCAAGCCGTTCCTCGCCGGCGTGACCCTGGGGGCTGCGCCCCCAGACCCCCCTGTCGCGCTGCGCGCTCGTCCTCAAACGCCGGACGGGCTGAAAAATTCGCGGATGGGCTGAAAGCAAAGACGAGCCCCGGTCGCCGCCCTGCTGGAGGGTGGCGACCGGGGCTCGGTTCACGCTGGGGACTCGTACCCGCGTGGCGAACGCAGTCGCGTACGAGTCGGGGTGCCGGTCGGGAGCGGAGAGAGAGGGCCCGCTCGGGTCCTTCCGGCGTTCAAGCCGGTCCGAGCCGTTGCTCGAACCACTGGCAGACGATCAGCCCTGGAGGGAGGCGACCTTCGAAGCAAGCGCCGACTTCTTGTTGGCGGCCTGGTTCTTGTGGATGACGCCCTTGGAGACGGCCTTGTCCAGCTTCCGCGACGCCTCGCGCGCGGCAACCGTGGCCTTCTCGACGTCACCCGCGGCAGCGGCCTCGCGGGCCTTGCGGATCGCGGTCTTCAGGGAGGACTTGACGGCCTTGTTGCGCAGCCGAGCCTTCTCGTTGGTCTTGATCCGCTTGATCTGGGACTTGATGTTCGCCACGAAATGAGCCTTCTCAGGTTCAGGCGCACGGGACGAGAGGTCTCGCGCGCCGGTGATTTCTCTTAACCGAATGGTGCGTGTCCTGCGTGTCCCCTGCAGAGAGGGCATGAGACACAGCTGTCCACGGTAGCAGTGACACCGCGGACGGCCCAAACCGGTCGCACGCCGCCGCCCGTGGGACCATGGAGCCTACGTATCGATCCGACCCGAGGCGACAGGCGCCTCAAGAGACAGGACCTTGCGTGCCCGCGATCCCTAACAATGTGCCCGAGCCGAGCCGTACCGCCCCGGGGCTGATCCGCAACTTCTGCATCATCGCGCACATCGACCACGGCAAGTCGACGCTCGCCGACCGGATGCTCCAGCTGACCGGGGTGGTCGAGCAGCGGCAGATGCGTGCTCAGTACCTCGACCGCATGGACATCGAGCGCGAGCGCGGCATCACGATCAAGTCCCAGGCGGTGCGACTGCCCTGGGCCCCGACCTCCGGGGACAGCAAGGGCGACACCCACATCCTCAACATGATCGACACCCCCGGGCACGTCGACTTCACGTACGAGGTGTCGCGGTCGCTCGCCGCCTGCGAGGGCACGGTCCTGCTCGTCGACGCCGCCCAGGGCATCGAGGCCCAGACCCTCGCCAACCTCTACCTGGCGATGGAGAACGACCTCACCATCGTCCCGGTGCTTAACAAGATCGACCTGCCGGCCGCGCAGCCCGAGAAGTTCTCCGAGGAGCTGGCGAACCTCATCGGCTGCCAGCCGGAGGACGTGCTCAAGGTCTCGGCGAAGACCGGCGTCGGGGTCGATGCACTGCTGGACCGGGTCGTGCGGGATGTTCCGGCTCCGGTCGGTGTCGCGGACGCTCCCGCCCGCGCGATGATCTTCGACTCGGTCTACGACTCCTACCGCGGCGTGGTCACCTACGTCCGTGTGGTCGACGGGCAGCTCAACAAGCGCGAGCGCATCAAGATGATGTCGACCGGCGCCACGCACGAACTCCTTGAGATCGGCGTCTCGTCCCCCGAGATGACCCCGGCCGACGGCATCGGCGTCGGCGAGGTGGGCTACATCATCACCGGCGTGAAGGACGTCCGCCAGTCCAAGGTCGGCGACACGATCACCAGCAAGGAGAAGGGCGCGACCGAGGCCCTCGGCGGGTACAAGGACCCGAAGCCGATGGTCTTCTCCGGCCTGTATCCGCTGGACGGCTCGGACTACCCCGACCTGCGCGAGGCGCTGGACAAGCTCCAGCTCAACGACGCGGCCCTGGTCTACGAGCCCGAGACCTCCGCGGCCCTCGGCTTCGGCTTCCGCGTCGGCTTCCTCGGCCTGCTGCACCTCGACGTCATCCGGGAGCGCCTGGAGCGCGAGTTCAACCTCGAACTCATCGCCACCGCGCCCAACGTGGTCTACCGCGTGATCATGGAGGACGGGAAGGAGCACACGGTCACCAACCCGAGCGAGTTCCCCGAGGGCAAGATCGACAAGGTCTTCGAGCCGGTCGTGCGGGCCACGATCCTCGCCCCCAGCGAGTTCATCGGCTCGATCATGGAGCTCTGCCAGACCCGTCGCGGCACGCTGCTCGGCATGGACTACCTCTCCGAGGACCGCGTCGAGATCCGCTACACGCTGCCCCTCGCCGAGATCGTCTTCGACTTCTTCGACAACCTGAAGTCCAAGACCCGCGGCTACGCCTCCCTGGACTACGAGCCCACCGGCGAGCAGGACGCCTCGCTGGTGAAGGTCGACATCCTGCTGCACGGCGACCGGGTCGACGCGTTCTCCGCGGTCACGCACAAGGACGCGGCGTACGCGTACGGCGTGCGGCTCGTGGCGAAGCTGCGCGAGCTGATCCCGCGCCAGGCCTTCGAGATCCCCGTCCAGGCGGCCATCGGCTCCCGGGTGATCGCCCGCGAGACCATCCGCGCCATCCGCAAGGACGTCCTCGCCAAGTGCTACGGCGGTGACATCTCCCGCAAGCGGAAGCTCCTGGAGAAGCAGAAGGAGGGCAAGAAGCGGATGAAGATGGTGGGCTCCGTGGAGGTTCCGCAAGAGGCCTTCATCGCCGTGCTGTCCAGCGACGACAACGGCGGCGCCGGCAAGGGGAAGAAGTAGCCTCCAGCAACTACCGGGCCTGGCCCGAAATCATGGGCCCGTCGCGCCGGTGCGCGGCGGGCCCGCGGTGTCGACGCACAGCCCCGTTGTGCCCACGCTCTGTGCAAAGTGACAGGCCGCCGCCCCTTACGCACCGGGCGGACGGGCTTTACGCTGATCACCACTCGACGTTACTCGCGAGTTAAACAACGACCGCAGCCAACCGCAACGAGCCGGTCACACGCGCTGTCGCGGGCCCCGGAGGATGTCGTGAGCGACACACAGACCCTGATCGAGAACCGTCCGCCGTCCGTGGCGGCCCTCTTCCTGGAGCGCGTGGCGGCCACGCCGGACGCCGAGGCGTACCGCTATCCGGTACCCGCCGCCTCGGGCGAGGGCCCCGACGACTGGAAGTCGCTGAGCTGGGCGCAGGCGGCCGACCGGGTCTACGCGATCGCGGCCGGTCTGATCGAGCTGGGCGTGCGGCCGGAGGAGCGGGTCGCGCTGGCCTCCTCTACCCGGGTCGAGTGGATCCTCGCCGACCTCGCCATCATGTGCGCCGGCGCCGCGACCACCACCGTGTACCCGTCGACCAAGTCGGACGAGTCGGCGTTCATCCTCTCCGACTCGGGGAGCAGGGTGCTGATCGCGGAGGACGCGGAGCAGCTCGCCAAGGCCCGCGAGAAGCGCGCCGAGCTGCCCGAGCTCGCCCATGTGGTCGTCATCGACCCGGCCGGTGTCGGGACCGGAACCGGTGCCGGCGAGGCCGAGGGTGAGGCCGAGGGCGACTGGGTGATCGGCCTCGCCGAGCTGGAGCGGCGCGGCGCGGCGTACCTGGAGAAGAACCCCGACCTGATCAAGGCGAAGGTCGGGGCGATCACCAAGGACCAGCTCGCCACCCTCATCTACACCTCCGGCACCACCGGCCGCCCCAAGGGCGTCCGGCTGCCGCACGACAACTGGTCGTACATGGCGAAGGCCATCGCCGCGACCGGTCTGGTCGGCAAGGACGACGTCCAGTACCTGTGGCTGCCCCTCGCGCACGTCTTCGGCAAGGTGCTCACCTCCGGCCAGATCGAGGTCGGGCACGTCACCGCGGTCGACGGCCGCGTCGACAAGATCATCGAGAACCTGCCGGTCGTGCAGCCGACATACATGGCGGCCGTGCCGCGCATCTTCGAGAAGGTCTACAACGGGGTCGCGGCCAAGGCCCGGGCCGGCGGCGGCGCCAAGTACAAGATCTTCCAGTGGGCGGCCGGGGTCGGCCGCGAGTACGCGAAGGTCACCCAGGACAACTTCCGCCGCACCGGTGTGGCCTCCGCGCCCTTCCCGCTGGCCACCAAGCACAAGCTCGCGGACACCCTCGTCTTCGGCAAGATCCGCGAGGCCTTCGGCGGCCGGCTGCGCGCCTGCGTCTCCGGCAGCGCGGCCCTCGCCCCCGAGATCGGCTACTTCTTCGCGGGCGCCGGCATCCACATCCTGGAGGGGTACGGGCTCACGGAGTCCTCCGCGGCCTCCTTCGTGAACCCCGGCGAGGCGTACCGCACGGGCACGGTCGGCAAGCCGCTGCCCGGCACCGAGGTGCGCATCGCGGACGACGGCGAGATCCTGCTGCGCGGCCCCGGCATCATGGAGGGCTACCACGGGCTGCCGGAGAAGACCGCCGAGGTGCTGGAGTCCGACGGCTGGTTCCACACCGGGGACATCGGCGAGCTGTCCGCGGACGGCTACCTGCGCATCACCGACCGCAAGAAGGACCTCATCAAGACGTCCGGCGGCAAGTACATCGCGCCCGCCGAGGTCGAGGGCCAGTTCAAGGCGGTCTGCCCCTACGTCTCCAACATCCTGGTGCACGGCGCCGACCGGAACTTCTGCACCGCGCTCATCGCCCTCGACGAGCCGTCCATCCTGGGCTGGGCCGAGGACAACGGCCTGTCCGGCAAGTCGTACGCCGAGGTCGTCGCCCACCCCACGACGGTCGCGCTGATCGACGACTACGTCAGGACGCTCAACGAGGGCCTCCAGCGCTGGCAGACCATCAAGAAGTTCAAGCTCCTGCCCCGCGACCTCGACATCGAGCACGGCGAACTGACCCCGAGCCTCAAGCTCAAGCGCCCGGTAGTGGAACGCGAGTACGGCCACCTGATCGACGAGATGTACGCGGGCACACGCGAGGCGTAAGAGCCTTTCAGGGGCGCGGGGAACTGCGCGACCAGCCCCCACGCACCCGCACCCTGCGACGGACCGTCACGCCGGTTAACCACGCACCCGCACCCCGCCGTGGACCGTCACGCGGGTACACGAAGGGCGCGCCCCTCCGGGCGCGCCCCCGCGGGGGACGGGGTCACAGACCCCGTCCCCTGCGCATCTCGCGCAGCAGGTCCTCCATGTGGCGCACGTGCCGCCGCAGATCGGCCGCGTCGGCCACACCCCCGGCCGCCAGGTGCCTCTCGATCGCCCGCAGCCGGTCGGCCAGCTCATCGAACTGCGCCTGCTCGCGGGCGAGTATCCGCTCCAGCTGGCGGTTCTTGCGGTGCAGGTCGAGGAAGACGGTCACCTTGGCGCGCAGCACCCAGGGATCGAACGGCTTGGTGAGATAGTCGGCGGCTCCGGTGGCGTACCCCCGGAACGCGTAGCCCGCGTCGGAGTCCGTGCCGGTCAGGAAGATGATCGGTACGTCCTTGGTCTGGTCGAGCCGCTTGATGTTCGCAGCGGTCTCGAACCCGTCCATGCCCGGCATCCGGATGTCGAGCAGGACGACCGCGAACCGCTGCCGCAGCAGCGCCTTCATCGCCTCCTCACCCGAACGGGCACGTACGAGCGGTTCGTTGAGGGACCCCAGGACGGCCTCCAGCGCCACCAGGTTGTCCTCCATGTCGTCGACAAGGAGGATGCTGGCGCGCTCGTCGGTCGATGCCTCAGTGCTCATGGTGATCGATTGCCTGCCTCATTCTTCGGTCGGTGGGACGGCGGGCTCCGCCGGTGTGCCGGCTCCCGCGACGACGCCCGCGGCGGAGCGCTCCTGCTCCGGCGCGTCCTGTTCCTGCGCCTCCTGCCCGTCGGCGTCGGGTCCCTCGGGGTCAAGGAGGGCGCAGACGACGGTCAGCAGCTGATCGACGTCCACCGGCTTGGGTACGTAGTCGTTCGCACCGCGCGCGATGGACTTCTCGCGGTCGCCCGGCATCGCCTTGGCGGTGAGGGCGACGATGGGCAGTCCGGCCCAGCGCGGGGTGCGGCGGATGACGGAGATGGTCTCGTACCCGTCCATCTCCGGCATCATGATGTCCATCAGGACGAGTTCGACGTCGGAATTGCGCTCCAGGGACTCGATGCCCTCCCGGCCGTTCTCCGCGTACAGGACCGGCATGCCGACCCGGCCCAGGACGTGGGTGAGCGCGAAGACGTTGCGGATGTCGTCGTCCACGATCAGCACCCGCCGCCCGGGCAGGACCTGCCCCGCGCGGCCCGTCCGCCACTCCTCCAGTTTGGTGGGCGCGGGCCAGCTGTCGTCCTGGTCGTGGATGCTGAAGGGTTCCTCCGACATCTGCTCGGGCAGGAGCAGCGCCCGGTCCTCGGCGCCGGACCCGGCCGGGTGTCCAGGGCTGACGACCGGCACGTACAGCGTGAAGGTGGAGCCCTTGCCCGGCCTGCTCTCGGCGATGATGCGGCCGCCCAGCAGGCCCGCGATCTCCCGGCTGATCGACAGGCCGAGGCCCGTGCCGCCGTACTTGCGGTTCGTCGTGCCGTCGGCCTGCTGGAACGCCTCGAAGATCACGGGGAGCTTCTCCGCGGCGATGCCGATGCCGGTGTCGGAGACGGCGAACGCGATCACGTCGTCGTTGCCGTCCCGGGTGAAGTGGGGTTCGGGGGCCTGGACGCGGGTGACACGCAGCTCGACCCGGCCCGACGCGGTGAACTTGATCGCGTTCGACAGGAGGTTGCGCAGGACCTGCTGGATCCGCTGCTCGTCGGAGAACATCTCGCGCGGTACGTCCTCGCCGACCGTCACCTCGAAGGCCAGGCCCCGGTCGATGGTGAGCGGGCGGAACGTGGCGTGCACGTAGTCGAGCAGCTTGATCAGCGGCAGCTTCTTGGGGCGTACGTCCATCCGGCCGGCCTCGATCTTCGAGAGGTCGAGGATGTCGTTGATGAGCTGAAGGAGGTCCGAGCCCGAGCGGTGGATCGTCGCCGCGAACTGCACCTCCTGGTCCGAGAGGTGGCCGTCCGGGTTGTCGGAGAGCAGCCGGGCGAGGATCAGCAGCGAGTTGAGCGGGGTGCGCAGCTCGTGCGACATGTTCGCCAGGAACTCCGACTTGTACTGCGAGGAGGTCGCCAGCAGGGCCGCCTTCTCCTCCAGTTCGGCGTTCGAGCGCTGCAGCTCGGCCTGCTGCAGCTGGAGCTCGTCGGAGCGGTCCTGGAGCTGGACGGCCAGGCGCTGGGACTCGCCGAGCAGGGACTCCGTGCGGGAGTTGGCGATGATGGTGTTGATCGCGACGCCGATGGTGTTCACGAACTGGTCGAAGAACGCCAGGTGGACGTCGGAGAACCGGGAGAACGAGGCGAGCTCGATCACACCGAGCAGCTTGTCCTCGAAGGGGATCGGGATGATGACGACGCTCGCGGGGGCCGCCTCGCCGAGACCGCTGTTGATCTTGATGTAGTCCGGCGGGGCCTCCTCCACCAGGATCCGCTTCTTCTCGCGCGCGGCCTGCCGCACGAGTCCGTGCACCGGCATGCTCACCGTGTCGACCGTCGAGCTCTGCGCCGATCCGTACCCGGCGATGAAGGCGAGGCCCTTGGTGGGCAGCGCCGTCTGCTGGGTCGCCTTGTCCTCCTCCGGGTCGGCCAGGTAGAAGGCGCCGTACTGCGCGTTCACCAGCGGGGTCAGTTCGCGCAGGATCAGGTCGGCGACCTCCATCAGGTCCCGGTGGCCCTGCATGAGCGCGGCGAGCCGGGCGAGGTTCGACTCCAGCCAGTCCTTGGCGCGGGTGGTCTCGCGGAGGTTGGCCACCATCAGGTTGATGTTGTCCTTGAGCTCGTCGACCTCGCCCTGGGTCTCCACCGTGATGGAGCGGGACATGTCGCCCTGGGCCACCGCGGACGCCACCTCGGCGATCGCGCGGACCTGGGTGGTGAGGTTGGACGCCAGCTCGTTCACGTTCGTCGTCAGGCGCTTCCAGGTGCCGTACACGCCCTCGACCCGGGCCTGCCCGCCGAGCCGGCCCTCGGAGCCCACCTCGCGCGCCACCCGGGTGACCTCGGAGGAGAACGACGACAGCGTGTCCACCATCGTGTTGATGGTGCTCTTCAGCTCCAGGATCTCGCCGCGCGCGTCGACGTCGATCTTCTTCGACAGGTCGCCCTGCGCCACCGCGGTGGCGACCTGCGCGATGTTGCGGACCTGCGAGGTGAGGTTGTCCGCCATGTAGTTGACGTTGTCGGTGAGGTCCCGCCACACCCCGGACACGCCGAGCACCTGGGCCCGCCCGCCGAGCCGCCCGTCGGTGCCCACCTCGCGCGCCACCCGGGTCACCTCGTCGGCGAAGGCGCGCAGCTGCTCGACCATCGTGTTGACGGTGTCCTTCAGCTCCAGGATCTCGCCGCGCGCGTCGACGGTGATCTTCTTGGAGAGGTCGCCGTTGGCGACGGCCGTGGTCACCTGGGCAATGTTCCTCACCTGCGAGGTGAGGTTCAGCGCCATGAAGTTGACGTTGTCGGTGAGGTCCTTCCAGACGCCGGACACGCCGCGCACCTGGGCCTGCCCGCCGAGGTTGCCCTCGGTGCCGACCTCGCGGGCGACGCGGGTGACCTCGTCGGCGAAGGCGGAGAGCTGGTCGACCATGGTGTTGATCGTCGACTTCAGCTCCAGGATCTCGCCCTTCGCCTCGACGGTGATCTTCTTGCCGAGGTCGCCCTGCGCCACGGCCGTCGACACCAGCGCGATGTTGCGGACCTGGGAGGTGAGGTTGTCCGCCAT
Source organism: Streptomyces apricus (assembly GCF_008369065.1). Lineage (GTDB taxonomy): Bacteria > Actinomycetota > Actinomycetes > Streptomycetales > Streptomycetaceae > Streptomyces > Streptomyces apricus. The sequence goes on along the minus strand of NZ_VDFC01000046.1, from coordinate 1,230,443 downwards.
GAAGTTGACGTTGTCGGTGAGGTCCTTCCAGACGCCGGACACGCCCCGGACCTGGGCCCGGCCGCCGAGGTTGCCCTCGGTGCCGACCTCGCGGGCGACGCGGGTGACCTCGTCGGCGAAGGCGGAGAGCTGGTCGACCATGGTGTTGATCGTCGACTTCAGCTCCAGGATCTCGCCCTGGGCGCCGACGGTGATCTTCTGGCTCAGGTCGCCGTTGGCCACGGCCGTGGTCACCTGGGCGATGTTCCTCACCTGCGAGGTGAGGTTCGACGCCATGAAGTTGACGTTGTCGGTGAGGTCCTTCCAGACGCCGGACACGCCGCGCACCTGGGCCCGGCCGCCCAGCTCGCCCATCGTGCCGACCTCGCGGGCGACGCGGGTGACCTCGTCGGCGAAGGCGGAGAGCTGGTCGACCATCGTGTTCACGGTCAGCTTCAGTTCGAGCAGCTCACCGGTCGCCTCGACCGTCACCGTGCGGGTCAGGTCGCCGCGCGCCACCGCCGTGGTCACCAGCGCGATGTCACGCACCTGGGCGGTCAGCCGGGACGCCATCGTGTTGACGGCCTCGGTGACGTCCCGCCAGCTCCCCGAGAGGCCGGACACCTTGGCGCGGCCGCCCAGCCGCCCCTCCGTGCCGACCTCGCGCGCCACCCGGGTCACCTCGCCCGTGAAGAGTGACAACTGGTCGACCATCTTGTTGACCGCCTGTCCCAGACGGCGCAGATCGCCGCGGAGCTGACGGTTCCCGTCGTGCAGGTCGACGCGCTGCGTCAGGTCGCCGCCCGCCACGGCGTCGAGGACGCGCGCCGCGTTGGCGGCCGGCGCCACCAGGGCGTCGAGCAGCTGGTTCACGTCGTTCACACGGGTCGTCCAGTGGCCCTGGCCGGGGCTCGCGGAGAGCCGTTCGTCCAGCCGGCCGTGGCGCACGATCTCGCGGCGCACGCGCTGGGCCTCGGAGTTGAAGTGCACACTCCGGTCCAGGATCTGGTTGAACATCGCCCCCAGTTCGGCGGCCATCCCGTGTCCCGCCTCGGGCACCCGGTTGAAGTCGCCGTCCCGGGCGGACGTCATGGCGGCGAGCAGGGGACGCAGGTCGGACACCCGGACGTATGCATCGTCGAGCACGCGCATAGCACTGTTCTCACTCATGGAGGCCCACTTCGGTAACTCGGTGCTTATGGGCGTGGCCAGTCTGTCACTGTGGCGGCATCGCCTGAGGCGTATTCGTCCGAACTGCTCAGGGAGACGCACAGTGGGCGCCATTCCGACGCAACGGGAGTCCGAGTCCCGTGCTCCTGACACCACGGTACGCCCGCACGCGGTGGCGCGTACCTCATTGCCGGGTAACCCTTTCGCGCCGGGTGCGGCGCGTAGATTCGTCCGTTCGGCCCTTGCGGGATGGACCGAACTCGTCCTGCCCGGCGAGGAGTTGATCACCGACCGGCTCGTCGGCGACGCGCTGGTGGTCGTCAGCGAACTCGTGACGAACGCGGTGGTGCACGCCGGCACGGACGTCGAACTGCTGTGCCGTCTCGACAGCTGTTCCCAGGAGTGCCCGGTGATCGCCCCGGGCAGCACGGGCACCGGGGGCACCACGTCCGGCGACGCGTCCGGGGCCGCGTCCGCCGCCGGGCGGGCCCTGGTTGTGGAGGTCTCCGACCACCACCCCGAGCGCGTCGTGCGCGACGACGGCACCGAGCGCCCGCACGACTCCGTCGAGTACGGCCGCGGTCTGCGGCTCGTCTCCGGACTCTCCGAAGCCTGGGGCATCACCTACCGCAGCGGCGCCAAGACCGTGTGGGCACGGCTGCCCCTCGACGACACCGAGGGCCGCTCCGGTGACCCGGCGTCCGCCGGGGGGACCCAGGACGCGGAAACGTTGCACGGAGGACCCCGGGACGGAGAAGCGCAGGACGGAGGAGCGCAGAAGGGAGGAGCGCGGAACGGGACAGCGCAGAACGGGAAGGCGCAGGACGGGAGGGCACGCGACGGGAAGGCGCGGAACGGGGGTACGGACGGCGGG
>NZ_VDFC01000046.1:1203934-1228320 GCF_008369065.1 Streptomyces apricus | reverse complement strand
GGACTGGCTCAACCGCGGCGCCCTCTCCTTCCTGGCCGAGGCCTCCGACCTGCTCGCCGGGCAGCTCGACGAGGACATGGTCGCCGCGCTCACCGGGCAGCTGGTCGTGCCGCGCCTGGCCGACTGGTGCGCGGTGTGGCTGGAGGACGAGGCACCGGGCCGCTCAGACGGCGGGGTCGTCGGCGGCCCCCGGCTCGCCCGCGTCTGGCACGGCAGCGAGAACCGCATGGAGGAACTGCGCCGCTTCCTGGAGAAGGACCCGCCCCAGCCGCCCGAGTCGGCGCGCTCCGGGCCCGTCCCCGTGCCCTGGCCCGCCGAGGCGCTGGGCCCCGGGGCCGAGACCGGCTCGGCCCTCGCGTACCGGCTGGTCGCGGGCGGCAGACCGCTGGGCACCCTCGTCATCGGACGGGCCGGACAGGAGCAGTTCCCCGACGAGATCACCGGACTCGTGGAGGACCTCAGCCGCCGGGTCGCGCTCGCCGTCGGCGCGGCCCGCCAGTACGCGCGCCAGGCCACCATCAGCCGCGTGCTCCAGCGCGGGCTGCTGCCCGGCGCGGTCGCCGAGATCCCCGGGGTGCGCAGCGCGCTCGTCTACGAGCCCTGCGACAAGGGCGGACCGAGCGGGGACTTCTACGACCTCTTCCCCGCCGGGGACGGCCGCTGGTGCTTCGCCCTCGGCGACGTCCAGGGCAAGGGGCCCGAGGCGGCCGTCGTCATCGGCCTCGCCCGGCCCTGGCTGCGGCTGCTGGCCCGCGAGGGGTACGCGGTGCCCGAGGTCCTCGACCGCCTCAACCGGCTCCTCCTCGACGACGCCACCGAGACCGCCGACGCGGCGGCCCGCGCCCTGGTGGCCGACGGCGGCGCGGGGCTCGCCGACGAGGGCCCGCAGACCCGCTTCCTGTCCCTGCTGTACGGCGAGCTCGTGCCCGTCGAGGGCGGGGTGCGCTGCACCATGGCCTCCGCCGGGCACCCGCTGCCCCTGCTCCTGCAGGCGGACGGGAAGGTCGGCGAGGTGGCCACGCCGCAGTCCCTGCTCGGTGTCTTCGAGGACGCCGGCTACGGCTGCGGGACCTTCGAGCTGCGGCCCGGCGACAGCATCCTGTGCGTCACGGACGGCGTGACGGAGCGGCGCAGCGGACACCGGCAGTTCGACGACGACGAAGGGCTCGCGGCCGCGCTCGCCGGCTGCGCGGGGCTGAGCGCCGAGCTGATCGCGGAGCGGATCCGGCGGCTGGTGCACGAGTTCGGCGGCAGGCCGCCCGAGGACGACCTGGCGCTGCTGGTGCTGCAGGCGGAGTAGGCGGAGTAGGCGGAGCAGGCACGGCCGGGTGTGCGGGACAATGGAGTACATGCCTTCCGCACTCCCCGACGGCGAGCCCGTCCCCGACGACGGGGCGCTGCCCGCGCACGCCCTGGCCGGCGCGGCCGACCGCCCGCTCGGGTTCTACCTCCACGTCCCGTACTGCGCGACGCGCTGCGGCTACTGCGACTTCAACACCTACACGGCGACGGAGCTGCGCGGCTCGGGCGGCGTCCTGGCCTCCCGCGACAACTACGCCGAGACCCTGGTCGAGGAGGTCCGCCTCGCCCGCAAGGTCCTCGGCGACGACCCGCGCCCCGTCCGCACGGTCTTCGTCGGCGGCGGCACGCCCACCCTGCTGGCCGCCGACGACCTCGTACGGATGCTGGCGGCGGTCCGCGACGAGTTCGGGCTCGCGGACGACGCGGAGGTCACCACGGAGGCGAACCCCGAGTCGGTGGACCCGGCCTACCTGGCCACGCTCCGGGCCGGCGGGTTCAACCGGATCTCCTTCGGCATGCAGAGCGCGCGGCCGCACGTGCTGCGGATCCTCGACCGCACCCACACCCCCGGCCGGCCCGAGGCCTGCGTCGCCGAGGCCCGCGCGGCCGGCTTCGACCACGTGAACCTCGACCTGATCTACGGCACCCCCGGGGAGAGCGACGACGACTGGCGGGCCTCGCTCGACGCGGCGATCGGCGCCGGGCCCGACCACGTGTCGGCGTACGCGCTGATCGTCGAGGAGGGGACGCAGCTCGCGCGGCGCATCCGGCGCGGGGAGGTGCCGATGACCGACGACGACGTCCACGCGGACCGGTACCTGATGGCCGAGGAGCGGCTGTCGCAGGCCGGGTTCTCCTGGTACGAGGTCTCCAACTGGGCGACCTCGGAGGCCGGGCGGTGCCTGCACAACGAGCTGTACTGGCGGGGCGCCGACTGGTGGGGGGCCGCGGGGAACTGCGCGGGAGCGCGTAGCGCGACAGGGGGGTCTGGGGGCGCAGCCCCCAGGAGGCGGCCAGGTCACTCCGGGGATGTGACGAAGTCGATCAGTTCTTCCACTCGGCCCAGGAGTTCCGGCTGGAGGTCGCGGTACGAGTGGACCGAGCCTAGGATCCGCTGCCACGCCGCACCCGTGTTCTCCGGCCACCCCAGCGCCCGGCACACCCCCGTCTTCCAGTCCTGCCCCCGCGGCACCCGCGGCCACCCCGCGATCCCGACGGACGCCGGCTTCACGGCCTCCCACACGTCGATGTACGGGTGGCCCACGACCAGCGCGTACTCGCTCGTCACGGCCTCCGCGATGCGCGACTCCTTCGTGCCGGGGACCAGGTGGTCCACGAGCACCCCGAGCCGCGCATCGGGCCCGGGGCCGAACTCGTCCACGATCGCGGGCAGGTCGTCGATCCCCTCCAGGTACTCGACGACGACGCCCTCGATGCGCAGGTCGTCGCCCCACACCCGCTCCACCAGCTCGGCGTCGTGGCGGCCCTCGACGTAGATGCGCCCGGCGCGGGCGACCCGGGCCCGCGCCCCGGGCACGGCGACCGAGCCCGACGCCGTACGCGTGGGGCGTACCGGCGCGGCGGCGGACGGGCGCACCAGCGTCACCACGCGCCCCTCCAGGAGGAACCCGCGGGGCTCCAGCGGGAACACCCGGTGCTTGCCGAAGCGGTCCTCCAGCGTGACCGTGCCGGCCTCGCAGCCGATCACGGCACCGCAGAAGCCGCTCCCGGGCTCCTCGACCACGAGTCCCGGCTCCGCCGCGACCTCGGGCACGGGCTTGGGCTTCTTCCACGGAGGGGTCAGGTCCGCTGAGTACTGGCGCATTCGGATGACGATAGGAGAAGTGCGCGGCCAGGTGTGCCGACACCCCCGCGACACGCCGGAAGGACGGTCACGGCACGTCGAAGCGGCGGGCCAGCGCGTCCCGTTGGGCCCGGACGAACGCCGCGTCCACCACCGCCCCGTGCCCGGGCACGTACAGCGCGTCCTCGCCCCCGAGGGCCAGCAGGCGGTCCAGCGCCGCGGGCCAGTGGCCGGGCGCGGCGTCGGGCCCCGCCTGGGGTTCGCCGGACTCCTCCACCAGGTCGCCGCAGAAGACGATCGCCGGCCCGTCGCCGCTCACCAGGACAGCCAGGTCGTGGCCCGTGTGCCCGGGGCCCACGTCCGCCAGCAGGGCCCGCAGGCCGCCGCCCAGGTCGAGCGCGTACTCGTCCGTGACGAGACGGTGCGGGGCGGGCAGGAGCGCGGCCGCGTGGGCCGCCCGGTCGGGGTCGGCGCCGTTGCGTACCGCGTCCGCGCGCAGCTCCTCGCCCTCGTCGCCGAGGACCCGCTCGATGCCCGCCGCACCGAACACCTCGGCGTCCGCGAACGCCGCCGCCCCGAAGACGTGGTCGAAGTGCGGATGGGTGAGCGCGAGGTGCGTGACGCGCCCGCCGCCCAGGAAGCGGCGCGCCCGCGCGCGCAGCCACGCGCCCTCCCGCACGCRCGACCCCGCGTCGATCAGGAGCGCCGCGTCCTCGCCCGCCACCAGCCCGGCGGTGCAGTCCCAGACCGGCAGCCGGCACCGTCCCACGCGCGCGGAGAGCCCCTCCCAGCCGGACCCGCCGCGTCCGTCCCCTTCCCAAGTCACCTTCATGGGCCGACGCTAGCGGCAGACGGCACCCGTATGTTCCCGACAGAGCGGGACACCCTCGTACAGGTCGCCGTGCCCGATGTGCTCCGCGTCACGACATCGCAGGCCCGCCCTTGCCCGTGCCGTACCCACCGGCCGTACACTTGGCGCGGGGATGCTGGCACTCGCGCGCGCTGAGTGCCAGGCGAGGACACCGAAGACGACGGACAGACGACCGATGACCGCGCGGAATGCCACGGGAGGTGTGCGCGATGCTCAGTGAACGCAGACTCGAAGTGCTGCGCGCCATCGTCCAGGACTACGTGGGCACGGAGGAGCCGGTCGGCTCCAAGGCGCTGACCGAGCGCCACCGGCTCGGCGTCTCCCCGGCGACGGTGCGCAACGACATGGCGGTCCTGGAGGACGAGGGGTACATCGCGCAGCCGCACACCAGCGCCGGCCGCATCCCCACGGACAAGGGCTACCGGCTGTTCGTCGACAAGCTCGCGGGCATCAAGCCGATGACCGCGCCGGAGAAGCGGGCGATCCACCACTTCCTGGACGGCGCCGTCGACCTCGACGACGTCGTCGGGCGGACCGTGCGGCTCCTCGCACAGCTCACCCGGCAGGTGGCCGTCGTCCAGTACCCCTCGCTCACCCGCTCGACCGTGCGCCACGTGGAGCTCCTGTCGCTGGCCCCGGCCCGCGTCATGCTCGTCCTGATCACGGACACCGGCCGCGTCGAGCAGCGCATGGTGGACTGCCCGGCCCCCTTCGGGGAGGCCTCCCTGGCGGATCTGCGCGCGCGGCTCAACAGCCGGATCGCGGGGCGCCGTTTCGCGGACGTCCCGCAACTGGTGCAGGATCTCCCCGACGCCTTCGAGGCGGAGGACCGGGGGACGGTCGCGACGGTGCTCTCCACGCTGCTGGAGACCCTCGTCGAGGAGACCGAGGAGCGGCTGATGATCGGCGGCACCGCCAACCTGACGCGCTTCGGACATGATTTTCCCCTCACCATCCGTCCGGTGCTGGAGGCGCTGGAGGAGCAGGTCGTGCTCCTCAAGCTCCTCGGTGAGGTCAACGATTCGGGCATGGCCGTACGGATCGGTCACGAGAACGCCCACGAGGGACTCAACTCCACTTCTGTGGTCTCGGTCGGCTACGGTTCGGGCGGCGAAGCAGTCGCCAAACTCGGCGTGGTCGGACCGACGCGCATGGATTACCCCGGAACGATGGGAGCGGTACGAGCGGTGGCACGGTACGTAGGACAGATCCTGGCGGAGTCGTAGGTGGCCACGGACTACTACGCCGTACTCGGCGTGCGCCGCGACGCGTCCCAGGACGAGATCAAGAAGGCGTTCCGGCGGCTCGCCCGCGAGCTGCACCCGGACGTCAATCCCGATCCGAAGACGCAGGAGCGCTTCAAGGAGATCAACGCCGCCTACGAGGTGTTGTCGGACCCGCAGAAGAAGCAGGTCTACGACCTCGGCGGCGACCCGCTGTCCCAGCAGGGCGGCGGCGGGGCCGGCGGCTTCGGCGCGGGCGGCTTCGGGAACTTCTCGGACATCATGGACGCGTTCTTCGGGACGGCGTCGCAGCGGGGCCCGCGGTCGCGCACGCGGCGCGGCCAGGACGCGATGATCCGGCTGGAGGTCGAGCTCGACGAGGCGGCCTTCGGCACCACGAAGGACATCCAGGTCGACACGGCCGTCGTCTGCACCACCTGCAGCGGCGAGGGCGCGGCGCCGGGCACCTCCGCGCAGACCTGCGACATGTGCCGCGGCCGCGGCGAGGTGTCCCAGGTGACGCGGTCCTTCCTGGGCCAGGTCATGACGTCCCGGCCGTGCCCGCAGTGCCAGGGCTTCGGCACCGTCGTCCCGACGCCGTGCCCCGAGTGCGCCGGTGACGGACGGGTGCGCTCGCGCCGGACCCTGACGGTGAAGATCCCGGCCGGTGTCGACAACGGCACCCGGATCCAGCTCGCGGGCGAGGGCGAGGTCGGCCCCGGCGGCGGCCCCGCCGGCGACCTGTACGTCGAGATCCACGAGCTGCCGCACAACATGTTCCAGCGGCGCGGCGACGACCTGCACTGCACGGTCACCATCCCGATGACCGCGGCGGCGCTGGGCACGAAGGTCCCGCTGGAGACGCTCGACGGGCTCGAAGAGGTCGACATCCGTCCCGGCACGCAGTCCGGGCAGTCGATCCCGCTGCACGGGCGCGGCGTCACGCACCTGCGCGGCGGCGGACGCGGCGACCTCATCGTGCACGTCGAGGTCATGACGCCGACGAAGCTCGACCCCGAGCAGGAGCGGGTGCTGCGGGAGCTGGCCCAGCTGCGCGGCGAGGAGCGGCCCACGGGGCAGTTCCAGCCCGGTCAGCAGGGCTTGTTCTCCCGCCTGAAGGACGCCTTCAACGGCCGTACCTGAGCGGCCGCCGCCGGGCCCGGCGCAGGGCGGTTCCCGCGCCCCGGCCCGGCGGACGGCCGGATTCGGACTTGTACGGAGGACGTGACAACATGCCGTCATGTCCTCCGCGCTCACCGATCTCCTCCCCCTCCCGATCGTGCAGGCCCCGATGGCCGGCGGCGTCTCGGTGCCGCAGCTGGCCGCGGCCGTGTCCGACGCCGGGGGGCTCGGCTTCCTCGCCGCCGGGTACAAGACGGCCGACGGCATGTACCAGGACATCAAGCAGCTGCGCGCGGCCACGAGCCGGCCGTTCGGCGTGAACCTGTTCATGCCGCAGCCGGAGCAGGCCGACCGGGCGGCCGTCGAGGTGTACGCCCACCAGCTCGCCGGTGAGTCCTCCTGGTACCAGACCGAACTGGGCGACCCCGACAGCGGGCGCGACGACGGCTACGACGCCAAGCTCGCCGTCCTCCTCGACAACCCGGTGCCGGTCGTCTCCTTCCACTTCGGCTGCCCCAGCCGGGACGTCCTGGAGTCGCTGGGCCGCGCCGGCACGCTGACCATGGTCACGGCGACCACCGCCGAGGAGGCGCAGGCCGTGCAGTGGGCGGGCGCCGACGCGGTGATCGTGCAGGGTGTCGAGGCCGGCGGGCACCAGGGCACCCACCGCGACAACCCCGAGGCCGACGGCTCCGGCATCGGACTGCTGTCGCTGGTCGCGCTGGTCCGCGAGACCGTGCAGATCCCGATCGTCGCGGCCGGCGGCATCATGCGCGGCAGCCAGATCGCCGCCGCGCTCGCCGCCGGCGCGAGCGCCGCGCAGCTGGGCACCGCCTTCCTCGCCACCCCCGAGTCCGGCGCCAGCCCCCTGCACAAGGAGGCGCTGACCAACCCGCTGTTCGTTCGTACGCAGCTGACGCGGGCGTTCTCGGGCCGGCCCGCGCGGGGACTGATGAACCGCTTCATGCGCGAGCACGGGCCGTACGCGCCCGCCGCCTACCCCGAGGTGCACCACCTGACCTCCGGGCTGCGCAAGGCGGCCGCCAAGGCCGGGGACGCGCAGGGGATGGCGCTGTGGGCGGGACAGGGCCACCGGCTCGCCCGCGACCTGCCGGCCGGGCAGCTGGTGGAGGTCCTCGCGGCCGAACTCGCCGCCGCGAGGACAGCGTTGTCGGACGAGCCGGGCACGGGCGGGGGCGTCGGGCGATGACCGCGCCGGTGTTCGTGGTCGACGAGGTGCCCGGCGGACCGCGGTTCGTGCTCGACGGGCCCGAGGGACGGCACGCGGTGTCCGTGAAGCGGCTCCGCACCGGTGAGGAGGTGGTCCTCACCGACGGGCGCGGCCGCTGGGCCGAGGGCGTCGTGGCCGCGGCCGAGGGCAAGGACCGGCTGGTCGTCGCGGACCTGCACGCCGTGCACGAGGAGCCGGTGCCGTCGCCCCGGATCACCGTCGTGCAGGCGCTGCCCAAGGGCGACCGGGGCGAACTCGCCGTCGAGACCATGTCGGAGACCGGCGTCGACGCCATCGTCCCCTGGGCGGCGTCCCGTTGCGTCACGCAGTGGCGGGGCGAACGGGGTGCGAAGGCGCTCGGGAAGTGGCGGGCGACCGCCCGCGAGGCGGGCAAGCAGTCGCGGCGGGTGCGGTTCGCGGAGGTCGCGGACGCGATGACGGGCAAGCAGGTTGCCGCGTTTCTCGCCAAAGCGGAGTTCGCGGCGGTGCTGCACGAGGACCGGGGGCATGCGGCGGAGCCGCTCGCGACGGTCGATCTCCCCGCCACCGGGGAGATCGTGCTGGTCGTCGGCCCCGAAGGGGGCGTCTCGCCGGAGGAGTTGGAGATGTTCACGGGGGCGGGGGCGGTGGTCTGCCGACTGGGCCGCAGTGTGCTCCGCYCGTCCACGGCGGGGACGGCGGCGGTGGCGCTGCTGCTGGGCCGCACGGGGCGCTGGTCCTGACCCTCCGACTCCGTCCGCGGGCCGGCGGGGGCTGATCGCGCAGTTCCCCGCGCCCCCAGGTACGCGGGGAACTTCGCAACGGGGGTTCGGGGGCGAAGCCCCCGGGGCGAGGCATGGCCGCATGGGGTCTACCGGGCGGCAGCCCGTAGTGGCACGCTGCCGTGCATGGGGGCACTGAGGCGTATTCGGCACCGCGGACCCGCACTGGCGCTCACCGCCGTCGCGGCGGCGTTCGCGCTGGTCGCGTGCGAACCGGGCGGCGGCATGAGCACCGCCGCCGTGGCGATCACCACCGACCAGAAGGGCACGAGCGAGCTGGAGGAGCGGGGCGTCGACGTCAAGTGGCTCACCTGCACCGCCTCGTACGGCGACAAGGGCGACCAGTCGGGCACCTCGCCGAGCGTCAACAGCGTGGCGTCCGTCGACTGCACGGGTGAGACCGAGGACGGCCGGGACATCAGCATCAAGGGCAAGGTCACGCAGGAGATCAACGGCACCTGCGTACGGGGCGACCTCACCGCCACGGTGGGCGGCCAGGAGGTGTTCCGGCTGAACGTCCTCGGCAACTGCCAGGCCGGCACGCCCCCTGTCGACAACAAAACAACCCCGCCGAACAACCCGGGTGCGACCGTCACCGTCACCGAGACGGTGACCCGGTTCCCCGACCCCACGTGCTCCTGCTTCCAGGGGAAGTGATCGGGCCTCTGGCCGCGAACGGGACGGCTGCATAGGGTGATCGGGTGAAACAGCCTGCATCCGCCGCGTCCGACGCGACCACCCGCCCGTCCGCGTATCTCCGGTACCCGCACCTGCACGGTGAGTTGATCACCTTCACGGCCGAGGACGACGTCTGGGTCGCCCCGCTCGACGGCGGCCGGGCCTGGCGCGTCAGCGCCGACAACGTCCCGGTGAACCACCCGCGCATCTCCCCGGACGGCACGACCGTCGCCTGGACGTCCACCCGTGACGGCGCCCCCGAGGTGCACGTCGCCCCCGTCGACGGGGGAGCCGCCAAACGCCTCACCTACTGGGGCAGTTGGAAGACCCAGGTGCGCGGCTGGACCCCGGAGGGGGAGGTGCTCGCGCTCAGCACGCAGGGCCAGGCGAGCCTGCGCCGCAGCTGGGCCCGCGCCGTCCCGCTCGACGGCGGACCCGCGACCACCCTCCCGTACGGGCCCGTCGGCGACGTGGCCCGGGGCGGCCCCGGCACCGTCCTGCTGTCCGCGCCCATGGGACGCGAGGCCGCCTGGTGGAAGCGCTACCGGGGCGGCACCGCCGGCAAGCTGTGGATCGACCGCGAGGGCGAGGGCGAGGCCGGCGAGTTCGTACGGCTGCACGCCGACCTCGACGGGAACCTGGAGTACCCGTCGTGGGTGGGGGAGCGGATCGTCTTCCTCTCCGACCACGAGGGCGTGGGCGCCGTGTACTCCTCCCTCGCCGACGGGTCCGACCTGCGCCGGCACACCGGCGTCGAGGGCTTCTACGCCCGGCACGCCGCCACCGACGGCACCCGCGTCGTGTACGCCTCCGCCGGCCAGCTGTGGATCCTCGACGACCTCGACGGGGCCGAGCCGCGGCTGCTCGACGTCCGGCTCGGCGGGCAGCGCGTCGACCTGCAGCCCCATCCGGTGAACGCCTCCCGCTGGTTCAGCTCCGCCGCGCCTGACCACACCGGGCGCGGCAGCGCGGTCCTGGTGCGCGGCGCCGTCCACTGGGTCACCCACCGCTCGGGCCCCACCCGCGCGCTCGCCGCCGAGCAGGGCGTACGGGCCAGGCTGCCCCGCACCTTCCGCGCCGACGGCGAGGAGCACGTGGTGTGGGTGACGGACGCGGAGGGCGACGACGCGCTGGAGTTCGCCCCGGCGACCGGCGTGGCCCCGGGCGCGACCCCGCGCCGCCTCGCCGCCGGGCAGCTGGGACGCGTGCTCGGCCTCGCGGTCGCGCCCGACGGCAGCCGGGTCGCGGTCGCCTCGCACGACGGCCGCGTGCTGCTCGTCGAGCGGGAGACCGGCGAGGTCCGCGAGGTCGACCGCAGCGAGGACGGCGAGGTGACCGGGCTCGTCTTCTCGCCCGACTCGGCCTGGCTCGCCTGGTCCCACCCCGGCCCGCGCCCGCTGCGCCAGCTCAAGCTCGCCAACACCGCGGACCTGTCGGTGACGGAGGCGACGCCGCTGCGCTTCCGCGACTACTCGCCCGCGTTCACGCTCGACGGCAAGCACCTCGCGTTCCTGTCCGCGCGCTCCTTCGACCCCGTCTACGACGAGCACGTCTTCGACCTGGCCTTCGTGGGCGGCTCCCGGCCGCACCTGATCACCCTCGCCGCCACCACCCCCTCGCCCTTCGGCCCGCAGCGGCACGGCCGCCCCTTCGAGGCGCCCGACAAGGACGAGACCCCCGACAGCGAGGGCTCGCCGGCCACCCGGATCGACCTCGACGGGCTCGGCGACCGCATCGTGCCGTTCCCCGTGGAGGCCGCCAGCTACACGGGGCTGAAGGCCGCCAAGGACGGCCTGCTGTGGCTGCGGCACCCGGTGCGGGGCGTCCTCGGGTCGTCCAGGGCCACCCCCGACGCCCCGGACCCGAAGACCGACCTGGAGCGCTACGACCTGGTCCAGCAGCGCCTCGAACACCTCGCCTCGGACGCCGACAGCTTCCTGGTCACCGGCGACGGCAAGCGGCTCCTGCTGTGGACCGACCACAAGCTCAAGGTCGTCCCCAGCGACCGGCGCGCCTCGAACGACGACGAGAGCGACAGCAACATCACCGTCGACCTGTCGCGCATCCGCCGGACCGTCGACCCGGCCGCCGAGTGGCGCCAGATGTACGACGAGACCGGCCGCCTCATGCGCGACAACTTCTGGCGGCCCGACCTGGGCGGCGTCGACTGGGACGGCGTGCTGGACCGCTACCGGCCCGTCCTGGAGCGGGTCGCCACCCACGACGACCTGGTCGACCTGCTCTGGGAGGTGCAGGGCGAACTCGGCACCTCGCACGCGTACGTCACGCCGCGCGGCGGGTTCGGCGGCGGGGACCGGCAGGGACTGCTCGGCGCCGACATCTCCCGCCACGACGACGGCCCGCAGGGGACGCCCCAGTGGCGCATCGACCGCATCCTGCCCTCGGAGACCTCCGACCCCGACGCACAGTCGCCGCTCGCGGCGCCCGGCGTCGCGGTGCGCGCGGGCGACGCCGTCGTGGCCGTCTCCGGGCAGCCCGTCGACCCGGTGGCGGGCCCCGGACCGCTGCTCGTCGGCACGGCCGGCAAGCCCGTCGAGCTGACCGTCTCCCCGGCGGGCGGCGGCGATCCGCGGCACGCGGTGGTCGTGCCGATGTCCGACGAGGAGCCGCTGCGCTACCACGCGTGGGTCGCCGACCGGCGCGCCTACGTCCACGAGAAGTCCGGCGGCCGGCTCGGGTACCTGCACGTGCCCGACATGCAGGCGCCCGGCTGGGCCCAGATCCACCGCGACCTGCGCATCGAGGTGGCGCGCGAGGGGCTGGTCGTGGACGTCCGCGAGAACCGCGGCGGGCACACCTCGCAGCTCGTCGTCGAGAAGCTGGCCCGGCGCATCGTGGGCTGGGACCTCGCGCGCGGGATGCGGGCGACCAGCTACCCGGAGGACGCGCCCCGCGGGACCGTCGTCGCGGTCGCCAACGAGTTCTCGGGCTCGGACGGGGACATCGTGAACGCGGCGATCAAGGCGCTCGGGATCGGGCCCGTCGTCGGTACGCGCACGTGGGGCGGCGTCATCGGGATCGACAGCCGGTACCGGCTGGTCGACGGGACGCTGGTCACGCAGCCCAAGTACGCGTTCTGGCTCGAGGGGTACGAGTGGGGGGTGGAGAACCACGGGGTCGATCCGGACGTCGAGGTCGTCCAGACGCCGCAGGATTACGTTGCCGGGCGGGACGTGCAGCTCGACGCGGCGATCCGGATCGCGTTGGAGGGGCTTGAGGAGAGCCCTGCGAAGGCTGCGCCGCCTTTGCCTGAGATCGGCGGGTAGTTCGTCGGGTGCGGGTGAGCGGGGGCTGGTCGCGCAGTTCCCCGCGCCCCTAAAGGGCATGGGGCGCCGCCCGCATCGTCGCTGCCCGAAAAGTTGCTCGGTACCATTCCCGGGCATCGATCGATCGGCTGAGGAGGTCTCGTCATGGCAGGCGAACCGCAGGACGACTGCTTGTTCTGCAAGATCGTCGGGGGGAGGATCCCGGCCACCGTCGTCCGTGAGACGGAGACGACCCTCGCCTTCCGGGACATAAACCCGCAGGCGCCGACCCACGTCCTGGTGATCCCCAAGGTCCACCACCCGGACGCCGCCTCCCTCGCCGCCGCCGAGCCCGCGATCCTCGCCGACGTGGTGCGCGAGGCCGGCGAGGTCGCCGCCGACGAGAAGCTCGACAGCTACCGCCTGGTCTTCAACACCGGCAGCGGCGCCGGGCAGACGGTCTTCCACGCGCACGCCCACGTGCTGGGCGGCCGCGGACTGCAGTGGCCCCCCGGATAACGCGACGTGTCCGTACGTGAACTGGTGGTCCTCGGGACCGCCAGCCAGGTCCCGACCCGGCACCGCAACCACAACGGCTACCTGCTGCGCTGGGACGGCGAGGGCATCCTCTTCGACCCCGGCGAGGGCACCCAGCGGCAGATGCTGCGGGCCGGGGTCGCCGCCCACGACCTGCACCGGCTCTGCGTCACGCACTTCCACGGCGACCACTCGCTGGGCCTCGCGGGGGTGATCCAGCGCATCAACCTCGACCGGGTGCCGCACGAGATCAGCGCGCACTACCCGCGCTCCGGGCAGAAGTTCTTCGACCGGCTGCGCTACGCGACCGCCTACCGCGAGACGGTCGCGCTGACCGAGGCCCCGGTGAACGCCGACGGGGTGCTCGCCGCCACCAGGACGTACACGCTGGAGGCGCGCAGGCTCTCGCACCCCGTCGAGTCGTACGGGTACCGGATCGTGGAGCCCGACGGGCGGCGCATGCTGCCCGAGCGGCTCGCCGCGCACGGGGTCCGGGGCCCGGACGTGGGCCGCATCCAGCGGGAGGGCGCGCTCGGGGACGTCACGCTGGACGACGTCAGCGAGGTGCGGCGCGGCCAGCGGTTCGCGTTCGTCATGGACACCCGGCTGTGCGACGGGGTGCACGCGCTCGCGGAGGGCTGCGACATGCTCGTCATCGAGTCGACGTTCCTGGACGAGGACGTGCGGCTCGCCACCGACCACGGGCACCTCACCGCGGGGCAGGCGGCGACCGTGGCGCGGGACGCGGGCGTACGGCACCTGGTGCTCACGCACTTCAGCCAGCGGTACTCCGATCCCGAGGAGTTCGAACGGCAGGCGCGGGCCGCCGGGTTCGAGGGGGAGCTGACGGTGGCGCACGACCTGCAGAGGGTGCCGGTACCGAAGCGACGGTGAAACACCCGTACCATGCTTCGATGCCCCTCCCCAAAGCTGAACTGCACCTGCATATCGAAGGCACGCTGGAGCCCGAGCTGGCCTTCGCGCTGGCCGCCCGCAACGGCGTCGAGCTGCCGTACGCCGACACGGACGCGCTCCGCACGGCGTACGAGTTCACCGATCTGCAGTCGTTCCTGGACCTGTACTACGGGCTGATGGCCGTGCTGCGGACCGAGGACGACTTCGCGGATCTCGCCGACGCGTACCTCGCGCGCGCCGCCGCGCAGGGCGTGCGGCACGCGGAGATCTTCTTCGACCCGCAGGCGCACCTCGCCCGGGGCGTGGCGATGGAGACCGTGGTGGCGGGGCTCGGGCGGGCGCTGGACCGGAGCGAGGCCGTGCACGGCGTCTCCACGCAGCTGATCATGTGCTTCCTGCGGGACGAGTCCGCCGCGTCCGCGCTGGAGACCCTGGAGACCGCGAAGCCGTACCTGGCGCCGCAGGGCCCGATCGTCGGCGTCGGACTCGACTCCGCCGAGGTCGGGCACCCGCCGGCGAAGTTCCGCGAGGTGTACGAGGCCGCCGCCGCGCTCGGTCTGCGCCGGGTCGCGCACGCGGGCGAGGAGGGGCCGCCCGCGTACATCACCGAGGCGCTCGACGTGCTCGGCGCCGAGCGGATCGACCACGGGCTGCGCTGCGTCGAGGACCCGGAGCTGGTGGCCCGGCTGGTGCGGGACCGGGTGCCGCTGACGCTGTGCCCGCTGTCCAACGTGCGGCTGCGGGCCGTCGACGTGCTGGCGGAGCACCCGCTGCCCGCGATGCTCGACGCGGGGCTGCTGTGCACCGTCAACTCCGACGACCCCGCGTACTTCGGCGGGTACGCCGGGGACAACTTCGATGCGGTGCGGGTGGCGCTCGGGCTGTCGCCCGAGCGGCTGCGGGAGCTGGCCCGCAATTCGTTCCTCGCCGCGTTCCTGGAACACGACGAGGACCGGCGGAGCCGGTACCTCGCCGAGGTGGAGGCGTACGAGTTCCCGTGACCGGGGGCGGGCGTAAAAGATTGCGCAGTTCCCCGCGCCCCTAAAAGGGGCGCGGGGCAGTGTCGGATTGCGGCTCCGCCGCGGGGCGCGACCAGCCACAACGGACCCGCACGTTCCCCACCGCCGTGTCGCCCTGCAGGCCTCGCGGAGCGTCTGGTGCACACTGGCCTGATTCCGCCGCACCACCCTGGGAGCCCACCGTGACCGCGTCCGACGGGAAAGGACCGTACCGACAGGCCCAGTTCGACCCGCTCGCCGAACTGCGCCGCTCCGACGACCCGCCCTGGGACGTCTACCTCACCGGCACCGTCTTCCTCGACATCATCTTCACCGGACTCGACTCCGCGCCCGTGCGCGGCACCGAGTCCTGGGCCCGCGGCATGGGCTCCAGCCCCGGCGGCGTCGCCAACATGGCGACCGCCCTGGCCCGCCTCGGCCTGCGGACGTCCCTGGCGGCGGCCTTCGGGGACGACCACTACGGCGAGTACTGCTGGGACGCCCTGGAGCAGGGCGAGCACATCGACCTCTCCGCGTCCCGCACCGAGCCCGGCTGGCACTCCCCGGTGACCGTCTCGATGGCGTACGAGGGCGAGCGCACCATGGTCAGCCACGGCCACGAGCCGCCCCCGGAGGAGCCCGCCCCCGACTGCTCGCCGCGCGCGCGGGCGGCCGTCGCCTCGCTGACGCCCGGCACGAGCGCGCACTGGATCGCCGGCGCCGCCGAGCGCGGCACCCGGATCTTCGCCGACGTGGGCTGGGACGACACGGGACGCTGGGACCTCGCCGGGCTGCCCGACCTGCGGTACTGCGAGGCGTTCCTGCCGAACGCCGAGGAGGCCATGCGCTACACCGGCGCCCCCACCCCCCGCGCCGCCGCGCACGCCCTCACCGAACACGTGCCGCTCGCCGTCGTCACGCTCGGCGCCGAGGGCGCGTACGCCGTGGACCGCCGGACCGGCGAGACCGCGGAGGTTCCGGCCATCGAGGTGGAGGCGATGGACCCGACCGGCGCCGGGGACGTCTTCGTCGCCGGGTTCGTCACCGGCACGCTGGCCGGCTGGCCGCTCGCCGACCGCCTCGCCTTCGCGGGCCTCACCGCGGCCCTGTCGGTCCAGGAGTTCGGCGGGTCGCTGTCCGCGCCCGGCTGGTCGGAGATCGCCGCCTGGTGGCGCCGCGTGCAGTCCTACGACGACCAGGACCCCGCGGCGCTCGGCCGGTACGCCTTCCTGGAACCGCTGCTCCCGGCGACCGCCCGGACGTGGCCCCTGAGACGCGCCGTGCCGACGATCGGGTTCCGCGCGTCGGCGTGAGGAGCGGGGGCGGTACGCAGGGTGAGCACGGGGCCACAGGTGCGACGGAAAAGTCCTACGGGGTTGTCGGCGCCCCGTCGTACTCTTGGATGCACAAGGCTGCCGTACCGGCAAGCGTGCCTCACAGAGGGAGATGAGCAGGCCTACAGAGCCGGCCCATGACGCAGACACCCACAGCTCACAACCCCGCGCAGGGGCAGTCACGAGCACAGTTCACCGTTCCCGCCAAGCACCCGATGGTGACCGTGCTGGGATCCGGGGACGCCCTGCTGCGCGTGATCGAGAAGGCCTTCCCGGCGACCGACATCCACGTCCGGGGCAATGAGATCAGCGCCGTCGGCGACGCCCGGGAAGTGGCACTCGTCCAGCGCCTGTTCGACGAGATGATGCTGGTGCTCCGCACCGGACAGCCGATGACGGAGGACGCGGTGGAACGCTCGATCGCCATGCTGCGGGCGAGCGAGAACGGGGAGGGCGACGGCGCGGAGACCCCCGCCGAGGTCCTCACGCAGAACATCCTGTCCTCGCGAGGCCGCACGATCCGCCCCAAGACGCTCAACCAGAAGCGGTACGTCGACGCCATCGACAAGCACACCATCGTCTTCGGCATCGGTCCCGCCGGTACGGGCAAGACCTACCTCGCCATGGCCAAGGCCGTGCAGGCCCTGCAGTCCAAGCAGGTCAACCGCATCATCCTGACCCGCCCCGCGGTGGAGGCGGGAGAGCGGCTCGGCTTCCTGCCCGGCACGCTCTACGAGAAGATCGACCCGTACCTGCGCCCGCTGTACGACGCCCTGCACGACATGCTCGACCCGGACTCGATCCCGCGGCTGATGGCGGCGGGCACGATCGAGGTCGCGCCGCTGGCGTACATGCGCGGCCGTACCCTCAACGACGCCTTCATCATCCTGGACGAGGCCCAGAACACGAGCCCCGAGCAGATGAAGATGTTCCTCACCCGCCTCGGCTTCGAGTCGAAGATCGTGATCACCGGTGACGTGACGCAGGTCGACCTGCCGAGCGGCACCAAGTCCGGTCTGCGGCAGGTCCAGGACATCCTGGAGGGCCTCGACGACGTCCACTTCTCGCGGCTCACGTCCCAGGACGTCGTACGGCACAAGCTGGTCGGCCGTATCGTCGACGCGTACGAGAAGTACGACAGTGAGAACGGCACGGAGAACGGCACCCACAAGGGCGCCCGTACCAAACGGAAGTAGACCAGCGCGACCATGTCGATCGACGTCAACAACGAGTCCGGAACCGAGGTCGACGAGCAGGCGATCCTCGACATCGCCCGCTACGCCCTCGCCAGGATGCGCATCCACCCGCTCTCCGAGCTCTCGGTGATCGTCGTGGACACCGACGCCATGGAGCAGCTGCACATCCAGTGGATGGACCTGCCGGGCCCCACCGATGTCATGTCGTTCCCGATGGACGAGCTGCGGCCGCCCACCAAGGACGACGACGAGCCGCCGCAGGGGCTGCTCGGTGACATCGTGCTCTGCCCCGAGGTCGCCGAGCAGCAGGGCAAGGACGCCGAGACGCAGCACACCATGGACGAGGAGCTCCAGCTCCTCACCGTCCACGGTGTGCTGCACCTGCTCGGGTACGACCACGAGGAAGCCGACGAGAAGGCCGAGATGTTCGGTCTGCAGGCGGCCATCGTGGACGGCTGGCGTGCGGAGAAGGGCCTGACCGGTCCCTCCCCGGCTCCGACCGTCTCATGAGCCCGCAACTGGTCCTGGGCGCCGTCGCCCTCGTCGTGGTCGCCTGGCTCGCCGCCTGCGCGGAGGCGGGCCTCGCCCGCGTCTCCAGCTTCCGCGCCGAGGAAGCCGTCAGGTCCGGCCGCCGCGGCAGCGCGAAGCTCGCCCAGGTGGCCGCCGACCCGACCCGCTACCTGAACGTGGCGCTGCTGGTGCGCATCACCTGCGAGATGGCGGCCGCCGCCCTCGTCACGTACGCGTGCCTCAAGGAGTTCGCCGCGACCTGGGAGGCGCTGGCCGTCGCCATCGGCGTGATGGTCCTCGTCTCGTACGTCGCGGTCGGCGTCTCGCCGCGCACCATCGGCCGCCAGCACCCCCTGAACACGGCCACGGCCGCGGCGTACGTGCTGCTGCCGCTCGCCAGGATCATGGGTCCGGTGCCGCCGCTGCTCATCCTCATCGGCAACGCGCTCACCCCCGGCAAGGGCTTCCGGCGCGGCCCCTTCGCCTCCGAGGCCGAGCTGCGGGCGATGGTCGACCTCGCCGAGAAGGAGTCCCTCATCGAGGACGACGAGCGCCGCATGGTGCACTCCGTCTTCGAGCTGGGCGACACGCTGGTGCGCGAGGTGATGGTGCCGCGCACCGACCTGGTGGTCATCGAGCGGTTCAAGACCATCCGGCAGGCGCTGACCCTGGCCCTGCGGTCCGGTTTCTCGCGCATCCCCGTCACCGGGGAGAGCGAGGACGACATCGTCGGGATCGTGTACCTGAAGGACCTGGCCAGGAAGACCCACATCAGCCGGGACGCGGAGAGCGAGCTGGTGTCCACCGCGATGCGGCCCGCCGCCTTCGTCCCGGACACGAAGAACGCCGGCGACCTGCTGCGCGAGATGCAGCAGGACCGCAACCACGTGGCCGTCGTGATCGATGAGTACGGCGGCACCGCCGGCATCGTCACGATCGAGGACATCCTGGAGGAGATCGTCGGCGAGATCACCGACGAGTACGACCGCGAGCTGCCGCCCGTGGAGGACCTCGGCGAGGACCGCTACCGGGTGACCGCGCGGCTGGACATCGGCGACCTCGGCGAGCTGTACGGCTTCGAGGCGTACGACGACGAGGACGTCGAGACGGTCGGCGGCCTGCTCGCCAAGGCACTGGGCCGGGTGCCCATCGCCGGGGCCTCCTCGGTGGTCGAGCTGCCCGACGGGCGCGAGCTGCGGCTGACGGCCGAGGCGTCGGCCGGCCGCCGGAACAAGATCGTCACGGTCCTTGTCGAGCCGGTGGAGCCCGTCGCGCCGGACGACTCCGAGGAGGAGAAGCCGGAGTGACCCCGCGGGAGCTGCGCGCGCTCTGCCTGTCCTTCAACGCCGCCGTGGAGGAGTTCCCCTTCAACCCCGAGACCTCGGTCTTCAAGGTGCTGGGGAAGATGTTCGCGCTCAGCTCCCTGACGGCCGACCCCCTCAAGATCAACCTGAAGTGCGACCCCGAGGACGCGCTGCGGCTGCGCGCCGAGCACGAGGGCCTGATCGTCCCCGGCTGGCACATGAACAAGCGCCACTGGAACACGGTCACGGTCCGCGCCGCGGACGGGACCGCCGCCGCGCTCCCGGACCGGCTGGTCCGGGAGCTGGTCGAGGACTCGTACGACCTGGTGGTGGCCGGACTCCCGAGGGCGGAGCGGCTGCGCCTCGACCGGCCCTGAGCCGGGCCGGCCTTCCGGAGGGGGAGCGGGGATGGGCGTCCAGGGAGCGCTGTTGTGCAGGGCGTACGCGTCGGCCGTGGCGCACGCCGGGGCACGGGAGGCGGACGGGGCTTCGTATGCTCTGGGCATGACCGACAGCAGCGCGCTCGACCCCGAGGACCGCAAGATCGTCACCCTGGCCCGCGCGGCCCGGGCCCGCAACGCAGTGCCCGAGGGGGCCGCCGTGCGGGACGACAACGGCCGTACGTACGTGGCGGGCACCGTGGCCCTGCCCTCGCTGGAGCTCAGCGCCCTGCGGACCGCGGTCGCCATGGCCGTGGCCTCCGGGGCGACGGCGCTGGAGGCGGCGGCGGTGGTGAGCGGGGCGGAGTCCCTGGCGGCGGAGGACCTCGCGGCGGTACGGGACCTCGGCGGGGCCGCGACCCCGGTGCTGCTCGCGGGCGCGGACGGGACGGTGCGGTCCGTGGTCACCGCGGGCTGAACGGTTTCCGCCCGTGCTGCGGCCGCCGGGCCGGGTCAGAGGGCGTCGGGGCCGCGCTCGCCGGTCCGTACCCGGACCACCGTCTCCACCGGCACGGTCCACACCTTCCCGTCGCCGATCTTCCCCGTCCGCGCGGCCCGCACGATCGCCTCGGTGACCGCCTCGGCGTCCGCGTCCCCGACGACGACCTCCACCCGGACCTTCGGCACGAGGTCGACCCGGTACTCGGCGCCCCGGTACACCTCGGTGTGGCCGTGCTGGCGCCCGTACCCGCGGGTCTCGGTCACGGTCAGCCCGTGCACGCCGATCTCCTGCAACGCGGTCTTGACCTCGTCGAGCCGGTGCGGTTTGACGATCGCGGTGATGAGCTTCATGCCCGGGACCTGGCCTCCTGCACGGGGGACGACGGACTGCGCGGCGTGGCCGGCGCAGCCGATCGTAGGCGTTCACGGCGGACGGCGGAATCCTGGTGCGGCCGGGCCCCGACGATCAGGGACAATGGGCGCCATGAGCGTTCGTACCCAGTCACCCGAGCCGCCGGAATCCTCGGGATCCCCCTCGGGGGCACCGCACCGCGCCGGCTTCGCCTGCTTCGTGGGCCGCCCCAACGCGGGCAAGTCCACCCTCACGAATGCTCTGGTCGGCCAGAAGGTCGCGATCACCGCGAACCAGCCCCAGACCACGCGGCACACGGTGCGCGGCATCGTGCACCGGGACGACGCCCAGCTGATCCTGGTGGACACCCCGGGCCTGCACAAACCGCGCACGCTCCTCGGCGAGCGGCTCAACGACGTGGTCCGCACCACGTGGGCCGAGGTCGACGTGATCGGGTTCTGCCTGCCCGCGAACGAGAAGCTCGGTCCCGGTGACCGCTTCATCGCGAAGGAGCTGGCGTCCATCAGGAAGACGCCGAAGATCGCGATCGTCACGAAGACCGACCTCGTGGACAGCAAGACGCTCGCCGAGCAGCTCATCGCCATCGACCAGCTCGGCAAGGAGCTGGGCTTCGAGTGGGCCGAGATCGTGCCCGTGTCGGCGGTCGGCGACGAGCAGGTGGACCTGCTCGCGGACCTGCTCGTACCGCTGCTGCCGGAGGGCCCCGCCCTCTACCCCGAGGGCGACCTCACCGACGAGCCCGAGCAGGTCATGGTGGCCGAGCTCATCCGGGAGGCCGCGCTGGAGGGGGTGCGGGACGAGCTGCCGCACTCCATCGCCGTCGTCGTCGAGGAGATGCTGCCGCGCGAGGACCGGCCCGCGGACAAGCCGCTGCTCGACATCCACGCCTTCGTCTACATCGAGCGGCCGAGCCAGAAGGGCATCGTCATCGGGCCCAAGGGGAAGCGGCTCAAGGAGGTCGGGATCAAGTCGCGCAAGCAGATCGAGGCGTTGCTGGGGACGCCGGTGTTCCTGGACCTGCACGTGAAGGTGGCGAAGGACTGGCAACGGGACCCTCGCCAGCTGCGCAAGCTCGGTTTCTGAGCGTGCCCCTGGGGGCTGCGCCCCCAGACCCCCCTGTCGCGCTGCGCGCTCCTGCGCAGTTCCCCGCGCCCTCAGGTACCTGGGGGCGCGGGGAACCCTCACCGCTGCCCCCGCAGTACCTCCCGCAGCCAGTGGTACGACGCCTTCGGCGTGCGTTCCAGGGTGTCGAAGTCGACGTGGACCAGGCCGAAGCGCCGCGCGTACCCCTCCGCCCACTCGAAGTTGTCGAGCAGCGACCACACGAAGTACCCGCGCACGTCCACCCCCCGCTCCGACGCCTCGTGCAGCGCCCGCAGGTGCCCGTCCAGGTACGCGATCCGGTCCTGGTCGTCGAGCCCCTCGTACGAGCAGCCGTTCTCCGTGATCACGACGGGCGGGAGCCGGTCCCCGTACCGGCCCCGGAAGTCCACCAGCAGCTCCGTCAGCGCCTCCGGCACCACCGGCCAGCCGAAGTCCGTGACCGGGTAGTCGTCCACCTCCCGCACGGAGAAGGGCAGCTCGGCCGGCATGGTCAGCCCGCCGAACTCGATCTCCGACCCCTGCGGCGCCCCCACCCGCGTCGGCGCGTAGTAGTTGATCCCGTACCAGTCGACCGGCTCCCCGATGACCTCCAGGTCGGCGGCGACCGCCTCGGGACCGCCGGGCATCAGCTCGCCGATGCCCTCCGGGTACCGCCCCAGCAGCACCGGGTCCGCGAACAGCCGGTTGAGGAGCAGGTCGTAGAAGCCCGCCGCCTCCAGGTCGGCGGGGTCCTGGGAGGCCGGCCAGGTCGGACCGTGCGAGTTGGCGATGCCGAGGTCCGTGACCCCGGCCGCACGCAGCGCCCGTACGGCGAGGCCGTGGGCCAGCAGCTGGTGGTGGGCCACGGGCAGGGCGTCGAAGAGCAGCCGGCTGCCGGGCGCGTGCGCGCCCAGCGCGTGGCCCAGCAGGGTGTGCTCGGCGGGCTCGTTGAGGGTGATCCACTTGGTGACCCGGTCGCCGAGCCGGGCGGCCACCCGGGCCGCGTACCCGGCGAACCGCTCGGCCGTGTCCCGCCGCAGCCAGCCGCCCGCCTCCTGCAGCGACAGGGGCAGGTCCCAGTGGAAGAGGGTCGGGACCGGGCGCACGCCCGCCGCGCACAGCTCGTCGACCAGGCGGTCGTAGAAGTCCAGGCCGCCGGGGGAGTCCACCCGGGGCCAGGAGACGGAGAAGCGGTACGCGTCCACGCCGAGGTCGCGCAGCAGGGCCACGTCCTCGGGGTAGCGGTGGTAGTGGTCGCAGGCCACCGCGGCCGTCGAGCCGTCCTTCACCCGGCCGGGCTCGGCCGTGAAGGCGTCCCACACGGAAGGGGCCCGCCGGTCCGCCGCGCCCTCGATCTGGTGGGCCGAGGTGGAGACCCCCCAGAGGAAACCCGGCGGGAACGAGGGCAGCGGTGTCGCGTTCGTGGCCATGGGCGCGATCATGCGGAGGGGCGGTGGCCCAAGTCAACGGGGCCGCGCGGGGCGGGTGTTCGCCCGCGCCCCTGCCGGGGCCGGTCTCAGGCGCCCTCCTTCAGGACCCTCGTGATCAGTTTCCGCTGCTCCTCCGTCAGGTGGGGGTCCGTGCAGTGGACGGTCCTGCCGTCGACCGTGATCTCGTAGTGGAAGCCGTCCGGCACGCCCAGGGACGGCGTGCCCCGGCCGGCGGCGACCGCCCGCTCGGCCAGGGCGTGCCATTCCTGGGCGTCGGGGCGGCCCGTGGTGTCGATCTCGGCGTGCCGTTCGATGCCCGCGAAGCCGCCCGTGCGGCTCACCTGAATACGCATGGGTCCCTGTCTAGTACGAAACCCGCGCTCCGGTCACCGGGTCTCACCGGGTCTCGCCGGGGCTCACCGGGTCGGCACCCCCACCTGTTCCCAGGCCTTCGTGACGGCCTGGAGCTCCTCGCCCTCGCCGTACGAGGCGCGGGCCTTCGCCAGGGTGAGCGTCGCGAAGTCGGTGAAACTCGCCTGCGAGTCCAGCTCACCGCCGGTCAGCACGTCGTACCAGATCTGCCCGGCCCGCTCCCAGGAGTGCCCGGCGAGCGCGGTCGCGACCAGGAAGAAGGCGTGGTTGGGGATACCGGAGTTGATGTGCACGCCGCCGTTGTCGCGGCCGGTGCGCACGTAGTCGTCCATCGTCGCGGGCTGCGGGTCCTTGCCGAGCACGTCGTCGTCGTACGCCGTCCCGGGGGCCTTCATCGACCGCAGGGCCGTGCCCGTGACGCGCGGGGCGAGCAGGCCCGCGCCGATCAGCCAGTCGGCCTCGGTGGCGGTCTGGCCGAGCGTGTACTGCTTGATGAGCGAGCCGAAGACGTCCGAGAAGTGCTCGTTGAGGGCGCCCGGCTGGCCGAAGTAGGTGAGGTTCGCCGTGTACTGCGTCACGCCGTGGGTGAGCTCGTGGCCGATGACGTCGACCGGGAGGGTGAAGTCGAGGAAGATCTCGCCGTCGCCGTCGCCGAACACCATCTGCTCGCCGTTCCAGAAGGCGTTGTTGTAGTCCTCGCCGAAGTGGACGGTGGCGTTGAGCGGCAGGCCCTCGCCGTTGATGGAGTTGCGGTGGTACGTCTTCGAAAACAGGTCGAAGGTCGCGCCCAGGCCGGCGTACGCGCGGTTGACGGTGGCGTCCTTGCCGGGCTTGTCGCCCTCGCCGCGGACCTTCTTGCCGGGCAGGTCCTGCTTGTGCCTGGCGTCGTGGATCGTGCGGGTGGGTTTGTCCTCGGCGGCGCCCGCGGGCGGGGCCTGGGCGGGGGCGCCCAGCACGGTGGTCAGCCGGCGGCTGGTGCGCTCGTAGGCGTCCTGCTGGAGGGTGCGGCGGGCCTTGTCGGCGATCGCGCGGTCCTCCGCCTGGGCCAGGGTGTCCAGGACGTGGGGCGGGATGATGGTGCAGAAGACGGGCTCGAAGCCCCCGTTTGTCGTCATGACCGGCACCATTGCACTGCGTGATGTCCTTGTCACTAGGGGCAACCATGATTGGTGAAATGAGGGGATAAGGGGGGTGG
>NZ_VDFC01000046.1:1159484-1203834 GCF_008369065.1 Streptomyces apricus | reverse complement strand
CCTAAAAGACTGCGCAGTTCCCCGCGCCCCTCAAAAGCGAAAGACTGCGCCGTTCCCCGCGCCCCTGAAGTACTGCGCAGTTCCCCGCGCCCCTTCAAGGGCTGCGCCACTGGTGACCGCGGGGTGTCCCGCATGGTGATACGGGGGGATGGGCGGGGCGGACGTCGGATAGCATGCGGAGCATCATGCGTTACGGGCTGCTTCTCCTTAGCTGCCGCGGCGAGGGCCTGTAGTCGAGGCCGACCCCCTCCCCGCGGAGTTCGGCGTTGCGCCGTCGGCCGTCCCTCAGGACCGGAAACGACCGGTTCCGAGGATCAAGCGGACCAGAGGAGCCCTCCGCATCATGGTGAATCGCCAGCAGCCCACGTCCATGCCGATCCACAAGTACCGCCCGTACGACCAGGTCGACATCCCCGACCGCACGTGGCCGGACAACCGGATCACCGTCGCCCCCCGCTGGCTCTCCACGGATCTGCGGGACGGCAACCAGGCCCTGATCGACCCCATGTCGCCCGCGCGCAAGCGCGAGATGTTCGACCTGCTGGTCAAGATGGGCTACAAGGAGATCGAGGTCGGCTTCCCGGCCTCGGGGCAGACCGACTTCGACTTCGTGCGCTCGATCATCGAGGAAGAGGGCGCGATCCCGGACGACGTCACGATCTCCGTACTGACCCAGGCCCGCGAGGACCTGATCGAGCGGACCGTCGAGTCGCTGAAGGGCGCCAGGCGCGCCAACGTCCACCTGTACAACGCCACCGCGCCGGTCTTCCGCCGCGTCGTCTTCCGCGGCTCCAAGGACGACATCAAGCAGATCGCCGTCGACGGCACCCGCCTGGTCGTCGAGTACGCGGAGAAGCTGCTGGGCCCCGAGACGGTCTTCGGCTACCAGTACAGCCCCGAGATCTTCACCGACACCGAGCTGGACTTTGCCCTGGAGGTCTGCGAGGCCGTCATGGACGTCTGGCAGCCCGGGCCGGACCGCGAGATCATCCTGAACCTGCCCGCCACCGTGGAGCGCTCGACCCCCTCCACGCACGCGGACCGCTTCGAGTGGATGTCCCGGAACCTGTCCCGCCGCGAGTACGTCTGCCTGTCCGTCCACCCGCACAACGACCGCGGTACGGCGGTGGCCGCCGCCGAGCTGGCGCTGATGGCCGGCGCCGACCGCATCGAGGGCTGCCTGTTCGGGCAGGGCGAGCGCACCGGCAACGTCGACCTGGTCACCCTGGGCATGAACCTGTTCTCGCAGGGCGTCGACCCGCAGATCGACTTCTCCAACATCGACGAGGTCCGCCGCACCGCCGAGTACTGCAACCAGATGGAGGTCCACGCCCGCCACCCGTACGTGGGCGACCTCGTCTACACCTCCTTCTCCGGCTCCCACCAGGACGCCATCAAGAAGGGCTTCGACGCGATGGAGGCCGACGCCGCCGCCAAGGGCGTCACGGTCGACGACATCGAGTGGGCCGTCCCGTACCTGCCGATCGACCCCAAGGACGTCGGCCGCTCCTACGAGGCCGTCATCCGCGTCAACTCGCAGTCCGGCAAGGGCGGCATCGCGTACGTCCTGAAGAACGACCACAAGCTGGACCTGCCGCGCCGGATGCAGATCGAGTTCTCGAAGATTATCCAGGCGAAGACGGACGCCGAGGGCGGCGAGGTCACCCCGAAGGACATCTGGGCGGCCTTCCGGGACGAGTACCTGCCCAACCCGGACAACCCCTGGGGCCGCGTCCAGGTCCGCAACGGCCAGTCCACGACCAACAAGGACGGTGTGGACACGCTCACCGTCGAGGCCGAGGTGGACGGCGTCGAGACCACCCTGGTCGGCACCGGCAACGGCCCGATCTCCGCGTTCTTCCACGCCCTGCAGGGCATCGGGGTCGACGCCCGGCTGCTGGACTACCAGGAGCACACGATGAGCGAGGGCGCCTCCGCGGTGGCCGCCTCGTACATCGAGGTCGCGATCGGCGACAAGGTGCTGTGGGGGATCGGTATCGACGCGAATACGACACGCGCGTCGCTGAAGGCGGTCGTCTCCGCCGTCAACCGCGCGACCCGATAGGCCTGTTCACCTGCGTTTCTCCGGTCCCGTCCGCCTCTTCGGCGGGCGGGACCGCTGCGTCTATCCGGCCATGTCACCGAGCGGCCTCGTACGGGGTACTGACTCCGCGTCCACAATGTGGCTAACATCACGCCAACGCGGCGATGTTGCCGTGGGGTTACGGAGGTGCGAACGTGCTGCCAGTATGGGGACGAAACGGCCGGTTTGTCCGCATCGGCGCCTTAGGCGTTTCGCGCATCCTCGGAACCAGGACGGCGTGGACCACCGTCGGCGACGGCGAGTTCTTCTGCCCGGGCTGCGGCGGTGACCGCAACTACCAGCGCCTGACCGGCCGCCGCCGCTTCACCTGCCTCGGTGTCCCGGTCGTGCCGCGCGGCGAGACGGGGCCCGTCGTGGAGTGCGCGGCCTGCCGCCACCACTACAGCGCGGACGTCCTCGACCACCCGACCACCACCCGCTTCTCGGCGATGCTCCGGGACGCCGTCCACACCGTCGCCCTCGCGGTGCTCGCCGCCGGGGGGACGTGCGCGCGCACGTCGCTGGAGACGGCGGCCGGTGCGGTGCGCGCGGCCGGGTTCGACGACTGCACGGAGGAACAGCTCGCCGCGCTCGTCGAGGCGCTGGCCGCCGACACGGGGCGGCTCTTCGGCGACGGTGCCGGTGAGCCCTGCGGGCCGGGGCTGTCGATAGAGCTGCACGAGGCGCTGGACCCGCTGGCGCCGCACCTCGCGCCCGCCGGGCGGGAGGCGATCCTGCTCCAGGGCGCGCGGATCGCCCTGGCGGACGGGCCGTACACGCCGGCGGAGCGGGAGGCGTTGACGACGGTGGGGGTGGCGCTGACGATCTGCACGGACGATGTGACGCGCCTCCTCACGGCGGCGCGCACGCCGTCCTGACGGGCGCCCGCCCTCCCGGCGGGGGAGGGTGGACACGTGCGGGCCCGGTGGGGGCTGATCGCGCAGTTCCCCGCGCCCCTGAAAGGCTGCGCCCCTCAAAGACTGCGCCCCTAGGTACCTAGGGGCGCAGTCTTTGAGGGCGTGGGCTGGGACGAGCGGGCGCCGGGGGTGCTCCGGCTGCCGTCCGGACGGCTGGTACGGGGCCGGGGACTGCGCGCGGAGCTGGACCCCGAGGAGGTCCGCCCGACGTACGGCGTCTACCTGCTGGGCCACGAGCCGCCCGAAGTCCCCTGGGAGACACGGTGGCTGAAGTGGCCCGACTTCCGGCTGCCCGCCGACAAGGACCTGGCGCGCCGGGTCCTGACGGAGGTCTGGGAGCGGGCCGCGGACCCCGCCGAGCGCGTCGAGGTCGCCTGCCGGGGCGGCCGGGGACGCACGGGCACGGCCCTGGCCTGCATCGCCGTGCTGGACGGCGTACCGGCCGCGGAGGCGGTGGAGTTCGTCCGGCGCGCCTACGACAGCCGTGCGGTGGAGACGCCGTGGCAGCGGTCGTACGTCGGCAGGTTCGGGGACTGAGGAACGACAATATGGGTGGCGTCCCCGATAAAAGCATCTGAGGCTGCAAAACCTGTTCTTCTCGCAACAACGGTTCTTGACCTACAAACGGCACCGTCAATTATTTCCGCGCGGTGACGCTCACTCCTTTGCCGCGCATCCGAGCGAGGATCACGGCGTTAGCTACATATGGCGAACGCAAGGCCCGTCGACCCCCCACACCCCTTCCCCGCGGCACGGAAAAGTGTCCTCGCCGCCCCCGCGGTGGTGATGGGCCGGTACATCTTCACGCCCGCCGCCGCCTATTCGGCACCGGGCGCCCGCGGCACCCTGCACGGGGACGGAAAACCGCTCGAACTGCATGTCACCGAACCACTTCTGGGTGAATTCCTGGGATTCCTCAAGCGCGCGCAGCGCGATCTCGACCGGCGCTGGAGCGCGCAGGTGCGGCCCGGCGGGAATGCGGCCCATGGCTGACGGCAGCCGGAATTCCGTGAACGACGACTACGCCCACTTCTTCGTACCCGACGGCCACGCCGGCACGGGCGACGGGCGGCACCGCGGCCCCGTCGACACGGGGTACGAGGCGCCCGCCGCGGACCCCCTCGACTCCGCCTGGGACCCCGTCGAGGAGATGACCTACCTCCTCCAGGACGCCGTCTCCGCGGAGCGCGCCGCGTCCGTGCCCCGGCCCCGCGACGGGACCGCGCCCCCCATCACCCTCACCGGCGACCCGATCGACAACCTGGCCGCCCTCACCACCGAGCTGCCGCCCATCAGGCCGCATCCTTCCGGGCACCGCAAAGTGCGCGTCCGCAAGCTGCGCTTCACCTGGGTGCAGACCGTCAGCTTCCTGATCGCCGCGCTGGCCGCCGCCGTCGTGTCCATGGTCAGCGTCTTCGGCGGGATGGTGTCCTACGGCCCCCTGCGCCACGTCGCGTTCCTCACGGGCAGCGGTACGAGCGTGTGGTGGCCCCTGCTGGTCTACGGCCCGTGGACGGTCGCCTCGCTCTCCGTCCTGCGGGCCGCGCTGCACCGGCGGCGGGCCGTGCACTCCTGGCTGGTCGTCCTGCTGTTCTCCTCCGTCGCGATGGCGCTCTGCGTGGCGCAGGCCGACCGGACCTTCACCGGCGTCGCCGCGGCGGTGCTGCCGGCGGTGGCGGCCCTGTCCTGCTTCCAGCAGCTCGTCCGCCAGATCACGATGACCCGGCCGGCCCGCCGGAGCCTGCGGGGGCGCCGCCGCGCGGCAGGAGGGGCGACCGTCACCCGCTGACGGCACCGACGAACTCGGCCCAGGCGAGGGGCCCGACGAGCAGGACGGGCCCGTGCGGGACCTTGCTGTCCCGAACGGGGACGACACCGGGGACTCCGTCGGCGACCTCGACGCAGTCCTCGCCGCCGTCGCCGCCGCTGTGACTGCTTTTACGCCAGCGGGCGGCACCGATGAAGTCGTAGGCGACTTCGACGCAGTCCTCGCCGCCGCTGCCGCCGCTGTAACTGCTCTTGCGCCAGCGGGCGTTCGTCAGGTCGCACTCGCGCATCGTCTGTGGTCCTCCGCCGCCGACTCGATCAGGGTCAGGGACGCCTCGGGTGACAGCGCGGCGGCCCTGATCAGATCGTAGGACGACCGGGTTCGCTTCACCACTGCCGGTTCGTCCAGCAGATTTCCTGAAAGCACCGCTTCTGTATAGACAGTCGGTGGGGCGTCGTCGAACGACATGAGCTTCATCATCTTGCCCATCTCCCGGTGTGCTCCCGTCGCGAACGGCAGCACCTGCAACAGCATCTTGCGTTCCCGTGCCATCGCCGCGATGTGGCTCAGCTGGTGAGCCATGACGTGCGGGCCGCCGACGGCCACGCGCAGCACCGTTTCGTGGAGGATCACCCAATACCGTGGTCGTGCAGCACCCTTGAGGAGTTGTGCCCGGTCCATGCGTCCCTTGATCAGGTCCTCGATGTGGTCGTCCGGGGAGAGCGGATTGCCCGCCAGGAACACCGCCCGTGCGTACTCCCGCGTCTGCAGGAGTCCGGGGACCACCGTGGGGGCGTACTCGCAGATCTCCGTCGCCAGACGCTCCAGCTCCACCACATGCGCGAAGTACTCCGTGTACGGCTGGTCCACGATGAGTTTCCGCCAAAGCCGCTCGAAAAAACCGTCGGTTTGTAGGATCTCGTCGATCCTGGACGCCACGTCCAACTGCGGTTTCCGAATGGCCTGTTCGAATTGGCCGATGTAACCGCCGGAAACAAAGACCCGGCACCCCAACTCCGCCTGGGTCAGCCCCGCGTCCTCGCGCCGTCTCTTCAGCTCCGTTCCGAAGAACTCCCAAGCCGCTTGCCGTGAACCATTGGCCATGGCCGTACCCCCTTGTACTGCACCGACGCTGCTGCGTGCGAGGTCTTCCGAATTCTAAGCGGCACACGGCATTGTCGAGGCGGAAAGAATGGAATCCGGGGAAGAAGGGGAACACCGTGAGGTCTGATCGGCAGGGAAACGACACCCGGCACTCGACGATCTGCGTCGAACAAGCGGAGGAAACGGTGAAGGAATTGCGTGAAACACTCGCAGCCGCAGGAATCAAGCTGCCGACACTCCGGATCGACCCGGCGACCCTGGCGCGGGAGGCACCGTGTCCCCTGGTGGAACTGGGCCGGTGTTCCGTCGAGACGGCGGCCCGGCTCGCGGCGGTGCTCCGGTGAGGCCGGCCGTCGGGATGTACGTCGTCGACACGAGGACCGGTCGCGTGGGCCGGGTCATGGGCCACGAGGGACCGTACCTCCAGCTGCGTCCGTACGGCGGCGGCCGGGAATGGGACTGCGCACCGGACGAGGTCCGGGGAGCCACCGTGGCGGAACGGCTCAGCGCCGCGACCGCGTACGCCAACGCACGCAGCCGCGGCGAGGTCCCTTGAGGCCCGGGCGGGCGGAGGCGGCCGGGGACGATCAGGAGTGATCGGTCACCCCGGCCGCACCCGCCGGTTCCGTACGGGAGAATGGGGTCATGAGTCTGTTCCGCGACGACGGCATCGTGCTGCGCACCCAGAAGCTGGGTGAAGCGGACCGGATCATCACCTTGCTCACGCGCGGTCACGGGCGCGTACGGGCCGTGGCGCGGGGCGTGCGCCGGACCAAGTCGAAGTTCGGCGCGCGCCTCGAACCGTTCTCCCACGTGGACGTGCAGTTCTTCGCGCGCGGGAGCGAGCTGGTCGGCCGCGGGCTGCCGCTGTGCACGCAGAGCGAGACGATCGCCCCGTACGGCGGCGGGATTGTCACCGACTACGCCCGCTACACCGCCGGCACGGCCATGCTGGAGACGGCCGAGCGGTTCACCGACCACGAGGGCGAGCCCGCCGTCCAGCAGTACCTGCTGCTCGTGGGCGGGCTGCGCACCCTCGCCCAGGGGGAGCACGAGCCGCATCTGATCCTCGACGCGTTCCTGCTGCGCTCGCTCGCCGTGAACGGCTACGCGCCCAGCTTCAACGACTGTGCGCGGTGCGGGATGCCGGGGCCGAACCGGTTCTTCTCGGTCGCCGCGGGAGGTTCCGTCTGCGCCGACTGCCGGGTGCCCGGGAGCGTCGTACCCTCGCCTGGGGCGCTCGAACTGCTCGGCGCGCTGCTGACCGGGGACTGGGCGGTCGCGGACGCGTGCGAGCCGCGGTTCGTCAGGGAGGGCAGCGGCCTGGTGTCGGCCTACCTGCACTGGCACCTGGAGCGCGGACTGCGGTCCCTGCGGTACGTCGAGAAGAGCACCTGAGCAGCAACCGGCTGTACGAACGAGATCCGAGGAGACGAGAAGCAGATGGTGGTACGCGGGATCCTGGGGCGCCAGCGCCGCGAGTACAGGACGCCGGAGCCGCACCCGTCCGGGGCGCGGGCGCCCAAGCTCCCCGGGGAGCTGATCCCGAACCACGTGGCGTGCGTGATGGACGGGAACGGTCGCTGGGCCAAGGAGCGGGGGCTGCCGCGCACCGAGGGGCACCGGGTCGGGGAGGGCGTCGTGATGGACGTCCTCAAGGGGTGCCTGGAGCTGGGCGTCAAGAACCTCTCGCTGTACGCCTTCTCGACGGAGAACTGGAAGCGGTCGCCCGAGGAGGTCCGCTTCCTGATGAACTTCAACAAGGACGTCATCCGGCGCCGGCGGGACGAGATGAACGACCTCGGCATCCGGATCCGGTGGGTCGGGCGGATGCCCAAGCTGTGGAAGTCGGTCGTGCAGGAGTTGCAGGTCGCGCAGGAGCAGACCAAGGACAACGACCTGATGACCCTGTACTTCTGCGTGAACTACGGGGGGCGGGCGGAGCTGGCCGACGCGGCGCGGGCGCTGGCCGCCGACGTGGCCGCCGGGAAGCTG
This sequence comes from Streptomyces apricus, assembly GCF_008369065.1. GTDB lineage: Bacteria > Actinomycetota > Actinomycetes > Streptomycetales > Streptomycetaceae > Streptomyces > Streptomyces apricus. The sequence goes on along the minus strand of NZ_VDFC01000046.1, from coordinate 1,195,967 downwards.
GACCCCGACAAGGTCAGCGAGAAGACCATCCAGAAGTACCTGTACTACCCGGACATGCCGGACGTGGACCTGTTCCTGCGGCCCAGTGGGGAGCAGCGGACGTCCAACTACCTGATCTGGCAGTCGAGTTACGCCGAGATGGTGTTCCAGGACGTGTTGTGGCCGGACTTCGACCGGCGGGATCTGTGGCGGGCGTGCGTGGAGTACGCGTCGCGGGACCGACGCTTCGGCGGCGCCGTCCCGAACGAGGACCTGCTGGCCATGGAGGCGGACATGAGGGGCCGGCCCGAAGAGGCTTAGGCCCCTCCGGCCCGCAGGCATAAAAGATTGCGCAGTTCCCCGCGCCCCTTCTAGGGGCGCGGGGAACTGCGCAATCTTTTAGCTGCGCGCAGCGCAGTCTGCGCAGGTGCCGAAGATTTCTACCGTGTGTGCCACGTTCACGTAGCCGTGTTCCGCGGCGATCGCCTCCGCCCACTTCTCCACCGCCGGACCCTCCACCTCCACGGCCTTGCCGCAGATCCGGCACACCAGGTGATGGTGGTGGTCCCCGCTCGCGCAGCGGCGGTACACCGACTCCCCGTCGGACGTGCGCAGCACATCCACCTCGCCCGCGTCCGCGAGCGACTGCAGCGTGCGGTACACCGTCGTGAGCCCGACGGAGTCCCCCTTGTGCTTGAGCATGTCGTGCAGGTCCTGCGCGCTGCGGAACTCGTCGACTTCGTCCAGCGCCGCCGCCACGGCGGCACGCTGGCGGGTGGAACGGCCCCGAACGGGCGGTCCAGCGGTCGTCACCGTTGCCTCCAAACGTCTGCGGCTTGCCGGGCCATTGTGCCAGCCCCGGCAGGACGCGGTCAGACGCCGACCTTCCCGGTCGGTTTCCGTCCCGGCGGGATGACGCACTCCGCCGGGTCGGCGCCCTCCCGCGCCGCGACCGCGGCAGCGGCCCGCGCCCGCCGCCGGGCCAGCGGCGCCGCCAGCGCCGTGAGCAGCACGAACGCGCCGATGGTCAGCAGCACGATCGTCGCCCCGGGCGGCACGTCCTGGTAGTACGAGGTCACCGTGCCGCCGATGCTCACGCTGATCCCGATGGCCACCGAGATCGCGAAGGTGGCCGCGAAGCTACGGCTGAGCTGCTGCGCCGCGGCCACCGGGACCACCATCAGCGCGGACACCAGCAGCAGGCCGACCACCCGCATGGCGACCGTGACGGTCACGGCGGCCGTGACCGCCGTGAGCAGGTTCAGGGCGCGCACGGGCAGCCCCGTGACCCGCGCGAACTCCTCGTCCTGGCTGACCGCGAACAGCTGCCGCCGCAGGCCGACCGTCACCAGGACGACGAAGGCCGCGAGCAGGCAGATCGCCGTCACGTCCTCCTCCGACACCGTCGAGAGTGAGCCGAAGAGGTACGAGGTCAGGTTGGCGTTGGAGCCGCCCGGCGCGAGGTTGATGAACATCACACCGCCCGCCATGCCCCCGTAGAAGAGCATCGCCAGCGCGATGTCGCCGCGCGTCCTGCCGTACCAGCGGATCAGCTCCATCAGGACCGCGCCGAGCACGGATACGGCGGTCGCCATCCACACCGGGGACCAGGACAGCAGGAAGCCGAGGCCGACCCCCGTCATCGCGACGTGGCCGATGCCGTCGCCCAGCAGGGCCTGGCGGCGCTGGACCAGGTAGATGCCGACGGCGGGCGCGGTGATGCCGACCAGGACGGCTGCGAGCAGGGCCCGCTGCATGAAGGCGTAATCGAGGATTTCGAGGTTCATGGCGGTCAGCTCAGCAGTCCTGTGCGGAGGGGCTCGGCGTCGTGGGCCGCGTGGGGGTGGACGTGGTCGTGGCCGGGCAGCGCGTGCTGGCCGACCGCCCGCGGGGGCGGGCCGTCGTGCAGGACGCAGCCGTCGCGCAGGACGACCGCGCGGTCGATCAGCGGCTCCAGCGGGCCCAGCTCGTGCAGGACGAGCAGGACGGAGGCGCCCGCGGCGACCTGCTCCCGCAAGGTCGCCGCGAGCACCTCCTGGCTGGCCAGGTCCACGCCCGCCATCGGCTCATCCATGATCAGCAGTTCGGGTGCGGAGGCCAGGGCGCGGGCGATCAGGACGCGCTGGTGCTGCCCGCCGGAGAGGGCGTTCACGGAGTCCTTGGCGCGGTCGGCCAGGCCCACCAGCTCCAGGGCGCGCCGGACGGCCGCGCGGTCCTCCTTGCGCAGCACGCCGAAGCGGGCGCGGGACAGCCGCCCGGAGGACACCACCTCGGTCACCGTGGCCGGCACCCCGCCCGCGGCGGTCGTGCGCTGCGGTACGTAGCCCACGCGCGCCCAGTCGCGGAAGCGGCGGCGCGGGGTGCCGAACAGCTCGATCTCGCCGCCGGTGACCGGCACCTGGCCGATGACCGTGCGGACGGCCGTCGACTTGCCGGAGCCGTTGGCGCCGAGCAGCGCGACGACCTCACCGCGGTGCACGGTGAGGTCGATGCCGCGCAGGACGGGACGCGAGCCGAGTTCGGCGGTCACTGAGCGCAGGGATATGACCGGGTCCCGATGCTGCTGGTCAGCCGTCATGGCTCGTGCCTTCCTTGGTTGCGTACCGGGTGCGGCTCCGCGGCGGCGTCCGCGGGCGCGTCACTTCGCGCCGAGGGCCTTCTCCAGTGCCGTCAGGTTCGACCGCATGACCTCGATGTAGTCGTCGCCCTGGGACTTGTCGGTGATGCCTTCGAGGGGGTCGAGTACATCAGTCCTCAACCCGGCGTCGTCGGCCAGGGTCTTCGCGGTCTTGTCCGAGACCAGTGTCTCGTAGAAGACGGTGGTGACGCCGTCGGCCTTCGCCTCCTGCTGGAGCTCCTTGATCCGGGCGGCGCTCGGCTCGCTCTCGGGGTCGAGGCCGGAGATGGACTCCTGGGTCAGGCCGTAGCGCTCGGCGAGGTAGCTGAAGGCGGAGTGGTTGGTGAAAAAGATCTTGGACCTGGTGTTCTTCAGCCCGTCCTCGAACGCGGTGTCGAGGTCGCCGAGCTCCTTCGTGAGCGCCTCGGTGTTCTTCTTGTAGTCGGCCGCGTGGTCCGGGTCGGCCTTCTCCAGGGCCTTGCCCACGCCCTCGGCGACCTGGGCGTACTTCACCGGGTCGAGCCAGATGTGCGGGTCGAGGCCGGAGCCCTCGCCCTCCTCGGCGTGCTCCTCCTCCTCGGCGTGCTCGTCCTCGCCCTCGTGGGAGTGGCCCGTGCCGCCGTGGTCCTCCAGCTCGGTCAGCGTCGCCGCGTCGACCTTGTTCTTGATCCCGGACTGGGCGACCGCCTCGTCGACGGAGGGCTGGAGGCTCTTCAGGTACAGGACCACGTCCGACTCCTGGAGCTGCGCGGTCTGCTTGGCGCTGATCTCCAGGTCGTGCGGCTCCTGGCCGGGCTCGGTCAGGGTGCTCACGCTGACGTGGTCCCCGCCTATCCGCTCGGCGAGGAACTGCATCGGGTAGAACGACGCCACGACGTCGAGCTTCCCGCCGCTGCCGGCACCGGCGGCGTCCGAGTCGGACGAGCAGGCGGAGAGGGTGCCGAGACCGAGGGCGGTGACCGCCGCGATCGCGGCGGTGGATATGTGGCGTCGTCGTACGTTCATGACAGTCATTTTCAATGATTCTGGAAACGATTGTCAATAACTGGACTTGTGACCTGGGCTTCATCCCGGTATGCGACGGTGCGGACGGCGGGGGCGGCCGGGACCCCGGACCGATTTGATTGCAGGGGCGGGGCCGCCGGTAATCTGAAGCATTCGCTCTGCAGCATTCGCTCTGAAGCAATCGCCGTGCAGCATCCGCCGTGCAGCAACCGCCGTGAAGCAACCGCTTCGTCGCCCGTCGTCGTATGAAGAGAGCACCGTGGCCGCCGACAAGATCGACACCATCGTCAGCCTGAGCAAGCGCCGTGGCTTCGTATTCCCCAGCAGTGAGATCTACGGCGGCACGAGGGCCGCCTGGGACTACGGACCGCTCGGTGTCGAGCTGAAGGAGAACCTCAAGCGCCAGTGGTGGCGCTACATGGTGACGTCGCGCGAGGACGTCGTCGGCATCGACTCGTCCGTGATCCTGGCCCCCGAGGTCTGGGTCGCCTCCGGCCACGTCGCCACCTTCACCGACCCGCTCACCGAGTGCACCTCCTGTCACAAGCGGTTCCGCGCGGACCACCTGGAGGAGGCCTACGAGGCCAAGCACAACCGCCCGCCGGCCAGCCTGACGGAGCTGAACTGCCCCAACTGCGGCAACAAGGGCACCTTCACGGAGCCCAAGCAGTTCTCCGGCCTGCTCTCCACCCACCTCGGCCCGACCCAGGACAGCGGCTCCGTCGCCTACCTGCGTCCCGAGACCGCGCAGGGCATCTTCACCAACTTCGCCCAGGTGCAGACCACCTCGCGCCGCAAGCCGCCGTTCGGCATCGCGCAGATGGGCAAGTCCTTCCGCAACGAGATCACGCCCGGCAACTTCATCTTCCGCACCCGCGAGTTCGAGCAGATGGAGATGGAGTTCTTCGTCAAGCCGGGCGAGGACGAGCAGTGGCAGGAGTACTGGATGGAGCAGCGCTGGAACTGGTACACCGGTCTCGGCCTGCGTGAAGAGAACATGCGGTGGTACGACCACCCGAAGGAGAAGCTCTCCCACTACTCCAAGCGCACCGCCGACATCGAGTACCGCTTCCAGTTCGGCGGCAACGAGTGGGGCGAGCTGGAGGGTGTCGCCAACCGCACCGACTACGACCTCTCCGCGCACGCCAAGGCGTCCGGCCAGGACCTCTCCTACTTCGACCAGGAGGCCGGCGAGCGCTGGACCCCGTACGTCATCGAGCCCGCGGCCGGTGTCGGCCGCGCGATGCTGGCGTTCCTGCTGGACGCCTACGTCGAGGACGAGGCGCCCAACGCCAAGGGCAAGATGGAGAAGCGCACCGTGCTGCGGCTCGACCCGCGGCTGGCGCCGGTGAAGGTGGCCGTGCTCCCGCTCTCCCGCAACCCGGAGCTGTCGCCGAAGGCCAAGGGCCTGGCGACGGCGCTGCGGCAGAACTGGAACATCGACTTCGACGACGCCGGTGCGATCGGGCGGCGTTACCGCCGCCAGGACGAGATCGGTACGCCGTTCTGCGTGACCGTCGACTTCGACACGCTCGACGACAACGCGGTGACCGTCCGCGAGCGGGACTCGATGAAGCAGGAGCGGGTGTCCCTCGATCGGATCGAGGGGTACCTGGCGAGTCGGCTCGTCGGCTGCTAGTCGCTCCGCGAACGGCGCCGCAGTCGTCCGGCTGCGGGTGCGTCGTGGCCGGTCGCGCAGTTCCCCGCGCCCCTAGGTGAACCAGCCCTCGGCCTCCTCACGCATGTGAGGAGGCCGAGGGCTTTTGGTTGCCCTCGCGGTGACAGCTGACAGATATTGAAATCTGTCAGCTGTCATGTCAAGGTGGAGGTGTTGCTTCACCAAAGGCTCGTGAGGAGTTTTCGATGATCACCCGACCCCTCGGAACCACCGGTCCCCAGGTCTCCGCCCTCGGCCTCGGCTGCATGGGCATGTCCGCGCTGTACGGCGGCGCCGACCGGGGCGAGGCCGTCGCCACGATCCACGCCGCCCTGGAGGCCGGCGTCACGCTGCTCGACACCGGTGACTTCTACGGCATGGGGCACAACGAGATGCTGATCGGCGAGGCGCTGCGCAGCGCCCCGGCCGCCCGGCGCGAACAGGCCCTCGTCAGCGTGAAGTTCGGTGCCTTGCGTGACCCCCAGGGCGCCTGGTCCGGCTACGACGGGCGCCCCGCCGCCGTGCATAACTTCGCGGCGTACTCGCTCCAGCGGCTCGGCGCCGACCACATCGACGTCTACCGGATCGCGCGCGTGGACCCGGACGTCCCCATCGAGGAGACCGTCGGCGCCATCGCCGAACTCGTCGAGAAGGGGTACGTACGGCACATCGGGCTGAGCGAGGCCGGTGCGCAGACCGTGCGCCGGGCGGCGGCCACCGCGCCGATCTCGGACCTGCAGATCGAGTACTCCCTCATCTCCCGCGGCATCGAGGACGAGATCCTGCCCACCACCCGCGAACTGGGCATCGGCATCACCGCGTACGGCGTGCTGTCGCGCGGTCTGATCTCCGGGCACTTCACGCGCGACCGGCAGCTCGCCGCGAACGACTTCCGGGCGTTCAGCCCCCGCTTCCAGGGCGAGAACCTCCAGCACAACCTGAACCTCGTCGAGGCGCTGCGCAAGACCGCCGAGCAGAAGGGCGTGTCCGTCGCGCAGATCGCGATCGCCTGGGTGCTGTCCCGCGGCGAGGACATCGTGCCGCTGGTGGGCGCCCGCACCCGTGAGCGGCTCTCCGAGGCCCTCGGGGCGCTCGACGTCACCCTCGACGCCGCCGACCTCGCCGCGATCGAGGACGCCGTGCCGGCCGGGGCCGCCGCGGGCGAGCGCTACCCGTCCGCGCAGATGGCACACCTCGACAGCGAGCGCTGACCGCACCGCCGGTACGGTCATCATCATGGGGACCACCGAGATCCTGACCGCCGAGCGCATCCTCGCAGCGACCGAGGAGGTGCTGCGCCGCCACGGGCCCGCGAAGGCGACCGTGGTGGACGTGGCCCGCGCGCTCGGCGTCAGCCACGGCAGCGTCTACCGGCACTTCCGTACGAAGGCGGCGCTGCGCGCGGCGGTCACCAAGCGGTGGCTGGACCGTACGTCGGAGGTTCTCGACGGCATCGCCGCCCAGGACCGCGACCCCGAGGCGCGGCTGCGCGACTGGCTCGCGGCGCTGTTCACCGCCAAGCGCCGCAAGGCGGGGGACGACCCCGAACTGTTCGCCACCTACATGGTGCTGACCGGGGAGAGCGGTGAGGTGGTCGGGCAGCACATTGCCGAGCTGACCGGGCAGCTGACGGCGATCGTCCGGGCCGGCGTCGACGCGGGCGTCTTCGCCAGCGCCGACCCCGCCATGAGCGCGCTCGCCCTGTTCCACGCCACGGACCGCTTCCACGACCCGTGCCATGCCGCCGCGTGGGAGGAGCCCGGTGTCGAGGACGAGTTCGAGGCGGTCGTGGACCTGGTGCTGCGCGGGCTGCGCGGCTGAGGGCCGGCTCCGTTCACGGGCCGGCCGGGTCCACCGTCGCCTGATGGGCCTGCGCGAGGTGCTCCTCGGCCTTCAGCCAGGGCAGGAACTGGGCCGCCCTGCGCCAGCCGCAGGTGTCGCACCTGATCGTCCGCTGTACGCCCGCACGCCGTACGCGTACGACGTGCTCGCGGCCGTGCTGGTCCCAGCGGCTCACCTTGCTGGTGTCGATCTGCGGCATGACGCCTCCCGGTTGTCGCGCTCGGCATGCGCGCGCCAAGAAGTGTGCAGCAAGAACAACATCAACGGGGCGGCCCGGATCAGGCGATCTCGCGCGGCAGGCGCAGGCTCAGGGCGGTCGTGAGGGCGACGCCGGCGAGCTGGACCAGCAGAGCCGTGGTCAGGGCTCCGCCCATGCCCCGGTCCGGGACCAGGGTGAGGAACAGGGTGCCGAGGGTGGCGACGCCCAGCGCCAGCGCGGACTGCTGGACGGTGATCATGACACCGCTGCCCACCCCGGCGCGGGCCGCGGGGACCTCGGAGAGGATGACGCGGAAGAGGACGGGCAACTGGAGGGCCTGGCCGGCGCCCGCGACGATCAGCCCGGGCCAGAGTTCGAGGCCGCCCACGTGCGGCCAGGAGCCCCACACCGCGAGGATGAGGGCGCCCACGCCGACGGCCTGGAGCAGGCCGCCCGCCGTCACCACGCGCGTACCCCAGCGGGTCACGAGGCGGGGTCCCAGGAGCGACGCCGCGAAGAAGGACACCGCCATCGGCGTGAGGGCGAGCCCGGCGCGCACCGGGCTCAGGCCCACCCCCTCCTGGAGCGCCACCGCGATGACGAACATGAAACCGCTGAAGCCGACGGAGAAGGGCACGACCATCACCAGGCCGCGACGCAGCGGCAGGTCGGCGAAGAGGCCCGGCGGGACCAGCGGGGTGCGGCCCCGACGCTCAGCTCGCCGTTCTACCAGGTAGAAGGCGGTCACGACGAGCGGGAAGAGGGCGAGCGACAGCCACGTCCACAGCGGCCAGCCCGCCGCACGCCCCTCGGTGAGCGGGGCGAGCAGGGAGACGAGGGCCACGGCCAGCAGGACCGTACCGGGCACGTCCACCGGCTGCGGGTCCTGCGAGCGCGTCTCGGGGACGGCCCGGGCGGCGAGGAACAGGCCGAGCAGCACGACGGGCACGTTCACCAGGAAGACCGCGCGCCAGCCGGTGCCCGCGACGTCCGCCGCGACGAGGACGCCGCCGAGTATCTGCCCGGCCACCATGGAGAGCCCGGCCGTGGCGCCGTACAGGCCCATCGCCCTGGCGCGGCGCGGGCCCGCGGTCGCCGACTGGATGGTGGCGAGGACCTGCGGGAGCATCGCCGCGGAGGCCGCGCCCTGCGCGACGCGCGCCGCTACGAGCGTCCAGGCCGTCGGCGCGAGGCCGCACACCAGCGAGGTCAGCCCGAAGGCGGCCATGCCGCCGAGGAAGAGCCGGCGCCGGCCGAACAGGTCGCCGAGCCGGCCGCCGAGGACGAGAAGCACGGCGTACGCGACTCCGTAGCCGGCGACGACGAGTTCCAGGACGGCGTCCCCCGCGGCCAGGTCGTGGCCGATCGTGGGCAGGGCGACGTTCACGATGAAGAAGTCGATGAGGGGCAGAGCCGCACCGAGCAGCACGGTGAACAGTCCGAGCGTGCCGAGCACGGGCGGACCGGCCATGGAGCGGGTGGAGCGGGGAGCCAGGGTTTCGGTCACGCAACCGAGCGTGCGCCCGTTCCCAGCCGGGTACCAGAGTCTTCTCATCCTGGTAGGAGGAGTACCTGGCAACAGGATCCGCGGGGCGGCAGGCTGGGGGGATGACGACCACGGCCGAGGGTGCGACGGCGGGGGCATCCCCGGTCCCCGGTGTGCCCCCGCACGGACCGGACGGGCGGGTCCCGGGGGATTCGGAGGTGCGGCGGCACGAGCTCGCCGCGTTCCTGCGGCACCGCCGGGAGCACATCACGCCCGAGCAGGTGGGTCTGCCGCGCGGCAGCCGGCGCCGCACGCCGGGGCTGCGGCGCGAGGAGGTCGCGCAGCTCTCCTCGGTGGGCGTCACCTGGTACACGTGGCTGGAGCAGGCCCGGGACATCCAGGTCTCCGTGCAGGTCCTCGACGCGCTCGCCCGCAGCCTGATGCTGGACCCGAACGAGCGGGCGCACCTCTTCCAGCTGGCCGGCGCCGTCGATCCGGCCCCGGCGTCGCGGTGCACGACGATCACACCGGCGCTGCTGCAGATGCTGGAGCAGCTGGAGCCGCTGCCCGCGTGCATCCAGAACAGCCGGTACGACATCCTCGCGTACAACCGCACGTACGGGAGGTTGCTGTGCGACCTCGACGAGGTGGCGCCGCAGGACCGCAACTGCATGCTCCTCGTCACGACCGACGAGCAGTGGCGGTCGTCGATCGTGCTGCTCGACGAGACGGTGCGGCTGATGGCCGCCAAGTTCCGGGCGGCCATGGCGGGGCACCTGACCGATCCGGCGTGGAAGATGCTGCTCAAGCGGCTGTGCACGGAGTCGGAGGAGTTCCGGGAGGTGTGGGAGCGGCACGAGGTGGTGGGGTCGCGCAGCAAGACGAAGCTGTTCGACAACCGGTACGTGGGGCGGCTGACGCTGGTCCACACCGATCTGTGGCTCGGACCGCTGGAGGGGGCTCGGATGGTGACGTACGCACCGGCGGACGAGGAGTCGCGGGAACGGCTGGAACGGCTGCGGCGCGTTTAGGGACTTTGCGGTGGGGTCGTCGGGTGGCTGCGGGCCGGTGGGGGCTGATCGCGCAGTTCCCCGCGCCCCTAGGTTTTCAGGGGCGCGGGGAACTGCGCGATCAGCCACTACGGAGCCGCACGTGACTGTCGGCCGTGGGCGCGCTCAGTGGATGCCTGCGGATTCCTTGATCTCCGGGGTCTCCAGGGAGCGGGCCGTGCGGTCCGCGGAGCGGCGCGCCCAGGCCCCGCTCGTCGCCGCCCCCACCAGCAGGACCAGCACGCCGCAGGCCGTGATGATCCACCACGCCGGCCGCGCCGCCGACACGAACGACTCCCGGTAGGAGGACGCGCCCACGCCGGAGGCGAGGACCGCGCCGATCACCGCGACGCCCAGCGTCTGCCCGATCTGGCGGCTGGTGGAGGCGACCGCCGCCGCCACCCCCGCCTGCGCCCGGGGCATCCCGGAGACCGCCGTGTTGGTGATGGGCGCGTTCACGAAACCGAAGCCGAGACCGAACAGCACGTACCCGATGACGAGCGTCACGTCCGCCGTCTCCGCCTCGAACGCCGCGAACAGCACCCCGCTCACCGTCATCGCCGTACCGGCGACCAGCAGGGAGAGGCGGGGGCCCCGGCTGCCGACCAGGCGGCCCGACAGCGGCGCGCAGAGGAACGTCAGCGTCGCCATCGGCAGCATCCACAGGCCCGCGTGCAGCGCGCTCAGGCCCCGTACGTTCTGCAGGTACAGCGTCGACAGGAAGAGGAAGCCGCCCAGCGCCGCGAACGCGCTGACCGCCACCACCGTCGCCCCGCTGAACGGCGCCGACCGGAAGAAGCGCAGGTCGATGAGGGGTTCGTCGCGCCGGGGCTCGTACCACAGCAGGGCCGCCAGGGCGACGAGCGCGACACCGCCGAAGGCGAGGGTGCGGCCGGCGCCGGAGTGCGGCGCCTCGATGATCGCGTACGTCAGGGAGCCGAGCAGCGCGATCACCAGGAGCTGGCCGACCGGGTCGGGGCGGCGGGCCTTCGGGGCGCGGGACTCGGGCACGTACCGCAGGGTGAGCAGGAGCGCGGCCAGGCCCACCGGCAGGTTGAGCCAGAAGATCGAGCGCCAGCCGACCGAGTCCACGAGGAGGCCGCCGACCAGGGGGCCGGCGGCCATGGATATGCCGACCACGGCGCCCCAGACGCCGATCGCGCGGGCCCGCTCCCGCGGGTCCGTGAACGTGTTGGTGATGATCGACATGGCGACCGGGTTGAGCATCGAGCCGCCGACCGCCTGGATCATGCGGAAGGCGACGAGCGACTCCAGATTGGGCGCGAGCGAGCACAGGACCGAGCCGGCGGTGAAGACGACCAGGCCCGCCATGAAGACCTTCCGGCGGCCGATGCGGTCGGCGGTCGAGCCCGCGAGCATCAGCAGCGCGGCGAGCACGAGCGTGTACGCGTCGATCGTCCACTGCATGCCCGACAGGCTCGCGTGCAGGTCCTTCTGCATGGAGGGCAGCGCGACGTTGAGGACGGTGTTGTCGAGGCTCACGATCAGCAGGCTCATGCAGCAGATCGCGAGCACCAGCATGCGCCGGCGGGGACTGAGCTCAGGCATGGTCACCAGGGTACGCCCATGTCGGTAGTGTCCCTAACTAACGACTACCGCCACGGGCCGGCGTACGTGACAATGGGGGGATGTCCACGCTCACGCCCGCGGTGAACACCGCTCTGCAGATCGGCCCGCACACCGTCCGGCCGCCCGTCGTGCTCGCCCCCATGGCGGGCATCACGAACGCGCCGTTCCGCACCCTGTGCAGGGAGTTCAGCGGCGGCAAGGGGCTGTTCGTCAGCGAGATGATCACCACGCGGGCGCTGGTCGAGCGCAACGAGAAGACGATGCAGCTGATCCGGTTCGACGCGTCGGAGACGCCGCGGTCGATCCAGCTGTACGGGGTCGACCCCGCGACCGTCGGCAAGGCCGTGCGCATGATCGCGGACGAGGGCCTCGCCGACCACATCGACCTGAACTTCGGCTGCCCGGTGCCGAAGGTGACCCGCAAGGGCGGCGGATCGGCCCTCCCCTACAAGCGGCCGCTGCTGCGGGCGATCCTGCGGGAGGCGGTGGCCGGGGCGGGGGACCTGCCGGTCACCATGAAGATGCGCAAGGGCATCGACGACGACCACATCACCTTCCTCGACGCCGGGCGGATCGCGGTCGAGGAGGGCGTGACGGCGATCGCGCTGCACGGGCGCACCGCGGCGCAGCACTACGGCGGCACGGCGGACTGGGACGCCATCGCGCGGCTCAAGGAGCACGTGCCGGAGATCCCCGTCCTCGGGAACGGGGACATCTGGTCGGCGCAGGACGCGCTGCGGATGGTGCGCGAGACCGGCTGCGACGGGGTGGTGGTCGGCCGGGGGTGCCTCGGGCGGCCCTGGCTGTTCGCGGACCTGGTGGCGGCGTTCGAGGGGCGGACCGGGGAGTACGCGCGGCCCACGCTGCGGGAGGTCGCGGCGGTGATGGTGCGGCACGCGACGCTGCTGGGGGAGTGGCTGGGGGACGAGGCCCGCGGGGTCGTCGACTTCCGCAAGCACGTGGCCTGGTACCTGAAGGGGTTCGCGGTCGGCTCGGAGATGCGGCGGCGGCTCGCGGTGACGTCGTCGCTGGCGGCGCTGTCGGAGGGGCTTGAGGAGCTGGATCTGGACCAGGCGTGGCCGCTCGGTGCGGATGGGCCTCGCGGGCGGACGTCGGGGAACAATCGGGTCGTCCTGCCGGACGGGTGGCTGAAGGACCCGTACGACTGTGCCGGCATCAGTGAGGATGCCGAGCTGGACACGTCCGGGGGCTGACGGCCCGTCGTCGGGTGCGGCCCGGCGGGGGCTTGTCGCGCAGTTCCCCGCGCCCCTGGAGGGTGGGGGTTGCGGACGGCTTGTACGTGCGGGGCCGTCGTGGTTGCCCGCGCAGTTCCCCGCGCCCCTAGGTATTTAGGGGCGCGGGGAACTGCGCGACCAGCCCCCACTCAGCCGCAGCCGCATCGCATCCGCCGGCCGGCAGGCCTCACGCGCCCCCTATCGCCGTCAGCAGCGCCAGCGGCGTGGCGGCTGAGCGGGATTCACGGACGCATGCGTGGGGGTACGGGACCGGCTCCGGGTGGGTCGTGCGGGCGTAGCCCGCGAGGACCTCCGGGAGCCGGTGCCCCGCGGCACCGGCCGCGTCCACCAGCCCCCGGGCCACCGCCCGCGCCTCGTCGTGCAGCCCGTACCGCGCCAGCCCCAGCGCGATCAGCGCGTTGTCGTGCGGCCACACCGACCCCCGGTGGTAGGACAGGGGGTGGTAGGCGGGCTGGCCCGCGGCGAGCGTCCGTACGCCCCAGCCCGAGAAGAAGTCCGGCTCCAGCAGCCGACGCCCCACCACCTCCCCGTACTCCTTGTCCAGCAGCCCGGACCACAGCAGGTGCCCCGCGTCGGACGCCAGCGCGTCGACCTGCTTCCCGTCGCCGTCCAGCGCCAGCGCGGGGAAGGCGTGGTCCGCCATCCAGAAGTCCCGCTGGAACCGGTCCCGCAGATCCCCCGCGGCCTGCTCCAGCAGCGTCGCGTACACCTCGTCGCCCCACACCGTCCGGGACAGGTACGCGGTGCGGCGCAAGGCGTCGTACGCGTACCCCTGCGCCCCCGCCGCCGTCACCGGGCCGCTCGGCCTGGTGCCGTCGCCGGAACAGATCGCACCGGGCGAGTCCTTCCAGTTCTGGTTGGCCAGTCCGCCCTCGTCCGCGCGGTAGACGAGGTAGCCGCGCGAGGTCAGCCCGCCGTGGTCCAGCATCCAGTCGACCGCCGCGCGGGCGTGCGGCTCCAGACGGCGGGCGAGCACCGCGTCCCCGGTCCGCTCGACGTACGCGCCGAGCAGGACCAGGAAGAGCGGGGTCGCGTCGACCGAACCGTAGTAACGGCCGTACGGCACCTGCTCGAAGTGCGCCAGCTCCCCGTGCCGCACCTCGTGCACGATCTTGCCCGGCTGGGCCACCGCGGCCACGCCGACCTCGGTCGCCTGGACCGCCGCGAGCGCGAGCAGCGTGGCGGCCGCCGGCCGGGAGCGGTAGGGGAGCACGAAGAGGGAGGTCAGCAGGGCGTCGCGGCCCAGCAGGGTGAGGAACCACGGGACCCCCGCCGCGGGGACGCGCAGGTCCTCCCCGTCGGGGCCCTTCGCCGGCACCTGGAGCGCCGCCAGGTCGGACAGCCCGCGGGCGCACGCCGCCGACAGCTCGGGCCAGCCCGTCGGGAAGGGCACCTCCCGCGCGAACTCCTCCTCCAGCGCGGCCAGCCGGGCGTGCGCGGCGGCCGGGCCCGCGGGCGCCTCGGGGTACGCCTCGCCGTGCGGGCGCGCCGTCACCCGCAGGGCCAGCTCGGCCGAGCCGTGCGGTTCCAGGTCGAGGGACCAGACCAGGCGGCGCGCCCCCGTGCCCGTCTCCTCCACGGCGTCGGGCGCCGGTTCCCCGGTGACGGTCGTGGCGGACCGCCATTCCCCGCGCCGGTAGGAGAACTCCACGCCGTCGTCCAGGACCCGGCGGGAGCGGACGGCGCCCGTCTTCGCGTACGTGCGGTGGTCGGAGCGCAGCTCGAACTGGTCCGTGAAGTCGGCGTCCGCCGTGACCGCGATCCGGACCTTCGTGGGCACCGGGCGGTTGCTCGTGATCCGCAGCGACTCGACGAACGAGCCCTCCGCGACGGCCTGTTCACGGAAGACCGTGTGGGCGGGCGGCTCCTGCCGGCCCCCGCGCGGCACGAGCACGCAGCGCGCGACGTCGCCGTCCGGGACCGGCGACAGCGTCTCGGGCACCGCCCCGTCGACGGTCAGCTGCCAGCGGCTCAGATGCCGGGCGTCGCGCACGAACAGTCCGTCGGGGGCGGTGTGCGCACTGCCGCCCCGCACTCCCCCACGGCCGCGAACGTCCCGCCGTGTACGAGCAGATGATGCCGGTCCGTCATCGCAGGTCCCCTCCCAAGGCACCCTCGCCGAACTCCTCGGTCGTGCCGTGCGCCGCGCCGGGCGCTTCGTGCAGCAGGTCCAGCGTCAGCGCCGCGGTCCAGCTGAAGCCGAGCGCCCCGCAGGCCCCTCCGGTGTACGGGTCCACGTACTCGGCGAATCCGGACGCGTCCGCCGTCTCCAGCAGGGCGGCGCGCAGTCGCCGCGCGCGGTCGTACTCTCCGTGCAGCCGCAGCCCGCGCTCCACCAGCCAGTTGGTGTTGAACCAGGCCGGGCCGCGCCAGTAGCGGTGCGGGTCGAAGGCGTGCCCGGTCAGGTCGTAGCTCGGTACGAGCCGGGTCGTGGCCCCGAGCCCGAAGTGCGGTCCCCGCAGGGTGCGTACGAGCGCCGCGGCGGCCTCGCGGGGGAGCGCGGGCAGGATCAGCGGGACCAGACCGGACACCCCGCGCTCGGGGACGAGCGCGTCCGTGCGCACGTCGCGGCAGAGGAACATGCCCTGCGCGGGGTCCCACAGCCGGTCCACCAGCGCCGCCGTCAGCCGCCGCGCGCGGGCGTCGCGGGCGGTGCCGGTGGCCCCCAGCTCCCGTGCGATACGGGCCAGCGCGTGCTCGGACGCGATCAGCAGGGCGTTGAACGCGGGGTCCTCCACCGCGAAGCCGGCGGCGCCGTCCCCGTACCCCGCGTCCCGGTAGTCCGCCGCCAGGCGCACGTAGCGGCCGTAGTCCAGGTCGGTGGGCCGGTCCTCGGGGGCGCCGTGGGCCAGGTCCGCGCGGCGGAAGGAGCGGGCCGGGGCGGGCACCACCCGCGACAGCGGCGCGTCCCAGCTCGGTGCGTTGTCCATGCCCTGCTCCCAGGGGTGGACCACCGAGGCGAGCCCGCCGCCGCCCAGGTCCCGGCGGTGCAGCAGATAGCGGTGCCAGGCGGCGAGGCGCGGGTAGACGCGGGCCAGGAAGGACCGCGACCGGGAGAGCCCCGGGTCCGCGGTGTGCACCAGCCAGGCGGCGAGCGCGTGCACCGGTGGCTGCACGATGCCGGAGGTCTGTACCGTGCGCGGGGCGCCCGCGGCGCGCCCCGCGCTGGAGGAGCGCCAGAAGTCGGGGCTCGGGAAGTACGCGTCGAGGGGGACGGAGGGGTTGAACACGATGTGCGGGATCCGGCCGTCGCCCCACTGCGCGTCGAGCAGCGTCTCCAGCTCGGTCTGGGCCCGCAGCGGCGACAGGTGGCGCAGCCCGATCGCGACGAACGCCGAGTCCCAGGACCACTGGTGCGGGTACAGACTGCGGGAGGGGACCGTGGAGGCACCCGTCCAGTTGCCGTCCAGCACCTCGGCCGCCCTGCGGTGCAGCGATCCGGCCGGGCGGACCGGACCGTGTACGGCCGCGCCGTCCCGGCCGCGCTCGTGGGGCGCGGTGCGCGGTGCGGTGAGCTGGGATGTGCGATTCACTCAGGTCTCCCCGAAGACGTGCGGCCGGACGGTTCGGCATCAACTGCCGTGGAGTTACGTCTATTTAACACGCACAACTCAATATGTAATGCAGAGTTGGTAAACGCAAGGGGGGAAGGATGACCGGGACCGGAGAGAGGAGCGCGATGGCGGCCAGGACCGGGAGCCGGACCGGCTCGGGCGATCTGCTGGAGCTGGTGCGCGGCGGACGCGCCACCACCCGGGGTGAGTTGCAGCAGGTCACAGGGCTGTCCCGGGCCACCGTCGGGCAGCGCCTGGACCGGCTGTTCCGGGCCGGCTGGCTGCGCGAGGGCGCCGCGGGCCCGGTCGACTCGCCGCTGGGCGGACGCCCTTCGGTCCGTCTGGAGTTCGACGACGCCCACGCCGTCGTGCTCGCCGCCGACCTCGACACCCGGCACGCCCGCGCGGCGGTGCTGTCGCTGACCGGTGAGTTGCTGGCCGAGCACGCGGGCCCGCTGCTCGTGGAGGACGGCCCGGACGCGGTCCTCGGCGAACTGGGCCGCTGGTTCGCCGAGTTGCTGGTCAAGGCCGGGCGCGCGGCGCACGAGGTGTGCGGCATCGGGCTCGCGGTGCCGGGCCCCGTCGACACCGGCACCGGCCGGGTCGTCCAGCCCCCGATCATGCCCGGCTGGGACGGCTACGACATACGGGGCCGCCTCACCCGCGCCTTCACCGAGCACACCGGCGCGGCGGCGGTCCCGGTCCTGGTCGACAACGACGCCAACCTGATGGCGTACGGGGAGCAGCGCACCGGCTACCCCGACTGCGCGGCCTTCGTCCTGGTGAAGGTGTCCACCGGTATCGGCGCGGGCGTGGTCGTCGACGGCTCGGTCTACCGGGGCATCGACGGCGGCGCCGGGGACCTCGGGCACATCCGGGTCCCGGCCGGCGCCGACGCGCTGTGCCGGTGCGGGTCCCGGGGCTGCCTGGCCGCCGTGGCCGGCGGCGGCGCCGTGGCGCGCAGGCTCGCGGAGTCGGGGGTGCCGGCCGCGTCCGGCTCGGACGTACGGGACCTGCTCCACTCGGGGCACCCCGGCGCGGCGGCGTTCGCGCGGGAGGCGGGGCGGCACGTCGGGGACGTCCTGGCGACCGTGGTGACCCTGCTCAACCCCGGCGTCCTGATGATCGCCGGAGATCTGGCCGGAACCGCGTTCCTCACCGGCGTGCGCGAACTGCTCTACCAGCGG
Organism: Streptomyces apricus; assembly: GCF_008369065.1. Taxonomy (GTDB): domain Bacteria; phylum Actinomycetota; class Actinomycetes; order Streptomycetales; family Streptomycetaceae; genus Streptomyces; species Streptomyces apricus. The sequence goes on along the minus strand of NZ_VDFC01000046.1, from coordinate 1,178,546 downwards.
GCCCTGCCCCGCGCCACCGCCGGTCTGGACGTGGTCACCTCCCGGCTCGGCGACCGGGCGGGCCTGGTCGGAGCGGGTGCGCTGGTCGTCGAGCACCTGTACGCGCCCGACCGGGCCGAGGAACGGCTGCTCGCGCTGGGCCTGTGAACCGCTGTGACGGCGGCGTTTCCGGGAGGGGACGGGTCCGTGCGGGCCGTCCGCATGGTGAAACCCCGGCCCGGCCGACGGCGTGATTCTCGCCACGCCTGATCGGGGTTTCGCTCAGATGAGCGGATCTTGGGCGGCTGCACTTCTCAAAGGGTGGCACTCAGTGCCACCCTTTGATCCTTTACCGCGTGAACTCAGGCGTGACATCGACTGCTCATGTGAGCGGTTTTTCAGGGTTGCGCGCACGGGTCCGTTCAAGAGGTGAAGGCTGTAGGGCTCAACGGCTTACCTTCCCTTGACTTTCGATCCGCTGGCGGACGGGTGGTTACAGCCGTATGACGCGCAAGTGGACGTACCCAGGTGCCTTCGATCTGGGTATGTTCCCCGTCGTCAGGGCAGCCACCGCGTCGTCGAGGAGTCGAGACCCGTGTCGGAAAACAAAGATCCCCACGTAGCCGAGAACGGCGACGGCGGCGTCGAGACCGTGAAGTTCGTCTATGACTTCACCGAGGGCAACAAGGATCTGAAGGACCTCCTGGGCGGCAAGGGTGCCAACCTCGCCGAGATGACCAACCTGGGCCTTCCCGTCCCGCCGGGCTTCACCATCACCACCGAGGCCTGCAAGACCTACCTCGACAGCGGCGAGGAGCCGGCGGCACTGCGTGACGAGGTGAGTGCGCACCTCGACGCCCTGGAAGCGAAGGCCGGCAAGAAGCTCGGCCAGGCCGACGACCCCCTCCTCGTCTCGGTCCGCTCCGGCGCCAAGTTCTCCATGCCCGGCATGATGGACACCGTCCTGAACATCGGGCTCTCCGACAAATCCGTGCAGGGCCTGGCCCAGCAGGCCGGCGACGAGCGCTTCGCGTGGGACTCCTACCGCCGGCTCATCCAGATGTTCGGCAAGACGGTCCTCGGCGTCGACGGCGACCTCTTCGAGGAGGCGCTGGAGGCCGCCAAGCGCGCCAAGAAGGTCACGGTCGACACCGACCTGGAGGCCGCGGACCTCAAGAAGCTCGTCGCCAAATTCAAGAAGATCGTCAAGGCCGAGGCCGGCCGGGACTTCCCGCAGGACCCGCGCGAGCAGATGGACCTCGCCATCCACGCGGTCTTCGACTCCTGGAACACCGAGCGCGCCAAGCTCTACCGCCGCCAGGAACGCATCCCGCACGACCTGGGCACGGCCGTCAACGTCTGCTCCATGGTCTTCGGCAACCTGGGCCCCGACTCGGGCACCGGCGTCGCCTTCACCCGCGACCCGGCCTCCGGACACCAGGGCGTGTACGGCGACTACCTGCAGAACGCGCAGGGCGAGGACGTCGTCGCGGGCATCCGCAACACCGTCGCGCTCGCCGAGCTGGAGGAGATCGACAAGAAGTCGTACGACCGGCTCATGGAGATCATGGCCACGCTGGAGAACCACTACAAGGACCTCTGCGACATCGAGTTCACCATCGAGCGCGGACACCTGTGGATGCTCCAGACCCGCGTCGGCAAGCGCACCGCCGGCGCCGCCTTCCGCATCGCCACGCAACTCGTCGACCAGGGGCTCATCGACGAGGCCGAGGCCCTCCAGCGCGTCAACGGCGCCCAGCTGGCCCAGCTGATGTTCCCGCGGTTCGACGAGGAGGCCGCGGTCGAGCAGATCGGCCGGGGCATCGCCGCCTCACCGGGCGCCGCGGTCGGCAAGGCGGTCTTCGACTCGTACACGGCCGTGAAGTGGTCCCGCTCCGGTGAGCAGGTCATCCTGGTGCGCCGGGAGACCAACCCCGACGACCTCGACGGCATGATCGCGGCCGAGGGCATCCTCACCTCCCGCGGCGGCAAGACCTCCCACGCGGCCGTCGTCGCGCGCGGCATGGGCAAGACCTGCGTGTGCGGCGCCGAGGAGCTGGAGGTCGACACCAAGCGGCGCCGCATGACCGTGCCCGGCGGGCGCGTCGTCGAGGAGGGCGACGTCATCTCCATCGACGGCTCGTCGGGCAAGGTCTACCTGGGCGAGGTCCCCGTCGTCCCGTCCCCCGTCGTGGAGTACTTCGAGGGCCGGATGCACGCGGGCGCCGACGACGCCGACGAACTGGTCGAGGCGGTCCACCGGATCATGGCCTTCGCCGACCGCAAGCGCCGCCTGCGGGTGCGCGCCAACGCGGACAACGCCGAGGACGCGCTGCGCGCCCGCCGCTTCGGCGCCCAGGGCATCGGCCTGTGCCGCACCGAGCACATGTTCCTCGGCGACCGCCGCGAACTGGTCGAGCGGCTGATCCTCGCCGACACCGACGCCGAGCGCGAGGAGTCGCTGAAGCAGCTGCTGCCGCTGCAGAAGCAGGACTTCGTGCAGCTCTTCGAGGCGATGGACGGCCTGCCGGTCACCATCCGCCTCCTGGACCCGCCGCTGCACGAGTTCCTGCCCGACATCACCGAGCTGTCGGTGCGGGTGGCCCTCGCGGAGGCCCGCCAGGACCCGCACGAGAACGAGCTGCGGCTCCTGCAGGCCGTGCACCGGCTGCACGAGCAGAACCCGATGCTGGGCCTGCGCGGCGTGCGCCTCGGGCTGGTCATCCCCGGCCTGTTCACCATGCAGGTGCGGGCGATCGCCGAGGCCGCGGCCGAGCGCAAGAACGCCAAGGGCGACCCGCGCGCCGAGATCATGATTCCGCTGGTGGGCACGGTCCAGGAGCTGGAGATCGTCCGCGACGAGGCCGAGCAGGTCATCGCCGAGGTGCGGGAGCACACCGGCGTGGACCTGAAGCTGGCGCTCGGCACGATGATCGAGCTGCCGCGCGCCGCGCTGACCGCGGGTCAGATCGCGGAGGCGGCCGAGTTCTTCTCCTTCGGCACCAACGACCTCACCCAGACGGTGTGGGGCTTCAGCCGCGACGACGTGGAGGCCAGCTTCTTCACGGCCTACCTGGAGAAGGGCATCTTCGGGGTCTCCCCGTTCGAGACGATCGACCGGGACGGCGTCGGCAGGCTCGTGCGCGACGCGGTGAAGGCCGGCCGCGCGACCCGGCCCGACCTCAAGCTCGGCGTCTGCGGCGAGCACGGCGGTGACCCGGAGTCGGTCCACTTCTTCCACGAGGCGGGACTCGACTACGTCTCCTGCTCGCCGTTCCGCATCCCGGTGGCCCGGCTTGAGGCGGGCCGCGCGGCCTCGTCCTCGGCGGGCAGCGACCACCGGTAGCCCCGGACCGCAGGATCCGGGACCGTGATCTGCCATCCCACCCTCACCGACGGATCACGGCCCCGGTGCACGAAAGAGGCCACGGGGGCGGCACCTGTGCGGGGTGCCGCCCCCGCGGCGTGTCCGGCTACGCGCGGAACGGGCCCTTCACCTCGTACGTGATGCCGCCCGACGAGCTGCCGCTGGTGCCGCGCTGGCTGGAGAAGTAGAGGCGGGTGCCGTCGGGGGAGAAGGCGGGGCCGGTGATCTCCGAGCCGGACTGGCCCTCCAGGCGCAGGAAGGGCGCGATCACGTCGTCCGGCGTGATGACGCAGATCTCCATGTTCCCGCCGTCCTCGGCGACGAACAGGTCGCCGGACGCGGTGCCGGTGATGTTGTCGACGCCGGTCAGCGGGGCCGTGCCGGAGGTGACGAGCGAGTCGTCGTACGCCAGCTCGTAGGTGCTGGTCGTGAGGTTCAGCTGCCAGACGCGGTTGTCGCCCTTGGTGGTGAACCAGACCGTGTCGTCGGCGTAGTGGCAGCCCTCGCCGCCGTCGAACTTCTTCGCCCCCGAGACCTGGGTACGGGTGGTGGTGGGCGAGCCGTCCGGGTCGGGCACGTTCGCCCAGGTGAAGGAGCCGGAGGTGGCGTTCCCCGCGACCAGGACCTGGAGCGTGCCGGCGGAGAGGCTGCCCCAGGTCGTCGGCACGAACCGGTAGAAGCAGCCGTTCGTCTCGTCCTCGGTCAGGTACACCACCTTGCGTACCGGGTCGGCGGCGGCCGCCTCGTGCTTGAAGCGGCCCATGGCGTCCCGGCGCACCGCCGCGTTCACCCCCCACGGGTCGGTCTCGTAGACGTACCCGAGGGACACCTCCTCGCAGGACAGCCAGGTGTTCCACGGCGTCCTGCCGCCCGCGCAGTTCTGCCGGGTGCCGGACAGGACGCGGTACGCGCCGGTGATCGCGCCCGCCGACGAGAACCTCACCGCGCTCGCGCCGCCGGACGGGTTGATCTCGGAGTTGGAGACGTAGATCCAGCCGCTGCCGTCGGCGTAACAGGCGCCGCCGTCCGGTGCGTTGTGCCAGGTGTACGAGGTGCCGGCGACCGGCTGGCCCGACCGGGCGATCACCCGGCTGGTGAAGCCGGCCGGCAGCCTGACGCCGTTCGCGTCCGCCGCGCCGAGCGCCCCGTACGGGCCGGTGCCGGGCTGGGCGGGCGCGGCGTACGCGGCGCCGCGCCACAGGGTGCCGCCGAGGACGGCCGACGAACCGCCGAGGACGGCCGCGCGCAGGAGGGTACGACGTTCCACTGTCGCTCCAAGGGGTGCCGATGCTGCCCCGACCGGCGGACGGGGTGGCGCACCGCCGGAGCCTAGGGGGGCGGGGTGGACGCACCGTGACCGCGTGGTGACGTGCACGCGTCACGCCTGCGCGTCACATCTGTGCGTCGCGCCTGCGCATCACGCCTGTGCGTCGGGCTCCGGGTGCACGTCAGGCCGGGAGCGCGTCGTACGTGACGCCCGTCAGCCGTTCCGACGCCTCCCAGAGCAGGCGTGCGGCCCGGTCGTCGAGGGTCCACCGGGCGCGCGCGGCGCGTACGGGGGTGCCGCGGCGGCTCAGCGCGGACGGGCCGGTGAAGGAGTCCGGCCGGACGCCGGGCGCCGTCGCCGCGTACAGCGTGGGCACGGCGCCCGCCTGCGCGGACAGCGCGACGAAGCGGCTGCCGACGGCCATGAAGAGCTCCTTGCCCCTGCGGCCCTCCATCCTCGGGCCCGCGGACATGAGGTCGGTCGCGGCGTACCCGGGGTGCGCGGCGGCCGCCACCACGTCCGAGCCGGCGGCGGCGAGGCGGCGGGCCAGCTCGTGTACGAACAGCAGGTTGGCCGTCTTCGAGCGCCCGTACGCGATCCAGCGGCGGTACGGCCGCTCGGTGTTCAGGTCGTGGAGGTCGACGGTGCCCAGCACGTGCAGGACGCTGGACACGCTCACCACGCGGGCGCCGGGCGTGGCGAGCAGCAGGGGCATCAGCAGTCCGGTGAGCGCGAAGTGGCCGAGGTGGTTGACCCCGAACTGCGTCTCGAAGCCGTCCGCGGTCCGTCCCTGCGGCAGGGCCATCACACCGGCGTTGTCGATCAGCAGGTCGAGCCGGCCGTGCTCGCGCGGGTACGCGGTCGCGAACTCCCGTACGGAGGAGAGGTCGGCGAGGTCCAGCGGGGCGAACCGTACGTCGGCGTGCGGGACCTCGGCGGCGAGCCGCTCGACGGCCGCGCCGGCTCGGGTCTCGCTCCGGCAGGCGAGCACGACCCGGGCGCCGCGCCGCGCCAGCTCCCGGGCGGTGACGTAGCCGATCCCGCTGTTGGCCCCGGTGACGACGGCCGCGCGCCCGCGCTGGTCGGGGATGTCACGCACGTTCCAGCCGGCCATGGCCTGGCTCCCTCCGCATGCGCCCCGTCTGCGGCCCGGTGGGGGCTGGTCGCGCAGTTCCCCGCGCCCCTGACGGGGCGGGGAGTTCCGCCGGGAATACGTCATGAAGCTGCGGGCCGGTGGGGGCTGGTCGCGCAGTTCCCCGCGCCCCTTACGGGGCCGGGTTCAGCCTAGGCGCCCCGATAGGGGCGCGGGGAACTGCGCGACCGGCCACATCCGGACCCGCACCCGACAACGCCCCGGGCGGAACCCTGGCTTCGGGCGGAGCCCTACTCCACCTGTACCTCGTACGTCGTCACGCGCACCGACTCGTCGTCCAGGCACAGGCCCGACGCCAGGTCGAACCGCTGTTTCAGCAGGGGCGAGGCGACGAACGCCCGCCCCCGGTGGGAGCCGGTGAGCCCGCGGGACAGGACGGCGGCCCCGGAGAACGGGTCCCGGTTGTCGATCGCGTACACCCGTCCCGCCCGGTCCATGAACACCGCCGCCTGCCGCCCGTCCGGCAGCAGCGCGGCCACCCCCCGGCCGGGGATCAGCACGGACAGGTCGCAGACGGCGAGCCAGCCGTCGTCGGCGCCGGGCGCGGCGGTCGCGGCGGTCGCGGCCGGCCGGAGCCGGACCGTGAGCGTCGTGGTCGTCTCGGGTGCGAGCGTCATCGCTGGGCGCTTCCTTCCAGGGGACGGATGCCGATGGCCAGCAGCGGCAGGTCGGGCTTGATCTGGTCGCGCTCGGGGACGAAGCCGACGACCGGGTCGGGCGTGTCCGGCGCGTTGACGAAGGAGACGAAGCGGGACAGCTTCTCCGGGTCCTTGATGGTCTCGGCCCACTCGTCGCGGTAGGCGTCGACGTGCGCCGCCATCAGCGACTCCAGCTCCTCGCAGATGCCCAGCGAGTCCTCCACGACCACGTCGCGGACGTGGTCCAGGCCGCCGTCGATCCGCTCCAGCCAGGTCGAGGTGCGCTCCAGGCGGTCGGCCGTACGGATGTAGAACATCAGGAACCGGTCGATGAGCCGGACGAGTTCGGCGTCCGAGAGGTCCTGGGCCAGCAGGTCCGCGTGGCGCGGGGTGGCACCGCCGTTGCCGCCGACGTACAGGTTCCAGCCGTTGGCGGTGGCGATGACGCCGAAGTCCTTCGACTGCGCCTCCGCGCACTCCCGGGCGCACCCCGAGACGGCCGACTTGAGCTTGTGCGGGGAGCGCAGGCCCCGGTAGCGCAGCTCCAGGTCGATGGCCATGCGCACCGAGTCCTGCACGCCGTACCGGCACCAGGTCTGCCCCACGCACGACTTGACCGTCCGCAGCGACTTCCCGTACGCGTGCCCGGACTCGAAACCGGCGTCCACCAACCGGGTCCAGATGAGCGGCAGCTGCTCGACGCGGGCGCCGAACATGTCGATCCGCTGGCCGCCCGTGATCTTCGTGTAGAGCCCGAAGTCGCGGGCCACCTCGCCGATCACGATGAGCTTCTCCGGGGTGATCTCGCCGCCGGGGATGCGCGGCACGATCGAGTACGAGCCGTTCTTCTGCAGGTTGGCCAGGAAGTGGTCGTTGGTGTCCTGGAGGGCGGCCTGCTCACCGCCCAGGACGTGGTTCTCGGCGCCGATCACGGGCGCGAGCGAGGCGATGACCGAGCCGACCGCGGGCTTGCAGACCTCGCAGCCGTCGCCGCCCCGCGCGTCCTCGCGGCCGTAGCGGTCCAGGAGCTGCCGGTAGGAGGAGACGCGCAGGGCCAGGACGATCTCGTACAGCTCCTCGCGGGTCTGTGCGAAGCAGCCGCACAGGCCCTTGTCGACCTCGACGCCGCTCGCCTCCAGCTCGGCGGTGACCAGCTGGCCGAGCACCTTGACGCAACTGCCGCAGCCGGTACCGGCCTTGGTGCACTTCTTGACCTCGGGGACCGTCGTGCAGGAGTGCTCGGTGACCGCGCCGCGGATCGCACCCTTGGTGACGTTGTGGCAGGAGCAGACGATCGCCTCGTCGGGCAGGGCGGACGGGCCGAGCTGCACGGGCGCGCCCGCACCGGCCGGCAGCACCAGCTGCTCCGGGGCGATCGGCGGCACCGAGCCGGTGAAGGCGCGCAGGGTCCCGTACGCCTCCGCGTCGCCGACCAGGATGCCGCCCAGCAGCTCCCCGCCGGACCCGATGACCAGCTTCTTGTACGTGCCGGAGCGGGAGTCCGAGTAGACGACGTCGAGGCAGTCGGCGGCGGCGCCGTGCGCGTCTCCGAAGGAGGCGACGTCGACGCCGAGGAGCTTCAGCTTGGTCGAGAGGTCGGCGCCGGTGAAGGACGCCGTGCCGGAGGCGACGGCCGGGGGCATCCCCTCGGCGGAGAGCTCCGGGGACATCCCGTCGGCGGCGATCGTGGCCGCGGCCGTCTCCGCCATCTCGTAGCCCGGCGCCACCAGGCCGTACACCCGGCCGTCGGAGGCCAGCGCGCACTCGCCGATCGCGAAGACGCGCGGGTCGGAGACCGTACGGCACTGCTCGTCGACGCTGATGCCGCCGCGCTCGCCCACGGTCAGGCCGCTGTCGCGGGCGAGCTGGTCACGGGGCCGTACACCGGCCGAGAACACCACCAGGTCGGTGGCGACCGTGGAGCCGTCGGAGAGTTTCATGCCGGTCACGGCGCCGTCGTCACCGGTGACGACCTCCTGCGTGCCCGTGCCGGTGTGGACGGTCAGGCCCATGCCCTCGATGGTGCGCAGCAGCGCGGCGCCGCCGCCCTCGTCGACCTGGACGGGCATCAGCCGCGGGGCGAACTCCACGATGTGCGTGGTGAGTCCGAGCCCCTGCAGCGCGCCGGCCGCTTCGAGGCCGAGCAGTCCGCCGCCCACCACGGCGCCGGTCGTCGCCCGCGCCTTCGCGTACGCCTCGATGGCGAGCAGGTCCTCGATGGTGCGGTAGACGAAGCAGCCCTCGGCGTCCTTGCCCGGCACGGGCGGCACGAAGGGGAACGAGCCGGTGGCGAGGACCAGCGTGTCGTAGCCGACGACCAGACCGGAGCGGGCGGTGACCTGCCGGGCGGTCCGGTCCACGCTCTCGGCCGGGTCGCCGAGGTGCAGCTCGATCCCGTGGTCCGCGAGGAACGCCGGGTCCGTCATGGACAGTTCCTCGGGCGTGCGGCCCGAGAAGTACGAGGTCAGCTGGACGCGGTCGTACGCGGGGCGCGGCTCCTCGCACAGCACGACCACGCGGTGCGTGGCGGTCAGGCCGCGCTCGGCGAGCGCTTCGAGGAAGCGCTGGCCGACCATGCCGTGGCCGACGAGCACGATCGTGGGCCGGGGCCCGGTCCCCGCGGGTGCGGTCGTGGACATCAGGAGCCTCCATCGTTGGTGAGCAGGTGGAGCAGCGGGGCGCCGTCCGCGGGGAGCGGCTCCGCTCCCTCCCAGGCGCGGGCGAGGGCGCCGACGGTGCCCAGCTCGCCGACGAGGACCCCGCCCACCAGGCGGTCGTCGCGGACGACGACCTTGCGGTAGGTGCCGCGGGTCGCGTCGGTGAGCTGGACGACGTCGTCGCCGGGGAGCGGCGTCTGCTCCCCGAACGCGGCGAGGTCGAGGGGGCCGCCGGGGCCTGGACGGCCACCGGGACCGGGACGGCCGTCGGAGCCGAGGGGGCCGCCGGGGGAGCCGCCGGAGGAGAGGGTCAGCCGGGTGAGGGCGCGAGTGCCGCGGTAGCCGGGGGCGGCGCCCTCCGCGGGCGCCGCCCCCGCGGGTGTCCCCGCCAGCAACCCGGCCAGCGCCTCGGCCTGTTCGAGTGCGGGGGCGGCCAGCCCGTACACCTGGCCGTCGTGCTGGGCGCAGTCGCCGACGGCCCGGACGTGCGGGTCGGAGGTGCGCAGCTCGTCGTCGACGATCACACCCTTGTGCACGGCGAGGCCCGCGTCCCGGGCGAGGCCCACCCGCGGATGCACTCCGCAGGCCAGCACCACCAGGTCGGCGCCGAGGGCGTACCCGTCGGCCATCTCGACCGAGCGGACCGCGCCCTCCACGCAGCGCACGCCGCGCACCCGGCTCTCGGTGTGCACCTCGACGCCGAGCTCCGTGAGGTGGCGCAGCACCAGCCGGGACGCGGTCGGATCGAGCTGCCGTTCCATCAGGCGTTCGCCCTGCTGGGCCAGCACCACCTGCGCGCCGCGCCGGGCGAGCGCGCGGGCGGCCGAGACGCCGAGCAGTCCGCCGCCGATGACGACGGCCCGGGTGCCGTGCCGGACGGCCGCCGAGAGGCCCAGGCAGTCGCCCATCGTGCGGAACGCGTGGACGCCCTGCGGCAGTTCGGTCCGGCCGGGGCCGAACAGCCCGCGCAGGGGCGGGAGCACCGGGTTCGAGCCGGTGGCGAGGACCAGCGTGCCGTACGCGATCTCCGTGCCGTCGGCGAGCTGGACCCGCCGCCCGGCACGGTCGATGCACACCGCCCGGCCACGCACCAGCCGCTCGGGCGCCGGGAGGGCGATGACCTCGGGGGCGTACCGCCCGGCCAGGACCTCCGCGAGCAGCACCCGGTTGTAGGGAAGGTGCTCCTCCTCGCCGACGAGGACGGCGGGCACACCGAGCTCTCCGAGCCGGCGGGCGAGACGCACGCCCGCGAGGCCGGCGCCGATCACCACCACACGCGTATTCAAGGTCATGCACCGCAGCGTGCGGTGCCGGTGTTACCCGTCCGCATCACGCCTGTTTCCCGCGGGGAACGCTGCCCTCAGCGGCACCGGGGCCCGGATGTGAGGGGTGCGCGCGAGGTGGAACGGGGCTTCGGCCGACCGGACCCCGGGTTTCGTACCGGCACCGTCGACCGCCGGGCCGGGAAGCTCAGAAGACCCTCAAGGTTCCCTGGATCGATGGACGACGCATCTACCTCGTCCATAAGCTCGCGATCATGCCCGACATCTCGCTGACCATGGTCGTCGTCCTGTGCCTCGCCGCGCTGGCGGCCGGCTGGATCGACGCCGTCGTGGGCGGCGGCGGACTGCTCCTGCTGCCCGCGCTGCTGCTCGGACTGCCGAACACGGGCTCGGCCGCCCAGTACGCGCTCGGCACCAACAAGGCCGTGGCCATCGTCGGGACGACGGGCGCGGCGGTGACGTACGCGCGCAAGGCGCCCGTGGACGTCCGCACGGCCGTGCGGATCGGGCTCGCGGCGCTCGCCGGCTCCACCGCGGGGGCGTTCGTCGCCACCGGGATGAGCACCGACATCCTGAAACCGGTCGTCATGGTGGTCCTGCTCGGCGTCGGCGCCTTCGTGATCCTGCGGCCCGGCTTCGGCTCGGCGCCCTCCACCGAGCCGGTCTCCCCGCGCCGCGTGCTGGCCGCGATCGGGCTCGCGGGCCTGGGCATCGGCTTCTACGACGGGCTCGTCGGCCCCGGCACGGGCACGTTCCTGGTGCTCGCGCTGACCGGTCTGCTCCACCTCGACCTCGTACGGGCCTCCGCCACCGCGAAGATCGTCAACTGCTGCACCAACGCCGGCGCCCTGGCCACGTTCGCCTGGAAGGGCACGGTGTTCTGGCAGCTTGCCGCGCTGATGGCCGTCTTCAACCTGGTCGGCGGGATGGTCGGGGCGCACACCGCGCTCAAGAAGGGCAGCGGGTTCGTCCGGGTCGTGCTGCTGACGGTGGTGTTCGCGCTGGTGGCGAAGCTGGCGTACGACTTCTGGCTCTGAGGGGGACGGTCACTCCCCGGCGGCCCCGGTCGCCGGGCGGCTGCCCGTGAGGTGGGCGAAGACGACCACGTTGCCCTGGTAGCCGGTGCCCGCCGACCAGCGGCCCCCGCAGGTGATCACGCGCAGCTCCGGGCGTGCCGCCGCCCCGTACACCTTCTCGTCCGGGAAGTCGCGGGCGTCGTACACCTCCACCGCGTCCACCGAGAAGAGCGCGACGCTGCCGTCCCGGCGCCCGACCTCGACGGTGCTGCCCCTCTTCAGGGCGCCGAGGTGGAAGAAGACGGCGGGGCCCTCGGCGTTGTCGACGTGGCCGGCGACGATCGCGGTGCCCCGCTCGCCGGGCGCGGTACCGGCCGCGTACCAGCCGGCGAGGTTCTTCCTGGCGGCGGGCGGTACGTCGAGGCTGCCTTGCGGGGTGAGGCCGAGGCCCATGAGGGGGGCGTCCACCCGGATCGAGGGGATGCGGACGCGGGCGGGCGCCGAGCGCGGCAGCGCCGCGGCGGCGGGCCGGTCCACGTGGCCGCCCGCCCGGGCCTGCGCGGGCGACGGCTGGGGCGGCGCCTGCGTCCCGGTACCCCGGTGCAGCAGCCAGGCCCCGCACAGCAGTGCGACGAAGGTGACGGCGGCTATGGAGACATTGCCGAACCGGCGCACGTCGGCCCCCTCTCTCGGCGACTGGGAAACCCGTGGACGGGGTGTGTACGGGTGTCCCGCGTCCCCCTCCGGGCCGCGAGGGGCGTCGGGCCGGGAGGGGGCGGGGACGGCGGTACCGGTGGACAGCGGAGGGTGTCCGTCAGATCCCGTCGCCTCTCGCGCGGCGATGCAGGAGCCAGGTACCGCCCGCGGCGGCGACGGCCAGGGCCGCCACTCCCGCCGCGGTCTGCACGGGGTCGGGGCCGAGTGCGCCGCCGACCCCCGTCTTCACGCTCCCCCGCGGGCCGACCCACGGATCGGTCCGGCCCTCGGTCCGCGGATCTGTCTGCGCATCGGCCCTCGGGTCGGTCCGGGGATCGGTCCGGGGGTCGGCCCGCTGCGGACTGCTCTCCTGCGGAGCGCTCTCCCGGGTGGAGGTGAGCGTGACCACCAGGTCCGCCGTCATTCGCGGACCGCTCGAACAGCGCGCCACGATCTCGTACGTGCCCGGCTGCGCGGACGGCGGCACCTCGAAGTGGCCGACCGCGTCGCCCTCGTGCGCGCTGGGGATGAGCGTGAACCTGCCCGCGCCGACGGCGCCGGCGTCCCCCGACACCGCGTCGTCCGCCCCGCACGCCGCCGAGTTCACCGTGACCTCGTCGCCGGGCACGACGGTGGCCGGGTACAGCTCGATGGACCCCGCACCGGCCGCTGCGTGCGCCCCGTGGGCGGGGGCCGAGCAGAGGCCCGCCGCGGCGACGGCGAGCGCGGTACCGGTCAGCAGACGGGCTGTGCGCATCGTGCTTGCTCCTGTCGAGGGGGCGCGACCCGCGACCCTCGTGCGCCGCTGCGTCGGTCACGCCCTGCCCTACCGAGGTAAGTGGCAGTCGGGGACGTACGCCTCCTGATGTCACGTCAGAAGTACGGCGAACGGGCGCCGGGCGGCCGGCCCTCGCCCCGCGATCGGTGACGTTTCGCCAGGTCACCGCCGTGCCGATGGCGTACGGGCGGAAAGAACAGGCGGCGGCGGGCGGCACGTGTGAACGGGTGACCGGAGCCCGCCGGACTCGCCCCGGACCTGCTCCGGCTTGACCTCAAGTTTGCTTGAGGTGTGAGGCTCGCTCCCATGAACCCCACCACCGAAGTTCCCGCCCCTTCTCCCGTGTCCCCGTCCCTCGCCGGGCCCCTCAAGGTCGCCGTCATCCTCGGCAGCAACCGGGAGGGCCGCTTCGGTCCCGTCGTCGCGGACTGGCTGCTCGGCCGGTTCCGCGACCGCGACGACCTGGTGGCCGAAGTCGTCGACACGGCCGACGCGGGGCTGCCGACGGCCCTGTCCTCCTCCCCGTCCCCGGAGGTGGCCGCCGAACTGGCGAAGGTCACGCCCGGGCTCGCCGCGGCGGACGCCTTCGTCGTGCTGACCCCCGAGTACAACCACTCGTTCCCCGCCTCGCTCAAGGCCCTCATCGACTGGCACTACGAGGAGTGGCGCGCCAAGCCGGTCGCGTTCGTCTCGTACGGCGGGGTCTCGGGCGGTCTGCGCGCGGTGGAGCAGCTGCGCCTGGTCTTCGCCGAGCTGCACGCCGTCACCGTCCGCGACACGGTGTCCTTCCACAACGCGGGCGCGTCCTTCGACGACGCCGGCCGGCACCGGGACCCGGCGGCCCCGGACGCGGCGGCGAAGGCGATGCTGGACCAGCTGGCGTGGTGGGCGTCGGCGCTGCGGACGGCCAAGGAGGCGCGCCCGTACGGTAGTTGAGGTCGGCGGCCCTTTATTCGGTTATTCGGTGTCGGCGAGGGCCTCCGCGACCGTCCGGTGCGCCACCGCCGCGAGGACGGGGTTGGTGACCCGGTAGTGGTGCTCCGCCGTGAGCCCGAAGTACAGGGCCCAGCCGCGGCCGCGGGCCCAGGTCGCGTCGTCGACCCCGGCGGCCTCGCGGAACAGCTGCCGGGTGCCGGCGGTGAAGACGGCCCAGGCGGCGAGCACGTCGGCCGCCGGGTCGCCTGTGCCGAGTCCGCCGAAGTCGATGACCGCGCCGAGCCGTCCCTCCCGGGCCAGCAGGTTGCCGGGCAGGAGGTCGCCGTGCAGCCACACGGGGGCGCCGGCCCACGGGGGGACCCGCAGGGCGTCCTCCCAGGCGGCGCTCGCACGGGCCGCGTCCAGCGTGCCGTCCGCGCCCAGGCCGCGGATCGCCGCGCGGACGTGGTCGTCGTCGGTGAGCGGGCCGCCGCGCCAGGACGGCGGTCCGCCGACGGCGTCGACCGCGCGCAGCGCCGCGACGAACCGGCCCAGCGCGAGGGCCGCCTCCGCGCGTGCGGTCCCGTCGGTGAACGGGGCGTCGTGGACGTTCTCGCCGTCCAGCCAGCGGAAGACGCCCCATGGCAGCGGGTACCCCTGCCCGGGCGCCCCCTCGACGAGCGGGACGGGGACGGCCAGCGGGAGGTGCGGTGCGAGCCGGGGCAGCCAGTGCTGCTCCTTCGCGACCTGGCCCGCTCCGCCGGGCAGCCGCGGCAGCCGTACGACCATGTCGTCGCCGAGCCGGTACATGGCGTTGTCGGTCCCGGCCGACACCACGCGCTTCACCGGCAGTCCGGCCCAGGCGGGGAACTGCTCCGCGAGGAGCCGCTCCACGAGGAGTTCGTCGATGTCGAGCTCGTCGGGATGCATGGGGCTCCGTGGGCTGGGACGGCGACGGCGAATGCGAGTCGGGTGCGGGCACGTCGTGGCTGGTCGCGCAGTTCCCCGCGCCCCTGAAGGGGCGGGGACCGGCGGAGCCTAACCGGGAAAGGTGCCGAACCACCACGACTTTTCGCGCCCCGCCAGGGGCGCGGGGAACTGCGCGCTCAACCAGGACGCACCCGCGGTGTTCCGCCGGGCTCAGCCCACCCGTTCCACCCGCACCGCGCACGCCTTGAACTCCGGCATCCGTGATGTCGGGTCGAGTGCCGGGTTGGTCAGGGTGTTGGCGCGGCCCTCGCCCGGCCAGTGGAACGGCATGAACACCGTGTCGGGCCGGATCGCGGTGGTGATCCGGGCCGGTGCCACCGCTCGCCCCCGCCGGGACACGACCGCCAGGGGTTCCCCCTCCACCGCCCCCAGCCGCTCGGCCAGCCGGGGATGCAGCTCCACGAACGGGCCGGGCGCGGCGGCGTTCAGCTCGTCGACGCGACGGGTCTGGGCGCCGGACTGGTACTGGGAGACCACCCGGCCCGTGGTCAGCAGCACGGGGTACTCGGCGTCGGGCTCCTCCGCCAGCGGCCGGTGGTGCACGGCCACGAACCGGGCCCGCCCGTCGGCGGTGGCGAACCGGTCGAGGAACAGGCGGGGGGTGCCGGGGTGGACCACGGCACCTTCGCCCCCTTCACCGGCGGAACCCGCAGGACCCGCGGAGCCGTCCGACGGGCACGGCCAGAACACCCCGTCCTCCTCCGCCAGGCGCCGGTACGTGATGCCCGAGTAGTCGGCAGGACCGCCCGCGCTCGCCCGGCGCAGCTCCTCGAAGACCTCCTCCGGGTCCGTGGGGAAGCCCTTCTCCACGCCCAGCCGGTCCGCCAGTTCCCGCAGCACGTGCAGGTCGCTGCGGATGCCCTCCGGCGGTGTGAGCGCCTGCCGGCGCAGCAGGACCCTGCCCTCCAGGCTAGTCGTCGTGCCCGTCTCCTCCGCCCACTGGGTGACCGGCAGGACGACGTCGGCGAGCTCCGCCGTCTCGGACAGCACCACGTCGGCCACGGCCAGGAAGTCGAGAGAGCGCAGCCGCTCCTCGACGTGGGCGGCCCGGGGCGCGGACACCACCGGGTTCGACGCCATCAGCAGCAGCGCGCGGATGTCCGTGCCCAGGGCGTCCAGCAGCTCGTACGCGCTGCGGCCGGGCCCCGGCAGCGTGTCGGGGTCGACGCCCCACACCTCGGCCACGTGCCGCCGCGCCGCCGGGTCGTCCAGCTTGCGGTACCCGGGCAACTGGTCGGCCTTCTGGCCGTGTTCGCGCCCGCCCTGCCCGTTGCCCTGCCCGGTGAGGCACCCGTACCCGGAGAAGGGCCGCCCCGGACGCCCGGTCGCCAGGCACAGGTTGATCCACGCGCCCACCGTGTCCGTCCCCTTGGACTGCTGCTCGGGCCCGCGCGCGGTGAGCACCATCGTGGCCTCCGGCTCGCAGAACATCCGCACCGTCTCCCGCAGTTGGGGAACGGACACCCCCGTGATCCGCTCCACGTACTCCGGCCAGTGCGCCATCGCCGCGGCCCGCGCCTCCTCCCAGCCGCTCGTGCGCTCCCGGATGTACGCCTCGTCCGTCCGCCCCTCCGCCACCACCAGGTGCAGCAGCCCCAGCGCCAGGGCGAGGTCCGTCCCCGGGCGGGGCGCCAGGTGCAGGTCGGCCTGTTCGGCGGTACGGGTGCGGCGCGGGTCGACGACGATCAGCTTTCCGCCGTTCTCCCGCAGCTCGGTGAGGTAGCGGAGCGCGGGCGGCATGGTCTCGGCGAGGTTGGAACCGACGAGGATCACGCACCCCGCCTTCGGGACGTCCTCCAGCGGGAAGGGCAGCCCCCGGTCCAGGCCGAAGGCCTTGATGCCCCCGGCCGCCGCGGACGACATGCAGAAGCGGCCGTTGTAGTCGATCTGCGAGGTGCCGAGCACGACCCGGGCGAACTTGCCGAGCGCGTACGCCTTCTCGTTGGTCAGCCCGCCCCCGCCGAAGACCCCGCACGCGTCCGGACCATGTTCCGTACGCGTACGGGACAGCCCCTCGGCGATCCGGTCGAGCGCCTCGTCCCAGCCGGCCGGCCGCAGTACGCCGTCCGTGCGGACCAGCGGGGTGGTCAGCCGCACCCGGGACGAGAGCAGCGCGGGCGCGGTGCGCCCCTTGCCGCACAGGGCGCCGCGGTTCACCGGGAAGTCGGTGCGCTCCGTGACCTCGACCCCGGTCCCGCCGCCGTCGCGGTCCGGCACGGACGTCAGGTTCATGCCGCACTGCAGGGCGCAGTACGGGCAGTGGGTGGGCGTCACGGAGGTCTGCATACCGTCCAGCGTGCGGCGCACGTGTTACGCGGCGGCGCGCACCCCGTTACGCGGCAGGCACGGGGACCTCCCCGCGGGGACCGGCCGGCCGTGAGGGCGCCCGCCCACGCCTCCGTCCTCCCACGCGCCTCCGCCCGCTCACACGCCTCCGCCCGCCCACGCGCCTCCGTCCTCCCACAGCTCCGTCCTCCCGCGGCCTACCTCCCCGCTGCCCCCGCCAGCGCCCGTTCCACGCCCGGCTCCCGGGGACCGAGGAACGTCGGATCGGGCTCGAAGACCGCGTCCACGAGCGCCTTCCCCGCCGCGACCACCTCGCGCGCCCCGCCGTAGTACCAGGTCACGTCGTGCACGTCGTCCACGCCGACCCCGTACGACTCGACGCCCGCCTCCTGGCAGAGGGCGACCGCGCGCCGGATGTGAAAGCCCTGGCTGATCAGCACGGCCTCGTCCACGCCGAAGATCTTCTTGGCGCGCACGCAGGAGTCCCAGGTGTCGAAGCCGGCGTAGTCGCTGACGATCCGCCCGTCCGGCACCCCGTGCTCGGTGAGGTAGGTGCGCATGGCGTCCGGCTCGTCGTAGTCCTCGCGGCTGTTGTCGCCGGTCACCAGGACCACCCGGACGCGCCCCGCCCGGTACAGCTCGGCCGCCGCGTCCAGCCGGTGCGCGAGGTACGGCGACGGCTCGCCCTGCCACAGCCCGGCCCCGAAGACGACCGCGACGTCGGTGCGCGGCACGTCCGCCGCAGTCCGCAGCCGGTCGCCCGGGGCCGTGTACATCCAGGTCGCCGGGAGCAGCCCGAGCACGCACCCGGCCATCACCGCCTGCACGGCGCGCCGCTGCCCGGTACGGGTGCGCGGCAGCCGCGGTCTCGCCCACCGCGGCACCCGCGGCGGCTTCGGCAGTCTCGGACGGCGCATGGACGGTCCCTCCCCGGGTGGCCTCTCCCCGGGAGACGCCGCCCGCGGTGATCCGGTTCACTGCGCACGGATCGCGCACCCAGCGCCTCACACCCTCCCGCACCCCGCCGTGAAGCCCCGGAAAAGCCCCGTCACCACGGCGCAACGGGAGAGCAACCTCGGCGAGGCACCCTTGAGGCATGACGGCGTACCGCACGAACCGCACCAGCAGCCGGCCCGCCACCCCGCCCGCACTGGTCCTGGTGGGGCACGGCAGCCGCGACCCGCGGGCCCTGAGCACCATCAGGGCCCTCATGGAGCGGATCCGCGCGCTGCGCCCCGGCCTGCCCGTGCACCTCGGGCACATCGAGCTGAACGAGCCCCTGCTGCCCGACGCGCTCGCCGCCCTCGGCACCGGTGACGCGGTCCTCGTACCGCTGCTGCTGAGCCGCGGCTACCACGTCAAGCAGGACATCCCGGAGGCCGCGGCCGCCTCGCCCGCGCGCACCCGGATCGCCGCGCCGCTCGGCCCGCACCCGCTGCTCGTCGAGACGCTGCACGCTCGGCTGGTGGAGGCCGGCTGGCGCACCCCGGACGCGGCGCGGCGCCGGGAGAGCGCGGTGGTGCTGGCCGCGGCCGGCTCGCGCGACCCCGACGCGGCCGTCGACACCCGCCGTACCGCCGCGATGCTCGCGGAGCGCCTCGGCGTCCCGGTGGTCCCCGCGTACGCCTCCGCCGCCGCGCCCACGGTCCCGCAGGCCGTACGCGCCCTTGCCGCCCGGGGCCGCCACCGCGTCGCCGTGGCCTCCTACTTCACGGCCCCGGGCCGCTTCTCCACCGAGTGCGCGGCAGCGGCCCCCTGGCTGGCGGCGGCCCCCCTGGGCGCCCACCAGGCCATGGCCCACCTCACCCTGCACCGCTACGACGAAACCCTGACACCCCTAAAGAAGCCCTCACGAAAACTGGCACTCCTCTAGGGGCAGCCCCAAAGGGGCGCGGGGAGCGGCGCAATCTTTCAGGGGCGCGGGGAACGGCGCGACCAGCCACGACCCACCCGCAGCCGCCCGGAGGGCCACCGCACCGCCCAATTGTCACCGCCTCCCTCTACTGTCAAGACATGGAAGGCACCAGCACCGAGACC
>NZ_VDFC01000046.1:1144978-1159384 GCF_008369065.1 Streptomyces apricus | reverse complement strand
CCCCAGCCCCCCCACAGCATCGAGCACCTCATCAAACCCCCCGGCTACGACCCCACGTCAGTGGCCCGCTGGGCCACCGAGCCCGACAAGCGCCCCGGCCGCACCGCCTTCCAGCGCGACCGCGCCCGCGTCCTGCACAGCTCCGCCCTGCGCCGCCTCGCCGGCAAGACCCAGGTCGTCACCCCGGGCACTCGCAGTCAGGTCTGGGACGCCAGCCCCCGCACCCGCCTGACCCACTCCCTGGAGTGCGCCCAGGTCGGCCGCGAGCTGGGCGCCGCCCTCGGCTGCGACCCCGACCTCGTCGAGGCCGCCTGCCTCTCCCACGACCTCGGCCACCCGCCCTTCGGGCACAACGGCGAACAGGCGCTGAACGAGTTCGCCGAGGACTGCGGCGGCTTCGAGGGCAACGCCCAGTCCCTGCGGCTCCTCACCCGCATCGAGCCCAAGCGCTTCGTGCGCGGCGAGAGCATCCCGTCGGCGATCGTCGCGGCCGGCGACGACCTCGTCAGCGTCGGCCTCAACCTCACCCGTGCCACCCTCGACGCCGCCACGAAGTACCCCTGGCCGCGCGGCGCCCACCCCACCGACCCGGACTCCCCGAAGTTCGGGGTGTACGAGGACGACCGCCCCGTCTTCGACTGGATCCGCGCGGGCGCCCCCGGCACCCGTACGACCTTCGAGGCCCAGGTCATGGACTGGTCCGACGACGTGGCGTACTCGGTGCACGACGTCGAGGACGGCCTGCACGCGGGCCACATCGACCCCAACTGCCTGCACGCGGAGCCCGAGCGCCAGGAGATCTTCCGGGTCGCCATAGGACGGTACGTGGCGGCGGACACCGACCCCGCCGAGCTGGCGGAGGCCCTGGACCGGCTCCTGGAGCAGGAGTGGTGGCCGCACGGCTACGACGGCTCGGCGGTCGCCCAGGCCCGGCTGAAGGACGCCACCAGCCAGCTCATCGGGCGGTTCTGCCTCGCCGCGGAGGGCGCCACCCGCGCCGCGTACGGGACGGGCCGGCTCACCCGCTACGGCGCCGAGCTGGTCGTGCCGCGCGCCGCCCGCATGGAGTGCGCGGTCCTCAAGGCCGTCGCCGACCGGTACGTCATGCAGCGCGCCGAGCAGGAGCTGCTCCGCGCCGACCAGCGGATCGTGGTCGCCGAGCTGGCCGAGGCGCTCACCGCCCGGGCCCCGGAGGGACTGGACCCGCAGTTCCGCGCCCTGTTCGACCGCGCGCCGGACGACCGCGCCCGCAAGCGGGTGATCGTCGACCAGATCGCGTCGCTCACGGACGCCGCCGCGCGCTCCCTGCACGCCCGGCTCAGGGTGCAGGTGTGACGTCCCGGGGGAGCGGACGTGACCTCGGCGGACTTCTGGCCTGATCAGCCCACTCCCTCTTCCCCCATCACGCTGCGTGCGGGACGCTCGCAGGTGGCGACACCGTAACGAGGAGGCATCAAGTGGTCGACGCGGATCAGACATTCGTCATCGTCGGAGGAGGCCTGGCCGGCGCCAAGGCGGCCGAGACGCTCCGGGCGGAAGGCTTCACCGGCCGCGTGATACTGATCTGTGACGAGCTGGACCACCCCTACGAACGGCCCCCGCTGTCCAAGGGCTACCTGCTCGGCAAGGAGGAGCGCGACAGCGTCTTCGTCCACGAGCCCGCCTGGTACGCGGCCAACGACATCGAGCTGCACCTCGGCCAGACCGTCGACGCGATCGACCGGACCGCGAAGACCGTCCGCTTCGGCGACGACGGCACGCTGGTCCACTACGACAAGCTGCTCCTGGTGACCGGCGCCGAACCGCGCCGCCTGGACATCCCCGGCACGGACCTCGCCGGCGTCCACCACCTGCGCCGCCTGGCCCACTCGGAGCGCCTCAAGCAGGTCCTGGCCGCCCTCGGCCGCGACAACGGGCACCTGGTGATCGCCGGCGCCGGCTGGATCGGCCTGGAGATCGCCGCGGCCGCCCGCGAGTACGGCGCGGAGGTCACCGTCGTCGAGCCGGAGCCGACCCCGCTGCACGGCGTCCTCGGCCCCGAGCTGGGCGAGCTCTTCGCCGAGCTGCACCGCGAGCACGGCGTCCGCTTCCACTTCGGCGCCCGGCTCACCGAGATCACCGGCCAGGACGGCATGGTCCTGGCGGCCCGCACCGACGACGGCGAGGAGCACCCCGCGCACGACGTGCTGGCCGCGATCGGCGCCGCCCCGCGCACCGGCCTCGCCGAGGCCGCGGGCCTGGAGCTCGCCGACCGCGCCCACGGCGGCGGCATCGCGGTCGACGAGCAGCTGCGCACCTCCGACCCCGACATCCACGCCGCCGGTGACGTGGCCGCCTTCCACCACACCCTGTTCGGCGCCCGGCTGCGCGTCGAGCACTGGGCGAACGCGCTGAACGGCGGCCCGGCGGCGGCCCGCGCGATGCTGGGCCGCGGGACGACGTACGACCGGGTGCCCTACTTCTTCTCCGACCAGTACGACGTGGGCCTCGAGTACTCGGGCTGGGCGCCGCCGGGGACGTACGACCACGTGGTGATCCGGGGCGACGCGAGCAAGCGCGAGTTCATCGCCTTCTGGGTGAAGGAGGGGCGCGTGCTGGCCGGGATGAACGTGAACGTGTGGGATGTCACAGAAAGCATCCAACAGCTGATCAGGACAGGGGTACGAGTGGACACCGAGGCCCTCGCGGACCCGCGCGTGCCCCTGGAGGACCTCGTCCCGTGAGCGGGCGCCGGGCACGGGTGGACTCCGCTGTCACACCGTCCCCGTAGACTCGGCGCGTGGCAGGCAGGATCAACGACGAGGACGTGAAGGCGGTTCGGGACGGGGTCCCGATCGACGCCGTGGTCTCCGAGTACCTCCAGCTGCGCAACGCGGGCGGCGGGAACCTCAAGGGCCTGTGCCCCTTCCACGACGAGAAGTCGCCCTCCTTCCAGGTCAGCCCGAGCAAGGGGCTCTTCCACTGCTTCGGCTGCCAGGAGGGCGGCGACACCATCACGTTCGTGATGAAGGTCGACCACCTCACCTTCTCCGAGGCCGTCGAGCGCCTCGCCGGCCAGGCGGGCATCACCCTGCGCTACGAGGAGGGCGGCTACAACCCCTCCCACCAGCGCGGCGAGCGGATCCGGCTGGTCGAGGCCCACCAGGCCGCGGCCGCCTTCTACGTCGAGCAGCTCGGCAGCAGCCCGGAGGCCGACACCGGCCGCACGTTCCTCGCCGAGCGCGGCTTCGACCAGTCGGCCGCCGCGCACTTCGGCGTCGGCTACAGCCCCCAGGGCTGGGACCACCTCGTGCGGTACCTGCGCGGCAAGGGCTTCAGCGACAAGGAACTGGTCCTGTCCGGGCTCGCCCAGGAGGGCCGCCGCGGCCCCATCGACCGCTTCCGCGGCCGCCTGATGTGGCCCATCCGCGACATCGGCGGCGACGTGGTGGGCTTCGGTGCCCGCAAGCTCTACGAGTCGGACAACGGCCCCAAGTACCTGAACACGCCCGACACGCCGATCTACCGCAAGTCCCAGGTCCTCTACGGCATCGACCTGGCCAAGAAGGACATCGCCAAGAGCAGCCGCGCCGTCGTGGTCGAGGGCTACACCGACGTCATGGCCTGCCACCTGGCGGGCATCACCACCGCCATCGCGACCTGCGGCACGGCCTTCGGCAACGACCACATCAAGATCCTGCGCAGACTCCTGATGGACAACGGCTCGGCGCGGGTGATCTTCACCTTCGACGGTGACGCGGCCGGCCAGAAGGCCGCCCTGCGCGCCTTCGAGGACGACCAGAAGTTCGCCGCCGAGACGTACATCGCCATCGCCCCGGACGGCATGGACCCCTGCGAGCTGCGCCTGGCCAAGGGCGACGCGGCCGTCGCCGACCTGGTGGAACCGCGCACCCCGCTCTTCGAGTTCGCCCTGCGCCAGATCGCCGCCCGCTACGACCTGGAGACCCCCGCGGGGCGCGCCGCCGCGCTCGACGAGTGCGCGCCCGTCGTGGCCCGCATCAAGAACAGCGGAGCCCAGCACGAGGTCGCGGTCCAGCTCGCGGGCATGCTCGGCATCCTCGACACCCAGTTCGTCGTCAAGCGGGTCGCCCAGCTGGCCCGCTGGGCCCGCGACCGCGGCGGCAAGGGCCCCGCGCCCACGCCGGCGAACGGCGGCCGCGCCGCGCAGCAGTACGAGAACAGCGGCGCGCGGCCCCCCTCGGGCCCGGCCCTGACCCTGCGCAACCCGGTGTTCGCCACCGAGCGCGAGCTCCTCAAACTGGCCCTGCAGCGCCCCGAGCTGGTCTCCCCGGCCTTCGACGCGTACGGGGTGGACGAGTTCACCGCCCCGCCGTACGCGGCCGTCCGCCAGACGATCATGGAGGCGGGCGGCGCCGAGTACGGCGCGCAGGACCCGCAGGGGTACCTGGTGCGGGTGCGCGAGGCCGCCGCGGACGACACGATTCGCGCCATGGTCACCGAGCTGGCCGTCGAGGCCATCATGCGCAAGACCGTCGACGAGGCCTACGCGGGCGAGCAGCTGGTGACCGTCCGCCGACGCGCGGTCGAGCGCCGGGTGCGCGACGTCCAGGGCGCCCTCGCGCGCGCCGGGGCGCAGGGCGATCCAGCCCAGTTGGCCGCCGTGCAGAACGAGTTGTGGGTGCTCCAGCAGTACGACCAGGCGCTGCGGGAGAAGGGCGCGCACGCGCTCTGAGCGCGCCGACGCCGCCGCGGCGGGCCCGCACCGCCGGTCCGGCCACCGGTCCGGGCCGCCGGACCGGTTCCGCATCGGGAACCGGACACGCGGGGAACGTGCCAGATCAGGGCACGGGCGGGCACGGCATCTTCCCGTCAGGGTAACCGCGCAGTCACGGACCGGACTCAAAAAGTCATCGCACGCCCCTCGTGGCGACGATGTGTCGTACTCCACACTGGGTTCCGGTGCCTGAGTCCTCGGAGCGCGGCCGACCCGAACGCGACGGGTCCGAAGTCCCCGCGGTTCCGCTCAACGACTTCGGGATGGACGCCGGCGAGGCCGTCGACCCCATCCCCGACGTACCGCTGCCGCACGCCCCAGCAGCGACATTCCTGGAGGTCGCCCCCGTGCAGACCCAGACCCTGACCGACGACAGCACGACCGGCACGACCGGCACGACCGGTACCACCGGCACGACCGCGGACGCCGGTGTCCTCGGCGCCGTACCGCCGCAGAACCGCGTGGCGCTCCACCCCGAGACCTCGGAGTCCGGGACCGGTGCGGAACCGGAGAGCGCGCCGGAGCCGCCCGCCGCCGTCCTGGTGGAGAGCGAGGCGGAGGCGGTGGAGCCGGTGGAACTGCCCCGCGGGCGCGCGGACACCGGCGGGCCCTCGTCCGACCTGTTCCGCCAGTACCTGCGGGAGATCGGCCGGATCCCGCTTCTCACCGCGGCGGAGGAGGTGGAGCTCGCCCGCAGGGTGGAGGCGGGCCTCTTCGCCGAGGAGAAGCTCCGGCTCGCGTCCGACCTCGACAGTCAACTCGCCCTGGACCTCGACAAGTTGGTGGTCATGGGGCGGATGGCCAAGCGCCGCCTCATCGAGGCGAACCTGCGGCTCGTGGTCTCCGTCGCCAAGCGGTACGTGGGGCGCGGGCTGACCATGCTCGACCTGGTCCAGGAGGGGAACCTCGGGCTGATCCGGGCGGTCGAGAAGTTCGACTACGCCCGCGGGTACAAGTTCTCGACGTACGCCACCTGGTGGATCCGCCAGGCCATGTCCCGCGCCCTCGCCGACCAGGCGCGCACGATCCGGGTGCCCGTGCACGTGGTCGAGCTGATCAACCGGGTCGTGCGGGTGCAGCGGCGGATGCTCCAGGAGCGGGGGTACGAGCCGACGCCCGAGGAGGTCGCGGCCCACCTCGACCTGACCGGGGAGCGGGTCAGCGAGGTGCTGCGGCTGGCGCAGGAGCCGGTGTCGCTGCATGCGCCGGTGGGGGAGGAGGACGACGTCGCCCTCGGTGACCTCATCGAGGACGGGGACGCGACGAGTCCGGTGGAGTCGGCGGCGTTCCTGTTGCTGCGGGAGCATCTG
The DNA here is from genome assembly GCF_008369065.1 of Streptomyces apricus. Taxonomy (GTDB): domain Bacteria; phylum Actinomycetota; class Actinomycetes; order Streptomycetales; family Streptomycetaceae; genus Streptomyces; species Streptomyces apricus. The sequence continues at coordinate 1,153,339 of NZ_VDFC01000046.1, read as the reverse complement.
GAGGCGGTGCTCTCCACGCTCGGGGAGCGTGAGCGCAAGGTGGTGCAGCTGCGCTACGGGCTCGCGGACGGCCGGCCGCGCACGCTGGAGGAGATCGGGCGGATCTTCGGCGTGACGCGCGAACGCATCCGCCAGATCGAGTCCAAGACCCTGAACAAACTCCGCGACCACGCCTTCGCTGACCAGCTGAGGGGTTACCTGGACTGAAAGGCTTTTCCTCGCCCCCGCCGCCCCTACCCATTCCCGTCACTGCTCAGGGGCTCCGCCCCTAGGTACCTAGGGGCGCGGGGAACTGCGCGGGAGCGCGCAGCGCGACAGGGGGTCTGGGGCGCAGCCCCAGGGTCGGGACGGGAAGGGGCGGCGGGGGCGAGATACGTCTAGTCCACCTCCACCGCCGCCTGGGCGAACTGGGCCTTGTACAGGCGGGCGTACGCGCCGTCCGCCGCCAGCAGCTCCGCGTGCGCGCCCTGCTCCACGATCGCCCCGTCCTCCATCACCAGGATCGTGTCGGCGTCGCGGATCGTCGACAGACGGTGCGCGATGACGAACGACGTCCGCCCGTGCGCAAGCTTCGCCATCGCCTTCTGGATCAGCACCTCCGTCCGCGTGTCCACGGAACTCGTCGCCTCGTCCAGCACCAGGATCACCGGATCGGACAGGAACGCCCGCGCGATCGTGACGAGCTGCTTCTCGCCCGCGCTCACCCCGGACCCCTCGTCGTCGATGACGGTGTCGTACCCGTCGGGCAGCGTCCGCACGAACCGGTCGGCGTGCGCGGCCCGCGCCGCCTCCTCGATCTCCCCGCGGGTGACCTCCCGCGAGGCCCCGTACGCGATGTTCTCCGCGATGGTCCCGCCGAACAGCCAGGTGTCCTGGAGCACCATGCCGATGGAGGCCCGCAGCTCGTCGCGGGACATCGTCGCGACGTCGACCCCGTCGAGCGTGATCCGCCCGCCCGTGACCTCGTAGAACCGCATCAGCAGGTTCACCAGCGTCGTCTTGCCGGCGCCCGTCGGCCCCACGATCGCGACCGTGTGCCCCGGCTCCACCGTCAGGGACAGGTCCTCGATCAGCGGCTTGTCCGGGTCGTAGCGGAAGGAGACGCCCTCCAGGGCCACCCGCCCCCGCAGCTCCCGCGGACGCGCGCCCGTGGCCGGGTCGGCCTCCTGCTCCTCGGCGTCCAGCAGCTCGAAGACCCGCTCCGCCGACGCGACCCCGGACTGCACGAGGTTCGCCATGGAGGCGACCTGCGTGAGCGGCATGGAGAACTGCCGGGAGTACTGGATGAAGGCCTGCACGTCACCGATGGAGAGCGAGCCGGAGGCGACCCGCAGCCCGCCGACGACCGCCACCAGCACGTAGTTCAGGTTCGACACGAACATCATCAGCGGCTGCATGATCCCGCTGTTGAACTGCGCCCGGAACCCGGCCTCGTACAGCCTGTCGTTCTCCTCGGCGAACTGCTGCGCCGACTCGTCCTGCCGCCCGAAGACCTTCACCAGGGTGTGCCCGGTGTACATCTCCTCGATGTGCGCGTTCAGCTTGCCGGTGGTGCGCCACTGCTGCACGAAGTGCGGCTGCGACCGCTTGCCCACCCGGGTCGCCACGACGAACGACAGCGGCACGGTGACGAGCGCGACGAGCGCGAGCAGCCACGACACCCAGAACATCACCGCGAGCACGCCGACGATGGTCAGCAGCGAGTTGACGAGCTGGCCCATCGACTGCTGCAGGGTCTGCCCGATGTTGTCGATGTCGTTCGTGGCGCGGCTGAGCACCTCACCGCGCTGCCGCTTGTCGAAGTACGACAGCGGCAGCCGCGACAGCTTCGTCTGCACGTCCTCGCGCATCTTGTACATCGTGAGGTTGACGGCCCGGTTCACCAGCCGCGTCGCCACCGCCATCAGCAGGCCGGCCAGCAGGAACGCCCCCAGGGCGAGCCCCAGCACCTCGCCGACCGCGCCGAAGTCGATGCCTTGCCCGGGGGTGAAGTCTGTGCCCGAGAGCATGTCGGCCATCTTGCCGTCGCCGCGTTCCCGCATCGCCGCGAGGACCTCGGCCTTCGACTGCCCGGCGGGCAGCTCGCGCCCCACCACCCCGGCGAAGACGAGGTCGGTGGCGCGCCCCAGGATCTTCGGGCCCAGCACCGACAGGCCCACGCTGCAGACCACGGCGGCGAGCATCACGTACAGCGTGGCCCGCTCCGGCCTGAACTGCGCCAGCAGCCGCTTGCCGGACCCCTTGAAATCCATCGAACGGTGGTCGGGTCCCGTCCCGGCCATCATCCGCCCCATGGGTCCGGCCATCAGGCTGCCTCCGCTTCCGTGAGCTGGGAGAGCACGATCTCCCGGTAGGTCTCGTTGTCCGCCATCAGCTCGTGGTGCCGGCCGGTCCCCACGACCCGGCCCTCGTCGAGGACCACGATCCGGTCGGCGTCGCGGATGGTGGAGACCCGCTGGGCGACGATCACGACGGTCGCCTCGGCGGTCTCCCGCGCGAGCGCCGTCCGCAGCGCCGCGTCCGTCGCATAGTCGAGCGCGGAGAACGAGTCGTCGAAGAGGTAGATCTCGGGGCGCTGCACGAGGGTGCGGGCGATGGCGAGCCGCTGGCGCTGACCGCCCGACACGTTGGTGCCGCCCTGCGCGATCGCGGCGTCCAGACCGTTCTCCAGCCCTTCCACGAACCCCTTGGCCTGCGCCACCTCCAGCGCGTGCCACAGCTCCTCGTCCGTCGCGTCCGGGTTCCCGTACCGCAGGTTGGTGGCTACGGTGCCGGCGAACAGGTACGGCTTCTGCGGTACGAGGCCCACCGTGCGCGCCAGCAGCCGCGGCTCGACCGTCCGCACGTCGACGCCGTCCACCAGCACCTGCCCGTCGGTGGCGTCGAACAGCCGCGGCACGAGACCCAGCAGGGTCGACTTGCCGCTGCCGGTCGAGCCGATCACGGCGGTCGTCTCACCGGGCAGCGCCACCAGGTCCACGGCCTTCAGCACCGGCTCCTCGGCGCCCGGGTAGCGGAAGCCCGCCCCGCGCAGCTCCAGCTGACCGTGGCGCCGCAGCTCCAGGACGGGCGCCTTCGGCGGGACCACGCTGCTGGAGGTGTCCAGGACCTCCTGGATGCGCTCGGCGCACACCTCGGCGCGCGGCACCATCATGAACATGAAGGTGGCCATCATCACGGACATCACGATCTGCATCAGATAGGCGAGGAACGCGGTCAGCGCGCCGATCTCCATCCCGCCGCTGTCGATGCGGTGGGCGCCGAACCACACCACCGCGACCGACGAGACGTTCACCACCGTCATGACGATGGGGAACATCAGCGCCAGCATCCGCCCCGTCCCCAGCGACACCTCGGTGAGGTCGGTGTTGGCCTTGCGGAAGCGCTCCTCCTCGTACGCGTCGCGCACGAAGGCCCGGATGACGCGGTTGCCGGTGATCTGCTCGCGCAGCACCCGGTTCACCGTGTCCAGGCGCACCTGCATGGTCCGGAACAGCGGCCGCAGCCGGCGCACGATCAGGCTGACCGCGATCCCGAGGACCGGCACGACGGCCAGCAGCACCCCGGACAGCGGCACGTCCAGGCCGAGCGCCAGCACGATGCCGCCCACGCACATGATGGGCGCCGACACCAGCAGCGTGAACGTCATCAGGGTGAGCATCTGCACCTGCTGCACGTCGTTCGTCGTGCGGGTGATCAGGGACGGCGCCCCGAAGTGGCCCACCTCGCGCGCGGAGAACGACTGCACCCGGTCGAAGACCGCGGCCCGGATGTCACGGCCCACCGCCGCGGCCGTACGGGCGCCGTAGTAGACGGCGCCGATGTTGCAGACGACCTGGGCCAGCGAGATGCCGATCATCAGGGCGCCGAAGGACAGGATGTAGCCGGTGTCGCCCTTGACGACACCGTTGTCGATGATGTCGGCGTTCAGCGTGGGCAGGAAGAGCGTGGCGCAGGTCTGCAGGAACTGCAGGAGGACGAGCAGGCCGATGGGTTTCTTGTACGGAGTGAGATGGGTACGCAAAAGTCTTATGAGCACGCTGGGTCTCTCGGGGTCGGCGGCGGGGCGGTCGGTTGCCCCTGGCCCCCATCGTCGGGCACTCCACCGGTGTTACCTCAACTGATTAACCCAAGAGAGGTCCAAGAACGGACGGCCCCTCCGACCGAAGTCGTAGGCCCCCGGCTCAGTCCTTCTGCTCAGCCCCGGCTCAGGAGCGGAAGGCCCCCGGGTGGGTCTGGTCCCGCACCGACACGTACTGCTGCCGCACCGCCTGCCCCACCGGCAGCTCCTCGCCCGGCTCCAGGACCTGCGCCGCCGCGCCCTGCCAGACCGGCGGCAGACCCGGCTGGATCGTGCCCTGCTGCACACCGAGCGCCCAGGCCGCCTGGCGGGCCGCGCCGATCGCCGCGTAGTCCGCGGGCTGCGGCACCACGATCTGCGTACCGAGCAGCGCGGGCGCGCACGCCTGCACCGCGCCCAGCTCCGCGGCCTGGCCCAGCAGGAAGATCCGCCGGACCTCCACGCCCCTCCCGCGCAGCACGTCCAGCGCGTCCGCGAGCCCGCACAGCATGCCCTCGAAGGCGGCCCGCGCCAGGTGCTCCGGCTTCATCGACTCCCGCCGCAGCCCGGCCAGCGTCCCCGCCGTGTGCGGCAGGTTGGGCGTGCGCTCGCCCTCCAGGTACGGCAGCAGTACGAGCCCGTGCGAGCCGGGCGTGGATTTCATGGCCAGGTCCGACAGGGCCTGGAGGTCGGGGACGCCGAGGAGTTCGGCCGCGCCGCGCAGGGCCCGTACGGCGTTGAGCGTGGTGACGACCGGCAGGTGCATGCCGGTGGCGTCCGCGAGCGAGGTGATCATCCCGGTGGAGTCGACCAGCGCCTCGTGGTGGACGGCCATCACGGAACCGGAGGCGCCGAGCGACACCACCGCGTCCCCGAGCCCGATGCCCAGGCCGAAGGCCGCCGCCATCGTCTCGCCCGTGCCCGCCGAGATCAGCAGCCCCTCGGGCGTCGTCCCGGCGGCCTCCCACGGCCCGAGCACGTCGGGCAGCAGCGCCTGGTGGCCGAGCGCGAGCTCCACGAGGTCCGGCCGGTACGAGCCGGTCGCCGCCGACCAGTACCCGGTGCCCGAGGCGCCGCCCCGGTCGGTGGTGCGGCGGGCGGGCCGGCCGAGCAGCTGCCACACCAGCCAGTCGTGGGCCTGCAGCAGCGAGGCGGTGCGCAGGGCCGACTCGGGTTCGGTACGGGCGAGCCAGCGGAGCTTGGTCACGGGCTGCGCGGCCTGCGGGACCGACCCCACGGCCTGCGCCCAGGCCTCCCGGCCGCCGAGCGCGTCGACGAGGTCGGCGGCGGCGACCTGGGCACGCTTGTCCCCGCCGACCATCGCCGGGCGGACCGTGTTGCCCTGGCTGTCGACGGGGACGAGGCCGTTCTGCTGCGCGGAGACGCCGATGGCCTGGACGCCCTCCAGGAGGCCGCCGCCCGCGGCCTCGCCCAGGGAGAGCAGCCAGGCCTGCGGGTCGACGTCGGACGGCCGGGCGCCCTCCGCCGTGCCGTCGAGCGGATGCGGGGCGTACCCCTGCCGGAGTACGACCCCGCTGTCCGCGTCGCAGACGACGATGCGTGTGAAATCGGGCGAACTGTCCAGCCCGGCGACTATCCCCATGGCGGAAATTCTGCCGTATCGCTGCGCTGGCTCGGGCCATGAGGGGGGCTTGGGCTCCGGTCCGGCCTGTGTCTGCGGCGCCGTCGGGGCTGGTCGCGCAGTTCCCCGCGCCCCTTCAGGGCCCTTCGGGCCCCTCGGGGCGCCTTAGGGGGTGCTGGTGCCCCAGTCGTCCTCCGTGCGGGGGCCCGTCGTGTTGCGTTCGCGCAGGGAGCGGACCTTCTCGGAGACCGAAGCGGGGACCCGGTCGCCCATCTTGTCGCTGACCACGTCGTACGCCTTGCCGGCGAACTGGCGGCCCTGCTGGGCCGCGGACTCGGCGGTGTTGCGCACCGCCGGGTTCTGCGAGACGCGCTGGGCGGTCTTCCTCAACTGCTCGTAGCGCTCGCGCCCGGCACGTGTGCCCAGCACGTATCCGAAGGCGAGTCCGACGACGAACGTGAGCCGGTAGCGCATGGGGGCCACCCTTTCCTCTTGTAGGTCCCTCTTGGTCGGTCCACTGCGGCGGCGTCGTCGCAGGCGGGTTACCGATTGGCGGAGCACCCCCCTGCTTGCGCTAATGTATGTGTCGCAGCGAGCGCACGCCCCCTGGCGAATACCCAGGGAGGTACGTTCGATGCAGGCGAGGCGATCCCCTGTAGCTCAATTGGCAGAGCAGCCGGCTGTTAACCGGCAGGTTACTGGTTCGAGTCCAGTCGGGGGAGCTTCGATCTTCCGTAGCTCAATTGGCAGAGCAGCCGGCTGTTAACCGGCAGGTTACTGGTTCGAGTCCAGTCGGGAGAGCTGTCGAGCGAGCTGGACGAGGGCCCCGGGGACACCTTCGGGGTCCTTTTTCGTGTCCGCGGGAACCGCTGCGCCCCAGGTGGGGTCCTTGAGAGCAGGTGAAGCCGACCATCCGAAGCAGGAGATCGTATGAGCGGCTATGCTGCGGCAGACGGCGCGCACACATGTGCGCGGCGCGCCGTAATGGGGCGGTAGCTCAGCCGGTTAGAGCAGCGGACTCATAATCCGCCGGCCGTGGGTTCGAGTCCCACCCGCCCCACCACGCGCTACGCGGGAAGAATCGATCCGACCAGCGCGTACGCCGTTCGAGCGGCCCCGAACGCGGTTCCTCAGAGAGCGGTTCCTCAGAGGGGTGACTGCCACGTCGCGGTCGTCTCCCGCCCACCGGTGCCGGAATCGTCCGCGCCCCCACCCCCGTCGTCGTCCGTCGACACCGTCAGGCGTACCCCGGGGCGGCCGTCCGGGAGGGTCACCGTCGCGTCCACCGTGACCGCGGTGCGGGTCGGGTCGCTGCGGCGGGACGCGGCGGCCAGGGCGTCGCGCAGGGCCGCCAGGAGGTGGCCCGCCACCCGGTCCGGGATGCGGGCGTCGACGGGCCCGGTGAAGGCGACCGAAGGCCGCACGCCGAGGGCCGCCGCGGCGGCCGCCGTCTCGCGCAGCACCTTGCCCCGGAAGCTGGTCGGCGCGTCGGCGGGCGGCTGCTGCAGGGCGAAGATCGCCGTACGGACCTCCTGGACGGTCGAGCGCAGTTCGTCGACGGCCCGGCCGAGGGTCGCGTGCACGCCCGCGTCCCGCTCCTCCGCGGCCGTACGGCGCTGCGTGGACTCCAGCATCATGCCGGTGGCGAACAGCCGCTGGACGACCAGGTCGTGCAGGTCGCGCGCGATCCGGTCGCGGTCCTCGAAGACGGCCAGCCGCTCCCGCCGCTGCTGCGCGTCCGCCAGCACCAGCGCCAGCGCGGCCTGCGAGGCGAACTGCGTGGCCAGCAGCTTCTCCGCCGGACTGTACTGCGGGGCGCCGCGCCGGCGCGGCAGGGCCAGGGTGCCGATCAGCCGGCCCTCGGCCTGCAGCGGCAGCATCATGCTGGGCCCGAACCGGTGCCGTACGGGGGTCGTCATACGGGCGTCGGTCGCCGAGTCGTCCAGGAACACCGGCTCACCGCCGAGCAGTTGCTCCAGGACCGCGCTGCCCGGCGCGATCGTCGTACCGACCAGGCCCTCCACGCCGACCGGCGCCGACGCCGTGACGATCTCCATGCCGCCCTCGTCCGTGGGCTGCAGGATCACCCCGGCCGACGCGTCGGCCAGCACCCGGGCGCGCTCGGCGACCGTCATCAGCGCGTCGGCCGCCGCCTCGCCGGTGAGCAGCGCCGTCGTCACGGCGGCCGCGCCCTCGATCCAGCGCTCCCGGCGCCGCGCGGTCTCGTACAGGCGGGCGTTGCCGATCGCGATGCCCGCCTGGGCGGCCAGCAGGCGCACCAGCTGCTCGTCCTCGGCGGTGAACGGGCCACCGCGCTTCTCGGCGAGGTAGAGGTTGCCGTACACCTCGTCCTCCACGAACAGCGGTACGCCGAGGAAGCCCCGCATCTCGGGGTGCCCGGGGGGCATGCCGCACGACCGCGGGTCGGTGGTCAGGTCGGTGAGCCTGAGCGGGACCCGGTCGTGGACGAGGACGCCGGGCACGCCCCGGCGTCCGGTGGGCGGGTGCCCGATCCGGTCCCGGTCGGCCTGCGGCATGCCGGTCGTGCAGAACTCCGCCAGGCCGTTGTCCTCGCCCGGGGCGAGCACCCCGAGCGCCGCGTAGCGGGCACCGGTCAGCGCGGCCGCGTTCTCCACGATGCGCTGCAGCGTGCCGCGCAGCTCCAGGTCGTTCCCCACGCCCAGGACGGCTTCCAGGAGGCGGGGCAGGGGGAGCGGAG
>NZ_VDFC01000046.1:1142122-1144878 GCF_008369065.1 Streptomyces apricus | reverse complement strand
TCCGTGGGGTGTGTCATGTGCGGCGGCGGGGTCGAGGCGCTGCGCCCGCGGGTGCCTGCGCTGCCCTCAGCCGGCCGTCGTGTCGAGGACCAGCGGTTCGATCCTGCCCTCCAGCATGGCGCCCAGGCCCAGGACCGCGCACACGTCGGGCCGTTCGGCGATGTGCACCGGCATGCCCGTCGCCTGCCGCAGCATCTGGTCGAGGCCCGGCAGCAGCGCGCTGCCCCCGACCATCATGATCCCGCGGTCGGCGAGGTCGGCCACCAGGTCCGGCGGGCAGACCCGCAGCACCTTGCCGATGCCGTCGAGCACCGCGGTCAGCGGGGTCTGGATGGCCTCGCGCACCGCGGCCGTGTCGACCTGCACGGAGCGGGCCAGGCCGGTGGCCACGTCCCGGCCGTGGATCTCCGTGGAGGCGGGGCCCTGCGAGGTGAGTCCGTTCCCGGACAGGGCCAGCTGCAGGGGGCGTACGGACTGCGAGGGCAGCATCAGTTCGTGGTGGTGGCGCAGGTGCTGGACGATCGCGTGGTCGATGGCCTCGCCGCCCACCGGGATGCGCTCGGCCGTGACGATCGCGCCGAGCGACAGCACGGCGACCTGGGTCGCGGCGGCCCCGCACACCATGACCATGGTGGCCTCGGGGCGCTCCACGGGGAGCCCGCAGCCGACGCCGGCGGCGATCAGCGTGTCGACCAGCTCGACGCGCCGCGCGCCGAGACCGACGAGCGTCTCCACCGTCGCCCGCTGCGCCAGCGGGTCGGAGCCGTGCGGCGTGCAGGCGGCGGCCCGCAGCAGGGGCTTGCGGCGCAGGGCGCGGCGCACCTTGTCGCCCAGGAGCTGGCGCAGCATGCGCTGGGCCATCTCGATGTCGACCACCGTGCCGCCGGAGACCGGGCGTACGACGCGGATGTAGTGCGGGGTGCGGCCCGTCATCTTCTCGGCGAACTCACCCACCGCGATCAGTGCGCCGGTCCTGGTGTTCACGGCGGCGACGCTGGGCTGGTCGACGACCAGCCCAGCCCCCTTCACGTAGACACGGGTCCGTGCCGCTCCCAGGTCGACGGCGAAGTGGCAGCGGCGCAACTGCTCCAGACTGGCGGTCATGGCGGGTCCTCCCGAGAGCGCAGACCTGGGACTCCGCCGGACGGCGGTCCTCCCTACGCATCGTGCGGGATCTGACGGGGCGTCGCCTTTCGGGATGGTCCGGGCGGGGTGCCGCTGGACGGGTGGTCTTCGCCGGCGCTCCCCGGACCGCGGCTCAGGTGTTGGGCAGGGCCCGGAGCAGCGGGGCCCAGGAGGAGGTGGTCAGTTCGCAGCCCGCGCGGACCAGGCGCTGCCGGTGCGGCTCCGAGCGGGTGTAGCCGAGGAAGCGCAGCCCGAGGGCCTTCGCCGCGGTCAGCTCGGCGACCGACGAGCCGACCAGCACGGCGTCCTCCGGCGTCGCCCCGAGCTGTTCCAGGGCGCGCAGGAGGCAGTCGGGGTCCGGCATCAGCCGGGTCAGGTCGTCCGTGCGGCCGTGCACCCCGCCGGTGACCAGGCCGGTCAGCCGGCCGTGCGCCTGCAGGTACTTCCAGACGGCGCTCGGCGCGTTGTCCGCGACGACGGCCGTGCGCCGCCCGAGCGAGTTGAGCGTCGTGATCAGGGCGTCGGAGAACGGCGTGGACGCGGCGGTCGACACCGCCCGTTCCTCGATCCGGTTGAGCCGCCGCCGCAGGTCGCCGCCGGCCGGCCGGCCGGCGAAGGCCCGTAGCAGGTCGAGGGGGTTGACGCGTCCCTCCAGCGGGGGCGCGGGCGCGTCCCCGGCGGCGGCCCGCGCGGTCAGCGGCTCGCCGTCCAGCGCGTCCTGCGGGTCGCGCAGCTCGGCGAGCAGCGCGGTGAGCTCCCGGACGGCCTGCCGCTCGGCGTCACCCGAGTAGAGGCGCACGAGGGGGCCGTCGAAACCGATGAGGATGTGGGGGGCCCGCACCAGGAAATCGGCCGACTCGTCGGGGGGCGGGGTGGCCGCACGACGGGGCGTCCGGATCGTCCGGCGGGACAGGAGGGCGTGCTGCAGGTCGTGCTGCGTGCCGGGCTCCTGGTCGGCCGGCCGGACGGGTTGTGGCTCCGGGCCGGGCACGAGGCGTACCGAGCACGCCACCGAGAGGCCCGGCACCGGCCACTCGTGCAGTGCGTCGCGCACCGCGTGCTGCGCCGCGCCCGCACGGCCGGGTGGATGGTGGCGGGTGACGCGGCGGGCCGTGTCCACCAGGTGGTCGAGGAGCTGCTCGGAGATCCGGGCCGTCCCGCCGCGCACGAACGCCACCGGGTCGTCGACGTGCCACGACAGCTCGGCGGACGCGGTGAAGGTCCCGCCGCGCGAGGCCGGCAGGGAGAGCTCGTGGGCGGCCCGGTGCGTGGTGAGGTCGACCTCGTAGTAGGTGACGCGGGGCCCCGAGGCGGGCGCGCCGGCGAACGCCGCGGGGTCGAAGAGGACCGGTGGGCCGTCGGGGGGCCGGACGACCACCGCGGTGCGCCCCGGCTCGGGCAGGCGGATCGAACCGGCGCGGCGCGTGCTGAACGGGCCGCGCACCAGGTCGCGCCGCACGGGCTCGGGGTCGGGCACCCGGTCCGGGATCTCCAGCCGGCAGTACCAGGCGAGGGGCGGCCCGTTGTCCGGTCCGGTGTGCAGGGGCCGTAGGGGGACCGGCCCGGCGGGCAGGTCGCCGGCCGCCAGCTCCTCGTACAGGACCGGGGAGAGGACGACCGCGATGTCGGAC
>NZ_VDFC01000046.1:1124314-1142022 GCF_008369065.1 Streptomyces apricus | reverse complement strand
GTTCGGCTGCGGGGCGGTGGGGGTTGCTTGCGCAGTTCCCCGCGCCCCCAAAAGATCGAAGGGCGGCCGAGTTCGTAGCCGGAGCCGGGCCCGGCAGGTGCTGGGAGAGCCAGAGGAGTTCGGCCAGTTCCACCGGGGTCGGGGCGGGGCCGTCGCCCGCCCGGGCCAGCAGTTCGGCCAGGTGGGCGACGCCTGCGGGGGCGTCAGAACTCATCCGGTTCCTCCCCCGTGCGGCTCAGGTACGGCATCAGCTGCTCGGCCAGCTCGTCGCGCGAGGAAGCGTCGAGGCCCGCCACGCCGGTGAGGTAGATCGCGTTGAGCAACTGGTCCGTGGCCAGCTCGCCCTCGGTGCCCCGGTCGAGGAAGCGGCCGATCAACTCGCGGGCGTACGCGTCCGGTTCGCCCAGGTGGGCGCGGACGATGTGCTCCAGGTGGTCGGCGCGAGGCTGGTGCAGTTCGAGGCGGACGCAGCGGCGCAGGAAGGCGGGCGGGAACTCCCGCTCGCCGTTGCTGGTGAGGACCACGAAGGGGAAGGCCCGGCAGCGGACCCGGCCGCGCGTGACCTCGACCCGTTCGTCCGTGCCGTCGACCATGACCTCGGCGGTCGGGGTGTGCCGGGCGGAGCGGACCAGCTCGGGGATCTCGTACTGGCCCTCCTCCAGGATGTTGAGCAGGTCGTTCGGCAGGTCCAGGTCGCTCTTGTCGATCTCGTCGATCAGCAGGGCGCGCGGGCGTCCGTAGGGGAGGAGGGCCGTGCCGAGCGGGCCGAGCCGCAGGTGGTCCTGGAGCGTGCCGTCGGTCGCGAGCCCGGGGCCGGAGCCGGAGTCGGGGCCGGAGTCAGGGCCGGACCGGGGCGGGGGTCCGCCGTCGGGGCGGGCGTCGCGTGCGGCCGCGTACAGGCGGGACAGCGGGTCGTACTGGTAGAGCCCGTCGTGCAGGGTGGTGCGGCTCGTGATGTTCCAGCGCAGGACCGGGCCCAGCCGCAGCTCCCGCGCGACCGCGTACGCCAGGCTCGACTTGCCGCTGCCCGGCGGGCCCGTCACGAGGAGGGGCCGGCGCAGGTAGAGGGCGGCGTTGACGAGCTGCACGGCGCGGTCCGTGGCGCGATAGGTGCGGGCGCGGTGGCGGCGGTCCGGGGACGTGGCCGAGGTGTCGTCGGCCTCGGCGGGCGTCGCCAGCTCCGGACCGCCGTCGAAGTCGCGCCAGGGCGGTGGCGCGGGCAGCTCGGCGATGCCGTCGTGGGGCTCGCTCGAACCCGTGTAGACGGGCCACAGGGACATGGTCTCTCCGAACGTGGTTGCGGTGGCGCGGTGGTTCAGCCGACCGGGCTGTGCAGGTAGCCGACGGGGTCGGGCAGGCATTCGGGGTCCTCCCACAGCAGGGCCAGGTCGTACGCCCAGTGCGGTTCCGGGGCGTCGGAGGCGTACGCCGATTCGCGCAACTCGTGTACGTGGTACGGGAGTTCGCGCGCCGGCAGGCCCGCGAGGTGGTCGGCCAGGCGGTCCAGGAAGGCCGCGCCCCGGCAGTCCTGCGACTCCCCGCAGCGGTGCTCGCCCCGGCAGCCGTTGCGGGGCCACAACATCACCGGGACCGCCGCGTTCAGGCTCGCGCGGAACAGCCGCCGCACGCTGTCCGCGCGCGGCGGCGTACCGAAGCCCACCATGTCGGCCCCGCGGCGCAGCCCGATGGTCAGCTTCACGTGGTCCTGGCCGACGGACCAGCAGTCGATGCGGTGCAGCCGGGGCGCGGGCTGCTCGTCCAGGTACCGCCACTTCTGGCGGAGCTTGTGCTGCAGGCCGCCGCTGCGCCGCCGTTCCAGGTCCATCACGACGAGCGGGGCGAAGGAGCCGAGCGGGCTGTCGTCGTCGGTGCTGCGCTTCCAGTGGGCCACGTCCGCGTTGAGCCAGCGCCGGGGCAGCACGAAGGCGAGCAGCTCCCGGGCCCCGGGTTCCAGCTCGTGGTACGCCTCGTCGATCCGCTCCAGCGCGTAGGGGCGCACGCGGTCTACGGGGAGGCGGCGGGAGCCCACCACGCGCCGGTGCCCGTTGTTGTACGCGGAGACCTCGACGAGGAAGTCCTTGTCGCCGGAGCCGCTCTGGGCGATCTCCACGAGGATCGGGGACCAGCTGTGCGAGGGCCTTCGCGGGGGCGGCGGCGGGGAGGAGCGGGTGTTCCTTCTGTTGTTGGGTGTGGGTGGGGGTGGGGATCAGGTCTGCCAGGCGGGGCCAGTAGCGGGCCATCACGCGGGCCGGGAGCATGCGGCCGTTGCGGATCTCGGGGCTGCGGGCGGCGGCCGAGACCATGCCGACGACCTGGCCGGTGTCCGCGAGGGTCACCGCGGCCCCGCTGAAGCCCGGCACGAGCGGCTGGCCGTGCGCGGCCCACGCCTCCAGCTGGACCCACTCGCCCGCGATCAACTGCTCCGCCGTGGCCCGGTACTCGGCGAGCGTCCCCTCGTCGTACCGCTTCGGGAAGCCGTACGCGAGGAGCCTGCACGGCGGGTCGCCGTACGCGTCGCCGGGCGTGGCGAACTCCGCCGGTTTCATCGGCACCGGCCGGTCCAGCTCCAGTACGGCCAGGTCGCCGGGGTCGGTCTCGCGGCCGTCCCAGCCGCCGTGCGCGACCACCCGGGCCGGGACCTCCTCGTAGCCGCCGTGCGCGAACGACACCGTGACCGCCTCGGAGTCACCGCGCGCGACGACGTGCGCGCAGGTCAGGACGTGCTGCTCGGTGACGAGGAAACCCGCGCCGGTGTCCCGTCCGCAGCTGATTCTCGCGTGCCAGGAAGCGCTGGTCATGGGCGCGGGGCGCCTCCCGGCCGCGCGTCGGCCGACTGCTCCGGCGCCCAGGACAGCTTGACCACGAGGTGCCCCTCGACCGCGCTCTTCGCGATCAGTGCCCCCGCCTCCGCGGTGAGCTTCACCCCGAACTCGATCTCCACGCAGTCGGGTTGCAGCGAGCCGTCGCGGAAGACCCGCAGCGCGGACTCGGCGGCCGCCCGCACCCCCTCCAGGGAACCCTCGAACGTGCGGGCCGCCGGAACCGTACCGTCCGCGCGTGCCACCAGGCGGGAGCCCGACTCGTCCTCGGCCCCCTCGACGACGATCACGGCCCCGTCGTCGGTCTTGAACTCCACCAATCCGTCCATGCTGCGGCGAAACCCCCGTACTCCGTCACCGTTGACCACCGTCATTGTCACGGACGGTGCCCGGCGCTGTCGCGGTTTCCCCGGGGCGCCCACTCCCGCGCTGGCGGAAAACCGCCAGGGCCGCTTCTCGCCGGGGGCCGCCGGCACTACCGTCACACCGGTCCTTCCGGTCCCACCGGTCCCGGGGAGAGGGGCACGGATGAGCAGCAGAGGTTCCGTGAGACGCGCGGCGGCGGTGGCGGCGACGGCCGGGCTCGTGCTCGTCCTGCTCCCCGCCGTACCCGTCCCGGCCGGCGTCCCCGGGGCACCGGCCGTCCCCACCGCGTCGGCCGCCGCTTCCGCTTCATCCGCCGCCGCTGCCGGTTCCGGCGTCCCCGGCACCGACACCGTCACCCTCGTCACCGGGGACCGGGTGACCGTCACCCGGCTCGGTGGCGGCAGGCGGACCGTGACCGTCGAACGGGCCGAGGGCGCCACCGGCGCGGTCCGCACGCGAACGGTGGACGGCGACCTCAGCGTCGTACCGGACGAGGCGCTGCCCCGCCTGCGGGCGGGCACCCTCGACCGGCGGCTGTTCGACGTGGACGAGCTGATACGCCAGGGCCTCACCGACCGCAGGACGGACGGGCTGCCGCTGATCGTCACCTACGAGGAGGACGCGCCCCCGGCCGTCCCGCGCGGCACCGTGCGCACCCGCGCGCTGCCGAGCGTCCACGGGGCCGCCGTCGACGCGCACAAGGGGCGGGCGTCCTGGCGGGCGCTCACCCGCCAGGAGGGGATCGACGAGATCCGGCTCGACGGGCGGGTGCACGCCGATATGGCCGAAAGCAATGCCCAGATCGGTACGCCCGAGGCGTGGCGGGAAGGGCTCACCGGCGAGGGGGTCACGGTCGCGGTCCTCGACACCGGGGCGGACACCGGGCATCCCGACCTCGCCGGGCGCGTCCTGGTGACGGAGAACTTCGTCGAGGGGGCGGYGGAGGGTGGGGAGGCCCTCGACCGCAACGGGCACGGCACGCACGTCACCTCGGCCCTCGGCGGCAGCGGCGCCGCGTCCGGCGGGCGGGAGAAGGGCATCGCGCCCGGCGCCTCGCTCGCCGTCGGCAAGGTCCTCGACGACCACGGCTCGGGCAGCGAGTCGCAGGTCATCGCGGGCATGGAGTGGGCCGCCCGGGACGTCGGCGCGCGGATCGTCTCCCTGAGCCTCGGGTCGACGGAGCCCGGTGACGGCACCGACCCGATGGCGCGGGCCGTCGACGCCCTCGGCGAGGAGACCGGCGCCCTCTTCGTCGTCTCGGCGGGCAACACCGGCGCGCCCTCGTCCATCGGCTCGCCCGGCGCCGCCGGCTCGGCGCTGACGGTCGGCGCGGTCGACTCCGGGGACGCGCCCGCGCCCTTCACGAGCGCGGGCCCGCGCCGCGGCGACCACGCGCTCAAGCCCGACCTGGCCGCACCGGGCGTCGGCGTCCTCGCCGCCCGCTCCCGGCTCTCCGCGGGCAGCGGCGACTACACGGCCATGAGCGGTACGTCGATGGCGACGCCCCATGTCGCGGGCGCGGCCGCGCTGCTGGCCGAGCGGCACCCCGACTGGAGCGGCCCGCGGCTCAAGGACGCGCTGATGTCGACGTCGCGGCGGCTCGGCACGTCCGCCTACGTGCTGGGCGCCGGACGGGTCGACGTGCCCGGCGCGGTGCGGGCCGCGGTGACGGCCACGGGCAGCGTCGACCTGGGCTTCCACCCCTGGTCCCAGGAGCCGGACGGGGCGGGCGAGCCGGTCGCGCGGACCCTCACCTACACCAACTCCGGTGCCACGGACGTCGAGTTGCACCTCACCGTGGAGGGGGCGCCCGACGGGGTCGCGGCGGTCGCCGACCCGGTGCTGACCGTGCCCGCGCACGGCACCGCCGCCACGACCGTGACCGGGGACGGGCGCAGGGCGCCCACCGGCACCACCAGCGGGCACGTCGTCGCCTCGGCGGCGGACGGCACGCCCGTCGCCCACACCGCCTTCGGGCTGGTCAAGGAGGAGGAGCGCTACACCCTCACCGTCCACGTCAGGGACCGGGACGGGGCCGGCGCCGCGGCCGACCTCACGGTGCAGCGACTGACCGAGGGGGCCGACCCGCTCCCGGCGCGCACCGGCGGCACGGGCACCGTCGAGCTGCGGCTCGCGCCGGGCACGTACGCCCTGACCACCTTCCTCGACGTACGCGGAAGCCACGGCGCCGACTCGCTCGGGCTCGGCTTCCTGGCGGCACCCGAGGTCCGTCTCGACCGGGACCGCGACATCACCCTGGACGGGCGGCGGTTGCGGGAGGTCGCGGCCCGGGTGGACCGGCGCACCGAGACCCGGCAGCTGCTCATGGAGTACGACCGGGCGGCGGGCGGCTCGGACCTCTTCGGGGCCGTCCAGGTGCCGGTCGGGTACGACAGCGTCTTCGCCGCGCCCACGGAACGGGTGACGCAGGGCCGCTTCGAGTACCGGACCGTGTGGCGGCTCGGGAAGCCGGCGCTGGAGGTCGAGGGCGTCCGCGAGGCGGTGGTCCAGCCCGGCGGCACGCTCCTGGAGGGGCGCCACACGTTCCCGCTCGTCGACGCCGGCACCGGGGAGTACGGCGGGAGGGACGTGCGGGGCAGGGCCGTGCTGGTCCGGATGGCGGAGGACGCGGTGCCGTCCGAGCTGGCGCGGGCCGCCCAGGACGCGGGCGCGCGGGCGCTGTTCGTGACGGACGACGTACCGGGGCGGCTCCACGCCTGGTTCGGCACCGACGACAATGCCGACCGCCCGCTCCAGATCGCCGCGGTCGACCGGGCGGACGCGGCGCGGCTGCGGGCGGCCGGGGAGGTGGAGACGTACGGGACGCGCGACACGCCTTACACCTACGACCTGTCGGAGGGCCACCGGGGCGGCGTCCCGGACCGGGACCTCGTCTACGAGCCGTCACGCCGTCAACTGGCGGTGCTGGACACCGCGTTCCACGCCGTGCGGCCGGTCCCGGGCAGCGAGGTCCGCCACTCGCTCACCGAGGACGCGTTCCCCGTCGGGATCGGCTTCCGGGAGCCCGTCGGCTTCCCGGCCCGGCGCACCGCGTACGTGTCCACCGGTCCCGGCCAGCTGTGGCAGGAGTCCGTCACCGTGGGCGCCGGTGACCTGGAGCAGCGCGGCGGACTCGTCCGTTACGACGGCGGCACCCGCCAAGGCCTCGACTGGTTCGGGCCGGTGTGGCGCCCGTGGCTCGGCACCGGACTCGACCGGGGGCCGGAGCGGTCGGGCGCGACCCTGCGGTTCGACGTCCCGGGCTGGGGCGACTCCGGCCCCGACCACACCGGCTTCGGCAACGTGTGGGACGAGTCCACCGGCATGTCGCAGGTCACCTCGGTGTACCTCGACGGGGAGCCCGTCGACCGGCGCACGGGCGCCGAGGCGTCCGTGCGGGACGCGCCCGCCGGCGAGCACACGTACACGGTCGTGACCGAGACGGCCCTGGACGCGGACCGCTGGAAGCTCGCGATCCGGGGCCGCACCGCGTGGACCTTCCGGTCGGCGGCCACCCCGGAGGACCGCTGGACGCCCCTCCCGCTGATCAACCTGGGCTTCGACGTGGACACGGACCTGTCCGGGAACGTACGGGGCGGGACCCGGCTGCCGATCGGCATCCACGCCGCGCACACCGAAAGCCTCCTGACGGGGCGCAGCCCCTCAGGGGCGCGGGGAACTGCGCGCCCGGCCGAGGACGGCCCGCAGTCCACCACGGACCAGAGGCCCCCCGGGCCCGTCGGCCCCCTCGGCCGGGCGGCGCTCGACGTGTCGTACGACGACGGCACGTCATGGCACCCGGTGCGCCTCACCGGAGCCGGTGAGGGGTCCGCGTGGCGGGGCACGCTGAACGTGCCCCGCCACGCGGACCACATCTCACTGCGCGCCTCGGCCGCCGACGACCACGGCGGTTCGGTGACGCAGGAGACAATCCGGGCCATAGGTGTCCGGTAACCGGGCCGGCCGGATCAGCCGGGCCGGCCGGGTCGGTCGGGGGGCCGTGGCCCCACGACGCCGCGCACGACACCCAGCTCCACCAGGTCCTGCGGCCGGATGCGGAGCTGGTCGGCGGTGCTCCGCACCTCCTCCGGGCCCCGCTTGAGGATGGCGGCCGCCGCCTCGGGCGCGATGACCGAGAAGTAACTGTCGGGCGTGGCCCACGTGTTGTCCGCGGCCGCGAGCGCCAGCGCGCCGCCCGAGCCGCCCTCCCCGATCAGCAGCGTGGTGACGGGCGTCTCCGCCGCCGCCACGGCTGTGAACAGGTCCGCGATCGCCGCGCCGGCGCCCTGCCGCTCCGCCTCCGCGTCGTTGGCGGCGCCCGGGGTGTCCACCAGGGTCAGCACCGGGATGCGGAGCCGGTCCGCGAGCCGGACCAGCCGGGCGGCGGTGCGGTAGCCGGCGGGGCGCGTGGCGGTGCCGGTCTGGGCGGCGTAGGCGACCGTACGGCCGTCCCGCGCCCGGCTGCCGAAGCCGCAGAGCATGCCGTCGTCGGTGCCGCCGCAGCGGTCGCCGCCGATCGCCGCGCGGTGGCCGAAGTAGGCGTCCAGGTAGGCCTGTGCGCGCGGTCGCCGCGGCGACCGCGCCTGCCGCACGGCCTCCCAGCCGGTGGCCGGCAGCTCCGTGCCGCCCAGCGCCGGGGGCGGCGACGCGGGCTCGGCCGACGGGTCTCCGAGCAGGCGCAGCCAGCGCGCCAGCGTCCCCGCCAGCTCGTGCCCGGGTACCACCGCGTCGACCGCTCCCGCCGCCAGCTGGGCCTCGGCGGTGTAGGCGGCCGGGTCCGCGTCGGGCGGCCGGACCCGGGAGCCCGCGAAGCCCACCTGCGCGCCCGGCAGCGCGAGGACCACGTCGGCGCCCGCGCCGAGCGTGGCCCAGCCGCCGCCCGTGGTCGGGTCGCGCAGGACGGCGATCTGGGGGAGCCGGGCGGCCCGGGTGAGGGCCGACTGCCGTGCCACGCGCTGGAGCTGGACCAGTGCGCGCATGCCCTCCTGCATGCGGCTGCCGCCCGTCGCGACCAGGGAGACAACCGGGAGCCGGTGCGCGCGGGCGTACGTGTGCGCGGCCTCCAGCCGGTCGCCGGTGCGCTCGCCCAGCGAGCCGCCGAGGAAGCCGAACTCGAAGGAGACCAGCACGGCGGTGACCGTACCGGAGTCGGTCGTACCGGACTCAGCCCTACCGGACTCGGCCGTACCGGCGCCGGTCGTCCCGAAGGTGGCCGTGCCGCAGACGACGGACTCCTCCTCGCCGGTGCGCGCGGCGGCCCGGGCGCGCGCGGCGTCGTACCCCTGCCAGGACAGGGGGCCGTCCGGCCCGTACGTGCCCCCGGGAGCGGGGAGTTCGGTGAACCCGGTGGCGACGAGGCCGATCGCCTCGCGGGCCGTGAACCGCCGGGAACCCTCAGCCATGGGCCAGCGCGCGCTTCATGATCTTGCCCATGTCGTTGCGGGGCAGGGCGTCGAGGTAGTGGACCACCCGGGGCCGCTTGTGGGGCGCGAGCCGTCCGGCCACGTGGTCCGCCAGCTCCGCGAGCGGGGGCGGGGACCCGGCGTCGGCGGGCACGATCCACGCCACGATCCGCTCGCCGAGGTCGGGGTCCGGCTCGCCCGTGACCGCGGCCTCCCGCACGTCCGGGTGTTCCAGGAGGGCGTTCTCGATCTCGCCCGCCCCGATCTTGTAGCCGCCGCTCTTGATCAGATCGGTGGCCCTGCGGCCGACGATCCGTACGTACCCGTCGGGGTCGCGCACCGCCATGTCGCCGGTGCGGAACCAGCCGTCCGCGGTGAAGGCGGCCGCCGTCGCGTCGGGCCGGTTCAGGTACTCGGTGAACAGGTTCGGGCCCCGGACCTGGATCTCGCCCACGCTCTCC
Source organism: Streptomyces apricus (assembly GCF_008369065.1). Lineage (GTDB taxonomy): Bacteria > Actinomycetota > Actinomycetes > Streptomycetales > Streptomycetaceae > Streptomyces > Streptomyces apricus. Next base: position 1,132,974 of record NZ_VDFC01000046.1, on the reverse strand, counting down.
CCGTCGTACGCCTCCAGGACCGTCGTGCCGTCCTCCTCCGTCAGCCGCAGCTCGACGCCCGGCAGCGGTACGCCGACCGTGCCCGCGCGGGGCTCGCCGTCGGCGCGGACGCTGGTGTTCATCAGCGTCTCGGTCATCCCGTACCGCTCCACGACCCGGCGTCCCGTCGCCCGCGCGATCCGCTCGTGGTCGTGCACCGGCAGGGCCGCCGACCCCGACACGAGGAGCCGGGCCCGCGCCAGCGCCTTCGCGAGCGCCGGGTCGCCGGGCAGGGCCTCCGCGATCCGGTGGTACATCGTCGGGACGCCGAACAGCATCGTCGCGCCGCCGCTCAGCTCGCGGATGACGCCCGCCGTGTCGAAGCGCCCGAGGTGCGTCACGGACCCGCCACGGCGCAGCGGGCCGAGGACGCCCAGGATCAGCCCGTGCACGTGGAAGAGGGGCAGGCCGTGCACGAGGACGTCGTCGCCGGTCCACTGCCAGGCGTCCGCGAGGGCGTCCAGGGTGGTGGCGATCGCCCGGCGGGGGATGACGGCGCCCTTCGGGGGGCCGGTGGTGCCGGAGGTGTAGACGACGAGGGCGGGCGCCCCGGGCGGTTCGTCCCGTACGCCGGCGTCCGCCCCGGCCGCCCCGACAGCCCCGTCCACCTCGGTCCCGGTTCCGGTTCCGGTTCCGACGAGGACGTCGACCCGGGGCAGGGACGCCAGGGCGTCGGGGAGCTGATCCTGGGGTGCGGCGAGCACCAGTGCCGGCGCGCTGTCCGCCACGATGTGCCCGAGCTCCCCGCCGCCCGACTTCGGGTTGAGCGGAACGGCGGGGACGCCGGCCAGCAGCGCGGCGACCACGGCGACGGCGGTCTCCATGGCGGGCGTGGCCCAGACGGCGACCCGGCCCGTCTCCCCGGCCCGGCCCGTCTCCGCGATCCGGCCCGTCTGCGCGATCCGGGTGGCCTCCCCGATCCGGGCGGCCAGGGGGGCGGCGGTCGCCGCGAGTTCGCCGTAGGTCAGGGAGCGGTCGCCGAAGCGCAGGGCCGGCCGGTGCGCGGCGGCGCCGTCCGGGTCCGCCAGGGCGGCGGTCAGCGCCGGGAAGAGAGGGGACACGCGTACGTACTCCTTGGTCGTCGGTCTTTCGTACGAGGGTGCCGGACCCGGCGGGGCGCGCCGGTGTCACCCCCAGCCCGGGACCACCAGCACCAGCCACACCACGGCGGGCACCACGGCCACCACGATCCCTCCGTACACCATCAGCTGCCGGAAGAAACGCTCGCGGTCGACGTCGGGGGCCGCGGCGAGGACCAGGGCCCCGTTGGTCGAGAACGGGCTCACGTCCACCACGGTCGCCGACACCGCGAGCGCCGCCACCATGCCGACCGCCCCGATCTCGCCCTGCGCGAGGAACGGCACCGCGAGCGGGATCAGCGCCCCCATGATGCCGACCGAGGAGGCGAACGCGGAGACGATCGCGCCGATGTAGCAGAGCAGCACGGCGGAGAGCAGCGGGGCGCCGAGGTCGCTGACGCCCTCGCCGGCCCAGTCGATCGTGCCCATCTCGTCGAGGACGCCGATGTACGTGAGCACACCGCAGATCAGCAGCACCGTCGGCCAGGCGATCTGGCCGACGGCGTTGCGGCTGTCCTCCGGCCAGAAGGTGCTGAGCGCGACGGCGAGGGTGATGGAGGTGAGCCCGGCGTCCAGGTCGAAGGCGAGCACGGCGACGACGAGGGCGACCAGGGCGCCCAGGGTGGCGATACGGGCGGGGGTGAGCCGGGAGGCGTCGTCGTCGGCCTCCCGCTCCGCGCCCTTCACCGCCTGCGGGTCCGGGTCCTCCTCCGGACCGTCCGCCGGGCCGTCCGTCGTGTCGCCCGCGTCGGCGCGGCTCAGTTTCAGGCCGCCGAACAGGACGAACACCACGCCCGCGATGACGAGGTTGACGACGAGTGAGCAGAGGAAGAGGGTGACCTCGTTGCCGGGGAGGCCCTCGCGCTCGACGATGCCGTTGACGATCGACCCGTAGATGCTGATGGGGGAGAAGCCGCCGCCCTGGGCGCCGTGCACCACCATCGCGCCCATCAGCAGCGGGCTGATGGAGTACCGGGCGGCGAAGCTTAGGGCGATCGGCGCCACGATGGCGACGGCGGCCGGGCTGACCGCGCCGATCGCGGTGAGCGCGCCGGTCAGCACGAACATCACCCACGGGATGAGCACCACCCGGCCGCGCACGAGCCGGATCGAGGCGTGCACCAGCCAGTCGGTCGTGCCGTTGGCGCGGGCGATCGCGAAGAGGTACGTCACGCCGACCAGCACCACGAAGAGGTCGCCGGGGAAGCCGGCGAAGATCTTGTCGGCGTCGAAGTCCGCGACGAGTTCGCCGACTCCGAAGGCGGCGGCGAAGGCGAGGGCGCCCATGTTGATGGAGCGGGTGGTGGCGATCACGAACACCACGACGAGCACGAGGATCGATATCAGTTCGGCGGACATACGGGCTCCCGTCTTTGGGTCCCAGGACGGCTCGGCCGGGCGAGTGGCTGAGTGGCTGGACCACTTTGGGCGGCCGTGGTGGAGAGCGTCAAGAGAGATGACGTAAATTGGCTCAGCCACTCGTCCACAGACCGAGAGGTACAGGGGGAAGACCGGACATGACCGACCCACTGCGGCCCATGGGGTCCAAACCGCGCCTGTACGAGCAGGTCCTCGACCGGCTGCGCAGTTACGTGGCCGAGGGCGGCCTCAGCGCCGGCGACCGGCTGCCGCCCGAGCGCGACCTGGCGGCCAGGCTCGGGGTCAGCCGCGCCTCCGTGAAGCAGGCCATAGTGGTCCTGGAGGTGCAGGGACTCGTCGAGGTCCGCCACGGCGGCGGCACGTACCTCCTGCGGGACACCCTCGACGCCGAGCCGGTGGAGCAACTCGTGGACCGGCGGCGCCGGTTGCCGGACGTGCTCGACGCCCGCGAGGCCCTGGAGACCAAGCTCGCGGAGCTGGCCGCGGAGCGCCGCACCGACGAGGACGTGGCGGCGATGGACTCCGCCCTCGCGCACATGCGGGAGGAGATCTCGGCGGGCGGGCACGGGGTGGAGGGGGACCGGCTCTTCCACGCGGCGGTCACGGCCGCGGGGCACAGCGCGATCCTCGCCGAGTTCATGGGCTCCATCGCCGACCGGATCACCGAGAGCCGCCACGAGTCGCTGCGCCAGCCGGGGCGGCCCGTCCGCTCCCTCACCCAGCACCGGGCGATCTTCGACGCGATCGTGGCGCAGCAGCCGGGGCGGGCCGCCGCCGCGATGCGCCGGCACGTCCAGACGGTGGCGCGGGTGCGGCTGCTGGACTGGGACCCGGAGGACAACGATCCGCAGGGCCCGTGAGGCCCCTGGCTAGGATCGGTGGCCATGACCGACCCCACCGCCGCCCCTGCCACACCTGCCGCGCTCGCCACGCCCGTCCCGTCCGCTCCGTCCGCCACGGCCGCGGCCAGACCGCCGACCATCCTGGCCACCTCCGGAGGGCACCGGGCCGGTGGCGCACGGACCATGGTGGAGTTCGACGCGCTGGTGCACCACGCCGTCGACCTGTCGGGCGCGCACGGGCGCCGCCCCCGGGTGATGTACGTCGGCACGGCGATCGGGGACGCCGAGCACTTCACGGCCCGCATGGGCGAGGCCGCGCGGGTGGCGGGCTTCGACCTGACCCCCCTCCAGCTCTTCCCGAGGCCGAACCTGGACGACATCGAGGGCACGGTTCTGGAGCAGGACGTGGTCTGGGTCATGGGCGGCTCGGTGGCGAACCTCCTCGCGGTCTGGCGGGTGCACGGGCTCGACGGCGTCTTCCGCAGGGCCTGGGAGGCGGGCGTCGTCCTCAGCGGCGTCAGCGCGGGCTCGATCTGCTGGTTCCGGGGCGGCACCACGGACTCCTTCGGCCCCGAACTGCGCCCGGTGACCGACGCGCTGGGCTTCCTCCCGTACGGCAACGGCGTCCACTACGACACGGAGCCGGGCCGCCGCTCCCTGATCCACGAACTCGTCGCGGACGGCACCCTGCCCACCACCCACTGCACCGACGACGGCGTGGGCCTGGTCTACCGCGGCACGGACCTGGTGGAGGCGGTGACGGAGACACCGGGCAAGGGCGCGTACGTCGTGACCCGGGAGGGGGACACGGCGACGGAGGACCGCCTGGAACCGAGGCGCCTGCCGTGCGTCTCGTAGGCGGACGCATCCGACCGACCGATCCGGACGACGAGGTCTAGCCCCGTGTCAGGGCCTCGACCTGGGGAGGCAGACTGCCACCGGGCTGGACGGCGAGGAGCATGATGTCGTCCGAGGGGTACCGCACCGCGATGGCGATCCGTGGATTCAAGTCGTCGACGGCGTAGGCGGTGGTCGGTTCGGACCCTGCGGCATCGTCGTCGTGGCCCGGCGTGTCCTCGCAGGGCGGGAACTCGGCGGGGCCGAGCGCTTTGCCCACGGTGAAGTCGACGTCGGCCACCTGCGTATAGGTGCGGCCGCCGTACACGGCAGCGACCGCACACGACCCTGCGGCCTCCCCGCCACCACCCTGCGCCGAACAGGCGGTCGTGAGCGCGGCCACGACCGCGATCAGACCCGGGTGCAACGGCAACCGCCGCGACCGCGTCGACCTGTCGGCGCCGCGTCGCAGTGACATCCTGATCCGCCTCATGTGGGCTCCCTCCGGAGCATGAGCGCTCCGTCCCACCGAGTGCCCGTACCCCACAGGGCCCGGCCCCCGGCTCTCCCGATCAATTCATGACCATGACGGAGCCCGGGGCGAACTCGTTCATTCCGCTTTCGGCGACCGGAAGGAGGACCTCTTTCCTCGGCGGATCACCGGGTCAGCATGTCGTGGGCCAGTTCCAGTCGGGCCTGTGCGCGTGCTGCCGGCTGGCGGCCGCTGTTCTGGAGGGCGGCCAGCCCGTGCACGGTCGCCCAGGCGACCTCCGCCCTGGTGTCGTCGGAGTCCGGGAAGGCCGCGCTGATCGCCGCGAAGGCGCGACGGAGCGGTTCGGGCGTGTCATCGGCGCCGAACGCCAGTCCTGAAGGCATCGAGAACATCGCCTCGTAGACGCGCGGTTGCGTGACCGCGAACTCCAGGTAGGCGCGCATCCGCGCCATCGGCTCGGCCTCGACCGCCTCCAGCGCCGCGGCGATCGCGGTGAAGCCGTCGAGTGCCACCGCGTCGACCAGTGCCTGCCGGCCGGTGAAGACCGAGTAGAGCACCGGCTGCGTGACGCCCAGCTCGGAGGCGACCCTGCGCATCGTCACGGTGGCCCAGCCGTCGGACTCGGCCAGGTCGCGTGTGGCGCGGATGATCTGGTCCCGCCTCAGGGCGAGGTCAGGAGCCGGTCTGGGAGACATGGGTGAACGATAGCACGGTTACGTAACGGTGGTAGGGGACGGTCGTCCGGTCGACGGCTTGGGGTCGCCACGCGATGCCTCGTATGCTAGCGTCGTTAAAAAACGTCGTTAGATAACGTTCGAAAGGTATCCCGATGATGATCACCGCTCTTGTCGTCGCGCTCCTCTGCTGTGTCCTCATCATGGTCATCGGCGGCCGTTTCCTGCTGGCTCCGAAGGCTGCCATGGCCGGGTTCGGGGTTCCCGCGGACAGCCTGCGCGCCCTGACGAGCATCAAGGGCGTCCGCGACATCACCTCCGGCGTCGTGCCGCTCGTGGTCCTCGCCGCCGCCGGTTCCCACGCCTTCGGCTGGGTCCTGGTCGCGGCGGCGATCACGCCCATCGGGGACGCCGTCATCGTCCGGACGAACGGCGGCACGCTCGGCCACGCACTGGGCGTCCACGGGGTCACCGCCCTGGTCCTCGTCGCCGCGGGCCTGGTCCTCGCGCTGGTGTAGGGGGAACACCGGAGCCCGAGGACCCGGCCGTGACCGGCGGCCCTACGCCGTCCTCACCACGTCCGCCACCACGCAGCTCACGTTGTCCGGGGCGCCCGCGGTGGTCGCCGCCGCCACCAGGGTCCGTACCGCCTCGGCCGGGTCGGGGACCGTCGCGAGCGTCTCCCTGAGGGCGTCCTCCGGGACGACCGTCGTCAGGCCGTCCGAGCAGAGCAGGTAGCGGTCGCCGGCCAGCGCGTCGTGCAGGCGCAGGTCGGGGGCCGGGGCGGCGGCGTCGCCCGTCAGGGCCTTCGCCAGCAGGGTCCGCTGGGGGTGGGCCGTGGCCTCCTCCGGCGTCAGGCGGCCCTCGTCGAGCAGCGACTGGACCAGCGTGTGGTCATGGGTGATCCGGTGCAGGGCGCCGTCGCGCAGCAGGTACGCGCGGGAGTCGCCGATGTGGACCAGGGCCAGGCGGGAGCCGGTCCACACCATCGCCGTCAGGGTGGTGCCGGTCCGGGGGTCCGCCGGGCCCGCCACCTCCCGGACCGCCTCCGTGGCGCCCCGCACCGCGTCCTCCAGGAGGTTGAGGACGCTCCCGGCCGGGAGCGGTCCGTCGTCGAGGTGCTTCAGGGCCTCGACGGCCGCCCCGCTCGCGGGCGCGCCCCCGGCTCCGAAGCCGTCCGCGACGGCCAGGACGCGGGTGCCCGCGTACGCGGTGTCCTGGTTGGCGGGCCGGACGAGGCCGGTGTCGGAGAGGGCGGCGTAGCGCAGTTCCAGCGTGGTCGTCATGGTGGTCTCCTTCGCGATGGCGGTGCCTGTCAGGTGGTCGACGAGGAAGGACGCCAGGTCGCGGCGGGCCGCCGTCTCCGCCTCGATCCGCGACCAGAACGCGCGGACCTCCCGCGCGGCCTCGGCCGGTCCGAGCGCGGCGACCTCGCGGATCCCGGCCAGCGGCATCCCGAGCCGGCGCAGCCACGCCACCAGGCGTGCCCGCTCCAACTGCTCCGGCGCGTAGTGGCGGTAGCCCGTCCCCGGGTCCACCCGCGCGGGGCGCAGCAGCCCCAGCTCGTCGTACAGCCGCAGTGCCTTCGGCGAGAGCCGGGACGCCTTCGAGAAGGCCCCGATCGTCATCGTCGGCAGTGGCGGTGGGCTCTGTGGCATGGCGTTCCTTCCGTCCTGCCACCGATGCTGTGGCCTCCCCGAAGGGGAAGGTCAAGCGGCCCGGGCCGGTTCCCGGACCGGTTGTTACTGTGCGACCCGGACCGCCGGAGCCGACACACCCAAGAGGAGCCCGCCGTGGCACGCAGCACCCCGCGCATCGCACTGGTCACCAGCCAGGAGGTGCTCGCCACCGGGTACGACCGCGACCTGCCCGTCCTCGCGGACGCGATACGGGGAGCGGGGGCCGACGCCGTCGTCCTGCCGTGGGACGAACCCGGTACCGAGTGGGGCGGGTTCGACCTCGTCCTGATCCGGTCCACCTGGGACTACACCTGGCGGGTCGGCGAGTTCCTGGCCTGGGCCGACCGGTGCGGCGCCGCGACGACGCTGGCCAACCCGCCGCGGGTGGTGCGGTGGAACGTCGACAAGCGGTACCTGGGCGAGCTGGCCGCCGCCGGGGTGCCCGTCGTCGACACCCGCTACCTCGCCCCGGGCGACCCCGCGGACCTGCCCGCAGGCTCCGAGTACGTGATCAAGCCGACCTCGGGGGCCGGTTCCCGGTACGCGGCCCGTTACGCGCCCGAGGACCACGACAGGGCGGTACGGCACCTGGAGCGCATGCACGCCGAGGGGCTGACCGCGATCGTGCAGCCGTACGTACGCAGCATCGACACGGCGGGGGAGAGGGCCCTGCTGTTCTTCGGCGGGCGGMTCCTGCACGCCATCCGCAAGGGCGCCGTCCTGGCGCCCGGCACCGCCTTCGACGACCAGAAGGTCCCGCKCCCGAACCTGCGGCCCTGGCGGCCGACCCCCGCCGAACTCGCCGTCGCCGAGCGGGCGCTGGCCGCCGTGCCCGGCACGCCGGAGCTGCTCTACGCCCGCGTCGACCTGGTGGACGGCGACGACGGGGAGCCGCGCGTGATGGAGCTGGAGCTCGTCGAGCCGAACCTCTTCCTCTTCCTGCACGAGGAGTCGGTGCCCGTCGTCGCCGAGGCGGTCGTCAGGGCCGCCGCCGCCCGCTGACCGGTCACCGGCCCGGCCCGCGGACCGTCACCCGCTGCAGCAGCCCCCAGGTGAACTCGGCCACGCACTCCCGCCGTACGCCGCCCGTGTCATCCGTGCCGCCCATGTCATCCGTGTCACCCGTGCCGTCCGGGGCCGTGAGGGCCAGGCCCCACCGGGTCGGCGCCGTGCCCTCCAGCGGCCGGGCCGGTGCGAAGGCGCGGGCGGCCTCGTCGACCGTGCAGGACCAGGGCGTCAGGTCGGCCAGGGTGCGCAGGACCGGGGCCGGGGCGCCCGGCGCGCGGACCAGCCACTCGTTCCACGCCACGCCGCCCGGCGCCACCAGCACCTCGAAGCGCAGGTCCGGCCAGAGGGGGACCGGCCACCGGTACGCCTCGCAGGACAGGTCCCCGATCCGGCGCGGTGTCACCGACTCCGGTTCGCCGAGGATCGAACGGTAGCGGGGGACGGCGCCCCGGCCGCGCGGCGCGTGCCGCATCGCCTGCCAGCGGCGGTTGGCCTCGCGCATCCGCGCCGTCGGGACGCCCAGCGCGTGCCGGGCGTCCTCCACGAGGTCCGCGTTGTGGTCGGCCATGCGGCGCAGCAGGACGAGCTGGAAGTCGAGGGGGGTGAACGGGGTCGACGGGGTGGACGGG
>NZ_VDFC01000046.1:1102482-1124214 GCF_008369065.1 Streptomyces apricus | reverse complement strand
GGTCGGGCCGGTGCGTTCGGTGCGTTCGGTGGGGCTTCGTGCGGGAGGGTGGAACCGGTCGGTGGGGCCGGCCGGTGGTGCCGTTCTGCCGGGACTTCCGGGTTTTCGGGCTTTCGGGACTTTCGGTGGGGTGGACAGTTTTAGCCCGCTGCTTCGATGCGGCTACTCACCGAAGTGACAATTTCGGGGCTTTGTGCAGCTGACGTGCCATCACATCGTGAGCGTCGGCTGGGAGCTCTCGGGCGCATCGGGACGCGTACGCCCGCGGATGACCAGAACGGTCCCTACGGCGACCAGGACGAATCCGGCGATTCCGGCACCCAGTGGCACCGTGCGCCCCACCGTGCGCAGCAGTGAGCTGTCGGTCTCGGCCAGGTCCACCTGCTCCCTCTGGGTCTTCGGGGTGAACGCGATCCGCTTGCTGTCGAGCAGGACGACGGCGTCCTTCTTCCCGCCGGGCGCCCGCAGCGTCTTGCGCGGCCCGATCGCCGCGTAGATGATCCGGCCCGTGCGCTGATCGGCGACCAGCTCGATGCCGTGGTTGGAGTACCACTCCTCGGCGAGCACCTGGCCGGCGTCCTCCACGCCCACGATCGCGCCCGGTACGAGCCGGGTGCCGGTCTTGGCCGGGGGCACGGTGCCGGTGAACCGCAGGCCCTCGTACCCCTGGATCCGCTTCTTGCCCCGGTACGCCAGCGTGACGGTCGAGCCGAGCGTGTTGTCCCACCAGATGTAGGAGCGTTCCTGCACGTCGAAGGGGAACTTGAGGTACGCCTCGCCCTCGAAGTAGGGCTTCTCCTCGCAGCAGTGGACGGGCTTGTTCGTCCTCCGGTCGGTCACCCAGCGCTCCAGGGTCCACTGGAGCGCGTCGTGCGGGTCGGCCGCGGGCAGCGACGCGTCGGTGTCGACGGTGGTGGACACGTCCCAGACCGCCCGGCCGCTGCGCTCGCTGTCGGCGACGTCGCCGCGGGCGTGCCGGGTGATGGTGATCTTCTTGCCCCGGACGGTCTCGACCTCGTCGGTGTCGAAATAACTTCCCGTGCCGGTGAAGACGGTCGTGGTGTCGACGTCGGTGGGGGTGCGCTGGGCGCGTGGCTCGACGTACCACGCGAGCAGCGGGGCCAGGACGAGCAGGAAGACGCCCAGACCCAGTATGACCAGGGAGAAGGGTGTGGCGGTACGGCGCATCCGGGCACTCCAAGGGCTCGTGGTGACACGGCGCGGACAGGGGCCGGCACGGTGGGGCAGGGTGCAGGTGCGGTATGGGCCGGGAACCGTAGGCGCACCCTTGACGAAGTGTCAATGCGTTGTCGACACTGAGGACTTGCCGGACGGGACCGGACGGGACCGGTCACGTCGGGAGTGTTCCCGGCGCAGCGCCAGGGTGGGAGTGACCTCGACAGAGAGGCTGACCCGCGATGCCCAGACTGCTCGCCGTCCTGCTGACCGTGGCGGCCGCCGCCGTGCTCGCCGTGGGCACCGCCCTCGGCCTCGTCGCGCTGCTCGACGCGACCCCCGACCAGCCGAACACGCCGCTCATCACCTACGAGACGGCCGGCCGGGAGCGCTGACCATGGTGCTCCGACCGGGACCCGTCACCGTGCGCTCGGCCTGGCACGACGTGCCGTCGCCGCAGGTACGGCAGTTCGCCGCGCTCGCGATGGCCGAGGCGCCCGTCCTCGCCCAGGAGATCCTCCAGGAGATCCGGCACGAGTACCCGCACCTGCCCGTGGTGCTCGACGACTCCGGCGAGCCGATGGCGCTGATCGGGATCAGGCGGGCCATCGAGGTGTTCGTCCAGCACCTGGAGACCGCCGAGGGCCGGCCGCGCGTGCACCCCGAGGTCTTCCAGGAGTTCGGCCGCGGCGAGGGCCTCGGCGGCCGCAGCCTCGACGCGCTCCAGGCGATCTACCGGCTCGGCGTCCGGCTCGCCTGGCGCCGGTTCGCCGAGATCGGGCAGCGCGTGGAGATCCCGCCGCCCGCGATGTACGAGCTGGTCGACGCCGGTTACGAGTACCTGGACGGGCTCGTCGACCAGTCCGTACGCGGTTACGCGGAGGCCGCCGCCCGGCAGGCGGGGGAGCGGTTGCGGCTGCAGCGCGGGCTGATGGAGCTGCTGCTCGCCGAGCACCACCGGGACGACCCGGCCGGGGCGCTCGCGGAGCGGGCCGCGCGGATCGGGTGGCCGCTGCCCGGCAGGGTCGCGGTCGGCGTGCTGCTGCGGCCGGCCCGCGAGGCCGTGGCCCCGGCGGTCGGCCAGGGCGTCCTGCTGGACATGGAGTACGAGCAGCCCCGCATGGTCGTGCCCGAACCCGGCGCCGCCGGGCGCCCCGAGCTGCTGCACCGGGCGCTGACGGGGTGGGCCGGCGCGATCGGGCCGCCCGTGCCGCTGGCCGACGCGGCGAAGTCGCTGCGCTGGGCGGAGGCGGCGGTACGGCTGATGGAGCGGGGGCTGCTGCCCGCGGGCGAGGTGCTGTACTGCACCGAGCACACCGAGGCGCTGGTCCTGCTGCAGCCCGAGGAGCTGATCGACGACCTGGCCCTGCGGTGCCTGGAGCCGCTCGCCCACTGCGGTCCCACGCACGGGCGGCGGCTCGCCGAGACGATGCTGGCCTGGCTGGAGACGCGGGGCGGGGCCCCGGAGGTGGCGGCGCGGTTGGGGGTCCATCCGCAGACCGTGCGGTATCGCCTCCGGCAGATCAGGGAGCTGTGGGGGGACGAGGTGGACGATCCGGACCGGCGCTTCGAGCTGGAGCTGGTGCTGCGGGCCCAGCGGTTGCGGGGGGAGCTGGGTGATCCCCGGGGCCGGCGCTGACATGCCTTCCCCGCCCACCCGTCCGTTTACGGCACCTCGGCGGGCGGGCCGCCAGGACGCCGCCTGCCCCACTTATTGCCCGTCCCTCACCCGTGTGAGTAGCCTGTGTTCGCTATGCCGATCGGCTGTTGAAATTTCGAACACAAGGGAGGGGGCCAGTTGTGGGACGTCTCGTGCCTGCCGTAACCAGGGCTCTCGACATACTCGAACTCTTCCTGGACGGGGACGGCACGCTCTCCGCCCCCGACATCGTGCGCCGGCTCCAGCTGCCGCGCACCACCGTGCACGAGCTGGTGACGACGCTCGCGGCCCGCTCGTACATCACGCCCGTACCGGGTCAGCCCGGACGCTACCGGCTCGGTGTGCGGCCGTACCAGCTCGGCAGCCGCTACGCCGAGCAGCTGGACCTGGCCGCCGAGGGGCAGCAGGTCGCCCGCTCCGTCGCGGAGACCTGCGACGAGACCGTGCACGTGGCGATCCTCGAAGGCACGGACGTCATCTACATCGCCAAGGTCGACTCCACGCACGCCGTGCGCATGGTGTCCGCCGCCGGCCGCCGCCTTCCCGCGCACTGCACCTCCGTGGGCAAGATGCTGCTCGCCTCGCTGTCCGCGCCCGAGCTGGCCTCGCGGATCCCCGACGACGCCGACCTGATCCGGATGACGCCGAACAGCATCACCGAGCCGGCCGCCCTGCGCGAGGCGCTGGACGAGATCCGCGCCCGCGGCGTCGCGGTGGAGAGCCGTGAGTCGAACCCCGACGTCAGCTGCGTCGCCGCGCCGGTGCGCGACCGCACGGGCCAGGTCGTGGCCGCGCTCTCCATCTCCGTGCCGATGATCCGCTGGAGCGAGGACCGCCGGGCCGAGCTGGAGCAGCTCGCCGCCAAGGGCGCGGCCGAACTGTCGGAGCGGCTCGGCCACCGGAGCGTGGCATGACACGCGCGCACGCGTACGACGTGGCCGTGCGGGCGGAGGCCGCGCTCGGCGAGGGCCCCACCTGGGACGCCGAGGGCGGGAGGCTGATCTGGCTCGACATCCTCGGCTCCCGGGTCTTCACCTACGAACCGGTCTCCGGCCGGCGCACCGTGCTGGCCACCGAGCAGCACGTGGGCGCCGCCAAGCCGCGGGCGGGCGGCGGCCTGGTGGTCAACCTGCGCGACGGGGTGGGCCTCTACGACCCGGCGCCGGCGCCGGCGCCGGAGCCGACGGCGGACCCGGGCGGTCCGGCCAGCCCGGACGGCCCGGCCGGCTCCGCCGGGTCGGCCGGGTTCCGTTGGCTGCACCGCGAGCCCGTCCCCGGCCGCCGCGCCAACGACGCGGCGGTCGCGCCCGACGGTGCCCTGTGGGCCGGGACGATGCGCTACGACGAGGCGCCGGGCGGCGGCTCGCTCTCCCGGATCGCGCCGGACGGGACGGTCACCACCGTCCTCGACGACGTGACCGTGAGCAACGGGACGGGCTGGAGCCCCGACGGCCGCCTCATGTACTACATCGACACCCCGACGCGACGGATCGACGTCTTCGACTTCGACGGACGGCAGGCCACCGGGCGGCGGCCGCTGGTGACCGTCGAGGAAGGCGACGGCTACCCCGACGGGCTCACCGTCGACGCCGAGGGCTGTGTCTGGGTCGCCTTCTGGGACGGCGGGGCGGTCCGCCGCTACACCCCCTCCGGCGTCCTGGACCACGTCGTCGAGCTGCCCGTGCCGCGCGTCACGGCCTGCGCGTTCGGCGGCGCCGACCTGACCGACCTCTACATCACCACGGCCCGCACGGGCCTGGAGGCACCGCACCCGCTCGCCGGCTCACTGCTCGTCGTCCCCGGCGCGGGCAAGGGCCTGCCCCTGCCCCCGTTCGCGGGCTGACAGCCCCGCGAGCTCCTTCGCACCGCACCCAGCGGCCCCCGTCCGGATCCGGACGGGGGCCGCTGTTTTTGCGCGAACCATTGACTAGTAAGCGCTTCCTATCTACGGTCCGTTCGAAGTTACGAGCGCTCACCGAAATCTCGAACAGAGACACCCGGCACAGAGACAGCCGGACAGAGACACCCGGAACAGAGACACCTCGGACGGACCTCTCGAACGGATGGGCAGGGCATGGGACGACCTGGCCTGGATCGCAGGCAACTCCTGGCGGGACTGAGCGGGCTGACGGTCGCGGGAAGCCTCGGATTCGCCGCACTCGGCACCGGGGCGGACGCACTCGCCTCCGGCGCGGACACCCGCGTGCGCTACTGGAACCTCTTCAGCGGCGGCGACGGCTACAACATGATCGCGATGCTGGACGCCTTCCGGAAGGCGCACCCGGACATCGAGGTGAAGGACTCCACCCTCCAGTGGGGCAGCCCCTTCTACACCAAACTGGCCATGGCGGCGGCGGGCAGCCGCGCACCCGACCTCGGCGTCATGCACCTGGGCCGCGTCACCGGCTTCTCGCCCGGCCGGCTCCTGGACCCCTGGGACGTCGGCCTGCTCGCGAAGTACGGGGTCCGGGAGGCGGACTTCAGCCCCGAGCTGTGGAAGCGCGCCGTCATCGGCGGCGAGCTCTACGCCCTCCCGCTCGACATCCACGTCCAGCTCTGCTTCTACCGCAAGGACGTGCTGAAGCGGGCGGGCCTGCTCGGCGACGACGGCCGCATGGTGCCCGTGACCTCGGTCGACACGTGGTTCGACGTGCTCAAGGAGGCCAAGGCGGCCACCAGGAAGGGGCTGCAGACCATCGGGATGTGGTCCAGCGACCAGAACTTCCAGTGGTGGTTCTTCGTCGCCTTCTACACCCAGCTCGGCGGCACCTGGTTCGACGACGCCCGCACCGAGGTCACCTTCGACACCGACAAGGCCACCCGGGTACTGGAGTTCCTGCGCCGCCACGTCACCGACGGGTACGCCGACCCGGCCTTCGCGGGCGGCGCGGGCGCCGAACAGTTCGTCAACGGCGGCCCGTTCGTCTGGGAGGGCAACTGGTCGGTGCCCGTCTTCGACGGCGCGGGGATCGAGTACGGGGCCACCCCGCTGCCGCCCGTCTTCGGGAAGCAGGCCACCCACGCCGAGTCGCACTCCTTCGTGCTGCCCCACCAGGCCGGCCGCGGCGGAGCCGCCGACGAGGGCGCGCACCGGCTCGCCGCCTACATCGTCCGGCATGCCGCGCTGTGGGCGGCCGGCGGCCACATCCCCGCCCACACGCCGACCCTCGCCACGGCCGCGTACCGGAAGCTGGAGCCGCAGAACGAGTACGTCTCGGCCATGGACCACCAGGCCACCGAGCCGAAGGTGTGGTTCGCCGGGTCCACCGGCATCCTCGCCCAGCGCGTCGGCCCGGTCGTCGTCTCCGCCACCGTGGGCTCCGCCAGGCCGGACGCCGCCGCCCGCGGCATGAGGAGGACCCTCACCGAACTGCTCGCCTCGAAGAACCCCATGGACGGCAGGACCGCCGCGCAGGGAGGTGCGGTCGCATGACGACGACCGACGCACGGACCGTCGTCGCCCCGGTGCGCGCGAGGACCGCGACCGGCACCGCCACCGTCCGCCGCAGGCAGGGCTTCCAGCACGGCGGCTGGTTCGTCGCCCCGTTCCTCGTGCTGTTCGCGCTGTTCGTGGTCTGGCCGCTGCTGCGCGGCGTCCACCTCAGTTTCACGGACGCCAACATCTCCGGCGACGCCACGCACTTCATCGGCCTCGACAACTACCGCGAGGCGTTCGACGACCCGCTGGTGTGGGAATCCCTGGGCCACAGCGCCTACTTCACGCTGCTGGTGGTGCCCTGCATCACCGTGCTCGCCTTCCTCCTCGCGATGCTGGCCCACCACATCGAGCGCGTCACATGGCTGTGGCGGCTGTGCTTCTTCGCCCCGTTCCTGCTGCCGTCCACCGTCGCCGCCAACCTGTGGCAGTGGCTGTTCAACCCCGGCACCGGCATGGTCAACCACGTCTTCGGCATCGAGACGGCCTGGCTGAACGACAAGTCGTACGCGATGCTCGCCGTCGTCATCTGCACCCTGTGGTGGACGGTCGGCTTCAGCTTCCTGCTCTACCTCGCGGCCCTCCAGGGCATCCCCGCGCACCTCTACGAGGCCGCCGAGCTGGACGGCGCCAACGCCTGGCACCGCACGGTCCGCATCACCCTGCCGATGCTGCGCCACATCACCGGCCTCGTCCTCGCCCTGCAGGTCCTCGCCTCGCTCCAGGTCTTCGACCAGGCCGTGGTGATGACGGACTTCCTGCCGGGCCCGGAGGGCTCCACGCGCACCTTCGTTCAGTACACCCTCGAAGAGGGCTTCACCAGCTACCGCGTCGGCTACGCCTCCGCGATCTCCGTCATCTTCTTCGTGATCATCGCCGCCGTCGCCCTCGCGCGGATGTGGCTGCTGCGCAACCGTGAGGAGGGCGGCCGATGAGCACCGCCGCACAGCCCCGCACCACGGCCGACGGCACGGCCCGCGAGACGGTCCGCGGCACGGCCCGCAGGGCCACGGGACGCACCGCCCGCCGCCCCTGGACGCCCGGCCAGATCGTGCTCACCCTCCTCGGCGCCGCCGTCTCCGCGGTGTTCCTCGCGCCGCTGGCCTGGGCCCTGTTCACCTCGCTCAAGTCGGAGACCGAGGCGGTCGAGGTGCCGCCGCACTGGCTGCCGCGGGAGTGGACGGCCCAGGCGTGGTCGGCGATCTTCGAGACCGGCAACATCACCAACTGGTTCGTGAACTCGCTGGTGGTCTCGGTGTGCGTGACGTTCGTGGTCCTCACCGTCGGCGCACTCGCCGGATACGGTTTCGCCCGCACCGAGTTCCGCGGCAGGAAGCCGCTGCTGGGCCTGGTGATGACCGGGCTGATGGTCTCCCCGGCCGTCCTCGGCGTCCCGCTCTTCACCACCGTCCAGCAGATGGGGATGGTCGACACCTACTGGGGCATGATCCTGCCGCAGTGCGCGCCCGCCGCGATGGTCTACATCCTCTACAAGTTCTTCCAGGGCATCACGCGCGAACTGGAGGAGGCCGCCTTCATCGACGGCGCGGGCCGCTGGCGGGTCTTCTTCACCATCGTGCTCCCGCTGTCCCGGCCCTCCCTCGCGGCGGTCGGCATCTTCACCTTCATCGCGTCCTGGAACAACTTCCTGTGGCCGTACATGGTGACCAGCGACCCCGACCTGATGACCATGCCGAACGGCATCGCGACCGTCATGAACTCGTACGGCATCCAGTGGGCCCAGCTGATGGCCGGCGGCCTGATGGCGGGCCTCCCCCTGATCGTCGTCTTCGTCTTCTTCCAACGCCAGATAGTGACAGGAGTGACCCACACGGGCCTGGCCGGCCAGTAAGCCCCTTCAAGGGCGGCCTTTTAGGGGCGCGGGGAACTGCGCGACCAGCCACACCGCMCCCGCACCCGCCGACGCACACAAGCCACCCCACCCGAAAGGCGAAACCGGCACCCATGCGCAAAGACACGGCCCGCTTCACCCTGGACCCCGCCTTCACGATCGGCGAGGTCAGCCCCCGCCTCTTCGGCTCGTTCGTGGAACACCTCGGCCGCTGCGTCCACACGGGCACCCACGAGCCCGGCCACCCCACCGCCGACGCGGCGGGCCTGCGCCAGGACGTCCTGGACCTGGTACGGGAACTCGGCGTCACCACCATCCGCTATCCCGGCGGCAACTTCGTCTCCGGCTACAAGTGGGAGGACTCGGTCGGCCCCGCCGAGGACCGCCCCCGCCGCCTCGACCTGGCCTGGCACTCCACGGAGACGAACCGCTTCGGCTTCTCCGAGTACATCGCCTTCCTGCGGAAGCTCGGCCCGCAGGCCGAACCCATGATGGCCCTCAACCTCGGCACGCGGGGCGTCGCCGAGGCCCTGGAGCTCCAGGAGTACGCCAACCACCCCTCGGGCACCGCCCTGTCGGACCTCCGCGCCGCCCACGGCGACAAGGACCCCTTCGGCATCCGGCTGTGGTGCCTGGGCAACGAGATGGACGGCCCCTGGCAGACCGGCCACAAGACCGCCCGGGAGTACGGCAGGCTCGCCGCCGAGACCGCCCGCGCCATGCGCCAGCAGGACCCCGGCGTGGAACTCGTCGCCTGCGGCTCCTCCGGACAGTCGATGGAGACCTTCGCCGCGTGGGAGGCGACGGTCCTGGAGGAGGCGTACGACGTCGTCGACCACATCTCCCTGCACGCGTACTACGAACCGCTCGACGGCGACGTCGACTCCTTCCTCGCCTCCGCCGTCGACATGGAGTCCTTCATCGAGAACGTGGTCGCGACCTGCGACCACGTCGGCGCGCGGCTGAAGTCGAAGAAGAGGATCGACCTCTCCTTCGACGAGTGGAACGTCTGGTACCTCTCCCGCTGGCAGGAGCGGGCGACGACGTTCGCGCAGGACGACTGGCCGGAGGCGCCGCGTCTCCTGGAGGACAACTACAGCGTCACCGACGCCGTCGTCCTCGGCTCGCTGCTGATCGCGCTGCTGCGGCACGCGGACCGGGTGGCCGTGGCGTGCCTGGCCCAGCTCGTCAACGTCATCGCGCCGATCATGACCGAGCCGGGCGGCCCGGCCTGGCGCCAGACGACCTTCTTCCCGTTCGCGCAGGCCTCGCGGTACGGGCGGGGCCGGGTCCTCGACGTACGCGTGGACTCACCGACGTACGGGACGGCGAAGTACGGCGAGACGGACCTGCTGCACGCCACCGCGGTGCGCGGCGAGGACGGCTCGGTGACCGTCTTCGCCGTCAACCGCGACCGCGCCGGCGTGCTGCCGCTGGAGGTGACGCTCGGTTCCCTCGGCCTGACCGCCGTCGTGGAGCACAGCGCCCTGGCGGACGCCGACCCGGACGCCCGCAACACCCTCGACGAGCCGGACCGGGTTCTTCCGCACGACGTGACGGGGACGACGCTCCAGGACGGCACACTCACCGCCACCCTGGAGCCGCTGTCCTGGAACGTGATCAGACTGGCCTGACCCGGCAGGGACGGCGGAGACCGCAGGGACCGCAGGGGCGCGCCGGGGTCAGCGGGTCCTGAAGCGGCGGAAGAGGTTGCGGGCCACGTACACCCCCGGGCCGCCGAAGCCGACGAGGTCGACGCGTCCGTCGCCGGTGACGTCGGCGAGGAAGCGGGGATGGCGGTCGACCCGCCAGGCGCCCGCGTCCTCGCCGTACCCGAACCCCCGGCACACCAACTGGGCCTGCTCGTACGTCCCGTCGCCCCGGTTGTGCGCCACCCAGACACCCTCGTCGCCGAAGCCGACGACGTCCGGCGTGCCGTCGCCGGTCACGTCGGCGAGGTGCCGGAGGTGCTTCGCGCTCGTCCACCCCTGGGCGCGCCCGAAGTCGTTCAGGACGAGCTTCGAGGGCTCGAACGTGCCGTCGCCGCGCCCGCGGGCGACGACGACGCCCTGCGGGCCGAAGCCCACGAGGTCCGCCGTTCCGTCACCGGTGGTCGCGGCCAGGAAACGGGGATGCTCCTCGGCCGAACCCCACCCCTGGTCGACCCCGAACTCGTCCAGGACGTACAGGGGTTCGGCGAATTCTCCTTCCTCGTCCTGGAGCGAGACCCATACCCCGTCCTCGTGGCAGCCGACGAGGTCGAGCCTGCCGTCGCCGGTGGTGTCGGCGAGGAAACGGGGGTGCCGGTCGGCGAGCCAGCCGCCGGCCTCCTCGCCGTGGCCGAACGCCTTGAGGGCCGGTTCGTCGGCGAGCGGCGCGAACTTCCCCTCCTCGTCCTGGAGCGAGATCCACACCCCGTCCTCGTGGCAGCCGACGAGGTCGAGCCTGCCGTCGCCGGTGGTGTCGGCGAGGAAGCGCGGGTGCCGGTCGGCGAGCCAGCCGCCGGCCTGCGGGCCGTGGCCGAACGCCTTGAGGGCCGGTTGGCCGCCCGCGGGCGCGAACGTCCCGTCCTCGGCCCGGGAGGAGACCCGGACGCCGTCGGCGGCCAGCACGACGACGTCGGGCCTGCCGTCGCCCGTCGTGTCCGCGAGGGCCCACAGGTCCGCGGGGCTCGGGGAGGGCGCGGGCCGCTGCAGGACGCGTTCCTCGTCCTCGAACGTCCCGTCGCCCCTGCCGGCCGACGTCACGGCCCCCTTCGCGGGTTTCAGCGCCACGATGTCGGTCCGCCCCGTGCCCGAGGTGTCGGCGAGGAACCGCTCACCGAGCCCGGCCCACCGGCCGGGCTGCCCGCCGCGGGCACGGTCGGCCCCGTCGCTCTTCCACCCGCCGGCGTCCTGGTCGCTGCCGAACCGCTCGGCGACCAGCAGCAGGTCGCTGAAGGAGGGCGTCGCGTCGGGGACCGGCCGCAGCGCGGGCGAACGGGTCAGCCGCCAGGACCGGCGGCCGTTCCAGTGGTCCAGCGCCGCGAAGCGCAGTACGAGGTCGCTGGTGCGCTCGGGGTCGGCGGGGATCAAGCGCCACCGCTGGCTCTGCGAGGCGTCGTCGTACTCGCTCAGGACGACCCGGGTCTCGGTCTCACCGGAGGCGGGACCGGAGCCGGAGCCGGGACCGCCCGAGCCGCCGGGGTCGGCGAGGTCGAGGACGGTGCCCGCGGCCGCCTCCTCGATGAAGTAGAGGCCCGCTTCCCCCTCGACGGGGACGACGCGCCACTGCTGGCTCTTCTTCCCGGCGGCGGCGTCCCCCTGGCGGACGCCCCGGTCCGCGGCGCCGGGGTTGTCGAGCACCTTGCCGCTCACCGCGTTGCGGATCACGCAGGCCCCGTCCTCCTGCGCGGGCTGCACCGGGGTGAACCGCCACCGCTCCGGGTCCGGGCCGCCGGCGGGGACGTCGCGGACGACGAGCGCCCCGTCCGTGCCCGGCGCCGCCCTGGCGCCGAGGGACCTCCCCGTGGCGGCGTTGACGATCTCCAGTGTGAGTTCTTCCGTGGGCACGGGCATCGTGGTGCCTCCTCCAGGCGGGGCGGGTGCGGACTCGGGACGGACGCGGCTCACGTGAAGACGTGGTGGTACGGCACGTTCCACTCGTTGGGCAGCCGTGGGTAGAACGTGTTGATGACCGTCCCGGTGAAGTCCCCGCCCCAGTTGTAGGTGAGGCGCACCTCGCTGTCGGCCGTCACCGCGTGGTCCTTGAACCCGAGGATGGCGTCGGGGTGGGTGATCGGCACGAACGTGATCCCGCCCCACGGGGTCACCGTGACGACCCAGAGCTGGGTGTCCTCCGGCGCCCCGTTCTTCCCGCGCCACTTGTCGCCCACCTTGTCGGGGAGGCCGACCTGGACGGTGTCGGCCGTGCTCTTGGGAGCCTCCTGGTGGACGGTGATGCGCCGGCGCTGCGGCTTGGGCGCACCGTCGTCACCGCGTCCCTCGTCGCCGCGCCCACCAGTGGCCGTGGCAGTGGCGGTGGCGGTGCCCGAGCCGGCCGGCGGGGGCGACACCTGGCCCGCGGCGCTCTCGATGACGTACAGCGGCCGCTGTCCGAAGAAGCCGGCCGGGGTGACGTACCAGAGGTGGCCCTGTGCCTCCTTGGTGGCCGGGTCCAGCGCGGTGGCGAGCTTGACGCCCTTGTCGTGGCTCTCCTGCTTCAGCTCGACGGGCCGCAGGTAGCCGCCGTTGAAGGCGTGGACGAGCATGACCGGCCGGTTCTCCAGCAGCGTCGCCACGATCGCGTTGTCGTAGCTGTTCACCGCCACCGGTCCGCCGACCACCAGATTCGACATCGTCGTGCGTTCTTGGGTGTACATCGCGGAAACCTCACCTGTTCTGGATGTAGAAGAACAATGCGTCAGATGCTGGATGAAATGACGGGAGCCGCTCGAAAAGCGCAGGGATGACCGTGTCCGTAATTCACGGCACTTCAAGTTAGCGCTTTCCCTGTTGATTCAGGAATGCCCCCGGACCCTTTATCACTCGAATGAGCGTGATGTGCGGAGGCGCTCTTCCTGACGAATTGTGGCCGTGCTAGCTTCGATTACTGGAACGTGCGCATGTTTCCTTCTGCTCTTTTTCGAGCACGGTTCGCCCGCGATCAGTTGAGGACAGGAAATGCCTTCCAACGCGTACAACCCGGTAGATGCCCGGCGCCGGCCGCTGACCAAGAAGAACCTGTGGGAACTGGGCATCGGGCAGGCCTGGCAGTCCATCCTGGACCACCCCAACCTTCTCTACGTCGACGACTACGGCGCGCAGCACAAGCCCGTGGGGTTCTCCGTGAACAAGTCGAGTTTCGGCACGTTCTCGGGAAGCGCGTTCCAGCAGGGCTGGCTCGCCTACATGAATCTCGGGGAGCCGCTGATCGAGGTGCGCGGAGGAATCGGCCAGCCGCCGCCCGAATCCTTCTCCTCGCGCTCCTACGTCAATCGCAGCCAGTCCGAGATGACCTTCACGGACTCGGTCGATTTCTCCGTGTCGAACGGGGTCACGTGGTCGCTGAGCGGGGACACCAAGCTCACCTTCGGCGGCAGTGTCGGCGCCTCGCTCCAGCTTCAGCTGCAGAACCAGCTCCGCCTGGATCTGCAGTCGCAACTCGCGGCGTCGTGCCAGGTCGGGGCCGCGAACAAGAACGCGAACACGGCGACCAACAAGAACAGCAAGGACAACATGGGGGTCGACAACGCCAACACCACCGAGATGTCCGCGAGCGGCTCCGCGACGGCCTCCTTGGCGAACACGATGACGAACTCGGTGGGGTTCACGACCACGGGCTCCGCGACCGGCAACGCGTCGCTCAACGCTCAGCTGGCCCTGGGCGTCGCCGCCACCGTCGGCGGCTCCCTGAACACCAGCTGGGCCTCGAAGTCGCAGATCTCCGGCAAGGTCCCGCCGAACTCGCGGGTGGAGACCCTGGTCACGCAGCGGCGCACCCGCAAGCAGTACACCTACGAGATCCCGGTGACCTTCTCCGGACTGATCGCGGTGCAGTACGCCGTTCCGGTGGCGGTCCTGTCCCCGCCGCAGTCCGGGGACTACCCCGGCCTCAGCCCGCTGGTCGCCCGCGACATCGGCGACATCGACCTGACGCCCGGCGACTTCCGCATGCTGGGACTGGCCGAGGTCGTTTCCGCCCTCGACGTGCACCACACGATGCTCGACGGCGAGAGCCTGGCCGTCAGCGAACAGACCCTGCACAAGAAGCCCTGACCGCGCGGCACCGCCGCCACGACGACGACCAGAGGTGACGACCATGGTGTTCGACAACATCTTCAACTCCGCGGGCCGGGGCGCGGGGCTCTTCTCCGTGACCACCGACGGCACGAAGCCCCGCTTCGGCGAGGACGTCGACTTCGAGGACGCCGACGACGACACGTACGACGACACGAGCACCAGCCTGTTCAGCAACGCGATCCACGGCGCCTCCTTCCGCGCGAAGACCGTGCAGGAGCAGTCACCCGAGGCGCGGGTCGTCCTGGGGTTCCTCGGCTCCTTCATCCAGGCCACCCAGGCATCGGCCGGCGCGCAGGCCCAGTACGCCCGGGACCCCGGCTCGGTGTCCGGAGCGGCGTCCGCGGGCATGCAGCAGGCGAGCGCGACAGTGGAGGGGCACGGCGGCCTGCAGAAGGACGAGGACCTGGAGGGCAGGCCGAGTAAGAGCGACTTCTCCAAGCCTCCCAAGACCCCGGAGGCGCCCAAGGCGCCGGAAGCCCCCAAGGCGCCCAAGGCGAGTCGGGCGTTTGGGGGGGGGCGGGGGCGAAGCCGCCCCGGCCCGCCCCGGCGCGTCACACAGGAAGCAGCTGCCACTGCCGGCCCCGGTGGTCACCCTCCGACCCGTGCTGCTCGATCACCGTCCGGGCGTTGGTGGCGACCCGCAGCAGCAGACCGCTGTTCCGGTTCGCGATCTCGTACGCCCGCGGGGTGTCGGTCACCGGGCCCGCCGGGATCAGCCGCCACTGCTGGTGATGGGCGTCGCCGCCCTCGTAGGCGCGCTGCGCGATCACCGCCCCCGCCCTCTCCTGCGCCCCGGCGACCTCCAGGACCTTGCCGCTGCGCACGTTCTCGATCCGGTACAGGACGTCGCCGTCGGCCTGGCCCGACGCGATCAGCCGCCACCGCTGGTGGTCCCGGGGGACGGCGAGGGACTGGTGGACCTCGGCCCCGTCCTTGGTGGACTCGCGCACCACCCCGATCCGCAGCCTGCTGCGGACGTTGGCCCAGGAGACCACCGTGCCGGAGTCGGGCAGCCCGGCCAGTTTCGCCGAAGCGATCTTCCGGATCCGGTTGTTGAGGTGGTCGGCGATGTAGAGGGTGTCCACGCAGTCCACGGCGAGTCCGAACGGGTTGCGCAGTTGGGCCGCGGCTGCCGGGCCGTCGTCGCCGCCGAAACCCGCGGTGCCCGTTCCCGCAACCGTGGTGATGGTCCCGTCAGTGGTGATCTTCCTGACCCGGTGGTTGTTGTATTCGGAGACGTAAAGGGTGCCGGTGCTGTCGATCGCCACTCCCAGGGGGAGGTTCAGCCGCGCCGCGGTCGCCGGGCCGTCGTCGCCGCCGAAACCCGCCACGCCCGTTCCGGCAACCGTGGTGATGGTCCCGTCGGTGGTGATCTTCCGGACCCGGTGGTTGTTGCCGTCGGTGATGTACAGGGTGCCCGCACTGTCCACCGCCACCGCGTACGGGCGGTTCAGCTGGGCCTGAACGGCCGGACCGTCATCTCCCTTGAATCCCGTGGCCCCGGTTCCCGCGATCGTGGTGATGGTCCCGTCGGTGGTGACCTTCCGGATCCGGTTGTTGGTGTGGTCGGAGAGGTAGAGGGTGCCGCTGCTGTCCACCACCACCCCCAGCGGGTAGTTCAGCCGGGCGGCGGTGGCGAGGCCGCCGTCACCGCTGAATCCCGCGACCCCGGTCCCCGCAACCGTGGTGATGGTCCCGTCGGTTGCGATCTTCCGTACCCGGTGGTTGCCGGCATCGGTGACGTAGACGGCGCCCGCGCCGTCCACCGCCACTTCGCGTGGACAGTTCAACTGGGCCGACAGGGCGGGGCCGTTGTCGCCCCGGTAGCCCGCGGCCCCGGTTCCGGCGACCGTGCTGACCTTGCCGTCCGTCGTGATCTTCCGGACCCGGTGGTTGTTGTAGTCGGAGAAATAGAGGGTGCCGGTGCCGTCCACCGCGACCCCGTACGGACGGTTCAACTGGGCGGCGACGGCGGGCTCGCCGTCCCCCTTGGACCCCGCGGTCCCGGTCCCTGCGACCGTACTGATCGGAGGAGCGGAGTCCGCGTCGCCCGTGGCCGCCGCCTGAGGAGTGCTCATCGTCGTCCCTTCACCGTTCACCGGCCGTCCCTCACGGACGGTTGTCGGCTGACTCCAGAAAGTCACAACGGCGTCGGGGTTGGCTAGTCCACTCCAGGGTGGTTTGCACGGTGCACCGACGAGATACGGCCTCAACTCAGGCCGCGCCACGGGAAGAAGACCGCGGCGAATGACCTCCCCCGTGGGCCATTCGCCGCGTACTGGGCACGTTAGGAGGCGACGTCCGCCGGGGACCACCGTGCACGCCGACCAGATTCGGCCGCCGGGTGTGCACGCTGCCCACCCGCCGCGCGCAGGGCGTGCACGACGTCGTGGATGCCCGAACCGGTCGTCAGCAGGTCCCGGTTGAGGAGGCGCTCGGCGGCGCGCAGGTGCGCGCGGACCGTGTTGCGGCTCAGGCCCACCCGCGCGGCCGTGCGCTGCGCATCGGTGTTGGCGTCGATCCAGGCCTCCACGGTCCGGTACAGGTCGCGCTGCCGGGTGTCGCGCAGCGGGCGCAGGAAGGGCTCCGCCCATGCCGTGGCGGGGGCGGAGCGCATCAGTTCGCCGAGCTGTGGCGAGACCGCCGGCCGGCCGGTGTCGGCGGGATCGGGCTGCAACGCGGTGAGGGACAGGGCCAGGTCGAGCGTGGCACGGGTGCGGACCTCGCCGAGGTCGATGCCCAGCGCCTCCTCCGCGCGCCGGCAGTGCGCCGTGACGGTGGTGCGGCTCAGGTGCAGCAGCCGGGCCACCCCGGACCGGGAGAACGTCACGGCCAGCCGGACGACGTCCACGGTGGACTGGGGGACCTCCTGCAAGGGCTCCAGGTGGGCGCGCGCCCAGGCGAGGGCCGGCCGGTGCGGCAGGACGTGCACCAGCGAGGGCCGTCCCCGGTAAGCGGCCAGCCGGCCGGGGGAGTTGCGGGCGACGGCGAGGGCGTGCACGGCCTCGCCGTAGGCCGCACCCGTGGCGGCGAGCGGATGGGGCCGGCTGACGCCCAGCGCGTACGCGGGGTTCTCCGCGACGAGCCGGCGCAGCACCTCCCCCTGCCGGAAGCGCCCGCCCAGCTCCGGGTCCTCGGCGACGGGGCAGATCAACTGCTCCCGGAACACCGGGCAGTTCACCATCAGCCCCGGGCCGTGGTAGCCCGACGGATCGAGGTAGGTCCTGGTCAGCCGGTCGCGGTCGGCGGGCGGGCAGTGCAGGAGGTGGACCCGTACGCGCTGCGCGTCCAGCAGCGGCGGTACGTCGCCGGTGGTCATCCGGCGCGCCATGGTGACGTCCCCGGCCAGCAGCGCGGTCAGCACCGCGAACCGCAGCTGCGCCGCCTTCGCCTCGTAGCCGTGCGTGGCGCCCTCGGCCTCGGACGCCCGGGTCAGCAGGTCGACGAGACCGCCGGCCTGCGAGGTCAGGGCCGCCGCCTCCCGCGGCAGCGGCGAGGCGCTGGCGGTCACCAGCACCGGCCGCGGCTCCTGCCCGCCGAACGCTTCGAGGCGTACCTCCAGCTCACCGAGCCGGGTCGTGGCGGCGGCCAGCCGCCCGCCCGCCAGGCGCTCCACCTGTTCCGTCAGCGCGCCCGCCGCCTGCCGGGGGAAGCCGGCCGTGGCCGCCTCGACCGCGCCGGTGCGGCCGATCCAGGCGAGGTGCGCCCCGGTCCGCCGGCCGAGCCACTCCAGCACCTGCGCCGGGGTGCCCTGCCGCCGTACGAGCCGCATCAGCCCGTCGACGCCGGCGTCGAAGCCGATGCCGATGCCGTCCGTGTGTCCCCGTGCTCCCACCGCCACTCGCCTTCCCCAGCCGCGTACCCATGGTCCGACAGAAGACCCTAATGCGCCCCCCGGTGACGTTCACGCCACCGCCGTACGCGCCAGTTCCCGCAGTTCGTCGAGCGCCGCCGCGACGGCGGGGCGTTCGTGGCCGCCGGCCCTGGTGCAGGTGAGGAGCTTGCGGTGCGGGTCGCCGGTGCACCGTACGCGGGTGAGCGGCAGGTGGGGAGGGAGCGGGGCGAGCCGGGGGACGAGCGCGACCCCGAGGCCGTGCGCGACGAGGTGGGCCATGACGTTCCAGTCCAGCGCCAGGTGGACGACATCGGGGGTGAAGCCCGCGGCGCCGCACGCGGAGAGCACGTGCGGGCGGCAGGGGCTGTCCGCGACCGGCGCGATCCAGTCCTCGCGCGCGGCCTCCGCGAGGTCGATCCGGTCGCGTCCCGCGAGCCGGTGCGTGTCGGGCACGACCAGGTCGAACGGGTCGTCCAGCAGCGGCCGCTGGTCGAACCTGGCGTCGCCGGGCGGCGGGTTGCGCGGGGTCACCTCCACGATGGAGAGGTCGGCCCTGCCCTCGAAGAGCAGGTCGAAGCCCTCCAGGACGGCCGCCTCCTGGATCCGCACGGAGAGCCGGGGGTGGCGTTCGCGCAGCCGGGCCGCCATCGGGGCCAGGAGCACCGAGGCGGCCGTCGGGACGCCGCTCACCCGCAGCAGTCCGGCCGGGTCGTCGTGGTCGGCCCGCAGGTCGAGCTCCGCCTGGTCCCAGCGGGCCTGGATGGCGTCGGCGTGCGCGAGCAGGCTCCGCGCGGCGGGGGTCAGCCGGACGCCGCGCCCCTGCGGTTCCAGCAGGTCGACCCCGAGCTCCCGGGCGAGCCCGCGGACCTGTTGCGAGGCGGCGGAGGTCGTCAGGTGCAGGGCGCGGGCGGCGGCGGTCACCGTGCCGTAGTGCTCGACGGCCCGCAGGACGTGGAGCCGGCGCAGGTCAATCATGAAGCCCACGCTTCAAGGTCGCGTCCGGAAAGTCAACCTGGACGCACAGGATCGCGGGTCGCACCCTGGAACCACCAGGCCCCGATCGCGTCAGGAGTCGCAGATGTCCGGCACGGCACGTCCCTCGCCCACGCCTACGCCTACGCCCGCCGCCGGGGCGTGCCCGTACTGCGGGTGGCCGGACCGGGCCGAGCCCTTCCAGGTGGTGTCCCGGCACGGCACGGCGGGCGGGCAGACGGTCTGGACCCGGTGCGCGTGCGGGTCGCTGCAGGTGCGGGTGGTGGACGCGCGGGGGGTGCGCGTCCTGAGCCGCAGTCGCGGCCGCGGCCGCGGGGGTTCGGCCGAGTCGTCGCTGCGGGCCGGTGGGGGTCACCCGCGCAGTTCCCCGCGCCCCTGAAAACCTAGGGGCGCGGGGAACTGCGCGACCAGCCCCCACCGGCCCGCAGGTGAATCCCGGACGGTCGGCCCGTCAGCTCGTCTCGATGCCGAGGGTCAAGGCGCCCGCGTACCCCGTGCTCGGCGAAGTGCCCAGTGGCGTCAGGGTCAGGAGGCCGGACGTCGCGCCTCCGTCGTCGTAGATGCCGTCCTGCGCGAGCGTCGTGCGCGGCACGGTGTTGGCCGCGTACACGGGCAGCGCCCCCACTCGCGCGGTGACCGTCTCGTCGAAGAACAGCTGCCCGGTGTGCAGCTCCCGGCCGCCCTCGAAGGAGCCGTCGGCGGTCAGCGTGACGCCGGTGTGCACCTTGACGTGGATGTGGACGCAGCGGCCCCGGTACCACCCGGGATAGACGCTGGTGATCCGCGCGACGCCGTCGGGGCCCGTCAGGACCCCGCCGCGCAGGAACGTGCCGTTGTCCGGCTCGTCGTGCCCGTTCCCGCCGACGAACCCGCTGTACTCGCCGAGGGCGTCGCAGTGCCAGAGCTCCACCAGCGCGTTCGCGAGCGGGGCGCAGGTGTCGTCGTCGACGACGGTGAGTGTGAGCTTCAGCGGGATGCCGGTCTTGTCCTCGTGGATGTCGGCGCGGACCAGCTGTCCGTCGAGGTAGTAGGGGCCTTCGGTCATCTCCTTCGTGAGGGTGCAGACGGCCGCGGCGGCTGCCGGGACCTGGTCGGCGGCGGTGGGGGAGTCCTGGACCGCGGCGCCCACGGTCAGTGTCGCCGCAGTGGCGCCCGTGGCGAGGAGCAGGGTTCGTCGTCCGATCGCTTTGTCTGTCATGGACACGGCACCGTAGGGGCGGAAGCTGTCGGAGTGCTGTACGTCGGGCAAAGTGACGGGGCGTCAAGTGTCTTGTGCGTCAGTCGTGACGCCGAAAAACTTTCGACATCTGCCGGGGCGCGGGGGGCTGCGCGAACCGTTGACGCGCAAGGGGTTCGATCCTACGTTCCCGTTCGAGGTAAGGGTCACTGTTCGCGATGCCGAACGCACGGCATCCCTGAATCCCCCCACTCGCCCCCCACGCCAGGAGGAACCGCGTGAACCGCACCTCCAGCACCGGCAGTGTCTCCGGCGTCCCCGGCCGGAAGTCCCGCCGTACGGCCCGCAGGACGACGCTCCTCGCCCTGCCCGCCGCCGTCCTGCTCGCCCTCGTCCCCACCACCGCCTCGGCGTACCCGAACCCCGGCACCGTCACCGGCTCGACCGTCGTCCACGACCCGACGATGATCCGTTCCTCGTCCGGCCGGTACCTGCTGTACGCCACCGGCGGCGGCCTCGGGTACCGGACGTCGACCGACCGGATCGCCTTCGGCGCGGGTGCCGACGCCTTCGGCACCAAGCCCGGCTGGTGGTCGTCGTACGCGACCGAGGCGTGGGCGCCCGACATCTCGTACCAGGGCGGCACGTACCTGATGTACTACGCCGTCTCGACCTTCGGCTCGAACAGGTCGGCCATCGGGCTGGCTGCCTCGGCGACCGGGCTGCCGGGCTCCTGGACCGACCGCGGGACGGTCTACACCTCCACCACGTCCAGCGACTACAACGCCATCGACCCGAACCTCTTCGTCGACGGCGACGGCAAGTGGTGGCTCTCCTTCGGGAGTTGGTGGACCGGGCTGAAGATGATCCGGCTCGACCCGTCGACCGGCAAGCAGCTCTCGTCGGACACCACGCGCCACTCGATCGCGTCCCGTCCGACCGGCACCAAGGCGGTGGAGGCGCCGTACATCGTCAAACGGGGCGGCTACTACTACCTGTTCGCGTCGTACGACACCTGCTGCGCCGGGACCGCCTCCACGTACAAGGTCAAGGTCGGGCGGGCCACGAGTGTCACCGGGCCGTACCACGACAGGAACGGGGTCTCCCTGATGAACAACGGCGGGACGCCCGTGCTGGAGTCGCACGGGCGGTACATCGGGCCCGGCGGGCAGTCGATCATGGCGGACGTCGACGGTGACCTGATCGTCTACCACTACTACGACGGCCAGGACAACGGCACCCCGAAGCTCGGCATCAACCTCTTGAACTGGACCAGCGGGTGGCCGGTCGCCTACTGACCCGGCGCCCCTAAAAGACTGCGCAGTTCCCCGCGCCCCTGAAAACCTCAGGGGCGCGGGGAACTGCGCAATCGTTGAGGTCAGCCCCCACCGGCGGTGAGCCGGGGTCGCGCCAGGGACCGGGTCAGCCGACCCGGCCCGACCCGCCGGCCGCAGGCCAGTTCGTGCCGGAGGGGGTCGGCGTGTTCGGCCACCCCCCGGCCGGCTGGGGCGGCGGCGGTGGCGGGAACCCCTGCGGATGCCCCGGCGCGGCCACCGCGGTCAGCCCGCCCGGCATCCCCGTCGTGCCACGGGCCTGCGCGGCCGTCATCGGCTGCGGCTGCCCGACCATCCCGTTCGCGGGAGCGACAGCGGCGGCGGCGACCGGCTGCGGAACCGGCACCGGCTGCGGAACCGGCACCGGCTGCGGAACCGGCTGAGGCGCCGGCACGGGCTGCGGCACCAGCTGGGGCGGCTGCTGCAACCCCGGCTGGCCCGCCATCGACCCTGCCATCGCCCCCACCCCCGCGGTGAGCGGCTGCGGCT
>NZ_VDFC01000046.1:1091042-1102382 GCF_008369065.1 Streptomyces apricus | reverse complement strand
GGGTACCCCTGCCCGTTGGTCGAGCCGACGAGCCGGTCGACCGCCGCCGTACCGGAGCTGTAGCCGGTCCCGGTGCTCAGCTCGGGCACGGCGGCGGCGGCCCTCCTGACGGTCCCGTAGAGCACCGACTCCAGGCCGGACACCAGGCGTTGAACATCCGCCTGGGGGCGCACCACGAGCCGCAGGAAGCGGCTGGACGAACCGATCTTGTTGCCGCACTCCCGGACCAGGATCCGGTGCTCGGTGAGCAGCCGGTCCCGGACCACGGTCCCCTCGGCGCCCACGGGCAGGCGCACGAAGAGGAAGTTCCCCTGCGAGGGGTAGACGGTGAGGCCGGGCAGCGCGGACAGCTGCCGCGCCATGTCCAGCCGGTCGCGCCGCACCATGTGCAGGCTCTCCACGTACTCGGGCCCGTAGTCCCGGAGCATGAACACCACGGTCTCCGCGAAGGCGTTCAGGTTCCACTTCGGCAGCATCGAGCGGATGCGGCCCGCCAGGCCCGGGTTGGCCACCATGTAGCCGAACCGCACGCCGTGCAGGCCGAAGTTCTTGCCGAGGCTGCGCAGCACGATGACGTTGGGGCGCATCACCGCCTCCTCGACGATGCTCGGCTCGCTCTCCGCGTCGGCGAACTCCAGGAACGACTCGTCGATGACGATCAGGTCGAGGTCGGCGAGCGCGTCGCAGAACGCCAGGACCGTCTGCTTGGGCAGGAAGCCCCCGTCGGGGTTGTTCGGGTTGCAGATGACGGCCGCGCGGGTGCCCCGGGAGCGGATGAACTGGATGTACTGCGCGGGGTCGAGGGCGAAGCCGTTGCTCTCCTGGAGGGGGAACATGTCGACGCGCTTGCCGGTCTCCAGCGGCTGGTCGGTCCAGCGGCCGAAGGTGGGGACGGGGACGGCGAGCGACTCCCGGACCAGCAGGTGGTCGATCCAGGTGATCAGTTCGGTGGAGCCGTTGCCCATCGCCACGCACTGCGGCGGCAGCTGGAGCAGGTTGCACAGTTCGGCGGTGATGGTGTCCGCGCTGCTCGGGTAGTACGTGATGATCTCGCGCAGCCGCCCGGACAGCTCGTCGAACATCGCGGGCGAGGGGAAGTACGGATTGCACGGGATGCAGAAGTCCAGCGGACCCGCCTCCCCGCTCTCACGCGCCAGCGCGGCCATCGAGGGGCTGTGCGCGCCGGTGCGGAACAGCGAGGTGACTTTGTCGGCCATGGACCCTCCGTCCTTGAGGGGCGGCCCGTGCGGGGATACGCGGGCCGTCCCTGAGTACGGGCGGCGGGGTGTCTCTGTTCAACGACTGTGAAGCGATGTGGAAATTGTGAACCCGCTGTGAAGAACGGTCACAAGGTGAACGAATGGACCGTCGTCGACCGGTACGTCCCGCCCGGCCGCAGCACGGTCGACGGGAACTCCGGGCGGTTCGGCGAGTCGGGGAAGTGCTGGGTCTCCAGGCACACCGCGTCGCCCTGCCGGTAGGCCCGGCCGCCGGGGCCCACCAGGGTGCCGTCCAGGAAGTTCCCGGTGTACAGCTGCACGCCCGGCTCGGTCGTGGCGATCCTCAGGGTGCGCCCCGAGACCGGTTCCCGCAGGGTCGCGAAGTGCTCGGGCCGCTCGGTGGGCCCCTTGTCGAGGACCATGTTGTGGTCGATGCCCTTGGCGTGCAGGAGCTGGGGGTCCGAGCGCCGCAGCTCCGCCCCGACCGGCTTCGGGTGCCGGAAGTCGAACGGGGTGCCCTCGACCGGGGCCAGCTCACCGGTCGGCACGAGCCCCGCGTCGACCGGCGTGTAGCGGGACGCGGCGATCATCAGCTCGTGGTCGTGGACGGAGCCCGCGCCCTCGCCGGCCAGGTTCCAGTAGACGTGGCTGGTGAGGTTGACGACGGTGGCCCGGTCGGTGGCCGCCTCGTAGTCGACGCGCCAGTCGCCCTGCGCGGTGAGGGTGTAGGTGACCTTCACCGTCAGCGTGCCGGGGTGGCCCATCTCGCCGTCGGGGCTGGTGCGCCGCAGCACGAGGCCTACGTCGGAGCCGGTCGCGAACTCCTCCACGTCCCACACCCGCCGGTCGAAGCCCTCGGGCCCGCCGTGCAGGTGGTGGCCGCCGTCGTTGACGGGCAGCCGGTGCTCCTCGCCGTCGAGGGTGAACCGGCCCCCGGCGATGCGGTTGCCGTAGCGGCCGATGAGCGCGCCGAAGTACGGGCTGGACGTCTCGTACGTCTCGACGTCGTCGAAGCCGAGCGAGACGTTGGCGTACCGGCCGCGGCGGTCGGGGAGTTCCAGGGACTGGACGATGCCGCCGTACGACAGGACCTTCAGCCGTGTGCCGCCGTTCTCCAGCGACCAGCGGTGGACCTTCGTTCCGTCGGCGAGTTCGCCAAAGAGTTCTTTCACCGGTTCCTGTCTTCCCGAGACGTGGCAGTTCTTGTCGTGCACATCTTGTCGTGCACAAAGAAAAAACGGGGCCCCGTGGACAGTACGTCCACGGGGCCCCGACCTGCACGTTACGAACCGACCTTGCGCTTGTTCCACACGTCGAAGCCGACCGCCGCGAGCAGCACCAGGCCCTTGATGACCTGCTGCCAGTCGCTGCCGACACCGACGAGGTTCATGCCGTTGTTGAGCACGCCGAGGACGACACCGCCGATGATCGCGCCGAGGACCGTGCCGACGCCGCCGCTCATCGACGCGCCGCCGATGAAGGACGCGGCGATCGCCTCCAGCTCGAAGTTCACACCGGCCTTCGGCGAGGCCGCGTTGAAGCGGGCCGCGAAGACCAGGCCGGCCAGCGCCGCGAGCATGCCCATGTTGAGGAAGACCAGGAAGGTGACCTTCTTGTCCCGCACGCCGGACAGCTTCGCCGCGGGCAGGTTGCCGCCGATCGCGTAGATGTGGCGGCCGATGATGGCGTTGCGCATCACGTAGCCGAAGCCCACGACCAGGACGCCGAGGATGATCAGCACCACCGGCGCGCCCTTGTAGCTGGCGAGCATCAGCGTCACCGTGAGCACGGCGGCGACCAGGGCGACGATCTTCAGCAGGAACAGCTTGAAGGGCGGCACCTCCAGCGCGAACTCCTGCTGCCGGCGGCGGTCGCGCACCTCCTGCAGCACGATGAACGCGATGACCGCGAAGCCGAGCAGCAGCGTGAGGTTGTGGTAGTTCGTGTCCGGGCCGACCTCGGGGAGGAAGCCGTTGGAGACCTTCTGCAGGCCCTCGGGGAACGGGCCGAGGGTCTGGCCCTCAAGGAAGATCTCCGTCAGACCGCGGAAGGTCAGCATGCCCGCCAGGGTCACGATGAAGGACGGTATGCCGAGATACGCGATGAAGAACCCCTGCGCGGCTCCCGCGGCGGCGCCCATGAGCAGGCACAGCACCACGGCCAGCGGCCAGGGCATGTCGTGCTTGACCATCATCACGGCCGCCACCGCGCCCACGAAGGCGGTGAGGGAGCCGACCGACAGGTCGATGTGGCCCGCGATGATGACGAGCATCATGCCGATCGCGAGGATCAGGATGTAGCTGTTCTGCAGCACCAGGTTGGAGACGTTGCGCGGCAGCAGCAGGTCGCCGTCCGTCCACACCGCGAACAGCACCACGATCAGGCCGAGCGCGATCAGCATGCCGTACTGCCGCATGTTGCGGCGCATGCCCTCCATCATCAGCTGCAGCAGGCCGTCGCCGCCGCCGGCCGAGCCGCCCTTGCCGGCGGGCGCCGGAGCCGGGGACTTGGCGGTCACATTCGTGCTCATGGGTCCTACCTCTTGTCCTTCGTCATCTGGCGCATCAGCACTTCCTGCGTGGCCTCGGCCCGCTGGACCTCACCGGTCAGCCGCCCGGCGGACATCGTGTAGATGCGGTCGCACATGCCGAGCAGTTCGGGCAGCTCGGAGGAGATGAAGACGACCGCCTTGCCCTCGGCGGCCAGTTTGTCGATGACCGTGTAGATCTCGAACTTGGCGCCCACGTCGATGCCGCGGGTCGGCTCGTCCAGGATCAGCACGTCGGGCCCCGCGAAGATCCACTTGCTGAGGACGACCTTCTGCTGGTTGCCGCCCGACAGCTTGCCCACCGGCTCGAAGACGGTCGGCGCCTTGATGTTCATCGACGTGCGGTAGCCCTCGGCGACCTGCCGCTCCTCGTGCTCGTCGACCACACCGCCCTTGGCCACCTTGCCCAGCGCGCTGAGCGAGATGTTGCGGTTGATGGTGTCGATGAGGTTGAGGCCGTAGTGCTTGCGGTCCTCGGTCACGTACGCGATGCCGTGCCCGACCGCCTCGGACACGGTCTTCGTACGGATCTCCTTGCCGTCCTTGAGGACGGTGCCGCCCGCGTAGCGGCCGTAGGTGCGCCCGAAGACGCTCATCGCCAGCTCGGTGCGCCCGGCGCCCATGAGCCCGGCGATCCCGACGATCTCCCCGCGGCGCACCTGGATCGACACGTCGTCGACGACCTTGCGCTGCTGGTCGATCGGGTGGTGCACGGTCCAGTTGCGGATTTCGAGGGCCGGGGCGGAGCCCACCTCGGTGTCGTGCGGGGTGCGCTCCGGGAAGCGGTGGTCGAGGTCGCGCCCGACCATGCCGCTGATGATCCGGTCCTCGGTGGTCTCCGGCGCCTTCACGTCGAGGGTCTCGATGGACCGCCCGTCGCGCAGGATGGTCACCGAGTCCGCGACCGCCTCGATCTCGTTGAGCTTGTGCGAGATGATGATCGAGGTGATGCCCTGGTCCTTGAGGCCCAGGATCAGGTCGAGGAGCTTGCCGCTGTCCTCGTCGTTCAGCGCCGCCGTCGGCTCGTCGAGGATCAGCAGCTTCACCTTCTTCGACAGCGCCTTGGCGATCTCGACGAGCTGCTGCTTGCCCACGCCGATGTCGGCCACGCGGGTGTCGGGGTGCTCGTCCAGACCGACCCGCCGCAGCAGCTCGGTGGCGTGCCGCAGCGTCTCGGTCCAGCTGATGAACCCGCGCGTGGCGTGCTCGTTGCCGAGGAAGATGTTCTCCGCGATGGAGAGGTACGGCACCAGGGCGAGCTCCTGGTGGATGATCACGATGCCGTGCTGCTCGCTCGCCCTGATGTCCTTGAACCGGCAGGACTCACCCTCGAAGAGGATGTCGCCCTCGTAGGTCCCGTGCGGATGGACGCCGGAGAGGACCTTCATCAAGGTCGACTTGCCGGCGCCGTTCTCCCCGCAGATGGCGTGGACCTCGCCGGGCCGGACGCTCAGGGAGACGTCCGACAGCGCCTTGACGCCGGGAAAGGTCTTGACGATCGAGCGCATTTCCAGGACGGGTCCCGCCATGGTCGTGCCTTCCAATCCTTGGAGACGGGTGGTTACTTGAGGTCGCTTTCCTTGATGTAGCCGGAGTCGACGACCGTCTCCTTGTAGTTGCTCTTGTCGACGTTCACCGGCTCCAGCAGGAACGCGGGGACGACCTTCGCGCCGTTGTCGTACGTCTTGGTGTCGTTGGTCTCGGGCTTCTTGTCGTTCAGCACCGCGTCGACCATCTTCGAGGCGACCTCGGCCAGCTTGCGGGTGTCCTTGTAGACCGTCTGCGTCTGCTGGCCGTCGATGATCGACTTGACCGAGGCGACCTCGGCGTCCTGGCCCGTGACGATCGGCAGCGGCTTGCTCTTGGAGCCGTAGTCGTCCGACTTGAGCGCGGACAGGATGCCGATGGAGATGCCGTCGTAGGGCGAGAGGACCGCGTCGACCTTGGCGGTCTTGTACGTCGAGGTCAGCAGGTCGTCCATGCGCTTCTGGGCGGTGCCGCCGTCCCAGCGCAGGGTGGTGACCTGGTTGAGCTTGGTCTGGCCCGACTTGACGACGATCTGCTTCTTGTCGATGTACGGCTGCAGGGCGTTCATCGCGCCCTTGAAGAAGTACTGGGTGTTGTTGTCGTCGTTCGAGCCGGCGAACAGCTCGACGTTGAACGGGCCCTTCTTCGAGCCGTCCTTCAGGCCGAGCTTCTCGACGATGTAGCCGCCCTGGAGCTCGCCGACCTTCTCGTTGTCGAACGACGCGTAGTAGTCGACGTTCGGCGAGTTGAGGATCAGGCGGTCGTAGGAGATGACCGGGATGTCCGCGTCCTTGGCCTGCTGGAGAACGTTGTCCAGGGACTTGTTGTCGATCGCCGCGATGATCAGCGCGGAGACGCCCTGGGTGATCATGTTCTCGATCTGCGAGACCTGGGTGTCGGGGTCGTCCTCGCCGAAGGCCAGCTTCGTCTTGTAGCCCGCCGCCTTGAGGTTCTTCTCCACGTTGGCGCCGTCGGCGATCCAGCGCTCGGAGGACTTGGTCGGCATCGCGATACCGACGGTGGAGCCCTTCTTCGACTCCCCCTTGCTGCTGTCGCTGCCGCCCTCGCTGTCCTGCCCGCAGGCGGAGAGGGTGAGGGCGAGGGAGGCTGCCGCGGCTATGGCGGAGAGGGCTGCCTTGCGATTGCGCATGATCATCTTCCTTGATGCTCTGACGGGGGCTCGGTGTTCATCCGTGAGGACGTGGAGCGCGGAACGACCGAGAAGGGTGTGTGGGATTGTGTTCGGCCACGTCGTCTTTTGTGAAGGGGGTGTGCCCGGAACGTTATGAGGGAATGTCAAACCGTTGGAGTGCTCCCGGCAGGCGCGAACCGAGCGGCGCCATGTCGCCGTCCGCCCCGTGCCGCGCCAGCAGGTCCAGCGCGAGCCGGCCGCGCCGCACCCTCTCCCGCGCCGTCGACAGGGTCAGGTCCCGCAGGTGGTGCCCGTACGGGTAGATCCCCGGCGCCTTGGACAGGCCGAACTTCAGGTACAGCGGTGCGCCGCGTCTGATCAGCTCGGCGACCTCGTACATGCGCACGTAACCGCCGAGATCGTCGGGGGCCTCGATGTACATGTCCATGGGGGCGGCACTGACCCGGCGGATCTCCGTCAGGTGGTCCAGCGTGAGGTCGCTGGGCACGTTGATCGAGTCCCCGCCGAGCTGCTCGTACACGGCGTACGCGGCCGGGTTGACCGGACCGATGAGCGCCGAGACCTTGAGCGTGGTGTCGGCCGGGATGATCCCGGCGACACGGGCCCTGTGCAAGGTCCACAGCACGCCCTCGTCCGCCACGAGGAGGCACTTTACGCCCAACTCCGTTGCGCGCACGGCGTCTTCGAGACAGCCCGCGACCGCATCGTGACCCCGGGCCCGGGTGCCGCCGCCACCGGAGTCGGTACGGGTCGAGCCGCCGATGTCCCACGTGCCGCGCGGGCCGGTGAAGAGGCAGAGCTCGATGTCGCGCTCGGCCGTCGCCTCGACCATCTCGGTGATCTCGGCGTCGGTCAGCATCCAGATGCCGCTGCCCTGGCTGATCCGGTGGATCGGCACGTCGAGCCGCGAGGACTCCTTCAGGACCACGGCCAGCGCCTCGGGCCCCTCGCACGAGGGGATCTCGGTGCGCCAGCGGCCGCCTCCCGGGAAGGTGTGCGGCGAGGCGTCGGCCGGGGACAGGGCGGGCGCGCCCAGGCCGAGCGCGGCGAGTGCCTGCTCACCGGGTCGGCGGGGCCCCTGGGGGGAAGCGTCGGTCACGGGCTTTCCTTAGCTCTGGCAAAGTGTGCGTTCGATATGTCGGACATGGTTCGTGTCGGTGGGTGTACGCCGGTACGGAGCGTCAGGTCTCCGCACCGGCGCACGGATCTGGGGCCGCCGTCCGGCGCCGCCGCCCTAGGGCCGCAGCAGCACCTTGCCGACCTTCGGATCGCCCGAACCGACCAGCTCGATGGCGTGGGCGAACTCGTCCAACGGAAGTTCGTGCGTCACCAGCGGCAGCGGGTCGAGGAGCCCGGCGCCGAAGACCCGTACCGTGTGCGCCCAGGCCTGCGGGGGCGCCCCGAAGACGGTGTGCACCTCCAGCTGCCGTACGACGAGGTCGGTGGGGTCCAGGCCCTCGGCGCCCGCGGCCGGGATGCCCGTGAGCACCAGCCGCCCGCCGCGCCGCAGCAGGGACGCGGCGGTGGTCGCCGCGGTCGCCGAGCCGGCGGTCTCGATCACCACGTCGAAGTCGTCGGGCAGCTCCTGGTCCCGGGTGCGGAAGTCGGTGGCGCCGAAGGTCCGCGACAGCTCCTCGCGGTCCGGGCGGGTGCCCACCACCAGCAGCTCCGAGGGCGAGCCGGCCCTCAGGAACTGCACGGCGAACATGCCGAGCGTGCCGGTGCCGACGACCGCCACCCGCTCGCCGGGCCGCGCGTCCGCCTTCAGCGCCGCCGCCGCGATGCAGGCGGCCGGCTCCAGGAGCGCCGCCGCCGTGAGGTCGGCGTCGTCGGGCAGCACGTGCAGCAGCCGCGCGGGCAGC
Source organism: Streptomyces apricus (assembly GCF_008369065.1). Lineage (GTDB taxonomy): Bacteria > Actinomycetota > Actinomycetes > Streptomycetales > Streptomycetaceae > Streptomyces > Streptomyces apricus. Next base: position 1,094,072 of record NZ_VDFC01000046.1, on the reverse strand, counting down.
GTGAGCGTGCCGGCCATGGCGCCGGGCTGCGTGAAGCCCGTCTCCTCGTAGCCGGCCGTGCACAGCGTCGTCTCGCCCGCGTGGCAGCGGTCGCAGACCTGGCAGTTGCGGAAGCCCTCGCCCACCACCTTGCGGCCCACCAGGCCCCGCGGGACCCCGGCGCCGACCGCCTCCACCGTGCCGGACCACTCGTGGCCCGGGGTGAGCGGGTAGCGGACGTACCCCTCGGGCCGGTTGCCCTGGTACACCTCGCGGTCACTGCCGCAAATCCCGCTCGCGTGGACCCGTACGAGCGCCTCACCGGCGGCGGGGGCCGCGGGCTCGTGCGGGACCAGCCGGTGCGCGCCCGGCCCCTCGATGACGACGGCCTGGCTGGGGGCGCTCATGACGGCTCCGGGGCGGTGGGGCGTGTCGGGGTCGCGGAAGGGCGGTGACCCCTCCGGTCCGCCGTGGCGCGCGACGGCGACGGCGTCCGGCGGCGGTGCACAGCCTGCCACAGCCCGCCGGGCAACTCGGTGGCGGGCGCGGTCACTTGGCGGTGCCCTTCGGCTTGCGCTGCTCCCAGCCTTCCGCCCACAGGTCGAAGCGGGCCTGCTGCTGCGGGAACTCGGCCGCCGCGTCCGTGTCCAGCTCGACGCCCAGACCCGGCTCGTGGGACAGCTCGAAGTAGCCGTCGACGACCTGCGGGGCGCCCTTGACGACCTTCTTGATGTCGGCGTCCGCGAAGTCGTTGAAGTGTTCGAGGATCTTGAAGTTCGGGGAGGTGAAGCCGACCTGGAGGGAGGCGGCGGTCAGCACCGGGCCGCCCACGTTGTGGGGGGCGACCAGCATGTAGTGCGTCTCGGCGGTCGCGGCCAGCTTGCGCGTCTCCCAGATGCCGCCGATGTGGCCGACGTCCGGCTGGATGATGTCCACGGCCTGGCTCTCGAAGAGCTCGCGGAACTCGATGCGGTCGTGGATGCGCTCACCGGTCGCGACCGGCATGTCGACCTTGGCGGCCACCTTCTCCAGCGCCTTCAGGTTCTCCGGCGGCACCGGCTCCTCCAGCCACGCCGGGTTGAAGGGCGCGAGGTCGCGCGCGAGCCGGATCGCGGTGGCCGGCGAGAAGCGGCCGTGCATCTCCAGCATCAGCTCGGTCTCCGGGCCGATCGCGTCGCGGACCGCCTCGATCAGCGAGACCGCGTACAGGCTCTGCTGGTGGTCCAGCTCGAAGTGGCCGGTTCCGAACGGGTCGATCTTCAGCGCCCGGTACCCGCGCTCGACGACCGCGCGCGCCGCCTTGTGGTACGCCTCGGGGGTGCGCTCGGTGGTGTACCAGCCGTTGGCGTACGCCTTCACCCTGTCGGTGACCTTGCCGCCCAGCAGCTGCCACACGGGGACGCCGAGGGCCTTGCCCTTGATGTCCCAGCACGCCATCTCGATCACGGCGATGCCGGACATGACGATCTCGCCGGCCCGGCCGTAGTCGCCGTACTTCATGCGCTTGACGAGGTCCTCGACGGCGAACGGGTCGGAACCGAGGATGTGATTGGCCTGCGCCTCGCGCAGATAGCCGATCAGCGCGTCGGTGTGTCCGAGCATGCGGGTCTCACCGACTCCGGTGATGCCCTCGTCGGTGTGCACCTGGACATAGGTCAGGTTGCGCCACGGCGTCCCGACGACGTGTGTGCTGATTCCGGTGATGCGCACGGAGAATGCCCCTTGTCGTGCTCTGCGGCTGCTTGTACGACTCTGTTTCGACCGTTCGATATTTCGTCACACGTTCGAAATGTTGGCCAGACAGTAAGGACGGGGCGGCGCGGGTGTCAATGGGTAGGGCACGTAACGGTTTCGACGCGATGACGAGGGAAGGCGGCGAATGGTCCGCCCTTGGTCCGTCCTGTCCTCGCCCGGCCAAGCGGAACGGGCTGTTCGGCACAGAACTTTCACAGCTGCGCCTGGGACCGTGACCTTCGCGGAGTTTAGTCTTCCGGCGTCATGGACTACTGCCACCCGTGCCACCGGCACCTCAACGGCGCCCTTGCCTGCCCGGGGTGCGGCACCTCCGCCGAAGCGTGCCGGGCGTACGCGGCCTCGCTCTCGGACGCGGACCGGGAGGACGCCGACGACCGCGACGACGCCTCGGGCGAGGATGGGGAGCAGGCCGGCGCCGAGGGGCGCGGGGCCCGGCGCCGGGGGAACCGCGGGGTCCGCAGGACCCGCGCCGACCGCCGCGACCGCAAGGCCGCGATGCACCGGCGCCGGCGCCGTCGGGTGCTGTTCGTGGGGGCGGGGCTGCTGCTCGCGGCCGGCGGGCTGAGCCTGGCCGAGCTGGGCGTCGAGGGGCCGTTCTCCCTGCCGGGCGTCACGTCGAAGAAGGAGGCGTCCGCCACGTCCTCGGCGTCGGCGGACGGCTCGTCGCCGGGGTCCGCGGACGGCTCGGGGGCGGGCCCGTCCTCGGCGGTCTCGCCGTCGGCCTCGGAGTCGGAGAAGGCGGCGAAGGCGAAGGACCGCAAGAAGAAGGACAAGGACGAGGCTTCTGGGGACGCCGAGTCCTCGGCGTCCCCAGAAGCCTCGTCCTCGGCGGTGACGCCGACGGCGTCGCCCCCGGCGGGCGGGGCCACGCCGCCGGACGCGCCCGGGGCGTCGTCCCCGGGCACCTCCGACCCGGATCCGGACCCGGACCCCACGACGGAGGAACCGGCCGACCCGGACCCCACCCCGACGGAGTCGTGCGACCGCATCCTGTGGTGGTGCGCGTAGCCTGCGGCTCGCCCAAAAGATCGCGCAGTTCCCCGCGCCCCTAGAGGGTGTTGCATAAGGCCGCGTTTGGGCAGGTCAGGACCCGTGATGACAGTCTTCTGGTCATGATGCGAGGGCGAGGTTGTGCATGTGGGCGACGGCCTGGACGGCGTGGTGGAGGCCGTCGCCGTGTTGGCGGCAGTCGCGGAGGATCTTGTAGTTCTTCATGCGGCCGATGACATGTTCCACCCGGGCCCGCACCGTGCGGTGGTCCGCGTTGTCGGCCTCCTGGCCTGGCAGCAGCGCGCG
>NZ_VDFC01000046.1:1054762-1090942 GCF_008369065.1 Streptomyces apricus | reverse complement strand
GCCAGGCCGAACTCCCGGCCTGGAAGGAGGAACACAATGCCTCGCACCGCAAGGTCCGCGCCCGCGTGGAGCACGTCTTCGCCCGCATGAAGGGCTGGAAGATCCTCCGCGACTGCCGCCTGAAAGGCGACGGCGTTCACCACGCCACGCTCGGCATCGCCCGCCTGCACAACCTCGCCCTCGCCGGGTGACGCAGAAACCAGCAGGTCACCGAGCATGCCGTAGATCATTTACGGGACAACCCTTAGGTACCTAGGGGCGCGGGGAACTGCGCGAGCAACCCCCACCGGGCCGCACCCGGCGAACGACCCGCACTCCCCAGGGGCGCGGGGAACTGCGCAATCTTTTAGGGGGCCACAGGTCAGGCCCCCGCCCCGGTGGGCTCGTCAAGCATGCGGAGCAGCAGCTCCCGCAGGGACATCCGTTCCTCGCGCGACAGCGTCGCCAGCGGCTCCCGGGCGAACCGCAGGGACAGCCGCAGGCTCCGGGCCACCCGCCGCCCCTCCTCCGTGGCGGCGGCGAGCTTCACCCGCCGGTCCGAGGGATCGGGCCGCCGCTCGGCCAGCCCCCGCGCCTCCAGCCGGTCCACGATCCCGGTCACGTTCGACGGCTCGCACTTCAGCCGCTGCGCCAGCCGCCGCATCGGCAGCGGCTCCAGCGACAGCAGGCTCAGCAGCCGCGCCTGCGCCCCCGTCAGGGCGTGCTCCGCCGCCGCGTCCTCGTACTCCTCGTGGTAGCGGGCCACCACCGTGCCGATGAGGTCGACGACCTCAAGCGTCAGGGGGTCGAACGAGGGAGTCTGCTGGGTGCCCATGCCGACAGGCTACCCCGTTACTTGACATCCTGAAATATTCAGGAGCATGGTTGTTTCACCTACTGAAGCATCCTGGCGTACGCAACCGCCGGCGTACGCACACCGCTGTACCGATGTACCGAGAAGGGCGTCCCCCCATGACCGACACCGCCGCGCTCCCCGCCGTGAACCGCGAATGGCACCTCGCCAGCCGCCCGGTCGGCTGGCCGAAGCCGGAGGACTTCGCCCTGGTCGAGGCCGAGCTGAAGCAGCCCGGCCCGGGCCAGGTCCTGGTGCGCAACAAGCACCTCTCCGTGGACCCGTACATGCGCGGCCGCATGAGCGCCGCGAAGTCGTACGCCGCCCCCTACGAGCTGGGCAAGGCCATGCAGGGCGGCGCGGTCGGCGAGGTCGTCGCGTCGAACTCCGCGGACGTCGCCGTCGGCGACCACGTCCTGCACTCCTTCGGCTGGCGCGAGTACGCCACGTTCGACGCCAAGCACGCCGTCAAGGTGGACCCCCAGGCCGCGCCGCTCACCACGTACCTCGGTGTCCTCGGCATGACAGGCCTCACCGCGTACGCGGGCCTCCTGCGCACCGCCGCCTTCAAGGAGGGCGACGTCGTCTTCGTCTCCGGTGCCGCCGGCGCCGTGGGCAGCCAGGTCGGCCAGCTCGCGAAGCTCAAGGGCGCCTCACGGGTCATCGGCTCGGCCGGCTCCGACGAGAAGGTCGAGCTGCTCGTGAAGGAGTACGGCTTCGACGCGGCCTTCAACTACAAGAACGGCTCCGTGAGCGAGCAGCTCAGGAAGGCCGCCCCGGACGGGATCGACGTCTACTTCGACAACGTCGGCGGCGACCACCTGGAGGCGGCGGTCGGCTCCCTCAACCTGCACGGCCGGATCGCGGTCTGCGGGATGATCTCCGTGTACAACAACACGGAGCCCGCGCCCGGCCCGAAGAACCTCGCCCGCCTGATCGCGACCCGCGGCCGGATCGAGGGGTTCCTGGTCGGGGACCACTACGACCTGCAGCCGCAGTTCGTCGAGGAGGTCGGCCCCTGGGTCGCCTCCGGCGACCTCAAGTACCGCGAGACGGTGGTCGAGGGCATCGAGAACACCCTGGAGGCATTCCTCGGAGTCCTGAGGGGCGACAACACGGGCAAGATGATCGTCACGCTCTGAAAGCCAAAAGACTGCGCAGTTCCCCGCGCCCCTTCAGGGGCGCGGGGAACTGCGCGACCAGCCCCCACGCACCCGCACCCGACTCACAACCCCCGGTTCACGAGGTCGAGCGCACAGCGTGCGCCGCCGAGTGAACGGCCAGAACCAACCGCTGGTTCCAGGAACGGGTGCCACGTGTCGGCCGTGGCCTGGAACCCGAGCCCGTACGATTTGTGCGCCCGCGCCACCAGGTCGTACCCCACGGAGTGGATCTGCCCCACCTCCGCCACCGTGTCCGGCTTGAGCAGCGCCGCCCGCTCCCCGCTCCCGGCCCCGATCGCCGCCGCGTACATCCCGGCCAGCCCGCGCGCGGACGCGACCCCGCCGGCCGACGCCTGCCCGAGCGCGCGCACCGCGCGGTGGTTGGGGAAGTCGGCCAGCGGCACGGCGTCCGGCCCGTGCTCGTTGAACGCGATCGCGGCCAGCGTGTGCGGCCCCCGGGGCGTCGCGTCCAGCAGCGCCTGCTCCGGCGGGGTCGGCGCCATCGGCAGCACCGGCAGGTACCGGTGCTCCTCCGACTCCGGCAGCCCCAGGTGGAAGCCCAGCCCGTACGGGGCCCGCACCCGCTCCTCGTACACCTCCTGGAGCGTCCGGCCGGTGGCCCGCCGCACGACCTCGCCGGTGAGCGCGCCGATCACCAGCGCGTGGTAGCCGAAGGCCGTGCCGGGCCGCCAGAACGGCCGCTGCCCCGCGAGCCGTCCGGCGAGCACCCGGTCGTCGGTCAGCTCGTCCAGGGTGAAGCCCCCGTCCGTGCCGACCACGCCCGCCCGGTGGGCCAGCAGCTCCCGCAGCGTCACCGCGGACTTGCCCTCGGCCGCGAACTCCGGCCAGTAGTGCGCCACTTCGCGGTCCAGCTCCAGCACGCCGTCCTGCACGAGGAGGGCGACCACCAGATGGGCCGCCCCCTTGGAGGACGAGTAGACCCCGAACAGCGAGTCGCCGTCGGTGTCCGCGCCGGTCCAGAGATCGACGACCCGCCGCCCCCGTACGTACGCGCTCAACTGCCCCGCGTAATCCGGGCGTTCGGCGGCGACGACGGACGCGAACTCCTCGCGCACCCCCTCGTAGCCGTCGGCGACGGTGCCGTGGATCTCCTGTGCCATCCGTGCTCTCCTCAGACCGCTGGAACCCGGAAGTTCCGGATCCCTAGTTTCCTGTCCCCTGCGACACTGTCAGCAAGGCCCGTGCCACCTGGGGGAATTCCCCCTTGGGATGATCCCGGAAGAGCGGCTCCGTGCCGAACAGCACCGCGTGCGGTCCGCTCACCACCGAGGCCTGTCCCGCCGCCTGCGCGGGACCGCCGCCGCCGTCCTCCAGGGCGCGCCAGTGACCGGACACGAGCGGGTTGCCGCTCGCGTACGACTGCTCCACGCGCACCCCGGCGCCGAGGCCGGTGAACCACACCGGCGCGTAGACGAAGCTGTGACCGGGGGCGCCCGCGGCCGGCCCGCCGGGCGAGTTGACCACGCGCACCACGCCGTTGGCGTCCGGGTTGCCCTCCACCGCGTCGACCGCGAGGAGCCCCGCGGCGGCGTTGACGGCCGCTCCGGTGGCCCCGCGGCCCACCAGCCCCGCGCGCTCCAGGAAGGCGTCCAGGGCGGCGCGTGCGGCCGCGTCGAGGCGCGCCGGGTCCAGTCCGGAGGAGGCGAACAGGACGTCCGCCCGCGACCAGTCGAAGCCCGCGTTCAGCACGGCCGTGGACACCGGGACCACGTCGAAGTTCATCTCGCGCAGCGCGAACAGCTCGCCCGGCGTGACGGCCGCGGCGACCCGGACCCGCCGCAGCGGGGCGCCGCCGGTCTCCTTCGTCGCGTCGAAGGCCACGTCGTACGTTTTCGCGAGCGCCGCCGCCCGCCCGCGCGCCGAGGCGGGCACCACCGCGCTGCCGTCGGCCGCCCGCCGCACCGCGACGCCGTCCGCCAGCAGGGAGTTGAGCGCGGCGACCTCCCGGGCGTCGTCCAGGCGCAGCCGCAGCGTGCCGCGGGGCGCCACGTACCCGACCTTCGCGGCGGCGTGCACCGCCCGGTCCGGCACGTCGAGCCGCCCGGTCCGTACCGTCTCGACGGTCGCACCCCACAGCCGGCCGAGGCTCCAGCCGGAGATGTCGTACATCACCGACACCTTGCCGCTGATGTCGCGCCCGTCCGCCAGCATGACGTTCGCCATGCCGCGCTTGGGCTGGCGCAGGTCGACGACGTACGAGCCCTTCGCGTACGCCTTCCCGCCGAGCCGGAAGCCGGCCGTCGCCCGCCGCACCCGTACGTCGTTGGCGAGCAGGTGGTCGACGAGCCGGGCCGCGGCCGGCGCCGAGCGCTGGGCGACCGTGCCCCTGCCCCCGTCCGCCGGGATCACGTACGCGCGGGGGAAGTCCGTCGTGTAGACGTCCTCCGGGCCGATGCCCGGCACCCCCGGCACCGTCCCGGGCGAGACGGGGACCTGCGCGGCGCCCGTGACGCTCCGGCGGAAGACCTCGATCTGGTCGGCGAGGAGCGTGGCGCGGTGGGTGCGGGCGTGGTCCAGGCTCGCGCGCATCGCCGCGCCCGCGATCGCCACGTTGATCGCCGAGCGGCGGCGCAGCTCGGCGACGGGCAGCTCGTCGTACTCCTCGTTGTTGACGGCCATCGGGAACTCGACCGTGTGCGCGGCGACCGTGCCGTGGAACGGCATGTACTGCGGGGTGAAGATCGGCGGCCAGTCGTCCCAGCCCTCCTCCTGGTCCCGGAAGGGGATCTGGGCCGGCTCCACGCCGTCCTTCTCCGGCGTGTAGCCGAGGCCGTTGACGGCGGCCTCCATGCCGAGGGCGTTGGCGTAGGTGTTCTTCAGGAAGAGGTCGTACTCGTAGTTCTCGCCGTGCGGGGGAGTGGTCGGCTCGATGAGCGTGCCGTTGACGTATCCGTGCAGGTCGACCATGAGCGCGGGCTGCTTGTCGATGGCGATCTGCCGCATCGCCCGCGTCTCGGGCTGCGAGGCGGTCACGAAGTCCCGGTTGAGGTCGAACCCGTTGGCGTTGGCGCGGGTGCCGGCGATGCGGCCGTCCGGGTTCGCGGTGACGTTGAAGTACACGCGGTGGTGGGCGAGCAGGTCGGCGGTCGCCCTGTCCCCGGCGGTCGCGAGCTTCCCGATCAGCTTCAGGGAGGCGTCCGTGCCCTCCCACTCGTTGCCGTGGATGTTGTTGTTGAAGAAGACCGGCACCTTGTAGTCGCGCTTCACCGCCGGGTCCTTCGCGGCGACCGCGGGCGCGTTCTCGATCAGCTCGCGCATCCGCTCCTGGGCGCGCGCCTGCCGGGCCGACTCCGGCGCGGTGACGGTGACCAGGTAGAGGCGGTGCCCGCCGGCCGACCGGCCCGCGACCTCCACGCTCACCCGGTCGCCCAGGCGCTGCAGGGCGTTCAGCTCCGGCGCGATGCCGTGGTACGGGGTCAGCCCCAGCTTCACGGACCTGTCCGCCGGGTTCTCCGGTTCCGGGGGCAGCACCTGCTCGCGCGGATAGCCCCGTACGGTGTCCGCGTCGTCGGGGGCGAGCGCGGTGACCGGGGCGCTCAGGGCCCGGGCGGTGGCGTCCTCGGGCGCCCGGGCGGCCCCGCCGCCGGAGGGACCGGACCCCTCGCGGACCGGGCCCGGGCCCCCGGGCCGGGGGACGGGGTCGGCGAGGGCACCGCTCGGGGCGACCAGGAGCGAGGCCGCCGCGGTGACGGCGGCCGTGACGATCAGGGCGGGTCTCGGTAGGCGCACGTGTACCTCCACGGAGGGGGTCCGACACGGGTCACTTCRGTAGCGAGGTCTACCGGTTCGCTCCGCTGGCAACAATCCCTGCAGGGCTGGGGGCGGAAATTCGACTGCGGCCCGGTGGGGGCGGGCCGCGCAGTTCCCCGCGCCCCTGAGGGGCGCCCCTGAGGGGCGCGGGGAACTGCGCAATCTTTTAGGGGCGCGGGGAACTGCGCGAGCAACCCCCACCGGCCCGCAGCCAAAAAACACCGCACCCCCCGGTAGGGTGCACGCATGCGTGATCTAGGGGTCGGGTTCAAGTACTTGCTGCGCGGCCAGCGCTGGGTGGTCCGCCACGGGAAGCAGTTCGGCTTCGGACTCGTGCCCGGCCTCATCACCCTCGTGCTGTACGCCGCCGCCCTCACCGCCCTGGCCCTGTGGGGCGCCGACTTCACCGCCTGGGCGACCCCCTTCGCGGACGACTGGTCGAGCCCCTGGCTCGGCCTCTTCCGCGGCTTCCTGACCGGCGTCCTCTTCGCCCTCGCCCTGCTCCTGTCGGTGGTCACCTTCACCGCCGTCACGCTCGTCGTCGGCCAGCCCTTCTACGACAGCCTCTCCGAGAAGGTGGACCGGGACGTCTCCCCGGACGGCACGGCCCCCGAGTCGGGCCTGCCGCTCTGGCGCGAGCTGGTCATCTCCACCCGCGACAGCATCCGCATCGTGATCCGGGCGCTGATCTGGGGCGTGCTCCTGTTCGCGCTCGGGTTCGTCCCGTTCGTCGGCCAGACCGTCGTCCCGGTGATCGGCTTCTTCGTCACCGGCTTCTTCCTCACCGAGGAACTGACCTCGATCGCCCTGCAGCGCCGCGGCATCGTGGTCCGCGACCGCCTCGTCCTGCTCCGCGCCCGCAGGACGCTGGTCTGGGGCTTCGGCACCCCGCTGGCCCTCGCCTTCATCGTCCCCTTCGTCGCCGTCTTCCTGATGCCCGGCGCGGTCGCGGGCGCCACCCTGATGGCCCGCGACCTGCTGGGCGAGGAGACCCGCGAGGAGGGCGACGAGGAGAGCGGGGACCCGGGCCCCGCCGACCCCGCGCACTTCCTCAACGGCTGACGTCAGCCGGACGCCTCCGCCGCCACCTTCAGGATCGACCGCACCTGGGCGATGATGTCCAGCCGGTTCCGCACGAACTCGGCGTCGGTGACCGTCCCGCTCTCCGGGTCCGTGTTGTCCGCCCCGAACTCCAGCACCGGCGTGTGCACATGGCCGCCGGGCAGCGAGCCGCCCAGCCCGAGCCGGTCGCGCAGGAGCGTCGCACGGTACGCGATCTCGTTGGAGAGGTAGTTGCCGCCGCCGCCCGCCCGGGCCGTCGAGCCCGCCGTCGGCCCGTCGGGGCGCACCACGGCCGCCGTCCCGCCCGCCGGGATCTCGGTCACCGACGTGTTGTCGTACACCGGGAAGCGCCCGGTGTCGGCGGCGACGATGTCCGCGTACGGCAGGGTCGTCGTCGTCCACTGCGGCTGCGAGGCCGGGTCGGCCACCGGGACGGTCTCGGTGCGCGAGAGGTTCTCGTTGTCCGGGAAGCCGCCGCGCCAGGCCCCGTTGGTGCGCTCGACGTCGATACGGCCCACCCGGCCCTGGCTGACCGTCGTGAACAGGTCGATGCGGGGCAGGTGCGGGCGCAGCGTCCGCTCCACGGTGCCGTCGGCGAAGTCCTGCCAGCGGACCGGGAAGACGGCCGTCTCCACGCGCGCCGGGCCGTCCGCCGTCCTGATCACCGTGCCGTCCAGCGCCAGCGCGGTCGCCCCCGACGGGTTGGAGATCCGCACGTCCCGGTCGAGCGTGAACGGGTCGAAGCCCGTCACCAGGATCCGCTTGATCTTCTTCGAGTGCGGGTAGCGGATGGTGTCCTGGCCGCGCGAGGTCCGCTCCAGCGCGGCGATCAGCCGGGCGCGCTTCGCCTCCGTGAGCCCGAACTCGGGCTGCCACTGGCGTACTTCGCGGGTCAGGCCGAGCCGGGCCCAGTACAGCGGCCGGTCGTCGTCCCGGCTCAGGTCGCCGCCCGCGGGGCCGCGGCCCTGGGCCCGGTCCACCGCCCGCTGCCACAGCCGGGTGCCCTGCCGTTCGACCAGCCGCTCGGCCTGCGCGTACGAGCGTGCCGCGCCCAACGCCCGGGCGAACTCCGGTGCCACCGTGTCGAATCCGGACCGCCGCAGGATCTCCTGGGGCGCCGCCCGGTCGAGGCGCTGCTCCTCCACGGTGGGCGCGGCCGCGGGGTCCTGCGCGGCGGATGCGGGCGGTGCGGCGAATCCCGCCAGCAGTGCCAGGCCGAGGGCGCCGAGCCGAACACGTATGTACGTCAAGGTGGTTCAGGTCCTTCCGTCGCGAGGGGGGACGTCGTCGGATGGCGGCAGTATGCGTGACGGGAGGGACGCACGCCATGGTGCGTGACCCCTGGGGCCACGCACCCCTCGCTACGACCGGTCCTCGGCCGCGCCCTCACCCTCGGCCGCGCCCTCGCTCCCGGCGGCGCCCTCGCCCCCGGCCGCACCCCCGGTCTCGCCCAGCAGCGTGAGGAAGTCCCGGAACGCCGCAGGCATGTCCACCGACTCCGGTGCGAGCAGCCACTGGTACTGCAGCCCGTCCATCACCGCGACGAGCAGCGGGGCCGCCCGCTCCGGGGTGAGCCCGCTCGGCAGCCGCTCCCCGTACTCGCTGCGCAGCACCTGCGCCATGTTCGCCCGCACCGCCTCGTACCGCTCGGTGAAGAACCCGCGCGCCGGGTGCCCCTCCGTGACGCTCTCGCCGAGCAGCGCCGAGAAGGTCTGCACGATCCCGGGCCGCATGGCGTTGTACTCGACGAGCTGCCCGAGCAGTTCGAGCGGCCACCCGGTGCCGGGGACCGCGTCCCACTGGTCGCGCTCCGCCAGCACGGCGACCAGCAGCGCCTCTTTGGTGGGGAAGTGGTGCAGCAGCCCCTGCGGGGTGAGGGCGACCCGCTCGGCGACCGCCGCCAGGCTCGCGCCCCGGTACCCCCGCTCGGCGATCACCTCCAGCGCCGCCCGGAGGATCTCCGCGCGACGTTCCGTGCCCCTGGCCGACCTGGACGTCCCGCTCGTCATGACGCCACCGTACGACGGCCCGGGTCCGGCCGCGGCTTTTTGTCACACCGGGATAACGAAACCTACCGATCGACAGGCCGCGGATGCAGGATGGGGGGACGGATCGGACGTCGACGAGGAGGCACGGCCATGGCAGGAACCCGGCCCACCCCGGTGGACCAGGCACAGGCGGACCAGGCACAGGCGGACCGGACAGCGGCGGACCGGGCGCGCGAGGCGGTGGTCGAGGCGGCCCTCGCCGCCCTCGACCTGGACACGAAGGCGCGGCTGCTCGCCGGGCAGGACGTGTGGTCCCTGCCCGCGGTGCCGGAGATCGGACTGAAGTCGCTCGTCATGTCCGACGGCCCGATCGGCGTCCGGGGCGTGCGCTGGACCGCCGACGACCCGTCCGTCGCCCTGCCCTCCCCGACCGCGCTCGCCGCCGCCTGGGACCCCGCGCTGGCCCGCCGCGCGGGGCGCCTCCTCGCCCAGGAGGCCCGCCGCAAGGGTGTCCACGTCCTGCTCGCCCCCACGGTCAACCTGCACCGCTCACCGCTTGGCGGCCGCCACTTCGAGGCGTACAGCGAGGACCCGTACCTCACCGGACGGATCGGCACCGGCTACGTGACCGGCGTGCAGGAGGGCGGCGTCGGCACCACCGTCAAGCACTTCGTCGCCAACGACGCCGAGACCGACCGCTTCACCGTGGACAACCTGGTCCCGCCGCGCGCCCTGCGCGAGCTCTACCTGGCCCCCTTCGAGGCCATCGTCGAGAACGCCCGCCCCTGGGGCATCATGACCGCCTACAACACGGTCAACGGCACCACCATGACCGAGCACCACCACCTGGTGAACGAGGTCCTGCGCGGCGAATGGGGCTTCGACGGCTTCAACGTCTCCGACTGGACCGCCGCCCGCTCGACCGTCGGCGCCGTCGAGGGCGGCCTGGACGTCGCGATGCCCGGCCCGACCACCGTGTACGGGCCCGCGCTCGCCGCCGCCGTCCGGGCCGGCGAGACCGACGAGGCGACCGTCGACGAGGCCGTGCGCCGCGTCCTGCGCCTGGCCGCCCGCGTCGGCGCCCTGGAGGGCGCCGAACCGGTCGTCACCGACCTGCCCGAGGCGGTGGACGGGCCGGAGCTGGCCCGCGAGATCGCCCGCCGCTCCTTCGTCCTCGTACGCAACGAAGGCGCCCTCCCGCTCCCCGCCGGCCGCTCGGTGGCGCTCATCGGCGCCGCCGCCCGCGACGCCCGCGTCCTCGGCGGCGGCTCCGCCACCGTCTTCCCCGCCCGGACCGTCTCCCCGCTGGAGGGCCTCACCGCCGCCCTGCCCGAGGGCGCCCTGACGTACGCGCTCGGCGCCGACCCCAACCAGGAGCTCGCCCCCGCCGGCAAGGGCTTCGAGCTGCGCGCGGTCTGCCGCGACGCCGGGGGCACCGTCCTGGGCACCGGCTCCGCGCCGAGCGGCCACCTCCAGTGGATGGGCGACGACCTGCCCGACGGCGTCACCCACGACCGCCTCCACACCGTGGAGCTGACCGGCACCTTCACCCCGCGCGAGAGCGGCCCGCACACCTTCGGGATCAAGGGCATGGGCGCCTTCACGCTCACCGTCGACGGCACCGAGTACTTCGACGGGGTCCAGGGCACCGACACGGACGACCCGTTCGCGGCGTTCTTCGGCGACCCCGTGGAGCGCGCCACGGTCGAGCTGACGGCGGGCCGTCCCTACGAGGTCTCCCTGCGGCACGTGGTCGTCGTCCCCGACGACATGCCCATGCGGGTCGTCACCTTCACGCTCGCCCACCAGGAGCCCGTGCGCGACCCCGCCGAACTGATCGCCGAGGCCGTCGAGGCGGCCCGCGCCGCCGACACCGCGGTCGTCGTGGTCGCCACCACCGAGCGCGTCGAGTCCGAGGGCTTCGACCGCACGGACCTGCGCCTGCCGGGCCACCAGGACGACCTGGTGCACGCCGTCGCCGCCGCCAACCCGAACACCGTCGTGGTCGTCAACTCCGGCTCTCCGGTGGAGCTCCCGTGGCGCGACGAGGTCGCCGCGGTGCTCCTGTCCTGGTTCCCGGGCCAGGAGGGCGGCGCGGCCCTCGCCGACGTCCTCACCGGCGCCCACGAGCCCGGCGGCCGGCTCCCCACCACCTGGGGCTCGCTGGACTCCGCCCCGGTCACCCAGGTCACCCCCGAGAACGGCCAACTCCCGTACACCGAGGGCGTTTTCATCGGCTACCGGGCCTGGGAGAAGGAGGGCCGCACCCCGGCGTACCCCTTCGGCCACGGCCTCGGCTACACCGACTGGACGTACGACGCGATCGAGGTGACCGGCACGGCGGTCACGGTCCGCGTCACCAACACGGGCTCCCGCACCGGCCGCGAGACGATCCAGCTCTACGTGTCCCCGTCGACCCCGGACCCCGAGCGCCCGGCCCGCTGGCTGGCGGGCTTCGCGAACGTCGAGGCGGCCCCGGGGGAGTCGGTCCGCACCACCGTCGACCTCCCCGCCCGGGCCTTCGAGACCTGGGACGAGGAGTCCCGCACCTGGACCCCGATGAAGGGCACCTACGAAATCAAGGCCTCCCACAGCCTCACGGACCCGAGGCTGAAGACGACGATCACCATCTAGCCCCGAAAGGGGCGCGGGGAACGGCGCGGTCTTGTCGCTTTCAGGGGCGCGGGGAACGGCGCAGTCTTTTGTCTTTAGGGGCGCGGGGAACTGCGCGACCAGCCACGACGCACCCGCACCCGACCACGCAACCCTTCCGCGATCACTCCGCCGGCGTACGCGAGGTAACCCTCGCGTACGCCAGTTCAGCAAGCCGCGCCTGACCGTTCTTGCTCGGATGGAACCAGTCCCAGTGACTGAGCTGCGCCGTCCCGAACCGGTACTCGAAGACCGCCCCGCCGTCGAACCGGCACCGCCGGTCCTTCGCGCACACCTCCTCCAGCACCGTGTTGTACGACTCCACCCGGTCCTGCACCCGGTCCCGCCGCGACGTCGCCGCCGCGCTCAGCGAGTCGGCGTCCCCCAGCATCGACGGGCAGATCCCCAGCTTCCAGATCTGCTTCCCCATCGGGTTCGTCCGCCCCTGCGACCACAGCCGCTTCAGGTCGGGCACGCTGGACACGTACACCTGCGTCTTCGGCAGCGCGGACCGCAGCGTGTCCAGCGCGTCCTCGAACTGGGTGCGGAACTCCGCGACCGAGGTCATCGCGGACACCGAGGACCGGCAGGCGTCGTTCGCGCCGGCCATCACCGTCACCAGCTCGGGCCTGCGCGTCGCGGCCTGCGCCATCTGACCGGGCAGGTCGGCCATGCGGGAGCCGGTCGACGCGTAGTTCCAGCTGTTGCGCGCGGCCCCGGCCTTCCCCAGCAGCCGTACCGCGAGACTGTTCACCGCCGTGTCCGTGCCGGTCGCCCACGAGACCTCGGGGCAGTCGGACAGCACCGAGCAGGCGTCGAACCCGCGGGTGATCGAGTCGCCGACCGCGGCCAGCGAGGCCGGGCTGCGGTCCCAGGCCGGAGTGGGCTTCGGCGAGGGCTTGCGCACGGCCGTGCCGGACGGCCCGGGCGAGTCGCCGCCCACCGCGTCGCACCCGGTCAGTCCCGCCACGCCCACCAGCGCCGCCACGGCGGCCGCGACGAGGCCCCGCGAACGACGATCACGCTTGCGCATCCACAGTTCCCCTCGTTCGTCACGCAACGGCAGCCCGCCCCCAAGCGTCCTCCCGGGTGAAACCTCCGTGCTCATGGACGCCGGGACCGACGGTACGTCACACTCCCTGCACCGCCGCACGGTAGCCTCGCCACGTGGCTGCCCTGCCACTGAACGATCCGCCCAGCTGCAAAGTGCCCGCTCTGTCCGGAGGTCCCAGTGACGACACGTGGAGTTCTCTACGTGCACTCCGCGCCGCGCGCGCTGTGCCCGCACGTCGAGTGGGCCGTCGCGGGCGTGCTCGGCACCCGGGTCAGCCTCGACTGGATCCGGCAGCCCGCCGCGCCCGGCACCTGGAGATCCGAGTTCTCCTACCAGGCCCAGGCCGGCACCGCCTCCAAGCTCGCCTCGGCGCTGCGCGGCTGGCAGATGCTGCGCTTCGAGGTGACCGCCGAGCCGTGCGCCACCGCCGAGGGCGAGCGCTACAGCTGCACCCCCGAACTGGGCATCTTCCACGCGGTGACCGGCATCCACGGCGACATCCTGATCCCCGAGGACCGGCTGCGCGCCGCCCTGGCCCGCGCCCAGCAGGGCGAGACGCAACTGGAGTCGGAACTCCCCAAGCTCCTCGGCAAGCCCTGGGACGACGAACTGGAACCGTTCCGCTACGCAGGAGAAGGCGCCCCGGTCCGCTGGCTCCACCAGGTGGTCTAGCCCCGCACTTTCAGGGGCGCGGGGAACGGCGCAATCTTGTCGCTTTTAGGGGCGCGGGGAACTGCGCAATCTTTTGCTTCTAGGGGCGCCCACTCACCGCTCACGCCCCACAAACGCAAGCGGCCCGACACCTCAAAGAGGTGCCGGGCCACTTGCACGAATCAAACCGTACGGAACGCCAACACCACGTTGTGCCCCCCGAACCCGAACGAGTCGTTCAGCGCGGCGATCCGCCCCTCGACGGGCAGCTTCCGCGCCTCCCCGCGCACGATGTCCGCGGTGGCCTCCGCCTCCGGGTCGAGGTTCTCGACGTTGATGGTCGGCGGCGCGATCCGGTGGTAGAGCGCCAGCACCGTGGCGACCGACTCCACACCGCCGGCGCCACCGAGCAGGTGCCCGGTCATGGACTTCGTACCGGACACGGCGAAGTGGTCGGCGTCGTCGCCGAACACCTTCCGCAGGGCCTTCAGCTCGGCCACGTCACCGGCCGGCGTGGAGGTCGCGTGCGCGTTGACGTGCACGACCTCCGCCGGGTTCAGGTCCGTGTTGTCGAGCAGGTTCTGCAGGGCGTGGGCGATGCCCCGCCCCTCCGGCTCCGGCTGCACGATGTCGTGGCCGTCGGCGGAGATGCCCTGGCCGACCGCCTCCGCGTACACGCGGGCACCGCGCGCCGCGGCGTGCTCGGCCGACTCCAGCACGATCACGCCCGCGCCCTCGCCCAGGACGAAGCCGTCCCGGCCGATGTCGTAGGGGCGCGAGGCGCCCTGCGGGTCGTCGTTGTTCTTGGACATCGCCATCATGTTGCCGAACGCGGCGATCGGCAGCGGGTGGATGGCCGCCTCGGTGCCGCCGGCGATCACGACGTCGGCGCGTCCGGTGCGGATCATCTCGATGGCGTAGCCGATGGCCTCGGCGCCCGACGCGCAGGCGGAGACCGGGGTGTGCACACCGGCGCGGGCGCCGACGAGCAGGCCCACGTTGGCCGAGGGGCCGTTCGGCATGAGCATGGGGACGGTGTGCGGGGAGACGCGGCGTACGCCCTTCTCCTTCAGCACGTCGTACTGGTCGAGCAGGGTCGTCACGCCGCCGATGCCGGAGGCGATGACCGCGCCGAGCCGGTCGGGGTCGACCGTCGCGCCCGGTGCGCCGTCCTCGGACGCCTCGGCGCCGGCGGCACCGGTGTAACCGGCGTCCGCCCAGGCCTCCTTGGCCGCGATCAGCGCGAACTGCGCCGAGCGGTCAAGACGGCGGGCCTGCGGGCGCGGAATGACCTCGCCCGGCTCCACGGCGATCTGTGCCGCGATGCGGACCGCCTGGTCGGCGGCCCATTCCTGCTCCAGGGGGCGGACACCGGAACGTCCGGCGACCAGGCCCTCCCAGGTAGAGGCTGCGTCGCCACCCAGCGGTGTGGTTGCGCCGATACCGGTGACGACCACGGTGCGATTGGTCGGGCTCACGGGAATTCTTTCTCCAACGGATACGAGGATCAGCGGCGCCACCGCCGGGTGGCGGGGCTAGGTCTTGTCAGACACGGCCTAGCAGCGTCCGGGGTGAGCGGGTGGCTCAGTCCTGGTGCTTGAGGATGTACTCGGTCGCGTCGCCGACCGTCTTGAGGTTCTTGACGTCGTCGTCGGGGATCTTGACGTCGAAGCGCTCCTCGGCGGCGACGACGACCTCGACCATGGAGAGCGAGTCGACGTCGAGGTCGTCGGTGAAGGACTTCTCCAGCTGGACGTCCTCGACCGGGATGCCGGCGATCTCGTTCACGATGTCGGCGAGACCGGCGACGATCTCTTCCTGAGTGGCGGCCATGTCAGGCGCTCCTTCTTGTGTTTCCAGAGGGTGTGGCGGTACTCCCGGTCCGGAACGTTCCGGACGGGGTGCCTAGGGGAGGGTAACGACCGTCGCGGCGTACACGAGACCCGCCCCGAAGCCGATGACGAGCGCGGTGTCGCCGCTCTTCGCCTCTCCGGTCGCCAGGAGCCGCTCCATAGCGAGCGGGATCGAGGCGGCCGAGGTGTTGCCGGTGGTGCGTACGTCACGCGCGACCGTGACGTGCTCCGGCAGTTTGAGCGTCTTCACCATCGAGTCGATGATCCGCTCGTTGGCCTGGTGGGGAATGAAGACGTCCAAGTCTTCCGCAGTGAGTCCGGCGGCCTCCAGCGCCTCCTTGGCGACCTTGGCCATCTCGAACACGGCCCAGCGGAACACCGCCTGGCCCTCCTGCGTGATCGCGGGGAACTTGACCTCGCCCCGGGAGTCCAGCGGCAGCTGGGACACGTCGGCGCTGCGGAAGGCGTCCCAGGACACGGTCTGCTTGATCGTGTGGGACTTGTCGCCCTCGGAGCCCCAGACCGTGGGGCCGATGTGCGGCTCCTGGGAGGGGCCGACGACGACCGCGCCCGCGCCGTCACCGAACAGGAAGGCCGTCGCGCGGTCCTCCAGGTCGGTCAGGTCGGACAGCCGCTCGACACCGATGACGAGCACGTACTCCGCCGAACCCTCGACGATCATGCCCTTGGCGAGGGTCAGTCCGTAGCCGAAGCCGGCGCAGCCCGCCGAGATGTCGAAGGCCGCGGCCTTCGCCGTGCCGAGCTTGTCGGCGATCTCGGTGGCGATGGCCGGGGTCTGGGCGAAGTGGGAGACGGTCGAGACGACGACCGCGCCGATCTGCTCGGCGGTGATGCCGGCGTCGGCGATCGCCTTGCCGGACGCCTCGATCGACATGGCGGCGACGGTCTCCTCGTCGTTCGCCCAGTGCCGGGTCTCGATGCCGGAGCGCGAGCGGATCCATTCGTCGGAGGACTCGATGCGCTCCAGGATCACCTCGTTCGGCACCACGCGCACGGGGCGGTAACCGCCCACACCGAGGATCCGCGCGTACGGGGAGCCCTTGCGGGCCTTGATCTTCGACATGCTCTGTCGGCTCCTTACGCGCTCAGGCCGAGGCGTGCTCGGCGATGAGCGCGCGAGCCGCGTCGAGGTCGTCGGGTGTCTTGAGCGCCAGCGTCTGCACGCCGGGCAGCGCGCGCTTGGCGAGACCGGTCAGCGTGCCGCCGGGGCACACTTCGAGCAGCGCGGTCACGCCGAGCTCCTCGAAGGTCTCCATGCACAGGTCCCAGCGGACCGGGTTGGCGACCTGGCCGACCAGGCGGGCGACGACCTCGGTGCCCGTGGCGACGGTCCGGCCGTCCTTGTTCGAGACGTAGGCGACCGTCGGGTCGGCCGGCGAGAACTCCGCCACGGCCTCTTCGAGGACACCGACCGCCGGAGCCATGTGGCGGGTGTGGAACGCGCCCGCGACCTTGAGGGCCACCACCCGGCGTACGCCTTCGGGCTTGTCGGCGTCCAGGGCGGCCAGCTCCTCCAGCGTGCCGGCGGCCACGATCTGGCCCGCGCCGTTCACGTTCGCCGGGGTCAGGCCGAGCTTCTCCAGGTGCGGGATCGTCACGGCCGGATCGCCGCCGAGCAGCGCGGCCATCCCGGTCTCGGTGACGGCGGCGGCCTCGGCCATCGCCAGACCCCGCTTGCGCACGAGCGTCAGGGCGGTCGTGTCGTCGAGGACACCTGCGAGGGCGGCGGCCGTGATCTCGCCGACGCTGTGCCCCGCGACGGCACCGGGTGCCACGTCGCCGAGCGCCGAGGCGGACAGGAGACCCGCGGCGACCAGCAGCGGCTGGGCGACGGCGGTGTCCCGGATCGCGTCCGCGTCGCCTTGCGTTCCGAAGTGGGCAAGGTCGAGCCCGATGGCGTCCGACCACGCGGCGACGCGGTCGGCGGCGCCGGGGAGGTCGAGCCAAGGAGTCAGGAAGCCGGGCGTCTGGGCACCCTGGCCGGGAGCGACGAGTACGAGCACTCTCACACTCTCTCTTGAGGACGGGCACGGCCGCCCGTGGGGACAGGGACGAAGAACACGAAGGGGAATTGTAGGGCCCCGACAAAAGGCTAGAGTTGGGGATCCCCATCGGCCAGACGCCCCAGGATGAGCGCGATCCGCAGCGTGAACGCCGAACGTACGTCGGAGGGTGACCATCCGGTGACGTCAGTCACACGTCGGAGCCGGTAGCGCACGGTGTTGGGATGCACGAAGAGCATGCGCGCGGCCCCTTCGAGACTGCTCGCCTGTTCGAGGTAGACGCTCAGCGTCTCCAGGAGCGCGGAGCCGGCCTCCTCCAACGGTCTGTAGATCTCCTCCACCAGCTGATCGCGCGCCGCGGGGTCACCGGCGATCGCGCGCTCCGGCAGCAGATCGTCCGCCAGGACCGGGCGCGGGGCGTCCTGCCAGGCGAAACACGCCTTCAGCCCGGCGGCGGCGGCCTGCGCGGAGCGGGTCGCGGCGAGCAGGTCGGGGACCACGGGACCGGCCACCACGGCCCCCGGGGCGTACGGCCCGATCAAGGACTTGGCGACGCCGATGGGGTTGTCGCTGCCGCCCGCGATGACCACGAGGCGGTCACCGAGGACGCCGGTGAGCACCTGGAGCTTGGCGTGCCGGGCGGCCCGCCGGATGGCCTCGACGGTCAACTCGCTGTCACCGTCGGGTGCCGTGCCCAGCACCACGCACACGTGCTCGGGGGAGTTCCAGCCGAGGGCCGCGGCGCGGGACACCGCCCCCTCGTCCGCCTCGCCGGAGAGCACCGCGTTCACCACCAGCGACTCCAGCCGGGCGTCCCAGGCACCGCGTGCCTCGGCGGCCTGGGCGTACACCTGGGCGGTGGCGAAGGCGATCTCCCGGGCGTACACGAGCAGCGCCTCGCGCAGCACGTACTCGTCGCCCGGGACCGCGACCTCGTCGATCGCGGACTCCATCACCTCGATCGTCGTACGCACCATCTCCACGGTCTGGCGCAGGGTGATCGCCCTGGTCAGCTCGCGGGGGGCGGTGCCGAAGACGTCCGTGGAGATCGCCTGGGGCGCGTCCGGGTGCCGGAACCACTCGGTGAACGCGGCGATGCCGGCCTGGGCGACGAGGCCGATCCACGACCGGTTCTCCGGGGGCATCGCCCGGTACCAGGGCAGCGTCTCGTCCATGCGCGCGATGGCCTGGGCGGCGAGACTGCCGGAGGACTTCTCCAGCCGCTTCAGGGTCGCGGTGTGCGCCTGGGCGGCGCGGGCGGCGCGTTCGGTGTTGCTGGGTTCGGGTTCGGGCACGGAACAAGACTGCCTCATCAGGGGCGGGGGATGCGGCAGAGGGTCGCAGGTCGCACGCCCGACGGGTCTACCGTGGGACATGTGATGGACGTACGGCGCGCCGACGAGCGCTACCGCGGAGGCGATCCGGCAGCCGGGATCGAGTCCCTGCACGCCTTCTCCTTCGGCCCGCACTACGACCCGGACAACCTCCGCTTCGGCGCGGTCCTCGCCTGCAACGAGGAGCGCCTCGCGCCGGGCGCCGGCTTCGGCGAGCACCCGCACAGCCACACCGAGATCGTCACGTGGGTCGTCGAGGGCGAGCTCACCCACCGGGACAGCGCGGGCCACGAGTCGGTCGTACGGCCCGGCGACGTCCAGCGCCTCAGCTCGGCGGGCGGGGTCCGCCACGTCGAGCGCAACGACGGCCCGGTGCCGCTGCGCTTCGTCCAGATGTGGCTGGCCCCGCTGGAGCCGGGCGGCGACCCCGCGTACGAGATCGTCCACGGCATCGCCGACTCGACGCCGTACGCGCTCCCGGAGGCGGGCGCGATGCTGCACGTGCGGCGCCTGGCCCCGGGGGAGCGGACCGCCGTCCCGGACGCGGGCCTGCTGTACGCGCATGTGGTGCGCGGCGAGGTCCTGCTGGACGGCGAGACGCTGCGCGCCGGGGACGCGGCACGCGTCACGGACGCCAAGGACCTGGAGGCGGTGGCCGGCAGCGGGGGCGCCGCGGAGGTGCTGCTGTGGGAGATGACGGCCGGCTGACGGCCCGGCGAAGGGGACTCAGCCCCTCAGCTCGGCCAGCACCGCGTCGGTGAAGGGCGGCCACGCCTCGGTCGCCCACGGGCCGAACGCCCGGTCCGCCAGCGCCACGCAGGCGGCCCCCGCGTCCGGGTCCACCCACAGGAACGTGCCGGACTGGCCGAAGTGCCCGAAGGTACGGGGGGAGGACGAACTCCCGGTCCAGTGCGGGGACTTGGAGTCGCGGATCTCGAAGCCGAGCCCCCAGTCGTTGGGGCTCTGGTGGCCGTACCCGGGCAGGACGCCCTTCGTGCCCGGGTACTGCACGCTCATCATCTCCGCGACCGTCCGCGGGTCGAGCAGCCGCGGCGCCTGCACCTCCGCGGCGAACCGCACCAGGTCCTCGACGGTCGACACGCCGTCCTTCGCGGGGGAGCCGTCCAGGGCCGTCGACGTCATCCCGAGCGGTTCGAGCACCGCCTGCCGCGCGTACTCGGCGAAGGGGATCTCCGTCGCCTTCGCCACGTGGTCGCCCAGCTGCTCGAACCCGGCGTTGGAGTACAGCCGCCGCTGCCCGGGGGGCGCCGTCACCCGGTGCTCGTCGAAGGCCAGCCCGCTGGTGTGCGCGAGCAGGTGCCGCACGGTGGACCCCTCGGGCCCGGCCGGCTCGTCCAGCTCGACGGCCCCCTCCTCGTACGCCACGAGCACGGCGTAGGCGGCGAGCGGCTTGGTGACGGAGGCCAGCGCGAAGGGCCGGCCGACGGGCCCGTGGGTCCCGAGGACGGTCCCGTCCACCCGTACGACGGCCGCCGCGGCGGCGGGAACGGGCCACTCTTCGATCAGGGCGAGGCTCTGCAAGGACATGGTCCAGAGCCTACGTCCACCGTTCGGCAGAGGACGCAGAGGACGGGGACGGGGTCCCCGCCGCTCAGAACTTCAACCGCATCAGCGGATCCGGCGTCCGGACGAACCCCATCGACGCGTACAGCGGCACGGCCTCCGGCGAGGCGGTCAGGTCGATCTGCCCGACCCCCTCCTCCCGGAACCACTCCACCAGCGCCTCCATGCAGGCCCGCGCGTACCCCCGCCGCCGCAGACCGGGATCGGTCGCGACGCTGAACACGTACCCGATCCGCCCGTGCGGGTTCCGGGGCCGCCCGATGCGGTACTCCAGGGTCCCCGCCACCAGCGCCGCCAGCGCCCCCGCCCGTTCCGGGTGGTCGACCACGAAGGCGGCGAAGCCCCCGTCCGGGTCGGCCAGCCGGCCCCGTACCGTGGTCAGGGACTCGGCCTGCCAGTCGGCGGACGGATCCGCCCCGGGCATCGAGTCGATCAGCACCTGGCGCAGCCGGAGCAGTTCGGCGGCGTCCCCGGGCACGGCGCGGCGTATGAGGCTCATGATCGGCACGGTAGTCGGCGCGGCGCCCCCTGTCGCCGGAATTCCGGTCGCCGGAATTTCACCGGCAGCCGCTTGCTTGGAGTGCACTCCAAGGTTTTAGCGTGGTGGTCATGACGGTGATGGAGACCACGGAGCCCGGGACCGACACCTGTGCCGACCCGCCGCGCGCCACGCGGCGTCCGGACGGCCGGGACCAGTACACGATCAGCGAGGTCGTCGCCTTCACCGGGCTGACGGCCCACACCCTGCGCTGGTACGAGCGGATCGGGCTGATGCCGCACATCGACCGCTCGCACACCGGCCAGCGCCGCTACCGCAACCGCGACCTCGACTGGCTGGACCTCGTCGGCAAGCTGCGGCTGACCGGGATGCCGGTCGCCGACATGGTGCGGTACGCGGAGATGGTGCGCGAGGGCGACGACACGTACGCCGAGCGCTTCGAGCTCCTGGAGGCGACCCGGCGGGACGTGCGGGCGCGGATCGCCGAGCTCCAGGACACCCTCGCCGTGCTCGACCGGAAGATCAGTTTCTACGCGGACGCCGGGCGGGCCCTGGCGTCGGAGGGGTCCCGATGACGGACGGCAGGATCGCGACGGCACGGCTCGGCACGGACGGCCCCGAGGTCGGGGTGCAGGGCCTGGGCTGCATGGGCATGAGCTTCGCGTACGGGCCCACGGACGCCCGCGAGGCGCGGGCCACGCTGGAGCGCGCGCTGGAACTGGGCGTCACGCTGTACGACACCGCCGACGCCTACGGGCAGGGCGACAACGAACGGTTCCTGGCGCCGTTCTTCGCGGCGCACCGGGACGAGGTCGTCGTCGCGACCAAGTTCGCGCTGACGATCCCGCCGGACGACCCGAACCGGCGCATCATCCGCAACGACGCGCCGTACGTCCGCCAGGCCGTGGAGGCGAGCCTGGAGCGCCTGGGCGTCGACGTGATCGACCTCTACTACATGCACCGGCGTGACGTGAACGTCCCCGTCGAGGAGACCGTCGGCGTGATGGCCGAGCTGGTCCGCGAGGGCAAGGTCAAGCAGCTCGGTCTCAGCGAGGTGACCGGCGCCGAGCTGCGGGCCGCGCAGTCGGTGCACCCGATCGCGGCCGTCCAGTCGGAGTGGTCGCTGTTCAGCCGGGACGTCGAGACGAGTGTGGTGGCGGCGGCCCGGGAGCTGGGCGTGACCCTGGTCCCGTACTCGCCGCTCGGGCGGGGCTTCCTCACCGGGTCCTTCGCGAACGCCGACAGCGACCTGACCGAGGGCGACTTCCGCCGCCGGCAGCCCCGGTTCACGGGCGACAACGCGGCGGCGAACGGGGCGCTGCTGGAGCCGATCCGCGAGGTGGCGAAGGCGCACGGGGCGTCCCCGGGGCAGGTCGCGCTGGCGTGGGTGCACCTGCGGGCGGCGGTCCACGGCTTGCCGGTCGTCCCGATCCCCGGCACGCGCAGCCGTGCGCGGGTCGAGGAGAACACGGCGGCGACGCGCCTCGTTCTGACCGAGGCCGACCTGGCGGTGCTGGACGCGATCGCCGGGCGGGTCGCGGGCGACCGCTACGCCGACATGACCTTCGCGGCGMCCAGCCGGGAGTAGCCTCCCGCGCTGATCTTGTTCGCCGGGTGCGGCCCGGCGGGGGCCGAGCGCGCAGTTCCCCGCGCCCCTAAGTATTTAGGGGCGCGGGGAACTGCGCGGGCAACCCCCACTCGGCCGCACCCGACGAACTCCGCGCGGCAGGGGCTTCTCAGGGGCGCGGGGAACTGCGCGACCAGCCTCCGCAGGGCCGCACCCGACGAACCGGCCTCACAGCTCGGCGAGCAGCTCCGCCTTCTTCGAGGAGAACTCGTCATCCGTGACGAGCCCGGCCGAGTGCAGCTCCCCCAGGTGCCGGATCCGCTCGGCGACGTCCCCCGGATCCCGGCGGACCGGAGCCGTCACCGCCGCGGCCCCCTCGGAGGGCGCCGCAGGCCCACCCGCCCGTACCGCCGCCAGGACGGCCGCCGCGAACGGCAGCGACTCGTGCACCGGCCCGTACCCCAGCCCGAAGACGACGGCACCCGGATCCTGATCCGGTGCCCCCGCCGCCGCACCCCCCTCCGCGCGGCGCACCAACCGCAGGTGCCCCTCGAAGAGTTCGGGCGAGCGCCACTCCACCCCGCACAGGTCGGCCACGGCGAACGTCTGGTCGCCGGCCTTCCACTTCGCGGACGAGGCCCCCGTCCAGAACCACCGGAAGACCACGGACCTCCCGTCGAAGGACGCCTTCGCGTCGTACGCCTTGAACTGCAGCGGCGCTTCGGGCGCCCGCACGAGATGGCGCTCGGCCGGCTCCGCGTGCCCCGGCGCGAGCGCGGCGCGCAGCTCGTCCGCGTAGTACTCGGCGAGCGTCTCCCGCTCGGCGGGCAGCACGAGGCGGTAGGGATCGGACGCCTCCTTGAGCTGCCCCGCGGCCGCCTCCATCAGCGGGTCCGCCCCCGGCCGCGGCTCGGCGCGCAGGACGACCGTCCCGCGCTTGCCGGGCGTCAGCGTCACCCCGGCGATCGCGTCGAGCGGGATGCGCCGCTCACCGAGCGCCTGGAACAGCTTCGGCGTGCGGATCCCCCGTTCGAAGCGGATGAGCACGGAGTCGGACCCGAACTCCCAGGCGGCATGAAATCCGGCCAGTACGTCACCCATGCGGGCCATCGTATGCGGCATGTGCTTCCTAGTCCCCTCCCTGAGCAGACCGCACTTTCGCCGTCCTCTACGCGCGTCCGGCTCCGGCCGCGCCGGACAGACCCTTGCGGCACACGTCGTCCTCGCGTTCCTCGTGCGCGCAGCGAACCGCGCGGTACGCGCCAATTCCGATCTCGGCGAAGTTCCGCAGGCTGTCGGTGCCGGGCTCGAAGTACCCGGTGTGGCCCTTCGCCCCGCGCGCGGACAGCACCCGCGCCCCGAACTCGGGGGACATCGGGTCGGCGCCGTGTCCGAGCCCGCCGAACTCCAGGTGCGGTACGTCCTCGATCCAGTCGTCCGCGTCCCGTACGGCCCACACCCGCGCCGCGGTACGCAGCTGCGAGGCCCGCTCGACCCGCATGCCCGGGCTGCCCGCGACCGCTATGTCGGAGACCCGCGGCGGCAGGGAGCGCGCGGCGACCCCGCAGACCACGGACCCGTAGCTGTGGCAGTACAGCGCGACGCGCGAGCGGCCGGGCAGCGCGCGCACGAGGGCGCCGAGGCGGACCGCGCCCTCCGCGGCGCGGACACCGGTGGCGGCGTCCATGCCCAGTCCGCTCGGCGTCGTGTAGTCGGCCCACGCGATGACGGCCGTACGCGTCCCGGGGCTCGCCTCGCGCTCCGCGCCGTACAGGGCCTTCGCCATGCCGACGGGCGCCGTGTACCTGCGCTCGGTGCGCTGGAAGGTCAGCAGGTCGGTGTCGACGCCGGGCACCACGACCGAGACCCGCTCGGCCCGTGCGAGGTCGCCGAAGACCTCCGCGACCCGGCCCGGACCCATCGGGTCGAAGGCGAGGATGCGGCGGCCCTTCGCCATCAATGCTTCGTAGCGGTGCATGCGGCGGCCCGCGTCGTACTGGCCGCCCGCGGAGAGCCGGCTGTCGCGCGTGCGCTTGAGCTCGGTCCTGCGTGCCCGGTCCAGGGCGATGCGGTTGGCGCGGTACCGCAGGGCGACGGGGGCGCCGTTCATGTTGCCGACCGCGAGCGGGTAGCGGGCGGCGAGTCCTGCCCGCTGCCGCGCGTCGAGCGAGGCGAAGAACTGGGCGAGCCGGACCGGTGTCGTGCTGTCCGGGTCCGGCAGCCGGTGTCCGTCCAGGTGGCCGCGTTCCCATGCGGCCCGGGAGGCCGCGAGGGGGGTGGCCGCCCCGCGGTGGTTGCGCACCGCGGTCCAGCCGGTGGTCCCGAGCATCACGAACACCACGGCCAGCGCGAGCAGCATGCGCCAGACGTTGAGTTGGGGGGTGGAGTCGAAGGAAGTCACTGAAAGGACACACTAGGAGAACGGGAGGGTCTCGCGTTAACCGAGTGACGCGGATCACGTTTTCATCGGGACGATCGGGGCATGCCCCTGCGGGCGGCCGAAGTTACTCCGTGTCCCCGCGGCCGTCCCCACCGCTGCGACCGTGCCCGCCGTCGCGTCCGGAACCCTCCCCGTCGCGCGTGCGCCAGTCCGTCGCCAGCGCGGGGCCCATCTGGTCCAGGTAGGACGTGGTCAGCTCGCGCATCGCGGCCACGCTGAAGTCCTCGCCCGCGCCCCACGCGCGGCCCGCCAGCCGCATCACACCGCCGAACAGGGCCACCACGACGCGCGGACGCGGATCGGCGTCCACGTCGACGCCCTCGCGCTCCGCGATCGTTTGGGCGAGCTGTTCCTCCAGCCCTTCCTGGCGGCGCAGGTGGACGGCGAGCAGGGCGGGTGTCGACTCGATCAACCGGAAGGTCCGCAGGTGCAGTTCGATCGGGACGACCGACTCGATGGTCTCCCCGATGGTGTCCCAGTTCGCCAGGACGGCCTGGCGCAGCGCCTGCGACGGGGCCTCGTGGGGCGGGCGCCGGCGCACCGCTTCGAGGAAGTGCGCCTCCACCGTCGTCTGGACGGCGAAGGCGGCCTCCTCCTTGCCGGCGAAGTACCGGAAGAAGGTGCGCTGCGAGACGTCGACGGCCTCCACGATCTCGTCGACGGTGGTCCGCTCGTAACCGTTGGCCGTGAACAGCTCCAGGGCGGCCCGCACCAGCGCGTCCCTGGTGCGCTGCTTCTTGCGCTCGCGCAGCCCCGGTCGTGACGCCGTCTCCATGACTCCCCTTCTCGTCCCGCGGCGACCATCATGCCCGCGGAGGACTCCCGGTGGCACGCGCACGGCCGTCGGTCCGGCGTAACCGCACGGGGGATGACGTGTCAGTTACTGACGTGTGAATTGGTTTGTCAAGTGTCAGCGGCTGTCACTAACCTCGAACGCATGACTAGTCAGACCACCGTCGACAAGACGGGCCCCGCCGACGAGGTTCCGGCGGGACCCGGACCGGCCCCGGCCAAGGGCCTGCGCGGCCACCCGTGGTTCACCCTGATCACCGTGGCCGTGGGCGTCATGATGGTGGCCCTGGACGGCACCATCGTCGCCATCGCGAACCCGGCCATCCAGAAGGATCTCGGCGCCACCTTCGCCGAGGTCCAGTGGATCACGAACGGCTACTTCCTCGCGCTGGCCGTCACGCTGATCACGGCCGGCAAGCTCGGCGACCGGTTCGGCCACCGCCAGACCTTCCTGATAGGCGTGGTCGGCTTCGCGGCGGCCTCGGGGGCCATCGGGCTCTCCGACAGCATCGCCTGGGTGGTCGTCTTCCGGGTGCTCCAGGGCCTGTTCGGCGCGCTGCTGATGCCGGCCGCGCTCGGCCTGCTGCGGGCCACCTTCCCGGCCGAGAAGCTGAACATGGCGATCGGCATCTGGGGCATGGTCATCGGCGCCTCCACCGCAGGCGGCCCGATCCTCGGCGGGGTGCTCGTCGAGCACGTCAGCTGGCAGTCCGTCTTCTTCATCAACGTGCCGGTCGGCGTCCTCGCGGTCGTCCTCGGCGTGGTGATCCTGACCGACCACCGCGCGGCCAAGGCGCCGCGCTCCTTCGACCTGCTCGGCATCGGCCTGCTGTCCGGCGCCATGTTCTGTTTGGTCTGGGCGCTCATCAAGGCCCCGGAGTGGGGCTGGGGAGCCGGTCTGACCTGGAGCTTCATCGGCATCTCGGTCCTCGGCTTCGCCCTGTTCGCGTTCTGGGAGAACCGGGTGCGCGAGCCGCTCATCCCGCTCGCCCTCTTCCGTTCCGTACCGCTGTCGGCCGGTGTGGTCCTGATGGTGCTGATGGCGATCGCCTTCCTCGGCGGCCTGTTCTTCGTCACCTTCTACCTGCAGAACGTGCACGGGATGAGCCCGGTCGACGCGGGCCTGCACCTGCTGCCGCTCACCGGCATGATGATCGTCGGCTCCCCGCTGGCGGGCTGGCTGATCGGCAGGACCGGGCCGCGCATCCCGCTCGCGGGCGGCATGGCGTTCACGGCCGTCGCCATGTTCGGCATCTCGACGCTGGACACGGACACCGGCAGCGCCGTCATGTCGATCTGGTTCGCCCTGCTGGGCCTCGGCCTCGCGCCCGTCATGGTCGGCGCCACCGAGGTCATCGTGGGCAACGCGCCGATGGAGCTCTCCGGTGTCGCGGGAGGCCTCCAGCAGGCCGCCATGCAGATCGGCGGAAGCCTCGGCACCGCGGTCCTGGGCGCCGTGATGGCCTCCAAGGTCGACAACGACCTCGCGGGCAACTGGGCGCAGGCGGGGCTGCCGAAGCTCGCGCCGGAGCAGCTCGACCAGGCCGCCGAGGCGGTCCAGGTCGGTGCCGCGCCGGTGGCGCCGGACACCCCGCCGGAGGTCGCGGCCAGGATCACGGACGTCGCGCACGACACGTTCATCTCCGGGATGAGCCTGGCGAGCCTCGTCGCGGCCGGTGTGGCGGTCGTCGCGATCTTCGTCGCCCTGCTCACCAAGCGCGGCGTCAACGCGGAGGCGGGCGGGGGAGTCGGCCACATCTAGGGGCCTGCTCCGTCATCTCCTTTACAGCCCCGCCGAGTTGTCCGGCGGGGCTTTCGCCTATCTGGGTGAGACCTTTCGGTATGACTTTCATATTGCGCGGGTCACGGGTCAGAGTGTTCTCAACTGATCCGCACGGAACGGGCAGTTCGGTTGACGGTGGGGCGTGCCGCCGGAGGGGGACGGCACGCCCCACCGTCGACGCGCGACCGGTGAAAAGAAGTACGGGTCTGAAGCGGGACGACCGGGGTACCCGGATTTCGAGCCAGAACCGACCGGCAGACGGTCGGCTCAGAGGTCCAGGGAGTTGATGATGGCGGGCTTCGGCCACACCACGCGCAAACACCCTCGCTCGCGTAGCCGTACGGGGTCACGATGGGGGTCCCCCCGGCCGAAGGTTGGGGGAGGGCCGGACAGCGCGACGCTCGGAATCATCGGTGTCATCTGCGCGGTCGCCGGTTTCTTCGTACTGGGGATCGTCCTCGGCCCGGCCGCGATCATCTGCGGCTGGCTGGCCATGGGCCGCCGCTGGAGCGGCACGCGCAACATGCCGGCACTGATCGCCGTGGTACTCGGTGCGATCGACACGCTTCTGGCCATCGTCTGGATGGCCGGGACGACGGGCACGGGCGGAATGATGTTCTGACACCGCCCACCATTCAATGTCCCCGCGCCCCTTTCAGGGGACGCGGGGACATTTTTTTACTGCCCCTGCTGCCGGCTGACCGTTGTCTGCGGCCCGGTGGGGGCTGATCGCGCAGTTCCCCGCGCCCCTAAAGACAAAAGCCGGGGCGCAGCCCCGCTTTTGAGGGGCGCGGGGAACTGCGCGACCAGCCACGACGCACCCGCACCCGACACACGAACCGCGCCGCGCCGGGCCGGGGCCAAGAAGGCCTAGGCGTCCCCGCCCGCGGCGCCCGGATCCGCCGCGGACACGTCCAGCAACTGGTACCGGTCGACCGCCTGCTTCAGCA
Source organism: Streptomyces apricus (assembly GCF_008369065.1). Taxonomy (GTDB): domain Bacteria; phylum Actinomycetota; class Actinomycetes; order Streptomycetales; family Streptomycetaceae; genus Streptomyces; species Streptomyces apricus. The sequence continues at coordinate 1,062,943 of NZ_VDFC01000046.1, read as the reverse complement.
CCGACCGGTCCACCTTCCCCTCACGCGCCAGCTCCGTCAGCACCCCCACCACGATCGACTGCGCGTCGATGTGGAAGAACCGCCGGGCGGCCCCGCGGGTGTCGGCGAAGCCGAACCCGTCGGCCCCCAGGGACTGGTACGTCCCCGGCACCCACCGCGAGATCTGGTCCGGCACCGACCGCATCCAGTCGGAGACGGCCACGAACGGCCCCTCGGCACCCGAGAGCTTGCGCGTCACATAGGGGACGCGCTGCTCCTCCTCCGGGTGCAGCAGATTGTGCCGTTCCACCTCAACCGCCTCGCGCCGCAGCTCGTTCCAGGAGGTCGCCGACCACACGTCGGCCCGTACGTCCCAGTCCTCGGCGAGGATCCGCTGCGCCTCGACCGCCCACGGCACCGCCACGCCGGACGCCATGATCTGCGCCGGGACGGAGCCCGAGGTCCCGGGCGCGAAGCGGTGGATGCCCTTGAGGATGCCCTCGACGTCGACGTCCGCCGGCTCGGCCGGGTGCTGGATCGGCTCGTTGTAGACGGTGAGGTAGTAGAAGACGTCCTCGCCGTGCGGGTGCTCCTCGGAGGAGCCGTACATCCGCCGCAGCCCGTCCTGCACGATGTGCGCGATCTCGAACCCGTACGCCGGGTCGTACGCCACGCACGCCGGGTTCGTTGAGGCGAGCAGCTGCGAGTGCCCGTCGGCGTGCTGCAGCCCCTCACCGGTCAGGGTCGTGCGTCCCGCGGTCGCGCCCAGGACGAACCCGCGCGCCAACTGGTCGGCCATCTGCCAGAACTGGTCGCCGGTGCGCTGGAAACCGAACATCGAGTAGAAGACGTACACCGGGATGAGCGGCTCGCCGTGCGTGGCGTACGCCGAGCCCGCCGCGATCAGGGAGGCCGTGCAGCCCGCCTCGGAGATGCCGTCGTGCAGCATCTGTCCCGTCGGCGACTCCTTGTAGGCGAGGAGCAGTTCCCGGTCCACCGCCTCGTACTGCTGCCCGAGCGGGTTGTAGATCTTCGCGCTCGGGAAGAACGAGTCCATGCCGAAGGTGCGGTACTCGTCCGGCGCGATCAGCACGAACCGCTTGCCGATCTCCTTGTCCCGCATGAGGTCCTTGAGCAGCCGGACGAACGCCATGGTCGTGGCGATCGACTGCTGACCGGAGCCCTTCTTCACACTCGCGTACGTCTTGTCCTCGGGCAGCGCCAGCGGCTTCGACCGCACGACGCGCGTCGGGACGTACCCGCCGTTGCCCTTGCGGCGGTCGTGCATGTACTGGATCTCCTCCGAGTCCCGGCCCGGGTGGTAGTACGGCGGCGCGCCGGACTCCAGCTCCTTGTCGGAGATCGGCAGGTGCAGCCGGTCGCGGAAGCCCTTGAGGTCGGCGACCGTCAGCTTCTTCATCTGGTGCGTGGCGTTGCGGCCCTCGAAGTTCGGGCCGAGCGTCCAGCCCTTGACCGTCTGGGCGAGCACCACGGTCGGCTGGCCCTTGTGCGCCTTGGCCGCCGCGAAGGCCGCGTAGACCTTGCGGTGGTCGTGGCCGCCGCGGCCCAGGTGCAGGATCTGGTCGTCCGTCATGTTCTCGACCATGGCGCGCAGCCGGTGGTCGCCGCCGAAGAAGTGCTCGCGGATGTACGCGCCGGTCTCGGTGGCGTACGTCTGGAACTGGCCGTCGGGCGTGGTGTTCAGCTTGTTGACGAGCACGCCGTCGCGGTCCTGCGCGAGCAGCGGGTCCCAACTGCGGTCCCAGACCAGCTTGACGACGTTCCAGCCGGCGCCCCGGAACTGCGACTCCAGCTCCTGGATGATCTTGCCGTTGCCGCGCACGGGGCCGTCGAGGCGCTGGAGGTTGCAGTTGACGACGAAGGTGAGGTTGTCCAGGCCCTCGCGCGCCGCGATGGACAGCTGGCCGAGCGACTCCGGCTCGTCCATCTCGCCGTCCCCGAGGAACGCCCAGACGTGGGACTTCGAGGTGTCCGCGATCCCGCGCGCCTCCATGTAGCGGTTCATCCGCGCCTGGAAGATCGCGCCGAGCGGACCCAGGCCCATGGAGACGGTCGGGAACTCCCAGAAGTCCGGCATGGAGCGCGGGTGCGGGTACGAGGACAGCGCGTGCGGGGCCCGCGACTTCTCCTGCCGGAAGCCGTCCAGCTGCGCCTCGTCGAGGCGGTCCAGCAGGAAGGCGCGGGCGTAGATGCCGGGGGAGGCGTGCCCCTGGAAGAAGATCTGGTCGCCGCCGTCGCCCTCGTCCTTGCCGCGGAAGAAGTGGTTGAAGCCCACGTCGTACAGCGAGGCGGAGGACGCGAAGGTGGCGATGTGGCCGCCGACGCCGATCCCGGGGCGCTGGGCCCTGGACACCATCACGGCCGCGTTCCAGCGGGTCGCGTTCAGGATCTTGCGCTCGATCTCCTCGTTGCCGGGGAAGAACGGCTCGTCCTTGGTGGCGATGGTGTTGACGTAGTCGGTGCTGCGCATCTCGGGCACGGCGACGCGCTTCTCGCGGGCCCGCTCGATCAGCCGCAGCATGAGGTAGCGGGCCCGCTCCCGGCCGCGCTCGTCGACGGCGGCGTCGAGGGAGTCGAGCCACTCCTGGGTCTCTTCTGGATCGAAGTCAGGGACCTGACTCGGAAGGCCGCCAATGATGATCGGGTTGCGATCGGGTCCGGAAGCCACGCTGTTCCTTCGCTCTGGGGGGCCGCTTCTTCTCGGTTTTTTCTCTGGTTTTTCTCTGGTTTCCTGGGTGCCTGCGCCGTTCCCCATCGTGTACCTCGGGAACGGAAACGTCATCTCCACCGAGAGGTAACCGACACGTTCGTCCTGTTCTCCCCAGGGCGGATCCGTCACATCGCAACGATACGCCCGACCCATGACGCAAACCGCAAAGGCATTCGAGTCTCGTACCCTCGTAGGGTTCCTGAATTCACAAACAGGGCAGATTGGTGTGGTGTGTGTCACCTGAGGCTGTGATTCCCTGACTGGAGTTGCGGCGACACCGCCTGGATCGTCACCGTTTCGGCGGTCTCGACGGCCGGGTACTTGCGCGATCCGTCCCGCCCGTGTGGACTACGGCCAATGCTTCGCGCACGCGCGTGGCTTGAACTTCCCCGAGGCCCCGGCTTCGTCCGGGCCGGGGAGGACCCCATTACCGAACATGATCAGGAGGCAACCCGTGAGCGCGACCGCGGACCACGCGGAGGAGCGGACGAGCCTGGCCGCCAGGCTGGGATTCCAGCCCGAGCAGGTGGTCCAGGAGATCGGCTTCGACGATGACGTCGACCAGGAGCTCCGCTCGGCCATTGAAGAAGCAATCGGCAGCGAGCTCATGGACGAGGAGTACGACGACGTCGCCGACGCCGTGGTGCTCTGGTTCCGAGACGACGACGGCGACCTGACGGACGCGCTGGTGGACGCCACCACGTACGTCGAAGAGGGCGGTGCCGTCCTGCTGCTGACGCCCAAGACCGGCCGGGACGGTTATGTGGAGCCCAGCGACATCGCCGAAGCCGTGACGACCGCGGGTCTGTCCCAGACCAAGGGCATCAGCGTGGGGAAGGACTGGAGCGGCACGAAGCTGGCGACGCCGAAGACGGCCGCCAAGAAGCGCTGAGGCGCAGCCGAGGCCAGGAGGCCCCCGCCGACTCTGTCGGCGGGGGCCTCGTCCGTTGGCCCTGCGGGCCGCGCGGCGGGCGGTGCGTCGGCTGCGGGGCCGTCGTGGCCGGTCGCGCAGTTCCCCGCGCCCCTTACGGGGCTCCGTGGGGACTCTGCGTAGGGTGGGTGTCACCCGAACAGACTGATCCGACGGAAGGGACGCAGGACCATGGCCATCGAGGCGCTCGCGGTCGGCAGCAAGGCCCCGGACTTCGCGCTCAAGGACAACCACGGCGCCACCGTGCGGCTCTCCGACTTCCGCGGCGAGAAGAACGTCGTGCTGCTCTTCTACCCCTTCGCCTTCACCGGCGTCTGCACCGGCGAACTGTGCGAGCTGCGCGACAACCTGCCGCGGTTCGCCGACCGCGACACCCAGCTCCTCGCCGTCTCGAACGACTCGGTGCCCACCCTGCGCGTCTTCGCCGACCAGGAGGGCCTGGAGTACCCGCTGCTGTCGGACTTCTGGCCGCACGGCGAGGTCTCGCGCGCGTACGGCGTCTTCGCCGAGGACAAGGGCTGCGCGGTGCGCGGCACCTTCGTCATCGACAAGGAGGGCGTGGTGCGCTGGACCGTCGTCAACGCCCTGCCGGACGCGCGCGACCTGGACGCGTACGTACGGGCGCTCGACGCCCTGTGAGCCCGGCGCGGGCCCGCGGACGCCGCGCGCCGGCGGGCCCGAACGCCGACACTTCGGGATTCTTCCCGCCCCAGGGCCTGCGGGGACGGGGAACCTCTCACTAGGATCGACACGTTGATCCGATACCAACGCACTACGGGGCTTCCCGCCCCCGGACACCAATGGGAGGACTCGTGGGAGTCAGCCTCAGCAAGGGCGGCAACGTATCGCTGTCGAAGGAGGCCCCGGGCCTGACCGCGGTCATCATCGGTCTGGGGTGGGACATCCGCACCACCACCGGTACCGACTTCGACCTCGACGCCAGCGCCATCCTGACGAACGCGGACGGCAAGGTCAGCAGTGACGCCAACTTCGTGTTCTTCAACAACCTGAAGAGCCCCGACGGCTCGGTCGAGCACACCGGTGACAACACCACCGGTGAGGGCGAGGGCGACGACGAGCAGATCAAGGTCAACCTCGCGGCCGTCCCGGCCGACATCGAGAAGATCGTCTTCCCGGTCTCGATCTACGACGCCGAGAACCGCCAGCAGTCGTTCGGCCAGGTGCGCAACGCGTTCATCCGCGTGGTGAACCAGGCCGGCGAGGCGGAGATCGCCCGGTACGACCTCTCCGAGGACGCCTCGACGGAGACCGCCATGGTCTTCGGCGAGCTGTACCGCCACGGCGCCGAGTGGAAGTTCCGCGCCATCGGCCAGGGGTACGCGTCGGGCCTGCGCGGCATCGCGCAGGACTTCGGCGTCAACGTCTGAGCCGTTCCGTCCACCGGGGCCGGGCCCGTCGTGTCGTGCCCGGCCCGGGAGCACCACCCTTCCCGTCCGGCGCCGCACCCTCCCGGTGCGGCGCCGGACGCGGTAGTGCCACACACGAACCAACGGCTCGACCGGAGAGGACCAGAAACATGGGCGTCACGCTCGCCAAGGGGGGCAATGTCTCCCTCTCCAAGGCCGCACCGAACCTCACCCAGGTGATGATCGGGCTCGGCTGGGACGCACGCTCCACCACCGGAGCCCCCTTCGACCTCGATGCCAGCGCACTGCTGTGCAACGCGGGCCGGGTGCTCGGCGACGAGTGGTTCATCTTCTACAACCAGCTCAAGAGCCCGGACGGCTCGGTCGAGCACACCGGCGACAACCTCACCGGCGAGGGCGACGGCGACGACGAGTCCATCCTCATCGACCTGTCCAAGGTCCCCGCCAACGTGGAGAAGATCGTCTTCCCGGTCTCCATCCACGACGCCGACAACCGCGGCCAGACCTTCGGCCAGGTGAGCAACGCGTTCATCCGGGTGGTCAACCAGGCCGACGGCCAGGAGCTCGCCCGCTACGACCTCTCCGAGGACGCCTCCACCGAGACCGCGATGATCTTCGGCGAGGTCTACCGCTACAACGGGGAGTGGAAGTTCCGCGCGGTCGGCCAGGGGTACGCGTCCGGGCTGCGCGGCATCGCCCTGGACTTCGGGGTCAACGTTTCGTAAAGCGGGAAAGGCGCATGCTTCCCATGGATCCGTACCCGCTGGACCTGCGACTCTCCGGGGGGACGGCCCCAGCCCTCTCCTCCGGGGGGTCGGCCCTCTAGACTTCGGGGTCAATGTTTCGTAAAGCCGGGTACGGCGGGGGGAAACCCCCTCCGGACTTCGTCCGGGGGTAGCCCCCCAACCTCACGATTGGGTAGCCAGTGGTTCTGAAAACCTTCGGCTGGTCGTTCGCGGTCACCGCGCTCGGCCTGGTCGCAGCAGTGCTGATCGGCGGGTGGACCGCCTTCGGGATCGTGCTGATCCTGTCCATCCTGGAGATCTCGCTGTCGTTCGACAACGCGGTGGTCAACGCCGGCATCCTGAAGAAGATGAGTGCCTTCTGGCAGAAGATCTTCCTCACCATCGGCATCCTCATCGCCGTCTTCGGAATGCGGCTGATCTTCCCCGTCGTGATCGTCGCGATCAGCGCCTCGCTCGGCCCCATCGAGGCCGTCGACCTCGCCCTCAACGACGCCGACCGCTACCAGGAACTGGTCACCGACGCCCACCCCTCCATCGCCGCCTTCGGTGGCATGTTCCTGCTGATGATCTTCCTCGACTTCATCTTCGAGGACCGCGACATCAAGTGGCTGGGCTGGCTGGAGCGCCCGCTGGCCAAGCTCGGCAAGGTCGACATGCTCTCGGCGTGCATCGCGCTGATCCTCCTGCTGATCACCGCGCTGTTCCTGGCCCCGCACGCCCACCTGCACGCGGGATCCGCCGACAAGACCGAGACGGTCCTGCTCTCCGGCGTCGCCGGCCTCATCACGTACCTGGTCGTCGGCGGTCTGTCCGGCTTCTTCGAGAACCGCCTGGAGGAGGCCGAGGAGCGCGAGCACGAGGCCGAGGAGGAGGCCAGGGCCAAGGGCAAGGAGATCTCCGCCGGCGCCCTCGTCGGCAAGGCCGCCTTCTTCATGTTCCTCTACCTCGAAGTGCTGGACGCGTCCTTCTCCTTCGACGGCGTCATCGGCGCCTTCGCCATCACCAACGACATCATCCTGATGGCGCTGGGCCTGGGCATCGGCGCGATGTACGTCCGGTCCCTCACCGTGTACCTGGTCCGCCAGGGCACCCTGGACGACTACGTCTACCTGGAACACGGCGCCCACTACGCCATCGGCGCCCTGGCCGCCATCCTGCTGATCACCATCCGCTTCGAGGTCAACGAGATCGTCACCGGCCTCATCGGGGTCGTCCTCATCGCCTGGTCCTTCTGGTCCTCCGTGCGCCGCAACAAGGCGCTGGAGGCCGCGGGGGGCAAGGCCGACCCCTCGGACGACAAGACAGAGGTCTCCTCCGGGGTGTGACACCGGCCGGGTTGAGGAACGCTCTGTGAGGGCGGCCGCCGAGGAGTCCTCGGCGGCCGCCCCGCGTGTGGGGCCCCGATCGCCGTCGGGGCCGACGGAGAGGTATGGGGGCGGGAATGAAGTTCTGGGAGAACCTGTGGCGCGGACGGTCGACGCAGTTCGACTCGGGCAGCGCGGCGACCAACGCCATCGAGCTGACCAAGCGCCACCAGACGATCTCACTCACCAAGCAGGGCGCGGCCACCGGCAACCTCCGCATCAACCTGTCCTGGCGGATGCGGACCTCCGACATCGGCGGACCGCAGCGGGGCAGTCTGCTGCGGCACCCCTTCAAGGCCCTGAAGCCGGAAGTGGTGCAGGCGCACACCCAGTCCATGGTCAACGTCGACCTCGACCTGGGCTGCATGTACGAGCTGGCCGACGGCACCAAGGGGGTCGTCCAGCCGCTCGGCGGCTTCCTGGGGGACCTCAACGGCCCGCCGTACGTGAAGCTCAGCGGTGACGACCGCTTCGGCTCCGGGTCGGGCGAGACGGTCTTCGTCAACCTCGACCACCGCGAGCAGATCAAGCGGCTGCTGATATTCGTCTACATCTACGACCAGACGCCGGCGTTCGACCGTACGCACGCCATCGTGACGCTGTACCCGAGCAACGGGCCGCGCATCGAGATCGGGCTCGACGAGCGGCACTCGCAGGCGCGGTCCTGTGCGGTGGTCATGATCGAGAACGCGAAGAACGAGCTGGTGGTGCGGCGCGAGGTGAAGTTCGTGTACGGGTTCCAGGCGGAGCTCGACCGTCTTTACGGGTGGGGGCTGCAGTGGGGCCGTGGCTACAAGGCCAAGGCCGACCGCTGATTTTTTAGGGGCGCGGGGAACTGCGCGCCCAGCCACGGACGGCCTGCGGCCGGGGCGCTACAGGTCGTGGCTCGTCCGCGACCCGGTGGGGGCCGATCGCGCAGTTCCCCGCGCCCCTAAAAGACTGCGCAGTTCCCCGCGCCCCTAAGAGCAAAAGATTGCGCCGTTCCCCGCGCCCCTGAAAGGCGGACGAGGGGTCAGCGGCCGATGAACTGGGGGCCCTGGGG
>NZ_VDFC01000046.1:1049110-1054662 GCF_008369065.1 Streptomyces apricus | reverse complement strand
GACCGTGAGACATCCTCCGCCCCCGATCCCGTCGTCCCCGCCGCGCCCGGCCACCGGACCGCCGTCCGGGCCGGCCGTCCATGCCCGACCGGCACCCGCAGGAGCCTGAGATGACCGAGTACACCGACCACCACGCCCCCCAGGGCCTCCGCATCCGCGCCACGGTCCTCGTGGTGCCCGGCAGGGGGGAGACCCGGCACACCTACGACCGGCTGGGCAGGCGCCTGGCCGCCGACGCCTACCGCGTCCGCGTCGTCGACGCCCCCGACCTCGGCGCCGGGAACCCCGCCGCCGGCGAACTGGCGGCGCGACTGGCCTCGTTCGACGCCCGGCTGACAGAGGCGGCCGACGGGGCGGCGGGCGAGGACGGTGTCGTACGCCCCCTCGTGCTGCTGGGCGCCGACACCGGAGCCCTCGCCGTCGCCGCGCTCCTCGGGCGCGACGCCGCTTCCGGCGCGGGCACGAGGCCGGACGCCGTCGTCCTCGCCGGGCTCCCCGGCCGCAGCGCCGCCGCCGGCGGCACGTGGGAGGAGGAGCTCGACGTCCGCACCTCCTGCCCCACCCACCGCGGCGCGCTCACCGCGGACACCCGGGTACGGCGGGGATCGCTCGACGAGGCGGTGCCGGACGCCCTGCTCGCGGCGGCCCACGCCGCCGGGGCGGACGTCCCGGCGCTGATCCTCACCGGCGACGCCGACCCCCTCGCCGACCACGACGCCCTCGTCCGCACCGCCAAGTCCCTGCCGCGGGCCCGCCTCTCGGTCGTCCGCGGCGGCCACCACGACGTGCTGAACGACCTGCAGCACCGCTCGGTGGCGGCCGAGATCGTCACCTTCCTGGAGACGCTGCGCAACGGCCTGGTGCCCCTGGTCGCCGTGGAGAGCAGCGCCTGGTGAGCGACGCCCCGCGTCCGTGACCGCGCACCCCGAACCGCGTCCTCCGAACCGCGCCCCTCGAACCCCGAAAGGTCCCTCCATGGCCGCCATCCTGTCCGTCTCCGGAAGCCCTTCGGCCACCTCCCGCACCGCACGGCTCCTGCGCCACCTGGACGACCGGCTCCGGGACCAGGGCCACGACGTCGTCTCGCTGGAGGTGCGCACCCTGCCTCCGGAGGCCCTGCTCGGGGCCGACTTCCGGCACCCGGCCGTCGTCGAGGCCACCGCGCTGTTCGACCGGGTGGACGGGGTGGTGATCGGCACCCCCGTCTACAAGGCCGCGTACTCGGGGCTGCTGAAGTCGCTGCTCGACCTGCTCCCGCAGTACGCGCTGGCCGGCAAGACGGTGCTGCCGCTCGCCACGGGCGGCAGCACCGCCCACGTGCTGGCCATCGACTACGCGCTGCGCCCGGTCCTCAGCTCCATGGGGGCCGCGCACATCGTCCAGGGCTGGTTCACCCTCGACAAGGACATCACCGCCGGGGAGGACGGCGCGGTGACCGTCGCGCCGGGCGCCGCCGAGGCCCTGTCGCAGGTCACCGACCAGTTCTCCGCGGCACTGGGCGGCCGTACGTCGGTACTGGCGCCCACCGGCTGACACCGGGGCCCCGGGCGGGCCGCTCCGATCGCCCCTGCACATGATCTTTTTACGTTACCTTTGCCATTCGGGAACCCCTCAGCACGCGGCAGCCGTTCATCTGACGGACCGCGTACGGGTATCAGCAGAAGTCGAGGTGGCAGCAGTGGCGATGTGGGACCGGCTCAAGGACCAGGCCAAGAACCTCCAGCAGGCGCAGGGCTCCAGGGGAGGTGCGGGGCAGGGGCACGCCCCCGGGCAGGGGTACGGCGCCGGGCAGGGACACGGCTCCGCCGGACGGGCGCCCGGCTCGTCCTCCGGCGGCGGCTCCAAGGCCCAGCTGATCGGGCTGTTCAAGTCGCAGCTCGCGTCGGTCAAGACCGAGCTCAAGAGTGGCGCCTACCGGGACGCGAGCATGGCCATGTGTGCGCTGGTGGCGGCGGCCGACGGACAGGTCGAGCCGGCGGAGAGGCAGCGCGTGGAGGAGCTGATCGTCAGCAACGAAGTCCTGCAGAACTTCCCGGCGGACCAGCTCCGCCAGCGCTTCAACCAGCACGTGGACCGGCTCACCGCCCACTTCGAGCAGGGCAAGGCGGAGGCGCTGCGGGACATCGCCAAGGCGGCCAAGAAGCCGGCGGAGGCCCGCGCGGTCGTCCAGACGGGCATGGTGGTGGCGGGCGCCGACGGGCACTTCGAGGCGTCCGAGCAGTACGTCATCCGTGAGGCCTGCACGGCGCTCGGTCTCTCACCCCCCGCCTTTCAGGGGCGCGGGGAACTGCGCGACCAGCCCCCACGGCGCCGCGGACGACGACGGCATCCCTCTGGCCCCGGCAGTGAACCGGCCGGTATACAAGGGCAGTCATGAGCCGCCCGGACCCAGGGGGAACCACGATGAACCGTCGCACCCAGCACGGCCGGCACGACCGGAACGGCCGGGCCGACCGGACCGTGTCGCTGCGCCGCCGCGCCACCACCCTCGCGGCAGCGGTCAGCGGCTGCGCCCTCGTCATGGCCTCCGGCGCCCCCGTCGAGGCCCACGGCACCGGCGGGAACGGCCACGGCACCCGCACGGACTACGTCGCGCTCGGCGACTCGTACACCTCGGGTCCGCTGATCCCGAACCAGGTGGACGCGAACTGCGCCCGCTCCGACCACAACTACCCCTCCCTGGTGGCCGCGGAGCGCGGCGTGGCCACGTTCAAGGACGTGAGCTGCGGCGGCGCCACGACCGAGCAGATGTGGAAGGCCCAGGGCACCAACCCGCCCCAGCTCGACGCCCTGCAGCGGGGCACCGACCTGGTGACGGTGCAGATAGGCGGCAACGACATGGGGTTCGGCTCCATCATCGCCACCTGCGCCCGGCTCGGCGTGCAGGACCCCGCGGGCGCCCCCTGCCGGCGCCACTACACGACGGCGTCCGGCGCCGACCGGCTGACGCTGAACATCCTGGAGACCGCCCCCAAGCTCACGAAGGTCCTGCGGGCCGTGCACGCCAGGGCCCCGCGCGCCCGCGTGCTCGTCGTCGGCTACCCCGACCTCCTGCCGGAGGACGGCAGCGGCTGCTACCCCTCGGTGCCGTTCGCGGCCGGGGACTTCCCCTACCTGCGGGACACCGGCAAGCGACTCAACCTGATGATGCGCGTGATCGCCCGGCTGAACGGCGCCGCATACGTCGACACGTACGGGCCCACCGTCGGGCACGACATGTGCAAGGACCCGGCCGTGCGCTGGATCGAACCGCTGCAGCCGGCCTCGCCCGCGGYCCCCGCCCACCCCAACGCCAAGGGCGAGAAGGCCATGGCCGGGGCGGTGCTCACGCACCTGCGCAAGGGGCACGGCCACTGACGGACACCCCGTCCCACGCGGCCCGGTACGCCGGGCCGCGTGCCTCGTGCGGGCCGACTCGCCGGTCGCAGGAGGTACGGCCGCTCGTCTTGTTGAGGGATCACCATGTGCGATGGGGGAACTCAGGGGCACAGGGGAATGAGGGACGCCCGACAGAGCGCGCCGGTGAAGGGATGGACATCGTGGTACGACCGAAGATTCTGGTGGTGGGAGCGGGCTTCGCAGGAGTGGAGTGCGTCCGCCGCCTGGAGCGCAAACTGGGACCCGACGAGGCCGAGCTGGCCCTGGTGACCCCGTTCTCCTACCAGCTCTACCTCCCGCTGCTGCCACAGGTCGCCTCCGGGGTGCTCACCCCGCAGTCGATCGCCGTGTCGCTGCGCCGCAGCCGCAGGTACCGCACCCGCATCATCCCCGGCGGCGCCATCGGCGTGGACGTGAAGGCCAAGGTCTGCGTCGTCCGCAAGATCACGGGCGAGATCGTGAACGAGCACTACGACCAGATCGTGCTGGCTCCGGGCAGCGTCACCCGCACGTTCGACATCCCGGGCCTCGCCGACAACGCCCGCGGCATGAAGACGCTCGCCGAGGCCGCGTACGTCCGGGACCACGTGATCTCGCAGCTCGACATCGCCGACGCCAGTGACGACGAGGCCGAGCGTGCCGCTCGGCTGCAGTTCGTGGTGGTCGGCGGCGGCTACGCGGGCACCGAGACCGCCGCGTGCCTGCAGCGCCTGACGCACAACGCCGTCAAGCGCTACCCGCGGCTCGACCCGCGGCTGATCAAGTGGCACCTGATCGACATCGCCCCGAAGCTGATGCCGGAGCTGGGCGACAAGCTCGGCAGCAGCGCCCTGGAGATCCTGCGCAAGCGGGGCATCGAGGTCTCGCTCGGCGTCTCGATCGCGAAGGCGGCCCCCGAGGAGGTCACCTTCACCGACGGCCGAGTGATCCCGACCCACACCCTGATCTGGACCGCCGGCGTGGCGGCGAGCCCGCTCATCGCCACCCTGGGCGCCGAGACGGTCAAGGGACGGCTCGCGGTCACCTCGGAGATGTGCCTGCCGGGCCACGACGGGGTCTTCGCGCTCGGCGACGCCGCCGCCGTGCCGGACGAGGCCAAGGACACGGACGGCGCCGTCTGCCCGCCGACCGCGCAGCACGCGATGCGCCAGGGCAAGCACGTCGCCGACAACGTCATCGCCACGCTGCGCGGGCAGCGGATGACACCGTACGTCCACAAGGACCTGGGGCTCGTCGTCGACCTCGGCGGTCTCGACGCCGTGTCCAAGCCGCTCGGCGTCGAACTCAAGGGCGTCCCCGCCCTGGTGGCCGCCCGCGGGTACCACTGGGCGGCGCTGCGCACCGGCGTGGCGAAGGCCCGGGTCGCGACCAACTGGCTGCTGAACGGCCTGGCCGGCGACGATTTCGTACGGACCGGATTCCAGTCCCGTACGCCGGCGACGCTGCGCGACTTCGAGTACACGAACGCGTACCTGACGCCGGAACAGATCCGGGAGCGGACCGGAACCGTGTGACGGGAGCGCACCGGGACCGCGTGACCGGAGCGGACCGGGACCGCGTGACGGGAGTGGCACCGGGTCGGTGACGGGACGGGAGTGAGGCGGGACCCGGGCCGTCCCGCGGCCTCCGGACGGTGCGGCGCACACCAACACGCGGTGTGCGCCCATTCGTTCGCCTCGCCGGGCGTGCGGGGGGTACCCGGCAGGGCATGACCGCCTATGGATTGCACGCCTCGCACGAACAGATCCCGCCCGCGGACCTGCTCGACGCCGTCGCGCACGCGGAACGCGCCGGGTTCACCGCCGCCATGTGCTCGGACCACTTCTCCCCGTGGAGCGTCCGCCAGGGGGAGTCCGGGTTCGCCTGGTCGTGGCTCGGCGCCGCCCTGCAGGCCACCGACCAGGTGCCGTTCGGCGTCGTGAACGCGCCGGGACAGCGCTACCACCCCGCGATCGTCGCCCAGGCCGTCGCGAGTCTCGCCGCCATGTTCCCGGGCCGCTTCTGGGCCGCCCTCGGCAGCGGTGAAGCCTCGAACGAGCACATCACCGGGGCCCGCTGGCCCCGCAAGGACGTCCGCAACGCCCGGCTGCGCGAGTGCGTGGACGTCATCCGGGCCCTGCTGGCGGGCGAGGAGGTCAGCCACGACGGCCTGGTCACGGTGGACCGCGCCCGCC
>NZ_VDFC01000046.1:1012914-1049102 GCF_008369065.1 Streptomyces apricus | reverse complement strand
GAGCCCCCGCCGCTGATCGGAGCCGCCTGCAGCACCGCCACCGCGGCCTGGTGCGCCGACTGGGCGGACGGCCTGATCACCGTCAACGCCCCGCGCGAGCGGCTGCGCGAGATCATCGGCGCGTACCGCGACGCCGGCGGCCGCGGCCCGCTCCACCTCCAGGTGCACCTGAGCTGGGCGCCGCACGAGGAGGAGGCCGCGGCCCTGGCGCACGACCAGTGGCGCACCAACGTGCACGCGCCGCCCGTCAGCTGGGACCTGGACTCCCCGGAGCTGTTCGACATCGTCAGCGAGCACGTCACCGCCGAGCAGGTCGCCGGGACCGTCAACATCTCCTCCGACCTGGGCCGGCACACCGCCTGGCTGCAGGAGTACGCCGAGCTGGGCTTCGACGCAGTGATGCTCCATCACGTGGGCCGCGAGCAGCGCCCGTTCATCGACGCGTTCGCCGACGGGGTGCTGCCGCGCCTCGACGTCACCCGCCCGGTGCCCGCCACCGCGAAGGAGTTCCGGTGCGTCTGACCCGTACGTCCGACCTGTGGTGGAAGAACGCGGTGGTGTACTGCCTGGACGTCGAGACGTACCAGGACGGGAACGGCGACGGGACCGGCGACTTCGCGGGCCTCACCCAGCGCATCGACCACCTGGTGCGCCTCGGGGTGACCTGCGTGTGGCTGATGCCCTTCTACCCGACCCGCGAACGCGACGACGGATACGACATCACGGACTTCTACGGCGTCGACCCGCGCCTGGGCACCCTCGGCGACTTCGCCGAGTTCGTCCGCACCGCCCGGGACCGCGGCATCCGGGTGATCGCCGACCTGGTCGTCAACCACACCTCCGAGGACCACCCCTGGTTCAAGGACGCCCGCTCCGGCCGGGACTCCGCCCACCGCGACTGGTACGTCTGGGCGGACGAACCGCCCGCGGACGGCCCCGAGGGGGTGGTCTTCCCCGACGCGGAGGACAGCCTCTGGGAGTACGACGAGGGCAGCGGCCAGTACTACCTGCACCGGTTCTACAAGCAGCAGCCCGACCTGAACGTCGCCAACCCCGAGGTGCGCGACGAGATAGCCCGCATCATGGGGTTCTGGACGCAGCTCGGGCTGTCCGGCTTCCGTGTCGACGCCGTGCCCTTCCTGCTGGAGACCGACGGCCAGGACGACGCGGGAGCCCTGCCCGACCCGCACGAGTACCTCGCCGACCTGCGCGCCTTCCTCGGCCGCCGCAACGGCGAGTCGGTGCTGCTCGGCGAGGTCAACCTGCCCTACGACGGCCTCACCCGGTTCTTCGGCGACCCCGCCTCGGACCGCGGCGACGAACTCACCCTCTGTTTCGACTTCGTCGGGATGCAGCAGATGTACCTGTCGATGGCCCGCGAGGACGCCGGACCGCTGGCCGCCGCCCTGCGCGAGCGCCCGGCCGCCCCGCGCGACGCCCAGTGGGCCACGTTCGTCCGCAACCACGACGAGCTGACCCTCGACAAGCTGAGCGACGCCGAACGCGCCGAGGTGTTCGCCGCCTTCGGCCCCGAGGAGGACATGCAGCTCTACGGCCGGGGGCTGCGCCGCAGGCTGCCGCCGATGGTCGACGGCGACCGGCGCCGGATCGAACTGGCCTACAGCCTGCTGTTCACGCTCCCCGGCACGCCCGTGCTCTTCTACGGCGAGGAGATCGGCATGGGGGAGAACCGGGCCGCCGAGGGACGCCAGGCCGTCCGCACGCCCATGCAGTGGACGCCGGAGGCCGGTGCCGGGTTCTCCACCGCGGACCCGGACACGTTCCCCAACCCGCTGGTGGACGGCGCGTTCGGCTGCGAGAAGGTCAACGTGTACGGGCAGAGCCGCGATCCGGGCTCCCTGCTGAGCCGCATCCGGCTGTTCGCCGAGCGCTACCGCGAGGCCCCCGAGCTGGCCTGGGGCGACCACCTGCCGGTGGAGACCGGGGAACGGGCGGTCCTCGCGCACGTCGGCCGCACCGCCGACGGAGCGGTCCTGGCGGTGCACAACTTCCGCGGCCGGCCGGTCACCGTACGGCCGCGGCTGCCCGGGGCGGGGCCCGGCGCCCGGCTGACGGACCTGCTCGACGAGGGACACGCGGGCCTCACCGTGTCCGAGGACGGCACCGTCCCCCTCGAACTGCCCGCCTACGGATACCGCTGGCTGCGGATCGGCACCCAGGCCGACGATCCCGACAGGGTGCTGGCGCACTGACCTCCGGGGACAGCCGGCGGGCCGGGGCCGGCTGTCCCCGGGCATGATTCCGCACGTGAGCGGCGAGGGGGTCGTGGGTACCATCGACGTGCCCGTCGTCATCCGGCTCGTCCGTCACTGCGGTGACCTGCCGCACGCGGAAGACGACGGCATCTTTGTTTTGTTGTGCGCCACAGGGAAACCGCCCTCCATACGACTGCACGACGGGGGCCGGTGGCCCCCCACCACACGATGGGGTAACCAGTGCTTCTCAAAACCTTCGGCTGGTCGTTCGCGGTCACCGCGCTCGCCCTGGTCGCAGCGGTCTTCTACGGGGGGTGGACCGCCTTCGGCCTGGTGGCGATCCTCGCCGTCCTGGAGATCTCCCTGTCGTTCGACAACGCGGTGGTCAACGCCGGGATCCTGAAGAAGATGAACGCCTTCTGGCAGAAGATCTTCCTCACCGTCGGCGTGCTGATCGCCGTGTTCGGCATGCGGCTGGTCTTCCCGGTCGTCATCGTGGCGGTCAGCGCCTCCATGGGCCCGATCGAGGCCGTCGACCTGGCCCTCACCGACAAGGACCGCTACCAGCAGCTGGTGACCGACGCCCACCCGTCGATCGCCGCCTTCGGTGGCATGTTCCTGCTGATGATCTTCCTCGACTTCATCTTCGAGGACCGGGACATCAAGTGGCTCGGCTGGCTGGAGCGTCCGCTGGCCAAGCTGGGCAAGGTCGACATGCTGTCGGTCTGCATCGCCCTGGTCGTGCTGCTGATCGCCTCGCTCACCTTCGCCGCCCACGCCCACCAGCACGGCGGCGTGCACGCGGACAAGGCGGAGACCGTCCTGCTCTCCGGCATCGCGGGTCTCGTCACGTACATGCTCGTGGGCGGTCTGTCCGGTCACTTCGAGAACCGGATCGAGGAGGACGAGGAGCGCGAGCAGGAGGAGCAGGGGGAGGCCGAGCGCACCGGGAAGCCCCGGTCGGCCGTCGCACTCGCGGGCAAGGCCGCGTTCTTCATGTTCCTCTACCTCGAAGTGCTGGACGCGTCCTTCTCCTTCGACGGCGTGATCGGCGCCTTCGCCATCACCAACGACATCGTCGTGATGGCCCTCGGTCTCGGCACGGGCGCGATGTACGTGCGTTCGCTCACCGTCTACCTGGTCCGCCAGGGCACGCTCGACGACTACGTCTACCTGGAGCACGGCGCCCACTACGCCATCGGCGCCCTCTCCGTGATCCTGCTGGTCACCATCCAGTACGAGATCAACGAGGTGATCACCGGCCTCATCGGGGTCGTCCTGATCGGCGCCTCCTTCCTGTCCTCCGTACGCCGCAACAAGGCACTGGCGAAGGAGGAGGAGTCCGGGGGGCCGGGCGGCCCGGACAAGGAGAAGGCCGGCGTCCCGGTCCGGTCCTGAGCCCGGACCGGACCCGTCGAGCCGACGCCCGACGGGTCCGGCACCGGCACCGGTACGGACACCGGCAGGGGTACGGCGTCAGTGGGAGCGCGGGGCGTACATGATCACGGCCATGCCGGCCAGGCAGACCAGCGCGCCCACGACGTCGTAGCGGTCGGGGCGGTAGCCGTCGGCGACCATGCCCCAGGCGATCGATCCCGCGACGAAGATCCCGCCGTAGGCGGCGAGGATGCGCCCGAAGTCGTCGTCGGACTGGAAGGTGGCCACCACCCCGTACAGACCGAGCGCGATGACGCCCGCACCGATCCAGATCCAGCCCCGGTGCTCGCGGACCCCCTGCCAGACCAGCCAGGCACCGCCGATCTCGAACAGGGCGGCGACGGCGAACAGGGCGACGGATCGTGCGACGGTCATACCGGCCGACCCTACCCGCAGGTCATCGCGGCCCCGGCTTCACGGCGCGGACCAGGGCCGAGTGCATGCCGTCGGCCACCGGGTGCGTCGGGGTCACCTCGACGTCGGTGAAACCCGCGGCGCGCAGACCGTCGCGGTACTCGGTGAAGGAGAGCGCACCGGCGACGCAGCCGACGTGGTCGCCGCGCTCGGCCCGCTGCCGCGGCGTGAGCGTGTCGTCGGCGACGACGTCCGAGACGCCGACGCGGCCACCGGGCCTGAGGACGCGGAAGACCTCGGCGAAGACGGCGGGCTTGTCGACGGACAGATTGATCACGCAGTTGGAGATCACGACGTCGACGGTGTCCGCCGGGAGCGGGACGGCCTCGATGGTGCCCTTGAGGAACTCGACGTTCGTCGCGCCCGCCTTCTCGGCGTTGGCCGCCGCGAGCCGCAGCATCTCGTCGGTCATGTCGAGCCCGTACACCCTGCCGCCCGGCCCGACGCGGCGCGCGGAGAGCAGGACGTCGATGCCGCCGCCGGAGCCGAGGTCGAGGACGCGGTCGCCCTCGCGGAGTTCGGCGACGGCGGTCGGGTTGCCGCAGCCCAGGGAGGCGGCCACGGCCTCCAGGGGCAGGGTGTCGCGTTCCTCGGCGGCGTACAGCGCGGAGCCGAAGTCCGGGTCGCCCCCGGCCGGCCCGGGTCCGCAGCAGGCGGTACCGCCGTCGGTGACCGCCAGGGCCGCGGCCGCGTAGTGCCGGCGGACCGTCTCGCGCAGTTCGGTGGAGTGCTCATTCATGTCCGGCTCCCGGTCGAGGGGGGGCGGGGTGCCGCCCCGGGCGTCTTGTATCGAAGGTTGTCGATACAAGACTGCATCCCGGATCGATGGACGTCAATATAGAAGGGTGTCGAAATCCGGCGTCCCGGCCGTGGACGGGTGGCCGAACCCGCCCCGGGCGCCGGGTCCGCGCGGCCATTCCGCCCGAATGCCGCACCCGCCCCACCCGGGTGGATGTGCCGCAGAGCACACTTGTACGGTGCATGAATGGCGGAACCGGGGGTATCGGAGCGCTCGTGAACGGGGAATGAGGGCGATGCCGGTGGAATCGCAGGGCGACGGCGAGGGCGGGGCGGGGACAGATGAAGACCTGATGCAGACCAGCTACGCCACACAGGGGGACGGCGGCAGCATCGCCGACGCCCGCCACCACGCCACCGCCTTCCTGGAACGGGCCCGCACCGGCCACGGCCCGACGATCACCGCCCGCGCGATGGACCTGACCCAGCTGGTGGTCAGCGAGCTGGTGACCAACGCCGGCAAGTACGCGCCCGGCCCCGTCCTGCTCCAACTGCGCCTCACCTCCGAGACGGTGGAGGTCACCGTGTGGGACAGCGACCCCACGGTCCCCGAGGCGCGCGTCGCCGACCCCGGCAGGATCGGCCAGCACGGCCTGGAGATCGTCAAGGCCGTGGCCCGGGACCTGGAGATCCGGAGAGAGCCGGTCGGCAAGCGGATCACGGCCCGCATCGCCCTGGCGGACCCCGCCTCCACCACCTGAAGGACCCGCGAAAGGGCGTGAGACAAAAAGTCGGTCGTCTCTCTCACTTCGGCCGAGCGGACGGGGGCGTCCGTTACGGTCCGTGGCCTGGGAGCGGTCCCGCACGACGGGGCCGCGGAGGTACGGGAACGAGGAGACGACGATGAAGGCGATCGCGATCCAGCGGTACGGCGCCCCCGACGGGCTGGCCGTCGTCGACCTGCCGGCCCCCGGGCCAGCCGCCGGGCAGGTGCTGATCGCCGTGCGGGCGGCGGGCGTCGGCGGGGTCGACGCCGTGATCCGCAGCGGCGCGCTGGCCGCGTACGGCTTCGCGGAGGGGTTCGTCCCCGGCGGCGAGGTCGCGGGCACCGTCACCGCGGTCGGTGAGGGCGTCGACGCCTCGTGGATCGGCCGGCGGGTCTGGGCGTTCACCGGCACGGGTGGCGGTTACGTCGAACAGGTCGCCGCCCCGGTCCGGGAGATCGTCCCGCTGCCCGCGGACCTGTCCGACGCCGACGCCGTGGCGCTCGGCAGCTCCGGGGCCGTCGCCCACTTCGCGCTGGCGCACGCGCACTTCGCCCCCGGCGAGAGGGTCCTCGTGCGCGGGGCGGCCGGCAGCATCGGCATCATGACGGTCCAGCTCGCGGTGCGCGCGGGCGCCGCGGCGGTGGCCGTCACCACGTCGTCGGCCGAACGCGGCGACCGGCTGCGGTCGTTGGGCGCGACGCACGTACTGGACCGGTCCGGCGCGAGCACCGGCGCGCAGGACGCCCCCGCGGACTACGACGTCGTCGTCGACGTCGTGGCCGGCCCCGGTCTGCCGTCGTTCCTCGACCTGCTCGCCCCGAACGGCCGCATGGTCGCCGTCGGCATCGTGGCCGGGCAGCCGCCGGCCGACTTCGGCACGAAGCTGATGGACGCGTTCCGCAAGTCGCTGTCCTTCGCCACCTTCAGCGCGGACACCGTCGCCGCGGCCGACCTCCGCGCCGTGCGCGTCGAGCAGTTCGCCGCGGCGGCCCGCGGGGAACTGGCGGCGGTGGTGCACAAGGTGCTGCCCCTGGAGGAGGCCGCCCTGGCGCACCGGAAGATGGACGCGGGCGAGGTCTTCGGCAGGATCGTGCTGACGCCGTAGGCCCCGGCGCCCGCGAACGGCCGCCGCCTCACTCCGGGAAGCGCGTGGTGATCCGGGAGGTGTTCGAGACGCGGCTGTGGGCCCTCATCAGCTCCTCGGCCCGTGCGCCGTCGCCGGCCGCGACGGCCTCGTAGATGTCCCGGTGCTGCCGGTAGCGCTCGTCGACGACCTTCGCCCGCTCCCCGCGGACCTCGGACAGGACGCCCTCCCGCCGCTCCTGCGAGCCGAAGGCGTCGACGGTGTGCAGCATCTGGACCAGGGTGGCGTTCCCGCCCGCCCGGTCCACCAGCGTGTGGAAGTGCCGCATGAGGTCCTGGATCTCCAGCACGAGGTCCCGTTCCGCGTCGGTCCCCGGCTCGGTCTCGTGCAGCCGCCCGCGCAGCGCGTCGGCCGCGTCCAGGCAGTCGGCCATCTCGCGCCGCTGCGACGCCGTCGACTTCTCGGCGGCCAGCCGGGCGGCGAGGGCCCGCAGCACGTCCTCGATCATGGTGAACTCGCGCAGCTCGTCCTTGCCGAACCGGGCGACACGCACCGACCTGGGCCCCGTCCGCTCCACCAGCCGGTCCTGCTCCAGGCGGCGCAGCGCCTCGCGGACGGGGGTCGCGCTGATGCCGAGGGACTCGGCCAGTCCCCGCTCCGTGACCTTCTCGCCGCGTTCCAGCGTTCCCGTGACGATCGCCTCGCGCAGGGCGGTGTACGCCTGATCGCCGAGCGTGACCGGTGACGGGAGCGGGGGGAGCGGAGCCATGGACGTCATGGTATTTGCTACAGCATGCTTGTCAAGAAACCCTCAAGTTACGGGTGGGGCCGCCGTCAAGTGCGCCGAACAGGATCGGGACCTCCACCACCCACCGATGAGGGATGCAGGCATGGCGACGCTCTTGTACCGGCTGGGCGCTTTCGGCGCCCGGCGGTGGCGGACGATGTTGGTCGGATGGCTCCTGGCGCTCGGCGCGTCGATCGGCCTCGGCTTCTCGTTCGCCGGTTCCTTCCAGGACAGCGGCTCCATCCCGGGGTCACCGGCGCAGGTCGCGCTGACCAAGATGGACCGTCACTTCCCGTCCCCGGACGTCCAGTCCGCGGACGTCGTGTTCCAGGCCCCGCCCGGCCGCAAGGTCACCGACCCCGGTCTGCGCGGACCGCTGGACTCCGCCCTCGCGTCGATGGGCGACGTGCGCGGGGTCGCGGAGGTCGGCGACCCGTTCCGGGACGGCACCGTCTCCCGGGACGGACGCACCGCGGTCGCGCAGGTCGCCTTCACCACGAAGAAGGACGACGACGTACCCGCCGGCACGCTCGACGCCGTGCGGGCCGCGGGCGAACAGGCCGAACGGGCCGGGCTCAAGGCCGTCCACGGCGGTGACGCCTACGCCCCCTCCACCTCGCCCTTCGGACCGCCCGAGCTGGTCGGGCTGGGCGTGGCGCTGGTCATCCTCGTGATCACATTCGGTTCGCTGCTGGCGGCCGGACTGCCGCTGCTCACCGCGATCCTCGGCGTCGTCGGCACCATGGCTGCCATGACGGGCCTGGCCACGGTCTTCGGGGTGTCGGACAGCGCGCCCACCCTGGCGATCATGCTGGGGCTCGCCGTCGGCATCGACTACGCCCTGCTCATCGTCTCGCGCCACCGCGCCCAGCTCGCGACCGGCATGCCCGTCGAGGAGTCCGTCGCCCGGGCCAACGCGACCGCGGGCAGCGCCGTCGTCTTCGCCGGCGCCACCGTGGTCATCGCCCTCGCGGGACTCGCGGTCGCGGGCGTCCCGATGCTGACCTCCATGGGCCTCGCGTCGGCGGGAGCGGTCGCCGCCGCGGTCGTCCTGGCCCTCGGCCTGCTCCCCGCGCTGCTGGGGCTGGCCGGCCGCAGGCTCGTCCCCGGGACCGGCGCCCGCCGCCACCCGTGGGCGCGGCGCGGGACGGCACGCCCGGCGGGGGACGGCGGCCGGACGCCGATGGGCGTGCGCTGGACCGAGGGCGTGCTGCGCAGGCCCGTACGCACCCTGGTCGTCGCGACCGTGGCCCTCGTCGCCCTCGCCCTGCCGGCCCTGGGACTCCAGCTCGCCGTGACCGACGAGGGCAACAGCCCCACCACCGCGTCGAGCCGCCAGGCCTACGACATGATCGGTGACGCCTTCGGCCCCGGCGCGAACGGCCCGCTCGTCGTCCTCGTCGAGGACGACGACCCGGCGGCGGTCGAGAAAACGGCCGCCGCCGTCGAGGACGCCCTGCGGGACGTCCGGGGCATCGCCGACGTGAGCGGCATCGACGTGGCCGACGACGGGGCGGCCGCCCGCATCCAGGTCGTCCCCGACACCGGCCCGCGGACCCGGGCCACCAGCGACCTGGTCACCCACCTGCGCACCGAGATGAAGCCGCTCGCAGCCTCCGGCGGCAGCTACGTCGCCGTCACCGGCCTGACCGCCGTCAGCATCGACGTCTCCGACAAGCTCAGCGGCGCGCTCGTCCCCTTCGCGATCGTGGTGGTCGGCCTCTCCGTGCTCCTCCTGATGATCGCTTTCCGGTTCGTCGCCGTCCCCGTCAAGGCCACCATCGGGTTCCTGCTGTCCGTCGGGGCCGCCTTCGGCGCCACCGTCGCGGTCTTCCAGTGGGGCTGGCTGGCCGGTCTGCTGGGGGTGGCGGGCGCGGGCCCGGTGGCGAGCTTCATGCCCATCATCGTCATGGCCGTGCTCTTCGGACTCGCCATGGACTACGAGGTGTTCCTCGTGTCCGCCATGCGGGAGGACTACGTCCGCCACCGGGACGCCCGCCGGGCCGTCCTGACCGGGGCCCGCAATGCCGCCCGCGTGGTCACCTCCGCCGCCCTCATCATGATCTCGGTCTTCGTCGGCTTCCTGTTCTCCCACGACGCCGATATCATGCCGATCGCCTTCGCCCTGGCCTTCGGAGTCATGGTGGACGCCTTCCTGGTCCGGATGACCCTCGTACCGGCGGTGCTCGCCCTCCTCGGCGACCGCGCCTGGTGGCTGCCCCGGCGCCTGGACCGCTTCCTGCCCCACCTCGACGTCGAGGGCGAGAGCTTCCACGTACCCGACGACACCTCCCGGAGTCCCGCCGAGCGGCCCGCCCCCGTGGGCCCGTGACGCGATGAACCACGGAGCCGACACCGGGGCGCGCCGCCCGCAACAAGGAGCACGCATGAACGCCGTCGACGCACCGGGCACCGCCGACCGGGTGCTCGTCATCGATGACGACCCCGGTATCCGGCGCCTGCTGATCTCGGCCCTCGGCTTCGCCGGGTTCGAGGTCGACGTGGCGGGCGACCTGACCGAGGCCCTCGAACAGGTCGCCCGCCGGGCCCCCGACGTCGTCGTCCTGGACGTCATGCTCCCCGGCGCCGACGGCTTCGAGATCCTCCAGCTGCTGCGCGCCCGCGCCGTCGACGTCCCCGTCCTGTTCCTCACCGCCCGCGACGCCGTCGAGGACCGGGTGCGGGGACTGCGGCTGGGCGGGGACGACTACGTCACCAAACCCTTCAGCGTCGTGGAGGTCGGCGCCCGGCTGCAGGCACTGCTGCGGCGGGCGCGCGGCACCGCCCCGCCCGAGACCGAGGAGACGCGGCTGCGCGTCGCGGACCTCACGATGGACGACCCCCGCCACGAGGTCCGCCGCGCGGGCCGGCTCCTGGACCTGTCACCCACCGAATATCGGCTGCTGCACTACTTCCTGAGCCACCGTGGGCAGGTCCTCTCCCGCGCGCAGATCCTCGAAGCCGTCTGGCAGTACGACTTCGGCGGGGACACCGTCGTGGTCGAGCGCTTCGTCTCCAACCTGCGCCGCAAGATCGACCACGGCCACCCGCCGCTGCTGCACACGGTCCGCGGCGTCGGCTACACCCTGCGGGAAGAACAGGCCCGCACATGAGACGTCCCGTCCGCCGCGCCTGGTCCTTCTCCAGCGTCCGCCTGCGCCTGCTCACCGGCCTCGCCGTCCTGCTGGTGGCGGGCCTCGCGGCCAGCGCCGTCATCACCGCCTTCCTCCTGGAGGACTACCTGGACCGGCGCCACGAGCGCACCCTGGAGACCAGCGCCCACCGGATCGCCGGGGTCGTCGGGCGGGGGCCGCAGCGCATCGACGCCGACCAGTTCACCACCCTGCTCGGGCCCCCGCTGGGCCTCGTGGCGGTGGGCGCCGGCGACGAGGTCCTCACCAGCACCGGTTCCGCGGAGCCGGTGGCGCGGGAGGTCACCGCGTTCAGCACGACCGTGCCGGCCGGCACCGTCGCCGAGTACGACGGACAGGGCGGGCGGCACAGCCTCGCCGTGATCCGTGTCCCCAGCCCCGGACTCACCGTCGACCGCGGGCCCGCCCAGGAGACCGTGCGGCCCGTCGCGCTCGTCCTCACCATCGACACCTCCGTCGGCGACTCCACCGTCGTGGCCCTCGTCGAACGTCAACTCATGCTGATCGGCGTCGCGTTGCTGGTCCTGCTGGGACTGGCCGTCGTCGTCCTGCGGGTCGGCCTGCGCCCGCTGGCCCGGATGGCCCGCACCGCCGACGCCATCGCCGAGGGCCACCTCACGGAACGCCTGCCGACCACCCGCAACGGCAGCGAGACGGACCGGCTCGCCGAAGCGGTCAACCGCGCCTTCGACGCCCAGGCCCGCGCGGAGGCGACCGTCCGCTCCCTCGCGGCCGACACCTCCCACGAACTGCGCACCCCGCTGACCACCATCTCGGGCTGGCTCGACCTGCACCGGCAGGGCGGCGTGTCCGGCCCGGGCCTGGAGACGGCGTTCGAGCACATCGAGAACGAGGTGGGGCGGATGCGGCTGCTCGTCGAGGACCTCGCCCTGCTGGCCCGCCTGGACGCCGGCCGTCCGGTGGAGCAGCACGACGTCGACCTCACCACGCTGGCCGCGGGCGTCGTCGAGGACGCCCAGATCATCTACCCCCGGCGCGCCGTCACCCTGGCGCCCGCGCCCCCGGCGCCCGTCGTCGGCGACGCCGGCCGCCTGCAGCAGGTGGTGCGCAACCTCGTGGGCAACGCCGTCCAGCACACCCCGGCAGGGACCGCCGTACGGGTCGAACTGGACCGCACCCGTGAGGACGTACGCCTGCGGGTCGTCGACGACGGCCCCGGGATCGCCCCGCAGGACCTGCCGCGCGTCTTCGAACGGTTCTGGCGGGCCGAGGCCAGCCGCAGCCGCGCCTACGGCGGTTCGGGCCTGGGTCTGGCCATCGTGGAGGCCATCGTGCACGCCCACCGCGGCCGGGTGGACGTGGAGTCGCAGGTCGGCGTCGGCACCACCGTCACCATCCTGCTTCCCCGTGCTCCGGACCCGGCGGCAACCTAGACTTTCCCCGGCGGAAAACCGTGCGAGACCGCCGACAGCCATCATCCGGACGGACGGGGACCGTGTGAAGACGTCCATCGACGACCTCAGGTTCTTCCAGGTCGTGGCGGCCAGCGAGACGCTGACGGCGGCCGCGCGCCGGCTCGGCTGGTCGCTCCCCGTCGTCAGCAAACGGCTGAGCGCGCTGGAGGGCCGCCTCGACGTCCGCCTGGTCCAGCGCGGCACCCGCAGACTGGTGCTGACCTCGGAGGGCGCCCTGTACGCGAACGGGCTCGACCCGATCCTCGACGGGCTCCGGGAGCTGGAGGACCGGGTGACCGACCGCTCGGGGGAGCTGCGCGGCTCGCTGACCGTCCAGGCGACCCTCGGCCTCGGCCGCGCCCATGTGGCGCCGCTGCTGGCGGAGTTCGCGGCCGCCCACCCCGACCTGCAGGTACAGCTGCAGACGTCGGCGCTGCCGCTGCGGCCGCACCGCAGCAGCTTCGACGTGGCCGTCCACGTGGGCGGGCCGCCCGACTCCTCGCTCCGGATGCGGCGCCTCGCGGAGAACCGGCGGGTGCCGTGCGCCGCGCCGTCGTACCTGGACCGGTACGGCGCGCCGACCCACGTCGAGGACCTGGCGCGGCACGACTGCATCGTGCTGCGCGAGAACGAGGGGGACTACGCGCTCTGGCGGTTCGGCGACGCGGGCGACCCCCTGCACGTACGGGTGCGCGGCTCCCTGTCCAGCAACGACGGGGACATCGTGACCGGGTGGGCATTGGAGGGCCGCGGCGTCATCATGCGCTCCGAGTGGCACGTGCGCCCGCACATCGCACGCGGCGAACTGGTCCGCGTGCTCCCGAACGTCCCGACGCCCGCGGCCGACATCTACGCCCTGACCGAGGACGACGGCCACGTGCCCCGCCGGGTGACCGCCCTGATCGAGCACCTGGCGGCCCGCCTGCCGGGACGGCTGGCCCAGTCCCAGTCCCAGTCCTCCTGAGCGCGCCCTTTCCCCGCGGGAAAGGGCGCGTTGCCCGACGGCGGGGGACAGCCCGTCCGGCCTCGCCGTGCCGCTCCGGCCCATGTCGTTCCGGGCCGTGTCGCTCCGGCTCAGCGCCCCGTGCGGCGCGCGTCCGCGCCGCCGTCGCTGCTCTGGTGGCCGCGCCGGGCGTCCCGGTCGAAGATGCCCAGGATCTCGCACGGCCCGCCCTCGGCGCCGATGGCGTGGGGGAGCATCGTGGGGAACTCGGCGGCCTGGTTGGTCTCCACCCGGAAGCGCCGGTTGCCCAGCAGCAGCACCGCGACGCCCGACAGGACGACCAGCCACTCACGGCCCGGGTGCGCCCGCAGGCGTGCGGGGTTGTCGGGCGGCGGGTCCGTCATGCGCTGGCGCACGACCGTCATGCCGGGATCCGCACGGATCGGCCAGCGCATCAGCTGGTGGGTCGAGTCGATCATCGGACTGGAGACGACGTCGTCCGTCGCCGTCTCCACCAGCTGGTCGAGCGAGGTGTCCAGGGCCCGGGCCAGGGTGACGAGCTGGTCCAGCGCGAGACGGCGCTGCCCGTTCTCGATGCGGCTGAGCGTGGAGGGGCTGAGCCGGGCGCGGGTGGCCAGCTCGTCCAGGGACCAGCCCTGCGCCACGCGCAGGGCGCGGATCCGTTTGCGTACCAGGCTGTCCAGCTCACCAGTGCCTTGCGTCATACGCAAGATCCTATGCCCTGTACGCAAAGCGCGCCTAGCGTGATCGCACCGCACCCCGCGCTCACCTAGGAGAAGTACACCCATGTCCTCGACGACCGCGCACTCCGGGACCCTCCACGATCCGAAGCGACGGCGTGCCGTCCTGTTCGCCGTCTGCATCGCCCTGATGGCCGTCATCGCCTCGGTGTCGGGGCTCAACGTCGCCCAGCCGCAGCTGGCGGTCGCCTTCGGCGCCTCGCAGAGCACGATCCTGTGGATCATCAACATCTACACCGTCGCCCTGGCCGCGCTGCTCCTGCCGCTCGGCGCGCTCGGCGACCGGTGGGGCCGCAGGCCGGTGCTGCTCACCGGCCTGTCGCTCTTCGGCGTGGCCAACGTGGCCGCCGGCCTGGCCCCGTCGACCGAGGTCATGCTCGCCGCACGCCTCCTGAGCGGCGTGGGCGCGGCGATGATCATGCCGGTCACGCTCGCCGTCATCACCTCGACCTTCCCGGCGGAGGAACGCTCCCGGGCCATCGGCGTGTGGACCGGTGTCGCCGGCGGCGGCGGGGTGCTGGGCATGTTCCTGTCGGCCGTCCTCGTCGACGTGGCGACCTGGCGGTGGCTCTTCGTCCTGCCCGTCGTCCTCGTACCGGCGGCCGCCGTGCTGACGCTGCGGTCCGTGCCCGACTCGCGGGACGCCTCGGAACACCCCTTCGACACCGTCGGCTCGCTGACCTCCGTGGTCGCCGTGATCGGGCTCATCCTCGTCCTCCAGGAGGGACCCGAGCGGGGCTGGACCGCCCCGCCGGTCCTCGCCGCCCTGCTCGTCGGCACCCTCGCCGCCATCTGTTTCGTGCGGTGGGAGCTGCGCCGCC
Source organism: Streptomyces apricus (assembly GCF_008369065.1). Classification (GTDB taxonomy): domain Bacteria; phylum Actinomycetota; class Actinomycetes; order Streptomycetales; family Streptomycetaceae; genus Streptomyces; species Streptomyces apricus. Next base: position 1,034,567 of record NZ_VDFC01000046.1, on the reverse strand, counting down.
CCGCCCCGCTCCTGGACGTGCGCCTCTTCCGCGAGCGCGGCCCGGCCGGCGGCTCCGTGGCCCTGCTCGTGGTCTTCGGCGTACAGGCCGGGATCTTCGTGGTCCTCTTCCCGTACTTCCAGGCGGTGCTCGGCTGGTCCGGCCTGCGGTCCACCCTGGCGCTCATGCCGATGGCGCTGCTGATGATGGCGGCCTCCGGACTCGCGCCGCGCGTGGCCGGGCGCGCCGGGCCCCGCGCGACCATGGCGGCGGGCATCCTGCTGGGCGGCGCGGGCCTGGCCCTCATGGCCACCCTGGTCTCCGTGGACGGCGGCTACCCGTCCGTGCTCCCGGGCATGCTGGCCATGGGGTTCGGCATGGGGCTGACGATGACACCCGCCACCGAAGCCATCACCGGCGCGCTGCCTCGCGAGCGGCAAGGGGTCGCGTCCGCGCTGAACGACGTCACCCGGGAGTTCGGCACGGCGCTGGGCGTCGCCCTGCTCGGAGCGCTCCTGTCCGCCGGTTACCGCAGCGCCGTCGACTCCCGGCTCGACGCGGCGCCGAAGGCCTCCGCGGGCGACGCCCCGGGCGCCGTCCCCCACGAGGCGGCCGAGGCCGCCCGGGAAGGCGTGTCCAACGCCCTCGAAGCCGCCGCCGGGGCCGGTTCCTCCGGACGGACGCTGGTGCGCGCCGCCCGGGAGGCGTTCGTCGACGGCTGGCAGCAGGCCATGTGGGCCGGGGTCACGGTCATGGCGGTCCTGTTCGTGTACGTCCTCGTGCGGGGCCCGGAGCGCCCGGCCCACCGGCCGGTGGACCCCGCGGAGCCCGACGGCGAGCCCGGCCGGCCGGACCGGGACGGGGAACTCACCGGGTAGGGGCCGCAGCCCGGGAGGACGTGGATCACGGCCGGGACGATGCGGGTCACGGCCGGGAGGACGCGGATCAGGGCCGGGACGACGCGTCGAGCGAGACCAGCATGCGTACCGCGTCCCGCAGGCCCGTCGGGCGCAGCAGCCCGTCCGGCGCGCCGCGGCCCCAGCCGGGCCCGCACAGCAGCACCGGACTCTGCCTGCGGGCCCCGCGGATGCCCCACCGGGCCGCGGCGATGTGCTGGGCGAGCGGCAGGTTGGCCGTGGAGCGCGACTGGGTCCACAGGGCGACCGCCGCGGGGCCCACCCGCCGTACGGCGCTGTCCACGGCCTCGACCGGGACCGCGCCGCCGAGCATCAGGGTCGGGACGCCCGCCTCCGCCAGCGCGGCGTTCAGCGCTTCGAGCGGCAGCGTGTGCTGCTCGTCGGGCACGCACGTCAGCAGGACGGGGGAGGCCTCCTGCCGCCGGTGCGCTGCGACCGAGGAGACGTACACGTGCCGCAGGACGGTGGAGACGTGCCAGGACAGCAGGTGCTCGACCTCGACGTAGCGGTCGCCGGAGGACTCCCACTTGCGGCCGGCCGCCCGCAGCGTGGGCGCCATGACCTCCTCCCACGCCGCCACGAGCCCGTGGGCCCGCACCGAGGCCATGAGCTGCTCCCGGACGGCCGGCGCGTCGAGCCGTACGGCCGCCTGGGCCAGCCCGCGGCACTCCTGGCGGGCCACCCCCGGCGGCAGCGTGCCGGACGTGCCGGGGGTGCCCGACACGGCGGGGGAGCGGCCGGGGGCGCTGCCCGGTGGCACGGACGGGGCCCGCGGCTCGGGAGTGTCGAGTGCGTGCGTTGCCGCCGTGCCGCCGCGGCCGGCCGGAGCGTCGGTGCTCCGGCCTCGCGTCCGTTCGAGGACGGCCCGCGCCGCCTCGGCCGGCGGCACCCCCGTGGCGGTCAGCCGGCACATCTCGCGCAGCATGGCCACGTCCTGCGGGGACCACCGGCGCTGCCGGCCGTCCGCCCGCACCGCGGGCCCCAGCCCGTACCGGCGGTCCCAGGAGCGCAGGGKCGTCGGGGACACGCCGAGCGTGCGCGCCAGGAAGCCCGTAGTGACTCCCATGTCGGCCGGTTCGGCCGTTTCGGCCGACCCGCGGTCCGTGGTGTCCATCGGGCTCATGTCCATCGGGCGCCGTCCGGCATCAGCTCCGCCTCGTTTCGCACGCTGTGCGGACCCTCGACATTTCGCAGGGCTCGCACGATCTTCTGTCGCACACGGACGAACGGATGCGCTCGGAAACCATCGGGACGCGTCACGCGGGGCCGCCACCGGACCGACCGGGCCCGGACCGATCCACTCCGGACGGTCCCGGGCCCGGACAGCCCCGCCCCCGGGCGGCTCAGCCCGGGAAGCGCCCCGTCGAGCGCAGCTGCCAGCGGCGCTCCGCGTAGGCCAGGTCGTCACGCCACAGACGTCCGGCGGCGGCCCGTACGAGCGGTCGCAGGACCGGCGTCATCCGGCGCGCGACGGCGAATCCGGTGCGGTCCGACGCCGCCACGACCGCCTCCACCACCGCGGTCCGGGGCCGGCCGCGGTCGTCGGAGCCGAGCGGGGTCGCGTGCGTCTCGACCACCGAGCCCCGGCCCTCGCCCTCCGTGATGTGCATGACGACCGTGCGCGGCTCGGGCGCGGTGAACACCGCCCGCACCGGTACGACGAGGCGCCCGGCGAGCTTGAAGGAGACGTCGACGGCGAAACCGTCCGCCTCCGCCGCCCCGTCCGCCCCCGACGCCGGGGGCGTGTCGACGACGGTCAGGTCGACGAAGGAGTACGGGTGGAACCAGGCCCCGTGCCAGGGGTCCAGCCGGTTGGCGACGATGTCCTCCGGCTCGCACGTGCCGAAGCCGACGTACACGGCCGACACCGCGTCCGCCGGGGCGGGCCGCTCCGGCACCACCGGTGCGTCCAGGGGCGGTTCACCGCCGACGTCGTCCAGGCGCACCCAGACCAGGACCCCGTCGTCGTGCACGGGCAGGGGCTCCCAGCCGGCGAACGCCGTGCCGCGCAGGGCGAGTCCGTGCCAGTGGCACACCAGGGTGCCGCAGCGCACCGGACTGTCCCGCAGCGGGGCGCCCAGGTGCGGGCAGATGCCGGGGCCGGCGACCAGCCGGCCGGTGTCGTCGCGCCAGACGACGACCTCCCGTCCGGCGACGGTCCGGGCCAGCGGCCGGTCGTCGCGCACGCTCGTGCTGGAGCCGACGACGAACCAGTTGCCCGACGGCCGCGCCTGCGCCCGCTTCAGGGCCTGGGAGATCACCGCCGGGCGGGCCTCGCGCCAGGTCGGGCGCTGCCGCTCCCAGGCCACCGGGTTCTTGCGCAGCGACAGCGGGAACCGTCCGCGGCGGACGGCACGGTCGGCGCGGTCGGCACGGTCGGGACTGGAGGCGGAAGTCCGGGTCGGGGGCCGGGCCCACCGGCTGCGGGTAGCCGTAGGCCGGTGCGCTGGTCGGCTGCGGATAGCCGTACGCGGGCTGCGTGGCCGGCGGCTGCTGCCGCGTCGGCTCGGGACCGGGCGCGGCCGGGGGATACGCCGGGGGGTACCCGTACGCCGGCTGCGCGGGCTGCTGGGGCACCTGCGTGGGCGCCTCCGGCGGCAGCGGCTGGGCCCCGCCCTGCCCGGCGGGCGCCGGGGCCGCCGCACCCTCCTCGGTCTCGGACTCGTCCACCGAGATCCCGAAGTCGGAGGCGAGCCCCTGCAGACCGTTCGAGTAGCCCTCGCCGAGCGCCCGGAACTTCCAGCCCTCACCGCGCCGGTAGAGTTCGCCGCAGATCAGGGCGGTCTCCTCACCGGTCTCCGGCTTGATGTCGAAGTACGCCAGCGGCTCCGCGTCCCCGCTCGCGGCGTCGAAGACGAGGATGCGCAGGGACTGCACCCGGTCGAAGGTGACCCCGTCCGCCGAGGCCACCAGGAGGACCCGGCCCACACCGTCCTCGACGCCCGCCAGGTCCGCCTGGATCGTGTCGGTGAGGCCCTCGGCGAGGCCGTCGTTCACACGCTTCTTGCCGAGCCGCCAGACCTTGCCCGAAGGGTGCCGGGGCTGGTTGTAGAAGACGAAGTCCTCGTCGGAGCGCACCCGGCCGTCGGGGCCGAGGAGGAGCGCGGAGGCGTCCACGTCGGGCAGGCCCCGCCCCGGCGTCCAGCGCAGCACGGCGCGCACCGACGTGGCGTCCAGCGGGACGTTCGACCCCTTCAGCATGGCGTGCGTCATGCGGTCATCCTGCCCTCTCGGTCCTGGTCACGACAACGCGGGGGTACGGGCCCGTTCGGCTTGGTGTGCGAACGGGCGGGCACAATGATGTTTGTCTGCGTTACCTGAATTTCATGCCCGATGGGAACCCTTGACACGGATCTCTACGTACTATTACCGGCCACATATCGTCAGGCCGCACAGCCGCCCCGGGGGTAACTCATGCAACATTTCGGGCATCTGGCCCCTGAGGTGCGGCAGCGCCTCTTCTTCCAGGAGCCGTGCGACTTCACCGCGGACTCCGCTCCCCGGGTGCTCGCCGCCGCTCTCGGAGCCACCCTCTACTCGCCCGCGACCAGGCAGAAGCTGGCCGACGACATCGTGAAGCAGGCCGGCCGCGGAGTCGTCTCGATGGTCCTGTGCCTGGAGGACTCGATCGGTGACGAGGACGTCGCCGGCGCCGAGGAGAACCTCGTCCGCCAGTTCGCGGATCTGGCCGGCCGCGGCCTCGGGGCCGAGCTGCCCCTGCTCTTCGTGCGGGTCAGGACGCCGGAGCAGATCCCCGACCTCGTCCGGCGCCTCGGCGCCTCCGTGCGGCTGCTGTCCGGATTCGTACTCCCGAAGTTCACCGAGGAACGGGGGGTGCCGTTCCTGGAGGCGCTCACCGAGGCCGAGAGCGCGGGCGGACGGCGGCTCTTCGCCATGCCCGTCCTCGAATCGCCCGAACTGCTGTACCGCGAGTCGAGGGCCGAGACCCTCGCCGGGATCTTCCGCGCCGTCGACAAGTACCGCGACCGCGTGCTCGCGCTGCGGCTCGGCGTCACCGACTTCTGCTCCGCGTACGGGCTGCGCAGGGCGCCCGACATGACCGCGTACGACGTCCAGATAGTGGCGTCCGTGATAGCCGACGTGGTGAACGTCCTCGGACGGGCCGACGGCACCGGCTTCATCGTGACCGGGCCCGTGTGGGAGTACTTCCGCGTCCAGGAGCGCATGTTCAAGCCGCAGCTGCGGCGCAGTCCCTTCCACCCGGAGGCGGACGCCCTGCGCGCCAGCCTGATCGAGCACGACATGGACGGCCTGCTGCGCGAGATCGCCCTCGACCGGGCCAACGGACTCCAGGGCAAGACCTGCATCCACCCCTCGCACGTCCTGCCCGTGCACGCCCTGTCGGTGGTCAGCCACGAGGAGTTCAGCGACGCGCAGGACATCCTGCGGCCCGAGCGGGGCGGCGGGGGCGTGCTGCGGTCCGCGTACACGAACAAGATGAACGAGGTGAAGCCGCACCGCGCCTGGGCGGAGCGCACCCTCCAGCGCGCCGAGGTCTTCGGCGTCACCCATGAGGACATCGGCTTCGTGGAGCTGCTGGCCGCCGGAATCCCCGGCTGAGACACAAGGAAGCCATGAACAAGGTCGTGAACGACGGGTCCGGCGTCTGGTCCGCGACGGGCTTCCGCCCCGGCGCCGGGGCGGCGGACCGGACCGGTGCGCCCGGCGCGCCCGGTGGGCCCGCGGACGGCGGACCCGCCGGTGAGGTCTGGTCCGGGAGCTGGGTCGCCGGACGGCTCGGCGTCGAACTCGTCGGGGACGAGGGGCTCGGGGAGCTGCTGGGGCTCGCGCTGCGGCGCAACCCGAGGCGCGCGCACCTGCTCGTGTCGAACGTGCTCGGCAAGCACGTGCCGCAGTCGCCCGCCGTCGTGTACGGGTACGGGTTCGCGCTCGGGCTGCGCGTGCGCGACCTCCTCGGCGAGCGGGAGGCGGCCCGGGCCGTCGTCCTCGGGTACGCCGAGACCGCCACCGGGCTCGGGCACTCGGTCGCGGACGGCGTGGGCCTGGCGCCCTGCCTCCACTCGACCCGGCGCCCGGTCGAGGGCGTCGCGACGGCCGGCGGCTTCGAGGAGTCCCACTCGCACGCCACCTCGCACCTGCTGCTCCCGGAGGACCCGGACCTGCTCGCCGGCGACGGCCCGCTGGTCCTGGTCGACGACGAGTTCTCCACCGGCAACACGGTCCTCAACACCATCCGCGACCTGCACGCACGTCATCCGCGCGACCGGTACGTCGTCGTCGCGCTGGTCGACATGCGCTCGGCCGCCGACCTCGGCCGGCTGACGGACTTCGCCCGCGAGATCGGGGCGACCGTGGACCTGGTGACGGCCGCCTCCGGCACGGTGCGGCTCCCTGAGGGCGTCCTGGAGAAGGGCCAGGCGCTGGTCGCCGAGCACGAGGCGGCGCACGAGGCCGCTCTGCAGGCGGCTCGGCAGGCGTCTCAGCAGTCGGTCCAGGAGCCGGCTCAGGAATCGGCTCACGGGGGAGTGGCCGCCGCTCCCGCATCGCTCCCGGAGCCCGGCACGGTCACCCGCGTCGACCTCGGCTGGCCGCAGGGCCTCGCCGACGGCGGCCGGCACGGCTTCACCCCCGGGCACCGCGCCCGCCTGGAGGCCGCGCTGCCCGCGATGGCGGCCCGGATATCCGGGGCGCTCCCGCCGCACGCCCGGCGCGGCCGCGTCCTCGTCCTCGGCTTCGAGGAGCTGATGTACGCGCCGCTGCGGCTCGGGGTCGCGCTGGAGAAGCTGACCGACGCCGAGGTCCGCTACTCCACGACCACCCGCTCACCCGTGCTGGCCGTCGACGACCCCGGCTACGCGATCCGCACCCGGCTCGTCTTCCCCGCCCACGACGACCCGGCCGACGGCCCCGGCGAGCGGTACGCCTACAACGTCGCGGGCGCCGGCTTCGACGCGGTCGTCGCGGTGGTCGACTCCGCCGCCGACACCCCCGAACTGCACGCTCCCGACGGCCTGCTGGCGCAGCTCGCCGCGCACACGCGCAGCGTGCTGCTCGCCGTCGTCCCCTCCTACGTACCCGAATCCGTACCCGCGTCCGGATCCGGACCCGCGTCCGCTGAAAGGCCCTCGATGCTGCCCGAGCCCCTGCGTGGCCCCGACTTCTCCTCGTACGCGCCGGACGAGGTCGGATGGCTGCTGCAGGACCTCTCGGACACCCGCCTGGAGGCGCCGACCGAGGAGCGCGAGGAGGCCATCCAGAGCGGCGGCGCCCACTACGCGGAGTCGCTGCCGGTGGAGTACCAGCCGAGCCCGCAGTACCAGGAGCTGTTCCGCAGCGCGCTCGCCGAGTCGGCCGCCCGCATCGCGGTCGCCGTCGGCGCCGTCACCGAGACCGTGCTCGCGGAGCGTTCGCCGCGTCCCGTGCTCGTCTCCCTGGCCCGCGCCGGCACCCCCGTCGGCGTCCTGATGCGCCGCTGGGCCCGGCACCGCCACGGCCTGGATGTGCCGCACTACGCCGTCTCCATCGTGCGCGGCCGCGGCATCGACGCCAACGCGCTGCGGTGGCTGGCCGCCCACCACGACCCGGCCGACGTCGTCTTCGTCGACGGCTGGACCGGCAAGGGCGCCATCACCCGCGAACTCGCCGAGGCACTGCGGGAGTTCGAGGAGTCCGACGGCATCGGCGGCTTCGACCCGGAGATCGCGGTCCTCGCCGACCCCGGCTCCTGCGTGCGCACGTACGGCACCCGCGAGGACTTCCTCATCCCGTCCGCCTGCCTCAACTCCACCGTCTCCGGGCTCGTCTCGCGCACGGTGCTCCGCGCCGACCTGGTGGGGGAGCACGACTACCACGGGGCGAAGTTCTACCGCGAACTCGCCGGCGCGGACGTCTCCACCGACTTCCTGGACGCGATCTCCGCGCGCTTCGACGAGGCCGGCGACGCGGTGGACGCCCGGGTCAAGGAGCTGCTCTCCGCCGACCGCACCCCGACCTGGGAGGGCTGGGCGGCCGTCGAGCGCATCAGCGAGGAGTACGGCATCCACGACGTGAACCTCGTCAAGCCGGGCGTCGGCGAGACGACCCGGGTGCTGCTGCGCCGCGTCCCCTGGAAGATCCTCGCGCGCGCCGGGGCGGGCGCCGACCTCGACCACGTGCGCCTGCTCGCCGAGCAGCGGGGCGTACCCGTCGAGGAGGTCGCGGATCTCCCGTACACCTGCGTCGGCCTGATCCACCCCCGGTACACGCGCGGCGCGACCGGTGCCGACGGCCGGGCGGTGGCGGTCTGATGTCCGCTCCCACCGCGCGGGTGCTGGTCGCCAGCGACCTCGACCGCACGCTGATCTACTCCGCCAACGCGCTCGCGCTCACCGGGCCCGACGCCGAGGCGCCGCGGCTGCTGTGCGTCGAGGTGTACGGCAGCAAGCCGCTGTCGTACGTCACCGAGACCGCGGCCGGGCTGCTCACCGAGCTGGCCGGGGTGGCGGACCTCGTCCCGACCACGACCCGTACCCGTGAGCAGTACCACCGCATCCGGCTCCCCGGCCCGCCCGCGCGCTACGCGATCTGCGCCAACGGCGGGCACCTCCTCGTCGACGGCGTCTCCGACCCCGAGTGGCGGGCCCGGGTGGCGGCGCGCCTGGCGGACGAGTGCGCTCCGCTGGAGGAGGTGCGCGCGCACATGGCGGCCGTCGCGGACCCGGCCTGGGTGCTCAAGCAGCGCGTCGCCGAGGACTTGTTCGTGTACTTCGTCGTCGAGCGCGACCTGCTCCCCGGCGAGTGGGTCAAGGAGCTGGCCGTCTGGGCGGACCTGCGCGGCTGGACCGTCTCCGTGCAGGGCCGCAAGATCTACGCCGTGCCGAAGCCGCTCACCAAGAGCGCCGCGATGCGTGAGGTCGCCCGCCGTACGGGCGCGACGCTCACCCTCGCGGCCGGCGACTCCCTCCTCGACGCCGACCTGCTGCTGGCCGCGGACCGCGGCTGGCGCCCGGGCCACGGCGRACTGGCCGAGGCGGGATGGACGGCGCCGGGGATCACCGCGCTGCCGGAACGGGGCGTGGTCGCGGGCGAGCGCATCCTGCGGGAGTTCCTGGCCGGGGTCCGGGCGGGCTGACCGCCAGGGCTGGACGCCCGGGAGGGCGGGGCGACCGGGCGGCCGGCGAAGCGGTGCTCAGCTGCGGGAAGCGTGCCGGTCGTCGTCGGCTGCCCCGGACTCCGCTCCCTGCTCCGGCCGCTGTCCGCGCCGCCGGGTGCCGCGCCCGCGCCGGAACAGGCGCAGGCCGACGAAGGCCAGCAGGGCGAGGACCGCGACGACCAGGACGACCTTCGAGTACGCCGTCACATAGGTGGTGACGTCGGCCCACCGCTCGCCGAGCAGGTAGCCGGCGAGGACGAAGACGGTGTTCCAGATGGCGCTGCCCAGCGTGGTCAGGCCGAGGAAGACGGGCAGCGGCATCCGTTCGACGCCCGCGGGCACCGAGATCAGGCTGCGGAAGATGGGGATCATCCGCCCGAAGAACACGGCCTTGGTGCCGTGCCGGTTGAACCACGCCTCGGTCTTCTCGATGTCCGACACCTTGACCAGCGGCAGCCGTTCGGCGATGGCCACCGTACGGTCGCGGCCGAGCAGCGCCCCGACCCCGTACAGCGCGAGCGCGCCGATGACCGAACCGGCCGTCGTCCACAGCAGCGCGGCGTACAGGTTCATCTGCCCGGTGCTCGCCGCGAACCCCGCCAGCGGCAGGATCACCTCGCTCGGCAGGGGTGGGAAGAGGTTCTCCAGGGCGATGGCGATGCCCGCGCCCGGGGCGCCGAGCGTGTCCATCAGGCCGTTGATCCACTGCGGTGCGCTGGTGTCGGTCACCCGTCCGACGCTAGAGAACCGAAGCTGAAGCCAGACTGAAGCCGGGTGCGGGGTCAGCCGCAGCAGCCCCCGCCGCAGCAGCCGCCACCCCCGCCGCCGCCACCGGCGCGGGGCGCGGGCGCGGACGGCGCGGCGGAACCGCCGACCGCCACCGTCGACAGCAGCTTCACCGTGTCGTCGTGACCGGCGGGGCAGGCCGCGGGTGCGGACGACTCGGCCATCGGACGGCTCTTCTCGAAGGTGTCTCCGCAGGKGCGGCAGCGGTACTCGTAGCGAGGCATGCGCCCAGGTTAGCGGGCACGACGGCCCTCTCCCAGAGGCGCTGGGGCGGACCGGACCCCACCGTGCCCGGACCCGGATGCGGAACCAGGTTCAGACGCAGGTTCAGACCCGGGTTCAGACCCAGGTGTCGAGCCACATCCTGGCGCGCCAGTCCGCGTACGGGATCGTCTGTCCGGTGTAGAGGGAGAGGAACCAGACGAAGTTCCAGACGATGAGCAGGACGATCGTGCCCACGGCCACCGGGCGCCAGGTGCGGCGCGCGGCGTCCGTTCCCGGCGGGCCCAGCAGGGCCCCCAGGGCCATCGCCACGGCCAGGCACACGTACGGCACGAAGACGACCGCGTAGAAGGAGAAGATCGTGCGGTCCTGGTAGAGGAACCAGGGGAGGTACCCGGCGCCCACCGCGCAGAGGACGGCGCCGGCGCGCCAGTCGCGGCGCAGGGCCCACCGGTACAGCAGGTACACGAGGGCGGCGCACGCGGTCCACCACAGGAGCGGCGTTCCCAGGGCGAGGACCGTCTCGGAGCAGTCGGCCGTGGTGCGGCAGCCGCCCGTTCCGCCTTCCGGGGACTCGTAGTGGAACAGCACGGGGCGCCCGAGCGGCAGCCAGCTCCAGGGGTTCGACTCGTACGTGTGCGGGCTGTGGAGCCCCACGTTGAACCGGTACACCGCGGCCTCATAGTGCCACAGGCTGCGCAGCGGGGCCGGGATCCACGACCAGGTGCCGCCGCGGCCGTCGGCCCAGTGCCGCCCGTAGCCGCGGTCGGAGAGGAACCAGCCGGTCCAGGCCGCCAGGTACGTCAGGAGGGCGACCGGTACGAGGGACAGCACCGACCGGCAGGCGTCCTTGCGCAGCACCGCGCGCCAGGGGTGGCGGGCCCCGGCCACGCGGCGGGACCCGACGTCCCACAGCAGGGAGAGGAGCACGAAGGCGACGAGGAAGTACAGGCCGTTCCACTTGGTCGAGGCCGCCAGCCCCAGGCAGACACCGGCCGCGAGGCGCCAAGGGCGTACCGAGGTCCCCGCGGTGTCCGCGGTCCGCCCGTCCGGGAGCGCCCGGCCGTGCCCGTCGGTCGGCAGGGCGGCGGCGAGCCGGGCCCGCGCGTGGTCGCGGTCGAGGAGCAGGCAGCCGAACGCCGCCAGGACGAAGAACATGACGACGAGGTCGAGCAGGGCGGTGCGGCTCATCACCAGGTGCAGGCCGTCCACCGCCATCAGCGTGCCGGCCAGGCACCCCAGCAGCGTCGAGCGGAAGAGGCGGCGGCCGATGCGGCACAGCATCAGCACCGACAGCGTGCCGAGGAGCGCCGTCATGAAGCGCCAGCCGAACGGGTCCAGGCCGAACATCCACTCCCCGGCGGCGATCACCCACTTGCCCGTCGGCGGATGCGCGACGAAGGCTCCGTCGCCGGAGAGCGGGACCACCGGGGAAGGGGCCAGGATCTGCGGGTCGGCGACCTCGCCGTCCGGCCAGGTGCCCTCGTAGCCGAACCGCAGCAGCGACCAGGCGTCCTTGGCGTAGTACGTCTCGTCGAACACGACCGCCCGCGGACTGCCCAATTGCCGGAACCGCAGCCACGCGGCCAGGAGCGTCACCAGCAGGGGGCCGCCCCACGGGGACCGGCGGGCCAGCCGTCCGGCCCACGCGGGGGAGAGGCCGAGCACGCGCCACACCCGGGTCCCGGGTACGGGGAACGGCGCGACCAGGCGATCGCGCAGAGGGACGTGCGGCGGACCGACGTACCCGAAGCGGCGCAGCCGCTGCTCCCAGGGGACCGGCGCGGAGTGCGCGGCGGTGTCCGGCCGGCCGGCGGACGCGACCTCGTGGCCACGCCTCACGTACTGCTGGCCGTGGGGAGCGCCGGGACCGTTTCCGCGGAGACGACGGGACGGGGTGCGGGCGCGGTGGGCGCGCCCTGCGCGAGGGAGTCCGCCAGGAACACCAGGCCGACGCCGGTCGCGGCGACCGTCAGCGCGGAGGTGGCGGCGATCCAGACCGTCCGGGTGCGCTGCCGGGCGCGGACAGCGGCGCGCAGGCGGCGGCGGTGCCGTTCCTCGAAGGGGCTGTCCTGCCGGCTCTCACGCATGAGGCGTGACAGCTCCCGCTCGAAGCGTTCCACGTGATCCACGGCTCCTTCTCCTCCCGGCTTCTTCATTCGGCTCCTCCGCCCGGCTTCCTCACTCGACCGGCTCGACGGACTCGACGGACTCGACGGACTCGGCGAGGAGCCTGCGCAGGTGGGCGACGCCGCGTGCGGTGAGGGAGCGGGCGGTCCCCAGCGGGCACCCCAGCACCTCCGCCACCTGCCGCTCCGGCAGATCCTGGTAGTAGCGCAGCACCACCGCGGCCCGCTGCCGCGCCGGGAGCGACGCCAACGCGCCCTCCAGCCGCGTCCGTTCGTCCACGGCCGCGGTCCCGTCGCCCACCTGGGGCGGTTCGGGCAGCCTGTCCGTGGGCTGCTCCCCCCACCAGCGGCGCCGTGCCGAACGGGCCGCGGCGCGGACCAGGATCTGCCGCACGTACGCACGGGGCGCCTGCCCGGCCACCTTCGGCCAGGCGAACCACAGCTTGACGAGGGCCTCCTGGAGCAGGTCCTCGGCCCGGTGCCGGTCCCCGCCCGTGAGCAGCCGTGCCAGGTGCAGCAGCCCCGGCCACTGGGCCACCACGAACCGGTCGAACTCATCAGCCCGCAMCCCCGCCATCGGTGCCGMCCCTTGCCTCCCCGCCGCACACGCCCCGGCCTCCGTCGCCCTGCGGACACGCCCCTGTGCGAGGGCTCGTACGAGCGCCTCCGTGAGGGAACAAGGCACCGGCCCCCGCCCCGCTATGCACTCTCCCCCTGTGATGCGCGTCACTCACATGAGGGCGCGGGACCGTGGAGCCGTGCCGGGCGCGGTCGGGTCAGGGCGCGCCGAGCCCGTTCAGCAGGGTGTCGACGACGACGTCCGCCGCCTGGCCGGCGCTCAGTGCGGGCAGTTGCCGGGACACCAGGTGCATGAGCTGGGGAAGCAGGGCGCCGGCCCATCCCTGCGGCAAGCCGGGGCGCAGGAGGCCCTCGTCGGTGGCCCTGCGCAGGAAGGCGTCGACCTCGCGCACCGATGTGTCGCGGCGGGCGCGGATGCCGTCGTCGGCGAGCATGTGGGTGAGGTCGACGGGCCAGGTGCGGTTGACGGCGATGATGTTCTCGACGTAGCGGTGCAGGGCGACGGCCACCGGTGCCTCACGCAGCCGTGCGTCCTCGATGGCGTGCTCGATCGCCGTGAGGCGTGCCGCGTGGATGGCTGCGAGCAGGTCCTCGCGGGAGGCGAAGCGCCGGTAGACGGTGCGCCGGTCCACACCCGCCTCGGCGGCGATGCTCGCGATGCTGGCACCGGGGTCGGCGGCGAGCATCCGCGCCCCGGTGGTCAGGACGGCTTCCATGTTGCGCGCTGCGTCGGCTCTCACCGCGGCGAGTGTAGCCGCCGAACGTGGCACCTTGTCCCTATACCGCCGCTCGGGAGCGGCTCACAGCCCGACAAGCACGACACCGGTGTGGCGGCTGGGGACCGGCGCTCCGTCTAGGCGGCGCGGTCGACGTCGACCACGGCCCGGGCGAAGGCGGCGGGTGCCTCCTGGGGCAGGTTGTGGCCCACGTCCGCGAGGGTGCGGTGCTCGTACGGGCCGGTGAAGCGGTCGCGGTACGCCGCACCGTCGCCGGGTGCGGTGAAGGGGTCGAGGGCGGCGTCGAGGGTCAGGGTGGGGACGCCGACGGTGGGCCGGGCGGCGAGCCGCTCCTCGTAGCGGTCGTAACGCCGCAGGCCCTCGACCAGGCCGATGCGCCAGCGGTAGTTGAAGAGGACGACGGCGGCGTGGTCGGGGTTGTCGAAGGCCTCGGCGGTCCGCCGGAACGTGGCGTCGTCGAAGGCCCAGTTGGGCGAGACCAGCGTCCACACGTAGCGGCACAGTGCGAGGCGCCCGGCGGCGTCCTCCATCGTCTTCCTGCCGCGTTCGGTGGCGAAGTACCACTGGTACCACCACGTGTGCTCGACGGCGGGCGGGGCGGGCTCCAGCTGCGCCTTGCGGTCGGTGACGAGGTAACCGCCGGTGGAGACCAGCGCCTTGACGCGTTCGGGCCACAGCGCGGCGATGATGTCGGCGGTGCGCGAGCCCCAGTCGAAACCGGCGAGGACGGCTTTCTCGATCTTGAGCGCGTCCATCAGGGCGACGATGTCCAGCGCGACGGCGGACTGCTCGGCGGTACGGGGCGTGCGGCGCGACAGGAAACGGGTGCTGCCGAACCCGCGCAGGTACGGGACGACGACGCGGTAGCCCAGGTCGGCGAGGAGCGGGGCCACGTCGACGTAGCTGTGGATGTCGTACGGCCAGCCGTGCAGGCAGAGGACCACCGGCCCGTGGGCGGGGCCGGCCTCCGCGTAGCCGATGTCCAGGACGCCCGCCTTGACCTGCTTGATCGCGCCGAAGCGGGTGAGGGTTCCGGGGGACGCGGGGGATGCGGGGGCTGCGGAGGCCGTGGAGGCCGCGGGCGGTGCGGTGGCGTTCGGGGCGCTGCCCGGCCCGTGCGCGGCGGACGCGCTGGTCTGCAGGCCGGACAGCGAGACCGCGGTCGCGCCGGTGCCCAGTCCGAGGGCCTTGCCGAAGGTGCGCCTGTCGATCATGAGAAACCTTCCGTCCCGAAGTTCCTGGCCGGGTGACCCTCGCACGGTGTGCGTCACCTGTCAAAGCGGTGACGCATGGCGGGGTGGTGGCGCCGTGGGTGTGCGATGAGGCGGCAACTGCCTCGCCGTGTGTAGGAAGAAATAGTAAGTGCTACGTTGTTGTGGCGCTTAAAGGCCATGCCTGAGCGCATCGCACAGGAGGCACTCGTGAGGAGAGAGCGCATGATCACCTACGACCGGCTGTTCATCGGGGGCTCCTGGGTCGAGCCGAGCGACGCGGACCTGCTCGACGTCGTCTCGCCGCACGACCGCTCCGTGGTCGGCCGCGCCGCACAGGCGCGACCGGCGGACGTCGACCGGGCGCTCGCCGCGGCCCGGCGGTCCTTCGAGGCGGGCGAATGGRGACTCGCACCGCCGGCCCGCCGCATCGCGCTGCTGAGGCGGTTCAACGCGCTGCGCGAGGAGAACGCGGAGAAGATCGCGGACCTGATCTCGCTGGAGAACGGTTCGGCGTGCTGGTTCACCCGGGCCGGCCAGCCCGGTCTCACGCGGCAGGCCAACGCCTATCTGAAGGCGGCGGAGGAGTTCGGCTGGGAGGAGGCGCTCACGCCCTCCGACCCCGCCTCCCCGGTGCGCAGCCTGGTGCGCCGCGAGGCGATCGGCGTCGTGGCCGCGGTGATCCCGTGGAACTCGCCCTTCTCCTCGGCCACCGCGAAGATCATTCCGGCCCTGCTCGCCGGCAACTCCGTGGTCCTCAAGGTGTCCCCGGAGAACTCGTTGAGCATGGGCTTCCTGGCCGGGCTGCTGGAGCGGGTGGGGCTGCCCGAGGGCGTGGTCAGCGTGCTGCCCGCGGACCGGGAGGTCAGCGAGTACCTGGTGTCGCACGAGGAGGTCGACAAGATCGCCTTCACCGGCTCGACGCGGGCCGGCCGCCGCATCGCCGAGATCGCCGGCCGGCAGCTCAAGCGGGTCAGCCTGGAGCTGGGCGGCAAGTCCGCCGCGATCATCCTGCCCGACGCCGACATCCGTACGGCCGTCGCCGGGACGAAGTTCGCCTCCCTGCTCAACAACGGCGAGTCCTGCATCGCCCAGACCCGGATCCTGGCGCCGCGCAGCCGGTACGAAGAGGTCGTGGCCGCGCTGAAGGAGCTGGTGGAGTCGTTGAAGGTCGGCGACCCGGGCGACCCCGACACCTTCATCGGCCCGATGATCCGCCCCGACCAGCAGGAGCGGGTGCGCGACTACATCCGGATCGGCATCGAGGAGGGGGCCCGCCTGGTCACCGGCGGACCGCAGGTCCCGGAGGGGCTGGAGAAGGGCAACTACGTCACGCCCACCGTCTTCGCCGACGTGGACAACTCCATGCGGATCGCGCGGGAGGAGGTCTTCGGCCCGGTCCTGGTGGTGATTCCCTACGACAGCGAGGACGACGCGGTCCGGATCGCCGACGACTCCGAGTACGGCCTCTCCGGCGGTGTCTGGTCCTCAGACGAGGAGCACGCGCTGGCCGTCGCCCGCCGGCTCCGCACCGGCACCGTCACCGTCAACGGCGCCTCCGTCGCCTTCGACGGCCCGTTCGGCGGCTTCAAGGCGAGCGGCATCGGCCGCGAGTACGGCGCGGTCGGCCTCGGCACGTACACCGAGTACAAGACGATCACGGTCTGACGCCGGTCGGTCGGCTGGCTGGCTGGCTGGTTGGTCGGCCGGTTGGTCGGTGGGAGGCGCCCGGTCGGCGAGAGGTGCACGGTCGGCCGGAGGTGCCCGTTCGGCCGGAGGTGCCCGGTCTGCCGGAGGGTTGTCGGTCAGGGGGAGGACGTCGCGGGCGCCGTCCTCTTCCGTGCGCGGTACGCGGCGGCCTTGATCTTGTTGCCGCAGGACTCCATGCCGCACCACTGGCGCCGCATGCCCCGGGAGCGGTCGATGTAGACCCGGGTGCACTCGGGGTTGCCGCACTCCTTCATCAGGGGGACGTCGGGGCCCGCGAGCAGCTCGACCGCCTGCCGGGCGACGGTGGCCAGCGCCTGTCCGGGCGTCGCCTCGGTGTGCCGCCCGCCCGGGGTGAGCTGCGGCGTGGCGGGCGTGCCGCGCGCGGCGCCGTTGACCACGGCGAGCGCCTCGCGGTCGAACTCCTCGTCCAGGCGGCGGTCGGTGACGAGCCGGTAGAGGGCCTCGCGCACCGTGATCGCCGCGTGGACGTCGTCCTCCGTGCCGGGGGTGAGCGTGTCCACGAGCCCGGACTCCAGGTACCAGGCGTCGAGCCGCTGCGGCGTCGCGAACATCTCGAACCGGGTCGAGCGCCGGGCGCGCAGGGTGGCCGCGAAGTCGAGGGCCGGATTCCCGCATACGAAGACATGGTCGAGGTTCACATCACCATCCTGGCAGGTGACGATTGAGCTGTCCAAGGACAGCCACCGTTCCCGACTCCTGACGGCCCGGGCCCGGGCCGATGCCGTGGCGACGGTACGGGCCTGGGCCGACGCCGTGACGACGGTACGGGCCCGGGCCGACGCCACGGCCCAGCCCCGTACCGTCGTCCCCGCCTCACCCGGCCGTTTCCAGGCGGATCTCGCGGCCTCCCCACCTCCGGCGCAGCCAGCGGTCGTGGGTGGCGACGACGATCGCGCCCGGACCGGAGCCCAGCGCCTCCTCCAGCTCGTCGCACAGGCGCGGCGAGAGGTGGTTGGTGGGCTCGTCGAGCAGCAGGAGCTGGGGCGGGCGGGCCACCAGCAGGGCCAGCGCCAGCCGTCGCCGCTGCCCCACGGACAGCTGCCCGACCGGCCGGTCCAGGCTCTCCTCGTGCAGGAGGCCGAGGGAGACCAGGGGCACCTTCTCCGCGCGCGCCGGGCCCAGCGACAGCTCGTAGGTGTCCCGGACCGTGCGGTCGGGCCGTTCGAACGCGGTGTCCTGGGTGAGCAGCCCCACCGTCAGCCCGGGCAGCCGGTGCACCTCGCCCCCGGCCGGGAGGCGTCCGGCGAGCACGGCGAGCAGGGTCGACTTGCCGGTGCCGTTGCCGCCCGTGACCAGCAGCCGGTCCGTCGCCGCCACCTCCAGTGCGTCCAGCGAGAGCCGGCCCGGCACCCGGACGTCCCGCAGGGAGACCAGGGGCCGCGGGTCCTCGCCGATGTCGCCGATGCCGCCGACGTCGCCGACGCGTACGGCCAGGTCCCCGGCCGCGAACCGCAGCGGACGGGGCGGCTCTGCGACCTGGGTCCGCGCCAGTTCCTCCCACCGCCGCGTGGCGTTGCGGACCCGGCGCGAGATCTGGCTCTGCACACGGCCGCCGCGATGGCCGTAGCCCATCTTCTCGTTG
The DNA here is from genome assembly GCF_008369065.1 of Streptomyces apricus. Lineage (GTDB taxonomy): Bacteria > Actinomycetota > Actinomycetes > Streptomycetales > Streptomycetaceae > Streptomyces > Streptomyces apricus. The sequence continues at coordinate 1,016,581 of NZ_VDFC01000046.1, read as the reverse complement.
TCGCGGGGCCCCCGGTCGGGGGCGACCCGGTGTGCGCTCACGCCCGCCGAGTGACGCAGCTCCGCCAGCTCCTGCTGTTCCTCGGCGTACCGCCGCTCCCAGCGCTCCCGCTCGGCACGCTTCTGCGACAGGTAGGCGCTGTAGTTGCCGCCGTATCGGACCGGGCCGTCCACCGCGGGATCCATGTCGATCACATCGGTGCACACGGCGTCGAGGAACGCCCGGTCGTGGCATGCGGCGACCACCGTCCCGGGCAGACCGGTCAGCTGCTCCTCCAGGAAGGCAGCGGCGCCGTCGTCCAGGTGGTTGGTCGGCTCGTCGAGGAGCAGCGCCGGCGGACGCCGTACGAGCAGCGCGGCCAGGGCCAGCCGGCCGCGCTGCCCGCCGGAGAGCGAGCCGAGCGTACGGTCGTGCCCGAACGCGCCGAGGCCCAGGCCGTCCAGCACGAGGGCCGCGCGCCGGTCGGCGTCCCAGAACTCCCGGTCCTGGGCCTCCTCCAGGCGTCCGCCGTAGGCGTCGAGGAGTTCCCGGTGGCGGGGGGTGCCCTCCGGGGTACGGGCGAGTTCGTCACCGAGCCGGTCCAGTGCGGCGAGGCCGTCGCGGGCGTCGCGCAGCGCTCCGTCCAGCACCGTGGCGACGGTGGCGCCGGCGTCGTACGGCATCTCCTGGTGCAGGAGACCGAGGCCGGGCGGCCGGACGACGCTCCCCGAGTCGGGCGCGTCCACCCCCGCGAGCACCTTCAGAAGGGTGGATTTGCCGACGCCGTTCTCCCCGATGAGACCGATGCGGTGACCGGGGGAGGCGGTCAGGGACACACCGTCGAGGACGCGCCGGCCGCCGAGGACACGGACGAGGTCGTGGGCGAGCAGGGCGGGTTGGGGCATGGGGGACCGTCCAATGTGTTCGACGGCCGGTCCGCCGGTCCGCCGGGCACGGAGCCTCGGACGCGGGAACGACCTCGAACGGATGAGGGGCAGAGACAGACCTCTGCCACAGGCAGACGTGGGAACAGGGGGTACGACGAAACGGACCACCCCGGCAGCGCTCCCGCGCGCCGGCCGATGGCCGTCAGATCCGGATCTCATCCGGAGATGTCGTCTTCACCCGCCACGTCTGCGACTCCTCGATACAGGTCGATGTCCGCGCCAGGCTAACAGCCGTGCCCCTGGCGCTCCGGACCGCCGAGGCGCCGGACCGCCGAGGCGCCGGGACGCCGCGCCGTTCGCCGCGGCAGGCCCGTCGTCAGTGCCTGCGGCTAGGGTCCGGAACGCGCGGCCGGCCGGCCGCAGGGGCGTATCCGGTGTTCCCCGCGGCTCTCCGCACGGCCCGGCACCCGCTTCAGCTGACACGGAAGTTCAGGCGATACGGAAGTTCAGGTGACACGGAAGACCGGCCGGCGCTTCAGGTGACACGGAAGACCGGCCAGCCGATCTCGGTGCGCCACGCAGCGGGATCGCTCGTGTCACGGGGGCCGACGATGTAGACCTCCCGCACCGGCCCGGCCACCGACATCGCGTTCTCCACCACCCAGGTCCCGAGTTCGCCGTACGTGACCTCGATGCCGTCGTGCTCGCCGACGTGGGTGGTGACGGCCAGTTCCGCGGCCGGCAGGGTCGCGGGGTGCACGCGCCCGGTGCGAGGCGGTGCGGCGGTCGGCAGGTAGACGACCGCGTGACCTCGCTCCTGCTCGAAGAGGGCGTTGTCGTAGCTGCCGCCCGGCGGTCCGGTCACGGCGGCCCCGACGGCCGCCTCCAACTCGGCCATCGCGCCCGCGTACCAGGCCGAGATGTCGTGATGCCCGACCACGGCCTCCACCGCCGCGACCGTCCGGGCGGGCTCGGCACGCAGCTCGACGTCGATCGGCGCGGGGTCGGGCTGCAGCAGGCGGCGCAGCGACACGACCGCGGCCCGGGTGCGGTCGAGCACGTCCTCCAGGCGTTGCAGGTGGTCCGTGACCAGGGCCGACCGGACACCGGGGTCGGGGGTCCGCAGAATCCGCTGCACGTCGCTCAGGGGGACGTCGAGCTCGCGGAGCCGGTGGATGACCTGCGCGGTCGGGATCTGGTCGACGCCGTAGTAGCGGTAACCGGTGGTCCCGTCCACCACGGCGGGTTCCAGCAGGGCCGCCTCGTGATACCGGCGCAGGGTCCGCACGCTCAGATGGGTCAGCCGCGAGAACTCCCCGATGGTCAGCATCCCCTCATTCTGAACGCTCCCCCCGGGGGAGAGTCCACCGCTTGACCCTCCCGCGCCGCGAGGTCACACGGTGGCCCCATGACACAGCACACCGACCTCCCGTCCGACCTTCCGCCCGATGTCCCGTCCGATGTCCCGGCCGATCTTCCGTCCGATCTGCTCCCGGCCACCGTGCGCGAGTTCTTCGCCGCCCACGTCGTCCGCGACGCCGACACCGCGTCGTCGTTCCTCGCCGAGGACGCCGTGATTGTCGACCAGGACGAGACCTTCCGCGGCCGGGAGAAGGTCCACGCGTTCCTGCGGGACGCCGGGGCCGAGTTCGCGTACACGACCGAGCAGATCGGCGCTCACCGCGTCGACGACGCCCACTGGGTGGTGACCGTGCGGCTCGAAGGCACCTTCCCGGGAGGCGTCGCCGAGCTCGACTACCGGTTCACGCTGCGGGACGGCCTCATCGCCGAACTCGTCATCGCCAACCACCCGGCCTGACCGGCCCCGTACCACCTCGATCTTCAGTGGAGAGAAAAATGTCTGGTTCGGATCGCGATCGCCTCGACGGTCGCAGGGCGCTGGTCACGGGCGGTTCGAAGGGCTCGGGCAAGGCCGTCGCGGAGAGACTGCGAGAGATGGGTGCCGACGTCTACGTGACGGCACGGACGATGCCCGACGGGTACGAACACCCTGACCGATTCATCGAAGCGGACCTGATGACGGCAGAAGGCACCGACGCCGTGGCCGGTCGCATCGCGGAAGCCGGCGGCACACTCGACATCCTGGTGCACGTCGTCGGAGGGGCGTCGACGCCGTCCGGCGGATTCGCGGTCATCACCGACGACCAGTGGCTCACCGAGCTGAACCTCAACCTCCTGGGAGCGGTGCGGTTGGACCGAGCTCTTCTCCCGGCGATGACCGCGTCCGGGTCGGGCGTGGTGCTGCACTTCACCTCGATCCAGCGTGAACTGCCCCAGCACGACGCGTCCTTGGCCTACGCGGCGGCGAAGGCCGCGCTGCGCACCTACAGCAAGGGACTCGCCAACGAGCTCGCGCCGCGCGGCGTACGGGTCAACGCGATCAGCCCCGGCGGGATCGAGACCGAAGCCTACGAAAGGTTCGTGGACCGGATCGCCGAGGGCAACGGGCTCACCCGTGAAGCGGCCAAGCAGACCATCTACGACTCCCTCGGCGGAGTGCCCCTGGGACGCTTCGCGAACACCGAGGAAATCGCGGACCTGGTCGGGTTCCTCGTCTCGGACCGCGCCTCGGCGATCGTAGGGGCCGAGTACGTGATCGACGGCGGCACCGTCCCGACCGTCTGAGCCGACCGTCTGAGCCGGGCACCGGCTCCGAGCAGCCACGCGCGAACAGCTAGCTCTATCCGACCGCGGAACCCACTCCTTCCGACGGCGCAACCCCCTCCTCCACCCCGGTCGACCACCGCAGGGAGAACACATGACCACGCACATCACGGACC
>NZ_VDFC01000046.1:1005553-1012814 GCF_008369065.1 Streptomyces apricus | reverse complement strand
CCCGAGTTCGGGTCCCGCTGCGGGGTCGGCTCCGGTTCCAGGTTCTGCTCCAGGTCCTGCTCCGGTACAGAGGCCGACTCCAACTCCGGCTCCGGATCTGCGTCCAACTCCGGCTCCGGGTCTGACTCGGGGGCCAATCCCGGTTCCAGCTCCGGCCCAGGGGCCGGCTCCCGCCCCGGCTCCCCCTCCCGTACGTGCTTCAGCGTCATCCGTGCGTCCACCTTCTCCGTGGCCGTCACCTCCGACCAGTAGCGGTGGCAGGTGACGAAGACCGCCAGTTCGCGTTCGCGTTCGCGGAGCTTCTCCACTTCCGCCTGTTCGTCGGGCGTCCAGCCGGGGGAAGCAGGGCGTTCGACCTTGCGCCAGCCGTGGTCGTCGCTGAAGCCGTCCAGGGGTTCGACCGACCAGGGGAGCCGCTTCAGCAGGGCCAGCAGTTCGGCCCGGACCTGGTGCAACTCCTCCTGACCGGACAGGAGATCGCTCGGGAAGTCATAGGTCGCAGCCACGCGGCAATGGTACGCCTGTTCGATTTTATGATGCGAGTTCCTTCCGGGACTTCACCCGAACTCCGGTGTCAGTGCCCTGCGCGAGACTGGACGCATGTGCCGCAGCATCAAGACACTCCGACCCCCCGTCCTCCCCGAAGAGGCCACGGAGGACGACATCCGTGCCGCCGCCCTCCAGTACGTCCGCAAGGTGTCGGGCTTCCGGGCCCCGGCCGCCCACAACCGTGAGGTGTTCGACCGCGCGGTCGAAGCGGTGACGGCCGCCACGGCCGAACTGCTGGCCGGGATCGAGGTCCGCGGAGCGTCGCGGACGTCTGGGGTGTCGCGGGCGCCCGCGACGTCTCAGACGCCCGTGCCCGCGCCCGAGTCCGGCACCGCCACCGCCACTGGGACCGCCACCGCCACCGCCGCCGGTGAAGGGCGCCGCATCAGATAGGCCGCCCCCGCCCCCGCCGCGAACAGCGCCACCAGTGAGATGCCGGAGGCGAACCACGTCGCGCCCAGCCACTGGCCGCCGAAGTAGCCGAGGGCGACGCTGTACGCGGCCCACGCGAGGCCCGCTAGGATCGACCAGGGCAGGAACTCGCGGACGCGGCGCCGTGCCGCGCCCGCGGCGAGCGAGACGACCGAGCGGCCGGCCGGCGCGAAGCGGGCCAGGACGACCAGGGCGCCGCCGCCGCGCGCGAGGGCCGCGCCGAGACGTTCCTGCGCGCCGCTCAGGCGGCGGGAGCGGGCGATGGCGCGGTCCAGCCGTGCGCCGCCGCACCAGGCCAGCCGGTACGCCACGAGGTCGCCCAGGACCGACGCGGTCGCGGCCGAGAGGATCAGCGCCAGGATGTCCGGCACGTGCGGGGTCGCCGCCCCGGTGCCCGCCGCGGCCGCCGTCGCCGCCGTGATGACGAGGACGCCGCTGGGCAGCACCGGCAGGAAGACGTCGAACAGGACCGACAGCGCCACCACGGCGTAGATCCATTGGCTGTAGATCCAAGGGGTGCCGGACAGCGACCCCACACTCTCAAGCACCGGAACTCCCCTGTGTCTCCCCCGTGAGGCCGCTCCTGCCGCGCCGCGGTGTCGCGGGGGAGCGGCAGGAGCGGCCTGTGACAGCCACAGAGCGTACGCCTCGGGTCCGACAGGAGGTCCACAGGGGCTCGGGTGTCCGTCACTTCGTGTTCACCCGCCCGCGCTGTGCGTCAGCGCGAATCGGGGCGCGTCAGGCCGTGACCGGCTCCGACGGGCGGTTCTCCCCGGCCCGCGCGGACGGCCGGCCGGGCAGCAGCCGGTCCAGGCCGAACGCACCCGATCCGGTGAAGACGAGCAGCAGCATCGACCAGCAGTACAGGGCCGCGCCCTCGCCGCTGTTCTGGATCGGCCACAGCGCCTCGGGCTGGTGGACCTTGAAGTACGCGTAGGCCATGGCGCCCGAGGCGATGAACGCCGCGGCGCGGGTGCCGAGGCCGAGCAGGACCAGGGTGCCGCCGACGAGTTCGATGACGGCCGCGTACCAGTTCGGCCAGGCGCCGGTCTCCACGGTGGCGCCCTTGCCGTCCAGGCCGCCGAGGACGCCCAGCAGCGACACGGCGCCGTGGCAGGCGAAGAGCAGGCCGACGACGATGCGGAACAGGCCGATGGCGTATGGCTGGGCGCTGTTGAGGCGTCCGGTCATGAGGGAGAGCTCCTTCGGTTCGAGTACGGTCCCGAAAGGACCGGCGGGGGGCGTAACCGAGTGAGTGCTTTACGTTAGGTGGGCCTATTCAACGCTTGCAAGTTCAACTTTTGGCCACGGGTTTTCGGGCGACATGGGCGATACGGGCTCCGGTTCCGCCGACGCCTCTCCTTCCGTCCCCCGCCCCGCCTGCGCGGCAGCCGTCCGCAGCACCGCCCGTGCGATCGCGTCAGCGTCCGACAGGGTGACCGAGTCCACCCCCGGTCTGGCCCCGGCGGCGGTCACCCAGTGCACCCCTTCGGTGGGCACGCCGATCGCGAACCGCCGCGGGTGCGGGCATCCTTGACGGTCTATCAGGTGGTACGGACGCTGTGTCACGTCCAGCCCACCGGTCTCGTAGCCGTCCACCGTGTGCGGACGGCACTGGCCCGTCTTCAGCAGCCGGGCCAGCAGCGCGTCGGCGGTCCGCCGCAGGTCCGGCTCCGGCAGCCGGGCCTCGACGAGGGTCGTCGCCGTCACGGTCGAACCGGGCACGTCCGGCGAGTGCGCCACCCACGCCCCGTCCCGCGCCCGCACCTCCAGCCGGGGGCCGACCACCTCCAGGACGCCCGCCTCGATCAGCGCGGTCATCTCCTCGATGCGGCGGCGCGGCGGCCCGATCGACAGGAACGCGTTGAGGGGCGTGTACCAGCGGTCCAGGTGCTCCCGTCGCGACGCGCCCGCGAGCCCGCCGTGGTCGACGATCTGCCGCAGCTCGTTGCGCAGGTCGCGCAGCACGTCGAGGGCCGCCTTGAGCGGACCCTCCACATTGCCGAGCGCGGCCTGCTCGGCGTCCTCGCGCAGATGGGCCAGCAGCCAGTCCCGGAAGTCCGCGGGACCGGTGAAGACACGTCCCGCGTACGGCCGCGACACCCGGTCCCAGGACCAGCGTTCGGCCGCCGCGACCCCGAACGCGTCCAGGACGAGCGCCTCGCGCGGGTCGCGGTGCGGCACGGCGAGGAAGCGCTCGCGGAAACCGCGCGGATGCGTGCCGCCGCGCGCCGGCCGCGCCAGCAGCGCCTCGTAGTAGACGGTCTCGACCTCCTTGGCCACCAACGGCCATATCTCCATGAGGAAGTCGGGCGCCTCGCCCGAGTCCGCGCGCTTGCGGAAGCCGGCGACGGTCTCGGGCGTCAGCACGAGCGGGACGTGCCGGCCGTACGGGCCCTTCGCGTTGTCGCCGCGCGCCTGGTACGGGATGCCGCGGCGCGAACCGGCCACCAGGCGCGGCTCGCGGCCCGAGGGCAGGTAGCGCGTACCGGCCGGGGTGCGCAGGAAACGGCCGCCGCGGCCCGTCGTCAACAGGGCCATGTGGTCGAAGAAGTTGAGGCCCAGACCGCGCAGCAGGACGGTCTCGCCGGGGGCGACGGCGGAGAGGTCCAGGTCCGCCGGATTGGCGGGCGGGACGTGGCGCAGGCCGTGGCACGCGGCGTACGCGGACAGCCGTTCCTGCGCCGGGTCGGCGAGCACCGGCAGGTGGCCCTGCGCGAGGACCACGGCCGACAGGTCCGTCAGGGTGCGCCCGTCGTCGAGTACGAGGGTCTGCAGGCCGCCGGCCGCGTCGTCGAGGCGGGTCGCGCGCGCCCGGTGCGTCTCGATCCGCAGCGCGGGCGGCGCCCCGCGGACCACCTCGGCGAAGACCCACTCCAGGTAGTGGCCGTACTGGGCGCGGCTCGGGTACTCGTCCGGGCCCAGCCGGCCGCCGGCCCAGGTGTGCAGGCTGGGGCCGGGGCGTATCGGGCCCGAGCAGTCCACGCTGTCGTCGGTGAAGAGGGTGACCTGGGAGGCCACCGTGTTCATCAGCAGCTCGGCCGGCTGGGCGGTGCGCCAGACGCGGCCGGGGCCCGGCGGCGACGGATCGACGACGTGGACGGTCAACCGCGTCCCCGGGGTGAGCAGTTCGGGCGCGGAGGCGCACAGGCGCTCCAGCACACCGGTGCCGCGCGGCCCGGCGCCGACCAGGGCGACATGGACGTGTCTCTCCGGTGTCATCGGCTTCGGCGGCTCCGTGACCTCCGTGGTCCTCGTCGGTTCCGTCGGCTCCGCGGTCGCTGCAGACAAGGGTGAGACTCCCGGACAGGTGGGGCATGTGCGGCTCTGACGCCCACTGGAAGCGGACGGTCCGCATCATCATGCCGTCGCGCGCCGCCGGAACCGACCCCTGGAGCGGATCAACGGTGCCGGTTGTGGGATGCCTCACGGGACTCACGGGACTCGCGGGCACCAAGCGTCAGCATCACGCACAACAAGGCCCTACACGGGCAACGTACGCAATTGATGCGCGCCGGCCGGTGCGTGCGGGAGGATGCGCGCCGAGCCGTGCCTGCCGTCCCTGCCGCGCCTGCCGTCCTGCCGTCAGCTGATCTCGGACTCGTCGATCGTCCGCAGCCGGGCCCCGCCGTCGCGCTGCTCGCGCGCGTGGTCGAGCCGCAGGTGGGCCGAACGGCCGCGCAGGGTCAGGGTCATCAGCTGGTTGCCGAACCAGGGGCCGCCGGTCCTGCGCCAGTCGACGGGCGGCGGGGCGACCCTGCCGTGCCGGGCCAGGCGCCGGCCGATCGCCCGGCCCGTCCCGCTCCAGCCGAAGCGGAAGCCGGCCTTGATGTAGGCCGGGATGGAGTTGTGGACGGGGGAGCAGGTCAGCTGGAGCACCCGGGCGTCGGGCCCGGCCGCGCTCTCCCGCCAGACCGGCTCGGCGACGTACGCGTGGTGGACGTCCCCGGACAGCACGCACACCGTGGCCGGTGCCTGGGGTCCGGAGCCGGCCTCGGCGATCAGCTCCGCCAGCCGGTCGAAGGAGGCCGGGAAGGCCGCCCAGTGCTCCAGGTCGGCCGCGCGCCGCAGTTTCTCGCCGCGCCGTGCCCAGCGCTCGCCCCGCTCGCCGCGGCACGTCGCGGCGTTCCAGGCCTCCGCGTCGTGCACGAGGTTGGGGAGCAGCCAGGGCAGCGAGGTGCCGATGAGCAGGTGGTCGTACGGGCCGGGGGCGGCCTGGGCGCTCGATGCCCGGTCGGCGTCCGTGGCTCGGCCGGTGTCCGGTGTCCGGCCGTCCAGCATCTGTTCGCGGAGCCAGTCCCATTCCGCCGGGTCGAGCATCGAGCGGTTCTGCTCGTCCAGGACGCGGGCGGCGCGGCTGTCGACCATCAGCAGGCGGGTGCGGCCGAAGTCGCGGCGGTAGCTCCAGCGCACCGAGGCCGGATCGGCGTCGGCCCGGGCCGCGAAGGCGCGCAGGGCGTCCGTGCCGTCGGGCGTGTCGCGGACGGCCGCGTACAGCGGGTCCTCGGCGAGGCGGTCGGGGGAGAGGTTGCCGAGGTGCTGGTGGACCCAGTACGACATCAGGCCGCTCAGCACGCGCTCGCGCCACCAGGGGGTCCCGCGCATGTCGGCGACCCAGGCCTCGCTGGTGTTCCAGTCGTCGATGACGTCGTGGTCGTCGAAGATCATGCAGCTGGGCACGGTCGAGAGCAGCCAGCGCACCTCGGGGTCGAGCCACGATTCGTAGTAGAGGTGCGTGTACTCCTCGTAGTCCGCGACCTCGGCACCGGGCGGCTCGTCCAGGCCGCGGCGGTCCTCCAGCCAGCGGCGGGTGGCCTTGGACACCTCGTCCGCGTACACCTGGTCGCCCAGCAGCACCAGGACGTCCGGGCGCTCGCCCTGCGGGTCCGCGGCTATCCGTACCGCGAGGGTGTCCAGGGCGTCCGGGCCGACCGGGTCCTTCTCGCCCTCGGGCGGCGAGGCCCAGCGGCAGGAGCCGAAGGCGACCCGTACCGTCTCGTGGTCGTCCACGGGGGTGTGGATCGCCGAGGGCGGGAAGCGCGAGTCGGGCAGCGGCCAGACGCGCGCGCCGTCGAACAGCACCTCGTACGAGGTGGTCGTGCCCGGCGTCAGCCCCGTCACCGGGACCAGGGCGTAGTGGTGGCCCGCGATCTGGAAGGTCCGGGCCTCACCGCCCGAGCCGTCCGCGCAGCGCACCTCGGCGGTGCACGGACGGCTCGCCTCGACCCATACGGTCGCGGCCGAGCCGTCGACGTACCTCAGCAGTGGACCCAGGCGCAGGCTCGCCACGTGTGATCACCCTCCTCCGTCGTCCCGTACGGTACGGAACGACGGAGGCCGGTGGGGGCATTCCGGCGGGAGATCGCGTGAGATCACGGGAGATCGAGGGGGATCGCCGTGGGACGCGGTGCCCGGGGCCGGTGGCCGTGGTGCGTCAGCAGCCGCTGAGGACCGAGCTGAGCTTGGACTTCTCCGCCGAGTCGACGGACAGGTCGTAGTAGTACTTCACCTGGACCCAGGCGCGTACGTAGGTGCAGGCGTAGGCCGTGCGGGACGGCATCCACTCGGCCGGGTCCTGGTCGCTCTTCGACTGGTTCACGTTGTCCGTGACGGCGATGAGCTGCGGGCGGGTCAGGTCGTTGGCGAAGGCCTGGCGCTGCGCGGTGGTCCAGGCGTCGGCGCCGGAGTCCCAGGCCTCGGCCAGCGGCACGAGGTGGTCGATGTCGAGGTCGGAGGCCGCGGTCCAGGTCGCGCCGTCGTAGACCGAGTACCAGGAGCCGCTGGTGGCGGCGCAGGCGGAGCTGGTGACGACGTTCGTGCCGTCGCGCTTCAGCACGGTCTCGCGGGTGTTGCAGGTGCCGCTGATGGTGATCCAGTGCGGGAAGAGGTCGCGGTCGTAGCCGGTGCGGTCCTCGGTCGCCACGGTGAGCGAGGCGAGGTAGGTGCGGGCGGTGGCCGCGCTGACCGGGGTGGGCAGGGCGGCGGTGGCGGCCGGGCCGTTGAAGAGGCCGGCCATGGCTATCAGGCCGGTGAGGGCGGCGAGCAGGCTCAGCCGTCGACGCGCGTAGATCCTGGGCATGCGAACTCCCTTTGGGTGGGGGGAAGTTGACGTGCGGGCACTGCATGTTCCCGGCAGCGGGTTTCCGGGAGGTGTGCGCCAGGTGAGAAGTTAGTGATGTGGGCATGACACGACAAGAGCCGCGTCGGGATTTCCGGATCGGCCCGTCCCCTTTGTTCTGCCCTCGGGCGGAATAGGGCGCGCGGGGGGCTGCGGAGGTCT
>NZ_VDFC01000046.1:983277-1005453 GCF_008369065.1 Streptomyces apricus | reverse complement strand
CCCCTGGGGGGTGGGGGCTGGTGGTCGTGTTCTCGTGCGGGTTGTCGGGGGCTGAGCGCGCAGTTCCCCGCGCCCCTAAAGAAGGGGCCCGCGCTTTTAGGGGCGCGGGGAACTGCGCGGCCAGCCCCCACCAAGCCGCACCTTGAAAATCTTCGTCAGCCGCGCAGCGCCTACGGCTTCGATGTTTCTGATTCCAGGCGTTCGCGGGTTTCCTGCGTGTACACGCCCTGGGCGTCCTTGATGCCCCGGGTGAGCTGGTACGTGCGTACCGCGTTCTCGGTCCGGTTGTCGTAGTCGCCGTCCGCCTCGCCCACGTACATCGCCAACTGCTTGAGCCGCAGTTGCAGTTCGACCACCTCCGGACCCTCGTCGCCGGGCCGCAGGACCGGCGGCTCGACCCGCTCCGTCGGGGTCGGGGACGGCTCGGCCGTGTTCGTCGGGTCCTCGGCCGGAGGCGCCCCCTTCGTCGCGGTCGCCCGGGACGACGCGGAGGCCGAGGCCGTCGACGAGTCCGAGGCCTCCGGCGCGGCACTCCCTTCGGTCGACGCGGACGCGGACCCGGAGGTGGACGGGGAGGGCGACCCGGACGGGGAGCCTGACCCCGACGGCGACGGCTCCGCCACGGACGCGTCCGGCACGCTCGCGCGCAGGTCGTCCGGGGTGGCGCTGCCGCGCGACGGCGACTCGTACGAGAACAGCCCGCTCGCGAACCCGGCCGCGGCCACCACCACCGCGGTGGCCCCCGCGCCCACGAGGACGAAGCGCCGGCGGCGGCTCCCGTTCCCGCCTTCGTCCTCGCTGTCGCTCTCCCTCTCCCTCTCAGGGAAGTCGGTGGGCCCGGACGGGGAGGCGGAGCGCTGGGCCGGGATCGAAGGGGCCGCGACCGCCGGGATCGGGACGGTCGAACCGTCCGCGCCCGGCTCCTGCGTGCCCCCGCCCGTCCCGGACCCCTCCGGCTGCACGGCCAGGTCCACGTAGGGGCGTATCCGCAGCGGGTCGAAGTCCTCCGCGGCGGCCGCCTCGGCGGTGCGGGTCTGCAGGAGCTCGTCCGCCGCTCTGCGCGCGCAGCCGCAGGTCGGAGAGCCTCCCGGCTCCCAAGGTGCCCCGCATTCAGGGCATATGTGACCGCTCCGGTCGCTCACGTGTGGATCCCTCCCCGTACGAACTCCAGCGATTATGCAGACCGCCTCCACACAATCTCCGGGTTACCCCCGGAATTGGCGACTCCTGGCCGGATTCAACAGGCCATAACAGGTCACACCGACCAGGATGGAGGGGGAACGGGATTCGGGATCACGGAACTGACGACTCCTGGCCGGGAGGTCCACATGGCCGAGGATGCGCGCGGCGGGGACGCCGCGGACGTACGGAAAGCGGACGTACGGAGCGCGGACACGCGGAGCGCGGACGCACGGGGCGCTGACGCAGGGAAGAGAACGGCCCGGGGCGCGGTCCTCGTCCCGATCGGGGCGCTGCTCCTCGGGATGCTGCTCGCCGCGCTCGACCAGACGATCGTGTCGACCGCGCTGCCGACCATCGTCAGCGACCTCGGCGGCCTCGACCACCTGTCGTGGGTCGTCACCGCCTACCTGCTGGCCTCCACGGCCGCCACCCCGCTCTGGGGCAAGCTCGGCGACCAGTACGGGCGCAAGAAGCTCTTCCAGATCGCCGTCGTGATCTTCCTGATCGGCTCGGCGCTGTGCGGCATGGCGCAGGACATGTCCCAGCTGATCGCCTTCCGCGCCCTCCAGGGCCTCGGCGGCGGCGGGCTCATCGTGCTGTCGATGGCGATCGTCGGCGACCTCGTCCCGCCCCGCGAACGAGGCCGCTACCAGGGCCTGTTCGGCGCCGTCTTCGGTGCGACCAGTGTCCTCGGACCGCTGCTCGGCGGGCTGTTCACGCAGCACCTGAGCTGGCGCTGGGTCTTCTACGTCAACCTCCCCGTCGGCGTCGTCGCGCTCGCCGTCATCGCCGCCGTCCTGCACGTCCCGGTCCGCTCCCGGCGGCACACGATCGACTACCTCGGTACGTTCCTGATCGCGGCCGTCGCCACCTGCCTGGTCCTCGTCGCCTCGCTGGGCGGCTCCACCTGGGCCTGGTCCTCGCCGCGGATCATCGGCCTCGCGGTCCTCGGCGCCGTCCTCGCCGTGGCGTTCGTGGCCGTCGAGCGCCGCGCCGCGGAACCGGTGCTCCCGCTGAAGCTGTTCCGCATCCGCACCTTCGTCCTCGCCGCGGTGATCAGCTTCGTCGTCGGCTTCGCGATGTTCGGCGCCATGACGTACCTGCCGACGTTCCTGCAGGTCGTCCACGGTGTGTCGCCCACCATGTCGGGTGTGCACATGCTGCCGATGGTGGCCGGGCTGCTGCTCTCCTCGACCGTCTCCGGGCAGATCGTCAGCCGCACGGGCCGCTGGAAGGTGTTCCCGGTCGCGGGCACCGCCGTGACGGCCCTCGGGCTGCTGCTCCTGCACCGGCTCGGCGCGGACAGCTCCACGGCCGCGATGAGCGGATCCTTCCTGGTGTTCGGCCTGGGACTCGGCCTGGTCATGCAGGTCCTCGTCCTGATCGTGCAGAACGCCGTCTCCTACGAGGACCTGGGCGTCGCGACCTCCGGCGCCACCTTCTTCCGCTCCATCGGCGCCTCGTTCGGCGTCGCCGTCTTCGGCTCGCTCTTCGCGAGCCGCCTGGCCGACAGACTGGGCGACGTCCTGCGCGGACGGGAGCTCCCGGCGGGCCTGGGCGCCGACGCGCTGAAGTCCGACCCGAAGATCATCTCCGAGCTGCCGGCCGCGCTCCGGCCGCCCGTCGTCGAGGCGTACGCCACCTCCATCACGGACGTCTTCCTGTACGCGGCCCCGGTCGCCCTGGTCGGTTTCGTGCTCGCCTGGTTCCTGCGCGAGGACACGCTGCGCGGCTCGGTGACGGCGCCGGACGCCACCCAGACCCTCGCCAGCAACCCCGTGGAGCGCTCCTCATACGACGAGGTCTGCCGGGCGCTGTCCGTGCTGGGCAGCCGGGAGGGGCGGCGGCAGGTCTACGAGAAGATCACCGCCCGCGCCGGGTACGACCTGCTGCCCGCCGCGAGCTGGCTGCTGCTGCGCGTCAGGCGCCACGGGTGGGCCGAACCCGCCGCGCTCGCCGAGCACAGCGGGGTGCCCCTGCAGGTCGTCATCACGGCCGCGCGGCAGGTGGAGGAGCGGCGTCTCGCCGTACGCGAGGGGCACGGCCTGCTCCTGACGGAGAAGGGCCGCGCGGTGGCCGACCGGCTGGCCGCCGCCCGGGAGGAGTCCCTCGCCGAACTGCTCGGCGACTGGTGGGGGCCGGACCGGCCGACCGACCTGATCCGTCTGGTGGCGGAGCTGAACGCCGAGTTGTGCGGTTCCGACGCCGAACAGCCTTACGAGGAAGCGGTGTCGGGGCCCGCCGGGCGGTCGCGGCGCACCGGGTGAGGTGACCGGGCCGGACCCGCGGACCGGATTGCGCGGCGCCCGTTTGCACGCCGGAGTCCGGGCAATCCGATCCGAAGAACCGGCCCACTGGGCCCAGAACCCGGAAGGCAATCCATGTCCACAGGCGTGATCATCGTTCTGATCGTGATCGCGGTGGCCCTTGTCGCCGCCGTGATCGCTCGGCAAGTGATGGCCCGCGGGGCGGGCGGCGGGCGTGGTCTGAAGAAGCGCTTCGGACCCGAGTACGACCGGGCGGTCGCCCGGCACGACGGCGACACCAAGGCCGCCGAGCGTGAGCTGGAGGAGCGGGTGCAGCGGCACGGTTCGCTGCGTGAGCAGCCGCTGGACCCCGCGGCGCGGGAGCGGTACGCGGTCCGCTGGACCGCGGTGCAGGAGCAGTTCGTTGACTCGCCGCGGGACGCCGTCGTCGAGGCGGACCGGCTGATCGCCGAGGTGGCGGGTGCGCGCGGGTTCCCGGCCGGTGACCGTTACGAGGAGCAGCTCTCCGCGCTGTCCGTGCACCACGCGCACCACGTGAACGGCTACCGGCGGGTTCACCTGGCCGCGCACGCGAACGGCGCCGCCGGCCGGCCCGACACCGAGGAGCTGCGTGAGGCGCTGGTCGAGGCCCGCGGCCTGTTCGAGAACCTGACCACCTCCGCCCGCGACGGCGAGGCGCGGCTGCGGAAGGACGAGGACGCGCCCGCGGGCACGTCCGCCGACGACCGCACCCGCGGCCGCTCGCATGCGCCGTGGGCGCTTAACCGGCGTCACGTGAAGGGGAGTTGAGACGCATGCCGGACAACATCGCAGGGCAGTCCCGGGACGGGCGGCAGCGGGACGGGCGAGAGGACCCGACGAGGACGCCCGGCACGGACCGGGCCGGTTCGGGCGCCCGGGACGGTGTCCTGGGCGGCCGCGACACGGCGCCGCAGGAGCGGATCCGCGACGGCCGTGACACGGCGCCGCAGGAGCGGATCCGCGACGGCCGTGACACGGCGCCGCAGGAGCGGATCCGCGACGGCCGTGACACGGCGCCGCAGGAGCGCGTCCGCGACGACCGGGACGGCCGGGACACGGTCGTCGACGGCGAGCCGGTGCCGGTGTCCCCGGGCCAGGGCGACCGGGGCGGTGCCCTGGGCGACCGGGAGACGGCGGCGCAGGAACGGGCCCGTGAGGGCCGCGACACGGTCGTCGACGGTCAGCCGGTGCCGGCCGGACCGGGTCCGGCCGGGCACGACCGCCCGTCGGCTCCGGGCGGCGCCACCGGCAAGGCCACGGGCGGCAGGACCGGTGCGTCCCGCGAGGGCCTCCTGGGCGCCGAGGCGCGGGTGACCGCCGGGACCCCGTCGGGCACCAGCGGGCGGCTCATGCCGCACGACGAGGGCGACAAGTGGTCGCTGCGGCTGCAGCACGCGGTCACCGGGTTCGTCGACGGGCCCAAGGGCTCGGTCGAGGAGGCGGACAAGGTGCTCCAGGAGGTGGCGGAGCGGTTCACCGACGCCGTCACCCAGCGCCGCCGCGCCCTGCGCACGTCCTGGCAGGGCGGCGAGAAGGCGGACACGGAGCAGCTGCGTCTGGCCCTGAAGGACTACCGCGAACTGGCCGAACGCCTGCTGAGGATCTGACCCCGGCCGCCGTCCCGCCGCACCCGCGTGCGCGACGGGTCGTACGACCCGTACGACCCGTACGACCCGCACGGCGCGCACGACCCGCACCGCGTATGAGGCCCCGCCCGGACGACATCCCGGGCGGGGCCTCATGCGTGCGCGGGCGCCCGGAATCGTTCGCCCGTAACCGTTCGGGCGGGGTCGGCCCGGTGGAGTCAGTCCGTGCGGGCCGCGTGCCACTCGCGGACGATCTCCTCCACGTCGTACGGCTTGAGGCCCAGGGGCGGGCCCGGCGGGGGCTTGAACATCATGTCGCGGATCTTGGCGTTGATCTCCGTGACGATCCGGCGCACCGCCCGCTCGGAGGGCGCCGCGGCGGCCGCCTTCAGGGCGTCCTCCGCCTCCTTGCGCAGGGCCAGGGTCGGCGGCAGCACCGACAGGCCCTCGCGGGCCATCTTCCGCTTGATCCACCACAGTTCGTCGTACGACGTGTCGAGGCCGTCCGGCAGCGGCTCGCCCGCGCCGGGGAGGTGGGCGAACTCCCCGCGGGCCTCCGCCTCGCGGATCTGCCGGTCGACCCAGGACTCGAAGCTGACGCCGGGTGGCTTTCGCTCGGTCATGTGTCCAGTGTGCCAAAGGGCACCCGGCGGTGGCCGGACGATATGTCACCGTGCCGGACGGTGCACGGCCCGGCGATCTATCATTCGGCGGCGACACGTCGCCGGGCGCCCACCGCGTACCGGCGCGGCACAATGGGACCGCGGGAACGCGCGGAACGAAGGAGCGCACGTGCTCGAACTGACCATGGCCACGGTGTCCGGGGCCGACGCCGGCGCGACGGCCGGGATGCAGATGGCGGACGCGCCGAGCGAGCCGGGCGCCGTGCTGCGGGTGGGGCGCGACCGGGGCGTGTGCCGCCTCGCGACGCCCGACGACTGGCTGTTCGTCTCGCGGGTCCACCTGGAGTTCCTGTGCGGGCCCGAGGGGACCTGGCAGGTGACCTGGCTGCGGGGCTCGCACGACGACCCCTCCTCCGAGGTGCGCTTCGCGCTGGTGGGCGACGCCCAGCAGGCCCTCCCGTACGGCGGGACGGCGAGGTTGCCCGAGGGCGGCGCGGGCGAGCTGGTCATCGTGGACCGCACGGGCCCGCGTAGCGTGAACGTGGGCTTCTACCTGGAGGACTGAGGCGGTTCCCCGCCCGGCCTCCGCCCCACGGCCGCCTCCGCCCCACGGCGTCCCTCCGCGGCCTCCGCCCCGTGGCGTCCCTGCGCGGCCTCCGCCGCGCCGCCTAGGGCAGCACCCGCGCCAGTGCGAACCCGTCGTACCCCTTCACCCCCACCGTCTGGATCGCCGTGGCGGTCAGCTTCGGGTGCGAGGCGAAGAGGTCCAGCGCCTCGCGGGTGCCGCGCACGCTCGGGTCCTGGCTGGTGGCGTCGGTGACGGCGCCCCCGCGCACGACGTTGTCGAGGATGATCAGGCTGCCCGGGCGGGTGAGCTCCAGCGCCCACTCCACGTACCGCGGGTTGTTCACCTTGTCCGCGTCGATGAAGACCAGGTCGAACGGGGCGGGCCGCTCGGCGGCCAGCTCCCGCAGGCCCTCCAGGGCCGGTCCCACCCGGACCTCGGTGACCTTGTCCAGGCCGGCCCGCGCGAGGTTGCGGCGGGCCACCTCGGCGTGCTGCTCGCTGTACTCGAAGGTGATCAGCCTGCCGTCCTCGGGCAGCGCGCGGGCCAGCCAGATGGTGCTGTAGCCGCCCAGCGTGCCGATCTCCAGGATGCGGCCCGCCCCCTGGACCGCGGCGAGCAGGTGCAGCAGCTTGCCCTGGTTGGGGGCGACGTTGATCGCCGGGAGGCCGGCGGCGTCGCTGTCGCGCAGCGCGTCGGTCAGGGCGGCGTCCGGCGGTGCGAGGAGTTCGGTGAAGTAGTCGTCCACGTCGTGCCAGAGCTGCGGCTCGGTCATGGGTCGGACCTTCCTTCTGTCTAGTTAGCTGAACTAAACACTTCCGTTGCCCGAATATAGCCGGTCACCCACGGATCGGGTGGTTGTATTCCCGTCACGGCCCCGCGTGGCGGCGCGGCAGGGGGCTCCTCCGGCCTTACAACACCTCCATCGGGACAAAAATCGGGAGGACGTCAGGTGAAGAGGGGGTTGCCCGCGTCTCACAACGGGGGCGGTGCGAGCCTCTTAGGGTTCGAAGAGGAAACAGGCGCACAAGACTCATGGGGCTCATCAGACCTCATGCGACACAGGGGACGAACGGGGCGGAGGTCCGACGGCGCGTGGCGAACGTGGAGCACGGTGGACGACCAGGTGAGGCCTTCGGGACGGGGCACGGAGCGGCGACGGCACGGCTGAGCCTGGTCCGCGCGGGGCTGTGGCTGATCGCCGCCGTCCTGGCGGTGAGACAGGTCGCCGCCGTCCTGCGCGCACCGGACAGCGAACGCCTGACCGACCTGGAGACCTGGGTCGGCCCCCAGGGCGTGCTGCACGTGAACGGCTCGCTCTACGACTCCACCCGGTTCACGGGCACCCCCTTCAGCGGCCTGGTCCTCAAACCCCTCACCAGGGCGGCCGAACAGGCCCTCGGCTGGGGCTGGACCTTCGGCACCCTGCTGCTGGTGGTCGCCCTGGGCCTGGTCGCCGCCCGCGCCCTGCCGCAGCCCGTGAGCCGCCGCACGGCCCTGTTGGCCGCGCCGGTCGCGGTCAGCCTGCTCATGCTGTCCCTGCCCGTGCGCAACACCCTGTACCTCGGCCAGACCAGCGTCATCCCGGTCCTGCTGGTGCTCCTCGGCTGCTTCGCCGTACGCGGGGAGCGGACGAGCGGGCTGCTCATCGGCCTCGCGGCCGCCCTGCAGCCGACCGTCCTGCTGTTCGCGCCCCTCCTGTGGTTCACCGGCCGCCGCCGGGCCGCCGTCTCCACCGGCCTCACCTTCGCCGCGGCCACCGCGCTCGCGTGGGCGGCGATGCCGCACGACTCGTACACCTACTGGGTGCACCACCTGGCCGGGGTCGGGCTCGGCGGGCGCGCCGACGACCTCGCCAACCAGTCCCTGCACGGGGCGCTGCTGCGGCTCGGTGTCGAGGGCCCGCTGGAGATCGCGCTCTTCCTGGTGCTGGCCGCCGCGGTCACCGTGCTCGGCCTGCGCCGCGCCGTGCGCTACGCCCGCGACGGGCAGCTGCTGCTCGCCGTCGCCGTCACCGGCTGCGTCGCCGTCGCGGTGGCGCCCACCACCTGGCAGCACCAGCTCCTGTGGGTCCTGCTCGCGATGGCGGGCCGCGTCGGCAGGAAGGCGGGCGACCGGTACGTGTGGCCGGTCGCCGTCGTCCTCGTGATGACCCTGCCGGCGAAGATGATGCTGCCGAACATGGCGTTCCTCTACCCGCTGCGCGACAACGTCGTCCTGCTCGCGGCCCTCGCCGCGGCGACCGCGGTCCCCTTCCTGTCCCGCACCTCCGAGCACTACCACGCACCGGTCCCGACGCGGTACGCGCGGCCGGTGCCCACGCGCTGGAAGCACGTCCCCCTGCTGCCGTTCCTGCGCCGGGTCCTCACCCGCCCGAACCTGCTCCTCGAACTGCTGCTGATCCGCGTCGGCTACTCCGCCTACCAGCAGGTCAGGCTCGCGGCGACCGGGGGCACCAACACCGGGGGCCGGGCCACCGCCGAGCGGCACGGCGAACAGATCCACTCGATCGAGCAGTTCCTCTTCATCGACATCGAGCACTGGGTCAACCACACCGTGGTCAAGGTGGGGTGGCTGGAGGACTTCTTCAACTTCTACTACACGTCGTTCCACTTCGTGGTCCCGCTGAGCGTCCTGGGCGTCCTGTACGCCCGCCGCCCCGCCGACTACCGCTGGGCGCGCTCGGCGCTCGGCTTCGCCACGCTGCTCGCGCTCGTCGGGTTCTGGCTCTACCCGCTGGCCCCGCCGCGGCTGATGCCCGGCCTCGGCTTCATCGACACCGTGCACGGCGTGCAGGACTTCTCCCAGCCGGACTACGGCACGCTGACCGCGCTGACCAACCAGTACGCGGCGATGCCCTCGCTGCACTTCGGCTGGTCGCTGTGGTGCGGGCTCGTCATCGCGATCCTGGCCCCCAGGTGGTGGATGAAGGTCCTCGGGCTGCTGCACCCGCTGTTCACGGTCTCCGCGATCGTGGCGACCGGCAACCACTGGGTGCTGGACGCGGTGGGCGGCGCGGCCGTCGTCGGCGCCGGCTTCGGCCTGACCTACCTGCTCCAGGGCCCCCGCCCCCGGGCCCTCACGCCACCGGTCACGGACGGACGGACCACCGGGGACGCGAAGACCGGAACAGCCGAGGAGACCGGAGCGGCCGGGGAGACCGGGGACGCGAAGACGGGGGCGACCGGGGCGGCCGGGCAGGTCAGCAGCGCGGAGCCGGCCCCGGCGAAGGGCCGTACCCCGAGCTGATCCGGTACTCGCCCGGCCCGGTCACCGTCAGCCGGGCGAACCCGTCGTCCTCGGTGAGGCAGCCGCCCTCCGCGTACAGCCAGGGGGAGAAGGCGACCCGGACGGTGACCGCGCCGGGGCGCGGGACGCGCACCACGACCTCGGCGCTGTCGGCCCGCACGACCGTGGCGGGCGGCGACACCAGGGGCACCGCGTCCCGCACCCGGTAGACCCGCCAGTTCGGGTCGCGCCACACCGGCTCCAGCCACGGCGTGCCGTTCCTGACCAGGCGCGCCTCGTCCTCGGCGAAGCCGTCCGGCTTCCCCTCGGGCAGGACGACGAAGCCGACCGCCCACCGGTCCAGCCAGGCCCGGTAGGTCTCCTCCGAGAACGTGCCGTCGTAGAAGAGCCGGCCGCGCTCCATGTCGAGCTGGCGGTTCCAGCCCCGGGCCAGGTTCACGTGCGGGGCCAGCGCGGTCGCCTCGCGGTGGTTGCGGGCCGGGACCACCTCGACCCGGGTGCGGTCGGCGCCGAGCCGGTCCAGGGCCGTCACGACGCCGGTGGTGTCGTGCGCCCAGGCCGGCACCACCGTGGACACCTCCAGGTCGTCGACGGTCTTCTTGCCGACCCAGCCCACGGAGAACACCAGCGCCATCGTCAGCGCCACGCGCCGCCGCCGGCGACTGCGCCACAGCACGGCCCCCTCGTCCCCGCTGCCGGTGCCGGCGACGGCGCGCCGCGGGGCGGCGGGCACCGCGAGCAGCGCGGCCAGCAAAGCGGCCGGCGCGAACAGCTCCGCGAGGCGCTCCACGTTCGTGCCCACCGGCGAGGGCACCAGGTAGGTGAGGACCGTCCCGGCCGCGTACACGACGGCACTCCAGCGCAGCACCCGCCAGCCGCGCGGGGCCAGCGTCAGCACGGCGACCCCGATCAGCACCGGGGGCCAGATCCGGGCGGCGGGCATCAACTGCTCGCCGGTGAAGGGGAAGAGCAGTGTCGTCGTGCCGACCACCACGACCGGGGGCGCGATCAGCGCGGCGGCCCGCGCCCGGTCCCGCACGAGGGCGTGGCCGGCGCCCGCGACGACCAGGAACAGGCCCGCCACCGGGCTCGCCATGGTCGCGAGGGCCGCGTACGCCACGGCCAGCGGTATGCGCCGCTCGCGGGTCAGCAGCACACAGGCCGCGAGCCCCAGCGCGACGCCGAGCGCGAACGTCGTACGCCCCGAGGCGACGTTGCACCACAGGGCGAGCGACGCGAGCAGCGCGGGGCCCAGGGGACGGCGTATCCCCGTGCGCACGATCAGGGCCGCGGCCAGCCAGGCGGCCAGCAGCCCGGCCGCCACGGTGACCGTCCGCACCCCGAAGGCGGCCATCAGATAGGGCGAGATCAGGCTGTAGTTGGCGGTGTGCATCCCGCCGTACCAGAAGAGGCTGTACGCCGAACCGCCGTGCCGGGACGCGAAGTCGGCCCAGGCCTCCTGCGCGGCGAGATCACCGCCGCCGGTGGCGAGGAAGAGCCACCACAGGACGTACAGCGGCACGGTCGGCAGCGTGGCGAGCAGCGGCACCCGGTGCCGCTGCAGACGGCGGCGCAGAACCGGTCGGAGGTCCCGCTTCCGGGAGCGTGCGGCGCTCTCGTACCGGACGGGGGACAGTTCGGCTGGGACCACGGCTCGGCGTTTCCGTTCGAAGTCTTCGAAGGTGTGATGTGTCTGTGCCACCTGTAAAGACGCTCGACGGATCGAAATCGTTCACCACCTGCCGCGGAGCCCGGCCGCATCCCGCTCAACCGGCTGTGACCTGCAGTTCCTTTATGCCGTTGAGCCAGGCCGAGCGCAGCCGGCGCGGGTCCCCGGCCAGCCGCACGCCGGGCATGGCGTCGGCGATCGCGTGGAAGATGAGGTCGATCTCCAGGGTGGCCAGGGACTTGCCGAGGCAGAAGTGCGGGCCGCCGCCCCCGAAGCCCAGGTGCGGGTTCGGGTCGCGCTCGATGTCGAAGACCCCGGGATCGTCGAAGACCTCCGGGTCGTTGTTGGCGGAGGAGTAGAAGAGGCCGAGGCGGTCGCCCTTGAGGATCCGCTTGCCGCCCAGTTCGGTGTCCCGGGTGGCCGTGCGCTGGAAGGCGACGATGGGGGAGGCCCACCGGACGATCTCCTCCGCGGCGGTCGCCGGGCGCTCCCGCTTGTAGAGGTCCCACTGGTCGGGGTGGGTGAGGAAGGCGTGCATGCCGTGCGTGATGGCGTTGCGGGTCGTCTCGTTGCCCGCGACGGCCAGCATCAGCACGAAGAAGCCGAACTCGTCGGAGGCCAGGTTGCCCTCGTCCTCGGCGGCCACCAGCGTGGTGACGATGTCCTCGGCGGGGCACTGCTTGCGGTCGGCCGACATGTTCATCGCGTAGGCGAGGATCTCGGTGGCGGCCTCCTGGCCGATCTCCTCGGTGATCGCGTACTCCGGGTCGTCGTACGCGATCATCTTGTTGGACCAGTCGAAGACCTTGGCGCGGTCGTCCTGCGGGATGCCGATGAGCTCGGCGATCGCCTGCAGCGGCAGCTCGCTGGCGACGCGGGTGACGAAGTCGAAGGAGCCGCCGGGACCGGCCTGTGCGAGCGCGTCCCCGACCACGCGGCCCGCGCGCGCGTGGAGGTTGTCCTCCAGGGCTCGGACGGCCCGCGGGGTGAAGCCGCGCTGGACGATCTGGCGGACCCGGGTGTGCTCGGGCGGGTCCATGTTGAGCAGGATCAGCCGCTGCGCGTCGATCGCGTCCCGCTCCATGTGCGGACCGAAGCGGATGATCGCGGTGTTGAGGGTGGAGGAGAACAGCTCGGGGTGCGTGGACACGTACTTGACGTCGGCGTGCCGGGTGACGGCCCAGTAGCCCTCGTCCTGGAAGCCCGCCAGGCCCGGCTGCTGGGGGATCCAGCGGACCGGTTCGGCCCGGCGCAGCTCGGCGAACTCCGGGAGGGGGACGCGGTGGTGCAGCAGGTCGGGATCGGTGGGGTCGAACCCGTCGGGCAGGGCCGGACAGGGCATCGGGGCCTCCAGGTCGTACGACGTCGGGTTCTGACGGCCCATCAGTAACCGGGAACTGCCGTGAAGGTAGTAACGGGTTCTACAAGAGGCAAGGGGTACGGCGACCCGAATTGCCGGGTGGCGCGGTGTGGATCGCGCCCCGCAGATCGCGCTTCGGGGGCTGCACGACCCTTGCGGTGACGGACGCCGGGTCAGCAGACTGCAAGCAGAACTAGAACGCGTACTAGTTCAGCGTGGCGGGTGGGCCGGGACGCCCGCGCCGCGCGGGTGACCCGAGGAGAGGACTCCCCATGGCCGCGGAACCCGTGATCGTCGAAGCCGTGCGCACCCCCATCGGCAGGCGCGGCGGCGCGCTCGCCAACCTGCACCCCGCCTACCTGCTGGGCGAGACCTACCGCGAACTCCTCGGCCGCACCGGCATCCACGCGGACTGCGTCGAGCAGATCGTCGGCGGCACGGTCACCCACGCCGGCGAGCAGTCCATGAACCCGGCGCGCACGGCCTGGCTGACCATGGGGCTGCCGTACGAGACGGCGGCGACCACGGTCGACTGCCAGTGCGGGTCCTCCCAGCAGGCCTCGCACATGGTCGCCAACATGGTCGCGGCGGGTGTGATCGACATCGGGATCTCCTGCGGGGCGGAGGCCATGTCGCGGGTGCCGCTGGGCTCCGGGTCCAAGCACGGGCCGGGCAAGCCGTTCCCCGACGAGGCCAACGTGGACCTGCCCAACCAGTTCGAGGCGGCGGAGCGGATCGCGCGCCACCGCGGCCTGACGCGTGAGGACGTGGACGCGCTGGGCCTCCTCTCGCAGGAGCGGGCGGCCGTCGCCTGGGCGGAGGAGCGCTTCAAGCGCGAGACGTTCGCCGTGCAGGTGCCGACCACGGAGGACGAACAGGGCGCCGGACAGGGCATGTGGCGGCTGGTCGACCGCGACGAGGGGCTGCGGGACACCTCGATGGAGGCCCTGGCGGGCCTGAAGCCGGTTATGCCGACGGCCGTCCACACCGCGGGCAACTCCTCCCAGATCTCCGACGGCGCCTGCGCCGTCCTGTGGGCGTCCAAGCGGATGGCGCGGGCGCTGAAGCTGCGCCCGCGCGCCCGGATCGTGGCGCAGGCGCTGGTCGGCTGCGACCCGCACTTCCACCTCGACGGCCCGGTCGACGCGACGAAGGCCGTCCTGGGCAAGGCCGGCATGACCCTCAAGGACATCGACCTCGTCGAGGTCAACGAGGCCTTCGCGTCGGTGGTGCTGAGCTGGGCGCAGGTCTTCGGGCAGGACCTGGAGAAGGTGAACGTGAACGGGGGCGCGATCGCGCTGGGCCACCCGGTGGGGGCCACGGGGGCCCGCCTCATCACCACCGCACTGCACGAACTGGAGCGCACGGACAAGGAGTTCGCGCTGATCACGATGTGCGCGGGCGGGGCGCTGTCGACGGGGACGATCATCCAGCGGCTGTAGGGGCACCGTCCGGCGGCTGCGGGGACGCCCGCCGGGGGGTCAGCCCGCCACCGTGTTGTAGTTGGTGATCCCCTCCACCAGGACGGCCGCCGCGCCGGGCAGGGGGCTGTCCGCCCCCTTGGCCACCACGTCCGGCAGCCGGTGCGCGTTCTCCTCGGAGACCGCCACCATGCCCCAGAACGCGTTGTACGCCGAGGGGTCGGCCGGCTTGTCGACGGCCGCCGCGACCGTCCTGGCGCCGTCGCTCCCCACCAGGGCCAGGGCGCCCATCTGCCGCAGCGTGTCGGGGTCGCGCTCCTCGGCGGCCACCACGCTCCAGCCCGCCGTCTCCGTGTGCCGCAGGGCGGTGAGCAGGCTGTTGGAGCTGCCCGCACCCGTGACAACGATGTCCGGCAGCACGAGGGCCACCGGGCCGTGCGTCATCGGCAGGGCGGAGCGGACCGCGCCGTCGAGTTCCGGCTGCTCCGACTGGTCCTGGTAGACGAAGACGATCTGGAGGGTCTTGGCGTAGCGCGCCAGATAGCTCACCGTGTCCAGCTTGTGCGTCTCGAACACGACGACCAGACGCACCGCGAGCCCGCTCCGGGCCAGCTCGACGACAGCTTCCAGGCTGCGGTCCAGCACGGTGACCCCGGGGGCCAGACAGTGCAGTTCCTTCGAGTAGGGCGCACCGAAGCGGGTGCCGAACCCGGCGCAGGGCAGGACCACCGACACGTCGGGGACGGGCACGGACGAAGGATGCATGCGATCCCCTTCGGGGTGCGTGGGCGAGCGGGAGCCCCGAGGGCCCGCCGGAGATCACCGTAGCCACTGGGGACGGCCCGCGCGAGAGGGCAAATCGCCCTCCGCCGAACGGTGTTCGGGTGATCGTGGATCACTGCCGCGCCCCGTACGAGGCGTCGTACACTGCTGCCGCGCACCCGCCGGGGCGGACGCGTCGCAGTCGACGGCACAGTCGGTGACGGGACGAAAGAGGTTGCGGAATGCGGGTGTTGCTGTCCACGTACGGCACGCGGGGCGACGTCGAACCGCTGGTCGCGCTCGCGGTGCGGCTGCGGGAACGCGGCGTCGAGGTGCGCATGTGCGCCCCGCCCGACGAGGAGTTCGCGCGGCGGCTGGCCGGTCTCGGCGTGGACCTGGTGCCGGTCGGGCCGCCGGTGAAGGAGCTGATGGGCGAGACGGGCGTACCGTCGGCCGAGGAGCTGGCCCGCTACCGTGCCGAGATGCTCGACGCGCAGTTCGAGGCCTTCCCCGCGGCGGCCGACGGGTGCGACGCGCTGGTCGCGGCCGGGCTGGCGCAGATCGCCGCGCGGTCGGTGGCCGAGGCCGCCGACATCCGTTACGTGTACGTGTGTTACGCCGCGGTCAACCTGCCGTCGCCGCACCACGCGCCGCCGCCGCGGCCGGGCTGGCCGGAGCCGGAGGCGGACGACAACCTGGCGCTGTGGGAGCTGGACGCCCGGAGCGTGGACGCGCAGTTCCGCGAGCCGCTCAACGGCCACCGGGCCACGCTCGGCCTGCCCCCGGTGGACCACGTCCGCGACCACGTCTACAGCCACCGGCCGTGGCTGGCGGCAGACCCGGTCCTGGGGGCGTGGCGCGAGGTCCCGGGCCTGGACGTGACCCAGACCGGCGCGTGGTTCCTGCCGGACGAACGCCCGCTCCCCGCCGACCTGTCGGCGTTCCTGGACGCCGGCMCCCCGCCGGTCTACGTGGGCTTCGGCAGCATCACCCCGGCGCCGGACATCGCCCGCAGGACCGTGGAGGCGATCCGGGCCCAGGGCCGCCGCGTACTCGTCTCGCGCGGCTGGGCCGGCCTGGAGCTGGCCGACGGCCGCGACGACTGCTTCGCCGTCGGCGAGGTCAGCCACCAGACCCTGTTCCCCCGGGTGGCCGCGGTGGTGCACCACGGCGGCGCCGGCACGACGGTGACGGCCGCCCGGGCGGGCGCGCCGCAGGTGGTGGTGCCCCTGCGGCTGGCGGACAACCCGTACTGGGCGGGCCGGGTGGCGGCCCTGGACCTCGGCGCGGCGCTCGACGGCCCGACCCTGAGCGACGACGCCCTGGACCTCGCGGTCAAGACGGCCCTGGCCCCGGAGACCCGGGCGCGGGCACAGGCGCTGGGCGCCCGGGTCCGCACGGACGGGGCGGCGGTGGCGGCGCGCCTGCTGCACGAGTCCCTCGGGTGAGCGCTCGGTGAACGGGCCCGCCCCGGAACCGACTCCGCATCCGGCTGCGCTAGCGTGCGGACGCATGGACGACGGCGTGGACGATGCGAAGGGCCCGGACGGCGCGGACGGCGCGGACGGCGTGTACGTGGGCAACGCGGGCAAGGACGCGGCACTGGACCGGGGCTGGCTGCTCGGGCACTTCAGGGAGCCCGGCGATCCCCGCCACAGCGAGGCCCTGGAGGTGAAGTGGGGCGTCCACCCGCGCGGTGAGCGCCGGGCGCAGTGGGTGGAGGGCGAGGTGCGCACGGCCCTCCTGGTCCTCGTCTCGGGCCGCTTCCGCATGGAGTTCCCGGGCCGCAGCGTGCTGCTGGAGGAACAGGGCGACTACGTCGTCTGGGGCAAGGGGGTGGACCACTCCTGGGTCGCGGAGGACGAGTCGGTGGTGCTGACGGTGCGGTGGCCCTCGGTGCCCGGGTACGCGGTGCCGGGGGAGAGCGAGCAGACGGCGCCGTAGCGGGAGCGAGGTCTCCCGGAACGTACGACCGCGGAGGGCGGTGCCCGGCGACGCGGGTCAGCCGCGGGGCAGCACGCCCAGGAGGGTGGCGTTCAGGGACAGCTTCAGGGCGTCCTCCAGCTGCAGGTGGAAGCGGGCCAGCTCGGGCTCTGCCCGGTAGGCCGCCTGCAGGCTGGGCGGGGGCGTGCTGTACGCCGACAGCGCGCCGGCCAGGACCATGGTCTGCAGGCTGAACAGGATGGCGTCCTCGCCCAGTTCCGGCAGGTACTTCCGGATCAGGCCGCTCATGGTCGTCAGGCGGTCCAGGGAGGCGCGCTTGTAACGCGTCACGACCTCGACGGAGACGTTGTGCTCCAGGACGCTGCCCTGTGCGCCGAAGAGGTCGCACAGCACCACCCGGCCGGAGAGCGAGCGGCTGAGGATCCCGGCCACCGCCGTCGCCCGCCCGGCCATGGGGAGGTCCTCGTCGACGCCGGCGGCCAGCTCGCCCGCCAGCTCCGTCAGCCATTCCTGCAGGAAGCGGTCCAGCAGCTCCAGCAGCACCGCCTCACGGGACTCGAAGTAGCGCAGCACGTTCGGCTTCGCCAGGCCCACCCGACGGCTGAGCTCGTTCAGGGTGACTGCGGCGACGGGCATCTCGTTCAGCATGGCCGACGCCGTGTCGAGGATCGCCCGGCGACGGATCTCCCGCTGCTCTTCGGTTCGCGCCCGCTGGAACGTCACGATCACCAGCCTAGCTTAGGTACCTCCGGTACGTTGACAACGTACCGGGAGTACTTTAACGTCGACGGCACAAGGTACCTCCGGTACTTAACGAGGCGGGAGCCTGGCATGAGTGAGAAGTGGACGACGGCGGACATTCCGGACCGGCGCGGGCGGGTGGCCGTGGTGACCGGGGCCAACACCGGACTGGGGTACGAGACCGCCAGGGCGCTCGCCGGGCGCGGGGCGTCCGTGGTGCTCGCCGTGCGCGACGTGGCGAAGGGCGAGCAGGCCGCGGCCCGCATGAGCGGCGACGTGAGCGTGCAGGCGCTGGACCTGACCTCGCTCGACTCCGTCCGGACCGCGGCGGCGGCGCTGCGGTCCCGGTTCGACCGGCTCGACCTGCTGATCAACAACGCCGGTGTGATGTACACCCCGAAGCGGACCACCCGGGACGGCTTCGAGATGCAGTTCGGCACCAACCACCTCGGCCACTTCGCGCTCACCGGACTGCTGCTGGACCTGATGCTGCCGGTGCCCGGGTCACGCGTCGTGACGGTCAGCAGCACCGGCCACCGCATCCGGGCCGCGATCCACTTCGACGACCTGCAGTGGGAGCGGTCGTACAGTCGCGTCGGCGCCTACGGCCAGTCCAAGCTGGCCAACCTGATGTTCACCTACGAGCTGCAGCGCCGGCTCGCCGCGCACGGCACCACCGTCGCGCTGGCCGCGCACCCCGGCCTGTCCAGCACCGAGCTCGCCCGCAACACCCCCGCCGGCCTCCGGCTCCCCCTCACCTGGCTCGCGCCGCTGATCACCCAGACGCCGGCGATGGGCGCGCTGCCGACCCTGCGCGCCGCCACCGACCCCGCCGCGCTCGGCGGCCAGTACTACGGCCCCGGCGGACGCGGCGAGGTCAAGGGCCACCCCCGGCTGGTCACGTCCAGCGCGCAGTCGTACGACGCGGCTGTCCAGCAGCGGCTGTGGACCGTCTCCGAGGACCTCACCGGGGTGACGTTCCCCGTCGCCCGGCCCGAGCGGAATCCGCTTCCCTCGGTGCCGGCCGTCACGAAGTAGTCCGCGCGGGTGGGAGGCGCGGGTGGGAGGCGCCGGCCCGGCGCCCTTCCCCGGGACCCGCGCTCGCGCCCGGCGATCCGGGCCGGGGCGGTCGATCCGGGCCGGGGCGGTCGATCCGGGCCGGGGTGGTCGATCCGGTCAGATGACGCCCGCCCGGATCTCGTCGTGCAGCCGGACCGGGTCCTTTGCCAGTGACTTCTTGACGTGCGCGCTCCAGGCGTCGGCGATCACCTCGGCCGCCCCCGCCTCGATCCCGTCCAGAGCGGCCCTGACGGTGGCGGCCGGGTCCCCCTTGGGTCCGTCGTAACCGGCGCTGAAGTCGGTGTCGACGGCTCCCAGGTGCAGCCCGGTCACGAGCGTGTCCCGGTCGGCGAGCTCCATCCGCAGGCCGTTCGTCAGCGCCCACTGGGCCGCCTTGCTCGCGTGGTAGCCGTTGTTGCCCGGGGAGGCGTGCCAGGACTGCGCGGACAGCACGTTGAGGATCGTCCCGCCCCCGTTGGCCGCGAGCACCGGGGCGAACGCCCGTACGACGGCCAGGGCGCCCCAGAAGTTCGTCTCCATCTCCGCGCGCAGGGCCGCCGGGTCGGCGGTGAGGAGGCCGGTGAAGTGGGTGACCCCGGCGTTGTTCACCAGGAGCGTCACGTCGGCCGCGGTCCCGGCCGCCGCCCGGACCCCGTCGCCGTCCGTGATGTCCAGCCGCAGCGGTACGAGGCCGGGGAGGCCGCCCGGATCGACCGACTCCGGACGCCTGGCGGCCGCGTACACGCGTGCCGCGCCGCGCTCCAGGAGCTGCCGGGCGAAGTGGCGGCCCAGCCCTCGGTTGGCGCCGGTCACGAGCGCGACGGCGCCCTCGATACGGGTGGTGCGGTTCGTGTTCGGTGTGCTCATGTCCCGTACGCTAGAACCTGCCGTTGACGTCAGGTTCAAGTCCTGGGCCGGGGTTCCGGCGGCAAAGGCGGGAAGAGGGGCACATGCGCATCGGAGAGGTCGCCCGGCGCTCCGGGGTGAGCGTCCGCGCGCTGCGCTACTACGAGGAGCAGGGGCTCCTCACGCCGGTACGCCGCAGCCCCGGCGGGCAGCGCGAGTACGCCGAGGGCGCCGTCGACCGGGTCCGCGCCTTCCAGCAGCTCTACGCCGCGGGCCTGTCCAGCCGCCGCATCGCCGAACTGATCCCCTGCATGGACGCCGACACCACCACCGATCACCAGCGGGCCGTGCTCGACGCCGAACGCGTCCGCATCAGGGAGCAGATCGACGGGCTCACCGCCACGCTGGCCCGTCTCGACGGCATCATCGAGGCCGCGGACCGCCGCCGGGCCTGACCGCGCCGTCGCCGGACAGGGGACGGGCCGGCCGGGCAGGCGGTACCCGCTGTGGACATTCGCCGGCGAATTTTGACACGGTGACGGCCATGCCAACGCCCCGCCTGGCCTCGGCCACCGCCGCCTTCTACGTGACCCAGAGCCCGTTCTCCGACCCCGGGGACCTCGCTGCGCTGTACGCGGACCTGCCCGCCGATCCGCGCGAACTCGCCCGGACGGCGCGGGACTTGGCCCTCCACCGCCTGGAGGGCGACCTCTTCGCGTACGCCGTCCCGGAGGTGACGACCGGAGCGGTGCCTTTCGGTGCCGCGCGGCGGCTCTTCACGGAGAACGACGGGCTGCGGACGCCGAGGACGGTGACCACGCTGGCCCCGTTCAACGGCCCGAATCGGACGGTCCTCCGCGGCTGACCGCGGTGCGCCCTTCGCAAGGGCCCAAGAGCGGGCTCAAGCAGCCGCCGTCGCCGTCCAGTTGAGGAAGCTGGAGAAGGCGGCGGGGCCGAGGGTGAGGACGGGGCCCGTGGGGTTCTTGGAGTCGCGGATGGCGATGGAGGGGGTGGCGGTGGGTATGTCGGCGACCTCGACGCACGAGCCGCCCTGGTCGCCGCTGTACGTCGACTTGCGCCAGTCGAGGGGGCCGAGAGGGGTGCACTCGACGCACGAGCCGCCCGTGTCGCCGCTGTAACTCGACTTACGCCACCGGGTGCCGGTCGGGCGTGAGTTGGTTCCCATAACGCTCCTCCACCACGTGCCGGATCAATGCTGCCGTGTCCCTCACGGACAGGGCTGCAGCCTGCAGGTGATCGTAACGGAGCGATCGCGACTCAACCGCGTCAGGATTCGCTGTCGGATGCCCCGTTTCGTAGTCCTCGCTGTAGACGATCGTCGGATCGCCCGCAAAGTGGAAGACGTCGAATGCTCCCATCAGCCCTGCGTGGGCTCCCGCGTCGTACGGAAGCACCTGGATATTCACGCGAGGGTTCTTCTCGTGGGACAACAGCTTCAGCAGTTGCTCCCGCATGCCCTCACTGCCGCCGATCCTCTGGTAGAGCACGGCCTCACTCAACACGGCCCAGAACACGGGCGGTTTGGCTTTTTCGAAGATGTGCTGGCGCGCCATGCGTGCGGCGGTTCGGCTGTCCAGGTCGTCGTTGTTCACTGCGCTCAGTACGGCCTGGGCGTATGCCTTCGTCTGGAGCAGGCCATGCACCAGCTGAGGTTGGAAGATGTACATGGCCGACGCCCTCACCTCCAACTCCGCCACCTGTTGGAACCACGCCGGGAGTTGGCTGCGCATCACCAGGGTGACGAGTCGTGACAGCAACCCGCCCGTCCCCAGCGCCGCGTCCACCCGCTCGCTGAACTCCTGCGTGGGCAGCTTGCGGGCCGTCTCGATCTGGCCGACCAGCGAGCCCGTGTAGTTGACGATGTCGCCGAGCTGTTTCTGGGTCAGGCCGGCGGCCTCCCGGTGGCGGCGCAGCTCGAAGCCGTAGTAGTCGAGCGGCGATGCGCCCGGGTCGAGGACGTTGATGTGGGCCACGCGGAACCCCTCTCGCACGGTGGGCAACTGGGCCCACGGCGGGACCGGTTGTATCCGTCTGGTAGCCCAGGGTAGTCAGGCCAGGTCAGGCTTGTGACGTGAACTACTACATTCCCCCCACGCTCGCGGGCCCCGCGACCACCCGGTACCGCATGAGCCTCACCGTCGGCGAGCACTCGCCGCGGTACGTGCGCTGCATCGTCCGCTCGTACCTGTGCGAGTGGGGCATGCCGGAGCTCGCCGACGCCGTGGAGCTCGGCGTCGGCGAGCTGCTCGCCAACGTCGTACGCCATGTGCCGGACCGGCACTGCACGTTCCTGCTGCTGCGGCAGGGCGCGGGTGTCCGGGTGGAGGTCGCGGACGGGTCGCCGCGACTCCCCGTCACCCCCACCGACCCGTCACCCGACGCGGAGGGCGGCCGCGGGCTGGTCATCCTCGGCGCGGTGGCCGACAAGTGGGGCGTGGAGCCCAGGGCCGGGGGCGGCAAGACGGTGTGGTTCGAGTGCGGGCGGGAGAGCTGAGGCTGCCGACTCCGACCCGGGCCTCTGCCGTGCCGCCTGGCAGTCGGGGCTCAGTCGCCGTACGGGGCGCAGAGGCTGCGTACCTTCTCGTGGGCGGACTTCGCCTCCGCGCCCTTGACGTTGAAGGTCACCACGCGTTGCGCCACGGTCTGCAGGGCCTTGTCCAGGTCGTCGTAGCGGTCGTCCAGCGCGGCCGCGGACTTGGCCAGTGCGGCGGCGGCCTCCACCCGCTCGTACCGGGACTGGGAAATGCTCTTGGAATCGCTGAAGACCTCGCTCAGTTCCGGAACCCTGCGGAACGCCTGGCACGCACCCACCGCGTCGGCGCGGGCGTCGTCCGGGTCGGTGCCGGACGCCGAACTGTTC
>NZ_VDFC01000046.1:976296-983177 GCF_008369065.1 Streptomyces apricus | reverse complement strand
GACCAGCAGGACCCGGTCCTCCAGCGGCAGGCTCCACGGCCGTCCCTTGCGCACCGGGTCCGCCCCCTCCCGCCGCAACGCGGTGATCAGCTTGCCGAACTGGCGCGGGCTCAGGCCGGTGAACGGGCCTATCCAGGAGGGCTCCGACGCCGTGATCACACCAGACACAGCAAGATTATCTCACCCGTGACCGGCAGTTACGGGACAACCCTTAGCCAGGAGCTGGCTGAACTGGCGCCAAGCCCTCCCATAAGGTTCCGTTCATGAAGCCATCCGCACGGTCTTCCTTGCTTCCTCCAAGGAGGGCGGATCCGGTGGCTGCGCCAGATCCGGTGCCAAGGCCTCCCAGTATTACCGCGCCCGCCGCGCATCCGATCACTGTGGAGCACAGTGCGGCAGCAGATGCGAGACCCAGAACGCCCCCGGCGAAACCTCCAAGCCCTTCACCGATGTCGGGCAATCCGAACAGACCCGTGGGATCGATGTTGTTGACGGGATCACCGCTTGCGTAGAGGTAGGGGTTCTTCTCCTGGCCGGAAGGATCGGGCTAGGCACGGCCGGAGGCAGTAACGGCTCGGTCAGGATGCCTATTTTCGCGGCAAAGACGGCGTCAGCAGAACGGGTACTCTGCGGGCAGAACCATGGTTCCGCCCGCAGAGCACCCTATTTGATCAGCTCTTCACGGAACTTCGGACGAGTCCGAGGCACACGGCCTGAAGTGGCGCTTAGCGGCCGGAACGCTGAGAGAATGCGGCGATGAGCAGTCCCGCGACAGCGCCTGCGGCCCCAAAAATCACGGCAGCGCTAAGCACGGTGCCGTCGAGAAGGCCGCTTGCAGTGGCCACGGCCCCGAGTATTGCTGCGACAACAGCTGTGCCGATGGCTGATGTCATAAATCGAACTGCCGGACTCATTTCGCCTCCAGGCCCGTCATCCATCATCCGAAAAGCAGGGAACTGACCGGTCCCGCGAGCCCGCCCGTCAGCCCTCCGAGCGTTCCGTTCACTCGCTCAGCCTGAGTACCTCCGGCGATGGTCGCTCCTGCAGCCCCCGCGCCCGCGCCCCAGAGGCCAGATGTAACGACTCCCGCGACTACACAGCCGACACCGGCTGTGCCGGCGCAGGCCACGGCGACAGTAGCAACAGCTGCAGCGCCCGCCACTGTGCCCGCCACGATGCCGACAGTATCGGCGAACGAGAACAGTCCGGTGGGGTCGATGCGGTTGACCGGGTCGCCTTCGGCGTAGAGGTAGGGGTTCTTTTCCTGGCCGGAGGGGTCGGGCTGGGTGAAGCGGCCGATGTTGGGGTCGTAGTAGCGGGCTCCGAGGTGGTACATGCCGGTGGGGTCCTGGTGGCCGCCGGTGAAGCGGTAGGGCTGGGAGAGGCCGGCCTTCTCGGTGGTGGCGGCGCGGGTGACGCCGCGAGGGCTGTAGACGTACGTGTTCACCTTCGTGCCGGACTCGTCGGTGAGCGCGACCACGGAGCCGAGGGCGTCGGTGAGGTAGTAGTACGCCTTGCCGCTGCGGGTCATGGAATTCAGCGTGCCCCCGGGTTCGCGAACAAATCCCGTGTCCACACCGGCAGTCGTCTCGGCCGCCAGGCCGATGGGACCGGGGTGGAAGTAGGTGTCGCCCAGACGGTGACGCTCGCTGGAGTCGGTGGAGCCGTACTCGCCGGGGTAGGTCTTGCCGCCGACGGCGAGGGACGTGAGCTGCGAGAAGTCCGACCACGTCTCGGCCGTGCGGGTCTCCTCCG
The DNA here is from genome assembly GCF_008369065.1 of Streptomyces apricus. Lineage (GTDB taxonomy): Bacteria > Actinomycetota > Actinomycetes > Streptomycetales > Streptomycetaceae > Streptomyces > Streptomyces apricus. The sequence goes on along the minus strand of NZ_VDFC01000046.1, from coordinate 981,422 downwards.
GGGTGGAGGCGCCCGCGGTCTCGTTGCCGGCCTTGTCGTAGGACCAGTTGGTGGTGGAGCCGTTCTTCGACGTCAGCTGCGAGGCGTCGTCGTAGGTGTAGGTCGTGCCCCGGGGGCAGCCGGGCTCGACGCCCTGCGAAGTGAGGTTGCCTGCGGCGTCGTAGCAGTACTGCCAGGACGAGTTGAGCGTGGTGCCCTTCTCCTCCTTGGCGTAGGAGAAGCGGCCCGCGCTGTCGTAGCTGTAGGTCGTCTTCATCCCCGAGACCACGTCCGTGCTGGTCCGGATCTTCGATCCGTCCTTGCCGGCGTTGGAGTAGCTGTAGGCGAGACTGACCAGGGTGCCCTTGGACGAGGTGGCCTTGATCGTCTTGGGGCGGCCCGACTCGTCCGGGTCGATCGTCTGGACGGTGCCGCCGGGGTAGGCGGTCTCGGTGCGCGTGTCGTTCTCGTTGTGCTTGTACGTCGTCAGGCGATCCTGGGGGTCCTTGAGGGACTTGAGGCGGTTGGCCTCGTCCCAGGTGTAGTCGACCACGCCCTGGGGGTCGGTGTAGGTGTCGACGTTGCCGGCCGGCGTGTAGGCCAGCACGGTCTGGGAGCCGTCCTGCAGGGTGCGGACCCGCTCACGGGAGAGCGGGTCGAAGTCGTACGTGATGGTCCCGATGTCGTCGGTGCGCTGCTTGAGGTTGCCGTCACCGTCGTAGGAGTAGGTGACGGTCGTGTGGGTGGTGGAGACTTCCTTGACGCGGTCGCGGTTGTCGTAGGTGTAGACGCTCGTGATGCCGCGGCCGTCGACGGCCGTCTCCGTGCGCCCCAGTGCGTCGTAGGTGTAGGTGGCCGGGTTCGCGTTCAGCGGCGCGGGCGGGGTGACCTTCTTGAGGTTGCCCTTGGTGTCGTACTCGAACGAGGTCACCTTGGAACGGGCGTCCTTGGCCGTGCAGCGCTGGCCCTCGAAGCCGCCGCACGTGGGGGTGGACGGGTTGTAGGTGAAGGAGCGGGTGCCGCCGCCCGTTCCGGTCACTGCCACCGACTTGGTGTTGCCGGCCGTGTCGTACGTGTAGTCCGACTTCTCGCCGTCGGCCGTGGTCATGCTGCCGGGCAGGTCGGCTCCGGAGATCGTCTGGTAGCCGGTGACGGACGAGGTGGCGCCGGTGGGCAGGGTGGCGCCGGTGGGGTTGTTGCGCGCGTCCCACCCGTACGTGGTGACGTTGCCGCCCACGCCGTTCACGCCCATGGCGTCGGTGGCCGTGTCGATGTTGTTGTTCGCGTCGTAGGTGCGTGGGCGGGAGTGGCCCAGCGCGTCGGTGACCTTGGAGACCCTGGCCTTGTTGTCGTGCTCGTACTTCGTGGCGTGGCTCTCCGGGTCGGTCGCCGTGGTGGTGCCCGCCGCGAACGGGTCGGTGGCACTGTAGGCGTAGCGGTAGGTGGGCCCGGTGTGGCCGGAGCCGTTGAACTCGGTGGCGCGCAGCATGCTGGTGACGCGGTTGGCCGCGTCGTAGGTGAAGACGGTGACCCGGCCCTCGGGTGTCGTGATCTTCGTCAGGCGCCGGGAGGAGTCGTAGTCGAAGACAGTGGCCTTGCCCTCGGTGTCCGTCGTCTTCGCGAGGTCGCCGGCGGGGTTGAGGTCGAAGACCGCGGTGCGGCCGGTGTGGTCCTTGGCCTGCCACTGCGAGGCGTCCGTCTTCAGCAGGTCGACGCTGCGGCCGGAGCGGGTCTCGGTGAGCTTGAAGCCCTTGTGCTCGGTGCCCTCGTCGTGCTGGTCGACGGTGATGACGCCCTTGTTCTTGTCCGTGACCTTCGTCAGCGTCCCGTGCTCGTCGTACGTGTCCTTCGAGCCCGACTTGCGGTCGGTCAGGGTGAAGGTGCCGTCCGCGTTCGCCTTCAGGTCTTTGGAGTACCCGGTGGGCGTCTTGAACGTGCCGTCGGCGTTCTTCGCGAACGTCCACGACGCGCCGGTGGAGTCGTAGTGCACGAACTGCGTGTCACTGATCTGCGCGTAACGCTCGTACGTCTGCCACCAGCGCTGGGAGACCTTGCCCCAGGGGGCGTCCAACGAGTTGTAGGTGCGGGCGAGTTGGAGCTTCTGCCCGACGCCCGCGACGTCGAAGTCGGTGGCGGCCAGCATCAGGTTGCCGGTGGAGTAGTCGATCCGCGCCACCAGGGAGTCGGTGACACGGACGTCCGTGATCTGGTGCCAGGAGACGTCACCCTGGCCCTCGGGTACGTAGACCGCCGCGGCCGCTCTGCCTGCCGTGCCGACGCGCGCGCCCTTGCCGGTGGTCGAGGTCGCGCGTTCCTTCTGTGCCTTGCGCCAGGCCTCCCGCTCTGGCGACAGGGGCGCCTCGGCCACCGGCTCGGCCGGCTTCGTCTCGCCTACCTTCACCGCCGGCGGGGTGACCTTGCCGGTGTCCTTGCCCCACGCGGAGCCCGCCGGATCGGCGGCGGGTGCAGCCAGGGCCGGTACGGCGCCCGCGGCCAGCGACAGCACCGCAAGGGCCGCCACGAGACCGCGTCTTGCATGGAAATGGGCATGACTGTGTGCACGCAAATGCGGCATTTCCCCCCCAGGGAAAAGTAGACCCAGTGACCCCTTCGGTCACTGGGCGTACGCAGCATTCACCACACAGGCATCGAACGTTTGGCCGTGCCCTCAAATAAATTTCCTATGTCCGGAAGACAAGCCAAAGGGGCGGCTACTTTCGGACATGGGGTTTGTGCCAGGAAACGGCCGCTTCGCCTCCGAAAGGGCCGAGCCGGCTCAGTACCAGCCGTTGGCCTGCCAGAAGTTCCATGCGCCGACCGGGCTGCCGTAGCGGGAGTTCATGTAGTCCAGGCCCCACTCGATCTGGGTCTTCGCGTTCGTCTTCCAGTCGGAGCCCGCGGAGGCCATCTTCGAGCCCGGCAGGGCCTGCACCAGGCCGTAGGCGCCGGAGGAGGCGTTCGTGGCGTCGACGTCCCAGCCGCTCTCGTGCTCGACGATCTTCGAGAACGCCTTGTACTGGGCGTCGTCGTGGATCATCTGCTGCGCGATCGTCCTGGCCGACGCGGAGGAGGTCGCCGTGGGGGCGGCGGCCTGGGCGGGACCCGCCGCGAGGACCATGCCGGCGGTGGCGGCCGCCACGGCGGCGCCGGTGAGGGCCTTCTTCGGGGTGGCGATCAGACGGATGCGGGCGGAGAAGGGCACGGAGAACCTTTTCTACGGGGACGGGGAGGTCGCTCGTACGCCCTGAGTGCCGACTCTGGTGTCCGGCCCTGGCGTGCGGCGGCGCCGAGGCCCTGCGGGGCACGTCGGCGCCTTGCGACTCCTCCAATGAAGCAGGCCCGCCAGCTGTCCGCAATGACCCCTTTTGCTAGTTGTGGTCGTATTCAACGAACAAGGTCCCTCTGTGATGTGGCTCTCAATCCGCAGGTCAGAGGCTGTTAGTGCATGGGCATGACAGGCTCACTTCCTACGATCGCGCCTAGTTGAGGACCAAGGTCCTGTGGGGCGCCTCACGGGCGGGGTGTGACGGGCGCCGCATCTTCCGGCCCCTCGAACGTGACCGGCGTCTCGAAAGCCGCCCGCCGCGTCGCCCGGCGCAGCGCCTTGAGCACCGTCGCGCCCAGGGTGAGCGTCAGCACGACCGTCACCGTCGCCCGGCCCAGGTCCCAGCCCAGCGAGGTGGCCAGGCAGTACGCCACGAAACGCGCCAGGTTGGTGGGCACCGCGTCCTGCGCGTCGAAGGCGACGCTCGACGCCAGCGCGTCCATGAAGGGCCAGCCGGCCAGGTTCATGAACGTGCCGTACGCGAACGCCGCGACGAAGCCGTACGCCGCGAGCATCGCCAGCTCGCCCCTGCCGCGCAGCCGGTCGGGGCCTGGCAGCAGTCCCGCGCCCATCGTGAACCAGCCCATGGAGAGCATCTGGAACGGCATCCACGGCCCGACCCCGCCCGTGAGCAGCGCGGACGCGAACATCGTGACCGACCCCAGCACGAAGCCGAACCCCGGGCCCAGCACCCGCCCGCTCAGCACCATCAGGAAGAACATCGGCTCGATGCCCGCCGTGCCGGCGCCGATCGGCCGCAGCGCCGCCCCGGTCGCGGCCAGCACCCCGAGCATGGCCACCGCCTTGGGGCCGAGGCCCGACTCGGAGATCGTCGCCGCGACCACCCCGACCAGCAGCACCAGCAGCCCGGCGAACAGCCAGGGCGCGTCCTTCGCGTGGGCGCCCACCTGTGAGTCCGGATCGCCGAAGAACGGCCAGGTGAGCGCGGCCAGACCGATCGCCCCGACCAGGACCAGCGCGGCGACGGAACGCGGGCCCAGCCGGACGGGCCGCGCCTGGGGGGTCACAGACGCACCCCTTCGGTCCGCCCCGGTCCGCCCAGCGCCCCGCGCACCTGCGCCACGGTCAGCCACTTCTGCGGCGCGAGGACCTTGGTGACCTGCGGCGCGAAGGACGGGGACGCGACGACGACCTCGGCCGTCGCTCCGTCGGCCACCGGCTCGCCGTCGGCGAGGATCACGACCCGGTGCGAGAGCTCGGCGGCCAGCTCGACGTCGTGAGTGGCCAGGACGATGGCGTGGCCCTCGGCCGCCAGCGTCCGCAACAGGGTGACCAGCCGCGACTTGGCCGCGTAGTCGAGGCCGCGGGTCGGCTCGTCGAGGAGGATCAGGGGCGGCCGGGCCGTCAGGACGACCGCCAGGGCCAGGGTGAGCCGCTGGCCCTCGGAGAGGTCGCGCGGGTGCGTGCCGTCCGCGATGCCCGGCAGCAGCTCGGACACCAGCGCCCGGCAGGTGCCCGGCGCGGCGCCCGCGTCGGCGTCCGCCGCCGCGCACTCGCCCGCCACCGTGTCCGCGTACAGCAGGTCCCGGGGCTCCTGCGGTACGAGGCCGACGTGGCGGATCAGCTCTCCGGGCGCCGTGCGGTGGGGCCGGAGCCCGCCCACGCGGACCGAGCCCGCCGACGGCGGGACGAGGCCGACCAGGGCCGAGAGCAGCGTCGACTTGCCGGCGCCGTTGCGGCCCATGAGCGCGACGGTCTCGCCGGGGGCGACGGTCAGGTCGACGTCGTGCAGCACCTCGGTGCGGCCCCGGCGGACGGCGAGGCCAGTGACCGGCCCCGGCGGACGGCGAGGCCAGTGACC
>NZ_VDFC01000046.1:964425-976196 GCF_008369065.1 Streptomyces apricus | reverse complement strand
AGGGGCCCCGTACGGGAGGCCCTCCAGGCGTTCCCGCAGCGCCCCCGCCCTGCGGCGGGCGTCCCGGACCGTCAGCGGCAGGGGKGTCCAGCCGCCGAGCCGGCCCAGGGCCACCMCCGGCGGGTACACCGGTGACACCGCCATGACCTCGGCGGGCGTGCCGAGCGTCAGCGGGGCGCCCGGCGCCGGGAGGAGGGCGACGCGGTCGGCGTACTGCACGACGCGTTCCAGGCGGTGCTCGGCCATCAGGACCGTCGTGCCGAGGTCGTGGACGAGGCGCTGCAGGACGGCGAGCACCTCCTCGGCGGCGGCCGGGTCGAGCGCCGAGGTCGGCTCGTCGAGGACCAGGACCCGGGGGTGCGGGGTGAGGACCGAGCCGATCGCGACCCGCTGCTGCTGTCCGCCGGAGAGCGTGGCGATGGGGCGGTCGCGCAGGTCGGCCAGGCCGAGCAGGTCCAGGGTCTCCTCGACGCGGCGGCGCATCACGTCGGGCGCGAGGCCCAGCGACTCCATCCCGTACGCGAGCTCGTCCTCGACCGTGTCCGTGACGAAGTGCGACAGCGGGTCCTGGCCCACCGTGCCCACCACGTCGGCCAGTTCGCGGGGCTTGTGCGTGCGGGTGTCGCGGCCCGCGACCGTCACGCGCCCGCGCAGGGTGCCGCCCGTGAAGTGCGGGACCAGTCCGCCCACCGCGCCCAGGAGCGTCGACTTGCCGACCCCGGACGGGCCGACCAGCAGCACCAACTCGCCCTCCGGGACCGTGAGTTCGATGTTCCGGACGGTGGGCTCGGCCGCCCCGTCGTACGTCACGGAGACGTCCTCGAAGCGGATCATGAGGGCTCCTTGCCGGTCTTGTCGTTCGTGTCGTGGGGTGCGGGGGCCGGGGCGACGAAGGCGGGGAGCAGGCCGAGCAGGATCGCGGCCGCCGGCCACAGCGGCAGCTCCGGCGCCGTCAGCGGGACCACGCCGGGGTGCAGGGCCGCGGCGGCGTACGCGTCGTGGGCGGCGTACAGGACCAGCAGCGCCGCGACGGCCGCGCCGGACGCGGCGACGAGCCAGGCGCGCACGCCCCACGCGTCCGGCCGGTACCGGGTGCGCAGCGAGCGGCGCCCGCCCAGCCACAGGCCGCCGAGGGCCGCGGCGAGTCCGGCGAGCAGCACCGGCAGGCCGTAGGTGCCGCCCTCCGCGGTGAGCAGGCCGTACGTGCCCGCGCAGACCCCGACCAGACCGCCCAGGGTGAGCGCGGCGGTGGTGCGGCGCACCCCGGGCGGCACCTCGGCGGAGCGGCCGTAGCCGCGGGCGTCCATCGCCGCCGCGAGGGCCACCGACCGCTCCAGCGCGCCCTCCAGGACCGGCAGCCCGACCTGGAGCAGACCGCGCACGCCGTGGTCGGGCCGGCCGCGCAGCCGCCTCGCCGCGCGCAGCCGCTGGACGTCCGCGATCAGGTTCGGGGCGAAGGTGAGGGCGACGACCACGGCCACCCCCGCCTCGTACAGGGCGCCCGGCAGGGACTTCAGGAGGCGGGCCGGGTTCGCGAGGGCGTTCGCGGCGCCCACGCAGATGAGCAGGGTGGCCAGTTTCAGGCCGTCGTAGAGGGCGAAGACCAGGCCCTCGGCGGTGACCCGGCCGCCGACGCGGATGCCCTGTGCCCAGTCGGGGAGCGGGAGTTCGGGGAGGGTGACGAGGGTGTGCGTACCCGGGATCGGTGAACCGAGGAGGACGGCGAAGGCCAGCCGGATGCCGAGCACGGCGAGCGCGAGCTTGACGAAGGCACCGTAGGAACGGGCCCAGGGCGCCTCCGTGCGGCGCGCCGCCACGACGTAGCCGGCGACGCCGACCAGCAGGGCGAGCAGGAGCGGGTTCGTGGTCCGGGACGCCGCCGTCCCGAGCCCGAGGGCCCAGACCCACCAGGCGCCCGGATGCAGGGCGTTGGTACGGGTCGCGCGGGGGGCGCGGAGCCGCGTACGGATCCGGCCGGAGCCGGGATTGATGCCGGTGTGCGTACCGGCCCCGGCCCCGGTGCCGGCCTTGGTGCCGGTCCTGGTCCTGGGCCCGGTGCTGTTGCTGGCGGTGTCGTCGGTGGTCATCGTGCGCGTCCCGTCAGCCGCGGCGCCGGCGGGCCTGCCAGATCGCCGCCCCGCCCAGCACGGCCACCGCGGCGGCCCCGGTCAGCAGGCCCACCGACGGCCCGCCGTTCCCGGATCCGCCGTCCCCGGACGCACGGCCGGCGGACGCGCCGTCCGTGCCGGGTGACGGGGAGGACGGCCGGCGGTCGTCCGCCACGGGCTCGCCGCACCCCGTGCGGGGGTAGCCCGCGATCGCGCACAGCAGGGCGTTCGTGTCGTAGCGCAGCGGCCCGGCGACGGAGGCGAGCGCGTCCGCGGTCGTCGCGTCCTCGCCGACGCGGGCGCACGCCGTGCGCGGGTTCGGGTCCGGCGGCGTCGAGCCGGCCGGCGCGTCGGCGGCCGTGCCGAAGTCGAGGACGAGACCGACCCGCTTCGTCCCCTCGCGGGCCGGCGTCCCCGCGCAGATCGCGGCGAAGCCGGCCTTCCCGCGCGGCTTCGCCGCGTCCTTCGCGTCCTCGCTCACCGAGAAGCGGAACCCCTGGACGTCGCCGTCGGAGGGCCGCGCCGTGGACGGGCCCTGCGTCGCGTACACCCACGTACCGGCGGCCGCGTCCCGGTCCCAGAAGGACCAGTAGCGGTAGCCGGCCGCCCGGGCCTGCCCCGCGGCGCCGAGCACGGCGAGCAGCAGGGCCGGGACCAGGACCAGCAGGACCAGCGGGGCCGGGCGGTGGCGGGTCACGGCTGCTGCTTCCTGGTGCGGCCGCTCAGCAGGAAGCCGATGCCGATGCCGCCGACCAGGCCGACGCCGACGATCCACCAGACGCTGACCCCGCCGTCGCCGTCCTCGTCCTTCTTCTCGTCCTTGTCGCTCTTGTCGGTGGTCGATGCCGCGGCGGCCGGACCGGTCGCGCCGAGCTGCTTCACCAGGTCGGCGCCGCCGAAGTCGCGCGGGTCCGCCCCGGCGGCGTGCGCCGCGAAGATCAGCTGCGCGTACGCGGCCGGGCCGCTCCGCGCCGCCCAGTCGCCCGACTCCTTCTCCAGCCAGGCCAGGGGCTTCGCGGCGTCGGCCGTCCGGCCCGCCGCGGCCAGCGCGACGACCGCGTCGGCGGTGTTGCCGTGGTCGGGCTGGTCCTCGGCGCCCGCGAGGGCGGACTTCAGATGGCCGGTCCCCGCCACCGCGTCCGCGAGGTACCCGGCGCCGTTGGCCGCCGCCTGCTCGGCGGTCGGGGAGTCGCCGCCCGCGCACGTCGCGGGCCCGGCGGACCCGCCGTCGTCCTCGGCGTCGGTCACCATGCCCTCGCCGAGCGCGCCCAGGACGCCCGCCGCGGTGGCGTCGGCGTTCGCCGCGAGTCTGCCCTTCTTGTCGGGCTGGAAGGCGAACGCGCCGCCGCCGTCCTCGTCGCAGGGGACGGACAGGCCGCGCAGGGCGTCGTACGGCGTCCGGTCGTCCTTCGACCGCAGGTCCTCGGTGTCGGTCCCGGCGGCCTCCAGGGCGCCGATCACGACGGACGTCGAGTTGGTGTCGGTGGCCCCGCCGGGGAGGTAGCCCCAGCCGCCGTCCTCGTTCTGCGCGGACTTCAGCCACTTCACGGCCGCGCCGGTCACCGCGTCGTCCGCGTCGAGCGCCTCCAGGGCCTGGAGGGCGGCGGCGGTGCTGTTCGTGTCGACCTGCGTCTTGGCCCCGCACTTCGCGGCCGGGTCCGCGCGGTAGGCCGCGAAGCCGCCGTCCGCGCACTGCTGCCCGGTGAGCCAGTCGACGGCCTTCGCGGCGGGCCGTACGCCCACGGTGTGCTGGGCGAGCAGCGCGAGCGACTGCCGCCAGACACCGTCGTACGTCGGGTCGGTGCTGCCGTACAGGCCGGAGGGCAGCGCCTGGGAGGGGGAGGGCGACGCGGCGGGCGACTCGTCGGCGAGGGCGGTCGGCGCGAACGCCGTGCCGATCACGGCGGTGGCGGCCAGGACCGCGGCGCGGCGGCGGACAGACATGATCGGCGGGGGCCTCTCTGTACTCATCTGATCTCGTCGGTTCGCCGACGGGGGTGCCCCTTCGGCTCACCCTGTGGGGGAGCGGCCGGGCAGCCCGGAGCCCCGGGCGGCTCGGCTCCGTGTACCTCGACGGTGCCGGTCACCGGCGGTCCGGTGACGCGAGCCGATCACCTTCCGCACGGGGCATTCCGGCTCGCCGCCCACGGGGACCGGGGCGGCACACGGCTGCGGGTCAGCGCCGGATTTGCACCGGCTTCCCCCCGTACGGGTGTGATGACGACCTGCTCACTGTACCGGCCCGTAGCAATGCCCCCGGGGGCCGGCCGGACGGGCGGACCGGGGGCCGGCCGGACAGGCGGACCGCGGCTACAGCACGCGCCCGGCGGTGGGCGGCGCCGGGACCGCGGCCTCGGTGGGCTGGCACAGGACGAGGGCCAGGTCGTCGACGGGGGCGGCGCCGGTGTGGGCGAGCAGGCGCGCGTAGAGGGTGTCGAGGGCCTCGTCGGGCAGGGGGTCGCGCAGGGCGTGGGCGGCCTCGGTGAGGAAGGGGAAGAACGTGCCGTCGGGGGAGCGGGCCTCGGTGAGCCCGTCGGTGTAGAGCAGGAGGCGGTCGCCCGGCTGGAGGCGTACGCGGTACTGGCGCGGGTCGGGCCCCATCCCCAACGGGGGTGTGGGGACGCCCGGTTCGAGCAGCTCTACGCGCTGGCCGGCGCGCAGGGGCGCGGGATGACCGCAGTTGACCAGCCGTACCTCGCCCGGCGCGAACTCGGCGAGCAGCGCGGTGACGAAGTCCTCCGCGCCCAGCTCCGGCGCGAGGCGCTCGTCCAGGCCGGTGGCGACGGCCGCCAGGTCCGGGGCGGTGTGGGCGAGTTCGCGGAAGCCCGCCACCGTCTCGGCGGTCAGCCGGACGGTTTCGAGACCGTGTCCGCGCACGTCGCCGACGAGGACCCGCAGGCCGAACGGGGTCACCGCGACGTCGTAGAGGTCCCCGCCGAGCGCCGACCCGTGCACGGCGCAGTGGTAGCGCGTGGAGACGTGCGTCCCGGCGAAGCTGCGGGACAGCGGCCGTACGACGGCCTCCTGGGTGATCCGCGCGATCTCGCGCACCTCGGCGAGCCGCACGGCGAGGCGGTCCCGCTGCCGCACGGTGTACGCGGTGAGCGCGCAGCCGAGCAGCAGCTGCGTCAGTGTGACGGCGGCCGGGACCCGGTCGAGGAGCAGGGCGGGCCCGGCGATGAGGACCCCGGTCGCCGAGGGGGACGGAGAGGGCGGTGCGGGGGACCGCTTCCATCTGCTGGACAGCGTCCGGGAGTTCGGGAGCGACTGGCTGCGCGCGCTCGGCGAGGAGCGGACCCTGCGGCTGCGCCACCTCGACCACTACCGGCGCCTGGCCCGCACCGGCTGCACGCAGTGGAACACCGGCCACCAGGTGCGGTGGTGCCGGCGCACGGTCGCCGAACACGCCAACCTGCGCACCGCGATGGACTGCGCGCTGTCCGAGTGCGACGGCGCGACCGCCCTGGCCACGGCGGCCGACCTGGGTTTCCTGTGGCGCCACTGCGGTTATCTGCGGGACGCCCGGCACTGCCTCGACCAGGTGCTCGCCACCGGCCCTGCGCCCGGCCCCGATCTCGTCCGTGCCCTGTGGTCCAGGGGTGCGGTCGCCCTGCTCCAGGGCGACCTGGACGGCGCCGGGGACTGGGCTGCGCGGTGCACGGCGGCGTCCGTGGAGCGGGGCGACCCCGTCGAGGTCGTCGCCGCCGCCTACCTCACCGGCGGGCACCTGCTCCTGAGCGGCCGGCTCACCGAGGCGCTGGCGGTGTTCCAGGCGGCCGAGGAACTGCCGGTCTGCGACGACTGGCGGGGCTCCGCGCAGCTCCAGGTGCGGCTCGGGCTCTCCCTCGTCCACCTGCTGCTCGGCGATCCCGTCCGGGCGCGGGCGGTCGCCGAGGAGGTGCGCGAGGAGAGCGCGCGGCACGGCGAGAGCTGGGCGGGCGCCTTCGCGGACTGCTTCGTCGCCCAGGCCGACCTGGCCGAGGGCGACTTCACGGCGGCACTGCGCACCGCCCGTACGGCCGTCGTCGGGCACCGGTCGCTGAACAGCACGCTCGGGGTCGCCCTCACCCTCGACGTGCTGGCCTCCGCGGTCACGGAGATCGGCGACGGGCACCGGGCGGCGCGCCTGCTCGCCGTCGGCCAGCGCATCTGGGAACGCCTCGGCAGCGCCCAGATGCACTCACCGGACCTGATGGCCGCCCGGCGCGCCCGTGAACGGCTGGTGCGCGGGAAGATCGGCGAGGAGGCCTACGCACGGGCGTACGCGCAGGGCCTGGCCATGTCGTACGAACGGGGCGTCGCCTACGCGGTGGACGACACCACCGACCCCTGACCCGGCGTTGTGGCAGGGCGCTTGACGGGTCGTCAGACGGCGACGTACGTCACCGGGCCGCTCCCCGTCACCGCCTCCGCGCGGCCCAGCTTCACCAGGCGGCGCAGATGGGCCTCCGCCTCCGAGACCGCGATGTTCCTCGACCCGTACGGGATGTCGGCCCACGGGCGGTTCCACTCCATGCGCTCGGCGACCTGCCACACGGTGCGCGGGGTGCCGAGGAGGGTGAGGAGACCGGTGAGGCGTTCCTCGTGGTGGTCGAGCAACTCCCGTACCCGGGACGGCGCGTCGGTGAAGGGGTGCAGGTGGGCCGGGAGCACCTCGGCCGGTCCCAGGCCGCCGACGCGCTCCAGGGAGTCGAGGTAGTCGCCGAGCGGGTCGGGGACGGTGTCGTCGTCCGGGTCCTCGTAGAGGCCGATGTGCGGGGTGATCCTCGGCAGGAGGTGGTCGCCGGAGAACAGGCGTCCGTGGCCGGGGAGCCGTGCCGGATGGTCCTCCTCCAGGTGGAGGCAGACGTGGCCGGGGGTGTGGCCCGGGGTCCAGATCGCGCGCAGGCGGCGGCCGGCCAGGTCCAGGAGCTCGCCGGGGACGATCTCCCGGTCCGGGAGCGCGGGGGAGAGGCCGGGCAGGCGCGGGCGGCGGGCGGCGCGCAGCGGCGCCACGTGCTCCTCGGGCGCGCCGGCCGCGGTCAGCTTGTCCGCCATGTACGCCAGCCAGCGCCCCGGTTCGGTCTCGCGGGTGCGGCGCACGACGGAGATGTCGGCGGCGTGCATGGCCACCCACGCGCCCGACGCCTCGCGGACCCGGGCCGACAGGCCGTGGTGGTCCGGGTGGTGGTGGGTGATCACCACGCCGTGCACCTCGCCGACGGCCGTCCCGCAGGCCGCCAGCCCGCCGGTGAGCGCGTCCCAGGAGGCGGGGTCGTCCCAGCCCGTGTCGATCAGCACCGGGCCGCGGTCGGTGTCCACGACGTACACGAGGGTGTGGCCGAGGGGGTTGTCCGGGATGGGGACCGCGACGGACCGTACGCCTGCGCCGTGGTCGGTCACCTGTGGCATGGGCTCCCCTGTCGCCGGCTTCCCGCCACTATAACTAGAACGGGTTCCAGCGGGACCCGGTCCCCGGACGACTGCTGTGCGCTCCGTGGACTCCGTCCGGTGGAACTGATATCAGTTCAATGTCTGATGCACCGTCAGGAACGAGTGGTCCCCTCGGAGAGGCAGTCGGCCATGACCGGACTCGTGGAACACGGACAGCTGTTCATCGGCGGGGAACTGACCGCTCCCCGCGGCCGGGACGTCATCGAGGTGGTCTCCCCGCACACCGAGGAGGTCATCGGCCGGGTGCCGCACGCCGCGCCGGAGGACGTCGACCGGGCCGTCGCCGCGGCGCGCACCGCCTTCGACGAGGGGCCCTGGCCGCGGATGTCCCTCGACGAGCGCATCGGGGTGGTCACCCGGATCAAGGACGCGATCGCCGTGCGGCACGAGGAGATCGCCCGCGTCATCTCCTCGGAGAACGGCTCCCCGTACTCCTGGAGCGTCCTCGCGCAGGCGCTCGGCGCGATGATGGTGTGGGACGCCGCGATCACCGTCGCACGGGACTTCTCCTACGAGGAGACGCGCGACGGGGTGCTCGGACGCATCCTCGTCCGGCGTGAGCCGGTGGGGGTCGTGGCGGCCGTGGTCCCGTGGAACGTGCCCCAGTTCACGGCCGCGGCCAAGCTCGCCCCCGCGCTGCTGACCGGCTGCACGGCCGTGCTCAAGCCGTCGCCCGAGTCGCCGCTGGACGCGTACCTCCTCGGTGAGATCGTGCGGGAGGCCGGGCTGCCGGAGGGCGTCCTGTCGATCCTGCCGGCGGACCGCGAGGTCAGCGAGTACCTGGTCGGGCACCCCGGGATCGACAAGGTCTCCTTCACGGGGTCGGTCGCGGCCGGGCGGCGCGTCATGGAGGTCGCCTCGCGCCATCTCACCCGCGTGACGCTGGAACTGGGGGGCAAGTCGGCGGCCGTGGTCCTGCCGGACGCCGACCCCGCCACCGCCGTGCCCGGCATCGTCTCGGCGGCCTGGATGAACAACGGCCAGGCGTGCGTGGCCCAGACCCGCATCCTGCTGCCGCGCTCGCGCTACGACGAGTTCGCGGAGGCGTTCGCGGCGGCGGCCGACGCGCTGGTGGTCGGCGACCCGCTGGACCCCGCGACCCAGGTCGGCCCGCTGGTCGCGCGGCGGCAGCAGCAGCGCAGCCTCGACTACATCCGCATCGGCCAGGAGGAGGGTGCGAAGATCCTCGCCGGCGGCGGGCGGCCGGCCGGGCTGGAGCGCGGCTGGTACGTCGAGCCGACGCTCTTCGGGGGCGTCGACAACTCCATGCGGATCGCCCGCGAGGAGATCTTCGGGCCGGTGATCTGCCTGCTCCCGTACGGCGACGAGGAGGAGGCGGTCAAGATCGCCAACGACTCCGAGTACGGGCTGAGCGGGAGTGTGTGGACGGGGGACGTGGACCGGGGGATCGACGTGGCGCGGCGGGTGCGGACCGGCACGTACTCCGTGAACACCTTCAGCCTCGACATGCTCGGCCCGTTCGGCGGCTACAAGAACTCCGGGCTCGGCCGCGAGTTCGGTCCCGAGGGGTACGGGGAGTTCCTGGAGCACAAGATGATCCACCTGCCGGCCGGGTGGGAGGCCTGAGGGATGGGTGACCGCTGGCACGTCGAGGTCGACCGCTCCGTGTGCATCGGCTCGGCGCAGTGCACCCATCTCGCGCCTGCGGCCTTCCGCCTCGACGCGGCGATGCAGTCCCATGCCAGGGAGCCCGAGGGCGAGGCGGACGAGAAGGTGCTGGAGGCGGCGGAGGGGTGTCCGGTGGAGGCGATCACGATCACGCTGGTGGGGAGCGGGGAGGCGGTGTTTCCTCCGGAGGAGTAGGGACGCTGCAGCCTGTTCGGTGGCCGGGTGCGGGTCCGGTGGGGGCTTGTCGCGCAGTTCCCCGCGCCCCTAAAGGACGAAAGACAGGGGCGCAGCCCCGTCTTTCAGGGGCGCGGGGAACTGCGCGAACGGCCCCCACCGGCCCGCAGCCGTTCCCCGCGCTCCTTACGGGGCAGGGGACGGGGGGCGGTCCTCCGGTGACGTCAGGTCGATCAGGCGGCAGACCGTTTCTATGTCGATCTTCACCTGGGCGATCGAGGCGCGGCCTGAGAGCCAGGTGATCAGGGCCGAGTGCCAGGTGTGCTCGATGACGCGGACGGCGGAGAGCTGGGCGGGGGTGGGGTCGTCGAGACCCATGGCGTCGAGGATGATCACCGTGGTCTGGCGGGAGACCTGGTCCACCTCCGGGCTCACGCTGCGGTCGGCGAACGTCAGGGCGCGGACCATCGCGTCCGCGAGGTGCGGCTCCCGCTGCAGCGCGCGGAAGGCCCGCATCAGGGTCTCCGCGACCCGCTGCGCCGCCGTGTCGCCCGCCGGCGGCTTCTTGCGCAGCGTCCCGTGCATGTGGGCCAGCTGGTCCTGCATGGTCGCGACCAGCAGGTGCACCTTGGACGGGAAGTAGCGGTACAGCGTGCCCAGCGCGACCTGCGAGGACTCCGCCACCTCCCGCATCTGGACCGCGTCGAAACCGCCCCGGCTCGCCAGCTGCGCGCTCGCGTGCAGGATGCGGCGGCGGCGCGCCTCCTGGCGCTCGGTGAGCGGGGGAGTGACCGGCTGCGCCGCCCGTACGGGCGACTGCGCGGCCTTCGCCGCAGTCTTGGCTTCCGCAGGCATGGATCCCGTTCCGTGACGTTCGTACAGCAGAGGGCGGTGGCAGAGGTGGGACGAGAGCAGGGTAGGGCCCGGCCGTGGTGTGAATCACCCGATCCACCGCTCACAGGGGGAGCTACCTGCCGGTAGATTCAATGCTCCCTGAACGATCAAGTCTGAAACTTGTTCTAGATTACCGTCCCGAAGTAATCTCGCGGGAAAGTGCTGGAAGAAGGGGGCCGGGAGTGACCCATGAGGCCATGGAGGCAGGCCTCCGCGAGGGCTCGGCCGCCGACGCCGACCGACCGCTGCGCATCGCGCTCCTCACCTACAAGGGGAACCCGTTCTGCGGCGGCCAGGGCGTCTACGTACGGCACCTCTCCCGCGAACTCGTCCGGCTCGGCCACCAGGTCGAGGTGATCGGCTCGCAGCCCTACCCGGTGCTCGACGAGGGCGAGGACCTCGCCGGGCTCTCCCTGACCGAGCTGCCCAGCCTGGACCTGTACCGCCAGCCGGACCCCTTCCGCACCCCCCGGCGCGAGGAGTTCCGCGACTGGATCGACGCCGTCGAGGTCGGCACGATGTGGACCGGGGGCTTCCCGGAGCCGCTCACCTTCTCGCTGCGCGCCCGCCGCCATCTGCGGGCCCGGCGCGGCGACTTCGACGTCGTGCACGACAACCAGACGCTCGGGTACGGGCTCCTGGGCGACGTCGGCGCTCCGCTGGTCACCACCGTCCACCACCCCATCACCGTGGACCGGCAGTTGGAGCTGGACGCCGCAGGGAGCCGCCGCAGGCGGGCCTCCGTGCGGCGCTGGTACGCCTTCACGCGCATGCAGAAGCGGGTCGCGCGCCGGCTGCCGTCCGTGCTCACCGTCTCCGGCACGTCCCGCCAGGAGATCGTCGACCACCTCGGCGTAC
This sequence comes from Streptomyces apricus, assembly GCF_008369065.1. Lineage (GTDB taxonomy): Bacteria > Actinomycetota > Actinomycetes > Streptomycetales > Streptomycetaceae > Streptomyces > Streptomyces apricus. The sequence goes on along the minus strand of NZ_VDFC01000046.1, from coordinate 965,100 downwards.
GGGACGAGCGGATCCACGTCGTGCACATCGGCGCCGACGCCGACCTCTTCTCGCCCGATCCGTCCGTGCCGAAGGTGCCGGGCCGGATCGTCACGACGTCCAGCGCGGACGTCCCCCTCAAGGGGCTCGTCTTCCTCGTGGAGGCGCTCGCCAAGGTCCGCACCGAGCACCCCGCGGCGCACCTCGTCGTCGTCGGCCGGCGCGCCGAGGACGGGCCGGTGGCCCAGCTCATCGAGCGGTACGGGCTGGAGGGCTCCGTCGAGTTCGTGAAGGGCATCTCGGACGCGGAGCTCGTCGACCTCGTGCGCTCCGCCGAGGTCGCCTGCGTGCCGTCCCTGTACGAGGGCTTCTCGCTGCCCGCCGCCGAGGCGATGGCGACCGGCACGCCGCTGGTGGCCACCACCGGCGGGGCCATCCCCGAGGTCGCGGGCCCCGACGGCGAGACCTGCCTGGCGGTCCCGCCCGGCGACGCGGGGGCGCTGGCCGCCGCGCTGAGCAGGATGCTGGGCGACCCGGGCCTGCGCGAGCGGCTCGGCGCGGCCGGGCGTGCGCGCGTACTGGAGAAGTTCACGTGGGCCCGCGCCGCGGAGGGCACGGTGGCCCGCTACCGCGAGGCGATCGCGTCCGCCCACCGCTCCGCGCCGGGCCCGGACGCCCGCCCCGACCGCTCCGCCC
>NZ_VDFC01000046.1:952080-964325 GCF_008369065.1 Streptomyces apricus | reverse complement strand
CTCGAAGGCGTGGCGTCCCGCCCCGCCCCCGTGGACACCCCGAACCGCGAAAGCAGGACCACGTGCTGACCGTCGACTTCTCCCGGTTCCCGCTCGCCCCGGGGGACCGTGTACTGGACCTCGGGTGCGGGGCGGGACGCCACGCCTTCGAGTGCTACCGGCGCGGCGCGCAGGTCGTCGCGCTGGACCGGAACGCCGAGGAGATCCGCGAGGTCGCCAAGTGGTTCGCGGCGATGAAGGAGGCGGGCGAGGCCCCCGAGGGCGCCACCGCCACCGCCATGGAGGGCGACGCGCTGCGGCTGCCCTTCCCCGACGAGTCGTTCGACGTCGTCATCATCTCCGAGGTGATGGAGCACATCCCGGACGACAAGGGCGTGCTCGCCGAGATGGTCCGCGTGCTCAGGCCCGGCGGGCGGATAGCCGTCACCGTGCCGCGCTACGGGCCCGAGAAGGTCTGCTGGTCGCTGTCGGACGCGTACCACGAGGTCGAGGGCGGCCACATCCGCATCTACAAGGCGGACGAGCTGCTCGGCAAGATTCGCGAGGCGGGCCTGCGGCCGTACGGCACGCACCACGCCCACGCGCTGCACAGCCCCTACTGGTGGCTCAAGTGCGCGTTCGGCGTCGACAACGACAAGGCGCTGCCGGTGCGGGCGTACCACAAGCTCCTCGTCTGGGACATCATGAAGAAGCCGCTCGCGACCCGGGTCGCCGAGCAGGCGCTCAACCCGCTGATCGGCAAGAGCTTCGTGGCGTACGCGACCAAGCCGCACCTGCCCGCCGCCGCCCTCGGCGGCACGGCGCGGACGCAGACGGACGCTTCGTGACGACTCCGCGCACCGAACACCTCGTCCTCGCGGGGGTGCTCACCGCGGAGGAGGCGGCGCAGACCGTCCGGGGCATCCTGGCCGTCCAGCGCGAGGACGGTGCCATCCCGTGGTTCCGCGGCCACCACCTCGACCCGTGGGACCACACCGAGGCCGCCATGGCCCTGGACGCGGCCGGTGAGCACGAGGCCGCCGCCCGCGCCTACGACTGGCTGGCCCGCCACCAGAACCAGGACGGCTCCTGGTACGCCGCCTACGCCGACGGGGACGCCGCCGAGGTCACCGACCGCGGGCGCGAGACCAACTTCTGCGCGTACGTGGCCGTCGGGGTGTGGCACCACTACCAGGCGACCGGCGACGACACCTTCCTGGACCGCATGTGGCCGACGGTGTTCGCGGCGGTCGAGTTCGTGCTGGCGCTGCAGCTGCCGGGCGGGCAGATCGGCTGGAAGCGCGAGGACGACGGCACGCCCGTCGAGGACGCGCTGCTGACCGGGAGTTCGTCCGTCCACCACGCGCTGCGCTGCGCGCTCGCCATCGCCGAGGAGCGCGAGGAGCCGCAGCCCGACTGGGAGCTGGCGGTGGGCGCGCTGCGCCACGCGATCCGCCGGCACCCCGAGCGGTTCCTCGACAAGGACCGCTACTCGATGGACTGGTACTACCCGGTGCTGGGCGGCGCGCTGACCGGCGCCGAGGCGAAGGAGCGCATCGCGCGGGACTGGGACCGGTTCGTGGTCCCGGGCCTCGGCGTGCGGTGCGTGGTGCCCAACCCCTGGGTGACGGGCGGCGAGTCGGCCGAACTCGCCCTGGCCCTGTGGGCCGTGGGCGAGTCCGACCGCGCGCTGGAGATCCTGCAGTCGATCCAGCACCTGCGGGACCCGCGCACGGGCCTGTACTGGACCGGCTACGTCTTCGACTCGCGGGCGGTCTGGCCCGAGGAGCTCACCTCGTGGACGGCGGGCTCCCTGCTCCTCGCCGTCGCCGCGCTGGGCGGCGACGAGGCGACCTGCGCGGTCTTCGGCGGCGACCGCCTGCCGCTGGGCCTGGACCCCGACTGCTGCGCTACCGGGGCGGTCTGAGGGCGCCGCTCAGGAGGTGGGCGTCCAGCACGGAGACGTCGGACGCCCGGTCGGCCCGCGCGTGGCCGGCCAGCATGCGCTTGGTCAGGACGAGGGCCTCGGCCGGGCGCCGGGCGAGCGGCCGCGTCCAGGAGTCGACGGCGCAGTCCAGCTGGTCCGGGGGGACCACTTTCTGGATCAGGCCGATCCGGTGGGCGGTGGGGGCGTCGAACACCTCGCAGGTGAGGGCCAGTTCGCGCACCGGTGCGAGGCCGGCCTCCGAGATCAGCCGGCCCATGGCCCCGCCCCAGGCGGGCGGGAGGCCCAGACCGACCTCGGGCATGCGGAAGCGGCAGGTGTCCGCGCCCGCGCGCAGGTCGCAGAAGGCGGCGAGGGCGAGTCCGGCCCCGATGACCTTGCCGTGGAGCCGGGCGACGGTGACGGCGTGGGTGTTCTCCAGGGCCTGGCACAGCCGGTGGGCCTTGTCCGCGGCACGGCGCAGGGCGCCGCCGGTCGGGTCGGCGGCGACGGCGTCCAGGTACTCGGTGCGGTCCGCTCCCGTGCAGAAGTCCTCGCCCCCGGAGGACAGGACGAGGACCCGTACGTCGGGCCGTTCGTGCAGGCCGTCCAGCAGGGCGATGAGGGCGTCGATCGTGGCGGCGCCGAGGACATCGTTGTCCTGGCCGGTCGGATTGAGGCGGACCCGCAGGACGGGGCCGTCCTGCTCGGCGTCGACGGCGGCGCTGGCTGCGACGTCGGCGGCGGCAGCAGCGGTGAGGAGGGGGGCGGGAGGCGCGGGGGGCGCGGGTATGTGGTTCATGCGAGGGCCACGTCCAGGCGGTATGTGGTTCATGCGAGGGCCACGTCCAGGCTCAGCAGGCGTCGGAAGGCGACCCGCGGCGCTCTGGGAGGGCGGCGGGCCAGGGTCAGCCGCGGCAGGCGCGCGACCAGTTGGCGCAGGAGGGTGTGGGCTTCGAGCCGGGCCAGCGGGGCGCCGAGGCAGTAGTGGATGCCGCCGCTGAACGCGAGGTGCTGGGAGGCCGCGCGGCGGGGGTCGAACCGCTCGGGGTCGTGGTGCTTGGCCGGGTCCCGGTGGGCGGCGCCCACCATGAGGTGGACCATCTCGTCGGCGCGGACCTCGACGCCGTCCACCGTGCAGTCCCGCGCGGCCACCCGGCTGATCACATGGGTGGGCGGGTCGTAGCGCAGGGTCTCCTCGACGAAGGCGGGCACCAGGTCGGGGCGGGCGGTGAGCAGGTCCCAGTGGCCCGGCTCCTCCAGGAGCAGGAGCGTCATGGTCGACAGGAGCGTGGAGGTGGTCTCCAGCGCGGCCAGCAGGACGAACAGGACCAGGAAGTAGACCGCCTCGTCGGCGCTGTCCCGGTCGGGCTCCATGGCGTCCCAGGTGCTGATCCAGCGGGAGACGGGATCGTCGCCGGGGTGGGCGCGCCGGTCGCGTATCAACTCCATGAAGTAGGAGCGCAGTTCGGCCATGGCGACGTCGGAGCGGGCCAGCTGGCTGGCGGAGGGCAGCAGTTCCTGGGTGAAGACCTGCTCGTGGGTCAGCTCGCGCAGTCGTGGCCAGTCGGCGGAGGGCAGGGAGAGCCAGGCCCCGATGGTGGCGATCGGGAGCTCCTCGCTGACCAGGGCGGCGAAGTCCGTCTCGGCCTCGCCGTCCCGCAGCCGGGCGGTCAGCGAGTCGAGCAGACCGTCGGTCAGCTCGCCCACCGTCCGGCCCATGCGCTGGATGGCGGTCCGGTCGAAACCGCCCGCCGCCCGGCGCACCCTGGTGTGCTCCGGGGGGTTGAGGGCGGGCATCGTGCTGGCTATCTCGCGCGAGGACGGGGCGTGCCAGCGGGTGCGGGGCCCCTGGCGGTCCCGCCAGCTCTTGTCCGGTTCCAGCCAGTCGGAGCTGCGCAGGATGCGGTCACAGGTGTCGAAACTGGTGACGAGGAAGCCGCCCCAGGGAGCGGGGCTGACCCCGCCCCTCGACCGCAGTTCCGCGTAGAGGGGGAAGGGATCGGCCTGGCCCTCCGCCGTCCGCAGACGGGAGAAGAGGGAGACGGTGGCCCGGCGGTCGGAGGGTGGAGTCGTGAGGCTCCCCACGATGGCGGCTCCTTTCTGAGCGACAGCCGCCATACGTACCCGTGGGATGGTTGAAGCATCCTGTAACACTGTGTTCTCGTAGGGTTACTTACGTCACTCGCCCCTCGTCCAGGCGAGGAAGCGGCTGAATAGTCCGGATTTCGCCTTCGGCGCGGCGGAGGACTGTGCCGACCGGTACGCGGGAGCGGAGTGCTGCGCGGAGGACGCGGACGCCGGGCTGAAGCCCTGCCGGTCCGCGGACCCGTCGGCGGCCGGCTGCGGCGCGCTGCGCGCGGTGAACCGGATGGGGACGCTCATCAGGGAACGGCTCCACGGCGCCGGCACCCAGGCCAGGTCCTGGAAGCGCACCCGCATCTCGACGTCCGGCAGCCGGTTGAGCAGCGCCTCCACGGCGGTGACCGCGATCATGAAGGCGGGGTCCTTGGCGGGGCAGGCATGCGGTCCGGCGCCGAAGGCGAGGTGGGCCTTGCCGCTGAGCTGCTCGCGGTGCTCGGTCAGCTTCGGGTCGGTGTTGGCCGCGGCGAAGGAGATGACCACCGGGTCGTTGGCCCGCAGGATCCGGCCGCCCAGCTCGACGTCGTGGGTCGGGTAGTGGGCCGCGTAGTTGGCGATCGGCGCGTAGTTCCACAGCGTCTGGACGACCGCGTCCTCGACCGGCAGGCCGGCCTGCCAGTCCCCGCTCAGGTACAGGGCGCTGCTGGTGCCGATGGCGGCCGCGAGGGGCGCGGTGCCGCCGGAGAGCAGGGTCACCAGCTGGTGCAGCACCTCCTCGTCGGTGAGCCCGGCGGAGTGCTGCATGAGCCGCGTCGTCACGTCGTCACCGGGCTGGCGGTGCTTGAGCGCGATCAGCTCGCCGAGCGCGCCGCCCAGGACCAGGTCGGCGCCCGGGGTGCCCTCGAAGATGCCGCTGATCCCGGCGATGACGCGGTCGCCGATCTCGGGCGGGCAGCCGAACAGGTTGCTGAAGACCAGCAGCGGCAGCGGCTGCGCGTAGTCGGCCATCAGGTCCGCCTGGCCGCGGATGTCCGAGGCGAACTGGCTGATCAGGTAGTCGGCCGACTGCTGGGTCTGCCGCACGAGCTGCAGTTCGTCGATGCTGGCCAGGCTGTCGGTGACCGCCTGGCGCAGCCGGGCGTGGGCCGCCCCGTCGCTGAAGAGGGCGTTGGGGCGGTAGCCCATCATGGGCAGGGCCGGGCTGTCGGCCGGGACCCGGTTCTCGTTCAGCGCGTTCCAGCGGCGCGAGTCCCGGACGAAGGAGGCGGGGTTCTGCAGGATGTGCAGGGCCGCGTCGTAACTGGTGACCAGCTCCACCTGCACGTCGGGGGCGATGTCGACGGGAGCGCTGGGACCCAGCGAGCGCAGGTGGGCGTAGTGCTGCTCGGGGTCGGCGCCGAACTCGGGGCCGAACAGCTGGACGTTGCCGTGCGCGGGGCAGCCGGGCGGCGGTGTTGCGGAGGAGTTGATCTGCTGCTGCATGCCGTGGCTCCTAGCCGAGTATGGACATCAGGTGCTGCACGAGGGTGATGAGGGACTGCGCCGAGGACTTCTGGTCGCGTACGTCGCAGTGCACGATGGGCGTGTCCGCGGCGAGGTTCAGCGCCTCGCGCACTTCGTCGAGCGGGTACTCGGTGGTGCCTTCGAAGTGGTTGACGCCGATGGCGTAGGTCAGGCCGAAGCGCTCGACCAGGTCCAGGACGGCGAAGCTCTCGTGCAGGCGGGTGGGGTCGACCAGCACCAGGGCGCCCAGCGCGCCCCGCGACAGGGACTCCCACATCTCCTTGAAGCGCTCCTGGCCGGGCGTTCCGAAGAGGTACAGCACGAGGGTGTCGCTGAGGGTGAGGCGGCCGAAGTCCATGGCCACCGTGGTGGTGGTCTTGTTCGGCGTCCCCGAGAGATCGTCGAAGCCCTCGCTGGCCTCGGTGATCTCCTCCTCGGTCTGCAAGGGCTCGATCTCGGAGATGCTGCCGATCAACGTGGTCTTCCCGACCCCGAAGTGACCCACGATGAGGATCTTGACCGAGTTGGAGATGTCTGGGTCCAGATACACGGCTTACGCTCCGAATTTGGTTCTGAGGCCGTCCAGCACAGCACTGAGCAGTTCGCGTTCGGCCCGTTCCACGCGGGGGATGGGCTTCCGCACGAGGATGAGGCCGTCCTCCTCCAACTGCGCCAGCAGGATCCGCACGATGCCCAGGGGCAGGTGCGTGTGGCCCGAGACCTCCGCCACCGACAGGAAGCCGTTGGTGATCAGGTCCATGACCTTGCGGGCTTCCGGGGACAGGGCACGCGCCGCCGCGGCCGAGGTGACGTCGCGCGCGGTCACCAGGGCGGTGTGCTCGTACTCGTGGTCCGCGGGCAGGTCGCGTCCGTTCGTGATCACGAAGAGGGGGACTAACGGGGTGGTCAGTTCCAGCTCTTCGTCCTGGCCCTCAGACATGGTCGGCCCTCTCTCCCCTGAGCGCGGGCACGGCGTCGGCCAGCCGGCTGGTGAACTCCTCGATGTCGCAGTCGTGCGCGGCCGCGGCGGCGAGGAAGCCGTCGTCGCCCGCCGCGATGAGGAACAGCCAGCCGTGCTGGTACTCGATGACGGTCTGCTCCCACTCGGCGTCCTCGGGACCGCCGGCGAACTGCGCCGCCGCGCGGCTGTAGGCGTGGATGCCGGTCATGGCCGCGGACATGGTGTCCGCGAGGTCCTTGCCGATCCCCGAGGTCGCTCCGCGCGGCAGGCCGTCGGAGCCGAGCAGCAGCGCGTGCCGGGCCCCCGGCACCGCGGTGACGACCCGGTCGAGCTCCTGGAGCACGAAGCCCGAACCGCCCGACTCCGCGCGCGGGACCGGTGTGGCCTCGGCCCGGGACGGGTCGTCCACGCCGACCCTCGGCGGCGACGTCAGGTTGTCGCCCAGCCGGGCGACGAGCCGGTTCATGCGGAACGAGAGCTGCTGGAGGTCGACGTCGGGCTCGGCGGCGGCGGCCAGGTACGCGCCCTGCCCCGCCCCGATCAGGAAGACCCAGCCGTGCGAGAACTCGATGACCGTCTGGTTCCACTGCCGTTCCTGCGCCGGACCGGCGAAGTGCGCGGTGGCCCGGCTCAGCGACTGCATCCCCGACATGGCGGCGGCGATCGTCTTGACGTCCTTCTGGGACAGGCCGTCCGTGGCGCCGCGCGGCAGGCCGTCCGCCGACAGCACGACGGCGTGCCGGGCCCGCGGGACGTTGTCCACGATGTCCCTGACCATCCACGACATGTCTGTCATGCGCCCTCGGTCCCTTCGGACGACGGAACCTCTACGGCACGGCCCGACATGGTGCCGCGCTGGATCGCGGCCAGACCGCCACTGCCGCGGCCGGCCTTCTTGAACGGCCGCGTCCCGCCGCCGGCGGAGCCCCCGGCGTCGGTGACGCTCGCGGTCGGGGCCTGACGCTCCCCGCGCTTGGGCAGGCCGTGCACCGTCCGGGACTCGGCCGCGTCCTCCTCCACGCTGGGGATGCGGCGGATCCTGCGCACGGGAGCCTCCTCGGCGGGCGGGGTCTCTTCCATGGTCCACAGCTCCTTGGGCAGCAGGACGACAGCCCGGACACCGCCGTACCGGGAGACCCCGGTGACGTCCACCTTGAATCCGTACTGGCGGGCGATCAGGCCGACCACGGGCAGACCGAACTTCGGCTGGGCACCGAGCTGCGACAGGCGCGGGAGGGAGTCCCCGGACAGCAGCGCGGTCGCCTTCTGCCGGTCCTCGTCGCTCATGCCGACACCGGCGTCGTCGATCACGATGCACAGGTTGCTCTGCACGCGCTGGAACGTCACCTCGATGGGTGCGTCGTGCTGCGAGAAGCTGGCAGCGTTGTCAAGCAGTTCGGCGACGGCGAGGGCGACGGGCGCGACGGCGGACGCCTTCAGCGCCATCCCGCTCTGCTGCATGATCTCGACCCGGTTGAAATTGCGGATCTGGCCCTGGGCGCTGCGCACCACGTCGTAGACGCTCGCGGCCTGGCTTCGGCGGCCGAGGGGCGCACCGCACATGACCGCGATGCCCTGGGCCTTGCGGGCCATCTGCGCGGTGGCGTGGTTGACGTCCAGCAGGTCGGAGAGGACGGCGTGTCCGCCGTACCTGCGCTGGATGCCGTCCAGGAGCGTGGTCTGCTCGGCCGCGAGACTCTGCAGGAAGCGCACGGCGCCCTTGAGGACCGCCTTGGTGCTCTCCTCCGCGGTCCGTTCCGCCTCGCGGAGCGCCTCGTCCTGCTCGGCGCGGAACCTCTGCAGGTCGGTGAGCGCGGTCGAGAGCCGGTTCTGGGACTCGGTGAGCCTCTGCTGCGCCTCGGCCTCGGACTGCCTCTTTCTGGCCCCCAGGGCTCTGGTGCGGACGATGAGTGCCACGACTGCGGCAGTGGAGACCACTGCGACCACAGCGAGGCACCATATGAGCACGTCTCGATTCATCGATACCTTTCCCGGGGCGCGACATGCAGACATCGTCGGAACGCGCCCCAGAGGGATCCGCGGCGCACACCTTGGGAACTGCATGAGCGCTACTACGAAGAGCAGGCTGACCTCGGATCACCACCAAGCCGAGTGGATCAAGGTCGCAGACGGCGCGATGCTATCACCGGCGGGTGTCCGGCCAGGGGGCCGCCCATGTCTGATATGACGTCAACGCCCGTCGTGTAATTGCACGTTGCCGACACTTGCGGCCATCCGGCGGCCGGTTCCACGGCGCGGGCACGAAAGAGCCCGCCGGTCTCCGGCAAATCTTCACAGCGGTACGGGAACGGCCACCGGGGCGGGAGGGGTCCCCGCACGCGCGAAGGCACCCGCGCGGCCCTCGGGCCTCGCGGGTGCCGGGCGGAACTGCTGGGGAACCGCGGTCAGTGGCGTGCCACGCGGTTGGCGATGGCGTGGCCGATGAAGAGGTAGACGACGGCCGCGAGACCGTAGCCCGCGACGACCCGTGCCCACTGCTCGTCGAACGTGAACAGGTCGTGCGACCAGCCGGCGAGCCAGCGGGCGGTGTCATGGATGAACTGGACGAACGCGTTGCCCTGGTTGGCGTCCAGCAGGTACATGAGGATCCAGAGGCCGAGGATGGCGGCCATGATGTCGGCAACGACCGCGACGACCGTGCCGGCTTGATTCGAACCGTTGCGATATCGAGGGGACATGTCATGCGGATGACCCTCGAACCGCGTATGAAACCTGTCACTTGACACCGTCTCCGTCCCCGCCCCTGCCCCCGCCCCGCGCTCCGGGCCGGCCGGCGCAGGGGTCAGGACAGCTCCGCCAGCACCCTCAGGGTGTGGTGGTCGGGGGACAGCAGCAGGAGGTCGGTCACCGGGCCCGCCCGCCACAACTGAAGCCGCTCGGCGATCCGTTCGCGCGGGCCCACCAGGGAGATCTCGTCGGCGAAGGCGTCCGGGACGGCCAGCACCGCCTCCTCCCGCCGCCCCGCCAGGAACAGCTCCTGGATCCGGCGGGCCTCCTCGGCGAACCCCATCCGCGCCATCAGGTCGGCGTGGAAGTTGCGCGCCGCATGACCCATCCCCCCGATGTAGAAGCCGAGCATCGCCTTCACCGGCAGCAGCCCCTCGGCGACGTCGTCGCAGACCTTCGCCCGGGCCATCGCGGCGACCAGGAAGCCCTCGGGCGCCCCGGCCAGCGATGCCTCGTACACGTCCGTCCGCAGGGGCGACCAGTACAGCGGCAGCCAGCCGTCCGCGATGCGCGTCGTCTGGGCGATGTTCTTCGGCCCCTCCGCCCCCAGCAGCACGGGCAGTTCGGCCCGCAGCGGATGCGTGATCGGCTTGAGCGCCCGGCCGAGTCCCGTCCCGTCCGCCCCCCGGTACGGGTGCGGGTGGAAGCGCCCGTCCAGCTCGACCGGCCCCTCGCGCCGCAGCACCTGCCGTACGACGTCGACGTACTCCCGGGTCGCCGTCAGCGGTGACTTCGGGAACGGGCGCCCGTACCACCCCTCGACGACCTGCGGCCCCGACAGCCCGAGGCCGAGCATCATGCGCCCGCCCGACAGGTGGTCCAGGGTGAGCGCGTGCATCGCGGTCGCGGTGGGGGAGCGGGCCGCCATCTGCGCGACCGCCGTGCCCAGCTTGATCCGTGACGTCCGCGCGGCGATCCAGGTCAGCGGGGTGAAGGCGTCGGACCCCCAGGACTCGGCGGTCCACACCGAGTCGTAGCCGAGCCGCTCCGCCTCCCGGGCGAGGGAGACGTGGTCGGGGGAGGGGCCGCGGCCCCAGTAGCCGAGGGCGAGTCCGAGTCGCATGCGCCGCTCCTCACACGCTTCTGACGGAGCGTCAGATACGGGACGGTCGCGCCGACTGTACGGGAACGGCCCCCCACCCGGAAGAGCCCGTGAGGGCTCCTGGGGTGGAGGGCCGCAGGAAAACCGTGCCGCGCGGCGGTGCGATCAGCCGCGCTGGATCCCGGACGTGTCCTGCAGGACGCCGCGGCGGCCGTCCTGCGTCTGCGCCACCAGGCTCGGGCCGCGCTGCTCGACGGCCAGGTACCAGGTGCCCGGCGCCAGTTCGGCGATCGGCGTCGGCGAACCGTCCTCCGCGAACAGCGGACGCGCCACCGGCACCGCGAACCAGAACGGGGAGAACTCCCCGCCGGGCTGCTGCGCCTGCGGGGCCTGCGCCTGCTGCGGCTGGGGCTGGCCGGGCTGGGCGCCGAACGGCTGGCCCTGCTGCGGCTGGCCGCCGAAGGACGCACCCGGCTGCTGGGCGCCCGGGTAGCCGTAACCACCCTGGGGCTGGCCGCCGTAGGGCTGCGGGGACGGCGGCTTGGGGGCGCCGACGAGGGCGGCCTTGAGGGCCGGCACGAGCGGCGTGGCGATCGCGGCGGCGGCCAGGACCAGCGTGGCGATCAGGATCAGGATCAGACCGGTGCCGACGTCCGGGCCGGACGAGCCCTCGCCGACGTTGTTGAGGCCGCCGGCCGGGTCGAAGATGTTCGCCAGCGCGCTCCACGCCGAGAGGACGGCGAAGACGACACCGATGTGGCCGAGGTCGATGCCGAGGACCTTGGGCGCCTGCGGCAGACCGCGCGCGAGCACGATGAGCGCGGCGCCGGCGATGCCCGTGAGGACGACTCCGAGCAGCAGGGGGGCGCTCGACCACGCGTTCGGCATGTCGAGGTTGGCGGCCCCGTCGTACGAGTAGATGTCGAGGAACGACGCGATCAACAGCAGAACCGCTGCTCCGATCACCACGCCGTCGCCCCGAGTGAGGGAGCGGATATTCACTTCAGGTCCTTCGTCAGTCGTCTCGTCGTCGGTGGAGGCGTCGCTGTCACCAGGTCCCCGTGAGGCCGCGGTGTGAAGCGCGGGGATGGCCCCTCATCGTACGGACGACACTATCGTCCGTCCCACCTGGGTGTCCGCCCCGATATGCACGCTCTTCCCTACCCGCGCAGGAAACCCACGATTCCCTCGGAGATTCCCCGCGCCGCCTTCTGCCGCCAGGCACCGCTGGTCAGCCGCTCGGAGTCCTCGGTGTCCCGCATGTTGCCGCACTCGATGAACACCTTCGGAACCGTTGACAGATTGAGACCGCCGAGGTCTTCGCGCACGTCCAGGCCGGTGCCCCCGCCGATGTAGTTGGAGGGCGGGCTGCCGGTGACGCTCAGGAAGCGGCCGGCGATGTGCTCGCCCAGGTCCCGGGACGGGGCCACGATGGGGCGGGTGTCGGCGGCGCCGGAGTGCACGGAGCCCGGCAGGATCACGTGGAAGCCGCGGTTGCCCGCCGCCGAACCGTCCGCGTGGACCGACACGACGGCGTCCGCCGCGGCCTCGTTGCCGATCCGGGCCCGCTCGTCCACGCACGGCCCGAAGGCGCGGTCGTCGTCCTGGGTGAACTTCACCGTGGCGCCCTCCTTCTCCAGGAGGGTGCGCAGCCGGCGCGAGACGTCGAGCGTGAACTCGGCCTCCGTGTAACCGTCGTTGGTCGCCGTGCCGGTGGTGTCGCACTCCTTGCGGTTCGTCCCGATGTCCACCTGGCGGTTGATGTCGGACGGGTGCCGGAAGTTGCCGGGGTTGTGACCGGGGTCGACGACGACGACCTTGCCCTTGAGGGGGCCGGCCTCCCCGCTGTCGCCCGCGTCACCGCCGGACTGTCCGCCGGTGCGGCCGGCGCCGCCGTCCGGCCGCTCCTTGGCGTCGTCCGGGGCGCCGGACGAGGGGGAACGGTTCGCCGGGGCCGACGGCGACGCCTGAGCGGCGGAGCCGTCCCCGCCGGAGTCGCCCACGGC
>NZ_VDFC01000046.1:946813-951980 GCF_008369065.1 Streptomyces apricus | reverse complement strand
ACGTATGACACGGCCAACACCTTACGGGTCGGCCCGGCCGGACGCGGTGAAGGAGGGGCGCCGGGTCAGCAGCCCTGACCCGTACGCCGCAGCACGCGCAGCGAGTCGGTCGCGGAGACCTCGGTGAAGGCGCCGGACTCCAGCGCCCGGAGGTAGACGCGGTACGGCGCCTGCCCGGTGAACTCGTCCACCGGGTCCGGGAACACGTCGTGGATGAGCAGCAGCCCGCCCTCGGCGACGTGGGGCGCCCAGCCCTCGTAGTCCCCGCTCGCGTGCTCGTCGGTGTGGCCGCCGTCGATGAAGACGAGGCCGAGGGGGGAGTTCCAGAAGGCGGCGACCTGCGGCGACCGCCCGACCACGGCGACCACGTGGTCCTCCAGACCGGCCCGGTGGAGCGTGCGGCGGAAGGTCGGAAGGGTGTCCATGAGCCCCAGCTCCGGGTCGACCGTGGCCGGGTCGTGGTACTCCCACCCCGGCTGCTGCTCCTCGCTGCCCCGGTGGTGGTCGACGGTGACGGCGGTGACCCCGGCTCCCCGCGCCGCGTCGGCCAGCAGGACGGTGGACCGGCCGCAGTAGGTACCGACCTCCAGCAGCGGCAGCCCCAGCCGCCCCGCCTCGACGGCGGCCTCGTACAGGGCGAGCCCTTCCCCGACGGGCATGAACCCCTTGGCCGCTTCGAAGACGGCCAGGACGGCGGGTTCGGGTGCGGGTGCGGGTGCCGGGGGCATGGGGGTCCTCCAGGTCGTACGGGTTCTTGCAGGGGAGGGGGTGCGGGTGTGGAGGTGGGTGCGGGTGAGTGAGGGCTGGCCGCGCAGTTCCCCGCGCCCCTAGATACCTAGGGGCGCGGGGAACTGCGCAATCTTTTCGCTTTTAAGGGGCGCGGGGAACTGCGCGATCAGCCACGACGCGGCCGCACCCGACGACGCACCCGCATCCCCCGCCCCCCCAAAGAACTGGCTACGCCAATACCTCCGCGCCGGGCACCGCAAGGTCCACCTCAAGCACCCGCACCCCACCGGGATGACTCGCCCCGGACGCAAGCGGCCCGTACCCATCCGCCGCCGTGACGGCCAGCACATACGCCCCCTCACCCGGCACGGCCAGTGCATACGCACCGTCCGCGGACGACAGCGTCGCCCCCGCCTGCCGCCCCCGCCGGTCGATCAGCGTCACCTTGGCCCGGGCGACGGGAACACCGTCGGCGCTCAGCACCCGCCCACGGAACCCGGCCCGGTCGGCGGGGCCGCCCGCGGAGCCGGCGGCAGCCACAGGCGCGTCCTCGCTGGACGCCACCAGATGAGGCTTCGCCGTGGCAGCGGCCGCCCGCCGGCCCGGCAGGAACGCCGCGAACACCAGCCCCGCCAGCACCGCCCCGGTGGCGATCAGGAACGACACCCGGAACCCGTGCATCGTGGGCACGGCCACCCCGCCCACCTGGTCCGCCGTGTTCGCCAGGACCATGCCGATCACCGCGCTGGACACGGACGTGCCGATCGAGCGCATCAGCGTGTTGAGCCCGTTGGCCGCCCCGGTCTCGGACGCCGGTACGGCACCGATGATCAGCGCGGGCAGCGAGGAGTACGCGAGACCGATGCCCGCGCCCAGGACCACCGCGATGACGACGGTCTGCCAGGCGGCGCTCATCAGGCCGAGCCCGGCGCCGTACCCGATCGCGATGACCAGCAGGCCGATCATCAGGGTGACCTTGGGGCCGTACTTGGCGGACAGCCGGGCGTACACCGGCGCCGTGAACATCATCGTCAGACCGAGCGGCGCCACGCACAGACCCGCCACGACCATGGACTGGCCGAGCCCGTACCCGGTCGACGCGGGCAGCTGCAGCAGCTGCGGCAGGACCAGGGAGACGGCGTAGAAGGCGACACCGACCATGATCGAGGCGAGGTTGGTGAAGAGCACCGCGGGCCGGGCCGTGGTGCGCAGGTCGACCAGCGGCGCCTTGATCCGCAGCTCCATCGCGCCCCACAGCAGGAGCACGACCGCCGCGGCGCCGAACAGGCCGAGGGTCGTGCCGGACGTCCAGCCCCAGTCGCTGCCCTTGGTGATCGGCAGGAGGAAGAGGACCAGACCGGCGGAGAGGCCGAGGGCACCCGCGTAGTCGAAGGTGCCGGCGGCGCGCATCGGGGACTCGGGCACGAAGAGCAGGGTGAGCACGATGGAGAGGACGCCGAGACCCGCCGAGGCGAAGAACAGCGCGTGCCAGTCGGCGTGCTGCGCCACCAGCGCCGCGACCGGCAGGGCCAGCCCGCCGCCGACGCCGATCGAGGAGCTCATCAGGGCCATCGCCGAGCCGAGCTTCTCCAGTGGCAGCTCGTCGCGCATCAGGCCGATGCCGAGCGGGATGGCGCCCATCGCGAAGCCCTGCAGCGCACGGCCGACGATCATCACGAGCAGTTCGCTGGTGAACCCGGCGATCAGCGAGCCCACCACCATCACGGCGAGGCTGGAGATCAGCATGCGCCGCTTGCCGTAGAGGTCGCCGAGGCGGCCCATGATCGGCGTGGCGACGGCGCCCGCGAGCAGGGTGGAGGTCATGACCCAGGTGGCGTTGCCGGGGGAGGTGCCCAGCAGCTCCGGCAGGTCCTTGATGACCGGCACGAGGAGGGTCTGCATCACCGCGACGACGATGCCCGCGAAGGCCAGTACCGGAACGATTCCGCCTCCGCCGGGCCTTCGGGTGTGCGGGTCCGTCACTGTCCGGGTCATGCGTGCGGCCTCCAGAGGCGGGAGAGGGGTAGGTGCAGGGTGAACCCCGTGCGCCCAGGCAACTATTCCGTTGCTTCGAGCCGCTAACGATTTCTTGACCTTCTCATTACGTCCGGCGTACGTCGGGCGTACGTCCGGCGTTCGATCAGGTCCCGGACCCGGGCCTGGCCTCGGGTCCGGGACCGGGCCTGAGGTTCTAGGTCCCATGACCGACGCCCGTGCGGTGAAAGGAGGATGTACGGGGCAGCGGGCCCCTGCGACCATGACCCCTATGCCCACGCTCAGAGCCGCCGAAGAGATACCCCTGTCCCGCTCCCGCCGTCCCGCGCCGCCCACCTGGCTGGTGGTCGCCCTGGCCTGCGCGGGCCAGTTCCTCGTCGTGCTCGACGTGTCCGTCGTCAACGTGGCGCTGCCGTCGATGCGTTCCGACCTCGGGCTGAGCGCCCCCGGCCTCCAGTGGGTCGTCAACGCGTACACGATCGCCTTCGCCGGTTTCATGCTGCTCGGCGGCCGGGCCGGCGACCTCTACGGGCGCAAGCTGATGTTCCTGGTCGGGCTGGCGCTGTTCACCCTGGCCTCCCTGGCGGGCGGGCTCGCGCAGGCCGAGTGGCAGCTGCTGGCCGCGCGGGCCGTGCAGGGACTCGGCGCGGCCGTGCTCGCCCCCTCGACGCTGACGATCCTGACGTCGGCCGTGCCGGAGGGCGCCCCGCGTGCGCGCGCCATCGCGACCTGGACCGCGGTCGGCGGGGGCGGCGGCGCGGCGGGCGGACTCGTCGGCGGACTCCTGGTCGACGGCCTGAACTGGCGGTGGGTCCTGCTCATCAACGTCCCGATCGGCGCCCTGGTGCTGGCCGGCGCCCTCTTCTGGCTCACCGAGGGCCGGGCCGGCGGCGGGCGGCGGCCCGACCTGCCCGGTGCCGTACTGGTGACGGCGGGGCTCGCGACCCTCGCGTACGGGATCGTGCAGACCGAGGCCGAGGGGTGGGCGTCCGCCGCGACCCTGGTCCCGCTGGCGGGCGGGGCCGCGCTGATCGGGCTGTTCCTGCTCGTCGAGGCGCGCGCGAAGGCGCCGCTGATGCCGCTGGGACTGTTCCGGCTGCGGTCCGTGTCGTCGGCGAACGTCGCGATGTTCCTGTGCGGTTCGGCGATGTTCTGCATGTGGTTCTTCATGACGCTGTACGCGCAGAACGTGCTCGGCTACACGCCCCTGGAGGCCGGACTGGCGCTGGTGCCCAGCTCGCTCGCGGTGATCCTGGGTTCGAAGGCCGCGCCCAGGATCATGCCGGTGCTCGGGGCGCGCAACGTCGCGGTGACCGGGGCCTTGGTGGCGGCGGCCGGGTTCGGGTGGCAGTCCACGATGAGCGCGGACGGGGCGTACGTCACCACGATCATGCTGCCCGGCGTCCTGATGATGCTCGGCGCGGGGCTCTCCGCGACACCGCTCGCCGCCGTCGCCACGTCGGGGGCGCGGCCGGAGGACGCGGGGCTGGTGTCCGGGCTGGTCAACACCTCGCGGACGATGGGCGGTTCGCTGGGGCTGTCGGTGATGGCGACGATCGCGGCGGCGCGCAGCGGGGGTGAGGCCTCGGCGGAGGCGCTCACGGCGGGGTACGCGCTGGTGTTCCGCACGGGGTGTCTCGTGCTGCTCGGTGGGGCGGTGCTGATGCGGGTCTGGCTGCCGGGTGGCTCCGCCGGGCCGCGGGAAAAAGATTGCGCAGTTCCCCGCGCCCCTAAAGGCAAAAGACTGCGCCGTTCCCCGCGCCCCTGAGAGCGAAAGGCGGTTGGTCTACAGCCAGCCCTGGTGGCGGGCCTCTCTCATTGCCTCCATGCGGTTTCTGGTGGATGTCTTGCCGATGGCGGAGGAGAGGTAGTTGCGGACCGTCGATTCTGAGAGGTGGAGCTTGGTGGCGATGTCGGCGACGGTCGCGCCGTCCGCCGAGGCCTTCAGGACGTCGCACTCGCGGGCGGTGAGCGGATTGGGGCCTGCGCCCAGCGCGGCCGCCGCGAGCGCCGGGTCGATGACGGTCTCCCCGGTCAGCACCCGGCGGATCGCCCGGGCCAGCTCCTCCACGGGCCCGTCCTTGACCAGGAACCCGGCGGCGCCCGCCTCCATGGCCCGCCGCAGGTAGCCGGGGCGGCCGAAGGTGGTCAGGATCAGCACCCGGCAGTCGGGCGTCTCGTCCCGCAGCAGCGCGGCGGCGTCCAGTCCGCTGATCCCGGGCAGCTCGATGTCCAGCAGCGCCACGTCGGGCCGCGACTCCAGGGCCGCCCCCACGATGGCGTCCCCCGTCCCGACCTGCGCCACCACCTCGATGTCGGCCTCCATCCCCAGGAGCAGGGCGAGCGCGCCCCGCATCATCCCCTGGTCCTCGGCGAGGAGCACCCTGATGGACTTGCCGACCCGATGTTCCCGCGGCATCTCGTTCACCCCCCAACCCTAGGC
>NZ_VDFC01000046.1:923233-946713 GCF_008369065.1 Streptomyces apricus | reverse complement strand
CCCCCGCCCTCGTCCCCGTGTTCGTCATGGGTACGACGCTACGGAGACGGAGTCGGGCGCGGCAGAGGCGCATGTACGGACCCGGGCAGGACAAAAGTCACGGCCGGGGCCCTGCGCCGGGCCCCCGGGGACGGTAACTGACACAGCGTCAGGAGGCTTCCCATGTGCCCGGGGCTCGGCTATACAGAAGGCGCCGGTACTGGAACGCGTTCTAGAACAGGTGGCGGGTTCCCCGGCCCAGAGTCGACCTCGGTGCGGCCGACGGTGCGGACGGCCGCACCGAGGTCTTCCGCCCGGCAGTCAGGAGCCCCATGCCCATCGACGTTGCCCAGGCCCTCGCGGCCGCGCCCCGGACGGCCGGGATCGCCTGGGGCCCCGAGGACGTCCAGCTCTACCACCTCGGCCTCGGCGCCGGCGTGCCCGCGACCGACCCCGACGAACTGCGCTACACGCTGGAGTCCCGGCTGCACGTCCTGCCGAGCTTCGCGACCGTCGCGGGCGCGGGCTCCCCGGGCGTGATCAGCGGCCTCTCCATGCCGGGCGTCGACGTCGACCTCGCCCACGTCCTGCACGGCGGCCAGAGCGTCACCCTGCACCGGCCGATCCCCGTCGAGGGCGAGGCGGTGGCCACCGCCCGGATCGCCGCCGTGTACGACAAGGGCAAGGCCGCCGTCCTCGTGCTGCGCACCGAAGTCGCCGACGGCACGGGCCCGTTGTGGACCTGCGACGCCCAGATCTTCGTACGCGGCGAGGGCGGCTTCGGCGGCGACCGCGGCCCCTCCACCCGCGCCGAACCGCCGGCGGGCGCGCCGCACCGGACGGTCGAGCGCACGGTCCGCGAGGACCAGGCGCTCCTCTACCGCCTCTCCGGCGACCTGAACCCGCTGCACGCCGACCCCGAGTTCGCCAAGCTCGCCGGCTTCGACCGGCCGATCCTGCACGGGCTGTGCACGTACGGGATGACGCTGAAGGCGGTCGTGGACACCGTGCTCGGCGGCGACGTCGCCCGGGTCCGCTCCTACGCCGCCCGCTTCGCCGGGGTGGTGTACCCGGGCGAGACCCTGCGCGTCCGTCTGTGGCGGGAGGAGGGCAGGGTCCGGGTGGCGGTGGGCGCGGCCGACCGGGACGACGCGCCGGTCCTCACCGACACCGTCGTCGAGCACACCTGAGCGCCGGGCACACCGGGCGCCGGCCAGGTGCGCCCGGGTGCCGTACGTACGTCGTTTCCGAGGGGAGCCGCACCATGCGCGCAGCCGTACTGCAGGAGATCGGCCAGGACAAGCTGGAGGTGTTCGACGACATCGCGACGAAGGGCTTCGGTCCCGGCCGCGTGCGGATCCGGGTGCGGGCCACCGGCCTGTGCCACTCGGACCTCTCGGCGATGGCCGGGGTGCTGCCGCAGCCGGCGCCCTTCGTCCCCGGGCACGAGGGCGCCGGCGAGGTCGTCGAGGTCGGCGAGGGCGTCACGAACGTACGGCCCGGCGACCGGGTCGTCGTCTGCTGGCTGCCCGCGTGCGGGGAGTGCGCCGCCTGCAAGCGCGGGCAGACCCAGCTGTGCCTCGCCGGGTTCATGAACGCCGGCACCCCCAACTTCGCGCGCGGCACGCAGATCGAGGGCGGCTCCTCCGACCTCTTCGGCTTCGCGGGCACCGGGACCTTCGCCGAGGAGGTCGTCGTCGACGCGGGCTGCGCGGTGCCCATCCCGGACGACGTGCCCTTCGACATCGCCGCCCTCATCGGCTGCGGGGTCACCACGGGGCTCGGCGCCGCCCTCAACACCGCCGACGTGCAGGCCGGTTCGTCGGTCGCCGTCATCGGGTGCGGAGGCGTCGGCATCAGCGCGATCCAGGGCGCCCGGCTCAAGGGCGCCGCGGAGATCGTCGCCGTCGACCCCGTCCCCTCGCGCCGCGAGGCCGCGCTGAGGTTCGGCGCCACCCGGGCCGTCGCGCCCGAGGAACTCCCCGACGCCAAGCAGTCGCTGACCGCGGGCGAGGGCTTCGACTACGTCTTCGAGGTCGTCGGCCGCTCCGCCACCGCCCGCACGGCGTACGACCACACCCGCCGCGGCGGCACGCTGGTCGTCGTCGGCGCGGGCGCCATGGACGACTTCCTGCAGCTCAACATGTTCGAGCTGTTCTTCGACGAGAAGCGGATCCTGCCGTCCATGTACGGCGGAGGGGACGTCCTGCGGTCGTACGAGCGGACCGTCGCCCTGTGGCGGGCGGGCCGCGTCGACCTGGAGGGCCTGATCACGCACCGGGTGCCGCTGGAGGACATCAACGAGGCGCTCGACCAGATGCGCACGGGCGTGGCGCTGCGGACATGCATCGAGATCTGAGGCCACCGCCGACTGCCTGTCACCGTCGCCATCGCCATCACCATCACTGTCACCGTCGCCATCACTGCCACTGCCACCGCCGGCCGAGTCGAGGGGATTTCGATGTCACTGCCACTTGAGGGACGGGCGGCGGTCGTGACGGGCGCGGGCCGCGGTCTGGGCCGGGCCGAGGCGCTGGAACTCGCCCGGCTCGGTGCGGCCGTCGTCGTCAACGACTTCGGGCAGCCCGGCCGCGACGGCTCCGGCGAGGCGTCGGCCGCGCCCGCCGAGGAGGTCGCCGCCGAGATCAGGGCGGCCGGCGGCCGGGCGGTCGCGCACACCGGGGACGTGGCCGACCTCGAACAGGCGCGCCGGCTCGTCGAGTCGGCGGTCGCGGAGTTCGGCCGGCTGGACGTCCTCGTCAACAACGCGGGCATCCTGCGCGACCGGATGGTCTTCTCGATGTCCGAGGACGAGTGGGACTCGGTGATCCGGGTCCATCTGAAGGGCCACTTCAACACGACCCGCTTCGCGTCCGCGTACTGGCGTTCGCGGTCCAAGGCGGCGGACGCGCCGGTGTACGGGCGGATCGTGAACACCAGCTCGGAGGCGTTCCTCGCGGGCTCCGCCGGGCAGCCCAACTACGCCGCTGCGAAGGGCGGGATCGTCGGCCTCACCACCTCCACGGCGCTGGCGCTCGCGAAATACGGCGTCACGGCGAACGTGATCTGCCCGCGCGCCCGGACCCGTATGACGGCGGACGTGKTCGCGCGGGCGGAGACGGGGCCGCAGGCGGGCGGGGAGACGAGGGCAGAGGCCGTTGTAGTTGTCGTTGCCGTTCCCGGACGCCGCCGCGGACTTGATCGCACAGGCCGCCATCGTTCGGTCACCTCCGGCGACGAAACTAGTTTTCGCACGCACAGTCGTGGGACCCGCAGGCAACCGCTTCACACATAAGAGTGGCCGACTTCCGGTTCGCCCGTGGGAACGGGGGCGCGTGTGCTGCGGGGGACGCCGGGTGCGTACGGTCCGGCCCGCCCGCGGACGGACCCGCCCCCTGGGCCGGATCGTCACCGGAGCGGCCGGTGGGACGGGGGCGCGGGGCAGGTAGCCTTTTGTACGTGCCCCGTCTGTCTGAAGCAATCGCCGCCCTCGACGCCCTCTGGCCCCCCGGGAGCGCGGAGTCGTGGGACGCGGTCGGGACGGTCTGCGGAGACCCCGACCAGGAGGTCTCCCGTGTCCTGTTCGCCGTCGACCCGGTCCAGGAGACCGTGGACGAGGCGGTGGAGCTGGGTGCGGACCTGCTGGTCACCCACCACCCCCTCTACCTGCGCGGTACGACGACGGTGGCGGCCTCGACCTTCAAGGGCCGCGCCGTGCACACCCTCATCAGGAACGGCATCGCGCTGCACGTCGCCCACACGAACGCCGACCGCGCCGACCCGGGGGTGAGCGACGCCCTCGCCGGCGCGCTGGACCTCAGGGTCGTACGCCCCCTGGTGCCCGACCCGGCCGACCCGGAGGGCCGTCGCGGTCTGGGCAGGGTCTGCGAACTGGACCCCCCGCTGACGGTCCGGGCGTTCGCCGCGCGTGCCGCGGAGCGGCTGCCCGCGACGGCGCAGGGCATCCGGGTGGCGGGTGATCCGGAGGCGCTGGTACGGACCGTGGCGGTCAGCGGCGGCTCCGGCGACAGCCTGTTCGCCGACGCGCGCGCCGCGGGCGTGGACGCCTTCCTCACCGCGGACCTGCGCCACCACCCGGTGTCCGAGGCCCGCGCCCAGAACCCCCTCGCGCTGCTCGACGCGGCGCACTGGGCCACCGAGTGGCCCTGGTGCGAGCTGGCCGCAGCCCAGCTCGACGAGATCTCCGACCGTCACGGCTGGGGCCTGCGGGTCCACGTCTCGAAGACGGTCACCGACCCGTGGACCTTCCACTCCCCTTCACCTGGAGCCCCCAACTGAACGCCGCGCCCGCCGACCAGATCCGACTCCTCGACGTCCAGTCCCTGGACGCCCGCCTGCAGCAGCTCGCCCACAAGCGGCGGTCGCTGCCGGAGCACGCCGAGATCGAGTCGCTGAACAAGGACCTCACGCAGCTGCGCGACCTGCTCGTGGCCGCGCAGACCGAGGAGAGCGACTGCTCCCGCGAGCAGACCAAGGCGGAGCAGGACGTCGACCAGGTGCGCCAGCGCGCCGTGCGCGACCAGCAGCGCCTGGACTCCGGAGCCGTCACGTCCCCCAAGGACCTGGAGAACCTCCAGCGCGAGATCACCTCGCTCGCCAAGCGCCAGGGTGACCTGGAGGACGTCGTCCTGGAGATCATGGAGCGCCGCGAGTCCGCGCAGGAGCGGGTCGCCGAGCTGACCGGGCGGGTCTCGTCCGTCCAGTCGAAGATCGACGACGCGACGGGCCGCCGGGACGCGGCCTACGAGAGCTTCGACGGCGAGAGCGCGACGCTGACGAAGGAGCGCGAGGTCGTCGCGGGCTCCGTCCCCGCCGACCTGCTCAAGCTGTACGAGAAGCTGCGCGAGCAGCAGGGCGGCGTCGGCGCGGCCCGCCTCTATCAGCGCCGCTGCGAGGGCTGCCGCCTGGAGCTCAACATCACCGAGGTCAACGAGGTGAAGGCGGCGGCCCCCGACGCGGTCCTGCGCTGCGAGAACTGCCGCCGCATCCTGGTCCGCACATCGGAATCGGGCCTGTAACCCGACCCCCACCCGCGCCCCGACTCACCCAGGGGCGCGGGGAACGGCGCGCTCAGCCACGACGAACGGTCAGAGGCCGGACGACAGCAGCCCCCACTCACCCCAGGGGCGCGGGGAACGGGCGCGCGCAACCACGACGAACGGTCAGAGACCCGACGACCGCACCCCCACTCACCTCAGGGGCGCGGGGAACGGCGCGCGTAGCCACGGCGGACGGCCACCAACCGGACGACCGCACCCCCACTCACCTCAGGGGCGCGGGGAACTGCGCACCCAGCCCCCACCAACCGTCACCGAACAGACGGCCTCACACCCACGGCGGCCCGACATGACCAAGCGCCCTCCAGACCTGGGCACGCCCACCACCCTCGTCCTCCTCCGCCACGGCGAAACCCCCCTCACCCCCGAGAAGCGCTTCTCGGGCAGCGGAGGAACCGACCCGTCGCTCTCGGAAACAGGCCGCCACCAGGCACACCGCGTCGCCGACGAACTGGCCGAACGGGCCACCGTACAGACCATCGCCACATCCCCCCTCGCCCGCTGCCGCGAAACCGCGGACATCGTGGCCGCCCGCCTGGGCCTGGACGTCCACACGAACGACGGCCTCCGCGAAACGGACTTCGGCGCCTGGGAAGGCCTCACCTTCGCCGAGGTCCGCGAACGCCACCCCGCCGACATGGACGCCTGGCTCGCGTCCCCCGACGCCGAACCCACCGGCGGCGGCGAGAGCTTCGCCGCGGTCGCCCACCGCGTGGCGGCGGCCCGCGACGAACTGCTCGCGGCCCACAAGGGCCACACCGTACTGGTCGTCTCCCACGTCACGCCGATCAAGACCCTCGTACGGCTGGCCCTGGGCGCACCGCCCGAGTCACTGTTCCGCATGGAACTGTCGGCGGCCTCGCTGTCGTCGGTGGCGTACTACGGGGACGGCAACGCGAGCGTCCGCCTCCTCAACGACACGGCCGCGCTGCGCTGAGCCGCGGCGTCGGCGTCGGCGTCGACCGCGGGCGCGTCGACCGCGGACCGGTGCGGGCAGGCCGCGCAGTTCCCCGCGCCCCTTACGGGGCCGGGGCTAGGGGACGAGCCCCGCGGCCTCCCGGGCCAGCTCCTCCACCCGCGCCCAGTCCCCACCCGCCACCGCATCAGCGGGAAGCATCCAACTCCCGCCCACACAGAGCACGTTGGGCAGCGCCAGGTACTCCGGGGCGACCGCGGGACCGATGCCCCCCGTCGGGCAGAACCGGGCCTGCGGAAGCGGCCCGCCCAGCGACTTCAGGTACGCAGTGCCACCGGCCGCCTCCGCCGGGAAGAACTTCATGTCGGTGACACCCCGCTCCAGCAGCGCCACGACCTCCGAGGTCGTCGACACCCCGGGCAGGAACGGCACCCCGGACCCCCGCATCGCGTCCAGCAGCGCATCCGTCCACCCCGGGCTGACGAGGAACCGCGCCCCGGCGGCCACGGAGTCAGCCACTTGACCGGGCGAGATGACCGTGCCGGCCCCGACCACCGCGTCCGGCACCGCGTCCGAGATCGCCCGGATCGCGTCGAGCGCCACGGGCGTCCGGAGCGTCACCTCGATCGCGGGCAGCCCGCCCGCGACGAGCGCCCGCGCGAGCGGAACGGCGTCGGAGACGTCCTCGACGACGACCACGGGCACGACGGGCGCGAGTTCGAGCACGGAAGGAAGCGACGACAAGGAAGACGAGAACGAAGGCGAGGGCGAGGGCGAGACCATGCCCACATCCTGCCCGCGCCGAGCACTCTCCGCAAAGCCCATTGCGCACACTGCAACGAAGCTGAAGGCGGGCGTCCCGGGAACGTCAGTGCACCTCGTCCACGAGCACATCCAGCATCCGAACCTTGCCGGCCCCCGCCACCCCCGCCGTCTCTACGACGTACCCAAGATCCCGCAACGCTTCAGCCAACTCCGCGGGCCCCGACGGCTCGGCCCCGGACTCCATGAGGCTCCGCACGATCCGCCCCTTGGTCGCCTTGTTGAAGTGGCTGACGACCTTGCGGGTCGGCGCGTGCAGCACCCGTACGCTCGCCGTCCGCTCCGCGACCTCCCCCTTCGGCTTCCACGCCGCCGCGTACGCCGAAGACCGCAGGTCCAGTACGAGACCGGTCCCCGCCGCATCGGGCAGCACGACGGCCATCGGGGCCCGCCAGTGAGCCCCCAGCGCACCGAGCCCCGGCAGCTTCACACCCATCGAGCAGCGGTACGAAGGAATCCGGTCCGTCACCCGGACCGCACCCCAGAGCCCGGAGAAGACGAGCAGCGACCGCGCGGCCCGCCGCTTGGCCACGGCATCGAGCGAGGCCAGGTCCAGGGCGTCGTACAGCACACCCGTATAGATCTCTCCGGCGGGCCGAGCCCCCGCGGTCCGCAACTCCACGTTCTTCGCGATCTCCCCGCGCAACCCTTCGCTCAGTCCCAGCACCTCGCGCGCCTTCTCCTCGTCGGCCGCGCACAGCTCGACGAGCTCGTCCAGGACCGCCTGCCGCGCCCCGGCGAGCCCGGGCAGCGACAGCGACTCCGGCTTCAACGGCGCGCCCCGCCCGGAGGGAGCCTTTCCTTCGGACGGCGGCAGCAACACGAGCACGGCGGTTCTCCCTGGAGCTTTCGGTACGGGGGATACGGGGCCCTCGGCACGTACGCACGAAGAGCACCCGCCAGCCTACGGCGTACCGTCGCCCGTCCGGTCCCCGGCGCGGACGCCCACGGAACCCTGCACACGGTCCCGGACGGCACGCACCAGGGCCTCCGGCTCATCGGCGTGGAACCGGATCAGCCGTACGTCCCTGGGCCGCCCGACAAGGGGCCGGTACCGCACCGGAACGGACAGCTCCAGCGTGACGGTGGTCTGCGCGCCCACGGCGAGATCGAGCCGGTCGCTACCCCGTTCGCCCCGTTCATGCGTGGTCACGAGCTCGCGCCGCACGGAGACGATCGAGGCGAGCGGGACGCGCAGGTCCACGTGGGCGGACCGACGGATACGCAGGGCGGTGTTGCCGAGGACGTGCGGACGGGTCACGGAAGCGGCATGCAGGCCGACGACGAGGAGCAGCGTGTAGACGTCGAGGACGAGCACGACGCGGTGCACGGCGGGATGGTTCCGCAGGAGCACCGCCATGCAGGCGCTCTCCAGGACGCACACGAACCCGAACCCGAACATCATCGCGCCCTGCCCCCGCGCGTACCCGAAGGCCTTCCCCGCCCCTCGCCCGACACCGTGCGGACGCCGGCCGACCCACCGGCCGATGCTCCCCAGCAGCCGCGTTTCATGAACGAGGAGCCCCCGCAGAACCCTCACCGCACACGCTCCCCGCGCGCCCGGTGTACGAGCAGCCGGATCGCGTGCAACACCGCCGCGGACTGCGCGGGCGGGAAGTCGTCGAGGAAGGCGCTCATGAAACCGGCGCTGCCGTTCGCCTCGGGCCCGTCCGGGTCGAGCCGGGCGAGGCCCAGGCCCGCCAGTGCCTCGTCGGGGAGGCAGTCGGCGAGGGCGACGGCGGCCTCCCCGACACGGGGGTCGGCGGGGTCGGCGTCGGCGAGCGCGTCGAGCAGCGCGTACGCCGCGTGCGCCCGCTCCGGGGCACCCGGCACATCGGCGACGGCGCGCAGCGCGGTCAGCAGCTGCTCCCGGTCCTCGGGGCCCGCGACGGTCTCCAGCAGGGCGATCATCTCCCGGTCCTTGGCAGCGATGGCCGGTTCGGGATCCATAGCCAACCGACCGAACAAGTCGGCAAGCTCAGGGGACACGGGCCCCTCGGCCGGCATCCGATCGGCGTCGAGCAGGGCGCGCAGCCGCAGCCGCCGGGCCCGGATCGCCGCTTCCTGCCGCGCGAGGTCGCCGTCGAGCTCTTCGAGCACCTCGGCAAGATCACGACCGGCGTCCTCCGCGAGGACGTCGCGGACCTCGGCGAGTCCGAGCCCCAGCTCGGTCAGCCGCCTGATCCGGGCGAGCGCGACGGCGTGCCGCAGCCCGTAGTCGCGGTAGCCGTTGGGGCGCCGCTCGGGTTCGGGCAGCAGCCCGAGGTGGTGGTAGTGCCGCACGGCCCGCGTCGTGACACCGACGGCGACGGCAAGCTCTCCGATCCGCATGCCCCCAGTAGAAACGTTGACGCCGCGGCAGGGTCAAGCGTGTCCGGTGGTACCCGGTAGCATGGTCGGCACGGCAGACGAGCCGGGCGGACGGCCGCGTGAAGCCCCTTCGGGGCGCTTCCCGAGGAACGTCCGGGCTCCACAGGGCAAGGTGGTGGCTAACGGCCACCCGGGGTGACCCGCGGGACAGTGCCACAGAAAACAGACCGCCCGGGACCTCGGTCCCGGGTAAGGGTGAAACGGTGGTGTAAGAGACCACCAGCGCCTGAGGTGACTCAGGCGGCTAGGTAAACCCCACCCGGAGCAAGGTCAAAAGGAGCCGCTGTAAAAAGCGCTCTGCGCGGACGTTCGAGGGCTGCCCGCCCGAGTCCGCGGGTAGACCGCACGAGGTCGGCGGCAACGCCGGCCCTAGATGGATGGCCGTCTCCCCGGCCGCCGCGAGGCAGCCGGGCGACAGAACCCGGCGTACAGCCCGACTCGTCTGCCTTCTTCCTGCTCCAGCAGGGTGCAAGGTGTGTGCCGACCCCTCCGGAGCGGCCTCCCCAATGGCCCCACCCGGCCCCACCCCGTCCCGGGAACGTCTCAGGACTGTCACCGGGTGACCCTGGGGGCGGGGCCGGTCCGTGTTTCGGGTGTCAGGCCGCGGGGAGCCGCGGTGGCAGCTACGGGGAGGCACCACCTCATGAACAGCAGCAAGCGTTTCGCGTTGATCGTCTCGTCCGCCGTGGCCGGTGCGCTGATGCTCACCGCCTGCAACGGTGACGACCTCGCCGCGAGCGGGAACGAAGGGCATTCTTCCGACGGCGGGCACGGGAGTGCCCAGGCCGCCGGGGCCATCGGGCGCTACGGCGAGGACGCCGCCGGGGCCACCTTCTTCGCCTCCGTCCTCACCGGAGACAACGAGGTGGCCGTCGAGGGCAAGCCCGCGGTCGGGGACAAGGACGGGCGGGCCGTCGCGCTCATGCGGATCCAGGGGCAGGACGTGTCCTTCGCGCTCGCCTGGACCGGTACGGACACTCCGACGCTGGCCCACCTCCACCAGGGCGGCCGCGGCGTCAA
This sequence comes from Streptomyces apricus, assembly GCF_008369065.1. Classification (GTDB taxonomy): domain Bacteria; phylum Actinomycetota; class Actinomycetes; order Streptomycetales; family Streptomycetaceae; genus Streptomyces; species Streptomyces apricus. The sequence continues at coordinate 936,528 of NZ_VDFC01000046.1, read as the reverse complement.
CGGCGACGTCAAGATCCCGTTCTTCACCGAGAAGCTCAAGGACGGCAGCTCGCACGTCTACGGCACCGTCAAGGTCAAGGACGCAGCCCTCCTCAAGGACATCAAGGCCCACCCCGAGAACTTCTACTTCAACCTGCACACCGGCGAGTTCCCCGGCGGCGCCGTCCGCGGCCAGGCGTTCGCCCTGCCCGGCAGCGTCAACCTGCCGGAGACCGTACGGAACTCGGTCCTGCGCAGTGTCGTCAAGGGGTCCCAGGTCTACGCCTGCACCAAGCAGCCCGACGGCACGTACGCCTTCACCCAGGACAACGTCGACGCCACTCTCCAGGGCGACATCGACCACACCTTCGCCAAGCCCGGCCCCACCGGCCCGCCGCAGTGGATCGCGCCCGACGGCTCCTCCGTCACCGGCGCCGTCGTCAACAAGTTCGACAACGGCGAGGGCAACATCCCCGAACTCCTCCTGCGCGCCACGCAGACGGGCGCGGACAAGGGGCTCCTCGCCAAGACGAAGGTCGTCCTGCGGCTCAACACCGGGGGCGGCGTCGCTCCCGCCGGCAACTGCGACGTCAACACCCACCCCACGGCCCGGGTGCCCTACACCGCCGACTACCTCTTCCTCGCCACCCAGTGAGGCACCGGATGACCATGGATACGCATGACCGTAGGGCCGGTCTCGTCGCCGCCGCCGGCGCCCTGGTGGTTGGCCTCGCGCTCACCGGCTGTGGAGCCGAACGCCCCGGCGCGGACGGTGCGGCGAAGGCCGGCTCGGGGCCGTCGCCGCAGATCACGCTGGAAGTGGTCGAGGAGCCTGCCATGCCGCTCAGCTCCGGGGCCGCGGTTCCGGAGAGCAGCGATGCGGACGGTGTACGGCCCGCCCTCGGGGTTCTGAAGAGTCCCGATCTCGGGCCGGTGCTCCAGGACGGGAACGGCCGCACGCTGTACCTGTTCACCAAGGACACGCCCTGGCCCATGAAGACCGCGTGCGACGCGAAGTGCCGGGAGAAGTGGACGCCCGCCGGGCCCGTCACCGCCGCGCAGGCGAAGGCCGCGGGGCTCGACCCCAGTGTCCTGTTCACCTTCACCACGCCGGACGGGCGCAAGCAGGAATCCTTCAACTGCTGGCCCGCGTACACCTTCAAGGGCGACGAGAAGCCCGGTGACATCAATGGGCAGGGCGTGGGCGGGACCTGGTTCGCCATCAAGGCGGACATTCCCCGCAGCGATCGCGGGAAGACCGTGCCCGCCGCTAAGGGGTGAGGGGCAGGAGCAGAGGGGCATCGGGTGTCAGGCCGTGTGCCGTGTGCCGTGTGTCGTGTGCCGAAAAAGTGACGGTCGGGCAGCCCCGGCCGTCACTTTTTCGGCACCGCCCGCTGTCTACGGTCGGTTCCGAATCGTGATCCCTCCCCGTGTGCTCCGCGTCCAGGGCAGCCCCCGCCTGCCCGGACCGACGGAGTACCGGTGCGACAGAGAAGCAGGAACCAGCCACCATGACGACGCTACTTGCGGGCACCGCTCCCACCACCTCCTTCCCGGCCCCGGACGACGTGGACGACCTCGTGGAGCAGCACCGGGACGCGGTCCTCGCCTACGCGCACAAGCTGCTCTCGGACCACCACCTCGCCGAGGACATCGTCCAGGAGACGTTCATCAGGGCGTGGCGCCACGCGGACAGACTCCTCAACCAGGAGGGCTCCGTACGCGGTTGGCTGCTCAAGGTCGCGCGCAACCTGATCATCGACCGTTCGCGCAGTGCCCACGCACGCTACGAGACGGTGGCCACCGACACCGAGGAACCGGCGCAGCAGGACCACACCGAACCGGCCCACGCGTCCATGGAGGCCGTCTCCCTGCTGCGGGGCGTCTCGGCGGAGCACCGGAACGTGCTCGTCTGCCTCTACCTCTACGGATGCACCGTGGACGAGACCGCCCGCATCCTGGGCGTCCCGCCGGGCACGGTGAGTTCACGCCGCCACCTGGCGCTCCGCGCCCTGCGCAGGCGGCGCGCGGTGCTCGGGTACTGACCTACCGGTTCCACCCCTGGTGAAGGGCCCCGCTGTTCGCAGTGGGGCCCTTCCGCATGTGCGGAATCGGCGGGCGCGGGGCGGTGGATGTCGGGATCGCGTACGGAACGTCCGTGTTCCGTCACCACCGTGCCATGCGGAGGAAACCGGGTGAGGATTCCGGCAGCCCGACCCGTACCCACACGTGAATCGCTGAGCACCGCTCGGCCGACCCCTGTTCAGAGGAAGGACCCCAGGTGAGCGCCGAACACCAGCCCACCGCGGACGCCGCACTGCGCTTCTCGGTGCTCGGGCCCCTACGGGCCTGGCGGCGGGCGACCGAGCTGAGCCTGGGGCCGCCCAAGCAGCGCTCGGTGCTGGCGCTGCTCCTGGTGCACGCCGGACGGCCGGTGCCGCTGGACCAGATCCTGGACGCCCTGTGGGACGACGAACCGCCCGAGCACGCCGTCAACGTCGTCCACCGCCACGTCGGTGCCCTGCGGCGGCTGCTCGAACCGGAGCTGACGCAGCGGGCCGCCGCCCGTGTCCTGGTGCGCGCCGGCGGCGGCTACCGGCTGGACGTCGCGGACGGGGCGCTGGACCTCCTGGAGTTCCGCGGGCTGCGCGAGCAGGCGCACGCCGCCGCCACCGCGGGAAGACCGGCCCAGGCCACCGGCCTGTTCGTCCGGGCGCTCTCCCTGTGGCTCGGGCGCACCGCGGCCGGCCTGCCCCGCACGGCGCGTGCGCATCCGGTGTTCGCCGGGGTCGACGCCGAGTACCTGCACGCGGCCAGGGACGCCGCGGACGCGGCACTGGCCGCGGGACAGACGTACCGGGTGCTCCCGCTGCTGCGGCAGGCGGCGGAGAGCGACCCCCTGAACGAGTACCTCCAGGCACGGCTCGTCCTGGTCCTCGCCGCCGAGGGGCAGTCGGCGCGGGCGCTGGACCACTACCAGGCCGTCCGGTCCCGGCTCGCGAACGAGCTGGGCGTGGACCCCGGTCCCGACCTGCGCGACGCGCAGATCCGCGTGCTGCGCGGCACCGTCGCCCCCGCGACACGGACGCACCCCGACGCCACGGCTGCCACCACCGTCACAGCCGCCTCGACCACCACCGCCACCACAGCTATCACGGCTGCCTCGGGTGGCCCGGCGGTCCCGTTCGCCGCCGCCCTCGGCGACGCGACCTCCCCGGGCGTACGCCCCGCCCAACTCCCCGCCGACCTGTACGCGTTCACCGGCCGCCGGGCGGAGCTGGAGTGGCTGCGCGGCCTGCTGCCGGCCGGCGGCGGCGCGCCGGAGGCCGTCGTCATCAGCGCCATCGGCGGCGCGCCCGGCGTGGGCAAGACCACGCTCGCCCTGCACTGGGCGCACCGCAACGCCCACCACTTCCCCGACGGACAGCTGTACGTCGACCTGCGCGGGTACGACCTGACGGGAGCCGCGCTCGCCCCCTCCACCGCGCTCCGTCACTTCCTGGAAGCGCTCGGCGTACCGGGCGAGAACGTCCCCCCGAGCCTCGACGGGCAGACCGCCCTGTACCGCAGCCTGCTGGCGCGGCGCCGCATCCTGGTGGTCCTGGACAACGCCCGCAGCGCCGAACAGGTGCGCCCCCTGCTGCCGGGGACGCCGACGTGCCTCACCGTGATCACCAGCCGCGAGCAGATGCCCGGACTCGTCGCCTCCCACGGGGCGCGCTCCCTGCGCCTGGACCTCCTCACCGTCACCGAGTCCCTGGAGTTCATGGCGAAGCGGCTGGGGGAGGAGCGCGTCGCGACGGACCGAGAGGCGGCGCTCGCCATCGCCGGGCAGTGCGGGCGGCTGCCCCTCGCCCTGGCCGTCGTGTGCGCACGGGCGGAGGGCCGCGCGGCGGTGCCGCTCGCCGACATCGCCGCGGAGCTCGCGGAGAGCCGCGACGACCTCGGCGTCTTCGCCGTCGGGGACCCGGCCACCGACCCGCGCTCCGTCTTCTCCTGGTCGTACCGCACGCTGACCCCGGCGGCCGCCGGAGCCTTCCGGCTGCTGTGGATGTGCCCGCCGCACGGCGTCTCGCCGCAGGCGGTGGCCAGCCTCACGGGCCTGACGCCCAGGGAGGTGGGCCCCGTGCTGTCCGAGCTCACCCGGGCCAGCCTGTGGAACGAACCCGCCCCCGGCCTCTACAGCTCCCACGAACTGCTGCGGACCTTCAGCCAGGAGCTCTCCCTCGCCGAGGACGCCCCCGAGGCGCGCGAGGACGCCCGCCGCCGGCTCTTCGACCACTACCTGCACAGCGCGCGCGGCGCGGCCACCCACCTGTACACGCACCGGGAACCGCTCGCCCTGCCCCCGGCGGCGGCCGGTACGCAGGTCGTGGAGTTCACCGACACGGACGGGGCGGCGAAGTGGCTGGCCCGGGAGATGCCCGCGCTGGAGGCGGTCATCACCCGGGACAGCGACCACGGCACGGGCGCGCACGCCTGGCGCCTGGCCGCGACCCTCGAACTCGTCCTCGACCGGCGCGGACGCCGCGAGGAGCAGATCGCGCTCCACACCGCGGCGCTCACCGGCGCCCAGCGGCTCGGCGAGACCGAGGGCGAGGGCGAGGCGCACATGCACCGCGTCCTCGGCTTCGCCCGCATCCGGACGAACGACCACGCCCGGGGCGCCCGGCACCTGGAGCAGGCGCTGGAGCTGTTCACCGCGAGGGGGGACGTGCCCTTCACCGCGCTGACCCACCGCTACCTGGCGTTCCTGGCGAACGCCCGGCAGGACCACCGCGAGGCCCTGGCGCAGTACAAGATCGCCTGTTCCCTCTACACGGGCACGCGCGCCTACGTCGGCATCGCGAGCGTCACCAACGAGGTCGCCTGGACCCGCCTCCTCCTGCACGAGTACGAGGAGGCGCTGGAGGACTGCCACCGCGCGGTCCGCATCGCCGCGCGGTCCGGCAACCGGAACATCGAGGCGGCGGCCTGGGACACCATGGGCGTCGCACACCACCGCCTCGGCCGGCCCGACGAGGCCCTGGAGGCCTTCGACCGGGCGCTCGCCCACTACCGGGCCCTCCACGACGCCTCGCTGACCGCCGACACCCTCATCCACCGGGGTGAGGCGCTCGCGGTGACCTCGCCCGGGGAAGCACGCCGGGCGTGGGACGAGGCACTGCGGATCCTCGACGCCCTCGGTCACACGGACGCCGACACCCTGCGCGAGCTGCTCGACGGCCGGGGCGAGGAATCCGCTGACAGCCGGGTCGGAGTGCGTACGCCGCACACCGGCTAGGCCGTGCGGCCGCCCCGGCCGCCTCTCCTGTCTTTGGAGCTTCGCGTCCGGAGCTTCGCGTCCGGAGCCCCGCGCCCGGAGCCCTCGCATCCGGAGCTCCGCGTCAGGGCGCCACCGCGCGGCCCGTCTGCGGGGAGATCCGGCCGGCGCACAGGCCCTTGGCGGTCAGGGTCTGGGCGATGCGCGGGATCGCGGCCAGCGTGTTGGCGGGCCAGTCGTGCATGAGGATGACCTGGCCGTTGCCGAGCCGTCCGGCGGCCTGCACGATGGCGTCCGTACTGGCGTTGTTCCAGTCCTGCGAGTCCACGTCCCAGATGATCTGGGTCAGGCCGTACCTGGCCGCGACCGCCTTCACCGTCGCGTTGGTCTCGCCGTACGGCGGCCGGAACAGGTTCGGCGTACCGCCGCCCCCGGCCGCGATCGCCTGCTGGGTCCGGGAGATCTCCGCGTCGATCTGCGCCTGGCCGAGCTGGGTCAGGTGCGGGTGGGTGTAGCTGTGGTTGCCGACCCACATGCCGGCGTCCACCTGGGCCCGTACCCGGGAGGGGTTGGCGGCGGCGTACTGGCCCTGGTTGAACATCGTGGCCCGCAGCCCGTTGCGCCTGAGCGCGTCGAGCAGGGCGGGGGTGCTGCCGGACGGGCCGTCGTCGAAGGTGAGTCCGACGTAGCCGTTGCAGGCGGCGGCGCCGGCGGCCTGCGCCGGGGCGGAGCCGGCCGCGAGCGTGCCCGCGGCGGTCAGCGCCACGGCTGCCAGCGCCGTCGTCAGGCTGCGTGACGCGAGGCGGATCCGGGGCCTCATCCGGGCCTGGGCCCGAGCCCGGGTCCGGGGCCTCATGACGCCACCGTGATGCTGGAGTTGCCGCTGCTCTGGTAGCCCTCCGTCGCGAGGATCATGTAGTAGCTGAAGTTGCCGAGGGGCATGCCCGCCCGCGCCCAGGCGTCGAAGTGGTTGCCGGTGGTGATGCTGCCGCCGGTGCGCTTCGACTGCCGGACGCTCCAGTACTGGTTGAAGGTCTTCGTGCCCTCGACGGACGGGGCGTTGTACCGGGTGGTCTGGTAGAGGTCGTACGTGCCGCCGTCGCTGGTGACGCTGCCCTTGTACGTCCCCGTGGGCCGCCAGCTGCCCCAACTGTCGACGACGTAGTACTCCACGAGCGGGTTGGACGTCCAGCCGTAGAGGCAGAGGTAGGCGTTGCCCGACGGGTTGAAGGAACCCGAGTAACGCACGGTCCGGCGGCTGCCGTTGCTCCAGCCCTTGCCGGCGACGAAGTTCCCGGTGTTCCGCCAGGTGGTGCCGTAGGAGCCGCCGGAGCCCAGGTTCATCGAGACCGTGCCCTGGGCGTCGGTCCAGAACGAGTAGTAGTAGCCGTTGTTCGTGCCGGTCTGGTTGGTGGTGACGACCGTGTCGGCGTGCGCGGTGCCGGGCAGGGCCAGCGCGGTCGCGGCACCCAGCAGCAGGGCGCAGGCCTGCCTGCGGTTCGGCTGTGCGGGGGTGAGGTCCATCTGCGGGTTCCCTCCGTATGCCAGGGGGTGTGTGGTCGAACAGTGTTGACCTGGACCCGTCAAGCGTCAATAGTTTCGTTCACGGTGGCGAAACATTCGTCCTGGAGGCAGGGGAGGGTGAGAGGGGTTATCGCTGATGGTTGCCTGTTTTGCGAGATCGGCTTCATCGGGTGATCGACAGATGACCGGAAAGGACCGGACACGGCGAGGGTGTGCTTCGAATGTTTCGAAGCGTCCGCGGGGCAGACGAACGCCCCCGGTCCATGACCCCGGACCGGGGGCGCCGCTGTCACGCTCACGCGAACACGTAGTACTCCGCCAGGCAGATCACGGATGCGTCGTACTCGGCGAGCGACAGCCGGTAGGCCGTCACCTGCCGTTGCAGCACCGCGGCCCACACCAGGCCGGCCACCGTGATGCCCAGGCCCGCCAGTACCTCACCCGACACGGTCGCCGCGATGCCGACGATCACCGCGAGCAGCGCCACGACCGGCTGCACGCCCGGCTCGTCCGGCGGTGCGAACCGGCGGCGGTTCGGCGATTCCGCGGGCAGGTCCTCCCAGTACCCGCGCAGCCGCTGCACGTTCGACGACCGGCACTTCGGACACGTCACTGCAACCCCCAAGGTCCAGAACCGAATGAGCGGCAGAGTCCCCAGCTCAGGGGGTGGCGGCAAGGGTTACCGGCGGGTGTGTGAGCGGCGGCACAGATCGTGCGCAGCAGCAGTCCCGCCCGTCACCGGTGAGGCGGGCGGGTAGCTGTGCGACTACGAACAGAAACGTTCGCCCGGGTGGCTGGAGGGGCGCGTTCCGCCGTGCCCCGGCCCGTCGTGGGGGTCAGCCCATCGGGTTGTCCCGGTCGCGCAGGGAGGCCAGCACCGGCGCGTACATACGGGACTTGACGGTGCCCAGCGTGGGACCCGCCTTCGAGGTCTGGGCCCGGGCGAGTTCCAGCGCCGTCGCGCGTACGGAGTCCTCCGTCGCCGTGTGGTCGACGAGCCCGGCGGCCAGGGCGTCCTCGCCCCCGTAGCGCCGGGCCGTGACCATCGCCTCGTGGGCCGTGCGCGGGGAGAGCCGGGACTGGATCAGCGCGGACATGCCCGGTGTGAACGGGATGTCGATGTCGGTCTCCGGCAGGCACCAGAAGCCGCGGTCGGCCCGCATCACGCGGATGTCGTGCGCCAGGGAGAACATCGCGCCGGCCGCGAAGGTGTGCCCCTGCAGGGCGGCCACGGTGACCAGGGGCAGGGCCAGCGTCCGCGCGAACAGCTCGTGCACGCCGACGACGTACTCCTCGTACTCGTCGGCGTGGGCCAGCAGCCAGTCCAGGTCCAGGCCGTTGGACCAGAACTTGCCGGTGGCGGTGGTCACCAGGGCGCGCGGGCCCTCCGCCTTCTCGACCTCGTCCAGCGCGGCGCCGACGGCCGTGAGCCAGTCGGGGTGGAAACGGTTCTCCCCGTCTCCCAGGTCGAGCACGAAGACGTCGTCGCGGCGGTCGAGCGTCGGCATGGTGACTCCTCACCGAAAGGGCTACCTGTCGGTAACTTAATGTGTGGAGCGCGGGCCGTGCAATGGACGGGGCCCGCGCTCCTCGGTCCTCGGTGGGGGAGTGTGCGGCGGCGGTGGGGCCGTGTCAGCCGGCGGAACCGCCGCAGCCGTGCTGGTCGCCACGGTCGCCATGGCCGTGCTGGTCACCATGGCCGTGGTGGTCGCCGTGGTCGTGGGTGTCCGGGATCGACGGCAGCAGGTCGTGCAGCTCGGTGAACCGCTGGGCGCACGCCGTACGGGCGATGGCCTGCGAGACGGCGTCGGCCAGTGGGCCCGTGGACTCGCTCAGCAGCAGGCGGGCCTTCTCCGTGAGGGCCACCTCGATGCCGCGCCGGTCGCCGCACGCCGAGTTCCTGGTGACCAGGCCCGCGTGCTGCAGACAGGCCACCTGGTAGGTCAGCCGTGTCTTCGGGCGGCCCAGCAGCTCCGCGATCCGGGTCATGCGCAGGCTGGTGCCGGGCTGGTCGGCCAGCAGGCACAGCAGCAGGAACTCCTCGTGCGAGACCCCCATGGAGTCCTTCACGCGGGCGCGCAGCTGTTGCTCGATCGCCCCGGCCGCCGCCAGCAACCGCATCCAGGACCGCAGTTCCGCCGGCAGCAGACCGTCTCCGGGCGGCTCGACGGGGGCGGGGGAGCCGGAAGGGTCGGTCATGATGGCTCAGTCTACCGGTTGTTCATTTTTGGATGACCCGCTAGCGTGTGGTCGTCCCAGGGTCATCCAAATTTGGATTACTGATCCGTCCGACCGCACCCGTCAGGAGAACTCCCATGACCGTCGCCGTGAAAACCGGCCTGTGGCAGCTCGACGCCACCCGCTCCACCGTCGCGATCAAGCACAGGACGATGTGGGGTCTGGTCACCGTGAAGGGCGTCTTCGGCGAGGTCGCCGGTCAGGGCGAGGTCCAGCCGGACGGCAGTGCGAGCGGCACCGTCACCCTGGCCGCCGCGTCGCTGGACACCAAGAACACCAAGCGCGACACGCACCTGCACGGTCCCGACTTCTTCGACGCCGAGCGGCACCCGACCGTCGTCTTCGCCGTCCACGACGCCGCGCTCCGCCAGGACGACACCGTCGCGATCAGCGGTGAACTGACCGTCCGCGGTGTGAGCCGGCCGCAGTCCGCCACCGCCACGGTCACCGAGTCGGACGCCGACGCGGTCACGCTGACCACGCAGTTCACGGTGGACCGCAACCAGTTCGGCCTGAGCCTGAACCAGTTGGGCATGATGGGGGGCCTGACGACGGTGACGTCGACGCTCCGGTTCACCCGCGCGTCCGCGTAGGCCCCGCCTCAGCCCTATAGCCCTCTCGCCCTCTAGGTCTCTACGCCTCTAGCCCTCTTCCTGGTGGTCCTTCCGGGCCGGCGGGGCGATGGCGTCGAGGGCGGCCAGGTGGTGTTCCCAGCGCTCCCGGCGCTGGGCCTCCGACTGCTCCCACCAGGGCGTACCGCGTTCCCCGAGCGCGACCTTCGCGTGCTGTACGCGGGAGCGGGCGTCCCGCTCGGCCCGCTCGTCGCCCGCGGTGGTCGCCGAGCGCACCGCGCGGCGCGCCGCCATGAGGTGCTTGCGCAGACGGGCCGAGACGTCCTCGGGGAGGGACGGGTCGGTGGCCCGCCACTTCCGCCCCTTGATGACGACGTGATGCCCGTCGGGGGTCTTCTCCGGCGCGTCGCCGGCACCGCGGGCAGCGTGGGCGCCACGGGCACCGTGGGCGCCGTGGGCGTCCCGTGCGCCGGACTCCCGGGAATCGTCCGGATCGTCGTCGCTCATGGGATCAAGACTGCCCGAGGGCTACGCGTGGTGCGTCGCGCCTTCTTCGTCGAACAGCCGCTCCTGCTCGCCCTCCTGCTGCCGGCGCACCCGTGCCTGCCGCGCGCCCACCACCGCCAGGGTCGCGGCGGCCGTCCCGGCGAGCGCGACCGGCACCATCCAGCCGCGGTCGAACCGGTGGCCGAAGGCGTGGTCGAGGGAGATCCGGCCGGGGCCCGTGACGGCCAGGCCCGCCGCCGTGAGGCCCAGCGATGCCGCGTACTCGTAGCCGCCGTTCTGCGCGAAGAAGCCGTTCGGGGCGTGGACCGCGGAAGCGCCCACCATCGCCCCGGCCGCCGCGGCGCCCGCCGCCGGGGTCGCGAGGCCCAGCGCCAGGAGCGTGCCGCCGCCCGTCTCCGCCAGGCCCGCCGCGGTGGCGCTCGCCTTCCCGGGCGCGTACCCGATCGACTCCATGAACTCGGCGGTACCGGCGAGGCCGCCACCGCCGAACCAGCCGAAGAGCTTCTGCGCCCCGTGGGCCGCCAGGACTCCGCCCGTACCGAGGCGGAGCAGCAGCAGTCCCAGATCGCGTCGGTCGAAAGAGGCCACGGTCCCGGTCACTCCTCGCATGTCCGTGCGCGCATGGACCCTGCCGGCCCGTGTGCACCCGCCCACCGTCGCACCGAACGGTGGTCCGCGCCCGCGGCCGCGCCGCCGATCGGGTGGTGCGGGGGTGGTCGAGGAGTGCTTTATGGGGCAGCCGTTCCGGGTGCCGGGCCCTGATCCCGCTTGCGCGGGATCCCCCCGCCCGGCGCCCGGAACGGCTGCCTCCTCCCCCCCGGATGTGGCACGGAAGGCCTGCGTTCCAAGTGTGAAGTTCTGGTGGAGGAGAGACGAGCATATGCCCCTCAGCACCCGGAATGAACCGGAACTATCACTTCCATTTGTGCAGATCGCGGAGGAGGTGCGGGTCAGCCCCGGCCCACGAACGGCATCGCGCTGGCCAGGACCGTCGCGAACTGCACGTTCGCCTCCAGGGGCAGCTCCGCCATGTGCCGCACGGTCCGGGCGACGTCCGCGACGTCCATCACCGGCTCCACCGCCACCTCCCCGTTCGCCTGCAGCACGCCCGACCGCATCCGCTCCGTCATGTCGGTCGCCGCGTTCCCGATGTCGATCTGCCCGCAGGCGATCCGGTATGGACGCCCGTCCAGCGACAGCGACTTCGTCAGGCCGGTCAGCGCGTGCTTGGTCGCCGTGTACGCCACCGAGTGCGGCCGGGGCGCATGCGCCGAGATCGAGCCATTGTTGATGATCCGCCCGCCCTGTGGATCCTGCTCCTTCATCTGCCGGTAGGCCGCCTGCGCGCACAGGAACGCCCCGTCCAGGTTCGTGCCGACCACGTGCCGCCAGGCGTCGTAGGGCAGTTCCTCGAAGGGCACGCCCCCGGGGCCGAACGTCCCGGCGTTGTTGAAGAGCAGGTCCAGCCGCCCGAACCGCTCGCGCACGGCGGCGAAGAGCGCGGCCACCTCGTCGGGCCGCGAGACGTCGGTGCGCACGCACGACGACGTGCCGTCTTTCCCGGCCCCTTCTCCGGTGTCGCCGGGTGATCCCTCGGCGAGGACGGCCCGCGCGAGCGCCGCCGTCTCCTCCAGCCGCTCGGCGCGGCGCCCGGCCAGCACCACCGACCAACCGGTGCGCAGCAGTTCCACGGCCACGGCGCGGCCGATCCCCGAGCCCGCGCCCGTCACGACGGCGATCTTCGTTGCGTTGGCTTCCATGGGCCCGCAGCGTACGGGAGGGGGGTCGGCAATCCGCCGTATCCGCCATGTGGAACTCATGCGTCCGACATCTGGGTGTTGTGTACCCGACAGCCCACCGTTGACCCTGGCCACTCCAATGCCTCGTACACCATCCGCCAGGGGAGGGCCCATGTCACCCGCAGGCCGCCAGCAACCGTCGCAGCACGCCCCCGAACTCCGCGCCGCCGCCCGTCACTTCGGACGCCGTCACGCCGGACGCCGGCACTTCCTCACCTTCAGCGCGGCGGCCGCCGCGCTCGCGTTCGCCACCAACCTGCCGACCGCGGGCGTGGCGGGCGCCGCCGAGCTCGATCCGGCGAGGATCACCGAGAACCCGTTCACGCTCGGCGTCGCCTCCGGTGACCCGCAGGCCACCTCCGTACTGCTGTGGACGCGGCTCGCGCCGACCCCGTACCAGGCCGACTCGGGACTGCCGGCCGAACGCGTCACCGTCCGCTGGGAACTGGCCCGCGACGAACGGTTCAAGCACGTCGTCAGACGCGGGACGACCATCGCCCACCCCGAGTTCCACCACTCCGTGCACGTCGAGGTCGGCCACCTCGACCCCGACCGCGTCTTCCACTACCGCTTCAAGGTGGGCAGCTGGATCAGCCCGGCCGGGCGCACCCGCACCGCACCCTCGTCCCGCGCGCGCGTCGACGAGCTGCGGCTGGCCGCGGTCTCCTGCCAGGCCTACCACGACGGGTACTACACCGCGTACGGCCATCTCGCCGAGGACGACGTCGACATGGTCTTCCACGTCGGCGACTACCTCTACGAGTACGCGGTCGACTCCGTGGGCGGCGCCCGCAACTACACCGACCGCGTGCTGCCCGACCTCTTCAACCACGAGACGATCACGCTGGAGGACTACCGCCTGCGGTACTCCCTCTACAAGACCGACCCCGACCTCCAGGCCGCGCACGCCGCGCACCCCTTCGTGGTCACCTCCGACGACCACGAGGTGGAGAACAACTACGCGGACGACATACCGGAGAACTCCGTACCGCCGGAGGAGTTCCTGCTGCGCCGCGCCGCCGGGTACCGCAGCTACTGGGAGAACCTGCCGCTGCGCCGCCCGCAGCGGCCCGAGGGCCCCGACATGCAGCTGTACCGGCGGCTGCACTGGGGCCAGCTCGCGCAGTTCGACATCCTCGACACCCGGCAGTACCGCTCGGACCAGGCGTACGGGGACGGGGCGGACGTGCCCGGGCCCGAGTCGGACGACCCGGCGCGCACCATCACCGGTGCGACGCAGGAGCGGTGGCTGATCGACGGGTGGCGGGACTCGCAGGCGCTGTGGAACGTCGTCCCGCAGCAGGTCATCTTCTCCCAGCGCAAGTTCGACCTGACCTCGCCCTCCCGGATGTCGATGGACGCGTGGGACGGGTACCGGGCCTCGCGGGGGCGGGTGCTGGCGGGGGCGAAGTC
>NZ_VDFC01000046.1:912228-923133 GCF_008369065.1 Streptomyces apricus | reverse complement strand
TGCCTGCGGCGCTCCGGGTGCGGGTGTGGGTGCGGGGGTGGGTGCGACGTGCCATGCGGGCCTCTTCGCGACGGTTGCGGGTGACGCCTCGACGCTAGGAAGCCTTCGGCCCGGGCGCGCGACGCACTGAGCCGAACGGGTGGCCGGCCGTTCGGCTTCGCGCTACTTGCTGTCGACCCGTCCCACCGCGCCGGGGCCCGTCGTCAGGTCCTCGCACGCCGTGCGCCAGGCGGGGTCGCCGGGGTGGAACTCGCTGCGGAGGTAGGCCGTCGTCAGCCGCTGGACGGCCGCCACCCGCCCGGGGTCCTCGTCCGTCGTCTCGGCGACGTCGTAGCCGGAGATGCCGCCGAGGCCGTGCTCCGCGCCGAACAGGGTGAGCAGGTGCTTGGGGCCGGGGGAGAGGGTGTACGGATCGGCGTGCCAGTCCGGGCCCATGACCGTCAGGTGGGCGGAGGAGTCCTTGTCGCCCGCGACCACCAGCGCCGGTGTCGTCATCCGGGAGAAGTCAGGGGTGGCGAAGAAGGGCCACTGCTCGGCGATGCCCGGGGCGAGCGCGTCGCCCCCTCGGCCGGGGGCGGCGAGCAGCACGCCCGCCTTGATCCGCGGATCGGCCAGGTCCACCACCGTCCCGTCGTCCGGGTCGGTCAGCCGCGCCCCCAGCAGCAGGCTCGCGGTGTGCCCGCCCATCGAGTGCCCCGCGACGGCGACCTTGTCCCGGTCCAGGCGTCCGCGCAGCTGCGGGACGGCGGCCTCGACCGCGTCGAGCCGGTCGAGGACGAACCGCATGTCCTGCGCCCGCGATCGCCAGTACATCGGCGCCCCGGGGGTGTCGGCGGGCAGGGACAGGGTGCGGGAGCTCAGGTGGGTGGGCTGGATGACCACGAACCCCTGCGCCGCCCAGTGGTTGACGAGCGGTGCGTAGCCGTTGAGGGAGGAGAGGTGGTTCGAGTGGCCCTGGCCGTGCGAGAGCAGGACGACCGGCAGGTTGTCCCCGGTCACCGGCGCGGAGACGCGCAGCCGGAGGTCGACGGCCCGGTCGGGGGCCGGCAGCACCACCGGAGCGACCGACAGGACGGGGACGGGGAGGTCGGAGGCGTTCGCCGTCCGGGTGGTCTCGCTCATGATGTGTGGTCCGTTCACGGAAGAGGGCTCGGCCGCCACGGAGCGCAGGAGCACATGCCGGGCGGCGCTTCGGATACGCTGAAGCGGAGCGTTGTTCCATTTAATATACGGAGCGCTGTTCCGCTTTGTCAACGGCCCTCGTGGTCACGGCCCTGGTGGCCCTCGGAAGGAGAGTGCGGTGCCCAGTACGGATGAGTCGGGTAAGCCGGGTACGGACGGGTCGGGCAAGGCTGCGCCGGGCGTGTCCGGGAAGGCGCCGGTCCGCGGCAAGCGGGTCGACGCGCAGCGCAACCAGCAGACGCTGCTCACCGCCGCCGCGGCGGTCTTCGTCGACTCGGGGGTCGATGCGCCGATCCGCGAGATCGCGGCCAGGGCGGGCGTCGGGATGGGGACGATCTACCGCCACTTCCCGACGCGCGCGGACCTCGTCGTCGCCGTCTACCGCCATCAGGTCGAAGCCTGCGCCGAGGCCGGCCCGGTCCTGCTGGCCGAGGCCGGCTCCCCGTTCACCGCCCTGCGCCGGTGGGTCGACCTCTTCGTCGACTTCCTGGTCACCAAGCACGGGCTCGCCAACGCGATGCAGTCGGACAGCAGCGGTTTCGACGCGCTGCACGCCTACTTCCTCGACCGGCTGGTGCCCGTCTGCGCACAGCTGCTCGACGCGGCGGCCGAAGCCGACGAGATCGCACCCGGTACGCAGGCCTACGAGCTGATGCGCGGCATCGGCAACCTCTGCATCGGACGGGACGACGACCCCCGTTACGACCCCCGGCGGCTGGTCGCCCTGCTCCTGCGGGGCCTCCAGCGGCCGGAGTCCTCCTGACGGACGGACGGACTGACGGGCGGGCTGGCGAGCGAGAGAGCGGGCCGGCGGGCGGGCGTGGTGTGATGGCGCCGTGAGCCGTGCCGCAGAGGAGACCAACCGCCGTATGCTCCGGGCGCGGGACGCGATGGACCGTGCGTACGCGCAGCCGCTGGACGTCCCGGCCCTGGCGCGCGTCGCCCACCTGTCCCCGGCGCACTTCGCGCGCACCTTCCGCGCCACGTTCGGCGAGACGCCCCACCGCTACCTGCAGCGCCGCCGCGTCGAGCGCGCGATGTCCCTGCTGCGGGAGACCGACCGCAGCGTGACGGACATCTGCTTCGAGGTCGGCTTCGGCAGCCCCGGAACCTTCAGCCGGACGTTCCGCGACATCGTGGGCCGCTCCCCGCGTGCCTACCGCAAGGAGGCCGGGCGGGCGGCGGACACGGGAGCGGCGACGGCCGCCGGCGTACCGACCTGCTTCACCATGGCGTGGCTGCGGCCGCACCTGTGAAGAGCAGTTCCGGATAAGTTTCCGCCCGGTCCCGCCACTAGCGTGGTGCGCATGTTCACCGCCATCACGCACTCGCAGATCTACGTACTCGACCAGGACGAGGCCCTCGACTTCTACGTCGGCAAACTCGGTCTGGAGGTCAACGCCGACGTCGACCTCGGCTTCATGCGCTGGCTGACCGTCAATGTCCCCGGCCACCCGGAGCGCCAGATCCTGCTGGAGAAGCCGGGCCCGCCGGCCCTGTCCGAGGAGACGGCGGGCCAGGTCCGCGAACTGCTCACCAAGGGCGCCACGGGCGGCCACCTCATCTTCAGCACGGAGGACTGCCGCAAGACGTACGAGGCACTGCTGGCCCTGGGGGTCGAGTTCACCGAGGAACCGACCGAGCGCCCGTACGGCATCGACTGCGGTCTGCGCGACCCCTTCGGCAACAGCATCCGCTTCACCCAGCCGAAGGGGTAGCGCGGCCGTCCGTCAGTCCTGTGCCGGCGGGTCCTCGGGGTGCCGGCCCGGTCCGTCGACGTGCGGCGACAGCGGGGTGGGGGAGAGGTCCGTGGGCTCCTCGCCCGCCTCCAGCAGGGTGTTGGCTGCGCCGATGATCCGCGGGTCGGCCGCCCCCACCGCCTCCTCGTCCTTCGCGGCGTAGTCGCAGCGCAGCAGCAGGTGGCGCATGGCCTCCAGACGGCCCCGGCGCTTGTCGTTGCTCTTCACCACGGTCCACGGGGCGTACGGCGTGTCCGTCGCGCGGAACATGTCGACCTTCGCCTCCGTGTAGGCGTCCCACAGATCGAGCGAGGCCAGGTCGGTGGGGGACAGCTTCCACTGCCGCACGGGGTCGACCTGCCGGATGGCGAACCGGGTGCGCTGCTCGGCGCGCGACACCGAGAACCAGAACTTGACCAGCACGATCCCGGCGTCGGTCAGCATCTTCTCGAAGACGGGCGCCTGCTCGTAGAAGAGCTTGTACTCGGCCGGAGTGCAGAAACCCATGACGCGTTCGACGCCGGCCCGGTTGTACCAGGACCGGTCGAAGAACACGATCTCGCCGGCGCTCGGCAGGTGCGGCACGTAACGCTGGAAGTACCACTGCCCGGCTTCCTTCTCGGTGGGCTTGTCCAGCGCCACCACATGGGCACCGCGCGGGTTCAGCCGCTCGGTGAACCGCTTGATGGTGCCGCCCTTGCCGGCCGCGTCGCGCCCCTCGCACACCACGACGATCCGCTGCCCGGTGTCCCGCACCCACTTCTGCAGCTTGAGGAGCTCTATCTGCAGGATGCGCTTCTGCCGCTCGTAGGGCCCGCGGCGCAGCTTGCTGTCGTACGGGTAGTTCTCGCGCCAGGTGTCCAGGGGCTTGCCGTCGCCGTCCAGCAGGACGGGCTGCTCGGGGCGTTCCTCGTCCACCAGCAGTCCGGCGAGCAGTTCCGTCTCGACGGAGGGGTCCTCGTCGCTGTTGGAGGCCGACGCCTTCCGAGGTTCAACCACAAGCGGTCCCTTCGTAGCCCGGGCGGCCGGAGCGTGCCGGAGCGGTCGTGGCCGCCCGTACCGGATGTTCGGCTGCCAAGTACCCGGATGCCGCGAACAATCACCGCGGACTCAGGTGACCGCTGCCGCCGGGGCGTCCGGGGTGCCGTACCAGTCCAGGACCATGACGGTGGCGTCGTCGGCCAGGTTCCCCCGGCAGGTCTCCCATACGGCGGCCGTCAGGACCCGGACCGCCTCCCTGGGGTGCAGGTCGCGCGTCTCGTGCACGAGCGCGGCGAGGTCGACGGCCGCGGCGCCGCGGTCCTGCATGCCGTCGGTGAGCAGGACCAGCCGGTCACCGGCCCGCAGGGGCAGTTCCTGTTCCCGGTACGGGAACGGCGCCGGCACGCCGAACGGCAGGTTGACGGAGAGCCTGACCTCCTCGACGGCGCCGTCGCGCAGCCGCAGCGGCCACGGATGCCCCGCGTTGACCAGCCGGCACAGGCCCGAGCCGAGCTCGATGCACAGCAGTTGCCCGGTGGCCAGACCGCGGTTGTGCTTCATCAGGGCCCGATGGGCCTGCTCGGCCTGGGCGACCGGCTCGCAGCCGCCGCGGCGGGCCCCGCGCAGCGCGCCGAGCAGCAGGGTCGCCAGCAGGGCGGAGTCGGTGTCGTGCCCCATGGCGTCGGTGATCGACAGGTGCAGGGTGTCGCGGTCCAGCGTGTAGTCGTAGGTGTCCCCGCCGATGTCGTCGGCCGGGATCAGCCCCGCCGCGAGCGCGAACTGCGACGACTCGCAGCTGGACGCCGTGGGGAGCAGCTGGTGCTGGATCTCCGCGGCCAGGCTGGCCCGGGTGGTGCGCCGGGACAGGTGGTACAGGTCGGTGAAACGACGGTCCGTGACGATGATGTACGCCAGTGCGTGCGCGGCCTCCCGCACCTGCCTGAGCACGGTGTCGTCGGCGTGCTGCAGGGTGATCTCCAGGACACCGATGCAGTCGCCGCGGTTGCTGACGGGCGTGATGACGCGCTGCCCGCCCCGGCCGTCCGCCTCCATGTGCTGACGCTGGCTCTGCAGCACGGCGTCGTAGACGCTGCCGCGCAGCTCGATCGGTCCGGTCGGCTCGACGCCCTCGTCGGCGCCCGACGCGTTGAGCCGCACCAGCCGCTGACCGATCAGGTCGACGAACAGGAAGGACACGCGCTCCGCGCCGAACCTCTTCTGCAGGTTGCGTGCGACCACATCGACGGATTCGCCGGGTGGGGCGGCCTCGGCAGCGGCCAGCAGCTCACCCAGTTCCAGATCTCCACCGTCCACGACAACCTCCCATCGGGTTCCAAATCTCCTTCCCCGTCTTTCCTCGACCTCACTTGGTGTGTGTCTCCTCACGGGGGGTGTTCTCGTACGCGTGTACGGGAATAGCGCAACGCTCTGTGTCCGCCCGCCGACCCGATGCCATCCTGTGGGTTCTTCCGTCGTCCGTGGAGGTGCCATGTCCGAGCCGTCCGTCGTCGACGACGGTCCTGCGTCTGCCGCCCGGATTCGGCCAGACGGTCGTGTTCACGCTGGAGGAGGCGTTCCGCGGGCAGTGAACCCCTTGAACCCCTTGAACCCATTGGACCCGGAAGGCTCCCGAGGGACGGACGCGGCGCCCGTGCTGTCCCTCGGTGTGGAGGTGCCCGTGCCGGCGGCGGGGGAGGTGTGGACCGTGGGCGCGGTGGTCCTGAACGGCCGGGGCGAGGCCTTCGCCCAGAAGCGCGGCCCGCACCGGCGCCTGTACCCCGGCGCCTGGGACGTCCTGGGCGGCCACGTGGAGCCGGGCGAGACCCTGCTGGAGGCGCTGGCCCGCGAGATCCACGAGGAGTCAGGGTGGCACCTGCGCCGCGTACGCCGCCTGCTCCGGGTCAGCACCTGGACGGGCGACGACGGGAACGGCCTGCGCCACGAGGCGGACTTCCTGGTGGAGGTCGACGGCGACCTGGACCGCCCGGCCCTGGAGCGGACGAAGAACTCCGCGTACGCCTGGTTCGGCCCCGCGGACCTGCACCGCCTCAAGGAGGGCCGCGCACCGCACGAGGCCCTGATCCACGACCTGATCGCGGCGGTGGTCGAAACCCCGCCCCCGCTCGGCTGACGGCGGGGCGGCCCGCTCCGTCACCGGTGCTGCACGGCCGGGGCGGACGGCCGTCAGACCCGTGCGCGGCGGCGGATCGTGGTGATGCGCAGGGTGAGGGTGATGGCGAGGAGGACCCAGGCCACCGCGCTGTAGGCCCAGTGGGCCGCTCCGTCCACCACGTCGAAGATGCTCCATACGGCCCACAGGGCCAGGACGGTGCACAGCGCCGTCCAGGCGATGTCCATGACGCGGACCCGCAACTGCCCGCGCTGCCTGGTGCCGCGCTCCAGCGGGCCCAGCTCGGACACCTCGGTCGTCCTCTGCGTCGCCATGGTGGTTCTCCTTCGCTGCTCGTGCGTGTACCCGTACGCGTGCCGGTCCTCGTACGGGGCTTCCGGATACCCCGTGACCTGCCCCGCAACCGGCCAAGGCGCCGACGACAAGCGGAGTTTCGTAGTCCGGGTGGTGCGCCGCCGGGCGCGTAGGACCGGCTTCCGCGGACCGCGGCGCGGCGCTGCCGTCAACGAAGCTTGCCGTATTTGTGAGCTTTATCCGTTTAGCATGCGGTGATCCGCGTCCTGTGGCCCCGCCGCACACAGCCCGTGGGTCCGTTGTGCCGTCAACCGCAAGAGGAGCCGTCCTATGGCCCTGGCAGGCCGCCGCAGACCGCTGACGCAGGACACCTCGTCACGTCACGACCCCGAACTGCGCACCGCCGCACGGCACTTCGGGCGCCGCCGCTTCTTCACGGTCACCGCCGCGGCCGCCGCCCTGGCCTTCTCCGCCAATCTGCCCGCCCGGGGCGTCGCGGTCGGCAAGGAGCTCGACGGGGCGAGGATCCCCAGCGACCCGTTCACGCTCGGCGTCGCGTCCGGAGACCCGCTGCCCGACTCCGTGGTGCTGTGGACCCGGCTCGCCCCGTCCCCGTACGAACCGGGCGGGGGCCTGCCCTCGCAGTACGTGGGCGTCCAGTGGGAGCTCGCGAGCGACGAGCGCTTCGCCACGGTCGTCCGCTGGGGCCTGGCCATCGCCTACCCGGAGTACAACCACAGCCTGCACATCGAGATCGAGGGCCTGGACCCCGGCCGGGTCTACTACTACCGGTTCAAGACCGGCAGCTGGATCAGCGAGACCGGGCGCACCCGCACGGCCCCGGCCACCACGGCCGCCGCCGCGAAGCTCACCTACGCGGCCGTGGCCTGCCAGGCCTACCACGACGGCTACTTCACCGTGCACCGCCACCTGGCGCAGGACGACGTCGACGTGGTCTTCCACCTCGGCGACTACCTGTACGAGTACGCCGTGAACTCGGCCGGCGGCGCCCGCGACTACACCGACCGCAAACTGCCCGCCCTCTACAACCGCGAGGCCAAGACCCTGGAGGACTACCGCCTGCGGTACGCCCTCTACAAGAGCGACCCGGACCTGCAGGCCGCCCACGCGAGACACCCCTTCGTGGTCACCTGGGACGACCACGAGACCGAGAACAACTACGCGGGCGCCATCAGCGAGAACAACGACCCGCCGCAGGAGTTCCTGCTGCGGCGCGCCGCCGCCTACCGGGCGCACTGGGAGAACCAGCCGCTGCGCGGCGCGCAGCAGCCCAGCGGCCCGGACATGCAGCTCTACCGCCGCCTCCAGTGGGGCACGCTCGCGCAGTTCGACGTCCTCGACACCCGCCAGTACCGCTCCGACCAGGCGTACGGCGACACCCTGCACGCGCCCGGGCCCGAGACGGACGACCCGGCGCGCACGCTCACCGGCACGACGCAGGAGAACTGGCTGATCGACGGCTGGCGCGCCTCGCAGGCGCTGTGGAACGTGCTGCCGCAGCAGGTGTGCTTCTCCCAGCGCCGGTTCGACGTCGGCCCCGACGCCAGGACGTCCATGGACGCCTGGGACGGCTACCGGGCCTCGCGCCGGCGCGTCCTCGACGGCATGAAGTCGGCCGGGATCGACAACCTGCTGGTCATGACGGGGGACGTGCACGTCGGGTACGCCTTCGACATCAAGGAGGACTTCGACGACCCGGCCTCGAAGACGCTGGGCACGGAGATCGTCGCCACCTCGGTGGCGAGCGGCAAGGACGGCGCGGACCGGCCCGGCAACTGGGACACGTACATGAAGGCCAACCCGCACCTGAAGTTCTACAACGGGCGGCGCGGTTACGTGCGAGTCTCCCTGGACCGGGAGAAGGCGCGGGCCGACTTCCGCACGGTCACCGCCGTGACGACGCCGGGCGCACCGGTCAGCACCGCCGCGTCCTTCGTCACCGAGGCGGGCAACCCGGGCCTGGAACCGGTCTGACGACGGCCGGTCCGCTACGGGCGCCCTGTCCGGTACGGACGCACGGCCTCCGCGCCCCGGATCCGTGCCCCGCGTCCACGCCCGGTGCCCGTACCCGGTGCGACGCTCCGTCGGCACCCGGTACTCCGCCGGGCGGACCCCTCGTGTCGCCCGAAGCGGCCGAACTGCGCGCCGCCGGACATTTTCTGAGTCCATGTCGGCAAGGACTGTGTTCTCCACCCCCGGTCGCCACCGGACCCCCGAGAACGAGGAGCCCACCCGATGGTCCACAGAAACACCGGCAGAACCAACCGGACCGCCCTGACCGCGCTCGGCGCACTCGTCCTCACCGGGCTGCCCGCGGCCGCGGCCGCCGAACCCCCCGCGCCGGCGCCCGCCTCGGCCGCCCAGACGCTCGGCGCCGACCGGCCCTCGGCGGGCCTGCTGCGCGCGCTCCAGCGCGACCTGCGGCTGACCGGAGCGCAGGCCAGGGCGCGGCTGGTGAACGAGGCGGAGGCGGGCACCCGCGCCGGCCGCATCCAGAACGCGCTGGGCAAGCACTTCGCGGGCGCCTGGGTCGGCGGCACCACCTCCACCGACCTGACCATCGCCACCACGGACGCCGCCGGGGTCGCCGCCATCGAGGCCGACGGGGCGCGGGCGAAGGTCGTCCGCAACGCGCTGCGGGACCTGGCGGCCGTCAAGGCGAAGCTGGACGCCGCGGCGGCGGGCGGCTCCCTCGACACCCCGGTCCGGTACGTCGACGTACGGACCAACCGGGTCACGGTGCAGGCGACGAGCGGCGCGGCGGCCGACCGGCTGATCACCGCGGCCGGGGTCGACCGCGGGCTCGTGGAGGTCAAGGTGTCGGCGGACCGGCCCCGCGCCCTGCACGACGTCCGCGGCGGCGACGCGTACTACATCGACGACAAGGCCCGCTGCTCGGTGGGCTTCTCCGTGACCAAGGACGCCAAGCAGGGCTTCGCCAGCGCCGGGCACTGCGGCAAGGCCGGGGCGAAGACGACCGGCTTCAACAAGGTCGCCCAGGGCACGTTCGAGGCGTCGGTCTTCCCGGGCAAGGACATGTCCTGGGTGAGCGTCAACAGCGAGTGGACCGCCACCCCGGCCGTCAAGGGCGAGGGCGAGACGAACGTGCAGGTCACCGGTTCGGTGGAGGCGCTGGTGGGCGCGGCGATCTGCCGGTCGGGCTCCACCACCGGCTGGCACTGCGGCACGATCGAGCAGCACGGCACCAGCGTCCAGTACGCCGAGGGCACCATCGAGGGGGTGACGCGTACGACGGTGTGCGCGGAGCCCGGCGACTCCGGCGGCTCCTACGTCTCCGGCACGCAGGCCCAGGGCGTCACCTCCGGCGGCAGCGGCGACTGCACCAGCGGCGGCACCACCTTCCACCAGCCGATCAACCCGCTGCTCACGGAGTACGGGCTGACGCTGAAGACCGCGACGGGCGGCGGCACGCCCGGCCCGCAGGACGGTCCGCAGGACGGCCCCTCGGGCAGCTGGCGCGCCGGCAGCGTCTACGGGACCGGCATGCGGGTGACCTACGACGGCGCCACCTACGCGTGCCTGCAGACGCACCAGGCGCAGGGCGCGTGGCAGCCCGCCCTCACCCCGGCCCTGTGGCAGCGCGTCTGACGGAGGGTCCGACGCCCGCGCGGTGACGGCGGCGCCTCACTCCTCGGCGAGGAGCGCGTACGCCGTCGCCACGAAGGCGTCACGGACCCGGAAGCGGCGGGTGCACACGGCGGCCAGCGCCGTGCCGGTGTCGGGCCGGAAGCCCAGGAAGGCCTGCTGGCCGAGGGTGGCGCCGCAGTGGAAGTACAGCGGACCGTGCCCGGTGGCGTGCTGGAACCAGCCCACCGTGTGCACGTGCCGGCGCCTGTGGCCACGCCGCAGGACCGGACGGCGCACCGCCCGCAGCGCACCGGCCAGCGGCCGGCCCGCCGGTTCCAGATGGGCTTCGAGGAACGTCAGCAGGTCGTACGGGGTGGACCTGACGGCGCCGGCCGACCGGAAGCCGCCGACGGTCAACGGCGGGGTGGGCGTAGAGCCGTCCCTGCGGTGACCGGTGGCGTCGGTGTCCGGCCCGGCGGGCCCGAGGGCGGTGCCGCGCAGTCCCAGGGGCAGCAGCACCTGGGTGGTGAGCAGGTCGTCCCAGGGCGTCGCGGTGGCGGCGGCCAGGGCGTGGCCGAGCACGGCGACACCGAAGTTGGAGTAGCGCCAGCGGGTGCCGGGGCGCCGGGGCGGCCGGCGGCGCAGGAAGGCGTCGATCACCAGCCGGTCCGGATAGCCGGCGTAGGGGTTGCTGTGCCACGTGGGCAGGGCCCGCGGGTAGAAGTCGGCGGGCAGGGACGGCAGCCCGGACGTGTGGGTGATCAGGTGCGCGAGGATGACGGGGTCCCGGCCGGCCGGGCGGGCCGGGTCCAGGCAGACCGCGGCCGGCGCGCCCGCGGACAGGAGGCCCGACTGGGTCAGGTGGGCCAGCAGCAGTCCGGTGAACGTCTTGGAGGCGGAACCGATCTCGTAGCGCAGCCGGTCGCGGGGGACGGGCGGGGGCGGACCGGTGCCGCCGCAGCGCACGGT
>NZ_VDFC01000046.1:878204-912128 GCF_008369065.1 Streptomyces apricus | reverse complement strand
GTGCTGGCGGGGGCGAAGTCGGCCGGGGTGGAGAACCTGATGGTGTTCACCGGGGACGTCCACGTCGCGTACGCCTTCGACATCAAGGACGACTTCGACGACCCCGGGTCCCGGACGCTGGGGACCGAGATCGTGACGACCTCGATCACCAGCGGGCGGGACGGGGCGGAGCGGCCGGCGAACTGGGAGACGTACATGACGGCCAATCCGCATCTGAAGTTCTACAACGGGCGGCGGGGGTACACGACCGTGTCGTTCGGGCGGGAGGTGGCTCGGGCTGACTTCAAGACGGTGCCGGCGGTGACCGTGCCGGGGGCGGCGATCTCTGTCGCCGCGTCGTTCGTGACCGAGGTGGGGGATCAGGGGTTGAAGCCGGCGTAGGGCTCCGCCCGGGGGCGTTGTCGGGTGCGGGTGCGTGGGGGCTGGTCGCGCAGTTCCCCGCGCCCCTAAAAGCAAAAGATTGCGCCGTTCCCCGCGCCCCTAGATTTCCCCTGGGTAAGTCACTCCCACCTCTGATCTCACCTTGTCCAGGGTGCGCATTACCGACAAGGTTCCCTCCAGGGGGACCAGGGGGGACTCCGTTTCGCCGGCTCGGAGGCAGCGCATTACTTCCAGGGCCTCGTGCTTGAGGCTTGCTCGGGTGCCTTCGGACGCGTCGGCCGTGTACTCCTCGGGGTCGCGGCCGTCGCGGTGCAGGACGAAGCGGTCCGCGTGGAAGAAGCCGTACGGGATGTCGATGCGGCCCTCGGAGCCGGTGACCGACGCGTAGGTCGGCGTGCCGCCCACCAGCGAGCAGTGCAGCGAGGCGAGCGCGCCGCTCCCGTACGAGAGCAGCATGCCGGTCTGGAGGTCGACGCCCTCCTCGGAGAGCACCGCCTTCGCCGTCACGTCGGCGGGCTCACCGAGCAGCAGGTGCGCGAACGACACCGGGTACACGCCCAGGTCGAGGAGCGCGCCCCCGCCCTGCGCCGGGTCGCGCAGCCGGTGGGTGGGAGGGAAAGGACCCGAGAGGCCGAAGTCGGCCTGCACCGTGCGGACCTCGCCGATCGCCCCGTCCTCGACCAGCGCCTTGAGCTGCCGGACCAGCGGGTTGCAGTACATCCACATGGCCTCCATCAGGAAGCTCCCGCGCTCCTTCGCGAGGTCCACCAGCTCCTGGGCCTCGCGCGCGTTCAGCGTGAACGCCTTCTCGCACAGCACGTTGCGCCCCGCCTCCAGGCACAGCCCGGCCGCCGCCCGGTGCGCCGAGTGCGGCGTCGCCACGTACACGACGTCGACGTCCTCGTCCGCCGCCAGGGACTCCCAGTCGCCGTACGCCCGCGGGATGCCGAACCGCTCCGCGAACCCCTTCGCCGACTCCTCGGTGCGCGACGCCACCGCCACCACCTCGGCGTCCGGCAGGTCGATCAGGTCCGCGGTGAACGCCGCCGCGATCCCCCCGGTCGCCAGCACACCCCACCGCACGCGTTCCTCAGCCATGCCCGATCCCTCGCTCCGTGCCGCCGGCGACCCCGACGGCCGCCACCGCTTCGACCACCTGTACGAGAGGACCCGTACGAGCTGAGAGCATAGGTGGCGGATCACACGGACAGGGAGGGGCACATGCCCGAGCGGGACCAGGACGGCACGAGGGCGCTCATACCGGGCGCGGCGGTGACCGAGGAGAGCGCGACCGCCGCCGCGGCGGTGCCGGTGCCGCCGCCGGCCGCCCGCCGCTCCGTCGGGCTCCTCGTCACCCTCATCCTCGGCGGCCTCACCGCCGTGCCGCCGCTGTCCATGGACATGTACCTCCCGGCGCTCCCGGAGGTCACCGACGCGCTGCACGCGCCCGCGGCCACCGTGCAGCTGACGCTCACCGCGTGCCTCGCCGGCATGGCGCTCGGGCAGCTGGTCGTCGGCCCTATGAGCGACAGGTGGGGCCGCCGGCGCCCGCTGATCGCCGGGCTGCTCGTCTACATCGTCGCCACCGCCGTCTGCGCCCTCGCCCCCACCGTCGAACTCCTCATCGCCTTCCGGCTGCTGCAGGGCCTCGCGGGCGCCGCGGGCATCGTGATCGCGCGGGCCGTCGTGCGCGACCTGTACGACGGCGTGGACATGGCGCGGTTCTTCTCCACCCTCATGCTGATCTCCGGGGTCGCGCCGATCGTCGCGCCGCTCATCGGCGGGCAGGTGCTGCGGATCACCGACTGGCGGGGCGTCTTCCACGTCCTGACCGTCATCGGCATCGTGCTCACCGTCGTCGTGTGGCGGCTGCTGCCCGAGACGCTCGCACCGGAGCAGCGCCACGACGGCGGCACCTTCGAGGCCCTGCGCACCATGCGCGCGCTGCTCGCCGACCGCGTCTTCACCGGCTACATGCTCACCGGCGGCTTCGCCTTCGCGGCGCTCTTCGCGTACATCTCCGCGTCGCCGTTCGTGATCCAGGAGATCTACGGCGCCTCCCCGCAGACGTACAGCATCCTCTTCGGCGTCAACTCCGTCGGTCTGGTGATCGTCGGCCAGGTCAACGGCAAGGTCCTGGTCGGCCGGGTCAGCCTCGACAAGGTCCTCGCGATCGGCCTCGCCGTCATCACCGTCGCGTCGGCGGCGCTGCTGCTGATGTCCGCCGGGGCGTTCGGCGAGGTGGGACTGGTCCCGATCGCCACCGGACTCTTCGTCCTCATGTCGGCGATGAGCCTGTGCCTGCCCAACACCAACGCCCTCGCCCTCATGCGCACCAAGCACTCCGCGGGTTCCGCGTCCGCGCTGCTCGGCACGTCCTCCTTCCTGGTCGGCGCGGTCGCGACGCCGCTCGTGGGCATCGCCGGGGAACACACGGCCGTCCCGATGGCCGTCGTCCAGCTGGTGTGTTCACTGGTGGCCGCCGGCTGCTTCGTGGCACTGTGCCGTCCCTGGCGGAAACAGGCGGACGGGCAGCCGCGAGTGAAGGGAGCGGGGAGCTGAGCGCACCGAGACTGYGCCCCGGCACGGCGGAACGTGCCGGGCTCGACCCCGGGGAACTCGACCTTCTGGTACGGGAGTTCCGCGGGCTCACCGAGGGGGAGCGGCCCTGGGCCGCGGGCGCCGTGCTGGTCGCCGGACGCGGGCCCGTGGTCGCCGTCGAGGAGGCGGCGGGCTGGGCGGTACGCCACCGCGCCTACGACGAGGAGACGGACGCGGGGGTGGAACTGCCGCTCCGGCAGCGGGTGCCCGCCACCGTGCGCACCCCCTTCGACCTGGCATCCCTCACCAAGCTCTTCACGAGCGTCGCGGCCGTGCAGCAGCTGGAGCGCGGCACGCTGGGCATCGACGCACGCGTGGGCGCGTACCTGCCGGGCTTCACCGCCGCGGCCGAGTACGGCATCACCGTGCGGCACCTGCTCACCCACACCTCCGGGCTGCGCCCCGAACTGCCGCTGTACGACTGCCCGGACGACAGGGCGCGGCTCGCCCTGCTGCGGGCCGAGAAGCCGGTGACGGCGCCGGGCGGCGCGTACGCCTACTCCGACCTCAACATGCTCCTGCTCCAGCAGGTCCTGGAACGCATCACCCGGCGCCCGCTGGACGCCCTCGTCCGGGACGGCATCACCCGCCCGCTCGGCATGACCGCCACCGCCTTCGGGCCCTGCCCGGGCGCGGCCGCCACCGAGGACCAGCGGCGGCCCTGGGCCAAGGCCGACCGGGGGATGCTGCGCGGGGTGGTCCACGACGAGAACGCGTGGGCGCTCGGCGGGGTCGCGGGCCACGCGGGCCTCTTCTCCACGGCGGGCGACCTCGCGGTCCTGTGCCGCACCCTGCTGGCGGGCGGCTCCTACGGCACCGCCCGCATCCTGGGCCCCGACTACGTCGAACTGCTCCTGTCCCCGCCCGGCCTCGGCTTCGTCCTGGACCGGCCGTCGTTCATGGGCGCCCTCGCCGGGCGCGGGGCCGCGGGCCACACCGGCTTCACGGGGACGTCGCTGGTGCTGGACCCGTCGACCGACACGTTCCTGGTGCTGCTCGCGAACACCGTCCACCCACGCCGCCGGCCCGCCGACCACGGGCCCCGGGCGGCGGCGGCCACGCGGCTGGCCAGGGCGGTCCGGGGAGCCTCGTAGACTCCCTCCGTGAACGCCCCCGCCCCCCACACCTCCGCCGGTCCCTCCGGCCCTTCCGGCTCCCCGGCCGAGATCCTGCGCGCCGCCCTCGCGGGACTGCTCGACGGACTGCCTCCGAGGACGGCCGCGCAGGCCGTCGACCGGCTGATCGCGAACTACCGGGGGACCACGCCGACCGACGCGCCCATCCTGCGCGACCGCGCGGACGTCGCCGCGTACGCCGCGTACCGGATGCCCGCGACCTTCGAGGCCGTACGGGCCGCGCTCGGAGCCTTCGCGGACGCCGTGCCCGGGTGGACGCCGGGCAGCCACGTCGACGTGGGCGGCGGTACGGGCGCGGCGACCTGGGCGGTGAACGCCACCTGGCCCCTGGAGCGGCCGGTGACCGTGCTCGACTGGGCCGACCCGGCGCTCGCGCTGGGCCGCGAGCTGGCGTCGAGCAATCCGCTGCTGCGGTCCGCGCAGTGGCGGCGCTCGCGGATCGGGGCGGCGCTCACGATCGAGAACAGTGACCTCGTCACGGTGTCGTACGTGCTCGGGGAGCTGACGGAGGCCGCGCGCGCCGAGGTCGTGGACGCCGCCGCGGCCGCCGCGCAGGCCGTCGTGGTCGTCGAGCCCGGGACGCCCGACGGGTACGCCCGGGTCATCGCGGCCCGCGACCGGCTCGTCGGGGCCGGGTTCCAGGTCGCGGCGCCCTGTCCGCACAGCGCTGCGTGCCCGATCGTGGCGGGGGAGGACTGGTGCCACTTCTCGGTACGGGTGAGCCGGTCGTCGCTGCACCGGCAGGTGAAGGGGGGATCGCTGGCGTACGAGGACGAGAAGTTCAGCTATGTCGCGGCGGTGCGGGGGCTTGTGGCTTCGCCGGCTCCTTCCCGGGTGGTGCGGCGGCCGCAGATCCGTAAGGGGCAGGTGTTGCTGGACCTGTGCGAGGTGGACGAGCGGATCGCTCGGTCGACAGTGACGAAGAGGCAGGGGGCCCTTTACAAGGAGGCCCGAAGCGCTTCTTGGGGCGACGCCTGGCCCCCGGCCTAGGGTTTTTTCGCCCCCGCCGCCCCTTCCCGTCCCTGGGGCTGCGCCCCAGACCCCCTGTCGCGCTGCGCGCTCCCGCGCGCCCCAGCAGCCCCGCACTGTCCCGCACCACGAACGAGGCGGTGGCCACGGCCCCGCCCGGCACCGCCACCTGCGCCACCAGCAGCACCGCCGCGACGACCGCCCCCGCGACCAGCACGTGCGCGGCCCTGCGGGGCKCCCAGCGGATCGCGGCCGTCCGGTCCAGCGCGAGGTCCTGCCCGCCGAGCCCGACCGAGAACGCCATCGCCCCGGCGGTGAGGACCAGCACGGGCAGCCGCGGATCCGCGGACCCGTCGCCGCCCCCGCTCCCGTCCCGCGCGAGCACCACCAGCGCGACCGCGCCGACGACCAGCGCGGCGAACGACGCGGGGACCTGGCGCGAACGGGCGTACAGCGTCAGCCACCTCACCGGGACCCGCCGCCCTTCAGCGCGGCGAACGGTTCGCCCTCGCAGGACAGCGCGGCGCCGCGCATCGCGTCGATCCGGGAGCGCTGTTCGTCCCGTGGCAGGGCCTTGAACTCCTTCCACACCGGGCGGGCCTCGTCGAGCTGCTCGGCCGCGGAGTACCCGGTGCCGTCGAGCGGCGCGAGGACGCCGGTGACCCAGGCCACCGCGACGACCTGCGCGGGCGCGTCGGTGGTGCCGCTCCAGCCGGCGGGGGTGCACGCCGGCGCCAGGGCCTGCGCGACCAGGGCCCGGGTCAGCTCCCCGTCGTCGCCCTGCGCGGCCGCGGCGGCCACGACGTCCTCGTCGAAGTCGAAGAGGACGGTCTCGCGGGACCACCGCGGGGTGGCGCCCTGCGGCAGCACGGCGGCGTCCTCCCGCACGGAGACCGGCGCCTGTCCGCCCAGGGCGGCGCGCAGCAGGCGCAGCGCCTCCTTGCCGGGACCCGCGACGTCCGCGAGCCGTGCCTCCTGCGTCCGCGTCACGCACACCGGCCCGTCGCACACCGGCTGCGCGGCGGCCTCGTCGACGACGTACATCCGGCGCGGGTCGGAGGGCAGCACGAGCAGGGCGGCCACCGCGCCCGCCAGGAGGGGTGCCAGGGCGGCCAGCCGGGTGCGCGGGGTCGCGGCGACCAGCAGCGCGAAGCCGGTCGCGGCCATGCCCAGCAGCCAGACCGTCTGCCCGAGGTGCACGGAGGGCGAGAGCGTGAGGAGCGCGTCGCGCACCTCCTCCACCGTCGGCGACAGCAGCGAGAGCCGGTTCGGCTCCGTGCCCGGGAACCCGTCCGCCGAGACCGTCTCCGTGCGGCCCAGCGACATGTGCATGAGGGCCGTGAACACGAAGGCGGTCATGGCCAGCGCGGGCGGGGTGAGCGCGGACGGCAGGGCCCGCCCGGCTCCCATGCCCAGCAGCGCCCCCGCGACCAGGAAGAACGCCCCCACCAGCGAGATCGGCAGCCAGCCGAGGTGCGTGTACGCGGTGTTGCCGAGCACCTGGACCCCGCCCACCAGGACCAGGAGCCCGAAGGCCGTGGCCAGCGTGAGCGCCGTCGCGCCCGCCGGCGCGGCGGCCCGCTGCCGGGCGGGCCGCGGCGTGCTCGTCAGCAGCTCGCCCATGTTCGAGCGGTGGTCGCGCAGGCCCTGCAGCGCCCCGAGCCCCACGGCCAGTGGCCACAGGTAGAACAGCAGGGAGCGGGTCCACATGGCCATGGGGGTCCACTGGGCCGTCCACGCCGTGGTGTCCCGCCACCACGCGGCGTCCAGCAGGTACAGGAACGCCAGTGCCGGGACCAGGACCACGACGCCGGCCCACGGGGCGACGGAGCGCCGCAGTTCGATGCGCAGGACGCGGAGGTTCACCAGCTGCCCCTCTCCCGGTCCGGGTTCTGCAGCAGCGCCGAGTAGCCGCGCTCCAGGGGGCTGTCGCCCACGTGCTCGGGGCCGCCCGCCGCCGCCAGCTCATCGGGGGTGCCCTGGAAGACCAGCCGGCCCTCGGCGAAGAGCACCACGTCGGTGCAGGCGGCGGCGACGTCCTCCACCAGGTGCGTCGAGACGAGTACGCAGGTGTCCGTGCCCAGTTCCTGGAGCAGTTCGCGAAAGCGCAGGCGCTGCGCCGGGTCGAGGCCGACCGTCGGCTCGTCGAGGAGCAGGACCGCCGGGTCGTTGACGAGGGCCTGGGCGATGCCGACGCGCCGCACCATGCCGCCCGACAGGGCCTTCATCCGCTCGTCGGCGCGGTCGGCGAGACCGACCCGTTCCACCGCCCGCTGCACCGCGGCGGGGACGTCCGCCTTCGGCACCTCCTTGAGCCACGCCATGTACTCGACGAACTCGCGCACCGTGAAGCGCTTGTAGTAGCCGAACTCCTGGGGCAGGTAGCCGATCCGGCGGCGCAGCGCACGGTGCTCGCCCGGGCCGCCCACGGGCTCGCCGAGCATCTCCAGGGTGCCCCCGGTGGGGCGCAGCACGGTGGCCAGCGTCCGGATGAGGGTGGTCTTGCCGGCCCCGTTGGGCCCGAGCAGGCCGTGCACGCCGGTGCCGAGCCGCAGGTCGAGGCCGTCGACGGCCATCCGTTTCCTGCCGACCCTGACCTTCAGCCCGGTGGCCTCGATCTCCCAGGCGTAGGCCGTCGGCGCGAGGTCGGCGGCTGTGACCGCGGACGTCATGTGGTGTTCCCTTCCGGTGGTCATCGATGGGTCCTCAGTACGGAGTACGCGCCCCTGCGGGCGATCACGACCCCGGTGCCGAGCGCGAGCAGCAGGGCCCAGACGGGCAGGCCGTCCGTCCGCAGGGTGACGGCGGTGCGGCCGGCGGCCGCGGTCGGCGCCACGACCACCACGGCCCACACGACGGCCAGCGCGACGGCGGCACGGGTCACCCCGACGACCCCGCCGAGCGCCAGCGTCGCCGCGGTGAAGGCCAGGCAGGGCAGCAGCCACTGGGCGACCATCACCCCGGTCGCCCACCCGCAGACCAGCAGCACGGGGACGACCACGCCGAGCACGGACGCGGTGCGCCGCAGCACGAGGTCGAGCCCGGCCCGGGGCGCCGACGCCGTCAGTTCGTACGCCGGGTCCAGACCGCGGGACCAGGACGCGGCGACGCCGAGCACGGGCAGGACCGGCGCGAACAGCAGCACCATCGACACCCGGCCCGTGCCGGTGCCGACCAGGTCGAGCACCAGGGCCAGCAGCGTCACGGCCACGGCCATGGCCAGCCACGGCACCATCGCGGGCGTCGCCCACCGCGGCAGCCGCGACAGCCACGCCCGCCGGAGCCGGCCGCGCCGCATGGCCGGGGTCACCGTCAGCCGGGGTTCGAGGCCCGACCACACGGTGTCGACCAGCGACGCCACGGCGGGCACCCCGGCGGCGACCACGGCGGACAGCCGGTCCCGGCACACCCGGCACGCCTCCAGGTGGGCCTCCACGGCCCACACCTCGTCGGCGGCGAGGCCGGTGCCACCATGCGCGTACCCCTCGATGATCCGCTGCGACGCGTGTTCCCCGCTCATGCCAGCGCCCTCCTCATCGCCGTCCGGGCCCGCCGGGCACGGGTCTTGACCGTGCCCTCGGGCAGTCCGAGCAGGACCGCGGTCTCCCGGACGGACAGCCCGTCGAGCACCATGGCCTGCAGTACCTGTCTCAACTCCGGCGCGAGGTGGCGCAGCGCGTCGCCGACGTCACCGCCGACGCCCGCCGCGAGCGCCTCCTCCTCTGCGGCGGGCGCCGCGGCCGGCGCGGCGGCGGCCGGCGGCGGCTGGGCGTGGTGGGCCCTGCGCCGGAACGCGTCGACCAGACGGCGCGCCGCGATCGTCCACAGCCACCCGGTGGCCGTGCCGCCGACCGCGGCCCCGGCGAACGCGCCCGCCGCGCGCCACACCGCCAGGTAGGTCTCCTGCATGACCTCCGCGACGATCTGCTCGTCCGCGCACCGGCGGCGCAACCGCACCGCCAGCCACGGCGACGTACGCCGGTACAACTCCTCGAATGCGGCACGGTCGCCCTTCACCACCAGGCGTACGAGACGTTCCTCGTCCACCTCGTGCAGCGGTGCCCTGGCTGATCTCACACCCGCTAGACGCCGGGACCGGGCCACGGGTTTTCCTTGCGGAGTGATCCCCGTCACATTCGGCGAGACGTATCGTCTTGCCGTCCTGGTAGGTTCGACCGCATGGCCCCCGACTCCACCCGCCGCAGCGAGAAGTCCCGCCGCGCGATCTACGATGCCGCCCTCGCCCTCGTCGGCGAGGTCGGCTACCCCAGGACCACCATCGAAGGCATCGCCGCCCGCGCGGGCGTGGGCAAGCAGACCATCTACCGCTGGTGGTCGTCGAAGGCCGAGGTGCTCATGGAGGCCTTCGTCGACCTCGGCACCCAGGCGGCGGAGGCGGCCGGGGCCGAGGGCTGGGCCGAGGGGGACGGCATCCCCGACACCGGCGACCTGGAGGCCGACCTCAAGGCGGTCCTGCGCGCCACCGTGGACGAGCTGAACGACCCGCGCTACGACGCCCCCGCCCGCGCGCTCGCCGCGGAGGGCGTGGCCGACCCGGCCTTCGCGCAGGAGTTCGTGGCCACGCTGCTCATGCCCTCGCTGGAGCTGTACGCGCGGCGCCTGCGCTCGGCCCAGGAGGCCGGCCAGGTACGGGCCGGCGTGGACCCGTACATCGCGCGGGACCTGTTCGTCGCCCCCCTCGCGCAGCGCTGGCTGCAGCGGACCGGGCCGCTCGACCACGTGTACGCGAACACGCTCGTCGAGTACGCCCTGTACGGCATCGCGCCCCGCTGAGAGGGGGGTAAATCGCATCAAAGCGTGCGATGGTGCTCGATGGGCGCCGTGGACGGGCATCGCCCCACCCACCCCGGATGCGGGCTCCGGCCACCCGGGGCGCAGGATGGTGGGACCATGGAGCAAGCCGTCCCGCACGACAGTCAGGCAAGGGGATCGATGAGCGCAGAGTCGGGCCGCCGTTCCGGCGGGCAGGGCAGGATCTCCCAGTGGCTGCGCGGCCGGCGCCCACGACCGGACGCCGCGGACGACGCCGCGGACCGTGAGGAGCTGCTGCTCGCCGCCGCCGGAGCCGGGCTGCCGCTCGCGCCCGCCGCCCACCCCTCCGCGTACCGGTGCTCCTGCGACCGCGTCGGCTGTCCGACGCCCGCGCGCCACCCCGTCTCCTTCGCCTGGCAGACGCAGTCCACGACCGACCGCTCGCAGATCGAACGGTGGGCGCGGCACCAGCCGCAGGCCAACTTCATCACCGCGACCGGCATGGTGCACGACGTGCTGGACGTGCCGGTGGAGGCCGGCCGGGAGGCGCTGGAGCGGCTGCTCGCCTCGGGGACCGAGGTCGGGCCCGTCGCGCTGTCCGGGGACGACCGGATGCTCTTCTTCACCGCCACCCGGGGTACGCCCGAGGACGAGGACGAGTGGTGGCCGTGCGAGCTCGACTGCCATCCCGAGACGATGGACGAGCATCCGGGGCTGCGGTGGCACTGCCGCGGGTCGTACGTGCTGGTGCCGCCCGCGCGGTTGCCGGGGGAGCTGGTGGTGGAGTGGCTGCGGGGGCCCGAGCATCCGTTGCCGGATCCGTTGTCGCTGCTTGAGGTGCTGACGGATGAGTGTGCGCGGTATGCGGGGGCGGGGGGAGAGCGGGAGCAGGTTGCGGCTTGGCCCGCCTGCTCCGCCCCGCCGGAGACGGTGATCTTCCCCTTGGCCACGCCGTCCACCACGCCCTCCACGGACCCCACCGGCTCCACGACCCCGAAGCCCTCGTCCACCGGGGCCGACAGCAAGGGGGACATCAGCTACGGCACGCTCGGCTGGGGCGTGAAGCAGTCCTTCCGCACGTACGTCGTGGACGGCGTGGCCAAGGGGAAGATCACCGTCTCCGGCGGGGCGGAGCAGGCGTCCGGCAACGGCGTCTTCACCTTCCCCGACGCCACCGGCACCTACGACACGGACGCCGACACCCTCAAGGCCTCCTTCAAGGGCTCGGTCACCTTCAAGGGCCACGAGGACAACGGCAGTTACGGCCTCGACCTCACCCTCAGCGACCTGAAGGCGGAGCTCGACGGCGGTTCCGGCAAGCTGACCGCCGACGTCGACAGCCTCGGCGAGAAGTCCGACGACGTGACCCTCGCCGAGCTGAAGCCCGAGTCGGCCGACCTGACCGCGAAGGACGACGTCATCACCGTCGACGGCGTCGCCGCCACCCTCACCGCGGCGGGCGCGAAGGCCTTCGGCGGCTTCTACCAGACCGGCGCCGAGCTCGACCCGGTCGACCTCGCGGTGGCCCTGACCGAGGACGCCGAACTCCCGGACGCCGACCCGACCTCGGGCGGCGGCACGGGCGGTACGGGTGACACCGCGGGCGGCACGACCGGGGGGACCACCGGCGGCGCGGGCACGACCGGCGGCACGGGCACGACCGGCGGGACCACGGGCGAGGTGACCGGCGGCCTCGCCGCCACCGGTTCCGACGTCCCCGTCGGCGCGCTCGGGGCGGCCGCCGCGGCCACCGTTGCGGCGGGCGCGGGCGTGGTCTTCGCCGTACGCCGCCGCCGCACGGCGGACTCGGCCCAAGCCTGACCGGACCTGCCGGGACCTGACGCGCACCCGGCCGCCGACCCCTTCCCGGGGGCCGGCGGCCGGACGCGTGTCCACGACTGTCGGTGCCATGGTGTTGGATGCCCGCGTGACTGATTACGACGTGCTGCGGGTCTTCTGCGGGCCCCGCGGCGAGTACGGCAACGAACTCGGGGTCGTGCGGGACGGTTCCGTCCTGCCGGAGCGGGACGACCGGCAGGCGCTCGCGGCCAAACTCGGCTTCAGCGAGACGGTGTTCGTGGACGACCCCGAGCGCGGGGTCATCGACATCTACACCCCGAGCGCGCGGCTGCCGTTCGCGGGCTACCCCTGCGTGGGCGTCGCCTGGCTGCTCGACGTACCGGAACTCGTCACGCCCGCGGGCGTGGTGGGCACCCGCCTCGACGGCGAGTTCACCTGGATAGAGGCCCGCGCGGAGTGGGCCGGACCGCGCACCCTGCGCCGGTACGCCACGGCGGCGGAGGTCGACGCGCTCCCCGTACCGGAGCCGGGGGAGTGGCTGTACGCCTGGGCCTGGGAGGACGAGGCGGCGGGCCGCGTCCGGGCCCGCGGGTTCCCCGGCCGGGGGGACGGGGTGGAGGAGGACGAGGCGACGGGCGCCGCGGCCCTGCAGCTGACGGCCCAACTGGGCAGGGCCCTGAACATAGTCCAGGGCCAGGGCTCCCAACTCCTCACGGCCCCCCAACCGGAAGGCTGGACAGAACTGGGCGGCAGAGTCCTCCTGGAAAACTGACAGAAAAAACCCCGCGCCCCATTGATCGGGGGCGCGGGGAACGGCGCAATCTTTTGTCTTTCAGGGGCGCGGGGAACGGCGCAGTCTTTCGCCCTTAAGGGGCGCGGGGAACTGCGCGACAAGCCCCCACCGGCCGGCACCCGACCAACACCGCGCAACCAACACAGCGCACCCCAGTGGAACGCTCACGCACTGATGCGGAACTCTTCCCCCAACGCCCCGAACACCCCGGTGTTCAACGCGAACGCCCGCCGGCACTCGGCCACGATCCGCTGCTTCTCCAGATCGTCCACGGGCAGCCCGTCGAGCAGCTCGCGGTACCCCCGCTTGAACGCGGCAGGGTTCCCGATGTCCTCGAAGACATAGAACCGCACCCCGTCGCCCTTGCGCGCGAACCCCCACGTCTGCTCGGCCTTGCCCCGGATGATCTGCCCGCCGGAGAGGTCGCCGAGATAGCGCGTGTAGTGGTGCGCGACGTACCCGCCGGGCCAGGTGCGCGCGCACTCGGCCACCCGCTCGGCGTACTCCCGCGTCGCCGGCAGCGCGGTGAGGCCGTCACGCCACCCCGGCCCCCGCAGATGGGCGAGGTCCCGCTCCAGCGAGGCGAGCCGCATCAGCTCGGGCTGCACGAAGGGCCCGGCCACCGGGTCGCCGGACAGCTCGCGCACGCCCGACTCCAGTGCCTCGTACACGAACCACAGCTGCTCGGTGTAGCGCGCGTACGCGTCCACGCCGAGCCGCCCGCCGAGCAGGTCGCTCATGAACGTCGAGGTCTCCGCCTCCACGTGCTGCTCGTGGGACGCGGTGCGGATGAGCGCCGAGAACGGGGTGCTCGACGGGTTCATGGGACCTCCGGGGGCGAAGGGGGAGAGACGGGAGCCGGACCCATCTTCTATGGTTAGGCTTACCTAA
Source organism: Streptomyces apricus (assembly GCF_008369065.1). GTDB lineage: Bacteria > Actinomycetota > Actinomycetes > Streptomycetales > Streptomycetaceae > Streptomyces > Streptomyces apricus. The sequence continues at coordinate 898,784 of NZ_VDFC01000046.1, read as the reverse complement.
GTCAATGGTTTACCGACGCCCTGTCGGTAAACCGTACCCCGGATGTCCACCGCTTCCACATGAACATGTGCATGGGCATGTACATGGGCATGGGCATGGGCATGAAAAAGCCGCCCGCTCGGGACCGAGCGGGCGGCAGATGTGTGAAGGGGCGGGACTACGGCAGCGTGAGGATCTCGGCCCCGCTGTCGGTGACGACCAGCGTGTGCTCGAACTGCGCGGTCCGCAGCCGGTCCTTCGTGACGACCGTCCAGCCGTCGTCCCACATGTCGTAGTCGTGCGAGCCCAGCGTCAGCATCGGCTCGATCGTGAACGTCATCCCGGGCCGGATCACCGTCGTGGCGTGCGGGCTGTCGTAGTGCGGGACGATCAGCCCGGAGTGGAACGACGAATTGATGCCGTGCCCGGTGAAGTCCCGTACGACGCCGTACCCGAACCGCTTCGCGTACGACTCGATGACCCGGCCGATGATGTTGATCTGGCGCCCGGGCTTGACCGCCTTGATTGCCCGCTCCAGCGACTCGCGGGTCCGCTCGACCAGGAGCCGCGACTCCTCGTCGACGTCGCCGACGAGGTACGTGGCGTTGTTGTCGCCGTGCACGCCCCCGATGTACGCCGTCACGTCGAGGTTGATGATGTCGCCGTCGCGCAGGACCGTGGAGTCCGGGATGCCGTGGCAGATGACCTCGTTCACCGAGGTGCACAGGGACTTGGGGAAGCCGCGGTAGCCGAGCGTGGACGGGTAGGCGCCGTGGTCGCACATGTACTCGTGCGCGACGCGGTCCAGTTCGTCCGTGGTGACGCCGGGCGCGATGAGCTTCGCGGCCTCGGCCATCGCCCGCGCGGCGATCCGGCCGGCGACCCGCATCGCCTCGATCGTCTCGGGCGTCTGCACCTCCGGCCCGGTGTACGGGGTCGGGGCGGGCTTGCCGACGTACTCGGGGCGGCGGATGTTTCCGGGCACCGAACGGGTGGGGGAGAGCTCCCCTGGGACGAGCAGCGACTGGCCAGACATGCCAGCGAGTCTAACCAGCGGGGATGGGGGAACATGTCGGTGGCGAGAGGAGCTGGTCATGGCGCTGTTCAAGAAGCGGACGGTCGGTAAACCGGGCGAGTGGTTCTACTGCCTGGAGCACAAGAAGGTCGAGGAGGGCCCCGAGTGCCCCGCGAAGGACCGCTTCGGTCCGTACGCGTCCCGCGAGGAGGCCCAGCGGGCGATGGACACGGCCCGCGAGCGCAACGTCGACTGGGAGACGGACCCCAAGTGGCACGACTCCGCTCCGCGGGGTGCAGGCGACAACTAGACCTTCGCCGTCTGCGGCCCGGCGGGGGCCGATCGCGCAGTTCCCCGCGCCCCTGAAAAGCGCTGGGCGCGGGCGACATGACACCTGCGGCCCGGTGGGGGCTGGTCGCGCAGTTCCCCGCGCCCCTGAAAAGCCCCGGGTGCCCAGGGGCGCGGGGAACTGCGCGACCGGCCACGTACGGCCCGCGCCTACGAACCGGTCTCGGCCACCCCTTCCCGCAAAGACTTCATCCGCACCGCGTGCGGATTCGTCCGCACGTCGTACGCCATCAGCTTCGGCAGGCACAGCGCCAGCGCCCCCACCGCGGCCACGCACATCACCCCGCCGGTCCACACCGAGGCCCGCACGGACAGGAACGCGGCCATCCCGCCGGCCCGCACCTGCCCCAGCTGCGGCCCCACCGAGTACGACAGCAGCTCGATCCCGGCCAGCCGCCCCCGCAGCTCGTCCGGGATCGTCTGGTTCCACATCGCCGCCCGGAAGATCCCGCTGACCATGTCGCAGCACCCGGCGAGCGTCAGGAACAGCAGCACCAGCCATACGCTGCGCACCGCGCCCGCGGCCACCATCGCGAGCCCCCAGGCGCCCGCCGCCAGCACCACCATCCGTCCGTGCCGGTGGATCCGCGAGGTCCACCCGCTGGTGAGGCTCACCAGCAGCGACCCGGCCGGCAGGGCGGCGTACATCAGCCCGAGCGACCACTCGGCGTCCAGCTCGTCCGCCAGGAAGGGCAGCACGGCGAGCGGGAAGGCGAAGAACATGGCCGCCAGGTCGATCGCGTACGTCCCCAGCAGCTCCTTGCGGCTCCACGCGTACCGCGCCCCCTCCGCGATCGACCGCAGCGACGGCTTGGCCGCCTCGTGCGCGGCGGGCGACGCGGCGAGCCCCACGGCCAGCGCGACCGAGACGGCGAACGTGGCGAGGTCCGCGGCGTAGGCCCAGCCGAGACCCGCGTACGCGACGACGAGTCCGGCCACCGCGGGCCCTGCGACCCCGCCGACCGTCCACCGCAGCGAGTTGAGCGCGGCGGCCGCCGGCAGGTGCTCGTGCCGGACGATGCGCGGGGTCAGCGCGTCCAGCGCGGGGCGCTGGACGGCGACGAGCGCGGAGGACAGCGCGGCGACGGCGTACAGCGGCCACACCGTGGGGTGCGGCAGCAGCGCGTTGACCAGCAGCACGGCGGAGAGCACCCCCTGCCCCGCCTCCGTCCACAGGATCAGCTTCCGCTTGTCCAGGGCGTCGGCGAGCGCCCCGCCGTACAGCCCGAACACGATCAGCGGGACGAGTTCCACGGCGCCGATCGCCCCGACGGCCACCGCGGAACCGGTCAGCTCCTTCATCTGCACCGGCAGCGCGACGAACGTCAGGAAGCTGCCGAAGGTGGTGACGAGCCCCGCCACCCACAGCCGCCGGAAGTCGGGCGAGGTCCGCCACGGCGCGAGGTCGGGCAGCAGCGCACGCAGCCGCGCGACACCGCCCCCGGCGGCGGGGGCGGCATCGGACTCGGGCTCGGTCGTTTCCGTCACGACCGAGAATGCTCCGTCGCGGACCCCGCCGGGTACAAACGCTTTTCCGTCCCGGGCCGCGGATGTCCGCGCCCCGGGTCACCAGCGGGCGGGCGGCGGCGCCGTCAGCCGGTCCGCCAGCCGCGACAGCCGGTCCGCGAACCGCCGCCGCCCCCGGCGCGCGGGCGGCGAGTTCTCCCCGGCCGCCGCACCGACCAGGTGCTGCACCATGTCCAGGTCGAGCCCCGCGTCCGCGCCCGGGTCCGGCCCGTCCGGGACCGCGAGCGCCTCGTGCGCCATCGCGTGCAGCTCCTGGTCGCCCGTGCCCAGCGCCAGGACCGTCGCCCCGGCCCGGCGCGCGTCGTGCACCCGCTCCAGCAGCGGCGCCCCGGGCTCCTCCGGCGCCACGACGAGCAGCGTCTCGCCCCGCCGGGCCGCCTCGATCCGGCCCAGCCCCACGGCCAGGTGCGCCGGATCCCCCGGCCGCGCCCCGTGCCGTACGAGCGTCGGCGCCAGCTCGGGCGTGCCCGACCAGGCGGCCTCGTCGACGAGGTGCGCGGCCAGGTGCCACGGCTCGTACTGCGCCGTCCCCACCAGCAGCAGCCCGCCCCCGTGCGGCAGCACCGACGACCGCAGCGTCCCCGCGAAGCGCCGCGTGGCGTCCGGCCACCCGGTCCCGGCGAGCACGTCGCGCAACAGCGCCACCCGTACGGCATCCATGCGGCCGCATCCTGCCGCAGCCGATCGCCCGTCAGGTGGAGTTCACCGTGAATTCGCCCGACCTGGGCAAGGTGTACCGCTCACCCGATCGACGAGGAGAGGGTTCCCATGACCACCAGCGAGACGTCCGTGCCGTTCCGCGCCGGGCAGGAGGGCTACGCGAGCTTCCGCATCCCGGCCGTCGTCGCCACCGCCCCCGGCACGCTGCTCGCCTTCTGCGAGGGCAGGAAGGGCTCCCGCGACGACTTCGGCGACATCGACGTCGTGCTGAAGCGGTCCACCGACGGAGGACTGACCTGGGGCGGCCTCCAGGTCGTCGCGCAGAACGGCGCGGGACTGGCCGGCAACCCCGCCCCCGTCGTCCTCGACACCGGCAGGATCCTGCTCGTCCACCTCCGCAACGCCGCGCTCGCCACCGAGGACGCCATCCGCCGCGGCAAGGTGGGCGCCGCCGACGGGCGCCGCGTGTGGGTCCTGCACAGCGACGACGACGGGGCCACCTGGTCGGCCCCGAAGGAGATCACGAAGCAGGTGAAGAAGACGGCCTGGCGCTGGTACGCCACCACCCCGGGCCACGCCCTCCAGCTCTCCACCGGACGGGTCGTCGTCCCCGCCAACCACTCCCTGCCGCCCGCCGGCACGGACAACGGCACGGAGGGCAAGTACAACGGCGGGCACTGCCTGCTCAGCGACGACCGCGGCGCGACCTGGCGCATCGGGTACGTCGACGACACCCCCGACGGCTACGTCAACGTGAACGAGACCACCGCCGCCGAACTCCCCGACGGCCGCGTCTACTTCAACACCCGCACCGACTCCACCGCCCCCGGCACCCGCGCCGACGCCTACTCGCGGGACGGCGGCCGCACCCTGGTCAAGCCCTTCCGCCCGCAGGCGGGACTCACCGGCCCCGTCGTCGAGGGCAGCGTCCTCCAGCTCCGCGACCCCGACGTGCTCCTCTACTCGGGCCCCGCCGACCCCGGCTTCCGCGCCCTGATGACGATCCGCGCGAGCACCGACGACGGCGTCACCTGGCGCACGGCCCACACCGTGGACGGCCTGCCCGCCGCGTACTCCGACCTCGTGCGCGTCGACGACGGCACGGTCGGCCTCCTCCACGAGACGGGCGACTTCGGCGCGTACGAGACGATCACCTTCCGCCGGATCCCGGTGGCCGCCCTCACCTGAGCGGCCCCGACCTGGGCGGCGGGCACCGCGTACCCGCACGTAGGGTCGCCCCATGACCTCTACTGACAGCGCACAGAAGGCCCCCGCCAAGGACCCCTGGGACCTTCCCGACGTCTCCGGGCTCGTCGTCGGCGTGCTCGGCGGCACCGGCCCGCAGGGCAAGGGCCTCGCCTACCGGCTGGCCCGGGCCGGCCAGAAGGTGATCATCGGTTCGCGGGCCGCCGAGCGGGCGCGGGACGCCGCCGGGGAGCTCGGGCACGGTGTCGAGGGCGCCGACAACGCCGAGKCCGCCCGCCGCAGCGACATCGTGATCGTCGCCGTGCCGTGGGAGGGGCACGGCGCGACGCTGGAGTCGCTGCGGGAGGAACTGGCGGGCAAGCTCGTCGTCGACTGCGTCAACCCGCTCGGCTTCGACAAGAAGGGCGCGTACGCGCTGAGGCCCGAGGAGGGCAGCGCCGCCCAGCAGGCCGCCGCCCTGCTGCCGGACTCCCGGGTCACAGCCGCCTTCCACCACCTGTCGGCCGTCCTGCTCCAGGACCCGCAGATCGAGGAGATCGACACCGACGTGATGGTGCTCGGCGAGGAGCGGGCGGACGTCGAGCTCGTCCAGGCGCTGGCCGGCCGCATCCCCGGGATGCGGGGCATCTTCGCCGGGCGGCTGCGCAACGCCCACCAGGTCGAGTCGCTGGTGGCGAACCTGATCTCGGTCAACCGGCGCTACAAGGCCCACGCGGGCCTGCGCCTCACCGACCTTTAGGAGCGCCGGGAGGGGCGGGAGTGCGGGCTCCGGGGGTGGGGGACACTGGAGGCGAGTGTTCCCCTCCGGGATCCGCGCGTCCGCCGGGCCCCGGGGGTTCCCGACCCCGACAGGAGCCCGCCGCATGTCCCGCCTCGCCCTCTACGCCCTCGTCGTCTGCGTCCTCGCCGTCGTGGCGGCCGTCGTCTCCTTCGTCCAGGGCAGCTGGCTGGGCATCGTGTGGGTGCTGCTCGCGGGCCTGTCGTCCAACATGACCTGGTACTACCTGCGCCGGGACCGGATGCGGCGCCAGGCGTCCTCCGCCACCGGCTGACCGGACCGGACCGGCGTCACCCGCCGACCGTGCAGTACGGGTCGGTGTCCGTCCAGAACCGGTAGAGGTTCTGCCCGCAGTACGTACGGATCTCGTCGATGCCCAGGGTGCGCAGCAGCGCGTCGATGGCGTCGAAGAACTGGTTGTTCACCTCGGGGATCCATAGGATCGCGAAGACGAAGAGCAGCCCGAACGGCGCGTACGGCTCGACCTGCCGACGGATCTTGTAGGACAGCCAGGGCTCGATCACGCCGTAGCCGTCCAGGCCCGGGATCGGCAGGAAGTTCAGCAGCGCGGCCGTGACCTGCAGCATCGCCAGGAACGCCAGCGCGAACTGGAACTCCAGCGGTACGCCGTCCAGCGCGTCCAGCCAGAACGGGGCGGTGCAGACGACGGCGAACAGCACGTTCGTCAGGGGGCCCGCCGCCGAGATCAGGCTGTGCTTCCAGCGGCCCCGGATGCGGCTGCGCTCGATGAACACCGCGCCGCCGGGCAGGCCGATGCCGCCCATGATGACGAAGATCACCGGCAGCACGATGCTGAGCAGCGCGTGCGTGTACTTCAGCGGGTTCAGGGTCAGGTAGCCCTTCGCGCCGATCGAGATGTCGCCGCTGTGCAGGGCCGTGCGCGCGTGCGCGTACTCGTGCAGGCAGAGCGAGACGATCCACGCGGCCGTCACGAACAGGAAGACGGCGACGCCGGGCTGCTCGGCGAAGCCCGTCCAGGTGGCCCAGCCGGTCACCGCCGCGACGGCCACGATCCCGATGAACACCGGACTGATCTGCCGGTCGCTGTGCCGGTTGGTGGCGGTGGTCATGGGGTGGGGCTCCCTGGAATGCTCGAACGGTCGGGGTGTGGCGGATCGACCGTACCGGTGGTGTGGGGTGAACGTCCCACCCAGGGTCGGAGGTTCCTGCGGCCCGCCGCCCCCTTAGAACCGCCCCCGGTCCGCGCCTGTCCAAAATGCGGGGCGGGTCCGCTCCGCCGGCAGGGACAATGGTCCACGTGCGCTACCGCATCCTCGGCACCACCCAGGCACTCCGTACCGACGGCACCCCCGTACCGGTCGGCGGGGCGCGGCTGCGCGCCCTGCTGACGGTGCTCGCCCTGCGCCCCGGCCGGACCGTGCCCGCGCCCGTGCTGATCGACGAGGTGTGGGGCGCCGACCCGCCGGCCGACGCGCCGGGCGCGCTGCAGGCCCTGGTGGGCCGGCTGCGCAGGGCCCTCGGCGCGGACGCGATCGGCTCCGCCGAGGGCGGTTACCGGCTGTGCGCGGCGACCGACGACGTCGACCTGCACCGCTTCGAACGGCTCGCGGGCGAGGGGGCCCGGGCGCTGGCCGACGGGGACCCGGGCAAGGCGGCCGTCATCCTCGACGACGCCCTCGCGCTCTGGCGGGGCCCCGCCCTCGCCGACCTCCCGGACCGTTCGGCCGCGGCGGCCCGCTGGGAGGCCCGCCGCCTCGACGCGCGGCGCGCCCGGCTCACCGCCGCCCTCGCCCTCGGCCACGCCGAGCAGTCCCTGCCCGACCTCACCGCGCTCTGCGACGCCCATCCGCTGGACGAGCCCTTCCAGCTGCTGCGCCTGCGCGCCCTGCGCGACGCGGGCCGTCCGGCGGAGGCCCTGGCCGGCTACGAGGCCGTACGCCGCCTGCTGGCCGACCGCCTCGGCACGGACCCGGGCCCGGACCTGCGCGCCCTGCACAAGGACCTCCTGACCGGCACCCCTCCGACTCCGCCTCCGGCCCCAGCCACGCGCCGCCCTGGCACCCGGGACGGGGACGACTCCGGGCGGGCCCGGCACGGCGACGGCTCCGGGGCCCTCCCGGACGGCGGAACCGGCTCCGCCTCCGCCCCGCAGGCGCGCGAGCGCACCGCCCCGCGTGGGAACCTGCGCGCCCGGCTCACCTCCTTCGTCGGTCGGGAGACCGACCTGGCCACCATCCGCGGGGACCTCGCGGCGGCGCGCCTCGTCACCCTGCTCGGGCCCGGCGGCGCCGGGAAGACCCGGCTGTCGCAGGAGGCGGCGGAGAGCGTCGCCGACGCCGTGCCCGACGGGGTGTGGCTGGCCGAACTGGCGCCCCTCGACGACCCGGAGGCCGTCCCCGAGGCCGTCCTCACCGCGGTCGGCGCGCGCGAGACCGTGCTGCGCAGCGCCGGCGCCGAGGAGCTGCGGGTCGTCACCGACCGGCAGGACGACCCGCTCGTACGGCTCGTCGAGCACTGCGGCAAACGCCGCATGCTGATCGTCCTCGACAACTGCGAGCACGTCGTCGACGCCGCCGCCCGGCTCGTCGAGCAGCTCCTGGAGCGCTGCCCCGGACTGACCGTACTGGCCACCAGCCGCGAACCCCTCGGCGTACCCGGGGAGTTGCTGCGGCCGGTCGAACCGCTGCCCGAGCCGTACGCGCTCAAGCTGCTCGCCGACCGCGGCGCCGCCGCCCGGCCGGGGTTCCGGGTCGAGGACGACCCGGAGGCCGCCGCCGAGATCTGCCGGCGCCTGGACGGACTGCCGCTCGCCATCGAACTCGCCGCCGCCCGGCTGCGGATGCTCACCCCGCGCCAGATCGCCGACCGCCTGGACAACCGTTTCCGCCTCCTCACCTCGGGCAGCCGCACGGTCCTGCCGCGCCAGCAGACCCTGCGCGCGGTCGTCGACTGGTCCTGGGACCTGCTGGACGAGGACGAACGCGACGTCCTGCGGCGGCTGTCCGTCTTCGCCGGCGGCTGCGACCTCGCCGCCGCCGAGGCCGTCTGCGGCCCCGCCGCGCTGGAGGTCCTCGGCTCCCTCGTAGACAAGTCCCTCGTGGTGGCCGCCCCTTCGGGCCGCGGCGGCGAGATGCGCTACCGGCTCCTGGAGACCGTCGCCGAGTACGCCGGGCAGCGGCTCGACGCGAGCGGCGAGCGCCCCGCGACCGAGCGCGCCCACCTCACGTACTACCGCGAACTCGCCCGCACCACCGACCCGCTGCTGCGCGGCCCCGGCCAGCGCGCGGCCATCGAACTGCTCCAGCTGGAGAGCGAGAACACCCGCGCCGCACTGCAGCACGCCGTCGCCGCGGGCGACGAGCAGGAGGCGCTCTGCCTCGTCCTCTCGCTCGCCTGGTACTGGCAGATCCGCGACGTGCGCATGGTCGCCCGCAACTGGTCCAAGGAGGCCATGGCGCTGGGCCCCGACCCGTTCGCGCCGGGCGCCGAACGGGCCGTCCCGCTGCACGAGCCCTGCACCGCGGCCCCGCCGCCGATGCGGGCGGAGGTGCTCGCCGAGGCCCGGCGCGGCGTCCACCTGCTCAACATGGCGCACATGGACCTGGAGACGGACAGCTGGCAGACGCCGGAGGCCGAGGCCAGGCTGCGCCGCATCACCGACACCTACGAACCCGGCTTCCCGCAGGTCTGCCGCATCCCCGGCTACCTCTGGTTCTACGCCGTACTCATCACCGGGAAGCTCGAACGGCTGCGCGAGGTCATCGACGCGAGCATCGCGACCTGCCGCGAACTCGGCTACGACTGGGAGCTGGCCGTCGCCCTGCAGATGCGCGCCAACATGCTCGCCAACCGCGCCGACTGGGCCGGTGACGCGACCCGCGACGCCAACGAGTCGCTGGAGCTCTTCGTCGGTCTCGGGGACGGCTGGGGCGCCGCCGAGGCCCTCTCCGCGCGGGCCGAGGCCCATGAGCGCCGGGGCGAGTACGAGCGCGCGGCGGCGGACTACGAGAAGGCCATCGCCCACGCCGAACGCCTGGGCGCCCTCGCCCAGACGGCCGTCCTCAGCGCCCGCCTCGGCAGTGTCCTGATCGACGCGGGCCGGCTGGAGGAGGGCGAGCGGCTGCTGCGCGACGTACTGGAACGGGCCGAGGGCACGCACAACGAGGCGATCCCCGGGGCCCGGCTCTTCCTCGCCACCTGCCTCGGCCGCACCGGCCGGATCCCCGAGGCCCGCCTGCAGATCGAGCGGCTGCGCAGCGACTTCGGCGCCGTCAGGGTCATGGTCTTCGACGGGTTCGTCTGGGGCGTGGAGGCCTGGCTTGACTCCATGGAGGGCCGCTACGAGGACGCGGTGACGAAGGTGCGCAGCGCCCTGGACCGGGCCCGGGACCCGCTGACGCAGATGATCGCCCCGCACATGTTCTCCGCGCACCTCACCACCGCCGCCCTCGCGCTCGCCGGGGTCCAGGACGGCCGGCGCGCCGGGGACGCCGCCCGCTGCCTCGGCGCCGCCGACGGACTGCTGCCGCCTGCGCACTTCCGGGTCGCGATGGAGCGCGAGACGCGGGAACGGGCGGAGGCGGCGGCCCGCGCGGCCCTCGGTGACACGGAGTACGAGACGGCGTACGCGCAGGGCGACGGCCTCTCTTACGAGGAGGCCGTCGCCCTGGTCTGACGCGAGGGGGCCGGGTACGGCAGGCGTCAGGTCTTGGTGCGGTACTTGTGGATCGCGACCGGGGCCATCACCACGGTGATCACGACCGACCACAGCAGGGTGATCATGATGTCGTGGGCGACGGGCTGCCCGCCGTTCATCAGGCCCCGCGCCGCGTCCGCGAGGGACGACAGCGGGTTGTAGTCGGTGAACGTCCGCAGCCAGCCCGGCATGGTGGACGGCGGCGAGAAGATCGAGGAACCGAACTGCAGCGGCATCAGCACGAGGAACCCCATTCCCTGGATGGCCTGGGCGTTCTTCATCACCACACCCATGGTGAGGAAGATCCACATGATGGACGAGCCGAAGACCAGGGCCAGGCCGATGGCGGCGAGCAGGCCGGGGACGTTCGACACGGACAGGCCGAGGAGGAACCCGACCGAGAGCAGGATCGCCGTGGCCAGCAGCAGCCGGCCTATCTCGACGGTGATCTTGGCGATCAGGACCGAGGCACGGGAGATCGGCAGGGACCGGAAGCGGTCCATCACACCCGTCTGGAAGTCCTGGTTGAAACCGGTGCCCACGCCCATGGCGATGTTCATGCCCATCATCGCCATCAGGCCCGGCACGACGTAGTTGACGTACTCGTCCTGGTTGCCCTTGCCGGCGATCGCGCCGCCGAAGACGAACACGAAGAGCAGCGTGAACACGATCGGCATCAGGACGACGTCGAACATCGACTCGGGGTCCTGCCGGATCCACAGCACGTTGCGGCGGACCAGGGCGCTGATGTGCCGCAGATGGGCGCGCAGCCCGATGCGGGGGGCGTCGTCGGTGGCGACGGCGGCGGGGGAGTCGAGCACGGCGGCGCTCATACGGCGGCCTCCTCGTAGGAGCGGTCGGCCGGGGTGTCCTGCGGGTCGCCCGGGTCGGTCGGTTCGGTGGCGCGGTGGCCGGTGAGGGAGAGGAACACCTCGTCCAGACTGGGCAGTTCGGTGCCGAGACCGGCCAGGGTGATGCCGCGCGCGGTGAGCGCGCCGACCACCGCGGTCAGCTGCTCGTCGCTGAGGATCGGGACGAGGACCGTGCCGGTGGCGATGTCCACGGTGGCGCCGCCCGGGCCGGTGAGGCCGAACTCGTCGAGCGCGGAGGCCGTCGGGCGCAGCTCCAGCGGGTCGGCCGGGCGGATGCGCAGGGTGCGGCCGCCGACCTTCGCCTTCAGCTCGTCGATGGCGCCGTTCGCGATGACCTTGCCGCGGTCGATGACCGTGAGCTCGTTCGCGAGCTGCTCGGCCTCCTCCATGTACTGCGTGGTCAGCAGGACGGTGACGCCGTCGCCGACCATGCGCTTGACCTCGGTCCACACCTCGTTCCTCGTCCGCGGGTCCAGGCCGGTCGTCGGCTCGTCCAGGAAGAGGACGCTCGGGCTGCCGATCATGGACGCGGCGAGGTCGAGGCGGCGGCGCATGCCTCCGGAGTACGTGCTCGCGGGCCGCTTGGCCGCGTCGGTGAGGGAGAAGCGCTCCAGGAGCTCGTCCGCACGGGTGCGGGCCTCCTTGCGGGGCAGGTCGAGGAGCCGGCCGATCAGGTAGAGGTTCTCGCGCCCGGAGAGCTTCTCGTCCACGGAGGCGTACTGGCCGGTCAGGCCTATCACCCGGCGCAGGCTGCGGGGCTGTCCCACCACGTCGAAGCCGGCGACCACGGCCCGGCCGGAGTCGGGGACGAGCAGGGTGGAGAGGATGCGCACGAGGGTGGTCTTGCCCGCGCCGTTGGGGCCGAGCACGCCGCGGACGGTGCCTTCGCGCACGTCCAGGTCAACGCCGTCCAGTGCCTTGGTCTCGCCGTAGTGCTTGACCAGTCCCCGCACGGTGACGGCGTCCGGACGGCCGGTGCCGTCCTGCCGGGGATCCTTGTCGATTCGCGTCATGGGAACCAAGCTCCCATCCCCCACCGACAAACCACCGACAGCCTGCCGACAGGCTCCGCCGGGGTGCGCGGGTTCGGCTGCGGCCCCGGTGGGGGCTGGTCGCGCAGTTCCCCGCGCCCCTTTTAGGGGCGCGGGGAACTGCGCAACGGGGGTTTGGGGGCGAAGCCCCCAAGTCAGTGACGGGAATGGGTAAGGGCGGCGGGGGCGAAAGAATGACGGCAGCCCGCCGACGGGGGAAATTGACGGGCTGCCTCTGTGCCGCAGTGGACCAGGGGGTCTGAAGACCTAGTGGACGGAGTGCTCCTCCTGAGGGAACGTTCCGCCGACGACATCGTCGGCGAACGCCTTCGCCGCGTCCCCCATCACCCGCCGCAGATCCGCGTACTGCTTCACGAACCGCGGCATCTTCCCGCCGGTGAGCCCGAGCATGTCCGTCCACACGAGGACCTGCGCGTCCGTCTCGGGGCCCGCCCCGATCCCGACGGTCGGGATGTGCAGCACCCGCGTCACCTCGGCGGCCAGCTCCGCCGGCACGAGCTCCAGCACGACGGCGAAGGCGCCCGCGTCCTGCACGGCCTTGGCGTCCCGCAGGAGCTGCTGCGCGGCCTCCTCGCCCCGTCCCTGCACCCGGTAGCCCATGGCGTTCACGGACTGCGGCGTGAGCCCGATGTGCGCCATCACGGGGATGCCGGACTCCACCAGGAGCCGGATCTGCCCGTGCGAGCGCTCACCGCCCTCCAGCTTGACGGCCCCGACCCCGGCCTCCTTCACCAGCCGGGTCGCCGACCGCAGGGCCTGCACCGGACCCTCCTGGTAGGACCCGAAGGGCAGGTCGCCGACGATGAGGGCGCGCGAGGTGCCCCGTACGACGGCCGCCGACAGCATGGTCATCTCGTCGAGGGTGACGGGCACGGTCGTCTCGTACCCCAGGTGACAGTTGCCCGCGGAGTCGCCGACGAGCATGACCGGGATGCCGGCCTCGTCGAAGACGGACGCGGTCATCGCGTCGTACGCGGTGAGCATCGGCCACTTCTCACCGCGCTCCTTGGCCACGGTGATGTCGCGGACGGTGATGCGGCGGGTGCCCTTGCCCCCGTACAGCGCATTGCTGCTGCTGTCGGCGGGCTTGCGGGCAGCCGAGGGCTGCGTCATGGCAACGGCTCCTTCAGTCATCTCGTGGCGCCCTTACGGCGTCCCCGGATCACCTCCATGGTGGCACCTCGCGCGGCGGAAGGGCTAGAGGGGCCACCGTGGGCCTCGTCTCGCCCACGAGCGGCGCTTCACCGGTCCCGGCCGGTCCCAAGACCGCCCCCGGAGCCCGTAAGGTCTCGGTAAAGACTTCCGATACGAGACGGTCTCGTATCGAATCGCCTCTAGCCTTTCCGGTATGACATCTCCTGCCGAATCCGCCTCCCGCATACCGGAAGCCGTGCACCGGCGACGCTGGGCGATCCTCGGCGTCCTGATGCTGAGCCTGCTGATCGTCGTCCTCGACAACTCGATCCTGAACGTCGCGATCAAGACCATCTCGACGCCCGCCCCGACCGGTCTGGGAGCCACCCAGAGCGAGCTGGAATGGGCCATCAACTCGTACACCCTCGTCTTCGCGGGCCTGCTCTTCTCCGCCGGTCTCCTCGGCGACCGGCTCGGCCGCAAGAAGATCCTGCTCGGCGGCCTCCTGGTCTTCGGTATCGGCTCGGCGCTCGCCGCCTCCTCCGGCTCCCCGGTCCAGCTCATCGCGTTCCGGGCGGTGATGGGCCTCGGCGCCGCCTTCGTGATGCCGGCCACCCTCGCCGTCCTGATGAACGTCTTCGAGCGCGACGAGCAGCCCAAGGCCATCGGCATCTGGGCGGGCGGCGTGGGCCTGGCCATCGCCATCGGCCCGATCACCGGAGGGGTCCTGCTCGACCACTTCTGGTGGGGCTCCGTCTTCCTGATCAACGTGCCGATCGTGGTCGTGGCGCTCGGCCTGATGGTCTGGCTCGTCCCCGACTCCCGCGACCCGAACCCCGGCCGGATCGACCCGGTGGGCGTGGTGCTCTCCGTCGTCGGGCTGGTCCTGCTCGTGTACGGCATCATCAAGGGCGGCCAGCTCGCCGACTTCACCGACGCCAAGGTCCTCGCGACCATCGCCGCCGGACTCGTCGTGCTCGTCGGCTTCGTCGTGTACGAGAAGCGCAGCGACCACCCGTCGATCGACATCGACTACTTCAGGAACAAGGTCTTCTCCGCGGCGATCTCCGCCATCGCGCTGGTCTTCTTCGCGCTGATGGGCGTGACCTTCTTCGCCGTCTTCTACACCCAGAGCGTGCGCGGGTACTCGCCCCTGCAGACCGGTCTGCTGATGCTGCCGCTGGCCGTGGCCCAGCTCGTCTTCGCGCCGCGTGCCCGGCTGGTCGTGGACCGCTTCGGCAACCGGGCCACCACCACCGGCGGCATGCTCGTGATCGCCGCCATGCTGGCCGCGTTCGCCACGCTGGAGGCGGACACGCCCCTCTGGATCCTGGAAGTGATCTTCTTCCTGATGGGCGCCGGGATGGCGCACATCATGACGCCGACCAGCGTCGTCATCATGCAGGCGCTGCCCCGCGAGAAGGCGGGCTCCGCCTCCGCCCTCAGCAACACCTTCCGCCAGGTCGGCGGCGCCCTGGGTATCGCCGTGCTCGGCTCGGTCCTCTCGGCCGCGTACCGCTCGGGCATCGAGGACAAGCTGCCCGAGGCCGCCCGGCACGAGGCGGGCGAGTCCATCGAGGCGACGCTCGCCTTCGCGGCGAAGCTCGGCCCGAAGGGGGAGGCCCTCGTCGGCCCGGCCGACGACGCCTTCCTGCACGCGATGCACGTGACCGCCCTGTGCGGCGCGGGGGTCGCCCTGGTGGGCGCACTGGTCGTATACCTGTTCCTCCCGGGCCGCACCCCCACTCCGGAGGACAAGAACCCCGAACTGGCAACGGCCGACCACTGAAGCCCCGGAAGGGCGCGCCCTGAAGGGGCGCCCTTCAGGGGCGCGGGGAACTGCGCGACCAGCCACGACGCACCCGCGGACGACCGACTACGACCGACCGGGTGCAGCGGGGGACGCACGACCCGGCGGGGGCGGGGCATCACCGCCCTCGCCCGGCCAGGGAGAATCAACCCGGCCGGGAAGCGGCGCAACGACCCGACAGACGGCACACGAGAGCGGAGCGACGACGTGGGCGGGGCGGACCAGGCGGCGGCAGCGACAGCGGCAGCGGCAACCGCGGCCGCGGCGACGACGGACGCGGCGGGCCGGCGCGCCCCCGCCAGGGGCCGCCCGCGCAGCGAGGCGGTGGAGCGCTCGATCATCGAGGGCGTCATGAAACTGCTGGAGGAGGGCGTCCCGCTCGCGGACATCTCCATAGAGCGCGTCGCCCGCATCGCCGGGGTCGGCAAGGCCACCATCTACCGGCGCTGGAGCGGCCGCGAGGAACTCTTCTGCGACGTACTGCGCACCGCCGAGCCGCCCGACCCGGAACTCCCCGGCACGTCCATGCGCGACGACCTGGTCGTCCTGCTCGAATCGCTCCGGCAGCGCGGTCTGGCCAACCGCTCGTCGGTGATCATGCACAGCGTCTACGCGCAGATGAAGAGCAGCCCCAAGCTGTGGAAGGCCTACCACGCGGCCGTCATCGAACCGCGCCGCCTCAAGACGCTCGACGTCCTGCGGCGCGGCCGGGCGAACGGCGAGATCCGCGCGGACATCGACGTCGAACTGGCCAACGACCTCTTCGTGGGCCCGATGCTCGTGCGCGCCGTGGTCCGCCCGGACGCCGGCCTGGAGGAGGGGCTGCCCGAACGGATCGTCGACACCGTCCTGGCGGGCCTGGGCCCCACCGCCTCCTGACGTCCGACGCCAGCAGGTCACCGTCCGCCGGATGCCGCCTGCCGGAAAATATGCGCGTTCCGTCACAGACCACCCCACTCGGCCCGCCATCGGAACTCCGTACGCCCCCTCGCTCGTCCTCGTGCCCGTACGGCCGCCGTGCGGCGGCGGGAACGATCGCGATCATCCCCTAGGGTCTTAGGCGCGGGGACGATGTGAACGGCAGTTGGTGAGGCGACGGTATGGCGCAGGCGTACATGACGGAGACGGGCAGCGGCGGCCAGGGGCCCGACCGCAGAGGGACCCGGATCCGCCGCCTGTTCACGCACCTGCGCACCGACCGGGGCATCTGGCGCAGGGGGATCGTCCTCGCCGTGTTCGCCCTCCTGGTCGGCCTGGTGACGGCGGGTCACGCACAGATCCCGAACAGGTTCGGCAACCTCGGCAGCCTGCTGGAGACGTTCCTGCCCTGGCTGGGCCTCCTCGTGCCGGTGCTGTTCGTCCTCGCGCTGGTCCGCAGGTCCGCGACCGCGCTGATCGCCGTGCTGCTGCCCGCGATCGTCTGGCTCAACCTCTTCGGCGGGCTGCTCGTCGACCGGACGGGGTCCGGCGGCGACCTCACCGTCGCCACGCACAACGTCAACGCGGACAACCCCGACCCGGAGAAGACGGCCCGCGACGTGGCCGCCTCCGGCGCGGACGTGGTGGCCCTGGAGGAGCTGACGGCCTCGGCGGTCCCGGTCTACGAGCGGACCCTCGCGGCGACGTACAAGTACCACTCCGTGCAGGGCACGGTCGGCCTGTGGAGCAAGTACCCGCTGAGCGCGGCCGCCCCGGTCGACATCAAGCTCGGCTGGACGCGCGCGATGCGGGCGACGGTGGCCTCGCCCGAGGGGAAGCTCGCCGTGTACGTGGCGCACCTGCCCTCCGTACGGGTGAAGATGGAGGCCGGTTTCACCGCGCGGCAGCGCGACAAGAGCGCCGACGCGCTCGGTGAGGCCATCGCCGACGAGCGGCTGCCGGACATCGCCCTCCTCGGCGACCTGAACGGCACGATGAACGACCGCGCACTGAACGCCGTCACCTCGCAGATGCGCTCCACGCAGGGCGCGGCGGGCAGCGGCTTCGGGTTCAGCTGGCCGGCGTCGTTCCCGATGGCGCGGATCGACCAGATCATGGTCAAGGGCCTGGAGCCGGTCACCTCCTGGACGCTTCCCGAGACGGGCAGCGACCATCTTCCGGTCGCCGCCCGCGTGAAGCTGTCGGCAACCGCCTCGTAACCCCTGGGAATACTGGGACGGGGATACTTTGTTCCGTACTTGAACTTATCAAGTACGGAACACCGCTCATCCCGTGGAAAGGTCCCTCATGCCCCTGGCCCTGCTCGCCCTCGCCGTGGGCGCCTTCGGCATTGGCACCACCGAGTTCGTGATGATGGGCCTGCTGCCCGACGTCGCGGACGACCTCGGGATCTCGATCCCCAGCGCCGGCCACCTCGTCTCCGCGTACGCGATCGGCGTCGTCGTCGGCGCCCCGCTGCTCGCCGCGGTGACCGCGCGGATGGCCCGCCGCAGGGTCCTGATCGGGCTCATGGTGCTGTTCGTCGTGGGCAACGCGCTCTCGGCGTTCGCCCCCGACCACCACCTGCTGCTCGCGGCCCGCTTCCTGAGCGGTCTGCCGCACGGCGCGTTCTTCGGCGTCGGCGCCGTCGTCGCCACCGGCATGGTCACCGCCGACCGCAAGGCCCGCGCGGTCTCCCTCATGTTCCTCGGCCTGACGATCGCGAACATCGTCGGTGTCCCCGCCGCGACCTTCGTGGGTCAGCAGTTCGGCTGGCGCGCCACCTTCCTCGGCGTGAGTGTGATCGGCCTGGCGGCCATCGTCTCCCTGGTGCTGCTCCTGCCGCGGGACTCCGGCCACGACGCCGCCGCCACCGGCCTGCGCGGCGAGCTGGCCGCCCTCAGGTCGCTGCCGGTCTGGCTGGCCCTCGGCACGACCGTCGCCGGCTTCGGCGCGCTCTTCTCGGCGTACAGCTACATCACGCCGATGCTGACGGACTCCGCCGGGTACGCCGACTCCAGCGTGACCCTGCTGCTCGCGCTGTTCGGGGTCGGCGCCACGATCGGCAACCTGCTCGGCGGCCGCCTGGCGGACCGCTCGATGCGCGGCACGCTGTTCGGCGGCCTGCTCTCGCTGGTGGCGGTCCTGGCCCTGTTCCCGCTGATGATGGCCGCGGCGTGGAGCGCGCCCCTGGCCGTGGTCCTGCTCGGCACGGCGGCGTTCACGACCAGCTCCCCGCTCCTGCTGATGGTCATGGAGAAGGCGTCCTCGGCCCCGTCCCTGGCCTCCTCCGCCAACCAGGCGGCCTTCAACCTCGCGAACGCGGGCGGCGCCTGGATCGGCGGCCTCGCCCTGGCAGCGGGCCACGGCACCACGTCCCCGGCCCTGGCGGGGGCGGCCCTGGCGATCCTGGGCCTGGCGGTGGCGACGGTGGCCTACGGGGTGGACCGCCGCCGGGCCACGCCCCCCGCCGGCCGGGTGGTGGCCACCCACACCCCGGTCACCGACAAAACCCCGGCGGACAGGAGCGCCCCTTAGGGGCGCGGGGAACTGCGCGACCAGCCCCCACCGGGCCGCAGCAAAAGAACAACCCGCTGCGAGGCAAAAAGAAGGGGCGCCCGGCAAACACCGGGCGCCCCTTCCCCGCAGCCAACTACAACCGCTCGCGCCACTGATTCGTGATCGGCAACCGCCGGTCCTTCCCGAACCCCTTCGCCGAGATCTTCGTCCCCGGCGGATACTGCCGCCGCTTGTACTCGGCCGTGTCCACCATCCGCAGCGTCTTCGTCACGAGCTCCCGGTCGTACCCCGCCGCCACGATCGCATCGGCCCCGGTGTCCCGGTCGACGTACAGCTCCAGGATCGCGTCCAGCACCGGATAGTCCGGCAGCGAGTCCGTGTCGACCTGCCCGGGCGCCAGCTCGGCGCTCGGCGGCTTGGAGATGGAGTTCTCCGGGATCGGCGGCGTCTGCCCCCGCTCCGCCGCGGCCCGGTTGCGCCACTTCGCGAGCCGGAAGACCGACGTCTTGTACACGTCCTTGATCGGCCCGTACGCGCCCACCGAGTCGCCGTACAGCGTCGAGTACCCCACCGCCAGCTCGGATTTGTTGCCCGGCGCCAGCACGATGTGCCCCTCCTGGTTGGAGAGGGCCATCAGCATGGTGCCGCGCAGCCGCGACTGGAGGTTCTCCTCGGCCAGCCCGTCGAGCCCCAGCGATCCCATGTACGCGTCGAACATCGGCTCGATCGGCACGGTCCGGTAGTTGAGCCCGGTGCGCCGCGCCAGCTCGGCCGCGTCGCCCTTGGAGTGGTCCGAGGAGTACTTGGACGGCATCGACACGCCGTACACGTTCTGCGCGCCGAGCGCGTCGCAGGCGATCGCGGCGACCAGCGCGGAGTCGATCCCGCCGGAGAGCCCGATCAGCACCGAGCGGAAACCGTTCTTCGCGGCGTACGCCCGCAGCCCCACCACGAGCGCGGAGTACACCTCCTCGTCGTCGTCGAGCCGCTCGGCGTATCCGCCGGAGAGCTCCGCCTCGTACGGCGGCAGCGGCTCGTCGGAGAGGGTGACGTGGTCGATGCGCAGGCCGTCGTCCACCACGCCCGACGGCGGCTCGGCGGCAGCGGCGGGCAGGTCCAGGTCGAGGACGACGCAGCCCTCGGAGAACTGGGGCGCCCGCGCGACGACCTCGCCGTGCCGGTCGACGACGATCGAGTCGCCGTCGAAGACCAGCTCGTCCTGGCCGCCGATCATGGCCAGGTAGGCGGTCGTGCAGCCGGCCTCCTGCGCGCGCTTGCGCACCAGGTCGAGGCGGGTGTCGTCCTTGTCGCGCTCGTACGGCGAGGCGTTGATGGAGAGCAGCAGCCCGGCCCCGGCCGAACGGGCCGCGGGGACCCGGCCGCCGTCCTGCCAGAGGTCTTCGCAGATGGCGAGCGCGACGTCGATGCCGTGCACGCGGACGACCGGCAGGGTGTCGCCGGGCATGAAGTAGCGGAACTCGTCGAAGACGCCGTAGTTCGGCAGGTGGTGCTTGGCGAAGGTGAGGACCACCTCGCCGCGGTGCAGCACCGCGGCCGCGTTGCGCGGGGCGCCGGCCGGCTGGCCGTACTTGGGCTGGGCCTTCTCGGCGCGGTCGAGGAAGCCGACGACGACCGGCAGCTCCCCGAACCCCTCGTCGGCGAGCCGGGCCGCGAGCGCGTGCAGGGTGGCGCGGGACGCCTCCACGAAGGACGACCGCAGGGCCAGGTCCTCGACGGGGTACCCGGTCAGCGCCATCTCGGGGAACGCCACGAAGTGCGCCCCCTGCTCGGCGGAGTGCCGGGTCCAGCGGACGATCGCCTCGGCGTTCCCGGAGAGATCGCCGACGGTCGAGTCGATCTGATTCAGAGCGAGGCGTAGTTGAGGCACACGCCCAGTGTAATCGTCAGAGCGACACGATGCCTGGAGGGGCCGCCGGGGTCGCCCCTAAGAGGCGCGGGGAACTGCGCGCCCAGCCCCCACCGTCCCGCGGCCGAAGCACCCCTGGAGGGGCCGCCCGAACCAGGCAGCCCCGCAGCAGGCAGCCCCCTCAGGGGCGCGAGGAACTGCGCGCCCAGCCCCCAC
>NZ_VDFC01000046.1:839938-878104 GCF_008369065.1 Streptomyces apricus | reverse complement strand
CTCACGCTCACCGAGGCGGGGCGGACGGCCTCGGTCGGCGCGGTCGTGCGGTCCTTCGAGGGGGAGGGTGACGTCGTCGACTGCGACGGGGCCGCGCCCTGCCCGCTGAGCTCGGGGTGCCGGCTGCGGGGCGCCTTGCGGCGGGCCCAGGAGGCGTTCTACGCCTCGCTGGGTCCGCTGACGGGGGAGGACATGGTCGCCGCCCCGACGGGGGCGCTGCTGCTGGGCATCACGATGAGGTAGGGCTCCGCCGGGGCTGTGTTCCGTCTGCGAGCCGGGGTGGGGGCGGGCCGCGCAGCTCCCCGCGCCCCTTACGGGGCGGCGAGCCAGAGGTCGGGGCCGAAGACCTCGTAGTGGATGTCGGCGGGGGCGAGGCCCTTCTCCAGGAGCTGGGCGCGGACCGCCCGCATGAAGGGGAGGGGTCCGCACAGGTACGCGCGCGTGCCCGGCGCCAGCGGCACTCCGGAGAGGTCGACCAGGCCGGTGCGGTCGGCCGGGTGGCCCGGCTGCGGCCGCTCGTACCAGAAGTGCGCCACCGCGTCCTCCAGCTTGGCCGCGTACGCCTCGTGCTCCGCCCGCAGTGCGTGCTCCGCGGGGGAGCGGTCGGCGTGCACCACGGTCACCGGGGCGCCGTGCCCGCTCGCCACGAGCTGCTCCAGCATGGCGATCATCGGCGTCACGCCGATGCCCGCGGAGGCGAGCAGCAGCGGGGTCCGGTCCCCGGCGTCGAGCACGAGATCGCCGTACGGGGCGGACAGTTCGAGCGTGCTGCCGACCTGCACGCGCGCGTGGAGGTGGTTGGAGACCTCCCCGTCGGGGGTCCCGCCGCCGTGCACCCGCTTCACCCCGATCCGGCGTACGGACGGATCGGGGGCGCCGACGATGCTGTACTGGCGCGCCTGGCGTGCGCCGTCCGGCAGTTCGACGCGTACGGAGACGTACTGGCCGGCCCGGAAGGCGGGCGCGGGGGCGCCGTCGGCGGGGCGGAGGAGGAAGGTCGCCACGTCGGCGGTCTCCGCGACGCGCTCGACGACCTCCCAGGTGCGCCAGCCGCCCGTACCGCTCGCCTCCGTCGCCGCGTACAGCCGCTTCTCGACGGCGACGAGCGCGTTCGCCATCAGCCAGTAGACCTCCGTCCAGGCGGCGGCCACCTGCGGGGTGACCGCCTCGCCGAGCACGTCGGCGAGGGCCGCGAAGAGGTGCTCGTGGACGACCGGGTACTGCTCGGGGGCGATGCCCAGGGAGGCGTGCTTGTGCGCGATGCGATGGAGCATCGCGTCGGGGCGTACGTCCGGCCGCTCGACGAGCTGGGCCGCGAAGGCGGCGAAGGCGCCGGCCAGGGCCTGGCGCTGGGTGCCGGAGGACTGGTTGCCCCGGTTGAAGAGGTCGCGCAGCAACTCGGGACGGGCCGCGAAGAGGCCCGCGTAGAAGCGGTCGCTTATCTCCGGCAGGGCCCCGCCGACGGCGGGAAGGGTGGCGCGGACGACGGCAGCGGACTGCTCGGACAGCATCGGGGCTCCTCGGCTCGGCTGACGGCACCGTATTAAAACTTGCATCTGAGATGCAACTTATAGGGAGTGCGGGAAGGGTGAGAGGGATCCGGCGAGGGAGACGGCTGGCATCCGGTAGGGGACACGGAGGGGGAGACGGCGGCGGTCGGCCGTTTCCTGCGCGGCGCCCAGCGGGCAAGATGGGCGTCGTGGCAGTAGTCATGGCAGCAGTCGTGGCAGTACATGTGCCGTACGTGCGGCGTTCGGGCGGAGGTCGGCCGGACGGACGGGGCCCGCAACGCGCATGAAATGCTGTTGTGGTGTGATGCGCAGGTGCCCGACCGCCTCCCTGGGACGGGAGCAGGCGGCCTGACCAGCAAGATTGGGTGGAAGCGGAAGATGGACAAGCAGCAGGAGTTCGTGCTCCGTACGTTGGAGGAGCGCGACATCCGTTTCGTACGCTTGTGGTTCACGGACGTGCTGGGCTTCCTCAAATCCGTGGCCGTGGCCCCGGCGGAGCTGGAACAGGCCTTCGACGAGGGCATCGGCTTCGACGGATCGGCCATCGAGGGCTTCGCCCGCGTCTACGAGTCCGACATGATCGCCAAGCCGGACCCGTCGACCTTCCAGGTCCTGCCGTGGCGCGCCGAGGCCCCCGGCACCGCCCGGATGTTCTGCGACATCCTGATGCCGGACGGCTCGCCGTCCTTCGCGGACCCGCGGTACGTGTTGAAGCGGTCCCTGGCCAAGGCCTCCGACCTGGGCTTCACCTTCTACACGCACCCGGAGATCGAGTTCTTCCTGCTGAAGGACAAGCCGACGGACGGCTCACGGCCGACCCCGGCCGACAACTCCGGCTACTTCGACCACACCCCGCACAACGTCGGCATGGACTTCCGCCGCCAGGCGATCACCATGCTGGAGTCGATGGGCATCTCGGTCGAGTTCTCCCACCACGAGGGCGCGCCGGGCCAGCAGGAGATCGACCTGCGGTACGCGGACGCGCTCTCCACGGCCGACAACATCATGACGTTCCGGCTGGTCATGAAGCAGGTGGCGCTGGAGCAGGGCGTCCAGGCGACGTTCATGCCCAAGCCGTTCAGCGAGCACCCCGGTTCGGGGATGCACACGCACCTCTCGCTCTTCGAGGGCGACCGCAACGCGTTCTACGAGTCGGGCGCCGAGTACCAGCTCTCCAAGGTCGGCCGCTCCTTCATCGCGGGCCTGCTGAAGCACTCGGCGGAGATCGCCGCGATCACCAACCAGTGGGTCAACTCGTACAAGCGCATCTGGGGCGGCTCCGAGCGCACCGCGGGCGCCGGCGGCGAGGCCCCCTCGTACATCTGCTGGGGCCACAACAACCGCTCGGCCCTGGTCCGCGTCCCGATGTACAAGCCGGGCAAGACGGGTTCGGCGCGGGTGGAGGTCCGCTCGCTCGACTCGGGCGCGAACCCGTACCTGTCGTACGCGGTCCTGCTGGCGGCGGGCCTCAAGGGCATCGAGGAGGGCTACGAGCTGCCGCCGGGCGCCGACGACGACGTCTGGGCCCTGCGCGACGCGGAGCGCCGCGCGCTGGGCATCGAGCCGCTGCCCCAGAACCTGGGCGAGTCGCTGACGCTGATGGAGCGCAGCGAGCTGGTCGCCGAGACACTCGGCGAGCACGTCTTCGACTTCTTCCTCCGCAACAAGCGCCAGGAGTGGGAGGAGTACCGCAGCGAGGTCACGGCCTTCGAACTGCGGAAGAACCTGCCGGTGCTGTAGTTGCAGGTCACGGTACGTTCTTCACCGCATTGAGGCGTGGGGGCCGACGGTCACGGACCGTCGGCCTTTCGGCTCCTCGCTGGCCTGCGCCGTCTCCGGGCCGTCCGGAGTGGTGCCGCCGTAGAGACTGTCCACGCCTCCATCGTTGCCGGTGCCTAGTGCTGTGACCGCATGGGTTCACCGGGTTGCTCGTCCGGACGGCGCCCCGATCTGTGTGATCCTCGACAACCTCTCCGCCCACCTGAACTGGAAGATCCGCAGGTGGCGACAGAGAACGAGATCGAGCCGTGCTTCGCACCCACCTACGCGTCCTGGGCCAATCCCATCGAGGCTCACTTCGGCCTGCTGCGGCAGTTCACCCCGGCCAACTCCAACCATCCGAACCACGCCGTCCAGCCCCGGGTCCTGCATGCCTGCCTATGCTGCCGGAACGACGACGCCCGTAACCCTGACGCCCTGGTCGCCCAACGACGCGAGCCCGCACGCATCCGCAGCGAACGAGGTCTCGGCTGGAGCGGCAGACCACTGCTGGCTGCAGCCTGACTTCGCCCAGTTCGGGGAAGTCACGGGACAGCCCTTAGTCATCGAACTCGAAGCCCGAATTCTCCGCACGGGCAATGATGTCCCGGACTGCCTCGGGGCTCGTGATGACGGATTCAACGGCGGTCTTGAGCCGCGCAAGGTCGCTAGAACTCCCGATCGCGTAGAACATGCCAGCCTCGCTGTCGAAACCGAGGCGCTCTGCAATGTCCGGCCAGGCAAACCGCACGAGACCTTCCCAGAAGTACCCGTTCGGCTCGTGCCCGGTGGCAGTTACTGCGGCATCGGCAGCCAGGCCACCGGCATCCAGCGTCAGCGAGTGTTCGCCGTCGAAGTCATGCAGGTTGATGGTCACGGCGCGATCCTCTCAGGTCCAGTGCACAGGCTGCCCGATCCTTCGAACTACTCATCCAGTCCCTCACCGATCCCGATTCCGGGCACCTTCCGGTCACGGCACTAGGGCCTTTATCTGGTCGTGATCAATCTGTGGGAGCGCCCCGTCTCGTGGCACGATCTGGTAGATCATCTGTGTATGGCCTGGAGGGGAAACTCTCCGGAACAAAAGGCGGGAACAGCAGTGGACGAGGTAACGGAAGACATTCGTGAGCTGGCGGCCGATGGTGCCGGTCTGCTTGCGATGATCGAGGCGCTCAGAGGTGACGAGGGCTTCACTCTCACCCCGCTGCGTCTGCTGCTGGCCCTTGACAAGGCTCTCGGGATCCCCTGGACGGAAGCCCGGGACCTTCTCGGCCTCCTTGACCCGGACCTGCGTCCGATCGGCCCGGCCGAGGACGTGGAGAAGCGGTTCACGGCGCTACTGCAGCGGTCGTGATGAATCGTGGGACTTGCCCACGTCTCGTGAGTGATCTGGCAGATCGTTATGCATGACGTGGGTGCAACTGACGGGCAGGGCATGGGAGTTCATCGAGCCGTACCTGCCGTACGGCGCGTACGGCCCGTATCCCGAGCGGCTGCGGCAGCAGTTCGAGGGCGTGATCTGGCGCTTCAAGACAGGTGGGTAGTGGCGGGACGCCGCGTCTTCGAGGCCCTGCTGGAGGGTCTGACAGCTGAGGCTGCGAGGCGTGGTGAGGTGGATTTGTCGCTGGTCAGCGTGGATTCGACCACCGCCCGCGCCCATCACGACGCCGCCGGGATGCAGCTCGGTGAGGAGGTGCTCAGTGCCCTGGAGAAGGCCGCCGCGAAGGAGGGTAAGGACCTGTCAAAGGGGGCGATGAGCAAGGACAAGACGGACGATCCGGCGGCAGCGATCCGGGTCGGCAAAAACAACGCCACCGGCGAAGGCGACACCGACTCCGACTGAAAGCGGCCCTGCTCGGGCACTGGCGCAGCGGCCAGACCAGCAAGATCCACATCGCCGCCGACCGCAAGTGCTGTCCGCTCGCGCTTATCCTGACCGCCGGACAGGTCGCCGACAACCCGCAGTTCATCCCCGTGCTGAAGAAAGTGCGCGTCCCCGGACCGGTCGGCCGTCCCCGCATCCGGCCGGACGCGGTCGCCGGTGATAAGGCGTACTCGTCCCGCGGCAGCCGTTCCTGCCTGCAGCGACGCCAGATCAAGGCAGTCATCCCGGAGGAGAAGGGCCGCAGGGGCGGTTGACCCGTCGGTCACAACACCGCTCTCCACAAGGAGAGGAACACTGTCGAGCGCCTGATTAACAAGCTGAAAGTCTGGCGCGGCATCGCCACCCGCTACGACAAGACCCCTCAGAGCTACCTCGCCGACCTACACCTGCGCGCCTCCATGATCTGGATCAACGCCTTATGCGAATCAACCCTTGATCACGACCAGATGCAGGCCCTAGCCCAGCGCGTCGTCATACCGGCCGTTTGCTAGGAGGGCGTGTGCGCCGGATCGTGCGGCTGATGCTGGTATGAGCGGGTCGTCCGATTCGCCGATCTTCGCGAGCGTCGTCGCGGCGAGGTGGTGAGTACGAGCCGAGACGGCCCATCAGTTGCTACGGTCCTTGCCGCGTCGTGCCGCTCGCTCCTCCAGCTCCTGCGCAGTTTGGAGGAGTGCGGAGTGCGGCGATGACGCTGCCGAGCCGCCCACCCTGGTAGTCGTTCCACGCGTGCTCCACACGTACGGCTGTGGGTACGGGTGTAGGAAGCTGCACCTCAGCCCCAAGACCGAAGAGCAAACGAGACAGCCGGCGCGGGCTCATGAGCGCGTCGCACACGGCCGGAACGTCGTCCTGCTGCCTCTCGTCCTCCATAAGCACGCTTTGACCGAGCAGATCACTGAGGGGCACGCGCATGATGTGCGACAGCTCCGCGAGCATGTCGATACGGGGAGGCTTCCGGCGCCCCGTATCGATCTTCGCCAACCAGTCAGTGCTACGCCCGACCAGTCCGGCGAGCACCTCTTGTGTATAGCCGCGTCGCTTCCGGTAGAACGCGATGCGTTCACCAATGCTGAGGTGATCTCCAATTCCACGCATTCCGAGCTGCCTCCCGCGGTCGTAAAGGGCCCACTTCGCAGTATTGACGAGTCGATAGAGCGGGTAGGCCGCGGCTCTAATTACGAGTGTTAGGGGTTCGAAGTGAAGCGCTAAGAAGTGGGCGAGATTAATTTCCGAACCCAGAGAGGTCTACTCGTTCCCTGGAGGAATGTGATCGGTTCTCGTCACCCGACTTCCATATACATTTTTCATGATGAAAGGGAATCTTTTGTGCAAGTATTCAGGTAGCGTGATGGAAATACCGTCATCTGTCTCTTCTGCGCTGGATATAGCTCGCTCGAATAGGTCGTAATCCTCCTGCTTGGATTCCAGCATGGTTTCGGCGAACTCGACCTCTTGGTCGATCAGGTCTAGATCCCAAGGGGCCAAGTCGGTCCCATCGCTCTCGGATTTCTTTGCGAGGGCTGCCTGGTACTTAATTTTCGCCGACTCGAGGTCTCGCGTGATTGATTCAGCGAATGGCTGGATAATCTCTAGCGGAATTACTTTGGTTGCCGTTTTCCAGGGAAATTGATAGACGTTGCTTTCGACCATTTGTGCTTGCACCAACGTCTGATCGCTAATCGATTCGCTAGATCTATGCCTAGCGGTTTTAAGAAAAGTGGGAAACTTCATTATGTGGAATGCGACACCTGCTCGCTTTTGGATCTCCTCTACCAGCTCCTCTCGTGGTCCAATTGTGAAGTCTAGCACCTTGGTGACCCAATCTTCTTTGTCGTCGTTGGAGACGAATAGGATCGGAGTCTTGCTGTTTTCCGCTACGGTTAGAATCTGCTCCCAGACGAAGTAGTCTCCGTGAGGGTTTGTAGCTTTGTTCCCGTCCTTGTAGCCTGGAGGCTTCTTCTGGTTTCGGCGATCCTCCGCCTCCTTAAGGGCCGTCTTCTTTTGTTCAACAGTGAATGGCTTTCCTACTCTACCGCTGTAGATCTCCGAGAGGTGATGCAAGATCGGGTCATCGTTAAGGACTCGCTTTAAGTCGAGGTCGAACCGTTCTTCAAAGTCCCGGATCTCCTTTGCTGCCGATTCGAATGCCTTGCCGAGAGGGAGCTGCAATGCCTCTTTCTCTTCGTCGGTCAGGGCGCATCGATTGGCGAACTCGCTAAGTTTTTGCAAAGTTTGACTTCGCAATGTTCCGAGGGATTTACTAATTGCTTCATAGAAGTCGATTTGATCCTTTGCGGCCTTGATGCGATTTTTGTGAAATTCCGATGCCACTTGATGGGGGATGTGCGTCCTTTCCGCCACGGAAGCGAGAACTCCAAGGATTTCCTGACGGGCGACAGGTGTGACTCGATAGAGGTCAAGTAGAACATTAGCGTCAAGCACTATGGTTGATGAATTAAAGGCGTCTTCTTCCTCTTTTTTTGTGAGGCGTCTATAGCTGGAAAATTCAGTCAAGAAAGAGTTGTCCGAGTTCATTGCATCTCCCCGGTGCGAGTGACCTGGCTGGCAGTAGCAATAGGCTGCCACAGATGTACCCAGGGCGAGGTCGAATCTCCTGAGAGTGCGGTCATGCATGCTGGCCCTCGTCCGTTAGTCTTCTGGACCGGCCCCGGGCCGTCTGTGGGTCGTCAAGGGGCGGCCCACAGCGACCAACAGTGACCAATGACGACCGCTTGACCACAGGTCGGCGCTGCACCAATGTCGATCGCGCGAGGTCGCTCCGGGCCAACGTCACTTTCTGCGCAACAAGCGCCAGGAGTGGGAGGAGTACCGCTCCGAGGTGACGGCCTTCGAACTGCGGAAGAACCTGCCGGTGTTGTAGGAGACCTTCGGTGAAGGACTGGGAGGACGACGAGTACTGCCTCTATGTCAACGGAGGAGAAGGCTCGGACCTCTGGAGTCTGCTGGCGGACTGGTCCGGCAGCGAGGACGAACGGGAGTGGCCGCGGCACATTCCGCGCTTCTCCCGGCTGATCCGCTGCTGGCAGCCGCTCGGCTTCATCAAGGTGTTCCGGTCGGACGCATGGCCGGCTGACCACACCGGTGAGGAGGTCTGCGGGCAGGAGCTGGACGAACTGCTCGCGGACCCCGGCAGCTGGACGTACACGGAGGAACCGACCCGCTGGATCTGCGTGGCCTCCGGCGACCGCGACATCCAGGAGCTCGAAGAAGGTATGTGCGATCAGGAGACGGTGATCACCGCCTCCTGACGCAGGGACGTCATAGTGCCTTCGGCCCTCCGCCGGTTCCGTGCGAAGATCGTCAGGCCCTTTCGGGCCCCGTCCCACCGCAGTGACGATTCCTCGGAGAATCTCGGAGAACCCATGCGCCGCGTACCCCTCCTCTCCGTTGCCCTCCTTCTGCTCTGCACCGCCTGTTCCGGCGGTGGGGACGGTGACTCGGAGGAGAGGGCGAAGGAGGGCGCGGATCATGGGGCTGTCGTGCGTGCCGCGGTCGATAGGGCGAGTGCCGACAGCGCCCGGCTGGACGAGACGGTTGAGATGCGGGCCAGGGACAGTTCCACGACGTACGTGTTCTCGATCGGTGGCGCCTTCGATCTGGCGGGCGACCGGGGCCGGCTCACGGTGGGGCTCGACGACAGCGGTATGGAGCCCGTCGAAGAGGTCTTCGTCGGCGACACCGTCTATGTACGGGGCTCGCGGGCCGTGGACGAGGGCAAGTGGGCCTCGGCCGCCCGCGACGAGGCCCTGACCCGCTACTTCCTGCGCGCGCCGCTGAACGACCCCGAGCACCTGCTCCGCCAGGTGAAGGCGATGCGGCAGGTCACGAAGGAGGGCGAGGAGCAGGTGGACGGCGTCTCCGCGGTGCACTACCGGGGCACGGTCGACCACGCCACCGCGACGCTCCGGATGACGGCGGAGACGAAGCGGGGGCTGGCCGAGGTGCGCGAGAAGCTGGGTGAGGACGTGCCCGTCTACGCGGATGCGTGGGTCGACGGGAAGGGCCGCGCCGTGCGGGTCCGGCTGTCCTACTTCGGCGGCATGAAAGCGGTGACGACTATGACCCTGTCGGACTTCGGTGTACCGGTGAAGGCGGAGGCCCCGCCGGCCGAACGGGTCGTTCCGGTGACGGCGGGCGAGGACGTTCTGCTGGCCTGAGCGGGGGCGCCTCGCGGCGGGTGGGCGGCGCCGGGCACCCGGGTACCGGCAGGCGTTCGTGTCGCCGGGCCGGAGCCGGGCGGGCCCCTGGTCCCCGGGAGTCGGTCAGCCCCAGGTGAGCGGGTCCAGGTGGAGGTAGAAGCGCAGGCGGTCGTGGTCGAGGGTGATGCCGTACCGCTCGGCGAAGGACCTGTCCGCCTCCTCAGCCTGCTCCTCGTCCCGCCACGTCTCCCGTGCGTTGGTGAGCAGCAGCGCCAGGTCGGCGTAGCGGTCGGCCGGTCCCAGGCGGCCCAGGTCGATGAAGCCCGACACGTCCAGGGTGTGCGGATCGAGCACGATGTTGGGCAGACACAGGTCCCCGTGGCAGACGACCGTGTCGGCGACTTCCTGCTCCCGTCGCCGTGGGAGCTGCGGGGTGAGGCGGTCCAGCAACTCCGCGGCGGGGATGTGCTGTTGGTCGACGGGGAGGAACTCCGGGTTGACGGCGTCGCGCGCCACGACGTCGCGTGCCGTGGCGACCATGGCGTCCAGGCCCCGGCGGAAGGGGCACCGGGCCACGGACGTCCCGTGCAGGCGGCGGACCGCGTCCGCGATGCGTTCCCAGGCGGCCCGCAGGTCTTCGGCGGACACCTGATCGGCCGGTACGCCGGAGACGGCACTCGTCACCAGACAGGCGCCGGCGTCCCCGGACCGCCAGTCGAGCACCCGGGGACCGGGCACACCCTGATCGCTCAGCCAGGCGCTCCGGTCGCGCTCGGCCGCCAGGCCGGCCGCGTCCGCGGCGGGCACGCACTTGGCGTACCGGGTGGCGTCCGCGCTGCGGAAGACAGCCGCTCCCGACTCGCCCGCGGTGACGGGCGCCCAGCCGCCGTCGTCCACGCCGCACAGCACCGGCGACAGGGTCCGGGTTCCGGGGCGCTCACTCATGGCCGCCACCCTAGCCAGCCCGGCGTCAGCAAACGGCGGTCGCCGGGCCGGGTGTCGTCGTCAGTCGCAGGCCTATCTCCACGAGGGTCCAGCCCAGGCGGGTGCGGAGGTCCCGGCGGGGCCGGGCCGAGGCGGCGAGCCGGTACGCGTCGGCCTCGGCGCGGAGTTCGGCGGCGCGGGCGTGGTGCAGGGCGAGGGAGGTCTCAGGGTGCATCGGGCTGCGGCCTTTCATTCCGTGGTGAGAGGGAACGCGCGGGTCTGGATGCGTACTTGGGCGGTGTCGGCCTCGTCCTCGCCGGCGGCCCGGTCGCGGTAGGTGTCGACGAGGGCGTGCATCTTCTCGACGAGCTCCCGGGTCAGTTCCGGCGTCAGCCGCAGGGTCGCGCTGCTCATGTCCCAGGTGCGGTTCCACTCCTCCGGCCACGACTGGCGGTTGCCGAGCCAGGTCGACAGGTCCCGGGTCTGGGCGGTAGCGACCTCGTGGAGGTACGTGTCGGCGGCCCCGCGTACGTCGGGAGCGGCGTCCGTGAACAGCGCGTCGTCGAAGCGCAGGCCCTTGTGGACCGCCTTCCACCACCGCTCCCGCCCCTTGCCCCGCTCGGGGGCGTCCTCGATGAAGCCGTGGGCCGCGAGCTGGCGCAGGTGGTAGCTGGTGGCCCCGCTCGACTCGCCGAGCTGCCCGGCGAGTTGGGAAGCGGTGGCCGGACCGCCGAAGCGCAGGGCGTCCAGCAACTGCATGCGCAGGGGGTGCGCGAGCCCGCGCAGGGAACGGGCGTCGAGATTGCGGACTTCTGGATCCTGAGGCTCGGGCATGCGTACAAAGGTAAGCTTGCAAAGGATGCGTTGCAAGGTTTTCTTTGCATCTTTTGGTGGCGGGTGGCCTGCACCCTGAGGGCGCTCGGGCGGTCGTGGACGCAGGCTGTACGGCGCGCGCTGTCGTCCACCCGTACGCGGACCCGGCGTACGGGTTCACCCCATGGACCGTACCGATAACCCTCCGTGACCATGGGTGGCGTGGCGGAGTTGGTGGGTGTGGGTCGACGGAGGGGTCGGGATGGCGGACGGTGCGGGTGGGGCGACATAGGGGGCAGGGGTACGGGGGAAGGTAGTGTGTTCGAGGCTTGAACGGCCCACCGGATGAACCGTGGTGGCCACCGCGGCGGGCACCACGTCCCGCCCGAGCCGCCTGCACGCGACCTCTGAGAGTGAAGCTGATGAACGTGTCGACCGGCGGCAGACGGCTGCGGAGCCCCGCCACCATAACGACCCTTGTCCTCGCCATCTCCCTGATGTCGGCGCCGAGTTACGCGGCTCCGGGCGAACCCGACCCACGGGGCGGGTCCATCGAGGAGATCCACGCCCAACTGGAAGGCCTCTACCGCACCGCGGAGGTGGCCACCGAGGCGTACAACGCCGCCAACGAGAAGGCCACCAAGCAGGAGAAGCGGCTCAAGAGCCTCCGCAAGGACCTGGCCCGGTCCGAGACCAAGGTGGACGAGCTCCAGAAGCTGTCGGGCGCCGCCGCCCGTACCCAGTACCGCGGCGGCGACCTCGCCGCCACCGGCGTCCAGTTGCTGCTCGGCGAGCACCCCGACCAGGCGCTGAACGAGGCGTCCCAGGCCCGGCAGGCACTGCGCAGCCTGGTCAACGTCGCCGAGACCCAGAAGGCGGCCCGCGCGAAACTGGACCGGCAGACCGACAGCGCCGAGAAGGAGCTGCGCAAGCTCCGCGACAGCCGCGCGGACAAGGCCGAGGCGAAGAAGAAGATCGAGGGCAAGATCGCCGAGGCCGAGCAGGTCGAGGCCGGGCTGAAGGCGGACGAGGCCCGCAGGCTCGCCCAGTTGGAGAGGGACAAGGCCAAGGAGGCCGAGGCCCAGTGGGCCTCCTCCGGCGGCGGCACCTCCACCGGCGGCGGTTCGGGCGGCTCCGGCGGCAGCGGGGGCGGAGGCGGCGGTGGCGCCGGGAACGGCGGCTCGCTCGGCGGCGGGTCGCCGGCGACCGGCGCGGCCGCCAAGGCGGTCGACTTCGCCATGGCGCAGATCGGCAAGCCGTACGGCTGGGGCGCCGTCGGCCCGTCGGCGTACGACTGCTCGGGACTCACCTCCGTGGCCTGGGCGCGCGCCGGCCACCCCATCCCCCGTACCTCGCAGGCGCAGTGGGCGGGGCTGACCCGGGTGAGCCTGTCCTCCGCGAAGCCCGGCGACCTGATCATCTACTTCAACGACGCCACCCACGTGGGCATGTACATCGGGAACGGGAAGATCGTCCACGCCCCGCGGCCCGGACGCACGATCACGGTCGCACCGGCCGCCTCCATGTCCATCCTCGGTGTCGTCCGACCTGGAGCCTGAGCGGATGCAGCACTCGTCGTCGTCCCACTCGCCGGTCCCCCGCGGGCAGGGGAACCTGCCCGTGCTCAGCGCGCCGCCGCTGGTCCGCCTCGACGCCTACGTGGCCGAGGACGGGTCGACGGTGGTCAACGGGCACCTGTTGCAGATGGGCGGGAAACGGCCGCCGAACGAGGCGATCCTCGACGCCGTCGCCATGTTCGCCCGGACCCTGGGCGCACCGGTGGCGGCCACCGTCATCGACCGGACCGTGATGCAGGTGGCCCGCGTGCGGGTCTACCCCGACGGGTCGAGCCGCACCATCGCCGACGAGGACGACCTGCCGCCCGGGCACGAGCGCACCGCCGCCGAGGAGGCCGCGTTCCCGCCGCTCGCCCGGGTCGAGCGGGTCATCCAGCACGCGCAGCGCGAGGAGCTGCACGCGGCGTTCGTCCTCGCCAGCGCACTGCGGGAGCACCTCACGCTGCGCAGGGGCGCCGAGGACGAACTCTCCCTGGAGGCCCGGGCGATCGAGGCGTACCTCGCGTACCTGCGCGGCGACTACACGCTCTCCATCACCCTCGCGCTGACCGTCGCCCGCATCCGCTGCCGCGTCGACCTGAACCGGGCGGCGCCCGACGTGGCCCGCGCCACGGCGGCCTGGCAGCGGCTGGAGGACGAGGCGCAGATCGCCACCCGCGGGCAGGAACTGCTGCGGATGTGGGAACAGCTGTCGGCCGGGGGACTGCTGCTGGAACCGTCCCACCAGGCCATGGCGCGGGCCGTGCAGAGCCGGCTCGCACAGGGCGGACGGTCCGTGCAGGCGCCGTCCGGGGCACCGGCGCTGCCCCCCGGCCAGGCACAGGGCGCGGGGCGGACACCGGCGGCCGGTCCGGGGGCGCTCGCCCCCGAGGACCAGCCGCTCAGGCCCGCGCGGCGCGGGATGCGCCGCTTCACCCGCTGGCCCGGCCGCTCCGCCGGAACGGCGTCCTGACCCGGCTCGCCGACCAGACCCGCCGGTCCTGCCCGGTCCGGCGCAGGATCGGGCAGGACCGTACCGCTCCGCTACTGCTGCGCCGCCTGCTCCGCCATCAGCCGGTGCAGCGGCTTCGCGGCGCGTTCGCGGTACTCCTGGATGGCCCAGCCGTTGCCGTCCGGGTCCGTGAAGTGCATGAACGTACCGCCGTCCTGCGGCGCGTACTGGACGGGCTCGGTGACGTCCAGGCCCCGCGCCCGCAGTTCCTCGTACGCCGTCTTGGCGTCCGCGACCACCAGCTGCAGCCCGTGGTACGTGCCCGGCTGCGGTGTCCCCGTCGGGCTCGGCACGCCCTGGGCGAGCGCGATCGAACACCCCGAGCCGGGCGGCGTCAGCTGCACCACGCGCGAACCCGGCATCACCTCCGTGTCGAGGTCGACGTGGAACCCCAGCTTGTCCTGGTAGAAGGCCTTCGCCCGGTCGATGTCGGTGACCGGCAGCATGATCACTTCGAGGGCCATGTCCATGGAACGACTCCTTCGTCGTACGGAAGCGAACGGCTCCCTCCCACCGAAACGGAAAACGTCCCCCGGCGCCACCGAGTCGGCGAAGACTCTCCGGGCGCTTCTCCCGGTACTCCGGTTAGGCTCAAGGCCGTACGACCTTGATCGCTGGGAAGGCGGAGGCCGCGATGACGGTGCCGGGGCGCAGGAGCAGTACCTTCTCGCGGCTGCTGCGGCACGGGTTCACCGATCCGTCGGCCGCCGAGCGGCTGCTCGACAGCCCGGAGCTCGCGGCGGTGACGAACGACCCGGTGCTGCTCGACGCGCTCGGTGCCACCGCCGACCCGGACCTGGCGCTGCTCGGGCTCGTCCGGCTCGTCGAGGCGCAGCAGGACGACGCGGGGCGGCGCGAGCTGCTCGACACGCTGATCGCGTCGAAGCCGCTGCGCGACCGGCTGCTCGGGGTGCTCGGCGCCTCCGCGGCGTTCGGCGACCACCTCGCGCGCCACCCGCTCGACTGGCAGTCCCTGGTGACGTACGAACCGCGGGACCTGCACCCCGGGGTCGAGGAGTTCGAGCGCGGGCTCGCCGAGGCCGCCGACCCGGTGTCGCTGCGGATCGCCTACCGCCGGTGCCTGCTGTCCATCTCCGCCCGTGACGTGTGCGGGACCACCGATGTCACGCAGGTCGCCGCGGAGCTGGCCGACCTCGCGACCGCCACGCTGCGGGCGGCGCTCGCCATCGCGCGGGCCGCCGCCCCCGAGGACGCCGCGATGTGCCGGCTCGCGGTGATCGCGATGGGCAAGTGCGGCGGCCACGAGCTGAACTACGTCTCCGACGTCGACGTCATCTTCGTCGGGGAGGCCGCCGAGGGGGTCGACGAGGACAAGGCCGTGCGGGCCGCCACCCGGCTCGCCGCCCACCTCATGCGCATCTGCTCCGAGACCACCGTCGAGGGGTCCATCTGGCCCGTCGACGCCAACCTGCGCCCCGAGGGCCGCAACGGCCCGCTCGTGCGCACGCTCAGCAGCCACCTCGCCTACTACCAGCGGTGGGCCAAGACCTGGGAGTTCCAGGCCCTGCTGAAGGCCCGGCCGGTCGCGGGCGATGTCGCGCTGGGCCAGAGCTACGTCGACGCGCTGTCCCCGCTCGTGTGGCAGGTCGCCGAGCGCGACAACTTCGTCGCCGACGTGCAGAAGATGCGGCGGCGCGTCGTCGAGAACATCCCGCCCGCCGAGGTCGAGCGCGAACTGAAGCTCGGGCCGGGCGGGTTGCGGGACGTCGAGTTCGCCGTACAGCTGCTGCAGCTGGTGCACGGCCGCGTCGACACGTCGTTGCGCAGCCGCACCACGCTGGACGCCCTGGAGGCGCTGGCCGCGGGCGGGTACGTGGGCCGCGTCGACGCCGGGCAGTTCGACGAGGCCTACCGGTTCCTGCGGTCCATGGAGCACCGCATCCAGCTCTTCCGGCTGCGGCGCACCCACCTGGTGCCCGAGGACGAGGCGGACCTGCGGCGGCTGGGGCGCTCGCTGGGCCTGCGCAACGACCCCGTCGCCTCGCTGCACCGCGAGTGGAAGCGCCACGCGGGCGTCGTACGGCGGCTGCACGAGAAGCTCTTCTACCGGCCGCTGCTCGACGCCGTCGCCCAGCTCGCGCCCGGCGAGACCCGGCTGAGCCCCGGTGCCGCGCGCGAGCGGCTGGTCGCGCTCGGGTACGCGGACCCCGCCGCCGCGCTGCGCCACCTGGAGGCGCTGGCCTCCGGCGTCTCCCGCAAGGCCGCCATCCAGCGGACCCTGCTGCCCGTCCTGCTGGGCTGGTTCGCCGACTCCGCCGACCCCGACGCCGGGCTGCTCAACTTCCGCAAGGTCTCCGACGCGCTGGGCAAGACCCCCTGGTACCTGCGGCTGCTGCGGGACGAGGGGGCCGCCGCCGAGAACCTCGCCCGGGTGCTGTCCGCCGGACGGCTCGCGCCCGACCTGCTGATGCGGGCGCCGGAGGCCGTGGCCCTGCTCGGCAACGGCAGCGGCGGCGGGCTCGTCTCCCGCACCCGCGCCCACCTGGAGCAGGAGATCCTCTCCGCGGTGGGCCGGGCCGGCACGGGCGAGGCCGCGGTCACCGCCGCGCGCGGCGTACGGCGGCGGGAGCTGTTCCGCACGGCCGCCATCGACATTCTCGGTTCGTACGGCACCGAGGAGACGCCCGCCGGCGCGGACCCGGGCGCGCTGGTGGACCTCGTCGGCGGCGCCATCTCGGACCTCACCGCGGCGACGCTCGCCGGCACCCTGCGGGCCGTCGTCCGGGACGGCTGGGGCGACGAACTGCCCACCCGCTTCACCGTCATCGGCATGGGCCGGTTCGGCGGCCACGAGATGGGTTACGGCTCCGACGCCGACGTGCTCTTCGTCCACCAGCCCCGGGCGGGCGTGGCCGAGGAGGAGGCCGCCCGCGCCGCCAACACCGTCGTCTCCGAGATGCGGCGGCTGCTGCAGATCCCCAGCGCCGACCCGCCGCTGCTGATCGACGCCGACCTGCGGCCCGAGGGCAAGTCCGGCCCGCTCGTACGGACGCTGAAGTCGTACGAGGCCTACTACCGCCGGTGGTCGCTGGGCTGGGAGTCGCAGGCGCTGCTGCGGGCCGAGGTCGTCGCGGGGGACGCCGAGCTGGGGGCGATGTTCCTCGAACTCGCCGATCCGCTGCGGTACCCGGAGGATGGCCTCGGGGACGATGCCGTGCGGGAGATCCGGCGGCTGAAGGCGCGGATGGAGGCCGAGCGGATGCCCCGCGGCGCCGACCCGACGCTGCACACCAAGCTGGGCCGGGGCGGGCTGTCCGACGTGGAGTGGACCGTGCAGCTGATGCAGCTGCGGCACGGGGCCGCGCAGCCGGGGCTGCGCACCACCCGTACGCGCGAGGCGCTCGCGGCGGCGCTGGCGGCCGGGCTGGTCTCCGAGGAGGACGCGTCCGTCCTGGACGAGGCGTGGGTCCTGGCGACCCGGGTGCGCAACGCCGTGATGCTCGTGCGCGGGCGGGCCGGGGACACGTTCCCGTCCGACGGCCGGGAGCTGGCGGCCGTGGGCCGCTACCTGGGCTACGGTCCCGGGCACGTGGGAGACATGCTCGACGACTACCGCCGTACGACGCGGCGGGCGCGGGCGGTCGTGGACGAACTGTTCTACTCGGGCTGACGCCGGACCCGCCGTTCCGGGACCGGCCCCGCAACGGCAGACTCAGGCTGGACGGACACCCCGGCCCGCAGTCGTACGCCTAGGCCGGGCGGATGCCCCGGAACGTCCCCGCCGCCGTGAACGCCTCGGTGATCGGCGCGAGGAGCTCGGCGAGGCGGCGGGCGCCCGCGGTGCCGATCGGCGCCCAGAGCGCGGCGCAGTGCTCGTCCGTCTCCGCCTCGATCCGCTCGCGCGCCGCACGGCCGGAGCCGGTCAGGACGCCGTCGCGGTCGAGCCAGCCGCGCGCGGCGAGGCGGGCCGTCGCCGCGGCCCACTCCCGGTCGTCCCACCGGCGGGTGGCCCGGGCGACGGGCACCGGGAG
Organism: Streptomyces apricus; assembly: GCF_008369065.1. Taxonomy (GTDB): domain Bacteria; phylum Actinomycetota; class Actinomycetes; order Streptomycetales; family Streptomycetaceae; genus Streptomyces; species Streptomyces apricus. The sequence continues at coordinate 860,493 of NZ_VDFC01000046.1, read as the reverse complement.
GCCGCCCGCCGCGGTGTGCAGGACGAGGCAGTCGCACGGCCCGAGGCCGTGGTCGGCGAGCACGACGAGATGCGCGTCGCCGCGCCACTCGCGCGCCACCGTGATCTGCTGCCACAGCGCGACGAGCGGATCGGCCGGCAGCGCGACCGACGCGTTCGCGGCGGCCAGCACCTTGCCGGCGAAGTCGGCGCCGGCCACGACCGGGTCGATCAGCGAGCGCGCCTCGGCCAGGTGCCCGGCCGTGAGGCGCACGCCGACCCGCCGCATCGCCCGCCCGGCGGCCGAGAAGCGGGCGGCCTGCCACCGCCCGGGCGGCGCGGCGTCCCACACGCCCTCCATGGCCCGTACCGCCCGGGGGCTGAAGTTGTAGAAGGCCGCGAGCACGACCTGCCAGGGGACCGCGCCCAGCGCGGCCGACCGGAACGCCAGGTACGCCGGTCCCCGGCCGGTCACCCCGAGCCCGGCGGCCGCCTCGGCGGTCTCGGGCACGAGGTAGGTGAACAGGTGCGCCGCGCTCACGGCGTCGCCGATTTCGCGGACGGCGCTCAGGTCCGTCGGACCGCCGCCGACGCGGACGGCGCCGGGACGGTCGTCGAGGTGGGTCACGGTGGGTTCTCCCGGGAGTCGGACCCCGCCGTCAGGCGGCGGTCCCGTCGGCGGTGGTCTCGGCGGTCGCGGTCAGCACCGCGCGGCCGAGGGTGTGACCGGCCATGGTGAAGCCGAGGAAGGCCGGGGTGGCGTCGGCCGGGACGCCGACGGACGCGGTGTCGAGGGCGTGCACCACGACGAAGTAGCGGTGCGGGCCGTGCCCGGCCGGCGGGGCGGCGCCCAGGTAGCGGGCCAGCCGGGCGTCGTTGGGCAGCTGGTACGCGCCCTCGGGCAGGCCCGTGCCCATGTCGTCGCCGGCGCCCTCGGGCAGCTCGGTGACGGTGGCGGGGATGTCGGCGACCGCCCAGTGCCAGAACCCGGACCCGGTGGGGGCGTCGGGGTCGTAGACGGTCACGGCGTAGCTCCTGGTGCCGTCCGGGGCGCCGCTCCAGGACAGCTGCGGGGAGAGGTCCTTGCCGCCGGGCAGGCCCGAGGCGCGCTGCTCGGGCGGCCAGGGGGCCCCGTCGGCGACGGCGGTGCTGGTGACGGTGAAGGACGCGGCCTCGGGGAGGCGGGCGAAGGGGTCGTTGGCGTGCACGGATGTTCCTCTCAGGACGGGTGCCGGGCAGCGCGAAGACGCCGCGCCGGTCGGTCGGCGGTCAGCCGGCGCTCAGGCGTCGGTCAGTCGGCCGTACAGAATCGACAGTAGCAGTAATAATCGATTATCTACAGGATCGTCTATGCTGAGGCCATGACTGCCACGTCTCACGGTCCGGCTCCCGCCGGGAAGCAGATGCTCTCCGAGCAGGTCCACGCACACCTGCGGGACGCGATCATGCGCGGGGAGCACGCCCCCGGCGCCGCCCTGAAACCGCAGGACCTCGCCAAGGAGCAGGGCGTGAGCCTGGCGGTCGCGCGCGAGGCGCTCGTGCGGCTGGTCGGGGAGGGGCTCGCCGACCGGCTGCCCAACCGCGGGTTCGCGGTCCCGTCCTTCTCCGACCGCCGGTGGCAGGAGATCGCGGAGGCCCGCCGGACCGTCGAACCGGCCGTGCTGCGGATGTCCGTCGAGCGCGGCGACGTCGACTGGGAGGCCCGGGTGCGCGCCGCCCACCACCGCCTGGTCCGCACCCCGGCCTATCTGCCGGAGGAGGGCGAGTACTACACCGAGGCCTGGTCCGAGGCGCACCGGGTGTTCCACCGCACGCTGCTGGAGGGGTGCGGCAACCCCGTGCTGCTGGAGACCTTCGACCGGCTGTGGACCGCGAGCGAGCTGGCCCGCCGCTGGTCGGCGCTGCGCGCCCCCGGCCGGGACGCCGCGAAGGAGCACCGCATGCTGGAGGAGGCGGCGCTGGCCCGCGACGCCGACACCGCGGCCGCGGTCCTGGTCCGGCACCTCACCCTGACCGCCGCGGCGCTGGCCGGCGAGCCGGACCCGGACGCCTGATCCCCGCCGCTCAGGTCACCTGAGGCGTACCGTGCCGGCCGGCACCGAGCGCGGCAGCGCGTGGGGGAGCGCCCCGTACCAGACCCGCGTGACCCCGTAGCCGAACGCCAGGCAGGCCATGCCGCCCACCGCGTCCAGCCAGAAGTGGTTGGCGGTGGCGACGATGACCACCAGGGTCGCGGTGGGGTAGAGCAGGCCGAGGACCCGCACCCAGGGGACCGAGGCCAGCGCGAAGATCGTGAGGCCGCACCACAGCGACCAGCCGATGTGCATGGACGGCATCGCGGCGTACTGGTTCGACATGCTCTTCAGGTCGCCGGACGCCATCGAGCCCCAGGTCTGGTGGACCACGACCGTGTCGATGAAGTCGTTGCCGTTCATCAGGCGCGGGGGAGCGAGCGGATACAGGTAGTAACCGACCAGGGCCACACCGGTGGTGGCGAACAGGACCGTGCGCGTCGCCGCGTACCGGCCCGGATGGCTGCGGTAGAGCCACGCCAGGACGCCGATGGTCACCACGAAGTGCAGCGTCGCGTAGTAGTAGTTCATGCCCACGATCAGCCAAGTCACCGAGTTCACGGCATGGTTGACCGACTCCTCGACGGCGATGCCGAGGTGGTGCTCCAGCTCCCAGAGCCAGTCGGCGTTCTCCAGCGCCTGGGTGCGCTGCTCCGGGACCGCGTTGCGGATCAGTGAATAGGTCCAGTAACTGACTGCGACGAGCAGGACCTCGAACCAGAGCCGGGGGCGGCGGGGCGTACGCATCCGCCGCAGGAGACGGTGTCCCGCGCTGCCGTGCGCCTCGTCCGCGACGGGCTGTGGAGGGGCCTGCTCCTGGCCTTCCAGTGTCGTCACGGTGCTCTCACCCATAGGGACAGAGTCTGCCAGATGAGCCTTTCCCCACCGATCATCCCTTGGGTGGGTCCGGGCCGCACGTCCTACACCTGAGGTAGGTGAAGCACTACTCCCTGCGCACGAGGGCGTCACCTACTGGACGCGGTCCTGGGCGCGGTTGCGGTCCCCGGGGGCCGAAGCCGTCGATCCGCGCACCACCAGCTCCGGCATGAACACGAACTCGCTGTGGGGCGCGGGCGTCCCGCCGATCTCCTCCAGCAGCGTGCGCACCGCGGCCTGGCCCATGGCCGGGACCGGCTTGCGGACCGTGGTCAGGGGCGGGTCGGTGAAGGCGATCAGCGGGGAGTCGTCGAACCCGACGACGGAGATGTCGTCGGGCACTTCGAGACCGCGCTGGCGCGCCGTGCGTATCGCACCCAGCGCCATCATGTCGCTCGCGCAGACGATCGCCGTGCAGCCGCGGTCGATGAGCGCCGCCGTGGCCGCCTGCCCGCCCTCCAGCGTGTACAGCGAGTGCTGGACCAGGCGCTGCTCGATGTCGTCCGTGGCCAGACCCAGCAGGTCCTGCATGGTGCGGACGAAGCCCTCGATCTTGCGCTGCACCGGGACGAACCGCTTGGGCCCGAGCGCGAGGCCGATCCCGGTGTGGCCGAGCGAGACGAGGTGGGTGACCGCGAGGGCCATCGCCGCGCGGTCGTCGGGCGAGATGAAGGGGGCCTGCACCTTGGGCGAGAAACCGTCGACGAGGACGAACGGCACTCCCTGCCCGCGCAGTTGCTCGTAGCGCTGCATGTCCGCGGAGGTGTCCGCGTGCAGGCCCGAGACGAAGATGATGCCGGCGACCCCCCGGTCGACCAGCATCTCGGTCAGCTCGTCCTCGGTGGAGCCGCCCGGGGTCTGGGTGGCGAGGACCGGGGTGTAGCCCTGCCGGGTCAGTGCCTGGCCGATGACCTGGGCCAGGGCCGGGAATATGGGGTTCTCCAGCTCCGGGGTTATCAGCCCGACGAGGCCTTCGCTGCGCTGCCGCAGCCGCACGGGCCGTTCGTAGCCCAGCACGTCGAGGGCGGCGAGGACGGACTGGCGCGTGGTGGCGGCGACGCCCGGCTTCCCGTTCAGGACGCGGCTGACGGTCGCTTCGCTCACCCCCGCCTGCGCTGCGATGTCGGCAAGCCGTGTGGTCACGGGATTGGACTGTACCGGCCGGGAATCGCGTTGCCCACCGACCGAACGCCGTGTACGGGCAGTTGGACGGCCCGCTCCGGGCTGCTGCGTCATCGCGGTCCCTCGTGATTCTGGTCGGCGGGGTGGTCGTGGTCGGCCGCCGGCGCCCGCGCGGACGGGGTGGGTCCTGCAAGGCACCGAGGGGTCGATGATCCTCGGGACCGACCGGTATGGCAAGAGCTTGCAGAGTCTTGCACAGGGCCCCCACCCCCGCTGAACCGCCTGGGACACGGCCTCGGGGCGGTCGAGCGGAGGTTACGGCGGGGTAACTGTCTGCCGGTCTTGCATTTTTTTGCTGCAAGGTCTTTCGCGCCGCTTACATCGCTGTTACGTTCACGTCGCCCGGCGGCGGCAACGGTGCGGCCGGCGAATCGGCGGGGACGGCGGACGGGGCCGTTCCCCCAGGACACGGGCTTTCACCCTCAAGGAGAACTCATGCGGCGTGGCATAGCGACCACCGCACTGGTGGCGTCCCTCGCCCTCGCGGCGACGGCCTGCGGCGGAGACGGCGACGACAGCGGCAAGGCGGGCGGCCCGGTCACCCTCACGTGGTGGGACACGTCCAACGCCACCAACGAGGCGCCGACGTACAAGGCCCTCGTGAAGGAATTCGAGAAGGCCAACCCGGACATCAAGGTCAAGTACGTCAACGTGCCCTTCGACCAGGCGCAGAACAAGTTCGACACCGCCGCCGGCTCCAAGGGCGCCCCGGACATCCTGCGGTCCGAGGTCGGCTGGACCCCCGCCTTCGCCAAGAAGGGCTTCTTCCTGCCGCTCGACGGCACCGAGGCCCTCGCGGAGCAGGACAAGTTCCAGCCCAGCCTGATCGAGCAGGCCAAGTACGAGGGCAAGACGTACGGTGTGCCGCTGGTCACCGACACCCTCGCGCTGGTCTACAACAAGGCCCTCTTCGAGAAGGCCGGCCTCGACGGGGCGCCCACCACCTGGGACGACCTCAAGGCGGACGCCGCGACCATCAAGGGCAAGACGGGCGTCGACGGCTACTGGGGCTCCACCCAGGCCTACTACGCGCAGTCCTTCCTGCACGGCGAGGGCACCGACACCGTCGACGCCGAGGCCAAGAAGATCACCGTCAAGTCGCCCGAGGCGGTCAAGGGCTACAAGACCTGGCAGGGCCTGTTCGACGGCAAGGGCCTGCACAAGGCCGACACCACCGCCGACGCGTACGCCCACATCCAGGACGCCTTCGTCAACGGCAAGGTCGCCTCGATCATCCAGGGCCCGTGGGAGATCACGAACTTCTACAAGGGCTCGGCCTTCAAGGACAAGGGCAACCTCGGCATCGCCACCGTCCCGGCCGGCTCCACCGGTGAGGCGGGCGCCCCGACCGGCGGCCACAACCTCTCGGTGTACGCGGGCTCGGACAAGGCCCACCAGGAGGCCTCGCTGAAGTTCCTGAAGTTCATGACCTCGGCGAAGTCCCAGGAGACCGTCGCCCTGAAGAACTCCACGCTGCCGACGCGCGAGGACGCCTACACCACCGAGGTCAAGTCCGACCCGGGGATCGCCGGCTACCAGGGCGTGCTCTCCGCCGCCCAGCCGCGCCCGGCGCTGCCCGAGTACAGCTCCCTGTGGGGTCCGCTCGACGACGAGCTGCCGAAGATCGCCGGCGGCAAGGTGTCCCTCGACAAGGGCCTGGGCAACGCGGAGACCGCGATCGCCAAGCTGGTCCCGGACTTCAGCAAGTGAGCCCGGGTGGCCGCCGGACCGTCCCCGGCGGGACGGTCCGGCGGCCACCGGCCGTACCCGTGACAGGCCTGCCGACCAGTCCCTGAATTCCCCAGAAGGTGTCGAACCATGACAGTCGTCGTCGACCGCGCGACCGGCAAGCGCCGCGGTGACCGGGCCCCGCGCCCCGGTCCGCTGCAGCGCCTGAAGCACGCGTACCAGAAGTACTGGTACGCGTACGCGATGACCGCCCCGGTGGTCGTCGTGCTCGGTGTGCTGGTGCTCTATCCGCTGGTGCGCGGCATCTACCTGACGTTCACCGACGCCACCAGCCTCAACTCGGCCCGCACGATCGGCGTCAACCACATCGACGCCACCTACGAGTTCATCGGCCTGGACAACTACGCCGACATCCTCTGGGGCCCCACCGCCTACGACCGCTTCTGGTCGCACTTCGTCTGGACGATCGTGTGGACGGCGCTGTGCGTGCTGCTCCACTACGCCATCGGGCTCGGGCTCGCGCTGCTGCTCAACCAGAAGCTGCGCGGCCGCACCCTCTACCGGCTGATACTCGTCCTGCCGTGGGCCGTGCCGACCTTCGTCACCGTCTTCGGCTGGCGCTTCATGCTCGCCGACGCCGGCATCATCAACTCCCTGCTGGACGCGGTGCACCTGCCGTCGCCGCTCTGGCTGGAGGACACCTTCTGGCAGCGGTTCGCCGCGATCATGGTCAACACCTGGTGCGGCGTGCCGTTCATGATGGTCTCGCTGCTCGGCGGACTGCAGTCCATCGACGCCGTCCTGTACGAGGCGGCCGAGATGGACGGCGCCAACGCCTGGCAGCGCTTCCGGCACGTGACCCTGCCGGGCCTGCGGTCCGTCAGCTCCACCGTCGTGCTGCTCGGCATCATCTGGACGTTCAACCAGTTCGCGATCATCTTCCTGCTGTTCGGCAACACCGCGCCGGACGCGCAGATCCTCGTCACCTGGGCCTACCAGCTGGGCTTCGGCCAGCAGCCGCGCGACTACGCGCAGTCCGCCGCGTACGGCGTCCTGCTGCTGTCCATCCTGATCGTCTTCACCTCCGTCTACCGGCGCTGGCTGGCCCGCAACGAGCAGCAGCTCGCGAGCTGAGGCAGGAGTCCCCATGAGCACCACGAGCACCACGACCGTCACGAACCCCGCCCCGGCCGACCAGGACCCTGCGGGCACCGCCCCGGCGCGCAGGCCCCGGCGGCGCGGCGAGAACAGCCTCGCCACCACCCTCACCTCGCACGGCGTCCTGACCGTCGCGAGCCTGATCGCGCTCTTCCCGATCGTCTGGCTCGTCTACCTGTCGCTCGGCCCGGACAAGGACGACTACCTGCACCCGGAGGACATCTGGGGCAAGATGACGCTCGACAACTACGCGTTCGTACTGCAGCACACGCCGTTCTTCGACTGGCTGAAGAGCACGCTCGTCGTGTCGCTGGGCACGACCGTCATCGGCGTCATGGTGGCCGCGACCACCGGCTACGCGGTCTCGCGCATGCGCTTCCCCGGCTACCGCAAGTTCATGTGGGTGCTGCTGGTGACCCAGATGTTCCCGGTCGCCGTCCTGATGGTCCCGATGTACGAGATCCTCGGCGAACTCCAGCTCATCGACAGCTACCTCGGCCTGGTCCTCGTCTACTGCTCGACCGCCGTGCCGTACTGCGCGTGGCTGCTCAAGGGGTACTTCGACACCATCCCCTTCGAGATCGACGAGGCGGGACGCGTCGACGGGCTGTCGCCCTTCGGCACGTTCTTCCGGCTGATCCTGCCGCTCGCCAAGCCGGGGCTCGCCGTCGCCGCGTTCTACAGCTTCATCACCGCGTTCGGCGAGGTCGCGTTCGCCTCGACGTTCCTGCTGTCCGACACGAAGTACACGTTCGCGGTGGGGCTGCAAAGCTTCGTCAGCGAGCACGACGCGCAGCGCAACCTGATGGCTGCCACGGCTGTGCTGGTGGCCATTCCGGTGTCGGCGTTCTTCTATCTGGTGCAGAAGAACCTGGTCACCGGGCTGACCGCGGGCGGCACGAAGGGGTGACCGTCCGGTGGCCCCGGGCCGTCGCCCGGCCGACGGCCCGTCGTGGCTGGTCGCGCAGTTCCCCGCGCCCCTGACGGGGCGCCCCGTCGCGTCGAAACTGACCGAATGACTCCGTTACGTATCAAGGAAGCCATGAGCCAGCAGCACTCCGCCGACCCGGCGCCGAACTCCGCCCTCGCCACCGTCGCCGACCGCCGCGACTGGTGGCGGGACGCGGTGATCTACCAGGTCTACCCCCGCAGCTTCGCCGACAGCAACGGCGACGGCATGGGGGACCTGGAGGGCGTACGTGCCCGACTCCCGTACCTGCGCGACCTCGGCGTGGACGCCGTGTGGCTCAGCCCCTTCTACGCCTCGCCGCAGGCCGACGCCGGCTACGACGTGGCGGACTACCGGGCCGTCGATCCCATGTTCGGCAACCTGCTCGACGCGGACGCGCTGATCCGCGACGCGCACGGACTGGGCCTCAGGATCATCGTCGACCTCGTCCCCAACCACTCCTCCGACCAGCACGAGTGGTTCAAGCGGGCCCTCGCGGAGGGCCCGGGCTCACCGGCCCGCGAGCGCTACCACTTCCGCCCGGGCAAGGGCGAGGACGGCGAACTGCCGCCCAACGACTGGGAGTCCATCTTCGGCGGCCCCGCCTGGACCCGGGTCACCGAGCCCGACGGCACCCCCGGCGAGTGGTACCTCCACCTCTTCGCGCCCGAGCAGCCCGACTTCGACTGGAACCACCCGGCGGTCGGCGACGAGTTCCGCTCGGTGCTGCGGTTCTGGCTCGACATGGGCGTCGACGGCTTCCGCATCGACGTGGCGCACGGCCTGGTGAAGGCGGAAGGGCTGCCCGACCTCGGATCCCACGAGCAGCTGAAGCTGCTGGGCAACGATGTCATGCCGTTCTTCGACCAGGACGGGGTGCACGAGATCTACCGCCAGTGGCGCCTGGTGCTCGACGAGTACGCGGGCGACCGCATCTTCGTCGCCGAGGCATGGACGCCGACCGTCGAGCGCACCGCCAACTACGTGCGCCCCGACGAACTGCACCAGGCCTTCAACTTCCAGTACCTGAGCACCCACTGGGACGCCGGGGACCTGCGCGCCTGCATCGACCGCACCCTGGACGCGATGCGGCCCGTGGGCGCCCCCGCCACCTGGGTGCTCTCCAACCACGACGTGACCCGGCACGCCACGCGGTTCGCCAACCCGGCCGGGCTCGGCACCCAGATCCGTCTCGCCGGGGACCGGGAACTGGGCCTGCGCCGGGCGCGCGCCGCGACGCTGCTGATGCTCGCGCTGCCCGGGTCGGCGTACCTGTACCAGGGCGAGGAGCTGGGCCTGCCGGACGTCGTCGACCTGCCGGACGAGGTGCGCCAGGACCCGGCGTACTTCCGCGGCGCGGGCCAGGACGGGTTCCGCGACGGCTGCCGGGTGCCGATCCCGTGGACCCGCGGCGGTTCGTCGTACGGCTTCGGCAGCGGCGGCAGCTGGCTCCCGCAGCCGGCCGGCTGGGGCGAGCTGAGCGTGGAGGCGCAGACCGGCGTCGCGGGCTCGACCCTGGAGCTGTACAGGACCGCGCTCGCCGTGCGCCGTGAGCGGACCGAGCTCGGCGCGGGGGACCGGGTGGAGTGGCTGACGGCACCCGAGGGCGTCCTGGCCTTCGGCCGCGGGGCGTTCACCTGCACCACCAACACCCTGGGCGAGACGGTGACCGTGCCCGCGTACGGGCGCGTGCTGCTCGCGAGCGGCGAGGTGGCCGTGGCGGACGACGGCACGGCGGAGCTGTCCGCCGACACCACCGTGTGGTGGATCGCCGTCTGACTTTTCCTGTAAGGAGTTTCAGGAAATTTCAGAAGCCCGTCTTCCCCTTTGGGAGGCGGGCTTCTACGATCTGCGGCACCGCACCGCTGTTGAATCTTGCAGCAAGAACCTTCAACGGAGAAGGGACCCCCACATGGCCAAGAGAGCTCTCTCCTGCGCGCTCGCCCTGGCGGCCGCCGCGTTCGCCGTCCCCACCGGCATCGCCGGCACCGCCCACGCCGCCCCGCCCGGCACCAAGGACGTCACCGCCGTCCTCTTCGAGTGGAACTTCGCCTCCGTGGCCAAGGAGTGCACCAACCGGCTGGGCCCGGCCGGCTACGGGTACGTCCAGGTCTCCCCGCCCGCCGAGCACATACAGGGCGCGCAGTGGTGGACCTCGTACCAGCCCGTCAGCTACAAGATCGCGGGCCGCCTCGGGGACCGCACCGCCTTCCAGAACATGGTGAACACGTGTCACGCGGCCGGCGTCAAGGTCGTCGCCGACGCCGTGGTCAACCACATGTCGGCGGGCAGCGGCACCGGCACCGGCGGCTCGTCCTACACCAAGTACAACTACCCGGGCCTGTACTCCGCGCCCGACTTCGACAACTGCACCTCCCAGATCAGCAACTACCAGGACCGCGCCAACGTCCAGAACTGCGAGCTCGTCGGGCTCGCCGACCTGGACACCGGCGAGGAGTACGTCCGCTCCGCCCTCGCCAAGTACCTCAACGACCTGCTCTCCCTGGGCGTCGACGGCTTCCGCGTCGACGGGGCCAAGCACATCCCGGCCGCCGACCTCGCCAACATCAAGGGCCGGCTGAGCAACCCGTCCGCGTACTGGAAGCAGGAGGTCATCTACGGCGCCGGCGAGGCCGTCCAGCCCACCGAGTACACGGGCACCGGCGACGTCCAGGAGTTCCGCTACGCCTTCGACCTCAAGCGGGTCTTCAACAACGAGAACCTCGCCTACCTGAAGAACTACGGCGAGGGCTGGGGCTACATGAACAGCGGCGTCTCGGGCGTCTTCGTCGACAACCACGACACCGAGCGCAACGGCTCCACGCTCAGCTACAAGGACAACGCCACCTACACCCTGGCCAACGTCTTCATGCTGGCCTACCCCTACGGCGCGCCCGACATCAACTCCGGCTACGAGTTCTCCTCCACGGACGCGGGCCCGCCCAACGGCGGCACCGTCAACGCCTGCTGGCAGGACGGCTGGAAGTGCCAGCACGCCTGGCCGGAGATCCAGTCGATGGTCGCCTTCCGCAACGCCGTGCGCGGGCAGTCCGTCACCAACTGGTGGGACAACGGCAACGACGCGATCGCGTTCGGCCGCGGCAGCAAGGGCTTCGTGGCCGTCAACCACGAGTCGTCCTCGCTGACCCGCACCTACCAGACCTCGCTCGCGGCCGGCACGTACTGCAACGTGCAGGCCGGCACGACGGTGACGGTGAACGGGTCGGGGCAGCTGACCGCCACCTTGGGCGCCAACACCGCCTTGGCTGTGTACGCCGGCAAGTCCAGCTGCTGATTCGTCTGCGGGCCGGTGGGGGCCGGTCGCTCAGTTCCCCGCGCCCCTAGGCACCTAGGGGCGCGGGGAACTGCGCAATTTTTGACCGGTACCGACCCCGGACAAGCACTGTAAAAACTTTCCGCTCTTTGCATCCTTCTTGCTGAAAGGCATCCTCGTGGTCCTGACACCGAGACGGCCCGCGCGCAGACGGGTCGCGGCCATAGCCGTGGCCGCTCTCGCGGCAGCGCTCGTCCAGCCCCTCGCGGCCCGGGCGGCGGCCCCGCCCGCGCCCCCGTCGGACGCGGCGCTGGCGAAGACGCCCGCCCGCAACGACCTGACGCGAGAGCAGTTCTACTTCGTCCTGCCGGATCGTTTCGCCAACGGTGACCAGGCCAACGACAGGGGCGGTCTCACCGGCTCCCGGCTGGAGACCGGCTACGACCCCACCGACAAGGGCTTCTACCAGGGCGGCGACCTCAAGGGCCTGACGAAGAGGCTCGACTACATCAAGGACCTCGGCACCACGGCCATCTGGCTGGCGCCGATCTTCAAGAACCAGCCCGTGCAGGGCACCGGCAAGGACGCCTCCGCCGGCTACCACGGCTACTGGATCACCGACTTCACGCAGGTCGACCCGCACTTCGGCACCAACGCCGACCTGGAGCGGCTGATCGACAAGGCCCACGGCAAGGGCATGAAGGTCTTCTTCGACGTCATCACCAACCACACGGCGGACGTCGTCGACTACGAGGAGAAGTCCTACTCGTACCTCTCCAAGGGCGCCTTCCCGTACCTGACGAAGGACGGCGAGCCCTTCGACGACGCCGACTACGCGGACGGCCAGCGGAAGTTCCCCGCCGTCGGCAGCGGCACCTTCCCGCGCACGCCCGTCGTGCCCGCCGCGAAGAAGAACGCCAAGGTGCCGTCCTGGCTCAACGACCCGTCGGTGTACCACAACCGCGGCGACTCGACCTTCGCCGGCGAGAGCTCCACGTACGGGGACTTCTCCGGGCTCGACGACCTGTGGACCGAGCGCCCCGAGGTCGTCACCGGCATGGAGAAGATCTACCAGCGGTGGGTGCGGGACTTCGACATCGACGGGTTCCGCATCGACACCGTCAAGCACGTCAACATGGAGTTCTGGACGCAGTGGGCCACCGCCCTCGACGCCTACGCGGCGAAGCACGGCCGTGACGACTTCTTCATGTTCGGCGAGGTCTACTCGGCGGACACGTCGATCACCTCCCCGTACGTCACCGAGGGCCGCCTCGACTCCACGCTGGACTTCCCCTTCCAGGACGCGGCCCGCGCGTACGTCTCCCAGGGCGGCAGCGCACAGCGCCTGGCCTCGGTCTTCGGCGACGACCACAAGTACACGACGGACAAGGCCAACGCGTACGAGCAGGTCACCTTCCTCGGCAACCACGACATGGGCCGCTTCGGGACCTTCCTGAAGCAGGACGACGCGGGCGCCTCCGACGCGCAGCTGGTGAAGAAGGCGGAGCTCGCCAACGAGCTGATGTTCCTCAGCCGCGGCAACCCGGTCGTCTACTACGGCGACGAGCAGGGCTTCACCGGCGCGGGCGGCGACAAGGACGCCCGCCAGAGCATGTTCGCGTCGAGGACCGCCGACTACCTGGACGACGACCAACTCGGCACCGACCGCACGCACGCCGAGGACGCGTACGGCACGCGTGCGCCCCTGTACCGGCAGATCGCCGCGCTCGCGAAGCTCCGCAAGGACAACCCGGCCCTCGCGGACGGCGTGCAGACGCAGCGGTACGCGGCCGACGGCGCCGGGATCTACGCCTTCTCCCGCACGGACGCGAAGACCGGCGTCGAGTACGTGGTCGCCGTGAACAACGCGGACGCGGCGAAGTCCGCCACCTTCGCGACCGGTTCGGCGGGCACGGCCTTCCGCGGCCTGTACGGCACCGACGGCATGCTGAGGAGCGGCTCCGACAAGAAGGTCACCGTCACCGTCCCGGCCGGCTCCGCGGTTGTCTTCAAGGCCGCGGAGAGGATTCCCGCGCCCACGGCCGGGCCGACCGTCACCTTGGAGGCTCCCGCCGCGGGCGCCACCGGCACCGTCGAGGTCTCCGCCGGCACCGGCGGCGGACAGCTCGACCGCGTCGTCTTCGCCGCCCAGGTCGGCGACGGCAGATGGCGCACGCTCGGCTCCGCCGACCACGCCCCCTACCGGGTCACCCAGGTCCTCGGCGAGGACGTGCCCGCCGGGACCGCCCTGCGCTACAAGGCCGTCGTCGTCGACGCGGCCGGCCGCACGGCGAGCGCGACGGCCGCCTCCACCACCGGCACCCCGCCTGCCGAGGAGGTCCCGACCGCCTCCTCGCGCGACTACGCGGTCGTCCACTACAAGCGCGCGGACGGGGACTACACCGACTGGCGGCTCTACGCCTGGGGCGACCTCGCCGAGGGCGAGGAGACCACCTGGCCGGCGGGCCACGACTTCGTGGGCCGCGACGCCTACGGCGCCTTCGCGTACGTCAAGCTCAAGCCCGGCGCCTCCACCGTGAACTTTCTCGTGATCGACAAGGACGGCACCAAGGACGTCTCCGCCGACCGCACCATCGACGTCACGAAGACGGGCGAGGTCTGGGTCGAGCAGGGCAAGGAGGCCGTACGGACCGAGAAGCCGGCCGCCGACTATCCGGCACCGGACAAGAGCAAGGCGGTCCTGCACTACCACCGCGCCGACGGGAAGTACGACGGCTGGGGCCTGCACACCTGGACCGGCGCGGCGAACCCCACCGACTGGTCCAGGCCCCTGGAGCCGGTGCGTACCGACGCGTACGGAGCCGTCTACGAGGTGCCGCTCGCCGAGGGCGCGACGAGCCTCAGCTACATCCTCCACAAGGGCGACGAGAAGGACCTGCCCACCGACCGGTCGCTCGACCTCACGGCGAACGGCCACGAGGTGTGGATGCTGGGCGGCCAGGAGAAGTACCTCCTGCCGCAGCCCGCGGGCAGCGCGGCCGCACTGGACCTGACCACCTCCAAGGCGGTCTGGATCGACCGGAACACGGTCGCGTGGAACGGTGACGAGACCGCCGCGTCGACCCAGCTGCTGTCCTCGCGCAAGGGCACGATCAAGGCCGAGGGCGGCACGCTCACCAGCACCGACGAGCGGTGGCTGCGGCTGGCGAAGACCTCGCTGACCGACGCCCAGAAGGCCGCCTTCCCGCACCTCGCGAAGTACACCGCCTGGTCCGTCGACCCGCGCGACCGCGACCGGGTGCGCGAGGCCCTGCGCGGCCAGCTGGTCGCCTCCCAGCGCGCCGCCAACGGGGCCGTGCTCGCGGCGACGGGCGTGCAGATCGCGGGCGTGCTCGACGACGTGTACGGGACGGCCGCCACGAAGGCCGACCTCGGCCCGACGTTCCGCGGCGGCCGGCCCACCCTGGCCGTCTGGGCGCCGACCGCGCAGGAGGCCTCCCTGGAGATCGGCGGCAGGGCCGTGCCCATGAAGCGGGACGCCGCCTCCGGCGTCTGGTCCGTCACCGGGCCGTCTTCCTGGAAGAACAAGCCCTACCGGTACGTCGTGAAGGTGTGGGCGCCCAGCGTCCGCGAGGTCGTCACCAACAAGGTCACCGACCCGTACTCGGTCGCCCTCACCGCGGACTCCGAGCGCAGCCTCGTCGTCGACCTGGCCGACAGGTCCCTCGCCCCGGGCGGCTGGTCGGGCCTGAAGAAGCCGAAGGCCGTGCCGCTGAAGGACGCGCAGATCCAGGAACTGCACGTGCGCGACTTCTCCGTCGCCGACCGGACCGTCCCGGCGAAGGACAAGGGCACCTACCGCGCCTTCTCCGACCGGGACAGCGCGGGCTCGAAGCACCTCAGGAAGCTCGCGGAGGCCGGGACCTCGTACGTCCACCTGCTGCCCGCCTTCGACATCGCCACCATCCCCGAGAAGAAGGCGGACCAGGCGAGCCCCGACTGCGACCTCGCCTCCTACGCCGCCGACTCCGACAAGCAGCAGGAGTGCGTGGCGAAGAGCGCCGCGAAGGACGCGTACAACTGGGGCTACGACCCGTACCACTACACGGTGCCCGAGGGCTCGTACGCCAGTGACCCCGACGGGACGCGCCGCACGGTCGAGTTCCGGCAGATGGTCAAGTCGCTGAACGAGGACGGCCTGCGGGTCGTCATGGACGTGGTCTACAACCACACCCCGGCGAGCGGACAGGCCGGCACGAGCGTCCTCGACCAGCTGGTCCCCGGCTACTACCAGCGCCTCCTCGCCGACGGCTCGGTCGCCACCTCCACCTGCTGCGCCAACACGGCACCCGAGAACGCCATGATGGGCAAGCTGGTCGTCGACTCCCTCGTCACCTGGGCCAGGGAGTACAAGGTCGACGGGTTCCGCTTCGACCTGATGGGCCACCACCCGAAGGCGAACATCCTGGCCGTCAGGAAGGCCCTCGACGCGCTGACCCTCGCCAAGGACGGCGTCGACGGCAAGAAGATCGTCCTGTACGGCGAGGGCTGGAACTTCGGCGAGGTCGCGGACGACGCCCGCTTCGTCCAGGCCACCCAGAAGAACATGGCCGGCACCGGCGTCGCCACCTTCTCCGACCGGGCCCGGGACGCCGTGCGCGGCGGCGGCCCCTTCGACGAGGACCCGGGCGTCCAGGGCTTCGCCTCCGGCCTCTACACCGACCCCAACCCCGCGGCCGACAACGGCACCGAGGCCGAGCAGAAGGCCCGCCTGCTGCACTACCAGGACCTGATCAAGGTCGGCCTGACCGGCAACCTCGCCGGCTACACCTTCACCGACAGCGCGGGCAAGGAGGTCAAGGGCTCCGAGGTCGACTACAACGGAGCACCCGCCGGATACGCGGACGCGCCCGGTGACGCCCTCGCGTACGTGGACGCGCACGACAACGAATCGCTGTTCGACGCGCTCGCGTTCAAGCTCCCGAAGGACACCCCGGCGGCCGACCGGGCCCGCATGCAGGTCCTCGCCATGGCCACGGCCGCCCTGTCGCAGGGCCCGGCGCTCTCCCAGGCGGGCACCGACCTGCTGCGCTCGAAGTCGCTGGACCGCAACTCCTACGACAGCGGCGACTGGTTCAACGCGATCCACTGGGACTGCCGGGACGGCAACGGCTTCGGCCGGGGGCTGCCGCCGGCCGCCGACAACGCGGCCAAGTGGCCCTTCGGCAAGCCCCTGCTGACGTCCGTGGAGGTGGGCTGCCCGCAGATCGAGGGCGCCTCCGCCGCGTACCGGGACCTGCTGCGGATCCGCGCCGGCGAGAGCGACTTCGGGCTCGCGACCGCCGCACAGGTGCAGTCGAAGCTGTCGTTCCCGCTGTCCGGCCAGGACGAGACGCCCGGCGTGATCACCATGGAGCTCGGTGACCTCGTCGTCGTCCTCAACGCGACCCCGCGGGCGCAGGAGCAGCAGGTGCCGGACCTGAAGGGCACGCCGTACGCCCTGCACCCGGTGCAGGCCGGCGGCGCGGACCCCGTCGTCAAGTCCGCGTCCTACCACGCGCGGACCGGCACCTTCGACGTTCCCGCACGGACCGTGGCCGTCTTCTCCCGGACCTCCTGACGGGGCACTACCTTGGTGGGGCGGCCCCGGGACCCCGGACCGCCCCACCAGTGTGTCCAGAGGCTGGCAGATGGACGTCAACGGCAAACGGACAGACGCGACCGTCCTGCTCGTGGACGACACGGCGGCGGGTCGGTACGCCATCGGCGCGCTGCTGCGCCGGGCCGGCCACCAGGTCGTCGCGGTCGCCACCGGCCACGAGGCCCTCGTCGAGCTCGACGCACGGCTGCGCAGGGGGATCCTGCCCGACGTGGCCCTCGTCGACGTGGACCTGGCGGACATGGACGGCTTCGAACTGTGCCGCCGCATCAAGGCCCGCCCGCACATGGCCCACCTGCCCGTCGTGCACTTCTCCGCCTCCTCCGTCTCCCCGGGAGACCGCTGCCGGGGGCTTGAGGCGGGCGGCGACGCGTACCTGACGGTGCCGACCGAACCCGAGGAGATCGACGCGGTGGTCCGGGCCGCCGTCCGCAGCGCCCGGCTGCGGGCCGACGACCAGGCGCTGGCCAGGCGGCTGACCCTGCTGTCGGAGACGATCGTCACCATCCAGGCGGCCCGCTCCCTGCAGGAACTCGCCGACGCCGCCGCCAACGGCACCGCGCGCCTCACCGGCGGACCCGCCGCCGTCTTCTTCCTCGGCGCGGACGACGAGCTCTACCGCGGCACCTCGAAGGACCGCAGCTCGCTCGCGCCGCCCGACGAGGGCGCCCACCGGGCCGTGGCCGGCCTGCTCAGGCGGCTCACCCGCGGGCAGTCCGGGGTGCAGATCACCACGGTGCCCGCGCCGCTGTGGCCCGCCGGGTTCTTCCGGCCCGGCGTGCAGCACGACGCCCGGCTGGTCCTCAACCTCACCCAGGACGGCAAGGCCGCGGTGTGCCTGGCCACGCCCACCCGCGGGGTGCGCGCGCTCGCCCCGGAGGAGGAGACCCTGGTGGCCCGGCTCGCCCAGGCCACCGCGCTCGCCGCCGAACCGCTGCTCATGTACCAGGTCGAGCGGCACGTCGCCCTCACCCTCCAGCACAGCTTCCTGCCCCAGCCGCACCGGCTGCCCGAACTGCACGGCCTCGACACCGTGGTCCGCTACGTGCCCGCCTCCCAGCAGACCGAGATCGGGGGCGACTTCTACGCCGTGCTGCGCACCGGCGAGGGCGCGCTCGCCGCGGTCGGCGACGTCGTCGGGCACTCGCTGGACGCCGCCACCGTCATGGTCGAGATCCGGCACGCGCTGCGCGCCTACTGCGTCGACGAGAGCGACCCGGCGGCGCTCGCCGAGCGCCTGGACCGGATGCTCCAGCACTACCACCCCGCGCTGACCGCCACCGTCTGCCTGGTCCTCGTCGACCCCGCCACCGGGCGCACCCGCATCGCCAACGCCGGTCACATCCCGCCGCTCGTCATGCGGGGCAACGGCACGGCCGACTACGTCAAGGCGTCCGGGCCGCTGCTCGGCGTGGGGCTGCCGCACCCGGCGCCCACCGAGCTGTTCCTCGAAGCGGGGGACCGGCTCCTCATGGTCACCGACGGGCTGATCGAGACCCGCGGCACCGACCTCGCGGTCTCCATGGAGCACCTCCGGGCGGCCTGCGCGGGAGCGCCGCCCGGTCTGGAGGCCCTGTGCGACACGCTGCTCGACTGCTTCGGGCACGAACGGGAGGACGACATCGCGATGCTCGCGCTGCAACCGGCGCCCCGGGCGCCGTCCGGCCGAGGTTAGGGTGAGCCCCGTCGCCTAGCAGGGAGTGCCCATGCCGCAGATCACCGTCGACTACTCCGCCCCGCTCGCCGAGGGCTTCGACCGGCAGGGGTTCGCCGTCGCCCTGCACGCCGTGGTGGTGGAGACGGCCGCCGCGAAGAGCGAGGCGTGCAAGTCGCGCTTCCGGGCCGTCGACGACGTCGTGGTCGGGGCGCAGACGGCCGGGCACGCGCTCGTGCACGTCTCGCTGGCGCTGCTGCCGGGACGCTCCGACGAGGTGAAGTCCGCGCTGACCTCACGGACGCTGGAGCTGGTGCGGGCGTACGTGAAGCCGGTGGACGGGGTGGCGCTGCACGCGTCCGCGGAGGTGCGTGACCTGGAGCCGTCGTACCAGAAGTTCGTGGACTGACCGTCCGCACCGCCGGATGCGGACAGGTCCTAGCCGGCCAGGTTCACCAGGCCGGCCACCAGGTTGGCGAACGGGCTGTCCGCCGGGTCCTCCCCGGCCAGGGCGGCGCGCAGGACCGCCGCCGTCTCCGGGTCCGCCGCCGCGCTCACCGCCGCCAGGGCCGCGAAGTCGTGCACCAGCTGGACCTCCAGCTCGGCGCGCGGGATGCGGCGGCCGTCCAGCCAGAGCAGGGCGGTCGCCTCGGCCAGCGCAATCCACGAGCGGACCACCAGTTCCAGCCGGGCCGGCGGCCGTTCGATCCGCAGATGGGACAGGATCTGCTGGTACGCGGCCTGCCGCACCCCGTCGATCAGGGCGTTCGCGGTCGTGGAGCCGGCCGCCGGGCCGCCGCGCATCAGCGCCGAGAAACCGGGCCCGTGCTCGTCGACGAAGTCGAAGAAGCGCCGCATCACCCGCAGCAGCCGCGCCCCCAGCGGCCCTTCCGGCGGTTCAACGAAACGTTCCGCCAGATCGTCCGAGGCACGCCTCAGGGCCGCCTCGTACAGGCTGAGTTTGCCGGGGAAGTAGTGGTAGACCAGCGGTCGTGAGATGCCCGCGGCCGAGGCTATCTCGTCGATGGACACGTCGTCCGGCGAGCGCCGGCTGAACAGGTCGAGGGCGACACCGATCAGCTGCTGCCGTCGTTCCTCGACACCCATCCTGCGGCGCACCCCGGTAGTCATACGACCACCCTACCGACCGGTCCCGGCGTCGAACGCCCCTCTCAGCGCAGGCCCGTGATCTCCCGTCCGCCCTCCAGCGTCCCCTCCAGGCCCGCCTGCGCGCCCTGTTCGGCGCGCACGGCGAGCAGGCTGCCCTGGGCGGACCCGCTGACGCCGCCGGTCGCCCGGATCGACGCGGTGTCCCGGGCGCCGGCCGCGAGGAGGTACCAGTCGCCCCCGGCGGACTTCCACAGCGCGCCCGCCAGGACGTGCGGGTCCTTCGCACCGCAGGCGGACGCGTTCTCCGCCTTCGCCACCACCGAGCCGAACCGCTGCCCCGGCGCGTGGAACTGGGCGAGCACCCGCGGGCCGCCGCCGCGCCAGGTCTCCGCACGCGTGCACAGCCAGTCCGCGGTGCCGCTCGCTCCGGGCAGCGACTGGCGGGCGTAGCGCCAGGAGTTGACCGAGCGCACGCCTTGGCCGCGGGCGTCCGCGAGGGAGCAGGCGAGCGGGGACCAGTCCGCCGCCGAGGCGTCGCGCACCGCTCCGGGACGGCCCGCGGTGAGCCGGGCGGGCGTCAGCTCCCCGAGGTCGGTCGCCAGCCGGGTGCCGGTGCGGTCCATCAGCTCCAGCACGTTCCAGGAACGGCACGCGCCGCTCTGCAGGGCCGGGCTCGCGAACGGCTCGGTCACCCCGTCCGCCGAGCGGGTCAGCTCGGTCGTACCGGCCGCGCCGGAGGCCTTCAGCAGGTCGCGCACGGCGACGGTACGCACCCACGGCGCCGTCAGATAGCGGACGTTGCCGTCCGAGCGGCCCAGGACCACCGCGTCCGCGTCCGCCGCCGTGGCGCCGTCGACCCGCGCGAAGTCGAGCGCGGCGCCCCGCGTGCCCTCCTTCGCCTCGGCGTACCGGGCGATGCGCAGGCCGTCGTACAGCAGCACGACCCGGCTCTGGTCGACCACGCCCGCGTACAGCAGCTGGGGCGGGCCGGGC
>NZ_VDFC01000046.1:813723-839838 GCF_008369065.1 Streptomyces apricus | reverse complement strand
GCCCGGCAGCCGCCCCCGCACCGCACGCCCCGCCCCGTGGGCGAACAAGAAGGGGCGCCCACCGAAACGGTGGACGCCCCTTCGGCCGAACCGAACCTCAGACCTGCCCGGCCTTCTCCAGCGCGGAGCAGCACGTGTCGACGATCAGCCGGGTCACCACGTAGGGGTCGACGTTGGCGTTCGGCCGCCGGTCCTCGATGTACCCCTTGCCGTCCTGCTCCACCTGCCACGGGATCCGCACGGAGGCCCCGCGGTTGGACACCCCGTACGAGTACTCGTTCCACGGGGCGGTCTCGTGCAGGCCGGTCAGCCGGTCGTCGATGCCGGCGCCGTAGTTCTTGACGTGGTCGAGCGGCTTGGAGCCCTCGCCCAGCGACTCGCACGCGGTGATGATCGCGTCGTACCCCTCGCGCATCGCCTTCGTGGAGAAGTTGGTGTGCGCACCGGCGCCGTTCCAGTCGCCCTTCACCGGCTTCGGGTCCAGCGTCGCGGAGACATTGAAGTCCTCGGCGGTGCGGTAGAGCAGCCAGCGGGCCACCCACAGGTGGTCGGAGACCTCCAGCGGGGAGACCGGGCCGACCTGGAACTCCCACTGGCCGGGCATGACCTCGGCGTTGATGCCGGAGATGGCGAGCCCCGCCTTGAGACAGTTGTCCAGGTGCGCCTCGACGATCTTGCGGCCGAAGATCTCGTCGGCGCCGACGCCGCAGTAGTAGCCGCCCTGCGGGGCCGGGAAGCCGCCCACGGGGAAGCCGAGCGGACGCTCGCCGTCGAAGAAGGTGTACTCCTGCTCGATGCCGAAGATCGGCTCCTGCGCCCCGAACTTCTCCGCGACCTCGGTGAGCGCGGCACGGGTGTTGGACTCGTGCGGCGTCATGTCGATGTTGAGGACCTCGCACAGGACGAGGACGTCGTCACCGCCGCGGATCGGGTCCGGGAAGGTCGCGACCGGCTTGAGCACACGGTCCGAGGAATGGCCCTCGGCCTGGTTCGTGGAGGACCCGTCGAAGCCCCAGATCGGCAGTTCCGCGCCCTTGGCGTCGTCCGCCAGGATCTTCGTCTTCGAACGGAGCTTGGCCGTCGGCTCGGTGCCGTCGATCCAGATGTACTCAGCCTTGAAGGTCACGGGCCTCATCCTTCGGGTGGGTCTCTGAGCGCGGTGCGGGTGCTGCGGCGCTGCGGCACGCAGGCGCCGCGGAAGATGCCCGAAGCCTGTCAACAGGCAGTTTCCCGGTCATTGCCCGGATGTGAATCCCGTGTTACCCGGTGTTTCCGTGCTGCGAGTGGCGGCCGGGGCCGCCACTCGACACGCATCACGTCACCCGGTTCGTTCCGTCGGTCCCGTCGGCTAGCCCACCTTCTCGATGAGGGCCCGGCGGATCAGGAACTTGCCCGGCTCGCGGACCTGCTCGAACGCCGCGTTGTTCAGGAGCGCGCAGCTGCCGGAGACCGAGGTGACCTCGACGGTGGTGGACTTGTTGTTGTCGAGGTTCGTGACCTTGAGCTTCGTACCGGCGGGGAACTGGTTGCTGGACGCGGCCGGGGCGCCCGCCTCGCCGGACAGGGTGACCGTGGAGCCGTTGCAGACCTGCTGGCCGGCGGCGGCGCCGCCCCCGGCGGGGGGTGCGGAGGCCTCCTGCGACGGCTGCTGGGCGGGCGCGGACTCGGCGGGCGCCCCGGCGCCCGCACCGGCCCCGGCGCCCGCACCGGCCCCGTTCCCCACGGTGGCGTCGGACTCGCCGACCTCGCAGCCGGACGCCTCCTGCTGCACCTTGATCTGCGCGATGACCGCCTCGCGGTTGGCGATCCGCGCCTCGGACTGGGCGTCGGGGGCGGTGCGCTGTCCCTCGATGAACTTCTCGTTGTTGCCGAGCGCGGTGGCCAGGCCGGCGCAGACCACCGAGGACTTCGCGTTCTGCGCGGCGGGCGCGGCCGGTGCCGCGTTCGAGGTGGCGGCCAGGGCGAACGCCCCGCCACCGGCCACCGCGGCGGCGCTCACCAGCAGGGCGATCTTCTTCTTCGTCCCGAGCGTTCTTCTGCGCGACATCGACGGCTCCTGTTCCCCGGCCGCCCCTGGCGGCGGCCGTCCGCCGTTATGTACGACCCATCGAACAGAGTTGCTCAGCAGTCGCCCCAAGTCACCCGCGTAACGTGGATCACACGGGGGCCGAAGTCGTGATCGGGGTCGCCGGGGTCGCCGGCCCGGAATGTCCCGGATCTCCAGGCCTGCCGCGGTACGCGAGAACCCGTGCCGCTCATCCGTCACGGCACCCCCACAGGCCCTCTGGCCAGGGACGATTGTCAGTGGGCGGCAGTAGAATAGAAGCAGTGTTCGAGGGCGCGGCCGGAGCCGCCGACCGGCGCCCTGACCGCGACAGGAGGATGCCCGTGCCCGCTGCCGCCCTGTTCCCGCTGCCCACCCGGTCCACGTCAGAGAAGGCGGTCGTACGCGACCTGCCGTACCGGCCCGTCGAGAAGCACCCGCTGCCGGCGGGGCGTCCCCGCGAGTGGTACATCAGCCACAACCGCCGCCTGAAGGCGATGCGGCTCGCCATCGCGCTCCTCGACTCCGGTGTCTACACGCCCCAGCAGGCACGCAACGAGAAGATCCGCAGCACGGCCGAGCTGATCGGCGTGCACCCTCCGTCGGACACGACCTGCCACATGGTCCGGGCCCTGATGAAGTACGCCCGCTGAACCGGACCGCGACCTGAACCGGCGCCGGCTCCGAGTCCCACCGGGACGGGGGTCGGCGCCGCGTCACATTCAAAGCCGAAGCCGAAGCCGAAACTAAAGCCGAAGCCGGAGTCAAAGCCGAGGCCGGAGCAGAAGCCGAGGCCGGAGCCGGGCCCGTCGCCCGGCCACCCCGATGTACCGCCGGTGCTCCTCCCCGCCGCATCCCCCCGTCCGGTGCGGTCCGCGGTCCGGGCGCAGATCCGCTCATCACGGGGCAGCCCTATTGCTCTCCTCTGTGACGATTTCTTTTGACTCCGAGAGCGTATGTGACTGCCTGTAAGCGAATCGGGCCGTTATTCGCTTCCGTCGGACGGCGTCGACGGGCATTCTGAGGCTGCTCCCGCCGCCATCGGCGGACCGGCGCACAGCCTGCCGCGCCGGACAGCTCAGGGTTCCACCACTACCCACGCACAAGGAGACCCGTCATGGGTACCTTGATCATTCTGGCGATCCTCGCCCTGGTCGTCCTCGGGTTCAACAGCCCCGCCTGGTGGGTCGCCGCAGCCGTGCTGGCCTACCTCTACGTCCGCCATCTGCGGCCCGACGCGGGCTCCACCGGCTCGTCGTCGGCCGGCGGCGGTGGTTCCGGCGGCGGTGGATCGAGTTCCGCGACCCGCACCGACAGCAACTACCGCGCGTACCGCGAGCGCCGCGACCGGATGGCCAAGTGGGAGCGCCGCTACCGCCGCGAACGCCCCTGGAACACCAAGAAGTGACACGACGGAGCCCCGCCACCGCCGGGGGGCGGTGACGGGGCTCCGGACGGACGCCGGGTCGATCACACGTCGTAGAAGTGATCTCCCGGCGCTGCCACCTCGGAGGCGAGTCCGTCGCTCAGCTCTGACCAGCGCAGACGCCGTCGTTGTCGGCCGTCGTCGGCCGTCGTCGGTCATCGTCGGACGGCCCACAGACGGCCCCAGCCCTCCTGCATATCGCGGCATCAGTGCAGGTGTACGGGCCTTTACCCTCCACGCCGTGTGTTGATGGCTGTCTGCCTGACAACAAGCCTGTGCTCGGCCTCTTCCTGTTGGTGAGTCTCACTGCCACTGCCATGGGGGGAAGACTTGATGTGTACCCCCTTACTGCCGTGTGCGTGAACCCGGCCTTCTTGGCGCAAGAGAGTTTGTGTCGACCGCTGCATGAGCCCCGGGCCGCAGGTGGCCTCCCCAGGACAGTGCAGAAACCTGGACTCGCCGCACATCGAATTTAGCGCAAATCCTGCCAAGAACCGCACGATGCGGCACCATACAGAGACTAGGCCGCGACGGAGACGGCTCTTCACATGGGGGGTGCTCGATGCCATCTTTCCAGTTCTGCCTATATGAGGTGTCCATTCGGCAGTTCATGAAGAAGGAGACCCGGCGTCCTGTCGCAGAGTTCAACTCGCGAAAGCATGACTTGTTCGAAACCCTACAGGATTTCATGAATGAAGGAATCGGACCCAGAGGCGTAGCCCTTAAGAAAAGCGAACACTACATTCGACTACAGAAACTCGAAGACTCATCGCGCATTTTGTGGCCTACTGTCGAAACTGGACGGTATGGCAATCCGGGGATTGTCGTAGCAACAGACACCGGCGATAATGCATTCGATATCAAGTCAACTGATGCTCCAACTTACCCATTGCGTCAGTGTTTCGTCGTACCTAAATCCGGTGAATCCGCCATCTGGGCCACCGAAGTGATCGGGCAGTCCACGGCTATTACCTCTCTTTGGAATCCATTTAGCGACTGGTTTAAGGAAAAATATGACGTAGATCGCCTGGTCGTCGATCGCGAGCCATTGCAAAGTACCAATGCGTGGAACGCCTTCATCGAAGAATCAGAGCTGCAAGAGATTAGCTTTCTTGTGCATGTTCAGGATTCGGACGGCGCAGTCGGTGTTCGCACTCAGGAGTTCAAAGCTAAGAGTGGTCGCGGAACACGCCTTCCTAAGGGATGGATCCAGAGGGCATACGCTCGCGAACTCCCACCGTCTGCGGTTTTCACCGCAACCGGCATCCCTGACCCTGACGAGGTACATCTGAACATCGAACGAGATGGAAAAAGCCGTACCGTCGTGGTTGGTAGGGACTTCCCCCGCTTCATGTATCAGATCGACACCCCTGACGGGCTACGACCGAGTGATGCGGTCTTCCAGCAAGAGGTGTTGTCAGAGGTAGGTGCTTCACTAGACCTGATGGGGGTCAGCCGCGGCGATTGGCAGGCATGACCTGAGGCCTAGCAGGCGGAGGGCGCATGAGCATCAAGTGGAGCGTCGCCAAGATCGCTGGTGCTCACTTCAAAACGTACTGGGATGCGAGCAAGGATCGCCCCATGGCGTCGGACTACCTCACATTCATCGGACTTCCCTTACTCATCTCGGTCTTCGCTGGAGCGATGACACACTTTGACCACTTCCACCTCCGTGATGTGTCGAAACTGATCGGTGGTATGGGGGTTTTCACGGGTCTTCTTTTCGGACTTCTTACGAACGTTTTTACGCTCAGTCTCCGCGTTCGCCGCGACGAGGGCCTAGATTCCGAGCATGTCGTTGTTAAGCAGGTTCGTGAACTCTTCTTCAATATCGCCTGGGCTGTTGTAGTAGGCTGCGCGCTAATCACGGCACTGGTCGTAGCTGCCGCGACACACTCCACCACATCCGCTCTCGGCTCAATCTGGACTGGACTCTTAAGTTTCCTTATGCTGCATCTCATGTTCACCATCCTCATGGCCTTGAAAAGGCTGTGGTATGCGCATGAAAAGGTCGCTAAGCTTCCAGTCAAGCAAAAATGACAGTTCTCGATGCTCCGCAAACATGACGGAGTACTCGATTCCAGTCGAACATCCAGGGACCCGGACAGACTGTCCGGGTCCTTTTGGGTTCTTCCCTGCAAGCTTGGCGAGGCATCGGGCCAACTACCCACCATCCAACTGACTCTGTATCGTGAAACAGGCCCCTAACCAGCAGGAGGCGGCACGTAATGCGTGGTCTCGGAGATCACCTCAGCATCGGCGAGCGGATCGCGTTCTACCGCAAGCGTCGTGGTTACACGCAAGAGGTTTTGGCTGGCCTGGTCGGCTATAGCACCGACTGGTTGGCGAAGATCGAAACGGGTCGCCGGAAGCCGCCCCGTATCGACATGCTCGCTGAGCTGTCGCGCATCATGCGCGTGCCCCTCGGTGACCTGCTCGGTCAGACCGTGCTCATGGAGGATGAGAGGCAGCAGGACGACGTTCCGGCTGTGCGCGACGCGCTTATGAGCCCGCGTCGGTTGTCTCGTTTGCTCTTCGGTCCTGAGGCTGAGGTGCAGCTTCCCACGCCCGCACCTACAGCCGTACGTGTGGAGCATGCGTGGAACGACTACCAGAGTGGGCAACTCGGCAGCGTCATCGCCGCGCTGCCTGCACTTCTCCAGACTGCGCAGGAGTTGGAGGAGCGAGCGGCGCGACGTGGCGATGACCGTAGCGACTGCTGGGCCGTCTCGGCTCGTACTCATCATCTCGCCGCGACGACGCTCGCGAAGATCGGTGAATCGGACATCTCATGGCTTGCTGCCGAACGCGCGATGCGTGCTGCGGACGAGTCGGACGACCCTCTCGTGCTGGCATCGGCCGCCCGTTCCGGCACACACGCCCTCTTGGCAAACGGCCGGTACGACGACGCGCTAGAACTGGGCAACACAGCCGCCGCGTGGCTGTCGTCTCGGGTAGCCGATAGCGACCCTGCGGCGCTGAGTTTGCTGGGGATGATCCACCTACGCGCCGCCGTAGCAGCAGCACGTCACCAGGACCGGCCGACTGCAACGAGCCTGTTGGACCGCGCTGAGGAACTCGCGGATGACCTCGGATCGGATGAGAACTACTGGCAGACCGGCTTTGGGCCCACGAACGTACTGCTTCACCGGCTGTCCGTTGAGCTCGATCTCGACAATGTGTCATACGTGGTGGAACACGGCCGGATCAACGTCGACCACATGCCGCAGGAACGAAGCGTGTCGCACCGAATCGACTTCGCGCGCGCCCTGTCGCTCAGCGGGCAAGGAGACGACGCATTCGCGGAACTCCGAACCGCTGAGCGCTCAGCACCGCAGCTCGTACGCAACAATCCCAGGGTGCGTGAAACGCTGCGGGACCTGGTCAAGCAGTCTCCGGTAACGGGCGGCTCGCGTTCGTCCGAGGTGTTCGTGATGGCCCAACGGTGCAGGGCGGTGCAGTGAGCGCAAGCAAGCGCGGGGTGCTGGGAGTTGTCGGTTCGGCGGCCGGAGGCGTGGAGGCGCTGCGCACCGGCCTGGTCGAGCCTGCGATGGAGCGTGGGTGGCAGGTGGCTGTCACGCTGACACCGACCGCGGGGCAGTGGCTGCGACTGAGCGGCGAGGTCGAGCGGCTGGAGAAGCTAACCGGACTTCCCGTTCGCGATGAGCCGCGATTGCCCGGTGAGGCCCGACCGCACCCGCCGGTTGACTGCTACGTAGTCGCCCCTGCGTCCGCCAATATGGTTGCCAAGCTGGCGACGGGCCTGATGGACAACCAGGCATTGACGCAGGTGGGTGAAGCCATCGGTACTCTCGGTTTGCCCGTCGTCGTCTTTCCGCGGGTGAACGCGGCGCATGCTCGCCACCCTGCGTGGCAGCGTCACATCGACGCCCTTCGAGCCGGGAGTGTGCACGTCGTCCAAGGCTCGGACGTGTGGCCGCTCTACGAGCCGAGGGAGGCGCCGGCGGGGCGCGCACTCCCATGGTCAACCGTGCTTGACACGGTCGATGAGGCTACTCGGTGACAAGACGTCAACTCGCCTGATCTGCAAGGAAAGAGGACCCGGACAGTCTGTCCGGGTCCTCTGCCGTTCCTGGCCACATGCTCATTGGCATGTCAGGGATCAATGAGCGAAGCGGCGAGCTGGAAGGTATGACTCCTGCTGAACTCGCTTTGATCAAAGCGAGTTTGAGCGAGGCGCGCGTCAAGGTCGAACGACTACTGAGGCGCGCGGATGAACTCACGGCGATGGTGGAGTCTCGCTGCCCACGAGCCGCTCAAGCCGATCTAGACGTTCCCCGAGTGAGTGGAGGGCGTCATGAATCGTGCTGAGCTCGGCTGCCAAAGCACTGAATGCGGGGCTACTGCCCGGCTCGGTGCCGAGGGGCACAGAAGGATCGCGGACGAACGTTCCGCGGCCCTGCTGAGTGAGAACCAATCCCTCATCACGGAGCTGGCCGAACGCGCTCTGAACAGTCATGAGCTGCACGCCAAGTTCCTTGGCGAGCTTGCGAGCGGCTGGGAGCTGGTCCCCCGGCTCGTACTCGCGATCGGGGCCCGTGATCTTGTCACGGAACTCCCCCGCAATCTCCTTGGCCGTGGGCGTCTGCTTGGGCGCTTCGGGGCTCTGGTCCATGGCTTCGAGAGTAGCCGGACCTAGGTCAATCTCTGATCCTTCTTCGCATCCCCTTGACAGTCAGATTGACCTAGGTCAATCTGAAGTCACGACAGCGCGCCGAGCCCGATAGGGCTTCAACCGGCTGCGTTCGTAAGCGCTTGACCTGCAAGACCGCAGCACCAAAGGGCCCCGAAAGGGGCCATGAGGCCCCGTTACGGCGGGGGCGAGGGACCCGGACCCCTTGGCAGTCCGGAGGGCTTACAGACCGAAAGGTCACGTCTCCGTACGCCTTCGCCGGGAGCCCGTGTTCCCGAAGGAGACATCCGCACCACCTCACCTCGCCTTCGCACCTGGTGCGAAGGCCGGCTGCCTGACCCGCATCTCTCGCAAGTGCGGTGAGGGGAAGCCGGACGGCCGCCTCTCGCCAAAGACCGCGGCTGCCTCGGTGCTTCGCACGTCCCTTCAACTTCCTGGAGCTCACCATGACCGAACGCACGATTCCCGTGGACGTCTTCGGCCCGATCGCCCTGGATCTGACCATGAACGCGGGCACCATCCGCGTCGTTGTCGACCCGGAGCTGAAGCAGGCACACATGGTGCTGAAGACCGACGCCGCCTCCGGTCCGTCGGCCGACGCGATCCGCAACACCACCGTCAGTCTCCGAGGGCAGAACCTTATGGTCCGCGTCCCGGACGTGGCCGGCGGCATGAGCGGCAGCACCACGATCCACATGGGCAACAGCACCATGACGTTCTCCGGCGGCAATGGTGTGCAGATCGTCAACGGCAACGTGCACGTCACCGGTCACGGTGGCGGCAAGGTCTTCGTCAACGGCCGCGAGGTCACCGCCACCGGCCCGGCCGGCGACGCGGTGACGCCGATCACCGCGATCGTCCACCTGCCCGCGCGGTCGGTGGCCGCGCTCAGCACGCACGCCGCAAACACCGTCGTCACGGGCGCACTGGCGCGCCTGGAGTACGACGGCACCTCCGGCATGCTGACCGCCGAGCGCGTCGGTGACCTGGAAGCCACGGTCACCAGCGGCAGCGTCATCGTCGGCGAGGTGAGTGGCCCGCTGGACATCAACCTCACCTCCGGCAACGTCACCGTCGGCGCCTACAGCGGCCACCTCGCCCGTGTGAACCTCACCTCCGGCAACGTCCGCATGGCCGCGACACCGCAGGCCACCGGGCGTCTCGCCGTGAACGCCACCTCGGGATGCGCGCGCATCACGGGCGCCTCGCACCTGGACGTCCGCCGCCGGGTGACCAGCGGCTCCGTTCAGATCAGCTAGCCCTCGCCCCGCACCTCTTCCTCTCTTTCCGGGGCGGTCGCCTCTCGCCAAAGACCGCGACCGCCCCGGCATCCCTTCGACGTCAGGACTTCTTCCATGCGTACGTACATCGGCCGCCAACAGGCCGTTTCCTCTGAGGACTTCGCGGAACTGGCGCTCGGGACCCCGGTTGAGCTGTGGCTTGGGGTCGAAGGCGAGACGGCTGAAGAGCGCGCGGCCCGCGAGGACGCGGCGCGCGATATCCTCGCCGACCAGCCGGACATGCCCGACGACCTGATCCGCATTGCCGCGCAGGTCATCGAGGATAACCCGGACCTGTTCGACATCACCCCGCTGACCCGCCCCACCCGGCGCCGCCGCGCGGCACGCAAGGGGGTAGCGGCATGAGCGCAACGGTCCCCGCCCCCGAAACACCCGCGTCCGGGGTGCCGCCGCTGACCCGCCCTGAGATGGGGCTGGCCGGTATCGGCGCGCTCGCCGCGGCCAGTGTCGGCGCGCTCGGTCTGATCTCCTCTTTCGCCGCGGTCTCCGAGGCGGCGGCGCGGTGGGGGTTCACCTCGCCGTGGATGCTGCCGGTCGGCATCGACGTGGCCATCCCCGTGTTCACCGTAGCCAACCTGCTGTTGATCCGGATGGACATGGCACTCGCGTGGGTGCGGTTCGTGCCCTGGGTCCTGACCCTGATCACCTGCGGACTCAACGTCGCTGCCGGACACGAGGTGTGGGCGAAGGTCGCGCACGGCACGATGCCGCTGTTGTGGGTGGTGTTCTCCGAGATCGGCGCGCACATCTACGCCGTGCGGATCGGTGCCGCCACCGGCCGCCGTATGGAAAAGATCCGGTTCTCCCGGTGGCTGCTCGCCTTCCCGTCCACGTTCGCACTGTGGCGCCGGATGACGCTGTGGGAGATCACCTCCTACAGCGAGGCACTGGCGAGGGAGAAGGAGCGGCAGTTGGCCCGCGCGGACCTGCGCGAGACCTACGGCCGCGCGTGGCGGACCAAGACCCCGCGGCGCGAGCGCGTGTTGCTCCGCATGGGCGCAATGGCCCCCGGCAGCGAGCAGGACACCCCCGCCCCGCCCTCGGCGGAGAAGCAGCCTGCACCGCCGGCCACACCCAAGCAGCGTCCGCCGCGGCAGACCAGGGCGAAGGCGAAGGGTGCCCCGCAGCGCACCTTCGAGGAGTTGCTGAGTGAGGCTCGCACGCTCACCGCGTCGTGGACGGATGCGGAGTTGAACGGCGAAGCGATCCGGACCGCTGTGCACTGCTCGGCTGCCAACGCGCGCAAGTTGCGGGACGCGCTGAAGAGCGAGCGCGTCCACGGCCGCCCGCTGCATTCCGTGGAAGCTTCGGAGTCTGAGGGTCCTGCGGGGGTGGCGGCATGACGACGCCGCGGCTTCGGGTGCTCTCATTGGGCGCCGGCGTGCAGTCGACCACGCTGTTGCTGCTTGCGGCGGAGGGTCGGTTGCCGAGGTGGGATGCTGCGATCTTCTCGGACACCGGATGGGAACCGGCTCGGGTCTATGAGCACCTTGACCGGTTGGACCGCGAGGTTGCCCAGCCGGCCGGTATCCCGATTCACCGTGTGCGGGTGGAGGGCGGCAATGCTCAGCGGGTGAGCGGCAACCTGCGGGCCGATTCCCTCAACCCTGGCTCGTTCGTGCGTATCCCGGTCTTCGTCATCGACCGGGCGGGGGAGCGGGCAGCGATGGTGCGGCGGCAGTGCACCGAGGAGTACAAGGTCAAGCCCATCAAGGCCAAGGTGCGGGCCCTGCTCGGCTACCCGCACCCCAAGCCGGTCCCGGCCGGGGTGTTCGTCGAGCAGTCCATCGGCATCAGCCGCGATGAGTTCGAGCGGGCCAAAGACGCCTCCGTGCGCTACCTGCACAATGTCTTCCCCCTGCTCGACATGGACGGTGCCGCCGACGGCCGCGAGGGCTGGACGCGCAACGACTGCCTGCGCTACCTGCGCTCACACGGCTGGGGTGAGACCCCCAAGAGTGCCTGTATCGGGTGTCCGTTCCATGGCAACCGGCAGTGGCGCGAGCTGCGCGACCACCACCCCGAGGAGTGGGCGGACGCGGTCGACTTTGACCACCAGCTCCGCCAAACGCAGCTTCGGGGCATCAAGGCCGCGCCGTACCTGCACCGCAGCCTGCTCCCGCTCGATCAAGCTCCCATCGACCGTGTCACCCGCAACGAGTGGGCCGACCGGCAAGGCGACTTGTTCGACACCGCGGCCGATATGGAGGCCGAAGACGGCTCCGCTCTCGGCTGCTCGCCCTGGTCTTGCCGTGGCGGCGAGGAGGCGGCATGAGCGAGCCTCTGGCCGCGGTCGACACGTGGCGGCCTGTGATGGAGGCGGCAGGGTTTCGCTGCCAGTGCGAGGGCGAGTGCGGCAACGCGCACGCCAAGGGTGACGGACGCTGCCCGCATGAGCACGACCACCACACCAGCAAGCACGGACGCCGTATCCGGCTGATGGCCGCACCCGCCGATCCGCTCACCACCGCCGTGGCCGCGGCCGGACTTTCTGCCGACCGGCTGCGCGCGTGGTGTCCCGACTGCCACGGCGGCGCCGCACGGCGCGCCCGCAAGCAACTACCCACGGTCTCCACCGACCAGCGCGGCTTGTTCGACCTGTAGCGCACGCGTGTGCGAGCGACCGGATTCCGGTCGGCTCTTGCCCTGTTGGGCGCTCAGCATCACAGCGCGGGCCCGACCGCTCACCTCTCACAGCGTCGGTCGGGCCCGCCATCCCTCACACCCGA
Organism: Streptomyces apricus; assembly: GCF_008369065.1. Taxonomy (GTDB): domain Bacteria; phylum Actinomycetota; class Actinomycetes; order Streptomycetales; family Streptomycetaceae; genus Streptomyces; species Streptomyces apricus. The sequence continues at coordinate 827,684 of NZ_VDFC01000046.1, read as the reverse complement.
AAAGTGGAAGGACCTTCAGTGAAGCACCCCGACGACGACAACGAACTGTTCAATCGACTCGAAGCAGAGATGACCGCCGACCGGTCGGCCGACTCCGGGGGCGAGGTAGTCGACCTCGCCAAGGCCCGATCCGCCCGCAGCGAGTCGCCCGACCCGACTGCCCGACCCGACGCCGACCCGACGCCCGACGGGTCGGGTGCCGAGTCGGGCGACCCGACGGCCCGCCGGATGGTCGACCAGCCGAGTGCGAAGGCGGCCGGTCCCGGCTACCTCGTTCGCCTCGCTGCCGCCAAGCGCCGGGATGTGGTCCCCCTGTGGCTGCGTTCCGTGGCCGAACTGAAGACCGCAACCGCATGGGTGGCCCGCCACTACGCCCACGCGCTCGGCTACCACGCTCTTCGCACGCCGGTCTACGCCCTGCGCCTGACCCTGCAAGCGCCCACCGGCGCCGCACGGTTCGTCGGTGGGACGCTGCGGTGGGTGGCCGACCGCGAGGGCGAGCCGGTGCGCCTGGCCGCGGTGCGGCGCGAGGATGCAGCGGAGTACCTGAAGCTGTCCCGGCAGCGCGACGGTCGGGTTCGGCTGCGGACCCTGGTGAGCGTGCTGGCGATGTTCATCGGGCTCGGCTCCGCGCTCGCCCTCTACGTCCTGGCGCCCGACTGGCTTCAGGTCGTGTCGGTCGGTGCGGTGACGATGGCGCTCGGGTTCGCCGGCCGCAAGGCCGACGCCCCGGTCGTCCACCGGGCGGTGGAACTGCCCAAGGCGGTCAAGCTCACCAGTGACATCGTGCTGCGCGCGCTGGGTGCGCTCGGCATCCCCGCCATCAATCAGGCGCAGAGCAAGGGGCGGGACGGGTTCGAGTTCACCGCCCCGATCACCCGCGACGGGCCCGGCTGGCGCGCGGAGGGCAACCTCCCCTACGGCGTCACCGTGACCGACGTCATCGAGCGCCGCGACCGGCTCGCGTCCGGTCTGCGCCGCCCGCTCGGGTGCGTGTGGCCGGAGGCGGTGCCGGATGAGCACACCGGGCACCTCGTGCTGTGGGTCGGGGATCAGGACCTGAACAAGTCGAAGAAGCCCGCGTGGCCGTTGGCCAAGGCGGGCACGGTCGACCTGTTCAAGCCGGTCGCCTACGGCACCGACCAGCGCGGACGCTGGGTCGAGATCACCCTCATGTACATCGCGGGCGTCATCGGCGCCATCCCGCGCATGGGCAAAACCTTCCTGCTCAGGCTGCTCATGCTCATCGCCGCGCTGGACCCGCGCGCTGAGCTGCACACTTACGACATGAAGGGCACCGGGGACCTTGACCCGGTCGGCAACGCCGTCTCCCACCGGCACGCGGCCGGTGACGACGACGAGGCCATCGCCTACGCGCTGGCCGACTGGCGGGCCCTGCGCGAGGAACTGCGCCGCCGTACGAAGGTGATCCGCTCTCTGCCGCGGGACATCTGCCCGGAGAACAAGGTGACCAGTGCACTCGCCGACAAGCGCTCGCTCGGGCTGCATCCGATCGTGATCGCGGTGGACGAATGCCAAGTGCTGTTCGAGCACGGGGAGCACGGCAAGGAGTTCGAGGAGATCGCCACCGATCTGGTCAAGCGCGGTCCCGCCACCGGCATCGTGTTCCTTGCGGCCACCCAGCGCCCGGACGCGAAGTCCCTGCCGACGGGTATCAGCGCGAACGCGTCGGCGCGGTGGTGCCTGAAGGTCATGGGCCAAACCGAGAACGACATGGTGCTGGGCACCTCCGCATACAAGCGCGGGGTGCGCGCGACCATGTTTGCGTGGGGTGACAAGGGCATTCACTACTTCATCGGTGAAGGCTCCGACGCGAGGATCGTCGGCTCCGTCTACGTCGACGGTCCCGGCGCCGACCTCATCGCGGCCCGCGCCCGCAAGGCCCGCGAGAAGGCCGGACTCCTGTCCGGCCATGCGCTCGGGGAGGCCCCCGAGCAGGTCACCGGGCCCACCTACGACTTGCTCGCCGACATCCTCGCCGTGGTCCCGGAGAAGGAGCCCCGGCCGTGGAACGACGTCACGGTGGACCGGCTGGCCGAACTGCGCCCGGAGGTCTACGGCCCGTGGGCCGATCTGGAGCCTGCCGAGCGGGCCGCGCACCTGACGACCGCGCTCAAGCCCTACGGCATCAGCACCGGGCAGGTGGGCCGCCGCATCAAGGGCAAGACCGTCAACCGCACCGGCTTCACCCGCGCCCACCTCACCGCCGCGATTGCGGAGCGTGACGGAAAGCGGGACGCGAGCTGACCGCCCGGAGCCTCTAGCGCTAGAGGGGTGCACCTCTAGCGCTAGAGGCTCCGCTAGCGGCCCGCACCATCTCTGATCAGGCCGCTAGACGTTAGCGGCCCACCTGCGGAAACCCTGAAAACCCGCCTGGAAGGGCTCGTGATGACCCCTGCCCTGCTCGCTATCACCCTCATCCTTGGCGTGACTTTCTGTTACGTCGCGGTGTGTGCGTCCTCGCCGTTCGGCAACTGCCGCAAGTGCCGCGGCATGGGCCACGCGCTCAAGACCGACCGCAAGGGCCGCCTCAAGCGCGGCAAAGACTGCCGCCGCTGCCACGCGACCGGCAAGCGCATCCGCGTGGGCCGCTGGCTCTACAACCGGTGGGCCCGCATCTACCGCGCCGGCACCGACACCCCGCGCCCGGAAGGCTCCCGATGATCCTCAACATTTCCGCCGTGCTGCTGTTCGGCGCCGCGTCCGCCCTCGCCGTCAAGACCAATTCCGCCGGCGGGGGCGCGGCCATCGTCCTGTTCCTCTTCGGGTTCTTCGCCGCCGGCACCGGCGCCTACGAGCCCATCCACCACGTCGTGCAGGCGTGCGCCGAAGCGCTCAACGACCTCGGCTGACAGGAGGCCCCATCATGAACGACCCCACCACGCCCTACGACCGGCACCGCCCGGCCGTGCGCGATGCGGCGGCCGTGGAAGTCCACCACCCGACGCCCCTCGCCCCGATGCCCAACGCCGCGCCGCTCGTACCGGTGCAGCCGGGCATCCCAGCGGTGGCGAGCGTCGTCCTGCCGGACGGCCGCGTCGTCACCGGTTACTCCATCGAGCCCGCCAAGCCCGAGCCGGTAGCGGTCAAGCCGGCCGTCTCGCGCACGGCGGTGAACATCGCCCTTGGGGGCATCGGGTTCGGCGCAGTGTGCGGCGGCCTCTTCCTGCTGACCGCGTTCATCACCGCACTGACCGCCCTGATCACCCAACTCGTCATCCTCGCCGCCGTGATCTTCGGCGGTTGGGTGGCGGTGCAGGTGTTTAGCGCGAGCGGCCACAGCGGCGGCAACACCTTCCACATCCGCAAGGCCGTGATCAAGCGCAACCACTTCAACGGCTAGACGTGGCTGGGGCGGTCGCCTCTCGCCAAAGACCGCGACCGCCCCGGTTCTCCGTCCCTTCGACAGAAACAGGAGACCCCCAGCATGACACCTGACCGCACCACCACGCCGCCGCGCGGCGTGAATCCGGAAGGAAACCCGCACCTCACCACCGCCCTGGATCTCGCCGCGGCGAACGTGCCCGTGCTGCCGCTACGCGCAGGCAAGGGCCCGTTCGGCAACTGCCGCACCTGCGCCCGCAACGCGTGCGGAGGCCGGCCGAACATGCGGACCCCCGGGCCCTGCGCCTGCCCGTACCCCTGCCACGCATGGGCGGCTGCCACCACCGACCCGAACCTCCTTACCTCCCCGCAGTGGGCGACCGCATGGCGCACGGCCGCCACGGTGGCCTACCACCCCGGCGGGGCGGGGGTGACCGTGGTCGACCTGGACGACGCGGCGGCCATCGCGTGGGCGCGCGCCACCCTGCCCGCGACGCGCACGGTGGCGACCACGCGGGGCGAGCACTGGATCTATGGGGGTGTCATGCAGTCCGTGAACGCGGTCCGGCCCGGCGTGGACATCAAGTCGCTGATGTCGTACGCCCGTTGGCTCGGACCCGGAACGGGCGCCACAGCCGCTCTCCCGGCCGTTGTCCGCGCGCTGGCAGTAAAGGAACCGTCGACCGCCCGTAGGGCTCCACAGGGCCTCACGATGCCTATTACGGGGCAAAGTGGGGTATGCCCGCACCGCACACCGACCTATCTGGATCGCGGCATCGCCATGGCCGTACAGCGCATCACCGACGCCGGCAGTGCGGTGCACGCGACCGTCTATCGGGCATTCCTCGCAGTGCTGTCCACGCATGGCCGGTGCGGTTGCCTTACCGAGGCGCACGTCGCTCGGTTGTTCACCGCGGCGCAGGCCAAGGGTGAGAGTGCCCGGCACTGCACCGACGCGTGGATGAACGCCCGCACCGCATTGGGGTTGTCGGCATGAGCGAGGACGAGAAGGACCCGGCGCGCAAGGTCATCACCGACTACGCGCAAGCGCACTTCCGCTACTTCCGCACCGCTGACGGAACCGTCTACGCCCAGAAGAACGGCCACCCCGTGGCCCGCCCGATCCGCTCGCAGGGCACCACGGGAAGCCACCGGCAGGAACTCATGGTCGGCCTCTTCCGCGACGGCATCGGCGTCTTCAACGGCAGCGCGCTCAAGGAGGCGTTGGACTTGATCGAAGCACTCGCCCTGTCCGAGGACGTCCAGCCCGTCCACATCCGCGTCGCCCCCGGATTTGACGGGGCGACGTGGCTGGACCTGGGCCGCGACGACGGGCAGTCCGTGCGCATTCACCCCACTGGATGGGACGTGCTCACCCCGGACCCGCGTGAGGTGTGCTGGCGGCGCACCCAGCTCACCGGGGAACTGCCCGTGCCGGTCAAGGACACCGACGGCAAGGGCATTGACCTGCTCATGCGGTTGTGCAACTTCGCCACCGCGGAAACCGAGTGCCTGGCCATTGCCTGGCTCATCGGCTGCTTGGGCCCGTCCGTGCCCGTTCCCGCGCCGTTCCTCACCGGCCCGCAGGGCGCCGGCAAGTCCACCGGCGGGCGGATGCTGGTGCGGATCATCGAGGGCATGACCGGTGACCTGCGCCGCGCACCGAAGGATGAGGAGAACTTGATTGCGGCTGTGGCGGCGGGGTGGGTGACCGCGTTGGACAATCTGTCCCACATGACGCCGGACCTGTCGGATGCGATGTGCTGCATCGTCACCGGCGCCGAGAGCGTGAAGCGGGCTCTGTTCACCGACGGGGACGTCTTCCGCGTCGGCTACCGCCGGCCGCTTCTCCTGACCGGCATCGACGTGGGAGTCATCCGGCCCGACCTCGCGGAGCGGCTGTTGCCGCTGCGTCTCGAACGGCCGCGGGTGCGGCGTACCGAGGATGAGCTGTGGACGGAGTACGCGCAGGTGCTGCCTGTGGTCCTCGGCTCACTGCTCGATCTCACCGTCAAGGTCCGCGCCGTGGAGGCGGAGACGCCCACGGATCTGCGGATGGCGGACTTCGCGCACCTGTGCGCGCAGCTCGATGCCGCCACCGGTCTCGGGGCTCTCGCGGCCTACCGGGCCAGTCTCGATGACCTGAATGACGACGTGATCGAGGGCGACCTGTTGGCGCAGACCGTCCTTGAACACGCGGCGAGCATGGCGGCGGGGGCGGAGGAGCGGATGACGTCCACGCAGTGGCTGCACTGTCTCAGCCGCCTCTACGCCGGCGAGGAACTGCGCGCGCTGCCCAAGGGGTGGCCCACCACCGGCAAGGTGCTGTCCGACCGTCTGAAGCGGCTTCAGCCCACCCTCGCCGCCCGCGGCGTGATCATCGACTCCGGCCGCACCAAGGAAGGCCGCTACATCGAGTTGAACCGGCTCGCCCCGCCCGCGCACGAGCAGGAAGCCGCTTTCTGACCGGAGATCGGTCACGGAACAAGCAAGAGGAGCACGCCCTGCCGCGGGGTGCTCCTCTTGCTGTTCGCCGCTCGCGGCGCCCTAAGAACGTGCCGCGCAGCGGCCCCTCACTCACTCTCTGAGCGGCACCGCCACGACCACAGACACCCCCTCCTTTTTCCTAAGTAGGGAAGCGCTGCGTCACCTGCGTCACCCGACCTCCGAAAACGACGGGTGGCCTGCACGGACACGGGTGACGCAGACGGCATATCTCTGCGTCATCCTGCGTCACCTGCGTCACCGATGACGAACAGCCTGCGTCACCGATGACGCACGCCCAACTCTCTGCGTCACCCCAAACCTGCAGGTCAGATGCTTGCATGACGCAGATGACGCGGGTGACGCAGAAATCCCCACCTCGGACACACACGACACCCCCCAGCACGCCCGGCCCGCGCACGGAGGACCCGCCATGAGCACCGCACGTGAACAGCCGGACCCGCGCGCCACCCTCCGGGGCGGGCTGCCAGACCGGTACCTCACCCCCGACGACATCGCCGAAATCTTCGAAGTGCCCAAAGAGACCGTCTACCAGTGGCGCCGCAAGCGCACCGGCCCGCCCGGCTTCCGCATCGGCAAGTACGTCCGTTACGACCCCGCCGACGTCCGCGCCTACGTCGCCCAATGCAAGACCGCAGCCCGAAGCGCTGCCTAACCCGACATCCACCGCAGACAGCAGAGAGAGCCGCCACCTGGCGGCTCTCCCTGCTGCATGTCGAGAGGACCGCCGCCACATGGCAGGCCACATCCAAGACCGCTGGTTCAAAGCCGAGACCAACGCCGCCGGCAAGACCGTCCGCGTCAAGAGCGACCGCAATGGAAGCGGGCTGCGCTACCGGGCCCGGTACATCGGTCCCGACGGTACCGAGAAGTCCAAGAGCTTCCCCGACGGACAGAAGCGCCTCGCCGAGAAGTGGCTGAGCGCCATCGAGACGGACATGATGCGCGGGCAGTACGTCGACCCGTCGGCAGGGAAGGTGACGTTCAAAGCATTCGCTACCGCGTGGCTGGCGTCGCAGACCACGGACCCTTCCACCATCGTGAACATGGAGCTGCGGTTCCGGCTGCACGCCTTCCCGTACATCGGGTCGCGCTCCATGAGCGCATTCCAGCCTGCCCATATCCGCACGTGGGCGCGGGCCCTCATGGACACCGGAATGGCAGCGTCGTATCAGCGGACCGTGTTCGCGAACGTCTCGGCTGTGTTCGGTGCGGCCGTGGACGACGGCATCATCCCCCGCAACCCCTGCCGTGCGGGCTCCGTACGGGCACCCAAGCTCGATCCTCGGAAGATCAAGCCGTGGACGCGTGAGCGAGTGATGGCCGTTCGCGGTGGGCTCCCCGAGCAGTACGCAACGGCGGTGGACCTCGGAGCCGGGTGCGGTCTGAGGCAAGGTGAAATCTTCGGGCTGGCCGTCGACGAAATCGACTTCGCCGGGGGAGCGCTGCACATCGCGCGGCAGGTCAAGTTGGTCGGTGCTCAGATGGTGTTCGCCCCGCCCAAAGGCGGCAAGCTGCGTGACGTGCCGCTGCCGGACGTGGTGGCGGATGCGCTCACCGCGCACGTCACCCGCCGGCCGCCCATCGACGTCACGCTTCCGTGGAGGACTCCGGACGGGCCGCCGGTCACGGCTACCTTGCTGTTCTTCTCGCGGGAGCGGAAGGCGCTCAACCGCAACTACTTCAACCCGTTTCTGTGGAAGCCCGCTCTCGTCTCCGCTGGCGTCATTCCGGAGCGGCTGCCGGGGGAGCGGTTCCACCAGTCGCGCGAGTACGGCATGCACGCGCTGAGGCACTACTACGCGTCCGTCCTCCTGGACGCTGGGGAGAACGTCAAGGCACTGGCCGAGTACCTCGGACACTCGGACCCGGGGTTCACGCTGCGGACGTATACGCACCTGATGCCGAACAGCCAAGATCGGGCTCGCAAAGCCATTGATCAGGCGTTTCGCAAGTCCTAACTCCATGTAGCCTGCGGGGCCGCCCGGTGGGTTCTGGGCGGCCCCGCAGGTGTGCGGATGCTAGCTACTTTCGCGGTGCCTGCCTGCGGTTGCCTGTACGGGCAGGGAGCGTACTGCCACCCTTCTGCAGGTACATCAGGAACGGCGACACGAATGCGGACGCCTCAAAAGGCGTTGTCTTGCCAGACAGCACCAGTGCCACGCCGGCCGCGAGCGCACCGCCGTACATGAAAGCCCGCGCAAGCAGAGCTTCGCGACCTTCCGGTTCTTCGGACATACTTGACTTGCTCCTACCTCTTCCGAGGGGCTGTGAGCAGGGGCCACCCGCATCGTTTCGAGGCGTGGCGGGTGGCCTGCTCCCTTTTGGGCACCACCTATGTGGTGTGCGGTCAAGCCGCGTCGGTGGACGCGTATCCCTCTCCCTTCGGCCACACGACGACGATCTGCAACTGAGAGCACAGATCGAGCAGGTCAGGTTCGGGTTGTGATGGCACGAGGAGAGCTAGCTCCGGTTGAGGCAGGAAACGTGCGTAGTCGAGGAGCTGGCCGATCGCCATGCGGATCGCCTCACGGGAGACCGATCCCTTAGCTTCGTACAGGCGATTGGCTGTGCCGTCGTAAAGATCCGTCAGTAGCTGCTTCGCGACGCCTGCCGGAGCGATCCTGTGGCGGCTGACGGAATGGCCCAGCAACCGCAGGTGGTCAGCGTAGGCGCGAACAAGCTTTGCCTCCGTGCGCTCAGCTTCATACGGCTCGCGCGATGGATCTACCAGCATGCGCTCAGTGTGCTGAGCCTCAACGTCTATCGACTCCACCACAGGCTTGCTAGCTGGTGTGTGGGGGAGCTGCGTGCCGACCGGAGCTTCTGCCGAGACGGGTTGAAGGCGGAACATGATCACGCTGCGGACGGGGCCGCCGTTTGTCTCCGGCGCATCTGTGCGATACCAGGGACGCTCTTCAGGTAGCTCGAACTCTCCGAGGTACCGGCACATCCCAGAAGAGACCCCCATGAAGAGTCGCAGGGCGCGCCCTTCCTGCTTGTGCTTGAGGATGGCTAGGTTGCCCTGGGTCATCTTCTGGTCGCCGGTCTGACCCTCGCCGGCGTAGTGGTAGCAGTCGTCCTCGCCCCAGCCATCGAAATAGCCGTGCTTGTGCCCCTTGATCGGGTCCGTGAAGAGGAACACGTTGTCCGAGACACGGGAAGGACCGATACCGCCTTGGCGGCGCCCCCCGTAACGGTGGTGCAGGTCGATGCGCTTCACGACGTCGCCGACGGCGATGTCCCACACTGTCGAATCTGCTGTGCTCGCTTCCATCCCTGCCTTACTTTTAGGTCGACTTCGCTACCTAAAAGTCTACCCTACCTGACGTTAGGGTCTCGACGTGGACTCCATTAGCAGCTCCATTGCCATTTGGTTTGGTCACCAATTGCTGCGCCGCGGGGCACCTGCAATGGAAAAGCCGTCGGCCGGCTCTCCTGAAGGTGGAGAGCCGGCCGACGGCCCAGAGACGGCCCAGGGGAGCGGTTACCCGCTCTGACCTGGGGCGATATCACACGTCGTAGTAGAGCTCGAACTCGTGCGGGTGCGGGCGCAGCTGCAGCGGGGCGATCTCGTTCGTGCGCTTGTAGTCGATCCACGTCTCGATCAGGTCGGACGTGAACACGTCGCCCGCAAGCAGGAACTCGTGGTCGGCCTCCAGGCGGTCCAGCACGGCCGGGAGCGAGGTCGGGACCTGCGCGACGCCCGCGTGCTCCTCGGGCGCCAGCTCGTAGAGGTCCTTGTCGATCGGCTCGGCCGGCTCGATCTTGTTCTTGATGCCGTCCAGGCCCGCGAGCAGCAGCGCCGAGAAGGCGAGGTACGGGTTGCCGGAGGAGTCGGGCGCGCGGAACTCGACGCGCTTGGCCTTCGGGTTCGAGCCGGTGATCGGGATGCGCATGGCCGCGGAGCGGTTGCGCTGCGAGTACACCAGGTTGACCGGGGCCTCGAAGCCGGGGACCAGGCGGTGGTAGGAGTTCACCGTCGGGTTGGTGAAGGCCAGCAGCGACGGGGCGTGCTTGAGGATGCCGCCGATGTAGAAGCGCGCCATGTCCGACAGGCCCGCGTAGCCGGCCTCGTCGTAGAACAGCGGATCGCCGTTGGACCACAGCGACTGGTGGACGTGCATGCCCGAGCCGTTGTCACCGAAGATCGGCTTCGGCATGAAGGTCGCGGTCTTGCCGTTGCGCCAGGCGACGTTCTTCACGATGTACTTGAAGAGCTGCAGGTCGTCGGCCGCGGCGAGCAGCGTGTTGAACTTGTAGTTGATCTCGGCCTGGCCGGCGGTGCCCACCTCGTGGTGCTGGCGCTCGACCTGGAGGCCCGACTTGGCCAGCTCCAGGGAGATCTCGGCCCGCAGGTCGGCGAAGTGGTCGACCGGCGGGGTCGGGAAGTAACCGCCCTTGTAGCGGACCTTGTAACCGCGGTTGTTCTCGGTGGCGCCGGTGTTCCAGGCGCCCGCCTCGGAGTCGATGTGGTAGAACGACTCGTTCGCCTTGGTCTCGAAGCGCACGTTGTCGAACACGTAGAACTCGGCCTCGGGGCCGAAGAACGCGGTGTCGGCGATCCCGGTCGACGCCAGGTAGGCCTCGGCCTTCTTGGCGACGTTGCGCGGGTCGCGGGAGTACTGCTCGCCCGTGATCGGGTCATGGATGAAGAAGTTGACGTTGACCGTCTTGTCGCGGCGGAAGGGGTCGACGCGCGCGGTGGACAGGTCGGCGCGGAGCGCCATGTCGGACTCGTGGATGGCCTGGAAGCCGCGGATCGAGGATCCGTCGAACGCCAGCTCCTCGGCCGGGTCGAAGGCCTCCGCCGGGATCGTGAAGTGCTGCATCACTCCCGGGAGGTCGCAGAAGCGGACGTCGACGAACTTGACGTCCTCGTCCGCGATGAACTTCTTGGCCTCGTCGGCGTTCTGGAACATCCAGCTCCTCCTACTCCCGCCCACTTCGGACCGGGGTGGTAGTTCGTTCGTGCAGCCAGTGCGGTGGCACACGCTGAAGCCGACCTTAAGGACGGGTGATTTCTCCAGCGTGACCCATTTGTTTCGCCCAAGTTAACCGGACGTGGTCCGGTTACCCCGCCCCTCCGTGTGCCGAAACGGCCGCAGTACCGTGGACGGGTGGACAACAGGCAAGCAATCGGATCGTGGCTCTCCGGACCTCGCGCGGCCGCCGAGGACGCCGGGGCCGACTTCGGATACCGCGGGGAGCAGCTGGGTCTGCCCGAGTCGGGCCCCGGCTCGATCGCCCGCCCCGGCAGGCGCCTGGGCGCCCTCGCCGTCGACTGGGCCCTGTGCACCTTGATCGCATACGGCCTGATCACCGACGGCTACGGCCAGGCGACCGGGAACTGGGCGCTGCTCGTCTTCTTCGTGCTGAGCGCCCTGACCGTCGGCACGGTGGGCTTCACCCCCGGCAAGCGCCTGTTCGGCCTGCGGGTCGTCGCCCTGGACACCGGCACGGTCAACCCGCTGCGCGTCCTGCTGCGCACGGTGCTGCTGTGCCTCGCCCTCCCGGCGCTGATCTGGGACCGCGACGGCCGCGGACTGCACGACCGCCTGGCCCGCACGGTCGAGGTCAGGATCTGAGGCCGGGTCCGTACAGGCGTGAGGACCACGAGAACGGGGCGCCCCGGAACCGTCGGTGATTCCGGGACGCCCCGTTCCAGTGGAGCTCAGGAGCAGCGCTAGCGCATCTTCCCGCCGCGCGGCATCCGCATGCCCTTGGGCATCGGACCCTTGGGGAGCGGCATGTTGCTCATCAGGTCGCCCATGGCGCGCAGCCGGTCGTTGGTCGCGGTCACCTGCGGGCCGGTCAGCACCCGCGGGAGCTTCACCATCGTCGTGCGGAGCTTCTTCAGCTCCACCTGGCCCTCACCCGTGCCGACCAGGATGTCGTGCACCGGTACGTCCGCGACGATGCGGGCCATCTTCCGCTTCTCGGCGGCCAGCAGGCTCTTCACCCGGTTCGGGTTGCCCTCGGCCACCAGCACGATGCCGGCCTTGCCGACGGCCCGGTGGACCACGTCCTGGCTGCGGTTCATCGCTACGGCCGGGGTCGTCGTCCAGCCGCGCCCGACGTTGTCGAGCACCGCCGCCGCCGCGCCCGGCTGGCCCTCCATCTGCCCGAAGGCCGCCCGCTCGGCCCGGCGCCCGAAGACGATCGCCGTCGCGAGGAAGGCGAGCAGGAGGCCGAGGATGCCGAGATAGATCGGGTGACCGATCCAGAAGCCGATCGCGAGGAAGACACCAAGGGTGACGATTCCGACAGCCGCGAGTACAAGACCGATCGTTTTGTCGGCCTTGCGGGTCATCTTGTAAGTCAGGGCGATCTGCTTGAGCCGCCCGGGGTTCGCAGCGTCCGCTGCGGGTTCCTTCCTCGCCATGTCTGAAGTCTACGTGTCGGGGAAAGCGTGGACGACGGCGGTGTCCGCTCGGCGCGTGAGGAGGGTCAGTGCGCGAGGAAGGACTGCTCCAGCACCTGCTGGGCCTCGACGCGGTCCTTGGCGCGGCGGCGGTCCTCCAGGACGGAGGTCCAGGCGTTGCGGCGGGCGGTGCGCTGTCCGCCGCTCAGCAGCAGGGACTCGACGGCACGGAGTGCATCGGTGAACGACGGAATCGCTGTGGCGCGTACGGGCGCGGCCTGCATGATGGGAGTCCCCCCTCGGGACGGAGTCTCTGGTTAGGGCTCTACGGACGGTAGGACCAGGGTCACTGAATGGTGTTACCAGGACGTGACCGACCGGTCAAACGCCCATGAAGCCTTGTTGTGCAGGGCCGAAACCCCGGCGCGGCCCCGAGGCGGCCCTCATCTGCGAGGACGGGCGGGACCGTGCCGTACCGGCCATTACCCGTCGGTAGTTGCTTGTGCGGAGATTCACACAATTGCCTGGCACTGCGTGCCATCCGGGATCGCTCCCGGACGGCACGCGGATACCTCTGGCAGAGGCCTCGGACCGCCCGGTCTCAGACCGCCTGCGAGGCGACGTACGCCCCGCGCTTCTCGACCGCCATCTGGTAGAGCCGGCCGGCCCGGTACGAGGAGCGGACCAGCGGGCCCGACATGACCCCGGAGAAGCCGATCTGGTCGGCCTCCTCCTTCAGCTCCACGAACTCGTGCGGCTTCACCCAGCGCTCCACGGGGTGGTGGCGCACGGACGGGCGCAGGTACTGCGTGATGGTGACCAGCTCGCAGCCCGCCTCGTGCAGCTGGCGCAGGGCCTCGCTGACCTCCTCGCGGGTCTCGCCCATGCCGAGGATCAGGTTCGACTTGGTGACCAGGCCGTAGTCGCGGGCCTCCGTGATGACCTTCAGCGAACGCTCGTAGCGGAAGCCGGGGCGGATGCGCTTGAAGATGCGCGGGACCGTCTCCACGTTGTGCGCGAAGACCTCCGGGCGGGAGGAGAAGACCTCGGCGAGCTGGGCCGGCTCGGCGTTGAAGTCCGGGGCGAGCAGCTCGACCTTGGTCCGGCCCTCGGCGCGGTCGGCGGTCTGGGCGTGGATCTGGCGGACCGTCTCCGCGTACAGCCACGCGCCGCCGTCGGCCAGGTCGTCGCGGGCGACGCCGGTGATCGTCGCGTAGTTCAGGTCCATGGTGACCACGGACTCGCCCACGCGGCGGGGCTCGTCGCGGTCCAGCGCCTCGGGCTTGCCGGTGTCGATCTGGCAGAAGTCGCAGCGCCTCGTGCACTGGTCGCCGCCGATGAGGAACGTGGCCTCGCGGTCCTCCCAGCACTCGTAGATGTTGGGACAGCCCGCCTCCTGGCAGACGGTGTGCAGCCCCTCGCTCTTCACGAGGTTCTGCATCTTCGTGTACTCGGGACCCATTTTCGCCCGGGTCTTGATCCACTCGGGCTTGCGCTCGATGGGGGTCTGGGCGTTCCGGACCTCCAGGCGCAGCATCTTGCGTCCGTCGGGTGCGACTGCGGACACATCGGCTCCCTGTAGCTTCGATTCTTCGGCGTACACCAGGGTACGCCCGTTCGGTTCTCGGCCCTCGCGATGGGCAACCTTCGCCAACGGGGGTGCATTCCCGGGAGGGTTTTCGCCCCCGCCGCCCCTACCCGTCCCGTCCCTGGGGGCTGCGCCCCCAGGGACGGGACGGGTAGGGGC
>NZ_VDFC01000046.1:805721-813623 GCF_008369065.1 Streptomyces apricus | reverse complement strand
CGCCTACCCCGTCGACCACCCGCAGGGAGCCCCGGTCCAGCTCGCGGCGCAGCTTCAGCGCCAGCCGCCCCGCCAGCTCGTGGCCCAGCGCCGCGGGCACCAGCACCGTCAGCACCGCCGTGACCGTCGCGGCCGTGCTCCCCGCCTCCACCAGGTCCATCACCCAGGGCAGCACCCACACGCCGACGACCGCGCCGCCCACGAAGCCGGCCAGCGAGACACAGCCCGCGACCAGGCCGCGGCGGTAGCCGGACACCGCGTAGGCGAGGACGACGAACAGCAGCAGGATGTCGAGCAGGTCCACGGAGCTCCCTTTCCCTCGGGACCCTCAATACGTGCCGGGCGGGCCCAGTGATCAGGTACGCGCGCGTGGAACCGGCCGTTCGGCACACGTGCGTGGACCTGTAGAAACGTCCCGGACCGGGGCGTTGGTTCCACCGGGTGGCACACCACACATCGCGGACGTCCCGGGTCTCCCGGAGAGTGGACCCCATGTGCGCCCACCGGACCCCGCCCTCGCACCGGGGAGCCCGCCGGCCGCCGCTGTCCCGCACGCCCCGCCGGCTGCGCGTCGCGGCGGCCTGCCTGCCCGGACTCGCGGCCGCCGCCGGGCTGGTGCTGTGCGCCGCGGGGATCGACCGCACGGTGGGCGACGGCGCCGGCCGTCCCGCGGCGGCCCGCCCCGTGGCCGCGCACCAGGCGCCCAAGCCCGTGATCGTGCCGCGGGAGCGCTGGCTGGGCGACGCCTCGGTCACCCAGGCGCCCACCCGGTACGCCGAGCGCGTGTCCGCCGTCTTCGTGCACCACACCGACTCGCCGAACGGCTACGACTGCGCCGACGCGCCGCGCATCATCCAGTACCTGTACACCGGCCAGGCCGGGGACCGGCACTGGGACGACATCGGCTACAACTTCCTCGTCGACCGCTGCGGCACCGTCTACGAGGGGCGTGCGGGCGGCACCGCCCGTGCCGTCGTCGGCGCCCACACCCAGGGCTTCAACGTGGGCACGGCGGGCATCGCCGCGCTCGGCACCTTCACCGCGGGCGCGCAGGTCCCCCGGGCGATGACCGACGCCATCGCCGCCGTCGCCGCCTGGAAACTGGGGCTCGCGGACATCGACCCGCGCGCCGCCGTACGGCTCGTGTCCACCAACAGCCTGAGCAGGTACCGGGCGGGCACCAGCGGCACGTTCACGGCCGTCTCCGGGCACACCGACGGCTACTGGACGGCGTGCCCGGGCGCCGCGCTCATGGCCAGGCTCCCCGAGATCCGACAGCACGCCGCCCGGCTGCAGGGACGCCGCTGAACGGCTCCGGCGCCGCCCCGGGGGCGGGCGGAGGGCCCGTCAGTCCGCGAACCGCTCCCACAGCCGGGGGAACCGCTCCGCCAGCTGCGCCGGGTCCTCCAGATCGAGCGGCGTGCCCAGCGGCTCGGGAGGCGCCGCCGGGATGCCCAGGTCGGGCGCGACCGCGCCGGTCAGCTGCTCGTACGCCTCGTCCGCCGCGTACCCCAGCTCCTCGGCGTCCCCGTCGACCTCCTCGTCGAAGTCCGCGGACAGCTCGGCCAGCCGGTCCGGGTCGTGCACGGCCCCCTCGTACGTCTCCCGGCCCTGGCCGATCAGCCAGCAGCGGAAGTAGTCGAAGGCGTCGTCGCTCGCGCCGCCGAGCAGCACCGAGGCGGCGCCCCACAGGTCCCAGGTGTACGCGCGGTTGTAGCGGGCCTCGAAGTGACGGGCGAAGTCGAGCACCATCTCCGGGTCCAGGCGCAGGAGCCGTTCCACGAGCAGGTCGGCCTGCTCCTCGGGGTCGCCCCCGGCGGCCTCGCGGGCCCCGTCCACCAGCTCCCAGAACTCCGTCTCGTCCATCACGGGACAAGCATCGGGCCTCCGCCCGCCCCGCGCACCCGGGGACAGGCGGATCGTTATGACGCACATGCCCGTGAGAAAGTCCGACAGCAGATGTCGGGATTCGGCGGGATGCTCGGCCCATGGAGAGAACGGAATCAGCAGTACGGGCGAACACCGGACCGCTGGCCGGCCGGATCGCCCTGGTGGCGGGGGCCACCCGGGGCGCCGGGCGGGCCATGGCGGTCGAGCTGGGGCGCGCGGGGGCCACGGTGTACGTGACCGGCCGCACCACCCGTGACCACGTCAGCGAGGTCGGCCGGAGCACCGAGACGATCGAGGGGACGGCCGAACTGGTCGACGAGGCCGCCGGCGCCGCGGGCCGGGGGATCGCCGTGCCGACCGACCACCTCGAACCGGAGCAGGTGCGGGCCCTCGTCGACCGCATCGACAAGGAGCAGGGCCGTCTGGACGTCCTCGTCAACGACCTCTGGGGCGGCGACGTCCATCTCGACTTCACGGCGGAGAAGCAGCCGGACCTGTGGGAGATGGACCTCGGCAAGGGGCTGCGGGTCATGCGCCTGGGCATCGAGTCGCACCTCGTCACCAGCCATTGCGCGCTGCCGCTCCTGGTCCGCAACCCCGGCGGGCTGCTCGTCGAGGTCACCGACGGCACCGAGGAGTACAACCGGCGCTACCGCAAGCCGCTGTTCTACGACCTGGCCAAGGCGGCCCCGATCCGGATGGTCCTCGGCCTGGGGGAGGAGCTGGGGGAATACGGCTGCACGGCGGTCTGCATCACCCCCGGCTGGCTGCGCTCCGAGGCGATGCTCGACACGGCGTTCGGGGTGACCGAGGAGAACTGGCGGGACGCCTGCGCGCAGGCCCCGCACTTCGCGATCTCCGAGACGCCGACCTACGTCGGGCGCGCCGTGGCCGCGCTCGCCGCCGACCCCGACGTGGCCCGCTGGAACGGGCGGTCGCTGTCCAGCGGCGGCCTCGCCCGGGAGTACGGCTTCACGGACGTCGACGGTTCGGCGCCCGACGCGTGGCGCTACCTGCTGGAGGTGGAGTCGCAGGGCAGGCCCGCGGACGTGACGGGCTACCGGTAGCCCGTCACGTCAGTCCGGAGCGCGGCCGTAGTACGCCGCGGTCCGGGCCGCCGCCTCGGAGAAACGTTTCCTTAGTTCGGCCGGTTCGAGGACCTCCACCTCCGGGCCGAGGGACAGGAGCTGGGTGTACGCGACGTCGTACGACTCCACCGGCAGCGTGAGTGTGACGCGGCCCCCGGCGTCGGGCGGCCCGGCCCGGTCGAGGGCCTCCTGCGCTGACAGGGGGTCGACGGTGTACCTCAGCCGCCGTGCGCCCGCCTCGGTGAGCCGGACCACGACCGTCGCCCGCAGGAGCGAACGGGCGAACTGCTCGGCCTGCTCCGCCCAGAAGCCGGGCAGGTCGAAGTCCTCGTCGCGCTCGAAGCGCTCGCCGTCCGGCTCCACCGAGGTGAACCGGTCGAGACGGTAGACCCGGAAGGTGCCGGGGCCGTCCACGCGGGCGCACACGTACCAGACGCCCGCCTTCAGGACGAGCCCGTACGGCTCCAGCGCGCGCTCCACGTCGGTCCCGTCGCGCCGGTAGCGGGCGGTGATCCGGCGGTCGTCCCAGACCGCCTCGGCGACCGCCGGCAGCAGGACGGGGGTCTGCGGCTCGGCGAACCAGGCGGGGGCGTCGAGGAGGAAGCGCTGGGCCGCGCTGCGGGAGGCGTCCTTGAGGGAGGGCAGCAGGGCGGCGGTCACCTTCAGGCGGGCCGCGGAGGCGGCGTCCTCCAGGCCCATCTCGCGCAGGGCGCCCGGTACGCCGGACAGGAACAGGGCCTCGGCTTCGCTGCGGGCGAGGCCGGTCAGCCGGGTCCGGTAGCCGCCGACGAGGCGGTAGCCGCCGGTGCGGCCGCGGTCCGCGTACACCGGGACGCCGGCCTCCGACAGGGCCTGCGCGTCCCGTGTGATCGTCCGCTCGGACACCTCCAGCTCGCGCGCCAGCTCGGCGGCGGTCATGGAGGCCCGGGCCTGCAGGAGCAACACCATCTTGATGAGGCGGGCAGCACGCATGCCCCCCATGATGCCGGTGGCTCCGCCGGTCCTGTGGGTGGGGTGGGGGTGGGCGCGGGTACGTTGTCGGCTGCGGCGCCGTCGTGGCTGATCGCGCAGTTCCCCGCGCCCCTTAAAAGCAGGGCTGCGCCCTGGCTTTTCGCCTTTAAGGGGCGCGGGGAACTGCGCGACCAGCCCCCACCGGCCCGCGGGCTGCGCACCCGGCCGGAGTGGGCCGGGGCGCAGCCCAGTCGCCGGCCTACAGGCCGTACTTCGTGCGGGCTTCCTTCACGGCCGAAGCCGGCACCTCACCCCGCCGCGCCAGCTGCGCGAGCGCCGCCACCACGATCGACTGCGCGTCGACACCGAAGTGCCGGCGGGCCGCGACCCGGGTGTCGGAGAGACCGAACCCGTCCGCGCCGAGCGAGGACCAGTCCTGCTCGACCCACTGCGCGATCTGGTCGGGAACCTGCCGCATGTAGTCGGAGACGGCCAGCACGGGCCCCTCGGCCCCCTGCAGCGCCTGCCGCACGAACGGCACCCGCTCCTCACCGCGCAGCAGCGCCGCGTCGGCCTCCAGCGCGTCCCGCCGCAGCTCCGTCCAGGACGTGGCGGACCAGACGTCCGCGGCCACACCCCACTCCTCCGAGAGCAGCTTCTGCGCCTCCAGGGCCCAGTGGATCGCCGTACCGGACCCGAGCAGCTGGATCCGCGCGGCGTTGGCGGCCGGCGACAGGCCCGCCGACTCCGCCGTGTTGAAGCGGTAGAGCCCCTTGACGATGCCCTCGTCGACACCGAGCCCCGACGGCTTCGCGGGCTGCGGCAGCGGCTCGTTGTAGACGGTGAGGTAGTAGAAGACGTTCGGGTCCTCGCCCGGCGCCGGCTCCCCGTACATCCGGCGCAGACCGTCCTTGACGATCGTCGCGACCTCGTACGCGAACGCCGGGTCGTACGACAGCGCCGCCGGGTTGGTGGCCGCGATGACCGGCGAGTGGCCGTCCGCGTGCTGCAGGCCCTCGCCCGTCAGCGTCGTGCGGCCCGCCGTGGCGCCGACGAGGAAGCCGCGGCCGAGCTGGTCGGCGAGCTGCCACATCTGGTCGGCCGTGCGCTGCCAGCCGAACATCGAGTAGAAGATGTAGAACGGGATCATCGCTTCGCCGTGCGTGCTGTACGCGGTCGACGCGGCGATGAAGTCCGCCATGGAACCGGCCTCGGTGATCCCCTCGTTGAGGATCTGGCCGTCCTTGGCCTCCTTGTAGTACATCAGCTGGTCACGGTCGACCGGCTCGTACGTCTGGCCCTTGGGCGAGTAGATCCCGAGCGACGGGAAGAGGCTCTCCATGCCGAAGGTGCGCGCCTCGTCGGGGACGATCGGCACCCAGCGCCTGCCGGACGTCTTGTCCCGGACCAGGTCCTTGACCAGGCGTACGAAGGCCATGGTCGTCGCGACGTTCTGCGAGCCGGAGCCCTTGTCGAAGGCCGCGAACGCCTTGTCGGCCGGGGCCGGCAGCGGCGCGAGCGCGTGCGTGCGGCGGGCCGGGGCCGGGCCGCCGAGGGCCGCGCGGCGCTCCTGGAGGTAGCGGACCTCGGGGGAGCCGGCGCCCGGGTGGCCGTAGGGGACCACGCCGTCGACGAAGTCGCTGTCCTTGATGGGCAGCTCCAGCAGGTCGCGCATCTGCTTGAACTCGTCCGTCGACAGCTTCTTCATCTGGTGGTTGGCGTTCTTCGACGCGAAGCCCGTACCGAGGGTGTGGCCCTTGACCGTCTGCGCCAGGATGACCGTCGGAGCGCCCTTGTGCTCGACGGCGGCCTTGTACGCGGCGTACACCTTGCGCGCCTCGTGGCCACCGCGGGAGAGGTGGAAGCACTCCAGGATCTTGTCGTCGCTCAGCAGCTTCGCCAGCTCGACGAGCGCCGGGTCGGCGCCGAAGAAGTCCTGGCGGATGTAGGCGGCGTCGCGGGTCTGGTACGTCTGGACCTGCGCGTCCGGGACCTGGCGCAGGCGCCGGACCAGGGCGCCGGTGGTGTCGAGCCGGAACAGCTCGTCCCAGGCGTTGCCCCACAGCGACTTGATCACGTTCCAGCCGGCGCCGCGGAACTGGGCCTCCAGCTCCTGCACGATCTTGAAGTTCGCGCGGACCGGACCGTCGAGGCGCTGCAGGTTGCAGTTGATCACGAAGGTCAGGTTGTCGAGGCCCTCGCGGGCGGCCAGCGCGAGGGCCGCCGTCGACTCGGGCTCGTCCATCTCGCCGTCACCGAGGAACGCCCACACGTGGGACGCCGAGACGTCCTTTACGCCGCGGTTGGTGAGGTAGCGGTTGAAGCGCGCCTGGTAGATCGCGGAGAGCGGGCCCAGGCCCATCGACACCGTCGGGAACTCCCACAGCCAGGGCAGCCGGCGCGGGTGCGGGTAGGACGGGAGGCCGTTGCCGCCCGACTCCTGGCGGAAGTTGTCGAGGTGCGACTCGTTCAGCCGGCCGTCGAGGAAGGCGCGGGCGTAGATGCCGGGGGAGGCGTGGCCCTGGATGTAGAGCTGGTCGCCCGAGCCGTCGGCCTCCTTGCCCTTGAAGAAGTGGTTGAAGCCCGTCTCGTAGAGCCAGGCCGCGGAGGCGAAGGTGGCGATGTGGCCGCCGACGCCGTGCTTCGCGCCCCGGGTCACCATGGCGGCCGCGTTCCAGCGGTTCCACGCGGTGATCCGGCGCTCCATCTCCTCGTCGCCGTCCACGGTGGGCTCGGCGGCGGTCGGGATGGTGTTGACGTAGTCGGTCTCAAGCAGCTTGGGCAGCGCGAGTCCGTTGCCCTCGGCGCGCTCCAGGGTGCGGCGCATCAGGTACGCGGCACGGTGCGGCCCGGCCGCCTGGGTGACGGCGTCGAGGGAGGCCTGCCATTCGGCGGTCTCCTCGGGGTCGCGGTCCGGGAGCTGGTCGAGCTCGCTCGGCTGGATTGCGGTGGGGTCGGTCATTGCGCCGCCTTCCGGATGCGGAGGGGGTTCCCTCGTCGGCAAGGGGTTCTACGGGGATTGCCCTTGGTCTTTGGCAGGACAGGGCGGCGGGCTCGTGTGGGAGCCCGCCGATGACAATAACTCCCTGATCGATGATCGATCAAAGGGTTGAAGAGTAAAACCTCTTGATCACGAGGAAGTAGGCACCGGGTGCCTTCGCGGTGGGCACGGGGTGCCTTGTTTTCGCAGGTGAGACGCGTTGCGGGTGTACTTCTGAGCGGGGTGGCGCTCCCCTGCTCTGGTGCGTCCCCTCATGGCTGGTCGGGCTCGCTGCCGGTCCTGGGCGCGCAGCCCAGCACGTGGGCCTTCACCAGCTCCGCGATCAGCGGGTCCCGGCGCCGGAACGCCTCCACCAGCGCCTCGTGCTCCTCCGCGTACGACTGCTGGACCGTGCCCAGCCAGCGGATCGACAGCGCCGTGAAGACCTCGATGCCCAGGCCCTCCCAGGTGTGCAGCAGCACGCTGTTGCCCGCGGCGCGGACGAGTTCGCGGTGGAAGGCCACCGTGTGGCGGACCTGGCCGGTGCCGTCCGCAAGGCGGTCGGCCTCGTACAGGGCCAGGACGTGCGGCTCCAGGGTCGAGCAGTCGGCCGCCAGGCGCTCCGCGGCCAGCTCGGCCGCGATGGCCTCCAGGCCGGCCCGCACGGGGTAGCTCTCCTCCAGGTCGGCCGCGGTCAGGTTCCGTACGCGGACGCCCTTGTTCGGGGCCGACTCGATCAGCCGCAGGGACTCCAGCTCCCGCAGGGCCTCCCGCACGGGGGTCTGGCTGACCTCCAGCTCGGTGGCGATCCGGCGCTCCACGATCCGCTCGCCCGGTTTCCAGCGGCCGCTGACGATCCCCTCCACGATGTGCTCGCGGATCTGCTCGCGGAGCGAGTGGACGACGGGCGCGGTCATGGGGGGCTCCTTCGTTTTGACCTTTAGACAATAAGGCCGTGCGCTCCCACGGGGGGTGTGCGGGGCGCGTCAGGGG
>NZ_VDFC01000046.1:739576-805621 GCF_008369065.1 Streptomyces apricus | reverse complement strand
ATCAAGGCCGCCCCCTAGGAGCGCCCCTTCAGGGGCGCGGGGAACTGCGCGACAAGCCACACACGACCCGCAGTCGGCGGACGGCCGTTCTTTTCAGGGGCGCGGGGAACTGCGCGAACGGCCCCCACCGGCCCGCAGGTAACGACGTGGCGGCGGGCAACGCAAAGCGCCCCCGCCCGACAAGCCGGGCAGGGGCKCCTCTTCGTGCGGTGAGGCGGAGCCTACAGGCCGAGCTCGACCTCGAACTCGCCCGCCTCCAGGATCGCCTTGACCGCCGTCAGGTAACGGGCGGCGTCGGCGCCGTCCACCAGACGGTGGTCGTAGGACAGCGTCAGGTACGTCATGTCACGGACGCCGATGACCGTGCCCTCGGCCGTCTCGATGACGGCCGGGCGCTTGACCGTGGCACCGATGCCCAGGATCGCGACCTGGTTCGGCGGCACGATGATCGTGTCGAAGAGCGCACCGCGCGAACCGGTGTTGCTGATCGTGAAGGTCGCGCCGGACAGCTCGTCCGGGGTGATCTTGTTCGCCCGGACCTTGCCCGCCAGCTCGGCGGTGGCCTTGGCGATACCGGCGATGTTGAGGTCGCCCGCGTGCTTGATGACCGGGGTCATCAGGCCCTTCTCGGAGTCCACCGCGATACCGATGTTCTCGGTGTCGAAGTAGGTGATCGTGCCCTCGTCGACGTTGATCCGGGCGTTGACGGCCGGGTGGGCCTTCAGCGCCTGGGCCGCCGCCTTCACGAAGAACGGCATCGGCGAGAGCTTGACGCCCTCGCGCGCCGCGAAGGAGTCCTTCGCCTGCGCGCGCAGCTTCATCAGGCGGGTGATGTCGACCTCGACGACCGAGGACAGCTGGGCCTGCTCGTGCAGGGCCTTCACCATGTTGTCGCCGATGACCTTGCGGATGCGGGGCATCTTCACGGTCTGGCCGCGCAGCGGCGAGGCCTCCAGCGACGGCGCCTTCTTGGCGGCCGGCGCGGCGGCGGCCGGAGCCGGAGCGGCGGCAGCGGCCTTCGCGGCCTCGGCGGCGGCGATGACGTCCTGCTTGCGGATGCGGCCGCCGACGCCCGTGCCCTTGACGGTGGACAGGTCGACGCCGTTCTCGGCGGCGAGCTTGCGCACCAACGGGGTCACGTGGGTGGCCTGCGGGGCCGGCTCCGGAGCGGACTCCTCGGCGGCCGGGGCCTGCGCGGGCTCGGCGGCCGGGGCGGACTCGGCCGCGGGGGCGCCCGAACCGTCGTCGATGACGGCCAGCTCGGCGCCGACCTCGACCGTCTCGTCCTCGGCGACCTTGATGGAGGCGAGCACACCGGCGGCAGGGGAGGGGATCTCGGTGTCGACCTTGTCSGTGGASACRTCGAGCAGCGGCTCGTCGGCCTCGACGCGCTCGCCCTCGGCCTTCAGCCAGCGGGTGACAGTGCCCTCGGTGACGCTCTCGCCGAGCGCCGGAAGGGTTACGGAAACCGCCATGGTTTCGGTTGCTCCTTACGAATTGCGGAAGTCTGTGTCGTCGCGTCGTGCGGTGACCGAGGGTCGGTCAGTCGTGCGAGTGCAGCGGCTTGCCGGCGAGCGCGAGGTGGGCCTCGCCCATCGCCTCGTTCTGCGTGGGGTGGGCGTGGATGAGCTGCGCCACCTCGGCGGGCAGCGCCTCCCAGTTGTAGATCAGCTGGGCCTCGCCCACCTGCTCGCCCATGCGGTCGCCGACCATGTGGACGCCGACCACGGCACCGTCCTTGACCTGGACGAGCTTGATCTCGCCCGCGGTCTTGAGGATCTTGCTCTTGCCGTTGCCCGCAAGGTTGTACTTCAGAGCGACGACCTTGTCCGCGCCGTAGATCTCCTTGGCCTTGGCCTCGGTGATGCCCACGGAGGCGACCTCGGGGTGGCAGTACGTCACCCGGGGCACGCCGTCGTAGTCGATCGGGACGGTCTTCAGGCCGGCCAGACGCTCCGCCACCAGGATGCCCTCGGCGAAGCCGACGTGCGCGAGCTGGAGCGTCGGGACCAGGTCGCCCACGGCCGAGACGGTCGGCACGTTGGTGCGCATGTACTCGTCGACCACGACGTAGCCCCGGTCGACGGCGACGCCCTGCTCCTCGTAGCCGAGACCGGCGGAGACCGGGCCGCGGCCGATGGCGACCAGGAGGATCTCGGCCTCGAAGGTCTTGCCGTCGGCGAGGGTCACGCGGACGCCGTCCTGCGTGTACTCGGCCTTGTCGAAGAAGGTGCCGAGGTTGAACTTGATGCCGCGCTTGCGGAACGCGCGCTCAAGAAGCTTGGAGCTGTTCTCGTCCTCGACCGGCACGAGGTGCTTGAGGCCCTCGATGATCGTGACGTCGGTGCCGAACGACTTCCACGCGGAGGCGAACTCGACGCCGATGACACCGCCGCCCAGCACGATCGCGGACTTCGGGACGCGGTCCAGCGTCAGCGCGTGGTCCGAGGAGATGATGCGGTTGCCGTCGATGTCCAGGCCCGGCAGAGACTTCGGCACGGAGCCGGTCGCGAGCAGCACGTGGCGGCCCTGGATCCGCTGGCCGTTGACGTCCACCGAGGTCGGGGACGAGAGCTTGCCCTCACCCTCGATGTACGTCACCTTGCGCGAGGACACGAGGCCCTGCAGGCCCTTGTACAGGCCGCTGATCACGTCGTCCTTGTACTTGTGGACGGCGGCGATGTCGATGCCCTCGAACGTGGCCTTGACACCGAACTGCTCGCTCTCGCGTGCCTGGTCGGCGATCTCGCCCGCGTGCAGCAGGGCCTTGGTGGGGATGCAGCCGTTGTGCAGGCAGGTGCCGCCGAGCTTGTTCTTCTCGATCAGGGCGACGTCCAGGCCCAGCTGCGCTCCGCGCAGGGCCGCGGCGTAACCGCCGCTGCCACCGCCGAGGATCACTAGGTCGAAAACGGTGCTGGCGTCGTTCGCCACGTCACGTCCTCCATGCATGTGCGCCGGCGCCGGTCTCCAGTGACCGGGCGGCGGCTGGTGTCCGGCCGCTCTTCTTCGGCCCTGGCGGGCCCTGTCCTGCCGAGAACCCATCTTCGCACTTGTCGGGGAGAGGCGGGACGCCGGGCCGCGCTGTGGGACGTCTGATCGATCACACGCGCCCTGTAAGGGGCGCGGGACCGTATTCATGTGCGGCTCCGCCGCGTGGGCGCGATCAGCCGAGTCGGGCCCGCACCCGCCGTCGCAACGGGTGCGGGCTCGATCGGTGGGCGGGCGTCAGCCCAGATCCCCGACGGCGGTCAACTCAGCCAGCCGGACCAACGTACGAACGGCGGACCCGGTCCCACCCTTAGGGGTGTAACCGAACGGCCCCTGCTCGTTGAAGGCGGGCCCGGCGATGTCCAGGTGGGCCCACGTGATGCCCTCGCCGACGAACTCCTTCAGGAACAGCCCGGCCACCAGGCCGCCGCCGTAGCGCTCGCCCATGTTGGCGATGTCGGCGGTGGGGGAGTCCATCCCCTTCTTGAGGTGCTCCGGCAGCGGCATCGGCCACGCGGCCTCGCCGACCTCCTCGGCCGCCTCGTGCACCGCGGAGCGGAACGCGTCGTCGTTCGCCATGATCCCGAACGTGCGGTTGCCCAGCGCCAGCATCATCGCGCCGGTCAGGGTCGCCACGTCGACGATCGCGTCGGGGTTCTCCTCGGAGGCCTTGGCGATCGCGTCGGCCAGCACCAGCCGGCCCTCGGCGTCGGTGTTGAGGACCTCGACGGTCTTGCCGCTGTACATGCGCAGCACGTCGCCCGGACGGGTGGCGGAGCCGGAGGGCATGTTCTCGGCGAGCGCGAGCCAGCCGGTCACGTTGACCTCAAGGTTCAGCCGCGCGGCGGCGACGACGGCGGCGAAGACCGCCGCCGCACCGCTCATGTCGCACTTCATCGTCTCGTTGTGCCCGGCGGGCTTGAGCGAGATGCCACCCGAGTCGTAGGTGATGCCCTTGCCGACGAAGGCGAGGTGCTTCTTCGCCTTGGAGGAGGTGTACGAGAGCTTCACCAGGCGGGGCGTGGAGGCGGAACCGGCGCCGACGCCGAGGATGCCGCCGTAGCCGCCCTTGGCGAGGGCCTTCTCGTCGAGCACCTGCACCTTGATGCCGTGCTCCTTGGCCGCGGCCTGCGCCACTGCGGCGAAGGCCTCCGGGTTCAGGTCGTTCGGCGGGGTGTTGATGAGGTCGCGGGCGCGGTTGAGCTCCTCGGACACGGCCGTGGCGCGCTCCAGGGCGGCCTTGAACGCCTTGTCGCGCGGCTTGCCGCCGAGCAGCGTGGCCTCGCCGAGCGGGGCCTTGCCGTTCTTTGCGGCCTTGGC
Organism: Streptomyces apricus; assembly: GCF_008369065.1. Lineage (GTDB taxonomy): Bacteria > Actinomycetota > Actinomycetes > Streptomycetales > Streptomycetaceae > Streptomyces > Streptomyces apricus. The sequence continues at coordinate 801,313 of NZ_VDFC01000046.1, read as the reverse complement.
GTCCTTCGCGATGTCCTTGTACGCGTCGAAGGAGTACGCGCCGAGCAGCACGCCCTCACCGACGGCACCGGCGTCGGCGGCGTCCTCGACCGGCAGGGCGAACCCGGCCTTCTTGGTGCCCGCCAGGGCGCGGGCGGCGGCGCCGGCCGCGCGGCGCAGCGTCTCCGCGGAGAACGAGCCGTCCTTCTCGGGGAGGGCGCCGAGGCCGACGGCCAGGACGAGGGGTGCCTTGAAGCCGGACGGCGCGGGCAGCTTCGTCACCTCGCCCTCGCCGCCCGAGGCGCCGAGGGTCTCCAGAACGCCGGCGAGCCTGCCGTCGTACGCCTTGTCGACGGCTTCGGCGCCCGGGGCGACCACGAGGTCGCCGGACGCGGAGCCGGTGACCTTGGCGACACCGACGACGATCGCGTCGACCCGCAGGCCGGGCGCCGCGGCGGTGCTGAGAGTGAGAGCAGTCACGGTGGTGAAATCTCGCTTCCGTTGAGTTGCTGTGGCCGCCAGGGGTGAGGCCGGCCCGGACGTTCGGAGTCCCGGGCACGAGCCTACGCGCGGTGCCGCGTTCCGCTCGTGCCGGTGCGGGGTCGTCCCGTGGGTGGTCCCGTGCGGCGGTCCCGGACGGCCGCCCCGCCACCACGCGCCGGTCCGGTCAGGACAGGAGGCAGAACACGACCAGCGCCGTCGTCGCGGCCGTCTCCGCGAGCGCGCCGAAGACGTCGCCGGTCACCCCGCCGAAGCGGCGCGTGCAGTGCCGCAGCAGGGCTTCGGAGGCGGCGCAGGCGAGCAGCACGGCCAGGGCGGCGCCCAGCACGCCGTACGGCCCGAGCAGCGCGCCCGCGCCGGCCGCCGAAGCGGTGACGGCGACCGCGGTGAGGAGGGCGGCCCGCACGGGGACCGTGCCCGCGACCGCGGCGCCCAGGCCCTCGGGACGGGCGGGCGGCACGCCCGCGCGGGCGGCCAGGGTGAGCGCGAGCCGGGCGGCGGCCGCCGAGACCACCGCCGCGAGGGCGCCCCGGGTCCACGAGGACCCGTACGCCTGGGAGAGCGCCGCGACCTGGGCGAGCAGGACGAGCAGCAGGGTGACGACCCCGAACGGGCCGATGTCCGACCGCTTCATGACGTCCAGCGCGCCCTCGGCGGGCCGGCTCCCCCAGGTACACGGCGCGGCGGACCGCCGCCCAGCGCCGCGCCGTGTACCTGGGGGAGCTGGCCCGGGGCACCGACCGCTTCCACGAACCGCGCAGACCCGACTGCCCCTGGTGCGGCTCGCGGCGGCTGCGCACCCGGCTGCGCACCCCGGACCTGCTCCAGCACAAGCCCGGCACCTTCGTCGTCGACGAGTGCGAGGACTGCGCGCACGCCTTCCAGAACCCCCGCCTGACCACCGAGGGCCTCGCCTTCTACCACCGCGACCTCTACGGACACGAGGACGGGCACGGGGACGGACACGAGGACGGGGGCCGGGACGAGGACCGGGACGGGCACCCCGGCGGCCTGGACCGCGAGGGCTTCGCCGAGCGGACCCTGCGCTCCCGGGCCGGACGCCGGCGTCACGAGGCCGCGGCCCGCGCGATGCTCCCCTTCCCCGAACCCGAGAGCTGGCTGGACGTCGGCACCGGCCACGGCCACTTCCCGGCGGCGGCCAAGGAGTTCTTCACGTACACGTCCTTCGACGGGCTCGACCCCACCGCACGCGTCGAGAAGGCCCGGGCGGCCGGCCGGGTCGAGGAGGCGCACCGCGGCCTGCTGCCCGACCTGGCCGGCCGGCTGCGCGCCCGCTACGACGTGGTCAGCATGTTCCACCACCTGGAGCACAGCCCCGACCCGCGCGCGGAACTGCGCGCCGCGCTCGCCGTGCTGCGCCCCGGCGGGCACCTGCTCGTCGAGGTCCCGGACCCGGACTGCGCGTTCGGCGCGCTGCTGGGCAAGTGGTGGGTGTCCTACTGCCAGCCGCGGCACCTGCACCTCATGCCCCTGCGCAACCTGCTCGACGAACTCGACGCGCAGGGCTGCTCGGTCGTCTCCACCGACCGCCGCGAACCGCACGTCCCGTACGACCTGACCGGCGCCCTGGCCCTCGCGATCGGCAACCGGCTGCCCGGCGGCGACGAGCCCTGGCGCCCCACCCCGCCGACCGACCTCCAGCGCACCCTGCGCACGGCCCTCACCCGGGCCGCCGCCCCGCTGCTCGCCTCCGCCTCCGTGCTTGACCACGCCCTGGCCCCGCTGCTGCGCCGCACCCGCTTCTCGAACGCCTACCGGATCATCGCCCGCAAGAACGACCGCGCGCCGTCGCCCTCCTGGCCCGGCCTCAGCCCCTGAGGGCGAGCGCCTGCCCCGCCACCACCAGCAGCACGTGCTCGCACTCGGCCGCGAACGCCGCGTTCAGGCGCCCCAGTTCGTCGCGGTAGCGGCGGCCCGAGGCGGTGGCGGGGACGATCCCGGAACCGACCTCGTTGGAGACGGCGACCACCGTGCGGCGGGACTCCCGGACGGCGGCCGTCAGCTCCTCGACGCGCGTGCGCAGCGCGCGTTCGCCGCCGCCCGCCCACTCGGCCTCGTCCCACGCGCCCACCGCGTCCATCGCGTCCGTCAGCCACAGGGACAGGCAGTCGATCAGCACCGGCGGCCCGTCCTGTGCCAGGACCGGGACGAGGTCGCAGGTCTCGGCGGTGCGCCAGGAGCCCGGGCGCCGCTCGCGGTGCGCGTGCACCCGGGCCGCCCACTCGCCGTCCCCGCTGCGGGTGCCGCCCGTCGCCACGTACAGCACGTCCGGGAAGGCCTCAAGGCGCCGCTCGGCCTCGACCGACTTGCCCGAGCGGGCCCCGCCGAGCACCAGCGTCCGGCGCGGCACGTCGGGCACGTCCTCGTACACCCCGACGGTCAGCGTCGCGCCGTCCGGCACCGCCCGCGCCCCCGCGGCCGCGAGGCGCCGCCGCAGCTCGCGGCCCGGCGGCACGTCGTGGTCCAGGTGCACCGCGATCACGTCGGTGGCGGGCCCGGCCGCGCCCGCCAGCCGCAGCCGGGCCAGCGCGTCCGGCCGCCCGACGACGTCGCCGACCACCATGTGGTACGCCTCGCCCGCCCCGTCCAGACCCGCGGGGGCCGCGCCCGGCGGCAGGTAGAGCAGCCGCTGCCCGTCCGGCCCCGTCACCGCGTACCCGGTGCCCGGCGCGTCCATCGCCAGTGCCCGCACCCGGTGGCCCGTCAGCAGCGTCAGCTCCCGCCCGTCCGGCACCCGGCCCGGCTGCGGCAGCCCCGCGGGCACCTCCACGGCGGGCCCGTCGTGCGGATGGGACAGCAGCACCTGCCGCACCCCGCTCAGCGAGTGCCCGGACCGGGCCGCCGCGAAGGCCGCGCCGGGGGTCAGGTCCAGCAGCAGGGTCCCGTCGACCAGCAGGGCGGTCGCCGCCCGGGCGTCCGGTCCGAGCGCCACCGCGCAGGCGGCGCACGGGCAGTCGGGCCTGGGCAGTCCGAGGGGCCCGCCGGTTCCAAGCAGAGTCACGTCCACGGGCCCGATTTTTCCGTGCCGGCCGGGCTCGTGCCCGTCAGGGGGTGCGCCCCCGGCGCCCCACAGTTCTCGACCTGCACTTTTGCCCACCGGCCGGTTGACGGAGCGCCTAGGCTGACGGCGACAGTCCGATCTTGCTACGTACTTTTGGGAGGCTGACATGGCGGCATGGACGTGGCGGTTCGAGAAGGCCGACGGAACGGAAGTCCAGCCCGCGGTCCAGCCCGAGGAGTTCACCACCCAGGGCGACGCGGAGTCCTGGCTCGGCGAGCACTGGAAGGCACTGGCCGAAGGGGGCGCGGACCAGGTCCGGATCTTCGAGGACGCCGCGGAGGTCTACGGTCCGATGAGCCTGCACGCCGAGGCGTCCTGAATCCGGAAGCCCGTACGCCCCGTCGTAGCCCGTACGGGTGAACCGTGCGGGTGGTGGGGGAGAGGGGCCGCGGCCGTACGCAGGCCGCGGCCTCCGCGCCGTCCGGCGGGTCAGCCCCGGACGCCGCACAGGTGCAGCAGCGCCGCCACCCGGCGGTAGGGGTCCGTGCGGCCGGCCCGCTCCTCGGCGGCCAGCAGGACGTCCACGTCGTCCGGCACCGGGGCGCCGTCGGCGGCCGTGTCGGTGAAGACCCGCACCCCGTACCAGGTGTGCAGCGGGGCCCCGATCCCGGCGAGGGTGCCGGTGAGGGCGTCGAGCCCGTCGGCCCGCACGTCGAGCCCGAGCCGGTTCGTGTACGTGCTGCTGTCGAAGGAGGCCAGCGCCCCCGGCCAGTCGCCGGAGAGCCCAGGGCGCATGGCCAGCGCGTCCGCGTTGCGCACCAGCAGCGACAGCAGCCCGCCGGGCGCCAGCATCCGGGCGAGCCCCGCCAGCAGCGCGTCGGGCTCCTCGACGTACATCAGCACGCCGTGGCACAGCACCACGTCGAAGCTGCCGGGCATGAAGTGCACACCGGTGTCGCGGCCGTCGCCCTCGACGATCCGGACCCGGCCGCGGATGCCCTCGGGCTCGGCGGCGAGCGCCTCACGGGCCACGGAGATCATCCGGGAGTCCTGCTCGATCCCGGTCACCTCGTGCCCCGCGCGGGCCAGCCGCAGGGCCTGCGTGCCCTGGCCCATGCCCACGTCCAGCACCCGCAGCCGGCGGCCGACGGCGAACCGCGCGGCTATCTGCTCGTCGAGCTGCCGGGCCACCAGCTCCTGCCGTACGACGTCACGCAGCGCACCCAGCCCGCTGAGCCAGGCATCCGCCGCGCCGCCCGTGAAGGGTGCCGCGCTCAGGGCCGCTCTCCGCGCTTGACCTGCGGCTTCGGCAGCCGCAGGCGACGCATCTGGAGGCTGCGCATCAGCGCGTAGGCGACGGCGCCCCGCTTGGACTCGTCCGGGAAGCGCGCGTTCAGCTGCTTCTTCAGACGGATCGCGATGCCGATCGAGTCGAGCACGATCAGCACGATCACGAAGAGCCACGCCAGCAGCGCCACGTTCTGCAGCGACGCGACCCGGACCATGCTCAGCACGAGGATGACCACGGCCAGCGGCAGGAAGAACTCGGCGATGCAGAACCGCGAGTCGACGAAGTCCCGCGCGAGCTTGCGCACGGGGCCCTTGTCCCGGGCGGGCAGGTAGCGCTCGTCGCCGCTGGCCAGTGCCTGGCGCTGCTTCTCCATGTGGGCCCGGCGCTCGTCGCGCTGCCGCTTGGCCGCTTCCTTGCGCGTCGTGGGCGTGTTGGCCACGCTGCGGCGCTGGGACTGGGCCTGACTGCGCTTGGGAGTGGGACGGCCCTTGGGGGCCTGCGGGTCACGGGGCTGAGGGGAGTCGGTCAGCGACGCCTTGTCGGCGTGGGCCTTCTCGTCTTTGGCGCGGCTACGGAACACAAAACCCAAGGGTAAGGGGTGCGGAGGCATGGACGACGGCCGAGTGGGGAACGATCCGGCAACACCGGACGTCTGTAGGGGGACAGAGAGGACGAATGGGGACGGCGGTGTGCGGTGGTGGTGACCGGCCCCGGGGCGAACCCCGGGAGGCCCGTACTCCTTACGCCGGAGCGGGATCGTCGTCAGTCGTCCTTGGGGATGAGCGCATCCGTCCCCGAACAGTGCGGTAATGGATGCAGGGCCCGTACTGTTGGTCCTGTTGCAGTCGCTGGAGCCGGAGTCCGTCAGAAGGGGGCGCGCGAAGCCCATGAGCGGTGTCATGAAGCGTATGGGGATGATCTTCCGCGCGAAGGCGAACAAGGCCCTTGACCGGGCCGAGGACCCGCGCGAAACCCTCGACTACTCGTACCAGAAGCAGTTGGAGCTGCTGCAGAAGGTGCGCCGCGGCGTCGCCGACGTGGCGACCTCCCGCAAGCGCCTGGAGCTGCAGCTGAACCAGCTCCAGAGCCAGTCCTCCAAGCTGGAGGACCAGGGCCGCAAGGCGCTCGCGCTCGGCCGGGAGGACCTGGCCCGCGAGGCGCTGTCGCGCCGGGCCGCCCTGCAGCAGCAGGTGACCGACCTGGAGACCCAGCACCAGACCCTGCAGGGCGAGGAGGAGAAGCTCACCCTCGCGGCCCAGCGGCTCCAGGCCAAGGTCGACGCCTTCCGCACCAAGAAGGAGACGATCAAGGCGACGTACACGGCCGCCCAGGCGCAGACCCGGATCGGCGAGGCCTTCTCCGGCATCTCCGAGGAGATGGGCGACGTCGGGATGGCCATCCAGCGGGCCGAGGACAAGACCGCCCAGCTGCAGGCGCGGGCCGGCGCCATCGACGAGCTGCTCGCCTCCGGCGCCCTCGACGACCACTCCGGGCTCGCCAAGGACGACATCCAGAGCGAGCTGGACCGGCTGTCGGGCGGCACGGACGTGGAGCTGGAGCTGCAGCGCATGAAGGCCGAGCTGGCCGGGGGCTCCTCGTCCTCCCAGCAGGCGATCGAGGGCGGTGCGGGTCAGACTCGGTCCCAGCAGCAGCCGCAGGACACCCCGCGCTTCGACAAGCAGTAGTCGACGGCAGCAGTCGCGGGCCGCGGTCCCACGCCTAGGAGGGCGTCATGATCGTACGGATCATGGGGGAGGGACAGGTGAGGCTGGACGACGTCCACCTCGCCGAACTGGACGAGCTGGACGACGAGCTCCTCGCGGAGACGAGGTCCGGCGACGAGGAGGGCTTCCGGCGGACGCTGGGCGCGCTGCTCGACGCGGTGCGCCGCCTGGGCGCACCGCTCCCCGACGACGCGCTGGAACCGTCGGAGCTGATCCTCCCGTCCCCGGACGCCACGCTCCCGGAGGTCCGGGAGATGCTGAAGGACACGGACGGCCTGATCCCGGGCTGATCCGTTTTCCGCCCCCGCCGCCCCTTCCCTTCCCGTCCCTGGGGGCTGCGCCCCCAGACCCGCTGCGGGTCCTCGTCGCCACCGGCGCCCTGTCCGCCGTGGAGTTCGTGACCGGCGACCCCCGCGCCCCCGTCGTGATGTCCGCCGTCGTCGCCCTCTACACGGTCGCCTCCACCACCGACCGCCCCACCACCTGGCGCGTCGGCCTGCTCACCATGACCGTCCTGACCGGCGTCGCCATGCTCGCGGGCCCCCTGCCCTGGTACGCCCAGGAGAACCTCGGGATCTTCGCGTGGACGGGCATGGCCGCCGCCGCGGGCGACGCGGTCCGCAGCCGCCGCGCCTTCGTGGACGCCATAAGGGAGCGCGCCGACCGGGCCGAACGCACCCGCGAGGAGGAGGCCCGCCGCCGCGTCGCGGAGGAGCGCCTGCGCATCGCCCGCGACCTGCACGACGTCGTCGCCCACCACATCGCCCTGGTCAACGTGCAGGCCGGGGTCGCCGCCCACGTCATGGACAAGCGCCCGGACCAGGCGAAGGAGGCCCTCGCCCACGTCCGCGAGGCCAGCCGCTCCGCGCTCAACGAACTGCGCGCCACGGTCGGCCTGCTGCGCCAGTCCGGCGACCCCGAGGCGCCCACCGAACCGGCGCCCGGCCTGCACCGCCTCGAAGAGCTCGTCGGCACCTTCCGCAGCGCGGGCCTGCCCGTCGAGGTGGCCCGCACCGACCAGGGCACGACCCTCCCGGCCGCCGTCGACCTGGCCGCGTACCGCGTCATCCAGGAAGCCCTCACCAATGTGCGCAAGCACGCGGGCCAGGACGCGAAGGCCGAGGTCAGCGTCGTACGGGTGGGACCGGACGTGGAGATCACCGTCCTCGACGACGGCCCCGGCGACGACGCGGCGGCCCGGCTGGAGGAGAACGGCGGCCACGGGCTCCTCGGCATGCGCGAGCGGGTCACCGCGCTCGGCGGCACCTGCACCGCGGGACCCCGCTACGGAGGCGGCTTTCGGGTGCATGCGATCCTGCCGGTCAGCGGCCGGCCGGGAGGCACGGCCCCCGCGCCCGCGACCACCGCGGTCCCGGTGACCGCGGCGCCCGCCTCCGGGAGGCCCGCCGCCACCGCACCCGCCTCCGCCACGTCCACGCCCGCCGCACCCGCGCACAAGGCAGTCAAGGGGAACCCCGCATGACCATCCGCGTCCTGCTCGCCGACGACCAGGCACTGCTGCGCAGCGCCTTCCGTGTCCTGGTCGACTCCGAGTCCGACATGGAGGTCGTGGGGGAGGCCTCCGACGGCGCGGAGGCGGTGCGCCTGGCGCGCGAGGAACGGGCCGACGTCGTCCTGATGGACATCCGCATGCCCGGCACCGACGGCCTGGCCGCGACCCGCCTCATCAGCGCCGATCCCGGCCTCGCCCACGTCCGCGTGGTCATGCTGACGACCTTCGAGGTCGACGAGTACGTGGTCCAGTCGCTGCGGGCCGGCGCCTCCGGCTTCCTCGGCAAGGGCTCCGAGCCGGACGAACTGCTCAACGCCATCCGCGTCGCGGCCGGCGGCGACGCGCTGCTGTCGCCCGTCGCCACCAAGGGGCTGATCGCCAAGTTCCTCGCGCAGGACGACGACGACCGCGACCCCGCTCGCACCGAACGCCTGGACGCGCTCACCGTCCGCGAGCGCGAGGTCCTCGTCCAGGTCGCCGGCGGGCACTCCAACGACGAGATCGCCGAGCGCCTCGAAGTCAGCCCGCTCACCGTGAAGACGCACGTCAACCGCGCCATGGCCAAGCTGGGGGCACGCGACCGGGCCCAGCTCGTGGTGATCGCGTACGAATCCGGGCTGGTACGCCCAAGGGTGGAGTGAGCTCCACCCGTACGTACTGCGGTCGCGGTATGCGCCGCATAAGGAACGGGACCTGGGGGCGACGGGTCGCACTCCGCCGATGGCTCAGAGTGATAGGCGAATGCTCACATGAGCCCGTCGCGCCGCTCGTCACCCACACGTCACGGCCGAGCCCGGTCCCGAACCACAGAAGAGAGACCCGCCACCCATGTCCTGGCTGTCCCGTTTCAGCCTCGCCCAGCGTGCCCTGATCGGGCTGATGTCGATCATCGCGCTCGCCTTCGGGGCGATAGCGATCCCGCAACTCAAGCAGCAGTTGCTGCCCACCATCGAACTGCCCATGGTGTCGGTCCTGGCGCCGTACCAGGGCGCGTCCCCCGACGTGGTCGAGAAGCAGGTCGTCGAGCCCATCGAGGACAACCTCGAAGCGGTCGACGGGATCTCCGGCGTCACCTCCACGGCCAGTGAGGGCAACGCCCTGATCATGGCCTCCTTCGACTACGGCAACGACTCCGCGCAGATCGTGGCCGCCGTCCAGCAGGCCGTGAACCGCGCCCGCGTCCAGCTCCCGGACGACGTGGACCCGCAGGTCGTCGCCGGTTCCACCGACGACATCCCGACCGTGGTCCTCGCCGTCACCTCGGACCGGGACCAGCAGGCCCTCTCGGACCAGCTGGACCGTACCGTCGTCCCCGCGCTCAAGGGCATCGACGGCGTCGGCCAGGTCTCGGTCGACGGCGTCCAGGACCTGGAGGTCGCGGTCACGCCCGACGACGCGAAGCTGGCGAAGGCGGGACTGACCACGACCGCGCTCGGCCAGGCCCTCCAGGCGGGCGGCGCGACCGTCCCGGCCGGCTCCTTCGACGAGAACGGCAGCAACCGCACGGTCCAGGTCGGCGGCGGCTTCACCTCGCTGGAGCAGATCGAGGACCTGATGGTCCCCGGCGAGGGCGGCAAGAAGCCCGTACGCCTCGGTTCCGTCGCCACCGTCGAGGAGAAGGCCGCCAAGACGGAGTCCATCACCCGCACGGACGGCAAGCCCAGCCTGGCCGTCTCCGTCACCATGGACCACGACGGCAGCGCGGTCGCGGTCTCCGACGAGGTCCAGGACAAGCTGCCCGGCCTGCGCAAGGACCTCGGCTCCGGCGCCACCCTGACGGTCGTCAGCGACCAGGGCCCCGCCGTCTCCAAGTCCATCAGCGGTCTGACCACCGAAGGCGCGCTCGGACTGCTCTTCGCCGTCCTCGTCATCCTCGTCTTCCTGGCGTCGGTCCGCTCGACGCTGGTCACCGCGGTCTCCATCCCGATGTCGGTCGTCCTCGCGCTGATCGTGCTCTGGGCCCGCGGCGAGTCGCTCAACATCCTCACCCTCGGCGCCCTCACCATCGCCATCGGCCGGGTCGTCGACGACTCGATCGTGGTCCTGGAGAACATCAAGCGGCACCTCGGCTACGGCGAGGAGCGCCAGGAGGCGATCCTCAACGCGGTACGCGAGGTCGCGGGCGCCGTCACCGCCTCGACGCTCACCACCGTCGCCGTCTTCCTGCCCATCGGCCTGACCGGCGGCATGGTCGGCGAGCTGTTCGGCTCGTTCTCCCTGACGGTCACGGCGGCCCTGCTGGCCTCGCTGCTCGTCTCCCTGACGGTCGTACCGGTGCTCTCGTACTGGTTCCTGCGCGCCCCCAAGGACGTGCGCGGGGCCGACCAGGAGGAGGCGCGCCGCAAGGCCGAGGAGAAGGAGGCGCGCAGCCGCCTGCAGCGCTTCTACGTGCCCGTGCTGCGCTTCGCCACCCGCCGCCGCCTCACCAGCGTGGCCATCGCCGTGGTGGTGCTCCTGGCCACGTTCGGCATGGCGCCCCTGCTGAAGACGAACTTCTTCGACCAGGGCGACCAGGAGGTCATCACCGTCAAGCAGGAGCTGAAGCCCGGCACCAGCCTGGCGGAGACCGACGACCAGGCGAAGAAGGTCGAGCGGATGCTCGACGGCGTCAAGGGCGTCGAGGACTACCAGGTCACCGTCGGCTCCTCCGGCTTCATGGCCGCCTTCGGCGGGGGCACGGACACCAACCAGGCCTCGTACACCGTCAAGGTCGCGGACTCGGCCTCCTTCGACGACGTCCAGGACGGCATCGAGGAGGGGCTCGGCAAGCTCTCCGGCATCGGTACGACGACGGTCGCGGCCGGTGACGGGTTCGGCAGCCAGGACCTGAGCGTCGTGGTGAAGTCCGCCGACGCGGACGTGCTGCGCGAGGCGGCGGAGAAGGTCCGCGACGAGGTCGCGAAGCTCGACGACGTCACCGACGTCACCAGCGACCTGGCCCAGTCGGTGCCGCGGATCTCGGTCAAGGCCAACGACAAGGCCGCTGCCGCGGGCTTCAACGACGCCACGCTCGGCGCGGCCGTCGGCCAGGCGGTGCGCGGCACCACCAGCGGCAAGGCGATCCTGGACGACACCGAGCGGGACGTCGTCATCAAGTCGGCGAAGCCCGCCGAGACGCTGTCCGAGCTGAAGGCCCTGAAGCTCGGGCCGGTGGAGCTCGGCGACATCGCCACGGTGAAGCTGGTCGACGGCCCGGTGTCGATGACCCGCATCGACGGTCAGCGCGCGGCCACCATCACGGCCAAGCCGACCGGCGACAACACCGGCGCGGTCAGCACCGAGCTCACCTCGAAGCTCGACAAACTGAAGCTGCCGGCCGGCGCCACCGCCTCCATCGGCGGTGTCTCGGAGGACCAGGACGACGCGTTCGCGTCCCTGGGCCTGGCGATGCTCGCGGCGATCGCGATCGTGTTCATGCTGCTGGTGGCGACCTTCCGGTCGCTGATCCAGCCGCTGATCCTGCTCGTCTCGATCCCGTTCGCGGCGACGGGTGCGATCGGCCTGCTCGTGGTGACCGGCACCCCGCTGGGCGTGCCGTCGCTGATCGGCATGCTGATGCTCATCGGCATCGTCGTCACCAACGCGATCGTGCTGATCGATCTGATCAACCAGTACCGCGGGCAGGGCTACGGCGTCGTCGAAGCCGTGCTGGAGGGCGGCAGGCACCGGCTGCGCCCGATCCTCATGACGGCCCTGGCGACGATCTTCGCCCTGCTGCCGATGGCACTCGGCATCACCGGCGAGGGCGGCTTCATCGCCCAGCCGCTCGCGGTGGTCGTGATCGGCGGCCTGATCTCGTCGACGCTGCTGACCCTGCTGCTCGTACCGACGCTGTACGCGATGGTGGAGCTGCGCAAGGAACGCCGCGCGACGAAGAAGGCCGCCAAGCGCCAGGCTGCCGCCGAGCCGGAGCCGGCGGGCGTGTGACCGCCTGACCGCGTCGACCGCTGTGCCCCCGTACGTCGTACGGGGGCACAGTCGTGTCCGCGTTCCCCACAGCTCTCAGGAGGCGTCCCCAGGGGGCAGGGGTTCCAGCACGGGGTTGGTCAGGTGCTGGAAGATGATCGACGTGCGGAAGCCGACGATCTCGCGGCGGTCGGTGAACTGGTCCAGCAGAAATGCGTGCAGATGGTCGATGTCCTGGGCCGTGACGTGGACGAGGAAGTCGTCGCTGCCCGCCATCGTGTAGACGGAGACCACTTCCGGCAGCCGGGTCACCGACTGCTCGAAGGCGGCGACGACGTCCCGGCGCAGGGGCCTGACCTGGGTGAAGACCATCGCCTGTACGGAGCGGTTGAGCGCCCGCAGGTCGACCTCGGCCCGATACCCCCGGATGACGCCGCGGCTGCGCAGGAGCCTGGTGCGCTCCAGGCAGGTGGAGGGGGCGATGCCGAGCTTCTCGGCGAGGGCGCGGTTGGACAGGCGACCGTCCGCCTGCAGATGGCGCACGATCGCTGTATCAAGTTCGTCCATGAACGGCTCCTGGGGGCGCATGCCGAATTTCCTTCAGCCGTACGGTCTTCGGCTCGTGCATCAGTCTAATTTCGCGGGTATGAGTGAAGCATTCGCACATGAGGACGTCGTCGTCCGCCGTGGCCGCCGGTCCGGTCTGCCCCTGATCGTCGCCGTCCACTCCCGGGCGCTGGGACCGGCGGTCGGAGGCTGCAGGCTGCGCCGCTACGCCGACTGGCGCGAGGGGCTGGCCGACGCGCTGCGCCTGTCGGAGGCGATGACCTACAAGGCCGCGGTGGCCGGCCTGGACTTCGGCGGCGGCAAGAGCGTGATCGCTCTCGACCGGGACACCGAGCTCACGCCGCGGCTGCGCCGGGCCGCGCTGGAGGACCTGGGCGAGCTGATCGCCTCCTTCGAGGGCTCCTACCGCACCGGCCCCGATGTGGGCACCGGTCCCGACGACATGGTGGTGCTGCGCCACTTCTCGCCGTACGCGTACTGCGCGCCCGAGGAGCACGGGGGCACCGGCGACTCCGGCGGTCCCACCGCCGTCGGTGTCCTGGCCGCCCTGCACGCCGGTGCACGGCACGTGTTCGGCACCGCGTCCTGCGCCGGCCGCACCGTGGTGGTCAGCGGATTCGGCTCGGTCGGCGGCCGCGTCGCCGCCGCCCTCGCCGCCGAGGGGGCGCACGTGGTGGTGTCCGACGTCGACGCCTCCCGCAGGCAGGACGCGCTGGCGAAGGGATACGGATGGGCCGAGCCCGCGCAGGCCCTGTCCGCGCCCGCCGACATCCTGGTCCCCGCCGCCGTCGGCGGAGTGCTCAGCGAGGAGAGCGTCCTCACGGTGGGCGCCCGCCTGGTCGTCGGCCCGGCCAACAACCAGCTCACCGAGGAGGGCGTCGCCGACACCCTCGCCCGGCGCGGGGTCGTCTGGATCCCCGACTACGTCGCCGGTGGCGGCGGCATCGTCTACGCCCTCGGCCGGGAGTCGCAGGGTGAGGACCACGAGACGGCCCGGCGGCGGGTGGCGGGCATCGGCGACACCGTGAGCGGCATCCTCGACCTGTCCCGGTCGGCCGGGATCACGCCGCTGCGGGCGGCCCGGCGGATCGCCGAGGACAGGCTCGCCGCCGCGGCCCCGCGGACCCGGGCCGCCTGACAGCCGGGCGGGAGCGAGGGCCCGGTACCGCGGTCGCCGTCGTCACCACCGGGGCCGCGACTGTCGCCGCGGCTACCGCCGTCCCCGCCTCAGGCCTCGCGGTCGGCGACGGCGCGGGCGATTTCCACCAGCTCGGACCGGACGGCGGCGGTGGCGGCGGTGAGCGTGCCGACGTGGGCGAGCACCATGGAGCGGCCGCGCCAGGCCGGATCGGCCACCGGGAGGGCTACGACCCCGCCGGGGAGCACACCGGCGGCGAGGCTTGGGATCGTGGTGATCCCCAGCCCGGCGGCCACGAAGCCGAGCCGGGTGCTCCATTCGCCGAGTTCCGCGGTGATGCGCGGGTGCGACAGGGTGGGCCATGCGCCGAACTGCGGCTCGCCCCGCGCTCCGCGTCCGGCCACCCACTCCTCGTCGGCGAGCTCCGCGACCGGTACCCGCCTCAGGTGGGCGAGACGGTGCCGTTCGCTCATGGCGACGCACAGGGGGCCGGACGGCAGCGGCTCGGTCTCGATCCCGGTCAGGTCCCAGTCCGGCAGCCCCTCGCCCCGGGCCAGGAGGGCGAGATCCAGCCGCCCCGCGCGCAGCCGGCGGATCTGCACCGGCGTCGACGACTCCAGGAACACGACCTCGACCGAGGGGTGCCGTGCGCGGACGCGGGCGATCGTGCGCGGGACCAGATCCATGGCCGTGGTGGGATAGCCGCCGAGCGCCACCCGGCCGCCGAGCGGCTGCGCGTGGTCGGCGAGTTCGCGTGCCGCGGCGTCGAGCTGGTCGAGGACGGTGACGGCGCGGCTCGCGAGCCGCTGCGCCGCCGCGGTCGGCTCCACCCCGCGCGGACCGCGCCGGAACAACTGCGTCCCCGCGGCCGACTCCAGTGCGCCGATCTGCTTGGACAGCGCTGACTGCGTGAAGCCCAGCCGTTCGGACGCCGCGGTGAACGAACCGGTCTCCAGCACCGCGCGCAGTGCCCGCAGCAACTGGGGGTGAACGTCGAAGGCCATGCGCGCCATCATGCCAGCAAGGAATACCTGCCATGATCATCATTCGCTTGTGGCATGCGCGGGCGTCGCCGAGGGTGGAGGGCGAAAGGAGAAACACACATGAGCAAGATCTGGTTCGTCACAGGCTCCTCCAGCGGCTTCGGCCGGCTCTGGGCGCAGGCCGCGCTGGAGCGCGGTGACCGCGTCGTCGCCACCGCCCGCGACCTCTCCGCCCTCGACGACCTCGTCGGGCGCTTCCCCGACACCGTCCTGCCGCTTCAACTCGACGTCACCGACCGCGAGGGCGTCTTCGCCGCCGTCGAACGGGCCACGCGGTGGTCCGGGCGGCTCGACGTCGTCGTGAACAACGCCGGCTACGGGCACTTCGGCATGGTCGAGGAGGTGACCGAGCGCGAACTCCGTCAGCAGATGGAGACCAACTTCTTCGGCACGGTCTGGGTCACCCAGGCGGTCCTGCCCGTCCTGCGGCGTCAGGGCGGCGGCCGGCTGCTCCAGGTCACGAGCGAGGGCGGCGTGCGCTCCTATCCCGGCATCGGGGCCTACCACGCCTCGAAATGGGCGGTCGAGGGCCTGTCCGAGTCCCTGCGCCAGGAGGTCGGGCCCCTCGGTGTCCATGTGACCTGCGTCGAGCCCGGCGCCTACGCCACCGACTGGCTGGCGCGCGGATCACGCCGGAGCGCGGAACTCGCGGACTACGCCTCCGTACGGGCCGAGACCGCGCCCGAGTTCGAGATCGGTGACCCCGAGGCGACCAAGGCGGCCGTCCTCGAACTCGTGGACACCGACCGGCTGCCCGCCCGGCTCATCCTGGGCCGTGTGTTCCCCGCAGTCGAGGCGATCTACCAGGAGCGCCTGCAGACCTGGCGCGACTGGCAGCCGACGTCGCTGCGCGCCTTCGGACCGGCGGCCGACTGACACGGGCGGCCGCCGGACAAGGGTCCGTACGCGGGMGAGGGGCGTCCTTCCGGCCGGAAGGACGCCCCTCACCCGCGTATGTACGGAACCCGCGACGGAACCCGCCGCAGGTACGGAGCCGGGTTACGGCAGCGCCAGCATCCGCTCCAGCGCCAGCTTCGCGAACCGCTCCGTCTCCCGGTCCACCTCGATGCGGTTGACCAGCTTGCCCTCGGCCAGGGACTCCAGGGTCCAGACCAGGTGCGGCAGGTCGATGCGGTTCATCGTCGAGCAGAAGCAGACCGTCTTGTCGAGGAAGACGATCTCCTTGCCCTCGGGGGCGAATCGGTTCGCCAGGCGGCGGACCAGGTTCAGCTCCGTGCCGATGGCCCACTTGGAGCCCGCCGGTGCCGCCTCCAGCGCCTTGATGATGTACTCCGTGGAGCCCACGTAGTCGGCCGCGGCCACCACCTCGTGCTTGCACTCGGGGTGCACGAGGACGTTCACGCCGGGTATGCGGGCGCGCACGTCCTCGACCGACTCCAGCGAGAAGCGGCCGTGCACCGAGCAGTGCCCGCGCCACAGGATCATCTTCGCGTCCCGCAGCTGCTCGGCGGTCAGCCCGCCGTTGGGCTTGTGCGGGTTGTAGAGGACGCAGTCGTCGAGCGACATCCCCAGGTCGCGGACGGCCGTGTTCCGGCCCAGGTGCTGGTCGGGCAGGAACAGCACCTTCTCGCCCTGCTCGAACGCCCAGTTCAGCGCCCTCTCGGCGTTGGACGACGTGCAGATCGTGCCGCCGTGCCTGCCGGTGAACGCCTTGATGTCCGCGGACGAGTTCATGTACGACACGGGCACGACCTGGTCGGCCACCCCGGCCTCGGTCAGCACGTCCCAGCACTCGGCGACCTGCTCGGCGGTGGCCATGTCGGCCATCGAGCACCCGGCGGCCAGGTCCGGCAGGACCACCTTCTGGTCGTCCGAGGTGAGGATGTCCGCCGACTCGGCCATGAAGTGCACGCCGCAGAAGACGATGTACTCGGCCTCGGGGCGCGCCGCGGCGTCCTTGGCCAGCTTGAAGGAGTCACCCGTGACGTCCGCGAACTGGATGACCTCGTCGCGCTGGTAGTGGTGGCCCAGCACGAAGACCTTGTCCCCGAGCTTCTCCTTGGCCGCACGGGCGCGCTCCACCAGGTCCGGGTCGGACGGCGAGGGCAGGTCACCGGGACATTCGACGCCGCGCTCGCTCCGCGGGTCTGCCTCCCGGCCGAGAAGCAGCAGGGCGAGGGGTGTCGGCTGGACGTCGAGCACCTGGGTCTGGGCGGTGGTCACGACACGCACCCTTTCTGTTCTGCGGCTCGCTGGACCGTCCGGGTGGGGCGATCGAGCAGGACACGCCTTTTCGTCGAATTGACGCTATCTATCATAACCGCTTCACGTCACTTTGACGATGCCCATAGCGTCCATGTGACGTGAATCCCGTGAAGGGTCTCAAGGGGGGCCGGCGGGGCGTCCGCGGTGGCTTGTCCACAGGACGTTCTCCGCTTTCCGGCGGGTGTGCGAGCATGAGATGAGAAGACAAAGACTCGACGCCCGGCCCGGAATGAATCCGCGGCCCCGACGGTTGCAACCGTCGGCAAGCAGTCTCCGTACAACCCGGGAGAGAAGCAGATGTCCGTATCGGACGAGACCACCACCGTGAGCGACGGCATCCTCCTGTCGGACGCCGCCGCGGCCAAGGTCAAGGGCCTGCTGGAGCAGGAGGGCCGTGACGACCTCGCGCTGCGCGTCGCCGTCCAGCCCGGCGGCTGCTCCGGCCTGCGGTACCAGCTCTTCTTCGACGAGCGCTCCCTGGACGGCGACGTCGTCAAGGACTTCGGCGGTGTGAAGGTGGTCACCGACCGCATGAGCGCTCCGTACCTGGGCGGTGCCTCCATCGACTTCGTGGACACCATCGAGAAGCAGGGCTTCACGATCGACAACCCGAACGCGACGGGCTCCTGCGCCTGCGGCGACTCGTTCAGCTAGTCCCCGGCCGCACCACCCGGCGACGGTCGCAGAAAGGCGGCGCCCCCTCCAACGGGGCGCCGCCTTCCGCGTTCTCGTGCCGATCCGTTCCGGGGCACCGGCGTGCCGGGCCGCCGCAGGCGCGGAGTCAGCCGACCGGGTCCGGCAGGTCCTTCTCCGGCGGTACGGTCCCGCCGTCCGCGTCGACCACCTTGCGGTCCCCGAGCGGCTCGTCGAGGCCGACCTTCTCGTGGAAGGTCTTCGCGATCATGATGCAGACCTTGTCCGGCCACGGCTCGTAGGCCACCCGGACGGTCACCGCGGCGCCGGACTCGTCCGCCGAGGCCGTGTAGTCGCCGCACACGCCGCCCGTGAAGCGCACGGTCAGCTGCTTGCCGTCCACGCTGTAACCCTCCACCCGGACGTCGTCGCCCGAGGGCGCCGCGCTCTTGCCGTCGCCGGGTGCGTCCGTGCGCGGATCGGGCCGCGCGGCGGTCAGGTACCGCGGGTCGACCGCGGGATGCGTGACCGTGTAGCGGTCGCCGCCCCCCGGCGGCCGCACCTCGAAGAGCCAGGACGGCACCAGCGCCTGCCGCCCGTCCACGAACTGCGCGGCCAGCCCGAACACGGCGTCCTCGACCACGATCGGCTCGGACTTCGGCGCCGCGGTCGACGTCTCGCAGGGCGTTCCGCTCCCGTCCTGGCCCCTGAGCGGTACGGGTCCGGCGCAGCCGCCGATGCCCGCGCGCCCGTCGCCGGTACCGGACCCGCCGGTCCCGGCCCCGTTCAGCAGGCGCAGGGTCTTCTCCGCGTCGAGGACGGGGTACGTGTCACCCTTCGCCGGCGCCTTCACCTGGCCGCTGCCGCCCACCACTCGGCCGTCCGGGCCGACCTGGACGCCGGTCGTCCAGCCGTAGGTGGGCAGTCCGCCGAACTCCGGCTCCGCGTTCACCACGCGCACGCCGTCCATCAGCTGGTCGGCGTCGAGCTTCGCGTCGTCCTGGCCGACCGCCTTGAGGACCGGCGCCGCCGCCCTCTTCGCGGCCTCCGGGCTCACCGGGTCCACGGCGGCGCCCCGGGCGCTCTCGCTCCCGCCGCCCTTCCCGGCTCCGCCGTCCTTGCCGCTGCCGCCGTCCTTCCCCGTGTCGCCGGGGCTCCGGTTCGCGCACGTGGTCGTGCCCTTGCAGTCGTCGCCGCCCGGCGCGAAGCGGCTGAACGTCCAGGCGCCCGGCGCCTTCCTGTTCACCCGCAGACCGGACCCGAACCCGTCCTTGGTGGCGCCGACCTGCCACGCGTCACCCGTTGCCTTCGGGGTGCCCTCCACCCCGAGCGCCCGCGCAAGATCCGCCACCTCGGACGCGGTGACCTCGCCCTTCGTCCGGTACACGGCCGCGGAGGAGGGGCCGTCGGGCAGCTCGCCGCCGGCGCGGTAGACCGCGCCGTTCGGGTCGGGTTCGCCGGGCGCGATGCCCTCCGTGCCCCCGGTGCCGCCCGTGCCGTCCGCGCCGCCCTCCGAGTAGCCGTCGAGGGCCAGGGGCGGCGGATCCCCGTCGCGGCCCGGCGCGCCGGAACGGTCCCCGCCGCCGGAACCGCCGGACGCGGTGGCGGCGACGTACGCCCCGCCGCCCCCGACGAGGAGCACCGCGGCCGCCACCGAGGCGACGGCCGCCGGCGAACGCCGCCGGCGCGGCCGGTCCTCGTCGGCGGCCCCTGCCGCGTCGTTGTCGGATCGCTCGGTGTCCACCGCATTGCTCCTTCTGCCACGCAGTCGTCCCACGGGACCCACCTCCTGACCGGATCAGGGCACAGCGGGGTCGTATCCTGTCTCCCCTTTACGGGGGACAGCGGTGGGACGCGGCGGGGGAGCGTGCGGTTCCCTTCGCGAGGAGCGGGTTCGTACCGCGTACGCCGCCCGGGGTTCAGTCCCCGTAGTCGGACATGGCGTCCAGCAGGCGGGCGGAGGCCGGCGGAACGGTCACGCCGTGGATGAGTGCCGGGGACACCGGGCGGGCAGTGATCCGGACGGGGGCCTCCCAGTGCGGGACCATGCGCGCGCAGTCGCCCTGCAACTGCGCCAGACCGCCCTCAACTGCATCGGGGGTGCCGGGGCCGAGCGGGGCGTCGCCATGGAGCCTGAGGTTCGTCATACCGGAACCGTATGCACCGGAAGACCGTATAAAAAGCCCTACTATCGGGTAGTTCTGCCTGCTTCGCAGCCCTGGCTCGATCAGGACTCCGCCGTCGCCCAGGCACCGACCCGGTAGCGTGAACTGTCAATCCCCCTCCTCGCAGGAGTGTGTCCTAGCCGTGCGTATCGCTGTCTCGGGCTCCATCGCCACCGACCACCTCATGACCTTCCCCGGCCGCTTCGCCGACCAGCTGGTCGCGGATCAGCTGCACACGGTCTCCCTCTCCTTCCTGGTCGACAACCTGGACGTGCGCCGGGGCGGTGTCGGCGCGAACATCGCGTTCGGCATGGGCCAGCTCGGCACCTCGCCGGTCCTGGTCGGAGCCGCGGGCTCCGACTTCGACGAGTACCGCGCCTGGCTGGAGCGGCACGGCGTCGACACCGACTCCGTCCGCATCTCCGAGGTGCTGCACACCGCGCGCTTCGTCTGCACCACGGACGCCGACCACAACCAGATCGGCTCGTTCTACACCGGCGCCATGAGCGAGGCGCGCCTCATCGAGCTCAAGAACGTCGCCGACCGCGTCGGCGGCCTCGACCTCGTCCTGATCGGCGCCGACGACCCCGAGGGGATGCTGCGCCACACCGAGGAGTGCCGCAGCCGCGCGATCCCCTTCGCGGCCGACTTCTCCCAGCAGATCGCCCGCATGGACGGCGACGAGATCCGCCTGCTCCTGGACGGGGCGACGTTCCTCTTCTCGAACGAGTACGAGAAGGGGCTCATCGAGTCCAAGACCGGCTGGAGCGACGCCGAGATCCTGTCCCGGGTGGGTCACCGGGTGACCACGCTCGGGGCGCGCGGGGTGCGCATCGAGAGCGTGGGGGCCGACCCGATCGAGGTCGGTGTCCCGGAGGAGACGGCGAAGGTCGACCCGACGGGTGTCGGCGACGCCTTCCGCGCGGGGTTCCTGTCCGGGCTCGCCTGGGGCGTCTCGCACGAGCGGGCCGCGCAGGTCGGCTGCATGCTCGCGACGCTGGTCATCGAGACCAAGGGCACGCAGGAGTACCAGCTGCGGCGCTCGCACTTCCTGGACCGCTTCACGAAGGCGTACGGGCACGATGCGGCGGCGGAAGTTCAAGGGCATCTGGCTTAAGGCCGCTGCCCGGGGCCTGGCCGGCCGGGCCCCGGGTGTCGTCTGCGGGCCGGTGGGGGTCGCCCGCGCAGTTCCCCGCGCCCCTGAAAAGCGCCCCTCAGGGGCGCGGGGAACTGCGCGACCAGCCCCCACCGGCCCGCAGTCAACCCCGGCGCGCGCGGAGCGCTTACGCGCGGCGCACCACGTACGCCGTCCCGCCGGCCACCGGTTCCTCCCCCACGTACTCCTGCCCCCGCATCTCGCACCACGCCGGAATGTCCAGCCGCGCGGCCTCGTCGTCCGACAGGACGCGGACCGTGCCGCCGGGAGGCACGTCGTCGATGACCTTGGCGAGCTCGATCACCGGGATCGGGCAGCGCTTGCCGAGCGCGTCCACGACCAGCACGTCCGGGGCGGGGGAGCCCGCCCCGGCGGCCCCCGCCGGGACGCCCGCCGGAGCGCCCAGCTTCTCCCGGACCGCCGCGACCGCGCGGGGCAGGACCTCCAGGAAGCGGTCCACCTCCTCCGCGGGGGTTCCCAGCGGCAGGGACACCCGGACGTTCCCCTCGCTCAGCACCCCCATGGCCCGCAGCACATGGCTGGGCGTCAGGGTGCTGCTCGTGCAGGACGATCCGGACGACACCGAGAACCCCTCGCGGTCCAGCTCGTGCAGCAGAGTCTCCCCGTCGACATAGAGACACGAGAAGGTGAGCAGGTGGGGGAGCCGGTCCACCGGATCGCCCACCACCTCCACGTCCGGCACCAGCTCGGGCACCCGCGCGCGGACACGGTCCGTCAGCTCCCGCAGCCGTGCCGACTCGGCCGCGGCCTCGGCCCGTACCGCCCGCAGGGAGGCCGCGGCGGCGACGACGGCCGGGATGTTCTCGAAACCGGGCGAACGCCCCGACTCCCGCTCGTCCGCGGGGCCCTGCGGCGCGTACCGCACCCCCTTGCGCACCACGAGCAGCCCGACGCCCGCGGGCCCGCCCCACTTGTGGGCGCTGCCGGTCAGCAGGGACCAGCCGCCGTCGACCGGTCCCCAGGGCAGCGACTGGGCCGCGTCCACGAGCAGCGGCACGCCCGCCGCGCGGCAGGCCTCGGCGACGGCGGCCACCGGCTGCTCCGTCCCCACCTCGTGGTTGGCGGACTGCAGACAGGCGAGCGCGGTGTCCGGCCGCAGGGCGTCCGCGTACGCGTCGGGGGAGACCGCACCCGTGCGCAGAACGGGCACTTCGGACACCGTCCCGCCCGCGTCGCGGTGCGCCTGCGCCGAATGGAGCACCGAAGAGTGTTCGACCGCGGACACGACCAGGTGACGGCCGGTGCGGTGCCGTCCGGCGAGCGCGCCGGCGATCCCCGTGTGCACCGCGCGCGTACCGGACGGGGTGAATACCAGCTCGTCCGGGCGGCAGCCGACCGCCTCCGCGGCGGCCTCGCGGGCCGCGTCCAGGAGCAGCCTGGCGCGCCGCCCCTCGCGGTAGAGGCGGGCCGGGTCGGCCCAGCCCTCGTCCAGCGAGGCGTGCAGCGCCTGGCGGGCGACGGGGTGGAGGGGGGCGGAGGAGGCGGCGTCGAAGTAGGACACGTGGTAACGCTAACGCTCCCTGCGGTGGACCCCGACCCAGACCCGGACCTCGATCCCGACCCCGCCCCTGGCACCGCCCCCTCACATCACACCGGAGACCCCATGGACCAGTTCACCCTCGACGCCATCGAACGCATCACCACGGCGCCCCGCGAGACCTACGGCAGCTTCACCGTCGACCCGCTGACCCCGCTCCTCGGCGCGGAGGTCTCGGGCCTCGACCTCTCCGAGGAACTGACGCCGGTCCAGCAGAAGGAGATCCGCGCCGCCTTCCTCACCCACCACGTCCTCGTCTTCCGCGACCAGCACCTCACCCCCGACGACCACAAGCGCTTCGCCGGCCTCTTCGGCCCGCTGCACCCGGTCGCCCTGCCCGAGGAGGACTCCGACCCGTACATCCTGGAGATCAGGGCGAACAAGGACTCCCGTGCCGTCGCCGGCAACGGCTGGCACGCCGACGGGACCGCCGACGCCGAGCCCTCCCTGGGCTCGATGCTCCACATCACCGAAATCCCGGAGATCGGCAGCGGCGGCGACACCCTCTTCGCCAACATGCACCTCGCCTACGACATGCTGTCCCCGTCGATGAAGGCGTTCCTGGACGGGCTCACCGCCGTGCACGACGGCGCGCGCCCCTGGCTCGCGCAGGGCCAGCTGCCGCCGGCCGAGTACGACGTGCCGCGCACCGAGCACCCGGTCGTGGTCCGCCACCCCGACACCGGACGCAAGCTCCTGTTCGTCAACGGCCCGTACACCTCGCGGATCACGCAGCTGGCCGCCGCCGAGAGCACGGCCGTCCTGGAGATGCTGTACGACCACATCGCCCGGACGAACCTGCTGCACTGCCGGGTGCGCTGGCAGGCGAACACCCTGGTCTTCTGGGACAACCGCTGCGTCCAGCACCACGCCACCTGGGACTACTTCCCGCACGCGCGCTACGGGCAGCGCATCGCCATCGACGGCACCCGCCCCCAGGCCTGACCCGCATCCGCGCGGGCGGTCCGGCCGGAAGTGCGGTCGTGAGGACGCGTACCCCGAACGAGGAGAGTTCCCATGGCCGCCGCCCGTGGTGCACCGGACGTCGTGGTGATCGGCGCGGGCCTGGCCGGTCTGGCCTGTGCCCGTGACCTGGTGGCGGCCGGCCTCGGCGTGACGGTGCTGGAGGCGTCCGACGAGGTGGGCGGGCGCATGCGCTCGGACCGTCACGAGGGCTTCGTCGTGGACCGCGGTTTCCAGGTCTTCAACACGGCCTACCCGCAGGTCCGCCGCCGGCTGCCGCTGCGCGACCTGCGGCTGAGGCCCTTCACGCCGGGCGTCCTGGTGCACACCGGGGAGGCGCGGCTGCGCTTCGCCGACCCGACGCGCAGGCCCCGCGAGCTCCACGACCTGCGTCCAGGACGGCTCGCGGGCGTCCGTGACCTCCTCGCGCTGGGCGCGCTGTCGGGGCGGGACATGCTCGCGCCCGCGCGCCTGCTGAAGCGGGGCGAGGACCGCACCACCCGTACCGCGCTCGCGTCGGCGGGGTTCAGCGAGGAGTTCGTCGAGCGGTTCTTCCGGCCGTTCCTGTCCGGCGTCTTCCTGGAGGACGAGCTGGAGACCTCGGGGCGGGTCTTCCACCTCGTCTGGCGCACCATGCTGCGCGGCACGCTGTGCCTGCCGGGCGGCGGCATCGGCGCGGTGCCGCGCCTGCTCGCGGACGCGCTCCCCGAGGGGACCGTGCGGCTCGGCACGCCGGTCGCCCGGCTCACGGACGACGGCGTCGCACCAGAGACGGGCACCGAACTGCCGGCCCGCGCCGTGGTCGTCGCGACGGGGCCCGGTCCGGCGACCCGTCTGCTGCCGGACCTGGAAGTGCCGCCGTACCGCGTGGTGACCACCTACTACCACGTGGCCGGGCGCTCACCGCTCGCCGAACCCACCCTCCTCACCGACACCCGCAGGCGCTTCCTGAACTCCTGTGTCCTGAGCGAGGTCGTGCCCGGGTACGCGCCCGAGGGGATGTCCCTGATCGCGACCTCGGTGCTCGGCGAGGACACCGCGGGCCGCGAACGCGAGGTCCGCACGGCCCTGGCGGAGGCGTACGGCGCCGACACGGCGGGCTGGGACCTGCTGACCGTGCGCACCGTGCCCGACGCCCTGCCCGCCATGGCGCCCCCGCAGCCCCTCAGCCGTACCTCCCGGTACGCCCCCGGCCGGTACGTGTGCGGCGACCACCGGGCCACAGGGTCGGTGCAGGGTGCGCTGGCGTCGGGCGCCCGCGCGGCCCGTGAGGTCGTGCGGGACCTGGGGCGGTAGGCGGCCGCGCACGGGCGCGGCCCGGCCCTCACTCCTTCCTGTCCAGCAGTTCCCGCAGCACCGCCTCCGGGTCCCGGAGCACCGAGTCGAGCAGCGCCTTGTCGTACCCGGAGTCGCCCAGCAGGGACCGGGCGGTCGTCTCGTACTGCCGGCGCACGGGACCCAGCTCCGGGGTGCCCCGCTGCGGGTGGCCAACGGCGGCCCAGTAGTTCTCCCCGGCGCCGTACGCGGCGACCGCGGGCCCGCCCGCCCCCTGCGCGGCGAGCGCCGAGGCGAGCAGGTCCAGGCCGAGGGCTATGCCGAAGCTGTCGCCGATGAGCCGCTTGCCGTCGAGCATGGACGCCGCGTGTGCGGCCGCGTCCTCGGGACGGTCCTCGAACAGCGAGAGCAGCGCCAGCTGGTAGTCGGCGTACGACCGCGTCCACCACTCGCCGCGTTCGACGCAGTCGCGGCGCAGTTCGGTGGCCTCGCGGCGGGCCGCGTCCCGCAGCCCCTCCCCCGTGAGGGCGAAGATGCGCACCAGCCGGCACTGGACGCGGCCCGCGGAGTCGAAGGGCCTGCCGCCCACGCTCTCCAGGGCCCCGTCGACCACGAACCGCGCGGCCATCGGCCGCCCCTCCAGCAGGTGGACGAGGCCGAGCAGGTACGCGGCGAGCAGCGTGCCCTCGCTCTCCCCCTGCGCGGCGGCCTGCCGCTCGCACGCCAGGGCGAGGCGTTGCGCCGCCTCCTGCTCGCCGCACAGCACCCGGGTGAGGCCCAGGGCCCACAGCGCCCGCGTCCGCACCGCCCCCGGCTGGTCCGTCAGGGCCAGGGCCTCCTCAAGGTAGCCGGTGGCCTCGCGCAGATGACCGCAGCAGCTCCAGAAGAAGGCCAGCAGCCCGGAGAGTTCGAGTGCCTGCTGGGGCCGCGTGGCGAGGAGGTGGTCGAGCCCGGCGCACAGGTCGGCGTGCGTGGCGGACACCCAGCGGTACGCTTCCAGCTGGGCCGGTCCCAGCCAGTCCGCGTGCGCGCGCCGGGCCCTGCGCAGGAAGTACGCGGCGTGCCGCTCGGACAGCCGCCCGGTCTCGCCCAGCTCCGCGAGCCACATGCCGCCGTACTCCCGCACGGTGTCGAGCATCTGGAAGCGGCCGTCGACGCGGGAGACGACGGACTTGCGTTCCAGACCCGCGAGGGCGCGTTCGACGTCCGCGGCGGACAGCGCCCCGTCGGTGCACACGGCACGCACGGCGTCCGCGTCCACGGCGGCCCGGAAGACCGAGAAGCGGGCCCACAGCAGCCGCTCCGCCGGTTCGCACAGCTCATGGCTCCAGCCGATGGTGGTGCGCAGCGCGCGGTGCCGGAAGTTCCCGGCGACGGGGGTCTGCGCGACGAGGTCGAGGCGCAGGCGCAGGCCGTGCTCGACCTCGTGCAGTGTGCGGTGCGCCAGCTGGCCGGCCGCCAGCTCCAGCGCGAGCGGGATGCCCTCCAGCCGGCGGCACAGCCGGACGACGGTGATGAGCGCTTCGGGGTCCACCGGTCCGGTCCCCGTCGCGAGCGCGCGGCGGCAGAAGAGCTCCACGGCGTCGGTCTCCGGCGGCAGCGGGTCCACGACCACCTGGTGCTCGCCGTCCATCCCCAGCGGTTCCCGGCTGGTCACCAGCACGGTCACCCCCGGGCAGGCGGCGAGGATACGGGCGAGCAGAGCGCGGCAGGCCGCCGGGAGGTGCTCGCACGAGTCCAGCACCAGCAGGACGTCCCGGTCCGCCAGCCACCGGCACAGCGCGTCCAGGGGTTCGGCCGTCGCGTGGTCGGCGAAGTCGAGGGCGTCGGCGACCGTGGCGAGCAGGAGCCGGTCGGCCGTCAGCGGCCACAGGTCCGCCCAGGCCACGCCGCGGGTGCCGGAGCGCGCCGCCCGGTCCGCGGCGTGCAGGGCGAGCCGGCTCTTGCCCACGCCGCCCGGGCCCGTGAGGACGACCAGGCGGTGGCGGTCCAGGGCCGCGGCGACGTGCGCCAGCTCCTCGCGTCGTCCGACGAGGCCGTCGGGGATGTCGGGCAGGTTCCTCAGCACGGTGACCGTCTCTCGTCACAATCGTCCGGGCAGTACGCGGTGCGCGGGGCGCGTGGTGTCGCGGGGCGCATGGTGTGCGGTGGGCCGTTCAGCCGGCCGGGGCGCGGCCGGTCGGCGGCGGGCTCATCGCCCAGCGGACCGCCGAGGTCACGGCGGAGCCCAGCGGCCGTACGCACAGGCCGTCGACCAGCGCCGGCCGGGGCAGCCGGAGCTCCGCGGCGGCCCAGGCGGGCAGCAGGGAGACCGCGTTCGCGGCGAGCACCCCGTACGGGAGACGGGCGAGCAGCGGGACCGGCGGGTTCAGCAGCAGGAAGCGTCCGGTGTCGCGGGCCTGCGGGGTCGCCCGCAGCTCGGGGCGGTACGCGTCGAGGCGTGCGGCGAGGCCCGCCCGGTCGCGCGGCGGATCGGACACGCCGAGCGCGGTGGCGACGCGCGCCATGTCCTCGACGTAGCCGTCGCACTCGGCGGCCGTCAGCGGGCGGTGGCCGTAGCGCTGGTGGGCGCGCAGGAAGCTGTCGGTCTCGGCGGCGTGCACCCAGCCCAGCAGGTGCGGATCGCCCGCCCGGTAGGCGGCGCCCTCGGGGGTCGTTCCGGACACCCGCTCGTGGACCGCGCGCACCCGCGCGCAGGCCTGTTCGGCGCTCTCGGCGGTGCCGTACGTCGTCGTCGCCAGGAACGTGCTGGTGCGCTGGAGCCTGCCCCKCGGGTCGCCCCGGAAGCCGGAATGGGCGGCGACGGCGGCCATGGCGAGCGGATGGAGCGACTGCAGCAGCAGGGCCGACAGGCCGCCGATGAACATCGACGCGTCGCCGTGCACCCGGCGGACGGGGCGCTCGGGCCCGAACCAGCGCGGGCCCGGTGTGCCGTGGATGCGCTCGCGGTTGCGGGGGCCGTCCGGTCCTGCCACCCGGGCGAAGAGTTCGCCGCCGAGGCGTGCGCGCAGCCCGTCGACGCAGGGCGGTCCGATGAGTCTCATCGACGTCGTGTCCTCCGTTCCGGCGGGCCCCCGCCCGCGGTCTCCGGCGCCCCGCACGGGGCGGTGGCAGGCCCGCCGCCCCCGTGCGGGGCGGACGACGGGCACGCCGCACACACTGGATTCCGGGCGGGCGGGGCATTCGGACGCACCCGGAGGGAAACCGGTGGGGCGCCCGTGGAGCACGGGAGCCGGCCCGCCGGGCAGCCCCGGTAGCGCGCCCTCATGCATGTGTCACTAGCGTGCCCTCATGCGTGAGTCACTTCATGAGCCGTCGGACGGGCCGTCGCGCGAGGACGAGCCGTGGCGCGGGGACGAGCCGCTGCTCGGGTCTCCGTCCGGGAGGCCCCCGGCCGCCGCCCGGCGGGCCCGTGCGCTCGGTCTCGGCGTCGGGGACCTGCCCACCGGGCCCCACAACGCCCTGACCGACGTGCCCGGCGTCCGCGTCGGGCACACCACGCTGGTGCGCCCGCCCCGCGTGCACAGCGGTGTCACCGCGATCGTGCCGGACGGGGTGGGCCCCGGCAGTCCGCTGCCCGCCGGGGTCTTCGCGGGCAACGGCTACGGCAAGCTCCTCGGCACCACGCAGCTCGCGGAGCTCGGCGCGCTGGAGACGCCGGTGCTGCTCACCTCGACGCTGTCCGCCTTCCGGGTCGCGGACGCCCTGGTGGGCTGGGTCCTGGAGCGGCCCGAGGGCGCGGGCGTACGGAGCCTGAACCCGGTCGTCGGGGAGTGCAACGACGGGCTCCTGTCCGACATCCGCTCCCGTCCGGTGCGGGCGGAGCACGTCCGGGCCGCGCTCGACTCCGCGTGCGGCGGTCCGGTCGCCGAGGGATGTGTGGGGGCGGGGACCGGGATGACCGCGCTGGGCTTCAAGGCCGGCATCGGCACCTCGTCGCGGCGCGTGTCCCTGGCCGCGGGCCGCGAGGTGACGCTCGGGGTGCTCGTGCAGGCCAACTTCGGCGGCACGCTGCGGGTGTCGGGCCGGACCGTCACCCCCGCCGACGTCGGCGTCCAGACGCAGGACCCGCCACCGACGACGGGCGAGGCGCCGGCGGCGGACCCGGCACGGACGGGGGACGCGGTGCTGGCAGGGGACGCGGTGCCGGCGGCGGCCCCGGAGGAGGGTTCCTGCATGGTCGTGGTCGCGACCGACGCTCCGCTGGACGCCCGCCAGCTGACCCGTCTGGCCCGGCGCGCGGTCTACGGGCTGGCCAGGGCCGGCGCCGCGTACGGCCACGGCAGCGGCGACTACGGCCTCGCCTTCGGCACCCGCCCGCTGGGCGCGCCCGCCGGGCCCTCCGTGGTGGCGGACGGCCTGCTGGACCCGCTCTTCGTCGCCGTCCTGGACGCCGTCGAGGAGTCCGTCCTGAACTCCCTGCTCACCGCCACCACGACCACGGGCCCGCACGGCCACACGCGCCACCCGCTGCCCGCGGCGCCGCTCCTCGCCCTGCTGCGGGCCCGCCAGGGGCGGCCGGCTCAGGCCGGGTCGTAGGCCGCGGGCTCCCGGGGGCCCGGGTCCTGGCCGACGGCCCGCGGGTCCGTGGGACGGCCGACGTACACCGGCGCCTCCGACTGGTAGAAGAGGTCGATGTCGGCCTCCTCGCCGCCGACGATCAGCGTGTCCCACGCCCCGCTCTCCTGCAGGGTCCGCAGGGTCGACGGCGCCAGGGAGGCGAGGTGCTCGCGCAGCTCCTCGTCGGTCGGCATGCCGGGCAGACGGGGGGCGAGCCGGGAGCGGATCTCGCCCATGCGCGCGAGCAGCGCCTCCAGGTCGGGCCGGGCGTCCTCGGGCTCGGCGGTCGGCACCGGGGCGGGCGCCTCCTCCATGCTGCGGGCGATGATGTCCTTGATGGCGCGGGTGACGCCCTGTTCGTCGGTGGTGACCATGGCGTTCCAGGCGCGGCTCTTGTGCCGGTACTGCAGCATGGACATCGCGGCCTCGTGCCGGATGAAGTCGGCGTCGCGCAGCGGCTTGCCCCGCCAGGCGCGGCTGAGCGAGCGGGCCAGCGACACGGCCGAGGCGACACCGCTGTTGAGGCCGCGCCCGGGCCAGAAGTGGATGGCGTTGGCGGCGTCGCCCAGCAGGAAGCCGTACGTTCCCGGGGTCGTCGCGGTGGCCCGGCTGAGCTGCGCGGTGAACCTGGGGCGCTGCACCATGTCCAGCCGGAACGAGGTGATGGCGCTCAGGTCCTCCTCGGGCACGCCGAACAGCTTGAGGCCCTCCTGGATCCGCTTCCACAGGGCCGAGCCGCGCAGCAGGGCGGGCAGGAAGAGGGTGCCGTGGGTGGGACAGACGAACTCGTTGTCCTCGTGGCGGCTCATCACGCAGGGCCGTGCGGCGATGCACTCCTCGAAGACCTGGCGCACGGGATCGATGCCGATCACCGCCTTGGCCTCGTCGCGGGTGAGGCGCATGTTGAGGAAGCCCTCGCCGCGCAGGGAGTTGAGCAGGAACCGGTTCTGCGACACGGTCAGCAGGACGCTCATCTCGTCCGTGAGCGGCGACTTGACCCGCAGGCCGAGCACCACGTCCTGGATGTGCTCGCCGTCCAGGGAGTAGATGGAGGCGTCGGCCGCGCCGAAGCGGTCCCCGTAGTACTCGCGGGTGCGGGAGCGGCCGCCCTCGCCGATCACCAGGACGTGCTCCTGGGCGAGCCGCCCCTCGTGCTCGGGCGCGTCGAAGCGCTTCGGTACGAGCCGGATGGCGGCCTTGGTGTTGGCCAGTGCGAGCAACTGGTCCTCGACGTAGGCGATCCGGATGTTGCGGGGAGGCTTGCCGTCGACGGAGTCGGGGCCGATCGGCCACATCTCGGAGTAGTGGGCCGGGTCGGAGAACAGCGCGGCCTGCATCTCCTCGCTCAGCGCGAGGTACTGCCGGCTCTGGATGGTGACGACCTGCTGACGGCGTACGTTCCCGTGCGTCTCGTCCTTCCAGACCACCGTGGAGCCGGACCTGACCCAGCGGCCCTCGTAGACCGTGACGGCC
Source organism: Streptomyces apricus (assembly GCF_008369065.1). Classification (GTDB taxonomy): domain Bacteria; phylum Actinomycetota; class Actinomycetes; order Streptomycetales; family Streptomycetaceae; genus Streptomyces; species Streptomyces apricus. Next base: position 770,620 of record NZ_VDFC01000046.1, on the reverse strand, counting down.
ACCCGCCCGGGCAGCGCTGCCTCCAGCATCAGGGCGAAGGCCAGACCGACCGGGCCCCCGCCCGCGACCGTGACGCGCAGGGTGCCGGGGTCCGCGGCCGGGGCGCGCGGCATGTCCAGCTGGGAGAGGTCCATGACCGTCTCCAGGGCCTCCTGCGTCTCGAACGCGAAGGTCTCGTCGCCGATGCGTATGACGTCGCCGTGCTCCAGCACGTGCCGGGTGATACGGCGGTCGTTGACGTGCGTCCCGTTCCTGCTGTTGCGGTCGTGCAGGACGAACGCCCCGTCCTCCACGACGATCTCGGCGTGCAGACGGGAGGCACTGGTGCTGACGATGATCACATCGTTGTCGCTCTTGCGTCCGAACCGTAGGGAGCCCGCGGTGCCCAGCACCACGCTCTGACCGCTGAAGGGACCCGTGCGTCCCACGATGACCGACGACACTTCAAACTCCTCGATGACATGCCCGGCACGGGGCGGTTGGGACCATCACGAACAGGGGACCCGGGCAGGACGGCGCGCGGGGTCCGCGGCCGCCGCCCGGGCCGTCATCGGCACGTCACCGTGAACGGCACCGTGTCGGAGATCGTCTGCTGCGACGACTTGATCTCCACGCCCATGGCGCTCGCCAGCGTCCCCTCCTGCGCGTACGTCGTCACGCGGATCGACTGCTGGTGGGTGCGGGGGCCGCCCTCGGAGAACGTCAGCCGCCGCCAGGTCCTGTCGACGACCGATCCCTCCGCCGAGACCCAGCGGTAGGTGAAGCTGACGGGCAGCTCGGTCACCTTGAAGGTGGCCGTGAACGCGGGGGCCCGGTCCTGCGGCGGCGGGCAGCTGCCCGCGTACGTCGTGTTGGTCCCCTCGACCGTCACCGTGACCGGGGGCTGTCCCTCGGCGTCCGAGCCGTCGCCGCCGGCGGCGGCGCCGTCCTGGGCCTGCGGGGAGCCCGTGCCGGCCGTGTTCGAGGAGGGGTCCTTGGCATCCGCCTTGCCGTCGTCCCCCTCGTTGAGCAGGGCGTAGCCCAGTCCGCCCAGCAGCAGGGCGCCCACGGTCGCCAGCGCCACGATCAGGTATCCCTTGCGGCGGTTGCGCGGCGGCGGGGTGGAGCCGGGTGCCTCCGCGGTGACCGGGGAGGTCGCCGTCGGGAGGGAGTGCGCCTGCGGAACCTGCTGGTGCGCGGGGCCCGTGGGCGGCGCGGGAGGCGCTCCGGCGCCGGTGGGGCCGGGGGACGTGCGCACCTGGACGGTGGGCGTGTCGGTGGCGCCCGGCGCCGCGGTGGCCGCCACCGTGCCGTCGGCGACCGTGAGGTCGTGGGACGCGGTGGCCGGGGAGGTCGCGTCCGGAGACGTTGCGTCCGGGGCGGCGGGCGCCGTCGCTGCGGGCCGCGCCGGTGCCGTCGGCCCGTCGACGGCGGTCACCGCGGAGGTGTCCGCCGAGGTGAGCGCGGACGTGTCCGCGGAGGTGGCGTCCGTGGCACCGGTGGCGTCCGGCGCCGGGCGTGCGTCGCCGGGCCGCTCGAAGACGGTCGCCGCGGCGGTGCCCGTCTGCGCGGTGTCGGCGGACGCGGGCCGCGGCGCGGGGTGCGCCTGCCCGGTGGGTGCGTCGGCGGCGGTCGCCACCGGCTGAGGGCCCGTCGACGTGGAGTCGGCGTCAAGCGCGGCGCCGGCGGCTATGAGCCGCAGGTCCCGTGCCGTCCGCTCGGCGGAGGCCCGCTCCGCGGGGTCCTTGCGCAGCAGTCCCTCGATGACGGGGGCCAGCGGTCCGGCGCGGTCCGCGACGGGCGGCTCGTCGTCGACGACGGCGCGCAGCGTGCCCAGGGCGCTGTCCTGCCGGAAGGGCGAACGGCCCTGGACGGCGGTGTGCAGCAGCACACCGAGCGACCACAGGTCGGTCGCGGGACCGAGGGAACGGCCCAACGCCTGTTCGGGCGCGAGGTATTCGGGGGAACCGACGACCTCGCCGGTCATGGTGAGCGCGGTGTCGCCCATCACCATGGCGATGCCGAAGTCGCTGAGGATCACCCGGTCGTCGTCGGCGAGCAGGACGTTGGCCGGTTTGACGTCCCGGTGCAGCACGTCGGCCTCGTGCGCGGCGCGCAGCGCGTTCAGTACCTCGGCGCCGATCCGCGCGGCCTCCTGGGGGCGCAACGTCCCCTGCTCCTCCAGCAGATCGGCGAGGGAGCGGCCGCGCACGAGCTCCATGACGATCCAGGGGCGGCCGCCGTCGGTGACCACGTCGTGCACGGTGATCACGTTGCGGGCGGTGATCCGGGCCGCGGCCCAGGCCTCCCGCTCCAGCCGGGTGTACATGCGCTCGATCTTCTCGGCGGCGAGCCCGGAGGGCGCGCGCACCTCCTTGATCGCGACCTCGCGGCGCAGCACCTCGTCACGGGCGCGCCACACGGTGCCCATACCGCCCTCCCCCAGAGGAGAGAGCAGTCGGTAGCGTTCGGCGACCAGCCGCTCAGGGCTCACGTCCGGGGACGCTGTGTCCTGGTGGTGCATCGGGGTGATTCTCCCTTGTCCTACGAGCATGACCATGAGCGCCCGGACGTCGCCCATGCGATCGGGGCCGCCCCGGCACGCTGGTGCTCCCGTCGCATGCAGTGGCGCCCGACAGCGGTGGGCCCACCGTGCCGGACCCCTCGTCCTCCACCGCCGAGGCGATCACCCGTCGCTATCAACTACACGTAGGGCAAGGGCCATTCGGTTGCTGAAGTCTAGCCTCGCGGTCAGCTCCTTTCGGACAGCAGCAGTCGTTTCAGGTCGGGATACGTCGGGTCGTGACAGTCAGCGTGCCCGCGTTGACAGATCCGTGAGGAAGGTGTGGCCCCGCGTGCCGACGCCCGCGCCCTCCGCGCGGAACCGGACAGAAGCGTTCCGCGCGGGGCCCCCGGCCCGAACTGCCGCCGTCCCAGGGCGTCTTCCGCTCCCCCGACCGCCGCGCGGGCCATCGGGCCCCCGCCACCGGCCTTCCGCCGCACCGGACCCTTTTGGCCCGTTCTCGCGGCGGCGGGCCCATGATTGACGGGCCGGGATCGGGGAGAGACGGAAGTCGTCGGATGCCGGATTCGAGTGCAGCGGAGGCGGCGGTGGCGGGCAAGGCGACACCTGGTACCGGAGACACGGTGGAGGGACCCGCGGCGGAGCGGGTGGAGGAACTGGAGGAACTGCAGGACGAGAACGCCCAGCTCCAGGAGGCGGTGCGCTCGCACGCCGTGGTGGACCAGGCGATCGGTGTGGTGATCGCGCTGGGGCGGTTGACGCCGGACCAGGGCTGGCGGGTCCTGCGGGAGATCTCGCAGCGGACGAACGTCAAGCTGCGGGACGTCGCCCGCCTGCTCATCGACTGGGCCCGGACCGGGCGACTGGACGACGGGATCCGTACGGAGCTGGAGCAGCAGCTCGGCCGCGTGCGGTCCGCGCGGGACCACGCATAGCACCGGCGCACGGCCCGCCGCGCGGCTGGGGGCGGCCCCGCCGCAGTACGGTCCTGGGACAGGTGGTGCGGCCGTAGTCTTGACGTGACATCGGTTCGGACTTCTCGTTCTCGTCCACCGGCTCCCCTCTGCCGTGGCCCCGGGCGGTGGGGCCGGAACAGGCGGACGCGAGCCGTCCCTGTTCGACAGGTGACCGGCATGACCTCGCTCGACGACTGTGCCCGCATGCTGCACGCGCTGCTGCGGGCCAGCCATCTGTCCGCCTTCGAGGAGCTGCCGGAACTGGTGGCACGGCACACGGAGGACGCCGGACTGCACGGGACGCGCGTCTACGTGGCCGACATCCAGGAGCTGGTACTGCGCGAGGTGACCGGCCGGGGACCGGACGCCGGCGCGGGCGGGCAGGAGATGCGGGTCGACGGGACGCTGCCGGGCCGGGTCTTCCGCAGCGCGCAGACGCACTCCGCGCCCGCCGACGGGGGCGTGCAGCACTGGCTGCCCGTCCTGGACGGCACCGAACGGCTGGGCGTCCTGCGGACCGGGACCGACGGCGAACCGGACGACGACACGCGCAACGCGATGGAGGACCTGGCCTCGCTCCTGGGCCTGCTCCTGGTCTCCAAGCGGCATCACAGCGATTCCTACGCCCGCCTCACCCGGGTGCGCCCGATGTCGGTGTCCGCGGAGATGCAGTGGACGCTGATGCCGCCGCGCACGTTCGCCAACAGCAGGGTGACCATCGCCGCGGCGATGGAGCCGGCCTACGACACGGCGGGCGACGCCTACGACTACGCCCTGGCCGGCGAGACGGCCCACCTGTCGGTCTTCGACGCCATGGGCCACGACACCTCGGCGGGGCTGACGGCCAACCTCGCCATGGCCACCTGCCGCAACGAACGGCGGCGGGGCCGGGGCCTCGAAGAGGCGCGCGACGCGATCGAGGCCACGCTGCTCGAACAGTTCTCCCGGTCCCGGTACGCGACCGCGGTACTGGCCGACCTCGACCTGGACTCGGGCCTGCTGACCTGGCTCAACTGCGGCCACCACCTCCCCGTCCTGATCCGCGGGAGGCGCTGGACCACCCATCTCGGCTGCGCGCCGACCCATCCGCTGGGCACCGACCTGGGACTGCCCGTGACCGTGTGCCGGGAACAGCTGGAGCCGGGCGACCAGTTGCTGCTGTACACCGACGGCATCGTCGAGGCGCGCGACGCCCAGGGGCACGAGTTCGGCCGCGACCGCTTCGTGGAGTTCGTCATCCGGCACCAGGCGGACGGCCTGGCCGCGCCGGAGACGCTGCGCCGGCTCGTCCGCGCGGTACTGGACCACCACGACGGCCACCTGGAGGACGACGCCACGGTACTGCTGTGCGAATGGCACGGCGGCGCCGTGACGGCCCCGCCCCTCCAGGACGAGGGCGTGTCCGGAGCGAGGTCTCCGGTACGCACCTCCTGAACCGCGCACGCCACGCGGGCACCCGCCCATGCTTCGTGTCCGCGGGGGTACTCGGACGGCCCTTCGCCGCAGGTCGCGGCGGCGGGGCGGAGCGGCTGCCCGGTTTCGAGGAAGGTCGAGGTGCGGCATGGCAGGACGACTGGTCGGTGCCGTCGAGGCGGGGTTCCGCCGTCTGGCGCGGCTGCGGCGCGCCCCGGCGCTGCATCCGACCGGGCTGACCTGCACGGCCGAACTGGAGGTCGTGGACGACGGGGGCGGCAGCTGGGGCGTCCCCTGGCTCGACACGCCCGGCCGGTACACCGCCGTGGTCCGCCTCTCCCGGGGAGCCGGTCTGCCCGCCCGGCTGCCCGACGCGCTGGGACTGGCCGTCCGCGTCGAGGACGCGGCGGCCCCGGGCCGGCCCCTGGACCTGCTGCTCACCAGCAGTGGCAGCGGCCGGACCGTCCGGCGSCTGCCKCTGCCGCGCGCCGATGTGCTGGGCGGCCCGTACTCGACCCTGCTGAAGTACCGCGTCGGCGCCCGCCACCGTCTCCTGGCCGCCTTTCCCCGGCGTGACCGGGCTCCCGTGCACGGCGACCCGGCGAGCCTGCACAGGGCCCTCGCCGACGGGAGGCTCGTGGTCGACCTGCGCGCCGGGACCGTCGGGGGCACCTGGCGGACGTTCGCGGTGCTGACGGTGGGCGCTCCCCTGCCCGTACCGCGCGAGGAGAGCGTGGACTTCGACATATACGGGAACCGCCTCCCGGAATTCGGCCCGGGCAGCGCGCTGGCGGCGGTGCGCCGCGCCGCTTACCGGGGTTCACGGGCGGGCCGCCACCGGGCCCGAAGCCGTGGCCACGACCGTGACTCCGTGTGAGTAATAGGCCATTCGCACGAACGGCACATTGGTCCCTTGGGGTCGGTTCCGCCGCACCGGCAGCTTGTCCCGCGTCAGGGGGGCATGGATCGGGCTCAACTGGTTACGCACTGCCCGACACCACGACCGGTGGGCGAGGCACCCATTGTGCTGCCCGGCTTCGACGGCCAAGTGGTGCTGCCGATTGAGGAAGCTGATGACAACAGAGACAACGCCGGTGACGCTGGTGCCGGTCGAAGGGCGGCGCAGCAAGGGCCGAATGGTCATTTCCTGGCTGACCACCACCGACCACAAGAAGATCGGCCACCTCTACCTGATCACGTCCTTCGGGTTCTTCCTGGTCGGCGGCGTGCTGGCGATGGTGATCAGGGCGGAACTGGCCCGGCCAGGCCTGCAGCTGCTGTCCACCGAGCAGTACAACCAGTCGTTCACGATGCACGGCACGATCATGCTGCTGCTGTTCGCCACCCCGACCTTCGCCGGGTTCGCCAACGCGATCATGCCGTTGCAGATCGGCGCCCCGGACGTCGCCTTCCCGCGGCTGAACATGCTGTCGTACTGGTTCTTCCTCTTCGGCGGCCTGATCGTCCTGTCCAGCTTCCTCACCCCCCAGGGCGCCGCCGACTTCGGCTGGACCGCCTACGCCCCGCTCAGCGGCGGCGAGCGCACCCCCTACGTGGGCGGTGACCTGTGGATCATGGGGCTGGCGCTGGCCGGTTTCGGCACGATCTTCGGCGCGGTCAACTTCATCACCACGATCATCTGCATGCGCGCGCCCGGCATGACCATGTTCCGCATGCCGATCTTCGTGTGGAACGTGCTGCTCACCTCGGTCCTGGTGCTGCTCGCCTTCCCCGTGCTGGCCGCCGCGCTCTTCGCCCTGGAGGCGGACCGCAAGTTCGGCGCGCACATCTTCGACCCGTCGAACGGCGGGCCGCTCCTGTGGCAGCACCTCTTCTGGTTCTTCGGGCACCCCGAGGTCTACATCCTCGCGCTGCCGTTCTTCGGTGTGATCACCGAGATCCTCCCGGTGTTCTCCCGCAAACCGATCTTCGGCTACATGGGACTGGTCGGCGCCACCATCGCCATCACCGGCCTGTCCGTGACGGTCTGGGCGCACCACATGTTCGCCACCGGAGCCGTGCTGCTGCCGTTCTTCGCCTTCATGAGCTATCTGATCGCCGTACCGACGGGCGTGAAGTTCTTCAACTGGATCGGCACCATGTGGAAGGGGTCGATCACCTTCGAGCCGCCGATGCTGTGGGCGGTGGGCTTCCTCGTGACCTTCCTGTTCGGCGGTCTGACGGGGGTTCTCCTCGCGTCACCGCCGCTGGACTTCCACGTCCACGACACCTATTTCGTCGTCGCCCACTTCCACTACGTCCTCTTCGGCACGATCGTGTTCGCCATGTTCGGCGGGTTCAGCTTCTGGTGGCCGAAGATGACCGGCACGATGCTCGACTCGCGCCTGGAGAAGATCCACTTCTGGACCCTCTTCGTCGGCTTCCACACCACCTTCCTCATCCAGCACTGGCTGGGCGCCGAGGGCATGCCGCGCCGGTACGCCGACTACCTGGCCGCCGACGGCTTCACCGCGCTGAACACCGTGTCGTCGATCGGCGCCTTCCTCCTCGGCCTCTCCACGCTCCCCTTCCTCTACAACGTGTGGAAGACGGCCAAGTACGGCAAGAAGATCGAGGTCGACGACCCGTGGGGCTACGGCCGTTCGCTGGAGTGGGCCACGTCCTGCCCGCCGCCGCGCCACAACTTCGTGACCCTGCCGAAGATCCGCTCCGAGTCCCCGGCCTTCGACCTGCACCACCCGGAGCAGGCGATGCTCGACCAGCGGGAGCACACCGGGAAGCGCGACGTCGTGGACGCCGCCGGTCACGAGAGCGACCGGACGTAGCCACCGGCGGTACGCACCGCCGCACGACCGCGCCGCCGGCCGGGACGGATCTCCGTCCCGGCCGGCGGCGTACGGGCTACCGCCCGTAGGCGTCCTCACGCGGCAGGGGGCCCACGCCGGCGCGGCGGCCGGGCCGCAGGGCGGCATGGCGCTGTCCCGGGCCGGGGCCGCCGCGGGCCGCCAGGGCGTCGGCGACGATCCCGGTGGCGAAGGCGTACACGGCCTTGTGCAGGACGTCCACGACCAGTTCCCTGCGGGGCCAGGTGGAGGGCGGGGCGCCCACCCCGGTCGCGTTCTCCAGGATCTGGTCGTTGGTCAGGCGCACGGCGGCGAACTGGGCGGACGCGAGCGGTCCGCGCAGCCCGCTCTGCGCCATGACGGAGCGCAGTACGCCGAGGAGGGCGGCCTGGCCATGGTGCATGGCCCAGTTCACCGGCAGCGGCTGCCGGGTACCGGGACGTTCGGGGAGCCCGGTGAGCCGCTGCAGCACCCGGGCGGGCACATGGGAGTCCGGCCGTCCGGTGACGGCCTGCTCGATCTTCTCGCCGAGGGTCATGACGATCCCTCCGGCCGCTCCGGCGACCAGTCCCTGCCACAGTGCTCGCTTCATCATGCCGCCGCGGGTACCCCCTCCCGCCGTCCTCACCTGGTGGTCCTGTCCACCAGCGCCGACCACGTCAGCTGCAGTGCGTCGGCCCCGGTCAGCGCGGTGAGCGCGCCCATGGCGGTGCGCGTGGCGCGGGGCCAGAGCAGCTGGCCGGCGGTCAGGGTCGAGACCATCCAGACGCCCGTGCAGAACGGGCAGGTCATCAGCTCCCCCACGGTGTCCCTGCCGCCCCCGGTCCGCGCCTCCTCGTGCAGTTCGGCCGGGCCCTGCGGGCCGACGTACCGCGTGAAGGGGGCGCGCAGGGGGCTGGTGACCGCGGCCTTGCTCAGCAGCCGGCTGAGCCGGAAGGCGGACACCGCGGTCAGCGCCAGGTCCGCGGGCGCCGGGCGCTCGGGCAGGCGGCGCCCGCTGAGCCGTACCGCCGTCGCCCAGGCGGCCGTGTAGGCGCCGAAGCCGGCCATGGCCGTCAGATATCCCCCGAGGGGCCGCTCGTGCCCCGCCGAATACGCCTGCTTCGTGCCCCGGAGGAAGCCGTGCAGACGTCCCGCGAGGCCGCTCTCAGCTGCTGTGCCCATGGGTGGTACCCGCTCCCGTCCCGCTGCTGGTGCTCATGGTCGGCCGGGTCCCCACCAGCTCGTACGGCAAACGACGCGCGGGCCGTGATCGCGGCGCGGCGGCCGGACGGCGCGGATCGCAGGGGGCACATACGGCCCGCGTCCATTCGCCCGCTCCCGCGAGGGACTGTTCTCCCCGTCAAGGGGGACTGCGTACTCACCATCGACTGCCCGGAGGCAACGGATGACCTTCAACCCCCTGGAGCAACGCGGCATCCCGCTGGACCGCCAGCTCAGGAACTGGCGTGAACTGGATGTCGCTCCCATCGACCCCGACCACTGCGACCCGTACACCCGCTGCCGCATCATCACGATGAACGGCATCGAGGTCGAGGCGATCATGTTCAGCCACATGCTGGCGCGCAACACGGTCGACCCCGAGGTCAAGCGGCAGCTGGCCCGTACGCGCTACATCGAGGCGCAGCAGCAGAAAGTGGTGAACTGGCTGCTGCCGGGGGTGTCGTCCGTGCTGGAGACGACGATCGCCTACGAGCAGGTGGCCGTGGACCTCACCGCCTGGGTCGCCCGCATGGAGCCGGACCCGTACCTCAAGCAGGCGTACCAGTTCGGCGTCCTGGAGGACTTCGACCACCTGTACCGGTACGCGAACCTGTACGAGATGATCGAGCACCGCAAGGCGGAGTCGGTCGTCGACGGGCTCACCGAGGTCATGCCGGGCCGCCCGACGAAGTTCCACCACCGCAATCCGGTGGACAACGTCCGCGACCCGTACGACAAGACCCGGACGGACCCGCTGTCCAAGCTGCACGCGCTGACGATCATGTCGACGGAGCAGCAGACCATGAACTTCTACATGAACACCGGCCCCACCTACATGGAGCCGATCGCCCGCCAGCTCTACCAGGAGATCGGGCTCATCGAGGAGGAACACGTCACCCACTACGAGTCCCTGGTGGACCCGGGCGAGACGTGGTGGGAGCAGCTCGTCAACCACGAGTACAACGAGTGCTACCTCTACCACTCCTTCATGGAGCAGGAGAGCGACCCCCGGATCAAGGCGATCTGGGAGCTGCACCTGAACATGGAGCTGGAGCACCTGCACATCGCCTGCGACCTGATGCGCAAGCACGACGGACGCGACCCGGAGTCGGTCCTGGCGCCGGCGCTGCCCAACGTCCTGACCTTCGAACCGAACAAGGCCTACCTGCGGGAACTGCTCGACACGCAGATCGATCTGACGACGCTCGGCGCCGGGTACGTGCGGGATGCGCACGAGCGGTTCGAGAAGATGCAGGAGGGCATCCACGGCGGCGAGGCGGCGCCCAGCGAGCGGGTGATGACGCAGCACGACGAGATGTTCGGGCGCGAGTACCGCATCGAGACCGAGGGCGAGCACCCCGACCCCGCCCTGCGCGGCAAGTGAGGAGGCCGGTCATGACCGAGCTGCAGACCCCGCAGGCCGGCGACGACGCCGCTCCGGACACCGACGTGGTGGCCCTGCTCATGCGCCAGCACGGTGACATCCGCAACCTCTTCGACGAGGTGGAGGCCGCCGAGGGTGACGCCCGGCAGGAGGCCTTCCGCCGCCTGGTACGGCTCCTCGCCGTCCACGAGACGGCGGAGGAGGAGGTGGTGCACCCGTTCGTGCGCCGGAACGTCACCGGCGGGGAGCAGGTCGTGGACGACCGTCTCGCCGAGGAGCGGTCGGCGAAGGAGACGCTGAGCGCCCTGGACGACATGGACACGAACGACCCGAAGTTCATGGCGCACCTGCTGGCGCTGCGCGCCGACGTCCAGGAGCACGCCCGGGCGGAGGAGCGCTACGAGTTCACCCACCTGAGGCGCAGCGCCGACGCCGCGGGGCTCGCCTTGCTGGCCAAGGGCGTCAAGGCCGCCGAGGCCATGGCGCCCACCCGGCCGCACCCCGGCGTGGAGTCCGCGGCGGCGAACATGGCGCTCGGACCGGTCGCGGCCCTGATGGACCGCACCCGCGACGCGGTGCGCAGGGCCACCGGCCGCGACTGAGCACGTCCGCCCGCATCCGTCGGCGTCCGGTGCCCGGGAAGGGGCGCGGGCGCCGACAGGTGCGTCCGGACGGCGGAGGAGAGACATGACAGGAGGAGGCACGTCCATGGAAAGGGCACGTTCATGAGGTCGTCGGACAGGGCGGTGGTCACGCCGCCCGCTCCCCGCGAACCCCGCAGGTCGATGGCCGCGTGCGCGGTGATCGGGGTCGCCGTGATGGCCGCGGTCGATGTGATCGTCTTCCACCAGATCCTGCACTGGCACCACTTCTACGACCGCTCGACCACCGGCGCGGGCCTGCTCTCGGACGGGCTGCTGCACACCGCCGAGCTGCTGATGCTCGTCGCCGGCTTCTTCCTGTACGCCGATCTGCGCCGCCGTGGCACCCTGTCGCCCCCGCACGCCCGGGCGGGTCTCTTCCTGGGCCTGGGGGCCTTCCAGCTGTTCGACGGGATCGTGGACCACAAGCTGCTGCGCCTGCACCAGGTCCGCTACGGCGTGGACGTCACCCCCTACGACTGGGCGTGGAACGTCGCGGCCCTGCTCCTGCTGCTGATCGGAGTGGTCCTGGCGGTCCGCGCGGCCCGTGGCACCGCTGCCGGCCCGGCGGCATGACGCCCGCGCACATCCACCCCGGCGGCGTCCCGGACCCCTCCCCGGCCGCATGGTGGATCGCCGCGGCGGCGCTGTCGGCCACCGTCCCCTACCTGCTGGCCGCCGGGCGGCTGCGGCGCCGCGGGGACGCCTGGCCCCGGTGGCGGGACGGGACGTTCACGGCCGGCGCGGCCGCGGTGGCCTGGGCCGCCGTGGGCAGGCTGCCGGGAGAGCCGTTCACCGCGCACATGCTCCAGCACCTCGCCGTCGGCATGGTGGCCCCGCTGCTCCTCGTCCTGGCCCGCCCGCTCACCCTCACCCTGCGGGCCCTGCGACCGGGCACCGCGCGCCGGGGCCTGCTGGTCCTCGCGCACTCCCGTCCGGCCGGCCTGCTGCTCCGCCCGCCGGTCGCGGCCCTGGTCGACGCGGGCGGCATGTGGCTGCTCTACCGCACCGGGCTCTTCGCGTCCGCGCAACGGCAACCCGTGGTGCACGCCCTGGTGCACGCGCACCTGCTGGCGGCCGGGCTGCTGTTCACCTTCGCCGTGTGCCAGCTGGACCCCGTACGCCGGCGGTGGGGCCTGGGCGTACGGGGTGCGGTCCTGCTGGCGGTCGGCGCCGCGCACGGCGTACTGGCCAGGACCCTGTACGCGGTCCCCCCGCCCGGTACCGCGTTCGCCGCGGCCGATCTGCGGGCGGGGGCCCAGTGGATGTACTACGGCGGCGACCTGGTGGAGGTGGCCCTGGCCGTGGTCCTGGGGGCCGGCTGGTACGCCGCACGCGGACGTGCCCGCCCCCGCCGCATCGCGGCAGGGGCGGGCACGCTGTGTCCGGCGGGAGTGCGGRCCGGGAGTCCCGGACCGCACGGGGTCACCTGTCGACGGCGGTGCGGGAACGGGTGAGGAGCGCGCCCAGGGCGATCATGCCGATGCCCAGGAAGAAGTGCAGCCAGTCGTCGGCCGTGTTCAGCGGCACGAAGTTGGCTCCGCTGTGGTGGCCGACGAACAGGCCGTACAGCCACAGCACCAGATAGACGGCACCGCCCGCGAGGAGGTACGTACGGGCCCCGGAGGCGGTCCGGGCCAGCGCGATGCCCGCCACGCCGAAGGCCAGGTGTACGAGGTTGTGCAGGACGGATATCTGGAAGATCCCGAGCAGTTCGGCGCCCGATTCGTGCGAGGCGAACTTCATCGTGTCGTAGTCGGTGGTGATCCCCGGGATGAATCCCAGGATGCCCACCAGCAGGAAGACCGCTCCCACCGCCAGTGCCGCCTTCTGGACTGGGGTACGCGTGGTGTTCGCGTTGCGCGTGTGTGTGGTCATCGCCGCTCGGCCCTTCGTCGGGGGCGCAGGAGTGAGCGCCCGTGCGCCGCGAGTACCCATGCCCCTTCCGGCAATCCTGTCGGCGCGAAGAACCTCGTACGGCATGTCACGGGGCGGGTCACGCGAGGGGCGCGCGGGGCCGCGTTTCCCGTTCGGGGTCGACGGGCACTCGGCGCGCATGACCGACAGCACGCGCCCTCCGATCGTCGACAGTTCCGCCGCCCTCCTCGCCAAGGGGTACACCTGGCTGCCCGACCGGTGGCGCCGTACCGACGCTCCGGTGGTGCGCGCCCGGCTGATGGGGCGGCAGGCCGTGGCCCTGCGGGGCCCGGACGCCGTGCGGTTCTTCTACGACGAACGGCACGTGGAGCGCCGGTCCGCCCTGCCGGAGCCGGTGCTGAGCACCCTGTTCGGCCACGGGGCCGTGCACACACTGGACGGGCACGCCCACCGCGTGCGCAAGGAGATGTTCCTGTCCCTGCTCACCGGACCGCAGGCCGTGGCCTCCCTGGTGGAGTGCGTCACCGCCGCGTGGGATGAGGCCGTGGCCTCCTGGCCGGGCCGGCCGTCGGTCGTCCTCTTCGACGAGGCGAGCCGGATCCTGACCCGCGGCGTCTGCCGGTGGGCGGGCGTCCCCCTCCTCGACGCCGACGAGGTCGCCCGGGACCTGGTCGCCATGGTGGACGGATTCGCCACGGCCGGGCCGCGCCACTGGCGCGCCCGCCGCGCGCGGAACCGCTGCGAGGCGTGGCTGGGTCACCTCGTCGAGGACGTCCGGGCGGGGATCGCCACCGCGCCGGCCGGCTCGGCGCTGGACGCGGTCGTGCGGCACCGGGACGCGGACGGCGAGTTCCTCGATCCGCGTACGGCCGCCGTCGAGCTCCTCAACGTCATCCGCCCGACCGTCGCGGTGTGCTGGTTCGTCACGTACGCGGGCCACGCCCTGCACCACCGGCCGGAGGTGCGGGAACGCCTGCGCGAGGGCGACCCCGCCCACGCCGTCGCGTTCGCCCACGAGCTGCGGCGCTTCTACCCGTTCGCCCCCTTCCTCGGCGGACTCGCCGTCACCGACCTGCGCTGGCGGGGCGAACTGATCCCGGCCGGAACCCTGGTCCTGCTCGACCTGTTTGGGCAGAACCACGACCCCGCGCTCTGGGACGAGCCGTACACCTTCGATCCCCGCCGCTTCGTCGACCGGCCGCCGCCGCGCGACGAACTGATCCCGCAGGGCGGCGGCGATCCGGCGGCCGGCCACCGCTGCCCCGGCGAGGACGTCACGGTCGCGCTCCTGTGGGCCCTCGGCCCACGGCTGGCGCGCCTGGAGTACGACGTGCCGGACCAGGACCTGCGGATCCCGCTGAACCGGATGCCGGCCCGGGTGCGCAGCGGCTTCGTCCTGGGGAAGGTCCGCGTACCGGTGGCGGAACGCGGACTCCAGACGGTCTCGTCCTGAGCGTGTGCGCCGCTCCCCCCGGGGCGCTCCCCCCGGGGGCGCTCCTCCCGTGGTCACGCCCCCGGTCACGCCGTCCCCGTCACGGCGGGGACGGCGTTGTCGTTCATCCGAACGGCTGGTTTCGCCGCGGACTGGCAGTCGCAAACGTCAACTCCCTAAGATGTAGTCCTTGTTAAGCCTGCAGTTGGCGCCGTTCGAGCTGGGGGAACCATGAACACCGACAGGCCACTGTCCAAGAACATCGACGCCACCGTGCCGACAGCAGCGCGCATGTACGACCACTACCTGGGCGGCAAGGACAACTACGCGGCGGACCGCGCGGCCTGCGAGGAGCTCGACAAGGTCGTCCCGAGCACCCGCCGGCTGGCGCTCAACAACCGCAGCTTCCTGCGGCGGGTCGTCAGGACGCTGGCGACGGAGTACGGGATCCGGCAGTTCCTGGACCACGGGTCCGGTCTCCCCACGCAGAACAACGTGCACCAGGTCGCCCAGGCCATCAACCCCGACAGCCGGGTGATCTACGCCGACAACGACCCGATGGTCCTCGTGCACGGCCGGGCCCTGCTGGACCAGAACGACCGCACCGCGGTCATCCACGCGGACCTGCGGAGCACCGAGGAGATATTCACCCATCCCGACACCCAGCGGCTGATCGACTTCTCCGAGCCGGTCGCCGTGCTGTTCAACTCGGTCTTCCACTGCATCCCCGACAGCGAGACCGACGGACCGCAGGCCGTCGTCCGGCGCGTGGCCGAACGGCTCGCGCCCGGCAGCTTCATGGTGATCTGCCAGCTGGTCAGCGAGGACGCCGAGGTCCGTGAGTTCGTCACGAACTTCATGGACCAGGCGACGCAGGGCCACTGGGGACGCGTACGGCAGGAGAAGGACGTCGCCGCGCTGTTCGACGGCATGGAGATCATCGAGCCGGGGCTGGTGGAGGTCTCCACCTGGCGGCCCGACAACGAGGTGCAGACGCGGCAGCTCACGCAGGAGTGGATCGAGTTCGGCGGCCTGGGCCGCCTCCCCTAGGGACCGGTTCCCGACCGGTTCCCGGGTTCCCGGAGGACGAGCGGCGCTACCCGGCCGGGTAGCGCTGCTCCATCGTGCTGTGCAGCAGGTCCAGGGTCTGGCGCGGCTCAAGGGCTTCGTCGGCCAGCCGGTCGAGCGTGAGCCGGTACTCCTCGGTCTCGTCGCGGTCCTCGAGGAAGTGGGCGCTTCTGATGTGTTCGAGGTAGACGACGTCGGGCAGGTCGAGGCCGCCGAACCGCAGGTAGGTGATAGGGATGGCGGGCGCCGACGCGTTCGTCACGTCGAGGGGCACGACCTGCAGGACCACGTTGGGGCGCTGCGCCCTGTCGATCAGGTGGGCGAGCTGCTCGCGCATGGCGGCCTTGCTGCCCAGCACGCGCAGCAGGACGGACTCGTCGACGATCGCCCACAGCTGCGGCGCGTCCGCCCGGTCCAGCAACTGGGCGCGCCTCATACGCAGTTCGACGCGGCGGTGCACCTCGGCGGCCGGTGCGTTCGGCAGGCCCCGCTCCACCACGGCGCGGGTGTAGGCGGCCGTCTGCAGCAGGCCGGGGACGTACTGGATCTCGAAGGTCCGGATGGCGGCGGCCGCTTCCTGCAGGCCCACCAGGCGCTCGAACCACTCGGGCATGAGCCGCTTGTCGTAACGCTGCCACCAGCCCGGTTCGTTGGCGCGGTGCAGCAGCTTGAGCAGCACCGAGCCCTCGTAGGGATCGGTGCCGTACAGCTGGAGCAGGGCGCGTACGTCGGTCTCGCTCGGGGGCCTGCGCCCCTTGCCGGACTCGATGCGCGAGAGCTTGGCGCCGCTGAACCCCAGCGAGCGCGCGGCCTGGTCCTGCGCGAGGCCGGCGTCCTCGCGGAATCCCGCGAGCTGGACGCCGACCAGCATCTTCAGCAGAGTCGGCGCCGGCTCGGGACGGTCGAGATAGGATTCGAGCCGTGCGACGCGGGGCGACTCGGCGACCATCTTCGACTCCCCCGCGGTGCGGCACAAGGACGCAAACAGTATCGCATTGGACGACGCGATCCCGCATCCCCGTTGTGTTACCGGGGAGTTGGACCCGGCGTCCGCGGCTGCCGCGTCCCCGGCCCGCGCGCCCGGACCACGCGCCTCACAGCAGGTGGTCGAACTCCCCGTCCTTGGCGCCCGCCAGGAACGCCGCGAGCTCCGCGGACGTGTAGACGAGGGCGGGCCCCTCGGGGTAGCGGGAGTTGCGCACGGCTATGCCCCCGTCGATCCGGGCGACCTCCACACAGTTCCCCTCGGCGGTGCTGTGCCGGCTCTTGGTCCAGCTGACGTCCAGCGAACTCGCCTGAATCCCGTTCTCCACCTGCGGCACTGAAGTCTCCTTGCTGTTCCCGTACATGTCACCCGTCGGACCCGGGTGCTCTGGGTGCGCGGTGGCGGTGTCTCGGCCACCCCGTCCTCTTCGGCCAAACTTCACGCAATTTCCCGTGCAATTGCATGAGTCCGGTCTCAGTGTGGATAATAACTGCAGCGCCGACAACCCCAGCCAGGGCATCGCGTCCTGACGTCACATCAGGGAGACGACGTGTTGTCACCTGCGCGTTCAGAGCTTCGATCACCGCGGACGACTGCGTCGCGGACGGGCGGCCGGGACGGATCCACCGGCTCACCGTCGTACGCGTTCCCCGCGCTCCCTGTGCTCCACCGGACCGCCGCACCGCACACCGGACCCGCGCACGAGGACGGGGGCGGGGGCGGACCGGGCCCGTAGGAGAGGGGACGACCGCCCGGGCGACCGGGGCGGCCCGCTCCCCCATCCATCCGACCTGCCGGAAAGGCCTCACATCATGCACAGCGTTCCGCCGGACCAGTCGAGGACCGGGCAGTGGGGGCCTTCGCAGGCCCGGACGACGGTGCCGGCGAGCACGCCGCTCACCGGCATGGGCCGTGTCCCCTGGAGCCGGCTGCGGGACTCCACGGGTTCCGCGACCGCCATTCCCCTGCTCCTGTCCAGTGTGGCCTGGGGTGACGCGGGGACGGCGGCGGCCGCGCTCAAGGACCTGCGGGAGCGCATCTGCCAGTACGGCTTCGTCGTGGAGCAGGCGACCGCCGCCACGGTCCCCTTCCTCTGGGAGCTCGCGCAGGCGCCGCAGGTGACCTGCCGGCCGCAGATCCTGCTGCTGCTGAAGAACATCGCCGACGCCCGGCAGTGGGAGAGCATCGCGGGCGCCTATCCGAAGCTGCTCAACCACCGGGAGAACCCGGCCGCGTGGGAGCGCGCGGCCCGGGACGCGGTCCACTCCCATCAGGAAGCGCTCGACGTGCTGATGTCGGAGGACGACACCGAGATCACGCACGCCACGACGGAACTCGCGCGCACGCTCGGCAGACAGCCCTGCTGAACCGGCCCGGACGCACCCGGGCCGGCCGCCGCTCCTCTCAGGCGTGCCTGCGGGCCGCCTCGCGCCGCTGCCGTTTGCCCAGCGGGGCCTGCGAGAGGTCCTCCGCGGTGGACCTGAGGTTCCGGTAGCCGTATCCGCGTTCGGTCAGCCAGAGCCTCGCCGCCTCCTCGGCGCGCCCGGTCGCCTCCAGGATGTCCTCCTCCTCTTCGCCCGTTTCCACGAAGCGGAAGGTGAAGGCGGACCGTGCGGCGATGTCGTAACTGAGGTGCCCCTCGGGCGTGAAGGCCGCACGCAGCACGTCGTGCGCGGGGGCGTCGGCGAGCAGCGCGGCCCGCTGGTCGTCGTCGAGCCCGTGGAAGACGCCGCGAACGGTGATGCGGAAGGTACGAGTGCTCATCGGGCGACCTTAACCAGGCGGCCGCGCGCCGTTCCACGCGTTTTCGGGCCCGGCCGCGACACCCGTACGGGAGCCGGCGTGTTCCCGGGCCACCGCGGCGAAGGCGGCGACGAGCGCGCGAGCCGCTGCGGCCGACGCGGGCTCGGCGGCCAGGGCGCGCTCCCGCAGCCCGGCCAGGTCGAGGCCCTCGCCGGCGAGGGCGGCCTCGTCCCAGCGGAGCAGCCGGTCGGCGTCCGCCTCGGGGTGGAACTGGACGCCCCAGGCGCACCGGCCCAGCCGGAACGCCTGGACGGGACACGCCTCGTTCGCGGCCAGGTGGACGGCGCCGGGCGGCAGTCGGGTGATCTGGTCCCGGTGGTTCTGGATGACGGGGAAGCGGCGGGGCAGCCACCGGAACAGGGGATCGGTGGCTGCCTCGGCCCGCAGCGCGACCGTGCAGCTGCCGCGCTCGGGTTCGCCGTGGGCGCCCCGGACCGTCCCGCCCGCCGCCAGGGCGAGCACCTGGGCACCCAGGCAGATGCCCAGCAGCGGTACGCCGTCCGCCACCGCCCGCCGGGCGAGAGCCCGTTGGGCCGGCAGCCAGGGGGCGCGGGCGTCGTCGTCCGGCAGGAACCCGCCGCCGAGCAGGAGGACCGCCGCCCATCCGTCGGGGCGGTCGGGCGCCCGGGCCCCGTCGACCTCGACCAGCGTGATCCCCTCGTCGGCGAACCAGGACGGCAGTCTGCCGGCCCCGCTGCGCGCCGCGTTGCGCACCGCGAGGACGCGCACCTCCGTACCGGACGCCATGGGCGCACCTCTCTTTCAGGCCTCCATCATGACGCCTCCACGGCCTTCTTGATCCGCTGCCCGAAGGCGGGGGCGTCCTTGCGCGCCGCGCCGCCCGCCAGGGGCAGCAGCAGTTTGCCGAGGCCGTGGCCCTCCAGCCGGTTGTGGATGCGGACGCGGGTTCCGCCGCCCGGGGCCGGTTCGAGGTCGTACCCGCCCTCGGCCGCGGTGACCAGGTTCCGGGAGCGCTCGGCCCAGCGGATCCGGCTGGGGGTGACGAGTTCGGTGATCTCGAACTCCCGCCGCGTCGTCATGCCCGCGTCCTTGACGGTGCTGCGGAAGACCGTGCCGACGGCCGTCGGTCCCTGCGGCTCCTTGTCGATGCGCTGCACCCGCGGACTGAACTTCGGGTCGTTCGTGCCGTCCGCGAGGAAGGCGAAGACCTCGTCGATCGGGCGGTCGATGTCGACCGTGGCCTCGAACTGGGTACCCATGGGCTCTCCCGGGATGTCGGTGGCCGGTGGCGGAGGATTCGGCACTGCGGACACATGGTGCCGGGCCCGGCACCGCGGGGACAACGGGCATGTCCTCGCCATCTCGTCCGGCCGATCCCCTGGACAGGCGCCGTACGCCGTGCTGTGATGCCGCAAGCCGCCTTTCCAACGTTGTACAGCTTCTGTTCCGCCGCCTCTGTTCCGCCGCGCCACGGCCGACGTCGGATCCTCTTACGGCAGTCGCCGGTGGCCACTTCCTCCCCCACGACAGGAAGCAGTGACATGCCGATCGACAGACGCAATCTGCTGCGCACCAGCGGTCTCGTGCTGGCCGCGGGTGCCGGTACCTCCCTGGTCGACGCAGGACCGGCCGCCGCCGCGCCGCGGGCCGCCGCCCTCCAGGTGACCGACGACGCCTTCCGCCGGCTGAGGCCGGGCAGCATCGTCCCGCGCGGCTGGCTGGCCGGTCAGCTGCGGCTGCAGCTGGACGGGCTGTGCGGCCGCCTCACCGAGAAGTCCCACTTCCTGGACTTCGCCACCAGCGGATGGGTCCGTCCGGAGAACAACGCCTGGGAGGAACTGCCGTACTGGCTGCGCGGTTACGTGCCGCTGGCCGTCGCCACCCGCGACGCCGGCGCACTGGACCGGGCGCGGCGCTGGATCGACGCGGTCCTCGCCACCCAGCAGGACGACGGCTTCTTCGGACCGCGCGCCCTGCGCACCGCGCTCAACGGCGGCCCGGACTTCTGGCCCTTCCTCCCGCTCCTGCAGGCGCTGCGCAGCTTCGAGGAGTTCACCGGCGACACACGGGTCGTGCCCTTCCTCACCCGCTTCCTGCGCTACATGAACACCCAGGGCAAGGGCGCCTTCGACACCAGCTGGGTGTCGCAGCGGTGGGGCGACTGCATGGACGTGGCCCTGTGGCTGTACCGGCGCTCGCCGGAGCCCTTCCTCCTCGAACTGGTCGACAAGATGCACGCCTGGGGAGCCGACTGGACCGGCGCGCTGCCGAACCGGCACAACGTCAACATCGCGCAGGGCTTCCGCGAGCCGGCCCAGTACGCCCAGCGCTCCGGCTCGGCGGAGCACACCCGCGCCAGCTACCGCACGTACACCGAACTCCTGGACCGGCACGGCCAGTTCGCCGGGGGCGGCTTCGCGGGCGACGAGAACATCCGGCCCGGTTTCGACGACCCGCGGCAGGGGTTCGAGACCTGCGGCATCGTCGAGTTCATGGCCAGCCACGAGCTGCTCACCCGGATCACCGGGGACCCGCTGTGGGCCGACCGGTGCGAGGAGCTGGCCTTCAACCTGCTGCCGGCCTCCCTCGACCCCGAGGGCCGGGCCGTGCACTACGTGACCAGCGCCAACAGCGTGGACCTGGACAACTCCCGCAAGACACAGGGACAGTTCCAGAACGGCTTCGCCATGCAGTCCTTCCAGCCCGGCATCGACCAGTACCGCTGCTGCCCGCACAACTACGGCATGGGATGGCCCTACTTCGCCGAGGAACTGTGGCTCGGCACACCGGACGGCGGGCTCGCCGCGGCGATGTACGCGGCCTGCCGGGTCACCACCGAGGTGGCCGGGGGCACGACGGTCACCGTCACCGAGGACACCGACTACCCGTTCGGCGAGACGGTCGAACTCACCGTCTCCACACCGCGCGCCGTCCGCTTCCCGTTGCTGCTGCGGATACCCGGCTGGTGCGCGGCGCCCCGGCTCCAGGTCAACGGGAAGAGCGTGGCCGCGCAGGCCGGACCGGCTTTCGTCCGCGTGGAACGGGTGTGGGCCGACGGCGACCGCGTGTCGCTGCGCCTGCCCCAGCGCACGGCCGTCCGCACCTGGTCCGGGAACAGGAACTCGGTCGAGGTCAGTCACGGCCCGCTGAGCTACGCGCTGCGCATCGGCGAGCGGTACGTCCGCTACGCCGGTGACGCGGTCTTCCCCGAGTACGAGGTGCACGCCACGAGCGCCTGGAACTACGGGCTCGTGCCCGGCGGGGCCCTGGAGGTGCACCGGACCGCGGGGCCGGTCGCCGCCAACCCGTTCACTCATACGGGGACGCCGGTCTCGATCACGGCGGAGGCGCGGCGCCTGCCGGAGTGGATCGCCGACGACGAGCACGTCGTCGCGCCGCTGCAGCAGAGCCCGGCCCGGTCCACGGGTGCGGTGGAGCGGGTCACCCTCGTCCCCATGGGCGCGGCGCGGCTGCGCATCGCCTCGTTCCCGACGGCCTCCCCCGACGGCACGCCCTGGGAGCCCGAGCCGCCGTACCGGCGGATCCGCAACAAGCACAGCGGCAAGGTGCTCGCCGTGGACGGCATGTCGACGGACAACAGCGCCCATGTCGTGCAGTTCGACGACTCGGGCACGGGGGACCACGCCTGGCAGGTGCTGGACCGGGGCGAGGGGTGGTCCCTGATCCGCAACGGCCACAGCGGGAAGGTCCTGGGGGTCGACGGGATGTCCACCCAGAACAGCGCGCACGTGGTCCAGTTCGAGGACAACGGCACCGACGACCACCTGTGGCAGTTCGTGGACCGGGGGGACGGCTGGTTCCTGATCCGCAACAGGCACAGCGGGAAGGTCCTGGGCGTGGACGGCATGTCCACCCAGAACAGCGCCCATGTCGTGCAGTTCGAGGACAACGGCACCGACGACCACCTGTGGCGGTTCCGCTGAGCCGACGCGGCGTCCTCACACCGGGCGAACGAAGTCATCACCGTTTCTGCGAAAATACTTTCGGATGCGCAGGATCAACTGCCGAAATCTCAGCCGCACTTGGCGTTACTTGGCTGAAAATGCACCCTGCGCGTCCGAGGTGTCGAACGCCCGAACACAGGCGAGGACGGCAAAGCACATGAAAGCGCCGACCCCTCCGTGCCGTGATTCCGTCGGCTTCAACTCAGTTCATCTACCACACACCGACGACGTGGAAGTCATTTCCCGACGAAGTGAAGTCGGTCGGGGGATGTGCCCTTCGGTGGGACCCGTGTGCCTGGTGCGGTGACTAGCATGAGCGGCGTGCTTGATCGGGAAGACGGTCTTCCGCCTTCCAGGTTCTCGGCGATGTTTCAGTCGTGGACGTACCCCTGCTCACACGGACCGAGGGACCGCGGAATGTCAGTGCCTGCTCGCCCCCGCCAGCGCCGATCCGCGCGGAAGACGGGTTCCTCCCCGGTCGTGTTCCCCGCCCTCCTGGTCGTCACGGCCGCGGGGGCCGGAGCGGCCGTCGGTCTCGCCCCCGAAGGAGCCCGCCCGTGGGTGGCGGGCACCGCGGTCGCCGCCTGGCTCTGCGTCGCGGCCGTCGTCGGCTACACCTCCGCCCGGCTGCGCCGGATCGAGCGCCAGGCCCGGTCGGCCGGCGGCGAGCTGGAGATGACCAAGAGCAACTGGGCCCAGCACGGCGCCGAGACGGACCAGCTGGTCAACGTGACCCTGCCGTCGATAGCCAAGCAGCTCAACAAGGGCGCCGAGGCCGAGCAGGTGCTCGCCGGGCTGCCGACCCCCTCCGACCCGTACCTGCGCCGGATGCTGCACGTCTTCACCACCGAGGTCGCCGCGGCGGTGCGGCGGACCGCCGACGCGCAGGCCGACCTCGACCTGATGCGGCGCGAGGTGGACCGGGGCACGGCGGAACTGCGGCGCCTGACCGACGACACCCTGCCGGCCGCGGTGGCCCTGCTCCGCGAGGGCAGCTCCGCCGACACGGTCCTCGCCAAGCTCGACTGGCCGACCGTGCCGCTGCTGCGCGCCCCCGCTGAATCGTTCGTCCGTGAACTCGCCTACGCCGAGCGCCGTTCCGCGGCCGCCCAGGCCGCCTCCGCGAAGGCGCTCAGCCGGGTCCAGGCCAAGACGGTCAGCATGCTCGCCGACCTCCGCGACATGCAGGACCGGCACTCCGGCGAGATCTTCGGCGATCTGCTGCGCCTGGACCACAGCACCTCCCAGCTGGGCCTCATGACCGACCGGCTCGCCCTGCTGATGGGCGGCCGCTCCAGCCGCGTCTGGAACAAGCCGATCGTCATGGAGAGCATCCTGCGCGGCTCCGTCGGCCGGATCGCCGCCTACCGGCGCGTACGGCTGCACAACTCCAGCAAGGCCTCCATCGCGGGCTTCGCGGCCGAGGGCGTCATGCACCTGCTGGCCGAGCTCATGGACAACGCGGCCAACTTCTCGCCGCCGATCGACGAGGTCCACGTCTACGTGGAGGAGCGCAGCGCCGGGCTCGTCGTCACCATCGAGGACAGCGGCCTGAAGATGTCCGACGCGTCCATGCGCCGGGCGGAGGAGGCCGTGTCGGGCAGGCTCACCGACCTCGCCTCGCTGCAGGGCACCCGGCTCGGGCTGAGCGTGGTGGGGCGGCTCGCCGCCAAGCACGGCATCAGCGTCAACTACCGTCCCTCCTCGCGCGGCGGCACCGGCGTCGTCGTCCTGCTGCCCCCGCAGGTCGTGGCGCAGCAGCGCGAGCCGATCGCCGCCGAGCGGCCGCAGCGCGCCGCGCAGGTACCGGCGGCAGCGCCGGCCCCCGCGGTCGAGGAGGCGCTCCCGGTACGGCCCGAGGCGGTCGAGCCCCCGCAGGAGGCGCCCGTCGCGGACGTCCCCCGCAGGCGCGGTCCGGCCACCCCGGGCGGACTGCCGGTCCGTGCCCCCGGCCGCACCATGGCCGAGGCCGAGCAGGGACGCGCCGACCGGAAGGCCTCAGAGCCGCCCCGTACGCCGCCCGCCGACGGAGCCGGTCCGGCCCGCGACGCCGGAAGCCGMTTCGGCGCCTTCCACCGGGGCCGCCAGGCCGGCGGGACCCCCGGCCCCGCCGCTCCCGACGACGGTCCCGGACACGGGACCGGGTCCGGGGCGGGCCACTAGGAACCGGCCCTCCGCACAGCTCAGGGCGCCACGCGCCCACCCCCGCACTGTTTCGCCGCACCCCGTTGGATTGGAGGAACGGGCCGGGTGACCGCCGACCGGTCGTGACCCGTCCCGCCCGTCATGGAGACCACTGACAACAGCCTCACCTGGCTCTTGATGAACCTCTTGGAGCGCACGCCGGGCACCCGCCACGCACTCGTCCTGTCACGGGACGGGCTGAAGCTGTGCTGGACGGAGCACCTGACGCTCGACCAGGCCGACCAGCTGGCGGCGATCTGCTCGGGCATCCAGGCCCTCGCGCAGGGCGCGTCCGTGGAGTTCGGCGACGGAACCGGCGGCGTCCGGCACTCCATGACCGAGTTCCACGGCGGCCTCCTGTTCATCGTGGAGGCCGGTCAGGGCGCGCACCTCGCGGTCGTCGCCGAAGAGGCCGCCGACCCGGGGGTCGTCGGTCACCAGATGACCGAGCTGGTGGAGCAGATCGGTGAGCACCTGCGGGCCGAGCCCCGCACGCCCGCGGCCAGGGGTGCCTCGGCGTGAGCCGCAAACCCGTGGACATCGGCGATCCCGACCGGCTCTACACGGTCACGGGTGGACGCAGCGAGGCCGACGACGCGTTCGACCTGGTGACGCTGATCGTCAGTGAGTGCGAGCCCAGCGCGGGGATGCAGTCCGAGCACACCCGGATCCTGGAGATGTGCCGGCACCCCACGGCGCTGGTGGAGATCTCGGCCGAGCTCAAGCTGCCCATCACCGTCGTACGGATCCTCCTCGGCGACCTCCATGCCATGGGCAAGGTGAGCGCCCGTCACCCCCGCGCGGCCGAGTCCGTCGCGTCCCTCCCCGAAACCGCCCTGCTCCAGGAGGTCCTCCATGGGCTCCGCAACCTCTGAGCTGCCCGCCCAGCGCACCCCGCTGGCCGACGCCGCCGAGACCGGCCTGAAAATAGTCGTCGTGGGCGGCTTCGGCGTCGGCAAGACCACCCTGGTCCGCTCGGTCAGCGAGATCCGGCCGCTCAACACCGAAGAGGTGATGACGCAGGCCGGGCAGGGCGTCGACGAGACGGCGGGGGTCGAGCGGAAGACCACGACGACCGTCGCGTTCGACTTCGGGCGCATCAGCCTCAACCAGCGGATGGTGCTCTACCTGTTCGGCGCACCGGGCCAGGAGCGCTTCTGGTTCCTGTGGGACCGGCTGTTCTCCGGGACCCTGGGCGCGATCGTCCTCGTCGACACCCGTCGCATGGAGGACTCCTGGTACGCGATCGACCGGCTCGAACACCACAAGACGCCGTTCGTGGTGGCGGTCAACCGCTTCGACGACGACGAACGCCCGTACTCGCTCGACGAGATACGACAGGCACTCGCCCTCGGTGAGCACGTGCCCATGGTCGACTGCGACGCCCGGGTGCGGTCCTCGGGCAAAGAGGTCCTGATCACGCTCGTGGACCACCTCTACGCAATGGCACTGGCCCAGGAGGGGACATCGTGAGCGAGTCCACCGGCTCCCCGTCCGCGAGCACCCCGCCACCGGGCTGCCCCGCGCACGCCTCCGCCGTACAGCTGGGCGGACTTGAGTACCAGCAGACGCCGTCGCAGCTGTACCGCACCCTGCGCCGGGAGCACGGGGCGGTGGCCCCGGTCCTGCTCGACGGCGACATCCCCGCCTGGCTCGTCCTCGGCTACCCCGAGGTCAGCTACGTGACCAGCCACGACGAGCTGTTCGCGCGGGACTCCCGGCGCTGGAACCAGTGGCCGAACATCCCCGAGGACTGGCCGCTGCTGCCCTTCGTCGGCTACCAGCCGTCCGTGCTGTTCACCGAGGGCGCGGAGCACCAGCGCCGGGCCGGCGTCATCACGCAGGCGCTGGAGGGGGTCGACCAGTTCGAGCTGGCCCGTGAGTGCCAGTCGATCGCCGATCAGCTGATCGACTCGTTCGCCGGCAGCGGCCAGACCGAGCTGATGAGCTCGTACGCGCACGCGCTGCCGGCCCGTTCGGTGCTGTGGATGTGCGGGATGCCGCAGGGCAGCGCCGACACCGAGCAGCTCGTCGACGACCTGCGGATCTCGCTCGACGCCGGTGAGGGCGACGACCCGGTGGCGGCGTACATGCGCGTCGGGGAGCGCATCATGCAGCTGGTGAAGGAGAAGCGGGACCGTCCCGGGCCCGACGTCACCTCCCGGATGTTGCAGGACCCGGCGGGGCTCAGCGACGAGGAGATCGTGCAGGACCTGATCTCCGTCATCGCGGCGGCCCAGCAGCCGACCGCCAACTGGATCTGCAACACGCTGCGGCTGCTGCTGACCGACGAGCGCTTCGCAGTCAACGTCTCCGGCGGCCGGGTCAGCGTCGGCGACGCGCTCAACGAGGTGCTGTGGCTGGACAC
This sequence comes from Streptomyces apricus, assembly GCF_008369065.1. GTDB lineage: Bacteria > Actinomycetota > Actinomycetes > Streptomycetales > Streptomycetaceae > Streptomyces > Streptomyces apricus. Next base: position 744,072 of record NZ_VDFC01000046.1, on the reverse strand, counting down.
GCCGACGCAGAATTTCATCGGCCGCTGGGCCGTGCGCGACACCCAGCTCGGCGGACGGCTCATCCGCGAGGGCGACTGCCTCGTCCTCGGTCTCGCGGCGGCCAACACCGACCCGCAGATCTGGCCCGAGTCGCACGTCGGCGCCGAGAACTCCGCGCACCTGTCGTTCAGCAACGGCGAGCACCGCTGCCCGTATCCGGCTCCGCTGCTCGCCGACGTGATGGCGCGCACGGCGGTGGAGACGCTCATGGAGCGGCTGCCCGACCTGGTGCTGGGTGTCGAGCCGGACGAACTGACCTGGCGTCCGTCCATCTGGATGCGCGGACTCGCGTCCCTGCCGGTGCAGTTCACCCCGGCGGTGCACTGAGGCACCGCCGACGGGTGCGTCCCAGGGGGTTGCCGGCGGMGCCGGCGACCCCCTTCCCACGTCCCGCGCTCAGCCGGCGGCCGGGGTGAAGCGCACCGGCAGCGACTGCGGGCCGCGGGTGAACACGCCCTGTTCGACGGGGTCGAAGCCGTCGGCCAGACGCAGGTCGGGCATGGCGTCGAGCAGCTGGTTCAGCCCGATCTCGACCTCCGCCTTGGCGAGCAGCGCGCCGACGCAGAAGTGCCGCCCCAGTGCGAAGGCCAGGTGGTCGGCGGCGGCCGAGAACGCGGACGTCGTGCTGAGGTCGGTCCGGAATATGTCGAAGCGGTCGGGGTCGGCGTAGCGGCGCTCGTCCCGGTTGGCGGCCCCGATGAGGCACGTCACGGTGGCGCCCTTCGGGATGGTGCCGCCGGAGACCTCGACGTCGACGGCCGACTGCCGCATGATCATGTGGACCGGCGGGGMGAAGCGCAGCGTCTCGGCGAAGGCCGCGGCGATCAGTCCGCGGTCCTCGCGGACGGCGGCCAGCTGCTCGGGGTGCAGGAGCAGGTTGGCGAGGATGCTGGCGATCGCCTTGTCCGTGGTCTCCCCGCCCGCGGCGAGCAGCAGGCTGCAGAACGCCTTGATGTCCTCGTCGCTCATCCGGACGCCGTCGACCTCGGCGGCGCAGAGCGTGGACAGCAGGTCGTCGCCCAGGTGGTCGCGCCGGTCGCGGATGATCGGGATCATGTACTCGGCGAACTCGACGCGGGTGCGCTCGCCCGCGGCGGTCACCTCGGGGTCGCCGGAGAGGTTGCCCAGGAAGGCGATGACGGCCGTGTACCAGCCGTGGAAGCGGGCGTGGTCGGCCTTGTCCAGGCCCAGCATGTCCGCGATGACGTTGACCGGGAACCGGGTGGCGTAGTCGCTGACGATGTCGGCGGAGCCGGTGTGCCGGAAGGCGTCGATGAGCGCGCGGGAGTTGCGCTCGATGACCGGCAGGAACTTCTCCTGCAGGTCGCTGCCGCGGAAGGCGGGGGCGACGAGGGCGCGGCGCACCGCGTGCTCCCGGCCGCTGAGCTGGAGGATCGTCTTGCCGTGGACCGGCTCCAGCTGCCAGTCGTAGTTGTCGGTCGTGAACTCCGACTTCTTGTCCTTGAAGACGCGTTCGACGTCGTCGTAGCGGGAGATGATGTAGCTCTGGGTCGCCTCGTGCCAGATCAGGGGGTTTTTCTCTCGCATCGCCGCGTATGCGGGGTAGGGATCCGCGGCGAATTCGGGCGAGAGGATGTCGGGCACCTGCTGGGCAGTGGACACGGAACTCCTCTTGATAGACGCGTGCCGTCGAGGAACAGGTTAATGATCTTCTGATGGCTCAAACAGTCCAGTCCTGGCCGAAGTTGAACACCTGACCACCGTGTGACGAGCCTGCCTCCCGATCCCGCGATCCGCTACGGGCAGCCCGGAAATCCGATGCTTTTCGGCCGTTCTGCCGGAATCCGGCGTCTCTTTCGCCGCCAGGGCGACGGCGGCCCGTCCCGGATCGCGCCACGGCCGCCCGGGCCGGCGGACAGTTCCGGCCATGACGCACACGACACGTGTCAGGGCTGGCGCCGCTCACCCCGCGTCCGAGCGGGTGACGGCCGGCGGGCGGGGGCCGACACGATAGGTCCCCGGCGTCTGTCCCATCGTGCGGCTGAAGGTGTCGATGAAGGCACTGGTCGTGGCCCAGCCGCAGCGCCGCCCCGCCTCGCTGACGTTCGCCCCTTCCGCCAGCAGCAGCATGGCGTGGAAGACCCGGACATGGGTGCGCCACTGCGGGTAGGTCATGCCGAACTCGGCCCTGAACAGACGGGTCAGGGTGCGCTCGCTGACGCCGATGCGCCGGACCAGCCAGGCCGCGCTGCGGGGCTGTCGCAGGTCCTCGGTCACCAGTGCACAGGCCTGCCGCACCAAGGGGTCGGTGGCCGTGGGCAGCATCAGCGGCGCGGCGAGCGCGCGGCGCAGCCGGTCCCGCAGGACGGCACGCAGACGACGTGCCTCCGGTTCGGGCAGGGACGGTTCGCTGCACGCGATGATCAGCTCCCGCACCAGGGCGTCCACGGCCATGACGACCGGCGTCCGGGACCTGAGCGGGGCGTCGTGGACGGCGAACCCGAGAGTGTGCACCGAGCTGTGTCCGTGCACCCGGTGCTCGTGCCAGGTGCCCGCCGGAATCCACATGGCGCGGGCGCTGGACGCCACCCAGGACGCCTCGCCCGTCTGCACCGCCAGCACACCGGCGCTGACATAGAGGAGCTGGTGGTAGGCGTGCCGGTGGCGGCCGATGACCTCACCGGCGAGATGGGCGTGGCTGCTGTCCCTGGGCCGTGCGGCCTCGTCCTGCGCCCGGTCGTCCTGCGCCCGCTCGTCCTCCGGCAGGTCGTCCGCCACCTGGCCGGCCTCCGCCCGGCCGTTCCGCGCCTGGTCGTTCCGCGCCTGGCTGTTCTGCGACATACGACGGCAGAATAACGGAAGCGGCACACCCGGCGGTCCTGCCAGCGTGAGGGCCATGTCCACGACGCCGCACACCCCGAGACCGTCCGACCGCCCGTCCGCCTCCCCTCCCCCGCCGGAGCCCGGGACGGCCTCCGGCCTGCGCGGCATCGCACTCGACACCCGCCCCCTGGCCCACCCCGTCTTCCGGCGCCTGCTGATCGGGCAGGGCGCGGCGTACGTGGGCACCATGGTCACGGCGGTCACCATCCCGGTGCAGGMGTACGCGCTGTCGCACTCGTCCCTGGCGGTCGGGCTGACGGGCCTGGCCGGGCTCGTACCGCTCGTGGTCCTCGGTCTGTACGGAGGGGCCGTCGCCGACCGGTGCGACCGCCGCGTGCTGTACCTGGCGTCGGCGTGCGTCACCTGGGCGACCACGCTGGCACTGCTGTTCCAGGCGGTCGCCGACCTGCGCTCGGTCCCGCTCGTCCTGGCCCTGGTGGCGGTCCAGGCCGGTGCGTTCGCCATGTCGTCCGCCGCCCGCGGGGCGATCGTCCCCCGCGTCGTCCCCACCCACCTGGTGCCCGCCGCGAACACGCTGTACTTCACCGCGAGCAACGTCGGACAGGTCGCCGGTCCCCTCGTGGCGGGCGCCCTGATCGCCCTGCCGAACGGCTACTGCTGGGCCTACGGCGCGGACGCCCTGCTCTTCTCCCTCCTGCTGTACTCGGCCTTCCGCCTGCCGCCGATCCGGCCGGCCGGCACGGTGGCCCGGGCCGGCGGGCTGCGCCCGGTCCTGGACGGGCTGCGCTTCATCGCGCGGGCTCCCGTGCTCTGGATGTCCTTCGCGGTCGACATCGCGGCGATGGCCCTGGCCCTGCCCACCGCACTGTTCCCGGAGGCCGCGCAGGTGCGCTTCGGCGGCGGAACGGGCCTGTTGTACTCGTCCGTCGCCATCGGCTCCGTCGCCGCGGGACTGTTCAGCGGATGGATCGGCCGCGTACGCCGCCAGGGCCGGGCGCTGGCCCTGGCGGTCGTCGCGTGGGCGGCGGCCGTCGCGCTCGCGGGCACCGTCCACGGTCTCCCGGCCGCCGCGCTGCTGCTGGCCGCGGCCGGTGCCGCGGACCTGGTCAGCGCGGTCTACCGCGAGACCATCCTGCAGACCTACGCGCCCGACGCCCTGCGCGGCCGTCTGCAGGGCGTCTTCACCGTCGTCGTCGCGGGCGGCCCGCGCCTCGGCGATCTGCGCGCCGGGTCGATGGCCTCCGCGACCGGTCTCGGCCTCGCCTGGACCGGCAGTGCGCTCCTGTGCGTCGCCGTCGTGCTCGCGGGGTCGCTGCTGGTCCGGCCGTTCTGGTGCTACGCCGTCACCCCGGCGCCCGGCGCCGGCGGACCCCGGCAGCCCTAGGGCGTTCGCGTCACCGGTCGCCTCACCGGTGCGGCCGACGACTGTTCAAGGGGCGATGGGGGAAAGTCTTCTACCCAACTGCCTTCCGGGACCGTCCTGTTGCTCCGTTCACGTGTCGCGGTTCACCGATCCCCCCATCCGTTCCCGGACCCCGCCGTCGAAGGAGCACACGATGCAGGAACGGCCCGAAGACGACCCGGCCGGGCGTGAGCCGCAGCCCGGACCGCAGGCCACTGTCCCACCCGGTTCCACGGCACCGCCGGTGCC
>NZ_VDFC01000046.1:709808-739476 GCF_008369065.1 Streptomyces apricus | reverse complement strand
CTGCGGGCCGGTGGGGGCTTGTCGCGCAGTTCCCCGCGCCCCTAAAGAGGGCGACCCGCAGGGAATCCTCGCCGAGCAAGCGGCAGCGTCACCCCTTCCAGCTGCGCGTCACCCGGCCCTCCGTGACCTCGAAGTTCAGCCGTCCCGCCAGGTACTCCATCGTGATGATCGCGCCCGGCGGCAGCGTCCGTACGGTGGACCAGCCACGCTCGCGGGCCTGCCGCTCGGCGTCGCCCGCCGCCAGCCCGACGTACGCGTCCGGAGTGTCGGAGGGCTCTGCGGAGGGAGTGGGAATCGGTGCCATGCCGCCACGTTAGGCGCCGCGCCCCGGCCGGGGAACCCCGGCCCCGCCACCATCAGTCACCGGTGCCCCTGCGGTCACGCTTCTGTCACAGGACAACGACACCCGTTCCGCCCGAACTCCGTCACACGAATGGGCGGTTCGGCAGGCGCCACGGACCCCCTCGAACGTAATTCGGGAGCACCCGGCGCTATCTCCCGCACGGCCCGGAATACCCGTCGGCAAAACGGCGGCGCGGGCCCCGCGGCCGCGCCTTTCCATTCCGATTCCGCGCCGCCGCAGGGAAGTTGACCGGCCACAGGAAATACACGTTTCAAGCACAGAACCCGCGTACGCCCCCTGTCGCGGCACGGTGCCCCGCGAGCATCATGGCGTCATCTTCAGCAGTCCCGGGGCGCGACGAGCGAGGGGGCAGGGATGGGGACCGACACCGCGCACGCGGCGGTAGCGCCGGCACCGGTGAAGCGGCCGGGACGGCTGGTCGTGGACTGGCTGACCACGACCGACCACAAGAAGATCGGCCACCTGTACCTGATCACGTCGTTCGCGTTCTTCCTGGTCGGCGGCGTGATGGCGCTGCTGATGCGGGCCGAGCTGGCGCGGCCGGGCACGCAGATCATGGACAACAACCAGTTCAACCAGCTGTTCACGATGCACGGCACGATCATGCTGCTGCTCTTCGCGACGCCCACCTTCGCCGGTTTCGCCAACGAGATCATGCCGCTGCAGATCGGCGCCCCGGACGTCGCCTTCCCGCGGCTGAACATGCTGTCCTACTGGCTGTTCCTGTTCGGCGGGCTGATCGTGCTGGGGTCCCTGCTGGTGCCCGAGGGCCCGGCGAACTTCGGGTGGTTCGCGTACGCGCCGCTGAACAGCATGGAACGCTCGCCGGGCATCGGCGCCGACCTGTGGATCATGGGCCTGGCGCTGGCCGGCTTCGGCACGATCCTCGGCGCGGTGAACTTCCTGACGACCATCATCGGGATGCGCGCCCCCGGCATGACGATGTTCCGGATGCCGATCTTCACGTGGAACACGCTGTTCACGTCGATCCTGATCCTGATGGCGTTCCCGGTGCTCGCCGCGGCGCTCCTGGTGCTCGAGGCGGACCGGCGCTTCGGCTCGCAGGTCTTCGCCTCGGCCAACGGCGGGGCGCTGCTGTGGCAGCACCTCTTCTGGTTCTTCGGGCATCCCGAGGTCTACATCATCGCGCTGCCGTTCTTCGGGATCATCACGGAGATCATCCCGGTCTTCAGCAGGAAGCCGATCTTCGGGTACCTGACGCTGGTCGGCGCCACCATGAGCATCACGGGCCTGTCCGTGGTCGTCTGGGCGCACCACATGTTCGCGACGGGCGCGGTGCTGCTGCCGTTCTTCTCGTTCGTGTCGTTCCTGATCGCGGTGCCGACGGGCGTGAAGTTCTTCAACTGGACCGGGACGATGCTGAAGGGCTCGCTGTCCTTCGAGACCCCGATGCTCTGGGCGACGGGCTTCCTGGTGTCGTTCCTGTTCGGCGGTCTGACCGGTGTGATCCTGGCCTCGCCGCCGCTGGACTTCCACGTCACGGACACCTACTTCGTGGTGGCGCACTTCCACTACGTGGTATTCGGCACCGTCGTCTTCGCGACCTTCGGCGGCTTCTACTTCTGGTGGCCGAAGTTCACCGGCAAGATGCTCGACGAGCGGCTCGGCAAGCTGCACTTCTGGACGCTGTTCGTCGGCTTCCACACCACGTTCCTGGTGCAGCACTGGCTGGGCGCGGAGGGCATGCCGCGCCGCTACGCGGACTACCTCGCGGCGGACGGGTTCACGGCGCTCAACACCCTGTCGACGATCGGCGCGTTCCTGCTGGGCATGTCGACGCTGCCGTTCCTCTACAACGTCTGGAAGACGTCCAGGTACGGGACGAAGGTCGACGCCGACGACCCCTGGGGCTTCGGCCGCTCGCTGGAGTGGGCGACCTCGTGCCCGCCGCCGCGGCACAACTTCACCACGCTGCCGCGCATCCGCTCCGAGTCGCCCGCCTTCGACCTGCACCACCCGCGGTTCGCGGCGATCACACCGCCCCAGACCCGTTCGGGGCAGGAGGAGAGCCCGCAGATCCGCTTCGGTCAAGAGCGTCCGTCAACCGGTCCCGAGCAGTACTGATCGCGTCGATCAGCTCGACGGGCTCCAGCACCTCGAAGGGCAGGCCCAGCAGCATCACGTGGATCACCATCACGTCCAGGCTCGCGGCGCCGGTGCGCAGGAGGCAGCTGTCCGGGCCCTCGGCCTCCAGCGTCCCGGAGGACGGCGGGACGTGCCCGGCGGCCTCCGCCAGGGGCACGTGGAGGCGGACCACGGCGTGCGTGGTGTACGCGCGTGTGGAGACCCCTTCGGCAACGTACGCGGCGAGGTCCCCGGCAGGTGACTCGCGCGGCGTGAAGCGCGACCCGTGCGGCGGCCGGGGCGTGATCCGGTCCACCCGGAAGGTCCGCCAGTCGTCGCGGTCGACGTCCCAGGCGACCAGGTACCAGCGGTGCTCGGTGCACACCAGCCGGTGCGGTTCCACGGTGCGGCGGGGCGCCGCACCGTCGTGGCCGCGGTAGTCGAGGCGCAGCCGCTCGGAGTCGCGGCAGGCGGCGGCCAGTTCGGTGAGGACGGCCGGGTCGACGGCGGAGGGCCGGGGGCCGCGCAGCAGGGGCACGGTGAAGGCGTTCAGGGCGCTGACCCGGCGGCGCAGCCGGTGCGGCAGCACCTGTTCGAGCTTGGCGAGGGCCCGTACGGAGGACTCGCCGATGCCCTCGATGCCCTGTCCCGCGGCGGTGCGCAGCCCGACGGCGACGGCGACCGCCTCGTCGTCGTCCAGGAGTAGCGGGGGCAGTTCGGCGCCCGCGCCCAGCTGGTAGCCGCCGCCCGTGCCGGGGCTGGCGTTCACCGGGTAGCCGAGCTCGCGCAGCCGGTCCACGTCGCGGCGGATCGTGCGCGGAGTGACGCCGAGGCGGTCGGCCAGGGCGGGTCCTGACCACTCGCGGTGCGCCTGGAGCAGTGACAGGAGGCGCAGGAGCCGCGCCGAGGTCTCCATCATGACCGGAGTCTCCCAGGGCTTGCGGACAAAAGCTGTCCGCAAGCCCATCGGGCGCTGTCCCTAGGGAGTGGTGACCTTCACCGAGAGGTCGTTGTCACCGGTGTAGTACGGGGTCGCCGTCGCCGGGCCCGCCGGTGTCTCCAAGGTGATCCTCGGGTACGTGTAGACGGGCTTCTTGTCGGCGATGTCGTCGAGCAGCCGTGCGATCCGCACCCGCGGGCCGCCCTCCCCCGCCGGGCGCAGCCACAGGTCCCAGACCCCCTCGGACAGCGCGGTGCAGTCCACGGTGAAGCCGAACGCCGTCCGGTCCCGGTGGACCTCGGCCCGCAGCACCGCCGTCCCCTTGCGCAGGGTCAGCTCGGCGTACGCGTCCGGGGCGAGCGCGGTCCCGTAAACCTGGCCCCGGACGTCCAGCGCGTCCTGCCCGATGTGCAGTTCGCCGGCCTCCGCGTGCGGTGCGCGCAGCCAGCTGCGGACGGAGAGGTTGCCGTGCTTGGTCGCGTACGGGATGCGGACGGCGACGTGTCCGCGGGCTCCGTCCGGTGCCCGGTCGACCAGTGAACGCAGGTCGTTGAGGCCGGGCGCGAGGCGTTCCGGTGGACCGTCCGCGGTCTGCGCGAAGGCGTCCCAGCGGCCCTCGGGGAGGTCGACGCCGCCGGGCAGCGCGGCGCGCAGCCGGCCGTCGGCGGCCGGGACGAGCGGCAGCCGGACCTCCTGGAGGCCGTCGCGGCGCCGCAGCACGAGGTGGGCCCTGCCTGCTGCCGCCTCGCCGGTCCCGTCCGGCTGCGGCAGGTCGAAGGTGAGGCCGCCCGCGGAGTCGGCGACGCAGTCGGCGCGCGGGGCTGCGGCCGCGTCCTCCCCGGTGGGCCGGGGCGCGGCCTGCGGTGCGAGGGTCGTCATGCGGAACGCTCCTTGCCGAAGACGGTCAGTCCGGCGTCGCGGACGGCGTAGGCGCCGCCGAGCAGCGCTCCTCTGGTGCGGTGCAGCGAGCCGCGCACGCGGCCGATCCCCGAGGCGCCGCCGCGTGCGACGAGGCCGCTGAAGACGCTCTCGTAGCGCTCGGCGATCCGTGCCGGGTCGAAGCGCTCGGCGTCCTTGAGGGCCGCGTCCGCCATCTTCCGGCGCAGCGCGTCGTCGTTGATGAGTTCGAGCAGTCCGCCGGCGATGGCCCGGACGTCGCCGACCGGCACGAGGCGGCCGTCGACACCGTTGTCGATGATCTCCCCCGGGCCGTGCGGGCAGTCGGTGGAGACGACGGGCAGGCCGCAGCGCATGGCCTCGACGATGGTCATGCCGAAGGACTCCATGCTGGAGGTGACGGCGGCGATGGAGCCCTTGGCCCACTCCGGCTCGATGGGATGGGCCGGTCCCATCAGTAACACGTGGTTGTAGAGGCCGAGTTCGTCGATGACCTGGCGCAGCCTGTCCTTCTGCTTCCCGCTGCCGTAGATCCGCAGGCGCCAGTCGGGCCGCTGGGCGCGCACCAGGTCGAAGGCCCTGATCAGCAGGTCGTACCGCTTGACCGGGGCGAGCCGGCCGGCCGCCACGACCCACTTGGCGGAGCCGTCCGCGGGCTCCACGGCGGGCGCGGGCACCGAGTTGGGCACGGCCTCCACGCGCACGCCGGGCAGCCGCATCTTCCTGCGGTACGCGGCGGCGTCCGCCTCGGTGGTGGTGGTGACCGCGTCGAGCCGGGGGTAGGCGGCGCGCAGCTGCGTGCGCAGCGCCACGGAGTGGCTGTCGAGGGTCAGGTGCTCCTGGCCGACGCGGGCCGGACCGCGCCTGGTGTCACGGGCCAGGTGGACGTTGAGTCCGGGGCGGGTGCCGACCACGACGTCGGCGTCGACCGTCGAGAGGTGCTCCGCGATACGGCGGTCGGTCAGGGCGCTGTACTGGTCGTGGCGGAGTTCTCCCTTCGGGAAGACGCGGGCCGGTTTCAGATGTTCGGGGTCGTCGCCCTCGTATCCGGGACCGTTCCTGCGCAGGTCGACGAGGTGGCGCAGGCGTACCCGCGGGTTCCGGGCGAAGACCGGTTCGTCGCGGTGGCGCAGGACGGAGACGATCTCGACGTCGTGCTGCTCGGCCAGGGTGTTCGCAAGGTTGTACGTCGTCCGGATCGTCCCGCCGATTCCGTAGGCGTTGTGTATAAGGAAGGAAATCTGCATGCGTCCCCGTATCTCCGGCTCATCCAGCTACCAGAGGGTTAGACCGGGGTGCGGGTGTGATGGTTGGGTCCCCTTATCACTCCGTTCCCGAACAGTTGCACCATCGGTAACCCGATGGGGGAACCTTTTGCCGTCCGTGCACATCAGGGGTCGTAGGGCAGTTGGGGGACGTCCTGGCACGCGCGGTCCATGTCCCCCTGGCTCACCCATCCGCGGTCGTCCTCCCAGCGGGCCACCGACAGGCACGTCCGGCGCGTCCGCGGCGGCTCGGGCAGCCGCTCGAACCGCACCGGCAGCAGCAGGCCCCGCGCGGTGTACGGCTCCCCCGTGGCCATGAACCGGTCGACGCACGCGCGCGTGACGCCCGTTCCCGCGCAGGAGCGGGCCGCGTCCGTGAACCACATCGCGGCGGCCCAGCCCTCCAGCTGCCACTGCGAGTGGGTCCTCAGGGACTTCGTGCCGTCCCGGAACTCCCGTACGGCCCCGTGACCCACGTCCTCGTAGTTACGGCTGGCCCCGGTGGCCCACAGGGCGTTGCGGCAGCGCGGCGCGTCCGCGTAGTCCTCACGGACGGTGGACGTCCAGTTCTGCACGTTGGTGACCTTGGCGAGGACCTCGGCGCCCACGTCGTCCATCGCCTCGCACAGCCGCGCGTTGCCGTGGCCGTCGATGGCGTCGAAGACCAGGTCGGCGCCCCGCTCCTTCAGATCGGCCGCCGCGGCGCGGAAGTTGGGCAGCGCGAAGTCGACCTGCTCGGTGACCACCTCGTACCCCTCGGCCTTCAGGCCGCGGACCACGAGCCGGGCGTACGCCGCCGACGCGGACTGGTTGTAGGAGACGACGGCCGCCGTGCGGGCGCCGTGCTCGCGCTTGAACCAGCGGTAGACCTCGGTGCCGCCGTACAGCTTGCCGTCCCAGCCGGGCTTCCCGTTCCGCGGGGCGAGGCTGCCGTAGATCCCGTAGAGGTGCGGATAGGTGTCGTAGGCCGCGCCGATGGGCTGCCCGCCGATGTCGGGCACGCGCGCGCGTGCCACCCGGGGGGCGCCCGCGTAGTCGAGGGCGGTCGTCGCGACGAGGGCCACCACCCGGTCCTCGTCGACGAGCCGGTGCACGCACTCGTTGTTGCCGACGCCGCTGCCGCCGTCGTCGCAGGTACGGACCTCGACCTTGCGCCCGTCGACGCCGCCGCGCGCGTTCAGCGCGTCGAAGTAGGCCTTCGCCCCGTCGCGCGGGCCGGTGAAGGCGTCACCGCCGACCGGGCTCGTGGCGCTGGTGACGATGCCCACCCGGATCGGCTCCGTGCCGCGCGCGGCGGGCGTCCGCCCCGCCCGGTCCCCGAAGTCGCTCTCCGGCAGCCGGCTGCCGCAGGCCGTGCCCAGCAGGAGCAGCAGGACCGACAGGCCTACGGCGGCGGCCTCAGCAGCCCGGGCCCGGCGACGCATTGCCGCTCAGACCGACCAGGCCGCACAGCGTCTTGACGGACACCTTCCAGGTGCCGTCCTGCTCGACGGAGGTCCCGGCGGCGTCCGGCATGACCGTGGCGCCCTTCAGGGTCAGCGTGTACGTGACGTCCGCACCGGTCGGCGACGTGAAGGCGACCTCGCCGACCCTCGCCTCGACCTGTCCGCCGCGCTCGTCGCCGCTGAAGCTCCTCAGCACCTGGCCCATCGCGTCGCCGTTCTCCAGGACGGCCTGCTTCTCCTTCGTGGGGACAGCGGGGTCGAAGAACTTCTTCCAGTTCTCCTTGATCTCCGTCTCGGCCGCCGCCGGATCGTCCGGGGCGCTCGCGCTCGGCGCCGGGGCGCTCGTCGAGGGCCGCTGCGCGGAGGGCGAGGGCGGATCCGTGTCGTCACCGCCGCTGTCGTCACCGCAGGCCGTGAGCGCGAGGGCGAGGACGAGGACCGCCGCCGCCACCGGCCCCCGGCCGGTCCCGTGCCTGACATCGCTCCCGAGAACCATCTGGCTCACCACCGGGTGTCGGTCCGGGCCCGCACGCGCCCGGAGCTTTCGGGGACAGCTTGCAGAAGGCATAGTGCAAGTCCATCGGCGGACTGGGAAGACAACCGCGCACATACGGTCCGCCCCCTGTGGCCGGACCCCTCATGTGGAGCCCCCATGCGGACTGCTCGACTGCGACAGGCGCGTCCCGTGCTCTGGGCCGGGTGGGCGGCGCTCGCCGCGGGCGCGGTGCTGTGCGTCCTGGGCTGGTACGGGATCTCCGGCGAGCGGTACGCGGAACGGCAGCTGCCGTACCTCGCCTCCTGCACGGTGCCCGGCGCGGCCCTGATCGTGGCCGGCGCGATCCTCCTCACCCACGGCAGGACCGCCCTCGCGGGCTCCCGCGTCGAGGAGCTGTACGCGCTCCTGGTGGCGGCCGGACCCGACGGTACCGACGGGGACGAGGAGGCGGCGGCCGCGCCCGTGGCCGTCAGCGGGGACCTGCGGATGGTGCCGGGCGGCACCCTGTGGCACCGCGCGGACTGCCCGCTCGTCGCGGGCAGGCCCGAGGCCCTGCCCGTCGACTCGCGGGTGCTGGCCGGCGGGGACCTGGGCCCCTGCCCGATCTGCGGACCCGACGCCCCGGACGGGCCGCCGCCGTCCGGGACGGCCGGCTGACGGCGCCGGCGCCGATGGCGTCGCTGACGTACGACCTCACGCTCGCCGGGCTCTCCGTGGGCAGCGCCGCCGCGCTCACCGGGATCGGCCTGGTCGTCACGTACCGGGCCACCGGCGTGCTCAACTTCGCGCACGGCGCGATCGCGATGGTCTGCGCCCAGCTGCTGCGCCAGCTCACCGTCGAGTGGCACTGGCCGCTCGCGCTCGCCGCCCCGCTGACGCTCCTGGTGGTGGCCCCGGCGATCGGCATGGCGCTGGAACGGTACGTCTTCCGGCCGCTGTCGGTCCTGGGCGGCGACCCGGCGCAGACCCTCGTCGCGTCCGTCGGCGTGTTCGTCCTGCTCGTCGGCGGGGCGGTGCTCGTGTGGGGTCCCGGCGCGCGCCCGGACGCGCCGGTGCTCGTCGCCCCGGACCCCTGGGGCCAGCTGGCGGTGACCCTCCTGCTGGCCGCAGGCGTGGGCGCGGTGATCCACCGGACCCGCTTCGGCCGGGAGCTGCGGGCCGTCGTCGACGACCGCGGGCTCGCCGCGCTGAGCGGCGTCGACGCGGACCGGGTGGCCGCGGCCGGCTGGGCGTTCGGCTCGTTCACCGCCGGTCTGACGGGGGTGCTGCTGGCCCCGTACGTACGCCTGGACCCGTACGGCATGCCGCTGCTGGTGATGGAGGTGGTGGCGGTCGCGGTGGCCGCCCGGATGCGCAGCCTGCCGGTGGCAGTGACGGTGGCCCTGGGGCTCGGGATCGCCCAGAGCCAGCTGACCCGGCTGCACCCGGCGGGCCGGCTGGAGCCGCTCGTGCAGGCCGTGGGCGCGAACCTCTTCGTCGTCGCCCTGCTGGTCGCCGCCCTGGTCCTGCCGGGGATCGGCCACCGGGACGCGCTCCCGCGCACGGCGACGGCGCGCGTGCCGACCCCGCCCGGCGCGTGGATCGTCATGGTGGTCCTCTTCCTCCTGCCCCTGGGCTTCGCGGGCCCGGACCTGCACACGTCCGTCCAGGTACCGGCCCTGGCGGTCGTCCTCCTCTCCCTGATGGTCGTGACCGGCCGCGGCGGCCAGATCTCGCTGGGCCAGGCCGCGTACGCCGGTCTGGGCGCCCTCTTCACCGCGCTGCTCGCGGCGGGCCGCTTCCCCGGCCTGCCCGCACTCCCGGAGGCGGCCGCCCTGCCGGTGGCCGTGCTGCTGGTGGCCCCGCTGGGGCTGCTGACCGGCTGGCCCGCCATCGGCCGCCACGGTCTGACCCTCGCCCTGGCGACCTTCGCGGTGGGCGTCGGCGTCAGCCGCTTCGTCTTCACCCAGCCGTACGCGACCTCGGGCCTCGCCCTGGAGCGGCCGGCCGGCTTCGAGGGCGACCGCGCCTACTACGCGCTCGAACTGGTCCTGCTCGCGGGCGCGCTGACGGCCGCCCACGCGCTGCGGCGGGGCCGCACCGGCCGGGCCCTGGCCGCGATGCGGGACCACGAGGCGGGCGCGTCGGCGGCGGGCGTGCGCGTCCCCGCGCTCAAGCTGACCGCCTTCGTGGCGGGCGCCGCCCTGGCCGCGCTGGGCGGCGGGATGCTCGGCATGGGGGTGCGCGCCTTCGACCCGGCGGCGTACGACCCGGTCCGCGGGCTGCTGTGGTTCGCCGCGATCGTGGTGCTCGGCGCCGACAGCGTCCTGGGCGCGCTGCTCGCGGCGGCGCTCCTGGTCGGCCTGGACGCGGGCACCAGGGGCGGGGTCGCGGCGGCGGTCGTCGGCCTCCTCGCGGTCCTGGTGGGCCGCTTCCCCGGCGGCCCGTACGAGGCCCTGCGGCGGGCGGCCGAACGGCTGCGCTCCCGCCGGGAACCGGCGCTGACGCCGCTGGGCGCCGCCGTACGCCGCCGGCTGCGGCCTCCTCCGGCACGGGGCACCGGCCCCTCTCGCGCCCCGGCCGCGAAGCCGTCCCCCGCCGCCCCGGACACCCACCGCTTCCACACCGGCGGACGACCGCTGGTACGACGCCCGGTACCACCGGCCGGGCCGGGCCCGGTGGGGTCGTCGGGTGGCTGCGGGCCGGTGGGGGCTGATCGCGCAGTTCCCCGCGCCCCTGGGTCTTCAGGGGCGCGGGGAACTGCGCGGGTGACCCCCACCGGGCCGCACCCGCCCACGGTCCGCGCCACCCGAGCCCGCCCGCGCCGCGGGCACCCCGGGGACGCCCCATGAATGGGGCGTCACATACGTGCCGGAGCCGCCGATTCCACCCCTTCGGGGTGAGTGGCGGCGCGTTGGGGACCCTCCCCGCGCGACCCCAAAAAGCGTCCAGTAGGGTTTGGTCCGCATAAACATCCAAACCCCTGCCCGACGCAGGGCGGCGACCTACCAGCGAGAAGGCCGCAGCCGACCGCGCGGGCGAGACTCTCGGGAAGGCGCTACGTGAGTCCCTACGGCTCCGACCTCCCCCACGCCCTGGAGGGCGCGGGCGGTACCCCCATGCCGCGGCGCCCGATGCGGCGGAAGCTGCTGCAGGCACTGACTGCGGGCCTGGTCCTGGCGACCGCCACCGGTTGCACCTACGAGGACTTCCCCCGCCTTGGTATGCCCACCCCGACCACCGAAGAGGCTCCCCGGATCCTCTCCCTGTGGCAGGGCTCGTGGGCCGCAGCACTTGCCACGGGCGTGCTGGTCTGGGGCCTGATCCTGTGGAGCGCGTTCTTCCACCGGCGCAGCCGCACCAAGGTCGAGGTTCCTCCGCAGACCCGGTACAACATGCCCATCGAGGCGCTGTACACCGTGGTCCCCCTCATCATCGTCTCCGTGCTCTTCTACTTCACGGCACGCGACGAGTCGAAGCTCCTCAGCCTCGACAAGAAGCCGGACGTCACGGTCAACGTCGTCGGCTTCCAGTGGAGCTGGGGCTTCAACTACATCGAGAACGTCGACGGCGCGACGGGCGACGCGAAGACGGACAAGAACCTCGGTGCGATCCCGGAGCGGTTCAAGAAGGACTTCCCGGCGAACGCCGGCGGGGTCTACGACGTCGGCACGCCCGGTACGAGGAATCAGCAGACCGGCAACCCCGGTCCGACCCTCTGGCTCCCCAAGGGCAAGACGGTGCGCTTCGTGCTCACCTCGCGTGACGTCATCCACTCCTTCTGGGTGGTGCCGTTCCTCATGAAGCAGGACGTCATCCCGGGTCACACCAACTCGTTCCAGGTGACGCCCAACAAGGAGGGCACCTTCCTGGGCAAGTGCGCCGAGCTCTGCGGCGTCGACCACTCCCGGATGCTCTTCAACGTGAAGGTCGTCTCTCCCGAGCGCTACGAGGCCCACCTCAAGGAGCTCGCCGAGAAGGGCCAGACCGGTTACGTCCCGGCCGGTATCGAGCAGACGGAACACGAGAAGGAACGGGAGACGAACGTACTGTGAGCATCCTCAACGAACCCCAGGGTGCCGCTGAGACGACCGAGCACTACCAGAACGAGGTGCCCGTCCGGCGCAAGCAGCCGGGCAACGTCGTGATCAAGTGGCTCACCACCACGGACCACAAGACGATCGGCACGCTGTACCTGGTCACGTCGTTCGCGTTCTTCTGCATCGGCGGCGTCATGGCGCTGCTCATGCGCGCCGAGCTGGCTCGTCCCGGCACGCAGATCATGTCGAACGAGCAGTTCAACCAGGCGTTCACGATGCACGGCACGATCATGCTGCTGATGTTCGCCACCCCGCTGTTCGCGGGCTTCACGAACTGGATCATGCCGCTGCAGATCGGCGCGCCCGACGTGGCGTTCCCGCGGCTGAACATGTTCGCCTACTGGCTGTACCTGTTCGGCTCGCTGATCGCGGTGGGCGGCTTCCTCACCCCCCAGGGCGCGGCCGACTTCGGCTGGTTCGCCTACAGCCCGCTCTCGGACGCGGTGCGCTCGCCGGGCATCGGCGCCGACATGTGGATCATGGGTCTGGCGTTCTCCGGCTTCGGCACCATCCTGGGCGCGGTCAACTTCATCACCACCATCATCTGCATGCGCGCCCCGGGCATGACGATGTTCCGCATGCCGATCTTCGTGTGGAACGTGCTGCTGACCGCGGTGCTGGTGCTGCTGGCCTTCCCCGTGCTGGCCGCTGCCCTGTTCGCGCTGGAGGCGGACCGCAAGTTCGGCGCCCACATCTTCGACGCCTCCAACGGTGGCGCCTTGTTGTGGCAACACCTGTTCTGGTTCTTCGGGCATCCAGAGGTGTACATCATCGCGCTGCCGTTCTTCGGCATCATCAGTGAGGTCATCCCGGTCTTCTCCCGCAAGCCGATGTTCGGCTACATGGGCCTGATCGGCGCGACCATCGCCATCGCGGGCCTGTCCGTGACGGTGTGGGCGCACCACATGTACGTCACCGGCGGAGTACTGCTGCCGTTCTTCTCCTTCATGACCTTCCTCATCGCGGTACCGACGGGTGTGAAGTTCTTCAACTGGATCGGCACCATGTGGAAGGGGTCCTTGAGTTTCGAGACCCCGATGCTGTGGGCCACCGGCTTCCTGATCACCTTCACCTTCGGTGGTCTGACCGGTGTCATCCTGGCCTCGCCGCCGATGGACTTCCACGTCTCGGACTCGTACTTCGTGGTGGCCCACTTCCACTACGTGGTGTTCGGCACGGTGGTGTTCGCGATGTTCTCCGGCTTCCACTTCTGGTGGCCGAAGTTCACCGGCAAGATGCTCGACGAACGCCTCGGGAAGATCACCTTCTGGACGCTGTTCACCGGCTTCCACGGCACCTTCCTCGTCCAGCACTGGCTGGGTGCCGAGGGCATGCCGCGCCGGTACGCGGACTACCTCGCGGCCGACGGCTTCACCGCGCTGAACACGATCTCGACGATCAGCTCGTTCGTCCTCGGACTGTCGATCCTGCCCTTCTTCTACAACGTGTGGAAGACGGCCAAGTACGGCAAGAAGATCGAGGTCGACGACCCGTGGGGCTACGGCCGTTCGCTGGAGTGGGCGACGTCCTGCCCGCCGCCGCGGCACAACTTCATCACCCTGCCGCGGATCCGTTCCGAATCCCCGGCCTTCGACCTGCACCACCCGGAGATCGCCGCTCTCGACCAGCTTGAGAACGCCGGTCACGGTGAGAAGGCGCTCGCCGGCGGCAAGGAGGCAGCCAAGTGAAGATCCAGGGCAAGATGTTCATCTGGCTCGCCGTCTTCATCCTCGTCATGGCGATCGTCTACGGCGTGTGGTCGAAGGAGCCGGCCGGCACCACGGCGCTCTTCCTGGGCTTCGGCCTGAGCGTCATGATCGGCTACTACCTGTGGTTCACGGCCCGGCGGGTCGACACGGGCGCGCAGGACAACAAGGAGGCCGACGTCGCGGACGACGCCGGCGAGGTGGGCTTCTTCAGCCCGCACAGCTGGCAGCCGCTCGCCCTCGGCATCGGTGGCGCCTTCGCCTTCATGGGCGTCGTCTTCGGCTGGTGGCTGCTCTACTTCTCGGCCCCGATCATCCTGGTCGGCCTGTGGGGCTGGGTCTTCGAGTACTACCGCGGAGAGAACCAGAACCAGTAACACGCGCTCGGCGCACGGAAGCCCGGACACCCCCAGGGGGTCCGGGCTTCCCCCTTTTGCCCTGCGCCCGTCCCCCGCACGGCCCAATGGGCGCGCCGTGCCCGGCCGCCGTTCCTAGGCTCGGGACATGAGCCACTCAGTTTCCTCCCGGGGCGCCGGCGGCGGTACGGCGCGCCCGCGGCACCGTACCGCCGCCGGCTGCACGGCGCTGGTGGTCGCCCTGGGGGCGGGCGCCACGGCCTGCGGCTCCGACGGCCACCCGCTCTCGGCCGACCCCTACGATGCCACGCGGGACATCTCCTTCAGCGCGGCCGTCGGCGAGGGGAAGAAGACCGACCCGGACAAGCCCCTGGAGATCACCGCGAAGGACTCCGGCGGCCGCATCACCGACGTGACCGCCACGGACGCCTCAGGACGGTACGTCGCGGGCGAACTGTCGGCCGACGGACGCAGGTGGCACAGCACCTCACCGCTCGCGGCAGGCGCCCGCTACACGGTCCGGGTCAGCACCGAGAACAAGGACGGCGCGCCCGGCCGCAGGACCGTCGACCTGGAGACCAGCACCCCCCGGACCAAGAAGCGGCTCGACGTGGTGTTCGGCCCCGACAAGGGCCGGTACGGGGTCGGCCAGCCCGTCACCGCCGAGCTCAGCGCCCCGGTCAGGGACAAAGCGGCGCGCGCCGTCGTCGAACGGGCCCTCAAGGTCCGCTCCACGCCCGCGGTCCAGGGCGCCTGGCACTGGGTGGACGACAAGAAGCTGCACTACCGCCCCAAGGAGTACTGGCCCGCCCACGCCACCGTCCGGGCGTCCAGCAACCTCGCGGGCATCAGGGTCGCGGAGCGGCTCTGGGGCGGCACCGCCAAGCCCCTGAAGCTCACCACGGGCGACCGCATGGAGGCGGTGACGGACGCCGCGGCGCACTCGATGACGGTCTACCGCAACGGCGAGGCGATCAGGACCATCCCCGTCACCACCGGGAAGCCGGGCTTCGACACGCGCAACGGCGTCAAGGTGGTCCTGGGCAAGGAGTACTTCGTACGGATGCGCGGGACCAGCATCGGCATCGCCGAGGGCAGCGCGGACTCCTACGACCTGCCCGTGTACTACGCGACCAGGGTCACCTGGAGCGGCGAGTACGTGCACGCCGCGCCCTGGTCCGCCGGCTCGCAGGGGGCCGCCAACGTGAGCCACGGCTGCACCGGCATGAGTACGGCCAACGCCGAGTGGTTCTTCGACACCTTCCGCGCCGGCGACATCGTCAAGGTCGTCAACTCGTACGGCGACATGATGGACCCGTTCGGCAACGGCTTCGGGGACTGGAACCTCACCTGGAAGAACTGGCGCAAGGGCAGCGCCCTGACCCCCGACACCCCGAACGACACACCCCCGGAGGACCGCTCCCGTCTGACCCCGGAGCCCGCGTAGAGGCCCGCAGGGCCCTACGCGGAGGGGCGCGGGGAACTGCGCGACCGGCCACACACGGCCCGCAGCCGCCCCACCACCAGAAGCCGAACGGCGCCTACGCGCTCAAGGCCCGCTTACTGCGGAGCAGCCCGGCCAGCGCGGAAGCGAACTCCACCGGCTCCACCGGCAGCGTCACCGCCGCCTCGGCCCGGCTCCACGTGGCGAGCCACGCGTCCTGCGGCCGCCCGATCAGCAGCAGCACCGGCGGGCAGTCGAAGATCTCGTCCTTGATCTGCCGGCAGATCCCCATCCCGCCCGCGGGGGCCGCCTCACCGTCCAGCACGCACACGTCGATGCCGCCGCGGTCGAGCTCCTTGATCACCGCGGCGGGGGTGGCGCACTCGACGAACTCCACCTGGGGGACGTCGGTGGCGGGCCTGCGCCCCGTGGCGAGCCGCACCTGTTCGCGGGTGTTGGAGTCGTCGCTGTAGACCAGCACCGTTGCGGTCGGCTGCATTCTTCCTCCGGGACGTCAGCGTCGTAGAGCACAGAGCAGAGACAGGGACGGACACAGTCCGATGCGCGGATGCTACTCCCTCGATCACGTGCTCCACACCGGTTCGGACACGGCTTCGATGGGCCATACGGGCTGGACACACACCACAGACACCCCGAACGGCACCCCCCGGGGTGAGGGCGGGATAAGCGACCGACATAATGTCGGTCGTGGCGACAGCAACGACAGTAGATACCGGGCACGCGCACCCGTCGGTCAATCGGCCGAACCTCACCAGCGTCGGAACCATCATCTGGCTGAGTTCCGAGCTGATGTTCTTCGCGGCCCTCTTCGCGATGTACTTCACCATCCGATCGGTGACCGGTCCCGAACACTGGAAGGAAATGGCATCCGCCCTGAACTTCCCGTTCTCGGCGACCAACACCACGATCCTGGTGCTCTCCTCCCTGACCTGTCAGCTCGGCGTGTTCGCGGCCGAGCGCGGGGACGTGAAGAAGCTCCGGATGTGGTTCATCGTCACCTTCGTGATGGGTGCGATCTTCATCGGCGGCCAGGTGTACGAGTACACGGAGCTGGTCAAGCACGAGGGCCTGTCGCTCTCGTCCGACCCGTACGGCTCGGTGTTCTACCTGACCACCGGTTTCCACGGCCTGCACGTGACGGGTGGTCTCATCGCCTTCCTGCTGGTCCTCGGGCGCACCTACGCCGCCCGCAGGTTCACGCACGAGCAGGCGACCGCCGCAATCGTCGTGTCCTACTACTGGCACTTCGTCGATGTCGTCTGGATCGGCCTCTTCGCCACGATCTACATGATCAAGTAGCCGGGCCAGTTCCCGCGTACATTCCAGAAGCATCGACGCAGAAGATCCTGACACCGGGGTAATCCGTGAAAAAGCTCTCCGCACGACGACGCCATCCGCTGGCGGCGGTCGTCGTCCTACTCCTCGCGCTGGCGGCCACCGGGGGGCTGTACACCGCGTTCGCGCCCGCGGACAAGGCACAGGCAGAAACATCCGCCCAGTCCCTCGCCATCGACGAGGGCAAGAAGCTGTACGCCGTCGGCTGCGCCAGCTGCCACGGCACCGGCGGTCAGGGCACCACCGACGGTCCGAGCCTGGTGGGCGTGGGCGCCGCGGCCGTCGACTTCCAGGTCGGCACCGGCCGCATGCCGGCCCAGCAGCCCGGCGCGCAGGTGCCGGACAAGAAGAACATCTACTCGCAGGCCGAGATCGACCAGCTCGCGGCGTTCGTCGCCTCGCTCGGCGCCGGCCCCGCCGTGCCGACCGAGGAGCAGTACGACCCCAAGGGCGCGGACATCGCGGCCGGCGGCGAGCTCTTCCGCACCAACTGCGCCCAGTGCCACAACTTCACCGGCAAGGGCGGCGCGCTCACCGAGGGCAAGTACGCCCCGCCGCTGGACGACGTCGACCCGAAGTACATCTACGAGGCCATGCTGCACGGCCCGCAGAACATGCCGGTCTTCCCCGACACCACGCTGACGGAGAAGAACAAGAAGGACATCATCGCGTACCTCGACACGGTCAACAGCGATGACTCGGAGAGCCCCGGTGGTATGGAGCTGGGCGGCCTCGGGCCGGTCAGCGAAGGCCTCTTCGGCTGGATCTTCGGTCTCGGCGGGCTGATCGCCGTCGCCGTATGGGTCGCCGCCCGGACCGCAAAGGCCAAGAAGTCATGAGTAGCCAAGAGAACCCAGACGAGAACCTGCCCGCCGCGCGGGCCACCGACGGCCACGCGCACGGCGACGTGGGCGTGCCGGACGAGAAGCACCCCTTCGCGGACCCGGGTCTGCCGCCGCACCAGCACCGTATCCAGGACATCGACGAGCGGGCCGCCAAGCGGTCCGAGCGCACGGTCGCCCTGCTGTTCACGGTCTCGATGCTGGCCACGATCGGCTTCATCGCGTCCTTCGTGACGATCCCGGCCGACCGGATCGTCTACATCTTCCCGCTCGGCCACATCAGCGGTCTGAACTTCGCCCTGGGCATGACGCTCGGCCTGGCGCTGTTCTGCATCGGCGCGGGCGCGGTCCACTGGGCCCGCACCCTGATGTCCGACGAGGAGATCGCCGACGAGCGCCACGCGATCGAGGCCCCGCCCGAGGTCAAGGCCAAGGTCATGGCCGACTTCAAGCAGGGTGCCAAGGAGTCGGCGCTCGGCCGCCGCAAGCTGCTGCGCAACACGATGTTCGGCGCGCTGACCCTGTTCCCGCTGTCGGGCATCGTCCTGCTGCGCGACCTCGGTCCGCTGCCGGAGGACAAGCTGCGGCACACGCTGTGGTCCAAGGGCAAGCTGCTCGTCAACATGAACACCGACGAGCCGCTGCGTCCCTCCGACGTCACCGTGGGCTCGCTCACCTTCGCCAAGCCCGAGGGCCTGGAGGAGCACGACCACGACTTCCAGACCGAGATCGCCAAGGCGGCCCTGATGATCGTCCGGCTGCAGCCGGAGAACATCAAGGACAAGCGCGAGCTCGAATGGTCGCACGACGGTATCGTGGCGTACTCGAAGATCTGCACCCACGTCGGTTGCCCGATCTCGCTGTACGAGCAGCAGACGCACCACGTCCTCTGCCCGTGCCACCAGTCCACCTTCGACCTCTCCGACGGTGCCCGAGTGATCTTCGGCCCGGCCGGTCACCCCCTGCCGCAGCTGCGCATCGGTGTGAACGACGAGGGCTACCTCGAAGCGCTCGGCGACTTCGACGAGCCCGTCGGTCCTGCCTTCTGGGAGCGCGGATGAGCACTACGACCACCTCCGACTCGCGCTCGCGCGAGAAGGCGCCGGCCGGCGAGCGGGTCGCCGACTGGGCCGACGGCCGGCTGGGGATCTACTCCCTGGCCAAGGCCAACATGCGCAAGATCTTCCCGGACCACTGGTCCTTCATGCTGGGCGAGATCTGCCTCTACAGCTTCCTGATCATCATCCTCACGGGTGTGTACCTGACGCTGTTCTTCCACCCCTCGATGAACGAGATCGAGTACCACGGAAGCTACGTCCCGCTCCAGGGGCAGCTGATGTCGGAGGCCTTCGCCTCCACGCTGGACATCAGCTTCGACGTCCGCGGCGGTCTGCTCATCCGGCAGATCCACCACTGGGCGGCCATCGTCTTCCTGGCCGGCATGTTCGTGCACATGATGCGCGTGTTCTTCACCGGCGCGTTCCGCAAGCCGCGTGAGGTCAACTGGCTGTTCGGCTTCCTGCTGTTCGTCCTGGGCATGTTCACCGGGTTCACCGGCTACTCGCTCCCGGACGACCTGCTCTCCGGCACCGGCGTCCGCTTCACCCAGGGCGCCATCCTGTCGATGCCGATCGTCGGCACGTACATCTCGATGTTCCTGTTCGGCGGGGAGTTCCCGGGCGGCGACTTCGTCGCGCGGTTCTACTCGATCCACATCCTGCTGCTGCCCGGCATCATGCTGGGGCTCGTGGTCGCCCACCTGATCCTGGTCTTCTACCACAAGCACACCCAGTTCGCGGGTCCCGGCAGGACCAACAAGAACGTCGTCGGCATGCCGCTGCTGCCGGTCTACATGGCCAAGGCCGGAGGCTTCTTCTTCCTGGTCTTCGGGTTCATCGCCATGATGGCCGCGGTCGCGACCATCAACCCGATCTGGGTGCTCGGGCCCTACCGGCCGGACCAGGTGTCCACGGGCGCCCAGCCCGACTGGTACATGGGCTTCGCCGAGGGCCTGATCCGTGCGATGCCCGGCTGGGAGATCAACTTCTGGGGCCACACCCTGGTCCTCGGGGTGCTCATCCCGCTGGTGCTCTTCGGTGTCTTCCTGGCGGTCATCGCGCTCTACCCGTTCATCGAGTCCTGGGTCACCGGGGACAAGCGCGAGCACCACATCCTGGACCGCCCGCGCAACGCCCCGACCCGTACGGCCTTCGGTGTCGCCTGGATCACCGGGTACGTCATCATGCTGATCGGCGGTGGCAACGACATCGTCGCCACGCACTTCCACCTGTCGATCAACTCGGTCACCTGGTTCGTCCGGATCGGGTTCTTCGCCGGACCGGTCATCGCGTTCATCGTCACCAAGCGGATCTGCCTGGGCCTGCAGCGCCGGGACAAGGACAAGGTGCTGCACGGCCGCGAGTCGGGCATCATCAAGCGCCTGCCGCACGGTGAGTTCGTGGAGGTGCACGAGCCGCTCAGCCAGGAGGCCCTGCACACCCTCACGGCGCACGAGCAGTACCAGCCGGCCGAGATCGGCCCCGCGGTCGACGAGAACGGTGTCGAGCGCAAGGTGAAGGGACCGCAGAAGCTGCGGGCCAAGCTGAGCAACGCCTACTACGGCGAGGACAGCCAGATCCCGAAGCCCACCGCCGAGGAGTACAAGGAGATCACGAGCGGCCACGGCCACCACTGATCCCCGACCTGTCCGCCACCGCAGGAGCCCCGTCCGGTACCTGGACGGGGCTCTTCGCCGTCCCGGGGCTGGATAGGGTGGAACCGTCCCCGACCCCGTACGGACCCCCGTACGTCCACGCACACGAATTCAGGAGCGGCAGATGAGCGCTGTGACCCCCGCCGGAGGCGACTTCGCGGCGGGCCGTTCCTGGCCCGCCCTCCTGAACGGCCTGCTGGAGGGGCGCGACCTGAGCGCCGACGACACGGCCTGGGCGATGGACCTGATCATGCGGGGCGAGGCGACCGACGCCCAGATCGCCGGGTTCGCGGTGGCACTGCGGGCCAAGGGCGAGACCGTCGACGAGATCTCCGGCATGGTCCGCACGATGTACGCGCACGCCAACGTGATCGAGGTGCCGGGGGAGACCGTCGACATCGTCGGCACGGGCGGCGACGGCGCGAAGACCGTCAACATCTCCACGATGTCGGCCGTCGTCATCGCCGGCACGGGCGCCAAGGTCGTCAAGCACGGCAACCGCGCCGCCTCCTCCGCGTCCGGCGCCTCGGACGTCCTGGAGAAGCTCGGCGTCAACCTGGAGCTGACCCCGCGGCGGGTGGCCGAGGTGGCCGAGGAGGCCGGGATCACCTTCTGCTTCGCGGTGAAGTTCCACCCGGCGCTGCGCCATGTGGCGGCGGCGCGGGGGCAGCTGGGCATCCGCACGACGTTCAACTTCCTCGGCCCGCTCACCAACCCGGCCCGCGTCAGGTCCCAGGCGGTCGGGGTCGCGCACGCGCCCATGGCGCCCATCGTGGCCGGGGTCCTCGCGGAGCGCGGCAACTCCTCGCTCGTCTTCCGCGGCGACGACGGGCTCGACGAGCTGACCACCACGGCCACGTCCCGGGTGTGGGTCGTCCGGGACGGGAAGGTGCGGGAGGAGGCCTTCGACCCGCGGGACGTCGGGATCGACCTGGTGCCGGTGGAGGCGCTGCGGGGGGCCGACGCCGCGTACAACGCGGAGGTCGCGCGCCGGTTGCTGGGGGGTGAGCGGGGGCCCGTGCGGGATGCGGTGCTGCTCAACTCGGCGGCGGCGCTGGTGGCCCTGTCGCCGGGCCCGGGCCCTCTCGCGGATCAGCTCCGGGCGGGGATGGCTCGCGCCGCGGAGGCGATCGATTCGGGGGCCGCTTTGAAGGTGCTTGAGCGGTGGGTTGCCGCGTCCAACTCGTAGGACGTCGGGTGCGGGTCGGTGGGGGCTTGTCGCGCAGTTCCCCGCGCCCCTGAAAGATTGCGCAGTTCCCCGCGCCCCCAGGTACCCAGGGGCGCGGGGAACTGCGCGATCGGCCCCCACCGACCCGCACTGTTCCGTCATGCGGACAGCGGGTTGCGTCGTGGTGATCGTATGGCAAGATGCTGGCAGGTCATGAGTGACAGTCATGAGGCCCCGGCCGACTGTCCGGCAACCCTCCGTCCGTGGCGGGGTGCCCCGGGTGAAGACCAGGTCGTAGGCAGTGAGGTCTACGGCAAGCGCGGACCCCTCGCCGCTCGCTGGAGCGGGGACACCAGGGGTCCTGGTCGTTCGAGGGAGCCTTACATGAGCAAGCGAATGCGATAGGGCGCCGAGCCCCACCTCCGCGTACCCCTTTCCCCGTTCACTTCCCTGTGCCGTGCGCCGCCCGCCGGCCCAGTGGTTCCGCCTGCCCACAGGAGCTCGCCATGTCTGTCTCCACCGCTGCCGCCGACCGGACCGCCCCCTGTGCCACCGCCGCCTCCGCGCCCCTGCCGGTGCTCGGCCGCGACGTCACCGTCCCGCTCGTGACCGGCGGCGAGGTCACCTACGCCGCCCTCGACTACGCCGCCAGCGCCCCCGCCCTCCAGCGGGTGTGGGACGACGTGGCCGCGTACGCCCCGTACTACGGCAGCGTGCACCGCGGGGCCGGCTACCTCTCCCAGCTCTCCACGGACCTCTTCGAGAACGCCCGCAGGACCGTGGGCGAGTTCCTCGACTGCCGCGACGGCGACGAGGTCGTCTTCACCCGGTCCACCACCGACTCGCTGAACCTCCTGGCCGCCGCCCTCCCCGCCGACTGCCAGGTCTTCGTCTTCGAGACCGAGCACCACGCGTCGCTGCTGCCGTGGCAGGACGCCCGCGTCACCTACCTCGACGCGCCGCGCACCCCGGGCGAGGCCGTCGCCACCCTGGAGCGGGCCCTCGCGGAGCGCGACCCGCAGGGCCCGGCCCTGGTGTGCGTCACGGGCGCCTCGAACGTCACCGGCGAACTGTGGCCCGTACGGGAACTGGCCGCCGCCGCCCACGCGCACGGCGCCCGGATCGTGCTCGACGCCGCCCAGCTCGCCCCCCACCACCCGGTCTCCGTACGGGAGCTGGACTTGGACTGGGTCGCGTTCTCCGGGCACAAGCTGTACGCGCCGTTCGGCTCGGGCGTGCTCGCGGGACGCTTCGACTGGCTGCGCGAGGCCGACCCGTACCTCGCGGGCGGCGGTGCCTCGCGCACGGTGTCGCGGCGTACGGACGGCGGCGTGGACGTCGAGTGGCACGAGAGCGCCGCCCGCCACGAGGCCGGCTCGCCCAACGTCATCGGCGCCTACGCCGTCGCCTCCGCGTGCAAGGCCCTCACCGAGGCCGGCTTCGACGCCCTGGTCGCCCGTGAGCAGCACCTCGTGGACACCGTCCGCCGGGGTCTGGCCGAGGTGCCCGAGGTGCGCGTCCTGTCGCTCTTCGGGGACGACGCCCCGCGTGTCGGCGTGATCTCGTTCGTCGTCGAGGGCTGGAACAGCTCGCACTTCGCCGCCGCGCTCTCCGCGGAGTACGGCATCGGTGTCCGCGACGGCCTCTTCTGCGCCCACCCGCTGCTGCGCACGCTCCTCGGCAGCGACCCGCAGGCGCAGGGCGAGTGCGGCGCTCCCGAGGCCGCGCCCGGCGAGAAGTCGCTGAACGCCGTCCGCGTCAGCTTCGGCGCGGGCACCCCCGACGAGCACGTGGAGCGGTTCCTGCGGGCGGTCAAGGAGCTCGTCACGAACGGCGCCAGCTGGACCTACCGCACGGAGAACGGCCGCTGCGTTCCCGCCGCCTAGGGGCTAGTCGTCGCCTCCGATGGCGAACGCCGCCTCCAGGTCGTGCTGGGAGTACGTGCGGAACGCCACGTGCGTGTCCGTCCCCTCCACCCCCGGGATCTTGCTGATCCGGCCGGGGATGACGTCGGCCAGGTCGTCGTGGGCCCGTACCCGGACCATGGCGATCAGGTCGTACGTGCCGGTGACGGAGAAGACCTCGCTGACGCTGTCCAGCGCCGCGATCGACTCGGCGATCTCGGGAATCCGGTCCACGCTGGTCTTGATGAGCACGATCGCGGTGATCACGGCTGGTTTTCTCCCTGGGTGGCCGGCGCTGGGGATTTCACTCTAGCCGGACGCCCGTACCGCACCCACGCCCACAGGAAGCCCGCCGAGAAGCCCAGCAGGTGGGCCAGGTAGGCGACGCCGGGGCCCTGGGTCGCGCGGCCCGCGGCCAGCCACTGCAGGGAGACCCAGAAGGGCAGGACCACCCAGGCGGGGAACCGCAGGGGCAGGAAGAAGAGGAACGGGAAGAGACTGGTCACCCTGGCTTTGGGGAACAGGTAGAGGAACGCGCCGAGGACCGCGGAGATCGCCCCGGACGCGCCGACGAGGGTCTGCGCCGAACCGGCGTGGGCGCCCGCGTAGCCCAGCAGGGCGAGGTAGCCGCAGCCCAGGTAGAAGAGGGCGAACCGCAAACGGCCCATCCTCTCCTCGACCATCGCCCCGAAGACGTAGAGGAAGAGCATGTTCCCCAGCAGATGCAGCCAGCTGCCGTGCACGAAGAGCGCGGTGGCGGGGGTGCCGAGGGCCCGCGGCGTCCCCCGGAACAGCTCGACGGGCACCACCCCCCACCGCTCGAAGTAGGCCCGCTGTGCGGAGAGCAGCTCGTCACCGGTGCCGTACGCGGGGGAGAGCCCCGAGGCCGGCCCGATCACGAAGACCAGGCAGCACACGGCGATCAGCCCGTGGGTCACCGGAGCGGGCTCACTCCGCAGGGATCTGACCGCCCTGACCGTCCCGGCCGTCCTGCCGGTGGACCTGCCCCAGTTGCCGAACATGCACAGAGCATGACGTAACGGGACCCAACCGTGCAGAGTGCCTCGCCGCTTCCGCCGGACGGGCGTCGAGTACCCGCCAGGCCGTAGGGTTACGAGCCATACGCTCCAGGGAAACTGGTGCGACACGGAGACACACGGAAAGAGAGCGACTGCCACGATGACGGTTCCCCTGCCGACCGCCGAGACCCGGTGGCGCTGCACGCTCTGCGGCAACCTCACGCGCTTCGACGTGACGCGTTCGTCGAAGGTCGTCGAGTACGTGCACCTGGATCTGGCCGGGGAACCCAGCGTCGAGGAGCGGGACGTGGTCAGTGAGACCATCGAGTCCGTGCGCTGCCGCTGGTGCAACGCGGTGGATCAGGTGGAACTGGTGGACAGGCCGGGCGCCCGCTCCTGACGGGAGCGGGCCCCGCACGGACGATGGGGTGAAGGATGGTGGAGACCGCGGGCGCGCAGCCGGACGACGGCGACGCCGAGGTGCTCGACCGTCCGCTGCCCGACGGCGTGCGCCGCAGGGTCGTCCAGATCGTCTCGGACGGCTTCGGCGGCCTGACCGTGTCCGAACTGCCCGTCCAGCTGCGGCAGTACGCCCGCTTCGCCCCCAACCGCCGCGCCAAGTTCGCGGGCACCGCCATGGCGGCGGCGATGGAGACCGACCCGCTCTTCAGACAGCGCATCGCCGAGAAGCTCAGGGACGCGCAGCCCGAGCTCGCCGGCGCCCTCGACTCCGGTGCGCCGCCCCCGGCCGCGGACCCGCTGGACGTGGCGGCCGCGGCCTACGTGCTGCGGCCCCCGGGCTGGGTGAAGCTGGTGACCGCCGCGGGCGAGGAGGCCCTGCGGGCGGACGCCGAGCGGGCCGACGAGGAGAGCCGTGCCGAGCTGGAGCGGCTGCGCGAGGAGCTCGCCGGGGCCCGCGACCAGACCCGTGCCGAGACGGAGCGGCTGCGCGCCGAACTGGACGCGGCGAAGAAGGAAGCGGAATCGCTTCACCGCAAGCTGCGCGGAGCCCTCAGCGACGTCAAGCGGGGCGAGGCGGCGCTGCGCAAGCTGCGCGCCGAGATGGAGTCCGCGCGCGGTGAGGGGCAGGCCCAGGTGTCGGCCGCCGAGAGCGAGACCCGCCGTCTGAAGCAGCGGCTCGGTGAGGTCGAGGCCTCCCTGGAGGCGACCCGCCGCGCGGCGCGCGAGGGGCGCAGCGTCGAGGACATGCGCGTACGGCTGCTCCTGGACACCGTGCTCGACGCGGCGCAGGGGCTGCGGCGCGAACTGGCCCTGCCACCGGTGTCGGTGCGGCCCGCGGAGACCGTGGACGCGGTGGAACCGGGGCGCATGACGCCGAAGGACATCGCGGCCCGGGCGCTGTCCGACAGCGACCCCGCCGTCCTGGACCAGCTGCTGGCGCTGCCGCAGGCGCACCTGGTCGTCGACGGCTACAACGTCACCAAGACCGGCTATCCGCAGATGCCGCTGGAGAAGCAGCGGCTGCGCCTGCTCGGCCAGCTCTCGCAGCTCGCCGCGCAGACCGGCGCCGAGGTCACCTGCGTCTTCGACGGGGCCGAGCTGGCCGCGCCGGTGCTGCTCGCGCCGCCGCGCGGGGTGCGGGTGCTGTTCTCCAAACCGGGCGTCACCGCGGACGAACTGATCCGCCAGCTGGTGCGCGCGGAACCGCCGGGGCGGCCGGTCATCGTCGTCTCCACCGACCGTGAGGTGGCCGACGGCGTGGCGGCCGCGGGCGCCCGTCCGGTGGCCTCCGCGGTGCTGCTCAAGCGCCTCTCGCGGGGTTGAGGACCGCCCTTCGTGGGCACCCCGGTCAGGTCGGTCGATCCGGCCCGCCGTTCCGTCCCGTACGTCATATAGGTGCCGGACGTCCCAAGAGCAACACATGGTCAGGTTGCCCGAATTGGCGAAACCTTCACGCAACGTAGCGTCAATCGAACATCACTGCACGTGAGTTGTGAGCAAAGAATACGACCGGTGACCGAGATTTTTCCTGAGAGGATTTGAACTGATCACAGGGTCATCACTAGGGTCAGGCCTCGAACCTCCGCTCGGGTGATCACTCATTGGGAGTGACGGCGGAGGGGCACCGCACACCGGCGTCCTCGGTGGGCGGCTGAGGTAATGAAGGAGCTCGCCTCCGTGGCGTCCCACCGTCGACCGAAGCAGCCGAGCCGCACCCGCGTGACCGTGCTCACCACCGTTGCCACCGCGGCCGTCGCCCTCAGCGCGCAGGCGGCCAACGCCGCGCCCGGCGAGAAGCCCAGCAAGGACGAGGTCAAGGCGAAGGTCGACAAGCTCTACGAAGAGGTCGAGCGCGCCACCGACAAGGCCAACGGCGCCGAGGAGAAGCAGGAGAAGCTGGAGAAGGAGATCGACACCCTCCAGGACCAGGTCGCCCGCGGCCAGGACGATCTCAACTCCATGCGCGACGGCCTCGGTCTGATGGCCAGCTCCCAGTACCGCACGGGCGCCATCGACCCCTCCGTGCAGCTCTTCCTCTCCGCCGACCCGGACGACTACCTCGACAAGGCGTCCACCATCGACCAGTTGAGCGCCCAGCAGGTCGAGGCGCTCAAGAAGGTCCAGGAGAAGCAGCGGGTCCTCGCCCAGCAGCGCGAGGAGGCGGCCGGCAAGCTCAAGCAGCTCTCCGACACCCGCGAGACGCTGGCCAAGAAGAAGAAGGAAGTCCAGAGCAAGCTCGCCGACGCGCAGAAGCTGCTCAACAGCCTCACCGCCGCCGAGAAGGCGGCCATCGCCGCCGACGAGCAGCGCGCCAGCCGTGACGCCGGCGACCGCGTCGAGCTCGACACCGGCAACGAGGTCGCGGGCTCCAACTACGGCGCCGCCGCCCTCGCCGCCGCGCGGACCCAGATGGGCAAGCCGTACGTCTCCGGCGGCAGCGGCCCCAACTCGTACGACTGCTCCGGTCTGACGCAGTGGGCGTACGGCCAGGCCGGTGTGTCGATCACCCGGACCACGTACACCCAGCAGAACGACGGCACGAAGATCGGCCGCGACGCGCTCAAGCCGGGCGACCTGGTCTTCTTCAACAGCCTCGCGCACGTCGGCCTGTACGCCGGCAACGGCGTGGTGCTGCACGCCCCGAAGCCGGGCGCCGTCGTCCGCCTGGAGTCGATGAGCACGATCGGCTCCTTCCAGTTCGGCGTCCGCGTCTGACGCACGCTCCTCCGGGGCCTCCCGGAGGATGATCGCCGCGCCGCCCGAACGGGCGAATTCCCGTGGCCCCCGCTGACCCCACGCCCCGCTGATGACCTGCGTCTGAGGCGGGGCGTCACGCTGTGTGCACGCGATGGTCTTTGGTCACCGCGCAGTCGCACGGCTACTGTCTGCCGGGTTTCCCCCAACACCGGGGGACCGACAGACCGTCAGCGGAAGGGAGCGGCTTCCTTTGGGGTTCCATCGCCGCCCAGCACCGTCCGGCCTCGACCGGGGCGCCCGAGGCGCCGCCCTCTGCGCGCTGACCGCCGCGGCCGCGGCCCTCGGTGCTCTGGCCCCGCCCGCCGGCGCCGCGCCGCATGCACCGCAGGACGACCGGCGGGCCGAGGTGGACCGCCTGTACGAGGAGGCCGAGCACGCCACCGAGTCGTACAACGAGGCCGACGAACGCGCCGACCTCCTGCACGAGCAGGTCGGCACGGCACAGGACCGGATCGCCCGCCAGCAGGAGCGCATCAACACCATGCGGGACGCGCTCGGTTCGCTCGCCGGGGCGCAGTACCGCTCCGGCGGCCTCGACCCGTCGCTGGCGCTGATGTTCTCCGACGACCCCGACGAGTACCTCGACAAGGCGGCCGCGCTCGACCGCATCGGCGCCCGCCAGGCCGGTGAACTAAAGGAACTGCAGACCGCGATGCGCGACCTCGCCCAGGACCGGGCGGAGGCGACCCGCAAGCTCGCCGAACTGGACCGCAGCCGCAAGGCCGTCGCCCGCCACAAACGCACCGTCGAGCGGAAGCTGACCGAGGCGCGCCGGCTGCTCGACACGATGCCCGATGCCGACCGCGCCGCCTACGACCGGGCCTCCCGCGGCGGCCGCACCCCCGACCTGACCGGCGCCGTGCCCTCCTCGGGCCGGGCCGCCGCGGCCGTCGCCGCGGCCCGCTCGGCGCTCGGCCGCCCCTACGTCTGGGGCGCCAACGGCCCCTCGGGGTTCGACTGTTCGGGCCTCATGCAGTGGTCGTACGGGCAGGCCGGCGTCGGTCTGCCGCGCACCTCGCAGGCCCAGGCGCACGCCGGACGGCAGGTCCCGCTCTCCCAGGCACAACCCGGCGACCTCGTCACCTACCGGGACGACGCCAGCCACGTGGGGATGTACGTCGGCAACGGCCAGGTGATCCACGCGCCCTACCCGGGCGCCCCCGTGCGCTACGACCCGGTGGGCATGATGCCCGTCTCCGCCGTGACGCGCCCCTGACCTGACGGGCCGGGCGCCGTACGATCAGGATCGTGGCTGGTCGTGGACGTGCGCCGAAATGGATCGTGGGACTGCTGCTGGCCGCCCTGGCCACGGCGACCGCTCCGGTCGGCTGCGGCGCCCCCGCGGACACCGACGCCGCGCCCGCCGACGTCCGGCGGGTGCTGGACCGGCGGGCGGCGGCGGTGCGCGACGGCAGCGAGCAGGCCTTCGTGACGACCGCGGCGCCGGGCCCGGCGGCCGGCGGCGCCCGGGCCGGGGCGCGCGCCCAGTTCAGGAACCTGAAGGCGGTCCCGCTGGCCGGCTGGTCCTACCGCGTGACCGGCTTCCACCGCTCCGGCGACCGCGCCACGGCCGACGCCGAGCTGCGCTACCGCATCGACGGCCACGACCGGGCGCCCGTCGTCACCGGCCGCACGCTGGGCCTCACCCGCGTCGACGGCCGCTGGTACGTGAGCGCCGACCGGCCCGCCGAGAACTCCCCCCGGCAGCTGTGGGAACAGGGCGCCGTGTCCGTCGTACGCGGTGCGCACAGCCTCGTCCTGGGGGTCGGGCAGTCCCGCGGCGCGCTGCGCGGCTACGCGGGGCTGGCGGACCGCGCGGTGCCCGCCGTGTCCCGGGCGTGGCGCGGGGACTGGCCGGAGCGGGTCGTCGTCCTCGTCCCCGCGTCGCTGGAGGACATGGCGGAGCTGCTGGGGGCGCCCGCGTCCGGGTACCGGGGGATCGCGGCGGTCACCACGGGCGAGACGGGGGCTCCCGGGAAGGCGCCCGCCGACCGGATCATCGTGAACCCCGAGGCGTACGGGATGCTGGGTTCCTTCGGCCGGCAGGTCGTGCTCACGCACGAGACCACCCATGTCGCCACCCGCGCCGCGACCTCGGCGGCGACCCCGCTGTGGCTGTCGGAGGGGTACGCGGACTGGGTCGGCTACCGCGGCACCGGCCGCTCGGCGCGGCAGGCCGCCCCCGAACTGACGCGCGCGGTGACCGAAGGGCGGGTCCCGGCCGCACTGCCCGCCGACGGGGACTTCGGCTTCGGCGGGGACGCCGGGAAGCTGGCCCGGGCGTACGAGTCGGGGTGGCTGGCCTGCCGGATGATCGCCGAGCGGTGGGGCGAGGCACGGCTGGGGGAGTTCTACCGGACCGTGGGGGCG
>NZ_VDFC01000046.1:693920-709708 GCF_008369065.1 Streptomyces apricus | reverse complement strand
GCTCCGGCTCGGGTTACCCCGGGCGGTCCCCCCGGTCAGGGGGCCAGGGACTCCTCGTTGCCGGCGGGGGCCTCCCGGCCGGCGGGCGCCGGGGCCCGGTCCGCGTACGAGACGGTGTCGCGCCACAGCAGGACGCCCGCGGTGACGGTCGCGGCGACCAGCAGCCCGTTGCGGACCGCGAGCAGGGTGATGCCGAAGCCGGTGCTGCCGACGACGTCCGCGAAGTACAGGGGGAACTCCAGGACGGTGAAGAAGCACGCCACCAGCACCATCCCCGCCGGCAGCCCCATCCGGCTGCCGCGGAACACCAGGCAGACGGCGGCCAGACCGACCAGCCACACCATGTACTGGGGGCTGATGACCCTGCTGGTCGTGGTGAACAGGAGCACCGCCGTGAACGCGGCGTCCGCGGGCGTGTGCTCCGGGAACCGGGTCGCGCACAGCCGCCACAGCAGCAGCCAGCCGAACGCCAGCCCGGTCAGCATCAGCGCCACCGTGCTCACCACGTCGACGTACGGCCCGAGGAACTCCACCGAGCCGTAGTTGAGCAGCACCTCGCCCCGCCAGCCGTGGTGCCGGGCGACGTGGAACACCAGCGAGCCGAGGGACTCGACCTCGGTCCCGCGGTCGCGCTGGAAGGTCAGGAACGCGAACGCGCCCGGCATCAGCGCGGCGAACGCCAGCGCGATGCCCGCACCCGCCGCGGCCGCCGCGGCCCATGCGCGGCGCCCGGCCGTGCCCACGAGCACCAGCAGCGGCCACACCTTCAGCAGCGCGCCGAACGCGGCGAGCACGCCCATCGCCCTCGGGTGCCGCACGCCCGCGAGGACCGCCGCCACGGCGACGGCCGTCACCATCACGTCGTAGCGCGCGTAGACCGTCGGCCCCAGCAGGGGCACGCCCACGACCCACACCCACACCCCGCGCGACGACCTGCCGGGGCGCCGGCCCGCGTACCCGAGCAGCGCGAGGACGGCCAGGTCGGCGAGGAGGGCGAGGACGAAGAACGCCTCGGTGTAGGCCAGGAACGGCAGCAGCGCGGGGGAGAGGATCGCGAGCGCGGCGGCCGGCGGGTACTGCCAGGTCACGTCGTCCAGCGGGAAGGTGCCGGTGCGCAGGACCTCGTACCAGTTCCGGTAGGTCACCGCGACGTCGCTCGTGACGTCCGGTCCGGGGAAGACGAACACCTTGAGGACGAAGAGCAGCAGCACCAGCCTCGTCAGGCCCCAGACGGCCACCGGCGCGTACGGGAACCTCGGCCCCCTGGCTCCCGCCATGCCCACCTGCCCCTCTTCCGTGCGGATCCGCTGTGCGGCCATGATCCTCCGCGCGGCTGTGCGAGAGCGGTGAAGCGCGGCCGGGCGCAGCCGCCGGGTGCGGGTTCGGTACTGTCGACCGCGATGCGCGAGACGATGCGGACGATGCACAAGACCCTGATCGTGACCAACGACTTCCCGCCGAGACCGGGCGGCATCCAGGCGTTCCTGCACAACATGGCGCTGCGCCTGGATCCCGAACGACTCGTCGTGTACGCCTCCACGTGGAAGCGGGGCCGGGAAGGTGCCGAGGCCACAGCCGCCTTCGACGCCGAACAGCCCTTCGTCATCGTACGCGACCGAACAACCATGCTGCTGCCCACTCCGGGGGTCTCCCGGCGGGCCACCGGGCTGCTGCGGGAGCACGGGTGCACCTCGGTGTGGTTCGGTGCGGCGGCGCCGCTCGGGCTGCTCGCGCCCGCGCTGCGCAGCGCGGGCGCGCAGCGGCTCGTGGCGACCACGCACGGGCACGAGGCGGGGTGGGCGCAACTGCCCGCCGCGCGCGGGCTGCTGCGCCGGATCGGGGAGTCGACGGACACGATCACGTACCTCGGGGAGTACACGCGCTCGCGGATCGCCGGCGCGCTGACGCCCGAGGCGGCCGGCCGGATGGTGCAACTGCCGCCGGGCGTCGACGAGAAGACCTTCCACCCCGACTCGGGCGGGGACGCCGTGCGGGCCCGCCTCGGTCTCACCGACCGGCCGGTGGTGGTGTGCGTCTCGCGCCTGGTGCCGCGCAAGGGGCAGGACACGCTCATCCGCGCGATGCCGCGCATCCTGGCGGCCGAGCCGGAAGCCGTGCTGCTGATCGTGGGCGGCGGGCCGTACGAGAAGGACCTGCGGCGGCTCGCGCACGAGACCGGGGTCGCCGGCTCGGTCCGCTTCACCGGGGCGGTGCCCTGGTCCGAACTCCCGGCCCACTACGGCGCGGGCGACGTCTTCGCCATGCCGTGCCGCACGCGGCGCGGGGGGCTGGACGTGGAGGGGCTCGGGATCGTCTACCTGGAGGCGTCCGCGACCGGGCTGCCCGTCGTCGCGGGCGACTCGGGGGGCGCGCCGGACGCCGTCCTCGACGGGGAGACGGGCTGGGTCGTCCGGGGCGGCTCCCCGGCCGACACGGCCGACCGGATCGTCACGCTCCTCGGCGATGCGGGGTTGCGCCGCAGGATGGGGGAGCGGGGGCGGGAGTGGGTGGAGGAGAAGTGGCGCTGGGACCTTCTGGCGGAACGGCTGCGGTTGTTGCTCTAGCGGGTGCGGGTCGGTGGGGGCTGATCGCGCAGTTCCCCGCGCCCCTAGGTATCTAGGGGCGCGGGGAACTGCGCGAGCGGCCACGACGGCGGGGAAGCCGAACGCCGTTCAAAAGGCGGGCCTAGCCCTGATAGATCGCCTCGATCTCGGCGGCGTAGTCCTTCGCCACCACGTTCCGCTTCAGTTTCAGCGACGGCGTCAGATGCCCCGAGTCCTCCGTGAACTGGTGCGACAGCACCCGGAACTTGCGCACCGACTCCGCCTTCGACACCGCCGCGTTGCCGTCGTCCACCGCGCTCTGGACCGCCGCGAGCAGGTCCGGGTCCTCGCAGAGCGACGCCGCGGTCGAGCCGGCCGGCTTCCCGTGCTCCTCGGCCCAGCGGCCCAGGAACTCCTCGTCGATGGTGACGAGCGCCCCCACGAACGGCCGCCCGTCGCCGACCACCATGCACTCCGCGACCAGCGCGTGCGCCCGGATGCGGTCCTCGATCACCGCGGGCGCCACGTTCTTGCCGCCCGCCGTGACGATGATCTCCTTCTTGCGGCCGGTGATCCGCAGGTACCCGTCCTCGTCGAGCGTGCCGATGTCCCCGGTGTGGAACCAGCCGTCGGCCAGCGCCTCCTCGGTCGCGGCCTCGTTGTTCCAGTACCCCTTGAAGAGGTGCTCGCCGTGCAGCAGCACCTCGCCGTCGTCGGCGATGCGCACCACCGAGCCCGGCAGCGGCTGCCCGACCGTGCCGATCTTCTGCCGGTCCCACGGGTTGAAGGCGGTCGCCGCGCAGGACTCGGTCAGCCCGTAGCCCTCCAGGACCGTGAAGCCGATGCCGCGGAAGAAGTGGCCGAGCCGCTCGCCCAGCGGCGCCCCGCCGGAGATCGCGTACTCGCCCTTGCCGCCGAGCACCGCCCGCAGCTTGCCGTAGACGAGCTTGTCGAACGCCTTGTGCTTGATCCGCAGGCCCAGCGACGGGCCCGCCGCCGTGTCCAGCGCGCGGCTGTACGCGATCGCCGTGTCCGCCGCCTTGTCGAAGATCTTGCCCTTGCCGTCCGCCTGCGCCTTGGCCCGGGCCGAGTTGTACACCTTCTCGAAGACGCGCGGCACGCCGAGGATCAGCGTCGGCCGGAAGGAGGCCAGCTCGTCGGTGAGGTTCTTGATGTCCGGGACCGTGCCCAGCTTGATCGGCGCCATCATCGGCGCCACCTGCACGAGCCGCCCGAAGACGTGCGCGAGCGGGAGGAAGAGGAGCACCGAGCACTCGCCGGTGCGGAACAGCGGCCGCAGCCGCTCCACGATGTTGCCGCACTCGGCGAAGAAGCTGCGGTGGGTCAGCACACAGCCCTTGGGGCGGCCGGTGGTGCCGCTCGTGTAGACGATGGTCGCCGGGTCGTCGGCCTTGGCGAGCGAGCTGCGCTCCTCGACCGCCGCGTCCGTGACGTCCTGGCCGGCCCGGCCGAGCTCCTCGACGCCCCCGTCCTCGATCTGCCAGACGTGCTTGAGCTGCGGCAGCCGGTCGCGCACCGACTCCACGGCGGCCGCGTGCGCGTCCAGCTCCACGACGACCGCGGTGGCCCCCGAGTCGCCGAGGATCCACTGCACCTGCTCGGGCGAGCTGGTCTCGTACACCGGTACGGTGACCGCGCCCGCGCTCCAGATGGCGAAGTCCAGCAGCGTCCACTCGTACCGGGTGCGGGACATCAGGCCGACGCGGTCGCCGGGCCGTACGCCCGAGGCGA
The DNA here is from genome assembly GCF_008369065.1 of Streptomyces apricus. GTDB lineage: Bacteria > Actinomycetota > Actinomycetes > Streptomycetales > Streptomycetaceae > Streptomyces > Streptomyces apricus. The sequence continues at coordinate 705,413 of NZ_VDFC01000046.1, read as the reverse complement.
TCAGGCCCTTGGCCGCGGTCTGCACCTCGGCGAGGAACGCGGTGGCCGTGACATCCGTCCAGGCTCCGCCGACCTTGCGGGCGATGACCGCGACGTCGGGGTGCTGCGCGGCGTTTCTGCGGACGATGTCGGTCAGATTGCCGTCCGCAGGGACCTCGTACAAAGCCGGAAGGCTGAACTCGCGCAAGACTGCTGCTCCTCATAGGGCGCCGACGCCACGACTTCGTGTGATGCGACGGAGTGGTCCAAGGCTCGGGCAGGTGCTCCGGGAGTCGGTTGTTGAAACCCTGAGCACGACTGGACTGCCCGGACGTTACCCGCCGGTAGTACCTCTACGACAGGGGGTCCCGGTGAGATGTTCCCCGCGTCACACGGGTGGGCGTTCCTTCGCGCAGGGTAGTCCAAGCGGTTACCGGCTGGGTAGTAACCGCAGGTCCGCCCGCGTCTACACACGTTTGCTCCACAGGCTTACCCTTGATCGCCATGGTGGGTACACAAGGTGGCAGCGGAAGTGACGCGCGGGACACCCCGCGCACCCGGATCCACGTCGTGAGCGACGTGCACGGCAACGTCCGTGACCTGGTCGGGGCGGGTGAGGGCGCGGACGCCCTGATCTGTCTGGGCGACCTCGTGCTCTTCATCGACTACGCCGACCACTCCCGGGGCATCTTCCCGGACCTGTTCGGCACCGAGAACACGGACCACATCGTCGAGCTGCGCACCGCCCGCCACTACGAGGAGGCCCGGGCCTTCGGCGCCCGGCTCTGGGCGGGCGTGGACCGGGGCCCCGCCATCGAGAAGGCGGTGCGCAAGCAGTACGCCGAACTCTTCGCGGCGTTCCCCACCCCGACGTACGCCACCTACGGCAACGTCGACATGCCGTCCCTCTGGCCGGAGTACGCGGGACCGGGCACCACCGTCCTGGACGGCGAGCGCGTGGAGATCGGCGGCCGCGTCTTCGGCTTCGTCGGCGGCGGGCTGCGCACCCCGATGCGCACGCCGTACGAGATCAGCGACGAGGAGTACGCGGCGAAGATCGAGGCCGTCGGCGAGGTCGACGTGCTCTGCACGCACATCCCGCCCGAGGTGCCCGAGCTGGTCTACGACACGGTGGCACGGCGCTTCGAGCGGGGCAGCCGGGCCCTGCTGGAGGCGATCCGGCGCACGAAGCCGCGCTACTCGCTCTTCGGGCACGTCCACCAGCCGCTCGCCCGGCGGATGCGCATCGGCGCCACGGAGTGCGTGAACGTGGGGCACTTCGCCAGCAGGGGGAAGCCGTGGGTCCTGGAGTGGTGAGGCCGGCGGCGGGGCCCGCCGGGGCCCCGGGCGGTCGCGGGGCCGCGGGCGGGCACCCCTGCCCAGCGCGGTAGCCTTCACGCTGCACACACACGGGCCGCAAGCGTTCGCAGTCCGCACGACCCCTGTCCGGACCGCATCTGGAGGAGCCACGGCGATGGCGGAACACACCAGTTCGAGCATCACGATCGAGGCGGCTCCGGCCGAGGTCATGGCGGTCATCGCCGACTTCGCCCGTTACCCGGACTGGACGGGCGAGGTGAAGGAGGCCGAGGTGCTCGCGACGGACGGCGAGGGCCGTGCCGAGCAGGTGCGCCTGGTCATGGACGCCGGCGCCATCAAGGACGACCAGACTCTGGGCTACACCTGGACCGGCGACCACGAGGTCTCCTGGACCCTGGTCAAGTCGCAGATGCTCCGCTCGCTGGACGGCTCGTACACCCTGCGGCCCGCGGGCCTCAACGCCACCGAGGTCACCTACCGCCTCACCGTCGACGTCAAGATCCCGATGCTCGGCATGATCAAGCGCAAGGCGGAGAAGGTCATCATCGACCGCGCGCTGGCCGGGCTGAAGAAGCGCGTGGAGTCGGGCGGCGCCGGCGAGACCGGCGAGAAGACCGGACAGTAGGCGGGCAGCAGGCGGGCAGCAGGCGGGCAGGAGGACGGCGCGCCGCCGCTCTCCGCTCCACCACGTACCGTTCAGCAGCATGCGCACCATCCTGATCACCGGGCCCGGCGGCTCCGGCCGCACCACCGTCGCCGCGGCCACCGCCCTGGAGGCCGCCCGCCGGGGCACCCGCACCCTGGTGCTCTCCGCGGACCGCACCGACACCCTCGGCGCCGTCCTCGGCGCCCCCACCGGTGACACACCGGCCGAGGCCGCCCCCGGCCTCACCGCCTGGCGGCCGGATCCGGCCGAGGGGTTCCGCGCCGACCTCCTCGCGCTCCAGGAACAGGCCGCGGCCGCCCTCGACCTGCTGGGCTCGACCCGGCTGGACGCCGAGGAGCTCACCCCGCTCCCCGGCGCCGAGGAGCTCACCCTGCTGCGCGCCCTGCGCGACGCCGCCGCCGCGGACGCCTTCGACCTGCTCGTCGTCGACCTGCCGCCCCTGCCGCGGGCCCTCGCCCTGCTGGCCCTGCCCGAACAACTGCGCCGCTACCTGCGCCGCCTGCTGCCCGCCGAGCGCCAGGCGGCCCGCGCCCTGCGGCCCGTCCTCGGCCGCCTGGCCGGCGTGCCGATGCCGACGGAGCGGCTGTACGAGACAGCGGGCCGCTGGGAGATCGAACTGGCCGCGGCACAGCTGGCCGTCGAGGACCCGGCGACGACCGTGCGCCTGGTCGCCGAACCCGGCCCCGCCGGCGCCGACGCCGTCCGGACCGCGACCACCGCGCTCGCCCTGCGCGGCCTGCGCACCGACGCCCTGATCGCCAACCGGGTGCTGCCCGACACGTCCCCCGACACCTGGCTGGCCGCCCTCGCCGCCCAGCAGCGCAAGACCCTCGACGAGTGGCGCACGGAGCGGGAGCGGCCGGACGGCGTGCACGAGGTGCCGCACCTCGGCCACGACCCGCGCGGCGCCGAGGACCTGGCCCTGCTCCCGGTGCCGGACGCGGACGCGGGTGCGGGCGTGGGTGACACTCCCGGTCCGCCGCGCTGGCCCGTCGTCGACCGGCTGGCCGAGGACGGTGTCCTCGTCTGGCACATCCCGCTCCCCGGCGCGATACGCGAGGAACTCGACCTCGTACGGCGCGGCGACGAACTCCTCGTCACCGTCGGGCAGTTCCGCCGGATCGTCATGCTGCCGTCCGCGCTGCGCCGCTGCGCGGTGGCCGGGGCCTCCCTGCGCGAGGGCGAACTGCGGGTGCGGTTCACCCCCGACCCCGAGCTGTGGCCACGGACACGGTGAACGGCGTACCCCCGTTCGGGTAACGTCGAGAGACACAGAGCCGATGCTTGGAGTCCGCCATGAGCGATGAGCGCCCCACGTCCGAAACAGGGGAGGACGCGCTCGGCAAGGTGCACGAGGACACGGTGCGTGCCGGTGAGCGCGACGAGGTCCGCACGACCGACGACGACGCCTGGGCGAAGGCGTGCGCCGAGGACCTCGCCGCGGAGCAGGCCCGCCGCCGCAGCCAGTACGGCCGCCCGCCCGGCTCGGCCGCAGAGGAGCTGCGCAAGCTCGTCGACGCCGTTGCCGACAAGCTGTCCGGGCTGCAGTCGCCGCTGCTCGGCGCGGTCGCCGGCGGCGCCGCCCAGCAGGTGGTCAACCAGGTCGTGCAGCAGGCGAAGGCCGCCGTCGAGCCCGTCATCGAGCGCAACCCCGACGTCTTCGACCACCTGGCGAGCGCCGGCTCCGAGCTGCTCGCCGCCTACCGCTCCGCCGTCGAGGCGCAGGAGCGGCGCTGGACCGCCCGGGACACCGCCGCGCGGCCCCGGGAAGAGGGCACCGGTGGCGCGGAACACATCGACCTGGACTGAAGCCGCTCGGGTACGGTTGGCCATAGCGGGGCTCGACCGAAACTGAGGGATTCATGGGACTCACCATCGGCGTCGACATCGGCGGCACGAAGATCGCGGCCGGGGTGGTCGACGAGGAAGGCAACATCCTCTCGACCTTCAAGGTGCCGACCCCCTCGACGCCGCAGGCGATCGTGGACGCGATCGCCGCCGCCGTCGAGGGTGCACGGGCCGGGCACGAGATCGTCGGCGTGGGCATCGGTGCGGCCGGATACGTCAACCGGGAGCGCTCCACCGTCTATTTCGCGCCGAACATCGACTGGCGGCAGGAGCCCCTGAAGACAGAGGTGGAGGCCCGGGTGGGCCTGCCGGTCGTGGTCGAGAACGACGCGAACGCGGCGGCCTGGGGCGAGTACAGGTTCGGTGCGGGCAAGGGGCACCGCAACGTCATCTGCATCACGCTCGGCACGGGCCTGGGCGGCGGCATCATCATCGGTAACAAGCTGCGGCGCGGGCACTTCGGCGTCGCCGCCGAGTTCGGGCACATCCGGATGGTCCCGGACGGGCTGCTGTGCGGGTGCGGTTCGCAGGGCTGCTGGGAGCAGTACGCGTCCGGGCGCGCGCTCGTCAGGTACGCCACGCAGCGCGCCAACGCGACCCCGGAGCGGGCGGAGATCCTGCTCTCGCTGGGCGACGGGACCCCCGACGGCATCGAGGGCAAGCACATCTCGATGGCCGCGCGGCAGGGGGACCCGGTGGCGGTGGACTCCTACCGCGAGCTGGCCCGCTGGGCCGGCGCCGGTCTCGCCGACCTGGCCTCCCTCTTCGACCCCTCCGCGTTCATCGTCGGCGGCGGGCTCTCGGACGAGGGCGAGCTGGTCCTCGACCCGATCCGCAAGTCGTACAAGCGGTGGCTGGTGGGCGGGAACTGGCGGCCCGTCGCGGAGGTGATCGCCGCGCGGCTCGGCAACGACGCGGGGCTGGTGGGCGCGGCGGACCTGGCCCGGGAGCCGGACCCGATCATGTAGTGACCGCGACCATCGTCCGAACGCCCGCCGTGCCCCTCCGGGGGCGGGCGGGCGTTCCGGTGTGCGGGGGCACGGGGCATGTCGTCGTCCGCGGCCCGGTGGGGGCCGATCGCGCAGTTCCCCGCGCCCCTGGGTTTTCAGGGGCGCGGGGGACTGCGCGACAAGCCCCCACCGGCCCGCGGGCAAAACACAGCCGTCCGCCCCCTCACCCACTATCTTGATCCGCATGTCGATCAGTCCGGCAGACAGCCCGCTGCCCGCTTCCCGGACCGAAGAGGACGGCTCCGCCGTCGTCCGCGTGCTCAGCTACAACATCCGCTCCATGCGGGACGACACCTCCGCACTCGCCCGGGTGATCACCGCCTGCGCCCCGGACCTCGTCCTCCTCCAGGAAGCCCCCCGCTTCTTCCGCTGGCGCAAGAAGCTGGCCCGCCTGGCGGCCGGCTCCGGCCAGGTGGTCCTCTCCGGCGGAGCCACCGCCTCCGGCCCCGCCCTCCTGTGCTCCCTGCGCGCCACCGTGGAACGCACCGAGGACGTCCTGCTCCCGCTCACCCCCGGCCTGCACCGGCGCGGCTTCGCGACCGCGGTCGTCCGCTTCGGGGCGGCCCGGATCGGCGTGCTGAGCTGCCACCTCTCCCTGCAGAAGGACGAGCGCGCCCGACAGGGCGACCTGCTCCTCGACCGGCTCGCCGCACTGGACACCCCGTACGCCGTCGCCGGCGGCGACCTCAACGAACGCCCGGGCGGCCGCACCTTCAAGCGTCTGGCGGCCGAGCTGCAGGACGGCTGGGCGGTGGCCCCCTGGGGCGGCGAGCACACCTCGACCCCCGGCGACCCCCACCAGCGCATCGACGCCCTCTTCGCCACGCGGGGCGTGGAGATCCTCGGTTGCGGCGTACCCCTGGGTCACCCCGGGGTGAGCGAGGCGGACCTGAGGGCGGCCACGGACCACCTCCCGGTCCTGGCGGCCCTCAGGGTCCCGGCCGGCTGAGGGGCAGCCGGCTGAAGGACCGGCCTGCCGAGGGGCCGTGGCGCGGGGCGTCAGACCACCGCGCCGCGCCCCGGGTCGTCCCCGTCCTCGTCGTCGGCCCGCATCCGCCCCACCAGCGTGGCGAACCCGCCGAGGAAGCCACCGATGCCGAGCGTGGCGAGCCACCACGTCATGTCCCAGCCCAGCAGCACCGCGAGGAGCAGCAGCACGGGGCCGCCGATCACACCGAGCCAGGCGAACTTGGCCGTCGTGTCCGCGGCGGGCAGCGGGGGCGGCTCGGGCGGCACGAAGTGGCCCTCGTCGTCCTCGTCGAAATCCTCCTCGGCCGGATCCGGCGCCGCGTAGTCACGCGGTCCCGCCACGCCGGGCGCGAACGCGACCGAGCTGCCGAGCGGCTTCTCGGCGCCGGGCTCATCCGTCCCGGCCGCCGTACCCGGGGCGTCGGCGTCCGCGGTGTCCGTACCGCCCTTCGGGCCCTTGGCGCCCCGGGGCCTCGCGGCGCTCCCGGAGTCGGCCGCGCCGGAGTCGTTCGTCTCCGGCTCCAGGAGCGCCAGGTCCTCCACCGACTTGAACGGCTTGGCGCCCGGCGGGTCCGGCGGTTCCTCGCCGTACCCCGCCACGATGGCCTCCCACGCCGCCGTCTCGTCGAACGACGGGCCCTGCCCCCCGCCGGGAGCCGCGTCCTTCTCGTCTGGCTCGCGGTCCGCGTCGTGCTCAGCCACCGGTGGCCGTCCCTTCCTGCTGCCCCGCCTGGCCCGCGCCGGCCTCCTTGCCCGCAGCGGGTGCGAGCCGGGAGACGAAGGCGTAGCTCTCCTCGAAGATCCGGTCCGCGTCGTGGTCCAACGTCGCGACGTGGTAGCTCTGTTCCAGGAGTATCTCCGTCACGTCCACGGACGACACCCGGCTGAGGATGCGGGCCGAGTCGGCGGGCGGCACGACGTGGTCCCGCGGGCTGTGCAGGAGCAGCAGCGGCTGGGTCACCTGCGGCAGTTCGCCGTCGAGCAGCCGGTAGAAATTGCGCATGGAGTGCGCCGCGTGCAGGGGCACCCTGTCGTAGCCGATCTCGACCCCGCCCTCCTTGGCGATGTCGCTGGTGATGCCCTTCACCGTCGGGACGAGGTGGCGGATCACCGGCAGCGCGTACGCGGCGAGGCCGTGCACCTTGTTCGCCGGGTTGACGACCACGACGCCGTCGACCGCCTCCCCGTGCTTCGCGGCGAGCCGCAGGGCGAGCGCACCGCCCATGGAGAGGCCGAGGACGAAGACGTGGGAGCAGCGCTCGCGCAGGGCGCGCAGCTCACGGTCCACCTCCGCGTACCAGTCCTGCCAGCCGGTGAGCTGCATGTCCTCCCAGCGCGTGCCGTGTCCGGGCAGCAGGGGCAGCGAGACGGTGAGGCCGCGCTCGGCCAGGTACCGCGCCCAGGGGCGCAGCGACTGCGGGGAACCGGTGAAGCCGTGGCAGAGGAGGACCCCGACCTCTCCCCCCTCGTGGTGGAACGGCTCTGCTCCGGGAAGGACCGGCACCTTCGGTCTCCTGTTCGTCCAAGGGCGACACGACGATCACCCCGAAGCTTCGAGGCGTACTTCACCGTACGCGACCGCACTGACACCGACCAGGGCCGTCGGGCCCATTCGCGGTGCCCCGGGTTAAGGTCTGACCGACATGTACAGGAGGCACACGGGTGATCTACGGCGCGATGAAGTTCTCCATCGGGGGACCCCTGAAGCTCGCCTTCAGGCCCTGGGTGGAGGGCCTGGAGAACATTCCCGCCGACGGCCCGGCCATCCTGGCGAGCAATCACCTGTCGTTCTCGGACTCGTTCTTCCTGCCCGCGGTGCTCGACCGCAAGGTCACCTTCATCGCCAAGGCCGAGTACTTCACCACGCCGGGCGTCAAGGGCCGGATGACGGCCGCCTTCTTCAAGGGTGTCGGCCAGCTGCCGGTGGACCGCTCCGGAGGGCGCGGCGCGGGCCAGGCGGCCATCCAGAGCGGCCTCGACGTCCTCGGCCGCGGTGAGCTCTTCGGGATCTACCCGGAGGGCACGCGCTCGCCCGACGGACGCCTCTACCGCGGCAAGCCCGGCGGCCTCGCGCGCGTGGCGCTGGCCTCCGGGGCGCCGGTCGTGCCGGTCGCGATGATCGACACGGAGAAGATCCAGCCGCCCGGCAAGGTGGTGCCCAAGCTGATGCGCCCGGGCATCCGCATCGGCAGGCCGCTGGACTTCAGCCGGTACAACGGCATGGAGCACGACCGTTTCGTCCTGCGGGCGGTGACCGACGAGGTCATGTACGAAATCATGAAGCTGTCCGGACAGGAGTACGTCGACATCTACGCGACCGCCGCCAAGCGGCAGATCGCGGAGGCGGCGAAGGCACAGAAGCAGGCCCAGAAAGAAGCCGGGCGGACCGGCTCCTAGAGCGGGGCTCGGCCGTCGGGGGACGGGGTGGGGGGAACATGGCCAGGCGCGAGAGAGTCATGAGGATGTCGGTCGAGCAGCCGCTGTGGCGCGCGCTCACGGGGTACCGCGTCCTGACGCTGTTCTACGCGATCGGCCTCTTCGTGGCCAAGCACGAGGAGTACATCCGTCCGCAGGTGGCCATCGGCTACTTCGTGGTGCTCGCCGCCTGGACCTTCGCCACCCTGCCCAAGGTGGCGAACGCGGCGAGCTGCACCAGGCCCTTCCTCGCGGCCGACCTGACCGTCGCCCTCACCGGCATCCTGCTCACCCCGGTCGCGGACGCCCACGACCGGATCGTGGCGGGCGGCCCGACCCTCCCGTCCATCTGGACCGCGGGCGCCGTGCTGGCCTTCGCCGTCAAGGGCGGCTGGCGCTGGGCGGCCTTCGCGTCGGCACTGGTCGGCGTCGCCAATGTCGTACAGCGCGGCGCCCTCAGCGAGGACACCCTGCACAACGTGGTGCTGGTGTGGGTCGCCTCCATCGCCATCGGGTACGTCGTCGAGGTCGCCCGGGCCTCCGAGCGCACCCTGGCCCGCGCCCTGGAGATCGAGGCGGCGACGCGCGAGCGCGAGCGGCTCGCCCGCGACATCCACGACGGCGTCCTCCAGGTGCTGGCCATGGTCCAGCGGCGCGGTGCCGCGATCGGCGGGGAGGCCGCGGAGCTGGGCCGCCTCGCCGGGGAGCAGGAGGTGGCGCTGCGCACCCTGGTCTCCGGCGGGCTCGTGCCCGTCTCGCGGGTCTCCGAGGACGAGGCCGAGGGCGCCGTCGTGCGCACGGTGGACGAACCGGACCCGCGGGACGACCAGGAACCCCGCGACCTGCGCCCGCTGCTCGCCCCGTACGCCTCCGCGAAGGTGACGTTCGCCGCCCCCGGCACGCCGGTGCCGCTCGCGGCCGGTGCCGCGCGGGAACTGGCCGCCGCGGTCGGCGCCGCCCTGGACAACGTCGACCGGCACGCGGGCGCGGACGCGCGCGCGTGGATCCTCGTCGAGGACGAGCCGGACGCGGTGATCGTGACCGTGCGGGACGACGGGCCCGGCATCCCCGAGGGACGGCTCGCGCAGGCCGAGGGGGAGGGGCGCCTGGGGGTCGCCCTGTCGATCCGCGGGCGGCTGCGCGAGATCGGGGGCACCGCCGAGCTGATCTCGGTGCCGGGCCAGGGCACGGAGGTCGAGCTGAGGGTGCCCWGGGAAGCGGTGGACGACGTGAACGTGGTCAAGAGGGCCCCGAAGGGGGCCGAGGGTGCGCGGGGGAAGGCGGAGCAGGCATGAGCGAGCGACAGGGCCCGATCAGGGTCATGGTGGTCGACGACCACCCCATGTGGCGGGACGCGGTCGCCCGCGACCTGGCCGAGGCCGGGTTCGAGGTGGTCGCGACCGCGGGCGACGGCGAGCAGGCGGTGCGCCGCGCGCAGGCGGTGGGGCCCGACGTCCTCGTGCTGGACCTGAACCTGCCCGCGAAGCCGGGCGTCCAGGTCTGCAAGGAGCTCGTGGGCCTCGACCCCGCCCTGCGGGTCCTGGTCCTGTCCGCGAGCGGTGAGCACGCCGACGTCCTGGAGGCGGTGAAGTCGGGCGCCACCGGCTACCTGCTCAAGTCGGCCTCCACGGAGGAGCTGATCGACGCGGTGCGCCGCACGGCCGTCGGCGACCCCGTCTTCACCCCGGGCCTCGCGGGCCTGGTCCTCGGCGAGTACCGCAGGCTCGCCTCCGACCCGGGGCCCGCCACGGGCGGCGACGAGCCGAGGGCCCCGCAGCTGACCGACCGGGAGACCGAGGTGCTGCGCCTGGTGGCCAAGGGCCTGAGCTACAAGCAGATCGCCGAGCGCCTCGTCATCTCCCACCGCACGGTCCAGAACCACGTCCAGAACACCCTGGGCAAGCTCCAGTTGCACAACCGCGTGGAGCTGGTGCGCTATGCCATAGAACGGGGCCTCGACGACGCGTAAACCGGTCGATACCCACCAACGAGTGACGGCAGGTGATCAACTCCCGCACATTGCAAGGGAATTGACCTTCCGCCCTCTCCTGAAGTGACCTGGATCACTATTAGCGTGAGTTCCGTCAGCCAACCGCGGCGAAGGGACTTTCCATGCGGGTCGGAGTACTGACCGGAGGCGGCGACTGCCCCGGGCTCAACGCCGTCATCCGGGGCATCGTCCGCAAGGGCGTGCAGGAGTACGGCTACGACTTCACCGGATTCCGTGACGGCTGGAGGGGTCCGCTGGAAGGCGACTCCGTCCGGCTCGACATCCCCGCCGTACGCGGCATCCTGCCCCGCGGCGGCACCATCCTCGGCTCCTCGCGCACCAACCCCCTCAAGACCGAGGACGGGGTGCGCCGCATCAAGGCGAACCTCGCCAAGGCCGAGGTGGACGCCCTGATCGCGATCGGCGGCGAGGACACCCTGGGGGTGGCCGGCCGGCTCACCGACGAGTACGGGGTGCCCGTCGTCGGCGTACCGAAGACCATCGACAACGACCTGTCCGCCACCGACTACACCTTCGGCTTCGACACCGCCGTGGGCATCGCGACCGAGGCGATCGACCGGCTGCACACCACGGCCGAGTCGCACATGCGGGTCCTGGTGTGCGAGGTGATGGGCCGGCACGCGGGGTGGATCGCGCTCCACTCGGGCCTCGCCGGCGGTGCCAACGTCATCCTCATCCCCGAGCAGCGCTTCGACGTCGACCAGGTCTGCGCCTGGGTCACCTCCCGCTTCAAGGCCTCGTACGCGCCGATCGTGGTCGTCGCGGAGGGGGCGATGCCCAAGGACGGCGACCTGGTCCTCAAGGACGGGTCGCTGGACTCCTTCGGGCACGTGCGGCTGTCCGGGGTGGGGGAGTGGCTGGCCAAGGAGATCGAGCAGCGCACGGGGAAGGAGGCCCGTACGACGGTCCTCGGGCACGTGCAGCGGGGCGGCACCCCCAGCGCCTTCGACCGGTGGCTGGCCACGCGGTTCGGGCTGCATGCGATCGAGGCCGTGCGGGACGGGGACTTCGGGAAGATGGTGGCGCTGCGGGGTACGGAGGTCGTGCGCGTGCCGATCGCTGAGGCGACGGCCCGCCTGAAGACGGTGGATCCCCGCCTGTACGAGGAGGTAGGCGTCTTCTTCGGCTGACCCGAAGACGCCCTCTCGCCGCTCCTGGGGCTGCGCCCCAGACCCCCCGTCGCGCTGCGCGCTCCCGCGCAGTTCCCCGCGCCCCTAGGTACCCAGGGGCGCGGGGAACTGCGCAACGGGGGTTCGGGGGCGGAGCCCCTGAGC
>NZ_VDFC01000046.1:685867-693820 GCF_008369065.1 Streptomyces apricus | reverse complement strand
GGGGCGGAAAACTCTCCGGGTTCGTATATTCGCGAGGGTAGACACAAGAACCCCCGAACCCCCGGAGGGCCCCGTGGAGATCCTCGCCTTCGGCGTCCAGTCCGACGAGCGCCCCCTCCTGGAAGAGGCCTTCCGGGCGACCCGCCCCGAGGACCGCCACGACATCCGCTGCCTGGACGTCTTCCTCAACGAGGACACCGCCCCCATCGCCGCCGGCCACGAGGCCGTCTCCACCAGCGTCAACTGCGAACTGGGCGGCCGCGTCCTGCAGACCCTCGCGACCGGCGGCACCACGCTGGTCACCCAGCGCTCCACCGGCTTCAACAACATCGACCTCCCGGTCGCCGAGCGCCTCGGCATGACGGTCGCGCGGGTCTCCTCCTACTCGCCGCACTCCGTCGCCGAGTTCGCCTGGACCCTCGCCATGGCCGTCAACCGCCGCATCGTCCGCGCCTCCAMCCGCACCCGCGACTTCGACTTCCGCCTCGACGGGCTGATGGGCCGCGACCTGCACGGCCGCACCGTGGGCGTCCTCGGCACCGGCAGGATCGGCGAGGCGTTCACCCGTATCGCCCACGGCTTCGGCATGAACCTCCTCGGCTGGGACGCCGCCGAGAACCCCGCCTGCCTGGACCTGGGCATGAAGTACGTCCCCAAGGAGCGGCTCCTCGCCGAGTCCGACCTGGTCAGCCTGCACGTACCGCTGCTGCCGCAGACCGAGCACCTGCTCGACGCGGCGGCCCTGCGCACGATGAAGGACGACGCGATCCTGGTGAACTCCAGCCGCGGCGGCCTCGTCGACACCCGGGCCCTCGTCGCCGAACTGCGGGCGGGCCGCTTCACCGGCGTCGGCCTCGACGTGTACGAGGCCGAGGCCGGGCTCTTCTTCCTCGACAAGTCCCTCGAAGTCGTGGACGACGACACCCTGGCCCGGCTCGTCACCTTCCCGAACGTCGTCGTCACCTCCCACCAGGCGTACTACACCGTGGACGCGGTCGGCGAGATCATCGCGGCCACGGTGCGCAACGTCCTCGACTACCTGGCGGGCCGCCGCTCCGAGAACGTCCTGGCGCCCGCGCCCGCCCGCACCTGATCCAGCAGGTCCCGCACGACGTCCGCGCCGCGCAGGCTCAGCACCGACTCCGGGTGGAACTGCACCCCGGCGAAGCCCGGCCCGCGCAGCGCGTGCACCTCGCCCGTCCGGCCGCGGGCGACCTCGACGCCGTGCGCGGCCAGTTCGAGGGCGGTCTCGTCGTCGCAGCGCGCCACGAAGCTGTTGTAGAAGCCGACGGTCTCCGTGCGCCCGAACAGGTCCACCTCCGTCTGGGCGCCCTGGTACGGGACCTCCTTGCGCACCGTCTCCAGCCCCAGCTCCGCCGCGATCAGCTCGTGCCCCAGGCAGACGCCGAGGACGCCGTGCCGGTGCCCGCGCAGCACCCGCGCGGTGAGATCGCGCAGGAAGGCCATCTTCGGGTCCGCCAGGTCGGACGGGTCGCCCGGTCCCGGACCGAGCACCACCGGCCCCTCGTGGGCGAGGACCTCCTCCCGCAGCCCCGCGGCGTCGTAGCGCCGCACGGTCACCGCGAGCCCGGACGAGCGCAGCAGGTGCGCGAGCATCGCGGTGAAGGTGTCCTCGCCGTCCACCACGAACGCGTGGCCCGTCCGCTGCGCCGACGGCTCCTGCATCCGCAGCCAGAACGGCGCGAGCGAGGCCCGCCGCCCGTCCAGCGCGGCCCGCACCCGCGGATCGTCGGCGAGGCGCGTGCGCGCCCCGTTCCCGTGCGGCCGTCCGGGGCGTACGCCGAGCGCGGCCAGGACGCCCGCCGCCTTCGCGTGGGTCTCGGCGACCTCGCCCGCCGGGTCGGAGCCGCGCACCAGCGTCGCGCCCACCGGCACCCGCAGCCGTCCGCCGGCGCCGATGTCGGCGGTGCGGATGAGGATGGGGGAGTCGAGGGTCTGGGCGCCGCCCGCGTCCCGCCCGATCAGGGCCAGGGCGCCCCCGTAGTAGCCCCGTCCGCCGACCTCGTGCCGCTCGATCACCCGGCACGCGTTCTGCACCGGCGACCCGGTGACGGTCGCGGCGAACATGGTCTCCTTCAGCACCTCGCGCACGTCCAGCGACGACTTCCCCCGCAGCTCGTACTCGGTGTGCGCGAGGTGGGCCATCTCCTTGAGCCGCGGCCCGATCACCACCCCGCCCATGTCGCCGACCGTGCACATCATCTTGAGCTCCTCGTCGACGACCATCGAGAGCTCCTCGACCTCCTTGCCGTCGGCCAGGAAGTCCAGCAGTCCCTCGGGCGTCGGCCCCGCGTCGGGATAGCGGTACGTCCCGCTGATCGGGTTCATCACGACGGTCCCGCCGGTCATCCGCACGTGCACCTCGGGGCTCGCCCCGACCAGCGTCCGTTCCCCGGTGTGCACGACGAACGTCCAGTACGCCCCCCGCTCGCCCACCAGCAGCCGCCGGAAGAGCGCCAGCGCGTCGGCCCGTCCGAACCCCGGGATCTCCCCCTCGTACGTCCGCCGGATGACGAAGTTCGCCCCCTCGCCCCGCCCGATCTCCTCGCGCAGCACCCGCCCGACGATCCGCGCGTACTCCTCGTCGCCGACGTCGAAGCCCCCGCCCTCGACCCGCACGTCGTGCGCGGGCAGCTCGGCCAGGACCCGCTCCAGCGGGAGCTCGTACGACTCCTGCGGGACGAGCACCGAGAGCGGGGTGCCGTCGTCGCGGACGTCGAAGCCGCGCTCGCGGATCTGGCGGTAGGGGACGAGGGCCAGGCCCTCGGGCAGGTCGGCCAGCCGCTCGTGCTCGCTGACCGGGCCGATCAGCAGCTCGACGGTGTCACCGCCCTCGCCCGGGTGGCCCGGCGCACGGCGGCGCAGCAGGGCGAACGGACGGGGGTCGTCCAGCAGATCGAGCAGGTTCATGGGTCCCTGTTCCTTCCTTCGTGGAGCGGAGAGGAACGGACCCGGTCGCAGAAACACCGAAGGCCGCCCCTCGGGCGGCCTTCGCGACGTCTTGGGTACGCGCAGTCAGTGGGCCGCCGGGTGAGCGGTCCACCACCAGTTCTGGTGCTGGGTCGGATGCGCGAACATGCGCTGCACTCTATACCCACCCGATACTCATCCGGCCCGCTCGCCACCCGGTCGCCGTGCGCGTTCGATCGAGCGCGGCCCGTCTCAATTGATGAGCAGGGGAATGGACGCCCGACACGACCCCGTAATGTGGACTTCGTGACCGTGAACGCTAACTCCAGCCCGACCGCCGGCAACACCTGGCGGGACCTTCCCGCGGCGCAGCAGCCCGAGTATCCCGATGCGGGGGCGCTGCGTTCTGTGATCGCGGATCTGGAGTCGTATCCGCCGCTGGTGTTCGCGGGGGAGTGCGACCAGTTGCGTGCCCGGTTGGGGGCGGTCGCCAAGGGCGAGGCGTTCCTGCTGCAGGGCGGTGACTGCGCGGAGGCCTTCGATGCGGTGTCGGCCGACCACATCCGCAACAAGCTCAAGACCCTGCTCCAGATGGGTGCGGTCCTCACCTACGCGGCGTCGGTGCCGGTGGTGAAGGTGGGGCGGATCGCGGGGCAGTACTCCAAGCCGCGTTCCAAGAGCACCGAGACCCGCGACGGGGTGACCCTGCCCACCTACCGGGGGGATTCGGTCAACGGCTTCGACTTCAACGAAAAGGCCCGCATCCCCGACCCCGAGCGCCTCAAGCGGATGTACCACGCCTCGGCCTCCACGCTGAACCTGGTGCGCGCCTTCACCACCGGCGGGTACGCGGATCTGCGGCAGGTGCACGCCTGGAACCAGGACTTCGTGCGCACCTCCCCCTCCGGGCAGCGCTACGAGCAGCTGGCGCGCGAGATCGACCAGGCGCTGAACTTCATGCACGCCTGCGGCACCGATCCGGAGGAGTTCAAGACGGTCGAGTTCTTCGCCTCGCACGAGGCGCTGCTGCTGGACTACGAGTCGGCGCTCACCCGCACCGATTCGCGCACCGGGCACCTGTACGACGTGTCGGGGCACATGGTGTGGATCGGGGAGCGCACCCGCCAGCTGGACGGCGCGCACATCGAGTTCGCCGCGCAGATCCGCAACCCGGTCGGGATCAAGCTGGGGCCGACGACGACGGCCGAGGAGGCGCTGCAGTACATCGAGCGCCTGGATCCGGAGCGTGAGCCGGGGCGGCTGACGTTCATCGTGCGGATGGGTGCGGACAAGGTGCGCGACAAGCTGCCGGAGCTGGTGGAGAAGGTCACCGCGTCGGGGGCGACGGTGGCGTGGATCACCGATCCGATGCACGGCAACACCTATGAGGCGGCCTCGGGGCACAAGACCCGGCGTTTCGACGACGTGCTGGACGAGGTCAAGGGCTTCTTCGAGGTCCACAAGGCGCTGGGCACCCATCCGGGCGGTATCCATGTGGAGCTGACCGGGGACGATGTGACCGAGTGTGTGGGTGGCGGTGACGAGATCTTCGTCGACGACCTGCACCAGCGCTACGAGACCGCCTGCGATCCCCGCCTCAACCGCAGCCAGTCCCTCGACCTGGCCTTCCTGGTGGCGGAGATGTACCGGGACCAGTAGCAGATCAACAGCATTCCCGGCTGTTACCGGAGCGTGTACTGGGGCGCGGATCACATACGATCCGCGCCCCATTGCACTTTTCCGGCCCGGAGGCGACGGGTAAGGTTAGGTTAGCCTCACCGATCCTCGGGACGGCATGACCAATGAATCCCGTTGGGAGGTGCGCCGCTTGTTCGTCTGCAACTGCTTCGGAGTGACCGAGGCACAGGTGAAGAAGCACGCGGCGGACGGCGCCTGCACGCCCCGCCAGATCGCGTCGGCCTGCAAGGCGGGCACCGACTGCGGGTCCTGCGTACGGCGCATCCAGGCGCTGCTCGGCCGGGACGGCCTCCAGCGGCGCGAGCGGCCGGGCCAGGGCGCCCCCGCACTCGCCGAGGTCCCGGAGCGGCTGGAGGAAGCCGCCTGACCTCCGGGCTCCCGTCCCGGAAGTACCGGACGCACCGGACGGCCCGATCCTCCGGTTCGCCGCCCCGTACGGCCTAGCCCTCCGGCTGCTCGATGAGCTGGGCGATGTAGAGCGCCTCGCCGAGCTTCTCCACCAGGTCCAGCTGGGTGTCCAGGTAGTCGATGTGGTGCTCCTCGTCCGCGAGGATCGCCTCGAAGATGTTCGCCGAGGTGACGTCGCCCTTGGCGCGCATCAGGTCGATGCCGCGCCGCAGCCGGTCGATCGCCTCGACCTCGACCTGGCGGTCCGCCTGGAACATCTCGGTGACCGTCTGGCCCACCCGGACGTGGAAGAGCCGCTGGTAGTTCGGCAGGCCGTCCAGGAAGAGGATGCGGTCGGTCAGCAGCTCCGCGTGCTTCATCTCGTCGAAGGACTCGTGCCGCGTGTACTTCGCGAGCTTCGTCCAGCCGAAGTTCTCCTGCATCTTCGCGTGCAGGAAGTACTGGTTGATCGCGGTGAGCTCGGCGGTCAGCTGCTCGTTGAGGAATTCGAGGACCTCGGGGTCGCCCTGCATCGCAGAGGCTCCTTCCAGGCGGGGGGTACTGGGGGGTTGCGCCGCATGATTGCACCGGTGTTGAAGATCGTCCAGTAAGTGCATGCTTAGTAAGTAAGTACAGGCTTAGTCCGTATTGCCGCGGTTGACCGAATGGGGGCGGACCTGGTCGGTTCCACGCTCCCGGGTCTGTCAGGATGGAGTCATGGGTCAGCCGGTGGAGCGTGAATCTGGAGAAGCCGCGCAGCCGGATCTCCCGCCGGGACAGCGACTGCAGCGGGGCTGGCCCGTCACGCACTACGGACCGGTGCCCAAGTTCCGTCCCGAGCGCTGGGAATTCAGGGTCTTCGGGGCCACCGCCGACGACGAGAAGCACGGCTGGACCCACGAGGAGATCACCGCCCTGCCGTACGCGACCGTCGTGGCCGACCTGCACTGTGTGACGAAGTTCAGCATGGTCGGCGCCGAATGGGGCGGCGTCCCGGCCCGGACGATCCTGGAGATCGCCCCGCCCGCGCCCGCCGTCACCCACGTCATGGTCTGGGCCGAGTACGGCTACAGCGCCAATCTCCGCCTCGAGGACTTCGCCTCCGAGCGCTCGATCCTCGCCACCCACAAGGACGGCGAACTGCTCACCGCCGAACACGGCTTCCCGCTGCGCCTCGTCGTACCGCAGCTGTACGCCTGGAAGGGCCCGAAGTGGGTGCGTGGCGTGGAGTACATGACCGCCGACCGCCGCGGCTTCTGGGAGGAGCGCGGCTACCACAACATCGGCGACCCCTGGCGCGAACAGCGCTACTCCTACCAGGAGGAGCCCGGGGACGGCCCCGAGCTCTGATCGTTCTCGTTCCGGTAACGAACGGCACGGTGTGTGCCCGGAGCGCTACTGTGAGAGCCCTTCCTGGTGCGCGTCGCCGGGCGGGGACGGACCGGTGGGGTGCCTGGGGATTCCGCTTGCGGTCCGGTCGGGGGCGAGCGGTCGGGGGACGACGGTGGGGCTGTTCGGGGAGCAACGCACCTTTCTGGCGGGTCTCGGCCCGGCGGACCGCGAGGCGCTGACGGATCTCGGCGCCCGGCACGCGTACCCGCCGCACGAGGTCCTCCTCGCGGAGGGCGACCGCACGACCTTCGTGGTGGTCCTGCTCAGCGGCTGGTGCACGGTGTGGACGCCCACCGAGCGCGGCGGCCGGGTCATCCTGGCTCTGCGGCGGGCCGGCGAGGCCGTGGGCGACATGGCGGCGCTCGACGGCCGCCCGCGCAGCGCCTCGGTCAGCACCCTCGGCCCGGTGACCGGACTCGTCGTGCCCGGCGAGCGCTTCCGGCGGTTCCTGGCCTCCCGGCCGCACGCCAACGCACTGATGATGAGCCAGCTCACCGAGCGGCTGCGCAGCGCGGACCACGAGCGCCGGGCCCTCGCCTCCATGACGGTGCTCCAGCGGCTCGCGGGCCGCCTGGTCGAACTCGCCGACCGCACCGGCCGGCCGGAGAACGAGGCCGTGACCCTGCGGCTGCCCCTCGCGCAGCACGAACTGGCCGCGTCCGTGGGGTCCACCCGCGAGGCCGTCGCCAAGGCCCTGCGGCTGTTGCGGGAACAGGGCCTGGTCCGCACCGGCCCCGGCACGCTCGCCGTCGCCGACCTGGACCCGCTGCGCCTGCTCGCCGCCGGACAGTCCCACGGCACGGAGACCTAGAAGGACGGCGGTTTCCCGCGCTGTGTAAACGGCTACAGCCACGGGCCGCCCGCTCCGGCAGCATCCGGGGAACCGGCCGGCCGGCGGGACGGCAGACAGAAGGAGAGAGCGATGGAGGGGGAAGCCGCGTACGGCTTCGTCGTGAACGTGGACGCGCAGGGCTCGGGCCTGCTGTCCGACACCGAGAAACCCGAGATGCGCCGGAAGCTCTACGAGGTCACCGGCGCCGCCTTCGAACAGGCGGGCATCCGCGGGTCCCGCCTCTACCAGGAGGACCGCGGCGACGGCATCCTCAGCGTGCTGGCGCCCGAGGTGCCGCCCCGGCGGGTGCTGGGGGAGTGGCTGGAGTACCTCCACCAGAACCTGCGGGAGGCCAACCGCGGCCGCAGCACCCCGCTGCGGCTGCGCGCCGGGCTGCACATCGGCCCCGTCACGGCCGACGCGCACGGCCGTTCCGGGCGTGCCGTCGACCTGGCCTGCCGGCTGGGCGACTGCGCCACCGCGAAGGCCGTCCTCGCGGCCGCGCCGGGCGCCCCGCTGGTGGTCGTGGCCTCCGACCGGCTGTACGAGGACGTCGTCCGGGCCGGCGGGCGCTGGGTGGAGCCGGACCACTACCGCCGGCACACCGTGGAGCTCAAGGAGGGCCCCACGGCCGCCTGGTTCATGGTCCCGGGGCTGCCCCGGCCGCCCGAACCGGCCGGAGCGGGAGCGGAGGCCGGGCCGGAGCACCCGGC
>NZ_VDFC01000046.1:668119-685767 GCF_008369065.1 Streptomyces apricus | reverse complement strand
CCGCCGATGCCGCCCGCGCCCCCGTCGGCCCCGGCCGACGCGCCCCCGGTGCCGCCCGCACGGCCGGCCGTCGACGGGGCGGACGCCGGATCCGGGTCGGGCTCCGGTCCCGGTTCCGGGGCGCGCGAGTGAGTTCCGGCGACACGGACGACGCCGCGCACTACGTCGCCGAACGGCTGCTGGCGACCGTGCGCGAGGACCTGGGCCGGGCGGACCTCAAGGCGTCGGTCCTGCTCTCGGGCGCGGTGGCGGTGCCCGCACTGGTGCTAGCCCGGGGGGTGCCGGCCGGTCTCCCCGGGCTCGCGCTGGGGTTCCTCGCGGCCGGCGGGGTGCTCTGGACGGGCGGGGCGCTGCTGCTCCTCGCGGTGATCGCGCCCCGCACCGGCACGGTCCGCTCGGTGCCGGGGCCGACGTTCTACGCCGACGCCCTGGCCGCCACGGACCCGGCGGCACTGCGCCGCGCCGCCGCCGAGGCGGGCGCCGACCGGGTGGGGTGGCTGCTGGCCCAGTTCCGGGACGCCAGCGTCATCCTCGCCGCCAAGTACCGCTGGCTGCGCCGCTCGGCGGCGCTGTTCGGGGCCGGGCTGCTGCTGGCGGCCCTGACACCGGTCGTGGGCTGACAGGTCGTGGGGTGACGGGACGGGTCCGGGGCCGGCCCGCCGGCCCGCGGCTCAGCCGTCCCGTAGCTTCTTCAGGCGTTCCACGTCGGCCGCGTGGCCCTCCTTGCCGCCGGGCGTCTCGATGACCAGGGGCACGCCCGCGGTGGCGGGGTGGGTCATCAGGGCGCGGAAGGGGTCCTCGCCGATGTGGCCGGCGCCGATGTTCTCGTGGCGGTCCTTGTGGGCGCCCGCCACGTCCTTGGAGTCGTTGGCGTGGATCAGCTTCAGGCGGCCCTCGCCGACGGCGTCCACCAGCAGGTCCAGGGTCTGGTGCATCCCGCTGGGCCCGGTGAGGTCGTGGCCCGCGGCGAAGACGTGGCAGGTGTCCAGGCAGACGCCGAGCTTCGGGTGGGCGTCGAGCGCCTCGAAGTAGGGGCCGAAGTCCCAGGTCCGCGAGCAGAGCGAGGCGCCCTGCCCCGCGGTGCCCTCCAGCAGGAGGTCGGGGTCGTCGTCGTGGGTCAGCTCGTCGAGCAACGGCAGCAGGTGCTCGCGCACCTGCCGCAGCGCGACCGCGCGTTCGCGGCCACCGGTGGCGGAGCCGGTGTGCACGACCACCCCGCGCGCCCCGATCGCGCGCCCGCGGCGCAGCGAGTGCCGCAGCGACTCCACCGATTTCTCCACGGTCGCCTCCGTGTGCGAACCGAAGTTGATCAGGTAGGGCGCGTGGACGTACGCGGGCAGGGACCGCTCCGCGCAGGCGGTGCGGAAGGCCTCGTCCTGGACCGGGTTGCCGGGCGGGGTCGCCCAGCCGCGCGGGTTGGCGACGAAGACCTGTACGGCCTCGGCGGCCAGCTCCTGCGCGTACGCGAGGCCTACGGAGGCGAGGCCTCCGGCGACCGGGACGTGGCCGCCGACGGGGTTGCGGGACTGCTCTGTGCTCACCCTCCCAGGGTGTCACGCCCTCCGGGCCGCCCCGCCGCCGGACCTCCCGCCGGCGGATCTCCTCGTCCGGCCCGTGCTCCCCGTCCGGCGCCGGTCAGCGGATCTGGATCTTGATCTTCGATCCCTTGGGCGCCGTCTCGCCGCCCTCCACGGACTGGCTCTTGACCGTGTCGCCGAACAGGCCCAGCAGGCCGCGGTCCTCCTCGACCTCGAAGCCGGCCTCCTCCAGCGCCTGCTTCGCGTCGTCGACGCTGTCGCCCACGACGTCCGGGACCTCGACCAGCGGCGGGCCCTTGGAGACCGTCAGCTCGACGGTGTCGCCCTCCGCCACGTTCTTCCCGGGTTCGAGCGACTGCTCCGCCACCTGCCCGGCCTCGTAGTCGGCGGTGACCCGCCCGGTGGCGACCTCGACCGTCAGGCCCGCCTCCTCCAGCTCCTGCCGGGCGTCCTCCAGGTCCTCGCCGAGCACGTCGGGCACCTCCACCGGGCGCCCCTTGCTGACGACGATCGCGATCGCCGAACCGCCGCGGCGCTCGGTGCCCGCGGCCGGCTTCGTGCCGATCACGTTGCCCACGGTGACCTCGTCGCTGAACGCCTTCGTGACCATGCCGGCCGCCAGGCCCTCCCGCTCCAGCCGCTCCTTGGCCTTGTCGAGCACGAAGCCCTTGAGGTCCGGCACCCGCACGATGTCCGGGCCCTTGGAGAGCGTCAGCGTCACGGAGTCGTTGGCGCGGATGCGTTCGCCGGTCCCGGGGTCGGTGCTGATGACCCGGCCGATCCTGACCGTGTCGCTGTTCGCCTTCCTGACGGCCCCCACCTCCAGGCCGGCGTCCTCGATGCGCTTCCTGGCCTGCGCCTCCGTCTTGTCGAGGACCGCCGGGACCTTGGTGAACTGGCCGGAGTTGATGTACCAGACGCCCGCGCCGACGCCGAGGGCCAGCAGCACCGCGGCGACGACCGCGAGCAGACCGCGGCGGGGCGCCAGGGTGCGGCGGCCGGCGCGGGGCGGCTCGGGCGGCGGGGACGCCGGTGAACGACGAGACCGACGGGGACGGCAGATAGCTCGTGCGGTGCAGCCCGGCGTCCCCGTCGGTCTCGTCGTTCACCGGCAGCGGCCGCTGCACCGACAGCGAGCGCGGGATGACGCTCGTACGGTCCTCGGCGCCCGAGCGGTCCCCGGCGACCGCCCTCGGGGGCACGGCGTCCAGCTGCTCGTCGCTCAGGGCCATCCGCGCGTCCAGGGTCTGCGCGAGCAGCGCCACCGCGTCGTACGGGCGGACCTCGGGGTTGCGGGCGGTGGCCGAGACGACCAGCTCGTCGAGCTCGAAGGGCAGGCCCGGCACGGCCGCCGACGGCGGGGGCACGTCCTCGTGCAGGTGCTTGTAGAGCACCGCGGCGGGCGAGTCCCCCGAGTGCGGCCGGTCGCCGGTCAGCATCTCGTAGAAGAGGATGCCGCACGCGTACACGTCCACGCGGGGGTCGGCCGTGCCGTCCTCTATCTGCTCCGGCGCCAGGTAGGACACCGTGCCCAGCACGGCGCCCGTCGTGTGGGTGACCGTGTCCACGGCCCGTACGAGGCCGAAGTCCGCCACCTTCACCCGGCCGTCGTCCCCTATGAGGACGTTCTCGGGCTTCATGTCGCGGTGCACGAACCCGGCGCGGTGCGCGGCGCCGAGCGCGGCGAGGACCGGCTCCAGGATGTCCAGCGCGGCGCGCGGCTGGAGCGCCCCGCGCTCGCGCAGTACGTCGCGCAGGGTGCAGCCGGCGACGTACTCCATCGCCAGGTAGACGTAGGCGCCCTGGGCGCCCTGGTCGAAGACCTGCACCACGTTCGGGTGGGCGAGCCTGGCCACCGACTTGGCCTCGCGGATGAAGCGCTCCACGAAGGAGGCGTCGGCGGCCAGCGCCGGATGCATCACCTTGAGCGCGAGCACCCGGTCGAGACGGGTGTCCACGGCCCGGTAGACCGTGGCCATCCCGCCGACCGCGATGCGCGCTTCGACGTGATACCTGCCGTCGAGCACGTGCCCGACCAAGGGGTCCTGAAGGGTCGTGTCCACGCAGGTGAGTGTACGAGCCGCCACTGACGCGGCCCCCCGTCCGGGCGGTTCCGGGGCGGTACTGAAGCCGACCTGTGACGGACCCCGCACGCCGCCCGGGACGGCACGGCGGACGGACCGGCGCCGGGCACATGCGGACGTTCCCGGCAAAGGCGGTGAAGGTCAGAAAGCGGGGCGTTCCGGGTCCAGGCGGGCGATTCCGTCCGCCGGGGAGGAGGCCTCGGCGAAGTGGCGGCGCGGGATGCGGCCCGCCCGGTACGCCAGCCGGCCGGCCTCGACCGCGTGCCGCATGCCCTCGGCCATCAGGACCGGCTCCTGGGCCCGGGTCACGGCCGAGGCGAGCATCACCCCGGCGCAGCCCAGCTCCATGGCGAGCGCGGCGTCCGACGCCGTACCGGCGCCCGCGTCCAGGATCACCGGCACGCCCGCGCGTTCGACGATCAGCTGGAAGTTGTGCGGGTTGCGGATCCCGAGCCCCGAGCCGATGGGCGACCCCAGCGGCATGACCGCGGCGCAGCCCACGTCCTCCAGCTTCCGCGCGAGGACCGGGTCGTCGTTCGTGTACGGCAGCACCGTGAAGCCGTCGTCGACGAGGGTCTCGGCGGCGTCCAGCAGCTCGACCGGATCGGGCAGCAGGGTGCGCTCGTCGGCGATGACCTCCAGCTTGACCAGGTCCGTGCCGAGCGCCTCACGCGCCAGGCGGGCCGTCAGTACGGCCTCCCCGGCGGTGAAGCAGCCCGCGGTGTTCGGCAGCACGCGGATGCCGAGCCGGTCGAGCACGGACAGCACCGAGCCGTGCGAGCCGGGGCTCACGCGCCGCATCGCGACCGTCGTCAGCTCCGTGCCGGACGCGACGAGCGAGCGCTCCAGGACGTCCAGGCTCGGGGCGCCGCCGGTGCCCATGATCAGACGGGACGCGTAGGTCGTACCGCCGAGGACGAAGGGGTCGTCGGCCATGGGTCAGCCTCCTTGGACGGCGGTGAGCACTTCGACGCGGTCGCCCTCGCGCAGGAGGGTGGCCGGCCACTGCGCGCGCGGGACGACGGTCTCGTTGAGCGCGGCGGCGATGCCGGACGGGGCCGCGCAGAGGCCGGCGACGAGGGTGTCGAGGTCGGTGCCGGCGGCGAGCCGCCGCCGCTCCCCGTTGACGAGGACGGTCACGCTCATACGGGCTGCTCCGTGCGTGCGGCGGCGGCGAACCGCTCCGGGGTGAAGGGGCGCGCCTCCTCGGGCAGTTCACCGGCGGTCAGGGCGTGCGCCAGCGCGTCGCCGGTGACCGGGGTGAGCAGGACGCCGTTGCGGTGGTGGCCGGTGGCCAGGAGGAGTCCGGGCAGCAGGCTCGGGCCGAGCAGGGGCGCGTTGTCGGGGGAGCCGGGGCGCAGTCCGGCCCGCGTCTCGGTGAGCGGCAGTTCGGTGATGCCGGGGACGAGTTCGTGGGCGTCCCGCAGCAGTTCGTACACACCGCCCGCGGTCACCGTGGTGTCCCAGCCCAGCTCCTCGCTGGTCGCGCCCACGACGAGCTCGCCGCTCTCGCGTGGCACCAGGTAGACGTGGCTGCCGCGGACCACGGCGCGCACCGTCCGGCTCAGGAACGGCCCGCCGCGCTCCGGCATGGCCAGCCGCAGCACCTGCCCCTTCACGGGGCGCACCGGCGGCAGCACGTGCTCGGGCACGCCCGCCAGGCGGCCGCTGAGGCTGCCCGCGGCCAGGACCACCTGGTCCGCGCCGAGGGCGGCGCCGTCCCGTGTGACGACTCCCGCGGCCCGGTCCCCTGCGACGGTCAGGCGCTCGGCCCAGGTGCGGTGGAAGACCACCCCGGCGCGCTCGCACGCCGTCACCAGGGCCGCGGCGAGCTGCCTCGGGTCGATCTGGTGGTCGCCGTCCACCCGCAGTCCGCCGCGCACGCCCGGCGCGAGCATCGGTTCCAGGCGGCGGCACTCGCGGCCGCTCAGCCACTGCGACTCCAGGCCCGACCGCTGCTGCAGGGCGTGCAGTTCGCGCAGGTGGGCGCGGTCGTCGGCGTCGAGCGCCACGGTCAGCGTGCCGCACTGCCGGTAGCCGAGGTCCAGGCCGCTCGCCGCGGTCAGCTCGGCGGCGAAGTCCGGATAGCGGCGCGCCGAGGCCAGGTTGAGGCCCAGCAGGGTCTGCTCGCCGTAGTGCAGTTCGGTGACGGCGGCCAGCATCCCGGCCGCGACCTGCGCGGCGCCGCCGCCGGGCGCGGGGTCCACGACGGCGACCGCCGCACCGCGCTGGGCGGTCCGCCAGGCGGTGACCAGGCCGATGATCCCGCCGCCGACGACCAGGACGTCGACGGCCGGCACGCCGGACGACGGTGCCCGTCCGGACGCAGACGCTTGTGGTGTACGCGACATGGGCGTCCAGCCCCTCCCTTCGCCGGCATGACCCGGATCAGGTTCGTACGGTCGGAGGCCGCCCAGCCTCCCTCTCAGCCCGGTGCGTCCGGGCTCCCGCGAGTGCTCTACGGTGGCCACCCTAACGCTTCGCCCCGCACCGCAGTAAGGGAGCCTCACGGCATGGCCCGCTCGCTCGACGGACTCGTCCTCGCCCCCGTGGCCGACCAGGCGCCCGGCCAGGTGGGGACGCGCACCCGGTTCGCCTACCACGAGGAGGACGGCCGGATCTGGGCCGACTACGCGGGCGGCGACGTCGTGCGCGGCCACCTCGTGGGCACCCGGGACGGCGACCGGCTCGACTTCCGGTACGTGCAGCTGAAGACGGACGGCAGCACCTCGTCCGGGCACTGCGTGTCCGAGGTCACCGAGACCTCCGACGGCCGGGTGCGGCTGGCGGAGACCTGGGAGTGGGAGTCCCAGGAGGGCAGCGGGACGAGCGTGGTCGAGGAGGTGGCCGCGGCCTGAGGCCGCGCCCCGGCCCACCGTCCCCGCCCCCTGACGGACGCGTTCACCGACTGTCTGACGCGTTCACCGACTGTCTATGGTGACCGGGTGAGCGAGCTGACGCAGGAACCGGGCCCGACGACGCCGGCCGGGGTCGTGATCGCCGGTGCGGGCATGGCCGGGGTGCAGACGGCCGTCGCCCTGCGGGAGCAGGGCTTCCGGGGGCCGGTGACCCTGATCGGCGCGGAGCCCCACCAGCCGTACGACCGGCCGCCCCTGTCCAAGGCCGTGCTGCTCGGCAAGGCCGAGGGCTCCGCCTTCGACGTCGACTTCGAGAGCCTGGGCGTCGAACTGCGCCTGGGGCTCGACGTGACCGGCCTGCGCCCCGGGCGGCGCGAGCTCGACACGGCCGGCGGTCCGGTCCCGTACGGCGTCCTGGTCCTCGCCACCGGGGCGGAACCCGTCCGGCTGCCCGGCACCGAGGGCGTGCCCGGCGTCCACCTCCTGCGCACCCTCGACGACGCCGAGCGGCTGCGCCCCGTCCTCGCCTGGCAGCTCGACGTCGTGGTGGTGGGCGCGGGCTGGATCGGCGCGGAGTTCGCCACGGCGGCGCGGGAGGCGGGGTGCGCGGTGACCGTCGTCGAGGCCGCCGACCGGCCGCTCGCCGGCGCGCTGCCGGCCGAGGTGGCCGCCCCGATGACCGCCTGGTACGCGGACAGCGGGGCGTCGCTGCGCACCCGCGCGCGCGTGGCGCGCGTCGAGCCCGGCGCGGTGGTGCTGGACGACGGGTCGCGGCTGCCCGCGGGCGCCGTGGTCGTCGGTGTGGGGGCACGGCCCGCCACGTCCTGGCTGGCCGGCTCGGGGATCGAGCTCGGCGCCCACGGGGAGGTCGTCGCGGACGACCACCTGCGCACCTCCGTCCCGGACGTGTACGCGGTCGGCGACTGCGCCTCCTTCCCGTCGGGGCGCTACGGGGAGCGCCTGCTGGTCCACCACTGGGACAACGCGCTGCAGGGGCCGCGCACGGTGGCGGCGAACATCGTCGGCGAGACGCCCGGGCCGTACGACCCGGTGCCCTACTTCTGGTCCGAGCAGTTCGGCCGCTTCGTCCAGTACGCGGGGCACCACGGGGCCGCCGACGCCATGGTGTGGCGGGGCGATCCGGCCGGGCCCGCCTGGTCGGTGTGCTGGCTCCGGGAGGGCCGCCTGGCCGCCGTCCTGGCGGTGGGGCGCCCGCGGGACCTGGCCCAGGGGCGCCGCCTGATCGAGACGGGCGCGGCACTGGATCCCGCCCTGCTGGCGGATCCGGCCCGCCCCCTGAAGAAGGCCGTGGTCTGACGCGCGGCCCGGTGGGGGCTGGTCGCGCAGTTCCCCGCGCCCCTTCTAGGGGCGCGGGGAACTGCGCGAGCAACCACGGACGGCCCGCACCTGACGAACCCTCCCGGCGGGCCGCAGGCCACACCCCCGGTGGGTGACCCGGGTACCCACTGTCGGTGGGAGGTGGCAGGCTTGGGTGCGTGACCGAGATTGACGCAAAGATCGATGCTCTCGTCCCCGCCTGGCTCACCCTCCCCGACATCGCCGAACAGTTCGGCGTCGAGGTGACCCGCGTCCGGCAGCTGGTCAAGGAGGGCCAGCTCATCGCCGTACGCCGTGGTGAGAACCGCGCGCTGCACGTCCCCGCCGCCTTCATCGACGCGGACGAGCAGAAGATCGTCAAGGGCCTCACCGGCACCCTGACGCTCCTGCGGGACGACGGCTTCTCCGACGAAGAGATGCTGGAGTGGCTCTTCACCCCCGACGAGAGCCTGCCGGGCACGCCCGCGCAGGCCCTGAGCGAGAATCGCGGCACGGAGGTGAAGCGCCGCGCCCAGGCGCTCGCCGTCTGACCTGATCGCACCACACGCCGCACGGCGTACGGGCCGCGGAGCGCGCGGCCCGTACGCCACCGACCTGCCACGGGGGACCCACGCATGCCCGCACCCACCGCACGCGACCGGCTCGCCGACGCCCGGGTCTACCTCTGCACGGACGCCCGCAGGCGCCAGGGGGACCTCGCCGACTTCCTGGACGCGGTCCTCGCGGGCGGCGTGGACATCGTGCAGCTGCGCGACAAGGGCATGGAGGCGGCCGAGGAGCTGGAGCACCTCGCCGTGTTCGCGGACGCCTGCCGCCGGCACGGCAAGCTGCTCGCGGTGAACGACCGGGCCGACGTCGCGCACGCCGCCCGGGCCGACGTCCTGCACCTCGGACAGGGGGACCTGCCCGTCCCCGCCGCCCGGGCGATCCTCGGCGGGGAGACCCTGGTGGGCCGCTCCACGCATGCCGACGCGGAGGCCTCGGCCGCCGCCGTCCAGGACGGCGTGGACTACTTCTGCACCGGCCCCTGCTGGCCCACCCCCACCAAGCCGGGACGGCACGCGCCGGGCCTGGACCTGGTGCGGCACACCGCCGCGCTCGCCACGGACCGCCCCTGGTTCGCCATCGGCGGCATCGACCTGGGCAACCTCGACGAGGTGCTGGAGGCGGGCGCCCGCCGCGTGGTCGTCGTACGGGCGATCACCGAGGCCGACGACCCGGGCGCGGCGGCGGCGGAGTTCGCGAAGCGCCTGCGGACGGCGTGAGCGTCCGGGGACCGGAGGGACGCTCGACCGCCGTTCGAGCCCCGGTTGTCCGAGGCGTGGACAACAAGTCGACAATACGGCCAAATCCCCCACGTTCGGTCGGCCGGCCGCCCCACCTTGGCTAACCTGCGGGTATGGCCCTCGGATCTGCTTCCACCCGGACCGACCGCGCACGCACCGTGCGGGACATGCTCGCGTCCGGCAGGACGACGTATTCGTTCGAGTTCTGGGCGCCGAAGACCGAGAAGGGCGAGCGCAACCTGTGGAACGCGCTGCGCCGGGTCGAGGCGGTCGCGCCCAGTTTCGTCTCCGTGACGTACGGCGCCGGCGGCACCACCCGGGCCGGCACGGTCAAGGCGACGGAGCAGATCGTCGCCGACACGACGCTCACCCCGGTCGCCCACCTCACCGCCGTCGACCACTCCGTCGCGGAGCTGCGCAACATCATCGGCCAGTACGCGGACGCCGGGATCCGGAACATGCTCGCGGTGCGCGGCGACCCGCCCGGCGACCCCATGGCCGACTGGGTGGCGCACCCCCAGGGCCTCACCTACGCGGCCGAACTGGTCCAGCTCATCAAGGAATCGGGCGACTTCTGCGTGGGCGTCGCGGCGTTCCCGGAGATGCACCCGCGCTCCGCGGACTGGGACACCGACGTGGCGAACTTCGTCGACAAGTGCCGGGCCGGCGCCGACTACGCGATCACGCAGATGTTCTTCCAGCCGGAGGCGTACCTGCGCCTGCGTGACCGGGTCGACGCGGCGGGCTGCAGCACGCCGGTCATCCCCGAGGTCATGCCGGTGACCAGCGTGAAGATGCTGGAGCGATTGCCACAACTCAGCAACGCCTCGTTCCCGGACGCCCTGAAAGAGCGGATCCTCACAGTCAAGGACGATCCGGCGGCTGTACGCTCCATTGGCATCGAGTTCGCCACGGAGTTCTGCGCGAGGCTGCTGGCCGAGGGAGTCCCCGGACTGCACTTCATCACGCTGAACAACTCCACCGCGACGCTGGAAATCTACGAGAACCTGGGCCTGCACCATCCGCAGCAGGCCTAGACCGGCCGCATCGTCGTACGACACACTGCGTAGCGGCCACCTGGGAGAGGGGCGTACATGGGCTGGACGGTCCTCTACATCGCGTTCGGCTTCGTCGCGCTGTGGCTGCTCGGCGAGGTGCTGCTGCAGTACAAGGCCCGGCTGCGCTGGCGGCTGCTGGCCTTCGGCGGCTTCCTCGGCGTCGTCATCGGTGTCCTGATCCCGTCGGTGGTGGTCATCGGCCTGGGCGCGGCCGCCTTCGCCGTCGGCCAGACGTACGTCACGCTGTCGTTCCGCAGCGGCTTCGCCTCCGGCTGGGCCGTCACCGGCCGCCCGGACTTCACCAAGCGCCGCCGGGGCGGGTCCGACCGCAAGGACCCGACGCTGGAGGTCACGGACCTGCACGCCGCGGAGACCACCACGTTCTCCCAGGCGGATCTCGGCCGCGACGAGAGCTTCGGCCGGGACGAGGTCTTCGGCCACGAGGACTCGGTCTTCGGGCAGCGTCCGGCGGCCGCCGAGGCCACCTCCGTGTACGAGCCGCAGCCCCTGCCCGACGAGACCGGCCAGTACGGCGTCTACAGCGACGCCGCCTACGCCGCGGCCACCGACCCCGCGTACGCCGCCGCCCAGGCGCAGGGCCAGGACCAGGCGCAGGACCAGTTCGCGCAGAACTACGGGTACGACGGCTACCAGGGCTACGACCAGCAGCAGTACGGCTACGACACGGGGCAACAGCAGCAGTACGCCGCCTACTCCGACCCGTACATCGGCACGCAGGCCTACGACGCGGCCTCGTACGGCCAGTCCTTCGACGGCTCGCAGCAGCAGTACGGGCAGCAGGGCCAGCAGGGCTACGGGCAGGACCAGTACGGCGCGGGCGGCTACGCCGGCGAGACCCCGCCCGGTGGTGTCTGGGTGCCGCAGCAGCGGACCACCGAGGACCCGTACGGGGGCGAACTCCCGCAGGAGCAGCCCTACCCCTACGAGGGCAACGGGCAGCAGGGCGGCTACGACGGGCAGCAGTACCGGTACTGAACCGGCGCCGGCGCCCGCCCCGCGGGCGTCACGGCGGCCCCCCCCGCCCGCGGGTGTCACTGCGAGATTCCGCCTTCAGGCGTCACTGCGAGCCCCGGAAGTCCGGTCCCTCCACGATCAGCCCGGCGACCAGCGCGCCCGACATGCCGGCGTGCGGGAGCCCGCCGCCGGGGTGCGCCCAGCCGCCGACCGCGAACAGGCCCGGCAGCCGGGTGGTGTTGGCGGGGTGCAGCAGCCGCCCGCCGGCCGCGGCGAGGGCCGGGGCCGGCACCGCGCCGCCGTCCGCGCCGGTCGCCTCCGCGACGTCCCGCGGTGTGCGCACCTCGTGCCACAGGACCCGGTCGCGCAGGCCGGGGACGGCCCGCCCGGCACGGGTGATCATCGTGTCGGCCAGCTCCGCGAAGGCGTCGCGGGAGGCCCCGCCGGGAGCGTCACGGTACGCGGGCACCGTCGCCGTCAGCGTGAGCGCCTCGTGCCCGTCGTCCGGTACCGAGGCGAGGTCGTCGGGCCGGAGCACGGTGACCGTGGGCCGGTCCGGCAGGCCGGAGCCGTCGCCGAAGAGGCAGGCCAGCTCCCGCGCGCGGTCGTCCGTGTGCACCACCGTCCGGTGCGCGGCGTCCGGCGGCCGCGGTCCCCGCAGCGCCAGGTGGACCGTCAGCCGGCTCGGCAGCCCGTGCTGCGCGGGCACCTCGTCGGCGCCGCGCGCCGCCGCGGGGCCGATCCGCTCCAGCACACCGGGCGCCACGCCGGCGACCACGAAGTCCGCCTCCACGACGGTCCCGCCGGCCAGCTCCACGCCCGCCGCACGGCCGTCCTTCTCGACGATCCGCTCGACGGCCGCCCCGAAGGTGAACTCCACCCGCCGGGCCAGGCACCGCTCGTACACGGCCCGGGCCAGCTCGCGGAGCCCGCCGCGCACGTACCACACGCCGAACGCGTGCTCCATGTACGGCAGGACGGCCGCACTTGCCGGGGCCGTACGCGGGTCGAGGCCGTACGCCAGCGCGTGGCTCTCCAGCAGTGCGGCGAGGCGGGGGTCCGCCAGCTCCCGGTCGGCGACCTCCGCGAGCGTGCTCGCCGTCCGCGTGCGCAGCAGGCGCCGCTGCCGCAGGGCCGGGTAGGGCTCGCGCTCGCCCAGGACCCGCCAGTCGGCCCACAGCGGCTCCTCCAGGAGCGGCCGCCGCGTCCGGTCCCAGGCCTCGCGGGCCCGGACCAGGAAGTCGCCCCAGCGCTCACCGGCGCCCGCGCCGAGGGCCCCGTCCAGCGCCGAGACGACGCCCGCGCGCGAGGCGTTGGGCAGCGAGACCTCCGTGCCGTCCGCGAAGACGTGCCGGGCCGCCGGGTCGACCTGCACCAGGTCGACCCGGGCCTCCAGGGGCTCCTTGCCCGTCTTGACGAACAGGTCGCGGTGGACCGCGGGCACCTGGAGCAGTCCGGGGCCGGTGTCGAAGGCGAAGCCGTCGCGCTCGAAGCGGCCCACCGCGCCGCCGTACGTCGCCGTGCGCTCGAACACCGTCACCCGGTGGCCCGCGACGGCCAGCCGGGCCGCGGCCGCCATCGCGCCCATGCCGGCGCCGATCACCACAATCCGTGCCATGCCAGGGACTGTATCGGCCGCGGTGCGGGCCGGTCGGCGGCGGTCCGCACCGGCGCCCCGGCGCAGCTGGGGACGGGGAGCGCAGGGGGAGCGGGGAGTACGGACGCGGACGCGATCGTGACMAGCCGGCGCCGGTCCGGCCTGGGCATGAGCACACAGGGCTGAGTACGCGTACCTATGAGGTGAGTTGAGTACGCGCGCGGATGGGTGCCGACCTGCGCGGACGGGAGAGTGGTGGCACGGAAAGGGGCGCGGCTCCGGCACCGCCGACACGGGGCGGCGGAACGGGGCGGCGCCCTCTACCGCTCCTTCCGCCGAGCACCTCGGCGGGAGCGAGACAGGGGGAGACCCGGAGGGACCGGAACGCGGGACCGCCGGGGGCCGGCGCCCCTCCGCGGCCGGCGCCTAGCCGCGTTTCGGGAGGCCCCCGCCGACCCTCCCCTGGAGCAGCAGGGACAGCGCGGCGTGGACGTCGTCCAGGGACCGCTGCGGCTGGAACGCCAGCCAGTCCAGGGCCGCCACCAGCACCATGCCGACCAGCGCCGCCGCCGTCAGCGGGGTGTCGATCTCGTCGCTCAGCTCACCGTTGGCGATGCCGTCGCGCAGGACGTCCTCGACGACCGCGACGGCCTCCTGTCTGACCACCATCAGGGTGGACTGCCAGGCCCGGTTGGTGCGCCACAGCTCCGCCACGTACAACTGCGTGAAGGCCGGATAGCGGTGGATGAAGACGAGGCCCGCGCGGGTCATCGCGTCCAGCGCGTCGACCCTGCTGCCGCCCCGCCGGTCGGTCTCCTCGACCGCCTCCCGCAGCGACGCGGTGAGCAGTCCCACCCCGTGCCGGAGCAACTCCTCGAAGAGGACGGACTTGCTGGCGAAGTTGTAGTAGACCGTGCCCTTCGCCACTCCGGCACGCTCGGCGATCTCGTCCACGGTGGTCGCGGAGAAGCCCTGCTCGGCGATGAGGGTCACCGCCGCCTCGTAGAGCTTCTGCCGGGTCGCCCGTCTCCGGCCGCCGCCGCTGTACGCCGTCCTGCTGCTTTCCATGGTCCCGATTGTCACAGGCTCAGCTCCGGGTGCAGACGGTCGAGGGTCCACACCTGCCGTCGCCGCGCGGACACCGCGGTGAGCGCGAGGGCTCCCGCCGTGAACGCGGCGAGCACGGCGCACGCCTGCCAGACCGGTCCCAGGCCGCCGCCCGTGATGAGTCTCCTGAGGGCGTCGACGACGTGGCTCATCGGCATGAAGGGGTGGATCGCGTTGAAGAAGCCCGGGCTGGTCTGCACGGGGTACGTGCCGCCGGCGGACGTCAGCTGCAGCATCAGGAAGGCCAGGACGAGGATGCGCCCGGCCGCTCCGAAGCGGGCGTTCAGCCACTGCACGATCGCCGCGAAGCAGGCCGTCACCAGGAACAGGAAGGCCACCGTCCCGGCCGCCCGCACGGCCTCCAGGCCGATCGCCCAGTGCAGTACGGACATCAGCGCGACCGTCTGCAGCACTCCCAGGGCGGCCACCGGCAGCCAGCCCGCCAGGGTGATGCGCCAGGCGGGGGCGCCCGCGGCGAGCGCGCGCCGATTGAGCGGCAGGATCAGCATGTAGGCGACCATCGCGCCCACCCACAGGGAGAGCGGGATGAAGTACGGGGCGAAACCGGTGCCGTAGTTGGGCGCCTTGTGCAGGTCCTTCGAGGCGAGCTGCACGGGGTCGGCCATGACCCCGGTGCGCCGGTCGCGGTCCTTCTTGTCGTAATCGGGGATCTTCTCCGCGCCGTCGTGGAGTCCGCCGGCGAGCTTGCCCGAGCCGTCGGCGAGCTTGTACATGCCGCCTTCCAGGTCGTCGGCGCCCGTCCCCAGCCTGCCGATCCCGCTGTCGAGGTCGGTGGCGCCCTTCTTGGCCGTGCCGAGCCCCGTGTGCAGGGTCTCGGCCCCCTTGGCGACCTTCCCGGCTCCCCTGTTGAGCTGGTTGATCTTCGAGACGGCCGTGGCGAGGTCCTCGGACAGGTGCGGTGAGCGGTCGGCCAGCGCCCGCGCCTGCTTCTCCAGGGTGGCCAGGTGCTTGTCCAGCGACTTCAGGTCGCCGCTTTGGCCGGTCACCAGCGTCTCGACGTCGTCGGCGACCTTCACCACGTCCGCCGCCGCGTCCCTGGCCTTCTTCAGGTCCGGGCAGGCGGTGTCGGGCAGCGGCAGGTCCTGGCCCTCGCAGCGCGCCCTGTAGACACCGTTCAGCGTGTCGGACGCCGTGTGCGCGCTCTTCGCGGCGGCCGGGGCCGTCCTCGCCAGGGTGTCGAGGTTGCCGCGGATGACCGAGGCGGAGTCCGCGACGAGCCGGGCGGTGTCGCCGATCTCCTTCTCGTTGCCCTTCAGGAAGGGCCCCACCTTGCCCGCGACGCCGTTGACCTTGTCCGCGAGTGTCTGAGTGCCCTCGGCGACCTGCCGCGAGCCGTCCTCCAGGTCGCCCGCGCCCGTGTCGAGCTTCTTCAGCCCGGTGGCGAGCTTGCCGCTGCCCTTCTCGGCGTCCGCCAGGCCGTCCGCGAGGTCCTTCGAGCCCTTTTCGGCCTTCCCGATGCCACCGGAGAGGGTGTCGGCCCCCTCGGCGGCCTTCTGGGTCTTCCCGTGAATGTCGGAGAACGACACGAAGATCCGGTCGAGGAACGACCGGGACGCCTTGGTCGAGGCGGCCGTGCGCACCTCGCTGAAGACCGTCCGCGAGATCTGCCCGACGATGTAGTTGTTCGCGTCGTTCGTACGCACCTGGAGGGCGCCCGTCTCCGGCGAGTCCCCCGAACTGGAGGTGACCCGGCGGCTGAAGTCGGACGGCATGGTCAGCGACAGGTAGTAGTCGCCGTTCTCGACGCCCCTGCGGGCCTCGGCGGCGCTCACCTCGTGCCACTCGAAGGTGTCGCTCCTGCGCAGCCCCTTGGTGATCTCGTCGCCCATCACGATCTTCTCGTGGGCGGCGGTGGCTCCCTTGTCGTCGTTGACCAGCGCCACGGGGATGCGGTCGAGACGGCCGTACGGGTCCCAGAACGACCACAGGTAGAGGGCGCCGTAGAGCAGGGGCAGCAGCAGGAGCGCGGCCAGCGCGGCACGCGGGAGCCTGCCCCTGCCGAAACGCCTGAGCTCAAGCGCGGCCAGCTTCGGCGTGCGCATCCGCCGTCTCCTTGTCGTCGTCCGTGTCGTCTTGGTCGGCCTCGTCGGCCCGGGCGTCCTTGACGTCCTCGATGAGGGCCGGTCGGTCGGTGCGGTCGGTGGGGCCGGTGGAGAGCACCACCGCGTCCGCGGGGGCCTCGCTGCACACCGCCACGACGGTGGTGCCGCTCCCGGCCAGGGAGCGCAACAGCGCCCAGACCTCGGCCCGTTCGGCCGCCGCGAGCTTCAGGTCGGTGTCGTCGACGCCGAGCAGCCGGGGGCGCCCGATCAGGGCGAGGGCCACGGACAGCCGCAGCGCCTCCAGGCGTTCCAGGTCGCGGACGGCGGTCCTGGGGCCCTTGGGCAGCGCCTCCAGGTCCAGCCCGGCGGCGGCCAGCGCGTCGTCGACCCGCAGCCGCGCCTGCGCCCGCCGCTCCCGGCGGGGCCGGAACAGACCGCGTACGGGACCGCCGAACCGCCGTTGCAGCAGGGCCCTTTCGCGCAGGTGCTCCGCCACGGACAGGGCGGGCTCCAGGTCGGTGACGCCCGGCACGTGGGCCAGGGCGCTGGACCGGCGGACCGCCGCCATCTGCTTCGGCAGCTCGAACATCCCCACCGCGGCGCGCCCTTCGGTGGGCCTCATCCGCCCGGTGAGCGCGAGCAGCAGACAGGTGCGGCCCGAGCCCGACGGCCCCTCGACCGCGATCAGCGAACCGGGCTCCGCGCGCACGTCCATGCCGCGGAACGCCCAGCCGCGGGGTCCCTTCAGCCCGAAGCCCTCGGCGGTGACGCCGAGTCCCTGCGGACCGTCCACGACTTCCCCCACCCGGCAT
Organism: Streptomyces apricus; assembly: GCF_008369065.1. Taxonomy (GTDB): domain Bacteria; phylum Actinomycetota; class Actinomycetes; order Streptomycetales; family Streptomycetaceae; genus Streptomyces; species Streptomyces apricus. Next base: position 669,051 of record NZ_VDFC01000046.1, on the reverse strand, counting down.
CTCCCCGAAGCGCGAAATATTTGAACTGACTGGTCAGTGCAAAAACTACTCCGAACCTACGATCGAAGCAAAACCCCAGGTCAGAACGGATTGTCAGTGGCATACCGCACGATAGGCACATACGGCACTCCCCGCCGGGGCGTGCCGTCACACAGACGACAGGAGGTTCGTCATGGCCAGTTCTTCCGCAGCCGCCGCCCGCCGGCGCCGCGCCGCCGGCCCTGCCCCCTCGCTGACCGGCCCGGCGAGCGACGTGCACCCCGTGCTCCGCCGTGCCACGGCCCCGCCTGCCGCCCTCGACCTGCTCGCCCAGGCCCACGCCGGACTGGACGAGGCGTCCCTGCTGGAAACACCGAACGAGCGGTATGCGACGGCGCACCTGGCCGCCCTGCGCACCGCCGCGGCCGTGCTCGCCGCCCGGGGCCGCCCGGAGACCACCGCGAGGCGCCGCGCCAAGATACGGAGCGCCTGGGAAGTGCTCCCCGAGATAGCACCCGAACTGGCCGAGTGGAGCGCGCTCTTCGCCTCCGGCGCCGGCCGCCGGGCCCGCGCGGAGGCCGGCATCCAGGGCGCGGCCACCGTCCGCGACGCCGACGACCTGCTGCGCGACGTGGAGATGTTCCTGCGCCTCGTCGAGCGCATGCTGGTGCTCCAGCCGGTCCTGCCCCAGGCGCGGCAGGACGGCGAGCAGGAGGCGCGGCGCACACCGGAGGCCGACCGGGACGTGCCCGACGCGGGGTGAGGGGACCGCCCGTCCGGCGCGCGAGACGGGACGCCGGACAGCGGGCACCAGGCAATAGGCTGGGGGACGCCTGCATCTCCCCGCCCCGCACCGGGCCGGGAGGAACCCCATCGCTCCGCCGCGCACGAGGCGGTGCCGCGCCGAGGAGTCAACTGCCGTGTCGGAGCCGATGCGCCCACCCGTCTCCCAC
>NZ_VDFC01000046.1:634087-668019 GCF_008369065.1 Streptomyces apricus | reverse complement strand
CCCGTCTCCCACCCCCGGAAGGCGCCGCTGCGCTCCGACCCTCCGCGTCCCCGCGCCTCCCTGCGCACCGCCGTGGTCTGGGACGTGCTCAAGGACGCCCTGGACCGCCGGGTCAAGGCCACCGGCCGGGAGTCGCTGGACGTGCTCGACACCGGGGGCGGCAGCGGGAACTTCGCGGTGCCCGTCGCCCGCCTCGGCCACCGCGTCACCGTCGTGGACCCCAGCCCGAACGCGCTGTTCGCGCTGGAGCGCCGGGCCGCCGAGGCCGACGTCGCCGACCGGGTCCGCGGTGTCCAGGGCGACGCGCACGGCCTCTTCGACGTCGTCGAGCGCGGCCACTACGACGCGGTGCTGTGCCACGGCGTGCTGGAGTACGTGGACGACCCCGCCGAGGGCCTGCGCAACGCGGTCGGCGCGCTGCGCCCCGAAGGCGTCCTCAGCCTCCTCGCCGCCGGTCTCGGCGGCGCCGTGCTCGCCCGGGCCCTCGCCGGGCACTTCACGGAGGCCCGCCACGCCCTGGACGACCCGGACGGCCGCTGGGGCGAGGGCGATCCCGTCCCGCACCGCTTCACCGCCGACCAGCTCACCGCGCTGGTGGAGGACGCGGGCCTCGGGGTCAGCTCCGTGCACGGCGTACGGGTCTTCGCGGACCTGGTCCCCGGGGTCCTCGTCGACACCGAGCCGGGCGCCCTGGACGCCCTGCTGGAACTGGAGGCGGCGGCCGCCGAACTCCCCGCCTTCCACTCCGTGGCCACACAGCTCCATGTGCTGGGTGAGGCGCGTGGGGCGAGCGAGGGGTGAGCCGCCTCCCCTGCCGTACCGCTGATCAGGGCCGCGGCGGCAGATGGAGTACGCCACAGGCCCCCCGATCGGGCGCTCGGCGCCGTATGATCGGGGGAGACCGTCCGGCATGACGGGCCGGCCGCTGGGGAATCTACGCCTCAGCGGATCCGATCACCATGGCGGGTTCCGGTTGGCGAATTGGCGCAGAGGGGCGGGTTTCACGGGGGCGATTCCCTGCCTATCCTGAAGGGGACCCCCGGTCGCCCCGGCGACTGCACGATGAGGAGGACGCCGTGCCGCTCTCGGAGCACGAGCAGCGAATGCTCGAGCAGATGGAGCGAGCGCTGTACGCCGAAGATCCCAAGTTCGCGACAGCGCTTGAGGGAAGCGGGCTGCGTACGTACACCCGGCGACGGGTCTACCAGGCGGTCGCGGGCTTCCTCGTAGGTATCGCGCTCCTCATGGCCGGAATGGTCGCACAGCAGATCTGGGTCAGCGTGGTGGGTTTTCTCGTCATGCTGGGCTGCGCGGTGCTCGCCGTCACCGGTTGGCGCAAGGCCCCCAAGCCGGGCGAGCAGCCCGCGCAGGGCGCGCCGGGTGCTCCGCAGGCCCGTGGTCAGGGCCGGCAGAAGCGCTCCATGATGGACCGCATCGAACAGCGCTGGCAACGGCGCCGTGACGAGCAGGGCGGCCAGTAGCCCAGCGGCTCTCGTCCGACAGACGCACGCGCGAAGGGGTGACCACCACCAGGTGGCCACCCCTTCGGCGTACCCGGGCGACGGTTGTGCTGCCCGCTGTCGGCCGCCCGCTGCACGCCGACGGCCCGGTGAAGGCTCCGACGGGCCGCCGTGCCCGTGGCCCGACAGCCGTGGGGGCGTCCACCCGACCGGATGGACGCCCCCACGGCTCAGCCGGCGGTGCGGCTCAGCCTCCGCTGCCCTGGCCCGACGGGCGGCGTACGAGCGCCGTCCAGCGGGCCGCGGCACGTGACCTCAGCGTGGCCCAGCGGTCGGAGACCGCCCACGCCACCCGGACGGCCGAGCGCGGCGCCAGCAGTGCGCGCAGGCGCGTACCGCGGCCGGCGGTGGACCGCAGGCCCGCCGCCGCCCGGCGCACGTCGTCGCCCAGGCCCGCCACCGGTCGCGGCCGCGGCGCGTACAGGACCTGCTCCACCGCGTCGGCGACCCGGTGCACGCAGGCCGCGGCCTGCGGATCGAGGTGCCCGACGCGGACGATCCGCTCCGCCGCTCCGCGCGGCGTCTGCGACTCGTCGGGCGCGATGCCGAAGTCCCACGCCGTGTCGCCCAGTTCCTGCCAGGCCGCCAGCGTGGCGGCGGCCGCCGCCTCCTCGGTCCTGCCGTGCCCGCCCAGGCGCACCGAGCGGGCCCGCAGCCGCCACAGCATCGGCAGCAGCGGCACCGCCAGCACGGCGAGCGCGGGCAGGACCAGCAGCAGGAGCCAGCGCCACGGCGGGTCGTCGTCCGTCACCCCGAACGCGGCCTGCGGGGACTCGCTGCCGCAGGGCTGCTCCAGCTTCTTCTCCGCCGCCGTGCAGCTCTCGCTGCTCGACGGTTCGGCGGACGGCTCCGTGGACGAGGACCGCGAGGGCACGTCCGGGTCGGGGACCGTCGTGCCGGGCGTGTCCGTGCGGGTGTACTCCGGAACGGTGCCGCGGTTCGGCGTCGGCTCGAAGCGGGTCCAGCCCACGCCCTCGAAGTACAGCTCGGGCCACGCGTGCGCGTCCCGCAGGCCCACCGAGGTCCTGCCGTTCGCCTGGGGCGAGCCGGGCGTGAAGCCCACCGCGACCCGGGCCGGTATGCCCAGCGTGCGGGCCATGGAGGCCATCGCGAAGGAGAAGTGGACGCAGAAGCCCTCCTTGTCCCGCAGGAAGCGCGCTATGGCCTGGGACCCGCTGCCGACCTGGACCTCGGTGTCGTAGGTGAAGCCGCCCTCCAGGGCGAACCAGTCCTGCAGCGCCACCGCGCGCTCGTAGTCGTTGGCCGCGTCCGCCGTGACCTCGCGGGCCGTCCGGGCCACCACCGGCGGCAGCGACCCGGGCACCCTGGTGAACTCGCGCTTGAGCACCTCGGGTGCCTGGGGCGCGTTCGCCAGCTGGTCGGCGGTCGGCTGCACGATCAGGCTCCTGACCGTGTACTCCTTGCCGCGGGTGGTCTGCCCGTGGTCGCCGACCAGCGTGCGGCCCACCGGCTCGAACCGCCACTTGCCGTCGATGCCCACCTGGCTGGCCGGGTAGGGCATCGGCAGCCAGTCCTGCGCGTACCAGTTGGCGGCCGAGATCTGTGTCTGGATCTCGGTGCGCCGCACGTCGTCACCGAGGCCGGGCGGCGTCGGGAACGACTCGGGTACGTCCTCGACATGGCGCTTGGCCGGTTTCCAGGCCGTGCCGTCGAACTCGTCGAGCGAGACGATCCGCAGGTAGAGGTCCTGCGTCTCCTCGGAGTTGGTGCGGTAGGACATGACCTCGCGGTCCTCGTCCACGTTCAGGCTGTCGCGCAGCGAGACCAGCGGGTTCACCGCGGAGATCGTGCCGCCGCCCCCGGAGCCCGAGCCGACGCCGGTCCCCGCCGCGTCCAGCAGCCCGCCGTCGAGCGCGGGCAGGGCGAGCGGCACGACCAGGGAGATGCCGAGCGCGACGGCGCCGATGCGCCGGCCCGTACGGACCGGCGCGAGGGCGCTCTCCGCGGGGCCCGCGCCCGGTGTGCGGGGCCCGCCGCCGAAGACCCGGCCCCACTGCGAGAGCCGGTCGCGCCCCTCGGCGAGCAGCAGCACCAGGTAGCCGACGGCGGCCAGCAGGAACCAGACCCAGCCGGCGGCGCCGTCCGCGAGACCGGCGGCGACCGAGTACAGCGCGAGCAGCGGCAGCCCGGCGGGGGCCGCGCTGCGGAAGGTCACCGCGAGCGCGTCCACCGCGAGCCCGACCACCACGACGCCGCCGACCAGCATCAGCCGGATGCCGTCGGAGAGCGGCGCCGGGATGGAGTAGCGCCCGACGTCGTCCGTGCCGGCCTGCAGCAGGTCACCGAAGTACCGGAAGGCGTCGGGGCCGGGGACCAGCCCGGCGACGGCCTGCTCCCGGGCGGGCCCGCCCCCCGCCACAGGTCGCCGAGACCGGCGCCCGGCGCGACGGCCAGCGCGGTCCAGCCCGCCTCACGCAGCATCCGAAGCCGCTCCTCGTGTCGTTCGTCGGCGGCGCCCCGCACCCATGCCCCGCTGTCCAGCAGGAAGGCGACCGCCCCGCCGCTGCGCTGGCGCATCTTGGCGAGCACCGTCGCCTGCTCCTCGTCCAGGTCGCCGAGGAAGGCGACCAGCAGTCCCTCGTTCCCGCCGCGCAGCACGTCGTACGCCCGTGACAGGCCGGTGCCGTCGGAGTGGTCGATCACCGCCAGGGTGTCCATCATCAGCCCCGCCGCGTCCGCCGACTCCTGGCCGGCCCCGGCGAACCCGTCGGCGCCCTCGCCCGGCACCGAGGTGCCGGTGTCGGTCAGCAGCCGTACGGAGAAGCCCCGTTCCAGCATGTGCACCAGCGTGGAGGCGGCGCCGGAGACGGCCCACTCGAAGGCCGAGTCGGGGCCCGCGCCGTCGAAGGCGATGCCCCGGGTGTCCAGGAGCACCGTGCAGCGGGACCGCTGGGGCTGCTCCTCGCGGCGCACCATCAGCTCGCCGTACCGGGCGGTCAGCCGCCAGTGGACCCGGCGCAGATCGTCGCCGTAGCGGTAGCCGCGCGGGATCACGTCGTCCTCGCCGGCCAGGGCGAGCGAGCGCTGCCGCCCGTCGCCGTACCCCTTCGCCTCGCCGGTCAGCCGCACCGGCGGCAGCGGCTCCACGCGCGGCACGACGGTGAGGGTGTCGTACGTGGAGAAGGAGCGGGTCAGCTCGCACATCCCGAAGGGGTCGCTGAGCCGCAGCTGCAGCGGGCCCAGCGGATAGCGGCCGCGCAGGTCCGAGCGCACGCGGTACGACACCTCGCGCCGGCCGCCCGCCTCGACCCGGTCGAGCACGAAGCGGGGCCGCGGCCCCAGTACGTACGGCACCCGGTCCTGGAGCATCAGCAGGCCGGTGGGCAGCCGCGAGACGTTGTCCATCCGCAGGTGGACGCGGGCCTCGGAGCCCGCCGGGACCCGCCCGGGGGTGAGGCGGCGGCTGCCGGCGACCCGGTAGCGCGTGCGGTACAGCACGGCCGCGCAGACCAGCGGCAGCACGGCCAGCAGCAGCCCGACCCGGAGCAGGTCGCTCTGCCCCAGGACGTAGGCGCAGACGGCGGCCGCGATGCCGGCGGCCAGGAACGACCGCCCGCGCGTGGTGAGCCCGGCGAGAGCCGTGCGCAGTCCGCCCTTGTCCTCCTCGGCCGTCGCTGCGGGCATCCCCCCGGCCGTCATCACAGCCTCCGGGACGGCGGATCGCCGAAGAAGGACGTGCTGCGGACCGGCGCCGGACCGCCCGGCGCCTGGGGCGGCGCCGGCACCGCCGTGCGCTGGAGGATCTCCAGGACGACCTGCTCCGCCGTGCGGCGGTTCAACTGGGCCTGGGCGGKGGGCAGCAGCCGGTGGGCCAGGACCGCCACGGCCAGGGCCTGGACGTCGTCCGGCAGCGCGTAGTCCCGGCCGCTGAGGGCGGCGGAGGCCTTCGCGGCGCGCAGCAGGTGCAGCGTGGCGCGCGGCGAGGCGCCGAGTCTCAGGTCCGGGTGGTTGCGCGTGGCGCCCACCAGGTCCACCGCGTACCGGCGCACCGGGTCGGCGACGTGGACCGTGCGGACCGCGTCGATGAGCTTCACGATCTCGTGCGCGTGCGCCACCGGCTGGAGGTCGTCCAGCGGGGAGACCCCGCCGTGGATGTCGAGCATCTGCAGCTCGGCCTCCGCGCTGGGGTAGCCGATGGAGACGCGGGCCATGAAGCGGTCGCGCTGCGCCTCCGGCAGCGGGTAGGTGCCCTCCATCTCGACCGGGTTCTGCGTGGCCACCACCATGAAGGGGCTGGGCAGTTCGTAGGTCTGCCCGTCGATGGTGACCTGGCGCTCCTCCATGGACTCCAGGAGCGCCGACTGCGTCTTGGGCGACGCGCGGTTGATCTCGTCGCCGATCACGATCTGCGCGAAGATCGCGCCCGGTTTGAACTCGAAGTCCCGGCTCTGCTGGTCCCAGATGGACACACCCGTGATGTCCGAGGGGAGCAGGTCGGGCGTGAACTGGATACGGCGCACCGAGCAGTCGATGGACCGCGCCAGTGCCTTGGCCAGCATGGTCTTGCCGACGCCGGGGACATCCTCGATCAGAAGATGCCCCTCGGCGAGCAGCACGGTCAGCGAAAGCCGTACGACCTCAGGCTTGCCCTCGATCACTTCCTCCACCGAACTGCGGACTCTCTCCACAGTGGCGGTCAGATCTGTGAGGCTCGCTCGATCGTCATAGGTCGTCACCCGGCCCTCCTCGGCCCGTTCTTTCCCCGGGCCGACGCTCTGCGATGCGGACCGGCCCACCCCGAACACGGACGCCACGCGTGAAAAGTTCCGCGCGACGCCACAGACGCATTCTTGTTGCCGTTACCGGTTCGTGTCACTCGCCTGTGGACAACTGGCCGCGATATGTCAGGTCTTGCGGTCTTTGGCCGGGTCGATCCGGCCTCAGGTGGGGTCTATCTCACGCAGCAGGCCCGTCTTCACGTCGAACACGAAACCACGTACGTCGTCGGAGTGCAGAAGGAACGGCGAGGTCCGCACGCGCTGCATGGACTGCCGCACGTCCTGGTCGACGTCCCGGAACGCCTCGACCGCCCAGGCCGGACGCTGCCCGACCTCCATCTCCAGGTCGTGGCGGAACTCCTCGGTGAGGGACTCCAGGCCGCAGCCGGTGTGGTGGATGAGCACGACGCTGCGGGTGCCGAGCGCGCGCTGGCTGATGGTGAGGGAGCGGATCACGTCGTCGGTGACGACGCCGCCCGCGTTGCGGATGGTGTGGCAGTCGCCGAGCTCCAGGCCCAGTGCGTCGTGCAGGTCGAGGCGGGCGTCCATGCAGGCCACGACCGCGACGCGCAGCACGGGCCGGGCGTCCATGCCGGGATCGGTGAACGCGGCGGCGTACCGCTCGTTGGCCTCGACCAGGCGGTCGGTGACGCTGCCGGGAGCGGCTATGGCGTCTTCGGGTCCGGTGGGAAGTGATGCGGAAGTCGTCATACCCATGACGGTAAAGGCCGGGCGCCGTTCGGGCTCGCTGTGGGAGGGGACAAAGAACATCAATGAGCGTTGTTGTGAGGTAACCCACAAGGGTGAGCCCATTGTACCCGTACGGGTGGTTCACAGTCTTTTGTCGTCGGTTTGCCGCTCCGCCGCGGAGGGGAAGCGCGACGCGCAGGCCGGTTCATTGACCGCGTGACACCGTGGACTAAAGTGACGCGAAGCGGGAGGCGAGACGCCCTCCCTGCTGGACTGCCACCCCCGACAGGCCCCGGCGACCCGGTGGTGCGTACCGGCCGCGCCGGACCTGAGAGGGCCCCTTGAGCAACAGTCGACATGTCCCGGTGATGCTCCAGCGGTGCCTGGACCTGCTGGCCCCCGCACTGGAGCGCCCCGGAGCCGTGGTCGTCGACTGCACCCTCGGTCTGGGCGGGCACAGCGAGGCCCTGCTCGGCCGCTTCCCCGAGGCGCGCCTGGTCGCCCTGGACCGCGACAAGGAGGCCCTGCGCCTCTCCGGCGAGCGGCTCGCGCCCTTCGGCGAGCGGGCCACCCTGGTGCACGCCGTCTACGACGAGCTCCCCGACGTGCTCGACCGCCTCGGCATCCCGGCCGTCCAGGGCGTCCTGTTCGACCTCGGCGTCTCCTCCATGCAGCTCGACGAGGCCGGCCGCGGCTTCGCCTACGCCCAGGACGCGCCGCTCGACATGCGCATGGACCAGACGACCGGCATCAGCGCGGCCGAGGTGCTCAACACCTACGCGCCCGGCGAACTCGTCAGGATCCTGCGGGCGTACGGCGAGGAGAAGCAGGCCAAGCGGATCGTGTCCGCGATCGTGCGCGAGCGGGACAAGGAGCCCTTCACCGACAGCGCGCGGCTGGTCGAGCTGATCCGCGACTCCCTGCCGCAGGCGGCCAAGCGCACCGGCGGCAACCCTGCCAAGCGGACGTTCCAGGCGCTGCGCATCGAGGTGAACGGCGAACTGACCGTCCTGGAGCGGGCCGTTCCCGCCGCGGTGAAGGCGCTCGCCGTCCGGGGCCGGATCGCCGTGCTGTCGTACCACTCCCTGGAGGACCGGCTGGTGAAGCAGGTGTTCGCGGCGGGCGCCGCGAACACCGCCCCGCCGGGACTGCCGGTCGTCCCCGAGCGCTACCAGCCCCGGCTCAAGCTGCTCACCCGGGGTGCCGAACTCCCCACCGAGGAAGAGGTCGCGGAGAACCGGCGGGCCGCCCCCGCGCGGCTGCGCGGCGCCGAGCGCATCCGGGAGGACGCCGAGTGAGCGCGGGAGTGCGTGAGGTGGACGACCGAACCCGCCGGGCACCCGGGGCCGCACCCCGGCCCCGGACGCCGCGGACCCGAGCTCACCTGGAGGGTGGGTGAACAGCAAACCCGAACTGCGCGGGAGAGCGGCCCGGCTCGCGCGGCTCTTCCCGACCGGCTCCGGACAGGCCGCGCGCACGCCCTTCGTCCTGCTGGTCGTGCTCCTGCTCGGCGGCGGTCTCATCGGGCTGCTGGTGCTGAACTCCGCGCTCAGCGAGGGCTCGTTCCAGCTCGACGACCTCCAGAAGGACACCAAGAGCCTCACCGACGAGGAGCAGGCGCTCCAGCGGGACGTGGACGCCTACTCCGCCCCCGACGCCCTCCAGCGCCGCGCGCTCGAACTCGGCATGGTGCCCGGGGGCGACCCCGCCTTCCTCAACCCCGACGGCACGGTCCTCGGCGTCCCCGGCCCGGCCGCCGAGCAGTCCGCCCTGAGCCTGCTGCGTCCGCCCGAGGCGCTCGCCCCCGGACCCGCCCGGCCTCGCCGCGCGCCGGGGGCCCGCGCGTCATCCGGCTCGGCAGCCCCCGCCCCCGGCTGCGCCTGGTCAGCCTCGCCCTGGCCCTCGTGCTCATCGCCTTCGTCGTACGGCTGCTGCAGGTGCAGGCGGTCGACGCGAGCGAGTACACCGCCAAGGCCGAGAAGAACCGGTACCTCAGCCGCACCCTGGCCGCCGAGCGCGGCGGGATCACCGACCGCAACGGCGTCGACCTGGCGATCAGCGTGGACGCCAACGACATCACCGCGGACCCCACGCTGTTCACCCGCAAGGCGACGAGGACCGGCGACGCCCCCGAACAGGCCGCCGCCCTGCTCGGCCCGATCCTCGACGAGGACACCGACGAACTCGCCCGCAAGCTGCGCACGAAGAACACCCGCTACGTGGTCCTCGCCCGCCGCCAGACCCCGCAGGTCTGGACGCAGATCAAGGACCTGAAGAGCGCCCTCGCCGAGAAGGCGGGCCGGGGCGGACCCGCGAACATCCTGGCGGGCGTCCTCCAGGAGCCCAGCAGCAAGCGGATCTACCCCAACGGCGAGCTCGGCGCCGGGATACTGGGCTGGGTCAACGCCGACGGCAAGGGCGGCGGCGGCATCGAGCAGCAGCTCAACGGCGAACTGTCCGGCAAGGACGGCGAGATCCGCTACGCCCAGTCCGGCGGACGGCAGGTCCCGACCGCCGGCTCCACCGAGAAGCCCGCGGTGGCCGGCTCCGACGTCGAGCTGACGATCGACCGCGACATCCAGTGGGCCGCGCAGAACGCCATCGCCCGGCAGGTCGAGAAGTCCGAGGCGGACCGCGGGTACGTCATAGTGCAGGACAACCGCACCGGCGAGATCCTCGCGATGGCCAACGCCCCCGGCTTCGACCCGAACGACCTGTCCGCGGCCGATGGCGACGCCCTGCACAACTGGAGCCTGGAGGACGCCTACGAGCCGGGCTCCACCGCCAAGGTCATGTCGATGGCCGCCGTCCTGGAGGAGGGCGTCGCCACGCCCGCCACGCACGTCACCGTGCCCAACCGGCTGCACCGCGGCGACCGGCTCTTCCGCGACGACATCGACCACCCGACCTGGTACCTGACGCTCAACGGCGTCCTCGCCAAGTCCAGCAACATCGGCACCATCCTGGCCACCGGCCAGCTCGGCAAGACGCAGCAGGAGGCCAACCGGGTCCTCCACTCCTACCTGCGCAAGTTCGGCATCGGCGGCTACACGGGCCTCGGCCTGCCCGGCGAGACGAAGGGCATCCTCGCCCCCGCCGACCAGTGGTCGACCTCCCAGCAGTACACGATCCCCTTCGGCCAGGGCGTGTCCGTCAACGCGATGCAGGCGGCCTCGGTCTACTCGACGATCGCCAACGGCGGCGTCCGCGTCGAACCGACGCTCGTGCGCGGCACCAAGGGCGCCGACGGACGCTTCACCCCGGCGCCCGCGCCCAAGAAGACGAGGGTGGTCAGCGCGAAGACCGCGAAGACCCTCGCCCAGATGCTGGAGTCCGTCGTGGACGACGAGGAGGGCACCGGCACCAAGGCGCGCATCCCCGGCTACCGCGTCGCGGGCAAGACCGGCACGGCCAACCGCGTGGATCCGGCCACCGGCCGCTACCACGGGTACACCTCGTCCTTCGCCGGGTTCGCGCCCGCGGACAACCCCCGCGTCACCGTGTACTGCGCCATCCAGAACGCCACCGAGGGCAGCTACTTCGGCGGCCAGATCTGCGGGCCCGTCTACAAGGAGGTCCTGGAGTTCGCGCTCAAGACGCTCCAGGTGCCGCCCACCGGGAACCCGGCCGCCAGACTTCCCGTCACCTTCACCCCCTGACCGGCTCCGATCAGGCCCGACCGGCGTCTCATCACCGCCCGCGACACCGACCAGGAACAAGCGCGTGAAAACGATCACTCCCGACTCCGGCGACGACGGTTCGCCCCCGGCCCCGCCGCGCCCCTCGCTTCGCTCCGGCGGGGGTGTGCCCGGTACGCTCACCGCCGTGCCACACGCCGATCAGTCCCAAACCACCCAGAAGGACGTCCCTGTGACCTACCCGGGGCCGCCGCGACCCGTCCGGAACTCCGCCACACCCCTCGCGGAGCTGGCCGGTCAGCTGGGTGCGGACCAGCCGGCGGACACCGCGGGCACCACCGCGGTCACCGGCATCACCCACGACTCCCGCGCGGTGCGCCCGGGCGACGTCTACGCCGCGCTGCCCGGCGCCCGGATGCACGGCGCCGACTTCGTGACGCAGGCGGCCGGCCTCGGCGCCGTCGCCGTGCTCACCGACCCGAGCGGGGCCGACCGGGCCCGGGCCACCGGCCTGCCGGTGCTCGTCGTCGACGACCCGCGCGCGCGGATGGGCGAGCTGGCCGCCTCGATCTACGGGCACCCCGGCCGCGACCTCCTCCAGATCGGCATCACCGGCACGTCCGGCAAGACCACCACGGCGTACCTCGTCGAAGGCGGTCTGAAGGGCGTCCGCAGCACCGGGCTCATCGGCACCGTGGAGATGCGCATCGGCGACGAGCGCATCAAGTCGGAGCGCACCACCCCCGAGGCCACCGACCTGCAGGCGCTCTTCGCGGTCATGCGCGAGCGGGGCGTCGAGGCGGTCGCCATGGAGGTCTCCAGCCACGCCCTGGTCCTCGGCCGCGTCGACGGCTGCGTCTTCGACATCGCGGTCTTCAACAACCTGAGTCCGGAACACATGGAGTTCCACTCGGACATGGAGGACTACTTCCAGGCCAAGGCGCAGCTGTTCACGCCCGGGCGCAGCAGGCTCGGCGTGGTCAACCTCGACGACGAATACGGCCGCAGGCTCGTCAAGGAGGCCGGCGTCCCCGTGGTGACCTTCTCCGCGGAGGGGCACCCCGACGCCGACTGGCGCGCCGAGGACGTGCGGGTCGGCCCGATGGACTCCGCCTTCGTCGCGGTCGGTCCCGAGGGCGAGCGGATCACCGCCAGGTCGCCGCTGGCGGGCCCCTTCAACGTGGCCAACACCCTCGCCGCGATCGTCGCCCTCGCCGCCGCCGGGATCGACCCGCAGACCGCCGCCGACGGCATCGCCGCCGTTCCCGGCGTGCCGGGCCGCCTGGAGCGCGTGGACGCCGGCCAGCCGTACCTCGCGGTCGTCGACTACGCGCACAAGACCGACGCCGTGGAGTCCGTCCTGCGGGCCCTGCGCAAGGTCACCGAGGGCAAGGTGCACATCGTCCTCGGCTGCGGCGGCGACCGGGACCGCACCAAGCGGATGCCGATGGGCGCCGCGGCCGCCCGCCTCGCCGACACCGCCGTGCTCACCTCCGACAACCCCCGCGGCGAGGACCCCCTCGCCATCCTCGCCACGATGCTCGCGGGCGCCGCCGAGGTGCCCGCGCACGAGCGCGGAGAGGTCCAGGTCTTCGAGGACCGGGCCGCCGCGATCGCCGCCGCCGTCGCCCGCGCCCGGCCGGGCGACACCGTCCTGGTCGCGGGCAAGGGCCACGAACAGGGCCAGGACATCGCCGGGGTGGTCCGTCCCTTCGACGACCGCCAGGTGCTCCGCGCAGCTATCCAGAAGACCCAGGGATGAACTTGTGATCGCCCTCTCCCTCGCCGAGATCGCCTCCGTCACCGGCGGGCAGACGTACGACATACCGGATCCGTCGGTCCAGGTCACCGGACAGGTCGTCAGGGACTCCCGGGAGGTGGAGCCGGGCAGCCTCTTCGTCGCCTTCGCGGGCGAGCGCGTGGACGGCCACGACTTCGCCGCGGACGTCGTCGCGGCCGGTGCCGCGGCCGTCCTGGGCACCCGGCCCGTCGGTGTCCCCGCGATCGTCGTGGACGACGTCCAGAAGGCCCTGGGCGCCCTCGCCCGCCACGTGGTGGAACGGCTCGGCGCGACCCTCGTCGCCCTCACCGGCTCCGCGGGCAAGACCAGCACCAAGGACCTGATCGCCCAGGTGCTCCGCAGCAAGGCGCCCACCGTCTTCACCCCCGGCTCCCTCAACAACGAGATCGGACTGCCGCTCACCGCGCTCAGCGCCACCGAGGAGACCCGTTTCCTCGTCCTGGAGATGGGCGCCCGCGGGATCGGCCACATCCGCTACCTCGCGGACCTGACGCCCCCGAGGATCGGTCTCGTCCTCAACGTCGGCAGCGCCCACATCGGCGAGTTCGGCGGCCGCGAGCAGATCGCGCAGGCCAAGGGCGAGCTGGTGGAGAGCCTGCCCCCGGCCGAGGAGGGCGGCGTCGCCGTCCTGAACGCCGACGACCCCCTCGTGCGCGCCATGGCCCCGCGCACGAAAGCCCGCGTGATCCTCTTCGGGGAGTCCGACGAAGCGGACGTACGGGCCGAGAACGTACGGCTCACCGGGAGCGGACAGCCCGCGTTCAGGCTTCACACACCCTCCGGGTGCAGCGAAGTGACCATGCGCCTGTACGGTGAGCACCACGTGTCGAACGCGCTCGCCGCCGCCGCCGTCGCCCATGAGCTGGGCCTGTCCGCAGACGAGATCGCCACCGCGCTCTCCGAGGCGGGCACCCTCTCCCGCTGGCGGATGGAGGTCACCGAGCGCCCGGACGGCGTGACGATCGTCAACGACGCCTACAACGCGAACCCCGAGTCCATGCGAGCCGCCCTGCGCGCGCTCGCGGCCATGGGCAAGGGGCGGCGGACCTGGGCGGTGCTCGGCCCGATGGCCGAGCTCGGGGACGAGGCGCTCGCCGAGCACGACGCGGTCGGACGGCTCGCCGTCCGGCTCAACGTCAGCAAGCTCGTCGCGGTCGGGGGCAGGGAAGCGTCCTGGCTGCAACTGGGCGCATATAACGAGGGTTCGTGGGGTGAGGAGTCGGTGCACGTGTCCGACGCACAGTCGGCGGTCGACCTGTTGCGCAGTCAGTTGCGCCCGGGAGACGTCGTACTCGTGAAGGCGTCCCGGTCGGTCGGTCTCGAACGGGTCGCGCAGGCACTGGTCGAGGGCGCCGAGGGTGAGGTCGCCGTCCGATGATGAATCAGATCCTGTTCGCGGGAGTCATCGGCCTCTTCCTGACTCTCGTCGGCACCCCCCTCCTGATCAAGCTGCTGGCCCGCAAGGGCTACGGCCAGTACATCCGTGACGACGGCCCGCGCGAGCACCACTCCAAGCGCGGTACGCCGACCATGGGTGGCATCGCCTTCATCCTGGCCACGCTGGTGGCGTACTTCCTCAGCAAGGTGATCACGGGCAAGCCCCCGACGTTCTCCGGACTGCTGGTGCTCGGCCTGATGACGGGCATGGGCGTGGTCGGCTTCCTGGACGACTACATCAAGATCGTCAAGCGGCGCTCGCTCGGTCTGCGGGCCAAGGCGAAGATGGCCGGCCAGCTGATCGTCGGCATCGCCTTCGCGGTCCTCGCGCTGCAGTTCGCGGACAACCGCAACAACACCCCGGCCTCCACCCGGCTCTCCTTCGTGCAGGACTTCGGCTGGTCCATCGGTCCGGTGCTGTTCGTGGTCTGGGCGCTGTTCATGATCCTCGCGATGTCGAACGGCGTGAACCTGACGGACGGCCTGGACGGCCTGGCCACCGGCGCCGCCACGATGGTCTTCGGCGCCTACACGTTCATCGGCGTCTGGCAGTTCCAGGAGTCCTGCGCCAACGCGCAGACCCTCACCAACCCCGGCGCCTGCTACGAGGTCAGGGATCCGCTCGACCTCGCGGTCGTCGCCGCCGCCCTGATGGGCTCCTGCTTCGGCTTCCTGTGGTGGAACACCTCGCCCGCCAAGATCTTCATGGGGGACACCGGTTCCCTGGCGCTCGGCGGCGCGCTGGCCGGTCTCGCGATCTGCTCGCGCACCGAGCTGCTGGTCGCCCTGCTCGGCGGCCTCTTCGTCCTCATCACCATGTCGGTCGTCATCCAGGTCGGCTCGTTCCGCCTCACCGGCAAACGCGTCTTCCGCATGGCACCGCTGCAGCACCACTTCGAACTCAAGGGGTGGTCCGAGGTCCTTGTCGTGGTGCGCTTCTGGATCATCCAGGGCATGTGCGTCATCGTCGGACTCGGCCTCTTCTACGCGGGATGGGCAGCCAAGAAGTGACGACCCCGTCCGCCTGGCAGGGCATGAACATCACCGTCGCCGGTCTCGGCGTGAGCGGCATCAGCGCCGCCCGCGCCCTGGCCGGCCTCGGCGCGTCGGTCACCGTCGTCGACGGCGGCGACTCCCCGGCCCACCGCGAGCGGGCCGTCCCCCTAGAAGAGCAGGGGATCCGGGTACGGCTCGGGGACGCCGGGACGCTGCCCGAGGGCACCGGCCTGGTCGTCACCTCGCCGGGCTGGAAGCCGGACAGCCCGCTGTTCCGCGCCGCCGCCGAAGCGGGCGTGGACGTCGTGGGCGACGTCGAGATCGCCTGGCGGCTGCGCGGCCACGACGGCCGCGAGGCAGCCCCCTGGCTGGCCGTCACGGGCACCAACGGCAAGACCACCACGACCCGGATGCTCGCCTCGATCCTGACCGCCGCGGGCCTGCGCACGGCCGCGGTGGGCAACATCGGCACCCCGATCGTCGACGTCGTGCTCGGCACCGACGAGGAGTACGCCGACCTCGACGTGCTCGCCGTGGAGCTGTCCAGCTACCAGCTGCACTGGGCGCCCTCCCTGCGCGCCCACTCCGCCGCTGTCCTGAACCTCGCCCCCGACCACCTCGACTGGCACGGCTCCATGGAGGCGTACGCCGCCGACAAGGGCCGGATCTACGAGGGCAACCGGGTCGCCTGCGTCTACAACGCGGCCGACAAGGCCACCGAGGACCTGGTGCGCGCGGCCGACGTCGAGGAGGGCTGCCGGGCCGTCGGCTTCACCCTCGGCACCCCCGGGCCCTCCCAACTCGGCGTCGTGGACGGCATCCTGGTCGACCGCGCCTTCGTCGAGGACCGGCACAAGCAGGCCCAGGAACTCGCCGAGATCGCGGACGTGCGCCCGCCGGCCCCGCACAACATCGCCAACGCCCTCGCGGCGGCCGCCCTGGCCCGCGCCTTCGGCGTCCCCGCGAAGGCCGTACGCGACGGACTGCGGGCCTTCAGCCCCGACGCCCACCGCATCGAGCACGTCGCCGACGTGGACGGCGTCGTCTACGTCGACGACTCCAAGGCCACCAACACGCATGCCGCGCAGGCCTCGTTGGCGGCGTACGAGTCGATCGTGTGGATCGCCGGCGGCCTCGCCAAGGGCGCGACCTTCGACGAACTCGTCGCGGCCTCCGCGAAGCGGCTGCGCGGTGTCGTACTCCTCGGCGCGGACCGGGCCCTCATCCGCGAAGCCCTCGCGCGACACGCCCCCGAGGTACCGGTGGTCGACCTCGACCGCACCGACACTGGGACGATGCCCGCGGCGGTTCAGGAGGCGACCCGGCTCGCCCGCGCCGGAGACACGGTGCTCCTGGCGCCGGCCTGTGCCTCCATGGACATGTTCACCAACTACAACCAGCGCGGTGACATGTTCGCGGAAGCGGTCCGCGAACTCGGCGCCGCGGGCGCCTGACGGCAGGCCCCCGGCCCGCCCGGGCGCCCGGGATCCTTGGGAGCGACGCGTGACGCCATCGTGGTCGGTGTACCGACAGCCCTCTGCCGGCGGCACCGCGCCGTGCCGCCCCACCCGCCGTCCCGTACCCGTGGGCGGGGTCCGGACGCCGGCCGCCGGGCCCGGGGGGGCCGCCGGGGGACCGGCGGGACGCCCTGCCGCCCCGAGGGGAGCCCGCCGTGCCCGCTAGCCGTACGGGACGCCCTCCCGTCCAGGCCCGCCGCGCGACAACGCCGTGGTCCGCCTCTACGGCCGCGCACGCCGCGTCTGGGACCGGCCGCTGACCGCGTACTACCTGATCCTCGGCGGCAGCCTGCTGATCACCGTGCTCGGCCTGGTGATGGTCTACTCGGCCTCGCAGATCACCGCGCTCCAGCTGTCGCTGCCGGGCAGCTACTTCTTCCGCAAGCAGTTCCTCGCGGCCGTGCTCGGCGGACTGCTGCTGCTGGCCGCCTCCCGGATGCCGTCCAAGCTGCACCGGGCGCTGGCGTACCCGATGCTCCTCGGCTCGGTCTTCCTGATGATCCTCGTCCAGGTGCCGGGGATAGGGGTCGCGGTCAACGGCAACCAGAACTGGATCTCGGTCGGCGGCCCCTTCCAGCTCCAGCCCAGCGAGTTCGGCAAGCTGGCGCTCGTGCTGTGGGGCGCGGACCTGCTCGCCCGCAAGCAGGACAAGCGGCTGCTGACCCAGTGGAAGCACATGCTGGTGCCGCTCGTGCCGGTCGCCTTCATGCTGCTCGGGCTGATCATGCTCGGCGGCGACATGGGCACCGCCATCATCCTCACCGCGATCCTGTTCGGCCTGCTGTGGCTCGCGGGGGCGCCGACCCGGCTCTTCGGCGGCGTCCTCGCCGTCGCGGCGACCCTCGGCGTGATCCTCATCAAGACCAGCCCCAACCGCATGGCCCGCCTCGCCTGCCTCGGCGCCACCGAACCGGGCCCCGGCGACTCCTGCTGGCAGGCCGTGCACGGCATCTACGCCCTGGCCAACGGCGGCCTCTTCGGCTCGGGCCTCGGCGCGAGCGTGGAGAAATGGGGCCAACTGCCCGAAGCGCACACGGACTTCATTTTTGCCATCACGGGTGAGGAACTGGGCCTGGCGGGCACTCTGTCGGTGCTCGCCCTCTTCGCGGCCCTAGGCTATGCGGGTATCCGCGTGGCCGGACGCACGGAGGACCCCTTCGTGAGGTACGCCGCGGGTGGCGTGACCACCTGGATCACGGCCCAGGCCGTGATCAACATCGGTGCGGTGCTCGGTCTGCTGCCGATCGCCGGTGTCCCGCTCCCGCTGTTCTCCTACGGGGGTTCCGCCCTGCTGCCGACCATGTTCGCCATCGGGCTCCTGATCGCCTTCGCGCGTGAGGACCCCGCTGCGCGGACGGCGCTCGCGATGCGGCAACCCCGCTTTGGCAGAAAGCGGGCTGCGGTGAGAGGCTCCGCTGGCCGGGAGCCTCGGAAGTGGAACACGATGCGACGGCGCGCTGCGGCGCGTTCGTCCGGAGAGCGGTGAATTTCGGTGCATGTCGTACTCGCCGGCGGGGGGACCGCCGGACACATCGAGCCCGCGCTCGCCCTCGCGGACGCCCTGCGCAGGCAGGACCCGACCGTGGGGATCACGGCCCTGGGCACGGAGCGCGGACTTGAGACCCGACTCGTGCCGGAACGGGGCTACGAACTCGGGCTGATCCCCGCGGTGCCCCTGCCGCGCAAGCCCACCCCCGAGCTGATCACCGTCCCCGGACGGCTGCGCGGCACGATCAAGGCGGCCGAGCAGATCCTGGAGCGCACCAAGGCCGACGCGGTCGTGGGCTTCGGCGGTTACGTCGCCCTGCCCGGCTACCTGGCCGCCAAGCGCCTCGGGGTGCCGATCGTCGTCCACGAGGCCAACGCCCGCCCGGGCCTCGCCAACAAGATCGGCTCGCGGTACGCGGCCCAGGTCGCGGTCTCCACCCCGGACAGCAAGCTGCGCAACGCCCGCTACATCGGCATCCCGCTGCGCCGCACCATCGCCACCCTGGACCGGGCCGCCGCCCGCCCCGAGGCCCGCGCCGCCTTCGGGCTCGACCCCTCGCTGCCGACGCTGCTGGTCTCCGGCGGCTCGCAGGGCGCCCGCCGCCTCAACGAGGTGATCCAGCAGACCGCCCCGTACCTCCAGCAGGCCGGCATCCAGATCCTGCACGCGGTCGGCCCGAAGAACGAACTGCCGCAGGTCCACCAGATGCCGGGGATGCCCCCCTACATCCCGGTACCGTACGTGGACCGGATGGACCTCGCGTACGCCGCGGCCGACATGATGCTCTGCCGCGCGGGCGCGATGACCGTCGCCGAACTCTCCGCCGTCGGGCTCCCCGCCGTCTACGTCCCGCTGCCCATCGGCAACGGCGAACAGCGGCTGAACGCCCAGCCGGTGGTCAAGGCGGGCGGCGGACTGCTGATCGACGACGCGGAACTGAGCCCGCAGTGGATCCAGGGCAACGTCCTGCCCGTGCTCGCCGATCCGCACCGGCTGTTCGAGATGTCCCGCGCCGCTTCGGAGTTCGGCCGCCGGGACGCCGACGACCTGCTCGTCGGGATGGTGTACGAGGCGATCGCGTCACGCCGCTAGCGCGTGGCAGAAGGCAGGGGAGCGTGGCCGGACCGACCACCGCCGAACGCGGCGACCGGGAGCACCTGAACCCCGGCCCGCCCCGGCCACCCCTCCTGCGCAGACTGCCGGGGCCGCGCGTGCTCGTCGCCCTGGCGGTCTGCCTGGCCCTGGTCGCGGCCGGCGTCGTCTGGGTGCTCTACGGCTCGCAGTGGACCCGTGTGGAGCGCGTGTCGGCCTCCGGCACACGGGTCCTGACGCCCGCACAGGTCGTCGGGGCGGCCGACGTGGCGACCGGATCGCCGCTGATTTCCGTCGACACCGACGAGATCGAGGCACGACTGCTCCGGAAATTGCCGAGAATCGACTCGGTCGACGTCGTGCGTTCCTGGCCGCACGGAATCGGGCTGAAAATCACCGAACGCGTTCCGGTCCTGATTGTCGAAAACACTGGAAAAGGGGGCAAGTATGTCGAAGTGGACGCCAAAGGTGTGCGATATGCCACGGTTTCCCGCGCCCCCAGGGGTGTGCCCGCACTGGAATTGAACGTCGCCGGCACCGCGGGACCGCGCCGTTTCGGCACCGAGCGGCTGGTGCGCGAGGCGGTGCTCGTGGCGCGTTCCCTCCCGGCCGCGGTCGCGCGTGCCACCCAGGTCGTCAAGGTCCGCTCGTACGACTCCGTCTCGCTGCGGATGGCCGGCGGACGCACCGTCGACTGGGGAAGTGGCGAGAAGGGGCGGGCCAAGGCGCGCACACTGACCGCTCTCATGAAAGCCGCGCCCCGGGCGCGGCACTTCGACGTCAGCGTGCCCACCGCCCCGGCGTCATCGGGGAGTTGACGTGCATCCGCGCAGGTCGGCCCCCTGGTTGGGCAGCGGAGTGCCTGATCACATAGGGTGAAAAGAAAAACGGGAGGTTCGGCGTGTTCGTTGAACGTGCGCCACTTGTCGACTTAGTGTCCTGTTCGGAAGAGTCCAAGGAACAGACACACTGGTAACCCTAAACTTCAGCGTTAGGGTTCGGGTCGGCGTTCGGACCGTCCCATTCGGCATCAGTCGTCGGATCGCGACCGTGCGACGCGACGACACGTAATCGAGGCGAGAGGCCTTCGACGTGGCAGCACCGCAGAACTACCTCGCAGTCATCAAAGTCATCGGTGTCGGCGGCGGTGGTGTCAATGCCATCAACCGGATGATCGAGGTCGGTCTCAAGGGTGTCGAGTTCATCGCCATCAACACGGACGCCCAGGCACTGTTGATGAGCGACGCCGACGTCAAGCTCGACGTCGGCCGCGAACTCACCCGTGGACTGGGCGCCGGAGCCAACCCGGCCGTCGGCCGCAAGGCCGCGGAGGATCACCGCGAGGAGATCGAGGAGGTCCTCAAGGGGGCCGACATGGTCTTCGTGACCGCGGGCGAGGGCGGCGGCACCGGCACCGGCGGCGCGCCGGTGGTGGCCAACATCGCCCGCTCGCTCGGCGCGCTCACCATCGGCGTGGTGACCCGCCCCTTCACCTTCGAGGGCCGGCGCCGCGCCAACCAGGCCGAGGACGGCATCGCGGAACTCCGCGAAGAGGTCGACACCCTCATCGTCATCCCGAACGACCGGCTGCTGTCCATCTCGGACCGCCAGGTCTCGGTCCTCGACGCCTTCAAGTCGGCGGACCAGGTCCTGCTCTCCGGTGTCCAGGGCATCACCGACCTCATCACCACGCCCGGCCTGATCAACCTCGACTTCGCCGACGTCAAGTCCGTGATGTCCGAGGCCGGTTCGGCCCTCATGGGCATCGGTTCGGCCCGCGGCGACGACCGCGCGGTGGCGGCTGCCGAGATGGCGATCTCCTCGCCGCTCCTCGAAGCCTCCATCGACGGCGCCCGGGGCGTCCTGCTCTCCATCTCCGGCGGCTCCGACCTCGGCCTGTTCGAGATCAACGAGGCCGCCCAGCTGGTGAGCGAGGCCGCGCACCCCGAGGCCAACATCATCTTCGGCGCGGTCATCGACGACGCGCTCGGCGACGAGGTGCGGGTCACCGTCATCGCGGCCGGCTTCGACGGCGGCCAGCCGCCGTCCAAGCGGGACAACGTGCTCGGCTCGTCCTCGGTCAAGCGCGAGGAACCCGCGCCGCCGCGGCCCGCCGAGAGCCGCCCGTCCTTCGGGTCGCTCGGCAGCGTCACCCCCAAGGAGGCGCCGGAGCCCGCTCCGGAACCGGTGAGCAGCGAGCTGCCGCCGGCCGGCCCGCCCGTCCCGCCGTCGCGGAGCTACTCCGACAGCGCGGCGGAGGAACTGGACGTGCCGGACTTCCTCAAGTGATAGGACAGCGCTCCGGGACGAGCACGGCGAGCGGCGCGCACTTCGCCTTCACCGACCGGTGGGGCGGGGTGAGCGCCGTTCCGTACGAGGAGCTCAATCTCGGCGGAGCGGTCGGCGACGACCCGGAGGCCGTACGGACCAACCGCGACCTTGCGGCCAAGTCGCTGGGCCTGGACCCGGCGCGGGTCGTCTGGATGCACCAGGTCCACGGGCCCGACGTGGTCGTGGTCGACGGACCCTGGGGCGAGCGGCCGGTGCCGCAGGCCGACGCCGTCGTCACCGCGCGCCGGGGCCTCGCCCTCGCCGTGCTCACCGCGGACTGCACCCCCGTCCTGCTCGCCGACCCCGTCGCCGGGATCGTGGCCGCCGCCCACGCGGGCCGGCCCGGCATGGTCGCCGGGGTGGTGCCCGCCACCGTCGGGGCCATGGTGGAACTCGGCGCCGAACCGGCCCGGATCGTCGCCCGCACCGGCCCCGCCGTGTGCGGCCGGTGCTACGAGGTGCCGGACGCGATGCGGGCGGAGGTCGCGGCGGTCGAGCCCGCGGCGTACGCCGAGACGAGCTGGGGCACGCCGGCGGTCGACGTGACCGCGGGGGTGCACGCGCAGCTG
This sequence comes from Streptomyces apricus, assembly GCF_008369065.1. Taxonomy (GTDB): domain Bacteria; phylum Actinomycetota; class Actinomycetes; order Streptomycetales; family Streptomycetaceae; genus Streptomyces; species Streptomyces apricus. The sequence continues at coordinate 646,200 of NZ_VDFC01000046.1, read as the reverse complement.
GAACGGCTCGGCGTGCACGACCGGGAGCGGTCGCCGGTCTGCACGATCGAGTCGGACGACCATTTCTCGTACCGCCGCGACGGTCTCACCGGCCGTCTCGCGGGCTATGTGTGGCTGGACTGATCGGGCATGACGGACCGCAGGACCCAACTCGCCGCGAATCTGGCGAAGGTCGAGGAGCGCATCGCCGCCGCCTGCGCGGCGGCCGGACGCAAGCGCGAAGAGGTGACCCTGATCGTGGTCACCAAGACGTACCCCGCCGACGACGTGCGGATCCTGTCCGGACTCGGTGTGCGGCACGTCGCCGAGAACCGCGACCAGGACGCGGCGCCGAAGGCCGCGGCCTGCTCGGACCTGCCCCTGTCCTGGCACTTCGTGGGCCAGTTGCAGACCAACAAGGTGCGTTCCGTGGTCGGTTACGCGGACGTCGTGCAGTCCGTCGACCGGCCCAGGCTCGTCGCCGCCCTGTCCAAGGAGGCGGTACGCACCGGACGCGAGGTCGGCTGCCTCGTCCAGGTTGCGCTCGACGCGGAGGACTTCGCGCCCGGAAAGGGTGGACTGGGGGAGCGCGGTGGGGTAAGTGCCGCGGGCGTCGGGGAGTTGGCCGAGCTCGTCGCCGGGTCGCCCGGCCTGAGGCTCGACGGACTGATGACCGTCGCCCCGCTCACCGGTCCCTACGCCGGGCGCGAACGGGCGGCGTTCGAGCGGCTGATGGATTTGTCGACCGACCTGCGCCGCGCCCATCCGGCTGCGAACATGGTCTCGGCAGGGATGAGTGCGGACCTCGAGCACGCGGTGGCGGCCGGAGCGACACATGTACGCGTCGGCACCGCGGTACTCGGCGTCCGCCCCGGGCTCGGGTAACGTCGCCAAGAAGTCGGACCACAGCAGAAAATATGGTCATTACCGCCTCCGGCGGGCACACGACCTCGTGGATCGCGGGCGCTTGGCAACAGTCAGCCGATCCACCACAGAGCGGAGGACTCAGAGCATGGCCGGCGCGATGCGCAAGATGGCGGTCTACCTCGGCCTCGTGGAGGACGATGGGTACGACGGCAGGGGCTTCGACCCCGACGACGACTTCGAGCCCGAACTGGATCCGGAGCCCGAGCGGGACCGCCGACGGCACGAGCCGTCGCATCAGTCGCACCAGTCACATCAGTCTCAAAGGGACGAACCGGTACGAGTGGTGCAGCCGCCGGTCCAGCGCGACCCCGTGCCCCATTCCGCTCCGCCGGTCGCGGAATCATCGCGTCCGGCCCGGATCGCCCCCGTGGCGTCCATCACACAAGAACGTCAGAGCATGGAGAAGAACGCACCGGTGATCATGCCCAAGGTCGTGTCGGAACGAGAGCCGTACAGGATCACCACGCTGCACCCCCGGACCTACAACGAGGCCCGTACCATCGGGGAACACTTCCGTGAGGGCACCCCGGTGATCATGAATCTGACCGAGATGGACGACACGGACGCGAAGCGACTTGTCGACTTTGCCGCCGGTTTGGTCTTCGGTCTCCACGGGAGCATCGAGCGGGTGACGCAGAAGGTGTTCCTGTTGTCGCCTGCTAACGTCGATGTCACGGCGGAGGACAAGGCTCGCATCGCAGAGGGCGGGTTCTTCAACCAGAGCTGAGACGCAGGACCGGAAAAGCAGGGAAACAGGGGAGAGGGACGCACGGATCATGAGCGTGGTTGGACAAGTTCTCTACGTCGCGCTGATGTGCTTCCTGATCGTGCTGATCTTCCGGTTGGTCATGGACTACGTCTTCCAGTTCGCCCGCTCATGGCAACCCGGCAAGGCGATGGTGGTGGTCCTTGAGGCCACCTACACTGTCACTGATCCACCGCTCAAGCTTCTGCGGCGGTTCATCCCGCCGCTACGTCTCGGGGGCGTGGCGCTCGACCTGTCCTTCTTCGTACTGATGATCATCGTCTACATCCTGATCTCCGTCGTGAGCCGGCTGTGAACGATACGGTCTTGCCGAACGCCGACGATGCCGACGACTACGTTGAGGTGAAGAGATGCCGTTGACCCCCGAGGACGTGCGGAACAAGCAGTTCACGACCGTCCGCCTCCGAGAAGGCTATGACGAGGACGAGGTCGATGCCTTCCTCGACGAGGTCGAAGCCGAACTGACCCGCCTGCTCCGCGAGAACGAGGACCTGCGCGCCAAGCTGGCCGCCGCCACGCGCGCCGCCGCGCAGAACCAGCAACAGGGCATGCGCAAGCCGCCCGAACAGCAGGATCAGCAGCAACAGCAGGGACCCCCGCAGGGCATGCGAGGTCCCAACGGTCCCGTGCCCGCCGGCATATCGGGCCCGCCGCAGCAGCAGATGGGTGGCCCCATGGGCGGCCCGCCCCAGCTGCCGAGCGGCGCCCCGCAGCTCCCCGCGGGCCCCAGCGCCCAGGGCGGCCAGCAGGGTCCCGGCCAGATGGGCCAGGGCCCCATGGGCCAGGGTCCGATGGGTCAGGGCCCGATGGGCCAGGGCGGTATGGGACAGGGCCCGATGGGCCAGGGTCCCGGCCCCATGCAGGGACAGATGCAGCAGCAGATGCCCCAGCAGATGGGTGGCCCCATGGGCGGTCCCATGGGTGGCCCGATGGGCGGGCACGGCCCGCAGATGGGGCAGCCCGGTCAGGGCCCCGGTGGCGACAGCGCCGCCCGTGTGCTCTCGCTGGCCCAGCAGACCGCCGACCAGGCGATCGCCGAGGCCCGCTCCGAGGCCAACAAGATCGTCGGTGAGGCCCGCAGCCGCGCCGAGGGTCTGGAGCGCGACGCCCGTGCCAAGGCCGACGCCCTGGAGCGGGACGCGCAGGAGAAGCACCGCGTCGCGATGGGCTCCCTGGAGTCCGCCCGCGCCACGCTGGAGCGCAAGGTCGAGGACCTGCGGGGCTTCGAGCGCGAGTACCGTACGCGTCTGAAGTCCTACCTGGAGTCGCAGCTGCGCCAGCTGGAGACCCAGGCGGACGACTCGCTGGCCCCGCCGCGCACGCCGGCGACCGCCTCGCTGCCGTCGTCGCCCAGCCCGTCCATGGCTCCGGCCGGGGCGAGCGCGCCGTCCTACGGCGGCAACCCGATGGGCGGCCCCGGTCCCGGTGCCCCGTCCTACGGCGGCCAGCAGCAGATGACGCCGGCCATGACCCAGCCCATGGCGCCGGTCCGGCCGCAGGGTCCCTCGCCGATGCAGCAGGCGCCGTCGCCGATGCGTGGCTTCCTGATCGACGAGGACGACAACTGACGGCGGCCGGTACGCCGTAGGCGTCGGCAGCGTTCAGGGCGGAGCCCCCGGATATCCGGGGGCTCCGCCCTTTTGCCGTGCCGAACCCGCCGGACACACGCGAAGGGCCCGTGCCCACCGGGGAACCGGCGGGCACGGGCCCTTCGCGTGCGCCGCTACGCCTGCTTGCGCAGGCGGAACGTCAGGGACAGGGGCTCGTCCGTGAACGGGGCGCCGTACGTGTCGTCCGCCTCGCCCTGGGCGAAGTCCGTGGCCAGGACCTCCTCCGAGATCAGCGCCGCGTGCTCGGTGAGCGCCGCGATGACCTTCGGGTCCGTGGACGTCCAGCGCAGGGCGATCCGGTCCGCCACGTCCAGGCCGCTGTTCTTGCGGGCCTCCTGGATCAGGCGGATGGCGTCCCGGGCCAGCCCGGCCTGCCGCAGTTCCTCCGTGAGCTCCAGGTCCAGGGCGACCGTCGCACCGGAGTCGGAGGCGACGGACCAGCCCTCGCGCGGGGTCTCCGTGATGATCACCTCGTCCGGGGCGAGCGTGACCGTCTCACCGTCGACCTGCACGGACGCCGTGCCCTCGCGCAGGGCCAGGGACAGCGCCGCCGCGTCGGCCTCGGCGACGGCCTTGGCGACCGCCTGGACGCCCTTGCCGAACCGCTTGCCGAGCGCGCGGAAGTTCGCCTTGGCCGTCGTGTCGACCAGCGAGCCGCCCACCTCGGAGAGCGACGCGAGCGAGCTCACGTTCAGCTCCTCGGTGATCTGCGCGTGCAGCTCCGGGTCCAGGGACCCGAAGCCGGTCGCCGCGACCAGCGCGCGGGACAGCGGCTGGCGGGTCTTGACGCCCGACTCCGCGCGCGTGGCCCGGCCCAGCTCCACGAGACGGCGTACCAGCACCATCTGCTTCGACAGCTCCGGGTCGATGACGGACAGGTCCGCCTCCGGCCAGGTCGACAGGTGCACCGACTCGGGGGCGCCGGGGGACACCGGCACCACCAGGTCCTGCCAGACCCGCTCGGTGATGAACGGGGTCAGCGGGGCCATCAGGCGAGTGACCGTCTCGACGACCTCGTGCAGCGTGCGCAGCGCCGCCCTGTCGCCCTGCCAGAAGCGGCGGCGCGAACGGCGCACGTACCAGTTCGACAGGTCGTCGACGAACGCCGACAGGAGCTTGCCGGCGCGCTGGGTGTCGTACGACTCCAGCGCCTGCGTCACCTGGTCGGTGAGCGCGTGCAGCTCGGACAGCAGCCAGCGGTCCAGGACCGGGCGGTCCGCCGGCGCCGGGTCGGCGTCGCTGGGCGCCCAGCCGGCCGTGCGCGCGTACAGGGCCTGGAAGGCGACCGTGTTCCAGTACGTGAGGAGCGTCTTGCGGACGACCTCCTGGATCGTGCCGTGGCCGACGCGGCGGGCCGCCCAGGGCGAGCCGCCGGCCGCCATGAACCACCGGACCGCGTCCGCGCCGTGCTGGTCCATGAGCGGGATCGGCTGCAGGATGTTGCCCAGGTGCTTGGACATCTTGCGGCCGTCCTCGGCCAGGATGTGGCCGAGGCAGACGACGTTCTCGTACGACGACTTGTCGAAGACCAGCGTGCCGACGGCCATCAGCGTGTAGAACCACCCGCGCGTCTGGTCGATGGCCTCCGAGATGAACTGCGCCGGGTAGCGGCTCTCGAAGAGCTCCTTGTTCTTGTACGGGTAGCCCCACTGCGCGAACGGCATCGAGCCCGAGTCGTACCAGGCGTCGATGACCTCCGGCACGCGCGTGGCCGTCCGCCCGCAGCCGTCCTCGGGGCAGGCGAAGGTGACCTCGTCGATGAACGGGCGGTGCGGGTCGAGCCCCGACTGGTCGGTGCCGGTGAGCTCCGTGAGCTCGGCGCGGGAGCCGATCACCGTGAGGTGGCTCTCCTCGCAGCGCCAGATCGGCAGCGGCGTGCCCCAGTAGCGGTTGCGGGACAGGGCCCAGTCGATGTTGTTGTTCAGCCAGTCCCCGTAGCGGCCGTTCTTGACCGAGTCGGGGAACCAGTTGGTCTTCTCGTTCTCCTGGAGGAGCCGGTCCTTGATGGCGGTGGTGCGGATGTACCAGGACGGCTGCGCGTAGTACAGCAGCGCGGTGTGGCAGCGCCAGCAGTGCGGGTAGCTGTGCTCGTACGGGACGTGCCGGAAGAGCAGCCCGCGCTCCTGGAGGTCGGCCGTGAGCTGTTCGTCGGCCTTCTTGAAGAAGACGCCGCCCACCAGGGGCAGGTCCTCCTCGAAGGTGCCGTCCGGGCGCACCGGGTTCACCACCGGGAGCCCGTAGGCGCGGCAGACCCTGAGGTCGTCCTCACCGAAGGCGGGGGACTGGTGGACCAGACCCGTACCGTCCTCGGTCGTCACGTACTCCGCGTTCACCACGTAGTGCGCGGGCTCGTCCTTCGGGAACTCGACGAGGTCGAAGGGGCGCCGGTACGCCCAGCGCTCCATCTCGGCGCCCGTGAAGGTCTGCCCGGTGGTCTCCCAGCCCTCGCCGAGGGCCTTTCCGAGGAGCGGCTCGGCGACGACGAGCTTCTCCTCGCCGTCCGTCGCCACCACGTAGGTCACCTCCGGGTGCGCGGCGACCGCCGTGTTGGACACCAGGGTCCACGGGGTCGTCGTCCACACCAGGAGCGCGGCCTCGCCCGCGAGCGGGCCGGAGGTGAGCGGGAAGCGGACGAAGACCGAGGGGTCGACGACCGTCTCGTAGCCCTGCGCCAGCTCGTGGTCGGACAGGCCCGTGCCGCAGCGCGGGCACCAGGGGGCCACGCGGTGGTCCTGGACCAGCAGGCCCTTGCCGAAGATCTCCTTCAGCGACCACCAGACGGATTCGATGTACTCCGGGTCCATCGTCCGGTACGGGTCGTTGAGGTCGGCCCAGTACCCCATGCGGGTCGTGAGCTCCTCGAAGGCGTCCGTGTGACGGGTCACCGACTCGCGGCACTTCGCGTTGAACTCGGCGATGCCGTACGCCTCGATGTCCTTCTTGCCCGTGAAGCCGAGCTCCTTCTCGACCGCCAGCTCCACCGGGAGGCCGTGGCAGTCCCAGCCGGCCTTGCGGCCCACGTGGTAGCCGCGCATGGTGCGGAAGCGCGGGAAGACGTCCTTGAAGACGCGGGCCTCGATGTGGTGGGCGCCCGGCATGCCGTTGGCGGTGGGCGGGCCCTCGTAGAACACCCACTCCGGGCGGCCCTCGGACTGCTCCAGGGACTTGGCGAAGATCTTCTGCTCGCGCCAGAAGTCGAGCACGGCGTGCTCTAGGGCGGGCAGGTCGACCTGCGCGGGCACCTGGCGGTACTGCGGCTGTGTACTCGGCTGCGTATCCAACGAACTTCCTCCGGCGGACTTCTGCCTTCCGTCCGGAGGGACGAGAGCTGTGCTGTCACCTACGCCGTGTGCGGCGCGCTCCCGCGGTACCACCCTCCTTGGCCCCCCGGCACGTTCCGCACGCCGGTGAGCCCCCTCATTGGGGTCGCGATGCCGGGTCTACCGGCCGCTGCTGGCTCGCTGCGGCCCTCTTCCGGCGGCTCCGGGGTGATCTTCACGTCGCGCTCGCCCCCGGGCTCACACCGTCCCCGGGTCGCTCCTGGCCGCGTACGCCGCTACTCGTCCCCATCCACGCTTTTCGCTGCGCCCAGTGTACGGCGCCGGGCCGACGGCGGCGGACCGGTTTTCCGCGCCCCGCGCGCGGGGCGCGCACTGGGCCGAATGCCGACGGGCCGGTGTCCGCATCCCGGTACGGGCGCTCCGGCGGATTACCCGGCGGGGAGCTGGGCACAACGCTTGCAGACCGGACCGCGGTACGCGCGGGACGGGGGAACCGGACGGCGTGCCCCGTTGCCGCCGGACCCAAGTCGATTTATCGTCCCAGCACGATTCGCGTGCAAGGTCACAATCTGTGAAGGGGCCGCGGCCATGGTGGCGAAGAAGACGGCCGTACAGCAGCCGGCGTCCGGCGGGACCACGGGAGCGGCCGGTGCCGGGGACGCCCCCGCGCGGGGGACCGCCTCCCCGGCGAAGCGGACTCCGCGCAAGAAGGCGGCCACCGGGGCCGGGAGAGCGGGCGCGAAGAGGACCGCGGGCGGCAAGGACGCAGGTACGGCCGGCGAGAAGGACGCAGCCGTGGCCGGCAAGGCGGCCGCTTCCGCGGCCGAGGGAGCGGCCGAGGCCGCCGACAGGACGGGAGCCACGACGGTGGTTGCGAAGAAGACCCCTGGCACGGCCGCCGCGGCGGCCGAGCCCACCGCGGTCCCCAAGGCGCGGGGGGCCGCGGCGGACCCCGGAGAGCTCGCGGTGCGCCCCGGAGAGGACCCCTGGACCCCCGAGGAGGTCGAGGAGGCGCGCACGGGCCTGCTCGCCGAGGCGCTGCGGCTGCGCACCGAGATCACGCAGTCCGAGGAGTCCCTGGCGGGGCTGATGCGCGACTCCGGGGACGGCGCGGGCGACGACCAGGCGGACACCGGCACCAAGAACATCACGCGCGAGAGCGAGATGGCGCTCGCCGCCAACGCCCGGGAGATGCTGGAGCAGACCGAGCGCGCCCTGGACCGGCTGGACGCGGGCACGTACGGGCTCTGCGAGAACTGCGGCAAGGCCATCGGCAAGGCCCGCGTGCAGGCCTTCCCGCGCGCCACGCTGTGCGTCGAGTGCAAGCAGAAGCAGGAGCGCCGTTACTGACCTCCCCCGATCGAACACCGATCCGCCCGGTGGGCCCTCCTGGGCACCTGGCCGCGGCGGGCCGTGCCGTACCCTCGTGCTCAGTCAGGCACCTAGGTCGAGGGACACAACTCACGTGGCAGAGGCGGAGCGCATCATCGGTACGCCGGATACCCCGGGCGCGGCGGGAGCCGGTCCGGAGCAGCCCGACAGGAGCGTGGCGCCCGAGGAGCGGGTGGAGGCCGGTTCCGGAGCCGGTACCGCCGCCGATCACGGGAGCGGCTCCGACCCGGACCCGGGTCCCGGGGAGGCGCCGGACGGGGCCGCGGCGCCCCGGGGCAGGCGCCGGATCGCCGTCCTGTTCACCGTCGCCGCGCTGGCGTACGTGCTGGACCTGGTCAGCAAGCTGATCGTGGTCGCGAAGCTGGAGCACCACGAGCCGATCGAGATCGTCGGGGACTGGCTGCGCTTCGAGGCGATCCGCAACGCCGGCGCCGCCTTCGGCTTCGGCGAGGCCTTCACGATCATCTTCACGGTGATCGCCGCGGCCGTGATCGTGGTGATCGCCCGGCTCGCCCGCAAGCTCTACAGCCTGCCCTGGGCCGTCGCGCTGGGCCTGCTGCTCGGCGGCGCGCTCGGCAACCTCACCGACCGGATCTTCCGCGCGCCGGGCTTCCTGGAGGGCGCGGTCGTCGACTTCATCGCGCCCAAGCACTTCGCGGTCTTCAACCTCGCCGACTCCGCGATCGTCTGCGGCGGCATCCTGATCGTGCTGCTGTCCTTCCGGGGCCTGGACCCGGACGGCACCGTCCACAAGGACTGAGCGGGCGTACGGGGCCGGGCGCACGGGGGCCGGGCGTACAGGTCCCCGACGCACGGGGCCGCGTGCGGGCTGCCGCCGTACGGCGGTGTCCGAGCCGTCCGGCATACTCGACGGGTGAGTACCGTTCCCGATATCCGTACCCTGCCCGTGCCCGACGGCCTGGAGGGCGAGCGCGTCGACGCCGCCATCTCCCGCATGTTCGGCTTCTCCCGTACGAAGGCCGCCGAGCTCGCCGCGGCGGGGAAGGTCACGGTCGACGGCTCGGTGGTCGGGAAGTCCGAGCGGGTGCACGGCGGCGCCTGGCTGGAAGTCGAGATGCCGCAGGCCGCCCCGCCCGTGCAGATCGTCGCCGAGCCCGTCGAGGGCATGGAGATCGTGCACGACGACGACGACGTCGTGGTGATCGTCAAGCCGGTCGGCGTCGCCGCGCACCCCAGCCCCGGCTGGTCCGGACCGACCGTGATCGGCGGCCTGGCCGCCGCCGGGTACCGCATCTCCACCTCGGGCGCCGCCGAGCGCCAGGGCATCGTGCACCGGCTCGACGTGGGCACCTCGGGCCTGATGGTGGTCGCCAAGTCGGAGTACGCGTACACGTCGCTCAAGCGCCAGTTCAAGGAGCGCACGGTCGACAAGCGCTACCACGCGCTCGTGCAGGGCCACCCCGACCCGACCAGCGGCACCATCGACGCGCCCATCGGCCGGCACCCCAACCACGACTACAAGTGGGCGGTCACCGCCGAGGGCAAGCCCTCCGTGACGCACTACGACCTGATCGAGGCGTTCCGCGCGGCCTCGCTGCTCGACATCAAGCTGGAGACCGGGCGCACGCACCAGATCCGCGTCCACATGTCTGCCCACCGGCACCCGTGCGTCGGCGACCTGACGTACGGCGCCGACCCGACGCTCGCCAAGCGGCTCGGCCTCACCCGCCAGTGGCTGCAGGCGGTGCGGCTCGGGTTCGAGCACCCCGGGGACGGGCAGTGGGTCGAGTTCTCCTGCGACTACGCCGAGGACCTGCAGACGGCGCTGGACCGGGTGCGGGAGGAGAGCTACGCGTGAGCGCGCCGCACTCCCCGGCCCCGTCCTCCTCGTCGCCGTCCTACGTGGTGCGGGTCGCCGAGGACCTCGCCGACCGTGAGGCCTGCTTCGCCGTGCGCAAGGAGGTCTTCGTCGTCGAGCAGCAGGTCCCCGAGGACCTGGAGTACGACGCGTACGACGCCGGCGCCGTGCACGTGCTCGCCGTCCGCGAGGACGGGCGGCCGCTCGGTGCGGGACGGCTGCTGCACGGGGAGGCGGCTGCCGCGAAGAACGGCGGCGACGCCGGGGTCGGGTCCCTGGGGCGGCTCGCCGTCGTGCGGGCCGCGCGCGGGCTCGGGGTCGGGGCCGCGCTCGTGCGGGGCGTCGAGGACGCGGCCCGTGCGCGGGGGCTGAGCGGGGTGGATCTGCATGCGCAGACGCATGCGGTGGGGTTCTACGAGCGGCTGGGGTATGTGGCGTACGGGGCGGAGTTCCCTGACGCGGGGATTCCGCATCTGGCGATGCGGCGCCGTTTCTAGGTACCGGCCCGGTGGGGGCTTGTTGCGCAGTTCCCCGCGCCCCTTACGGGGCGCTCCTGTGGGCGCCCCGCGTGTGGAATTCGGTGGCGGTGGCACGCTTGAGGTCTGGCCTGTTTTGACCGACTAGATCCCAGGAGCCCCGACCGTGGACCAGCTGGCCCTGCTGTTCGTGCTGATGCTCGGGGCCGTCGTCAGCGTGCCGCTGGGGGACCGGCTCAAGCTCCCGGCGCCCGTGCTGATGACCGTGCTGGGGATCGTGCTGGCCCTGCTCCACTTCGTGCCGAACGTGGACATCCCGCCGGAGCTGATCCTGCCCGGACTGCTCCCGCCGCTGCTGTACGCCGCCGTGCGGCGCACCTCGTGGCGGCAGTTCGCCGCCAACAAGCGGCCGATCTTCCTGCTCGCCGTGGCCCTGGTGTTCGTCACCACCGCCGCGGTCGCCGCGGTCGCCCACGCCGTCGTGCCGGGGCTGCCGATCGCCGCCGCCGTGGCGCTGGGCGCGCTGGTGGCGCCGCCCGACCCCGTCGCGGCGACCGCCGTCGCGGGGCAGCTCGGGCTGCCGCGCCGGCTGGTGTCGATCCTGGAGGGCGAGGGCCTCTTCAACGACGTGACGGCCATCGTGCTCTACCACGTCGCCATCGCCGCCGCCGTCAGCGGCTCCTTCTCGGTGCCGGGCGCCCTGCTCGACTTCCTGCTGTCCGCCGTCGTCGCGGTCGCCGTGGGCGTCGGGCTCGGCTGGGGCGCGAACCGGCTGATGGACTACCTCGGCGACCCGACGCTGCAGATCGGGCTGACGCTGCTCGTGCCGTACGCGTCCTACGTCCTGGCCGAGGAACTGCACGGGTCCGGTGTGCTGGCGGTGCTCACCACGGCGATGTTCCTGGCGGAGTACGCGAACGACCCGGACGACGTCATGACGCGGCTCGCCGGGCACACGTTCTGGGACATCGTCGACACGCTGGTCACCGGGGTCGCCTTCGGGCTCATCGGCCTCGAACTGCACAACGCGCTCAGGACGGCGGAGGGGCGCTGGAGCGAGATGCTCGGCTGGGCCGGCGCGGTCGTGGGGGTCGTCGTGTTCGTACGCCTGGCGTGGCTGCTGCCGGCGACCGCGCTGACCAAACGGATGCACGCCCGGCGGGACATCGACGAGGACATCCCGACGAGCTGGCGGGAGACCGTCGTCATGTGGTGGGCCGGGATGCGCGGGGTGGCCTCCGTGGCGCTGGCGCTGGCCATTCCGCTGAAGACGGAGAGCGGGGAGCCGTTCCCGCACCGGGACGAGATGATCTTCATCGCGTTCGGGGTGATCATGGTGACGCTGCTGGTCCAGGGGCTGAGCCTGCCGTGGCTGGTGGGCAGGCTGGGGGTGCAGGCCGACACCGACCGGGAGAAGGAGTTCGAGAGGACGCTCGCCGTCCGGGCGGCCGCGGCGGCCAAGCAGCGGCTGCGGGAGATCAGGGAGTCGGAGGACCTGCCCGAGGAGCTCACCGAGCAGTTGCAGCGCCGGGCCTTCGACATCGGCTACCGGATCAGTCCCGACCTGGGCAAGGACGAGCGGCGGGAGGCGCACGAGCAGCGGGCGCGGCGGATTCGGCGGGTGCGGCGGATCCAGGGGGAGATGCTGTCCGCCGCGCGGCACGAGGTGCTCGCGGCGCGGAGTGAGGTGGGGGCCGATCCTGAGGTGGTGGATCGGGTGTTGCGGCATCTCGATGTGCGGTCTTTGAGGTAGGTCCTTGCCTTGCCGGGTGCCTCCGGCAGGGCAAGGATCTGGGGTTGGGGTGGGCGGGGTGCGTTTTTTGGTGCCGGCCGGTGGGGGCTGGTCGCGCAGTTCCCCGCGCC
>NZ_VDFC01000046.1:586981-633987 GCF_008369065.1 Streptomyces apricus | reverse complement strand
AGGGTGTCCGGGGGGAGGATCGCGTCGGCCGTGTTGACGCGGGGGAGGGCGTACGGGTGGTGGACGGTCAGCCAGCGCAGCATCTGCTCGCGGACCGTGACCCGCACCGTCCACACGTCGTCCGCGTCCTTCGCGGTGACCAGCGCGCGCACCTCCATCGTGCTGGGGGTGGAGTCGGTGACCGCGAGGCCGTAGTCGCGGCCGTCCCAGGCGGGGCACTCGCGCAGGATGTCGCGCAGCTTGGCGCGCATCTCCTCCACGGGCGCGTGGTGGTCCAGGTGGAAGAAGACCGTGCCGGTCATCTGCACCCCGCCGCGGGACCAGTTCTCGAACGGCTGCGAGGTGAAGTACGACACCGGCATGGTGAACCGGCGCTCGTCCCAGGTGCGCACGGTCAGGAAGGTGAGGGTGATCTCGTCGACCGTGCCCCATTCGCCGTTCACGACGACCGTGTCGCCGAGCCGCACCATGTCGCCGAAGGCGATCTGGAACCCGGCGAACATGTTGCTGAGGGTCGACTGGGCGGCCACACCGGCGACGATGCCGAGGATGCCGGCCGAGGCGAGCAGCGAGGCGCCGGCCGCGCGCATCGCGGGGAAGGTCAGCAGCATGGCCGCGACCGCGACCACACCGACGATCGCGGAGACGACCCGCTGGATGAGGGCCACCTGCGTACGGACCCGGCGCACCCTGGCCGGATCGCGGTGGGTGTGGGCGTAGCGGGCGTACGAGGACTCGACGATCGCGGTGGCGATCCGCACCAGGAGCCAGGCGGTGGAGCCGATGAGGACCAGGGAGAGGATCCGGCCGGCCCCCACGGAGTGCTCCTTGGTGAGCTCGGCCTGGTCGTACGATCCTCTCAGCAGTGCGGCGCACAGCGTGAACTGCAGCGGAAGACGGCAGCGGCGCAGCAGGCCCCACAGCGGGACCTGGTGGTGGCGTTGATCGGCGCGTCGCAGCAGCAGGTCGGCCGTCCAGCCGACCAGCAGCGTCAGTACGACGGAGCCGCCGATCACGATCAGCGGGCGAAGCACGTTCTCCATCCTTCGACCGTAACCGTCCCCCGGGGTGGCTAATCTGTGGTCCCGGTCATATCCGCCGCCCGGCGCCCCGGACCGGCGTGGCCGGGGGCGGCTGGCACCATGGCCCCATGAACATCATGCTCTTCCATTCGACCTACGGTCTGCGGCCGGCGGTGCGGGACGCGGCGGACCGCCTGCGGGCGGCGGGACACGAGGTGTGGACGCCGGACCTCTTCGGGGGGCGCGTCTTCGAGACGGTCGAGGAGGGCAGGGCCTTCCAGGACGAGCTGGGCAAGGACGAGCTGCTCAAGCGCGCCATCCTGGCCGCGGCGCCCTACTCGGAGCGGGGGCTGGTGTACGCCGGGTTCTCGCTGGGCGCGGCGACCGCGCAGACCCTGGCGCTCGGTGACGACAAGGCCCGCGGGCTGCTGCTCCTGCACGGCACGTCCGACATCGCGGAGACCGCCTCGGTGGACGAGCTGCCGGTCCAGCTGCACGTGGCGGAGCCGGACGCCTTCGAGCCGGACGACTGGCTGACCGCCTGGTACCTGCAGATGGGCCGGGTGGGGGCGGACGTGGAGATCTACCGGTACGCGGGTGCCGGGCACCTCTACACCGACCCCGGTCTGCCGGACTACGACGAGGAGGCCGCCGAGGCCACCTGGCGGGTGGCGCTCGGCTTCCTGGAGACCTTGTAGCGGTCCCGCGCGGGACCGCCCGTGCGCGGGACGCCGTGCCGGATCAGACCGGGTCGTACGTCCGCTCGACCTTCTGCGTGCCGCTGCGCGTGCGGTAGGAACGGGCCCAGGCCGCCGTCGCGTCCGCGGACGTGCGGTCGGAGAGGACGTAGTAGTCCATCTGCGCCCGCTCGGCGGTCAGGTCCAGGACGCCGTAGCCGTGGCGGTCGGTGTCGACCCAGTGGACGTGCCGGTTGGCGGCGCGGATCACCGGCGCGGCCAGGGCCGAGACCGCGCCCTCGGGCACCTTCACCAGGTCGTCGAGGTTGTCGGAGGTCACCGACGTGACGACGAACTCGGTGGCGGCGGAGGCCGACAGGGGGTACGTGGCGGCGTTGTACGGCACGTCGTTGGCCCAGGCCATGTGGATGTCGCCGGTGAGGAAGACCGTGTTGCGGATCGCGTTCTCCCGCAGGTGCGCGAGGAGTTCGCGGCGGTCGTCGGTGTAGCCGTCCCACTGGTCGGTGTTGAGGGCGAGGCCCTCCTTCGGCAGGCCGAGCAGTTCCGCGAGCGGTTTGAGGAGCTCGGCGGAGAGCGAGCCGATGGCGAAGGGGGCGATCATCACCGAGTTGCCGACCAGCCGCCAGGTGGTGTCCGAGGACCGCAGGCCCGCCTTCAGCCAGTCGAGCTGGGTCCGGCCGGTGAGCGTGCGCTCCGGGTCGTCCACCGAGCCGTTGCCGGTCTTCACCTGCTGCGAGCGGTACGAGCGCAGGTCGAGCAGCGACAGGTCGGCGAGCCTGCCGAACCGCAGCCGCCGGTAGGTGGTGCCCTCGACCGCGGGCCGCACCGGCATCCACTCGAAGTAGGCCTGCTTGGCGGCGGCCTGCCGGGCGGACCAGGAGCCCTCGGCGCCCTCGGTGTGGTTCTCGGCGCCGCCCGACCAGGCGTCGTTCGCGAACTCGTGGTCGTCCCAGATCGCGACGACCGGGGCAGCGGCGTGCAGGGCCCGCAGGTCCGGGTCCGTCTTGTAGCGGCCGTGCCGGACGCGGTAGTCGGCGAGGGTGACGATCTCGTGCGCGGGGGCGTGCGGGCGCACGACGGTGTCCCGGGTGCCGTACTCGCCGGTGCCGTACTCGTAGACGTAGTCGCCCAGGTGCAGCCAGGCGTCCAGGTCGCCGCGCGCGGCGAGGTGGCGGTACGCCGAGAAGTGGCCGGCCTCCCAGTTGGCGCAGGACACCACGCCGAAGCGCATCGAGGCCACGGCCGCGTCGTGGGCGGGCGCGGTGCGGGTGCGGGCGGCGGGGGAGTCGGTGCCGCCGGCGGAGAAGCGGAACCAGTGGTCGGTGGCGGGCCGCAGACCGCGGACGTCCGCCTTCACGGTGTGGTCGGAGGCGGCGGTCGCGGTGACGGAGCCCCGCGCGACGACGTCCGTGAACGCCTTGTCGGTGGCCACCGTCCAGGCGACCTCGACGTCCGGGCCGAGCCCGGAGCCGGGGACCGCCTCGGGCACGGGCGTCACCCGCGTCCACAGCAGGACGCCGTCGGGCAGCGGGTCGCCGGAGGCGACGCCGTGSAGGAACGCGGGGGCCTGGGCAGGGATCTGATGCGACTGGTCACGGCCGGTCACATTACTGATCGGTAGAGCTCTCCGTAAGGCGAACGACGTGAAGGGCGGGCGAACGTCGGGCGTTCGCCCGCCCTGCCGGGGCCGTTACTTGGTGACGCCCGCGTCCTTCAGGGCCTTCTGCCAGTCGGCGACCGAGCTCGGGTTCGTGATCACCTTGTCGTTGATCTTGATGGTCGGCGTCGAGTCGACCCCCTCGGCGTCGTCGAAGGACTTGCTCATCCTCATCGCCCAGGCGTCGTAGGTGCCCTTCTCGACGGCATCCTGGAACTTCTCGTTGCCCTTCAGCGCGTCCACCGTGTCCGCCACCTTGATCAGGTAGTCGTCCTTCGCGAGGTCGTCCTTCGTCTCCTCCGGGTGGTACTTCGCCGAGTACAGCGCGGTCTTGTACTCCAGGAACGCCTCGGGGCTGACGTTCAGCGCGGCGCCGAGCGCGCTCACGCCGTTCTTCGAGCCCTCGCCGCCGAGGTTGCCGTCGAGGAACGTGCCGAGGGTGAAGGAGAGCTTGTAGTCGCCGTCCTCCATGCCCTTGTTGACGGTCTCGCCGACGGTCTGCTCGAAGGAGGCGCAGGCCGGGCAGCGCGGGTCCTCGTAGAGGTGGACCGTGTTGTCGGTCTTGGAGTCGCCGATGACGACGGTCGTGCCGTTCTTGCCGCTGGTGTTCGCGGGGGCGACGACCTTCGCGTCGGCGGCCTCGTCCCACTTCGAGGGCTCGTTGTTCTGCACGACGGCCCAGCCGATGCCGCCGGCTATCGCGAGGACCGCGACGATCGAACCGGCGACGACGAGCTGGCGCTTCGCCTTGTCGCGCTTGGCCTGGCGCTCGCGCTCGACGCGCAGCCGCTCACGGGCCGCCGACTTCGCGGCCTGGGTGTTCCTCTTGCTCATGGTGATTTCTCCGTGGTGATGGCGGGTGTACGGGGATCGGTGTGCTCAGGCGGAAAGGGCCGAGCACGGCGGTCCACGCCGTCCCAGGGAGTGCACGAGCAGCCGCGTGCGGGTGGCGGCGACCCGGCGGGTGGGCCGCGGCAGCCGGCGCACCGGGGTGAGGGGTGCGGCCACCGCGGTGACCGCGATCAGCAGCGGGCGGAAGGTGGTGGCGGCCATCGCGTCCAGGAACTGGCCGAGGGCCCGCTCGCCGCGCCGCAGCCAGGCGGCCGCGGCGAGGCCGACGCCGATGTGCGCGCCCAGCAGCAGCCAGGCGGCGCCCGGGTCGGCCTGGGCGAGCAGCGCCGCCGCGGGGGTCGCCTCGCCGCCCGTCACCCGGGCCAGCGGGGCGCCGACCTCGCCGCCCCCGCAGAGCACGTCGAGGCCCACCGAGCGCAGCGGGCCGGCGACCGGGCCGCCCGCCCTGCCGTAACAGGCGTGCTGGCCGGCGGTGAACAGCGTGTCGGCGGCCAGCTCCAGCGGGATCAGCAGGGCGGCGATCCGCCCGAAGCCGCGCTCCCGGCCCGCCAGCGCGTACGCGACGGCGAAGACGGCGCCGGCGAGCGCCGCCACGGTGGCCAGCGGCAGGGGGACCCGGGACAGCAGCACGTGCGACGCGGTGCTGAGCGTCACGACCACCGCCGTGAACAGCGCCGCGCGTACGGCTCTGAGCTGGGTCCCGGATATGTCCATGGCCTGAAGAGTCTGTCACGTACTCCGGTAAGGGACCCCTAAAGGGATCCTGTGGACGGGGTCCCCGTGCGGGGAGGGGCGGCTACAGTCCCGGGATCTGCCCGTTGCGGAACAGGTCCACGAAGATCTGGTGGTCGGCGCGGGCACGGGCGCCGTAGCTGTGCGCGAAGTCCACGAGCAGGTCGCCGAAGCCGTCCTCGTCGCCCGCGATCGCCGCGTCGATGGCGCGCTCCGTGGAGAACGGCACCAGCTCCGAGTGGCCGCTCTCGTCGTCCGCGGCTGCGTGCATCGCGGCGGTGGCCCGGCCGAGGTCCGCGACGACCGCCGCGATCTCCTCGGGGTCGTCGATGTCGCCCCAGTCCAGGTCCACCGCGTACGGCGAGACCTCGGCGACCAGCTGGCCCGCGCCGTCCAGCTCGGTCCAGCCCAGCCACGGGTCGGCGTGCGCCTGGAGGGCGCGCTGGGAGATCACCGTGCGGTGGCCCTCGTGCTGGAAGTACTCCCGGATCGAGGGGTCGGTGATGTGCCGGGAGACGGCCGGGGTCTGGGCCTGCTTGATGTAGATCACCACATCGTTCTCCAGGGCGTCGGTGGCGCCCTCCAGGAGGATGTTGTACGAGGGCAGGCCGGCCGAGCCGATGCCGATGCCGCGGCGGCCCACGACGTCCTTCACCCGGTAGGAGTCCGGGCGGTCCAGGGACGACTCCGGCAGCGTCTCCAGATAGCCGTCGAAGGCGGCCAGGACCTTGTAGCGGGTGGCCGCGTCCAGCTCGACGGAGCCGCCGCCCGGGGCGAAGCGCCGCTCGAAGTCGCGGATCTCCGTCATCGAGTCGAGCAGCCCGAAGCGGGTCAGCGAGCGCGCGTCGCGCAGGGCGTCGAGCAGCGGTCCCTGGGCGCTGTCCAGCGTGAAGGGCGGCACCTCGTCGCTCTTGGCGCCCGTCGCGAGGGCGTGGACGCGCTCGCGGTAGGCCGCCGCGTACGTCCGCACGAGGGCGGTGATCTGGTCGTCGCTCAGCGCCTTCGCGTAGCCGATCAGGGCCACCGAGGCCGCCAGGCGCTTGAGGTCCCAGGTGAAGGGGCCGACGTACGCCTCGTCGAAGTCGTTCACGTTGAAGATCAGCCGGCCCTGGGCGTCCATGTACGTGCCGAAGTTCTCCGCGTGCAGGTCGCCGTGGATCCACACCCGCGAGGTGCGCTCGTCCAGGTACGGCCCGGTGTGGGCGTTCTCCTGCTCCAGGTCGTGGTAGAAGAGGTTTGCCGTCCCGCGGTAGAACGCGAACGCCGACGCCGCCATCTTCCGGAACTTCACGCGGAACGCGGCCGGATCGGCGGCCAGCAGGTCGCCGAAGGCCGTGTGGAAGACGGCGAGGATCTGTTCGCCGCGCTGCTCGGCGCTGAGCTGCGGAACCGACATCGCTGGGTGCCTCCTGGTGCAGGTACTGCCTGACGAACGGGACAGGACGCGCCGTCCGGCGGAACGGATGTCTCCGCCACCGTCCAACGCGCGGGGGGCCGCGGGAGTGCCCGTTTCCCCCGCACGAAGGTACGGGGGGAAGCGCCCACCCGTCACCCGACCGCCGCCCCTCATCGAGGCGCTGCGCGCCGGAGTGCTTGACCCAGGTGTCAGTCCTCGGGCATAGACTTCGTCGCTGTCCCCCGGACCGTCCGCAGCCCTTCG
Organism: Streptomyces apricus; assembly: GCF_008369065.1. Taxonomy (GTDB): domain Bacteria; phylum Actinomycetota; class Actinomycetes; order Streptomycetales; family Streptomycetaceae; genus Streptomyces; species Streptomyces apricus. The sequence continues at coordinate 627,366 of NZ_VDFC01000046.1, read as the reverse complement.
GACATCCGTCGGGAGCCCGTCGACGCCAGTTCTTCTTGGAGGCCGAAACCGTGTCGAAGCCGCCGTTCACGCACCTGCACGTCCACACCCAGTACTCGCTGCTGGACGGTGCCGCGCGGCTCAAGGACATGTTCGACGCGTGCAACGAGATGGGCATGACGCACATCGCGATGTCCGACCACGGCAACCTCCACGGGGCGTACGACTTCTTCCACTCGGCCAAGAAGGCGGGCGTCACGCCGATCATCGGCATCGAGGCGTACGTCGCCCCCGAGTCGCGGCGCAACAAGCGCAAGATCAAGTGGGGGCAGCCGCACCAGAAGCGCGACGACGTCTCCGGCTCCGGCGGTTACACCCACAAGACGATCTGGGCGGCGAACAAGACGGGGCTGCACAACCTCTTCAAGCTCTCCTCGGACGCGTACGCCGAGGGCTGGCTGCAGAAGTGGCCCCGCATGGACAAGGAGACCATCTCCCAGTGGTCCGAGGGCCTGATCGCCTCCACGGGCTGCCCCTCCGGCGAGCTGCAGACCCGGCTGCGCCTGGGCCAGTTCGACGAGGCGCTGAAGTCGGCCGCCGAGTACCAGGACATCTTCGGCAAGGACCGGTACTTCCTGGAGCTGATGGACCACGGCATCGAGATCGAGAGCAGGGTCCGCGAGGACCTGCTGCGGATCGGCAAGAAGCTGGGCATCCCGCCGCTGGTGACCAACGACTCGCACTACACGTACGCGCACGAGGCGACCGCGCACGACGCGCTGCTGTGCATCCAGACCGGCAAGAACCTCTCCGACCCGGACCGCTTCCGCTTCGACGGGACCGGTTACTACCTGAAGTCGACGGACGAGATGTACGCCGTCGACTCCTCGGACGCCTGGCAGGAAGGGTGCGCCAACACCCTGCTGGTGGCCGAGCAGATCGACACCACCGGCATGTTCGAGGCGAAGAACCTCATGCCGCGGTTCGACATCCCCGAGGGCTTCACCGAGGTCACCTGGTTCCAGGAGGAGGTGCGCCGCGGCATGGAGCGCCGCTTCCCCGGCGGCGTCCCCGAGGACCGCCAGAAGCAGGCCGAGTACGAGATGGACGTCATCATCCAGATGGGGTTCCCGGGGTACTTCCTCGTCGTCGCCGACTTCATCATGTGGGCCAAGAAGCAGGGCATCGCGGTCGGCCCCGGCCGTGGCTCCGCGGCCGGCTCGATCGTCGCGTACGCCATGGGCATCACCGACCTCGACCCCATCCCGCACGGCCTGATCTTCGAGCGGTTCCTCAACCCCGAGCGCGTCTCCATGCCCGACGTCGACATCGACTTCGACGAGCGCAGGCGCGTCGAGGTGATCCGGTACGTGACCGAGAAGTACGGCGCCGACAAGGTCGCCATGATCGGCACGTACGGCAAGATCAAGGCGAAGAACGCCATCAAGGACTCCGCGCGCGTGCTGGGCTACCCGTACGCGATGGGCGACCGGCTCACCAAGGCGATGCCCGCCGACGTCCTGGGCAAGGGCATCGACCTGAACGGCATCACCGACCCCAAGCACCCGCGCTACGGCGAGGCTGGCGAGATCCGCGGGATGTACGAGAACGAGCCGGACGTCAAGAAGGTCATCGACACCGCCAAGGGCGTCGAGGGCCTGGTCCGCCAGATGGGCGTGCACGCGGCCGGCGTGATCATGTCCAGCGAGCCCATCGTCGACCACGCCCCGGTCTGGGTGCGGCACACCGACGGCGTGACCATCACCCAGTGGGACTACCCGCAGTGCGAGTCGCTCGGCCTGCTGAAGATGGACTTCCTGGGGCTGCGCAACCTCACGATCATGGACGACGCCATCAAGATGGTGAAGGCCAACAAGGGCATCGACCTGGAGATGCTCGCCCTGCCGCTGGACGACCCCAAGACCTTCGAACTGCTCTGCCGCGGCGACACCCTCGGCGTCTTCCAGTTCGACGGCGGCCCGATGCGCTCCCTGCTGCGCCAGATGCAGCCCGACAACTTCGAGGACATCTCCGCCGTCTCGGCCCTCTACCGGCCGGGCCCGATGGGCATGAACTCGCACATCAACTACGCGGAGCGCAAGAACGGCCGCCAGGAGATCACCCCGATCCACCCGGAGCTGGCGGAGCCGCTCGAAGAGGTGCTGGCGGTCACCTACGGCCTGATCGTGTACCAGGAGCAGGTGCAGAAGGCCGCCCAGATCATCGCCGGCTACTCGCTCGGCGAGGCCGACATCCTGCGCCGCGTGATGGGCAAGAAGAAGCCCGACGAGCTGGCGAAGAACTTCACCATCTTCCAGGCCGGCGCCCAGAAGAACGGCTACAGCGACGAGGCGATCAAGGCGCTGTGGGACGTCCTGGTCCCGTTCGCCGGCTACGCGTTCAACAAGGCGCACTCCGCCGCGTACGGACTGGTCTCCTACTGGACCGCCTACCTCAAGGCGAACTACCCGGCCGAGTACATGGCCGCGCTGCTCACCTCGGTCAAGGACGACAAGGACAAGTCGGCGATCTACCTCAACGAGTGCCGGCGCATGCGCATCAAGGTGCTGCCGCCGAACGTCAACGAGTCGGAGCAGAACTTCGCCGCCCAGGGCGACGACGTGATCCTCTTCGGGCTCTCCGCCGTGCGCAACGTCGGCACGAACGTCGTCGAGTCGATCATCCGCAGCCGCAAGGCCAAGGGGAAGTATGCCTCCTTCCCCGACTACCTCGACAAGGTCGAGGCGGTCGCCTGCAACAAGCGCACCACGGAGTCCCTGATCAAGGCCGGCGCCTTCGACACGATGGGGCACACCCGCAAGGGCCTCACCGCGCACTTCGAGCCGATGATCGACAACGTGGTGCAGGTCAAGCGCAAGGAGGCCGAGGGCCAGTTCGACCTCTTCGGCGGCATGGGCGAGGAGGACAGCAGCGAGCCCGGCTTCGGCCTCGACGTGGAGTTCACCACCGACGAGTGGGACAAGGCCTACCTGCTCGCCCAGGAGCGGGAGATGCTCGGCCTGTACGTGTCCGACCACCCGCTCTTCGGTCTGGAGCACGTGCTGTCCGACAAGGCCGACGCGGGCATCGCCCAGCTCACCGGCGGCGAGCACGGGGACGGCGCGGTCGTCACCATCGGCGGCATCATCTCGGGCCTCCAGCGCAAGATGACCAAGCAGGGCAACGCCTGGGCGATCGCCACCGTCGAGGACCTGGCCGGCTCCATCGAGTGCATGTTCTTCCCGGCGACCTACCAGCTGGTGTCCACGCAACTCGTCGAGGACGCGGTGGTGTTCGTCAAGGGCCGCCTGGACAAGCGCGAGGACGTCCCCCGCCTGGTCGCGATGGAGCTGCAGGTCCCCGACCTGTCGAACGCGGGCACCAACGCGCCCGTGATCCTCACCATCCCGGCCCTGAAGATCACTCCGCCCATGGTCAGCAGGCTCGGTGAGATCCTCAGTCACCACCGGGGCGAGAGCGAGGTGCGCATCAGGCTCCAGGGTCCGAGCAAGACCACGGTCCTGCGGCTCGACCGGCACCGGGTCAAGCCCGACCCCGCCCTCTTCGGCGACCTGAAGGTCCTGCTGGGCCCGGCCTGCCTGGCGCTGCCCGGCTGACCGTTCCGACGGCCGGCCGGCCGTTCCCCGCGACGGCGCGAGGGGCGCACCCGTGCACGGGCGCGCCCCTCGGCGTGTGTCCGGGCCGGAAGGGCCCGCGCGCCCGGCTCAGTTGTGGCCGAAACGCTTCTGGTGCTTACGGGCCACATCGGCCGGGCTGCCCTGGATCTGCGACACCGGCGACTGCTGCGCCGGCGCGGAGGACTGCTCCTGCGCGCGCTCGGACTGCGCCGAGCGGTCCTGTTCGTCGCCCTGCTTGCGGTTCCTGTTCTTGGCCATGGTGCTGCCTCCTGAGGGAGATTCGGGGGCCGAAGACGGGACCAGACTCACATAGGCTGAGGTTCGGCGCATTTCGGAGAATTACCGTGCGTAATAAGGAGTGTGGGCGAGCCGGCCGTCCGATCCGCCACGCCGAAGATCGAGTTCCGGCCGTTAACCTCCGCGCGGTCGGGCAGACTCGAAGCAAGCCCGAAGCAAACCTCCCGGAAAGAGGGTGGATCGCGTGGACCGCTGCATCGTCCTGGTGGACGCCGGTTACCTGCTCGGGGCCGCTGCCAGTCTCCTCGCCGGGGAACCCTCGCGATCCCGGATCACCGTCGACCACGCCGCCCTGATCCAGGGGCTGCGCGAACGCGCCGAGTCCGAGACGGAACGGCCCCTGCTGCGCATCTACTGGTTCGACGGGGCCCCCGACCGCGTACCGCAGCCGGAGCACCGCAGACTGCGGGTGATGCCCAGGGTCACGGTCCGCCTCGGCGCGCTGACCCGCAGCGACGGGCGGTGGGCGCAGAAGGGCGTGGACGCCGCGATGCACGCCGAGCTCACGGAGCTGGCCCGCAACCGCGCCTGCTCCGACGTCGTGCTCGTCACCGGGGACGGGGACCTGCTGCCCGGCATGATGGCGGCCAAGGAGCACGGGGTCGCCGTGCACCTGTGGGCCGTGCAGGCCGCGGACGGGGACTACAACCAGTCCGAGGACCTGGTCGCCGAGGCCGACGAGCGGCGGGTGCTCGACCGGATCTGGATCACCCGGGCCGTCCGGGCCAAGGAGCTGGGCGGGGTCTGCGCGCCGCCGCCGGTGCCGCGGCCCGAGATCGCCGCGATCCTCTCCGCGCCGCTGCCCGAGTCCGCGCTCGGCGCCGCGCTGGGCTCCCCGCTGGGCCCGGACGGCGAGCAGGCCGTGGCGGAGGAGGACCAGCACGCGCAGGCGGAGACCGGCGGGAACGGCACGCCGGMGCGGGCGGCGGCCGCCGGCCGGGGCGTTCCGACGCCGAAGGACCTGGCCGCGCTGCGGGCGCCCGGTGCGGCCGGGGCGCCCGGGGCGTCCGGCGGGCAGGCGGTCCAGCAGCCCGCGAACGCGACGCTGCGCTGGTCGTCCGACAAGGGGTGGATCGACCGGGACCGGCCCGGGAGCGCCGCCGAGACCCCGGAGGAGGCGATGCTGCCGACGCTCGCGCAGCTCACCTCGGCGGAGCAGCGGTGGGCCGACCGGGAGGAGGACATCACCACGGTGGGCGGTGACCCGTTCGAGGTCGGGCAGGTGTTCGCGCGGCGGTGGATGGAGCGGCTGTCCGACCGGACGCAGCTGCCGAAGCTGTCCACGATGTATCCGCGGGTGCCGCACCGGATCGACGGGGAGCTGTTGCGGTACGCGGCGCGGTTCGGGCTGCTCGCGCACAAGGACGATCAGATCGACGAGCACGACCGGTATGCGATCCGGGCGGGGTTCTGGCGGGAGATCGATGCGCGGAATGCGACGGAGCGGGTGCCTGCCGGCGAGTGAGCGGGTGGGTGGAGCGGGGTTGGCGAGTACGCGCGCACAGGTGGGCCGGGACGGGCAGGGCGGGGATGTCGTGTGCGCCGTGCGGGATCTCACGAAGACCTACCCGGCGGTGCGCGGACGGCGCAACGCACCCGGTACGCCCGAGGTGCGGGCCACCGACGGGGTCCGGATCGACATCCGGCGCGGTGAGATCTTCGGGCTGCTCGGACCGAACGGCGCCGGCAAGACCACCCTCGTACGCCAGCTGACCGGACTGATGCGCCCCGACCGCGGCAGCGTCGAGATCCTCGGGCACGACATCGTGCGCCACCCCGAGCGCGCGGCGCGCATCCTCGCGTACCTCGGGCAGGAGTCCACCGCGCTCGACGAGCTGACCGTGTCGCTCGCCGCGGAGACCACCGGACGGCTGCGCGGCCTCGACGCGCGCACCGCCCGCGCCGAGCGGGACGCGGTCCTGGAGGAGCTGGGACTCACCGCCCTCGCCGCGCGGCCCCTGAAGAAACTCTCCGGCGGCCAGCGCCGGCTCGCCTGCTTCGCCACCGCCCTCGTCGGCGAGCGGCCCTTCCTCGTCCTCGACGAGCCGACCACCGGTATGGACCCCGTCGCCCGCCGGGCCGTCTGGGGCGCCGTCGACCGGCGCCGCGCCGAGCACGCCACCACGGTCCTGCTGGTCACCCACAACGTCATCGAGGCCGAGACCGTGCTCGACCGGGTCGCCGTCCTCGACCGGGGCCGGGTCATCGCCTGCGACACCCCCGCCGGGCTGAAGGAGCAGGTCGCCGGCGAGGTGCGCCTCGAACTGGTCTGGCGCGAGCGCGCCCCGCTCGACGTGCCCGAGGTCGCGGCCCTGCGCGACCGCGCCGTAGAGTCGGGCCGTCGCTGGTCGCTGCGGCTCTCCCCGGAGGAGGCCCGCGCGGCCGTCGCGGCGGTCACCGGCGGCGCCGCCTTCGCGGCCCTGGACGACTTCACGCTCGCCACGCCGAGCCTGGAGGACGTGTATCTGGCACTGGGCGGCAGCGCCGGAAGCGTACGGGGGCTGGTCAAGGCATGAGCATGCGGGCCTCCGCAGCCGTACGGAACAGGTACAAGGACGACAGCCGAAGCGAACAGGAGCCGCTCGACGTGAGTGTCGTACCCGCCGAGGTCGTGCCCGGCGCAGCCCGCGCGGACGGGAGCCGGAGCGTGCAGACCGAGGCCGGTGCCCGTGCCGTGGCCGACCTCGGGCCGCGCGCCCGGCTGTGGCCCGCGCTGGGCGCCGTCTACCGGGCGCAGCTCTCCCGCGCCAGGGTGGCGCGCATCCCCCTGTTGTTCGTGGCGACCTTCCAGTCCGTCGGGATCATGGTCCTGATGCGCGGGGTCGTCGACGGCGGCGGTGAGGCGCGGGCCGTGGTGGCCGGCTCCTCGGTCCTCGTGGTGGCGTTCGTCGCGCTCAACCTGCTCGCCCAGTACTTCGGCCAGCTGCGCGCCAGCGGCGGCCTCGACCACTACGCGACGCTGCCCGTGCCGCCCGCCGCGGTGGTGCTGGGCGCGGCCGCCGCGTACGCCTCCTTCACCGTGCCCGGCACGCTGGTGACCGCCGTCGTGGGCAGCGTGCTCTTCCAGCTGCCGCTGACGCACCTGTGGATCCTCGTCGCCGTCATCCCGCTCGCGGGCGCCGCGCTCGCCGGCCTCGGGGCGGCCCTCGGACTGCTCGCCCCCCGCCCGGAACTGGCGACGCTGCTCGGCCAGTTGGGCATGTCGGCCGCGCTGCTGCTCGGCGTGCTGCCGCCGGACCGGCTGCCCACGGTCGTCCAGTGGGCCCGCGACCTGCTGCCCTCCACGTACGGGGTCGAGGCCCTCGGGCTGACCTTCGGCCCGGACCCGGACTGGGGGGTCGTCCTGCTCGACCTCGCCGTGTGCGCGGGCGTCGGCGTCGCCTCGCTGGCCGTCGCGACCTGGGCCTACCGCCGGGCGGCCGTCCGGTGACGCGCCCGGCGCACGGGCCTGGCACGATGGCGGTGTGACCGCACCGCTGAATCCGCCTCCGCAGCCGAACCACCAGCCGCCGCACGACGCCTGGCAGGCGCCGCCCGCCGGGTACGGGGTCGTTCACGAGAAGGACGGTCCCGGGACGAGGACGGAGCTGCGCGAGGCGGCGGTCGTCACGGTCGCCCTGACGGTCGCCGGGCTGCTGCTGGGTGTCCTGTGGTGGTGGCTGGCGCCGCACGTGCCGCTGGTGTCGGACAGTTCGGCGGTCTACCTCAAGGACACCGAGGGGGAGCAGGCCATCGGTGTGGACGGCACGTTCACCCTGCTGGCGCTCGCCTTCGGCCTGGTCAGCGCGGTGGTCGTGTTCCTCCTGCGGCGCCGGGGCGGTATCGCGCTGATCGTCGCGCTCACCGTCGGCGGCATCCTCGGCTCCCTGGTCGCCTGGCGGCTCGGCATCTGGCTCGGCCCCACCCAGGACGTGGTCGGGCACGCCAAGGAGGTCGGCAAGGGCGTCACGTTCGACGCCCCGCTGGAGCTCGGTGCCAAGGGCGCGATGCTCGCCTGGTCGATCGCGGCCCTCCTGGTCCACCTGGGCCTGACGGCCCTCTTCGCCCCGAGGGACCCGGACCCGTACCAGTCTCCCTACCAGCCCTGAAGGGGCGGCCGCCCCAAAGGGGCGCGGGGAACTGCGCGGCCAGCCACAACACACCCGCGGACGACTGACTGCCCCAAGGGCCCCACAGACCGGGCGGAGCCCTACGCGGGCCGCCGCCCATGATTGGCCCGCCCCTTACGCACCCGCCACTTCCGTTTGCGCGTCTTCTTCGACATGTCCTCGGTACTTAACCGAGAACCCCGCCCCCGTCGAGAGGTCACGCACGCCCGACCGGCGCCACCACCGCATCCGTGAGGCGCGCCAGGTCGCCCGGGGCCAGCTCGACCTCAAGACCCCGCCGCCCGGCGGAGACGCAGATGGTCGCGTGCCCGTCCGCGGACGCGTCCAGCACCGTACGCAGCCGCTTGCGCTGCCCGAGCGGCGAGATGCCCCCGCGGACGTACCCGGTGGTGCGCTCCGCGGCGGCCGGGTCGGCCATCGCGGCCCGCTTGCCGCCCACGGCCGTCGCCAGCGCCTTCAGGTCGAGGGAGCCCGCCACGGGGACGACGGCGACCGTCAGGTCCCCGTCGACGTCCGCGACCAGGGTCTTGAAGACCCGGTCCGGGGACACCCCCATCGCCTCGGCCGCCTCCTCGCCGTACGAGGGGTGCGCCGGATCGTGCTCGTAGGCGTGCACCGTGAACGCGACGCCCGCGGCGGTGAGCGCCACGGTGGCCGGTGTCCCGCCCGGCTGCTGCTTCTTCGACTTCTTCGCCAAGGGTCCTTCTCCGCCAGGAGGCCCCTCCGCACCGGGGGGAGGGGGAGGCCTGTGTCAGGGGCTCGTCTCAGTTGAGGCTCGTCGGTCCGCGGGTCAGTTCCGACGCGGGCAGGGACGGCAGGTTGCGGATGATCGCCGTCTCCGCCCGCAGCAGCGTCAGCTCCTCGCGCAGCCTGGACGCCGTGTCCGGTGCCTGCAGCAGCCGCTGCTTCGCCGGGACGTCGAGCATCGCGGCGGCCGCGACCAGGTACGAGACGACGGCCGGCTCGTCCGGGAGGTCGGCCCCGGTCGACAGGGACCGCTCCCGCGCCCCCGCCAGCCGCTTCTGGTACTGGCGGAAGGCCCGCAGCACCCCTTCGGCCAGCGCCCCGGCCTCCTCGCCGGGGTCCTCGGGCAGCTCTTCGAGCTCGGCCGTCAGATAGGGCCCGGAGGCGTCCACGGAGACCAGCCGCACCCGGATCGTCCCGGTGGCCAGCGCCTCGAAGCTGCCGTCGGCACGCTCCCGCACGGTCGCGGCGTCGGCGATGCACCCCACCGCGTGGAAGGCCTTCAGTGGGTCGTCGCCGAAGCCCGCCGCGGGCCCGCGCTGCGGCACGGCCGTCTGGTCCGGCATGCCGGGCGAGGTGGCGGCGACCTCGTGGCCGTCGCGGATGGCGACGACGGCGAACCGGCGCGGTTCGTCCTCGGGGGTCTTCAGCAGATCGCGCATCATCGCGCGGTAGCGCTCCTCGAAGATGTTCAGGGGCAGCACGAGCCCGGGGAACAGCACCGAGTTCAGCGGGAAGAGGGGGAGCCGGACGGTGGTCACGACGCGGAATTCTAATGGTCGTCCGGGCCGGGACGGCCGTCGTGCTCACTCCGTGGATACGGGACGTCGCCGTTGCGTGGTGCCGTACGGGTTCTCAGGGGCCGGTCCGAGGCCACCTGGAGCCTGATCCCGTCGCGCAGTTCGAGGAACTGGCCCAGCGGATCGTCGGAGACGTGGTCCCAGGGGAAGGAGGTGGCGTACGGGCCGATGCGGCGCAGCTGTTCCAGCGCGTCCTCCCACCGGCCGAGCCGCACCAGCACGTAGGTGAGCAGGTTGCGGACCTCCGCGGGCCACGGGTCGGCGTCCGCGTACCGGGCGGAGAGGGCGACGGCCAGGTCGGCCGCCGCGTCGAGGCGGCGGCGGTGCACGGCGCTCCCGCCGCCCCCGGTGAGGAAGGCGAAGGCCGCCCGCACGGGCAGCGCCTGGACCAGGGAGTCGGGCAGGGCGTCCTGCGCGGCCCGCTCGGCGAAGTCGAAGCACTCGCCGTGCGAGCCGTACCACGCCGCGGAGAGGTACTGCAGGGCGGCCACGTGGCAGCCGTAGTGGTGCGGGGAGCGCCGGACGGCCTGCGCCCACAGCTGCTCGAACTCGGCGTGCGGCGCGTTCGTGCCCCGGGCGTGGTCCAGCGCGATCCGCCAGGGCACCGGGTCGCGGGGGGGCGCCCTCGGCGGCGGCGGAGATCAACGGCGCGACCTGCCCCAGCAGTTCGGCGCGGGCGGGGGAGCGCCAGGCGCGGCACACCGCCAGTTCGGCCCTGACCACGGCCGCGTCCGGGTCCTGCGGGTCGTCGGAGCGCCACGCGTCGAACCACCCGGCGCGGGAGAGGGCGAAGGCGGCGAGCCGGGTCGTGTACCGGTCCCGGTTCTCCCACTCGGCGGCTTCGCGGGTGGCGGCGAGCAGGGTGGCGACGGCGCCGTACTCGCCGCGGCCCGCCGCGACGAGGGCCGGGCCGAGCCGTTCGTCGGGGGCGTCGAGGAGGACATGGTCGTCGTCGGGCAGGCCGGCGGCGAGGCTCGCGGTGTTCCTCGCCATCCGGACCGTACGGAGGAGCGCTCGCAGCAGTGCCATGGTGTCGTCCATTGAAATCCGCAGGTGGGACGGGTGCCAGAGGCTGCGCGATGACGCTTTCGTAACCGTGTTCCGGTTGCTTCGGGACCGGTCAAGGAAGGGTAAAAGGTGACCGCCTCTCAGACGGCGGACGGCAGGCGGCGGGCGGTTCAGCCCCGGCGCAGCAGCCGGGTCGCGCCCGCCGTCACGGCCGTCACGAGGATCCAGCCCAGCATGATCACCACCGTGGACAGCCACTGCCAGCCGCCCCGCAGCTGCCAGAAGCCGGCCTGCCCGAGGTCGATGACCGGCAGCAGCAGGTCCAGGGCGAACAGCGAGGGGTTCCACGGCGGGTGCTCGCCCGTCTTGAGCGGCGGATGGTCGGCGTGCGCGAAGGCGACCGAGGCCGCCGCCCACAGCAGGGCCATCCACACGGCGGCCCGGCCCGGCCGGTACCCGTAGCCGACCGTCCAGTCCTGCACGTGTCCCCAGAGCTTGGCCGCGAGCGGCTGGTTCTCCCGTCTGTGGCGGTGTTTGGCGAGCAGCACCGCGCGCGCCTCCTCGTCCTCGCCGCTGTTGCGCAGCACCGCGGCCAGCCGCTCGTACGGCTCGGGGCTGTACTCGGGGGTGGCCGCGGCCACCCACTCCAGGCGGGCGGCCGGGGGGAACGGGCCGCGCGGCACCAGGTACTCGTACTGGAAGCCGGCCATCTGCAGCTGGCCCGCGCCCGGCCAACTGGCCGCCCGGTCGATCAGGGTGACCACCCGCGCGCCGTTCAGCACGATCCGCCCGCGCTGCGGACGGCGGCCGAGGAACCGCAGCTCGGACACCTGGACGCGGCGCAGCGAGACCTCCTGGTCGTCGCGCAGGACGAAGCCGGCCTGTTCGAGGTCGAGCGCGTCCCCGAACCGGCCGTCGTCCAGCCGGATCGAGCCCTCGCACTCGAACCGCTGCACACGGGTGCCGTGCGCCGGGGTGCGGCCGCTGGTCAGCACGGGATTGCTGAGGGCCGCCGGCGTCAGGTACAGGGTGCGCTCGACGGTCATCTGCGGCGCGTTCAGCGCGCGCCCGTAGGGGTTGCTCAGCCGGCTGCCGCGCAGGCTGAGCGAGACGCCCACCTTCGCGCCGCGCAGGCTCAGCTCGCCGTACGACTCCAGCAGTTCGGCCTGCAGGTCCTGCCCCACGGTCAGCCCGTCGCCGGAGAGGGAGTTGCCGCGCCGGTCCCGGTAGAGGACCGACTGGTTGAGCAGCAGGTCGGTGCCGATGTGCGCGTCGGTGAGGCGGACGCCGCCGTGGAAGCGGCAGCGCGGCAGGTGCAGGTCGCCCTCCGTGTGCAGCCGGGCCGCCTCCAGCCGGGGTATCGCGCAGTCCACCAGGCGGACCGTCGCGCACCGGGCCTCCGGCAGCAGGATCTCCTTCTCGAAGCGGCAGCCCTTCATCTCCAGGTACGGCTCTACGGCGCCGCCCGCCAGGTCGAGCACGTCGGCGATCTGCACCCCGGTCAGCTTCAGGGAGGCCACGCGGCCGTCCAGCGCAGGCGGCCCGTCCAGCAGCAGCCAGCACACGATCCGGGCCCGCACCGTGCGCTCCGGGCCCCACGGCCGGTCGCCGTGCGGATCGTCGACGGCGGCGTCCCCGGACCGCAGGTCGTACACGCTGCCGTTGCGGAACGCCTGCCACATGCCGGCCTCGGCGGCGCTCAGCTCGTCGGGCAGTTCACCGGCGCGGAGGCCGGTCCCATCGGTCACGGCTTCCTCCCCCTCCTCTGCTACTCGTGGGTCGGATGCAGCCGTTCAGGTGATGCCCGCTGCGCGACCGGCTGAAAACTCAGAGTGACGAAGGTTGCTCTGCGTGACCGTCAAGGGTGAAATCGAGCCATGGCCCGACCGGTCGGCACGGTGCGTATCAACGATTGATACGGCCGTCCGGCGCCCGGCGGCCGTCTGAGAGAATTGGTCGTGTGATCTCCCGAATCGATCTGCGCGGCGACGCCCTCCCCGAGGGCCCCGCCCTGCGCGACCTGCTGCCCCGAGCCGACTTCGACGTCTCGGCCGCCCTGGAGAAGGTGCGGCCGATCTGCGAGGCCGTGCACCATCGGGGCGACGCGGCGCTGATCGACTACGCGGAGCGCTTCGACGGCGTGCGCCTGGAGTCCGTACGGGTTCCGGCCCAGGCCCTCACGGACGCGCTCGACCAGCTGGACGGAGCCGTCCGCGCGGCCCTGGAGGAGTCGATCCGCCGGGCCCGCACCGTCCACCGCGAGCAGCGCCGCACCCCGCACACCACCCAGGTGGTCCCCGGCGGCACGGTCACCGAGAAGTGGGTGCCCGTGGACCGCGTGGGCCTGTACGCGCCCGGCGGCCGGTCGGTCTACCCCTCGTCCGTGATCATGAACGTGGTCCCGGCCCAGGAGGCCGGTGTCGAGTCGATCGCGCTCGCCTCGCCCGCCCAGGCCGACTTCGGCGGCCTGCCGCACCCGACGATCCTCGCCGCCTGCGCGCTGCTCGGCGTCGACGAGGTGTACGCGGCCGGCGGCGCGACCGCCGTGGCGATGTTCGCGTACGGCACCGAGTCCTGCCCGCCCGCCACCATGGTCACCGGCCCCGGCAACATCTGGGTCGCCGCCGCCAAGCGCTACTTCGCCGGCCGGATCGGCATCGACGCCGAGGCCGGCCCGACCGAGATCGCGATCCTCGCCGACGACACCGCCGACCCGGTGCACGTCGCCTCCGACCTGATCAGCCAGGCCGAGCACGACCCGCTCGCGGCGGCCGTCCTGGTCACCGACTCGGTCGCGCTGGCCGACGCGGTCGCCAAGGAGCTGGAGCCGCAGGTCGCCGCCACCAAGCACGTCGAGGACCGGATCGTCCCCGCGCTGAACGGCAGGCAGTCCGCGATCGTGCTGGTCGACGGCGTGGAGGAGGGCCTGCGGGTCGTCGACGCGTACGGCGCCGAGCACCTGGAGATCCAGACGGCCGACGCGCGCGCGGTGGCCGACCGGGTCAGGAACGCCGGCGCGGTCTTCGTCGGCCCCTGGGCGCCCGTGTCGCTGGGCGACTACGCGGCCGGCTCCAACCACGTGCTGCCGACCGGCGGCTGCGCCTGCCACTCCTCGGGCCTGTCGGTCCAGTCCTTCCTGCGCGGCATCCACCTCGTCGACTACACCCGCGACGCCCTCGCCGACGTCGCCCACCACGTGGTGACCCTCGCCGAGGCGGAGGACCTGCCCGCGCACGGGGCCGCGGTCAAGGCCCGCTTCGGCTGGAAGGTGCCCGGCCAGTGAGCTCCTCCGGCATGCCCCCGGGCACCCCCTCCGGCGCCTCCTTCGGGATCGACGACCTCCCCGTGCGCGACGAGCTGCGCGGGAAGTCCCCGTACGGCGCGCCGCAGCTCGACGTCCCCGTACGGCTCAACACCAACGAGAACCCGTACCCGCTGCCCGAGCCGCTCGTCGAGCGCATCGCGGAGCGGGTGCGCGAGGCGGCCCGCCGCCTCAACCGCTACCCCGACCGGGACGCGGTGGAGCTGCGCTCCGAGCTGGCCGCCTACCTGACGAAGACCGGCGGGCACGTGGTCGGCGTCGAGAACGTCTGGGCCGCCAACGGCTCCAACGAGGTCATCCAGCAGCTGCTGCAGACCTTCGCCGGACCCGGCCGCACCGCCATCGGCTTCGAGCCCTCGTACTCGATGCACGCGCTGATCGCGCGCGGCACCGGCACGGGCTGGATCTCCGGGCCGCGCGAGGCGGACTTCACGATCGACCGCGCCGCCGCCGTCGCGGCGGTCACCGAGCACGCCCCCCACGTCGTGTTCGTCACCACCCCCAACAACCCCACGGGCAACGCCGTCCCCGCCGGGACCGTCCTCGCCCTGTACGAGGCGGCGCAGGCCGCCAGGGCCGCGACGGGCGGCGCGATGGTCGTCGTCGACGAGGCCTACGTCGAGTTCAGTCACGGACAGTCACTGCTGCCGCTGCTCGAAGGTCGGCCGAATCTCGTCGTCTCGCGCACCATGTCGAAGGCGTTCGGCGCCGCCGGGCTGCGCCTGGGCTACCTCGCCGCGCACCCCGCGGTCGTGGACGCCGTCCAGCTCGTACGCCTGCCGTACCACCTGTCGGCCGTCACCCAGGCGACCGCGCTGGCCGCCCTGGAACACACCGACACGCTGCTCGGTTACGTCGAACAGCTGAAGACCGAGCGTGACCGCCTGGTCGGCGAGCTGCGCGCCCTGGGCTTCGAGGTGACCGAGTCCGACGCCAACTTCGTCCAGTTCGGCCGGTTCGACGGCGCGCAGGGCTCGCACGAGGCCTGGCGGCGCATCCTCGACCGGGGCGTCCTCGTCCGGGACAACGGCGTCCCCGGCTGGCTGCGGGTCACCGCCGGCACCCCCGCCGAGAACGACGCCTTCCTCGACGCGGTCCGTGAGCTGCCGCGCGACGTGCCGCGAGAATCGCCGACAACCGTGGGGGCCACCCCCGCACCCCCGAAGGAGCAGAACACATGAGCCGCGTAGGCCGTGTCGAACGGAACACCAAGGAGACCTCCGTCGTCGTCGAGATAGACCTCGACGGCAGCGGAAAGGTCGATGTGTCGACAGGCGTCGGCTTCTACGACCACATGCTCGACCAGCTCGGCCGGCACGGTCTGTTCGACCTGACCGTGAAGACCGAGGGCGACCTGCACATCGACTCGCACCACACCATCGAGGACACCGCCCTCGCGCTCGGCGCCGCCTTCAAGCAGGCGCTCGGCGACAAGGTCGGTATCTACCGCTTCGGCAACTGCACCGTCCCGCTGGACGAGTCGCTCGCCCAGGTGACCGTCGACCTCTCCGGGCGCCCCTACCTCGTGCACAACGAGCCCGAGAAGATGGCGCCGATGATCGGCGAGTACGACACGACGATGACCCGGCACATCCTGGAGTCCTTCGTCGCCCAGGCGCAGATCGCCCTGCACGTGCACGTGCCGTACGGGCGCAACGCCCACCACATCGTGGAGTGCCAGTTCAAGGCGCTCGCGCGGGCCCTGCGGTACGCCTCCGAGCGTGACCCGCGCGCGGCGGGCATCCTCCCCTCCACGAAGGGCGCGCTGTAACCCCATGAGCGGCCTGTCCACCGTACTGATCGTCGTCGGGCTCTTCCTGCTCGGCGGGGTCTACTCCTTCGTCAAGCAACAGATGCCCAAGAGCCTGATCGTCCTGCTGTCGATCGGCGCGGCGATGTGCCTCGTGGCGGGTGTCCTGAGGCTGGAGGTGTGGAATTGAGTACTTCTTCCGCTGCTTCGAAGCGCGTCGTGGTCTTCGACTACGGCTTCGGCAACGTCCGGTCCGCCGAGCGCGCCCTGGCGCGCACCGGCGCCGACGTCGAGATCACCCGTGACTTCGACAAGGCCATGAACGCCGACGGACTGCTGGTGCCGGGCGTCGGTGCCTTCGCCGCCTGCATGAAGGGCCTGCGCGACGCGCGCGGCGACTGGATCGTCGGCCGCCGCCTCGCCGGCGGCCGCCCGGTCATGGGCATCTGCGTCGGCATGCAGATCCTCTTCGAGCGCGGCATCGAGCACGGCGTCGAGACCGAGGGCCTCGACGAGTGGCCCGGCTCGGTCGAGCCGCTGCAGGCCGACGTCGTGCCCCACATGGGCTGGAACACCGTCGAGGCCCCGGCCGGCTCGGAGCTCTTCGCCGGCCTCGACGACGACGCGCGCTTCTACTTCGTGCACTCCTACGCCGTCCACGACTGGTCCCTGGAGACCGCGAACCCGGCGCTGCGCGCACCGCTCGTCACCTGGTCCACGCACGGCAAGCCCTTCGTGGCGGCCGTCGAGAACGGCGCCCTGTGGGCCACCCAGTTCCACCCCGAGAAGTCCGGCGACGCCGGAGCCCAGCTGCTCACCAACTGGATCGGAACCCTGTAGACCATGGCCAAGCTCGAACTCCTCCCCGCCGTCGACGTCCGCGACGGCCAGGCCGTCCGGCTCGTGCACGGCGAGTCCGGCACGGAGACGTCCTACGGTTCCCCGCTGGAGGCGGCCCTCGCCTGGCAGCGGTCGGGCGCCGAGTGGCTGCACCTGGTGGACCTGGACGCCGCGTTCGGCACGGGCGACAACCGCGCGCTGATCGCCGAGGTGGCCGGCGCCATGGACATCAAGGTGGAGCTGTCCGGCGGCATCCGCGACGACGACACGCTCGCCGCGGCCCTCGCCACCGGCTGCACCCGCGTCAACCTCGGCACCGCGGCCCTGGAGACCCCCGAGTGGGTCGCCGAGGTCATCGCCGAGCACGGCGACAAGATCGCGGTCGGCCTCGACGTCCGCGGCACCACCCTGCGCGGCCGCGGCTGGACCCGCGACGGCGGCGACCTCTACGAGACGCTGGAGCGCCTGAACAAGGAGGGCTGCGCGCGCTACGTCGTCACCGACATCGCCAAGGACGGCACCCTCCAGGGCCCCAACCTGGAGCTCCTGAGGAACGTCTGCGCGGCGACCGACCGGCCCGTGGTGGCCTCCGGCGGGGTGTCCTCGCTGGACGACCTGCGCGCCATCGCCGAGCTCGTCCCCCTCGGCGTCGAGGGCTCGATCGTCGGCAAGGCGCTGTACGCCGAGGCGTTCACGCTGGAAGAGGCGCTCGCGGCGGTGTCCGCATGAGCGCCGTGCGACGCGTCACGACCGGCGCCCCCTGGGAGGACGCCTTCGGCTACTCCCGCGCGGTGGAGCTGCCCAACGGCCTGGTGCTGGTCTCCGGCTGCACCTCCGTGGTGGACGGCGAGATCGCCCAGGGCGACCCGTACGAGCAGGCCGTCAACTCCTTCGGCGTGGCCCTGTCGGCCCTGGAGCAGCTGGGCCTGGGCCGCGAGCACGTCGTGCGCACCCGGATGTACCTCACGCACGCCCGGGACGTGGAGGACGTCGGCCGCGCCCACAAGGAGTTCTTCGACGCGGTCCGGCCCGCCTCGTCCCTGGTCATCGTCTCCGGCTTCGTGGACCCCGGCCTGGTCGTCGAGGTCGAGGTCGAGGCGTACCGGGAGCCGCAGCCTGAGGCACCCGCGTCATGACCCTCGCCGTACGCGTCATCCCCTGCCTGGACGTCGACAACGGCCGGGTCGTCAAGGGCGTCAACTTCCAGAACCTGCGCGACGCGGGCGACCCCGTCGAGATGGCCAAGGTGTACGACGCCGAGGGCGCCGACGAGCTGACGTTCCTGGACATCACCGCCTCCTCCGGGAACCGGGAGACCACCTACGACGTGGTGCGCCGCACCGCCGAGCAGGTGTTCATCCCGCTCACCGTGGGCGGCGGCGTGCGCACCGGCGAGGACGTCGACAAGCTGCTGCGGGCCGGCGCCGACAAGGTCGGCGTGAACACCGCCGCCATCGCGCGCCCCGACCTGATCCGCGAGATCGCGGAGCGCTTCGGGCGCCAGGTGCTGGTCCTGTCGGTGGACGCCCGCCGCACGGACGCCGGGACCTTCGAGGTCACCACCCACGGCGGCCGCAAGGGCACCGGCATCGACGCCGTCGAGTGGGCGCACCGGGCCGCCGAGCTGGGCGCGGGCGAGATCCTGCTCAACTCGATGGACGCCGACGGCACCAAGGACGGCTACGACCTGGAGATGATCCGGGCCGTGCGCAAGCACGTCACGGTGCCGGTCATCGCCTCCGGCGGTGCGGGCAGCCTCGCCGACTTCCCGCCGGCGGTCACCGCGGGCGCGGACGCGGTCCTGGCCGCCTCGGTCTTCCACTTCGGCGACCTGCGCATCGGCCAGGTGAAACAGGAACTGCGCAGGGCGGGCCACCCCGTACGGTGACCTGCCCTTCCGGCTGACGCCGTACCGGCCGCCCGTGCCCCTCCGGGGGCGGGCGGCCCCGGGCCGGGTCTACAGGCCCAGCTGCTTCGTTTCCTGGATCCTGGCGATCGCGTCCTTGTCGCCCTCCAGCTCCACGTCCGCCACGTTCTGCCGGCCGTGGGCGAAGAGGACCAGTTCGGAGGGCTCGCCCGTCACCGTCACCACGGGGGTGCCCCGGTGGGCGACGGCCGTCTGGCCGTCCGGGCGGCGCAGGACCAGGCCGGTCGGCGCGCCGCGGCCCATCAGCCGGGCCAGCCGTTCCAGCCGGGACCACAGGGCGTCCTGGAACACCGGGTCGAGCACCCGGGGCACCCAGTCCGGCCGGGCGCGGCGCACGTCCTCCGTGTGGACGTAGAACTCGATCGTGTTCGACGCCTCGGCCACCTGCTTGAGCGAGAACGGCGAGTAGCGCGGCGGCCCGGTACGGATGAGCTGGATCAGCTCCTCGTACGGTTTCGACGCGAACTCCGCCGTCACCCGGTCCAGGCGCGACGCGAGCTGCTTGACGAGGAGCCCGCCCGCCGCGTCCGGGCGGCGCTCGCGGACCACGACGTGGGCGGCGAGGTCACGGGTGTTCCAGCCCTCGCACAGGGTGGGGGCGTCCGGTCCCTCAGCCTCCAACAGATCGGCGAGGAGAAGTCGTTCACGCTTGGCATGGGTCGACATGCCTGCCAGCCTACGACCGTCCCCGCGGTCCGCCCACTTCTCCCGGCCACCGTTCTCCCGTTCCCCGGCCGATGCCCGCCGCGCCCTCTCAGCCGGTGGACGCCGTCCGGGCGGGGCCGTCCGGCGCGGCACAATGGGCGGCATGACCAGCACGCCCACACCCGGCAGGCCCAGCGGCCTGGACCCCGAGATCGCGGCACGCCTGCGGCGCAGCGCCGACGGCCTCGTCCCCGCCATCGCCCAGCAGTACGACACCGGTGAGGTGCTGATGCTCGGCTGGATGGACGACGAGGCGCTGCACCGCACCCTGACGACCGGCCGGTGCACCTACTGGTCGCGCAGCCGTCAGGAGTACTGGGTCAAGGGCGACACCTCCGGGCACTTCCAGTGGGTCAAGTCGGTCGCGCTCGACTGCGACGCCGACACCGTGCTCGTCCAGGTCGACCAGGTCGGCGCCGCCTGCCACACCGGCGACCGCACCTGCTTCGACGCCGACGTGCTCCTCAAGGACGCCGGGGACACCGGAGACGCCGGGGGCGCCGGTTCCGGCGTACCGGCCGTGGATCAGTAAGGTCAGCGGCCATGGACCTCGACACCTTCCGCAAGCTGGCCACCGACCGGCGCGTCATCCCCGTCGGCCGCAAGCTCCTCGTGGACGGCGACACGCCCGTCGCGCTCTACCGCAAGCTCGCCGCCGAACGCCCCGGCACCTTCCTCCTGGAGTCGGCGGAGAACGGGCGCACCTGGTCCCGCTACTCCTTCGTGGGCGTCCGCTCCGCCGCCACCCTCACCGAGCGCGACGGCCGGGCGCACTGGCAGGGCACCCCGCCCGTCGGGGTCCCCACCGACGGCGACCCCCTCGCCGCCCTGCGCGCCACCATCGAGACCCTGCACACGCCGCGCGACCTGGCCGAGGACCAGGCGCTGCCCCCGTTCACCGGCGGCATGGTCGGCTACCTCGGCTACGACATCGTGCGCCGCCTGGAGAAGATCGGCCCCGGCGAGCGCGACGACCTGAAGCTGCCCGAGCTCACCATGCTGCTCACCAGCGACCTCGCCGTCCTGGACCACTGGGACGGCTCGGTCCTGCTGATCGCCAACGCGATCAACCACAACGACCTCGACACGGGCGTCGACGAGGCCTACCACGATGCCGTGGCCCGCCTCGACGCGATGGAGGCCGACCTCTCGCGCCCCGTCCCGCAGCCCCCGGCCACCCTCCCGCCGTCCGAGCTGCCCGAGTACACCGCGCTGTGGGGCGGCCCCGACTACCAGGCCGCCGTCGAGGACGTCAAGGAACGCATCCGGGCCGGCGAGGCCTTCCAGGTCGTCCCCTCCCAGCGCTTCGAGACACCGTGCACGGCGAGCGCGCTGGACGTGTACCGGGTCCTGCGGGCCACCAACCCGTCCCCGTACATGTACCTCTTCCGCTTCGACGGCTTCGACGTCGTGGGCTCCTCCCCGGAGGCCCTGGTCAAGGTCGAGGACGGACAGGCGATGGTCCACCCCATCGCGGGCACCCGGCCGCGCGGCGCCACCGTCCAGGAGGACCAGGCGCTCGCCGACGAGCTGATCGGCGACCCCAAGGAGCGCGCCGAGCACCTGATGCTCGTCGACCTGGGACGCAACGACCTGGGACGGGTCTGCGAGCCCGGCTCCGTGGAGGTCGTCGACTTCATGTCCATCGAGCGCTACTCGCACGTGATGCACATCGTCTCCACGGTCACCGGCCGGGTCGCGGCCGGGCGCACGGCCTTCGACGTGCTCACCGCCTGCTTCCCCGCGGGCACCCTCTCCGGCGCCCCCAAGCCCCGCGCGATGCAGATCATCGACGAACTGGAACCCTCGCGGCGCGGCCTGTACGGCGGCTGCGTCGGCTACCTCGACTTCGCGGGCGACTCCGACACCGCCATCGCCATCCGCACGGCCCTGCTGCGCGACGGCACGGCCTACGTCCAGGCGGGCGCCGGGGTCGTCGCCGACTCGGACCCCGTCGCCGAGGACACCGAGTGCCGCAACAAGGCGGCCGCGGTGCTCCGGGCGGTCCACTCGGCCAACCGGCTCTCCCGGTAGGGACGGACCTCCCGCGGGGGTACGCGAATTAGGGGGCGAGACCCGGACATACGCACCCGGTGCGACGTGGCTCACGTCTCCCCGGGTGACGGTTCACCCCGGGTTCAGGCGATAGTGGAGTACGTGACTGCTGTACCGCACCCCCGATCCGATACCCCCGGACCCGCCCGGTCCGGCCGCCGGAGCCTCGCCCTCGCCCTGCTCTTCGGTGCGCTGGGCGCGGCCGTCGTGCTGCTCGCCACCCGGCGCGGCTGGTCGGACGGCACCGCGACGGTGGCCGGCGGCGAGTTCCCGCTGAGCGCGGCGGGCAGTGACGTCACGGGCGTCCCCGCCGCGCTGGCCATAGTGGGGCTCGCCTCGCTCGTCGCCGTCTTCGCCGTCAAACGGGCCGGGCGCCTCCTCGTCGCCGCACTCCTCGCGCTCTCCGGCGCGGGCACGGTCGCGTCGGCGCTCCTCGGCCTCTCCGACAGCTCCGCGCTCGACGAGCAGGCCGCGGCGGCGACCGGCGACACGGCGGCGACCGTGGACACGATGACGCACACCGGCTGGCCGTACGTGGCCGCGGCGGGGGGTCTGCTGCTGCTTCTGGCGGGGCTGCTCGCGCTGCGGTACGGGCGGTCGTGGCCGGCCATGTCGGGGCGGTACGAGCGGGACGGGTCGGTCCGGCCTCGGCGGGCCCCCCGGGCTGCGGCCGATCCGGAGCGGCCGGAGGAGATCTGGAAGGCGCTGGACCGGGGCGAGGATCCCACCAGCGCGTGAGCGTTCCACTTGGCCGCGGATTGTGGGTGCGGCTCAGTGGGGGCTGGTCGCGCAGTTCCCCGCGCCCCTTAAAGGCAACAGATTGCGCCGTTCCCCGCGCCCCTTAAGAGGGGCTGCTACCCCCGGGCTCAGGGCGTGTCTGCCGGTGCGGGACAATGGGGTGAGCGTTTGGTTCATCTTCTTTCAGCAAATAGGAGCATGTCATGGCGGGCAGCAGCCACGGTCACACCCCGGCCGCCTGGACCGGTGTCATCATCGCCTTCATCGGGTTCTGCGTCTCCGGTGCCTTCATGGTGATGGCCAGCCCCGTGGGCTTCTGGGCCGGCATGGTCATCGTCGCCCTCGGCGGCGTGGTCGGCATGGCCATGCGCGCGGCGGGCCTCGGCCAGCCGAAGGGCACGCACCCCGTCCACGACGTGACGCCGGCCGCCGGGAACTGACCCGCGCCCCGCAGGAGGCGGACCCGGCCGCCGACGGCGCGCCGGACCCGCCTCCCGCCACGTGCGGCGCCCGCCCCGGCGCGGCAGAATGCGACGAGTGAACGCCGAAGCCCACGGGGCGGCACCCCTTCCCGGCTCCCTGCCGCGGCGCCTCGCCGTGCCCGCCGGGGTCCTGGGGGCCGTCGCCGCGTCCTTCGCGTACGTCGCCGCCGTCGACCCGAACGAACCCGGCCACTACCCGGCCTGCCCGCTGTTCCGGTACACGGGCCTGTACTGCCCCGGCTGCGGCGGCCTGCGCAGCGCGTACGCCGTCGCCCACGGTGACCTCGGCGCGGCCCTCGGGGCCAACGCGGTCGCCGTACTGGGCTATCTGGTGTGCGCCGCCCTGTGGACCGTCTGGGTGGTCCGCGCGGCCCGGGGACGGCCGCTGCGCATCGATCCCGGGCCCGCGCTGCGGTGGACGGCGGGCGCGTTGCTGCTGGTCTTCACCGTTGTCCGGAACCTGCCGTTCGGTGGCTGGCTCCACCCTTGATCAACCGGCGGACGTCCAGGTAGTGGGACCGGCGTCAACCGGATGTCAGGCCCGGCCCGTCCTGCGGATACCATCGCAGTGACCCCCGGTCACGCCCGAGCGGCACGACCGGGTCCACCGGAACAGCTCCACCGCAGAACCGCTGCAACCGTTCACCGTCAGGGAAGGGGGCCGCTCGCGTGAGTGTGCTCGACGAGATCATCGACGGAGTCCGTGCCGACCTCGCGGAGCGGCAGGCGCGCGTCAGCCTCGACGAGCTCAAGGAGCGCGCGGCGAAGGCCCGGCCTGCCAAGGACGGTGTCGCGGCCCTGCGCGGCGACGGCGTCAAGGTCATCTGCGAGGTCAAGCGCTCCAGCCCGTCCAAGGGCGCCCTCGCCGCGATCGCCGACCCCGCCGCCCTCGCCGCGGACTACGAGGCGGGCGGCGCGGCCGTCATCTCCGTGCTCACCGAGCAGCGCCGCTTCGGCGGCTCGCTGGCCGACCTGGAGGCCGTCCGGGCCCGGGTCGACATCCCGGTGCTGCGCAAGGACTTCATCGTCACGTCGTACCAGCTGTGGGAGGCCCGCGCGTACGGCGCCGACCTCGCCCTGCTGATCGTGGCCGCCCTCGACCAGCCCGCCCTGGAGTCGCTCGTCGAGCGCGCCGAGTCCATCGGGCTCACGCCGATCGTCGAGGTCCACGACGAGGAGGAGGTCGACCGGGCGGTGGCCGCCGGGGCGAAGGTCATCGGCGTCAACGCGCGCAACCTCAAGGACCTCAAGGTCGACCGCGGCACCTTCGAGCGCGTCGCCCCCGAGATCCCCGCCCACATCGTGAAGATCGCCGAGTCCGGGGTCCGCGGCCCGCACGACCTCATCGCCTACGCCAACGCCGGCGCCGACGCCGTCCTGGTGGGGGAGTCCCTGGTGACCGGCCGCGACCCGAAGACCGCCGTCTCGGACCTGGTCGCCGCCGGCGCGCACCCCGCGCTGCGGCACGGACGGGGCTGACACCCCCGATGCCCGCCGACCGCACCCAGGGCTCCTCGGAGGCCCGCGGACCCTACGCCCGGCTCGCCCGCGGCTGCCGTCCGCGCGGCTGCCGGGCGCCCGCGCGGCGCGTGCACGGGCGGCGGGTGCGGTACGTCATCGGCGACGAGCCGGGGCAGGTGAACGGCATGCGATGGCGTCGGCGCGTGTCACCTGCGGTGAGCTGAGCCGCGCCCGAGCGTTCCGCCGGATGCCCGTTGTATGTCTGCGGGCCGGTGGGGGCTTGTCGCGCCGTTCCCCGCGCCCCTCAAGGGGCGCTGCCGGACCGCAGGTGAGACCTACGTGACCCCCTTCCGACCCATCCCGGGGCCGACGCCCCTGCGAGGTATCCGTATGTCCAGCGAGTTCTTCATTCCCGACCCCGAGGGCCACGTCCCGAACACCGAGGGGTACTTCGGCGCGTTCGGCGGGAAATTCATCCCGGAGGCGCTGGTCGCCGCCGTGGACGAGGTCGCCGTCGAGTACGACAAGGCGAAGTCCGACCCCGAGTTCGGCCGTGAACTGGACGACCTGCTCGTCCACTACACCGGCCGCCCCAGCTCCCTCACCGAGGTCCCGCGCTTTGCCGAGCACGCCGGCGGCGCCCGGGTGTTCCTGAAGCGGGAGGACCTCAACCACACCGGCTCCCACAAGATCAACAACGTGCTGGGGCAGGCCCTGCTGACCCGGCGCATGGGCAAGACCCGCGTCATCGCCGAGACCGGCGCCGGCCAGCACGGCGTCGCCACGGCCACCGCCTGCGCCCTGTTCGGCCTCGACTGCACCATCTACATGGGCGAGATCGACACGCAGCGCCAGGCCCTCAACGTGGCCCGGATGCGGATGCTCGGCGCCGAGGTCGTCGCCGTGAAGTCCGGCAGCCGCACCCTGAAGGACGCCATCAACGAGGCGTTCCGGGACTGGGTCGCCAACGTCGACCGCACGCACTACCTGTTCGGCACGGTCGCGGGCCCGCACCCCTTCCCGGCGATGGTCCGCGACTTCCACCGCGTCATCGGCGTCGAGGCCCGCCGCCAGATCCTGGAGCGCGCGGGTCGCCTGCCCGACGCGGCCGTCGCCTGCGTGGGCGGCGGCTCGAACGCCATCGGCCTCTTCCACGCCTTCATCCCGGACGCGGACGTACGCCTCATCGGCTGCGAGCCCGCCGGGCACGGCGTCGAGACCGGCGAGCACGCGGCCACGCTGACCGCGGGCGAGCCCGGCATCCTGCACGGCTCCCGCTCCTACGTCCTCCAGGACGACGAGGGCCAGATCACCGAGCCGTACTCCATCTCGGCCGGACTGGACTACCCCGGCATCGGCCCCGAGCACGCCTACCTCAAGGACAGCGGCCGCGGCGAGTACCGGGCCGTCACCGACGACGCGGCCATGCAGGCCCTGCGCCTGCTCTCCCGCACCGAGGGCATCATCCCGGCCATCGAGAGCGCCCACGCGCTCGCCGGGGCCCTGGAGGTCGGCAGGGAGCTCGGCCCGGACGGGCTGATCGTCGTCAACCTCTCCGGCCGCGGGGACAAGGACATGGACACGGCCGCCCGCTACTTCGGCCTGTACGACACCGACGCCGTCGTCGAGGCGGACGCCGACGCCGACACCGCCGAGATCGAGGGGGACGCCAAGTGAGCGGCAACGTACAGCTGTTGAGCGACACGCTGGCCGGGGCGAAGGCCGAGGGGCGGTCCGCCCTCGTGGCGTACCTCCCCGCCGGCTTCCCGACCGTCGACGGCGGGATCGCCGCGATCCAGGCGGTCTTCGAGGGCGGCGCGGACGTCGTCGAGGTCGGGCTGCCGCACAGCGACCCCGTCCTGGACGGCCCCGTCATCCAGACCGCCGACGACATCGCCCTGCGCGGCGGCGTCCGGATCGCGGACGTGATGCGCACGGTCCGCGAGGCGTACGCGGCCACCGGCAAACCCGTCCTCGTGATGACCTACTGGAACCCGATCGACCGCTACGGCGTCGAGCGGTTCACCGCCGAGCTGGCCGAGGCGGGCGGCGCCGGCTGCATCCTGCCCGACCTGCCCGTGCAGGAGTCGGGGCTGTGGCGCGAGCACGCCGAGAAGCACGGTCTCGCGACCGTCTTCGTCGTCGCCCCCAGCAGCAAGGACGCCCGGCTCGCCGAGATCACCGCGGCGGGCTCCGGCTTCGTGTACGCGGCCTCGCTGATGGGCGTCACCGGCACCCGCGAGTCCGTGGGCGACCAGGCGCAGGACCTGGTCCGGCGCACCAAGGCCACCACCGACCTGCCGGTCTGCGTCGGCCTCGGCGTCTCGAACGCCGAACAGGCGCGCGAGGTCGCCGGCTTCGCCGACGGCGTCATCGTCGGCTCGGCCTTCGTGAAACTGATGCTGGACGCCCCCGACGAGGCCGCGGGCCTGGACGCCGTGCGCGCCCTCGCCGCGGACCTGGCCGAGGGCGTGCGCGGCGCCCACGCGTAGCGGCGTACGCACGCGGCTGCGGACGTACGCACACAACTGCGGAAGGGACGCTCTGGTCACTCGAACGGGTGGACCTGGGGCCGGGGAGGCGCGGTGCGCCTCCCCGGTTCGTTCTGCGGGATGTGAGCGAGAAGAACCGTGAGGGAAAGCGCACCGCCCGCGAGCGGCTGGCGGAAGAGCGAGACAAGCAGAAGAAGGCGGAGAAGCGCCGCCGGGTCCTGGTGGTGGGCGGGGCGGTCGTCGGCGTGCTGGCCCTGGCCGGGGTGATCGGCGTGGTGGCCGCGAACGCCGGCAAGGACAAGCCGGACACCGCGGGCCCGCTGACGGCCCCCTCGGGGGCCAACGGCGAGGACGGCCTCGCCATCCCCGTCGGCGAGGAGAGCGCGAAGTCGACCCTCGCCGTGTGGGAGGACTTCCGCTGCCCGGCCTGCAAGGGCTTCGAGGACGGGTACCGCTCGACGATTCACGAGCTGACGGACTCCGGACAGCTCAGGGTCGAGTACCACCTCGCGACCCTGATCGACGGGAACATGGGAGGCAGCGGCTCCGTGCACGCGGCCAACGCCGCGGCCTGCGCCCAGGACGCCGGGAAGTTCCCCGAGTACCACGACGTGCTGTTCGAGAACCAGCCCGCCGAGACGGACGACGCGTACGCGAAGAACAGCAGGCTGATCGAGCTGGCAGGCAAGGTCGACGGGCTCGCCACCGGCGCGTTCGAGAAGTGCGTCGAGGACGGCACGCACAACAGCTGGGTCGCCAAGTCCCACGAGGCCTTCCAGAAGGGCGGGTTCAGCGGCACCCCGACGGTCCTGCTGAACGGGAAGAACATCTACCAGGACCGGTCGATGACCCCGGCGAAGCTGAAGCGGATGGTGCAGCAGGCGGACAAGGGCTGAGCGGGCCGGCCGCCGGTCTCGTTATGGACCCGTAGCCCGGGCGGGTTGCCGTACGTGGCGCCCGGCAGGGTAGCGTCGACCCCGCCATGGAACTTGCCTACATCCCCAGTCCTTCGCGCGGTGTGCTGCACCTCGGCCCCATTCCGCTGCGTGGCTACGCGTTCTGCATCATCATCGGTGTCTTCGTGGCCGTCTGGCTCGGCAACAGGCGCTGGATCGCGCGCGGTGGCCGGCCCGGCACCGTGGCGGACGTCGCCGTGTGGGCCGTGCCGTTCGGCCTCGTCGGCGGGCGGCTGTACCACGTCGTCACCGACTACCAGCTGTACTTCAGCGAGGGTCAGGACTGGGTCGACGCCTTCAAGATCTGGGAGGGCGGCCTCGGTATCTGGGGGGCCATCGCGCTCGGCGCGGTGGGCGCCTGGATCGGCTGCCGCCGCCGTGGCATCCCGCTGCCGGCGTGGGCCGACGCCCTCGCCCCCGGCATCGCCCTGGCGCAGGCCATCGGCCGCTGGGGCAACTGGTTCAACCAGGAGCTGTACGGGCGCGAGACGGACCTGCCCTGGGCGCTGCACATCACGTCCGTGACGGACGGCCGGGAGCCCGGCTACTACCACCCGACCTTCCTGTACGAGTCGCTGTGGTGCATCGGTGTCGCGGTCCTGGTCATCTGGGCCGACCGCCGCTTCAGGCTCGGCCACGGGCGGGCCTTCGCGCTGTACGTCGCCGCGTACTGCGTAGGCCGCTTCTGGATCGAGTACATGCGGGTCGACGAGGCCCACCACTTCCTGGGCATGCGCCTGAACAATTGGACCGCGATCGTGGTCTTCCTCCTCGCCGTGCTCTACATCGTGCTGTCGGCGCGGCGCAGGCCGGGCCGCGAGGAGGTCGTCGAGCCGGGCGCCGCGGACGACGACACCGGCAAGGACGGCACCGGCAAGGACGACACCGCGACCGCCGACTCCGACGAGGAGAAGACGGAGACCGGGGACGCCGAGGACGTCAAGGACGTCAAGGACGCCGGGGCGAAGACCGAGGCGGAGGACAAGGCCGGGACGAAGGACGAGGCCGAGGACAAGACTGCGGACAAGACCGGGGCCGAGGCCGAGTCGGCCAAGAAGTCCTGACCCTCGCGCATACGCGGAAGGGGCGCTCCGAGCTCTCGGGGCGCCCCTTCCGCGTGTCTCCACGGACGGGCGGAAGAGGGCATCGTCGCAGGTAAGTACGGCCTTCCTTGCTGGCGGGGACGGAATGGACGACGTAACTTGGACGTTGTCCAAAAGTAGAAGTGCTCGAACAAGTGGCGAGTACTCCGTCGAGCATCCTGGGAGACCCCCGCATGGCCCTCATCGAGACCGAGGCGGCGCTGCACGAGGCGCACCGCGACAACCACACCCACCGCGACGTCAACGGCGGGTGGCTGCGCCCGGCCGTCTTCGGCGCGATGGACGGCCTCGTCTCCAACCTGGCGCTGATGACCGGTGTGGCGGGCGGCGACGTCTCCCACCGGACCGTCGTCATCACCGGCCTCGCGGGCCTGGCCGCCGGCGCCTTCTCCATGGCCGCGGGCGAGTACACCTCCGTCGCCTCGCAGCGCGAACTCGTCGAGGCCGAACTCGACGTCGAGCGGCGTGAGTTGAGGAAGCACCCGCAGGACGAGGAGCGCGAGCTGGCCCTGCTGTACGAGGCCCGCGGCGTGGACAGCGCCCTCGCCGGTGAGGTCGCCCGGCAGCTGTCCAGGGACCCGGAGCAGGCGCTGGAGATCCACGCGCGCGAGGAGCTGGGCATCGATCCCGGCGACCTGCCCTCGCCGGGTGTCGCCGCCGTGTCGAGCTTCGGCGCGTTCGCGCTGGGCGCCCTGCTCCCCGTCCTCCCGTACCTGCTGGGCGCCACCACCCTGTGGCCGGCCCTGCTGCTCGCGCTCGTCGGGCTCTTCGCCTGCGGCGCGATCGTGGCCAAGGTGACCGCCAGGTCCTGGTGGTTCAGCGGGCTCCGGCAGCTCGCGCTGGGCGGGGCCGCCGCCGGTGTGACGTACGCCCTGGGCAGCCTGTTCGGAACGGCCGTAGGATGACCGGTACCGCCTGGTCGAGCAGCTATGCAAGGGACTGCATAAGTAGCCGTTACTCGGCGGTTTCGAACGCTTAACCACTGGGCATGACCCGTAAGCGCTTCGGGCAATGACGCCCGCACCGCACCGTGAGCCGCACAGCAAGCCGTACATCACACGCGATGGGTGACGTTGCCCGCCGCACCGGGACCGCCGGTCATCGATCTGTCCGGAAAGGTTCCCCCTTCCAGCCGCCACGAGCGGTGCTCCCCGACGCGACCCACGGCGTCCGCATGATGGAACGCGGTATCCGGTTCACGAGAACCGTTCCATCATGTAACCTGCACGAAATTTTGCACCTCTCGCTCAGGGCCAACGTCGTCCCTCTGCTCTATGCATATGCCACGACGACGACGGGAGAGCCGATGCGTACGCCGCGCCAGCCGTCCCAGCACTCCGCGAATGGCCAGAACTGGTCCTTCATGGATGCTCGCCCTGCCGCGCAGGGGATGTACGACCCGCGTAACGAGCACGACGCCTGCGGCGTCGGCTTCGTGGCGACCCTCACCGGTGAGGCGAGCCATGCGCTGGTCGAGCAGGCGCTGACCGTGCTCCGCAACCTGGAGCACCGCGGCGCGACCGGCTCGGAACCCGACTCCGGGGACGGCGCGGGAATCCTGTCCCAGGTGCCCGACGCCTTCTTCCGCGAGGTGGCCGGATTCGAGCTGCCCGAGGCGGGCGCGTACGCGGTCGGCATCGCCTTCCTCCCGGAGGAGACCGCCGCCGAAGCCGTCTCACGGATCGAGACGATCGCCGCCGAGGAGGACCTCACCGTCCTCGGCTGGCGCGAGGTCCCGGTCGCCCCCGGTCTGCTCGGCGCCACCGCCCGCTCGACGATGCCGCACTTCCGGCAGGTGTTCGTGGCTGGGGGCACCTCCCGGACGGAGTCTGGGGGAGGATCCAGCCAGGGCATCGACCTCGACCGCAAGGCGTTCGTGCTGCGCAAGCGCGCCGAGCGCGAGGCCGGCGTCTACTTCCCCTCGCTCTCCGCCCGCACCATCGTCTACAAGGGCATGCTGACCACCGGCCAGCTGGAGCCCTTCTTCCCGGACCTGTCCGACCGCCGCTTCGCCTCCGCGATCGCGCTCGTGCACTCCCGGTTCTCCACCAACACCTTCCCGAGCTGGCCGCTCGCCCACCCGTACCGCTTCGTCGCGCACAACGGCGAGATCAACACGGTCAAGGGCAACCGCAACTGGATGGTCGCCCGCGAGTCCCAGCTCGTCTCGGACCTCTTCGGCGCCGACAAGGACCTGGAGCGGATCTTCCCGGTCTGCACGCCCGACGCGTCCGACTCCGCCTCCTTCGACGAGGTCCTGGAGCTGCTGCACCTCGGCGGCCGGTCCCTGCCGCACTCCGTGCTGATGATGATCCCGGAGGCGTGGGAGAACCACGACTCCATGGACCCGGCCCGCCGCGCCTTCTACCAGTTCCACGCCACGATGATGGAGCCCTGGGACGGCCCGGCCTGCGTCACCTTCACCGACGGCACCCAGGTCGGCGCGGTCCTCGACCGCAACGGCCTGCGCCCCGGCCGCTACTGGGTCACCGACGACGGCCTGGTCGTCCTCGGCTCCGAGGTCGGCGTCCTGGACATCGACCCCGCGAAGGTCGTCCGCAAGGGCCGCCTGCAGCCCGGCCGCATGTTCCTCGTGGACACCGCCGAGCACCGCATCATCGAGGACGACGAGATCAAGGCCGGCCTGGCCGCCGAGAACCCGTACGCCGAGTGGCTGGAAGCCGGCGAGATCGAGCTCTCCGACCTGCCCGAGCGCGAGCACATCGTGCACACCCACGCCTCGGTCACCCGCCGCCAGCAGACCTTCGGCTACACCGAGGAAGAGCTGCGCGTCATCCTCGCCCCGATGGCCAAGACCGGCGGCGAGCCGCTCGGCTCCATGGGCACGGACTCGCCCATCGCCGCCCTCTCCGAGCGTCCGCGGCTGCTCTTCGACTACTTCACCCAGCTGTTCGCCCAGGTCACCAACCCGCCGCTGGACGCCATCCGCGAGGAGCTCGTCACCTCGCTGCGCTCCTCCCTCGGCCCCGCGGGCAACCTCCTGGAGCCGACCGCCGCGTCCTGTCGCAGCGTCACCCTGCCCTTCCCGGTGATCGACAACGACGAGCTGGCCAAGCTCATCCACATCAACGCCGACGGCGACATGCCGGGCATGAAGGCCGCCACGCTCTCCGGCCTGTACCGGGTCTCCGGCGGCGGCGACTCCCTCGCCGCACGCATCGAGGAGATCTGCACCGAGGCCGACGCCGCCATCGAGAACGGCGCCCGCCTGATCGTCCTGTCGGACCGGCACTCCGACGCCGAGCACGCGCCGATCCCCTCGCTGCTGCTCACCGCGGCCGTCCACCACCACCTCATCCGCACCAAGCAGCGCACCCAGGTGGGCCTGCTGGTCGAGGCCGGCGACGTCCGCGAGGTCCACCACGTGGCCCTCCTCATCGGCTTCGGCGCCGCCGCCGTCAACCCGTACCTGGCGATGGAGTCCGTCGAGGACCTGGTCCGGGCCGGCACGTTCCTGCCCGGCATCGAGCCCGAGCAGGCCATCCGCAACCTGATCTACGCCCTCGGCAAGGGCGTCCTCAAGGTCATGTCCAAGATGGGCATCTCCACCGTCGCCTCCTACCGCGGCGCCCAGGTCTTCGAGGCCGTCGGCCTCGACGCGGCCTTCGTGCAGAAGTACTTCAGCGGCACCGCCACCAAGATCGGCGGCGTCGGCATCGACGTCGTCGCCCAGGAGGTCGCCGCCCGCCACGCCAAGGCGTACCCGGCCAGCGGCATCGCATCCGCCCACCGCGCCCTGGAGATCGGCGGCGAGTACCAGTGGCGCCGCGAGGGCGAGCCGCACCTGTTCGACCCGGAGACGGTCTTCCGCCTGCAGCACTCGGCGCGCAGCAACCGCTACGACATCTTCAAGAAGTACACCGACCGCGTGAACGAGCAGTCCGAGCGGCTGATGACGCTGCGCGGCCTGTTCGGCTTCGACTCGGGCCGCGCGCCGATCCCCCTCGACGAGGTCGAGCCCGTCAGCGAGATCGTCAAGCGCTTCTCCACCGGCGCCATGTCCTACGGCTCCATCTCCAAGGAAGCCCACGAGACGCTCGCCATCGCCATGAACCAGCTGGGCGCCAAGTCCAACACCGGCGAGGGCGGCGAGGACCCGGACCGCCTGTACGACCCGGCGCGCCGCTCCTCGATCAAGCAGGTCGCCTCCGGCCGCTTCGGCGTGACCTCGGAGTACCTGGTCAACGCGGACGACATCCAGATCAAGATGGCCCAGGGCGCCAAGCCCGGCGAGGGCGGCCAGCTGCCCGGCCACAAGGTGTACCCGTGGGTGGCGAAGACCCGGCACTCGACGCCGGGCGTGGGGCTCATCTCCCCGCCGCCGCACCACGACATCTACTCCATCGAGGACCTCGCCCAGCTGATCCACGACCTGAAGAACGCGAACCCGCAGGCGCGGATCCACGTGAAGCTGGTCTCCGAGGTCGGCGTCGGCACGGTCGCCGCGGGCGTCTCCAAGGCGCACGCGGACGTCGTCCTGATCTCCGGCCACGACGGCGGCACGGGCGCCTCCCCGCTCACCTCGCTCAAGCACGCGGGCGGCCCCTGGGAGCTCGGTCTCGCCGAGACCCAGCAGACGCTGCTTCTCAACGGCCTGCGCGACCGCATCGTCGTGCAGACCGACGGCCAGCTGAAGACCGGCCGGGACGTCGTCATCGCCGCGCTGCTCGGCGCCGAGGAGTTCGGTTTCGCGACCGCGCCGCTCGTCGTCTCCGGCTGCGTCATGATGCGCGTCTGCCACCTGGACACCTGCCCGGTCGGCATCGCCACGCAGAACCCCGCCCTGCGCGACCGGTTCTCCGGCAAGGCCGAGTACATCGTGAACTTCTTCCGGTTCATCGCCGAGGAGGTCCGCGAGATCCTCGCCGAGCTGGGCTTCCGCTCCGTCGAGGAGGCGGTCGGCCACGCCGAGGTGCTCGACGTCGCCCGCGCCGTCGACCACTGGAAGGCGCAGGGCCTGGACCTGTCCCCGCTCTTCCACGTGCCCGAGCTGCCCGAGGGCGCGGCCCTGCACCAGACCGTCCAGCAGGACCACGGCCTGGAGAAGGCGCTCGACAACGAGCTGATCAAGCTCGCCGCCGACGCCCTGAACGCGACCGGCGCCACCGACGCCCAGCCGGTCCGCGCCCAGGTCGCCATCCGCAACATCAACCGCACGGTCGGCACCATGCTCGGCCACGAGGTGACCAAGAAGTTCGGCGGCGCGGGCCTGCCCGACGACACCGTCGACATCACCTTCACCGGCTCCGCCGGCCAGTCCTTCGGCGCGTTCCTGCCGCGCGGCGTCACGCTGCGCCTGGAGGGCGACGCCAACGACTACGTCGGCAAGGGCCTGTCCGGCGGCCGGGTGATCGTCCGCCCCGACCGGGGCGCCGACCACCTCGCCGAGTACTCCACGATCGCGGGCAACACCATCGCGTACGGGGCCACGGGCGGCGAGCTCTTCCTGCGCGGCCGCACCGGCGAGCGCTTCTGCGTCCGCAACTCCGGCGCGACCGTGGTCTCCGAGGGCGTGGGCGACCACGGCTGCGAGTACATGACCGGCGGCCACGCCGTGGTGCTCGGCGAGACGGGCCGCAACTTCGCGGCCGGCATGTCCGGTGGCATCGCGTACGTCATCGACCTGAACCCCGACAACGTCAACGCCGGCAACCTCGGCGCGGTCGAGGCGCTGGACGACACCGACCGGCAGTGGCTGCACGACGTCGTGCGCCGGCACCAGGAGGAGACGGGTTCGACCGTCGCCGAGAAGCTCCTGGCCGAGTGGGACACCGCGGTCGAGCGGTTCAGCAAGATCATCCCCAGCACGTACAAGGCAGTGCTCGCCGCCAAGGACGCCGCCGAGCGAGCCGGACTCGACGAGTCCGCTATCACCGAGAAGATGATGGAGGCGGCGACCAATGGCTGATCCCAAGGGCTTTCTGAACCACGGGCGAGAGGTCGCCAGGACCCGCCCCGTCGAGGAGCGCGTCAAGGACTGGAACGAGGTCTACGTCCCGGGCTCCCTCCTGCCGATCATCCCCACGCAGGCCTCGCGCTGCATGGACTGCGGCATCCCGTTCTGTCACAACGGCTGTCCGCTGGGGAACCTCATCCCCGAGTGGAACGACTTCGCCTACCGCGAGGACTGGTCCGCCGCCTCCGACCGGCTGCACGCCACGAACAACTTCCCGGAGTTCACCGGCCGGCTGTGCCCCGCCCCCTGTGAGTCGGCCTGCGTGCTGGGCATCAACCAGCCGCCCGTGACCATCAAGAACGTCGAGGTCTCGATCATCGACAAGGCGTGGGACAGCGGGGACGTCGCCCCGCAGATCCCCGAGCGCCTGTCCGGCAAGACGGTCGCCGTCATCGGCTCGGGCCCCGCGGGCCTGGCCGCCGCCCAGCAGCTGACCCGGGCGGGCCACACGGTCGCGGTCTACGAGCGCGCCGACCGCGTCGGCGGCCTGCTGCGCTACGGCATCCCCGAGTTCAAGATGGAGAAGCGGCACATCAACCGCCGCATCGAGCAGATGCGCGCGGAGGGCACCCGCTTCCGCACGGGCGTCGAGATCGGCCGCGACCTCAAGGCCACCGACCTGCGCAAGCGCTACGACGCCGTGGTGATCGCGGCCGGCGCGACCGTCTCCCGCGACCTGCCGGTCCCCGGGCGCGAGCTGAACGGCATCCACTTCGCGATGGAGTACCTGCCGCTCGCCAACAAGGTGCAGGAGGGCGACTTCGTGGCGCCCCCCATCACCGCCGCGGGCAAGCACGTCGTCGTCATCGGCGGCGGCGACACCGGCGCGGACTGCGTGGGCACCGCCCACCGCCAGGGCGCCGCCTCCGTCACGCAGCTGGAGATCATGCCCCAGCCGAGCGCGGACCGGGCCCCGCACCAGCCCTGGCCGACGTTCCCCATGCTCTACAAGGTGACCTCCGCGCACGAGGAGGGCGGCGAGCGGGTCTACTCCGTCTCCACCACCCACTTCGAGGGCGACGAGGACGGCAACGTCCAGTGGCTGCACCTCGTCGAGGTCGAGTTCGTCGACGGCAAGCTGACCCAGAAGCCGGGCACGGAGCGCAAGATCCCCGCCCAGCTGGTCACCCTCGCCATGGGCTTCACCGGCACCGACCAGGCGAACGGACTGGTCTCCCAGTTCGCCCTCGAACTGGACGAGCGCGGCAACATCGCGCGCGACGCCGACTACGCGACCAACGTCCCCGGCGTGTTCGTCGCCGGTGACGCCGGGCGCGGCCAGTCCCTCATCGTGTGGGCCATCGCGGAGGGCCGCTCGGCCGCCCGCGGGGTCGACCGCTTCCTGACCGGTGCCAGCGAACTGCCGGCGCCGGTGCGGCCCACGGACCGTTCGCTGATGGTCTGACACCCCACGACGGTCCGACGCTCCACCCCAACAGACGTCCCGTACAACGGCGTACGGAACTGAGCGCGGCGCCTGCCCTTGTCCCCGACCGGACCTGGTGGGCGCCGTGGTGCGTCCGGCCACGGGGGATCACGGGGGATCACGGGGAATCACGGGGGATCAGGCGGGCGGCGGAACGGGGCGCAGGCGGACGGTCACCGGGGTCTCCTGATGGGTCACCGGCGACGACTCCACGGTCAGCGCGTCGCCCGTGTCGACCGTGCCGCTCCCGGAGCGGTCCAGGTGCGCGTCGACGACGACGCGCCGGCGCGCGCCCCACTCGGCCGACAGCCGGAAGGGCACGCTCACCGTGCCCTCCCCGTCGTACGTGAAGTGCTCGACGACCACCGCGGCGAGTTCGCGCGCGGGCGCGTCCGCCTGCGTGACGTCCAGCACCCGCACCCGCAGCACCGCGTCCCGGAAGGGGCCGAGACGGGGCGTCACCAGCACCTGCCCGCTGACCGTCGTCATCCCGACCCCTTCCCGCCGTGCACCGTCACCCGCCGTCGCTCAGGAGTTGAGCACCGCGTACCGGGCCTCGATGTCGACCGGCCCGCCCGTCAGATTGCGGATCTCGATGAAGTACTTCACCAGGCTGGACGCCTGACGGTCGACCTGCACCTTCCACTCGACCTGCGCGTTGCCGTCCACCAGGGGCCAGGTCGGCACGACCGTCCAGTCGACCCGCCACGCCTCCGGCCAGCTGTGCGTGAACCACCGCCGGCTCGTGTTCGCCGGCACCTGACCACGGAACTGCACACCCAGAATCACGATCCTCCCCCTTCCGGGGCCTCGGGCGCGGCCCCGCCGTCCTTGAGACTCTCCGCCGCGGGGACGTTCCCCACGGACCCGCCGTCCTCCGCCCCGCCCAGCGGCGCGTACCCGGCGCCCGCGAACGCGGGTCCGCCGATACCGCTGCCCGTCCCGGTGACGACCAGCCCCGCCGGGGTGACGGACGCGGCGCCCAGGTCCGGCGCGGGGCCGGCGTCGTCCGCGTCGGCCCAGATCTCGGACACGGCCTGAATTCCTGTCGGTTGCACGTGACCTCCCCTGTCAGGTGGCGTTGGCGCCCCAGCCGAGCACGTCGTAGCGGGCCTGGACGTCGACCGGTCCGCCCGTCAGGTTGCGGATGTTCAGGAAGTACTTGAGCAGCCCGCCGGACTGCCGGGTCACCTGGACGCTGCTCTCGATCTGCGCGTCCCCGTCCACCACGGGCGCGGTCGGCACCACGGTCCAGACGACGTACCAGTGCGACGGCCAGCTGTGCGTGAACCACCGCCCCACCTGCCCGGCCTCGACCCGCCCGGAGAACTGGACACCCGAGAAGCGCGCCGCCGACTCCAGGTTCGCGTACATCGTCCGTACGGCCAGGCAGTCCCCGGGGCTCAGCCCCGCCCGCTGCCCGATCTCGACGTTCTGCAGGGGCACGATGGTGTCCTGGTTGTTGCTGGAGAACGCCCAGCGCGGGTAGTGCATGATCGAGTGGTAGTCGTACGCGCCGACGTCGTCGCCGTCGGTGATGTGCTGGTTGAAGTTGTGCGCGAACCCCTGCTCGATGTTCTGCCAGTTGATGGTGACGAAGCTGTCCCGGTCCTCCCGGCTCTGTTCGTGCCACAGCCCGACCGCGTGCCCGATCTCGTGGATGGCCGCGCCGAGCTCACAGCCCGCGCCCAGCGTGATCTGCTGGACGGCACCCCGCCTGCCCACGGACGAACTGCAGCCGGAACCCGGGCGGAAGCGGACGAAGTCCGGGTACTGGTCCTGGTTGTCGGCGGTGCGCCGCACGAAGCGGACACGGGTGTTGCGCTGCCAGTGCTCGATCGCTCCGGTCACCCGGGCCTGGTCGGGCAGCGCCGCGTCGATCTCGTACGGGACCACTCCGTTCGGCCAGCGGAACTGCTGGCCGGGAATGATGGCCCCGTTCTCCTCCAGCGCCACCGCCTCGGCGGCGTTGACCTGCTTCGACTCGATGAGGTCGAGGATGATGTCGCCCTCGAAGACGGGCTGCCCGTCCACCTCCGTGTACTGCACGGCCTTCGGTCCCTTGCCCGCCAGCTGTACCAGACCCGCCTGCACCTCCGGGCCGACCTGGTACGGGCCGAACCCCGGACCCGCGGCCGTATCGGTTGTCATGCCTCCCCCTATCGACGGCGTTCCTCCACTGGTGGTGAGGTGCTCAACGTCGATGAGGTGTGCCGCTGCGTCAATAGCGGGCGTGAGCGGCTATCCCCTCGCACCGGAGCGCTAGGGCACGCGGTACGTGGTGCCGTAGACCTCCCACTCCAGCGGGGTCTCCAGGTCCAGGTTGCCGTCGTAGAGGAAGCGGCGCTGGGCCGTGTCCACGCGGGAGGTGTCGCGGCCCTCCTCCTTCATCGTGCTGCGGCGCACGTCCAGGAAGATGTCCAGGTACGCCTTCTCCCTGCCGCCCTCCGCGGGGGTGTCCGCCTCGGCCATGGCCCGCTTGCGGATGCCGTAGAACCCGGGGTCGGTGCCGGGCCCGTGCATCACCATGGCGTCGTAGTAGACGAACTGGCCCAGCGCGCCCAGGCCGTCGCGCTTCGCCAGCCGGACCGCCGGGTCGAAGTACACCCGGTCCCGCTCGGCGTCCTGTGCGCGCTTGAACGCCGGCTTCTTCGACTCCGCCTTCCAGGCCGCCTCGAAGCCGGCCCCCAGACCGTCGTGGGAGTCGGAGCCGTCCACCTCCCGCAGGGCGGGCAGGTAGCGGGCCAGGGCGTTGTCCGGGTGGGACTTCGTGTAGCGCTCGACCAGGACGAGCAGGTCGTGCGTACCGGTGGTGAAGCCGATGATGCCCGCGGTGTACCCGCGTCCGTCGCCGATGTCCTCCACGTAGTCGTACTGGGCGCGCCAGTCGAGGCTGGAGTTCTCCGCGCTGGACACGATCCGCTGCGCCAGGTCCTTCTTGTCCGGCGCGTCCAGCCCCTCGGCCCCGGAGGCGGCCGCGGCGCTGGACCGGGCCTCCGTCCGCACGCCGTCGCCCTTCCCGCCGGATGCGCCGGATCCGCCGGAGCAGGCCGCCACCGCGACGAGGGGGACGAGGGCGAACAGGAGACGGCCAGCGCGTTTCATGCGCAAAGAGTACGATCGCCGCAGGGTGCCGTGCCGCATCGGGTGGACTGTCTGTGAGCGCCGGGGAGGGCCTGTGAGCGCGGAGGAACTGGCGCTGTTGCGAGCGGAATTGGGTGGTCCGCTGCCGGACGGCTTCGCCGCGCTGGACGGGCCGCAGGCCCTGCTGCTGGCCGGGTCGCTGCGCCGGGCCCGGGAGCGGCGGGCGTCCGGCCTGGACGAGGCCGTCGAGGACGCCCTCACCCTCGTACCGGCCCTGACCAGGGAACCCGTCCGCCGGATGCTGTTTCCGCAGGGGTAGCGGGCATGGAGATCTCGGACGGGGGCGCTTCGCGTGACGGCGCCTCGCACGGCGGTGGCCTGCAGGGTGACGGCCCGCACGAGGGCGCCTCGCACCACGGCGTGCCGCAGGGTGACGGCCCGGACGGCGGTGGCCCGCACGAGGGCGCCTCACACGACGGCGCCTCGCACCAGGGCGTCCCGCAGGGTGACGGCCCGGACGGCGGCGGTCCGCAGGAGGGCGTCCTGCACGAGGGCGCTTCGTGTGACGGCGTCCCGCAGGGTGACGGCCCGGATGGCGGCGGCCCGCACGAGGGCGCCTCGCAGGGTGACGGCTCGCACGGTGACAGTGCGTACGGTGATGTTCTGCGGCGCAGGGCCGAGGCGTTGAAGCTCGCCCGGCTGCTGGACGTCGAGCCGGGGCGGCTGGCCTTCCTCGAAGAGCTGCCCGCCGACGACGTGCGCCTCTTCCGCGAGCGGGCCGTCGCCGCGCTCTTCGACGACGACCGCGGGCTGTACGACCGCGTCGCCGGCATGACGCGGCTGCTGCCCGCCGGGGTCGCCGCGGGCATCTCGCAGAAGGCCCTGGGGCCACGGCTGGCCGCCGCGCTCGCCGGGCGCCTCGAACCGGGCCGCGCGGCCGAGATCATCGACCGGCTCCCGGCCGCGTTCACGGCCCGCTGCTGCCACCACGTCGACCCGCGCCGGATCGCCGGGATCATGGGCCTGCTGGACGACGACCTCGTCGTGCGCATCGCCCTCGTCCTCGCCGAGCGCGGCGACCACCTCACGATGGGGCGGTTCGTCGGGCACCTGCGGGACTCGGCCCTGCGCAGCATCCTGCCGCGGCTGGAGGAAACGACTCTGCTGCGTACGGGGTTCGTCATCGACCACCCCGAGCGGCTCGGGCACATCGTCGCCCTGCTGGACGACGAGCGGCTCTCCGCGGTCATCGCGGCCGCCGCCGACCACGCCCTGTGGCCGCAGGCGCTGGCCGTCGCCGGCATGGCGGGGGACCAGCGGGCGCGGATCGCCTCGCTGACCGCGGCGCAGCCCGAGGCGCGGCTCGACTCGCTGATCCGGGCCACCGCCGAGCAGGACCTGTGGGAGTCGCTGCTGCCGATCGTGTCGTTGCTGGGGGAGGACGAGCTGCGGGCCGTGGCCGCGTTGCCCGCGCTGCGGGAGGCGGGGGTGC
>NZ_VDFC01000046.1:579324-586881 GCF_008369065.1 Streptomyces apricus | reverse complement strand
GCCGCGGGGGCGTGTGTCATCCGGAGTTCCCCGCCCGCGGGGACGGTGGGGGTGCTGGTGTCGGCTCCTGTGCCGGTTCCTGCTCCTGCCCTTGTTCCTGCTCCTGTGTCGGTCACCGTCAGTTCCATGTCCGACGCGTCGGCGTCCAGGACGTACGGTCCCGCGCCCGGCAGGGCCACCGTCGCGATCGTCCTCCCGGCGGCCAGCCCCGGCAGGAATCGCTCACCGGATCCCGACGCGGACCCAGACCCGGACTTGGCCCCGGCCCCGGTGAGCAGCGCTGCCGCCGCCACCGTCTCCGCCAGCGGTCCCGGTACCGCGTGCCTGCCCAACTCCACGAAGGCGACGGCGAGTTCCACGGGCCGCGGCCCGAACCCTTCGTACGCCTCGGGCACCGCCAGCGCGAACACCCCCGCGTCGGCGATCCGCGACCACAGCGCCCGCCCGGCCGCCGGGTCCCCGGCGGCCCAGGAACGTACGACCGCGGGCGTGTCCGCCGCCGTCAGCAGGGCGTCCAGGGAACGCGCGAAGGCGGTCTGCTCGTCGTCCGGCAGGAAGCGCATCAGCGGCGCCCCCTCGGCAGGCCGAGCAGCCGTTCGGCGATGATGTCGCGCTGGATCTCGTTCGTGCCCGCGTAGATGGGGCCCGCCAGCGAGAAGAGGTACCCCTCGGCCCAGCCGCCGTCCGCGGCCTCCCCGTCCGGCGACTCCCCTTCCGGGCCCAGCAGGTCGAGTGCCGTCTCGTGCAGCGCTATGTCGTACTCGGACCAGAAGACCTTGTTCAGGCTGGACTCCGGGCCGAGGGCCTGCCCGTCGAGGAAGCGGGACGCCGCCGCGTACGTGAACAACCGGTACGCGCGGGCGCCGATCACCGCGTCGGCCACCCGGTCCCGGAGGTACGGGTCCCGTCCGCGCTCGTGCCAGAGCGCGGCCAGCCGGTCCGCCGCCGCCAGGAAGCGGCCGGGGGAGCGGAGGGTGAGGCCGCGTTCGTTGCCCGCCGTCGACATCGCCACCCGCCAGCCCCCGCCCGGCTCGCCGATCACGTCCTCGTCCGGCACGAACACCTCGTCCAGGAAGATCTCGGCGAAGGCCGGTTTCCCGTCCAGCCGGCCGATCGGGCGGACGGTCACGCCCGGTGCCCGCAGGCCGAACATCAGGTAGGTGAGGCCCTGGTGGGGTCTGGGCAGGTCCGGCTCGCTGCGGAACAGGCCGAACGCGCGGTCCGCGAACGCGGCCCGCGACGACCACGTCTTCTGCCCGCTCAGCAGCCAGCCGCCGTCCGTACGCACCGCCCTGGACCGGAGCGAGGCGAGGTCGGACCCCGCCTCCGGCTCGGACCAGGCCTGCGCCCAGACGACCTCGCCGCGGGCCATCGGGGGCAGGATCCGCGCGCGCTGCTCCTCGGTGCCGTGGTCGAAGAGGGTCGGTGCGAGCAGGCTGACGCCGTTCTGGCCGATCCGGCCCGGGGCGCCCGCCGCCCAGTACTCCTCCTCGAAGACCAGCCACCGGACGAGCCCGCAGTCCCGACCGCCGTACGCGGCCGGCCAGGACACCACCGACCAGCGGTCCGCCGCCAGTTCGGCCTCCCAGGCGCGGTGGGCCGCGAAGCCCTCGCGGGTCTCCAGGGAGGGCAGCGGCCGGTCCGGCACGTGCGCGTCGAGCCAGGCCCGGGCCTCGGCGCGGAACGCCTCGTCGGCCGGGGAGTGCGTGAGGTCCACGGTCACCGTCCCTGCTTCCTGTTCCCGTTCTCGTTCCCGTTCCCTTTTCCGGGACAACCTTCCCTAACAAGTGTTTGGTAGGTTAGCTTGGGCCCATGACGGACGTCGAGGGCCCGGAGTACGTGCCCGGGCACGGACTGCTGGAGGGGCGCACCGCCGTCGTCACGGCCGCCGCGGGCACCGGTATCGGCGGCGCGACGGCCCGCCGCTTCCTGGAGGAGGGCGCGCGCGTACTGATCAGCGACGCGCACGAGCGGCGCCTGAAGGAGCACGGGGCGCGGCTGGCCCTGGAGTTCGAGGGCGTCGCGGCCCACGCCTGCGACGTCACCGACGAGGCCCAGGTGCAGGCGCTGTTCGACGCGGCCCGGCGGCTGCACGGGCGGCTCGACATCGTGGTCAACAACGCGGGACTCGGCGGCACCGCGGACCTCGTCGACATGAGCGACGAGCAGTGGTCGCGGGTGCTCGACGTGACGCTGAACGGCACGTTCCGCTGCACGCGGGCGGCCCTGCGGGCCTACCGGGAGGACGGTCGCGGCGGGGTGATCGTCAACAACGCCTCGGTCGTCGGCTGGCGCGCCCAGGCCGGCCAGGCGCACTACGCGGCGGCGAAGGCGGGCGTGATGGCGCTGACCCGGTGCGCGGCGCTGGAGGCGGCCGCGTTCGGCGTACGGGTCAACGCCGTGGCGCCCAGCCTGGCCCTGCATCCGCACCTGGTGAAGGTGACCACTCCTGAACTGCTGGCGGAGCTGACGGCCCGTGAGGCGTTCGGGCGGTACGCCGAGCCGTGGGAGGTGGCCAACGCGATCGTGTTCCTGGCGTCGGGCTACTCCTCCTACCTGACGGGCGAGGTGGTCTCGGTGAGCAGCCAACATGCGTGAGCGCTCCGCTGGGTTCGGCGGATTCGGCGGGGGCGGTGGGCGTCTGCGGGTGTGTGGGGGCTGGTCGCGCAGTTCCCCGCGCCCCTGGCGGGGCCCGGTGTCGGGCGGCACCGGGCTCGCTCGTACCGGCGGGAGAATGGAGCCGTGTCTACCAAGAAGAAGTCCCAGGTGAACGCCTCGCCCGTGCGGCGGCGGGAGATCCTCGGCACCGCCGCCGAGGTCTTCGCCGAGCAGGGCTACAACGCCACCACCGTGCGCAAGATCGCGGACCACGCCGGCATGCTCGCCGGCAGCCTCTACTACCACTTCGACTCCAAGGAATCGATGCTGGAGGAGATCCTGCGGACCTTCCTGGACGAGCTCTGGGACGGCTACGACACCGTCCTGGACGCCGAACTGGGCCCGCGCGAGACGCTGGAGGCGCTGGTCACCGAGTCGTTCCGGGAGATCGACCGGCACCGCGCGGCCGTCGCGATCTACCAGAAGGAGTCCAGGCAGCTCGTCGCGCAGGAGCGCTTCGCGTTCCTCGCCGAGTCGCAGCGCAAGTTCGAGAAGGCGTGGCTGTCCACGCTGGAGCGGGGCGTGGCCGGCGAGGTCTTCCGGGACGACCTCGACATCCGGCTCACCTACCGGTTCGTGCGCGACACCGTGTGGGTCGCCGCGTCCTGGTACCGGCCCGGCGGACAGCACAGCCCGGACGAGATCGCCCGGCAGTACCTGTCGATGGTGCTGGACGGGATCGCCGTACGCAGGTGACCGCAGGTGACCGCAGCGGATCCGAAGGAGTCGTCATGGCCGAGGCCTATATCGTCGAAGCGGTCCGCACCCCCGTGGGGCGGCGCGGAGGAGGGCTGGGCGGGGTCCATCCGGCCGACCTGGGCGCGCATGTGCTGACGGCCCTGGTCGCGCGCTCCGGAGTCGACCCGTCCGCCGTCGAGGACGTCGTCTTCGGCTGCCTGGACGCCGTGGGCCCGCAGGCCGGCGACATCGCACGGACCTCCTGGCTGGCGGCCGGGCTCCCCGAGGAGGTGCCGGGGGTGACGGTCGACCGGCAGTGCGGCTCCTCGCAGCAGGCCGTGCACTTCGCCGCGCAGGCCGTGCTCTCCGGCACCCAGGACCTGGTGGTCGCGGGCGGCGTCCAGAACATGACCCAGGTCCCCATCGCCTTCGCCTCCCGGCAGGCCGCCGTACCGCTCGGGCTCACCGAGGGGCCGTTCGCGGGCAGCACGGGGTGGCGGGCCCGGTACGGCGACCGCCCGGTGAGCCAGTTCCACGGCGCCGAGCTGATCGCCGCGAAGTGGGGGATCGGGCGGCGGGACCAGGAGGAGTTCGCCCTGCTGTCCCAC
The DNA here is from genome assembly GCF_008369065.1 of Streptomyces apricus. Lineage (GTDB taxonomy): Bacteria > Actinomycetota > Actinomycetes > Streptomycetales > Streptomycetaceae > Streptomyces > Streptomyces apricus. Next base: position 582,937 of record NZ_VDFC01000046.1, on the reverse strand, counting down.
CGGCGGGCGGTCCGCGCGATCGACGAGGGGCGCTTCGCGCGGGAGGTCGTGCCGCTCGGCGACGTCACGGCCGACGAAGGGCCGCGCCGGGACACCTCCCTGGAGAAGATGGCCGCCCTGCCACCGGTCGTCGAGGGCGGCACCGTCACCGCCGCGAGCTCCTCCCAGGTCTCCGACGGGGCCGCCGCCCTGCTGCTCGCCTCGGAGCGGGCCGTTCATGAGCACGGGCTGACGCCCCGGGCGCGGATCCACCACCTGTCCGTGCGCGGGGAGGACCCGATACGGATGCTGTCGGCGCCGATCCCGGCCACCGCGCACGCCCTGAAGAAGGCCGGCATGTCGATCGGGGAGATCGACCTAGTCGAGATCAACGAGGCGTTCGCGCCCGTCGTGCTGGCCTGGCTGAAGGAGACCGGGGCCGACCCCGAGCGGGTCAACGTCAACGGGGGCGCGATCGCACTGGGGCACCCCCTGGGCGCCACGGGCGTCCGCCTGATGACGACGCTGCTGCACGAACTGGAGCGGACCGGGGGGCGGTTCGGGCTGCAGACGATGTGCGAGGGCGGCGGGCAGGCGAACGTGACCGTCATCGAGCGGCTCTAGGGCGTTTCTTTCGGTCCGGTCCGGTCCGGTCCGGTCCGGACCGGACCGAAAGAAACGCCACAGGCCGGGACGCTCGTCGTCGAGCGGCTTCGAGCGGCTTCGGGTGGCGTGCCGGGCGCGGCCCGGTGGGGGCTTGTCGCGCAGTTCCCCGCGCCCCTTCAGGGGCGCTCACAGCGGGCCGGGACCGAGCAGGGTGCGCAGCGTTTCGTCCGCCTCCCTCATCACCCCCTCCACCAGCTCCGCGCAGGACGGCAGGTCCTCGATCACCCCCGCCACCTGGCCCGAGGCCATCACCCCCAGGTCCGCCCGGCCCTCGACCATCGCGGCGCGCAGCAGCATCGGGGTGTTGGCGGCCAGCAGGGTCTGGCTCCAGGTCAGGTCCCTGCCGTGCCGCAGCGCCATGCCGTCGCGGATCATCTGCGCCCAGGTCAGGCCCGAGAGCCGCCGGAAACCGGCCGCCCGGCGCACGGCCCTGGCCAGCGCCCTCGTCCGGCCCGCCCCCTCCATGGACGCGACCAGCTCCGTACGGAGCATGCGGTGCGGCAGGCCGTCCACGGCCGTCGTCACCGTGACGTCCCGCACCGTGGCCGCGAGGTAGCGGGCCTTCACCGCCTGCGGCACCGTCGAGTCCGAGGTCAGCAGGAAGCGGGTGCCCATGGCGATGCCCGCCGCGCCGTAGGCCAGCGCCGCGACCAGGCCCCGGCCGTCGAAGAAGCCGCCCGCCGCGACGACCGGGATGCCGACGGCGTCCACGACCTGGGGGAGGAGCACGGTCGTCGCCACCTCGCCGGTGTGGCCGCCGCCCTCGCCGCCCTGCACGATCACCGCGTCCGCGCCCCAGTCCGCGACCTTCTCGGCATGCCGGCGGGCCCCGACCGAGGGGACGACCACCACGCCCGCGTCCTTCAGCTCGGCGATCAGCTCGCGGGAGGGCGCCAGCGCGAAGGAGGCGACCCGCACCCCCTCCTCCACGATGATCCGCACCCGGTCGCGGGCGTCCCCCGCGTCCGCGCGCAGGTTCACCCCGAACGGCGCCCGCGTACGCGACCTCACCTCGCGGACCGCCGCCCGCAGCTCGTCCGGTGTCATCGTTGCGGAGGCGAGGATGCCCAGCGCGCCCGCGTCCGCCGCCGCGCAGACCAGGCGCGGGCCCGCCACCCAGCCCATCCCGGTCTGCACGATCGGGTACCGGACACCGGTGAGCCTGGTCAGCGCGGTCTCCATCGGCTCCCCCTTCAGTCGCCGACCTCGCGGTCGCGCAGGCCGCGCGGGTCGAGGGCCCCGCGGATCAGATCCAGCTCCGCCGGGGACGGCTCACGGGTGTACGGCACCTCGTCCGGCAGGACCAGCTCGAAGCCCGTGGCCGCGACGACCTCCTCCACCGTCACCCCCGGATGCAGCGAGGCGAGCCGCATCGAGTGGTCCGGGGTCGCGAAGTCGAACACCCCGAGGTTGGAGACCACCCGCGGGAGGCGGTGGAAACGGGTCGCCGTGGGACCGGCCGCGGCGGCGCTGTCGTACCCCACCCCGCCGATCAGGTCGACCTTCTCGACGAAGACCCGCGCCGAATGTCTCGGTATCCAGTAACTGACCGGGTTGTTCAGGGTGTTGACGGGCCCGCCGCGCACGCCGAGCAACTGCCGCGCCGGTCGCCGCCAGTCGCCCACGCACGAGATGTTCTGGTTGCCGAAGCGGTCGAGCTGGCTCGCGCCCATCATCACGTGCCGACGCCCGCCCGTCACCAGCGCCAGATGCTGCCGGTAGGGCAGCCAGCCCTCCGGTGAGCCGTCGGCGCCGATCAGCATCGCCTCCCCGTCGGTCAGCAGCAGATCGGGCGCGAAGGTGGCGCGCGCGAGGCGGGCCCCGAGGGACGGGACCAGGCCCATCGGGCTGGCCAGCACCTCGCCGTCGCCCCGCCACGCCTCGGCACAGGCGATCACGCAGTACTCGGCACGGGTGACGGCCGCCCGGGCCCCGCCCGAAGCCGCGGACGACGCGGATGACGCGGGCGGCGCGGACGACGCGGACCGCGCGGGTGACGTGGGCGGCGTGGGCTGCGCGGATGACGTCGGCTGCGCGGACGACGCGGGTGGCACCGTGTCGCTCATGGCCGGTCCTCCCCTCGCCGGTCCCGCGTCTCCTCGTGCCAGGTCCGCACCGCGGTCCGGTAGGCCTGTTCGTCGCCCGTGAGGAACCGCTCGGCGAACTCGGCCCAGGGCAGCGACGCGTAGAGCCGCTGGAAGGCCTCGTCCCGCTCGTGGTCGGGCGCGCACGACGTGAAGTGCGCACCGCCCGGCGCCTCCACCACCCCGCTCACATGGAGCCGCTTGACCAGCAGCGTCTGCGGCGGAGCCGCCTTCGTCAGCTCCGCCGTGTCGACGAGCCGCTCGCACGACAGGTACGCCGTGCCGGCCGCCTCGCAGAACAGGTCGTCGAAGTACGGGTCGGGGCCCAGGTACTGGCCGTTGCCCGCGCGGTCGGCGCGGTTCACGTGCACCAGCGCCGCGTCCAGCCGCAGGGCGGGCATCGCGACGAAGGTCTCGTACGCCCCGGTCGACCCGTCCGCGTACGGCGAGGTGACCGTGCGCAGGCCGGGGTTGACCCGCATCACGTCGGAGCCGAGGCCGGCCCGCACCGGCAGGAAGGGCAGACGGTGGGCGGCCGCTCGCAGCCCCCACATGAACATCGCCTCGTCGATCTCCGTCAGGTCGAGGGAGCCGCTCTCCCGGGCCGCCCGGAAGTGCGGCTCCAGCGGGATGGAGTCGAGCGTCGCGAAGGGGGCGACCAGTCTCCGGATGCGCCCGGCCGCCGCCAGCATGCCGACGTCCGGGCCGCCGTACGAGACGACCGTCAGATCGGTGACCGGCGAGCGCAGCAGCGCCCGGACGAGGGCCATCGGCTTGCGGCGCGAGCCCCAGCCCCCGATGCCGAGGGTCATCCCGCTCTCCAGCCGCGCGACGGCCTCGTCGGCGGTCATCGTCTTGTCACCCATCCGCCCTCCCTCCTCCCT
>NZ_VDFC01000046.1:574644-579224 GCF_008369065.1 Streptomyces apricus | reverse complement strand
CCCTCCCCCCTGTGGGCGTCCACCGCCCCTTCCGAAGGTGCCGCGGACGCGGTCACCCGTGCCGTCCAGGCCCGCCTCGAACGTGAACCCCTGCTCGAAGCGGTAGCTGCGGCGCACGTCGACGGGGTCGATGCCGTTGATCGCCGCCTTCGCGAGCCGGAGCAGCCGGCCGTCCTTGCCCGCGATCTCACGGGCCAGCTCCAGCGCGGCGGAGCGCAGCCGCTCGCGCGCCACGACCCGCCACACCGAGCCGTGCCGGTGCAGCTCGGCCGCGGTCGCCGTGCGCGAGGTGTAGTACAGGGCGCGCATCAGGTGCTGGGGCACCAGCCGGGACAGGTGCGTGGCCGCGCCCAGCGCGCCCCGGTCCAGCTCGGGCAGCCCGAAGGCGGCGTCCTCGCTCGCCACGATCGCGTCCGCGTTGCCCACCAGGCCTATGCCGCCGCCCAGGCAGAAGCCGTGCACCTCCGCCACCACCGGCACCTCGCACTCGTAGACGGCGGCGAAGGCCTCGGCGCAGCCGCGGTTGGCGCCGAGCAGGGCGCTGGCGCCCTTCGCCTGGATCTCCTTGACGTCCACGCCCGCGTTGAACCCCCGGCCCTCGGCGGCCAGCACCACACAGCGGATCCCGGCGTCGCGCCCCGCCGCGCGCACGCTGTCCGCCAGCTCGAACCAGCCGTGCACCGGCAGCGCGTTCACCGGGGGGAAGTCGACCGTGACGACGGAAATCCCTTTTTCCGGGGACGAGGTGGAGACACCCATCGGCGCATCAGCTACCTTTCCCTCATCCATCCACCAAACGTTTGTTAGGTGCGATCCGGTTCGAAGGTAACAGCGGATGCCGAGGGGCGGGAAGCCCTGTGGACAACGGACGGGAGGCCCTGTGGACAAGCGGCTCGTCGTGGTCACCGGCGGCACCAGGGGCGTCGGCGCCGGAATCGCCCGGGCGTTCGCCGAAGCGGGCGACGAGGTCGTGGTCTGCGCCCGCCGCCCCCCTCCGGCGCCGCTCGACGGATGCGCGTTCCACCCCCTCGACCTGCGCGATCCACCGGCCGTCCGCGCGTTCTTCGGACGGCTGCCCCGGCTCGACGTCCTGGTCAACAACGCGGGCGGCGCCCCGTACCGGCTGCTCACCGGGGCGGACGCCGAACGGCACGCGCGCGTGATCGACCTCAATCTCGTCACGCCGCTCACCGCCTCCCTGGCGGCGTACGACCGGCTGCGGCGCGCCCGCGGCAGCGTCGTGATGATCGGCAGCGTCAGCGGGACCCGGCCCTCGCCCGGCACCGCCGCCTACGGAGCCGCCAAGGCCGGACTGGAGAACCTGGCGCGCTCGATGGCCATGGAGTGGGCACCGGACGTACGGGTCAACACGCTGGTCGCCGGAATGGTCCGCACCGAGCTGTCCCACCTCCACTACGGGGACCGGGACGGCATCGGGGCCGTCTCCCGCACCGTCCCGCTGGGACGGCTCGCCGCGCCCGCGGACATCGGCGGGGCGGCCGTCTTCCTCGCCTCGGAGGCCGCCGCGTACATCACCGGGGCGAGCCTCCTCGTCCACGGCGGCGGCGAGCGGCCCGCCTTCCTGGACGCGGCGACCGCCGACGACGGCAAGGAGCGGTGACATGGGCGCGGACACGCCTTCCGGAACGGGCATCTGCGACGGGCGGGTGGTGGTCGTCACGGGAGCGGGACGCGGACTGGGACGGGCCCACGCGCTCGCCTTCGCGGCGGAGGGGGCACGGGTCGTCGTCAACGACCTGGGCGTCGGGCTCGACGGATCGCCCGGCGCCGCCGGCGGCCCGGCCCGGCAGATCGCCGAGGAGGTCGCCGAGGAGATCCGGACGGCGGGCGGCGAGGCCGTCGCCCACGCCGGGGACGTCGCGACCACCGAGGGCGCCTCCTCCCTCGTCCGCACCGCGCTCGACGCGTACGGACGGCTCGACACCCTCGTCAACAACGCCGGGTTCCTGCGCGACCGCATGCTCGTCAACCTCGACGAGGACGACTGGGACGCCGTCGTGCGCGTCCACCTCAAGGGCCACTTCCTGCCCCTGAAGCACGCCGTCGCGCACTGGCGGGCCGAGGCGAAGGCAGGGCGCGTCCCGCGGGCCCGGATCGTCAACACCAGCTCCGGGGCCGGGCTCTCGGGGTCCGTCGGGCAGGGCAACTACAGCGCGGCCAAGGCCGGGATCATCGGGCTGACCCTGGTCGCCGCCGCCGAGACGGCCCGCTACGGGGTGCAGGTCAACGCCATCGCGCCGGCCGCCCGGACCCGGATGACCGAGACCGCCTTCGCCCGGGCCATGGCGGCACCGGACGACGGCTTCGACGCCATGGCCCCCGAGAACGTGTCCCCCCTCGTCGTCTGGCTCGGCTCCGCCGCGAGCGAGGGAGTCACCGGCCGGGTCTTCGAGACGGAGGGCGGCCGCATCGCGGTCATGGACGGCTGGCGGCCGGGACCCACGGCCGACAAGGGGTCCCGCTGGGCMCCCGCCGAAGTGGGCGGCGCCGTCCTGCGGCTCCTCGCGCAGGCACCGCCCCCGACTGCGGTGCACGGGGCATGAGGAGCCGCAGGACGGGGCGTGGGCGACCGCGGGTGCGCCGTGGCCGGCCCCCCCCGCCCATGAACGAGGACGGCCCCTACGTGTCGCACTCCAGGACCGTCCGGCACAGGGCGCAGCGGGCCCGGACCCGCCCGCGCACCGGTACCCGGATCCGCTGATGGCAGGTCGGGCAGGGGAACGAGACCCGCAACGGCCCCCGCCCGTCCGGCGTGAACGCGTACGCGCTGCCGTCGGCGGCCGTGCGCGGCACCACGCGCGCGTGCTCCTGCGCATGGCGGCGGTCCTTCGCGTACCGGCGGCGCCCCGCCCACCCGGCCGCCGTCAGCGGCGGCTGCCGCCCGTCCTCCCGCGCCCGCGCCAGGCCCTTGGTGTACGCGGTGTACGCCTGCGCGCTGGTGAACCAGGTGGCCGGGTCCTCCCCGAACGCCAGCGACCGCTTGGCCAGCACGTACCCGAACTCCTCCGGCGTCAGGTAGCCGAGCTTCTGCGAGGACGAGGCGTCCTCCCGGTACGCGTCGAGCAGCAGCCAGCCCGCACCGAGGTACGTCGTCGCCGTGTCCGTGAGGATCTCGTTGTCCCGGGTGCCGGGGAAGGACAGGCCGAGGCGGTGCAGGTAGACGTGCATCACCTCGTGGGCCAGCGCGGCCCCGATGTCACGGCGGTGGGTACGGAAGCGGTCGTTCAGCTCGATGAAGTACTCCGGGCCCGCGGCGAGCTCGACGTTCGCCGCGAACTCCATCTCCCGGAAGCCCACGATCATGCGGGCGTCCGGCAGCCGGAAGTGCCGCACCAGCTCGCGGGCCACCCGCTGGGTCCCCAGGTACAGGTCGTCCGTGTCGCCGAACGCCACGTCGGCCGGGGGCACGCTGGTGTCGAACGCGTGGATGGTGTCGTACGAGAGCCGCTTGTACAGCGCGGTGACCGCCGCCCGCACCGTCTCCAGGTGGGGGTAGCCGTGCTGGACCGGACCGCCGTTCGTCACGCCCGTACCCCCTGAGAGGCCCCGAACCTCCTCCCACCTTAAGGGGGTGCGAGAAGGGGGCGCGAGCGGATTCCCGGCGGCCGGGTTCCACGCCGGGTGCGTGACATCCGCCCTTGCCCCACAGGTCGCACGATCTTCATACTTCTGTGCACTCTCTGTGCGCCGTCGTGCGCACTCGGCATTCCCGCGCAATTCCTCATGAAAGGGAACCTGTTGACCCACAGCACGCTCGGTCTGCTCCGGAGACCCGCCTTCCGGCGGGCCGCGGCCATCGGTGCCGTCGCCCTCGCGACCGCCAGCCTCCAGCCCGTCGCCGCGCACGCCGCGCCCGCCCCGGTGGTCGGCGGCGCACCCGCCGCGCAGGGCGAGTTCCCCTTCATGGTCAGCCTGTCCATGGGCTGCGGCGGCTCGCTCTACAAGAAGGACGTCGTCCTGACCGCCGCGCACTGCGTGGACGGGTCCGGCAACACGACCCGGATCACCGCCACCGCCGGGGTCGCCGACCTCGGCTCCGCCGGTGCGATCAAGGTGAGGTCCACCAAGGTCGTCCAGGCGCCGGGCTACGACGGCAACGGCAAGGACTGGGCTCTGATCAAGCTCGCCCGGCCCATCGAGCTGCCGACGCTGAAGATCGCCACGACCACCCGCTACAACAGGGGGACGTTCACCGTCGCCGGGTGGGGCGACACCGCGGAGAACGCGAACACCGGTTCCACGAAGCTGCTGAAGGCCAAGGTGCCCTTCGTCGCCGACCGGCAGTGCAAGCGGCACTACGGTGCCCGGCTGATCGCCGGGCAGGAGATCTGCGCGGGCGTTCCGCGGGGCGGGGTGGACACCTGCCAGGGGGACTCCGGCGGGCCCATGTTCCGCAAGGACGACGCCGGCAAGTGGCTCCAGGTGGGGATCGTCAGCTGGGGTGACGGGTGTGCGCGGCCCCTGACGCCCGGGGTGTACACCGAGGTGTCGACGTTCGCCGGTGCGATAAGCCGCGCTGCGGCGGGGCTTTAGCCGTCCGGTCGGGTGGGGCGGGGAGG
>NZ_VDFC01000046.1:571824-574544 GCF_008369065.1 Streptomyces apricus | reverse complement strand
TCCACCGGCTGTGCGCCCCCCCCACATCCCTGCCCGCACCCGCGCACGGGCGCGTACGGGACTGGGGGGGGGCGCACAGCCGGTGGAACGGGCCGCCCTGTGCCGGACCCCGCCCATCAGGCAGCATGGCATCCATGTCCGTACTGACGCGCGACGAAGCGCAGACCCGTGCCACACTCCTCGACGTCCACCGCTACCGGATCGCCCTCGACCTGACGCGCGGCGACGACACCTTCGACTCCCTCACCACCATCACCTTCGCGGTACGTGAGGACCTCGTCGGCCAGGACACCTTCGTCGAGCTCAAGCCCGCCGAACTGCGCTCCGCCACCCTCGACGGACACCCCCTGGACCCGGCCACCCTCCACGAGAACCGGCTGCCCCTCACCGGCCTCACCGCGGGCGAGCACGAACTGCGCGTCGACGCCGCCATGCACTACTCCCGCACCGGCGAGGGCATGCACCGCTTCACCGACCCCGCCGACGGCGAGACCTACCTCTACACCCAGATGTTCATGGACGACGTCCAGCGCGTCTTCGCCGCCTTCGACCAGCCCGACCTCAAGTCGGTCTTCGAACTCACCGTCACGGCCCCCGACGACTGGACCGTCCTCACCAACACCGTCACCACCCACGACGGCGACGGCCACTGGCAGGCCGCACCCACCCCGCCCATTTCCACCTACCTCGTCGCCGTCGCCGCCGGACCCTGGCACTCCGTGCGCACCGAACACCGCGGCCTGCCCTTCGGCATCCACTGCCGCCGCTCCCTCGCCCCCTACCTCGACGCCGACGCCGACGAGATCCTCGACGTCACCCGCGCCTGCTTCGACCGCTACCACGAGAAGTTCGAGGAGCCCTACCCCTTCGACTCCTACGACCAGGCGTTCGTCCCCGAGTTCAACGCCGGCGCCATGGAGAACCCCGGACTCGTCACCTTCCGCGACGACTTCGTCTACCGCTCCGCCGTCACCGACACCGAACGCCAGACCCGCGCCATGGTCATCGCCCACGAGATGGCCCACATGTGGTTCGGCGACCTCGTCACCCTGCGCTGGTGGGACGACATCTGGCTGAACGAGTCCTTCGCCGAGTACATGGGCTACCAGACCCTCACCGAGGCGACCCGCTTCACCGACACCTGGACCGACTTCGGCATCGTCCGCAAGGCCTGGGGCTACGACGCCGACCAGCGCCCCTCCACCCACCCCCCGAGGCCGTCCCCGACACCGCCTCCGCCCTCCTCAACTTCGACGGCATCTCCTACGYCAAGGGCGCCTCCGCCCTGCGCCAACTCGTCGCCTGGCTCGGCGAGAAGGACTTCCTCATCGGCATCAACACCCACTTCGCCCGCCACAGGTTCGGCAACGCCACCCTCGCCGACTTCATCGAGTCCCTCGCCGCCGGCACCGAACGCGACGTCCACGCCTGGGCCGACGCCTGGCTGCGCACCACCGGCGTCGACACCCTCACCGCGGCCGTCACCACCGAACCCGGACAGTGGACCCTCGCCGTCGACCGCGACGGCAGCCGCCCCCACCGCGTCACCGTCGGCGTCTACGACCGCGACCTCAACGACGGCCGCACGCTCGCCCTGCGCGAACGGTACGAGACCGACCTCCCGCAGGACCCGTCCGTGCCCGCCGAGCCCCGCCACGGCACCCGGCCCGCCCTCGTCGTCCCCAACGACCTCGACCTCACCTACGCCAAGGTCCGCCTCGACGACCTGTCCGAGGAGATCGCCCTGCGCGGCATCTCCGGCGTCCCCGACGCGCTCACCCGCGCCGTCCTGTGGAACACCCTGCGCGACATGGTCCGCGACGGGGACCTCGCCCCCACCGCCTACCTGGAGACAGCCAGGGCCCACCTGCCCGAGGAGACCGACCTCGCCGTCGTCCAGGGCGTCCTCACCTTCGCCGCCACGCAGGTCGCCGACCGCTACCTGCCCGCGCACGAGCGGCCCGACGCCCTCGCCACCCTCAGCTCCCTGTGCCGCGACCTGATCCGGCGCACCGAGGACGGCGACCACCCCGGACTGCGCCTCGTCGCCGTACGCCACTTCATCGACGTCGCCGCCCGGCCCGACACCATCAGCGCGTGGATCTCCGAGGGCACCGTCCCCGGCGGACCGGAGCTCGACCCCGAGCTGCGCTGGCGCATTCTGGGCCGGCTCGCCGTCCTCGGCGCCGTCGACGACGCCGTCATCGAGGCCGAACTCGTTCAGGACCCCAGCGCCACCGGCCAGGAGGGCGCCGCCCGCTGCCGCGCCGCGCTGCCCGACCCGGCCGCCAAGCGGGCCGCCTGGGAGGCCATGTTCGCCGGCGACGACCTGTCCAACTACCTCTTCACCGCCACCGCCCGCGGGTTCTGGCAGCCCGAACAGGCCGATCTGGTACGCGAGTACGTGCCGCGGTACTTCGAGGACGCGGTCGTGCTCGCCGCTCGCCGGGGGCCTGCGATCGCCGAGGCGGCCGGGCGGTGGGCGTTCCCCGCGTACGCCATCGCTCCGGAGACCCTGTCGCTGGGCGAGCGGTGCCTCGCCGGAACCGGGTCCGGGTCCGGGCTGACGCCGGCCCTGCGCCGCAAGCTGGTCGACCAGCTGGACGACCTGTCACGCGCCTTGCGCGTCCGCACGCCTTAGCCCGACAACGCCGCAGCCTTGAGCCCCGCCCCCGCACGAAGGGGAGCGGGGCTCCGGCGTACGGGGCCGGGGCCGGCAG
>NZ_VDFC01000046.1:570919-571724 GCF_008369065.1 Streptomyces apricus | reverse complement strand
CGCCGGCACCATGGACGTCGCCGCCCTCGACCAGGCCCTCACCGCACTCGCCGGCCCGCCCGGCACCCTCCTCGTCGCGGCCACCGCCGGCACCACCGACGCCGGCCTCATCGACCCGCTCCCCGAGATCGCCGGCCTCTGCGAAGCCCACGGCGCCCGCCTGCACATCGACGCCGCCTACGGCGGAGGCCTCCTCCTCAGCGACCGCCACCGCCCCCGTCTCGACGGCCTCGACCGCGCCCACACCGTCACCCTCGACCTGCACAAACTCGGCTGGCAGCCCGTCGCCGCCGGACTCCTCGCCGTACGCGACCGCGACGACCTCACCGCACTCGCCCACCACGCCGACTACCTCAACGCCGAGGACGACACCGAAGCCGGCCTCCCCGACCTCCTCGGCCGCTCCCTGCGCACCAGCCGCCGCCCCGACATCCTCAAGATCGCCGTCACCCTCAGGACCCTCGGCCGCCGGGGCCTCGGCGCACTCGTCGACCAGGTCTGCGCCCGCGCCACCGACCTCGCCGACCTCGTCGACCGCCACCCGCGCCTCGACCTCTACGACCGCCCCACCATCAGCACCGTCCTGTTCCGGCCCACCGGCGCCACCGACGACACCGTCGCCGCCGTCCGCCGCACTCTGCTCACCGAAGGCCGCGCCGTCCTCGGCCGCGCCCGCCCCGACGGCCGCCTCTGGCTCAAGGCCACCCTGCTCAACCCGCACACCGGACCCGGCGACCTCGCCGCGCTCCTGCACCTCGTGGAACTCGCACTCCCGGAAGGACCCACCGCACGATGAGGCCGACGC
>NZ_VDFC01000046.1:550950-570819 GCF_008369065.1 Streptomyces apricus | reverse complement strand
ACCCCGAGACACCCCGCGACCTCGTCGGCATCGGCATCGGCCCACCCCGAGACACCCCGCGACCTCGTCGGCATCGGCATCGGCCCCAGCAACCTCTCCCTCGCCGCCCTCGCGCACCCCCTCACCGCCCTCGACACCGTCTTCTACGAACAGCGCCCCACCTTCGACTGGCACCCCGGCCTCCTCATCGAGGGCGCCACCCTCCAGGTCCCCTTCCTCGCCGACCTCGTCACCCTCGCCGACCCGGCCAGCCCCTGGACCTTCCTCAACTACCTCAAGACCCGCGAACGCCTCTTCCCCTTCTACTTCGCCGAGCGCTTCCACATCCACCGCGCCGAATACGCCGCCTACTGCCGCTGGGTCAGCGACAGCCTCCCCGGCSTCCACTTCGGCCACCAGGTCGACGCCGTCCGCTGGAACCACGAACGCGACCTGTTCGAGGTCGACTTCACCCAGCTCGACGCCGACGGCGAAGCCGAAGCCCTCGGCCGCACCTACACCAGGAACATCGCCCTCGGCATCGGCACCGCCCCCCACGTCCCCGAACCCCTCAGACCCCTCGTCGAGGCACCCGGCGTGCCCGTCCTGCACGCCGCCGACTACCTCCAGCACCGCGAACGGCTCCTGAGCGCCGAACACGTCACCGTCATCGGATCAGGACAGTCCGGCGCCGAGATCTACCTCGACCTGCTCAGGAACCGCCCCGCGGGCCGGGAGAAGCTCCACTGGCTCGCCCGCACCGAGGCCTTCGCGCCCATGGAGTACTCCAAGCTCGGCCTCGAACACTTCACGCCCGACTACACCCACTACTTCCATGCCCTGCCCGAACCGGTACGCGACCGGCTCGTCCCCGCCCAGTGGCAACTCCACAAGGGCATCGACGGCGACACCATCACCGCCATCCACGACGAGCTCTACCGCCGCACCCTCGACGGCGGCTGGCCCGACACCGTCCTGACCCCCGGCGTCCTCGTCCGCACCGCCGGCCGCATCGCCACCACCAGGATCGAGCTCCACCTGGAACACCTCCAGCAGGGCAGCAGGTCCCGCCTCACCACCGACGCCGTCGTCCTCGCCACCGGCTACCGCGAACGCCCCCTCGACCGCCTCCTCGCCGGCCTCGACCCCTACATGCGCCGCGACGCCTCCGAACGCCCCCGCATCGACGCACAGCACCGCCTCGTCCTCGACCCCACCGTCACCGGCGCCGTCCACGTCCAGAACGCCGAGACCCACACCCACGGCGTCGGCACCCCCGACCTCGGCCTCACCGCCTGGCGCAGCGCCACCATCCTCAACTCCCTGACCGGCGACGAGCCCTACCCCCTGCCGAGCCGCACCGCCTTCACCAGCCCCACATCCCCTCCGCCAGACGACCCAGGACCCTCACACCACTGGTGGCCGACTGAACATCAGCCGGCCACCGGTGGAAGAACACCCCGCACACACCCGTACTAGAAGACGGGCGTGCCCTCACGCGTCAGCTTCCAGTCCACCGACGCGAACTCCGCCGGGTCCAGCACGCCCTTCGCCGTCACCCACTCCGCGATCCGCGTACGGATCTCCGTCGACTCCGCCCACAGCTCCTTCGCCGACGCGACGTGCGGGAACGCGCCCCCGCCGTTCGCCCGGTAGTTGTTCACCGCGAACACGAACTGCTGCGCGTCGTCCAGCGCCACACCGTCGTACGAGAGGTTCTTGATCCGCGACCCGGCCGGCTGCGCGATGTCGATGTCGTACGACACCCCCGACACGTAGTCGTAGTTGTAGTCCGGCCGGTTGCCCGCGTTCGTCAGCTTCTCCACGTCGACCGCCGTACCGGCCGCCGTCCGCACGAAGTACTCCGCCGAGAACTCCAGGTACGCCCGCACCTGCGCACCCGTCAGCAACTTCGCGACCAGCGTGTTGTCGTACACGTACAGACTCGACAGATCCCGGATCGTCACGTCCCCCGCCGGGATCTCCGACGTGCGCGAGAACGGCGACGCCTGCGACAGCACCGGCAGCGACGCGTACTCCGTACCCGCCAGCGCCGCCCGGACCACGTCCTCCTGCACCTTGTTGATCAGGTCGATGATCGGCGCGTCCTTGTAGCGCGCCTCCACCGTCGTCAGCGTCTGCGTCGCCGTCCCCACCACCTGGTTGACGTACGCCACCACCACGTCGTGCTCGTCCTTCAGCAGCCTCGTGATCCTCGGGTCGTCCGCCACCGCGTTCGAGTTGCGCACCGACGCCGCCACCGACTCGACCGACCACCGGCCCTTCTCGAAGACCAGCCCGACGTCGAACAGCGACAGCCGCTCCGCGTACGCCAGCGGCTCCGACAGGACCACCGTCCGCCCCGTCTTCTCGTTCGTCACCTTCAGCTCGGGGATCTCCACGTGCGCGTGACCCACCAGGATCGCGTCGATCCCCGGCACCTGCTGCGCCACCAGCGCCGCCGAGTTCTCCACGTACGGCAGCTGGTCACCGTACGACGACGTCCCCGACGAACCCGAGTGCGCCGACACGACCACCACGTCCGCGCCCATCGACCGCAGCTTCGGCACCCACTTCGCCGCCTGCTCCTCAAGCCCCGGGAACACCAGCTTGCCCTGCACGTGCGCCTTGTCCCAGATCGCGATCCCCGGGTTCGTCAGCCCCAGCACCGCCACCTTCACCGGCGGGGCGCCCTTCACATGGAACTTCTTGATGAAGTACGGAGGGAAGGCCGGCTTCAGCGTCTTCGCGTCCAGCGCGTTCGCCCCCAGCAGCGGGAAGTCGCACTGGTCCTCGAACTTGCGCAGCGTCTCGATGCCGTAGTTGAACTCGTGGTTGCCCAGCGCCACCGCGTCGTAGCCGATCGCGTTCATCGCCTGCGCCATCGGGTGCACCGGACCGCCCTTGGCGGTGATCGGGTCCACCTTCGCGTAGTAGTACGTCAGCGGAGTGCCCTGGATCGTGTCACCCGCGTCGAGGAGCAGCGTGTTCTCCCGGCCCTTCTCCTTGCGCACCGCGTTCACCAGCGTCGAGATCCGCGCGAGACCCTGCGCGTTGCCCGCCGCGTCCTTGTACTCCGCGTCCTTGAAGTAGTCCCAGTTGAAGACGTGACCGTGCAGGTCCGTCGTCCCCATCACCGTCAGCGAGTAGCGCTTCGGCCCCGGCCTGCCGTGCCCCGGCTTCCCGTGCCCCGTCGCCGCCTGCGCGCCCGGCGCCGCGGCCGCACCCGCCAGGGCGACCCCCGCCCCGGTCACGGCGGACTTCTTCAGGAACTTCCGGCGGTTCAACGGCATGGCGTGCTTCTCCTCGGAGGAACGGTCGACAACGCGCGTAGATGTCGATGAATGTCAGTCGGTGGATGTCGACGGACGCGCGTAGATTCTGACCCGATCACGCCACACGGCGACACCCCCCGCAGGTTTCGATCTGATGACCACCGGACACCGGCACCCCGGCCCCGCTGACCCCGCGCGCCCCCGGTGCAAGAGCCTCGAAGCCGACCCCGACATCGCCCGCATCGGCATCACCGTCCAGGCCCGCGGCACCGACCGGCGCGACACCCTCACCGACCTCRCCCGCCGCAACACCACCGCCCTCGACCTCGTCAGAACGTACGCGGACGCCGTCGAGAAGACCGAGACCGGCACCTTCTCCCTCAGCCCCGAACTCACCAAGCACGGCCGCGGCGAACGCGTCCGCGCCTACCTGGGCACCGTCCGCACCACCGTCGAACTCACCGACTTCACCGCCCTCGGCGAACTCACCACCCGCCTCGCCGACCTCGACCTCACCCGCGTCGACGGCCCCTGGTGGGCCCTGCGCCCCGACTCGCCCGCCCACCGCGAAGCCCGCCGGCAAGCGGTGCACGAAGCCGTCCGGCGCGCCCGCGAATACGCCGAAGCCCTCGGCACCACCCTCACCGCCCTCGTCGAACTCGCCGACGCCGGAGCCGAGAACGCCCAGCCCTACGGCATGGAGCCGTACTCCCGCTCCCTGCGCACCCAGGGCTTCGACGCCGCCGGCCCCGACGAACCCCCGGTCCTCGACCTCGAACCCGAACGACAGCACGTGTACGCACAGGTCAACGCCCGCTTCACCATGGCACCCCCCGCGCTCTGACCGGCCTGCTACATGCTTTCGCCCCGCTCACCGGAGCGCCCCCTTGCACAGTTAAACCCTTGTCAATTCCCCTTCACCCACCGCTCGTTGAGTAGTCATGCAGCGCCAATTCCCTACCCACTGGTAAGGCATACGCTCGTATGCATGCGCCGAGCCAAAATCGTCTGCACCCTGGGACCCGCCACCGACTCCTACGACCAGATCAAGGCACTGGTCGACGCCGGAATGGACGTGGCCCGCTTCAACCTCAGCCACGGCGGTTACGCCGAACACGAGGAGCGCTACCAGCACGTGCGCAAGGCCGCCGACGAGGCCGGCCGCAGCGTCGGCGTCCTCGCCGACCTTCAAGGTCCGAAGATCCGGCTCGGCCGCTTCACCGAAGGCCCCGTACTCCTTGAACGCGGCGACACCTTCACCATCACCGTCGAACCGGACGCCCAGGGCGACCGCCAGACCTGCGGCACCACCTACTCCGGGCTCGCCGCCGACGTCACCGCCGGCGAACGCATCCTCGTCGACGACGGCAAGGTCTGCCTCGAAGTCACCTCCGTCGACGGACCCCGCGTCCACACCACCGTCGTCGAGGGCGGCATGGTCTCCGACCACAAGGGCCTCAACCTCCCCGGTGTCGCCGTCTCCGTCCCCGCCCTCTCCGACAAGGACGAGGCCGACCTCCGCTGGGCCCTGAGCACCGGCTTCGACGTCATCGCCCTCTCCTTCGTCCGCAGCGGACGCGACATCGAGGACGTCCACCGCATCATGGACGAGGAGGGCCGCCGCCTCCCCGTCATCGCCAAGGTCGAGAAGCCCCAGGCCGTCGACAACATCGACGACATCGTCGCCGCCTTCGACGGCATCATGGTCGCCCGCGGCGACCTCGGCGTCGAGATGCCCCTCGAACAGGTCCCCATCGTCCAGAAGCGGGCCGTCAAGCTCGCCAAGCGCAACGCCAAGCCGGTCATCGTCGCCACCCAGATGCTCGACTCGATGATCGACAACTCACGGCCCACCCGCGCCGAGGCCTCCGACGTCGCCAACGCCGTCATCGACGGCACGGACGCCGTGATGCTCTCCGGCGAGACCAGCGTCGGCAAGTACCCCGTCGAGACGGTCCGCACCATGGCCCGCATCGTCGAGGCCGCGGAAGAGGACATCCTGGCCAAGGGCCTGCCGCCCCTCACCGACCGGAACAAGCCCCGCACCCAGGGCGGCGCCGTCGCCCGCGCCGCCGCCGAGATGGGCGACTTCCTCGGCGCGAAGTTCCTGGTCGCCTTCACGCAGTCCGGCGACACCGTCCGCCGCCTCTCCCGCTACCGCTCGCCCATCCCGCTCCTGGCCTTCACCCCGGACGAGGCGACCCGCGCCCAGCTCAACCTGACCTGGGGCGTGGAGACGCTGCTGGGCCCGCACGTCGACTCCACGGACGCGATGGTCGACCAGGTCGACGAGCTCCTGCTGAAGCACGGCCGCTGCGAGAAGGGCGACATCGTGGTGATCACGGCGGGCTCCCCACCTGGCGTCTCGGGCTCCACGAACCTGGTCCGCGTCCACTACATCGGAGAGGACGACACCCCGAAGTAGACGTCAGCACTTGCCCCCGGCATGGGCGTCCATGAGGGCGACGGACGCCCACGGGTAGACCTCCACATGGAGGCACCCGGTCCTGCGAACACTCTGCGTGATCGACAACGGCGACACGCAGCGAAAAGCGGATGTTCACGAGTACGTGAACATCCGCTTAAAAAATGCGTACCGGGTGCGGGATTCGAACCCGCAAGCCCTCTCAGGCAGAGGTGTTTGAGACCTCCGTGTATACCCTTCCACCAACCCGGCCAGGCACTGACGGAAGTGTACCGGGTCACCGCAGGCCGACGCCCCTAGGTAGGCTGCTCAGGGAGCAGTACTTGCCTGCCCTGGAACAAGGAGCAACCGTGACCACCCCCGAGTCGCCCCAGCCCGTAGACGCGCCCGACGACGACAAGTCGCACGTGCCTCCGCTGACGACCCGCGTCGTCATCGCCGAGGACGAGGCGCTGATCCGCCTCGACCTCAAGGAGATGCTGGAGGAGGAGGGGTACCTGGTCGTGGGGGAGGCCGGGGACGGCGAGGAGGCCGTCGAGCTGGCGCGCGAGCACCGGCCGGACCTGGTGATCCTCGATGTGAAGATGCCGAAGCTGGACGGCATCTCCGCGGCCGAGAAGATCGCGGAGGAGTCCATCGCGCCCGTGCTGATGCTGACCGCGTTCTCGCAGCGCGACCTCGTCGAGCGGGCGAGGGACGCCGGTGCGATGGCGTACCTGGTGAAGCCGTTCAGCAAGAGCGACGTCGTCCCGGCGATCGAGATGGCCGTCTCGCGGTTCACGGAGCTGAAGGCGCTGGAGAAGGAGATCGAGGATCTCACCCAGCGGCTGGAGACGCGCAAGCTGGTGGACCGGGCGAAGTCGGTGCTGCAGACGGAGTACGGGCTGACGGAGCCGGCGGCGTTCCGGTGGATCCAGAAGACGTCGATGGACCGCCGGATGTCGATGCAGCAGGTGGCGGAGGCGGTCATCCAGGACGCGGACGAGAAGAAGGCCGCCAAGAACGGCTGATCTGCAGGCTTCGTACGGCTGAGGCCCGCACCCCGAGCGATCGGGGTGCGGGCCTCAGCCGTGCAGCGGGGACTAGTCCTCGCCGAGGTACGCCTTGCGTACCGATTCGTCGGTCAGGAGGTCGCGGCCGGTGCCGGAGAGCACGATGGATCCGACTTCCATGACGTGTCCCTGGTCGGCGAGGGAGAGCGCCGCCTGGGCGTTCTGCTCGACGAGCAGGATGGTGGTGCCCTGGGACTTGAGCTCCGCGATGGTCGCCATGATCTTCTGCATCATGATCGGCGAGAGGCCCATGGAGGGTTCGTCGAGCATGAGCAGTTTCGGCTGGGACATCAGGGCGCGCCCCATGGCGAGCATCTGCTGCTCGCCGCCGGAGAGGGTGCCGGCGGCCTGCTTGCGGCGTTCTCCGAGGATGGGGAAGAGGTCGTACGCGCGCTGGATGTCCTTCTCGATGCCTGCCTTGTCGTTGCGCAGGAAGGCGCCGAGGCGGAGGTTGTCCTCGATCGTCATGCGGGGGAAGATGTGCCGCCCCTCGGGGGAGTGCGCGAGTCCGAGGGAGACGATCTGGTGGGCGGGGGTCTTCTTGAGGGACTTGCCCTGGAACTTGATCTGGCCGCCGACGGGCTTGAGGAGGCCGGAGAGGGTGCGCAGGGTGGTGGTCTTGCCGGCGCCGTTGGTGCCGATGAGGGTCACGACCTGGCCGGCGTCGACCTTGAAGGAGATGCCCTTGACGGCTTCGATCTTGCCGTAGGCGACCCGGAGGTCCTCGACTTCGAGCAGTGCGGTCATCGGTCGGTCTCCTTGCGGGGCGCGGCGTCGGCCTGTGCTTCGGCCGCTTCGACCTCCGTGACCTCGGCCTGGCCGGGTGCGTCTTCGTAGGGTTCGCCGAGGTAGGCGGCCACGACTCGTTCGTCGCCCTGGACGGTGGCGCTGTCGCCCTCGACGAGCTTCTCGCCCTGGACGAGGACGGCGACGCGGTCGCAGAGGTTGAAGATGAAGCGCATGTCGTGCTCGATGACGAGGACGGCGATGCCCATGTCACGGATGGCGAAGACGAGCTCTTCGGTGGCGCGGGTCTCCTGGGGGTTCATGCCGGCGGTGGGCTCGTCGAGGAGGAGGAGTCCGGGTTCGCTGGCGAGGGCGCGGGCGATTTCCAGCTTGCGCTGTTCGCCGTAGGGGAGGTTCCTGGCGAGGTGGTCGCGCTTGGCGGCGAGACCGATGAACTCCAGGAGTTCCATGGCGCGCTCTTCGGATTCCTTCTCGGCCTTCTTGAAGCCGGGGCCGCGCAGGAGCGCGGACCAGAGTCCTTCTTTGGTGCGGGTGTGGCGGCCGACGAGCACGTTCTCCAGGACCGTCATGTTGCTGAAGAGACGGATGTTCTGGAAGGTGCGGGCGACGCCGGCCGCGGTGACCTTGAAGGACTGGGACGGCAGGACCGTGCCCTTGTACCGGACCTCTCCCTCGGTGGGGATGTAGAGGCCGGTGAGGCAGTTGAAGAAGGTGGTCTTGCCGGCGCCGTTGGGGCCGATGAGGCCGACGATCTCGCCGCTGTTGACGGTGAGGTCGACGTTGCGCACGGCGGTGAGGCCGCCGAAGCGCATGGTGACGCCGCGTGCGTCGAGGACGGCTTCACCGGGGGTGGCGCCGGGGGCGGCGCTCTTGGTGGTGGTGTCGGTTGTCATCGTGGTCAGGCCCCTGCCTTGCTGAGGACTGTGGGCGCTTCGGCTTCTTCGTGGAATTCGAGCTGGCGGCGCCGGTTCGGGATGAGGCCTTCCGGTCGGAAGCGCATCAGCAGGACGAGCGCGAGGCCGAAGGCGAGGAGCTGGTAGTCGCCGAGGAACTGGAGCTTGGCGGGGATGAGGTAGAGCAGTGCGGCGCCGACGAGGGGGCCGCTGATGGTGCCCATGCCGCCGAGGACGACCGCTGCGAGCAGGAAGGCCGAGTTGGGCGGGACGACGTGGGCGAACTGGTACTGCTCGGGGGTCACGGTGTAGGTGACGTGTGCCTGGACGGATCCGGCGAGGCCGGCGAGGGCGGCGCCGAGGGCGAAGGCGATGAGCTTGACGCGGAAGCCGTTGATGCCCATGGCGAGTGCGGCCGTCTCGTCCTCGCGGATGGCGACCCAGGCGCGGCCGATGCGGGAGTCACCGCTGCGGCGGAAGACCACTACGACGATCAGCGTGATGAGGAGCATCAGCAGGAAGTAGTTGGCGAAGCGCGCGATGGTGAAGCCGGCGATGGTGTGTTCCTGGCCGAAGTCGAAGCCGAGGATGTTGAGGTTCGGGATCGAGGAGATGCCGTTGGAGCCGTTGGTGATGTCGGGGCCGCTGGTGCCGTCCATGTTGAGGACGGTGATGCGGAAGATCTCACCGAAGCCGAGGGTGACGATGGCGAGGTAGTCGCCGCGCAGGCGCAGGGTCGGGGCGCCGATGATGACGCCGAAGACCATGGCGACGGCCGCGCCGAGGAGGGCGGCGCCCCAGAACGGCAGGTGGATGTCGAAGGGTGAGGAGGGGGAGCCGGAGACCATGGCCGCGGTGTAGGCGCCGACGCCGAGGAAGGCGACGTATCCGAGGTCGAGGAGGCCGGCGAGGCCGACGACGATGTTGAGGCCGAGGGCGACGGTGGCGAAGATCAGGATGTAGACGCCGATGGTCGCGTACTGGTCGTCGGACTGGGTGAAGGGGAACGCTGCGGCGGCGACGAACGCGCCGATCATGGTGATGTTGCGGTGTTTGGCGGTGAGGGCGGAGACGCGGTTGACGAGTCCGGCCTTGGCGGCGGCGGCGAAGCCGAAGCCCGCGGTGATGAGGAAGCCGATGAACTGTTCGTCGTACTCGGTGCCGATGCCGTAGGTGAAGACGATCAGGCCGAGGCTGAGCGCGGCGATGATGATCAGGATCTCGGCGTACGCGGGGAGCTTGCGGGCCGGAGCCTTGGTGGTGCCGGAGGCGAAGGCGGCCTTGATGACGCTGCCGGTGTGCCGTGCCTTGTGGCGGAACTGCTCCCAGCCGGTGTCGTCCGGGTCGTGCGGCTCGGGTGCCGGTCGCTGGAACGGCAGGGAGAGCGCGCCGAGCAGGGCGGCGAGGGTGGCGACGGCCGCGACCCAGCCGCCGGGTTCCAGGTTGGCGAGGCCGCCGAGTTCGGCGGCGATCGCGACGACCGTGTACCAGGCGGTGGCGAACGCGGCGAGCGCGGAGAGCTTGATGGCGCTGTCGGCGCCGGCGGGGGTGAGCCAGCGCAGGCCCTTGACCCCGTAGGAGGAGAGGCCGAAGAGCGTGGTGAGCAGGCCGCCGATGAGGACGAGGATCTGCAGGCCGCCGGGGTAGCCGTAGAAGGTGAGGTCGCCGGGGAAGGCGTCCGTCCAGGTCCAGGCGAGGAAGGTGGAGGCGATCGTGAGGATGCCGCCGCCGGTGGCGAGGCCGCGTCCGATGTGGGGCGGGATGCCGACGAGTCCGGTGGTGGAGCCGGTGGGCTCCCCGGCGGGCGTCAGGGCGGTGTCGGTCTGTGTGGTCATAGGTCTCACGCCCTGTCCGCGACGCGCTCGCCGAGCAGGCCCTGGGGCCTGAAGAGGAGCACGAGGATGAGGAGTACGAAGGCCCAGACGTTGGCCCAGGACTGGCCGCCGAGCTGTTCCATGCCGGGGACGTCGGCGATGTAGGCGGTGGCCATGGTCTCGGCGAGGCCGAGGACGAGGCCGCCGATCATGGCGCCGTAGATGTTGCCGATGCCGCCGAGGACGGCCGCGGTGAAGGCCTTGAGGCCGAGGATGAAGCCCATGCGGAAGTCGATCTGGCCGTACTTGAGGCCGTAGGCGAGGCCTCCGACGGCGGCGAACGCGGCGCCGAGGGCGAACGCGACCACGATGATGCGGTCGGTGTTGATGCCCATGAGCTTGGCGGTGTCCGGGTCCTGGGCGGTGGCCTGCATGCCGCGGCCGGTGCGGGTCTTCATGACGAAGTAGGCCAGGATGCCCATGCTGATGGGGGCCGCGATGAAGAGGAAGACGTCACCGGTCTGGATGGTGACGTTGCCGATCTCGAAGGGGCCGCCCTCGATCTGGGGGAAGGTCCGCGCCGACTTGGCGTTGGGGTACCAGGCCCACACCGCCTGCTGCAGGGCGAGCGAGAGGCCGATGGCCGTGATGAGCGGCGCGAGGCGCGGGGCGGTGCGCAGGGGCCGGTAGGCGAATCGTTCCGCGCCGATGGCGACGGTGGTCGAGACGAGGACGGCACCCACCAGCATGAGGGGCAGGGCGATCATCATGGTGGTGCCGTCGGGCAGGACGTACACGTAGACCGTGAGAGCGCCGAAGGCCCCGGTCATGAAGATCTCGCCGTGGGCGAAGTTGATGAGCTGGACGATGCCATAGACCATCGTGTAGCCGATGGCGACCAGCCCGTACATGGATCCCAGTAGCAGGCCGTTGACCAGCTGCTGCGGCAGTTCGTTCACCGCATGTCCTCCGAGACGTTCGGATAGTCGAGGGATGTGACCGGATGTGGGTCCGCGCGGGGCGCTCGTCCTGCAGCGCCCCGCGCGGCTCAAGTGGTGGTGCGGGTGTGGGTCAGCCGGTGTAGGTGCCGGACTTGACGGCCTTCCAGTCACCACCCTCGACGGAGTAGACGGTGAGCTGCTTGTTGGTGGCGTCACCGAACTCGTCGAAGGAGACCTTGCCGGTCACACCGTCGAAGGAGACGTTCTGCATGGCCTCGGTGACCTTGGCGCGGGCGTCGTCCGGGAGCTTGCCGTCGTTGTCCTCGACGACCTTCTTCACGGCCTCGATGATCGCCCAGCCCGAGTCGTAGGAGTAGCCGCCGTACGCCTCGTAGGCCTCCTTGTAGCCCGCCGACTTGTAGTTGGCGACGAACTCCTTGGCGGAGGGCAGGTCCTCGACGGGCGCGCCGACCGAGGTGGCGAGGTCGCCGGTGCCGCTGGCGCCGGAGAGCTTGATGAAGTCGGCGCTGTAGATGCCGTCACCGCCGACGAGCGGGATCTTGGCGCCGGCGGCCTTGATCTGCTTGCTGAGCGGGCCGGCCTGCGGGTACTCGCCGCCGTAGTAGACGACGTCGGCGCCGGAGCTCTTCACCTGGGTGGCGACGGCCGAGAAGTCCTTGGTGTCGGGGTCGATGTGCTGGGTGCCCACGACCTTGCCGCCGAGCTTCTTGAACTCGTCGGTGAAGGTGGCGGCCAGGCCGGCGCCGTAGGTCTTCTTGTCGTCGATGACATAGACCTTCTTCTTCTTGGCGTCGTTGAAGACGTACTGCGCGGCGAACGGGCCCTGGAT
This sequence comes from Streptomyces apricus, assembly GCF_008369065.1. GTDB lineage: Bacteria > Actinomycetota > Actinomycetes > Streptomycetales > Streptomycetaceae > Streptomyces > Streptomyces apricus. Next base: position 558,843 of record NZ_VDFC01000046.1, on the reverse strand, counting down.
GGCGTCCGTGGTCGCGGTGCGGAAGTACGACTTGTAGGGGCGCGCCTTCTCGCCGCCGTTCCACTTCGTGCCCTGGGTGAGGGCCGGGTTGGTGTTGGCGGGGGAGACCTCGGTGAGCTTCGCGTCGTCGAAGACCTTCTGCATGGACTCGGCGACGGAGGAGTTCAGCGGGCCGACGACGCCGAGGACGTCCTTGTCGGCGACGAACTTGGTGGCGTTCTGCTGGCCCGAGGAGGGCTGTGCCTGGTCGTCGAGGGCTTCGACCTTGAAGGTGATGCCTTCGACGGTCTTCTCCTTGTTGGCCGTCTTGGCGGCGAGGTCCACGGAGTTCTTGATGCCGAGGCCCAGCGCGGAGAGGTCGCCGGTCAGCGGGGCGTCGACGCCGATGACGACAGTGGTGCCCTCGCTGCCGGAGTCCGAGCCGCCGTCGTCGTCGCGTGAGCCACAGGCGGTGAGGGTGAGTGCTCCCGCCGCCAGCGCGGCGGTGATGGCGATGAGCGAACGTTGACGCACGATCAGCAGTCCTTTCCCTGGCACGGCCGTTCCTCGTGGAACGGGCCGAGTCGAGCGCTGGGCCGAAAATTCTTCGAATCCGCCGGCGCGGTGACTGGCCGTGACTCTAAGCGCGTGGAGGGAACGTGGAGGAGAGTCTGGGGAAGGCTGTGACGCTCTTGTTATGACACGAGGTAATGCAGAGCGGTACTCAGTGGGTGGATGCGCGGAATTACGGCCGATTCGTCCGGTCCACATAGTGAGAACCCGCAGATCGTGCGGCGGTGATTCCAGCAGCGTTCTCCTGTTTTGCTAGTGACGAGAGCTCGTTGCCGCAGGCTACTTGCAGTGCTTCTGCGAAGTCGTGGGCATAGCGCTCACCCAGGATGTAGCTGTGGTCTTCTATTGCGCGCGTATTACGCAGAGTTACGTCCAGGAAAGGAAGTCCGGCGTTCCGCGGTGTATTCGCGCATTCCGTGACATTCATGGTGACGACGATCTTGTGGCCGAAACCCTTCTTCGTGCGGAAGGGAGGCTTGGGCACGGAGGTGAGGGAGAGGCCGGAATAGGGCTGGGAGATCCGCAGGACGGTGACCGTGGGGCCGGACCCGGCGGTGACCCGCACCGCGAAGGTGAAGCTTCCCTCAGGCGTGCCCGTGCGCGGCCCCTCCTCGCCCAGGTAGCGGACGTCGAGCACCTGGGACGGGTACGGCACGGGGTTCGGCGGCTCCGCGTGCGGACGGGTCGCGAAGAGGTAGCCGCCGCCCGCGCAGAGCACCGCGGCGGCGGCGGACGCGAGGACGGCGCGGCGGTGCCGGGCGCAGAACTCCACGAGATGTCCGTACGACGGCCGCCGGCCTGCTCCCGGAAGCGGCTCAGCGGCGTCCCACGCGCGCGTGCCCTCGCCCGGCTCGACCGGACCGACTCCGCTCAACTCCACGGCCCTTCACTCGGGTTGCCGTCGCGGTACCGCTCCTCGCAGCGTGCGCGCGCGGTGCGGTCGATCAGCCGTTCCGCGGCTCCGGCGCCTTTGCGTTCGCGCTCGGTGCGGGCCGCGTCCACGACGTCCGTCAGGATCTCGTACTGCCCGTTCGACAGGCCCATGGACTGGTAGTCCCCGTAGGTGCCGTCGTCCAGGGCCCTGCGCGCCCAGTGCGCGACGAGGCGCGCGCACAGGTCCTCCGGCGGGGTCGCGGCGGCCGCCGGGGAGGACGCCGGGGGGCCGGAATCCGGCCACGAGGCCCCTGTCGTCCCGCCCGGCGCCCCGGACCCGCCGCACGCGGCGAGGAGGCCGACCAGTACGCCGGTCACGAGCACCGGCCCCGGTGCCGCTCCCCGCCAGGAGGTTCCACCCGTTCCCATCCTTCGAAGCTAGGCCGCCGGACGACCGGGATCAACGCCGGGCGGACGACGGCTGCGGGCGGCTGTCCGGCGGACTGCTGCCCGGCGGACGGCGGCGGTTCAGGCGGTGGCGCCGACCCGCTCCGCGTCGCTCGGGTTCACGTCGCGCAGCAGGCACGTGAGGCGCGCGCTGCACACGCGCCTGCCGTCCTCGTCGCTGATCACGATCTCGTACGTGGCGGTCGAGCGCCCCCGGTGCAGCGGGGTGGCCACCCCGGTCACCAGGCCGGAGCGGGCGCCCCGGTGGTGGGTGCAGTTGAGGTCGACGCCGACGGCGATCTTGGAGCTGCCGCCGTGCAGCATGGCGCCGACCGAGCCCAGGGTCTCCGCGAGCACGGCGGAGGCGCCGCCGTGCAGCAGCCCGTACGGCTGGGTGTTGCCCTCCACCGGCATGGTGCCCACGACGCGGTCGGCGGAGGCCTCGACGATCCGGACGCCCATGCGCGTGCCGAGGTGGCCGGCGGAGAACATGGCGACCAGGTCGACGCCGAGCGCCGCGTACTCGTCGATGACCTCCTGCGGGAACTTCACGTCGTGCTGCTCGCCCATGGATCCGTTTCCTTACGTCGTCGGTCGTGCGTGCGGGGCCGGCGTCCGGCGCGCCCGGCGGGTGCGCCTAAGCGAACGCTCAGTTGGTCACCGATTGTTCCAGACGCACGACGACGGACTTGCTCGCGGGCGTGTTGCTGGTGTCGGCGGTGGCGTCCAGCGGCACCAGGACGTTCGTCTCCGGGTAGTACGCGGCCGCGCAGCCCCGGGCCGTCGGGTAGTGCACCACGCGGAAACCGGCGGCGCGCCGCTCCACCCCGTCCTTCCACTCGCTCACCAGGTCGGTGTACGAGCCGTCGGCCAGGCCCAGCTCACGGGCGTCCTCGGGGTTGACCAGCACCACCCGGCGCCCGTTCCTGATCCCCCGGTAGCGGTCGTCCAGGCCGTAGATCGTGGTGTTGTACTGGTCGTGCGAGCGCAGGGTCTGCAGGAGCAGGCGGCCCTCCGGGAGCTTGGGGTACTCCACGGGCGCGGCGGTGAAGTTGGCCTTGCCGGTCGCCGTCGGGAAGCGGCGCTCGTCGCGCGGGGCGTGCGGCAGCGCGAAGCCGGCCGGGTCGGCCACCTTGGCGTTGAAGTCGTCGAAGCCCGGCACCACGCGCGCGATGCGGTCACGGACGGTCGCGTAGTCCTTCTCGAACTCCTCCCAGGGCGTGCGGGAGCCTTCGCCGAGCACCCGGCGCGCCAGGCGGCACACGATGGCCGGCTCGGACAGCAGGTGCTCGCTCGCGGGCTCCAGGCGCCCGCGCGAGGCGTGCACCATGCCCATGGAGTCCTCGACGGTCACGAACTGCTCGCCGCCGCCCTGGAGGTCGCGCTCGGTACGGCCCAGGGTCGGCAGGATCAGGGCGCGCGCCCCGGTGACGGCGTGCGAGCGGTTGAGCTTCGTCGACACGTGCACGGTGAGGCGGGCGCGCCGCATGGCCGCCTCGGTGACCTCGGTGTCGGGCGAGGCCGACACGAAGTTGCCGCCCATCGCGAAGAAGACCTTGGCCTTGTCGTCGCGCATCGCGCGGATCGCCCGTACGACGTCGTAGCCGTGCCCGCGCGGCGGGGCGAAGCCGAACTCCTTCTCCAGGGCGTCCAGGAAGGCGGGCGCGGGGCGTTCGAAGATGCCCATGGTGCGGTCGCCCTGCACGTTCGAGTGGCCGCGCACCGGGCACACGCCCGCGCCGGGGCGGCCGATGTTGCCGCGCAGCAGCAGGAAGTTGACGACCTCGCGGATCGTCGGCACGGAGTGCTTGTGCTGGGTCAGGCCCATCGCCCAGCACACGATGGTGCGCTCCGAGGCGAGGACCATGGCGAGCGCCTCGTCGATCTGCGCGCGCGTGAGGCCCGTCGCGGTGAGCGTCTCGTCCCAGTCGGCGGCGCGGGCGGCCTCGGCGAACTCCTCGTAGCCGTGGGTGTGCTCGTCGACGAAGGCCGTGTCGACGGCGCCCTCGGTCTCCAGGATCAGCTTGTTCAGGAGGCGGAAGAGGGCCTGGTCGCCGCCGATGCGGATCTGCAGGAACAGGTCGGTGAGGGCGGCGCCCTTGAGCATGCCCTGCGCGGTCTGCGGGTTCTTGAAGCGCTCCATGCCCGCCTCGGGCAGCGGGTTCACCGTGATGATCCGCGCGCCGCCGGCCTTCGCCTTCTCCAGGGCGGAGAGCATGCGCGGGTGGTTGGTGCCCGGGTTCTGCCCGGCGACGACGATCAGGTCCGCCTTGTAGAGGTCCTCCAGCAGGACGCTGCCCTTGCCGATCCCGATCGTCTCGTTCAGCGCCGAACCGGACGACTCGTGGCACATGTTGGAGCAGTCGGGCAGGTTGTTCGTGCCGAACTCCCGGGCGAACAGCTGGTAGAGGAACGCCGCCTCGTTGCTGGTGCGGCCCGAGGTGTAGAACAGCGCCTCGTCGGGGCTCGCCAGGGCTTTCAGCTCCTCGGCGACGATGTCGAAGGCCCGCTCCCAGGACACCGCCTCGTAGCGGTCGGCGCCCTCCGCCAGGTACATCGGGTGCGTGAGGCGGCCCTGCTGGCCCAGCCAGTAGCCGCTGCGGGTGGCGAGGTCGGCGACCGGGTGCGCGGCGAAGAAGTCGGGGGTCACGCGGCGCAGGGTGGCCTCCTCCGCGACCGCCTTCGCGCCGTTCTCGCAGAACTCCGCCGTGTGCCGGTGCTCCGGCTCGGGCCATGCGCAGCCCGGGCAGTCGAAGCCGTCCTTCTGGTTGAGCCGCAGCAGCGTCAGCGCCGTGCGCTTCACACCCATCTGCCGCTGGGCCATGCGCAGGGTGTGGCCGATGGCGGGCAGCCCGGCTGCGGCGTGCTGCGGCTCGGAGACCTGCGGTGCGTCCTGGACCGGGTCACTCTGGGGCGGCTTGCCGGCCATCTCGGCCTCCTCTTCGAGCACATGTATGAGGTACGTCCGCGATCCTCCCACGTGGTACGGGCATCTATCGTGCCCGGTACGAAGACCGGTCGCGGACGGCGGGGCGGAGCCGACTGTCAGTGGGGCGTGGCAGGATCGGGGTGTGGCAGAGACAGGATCGAAGAAGACCGAGAAGACCTCCGGCCGGGCCCGCCCGCGGCTGATGCTCATGGACGGGCACTCGCTGGCCTACCGGGCGTTCTTCGCGCTGCCCGCGGAGAACTTCACGACGGCGACGGGCCAGCCGACGAACGCGATCTACGGCTTCGCGTCGATGCTCGCCAACACGCTGCGCGACGAGGCGCCCACGCACTTCGCGGTGGCGTTCGACGTCTCCCGCAAGACGTGGCGCTCCGAGGAGTTCACGGAGTACAAGGCGAACAGGTCGAAGACCCCGGACGAGTTCAAGGGCCAGGTCGAGCTGATCGGCGAGCTGCTGGACGCGATGCACGCCGATCGGTTCGCCGTCGACGGCTTCGAGGCGGACGACATCATCGCCACGCTCGCCACCCAGGCCGAGGCCGAGGGCTTCGACGTGCTGATCGTGACCGGCGACCGCGACTCCTTCCAGCTGGTCAGCGAGCACACCACCGTGCTCTACCCGACCAAGGGCGTCTCCGAGCTGACCCGGTTCACCCCGGAGAAGGTCTTCGAGAAGTACGGCCTCACCCCCGCCCAGTACCCCGACTTCGCGGCCCTGCGCGGCGACCCGTCCGACAACCTGCCGGGCATCCCCGGCGTCGGCGAGAAGACCGCCGCGAAGTGGATCAACCAGTTCGGCTCGTTCGCCGAGCTGGTCGAGCGCGCCGAGGAGGTCAAGGGCAAGGCCGGGCAGAACTTCCGCGACCACCTGGAGGCGGTCAAGCTCAACCGCCGCCTCACCGAGATGGTGCGCGACGTCGAGCTGCCGAAGACCGTCCCCGACCTGGAGCGCGCCCCGTACGACCGCACGGCCGTCGCGATGGTCCTGGACACCCTGGAGATCCGCAACCCCTCGCTGCGCGAGCGGCTGCTGGCCGTCGACCCCGGCGGGGAGGAGACCGAGGACGCGGCGCCGGCCGCCGCGGGCGTGGCCGTGGACGGCACGGTCGTCGGGGCGGGCGAGCTGGCCCCCTGGCTCGCCGAGCACGGCACGGCGGCCCTCGGCGTCGCCACCGTCGACACCTGGGCGCTGGGCACCGGATCGGTCGCCGAGATCGCGCTCGCCGCGGCCGACGGGGCCGCCGCCTGGTTCGACCCCTCGACGCTCGACGAGGCCGACGAGAACGCGTTCGCGCGCTGGATCTCCGACCCCGAGAGCCCCAAGGTGCTGCACAACGCCAAGGCGGTCATGCGGGTCTTCGCCGAGCACGGCTGGCGCGTCGAGGGCATTGCCATGGACACCGCCCTCGCCGCCTACCTCGTCAAGCCCGGCCGGCGCTCCTTCGACCTGGACGCGCTGTCCCTGGAGTACCTCGGCCGGGAGCTGGCGCCGGCCGCGACCGCCGACGGACAGCTCGCCTTCGGCGCCGACGAGGGCGCCGAGGCCGATGCGCTCATGGTGCAGGCCCGCGCCATCCTCGACCTGGGCGAGGCCTTCGAGGAGCGGCTGCGGGAGGTCGGCGCGGCCGACCTGCTCCAGGACATGGAGCTGCCCACCTCCGAGCTGCTCGCCCGCCTGGAGCGGCACGGCATCGCCGCGGACCGGGCGCATCTGGAGGCCATGGAGCAGATGTTCGCCGGCGCCGTCCAGCAGGCCGTGAAGGAGGCGCACGCGGCGGCCGGGCACGAGTTCAACCTCGGCTCGCCCAAGCAGCTCCAGGAGGTCCTCTTCGGCGAGCTGGGCCTGCCGAAGACGAAGCGGACGAAGACCGGCTACACCACGGACGCCGACGCGTTGGCCTGGCTCGCCGCCCAGACCGACAACGAACTGCCGGTCGTCATGCTGCGCCACCGCGAGCAGGCGAAGCTGCGGGTCACCGTCGAGGGCCTGATCAAGACCATCGCCGCGGACGGCCGCATCCACACCACGTTCCACCAGACGGTGGCCGCCACGGGCCGCCTCTCCTCGCAGGACCCGAACCTGCAGAACATCCCCGTCCGCACGGAGGAGGGCCGCGCGATCCGGCGCGGCTTCGTGGTCGGCGAGGGGTTCGAGTCCCTCATGACCGCCGACTACAGCCAGATCGAGCTGCGCGTGATGGCCCACCTGTCGGAGGACGAGGGGCTGCTCGCGGCCTTCACCTCCGGCGAGGACCTGCACACCACCGTCGCCTCCCAGGTGTTCTCCGTGGAGCGCGACGCCGTCGACGCGGAGATGCGCCGCAAGATCAAGGCGATGTCGTACGGGCTCGCGTACGGGCTGTCGGCCTTCGGCCTGTCCCAGCAGCTCAACATCGACGCGGGGGAGGCGCGTGTCCTGATGGACACGTACTTCGAACGCTTCGGCGGGGTCCGGGACTATCTGCGCCGGGCGGTCGACGAGGCGCGGGCGACGGGCTACACGGCGACGCTCTTCGGCCGCCGCCGTTATCTCCCCGACCTCAACAGCGACAACCGCCAGCGACGGGAAGCGGCCGAGCGGATGGCTCTGAACGCACCGATCCAGGGCACCGCGGCCGACATCGTCAAGATCGCGATGCTGAAGGTGGACAAGGCGCTGCGGGAGGCGGAGCTCAGGTCCCGGATGCTCCTCCAGGTCCACGACGAAATCGTCCTGGAAATCGCCCCGGGCGAGCGGGAGCGGGTGGAGGAACTGGTCCGCCGCGAGATGGCGGGCGCGGTGCAGCTGCGGGCCCCGCTGGACGTGTCGGKGGGCGCGGGCCGGGACTGGGAGTCGGCGGCGCACTAGCCGCCACGGGGGCGCCGGGGCGCCGGAGGCGCGAAGAACTGCTTCGTCTGCGGCTGGTCCGTGGCCGGTCGCGCAGTTCCCCGCGCCCCTGAGGGGGGGGGCTGAGCCGCATATTTCGTCTGCGGCCCGCCGGTGGCTGGTCGCGCAGTTCCCCGCGCCCCTGGGTGGGTGTGGGCTGAGGCGGGCTTCAGGGCTCGCCGCGGTGCTTTTAGGGGCGCGGGGA
>NZ_VDFC01000046.1:525425-550850 GCF_008369065.1 Streptomyces apricus | reverse complement strand
TGCGAGGCCCGTACGGTCGCCAGCGCGCTCAGGCCCCGCGCGTGGTCCACCCGCGGCTCGCGCGCCAGTCCGCAGTCCACGACCACCCGCACCCCCGGGACCGTCAGCGACGACTCGGCCACCGCCGTCGCGAGGACCACCCGGCGCCGCGTACCGCCGGACAGCACCGCGTCCTGGACGGCCGCCGGGGCCCGGCCGTGCACCTGCAGCACCTCGACGTCGCCGAGGCCGCCGAGCTGCCCGGCGACCCGCGCGATCTCCCCGACCCCGGGCAGGAAGCACAGGACGTCCCCGTCGCGCTCGGCCAGTGCCCGCCGCACCACCGACGCCACATGGGTCAGCAGCGCCGGGTCCACCCGCATCCCGTGCGGCGGCCGCACCGGGCGCACGGGAGGCGCCCACACCACCTCCACCGGGTGGGAGACGCCCGCCGCCTCCACCACCGGCACGTCCCCGAGCAGCCGCGCCCAGCCCTGCGCGTCGGTCGTCGCCGACGCGGCCACCAGCCGCAGTTCGGGCCGCAGGGCGGCGCGCACGTCCAGCAGGAACGCCGCCGCCGTGTCCGCGTCCAGATGGCGCTCGTGGCACTCGTCGAGCACCACCGTGTCGACGCCGGCCAGCTCCTGGTCGCGCTGCAGCCGCTGCAGCAGCACGCCGGTCGTGACGACCTCCACGCGCGTGTGCGGACCGACGACCCGCTCGCCGCGCACGGTGTACCCGACGCTGTCGCCGGGCTTCTCGCCCAGCAGCCACGCCATCCGCCGCGCGGCCGCCCGCGCCGCGATCCGCCGCGGCTCGGCCACCACGACCCGGCGCGCCGGCCCCCCGCCGACCAGTCCGGCCAGCACCAGCGGCACCAGGGTCGTCTTGCCGGTGCCGGGCGGCGCGACGAGCACCGCGGCGCCGTGGCCCTCCAGGGCCTCGCCCAGGCCGGGCAGCGCGGCGCGCACGGGCAGCGCGTCCAGGGCGTCGTGCCGGATCACGCGGTCACCTGTCCGATCTCTCATCCCGTACGCACACGAAGATCGCCGTGCCCGGGATCAGGTTCCCGCGCAGGGGCGACCAGCCGCCCCACTCCTGGGTGTTCCAGGCGGGCCACTCCGGCTCGACCAGGTCCACCAGGCGGAAACCGCCGGCCACCACGTCCCGGACACGGTCGCCGACCGTCCGGTGGTGCTCCACGTACACCGCGTCGCCCTCCTCGTCCTGTTCGACGTACGGAGTGCGGTCGAAGTAGGAGGCGGCGACGCTCAGCCCCTCGGGCCCCGGCTCGTCGGGGAAGGCCCAGCGCACCGGGTGGGTGACGGAGAAGACGAACCGGCCGCCCGGCCGCAGCACCCGGTGCACCTCCCTGAGGACCCGCACGGGCTCGGCGACGAACGGCAGCGCCCCGTACGCGGAGCACGCCAGGTCGAAGGAGCCGTCCGCGAAGGGCAGCGCCGTGGCGTCCGCCTCCACGAGCCGCACGCCGTCGGCGCCGATCCGCAGGGCGTGCTGGAGCTGCCGGTGCGAGAGGTCGAGGGCGACCGGGCGGGCCCCCTGGGCGGCCAGCCAGCGCGAGCACTGGGCGGCCCCCGCGCCGATCTCCAGGACGTCCTTGCCCTTCAGCTCCTCCATCGGGCCGAGCAGCTCGGCCTCGATCTCGTCGAGGCCCTCGGGGCACCACACGAACCGGTCGTCGCCGAGGAAGGTGCCGTGCTCGACCTGGTAGTCGTCCGCGTTCCGGTCCCACCAGCCGCGGTTGGCGCGGGAGCTCTCGGGACCCCCCGCCTCCCGCCGGGTCGCCTCGGGCTCGGACTCTTCGGGCCCGGACCGCTCGGCCTCGGACTGCTCGGGCTCTTGGATGATCGGCTCCCTCGTATTAATCTGCGGACTCTTCCGTGCGAACCGTTCCGGCGGCGGGCACGTGAGGCGTGCCGCCGGGTCCGCGTGCCGTCGTGACCCCGTGGCGTTGCCCGATGTGCGGCTGCCGCCGTGTGGGTCCTGTGCCGGGTATGCGGCGATCCGCCCCGGGTGTGCGCCTTCGCGCATTGACCCTGTCCGGCTGCCCCCGTATGCTACAAGTTGCGCTGCGGGCCTGCGCTCCTCAGACGTAGCAGGCTGCGCTCGCATCTGTATGTATGTCCCCTCGGTTGTCGAGGCGCCACCGGCGGTGTTCCCAGGAACATCATCCGGATCTGGCGCTTCCTTGGCTGTCCGGCCTTCTACAGAGCGAAACGGGCTCCCGGCGTAAGCAGTACCTACGACTCACTGTCCGTACCGGAGCCCTTTCCCACATGACGAGCAGCACCGAGACCACCTCTACCACTCCGCAGGTAGCGGTCAACGACATCGGTAACGAGGAAGCCTTCCTCGCCGCGATCGACGAGACGATCAAGTACTTCAACGACGGCGACATCGTCGACGGCGTCATCGTGAAGGTCGACCGGGACGAGGTCCTGCTCGACATCGGTTACAAGACCGAAGGTGTCATCCCGAGCCGCGAGCTCTCGATCAAGCACGACGTCGACCCCAACGAGGTCGTCAAGGTCGGCGACGAGATCGAAGCCCTTGTTCTCCAGAAGGAGGACAAGGAAGGCCGCCTGATCCTCTCGAAGAAGCGCGCCCAGTACGAGCGCGCCTGGGGCACCATCGAGAAGATCAAGGAAGAGGACGGCATCGTCACCGGCACCGTCATCGAGGTCGTCAAGGGTGGTCTCATCCTCGACATCGGCCTCCGTGGCTTCCTGCCGGCCTCCCTCGTCGAGATGCGCCGTGTCCGCGACCTCCAGCCCTACGTGGGCAAGGAGCTCGAGGCCAAGATCATCGAGCTGGACAAGAACCGCAACAACGTGGTCCTGTCCCGCCGTGCCTGGCTGGAGCAGACCCAGTCCGAGGTCCGCCAGACGTTCCTCACCACCCTGCAGAAGGGTCAGGTCCGTTCCGGCGTCGTCTCCTCGATCGTCAACTTCGGTGCCTTCGTGGACCTGGGTGGCGTCGACGGTCTGGTGCACGTCTCGGAGCTCTCCTGGAAGCACATCGACCACCCGTCCGAGGTTGTCGAGGTCGGCCAGGAAGTCACCGTCGAGGTCCTCGACGTCGACATGGACCGCGAGCGTGTCTCCCTGTCGCTGAAGGCGACGCAGGAAGACCCGTGGCAGCAGTTCGCCCGCACGCACCAGATCGGCCAGGTCGTGCCCGGCAAGGTCACGAAGCTGGTTCCGTTCGGCGCGTTCGTCCGCGTGGACGAGGGCATCGAGGGTCTGGTCCACATCTCCGAGCTGGCCGAGCGCCACGTGGAGATCCCGGAGCAGGTCGTCCAGGTCAACGACGAGATCTTCGTCAAGGTCATCGACATCGACCTCGAGCGCCGTCGCATCAGCCTCTCGCTGAAGCAGGCCAACGAGTCCTTCGGCGCCGACCCGGCCTCGGTCGAGTTCGACCCGACGCTGTACGGCATGGCCGCGTCGTACGACGACCAGGGCAACTACATCTACCCCGAGGGCTTCGACCCCGAGACCAACGACTGGCTCGAGGGCTACGAGTCCCAGCGTGAGGTGTGGGAGAACCAGTACGCCGAGGCGCAGACGCGCTTCGAGCAGCACCAGGCCCAGGTCATCAAGTCCCGCGAGGCGGACGCCCAGGCCGAGGCCGAGGGTGTCGCCACCCCGGGTGCGGCTCCGGCCGCCTCCAGCGGTGGCGGTGGCGGCGGTTCGTACTCCTCGGAGTCGGACGACAACTCCGGCGCCCTGGCGTCGGACGAGGCCCTGGCTGCCCTGCGCGAGAAGCTCGCCGGCGGCCAGAGCTGAACAGCTCACCGCCAGCAGTGATCGGCTGGTAACCGCGGGCCCGCACCCTTCCTGGGTGCGGGCCCGCGGTGCGTTCCTTGGTGATCTTGCGGTGAGCGGGAATGACCGTGTCCCGGCCCGTGTTGTCGATGACGAACACGAGGAGGAGCGGTCACAGTGCTTGATCCGCAGGGTTTGTACGCATGGGAGCCGAAGGGCCTGGCCGTCGTGGACGTGGCGCTGGCCCAGGAGTCGGCCGGTCTTGTCATGCTCTACCACTTCGACGGGTACATCGACGCGGGCGAGACCGGCGACCAGATCGTCGACCGGCTGCTCGACTCGCTGCCCCACCAGGTCGTGGCCCGGTTCGACCACGACCGGCTCGTGGACTACCGCGCCCGCCGCCCGCTGCTGACGTTCAAGCGGGACCGCTGGGAGGACTACGAGGAGCCCACGCTGGACGTGCGGCTCGTCCAGGACGCCACCGGCGCGCCCTTCCTGCTGCTCTCCGGCCCCGAGCCGGACGTGGAGTGGGAGCGCTTCGCCGCGGCCGTCCAGCAGATCGTGGAACGCCTGGGCGTACGGCTGTCGGTGAACTTCCACGGCATCCCCATGGGCGTCCCGCACACCAGGCCCGTGGGCCTGACCCCGCACGGCAACCGGACGGACCTCGTCCCCGGCCACCGCAGCCCCTTCGACGAGGCGCAGGTCCCCGGCAGCGCCGAGGCGCTCGTCGAGTACCGCCTCATGCAGGCCGGACACGACGTCCTGGGTGTCGCCGCGCACGTACCGCACTACATCGCCCGGTCCCCGTACCCGGACGCCGCGCTGACGGTCATGGAGTCGATCACGGCCGCCACCGGTCTCGTCCTGCCCGGGATCGCGCACGGGCTGCGCACCGAGGCGCACCGCACGCAGACCGAGATCGACCGGCAGATCCAGGAGGGCGACGAGGAACTCGTCGCGCTCGTCCAGGGACTTGAGCACCAGTACGACGCCGCCGCGGGCGCCGAGACGCGGGGGAACATGCTCGCCGAGCCGGTCGACATCCCGTCGGCGGACGAGATCGGGATGGAGTTCGAGAAGTTCCTCGCCGAGCGGGAAGGGGATGCGTAGCTCGCTCTTTCGAGCTCGCTCCGCCTTGTCGCTTCGCGGGAAGGGCTGTTCGTCGGCTGCCGGTGCGTTGGGGCTGGGCGCGCAGTTCCCCGCGCCCCTTCGGGGCCCGGTTAGGCTGTGCGCATGCTGAAAGTGGGGCTGACCGGTGGGATCGGGGCCGGTAAGAGCGAGGTGTCGCGGCTGCTCGTGGAGCACGGGGCCGTGCTGATCGACGCCGACCGGATCGCGCGGGAGGTCGTCGCGCCGGGCACGCCCGGGCTGGCGGCGGTCGTCGACGCCTTCGGCGAGGACGTGCTCACCGCCGACGGCACCCTGGACCGGCCCAAGCTCGGCGGCATCGTCTTCACGGACGCGGACAAGCTGGCCGTGCTCAACTCGATCGTGCACCCCCTGGTGGGCGCCCGCTCCCGCGCGCTCGAAGAGGCCGCCCCGGCGGACTCCGTCGTGGTGCACGACGTCCCCCTGCTCACGGAGAACGGCCTCGCGAAGCTGTACGACCTCGTGATCGTGGTCGACGTCGGCCCGCACACCCAGCTCGACCGGCTCGTGCGGCTGCGCGGCATGACCGAGCAGGACGCCCGGGCCAGGATGGCCGCCCAGGCCACCCGCGAGGAGCGCCGGAAGATCGCGGACATCGTCATCGACAACGACGTCCCGCTGGAGGCGCTGCGGCAGCGGGTGCGGGACGTGTGGGCGCAGCTGGTGGCCCGGACGCGGACGATCTCGGAATAGCGGGCGTCCCCGATGCGTTGATTCCCTCCAGCAAGGGAAGGATTTCGCCGTGCCCGAGACCAACGGACATGCCGGACGTACTCCGGAGACGCATGTCATCGACTTCCGCGCCGCAGAGCAGCTGCTCGCCGCGCGGGACCCCCGGGGTGCGGTGAAGCTGCTCGACAACGTCATCGCCGCCTACCCGGAGAACACGGCGGCCCGGCTGCTGCGGGCGCGCGCCTTCTTCGCGGCGGCGCAGCTGCGCCCTGCCGAGCTTGAGTTCACCATCGTCCTGGAGCGCGAGCCGGACAACGCCTTCGCGCACTTCGCGCTGGCCCGCACCTACGAGCGCTCCGGGCAGCCCGTCCAGGCCAAGCGCCACTTCCGGCTGGCCGCGGCGCTGGACCCGCAGCCCGAGTACCTGGCCGCGGCGCGGTTCGACTCCTGAGCGCGCGCCCCGCGCGGAGCCGGCGCAGTCCCTCCGCGGTGCGGGTTCACCGACGGACGTGCCGGTCGCGGACCTGCCGCGGCGGACCGCGGTCGAACGGGCGGTGGGGGACCACCTGCGGGCGGGCGGCCACTGGTACGGCGGCCACGGGTGGTTCGCGCTGTAACGGCCAACGGCCAACGGCCAACGGCCGGAGGCTGATGGCTGACGGCGGCTGGGGGCTCCGTGCGGGAACGGGGCGGCGGGCGCGGGCCGTTGGGCCGGTATGACGATCGAGATGCGTGAGGGATACGAAGGCACGGGACCCGGCGCCATCACGCCGGACGGCTGCGCGGTGGAGCTGTACGCACGGCTGCCCGTCTACGACGAACCGGACATCATCGCCTCCGCCGTGCCGGCCGGGGCGCACATCCTCGAACTGGGCTGCGGGGTGGGCCGGGTGACCCACGCGCTCCTGGAGCGGGGCTTCACTGTGACGGCCGTGGACGAGTCCGCCGAGATGCTCGAACGGGTACGGGGCGCACGCACGGTCCGCGGCGCCATCGAGACGCTCGACCTGGGCGAGCGGTTCGACGTGGTGATGCTCGGGTCGTTCCTCGTGCACGCGGGCGACGCCGAGGTCCGGCGCGGCATGCTGGAGGTGTGCCGCAGCCACGTCGCCGACGGCGGCTGCGTGCTGATCCAGCGCGAGGGCGAGGACTACCACACCGACCTGCCGCGCGAACGGGTCGACCCGAGCGGGTTCACGGTGCGCATGCTGTCCGCCGAGCCGGTCGGGGACGGCGTCAACTCCGTCCGCGCGGAGTACGAGTTCCCGGACGCCGTGTGGACGCAGACCTTCCTCGCCCGGCCGCTCGGCAAGGAGCAGTTCGAGGAGGCGCTGGCGGAAGCCGGGCTCGTGGTCGACGCGTACCTGACGGAGGACCGGGTCTGGGTGCGGGCGGTGCCGGCAGTGCCGGCGGGGACGTGACGCCCTCGCCGGCCGCCCTCGCGGACTAGGGGACCTTCGGACCGCCGCTGCCGCTGCCGCCGTCGGGCGGGCCGAAGCCGCGCAGGCGCTCCAGCTCGCGCCGGTCACGCTTGGTGGGACGGCCCGCGCCGCGGTCGCGGATGCCCGCAGGGGCGACGGCCTCGCGGGGCGGGGGCGGCGGACTGTTGTCGACGTAGCACTCGGCGGCCGCCGGGGCGCCGACCCGCTTGCGGATCAGGCGCTTCACGACGACGACCCGTTCCCGTTCCCCCTGGCGCAGCCGCACCTCGTCACCGACACGGACGGTGTACGCGGGCTTGACCCGCTCGCCGTTCACCTTGACGTGGCCGCCGCGGCAGGCGGTGGCGCCCATGGAACGGGTCTTCACCAGGCGCACGGACCAGATCCAGCTGTCGACCCGCACGCTCTCACCGCTCGCGGGCGCGGCCGCCTTCGCCTCGTCCTTCTGCGTTCCTGAAGCCATGCTCCGACTCTAGTCCTCGGCCGACGCGGGGCCGGAGTCCTTTTCCGCGGTGAAGAGCCCGGTCCGCGACGGGCCCTTCCCCCGGCCGGGCATACGGTGAGGGCATGGAACAGGAGCGCAGCCTGGCGGAGCTGGACCGGCGGATCTGCGACTGCCGGGCCTGCCCGCGGCTGGTCGAGTGGCGGGAGGAGGTGGCCCGGACGAAGCGGGCCGCCTTCGCGGACTGGACGTACTGGGGCCGCCCGGTACCGGGCTTCGGGCCGCCGGACGCCTCCCTGCTGATCGTGGGACTCGCCCCCGCGGCGCACGGCGCGAACCGCACCGGCCGGATGTTCACGGGGGACCGCTCCGGGGACGTGCTGTACGCGGCGCTGCACGACGTGGGTCTCGCGTCCCGGCCGACGGCCGAGAGCGCCGACGACGGGCTGACCCTGTACGGCGTGCGCATCACCTCACCCGTGCACTGCGCGCCGCCCGCCAACAAGCCGACCCCCGAGGAACGCGACACCTGCCGGCCCTGGCTGGTGAGCGAGCTGCGCCTGCTCGCCCCCACCGTCCGCGCGGCCGTCGTGCTCGGCGGCTTCGGCTGGCAGGCCGCGCTGCCCGCGTTCGCCGAGGCGGGATGGCAGATGCCCCGGCCCCGGCCGGCCTTCGCGCACGGGGCGCGGGTCGTGCTGGCGGGTCCGGAGCGGCCCCTGGAGCTCTTCGGCTGCTTCCACGTGAGCCAGCGCAACACGTTCACCGGCCGGCTGACCCCACAGATGCTGCGCGGGGTACTGCGCACGGCGGCACGGGCGGCGGGCCTGCCCACCACTCCGGCGCCTGAGTAGGGGAGCTGGCCCACCGGGGCGCCCGGTGAGGGGCGCGGGGCTGTGTCGATATGCGGCTCCGCCGCGTGGGCGCGCCCAGCCACGAACGACCCGCACCCGAAAAAGCCGCTACCGCCCCCGACCGCCGTACGGGCCGTCACATTGCCCCCTCACGAGCGGCCCCGGCGTCGGCTCCGGTGCCGGTGCCGGCTCCGGTACCCGCCCCGGGTCCGGACCCCGTGTCGCCGAAGAGGTGGCGCACCGTCGAGCGGTGGTTGGCCTGGACGTGGGCCAGGGCGTGCGCCCGGGCCCGCTCGCGGTCGCCGGACGCGATGGCCGCGTACAGCTCCCGGTGCTCGGCGAGGAGCTGCGGCCACTCCTCGTTGCGGCGGGTCAGCCAGCGCAGCCGTCCGTCGACCGGCTCCATCACGGAGATCAGCAGGCCGTTCCCGGCCATCGCCAGGATGCGGTCGTGGAAGCGGGTGTTGACGTCGGTGATCGTCTCCGCGTCACCGGCGCCGGTCGCGTCCGCCGCACGGTCCAGGAGCTCCTCCAGCCCGGCCAGGTCGGCCCGGGTGGCGCGCTCGGCGGCCAGACCGGTGGCGTACACCTCCAGGGCCTCGCGCAGTTCGAAGAGCTCCGTGACGTCGGTGGGGGTCAGACGGCGGACGACCGTGCGGCGCGGGGTCTCGAAGTGGACGAAGCCCTCGGCGACCAGGGCCCGGATCGCCTCGCGCACCGGCACCCGGGAGACCCCGAACCGCTCGGCCACCTCGCGCTCGACCAGCCGGTCGCCGGGCAGCAGCCGTCCGGCGATGATCTCCTGCCGCAGCGAGCTGAGCACCCGCTCGCGCACCGCCCCCAGCGGCTCCACCGTCTTCATGCGTGCGTCCTCATCCGTCCATCCTCGCCGACCCGGTGACTGTTTTACCGAGCTGTAACCGCACGGACATGGCCGACTGCCGTCGACGGCGGGACCATGACCCAAGTTTGGTATACCAAATCAGCCCCCACGCTCATGGAGGCCCCGTGTCCCTGGCCGATCCCGCCGCAGCCACCGGTACGCCCGCGTTCGTCCCCGATCCCCGGCTCACCAACGAAGACCTCGCCCCCGCCGGCAAGCGCAACTGGAAGGTCTTCGACCTCTTCGCCCTGTGGATGTCCGACGTCCACAACCTCGGCAACTACACCTTCGCGGCCGGGCTGCTGGTGCTCGGCATGAACGTCTGGCAGATCTTCACGTCCCTGCTCGTCGGCTTCGTGCTCATCTACATCGGCATGAACTGGATGGGTCGGATCGGCCAGGCCCACGGCGTACCCTTCCCCGTCGTCAGCCGCATCAGCTTCGGCGTCTGGGGCGCCAACATCCCGGCCCTGATCAGGGCCGTCATCGCCATCATGTGGTACGGCATCCAGACCTACCTGGCCTCCGTCGCCGTCAACGTCATGCTGCTCGCGGCCTGGCCGGGCCTGGAGTCCTGGACGCACAGCTCGTTCCTCGGCCTCCACGCGCTCGGCTGGCTGTCCTTCGTCGCGCTGTGGCTGGTGCAGGCGCTGATCATCAGCCAGGGCATGGAGTCCGTACGGAAGTTCCAGGACTTCTGCGGTCCGGCGATCTGGCTCGTGATGATCGCCCTCGCCGTCTGGATCCTCGCGAAGGCGGGCTGGACGATCTCGCTCACCTCGACCCCGAACCCGGTCTCCGTGGGCGAGCAGTGGCGGCAGTGGTTCGGCGCGATCGGGCTGATCCTGGCCACGTACGGCACGCTGATGCTCAACTTCTGCGACTTCTCGCGCTTCGCGCCCAGCTACCGGACCGTCAAGCGCGGCAACTTCTGGGGCCTGCCGATCAACTCGACCGCCTTCGTGATCGTGTCGGTCGTCGTCACGGCCGGTTCCATCGAGGTGTTCGGCAAGGCCATCACCGACCCCGCGCACCTCGTCGCCGAGATCGGCAACAAGTGGGTGCTCATCCTGGGCGCACTGACCTTCGCCATCGCGACCATGGGCGTCAACATCGTCGCCAACTTCGTCTCGCCCGCCTACGACCTCGCCAACGTCTGGCCGCAGCGGATCACCTTCAAGGTCGGCGGAATGATCAGCACGGTCGCCGCCCTGGTCGTGACCCCGTGGAACCTCTTCTCCAACCCCACGGTCGTCAACTACTTCCTCGGCGGCCTCGGTGCCTTCCTCGGCCCGCTGTTCGGCGTGATCATGCTCGACTACTTCTGGGTCAAGCGCGGCCGCATCGACGTGGACCAGCTCTTCAGCGCGGAGCCGGGGTCCCGCTACTACTACCGCAAGGGCGTCAACCCCAGGGCCCTGTGGGCGTTCCTGCCCGCGGCGGCCGTCTCGGCGGTGCTCGCGCTGGTGAAGACCTTCAGCGACGTGGCCCCGTACTCCTGGTTCATCGGCACGGCGCTCGCCGCCGGTCTGTACGCGCTGCTGTGCCGCTCCGAGCGCGCCGCCGGCGCGGAGACGGCTCCGGCCCAGGCTCCGGCCTCCGCTCCGGTTCCCGCTCCTCGGGAGGGCTGAGCGTGCGGATCGTCGTCACCAACTGCAACACGACGCAGTCGATGACCGAGGAGATCGTACGAGGTGCCCGGGCCGCGGCAGGCCCGGGCACCACCGTGCTCGGACTCACCCCCGCCTGGGGGCCCGAGTCCGCCGAGGGCTGGCTGGACAGCTACCTCTCGGCGGCCGCCGTCCTCGACACCCTGCGGACGTACGAGGGCCCGTACGACGCCGTCGTCATGGCCGGTTTCGGGGAGCACGGGCGCGAGGGCGTACGGGAACTTGTGGACGTGCCCGTCGTCGACATCACCGAGGCGGCCGCCCACCTCGCGTGCCTGCTCGGGCGGCGGTACGGGGTCGTCACCACGCTGGAGCGCTCGGCCGGGCAGATCGAGGACAGCCTGGACACGGCGGGGGTCGGCCGCAACTGCGCCGCCGTCGTGGGCACGGGGCTCGGCGTGCTCGACCTCGGCGACCCGGAGCGCACGGAAGCGGCCTTCGTCGCCGCGGCCGGCCGGGCCCGGGACGCGGGCGCCGAGGTCCTGGTGCTCGGGTGCGCCGGGATGACGGGTCTGCAGCGGGCCGTGGGGGAGAAGCTCGGGCTGCCGGTCGTCGACGGGGTGGGCGCGGCGGTGAAGCTCGCCGAGTCGCTGGTGTCGCTGGGGCTCACCACGAGCCGCGCGGGCGGCTACGCGAAGCCGCTGCCGAAGCGGCGGGTGTGGGGACCGCCGTCGGAGTGATTCCGGGGAGACCCGGACCCGGGCCTGGTGGTACCCGTCCCGGACCAGGACCCGGCGGTGCCCGTCCCGGACCCGGGCACCACCTCCGAGGCGTTCC
This sequence comes from Streptomyces apricus, assembly GCF_008369065.1. Taxonomy (GTDB): domain Bacteria; phylum Actinomycetota; class Actinomycetes; order Streptomycetales; family Streptomycetaceae; genus Streptomyces; species Streptomyces apricus. The sequence goes on along the minus strand of NZ_VDFC01000046.1, from coordinate 539,191 downwards.
CCGAGACCCGCGCCCGGGCGGCCACGGGGGAGGGCCCCGTCGAGGCGGGCTTCCCCATCGGCTACGTGGGCGTCCGCTGGTCCGGCGCCCGCGCGGCCACCGGCGGCGGCATCCGGTTGACCGGCGCCGACGGCGTCCGGGGCCCCTGGCAGCCGCTCACCGGGACCGGCTGTCCGGACGGCGGCGACGGCGGCGCGCTGCTCTTCTCCGCGGACGGCGCCTCGGGCTACGAGCTGAGGGCCCCGGACGGCGCCGTGGACCTGCGGTCGCTGGCCGTCGACACCACGCGCGGCCCGCTGCGCGAGGTCGCCGTACCGCGGGACACCACGCGGGTGCGCGGCGTCGCGTACCTGACCCGGGCGGCCTGGGGCGCGGACGAGAAACTCCGCTTCAGGTCGGACGGCAAGGAGATCTCGCCGCAGACGTACCACCCGTTCCAGACCGTCACGGTCCACCACACCGCCACGAAGAACGGCGACGCGGACCCGGCCGCCACGGTGCGCGCGCTCTACCACGTGCACGCGGTCACCAACGACTGGGGCGACATCGGCTACCACTACCTCGTCGACGAGGGCGGGCGGATCTACGAGGGCCGTTACTCGGGTGAGGGCGCCACCCCGGCCCACGACGACGACGGCAAGCTCGTGACCGGGTTCCACGTGCTCAGCCACAACCCGGGCAACCTCGGCATCGCGCTCATCGGCAACCTGGTGAAGCAGGGCCCGACCGCCGCGGCCCGCACCGCCCTGACCGACCTGATCCGCTCCGTCGTCCGCATGCACGGGGTCGACCCGGAGGCCAAGGTCACGTACGTCAACCCGACCACCGGCAGGAAGAGGGAGGTCCACGAGATCAGCGGCCACCGCGACTACATGGCGACGGAGTGCCCGGGCGAGGTGATGTACGGGGAACTGGCGGCGCTGCGCAAGGCGGTGGCGAGCGGCTGACCCCGGCCGCCCGCCCTGCAGCGCGGCGGGCGGCGGCCGGATGCGGGCGTCGAATAATCCTTCGAGAGCGCGTGGTCGATCCTGCTAGCGTCACCGGCGTGGCGAAACTCAATCAGATCATTGCCGTCGAGAAGGGCGTCAAGTCCAAGTCCCACCAGGACCTGACGGCTGCCCACCACGGGCTGCAGAAGCCCGCGCTGCTGGCCGGCATCTCGCGTACCTACCAGCCCAAGGACGAGGAGGGCGAGCAGCTGCCGCCCGAGTCGACCCGGGTGCAGGTGCAGGCCGAGAACGTGCTGCGGGAGACCGCGGCCACGCTGACCCGCCTGTTCGACGTGACCGCCACCAAGGACTGGGCCAACTGCACGGCCCGCGCGGACGTCGAGGTCGACGGGCGGGTGCTCGTCGCCGACGTCCCGGTGTCCTACCTCCTCTTCCTGGAGAAGCAGCTCACCGACCTCAACACCTTCGTGCGCAAGCTCCCCGTGCTCGACGCCTCCGAGTCGTGGGTCCAGGACCCGTCGACCGACGCGTGGAAGACCGAGCCGGTACGGACGCTGCGCACGAAGAAGGTGCCGCGCAACCACGTCAAGGCCGAGGCCACCGACAAGCACCCGGCCCAGGTCGAGGTGTACTACGAGGACATCCCGGTCGGGTACTGGACGACCGTGAAGTTCTCCGGTGCCCTGCCCGCGCGGCGCGTCAACGAGCTGCTCGACCGGGTCGAGAAGCTGCAGCAGGCCGTCAAGTTCGCCCGGGAGGAGGCGAACGGCGCGGACGTCACCGACCGGCGTGTCGGGGACGCCGTGTTCGGCTACCTGTTCGGGTAGCCTCATCATCTCCCCGGCCGCCACTCATGACGGCCGGGGTGCGCGAGGAGCGCAAGCTGAACCTGAAGCTTGTCGTGACTGCGCGGTTCCGGTGGAGGTTCGAATCCTCCCCGCGGCACTGACCGGCACCGGCCGTACGGCAGAGACGTACGAGGTGCCTCCGCGCCGCGGTGGCCCAATCGGCAGAGGCAGACCGCGCTCAATCTCAGACTATTGCTCCAGACTCAGCATTCGCCGCCGATCGCCGGATCGACCGGACCCAGGCTCCGGGCGTCGAAATGCCGGTTCAAGTCCGGCCCGCACAGCTCGGTGTGCGGTGGTCCAAAGGCAGGACGCGGCGACATGAAACTGACCTGGGTCCTCAAGCGTGTCGGCGTGCCCCATGGGCGGCATCACAGGGCTCGGGGGCCGGCTACGCCCCCGGGCCCGCTCCTGTTGCGCAGATGAAGGACCCGGCTCGCGCAGGGTCCCTGCCGCCTGCGCCGGAATCGTCACGTCGTGGAAACGTCCCCGTCCGGTTCTCCCACGGACGACGATCTACCGTAGAAGCCGTAGACACCACCGCCCGGCCGACGTCGCCCGAAGGCATGCCCCCCCGCAGCCGCCCTCGTCCGACAGGAGCCCCGTGCCCGTGCCGCGAACGTCGCCCGCGTTCCCCCTCCTCCTTCCGCCCTGGCTCACGCACGCGCTGCGCGCGCAGCGGGGGCCCGTGCCGTGGAACGCCGTCGTGCGCGGGGCGCTCGCCGGCGGGCCCCTGCTGGCCGTCGCCGTGCTCGCGGGGCGCGAGTCCCTCGGCGTCGTGGCCGCCCTCGGCGCCCTGTTCGCCGGGATCAACGACCGGCCGGGGAGCCGGCGGGCCGCCGTGCCCCGGATCGGCGTACCCGCGCTCGCCGGGGCCGCGGGGCTCGCCGCCGGGACGTACGCCGGGGAGGGGCTCGGGGCCGTCGCGCTCACCCTGCTGCTCACCGCGCTCGGGTTCGTCGCCGGGGCCGTCAGCGCGGTGGGGCCCGTGGCGTCCGGCGCCGGGACCCAGCTCCTCGTCGCCGCGGCCGTCGGGGCCGGGATGCCGCTGCCCGACCCCGGCTGGCAGCGGGCCCTGTTCCTCCTCGCCGGGGCCGGCTGGCTGCTCGTGCTGCGGCTCGTGCTGCCCACCCCCGGCGCCCTGACCGCCGACTTCCGCTTCGACGGCGAGCGGGCGGCGGTCGCCGGCGTGTACGACGCGATCGCCGCCCTGCTCTCCGCCGTGGGCGGTCCGGACGCCGAGGGTCGGCGGGCCGCGCTGACCGCCGCGCTCGACCAGGCCCAGGACGCGCTCGCGGGGCCCCGGCTGCGGCGGTACGCCAGTTCCGCCGCCGAGCGGCGGCTGCGCGCGCAGTACGCCGCCGCGCTCCCGCTCGCCGAGGCCGCCACCGCGCTCGCCTGGGCCGGGGACGCCCTGCCCGCCCGTACGGCGCAGGGGCCGCGCCGGCTCGCCGCCGCCGTACGGACCGGCGGCCCCTGCGGGCCGCTGCCCGCACCCGCCCGGACCGTACCCGGACTGCGCGCCCTCGACGACGCGCTGCTGCACGCCGCCGACACCTTCGACCGCGGCGGACGACCGCCCGCGCGCGGCGCCGGGCGGACCGCGCGCGAGGGCCCGCACCGGCGGCCCCCGCGCGGCCGGGCGCTCCTGCGCACCGTGACCGGCCCCGGCGGGCGCGAGTACGGCTTCCGCGTCGCCCTCTGCTACGGCGCCGGCGCCGCCGTCGCGCAGGCACTGCACCACGCCCATTGGTACTGGCTGCCCGCGACCGCCGTGTTCCTCGTGAAGCCCGACCTCGGCCCGCTCGTCTCGCGCGTCCTGAACCGGGCGGCCGGCACGGTCCTCGGCGCCCTCCTCTTCGCGGGGTTCGCGGCCGTGCTGCCCCGGCCCGAGGGGCTGGTCGCGCTGGTGGCGGTCAGCGGCGCCCTCCTCCCCGTCGCCACCCGGCACTTCGCCGCGCAGACGGCCGTCGTCACCGTCCTCGTGCTCGCCCTCGTCATGGTCGGCGGCGAGCCGCAGGCGTCCTGGGGACGCATCGGCGAGACGCTGCTGGCCTGCGCGATCGTGCTGGTCGCCGGGCACCTGCCGGCGCCGGGGCAGCGGGGCGGGACCGTACGGGCCCGGCTGTCCGCCGCGCACGACGCGGCGCACGCCTACCTCGCGCACGTCCTCAACGGCACCGGAGATCAAACAGCCGGAGATCAGGCCGCCGCCGACCGGACCGCCGCCGACCGGACCACCGGCGACCGGGCTGCCGGCGATCGGACCGCCGCCGATCGGACCGCCGGCGACCGGGCCGTCCGCTGGGTGCTGCGCCGCGAGGCCTACCGGGCGCTGGCCGAGGCCCGCGCCGCGATCGACCGCTCCGCCGCCGAGCTGCCAGCCCTCGCCCGGCACACCGAGGGCACCGGCGAGGTCGCGGCCACCCTGGAGCGCCTCGTGGACACCACCACCGCCTGCGCCGTGCATCTGGACGACACGGGCCGGCTCACGGCGCGGCACACCGAGCTGCTCGCCACGCTCCTCGACGAACTCGTGGACCGCGAACTCGTGGACCGCGAACTCGTGGACCGCCCCGAGGGCGCCGCGGGGCCCCTCAGGGTTCCACCCGCACCCACACCGGTGCGTGGTCCGAGCCCGTGGCGTCCCGTCGGTCGGCCGGACGTTCGTCGACCGACGGCAGCCGGGTCTCCTGGAACGGCGTCCCCGTCCCGGCCCCGGTCACCCGGCTCAGGAGCAGCCGGCTGACCAGGATGTGGTCGATCAGTTCGGGGCGCCCGGAGTGGATGCGGGAGTGACGCTGCTTCTCCGGGATGAGGGAGGCGATGTTCCACAGCCGCGCGCCGTCGCCCCGGTCGGGCCGTTCGAAGCCGGGCGTGCCGATCTCGGAGCCCGGCGGCCCCTGCAGGATCTGGGTGGTGGCGGCGGTGATCTCGTCGTTCAGGTCGCCCAGCACGGCCACGTGCCGCTCCCCGCCCCGGCCGTCGAGCAGGCCGTCGGCGACGGCCCGCAGCGCCGTGGCCTCGGCGGTCCGCCGGTACAGGGCGTACGCGCCGTAGCGGGCCCGCTCGCCCTCGTCGCGCGGCTGGAACCGGCCGCCCGGGTACGTCAGCAGCTTCGACTTCAGATGGCAGACCGCCGCGGACAGGGCCATGCCTTCGGCCGTCACCTCCACGGCCAGGAAGCCGCGGCCGGCCCGGTGCACCGGCTCGCCGTCGTCGTCCCCCTGCACGGGGCGCAGCGGCGCGGGGAACCCGTCGGTGTCGGAGACGGTCCGCGGCGCCGGCCGGCTGAGGAAGCCGACCCTGATGCCGCGGTCGTCCGGATGCCGGGAAAGCGCCAGGTGCCAGTCGCCGTCCAGCATCCCGGCCAGGTCCTCCAGCGCGGCCGGGTCGCCGACCTCCTGGACACCGAGCAGGACGGGGTCCAGCTCGCGGACGACGCGCGCCAGGGTGGTGAGCTTCGCCCGGTACGCGGCCTCGGTGCGCGGGCCGAACGCCCCGCCGGGCCGGTACAGGTTCTCCAGGTTCCAGGTGCCGAGGAGCATGCCGGGCTCCTTCCCGGGCGCGCCCGCCACCGGGCGCCGCCCGCCGGACGGTGGGGCCAGCGTGCGCGCGAAACCGCCGGGGCGACAGGGCGCGGACAGGATGCACGGTTCAGGTCACCCGGCGGCACGACCCCGCCGTACCGTGGCGTGATGACCCCGCCCGAGTCCGCGCCCCCGCCCGAGCCTGCATCCGACGCGGGGACCGCCGCCGATCTCGTCATCACCCACTGCACCGCCCTCGTGCACGACGCGAGCGCCGGGCACGGCGCGCACGAGGGGATCGCCTTCGTCGAGGACGCGACCGTCGTCGTACGGGACGGCCGCATCGAGGCGGTCACCACGGAGCGGGTCGAGGTGTCCGCCGCCGAGCACATCGACGCCCGCGGCCAGGTCGCGATGCCCGGGCTGATCAACTGCCACACCCACAGCCCGATGGTCACCCTGCGCGGCATCGCGGAGGACCTCCCCGTCGAGGAGTGGTTCAACGAGTTCGTCTGGCCCATCGAGTCGAACCTGCGGGAGCGGGACGTGGAGCTGGGGGCGCGGCTGGCCTGCGCCGAGATGATCCGCGGAGGGGTCACCTGCTTCGCGGACCACTACTTCTCGATGGACACGGTCGCCGCCGTGACGGCCGAGAGCGGGCTGCGCGCCAACCTCGGGCAGGCCTTCTTCTCCTCGCAGGGCGCCGACGGCCTCGAACGATCCCTCGACTTCGCCCTGCGCCACCGCGGCACCGCCGGGGGCCGCATCACCACCTCGCTCGCCCCGCACGCGCCGTACACCGTGGACGACGCCGACCTCGCCGCGACCGCCCGGCTCGCCCGGGAGCACGGCCTGCCCGTGCACCTGCACGCCGCCGAGAACCGCGACCAGACCGAGGCGAGCCTCGCCCGCCACGGACGGACCCCGATCGAGGTGCTGGCCGCGACCGGCCTGCTGGACACCGATCTGCTCATCGCGCACGGCACCGGCATCACCGAACGCGACCTGCCCCTCCTGGCCCGCGCGGGCGGCCGGATCGCGGTGGCGAGCGCGCCGCGCGGCTACCTCAGGTTCGCCTGGCCCACGACCACCCCGGTACGGGCCCTGCGTGACCTCGGCATCCCGGTGGGGCTGGCCACGGACGGGGCCGCCTCGAACAACAGCCTGGACGTGTGGGAGGCCATGGCGCTCACCGGGCTGGCGCAGAAGTCCGCCGAGGGCGACCCGCGGTGGCTGACCTCGCGCCAGGCCCTGCACCACGCGACCCTGCAGAGCGCCCGGGCGGTCGGTCTCGGCGAGCGGATCGGCAGCCTCGCGCCGGGGCGCAGGGCCGACATCGTCCTGGTCGACCTGACGGGCCCGCACACCCAGCCCGTGCACGACCTCGCGGCCACCCTCGTGCACAGCGCCCGCTCCTCCGACGTCCGCACGACGATCGTCGACGGACGGGTCCTCATGCGCGACCGCGAGCTGCTCACCCTCGACGTCCCCTCGGTCGTACGGGAAATGAACGAGCGCATGCCCGTACTCACCGAGCGTGGTCACGGAGGGCGCATCCAGGAGTACGACACCTGAGACGGGCCGGCGGGCACCGGTTCCCGTCCCGCCGATGAGTTCCGCTCCTCGTGACGGTCCACCCCCGTGAAGGCACCGCACCGAAGGAGTACCCATGACGCTTCCGCGGATCGTGTCACGCGAGGAATGGCGTGCCGCGCGCGAGGAACTGCTGGTCGCAGAGAAGGCCGCCACCCGGGCCCGGGACGCGCTCAACGCCGACCGGCGGCGGCTGCCCATGGTCGAGATCGACAAGGAGTACGTCTTCGAGGGGGGAGACGGCAAGGCGACGCTGCCGGACCTCTTCGCGGGGCGGCGCCAGCTCGTCGTGTACCACTTCATGTTCGCGCCCGAGTGGGACGCGGGCTGCCGCAGCTGCTCGGCGTTCGTCGACCAGATCGGGCACCTCGCACACCTGCGCGCACGGGGCACCGAGCTGGTCCTGGTCTCCCGGGCGCCGTACACGCGGCTGCTGCCCTTCAAGGCGCGGATGGGCTGGGTGCTGCCCTGGTACTCGTCGTGCGGCAACGACTTCGACCGCGACTTCCGGGTGGCGCCCGACCGGGCCGACGGCGCGGACGGGGGCGGGGAGGGCGGACCGGACGGGCGGCCCGGGGTGAGCTGCTTCCTGCGGGACCGGGACCGCGTCTTCCACACGTACTCGACGTACGGGCGCGGCCTCGACGGGCTGGGGTCCACCACGAGTTTCCTGGACCTCACGGCCCTCGGCCGGCAGGAGGAGTGGGAGCGGCCCGAGGGGCGCGCGTCGGCGCTGGGGGCGCCCGCGGGGAGCGAGCGCGTCCGCTACCACGACGAATACGAGGACTAGGGCCCGGCGCCGGCTGTGACGGCTGCGCGAGAACGCGAAAAGCCGTACAAATGTTCCACCATTCGTAGTGACCCTGTGTCGACTACGTCTCAGTGACGTCACTTTGCGAGACGTGTACCCCATGATGAGCGTTTAACTCTTCAAGGGCTCTCAAAGGGGAGCGCACATGGAGGTGCTGGATGGTGAACGGTCGAACGGTGCTGGAGCGCTTTCCGGCCGGCGGGCCGCGTGGTTCCTGGCCCGCCGAGGAGTTCGCGCAGGCGCGCCGCCTCGAAGGGCAGCACGTGGACGTCGTGATGGACCTGTCGACGGACACCTTCCTGGTCGTCGTGCGCGAACTCGTCGAGTGACCGCAGTCACCCCGGGGCCTCAGCCGGTCTCCGGGGCCGGTACGGGCGCCGCGAACTGACCCGCCTGCAGTCCGTACAGCTCGGCGTAGACGCCGCCCTTGGACAGGAGCTCCTCCGGGGTGCCCGATTCCACGAGACGGCCCTGGTCGAGCACGTGCACCAGATCCGCGTGGCGCACCGAGGCCAGCCGGTGCGTGATGAGGATGACCGTCTGACCGGTACCCGACAGGGCCCGGATCTTCTCGAAGACCTCCAGCTCGGCGCGGGCGTCGAGGGCGGCCGTCGGCTCGTCCACGACCAGGATCGTGCCCCGCCGGTACGCGGCCCGCGCGATGCCCAGCCGCTGCCKCTGGCCCCCCGACAGCTCGTGCCCGCCGCTGAACATCCGGGCCAGCAGCGTGTCGAGCCCCCGCGGCAGGTCCGCCACGACGTCCTCGGCACCGGCCTGGCCGAGGGACTCGTTCAGCCGCTCGTCGGTGAGGGGCGCCGAGGCCCGGCCGATCGCGACGTTCACGCGGGCCGTGAAGGGCCACCGCTTGAAGTCCTGCGCCACCATCGCGATCCGCTCGGCGAGCCGGTGGCGGTCGGCGGTCGCCGCGTCCACGCCGTCCCACAGGATCCGGCCGCGCTGCGGGGCGTACAGGCCGGACAGCAGTTTGACCAGGGTGGTCTTCCCGGAGCCGTTCTCCCCGACGAGGGCCACGATCTTGCCGAGCGGCACGCTGAGCGTCAGGTCGGACAGCGCGGGCCGGGCGTCGCTGCCCGGGTAGGTGAACGTGACGTCCTCGAAGCGGATCTCGCGCGGCTCCTCGGGCAGCGCGGCGCCGCCGACGGGGATGGCGCGCTCGGCCGCCTCCACGTACAGCCGCTGCAGGTCCCCGACGAACAGGGCCTCCTCGTGGAGGGTGTTCACCTCCAGGACGAGCCGGTTGAGGTTCGCGGACCCCGTACGGATCGCGATGACGGCCGTACCGGCCACGGACAGCGCCATCGCGCCGGCCAGCAGCAGCCCGCCGAGCGTCGCGTACGTCGCCACGGTGGCCAGGCCCGTCCAGACGGCCGCGATCAGGCCGGTCCGCGCCTCCAGGCGCGCCAGCCGGGTCTGTTCGGCCTCGGCGGCCTCCGACATCGCGCGGAAGTGCCGCAGCAGGAACGGCCCGATGCCGTGCACGCGGATCTCCGGGGCGGCGCCCGGCTCGGTGAGCAGGCTGCTGATCAGCCGGCTGGCCCGGACGTGCTGGACCCAGACGTGGTAGGACGCGTACCGGCGGCGCGCGATGCTCAGCGCGCTCCACGCGCTCGGCAGCGTCATCGTCACCAGCAGGGGCAGCAGCGCCGGGTGCAGCACGGTGAGGACGCCGGCCGCCGCGATCAGGGAGATCCCCGCGTTCACCACGCTGGTGGCGATCGGGATCATCCGCCGCGCGGACGAGGCGCCCCACTGCGCGGTGTCCAGCAGCTTGTGGAAGGCCTCGTCCTCGATGGCCGACAGTTCGACCGCCGCGGCCCGCTCCAGGTACAGCTCCGTCGCGACGCGCTCCACCTTCGGTTCGAGGCGGCCGGTGGCGTAGGTGCTGGCGGCCCGCAGCAGGGCGGCGACCAGCATCACGGCGGCGACCGTGGCGAGCGCGGGCACCGCCTCCCGCAGCCGGTCCGCGACCTCGCCGCCGCCCATCAGGCGGCCCAGCACGCTGTTGACGGCCAGCAGGCTGACCGCCTGCGCCAGGCCGCGGCCCACCTCCGCGGCCAGTACGGTCCGTGCGGCCCGCCGGTCCGCCCGCCAGGCCAGCCGGAAGCTGGACGCGAGGAGCGTGGGCAGCCGCGTCACCATGGCGCGCAGGTTCAGCTCCATGAACGCGTCGGCGTGCTGCGACCAGCCCATGTCGTACCGCAGCGGCCCCCCGAACAGCAGCCGCTCGGACTCGGACGGCTCGGGTCCACCGGCCCCCGACCGCTCCTCGGCGGGCGGGGGGTCCGGAGGCTGCTCCGGGTGGGGCTCGGTCCTCGGGCCGGTTTCGGTTCCGGTGGCGGGCTGCGGCCCGGCCGCGGGCGCGTCCTGCGCCGGCCCGGCCCTCCCGGGCGACTCCGTCGACTCAGCAGACCCCACCGATGACCTCCCCGATCGTGGCCGTGCGGCCACTATCGCGGTGCCGGGCGCCGACCGGCAGGGCGCGCGCCCGCTCCGGTACGGCGTAACCGGGGCACGCCCGGGCGCTCGGGGGGCCGCGGGGCGGAAACCGGCCGGGTCCGGGGGCCGTGTGCGCGGACGTCCGCGGAGTCCGCCGGCCGGGCCACGGGCCCGGGGTCCGGAGTCGGGGTCCGGAGCCGGGGTCCGGAGTCGGGTCCGGCGTACCGACGGGACGCCGTGGCGAAGGCGCGGGGCGAGCGTCCGGCCTCGGACAGGTCCCGGACGGGCCCGTACGGGTCAGGCGCTTATCGGCCGGGACCAGGCGGGCTGTGTCCCGGTCACCCGGCAGAGCGCCAGGTAGAGGGGGATCGGCGGGGTGTACGGGAGCGTGCCCTCCGGCGTGTGGATCAGGTCGGGCGGGCCGGGCGCCGCGGGCACGAGCGCCCCCGTGGCGTAGTGCGCCGGAGCGGGCCATTCGAGCGCGACGTCGGAGTCGGAGGGCACGAGCCACCACCAGTGCGTGCTGTCGGCGTAGACGCAGCCGACGCGCGGCAGCCGGGGCATCAGCAGCGGACCGAGTCGCGCCGGCATCGCCACCGCGTCGCAGCCCAGCGGCGCCCGCATGCCCTCCGGCACGGCCAGCCGCCGCGACGCACCGGGGCCGGACCCCGTCCGGCCGCGCTCGATGCGGACCAGCGTGTCCAGGCTCAGCACCCGTGGCGCACCGGCCGAACCAGCCCTCACAGCCATGCAGTCCCCGTCCGTAAGCACAGTTTCCCGGTCTCGGGATTCTTCGGTCGTTCCTTCGGTCGTTCGCGGGATCTCCCGATCACGAGACGTCCGCACCGTCCGGTGGTCGGCCGGCGGGCACGACGCCGCGGATCAGAACCACTCGGCCCCGGCCGGGGAGGCGTCCACCCCGGTCGGTGTCCCGGTGGCCGAACCGGTCGGCGAGGAGCCGGCAGGGGCCGGCCGGCTCCTCGCGCCCCAGCCCAGGTCCGACCGCGGTTCGGCGCCGTTGTTCGCCGAACGCGGCAGGTCCGCCCAGACGAGAAGTCCGGGACCGGTTTCCTGGGCGCCCCAGGCAGTGCACATCGCCGCGACGAGAAGCAGTCCCCTCCCATGCTCCTCGTCAGGACGCTGTGGCGACGGGTGGGGCTCACCCGGCGCACATCCCTCGTCACGGACGGCTATCCGCACCAGGTCACCGCCGTCGTGCAGCTCGCACACCACATGGCGGCTCGCCGTGTGCACGATGGCGTTGGTGACCAGCTCGGAGACGACGAGCTCCGCCGTGTCGCAGGTGTCCTCGCAGACCGCCCAACCCGACAATCGGGCGCGCGTCAGGTGCCGGGCCTGTGCTGCTGAGCCCGGATGTGCTGCCAGCTCGAAGCGGAACCGGCGCTCGGCGGCCGTGTCGGGGCTTACCCCGGCAGCGGCACCAAGACGGCGGTCCTCGGCGGCGTCTGTTCCTAACGGCGCGGACGGAATCACGCTTGCCACTATCTCCTCGTCGTGAACACTTGGCAAGTGTCACTCTGAAAATTGCAGAGTGCAGTGTTCTGAGCGGTATGGCCATGGCACACTGCAGACAACAGCACGCGGCGCGGCGCCAGTTGGGTACCCGGCAGGGACCCGAACGGGCGCCGCCCCGGCTGTCTGGACACAAGTGGAGGTGGACGTGAGCGAGCCGCGGTCCGCGCCGACGGTCGGGCAGGTCGTCCTCGGGCGCCGCCTGCTTGACCTGCGGGAACGCGCGGGGCTCAAGCGTGAGGAGGCGGCACGCGTCCTGCGTGTCACCGCCGCCACCGTCCGCCGCATGGAAATGGCGGAGGTCTCCCTCAAGATCCCGTACCTCCAGCTCCTGCTGAAGTCGTACGGGGTCTCCGACGAGGAGGCCGAGGCGTTCGTCGCGCTCGCCGAGGACGCGAACCAGCCGGGCTGGTGGCAGCGGTTCCACGACATCCTGCCGGGCTGGTTCTCCATGTACGTCAGCCTGGAGGGGGCGGCCTCCCTGATCCGCTGCTACGAACCCCATTTCGTGCCGGGAGTGCTCCAGACCGAGGAGTACGCGCGCGGTGTCATGCGGTCCGGCGCCGTCGGCCAGACCAGACCCGAGGACATCGAGCGCCATGTGGCCCTGCGCATGCAACGCCAGGAACTGCTGACACGTGACGGTGCGCCCCGGTTCTGGGCCGTGATGGACGAGACCGCCCTGCGCCGGCCTGTCGGCGGGCCGGAGGTCATGCGCGGTCAGGTCGACCGACTGCTGGAAGCCACGGAACTGCCCAACGTGACACTGCAGATAGCCCCTTTCTCGTCGGGGCCGCACGCGGGCACGTACGGGCCCTTCGTGCTGTTCCGCTTTGCCATGCCCGAACTGCCGGACATGGTCTACAGCGAGTACCTGACCGGCGCCGTCTACCTGGACGGGCGCAACGAGGTGGCGACCCACCTCGAGGTCATGGACCGCATGGCGGCGCAGGCCGCCACGGCACATCGCACGAAGGAGATCCTGGTGGATCTCCGCAAGGAGCTGTGAATGGATCGCATCAAGTCCCGGATACGCGTCGCGCGGATCTACAACGGCATGCCCGCCAGGGATCTGGGCAGCGAGGGCTGGCACAAGCCGTGGAGCGGGGGCAACGGCGGCAACTGCCTGGAGGCGATGAAGCTCGCCGACGGCCGGATCGCGGTCCGTCAGTCGGCCGACCCGGACGGTCCCGCGCTCATCTACACCCCGGGCGAGATGACCGCGTTCATCCAGGGCGCCAAGGCGGGGGAGGCGGACTTCCTGCTCTCCTGAGCCTGCGGGCGGGTGCTGATGGCGGGCCGGTGAAGAACCGATTCTGCTGAGGTAACCGCCGTGCCGGCCAGGGGATTTCTCAGAGGCGGGACCACAGGCGGCGCGGGGCGTCGACGAGCCGGCTGAGCGCCACCACCGGCAGGGGAGGCCGCTCGGCCCGGTCCGGACCGAGGCTCAGCGCGTAGTAGATCTGCTCCACGGACGGCGGTCCGACCGCGAGGTTGCGGCGGACCGCGCCCGACGGGGATGCCTGGCCGGTGTGCKCGAGGTACGCCGCCGCCATCGTCCCCGTACGGCCCACACCCGCCCCGCAGTGCACGAACACCGGCCCCGGGGCCGCACCCACGACGCCCAGGAAGCGGCGTACCTGGTGCGGCGCCGGGGTCTGTCCGTCCCGCACGGGCAGCCGTACGACGTCCAGGCCCGCCCGGCCCGGTTCCGCGAGCCGGGCGGCGGACAGGTCCTCGGCGCGCAGGTCGACCACGGTGGTGAAGCCGCGCCGCGCCAGTTCCCGGTAACCGGCCGGGGAGGGGGCGGCGCCCCGCCACAACTCCCCTGCCTCGTCCACGGGCTGGAAGTGACGGATGCCCTGGAGCGGTTGGGTCCCCGCCGGCGGCGGAGTCTGCGTGCGCGCCCAGTACGACAGCCCGAGGATGCCCAGCGCGCCGGTGCCCCAGAGGGCGAGGTAGCAGAGACCGAGGACGGCGAGGGCGCGCGGGAGCGTGCGGAGCAGGACGTGGGGCAGGGGGGCGCGCGGCAGGAGGGCGCGGG
>NZ_VDFC01000046.1:516473-525325 GCF_008369065.1 Streptomyces apricus | reverse complement strand
GCCCCGGCCCTTGGTTCTGCCCCTGCCCGCGAGGCGCTCGGCGACGACCGTGCCGCCTTCCGTGAGCCGGAACGCATCGGGCAGGGGCGCCGACGCGGCCCGCGGCAGCCGCTCCCCGAAGTCGCCCGGAAGCGTGCCGCGTTCGAGCGCCTCGACGAGCTCGGGCCAGCGCAGCAGCCCCACCTCCGGCGTGCCCGCCGCGCCGGACGAGTCCGCGCCACTGCCCGGCCCGTCCTGTTCGTTCGGGCCGCCCGGTGCGGCCAGCCGTCGCGCGGCGTCCCGGACCAGCCGGACCTGGAGCTCCTGCACCCAGCGGATCCGCAGGCGCAGCGCTTCACGAGGAGGCAGGGCCGCTGCCGCTGCCGCTGCCGCTGCCGCTGCCGCCGTCGTCGACGGTGCGGACCCGTGGGCCGGGACCGTCAGGTCCCCGGGGCCGCCCTCCGGCAGCCGCAGCTCCCGGCTCAGGCTGGGCGGCGCCAACGCCAGTACCACCGGTTGCGCCGCCACCACCCCGCGATCCGGTACGCCGTCCGCGCGGGCCTGCGCGAGGGCGGCGAGGGCCGTGCCGGCGGCCGTCGCACCGGGCGCGGGCAGCAGCGCGCCCGCGAGGGCTTCCTGGGCGTGCAGCGAGACCAGGACGGTACGGGTCCAGCGCAGGGCGGCGACGAGTTCGGGGCGCGCCAGCCGGTCCGGGGGCGGCGTCCCGGCGAGCCGGCGGTCGACATCGGCGACGAGGTCCGTCGCGAGGCCGGGCAGCGCCGAGGTCAGCCGGCCCACCCGCCACGCGGCGGCCAGCCGGCGGGCACCCGGCGCCGGATTGAGCGGCGCCAGCCACCGGTACCGCGGCGGGGCGGCCCCCAGCAGCCGCAGATCCGCCGCGGCCCGGCCGCCGACGGTCGTGACGACCGGCACCGCACGCAGCCGGCGCCGTGGCGCGGTACCGCCGATGTCGAGCGCGGCGGCCAGCCCGCGGGCCATCGGCGCCACCCACAGGTCCTCCTCCAGCGGGTCGAGCCGGTCCGGCAGGGTCTCCGCGACGGGGCCGGGGCCGAGCAGCCGTGCCCCGCGAACGGGCCGTGCCGCCATCGCGGTGATGGGCCGGCTCTGGAAGAGCCACAGCCGGCCCGCCGCGTCGAACCCGAACTCGATGTCCTGCGGCCCGCCGAAGACCGCCCGTGCCCGGCGGGCCAGCCGCGCGAGCCGCCGCAGTTCGGACGGTCCGAGCACCTGTTCGGCGCCCGCGGGCTCGATGTGCGACAGCCGGCCCCACCGGCCCAGCCGGTAGTCGGTACCGGCCCGTTCGCCGCTGACCAGCGTGTCGGGGCCGCCGCGCACCGCGCTCACCAGCATCCGGTCGGTCCGGCCCGCCACGGGGTCGGCGCCGAACAGCACCCCTCCCACCCGGGCCGTGAGCAGGGGCTGCACCAGCACGGCCATCGGCGCGACCGTGCCGTCCGGCAGCTGGGCCGAGTCGAGCACGGTCCGCACGGCCGCACGGAAGTCGTGCCAGCCCCGTACGTCCAGCACGGACGCGAACCGGCCCGCCAGGGACGACTCCTGCGTGTCCTCCTGCGGGGACGAGGACCGTACGACGAGGGGCCGCACGCCTCCCTCGGACAGCTCCTGCCAGGCACGGCGCAGCCGCTCGACCCCGGACTCCCCTGAGTTGCCGGAATCCCCTGAGTTTCCGGGGTTCCCTGAGTTCCCGGCGTCCGCCCCGTCACCGTGCGCCCCTCGTCCCCCGGCCGCTCCCTCGTCGTACGGCACGACGAACCCGGGCAGCACGGGCAGCCCGGCCGCCGCCGCACGCGCAAGGTGCGCGGCCTTGGAGCCCGCGAAGGGGATGCGGACGGCCCGCGTATCGCTCAGAGGGACGGCGTCGATGCGGGGCGCTCCCCGTTCGCCCCCCGCGCACGCCCCGTCGTCGTGACGTTCGTCAACCGTCGTCATCGAGCACCCCCCAGGACCGGTCGCCAACAGGGGGGACGCGCGGGGYTGGCCCTGCGCCTGACGGCGGAACGAAGGATGGGGCGGGTTACCTGCGCAACGGCCGGTCACGGCCGCGGCGACAACACGCCTCCTGCAGTCGATGTTCGCACCCGGCGCCGTGTCGCGGACCGGTGGAGTGCCGTCTTCCGGCCACCGCCACCACGAGCCCCGACCGCCCCATCTGCCCCGTCCACCCCAGGGATCCTCGCGGCTCCGGGGCACCGGGGCTCACGGAGGCGGCAGCGCCGCGCACAGCGCCTCCAGCGCGGCCCCGTAGGCGTGCTCGGGAGGCGTGGCGTACCCCACGACCAGGCCGTCCGGCGCGGTCATGGCCGCGGTCGCCCCCGGATGCCGGAACTCCGCGAGCCCGTCCAGCGCGAGGCCCTGCCACACGGCCGCCTTCACCGCCGAGGACTCGCTGCCGGGAGGCAGTTCCAGCACCGCGTGGAGCCCGGCCGCGATCCCGGTCACCCGGACGTGCGGCGCGTGCGCGGCGAGCGCCTCGACCAGCCGGTCGCGCCGTCCGCGGTACCGCTGCCGCATCCGCCGTACATGACGGTCGTAGGACCCCGATCTGATGAAGTCCGCGAGCGCCAGCTGGTCCAGGACGCCCGCCCACGCCTCCCGCTCGCCCTTGGCCGCCAGCACCCCGTCGACGTACCGCACGGGAAGGACCATCCAGCCCAGCCGCAGCGCCGGTGACAGGCTTTTGCTCACCGACCCCAGATGGACGACCCGTTCGGGATCGAGGCCCTGCACGGCCCCGACGGGTTTGCGGTCGTAGCGGAACTCGCCGTCGTAGTCGTCCTCCAGGACCACGCCGCCACCCGCGCGTGCCCAGTCGACGACGGCCGCGCGCCGCGCGGGGTGCAGCGGCCCGCCGGTCGGGAACTGGTGCGCCGGCGTGAGCAGTACGGCCCGCTCCCCGCCGAGGTCGCCGACCCGGGCCCCGTCCTCGTCCAGCGCCAGCGGCACGGTCCGTACGCCCGCCGCCGCCAGCAACTCCCGGTGGAAGGGGAGACCGTACGACTCGACGGCCAGCGGACCGCGCAGCACCGCAGGGAAGAGCAGCCGCAGCGCGTGCGCGAACCCCGAGCAGATCACGATCCGTCCCGGCTCGGTACGGACGCCACGCGCGCGTGCCAGGTACTCCGCCAGCGCCTCCCGCAGCTCGATCCGCCCCGCGGGATCGCCGGGCCCGAACGACTCGTTGGGAGCCCGGTGCAGGGCCCGCCGGTACGAGGCCAGCCAGGCGGCCCGCGGGAACGCCGACACGTCCGGGGTGCCCTGCCGCAGGTCGTGCCGCGACCCATGCGTGCGTGGAGGCTCCTTCCGGGGTACGCGCTCCGGGGCGCCCAGGGGTTCGACGCGCTCGGCGACCCGGGTGCCCGAGCCCTGCCGCGCCGTGAGCCAGCCCTCCGCGACGAGCTCGGCGTACGCGTCGGCCACCGTGTTCCTGGCCACGCCCAGGTCGGCCGCGAGCGAGCGGTACGGGGGAAGGCGGGTCCCGGGAACGAGCCGCCCGTCGCGTATCGCCTCCCGCAGGGCACGGATCAGAGCGGCACGCCGCCCACCCGGACCGGACAGTTCCAGATGCAGGTCGGCACCGAGACCCCGCGCGGAATTGACCCATGAATCCGTCACGGAAATGCACCCTACCGAGGGTCTTCCCGGCTCATAGATTCATGGACATGACGACGAACACCGCACACGCACACACAGAGCACGTACACACGGCGCACGCACACACCGCACCCGTACACACCGCACCCGCGCGCACCGGCACGGCGCCCGCCGCGGAGGCAGGAGCGCGGGTGGCCGAGAACGACCGCCTGGACTTCGCGAAGTCCGCCCCCAAGGCCTTCCGCGCCCTCGTCGGCTTCGACGCGGCGGCCCGCGCCGGGCTCGCCCCGGCCCTCGTCGAGCTGATCCAGATCCGCGCCTCGCACCTCAACCACTGCGCGTACTGCCTCCACATGCACACGAACGACGCCCGCCGGGCCGGTGAGAGCGAGGACCGGCTGCACATGGTCCCGGTGTGGCGCGAGGCCCCGCACTTCTTCACCGCGCAGGAGCGGGCGGCCCTCGCACTGACGGAAGCGGTGACCCTGGTCGCCGACCGGGGCGTCCCGGCCGACGTCTACGCCGAGGCCGCCGCCCACTTCGACGACGGCGAACTCGCCCAGGTGCTGGCCCTGATCCTCGCCATCAACACCTGGAACCGGATCGCCCTGTCGACCGCGAAGACGGCGGGCACGGACGAACGCTGAAGGCCGACCGCCGACGGGCGGGCCAGCCTCATGGACCGGCCCCGTGGACCGGCCCCGTGGACCGATGCGTCCGCACCGGGTTCAGGTCAGTGCCAGCAGGTAGGAGACCGTCCCGCCGGCCGCGGCGACCGTCCGGACGTGGTTCCACATCGACCACTCGCTCACATAGGCGGGCCAGTACGCGACGGCCTCCGGCGTGCCCGGCTCCATCCCGGCCAGCCTGTTGTTGCGCGGGACGTTCGCCGCGATCGTGACCCCGAAGCAGCCGAACAGGTACAGCGCGCTGCCCAGCAGCAGTTCTACCGTGCCGTCTTCGGGCCACAGCACGAAGGTGACCACCGCTATCACGGCACACAGCGCGGCCGACCCGATGAACACGACCATGAAGGCGGGCATCAGCGCCGTCACGTTGATCGCCTGCATCGCCGCCACGCCCTGCGCCGGCGGCAACGCCGCCAGACCCTTCATCACGAACGTCGAGAACGCGCAGAACACCCCGGCCACCAGCCCGGTGCCCAGTACACCCACCACGGTGAGCACGAAATACGGTCCCTCGATCACGGCGACCCCCGAGTAAGCAGCACTTGTCATCGACAACCCGCGCACCGTTCCCGAGGTCTGGGGGGCCGGACGCCCCGAACCCCAAGATCCTGCACGGCGCCTTCCGTCACCACAAGTGAAATCCCGTACGGCGAGGGTCACCATGGCCGAAGAACTCGCCTGCATGTCCGGCCGTCTCGGGGGTCCGCGCAGACCGTTCCGAGGAGATGCGCGCCGCGCGGCATCATGGGCGGTGTGCGACTCGAAGCGATCACCTGGGACCGGCTCGGCGACTCCATCGCCGAGCGCTTGCTCGACCTGGAGCCGGCCGACGGCAGCCCCTGGCTCCGCGTCGCCGTCGACGGCGCCCCCGCCGCCCGCCCCGGCGACCTCGCCGGACGCGTGGCCGAGGCCCTCCGGCCCCGCGGCCGCTCCGCCCTGGTGATCGGCACCGAGGGCTATCTGCGGGCCGCCTCCCTCCGTTTCGAGTACGGCCGCCAAGATGTGGACACCTACTACGACGGCTGGTTCGACACCGGCGCCCTGTGGCGGGAGGTCTTCGGCCCCCTGGAACCCGGCGGCGACGGCCGTGTCCTGCCCGACCTCCTGGACCCGGTCACCGACCGCGCCACCCGCACCCCCTATGTGCGCCTCCCTCCCGGGGGCGTGCTGTTGCTGCACGGCCCCCTGCTCCTGCGCCACTGGTTCCCCTTCGACCTCTCCGTCCATCTGCGTCTCTCACCGGCCGCGCTGCGCCGCCGCACCCCGGAGGACGAGCACTGGACGCTGCCCGCGTTCGAGCGGTACGAGAACGAGACGGACCCGGGAGAGGCGGCCGACCTCCTGGTGCGGGCCGACGACCCGCGCCATCCGGCGTGGAACGGCTGACCGGCGACGGTCTCAGAGCCAGCCGTTGCGCTTGAAGCCCCGGTGGAGGGTGAGGCAGGCGACGGCGATCACCCCGACCGCCAGCGGATACCCGAACTTCCAGTGCAGCTCCGGCATGTGATCGAAGTTCATGCCGTACACACCGCAGACCATCGTCGGCACCGCGATCAGCGCCGCCCACGCCGTGATCTTCCGCATGTCCTCGTTCTGCGCCACGCTCACCTGCGCGAGGTGCGCCTGCAGGATCGAGTTCAGCAGCTCGTCGAACGCGGCTATCTGCTCCGCGGCCCGCAGCTGGTGGTCGGAGACGTCCCGGAAGTAGGCCTGTATCTCCGGGTCGATCACTCGGATCGGCCGCGTCGCGAGGTCCATGATGGGCCGGCCCAGGGGGACCACCGCCCGCTTCAGTTCGAGCAGTTCGCGCTTCAGCTGGTAGATGTGCCCGGGATCGACCCGCGCGCCGTCCGCCGCGAACACCGCCGTCTCGACCTTGTCGATGTCCTCCTGCACCGAGGCCGTGACGTTCAGGTAGTCGTCCACCACGTGGTCCGCGATCGCGTGCAGGACGGCGGCCGGTCCCTTCACGAGCTGCTCGGGGTTCGCCTCCAGCTCCTCGCGCAGCGGACCCAGCGAACCGTGCCGCCCGTGCCGTACGGTCACCACGAAGTCCCGGCCGACGAAGGCCATGATCTCGCCGGTGTCCACCACCTCGCTGCTCGCGGTCAGTTCGGTGTGCTCGACGTAGCAGACCGTCTTGAACACCGCGAACAGCGTGTCGCCGTACCGCTCCAGCTTCGGGCGCTGATGGGCGTCCACCGCGTCCTCCACCGCCAGCGGATGCAGGTCGAACAGCTCGGCGATGCCCGCGAACTCCACCTCGGTCGGCTCGTGCAGCCCGAGCCAGACGAAACCGCCCTCCGCCCCGCGGACCCGCTCCACCGTCTCGACCAGGTCGCGGCCGGCCGGCACCCTCGCCCCTTCCTCGTACGCCACGCAGTTCACCACCGAGGAGCCCAGTGGGGACCGGGCGTGATGGCTCAGGTCGACCCGTGCGCGCCGCCGTGTCAGCCGTGCCACCTTGCGGAGGCCGCCGACCTTGCTCAGGCCCGTCACCCTCCGCAGATTCCCTGCCATGGACATACGGATCTCCCTGCGTGGATCTCCCCGCGCCGCACTTGTGCGCCTTGCCGCGGCCAGTCTGCCAGGATGCTTCGACGGCCGTTCCGGCCTGTGGGAACGGATGATTCCGTTCCGGAGCCGTCCTCCTGCGGCCGCCGCGACACCCCGTACGCGCCGGGCGCTCGACACCGGATGCCTGCGGCCGAGCGCCCGCACGTCCAGGCGGGCACCCGCACGTCCGGGCGGACCGGGAGCGTCATCCCGTACGAAAAAGCCGACAAATGGGATGATCGGCTCATGATGCTTACCGATGGACACCTCCTCGACCACCGCCGGCCCGACGCGGGGCAGCGATCCGACGCCCTCGCCGCTCTCTTCGACCCCACGACGTTCCGGCACCTCGAACGGCTCGGCGTCGGATCCGGCTGGCGCTGCTGGGAGGTGGCCGCCGGTGGCATGTCCGTGGTGTCCTGGCTGGCCAAGAGGGCCGGGCCCACCGGCCGGGTGCTCGCGACCGGCCCCGACACCTCCTGGGCGCCCCCGGCGGTGCGCCCGCCCATCCAGCTGCGCGTCCACGACGTGGGCGCCGACGAGCCGCCCGCGGAGGGCTTCGACCTCGTGCACGCCCGGTTCGTCCTCGCCCAGGTCCCGGACCCCGAGCGGGCGTTGCGCACGATGGTCAAGGCGCTGCGGCCCGGTGGACGGCTCCTGGTGGAGGACGCCGATCCCACGCTGCAGCCGCTGGCCTGCCCCGACGAGCACGGCCCCGAGCAGCAACTGGCCAACCGGGTGCGCCGGGCGATGTGCGACGTGCGCGCCGAACAGGGCGCCGAACTCGCGTACGGGCGGCGCCTTCCCCGGCTGCTCCGCGAGGCCGGACTGCGCCGGGTCGAGGCCGACGCGTACTTCCCCCTCGCCTCGCCGGCCTGCGGGGCGTTCGAGGCCGAGGCGGTCGGACAGGTCCGCGAACAGCTCGTCGCGGCGGGCCGCGTCACCGAGCAGGACCTCGACCGTCACCTGGCGAACGCGGCCGCGGGCGGGACGGACCTGGCCACGGCGCCGCTGATCTCGGCATGGGGGCGCAAGGCGTGACCGTAGGGCGCGGCGCCGGCCGGGTCATGCCGTTCCGCGCGGCCTCGCGCCCACCTGCTGCACCGCCAGCGCTCCGGCCCGGCACCCCTCGGCGGCCGCCTCCCGCGGCGGGGCTCCGGTGAGCAGCGCGGCCAGGAAGGCGCCGGTGAAGGCGTCACCGGCGCCGGTGGTGTCGACGGGGACCGCCGGTTCGGCCGCGACCTCGGCCCGTACCGCCCCCGACCGGGCGACGAGGGCTCCGGCGCCGCCCTGCTTGACCACCACCAGCGGAGTGCGGCGGCTCAGCTCGGCCGCCGCGTCCGCCGCATCGGGAAGACCCGTCAGCAGACGGGCCTCGTCCCGGTTCGGCAGCAGGACGTCCACCCCCTCGGTGAGTGTGAGGAACCGGTCCACGCCCAGACCGGAGAGGAACCCCGTCGACGCGGGATCCACGCTCACCGGTACGCCACGCGCGCGTGCCGACCCCAGCGCCGAGGCCACCAGGGCCCGGCACGGTGCGGAGAAGAACAGGTAGCCCGACAGGTGCAGCCACGCGACCCCGTCGAGCAGGCCGGGGGACCAGTCGCCGGCCTCCAGGCGCAGGGACGCGCCGCTGTCGGTGAGGAAGGTGCGCTCCGCCGAGGCGTCCGTGTCCACCAGGCAGACCACCGTCCCCGTGGGCGCCCGCGGGTCGACGACCAGGGAGGGGCGCACCCCACAGGCCGTCAGTTCCCGTTCGTGCCAGGCGGCCGAGTCCGCGCCCACCCGGCCGAGGAACTGCACCTCCGGTCCGCCGCGCCACGCGGCCCAGCAGGCGACGTTCGCGCCCGCACCGCCCGGCACGGTCCGGACGGCGGCGGCCGTGTCGGTGCCCGGGGCGAGCGGTCCGCGGTGCCGGGCGACGACATCCGTGATGACGTCCCCGACGACGAGGAGGGCGCCGCCCGGAGCGCCCACCCCCGAGGCGTCCACCCC
>NZ_VDFC01000046.1:489365-516373 GCF_008369065.1 Streptomyces apricus | reverse complement strand
CCCCCGAGGCGTCCACCCCCGCCGCGCCCGCTTCCGTCACGCCCGGGCCCAGGCCGCCGCGATCCGCCCCGCCAGCCGTACGTTGCCGCGCACCGCCGCGAGGTTCGCCTCCAGCGACGCCCCGTCGGTGTGGCGCACCAGGTGGTCCAGCAGGAAGGGGGTGACCGCCTGGCCGCTGACGCCCTCCGCCTCGCACGCGTGCAGCGCGTCGGCGAGCACGCGCGCGTGCAGCCCGGGATCCAGCTGCTGCTCCTCGGGCACCGGATGGGCGACGACCAGTGCCGTATCGGGCCCGTCCAGGGCGTCCTGGGCGCGCATGACCGCCGCGACCTGCTCCGGCGACTCCAGCGTCCAGTCGACCGGGTGGCCGGAGTCCGACAGGTAGAAACCGGGGAAGCGCGTCGTGCCGTATCCGGCCACCGCCACGCCCAGCGTCTCCAGGCGCTGCAGGGTCGCCGGCACGTCCAGGATCGACTTCACCCCGGCGCACACCACCGTGATGCGGGTGCGCGCGAGGAGCCCCAGGTCGGCGGACTCGTCCTGGGTCACGGTCCACTGGCGGTGCACGCCCCCTAGGCCGCCCGTCGCGAACACCCGCACACCGGCCTGCGCGGCCAGCAGTGCCGTCGCCGACACCGTGGTCGCCCCGCTGGCGCCGGTGGCGACCGCCAGGGGCAGATCGCGGTGTCCCAGCTTGCGGATGCCGTCCTCGTTGGCGACCCGCTCGATCTGCTCCTTGTCGAGCCCCACGTGCGGCCGCCCGTCGAGCACGGCGATCGTCGCGGGGACGGCGCCCTCCTCGCGTACGGCGGCCTCCAGCTCCAGCGCCACCCGGAGGTTGCGCGGACGCGGCAGCCCGTGCGCGATGATCGTGGACTCCAGTGCCACCACGGGTCCTCCCGTAGCGAGCGCCTCGCGAACCTCTTCGGACACCACCAGCACGCGCGTGCCTCCTGTCTGTCGGTCCTCCTCTCATCCCTGGCGGGCGGCGCGCCCGGCCAAACCCCCGCGGGCGCGCCGCGTCGGCGTCCCTCAGACGGGCCGTACCCCGGTGAGCGACCCGTGCGGGTCGAGGACGTACTTGCGACTGGCCCCCTGGTCGAACTCGGCGTAGCCGCGCGGCGCGTCCTCCAGGCCGATCACCGTCGCGTTGACGGCCTTGGCGATGTGCACCCGCTCGTGCAGGATCGCCTTCATCAGTCCGCGGTGGTACCGCATCACCGGACACTGGCCCGTCGTGAAGCGGTGGCTCTTCGCCCACCCCAGGCCGAGCCGCACCTTGAGCGTCCCGGTCCGCGCGTCCTGGTCCACCCCGCCGGGGTCGTCCGTGACGTACAGGCCCGGGATGCCCAGCGAGCCGCCCGCGCGCGTGAGGCCCATCAGCGAGTTGAGGACCGTGGCGGGCGCCTCCGGGGCGTCGGCGCCGTGGGCCCGCGCCTCGAAGCCGACCGCGTCGACCGCCACGTCCACCTCCGGCTCGCCCAGGATCTGGTCGATCTGCTCGCCCACGTCGCCCTGGCTGACGTCGACCGTCTCGCAGCCGAAGCTGCGGGCCTGCGCCAGCCGTTCGGCGTTGAGGTCGCCGACGATGACGACGGCCGCGCCGAGCAGCTGCGCCGACGCCGCGGCGGCCAGGCCCACCGGGCCCGCACCGGCCACGTACACCGTCGAGCCGACCCCGGCGCCGGCGGTCACCGCACCGTGGAAGCCGGTAGGGAAGATGTCGGACAGCATGGTCAGGTCGAGCAGCTTCTCGCGGGCCTGGTCCCGGTCCGGGAACCGCAGCAGGTTGAAGTCCGCGTACGGGACCATGGCGTACTCCGCCTGGCCGCCGACCCAGCCGCCCATGTCGACGTAGCCGTACGCCGCCCCGGGACGGGCCGGGTTGACGTTCAGGCAGATGCCGGTCTTGCGCTCCTTGCAGTTGCGGCACCGCCCGCAGGCGATGTTGAAGGGCACCGAGACGATGTCCCCGACCTCGACGAACTCGACGTCCGGGCCCCGCTCGACGACCTCTCCGGTGATCTCGTGCCCGAGGACGAGCCCTTCGGGGGCGGTGGTGCGGCCGCGCACCATGTGCTGGTCGCTGCCGCAGATGTTGGTGGCGAGCACTTTCAGGATGACGCCGTGCCGGCAGGTGCGGCCGACGTTCTCCGGGGCCACCCCCGGCCCGTCCTGCAGTTCGAGCGTGGGAGGGTCGATGGTCCTGACCTCCACCGCGCCCGGCTTGAGATACGCGACTGCCCTGTTCCCGCTCATACGTGATCGCCGTCCCTTCGGCCCCCGTGCCTTCGGATGCCCATGGCTGTGCGCAGGGCGGAGTCTGCTACCGCCGTACCGGTCCGGCCAGCCTTCGCGCGCGTCCCCGCGGACACTTCAGGAGCGGGAGTCCCCGCGCCGGGTGAACAGGACCAGCGCACCCAGCGGCAGCAGCAGACAGGCCGCGACGAGGTTCAGCCGGCCGTAGCCCGCCTGCGCCATGACGAGGCCCGCGGCGGCCCCGCCGAGCCCCGCCGCGGTGTTCATGGTCAGGTCGGACAGCCCCTGCGCCGCGGCACGCGCCGGCTGGGGAACGGAGTCGGTCAGCAGCGCGGAGCCGGCGACGAGCCCCGCCGACCAGCCGAGGCCCAGCAGGAAGAGCCCGACGGCGGTTTGGGCGTGAGTGGCTCCGGCGGTGCCCGCGAGGAGCGCGGCGCAGGCCAGCAGCGCCATGGCCAGGCCGATGACCGGGAGCCGCCCGAACCGGTCGGACAGCCGCCCCATGACGGGTGAGAACGCGTACATCCCGGCGATGTGGATGCTGATCACCAGCCCGATCAGATCGATGCCCGCCCCGTGGTGGCCGAGGTCCAGCGGTGTCATCGACATGACCGACACCATCGCCGTGTGCGACACGGTCACCGTCACCAGGGCCAGCCGCGCGCGGGGGGACGCCCGGACGGCGGCCGCCCCCGCCCTGATGGAGCGCGCCGCGGGGGACCTTCGCCGACGAGGCCGCGCCGAAGCCCGCCATGCCGACCAGCAGCAGTGGGAAATTGCCCACGACCGCCGCGGCCACGACGGTGCCCGCGCCCGCCGCACCGATCAGATAGGCCAGGACGAGCCCCGGCCGGCGGCCGCGTGCGGTCATCAGCGCGGCCAGCGGCACCGAGAGCACCGCCGTGCCCGTGACGGTCGCGGTGGGGGCGAGCCCGGCGAGCGACTCGGTGCCGGCGACCTCCCGGGCCAGGACCACGGCGAGCGCGATGCCCGTGGCCACCCCGAGCCCACCGAGGATCTGACCGGCCACGAGCACGGCGGACGTACGGCGTCGCAGCGCGGACAGCCCGGCCGCGTCGAGGGTCCCGCCGGCCGGCCGCTCGACGGCGGTCATCGCGCACACACCCGGAGAAGAGGACCGGCCACCCGGAGAGGAGGACCGGTACGGAAGAGCGCGTCCGGGCCCGCGAACTGCACCGGGTCGGACGCGTGCACACGAGTGAAGTCGGGCATGGTCATCGGCGCAGTCTCCCCCCTGGCCCCGGGACCGCGACACCCTCCGTACGGGACGGGAGCGGCCGTCAGAACAGCGGTTCCGGCAGCACGCCCTCCAGCGCCAGCAGCTTCCGCTTGGTCTCCACACCGCCCCCGAACCCGCCGATGCCGCCGTCGCGCTCCACGACCCGGTGGCAGGGCACGACGACCGGCAGCGGATTGGCGCCCATGGCCATGCCCACCGCCTGGGCCGCTCCCGGCTGCCCGACGCGCCGCGCCAGGTCGCCGTACCCCACCACCGCCCCGTACGGAACGCCGGAGGCCAGCTCGCGCAGCACCTCGCGGTGGAAACCGGAGATCAGGGACCAGTCCAGCGGCAGTTCGAAGTCGTGGCGCTCGCCCGCGAAGTACGCCGTGACCTGGCGTATCGCCTCGGCCAGCAGCGGGGACCGCGGGGCCTCGACGGGCTCGGTGCCGAACCGGGACCCGAGCCGCTCCAGGGCCCTGTCGCGCACCTCGTCCGTGGCGTGGAAGACGACGCTGACCAGGCCCTGGCCGGTCGTCGCCAGCAGCAGCGGTCCGATGCCGCTGTCGACGACGGCCCACTCCACCCGCTGCTCGTTCTGCCCGTGGCTGTCCATGCGCTCCACGGTACGGCGCACCACTGACAGCGCCGGTGCCGTGGACGCCCGCGGCACCGGCGGCCGGGGCGCCGCCCCGGAGCCCCGGACCGCGTCAGCCGGTGCGCAGGGCCTTG
Source organism: Streptomyces apricus (assembly GCF_008369065.1). Taxonomy (GTDB): domain Bacteria; phylum Actinomycetota; class Actinomycetes; order Streptomycetales; family Streptomycetaceae; genus Streptomyces; species Streptomyces apricus. The sequence goes on along the minus strand of NZ_VDFC01000046.1, from coordinate 512,142 downwards.
CGCACCACGTCCGGCTTGTTCGTGATGACGCCGTCCACACCGAAGCGTGCGACGCGCCGCGTGTCCGCCGCGGTGTCGACGGTCCAGGTGAGGATCTCCAGGGGCTTGCCGTGCGGCCCTTCGAGCGCGTGGATCGTCGCGACGTACCCGCGGGAGATCGTGGTGTGCGAGGAGTTGATCTGGTCGGCGAAGCGCGCGTAGGCGGGCAGCTGCGCGACCGACGGGGTGCCGAGGAAGCCCGTCTTCACGTCGGGCCGCAGCCGGTGCACGGTACGGATGCTGTTCGCGTCGAAGCTCTGGACCACCAGCCTGCCGCGCACGTGCGCCGGGCCCAGCCAGCCCTCGTTGCCGAGCAGCTTGAGGGTCTCCCGTTCGATGCCCGGGTAGAGCGCGGGGTTCTTGATTTCGAGGACGAGCTTCTGGTGGTTGCGCGACACCCGGTTCATGTACTGCTTGAGAGTCGGTACGCGCGCGCCCTTGTAGCGCGCGTCGAACCAGCTGCCCGCGTCCAGGCGCGCGATCTCCGCGGCGGTGAAGTCCTTCACCTTCCAGGGGGACCGCCCGGGGAAGACCTGCTCCACGTCGGTCGTACGGGCCAGGCTGTCGTCGTGGATCACGACGAGCTTGCCGTCCTTGGTGCGCTGGACGTCGTTCTCCACCCAGCTGAACCCGAGGCGGGCCGCCCTGTCGACGGCGGCGAGCGTGTTCTCGGGAGCCTGGGCCGAGGCCCCGCGGTGGGCCACGATCCGAGTCCGGTCGGTGCCCGGGTCCGCGTGGGCGGTGGGGGCGGTGATGACGACGACGGCTCCCAGGAGCGCGGTGGTCGTGGCGGCGGCGGCAGCGCGTGCGTGCATGCGTACTCCTTGCGTCTGCGATCACGGACAGTCCCAGAGTGACAGCAGGGGGTCAACTTCAGGGGGGTACAGGATGGCCATAAATTGAATGGAGTTGCCCAAGTCCGCTCACGCGTGCCGCACAACTGGGGCAGGCTCGTGATTCTTTGCCGGAAAATCGTTCGAGCGTTCCGGAGCGGGTCATACTCTCTGCGACAACCCTGGTCACCGCGGTGCTGTTGGGACGGGGCGATTTCTCAGGATTTCCGGGACGTAACAGGGCGGAAGGGCAACCGCGCATGCAGGGCACGGTCGACGGATTCAGCTACGGACTCGTCACGCCGCTCGTGGCGTATCTGATGGCCTGCCTCGGCGGAGCACTGGGCCTGCGCTGCACCACGAGGTCGATGCTCGTCACCCGTTCCTGGCGCCCCGGCTGGCTCGCCCTCGGCTCGGCGGCGATCGGCTCCGGCATCTGGACCATGCACTTCATCGCGATGATGGGGTTCAGCGTCCAGGAGACCCCGATCCGCTACGACCGGCCGCTGACCTTCGCGAGCCTCGGTGTCGCGATCGTCATGGTCGGCATCGGGATCTTCATCGTCGGATACCGGGGAGCCTCCGGAACGGCCCTGTTCACCGGGGGCACCATCACCGGACTCGGGGTCGCCTCGATGCACTACCTCGGCATGGCCGGAATGCGTCTCAACGGGAAGCTCGAATACAACACCCTCACCGTCGCGGCCTCGGTCGTCATCGCCGTCGCCGCCGCGACCGCGGCTCTGTGGGCGGCGGGACAGGTCCGCGGGTTCCTGTGGAGCGTCGGCGCGAGCCTCGTCATGGGCCTGGCGGTCAGCGGCATGCACTACACGGGGATGGCCGCCCTCAGCGTCCACCTGCACGGCGCCGGCCCCGCCCCTGCCGGGGACTCGCCCGCGACCCTCCTCGCCCCGCTGATGATCGGCCCGCTGGCCTTCCTGCTGCTGGCCGGCGTCGTCGTGATGTTCGACCCGCTGATGGTCATGGGCAAGCCCGACTGGAGCCACGTCGAACACAAGCCCGGCATCCCGGCCCATCCGGCCCACCCGGTCCGGCCCGCCGGCCGGGGGTACGTGCCCGGCCCGCGCTCCCGGCACCACGACCGCTTCCGCACCCCGCAGAACCGCTGACGGGAGCCCGTTGTCAGTGCGGGGTCGTACGGTTGATGCCATGCGGCCCGTATCAAAGATCGAACGCACGGTGGCGCCCTTCGAGGTCGTCAGTCCCTACCAGCCCAGCGGCGACCAGCCCGCTGCCATCGCCGACCTCGAACGGCGCATCCGCGCGGGCGAGAAGGACGTCGTCCTCCTCGGCGCGACCGGCACCGGCAAGTCCGCCACCACCGCGTGGATGATCGAGAAGCTGCAGCGCCCCACCCTGGTGATGGCGCCGAACAAGACGCTGGCCGCCCAGCTGGCGAACGAGTTCCGCGAGCTCCTGCCGAACAACGCGGTCGAGTACTTCGTCTCGTACTACGACTACTACCAGCCCGAGGCCTACGTCCCGCAGTCGGACACCTACATCGAGAAGGACTCCTCGATCAACGAGGAGGTCGAGCGGCTGCGCCACTCCGCGACCAACTCGCTGCTCACCCGCCGCGACGTCGTCGTGGTCGCCTCGGTCTCCTGCATCTACGGCCTGGGCACGCCGCAGGAGTACGTGGACCGCATGGTCAACCTCAAGGTCGGCGACGAGATCGACCGCGACGACCTGCTGCGCCGCTTCGTCGACATCCAGTACACCCGCAACGACCTGGCCTTCACCCGCGGTACCTTCCGCGTGCGCGGCGACACCATCGAGATCTTCCCGGTCTACGAGGAGCTGGCCGTCCGCATCGAGATGTTCGGCGACGAGATCGAGGCGCTCTCCACGCTGCACCCGCTCACCGGCGAGATCATCAGCGACGACCGGCAGCTGTACGTCTTCCCGGCCACCCACTACGTGGCGGGCCCCGAGCGCCTGGAGCGCGCCGCCCGCGACATCGAGAAGGAGCTGGGCGAGCGCCTGACGGAGCTGGAGAAGCAGGGCAAGCTCCTGGAGGCCCAGCGCCTGCGCATGCGCACGACGTACGACCTGGAGATGCTGCGCCAGATCGGTTCCTGCTCCGGCGTCGAGAACTACTCGATGCACTTCGACGGCCGCGAGCCCGGCTCCCCGCCGAACACCCTGCTCGACTACTTCCCCGACGACTTCCTGCTCGTCATCGACGAGTCGCACGTCACGGTGCCCCAGATCGGCGCCATGTACGAGGGCGACGCCTCCCGCAAGCGCACCCTCGTCGACCACGGCTTCCGGCTGCCCTCGGCCCTGGACAACCGTCCCCTGAAGTGGGAGGAGTTCCAGGAGCGCGTCGGCCAGGCCGTCTACCTGTCGGCGACACCGGGCAAGTACGAGCTCTCGCGCGGCGACGGCTTCGTGGAGCAGATCATCCGCCCCACCGGCCTCGTCGACCCCGAGGTCGTGGTCAAGCCCACCGAGGGCCAGATCGACGACCTGGTGCACGAGATCCGGCTGCGCACCGAGAAGGACGAGCGCGTCCTGGTCACCACGCTCACCAAGAAGATGGCCGAGGACCTGACCGACTACTTCCTGGAGATGGGCATCCAGGTCCGCTACCTGCACAGCGACGTCGACACCCTGCGCCGGGTCGAACTGCTGCGCGAGCTGCGCGCCGGTGAGTACGACGTCCTGGTCGGCATCAACCTCCTCAGGGAGGGTCTCGACCTGCCCGAGGTCTCCCTGGTGTCGATCCTCGACGCCGACAAGGAGGGCTTCCTGCGCTCCGGCACCTCCCTCATCCAGACCATCGGCCGCGCGGCGCGCAACGTGTCGGGCCAGGTCCACATGTACGCCGACAAGATCACCCCGGCGATGGAGAAGGCCATCGAGGAGACCAACCGCCGCCGGGAGAAGCAGGTCGCGTACAACACGGAGCGGGGCATCGACCCGCAGCCCCTGCGCAAGAAGATCAACGACATCGTGGCGCAGATCGCCCGCGAGGACGTCGACACGGAACAGCTGCTGGGCACGGGCTACCGCAACCTGAAGGACGGCAAGAACGCCAAGGCGCCCGTCCCCGCCCTGTCGAAGGCGGACAAGGGGACCCGGCCGGCCGGATCCAAGGGCAAGGCGACCGTGCCGACCGACCGCCCCTCGGCGGAGCTCGCGGAGCAGATCGAGGAGATGACGGTCCGGATGCGCGCGGCCGCCGCGGACCTGCAGTTCGAGATCGCCGCGCGGCTGCGCGACGAGGTCTCCGAGATGAAGAAGGAGCTGCGCCAGATGAAGGAGGCCGGGATCGCCTGACGCCGGTCCGCCGCGCTGTGTTGCAAGACCGACACAAAGTGTGCACCGGGCTACGGCGCTGTCGGTGGTCCTGCGTAGGGTTGCTGGTCAACCGCAGGATTCTGCGGCAACAGGGGACAGTCGGTCCGAGAGGGGAACAGCGCGTGACGGTCAACATGACCAAGGGTCAGGCCATCAGTCTGCAGAAGAACGACGGGGGCACGCTGACCGCGGTGCGCATGGGGCTCGGCTGGCAGGCGGCCCCGCGACGTGGCCTGTTCGGATCGCGTACGCGTGAGATCGACCTCGACGCGTCCGCCGTGCTGTTCGCGGACAAGCAGCCGGTCGACGTGGTGTTCTTCCGTCACCTCGTCAGCGACGACGGCTCCGTGCGGCACACCGGTGACAACCTCGTCGGCGGTGCGGGCCAGGGCGGCGACGACGAGGCGATCCTCGTCGACCTCGCGCGCATCCCGGTCCACATCGACCAGATCGTCTTCACCGTGAACTCGTTCACGGGCCAGACGTTCCAGGAGGTGCAGGACGCGTTCTGCCGTCTGGTCGACGAGACCAACGGCCAGGAGCTGGCCCGCTACACCCTGGCCGGCGGCGGGCAGTACACCGCGCAGATCATGGCCAAGGTCCACCGTGCGGGCGCCGGCTGGCAGATGACCGCCATCGGCACGCCCGCCAACGGCCGCACCTTCCAGGACCTGATGCCGGCGATCCTGCCGCACCTGTAGACAGCACGGCGCCCGGCGCACGCACACATGGGGGGAACGAAGCGATGACGGCTGAGCTGGTCCGGGGGCAGAACCACCCGCTCTCCCAGGCACGACTTGAGATCCGGGTGTCGGCCGGCAAGCCGGTCGTGGCCGGGGCCACGCTCAGCGACGAGCAGGGCAGGGTGCGGGGCGTCGAGTGGGTGGCCCACCCGGGCTCGCCCACCCTGCCCGGCGTGGAGGTCTCCAAGCAGGCGGCCGCCGATCACCGGCTCGCGTGCGACCTGGACGCCCTGCCGGAGACCGTGCACCGGGTCAGCGTGCTGCTCGCGCTGCCCTCCGGCGTGGGCGGCCCGGTCCGGTTCGGCGCCGTCGCCGCCCCCTTCGTCGCGGTCACCGGACTGGACGGCTCCGAGGTCGCCAGCTACACGGTCACGGGCCTCGACGCCGAGTCGGCCGTCGTCGCACTGGAGCTCTACCGCAGGCAGGGCGCCTGGAAGGTACGGGCCGTCGGCCAGGGATACGCGGGCGGCCTCGCCGAGCTCTTCGCCGACCAGGGCCTGTCCCAGGCCCACCAGCTCGCGGGCGGCATCAACGAAGCGGTCGCCCAGGGCCTGGCGCGCTCGGTGGCGGCCCCGCCGCCGCGCACGGCCGACGGCGACCGTACGCGGCATGCCGCGACGCCCGCGCTCGGCCAGGACCAGGGCGGGTCGGCGTCCCAGGGCGCGCCCGGACAGGTCCCGCCGCACGGGCACCCCGGCGGCCAGGGGGCCACGGCGCCCGCCGCCGGTGCCGGCTCCGCTGCCGGAGGAGCGCAGTCCGGCTACCCCGCGGCGTCCGCACCGGCGGACCCGCCGGCCGTCACCCAGCCCGGCGGGCCCGGGACCGGCGGCCCCGTCAACTACAGCCATCCGGGCCGGGCCGGGGGCGCGGTGGGCGGCGGCGTGGGCGCCCGTGGCGGGCGACGCGAACGGCTGGTCCATGGAGGAGCGCCTGTACAACCAGGTGTGGGGGATGTTCGAGGACCTGGCCCGCACCACCGCCGCGTACCGCAGCGCGGTCGACTTCGCCGAGTCGCGGATGGAGCAGGAGCTCGACAAGGTCCTGTCCGACCCGCGCAGCAGGATCGGCGGACAGGGCGACGCCGCCCGCGAGACGGCCCGCGCCAAGCACGCCGAGCTGGTCGACCGGGCCCGGCAGGTCCTGGACCGTGACCTCGCCCAGCTCGTCGCCGAGAGCGAGGTCGTCGAGCCCGCGCTGCCGCCCGCGTTCGCACGCTGGGACAACCCCGCCTGGCACGCCTACCGGGTGCCGATGGAGATCCCCATGGCCCTGCGCCTGGGCGACCTGCACCTGCCCGAGAGCGCGGGCCTGAGCATCCCGATGCTGGTGCGGCTGCCGCTGGAGCGCGGCCTGTGGATCGACAGCGGCCGCGCCGCGTCCTTCGAGGGCTCGATCACGGACTCCGACGACCTGCGCCGCCTCGCCATGGACACGGCCGTGGCCCACGCGGCCCGGCTGCTCGCCGTCTACCCGCCCGGCGAGTACAGCGTGCACGTCATCGACGCGGCGGGCTCGGCGGCCTCGTCCCTCGCGCCCCTCGTGAACACCGGGGTGCTCGCCGGTCCGCCGGCCGTGGGCCCCGCGGGGGTGAATGACGTACTGACCCGGCTGACCCAGCGCGTCGACCTGGTGCAGATGGCCGTTCGGGGCGGCGCGGCCGACGCGCTGCCGCCCGACCTCGACCCGGCCGAGCAGCTGCTCGTCGTCAACGACTTCCCGCACGGCTTCGACGACCGTGCCGTGACCCGGCTGCGCTACCTCGCGGACGAGGGCCCGGCCGTCGGGGTGCACCTCATGCTGGTCGCCGACCGGGAGGACGCCGCCGCCTACGGGCCGCTGCTCGACCCGCTGTGGCGGTCGCTGCTGCGGCTCACACCGGTGCCCGACGACCACCTCGCCGACCCGTGGGTCGGGCACACGTGGACCTACGACCCCTCCCGTGTCCCGCCGGGCAGCCAGATACTCCAGCACGTCCTGACCCAGGTCGCGACCGCCCGCCGCTCCTGGAACCGCTGAGCACTCGTTCCTGGAACCGCTGAGCACCGGGAGACCGCCTCCGCGCACGCTTCACCAAGAGATGGTCAACTCCGCTGACCAGCGGACTTGGCTTTTCTTTTACCAATCTCTTTACCTTTCCTTGGTGATGCAGGTACTGTAGTTGGTGCGGAGGGGAGTACTCCCTACCTACTGCGGCGTACCCGTCAATACGGAGCCGGTCGAACGACCGGCTCCCGGGGCGTCGGCCCGAGTCCACCGGGCGCATCACGCGCCTCGGACGAACCCATCGGGTGGAAGAGACCTCCGGCAGCGACGACGCTGACATATGCCGTTACGTACTGCCGGAGGCGCAGTGGATGTTTCCGTGACCCTTTGGGTCCTCACGATCGTGGGCCTCGCGGCCCTCATCGCGGTCGATTTCTTCATCGGCCGCAAACCGCACGACGTATCGATCAAGGAAGCCGGGATCTGGACGGTCGTCTGGATCGTCCTGGCCGCGCTCTTCGGGCTCGGACTGCTCCTCTTCTCCGGCGGCCAGCCGGCCGGAGAGTTCTTCGCCGGCTTCATCACCGAGAAGTCCCTGAGCGTCGACAACCTCTTCGTCTTCGTCCTGATCATGGCGAAGTTCTCGGTGCCCACGCAGTACCAGCAGCGCGTGCTGCTCATCGGCGTGCTGATAGCCCTGGTCCTGCGCGCGGTCTTCATCGCCGCCGGCGCCGCGATCCTCGCCAGCTTCGCCTGGGTCTTCTACATCTTCGGCGCGTTCCTCATCTACACCGCGTGGAAGCTGATCCAGGAGGCCCGCGCCGACGACGAGGACGAGGAGTTCGAGGAGAACCGGCTGCTCAAGGCCGCCGAGCGCCGCTTCGGCGTCGCCGACCGCTACCACGGCACCAAACTGTGGATCCAGCAGAACGGCAAGCGGGTCATGACCCCGATGCTGGTCGTCATGCTGGCGATCGGCACCACCGACGTGCTCTTCGCGCTGGACTCGATCCCCGCGATCTTCGGCCTGACGCAGGACCCGTACATCGTCTTCACGGCCAACGCGTTCGCGCTGATGGGTCTGCGGCAGCTGTACTTCCTGATCGGTGGGCTCCTCAGGAAGCTGGTCCACCTCAGCTACGGCCTGTCGGTCATCCTCGGATTCATCGGTGTCAAGCTCGTGCTGCACGCGCTGCACGAGTCCGGTGTCCACGTACCGGAGATCTCCATACCGGTCTCCCTCGGCGTCATCTGCGGCGTCCTGGTGATCACCACGATCACCAGCCTGATGGCCTCCAGGAAGCAGGAGGCCGAGGCGGCGGCGAAGGCCGAAGGCGTCCGGAAGGGCGAGGGCTCCGAGAAGGACAGCATCGACGTCTGACCGCGCCGGACGTAGGAACAACCAGCACCGGGAGCGACGATCGGCGCATTGCCGGCCACCGCTCCCGGTGCTTGCTTGTCTGCTGAGCGGCACCCGCCCGGGGCCGCCCGGCCGGGTGGAGGCACCCATGAGGTTCGTGCAGATCATCGACTTCGAGACCCAGCACATCGACGAGATACGGGACCTGGTCCAGGAGGCCGCGGAGCACTCCGGCGGCCGCGGGGGAGGTCCCACGCACCGCATGGTCCTGCAGGACCGGAACACGCCCGACCGCTACCTGGTCGTCATCGAGTTCGCGTCGCACGACGACGCCGTGCGCAACAGCGAGGACCCCGCGACCACCAGGATGGCGGAGCGGGTGGCGGCGCTGTGCACACGGCCACCGCGGTTCACCGACTGCGACGTACGCGCGTCGGACGAGCTCAAGTAGCACGGGGGTGCGGGAGCGAGGAACAGCAGGGAACACGGGCCGCGCCGCCCGGCCGCCGCGGCGCTCCGCCGGAGTGCGCGGCCCGCTCACGACTGCGAGGATCGCTGCATGATCGTTCGGCTTCGGACACTCGCGACGCAGTGGACGGCCGTCGTGCCCGTGATCGCGATCGTCCTGCTGGTCCTCACCTGGGGCCGTGATCTGCCCGGCGTGGTCGTGGCCCTGGTGACACTGGTCCTGGCGGGCGCCGTGCTCTCCGCGGTCCACCACGCGGAGGTGGTCGCCCACCGGGTCGGCGAACCCTTCGGCTCGCTGGTCCTCGCCGTCGCCGTCACGATCATCGAGGTGGCCCTGATCGTCACCCTCATGGCCGACGGCGGGGACAAGGGCGCCACGCTGGCCCGCGACACCGTCTTCGCGGCCGTGATGATCACCTGCAACGGCATCGTCGGCCTGAGCCTGCTCGTCGCCTCACTGCGGCACCGGCTGGCCGTCTTCAACGCCGAGGGCACCGGCGCCGCCCTCGCGACCGTGGCGACCCTGGCGACGCTCAGCCTGGTGCTGCCGACCTTCACCACCAGCAAGCCGGGCCCCGAGTTCTCCACGACCCAGCTCACCTTCGCCGCCCTCTCCTCCCTCGTCCTGTACGGCATGTTCGTGGCGACCCAGACCGTGCGGCACCGCGACTACTTCCTGCCGGTCACCCGGCAGGGCGCCGTGATCGACGCGGACGAGCACGCCGAGATCCCCTCCTCCGGGACCACGATGATCAGCCTGGGACTCCTGGGCCTGGCCCTCGTGGGCGTGGTCGGACTCGCCAAGGGGGTGTCACCGACCATCGAGTCCGGCGTGGAGGCGGCCGGCATGCCGCACGCCGTGGTCGGCGTGGTCATCGCCCTGCTCGTGCTCCTCCCCGAGACGATCGCGGCCCTGCGCTCGGCCCGCCGCGACCGGGTGCAGACCAGCCTCAACCTGGCCCTCGGGTCGGCGATGGCGAGCATCGGGCTGACCATCCCGGCCGTGGCCGTCGCGTCCATCTGGCTCTCCGGCCCGCTCGTCCTCGGCCTGAGCTCCACCCATATGGTGCTGCTGGCCCTGACCGTGGTGGTCAGCTCCCTCACGGTCGTCCCCGGCCGGGCCACGCCCCTGCAGGGCGGCGTCCACCTGGTGCTGTTCGCGGCGTACCTGGAGCTGGCGATCAACCCGTAGGAACCGGCCGGCTCCGTAGGGACCGGCCACCCCGTCACCCCGCTCAGCTCGTCGCGGGCTCCGGCTCGGCCGCCGCCACCCCCACGCGCCGCGTCTCCGGCAGCAGCGCGAAGCAGCCGAGGCTGAGCAGCGCGATGCCCGTCAGGTAGGCCGCCACGCCCCAGGGCACCTGCCCGCTCCGGTCGGCGACCGCCGTCGCCACGATCGGGGTGAGCGCGCCCCCGAGGACCCCGCCCAGGTTGTAGCCCACCGCCGCACCCGTGCAGCGCACCCGCGGCTCGTACAGCTCCGGCAGGTACGCGGCGATCACGCCGAACATCGTCACGAACGCGATCAGGGCCACCAGGAACCCGAGGAACATCAGCAGGGGCTCGCCCGTCGACAGCAGCGCGATCATCGGGAACATCCACACCGCGGCCGCCGCGCAGCCGGCCAGGCACAGGGGGCGCCGCCCGTAACGGTCGCTCAGGACGGCCGCCAGCGGGGTGAGCGCGCCCTTCACCACGACGGCCGCCATGATGCAGGCCAGCATGACGGTACGGTTCACCCCGAGCCGTTCGGTGGCGTAGGCGAGGGACCAGGTCGTCACCGCGTAGAAGAGCGCGTACCCGACCGCGAGCGCCCCGCCCGTCAGCAGGACGAGCCGCCAGTGGTCGCGGACCACCTCGGCGAGCGGCACGCGCGCGTGCTCGCGCAGTTCGAGGAACCGCGGGCTCTCGGCGAGGGACGAGCGCAGCCACAGCCCGGCTGCGGCGAGCACGCCCGCCGCCCAGAACGGCACCCGCCAGCCCCAGGACGCGAACTGCGCGTCGGAGAGCGTCGCCGACAGCGCGAGCATCACACCGTTGGCGAGGACGAATCCCAGGGCCGGACCGATCTGCGGGAAGCTCGACCACAGTCCGCGGCGGTCGGCGGGCGCGTGCTCCGCGGTCAGCAGCACCGCCCCGCCCCACTCCCCGCCGAGCCCGAGCCCCTGCAGGAAACGCAGCACGAGCAGCAGGACGGGAGCGGCCGTGCCGATGGAGGCGTACGTCGGCACGCAGCCGACCGCGACGGTCGAGGCACCGGTCAGCAGCAGGGAGGCGACGAGGACGGGCCGCCGTCCGTGCCGGTCCCCGATGTGCCCGAACAGGACCGATCCCAGGGGCCGCGCCACGAACCCGACCGCGAAGGTCCCGAAGGCCGCCAGTGTCCCCGCCACCGGCGAGAAGGTCGGGAAGAACAGCGGGCCCAGGACGAGCGCGGCGGCCGTCCCGTAGACGAAGAAGTCGTAGAACTCGACGGCCGTCCCGGCGAGTGCGGCGCAGGCGAGCCGCAGCATGGAAGGGGTCTTCACTGAGCGTGCGCGATCCATACCGCGTCAACCACCCACGATCACCATGGGTTACGGGGCGCGCGGGAGCCCGGGAGGCGCCGGGCCCGTGGCGGGCCGCCCCCGTGCGCACACGCCGCCCGCCGTGCGCGGGCTCCGTGATAGACCGGGTCCCAGCAGCGGTCCTGGACGGGCCGAGCCACCCACCGGACCGGAGGAACCGTGCCCCGCACCCTCGCCAGCGCCCCCGTCATGATCCTCAACGGGCCCAACCTGAACCTCCTGGGCCAGCGGCAGCCGGAGATCTACGGATCCGAGACGCTCGCCGACGTCGAGGCGCTGTGCGCGAAGGCGGCGGCCGCCCACGGTGGGACGATCGACTTCCGGCAGTCCAACCACGAGGGCGAGCTGGTCGACTGGATCCACGAGGCCCGCCTCGGCCACTGCGGCATCGTGATCAACCCGGGCGCCTACTCGCACACCTCGGTGGCGATCCTGGACGCGCTCAACACCTGCGACGGACTGCCCGTGCTGGAGGTCCACATCTCCAACATCCACCGGCGCGAGGAGTTCCGGCACCACTCGTACGTCTCCCTGCGCGCGGACGGCGTCATCGCGGGCTGCGGCGTGCAGGGGTACGTGTTCGGCGTGGAGCGGGTCGCGGCGCTGGCGGGGGCCACCGCCGGCACATGACCGGTCCTGGCCATGACGGCCCGGCCCATGACCGTCCGGCCCATGCAGGTTCGGCACATGGCCGTTCGGAGCGCGACCCCCTCAGAGTCGTCCGGCCTCCACGATCCGCCGCAGGAAGCGCCGCGTGCGCTCCTGCCGCGGCTCGCCGAAAACCTCCTCGGCCGTGCCGCGTTCCAGCACGACCCCGCCGTCGAGGAAGCAGACCTGGTCGGCGACGTCGCGGGCGAACCCCATCTCGTGCGTGGCCAGCACCATGGTCATGCCCTCGTCCTTCAGGTCCCGCACGACGCCCAGGACCTCGCCCACGAGCTCCGGGTCGAGCGCGGCGGTGACCTCGTCGAGGAGCAGCAGCCGGGGGCGTACGGCCAGGGCGCGGACGATCGCGGCCCGCTGCTGCTGGCCGCCGCTCAGCCGGTCGGGGTACTCGTCGGCCTTGGCGCCGAGCCCGAGCCGGTCGAGCAGTTCACGCGCGCGTGCCCGCGCCTCCGCCGGGTCGGCCCCGTGCACGCGGCGCGGGGCGAGCGTGATGTTCTCCAGGACGGTCATGTGCGGGAACAGGTTGTACGACTGGAAGACCACGCCGATGCGGCGGCGGACCGCGTCCTGGTCGACGCGCGGGTCGGTGATCTCCTCGCCGTCCAGCCAGATGGCGCCGTCGTCGATCTCCTCCAGCAGGTTCGCGCAGCGCAGCAGCGTCGACTTGCCGGAGCCCGACGCCCCGATCAGCGCCGTCACCGTGTGCGGGGCGACCTCCAGGTCGACGTCGCGCAGGACGACCGAGCCGCCGAAGGTCTTGCGAACGGCCTCCATGCGCAGCACGGGTACGGAGGAATCCGTGCCCACCGGCCCGCTCATACGACCCCTCCTTGTGCCCGGCGGCGGTCCATCCGCGCCGTGACCCAGTCCGTGAACCGCGTCATCGGGATGGTCAGCGCGACGAAGACCAGCCCCGCGACGACGTACGGCGTGTAGTTGAGACTGCGGCCCACGATGATGTCCGCGGCGCGCACGGCGTCGACCGCGCCGCCGATCGAGACGAGCCCGGTGTCCTTCTGCAGGGACACCAGGTCGTTGAGGAGCGGCGGCACCTGACGGCGTACGGCCTGGGGGAGGACCACGTACCGCAGCGTCTGGCGGTTGCTCAGCCCGAGCGAGCGCGCCGCGGCCCGCTGCGAGGGGTGGACCGACTCGATGCCGGCGCGGAACACCTCGGCGACGTACGCCGAGTACGTCAGCGTGAGCGCCGTACCGCCCAGCAGCACCGGATCGACCGTGATGCCCTGCAGCCGCAGGGCCGGCACGCCAAGCACCACGATCATCAGATTGATGATCAGCGGAAGGCCGCGGAAGAAGTCGGTGTAGGCGGCGGCCAGTGCGCGCAGCGGGAAGAACACCGGGCCGCGCAGGGTGCGCGCGACGGCGATCAGCATGCCGAGGACGAGGACCGCCGCGCCGCACACCAGCAGCAGCCGCACGTTGAGCCACAGGCCTTCGAGGACCTTGGGCAGCGCCTCGCGCGCGTACCCCGCGTCGAAGAACGTCTCCTTGGTGCGCGGCCAGCCGGGCGCGTTGACGACGACGAGGTAGAGGACGACGGCGGTCACCAGGGTGGAGAGCGCGGCGACCGCCGTCGCGCGCCGGGCGCGGGAGCGCTGGTGGCGCTCCCGCTCGATCCGCCGCCGCGACGGGACGTATGCGTCGTACGTGTCGTGCGCGTCCTCCCCGGCCGGCTCCCCACCGGGTCCGTCGCCGCCCGACTCCTTGGGCGTGAGGGTCACTTGAGCACCGGCGCGTCGACCGCGTCGGACAGCCACCGCTTCTCGACGGCGGCGAGGGTGCCGTCCTCGCGCAGGGCGTCCACCGCGTCCGTCACGCACCGGGTGAGGGCGCTGCCCTTGTCCAGCACGAGCCCGAACTGCTCCGGCGCACCGCCCCGGTTCTCGAACTGCCCGACGATCCGCGCGTCCGTGACCTCGGCCGCGGTGATGTAGAACGCGGTCGGCAGGTCGACCACGATGGCGTCCACCTGGCCGTTCTTGAGCGCGGACTTGGCCTGGTCGTTCTTCGCGTACGCGGCCGGCGCGTCGGCCGGCTTCACCACGTCGTCGATGTAGTTCAGGCTGGTGGTGCCGACCTGGGCGCCCAGCTTGACGTCCTTGAGGTCGGCGACGCTCTTCGCCTTCGCGGCCTCGGAGCCCTTCAGTGCGACGACGGCCTGGCGCACGTCGTAGTAGCCGGACGAGAAGTCGACGGCCTTCTTGCGTTCGTCGCTGATCGACACCTGGTTGATGTCGAAGTCGAAGGTCTTCTCGCCGGGCGCGAACGCCTTGTTGAAGGGCACGGTCCGCCAGACGACGTCGTCCTTGCCGTAGCCGAGCCGCTTCGCCACGGCGTACGCGACGGCCGACTCGAAGCCCTCCCCGGAGGCGGGTTCGCCGTCCTTGAACCACGGCTCGTACGCGGGTTCGTCCGTCGCGATCGTCAGCTTTCCGGCGGCCTCGGTGTCCAGTTCGCCCTTGGCGCACGACGCGGGGGAGGACGTGCCGGCGGCCTTCTCCTCGGGCTGCGGACTGCAGCCGACGGCGACGGCCAGCAGAGCTACGGCGGCGGCGGACAGGGTCCCGCGCAGGGTGCTACGAGCAGGATGCATGGCGGGAGAGTGACAGTGCGCGGGCCCGGCTGTCGAGGTCACGGCGGGAACTGTCCGCATGGTGGGAACGGGTGTTGCAGCGCTGTGAACTGCCGTCTCCCGGAGGTGTTCCCCGCGCCCCTTCGGGGCCCGGGGTGCCTACCAGCCCCTGGCGCGCCACTCCGGGAGGTGGGGGCGTTCGGCGCCGAGGGTCGTGTCGTTGCCGTGGCCCGGGTAGACCCAGGTCTCGTCCGGCAGCGTGCCGAAGATCTTCGTCTCGACGTCGTCGATCAGACTGGCGAACGCCACGGGATCCTTGCGGGTGTTGCCCACACCGCCCGGGAAGAGGCAGTCGCCCGTGAACACGTGGGGGTGGCCGTGCGGGTCGTCGTAGACCAGGGCGATCGAGCCGGGCGTGTGGCCCACCAGGTGGCGCGCGGTGAGCTCCACGTGCCCGACCCGGATGGTGTCGCCGTCCCCGACCGGCACGTCCGTCGGTACGGGGATGCCGTCGGCGTCCTCACGCCCCGCGTACGTGCGCGCGCCCGTGGCCGCCACCACCTCCGCCAGGGCCTGCCAGTGGTCGCCGTGCTGGTGCGTGGTCACCACGGACGCGATGCCGTCGGCGCCGATGAGGGTGAGCAGGGTGCCGGCGTCGTCGGCCGCGTCGATCAGCAGCTGCTCGTCCGTGGCCCGGCAGCGCAACAGGTAGGCGTTGTTGTCCATCGGGCCGACCGCGACCTTGGAGATCATCAGGTCGCGCAGCTCGTGCACGTCCGCAGGGCCGCCGACCTTCACCGCTCCGCTGTACGTCATGGCGCTCAGCCTATAGCGGGGGCAGCACGGGAAGGGGCCCGCCCTCGACGGTCAGCCCGGTTCCCTCCCGGCGTCCGGCCAGCCAGCCGAGCAGGTCGGGCGCGGGACCGGTCACGGTGATCCCGGACCCCGCCGCGGAACCCTCGCGTCCGGTGCGCCACGCGCGCGTGCCGTCCGTGAGGCGCGTGGGCGGCACCTCGGGGTGCCCGGCGAAGCGGTCCGCCAGGAAGTCGGTCTCCCGCCGCGTGAACTCCTCCGGCAGGTCCTCCAGCTCGTACCCGATGCCGAGGTCCACGTGGTGCAGCTCGACCTCGGCCCAGCGCCGGAACGGCACCTGGGACGCCGCGTCCGTGACCCCGTTGCGCAGCTCCACGGTGCGGGACCAGTCGGCGGGCGCGGCCCCGGCCGCCAGGAAGCGGGCCGCGCTGTCGCGCACGTCGGCGAGCTGGGTCTCCAGCGGCCTCGGGGCGTCCCGCTCGATGTCGGCGTCCCGGGCGTCCGCGGAGACGTACATCGGCCGGCCCTCCAGGACGTTCACGAGCGCGTCCGCGTTGCGGGCGAGATGGGCCAGGACATGGCCACGGCTCCAGCCGGGCAGCCGTGACGGTTCGGTCACATCGGCGTTGTGCAGCTGGGCGGCTGCGCTCAGCAGCCGTTCGGTCGCGTCACGTACAGACGCCAGGTCGCGCACATGATCGTTCATGGGGCAGACGATAGCGGCGCCACACGTTCGGGTGAAGGTGGCCGACGACGTCCGCTAATCGAATGTACGTGCTATAAGGTCAGGAGGCGGCGCCGGGCATGCTTGAAGGCCCGGGATTGTTCCCCCGAGGCGAACCGAACCGGCGTTGTCAGTGGCTCCCCCTAGTCTGGAAGGACGGGGGCCCCGCCCCTGTCACTTCTCTCTAGAAAGGTGCGGACCGGCGTGGCCGACCGTCTCATCGTCCGTGGAGCGCGCGAGCACAACCTGAAGAACGTCTCGCTCGACCTCCCCCGCGACTCGCTCATCGTCTTCACGGGCCTGTCGGGGTCGGGCAAGTCCTCGCTGGCCTTCGACACCATCTTCGCCGAGGGCCAGCGCCGCTACGTGGAGTCCCTGTCCTCGTACGCCCGGCAGTTCCTCGGCCAGATGGACAAGCCGGACGTCGACTTCATCGAAGGCCTCTCCCCGGCGGTCTCCATCGACCAGAAGTCGACCTCGCGCAACCCGCGCTCGACGGTCGGCACCATCACCGAGGTCTACGACTACCTGCGCCTGCTCTTCGCGCGCATCGGCAAGCCGCACTGCCCCGAGTGCGGCCGGCCCATCTCGCGCCAGTCGCCGCAGGCCATCGTCGACAAGGTCCTGGAGCTGCCCCAGGGCAGCCGCTTCCAGGTGCTCTCGCCGCTCGTGCGCGAGCGCAAGGGGGAGTTCGTCGACCTCTTCGCCGACCTCCAGACCAAGGGCTACAGCAGGGCCCGCGTCGACGGCGAGACGATCCAGCTCAGCGAGCCGCCCACGCTCAAGAAGCAGGAGAAGCACACCATCGAGGTGGTCGTCGACCGCCTCACGGTCAAGGAGGGCGCCAAGCGCCGCCTGACCGACTCCGTGGAGACCGCCCTCGGCCTCTCCGGCGGCATGGTCGTGCTCGACTTCGTCGACCTCCCGGCCGACGACCCCGAGCGTGAGCGCATGTACTCGGAGCACCTGTACTGCGCGTACGACGACCTGTCCTTCGAGGAGCTGGAGCCGCGCTCCTTCTCCTTCAACTCGCCCTTCGGCGCCTGCCCGGAGTGCTCCGGCATCGGCACGCGCATGGAGGTCGACCCCGAGCTGATCGTCCCGGACGAGGACAAGTCCCTCGACGAGGGCGCCATACACCCCTGGTCGCACGGGCACAGCAAGGAGTACTTCGGACGCCTGGTCGGGGCCCTCGCGGACGCGCTGGGCTTCCGGACCGACATCCCCTTCGCCGGTCTCCCGCAGCGCGCCAAGAAGGCCCTCCTGCACGGGCACAAGACGCAGATCGAGGTCCGCTACCGCAACCGGTACGGCAGGGAGCGCGTGTACACCACGCCCTTCGAGGGCGCCGTCCCCTTCGTGAAGCGCCGGCACAGCGAGGCCGAGAGCGACACCAGCCGCGAGCGCTTCGAGGGCTACATGCGCGAGGTGCCCTGCCCCACCTGTGAGGGCACGCGCCTCAAGCCGGTCGTCCTCGCGGTCACGGTCATGGAGAAGTCCATCGCCGAGGTCGCCGCCATGTCCATCAGCGACTGCGCGGACTTCCTGGGCCGGCTGACGCTCGACGACCGCGACAAGAAGATCGCCGAGCGCGTGCTGAAGGAGGTCAACGAACGGCTGCGGTTCCTGGTCGACGTCGGCCTCGACTACCTGTCGCTGAACCGCGCGGCCGGCACGCTCTCCGGTGGCGAGGCCCAGCGCATCCGGCTGGCGACCCAGATCGGCTCCGGCCTTGTGGGCGTCCTGTACGTCCTCGACGAGCCCTCCATCGGGCTGCACCAGCGGGACAACCACCGGCTCATCGAGACCCTGGTCCGGCTGCGCGACATGGGCAACACGCTCATCGTCGTCGAGCACGACGAGGACACCATCAAGGTCGCCGACTGGATCGTCGACATCGGCCCCGGCGCGGGCGAGCACGGCGGCCACGTCGTGCACAGCGGCTCCCTGAAGGAGCTGCTGGCCAACGACGAGTCGCAGACCGGCCTCTACCTGTCCGGCAGGAAGGCCATCCCGCTGCCCGAGGTCCGGCGCCCGCGCGACCCCTCCCGGCAGCTCACGGTGCACGGCGCCCGCGAGAACAACCTCCGGGACATCGACGTGTCGTTCCCGCTGGGCGTCCTGACGGCCGTCACCGGTGTCTCCGGCTCCGGCAAGTCCACGCTGGTCAACGACATCCTGTACACGCACCTGGCCCGCGAGCTGAACGGCGCGAGGAACGTCCCCGGCCGCCACACGCGCGTGGAGGGCGACGACCTCGTCGACAAGGTCGTGCACGTCGACCAGTCGCCCATCGGCCGCACCCCCCGGTCCAACCCGGCGACGTACACCGGCGTCTTCGACCATGTCCGCAAGCTGTTCGCGGAGACCACCGAGGCGAAGGTCCGCGGCTACCTCCCCGGGCGTTTCTCCTTCAACGTCAAGGGCGGCCGCTGCGAGAACTGCGCGGGCGACGGCACCATCAAGATCGAGATGAACTTCCTGCCGGACGTCTACGTCCCGTGCGAGGTCTGTCACGGTGCCCGCTACAACCGCGAGACCCTGGACGTCCACTACAAGGGCAAGTCCATCGCCGACGTCCTGAACATGCCGATCGAGGAAGCCATGAACTTCTTCGAGGCGGTCCCGGCGATCTCCCGCCACCTCAGGACGCTCAACGACGTCGGCCTCGGCTACGTCCGGCTCGGCCAGTCCGCGACGACCCTGTCCGGCGGCGAGGCGCAGCGGGTGAAGCTCGCCAGCGAGCTGCAGAAGCGCTCCACCGGACGCACGGTGTACGTCCTCGACGAGCCGACCACCGGTCTGCACTTCGAGGACATCAGCAAGCTGCTCGTCGTGCTGTCGGGCCTGGTGGAGAAGGGCAACACGGTCGTCGTCATCGAGCACAACCTCGATGTCGTCAAGACCGCCGACTGGGTCATCGACATGGGTCCCGAGGGCGGCGCGGGCGGCGGCGTCGTCGTCGCCGAGGGCACGCCCGAGCAGGTCGCCGGGGTGCCGGCCAGCCACACGGGCAAGTTCCTGCGGGAGGTCCTGGGCGCCGAGCGCGTCAGCGACGCCCCGCAGGCGAAGCCCGCGCGCAAGGCCACCGCCAAGAAGGTCGCGGCGGCCGGGTCGGCGACGAAGAGGACGGCGACGGCCAGGACCACGACGGCGAAGTCCGCCACCGCCGAGAAGACGGCCACCGCCGGGAAGACGGCTGCCACGAAGAAGGCGGCTGCCACCAAGAAGGCGACTTCGGCGAAGAAGGCGACTTCGGCGAAGAAGGCGGCCCCGGCCAAGAAGACGGCTCGGGCCCGCAAGGCCTGAGTTCTGCTGTCATGCGCCGCGCCCCACGGGAGTTCCCGTGGGGCGCGGCGCATTGCGGCATCGTGCCGCGTCAGGTCGTCGTGCGGCCGCGGATGTGTCGTGGCTGAGCGCGCAGTTCCCCGCGCCCCTACGGGGCGTTCAGCTCGTGTGCGTACGGCGGTTCCGCACCCGCTCGCGAGCAGGTGATCGCCGCGGCCCGGGCGGCGAACCGGAGCAGCTCGCCCCAGCCGTCGGCCCCCAGGCCCGCCACCGCGGCCGCGGAGAGCGCGTCGCGGGCGGCGAGGCCGTGCAGCAGCGCCGCGTTCACCGTGTCGCCCGCGCCGATGGTGTCCACCACGTCGACCGGTTCGCCCGGCACGGAGTGCTCGCCGCCGTCACGGGTGTAGGCGGTCAGCCCGTCGCCGCCCCGCGTGACCACAACCGCCGAGGGGCCGCAGGCCAGCCACTCGCGCGGCGTGCCGCCCAGCCACTCGGCGTCCTCCTCGGACAGCTTGAGCAGGGACACGGAGGGCAGCCAGCTCTTGAACCGGGCCCGGTAGGCGTCCGGATCGGGGATGAGCACCGCGCGGATGTTCGGGTCGAGCGCGGTGAACACGCCCTGCGCGGACGCGTCCCGCATCAGTTCCTCGTACGCGCTCGCGCCCGGCTCCAGGACCAGCGAGCAGGTGCCGAAGGACACCGCCCGGGTCCCCTCCGGCAGCCGGCCGGGCGCCGAGAACAGCCGGTCGGCGGTGCCCTCGACGTAGAAGGAGTAGGAGGCCGAGCCGTTCTCCGCGATCGAGGCGACGGCGAGGGTGGTGGGCTCGGCGCCCCGCTGCACGGACGCCACGTCGACGCCCGCCTCGCGCAGCCCGTCGATCAGGGCCTCGCCGAAGGCGTCCCGCGAGATCCGGGAGCAGAAGGTCGCGGGGGAGCCGAGCCGGCCCAGCGCCACCGCCGTGTTGTACGGCCCGCCGCCGCGGCGCGGGGTCAGTGCGGCGAGCGCGCCCGGCTCACCGGGCACCAGGTCGATCAGGGCCTCACCGGCGACGACGATCACGCGTCGGATCCTTTCTCGGGGCAGCTCCCGGAGCTGCTTTCGGGACGGTCCCCGGGGCAGCCGCACGAGGTGCGGTGCACGAGGGCGGAGGGCAGCCGGACGGTACGGGCCGCCCGGCCGGGGGAGTCCAGCCGTTCCAGCAGCAGCCGTACGGCCTGGGCGCCGATCTCCCTGCTGGGCTGGGAGACCGCGGTGAGCCGGGGCGAGAAGAGGTCCGCCCAGGAGAAGTCGTCGAAGCAGCACAGGGCCAGGTCCGCGGGCACGGACAGGCCCCGCGCGCGTACGGCCCGCAGCGCCCCGATGGTCATCGCGTTGTTGGCGGTGACCAGCGCCGTCGGCGGCGCGGGCAGGGACAGCAGGGCGCCGGTCGCCCGCTCGGCGGCCGCCGCCTCGGAGTTGCCGGGGACCACGAGCCGCTCGTCGTACGGGAGCCCCGCACCGGCCAGGCCCTGCCGGTAGCCGGCGATCCGCTCGCTCGTCGTGCTGAGTCCGGGCAGGCCCGCGACCAGGGCGATCCTGCGGTGGCCCAGCCCGGCGAGGTGGGTGACCAGGCGGGCGACCGGTTCCGCGTTCTCCGCGCACACCTGGTCGAACGCGAAACCGGGGGCCGGGCCGCCGTCGACCAGCCGGTCCAGGAACACCGTCGGTACGCCGTGCCTCCCGAGGTAGCCGAGCAGCTCCCGCGGATCGGGGGAGGGGGCGACGATCATGCCGTCCACCCGCCGCTCGTGCAGGAGCCGGACCACTTTCCGCTCGTGGGCCGGGTCGTCGTGCGGGTCCGCGATCAGCAGGCTGTAGCCCTCCTCCAGGGCGCCCGCCTCCACACCCTGGAGGATCTCCGTGAAGTAAGGGTTGCTGATCGCCGACACCGCGAGCCCGATGGACCGGGTGCGGGCGGTGACCAGGGACCTGGCCAGGGTGTTCGGCGTGTAGGCGAGCGCGTCGACGGCGTCGAGCACGGCCTGGCGGGTGTGCGGCAGCACCGGGCGCGTGCCGTTGAGCACGTGCGAGACCGTCGCCACGGAGACGCCCGCCTGCCGGGCCACGTCGGCCATCGTCGCCATGGTGCCCTCCCCGCAAGCGTCCGCCGCCCGCGAAAGTACCCCATGCGGCGGCTCGCGTAAACGCTTGCGCAAGCGTTTACGCGAGCCGCGACCCGCGCCCCACGACCACCGTGTGGACCGAGCGGTGGTGGCCGCTCAGCGCCAGCTCCTGGCGGCCGCCGCGGGGCGCCGCCGCCGAGTGCTGGGAGAACCGGTGGCAGCGCACGGGCAGCGCCGCCTCGGCGAACCGCACCTGGAGGGCGTACTGCCCGCCGGGGACGCCGAACCCGCGCACGTACTCGCTGGACGCGCCGGCCGTGCCGTCCTCGACGCCGTACCGGAACATGAAGGTGTCGCCCGCGCGCAGCCGCGTGTCGAAGAGCAGCTCGGCCACCAGCACGCCCGTCTCGTGGTGCCACAGGACCCGTCCCGTGCGGCAGTTCTCCAGGGCGTGCACGCTCATGCGCTCCGGGGCGCAGCCGGGGTCCCCGTGGTGGACGGCCACATAGCGGTCGACGCCGTCGCCGTGGGCGCGCACGACGTGCTGGGAGTCGCGCGAGAGCAGCTCGCGGCGGGCGCCGATCCGCACCCGCTCGTGGTGGCCGAGGACGAACAGTCCGCCGTCGGGCGGTGAGTCGAGCTCCGCGAGCAGCTTCTCCAGGGCCCCGGAGGCCTCGACCAGGGAGCGGTACGAGCGGGTCGCGGGACGCTCCGCGCCGGTGCGCCCGTCGGCCGCCGTCAGCAGCCGGATCAGCGACTCGTCCGGCAGCTGCAGGATCTCCTCCAGGGCGCGCACGGCCCGCAGGGACTCGGCGCGCTGGGGGCGCCGGGCGCCCTGCTGCCAGTAACTGAGGCTCGTCACACCCACCTTGACCCCGTACCGCGTCAGATGGTGCTGTACGCGCTGCAGCGGCAGTCCACGGGCGGTGATCGCGGCGCGCAGTGCGACGTGGAAGGGGCCGCCCCGCAGGGCCGTCTCCAGTTGCGCCGCGGCAGAACCGGAGACGGCCTCGCGCTGTGTGCCGTGCCGCATGCAGGGCCCTTTCTGTGATGCTCGCAACGGCTGGTCGCGCCGTTCGCGCTGTTCCCGGGGGCCGCCCGGCCCAAGTAATCCCGCATTGAAGCCTGTTGACCAGGCCCGGACAACACCTGAGGCGCAACTTCGCTGTGCGGGTGCTGGGCACCGCCTGTGCGGCGGCGGGGCGTGCGGAAGGGGAGGGCGGCGCGCAGGAGGGCGGCGCACGCAGAAGACGGCGGCCCGGAGCGTACG
>NZ_VDFC01000046.1:483165-489265 GCF_008369065.1 Streptomyces apricus | reverse complement strand
GTCCCCGCCGCGTACGCTCCGGACCGCCGTCACCGTGCGCGGAGCAGGGGGCGGCCGGAGGGCTCAGGGGCGGGCGTCCCCCGTGCGGCCCTCGGACCGCAGGCGCTTGGCCCGCACGATGTCCGGGTCACGGGGGTCGAGGCCGGACAGCAGGCCGTCGCCGTACTGCTCCTCGTCCTGGTACGGGCGGACCCGGACCGATCGTCGTGTCTTCTCGATCCGCGTCTGTCGCATCTTCCGCAGCCCTTCGGTCATCGACCCGACACCCTTGTCCGGGGCGCCCGGTCCACCTGCTTCTGCACTGGTACGAGCATTGCCCCGCGTTGTCTTCGTGTCGTCACGGCCAGCCCCCGAAAAGGGTTCCGGTCCAGCTGAATTGCCCATCTCCCGCAGGCCGTAACCCCCATCGGGGGGCGGGCCGCAGGACGGGAGCCGCGAAAACGCGCCCCGCGGACGCGCGGCACCGGCCGGCCGGGTGCCCCGGAGGGGACGGCCGCAGCGGCTCCCACCTGGGCGTTCACCTCCCGCCGGAGTGACCCACGGCACACCGGTGCGGCCCGTCCGCGGGGTCCCGGAGAAAAGGCCGGGCGCCCCGGAAAGCGCTTGAGGACCCCTCGCGCGGCCACGGAACCGGACGCACCCGCCACGGAACCGGACGCACCCGCGGCAGGACCGGCGCGGGACCGCCGCGGCGTCCCCGTGTCACACCCCGCCAGTAGGGTGGGAGACATGGCCGACCCCTCCAGCTACCGTCCCAAGCCGGGACAGATCCCCGACTCGCCGGGGGTCTACAAATTCCGCGACGAGCACCGCCGGGTGATCTACGTCGGGAAGGCGAAGAACCTGCGCCAGCGCCTGGCCAGCTACTTCCAGGACCTCTCCAACCTCCACCCGCGCACGCGCACGATGGTCACCACGGCCGCGTCGGTGGAGTGGACCGTGGTGTCCACCGAGGTCGAGGCGCTCCAGCTGGAGTACTCCTGGATCAAGGAGTTCGACCCCCGGTTCAACGTCAAGTACCGCGACGACAAGAGCTACCCGTACCTCGCGGTGACGATGAACGAGGAGTTCCCGCGGGTCCAGGTGATGCGCGGCCAGAAGAAGAAGGGCGTGCGCTACTTCGGCCCGTACGGGCACGCGTGGGCGATCCGCGACACCGTCGACCTCCTGCTGCGCGTCTTCCCGGTGCGCACGTGCTCGGCCGGCGTGTTCCGCAACGCCGAGCGCACGGGCCGCCCCTGTCTGCTCGGCTACATCGGCAAGTGCTCCGCGCCCTGCGTCGGCCGGGTCTCGGCCGAGGAGCACCGCGAGCTCGCCGAGGAGTTCAGCGACTTCATGGCCGGCCGCACGGGGACGTACATCCGCCGTCTGGAGCGGCAGATGGCGCAGGCCGCCGAGGACATGGAGTACGAGCGCGCCGGGCGCCTGCGCGACGACATCGGGGCCCTGAAGAAGGCCATGGAGAAGAGCGCCGTCGTGCTGGCCGACGCGACGGACGCCGACCTGATCGCCCTCGCCGAGGACGAGCTGGAGGCGGCCGTGCAGATCTTCCACGTCCGCGGCGGCCGGGTGCGCGGCCAGCGCGGCTGGGTCACCGACAAGGTCGAGGCGGTCACCACGGGCGACCTGGTCGAGCACGCGCTGCAGCAGCTGTACGGGGAGGAGACCGGCGACTCCGTACCGAAGGAGGTGCTGGTCCCGGCGCTGCCCGAGCCCCTGGAGCCCGTCCAGGAGTGGCTCACCGCGCGGCGCGGGTCGAACGTGTCGCTGCGGATCCCGCAGCGCGGCGACAAGAAGGCGCTCATGGAGACCGTCGAGCGCAACGCCCTCCATGCGCTCGGCCTTCACAAGACCAGGCGCGCCTCCGACCTGACGACCCGCTCCCGCGCGCTGGAGGAGATCGCCGAGGCGCTCGGCCTGGACAGCGCCCCCCTGCGGATCGAGTGCTACGACATCTCGCACCTCCAGGGCGACGACGTCGTGGCGTCGATGGTCGTCTTCGAGGACGGACTGGCGCGCAAGAGCGAGTACCGCCGCTTCCAGATCAAGGGTTTCGAGGGCCAGGACGACGTCCGGTCCATGCACGAGGTGATCACCCGCCGCTTCCGGCGCTACCTCGGCGAGAAGGAGAAGACCGGCGAGTGGGCCGACGGCGAGGTGGGCCTCACCGAGGAGGACGGGCGCCCCAAGCGGTTCGCGTACCCGCCGCAGCTCGTCGTCGTCGACGGCGGCCAGCCGCAGGTCGCGGCGGCCCGGCGGGCCCTGGACGAGCTGGGCATCGACGACATCGCCGTCTGCGGCCTCGCCAAGCGCCTCGAAGAGGTCTGGCTGCCCGGCGAGGACGATCCGGTGGTACTGCCACGTACCAGTGAAGGGCTCTATCTTCTTCAGCGGGTGCGCGACGAGGCGCACCGCTTCGCCATCACCTACCAGCGTGTCAAGCGCGCCAAGCGCTTCCGGGCGAGCCCGCTCGACGACGTGCCGGGGCTCGGCGAGGGGCGCAAGCAGACGCTGATCAAGCACTTCGGTTCGGTGAAGAGGCTGCGGTCCGCGACGATCGACCAGATCTGCGAGGTTCCCGGTATAGGCCGCAAGACGGCCGAGGCGATCGCCGTGGCCTTCGCCCGGGCCGCCCCGGCGGCCCCCGCGGTCAACACCGCGACCGGCGAGATCATGGAGGACGACGAGGACCACGTGCAGGACGCGGCGCCCGCAGCCACTGAGGGCGCCGCGGGGGAGTCCGTGTCCGCGGGCGCCCCGGACGAACGACGGGGGCAGGAGAGATGACCGGGTACGAGCAGGAAGAACCGGCGGCGCGGCGGACGACGGACGCCGAGGGACCGCCCGCGGACACGGCCGAGGGAGCGCGCGCGGCCGCATCCGGGGCACCGCACGGGGAAACGCGCGAGAATCGGTCGCAGCAGGCGGTGACCGGCGCGGCCGGTGAACCGGCGAGGACGGAAGACGGAGCGGAAGTGAACACGGGCACGACCATCGAGACGGCCGGCGTCCCCGAGGCGGCCATTCCGGAGCTGGTGATCATCTCCGGGATGTCGGGCGCGGGCCGGTCCACCGCCGCCAAGTGTCTGGAGGACCTGGGCTGGTTCGTCGTGGACAACCTGCCGCCCGCGCTGATCCCCACCATGGTGGAGCTCGGCGCCCGCTCGCAGGGGAACGTGGCGCGCATCGCGGTCGTCGTCGACGTCCGCGGCCGGCGCTTCTTCGACAACCTCCGCGAGTCCCTCGCCGACCTGGAGACCAAGCAGGTCACCCGGCGGATCGTCTTCCTGGAGTCCTCCGACGACGCCCTGGTGCGCCGCTTCGAGTCGGTGCGCCGGCCGCACCCCCTCCAGGGCGACGGCCGCATCGTCGACGGCATCGCCGCCGAACGCGAACTGCTGCGCGAGCTGCGCGGCGACGCCGACCTGGTGATCGACACCTCCAGCCTGAACGTGCACGAGCTGCGCGCCAAGATGGACGCCCAGTTCGCCGGCGAGGAGGAGCCCGAGCTGCGGGCCACCGTCATGTCCTTCGGCTTCAAGTACGGCCTGCCGGTCGACGCCGACCTGGTCGTGGACATGCGGTTCCTGCCCAACCCGCACTGGGTCCCCGAGCTGCGCCAGTACACCGGCCTCAACGAGGAGGTGGCGGCGTACGTCTTCAACCAGCCCGGCGCCAAGGAGTTCCTCGACCGGTACGCGGAACTGCTGCGCCTCGTCCAGACCGGCTACCGCCGGGAGGGCAAGCGGTACGTGACCATCGCGGTCGGCTGCACCGGCGGCAAGCACCGCTCCGTCGCCATGTCGGAGAAGCTCGCGGCGCGCCTGGTGTCCGAGGGAGTGGAGACGGTCGTCGTCCACCGGGACATGGGCCGCGAATGACGGGACGTTCCCTGCGGCTGGACCGGCTGCGGCGGGCCGGCGCCGACGGGCGCGGCGGCAGGTCCGCCGACGCCCGCGGCGCCGGGCAGGCCAGACCCGCCGAGGCCCGCGGCGCCCGGCCGCGGCGCCGCGGTGCCCAGCCCAAGGTCGTCGCGCTGGGCGGGGGCATGGGCCTGTCCGCCTCGCTCGCCGCCCTGCGCCGCATCACGGGCGACCTCACGGCGGTCGTCACGGTCGCCGACGACGGCGGCTCCAGCGGGCGGCTGCGCGACGAGCTGGGCGTGCTCCCGCCCGGTGACCTGCGCAAGGCCCTCGCCGCGCTGTGCGGCGACGACGACTGGGGCCAGACCTGGGCGCGGGTCATCCAGCACCGCTTCCAGTCCCAGGGCGACCTGCACGAGCACGCCGTCGGCA
The DNA here is from genome assembly GCF_008369065.1 of Streptomyces apricus. Lineage (GTDB taxonomy): Bacteria > Actinomycetota > Actinomycetes > Streptomycetales > Streptomycetaceae > Streptomyces > Streptomyces apricus. The sequence goes on along the minus strand of NZ_VDFC01000046.1, from coordinate 484,970 downwards.
ACCTGCTGATCGTCGCCCTGTGGGAGCAGCTCGGCGACCACGTCCAGGCGCTCGACCTGGTCGGCAGGCTGCTCGGCGCGCACGGCCGGGTGCTGCCCATGTCCGCCGTCCCGCTGGAGCTGCAGGCGCTGGTCAAGGGGCACGACCCGGAGCGGCCCGAGGACGTCGACACCGTCCGGGGGCAGGCGACCGTGGCCCTCACGCCCGGCGAGGTGCAGTCCGTGCACCTCGTGCCGCACGACCCGCCGGCCGTGCCGGAGGCGGTCGCCGCGGTCCTGGACGCTGACTGGGTGGTCCTCGGTCCCGGCTCCTGGTTCTCCTCGGTGATCCCGCACCTGCTGGTGCCCGAGCTGCTCGACGCCCTCACCGAGACGAAGGCGCGCCGGATCCTCCCGCTGAACCTCGCACCGCAGCCCGGAGAAACAGAAGGCTTCTCCCCGCAGCGTCATTTGGAGGTTTTGGGACGACACGCCCCTAAACTCGCCCTGGACGTGGTGCTGGCCGACGAGGCCGCCGTGCCCGACCGCGAGATACTCGCCGACGCCGCCAAGCGGTTCGGTGCGGCGGTCGAGCTGGCGCCGGTGGCCAGGACCGACGGGACTCCGAGGCACGATCCGGAACTGTTGGCCGCCGCGTACGACCGTATTTTTCGGATGCATGGAAGGATCGGCCCATGGCGATGACGGCAGCGGTGAAGGACGAGATCTCCCGGCTTCCCGTCACCCGGACGTGCTGCAGAAAGGCGGAGGTATCCGCCATCCTGCGGTTCGCGGGCGGCCTTCACCTGGTGAGCGGCAGGATCGTGATCGAGGCGGAGCTGGACACCGCGATGGCGGCGCGACGGCTGAAGCGGGACATCCTGGAGATCTTCGGCCACAGTTCCGAACTGATCGTGATGGCGCCCGGCGGTCTGCGCCGCGGCTCCCGTTACGTGGTCCGGGTCGTCGCCGGCGGTGACCAGCTGGCCCGCCAGACCGGGCTCGTGGACGGCCGCGGGCGCCCCATCCGGGGCCTGCCGCCGCAGGTGGTCTCGGGGGCCACCTGCGACGCGGAGGCGGCCTGGCGAGGGGCCTTCCTGGCGCACGGCTCGCTCACCGAGCCGGGCCGCTCGTCCTCCCTGGAGGTGACCTGCCCGGGGCCGGAGGCGGCGCTCGCGCTGGTCGGCGCCGCGCGCCGGCTCTCGATCGCGGCGAAGGCGCGGGAGGTGCGCGGGGTGGACCGGGTGGTCGTCCGCGACGGGGACGCCATCGGGGCGCTGCTGACGCGGCTCGGTGCGCACGAGTCGGTGCTGGCGTGGGAGGAGCGGCGGATGCGGCGTGAGGTGCGCGCCACCGCGAACCGGCTCGCCAACTTCGACGACGCGAACCTGCGGCGGTCGGCCCGGGCGGCCGTGGCCGCCGGGGCGCGGGTGCAGCGGGCGCTGGAGATCCTCGCGGACGAGGTGCCGGAGCACCTCGCGGCGGCGGGGCGGCTGCGGATGGACCACAAGCAGGCGTCGCTGGAGGAACTGGGGGCGCTCGCCGATCCGCCGCTGACGAAGGACGCCGTGGCGGGGCGGATCCGGCGGCTTCTCGCGATGGCCGACAAGCGGGCGCAGGATCTGGGGATTCCGGGGACGGAGTCCAACCTCAGCGACGAGATGGCGGACAACCTGGTCGGCTGACGCCGCCGGTTGTCCCGTTGCGCCGTTCCCCGCGCCCCTGGGGTGGACGGGGGTTCGCGTTGACAGTCGGCTGTCCGCCGTCGTGGGTTGCTCGCGCAGTTCCCCGCGCCCCTGAGGGGGTGGGGGTTGGTGTGGGTGGTCG
>NZ_VDFC01000046.1:460304-483065 GCF_008369065.1 Streptomyces apricus | reverse complement strand
GTTCCCCGCGCCCCTGGGTGGGTGGGGGTGCAGCCCGGATGATCGGATGCGCGCCCCTTCAGGGGCGCGGGGAACTGCGCGAGCAACCCATGACGAYCGGCACCTGGCATTCGGTCCGAGCCCCCATCCCCCTCAGGGGCGCGGGGAACTGCGCGGCCGGCCCCCACCCAGTCGCACCCGGCCGGCCCGGATCCGTTCTCAACGGCCGGGCGCGCAGGCCCACTTGGGGCAAGCGCCGTCCCGTTCCGCCGTCGGAGACACCCTCTTGACTTGACCATGAAGTGTCATGAGCCTGGCATCTGTTCGCCGCCGTGGCGAACCACCGCAAGGGGGGCTCATGAGACGAAGAGCGAGATCGATCCTCGCTGCCGGCGCACTCCTGCTCGCAGGAGTGACCGCCGCACCCATGGCGCAGGCGGAACCCGGCGCGGCCGACCCGGGCGCGGGCGCCGAGGAGGTCAAGGTGTTCCGCGCGGACGTCACCAAGGAGCAGGTACCCCTGCTCCTGGCGGCGGGCCAGGACAGCCACGAGCTGGGCGAACACGTACCGCAGAAGGGCACGGCCACCGTCGAGGTCTACCTCACCGACAAGCAGGCCGAGCAGCTGGAGGACAAGGGCGTCGACCTCGCCGAGCACAAGCTCTCGGCGAAGGCACGCGCGCGCGTGGCCGCCGCGGGGGACGGCGTCTACCGCCCGTACAGCGGCGCGGGCAACCTGAAGGAGGAGATCGTCAGGACGGGCCAGCAGAACCCGAGCCTGACGAAGGTCGTCTCCATCGGCAAGACCCTCCAGGGGCAGGACATCCTGGCCCTGAAGCTCACCAAGGGCGCCAAGAAGACCAAGGACGGCGCCAAGCCCTCCGTGCTGTACATGTCCAACCAGCACGCCCGTGAGTGGATCACGCCGGAGATGACCCGGCGCCTGCTCCACCACTACCTGGACAACTACGGCAAGGACCAGCGCATCACCAAGCTCGTGGACTCCACCGAGCTGTGGTTCGTGCTGTCCGCCAACCCCGACGGCTACGACTGGACGTTCAAGGCCGAGGGCGACCGGCAGTGGCGCAAGAACCTGCGCGACGTCAACGGCGACGGGGCCCTGACGACCGGCGACGGCGTCGACCTCAACCGGAACTTCGCCTACAAGTGGGGCTACGACGACGAGGGCTCCTCCCCGTACCCGACCAGCCAGACCTACCGCGGCGCGAGCCCCGGCTCCGAGCCCGAGACCAAGGCGATCGACGCCTTCGAGAAGCGCATCGGCTTCGAGTACGGCGTCAACTACCACTCCGCCGCCGAGCTCATCCTCTACGGCGTCGGCTGGCAGGTGGCCACCCCGAGCCCCGACGACGTGCTCTACAAGTCCCTGGCCGGCACCCCCGAGAACCCGGCGATCCCCGGCTACCGCCCGCAGGTCTCCTCCGAGCTCTACACGACCAACGGCGAGGCCGACGGACACGCGTCCAACGTCAACGGCACGGCGATGTTCACCCCTGAGATGTCGACCTGCCAGACCGTGTCGGACCTCTACCCGGACGACCCCTGGAACGCCGCCGACTGCGCGTCGGTCTTCACCTTCCCGGACGACGAGAAGCTGATCCAGGAGGAGTTCACCAAGAACATTCCGTTCGCGCTCGCCGTCGCCGAGGCGGCGGCGAAGCCGGACCGGCCGAAGTCCCCCCCCCCGTCGGCATCGACTCCCCCGACTTCACCCCGGCCCCCTTCACCACCTCGTACTCCCGCGGCGCCGACCAGGAGGTCTCCGTGGTCGCCCGCAAGTCCGTGCGCGACAAGGAGCTCAGGTACCGCGTCGGCAACGGCCGCACGAAGACCCAGGACCTCAAGGCCTGGAAGGGCGGCGAGACCTACGGCGGCGAGGACAACCTCTACTTCGACGAGTACCGCGCGAAGGTCCGCGACGGCGAGCCGGGCGACAAGGTCGAGGTCTGGTTCACCGGCGAGACCCGCGCCGGGAAGCCCACCGCGAGCCCGCACTTCACCTACACGGTCGCCGAGCGGCCCCGCGCCGACACGCTCGTCGTGGCCGAGGAGGGCGTCACCGCGACGAAGGCCCAGGTCTACGTCGACGCCCTGCAGGCCAATGGCCGCAAGGCCGTCGTCTGGGACGTCGCCGCCCAGGGCGCGCCCGACGCGCTCGGCGTCCTCGGCCACTTCGGGACGGTCGTCCACTACACCGGCGCCGACCGCCCCGGCTACACCACCCAGCTCCAGCTGCGCGCCTACCTCAACGAGGGCGGCAAGCTGATCGAGGCGGGCGAGCAGGCCGGCGGCCAGGTCGCGCTGCCGGGCGCCCTGACCAACGACTTCAGCCAGTACTACCTGGGTGCGTACTCCCGTACGAACACTCCGGGCGTCACCGCCTTCACCGGTTCGGGGAAGCTCGCGGGCACCGGCGGACCGCTCGGCGACACGCCCGGGAATCCGCTGAACGCGGCGGGTGCCTACAGCGTCACCTCGGACACCCTGCCCGTCGCCACGTACCCCCAGTTCGCGAGCGCCGGGGCCGGCGGCTACCCGGGCACCGTCAACCCGTACGGCCCCTACGAGGGCGCGTCCATGGCGGCCGTCGTCCACACCGACTACGCCTGGAACCGCCTCACCCGCACCATCGACCTCACCGGGGTGAGCGCCGCCGACGCGCCCGCGCTGCGCACCCAGCTCCTGTGGGACACCGAGGAGGGCTACGACCACGCCGTCCTGGAGGCGCACACGGCCGGGGCCGACGACTGGACGACGCTCCCGGACAAGGGCGGCGCCACCCGTACGGCGGTACCCACCGAGTGCGAGGCGGGCTTCTACATCCAGGGCCACCCCGCCCTCAAGCGTTACCTGACCCAGGGCGCCGGCGGCTGCACCGCGTCCGGCACCAGCGGCTCCTGGAACAGCTTCACCGGGGCCTCCGACGGCTGGCAGCAGGTCGAGTTCGACCTGTCGGCGTACGCCGGCAGAACGGTCGAGGTGTCGCTCAGCTACATCACCGACCCGGGCTCCGGCGGGCACGGGGTCCTCACCGACAACGCCTCCGTCGTGATCGGCGGCACGGCGACCGGGACCGAGGGCTTCGAGACGTCGCTGGGCGTCTGGAAGGTCCCCGGACCCCCCGCGGGCAGCCCGGCGGTCGTCCAGGACTGGGGCCTGTCCGGCGAGCTCTTCAAGACCTACGGCGCGGTCACCACCCGGGACACCGTGCTGTTCGGCTTCGGCCTGGAGCACGTCACCGCGGCGGCCGACCGCACGGCCCTGCTGGGCAAGGCACTGGCGGCCCTGCGCCGCTGACCTGCACGAGGGGCGCCGAGCCCCGGGCGGTCCGTACCCCTACTGGCGGGTACGGACCGCCCTGCCGTGTATAGGGGCATCTCGATGTCACCCCGGGAGCCTCAGGGGGGTAGGGTCGTAGGCGGTCGGGGACATCCCATACAACTCGCCGGCAACCACAGCCGGCGCACCTAACGAGGAGATCGGTTCGTGACGATCCGCGTAGGCATCAACGGCTTTGGCCGCATCGGTCGTAACTACTTCCGCGCGCTGCTGGAGCAGGGTGCTGACATCGAGATCGTGGCTGTCAACGACCTGGGTGACACCGCGACCACCGCTCATCTGCTCAAGTACGACACCATCCTGGGCCGCCTCAAGGCCGAGGTGTCGCACACCGAGGACACGATCACCGTCGACGGGCACACCATCAAGGTGCTGTCGGAGCGCAACCCTGCCGACATCCCGTGGGGCGACCTGGGCGTCGACATCGTGATCGAGTCGACCGGCATCTTCACCAAGAAGGCCGACGCCGAGAAGCACATCGCGGGCGGCGCCAAGAAGGTCCTCATCTCGGCTCCGGCCAAGGACGAGGACATCACGATCGTGATGGGCGTCAACCAGGACAAGTACGACGCGGCCAACCACCACGTCATCTCGAACGCCTCCTGCACCACCAACTGTGTGGCGCCGATGGCCAAGGTCCTCGACGAGAACTTCGGCATCGTCAAGGGCCTGATGACGACGGTCCACGCGTACACGAACGACCAGCGGATCCTGGACTTCCCGCACTCGGACCTGCGCCGCGCCCGCGCCGCCGCCGAGAACATCATCCCGACCACCACGGGTGCCGCCAAGGCCACCGCGCTGGTCCTGCCGCAGCTCAAGGGCAAGCTCGACGGCATCGCGATGCGCGTCCCGGTCCCGACCGGCTCGGCCACCGACCTGGTCGTGACGCTGCAGCGCGAGGTCACCAAGGACGAGGTCAACGCCGCGTTCAAGAAGGCCGCCGACGACGGCGACCTCAAGGGCTTCCTGACCTACACCGAGGACCCGATCGTCTCCTCCGACATCGTCGGCGACCCGGCCTCCTGCACCTTCGACTCCTCCCTGACCATGGTCCAGGAAGGCAGCACGGTGAAGATCCTCGGCTGGTACGACAACGAGTGGGGCTACTCCAACCGCCTCGTCGACCTCACGGTCTTCGTCGGCGAACAGCTCTAGGTCCACGAAGCAAGGCACCTCGTGCGAGCACAGGGCCCGGGCAGCGCACCGTCGCGCATGCCGGGGCCCTGTGGCACGTGCTGGGCGACAGCCCCCTTCCGGACAACAGAGCCCCTCAGCCCTTCCTAGGAGTCCCCTCATGAAGACGATCGACGAACTTCTCGCCGAAGGGGTCGACGGCAAGCGGGTCTTCGTGCGCGCCGACCTGAACGTGCCGCTCGCCGACGGCCGCATCACCGACGACGGCCGCATCCGCGCCGTCCTGCCGACGGTCAAGGCCCTCGCCGGGGCCGGCGCCAAGGTGGTCGTCGCCTCGCACCTGGGCCGCCCCAAGGGCGCCCCGGACCCCGCCTTCTCGCTGCTGCCCGCCGCCGAGCGGCTCGGCGAGCTCCTCGACGCGCCCGTCGCGTTCGCCCAGGACACCGTCGGCCCCGCGGCCCACGACGCCGTGGACGGGCTGCAGCCCGGCCAGGTGGCGGTCGTGGAGAACCTCCGCTTCAACGCCGGCGAGACGTCCAAGGACGACACCGAGCGCGGCGAGTTCGCCGACCGGCTCGCCGCCCTGGCCGACGTCTACGTCGGCGACGGCTTCGGCGCCGTGCACCGCAAGCACGCCTCCGTCTTCGACCTCCCGGCGCGGCTGCCGCACTACGCCGGCTACCTGATCGCCACCGAGGTCGGCGTGCTGAAGAAGCTCACCGAGGACGTCGAGCGCCCCTACGTGGTCGCCCTCGGCGGCTCCAAGGTCTCCGACAAGCTCGCCGTCATCGACCAGCTGCTCGGCAAGGCCGACAAGCTGCTCATCGGCGGCGGCATGGCCTTCACGTTCCTCAAGGCCAAGGGGTACGAGATCGGCGCCTCCCTGGTCCAGGACGACCAGCTGCCGGCCGTCACGGAGTACGTCGAGCGCGCCGCGAAGAACGGCGTCGAGCTGATCGTCCCCGTCGACGTCGTGGTCGCGGCCGAGTTCCCCGACCTGAAGACCAAGGCGCCGTCCTCCCCGGAGACCGTCGCCGCGGACGCGATCCCGGCCGACCGGATGGGCCTGGACATCGGTCCGGAGTCGGGCAAGCTGTACGCCTCGAAGCTCGCCGACGCGGCCACCGTCTTCTGGAACGGCCCGATGGGCGTCTTCGAACACCCCGACTACGCCGGGGGCACCAAGGCCGTCGCCCAGGCACTCGTCGACTCCGATGCCTTCACGGTCGTCGGCGGCGGTGACTCCGCCGCGGCCGTGCGCATCCTGGGCTTCGACGAGAACGCGTTCGGCCACATCTCCACCGGTGGCGGCGCCTCCCTCGAATACCTCGAGGGCAAGACGCTCCCCGGTCTCGCCGCACTGGAGGACTGACCCCGTATGACCACTCGCACGCCGCTGATGGCGGGCAACTGGAAGATGAACCTCAACCACCTCGAGGCCATCGCGCACGTCCAGAAGCTCGCCTTCGCCCTCGCCGACAAGGACTACGACGCCTGTGAGGTCGCGGTCCTGCCGCCCTTCACGGACCTGCGTTCGGTCCAGACCCTGGTCGACGGCGACAAGCTCAAGATCAAGTACGGCGCCCAGGACGTCTCGGCGCACGACTCCGGCGCCTACACCGGCGAGATCTCCGGCTCCATGCTGGCCAAGCTCAAGTGCACGTACGTGGCGGTCGGCCACTCCGAGCGCCGCCAGTACCACGCCGAGACCGACGACATCGTCAACGCCAAGGTGCAGGCCGCCTTCAAGCACGGCCTCACGCCGATCCTGTGCGTCGGCGAGGAGCTGGAGGTCCGCGAGGCGGGCAACCATGTCGCGCACACGCTGAGCCAGGTCGAGGGCGGCCTCAAGGACGTCCCCGCCGAGCAGGCCGAGTCGATCGTCATCGCGTACGAGCCCGTCTGGGCCATCGGCACCGGCAAGGTGTGCGGCGCCGACGACGCGCAGGAGGTCTGCGCGGCGATCCGCGGCAAGCTCGCCGAGCTGTACTCGCAGGAGGTGGCCGACGCCGTCCGCATCCAGTACGGCGGCTCGGTGAAGTCCGGCAACGTCGCGGAGATCATGGCGAAGCCCGACATCGACGGCGCCCTGGTGGGCGGCGCCTCCCTGGACGCCGACGAGTTCGTCAAGATCGTCCGGTTCCGCGACCAGTAGGCCTCGCCCCGGGCGGGAAGCGCCGAGCTGCGAGTATGCCGTAGCGGCGTTACGTCGTACCCTTGCGGGGGCCGGACGGCTTCGTACCCGAAGCACCGGCCCCCGTCGTCCGTCCAAGTCCTAGGAAGTTGGTCCAGCCGTGGTTATGGGGTTCTCGATCGCCCTGATCGTCTTCAGCCTGTTGCTGATGCTGCTGGTGCTGATGCACAAGGGGAAGGGCGGCGGCCTCTCCGACATGTTCGGCGGCGGCATGCAGTCGTCCGTCGGCGGGTCCTCGGTCGCCGAGCGCAACCTCGACCGCATCACCGTGGTGGTCGGTCTGCTCTGGTTCGCGTGCATCGTGGTGCTGGGCATCCTGATGAAGGTCAACAACTGACCGCCGACGCACACCGGCCGACCAGCACGAACGCACATCAGGCAAGCACATTCCGCACGTAAGGCCCCATGTCCGGTACGCGCCCGCGGGCGCGGCCTATCATGGGGCTTGCGTCTGTGCGCGGGGTGCAACTCCTGTCACTGGACGCGCGTTGGGCCTTACGTAGACTGAGGCGCCCGCAGCGAAGCGTCACGCCGACTCGCTTCGCGGCACCATCACGCAGGGAGTTACGACCGTGGCAAGTGGCAACGCGATCCGAGGTAGCCGGGTCGGGGCGGGGCCGATGGGCGAGGCCGAGCGCGGCGAGTCCGCGCCCCGGCTGCGCATCTCCTTCTGGTGCTCCAACGGGCACGAGACGCAGCCCAGCTTCGCCAGCGACGCGCAGGTCCCCGACACCTGGGACTGCCCCCGCTGCGGCTTCCCCGCCGGACAGGACCGGGACAACCCGCCGGACCCGCCGCGCACCGAACCGTACAAGACGCACCTGGCGTACGTGCGGGAGCGGCGCAGCGACGCGGACGGCGAGGCGATCCTCGCCGAGGCGCTCGCCAAACTGCGGGGCGAAATCTAAGGATTGGCATCCGGCCGGACGCGGAAGCGTGTCCGGCCGGTGGTGTCTTCCGGCCGTGCGCACGGGCTGTCCGTGCGGCGTATCTTTCCTACGCCCGGCGGCCGCCCGGATCCTCCGCCGTCGTGCTGACACCTGCGACCGCACCGGACGTATCTGTTGTCGGGCCGGACGACCCGGCACGACAGCTCACGTCGCCCCCTGATCAATTAGGTTGGGACCGGTAGCGGGGCAAGGCACGCAAGCCAGGCAGGAAAGAGGCGGAAGTCCGACATGAACGCAGAAAGCCGCACCAGGCTCGACCAGACGCCCGAGTGGACCGCGCTGGCCGAGCACCGGGAGGAACTCGCCGGGACGCATCTGCGCGAGCTGTTCGACCGGCACCCGGGACGGGGCGCCGCGTACACGCTGCGGGTCGGCGACCTGCACATCGACTACTCCAAGCACCTGGTCACCGACCGGACGCTGGAACTGCTGCGTGGCCTGGCCGCGGCGACGGACGTGGCCGGCCTGCGGGACGCGATGTTCCGCGGCGAGAAGATCAACGTCACCGAGGACCGGGCGGTCCTGCACACCGCGCTGCGCGCCCCGCGCGACGCGGTCGTGGAGGTCGACGGCGAGAACGTCGTGCCGAAGGTGCACGCGGTCCTCGACAAGATGGCCGCCTTCTCCGAGCGGGTCCGCTCCGGCGAGTGGACCGGGCACACCGGCCGGCGCATCAAGAACGTGGTCAACATCGGCATCGGCGGCTCCGACCTGGGCCCGGCGATGGCGTACGAGGTGCTGCGGTCCTTCACCGACCGGGATCTGACGGTCCGTTTCGTGTCGAACGTGGACGGGGCCGACCTGCACGAGGCGGTCCGCGACCTGGACCCGGCCGAGACGCTGTTCGTCATCGCCTCGAAGACGTTCACCACCATCGAGACGATCACCAACGCGACCTCGGCACGCGACTGGCTGCTGACCGAGCTGAAGGCCGGTCAGGAGGCCGTCGCCCGGCACTTCGTGGCGCTGTCGACGAACGCGGAGAAGGTCGCCGACTTCGGCATCGACACGGCCAACATGTTCGAGTTCTGGGACTGGGTCGGCGGACGCTACTCGTTCGACTCGGCGATCGGCCTGTCGCTGATGATCGCGATCGGCCCCGAGCGCTTCCGCGAGATGCTCGACGGCTTCCATCTGGTCGACGAGCACTTCCGCACGGCCCCCGCGGAGGCCAACGTCCCGCTGCTGCTGGGCCTGCTGGGCGTCTGGTACGGCAACTTCCACGACGCGCAGTCGCACGCGGTGCTGCCGTACTCGCACTACCTGTCGAAGTTCACGGCGTACCTGCAGCAGCTCGACATGGAGTCCAACGGCAAGTCCGTGGACCGCGACGGGAACCCGGTGCGGTGGCAGACCGGACCGGTGGTGTGGGGCACGCCCGGCACCAACGGGCAGCACGCCTACTACCAGCTCATCCACCAGGGCACGAAGACGATCCCGGCGGACTTCATCGGCTTCGCCGAGCCGGTCGCCGAACTCAGCGACGCCCTCAAGGCGCAGCACGACCTGCTGATGGCCAACTTCTTCGCCCAGACGCAGGCGCTGGCCTTCGGCAAGACGCCGGACGAGGTACGGGCGGAGGGCGTGCCCGAGGAACTGGTGCCGCACAAGACGTTCCGCGGCAACCACCCGACGACCACGATCCTGGCGCGCGAGCTGACGCCTTCGGTCCTGGGCCAGTTGATCGCCCTCTACGAGCACAAGGTGTTCGTGCAGGGCGCGATCTGGAACATCGACTCCTTCGACCAGTGGGGCGTCGAACTCGGCAAGGTCCTCGCCAAGCGCGTCGAACCCGCCCTCACCGAGGGCGCCGACGTCCCCGGCCTGGACGAGTCCACCAAGGCGTTGGTCGGCACGTACCGGGAGCTGCGCGGCCGCGGCTGACCGGCCCTCCCCGCCGACGGGCGTCCGTACGCCGTAGGACGGGCATTCGTGGGATTATTGAGGCGGTCGGCGGAAGACCGGCCGCCTCGCACGCCCCTCCTCCCTACCCTGCATGCATGTACCGCAGGCACGCACAGACAGGCCGACGGACGACGTCCGCCCCGCACCGCTGGTGGCGCGACGCGGTGATCTACCAGGTGTACGTCCGCAGTTTCCTGGACAGCACCGGGGACGGCATCGGGGATCTCGCCGGAGCACGGGCCGGACTGCCGTACCTGAAGAAACTGGGGGTCGACGGGGTCTGGCTGAGCCCCTTCTACCCCTCGCCCCAGCAGGACCACGGCTACGACGTGGCCGACTACTGCGACGTCGACCCGCTCTTCGGCGACCTCGGCGAGTTCGACCTGCTGATGAGGGACGCCCGGCGGCTCGGCATCAAGGTCATCATCGACGTGGTCCCCAACCACTGCTCCGACACGCACCCGTGGTTCCGGGAGGCCCTCGCCGCGGCGCCGGGCAGCGCGGCACGGGCCCGCTTCCACTTCGCCGACGGCCGGGGCGCGGGCGGGGAGCTGCCGCCCAACAACTGGCACGCCATGTTCGGCGGCCCCGCCTGGAGCCGGGTCACCGAGCGGGACGGCACCCCCGGCCAGTGGTACCTCCACATGTTCACGCCCGCCCAGCCCGACCTGAACTGGCGCACCCCCGGGACCGGTGCGTACTTCGACCAGGTCCTGCGCTTCTGGCTGGACCGGGGCGTCGACGGCTTCCGCATCGACGTCGCCACGGGGCTCTACAAGCACCCGGAGCTGCCGGACTCGCCCGACCCCGGGGCCGACGCCCGGACCCGGGACTCGGTGAACCCGCTCGCCTGGAACCAGCCCGAGGTGCACGACGTGTGGCGGCACTGGCGGTCGATGTGCGAGGAGTACACCGACCGGGACGGCCGGGAGCGCCTGCTCGTCGGCGAGGTGTCCGTGCCGTCCTCCCACGACCACGCCCTGTACGTGCGCCCCGACGAACTGCACCAGGCCTTCTTCTTCGACCTGCTCGGCGCGTCCTGGGACGCCGGCGCCTTCCGCAAGGTCATCTGCGACGCCCTGCAGGACATCGCCGGCACCGGGTCCACGGTCACCTGGGTCCTCAACAACCACGACCAGGTCAGGACGGTCACCCGGTACGGCGAACTGGGCACCGAGAGCGGCGATCTGGGCGCCGCGCGCGCCCGGGCCGCCGCGCTGCTGATACTGGCCCTGCCGGGCGCCGCGTACATCTACCAGGGGGAGGAGCTGGGGCTGCCCGAGGTCGACCTGCCCGACGACGTGCTCACCGACCCGATCTTCCGCCGCACCGGCAGCCGTGCGCGGATCCGCGACGGGTGCCGGGTGCCGCTGCCGTGGTCGGGACGTGCCTCGCCGTTCGGCTTCATGTCCGCGACGGCCGGGACGGAGGGTGCCAAGCCGTGGCTGCCGCAGCCGGCCTATTTCGCCGAGTACGCCACCGACCGTGCCCTCGCCGACACCCGGTCCTTCTGGCACCTGTACCGCGACGGGCTGCAACTGCGGGCGGGGTTGCCGCAGTTGGGGGAGGTTGACCGCCAGGTCCAGCAGCCAGGAACGGATCACCGTGCCCTGCTGCCAGGACCGGAAGACCTCCCGCACGTCCGTGACCGAGTCCACCGCCTCCAGCAGCTCCCAGCCCTCGGCATAGGCCTGCATCATCGCGTACTCGATGCCGTTGTGGACCATCTTGGAGAAGTGCCCCGCACCCACCTTGCCCGCGTGCACGAACCCCGCGTCCCCCTCCGGCTTGAGGGCGTCGAAGATCGGCTGGACCCGCGCGATGTGCTCCGCCTCGCCGCCGACCATCAGCGCGTAGCCGTTCTGCAGGCCCCACACCCCGCCCGAGACGCCTGCGTCGACGAAGCCGATGCCCTTGGCCTTCAGCTCCTCGGCGTGCTTCTCGTCGTCCGTCCAGCGCGAGTTGCCGCCGTCCACGACCACGTCACCGGGCTCCAGGAGCTCGGCGAGCTCGTCGATCGTGGACTGGGTCGCGGCACCGGCCGGCACCATCACCCACACCACCCGCGGGCCTTCGAGCTTGCCCACCAGCTCGCTCAGGCTGTTCACGTCGGCGAGGTCCGGATTGCGGTCGTATCCGATGACGGTGTGGCCCGCGCGGCGGATGCGCTCACGCATGTTGCCGCCCATCTTGCCGAGGCCGACGAGTCCGAGCTGCATCGCAGTCATGTCAGTTCACTTCTTCCGGAGAGTGCGGTACGTGGCCACGAGGGCGCTGGTGGAGGAGTCGAGGCCGGGGACGTCGGCGCCCTCGGTGAGGGCGGGTTCGACGCGCTTGGCGAGGACCTTGCCGAGTTCGACGCCCCACTGGTCGAAGGAGTCGATGTTCCAGATCGCGCCCTGCACGAACACCTTGTGCTCGTAGAGGGCGATCAACTGGCCCAGGACCGAAGGGGTCAGTTCACGGGCAAGGATCGTGGTCGTCGGGCGGTTGCCGCGGAACGTGCGGTGCGGCACCAGCTCCTCGGGCACCCCCTCGGCCCGTACCTCGTCGGCCGTCTTGCCGAACGCCAGCGCCTGGCCCTGGGCGAAGAGGTTCGCCATCAACAGGTCGTGCTGCGCGGCGAGTTCACCACCGAGCTCGGCGACGGGGTTGACGAAGCCGATCAGGTCGGCGGGGATCGTCTTCGTGCCCTGGTGGAGCAACTGGTAGTACGCGTGCTGCCCGTTGGTGCCGGGCGTGCCCCACACGACGGGACCGGTCTGCCACTCGACGGGACGGCCCTGGCGGTCCACGGACTTGCCGTTGGACTCCATGTCGAGCTGCTGCAGGTACGCCGTGAATTTCGACAGGTAGTGCGAGTACGGCAGCACCGCGTGCGACTGCGCGTCGAAGAAGTCGCCGTACCAGACGCCCAGCAGGCCCAGCAGCAGCGGCGCGTTGGCCTCCGCGGGCGCGGTCCTGAAGTGCTCGTCGACCAGGTGGAAGCCGTCGAGCATCTCGCGGAAGCGCTCGGGGCCGATCGCGATCATCAGCGACAGGCCGATCGCCGAGTCGAACGAGTAGCGTCCGCCGACCCAGTCCCAGAACTCGAACATGTTGGCCGTGTCGATGCCGAAGTCGGCGACCTTCTCCGCGTTCGTCGACAGCGCCACGAAGTGCTTGGCCACCGCGGCGGATTCGCCGTCGAGCCCCGCGAGCAGCCAGGACCGCGCCGAGGTCGCGTTGGTGATCGTCTCGATGGTGGTGAACGTCTTCGAGGCGACGATGAACAGCGTCTCGGCCGGGTCCAGGTCGCGGACCGCCTCGTGCAGGTCGGCCCCGTCCACGTTCGACACGAAACGGACCGTCAGATCCCGGTCGGTGAAGGCGCGCAGCGCGTCGTACGCCATCGCCGGACCCAGGTCGGAGCCGCCGATGCCGATGTTGACCACGTTCTTGATGCGCCGGCCGGTGTGCCCGGTCCACTTGCCCGAGCGGACCTGCTCGGAGAAGGCGGCCATCTTGTCGAGCACGGCGTGCACCTTCGGCACGACGTTCTCGCCGTCGACCTCCACGACCGCGTCGCGCGGGGCGCGCAGCGCGGTGTGCAGGACCGCCCGGTCCTCGGTGACGTTGATCTTCTCGCCGCGGAACATCGCGTCGCGCAGGCCGAACACCCCGGTAGCGGTGGCGAGTTCCTGCAGCAGCGCGAGCGTCTCGTCGGTGACGAGGTGCTTCGAGTAGTCGATGTGCAGGTCGCCCACGCGCACGGTGTACCGCTCGGCGCGCTCCGGGTCGGTGGCGAACAGCTCACGCAGCTGCGGGTGCAGCATGGGCCCGGCGCGGTGGTCCTCCAGCGCCGTCCACTCGGGGCGGCGGGTGAGCATCGGTGTGTCAGACACGGCTCTCCTTCCCGGTGCTCGCGCGCAGGACTTCGGAGTTGTCCCCGCGCAGGGCGACGGCGTACATCTCGTCCGCGTCGAGGCGGCGCAGCTCCTCGGCGATCAGCTCGGAGGTGCTGCGGACCTTCAGCGCGAGGGTGCGCGAGGGCTGGCCCGGCAGGGACAGCGTCGCGAGCGGGCCCTCGGGGCGGTCGATGACGATCTCGCCGCCCGCGGTGCCGAGCCGCACGGCGGTGACCACGGGCCCCGCGGTGACGATCCGCTCGACCGACACCTCCAGGCGCGCCTCCAGCCAGCGGGCCAGCAGCTCGGCGCTCGGGTTGTCGGCCTCGCTCTCCACGGCGGCCGAGGTGATCTTCGTGCGGGCCTGGTCCAGGGCGGCGGCGAGCATCGAGCGCCAGGGCGTCAGCCGGGTCCAGGCCAGGTCGGTGTCGCCCGGCGCGTAGGCGGCGGCGCGCGCCTCCAGGGCCCGCAGCGGCGACTCCACGGCGTACATGTCGGTGATCCGGCGCTGGGCGAGGGCGCCCAGCGGGTCCTTGACCGGGACCTCGGGGGCGTCCACCGGCCACCAGACGACGACCGGCGCGTCGGGCAGCAGCAGCGGCAGGACCACCGAGTCGGCGTGGTCGGACACCTCGCCGTACAGCCGCAGGATCACCGTCTCGCCGGTGCCCGCGTCGGCGCCGACCCGCACCTCGGCGTCGAGGTGGGAGTTGGTGCGGTCACGAGGGGTGCGGGCGTGCCGCTTGATGACGACCAGGGTGCGCGAGGGGTGCTCGTGCGAGGCCTCCTCGGCCGCCTTGATCGAGTCGTACGCGTTCTCCTCGTCGGTCACGATGACCATCGTCAGGACCATGCCCACGGCAGGCGTGCCGATGGCGCGGCGGCCGTGTACCAGCGCCTTGTTGATCTTGCTTGAGGTGGTGTCGCTCAGGTCGATCTTCATGGCCTGCGCCAGCTCCGTCCGTCTCGTGCGAGCATCTCGTCGGCTTCCCGGGGGCCCCAGCTGCCCGAGGGGTACTGCGCGGGCTTGCCGTGGCTCTCCCAGTACTCCTCGATCGGGTCGAGGATCTTCCAGGACTCCTCCACCTCCTGGTGCCGGGGGAAGAGGTTGGCGTCGCCGAGCAGTACGTCCAGGATCAGCCTCTCGTACGCCTCCGGGCTGGACTCGGTGAACGACTCGCCGTACGCGAAGTCCATCGACACGTCCCGGATCTCCATCGACGTACCCGGCACCTTCGATCCGAAGCGCACGGTCATGCCCTCGTCGGGCTGCACCCGGAAGACGATCGCGTTCGCGCCGAGCTCCTCGGTGGCGGTGGAGTCGAAGGGGGAGTGCGGGGCGCGCTGGAAGACGACGGCGATCTCGGTGACGCGGCGGCCCAGGCGCTTGCCGGTGCGCAGGTAGAAGGGGACGCCCGCCCAGCGGCGGTTGTCCACCTCCAGCTTGACCGCGGCGTAGGTGTCGGTCGTCGACCCGGGGTCGATGCCGTCCTCCTCCAGGTAGCCGCGGACCTTCTCGCCGCCCTGCCAGCCCGCCGCGTACTGGCCGCGCACGGTGTGCTCGCCCAGGTCCTCCGGCAGCTTCACGGACTTGAGGACCTTGAGCTTCTCGGTGAGCAGCGCGTCGGCGTCGAAGGCGATGGGCTCCTCCATCGCGGTCAGCGCCATCAGCTGCAGGAGGTGGTTCTGGATGACGTCACGGGCCGACCCGATGCCGTCGTAGTAGCCGGCGCGGCCGCCGATCCCGATGTCCTCGGCCATCGTGATCTGTACGTGGTCCACGTACGACCGGTTCCAGACGGGCTCGTACATCTGGTTGGCGAAGCGGAGCGCCAGGATGTTCTGGACGGTCTCCTTGCCGAGGTAGTGGTCGATCCGGAACACCTGCTCCGGGTCGAACACCTCGTGCACCACCCGGTTCAGCTCGCGCGCGCTCCTCAGGTCGCGGCCGAACGGCTTCTCGATCACCGCGCGCCGCCAGGAACCGGCGGGCGCCTCGGCCAGGCCGTGCTTCTTGAGCTGCTTGACGACCTTGGGGAAGAACTTCGGCGGGACCGAGAGGTAGAAGGCGTAGTTGCCGCTCGTGCCGCGGGACTTGTCCAGCTCGTCGACGGCCGAGCGCAGTTGCTCGAACGCCTCGTCGTCGTCGAAGTCGCCCGGGATGAACCGCATGCCCTCGGCGAGCTGCTGCCAGACCTCCTCGCGGAACTCGGTGCGCGCGTGGTCGCGGACCGAGTCGTGCACGATCTGGGCGAAGTCCTCGTCCTCCCAGTCGCGCCGGGCGAAGCCGACGAGGGAGAAGCCGGGCGGGAGCAGCCCGCGGTTGGCCAGGTCGTAGACGGCCGGCATGAGCTTCTTGCGCGACAGGTCGCCCGTCACACCGAAGATGACCAGGCCGGAGGGGCCGGCGATCTTGGGCAGGCGGCGGTCCTGGGGATGGCGCAGGGGGTTGGTCCAGCCGTCCGCGAGGTCCAGGACCTCGGCGAGGGAGCCGGGCCCGGCGCCGGGGCCACCGGCCGCCGCGCCGTCCGTGGCGAGGCCGCCGGTCTGGGCGTCGTCCGCGGCGGGGGTCTTCACCGCCGCGCCCTCGGTACCGGTGGACGCGTCGGCCGCCCTGCCGCTCTCCTCGGCCGCCGCCGTCGCGGCGGTGGCGTCCAGCGCCGGGCCGGCCGACTGCGCCTGCGCCCCCTTGGGGGTCTTCCTCCTCATTCCCCGTCAACTCCCTTGTCGTCGAGCGAAACCCTGACGGCGTTCAGCAGCTCGCCCCAGGACGCCTCGAACTTTGCGACGCCCTCGTCCTCCAGCTGCCCGACCACCTCGTCGTACGAGATGCCCTGCTTCTCGACGGCCTCCAGGTCCGCGCGGGCCTGGGAGTAGCCGCCGCTCACCGTGTCGCCGCGGATCTCGCCGTGGTCGGCGGTGGCGTTCAGCGTGGACTCGGGCATCGTGTTGACGGTGCCGGGCGCGACCAGCTCGTCCACGTACAGCGTGTCCTTGTAGGCCGGGTCCTTCACGCCCGTCGAGGCCCACAGCGGGCGCTGCTTGTTGGCGCGGGCCCCGCCGAGGGCGGTCCAGCGGCCACCGCCGAAGACCTCCTCGTACGCCTGGTAGGCGAGCCGCGCGTTGGCCAGTGCCGCCCGGCCCTTGAGCGCGAGGGCCTCGTCCGTGCCCACCTTGTCCAGCCGCTTGTCGATCTCGCTGTCGACGCGGGAGACGAAGAAGGAGGCGACGGAGTGGACGGTGGCCAGGTCCAGGCCCTTGGCCTGTGCCTTCTCCAGGCCGGCCAGGTAGGCGTCCATCACCTCGCGGTAGCGCTCCAGCGAGAAGATCAGCGTGACGTTGACGCTGATGCCGAGCCCGATGACCTCGGTGATCGCGGGCAGCCCGGCCCTGGTCGCCGGGATCTTGATCATGACGTTCGGGCGGTCGACCAGCCAGAAGAGCTGCTTGGCCTCGGCGACCGTCGCCCTCGTGTCGTGGGCCAGGCGCGGGTCGACCTCGATGGAGACCCGGCCGTCCCGGCCGCCGGTCGCGTCGTACACCGGCCGCAGCACGTCGGCGGCGGCGCGGACGTCGGCGGTGGTCATCATCCGCACGGCCTCGTCGACCGTCACGCCGCGCGCGGCGAGGTCGGCGAGCTGCTCCTCGTACCCCTCGCCGGAGCCGATCGCGGCCTGGAAGATCGAGGGGTTGGTGGTGACGCCGACGACGTGCCGGGTCCGGACGAGTTCGGCGAGGCCGCCCGAGGCGATGCGGCTGCGGGACAGGTCGTCGAGCCAGACGGAGACGCCTTCCGCGGAGAGGGCCGCAAGGGGTTCGGCGGCGGTGTTCGTATCGGTCACAGTGATCATCTTCCTTCGTGCGGTCGGATCAACCGCGGACGGCGGCCAGGGATTCCCGCGCGGACGCGGCCACGTTCTCGGCCGTGAAGCCGTACTCGGCGAACAGGGTCTTCGCGTCGGCGGAGGCGCCGAAGTGCTCCAGGGAGACGATGCGTCCGTTGTCACCGACGTACCGGTACCAGGTGAGGCCGATGCCGGCCTCGACCGCCACGCGGGCCTTCACGGACGTCGGCAGGACGCTCTCCCTGTACTCGGCGGACTGCTCCTCGAACCACTCCACGGACGGCATCGACACCACTCGGGTGCCCACTCCCTCCGCTTCCAACTGCTCGCGCGCGGCGACGGCGAGCTGGACCTCGGAGCCGGTGGCGATCAGGATCACCTCGGGGGTCCCGGTGGAGGACTCGCGCAGGACGTAGCCGCCCTTGGCGGTGTCCGCGTTCGCCTCGTACACCGGTACGCCCTGACGGGTGAGGGCCAGGCCGTGCGGGGCCGGGTCCGTCGCGTGCCGCCGGGTGATCTCGGCCCAGGCGAGCGCGGTCTCGTTGGCGTCGGCCGGGCGCACCAGGTTCAGTCCGGGGATGGCGCGCAGCGAGGCGAGGTGCTCGACCGGCTGGTGGGTGGGGCCGTCCTCGCCGAGGCCGATGGAGTCGTGCGTCCACACGTAGGTCACGGGGAGCTGCATGAGGGCCGAAAGGCGTACGGCGTTGCGCATGTAGTCGGAGAACACCAGGAAGGTGCCGCCGTAGATGCGGGTGTTGCCGTGCAGGGCGATGCCGTTCATCTCCGCGGCCATGGAGTGCTCGCGGATGCCGAAGTGGACCGTGCGCCCGTAGGGGTTCGCCTCCGGCAGCGGGTTGCCCGCGGGCAGGAACGAACTCGTCTTGTCGATGGTGGTGTTGTTCGAGCCCGCAAGGTCGGCCGAGCCGCCCCACAGCTCGGGGAGCACCCCGCCGAGCGCCTGCAGGACCTTGCCGGAGGCCGCGCGGGTCGCCACGGACGTGCCGGCCTCGAACACCGGCAGCGCGTCCTCCCAGCCCTCGGGCAGCTGCCCGGCCACGATCCGGTCGAAGAGCGCGGAGCGCTCGGGCTGCGCGGTGCGCCACTCGGCGAGCTGCTTGTTCCACGCGGCGTGCGCCTCGGCGCCGCGGTCGAGGGCCCGGCGGGCGTGCGCCAGCACCTCGTCGGCGACCTCGAAGGTCTTCTCCGGGTCGAAGCCGAGGATGCGCTTGGTGGCCGCGATCTCCTCCGCGCCGAGCGCCGAGCCGTGCGCGGCCTCGGTGTTCCGCGCGTTCGGGGCGGGCCAGGCGATGATCGTGCGCATCGCGATGATCGAGGGGCGCCCGGTCTCGGCCTGCGCGGCGGTCAGGGCCGCGTGCAGGGCGTGCGGGTCGACGTCGCCGTCCGCCGCGGGCTCGACGCGCTGCACGTGCCAGCCGTAGGCCTCGTACCGCTTCAGCACGTCCTCGGAGAAGGCCGTGGCGGTGTCGCCCTCGATCGAGATGTGGTTGTCGTCGTAGACGAAGACGAGGTTGCCGAGCTTCTGGTGGCCCGCCAGCGAGGACGCCTCGGCGGAGATGCCCTCCTCCAGGTCGCCGTCGGAGACGATCGCCCAGACGGTGTGGTCGAAGGGGGAGGTGCCCTCGGGGGCGTCCGGGTCGAAGAGGCCGCGCTCGTAGCGGGCGGCCATCGCCATGCCCACCGCGTTGGCGACGCCCTGGCCCAGCGGCCCCGTGGTGGTCTCGACCCCGGCGGTGTGCCCGTACTCCGGGTGGCCCGGCGTCTTCGAGCCGTGGGTGCGGAACGCCTTCAGGTCGTCCAGCTCCAGCTCGTAGCCGGCGAGGAAGAGCTGGGTGTAGAGGGTCAGGGAGGTGTGGCCGGGGGAGAGGACGAAGCGGTCGCGGCCGGTCCACTCCGGGTCGGCCGGGTCATGGCGCATCACCTTCTGAAAGAGGGTGTACGCCGCCGGGGCCAGGGCCATCGCCGTGCCGGGGTGGCCGTTGCCGACCTTCTGCACGGCGTCCGCCGCCAGCAGCCTGGCCGTATCCACGGCCCGCCGGTCCAGGTCGGTCCACTCCATACCGTCGGATGTCTGCGTACTCATCTTCAAGAAGTCCTCGCTGTGAGCCCGATAACTCATTCGATGTGTTCGACTTTAAAAGTCTGACTTTTTCTCGGCGAGGTCTCCCTGTGTCAGCCTTTGGTGAATGTGGGACAACGACCACGGGCCGATTCGACACGAGATGGACATGGCGGACAGAAGCACCCGACAGGAAGACGCACGCGCGGAGGGCCGGACCGGGATCAGGACTCTTCCCTTCCCCGTGGGCCTCAGCGTTCTCGGCGTGGGCATGCAGGTGGGCCCGATGGAGTCAGGCGGCGGCTGGCATCTGGGTGAGCAGGCCGGCCGTGTCCACCGCATCGACTACCACCTGGTCCTGTTCCTCCGCGGCGGCCGGGTCCGCCACATGGTCGACTTCGACGAGCACGAGGCCGGCGACGGCGAGATCCTGTGGATCCGCCCCGGCCAGGTGCACCGCTTCTCCCCGACGACCGACTACCGCGGTACGGCCCTGGTCATGCAGCCCGGTTTCCTGCCGCGCGCCACCGTCGAGGCGACCGGCCTCTACCGCTACGACCTGCCCCCGCTGCTGCGCCCCGACGCCGCCCAGCGCGCCGCGCTGGAGCACGCGCTCGCCCAGCTGGAGCGCGAGTACGTCGACACGGGCACCCTGCCGCTGAGCCTGCACACCGCCGTGCTGCGGCACACCCTGACCGCGTTCCTGCTGCGCCTGGCCCATCTGGCGGCCGGCGCCGGCGCGGCGCGCCCGGGGACCGGCGGCGGGCCGGCCGAGGGCGAGCAGGGGGACAGCACCTTCGTCCGCTTCCGGGAGGCCGTCGAGAAGGGGTTCGCCACCAACCACAGCGTCAGCGCCTACGCCGACGCGCTCGGCTACTCCCGGCGCACCCTCGTCCGCGCGGTCCGCGCCGCGACCGCCGAGACGCCGAAGGGCTTCATCGACAAGCGGGTCGTCCTGGAGGCCAAGCGCCTGCTGGCCCACACGGACCTGCCGATCGGCCGCGTGGGCGCCGCCGTGGGCTTCCCCGACGCGGCCAACTTCTCCAAGTTCTTCACGCAGCACACCGGGGTGACGCCGGTGGCGTTCCGGGCGGAGCTGCGCTGAGGCGCCGGCGGCACACCCGTGAGGGGGCGGCGGCACACCCGTGAGGGGGCGGCCCGGACGGACCGCCCCCTCACGGCCGGCTGCGCCGGCACCGCGGTCTCAGCGACCGGGGTCGAACAGCTGCACGGTTCTCAGTGACCGAAGCTGAACCAGTTCACGTTCACGAAGTCGGCCGGCTGGCCGCTGGTGAAGGTGAGGTAGACGTCGTGCGTCCCGGTGACGTTGCTGATGTTCGCGGGCACGGTCCGCCAGCTCTGCCAGCCGCCCGTGTTGGCCAGGGCGAAGCTGCCGATGGGCGTGCTGGTACGGCTGTCGAGGCGGACCTCCACCAGCCCGCTGACCGCGTTCCCGGCGCCGCTCGCGACCCGGGCGGTGAACTGGCGGGCCGCCGAGGACCCGAAGTTGACGCCCTTGTACTGCACCCAGTCGCCGTTGGCGAGCGCGCCGATGTTCTGGCCGCCGCCCGAGTCGGTGGTGGTCTCGGTGATCGTGCCGCTCTGGGCGTCGAACGACTCGGCCTGGATCGCGCTGTACGCGTCACGGTTGCCGGTCGGGGGAGGCGTGGTGCCGCCGCCCGCGGTGAGCACCTGGACGTAGTCCACGACCATCGGGTTGCCCGGCACCGTGGCGCCGTCGGGCCCGCCGCCGAAGGCGTCCACGAAGCCGCCGCCCATCGCCACGTTCAGGATGATGAAGTAGCCGTGGTTCGTGGCGTTCGCCCAGGTCGTCGCGTCGACCTGGTTGGCCCGCACCGTGTGGTAGTTGACGTTGTCGACGTAGAAGCGGATCTCCTCCACGCTCGTGGAGCGGTCCCACTCCATCGCGTACGTGTGGAAGCCGGACTGGCAGGTCGAGCCCGGGCAGGCGGTGGAGCCGCCGATGCCGGTCGTCTCGTTGCAGGGGCCGCCCGGGTTGGTGCCGCAGTGCATGGTGGCCCACACGGTGTTGAGGCCCTGGACGTTCTCCAGGATGTCCAGCTCGCCGACGGAGGGCCAGTTCTGGTAGTTGCCGCGGTAGGGCGCGCCCAGCATCCAGAACGCCGGCCAGTAGCCGCGGGCGGCGGCGCCCGTCACGTTGGGCATCTGGATGCGGGACTGGACGCGCAGCTTGCCCCCGGACGGCGGCTGGAAGTCGGTGCGGTTGGTCTCGATGCGGCCCGAGGTCCAGTTGCCCGAGGCGTCGCGCCGCGGTGTGATGCGCAGGTTGCCGCTGCCGTCCAGCGCCACGTTGTTCGTGCTGGACGTCATGTTCTCGATCTCGCCCGTGCCCCAGTTCGAGGGCCCGCCCGGGTAGCCGTGGCCGGTGGCGTACTGCCAGTTCGAGGTGTTGACGCCGGTGCCCGCGGCGCCGTTGAAATCGTCGACGAAGACCTGGGTCCAGCCGCTGGGCGGCGCGGGCGCGTCGGCGGCGGCGGACCCGGCCGCCGCCAGGCTCAGCACGCCGACCAGGGCGACGAGCGTGCGCCGCAGCCGGCCGGGTCTCGCGGGTGTGCCGGAAGTTTCCCTCATGGGTGCCTCTTCGGGTACGGAGTGGGGTGCGCGGATGGCGCCGACCGTTCTGAGAGCGCTCTCAGCACGGTGGCGCGGCCAATGTGCTCCCCGGCGCCGTGGGCGTCAAGAGGTAAAGCGGAGAAAGCCCGGGCGGGTCCCGGGGGTTCACGCCGTGAAGGGGGGGACGGAACGGACGCGGCGTCAGGAAGCGCTTGCAGTACGCGACTCGGGACGGAACGTGCCGCGGGCGTCCCGCCCGGTTCAGCCGGCCGCGGGGGGCGCGAGCGGCGCGGCGGCGTCGGTGAGCAGGCCGCTCATCGTCTCCGCGGCGCGTACGGCGGCGTCGGCGCAGCAGTTGTTGAACAGGACGTGCAGCTCGTCGGCGCGCCCGGCCATCGTCCGCAGCCGCGGCAGCCACTCGCTCAGCTCGTCGGCCGTGTACGTGTGCCGGAAGCGGTCCTCCTTGCTCCCCGACCCCCATGACACGCTGCGCCCGTGGAACCGCACCACCGCGAGGGCGGGCGTGGTGACCACGTCGACCGGCGGCACTGCGCCGGCGACGGACTGCGCCATGTCCACGCTGACCGTGCTCATGCCCAGCCGCGCGAGCAGCTCCGCGGACTCCTCCCGCAGCTCGGGGTGCCACCAGTCCGGGTGCCGGAACTCCACGGCGACCGGCCAGCCGGCGGCCCGCCGCGCCCACCCCCGCAGCACGGCCCGGGCCCGCTCGCCGGGCCCGAACCACGGCGGGAACTGGAACAGCAGGGTGCCCAGCCGTCCGGCCCGCCGCAGCGGTTCCAGGGCCCCGGTGTACCGCTGCCACAGCTCGTCC
>NZ_VDFC01000046.1:438653-460204 GCF_008369065.1 Streptomyces apricus | reverse complement strand
GGTCCCGGGGGAGCTGGGAGGCGGCCGGGCGGTCCAGGAGCCAGAGCGTGCGGGCCCGGCCCCGCGCGCCGGCCGCCGGCGCCTGGATCTCACCCGCGCCCGACAGCGCGATCGCCGCGGCCTCCGCCTTGTCCTCGCCCGCCGCGAGCAGCCACACCTCACGGGCGGACCGGATGGCGGGCAGCGTCAACGTGACCCGGACGGGCGGCGGCTTCGGCGCGCCCCGCACCCCCACCACCGTCCGCTCCGTCTCCCGGACCGCGGGCAGCTCGGGGAAGAGCGACGCCACGTGCGTGTCCGGCCCGACGCCCAGCATCAGCACGTCGAAGACCGGCACCGGGCCGTGGTTCTCCGGCCCGGCGGCCCCGGCCAGTTCGGCCGCGTACGCCTCCGCCGCCGCGTCCACGTCGGAGCCCCAGGGCCCGTCCGACGCGGGCATGGCGTGCACCCGCTTCGGATCCAGCGGCACCGAGTCGAGCAGCGCCTCCCGGGCCTGGGTGACGTTGCGCTCGGGGTCGCCCTCGGGCAGGAACCGCTCGTCGCCCCACCACAGGTCGAGCCGGCCCCAGTCGATGGCGTCCCGGGCGGGCGCCGCCGCGAGCGCGGCCAGCAGGCCGTTGCCGTTGCGGCCACCGGTCAGGACGACCGAGGCGTACCCGCGGGAGGCCTGCGCGTCCACGACCTTCGTGATGAGCCGGGCCGCGGCGGCCTGCGCCATCAGCTCCTTGTCGCGGTGGACGACCAGCTGGGGAGCGCTCACTGCGGGTCCGCCTTCCTGACCGCGGGCATCTGGGCGGGCGTGGGACGCGGCCCGTCGCCCTCGCCCGCCGGGGCGGCGGACGCGGATGCGGAGACCGCCGACGGCTTCCCGGCCTGCCCCGAGGCGTCCGGCACCGGACGGACCGGGAGCTCGCCCGGGGTCCACGTGGCCGCCTCGGGCCGCTGGGAGGCCGACTGGATGCCGCCCAGCCGGTCCACCCCGAACCGCAGCGCGGACGCGTACGTGTCGTCGGGGTCGAGCCTGCGCAGCTCCTCCGCGAGCAGCTCGGACGTCTCGCGGCGCTTGAGCGCCACCGCACGGTCCGGCTGGCCGGGCAGCGCCAGCGTGGCCATCGACCCGTCGGAGCGGTGCAGGGTGATGGGGCCGCCGGTCGTCTCCAGGCGCACCTGGGTCAGGCCGGGGCCGGCCGAGACGGCGCGCCGCACGTGCACGTGCAGCCGGTCGGCCAGCCACATGGCGAGCAGCTCGACACTGGGGTTCGCCTCCTCGCCCGCCACCTCGACCGAGACGACCTCGCAGTCGACCTGGTCGAGCGCGGCGGCCAGCATGGAGCGCCACGGGGTGATCCGGGCCCACGCGAGGTCGGTGTCGCCCGGCTCGTAGCTCTCGGCGCGGGCCTTCAGCTCCTCGACGGGCTTCTCCGCCGTGTAGCTGTCGGTGACCCGGCGCTGGCCGAGGGCGCCCAGCGGGTCGCCCGCGGCGTCGCGGGGCGCGTCCACCGACCACCAGACGACGACCGGCGCGTCGGGCAGCAGCAGCGGCAGGACCACCGACTGGGCGTGGTCGGACACCTCGCCGTACAGCCGCAGGACGACCGTCTCGCCGGTGCCCGCGTCCGCGCCGACCCGCACCTCGGCGTCCAGGCGCGACTTGGTGCGGTCGCGGGGCGAGCGCGAGACCCGCTTGATGACGACCAGGGTGCGCGAGGGGTGCTCGCGCGAGGCGTCGTTGGCGGCCTTCAGGGCGTCGTAGGCGTTCTCCTCGTCGGTGACGATGACGAGGGTGAGGACCATGCCGACGGCCGGGGTGCCTATGGCCCGGCGCGCCTGCACGAGCGCCTTGTTGATCTTGCTGGCCGTGGTGTCCGTGAGGTCCGTCTTCATGGCCGGCGCCAGCTCCGTCCGTCTCGTTCGAGCATCTCGTCGGCCTCGACGGGCCCCCAGGTGCCCGACGGGTACTGCGCGGGCTTGCCGTGCTTGTCCCAGTACTCCTCGATCGGGTCGAGGATCTTCCAGGACAGCTCGACCTCCTCGGTGCGCGGGAAGAGGTTCGAGTCGCCGAGCAGGACGTCGAGGATGAGCCTCTCGTACGCCTCCGGGCTGGACTCGGTGAACGACTCGCCGTACGCGAAGTCCATCGACACGTCCCGGATCTCCATGGAGGTGCCGGGCACCTTGGAGCCGAAGCGGACCGTGATGCCCTCGTCGGGCTGGACGCGGATGACGATCGCGTTCTGGCCCAGCTCCTCCGTCGCCGTGTGGTCGAAGGGGGAGTGCGGGGCGCGCTGGAAGACGACGGCGATCTCGGTGACGCGGCGGCCCAGGCGCTTGCCGGTGCGCAGGTAGAAGGGGACGCCCGCCCAGCGGCGGTTGTCCACCTCGACCTTGATCGCCGCGTAGGTGTCGGTCTTCGACTTCGGGTCGATGCCCTCTTCCTGGAGGTAGCCGACGGCCTTCTCGCCGCCCTGCCAGCCCTCGGCGTACTGGCCGCGGACCGTGTCCGCGCCCAGGTCGCGGGGGAGCTTCACCGCGCCGAGCACCTTGGTCTTCTCGGCGGCGAGCGCGTCCGCGTCGAAGGAGGAGGGCTCCTCCATGGCCGTGAGGGCCATCAGCTGGAGCAGGTGGTTCTGGATGACGTCACGGGCGGCGCCGATGCCGTCGTAGTAGCCGGCGCGGCCGCCGATGCCGATGTCCTCGGCCATCGTGATCTGCACGTGGTCGACGTACGACCGGTTCCAGATCGGCTCGAACATCTGGTTCGCGAAGCGCAGCGCCAGGATGTTCTGGACGGTCTCCTTGCCGAGGTAGTGGTCGATGCGGAAGACCTGGTCCGGCGCGAACACCTCCTCGACGGTGGCGTTGAGCTCCTCGGCGGACTTCAGGTCGTGGCCGAAGGGCTTCTCGATGACCGCGCGCCGCCAGGAGCCGCTCGTCTGGTCGGCGAGGCCGTGCTTCTTCAGCTGCTGGATGACGACCGGGAACGCGGACGGCGGCACGGAGAGGTAGAAGGCGAAGTTGCCGCCCGTGCCCTGTGCCTTGTCCAGCTCCCCGATCGTGTCGCGCAGCCGCTCGAAGGCGTCGTCGTCGTCGAAGGTGCCCTGGACGAAGCGCATCCCCTGGATGAGCTGCTGCCAGACCTCCTCGCGGAACGGCGTACGGGCGTGTTCCTTGACGGCGTCGTGGACCTCCTGGGCGAAGTCCTCGTTCGCCCACTCGCGGCGCGCGAAGCCGACGAGGGAGAAGCCCGGCGGCAGCAGGCCGCGGTTGGCAAGGTCATAAACAGCAGGCATGAGCTTTTTACGGGACAAATCGCCCGTGACCCCGAAGATGACGAGGCCCGACGGCCCCGCGATGCGCGGGAGCCGTCGGTCCGCCGGGTCACGCAGCGGATTGCTGCTCGACAAGATTTCAGCCCTCCGAGGGGGCGAGGCGCTTGAGCTCGGCCTCGGTCGACTTGAGCAGGTCGTTCCAGGCGTCCTCGAACTTCTCGACGCCCTCGTCCTCCAGGAGCTGGACCACCTCGTCGTACGAGATCCCGAGCTTCTCGACCGCGTCGATGTCGGCGCGGGCCTGGTCGTACCTGCCGGTGACGGTGTCGCCGGTGATCTCGCCGTGGTCCTCGGTGGCGAACAGCGTCGCCTCCGGCATGGTGTTCACCGTGTTCGGCGCGACCAGTTCCTCGACGTACATGGTGTCCTTGTAGGCCGGGTCCTTGACGCCGGTCGAGGCCCACAGCGGACGCTGCTTGTTGGCCTGCGCCCGGTCCAGGGCGGCCCAGCGGTCCGAGGAGAAGACCTCCTCGTACGCCTCGTAGGCGAGCCGCGCGTTGGCGAGACCGACCTTGCCGCGGGCGGCCTTGGCCTCGTCGGTGCCCAGCGCGTCCAGCCGCTTGTCGATCTCGGTGTCCACGCGGGACACGAAGAAGGACGCCACGGAGTGGATCGTGGAGAGGTCGAGGCCGGCGGCCTTGGCCTTCTCCAGGCCCTCCAGGTAGGCCTCCATGACCTTGCGGTAGCGGTCGAGCGAGAAGATCAGCGTGACGTTGACGCTGATGCCGCGCGCGATCGTCTCGGTGATCGCGGGCAGGCCCGCCTCGGTCGCCGGGATCTTGATGAGCGTGTTCGGCCGGTCGACGAGCCAGGCGAGCTGCTTGGCCTCGGCGACGGTCGACTTGGTGTTGTGCGCGAGGCGCGGGTCGACCTCGATCGAGACCCGGCCGTCCTGGCCCTGCGTCGCGTCGAAGACCGGGCGCAGGATGTCGGCGGCGTCGCGGACGTCCGCCGTCGTGATCATGCGGATGGCCTCCTCGACGCTGACCCCGCGGGCGGCGAGGTCCGACAGCTGCTGGTCGTAGCCGTCGCCCTGCGAGATCGCCTTCTGGAAGATCGAGGGATTGGTGGTGACGCCCACGACGTGCTGCTGGTCGATCAGTTCGGCGAGGTTGCCGGACGTGATCCGCTTGCGCGACAGGTCGTCCAGCCAGATCGCGACGCCCTCTTCGGAGAGGCGCTTCAGTGCGTCTGTCATGGAAAATGCATCTCCTACGTGTCGTATGTGAGCGTCAGCGCTGGGCTGCGGCGATCGATTCCCGGGCTGCGTCCGCCACGTTCTCGGCAGTGAACCCGAATTCCTCGAAGAGGACCTTGCCGTCGGCCGACGCGCCGAAGTGCTCCAGGGAAACGATGCGGCCCGCGTCCCCGACGAAGCGGTGCCAGGTCAGGCCGATACCGGCCTCGACCGCGACGCGCGCCCTCACGGACGGGGGAAGCACCGAGTCCCGGTACCCCTGGTCCTGCTCGTCGAACCACTCCACGCACGGCACGGACACGACCCGGGTGGGGGTGCCGTCGGCCTGGAGCCGCTCGCGCGCCTCGACGGCCACGTGCACCTCGGAACCGGTGGCGAGGAGGATGACCTCGGGCTCGCCGCCCTCGGCCTCGAAGAGCACGTACGCGCCCTTGGCGGTGTCCTCGTTGGCCTCGTACGTCGGAACGCCCTGGCGGGTCAGCGCGAGACCGTGCGGGGCGCCCTCGCCGAAGACCTTGGTGTAGCGGCGCAGGATCTCGCGCCAGGCGAGCGCGGTCTCGTTGGCGTCGGCCGGGCGCACGACGTTCAGCCCGGGGATGGCGCGCAGCGCGGCGAGGTGCTCGACCGGCTGGTGGGTCGGGCCGTCCTCGCCGAGACCGATGGAGTCGTGCGTCCACACGTACGTCACCGGCAGGTGCATCAGCGCGGAGAGGCGTACGGCGTTGCGCATGTAGTCGGAGAACACCAGGAAGGTGCCGCCGTAGATGCGGGTGTTGCCGTGCAGCGCGATGCCGTTCATCTCCGCGGCCATGGCGTGCTCGCGGATGCCGAAGTGGATCGTGCGGCCGTAGGGGTTCGCCTCCGGCAGCGGGTTGTCCGCCGGGAGGAAGGACGACGTCTTGTCGATCGTCGTGTTGTTCGAGCCCGCGAGGTCGGCCGAGCCGCCCCACAGCTCGGGGATGACGCCGCCGAGGGCCTGGAGCACCTTGCCGGACGCGGCACGGGTGGCGACGCCCTTGCCGGTCTCGAAGACCGGGAGCTTCTCCTCCCAGCCGGCCGGCAGCTCGGTCGCGGCGATGCGGTCGAACTCGGCGGCGCGCTCCGGGTTGGCGCTGCGCCACTCGGCGAAGCCCTTCTCCCACTCGGCCCTGACCTCGCGGCCGCGGTCGAGCGCCTGGCGCGCGTGCGCCAGCACCTCGTCGGCGACCTCGAAGGTCTTCTCCGGGTCGAAGCCGAGGATGCGCTTGGTGGCCGCGACCTCGTCGTCGCCGAGCGCCGAGCCGTGCGCGGCCTCGGTGTTCTGCGCGTTCGGGGCGGGCCAGGCGATGATCGAGCGCATCGCGATGAAGGACGGCCGGTCCGTGACCGCCTTCGCGGCCTGGATCGCCGCGTACAGGGCGGCCGGGTCGAGGTCGCCGTTCTCCTGCGGCTCCACCCGCTGGACGTGCCAGCCGTAGGCCTCGTACCGCTTGGCGGTGTCCTCGGAGACGGCCGTCTCGGTGTCGCCCTCGATCGAGATGTGGTTGTCGTCCCACAGCAGGATCAGGTTGCCGAGCTTCTGGTGGCCCGCCAGCGAGGACGCCTCGCTGGAGATGCCCTCCTGGAGGCAGCCGTCACCGGCGATCGCGTAGATGAAGTGGTCGAACGGGGAGGTGCCGGGGGCGGCGTCCGGGTCGAAGAGGCCGCGCTCGTAGCGGGCGGCCATCGCCATGCCCACCGCGTTGGCGACGCCCTGGCCCAGCGGCCCGGTGGTCGTCTCCACACCGCGGGTGTGCCCGTACTCGGGGTGCCCCGGGGTCTTCGAGCCCCAGGTCCTGAACGACTTCAGGTCGTCCAGCTCCAGGCCGAAGCCGGCCAGGTAGAGCTGTGTGTAGAGGGTCAGGGACGAGTGGCCCGCGGACAGCACGAAGCGGTCGCGGCCGGTCCATTCGGGGTCGGCCGGGTCGTGCCGCATCACCTTCTGGAAGAGGGTGTACGCAGCGGGTGCCAGACTCATCGCCGTACCCGGATGGCCGTTGCCGACCTTCTGTACGGCGTCGGCGGCCAGGATGCGGGCGGTGTCGACGGCCCGCTGGTCCAATTCGGTCCACGCGAGGTCTGTTGTGGTCGGCTTGGTGCTCACCCTGGGTCAGGGCTCCTCTCCACATGTTGCACATGTCGAATGCCGGTGCACGTGGCGCCCACCGGCTCGCTGTCGAGCCTACCCCCGTGGCAACGCGCATTTTTTCGAGTCATTCCAGACTGCCGGGACTTCCCCCCTTCCGCCTCCCGACCGGCGGGTTCCGTATTCGGCAGGTGAATACGGAGCTGTCGGTCCGACTGCTCAATCCGCGGCGGATCAGTCCTCCGCGCGGCGCTTCCAACACGAGCGGACCCCCGCCGAGGCCGGGGTCTGGGCAACGTCTACAGTGGCGTGGTACGCGCGAGCCTTTACCGGGAGTTCACACCGGGGCTCGCTGGGATGTCTCTGTCAGGGGTGTGCGTGACGGCCGTTGAATCCCGTCCAGCGGGTGGGGGCACCTCCCGTGCCGTTCGGGCTACGGGGGAGCTCGGGACGAGCCAGGGCACGAACAAGCGGCCGCTCGGGGCCCGGGTCAAGGCGTTCGTCGCTCTCACCAAGCCGCGGATCATCGAACTGCTGCTGATCACCACCGTTCCGGTGATGTTCCTGGCGGAGCAGGGGGTGCCCGACCTGAGGCTGGTGCTGCTCACCTGCCTCGGCGGCTACCTGTCCGCGGGGGGCGCCAACGCGCTCAACATGTACATCGACCGCGACATCGACGCGCTGATGGAACGTACGGCGCAGCGGCCGCTGGTCACCGGCATGGTGAGCCCGCGTGAGTGCCTGGCCTTCGGCATCACGCTCGCCGTGGTCTCCACGCTCCTGTTCGGCCTGACCGTCAACTGGCTGTCCGCCTGGCTGTCGCTGGGGGCCCTGCTCTTCTACGTCGTCGTCTACACGATGATCCTCAAACGGCGTACGTCGCAGAACATCGTGTGGGGCGGGATCGCGGGCTGCCTGCCCGTCCTCATCGGCTGGTCGGCCGTCACGAACTCCATGTCGTGGGCGCCGGTCATCCTCTTCCTGGTCATGTTCTTCTGGACGCCGCCGCACTACTGGCCGCTGTCCATGAAGGTGAAGGACGACTACGCGCGCGTGGGCGTGCCGATGCTGCCGGTCATCGCCTCCAACCGGGTCGTCGCGCGGCAGATCGTGCTCTACAGCTGGGCGATGGTGATCGTGTCCCTGCTGCTGACGCCGCTGGGGTACACGGGGTGGTTCTACACCTCCGTGGCGCTGGTGACCGGCGGGTTCTGGCTGTGGGAGGCGCACGGGTTGCAGTCGCGGGCCAAGGGGGGTGCCGTGGGGGCGAAGCTCAAGGAGATGCGGCTGTTCCACTGGTCGATCACGTATGTGTCGCTGCTGTTCGTGGCCGTGGCCGTGGATCCGTTCCTGCGCTGACCGCCGGTGGGGGTTGATCGCGCAGTTCCCCGCGCCCCTTAAAAGACTGCGCAGTTCCCCGCGCCCCTGACGGGCGCCGTTCCTCGCGCCCCTGAAAGATTGCGCAGTTCCCCGCGCCCCTAAAAGAAGCAAGGCCCCTGGCGAGCCCTCTGCTGCTACCCGTCGGTAGCATCTGGGTATGGCAGATATCCAGCAGGTTGACGAGGGTGCCGGTGGCCGGGCGGACGCCAAGGGTGAGCGGCGGGTGGCGAAGCTCGTGAAGCAGATCTCCGCCTTCGCGCAGGCGCACGGCGGCGCCGAGGGACAGGTCGCGTACCTCGGGCAGATGGGTGCCCGGATCGTGCTCGTGGGCGAGGACGGCCACTGGGGCGACCTGGTGGCACCGTCCTACGCGCTCGCCGAGGAAGCCGTGAAGCGGTCCGGCATCACCGTCCACGAGACGTTCGACGGCGACTTCGCGAACAAGGTCAGGACGGGCCCGTACGAGTGGAGCCGCATGGCCGGCATCCAGGTGGGCGGCCCCGCCGACGACTGACCCGCACCCGAGGACCCACCTCCCCCGTTAGGCCCTGTGACACGGCGCGGCCACGCGCGGGGGAGGTCCGGATGATCGAAACGCCGTCGCTGGTCGACCAGTACTGCCACGGCGTGCTGCGGACGGAACTGGGCCTCGGCACCTTCGAGGCCCACCTGGCCCGGGGCGAGGGCCTGCCCGCCCCCGGCACCACGTTCTTCGACACGCAGACCGGCTTCGCCGTACGCCGCTGGTGTCCCCCGCTGCTGGGCCTGGAACCGCACTGCCCGCCCGCCCGCTACCTGGCGCGGCGCCGGGAGCTCGGCGTCCTGGAGGCGGGGCGCAAGCTGCTGCGGGGGACCGGCATCACCACCTACCTGGTCGACACCGGGCTGCCGGGCGACCTCACGGGCCCCGGCGAGATGGCCTCCACGGGAGCCGCCGACGCCCACGAGATCGTCCGCCTCGAACTGCTGGCCGAACAGGTCGCCGACACCTCGGGCACGGTCGAGTCCTTCCTCGCCAACCTCGCCGAGTCGGTGCACGGGGCCGCCGTGCACGCCGTCGCGTTCACCTCGGTGGCGGGCGCCCGGCACGGACTGGCGCTCGCGCCGGAACCGCCCGGGCCCGGTGAGGTGCGGGGCGCGGCGGGGCGCTGGCTGGCGGGGCGCCGGGCTGGCGGGGCGCCGGGTGGGCGGCGTGCTCAGCGACCCGGTCCTGCTGCGGCACCTGCTGTGGATCGCGGTCGCCTCCGGCCGGCCGCTCCAGCTCCACGCCGGACTCGGCGAGCCCGGCCTGCGCATCGACCGCACCGACCCCGCCCTGTTCACCGACTTCGCCCGCGCCACGGCGGGGCTCGGCACCGACCTGGTGCTGCTGCACGGCTACCCGTACCACCGCCACGCGGCGCACCTCGCGGGCGTCTTCCCGCATGTCTACGCCGACCTGGGCGCGGCCCTCGTCCGCACCGGGGCCCGGGCGGCGGCCGTGCTCTCCGAGATCCTGGAGCTCGCCCCCTTCGGCAAGCTGCTCTTCTCCAGCGGGGCCCACGCGCTGCCCGAGCTCCATGTGGTCGGGGCGCGTCTCTTCCGCGAAGCGCTCGCGCGGGTGCTCGGCGCCTGGGTGGCCGAGGGCGCCTGGTCGCGGCCGGACGCGCAGCGGGTGGCGGGACTGATTGCGGCGGGAAACGCCAGGCGGGTGTACGGGGTCGAGTGATCCGCACAGACTGGGCGCATGACCCGCAGCGCCGCGACCGACCGGCTCCTCGACCGCTTCCGCTCCGAACTGCGCGACCTCGGCCCCCTGGCCGTGTGGGCCCACGGCTCGCTCGGCGGGGGCGACTACCAGGAGGGCCGCAGCGACCTGGACCTGATCGCGGTCCTGGCCGGTCCCGTCACCGCGGGGACGGTCTGGCGGGTGGCCCGGCTGCACGCCCGCCTGCGCCGTGAGCCGCTCGTCGGCAAGCTGCACTGCAGCTACCTGACGCCGCGGACGGCGGCCGACCCGGAGCACCGGCACCTCACCTGGGCGCACCGGCAGCTCTTCAGGCGGCCGGTGACCCCGGTGACCCGGCGCGAGCTGCACGACTTCGGCCTCGTCCTGGCGGGGGAGGGGCCCGCGGGCCTGCTGCCGCCGGTGACGGACGAGGAGCTCGCCGCGTTCGTCGTCCGGGACCAGCGGGACTTCTGGCGCCGCGCGGTGGACCGCGCGGGCAACTGGACGCAGGACGTCTGGGTGGACCTCGGCATGGTCACGTACGCCCGCGCCGCGGTCACCCTGAAGGAGGGGCGGCTGATCACCAAGCGCGAGGCGCTGGACCTGCTGCCCGGCCTCGGCGCGCCCGGGGAGGTGGTCGCGGACGTCAGGCGTCGGCGGTACCCGGAGCAGGAGCCGGCGGGACCGACGCCGTCCGGGGAGTGGACGGCCCGGCGGGCGCGGCTGACCCGGGACTACCTCGCACCGGCGATCGACCGGCTCGTGGCCGCGTACACGTGAGATGTCGGCGGTGGTCCCGCGGGGGTGCGCTCAGGTGCGGCTGAGCGCCGACTGCGTCGACTGGCCCGGCAGGCCCGCCAGGACCTCGGGCCGCTCCCGCAGGGCCAGCAGGACGCGGAGCGTGGCGATCCACACCAGGCAGGAGCCGAGCATGTGGGCGCCGACCAGGATCTCCGGGAGGTCGGTGAAGTACTGGACGTAGCCGATGGCGCCCTGGGCGAGGAGCACCAGGAACAGGTCGCGGGTGCGGTGCAGCGGGCCCTTCGGGGCGTCGACGGCCTTCAGCACGAACCACAGGGCGAAGGCCAGCGTCACCACGATCCAGGCCAGCACGGCGTGCAGCTTGGTGACGGCCTCCCAGTCCAGCGGGATCCGGTGGACCTCGCTGGAGTCGCCGGCGTGCGGGCCCGCGCCGGTGACGACCGTGCCCACCGCGATCAGCAGCACGGTGACGCCGACCAGGATCCACGCCATCTGCTGGACCGGCTTGCCGACCAGCGGACGCGGCGCGTCGTCGCCCTCGCGGGTGCGCTGCCACATCACCGTGGCGACGGCGATCAGGGCGGTGGAGAGCAGGAAGTGGGCGGCGACCGTGTACGGGTTCAGGCCCACCAGGACGACGACGCCGCCGAGGATCGCGTTGCCCATGACGACCCAGAACTGCGCCCAGCCGAGCCGGGTGAGGCTGCGGCGGTACGGCTTCTGCGAGCGGGCGGCGACGATCGCCCAGCCGACCGCGGCGCACAGGACGTACGTCAGCATGCGGTTGCCGAACTCGATGGCGCCGTGCACGCCCATCTCGTGGGTGTTGGTGAGCGAGTCGTCGGTGCACTTGGGCCAGGTCGGGCAGCCGAGGCCCGAGCCGGTCAGGCGGACCGCGCCGCCGGTCACCACGATCAGCACCGCCATGACGAGGGCGGCGAGAGCGGCGCGCCGGACCGTCCGGGGAGCGGGGGTCCAGCGCCCGGCGATGAAGGCGAGCGGGTTGCGCACGGCTTGAGCGGCATCCGCTCGGGTCACGTTCGGCACGGGAACCATCGTAGGGGGCTGCTTGTGCATGCGTTCACGAGCCCCCTCCCCGCCACCGAGCGCATACGCGCCCTCACTCCCAGCGGAAGAGCTTCCCGGCGGCGGCCAGGCCGGCGACCGCCCACACCGCCAGGATCGCGAGGTCGCCCCACGGCATGCCCGCGCCGTGCTGGAGCACGTCCCGCAGGCCGCCGGAGAGCGCCGAGATCGGCAGCAGACCGAGGACGTCCTGCGCCGCCTGCGGGAACTCGTCCAGCGGCACGACCACCCCGCCGCCCACCAGCAGCAGCAGGAAGACCAGGTTGGCGGCGGCGAGGGTGGCCTCCGCCTTCAGCGTGCCCGCCATCAGCAGGCCGAGCCCCGAGAACGCCGCGGTGCCCAGGACCAGCAGGAGCAGCACGGCCAGCGGGTTGCCGTGCGGCGACCAGCCCAGCGCGAGGGCGATCACCGTCACGAGGAGCACCTGCAGCACCTCCGTGACCAGCACGGACAGGGTCTTGGCCGTCATCAGGCCCCAGCGGGGCAGCGGGGAGACGGCGAGCCGCTTGAGCACCCCGTACCGCCGCTCGAAGCCGGTCGCGATCGCCTGGCCGGTGAACGCCGTCGACATCACGGCGAGCGCGAGGATGCCCGGCGCCAGGAAGTCGACGGCCTTGCCCTCGCCCGTGTCGACGATGTCCACCGCGCTGAACAGCACCAGCAGCAGCGTCGGGATGACCACCGTCAGCAGCAGCTGCTCGCCGTTGCGCAGCAGCATCCTCGTCTCCAGCGCCGCCTGCGCCGCGATCATCCGGGGCAGCGGGGCCGCTCCGGGACGCGGCGCGTAGGTGCCCCCGCCCGTGGCCGGGGTGTCCGTTCCCGCGCTCATCCGCGCAGCTCCTTACCGGTGAGCTCCAAGAAGACGTCCTCCAGGGTGTGCCGCTCCACGGAGATCTTCTCCGGCATCACCCCGTGCTGGGCGCACCAGGTGGTGACGGTCGCCAGGAGCTGCGGGTCGATCTTGCCGCCCACCCGGTACGAGCCCGGGGTGAGCTCGGCCGCCGTGGAGTCCGCGGGCAGGGCCTTGAGGAGCGAGGTCACGTCCAGGCCGGGGCGGCCGCTGAAGCGCAGGGTGTTCTCGGCGCCGCCGCGGCACAGCTCCTCGGGGGAGCCCTGCGCGACGACCTTGCCCGCGTCGATGATCGCCACGTCGTCGGCGAGCTGCTCGGCCTCGTCCATGTGGTGCGTGGTGAGGATCACCGAGACCCCGTCGGCCCGCAGGTCGCGCACCAGGTCCCAGGTGGCCCGGCGCGCCTGCGGGTCGAGGCCGGCGGTCGGCTCGTCGAGGAAGACCAGCTCGG
Organism: Streptomyces apricus; assembly: GCF_008369065.1. Taxonomy (GTDB): domain Bacteria; phylum Actinomycetota; class Actinomycetes; order Streptomycetales; family Streptomycetaceae; genus Streptomyces; species Streptomyces apricus. Next base: position 447,336 of record NZ_VDFC01000046.1, on the reverse strand, counting down.
GGCGGCCGACGACGGCCATGGCGAGCGCGAGGCGCTGCTGCTGGCCGCCGGAGAGCCGCCGGTACGGGGTCCGGCCGCAGCTGCCCAGGCCCAGGCGCTCGGTCAGCGCAGCCACGTCCAGCGGGTGCGCGTGCAGCCGGGCGACGTGCCGGAGCATCTCGTCGGCGCGGGCGCCGGAGTAGACGCCGCCGGACTGGAGCATCACCCCGATGCGCGGGCGCAGCGCGGCGGCCTCGCGCACCGGGTCCAGGCCCAGCACCCGCACGGTCCCGGAGTCGGGCCTGCAGTAGCCCTCGCAGCTCTCGACGGTGGTGGTCTTGCCCGCGCCGTTCGGCCCGAGGACGGCGGTGATGCCCGCCCGGGCCACCAGGTCCAGGCCGTCCACGGCGGTCTTCCCGCCGTACCGCTTCACCAGGCCGCAGACCTGGACGACGGGGTCATTTCGCATGGGCGGCCTCACTTCGCATGGGCGCCAAGTCTAGGGACGGCCGGGCGGCCCCCGACCGGCGGGGCGGGTCAGGAGCGGCTCGGGGACGTCACGCCGTCCGTGATCCATTCGTCGCGCGGGCGGTGCGTCGCGAGCCACCGCCCGGCGTAGGCCACCGCGTCCGCCAGCGGGAACAGCCGGGTGCCGGCCGCGCCCGCCCGGCCCCGTACGACGGGGCGGTCCCGCTCGAAGTCGGCGCCCAGCGTGTCGAACTCCGACGAGCTGATCGAGACCTCCGTGACCACCTCCCAGGCCGGCCCGCCGGGCGTGAGCACGGGCCTGCCGACCTCGACGCGCGGGGCGGGGATGCGGTACTCGGCGAGGTGGAAGGCGGTGCAGGAGTCGTACCCCGCGCCGAGGAGCAGGACCCGGGCGCCCCGCTCCTCCAGGCGGGCCAGCGGGCTGCGCTCGCCCAGCCGGCAGTCCGGCGCGTGGCCCCCGACGATCGCAGGCGCGTCCGGGCCGAGGGCCGCGAACGAGGTCTGCGGATGCGCGCTGCGCAGGGCGCCGGGCCAGGTCCGCACGGTCTCCGGGACCACGCCCACCCCGCGCGCGGGCGTCACGAGCGGGTCGTACGGGGGCATCGTGGCGCGGATCGAGGGCCACCACTCCTCGGGCACGGGCGGACGGTTCCACAGGGCCGGATCGGAGAGGTGGCCGGTCTGGGTGGGGACCACGAGGGTGCCCTCGGGGCCGAGCGCGTCGAGCAGTGCCTGGACCACGGCGACCGCCCCGCCGTTCACCCACCCGAGGGAACGCAGCGAGGAATGCACCAGGAGCGTCTCGCCGGGGCGCACACCGAGCGCGCGCAGGTCCGCGGCGAGGGTGACGCGGGTCACGAGTGGGCCGGTGGGAGGGGGTGTCGGCATGGTTCGCCAGTCTCGCCGACCCCTCCCGGCGGCGCCACCGGATTGATCGATCAAAGATCATCGCCGCAGGTCAGATTAGGTTTACCTAAGTGATGCAGCGCACTCCGCTCGGCATGGACACGGCTTGTCACTCCCTGGGGAATTACGCAACAATGGTGTTGTGAAAAACGTCGGCGAGGCTCGGGAGACCCCCACGGGGGCCCCTCAGGAGGAACTCGCGACCGGTGAGCGCTCCACGCGCAACCGCGTCGCGCGATCCATCCTGGACCACGGCCCGTCGACCGTCGCGGACCTCGCCGGACGCCTCGGCCTCACCCAGGCCGCCGTCCGCCGGCACCTGGACGCCCTCGTCGGCGACGACGTCGTGGAGGCCCGCGAGCAGCGCGTCTACGGCGCGCGCACCCGCGGGCGCCCCGCCAAGGTGTTCGCGCTGACCGACTGCGGCCGGGACGCCTTCGACCAGTCCTACGACAAGCTCGCCGCGGACGCCCTGCGCTGGATCGCCGAGCGCGAGGGCGGCGAGGGGGCGCTCGTCGCCTTCGCCCGCGCCAGGATGGCCGCCCAGGCCGGCGCCTACCGCGCGGCCGTCGAGTCCGCCGCCCCGGACAAACGCGCCGAAGCGCTGGCCAGGGCCCTGAGCGCGGACGGGTACGCTGCTACGGCGCGCAGCGCACCGGTCGGGGAGCAGCTCTGCCAGCACCACTGCCCGGTCGCCCACGTCGCCGAGCAGTTCCCGCAGCTGTGCGAGGCGGAGACCGAGATCTTCTCCCAGCTCCTCGGGACCCATGTGCAGCGGCTGGCCACCATCGCCCACGGCGACGGCGTCTGCACGACGTTCATCCCCAAGATTTCCAAGACACCCGATAACGCATCCGCAAGCACCGCCGGGAGGAACCCCGCATGACGCTCCCCATCGAGGAGACCGCCCACCCCGAACTCGAGGGCCTGGGCAACTACGAATACGGCTGGGCCGACTCCGACGTGGCCGGTGCCTCTGCCAAGCGCGGTATCAACGAGGACGTCGTCCGGGACATCTCCGCCAAGAAGAACGAGCCGGAGTGGATGACCAAGCTCCGTCTCAAGGGCCTGCGCCTGTTCGACAAGAAGCCCATGCCGAACTGGGGCTCCGACCTCTCCGGCATCGACTTCGACAACATCAAGTACTTCGTGCGCTCCACGGAGAAGCAGGCGGAGTCCTGGGAGGACCTGCCCGAGGACATCAAGAACACGTACGACAAGCTCGGCATCCCCGAGGCGGAGAAGCAGCGCCTCGTCGCCGGTGTCGCGGCCCAGTACGAGTCCGAGGTCGTCTACCACCAGATCCGCGAGGACCTGGAGGAGCAGGGCGTCATCTTCCTCGACACCGACACCGCCCTGAAGGAGCACCCGGAGCTCTTCAAGGAGTACTTCGGCACGGTCATCCCGGTCGGCGACAACAAGTTCGCGTCGCTGAACACCGCGGTGTGGTCCGGCGGCTCCTTCATCTACGTGCCGAAGGGCGTGCACGTCGAGATCCCGCTGCAGGCCTACTTCCGTATCAACACGGAGAACATGGGCCAGTTCGAGCGGACCCTGATCATCGTCGACGAGGGTGCCTACGTGCACTACGTCGAGGGCTGCACCGCCCCGATCTACAAGTCGGACTCGCTGCACTCCGCGGTCGTCGAGATCATCGTCAAGAAGAACGCCCGCTGCCGTTACACGACCATCCAGAACTGGTCGAACAACGTCTACAACCTGGTCACCAAGCGCGCCGTGGCGTACGAGGGCGCGACCATGGAGTGGATCGACGGCAACATCGGTTCCAAGGTCACCATGAAGTACCCGGCCGTCTACCTGATGGGCGAGCACGCCAAGGGCGAGACCCTCTCCATCGCCTTCGCGGGCGAGGGCCAGCACCAGGACGCCGGCTCCAAGATGGTCCACATGGCGCCGAACACGTCCTCCAACATCGTGTCGAAGTCCGTGGCGCGCGGCGGCGGCCGCACCTCCTACCGCGGTCTCGTCGAGATCGGCGAGGGCGCCCACGGCTCGAAGTCGAACGTGCTGTGCGACGCGCTGCTCGTCGACACGATCTCCCGCTCGGACACGTACCCCTACGTGGACGTCCGCGAGGACGACGTGTCCATGGGCCACGAGGCGACCGTCTCCAAGGTCTCCGAGGACCAGCTCTTCTACCTGATGAGCCGCGGTCTCTCCGAGTTCGAGGCGATGGCGATGATCGTGCGCGGCTTCGTCGAGCCCATCGCGAAGGAGCTGCCCATGGAGTACGCCCTGGAGCTCAACCGGCTGATCGAGCTGCAGATGGAGGGCGCGGTCGGTTAGGACCGGCCGCCCTCCGGACACAGCTAGCGAAATCTGACGTAGGAAGAGAGCAGACCGACAGCCATGGCTGAGGCTCAGAACATCCCCGGCGGGTCGACCACCGCGGGCCAGATCGCGGTGGCCGCCGAGTCGACCGTCGCCACGCGCATGAGCGCGCCCCCGTCCTTCGACGTGGCGGACTTCCCCGTCCCCCACGGCCGCGAGGAGGAATGGCGGTTCACGCCGCTGGAGCGCCTGCGCGGGCTGCACGACGGCACCGCGGTCGCCACCGGCGACGGCGTGCAGGTCGACGTCACCGCGCCCGAGGGCGTCACGGTCGAGACCGTCGGCCGTGACGACGAGCGGCTCGGCCGGGCCGGCACCCCGGTGGACCGCGTCGCCGCGCAGGCCTACTCGGCGTTCGAGAAGGCCGGTGTCGTCACCGTCCCCAAGGAGACGGTGCTCACCGAGCCGATCCGCATCGCCGTGCACGGCCGCGGCGGGGTCGCCTACGGCCACCAGGTCGTCGAGCTGGGAGCCTTCGCCGAGGCCGTCGTCGTCATCGACCACACCGGTGACGCGGTCCTCGCCGCCAACGTCGACTTCGTCCTCGGGGACGGCGCCAAGCTCACCGTCGTCTCGGTCCAGGACTGGGACGACAAGGCCGTCCACGTCGGCCAGCACAACGCGCTGATCGGCCGGGACGCCACCTTCAAGTCCTTCGTGGTCACCTTCGGCGGCGACGTCGTGCGCCTGCACCCGCGCGTCACCTACGCCGGGCCCGGCGGCGAGGCCGAGCTGCTCGGCCTGTACTTCACGGACGCCGGCCAGCACCAGGAGCACCGCCTCCTGGTCGACCACAACGTCCCGCACTGCAAGTCCAACGTCGTCTACAAGGGCGCCCTCCAGGGCGAGGCCGCGCACGCCGTGTGGATCGGCGACGTGCTCATCGAGGCCAAGGCCGAGGGCACCGACACCTACGAGATGAACCGCAACCTGGTCCTCACGGACGGCGCCCGGGTCGACTCCGTACCGAACCTGGAGATCGAGACCGGCGAGATCGTCGGCGCCGGACACGCCTCCGCGACCGGCCGCTTCGACGACGAGCAGCTCTTCTACCTGATGGCCCGCGGCATCCAGGCCGACGACGCCCGCCGGCTGGTCGTGCGCGGCTTCTTCGCCGAGCTGGTCCAGCAGATCGGCGTCGACGACATCCAAGAACGCCTCCTCGTGAAGATCGACGAGGAGCTGGAGGCGTCGGTCTGATGGCTGACTCTGCGACGTTCCTGCGCGCCTGCGGGCTCGGTGAGCTGGAGGAGGACACCCCCAAGCGGGTGGAACTCGACGGCACGCCGGTCTCCGTCGTGCGGACCGAGGGGGAGGTGTTCGCGATCCACGACATCTGCTCGCACGCGAACGTCTCGCTCTCCGAGGGCGAGGTGGAGGACTGTCAGATCGAGTGCTGGCTGCACGGCTCCGCGTTCGACCTCAGAACCGGCAAGCCGTCCGGCCTCCCCGCGACGCGCCCCGTGCCCGTATACCCCGTAAAGATCGAAGGGGACGACGTGCTCGTCTCCCTCACCCAGGAGTCCTGAGGAACCCATGGCAACGCTTGAAATCCACGACCTGCACGTCACCGTCGAGGCCGACAACGCCACGAAGGAGATCCTCAAGGGCGTCGACCTGACCGTGAAGCAGGGCGAGACGCACGCCATCATGGGCCCCAACGGCTCCGGCAAGTCGACCCTCGCCTACTCGCTCGCGGGCCACCCCAAGTACACGATCACCGGCGGCACCGTCACCCTCGACGGCGAGGACGTCCTGGAGATGTCCGTCGACGAGCGCGCCCGCGCCGGCCTCTTCCTCGCCATGCAGTACCCGGTCGAGGTCCCCGGCGTCTCCGTCTCCAACTTCCTGCGCACCTCCGCCACCGCGGTCCGCGGCGAGGCCCCCAAGCTGCGGCTGTGGGTCAAGGAGGTCAAGGAGGCCATGGAGCGCCTCAACATGGACCCCTCCTTCGCCGAGCGCAACGTGAACGAGGGCTTCTCCGGCGGTGAGAAGAAGCGCCACGAGATCCTCCAGCTGGAGCTGCTCAAGCCGAAGATCGCGATCCTCGACGAGACCGACTCCGGCCTGGACGTCGACGCCCTGCGCGTCGTCTCCGAGGGCGTCAACCGCGTGCGCGACACCGGTGAGGTCGGCACCCTGCTGATCACGCACTACACGCGCATCCTGCGCTACATCAAGCCCGACCACGTGCACGTGTTCGCGAACGGCCGCATCGCCGAGTCCGGTGGCGCCGAGCTCGCCGACCAGCTCGAGGCCGAGGGCTACGACAAGTACGTGAAGGGTGGCGCATCAGCGTGACGCAGTTGCCGGGCCTCCTCGACACCGAGGCGATCCGTAAGGACTTCCCCATCCTGGACCGCCAGGTCCACGACGGCCGCAAGCTCGTCTACCTGGACAACGCGGCGACCTCGCAGAAGCCGCGGCAGGTGCTGGACGCTCTCAGCGGTTACTACGAGAGCTACAACGCCAACGTCCACCGCGGTGTGCACGTGCTCGCGGAGGAGGCCACGGCGCTGTACGAGGGCGCGCGCGACAAGGTCGCGGCGTTCGTCAACGCGCCGAGCCGCGACGAGGTGATCTTCACGAAGAACGCCTCCGAGTCGCTCAACCTCGTGGCGAACATGCTCGGCTGGGCCGACGAGCCCTACCGGGTGGACCACGAGACCGAGATCGTCATCACGGAGATGGAGCACCACTCCAACATCGTCCCGTGGCAGCTGCTCGCGCAGCGCACCGGCGCGAAACTGAAGTGGTTCGGCCTCACCGACGACGGCCGGCTCGACCTGTCCAACATCGACGAGATCATCACGGAGAAGACGAAGATCGTCTCCTTCGTGCTGGTGTCGAACATCCTGGGCACGGTCAACCCGGTCGAGGCGATAGTGCGCCGCGCGCAGGAGGTCGGCGCCCTGGTCTGCATCGACGCCTCGCAGGCCGCCCCGCACATGCCGCTGGACGTCCAGGCCCTCCAGGCCGACTTCGTGGCCTTCACCGGCCACAAGATGTGCGGCCCGACCGGCATCGGCGTCCTGTGGGGCCGCCAGGAGCTGCTGGAGGACCTGCCCCCGTTCCTCGGCGGCGGCGAGATGATCGAGACCGTGTCGATGCACTCGTCGACGTACGCGCCGGCCCCGCACAAGTTCGAGGCGGGCACCCCGCCGATCGCCCAGGCGGTCGGACTCGGCGCGGCGATCGACTACCTGAACGCGATCGGCATGGACAAGGTCCTCGCGCACGAGCACGCCCTCACCGAGTACGCGGTGAAGAAGCTCACCGCGGTCCCGGACCTGCGGATCATCGGCCCGACGACGGCCGAGGACCGCAGCGCGGCGATCTCGTTCACGCTGGGTGACATCCACCCGCACGACGTGGGCCAGGTCCTCGACGAACAGGGCATCGCGGTCCGGGTCGGACACCACTGCGCACGGCCCGTCTGCCTGCGGTACGGAATTCCTGCGACCACGCGGGCGTCGTTCTATCTGTACTCCACACCGGCCGAGATCGACGCACTGGTCGACGGCCTGGAGCACGTACGGAACTTCTTCGGCTGAGGAGCCATCGTAGAAAGGCGGGGTTGACGGCGTGAAGCTGGATTCGATGTACCAGGAAGTCATCCTGGACCACTACAAGCACCCCCACGGGCGGGGCTTGCGGGACGGCGACGCCGAGGTGCACCACGTCAACCCGACGTGCGGCGACGAGATCACGCTGCGCGTGCGGTACGACGGCATGACGATCGGCGACGTCTCCTACGAGGGCCAGGGCTGCTCCATCAGCCAGGCCTCGGCCTCCGTGCTGAACGACCTGCTCGTCGGCAAGGACCTGGCCGAGGCGCAGCGGATCCAGGAGACCTTCCTGGAGCTGATGCAGTCCAAGGGCCGCATCGAACCCGACGACGCGATGGAGGAGGTCCTGGAGGACGCGGTCGCGTTCGCCGGGGTCTCGAAGTACCCGGCCCGCGTGAAGTGCGCGCTGCTGAGCTGGATGGCCTGGAAGGACGCGACGGCCCAGGCCCTGGGCGAGGCCGGCGCCGAGAGGAAGACGGCATGAGCGAGACCATCGAGATGAAACCGGCCTCCGAGGAAGAAGTGCGCGAGGCCCTGTACGACGTCGTCGACCCCGAGCTGGGCATCGACGTCGTCAACCTCGGACTGATCTACGGGATCCACATCGACGACGCGAACATCGCGACGATCGACATGACCCTGACGTCGGCGGCGTGTCCGCTCACCGACGTCATCGAGGACCAGGCCAAGTCCGCCACGGACGGCATCGTGAACGAGCTCCGCATCAACTGGGTGTGGATGCCGCCGTGGGGCCCCGACAAGATCACGGACGACGGCCGTGACCAGCTCCGGGCGCTCGGCTTCAACGTCTGAGCACCCCCCGAGCCCTGTACGTACGTGTGCCGGACGGTTCAGTCCAGACCGTCGACCAGGCGGAACGCCGCGTCCGCCCGGTAGAGGCGGCTGTTCTCGTACGGGTCCAGACGGAGCCGGAAGTCGCTGTGCCGCAGGAAGCGGCCGGGGTAGTTCACCGACTCCAGCATCACGGCGCCGGAGAACGCCGAGGGCCGCGGGCAGAACGTGGCGTCCTTCTCGAAGAGCGCGGAGCCGTCGTCCCGGTCGGCGCGCAGCCGGAACTGGAAGTGGCGCAGGTAGCGGCCCTCGCCGAGCGAGAACGAGACGCAGGAGGAGTCGGCGAGGCCGGGGACCAGCCTGAAGGAGGCGCTGTGCCCGCCCCAGGACGAGCCGCGCGGGTCCACCCGGTCGAGCCGCACGGAGTCGTGGCCGACCCGCCAGTGACGGTCGGGGTGGTTGACCGACTGGACGGACTTGCGGGCGGACGAGGGCGGGAACGCGGGCGTGGCGGCCGGTGGCTCTGCCGCCGGTGCGGACGCCGACTTCGACGCCGGGGGCCGCGGGGCCGGCTCGGCGTCCGCGCCCCCTTGCGG
>NZ_VDFC01000046.1:424556-438553 GCF_008369065.1 Streptomyces apricus | reverse complement strand
CCGCGGCCCCCGGCGTCGAAGTCGGCGTCCGCGCCCCCTTGCGGGGCGGGGGGCGCCGCGGTGGTGCCCGAGGGGCCGGCGGAGGCCAGACCGCTCTTGCCGCGGGGCGCCGTGGCCACCGTGGGCGGGGCCGGCACGAGCGGTTCGTCCGACGCGGAGGTGTTCTCCGTCCAGTCCAGCGCCGAGTCGTCCCGGTCCCCCTCCAGCACGGCCACCGCCGTCACGGCGGAGGCGAGGACCGCCAGCAGCAGGGCCCCGGCCAGCCAGAGCCTGCGCGTCCCGGGGATGCGGGCCTCTCCCGAGGCCTCACCGGTCTCCCACACCTTCGGCAGGTGGACCGGCGGTTCGGGAGCGGACTCGGTCGTTCTTTCCGGCATGCGCTGTTCCCCCCGGCGTCGCCGGGGGCGGACGCGGTTCGGTCGTCGGGTGGGGCAAGAGGAGGCGTGGGTCGCGGGCACACGGGCCGGTCCGGGCCGGGAGGCCCGTGTGCGCGACGTGAGGAACATTAGTGGAACCCGTGTGCGCCGAACAGCCGTTCCTGTATGTGATTCCGTTGAACCCGCTTCATACGCAGGTGAGTTGACGTGATACGTCCGGCTTCTGGGTACGGTCGTGCGCATGGGATACGTGCTGCTAGCCGGAGCCATCGCCGCGGAGGTGGCCGCCACGACCGCCATGAAGTACAGCGACGGGTTCAGCCGGCTGTGGCCCTCGGTGCTGACCGCCCTCGGCTACCTCGTCGCCTTCACGCTGCTCGCGCAGACCCTCAAGACGGTGGCGGTCGGCACGGCGTACGCGATCTGGGCGGGGCTGGGCACGGCGGCCATCGCGGCGATCGGGGTGGTGTTCCTGGGGGAGGGGCTGACCGTCACCAAGTTCGCCGGCATCGCGCTGATCATCGGCGGGGTCGTGGTGCTGAACATGGGCGGGGCGCACTGACGGCCCGCCGGYGGGGGCGCCGGGCACGGTGCCCGGACCGGAGTCCGAGACGTGCCCGGCGTCGGTTGGCCCGTACGGGGCCCGGGCGGTTAGGTTGCCCTCATGACCGACACGACTGCTCCTCGCACCACCGGCGCCGTGGCCGCCGGGCTCGCCACGATCGCCGCCGACGGCACCGTCCTCGACACCTGGTTCCCGGCCCCCGAACTGGTCGCCGAGCCGGGCCCCTCCGGCTCGGAGCGGCTGTCCGCCGAACGCGCGGCGGAGCTGCTCGGCGAGGGCGCCGTGCAGGCGGTCGGACCGGACGCCCGCCGCGGTGTCGAGGTCGTCGCGGTCCGCACGGTCATCGCCTCGCTCGACGAGAAGCCGGTCGACGCGCACGACGCGTACCTGCGGCTGCACCTGCTCTCGCACCGGCTGGTGCGGCCGCACGGGCAGAACCTCGACGGCCTCTTCGCCCACCTCGCCAACGTGGCCTGGACCTCGCTCGGTCCGGTCGCCGTCGACGACGTGGAGAAGGTCCGGCTGAACGCGCGCGCCGAGGGGCTGCACCTCGCGGTGACCTCGATCGACAAGTTCCCGCGCATGACGGACTACGTGGCCCCCAAGGGTGTCCGGATCGCCGACGCCGACCGGGTGCGCCTCGGCGCGCACCTCGCCTCGGGCACGACCGTCATGCACGAGGGCTTCGTGAACTTCAACGCCGGCACGCTCGGTACGTCGATGGTCGAGGGACGCATCTCGGCCGGTGTCGTGGTCGGGGACGGCTCGGACATCGGCGGCGGCGCGTCCACCATGGGCACGCTGTCGGGCGGCGGCAACGTCCGCATCACCATCGGCGAGCGGTGCCTGATCGGGGCCGAGGCGGGGGTCGGGATCGCCCTCGGCGACGAGTGCGTGGTCGAGGCCGGGCTGTACGTCACGGCGGGGACGCGGGTGACGATGCCCGACGGGCAGATCGTGAAGGCGCGGGAGCTGTCCGGGGCGTCCAACATCCTGTTCCGGCGGAACTCGGTGACCGGGAAGGTGGAGGCGCGGCCGAACAACGCGGTGTGGGGTGGCCTGAACGAGGTTCTCCACAGCCACAACTGAGGCTCTGCCCGCATCTCTTCGCCGAGAGCGCCCTTCCGCTTCGCGCGGGAGGGCGCTCTCGGCGTTCACGGTCCCTTCGACTGCCGGCCGGTGGGAGCTGATCGCGCAGTTCCCCGCGCCCCTGAGGGGCCCGGACGTGAACGAACCCGGTGGGCAGGCATAGCCGGAGGAGGGTGCAGGCGTCTTGAGGGGTGGGGGCGGGGAGGACGGGCCCGCCCGGGGGAGAGAAGGTGACGATGGATGCCGAAGGACACGAGCGGTTTCGCGACTTCGTGGAGAACCGGTCGTCGGCGCTGCTGAAGACCGCCGTGCTGCTCAGCGGCGGCGACCGCCACGCCGCCGAGGACCTGCTGCAGAACGCGCTGATCAAGGCGGCCGGCCGCTGGCAGCGCATCGACGAGCCGGAGGCGTACGTACGGCAGGTCCTGTACCGGCAGCAGGTGAGCCGCTGGCGGCTGAAGTGGCGGCGCCGGGAGCTGACCGTCGCCGAGCCGCCGGAGTCGACGGGGGGAGCCGACGCCTCCGCCGCCACCGACCTGCGGATCGTGATGCGCGGAGCGCTGGCGCGGCTCACCGCCCGCCAACGGGCCGTACTGGTGCTCCGCTACTTCGAGGACCTGCCGGAGGCCGACGTCGCCCGCATCCTCGGCTGCTCGGTCGGGACCGTACGGTCCACGGCCCACCGCTCGCTCGCCCGGCTGCGCACCCTCGCGCCGGAGCTGTCCGCACTCGGCGCTCCCGACGCCGACCGGAGCCCGTCCCGCGACTTCTCACCGGTGGAGGCACGCCCGTGAACATGGATCAGCTCGTACGCGACGCCCTGCACGAGCAGGCCGAGGGGACCGCGGCCACGCCGCCCGACTTCGCCGGTCGGGTGCTCGCCGTCCGGCGGCGCCGCCGCGGCCGCAGGCTCGCCGGAGCCGCGGCGGCCATGGCCGTGGCGGTCGCCGTCGCCGTGGGGGMGCCCGTCCTGTACGACGGGAAGGACGCACCGCGGCTCGCCAGCCAGATGAACCGGAGCGACATCATCGCCCACCCGGAGCAGTCGCCGCCGCGCGACCTGATCGCGGCGGGGGACACCGCGCTGGCCGCCTACTTCACGCGCGGCCCTGTCAAGGAGGCCGGGGGCCAGGTCGTCGACCGGCGCGCCTACCGCATCCTCGACCAGCACACCGGGAAGTACGTGAAGGCCCCCGAGTGGTCCTTCGTCGCCGTCGCCCCCGGGATGCGCACGGCCGCCGTCCTGGAGGAGAAGCTGCCCACCAGGCGGATCGGGCTGCTCGACCTCCTCACCGGCGAGGTCGAGCGCTGGATCACCGTCGACCACCCCGTCGCGGGCATCCAGTTCTCGCCGGACGGCGACAGGCTCCTCGCCACGACGTACAGCGACAACCCCGACAAGCTGGAGCTGGCGCCCAACGACAGCGACCACGACGGCAAGAGGAACGACTGGTTCGCGCAGTACGGGAAATGGTTCCGGACCGGCTTCTACGTCCTCGACGTCGACTCCGGCGACGGGGCGTGGCGCGAGGTCGCCGGCCGCGAGGGGAAGGAGTTCGCATTCGCCGCTCCCCGCCGTGACTTCGCCTTCAGCCACGACGGCGAGCTGGTGCGGTCCGAGCTCCCGTTGGACTCCCGTGTGCAGTACTACGACCTGAAGGGCGACAAGGCCGCCGTTCCCGAGGACGAGAAGTATCTGGAGCGGTTCTCCGAGGCGGGGCTGTCCCCGAACGGCAGGCTCGTCGTCGGCGACGCCGCGAGGAGCCGCGCGGCCGAGGGGAAGTCGGAGGACGGGTCCTCGGACCGGAACACCGTGCGGCAGGCGATCCCGTTCAGCGAGGTCCCCACCGCTCTCCCGGCGAGCGGCGACGGGTCCAGCGGCATCGCCGTCAACGATTCCTCGACGGGCGATCGGCTCCACACGGTGCCCGGACAGTCGCCGATCGCCTGGGTCGGCAACGAGCGGCTCATCGCCTGGGACATCGAGCCCGGTACGAGTGAGTTCCGCAACCGGCTCGTGCTCGTCACGATCGGGAGCGACAAGACCGTCCCGCTGAGCGGTTTCCGGCAGGGGAACGACGGTGCGCCCGGACGCTGGATCCCGGTCTTCGCCCGGCGCTGAGCAGGGGCCGGTGGCTGGTGGTCGGCGACCGGTCAGGCGTCGGCCGTCAGCCGCTCGTCCGCCGTCAGCCGTTCGTACTCCGTCAGCAGCCCGTCGGTCGCCTCGTGGCCGGCGGGCCGCAGCGGTGCCCGGACCGGGCCTGCGGGCAGGCCCAGGGCGCCGAGCAGGGCCTTCGCGGTGACCGCGCCGGGCAGGCCCGACGCCATCATCGACTCGATGAGCGCGGTCGCCCGCCGCTGGCGGCGCGCCGCCCCGCCGGTGTCCCCCGCGTCGAACGCGTCGAGGACGGCGCGGAGATGGGCGGGCACGACGTTCGCCACCGTGCTGATGTACCCGGCGCCGCCCACCGCGTACAGGGCCAGCGCGTACTCGTCGCAGCCCGCGTAGTACGCGAGGTCCGTGCGGGCCAGCACCTTCTGGGTGCCGAGCAGGTCGTACGCGCAGTCCTTCACCGCCACGATCCGCGGGTGCCCGGCGAGCCGCAGCACCGTCTCCGGCTCGATGCGGGTGCCGGTGCGGCCCGGGATGTCGTACAGGACCAGCGGCAGTCCCGAGGCGTCCGCGACGGCGCGCACGTGCGCCTCGACGGCGTCCTGCGGCGGCCTGCTGTAGTACGGCGCGATCACCAGCAGGCCGTCCGCGCCCGCCTTCTCCGCCGCCAGGGCCAGCTCGACGGTGTGCCGGGTGTCGGCGGTCCCGACGCCCGCGACGATCGCGGCGCGGTCCCCGACCGCCTCGGCGACCGCCCGTACGAGCGCGGACTTCTCGGCGTCCGTCGTGGTCGGGGACTCACCGGTGGTACCGGACAGCACCAGCCCGTCGCAGCCCTCGGACACCAGCCGCTCGGCGAGCCGCTGCGCGCCGTCCAGGTCGAGGAGGCCCTCGCCGGTGAAAGGGGTGACCATCGCGCAGAGGGCGCGGCCGAAGGGGCGGGGGGACGGGGGCGTGCTCGTGGGTGTCATGACGGCAGTCTCGGACCGTCGACCCGGAAGCTCCACTTAATTCTTCTACGGGTCATGCGTTAGATCCGCTACTGGATACGGGCCGGAGGCGCTCTAGGCACCCGCCCCGGTCTGCGTCACCATGGCGAGGACGGCAGTCGGTGCCGGACGGTCACGGGAGGCGTTATGAGGCTCGGCAAAGCGCTCGCCACCGGAGTGGCGGAGGAACAGCCGTACGGGACGGACGAAGGGCACCGGCCGGACGGGGCGGCCGTCGGTGACGAGGCGCCCGAGGCCGCCGCGCGGCCCGTGCGGCGGGAGCCCGTGCGGTCGGCGCCCGCGGCCGAAGAGGCGCCGTCCGCGCGATGAGGATGCGGCTCCCCGCGGAACGTCCTGCGGAGCCGCCGACCGGATTCAAGATCGCCCACCCGATGCTGTCCCAGGACGGCCGCCGGGCCGGGTTCACCGGTGTGTCGCTGGGCGACGCGCTGCCCTACGGGGTCCTCGACGAGGCGCGCTGCGTCTACGGCCTGCGGCACCGGGCACCGCACCGCCGCTGCGACTGCGGCTTCCACTGCGTGCACGACCGCGCGACGGCGCAGGCCCTGCTGTGCACCGCCGAACACCGGGCGGCCGTCCTGCTGGAGGTGACGGTCCTCGGCGCGTACATCCGCTTCGAACGCGGGTTCCGGTACGCGCGGCAGCGGGTGCGCACCGCCGAGGTCGGGCCCTGCGCGTGCGGGGCGGCGGCCGTGGCGCTGGCCGACGCCGGCTGGGGCAGGCCCGGCTGGCGGGGCCTGGCGGCCTCCTGCGCCGGATGCGCGCGCGGGCGCACCGCCGTGTCACCGGTGACGTTCGCGCTGCTGGGCGGAGAAGGGCTGCGGGTCCGGGCCGGGGGAGGCGCGGCGCGATCCGGCGGCGCGGTGCCCGCGGTGACCGGGCTGCCCGACGGGCTCGGGGTGCCCGAGCTCGTCGCCGAGGCCGCGCTCCTGCAGGCCCGGCTCGACTGGTTCCAGAGCCTGCTGGCACGGCTCGACGAGGACGGGCGCGGGTCCGGGCAGGGGTAGTGGCGGCGCAGCAGGGTACCCGGGCGTTCTCCCCTGGACGGAAGGAGGCGGAACGCCATGACCGGGATCGTGGACCGGCGGCCGGACCAGCAGCACTCGGTGGGTGAGCTGGTCGGGCAGGCCACAGAACAGCTTTCGGAGCTCGTACGGCAGGAGATACGGCTCGCGAAGGAGGAGTTGACGGAGAAGGGCAAGCGCGCCGGACGCGGCGGCGGCATGCTGGGCGCGGCGGGTGCCGTCGCCTACGTGGGGCTGATGGGCCTGGCGGCGACCGGCATCGCCGCCCTCTCGCTGGTGCTGCCCGTGTGGGCGGCGGCGCTCATCGTCACCGCCGTGCTCTTCGTGGTGGCGGCCGTGCTGGCCAAGAGCGGCCGTTCGCAGCTCGGCCGCGCCACCCCGCCGATGCCGGAGAAGGCGATCGGCAGCGTCAAGGCCGACGTCGACGAGATCAAGGAAAGGGCACACCGATGACGGACATCAACGACGCCGCGGGGACCGGCGCGACCGCCGGCGGGTCCGCCACCGGGGCCGAGGGGCCCGAGGAGCTCCGGCGCCAGATCGAGGAGACCCGCAGCCAGCTCGGTGACACGGTCGAGGAGCTGGCGGCCAAGGTGGACGTGAAGGCACAGGCGAAGGCCAAGAGCGCCGAGCTCAAGGAGAAGGCGGCCGAGGCGGGCCACGCCGTCCAGGAGAAGGCCGTCGTGGCCCAGCAGGTCGTGCAGGACAAGGCCGCCCAGGCCCAGCAGGTCGTGCAGGGCAAGGCGGCCCAGGCCCAGCAGGTCGCGCAGGACCGCCTGCCCCAGCCGGTGCTCGACGCGGCGGGCTCGGCCGTCCAGGCGAGCCGGCGGATCCCCAAGCCCGTACTGATCGCCGGCGCCGTGGTCGTGGTCGCCGGGCTGCTGCTGCGCAGGCGCAGCCGCCGCTGAACCGACGCGGACGACCGGAACGGCAGGAACGGCAGGGAGGAGCGGCGGAGCCGGGCAACCGGCTCCGCCGCTCCTCGCGTGCCCGGGGCCGGACGGGGCCCGTGCCGGGCGCGCGGTGCTCGCGATGCGCGGTGCTCGTGCCGGTGTGCGTGCATCGGAAATCCGGCCGGATGCAGGGCTCCGTGTCGGATTCCCGGGATTCCGCGCCGCTGGCTGGTCCCGCTTCGGCGGTGCGGACGAAGGMGGCGTGCACACAGACGACCGCGGCGTGCGCGCCGCAAGGGAGAGTTCCGTGAACGTCACCACCACCGCGACCGCCGCGCACACCGCGAGCGGTGCGCGGGACCGGCGGGCCGCCACACTGGTCATGGCCTGCGTGGGCGTGTTCGTCGCCTACCTGCCGGTCACCACCGTCTCGGTGAGCCTGCCGGCCGTCCAGCGGGCGCTGCACGCCTCGACCGCCCAACTGGCCTGGGTGTCCGACGCGTTCGTCCTGCCCATGGCCGCCCTCATCCTCACCGCGGGCGTCGTCGGTGACGTCCACGGCCGCAAGAAGGTCTTCCAGGCGGGCCTCGCCTTCTGCGCCGCGGGAGCCGCCACCGCCCTGTCCGCCCGGTCGGTCGAGGTCCTCTGGGCGGGCCAGGCCCTCGCCGGTGTGGGCGCGGCCGCGCTGCTGCCGACGACCCTGGCGCTGATCAGCCACGTGGTGCCCGACCCCCGCGAGCGCGGCAAGTTCATCGGCCTGTGGGCGACGTCCCTGCTGTCGGCCCTGGCCCTCGGCCCCCTCATCGCCGGACTCGTCCTTGAGCACTTCTCCTGGCGGTGGGTCTTCCTGCTGACGATCCCCGTCTCGCTCGTCGCCATGGTGTGCGCGGCCCGGCTGCTGACCGACTCGCGCGCCGCCGGTTCGCGCCGGCTGGACTGGCCCGGCCAGCTCACCGCCGCCCTGGCGGTCACCGCGCTGGTCTACGGGGTCATCGAGGGCGGTGCCGGCTCCTTCTCGGACGCGAAGGTGCTGGTCGCCCTGGGCACGGCCGTCGTGAGCGGTACCGCCTTCGTCCTCGTGGAGCGGCGCAGCGACAGCCCGATGCTGGACCTGAAGCTGTTCCGCAGCGCGGCCTTCAGCGCCACCACCCTGATCGCCCTGATCAGCTTCCTCGGCCTGATCGGCTTCTTCTTCGCCCTCAGCCTCTACTTCGGCATGGTCCAGCAGCTCAGCACCCTGGAGGCGGGGGCCCGGCTGGTCACGGTCAGCCTGATGGCCATCCTGGTGGGAGCGCCGGTCGGCCGCCTCATGCACCGGGTGCCGGCCCGCACCCTGATCACCGGCGGCCTGCTGCTCAGCGCGGTCTCCCTGCTGTCCCTCACCACCCTGGACGCCGACACCTCGTACCTCTCGCTGGTCTGGCGGCTGGCGCTGCTGGGCCTGGGCATGGGGCTGGTCATCACGCCGATGACGGCCACCGCGGTCGCCTCCGTACCGCACCACCTGGCCGGTATGGCGGCCGCCGGGAACAACGCCTTCCGGCAGGTCGGCGCCGCCCTCGGCCCCGCCGTCCTGGGCGCGCTGCTGACCAGCCGGGCCACCGGCTCGCTGCCCGGGCACCTCGCCGAGGCGGGCCTGACGGGCGCCCAGCGGCAGAGCGTCGTCGCCGCCGTGGACCAGGGCGGGCTCGGCGCGGTCGCCGCGATGGACCTGGGCCCGGCCCGGGGGCGTGCCCTCGGCGCGCTGTCCGAGGCCTTCCTCGACGGGCTCCACCTGTGCCTGATCGTGTCCGCGGTCCTGACCCTGCTCGCGGCGGCGGTCGCCGCGGTCCTGCTGCGCACCCCCCGGCGGACGACGACGGTGGTGACCGGCGCGGGTACCGATACCGCTGCGGGCGCCGACGCGGGCTCCGGTACCGGTGCCGACGCGGGCGCCGGGGCCGAGGTGGTCCGGCCGCGCGGGGCCGCGGAGCCCCGGCCGGAACTCGGCCGCCGGTGAGATGAACCCGCGGCGGTGATCCCGCGTCTTACCGGGCGCCCTCCGTGGGGACGGGAAGGGCGCCGGTGAGGGGCCCGGGCCCAGGAGACCTTCCTGGGCCCGGGCCCCACCGCTCGCCCCGGCGCACCGGCAGCCCCGTCGCTACGATGATCCCCACGGTGCGCACCGCGCGCCGTACGGCCCCCAGCCAGCGCGAGGAGCGGGAGCGATCCGGTGGTGTCCCGTGCGTCCGAGCCCCTCGACCCGCTCGACCTGAAGCTGCTGCAGGCGCTCCAGACGGACGGCCGCGCGCCGTTCAGCCGCTTCGCGGAGGTGCTCGGGGTCTCGGACCAGACCGTCGCGCGGCGCTACCGCCGGCTGCGCGCCACCGCGGGACTGCGCGTGCTCGGCATGACCGACGATAGCCTGCTCGGCCGGCAGAGCTGGCTGGTCCGGCTGCGCTGCACCCCGGACGTGGCCGAGCAGGTGGCGGGCGCGCTGGCCCGGCGGCCCGACACCTCGTACGTCGGACTGATCTCGGGCGGCACCGAGGTGATCTGCGCGATGAAGCCGCGCTCCGGGGAGGAACGGGACGAGCTGCTCTTCGGCCGGCTGCCGCGCACGCCCCGTGTCATCTCGGTCAGCGCGCACTGCCTGCTGCACTCCTACTACGGCGGCCCGCTCGGCTGGCTCAGCAAACTGCAGGCCCTCGATCCCGGCGAGGAGGCCGCGCTCACCCGGCCGCCCGTCGAGCCGGCCCCCGCCCCCGTCGTCCTGGACGCCGAGGACGAGGCGCTGCTCGCCGTGCTCCGGCGCGACGGCCGCACCCCGCTCACCGAACTCCAGACGAGCACCGGGCAGACCGAGTCGGCGGTCAAGCGGCGCCTGGACCGGCTGCGCTCCTCGGGGATCCTCTACTTCGACGTGCAGCACGACCGTGACCTGCTGGGGCACGCGACCGACGCCATGCTCTGGCTCACGGTGGCGCCCTCCGCGGTCGCGGCCGTCGGGCGCGCCCTGGCCGCCCACCCCGAGGTCGGCTTCGCCGCGGCCATCACCGGGCAGGCCAACGTCGTCGCCTCCGTCATCTGCCGCGACACCAGGGCGCTGTACGCCTACCTCAGCGAGCGGATCGGGGTGCTCGACGGCGTGCAGACCGTCGAGACCACCCTCACCCTGCGTCAGGTCAAACAGCTCACCTACGAGCCCGCCCGCTGAGCCGCCCCGCCCCGCTCACGGGCGGAACCTCAGCACCTGCGGGTCGTGGTCGCTGATCTGGTCGGAGAACTCCGCGTTGATGTGCACGCTGTCGTAGTCGAAGCGGCCCTTGCGGATCGACGGGCTGATCAGGATCTGGTCGAGGACCTGGCTGTTGCCCTGGTAGTCGTAGCTGTACCGCTCGCTCCTCGGCAGGGACTTGACCGCCGACCAGAGCGCGCCGTCCGCCTCCAGGAGCTTCGCCGTCGTCGAGAACTCGAAGTCGTTGATGTCGCCGAGCGTGACGACGTCCGCGGTGCGCTGCTTGGCCAGGATGTCCTTGACGAAGGCGTTCACCGCGGTCGCCTGCAGATGGCGCTGGGTCTCCGAGCTGCGGGCCGGCGGCTGGAACTGCGAGTGCAGCGCCTGGTCGCCGCCCTTGGACGCGAAGTGGTTCGCGATCACGAAGACGCTCCGGCCGCGGAAGGTGAACTCGCCCGCGAGCGGCTTGCGGCTGTTGGTCCAGGCCGCGTTCGCCGGGTCGATGCGCCCCGGGGAGGCCGTCAGCTGCGCCTTGCCGCGCACCTTGGTGACGCCGACGGCGGTGGTGGCGTCGCCGCCCGGGCGGTCCACGAACGAGACCCGCGCCGGGTCGTAGAGGAACGCCTGGCGGATGTTGCCGCCCGGCTCGCCGCCGTCCGCGAGGTCCACCGGGTCGATGGAGCGCCACGCGTAGGCCGGTCCGCCCGCGGCGACGATCGCGTCCGTCAGCTTCCGCAGCGTCACGTCGGCGGCGACCGTACCGTCGTTCACCGCGCCGTTGTTGTCCTGGATCTCCTCCAGGGACACGATGTCGGGCGACTGCAGGTGGTCCACGATCGCGGCCGCGTGGTCGGCGAACGTGGTGTCCGCCGGGTCGAGGTTCTCGACGTTGTACGTGGCGACCGCGAGCTCGCCGCGCGCCTGCCTGCGAGTGGTCTCGCGCTCCAGGCCGCCGGACTCGACCGTGCCCAGGGTGCGGGCCGTCAGCGTGTAGCCGCCGAACTGGCTGTAGTCGAGGGGGCCCTCGGTGGTGCCCTTGAGGGTGTCGCCGACGTTCGCCGCCGGGAACGGCTGCGTGGCGGTGGGGATCAGCGACTGTATCTGCAGCCGGCCGGTGTTCTGCGCGGTGTAGGCGCCGTAGACGGTGCCGCCGCGGCGGTTCGCGTTCTCGTGCGGCTTGACCGTGACCCACAGCTCGGAGAACGGGTCGGTCGCGGTGACCACGCGCGACGAGCCGATCGCGACGTTCATGCCCTCCAGGGACTCGTACAGGTCGAGGGCGTACTTCTTCGGCCGCAGGGTGAGGCCGTTGACCGAGCCGCCCGCGGCGGCGTCGCCCTCGGGCGCGTACGCGTCGGGCACGGAACGGCTGTCGACGACCGTGGCCCGGGGCAGCGCGTTGCCGCTCGACACCACCGTCACCGCCGGCCGGGAGATCTGGGTGACCGACTGGTTGCCGGACGAGACGCCGCCCGGCACGAACTCCGTGACCGTGCCCGAGACGGTGACCGCGTCGCCGACGGCGACCTTCGGCGTCGAGCTGGTGAAGACGAAGACGCCCTCACTGGTGGCCGGGTCGCCGTCCGCGGACGGCCCCTGGATCCAGAAACCGCGGGACGAACCGTAGGTCCGTACGCCCGTGACGACGCCGGCCACATCGGTGACCTGCTGCCCCACGAGCGGGGACGTCCGGGTGGAGCCCTGGATGTCGTGGACGGCCACGGCAGCCGCGTGGGCGGGCGAGGTGAGCACCACCGAGGAGACCGTGGAACAGACGGCGGCGACGGTGAGCGCGGCGAGGCGCGCGGAAGACTTGCTCGGCAAGGAAATCCCTCCGGGGACGTGCGTGGGCGCCGGAACGAGGGTGGATCTACGCGCGTCAATCTCGTACCGGGCCGCGGCACTTGTCAAGGTTTCCTGGCTGAATACTTCTGACAGGTTCATGAACCGGGCGGCATGCGTCCAAATCCGTCTAGGCTGAGACCGCATGTCCGGGGCGGCCGGGGACGGCGGGCTGGAGTGCCTCCTGCCGGGCGGCCCCGCGGTTCCGCAGCACCGTGGCGCCGCGTCGTGCGCCCGGACGGGCACGGGCGGCCGAGATGTACGTCCGACCGCTCGTCCTAGGAGAACCAGCCGATGTCAGACAGCTCCCCCCTGCCGCCGGTGCGGCTGCACTCCGAAGCGGAGCTCGCGCGGGACGCCCTCGCCACGCCGCTCCTCTCGCGTGCCGTGCGGCTCGCCCGCTGGGCCGGTCCGGAGACCCGGGTCGGGGCGGGCGGCGAACTCGTCGACGAGCAGCTGCCGGCCGCCGCCGCGCAGCTGGGGCTCGACGGCGACGACGCCGCGGCCTGCGCGAGCGAGGCGTGGCGGGTGGCGGTCGACACCGGGCTGGTCGAGGTCGTGGACGAGGAGGAGGGCACCGTCACCGCGGGCGCCGACCTGGGGCTCGTCCTGTCCGGCGCGCCCCAGGACGTGCTGGCCCTGTGGCTGGGCGCCCTGGAGACGGTCCTGGCCGACGCGAGCGTGCCCGACCTGGAGGACCTCGTGGACGCCATGGACGAGGGCGGCACGGTCGACTTCTCCGCCCTGGACTGGGACCCCGAGGCGGAGGCCGAGTTCCTCGACGGCGTGCTCGGCAACCTCTACCTGCTGACCGCCCGCGCCGAAGGGCCCGACGAGGGGCCGGTGCCGCTGCCCGCCCTCGCCGCCTCGATGATCGTGCCGGACGACATGGGGCAGCCCACCGACGACGTCCTGGAGCAGGTGTCGGACGCGATGATGCGGCTCGACGACCAGTTCCGGGTGCTGGAACCGGTCGGGCTCGTCGACTTCCAGCCCGTCGACGAGGCGCTGATGGCCGACGCCGACGAGGAGCCGGCCGGTGCCGCCGGACCCGTGGACGACACGGACGTCACCCGGTACGGGATGGTGCGGCTCACGCCGCTCGGCGTGTACGGCATCAGGGCGCGGCTCCTGGAGGCCGGGTTCGTGGCGCCCGCGGTGGGCGACCTCGCGGACAAGGGGGCCGACGTGCTGCTCGACTCCACGTCCACCTTCCCGCCGACGGCCGCGCAGGCGGAGACCGAGCAGTGGCTCGCCCGGCGCGAACCCCTGGCCGCCGCGCGGGAGTTGCTCGCCGCCGCGCGCGGGGCCGACGCGGGGGCGCCGCTGCGGCGGCTGCGGTGCCAGCAGGCGCTGTCCCTGGTCGGCCCGGAGGCCGCGCCCGCGCTGCGCGAGGTCCTCGACGACGCCGAACTGGGCGGGCTCGCGCGGGTCTGGCTCGCCGAGCGGGGGGTGGCGGACGTGCCCGCGCCGTCCGAGGAGATGGTGTTCTGGCTGACCGTCGACACGATCGCCGCGCAGCTGGCGGCGGAGGGGAACTCCGAGGAGCTGCGGGCGCTGGTGGAGGGGCTCGCCGCGCAGCACGGGTCGTTCTTCGCGGCTGCCTGGCGGGTGGATCACCCTGCCACGCCGGATGTGCTGGAGGCGATGGGGAGGCTGCATCCGGACAAGAAGGTGGCGAAGGAGGCGCGGAAGGCGGCGTTCAAGGCGCGGTCGCAGCAGCAGGGGTAGGGGGTTGGTTTTTTGTCGCCCCCGCCGCCCTTTCCCGTCCCGTCCCTGGGGCTGTGCCCCAGACCCCCTGTCGCGCTGCGCGCTCCTGCGCAGTTCCCCGCGCCCCTTTAAGGGGCGCGGGGAACTGCGCAACGG
>NZ_VDFC01000046.1:420906-424456 GCF_008369065.1 Streptomyces apricus | reverse complement strand
CGGACGGCGTTCAACCGGTGTTCAGGAACGGGCGGGACGGTGTGGCCGACAGCCGCGTCCTCCGCCCGCCCGCGCGGCACACTCCACCGTCACAGGAGACAGCATGTCGCTCACCCGCAGGGACTTCGCCAGACGATCCGCGGTCACCGGTGCCGGTGTCGCCCTGACCGGCAGCGTCGGCACGCTCGCCACCGCGCCCGGCGCCCTCGCGTCCACGGACACCGAGACCGCGGGGGACGACGACCGGCAGGACGGCGGCCGGCACGAAGACCGGCACGGCGGAGCCGTCGGCTACGGGCCGCTGGTGCCCGACCCGAAGGGCGTCCTCGCGCTCCCCGCCGGGTTCTCGTACCGCGTCATCACGTACAGCGGGAGGACGAAGCTGGAGTCGGGCGAGTTCACGCCCTCCAACCACGACGGCACGGCCACCTTCGACGGCCCGCGCGGCACGACCCTCCTCGTCAACAACCACGAGCTCAAGGGCCCGCGCGCCAACTGGGAGCACCCGGTGCCGCTGGCCGAGGGCCTCGTCTACGACCCGGCCGCGGCCGGCGGCTGCACGGTCGTCGAGGTGCGCCCCGGCGGCGGCGTCGCCGAATGGGTGGGCATCGCGGGCACCTCCACCAACTGCGCGGGCGGCAGCACCCCCTGGGGCACCTGGCTCACCTGCGAGGAGAACTCCGACCGGGCCGGCGAGAACGGCATGACCAAGGACCACGGCTACGTCTTCGAGGTCGACCCGGCCGACCGCCGCGCCAACCGCGACCCCAGGCCGCTGAAGTTCTTCGGCCGCTACGACCACGAGGCCGTCGTCATCGACCCGAAGCGCGGCCACGCCTACCTCACCGAGGACGACTCCGAGCCCAACGGCCTGTTCTTCCGCTGGAAGCCCCCGCACGGCTTCACCCACGGCCGCGGGAAGTTCCGTACGCTCGCCGACGACGCCGGTGTGCTCCAGGCGCCCAAGTGCTACGACTCCGGCGGCCGTTACGTCGACGACCTGTCCCGCGCCACGCGGATCGGCACCGTGTACGGGGTCGACTGGGTCGACGTGCCCGACCGGGACGGGCGGACCGTGCCCGTGCGCGAGCAGTTCGACACCGGCGAGGTCACCCGCGCCCGCAAGCTCGAAGGCATGTGGTGGGGCGACGGCGGCGCGTACATCGTGTCCTCGTACGCCCGCGAGGAGAGCCCGGTGCAGCACGACGGGCAGGTCTGGTTCTACGACCCCAAGCGGCGCACGCTGACCCTGAAGGTGCTCCTCGGCGTGAACCCCGACCCGTCCGAGGACGGTGCCTTCGACGGCCCCGACAACATCACCGTCTCCCCGTACGGCGGCCTCGTCATCGCCGAGGACGGCGAGGGCGTCTCGCACCTCTTCGGCGCGACGGAGAGCGGCCGGACCTATCCCATCGCCCGCAACGACCTGAACATCGGCACCGAGGACGAGCCCGAGTTCAGCGAGTTCACCGGCGTCACCTTCTCGCCCGACGGAAAGACCCTGTACGCCAACATTCAGGTGCCGGGCATCATGGTCGCGATCAAAGGCCCCTGGAAGCGCCAGAAGCGCCGCTGAATTCCGGCCCCACGACGGGAATTAATTCGTTCGCCCGGCCCGCGGCACGCCTCCTAGAGTGAACGACGTGCACCTCCCGGTGCGCAGGTCACGGTTACTTCTCTGCAAAAGAATCCACACCGTGACCGATTTGATCTCGGGAGGCGCAGCAGATGGTGCGTGCCCGGTGCGCAGGCAGCGGTTACTTCGGGACGTGGTGGGAGACCGTGCGGGTTCGAATCCCGTCGTCGGTTCGGCCGACGTGGCGGAACAGGAAGACGCGCCAGGTGATAAGTCCGCCGCCGACCCTTGAACTCGGGCACGCTCCATTTGCTGCGCCTCCCCGCGAAATGTTCGTTCAGGAGCATGGATTCGGGGGAATTCATCATGACGCGGTTCAACAAGAAGACGGCGAAGGCGCAGGGCACCTCGCGGGTCACCTCCACGGGGCGGGTGCTGCGGACGTACGAGGGCGGGCGCGGCGCCGAGCGCGACCCGCGCTCCGAGCTCTTCCTGCTGTCGATCGCCAACTTCGTCGCCCGGAAGACCTTCTACGAGGACGGGCAGGCGCGCGACGACCGGTTCGCCGCGCTCGTGCGGCGGCTCGCCGTCGCCGACCCGTCGTGGACGGCCGCCCTGCTCGGCTGGCTGCGCGGCGAGGGCAACATGCGGACCGCGTCGATCGTGGGCGCCGCCGAGTACGTCAAGGCGCGCCTCGACGCGGGCGCCACGGACGGTCCGTCGAACCGGCAGGTCGTCGCCTCCGTGCTGCGGCGCCCCGACGAGCCCGGCGAACTGCTCGCGTACTGGACCGCGCGCTACGGCCGCGCCGTGCCCAAGCCCGTGAAGCGGGGCATCGCCGACGCCGTGCGGCGGCTCTACGGCAGCAGGTCGCTGCTGAAGTACGACACGGCGTCCAGGGGCTACCGCTTCGGCGACGTCCTCAACCTCGTGCACGCGGCGCCCGACCCCGGGAAGCCGTGGCAGGGCGAGCTGTTCCGGTACGCCCTGGACCGCCGGCACCACCCGGAGACCGCCGTGCCGCCCGCGTCCGACCGCGTGCTCACCGCGCACCGCGAGCTGATGGCGGTGCCGCCTGAGCGGCGGCGTGCGGTCGTGACGTCCGAGGGCGGTGCCGAGCGGCTCGCGGAGGCCGGGGTGACCTGGGAGGCGCTGGCCGGGTGGCTGCAGGGGCCGATGGACGCCGCGGCGTGGGAGGCCGTGATTCCGTCCATGGGCGCGATGGCGCTCGTGAGGAACCTCCGGAACTTCGACGAGGCCGGGGTCTCGGACGAGGTGGCCGCGCGGGTCGCCGCGCGGATCGCCGATCCGGCGGAGGTCGCGCGCTCGCGGCAGTTCCCGTTCCGCTACCTCGCCGCGTACCGGCACGCGCCGTCGCTGCGGTGGGCGTACCCGCTGGAGCAGGCGCTCGGGCACTCGCTGGCCAACGTGCCCGCGCTGGGCGGGCGCACACTCGTGCTCGTCGACCGGTCCGGGTCGATGTTCTACTCGCGGATGTCCGACCGCTCCGAGCTCAGCCGGGCCGACGCGGCGGCCGTCTTCGGCGCGGCGCTCGCGCTGCGGGCCGAGAAGGCGGACCTCGTCGAGTTCGGCACCGGCAGCGACGCGGTGCGGTTCCGGCGCGGGGAGTCCGTGCTGAAGGTCCTGGAGCGGTTCGGGGACCTCGGGGGGACGAACACCAGCGAGGCCGTGCGCCGGCACTACCGGAAGCACGACCGGGTGCTGATCGTGACCGACGAGCAGGCCGCGTACAGCTCCTACGGGGACCCGGCCGCGCAGGTGCCGGCGCACGTGCCGGTGTACACGTGGAACCTCGCGGGGTACCGGGCCGGGCACGCGCCGTCGGGGGCCGGAGCGGGGAACCGGCACACGTTCGGGGGCCTCTCCGACGCGGCCTTCCGGATGGTCCCGCTCCTGGAGGCGGCCCGGGACGCCGCCTGGCCCTGGGAGGGGCCGGAGATGTCGGCCACGGGG
>NZ_VDFC01000046.1:388934-420806 GCF_008369065.1 Streptomyces apricus | reverse complement strand
CGGGCGATCCGGCCGATCTGCTCCCGGGTCCGCCGCGCCCGGGCGGACCCGGGAGCAGATCGGCCGGATCGCCCGTGGCACCGGGCAGCTCATCGGCGTGCGGGCCGAGCTGGGCGAGGACGACGTCGAGCTCGACGGGCGCTACCACGCCGGGGTCTACGGGATACCCGACGAGCGCACGCTGGAGGCGATGCGGCTCGCCGCGCGGACCGAGGGGATGGTCACCGACCCCGTGTACGAGGGCAAGTCCATGGCCGGGATGATCGACCTGGTGCGCCGCGGGGAGATCGGGCGGGAGTCGAACGTGCTGTACGCCCATCTCGGTGGGCAGCCCGCGCTGAACGCGTACAGCGCGTTGTTCTGAGGGGGGCCGCTGACGGCGGGCGGCCCCGCCCGCCCGTACGTGCGCGGGTGCGGGGCCGTCCCGGGTCGGCGTGCGGGGCCGTCTGTCAGAGGGCCTGGGCCGACGGCTTCACCATGCCCCGGACCGTGCGGGACTTGACGAAGGTGCCCAGGGCCGTCATCTCCCATTCGCCGGAGAACTGCTTGATGAGCTTGGCCATCATCACGCCGGTCTGCGGTTCCGCGCTGGTGAGGTCGAAGCGGACCAGCTCCTCGCCCGTGGCGGCGTCCAGGAGGCGGCAGTAGGCCTTGGCGACCTCGGTGAACTTCTGGCCGGAGAAGCTGTTCACCGTGAAGACCAGGCCCGTCACCTCCTGGGGGAGGCGACCGAGGTCCACGACGATCACCTCGTCGTCCCCGCCGCCCTCGCCGGTGAGGTTGTCGCCGGAGTGCTTGATCGCGCCGTTCACGATGGAGAGCTTGCCGAAGTAGCAGCTGTCGATGTGGTTGCGCTGCGGGCCGTAGGCGATGACCGACGCGTCCAGGTCGATGTCCTTGCCGCGGTACGCCGGCTCCCAGCCCAGGCCCATCTTCACCTGGGAGAGGAAGGGACGGCCGCCCTTGGTCAGGGACACCGTCTGGTTCTTCTGGAGGCTCACCCGGCCCTTGTCCAGGTTGATCCCGTTCGCGTAGCCCTGGCCGACCGCGCGGGCCTTCCAGGCGCCGTTGCGGAGGTAGACCTCGACGATCACCAGGGCCGTCTCCGTGCCCAGCTGGGGCGGGGTGAAGGAGGCGAGGACGGAGCCGTCGTCCGCGTTGCGGATCGTGGCCGTGGGCTCGATGCCCTGGAAGGTCTGACCCGCGGCGTCCGGGCTCGCGGTGACGACGATCTTCTCGATGCCCGGGGGCACGGCGGCCGTGTCGACCGTGATCGAATCGGGGGTGCTGCCGCCGCCGGAGCGGTACGTCACCCCCGGGCCGGACGGCTGGTTGTAGAAGATGAAGTCGTCGTCGGAGCGCACCTTGCCGTCGGCGGTGAGCAGCAGGCCCGAAACGTCGAGCCGCACCGGGGCGGCGACGTCCACCGTCACGCGGGCGACGGGGAGAGGGATGTTCGAGCCGGGGGTCATAGCTGTCATGCCGGGAGAACGAGCGACCTCTCTTTGCCGTTCCCTTACCAAGCCGCCAATCGGGTGCCCCCGCCGCGGGGAGGGACGGCGGGGGCGGCATTCCTGTCGGTGGACGACGGCCGGCGGGTGACGGCCGGTGGGTGGCGACTAGGGGACGACGACCGTCTTGCGGCCGATGCCCTTGGCGAACTGCTCCAGTGCCTGCGGGTACTGGTCCAGGGGCAGGCGGTCGGAGATGAAGACGTTCGGGTCCAGGACGCCCGTCGAGAACAGCTCGGCCGCGCGCTCGAAGCTGTGCAGGACCGCCATCGAGCCGGTGATGGTGATCTCCTGGTTGTAGATGCGGTACGGGTCGATGGAGACCCGGGTCGCGTAGTCGGCCACCCCGAACTGGAGGAACGTGCCGGCCTTGGCGACCCGCTCCAGGCCGTCCTGGATCGCCGCCGCGTTGCCGGTGGCGTCGATGACCAGCTCCCAGCCCTGCGGCCGGTCCAGCTCGTCGGCGCTGGTGGCGGAGGCGGAGACGCCGAGCTGGCGGGCCGTCGTCAGGCGCTGCGGGTTGATGTCGACCATGTCGACGCTCGCGGCGCCGGTCCGCTTCGCCAGTTCCAGCATCATCAGGCCCATCGTGCCCGAGCCGTAGATGAGGACGTGGGCGCCGAGGCGGGAGTTCAGGACGTCGTAGCCGCGTACCGCGCAGGACAGCGGCTCGATCAGGGCCGCGTCCTGGGTGCGTACGTGCTCGGGGAGCTTGACGCAGTTCGCCACGGGCGCGACCGCGTACTGGGCGGCGCCGCCCGCCGTGGTCACGCCGATCGCGGCCCAGCGCTCGCACATGTTGTTGTGGCCGTCGCGGCAGTACCGGCACTCGTAGCAGTAGAGCGAGGGGTCCACGGCGACCTGGTCGCCGACCGACAGCTCGGTGACCTGCCGGCCCACCCCGACGACCTCGCCCGCGAACTCGTGCCCCGGGACGATCGGCAGCTCGGGCGCGAACTCGCCCTGGAGGATGTGCAGGTCCGTGCCGCACAGCCCGCAGGCCGCGACCTCCACGACGACCTCGCGGGGTCCTGGTGTCGGGTCCGGGACCTCGGCGACGACGGCCTTGCCCACGGACTCGATGACGGCGGCTTTCACTTGACGGCTCCAAGCGACAGGCCCTGGACCAGCTTGTCCTGGGCGGCGAACCCCGCGGCGAGCACCGGCAGGGAGACGACGAGCGACGCGGCGCACACCTTCGCCAGGAACAGGCCCTGGCTGGTGATGAAGCCGGTGAGGAAGACCGGGGCGGTCTCCGCCACCACGCCCGTCAGCACACGGGCGAAGAGCAGCTCGTTCCAGCTGAAGATGAAACAGATGAGGGCGGTGGCCGCGATGCCCGGGAGGGCGATGGGGGCCACCACTCGGGCCAGGATCGTCGGCAGCTTCGCGCCGTCGATCTGGGCCGCCTCGATGATCGCCACCGGGACCTCGGAGAGGAAGGACTGCATCATCCACACCGCGATCGGCAGGTTCATCGACGTGTAGAGGATGACCAGGAGCCAGATGTTGTCCAGCATCCCGGTGTTCTTCGCGAAGAGGTAGATCGGCAGCAGGCCCGCGACGATCGGCAGCATCTTCGTGGAGAGGAAGAAGAACAGGACGTCCGTCCACTTCTTCACCGGGCGGATGGAGAGCGCGTACGCGGCGGGCAGGGCGAGCAGGAGGACCAGGAGCGTCGAGGCCAGGGACGCGACCGTCGAGTTGATCAGGGCCGGCCAGGGGCTCGCGCCGCCGCCGGTGCCGAAGAACTCGCGGTAGCCGTCCAGGGTCAGGGCCGCCCCGAAGGAGGGCGGGTTGGTCGCCGCGTCCTCCTCGGAGTGGAAGGACGTCAGGGCCATCCAGGCGATGGGCAGGAAGAAGACGACGGCGGCCAGCCAGGCGACCAGGCCCAGGCCCCTTCCCCTGGGACGGCGGGGACCGGGCGGTGTGCCTTCGGTGCTGCGGGTGCGTGCGGGTACGGCTGTTGCGGTCATGCGCGGGACACCTCCTCGCGGAACAGGGACGAGACCACGCGCAGCGCGAAGGTCGCGATGATGATCGAGCCGATGACGACCAGGACGCCGGCCGCGGAGGCGAGGCCGTTCTCGTGCGCCTGGTAGAAGCTCTGGTAGACGGTGTAGGGCAGGTTCGCGGTGCCCAGGCCGCCCGACGTGATGGTGAAGACCGCGTCGAAGTTCTGCACGATGTAGATCGAGCCGAGCAGGGCGCCCAGTTCGAGGTAGCGGCGCAGGTGGGGCAGGGTCAGGTAGCGGAAGACCTGCCAGCCGCTCGCGCCGTCCACCTTCGCGGCCTCGATCTGCGCGTGGTCGCGGCTCTGCAGGCCGGCCAGCAGGATCAGCATCATGAACGGCGTCCACTGCCAGATGAGGGACATCTCCACGGCCAGCAGCGGGGTGTTGGAGATCCAGTCCGGCTCGGGACCGCCGACGTAGTGCAGCAGGCCGTTGAGCAGGCCGTACTCGGGGTTGTAGAGCACGTGCTTCCAGAGCAGGGCCGCCGCCACCGGGACCACCAGGAAGGGCGCGATCAGGAGCGTGCGCACCAGGCCGCGGCCCTTGAACTTCCGGTCCAGCAGGAGCGCGAGGCCCAGGCCCAGGACCAGGCTGGCCAGGACGACGGTGACGGTCAGCAGGATCGTCGTCCAGACCGACTTGCGCAGGGCCGCGTCGGTGAGGACCTCCGTGTAGTTGCCGAAGCCCGTGAAGCTGCGGGCGTCCGGGTAGAGCGAGTTCCAGTCGAAGAAGGAGATCACCAGCGTGGCCACGAAGGGCAGCTGGGTCACGGCGATCATGAAGATCAGGGCGGGCAGGAGCGGGGCCCGGGTCGCCCAGGCGCGCAGGCGGTCGGAGGGGGGCTTCTGCTCCGTGCGTACGGGTGGTGCGGCCACGGGGGCTGTCGTTGTCGCGGTCATCGTCCCTCGTACTCCTCGGCGATCTCCTCGGCCAGCTTCTGGGACTTCCTCAGGGCCGACTCGACGGACTGGCGTCCGGCGATGGCCGCGCTGATCTCCTGCGAGACCTTGGTGCCGAGATCGGTGAACTCGGGGATGCCGACGAACTGGATGCCGGGCGCGGGCCGCGGCTGCACGCCGGGATCGGTGGGCCGGGCGTCCTCGATGGCCTGCTTGGTCATGTCCTGGAAGGCGCCGGCCTCCTTGCGGTAGTCGGCGTTGGTGTACGTCGAGGCGCGCTTGCCGGCCGGCACGTTGGCCCAGCCGATCTCGTCGCCCACCAGCTGCTCGTACTCCTTGCTGGACGCCCAGGAGACGAACTTCCACGCCTTGTCGGGGTTGCGGGAGGCGTCCTGGATGCCCCAGGCCCAGGTGTAGAGCCAGCCGGAGGACTCGGTCTCCTCGACCGGCGCCGGCGCGTAGCCGATCTTGCCCTTGACCGGGGACTTGGCCGACTCCAGGGAACCGGCCGCGGACGTGGCGTCGTACCACATGGCGACCTTGCCCTGGGTCAGGTTGTTCAGGCACTCGGCGAAGCCGGACTGGGCCGCGCCGGACTCGCCGTGCTCGCGCACGAGGTCCACGTAGAACTCGGTCGCCTTCTTGAACTCGGGGGAGTCGAGCCGCGCCTTCCAGTCCTTGTCGAACCAGGTGCCGCCGAAGGTGTTCACGACCGTGGTGAGCGGGGCCATGATCTCGCCCCAGCCGGGCAGGCCGCGCAGGCAGATGCCCTTCATGCCCGGCTCGGCGCCGTCGGCCTTCGCGGCGAGGTCGGCGACCTCGGTCCAGGTCGGGCGCTCGGGCATCGTGAGGCCCTTCGCCTCGAAGACGTCCTTGCGGTACATCAGGAAGGACGACTCGCCGTAGAAGGGCTGTCCGTAGAGCTTGCCGTCCTCCGCGGTGAGGGACTGGCGCATGGGCTTGAGGACGTCCTGCTCGTCGTAGGCCGAGTCCTTCGCCACGTACGAGTCCATCTCGTGCAGCCAGTCGTTCTTGGCGTAGATCGGGATCTCGTAGTTGGACAGGGTGGCGACGTCGTACTGGCCGGCCTGGTTGGCGAAGTCCTGGCTGATCTTGTCGCGGACGTCGTTCTCCGGCAGCACGGTGAAGTTCACCTTGATGCCGGTCTCCTTGGTGAAGTGGGCGGCGGTGAGCTTCTGCAGCTCCATCATCTGGGGGTTGTTGACCATGAGGACGTTGATGGAGTCGCCACCGGAGCCCGCACCGCCCGCTCCGGCCCAGCAACCGGAGAGCAGCGGGGCGAGCAGCGTCCCTGCGGCGGCCGCGGCGAACATCGCGCGCGGCCTCCGTCGGCTCTGGGTGCGCATGGATCACTCCTGGATCAATCAGTACATAAGGGATGGCGTGAGGGAAGGCATGGGGAAGGTGTTGCCGTGCGGTGGTGTCGTGGACCGGCTTCCCGGACTCCCGCGGTCCTCCGTCAGACCCGGATGACCTGGGGGCCCTGCATCGAGTAGCGGTGGGCTTCGGAGGCGGGCAGGAACGTGCTCGTGACGATCGCTTCCAGGGCGCTGATCTCGGCGAACCGGCAGAAGCTGACGGCGCCGAACTTGGTGTGCACGCCCGCGAAGACCGTGCGCCGCGCGGCCCGGATCGCCTGTGCCTTGACCTCGCTGACGGCGGGGTCGGGGGTGGTGAGGCCGTGCTCGCGGGAGATGCCGTTGGCGCCGATGAACGCCAGGTCGATGACGAAGCCCGCGAGCATCTTCGTCGTCCAGTGGTCGACGGTGGCCAGGGTGCCCGGCCTGACCCGGCCGCCCAGCAGCAGCACCGTCTTGTTGTCGGCCTCGGCGAGCGCGCCCGCGGTGGCCAGGGACGCGGTGACCACGGTCAGCGGTCGGTCCCGGGGCAGTGACTCGGCGATGAGCTGGGGGGTGAAGCCCTCGTCGACGAAGACCGTCTCCGCGTCCCCGAGCAGGTCGGCGGCCGCGGCGGCGATCCGGCGCTTCTCGGGTACGTGGCTGGTGGCGCGGAAGGCGAGCGTCGTCTCGAAGCCGGCGCTCTCCACGGGGTAGGCGCCGCCGTGGGTGCGGCGGACCAGGCCGTGGTCCTCCAGGGCGCGCAGGTCGCGGCGCACGGTCTCCCGGGCCACGCCCAGTTCGGCCGCGAGCGCGTTCACGTCGACGGCGCCGGTGCGCCGCGCGGTCTTCACGATCTCCCGCTGCCGTTCCTCCGCGCTCATGCCCGACACCCGCTTCCGCTCCCTTGCGCACTGCCCGTTCGGGCCCGGTGTGGCCCCTGGGGGAAGTTCTACCCCCGGTGCGCGCCGCTGACCAGGTCTGTTGCGGGCCCGATGGCGCCCGTATGTGCCCGTTGGGTGAGACGGCTGCCCGGTCCGGACCTGCGGCGGAGCGTAATTCGGGCACTGTGCGTGCCCGAACGGCGGGGCGGACGGGCCCGTTCGGTGCCCGTCCGCCCCGGAAGGTGACGCGTGTGCGGTGTGTGGGAGGTGGCTGGAAGTGCCGCGGAACCCCGTGCGGGGTTCAGTGGGGCCAGATCGGCGGGTTGCTCACGAAGGCGCCGCCCAGGCAGGCGTGTTCGGGGTTGTCCGGGTCCAGTTCGCCCTGTTCCGCGATCAGTTTCTCGGCGTACTGCTCCGAGTCGTCCTGGGGCTCGTAGCCGAGGGCGCGGGCGCTCGTGAGGTCCCACCACAGGCGGGTGTTGGCGGACGAGCCGTAGACGACGCTGTGCCCGACGCCCTCGGCGGTCAGCGCCGCGTGGAAGAGGCGGGCGCCGTCGCCGGGGCTCATCCAGACCGACAGCATGCGCACCGTGGTCGGCTCCAGGAAGCAGGAGCCGATGCGCACGGAGACGGTCTCCAGGCCGTGCTTGTCCCAGTAGAGCTGCGCCAGGTCCTCGCCGAACGACTTCGACAGGCCGTAGAAGGTGTCCGGGCGGCGCGGGGTGTCGACGGGGATGAGCGCGTCCGGCGCGTGGGGCGCCTCGCCCGCGGGGCGCGGGGTGAAGCCGACCGCGTGGTTGGAGGAGGCGAAGACGATGCGCCGCACGCCCTCCTCGCGGGCGGCCTCGTACAGGTTGTACGTGCCCTCGATGTTCGCCTTCAGGATCTTGTCGAAGGTGGACTCCAGGGAGATGCCCGCGAGGTGGAGGACGGCGTCCACGCCCCGGACCGCCTCGCGCAGGGCTTCCTTGTCGGCGAGGTCGGCGACGATCGCGTCCGGCTCGCCCTCGATCGGGCGCAGGTCGAGCAGGCGCAGTTCGTAGCCGTAGGCGGGCAGCAGCCCGCGCATCAGGGTGCCGAGGCCGCCGGCGGCGCCGGTGAGCAGAATGGTGCGGGGGGCGGGCATCCTCGGGTCTCCTAGTGTCAGTAGCCGCGGGCGTGTGCGTCATCGTGTACAGCATTCACATCCGTGGACACGCTAAGGATCGTCCACCGCTCGCGTCAAGTGTCGCGCGTGGGTGCGGGATCCACCGCCTCTCCGCTTCGTTTGTGGTCTTTTATTGCTCCGGGAATGCGGGTTTCCCCGCTTGACCGCCCCCAAGAGGGCACTTTAGCGTGGACATGTTCAGAGATGTGGACGCAGATCAGAAACGTGCACGGGTGGCGTGTACGTACATGCTCTAGGGAGAGCCCGTGTCGTCAGCCCCCCTCGCCGCTCGTCTCCGCAACCCGAGCGGCCCGCTGTTCTTCCCCGTCACGGCGTACGACCGTACCGGCGCCGTCGCCCCGGACGTCTACCGCGAGCACGTCCGGCGGGGCGTCGAGGCCGGCGCCGCCGCCGTCTTCGCCTGCTGCGGCACCGGGGAGTTCCACGCGCTCACCCCCGAGGAGTTCCAGGACTGCGTACGGGCGGCCGTCGAGGAGAGCGCGGGCCGCGTCCCCGTCGTCGCGGGCGCCGGCTACGGAACCGCCCTCGCGGTGCGCTACGCCCGGCTCGCCGAGGAGGCGGGCGCCGACGGACTGCTCGCCATGCCGCCCTACCTCGTGGTCGCCGGCCAGGAGGGACTGCTGCGGCACTACACGGAACTGGCCGCGGCGACCTCCCTCGACACGATCGTCTACCAGCGCGACAACGCCGTCTTCACCCCGGAGACCGTGGTCTCGATGGCCCGCACCGAAGGGATCGTCGGCTTCAAGGACGGTACCGGCGACCTCGACCTCATGCAGCGCATCGTCAGCGCCGTACGCACCGAAGTACCGGGGGAGTTCCTGTACTTCAACGGGCTGCCGACCGCCGAGCTCACCGGTCTCGCCTACCGCGGCATCGGCATCACGCTCTACTCGTCCGCCGTCTTCTGCTTCGCGCCCGAGATCGCCCTCGCCTTCCACCGGGCCCTGGGCTCCGGCGACGACCGGGTGGTGAACCGGCTCCTCGACGGCTTCTACCGGCCGCTCGTCGAACTGCGCGCCCGAGGGCGCGGGTACGCCGTCTCGCTGGTCAAGGCCGGCGTACGGCTGAGGGGACTGGACGTGGGCGAGGTGCGGCCGCCGCTGCACGAGCCAGCCGAGGAGCACGTCAAGCAGCTCGCCGAACTGATCGAACGCGGCCACGCGCTGCTGGAGGAGGAGCAGTGAGGGCGTCGGCCTTCGTCTACCCCTGGGACGTCAACGGCGACCCGCGGGCGGCGGCGCGCATCGCGGGCCTCGGGGTGCAGCAGGCGACCCTCGCCTCCGCGTACCACTCCACGCGCGCGCTGACCCCCCGCCACCCCCGCCACCGCATCGTCACCGCCCGGCACGCGGCCGCGCTCTACCCGGTCGACCCCACACGCTGGCAGGGGCGCAGGCTGCGGCCGTACGCCGCCGGGGACTGGGCGCCGGGCGACGCGTACGGGGAGGCCGCCGAGGCGCTCGCCGGGGCGGGGCTCGACGTCCACACCTGGGTGGTCCTCGCGCACAACTCCCGCATGGGCGAGGAGTTCCCGGACACCTCCGTGGTCAACGCCTACGGCGACCGCTACCCGTGGGCGCCCTGTATCGCGCAGCCCGCCACGCGCGCGTACCTGACCGGCCTGGCCGTCGAGGCGGCCGTCCGGCCGGGTGCGGCGGGCACGGAGCTGGAGTCCCTCGGCTGGTACGGGCTGCCGCACCTGCACGCCCACGACAAGACGGCGGGCGTGGCGCTCGGGGACGCCGGCACGTACCTGATGTCGCTGTGCTTCTGTCCCGCCTGCCGCGACGGGTACGCCCGGCTGGGCCTCGACGCCGACGAGCTGGCGGCCGCGGTGCGGCGCGCGCTGGAGCCCGTCTGGCGGGGCGCGACGCCCGCCGGGGGCTGGGAGGCCGTGGAGAAGCTGCTGGGGGAGGAGCTCGCGACCGCCACGCGCGCGTGGCGCGACCCGGTCGCCCGCTCCCTCCAGGAGGAGGTCGTCGGCGCCGTGCGCGCGGCGGCTCCCGGGGGCTTCCGGATCCTGCTGCACGCGGACCCCGACCCGTACCACGTGGGCGCGAACGTCGGTGTGGACCCGGAGCACGTGCTGGGCGTCGCCGACGGCGTGGTCGTGCCGTGCACCGGCGGGCCCGGACTGCTGGCCCCCTTCGCCCGGCACGCCACCGGCGGGAACGTGCTGGCCGCCAACCTCACCGTGGTGCGCGGGATGGGCGGCAGCCCGCAGACCCTCCACGAGGACATGGTGCGCGCGGCCGGGCTCGGGGCCGGCGAAGTGCGGCTGTACCACGCGGGGCTCGCGTCCGACGAGGACCTCTCGCTCGTGACGCGGGCACTGGCGCGGCCGGTCTGACCCCGGAGCACTGCGCGTCAGGGGCGCGGCCGACCGCGCAGTCGGCCGCGGCCGGGGAACGCCGTCACGAGCCGGACGAGACCGAGCGCCACCAGCAGCGGCCGGTACGGCACGAGTTCGACGAGTCCCGCGCCGAGCGCGAGCCCCACCGCGTTCGGCGCGAACAGCAGGGTGCCCGCGGTCGCCGCCGTACGGCCCAGGAGCGCGTCCGGGGTCTCCCGCTGGACCGCGGTGAGGGCCGCGACCAGCGCGCAGGGCAGCCCGGCCCCGATCGCGGCGGAGGAGACGAGGGCCACCGCGTCGTACGGGAGCGCGCGGGCCACCACCGCCACGGCGGCCAGCGCGGTGCCGTACGACGCGAGGCGGCGTTCGCCGAGCCGCCGCAGGAGCGGGCCCGCGGCCAGGCCGGACGCCACCGAACCGGCGCCCTGCGCGGTGTACAGGAGCCCCGCGTGCGCGGGGGAGTGGCCGAGGCCCTCCACGACCGCGTAGACCGTCGCGCCGTTGACGCCCGCGAAGAGCATCGTCGTACCGCCGGCCAGGACGAGCGGACGCAGGACCGGGTGCCGCCACAGGTACCGGGCGCCCTCGGCGGCCCGGGTGCGCCGGGCGGCGGCGCGCTCCGGCGCGGACGGGCGCGGTTCCGGTGCCCGCAGGCGCGCGTAGAGGCCCGCCGCGAGGACGAAGGTGAGCGCGTCCAGGACAACCACGGGGCCGCCTCCGTACGCCGCGTACAGGCTCGCCCCG
This sequence comes from Streptomyces apricus, assembly GCF_008369065.1. Lineage (GTDB taxonomy): Bacteria > Actinomycetota > Actinomycetes > Streptomycetales > Streptomycetaceae > Streptomyces > Streptomyces apricus. Next base: position 409,871 of record NZ_VDFC01000046.1, on the reverse strand, counting down.
GCGAGCGGCGCGACCAGTTTCATGCCCTCGTTCGCGCTGGTGCGCAGGCCGTTGAAGTCGCCGAGGAGCCGGTCGTCGACGGCGGCGGCCACCAGCGCCGACTCCGCCGCGTCGTGGACGACGCCCGCCGCCCCGTACACCAGGAGCACCGCGTAGAGGATCCACACGGTGCCCGGGGAGTCGACGGCGAGCAGGGGCAGGAGCAGCACGGCCAGGGCCAGGTTCGTCCGCACCAGCAGGGGTCCGCGGCGGGCGCGGTCCGCGAGGGCGCCGAGGACGGGGCCCAGCAGGGTGGGTGCCCACAGGGCGAGGGCGCACAGGGCGGCGAGGCCGTCCGAGCCGGTCAGGTCCTTCACCCAGACCCCGGCCACCAGCCACATCGCCGACGTGCCGAACCCGGAGACCACGATCCCCGCCAGGTACGGTCCCGCGTCGCGGTCGCCCAGGACGCGGCACACAGCCCGGGGAGGCCGCTTCGAGTGTGTCGTCATGCCCGGTCATCGTGGGGCTAAGGCCCCGGCGCCGGGATCGGGCAGGTGCCGTAGGCGGCCGGCGTGACGAGGGGAACCGTCGGGCGGGCCTTAGGGCACCGTGACGACCAGTTTGCCGCGGGGATGGCCCTCCTTCAGGTGGCGCAGGGCGTCCGCCGCCCGGTCCAGGGGGTAGGCGCGGTCCACGGGCACGGTGAGGGAGCCCTTCTCGGCGAGCTCCTTGAGGGTCAGCAGGTCCTCGCGGCGGGTCACGGCGACCAGGCTGCGCAGCTGCTGACCGGTGAACGGGGAGAGCAGCACGGCCCGCAGGCCGCGGCTCAGACCGCCGAACAGGGCGGTGCCGCCCTCGCCGCCGACGATCACCAGGGTGCCGTGCGGGGCGAGGACGCGGCGCAGCACGGACAGCGGGCGCTGCCCCGCGTTGTCGACGACGACGTCGTAGCGGTGCCCGCCGCCGGTGATCTCGCCCTGCGTGTAGTCGACGACGTGCGCGGCGCCCCGGGAGCGCACGAAGTCCGCGGCGCCGGGCCCGCAGACCCCGGTGACCTCGGCGCCGTACAGCGCGGCCAGCTGCACGGCGTAGCAGCCGACCCCGCCGGACGCGCCGACCACCAGGACCTTCTGGCCCGGCCGCGGACGGCCCGGGCCGCTCAGCGCCTGGAGGGCGGTGACGCCCGACACGGGCAGCGCCGCCGCCTGCTCGAAGGTGAGACCGGCCGGCTTGGGGGCCAGCTTCGCGGCCTTGCCGCACGCGTACTCGGCGAACGAGCCCTCGCAGGCGCCGAAGACCTCGTCGCCCGGTCCGAAGCCGGTCACCTTCGCCCCGACGGCCGCCACCCGCCCGGCGCCGTCCCAGCCCCGCACCGGGTTCCTGGGCCTGCGCACGCCCAGGACGGCGCGCGCCACCAGGGGGCGGCCCGTCATGAGGTGCCACACCTCGGGGCCGCAGCCGGCCGCGCGGACCTCCACCAGCACCTCGTCGTCGCGGGGCACGGGACGTTCGACCTCCCGCAGCCGCAGGCCGTCCGCCGGTCCGTAGGCCTCCTGCACGATCGCCTTCATGAGCGCGGCTCCCCTCCGCCTTCCCCGGTGCCGTACGCCCCGGCTGTCCCGAGCATCCCGGCGGTCCGGACGCCTGACCAGATCCCTGCGGACGGTCCCCGGCGTGGGAGCGATGAGTTTCCGTACGACCGACGGTCCATCCCCCGATGACCCTGCGACGAGAGGAGCCCGCCATGGGCGACGGCGGAACCACCGGGACGACCCTCGACCTGGGGCCGCAGGCCCTGATCGTGGCGCGCGTCGCGGACGCGGTGCGCGAGGACCAGCTGGCGGACGCGACGCCGTGCCCGCAGTACGCGGTGTGCCATCTGGTCGGGCACCTGGTGGGCCTCTCCGCGGCCTTCCGGGATGCCGGGCGCAAGGACCTCGGGGCCACCACGGACACCCCGCCCACCTCCGGCCTGCCCGACCTGGCCCCCGGCTGGCGGGCCGAACTGCCCAAGCTGCTGGTCGAGCTGGCCGAGGCCTGGCGCGACCCGGCCGCGTGGACGGGGGAGACCCGCGCGGGCGGCGTGGAGCTGCCCGGCGCGGTCGCGGGCGTCGTCGCCGCCGACGAACTCGTGGTGCACGGCTGGGACCTGGCCCGGGCGACGGGACAGGAGTACGTCCCCGACGAGGCGGCCCTGCGGGCGGCGTACGGGATGCTGGCCACGTCCGTCGACGACCCCTCCCGCGGCAGCATCTTCGGCCCGGTGGTGCCCGTGCCGCAGGACGCGCCCCTGCTGGACCGGGTGATCGGCCTGAGCGGGCGGGACCCGGGATGGCAGGCCGCCGGGGGCCGCTGAGGCTCAGGTCCCGGGCAGTTCCACGGTGACGCGGAGCCCGCCGGCGGGGCGCGGGGCGAGGGTGAGCGTCCCGTCGTGCGCGTGCGTGATGGTCTCGACGATCGCGAGGCCCAGGCCGACGCCCTGGTGACCGGTGCGCACGCGTCCGGTACCGCGCCGGAACGGTTCGGTGAGGGTGGCGGCGAGCTGCGGGGGGACGGGCCGGCCGGTGTTCTCGACGGTGAGCACGACACCGCCGGGACGAACCCGGGTGTCCACCCGCACGGTGCCCTGCACGGGCGGATCCGCGGACCGGTCTGCGGGCAGGTTGTGGACGATCGCGTTCTGCACCAGGTTCGTGGTCAGCTGCAGCAGGAGGGCGCGCGAACCGGTCGTGGGGGCGATGTCGCCGCCGGTCCGGACGGTGACGCCGTGCTGCTCCGCGAGGGGCAGCAGCGTCTCGGCGGCCTCCTCCGCGAGCAGGGACAGGTCGACGGGTTCCCGGGTGAAGGACCGCTGCTCGGCGCGGCTGAGCAGGAGCAGGGCCTCGGTGAGGTCGATCGCCCGGGTGTTGACGGCGTGCAGCCGCTCGACGACCTCACGGGTGTCGTGGTCCGGGTCGGCGCGGGCCAGGTCGAGGAGGGACTTCGAGACCGCCAGCGGGGTGCGCAGCTCGTGCGAGGCGTTGGCGGCGAACCTGCGCTGTCCGGCGACGTGCGCCTCCAGCCGCGCCAGCATCGTGTCGAAGGTGTCGGCGAGGTCGCGGAACTCGTCCCGGCGGCCCGGGAGCCGGATGCGGTGGGCGAGCGCCCCGGTCGAGGCCAGCCGGGTGGCGTCCGTGATGCGGGTCAGCGGGGCGAGCATCCGGCCGGCCAGGACCCACCCGCCGACGAGGCCGAACACCAGCAGGAACACCAGCACCGCGGCCGCCCGCGGGGCGAAGACGCGCAGGAGGCTGGACCGGACGGGGAAGACGCCGTGCGTGGTGTCGTCGGGGTTGATGAGCATGGCGCGGTCGGGGACGTACCGCAGCAGGAACAGCCACACCGCCGCCAGCAGCAGGACACCGGCGAGCATGAGGAACCCGGCGTAGCTGAGGGTGAGCCTGGCGCGCACGCTCAGCCCGGGCGCCCTGTCCGAGCCCACCGCCCTGTCCGCGCCCGTGTCCGTCGCCCCGCTAGCCATGTGCATCCTCCGGCCCTGTGGTGATGCGGTAGCCGACGCCGGGCACGGTGGTGATGATCCCGGGTTCGCCGAGCCGCTTGCGCAGCGCCGAGACGGTGATGCGCACGGCGTTGGTGAACGGGTCGGCGTTCTCGTCCCACGCCCGTTCCAGCAGCTCCTCGGCGCTGACGACTCCGCCCTCGGCGGCGACGAGCACTTCGAGCACGGCGAACTGCTTCCTGGTCAGCGCGACGTAGCGGCCGTCGCGGTGGACCTCGCGGCGGAACGGGTCCAGCCGCAGACCGGCGATCTCCCGCACCGGCGGCCTGCTGTGGGCGCGCCTGCGGTCGAGCGCCCTGAGCCTGAGCACCAGCTCGCGCAGCTCGAACGGTTTCGTCAGGTAGTCGTCGGCGCCCAGCTCGAACCCGCTGGCCTTGTCGTCGAGCCGGTCGGCCGCGGTGAGCATGAGGATCGGCATGCCGCTGCCGGAGGCGACGATGCTCCTGGCGACCTCGTCGCCGGACGGTCCGGGGATGTCGCGGTCGAGGACGGCGATGTCGTAGGCGTTGACGCCCAGCAGCTCCAGCGCGGTGTCGCCGTCCCCCGCGGTGTCCGCCGCGATCGCGGCCAGGCGCAGGCCGTCGCGGATGGCCTGCGCCATGAACGGTTCGTCCTCCACGATCAGCACACGCATGTACGCGAGGCTACGAGCCCGCGCGTATCGGCGGCATATCGGGAACCGCAGACGCCACGGCGACACCGGGCCGCCTTGACTGCCGGGATGACACCGGAACCCGTACCCCTCGCACCGTCCTCGTCCTCCGGGGCGCCCCCGCCGCCCCTGGCCACCCGGGACGCCGGCTCCGGCCCCGGCACCCGGCGTGCGCGCGTCCGCCGGGTGCTGCGCCGCGCCTCCCGGCCGGAGCCCTGGCGGCGCGCCCCGCTGCTCACGGCCTCGGCGCTGCTGCTCGGCCCGGTCATGCTGCTGCACGGCTGGATCCCCAACCGGACGGGCAACCTCGGCAGCCTGGTGGAGACCTTCCTGCCCTGGTTCGGCCTGTGCGTGCCGGTGCTGCTGGCCGGGGCCCTGTGGCGCCGCTCGGCCGCCGCGACGGCCGCGCTGCTGCTGCCGGTCGCGGTGTGGCTGCACCTCTTCGGCGGCATGCTCACCGACAGGTCGGGCGGGGCCGGCGACCTCACCGTGGCCACCCACAACGTCGGCGCGGGCAACCCCGACCCGGCCGGCACCGCCCGCGACCTGGCCGCCTCCGGCGCGGACGTGCTGGCCCTTGAGGAGGTGACGCCCGAGGACCGGACCACGTACGAGGAGGAGCTGGCCGGGACGTACCCGTACCACGCGGTGCTGGGCACGGTCGGGGTGTGGAGCAGGCTGCCGCTGTCGCAGACCCGGCCGGTCGACATCGCGACGGACGTCGGCCCGCTGGCGGACACCAGGCCGGCCGGGGCCACGGCCGCGGAGAACCGGGCGCTGCGCACCACGGTGGCCACCGGCGACGGACCGCTTGCGGTGTACGTGGTCCACCTCGGGTCCGCCCGGGTGAACCCCCGGGCGGGCTTCCGGACCGACACGCGGGACCGGAACGCCCGCGCGCTCGGCGAGGCCCTCGCCGCCGAGCGCAACGGACGGGTGGTGCTGCTCGGCGACCTCAACGGCACGCTGGACGACCGCGCGTTCGCCGGCCTCACCGCACGGCTGGACTCCGCCCAGGAGACGGCCGGGGCCGGCTTCGGCTTCACCTGGCCGGCCGGGTTCCCGGTGGCGCGGATCGACCACGTCCTGGTCCGCGGCGTGCGGGCGGAGAGCGCCCGGGTGCTGCCGGCCACCGGCAGCGACCACCTCCCGGTGGCCGCGGGGATCAGCTGGTGACCACCGGACGCCGACGGCCAGTTCTTCGCGGAGCGGAGAGGACTTCTTCTGTCGGAACCATTGACGAAACACAGGGGCGCTTCTAGCTTCGTCGCGTCGTACTTCGTACGTCATATATGAGACGCGATACGCGAGATCAGATACGCGAACTCCCGTTCCCCGGGGGCCGCGTACCACCGAGAGGCGAGCATGACCTCTGTGCCCACGCCGATCCCCTCCCGCACGCAGTTCGTGCTGGAAGGGATCAAACACCGCATCCTCACCGGGCAGTTGCCCCCCGGGCAGGCCCTGGTCGAGACCGAACTCGCCGCGCAGTTCGGGGTCTCCAAGACCCCGGTGCGCGAGGCGCTCAAGACGCTGGCCGGCACCGGGCTCGTCGTGATGAACCAGTACAAGGGCGTCACGGTGCGCATGGTGGACGCGGACATGGCGCGCGAGGTGTACGACGTACGGCTGCTCCTGGAGCCGGAGGCGCTGCGGCGCTCGGTGCGGCGCGGCTCCTCCCTCGACACGGCGCGCGAGGCGCTGGAGCGCGCCGACGCCGCCACCGACACCGCCCAGCGCTCGCTCGCCAACCGGGAGTTCCACCGCTCCCTGTACGTGCGCTGCGGCAACCCGCTGCTCGGCCGGATGCTCGACGAGGTCCGCGACCAGGCCGCCCTGGTCTCCGCGGTCGCGTGGGCGGCAGACCCCTCCTGGGAGCGGGAGGCCGCCGAGCACCGGGAGATCCTGCGGCTCGCCCTCGACGGCGACGCGGACGGCGCGGCGGGCGCCCTGCACGCGCACATCGCCTCGTTCGTGCAACGGGCCTTCCCCGGGGACCGGGAAGAGGGTGAGCCGCAATGACCGCGACCACGGACACGACCGCGACCACGAACACGACCGCAACCGCGGACACGACCGCGACCGCCGCCACGACCACGACCACGTTCGAGGCCCAGCGGGCCGCCCTCGCCGACGTGGTGGCGATCCCCGTGACCCCCTTCGCGGCGGACGGCTCCGTCGACCGCGACGTCCACCGCGCCCTGCTGCGCCGGATCCTGGACGGCGGCGTGCGCATCGTCACGCCGAACGGCAACACCGGCGAGTTCTACGCCCTCAGCCCCGAGGAGCGGCGCCTGGTCACCGAGCTGACGGTCGACGAGGCGCGGGGCCGGGCCACCGTCCTGGCCGGGGTCGGGCACGACCTGCCGACCGCCGTCGCCTCCGCCCGCCACGCCCGCGAGCTGGGCGCGCAGATGGTCATGGTCCACCAGCCCGTGCACCCGTACGTCTCCGAGGACGGCTGGGTCGACTACCACCGGGCGATCGCGCAGGCCGTGCCCGAACTGGGCGTGGTCCCCTACATCCGCAACGCGGTGCTCGCCGGCGCCCGCCTCGCCGAGCTGGCCGACACCTGCCCGAACGTCATCGGCGTGAAGTACGCCGTCCCCGACGCCTCCCGCTTCGCCGCGTTCGCGCGGGACGCCGGTCTTGAGCGCTTCGTGTGGGTGGCCGGACTCGCGGAGCCGTACGCGCCCTCCTACTTCTCGGCGGGCGCGACCGGCTTCACCTCCGGCCTGGTCAACGTGGCCCCGGCCGTCTCCCTGAACATGATCGAGGCGCTGCGCTCCGGCGACTACGCGGGCGCCATGAAGGTCTGGGAGCAGATCCGCCGCTTCGAGGAGCTGCGCGGGGCCAACGGCTCCGCCAACAACGTGACGGTGGTCAAGGAGGCGCTGGCCTCCCTGGGCCTGTGCCGCCGCGACGTCCGCCCGCCGAGCCGGCAGCTCCCCGAGTCCGAACGGGCCGAGGTCGCCGCGATCGCCGCGGGGTGGTCGATATGACGGATGTCGACCCGGCGACGGCCGCGGGACCCTCGGACGGCGGCGGCGCGGACGCCTCGGACAGCGACGGCCCGGACGCGGCACGGCGGCTGCGCAGCCACCAGTGGTACGGCAGCGGCGTCGCGTCGGGCCTGCGCTCCTTCAGCCACCGCGCCCGCACCCGCCAGCTCGGCTACCTCCCCGAGGAGCACCTGGGCAAGCCGGTCGTCGCGATCCTCAACACCTGGTCCGACATCAACCCCTGCCACGTCCACCTGCGCGACCGCGCCCAGGCGGTCAAGCGGGGCGTGTGGCAGGCGGGCGGCTTCCCGCTGGAGTTCCCGGTCGCCACGCTGAGCGAGACCTTCCAGAAGCCCACTCCGATGCTCTACCGCAACCTGCTCGCGATGGAGACCGAGGAGCTGCTGAGGTCGTACCCGGTGGACGGGGCCGTCCTGATGGGCGGCTGCGACAAGTCGACGCCCGCACTGCTGATGGGCGCCGCGTCGGTCGGCCTGCCGGCCGTCTTCGTGCCGGCCGGGCCCATGCTGCCGGGCCACTGGCGCAACGAGGTCCTGGGCTCCGGCACCGACATGTGGAAGTACTGGGACGACCGGCGCGCCGGCCTCATCGGCGACTGCGAGATGACCGAGCTGGAGAGCGGGCTCGCACGGTCCCCGGGGCACTGCATGACCATGGGGACGGCGTCCACGCTCACCGCCGCCGCCGAGGCGCTCGGGGTCACCGTGCCCGGCGCGTCCAGCATCCCCGCCGTCGACTCCGGGCACGACCGGATGGCCGCCGCCTCCGGGCTCCGGATCGTCGAACTGATCCGCAAGGACCGGAAGCTGTCCGACATCCTCACCCAGGAGGCCTTCGAGGACGCCGTGACGACCGTCCTCGGGCTCGGCGGCTCCACCAACGCCGTGATCCACCTCATCGCCATGGCGGGCCGGGCCGGCGCCCGGCTCACCCTCGACGACTTCGACCGCATCGCCCGTACGGTGCCGGTCCTGGCGAACGTACGGCCCGGCGGCCGGAGGTACCTCATGGAGGACTTCCACTTCGCCGGCGGGCTGCCCGGGTTCCTGTCGCGGATCACCGACCTGCTGCACCTGGACCGGCCGACCGTCTCCCACGACACCCTGCGCGAACAGCTCGCCGGCGCGCGGGTGCACGACGACGACGTGATCCGCACCCGGGAGAACCCCGTCGCCGCCGAAGGGGGCGTCGCCGTGCTGCGCGGCAACCTCTGCCCCGACGGCGCGGTCATCAAGCACATCGCCGCCGAGCCGCACCTGCTCAAGCACACCGGCCGCGCGGTCGTCTTCGACGACTACCGGACCATGCAGCGCACCGTCGACGACCCTGAGCTGGGCATCACCGCCGACACCGTGCTGGTGCTGCGCAACTCCGGCCCCAAGGGCGGACCCGGCATGCCCGAGTACGGGATGCTGCCGATCCCCGACCACCTGCTCAAGCAGGGGGTGCGGGACATGGTGCGGATCTCCGACGCCCGGATGAGCGGTACGAGTTACGGCGCCTGCGTGCTGCACGTGGCGCCCGAGTCGTACGTCGGCGGCCCGCTCGCGCTGGTCCGCACCGGCGACACGATCACGCTCGACGTCGAGGCACGTTCCCTCCAACTGAACGTCGAAGAAGACGAGTTGGCGCGGCGGAGGGCGCAGTGGACCGCGCCGCCCGAGCCCTACGAGCGCGGCTACGGCGCGCTGTACAGCGAACAGATCACCCAGGCCGACAGCGGCTGCGACTTCGCCTTCCTGGCCCGTCCGGGCCAGGTCCCGGACCCGTACGCGGGCTGACCCGCACCACCCACGCACTCCCGCACCACCCACGCACCGCCCCGGCGCCGCACGCCGTGTGTGAAAGCGCTTGCTACCAAGATCGACCCGAGAACGGAGAACAGTCATGGCACAAGCCGCAGCCGTGGCGAAGCAGCCCGCGCCACCGAGGCGGCGCCGTGGCTCGGCGACGCCCCGCAGGCTCCCGTATCTGCTGATCGCCCCCGCGGTGCTGCTGATGCTGGGCTTCATCGCCTACCCGGTGCTCAGCGTCTTCTACTACAGTCTGCAGGACTACAACCCCACCAAGCCCTGGCGCAACGGCTTCGCGGGCCTCGGCAACTTCACCCACGCCTTCACCGAGGACCCGCAGTTCTGGGACACCCTGGTCTTCAGCGGCAAGTGGGTGGTCGTCGAGGTGGGGCTCCAGCTGGTGTTCGGCCTGGCGCTGGCCCTGATCGTCAACCAGACCTTCGTGGGCCGCTCGCTGGGCCGCGCGCTCGTCTTCTCGCCCTGGGCCGTCTCCGGTGTGCTCACCTCCGCGATCTGGGTGCTGCTCTACAACTCCCAGACGGGCATCAGCCGTTACCTGGCCGACCTGGGCATCGGGGAGTACGGCACCAGCTGGCTCTCCGACACCTCGACGGTCTTCCCGGCCGCGGTGGTCGCGGACCTGTGGCGCGGCGTCCCCTTCTTCGCGATCCTCATCCTCGCCGACCTGCAGTCCGTCTCGAAGGACCTGTACGAGGCCGCCGAGGTCGACGGCGCGAGCCGCCTGCGGCAGTTCCTGCACATCACCCTGCCGCACCTCAAGGACGCGATCATCCTCTCCACGCTGCTGCGCGCGGTGTGGGAGTTCAACAACGTCGACCTCCTCTACACGCTCACCGGCGGCGGACCCGCGGGGGAGACCACGACCCTGCCGCTCTACATCGCCAACACCAGCGTCGACGCGCACGACTTCGGCTACGCCTCGGCCCTGACCACCGTCGCGTTCGTGATCCTGCTGTTCTGCTCGATGGTCTACCTGCGGCTGAGCAAGTTCGGAGTGGGTGGGGACAAATGATCACCAAGGACATCGACACCGTCGCCCCGGCCGTGCCCGCGCCGGTGGCCGACGAACCGCCGCAGCGTCCGCGCAAGGGGCGGCGCGCCTGGGACGAGGCCCCGCGCCGGCAGATCTACCTGCCGCTCGGCATCTATCTCCTCTTCACCCTCGTCCCCTTCTACTGGATCCTGCTGTTCGCCCTCAGGCCCACCGGCTCGACCTCGCTCGTGCCCTGGCCGATGACCTTCGAGCACTTCGACAAGGTCTGGAACGACCGGAGCTTCGGCACCTACTTCGAGAACAGCGTCTACGTCGGGCTCGCCACGCTCCTGATGACCACGCTCGTCGCGCTGGCCGGCGGCTACGCCCTGGCCCGCTTCGACTTCAAGGTCAAGCGCGCCTTCATGCTGGCCCTGCTCTGCTCCCAGTTCGTACCGGGCGCGCTGCTCCTGGTGCCGCTGTTCCAGATCTTCGCCGAGCTGCAGATGATCAACTCGCTGGGCAGCGTCATCCTCGCCGAGACCGTCTTCCAGCTGCCGCTGTCGATGATCCTGATCAGCGGCTTCATCCGGAACGTGCCGTACTCCCTGGAGGAGGCCGCCTGGGTCGACGGCTGCAACCGCTTCACCGGCTTCCGCGTCGTCGTCCTGCCGCTGCTGCGCCCCGGACTGATCGCGGTGGGCTCCTTCGCCTTCGTGCACTCCTGGAACCACTTCCTGTTCGCCCTGATGTTCCTCAGCGACCAGGAGAAGCAGACGATCCCCGTCGGCCTCAACAGCCTGATGAGCGCCGACAGCGTCGACCTCGGCGCCCTCGCCGCCGGCGGCATCGTCGCGGCCGTGCCCGTCGTGATCGTCTTCGCCTTCATCCAGAAGTGGCTGATCACGGGCTTCAGCGCCGGGGCGGTGAAGGGATGAGCGACCCGGAGCGTCCCCTCGCACACCCCCTGCCTGTCGTCCTCGCGGGCGCCCGCGGACACGGCCGCTGGCACCTGGAGAACATCCGCCGCCTCCAGGACGAGGGCCTGGTGCGCCTCGCGGGGATCTGCGAGCTGACCCCGCTCACCGAGGACGAGCTGGGCGCCTTCGCAGCCCCCGGCGAACTCCCCGCGCAGTCGGCCGACTTCGGCGCCCTGCTGGACTCCACCGGCGCCGCGGTCGCCGTGATCTGCACACCGATCCCCACCCACACCGACCTGGCGCTGACGGCCGCCGCGCGAGGGGTGCACCTGCTCCTGGAGAAGCCCCCGGCCCCGTCGTACGCCGAGTTCCGCCGGCTGGCCGACGGGGTGGCGGCGGCCGGGGTGGTCTGCCAGATCGGCTTCCAGTCGCTGGGCTCGCACGCCGTGCCCGCGATCCGCGAGCTCATCACGGAGGGCGCGATCGGCCGGGTGGACGGCATCGGCGGCGCCGGGGCCTGGGCCCGCGCGCAGTCGTACTACCGCCGCGCGCCCTGGGCCGGACGGCGCCGGCTGGACGGCGCCGACGTCGTCGACGGCGTCCTGACCAACCCCCTGGCCCACGCCGTCGCCACCGCCCTCGCCCTCGACGGCGCCACCCGCGCCGAGGACGTCGCCGGCATCGAGACCGAACTGCTGCGCGCCAACGAGATCGAGTCCGACGACACCTCCTGCGTCCGCGTCACCACCACCGGCGGGCGCCGCGTCACCGTCGCCGCGACCCTGTGCGCCGAGCGGCCCGACGAGCCGTACGTCCGGGTGCACGGCAGCGGCGGCCGGATCACCTTCTGGTACAAGCAGGACCGCGTCCTCCTCCAGCGCTCCGGGCACGGCCCGCAGGAGACCGCGTACGGCAGGACCGACCTGCTGGAGAACCTGGTCGGGCACCTCGCGGGCCGGGCCGCGCTGCTGGTCCCGCCCGACACGACCGGGGCCTTCATGCGGGTCGTCGAGGCGATCCGGCGGGCCCCGGACCCCGTCGCGCTGCCCGCCGGTGCCTGGTACCTCGACGCCGAGGAGGACCGGCGGGTCGTGCGCGGGGCCGACGCACTCGTCGCGGCCGCCGCCGACACCCTCGCCCTCTACTCCGAGCTGGGCGCCTCCTGGGCGGCCCCGGAGCCCCGGAAAGAAGTGAGCACCTGATGAGCAGCGAGTCGCTGGTCCTGCGCGTCGCGGGCCGTCCGGTCGGCCGGTACACCGCCCGGCCCGAACTGGCGCCGGCCCTGTCGCCCCGTCCCTACCTGCACCCCGTCACCACCCTGGCCGGCACGGCTGTCACCGAGCTCAGCCCCGCCGACCACCTCCACCACCTCGGCGTCGGTGTCGCCGTTCCCGACGTCGAGGGGTTCAACTTCTGGGGCGGCCGCACCTTCGTACGCGGCCGGGGCCCGACCGAGCTGGACAACCACGGTGCCCAGCGGCACTCCGCGTTCCAGCTGAGCGACCCGGACGGCTTCGTGGAGGAGCTGCGCTGGGTGGCCGGCGGGACCGAGCTGCTGCGCGAGCGGCGCACGGTCGCGGCCACCGAACTGACCGACACCGCCTGGGCGCTGGACTTCACCTTCTCGCTCACCAACACCACCGCCGCGGACCTGTCGATCGGCAGCCCGGCCACCAACGGCCGCCCCGGCGCGGCCTACGGGGGGTTCTTCTGGCGGGCCCGCAAGGAGGCCGAACCGCCCGCCGTGTTCACCGCGGGCAGCGAGGGCGAGGAGGCGGTGCACGGGTCCCCCGCCGGCTGGGTGGCGCTCGCGGGCGCCGGCTGGACGCTGGTGTTCGCCGGCGCCACCGACCGCACCCGCCGCGATCCGTGGTTCGTGCGCACCACCGAGTACCCCGGCGTCGGCTCCTCGCTCGCCCACGAGGAGCGGCTGCCGGTCCCGGCCGGGGAGACCGTCGTGCGCCGCGTCGTCACCGTCGTCGCCGACGGCCGGCTCGACGCGAGCGAGGCGGCGGCCCTCGTCCGCAAGGCGGTGAGCCCGTGAACGCGCAGGACGCACCCGCCTTCACCGCCGACCTCGGCGACGGCACGTACCGCAACCCGGTCCTGGACGCCGACTGGTCGGACCCCGACCTGCTGCGCGTCGGCGACGACTACTACCTGACCGCCTCCAGCTTCGGCCGGGCCCCCGGCCTGCCGCTGCTGCACTCGCGCGACCTGGTCAACTGGACCCTGGTCGGCCACGCCCTCGACCGCCTGGAACCGGCGCGGGAGTTCGCGGTGCCGCGGCACGACTGCGGGGTCTGGGCGCCGGCGCTGCGCCACCACGACGACCGGTTCTGGATCTTCTGGGGCGACCCCGACCACGGTGTCTACCAGGTCAGCGCCCCGGAGATACGCGGCCCCTGGACCGCCCCGCACCTCCTCAAGGCGGGCAAGGGGCTCATCGACGCCTGCCCGCTGTGGGACGAGGAGAGCGGCGAGGCGTACCTCGTGCACGGCTGGGCGAAGTCCCGCTCCGGCATCAAGAACCGGCTCACCGGCCACCGGATGCGGCCCGACGCCACCGGCCTGCTCGACGAGGGCGAGGTGATCGTCGACGGCGACCGCATCCCCGGCTGGTTCACGCTGGAGGGACCGAAGCTCTACCGGCACGACGGCTGGTTCTGGATCTTCGCCCCCGCGGGCGGCGTCGAGACCGGCTGGCAGGGCGCCCTCCGCTCGCGCGGCTTCTTCGGCCCGTACGAGGAGAGGGTCGTCCTGGAGCAGGGCGCCACCGACGTCAACGGGCCCCACCAGGGCGGCTGGGTGTCCACCCCGTCCGGCGAGCACTGGTTCGCGCACTTCCAGCACAAGGGCGCGTACGGGAGGGTCGTCCACCTGCAGCCGATGCGCTGGGGCGCCGACGGCTGGCCGGTCATCGGCGACGCGGGCACCCCCGTGGCCGTGCACCGCAAGCCCGACCTGCCGCGGCAGCCGCCCTCCGCGCCCGCCACCGACGACGACTTCCCCGGCGGGCGGTTCGGCCGGCAGTGGCAGTGGACCGCCAATCCCCAGGAGGGCTGGGCCACCCAGCACTCCGGCGACGGACTGCGCCTCGCCTGCGTGCGCTCGCCGGACGCGCACGACCTGCGCAGGCTGCCGAGCGTGCTCACCCAGCGGCTGCCGGGCGCCCCCTGCACCGTCGAGGTCAGGCTGCGGCTCGACGCCGACCAGCCGGGCGCACGGGCCGGACTGGCCGTCCTGGGCGACGCGTTCAGCTGGATCGGGCTCGAACGGGGGGCCGACGGGACGGTCCACCTCGTGCACCGGTTCGCCGAGTCGGTCGCCGAGCACGAACGGGACGCCGCCCATCCGCGGATGGCCCCCGAGGGACGCGTCCGGCTGCGGATCGAGGCCGGCGCGGGGGCGCGCTGCCGCTTCTCGTACGACCTGGGCAGCGGCTGGGAGCCCTCGGGACAGGTCTTCGCGGCCACCCCCTGGCGCTGGGTCGGCGCCCTGCTCGGCCTCTTCGGGGTCGCGCCGGCCGGCGCGGGACACGCCGGATCGGCCACGTTCACGCGGTTCCGGATCACCGGCCGCAGGCCCTGACCTCCACCACCGCACCACCGCATCACCGCACCGCAGCGCCACCGCACAGCGGTACGACCTCGTCGGATCGATCCAGAAGAAGAGAGCCGATCATGAAGAGCAGCATCCGCAGGAGAAGCAGCATGCGCAGGAGAAGCAGCGGAGCGCGCCGCTCCGTCACCGCCGTCGCCGTGGGCGCCGTGCTCGCGCTGACCGCCACCGCGTGCGGCGACGACGGCAGCGGTGCGTCGGGCGACAAGGGCGCCGAGGGCAGCGGCAAGGGCGAGATCACCTTCTGGGACAACAACGGCGGTGTCCGCACCGACATCTGGAAGGAGATCATCGCCGACTTCGAGAAGGCCAACCCGGACATCGACGTCAAGTACGTCCCGATCGCCGCCACCGAGTACCAGTCGAAGGTCGACACCTCCATCCAGGCCGAGGGGCTGCCGGACGTCGGCGGGGTCGGCGCGGCGATGCTCGCGGGCTTCGCCGCGCAGAACGCGCTGGAGCCGCTGGACGACCGCCTCGGCAAGTCCTCCCTGAACGGCAAGCTCAACGACGACATGGTCAAGTCGCTGAAGGCCGCGGGCGGCGGCGGTGCCGAGGACAGCACGCTGTACTCGGTCCCGACCTCCGCCAACAACGGCGTCCTCTACTACCGCACCGATCTGTTCGAGGCGGCCGGCCTGGAGGCGCCGACCACCTGGGACGCGTTCTACGAGGCCGCCGACAAGCTCACCGACAAGGACGACAACGCCTTCGGCTACACCATCCGCGGGGGCGCGGGCTCCATCGCCCAGGCGCTGGACGCGATGTACGGGCAGTCCGGCATCACGTCCTTCTGGGACTCCGCCAACGAGAAGACCACGGTCGACGACCCGAAGAACGTGGCGGCGCTGGAGAAGTACACCGGCCTCTTCAAGAAGGCCACGCCGGCGGCCGACCTCAACAACGACTTCACCAAGATGGTCGCGCAGTGGGACTCCGGCACGATCGGCATGCTCAACCACAACCTGGGCTCCTACCAGGACCACGTGAAGGCGCTCGGGACCGACAAGTTCCGCGGCATCCCGCAGCCGACCGGGCCCGGTGGCAAGCGGGTCCAGGTGTCCAACCCCGTCGATGGGCTCGGCATCTTCAAGACCTCTAAGAACAAGGAAGCGGCCTGGAAGTTCATCGAGTTCGCCACGGCGGCGGCGCAGAACTCCAAGTTCAACGAGTCCGCGGGGCAGGTGCCGTCCAACACCGACGCCGCGAAGGCCGCGTGGGTGGCGAAGGCCGAGCCGACCAAGCTGGCCGCGCAGGCGCTGACCGACGGGTCCACCACGATCGTCCAGCTGCCGTACTACCTGCCCGACTGGAACACCATCTCGAAGACCGACAACGAGCCGGCCTTCCAGAAGGTGCTGAACGGGTCGCTCAGTGAGAAGGAGTTCCTGGGCACGTTGGCGGATCAGCTGAATGAGGCTCAGGCGGAGTGGAACGAGCAGAAGGGGTGACCGGGCCTGTTCGCACAGGTCCGGTCTGGGGGCCCGAGGGGCCTCAAGGGGCCTGAGGTCGTGGGGGAGCTGCGGGGCCGTCGTGGCCGGTCGCGCAGTTCCCCGCGCCCCTAAGGACCCGGCTCCGCCGAAAGATTGCGCCGTTCCCCGCGCCCCTTAAAAGCAAAAGACTGCGCCGTTCCCCGCGCCCCTTAGAAGCGAATGACCGCGCTCCTCGAAAACGGAAGGAACCCGCACCCATGCGTACGCGTATTTGGCATGCTCATGCTAGGGCGTCCCTCGTCGGATGCACCGCTCTTGTCCTCGCGCTCAGCGGGACGCTTGCTCATGCCCATGTTCAGCCCCATGCCCGTGATCTCGGGCGGGAGACCCTTCCCCGTGGGGACGGGTGGGGGGCCGAAGCCGCCGGGACCACCGGTGGGGCCGCCGCCGGCGCCGCGCAGGTCCACACCGTCACCACCTGGGCCCAGTTCAAGGCCGCGCTGCAGGCCGGCGGGGACGCGCCGAGGATCATCAAGGTCAAGGGCGTCATCGACCCGGTCGCCGAGGGGTGCGCGTCCTTCCAGGCCCCGGGGTACGACTTCGGCGCCTACCTGGAGAAGTACTCGCCCGAGAACTGGGGCCTGGACACCGATCTGTCGGGGGAGCCCGCCGACAGCCCCGAAGGACTGCGCGCCGCCTCCGCAGCCAATCAGGACGCGGCGATCAAGGCGGACGTCCCCGCCGACACCACCATCGTCGGCGTCGGCAAGGGCGCCGGGATCAGGGGCGGCAGCCTGCAGATCAAGGGCGTCGACAACGTCATCCTGCGCAACCTCACCATCGAGGCCCCGCTGGACTGCTTCCCGCAGTGGGACCCGACCGACACCGACACCGGCGCCTGGAACTCCGAGTACGACGCGGTCGTGGTGTACGGCTCCACCCACGTGTGGGTCGACCACAACACCCTGACCGACGGCCGCTACCCGGACAGCACCCTGCCGACGTACTTCGGCGAGACCTACCAGCAGCACGACGGCCTGCTCGACATCGTGCGCGGCGCCGACCACGTCACCGTGTCCTGGAACGCGGTCGAGGACCACGACAAGACCATGCTGATCGGCAACAGCGACGGCGCCGGCGCGACCGACGCCGGCAAGCTGAAGGTCACGCTGCACCACAACCGGTTCGAGGGCGTCGTCGAGCGGACGCCGCGGGTGCGCTTCGGGCAGGTCGACGCGTACAACAACCACTTCGTGGTGACCGAGGAGCAGGCGTACGGCTACACCTTCGGCATCGGCGCCTCCTCGCAGCTGTACGCCTCCGACAACGCCTTCTCGCTGCCGGCCGGCGTCAGCGCGGCCAGGACGCTGAAGAAGTGGAGCGAGGCGCCGCTCACGGCCGTGAACAACTACGTCAACGGCCGCAGGACCGACCTCGTCGCCGTCCACAACGCGGAGATCCCCGAGGAGACGCTCCGGTCGGGGGCGGGGTGGACGCCGACCCTGCGCACGAAGGTCGACCCGCCGCGTGCCGTGCCGGGCATCGTCGACGGCCGCGCGGGCGCCGGAAAGGTCTGCTGACCGTGGCCCCGCCGACAACGGCCGGCAGCAGCGGCACCGGTAGCGGCACCGGCAGCGGCCGACGGTCCTTCGTGGCCGCGGGCGTCGGGGCGGCGCTCGCGCTCGGCGCCGGCGGGACCGCCCGCGCCCGCGGGCGCTCCCCCTTCGGACGGTACGGTTCGCCCTCGGTCCGGCTCCACGGGCGCACCCTGTACGTCCACCCCGGCGGCCTCGGCGACCACACCACCGTCCAGGCCGCCGTGGACGCCGCAGGCGCGGAGGGCGGCCACACCCTGGTCATCGCGCCGGGGACGTACCGCGAGACGGTCTCCGTCGGCGCCGACCGTACGGGGATGACCTGGCTCGGCGCCTCCGAGGACGCGCGGGACGTCGTCGTCGTGTACGACAACGCCAACGGCACCCCCAAGCCCGGCGGCGGCACCCACGGCACCAGCGGCTCCGCCACCACCACCGTGCAGGCCGACGGGTTCACCGCCCGGCACGTCACCTTCGCCAACGACTGGCTGCGCGCCGACCACCCCGGGACCACCGGGACGCAGGCCGTCGCCCTCAAGGTCCAGGGCGACCGGTCGGCGTTCCACCACTGCCGTTTCCTGGGCCACCAGGACACGCTGTACGCCGACACCGCGTCCGTCGGCGTCCTCGCCCGGCAGTACTTCTCGCACTGCTACGTCGAGGGGGACGTGGACTTCGTGTTCGGGCGGGCCACCGCCGTGTTCGAGCACTGCCACTTCCGCACCCTGGACCGGACGGACCTCGCCACCGCCCCGTACGGCTTCGTCTTCGCGCCCTCGACAGCCGCCGCCAACCCGCGCGGCTACCTGGTGACGGGGAGCCGGATCACGAGCGCGGCACCGGACGCCCACTACAAGCTGGCCCGGCCCTGGGTGCCCAGCTCCGACACCACCGCGCGGCCCATGCTGACCGTGCGCGGGACCCGCCTCGGCGCCGGGATCGACGCGGTGGAGCCGTACGCGAACATGGCGGCGGCCCACCCGTGGCAGGACCAGCGGTTCGCCGAGTACCGCAACGGCGGGCCCGGCGCCGAGATCACCGTCCCCGCGAACCGGCCCCAGCTCACGCGCGCCGAGGCCGCCTCGCACACCCGCAGGACCTACCTCGGCGACTGGAGGCCGCATGAACGCGGGGACTGAGCCGGACGGGGCCGGTGGGACCGGGCGGCCGCCGCTGGGCCGCCGGGACTTCGTGGCGGGCGCGGGCGCCGGGGCGGCGGCGCTGTTCGGCGCGACGGGGGCGGGCCCGTCCACGGCCCACGCGTCCACGGCTCACGCATCCACGGCTCACGTGGCACCGGCGCACACGGCACCGCTCGCGGGTGCCGGCGGGGGTGTCGTCGAGGGCAATCTCCCCGGCTTCCACGCCCTCCTCAGGGACGGGCTGCGCTTCCCGCTCGCCTGGGGCACCTCCCCGGTCCGGGACTTCAGGACCTGGCGGCGCACGGCCCGCTCCAAGGTCGAGGAGCACCTGCTCACCGAGCGGGACGGCACCCCGTACGACCCGTCGTTCGACGAGGCGCAGCGGGAGGAGGCGGACGGGTACACGCGGGAGTCGGTGACGCTCTCCCTGACCCGGTACGAACGGGTCCGCGGCCTCCTGCTCACCCCGCACGGCACCGGCCCGTTCCCCGCCGTCCTGCTCCTCCACGACCACGGGTCCAGGTTCGACATCGGCAAGGAGAAGCTGGTCCGGCCCTGGAACGACGACGTGCGCCTGGCCTCCGCGCAGGCCTGGGCGGACCGCTGCTTCGGCGGGCGGTTCGTCGGCGACGAGCTGGCCCGGCGCGGGTACGCGGTCCTCGCCCTGGACGCGCTGGGCTGGGGCGACCGCGGACCGCTCCTCTACGAACAGCAGCAGGCCCTGGCCGCCAACCTCCTCAACCTGGGCTCGTCACTGGCCGGGCTGATGGCCCGCGAGGACGTGCGCGCCGCCCGCTTCCTGGCCGGTCTCGACCGGGTGGACCGGCGCCGGGTCGCGGCCCTCGGCTTCTCCATGGGCGCCTTCCGCGCCTGGCAGACGGCCGCCCTCGGCGACGACGTCGCGGCCGCGGCGAGCGTGTGCTGGATGACCGGGCTGAAGGAGGTCATGGTGCCCGGCAACAACATCCTGCGCGGCCAGTCCGCCTATCACATGCTGCACCCCGGGCTGGCCCGGCACCTCGACTTCCCCGACGTGGCGAGCATCGCCGCACCCCGGCCCATGCTGTTCTTCCACGGCGGACAGGACACCCTGTTCCCCGCGGAGGGCGTCCGGGTCGCGTACGAGAAGCTGCGTGCCGTGTGGCGGGCCCGGCACGCCGGGGAGCGGCTGCACACCCGCGTCTGGCCGGAGCTGGGCCATGTGTTCACCGTGCCCCAGCAGGACGAGGTGTTCGCCTGGCTCGACTCCGTCCTGTGACGGGGGAGAGGGACCGGGTGCATGAGCGCCCCCGCCGGTCGTCACCGGCGGGGGCGCTCCTCCGTCCGGCCGAGGGGGGCTCTGGCCGGCGGAACCGTGGAGCCGGACGAAGCGGCTCTCACCGGTACGTCATGTCAGATGCCGTGCGGGGGCGGCAGGTTCCGTCCGGCCCCGATCCGTTCGCGCCCGGTCCGGCTCCGGCGGACTACGAGGCCCCGCCGTCGCCGGAGCCGGTGCGCGCGAAGCCGCCCGCCACGGACCGCTGTTCGCCGCCGGCCCGGGCGGTCACCGCGTACCGGTCGTCCCCGGCGTCACGGCCGCCGCGGTCGTGGCCGTACTGGCCCGCGAACACCCACTCGCCCGGCCGCACCGTACGGCCCGGCCTGAGCACCCAGGTGTGGACGAGGAAGCCGTCCCGCCGGACGACGGTCGTCGTGAAGTCCTCCCCGGGCGCGGAGCACCAGGCACCGGAGGAGGCGACCCCGCCGGTCTGCCAGACCTTCAGCACCACCTTCAGTGCGGTGAGCCGTCCGCCGGTCCGCACCGTCACCTTGCTCTGCGCCCAGAACTCGTCGCTGTGCGGGTCGACCGAGCCGTCCGCCTCCAGCGGACCGTCCTCGGCACCGGCACCGGCACCGGCACCGGCACCGGCACCGGCCGGGGAGGCCGGGGGGCTCGCGCGGTCCGGGCCGGGCGTGGCCGCCGCCGTCCGGCCGCCGGTCCCGCCGCCCACCGCCGACGTGACCGCGTACCCGCCTGCCGCGAGCACGCCCGCGACCGCGACCGCGGCGCCGGCGACCCGCAGCCAGCCGAGGGCGGCCGGCCGCGCGGAGGGACGCGGCGCGCCCTCCCCGCCCGCCGTGCCGCGCTCGACGCGGGCCAGGATGCGCGCCCGGTCGGGCTCGTACGCCCCGGCCGACTCCCGCAGCGCGGCGCGCAGTTCGTCGTCGCGCACGCCCCTCACC
>NZ_VDFC01000046.1:371777-388834 GCF_008369065.1 Streptomyces apricus | reverse complement strand
CTCCCGCAGCGCGGCGCGCAGTTCGTCGTCGCGCACGCCCCTCACCGCGCCCTCCCCGCGACCCCGCCGGCCCGCAGCGCCGCCGCGTGCACATGCCGCGGGGCCGCCTCCCGGGGCCCCAGCAGCCGCTGGAGCTCCGCCATGCCCCTGGACGTCTGGCTCTTCACCGTGCCCACCGAGACACCCAGGGCCAGCGCGGTCTCCTTCTCCGAGAGGTCGAAGGAGTGGCGCAGCACCACGCACGCCCGCTTGCGGAACGGCAGCCTGCGCAGGGCCTCCCGGACGTCGACCATGCCGGGCACGTCGGGATTCTCCGCCCGGTCCTCGCGCTGCGACCAGAACAGCGTGATCCGTCTGCGCTCGCGCACCGCGCTGCGGATCCGGCTGCGGGCCATGTTGGCGACCACCCCGCGCGCGTACGCCACCGGGTGGTCCGCCGTCCGTACCCGGTCCCAGCGGTGCCACAGCGCGAGCAGGGCGTCCGCCGCGAGGTCGTCGGCCGCGTCCGGCTCACCCGTCAGCAGGTGGGCCAGGCGCGCCAGTTCGGCGTGGTGCCGCTCGAAGAAGGCATGGAACTCCGCGGAGGCGGCGGCGTCGTCGACAGGGCCCACGGGCGACCTCTCCCTCATTCCGTAACACGATGAAAACCTGAAACAGGTTCGACGCGGGAACAATCCAGCCAGCATCCGGCCCACCCGGCACGCAGGCATCGAGGAGCGTCCGCCATGTCCCGAACACAGCAGGTGGAAGACCGGCAGGGCGCCGGCCGGCCCCCGTCGAACGGTGTCGACCGGTTCTTCAGGATCTCGGAGCGGGGATCCACCCTAGGCCGGGAAGTGCGGGGCGGCTTCGCCACGTTCTTCACGATGGCCTACATCCTTGTCCTGAACCCCCTCATCCTCAGCGGCGCCGAGGACAAGTTCGGGCAGCGGCTCGACGGCTCGCAACTCGCCACCGCCACCGCGCTGGTGGCCGCGGTGGCGACGATCGTCATGGGCGTCGGCGGCAACCTGCCGCTCGCGCTCGCCGCCGGTCTCGGCCTCAACGCCGTCGTCGCCTTCCAGATCGCCCCGCTGATGAGCTGGGACGACGCGATGGGCCTCATCGTCCTGGAGGGCCTGCTGATCTGCGTCCTGGTGGTGACGGGGCTGCGCGAGGCCGTCATGCACGCGATACCGCAGCCGCTGAAGCAGGCGATCAGCGTCGGCATCGGGCTGTTCATCGCGTTCATCGGCTTCGTCGACGCCGGCTTCGTCAGCCGGACACCGGACGCCGCCGGCACCACCGTGCCGGTGCAGCTGGGCGCCACGGGCACGCTGACCGGCTGGCCGGTCCTGGTGTTCTGCCTCGGGGTGCTGCTCACCGTCGGGCTGCTCGCGCGCAGGGTCAGGGGCGCGATCCTCATCAGCATCGTGACCATGACGGCCGTCGCGATCCTGATCGACGAACTCGCGGACGTCGAGAGCTGGGGACTGACCACGCCCCGGGTGCCCGACGACGTGGTGTCCTCGCCCGACTTCGGGCTGCTCGGCGACTTCAGCCTGTTCGGCGCGTTCGGTCAGGTCGGTGTGATCACCGTCGTGCTGCTGGTCTTCACGCTGATCCTGTCGGACTTCTTCGACACCATGGGCACCGTCGTCGGCATCAGCGCGGAGGCGGGGCTGCTGGACGAGGAGGGCAGGGTGCCGAACCTCGGCCGCGTCCTGCTCATCGACGGGGCCGCGGCGGCGGCCGGCGGGGTGGCGTCCGCGTCGTCGGCCACCGTACGTGTACGAGGCGTCCGCGGCGGCGCCGGTCGCCACGACCCTGCGGACCCCTCCGGGGGTGGATGCGGCGGGTGTGGTGGCTCGGGCGCTCGCTTCCGACCCGTCCCTGCCGCTGGCCGCGGGCGGGGGGTCGCTGGCGTCGTCGATGATCCGGGTGAACCATTACGGGGTGGCGGCGGACGAGGCGGTCGTGGAGCGCTGCCTCACCGCGCTGCGCGCGGCCCTGACGACGGCCTGAGCCGTCACCGGCCCACCGGCCTGAGGACCGATGTCACCTGCGGGCCGGTGGGGGCTTGTCGCGCAGTTCCCCGCGCCCCTGAAAGACGGGGCTGCGCCCCGGTCTTTCACCTGCCGCAGCGCGAGGGACCCCGCGAGCGGCCCGCGCCCCTTCAGGGGCGCGGGGAACTGCGCGACAAGCCCCCACCGGGCCCGCAGGGAATGAACCGTCGGACCTTGAATGTTCATGTATCAGCGAAGCTGGTCCGTGAGAAAAGGGAAGGTCGGAGAACATGCGCGTCGAGATCTGGAGCGACATCGCCTGCCCGTGGTGCTACGTGGGCAAGGCCCGCTTCGAGAGGGCCCTGGAGACCTTCCCCCACCGCGACGGCGTCGAGGTGGTGCACCGCTCCTTCGAGCTCGACCCCGGCCGCGCCAAGGACGACATCCAGCCCGTCATCCCGATGCTCACCAAGAAGTACGGCATGAGCGAGGCACAGGCGCAGGCCGGCGAGGAGAACCTCGGCGCCCAGGCCGCCGCCGAGGGCCTGGACTACCGCACCCACGACCGCGACCACGGCAACACCTTCGACATGCACCGCCTGCTGCACCTCGCCAAGGAGCGCGGCCGCCAGGACGAGCTGATCCAGACCTTCTACCGGGCGAACTTCGCCGAGGAGCGGTCCGTCTTCGGCGACGACGAGCGCCTCGTCGAGCTGGCGGTCTCCGCCGGACTGGCCGAGGACGAGGTCCGCAAGGTGCTGGCCGACCCGTCGGCGTACGCCGACGCCGTCCGCGCCGACGAGCGCGAGGCCGCCGAGCTCGGCGCGAACGGCGTGCCGTTCTTCGTGCTGGACCGCAAGTACGGCGTCTCCGGCGCCCAGCCCGCCGAGGTCTTCACCCAGGCCCTGGAGCAGGCGTGGGCGAGCCACTCCCCGCTGAAGCTGGTCCAGCCGGCCGGTCAGGACGGCGCGGAGGCGTGCGGCCCCGACGGCTGCGCGGTGCCCCACCGGCACTGACCCGTGCCGGCCGGCGCCGACCTGCACGTATAAGCGTTCCTACGCGGAACCACGTAAAAGAACGCAATGGACGGGGAGTTCCGTGGGCTCCACAGTGGTGCCATGGAGACCTTCGAGAGCCTCGTCCGTGCCGAGTTCACCCCGAAGAACACCTATCTGAACACCGCCAGCACCGGCCTGCTGCCGGTGCGCGCGGTGGCCGCCATGCGGGCCGGCATCGAGTCCGTGGCGGCCGGCCGCCCGCAGGACATGTTCGCCGACGTGGAGGCGGCCCGCGCCGCCTTCGCCCGGCTCCTGCACGTCCCCGGCAACCGGGTCGCGGCCGGGGCCTCGGTCGCGACCTACACCGCGCTGATCGCCGCCTCGCTGCCCGCGGGCGCCGAGGTCCTCACCGCCGAGGCCGACTTCTCGTCCACGGTGAACCCCTTCCACATGCGCCGCGACCTCAAGGTGCGCGCGGTGCCGCTGGAACGGATCGCCGAGTCGGTGCGCCCCGGCACCGCGCTCGTCGCGGTGAGCGCGGCGCAGTCCGCGGACGGCCGGATCGCCGACCTGCCGGCGCTGCGCGAGGCCGCGCGCGAACACGGCGCCCGTACGTACATCGACGCATCCCAGGCCGCCGGCTGGCTGCCGGTCGACGCGGACGCGTACGACTACGTCTCCTCCGTCGCCTTCAAGTGGCTCGTCTGCCCGCGCGGCGTGGCCTTCCTGGTCGTCCCGCAGGACCTCGGTGGGCTCGACCCGCTCTTCGCGGGCTGGGTCGCGGGCGAGGACCCCTGGGACAGCTGCTACGGGCCGGTCCAGGAACTCGCCCGCTCCGCGCGGCGGTTCGACGAGAGCCCCGCCCTCTTCTCGTACGCCGGTGCCCGCCACTCCCTCGAACTCCTCGACGAGCTGGGGGCGGACGCGATCCGGGCCCACGACCTCGCCCTCGCCGACCGCTTCCGCGCCGGCCTCGCCGGGCTGGGCCGGGAGCCGGTCGACGCGCCGGGCTCGGCCATCGTCTCCGTGCCGGGGCTGGGCCACCGGCAGCCGGAGCTGAGCCGGGCGGGGATCGAGGTCTCCGACCGCGCGGGGCACCTGCGGGCCGCCTTCCACCTGTACAACACGGCCGCCGACGTCGACCGCCTGCTGGACGTCCTGTCCGGTTGACGGCGCGGCCCACTGGCGCACGGCCCGCGGGGACGCTAGGAAGGGCACCACGAGGTGGTGGTGCCGGTGGAGCCAACTCTCCACACACCCGAACGGCCGTCCCCGGACGCGGAGTTGCACCGGAGGCTGGTGTACGGCGACGAGAGCGCGCTGGCCGAGGCGTACGCGTCGTACGGCGGTCTGGTGCGGCGTGTGGCGGGGCGGGTCACGCGCAGCGCGGCGGCCGCCGAGGACGTGGCGCAGGAGGTCTTCGCCCAGCTGTGGAGCCGGCCCTACGCGTTCGACCCGGACCGCGGTTCGCTGCGCACATGGCTGTCCCTGCTCGCGCACCGGCGGGCGGTCGACTGGGTGCGCAGCGAGGCCCGGCACCGCAAGGACACCCGTACGGACGACTCGGCGCTGCACGCCATCCCGGACGCCGGACCCGGGCCCGACGAGGCGGTCGTCGACCGCGAACGCGCGCTGCTGCTGCACTCCGCGCTCGCCGAACTCCCCCGGCCCCAGCGGGAGGTGGTCCACCTCGCCTACTTCGCGGGCCGCACCTACCGGCAGGCCGCCGTCGAGCTGGGCATCCCGGAGGGCACCGCCAAGACCCGGCTGCGGTCGGCGCTGCGCAAGCTGGCCGCTTCGCTGGCGGACTCGGCGGGCCCGACGGACCCCGCCTGGGAGAGGGGCGCATGATGGCGACAGGGGAAGGAGGCCGCCGGTGAGCGACGACCACGAGGGCGTGCCCGAGCTGCTGGCCGCCTGGGCCTTCGGCGCGCTGCAGCCCGCGGACGAGAAGGCGGTGCCGCTGCACCTGGCCGGGTGCGAGAGCTGCGCCGCGGAGGCGGAGCGGCTGCGCGAGACGGTACGGCTGCTGGACGGGCCACCGGGACCGCCGGACCCGGCGGTCCCGGGCAACGGCGCGGACGGGGTGGTCGCCGCCGCCCTGCGGGCGCGGCCCGCCCTGCCGCCGGTGGCCGCGCACGCCGCCCCGTACGCGGCCGCGGTCGGCGCCCTCACGGCGCTGCTGCGCGAGGTGGACGGGCCCGGACCGTGGGGCACGCCCGTCGTGCACGACTGGGACGTGCGGGACACGGTCGGCCATCTGATCGCCGCCGACGAGGAGCTGGCGCGGCTGCTGGGGGTGCGGACGCACGTGCCGCCGTCGCGGATCGCACCGGGGACGCGGTGGCAGGAGGCGTGGGAGACCCGCACCGCCGACGTGATCGCGTACGAGAGGACACGGTCCCCCGCGCAGACGGTGGCCGCCTGGTCCGCGCAGTCCGCCGGGCTGCTGGCCACGCCGGAGGCCCGGGAGCCCGAACTGGCCGCGCACGCCACGCGGTTGATGGGCGTACGGCTGCCCGTCGCCGACCACTTCCTGGGGCGCGCCTTCGAGACCTGGATCCACACCGACGACATCGGCCGGGCGCTCGGCCTGCGCGTGCCCGCGCCGCCCGACGCGCACCTGGGCCGGATGGTCCGGCTGGCCGTCCGGATGCTCGGGCAGGCGCTGGGCCCGGCGGCCCCGCCGGTGCTGTTCGCCGTGACGGGCGCCGGGGACGACTCCCGGTGGGTGCTGGGCTCGGAGGACGAGCCGGTCAGGGGCGAACTCGCGCTGCGGGCGGTCGACTTCTGCCTGCTGGKGGGCGGCCGGCACACGCCCGCCTCGGTGCCCCGGGGCATCGTGGGCGACGAGGACGCCGTGCGGAACGTGCTGGCGCGCGCGGCGGACCTGGCCTGGCTGTAGTCAGTCCCGGGCGGGCACCGCGCAGTCGGCCGTCCCCGTGCACAGGTTCGTCTCGACGCGGGCGAGGAGCGCGGCGAGCTGGGTGCGCTCGGCGGGGCTCAGCCCGGCGAGGGTGTGCTCCTCCAGGCCGGTCCAGGCGTGCGCGACCTCGTCGTGCAGGCCGCGGTTGCCCTCGGCCGCCTCGACGAGGACCGCGCGGCCGTCCCGCGGGTCGGGGCGGCGGCGGACGTGCCCCGCCTGCTCCAGGCGCTGGAGCATCTTGGTGACCGTCGACGGATCGAGCTCCAGGGCCTTGATCAGGTCGGACTGGCGCAGCGGGCCCCTGTCCCACAGGAGCATCATCACGAGCTCCTGGCCGGGGTAGATCCCGGCGCCGCGCAGCAGCTTGGCCGCGGCGGCGCGGTGCAGCCGGGCGACCCGGGAGATGGCGTGGCTGACGGGGCCGCCGCGGGCCGCGGAGGGCAGGGACTCGGTACAGGCGGGGTCGTCCTGTGCGGCCCCGGCATCGGCCCCGGCCTCGTGGATGGCGCTCATCTCGGCTCCCGGTCAGCGCGCGTGCTCGTTTCGGCCAAGCTTGCCACGGAGACTTATTTGGTCGGCCAAGGAATGCATTACGGTGATGCCCTGTTCAGATGATTGGCCGACCAATGTTTTCTTCCGAGGAGCCCTTGTGACCACCGCCCACGACCCGATCGACCTGTCCGGCACCCCGCTCGCCAACCGCATCGTCATGGCACCGATGACCCGCAGCCGGGCCGGCGAGGGCGGCGCGCCGACCGCTCTGACCGCCGAGTACTACGCCCAGCGGGCCTCCGCGGGCCTCATCGTCACCGAGGGCGTCCAGCCGTCCGCGGTCGGCCAGGGCTACCCGGACACCCCGGGCCTGCACAGCGCGGAGCAGATCGCGGCCTGGCGCAAGGTGACCGACGCGGTGCACGCCGCGGGCGGCCGGATCTTCGCGCAGCTCATGCACACGGGCCGGATCGGGCACCCCGGCCTGCTGCCCGACGGGCTCGTCAACGTGGGCGCGTCCCCGGTGGCGGCGAAGGGGCAGGTCTACACCCACGAGGGCCCGCTGGACTTCGTCACCCCGCACGAGCTCACCGGCGACGAGGTGCGCGCCACCGTCGGGGAGTTCGCGTCGGCCGCGCGCGGCGCGATCGAGGCGGGCTTCGACGGTGTGGAGCTGCACGGCGCCAACGGCTACCTGATCCACCAGTTCCTCGCGCCCGGCTCCAACCACCGCACCGACGAGTGGGGCGGCTCCGTGGAGAACCGCATCCGCTTCGCGGTCGAGACCGTCAAGGCCGTCGCCGCCGAGATCGGCCCCGAGCGCACCGGGATCCGCCTCTCCCCCGGCAACCCGTTCAACGACATCGACGAGCCCGAGCCGGAGCCCGCGTACACCGCGCTGGTGGACGCGCTGGAACCGCTGGGCCTGGCCTACCTGCACATCGCCGAGGTGGGCGGGATCCGCGAGCTGACGCTCGCGCTGCGCAAGCGGTTCAGCGGCACGTTCGTCCTGAACCCGGCGACCGAGGGGCCGACCGGGCCGGAGTCCCTGGCGCTCGTCGAGGACGGCACCGCCGACCTCGTCGCCTTCGGGGCGCTCTTCCTGGCCAACCCCGACCTGCCCGCCCGGCTGCGGGCCGGCGGCCCGTTCAACACACCCGACCCGGCGACGTTCTACGGCGGCGACGCGAAGGGCTACACGGACTACCCGGCGCTGTGACGGAGCCGTCCCGGTGCCCGGCGCGTACGGGCCGGACACCGGGACGCTCCCCGCGCGTACGGGCACTCACCCCACCGGGGTGAAGTCCCTGGCCCCGATGAACTCCGGTCGGCGCACCGGGGCCGCGAACGGCTCCACGGCCGCGTTCTCCACGCTGTTGAACACGATGAAGACGTTCGAGCGCGGGAACGGCGTGATGTTGTCGCCCGAACCGTGCATGCAGTTGCAGTCGAACCAGGTCGCCGAGCCGGCCCGGCCGGTGAAGAGCTTGATGCCGTGCTCGGAGGCGAACCGGGTGAGCGCCTCGTCGGAGGGCGTGCCCGCGTCCTGCATCTGCAGCGACTTCTTGTAGTTGTCCTTGGGGGTCGCGCCGGAGCAGCCGAGGAACGTCCGGTGCGATCCCGGCATGATCATGAGGCCGCCGTTGGTGTCGTAGTTCTCGGTCAGCGCGATCGAGACGGACACCGTCCGCATGTTCGGCAGGCCGTCCTCGGCGTGCCAGGTCTCGAAGTCCGAGTGCCAGTAGAAGCCGCTCGCGCCGAAGCCGGGCTTGACGTTGATCCGCGACTGATGCACGTACACGTCGGAGCCGAGGATCTGGCGGGCGCGGCCCACCACGCGCTCGTCGCGCACGAGCCGGGCGAAGACCTCGCTG
The DNA here is from genome assembly GCF_008369065.1 of Streptomyces apricus. GTDB lineage: Bacteria > Actinomycetota > Actinomycetes > Streptomycetales > Streptomycetaceae > Streptomyces > Streptomyces apricus. Next base: position 380,559 of record NZ_VDFC01000046.1, on the reverse strand, counting down.
GTGCGGTGGACCTCGAAGACCGAGCGGATCTCCTGCGACGCCGGCTCGACGATCGAGCGCTCGTCGGCGCGGACCGCCGGGTCGGTGACCATCCGCTCCAGCTCGGCCCGGTACTCGGCGACCTCGTCGTCCTCGATGAGCCGGTCGACGGTGAGGAAGCCGTCCCGCTCGTACGACCGGAGGCCGTCGGCCGGGATCGGCCCCGGGGCACCGGGCTCGCTCCACACGACCGGGTCCTGCCGGGGCACGGACACCTCCGTGGCGCCGCGGCTCGGGTACAGATCGGTGACGGTCGTCATCGTTCAGACCTCCTCGGGCTCGGTCAGCAGGGGGTAGACGCCGTTCTCGTCGTGGTCCTCCCGTCCGGTCACCGGCGGGTTGAAGACGCAGATGCAGCGGAAGTCCTCCTTGACCCGCAGCCGGTGCCTCTCGTGTCCGTCGAGGAGGTACATGGTCCCCGGCGTGATCGTGTACTTCTCGCCGGTCTCGTCGTCGGTGAGCTCCGCCTCGCCCTCGACGCAGACGACGGCCTCGATGTGGTTCGCGTACCACATCGGGGTCTCCGTGCCCGCGTACAGGATCGTCTCGTGCACGGAGAAGCCGACCTTCTCCTTGGCGAGGACGATGCGCTTGCTCTCCCAGGTGCCCGACGCGGACTTCACGTGCCGGTCGGTGCCTTCGATCTCCTTGAACGAACGGACTATCACGGTGCTACGGAGCCTCCTTCAGGCTGGTGTACAGGGGATTTCGGGGGTCAGGCCGTCTCGCGCACGGCCCGGGCGAGGATGCGCAGGCCCTCGTCCAGTTCGTCGGGGGTGACGGTGAGCGCCGGGAGGAGCTTGACGACCTCGCTCTCCGGGCCCGACGTCTCGATCAGCAGGCCGAGTTCGAAGGCCCGGTGGGCCACCCGGCCGGCCCGCTCCTTGTCGTGGAACTCCATGCCCCAGACCAGGCCGCGGCCGCGGTACTCCTTGACGTCGGCGAGGTTCTCCTCGGTGACGGAGATCAGCGCCTGCTCGACCTGCTCGCCGCGGGCGCGGGTCTGCTTCTCCATGGCGGAGCCGTCGGACCAGTACGTCTCCAGGGCGGCGGCGGCCGTCACGAAGGCGGGGTTGTTGCCGCGGAAGGTGCCGTTGTGCTCGCCCGGCTCCCAGATGTCCAGCTCGGGCTTGAACAGGCACAGCGACATGGGCAGTCCGTAGCCGCTGATCGACTTGGAGACGGTCACGATGTCGGGCACGATGCCGGCCTCCTCGAAGGAGAAGAAGGCGCCCGTGCGGCCGCAGCCCATCTGGATGTCGTCGACGATCAGCAGCATGTCCTGGCGTTCGCACAGCTCGGCCAGCGCGCGCAGCCACTCGACGCGGGCGACGTTGATGCCGCCCTCGCCCTGCACCGTCTCGACGATCACCGCGGCGGGCTTGTTGAGGCCGGAGCCCTGGTCCCCCAGGAGCCGCTCGAACCAGAGGAAGTCCGGCACCTGCCCGTCGAAGTAGTTGTCGAAGGGCATCGGCGTGCCGTGCACCAGCGGGATGCCGGCGCCCGCCCGCTTGAAGGCGTTGCCGGTCACCGCGAGCGAGCCGAGCGACATGCCGTGGAAGGCGTTGGTGAAGGAGACGATCGCCTCGCGGCCCTTGACCTTGCGGGCCAGCTTCAGCGCGGACTCCACGGCGTTGGTCCCCGTCGGGCCGGGGAACATGACCTTGTACGGCAGGTCGCGCGGCCGCAGGATCATGTTCTGGAACGACTCCAGGAAGCCGCGCTTCGCGGTCGTCGACATGTCGAGGCCGTGGGTGACGCCGTCGCGCTCCAGGTAGTCGATCAGCGCCCGTTTCAGTACCGGGTTGTTGTGTCCGTAGTTGAGTGATCCGGCGCCGGCGAAGAAGTCGAGGTACGCGTGGCCGTCCTCGTCGTACATGCGGCTGCCCTGGGCGCGGTCGAAGACGGTGGGCCAGCTGCGGCAGTAGCTGCGCACCTCCGACTCCAGGGTCTCGAAGACGCTCAGGTCGGGCTGGGTGATGGTCAAGGCGGTGCTCCTCAGGGCGTGGCGGCTGGGCGGCGAGGCGGTGTTCAGAACGACAGGGGACCGATGCGGTACAGCACTTCGGGGTCGTGCGGGCCGTCGGGGAAGTGCCCGGTGTCGAAGAGGACCTCACGCTCGACGTCCGCGCCGTGGCGGGCGGCGTACGAGGTGAACAGCCGCTCGGACGCGGTGTTGCCCGGGGAGATCGTGGTCTCCAGCGAGGTCAGCTCGTGCCGTTCGGCTGTGCGACGGGTGAGTCCGTCCAGGAGGGCCGCGGCGAGACCGCGTCCGCGCTGCGCCGCGTCGACGGCCACCTGCCACACCAGGAGCGTGTGCGGGCGCTCGGGCCGGATGTACCCGGTGACGAAGGCGACCGGTTCGCCGTCGGCCGTACGCGCCACCGCGGAGGTGCCGGCGAAGTCACGGCACCACAGCAGGTAGCTGTAGGAGGAGTTCAGGTCGAGGGTCCGGGAGTCCTTGGCGATGCGCCAGAGAGCGGCCCCGTCCGTGATGTGCGGACGGTCGATCCGAAGCCCTTCCGGCATTTCCAGGAATTCCGCTTGCAGGTCTGCTTGTGCGGCGGTCATGTCGCTTGAATTTACCCAGCAAAAAGCAAAATTGCATCGCCGGAGAGGGTTACACAAGCGAACGGCTTGTGTTATCACGCGGGCGCACGCCGCGCGTGGGCTTGATTGAAACCGCTACTTTATCAGGAAAATACCGGACGAAACGACTCGCTTGTGTAGTGCGCCACAAGGACGAAACCACGACGAGATCCGTCTGAATTACATGAGCAACGTTCACAGAACTGCAGTGTTTAGGATTCTGGAAATCGGGCAGAAGCTGATGGGAAACTACAATGGATAAAAGCCGGATCAGGCCTGCCTGTGAAAGCAGGCCTGGAATTCAGCGACCGTCCCGCAGATCCGCCGGCCATTCCGGACGGAACGCGATGTGGTCGTACGTGACCACGCAGCCCTCGCCCATCGGCGACTGGGTCATGAAGCCGACCAGCGCGGCGCCGGTCTCCTTCTCGTCGGCCAGCGTGAAGAGGCGCACGAAGGTCCAGCGCGCGCCGTCCTTCGAGGCGTGGAAGGCGAAGGCGCGGCCGGTGCGGCTGAGCCGCAGCCAGACGGAGCTGCCGTCGACGGTGAAGGAGTTGGCGTCGTCGGAGTGGCCGCGGGTGACGACCGTGCAGACGGTGGGCACGTCCGGGGAGTTCTCCAGGCAGAGCTTGGCCCAGGCCCGCTCGCCCACGTGCGCGTAGAGGACGCCCGCGTCGAAGGCCCCGGCGAAGCCGACCGTGACGCGCGCGATGAGCTGGAAGTCCCCTTCGGGCGCCCCGAGCAGCCGCGGCGCGTCGGAGGCGGGGTCGAGCCCTTCGTCGGTGGGCGGCACGAACCGGTCCTGCCGGGCCCCCGCCCACCCGGTCAGCACCCCGTCCTCGTAGGACCAGTGCCCGTCGGGCCCGTAGGAACGCAGGGAGAAGGGAAGCTCAGGTATGTCCAGATCCATACCCCGAGTCTGTCAGCTCCCAGGCCCAGTCAGGGGCGCCCCTCGTTAGGGGCGCGGGGAACGGCGCAGTCTTGTGCTTTTAGGGGCGCGGGGAACGGCGCGGTCCTTCAGGGGCGCGGGGAACGGCGCAATCTTTTAGGGGCGCGGGGAACTGCGCGAGCAACCACGACGGACCCGCGGCCGACACACGACCACAGGCCCGTCCCTCCACAGCTACAAGCGGAGCGCTACCGCTCCAGACGCCCGTCGTACCGCCGAGGCACCCCCAGCGGGTTGTCGTCCCGCAGCTCCGGCGGCAGCAGCGCCTCCGGCGCGCCCTGGTACGCGACCGGCCGCAGCCACCGCTCGATCGCCGTCCCGCCCACGGACGTCGACGTCGACGTGGTGGCCGGGTAGGGCCCGCCGTGGTGCTGGGCCGGCGCCACGGCGACCCCGGTCGGCCATCCGTTCACGAGCACGCGCCCCGCGAGCGGCGTCAGCTCGGCGAGGATCTCCGCGCCGCGCCCCTCGCCCGCGGCCTCCTCCTCGGACAGGTGGACCGTCGCGGTGAGGTTGCCGGGCAGCCGCGCGAGCACCGCGTTCGCCTCGGTCTGGTCCTCGTAGCGCGCGACCACGGTCACCGGTCCGAAGCACTCCTCAAGGAGCAGGTCGTACTCGCTCTCGGCGGCCAGCCGCCGCGCCGGGACCGTCAGGAAGCCGGGGCTCACCGTGTGCTCGCCGCCCGAGCCGGGCGTCACGGGCGCGTCCACGTCGGGCAGTTCGGTCCGCTCGGCGACCCCGGCGACGAAGTTGTCGCGCATCCGGTGGTCGAGCAGGACGCCCGCGTCGGTGTCGCTCACCGCGTCCGTCAGGGACTTCAGCAGGCGGTCGCCCGCCGCGCCGGCCGGCGCCAGCACCAGGCCGGGCTTCACGCAGAACTGGCCGACGCCCAGCGTCATGGAGCCCGCGAGCCCCGTGCCGATCGCCTCGGCGCGCTCGGCGGCCGCGGCCTCGGTGACGACGACCGGGTTCAGCGAGCCCAGCTCGCCGTGGAAGGGGATCGGCACGGGCCGCGCCGCCGCCGCGTCGAAGAGGGCGCGTCCGCCGCGTACCGAACCGGTGAATCCGGCGGCGGCGACCAGCGGGTGCTTTACCAGCTCGACGCCTGCCTCGAAGCCGTGGACCAGGCCCAGCACGCCGTCCGGGATGTCGTGCCGGGCGGCGGCCCGGCGCAGGACGGAGGCGACCAGCTCCGACAGGCCGGGGTGGTCGGGGTGGGCCTTGACGACGACCGGGCAGCCCGCGGCGAGCGCGCTGGCGGTGTCGCCGCCGGCGACCGAGAAGGCGAAGGGGAAGTTCGAGGCCGAGTAGACGGCGACGACGCCCAGCGGCACCTTGTAGCGGCGCAGGTCCGGGATCGGCGGCGTCGCGGTGTCGTCGGGGTGGTTGATCACGACGCCGAGGAACTCGCCCTCGTCCACGATGTCCGCGAAGGCCCGCAACTGGTAGCAGGTGCGGGCGAGTTCACCGGTGAGCCGGACCGGGCCGAGCGCGGTCTCCGCGTCGGCCGCCTCCACCAGGTGCTCCCTGGACCCTTCGAGCAGGTCGGCCGCGGTGCGCAGGAAGGCCGCCCGGACCGTGCGGTCGGCGAGCGCCCCCCGGGCGGCGTGCGCGGCGCGGACGGCCTCGTCCACCTCCTGGGCCGTGGCCTCCACCGCAACCTGCTCGCGCTGCTTCCCGGTTCGGGGGTCGACACTCCAGACTGGTGCTGCTGCCACCGCGGGTCCCTCCAGATGTAATGCCGCAGTACGTGTGCCACTCACCAGGGGCGTTCGATATGCTGAACGCTGTCTCTGATGGTGAATATGCTGTCGAGACTATTTCCCGGCGAACTAGGGGGTCAAGGCCGATGTCGGCAGGCGAGACGGGCGGCGGGGCGCAGGTCAAGTCCGCGGTACGGACGGTTGAACTGCTCGAATACTTCGCCGGGCGCCCCGGGATGCACTCCCTGGCCGCCGTGCAGGAGGCCGTCGGCTACCCCAAGTCCAGCCTCTACATGCTACTGCGCACGCTCGTGGAGCTCGGCTGGGTCGAGACCGACGCGACGGGCACGCGCTACGGCATCGGCGTACGGGCGCTGCTCGTCGGTACGTCGTACATCGACGGCGACGAGGTCGTCGCCGCGGCCCGGCCGACCCTCGACCGGCTCTCCGACGACACCACGGAGACGATCCACCTCGCCCGCCTCGACGGCACGAACGTCGTCTACCTCGCGACCCGCCAGTCGCAGCACTACCTGCGCCCCTTCACCCGCGTGGGGCGCCGGCTGCCGGCCCACTCCACGTCCCTCGGCAAGGCGCTCCTCGCCACCCACACGGACGAGCAGGTGCGCAAACTGCTGCCCGAGACGCTGCCCGCGCTGACCGAGCACACGATCACCGACCGGGAGAAGCTCATCGAGGAGCTGCACCTGGTGCGGGAGCAGGGGTTCGCGGTGGACCGCGAGGAGAACACGCTGGGGCTGCGCTGCTTCGGCGTGGCGATCCCCTACCGGACGCCCGCGCGGGACGCCATCAGCTGCTCGGTGCCGGTGGCGCGGCTGACGCCCGCGCACGAGCAGATGGTGAAGGACGCGCTGTTCGACGCGCGGGACCGGCTGACGCTCGCCACCCGGAGGCTCTGACGTGGAACCCGTTCCCGACGTCGCGCTCCGTCCGGTCCACGACAGCGACCTGCCGGTGTTCTTCCGGCAGATGAACGACCCCGAGTCCCTGCGCATGGCCGCGTTCACAGCCGCGGACCCCACCGACCGGGACGCCTTCGACGCCCACTGGAAGCGGATCCTCGCGTCGTCCGCCGTGAACCGGACGATCCTCGTCGACGGGGACGTCGTCGGCAGCGCGGCGGTGTACGGCCCGCCCGGCGAGCGCGAGGTCACGTACTGGGTCGACCGGGCGTACTGGGGGCGGGGGATCGCCACGGCCGCGCTGCGGGCGCTGCTCGCCGCCGTGCCCGAGCGGCCGCTGTACGCGCGGGCTGCGGCGGACAACGCGGGGTCGCTGCGGGTCCTGGAGAAGTGCGGGTTCGTCGCGACGGCGCGGGACAGGGGGTTCGCGAACGCGCGGGGGGCCGAGATCGACGAGGTCGTGCTGTCCCTGCGAGCCTGAGTGGCAGGGGTTCGTCGTTCTCCGCCGGTGCGCTGTGGCTGAGCGCGCAGTTCCCCGCGCCCCTTACGGGGCCCGTGCTTCATGAACGGGGCATGAGAAAAGCGGGCGAAGGGAACCTTCGGTCTTCTCCCGCTCGTCTTCAGGGCGGGATGAACAAAACGATCAGGCGCGCCTCCGTCTTCACCCTGCTGCTCGTGCTCGCCCTGCTGGTCAGGGCGACGTGGGTGCAGTTCTACGAGGGCCGGGCGCTCGCAGAGGACAAGGACAACCGGCGGAACGCGATCGAGCAGTACGCGTACCCGCTCGGGAACATCATCGTGGGCGGGGACGCGGTCACCGGCTCCGCCCGGACGACCGGCGGCGACCTCGCGTACAAGCGCACGTACACCGACGGCCGTCTGTACGCGGCCGTCACGGGCTTCAGTTCGCAGGTGTACGGCGCCACGCAGCTGGAAGGGATCTACCAGCAGCTGCTCGACGGCACCGACAACCGGCTGAAGAACCCCCTCGACACGGTCACCGGCAAGCGCTCCGACCCCGGTGACGTGGTCACCACCATCGACCCGGACGTGCAGAAGGCGGCCTACGAGGCGCTCGGCGACAAGAAGGGCGCGGCCGTCGCGATCGACCCGGGGACGGGCCGGATCCTGGGCGTCGTGTCCACCCCGTCGTACGACCCGTCGAAGATCAGCACCAGCGACTCCGAGGTCTGGGACGGGCTGACGAAGGACCCCGACAAGCCGATGACGAACCGCGCGCTGCGCCAGCCGCTGCCGCCGGGGTCGACGTTCAAGCTGGTCGTCGCGGCGGCCGCGCTGGAGGACGGGCTGTACTCCTCGGTGGACGAGCGGACCGACAGCGAGAACCCGTACACGCTGCCGGGCACCACGACCGTCCTGGCGAACGAGAGCAGGTCCGCGCCCTGTGCGGACGCCTCGATCCGGGTCGCGCTCCAGTACTCGTGCAACAACGTCTTCGCGAAGATGGCCGTCGACCTGGGGCAGGACAAGGTGAAGGCGATGGCCGAGAAGTTCGGCTTCAACGACACCTCGCAGGACGTGCCCGTGCGGGCGTACACCAGCGTGTACCCGTCGGACATGGACCGGTCGTCCACGGCGCTGACCGGCATCGGGCAGTTCGACGTGACCGCGACGCCGTTGCAGATGGCCATGGTGTCGGCGGCCCTCGCCAACGGCGGGAAGCTCGTCACGCCGCACATGGTGGCGCGGATCAGCGACGCGAACGGCGACGTGCTGGAGGACTACGACGACGCGGCGGAGAGCCGCGAGATCGTCAGCTCGTCCACGGCCGAGCAACTGCGGTCGGCGATGCAGACGGTCGTCGAGGAGGGCACGGGGACGAACGCGCGGATCGCCGGGGCGACCGTGGGCGGCAAGACCGGTACGGCGCAGCACGGCGAGAACAACAGCAAGACGCCGTACGCGTGGTTCACGTCGTACGCGAAGTCCGACTCCTCGGACAAGGAGGTCGCGGTGGCGGTGCTGGTGGAGCAGTCCGACGCGGCGCGCTCCGAGGTGAGCGGGAACGGGCTGGCCGCGCCGGTGGCCGCCGCCATGATGCGGGCCGCGCTCGGCTGAGGGCGCGCCCTCCACCGGCCCGCACCGGTCCGCMCCGGCCGCGAGCGGCTGCCGGCCGGTGGGGGTTGCTCGCGCCGTTCCCCGCGCCCCTTGCGGGGCGCGCGCCCCGGCCGGGGTCAGACTCCCAGGAGTTGTTCCAGGGGGTCGATGGCGAAGTAGAGCAGGAACAGGGCCGCCGTGGCCCACAGGAGCCAGTGGATCTCCTTCGCGCGGCCCAGCACCGTCTTGATGGTGACGTAGGCCAGGAACCCGGCCCCGATGCCGTTCGTGATCGAGTACGTGAACGGCATCACCGCGATCGTCAGGAACGCCGGGACGGCGACCTCGTACCGGTCCCAGTCGATGTTCTTGACCTGCGTCATCATCAGGAACCCGACCGCGACGAGCGCCGGCGCCGCCGCCTGCATCGGCACGATGGTCAGCAGCGGCGTGAGGAAGAGCGCACAGGTGAACAGCCCGCCCGTGACCAGGTTCGCGAACCCGGTGCGGGCCCCCTCCCC
>NZ_VDFC01000046.1:365966-371677 GCF_008369065.1 Streptomyces apricus | reverse complement strand
CGCCCAGCGCGAGCACCCCCGCCCGGGTGGCCGCCGCGGCCGCGGCGTGGCGGGCCATCACCGCGTCCAGCCCCTCCGCCTCGATCCGCCCCACGCACGCCTCCAGAGCCAGCATCTCCAGCTGCGCCGGAGCGTGCAGCAGCACCTTGCGCCCGGCGTCGATCCACCGCTCCTTCCAGTCCAGCAGCGACAGGTAGGAGCGGCGCGGGGCGTGCGGGTTCGCCGCCATCCGCGCCCACGCCCGCTCGCTCACGGACACCGCCGAGACCCCCGCGGGCCCGCCCATCGCCTTCTGCGCCCCGATCACGCACAGGTCCACGCCCCACTCGTCCGGCCGCACCGGCTCGGCGCCGACCGACGCCACCGCGTCCAGGTAGAAGAGCGCGCCGTGCTCGCGTACGGCCTCGCCGATCTCCGCGACCGGGTTGGTGTTCCCGGTGGCCGCCTCCGCGTGCACCAGGGAGACGAAGTCGATCTCCGGGTGCGCGGCGAGGGCCTCGCGCACCTGCGCGGCCGTGACCGCCGAGTGGAAGGGCACCGCCAGGTCGTGCACGGTCGCGCCGCAGTCCCGCAGCCAGTCGCCGAACGTCTGCCCGTACGGGCCCGTGATCACGTTGAGGGCCGTCGTGCCGGGGCCCGCGGCGCCCCGGATGGCCCCCTCCAGGGGGAGCAGTGCCTCGCCCTGCGTGATCACCACGTCCTGCGAGGTGAAGAGCAGCTGCGCCACACGGTCCTCGATCACGGCGAAGTGCTCCGCGCTCAGCGGTGCGAGGTCAAGGAAGGGATGGGTCACGGCGTTGCTCTCTTCACTCACGGGGTAGGCAGCAACGAGCGTAACCGCCGCCCCGGTGGTCGCCCCACCGGCGACATCCGAGGCGGGGTGCCACCATGGCCATGGGATTGGTTTGAGCACCTCAAACAGATCCTTATAATCAGAAGCCACAGTTTCCCCACAGGAGGTCACCCCTCGTGAAGACCGCCCCCGCGCGCCGGACCCGCGTCCTGGCCGCCACCACCGCGACGGCCGCGCTGCTGCTCGTCGCCGGCTGCTCCTCGGACGACGACGGGGGCGAGAAGACCACCGCGAACGGGGTCGAGCTCGTCAAGGGCGGGCAGCTCACCACCTGCACGCACCTGCCGTACCCGCCGTTCCAGTCGGAGATCGACGGCAAGGTGCAGGGCTTCGACGTGGCCCTGGTCGACCTCGTCGCCGACGACCTGGGCGTGAAGCAGCAGATCCTCGACCAGCCGTTCGAGAACTTCAAGACCGGCGGGTCCCTCAACTCCGGCCAGTGCGACCTCGCCGCGGCCGGCATGACGATCACCGACGAGCGCAAGAAGAACGTCGACTTCTCCGACCCGTACTTCGAGGCCACCCAGGGCGTCCTGGCCGACAAGAAGAGCGGCATCTCCTCCCTAGCCGACCTCAAGGGCAAGAAGGTCGGCGCGCAGGCGCAGACCACCGGTGAGGAGTTCGCCAAGAGCAAGGGCCTGAACCCGGTCTCCTTCGAGTCCTCGGACGCCCTCCTCAACGGCCTGCGCACCGGCCAGGTCAAGGCCGTCGTCATCGACTACCCGGTCGTCCAGGGCTGGCTCAAGGACAAGGCCAACGCCGACGCCTTCACGGTCGCCGACAACATCAACACCGGTGAGGAGTACGGCTTCACCATGAAGAAGGGCAACACCAAGCTCCGCGAGGCCGTCAACAAGGCGCTGGCGGACGCGAAGTCGGACGGCACGTACAAGAAGCTGTACGAGAAGTGGATCGGCCCGTACGACGAGAGCGCCGCCTCCGCTTCCCCGTCCGCCTCCTCATGACCGAGGCCGACACCCGGGTCCAGCCCCGCCGCAAGGGCCTGAGCAGGCGCCAGAAGCGGGCCGTGTCGCGCGGCGTCCAGTACGCGGTGTTCGTCGCCGCGCTGGTCGCCTTCGCGGTCACGGCCGACTGGGAACAGCTGCAGAACCAGTTCGCGCAGGTCGATCTGGCCGAGCGGATGTTCCCGGACATCATCACGCTGGCGCTGAAGAACACCGTCCTCTACACGGTGTCCGGCTTCGTCTTCGGCCTCGTCCTCGGCGTGGTCGTCGCCCTGATGCGGCTCTCGTCGGTCGGCCCGTACCGCTGGCTGGCCGGTATCTACATCGAGATCTTCCGCGGACTGCCGGCCCTGCTGATCTTCATCTTCGTGGGCGTCGCCGTGCCGCTGGCGTTCCCCGGCACGGAGATCCCCGGCGGCACGTACGGCAAGGTCGCGCTCGCCCTCGGCCTGGTCGCCGCCGCGTACATGGCGGAGACGATCCGCGCGGGCATCCAGGCCGTGCCCAAGGGGCAGATGGAGGCGGCCCGCTCGCTCGGCTTCTCGCACGCGCGGGCCATGGTCTCCATCATCATCCCGCAGGCGTTCCGCATCGTGATCCCGCCGCTCACCAACGAACTGGTGCTCCTCTTCAAGGACTCCTCGCTGGTGCTGTTCCTCGGGGTCACCCTGGAGGAGCGCGAACTGTCCAAGTTCGGCCGCGACCTGGCCAGCGAGACCGCCAACTCCACGCCGATCCTGGTGGCGGGCCTGTGCTACCTGCTGGTCACGATCCCGCTCGGGTTCGTCGTACGCCGCCTTGAGGCGAAGGCCGGGGAGGCCACCAAGTGAGCAACGAGAACACCGGGGCCGTACCGGAGATCCGGGTCAGCGGCCTGCACAAGGCGTTCGGCGACAACCAGGTGCTGCGCGGCATCGACCTGGAGATCGGCGCCGGCGAGGTGGTCTGCGTCATCGGCCCCTCCGGCTCCGGCAAGTCGACGCTGCTGCGGTGCGTGAACCTCCTGGAGGAGCCGACCGCGGGACAGGTCTTCGTCGGCGGCACCGAGGTCACCGACCCGGACGTCGACATCGATGCCGTACGCCGCCGGATCGGCATGGTCTTCCAGCAGTTCAACCTCTTCCCCCACCTGACGGTGACCGACAACCTGACGCTGCCGCAGCGCCGGGTGCTGGGCCGGGGCAAGGAGGAGGCCGCGGAGGTCGCCGCCGAGAACCTGCGGCGCGTCGGGCTCTCCGAGAAGGCGGCGGCCTACCCCGGCTCGCTCTCCGGCGGGCAGCAGCAGCGCGTCGCCATCGCCCGGGCGCTCGCCATGGGTCCCGAGGTGATGCTCTTCGACGAGCCCACTTCGGCGCTCGACCCGGAACTGGTCGGGGACGTCCTCGCCGTGATGCGCATGCTCGCGGACGAGGGGATGACCATGATGGTCGTCACCCACGAGATGTCCTTCGCCCGTGAGGTGGCCGACCGCGTCGTCTTCATGGACGGCGGCGTCGTCGTCGAGGAGGGGGCCCCGGCCCAGGTCATCGGCGCCCCGACCCACGACCGCACCCGCCACTTCCTCTCCCGCCTGCTGGACCCGGCCCTGGCGGAGGTGGAGGACAAGGGAGCCCCGTAGGGGCGGGCCGCGCAGTTCCCCGCGCCCCTGAAGGGCGCCCTTCAGGGGCGCGGGGAACTGCGCGAGCAACCCCCACCGGGCCCGCGGACGACGCACCCGGTCCAAGAACTAGGCTGCCGCGTATGAGCGATCGGTCGGCGGTACTGCATGTGAAGGGCCGGGTACTGGTCGGCCCGGACGACGCCCGGGACGAACTCTGGGTCGTGGGCGGCAAGGTCACCTACGACCGCCCCGCCACGGCCCGGGACGTCCGCACGGTCGAGGGCTGGGCCCTGCCCGGACTCGTCGACGCCCACTGCCACGTGGGCCTCGGCCCGCACGGCGCGGTCCCCGACGAGGAGTCGGAGAAGCAGGCCCTGGCCGACCGCGAGACCGGCACCCTGCTGCTCCGCGACGCGGGCTCGCCCGCGGACACCCGCTGGGTCGACGACCGAGAAGACCTCCCGAAGATCATCCGGGCGGGCCGCCACATCGCCCGCACCCGCCGCTACATCCGCGGCTTCGCCCACGAGATCGAGCCGGCGGACCTCGTCGCGTACGTGGCCCGGGAGGCCCGCCGCGGCGACGGCTGGGTCAAGCTGGTGGGCGACTGGATCGACCGGGCGACGGGCGACCTGGCCGCCTGCTGGCCGCGCGAGGCGGTCGAGGCGGCGATCGCCGAGGCGCACCGGCTCGGCGCTCGCGTCACCGCGCACTGCTTCGCCGAGGACTCGCTGCGGGACCTCGTGGAGGCCGGCATCGACTGCGTCGAGCACGCCACCGGACTGACCGAGGACACCATCCCGCTCTTCGCCGAACGCGGCGTCGCGATCGTGCCGACCCTCGTCAACATCGCGACCTTCCCGCGGCTCGCGGCCGGCGGCGACGACAAGTTCCCCCGCTGGTCCGCGCACATGCGGCGGCTGCACGAGCGGCGGTACGACACCGTGCGCGCCGCGTACGACGCCGGCATCCCGGTGTTCGTCGGCACCGACGCGGGCGGCACGCTCCCGCACGGCCTGGTGGCGGCGGAGGTCGCCGAGCTGGTCACCGCCGGCCTCCCGCCGGTGGAGGCCCTCTCGGCCACCACCTGGGGCGCCCGCGCCTGGCTGGGGCGGCCCGGTCTGGAGGAGGGCGCGCCGGCCGACCTCGTCGTGTACGGGCAGGATCCGCGGGCGGACGTCCGGGTCCTCGCGGCCCCGGACCGGGTGGTCCTGAACGGTCGGGTGCACTGACGCAGAGTGACCGCGCTCCCGGCGGGCCGACCGGCGTTTTCCGGCCGGTTCAGTCATCAGGGTGGTCGCGAGGAACGTACGTGCCTGGTGATTCGAAGGAATGCGCGGAAAGTCCACGTACGGGTGAACTGACGTCAGCTTGCTGACTGTTCACTCTCCGTGGGTGAGGATTCCCGCATCGACGCCGCCGGCCGTTCGTCACAGTCCCCGTGCGCGGAGCGGCCGGCGGCGTCGGATCTTCGGTCCTGTCCCCGGTTCTGTCTCATGTGAGGGTCCCACCACCTTGAACAGCAACGCTTTCCGCATGCCCGCACGTATGCCCGCCCGTAGGACGGCCGCCGTCCTGGCCGCCGTCGCACTGACCGCGGGGCCCGCGGCCCTGGCCGGGGCGGGCCCGGCCCATGCCACCGGCGACCACGGGCGCGCCGGCGCCGTGGTGCTGCGCACCGGGCTCGACGTCTCCCTGCTCGGCAAGGCCGTGGACGTCCCGCTCACGGTCTCGCTCAACGAGGTGCAGGCGCCGCGGAGCGCCGAGAGGACCACGCTCACCGCGAAGCTGGACGGGGTGCAGGACGGCCGGCCGTTCACCGTGCTCGGCGCGCAGGTCGCGAAGGCGAGCGCGGACGTCTCGGCGGAGCGGGCCGTGGGGTCCGTGCACCTCGCCCACGCCAAGGTGCACCTCCCGGGGCTGCCCCTGCTGTCCCTCGTCGAGGTCGAGCAGGTCACCGCGAAGGCGGTCTGCGCGGCGGGGGAGAAGCCGGTCGCGTCGGCGAATCCGCTGGGCGCGGTCACCGTGCTCGGCAAGCGGACCACGGTGACCTCCGGCGGGGTGACGGAGGTGAAGGTGCCCGGGGTCGGGGAGGTCCGCCTGAGCCTGTCGGAGACGCGGACGACGTCCCGGACGGCCGCGGCGACGGCGCTGTCGCTGAAGGTCTCGGTCGATCCGCTGAAGCTGGGGGTGGCGCGGGTGGAGGGGACGGTGACCTTGGCGGAGGCGACGTGTTCCGCGCCGGTGGTCGCGGCTGCGGCGCCCGCCGACCCGGCTGGGCCGGCGCCCGAGG
>NZ_VDFC01000046.1:342799-365866 GCF_008369065.1 Streptomyces apricus | reverse complement strand
GGTGGGGGTTGCTCGCGCAGTTCCCCGCGCCCCTGAAAGACGGGGCTGCGCCCCGGTCTTTCATCGGGGGCGGTAGCCCCTGCTTTTAAGGGGCGCGGGGAACTGCGCGAGCAACCCCCACCGGCCCGCAGCCGTAGTCCGCCAGGACCCCGGAGGGGTCAGCCGCCCGTCAGGGTCAAGGACTGGTCCAGGGCCTGGAGGAAGCGGTTGACCGTCGCGCGGTCGCGGACCGCGAGCCGCAGCCAGGTGTCGTCCAGCCCCGGAAACGTGTCACCGCGCCGCACCGCGAAACCCAGCCCCCGCAACCGGGCACGCACGGCCGCCGCCCCGGGCAGGCCGACCAGGACGAACGGCCCCTCGGCGGGCCCGGCGACCCGCACCCCGTCGGACGCGAACTCCGCCAGCCCGGCCACCAGATGGGCCCGGTCCGCGGCCACCCGCTCCGCGGCCCGCGCCTGCTCGGCCAGGGCCCGCGGGCCCATGCACGCCTCCGCGGCGACCAGCGCCGGCGTGGACACCGGCCACAGCGGCTGCCCCCGCTCCAGTTCGGCGATCGTCCCGGGCGCCGCCAGCACGTACCCGATCCGCAGCCCCGCCAGCCCCCACGTCTTCGTGAGGCTGCGCAGCACCACGAGTCCCGGCACGTCGGTGCGCCCGGCGAGGGCCTCCCGTTCGCCCGGCACCGCGTCCATGAACGCCTCGTCGACCACCAGCGTGCGCCCGGGGCGGGCCAGCGCGGTGATCAGGCCGGCCGGATGGAGGACCGACGTGGGATTGGTGGGGTTGCCGATCACGACCAGGTCCGCGTCCTCCGGAACCGCCGACGGGTCCAGGCGGAACCCCTCCTCGGGCCGGAGCAGCACCTGCTCCACCCGGTGCCCCGCGTCCCGCAGCGCCGCCTCCGGCTCGGTGAACTGCGGGTGCACCACCACCGGGCGGCGGACCGACGGCGTACGGGCGAGCAGCACGAACGCCTCGGCCGCCCCGGCCGTGAGCAGCACCCGCTCCACCGGCAGCCCGTGCCGCGCCGCGACCGCGGCCCGCGCGGCCCGCCCGTCCGGATAGGCGGCCAGCCCGCCCAGCGACCCGGCGATGTGCTCGCGCAGCCAGTCGGGGGGAGTGCCGGCCCGGACGTTCACGGCGAGGTCGACCAGCGCCGAACCGTCGTCCCGCACCTCCGCGTCCCCGTGGTGGCGCAGATCGTGCCCCCGGGGCTCCGGCGGCGCCTGCCCGCCGGAGCCCCGGGGGGCGGTCCCGCCGCTGTCAGTGCGCATGCGAGTGCGCGTGGCCGTGGTGGTGACCGTGGTGGTGCCCCTCGTCGTCCGGGTGGAAGTGCGGCTGCTGCGCGGCCCCCACCTTGTCCTCGAAGCCCGGCAGCGCGATGCGGTAGACGCAGGTGTCGCAGTTCATCCGCAGGTCGCCCTCGATCGCCTCCCGGTAGCGCTCCATCACCAGGTCGAGCAGTTCGGGCTCGGGTCCGATGACGTCGGCGGAGAGCACCTCGACCTCCGGGTGCGCCGCCGCCCAGCCCTCGGTCTGCTGCCGGACCCGGTCCGGGAGGATGCCGGTGAACAGGAAGTAGGGCAGCACGACGACCCGCCGCGCGCCGAGCTTCGCACAGCGGTCCAGGCCCGACGGCACGTCCGGCGCGGCCAGCGACACGAACGCCGTCTCCACGCCCGCGTAACCCCGTCCCTCCCACAGCAGCCGCGCCGCCTTGTGGACCTCGGCGTTGGCGTCCGGGTCGGTCGAGCCGCGCCCGACGAGCAGCACGGTCACCCCGGCCCGGTCCTCGGGCGTGCGCACCGAACCGCCCAGCGCCTGGTCCAGCCGCCGCTCCAGCACGGTCAGCAGCGCGGGGTGCGGGCCCAGCGGACGGCCGTAGGTGTACGAGATGCCGGGGTGCCGCTCCTTCTCGCGGGCCAACGCCGCCGGGATGTCGCCCTTGGCGTGCCCGGCGGACACCAGCATCAGCGGGACCGCGGCGAACCGGCGCACCCCCTGGCCGACCAGCTCGGCCACGGCGTCGCCGAGCGGCGGCGGGGAGAGCTCGATGAAGCCGCCGGCCACCGGCAGGCCGGGGTTGCGGCGGCCCAGTTCCCGGACGAAGTCGCGGAACGCCTCGGCTCCGGCATCGTCCCGGGTGCCGTGGCCGGCGATGAGCAGGGCGGGGGCGGGGGTGGTCACGGGTTCTCCTTCAGGTCACGGGTTCTCCTTCAGGGGCGGAACGGTAGGGGCGGGGTGCGCGAGCCGGGTGGAGCGACGCCGCGGCCCGGGGGCGGTTGTCCCGCGAACGGTGTGTCTGCGGTCGGGACGGCTCACCGGGGCTCCTCCTGCCAGCGGTAGCCGCGCGGTGTCACCATGCGGCCGGCGATCTCACGGGTCGCCGTGTTGCCCACGGTCACCACCGTCATCATGTCGACCGTGGCGGGGTCAAGACCCGCGAGGGTGGTGATCCTGCTGGACTCGTCCGGCCGGGAGGCGTTGCGCACGACTCCCACCGGCGTCGCCGGCTCCCGGTGCCCGGCCAGGATCGCGAGCGCCTTGGGCAGCTGCCAGTCCCGGCCCCGGCTGCGCGGGTTGTAGAAGGTGACCACGAGGTCGGCCTCGGCCGCCGCGCGCACCCGGCGCTCGATGACCTCCCACGGCGTGTGCAGGTCGGAGAGGCTGATCGAGACGTGGTCGTGGCCCAGCGGCGCGCCCAGGATCGCCCCGGCCGCGAGCGCGGCGGTCACCCCGGGGACACCGACCACGTCGATGTCGTCGGACGCCTCCGCGAGCGCGGGCGACGCCATCGCGTACACCCCCGCGTCCCCGCTGCCGATGAGCGCGACGGCCTGTCCGCGCCGGGCCTCGGCCACGGCCGTGCGGGCCCGCTCCTCCTCGGCGCCGAGCCCCGACTCCAGGACGCGGGTGCCGGGGCGGAGCAGGTCGCGGATCTGGTCGACGTACTGGTCGAGGCCCACCAGCACGGAGGCCCGCCGCAGCTCGTCCTTGGCGCGGGGGGTGAGCAGGTCACGGGCGCCGGGACCGAGCCCGACCACCGCGAGCCGCCCGCGCGCGGGGCGGCGTACGACGGCGCAGGTGGCCATCGCGGGCCGCGCGGCCGACTTCCGCTTGGGGACCAGCAGTTCGCCGCCGCGCACGAGGGCCGCGGCCTCGGCGACCGAGGGCGTCCCGACGGCGGCCAGCGGCGCGTCCGAGGGGTTCGGCACGGCCACCTCCGCCAGTTCCGCGGCCGGGTACGTCACCAGGGGCACCCCGAGCCGTTCGGCGGCGCCGAGGATGCCGGGCTCGCCGGCCTTCGCGTCGACGGTGGCCAGCTCGGCGACGGACTTCGCCGAGAGCCCGGCATCGCGCAGGGCGTCCTCGACGAGCCCCAGCACCTCGTCCACCGGGGCCCCCTTGGAGGCCCCGACGCCGACGACGAGCGACGGCGGCCGCAGCACGACCTCGCGCGCGGCGGGCCCGACGGCCCGGTCGGTCACCCGGATCGCGTACGCGCCCTCGGCGGCCGGGGTGGGGGAGAGGCCGGGGAGCGGCGGCAGCGGCCAGGCCAGCTCGGCGTGCAGGGCGACGGGTCCCCCGTCCAGCAGGGCCCGTGACACCCCCGCCACGTCGCCCTCCACCGGGAACCCGAGCGTGTCGAGGCCCGGTACGCCGGCCGCGTCGGTGGCGGTCGTCACGACCGGCTCGGCGCCGAGCAGGTCCCCGACCTCGTGGGTGAGTGCGTTGGCCCCGCCGCCGTGGCCGCCGACCAGGGACACCGCGAACCGGCCGCCCTCGTCGACGCAGACGATCCCGGGGTCGGTCGCCTTGTCGGCGAGCAGCGGCGCGACGAGCCGCACCACGGCCCCCGTGGCGAGGAAGCACACGAGCTGCTCGCACTCCGCGAACGCCCGCCGCACGGCGTCCCCCACGGGGCCCTCGTAGACGCGGGTACGGCCGGGCCAGGCCGAGGCCACCCGCCGGGCGCCCGCCGCTCCGGCTGCCGTCGCGGAAATCAGGCCGATCACTGGGAGACTCCTTCATCACTACGGACATCACTGCGCACGTCGCCGGGCGGCTGGGGCCGGGCGCCCCACAGCAGGAACACGGGGTTGGCCGCCGCGAGCCGGGTGACGTCCCCGGGCAGCGGCGCCAGGCGGGACGACTGCAGCAGTACGCCCTCGCAGTCGAATCCGGCCGCCACGAGCGCCGCCCGCACGGCGGGCACCCGGTCGAGCGCGGCCACCGCCACGACGACCGACCGCCGGGCCCGCCGCGCGCAGGCCGTCACGATGGCGGGCAGCTCCCGGCCGCCCCCGCCGACGAACACGGCGTCGGGGTCGGCCAGGCCGGACAGCACGGCCGGCGCGGCCCCGTGCACGACGGCCACGTCGACGCCGTGCGCGGCCGCGTTGGCACGGACCCGCTCCACGCCGTCCCCGGTCTTCTCCACGGCGGTCACGGCGGCGCCGAACCGCGCGCACTCCACCGCGACCGAGCCGGAGCCCGCGCCGACGTCCCACACGTGGTCGCCGAGGCGCGGTCCGAGCCGGGCCAGCGCCAGGGCCCGCACCTCGAACTTGGTGATCATCGAGTCCCGGTGCGCGAACGCGTCCTCGGGCAGGGCCCACCGGGAGGGACCCGGCGGCGGACCGGCGACCGTGCGCACGGGGGACAGGACCCGCGACTCGTCGAGGCACAGCACGACGTTCACCGCCGGTCCCCAGTCGCGTGCGGCGGCCTCGGCGGGTGTGACCCGCTCCACCCGCTCCCGCTGCCCGGCGTCGCCCGACCCGAGCGCCGACGCGACCACGAGGACGCGGCCGCCGGAGCCCGACAGGGCCGCGCCCAGCTCCGCCGGACCCGAGCCGGGGCCGGTCAGCACGGCCACCTTCGGATGCGCCCGGCAGACGTTCACGGCGGTGCGCGGATCACGTCCGTGCGCGCTCACCACCACCGCGTCGTCCCAGGTCAGCCCGGCCCGCGCGAAGGCGGTGGCGACGGACGACACCCCGGGGTGGACGGTCAGCCGGCCGGCCCCGAACCGCTCGGCGAGCGCCCGTACGATCCCGAAGAACCCGGGGTCCCCGGAGGCCAGCACGACCACCTGCCCCGGGCCGGCGGCGTCCTCCTGCGGCCCGGCCTTCTCCAGATGGCGCCCGATCGCGTCCAGGGCGGGCGCCAGCGGTCCCAGGACGATGCGCTCGGCCGTGTCCGGAGGCGCGGCGGCGGCCAGATGGCGCCGGGCGCCCACGACGAGCCCCGCCCCCTCCAGCGCGGCCGCAGCCTCCGGGGGCAGGGGCGCCCCCGTCCCCGTACCCACGACGGTGATCGCGCCGCCGGTCGCGCCGTCGGTCGCATTGCCGGTCACGTGGTGGCACCCCGCGTGCGCAGCGCCTTGCGCGCCTCGGGGTCCGCCTTGCGGAAGCCGTGGAAGTGGCCCGGGTGGTAGAGGTGCGAGCGCGTGCCCCGCGCCTCCAGGGCCGGGCCGACCAGGAACAGCGTGTGCTTCCAGAGCTTGTGCTCCTTGACGGTCTCCTCCAGCGTGCCGATGGTGCACCGCACGATCAGCTCCTCCGGCCAGGTCGCCTGGTAGGCCACCACGACCGGGGTGGAGGTCGGGTAGCCGCCCTCCAGCAGCTCCCGTACCAGCTGACCGCTGCGGGCGGCCGACAGGAACAGGGCCATGGTGGTGCCGTGCCGCGCGAACTCCCGCACCTCCTCGCCCGGCGGCATCGGCGTCTTGCCGCCGCCGAGCCGGGTGAGGATCACGGACTGCGCGACCTCGGGGATGGTCAGCTCGCGCWGCGCGAGCGCGGCCACCGCCGAGAAGGACGAGACGCCCGGCACGATCTCGGTCGCGATGCCGATCTCCGCGCACCGGTCGACCTGCTCCTGCGTACCGCCCCACAGCGCGGGGTCGCCCGAGTGGATGCGGGCCACCCGCAGTCCCTCGGCGGCGGCCCGCTCGTACACCGCGACGACGTCCTCCAGCGACATCGTCGCCGAGTCGAGGACCTCCGCGTCCGTCCGGGCGTGCTCCAGGACCTCCGCCTGCACCAGGCTGGCCGCCCAGATGACGACGTCGGCCTCGGCGATCGCGCGGGCCGCACGGAAGGTCAGCAGGTCTGCGGCGCCGGGACCGGCCCCGACGAAGGTCACCTTGCCGGTGCGGTCATCGGACATGGGACGGTTCCTTTCCGGAAAGCCACGAGGGCTCGGGAGTGCGGCGGACGTGCGGGGAGGCGGGTCGATCGGATAGCAAGGGCACATGGCGGTGTTCGTCGCGCTCGGCGCGTTCCTCATGACGCTGGCCGGCGGCTGGACGGCGCAACGCGTCACCGACCGCCGCCACCTCGTACTCGGCCTGGCCGGCGGCCTGATGCTGGGCGTGGTCGGCCTCGACCTGCTGCCCGAGGCGCTGGAGGCGGCGGACGGGGAGGTCCTCGGCGTACCGGCCGCGCTGCTGCTCTTCGTGGCCGGTTTCCTCGTCGCCCACATGGTCGAACGCCTGCTGGCCGCGCGCCGGGCCTCGCACGGCGGCGGCACGCACGACGGCCGCACGCCCGAGGTGGGCCTGACGGCCGCCGCCGCGATGGTCGGCCACAGCGCCATGGACGGCGTGGCGATCGGCGCGGCCTTCCAGGTGGGCGGCGGCATGGGAGCCGCGGTGGCGGTCGCGGTGATCGCCCACGACTTCGCGGACGGCTTCAACACGTACACGCTCACGACGCTGTACGGGAACGCCCGCCGCAAGGCGGTCGCGATGCTCTGCGCGGACGCCGCGGCCCCCCTGGCGGGCGCCGCCTCGACCCTGCTGTTCACGATCCCCGAACACCTGCTCGGCGGATATCTCGGCTTCTTCGGCGGCGCGCTCCTCTACCTCGCGGCCGCCGAGATCCTCCCCGAAGCCCATCACGACCACCCCGCGCGCTCCACCCTTCTCTGCACGCTCGCCGGAGTGGTCTTCATCTGGCTGGTGGTGGGCATCGCGGAGTGAGAGCGCCCCCGAGGGGGCTCCGGCAAAGGTCACAGCTTGCCGCCGCGCCCGCCGTCGCGCCGGGCGGGCGCGATGAGCGTCGAGAGGTACGGCAGCGGGGCGCCGTCCAGTTCCGCGGCGCCGCTGATCGACTCCTCGGGCAGGCCCAGCGCGGACCCCCACACGGCGTCGTCGAGCCGGCCGGTCTCCCGCAGCGCCGCCGCGACCTCCTGCGCCTGCCGCCCGAACTTGTACGCGACGACGGTCCCGGGCCCGTTCAGGGCGTCCTTGAGGACCCCGGACCCGGCGGTGACGGGCACCAGCGTCAGCGGCTCGGTCCCCTCGGTCAGGACGGCCCCGGACCGGGCGGCGAGGTCCTGCATGGCGGTGATCCCGGGCACGGTCTCGACGAGGGTGCCCGGCACCAGCCGCTGGACGGTCTGCGCGAGATAGGTGAACGTCGAGTACACGTTCGGGTCGCCGATGGTGGCGAAGGCGACGCTGCCGTGCGTGCGCAGCAGCTCGGCGACCCGCTCGCCGGCGACGTCCCAGGCGGCCTCGCGGCGCCCCCGGTCGGAGCGCTCGTTGAGCGCGAACACGACCCGGACGACCTTCTCCCGCTCCACGTAGTGCAGCACGGTGGCTTCGGCGCGCCCGGGCTCACCGCCGTCCGTCCCGTCGGGCGCGGCCATCACGGGCACGACGACGATCGCCGCCGCCCGGAGCCGGTTGACGCCCTTGACGGTCACGAGCTCCGGGTCACCGGGCCCGACCCCGACCCCGATCAGCCTGTTGTCGCTCATGCCGCGCCACACCTCTCCACGAACCGGCGGGCGACGCCGGGAGCGGCCGCCCAATGCGTGTGCAGGTAACTCGCGTGCACACCTTGCTGTACGAAACCTTCGAGCCGCCGCACCGGGGTGCGCATCCCCCAGGCGGCGACGGCCCCCGCGCCCGGCTCGACGACGGTCCGGTGGAACTCGTGCCCGCGCATCCGGCTGCCCGCCTCGGCCAGCACGCTGTCGGACACCGCCACGGCGTCCCGGTACCCGAGCGTCAGCCGCTCGTCCATCCGGGCCGAGACGTCGAGGACCCCGCACATCGGCAGCGAGTCGAGCTCACGGCSGAGGTAGAGCAGCCCCGCGCACTCGGCGGCGACCGGCGCCCCGCTCCCGGCCAGCGCGGCCACGGCCTTGCGCAACGGCTCGTTGGCGGACAGCTCGGCCCCGTACACCTCGGGAAACCCGCCCCCGATCACCAGCCCCCGCGTCCCGTCGGGCAACTGCTCGGCCTCCAACCCGTCGGGCACCTGCTCGTCCTCCAACGGATCGAACAGCACGACATCCGCCCCGGCGCCCCGCAACAACTCGACCTGCTCCGCATAGGAAAAACTGAAGGCGGCCCCACCGGCAACGGCGACGACGGGGGCTTGTTCTTTCAGCCCGTCCGGCGTTTGAGGACGGGGCCGTTCAGGCCGGTGCGGGGGTCTGGGGGCGGCAGCCCCCAGGGACGGGACGGGAAGGGGCGGCGGGGGCGAGGAAACAAGCGCCTCACCCGCATCCCAAGCCGCACCCTCCAGGCCCCCGGCGCTGCGAGCCAACGCGAGCAGCGCCTCCAGATCACACCCTTCCCGCACCTGCGCAGCCATCGCCGCAACAGCCTCGACAGCGTCAGCCCGCCGCTCGGCAACAGGAACCAGCCCCAGATGCCGCGAGGGCGTGACGACCTGCGGAGCCCGCCGCAGAACCCCCAGCACGGCCACCCCCGACTGATCCAGCGCCTCCCGCAACAACGCCTCGTGCCGCTCGGACCCGACCTTGTTGAGGATCACCCCGCCGATCCGCACCTCCGGATCCCAGGACGCGAACCCGTGCACGAGCGCCGCCACCGACCGCGACTGCGAGGAGGCGTCGACGACCAGCACCACGGGCGCCCGCAGCAGCTTCGCCACGTGCGCGGTGGAGGCCAGCTCCCCTTCCCCCGCGGCCCCGTCGAACAGTCCCATCACGCCCTCGACGACGGCGAGGTCGCACCCCCGCGCCCCGTGCGCGAACAGCGGCGCGACCAGCTCCGCCCCGCACAGGTACGCGTCGAGGTTGCGCCCCACCCGCCCGGTGGCGAGCGCGTGGTACCCGGGGTCGATGTAGTCGGGCCCCACCTTGTGCGGGGACACGGCGAGCCCCCGCGAGGCGAACGCGGCCATCAGCCCGGTGGCGACGGTGGTCTTGCCGCTGCCCGAGGAGGGCGCGGCGACGACCAGCCGGGGGACGGAGGACATCACCACTCGATGCCCCTCTGCCCCTTCTGGCCGGCGTCCATCGGGTGCTTGACCTTGGACATGTCGGTCACCAGGTCGGCGGCTTCGACGAGCTTCTCCGGAGCGTTGCGCCCGGTGATCACGACGTGCTGGGTCCCGGGCCGGTCCCGCAGGACGGCGACCACCTCGTCGACGTCCACCCACCCCCAGTGCATGGGGTACGCGAACTCGTCGAGCACGTACAGCTTGTACGTCTCGGCGGCGAGGTCCCGCTTGACCTGCTCCCAGCCCTCGCGGGCCTTCTCCTCGTTGTCGAGCTGCGCGTCGCGCTGCACCCACGACCAGCCCTCGCCCATCTTGTGCCAGGCGACGGACCCGCCCTCGCCGCTGGCCCCGAGGACGCGCAGCGCGTTCTCCTCGCCGACCTTCCACTTCGCGGACTTGACGAACTGGAACACCCCGATGGGCCACCCCTGGTTCCAGGCGCGCAGCGCGAGCCCGAAGGCGGCGGTGGACTTGCCCTTGCCGATCCCGGTGTGCACGACGACGAGCGGCCGGTTGCGCCGCTGACGGGTCGTCAGCCCGTCCTCGGGCACGACACTCGGCTGTCCCTGCGGCATTACGCGGCCCTCCTGCCGTCGTTCCTGCTGTCGCCCCGGTGATTGCCCCGGACGTCCCTGACCAGCCCGGCGATCGAGTCGGCCCGCAGCTCGTCGAGCGTCACCGCGGTCCCGCCGAGCTCGCCCGCGAGCTGCCCCGCGAGCCCGAGCCGTACGGGCCCCGACTCGCAGTCGACGACCACGGAGGCGATCCCCTCGGCGGCGAACAGCCGGGCGGCCCGCCCGGCGAGCGCCACCGGCTCGGGGCCGCCGGTGGCCCGCCCGTCCGTCACCAGCACCACCAGCGCGCGCCGCGCCGGATCGCGCAGCCGCTCCACCCGCAGCACGTCGTGCGCCTTCAGCAGCCCGGCCGCGAGCGGCGTACGCCCGCCGGTGGGCAGCGACTCCAGCCGCACCGCGGCCGCGTCGACCGACGACGMGGGCGGCAGCGCCACCTCGGCCGCGGAGCCGCGGAAGGTCACGAGCCCCACCTTGTCCCGCCGCTGGTAGGCGTCCAGGAGCAGGGACAGCACCGCGCCCTTCACGGCGCTCATCCGCTGCCGGGCCGCCATCGACCCGGAGGCGTCCACGACGAACAGCACGAGGTTGCCCTCGCGGCCCTCGCGGGTGGCCTGCCGCAGGTCGTCCCGGCGGACGACGAGCCCGGGCCCGGACCGCCCGCGGGCCCGCTGGTGCGGGGCCGCGGCCTGCACGGTCGCGGCCAGGTGCAGCTTGGTGAGCGCGCCGCGCGGGCGGCGCGCCCCGGTGGTGCGGCCGTGCTCGGTCCGGGCCCGCGAGCGCCGCCCGGCGGCCCCCTCGCCCAGCCCCGGCACGCTCAGCACCTTCGTGCGGAAGGGCTCGGCGGCCCGTACGGGGGACTGCTCGCCGGCGCCGGGGGACGGCGCCCGCCCGTTCTCGGAGGACTCGGACGGCTCGGACGGCCCGGCGGGCCCGCCCTGCGGGGGCACCTCACCGGAACCCTCCGCGTCGCTCCCGTCACCGCCGCCGTCACCGCCGTCGTCGGGCCCGTCCTGCGGAGGCCGCCCACCGCCGGGCCCGTCCGGATCCGGGTCGGGCTCGTCGTCACCGGAGCCGTCGGAACCGTCGGAACCGTCCCGTCCCTCGGGGCCGCTCGCCCCGTCGTCCCCGCCCCCGAACTCCTCCAGCGTCTCGTCGAGCTTGTCCTCGTCCAGGCCCGGCGCGTCGAACGGGTTGCGCCGCCGCCGGTGCGGCAGCGCGAGGAGCGCGGCCTGTCGCACGTCCTCGGCCAGCACCACGGTCCGCCCCGCCCACGCGGCCAGCGCCGTCGCGGTCCTGGCCATCACGATGTCGGCCCGCATACCGTCCACCTCGAACGCCGCGCAGGTCGCCGCGATCTGCCGCAGCGCGCCGTCGCCGAGCCGCACCGAGGGCAGCAGGTCCCGCGCGGCCGTGATCCGGGCCCGTACGGCCGACTCCTCGTCGGCCCAGCGCGCCGCGAACCCCTCCGGGTCGTCGTCGTACGCGAGCCGCCGCCGGACGACCTCCACCCGCTGGTCGGGCTCGCGCGAGGCCGCGACCTCGACGGTCAGCCCGAACCGGTCGAGCAACTGCGGCCGCAGCTCGCCCTCTTCGGGGTTCATGGTCCCGACGAGCAGGAACCGCGCGGCGTGCCGTACGGAGACGCCCTCGCGCTCCACGTACGAGGCGCCCATCGCGGCCGCGTCGAGCAGCAGGTCGACCAGGTGGTCGTGGAGGAGGTTGACCTCGTCCACGTACAGGATGCCGCGGTGGGCGTCGGCCAGCAGGCCGGGCTCGAAGGCCTTCACGCCCTCCGCGAGCGCCCGCTCGATGTCGAGCGCGCCGACCAGGCGGTCCTCGGAGGCGCCGACGGGCAGCTCGACCATCCGGGCCGGCCGGGAGACCCCCGGGCCCACCTCGTGCGGGCCGTCCGGGCACGCCGGGTCGGGCGCGTCCGGCGCGCAGGAGAACCGGCACCCCGCGACGACGTCGACCTGCGGCATCAGCGCCGACAGGGCGCGCACGGCCGTGGACTTGGCGGTGCCCTTCTCGCCGCGGACGAGCACGCCGCCCACGGCCGGGGACACCGCGTTCAGCAGCAGCGCGAGCCGCAGGTCGTCCTGGCCGACCACGGCCGTGAACGGGAACGGGGTACTCACGCCGGAATCACTCCTCCGAGTGGCTGGTGCGAAGACTGTGCGCTGTCGGCTGCGCCGACTGTCAGGCTGTGACTGCAGTCCCTGCTGACGCGGGGATGATCCGAAGTCGAACCCGTGGGCACTGCGTGGAATGACTTGGTCCCCGCCAACGCGGGGGTTCGGACGGAGTTCACTCGTCCCCCTCCAGATCTCCCTCAAGTTCGAGGTAGGTTGCCCGGAGCCGGTCCAGGGTCTCCTGGTCCGGCTCCGCCCACAGTCCGCGGTCCGCCGCCTCCAACAGCCGTTCCGTGATGCCGCGCAAGGCCCAGGGGTTGGACTTCCGCATGAACTCCTGGTTCTCCGGCGAGAAGACGTACTCCGCGCTGAGCTTCTCGTACATCCAGTCGTCGACGACGCCGGCCGTGGCGTCGTAGCCGAAGAGGTAGTCGACGGTGGCCGCCATCTCGAAGGCGCCCTTGTAGCCGTGCCGCCGCATCGCCGCCATCCAGCGCGGGTTGACCACCCGGGCGCGGAACACCCGGTGGGTCTCCTCGCCGAGCGTGCGGGTCTTGATCTGGCTGGGCACGGCCGAGTCGCCGACGTACGCCTCGGGGCTGGTGCCCGTCAGGTGGCGCACCATGGCGACCATGCCGCCGTGGTACTGGAAGTAGTCGTCGGCGTCGACGAGGTCGTGCTCGCGGGTGTCGACGTTCTTCGCCGCGACGGCGATCCGCCGGAACGCGGTCTCCATGTCGCCGCGCGCGGCCCGCCCTTCGAGCCCCTGCCCGTATGCGTAGCCGCCCCAGACCGCGTACACCTCGGCGAGGTCGGCGTCCGAGCGCCAGTTGCGCGCGTCGATGAGGGGGAGCAGGCCCGCCCCGTACGCGCCGGGCTTCGAGCCGAAGATACGGGCCGTCGCGCGCCGCCGGTCGCCGTGCTCGGCGGTGTCCTCGTCGGCGTGCGCGCGCACGTAGTTGAGGTCGGCGGGCTCGTCCAGCTCGGCCACCGCCCGCACCGCGTCGTCCAGCAGCCCGATCACGTGCGGGAAGGCGTCGCGGAAGAAGCCGGAGATGCGGACCGTGACGTCGATGCGCGGCCGGCCCAGCTCCTCAAGGCCCACGACCTCGAAGCCGGTGACGCGCCGCGAGGCGTCGTCCCACACGGGCCGGCAGCCCAGCAGCGCCAGGATCTCCGCGATGTCGTCGCCCTGGGTGCGCATGGCGGAGGTGCCCCACACGGTGAGCCCCACGGACTTCGGGTACGCGCCGGTGTCCTGGAGGTAGCGCTGCACGAGCGAGTCGGCGAGCGCCTGCCCGACCTCCCAGCTCAGCCGGGACGGGATGGCCTTGGGGTCGACGGAGTAGAAGTTGCGGCCGGTCGGCAGGACGTTGACGAGTCCGCGCGTCGGCGAGCCCGAGGGCCCCGAGGGGATGTAACCGCCCTCCAGGGCGTGCAGGATGTGGTCGATCTCGTCCGTCGTGCGGGCCAGGCGCGGCACCACCTCCCGGCACGCGAACTCCAGCACCGCGACGGCGTCGGGGAGTTCGGTGCCCAGCACCTCGCGCACGAGCGCGGGCACGGCCGCGGCGTCCCAGCCGCGCTCCTCCATGCCCTCCGCGACCCGCCGGCACAGCTGCTCCAGCAGGTCGACCGCGTCGGCGGCCGTCCGCGCGGGCCCGGCCACCAGGTCGCTCAGCTCCACCGGCACCTTCAGCGGCGCGCCGGGCTCGGCCAGCAGCTCCTTCTCCACCAGGCCGAAGTGCTCGGCGAGACAGGCCCGCAGGCCCGGCAGCGCGTTCGCCGCGCCGCCCCACACCTGCGAGGCGCGCAGCACGGCCAGCACGAGGTTCACCCGCGCCTCGGCCTCGGGGCCGCCGCCGAGGATGTGCAGCCCGTCGCGGATCTGCACGTCCTTGATCTCGCACAGGTAGCCGTCGATGTGCATCACGAACTCGTCGAACGCGCCGTCGTCCGGCTGCTCGTCGACGTGCAGGTCGTGGTGGAGCTCGGCGGCCTTCACCAGCGTCCAGATCTGGGCGCGCACGGCCGGCGCCTTCGCCGGGTCCAGGTCGGACACCAGCGCGTACTCGTCGAGGAGCTGCTCCAGCTTCGCGAGGTCGCCGTAGGTGTCCGCGCGGGCCATCGGCGGCACCAGGTGGTCGACGATCGTGGCGTGCCCGCGGCGCTTGGCCTGGGTGCCCTCGCCGGGGTCGTTGACGATGAAGGGGTAGACCAGCGGCAGGTTGCCGAGGACCGCGTCGGGCGCGCAGCCGCCGCTGAGGCCGAGGCCCTTGCCGGGCAGCCACTCCATCGTGCCGTGCTTGCCCATGTGCACGATCGCGTCCGCGCCGAAGCCGCCCTGTGCCGTGGCGTTCTCCAGCCAGCGGTAGGCCGCCATGTAGTGGTGCGAGGGCGGCATGTCGGGGTCGTGGTAGATCGCGATGGGGTTCTCGCCGAAGCCGCGCGGCGGCTGGATCATCACGACGACGTTCCCGAACTGCAGGGACGCCAGCACGATGTCGTCGCCGTCCACGTACAGGGAGCCCGGCGGCTCGCCCCACGCCTCCAGCATGCCCTCGCGCAGCGCGGGGTCGAGCCGGTCGAACCAGGCCCGGTAGTCGGCCAGCGGTACGCGGGCGGGGGCGGCGGCGAGCTGGTCCTCGGTGAGCCACTCGACGTCGTGGCCGCCGGCCTCGATGAGCCGGTGGATCAGCTCGTCGCCGTTGTCCGGGTAGCCCTCGACGGCGTATCCGGCGTCCCGCAGCGCGTCCAGGAGCCGGACCGCCGAGGCGGGGGTGTCCAGGCCGACCGCGTTGCCGACCCGGGAGTGCTTGGTCGGGTAGGCGGTGAAGACGACCGCGAGCTTCTTCTCGGCGTTCGGCTTGTGGCGCAGCCGGGCGTGGCGCACGGCGATCCCGGCGACGCGCGCGGCCCGCTCGGGGTCGGCGACGTACACCGGCACGTCGTCGGGGCCCTGCTCCTTGAAGGAGAACGGGACCGTGATCAGCCGTCCGTCGAACTCGGGGATGGCGACCTGCATCGCCGCGTCCATGGGGGACAGGGCGGCGTCGGAGGCCTCCCAGGCCGCCTTCGACGTCGTCAGGCACAGCCCCTGCAGGAAGGGGATGTCGAGGCTCTGGAGGGCGCTGATGTCCCACGCCTCCTCGTCGCCGCCCGCGGACGCCTCGGAGGCGTGCGTGCCGCCGGAGGCGAGGACGGTGGTGATCAGCGCGTCCGCGCCGTCGAGCAGCGCGTACAGGTCGGGTCCGGCGCCGCGCAGCGAACCGCTGTACACGGGCAGGGCGTTGGCGCCCTGGGCCTCGATCGCCGCGCAGAGGGTGTCCACGAAGGCGGTGTTGCCGCTCAGCTCGTGGGCGCGGTAGTAGAGCACGGCGACGGTCGGGCGGTCCGGGTCGGCCACCGGCTCGCCGTGGACGCCGAACTCCGGCATCCGCCGCGGCGCATCGAAGCCCTCGCCGGTGACCAGCACGGTGTCGGAGAGGAAGCGGGTCAGCTCGGCCAGGTTCTCCGGGCCGCCCTCGACGAGGTAGCGCAGCGCCTCCGCGACCACGCCGGCGGGTACGGACGACTCGGCCATCAGCTCCGCGTCGGGCACGGCCTCGCCGCCGAGCAGCACGGTCGGGATGCCGGACGCCTTGAGGAAGGCGAGCCCGTCCTCCCAGGCGCGCTTGCCGCCGAGCAGCCGGACGACCGCGAGGTCCGCGCCCGCCACCAGCGCGGGCAGCTCCTGCGTGACGTCCACGCGGGTCGGATTGCCGATCCGGTAGGCGGCGCCGGAGGCACGGGCCGCCAGCAGGTCCGTGTCGGCGGTCGACAACAACAACACTGTGCTCATGCGGGCGCTCCCGGTGGGATGAAAGGCAGTCCTGTCGGCGCGCCGGACTCGATGAGCCGCCACAGCGCGTCCGTGTCCACGTGTTCCTCGATCAGATCGCCGAGCCGGTCCAGCTGCGCCTCGCGCAGCCCGGCGAACGACGTGCCGGGGGCCGGTACGAAGCGGCGCCCCGCGGCGGCGGCCACCTCGCGCAGGAAGGCACGCCGGAAGCCGTCCGACTCCAGGGAGCCGTGCCAGTGCGTGCCCCAGACCTGGCCGACCCGGCAGCCGTCCAGGAAGGGGGTGCCGCCGGTCACCTCGGCGACCCCGTGGTGGATCTCGTACCCCTCGACGGGTTCGCCGAGGGCCGTGCCGACGGGCCGGGCGAGGGTCTTCTCCCGCGCGAACCGCACGCGCACGGGCAGGAGCCCGAGCCCGTCGACGGCGCCGGCCCTCGACTCGACCTCGTCGTCGATGTGCTCGCCGAGGAGCTGGAAGCCGCCGCAGATACCCAGCACGGGCCGCCCCTCGACGGCCCGGCGCAGCAGGGCGTCGGCGAGGCCGCGCCGCCGCAGCCACTCCAGGGCCCGGACCGTGCCGCGGGTGCCGGGCACGACGACCAGGTCGGCGTCGGCCAGCTCCTCGGCCCGGTCCACGAACCGCACGACGACACCCGGTTCGGCGGCGAGCGCGTCCAGGTCGGTGAAGTTGGACATCAGCGGGACCGCGCAGACGGCGACCCGCAGGATGTCCTCGCCGACGGGCGCGGACACCTCGGACTCGCGCACCGGGGCGCGCAGCGACACCGCCATCCCGTCCTCCTCGTCGATGCCGAGCCCCTGCCGGTACGGCAGCACGCCGTAGGTGTGCCGCCCGGTGAGGCCGCGCAGCATGTCGAGGCCCGGTTCGAGCAGGGAGACGTCCCCGCGGAACTTGTTGACCAGGAACCCGGCGACGAACTCCTGGTCCTCGCGCGAGAGCAGCGCCACCGTCCCGAAGAAGGAGGCGAAGACCCCGCCGCGGTCGATGTCGCCGACGACGAGCACGGGCAGTCGCGCGGTGCGCGCGATCCCCATGTTCACGATGTCCGTCCGCCGCAGGTTGATCTCGGCGGGACTGCCGGCCCCCTCACAGATCACCGCGTCATACGTGCCCCGCAACTCGGCCAGGCAGTCCAGGACGGTCCCGAGCAGCGCCTCCTGGCGTCCGCCGTGGTAGCCGCGCGCACTCATCTCGCCCACCGGCCTGCCCATCAGGACGACCTGGCTGCTGCGGTCGCTGCCCGGCTTGAGCAGCACGGGGTTCATGAGCGCGGTGGGCTCCACCCGGGCGGCCTGCGCCTGCATGGCCTGCGCGCGCCCGATCTCGGCGCCCTCCCGCGTCACGAACGAGTTCAGCGACATGTTCTGCGCCTTGAAGGGCGCCACCTTCACGCCCTGCCGCACCAGCCACCGGCAGATCCCGGCGGTCACGACGCTCTTGCCCGCGTCGGAGGTGGTCCCGGCGACGAGCAGCCCTCCGCCCGGCCCGCGCTTCATGGCGTACGTCCTTTCCCGGCGAGCGAGGTGACGAGCAGGCGGCCGGCGGCACTCACGGCCAGGGCGAGCAGGCCCACCCGCCGGGAGAGGCGGACGGCCCGCTCGATGTCCGCGACGCGCACGGCCCGCCCGGAGCCGTTGAGCACGGGCCGGTGCTCGACCCGTCCCGCGTAGGAGAGCGTCCCGCCCAGCCGTACCCCGAGCGCGCCCGCGAAGGAGGCCTCGACGGGCCCGGCGTTGGGACTCGGATGCTTCCCGGCGTCCGCACGCCAGGCGCGGACGGCCCCGCGCGGATCACCGCCGGCGACGGCCGCGAGGACGGCCGTCAGCCGTGCCCCGGGCCACCCGGCGACGTCGTCGAGCCGGGCGGAGGCCCAGCCGTACCGCCGGTAGCGGGGCGACTTGTGGCCGACCATGGCGTCCAGCGTGTTGACGGCCCGGAACCCGACCAGGCCGGGCACGCCCGCGACCGCGCCCCACACCAGGGCGCCCACGACGGCGTCGGAGGTGTTCTCGGCGACCGACTCGACCACGGCCCGGGCGATCCCGTCGGCGTCCAGCGCCTGCGGGTCGCGTCCGCACAGGTGCGGCAGCCGCTCCCGGGCGGCGTCGACGTCCCCGGCGGCCAGCGCGCCGCCGACGGCCCGGGCCTCGCGCCCCAGCGAGGTCCCCCCGACGACGGCCCAGGTGGCGGCGGCGGTCAGCGCGACGGAGGCGGCGGGGGAGGTGCGGACACGGCGTCCGGCGGCCACGGCGAGGGCGACGGCGCCGCCCGCGCACACGGCGGTGTGCAGGGCGCCCCACCCGCGGTGGTCGCGCCACAGGACCCGTTCCACGGCGCCCGCGGCCCGGCCGAACGCGGCGACCGGGTGCCCTCGGCGGGGATCGCCGAGCAGCAGGTCACCGAGGAGACCGGCGGCGGCGCCGTACGCGAAGACGCGATCGGCACGCATGGTTCAGCCCGCCGCTACGTGGGGCGGAACTCTCGTACCCGGCACCCTGGTAGGGGGCGCAGTGGTCCACAACACGCGGCCGCGCATGGCGATATGTCCTCACTCAGGGTGTCCACGCCCTGGTTCGACGAGACCGACGACGAGAGTTCCTGGCTCCCGGGGACGGACTCCCCGGTAACAGTGGCGGGACCGCGCCGGATTCTCACCGGCTTCCTCTCCTGCCGTCGTACATGGCCCCGGCAGTCCACCACGCCCCGAGAACACGCGTCAACTTGCCGTTGACCTGCGAAGGAGGAGTGTGCTGAGGCCCACACGGGGACGCGGCACGGCCCCGCCCACCAGGAGGTCGACGGGGCCGTGCCGCGCTGAACGGGCGTGCCGCGGGTGTCAGGCGACGATCAGGTAGATGCCGTACGCCACGGCCGCCGCGCAGGCGGCGAAGCAGGCGTACGCGCCCGTGACCGCGAGGGTCGCGGAGTCGCCCTGCGCGGAGGCCGTCTCGCGCTTGGAGAGGCCGACGATGCCGAGGGTGAAGAGACCCACGAGGGCGACGGTGGCGATGAGGCTGACTCCGAACACGGAGCCGAGGGCTGCCCAGTCGATCTTCATGTGTGCGTTCCTTACACCGTGGCCGGACGGGCGGGCTCGGCGTCCGGGCCCGGGATGGTGGTCTTCAGGTCGTCGCCCGCGACGGGGCCCGCGGGCGGCGGCGTGACGGCGGCGATCGCGGTGGTGACGACGCCGGCGGGCTCGTGGTCGTCGTTGACGTTGTCGACGGTGACCGGCTGGCGGCGGGACAGCGTCCAGATGACCGCGGAGCCGGCGATGAGCAGCGCGCCGGTGAGGATGATGCCCCACGTGCCCTGCTTGGTGAGGAACTCGGCGCCCGCGCCGACCAGACCGGCCGCCGGGAGCGTGAGGCCCCAGGCGACGAACATGCGGGTCGCGGTCGACCAGCGGACGACACCGCCCTTGCGGCCGAGCCCGGAGCCCATCACGGCGCCGGAG
Source organism: Streptomyces apricus (assembly GCF_008369065.1). Lineage (GTDB taxonomy): Bacteria > Actinomycetota > Actinomycetes > Streptomycetales > Streptomycetaceae > Streptomyces > Streptomyces apricus. Next base: position 346,571 of record NZ_VDFC01000046.1, on the reverse strand, counting down.
CAGGACTGGGTGGTGGAGAGGGAGAAGCCCAGGTGCGAGGAGGCCAGGATGACCGTCGCGGCGCTGGTCTGGGCGGCGAAGCCCTGCGGCGGCGCGAGGTCGGTGAGGCCCTTGCCCATGGTGCGGATGATGCGCCAGCCGCCCAGGTAGGTGCCGAGCGCGATGGCGACACCGGCCGAGACGATGACCCACAGGGGAGGGTTGGCGCCGGGCGCGAGCACCCCGCCGGTGACCAGGGCCAGGGTGATGATGCCCATGGTCTTCTGCGCGTCGTTCGTGCCGTGGGCGAGCGAGACCAGGCCCGCGGAGGTGATCTGGCCCGCGCGGTAGCCCTTGGAGGTCGCCTTCTCACCGGCCTGCCGGCTGATGCGGTACGTCAGCCGGGTGGCGAGCATCGCGGCGATGCCGGCCACCACGGGGGCGGCGACCGCGGGGATGAGGACCTTGGTGATGACGGTCGAGCCGTTCACCGACGACCAGCCCGCCGACATCACCGCGGCGCCGATGAGGCCGCCGAAGAGCGCGTGGGAGGAGCTGGAGGGCAGACCCAGGAGCCAGGTCAGCAGATTCCACAGAATGGCGCCGACGAGCGCCGCGAAGATCACTTCGGTGCGGATCCCCTCCTCGTTGATGAGGCCCCCGGAGATCGTCTTGGCGACCTCCACGGAGAGGAACGCACCGACGAGGTTCAGCACGGCGGACATGGCCACCGCCGTCTTGGGCTTGAGAGCGCCGGTCGAGATGGTCGTCGCCATCGCGTTGGCAGTGTCGTGGAAACCGTTCGTGAAATCGAACACGAGAGCGGTGACGATCACGATTCCGAGGAGGAGCGTGATGTGTTCCATTTACCCAGGCTTCTGTTGGACGTCAGTGGCACGGTGAACGTAGGCAACCTGGATGAACGGAAGATGAACTGAGTCGGGCGGTGCGGTGACCCGATCGGATTGCCGCCACTCCGCTTGTGTCGAAGTGGCGGCGCGTGTCCTCGAACGGAGCGTGCATACGCTCGAACAGAGCCGGAATTTCGGGTTCCGCTCTTCCGGTCAGCCCTTCGCGAAGCGCTTCAGCTGGGACAGGGAGCCGTTGAAGAGATTCTGGTCACCCGGGAGGCTGCCGCCGTTGTCGTACTGCCAGAAGGTCCAGAACTTCCAGCCCGCGGGCAGCGGTCCCGGGGACGCACTGTAGCGGGCCAGCCACAGCGCATGGTTCGAGGCGAAGGCGGCGCTGTTGCCCGTGCACGCCTTCCACCAGTTGTGATTGGTGTAGATGACGGGTCGGCGTCCGGTCTGCCGCCGCACCTCGTTGCTGAAGGCCCTGATCCAGCCGACCATCGCGCTCCTGCTCAGCCCGTAGCACTTCTTCTTCTTGTCGTACGGGTTGTACTCGATGTCCAGCGCCGGCGGCAGGGTCCAGCCGTCCGCCCGCCAGCCGCCGCCGTTGCGCACGAAGTACGCGGCCTGCTTCGTGCCCGAGGACCGGTTCGGCAGCGCGAAGTGGTAGGCGCCGCGGATGATGCCCGCGTTGCGCGCGCCGTTGTACTGCTGTTTGTAGTACGGATTGCGGTACGTGAGCGACTCGGTCGCCTTCACGTAGACGAACCTGGCGCCCTTGCTCCGGGCGCCCGACCAGTTCACGTTCTTCTGGTGCGAGGAGACGTCGTGCCCTCTCGGCCCGGCCGCGGCCGATGCCGGTACTTCGAGGAGGGCGGTGCCGCCGAGCGCCAGCGCCGCCACGGAGGCGGCGACGAGGTGGACGCGCTGACGGGACGGTGTGCGATCACGAGCCATGTTTCCCCCGGAACGGCGACGTGCACGACACATCCCCCCCGAGGGTACGAGAGGGCCCCCGGAAGTCCGCCGCACGTCGGTCATTCACTGTCGGTGGTGTTTTTGTCCTTGTATATGACCTTTCGGACGTTCGGGTTCCGCCCTACAGTGACCTCGCCCGAACGGAGCAGCGGCGATCGGCTGACAGGATCACGGCATGGCTGAGCAGCGGCGGGACGCGGGAGACGGACGGGACGCGGGCGAGGCGGACGGGCCCCGGGCCGAACGGGCACGGACGCGGTCGCTGGAACGGGCGTGGGAGGACCTCGTGGCGACGGCCCGCCGGACGGTGGCCGACGGCCTGGTCGTGGGCACGTCCGGCAACGTGTCCGTGCGCGTGGACGACACCGTGCTGGTCACACCGAGCGGGGTCCCCTACGACCGGCTGACGCCCGGGGACCTCTGCGGGGTCTCCCTCGACGGCCGGCGCGTGCTCGGGTCGCTCGTCCCGACGAGCGAACTGCCCATGCACCTCGCCGTCTACCGCTCCACCGGCGCCCGCGCCGTCGTGCACACCCACGCCGTGCACGCCACGGCCGTCTCCACCCTCGTCACCGAGCTGCCGCTCGTCCACTACATGGCGGCCGCCCTCGGCGGACCGGTCCGCGTCGCGCCCTACGCCGCCTACGGCACGCAGAAGTTGGCCGAGAACATGCTCGGGGCCCTGCGCGACCGCACCGCCTGTCTGCTGCGCAACCACGGGACCCTCGCCCACGGCGCCACCCTCGACCAGGCCTACGACCGCACGGCCCAGCTCGAATGGATGTGCCGCGTATGGCTCACCGCCTCGTCCGTCCCCGGTCTCGCCCCCGCTCTGCTGACCGAGGCACAAGTGGCCGAAGTGGGGGAACGGTTGAAGGGGTACGGCCAGCCCTGACACCGACCCGACCGCATCCGCCGCACCGTCCTTCCGCTGGCCGACGGACGGCTCGCTCAGGAGACTGGACCCGTGCGCACCGTGAAGCCGACCACCGCAGCCCTCACCACCGCCCTCACCGTGGCCGTAGCCGGCGCGGCCGGCGTCGCGGCGGGCCGTCTGGCCAGTGACGCCGCCCTCAAGGCGGAGCCGGGCCGGCCGCTGCCCACCGAACCGCTCCTCACCGTGCACGCCACGGCGGCCGGCCGGGTCGCCCTGACCCGCTCCCTCGCCTCGCTGCGCCCCGGTGTGTACGGGCTGAGCGGCGATCGCGGCCACGCCGTCGTCGGCCCGCTCCTGACCGGCGCCCCGCACACCGCCGACACGGTGGTGCGCCGGCTGGAGCGCGTCACCCGCGGCACGCTGGAGCCGGGCGACAAGGTCCGGCTCACCCCCGCCGTGCACACCGGCGACCCGGGCACCGCCCTGGGGCTCGACCACACCGACGTGGAGATTCCGGGCGACCTGGGGTCCCTGCCCGCGTGGCTCGTGCCCGCCTCCCGCGACGTCTGGGTGATCACCGCGCACGGCCTCGGCGCCACCCGCGAACACCCCATGAACGTCATGCGGTTCCTGAACGGCCTGGAGCTCCCCGTCCTCGCGCTCTCCTACCGCGGGGACACCGGGGCGCCCCGCTCCCGGGGCGGACTGCACCACCTCGGCGAGACCGAGTGGCACGACCTGGACGCGGCCGTCCGCTTCGCCGTGCGGCACGGCGCCAAGAGCGTCGTCCTGCACGGCTGGTCCACCGGCGCCACCATGGCGCTGCGCACCGCCGAGCGCTCCGCGCGGCGCGACCGGATCTCCGGGCTCGTCCTGGACTCGCCGGTCCTCGACTGGGAGACCACGCTGCGCGCCCTCGCCACCGCCCGCCGCACCCCCGGCCCGCTGCTGCCGCTGGCCGTGCGCGCCGCCCAGGGCCGTACGGGACTCGGCACCGAGGGCCTGCGCAGCGCCGCCGACCCGGCGGCGCGGCTGACGGTGCCGACGCTCGTCCTGCACGGCCCCGACGACACCGTCGCCCCCTGGG
>NZ_VDFC01000046.1:334843-342699 GCF_008369065.1 Streptomyces apricus | reverse complement strand
TCGTCACCCTCCGCACGGTCCGCGACGCCTCCCACGGCGCCATGTGGAACGCGGACCCCGCCGCCTACGAGGAGGCCCTGCGCCGCTTCCTCACCCCGCTGGTATAGCCCTTTCCCGGGCTCGGCACCGGAGCTTCCGTTTAACCCTGTACCAAGGGGCGTGCACCCGTCGGAGCCCCTGCCCCGCCCGGTCCGACAGGTGCCCGGGTGGGTCCAGGAGGCATTCCGTTTGGGTTTTCGGACCGTCAACCGGAAGACTGCCCCCGTGACGTCCCGTATCCCGCGCGACTCCAGGCTCCGACTCGTCCGCCCGCGAACCCTGGCGGCCGCCCCCCGAGCGATGGCCCAGAGGCCCGCCCGCCGACCCGCGCCGCGCCCGCCAGAGGGCACTCCGGCACCGGCGGAACTCGCCCGCATGGCACGCGCCGTGCTGGCCGGCGCGGCCCGGGTCGCCCGCTGGGCCGACACCAGCCTGAGCCCCGCCCGGGACCGCGGCCCCACGGCCGTCGACGGCACGTCCCGCAACGGCTCCGACGGCAGCGGCCCCGYCGCCGGCGGTCCCGAGGGCGCCGGCACCCTCTCCGACGCGACCGCCCGACGCGCCGCCGCCGACCTGGACCTGACCCCGGATCAGGTGCGGGCGGACTGGGACGTCGCCCGGCTGGCCGGCCTCATCGAGGTGCACGGCGACACCGCGCGCCCCGGCTGGCGGCTGCGCGCCTGGGACCGCGACGACAGCGCCGTACTGCGCGGCTGGGTCGCCTTCTTCGACGCCTGGTCGATCGCCCACCCCGGCCCCGACGGACGCGAACCCGCCGCCGTCGCCGAGGTCGTCTCCGCGATGCCCCAGGTCCTCTCCTTCCTGCAGCTGTCCGCGGGCCCCGTCCCCGTGCCCCAGCTCCTCGACCTGCTGGAGCAGCGCGTCACGGAACTGCGCACCGAGCGCTGCGAGATCCCCTACGGGCCGCAGCCCGATCCCGTCGAGAGCGCGGCAAGCACGGCGGTCCCGGAGGGCCAGGCGGCCCCGGCCGAGGACACCCCGCTCGCCCCCCTGCTGGACTGGGCGCTGCACGCCCTCGCCGCCGTCGGCGCCCTGACCTGCGACGAGGGCCAGGCCACGCTCACCCCGCTCGGCAGCTGGGCGGTCTGGGTCAAGCTGGAGCAGATCTGCGTCGCCGCGCAGAGCCCCGCCGGGAACATCGAGCAGGGCGCCGAGGACATGCTCCGCGGCTGCGCCCAGCTGCGGCCCAACGCGGCCCGCGCCGAGTACCGCGCCTGGCTCGCCGCCCGGCCCGTCGGCAGCGCCGTCACCGAACTCCTCGCCGCCGCCCGCGGCGAGGACGCCCTGCTGCGCGGGCTGGCCTTCGAGGCGCTGCGCGTGGTCGGCGCCCCCGCCGAGCCGGACGTCCGCTCAGTGGTGGACGAGACGCCGCTGCGCCCGTACGCCCTGCTGTGGCTCGCCGAGCACGACGGGCACGACCCCGAGGACGCCCACCTGGTGCTCACCCGCGAGGAGGCCACCTGGCTGTGGGTGGACACCGCCGCGGCCGTCGCCGACCACGGCGAGGCCCCGCTCCTCGTACGGCACCTGGAGTCCGCGGTGCAGGCGACCGTCCCCGCGCTCCTCGACGAGGTGCGCGCGGTCGGGCACCCGCGCACGGTGCAGGTCCTGGTCGCGCTCGCCGCCGCCCACCCCGACCCGGCCCTCGCCAAGGCAGTGCGCCGCGCGGCCTTCCAGGTCCACCGGGGGCGCTAGGCGCTGCGCCGGAGGTGCGGCGACGTGCCGTCGGCCGTCTGCGGCGCCGTCGTGGTCGCTCGCGCAGTTCCCCGCGCCCCTTGAGGGGCGCGGTCGGCCTCGCCGATCTGCGCGGTGGTCAGACCCTGGTCTCCGGGGCGTACGTGCCGAAGCTCCAGATGTTGCCCTCCACGTCCCGGGCCATGTAGTCCCGCGACCCGTGGTCCTGGTCCGTCGGGGGCATCAGGATCTCCGCGCCGTGGTCGACGGCCTGCTGGTGGTGCGCGTCCACGTCGTCCACGACGACGTACACCCCGGCGGGACCAGCCCCCTTCATGGCCTCGTCGAAGCGGCTCCCGGTGCCCCTGGAGCCCAGCATCACCGCTCCGTTGCCCTGCACCAGCTCGGCGTGCACCACCCTGCCGTCCTCGTCCTCGTACACCGACGCCTCGGTGAAGCCGAACGCCTCCGTCAGCTGCCTGATCGCGGACTTCGCGTCCGCGTACAGCAGCGTCGGGCAGATGCCCGGGCGCCCGCTCTCCGTACCCGCCATGGCGACCACTCCCTCCGGTCCCGCGGCCCCGCCCACTGCCGGGACATCGCCTGATTGTGACCTGCCCCACAGTCTGGCACCCCCCACTGACAACGCCGCCCGGCCGGACCCGCCCCGCGGTGACCTGCCGGGCGACGGCCCGGCGGTGCCCGCGGGCGGGCGGCGGACGTCACGTCCCCGACATCCGCACGCAGGAAAAGTGGTTGCATCGCCCCGTTAGACTTGGCCCATGGCCATTCTCCTCGTGCATTAGACGGCGTGAACGCCCGCAACCACCCACCCCGTCGTCAACCCTGCCCAGGAGTCCGTCCGTGATTTCCGCCTCCGGCATCGAGCTTCGCGCCGGTGCCCGCGTCCTCATCGAGTCCGCCACCTTCCGCATCACCAAGGGCGACCGCATCGGCCTGGTCGGCCGCAACGGCGCGGGCAAGACCACCCTCACCAAGGTCCTGGCCGGCGAGGGCGTGCCCGCCGCCGGCACCGTCGCCCGCTCCGGAGAGGTCGGCTACCTCCCGCAGGACCCGCGCACCGGCGACCTCGACATGCTGGCCGGCGACCGCATCCTGTCCGCACGCGGCCTGGACACCCTGATCCGCAAGATGCGCGAGAACGAGCAGCGCATCGCGAACGGCACGGGCGCCACCCGCGAGAAGGCGATGCGTCAGTACGAGCGCCAGGAGACGGAGTTCCTCACCAAGGGCGGGTACGCCGCCGAGGCCGAGGCCGCCACCATCGCCGCCGCGCTCAACCTCCCCGACCGCGTGCTCGGCCAGCCCCTCCACACGCTCTCCGGCGGTCAGCGCCGCCGCATCGAGCTGGCGCGCATCCTCTTCTCGGACGCCGACACCCTGCTCCTCGACGAGCCCACGAACCACCTCGACGCCGACTCGATCGTCTGGCTGCGCGACTACCTGAAGACGTACCGCGGCGGCTTCATCGTGATCTCCCACGACGTCGACCTGGTCGAGACGGTCGTCAACAAGGTGTTCTACCTGGACGCGAACCGCGCCCAGATCGACGTCTACAACATGGGCTGGAAGCTGTACCAGCAGCAGCGCGAGGCCGACGAGAAGCGCCGCAAGCGCGAGCGGCAGAACGCCGAGAAGAAGGCCGCCGCCCTGCACTCGCAGGCCGACAAGATGCGCGCCAAGGCCACCAAGACCGTCGCCGCCCAGAACATGGCCAAGCGCGCGGACAAGCTCCTGGCGGGCCTGGAGGCCGAGCGCAAGTCGGACAAGGTCGCCAAGCTGCGCTTCCCCGACCCCTCCCCGTGCGGCAAGACCCCGCTGATGGCCGAGGGCCTGTCCAAGTCCTACGGCTCCCTGGAGATCTTCACCGACGTCGACCTGGCCATCGACAAGGGCTCCCGCGTCGTCATCCTCGGCCTGAACGGCGCCGGCAAGACGACCCTGCTGCGCCTGCTCGGCGGCGCCGAGAAGCCCGACACCGGGCAGGTCGTCGAGGGCCACGGCCTCAAGCTCGGCTACTACGCGCAGGAGCACGAGACCCTCGACCCCGAGCGCACGGTCCTGGAGAACATGCGCTCCGCCGCCCCCGACCTCGACCTCGTGGACGTGCGCAAGACGCTCGGCTCGTTCCTGTTCTCCGGCGACGACGTCGACAAGCCGGCCGGCGTCCTGTCCGGCGGCGAGAAGACCCGCCTCGCGCTCGCCACCCTCGTGGTCTCGTCCGCGAACGTCCTGCTGCTGGACGAGCCGACGAACAACCTCGACCCGGCCAGCCGCGAGGAGATCCTCGGCGCGCTGCGCACCTACAAGGGCGCGGTCGTCCTCGTCACGCACGACGAGGGGGCCGTCGAGGCGCTCCAGCCCGAGCGGATCATCCTGCTGCCCGACGGTGTCGAGGACCTGTGGGGCGCCGACTACCAGGACCTCGTGGCCCTCGCCTGAGCGGCCGGCCCGGTGGACGGGCCGGCGGACGGGCCGGCGGACGACCCGGCGAGCGGACCGAAATGGTTGATCGATTGACTGATCCACTTCGTATGGATCATTCGGCCGATCGGTGATCCCCCATCTGTGTGAGATCTCCTCGTACCGAGGTGTGTCATACACCGATTTTGCGGCCGGACCCTCCGTCCCCGGGGGCCCGGCCGTCGCGCGTCGCTGACCTGGCCCTTCGTCCGCGAACCGGACCGGGTGCACGGACAGTGAGCGGATGGAATACGAGATTCCGCTCGTGGTGACGGGCGTGCGCCGCGCAAGCTCGTCCCATCGACCTTGCCGAATGGGTGGCCAGGACGCTCTTGAGGGGTGATCATGAGAAGTCCAGAGCGCACTTCCGCTGAGGAGGCACGGGTGGCCGAGACTCTGAAGAAGGGCAGCCGGGTAACCGGCGCCGCGCGCGACAAGCTCGCGGCAGACCTGAAGAAGAAGTACGACTCCGGTGCGAGCATCCGAGCGCTGGCCGAGGAGACCGGCCGCTCGTATGGCTTCGTGCACCGGATGCTCAGCGAGTCGGGTGTCACGCTGCGTGGGCGTGGCGGCGCGACGCGCGGAAAGAAGTCCGCGTCGAGCTGACGCCGGGCGGCTACTCGTTCTCGATGGTGGCCACCCGGTCGGTCCCTTGACCGTCCGGGTGGTTACTGTGCAGTCACTTAGAGGGTGTGCTCCTACGGCGCCCTCCTCGACCGCACCCATCGGAGGCGCCCCATGGCTTCGTTCGACCCGCTGCTCGACAAGGACGGCGTACGGCTCGCCGTGGACGACGCGATCGCCACGGTGACGCTCACCAATCCGGCCAAGCGCAACGCGCAGAGCCCCGCTCTGTGGCGGGCGCTGGCCGAGGCGGGGCGGCTGCTGCCGGGCACCGTCCGTGTCGTCGTGCTGCGCGCCGAGGGCAAGTCCTTCTCGGCGGGGCTCGACCGGCAGGCGTTCACGCCCGAGGGGTTCGACGGCGAGCCGTCGTTCATCGACCTCGCGCGCGGTTCCGACGCCGAACTCGACGCGGCCATCGCCGAGTACCAGGACGGATTCACCTGGTGGCGGCGCAGCGACATCGTGTCCGTCGCCGCGGTGCAGGGGCATGCCATCGGAGCCGGCTTCCAGCTCGCCCTCGCCTGTGACCTGCGCGTCGTCGCCGACGACGTGCAGTTCGCCATGCGCGAGACCGGCCTCGGCCTGGTGCCCGACCTCACGGGTACGCATCCGCTGGTCGGACTCGTCGGGTACGCCCGGGCGCTGGAGATCTGCGCGACGGGACGGTTCGTGGGCGCGGAGGAGGCGCAGCGCAGCGGGCTCGCCAACCTCGCCGTGCCCGCCGGACGGCTCGACGACTCGGTGGCGGAGCTGGCGGCGGCGCTGGTCGCCGCGCCGAGGGACGCCCTGATCGAGACCAAGGCGCTGCTGCAGGGTGCGGTGGAGCGTACGTACGAGGAGCAGCGGGTCGCCGAGCGGGCGGCCCAGGGGCGGCGGCTGCGGGACCTGGCGGGACTCTCCGACTGAGCCCTCTGAGCCTTCTGAGCCCTGCGGGCCTTCGGCCCGCACAGGCCGCGGTCCCGCACCCCTGCACCCCCGCCCTCTAGAGGGGCGTCAGGGCCGTCACCAGGACCGCTGCCGACGGGTGGTCGGGGAGGGCCGCCGTGACGTTCTTGCGGACGGCCTCCGCCAGGTCCAGGGTGCGGACGGCCGTCGTCGCCCCGATCTCKACACGGACGTGGCGGCGGGGGAGCGCCGGGGCACCGGAGGCGCCCTCGGGGTGCGTGAGGTGGACCGCGTCCAAACGGGTGACACCGGGGACGGAGCGTACGGCGGCGGCCACCCGGGCCTCCTCGCCGTCCAGCCGGAGGTCGGCCGGTCCGAGGCCGTCCGGCCGGGGTTCCGCTGCGTGCGGGTGACCGCCGGCTCCGTCCCCGTCCCCGCCGTCCCTGTCCGCCGTACCCGGGTCCTCCTCCAGCAGGCCCGTCACCCGCAGGTCCACCTCCGTGACCCGCAGGCCCAGCGTCCGCGTCGCCGTCCGGGTGAAGGCCTCGCGCAGCCGGGACGCCGTCACGGGCAGCGGCTCGGCCGGTGAGGCGGCGAACCCGGCGGTGACGCGCAGCGGGCCGGGCGGCAGCGCGCTCGGCGGCGGGGGCACGGCCGGCTCGGCCGCGCGGTCCGGGTCGACGAGTTCCAGGCGCACCGGGCCCAGGCGCACGTACGGCACCTGGCGTACCCCGTGGCGCAGCACGGAGACGGCCGCCGCCTCGGTGATCCACGCCCCGTCACCCGCACCGCCCAACGGCAGCAGTCTGCCGAGACCCAGCTGCTGCCGTACCGCCTGCGTCCATCGGTCCGCCGTCATGGTCCCACCCTGCCGCATCCCCGGCGCGCGACCCGGCAACCGGACTTAATGTGGGCGAAGAGGCCTACCGAAGGGATGCGTGGCGATGAGCGACATGACGCAGCGGAAGCCGGAAATCCCCGAGACCGAGCAACCGGACCAGCAGCAGCCCAGGAAGTCCGGCGCGACCAGGCGCGGCGGCGGCGACCCGTCGTCCCGGGGACGCACCACCATCGCGGACGGCGTCGTCGAGAAGATCGCCGGGCTCGCCGCCCGCGACGTCCTCGGCGTGCACGCCATGGGCAGCGGGATCTCACGGACCTTCGGCGCCGTGCGCGACCGGGTGCCGGGCGGCGGCTCGAAGTCCGTCACCCGCGGGGTCAAGGCCGAGGTCGGCGAGGTGCAGACCGCGCTCGACCTGGAGATCGTCGTCGACTACGGGGTCTCCATCGCCGACGTCGCCCGCGACGTACGGGAGAACGTCATCGCGGCCGTCGAGCGCATGACGGGGCTTGAGGTCGTCGAGGTCAACATCGCGGTCAGCGACGTCAAGCTGCCCGAGGAGGAGGACGACGAACCGGAGAGCCGGCTCCAGTGACGCCGTACCGCAGACCCGTCCGTGTCTGTTCCCCTCCGTCCGTCCCCTGTTGAGGAGCGCACCATGAGCGTGGCCGTGATCGGCATGATCGCCGGAATGGCGCTGGGATTCGCCGGGTACTTCGGCGGATTCGGCGCGTTCCTGCTGGTGGCGGCGCTGGGCGCCGTCGGCTTCGTCGTGGGCCGCTTCCTGGAGGGCGACCTGGACCCCGGTGACTTCTTCCGTTCCCGCGGTGCCCGCGACGACCGCGGGCGGTGACGCGCGTGTCCGTCGAACCCACCGCGGCCGCCGAAGCCCCCGGGGCCCGTTCCGGCCGCACCGTCGCGCCCGGCGAGCGCGGTGCCACCCAGGTCGCCGACCGGGTCGTCGCGAAGATCGCCGCACAGGCGGCACGCGAGGCGATCGACGCGCTGCCTCCGGGCGCTGAGCCCCCGCATGCCTGGGTCGTCGTCCACCACGGCCTCGCCCGCGTCCGGGTCGGCCTGGAACTCGGCTACCCCTGCGACATCGGCGCCCGCTGCGGTGCCGTGCGCCGGCAGGTCGCCCGGCGGGTGGAGACGCTGGCGGGCATGAGGGTGCCCGAGGTCGCCGTCCAGGTGGAACGGCTGCACTCGGCGTGGGCGGGCGGCACGGCACGGGGGAGGCTCCGATGAGCGAACCGGCCCCGCCCGCCCCCGCGACGCGGTACACGTC
>NZ_VDFC01000046.1:284176-334743 GCF_008369065.1 Streptomyces apricus | reverse complement strand
GTACACGCCCCCGCCGACCCTCGACGACACCGGGAGCGGCGGCAGCGGCCGCTTCTGGTCGGCCCGCCGCATCCCCGCCGCGGTCCTCGCGCTGCTGGTCCTCGCCGCCGCCGGCCTCCTGCTGTACGACGYCGTCGCCGTCCGCGCCGACCGGCCCGCCCTGCACGCGCGCAGGGTCCTCGCCCGCGAACTCGCCGAGCGGCCCCTCGACGACACCTGGGTGCTCGTGGGCGCGGGCGTCGCGGCGCTGCTCGGCCTGTGGCTGCTCGTCCTCGCGGCGACCCCGGGACTGCGCGGCGTCCTGCCGATGCGGCGCCCCCGCCCCGACGTACGGGCCGGACTCCAGCGGGACGCGGCCGCCCTGGTACTGCGCGACCGGGCCATGGAGGTGTCCGGCGTGCAGTCGGTCCGGGTCCGGGTGCGGCGCCGGAAGGCCGACGTCCGCGCGGTCTCGCACTTCCGTGAACTCGACGACGTACGCGCCGATCTGGAGACCACGCTCGCCGACGGCGTCGAGGGGCTCGGTCTCGTCCGGCGCCCCGCGCTGTCGGTGCGCGTCGCCCGGCCCGGCAGGAAGGGGTGATCCCGTGCTGAGGACCGTGAACCGGGTCCTGCTGGGCCTCGCCGGCCTGGTCCTGGTGGTGCTCGGCGGTTCCGTGCTCGCCGTCGGCCTGGGGGTGCGCCCGCCCGCCTGGTGGATCCACGACGGGCGGCACGACGTGCTGCTGAGCGACGCCGGCCGCACGCGGTGGCGGGACGCGGGCTGGTGGTGGCCGGCCGTCATCGCCGTACTCGCCCTGGCCGTGCTGCTCGCCCTGTGGTGGCTGGCGGCGGTGCTGCGCAGGCCCCGGCTCGCCGAGGTCCTCGTGGACACCGGCGACGGCGAGGGCGCGCTGCTGCGGGGGCGGGCCCTGGAGGACGTACTGACCGCCGAGGCGGGCGCGCTGCGGGGGGTGCGGGACGCGCGGGCGGTCCTCACCGGCCGCCGCAGGGCGCCCGGGGCCCGTGTGCGCCTGCGCCTGGAGCCGCACGCCGACCCCGCGGAGACCCTGACCGGTCTGACGGCGGAGTCCCTGACCCGGGCCAGGGACTCCGCGGGCCTGGAGACCCTCCCGACGGAAGTCCGCCTGAGAGCGGCCAAACACGCCGCGGAACGGGTCAACTGAGCCGGCCTCGACCGTCCCCTCGACCGCCCGGTGAGAGGGACCGTTCAGAACCCGCCGCGCGCCCCACCGTCCACCGGCACCATGATCCCCGTCAGGTACGACGCCGCGGGCGACAGCAGGAACGCGGCCGTGCGCCCGAACTCCTCCGGCGTCCCGTACCGCCGCAGCGGGATGCGCGCCTCGTTGGCCGCCCGCGCGGCGGCGGGGTCGGGCGCGTACCCGTCCAGCTCGCGCACCCGGTCCGTGTCGATCCGCGCCGGCAGCACCCCCACCACCCGGATCCCGCGCGGCCCCAGCTCGTCCGAGAGGGACTTGGCGAACCCGGCCAGGCCGGGACGCAGCCCGTTGGAGATGGTCAGCCCGCCGATCGGCTCGTGCACCGAACCGGAGAGCACGAAACCGATCACCCCGCCCTCGCCCAGCTCGGCGGCGGCCGCGCGCGCCAGCCGCACCGCGCCCAGGAAGACGGAGTCGAAGGCGGCCTGCCACTGCTCGTCCGTGGTGTCGGCGACGAACCCGGGCGGCGGCCCGCCGACGCTGATCAGGATGCCGTCGAAACGGCCGAAACGCTCCCGCGCCGCCGCGATCAGCCGCTGCGGCGCCGACGCGTCCGCGTTGTCCACGGCCACCCCGTGCGCGTCGGGTCCGAGCGACGCCGCGGCCTCGCCCACCGTCTTCTCGTCGCGCCCGGAGACGACGACCTTCGCGCCGTCGCCGACGAGTTCACGCGCCGAGGCGTACCCCAGGCCGCGCGAGGCTCCGGTGACGACGTAGACGCGGTCCTTCAGTCCAAGATCCATGGTCCTCATCCTGCCTCGTGAGCCGTCTCGTCCGCATCGGGCACCCCCGCCTTTCCGTCACCGTCGAACAGGGCGAGCGCGGTGCCGACCAGACCGATGTGGCTGAACGCCTGCGGGAAGTTGCCGAGCTGGTGCCCGGCCGCGGAGTCGTACTCCTCCGCCAGCAGCCCCACGTCGTTGCGGAGCGCGACGAGGCGTTCGAACAGGTCCAGGGCCTCCTTCGTACGGCCCGTCAGATGCAGTGCGTCCGCGAGCCAGAACGAGCACACGAGGAACGCCCCCTCGCCCCCCGGCAGCCCGTCGACGTCCTCCAGGCCCCTCTCGTGCGGAGCGGGCTCCCCGTGCGGATGCGCGGTGTACCGGTGCACGAACCCGTCGCGGACCAGTTCCGCCCGCACCGCGTCGACCGTGCCGACCACCCGCGGATCGTCCGGCGGCAGGAAGCCGATCCGGGGGATGAGCAGCAGCGCGGCGTCCAGCTCGTGGGAGCCGTAGGACTGCGTGAACGTGTTCCGCTCGGGGTCGAAGCCGCGCTCGCACACCTCGCGGTGCACCTCGTCGCGCATCGTGCGCCACTTCTCGATGTCGCCGTCGAGCTCGGGGTTCTCCTCCAGGGTGCGCACGGTGCGGTCGGCCGCCACCCATGCCATCACCTTCGAGTGCACGAAGTGGCGGCGCGGCCCGCGCACCTCCCACAGCCCCTCGTCCGGCTTGCGCCACGCCGAGTGCAGGAACTCCATCAGGGCCTGGTGCAGCCGCCACATGTCCGGTTCGGCCGGCAGCCCCGCGTGCTGGGCCAGCGTGAGCGAGTCGATCACCTCGCCGTACACGTCGAGCTGCAGCTGCTGCACGGCGTCGTTGCCGATCCGCACCGGCGCCGAACCGCGGAAGCCGGGCAGCCACGGCAGTTCGTACTCGGGGATCCGCCGTTCGCCCGCCAGGCCGTACATGATCTGCAGGTCCGCCGGATCGCCCGCGACCGCGCGCAGCAGCCAGTTGCGCCAGGCCTCCGCCTCCTCCTGGTAGCCGCAGGCGAGGAGCGCGCCCAGGGTCAGGGTGGAGTCGCGCAGCCAGCAGTAGCGGTAGTCCCAGTTGCGGACGCCGCCGATCTCCTCGGGCAGCGAGGTGGTGGGGGCCGCGACGATGCCGCCGCTCGGCGCGTACGTGAGGGCCTTGAGGGTGATCAGGGAGCGGACCACCGCGTCGCGGTGCGGTCCGTCGTAGCGGCAGCGCGCTGCCCAGGCCTGCCAGTCCTGGACGCTGTGCTCCAGCGCCTCGAACGGGTCGACCAGGTCGGGGCGCGGCTCGTGCGAGGGGTGCCAGGTCAGCACGAAGGCGACCTTCTCGCCCTCGGCGACCGTGAACTCCGCGTGCGTACCGAAGTCCTCACCCCAGGTGCGCACCTCGGGCTCGCTGCGCAGCCACACCGAGTCGGGGCCGGCCACGGCCACCCGGTGGCCGTCCGACCTGCGCACCCAGGGGACGACCGAGCCGTAGTCGAAGCGCAGCCGCAGGGTGCTGCGGACGGTCACCCGGCCCTTGAGGCCCTCGACGATCCGTACGACGTCGGGCGCGCAGTCGCGCTGCGGCATCAGGTCGGTGACGCGGACCGAGCCGTCCTCGGTGTCCCACTCGGTGTCGAGCACGAGCGTGTCGGTCCGGTACGCCCGGCGCGTGCAGGTGCTCGCGCCCGCCGGCGCCATCCGCCAGTGCCCGTTGTCCTCGTCGCCCAGCAGTTTCGCGAAGCAGGCCGCCGAGTCGAACCGGGGCAGGCAGAGCCAGTCGATCGAGCCGTCCCGCCCGATCAGGGCGGCGGTCTGGTGGTCGCCGATGAGCGCGTAGTCCTCGATGGAAGGGTGCACGTGTGCCGCCTTCCCGGGGGATCCCGCGATCAACCCCGGTGGGTTGACCTGCGGGCTCCCTGGGGCGGGCGCCCCTGGGGCGGGCTGGGGTGGGGTTTCGGGTGCGGGTCCGTTGTGGCTGGGCGCGCAGTTCCCCGCGCCCCTTGCAGGGCCCGCGCCCCTTCAGGGCGCAGTTTCCCGGGCTCAGACGGTGGCGGGCTCCGTCTTCGGGGTTGGCTCGGCCTCGGCCGCCTCCTGGCGGTCGCGGCGTTCTCGGCGGGCCAGGACCACGAAGCCCACGGGGACGCCCGCCGCGAACAGCCACCACTGGACGGCGTACGCCATGTGCGGGCCGATGCCGCTGTGGTCGGGCTCGGCGATCTGCTCGGGGCTGCCGCCCCGGGGCTCCGGCGCGGTCAGCGCGATGTAGCCGCCGAGGACCTCCTTGCCCAGGTCCTTCGCCCGCTGCTCGCTGTTTATCAGCATGACCATGCGGTCGGGGAGGCCGCGCACGTCCTTGATGCCGCTGTCGGCGCTCGTCTCGTCCGCCATCAGCCGGCCGGTGACGGTGATCTCGCCCTTCGGCGGCGCGGGGATCTTCGGGACCTCGGTCTGCGCACCGTCCGCGGGGATCCAGCCGCGGTTCACCAGCAGCACCCGGCCGTCCGTCAGGACGAACGGGGTCAGTACGTGGAAGCCGACCGCCTCGTCGGAGTTGGTGCGCCGCCGCACCACGACCTCGTCGGCGGTGTCGAAGCTGCCCTTCGCGGTCACCCGGCGGTACAGGTCGTCGTGGGCGACGGCCCGCCCCGGCGCGGTGAGCGACTCGGCGGGAACCGGCTTCGCGGCCAGCGACTCGGCGATCACGCGGTTCAGCGCGACCTTGTGCTCGTGCCGGTGCAGCTGCCAGAAGCCCAGCTCGATCATCGTCGGGATGAGCGCGAGCATGATGAGGGTGAGGATCACCCACTGCCGGGACAACAGGAAGCGGTACACCCCACGACGGTACAACCCGGACCGTGGGGCGCGTTCGGTCGGGTACCGGCTCACACCCTGTCGACGATCCCCACCTTGCCCTCCGCCCGGGCGCAGTGGGCCCCGCAGTACCAGTGCCCCTCGACCTCCACGCCCTGCCCGATGATCTGGACCCGGCAGTGCTCGCACACAGGTGCCATGCGGTGGATCGCGCAGGAGAAGCAGTCGAAGACGTGCACCGCGCCCTGCGCGTGCACCTCGAAGGTCATTCCGTAGCTGTTGCCGCATACCTCACAAGTCGCCATGCGCCACAGGGTGGGCCGTCACCGCGGTCCGGGCGAGCGGGCCGCGGGCGAGTCGCGCGGCAATCACCCGTCCGTACGGTCGCCGCCCCGCGGCCGCTCAGGCGGGTTCCACGTTCCCCAGGAGCTGGCCGAACGCCGCCTCGTCGACGACCGGGGTACCGAACTGGCGCGCCTTGACCACCTTGGACGTACCGGAGTCGGGGTCGTTCGTGACGAGCAGGCTGGTGAGCCGGGACAGGCTCGTGGCGACGTGCAGCCCGGCCTCCACGGCACGGTCCTCCAGGAGGTCGCGCTCGACCGAGGTGTCCCCGGAGAACGCGATGCGCATGCCCTGCTTGAGCTGCTTGCCCGGCTCGTACCGCCCGGGGTTCGGGTACGGGCAGGCGGGCCGCTTGCGCGAAGGGCGCCAGCTGCCGGAGGGATAGCCGCCCGCCGCCCGGCCGGCGCCCGGCCGTCCGGTGCGGGGCGCCGCCCGGTCCGTCCACTCCGTCAGCGGCAGGCATTCGAGCAGCGGCAGCCGCACCCCGTCGCGCGCGGCGGCCAGCAGGCTCGGCCGGAACGCCTCGGCGAGCACCCGCGCATCGTCCAGCGCGTGGTGGGCGCGCTGCTGCACGACCCCGAAGTGCGCCGCCAGCGACTCCAGCTTGTGGTTGGCCAGCGGCAGGCGCAGCTCCTTCGACAGCGCGATGGTGCACAGCCGTTGGCGCACCGGCGCCTCGCGCCCGGCGCGCGCGTACTCCCGGGCGATCATCGACCAGTCGAAGACCGCGTTGTGCGCGACGAGCACCCGGTCCTCCAGCCGGGCCGCGAACTCCTCGGCGATGTCCGCGAACAGGGGCGCCCCTTCGAGCACGTCGCTCGTCAGGCCGTGGATCCACACCGGGCCCGGGTCCCGCTCCGGGTTGACCAGCGTGTACCAGTGGTCCTCGACCTCGCCGCGCGCGTCCAGCCGGTAGACCGCGGCCGACACGATGCGGTCGTCGCGGGCCAGTCCGGTGGTCTCCACGTCGACGACCGCGTACCCCTGCGGGTACGAGGCCGGCCACGGGACGGCGGACGGTGCGGTCTGACGGTCTTCGAGCATGGTCACCGAGGATAAGGGGCGCGACTGACAGCCCCGCCCCCGGGAGGCCGGACCCGGCCCGATCCGGACGTTCGTCCCTGCACGGCTATGGACCATTGCCGCGCCCGGTGCGACGGTGCTCCGCGCCTGCGATGCACGCGGACACCGAGGACGGCGACGCGAAGGGTGGTACGGCATGGCACGCGTACGGTACGGGGCGCGGACCGGGGCGGAGGCCGCCGCCGCGCGCGCCGCGCACTCCCGGCTCCCCGCCGTCTGGTCCACCGGTGTGACGGCCCTCTGGGAGAGCGACCCGGACGCGGTCGCGGCGGTCCTGCCGCCTCCGCTCGAACCCACCGGACGCCCGCTCGTCCGGGTGAACATCAGCAAGGTCGACCTGCCCGGGTACCCGCTGGGCGCGGGCTCCTTCGCGGTCGCCGCGGCGCACGACGGGGTCGAGGGCTGGTACCCGCTCGTCATGCCGATGACCCATGAACGGGCGCTCACCGGCGGCCGGGAGGTCTTCGGCGAGCCCAAGAAGCTGGGCGAGGTGACGGTGGAGCGCGAGGGCCTGACGGTGCGCGCCGCGCTCGCCCGGCACGGCATCGCGTTCGTGGAGGTGCGCGGCGCGGTGAGCGGGCCGCTGCCCCTGCCGGAGCCGGCCCGCAGGACCGACTTCTACTTCAAGTTCCTGCCCGCGGTGGACGGCTCGGGCGCGGACGGCTCGGGCTTCGACGCCGGCCCCGTCCTCGTGCACTGCGTACGCGACGAGCGGGTGCGCGGACTGGAGCGGATCACCGGCGACGTCGTCCTGCGCGAGTCGGTGTACGACCCCGTCGCCGACCTCCCGGTCCGTGAGCTCGTCGGGATCACCCTCGGCGAGCGGACGACGGACCAGAAGGGCACCGTCGTCGCACGGGTCGACCCCGGGGAGCTGCTGCCGTACGCCCACCAGCGCTACGACGACCCGCACCAGCTCCTCGACGGGCCTCCCGAGGGGAGCGCCTGATGGACCTGGAGGCGGGGCAGGTCGCCGTCGTCACCGGAGCGGCGAGCGGGATCGGGCTCGCCATGGCGCGGCGGTTCGCGGCGGAGGGCCTGAAGGTCGTCCTCGCGGACGTCGAGGAGGGCGCCCTGGAGGCGGCCGCCACCGGGCTGCGCGAGGACGGCGCCGCGGTGCACGCGCGCGTGGTGGACGTCGGGGAGCGCGAGGAGGTGTTCGCGCTCGCCGAGGACGTGTACCGCACCTTCGGCGCCGTGCACGTCCTGTGCAACAACGCGGGGGTCGGCTCGGGCGCCGAGGGCCGCATGTGGGAGCACGACCCGAACGACTGGAAGTGGGCGTTCGCCGTCAACGTCTGGGGCGTCTTCCACGGCGTCCAGGCCTTCGTGCCGCGGATGCTGGCCGGCGGCGGGGCCGGCCACGTCGTCAACACCTCCTCCGGCGACGGCGGCATCGCGCCCCTGCCCACCGCGTCCGTCTACGCCGTCACCAAGGCGGCCGTCGTGACGCTGACGGAGTCCCTGTACGCGCACCTGAGGGCGGAGCACGCGCGCGTGGGGGCCTCCGTGCTCTTCCCCGGGCCCCACATGCTCCGTACGGGCCTGTGGGAGTCGCACCGCAACAGGCCCGCGCGGTACGCCAAGCAGCGGCCCCGCAGGACCCCGTACCGCAGTCTCGGCCAGTGGGAGGCCGCGATGCGCGAGGCGGGGCGCGAGGTGCGGTTCACGCCCGTCGAGGAGGTCGCCGGCCTCGTCGTGGACGGCATCCGCGCGGGCCGCTTCTGGCTGCTGCCGGAGAGCGAGCACAGCGACGCGCGGATCCGCGCGCGGGCGCGGTCGATGCTCGACCGCGCCGACCCGGCGTACCTGGAGAACTTCATTCTGGACTGACCGGACCGACCGGACCGAGGAGCCGTTGTGGACGCCACGACAGAGCCCTACCTGATCATCTCCTCCGACTGCCACGCCGGACCGCCCACCGAGGAGTACCGGCCCTATCTGGACGCCCGGTTCCACCGGGACTTCGACGAGTTCCTCGCCGGGCAGGACCGCCGCCGCGCGGAGATGACCCGGCTCGGCATCCGCAACGAGGCCTTCGCCGACCGGTGGTTCCACGACAACGAGGAGGGCCTGCGCGGCGGCTGGGACCCCGCACGGCGCCTCAAGGAGCTGGACGGCGACGGCGTGGCGGCCGAGGTGGTCTTCCCGGACGCCGACGCGGTGGACAGCCGCACGGCCGCGCCCTTCGGGGTCGGCCTCGGCCTCTCCGGCGACCACGACCCCGACCTCGGCATGGCGGGCGCGCAGGCCCACAACAGGTGGCTCGCCGAGTTCGTCGGCGAGCACCCGCAACGGCACCGGGGGGTCGCCCTGCTGCCCGTCACGGCGCCCACCGACCGGGTCGTCGCCGAGGTGTACCGGGCCAAGGAGTCGGGGCTCGGCGCCCTGATGATCCCCGCCATGTGGGTCGACAAGGAGCCCTACCACGACCGCCGTTACGACCCCGTGTGGGCCGCGGCCGCCGAGTGCGCGATGCCGGTGCTCACCCACTCCGGGGCGGCCCCGCGCCACGAGTACGGCGACCACCTCGGCATCTACGTGAGCGAGGTGACCTGGTGGCCCGCCCGGCCGCTGTGGTTCCTGCTCTGGTCGGGCGTCTTCGAGCGGCACCCCGGACTCAGGTTCGGCGTCGCGGAGTCCGGGTGCTGGTGGCTGCCGAACCTGCTGTGGTTCATGGACCGGCTCTACCTCGGCGCGCACGGCGGCAAGAAGCTCTCCCCCTTCGCCGGTCTGCGGCGCCCGCCGCACGAGTACCTCGACCGCCAGGTCTTCGTCTGCGCCACCAACACCAAACGGCGCGAGCTGGCCCAGCGCTACGAGATCGGCGTCGACAACATCCTCTGGGGCAGCGACTTCCCGCATCCCGAGGGCACCTGGCCCGACACGCGCGCGTGGCTGGCGCGGACCTTCCACGACATCCCGGTGGCGGAGACCCGCCGGATGCTGGGCCTCGCCGCCGCGGAGGTCTTCGGCTTCGACACCGGTCGACTGGCCCCGCTCGCCAAGCGGATCGGCCCGACCCCGGCCGACCTCGGCCAGAGCGGGGACCAGCGGGCCGTCGAGGCGTCCTGGGCGCGCTCGCGCGAGGTGGGCCGGCACTGGCTGACGGACCACGACTTCCCGGCCCTGGGGGTGAATCCGTGAGCCCCATGAGTACGGACCGCTACACCGTGATCTCGGCCGACTGTCACGCCGGAGCCGACCTGCTGGACTACCGGCCGTACCTGGAGAGGGCGTACCACGACGAGTTCGACGCCTGGGCGGCCGCGTACGTCAACCCGTACGAGGACCTGACGGCCGACACCGCCGACCGGAACTGGAACTCGGACCGCCGCCTCGCCGAGCTGGAGCGGGACGGGATCGTCGCGGAGGTGGTCTTCCCGAACACGATCCCGCCGTTCTTCCCGTCCGGCTCCCTGATGGCGCCGGCGCCGACGGCCGCGGAGTTCGAGCGCCGCTGGGCCGGCCTGCGCGCGCACAACCGCTGGCTGGCGGACTTCTGCGCGGCCGCGCCCGGCCGCCGCGCGGGCGTCTTCCAGATCCTCCTGAACGACGTCGACGAGGCGGTGAAGGAGGTCGGGCGGTCCGTCGCGGCGGGCCTCACGGGCGGCCTGCTGCTGCCCGGCACCCCGCCGGGCTCGGGACTGCCCGAGCTGTACTCGGCGCTCTACGACCCCCTCTGGGCGGTGTGCGAGGAGCTGGGCGTCCCCGTGAACCACCACGCGGGCTCGGCCTCGCCGCCGCTCGGCGAGGAGCCCGCGGCCCGGGCGGTCTTCATGGTGGAGACGACCTGGTTCTCGCACCGCGCGCTCTGGCACCTGGTCTTCGGCGGCGCCTTCCGCCGCCACCCCGGTCTGCGGCTGGTCCTCACCGAGCAGGGCTCGGGCTGGATCCCCGGGGTGCTCGACATGCTCGACTACTACCACGGCCGCCTGGTGGCCGCGGCGACGAAGGCGGTCACCGCGGAGTCCAGGTTCGGCGCGGGCCTCGCCGCCTCGATGGGCAAGGGCCCGTCCCAGGTGTGGCGCGACAACTGCTTCGTGGGAGCGAGCTTCATGCGCCCGCACGAGGTGCCGCTGCGCGACCGCATCGGCCTCGACAAGATCATGTGGGGCAGCGATTACCCGCACGACGAGGGCACCCACCCCTACAGCCGGGAGGGCCTGCGGATCGCGTACGCGGGACTGCCGCGCGCGGAGGTCGCGGCGATGACCGGCGGCAACGCGGCCCGCGTCTACGGCTTCGACCTGGACCTTCTGGACCCCATCGCGGCGAAGATCGGTCCGACCGTGGAGGAGATCGCCGAACCCCTGGCGGAGCCCCCGGCGGACGCGACGAGTCCGGTGTTCGCCCCGGGAGGGTCGGTGCGGGTCTGGTGAGGGGTCCGGCACGAACCGGAGGCTCCTTGTCCGGGGTCGCCAACAAACAAGCGCGTACCGCCGGTAATACTTGTGGGTAACAACGTCTAGCCGCGGTGGGCCGAGCGGCCCTACGGTGCAGTGATGCCGAACCTGCCCGATGTCGTGCTGTGGTCGATCCCCGCCTTCGTGCTGCTCACCGTGGTGGAGATGGTGAGCGTCCGGATCCATCCGGACGAGGACGCCGCGGGGTACGAGGCGAAGGACGCCGCCACGAGCCTCGGCATGGGCCTGGGCAGCCTCGTCTTCGACTTCCTGTGGAAGATCCCGATCCTCGCCGTCTACACGGCCGTGTACGAGCTGACGCCGCTGCGCGTGCCCGTCCTGTGGTGGACCGTGCCGCTGATGCTGCTGGCGCAGGACTTCTTCTACTACTGGTCCCACCGCGGGCACCACGTGATCCGCATCCTGTGGGCCTGTCACGTCGTGCACCACTCCAGCGAGAAGTTCAACCTCACCACCGCGCTGCGCCAGCCCTGGACGACCTGGACCGTCTGGCCGTTCTACGTGCCGCTGATCGCCCTCGGCGTCCATCCGGCGGCGCTCGCGTTCTGCTCCTCCGCGAGCCTGGTGTACCAGTTCTGGATCCACACCGAGCGCATCGGCAAACTGCCCCGGCCCGTCGAGTTCGTCCTCAACACGCCCTCGCACCACCGGGTCCACCACGCCTCCCAGGGCGGCTACCTGGACCGCAACTTCGGCGGGATCCTGATCGTCTGGGACCGCCTCTTCGGCTCGTTCGTCCCGGAGACGGACCGGCCGGTGTACGGGCTGACCAAGAACATCCGCACCTACAACCCGCTCCGGGTCGCCACGCACGAGTACGCCGCCATCGCCCGGGACCTGCGCGGGGCACGGAGCTGGCGCGAGCGGGCCGGGCGGGTGTTCGCCGGACCGGGCTGGCAGCCGGCGACAGCACCGGCACCGGCACCGGCACCGACATCGGTACCGGAACCGGCCCCCACGTCAGCACAGGCACCCGCGTCCGTCACGGGACCCGCCGCGTGAACGAGCGCCACGCGCGCGTGGCGCTCGTCGCCTTCGGCCTGGTGGGCGCCTCGGACCTGTTCCTGCTGGCCGTCGGCGGCGACACCGGGGACCTCGGCCACACCCTGGCCAAGCCCCTGCTGATGCCCCTGCTCGCCGCCCACGCGTACCTGCGCGGCGGCCCCGCCCTCCTCGTCGGCGCCCTGCTCTGCGGCTGGGGCGGCGACGTCCTGCTCCTCCTCGACGCCGAACCGGCGTTCCTGGCCGGGATGGCGTCCTTCGCGGCGGGCCACGTGTGCTACCTGCTGCTCTTCGCCCGGCGGGCCCGGAAGACGGTTCCACGCGTGCGCGTGGCCCGCGCCACGACCGCCGCGTACGCCCTCGCGCCCGTCGTCACCGTCGCCCTCCTGTGGCCGCACCTGCCCGCCGGGCTCCGCGTCCCCGTCGCCGCCTACAGCCTGCTGCTGACCGCGATGGCGTACGGAGCAGGGCGGCTCGGACCCGCCGCGGCGGCCGGGGGCGTCCTGTTCCTGCTGTCGGACACGCTCATCGCGACCGGTGTCGCCGATCTGCCGCAGCTCCCGCGTCCCGACCTGTGGATCATGCTGACCTACCTCGCGGCGCAGTCCCTGCTGGTCCGGGGCGCGCTCGCGGACAGGGCGGCCCCGGCGGGCCACACGGTCACCAGCGGATCGGCACCGGCACGGCCGTGAGCACGGCCGAGACCGCGACCACCAGGCCCAGCACCACGACCTCGGCGCGGGCGGGGGAGTAGGCGGTGAGCGGCTCGGCCGCCCGGTGCAGCCGCCGGCGGGCCCACAGCGCCAGCAGGGCGACGGCGGCCACCAGCAGCACCTTCGCGAGCAGCGTGCGCCCGTACGCCGTCGTCGTCAGCTGGTCCAGGACCGTGCCGGGCGGCATCCGGCGCAGCGTGCTGCACACCCCCGTCGCGGTGATCGCGGCGAGCAGGACGGCCGCCACGCGCGCGTAGAGGCCGAGCAGCGCGGCGCCCGCCGCGGGGGCGGTGCGCCGCCAGTGCAGCAGCGTGCGCAGGGCGTACAGCAGCCCGCCGGTCCACAGGGCGGCGCACGTCACGTGGACCAGCGTCAGGCCCGAACCCACCAGCGGGCTCTGCTCGGTCACCGGGTGGGCGCGCAGCGCCTCCGCGACGGCCAGCGCGGCCAGCGGCCACACCTGGGTGCCCGGGCGGCGCGACAGCGCGCACAGGCCCAGCACGACGAACGCGTTGACCTCCAGGAGCGCGAGCGCGCCGTCCCTGGACTGGTAGAGCCCGCCGATGTCCATGTCGGAGAGACCGCGCGGCACGAGGTTCCCGGTGGCCACCACCGAGGCGAGCCCGAGCGCGGCCGCGAAACCGGCGACGGCCGCCGCCGGGGCCCAGCCGCGCGGCACGTCCTCGTACGGCGCGCCGGGCACCCGCCGCGCCAGCCGGGCGACGAAGACCTCGCCCGCGGCCACGCTCACCGCGGCGAACAGGACCGTCCGCAGCAGCGCGATCCCGCCCACCCCGGGCGCGGCGGCCTCGCCCGTGCCGCGCAGCGCGACGGGCGGCCCGAGCAGCGGGACCAGGGCGGCCAGGGCCACCAGGGCGAGGACGGCGGCGGAACGCCGCACGGAGGCGGCGCCCGGCCGCGGCACACGCGCCGCGCCGCCGCCCGCGTCGGCAGTCGGTCTGATCGAACTCACCTCGAAATCCTCACCAGGGGACCGGACCGGGGCAAATCCTGAGGGGCGGATGCGGTGGAACCGGCACACGACGGAGGGGCCGGGCGGCACACGGCCGCCCGGCCCCTCACATCATGCCCGCGGTGACCCCTGCGGGGAGGCCTACTTCGTGACGGCGTCCAGCGCGTCCGCGATGCCCCAGCCGTAGAAGCCGTTGCGGTTCTTCGGGCCCTCGCAGACCGCGTCGACCTTGCCGTCGCCGTCGATGTCGTACGGGTCCGTGCACGGCGTGGCGTCGGCCTCCGCGTACAGCAGCGCCTTCACCAGGGCCGCCGAGGCGTGCGGGTGCGTCGACTTGATGAGCGCGGCCACGCCCGCGACGTGCGGCGAGGCCATCGACGTACCGGCCATGTACCCCCACGAACCGCCCGGCAGCGGGCCGAGGATCAGGCCGCTGGTGGCCGGCGGGGCCGGGGTCTGGTAGCGCGTCGAGTCGCCGCCGGGGGCCGCGATGTCGATGACGCCCAGGCCGTGGTTGGAGAAGGACGACTTGATGCCCTTGGCGCCGGTCGAGGCGACCGTGACGACACCCGGCAGCTGGGTCGGGATGTCGAGGCACTCGGACGGGTCGATCACGCGCTCCGAGGGAGTCGTGTCGTTGGGCGAGGACGGGTCGGTGATCTCGTCCGCGGCCAGGTCGTAGTTCTCGTTGCCCGCCGCCGCGACGTTGACCGTACCCTTCTTCTCCGCGTACCGCGTCGCCCGGGTGAGGGCCTCGACGAGCGCCTTCTGGTCCGGGTCGTTCTTGCAGTTGAAGTACCACGGGTCGGTGTAGTAGCTGTTGTTCGTGACGTCCACGCCGTGCTCGGCCGCCCACATGAAGCCGCACACCACGGCCTCCGTGTAGAAGAAGCCGGCCGTCGTGGAGACCTTGATGCCGGAGACCTTCACGCCGGGCGCGACACCCGTGACGCCGACGCCGTTCTTCGCGGCGGCGATCTCGCCCGCCACGTGCGTGCCGTGCGGGCTCTCCTCGGCGCTCGGCCGCCAGGCCCCGTCGGTCGTGTCCGGCTTGCCCGTCACACAGTTGACCGACGCCTTGCGGTCGAAGTTCGGCGCGATGTCGGGGTGCGTGTCGTCGACGCCCGTGTCGATCACCGCGACGGTGACCTTCTTGCTGCCGAGCGTCTTCTGGTGGGCCTTGTCCGCCTTGATGGCGGGCAGGTCCCACTGCAGGGGCTCCAGCGGGTCCTGGCCGGCGGCGGCCGCGCCGGAGGCGGTCGCGACCTCCTTCGCGCTGAGCACCTTCGGGGTGCCGACGTCGGTCGTGGACTGCGCGGGCAGCGGCGCCGTACGCGTCGAGCCCGCCGACTCCACCCCGCGCACCTTGCGGATCGTCTTGGCGAAGTCCGCGTTCGACGAGTGGACGACGATCACGCCGATCCGGTCGTACGACGTCACGATCGTGCCGCCGGCCTTGGCGATGGCCTTCTTCACCTGGGAGGAAGGGCCGTGCCCGGCGCGGACGTTGACGACGTAGCTCAGCGGGGTGCCCTCCGCCGAGATCTTCTCCGCCGCGCCGGCGTCGTCGGCCGGAGCCGCGGACGCGCTGACGTTCGGCAGGAAGGCGAGAGCCGTGGCCAGGGCCATCCCCAGCGGGATGGCTATGACGCGGCGCGAGCGCGTGGTGGACGCGGTCATGCTGTCTCCAGTTCGTTTTTCGCGGTGCGGAGGGGGTCCTGCCGTGCGGCAGGACGGGGAGGACGGCGGACCCGGAGGTCCCGGCGGGACCGCGGCTACTTGACGGCCTTCAGCGCGTTCACGATGCCGAAGCCGTAGAAGCCGTTCACGCGCTTGCCGCCCTCACAGGTGGCGTCCTGCGTGCCGTTGCCGTCCTGGTCGTAGGAGTCCGGGCAGCCCGGGTTGTCCGCCTGGGCCTTCAGCAGCGCCTGCAGCTGCGCCGGGCCCGCCCACGGGTGCGCGGACTTGAGCAGCGCGGCGACCCCCGCGGCGTGCGGCGACGCCATCGAGGTGCCCTGCAGGAAGGCGTACTGGTTGTTCGGCATCGTGGAGAGGATCCGGCCGTTCTTCGACGGGGTGTCCGGGATCTGGTAGAGCCGGTCGCCGCCGGGGGCCGCGACGTCGACGACGCCCTTGCCGTACGAGGAGTAGTACGACTTGAGGTTCTGCACGCCGGTCGCGCTGACCGTGACGACGCCCGGCAGCTGGGTCGGTACGTCGAAGCACTCGTGCGGGTCGATCGTGCGGGTGACCGGCGTCGAGTCGTCGGGGCTGGAGTCGTCCACGATGGCGTCCGAGTCCAGGTCGTGGTTGGAGTTGCCGGCCGACGCCAGGTGCAGGGTGCCCTTCTTCGTGGCGTACCGCTGGGCCCGGTTCACCGCGTCGACGATCGCCCGCTGGTCGGGGTCGTCCAGGCAGTTGTAGAGCCACGGGTCCACGTAGTAGCTGTTGTTCGTGATCTCCACGCCGTGGTCGGCGGCGAACACGAAGGCGCAGACGACGCTCTCCGGGTAGAAGAGGCCGTTGTCCGGGTCGCTGACCTTGATGCCGGAGACCTTCACGCCGGGCGCGACCCCGGCGACGCCGATGCCGTTGCGGGCGGCGGCTATCTCACCGGCGACGTGCGTGCCGTGGTAGTCGTCCGCGGTGTACGGGCGCCAGGCGCCCTCGCTCGTGTCGGCCACCCCGCCCACGCAGTTGGCGGACTGGGAGGCGGAGAAGTTGGGGGCCAGGTCCGGGTGCGTGTCGTCGACACCCGTGTCGATCACGGCGACCGTGACCTTCCTGCTGCCCGGGTTGATCTTGGCTGCCTTGTCGGCGCCTATCGCGCGCAGGTCCCACTGGTCGGCTTCGAGGGGCTCGCTCGCGGGGGCCGCCGCGGCCTTCACCTTCGCGGCCTCGGCGGCCGTCAGGTAGTCGGCGGCGCCCTCGTCCGTCGTACCGGCCGCAGTCAGCGGAGCGGTCCGGGTGGCGCCCGCGGACTGGACGCCGCGCACGGCCCGTATCCGCGCGCCGAACCCCGGGTCGGCCGCGTGCGCGACGATGACGCCGATCCTGTCGTACGTGGTGACGACGGTGCCGCCGGCCTCGGATATCGCCTTCTGGACCGCGCCTATGGTGCGGCGGTCGGTCTTCGTGTTGACCKCGTACGCCAGCTCCGGGCCGTCGGCCGCGGTGGCGGCGGGCGCGGGCTGCGGGGCGGCCGACGCGACACCCGGGACGAAGCCGAGCGCTGCGGTGAGGGAGAGCACGACGGGCACGGCGAGGGCGAGACGGCGTCTGGAACGCAGATGAGCCATGGGATCTCCACATCATCCGGAAAAGGAACCGGCCCGAACACAGGTGGTGCTCGGGCAGGTACATGACGGGCGGTGCTGGGCCGAAACTATCTCCCGCCGTCCCTGGCCAGCAATGACTTACGGGGACGACTTACGACGGCGTCCGGCGCGGCAGGCGGGCCGGGTTCCGAAAGAAGTGGCCGCGGTTGAACCGCTCCCCGTGCGGCGCCGTGACGTTGAGCAGGGAGCACGAGCACCGTCGGGCCCCCTGTCGGATCACGCCCGGGGCACCTACCATCGCCAACCGGTCCACGTGATCCACGTCACCGTGAGGTCAGAAATCAGCCATGTCCGCAGCCAGTTCGTCCCCCGACGCCGTACCCGCACCCGCACCCGCAACGCGAGGAGACTCCGTGGCCACCGACGCACCACCACCCTCGAAAGCCGAACCTCATCTCCCGACCACCGCGGAGTTCACAGAGGTGCAGGAGAGCGCCGAGTTCGGTGAGCTGCGCCGCGCCCACCGCTCCTTCGCCTTCCCGCTGACCATCGGCTTCATCAGCTGGTACCTGCTGTACGTCCTGCTGTCCATCTACGCGGACGACTTCATGGGCACCAAGCTCTTCGGCAACTTCAACGTCGCCTTCGTCCTGGGCCTGGCCCAGTTCCTCACCACGTTCCTCATCGCCTGGTGGTACGAGCGCCACTCCTCGTCCAAGCTCGACCCCAAGGCCGAGGCGATCAAGTCCCGGATGGAGGGCGGCGCATGAGCCCCGCGATCGACCAGGTCCAGCTCGCGCAGGCGCAGCTCGCGGCGGGGGAGGCCAGCGAACACCGTCCGCTGATCATCTCCCTGTTCGCGGTCTTCGTCGTCGCCACCCTCGTCATCACCGTCTGGGCCGGCCGCCAGACCAAGGACGCCTCCGACTTCTACGCCGGCGGCCGTCAGTTCAGCGCCTTCCAGAACGGGCTCGCCGTCTCCGGCGACTACATGTCCGCCGCCTCGTTCCTCGGCATCGCGGGCGCCATCGCCCTCTTCGGCTACGACGGCTTCCTGTACTCCATCGGCTTCCTGGTCGCCTGGCTGGTGGCGCTGCTCCTGGTCGCCGAGCCGCTGCGCAACTCCGGCCGGTACACGATGGGCGACGTCCTCGCCTACCGCATGCGCCAGCGCCCGGTCCGCACGGCCGCCGGCACCTCCACCATCGTCGTGTCGATCTTCTACCTGCTGGCGCAGATGGCGGGCGCGGGCGTCCTGGTCTCGCTGCTGCTGGGCATCACCAGCGACGCCGGGAAGGTCGGCATCGTCGCCCTGGTCGGCGTCCTGATGATCGTGTACGTCACCATCGGCGGCATGAAGGGCACCACCTGGGTGCAGATGGTCAAGGCCGTGCTGCTCATCGGCGGCACCCTGCTCATCACCTTCCTGGTGCTGCTCAAGTTCGACTTCAACGTCTCCGACCTGCTCGGCACCGCGGCGGAGAACAGCGGCGGCGGCGCGGCCTTCCTGGAGCCCGGCCTCAAGTACGGGCTCACCACCACCTCCAGCATCGACTTCATCTCGCTGGGCATCGCCCTGGTGCTGGGCACCGCGGGCCTGCCGCACATCCTGATCCGCTTCTACACGGTCCCCAACGCCAAGGCCGCGCGGAAGTCCGTGAACTGGGCGATCGGCATCATCGGCGGCTTCTACCTGATGACCATCGCGCTCGGCTTCGGCGCGGCGGCCCTCATCTCGAAGGAGGAGATCGTCGAGTCCAACCCCGCGGGCAACACGGCGGCGCCGCTCCTCGCCCTGCACCTCGGCGGCGTCGACTCGGCCTGGGGCGCGATCCTGCTCGCCACGATCTCCGCGGTGGCCTTCGCCACGATCCTCGCCGTGGTCGCCGGCCTGACCCTCGCGTCGTCCTCGTCGTTCGCCCACGACATCTACGCGAACGTCATCAAGAAGGGCCAGGCCACCGAGAAGGAGGAGATCCGGGCCGCCCGGTACGCCACCATCGGCATCGGTGTCGTCTCCATCGGCCTCGGCGCCCTGGCCCGTGACCTGAACGTCGCCGGTCTGGTCGCCCTCGCCTTCGCGGTCGCCGCCTCCGCCAACCTGCCGACGATCCTCTACAGCCTCTTCTGGAAGCGCTTCACCACCCAGGGCGCACTGTGGTCGATCTACGGCGGCCTCGTCACGGCGGTCGGCCTGGTGCTCTTCTCGCCGGTCGTCTCCGGCAAGGCCACCTCGATGTTCCCGGACGTCGACTTCCACTGGTTCCCGCTGGAGAACCCGGGCATCATCTCGATCCCCGTCGGCTTCCTGCTGGGCTTCCTCGGCACCCTCCTGTCCAAGGAGGAGCCGGACGCCGGCAAGTACGCCGAGCTGGAGGTCCGTTCCCTCACCGGCACCGGGGCGCACTGAGCGCACCGGTCCACCGGGGCGCCGGACTCCGTGCCGGACGGCCGCGTCGTAGATCCCTACGACGCGGCCGCGGTGCGTCCGGTGCGATCGGCCCACGCCGGATGTCGGCCGCGTCACGTAGGCTCGCTCATATCGTCGAGGGAGGGGTCCCACGTGCTCATCGACACCTATGGCCGGGTGGCCACCGACCTGCGGGTCTCACTGACCGACCGGTGCAACCTCAGGTGCACGTACTGCATGCCCGAGGAAGGCCTGCAGTGGCTGGCCAAGCCCGACCTGCTCACGGACGACGAGATCGTCCGCCTCATCGGCCTGGCGGTGACCCGGGCGGGCATCACCGAGGTCCGCTTCACCGGCGGCGAGCCCCTGCTGCGCCCCGGTCTGGTCGGCATCGTGGAGCGGGTCGCGGCGATGGAGCCTCGCCCGCAGATGTCCCTGACGACGAACGGCATCGGCCTCAAGCGCACCGCGACCGCCCTGAAGGCGGCCGGCCTGGACCGGGTCAACGTCTCGCTGGACACCCTGCGCCCGGACGTCTTCAAGACCCTGACCCGCCGCGACCGCCACAAGGACGTCATCGAGGGCTTGGAGGCGGCCCGCGCCGCGGGACTGACCCCGGTCAAGGTCAACTCGGTCCTGATGCCGGGCCTGAACGAGAACGAGGCGCCCGACCTGCTCGCCTGGGCCGTGGAGCACGACTACGAACTGCGGTTCATCGAGCAGATGCCCCTCGACGCGCAGCACGGCTGGAAGCGCGAGGGCATGGTCACCGCCGGCGACATCCTCACCTCCCTGCGTACGCGTTTCGAGCTCACGGAGGAAGGGGCCGACGAGCGGGGCTCCGCGCCGGCCGAGCGCTGGATCGTGGACGGCGGCCCGCACCGGGTCGGGGTGATCGCCTCGGTCACCCGCCCGTTCTGCTCGGCCTGCGACCGTACGCGGCTGACCGCCGACGGACAGGTCCGCACCTGCCTGTTCGCCTCGGAGGAGACCGACCTGCGGGCGGCGCTGCGCTCGGGCGCCCCGGACGAGGAGCTCGCCCGGATCTGGCGGCTGGCGATGTGGGGCAAGAAGGCCGGAGCGGGCCTGGACGACCCCTCCTTCGTCCAGCCGGACCGCCCGATGTCGGCGATCGGCGGCTGACCGCGGGCGGCCGCAGGGTCGCGCGTCAGCGCCCGCGCGTCAGGGCGCGGGCGGCCGCTCCGGGGAGCCGGCGGAATCCGAGGGACCGGGGGACTCCGGGGAATCGGACGGCTCCGCGGAATCGGGCGTCTTCGAGGACTCCCATTCCGTCAGGAGCACCACGTCCTTGAGGAAACCGCGGACGCCCAGGAACTTCGACAGGTGGTCGCGGTGCTCCTCGCACGCGAGCCAGGTCTTGCGGCGCTCCGGCGTGTGCAGCTTCGGGTTGTTCCACGCGAGCACCCACACGGCGTCCGCCCGGCAGCCCTTGGCGGAGCAGACGGGGGAGACCGGGGTCGACGGGTCGGAACCGGGGACGTTCAGGATCACGTCCTCGACAGTAGCCGAGCCTCTTCGGCCGGGCCCCGGAGAGGTCCTGAAAAGGCGACGCCGAGCAGCCACGGGGGGAGCTGCCCGGCGTCGGTCTGTCGCTCCGACGGGGGATGCGGAGCGCATCCCAAGTATGTCACGGCTAACCCATCGCCCGGCAACGGAACAACATGATTGATCTGAGCTTTTCTTGAGCTCCGCAGGTGATCTGTATTCCGCTTTTCCTGGAATCCCGCTACTCAGGTCCGTTCGTGCGGCCCGTCCCGCAGGTGCGCCCCGAGATCGGCCGTGCTCTCCTCCGGGACGGACTCCGCGACGCCGCCCGCGCGCGGCGCGGCGAGCATCGGACGGGTCGGCGCGGTCACGAAGGTCGACGGCAGCGACGGCGCGTTCTCCCGGCCCGCGTTGGCGATCACCACGGAGATGTAGGGGAGAAGCACGCCCAGCACCAGCGCAACGACGGCGACGTGCCGCTCGACGTTCCACAGCGTGGCGGCCAGGACCACGGAGACCGTACGCACGGACATCGAGATGATGTAGCGCCGCTGCCTGCCCCGCACGTCGTCGGCGAGTCCCTGCCTGGCCCCGGTGATCCGGAAGACCTCGACGTCGTTCTGCTTCCGCATCACGTTCCACCACCTGCCTGCATCGGACGCTCCCCGGCCCGTACGAGAAACAACGGTACGCCCCGGTTGTGCCGCCCACGAGACCGGGGCGCCCGTGTCCCCGGCCAGGACGGCTGCGCCGTACCGCGTACGGGCGTCCCCGACGTGCGCCGTAGGGCACACGGGCCGACACTGGGCGTAATGCTCGCGTAGAGCCGTATAGGAGGCAGCCATGGGCTGGTTGTGGGCGATCATCGTGGGATTCGTACTGGGCTTGCTCGCCAAGGCGATCATTCCGGGCAAGCAGCACAGTCCGCTCTGGCTCACCACGATCTTCGGAATCATCGGTGCGATCGTGGGCAACGCGATCGCCCGCGGCATCGGTATCGACGAGACCAGGGGCATCGACTGGGGCCGGCACATCCTCCAGCTCATCGCCGCGGTGGTCATCGTCTTCCTGGGTGACATGCTCTACACCGCAATGCGGGGCAACCGGCAGAGAACCTGAGCACAGGAAAAGAAAAGGGTGCGGGTCCGAAACGGACCCGCACCCTTTTTGTTTTCGAGAGCGCCGGGAACGGCGCAATCTTTTGCCTTTAAGGCAAAACCTCCACGGCGGCGAGGCTCTTCTTGCCCCGCCGCAGTACCAGCCACCGCCCGTGCAGCAGATCCTCCGCACCGGCGACGGCGTCCTCGGAGGCGACCTTCACGTTGTTCACGTACGCCCCGCCCTCCTTGACCGTGCGCCGCGCGGCGGACTTGCTGGCGACCAGCCCGACCTCGGCGAACAGGTCGACCACCGGCCCCGGCGCGGACACCCGCACCCGGGGCAGCTCGGACAGCGCGGCGTCCAGCGTCGCGGCGTCGAGCCCGGCCAGCTCGCCCTGCCCGAACAGCGCGCGCGACGCGGCGATCACGGCAGCGGTCTGGTCGGCGCCGTGCACCAGCGTCGTCAGCTCCTCCGCCAGCGCCCGCTGCGCGGCCCGGGCCTGCGGCCGCTCCGCGGTCTGCCGCTCCAGCTCCTCCAGCTCCTCCCGGGACCGGAAGGACAGGATCCGCAGGTACGTCGAGACGTCCCGGTCGTCCACGTTCAGCCAGAACTGGTAGAACGCGTACGGCGTCGTCATCTGCGGGTCGAGCCAGACGGCGCCGCCCTCGGTCTTGCCGAACTTGGTGCCGTCCGCCTTGACCATCAGCGGCGTCGCGATGCAGTGCACCTGCGCGTCCGGCTCCAGGCGGTGGATCAGGTCCAGGCCCGCCGTGAGGTTGCCCCACTGGTCGCTGCCGCCCTGCTGGAGCGTGCAGCCGTAGCGGCGGTACAGCTCCAGGAAGTCCATGCCCTGCAGCAGCTGGTAGCTGAACTCCGTGTAGCTGATGCCCTCCTGCGACTCCAGCCGCCGGGCGACCGACTCCTTGGTGAGCATCTTGTTCACGCGGAAGTGCTTGCCGACGTCCCGCAGGAACTCGATGGCCGAGAGCCCGGCCGTCCAGTCCAGGTTGTTCACCATGACCGCGGCGTTCTCGCCCTCGAAGGACAGGAACGGCTCGATCTGGCCGCGCAGCCGCGTCACCCAGTTCGCGACCGTCTCCGGGTCGTTCAGCGTCCGCTCCGCCGTCGGGCGCGGGTCACCGATCTGGCCGGTCGCCCCGCCCACCAGCGCCAGCGGGCGCAGCCCCGCCTGCTGCAGGCGCCGCATGGTCAGGACCTGCACCAGGTGCCCCACGTGCAGCGAGGCCGCGGTGGGGTCGAAGCCGCAATAGAACGTGACGGGACCGTCCGCGAGCGCCTTGCGCAATGCGTTCTCGTCGGTGGACAGGGCGAACAGCCCGCGCCACTTCAGCTCGTCGACGATGTCCGTCACGGTTCTCGCGTCTCCTTGGATGATCTTCAGGGGTGCAGCCGGCCGGGAAGCGGCCGACTGCGAGGCTATCGAGGTTATACGCCCTGGCTGACCGAGCTCATGTTGAAATCCGGCACCCGCAGCGGCGGCATCGCAGCCCGGGTGAACCAGTCGCTCCACTCGCGCGGCAGCGTCTTCTCGGTCCGCCCCGCCTCGGTCGCCCGGCCGAGCAGCCCCACCGGCGACTCGTTGAACCGGAAGTTGTTGACCTCGCCGGTCACCTCGCCGTTCTCCACCAGGTAGACGCCGTCCCGGGTCAGCCCGGTCAGCAGCAGCGTCGCCGGGTCGACCTCGCGGATGTACCAGAGGCAGGTCAGCAGCAGCCCGCGTTCCGTGGCGGCGACCATCTCCTCCAGGGACCTGTCCTCACCGCCGTCCAGGACGAGGTTGCCGATGCCGGGGGACACCGGCAGCCCGGTCAGGGCCGCGCTGTGCCGGGTGCTCGTCAGGCTCTGCAGCACCCCCTCGCGGATCCACTCCGTGGGCCCCAGCGGCAGCCCGTTGTCGAAGACGGAGGCGTCGTCCCCGGAGGAGTGCGCCAGCACGAAGGGCGCGCTCTCCAGGCCCGGCTCGTTCGGGTCGCTGCGCAGGGTCAGCGGCAGGTCGGTGAGCCGGTCGCCGACGCGGGTGCCGCCGCCCGGCCTGCTGAACACCGTGCGGCCCTCCGCCGCGTCCCGGGCCGCCGCCGACCACAGCTGGTAGATCAGCAGGTCCGCCACGGCGGTCGGCGGCAGCAGCGTCTCGTACCGGCCCGCGGGCAGCTCGACGCGCCGCTCGGCCCAGCCCAGCCGGACGGCCAGCTCCGCGTCGAGCGCCGCCGGGTCCACGTCCTTGAAGTCCCGCGTGGAGCGGCCGGCCCACGCCGACCGCGTACGGTCCGGGGACTTGGCGTTCAGCTCCAGCGTCCCGTTGGGCTGGTCGTGGCGCAGCCGCAGCCCGGTCGACGTCCCCAGGTAGCTGGAGACCAGCTCGTGGTTGGCGAAGCCGTACAGCTCCCGGCCGCCCCCGCGCGCGCGGGCGAACGACTCGCCGAGCGCCGGGGCGAAGTCGGTGAAGACGGCCGAGGAGGTCTCGGCGGGCGCGTCCGTGAAGTCGGGGGAGGCGGGCACGCCCTCGACGAGCGGCTGCGCGTCCTCGGCCGGGTCGGCGCCGCGGGCCGCGGCCTCGGCGGCGCGCACCAGCGGTTCCAGCTCGTCCGCGGTCACGGCCGAGCGCGACACGACCCCGGAGGCGGTGCCCTCGCGGCCGTCGACCGTCGCGACGACGGTCAGTGTGCGCCCCCGGGTGACGCCGTTCGTGGTGAGCGCGTTGCCCGCCCAGCGCAGGTTGACGGTCGACCGCTCGTCGGCGATGACGACGCAGCCGTCCGCCCGGGACAGGGCGAGGGCGCGCTCGACGATCTCGTGCGGCTTCTTCGAAACAGCGCTCATCGACCGGCCTCCTGCGTGGTGTTCAGAATGTTGACGCCCTTGAACAGGGCGGAGGGGCAGCCGTGCGAGACCGCCGCGACCTGGCCCGGCTGGGCCTTGCCGCAGTTGAAGGCACCGCCCAGGACGTACGTCTGCGGGCCCCCGACGGCCGCCATCGAGCCCCAGAAGTCCGTGGTCGTCGCCTGGTAGGCGACGTCCCGCAGCTGGCCCGTGATCCGCCCGTTCTCGATCCTGAAGAACCGCTGGCCGGTGAACTGGAAGTTGTAGCGCTGCATGTCGATCGACCAGGACCGGTCGCCCACCACGTAGATGCCGCGGTCGACGCTCCCGATGAGGTCCTCGGTGGACATCCCGGCGGGATCGGGTTGCAGCGACACGTTCGCCATGCGCTGCACGGGCACGTGGCCCGGCGAGTCGGCGTACGCGCAGCCGTTGGACCGCTCGAAGCCGGTCAGCCTCGCGATCCTGCGGTCCAGCTGGTAGCCGACGAGCGTGCCGTCCTTCACCAGGTCCCAGGACTGCCCGGCCACGCCCTCGTCGTCGTACCCGATCGTCGCGAGCCCGTGCTCGGCGGTCCGGTCGCCGGTGACGTTCATCAGCTCGGAGCCGTAGCGCAGTTTGCCCAGCTGGTCGAAGGTGGCGAACGACGTCCCGGCGTACGCGGCCTCGTACCCCAGCGCGCGGTCCAGCTCGGTGGCGTGCCCGATGGACTCGTGGATGGTCAGCCACAGGTTGGAGGGGTCGACGACCAGGTCGTACACGCCCGCCGTGACGCTCGGCGCGCGCATCTTCTCGGCGAGCAGCTCCGGGATGCTCGCCAGCTCCGCCTCCCAGTCCCAGCCGGTGCCGGTCAGGTACTCCCAGCCGCGTCCGACGGGCGGCGCGATCGTGCGCATGGAGTCGAACTCGCCGCTCGACTCGTCGACGGCCACCGCGGTCAGCTGCGGGTGCAGCCGGACCCGCTGCTGGGTCGTCACCGTGCCCGCCGTGTCCGCGTAGAACTTGTTCTCGTGCACCGTCAGCAGCGAGGCGTCGACGTGGCTGACGCCGTCCGCCGCGAGCAGCCGCGCGCTCCAGTCGGCCAGCAGCCCCGACTTCTCCTCGTCCGGCACGGAGAAGGGGTCGATCTCGTAGGAAGACACCCAGGTCTTCTCGGCGTGCACCGGCTCGTCCGCCAGCTCGACCCGCTCGTCCGACCCCGCCGCCTTGATGACCTGCGCCGACAGCTTGGCCATGGCCACCGCCTGCGAGGCCACCTTCGCGGCGGCGTCCATCGTCAGGTCGACGCCGGAGGCGAACCCCCAGGTGCCGCCGTGCACGACCCGCACCGCGTACCCGAGGTCCGTGGTGTCGGAGGACCCGGCGGGCTTGGCGTCCCGCAGCCGCCAGGACGCGCCGCGCACCCGCTCGAACCGGAAGTCGGCGTGGTCGGCGCCCAGCGCCCGGGCCCGCGCGAGCGCCGCGTCGGCGAGGGCCCGTAGGGGCAGGGCCAGGAATGACTGATCGACCTCGTGGGGCACGAGTGGGTTTCCCTTCACTTCGGACCGGCGAAAGCACCAGTCCGAAGTGAAACACGCTCCGCGCGCGCGGTGTACGGGGATTCGCGCCCGGCCGCGGTCCGGAGCGCGCCGACTGTAGGGACCCGACAGCGGGCGGGGTGCGCGACTGTCGGTGCCCGATTCTTCGGGCGGGTGACGGTACCGATAGGTTTTTGAGGTACCAGACCGGCTATCGAAAGGGTGATCCGTTGAGCCGCTCGGTTCTCGTCACCGGAGGAAACCGGGGCATCGGCCTCGCCATCGCCCGCGCTTTCGTCGACGCGGGCGACAAGGTCGCGATCACGTACCGGTCGGGCGAACCCCCGGCCGCCCTCACCGAACTGGGCTGCCTCGCGGTCAAGTGCGACATCACCGACAGCGAGCAGGTGGAGCAGGCCTACAAGGAGATCGAGGCCGAGCACGGCACGGTCGAGGTCCTCGTGGCCAACGCCGGGATCACCAAGGACCAGTTGCTGATGCGGATGTCCGAGGACGACTTCACGTCCGTCCTGGACACCAATCTGACGGGCGCCTTCCGCGTCGTGAAGCGCGCCAACCGCGGCATGCTGCGCGCCAAGAAGGGCCGCGTCGTCCTGCTCTCCTCGGTGGTCGGCCTGCTCGGTTCGGCGGGGCAGGCGAACTACGCCGCCTCCAAGGCGGGACTGGTCGGGTTCGCCCGCTCGCTCGCCCGTGAGCTGGGCTCGCGCAACATCACCTTCAACGTCGTCTCGCCCGGTTTCGTCGACACCGACATGACCAAGGCGCTCACCGACGAACAGCGCGAGGCCATCGTGAAGCAGGTACCGCTGGGCCGGTACGCGCAGCCCGAGGAGATCGCCGCGACGGTGCGGTTCCTCGCCTCGGAAGAAGCCTCGTACATCACTGGAGCCGTCATCCCCGTAGACGGCGGACTGGGAATGGGTCACTGATCACATGAGCGGAATCCTTGAGGGCAAGCGCGTCCTGATCACCGGTGTGCTGATGGAGTCGTCCATCGCCTTCCACACCGCGAAGCTGGCCCAGGAACAGGGCGCGGAGATCATCCTGACCGCGTTCCCGCGGCCCACGCTGACCGAGCGCATCGCGAAGAAGCTCCCCAAGCCCACCAAGGTCATCGAGCTCGACGTGACCAACGACGAGCACCTCGGCCGCCTCGCCGAGGTCGTGGGCGCGGAGCTGGGCAGCCTCGACGGCGTCGTGCACTCCATCGGCTTCGCGCCGCAGGACGCCCTGGGCGGCAACTTCCTGAACACCCCGTTCGAGTCGGTCGCCACGGCCATGCACGTCTCCGCCTTCTCGCTGAAGTCGCTGACCATGGCCTGCCTGCCGCTGATGCAGAACGGCGGCGGCTCGGTCGTCGGCCTCACCTTCGACGCCCAGTACGCCTGGCCGCAGTACGACTGGATGGGCCCGGCCAAGGCCGCCCTGGAGGCCACCAACCGCTACCTCGCCCGCGACCTGGGCAAGCAGAACGTGCGCTCCAACCTCATCTCTGCCGGGCCGATCGGCTCCATGGCCGCCAAGTCCATCCCGGGCTTCGGCGAGCTGGCCGCCGTCTGGGACGAGCGCGCGCCCCTGGAGTGGGACCTCAAGGACCCCGAGCCGGCCGGCCGCGGTGTGGTCGCCCTGCTCAGCGACTGGTTCCCGAAGACCACCGGCGAGATCATCCACGTCGACGGCGGTCTGCACGCGATCGGCGCGTAAACGCTTGCGCGGCCGTCCGCGCGACCGCTTCCGTACGGTGTCGGCGCCCCGTTCCCCGCAGTGCGCGGGGAGCGGGGCGTCACCCGTTCGGCTCCGCCGGCCGGGCGCCCGAAGGGAGGAACGGCTCACCCTGTAGGAGGAGTCCCCCAGGAGTCCCCAGGGGTTCCCGAGACGCCCTCCAGAGCCCAGCCGAGGAGGTTCCCTTGTGCACCTCTTCCCGCCCCGGTGCCCGCACCGGCTCCCCAGGAACGGCCTCACGGCACCCCCGCTCGCCCTCTTCGCCGCGCTGGCCCTCGTGCTCGTGGTGCCCTGCGACGCCGCCTCGCACGCCGAGCGGACCACGGGAACGGCGCCCCACGCGCGCGTGCCCGCACCGGCGCGTCCCTTCGGAGCGGTCTGCCGGACCGTCGTCGACGGTTCGCACGTGACGGCGGACTGCCGCAATCCGTACCCGGAGACCGACCACGTCGGCCTGCACGTCGAGTGCGAGCGCTGGTGGGACATCGACGCCGACGGGGTGAGGGTCGAGGCGGGCCCGGCGCAGCACGTCCGGCTGACCGGCCGCTGCTGGAAGGAGGTCCGCTCGGCGTGGATCACCCACCAGAGGTGACGTCCTCCGGGCTCCCCGGGCGGCAGAGGAACGGATAGCCGGCCGCCTCCGTCGCGGCCGTCTGCGCGTCGCCCGCGCGGATCGCGTCCACCAGACGCGTGTGGTCCATGTGCGTCTCGGGCGTCAGCTCCCCGCCGACGTCCTCGCGCAGCCAGTCGCGCACCACCTCGCCCAGGTCCGCGTACATCGCCGTCATGACGTCGTTGTGGGACGCGGCCACCACGGCCAGGTGGAAGGTCGTGTCGGCGCTCACGAACGCCTCCGCGTCCCCCGACTCCCAGGCCTCCTCCCGGCGTACGAGGAGGGCGTCCAGCTGTTTGAGGTCGCGCTCGGTGCGGCGCCCGGCGGCCAGCCGCGCCGCGCTCGACTCCAGCGTGGAGCGCAGCTCGGCGATGTGCCGCGGGTCGGCGTCCGCGAAGCGGCGGTGCATCACGCCGGCCAGCTCGCTGGTCGCCACGACGTAGGTGCCCGAGCCCTGGCGGATGTCGAGCAGGCCGTTGTGGGCGAGCGCGCGGACGGCCTCCCGGACCGTGTTGCGGGCCACGCCCAGCTGCTCGACCAGCTCCGGCTCGGTGGGGATGCGGGACCCCACCGGCCACTCGCCCGTGGTGATCTCGTTGCGCAGCGCGGCGATGACCTGCTCGGAGAGCGCGGAGCGGCGGGGGTGGCTCAGGGGCATGACGGTCCTTCGCGCCAGGAGAGTGGACAACCAATCATCCCATGATTCTATGATGGTGTTCATGAATGGCGAGGAAACCCGGACGATCACGTCCCCACCGGTACGCAGCTCCGCACGGGACGCGGACGCCGACGCGGACCTCCGTACGCCCCGCACGCGCGCGTGGATGACGCGACTGGTGATCGTCGGCATCGTGCTGACCGCCCTCAACCTGCGCCCCGCCATCACCAGCTCGGGCGCCCTGCTCGAAGAGGTGCGCGACGGGCTCGGCATGAGCGGCAGCGTCGCCGGGCTCCTCACCTCCGTACCGCCCCTGTGCTTCGCCCTCTTCGGCGTCATGGCGCCGCGCCTGGCCCGGCGGTTCGGACTCGCCGCCGTGGTCGCCGCGGGCATGCTGGCCATCGGCACGGGCCTGGTGGTCCGGCCCTTCGCCGGGAGCACGGCCGGCTTCCTGGTCGCCACCGCCGTCGCCCTCATGGGCATCGCGGTCAGCAACGTCCTCATGCCGGTGATCGTCAAGCGTTGGTTCCCGGACCGGGTCGGCTCCATGACCGGCCTGTACTCCATGGCCCTGGCCCTCGGCACCGCCACCGCGGCCGCCGCCACCGTGCCCGTCACCCGGGCCCTGGGCGGCAGCTGGCAGGCGGGCCTCGCCGTCTGGGCGGCCCTCGCGGCCGTCGCCGTCCTGCCCTGGCTCCCGCTCGTACGGGCCAAGGGCACGCCCCTCTCCGCCGCCGGGACCGCACCCGCCCCGGTCGCCGGAACGGTCACCGAAGGGCGCCAGGAGCCCGCGCCGCTGCGGATCACCCGGAGCCGGACCGCCTGGGCGCTCGCCGTCTTCTTCGGGCTCCAGGCCACCGCCGCGTACATCACGATGGGCTGGATGGCGCAGATCTTCCGGGACGCCGGGGTCCCGGCCGGCACCGCCGGCCTGCTGCTCGCCGTCACGATGGTGATGGGCGTGCCCCTGGCCTTCGTCATACCGAGGCTGGCCACCCGCCTGCCCCACCAAGGCCCGATCGTGATCGCCCTGGGCCTGTGCGGCTTCGCCGGCTACGCGGGGCTCTACCTCGCCCCGGCGGGCGGCGCCTGGGCGTGGGCCCTCCTGCTCGGCATCTCCAACTGCGCCTTCCCGCTGGCCCTCACCATGGTCGGCATGCGCGCCAGGACCGGGGCGGGCGTCGCGCAGCTCTCGGCCTTCGCGCAGAGCACCGGCTACCTCATCTCGATCCCCGGCCCGCTGCTGGTGGGCGTCCTCTACCAGCACAGCGGCGGCTGGGGCCTGCCGATCGCCCTGATGGCGGGCCTGATGGTCCCGCAGGTCGTGGTGGGCGTCCTGGCGGGCCGCGACCGCACCGTCGAGGACGAGGCCGCCGCCACCCGGTGACCCCACCGGTGAGGAACCGGGCGAGGAGTGCGAGACTGGCCGCATGCCCGTGCTCGATCCGAACCCCAAGAACGGCCAGAAGAAGATGCTGCTCGTCTTCGGCGCGTTCCTCCTCATCTTCGTGGTCATCGGCGTCATCGCGTCGATCGCCTCCCCCTGACCGGCCGCCTGAGCGATCCTTGACGGACCGCCGCGGGTCCGACGGTGGGGTTATCCCCCCGTCCCCTAGGGGGTGGGTGTCAGGGTCAAGTGGGTGGATCACCGGATGGGGCGAGGGGCCCCGGTTCCGTACCTTCGAGATGTGACCGCGAGGACGCGGACCACGGAGCACTCGAAGCCCCACGGAGGCGGCATGTCGGCCCCTACGCACACCCCGCCCCACCCGGCGACCGGGCGCGGCGCCGAGACGCGGCTGCCCTGGTGGGCCCTCCTGCTCCCCGCCCTCGCCTTCGCGGCACTGCTGCTGCTCATACTGAACCCCGCGGACGCCCACGCGGCGGGCGCGGACCCGGTGGTCGGCAGCCTCTTCGAGCGCATCCAGCAGATCGTGCTGCGCCAGGAGTCCTGAGCCCTCCGCGCCCCGCACCCCGCGCGTCCCGCCGCGGGGCACCGCATCAACTCCCTGCGCCCCATGGCGTGTTTCATGCGAAGCTGGGACCCATGAGCGTCGCAGAACCCCGCAGGATTGTCCTTTTCCGGCATGCGAAGGCCGACTGGCCCGACGTGGCCGACCACGAGCGTCCGCTCGCCGAGCGTGGCCGCAAGGACGCCGCCGTCGCCGGACGCAGACTGGCCGACAGCGGCATCCCCTTCGACCTGGCCCTCTGCTCCACCGCGACCCGGACCCGCGAGACCTGGAAGCTCGCCGTCCAGGAGCTCCCGCACCGGCCGAAGACGGTCTACGAGGAGCGCCTCTACGAAGCCTCCCCGGGCGAGCTGATCGCCGTCCTGAACGAGACCCCGGACGACGTGAGCAGCGCCGTCCTGATCGGGCACAACCCCGGGGTGCACGGCCTCGCCGACGTCCTGGGCGGCCGGGCCGAGGGCGACGCCCAGCAGCGGATGGGCCGCCGCGAGTTCCCCACCGCCGCCTTCGCCGTGCTCTCCTTCACCGGACCGTGGAAGAGCCTGGAGCCGGGCGCGGCCACGCTGGTCGACTTCTGGAGCCCCTCCGAGTGAGCACCCCGTGAGCACGGACGGGGCCCGGCACCTTCGCGGTGCCGGGCCCCGTCCTCGTTCCCCGGCGTCGGAGCCGGCGTTCCGGGCGTCGGAGCCGGCCGACGCCCGGGAACGCTCAGTCCACGTGCATGTCCGCCGCCTCGACCTCTTCGCGCGTCACGCCCAGCAGGTAGAGGACCGTGTCCAGGAAGGGGAAGTTCACCGCGGTGTGCGCGGCCTGGCGCACCACCGGCTTGGCGTTGAAGGCCACCCCGAGACCGGCCGCGTTGAGCATGTCCAGGTCGTTGGCGCCGTCGCCGATCGCCACCGTCTGGGCCAGCGGCACGCCCGCCTCCGCGGCGAACCGGCGCAGCAGCCGTGCCTTGCCCGCCCGGTCCACGATCTCGCCGACGACCCGGCCCGTCAGCTTCCCGTCCACTATCTCC
Source organism: Streptomyces apricus (assembly GCF_008369065.1). GTDB lineage: Bacteria > Actinomycetota > Actinomycetes > Streptomycetales > Streptomycetaceae > Streptomyces > Streptomyces apricus. The sequence continues at coordinate 302,760 of NZ_VDFC01000046.1, read as the reverse complement.
AGCGTGTTGGCCTGGGCGAAGTCGAGCCCGAGCCGCTCCTTCAGGTCGTCCGTCACCTGGGTGAACCCGCCCGAGACGACACCGACCTGGAAGCCCAGCCGCTTCAGCGTCCGGATCAGCGTGCGCGCCCCCGGGGTCAGCCGCACCTCGCTGCGCACCTTGTCGACCACGGAGGCGTCCAGCCCCGCGAGCAGCGCCACGCGCGCGTGCAGCGACTGCTCGAAGTCCAGCTCGCCGCGCATCGCGGCCGCCGTCACCCCGGCGACCTCCTCCTCGCAGCCGGCGTGCGCCGCGAACAGCTCGATGACCTCGTCCTGGATGAGCGTGGAGTCCACGTCCATGACGACCAGGCGCTGCGCCCGCCGGTGCAGCCCGGCCGCGACCACCGCGATGTCCACGCCGAGGGCCGCCGCCTCGGTCACCAGCGCGGTCCGCAGCGCCTCGGTCTCCGCACCGGAGACGGCGAACTCGACCGCCGTCACGGGGTACTTGGCGAGCCGGAAGATACGGTCGATGTTGCCGCCGGTGCCGGTGATCCGGGCGGCGATGGCGGCCGTGGACTCCGCGGTGAGCGGATGCCCGAGGACGGTCACCAGCGACCTGCCGTGCCCGCGCGGCCGGTTGTCGCCGTGCCCGGAGATGATCTCGGCCTGCATCTTCATCGAGTCCGCCCAGCTGTGCACCGTGGCGCGCAGATCGCCCTCCAGGCCGGCCGGCGGGTGCGTCACGAGCGCGCACAGCACGATCCGGCCACGGGTGACGACCTGCTCGATGTCGACCACGTCGACGGAGTAGGCGGCGAGGGTGTCGAACAGCCCGGCGGTGAGGCCGGGCCGGTCCTTGCCGAAGATCTTGACGAGGAGAGTGGGGACATCAGACGTCTGTGATGCGCTCATGGTGCGTACACCGTATCCGGCACCCCGTGCCGTACGCCCCCGAGGTCCGACTGACGGACAGGGAACGGTACATGTCGTTCCGGTGTCCCCGGTCAGCGCCGTCCGCCCGGCGGACGGGGCGGGGGAGAGGGCGGCAGCTCGTCCGGCGGGAGCGGCGGCCCGTCCTGCGAGGACCGGGACCGGCGCCGTGGGCCCTGACCCGGAGCGCCGGGCCGGGGCGAGGGCGTGACGGGCCCGATGACGGTCTGCGCCCCGTACACGTCGTCGGGCGGCCCGGGCCGCGCGCCCGGTGGCGGCGGCTGGGCGCCCGGACCGTGCGGCTGCCCATCCGGTGCCTGTGACCCGCCCGGGGCCCGTGACCCACCCGGGGTCTGCGACCCGCCCGGGGGCCGGGAGCCGCCGGGGGCCCCAGGAGCGCCGGGTCCCCGGCCGGGTCCGGGGTCCCGCAGCTCGTCCGGTACCCGCAGGTACGGGTTGGTCTCCGGGTTGGCCGGCCGGAACGGCGTACCGGGGCGGTAGGGCCCGGCCTCCCCGGCAGCGCCCCCGGCGGCCTGCGCGTAGGCGGCGACGGCCGCCGGGGCGTCCGCGCCCGCGTCACCCCGTGCCAGGGGCGCGGCCTGCCGTCCGGCGGCGCCCGAGGCGCACGCGAGCAGCGCGCCCGCCGCCCCGGCGCCCGCACCCCACAGCGCGCCGAGCAGCAGGGCCATGCCGAGCTGCCCGCGCAGCTCGATCCCGGAGTCGAACGCGTCGATGCCGAGCACGGACAGCGAGGCGTCCACGGACACCTCGGTCAGCCAGACCAGCAGGGGCAGCACGAGCGCGGTCACGATGCCCAGCCGCAGCGCGCACCGGCCGGCGAAGGCGAGGATGCCCCGCTCCCGCGCGAACGGGGTGCGGGCCGCGGTCAGGACGCCCGCGAACAGCATCATCAGGGCCGCCGCGACCCCCAGCAGCCACACCCGCCCGTCCAGCTCGGCCAGCCTGCCCAGTGTGACGGGCTCGTCGGAGAACTTCAGCAGGTCGTCCATGGGATCGGGCAGGAACTGCAGGAACGGGCCCGTGGCCGTCCCGTCCCACGGCACGAAGAGCCCGACCGGGATGCCCAGCCACACCCCGTTGGGCGCCCCGAGCAGGGCGGCGCCGGCGATCCGTTTCGGGTTGTCGTCGCCGATCGCCGCGTACGCGGCCGCCGCGAGACCCGCGAGGACCGCCACCAGTAACACCGTGACCAGCGCGTTCACCGCGGGCCGCACCACACGGTGCACGGCCGTCCAGCCGCCGGGCAGCGGGGTGCGGCGCGAGGCCAGCAGCGCGACCGCCAGGACGCCCAGCACGAAGCCCAGGCCGCCGAGGAGCGTCGGCACGGTGTCGACGGTGAAGCCCACCTTGGCGTTCGCGTCCGCGAGGTCCCCGAGCCGGTCCGGCAGCAGCCCGCCGATGTTGCCGAGCCCCGGCACCTCCACGTCGTCCGGCACCCCGCCGCCCGGCAGCTCGTCGAGCCCGAGAGAACCGCCGTCGATCGTGACGACGTCGTGTCCCGCCCAGGCCAGGCCGCCCAGCAGCGCCACGAAGAGGGCGGCCACCGTGCCCACCCGGGCAGCCAGTTCGGCGGGCGCGACCACCGCGCCGGCCGCGCGCAGGGAGCGCAGGAAGAACCAGGACAGCAGCAGCGCGCCGGCCAGGCTGACACCGAGTGGCGTGATCTGGAGGGCGGTCTCGGCCTGCGCGCCTTCCAGCCCGAAGGCCGACACGTCGCCGGAGGGGGAGACCGATCCGCCGGCCCCGAGCGCCACGACCGCCGCGGTCATCGGCCCGAGCGAGGCCGTCGAGTCCGCGCCGAGCAGGTGCAGCCCGAGCGCCGCCACGCCCGCCATCCCGATCAACGCCCAGCTCACGGCGGCGATCGAGGACAGCAGTACGTCACCCACCGGTACCCGCCTGCCGCGTCCCACGGACCCGTCGCTCATCGTCAGCCCCCCGACTCCGCACCCGCGACGCCTCCGCCGCGGTGTCCCCCTCGCGTGGGATTACCACTCTCCGGGCCGGTTTCAACCCCGTCAACGGAAACGGACAAGCCGCCCGTACGCCGTCTTCGCGAGGCCCGACTTTCGGTCAGGGGGCTCCTACTGAAATAGTTCCCCACGATGTTCGACATCCCTAGACTCCCTGTGTTGGGGGTAAATCGGGGGACAACACAGTGGGGCATGGAGTGCCGGAACTCGTACTGGAATTGAACGGACGGACCTGGACGCTCGACGCGTCCAGGCCATACACCCTCGGACGCGATCCGCAGGGAGACGTCGTGCTCGACGACGCCAGGGTGTCCTGGCGGCACGCCACGATCAGCTGGAGCGGGCGCGGCTGGGTCATAGAGGACCACGGCAGCACCAACGGCACGTTCGTGCAGGGGCAGCGGATCCACCAGATGGAGATCGGCCCCGGCTCGGCCGTCCACCTGGGCAACGCGACCGACGGGCCCCGTGTGAGCCTGACGGGCGCCGGGGCCGCCGCGCCGCAGCAGGCCCGGTCCCAGCAGCAGCCGTACGCCGCCCAGGGCGCCGCGCCCGCGGCCGGCGGCTGGGCCCAGCAGGCGCCGCAGCAGCAGGCGCCCGAGCAGGGCCGGCCGCCGCAGCAGGGCGGGCACATCCCGCCGCAGCAGGGTCCCGGCGCCGGCGCGGGGGCGCCGCCGGTCTACGGCGACCGCAGCCCGACCACGTTCCACCAGATGTCGCTGGGCCGCGTGATGCGCATCGGCCGTGCGCTGGAGAACGAGCTGGTCGTCTCCGACCTGCAGGTCTCGCGCCACCACGCCGAGTTCCACGCGACGCCCGACGGACGGGCCGAGATCCGCGACCTCGGCTCGCACAACGGCACGTTCGTCAACGGCATGCCGATCGCCAAGGGCGGCTCCGCGCTGCTCGGGCCGAACGACATCGTCGGCGTCGGTCACTCGACGTTCCGCGTGGTGGGCGACCGCCTCGAAGAGTTCGTCGACACCGGTGAGGTCTCCTTCTCGGCCCGCCACCTGACCGTCACGGTCGACGGCGGCAAGCAGATCCTCAAGGACGTCTCCTTCGGCGTACCGGAGAAGTCGCTCATCGCGGTCATCGGTCCGTCGGGCTCCGGCAAGTCGACGCTCCTGAAGGCGCTCACGGGCTACCGCCCCGCCAACGAGGGCGACGTCCTCTACGACAACCGAAACCTGTACAAGCAGTTCGCCGAGCTGCGCCAGCGCATCGGCCTGGTTCCGCAGGACGACATCCTGCACAAGGAACTGAGCGTCAAGAAGGCCCTCAAGTACGCGGCCAAGCTGCGCTTCCCCGCGGACACCACGACGCAGGAGCGCGACGCCCGCATCGACGAGGTGCTGCGCGAGCTCAAGCTGGACATCCACAAGGACAAGAAGGTCACCTCCCTCTCCGGCGGCCAGCGCAAGCGCGTCTCGGTCGCCCTGGAGCTGCTGACCAAGCCGTCGCTGATCTTCCTGGACGAGCCGACCTCCGGCCTCGACCCGGGCATGGACCGCGACGTCATGCAGCTGCTGCGCGGCCTCGCCGACGACGGCCGCACCGTCCTCGTCGTCACGCACTCCGTGGCCGAGCTCGCCATCTGCGACAAACTTCTGGTCATGGCGCCCGGCGGCTCGGTGGCTTATTTCGGCCCGCCCGAGGAGGCGCTGAACTTCTTCGGCTACGACACCTGGGCCGACGTCTTCTCCGCCTTCGAGAACTACCGCGACTACGACTGGGCGGGCCGCTGGAAGGGCTCGCAGCACTACCAGATGTACGCCGCGGACATCGACGCGGTCGCCCCGCAGTCCGTACACATGCCGCCGCCGCAGGCGATGCGCCAGCCCAAGCCGCAGGGCTGGATGTCCCAGCTGGGCACCCTGGTCCGGCGGTACGTGTCGGTCATCGCGTCCGACAAGGGCTTCCTGGCGCTGACGGTGATCCTGCCCGCGGTGCTCGGCGCGGTCAGCCTGCTCATCGAGCCGGACAAGACGCTGCTGGTGAACGAGAAGCTGCAGCCGAACGGCCTGCCCGTCCCGAACAGCACGGCCGCGACGGTCCTGCTGATCCTCGCGGTGGGCGCCTGCTTCGCGGGCGCGGCGAACTCGGTCCGTGAGCTGATCAAGGAACGGGTCATCTACGAACGGGAGCGCGCGACCGGCCTGTCGCGCTCCGCGTACCTGATGTCCAAGGTCATCGTCCTCGGCGCCATCACCATGTTCCAGGGCGCGCTGGTCGGCGCGATCGGCTTCACCAGCCGGACGATCCCCGACGAGGGCCTGATCCTCGGCGGCGCGGTCGCGGTCGAGCTCTCCCTGCCGATCATGGCGCTCGGCTTCACCTCGATGATGTTCGGCCTGGTCATCTCCTCGCTGGTGAAGACCGCCGAGAAGACCATGCCGCTGCTGGTGATGTTCGCGATCATCCAGGTCGTGTTCACCGGGTGCCTGTTCCCGCTGAACGGCGCGCTGGGCGTCAACCAGTTCTCGTACCTGATGCCGTCGCGCTGGGCGGTCGGTGCCTCCGGGGCCACGCTCGACTTCAACAAGATCAACCCGCACAACACGGCCGAGGCGGACCCGCTCTGGGAGCACGAGGCGCTGACCTGGGCCCTGGACATGGCGGCCCTGTTCGCCCTCGCCGCCGTCTGCGCCTTCTTCGTGGCCCGCTTCCTGCGCCGCCACGAGCCGGAGGTCATGCGCAAGTAGGGGCTCGGTCCGAGCACGCGCGAAGGGCGGCATCCCCGGTGGGGTGCCGCCCTTTCGGCGTACGCGTCAGAGGTCCGCGCAGAGCTCAGTACGCGCTGTTGACGTTGTCGATCGAGCCGTACCGGTGCGCCGCGTAGTTGGCGGCGGCGGTGATGTTGGCGACCGGGTTGTACTGGCTGTGGACGGTGCCGGCGACGTGGTAGGCGTCGAAGGTCGGCTTGATGACCTGCAGCAGGCCGATCGAGGGGACGCCGTTGATGGCGTTGATGTCCCAGCCGTTGATCGCGTTCGGGTTGCCCGAGGACTCCCGCATGATGTTGCGGTGCAGCCCGTCGTACGTGCCCGGGATGCCGTGCTTCTTCATGATGTCCAGCGACTGGCGTATCCAGCCGTCGAGGTTGTTCGCGTAGGTCTTCGCGGCCACCGGCTTGACCGCGGCGCGCTGGGTGGAGCGGCTCGCCGCCTCCTTCGCCTTGCGGGCGGCCTCGGCCTTCTTCGCGGCGTCCGCGGCGGCCTTCTTCTTCGCGGCGGCGTCGGCCGCCTTCTTCTTCGCGGCGGCGGCCTGGGCGTCGGCCAGCTGTCCGCTGAGACCGACGGTCTTCACCTTCAGCTGCTCCGAGGAGACGGTGACCGGAGCGGCGGCGACGGGGTCGGCTGCGACCCGGGTGCCCTGCGTGTCGGCGGGCGCGAGGGAGAACGTGAGGGCGGCGGCGCCGAGCGCGGCGACGCCCGCGAAGGAGAGCTTGTGGGCCTTGGTCAGGGCGGGGATGCGACCAGGAATGCTGTACTGCTTGGGCATGGCTGGAGGACCTCTTCGATAGCGCGGAGGCCGCTCTGCGTCCGGTGGGGACAGGATGTTTCCGGATCCAGCGCCGTGGGTAACCGCACCCGGCGCCGAGCGACGAGAGCCATTGTTAGCGGGCGCAATTTTCCGAGGCAAAGATGTGACGTACGATCCCGGGTAGTGGATCAGGCAGGCAAAACGGGACAGAACACTATGTCTGTCCCGCTCACCGCGAGTCCGGTTGTCTCCTATGTCCGTTCGTACGTGATGTGTGCCCTATGCGCGGGCTCACATCGGACGCCCCTGACTCTCACTCAGTGTTGCCCGAGCAATGCTCTGTGTGAAGGCCCTCCTCCCGCAGGAGGAGATGGACGTCGCCGAACTCGTGCCACAGGTAGCGCCCGCGCAGCGCCTCCTCGTACCCGCGGTCGACGGCCCGCCGCCCGGCGACCGCCTCCAGCATCAGCAGGTGCGAGGCCGCCGGCTCGTGCAGCCCGGTGAGCAGCCCGTCGACGACCCGTACCCCGCGCTCCGGCGTCACCACCAGATCGGTCCAGCCCCGCACCGCCCGCACCACCCCGTCGGGACCGGCCGCCGACTCCACGGCCCGCACCGCCGTGGTGCCCACCCCGATCACCCGGCCGCCGCCGGCCCTCGCCGCGCCGATCAGCCGCGCCGACGCCGCGGGCACCGCGAAACGCTCCGGGTACGGCGGCTCGTGCGCCTCCGCCGAGGCGACCCCGGTGTGCAGGGTGACCGGCGCGAACTGCACCCCCGGCTCACCAGCTCCGCCACCAGACGTGCGGTGAAGGGCCGCGCCGCGCTCGGCATCTCGGCACTGCCCGACCCGTCCGCCGACGGCAGTGCGAACACCGTGCGGTACGCCGACAGCGGCTGGTCCCGCTCCGTGTACGAGTAGCGGATGGGCCTGCCGTGCCGCCGCAGCAGCCCCGGGACGTCGGGATCCGAGACCCGCCCCCACCACAGCCGCGCACCCCGGTCGCTCAGCGGCTCCTCCAGTACGAGCCGCACGTCCCCCGGAAGCCGTACCTCCGTCCCCGCGGGCCCGCCCCCACGCGCGCGGGTGGTGCCCCTCCCGTCGGGCTCCCGCAGCTCCACGGCCCAGCGCCCGTCGTCGCCGCGCGTGGAGAAGTGCACCACCACGCGCGCGTGCCCCGTCATCCCGTCCACCGCGGCCGCCAGTGTCGTCGACGTGTTCACGATGAGCAGGTCCCCGGCCCGCAGGAGGCCCGGCYGCTCCCCGAAGGCGTGGTGGGACACCTCGGTCCCGCGCGAGACGAGCAGCCGCACGGCGTCCCGGTCGAGCCCCGGCCCCCGCTGCTCGGCCGGCACCCGGGCCGACAGCTCCGCCGGGACCTCGCACCCCGCCCGGCCGCGGCCGGACGGCGACGCCCCCACGACGGCCGTCATCGCCGCTCCGGCGGCGACCCGGCCCCGCGGCGCCCGCGCGCCGCCCGCCGCACCCCGCCGGCGCGGCTCACGGAGCCACCTCCAGCAGGGCCGCCGCCGTGTACCGGCCGCTCGCGGGCCGTCCGTCGAGCAGCCCCAGGAAGGCCGGCACGACGCTCGCCGGACCGGGCCGCGGACCGTCGTCGTCCGGTACGGCCGCCGCGTACAGGTCCGTGCCCATGTCGCCCGGATCCACCGCCCAGACCCGCAGCCCCGGCTCCTCCCGCGCCAGCACGGCCGAGAGGTGGTCGAGCGCCGCCTTGGAGGCCCCGTAACCGCCCCAGGTCTCGTACGCCTCCACGGCCGCGTCCGAGCTGACACCGATCACCGCGCCCGACGGCGACTGCCGCAGCAGCGGCAGCGCCTCCTGCACCAGCCCCAGCGCCGCGACCGCGTTCACCTCGAACGCCCGCCGCAGCCCGTCCAGGGCCAGCTCCTCCAGCCGTACGAGCGGTTCGGCACCCAGCGCGCTCGCGTTGTTCACCAGGAGGTCGACACCGCCCAGCTCCCGGGCCGCCGCCACCAGGGCCGCCCGGTGCGCGCCGTCCGCGACGTCCCCGGGCAGCGCCCGCKCCCGCACCCCGTGCCCGCCGAGGGCCACCGCCGCCTCCTGGAGGAGCGGTGCCGCCCTGGCGTCGAGCACCAGGTCCCAGCCGCGCTCCGCCAGGGCGCCGGCGAGTGCCCGTCCCAGCCCCTTCGAAGCCCCCGTGATGATCGCCACCGGCATGGTCCGTCCCCTCGTCGTCGGGCCACCGCGACCGGCGGCCGCCCTCAACGTAGGAACCGGGAGCCCCCCGCCGCCTCCGGCGCGGGCCGCAGTGCGATGGGGCCCTTCGGCCTAGGACCACCGGCCCGCACCGGCCCGCCACAGGCCCGATACGCGCTGTCACACCCCGCCGGTACCGTGAGGCCATGAGTCAAGGACCCACGGCGGGCCTGTACGCGGTCAGCACCGCGCTGCTGGCCATGAGCAGGCACCTGGAGGTGCGCGACGTCCTCAAGACGATCGTCGCCTCGGCCCGCGAGCTCCTCGACGCGCAGTACGCGGCCCTGGGGGTCCCCGACGACCACGGGGGCTTCGCCCAGTTCGTCGTCGACGGCGTCAGCGACGCCCAATGGAAGGCCATCGGCCCGCTCCCGCGCCAGCACGGCATCCTCGCCGCGATGCTCCGCGACGCCCACCCGGAGCGCCTCGCCGACGTGCGCAAGGACCCGCGCTTCGAGGGCTGGCCCGCCGCCCACCCGGACATGTCCGACTTCCTGGGCCTGCCCGTCCGCGACGGCGACGAGGTCATCGGCGCCCTGTTCCTGGCCAACAAGAACTGCGCCGGCCCGCGGGACGGCTGCGGCTTCACCGAGGACGACGAGGAACTGCTGCGGATCCTCGCCCAGCACGCCGCGATCGCCCTCACCAACGCCCGCCTGTACGAACGCAGCCGCGAGCTGACCATCGCCGAGGAACGCTCCCGCCTCGCCCACGAACTGCACGACGCCGTCAGCCAGAAGCTGTTCTCCCTGCGCCTCACCGCCCAGGCCGCCACGGCCCTGGTGGACCGCGACCCGGTCCGCGCCAAGGACGAGCTGCAGCAGGTGGCGGCCCTCGCCGCGGAGGCCGCCGAGGAACTGCGCGCCGCCGTCGTCGAGCTGCGCCCCGCCGCCCTGGACGAGGACGGCCTCGTCGCCACGCTGCGCACCCAGGTGCAGGTCCTCGACCGGGCCCACTCCGCGCGCGTCACCTTCGACGGCCGCGGCGTCCGCGCCCTGCCCGCCGCCCAGGAGGAGGCCGTGCTGCGCGTCGCCCAGGAGGCGCTGCACAACGCGCTGCGGCACTCGGGCGCGGCACACGTCGACGTCACCCTGGAGAAGCGCGGCCTCGGCGCCGTCCTGCGCGTCAGCGACGACGGGTGCGGCTTCGAGCCCCGGGAGACCCGCCGCGCGGGCCGGCACCTGGGCCTGGTCTCCATGCGGGACCGGGCGAACGGCGTCGGGGGCGCGCTCACCGTGGAATCGGCGCCCGGCAAGGGCACCACGATCGAGATGGAGGTCCCTGGTGGCTGACGCAATCAAGGTGCTGCTCGTCGACGACCACCAGGTGGTCCGCCGGGGACTGCGCACCTTCCTCGAGGTCCAGGACGACATCGAGGTCGTGGGGGAGGCCGCCGACGGCGCCGAAGGGGTCGCACGGGCCGAGGAGCTGCGGCCCGACGTCATCCTCATGGACGTCAAGATGCCCGGCACGGACGGCGTGGAGGCCCTGCGCACGCTCCGCGGCCTCGACCACCCCGCGCGCGTGCTGATCGTCACCAGCTTCACCGAGCAGCGCACGGTGGTCCCGGCCCTGCGGGCGGGCGCCGCGGGCTACGTCTACAAGGACATCGACCCGGACGCCCTCGCCGGTGCCATCCGCTCGGTCCACGCGGGGCACATCCTGCTCCAGCCCGAGGTGGCGGGCGCGCTGCTGTCCCAGGAGGAGACCGGCCACGGCCAGGGGAGGGGCGGTTCGCTCACCGAGCGCGAGCGGGAGGTGCTGGGGCTGATCGCCGACGGCCGCTCGAACCGCGAGATAGCCCGTGCGCTCGTCCTCTCCGAGAAGACCGTCAAGACGCACGTCTCGAACATCCTGATGAAACTCGACCTCTCCGACCGCACCCAGGCCGCGCTCTGGGCCGTACGCCACGGTGTGACGGGCTGATGACCTGCTGATCCTCACGACGGCCGCTCCCGGGGGCGACGAAACGGAGTATTTTCCTCCGGACTGAGATTCATACCGTCGTGGGAATGTCCCCCGAATGGCGCATCCTTCTCCGGCGCCGGCCGTTCTCCAGTGCGTGCTGCGGCGTTCTTGCCGCAGTGGTTCACAACGAGAGGGCTCAGCAGTGAAGAACCTGAAGAAGGCCGCAGCCGTCACCATGCTGGCCGGTGGCCTCGTCGCCGCCGGTGCCGGTTTCGCCTCCGCCACCGACGGCGGCGCGCACGCCGGCGGCCAGGCCGTGGGCTCGCCGGGTGTCGGCTCGGGCAACCTCGTCCAGGTCCCGGTCGACATCCCGGTGAACGCGGTCGGCAACACCGTGAACGTCATCGGCGTCCTGAACCCGGCGTTCGGCAACTTCGGTCTGAACCACTGACGTACGGCCCCGGGTCGGCGGCGACCACCGGCTCCCGGGCACGCCCGGGAGCCGGTGCGTTTTTCGGCAAGTCGGACCACTGACCCGAACGGGCAGAACGCGCCTGCCCGCCGTGCCGTCCGGCCCCTCCGGGCGTTGCTCAGGCTACGGCCCGCGGCTGGGCCGTACACGCAATCGCAGGAGGAACGCTTCTCATGAACATCGCCAAGAAGGCGGCCATGGCCGTCACCGTCGCCGGTATCGCAGCGGGTGCCTCGGCCGGTGCGGCCGTCGCCGACTCCGGCGCCGACGCCGCGGCCGTGAAGTCCCCGGGTGTCCTCTCGGGCAACGCGGTCCAGCTCCCGATCCACATCCCCGTCAACGTCGTCGGGGACAGCATCAACGTGATCGGTCTCCTGAACCCGACCTTCGGCAACGCGGGCGTCAACGACTGACATCCCCCCCGGGCGGGGCCCCGCCTGTCGTCCGGCTTGCCCGGCGAGCCAGGCCAGCCGGGCCGGCCGGGTAAGCCACCGCGCACGCGGTCCCGGCCCGCCGGGATCGCGTCAGCGCACCCCCCGCTCCCGTTCCTCCACGAACGCGTTGTACGCGGCCACCTGGGCCCTCCTGCCCGTACGTTCGACCGGTCGCAGGGCCTCGGCCCGCGCGGCGATCTCGGAGGCGCTCACCGCCCCGCCGTGCCCGGCACCGGTCGCCACCGACACGAGCAGCCCGACCCGCCGGGACAGCGCCAGCACCCGTACCGCCCGCGGCGGATACCCCGGAGCCAGCACCTCCCCGTCCCGCTCGGCCCGCGCCCGGTACGCGTCGATCGCCGCCTCGGCCACCGGCCCCGAACCCGCCACGTCGAGCCGCGACAGCACCTCGGTCGCCTCGCGCAACGCCTCCGCGAGCTCCCGCTCGGCCTCACCGAGGGACGGCACGTCGGCGGGCGGCGCCTCGCGCACGGCCAGACAGTGCCAGACCACCTCCACATGCACATCGCCCCGCGGACCCGCCTCGCGCACCTCGGGCACCAGCCCCAGCGCGGCCCCGTGGCAGACCACCGCCTCCCCGGTCTCCAGGGCGCGCGCGTTGAACTCCGGCGGCCCGCTCAGCCCCAGCGGATGACCGGGCGCGGGCAGCGCGACCCGCAGGCCGCTCACCCCCAGCGCGCGCAGCCGCCCCAGGGCGAGCGAGAGCCCGACGGGCCCCGTCTCACCGGGCAGCCCCTCGACCCGGTGCACGGCATCCTCACCGACGACGGCGACGACCGCGTCGTCCGGCGAGACGAGACCGGCCAGCAGGGCGTTCCCCCATGCCGCCAGCCGTCCTGAACGTGGTTCCGAAAGCATGCCCCCACTTTAGGGAACGGCTTAAGGCCCGGCCGATGGACCGGCCGGGTGGACCGGTGGCGTAGGTTTTCCTCGGGGGCTGCGTCCACAGACGTCAGCGACGGTCGAATCTGCAATGGGAGACAGCGCGCTCATGAGCGATGTTCTGGAGCTTGAGGACGTATCCGTGGTCCGAGAGGGCCGGGCTCTGGTGGACCAGGTCTCCTGGTCGGTCAAGGAAGGCGAGCGCTGGGTCATCCTCGGACCCAACGGCGCCGGGAAGACGACCCTCCTCAACCTCGCCTCCAGCTACCTCTTCCCCAGCAAGGGCACCGCCACGATCCTCGGCGAGACCCTCGGCAAGGTCGACGTCTTCGAGCTGCGCCCGCGCATCGGCGTCGCCGGCATCGCCATGGCGGAGAAGCTCCCCAAGCGCCAGACCGTCCTGCAGACGGTGCTGACCGCCGCCTACGGAATGACCGCCGGCTGGCACGAGGACTACGAGGACGTCGACGAGCAGCGCGCCCGCGCCTTCCTCGACCGCCTCGGCATGACCGACTTCGTGGACCGCCGCTTCGGCACCCTCTCCGAGGGCGAGCGCAAGCGCACCCTCATCGCCCGCGCGCTGATGACCGACCCCGAGCTGCTGCTCCTCGACGAGCCGGCCGCCGGCCTCGACCTCGGCGGCCGTGAGGACCTCGTACGCCGCCTCGGCCGCCTCGCCCGCGACCCGATCGCCCCCTCGATGATCATGGTCACGCACCACGTCGAGGAGATCGCCCCGGGCTTCACCCACGTCCTGATGATCCGCCAGGGCAAGGTGCTCGCCGCGGGCCCCCTGGAGCTCGAACTCACCTCGCGCAACCTCTCGCTGTGCTTCGGCCTCCCGCTCGTCGTCACCCAGACCGGCGACCGCTGGACCGCCCAGGGCCTGCCCCTGTCCTGACCCCCGCGCTGACGACGGGAAACACCCGCCCCAACCGGATCGGCGCCCTGTCGGGGACGGGACCCGCGGACCTACCATGACCATGTGGACGACATCGACGCATGGGTGTGGTGGCTGATCGGCGCGGCCGGACTCGGGATCCCGCTGGTCGTGACCGCGATGCCGGAATTCGGAATGCTCGCCGTCGGCGCCGTCGCGGGCGCCGTGACCGCGGGGATCGGAGGCGGTGTCGTCCTGCAGGTCGTGGTCTTCACCGCCGTCTCGGTCGCGCTCATCGCGGTCGTACGCCCCGTCGCGGCCCGGCACCGGGCCCGCGGACCCCAACTGGCCACCGGCATCGACGCCTTGCGCGGCAAGCAGGCCGTCGTCCTGGAACGGGTCGACGGATCCGGCGGCCGGATCAAACTCGCCGGCGAGATCTGGTCCGCCCGCTCCCTCGACACCGGCCGCGCCTACGAGGTGGGGCAGGAGGTGGACGTGGTGGACATCGAGGGCGCCACGGCGATCATTGTGTGACTCCCGAGACGTCCGGTGAACGGAACGTCCCCCGAGGCGAGTTGTGGTCTGACACACTCGTCCAGCAAGATCTTCCACAACTGCAGGACCTTCCGGAAACACCGAGGCGGAGAAGGGTACGGGGAGCCACGATGGAACCGATCATCATCGTCCTGATCATTCTGGTGGTGTTGGTCTTCATCGCGCTGATCAAGACCATCCAAGTCATCCCACAGGCCAGCGCCGCCATCGTCGAGCGCTTCGGCCGCTACACGCGCACCCTCAACGCGGGCCTCAACATCGTCGTCCCGTTCATCGACTCGATCCGCAACCGCATCGACCTCCGCGAGCAGGTCGTGCCGTTCCCGCCCCAGCCGGTGATCACCCAGGACAACCTGGTCGTGAACATCGACACCGTCATCTACTACCAGGTGACCGACGCCCGCGCCGCGACCTACGAGGTCGCCAGCTACATCCAGGCGATCGAGCAGCTCACCGTCACCACGCTGCGCAACATCATCGGCGGCATGGACCTGGAGCGCACGCTGACCTCCCGCGAGGAGATCAACGCGGCGCTGCGCGGCGTCCTCGACGAGGCCACCGGCAAGTGGGGCATCCGCGTCAACCGCGTCGAGCTGAAGGCGATCGAGCCGCCCACCTCCATCCAGGACTCGATGGAGAAGCAGATGCGCGCCGACCGTGACAAGCGCGCCGCGATCCTCACCGCCGAAGGTATCCGCCAGTCCCAGATCCTCACCGCCGAGGGTGAGAAGCAGTCCGCCATCCTCCGCGCCGAGGGTGAGGCCAGGGCCGCCGCGCTGCGCGCCGAGGGCGAGGCGCAGGCGATCCGCACGGTCTTCGAGTCCATCCACGCCGGGGACGCGGACCAGAAGCTGCTCGCCTACCAGTACCTCCAGATGCTCCCGAAGATCGCCGAGGGCGACGCGAACAAGCTCTGGATCGTCCCCAGCGAGATCGGCGACGCCCTCAAGGGCCTGAGCGGCGCGATGGGCAACTTCGGCCCGATGGCCGGCCCCCAGCCCCCCGCCGGCACAGAACGCCGAGAAAAGCCCCCGGTCGACTGACCTCACCCGACCAGAACGCCAGAAGGGGCTCCCCTCACAGGAGGAGAGCCCCTTCAACCGCTCAGGGCCGCGAGGAACGCCGCAGTCTCTTGCCTTCAGGGGCGCGGGGAACGGCGCAATCTTTTAGGGGCGCGGGGAACTGCGCGACCAGCCGCAACGCACCCGCACCCGACAACGCACCCCACCCGCCAAACCCAACAAAACGCCTACGCCGACTGCGCAAGCCACTCCGGCAGCGCCTCGAACTCGTCCCGCCCCAACGCCAGCAACATCGCATCCGCAGGCGTCGGCTCGAACGGCTCCCGCAACAACGGCATCCCCGCCTGCGCAGGCGTCCGCGCAGCCTTGCGGTGGTTGTCCTCCGCACACGAGGCCACCGTGTTCAGCCACGAGTCCTGACCCCCCTGCGCCCGCGGCACCACGTGGTCCACCGTGGTAGCCCGCCGCCCGCAGTACGCGCACCGGTGCCGGTCCCGCACCAGCACGCCCCGCCTCGACCACGGTGCTCGTCTTCGGAACGGCACCCGTACGTATCGGCACAGCCTGATCACCCGGGGCGCGGGTATGTCCAGCGCGGCTCCGCGCATGCGCAGTTCCGGGTGGGCCTGCTCGACGACGGCCTTGTCCTGCAGCACCAGAACGACGGCTCGGTTCAACGTCACCGTAGACAGCGGCTCGAAGCTCGCGTTCAGCACCAGCGTGTCCCGCATCCAGCCCACCTCCCATGCGCACCGGCCCACCACCTGGCGGGCGTGGATCAACTCTGGCCGGGCACGCCGAGATGGACAACGCAATAAAAGTGCCCGCCTCTGATCAATTCCAAGACCAGAGACGGGCAAACACTCGATGAAAGGTCAGCTCTCCGCGGGAGCGGCGTACTCGGCGACGAAGTGCGCCCTCGCGAGCGTGTGGAACCGCAGGTTGAAGCCCACGACGGCCGGTGAGGCGTCCGCGTCAGGACCGAGCTTCTCCTGGTCCACCGCGTACACCGTGAACACGTACCGGTGCGCCGGATCGCCCGGGGGAGGCGCGGCGCCCCCGAAGTCCTTCGACCCGTAGTCGTTGCGCGCGTGGACCGCGCCCTCGGGCAGCCCCTCGAACTTCCCCGTGCCCGCACCCGTCGGCAGTTCCGTCACCGAGACCGGGATGTCGAAGACGACCCAGTGCCAGAACCCGCTGCCCGTGGGGGCGTCCGGGTCGAAGCACGTCACGGCGAAACTGCGGGTCTCCGCCGGGAAACCCTCCCAGCGCAGCTGCGGCGAGGTGTTGCCGGCCGCCTGCACCTGGGCGTCCTGCAGCGTCCCGCCCGCCTCGACGTCCTCACTCGTGACGGTGAAGGACGGCACGGCGGGATGGAAGTCGTGGGGAAGCGGCGGCCTCGTGGACTGCGTCACCTCGGCACCTCCTGATCGGTTCCTGGTTCTGGGTGGCTCTCGCCCCGAGCCTAGAACCAGTTGCGCCGGCTGCCGACCTCGGACAGCCACTGGTTGAGGTAGGCGGCCCAGTCCGTGCCCTGGTAGTCGTGGAGACCGACCTGGAAGGAGCGGAAGGAGTCGCTGCCCTCGCTGAACAGACCGGGCTTCTTGTCCATCTCCAGGATGACGTCCATCTCGCGGTCGTCCGCGACGAAGGTCAGCTCGACCTGGTTGAGCCCGCGGTACTGCTGCGGCGGGAAGAACTCGATCTCCTGGTAGAACGGCAGCTTCTGCCGCGTACCGCGGATGTGCCCCTTCTCCAGGTCCGCGCTCTTGAAGCGGAAGCCCAGCTGGATGAAGGCGTCCAGCAGCGCCTGCTGCGCCGGCAGCGGGTGCACCTGGATCGGGTCGAGGTCACCGGAGTCCACCGCGCGCGCGATCGCCAGCTCCGTGGTGACACCGACGTTCATGCCGCGCAGCGGCTGGCCGCCGATGTTCGTGATCGGCGTCTCCCACGGGATCTCCAGCCCGAACGGCACCGCGTGCACACCGTCGGCCTGCAGCTCGAAGGCCCCGCCGAGCTGGAGCTTCGTGAACTCGATGTTCTGCTTGTACTCCTGGTCGTCGTGGCCCTCGACCTCCACCTTGGCCTGCAGCCCGACGGACAGTCCCTCGATCTGCTGGCTCACGGACCCGCCCTGGATCCGCACCTCACCCTGGACGACACCGCCCGGAACGACGTTGACCTCGGTCAGCTCCGTCTCGACCGAAGCCCCACCGGCCCCCAGGCTCGCAAGCAGCCGCTTGAACCCCATGTCTTCTCCTCTTTCGGGCAACGCCCCGTTGTCGTTCGGTCCGGATCGGATCCTTGATCCATACATACGCGATCCGGCCC
This sequence comes from Streptomyces apricus, assembly GCF_008369065.1. Lineage (GTDB taxonomy): Bacteria > Actinomycetota > Actinomycetes > Streptomycetales > Streptomycetaceae > Streptomyces > Streptomyces apricus. The sequence continues at coordinate 285,619 of NZ_VDFC01000046.1, read as the reverse complement.
GGTCCGGTTCCGCGCCCTCACCCTGGCAAGGCGGGCGCTCCCTGACCACCCCGCACGCAGTCATACGTGTGCACTAAGCTCGGAAGCCATGATCGCGGCCCCTGACCGTACGCCCCTCACCCGGGACTTCTTCGATCGACCCGTCCTCGAAGTGGCCCCCGACCTCCTGGGCCGTGTGCTCGTGCGCACGGACCCGGACGGTCCGATCGAACTGCGCCTCACGGAGGTTGAGGCCTACGACGGTGCGAACGACCCCGGTTCGCACGCCTACCGCGGCCGCACGGCCCGCAACGCGGTGATGTTCGGCCCGCCCGGACACGTGTACGTCTACTTCACCTACGGCATGTGGCACTGCATGAACCTGGTCTGCGGCCCGGAGGGCACGGCGAGCGGGGTCCTGCTGCGCGCGGGCGAGATCACCGCGGGCACGGAAGCCGCCCGCAAACGTCGACTTTCGGCCCGGTACGACAGGGAACTGGCCAAAGGGCCGGCCCGCCTGGCCACCGCTCTGGGAGTGGACCGCTCCCTCGACGGTACGGACGCGTGCGCCGCCGGGGATTCACCGGTCAGCCTGCTGCGGGGCACCCCGGTCACCCCCGACCAGGTACGCAGTGGTCCGCGCACCGGAGTGGCCGGCGACGGGGGCGTCCACCCGTGGCGCTTCTGGATCGGCGACGACCCGACGGTGAGCCCCTACCGCGCCCACGTCCCTCGTAAACGTCGAACTTGACGCGTCCCTGGGCGGACCGTAATGTAGTCCGAGCCGCTTGAACCGGGTACTGCGTTCAGTCAGCAGCCGGGAGCGGCCAACCCACTACCTACGACTTCCTCTCAGCGAGGGTCTATTCAGCGTGTCCGCACGCCTGAATTCGAACTCGCGGAACTCGATTATGAGTTGCCGAGAGGATCGGCTAACGTAGTGAATGTCGAAAGGCCGCGAGGCCGAAAGGCAAATCCCGCCGACTGGGAATCGGAACCGGAAACGGTCTGATAGAGTCGGAGACGCAAGACAGCAAGACCGAAGGGAAAAGCCCGGAGGAAAGCCCGAGAGGGTGAGTACAAAGGAAGCGTCCGTTCCTTGAGAACTCAACAGCGTGCCAAAAATCAACGCCAGATATGTTGATACCCCGTCCATCACCGCATGGTGGTGGGTGGAGGTTCCTTTGAAAAAGTCCTGTCGGCTCACCGGCTGGCAGGCGCATCAGCGAGGACGCTGTGAACGACCGGTCTTATTCCGTCCGGTTGTTCCGCTCTCGTGATGTGACACCCGATTACGGGTAAACATTCACGGAGAGTTTGATCCTGGCTCAGGACGAACGCTGGCGGCGTGCTTAACACATGCAAGTCGAACGATGAACCACTTCGGTGGGGATTAGTGGCGAACGGGTGAGTAACACGTGGGCAATCTGCCCTTCACTCTGGGACAAGCCCTGGAAACGGGGT
>NZ_VDFC01000046.1:254595-284076 GCF_008369065.1 Streptomyces apricus | reverse complement strand
CGATTGACTAAGGGTTCCTGGGTCAAGCTGATCTGCCCAGGGTAAGTCGGGACCTAAGGCGAGGCCGACAGGCGTAGTCGATGGATAACCGGTTGATATTCCGGTACCCGCTGTGAAGCGTCAAACATCGAACCAGGCGATGCTAAGTCCGTGAAGCCGTTCCGGACCCTTCGGGGAAAGGAAAGTGGTGGAGCCGACGGACCAGACCTGTAGTAGGTGAGTGATGGGGTGACGCAGGAAGGTAGTCCAKCCCGGGCGGTGGTTGTCCCGGGGTAAGGGTGTAGGACGTGCGATAGGTAAATCCGTCGCACATATAGTCTGAGACCTGATGCCGAGCCGATTGTGGTGAAGTGGATGATCCTATGCTGTCGAGAAAAGCCTCTAGCGAGTTTCATGGCGGCCCGTACCCTAAACCGACTCAGGTGGTCAGGTAGAGAATACCGAGGCGTTCGGGTGAACTATGGTTAAGGAGCGAAGCTGAGAACTTAAGCGCCAGTAAACGGCGGTGGTAACTATAACCATCCTAAGGTAGCGAAATTCCTTGTCGGGTAAGTTCCGACCTGCACGAATGGCGTAACGACTTCTCGACTGTCTCAACCATAGGCCCGGTGAAATTGCACTACGAGTAAAGATGCTCGTTTCGCGCAGCAGGACGGAAAGACCCCGGGACCTTTACTACAGTTTGATATTGGTGTTCGGTTCGGCTTGTGTAGGATAGCTGGGAGACTGTGAAGCTTGAGCGCCAGCTCAGGTGGAGTCGTCGTTGAAATACCAGTCTGGTCGTGCTGGATGTCTAACCTGGGTCCGTGATCCGGATCAGGGACAGTGTCTGATGGGTAGTTTAACTGGGGCGGTTGCCTCCTAAAGAGTAACGGAGGCGCCCAAAGGTTCCCTCAGCCTGGTTGGCAATCAGGTGTTGAGTGTAAGTGCACAAGGGAGCTTGACTGTGAGACCGACGGGTCGAGCAGGGACGAAAGTCGGGACTAGTGATCCGGCGGTGGCTTGTGGAAGCGCCGTCGCTCAACGGATAAAAGGTACCCCGGGGATAACAGGCTGATCTTCCCCAAGAGTCCATATCGACGGGATGGTTTGGCACCTCGATGTCGGCTCGTCGCATCCTGGGGCTGGAGTCGGTCCCAAGGGTTGGGCTGTTCGCCCATTAAAGCGGTACGCGAGCTGGGTTTAGAACGTCGTGAGGGACGAACCTCTGGTGTGCCAGTTGTCCTGCCAAGGGCATGGCTGGTTGGCTACGTTCGGGAGGGATAACCGCTGAAAGCATCTAAGCGGGAAGCCTGCTTCGAGATGAGGACTCCCACCCACTTGATGGGTTAAGGCTCCCAGTAGACGACTGGGTTGATAGGCCGGATGTGGAAGCCTCGTAAGGGGTGAAGCTGACCGGTACTAATAGGCCGAGGGCTTGTCCTCAGTTGCTCGCGTCCACTGTGTAGTTCCCAGACAACGAACGGTTGTGCTGGCTGAACAGTTCCACTGATTCAATTGAATAGTGTGCTTGTTCGCTGCCCGTTCACAGCTCTGCCTCAGGCGGAGTGTCTGAAAGGGTTTCGGTGGTCATAGCGTGAGGGAAACGCCCGGTTACATTCCGAACCCGGAAGCTAAGCCTCACAGCGCCGATGGTACTGCAGGGGGGACCCTGTGGGAGAGTAGGACGCCGCCGAACAATCTTTGGAGGACCTTTGGTCCCAGCGACTCGCTGGGACCAAAGGTCCTTTTTTGTTTTCCCGAAGCGCGCCGGGTACCCGGTTGCGTGAGAATGACTTGCGGTACCGATGACAGGAGTCACCCATGTCCACCAACTCTCCCGACGAGCGACCGGAGCGCGACCAGCGACGCCGGGACAGTGGTGACCGCGGCGGCTACCGCGGGGGCCCGAGCCGTGACAACGGCCGCGGTGGAGCCGGCCGGCGTGACGACCGTCGCGATGACAACCGCGGTGGCGGTGACCGTGGCGGTTTCCGCCGTGACAACGACCGTCCGCCCTTCCGCCGTGACGACCGTCGCGATGACCGGCGTGATGACAACCGGGGTGGTTTCGAGCGTCGCGACGACCGTGGCGGTTTCCGTCGGGACGACAACCGTGGCAGTGGCGGGGACCGTGGCGGGTTCCGCCGTGACGACAACCGTGGTGGGAGCCGTCCTCCGTTCCGTCGGGACGACCGACCTGGTGGTCCGAGCCGCGACGACCGCGACCGTGGTCCCCGGCGCGACGGTGACCGTCCGGCGTTCCGGCGTGACGACCGTCGTGACGACAACCGCGGTGGTGGCGACCGTGGCGGTTTCCGGCGTGATGACAACCGTGGTGGCGGCGGGGACCGTGGTGGTTTCCGTCGTGACAACGACCGTCCGCCTTTCCGCCGTGATGATCGTCGGGATGACCGGCGTGATGACAACCGGGGTGGTTTCGAGCGTCGCGACGACCGCGGTGGTTTCCGTCGGGACGACAACCGTGGCGGCAGCGACCGTCCGCCCTTCCGTCGCGATGATCGACGCGACGACCGTCGTGACGACAACCGTGGTGGCGGGGACCGTGGTGGTTTCCGTCGTGACAACGACCGTCCGCCCTTCCGTCGCGATGATCGACGCGACGACCGTCGTGACGACAACCGTGGTGGCGGGGACCGTGGTGGTTTCCGTCGTGACAACGACCGTCCGGCGTTCCGGCGTGATGATCGTCGGGATGACAACCGCGGTGGTTTCGAGCGCCGTGACGACCGCGGTGGTTTCCGTCGGGACGACAACCGTGGCGGCAGCGACCGTCCGCCCTTCCGTCGTGATGATCGACGCGACGACCGTCGTGACGACAACCGCGGTAGTGGCGACCGTGGCGGTTTCCGTCGCGATGACAACCGTCGTGATGACAACCGTGGTGGCGGTGACCGTGGTGGTTTCCGTCGTGACAACGACCGTCCGGCGTTCCGGCGTGACGATCGTCGGGATGACCGCCGTGACGACAACCGGGGCAGCTACGAGCGCCGTGACGACCGGCGTGACGACAACCGTGGCGGCGGCGACCGCGGCGGGTTCCGTCGCGACGACAGCCGTCCCGGCGGCGGCTTCCGCGGGCGTGACGACCGCAGTCGCGGTGGGCCCCGTCGCGACGACGGCCGCGGCCGTCCCGGCGGCGGCAGCGGCGGTTACCGCGGGCGCGACGACCGGGGCGACGACCGCCGCGGCGGTGGCCGCTTCCGCGACGAGCGGGACCGCGACCGCGAGCCCATCAAGCGGCTGCCGATCCCGGACGACGTCACGGGCGAGGAGATCGACAAGGACGTACGGCAGGAGCTCATGAGCCTGCCGAAGGGGCTCGCCGACGACGTCTCCAGGAACCTGGTGATGGTCGCCCGGCTCATCGACGAGGACCCCGAGGGCGCGTACGGCTACTCCCGGGTGGCGCTGCGGCTCGCGTCGCGTGTCGCCGCCGTGCGGGAGGCGGCCGGCTTCGCCGCGTACGCGAACCAGAAGTACAGCGAGGCGCTCGCCGAGTTCAGGGCCGCCCGGCGCATGACCGGCACCGTGGACCTGTGGCCCGTCATGGCGGACTGCGAGCGCGGTCTGGGCCGCCCCGAGAAGGCGCTGGACATGGCCGGGGCCCCCGAGGTGCAGAAGCTCGACAAGGCCGGCCAGGTCGAGATGCGGCTCGTGGCCGCCGGTGCGCGGCGGGACATGGGTCAGCTCGACGCCGCCATCGTCACCCTCCAGAGCCCCGAGCTGGCCTCCCACTCCGTGCAGCCCTGGACCGCGCGCCTGCGGTACGCGTACGCCGACGCGCTGCTCGCGGCCGGGCGGGAGGGCGAGGCACGGGAGTGGTTCGCCAAGGCCGTCGAGTCCGACAAGGACGGCAGCACGGACGCCTCCGACCGGCTCGCCGAACTCGACGGCGTCGAGTTCATGGACGCGCTCGACGAGGACGAGGACGAGGCGGAGGGCGGCGCTCCGGCGGCGGCCGTCACCCCGGTCGAGGAGTTCGAGGAGGACTCCGAGGACATCGACGACGAGGTCGTCGGTGACCGTCATGAGCACGAGCAGCACGAGCAGCACGAGAAGAAGGCCGAGGACGGCCTGGAGGACTGACGTCGTCCCGGAGTCACCACGCAGCGACGCGGTGACCCAGTAACGGAATGACGGAATGACGGCGTGCGGGCGGGATCCCCTGGTGGGGTCCCGCCCGCACGCATGTCAGGGACCCAGCCTGCGCAGCACCAGGCCCGACGCCGGCTTCGGGCCGAAGGACGTCGACTTGCGGGGCATCGTGACGCCCTGGCTCGCGAGGTCGCGTACGACCTCCTCGCGGACCGGGTGCATCAGCACGGCCGTGCCGCCGTCGCGTTCCGCCTTGGCGACCGTGGCGGTCGTGTCGTGGATGTAGGTGATGTGCTCGGGGACGTCCGGGATGCCCCAGACGTGGTCGAGGAGCGTGGCGTGCAGGACGGTCGCGTCCAGGGTGCGCCAGGCCTCGGGGCGGTCCGCCGGGACCGTACGGGCCAGGAGGTCCGGGGCGGGGCGGTCGACGAGGTGGAAGGCGCCGTCGCCGGCCAGGAGGAAGGCGTTGCCCTCGGCGGCCGCCTCGGAGAGGGCCGACAGGGCCTCCGGGAGGGCGCCGCCGACGGTACGTATGCGGAAGGAGCCGGCCAGGGCCGCGAGGGCCTCGGAGACCGGGAGGCGGTGCAGGAGGCGGTGGATGGCGCGCACCCGCAGCGGGTGCCGCGCGGTGTCGACCAGGAGCACCAGGCCGTGGTCCCAGGGGCTGGGCGAGGGGTGCTCGGCGCGGACCCGCAGGTAGGTCGCCCAGCGGTGGTGGCCGTCCGCGATGAGGGCCTGGCGGCCGGCCAGGTCCGTGCGCACCTCGGCGAGGTCGGCCGGATCGGTGACCGCCCACAGGCGGTGCCTGAAGCCGTCCTCCGTGGTGGTGGAGAACAGGGGCGGGCGCCCGGCGGTGCGCTCGACGACCGCGGCCGTGCCGCAGGCGGCGCCGTCGCCGCGGTAGGTCAGCAGCAGGGGTTCGAGGTTCGCGGCGGTGGCCCGCATGAGGGCCGCGCGGTCCGCGACCACGTGCGGCATCACGTCCTCGTGCGGCAGCACCACGCCCTCCGCCGCCTCCGACAGGCGCAGGGCGCCGATGACGCCCCGCTGGAGCATGCCGTCGTCGTGCCGCTGCTCGTAGACGTAGAGGGCCGGCTCGGCGTCGGCTCTCAGGACGCCCTCGGAGACCCAGCGGTGCAGGGTGTCCGCCGCCTGTTCGTTGCGGGCGGCCGGTGTGGTGGCCTGCGGCAGGATCAGCCGGACGATGTTGTACGGATCCGCCGATTCCAGGTGGAGCAGGCCGTCGGGCCGTACGACCACGTCGTACGGCGGGGATGTGACGGCGGACAGGCTGCCGACCCGGTCGGGGTCGTAGCGCAGGCCCCGGAACGGGGTGAGGTCAAGGCCCATGCGTGCCGGTACGTCCGCGGTACCTGCAGTGTTCATTGATGCATCGTAAGTGTGTCCGTGCCGTGCGAGATGATCGGGGAAAGGGATCGAACGAGGAGCGATGCGTAATGAGCCAGACCGCGAGGACGCGGCCCGGGGGCAGTGAGCGGGCCCTGAGCGAGGCGTACGACACGGCGCTGCTCGACCTGGACGGGGTGGTGTACGCGGGCGGGAACGCGATCCCGCACGCGGTCGAGTCGCTCGGCAGGGCCCACGAGGGCGGGATGCGCCTCGCCTACGTCACCAACAACGCGCTGCGCACGCCCGACAGTGTCGCGGAGCATCTCACGGAGCTGGGCATCCCGACGCAGGCGGCGGACGTCATCACCTCGGCGCAGGCCGTGGCCCGGCTGATCAGCGAGCAGGTGCCGCAGGGTGCGCGCGTGCTGGTGATCGGCGGGGAGGGGCTGCGGGTCGCGCTGCGCGAGCGCGGTCTCGAACCGGTCGAGTCGGCCGACGACGACCCGGTGGCGGTCGTGCAGGGCTACGGCGGGCCCGACCTGCCGTGGGGGCGCTTCGCGGAGGCCTGCTACGCGATTTCCCGCGGGGTGCCGTGGTTCGCGTCCAACACCGACCTGACGATCCCGAGCGCCCGCGGCATCGCCCCGGGCAACGGGGCGGCCGTGGAGGTCGTGCGGATCGCGACGGGCGCCGAGCCGCAGGTCGCGGGCAAGCCGCTGCCGCCGATGCACCGCGAGACGATCCTGCGGACCGGGGCCGAGCGCCCGCTGGTCGTGGGGGACCGGCTCGACACGGACATCGAGGGCGCGTTCAACGGCGAGGTGGACTCGCTGCTCGTGCTGACCGGGGTGACCGACGGGGCGCAGCTCCTGGCCGCGCCGCCGCAGCACCGGCCTACCTATGTCGACGCCGACCTGCGGGGGATGCTGACCGGTCAGCCCGAGGTCGTCGAGGCGGGCGACGGTTTCCGGTGCGGCGGGTACACGGCCACGGCGGGCGGTGAGCGGCTGGAGCTGGACGGCGAGGGCGAGCCCATGGACGGGCTGCGGGCCCTGTGCGCCGCCGCGTGGACGGCGGCCGGGGACGGGGCGTGCGAGCTGGACGGGAGCAAGGCACTGGCCCGGCTGGGGCTCTGACCGGCTGGCGCTCTGACCGGGCCGCTGCGGAGCCGCCGGAGGGGCGGAGAGCAACTTAGGTTAACCTAACTGCGTGTTGGTCGACAGTCCCCCCGAACCGAGCGCGCAGACCGCTCCCGCGCCCCCCGGCCGCCGGGCGGTCCGCGTCGCAGGGCTCCTCGTGTCCCTCGCCGTGCTGGTGCTCGTCGCCCTGGCGAGCATCGCGATCGGCGCGAAGGAGCTGTCCCTGGAGCAGGTCTGGCACGGCCTGTTCAAGGACTCGGGCTCGTACGGCGACGTCGTGGTGGGCGAGCGGCTCTCGCGTACGGTCCTCGGGCTGCTCGTCGGGGCCGCGCTCGGCCTCGCCGGGGCGGTGCTGCAGGCGCTCACCCGCAATCCGCTCGCCGACCCCGGCCTGCTCGGCATCAACGCGGGCGCCTCCGCGGCGGTCGTCACCGCGATCACCTTCTTCGGCGTCACCTCACTGAACGGCTACGTGTGGTTCGCCTTCGCGGGCGCGGCCGCCGTCGGGGCGCTGGTCCACTTCCTCGGCGGCAGCCGGGGCGCCACACCGGTGCGGCTCGCGCTCGCCGGCACCGCGATCAGCGCCGCGCTCTACGGCTATCTGCAAGCCGTGATGATCATGGACGAGGCGGCGCTCGGCAAGATGCGCTTCTGGACGGTCGGTTCGCTGGCCTCGGCCACCACCTCCACCGTCTGGCAGGTGCTGCCGTTCCTGGTGGCCGGTACGGTCCTCGCGCTGGGGCTCGCCCGGCCGCTGAACGCCATGGCCATGGGCGACGACACCGCCCGGGCGCTGGGGGCGCACCTGGGCCGCACCCGGGCGCTGTCCATGGCTGCCGCCACCGTGCTGTGCGGGGCCGCGACCGCCGCGTGCGGGCCGATCGTCTTCGTGGGGCTGATGGTCCCGCACGTCGTGCGCTCCTTCACCGGGCCCGACCTGCGCTGGATCCTGCCGTACGCCACCGTGCTGTCGCCGGTGCTGCTGCTCGGCGCCGACGTGGTCGGCCGGGTCGTGGCGCGGCCCGCGGAGCTCCAGGTCGGCATCGTCACCGCGGTCCTCGGCGGCCCGGTCTTCATCTTTCTCGTACGACGGCGGAGGACGGCGCAGCTGTGAAGGCCCCACGCAACCAGGGCGCTCGCGCCGGGCAGGCCGAACAGGTCGAGCAGGCCGCTCGCGCCGAGCAGGCCCAACGGCTACCCGCGGCTCCGGCCGGGGGCTTCCGCGGCCGCACGCTCCGTACCGGCGGGTTGTCGGTGCGGGTCGACGTCCGCGCGTCCGCGGTCGTCGTCCTGCTGCTGGTGGCGGCGCTCGCCGCGAGCGTCGTGCTGATCGGCACCGGCGACTTCCCGATCCCCGCCGCCGACGTCGTCCGGACGCTGCTGGGCGGCGGTGACGCGGGCCAGGAGTTCATCGTCAACGAGCTGCGGCTGCCGCGGGTCCTGGTGGGGCTCCTGGTCGGCGCCTCACTCGGTCTGGGCGGCGCGCTCTTCCAGGCGATCTCCCGCAACCCGCTGGGCAGTCCGGACGTGCTCGGCCTCGGGCAGGGGGCGACGGCCGGCGCGCTCGTGGTGATCGTGCTGTTCTCGGGGACGGCCCGGCAGGTCACCGCCGGAGCGCTGGCCGGCGGCCTGGTGACCGGGCTGGCGATCTATCGGCTCGCCTGGAAGCGGGGCGTGCACGGGTACCGGCTGGTCCTGGTCGGCATCGGGGTCTCCGCGATCGTCACGGCCGTCAACGGCTACCTGATCACCAAGGCCGACCTCGTCGACGCGACCCGCGCGGTGGTCTGGATGACCGGCTCCCTCAACGGCCGCGACTGGGAGCAGGTGTGGCCCCTGCTCGTCCTGTGTGCCGTCCTCGTACCCCTGGTCCTCTCCCACGGGCGCGCCCTGCGGACGCTGGAGATGGGCGACGACGTGGCGTACGCGCTCGGCGTGCGGGTGGAGCGCACGCGCCTGGTGCTGATGGTGGCTGCCGTGCTGCTCACCGCGGCCGCGACCGCCGCCGCGGGCCCCGTCGCCTTCGTCGCGCTCACCGCGCCGCAGCTCGCCCGGCGCCTCACCCGCTCGCCCGGCCCCAACCTCGTCCCGGCGATGTGCATGGGCGCCGCCCTCCTGGTCGTCGCGGACCTGGCCTCGCAGCGGGCCTTCGGGGCCGACCAGCTGCCGGTCGGCGTGCTGACCGGGGTCGTCGGCGGCGGCTACCTGCTGTGGCTGCTGGTCACCGAGCGGAAAGCGGGCCGGATATGAACGAGCCTGGGAGTGAGGACACAGGAAGCAACGAACCGAGGAGCACCGTGAACCGCCTGTCCGCCGAGGGTGTCACCCTCGCCTACGACCAGCGCGTCATCGCCGAGCAGTTGTCGGTCGAGATACCAGACCACTCCTTCACGGTGATCGTCGGGCCCAACGCCTGCGGCAAGTCCACGCTGCTGCGCGCGCTGTCGCGCATGCTCAGGCCGCAGCAGGGCCGGGTGCTCCTGGACGGGCAGGTCATCCAGTCGATGCCCGCGAAGAAGGTGGCGAGGACGCTCGGGCTGCTCCCGCAGTCGTCGGTCGCCCCCGACGGGATCACCGTCGGCGACCTGGTGGGACGCGGCCGCTACCCGCACCAGGGGCTGCTGCGCCAGTGGTCGGCCGAGGACGAGCGGATCGTGCGCGAGTCCATGGCCGCAACCGGGGTCGCCGCACTCGCCGACCGGTACGTGGACGAACTGTCCGGGGGCCAGCGCCAGCGCGTGTGGATCGCCATGGCGCTCGCCCAGCAGACGCCGCTGCTGCTGCTCGACGAGCCGACGACCTTCCTCGACATCCAGCACCAGATCGACGTGCTGGACCTCTGCGCCGAACTGCACGAGGAGCAGGGCCGGACCCTGGTCGCCGTGCTGCACGACCTCAACCACGCCGCCCGGTACGCCACGCACCTGATCGCCCTGCGGGACGGCTCGGTGATCGCGGAGGGCGCCCCGGCGGACATCGTCACGGCCGAGCTGGTCGAGGAGGTCTTCGGGCTGCGCTGCCAGGTCATCGACGACCCGGAGACGGGCACGCCGCTGGTGGTGCCGGCGGCGCGCAAGGCCCGTACGGCCGCTGCCACCGTCGTGAAGGGGTAGCCGGAGCCGGAGGCCGGGACGGGCGTCAGAGGAGCTTTCTGAGCCGCATCAGGTCGCGCAGGCCCGCTTCGAGCTTCACCCGGCCCGAGCCCCAGGCCTTCGCGAAGTGCAGCTCGCCGCCGACCATCGCGACCAGGTCGTCACCGGTCATCGCGAGCCGGATCTCGGCCTTCTCGGGCGGTGGTCCCTGGACCGTGTCCAGCACCACGATCCGGCCGTCCTGCAGACGGCCCACGAAGGTGACGTCCAGGTCGGTGATCCGGCAGCTCAGGGAGCGGTCCAACGCGGCCGCGCTGCGCACGTCGCCGTTCGCGCCCGCCATGTTGTCCGAGAGTTCGTCGAGTGCGCTGCGGCACTCCTCGATCGTCGCCATCGTGATCGACGGTACCGCAGCGCCACGCGGTAGCGTCGGGGCATGAACGAGTCCATGACCGGGCCACAGGACGCGTCCCGGAGCGAATCCGCAGCCACCGGCGGTGCCGGCGGTGCCGGCGGTGCCGGCGACGCGGAGCCCCCGGGCGCGGAGGCGTACGACCCGGCCGCGCCCGCCCCCCTGCACGTCCCGCGCACGCCCACGGGCGACGACGGGGTCGACGCCCTGCTCGACCGGCTGGGCGACGCGGACCACCTCCCGACGGACGGCCACGTCGAGGTGTACGAGGATGTGCACCGGGGACTGCGCGACACGCTCACCGCGCTCGACGCGCATCCGGGACCCCCGGCGCCCCCGGGACCGACCGACCACAGCAACAGCAACAGGAGCTGAACCGAACGTGGCAGGAGTGGCACGACGCCGCCTCGACGCCGAGCTGGTCCGGCGCAAGCTCGCCCGCTCGCGCGAGCACGCCGGACAGCTGATCGCCGCCGGGCGGGTCACCGTCGGCAAGAACCTCGCGACCAAGTCCGCCACCCAGGTGGAGACCGCGGCCGCCATCGTGGTCGCGCAGGACGACGACGACCCGGACTACGTCTCGCGCGGCGGCCACAAGCTCGCCGGGGCGCTGGAGGTCTTCGTACCGCAGGGCCTGGAGGTCGCGGGCCGGCGGGCGCTGGACGCCGGGGCCTCGACGGGCGGCTTCACCGACGTGCTGCTGCGCGCGGGCGTCGCACGGGTCCTCGCCGTGGACGTGGGCTACGGCCAGTTGGCCTGGTCCCTGCAGAGCGATGAACGCGTCACCGTCAAGGACCGTACGAACGTACGCGAGTTGACGTTGGAGGCGATCGATGGGGAGCCGGTGGATCTTGTCGTCGGAGACTTGTCCTTCATCCCGCTCGGCCTGGTGCTGCCCGCCCTCGTGCGGTGCGCGGCGCCCGGTGCCGACCTGGTGATGATGGTCAAGCCGCAGTTCGAGGTGGGCAGGGAACGGCTGGGGAGCGGCGGCGTCGTCCGCAGTCCCGAGCTGCGGGCGGACGCCGTGCTCGGTGTGGCCCGCCAGGCGGCGGAACTGGGGCTCGGGGTGCGGGGCGTGACGGCCAGTCCGCTGCCCGGACCCTCCGGGAACGTCGAGTACTTTCTGTGGCTGCGTGCCGGGGCACCCGCACCGGACCCGGCCGACATCGACCGTGCAGTGGCGGAGGGGCCGCGTTGACCGACACCCGATCTCGAACCGTTTTCCTGCTCGCCCACACCGGACGGCCCGCGGCCATCCGCAGTGCCGAGCTCGTCGTCGAGGGGCTGCTGCGCTCCGGGCTCGGCGTACGCGTCCTGGAGGCGGAGGCGGCCGACCTGCCGCTGCCGCCGACGGTGGAGCTCGTCAAGGAGGCGACCCCGGAGTGCCTGGACGGCTGCGAACTGCTGATCGTCCTCGGCGGCGACGGCACGCTGCTGCGCGGCGCCGAGTTCGCCCGCGCCTCCGGGGTGCCGATGCTCGGCGTCAACCTGGGGCGCGTCGGCTTCCTCGCGGAGGCCGAGCGTGACGACCTCGACAAGGTCGTCGACCGGGTGGTGACGAGGGCGTACGAGGTCGAGGAGCGCATGACCGTCGACGTCGTCGTGCACAGCAACGGCGACGTCGTCCACACGGACTGGGCGCTCAACGAGGCCGCCGTGCAGAAGGCGGGGGCCGAGAAGCTCCTGGAGGTCGTCCTGGAGATCGACGGGCGGCCGGTGACCGGCTTCGGCTGCGACGGCATCGTCCTGTCGACGCCCACCGGCTCGACGGCGTACGCGTTCTCCGCGGGCGGGCCCGTGGTGTGGCCGGAGGTCGAGGCGCTGCTCATGGTGCCGATCAGCGCGCACGCCCTGTTCGCCAAGCCGCTGGTGACCTCGCCGAACTCGGTCCTCGCCGTCGAGATCCTGCCGCACATCCCGCCCGGGGTGCTGTGGTGCGACGGCCGGCGCACGATCGAGCTGCCGCCCGGCGCCCGGGTGGAGGTCCGCCGCGGGGCCGTGCCGGTCCGGCTGGCCCGGCTGCACCACGCCTCGTTCACCGACCGCCTGGTGGCCAAGTTCGCGCTGCCGGTGGCCGGGTGGCGGGGCGCCCCGAACTGAGCGGGGGCACGGGCGCGACGGCCGCCCGGGGTAGCACTCCGGAGTGAGGTCGGGCAGCGTGGGAACCTGGACGTTTGTGCAGGGAATGGGGCGGCGTCGCGCCGGGCGGGAGAAACCTCGTATGGTCATGTCCGTGTTGGAGGAGATGCGGATACGGTCGCTCGGAGTCATCGACGACGCGGTGGTCGAGCTGTCGCCGGGCTTCACGGCGGTGACGGGCGAGACCGGCGCGGGCAAGACGATGGTGGTCACCAGCCTCGGGCTGCTGCTGGGCGGACGCGCCGACGCCGCCCTGGTGCGGATCGGCGCGAAGAACGCGGTCGTGGAGGGGCGGATCTCCGTCCCCGACGGCGCTTCCGCGATCCTGCGGGCCGAGGAGGCCGGTGCCGAGCTGGACGACGGCGCCCTGCTGATCAGCCGTACCGTCTCCGCCGAGGGCCGCTCGCGCGCGCACCTCGGCGGGCGGTCCGTGCCGGTGGGGGTGCTCGCCGAGCTGGCCGACGACCTGGTGGCCGTGCACGGCCAGACCGACCAGCAGGGGCTGCTCAAGCTGTCCCGGCAGCGGCAGGCCCTGGACCGGTACGCGGGCGACGCGGTCGCCGTGCCGCTCGACAAGTACACGGGCGCCTACCGGCGGCTGCGGGCCGTCTCCGCCGAGCTGGAGGAGATCACCACCCGCGCGCGCGAACGCGCCCAGGAAGCCGACATGCTGCGCTTCGGGCTCGACGAGATCGCCGCGGTGGAGCCCAGGGCGGGCGAGGACGTGGAGCTCGCGGCCGAGGCCGAGCGGCTCGGGCACGCGGAGGCGCTCGCGTCGGCCGCCACGGTCGCGCACGCCGCCCTCGCGGGCAACCCCGAGGACCCGGAGGGCATCGACGCCACGACCCTCGTCGCGGGCGCGCACCGGGCCCTGGAGGCCGTCCGGTCGCACGACGCGGCCCTGGCGGCCCTGGCGGGCCGCCTCGGGGAGATCGGCATCCTGCTGGGCGACGTGGCGGGGGAGCTGGCGGGGTACGCCGACGACCTCGACGCGGATCCGCTGCGGCTGGCGGCCGTCGAGGAGCGCCGGGCGGCGCTCACCGCGCTGGTCCGCAAGTACGACGAGTCCGGCGAGGGCGTGGCCGCCGTGCTGGCCTGGGCCGAGCGGAGCGCCGCACGGCTCCTGGAACTGGACGGCGACGACGAGCGCATCGACGAGCTCACCGTCGAGCGGGACGCGCTGCGGGCCGAGTTGGGCGGCCTCGCACAGGCCCTCACCGACGCCCGTACGGAGGCCGCGGACCGCTTCGCCGCCGCCGTGACCGCCGAGTTGGCCTCGCTGGCCATGCCGCACGCGCGCGTGTCGTTCGAGATCCGGCAGACCGAGGACCCGCAGGGCGTGGAGGTCGGCGGCCGTCCGGTCGCGTACGGGCCCACCGGCTGCGACGAGGTCGAACTGCTCCTCGCCCCGCACCCGGGGGCGCCGCCGCGGCCCATCGCCAAGGGCGCGTCCGGCGGTGAGCTGTCGCGCGTCATGCTCGCGGTCGAGGTGGTCTTCGCGGGGACGGACCCCGTGCCCACGTACCTCTTCGACGAGGTCGACGCCGGCGTCGGCGGCAAGGCGGCCGTGGAGATCGGCCGCCGGCTCGCGAAGCTCGCCAAGAGCGCGCAGGTCGTCGTCGTGACCCACCTGCCGCAGGTGGCCGCCTTCGCCGACCGGCAGCTCCTGGTGGAGAAGACCAACGACGGGTCGGTCACCCGCTCCGGGGTGAAGGCCCTGGAGGGCGAGGAGCGCATCCGCGAGCTGTCGCGCATGCTGGCCGGCCAGGAGGACTCGCAGACGGCCCGCGCCCACGCGGAGGAACTCCTGGCGGCGGCCCGCGCGGACGGCTGACCGAAGCGGACGGTCGGCCGAAGGGGACGCCGCTCGCCCGGCCCGGCGGTCGCCCGGTCCGGGCGTGACCGGGGGCGTGAAGGGGCGTGCGCGGGGGCTCGGCAGTCCGGGCGCCCGCCCCGCGCTGTCCACGGACATCCTCCGGCCCTCACCCGTGCGGGTGAGAGCCGGTTTCCCCMCMCGCCCCACGGGTCACAGCGGCCCCTCGGTGGTCGGCAACTCCGCGTCCTGCTGGCATCCTTGGAGAAGGACGGGCGGGCCACCCCCGCCACCTGACCCTTCTGTACGTCCCTTCGTGACCGCCCGACGCCGAACCAGGAGCCCCGGCCACGTGAGCCACGTGAGCAGCCACGCACCGCACGGACACGCACCGCACGGGCAGTCTCCGCTGCGTACCGTCCAGGTGCTCGGCGGCGGCAGCGCGGGCAGCAGCGTCCATGTCCGGTCGCTCACCTCCGGGCTCGTCGCACGGGGCGTGCGGGTCACCGTGTGCGCCCCCGCCGAGACCGATCGCGCGTACGACTTCACCGGCGCCGGCGCGGACCACGTACCGGTGCCCAGGCGCCACGACCCGGCCTCGGTGGCGGCGTTGCGGACGGCCTGCGCGGACGCCGACCTGGTGCACGCGCACGGTCTGCACGCCGCGCTGAGGGCCTCGCTCGCGCTGAGCGGACGGCGGGTCCCCCTCGTCGTCACCTGGCACACCCGCCCGTCCGCCGAGGGCGCGCGGGACCGGCTGCTGCGCGTGCTGGAGCGCCGCGTCGCGAGGACCGCCTCGGTGGTCCTCGGCTCCTCCTCCGACCTGGTGGACCGGGCCCGCAGCCGGGGCGCGCGGGACGCCCGGCTCAGCGCGGTCGCGCTGCCGGCCCGCCGCGGGGGCGCCGCGGACGAGCACGCCGAGCGGCTGCGGCCCAAGGCGCGCGCCGAACTCGGCACGGTCGACCGGCCGCTGCTGATGGCCGTCGGCTCCCTCGACCGGCACCGGGGCCACGACACGCTGCTGGACGCCACGCGCGCGTGGCGTCGGCTGGACCCCGTGCCGCTCCTGGTGATCGCCGGGGAGGGACCGCTGCGCGGCGCACTCCAGCGGCGCATCGAGGACGAAGGGCTGCCCGTACGCCTGATCGGCCGCCGGGACGACATCGGGGAGCTGCTCGCGGCCGCCGACCTCGCCCTGCTGCCGGGGTTCCCGGAAGCGCGCCCCCTGCTCGCCCAGGAGGCCCTCCACGCGCGCGTGCCGCTGGTCGCGGCCGACACCGGCGGGATCACCGACCTCGTCGGCGACGCGGCCGAACTCGTCCCGCACGGCGACCCCGAGGCGCTCGCCGAGGCCGTCACGGCGCTCCTCGCCGACCCCGTCCGGTGCGAGCGCCTCAAGGACAGGGGCACGCGCCAGGCGGCCACCTGGCCCACCGAGGACGACACGGTGGCGCAGGTGCTGAGCGTGTACGACGAGCTGACCCGGCCCTGGCCCCTGCACCGGGCCCCCGGGCTGTAGCAGGACCCCGGGCTGTGGCGGGACCCCGCACGGGCCTCACGGGACCAGCCGGCGGGCCCGCAGCGCGAGGCTCAGCGCCAGGACCGTCTGCGGGTCGTCGAGGTCCGTCCCGAGCAGCTCCCCGATCCGCGCGAGCCGGTTGTAGAGCGTCTGCCGGTTGAGGTGCAGCTCGCGCGCGGTCTCCGCCTTGCGGCCCGCGTGCGCCAGGTACGCCTCCAGGGTGGGCAGCAGCGGTGGCCTGGAGCGGCGGTCGTGGTCGCGCAGGGGGCCGATCGCGCGGTCCACGAAGGCGGCCAGGTCCGGATGGTCCCGCAGCCGCCACAGCAGCAGGTCGGTGTCCAGGCGCCGGGCGTCGTACCAGGGCCGGTCGGACAGCCCCTGGGCGGCCGCCGCCGTCTCGGCCGCGTGCCGCAGTCCCGCCGAGGCGGCCGCCCAGCCGCCCGCCACGCCGACCACCACCACCGGGGGCTGCGCGCCCGGCCGCTGCATCCCGGCCCGTTCCACGCCCGCTCGCAGGGCCGCGGCCACCCGGTCCGCGACGGCCTCCCGCTCGCCCTCCGCCCGCAGCGCCACCAGCAGGGGCACCCGGCCCTCGACGGGGCGCACGCCCAGCAGGACCGGGACGCCCACCGAGGCCAGTTCCTCGGCCACCGCGCGGGCCAGCACGGCCCAGCCGCCGCCGGGCGCGAGTCCGTCGGCCAGCCGCATGACGACCGGCAGCAGCGGACTCGCGCCGGGCCTGAAGCCGAGGACCCGGGCCTGCGCGGGCGCGTCCTGGGCCGCGACCCGGCCCTCGGCGAGGTCGGTGAGGAAGTCGCCGCGCCCGCGGGCCGCCAGCTCCTCCTCCTGGCGGGCCTGCATCAGGACCACCGCCAGCACGTCCGCGGCCCGCTCGGCCGCGATCCGGTGCACGGGCGCCAGCGGGGCGTTCACGGGCAGCAGGACGAGCCGGGCCCGGACCGCGCCGGGGCCCGCCCCGCCGGCGGTGCCGGAGCCGGGCACGTCCACCAGGACGGAACCGGCGGGCGGGTCCTCCCCGCGCCGGCCGCGCAGCCCCTCCCACACCTGGAGCGGATCGGCGTCGGCGGGGCCCGACCCGGCGGCGTACAGGAGCTGCCCGTCCGGGGTCTCCAGGAAGACCGGGTTGGCGCCGAAGCCGGCCAGGACGGCGAGGACCTGCGGGATGCCGCCCCCGCCCAGCAGGGCCCCGGTGCAGCGCCGGTGCACCTCGTCGGCGCGCTGGAGCAGCGCGTAGTGGCCGTTGACGATCTCGGTGTGGACCTCCTCCGTGACCGTCACGAACGCCACCTCGCGGTGCAGCTGCACCAGGGGCAGGCCGGCCGCGCGGGCCGTCTCCACCAGGGCCGCGGGCAGTTTCACGAAGCGCGGCCCCAGCTCCACGACGAGGGCCGCGATCCCGCGCTCGGCGAGGGTGCGGACGAACGCGCGCTGCTCGGCGGGGCGGGCGCCGAGCCCGTACCCCGTGGTCAGGAGCAGTTCGCCGCCCTTGRGCAGCGAGGCGATGTTCGGCACCTCGCCCGCGTGCACCCAGCGCACGGTGCGGCCCAGGCGGTCGGCGCCCGCCAGGACCTCCGGCAGGCCGCCGCGCAGCCCGGGCAGCTCCAGGGCGCGCCGCACGGTGATCCCGCCGGTGTGCGGGTCCGGCATGTCGGTACGGCTGTCCATGACCGGACGCTACCCCGTCCGCCACCTGGCATGACGTGCCGGGCGGGGCTCCCGCGCGCCGGGCGCGTCCGCTCAGCCGCCGTACGCCCCCGACGCCGTCAGGCGCAGGGCCGTGTCGATCAGCGGGACGTGGCTGAACGCCTGCGGGAAGTTGCCCACCTGGCGCTGCAGGCGCGGGTCCCACTCCTCCGCGAGCAGACCCAGGTCGTTGCGCAGGGCCAGCAGTTTCTCGAAGAGCTTGCGGGCCTCGTCGACCCGGCCGATCATCGCGAGGTCGTCGGCCATCCAGAACGAACAGGCCAGGAACGCGCCCTCGTCGCCCTCCAGACCGTCCACGCCCGCGTCGTCGCCGGACGTCGGGTAGCGCAGGATGAAGCCGTCCGCGGTGGACAGCTCGCGCTGGATGGCCTCGATCGTGCCGATCACCCGCTTGTCGTCCGGCGGCAGGAAGCCCATCTGCGGGATCAGCAGCAGCGAGGCGTCCAGCTCCTTGGAGCCGTAGGACTGCGTGAAGGTGTTGCGCTCGGCGTCGTACCCCTTCTCGCACACGTCCCGGTGGATGTCGTCGCGCAGCTCGCGCCACCTCTCCAGCGGGCCGTCCGCGTCCCCCGACTCGATGAGCTTGATCGTGCGGTCCACGGCGACCCAGGCCATCACCTTCGAGTGGACGAAGTGGCGGCGCGGCCCGCGGACCTCCCAGATGCCCTCGTCGGGCTCGTTCCAGTGGTCCTCCAGGTAGCGGATCAGCTTGAGCTGGAGCACCGAGGCGTAGTCGTTGCGGGCCAGGCCCGTCATGTGGGCCAGGTGCAGGGCCTCGGTCACCTCGCCGTAGACGTCCAGCTGGAGCTGGTGCGCGGCGCCGTTGCCGACCCGCACGGGGCCGGAGTTCTCGTAACCGGGCAGCCAGTCGAGCTCCGCCTCACCCAGCTCACGCTCGCCCGCGATGCCGTACATGATCTGCAGGTTCTCGGGGTCGCCCGCGACCGCGCGCAGCAGCCACTCGCGCCAGGCGCGCGCCTCCTCGCGGTAGCCGGTGCGCAGCAGCGACGACAGCGTGATCGCCGCGTCCCGCAGCCACGTGTAGCGGTAGTCCCAGTTGCGGACCCCGCCGATCTCCTCCGGCAGGGAGGTCGTGGGGGCGGCGACGATGCCGCCGGTCGGCGCGTAGGTCAGCGCCTTGAGCGTGATCAGCGAGCGGACCACGGCCTCCCGGTAGGGGCCGTGGTACGTGCACTGGGCCACCCACTCGCGCCAGAACTCCTCGGTGGCCTCCAGGGATTGCTCCGGCTCCGGGAGCGGGGGCGGCTGCTTGTGCGAGGGCTCCCAGGAGATGGTGAACGCGATCCGGTCGCCCGGGGCGACCGTGAAGTCCGAGTACGTCGTCAGGGACTTGCCGTAGGTCTCGCACTCGGTGTCGTACCAGACGGAGTCGGGTCCGGCGACGGCCACCGTGCGGCCCTCGTGCTTGTGCACCCAGGGGACGACCCGCCCGTAGGAGAAGCGCATCCGCAGCGCGGAGCGCATCGGCACGCGGCCCGAGACGCCCTCGACGATGCGGATCAGCTGGGGGGCGCCGTCGCGCGGGGGCATGAAATCGGTCACGCGGACCGTGCCGCGTGAGGTGTCCCACTCGGATTCGAGGATCAGCGAGTCACCGCGGTAGCGGCGGCGCGCCGCGGTCGGCGGCTCGGCGTCGGCGGCGTGCGCGGGACCCAGCCGCCAGAAGCCGTGCTCCTCGGTGCCGAGCAGTCCCGCGAAGACGGCGTGGGAGTCGAAGCGGGGGAGGCACAGCCAGTCCACCGTGCCGTCCCTGCAGACCAGCGCGGCCGTCTGCATGTCTCCGATAAGTGCGTAGTCTTCGATGCGCCCGGCCACGTGCAACTCCAGTCGAACGGCCGCGTCGCCCCCCGAGGGGCGGTCGCTCTTGCGGTCAGAGGATCATTGGTAAAGCGTCGTTGCGGAACGTCAGTTGTCGCGTGTCACGCATGTCGATGGTTGCAGTGATTTCTTCGCGGGACGAACTGACGAGCTCTTTGTCCAGGATTACCGGCGGGGGTGTGCCGTTCGCCGGCCTGGCTCGGCAGCGAGTGTCCGAGCAGGATACGACGCACGATGATGTTCCGCGCGCCCCTCCCGGCAACCCGTCTGAGCCGAACGAGTGAGCCCGACCGTGGTGCGTGTCGGCCCGTGCGCGGAGCGTGGCCGGAAGCACCCTCCCCGCGGCGCTGATACCCTGGTAGCCCGTGGACCGGTGGACGCCCCGGCAGGAAAAGGGGCCCCCGAACCGCAGCGACGGCACCGCCGGAAACCTCCGGGCCGGGCAGCCGTACCGCAACCGATACCGCGACCACGGGAGCCCCCTCTTGGCCATGCCGCCCGCTGCTTTCCGAAACAGCACAGCCACGACGACCAAGCACCTCTTCGTCACGGGAGGTGTCGCCTCCTCCCTCGGCAAGGGCCTCACCGCCTCCAGCCTGGGCGCGCTGCTCAAGGCCCGGGGACTTCGGGTCACCATGCAGAAGCTCGACCCGTACCTGAACGTCGACCCCGGCACGATGAACCCCTTCCAGCACGGTGAGGTGTTCGTCACCAACGACGGCGCCGAGACCGACCTGGACATCGGCCACTACGAGCGCTTCCTCGACGTCGACCTGGACGGCTCCGCCAACGTCACGACCGGACAGGTCTACAACACGGTCATCGCCAAGGAGCGGCGCGGCGAGTACCTCGGCGACACCGTGCAGGTCATCCCGCACATCACCAACGAGATCAAGCACCGCATCCGCCGGATGGCCACCGACGACGTCGACGTCGTCATCACGGAGGTCGGCGGCACGGTCGGCGACATCGAGTCGCTGCCGTTCCTGGAGACCGTCCGCCAGGTGCGTCACGAGGTCGGCCGCGACAACGTGTTCGTCGTGCACATCTCGCTCCTCCCGTACATCGGCCCCTCCGGGGAGCTGAAGACGAAGCCGACCCAGCACTCGGTTGCGGCGCTGCGCAACATCGGCATCCAGCCGGACGCGATCGTGCTGCGCGCCGACCGCGAGGTGCCCACCGCGATCAAGCGCAAGATCTCGCTGATGTGCGACGTGGACGAGGCCGCGGTGGTGGCCTGTCCCGACGCCCGCTCGATCTACGACATCCCGAAGGTCCTGCACACCGAGGGCCTGGACGCGTACGTGGTCCGCAAGCTGGACCTGCCGTTCCGCGATGTGGACTGGACGACCTGGGACGACCTGCTGGACCGCGTCCACAGCCCGCTGCACGAGATCAACCTCGCGCTGGTCGGCAAGTACATCGACCTGCCCGACGCCTACCTCTCGGTCACCGAGGCGCTGCGCGCGGGCGGCTTCGCCAACAAGGCCCGCGTGAAGATCAAGTGGGTCGCCTCGGACGAGTGCAAGACCCCCGCGGGCGCCGCCGAGCAGCTCGGCGACGTGGACGCGATCTGCATCCCCGGCGGCTTCGGCGACCGCGGTGTGTCCGGCAAGGTCGGCGCCATCCAGTACGCCCGCGAGAACCGGATCCCGCTGCTCGGCCTGTGCCTGGGGCTGCAGTGCATCGTGATCGAGGCCGCGCGCAACCTCGCCGGCATCGCGGACGCCAACTCCACCGAGTTCGACCCCGCCACCGGCCACCCGGTCATCTCCACCATGGCCGAGCAGCTGGACATCGTGGCGGGCGAGGGCGACATGGGCGGCACGATGCGCCTGGGCATGTACCCCGCCAAGCTCGCCGAGGGCTCCATCGTGCGCGAGGTGTACGACGGCAAGGAGTACGTCGAGGAGCGCCACCGCCACCGCTACGAGGTGAACAACAGCTACCGCGCCGAGCTGGAGAAGAGCACCGGACTGCAGTTCTCCGGCACCTCCCCGGACGGCAAGCTCGTGGAGTACGTCGAGTACCCGCGCGAGGTCCACCCGTACCTGGTCGCGACCCAGTCGCACCCCGAGCTGCGCTCGCGCCCGACCCGGCCGCACCCGCTGTTCGCGGGCCTGGTCAAGGCGGCCGTGGAGCGCAAGACGGGCAAGTAGGACGAGGGTTGTACGGTGGCCGGGGCGCGTGTCCTGCGGGACGCGCGCCCCGGTTTCCGTCGCGGGCGCACCGCCGCCGCGGCGCAGGTTCGTGCGTGTGGGAGGAAGAAGTCGACATGGCCATCAAGGACACCGCCGAGGAGTGGGAGGTCCGGGCGACCGACACCCCCTTCGTCGGCAAGAAGACCTCCGTGCGCACGGACGACGTGGTCATGCCCGGCGGATCGGTCGCCCGCCGCGACTACCAGGTGCACCCGGGTTCGGTGGCGGTCCTCGCCCTGGACGACGAGGACCGGGCCGTGGTCATCCGCCAGTACCGGCACCCCGTGCGCCACCGGCTCTGGGAGATCCCGGCCGGCCTGCTGGACGTCCCGGGCGAGAACCCCCTGCACGCGGCCCAGCGCGAGCTCTACGAGGAGGCGTACGTCAAGGCCGGGGACTGGCGGGTGCTCACGGACGTGTACACCACGCCCGGCGGCTGCGACGAGGCCGTGCGGATCTTCCTGGCCCGCGACCTCTCCGAGGCCGGGGGCGTGCGCTTCGAGGTGGAGGACGAGGAGTCCGACATGGAGCTCGACCGGGTCCCGGTCGACGAGCTCGTACGGGGCGTCCTCGCCGGGGAGCTGCACAACAACTGCCTCGTCGTGGGCGTCCTCGCGCTGATCGCCGCCCGCAACGGGGACGGTCTGGACGCCCTGCGCCCGGCCGAGGCGCCCTGGCCCGCACGCCCGTTCGAAGCATGATCCATCGCAGTGCGCGCGATCGGCCCACCGGTGTGACCATCGCTTGATCCGATCGGGGGATGTGCCCGCCGCGCTCCGCACGGATCGTCGCAGAGCGTGAACTAGGCTCTGAAAACGTCCGTCCGGAGTGCCCGGCGGGCTTGCGTGCGCAGTGGGACGGGAGTGTGGCCCGTGACGGATCAGGCAGTGGACACCGGCGGCACGGCAGTGTCGGAGGAAGGGCCGCGCCCGCCCGCCGCGCCCGCTCCGACGAGCAGTCAGTTCTTCGGCCGCACAAGAGAGTTGAAGGAGCTGCGGGCCGACATCGAGCGGGCCGGCCTGAACACCCTCGCCGGGCGCAAGGCGCCCCACGCGCGCGTGCTGCTGATCGCCGGCAGACCCGGATCGGGCCGCACCGCGCTCGCCGGGGAGCTCGCCCGGCAGGTCGCGCACAGTTACCCGGACGGGATCCTGCGGGCCCAGCTCGCCGAGCCCGACGGCACGCCCGTACCGACCGAGCGCACCGCCCGCGACCTGCTCGCCGCGCTCGGCCTGACGGCCCCGGCCGGCGCCGACGAGGACGACCTCTCCGAGCGGCTGCGCGAGGCGCTCGCCACCCGCCGCGCCCTGCTCCTGCTCGACGACGCGGTGGACGCCGCGCAGGTCGACGCGCTCCTCCCGGAGAACCCCGACTGCCTCGTCGTCGCCGTCTCCGGCGGGCCCCTGACCGGCATCCCGGACGTGCGCCCCTGCACCCTCGGCGGCATGGACACCAAGTCCGCGCTCGAACTCCTCGACCGCTACACCGGTTCCGTACGCATCACCGTGGACCCGCGCGCCGCCGAGGGGCTCGTCGAGCTGTGCGCCGGGCAGCCCGCGGCGCTCGTCCTGGCCGGGGCCTGGCTGGCCCACCGCCCCAAGGCGGCCGTCGCCGACCTCGCCAAGCAGCTGCGCGCCGACGGCGAGGACGGCCCGGTCCTCGAACGGATCTTCCGGCTCACCTACGCCGCCCTGCCCACGGCCGCCGCGCGGATACTGCGGTTCCTCTCGCTGGCCCCCGCCGGTCTGGTCGACCCGCACACCGCGTCCGCGCTCGCCGGCTGCTCGGTCGGCGCCGCCCACACCACCCTGGACGACTTCACCCGGCTGGGCCTCGTACGGGCGGTGGAGTCGCCCCTGCCGCAGTACGAGGTGCCCGGCTGCCTGCTGCCGCTGCTGCGCCCGCTCACCGCGGCCGAGGACCGCCCGGCCGAGCTCCAGCTGGCCCGCGCCCGGATGCTGGAACGGACCGTGCGGCTCCTCGGCTCCTGCCGGGCGATCACCGAGACCGACAGCTCACCCGCCCGCGAGAAGCTCGCCGGGATGCCCCGCGCGCTGCGCTTCCCCAACCCCCGCGCGGCCGCCGACTGGCTGCGCATCCGCCGGCCCGCGCTGCTGGCCGCCGCCCGCCTCGCGGTCGCCGACGGGGAGCTGGACACCCTGGCCCGCCGCCTGATGGCCGCCCTGGTCAGAGCGCTGGTCGCCCACTTCGGCACCCAGGCCTCGGCGCCCGAGCTGTACGGCATCCACCGGCTCGTCCTGGACGTCGCCGAGCGCCGGAACCTGCCCCGCGAGAAGGCCGCGGCGCTGCTGAACCTCGCCGACCTGGACGCCCGCACCGGCCGCACGGCCGACGCCCTGGCCCGCTACCGGGCCGCCCTGGACGCCGGACGCGAGGCGAACGACCCCTACGCGACCGGCCGCGCGATGGAATCCGTAGGCGCCGCCCACCAGGAGCTGGGGGACTACGACCGGGCCGCCGACTGGTACGGCCGGGCGCTGGCCCAGCGGCTCGCCCGCGACGAGCGCGCGGACGCGGCGCGGCTGCACGGCCGGATCGCCACCGTGCACACCTACGCGGGCCGCTACGGCGAGGCGCTGCGCAACTGGCGCTCCGCCGTCACCGGACACCGCAGGACCGGTGACGTGGCGGGCCAGGCAAGGGCGCTGAGCGAGCTGGCGCGCGTGCAGGAGTACGCGGGCCGGCCCGAGGAGTCCCTCGTCACCTGCCAGGAGGCGGCCGAGTGGGCGCGCCGCGCCGACGACGTCCGGCTGCAGGCCGCGCTGCAGCTGCGGCTCGCCGACACCCTCGACCGGCTGGGGGACCCCACGGCCGCCGGACTGCACCGCGCCGCGGCCCGGCGAATGCTGGGCGACGAGCTCCCGGAGGACGCAGCAAGCAGGGAACAGGACGGCAACGCCTACGAAATCCGTAGTGCATCCGAAGAAGATTGATGCTTTGGAAGGCTAGACAGGAAGTCTCCCTTCATTAAACTGGCTCCGCCGCGTCTTTTCGTGGTGCATCCCGGTGTGCTCCCGTGCATCCGGGTATGTCAGGCATCGCCATGTCGTGCGTCGCCGCCCCCCAGCCCCCTCCTGAGCCAAGGACCGTGATCGACGTGAAGGTCGGCATCCCCCGCGAGGTCAAGAACAACGAGTTCCGGGTGGCCATCACCCCGGCCGGCGTGCACGAGCTGGTGCGCCACGGCCACCAGGTCCTGATCGAGCGGCACGCCGGTGTCGGCTCCTCGATCACCGACGAGGAGTTCGTCGCCGCGGGCGCCCGGATCCTGGAGACGGCCGACGAGGTCTGGGCCGCCGCCGACCTGCTGCTGAAGGTCAAGGAGCCCATCGCCGAGGAGTACCACCGCCTCCGCAAGGACCAGACGCTCTTCACCTACCTGCACCTGGCCGCGTCCAAGGAGTGCACGGACGCCCTCCTGGAGTCCGGCACCACCGCGATCGCATACGAAACCGTCGAACTGCCCAGCCGTGCGCTGCCGCTGCTGGCCCCCATGTCCGAGGTGGCGGGCCGCCTCGCGCCGCAGGTCGGCGCCTACCACCTGATGCGCGCCCACGGCGGCCGCGGCGTCCTGCCCGGCGGCGTCCCGGGCGTCCAGGCGGCCCGCGCGGTGGTCATCGGCGGCGGCGTCTCCGGCTGGAACGCGGCGCAGATCGCCATCGGCATGGGCTTCCACGTGACCCTGCTCGACCGCGACATCAACAAGCTCAAGGAAGCCGACAAGATCTTCGGCACGAAGATCCAGACCGTCGTCTCCAACGCCTTCGAGCTGGAGAAGGCGTGCCTGGAGGCGGACCTCGTGATCGGCGCCGTGCTCATCCCCGGCGCCAAGGCGCCGAAGCTGGTCACCAACGAACTGGTGTCCCGGATGAAGCCCGGAAGTGTTCTTGTCGACATCGCGATCGACCAGGGCGGCTGCTTCGAGGACTCGCGTGCGACCACCCACGCGGAGCCGACCTTCCCGGTGCACGGCTCGGTCTTCTACTGCGTCGCCAACATGCCGGGCGCGGTGCCCAACACGTCGACGTACGCGCTCACCAACGCGACGCTGCCGTACATCGTGGAGCTCGCGAACCGCGGCTGGGTCGAGGCGCTGCGCCGTGACCCCGCGCTCGCCAGGGGCCTCAACACCCATGACGGAGCGGTCGTCCACCGGGAGGTCGCCGAGGCCCACGGCCTGGCCCACACCGAGCTGGAGACCCTGCTGGGCTGACCCTGCGACCCGGTTCGTCCGGGTTCGCCGGGCCACCTCCCCCTCGGCAAAAGGCGATTCGTCAACAGAGGTCGTCAATCTCGCCCGTACGGCCGGACCTTGTCCCACAGGGTCCGGCCGCATGTGTCTCGGGTCACTTTGGGAGACTCGTTCAACTCGTCTCGAACGTAACCCTTCGACCGTTTCGCACACCCCCGGAACCTGCTGTGCGACGCCCTTACGCCCTTGACAGCGGGATGTTCCGTTGCCGACACATCGGGCCGGGTCCGGCGGATTGTGTTGCTGCGAAGCGGTGACACGCCATAGAGTCGCCAACCGTCGGCATGGTGCCACGCTGACCTATCTAGAAATTTCCTGGTCACCAAGGAGGTAAGACGACTTGTGAATGAGTCGACATTTACTCCCGGGGGTGGTCAACCAGGAATGCCTGCGCAAGGCTCAAGGCCCAATGGGCTTGAGGCTGTCGGCTCCGTCGCTGTGCGCACCTTCGCAGCCCACCAGAGTCACCAACCCTCGATGATGACTCAGCCCGCACACCAGAGCATGGATGGCCATCACGTGAACGCCATGGCCGGCAACGGAAGTGGCGAGAACCGCACCCACTTCGCCGACTACGACGACCTGCCCGAGGGGCACTTCTACGACCCCGACGCCGAGTACGAGCCGGATCCGGAGTACGCGGCCACGCTCGCGCCCGACGCGGCGCGCCAGCGCCGCGAGCGCATCGGCCCGACCGGGCGTCCGCTGCCGTACTTCCCGATCCCGGGCCCGCTGACCGACCACGGTCCCGCGAAGATCATCGCGATGTGCAACCAGAAGGGCGGCGTCGGCAAGACGACGTCGACCATCAACCTGGGTGCCGCGCTCGCGGAGTACGGGCGCCGGGTGCTGCTCGTCGACTTCGACCCGCAGGGCGCCCTGTCCGTGGGCCTCGGGGTCAACCCGATGGAGCTCGACCTCACGGTCTACAACCTGCTCATGGAGCGGGGCATGGCGGCCGACGAGGTGCTCCTGAAGACCGCGGTCCCGAACATGGACCTGCTGCCGAGCAACATCGACCTGTCCGCCGCCGAGGTCCAGCTGGTGAGCGAGGTCGCCCGCGAGTCCACGCTGCAGCGCGCCCTGAAGCCGCTGATGGCCGACTACGACTACATCGTGATCGACTGCCAGCCCTCGCTCGGCCTGCTCACCGTGAACGCGCTGACGGCCGCCCACAAGGTGATAGTGCCTCTGGAGTGCGAGTTCTTCGCGCTGCGCGGGGTCGCGCTGCTCACCGAGACCATCGAGAAGGTCCAGGAGCGGCTCAACCCCGAGCTGGAGCTCGACGGCATCCTCGCCACGATGTACGACTCGCGGACCGTGCACAGCCGCGAGGTGCTCGCGCGCGTGGTCGAGGCGTTCGACGATCACGTCTACCACACGGTGATCGGCCGGACCGTCCGCTTCCCGGAGACCACGGTCGCCGGTGAGCCGATCACGACGTACGCCTCCAACTCCGTCGGTGCCGCCGCCTACCGCCAGCTCGCCAGGGAGGTGCTCGCCCGGTGTCACGCCGAGTGAGTCTGCCGGGGGCCGACGAACTGTTCCGTACGACCGGGGGGACGGCGCTCCAGGCGTCCACTCCCAGGCGGCAGGCCAACGGCGAGGCGCGGGTGCCGGCTCCGGCGGGCGAGGGCGACACCGCCGCCGGGGAGGACGGGCCGCAGTCGGTGCCCGTCCGGGGCGGTGACGGCGAGGGCGACGAGCACGTCGCGGCCGACGCCGACTCCGCCGGGGACACCCGGACCCGGGGCGCCGCCGCGGCGGACCGTTCCGGTAGGCGTCCGGGACCGGCGGAAGGCGCCGCCGGGGCCGGCGGGGGACAGCCCCGCAAGCGCGGCCGGGCACCCGGCCGGCGGCCCAGCGGACGCGAGCGGCACGACGAGAAGATCACCGTGTACGTGTCCGCCGAGGAGCTGATGGACCTGGAGCACGCCCGGCTGGTGCTGCGCGGGGAGCACGGGCTCGCGGTCGACCGGGGCCGGATCGTGCGGGAGGCCGTCGCCGTGGTCCTCGCGGATCTCGAATCCCGGGGGGACGCGAGCATTCTGGTACGACGTCTGCGGGGCCGGTAGGGGTAGCCTGCGACGGCCATGACCTCGAACGACGCCCCTGTTCCTGCTGCCGCCCCTGCTCCCGCCCCCGGCGGGCCCGGAGGGCGGCGGCGCGCGCTGGGGCGGGGACCCGGGGCCGGACCCCCGGCGGAACCGGCACCGGCCGACGCGGGGTCCGGGGACGGCGTACAGGCCGAAGAGGCCGAAAAGACGGGACAGACCGGAGAGGCCGGAGAGGCCGACGACGGGGTCTTCACGGTCCGGCTCGCCAACTTCGAGGGCCCCTTCGACCTCCTGCTGCAGCTGATCTCCAAGCACAAGATGGACGTCACCGAGGTGGCGCTGTCCCGGGTCACCGACGAGTTCATGGCGCACATCCGGGCGATGGGGCCGGACTGGGACCTCGACCGGACGACCGAGTTCCTGGTCGTCGCGGCGACGCTGCTGGACCTGAAGGCCGCCCGGCTGCTGCCCACCGCCGAGGTCGAGGACGAGGCCGACCTGGCGCTCCTGGAGGCCCGCGACCTGCTCTTCGCCCGGCTGCTGCAGTACCGCGCGTACAAACAGATCGCCGACATCTTCAACCGCCGCCTCGACGAGGAGTCGCGGCGGTACCCCCGCACCGTCGGTCTGGAGGCGCACCACGCCGCGCTGCTGCCCGAGGTCGTCATCAGCATCGGGGCGGAAGGTTTCGCCCGGCTCGCCGTGAAGGCGATGCAGCCGAAGCCGAAGCCCCAGGTGTACGTGGACCACATCCACGCGCCGCTCGTGAGCGTGCAGGAGCAGGCCGCGATCGTGGTGACGCGGCTGCGGGAGCTCGGCGAGGCCAGCTTCCGCGCGCTCGTGGAGGACACCGACGACACCCTCACCGTCGTGGCGCGCTTCCTGGCCCTTCTGGAGCTCTACCGGGAGAAGGCGGTCTCCCTGGACCAGGAGGAGGCCCTGGGGGACCTGGTGGTGCGCTGGACGGGCGGGGAGGGGGAGGCGCAGCCGACGGTGACGGACGAGTTCGACAGACCGCCCGAGCCGGTGAAGGAGGAGAAGGTGTGAGCGAGGACACCACCGGGGCACCGGCGCAGCCGCCCGGCGTCGCCGGTCTCGACCTCGGACCCGCCCTTGAGGCCGTGCTGATGGTCGTGGACGAACCCGCGACCGAGGAGCACCTCGCCAAGATCCTGGAGCGGCCCAGACGGCACGTCGCGGACGCGCTGCGCGCGCTGGCCGACCAGTACACCGCCCAGGGGCGCGGCTTCGAGCTGCGGCGCATCGCCGGCGGCTGGCGGTTCTACAGCCGGCCCGCGTACGCGGCGGCCGTCGAGCGGTTCGTCCTGGACGGCCAGCAGGCCCGTCTCACCCAGGCCGCGCTGGAGACGTTGGCGGTGGTCGCGTACCGGCAGCCGGTCAGCCGTTCCAGGGTCTCCGCGGTCCGCGGGGTGAACTGCGACGGCGTGATGCGCACCCTCCTGCAGAGGGGTCTGGTCCAGGAGGCGGGCGCGGAACCCGAAACAGGTGCGATCCTGTACAGGACGACGAACTACTTCCTGGAGCGAATGGGCCTGCGCGGCCTGGACGAGCTCCCGGAGCTCGCGCCCTTCCTCCCGGAGGCGGACGCGATCGAGGCAGAGACGCTGGAAGGGGTCCCGTCGTTCGATCCGGATGCGCCGGACGCAGATGCAGACGACACGACGACGACGGAACTTTGATGCGAAGCAGTGGCAGCGGCAGTGGCAGGAACAGCGGCGGGCGCGGCAACCCCCGCGGGACCGGCGGGGGCGGCAACCCCCGCGGCTCCGGCGGGGGCGGCGGCGGTTTCCGCGGCTCCGGTAG
>NZ_VDFC01000046.1:241656-254495 GCF_008369065.1 Streptomyces apricus | reverse complement strand
CAGCAGAACAGGGCGGGAGGGGCCGACGACAGGCCGAAGCGCCCCAGCAAGCCCCGTCCCGAGGAGCGCCGCTACGACGTGGGTCCCGGCGCCTCGCCGGACGGTCCCAAGTCCGGCCGCGGCGCCTCCGCCCGTGGCGGCGCCAAGGGCGGCCCCCGGCAGGGTCAGTCCCGTGGCGGCCGCACCGAGAACGCGCGCTCGCGCGAGTACGAGACGCGCGCCGAGGAGCGCAACCGCGACCGGTACGCGGGCCGTCCCGAGGTGAAGACGCCCAAGACCTTCCCCGGCGCCGAGCAGGAGGGCGAGCGCCTGCAGAAGGTGCTCGCGCGCGCGGGCTACGGTTCGCGGCGCGCCTGCGAGGAGCTGGTCGAGCAGGCGCGGGTGGAGGTCAACGGCGAGATCGTCCTGGAGCAGGGGCTGCGCGTCGACCCGGAGAAGGACGAGATCAAGGTCGACGGGCTGACCGTGGCCACGCAGTCGTACCAGTTCTTCTCGCTCAACAAGCCCGCCGGTGTCGTCTCCACCATGGAGGACAACGAGGGCCGGCAGTGCCTGGGCGACTACGTGACGAACCGCGAGACGCGGCTCTTCCACGTGGGACGGCTCGACACCGAGACCGAGGGCGTCATCCTGCTCACCAACCACGGTGAACTGGCGCACCGCCTGACCCACCCCAAGTACGGTGTGAAGAAGGTCTACCTCGCGCACATCGTGGGCCCGATCCCGCGCGACCTGGGCAAGCAGCTCAAGGACGGCATCCAGCTGGAGGACGGGTACGCGAAGGCGGACCACTTCAGGGTCGTCGAGCAGACCGGCAAGAACTACCTCGTCGAGGTGACGCTGCACGAGGGCCGCAAGCACATCGTGCGGCGCATGCTCGCCGAGGCCGGCTTCCCGGTCGACAAGCTCGTGCGGGTGGCCTTCGGGCCGATCACCCTCGGCGACCAGAAGTCGGGCTGGCTGCGGCGCCTGTCCAACACCGAGGTCGGGATGCTGATGGCGGAGGTCGGCCTCTAGCACCGGCGCCCCCCCGCGGGGCTCGCAGTACGGCATCGGCCGGTTCCGGGACTCTCCCGGGACCGGCCGAGGTGCGTCCGGGGGGTTGTGGGCGGGCGGCCCGCTCTTTATAGTCGTACTGACCATTAAGGAGCGCCCCTGCCGGGCGCGGCCGGTGGAGCAGGGCCCACGGGGGTGGTCCCGGTCCCTGGCTCCGCCCGGCAGGGAGCACAGGAGGAGGGGGCATGGAGGGCTACGACAAGCACGCCTTCGAGCCCTTCGCCGTCACCGTCGACCTCGCGGTCTTCACGGTCCGGGCGGGGGCGCTGCAGGCCCTGCTGATCGAGCGCGGCCAGGAGCCGCACGCGGGGCGCTGGGCGCTGCCCGGGGGGTTCGTGCTCCCGGACGAGTCCGCCGGGACGGCGGCGCGGCGCGAACTCGCCGAGGAGACCGGCCTGTCGGACGTCTCCGGGCTGCACCTGGAGCAGCTCGCCACCTACAGCGAACCGGACCGCGACCCCCGGATGCGGGTCGTCTCGGTGGCGTACACCGCACTGCTGCCGGACGCGCCGGAACCGCGCGGCGGCGGGGACGCGGCGCACGCGCGCTGGCTGCCCTACGACGGGCTCGGGCCGCTCGCCTTCGACCACGACCGGATCCTCGCCGACGCCCGCGAACGGATCGGCGCCAAGCTGGAGTACACCTGCCTCGCCACGGCCTTCTGCCCGCGGCAGTTCACGCTGGGGGAGCTGCAGCAGGTCTACGAGACGGTGTGGGGCAGCGCGCTCGACCGGCCCAACTTCCGGCGCAAGGTCCTCGCCACCCCCGGCTTCGTCGAACCGGTGCCGGGCGCGGCGCGGCTGACCGGGGGCCGGGGCAAGCCCGCCGCGCTGTACCGGGCGGGCGCGTCCGCCACGCTGCACCCGCCCCTGCTGCGGCCCGCGCCGCAGGCCATCGCGTTCCTGGTGGCGGTCCCGGTGGCGGCGTTCGGGTCGACGGTCATGGTCGGCTCCCTGCGGTCACGCGGTGATGGAGCGGGGGGCGAAGCTGCGGCACTACGGAGTCACGGGTTCGGCGGTGAGCCGCTTCCCGTCGACCGTCACGGCGCCGGTCTCCGGGTCGATGCGGGGCGCGGGGCCGGCCGTGCCGTCGCGCTTGAGGATGCCGACCTGGCGGCCGCCCGGCAGCACGATCCAGCCCCCGTCGACCTCGGCGCCGCGCACGGTGGCGGTGGCGCGGTACAGCCCGGACGGCTTGACGGCCTTGTCGGCGGTGAAGCCGTACGTGCGCCGCCCCATGTCGACGGTGCCGCTGATCCGCTTGCCGCTCAGCCGGCCGTCCAGCACCTGCCCCTGCTGGTTGGTGAGGCGCATGCGGCCGTCGGTCCCGACGTCGCCCTTCAGCCACGACTCCTGGTCCCGGCCGTCGCAGAAGTACGCGATCGCCTTCCCGTCGCGCAGCGTCACCGCGACCGCGGAGGAGTCGTCGTCGGTGCGGCCCGCGTAGTCGGCGTCCGCCACTGCGGACCTCGACGGGGCGGGGGACGGCGACGCCTCGCCGGGCGCGGCCGTGCCGGTGGCCTTCCCGGAGGGCACCGGGCTCGCCGTCAGGACCTCTGCCGGCGCGTCGCTCCCGGTCGACGTGGTGCGCGTCCCGGTCGTCGCGTTGAGCGACAGCATGAACAGGGCGAGCAGCAGTCCCGCGAGGAGCGTGAGAAGTGGTCCGGAACGCTTCATCGGGCCTCCCCCGAGGCATGGCGCGGACGGCCCCACCATGCAAGCGGACCCGCTACCCCTGCGTCCAGAGGCGTACGGGAGCCACTTCCGCGCCCCCGGGACGGCCGTCTCGGCAGGCGGGCGGCGCGCGTCGGCCGGCCGGCGGCTGGCTAGGCTGGCCGGACCACAGCCGATCCGTACATCGGCGGGAACCGATCCGTACATCAGCAAGGAGCATCACCGTGGCGGTACGAGCGGTCCGGGGCGCCGTCCAACTGGAGCGGGACGAGGCCGGGCACATGGACGAGCAGGTCGGCGAACTGCTCACCGCCGTCCTGGAGCGGAACGGGCTGACCCAGGACGACCTGATCAGCATCTGGTTCACGGCCACCCCCGACCTGCACAGCGACTTCCCGGCGGCCGCCGCGCGCAAGCTCGGCATCGTCGACGTACCGCTGATCTGTGCGCAGGAGCTGGACATCGAGGGGGCGATGCCCCGGGTCGTACGGGTCCTCGCGCACATCGAGACCGATCTGCCGCGCAGCGCCGTCGCCCACGTGTACCTGGGCGCGGCGGGCGCCCTGCGCAAGGACATCGCCCAGTGAGGACCGCACTCGTCATCGGCACCGGGCTCATCGGGACCTCGGCCGCGCTGGCCCTCGCCGGGCGGGGCGTCGCCGTGCACCTCGTCGACCACGACCCGGAGCAGGCCCGTACCGCCGCCGCGCTCGGCGCCGGCACGCAGGAGCCGCCCGCCGGGCCCGTCGACCTCGCGATCGTCGCGGCGCCGCCCGCGCACGTGGCCGCGGTGCTGGCCGACACGATGCGGTCGGGGGTAGCGCGCGGCTACCTCGACGTGGCCAGCGTCAAGGGCGGGCCGCGCCGGGAGCTGGAGGCGCTGGGGCTGGACCTGTCCGCGTACATCGGGTCGCACCCCATGTCGGGCCGCGAGAAGTCGGGCCCGCTGGCCGCCACGGGAGACCTCTTCGAGGGGCGCCCCTGGGTGCTGACGCCGACCCGGGACACCGACACCGAGGTGCTCAACCTGGCGCTGGAGCTCGTCTCGCACTGCCGGGCGGTCCCGGTCGTGATGGACGCCGACGCCCACGACCGCGCGGTCGCGCTCGTCTCCCACATGCCGCACCTGGTGTCCAGCATGGTCGCCGCGCGCCTGGAGAACGCGGAGGAGGCGGCCGTACGGCTCTGCGGGCAGGGCATCCGTGACGTGACCCGCATCGCCGCGTCCGATCCGCGGATGTGGATCGACATCCTCTCCGCGAACCCGGGTCCCGTCGCCGACCTCCTGGCGGACGTCTCCGCCGACCTGGACGAGACCGTGCAGGCGCTGCGCGCCCTGCAGTCCTCGGACGAGGACAAGCGCCGCGCGGGCACCACCGGCATCGAGGACGTGCTGCGCCGCGGCAACGCCGGCCAGGTCCGCGTCCCGGGCAAGCACGGGACCGCGCCCACCGTGTACGAGAGCGTCGTCGTCCTCATCGACGACCAGCCGGGCCAGCTGGCCCGCATCTTCGCCGACGCGGGCCGCGCGGGCGTCAACATCGAGGACGTCCGCATCGAGCACGCCACCGGCCAGCAGGCCGGCCTGATCGAACTGATGGTGAGCCCCACGGCGGCCCCCGTCCTGACGACAGCACTGAGGGACCGAGGCTGGGCCATCCGCCAGTAGCTCGAAACGGCGCGGCCGACCGCAGGCTTTTCAGGGGCGCGGGGAACTGCGCGATCAGCCCCCACCCACCCGCACCCGACGCACGACCGGGACCGGCGGGACGCCCCCGCACAGGGCCCGTCAGAAGGGCCCCGGGAAGCCAGTAACCTTGTTCGGGACGCCCTCGCGTCCCGAACGAGCCCAGCCCCCCGTACCAGGAAGGTGCCCGCACCCGTGGAATCCACCGCCGCCCGGACCGCCCCGGCCGTGATCGTCGCCATCGACGGTCCCTCCGGCACGGGCAAGTCGAGCACCTCCAAGGCCGTCGCGGCGCAGCTCGGTCTGAGCTACCTGGACACGGGCGCCCAGTACCGGGCGATCACCTGGTGGATGGTGACCAACGGCATCGACGTCACCGACCCCGCCCAGATCGCGGCCGCGGCCGGCAAGCCCGAGATAGTGTCCGGCACGGACCCCTCGGCGCCGACGATCACGGTCGACGGCACGGACGTCGCGGGCCCCATCCGCACCCAGGAGGTCACCTCGAAGGTCAGCGCGGTCAGCGCCGTCCCCGAGGTCCGCGCCCGGATCACCGAGCTGCAGCGCTCGATCGCCGCGGAGGCCGCGCAGGGCATCGTCGTCGAGGGCCGGGACATCGGCACGACCGTGCTGCCGGACGCCGACCTCAAGATCTTCCTCACCGCCTCGCCGGAGGCCCGCGCGGCCCGGCGCAGCGGCGAGCTCAAGGGCGCCGACGTCAACGCCACCCGCGAGGCCCTGATCAAGCGGGACGCCGCCGACTCCACCCGCAAGACCTCCCCGCTCGCGAAGGCGGACGACGCGGTCGAGGTGGACACCTCCGACCTCACGCTCCAGCAGGTCATCGAGTGCGTCGTCACCCTCGTCGAGGAGAAGCGGGCCGCGAAGTGAGCGCGGCCCCCACCGCCCGGCGGGCGGACGTCGGCCGCCGGATCGGCGTCGGCCTGATGTACGGGCTGTGGAAGCCGCGCGTCCTGGGCGCCTGGCGGGTCCCCGCGACCGGCCCGGTGATCTTCGCCGTCAACCACTCGCACAACATCGACGGCCCGATGGTCATGGGCGTGGCACCCCGGCCGACGCACTTCCTGATCAAGAAGGAGGCGTTCGTCGGCCCGCTCGACCCCTTCCTGCTCGCCATCGGGCAGGTCAAGGTGGACCGCACGGTCGCCGACCGCACCGCGATCACCCAGGCGCTGGGCGTCCTGGAGGACGGCGGGGTCCTCGGGATCTTCCCCGAGGGCACCCGGGGCGAGGGCGACTTCGCCTCGCTGCGCGCCGGGCTCTCCTACTTCGCGGTCCGCAGCGGCGCCCCGATCGTGCCGGTCGCCGTCCTGGGAAGCACCGAGCGGCGGGGACGGTTGATAAAGGGGCTGCCCCCGCTGCGCAGCCGGGTCGACGTCGTCTTCGGCGACCCCTTCGAGGCGGGCGACGGCAGCGGACGGCGTACGCGCGCGGCGCTCGACGAGGCGACGGTCCGCATCCAGAAGCAGCTCGCGGCGCACCTGGACAACGCCAAGCGCCTCACCGGCCGCTGAGTCACACTTGAGTACTTGAGTAGTGGAACCGCCCGGTACGGGTGGTTCCACCGATCACCACGATGAACGAGGTACGGACTTCATGAACGACCAGATCCAGCCCGACGGCTCGGAGTACGAGCACGGGGCACTTGGCGAAGCCGAGTACGCGGAGTTCATGGAGCTCGCCGCGGAAGAGGGCTTCGACGCCGACGACATCGAGGGCGCGCTGGAGGAGGCCGGGCACGGCCCGCTCCCCGTCCTCGCCGTGGTCGGCCGCCCGAACGTGGGCAAGTCGACCCTGGTGAACCGCATCATCGGCCGCCGCGAGGCCGTCGTCGAGGACAAGCCGGGCGTCACCCGCGACCGCGTCACCTACGAGGCCGAATGGGCCGGCCGCCGCTTCAAGCTCGTCGACACCGGCGGCTGGGAGCAGGACGTCCTCGGCATCGACGCGTCCGTGGCCGTCCAGGCGGAGTACGCGATCGAGGCCGCCGACGCGGTCGTCTTCGTCGTCGACGCCAAGGTCGGCGCCACCGACACCGACGAGGCCGTCGTGCGGCTGCTGCGCAAGGCCGGCAAGCCCGTCGTCCTGTGCGCCAACAAGGTCGACGGCCTGAGCGGCGAGGCCGACGCCTCCTACCTCTGGTCGCTGGGCCTCGGCGAGCCGCACCCCGTCTCCGCGCTGCACGGCCGCGGCACCGGCGACATGCTGGACGCCGTCCTGGAGGCGCTGCCCGAGGCCCCGGCGCAGACCTTCGGCACCGCGCTCGGCGGCCCCCGCCGCATCGCGCTCATCGGCCGCCCGAACGTCGGCAAGTCGTCGCTCCTGAACAAGGTGGCGGGCGAGGACCGCGTGGTCGTCAACGAGATCGCCGGCACCACCCGCGACCCGGTCGACGAGCTCATCGAGCTCGGCGGCGTCACCTGGAAGTTCGTCGACACGGCCGGCATCCGCAAGCGGGTCCACCTCCAGCAGGGCGCCGACTACTACGCCTCGCTGCGCACCGCCGCCGCCGTGGAGAAGGCGGAGGTCGCGGTCATCCTGCTGGACGCCAGCGAGAACATCAGCGTCCAGGACCAGCGCATCGTGACGATGGCCGTCGAGGCGGGCCGCGCGATCGTCCTCGCCTTCAACAAGTGGGACACCCTCGACGAGGAGCGCCGCTACTACCTGGAGCGGGAGATCGAGACCGAGCTCCTCCAGGTGGCGTGGGCGCCGCGGGTGAACGTCTCGGCGCGCACGGGCCGCCACATGGAGAAGCTGGTCCCGGCGATCGAGACCGCCCTTGCGGGCTGGGAGGCGCGCGTCCCGACGGGCCGTCTGAACGCCTTCCTGGGCGAGCTGGTCGCCGCCCACCCGCACCCGATCCGGGGCGGCAAGCAGCCGCGCATCCTCTTCGGCACGCAGGCGGGCACCAAGCCGCCGCGCTTCGTCCTCTTCTCCTCGGGCTTCATCGAGCACGGCTACCGCCGTTTCGTGGAGCGCCGCCTGCGGGAGGAGTTCGGCTTCGAGGGGACGCCGATCCACATCTCGGTGCGGGTGCGCGAGAAGCGCGGCCGCAAGAAGTAGTCGCGCGACCGCTGTACGGGAGGTACGGGAGAGGGCCCCTGCGATCCGCAGGGGCCCTCTCCCGTATCTCCCGGTGCGCGTCAGTGCGCGCGTCGCGGGGCCGGCGGCAGCGCCGCCGGGGTCAGGCCCGTCGTGTGCTGGCGCGCCACCGGCTGCCAGACGGAGGTGACGGGGTGGCCGTCGTACGCGGACGCGTATCCCGTGCGGTACTGTCCGGCGCCGTGCCGCACGCCGTACGCGGCCGGTGCGTGGGCGCCCGTCCCGTACGGGCCACCGAGCACCGCGAGGCCGAACTCCTCCTCGCCGCTGCGGTCGCCCGGCAGGGCCCGGAAGGTCCTGAGGTACTCCGCGTACAGCGCGTCGTAGATCGGGGTGGCCGAAGGGCCGCCCGGGGTGTCCTGGGCCGACCGCACGGCCGGGATCGGGGACGAGGGGGACAGGCGGCGGGGGGCGTCGTAGGTGTGCACGTACGTGCCAACGACCCCGCCGCCCTTCGGATGCGGCTCACGGCCCGCTTTCGCAGGTCACAGGAGTGCGCCCGTCCTGCCGGGGACCCCGGACACCCGGGCTCAGGTGCCGGCCAGCGGCATCGCGCTCGCCACCAGCCGGCCGCTCGCCGCCGCCTTGTCGAGGGCGTCGCGCAGCAGGTCCTCGCGGGGCTGGCGGCCGATCGAGCCGACCGGCGCCGCGAACAGCAGCACCTGCTGGTGCTTGTTGGCGGCCGTCCGCCAGCTGTCGGTGACCTGGAGCGGCTGGTGGGCCTGCCACCAGGCGACGGGCGAGCCGCCGTTGGCGCCGGGCTGCAGGACCGCGTGCAGCTGGCCCACGGCGAGCAGCACGGACCAGCCGTGCAGCACGGGCGGGACCTCGGTCAGCTTGCTGAGCGGCATGAAGCCCTGCTCGATGAGCAGCGGCAGGAAGTCGTCGCCGCCTCCCGCCGTCCCCGGGCGGGCGATGCGTCCGGTCGGTTCGACGACGAGCGCGGGGTGCAGCTCGCCGCCGAGCAGGACGAGACCGCTGGTGACACCGAGGACGGCCTGCTCGGGCAGGGCCTCGGAGGGGCGCTCGTCGCCGGTGATGGACCGGGCGGCGCCCTGCAGCTGCTCCTCGGTCACCTGGACGACCTGCGAGGGCAGACAGGTGGCGTGGGCGAACGCGAGTACGGCCGTCTCGTCGCCGATGAACAGGACGGTGCTGGTCCGTTCCTGTTCGGAGTTGCCCTGGGTGCGGCAGGAGGTGCAGTCGTAACTGCCCGGGGCGTTGTCTCCGGCGAGCAGCCGGTCGGCTTCTTCGTCGCCGATCTCGGCGCGTACGTCGTCGCTGACGTCGAGCATGCGCGGCACGGGTGGCTCC
This sequence comes from Streptomyces apricus, assembly GCF_008369065.1. Classification (GTDB taxonomy): domain Bacteria; phylum Actinomycetota; class Actinomycetes; order Streptomycetales; family Streptomycetaceae; genus Streptomyces; species Streptomyces apricus. Next base: position 245,639 of record NZ_VDFC01000046.1, on the reverse strand, counting down.
TCGGGATGCGGTGCGTGTCGTGGCCGGAGGTTCCCGGTCCGTGAACCGGATGGGTTTCCGGCTCATGAAGAAGACAACGGAGGATCTGTGGCGGGGGTCACGCCCGGGAGCGAACGGAATCGAACCATCCTGCGCACAGGGTGAACCCGGTGGCGGAATCTGTCACTCCATGCCAACTGCTGTGGCATGCAAGGAAGTTGACGCGGTGAGGTGGGTCACAGATCGATCGGGTCAACGGTCGACAAATCAGGAAATCCCTCAATGAAGTGGGTGTCCTGAAATCGACGATACCTACGGTAAGGGTGAATCGACCTGGAGTGACGGCGAGTTGGTTGATACCGGACCTCTCGCCCCCTAGATTGCTCCGCCGTGTGCAGCGAGCACCGCTCGGGTACATCCGCCGGCTGCACCACTGATCCACTCCGGCGGACGGGACGGAGCGGGGCCACCGCGTCCGACGCGCCGGCCCCGGACCGTCTTGGGGGACCCCGGGTCCTTCGAGAGGGACCTACATGTCCGAATGTGCCGACAACACCCGCAAGGCCCGTACGACCGCGGTTCTCGCCGGGGCGGCCCTGCTCGCCCCGCTCGGACTGCTCGCCGCGAACGGCAGCGCCGCAGCGGCGGACAGCGGGGTGTGGGACCGCATCGCCCGGTGCGAGAGCGGCGGCAACTGGCACACCAACACCGGGAACGGCTACTACGGCGGGCTGCAGTTCTCCGCCTCCACCTGGCGCGCGTACGGCGGCACGGCCTACGCGGCCACCGCCGACCGGGCCTCCAGGGCGCAGCAGATCGCTGTCGCCACCAGGGTGCAGCGGGCGCAGGGGTGGGGCGCCTGGCCCTCCTGCTCGGTCCGCGCGGGCGCGTACGGGAGCGCTCCCGCGGCGGCCTCGCCCGGGACCGCCGCGAAGAAGGCCGCCCCGCCGAAGTCGTCGAAGTCGTCGAAGTCCTCGGGATCCGCGAAGTCGTCGAGGTCCGCCGAGGCGGCGGAGCGCTCGACGGGGCACACCGGCCGGAGCGCTTCCCGCGGTGTCCACACGGTCCGCAGCGGTGACACGCTGAGCGGTGTCGCCGCACGGCACGGGACCACCTGGCAGCGCCTGTACGCCGCCAACCGGGCCGTCGTCGGCGGGGACCCCGACCTCATCGTCCCCGGGCAGCGGCTGAAGCTCTGAACCGGGCGCCCGCGCCGGGACTCTCCGGCTCCCCGGGGCCCCACCCGGTCCGCCGACCGGGTGGGGCCGCGCCGGCCGTCCGCGCGGCTGGTCCGGACGGTGCGGGGGGTCTGCCTAGCGTGGCCCGATGCCGATCACTCGCATGCGGTACGCGGCCGTCGTCGTCGCCGCTCTCGCCCTGCCGGCCCCGGTGGACGCGGTCGCGGCGCCACCGTCCGCGGCGCCGTCGTCCGCGGCGCCCGGGCCCGTGGTGTCCCGGTCCGCCCCGGCCCCGGCGCCGTACGGCTGCGCCAAGGACCGGTGGCCCTGGGGGTGCCTCGCGCAGTGCGAGAGCGGGGGGCGCTGGAACGCGAACACCGGCAACGGCTACTACGGGGGACTGCAGTTCTGGCAGCCCACCTGGCGGGCGTTCGGCGGCCTCGCCTACGCGCCGCGCGCGGACCTCGCCACACGGGACGAGCAGATCCGGGTGGCGGAGCGGGTGCTGCGGGTGCAGGGCTGGAAGGCGTGGCCGGCCTGTTCGAAGCGGTACCGGCTCGCGGGGCGGACGCACGTGGTGAAGCGGGGCGAATCGCTGTCGTCGATTGCCCGCCGGCACGGTGTCGAGGGCGGCTGGCAGGCCCTCTACGCGCTCAACCGCCGGACGGTGGGCCCGCGTCCGGACCGGCTCACCCCGGGCATGCTGCTGCGCCTCCCGGAGGCGGGGGCCACGGCCCACCGCCCGAAGCCCCAGAAGGGCGACGGGCCCGCGCAGAAGCCCGCCCCGGGCCGCCCGAGCGCACCGCGGCCCCCGGCGTCACCGGCGCCTTCGGCGACACCGACGACCCCGGCGAGCCCGACGACCCCGGCGAGCCCGGCGACGCCGGTTCCTTCGGCCACACCGGCCGCACCGGGGACACCGGCCCCTTCGGTGACGGCGACGGCACCGGTGCTTTCGGCGGGACCGGAGACACCGGAGAAACCGGCGACGCCGGTCCCGTCCGTCACCCCCGCCGCTCCGTCGCCTCGCCGCTGAACGCGACCGCGCCGCGGCGGAGTTCGTACACGAACGCCGTCCCGGTGCGCAGGGGCGGGGGCAGGCGCTGCTCGGCCAGCAGGACCGCCGCGTCCAGGCCGGCCAGCAGCTCGTACGTGCGGGACGCGACCGCGGGGGACATGCCCTGGGCCGGTTCGTCGACGAGGACCACGCGCGCGCGGGCGAGCAGGGCGCGGGAGAGGGCGAGCATGCGCCGCTCCCCGCCGGAGAGCGTGCCGGCCCTGCGCGGCAGCAGGGCGGCGAGCTGCGGGTAGCCGTCGAGGGCGGCCTCGAACCGGTCGCCGCCCGCCGCGAGTTCCAGGTTCTCCCGGACGGTCAGCGAGCCGAAGACCGCGCCGCGGTCCGGCACCAGGCACAGCCCGCGGCGGGCCCGTTCGTACGCGGGCAGGCGCGTGACGTCGGCGCCGTCCCAGACCACGGCGCCCCGCGCCAGGGGCACGGTCCCGGCGAGGGCGCGCAGCACGCTCGTACGGCCCGAGCCGTTGCGGCCGAGCAGGACGGTGACACCGGACGCGGGCGCGTGGAGCGTCACCCCGTGCAGGGCCTCCAGCGGGCCGTAGCGCACGTGCGCCCGCCGCAGGGAGATCCCGCCGGTGCCCGCGGGGCCGCTCATCCGTCGATCACCGTGCCGAGCTCCCCGACCACCCGGCCGGCGGGGCCGGACGCGACGATCCGGCCCGCGGTCATGACGTGCACCGTGTCGGCGAGGTCGGTCACCAGGTCGAGGTCGTGCTCGACGACCAGCAGGGCCGTGCCGTCGGCGGCCAGCGCCCGCAGCACCCGGGCCAGCGCGGTCACCTCCCCGGTGTCGAGCCCGGCCGCGGGCTCGTCCAGCAGCAGGACCCGCGGGCTCCCCGCGAGCGCCCGGGCGAGCTCGACCCGGCGCAGGGTGCCGGKGGGCAGGTCCACCGCCGGGAGCGCCCGTACGGGTCCGGCCAGGCCGAGCAGCCGCAGGGCCCGCTCCGCCGCGTCCGCGGCCTCGGACGTGTCCACGACCTGCCCCTGCTCGGCGCCCACCCGGACGTTCCCGGCCACGGTCAGGGTGGGGAAGACGGCCAGTTGCTGGAAGGTGCGCGCGATGCCGAGCCGGGTCCGGGCGTGCGCGGGCAGCCGGGTGACGTCCCGGTCCCCGAGCAGGACCCTCCCCGACACCGGCCGTACGGTTCCGGCCAGGCAGTGGAACAGCGTGCTCTTCCCCGCCCCGTTGGGCCCCACGACCGCGGTGATGCGGCCCGGCGGGAGGTCGAGGCCGACGCCGTCGAGGGCGGTGAACCCGTCGTAGGCGACGCGCAGGTCCCGGGCGCGCAGGACGGGCGCCGCGGCGGGAGCCGGGGGCCGTCGCGCGGCAGCCGGCGGCCTCCCCGCCCGGCCGCCGCCCGGCTCCGGAAGCCCCGGCTCCGGAAGTCCCGGCCCACGCACCGGAAGCGCGGGCCCCGGCCCCGCCACCGCGTCGGTGGCCGGGGGCCGTCGCGCGGCAGTCGGTGGCTTCCCCGCCCGGCCACTGTCCGGGCCCGGCTCCGGAAGCGCGGGCCCCAACTCCGGCCTCGCGTCGGTAGCCGGAGGCCGTCGCGCGGCAGTCGGTGGCTTCCCCGCCCGGCCACCGCCCGGGCCCGGCTCCGGAAACCCAGCAGGCCCCGGCACCGGAAGCCCTGGCCCCCGCACTGGAAGCGCGGGCCCCGGCCCTGCGTCGGTGCCTCCCGTGTCCGGTGCCGTGCCGGTCGACCCGGTGGCGCCCGCCGTCCGTCCGGGGCCGGGCCCATCGGCGCCGG
>NZ_VDFC01000046.1:237495-241556 GCF_008369065.1 Streptomyces apricus | reverse complement strand
GCCCCCACCGCCCCGCAGATACGAACGCAGGGGCCGGTGGGGGCTGAGCGCGCAGTTCCCCGCGCCCCTGAAGGGGCTGGGCTCAGGCGCCCGTTACGGGGCGGGGGGACGTGGTGCCACGTGTCACTCGGTCCGACTGCGGCGGTCGGCGGCTGCCGAGCGGCGTCACCGGCGTCCGCTCCGAGCGGGACAGGTGCGGCCCGGGCGCGAGGTGACCCTGCGGCCGGACCGGCCGTGACGTGGCCACCGGCTCCCGTACGACCGGCTCCTGACCCCCGGTCGGATCGCCGGCCGCGGTGACGGCCGCGCCGCCGATCGGCGAGAGCGCACCGGGCACCTCCACCGGCGTGACCGGCACCGGGGCCCGGCCGCGACGCCGGTCGCGCCAGGAGTCGCGCAGGTCGAAGATCATGTCCTCGGCGCGTGCGATCAGCGGCTCGCACCAGGGCAGCGCCAGCAGGATCAGCAGACCGGCGGCCCAGCCGAGCACCACGTCGCTCAGCCAGTGCGTGCCCAGGTACACGGTGGTCAGGCCGACCCCGAGGGAGACCACCGCGGAGAAGGCCGACAGCCAGCGGCGGGCCCGCGGCGTCGAGGCCAGATAGGCGAGGATGCCCCAGGTCACCACGGCGTTGGCGGTGTGGCCCGAAGGAAATATGTCGCCGCCCAGCCACATCTCGTTCGAGCCGACGCTGGTGGCGTAGTGCGGTCCGAGGCGGCCCATGCTCAGCTTGGCGGCGCCCACCGTGAGGTTCAGCAGCAGCAGGGACGCGCCCAGCGTGAGCAGCGGGCGCAGGGTGTGCTGCCGCCAGGAGCGCCAGCCCAGCCAGGCCGCGATCATCACGGCGGTGGGGCCGCGCTGGCCCAGCACCACGTAGTAGTCGAGGAACGCGTGGATCTCCGGCCACTGCTGGTACGGCCGGAAGAACATGACCTGCCAGTCGAGCCGGACCAGCCACGACGTGATCACGACGGCCCACACGATGGCCGCGTAGAAGGCGAGCGTGGACGCGAAGAGGACCACCCGGTGCCGGCTCATCCGGGGCACGTCGATGTGGGCCGGTCGTTCCGGCTCACGGTCCAGCCGGGCGAAGACCCGGTCCAGGCGAGTCAGCTCTCGTTCGGTACGCACCCAATCGACGTTACAGCGAGTGAGCTGTGTTCAAGGGCGAAGCACCGTCTTTGTGATGACGATGTGATGTGGGAAAGCTCTCAGGAGGTGGTTTATCGCCATGGATTAAGGAATCAGCCGTCCGCTCTTCCTTCAATTCGATTGATCATTCCGGAGCGCAGTTTTATGGCCCTTATGAATTCGTTCACCGAATGCTCGCGCGGACGTCTCCCGGCGCTCACCGGCCACCGAGAGTGATCAGGGCGGCCCCGAGCCGTTCAGCCAGAAGGCGCCGTACACCGCCGACGCCACCGCCACACCCCCCAGCACCCACGCCGACCTGGACGTACGCAGCTTCGCGAGGGCCAGGGCGAGCGGCAGCAGAAGGGGGAAGGCGGGCAACAGGAGACGCGGTTTCGAGCCGAAGTAGCTCGACGCGCACAACGCGAGCAGGGTGACGGTCCCCGTGTACACCAGGAGCGGCAGCGGCTGCCGCTGCCGCACACCGGCCGCGTACAGCCGTCCGAGCAGGACGACGCCGACGACCAGTCCGACTCCGGCCAGGGCCGACGGGAACGCCGTGAACTTCCCTGCGACGAACCGGGCGAACGCGTACCCGCCGTCGAAGCCGTTGCGCCAGCCGGCCTGGACGTCGAGGTAGCCCAGCGGACCGCCGCCCGTGCGGTGGCCGACCCACAGGACGTAGCCGGCCGCGCCGAGGGGCGCGACCAGCATCGCCAGGGCGCGCCGCCACCGGGGAGCGCCGTCCCCGGCCGGCGCGCCCCGCTCCCGCACGAAAGAGGCGACGGCCGTCACCCATACGGCGGCGACGACCGCCGCGCCCACCGGGCGGGTCAGCCCGGCCAGCGAGGCGAGCAGGCCCGCGGTGAGCCAGCGGCCGGTCAGCACCGCGTACAGCGACCAGGCCGCGAGCGCGGTGAACAACGACTCGCTGTACGCCATCGACTGCACGATCCCGACGGGCAGCACGGCCCACAGCAGCACGGCGCAGACCCCGGCGCGGGACCCGTACACATGGTCCGCGACCGCGAAGATCCCCCAGGCCGCGGCGAGCGAGGCGACCGCGCTCACCAGCAGGCCCGCCTCGGCGTGGGAGAGAGGGGAGAGCGCCGCCCCCGCCCGCTCCAGCCAGGGCAGCAGGGGGAAGAAGGCGAGGTTCGAGTGCACGTCGCCGTCCGGCAGCCGCACCTCGTAGCCGTACCCCAGCTCGGCGACCCTCGTGTACCAGAGGGAGTCCCAGCGCGCGGAGAGCAGGCGCACCGGGCTCTCGTCCCGGGCGGCGCTCCACACCGCGAGCACCAGCAGGCCCAGCGCGCGCACCGCCGCGTACCCGAGGAGGGCGGGCGCGGCACGGCGCCAGGACGGCCGCGGGCGCGGGGCGGCGACGGGCGTCGCGAGATCGGTCACGGGCCCGATTATCGGGGCGCCCGCGTCCGTGCGGCCCGGCAGGTCCCGGCCGGCGCACCCGCGGCCGGTGCGGGCAGGCGTGGCGCACACCACACGCCTGCAGGAAGAACGTGAGAGGTCCGCCACCCGGCATCGGAGGGAACTCGCGTACTCTGACGTCTCACTCGCCTTTGTTGCGTGGGCCGGGACACCGCTCCCCGAGCCGCAGCCGCAGGGAGTCCCCACCCAGCGGATCCGCCGGACGCGAGGGAACATCTGGGAGGTACGTACATGTCCGGGACGACCACGGCCGCCGCGCGTCGCCGTCGGGAGACCGGGGCCGGTGCAAACCGCTGGGTCGTCCTCGTGGTGCTGTGCGTCAGCCTGCTCCTGGTCGCCGTCGACGCCACGGTGCTCCATGTCGCGGTGCCCGCCGTCACCGAGGACCTCACGCCCGGCGCGATGGAACTGCTCTGGATCGTCGACGTCTACCCGCTCGTCTGCGCCTCGCTGCTCATCCTCTTCGGCACGCTGGGCGACCGCGTCGGCCGCAGACGCGTCCTGCTCCTCGGATACGCCCTCTTCGGCGTCGCCTCCGCCCTCGCGGCCTTCGCCGGCAGCGCGGAGGTGCTGATCGCGGCCCGCGCCCTGCTCGGCGTCGGCGGCGCGATGATCATGCCCGCGACGCTCTCCATCCTGCGGCAGGTCTTCCCCGACCGGCGCGAGCGGGCGCTCGCGATCGGCGTCTGGAGCGCCGTCGCCGCGGTGGGCGCGGCCGTCGGACCGCTGCTCGGCGGGTTCCTCCTCGAACACTTCTGGTGGGGCTCGGTCTTCCTCGTCAACATCCCGCTGATGCTGGTCAGTCTCCCCGTCGGCCGGCTGCTGCTGCCCGAGTCGACGGGTGAGCGCGACGGGCCGTGGGACGTCGTCGGCGCGCTGACCGCCGCGGCCGGTCTCTTCGCCCTCGTCCTCGGGGTGAAGCGGCTCGGCGGCGGCGAGGGCGCGCTGAGCGTCCTCACCGCGGTGCCGCTGCTGGCGGGGGCCGGACTCCTCGTCGCCTTCGTACGGCGCCAGCGGCGCCGGCGCCATCCGCTGGTCGACCTGACGATGTTCGCGCGGCCCGCCTTCAGTACCTCCGTCGGCTGCATCGTGCTGGCGATGCTCGCGCTGGTCGGGCTCGAACTGATCGCCGCGCAGTACCTGCAACTGGTGCTGCGGCTCTCCCCGCTGGAGACCGGGCTGCGGCTGCTGCCGCTGACCGTCGCGGCGATGGCCGCCGGACTGGCCGGGGCGAAGACCCTGCAGCGCTTCGGGCCGCGGACCATGGTCTGCTCCGGGTTCTGCCTCACCGCCGCGGCGGTCGTCACGCTGACGGCGATGGGCTCCGAGGACAACGCCCCGCTGCTGCTGGCCGGGTTCGTGATGCTCGGCTTCGGCCTGGAGATCACGCTCTTCGGCGCGTACGAGTCGATGCTGAGCGAGGCGCCGCAGGACCGGGCGGGCGGGGCGGCGGCCATAGGGGAGACGTCGTACCAGCTCGGGG
>NZ_VDFC01000046.1:219716-237395 GCF_008369065.1 Streptomyces apricus | reverse complement strand
CGCGGGTGGAGTCCGTTCGGTGATCCGTGCGTCGTGGTGTGCGTCCGGGCCTCTCCCACCCGCGCACCGCCCGTGCGGGCCGCTCGTGCCGTGCGGGTTTCCCGTGGGGCGTTCTCGCCGTCGGCGGCTGCAGTCCGTATGACGGTCCTGGACGTGTGTCGTCCTGCGTCGTAACGTCTGGGGCGACCTTGGTTAACAGTGCTAGTTTTCTGTGTCGGAGGCATTGATGTCCGCTTCCCCGAAGCTTCCCCCCTTCGACCCCGCCGACCCGCTCGGGGTCGACGACCTGCTGAGCCCGGAGGACCTCGCGGTGCGGGACACCGTGCGGGCCTGGGCGGCGGACCGCGTGCTGCCGCACGTCGCCGAGTGGTACGAGAAGGGGGAGCTGCCGGGCATCCGGGAGCTGGCGCGGGAGTTGGGCGGCATCGGCGCCCTCGGGATGTCCCTCGACGGGTACGGCTGCGCCGGCGCCTCCGCCGTGCAGTACGGCCTCGCCTGTCTGGAGCTGGAGGCCGCCGACTCCGGCATCCGCTCGCTCGTCTCCGTGCAGGGCTCGCTCGCGATGTACGCGATCCACCGGTTCGGCAGCGAGGAGCAGAAGCAGGAGTGGCTGCCCCGTATGGCGTCCGGCGAGGTCATCGGCTGCTTCGGGCTGACCGAGCCCGACCACGGCTCCGACCCCGGCGCCATGCGGACGTACGCGAAGCGGGACGGCGGGGACTGGGTCCTCACCGGGCGCAAGATGTGGATCACCAACGGGTCGGTGGCGGGCGTCGCCGTCGTGTGGGCGCAGACCGACGACGGGATCCGCGGGTTCGTCGTGCCGACCGACCGCCCCGGGTTCTCCGCGCCGGAGATCAAGCGCAAGTGGTCGCTGCGGGCGTCGGTCACCAGCGAGCTGGTCCTCGACGAGGTGCGGCTGCCCGCCGGTGCCGTACTGCCGGAGGTCACCGGGCTGAAGGGCCCGCTCAGCTGTCTGTCCCACGCGCGCTACGGCATCGTGTGGGGCTCGATGGGCGCCGCGCGGGCGAGTTTCGAGGCGGCGGTGGAGTACGCGAGGACGCGCGAGCAGTTCGGGCGGCCCATCGGCGGTTTCCAGCTCACCCAGGCCAAGCTCGCCGACATGGCGGTCGAACTGCACAAGGGGATCCTGCTGGCCCACCACCTGGGCCGGCGGATGGACGCGGGACGGCTCCGTCCCGAACAGGTCAGTTTCGGCAAGCTCAACAACGTGCGGGAGGCGATCGACATCTGCCGTACCGCGCGGACGATCCTCGGCGCCAACGGGATCTCGCTCGAATACCCCGTGATGCGCCACGCGACGAACCTCGAATCGGTGCTCACCTACGAGGGCACCGTCGAGATGCACCAGCTGGTGCTGGGCAAGGCGCTCACCGGTCTCGACGCGTTCCGGTAGGGCCCGGGGCGGGACGCTCCCGCCGCGGTGCCGGGGAACGGGCCCGGTGAGCGGCCTTGCCTAGCTCTGGTTGAAGAAGCCGTCCGTCCGGCGGGCGGCCGGTTCCCCGCTGACGATCTCGGTGTCGGCGGGGGTCAGCAGGAAGACCCGGTTCGACACGCGCTCGATCGAGCCGCGCAGGCCGAAGATCAGGCCGGCCGCGAAGTCGACGACGCGCTTGGCGTCGGCGGGCTCCATGGCCGTGAGGTTCATGATGACGGGCACGCCGTCACGGAAGAGCTCGCCGATGCCACGGGCGTCCCGGAAGCTGTCCGGGGTGACCGTGCCGATCCGGCGGCCCTTCTCCTCCGCCGCCTCCGAGGCCACCTTGACCCGCGGGTCCGTGACCCAGACCTCCCGGCTCCCGGTCTCGGAACCTTCGGCGTAGTCGTCGTCGTAGTAACGCTCGTCATCGTTGTCGTCGACGAGGCCAAGCCAGGCACTCGCCTTGCGCACCGATCCCATGGACGCCTCCTCTCACAGCGGTCTTTCTTCTTTCCGCATCCCCATGGTCGTCCATGATGCGGATGTCGCGCCAAGGGGATAGACGCCGCGCGGGGGTTTCGTGACGGTACTGGTGCACAGCGAATTCGTCGAGAGCCCGCGTACCCCAAGGGTCGTGAGCTACACCGCTGCTGACTGTGAGTGAAATATGATTTGTCCTGGCGGACGGGTGACGGCTGGAGCGTCCGGGTGAACGGAGCGGCCGATACGATGCCGCAGCTCAACGTCGTACACACCACGGGGGAACGTCGTGTTCGGAATCGTCAGGCCCTGCCGGCACCGGCTGGGACAGAAGCTCGAAGCGCAGTGGATGGCTCATCTGTGCGGTCTCTGCCTCGCGCTGCGCGGGGACCACGGGCAGTTCGCCCGCGTCGTCACCAACTACGACGGCCTGCTCATCTCGGTCCTGACGGAGGCTCAGGCCGCGCCCGGAGCAGGGGGACGGCGTACCGCGGGGCCCTGTCCGCTGCGCGGGATGCGGAGCGCGTCGGTCGCTCAGGGTGAGGGCGCGCGGCTCGCCGCGGCCGTGTCGCTGGTGCTCGCCTCCGCGAAGGTGCGCGACCACGTGGCCGACGGGGACGGGCTGCTGGCGCGCCGTCCCGTGGCGCTCGCGGCGCGCCGCGTTGCCACGAACTGGGGCCGGGCGGGGGCGAGGACCGGCTCGGCCGTCGGCTTCGACACCGCCGTACTGGTCGACGCCGTGGACCGGCAGGTGGGCATCGAGGCGCTCGCCGGGCCCGGCACCCCGCTGCTGACCGTCACCGAACCGACGGAGACCGCGACCGCCGCGGCCTTCGCGCACACCGCGGTGCTGGCCGGGCGGCCCGGCAACGCCGCGCCGCTCGCCGAGGCCGGCCGGCTCTTCGGGCGGCTCGCCCACCTGCTGGACGCGGTGGAGGACCGGGAGGCCGACGCCGCCGCCGGTGCCTGGAACCCGCTCACCGCCACCGGGGCGTCCCCGGCGGAGGCCCGGCGGCTCGCCGACGACGCGCTGCACGGGATCCGGCTCGCGCTGCGCGACGTGGAGTTCACCGATCCGAAGCTGGCGCACGTGCTGGTCGTGCACGAGCTGCGGAACTCGGTGGACCGGGCGTTCGGCACGGCGTCCTGCTCGCACGGCAACCCCTACGCGCCGTCCGGGCCCGGCGTTCCGCCCCCGCCGCCGCCCGAGCCGCCGCGCCGTGACCGGCGCGGGCTGCTCGCCGGGTGTGCGGTGTGGGCGGGGCTGGCCTGTACGTGCCAGATGTGCTGCGGGGAGTACCACGATCCGTGGTCGGGGGAGCGGAAGCCGGGGTTCTGCCAGCGGTGCGACGACTGCAGTGACTGTTGTGAGTGCTGTGACTGCTGCGGGAAGTGCGGGGATTGTTGCGGGAGCTGTTGTGACGGGTGTGGGTGGCCCGGTGGGGGCTGGTCGCGCAGTTCCCCGCGCCCCTAAATGATTGCGCCGTTCCCCGCGCCCCTGAAGGACTGCGCCGTTCCCCGCGCCCCTGAAGGGGTCAGGGCTTTTCCGGGGGTGAGATCTCGGACTTCTCTATTGCCGAGCCTGTCGTGCCCCACTTCTTGAGGATCTTTTTGTAGGTGCCGTCCTCGATCAGGGCGTTCACCGCGGCCTGGAAGGCGGGTGCCAGCTTCGTGCCCTTGTCGAAGGCGAAGCCCACGTCCAGCCGGTGGAACTCGTTGAGGAACTTCAGGCCCTCCTGCTGGGCGACGGCGTAGCGCAGCCCGTTGATCGTGCTCATCACCACATCGCTGCGGCCCTGCTGCAGCGAGGACCAGAGCGCGCCCTGCTCGCTGTACGTCTGCACCTGGTACGCCTTCTCGCCCGCGTCGGAGCAGACGTGCTTCTGCTTCTCCAGGGTGGCCTCGAAGGTGGTGCCCGCCCCGGTCGCCACGTTCAGGCCGCACAGCTGGGTGAGGTCGGTGACCTTGTCCAGCTTGCTGTCCTCGCGGGTGGCGAAGCCCTGGCCGTCGTTGATGTAGGTGACGAAGTCGATGGTTTCGCGGCGCTCGTCGGTGACGCCGAAGTTGCCGACGCCGACGTCGTACTTGCCGCTGTCGAGGGCGGGCAGGATCGCCTCGAAGCTCGCGGCCTCGCGCTTCAGCCGCAGGCCGAGCGCCTTCGCCACGGCGTCCGCGAAGTCGACGTCCTGGCCCGCGAGGGTCTTGCCGTCCGCCAGGTAGCCGGTACCGGGCGGCGACCCGCCGACGCTCACGGCGAGGGTCAGCGAATCGGTGCCCGCGGGCAGCAGCTTCGCGGCGGCCGCGTTCTTCCCGACGGCGGAGACGACGTCCGTGGTGGGGATCCCGTCCTCCGTGCCGGCGGCCGCCTGGGCGGTGCCGCCCGCGGCGGTGTCGTCCGCGCCCGAACCGCACGCGGTGAGCAGCAGGGTGGCGGAGGTGATCAGGGCGAACGGCAGCAGGAACGGTCGGCGGGCACGCGGGAACGTACGCATGGAGCGGTCTCCTGGAGGCAGAGCGCGACGTGGAGGAGCGCGCGCGGAAGAGCAGAAGAAGCGCGCGCGGAAGCAGCGCGGAAAGGAGGGAGCGCGAGGGGAGGGGTGCGCGTGTGAAGGCCTGGCGGCGGAGCGGGMGCGGGAAACGCGGAAGGCGCCCGCCGTCAGAAGGGCCGGGCGCGCAGGGGGTCAGCTCAACAGGACGAGGACCACACTCGACCGAAGTCGATGTGGGAGCGCGTGACCAGCCACTGCTGCGAATGCATGCGCACAAGTGGAACAGCCATTCGGTTCGGCGTCAACTGGCCTGAGACGTACCGCTCACAGTGTGGACAACCTTGACAGGCGGGGGAAACGCCCCCGTACTCTCGACGGACGGCCCTGCTGAGGGGCTCGGCCGTGCACGCCGTACGACGCCCCCGGGCGTCCGGCGTGATCGCGTGATCCGTGTGAAGGCACCACCCGTGTTCGACCCGACGCATCACGGAGCCTTCGCATGTCCTCGCACACCCTCACCGAGGTGGCCGCCCCCGGAGATCCCCGGGACGCCGAGCCCCCGCGCATCGTCCCCCGGCGCCGGTTCGGCCAGTGGACCGCCGCGGGCCTCGTCCTGGTCCTGCTCGGACTCGCCGTCAACTCCGTCGCCCGCAACGAGGCGTTCCGGTGGGACGTGGTCGGCGACTACTTCACCTCGGCCGCGGTGCTGCGCGGACTCGGCCTCACCCTCTGGCTGACCGCCCTCGTCATGGCGCTCGGCTTCGCCCTCGGCGCCCTGCTCGCCGCGGGCCGGCTCTCCGCCAACCCCGTGCTGCGCGGCGTGAGCTGGGGATACGTCTGGCTCTTCAGGTCGATGCCGATCCTGGTGCAGCTGCTGTTCTGGTTCAACATCGGGGCGCTCTACCCGACGCTCTTCGGCGTCAAAACGGTGAACCTGCTCGGACCCGTCACCGTCGCGATCATCGGCCTCACCCTGCACGAGGCCGCGTACGCCGCCGAGGTCGTGCGCGGCGGCATCCTCTCCGTGGACCGCGGCCAGGTCGAGGCCGCCCAGGCGCTCGGACTGAGCCGGTGGCGCCGCTGGTGGCGGATCGTGCTGCCGCAGGCCATGCGCTCCATCGTGCCGCCGGCCGGGAACATGCTGATCGGGACGCTCAAGGGCACCTCGATCGTCAGCGTGATCGCCGTCCAGGACCTGCTCTACTCCGTGCAGCTCGTCTACCACCGCACCTACCAGGTCATCCCGCTCCTGATGGTGGCCACCGTCTGGTACGTGATCGTCACCTCGGTGCTCAGCGTCGGCCAGTACTACGTCGAGCGGCACTACGGACGCGGATCGGAGCTCGCCCGATGAGCGCGACGAGCGTGCCGAGTTCGACGAGTGCGACGAGCGTGCCAGCTGCGTCGCGCGGGCCGCGTCCCTCGCTGGTCATCGTGGGCGCCGGGCCGCGCGGCACCGGGCTCCTGGAGCGCATCGCCGCCAACGCGCCCGAGCTGTACGCCGGTTCGCAGCTCGCCGGGACCGGCCTCGACGTGCACCTCGTCGACCCGTTCCCGCCGGGCGGCGGACGCATCTGGCGCGAGGAGCAGTCGCCGCTGCTGTGGATGAACTCGCAGGCCCAGGACGTCACCATGTTCACCGACGACTCGGTGGCCATGACCGGACCCGTGGGCGAGGGCCCCACCCTGCACGAGTGGGCCGGACTCGACGGACGCGTCTTCGCCGGCCGGCGGCGCCAGGGCGCCTACCTGCGCTGGGTGTACGAGCGGACCGTCGCCGCGCTCCCCGAGGGCGTCCGCGTCCACCACCACCCCCGCCGCGCCGTACGGGTCGAGGGGCCGCGCGGGGGACGCCAGCAGGTGTGGCTGGAGGGCCGGCCGCGCCCGCTCGCCGCCGACCTCGTCGTCCTCACCCTCGGCCACCTCGACGCCGAACCCGACGACGAGCAGCGCCGGCTGGCCGCGTACGCCGACGCCCACGGCCTGGTCCACCTGCCGCCGGACTTCACCGCCGACAGCGACCTGTCCGCCCTCGCCCCCGGCGAACCGGTGCTCGTGCGCGGCTTCGGGCTCGCCTTCGTCGACCTGATGGTCCTCCTCACGGAAGGCCGCGGCGGCCGCTACGAGACCGGCCCGGACGGCGGGTTGACGTACCTCCCGTCCGGGCGCGAGCCCGTCCTGCACGTCGGGTCGCGCCGTGGGGTCCCGTACCACTCGAAGATCGGCTACGACTGGACCGGCGAACGGCCCCCGCTGCCCCGCTTCTTCGGGCCCGCCGAGGTGGACGCGCTGCTCGCGCTCCCCGACGGCCCCGACTTCCGCCGGGACGTGTGGCCGCTCGTCGAGAAGGAGCTGGGCTTCGCCCACTACCACCGGCTGTTCGCCGCGCACCCCGGGCGCACCGCCATGGCCTGGACGGACTTCGAGGAGAAGTACGCCGCCGCCGGCACCGCCGAGGTCGCGGCCCTCGTCGCCTCCGCCGTGCCCGACCCCGCCGACCGGCTGGACCTGACGGCGCTCGACCACCCGCTGGACGGGGTGCGCCACCCGTCGTACGACGCGCTCCAGGACGGCCTGCGGGCGTACGTCGAGGGGGACCTCGCCCGGCGCCACGACCCCGCCCACAGCCCGGACCTCGCCGTCTTCCTCGGACTCCTTTCCGTGTACGGGCAGTTGGTCCGGCTCGGCGACATCGGGCCCTGGTGGCACGGCTTCTTCAGCTACCTCGCCTCCGGACCGCCCGGACCGCGGCTGCACCAGCTGCTGGCCCTGTCCCGGGCAGGCGTGCTGAGGTTCCTCGGCGCGGGCATGGAGGTGTCGGCCGCGGACGGGGTCTTCCGGGCCACGAGCGCCACCGTGCCGGGGGAGTACGTCGAGGCCCGCGCGCTCGTCGAGGCGCGGCTGCCGCACCCGACGGTCGAGCGGACCCGCGACGCCCTCCTGCGCGCCCTGCACGCCGAAGGGGCCGGCACGACGCCCGAGGGGCTGCTCGCAGTGGACCCCGCGGACGGGCGCGTCCTGGACCGGTCCGGCACCCCGCACCCGCGCCGCTTCGCACTCGGACCGCACACCGACGCCCGGGGCTCCGGAGCGTTCACCCGGCCGCGCACCGGCGGGCCCGCCTTCCGGCAGAACGACGCCACCGCACGCGCCGTGCTGGCCTTCCTGCGCGACCTCTCCTGTCGCGCCGCCGCCTGACCCCGGCCGCACGCGCCTTCGCGGCACCCGCATCCCCGCCCGGCTCGCTTTTAGCACCGTGCACCCCTTCTCCCGCCCGAGGACCCCATGTCGCTGACCAGTGATCCACCCCTCGCCAGGACACCGGCCGAACCCGAGGACTACGGCGCGCTCAAGGTGGTGCCCGTCCGGCACCCCTGGCGCTGGGCCGCCGTGGTCGTGACCGCCGTGCTGCTCGCCCAGTTCGCCCACGGACTCGCCACCAACGCCGGCTGGGAATGGGAGGTGTTCGCCGAGTTCTTCACCGCCGAAGTGGTCCTGAAAGCGGTCTGGGTCACCCTCCAGCTGACCGTCTACGGCACGGCGCTCGGGTTCGCCCTGGGGATCGTCCTCGCCTTCATGCGGCTGTCCGCCAGCCCGTTCCTCAAAGCCGTCGCCTTCGCCTACATCTGGGCGTTCCGGTCGATCCCGCTCATCGTGCAGCTGCTCTTCTGGTTCAACCTCGCCTACCTCTACAAGGAGCTGCAGTTCGGCATCCCCTTCGGGCCCGGCTTCTTCTCCTTCGACACGATGGGCCTGGTCGGCGCGATGAGCGCGGCCGTCCTGGGCCTCGCCCTGCACCAGGCCGCGTACGCCGCGGAGATCGTGCGCGGCGGCGTCCTGTCCGTCGACGGCGGGCAGCTGGAGGCGGCCGCCGCGCTCGGCATCCCCCGGCTGCGGCAGATCCGGCGGATCGTGCTCCCGCAGGCGATGCGCTCCATCCTGCCCAACGCCGCCAACGAGGTGATCTCCCTCTTCAAGGGCACCTCCATCGTCTCCGTCATGGCGATCGGCGAGCTCTTCTACCAGGTCCAGGTCATCTACGGACGCAACGGCCGGGTCGTACCGCTGCTCATGGTCGCCACGGCCTGGTACATCCTCCTGACCACCGCGCTCTCCGTGATCCAGCACTACGTGGAACGACACTTCGCGAAAGGAAGCACCCGATGAGCGCGCCCATGGTCGACGTCCGGTCCGTCCACAAGAGCTTCGGCGCGCTGGAGGTGCTCAAGGGCGTCGACCTGCAGGTGCGCGCCGGCGAGGTCACCGTCGTCCTCGGCCCCTCCGGCTCCGGCAAGTCCACCCTGCTGCGCACCATCAACCACCTGGAGAAGGTCGACCAGGGCTGGATCAGCGTGGACGGCGCGCTGGTCGGCTACCGGCGCTCCGGCGACAAGCTGTACGAGCTGCGCGAGCGCGAGATCCTCAAGCAGCGCACCCGGATCGGGTTCGTCTTCCAGAACTTCAACCTCTTCCCGCACCTCACGGTGCTGGAGAACATCGTCGAGGCCCCGGTCTCCGCGCTGAAGCGGCCCCGCAAGGAGGCCACCGAGGCGGCGCGCGGGCTGCTCGACCGGGTCGGGCTCGCCGACAAGGCCGGCGCCTATCCGAAGCAGCTGTCCGGCGGCCAGCAGCAGCGCGTGGCCATCGCCCGGGCGCTCGCCCTGGAGCCCCGGCTGCTGCTCTTCGACGAGCCGACGTCCGCGCTCGACCCCGAGCTGGTCGGCGAGGTGCTCGACGTCATCAAGGACCTGGCGCACCAGGGCACCACGATGATCGTCGTCACGCACGAGATCGGCTTCGCCCGCGAGGTCGCCGACACCGTGGTCTTCATGGACGACGGCCGCGTCGTGGAGCAGGGCTCCCCCGGCGACGTGCTCGACGCGCCGCGCCACGAGCGCACCCGCGCCTTCCTCTCCAAGGTCCTGTGACGGTCCGCCGGCCAGGGTCCCCCCACCGTTTTCCACCGTTTCCCCATCGAAGGAGTTCATCCGTGACATCCCGACGCACCGTCCTCGCCGCCTCCGTCGCCGCCCTCGTCGTCGCCCCGCTGCTCAGCGCCTGCGGCGGTGACAGCGACGCGGCGACCGGGACGGGCTCGTCCGGAACCAAGAAGGTCGGCGACGTCAACATCGGCCCCGACCAGAACCGGATCCGCGGCAAGAAGGCCGACGAGATCGCCGCACTCGTCCCGGCGGCGATCCGCGAGCGCGGCACGCTGAGGCTCGGCCAGAGCGCGGACGCCTCGCCGCCACTCGGGTTCTACGCGACCGACGACAAGACCAGAATCGGTTCGGAGATCGACCTCGCCACCCTCGTCGCCGACACCCTCGGGCTGAAGATCGACAACGACGAGGTCTCCTGGGAGAACCTCTTCGTCGGCCTGGACAGCGGCAAGTTCGACGCCGTCTTCTCGAACGTCACCGTCACCGAGGAGCGCAAGGAGAAGTACGACTTCGCCACCTACCGCCTCGACAACATCGCGTTCGAGGCGAAGAAGGGCAGCGGCTGGAAGGTCGAGAAGCCCGCGGACATCGCCGGGAAGACGATCGCCGTCGCCTCCGGCACCAACCAGGAGAAGATCCTCGTCGACTGGAGCGAGCAGAACGAGAAGGCCGGCCGCAAAGCGGTCAGCATCAAGTACTTCCAGAAGGACACCGACTACTACCTGGCCCTCCAGTCCGGCCGCATCGACGCCTACCTGGGTCCGAGCCCGTCCGCCGCGTACCACGTGGCGAGCGCCGGGCAGTCGGAGATCGTCGGCACGCTCTCGGGCGCCGGGGGCGACCTCCAGGGCAAGATCGCCGCGACCACGAAGAAGGGCAGCGGGCTCGTCGACGCGTACGCGGCCGCCGTCAACCACGTGATCGAGAACGGCAGTTACGCGAAGGTCCTCAAGCGGTGGGGCCTGTCCGGCGAGGCCGTGCCGAAGTCGGAGATCAACCCGCCGGGCCTGCCCAAGAGCTGACACCGGCCCCGGAACCGTCCGCTTCGTCCGTTCCGGTCGCCGCCGCGGTCATCTGCCGCGGCGGCGACCGGGCGTCCCAGAGAGGTTCTGCTTCCCATGACAGCCCCGAACGGCCGGGGGCTCCTGCACCTGGCCGCCGCCGTCGACCAGCGAGCGGCCCACGACGCCCCGGCCCACGTCGAGCTGGCGCGGCTCGCGGAGCGCGGCGGGTTCGACTTCGTGACGCTGGACGACGCCTTCACGCGGCCCGGGCTCGACGCGCTCGCCGTGCTGGCCCGGGTGGCGCCCGCCACGACCCGCGTCGGCCTGGTGCCGACCGTCACCACCACGCACACCGAGCCGTTCCGCGTCCAGGCCGCCGTGGCGACCCTCGACTGGGTGAGCGGCGGCCGGGCCGGCTGGTGTATCGACGTGTCGACCACCGAGGGGGAGGCCCGCCTCTTCGGTCGTCGGCACGCCGCGCCCGCGGACGCGCTGTGGCGGGAGGCGGGACAGGTCGCCGACGCGGCGGCCCGGCTGTGGGACAGCCGGGAGGACGGCGCCGCGGTACGCGACACGGCGACCGGCCGCTCCACAGGCCGCTCCACCGGACGTCCCACCGGCCGCTCCGCCGGTCGCGGCAGGCCGCACCGCGTCGACTTCCGGGGCGACACCTTTGCCGTACGCGGTCCGTCGACCGCGCCCAGACCCCCGCAGGGCCACCCGGTGCGGGTCGTCGACGCCACCGACCGGCACGCCCGCGCGACCGCCGCCCGCTACGCGGACGTGGCACTGGTGCAGGGGGCGACCCCGGCGCAGGTCGGCGCCGTACGGGCGCAGTTGCACGCCGCCGCGCTCGCGCACGGCCGGGACCCGGACGAGCTGCGCGTCCTGGCCGCCCTCACCGTCGACCTCGGTGACGGCGAGCGCGCGGCCGAGCGGGGACACGGCGGGGGCGGACCGCGGCAGACCGCGCAGGGCCCCCTCTACCGCGGCGGCCCCGTCGACCTCGCCGAACTGATCGCCGCCTGGCACGGGACCGGTGCCGCCGACGGCTTCCACCTCACCCCCGTCGAGCCGGGGCGGGACCTGGAACGCCTGGTCAACGGCACGGTCGCACTGCTGCAGCACCGTGGGCTCTTCCGCACCTTCTACCCGGGCAGCACTCTGCGCGAGCACCTGGGACTGGCCCGGCCCGCGAACCGGTACGCCGTGACAGGGGGAACGTCATGACCGTACCCACGCCCGCCCGTCCCGCGCCCGGAGGGCAGCCCGCTCCCCGGCCCATGCACCTCGCCGTGCACGTCCCCGCGGCCGACGACCCCGTCGTCCGCGCCGATCTCCGGACAGGTCTCCCGGCCGGGCTCCCGGCGGACTTCGCGTCCTACGCGCGGCTCGCGCGCACCGCCGAGCGGGGACTGTTCGACTTCCTCCTCCTCAGCGAGGAGTTGCGCCTGCGCGAGGACGGGGGAAGCGGACACGGGGCCGACGCGGCCGGGCGGCCCGAGCCGGTCACCGCGCTGAACGCGCTGGCCGCCGTCACCGGACGCCTCGGACTCGCCGCGTCGGTCGGTACGCGCTTCATCGAGCCGTACGAACTCGCGCGCGGGTTCGCCACGCTGGACCACCTCAGCGGCGGACGCGCGGCCTGGCACGTCGCGCACGCCGCCGACCCCCTCGCCGGGGAGAACTTCCGGGACGACGTGTCCCCCGACCGCTCCGGGCCTTCCGCCGCCCCCTTCGCCCGGACCGCCGAGTTCGTTGCCGCGGCGCGGGAGGTGTGGGACTCCTGGACCCCCGACGGCGTCTCGCGTCCGTTCGCGCACCGCGGCCGGTACTTCGACATCGCGGGCGAGTCCACCGTGGCGCGCTCCCCGCAGGGCCACCCCGTCGTCATCCGGTCGCTGGACGCGACGGTGGACACGGCGCCGGACGCGGCACAGGACACGGCGGAGGACAGGGAGTTCGCCGCGGCGGTCGCCGACGTGGTCCTCGTCCCGCACCGCACCCCGGCGGCCGGCCGCGTGCTCCACGCCGACGTGAAGGGCCGCCTCGCCGGGTACGGCCGGGACCACGACGACCTGAAGGTCCTGTCGCGCGCCACCTTCGTGCTCGGCGACACGATCGCCGAGGCGCGGGAGCGGGCCGCCGGGGCGGCGGACCCGTGGTCCTTCGTCGGCACACCGGAGTCGGTCGCCGCCGGGATGGACGATTTCGTACGGTCCGGTGCGGCCGACGGCTTCCTCCTCGCGCCGCACCCCGGCCCCGGCGGCCTCGACGAGTTCGTGGACCGGGTCGTGCCCCTGCTCCAGGAGCGCGGCGCGTTCCGGACGCGGTACACCGGCGCGACCCTGCGCGCGCGCCTCGGACTGCCGCATCCGGTCTGGAAGGGCTGACCCGGCAACGACGGACGGGATGTCGCACCGCGGGCGGCGGTCCGGGAGGACGGTTCCCATGGTCGGTTTTCGGCGATGCCACGGGCGGACCCGTTGGTCACCGCCCGCGGCGCCCGGCGCCGCCCGAGGCGCGGGGGCGCACGGCGGTGGTCCGCCACCGGCCCCTGCTCCCGCCGTGTACATCCACGGGCCCTTCCATCTGCCCCTTTCGGCCGCCGGGCCCTACCCTGGGCGCGGCGGCCGCGGCCGGAGAGCGCCGTCCGCTCCGCTGTTCCGCACGCGTCCCAGGTGACGACGCCCGCAAGATCGACGTACGTAGGGCGTAAGCAAGTTGAACGTCGTACGGCCGAAAGGCGCCCTTGCGTCCTTCGGGTGCACGGCCGAATACTCCCCACCAGCGCCTTGTCAGGGGCACGGCGTATCCGGAATCCGGACACCCTGCCCCCGGCGTGCGCCTCACGGGCCCCGACCCCACGCGGGCCCCCGACTTCCCTTTGGAGGGAACGAACAGTGAGGACCAAGCGCACCACCCCCCGTAGCGGCGTTGCGAGACGGACCCGGCTGATCGCCGTGGCCTCCGGACTCGTGGCCGCGGCCGCGTTCACCGTCCCCGCCGCGAACGCGAACGACGCGTCGACGTTCAGCACCGCCCAGCTGAAGAGCGCCAACTCCGCGGTGCTCAAGGCCGACGTGCCCGGTACCGCCTGGGCGACCGACGCCAAGACCGGCAAGATCCTGGTCACGGTCGACAGCACGGTCTCGAAGGCGGAGATCGCGAAGATCAAGCGGGCCGCGGGCGCCAACGCCGGTGCCCTGCAGATCAAGAGCACCCCGGGCAAGATCAACAAGTTGATCAAGGGCGGCGACGCCATCTATGCGAGTAGCTGGCGCTGTTCGCTCGGCTTCAACGTCAAGAACAGTGCGGGCGCGGACTACTTCGTGACCGCCGGTCACTGCACCGACGGCGCCGGCACCTGGTGGTCGAACTCGGGGCACACCACCACCCTCGGGACGACGGCCGGCTCCAGCTTCCCGACCAACGACTACGGGCTGGTGCGCTACACCAACACCTCGGTGGCCAAGTCGGGCACCGCCGGCAGCGTGGACATCACCAGCGCCGCCACCCCGGCCGTGGGCACCAACGTCATCCGCACCGGCTCCACCACGGGTACGCGGACCGGGCGGGTCACCGCCCTCAACGCGACCGTCAACTACGGTGGCGGCGACGTCGTCTACGGCATGATCCAGACCACGGTCTGCGCCGAGCCCGGCGACTCCGGTGGCGCGATGTACGGCAGCAACGGTGTCGCCTACGGTCTGACCTCCGGCGGCAGCGGCAACTGCACCTCCGGCGGCACGACGTTCTTCCAGCCGGTCACCGAAGCGCTGAGCGCCTACGGCGTCAACGTCTTCTAGACCGTCCGCACGGTTCGCACCACAGCCGGCAGCCAGCAGCCGGTGGGCCCCCGCACACCGTTCGCGGTGCGGGGGCCCGTCGTCCGGTTCAGCCGCCGGCGCGCGGCGCCGGGCACAGCCAGTCCAGTACGTCCGGCAGGGCCTCCAGCGCCGAGAAGTGGCCGCCCTCCGGATCCAGGACCGGGCGGGCCCGGGGGATGCGCCCGGCCAGCCACTCGAAGTGGCCCACCGGGGAGAAGGCGTCCCGGGCGCCGTGCCACAGCAGCACGGGGCGGGTGACGCGCGCCGGGTCGAAGCCCCAGTCGCTCAGCAGCGCGAGGGTGTCGTCGAGCCAGCCGTACGCCGAAGTGCCCAGCGCCGTGCGGTAGTCGCGCAACAGCATCTCGCCCAGGGCCGGCACGGAGACGACCCGCCGGTCGGCGTCGGTGAGGCCGTCGCGGAGCGACGCGAGGAACTGGGCCGGGTCGGCCCGGATCACGGCGGCCCGCGCGGCGAGCCGGTCCGCGAAGTCCACGGGGTCGGTCAGCGCCCGGGTGTACTCCTCGACGGTGCCCGCCGCCATCCCCTCGAACCAGTCCAGCCCTTCGGCGGCCGGCGGCGCCGGGCTCGCCAGCACGGCGGCCCGCCGCACCCTGGCCGGCAGCAGCGCCGCGCAGGCCAGCGCGTGCGGGGCGCCGCCCGCCCTGCCCAGCACCGCGAACCGGCCGAGCCCGAGCATGTCGGCCAGCGCCGCCACGTCCCGTGCCGCCTGCGCCACCCGGCGCCCCGGACCGCGGTCGGAGTCCCCGTACCCCGGACGGTCGTACGCGATGAACCGCACCCCGGGACGCGCCTCCACCAGCTCCCGCGGCACCGTCCCGAGCCGGCCGCCCGGGGTGCCGTGCAGCAGGACCACCGGTGTGCCGTCCGGGTCGCCCCATTCCTCGAACGCCAGCCGCCGTCCGTCCCGCATCCGTATCCCGCTCGGCACCTCGGTCCTCCATCTCCCCTTCGCCCGCGCGCCGGAGTTACCGTCGAAGTACACACCTTTTGCGCCCGTTGCGGACCCCGGGGGGTCGTCATGGTCGAGGAGCTGGTGGCGGCGGGAGTGGCACTCGCGTCCGTCGGAACGGTGTACATGATGGCCGCGGCCCGCGTCGTCAAACAGTACGAGCGGGGGGTGGTGCTCCGGCTCGGAAGGCTGCGGTCGGGCGTACGCGGTCCGGGATTCACCATGATCATGCCCTTCGTGGACCGGCTCCAGAAGGTCAACATGCAGATCGTGACGCTGCCGGTGCCCGCCCAGGAGGGGATCACCCGGGACAACGTGACGGTCCGGGTGGACGCCGTCGTCTACTTCAAGGTGGTGTCCGCCGCCGACGCGGTCATCAAGGTCGAGGACTACCGGTTCGCGGTCTCGCAGATGGCGCAGACGTCGCTGCGCTCGATCATCGGCAAGAGTGAGCTGGACGACCTGCTCTCCAACCGCGAGAAGCTGAACCAGGGCCTGGAGCTGATGATCGACAGTCCGGCCGTGGAGTGGGGCGTCTCCATCGACCGGGTCGAGATCAAGGACGTGTCGCTGCCGGAGACGATGAAGCGGTCCATGGCGCGCCAGGCGGAGGCCGACCGGGAGCGGCGCGCCCGGGTCATCAACGCGGACGCCGAACTGCAGGCCTCCAAGAAGCTGGCGGAGGCGGCCGGGGTGATGTCGGAGCAGCCCGCGGCGCTGCAACTGCGGTTGCTGCAGACCGTGGTGGCGGTCGCCGCCGAGAAGAACTCCACGCTCGTCCTGCCCTTCCCGGTCGAGCTGCTGCGCTTCCTGGAGCGGGCCCAGCCGACGGCTCACGGCGCCGCTCCCGGAACCTCGCACGGCACCGCCCATGTCCATGCGCAGCCGGCGCCCCGGACGGCGGACGCGACCGGTGCCGGGGCGCAGACCCCGGGGGAGGACGGGGCGGAGGCCGGGGCCGGAACGCCGCAGGCGCTGTCCGGGTCCCAGCAGGCGCAGCGCCTGCTCGCCCAGTGGCAGCAATCGATGCAGCAGCAACTCCCGCCCGTCGAGGCACCGCTGGATCCGGACTTCGGAGGGTCGAAAACCGGACAGGACTAGACCTCACACAGGGGCGTTGGTTACTCGCTCGTAGTGTTTGCGATGGGGATCGGCGCGCTGTGCCAGCGCTCTTGTCAATGCGCGTCAACCGTGCGGGGGCGCGCGGAACCTTTCGCGTGCGCGTCCTGAAGTCGACCTTGTGTGCTTCTGCACGGCGTCGGAATAGTGGTCGGTGTCCGTTGGCATGGACGCGGCTTTTTTAGTGAGTCGTCCCTCATGTCACACACCTTTCGGCCGCGGAGGTCCCCACAATCGCCGCGTCCGACCCCCCACAGGAGGACACGAGTTGAAGCACCGACGTATATCCGGACGGCGGACCGCCGTGGCGGGTGCGGGCATCGCCGCACTCGTCGTGGGCGGAGTCACCTTGCAGAGTGCGAACGCGAGTGAGAACGCGCCCGCCCCCGAACCGAGGACCCTCTCGGTCGCGGCGGCCGGAAAGCTCGCTTCGGTGCTCGGCCAGGACCTCGGCGCCGACGCGGCGGGAACGTATTACGACGCGAAGTCCAGGACCCTCGTCGTGAACGTCCTCGACGCGGACGCGGCCGGCACCGCCGAGGCGGCGGGCGCGGAGGCCAGAATCGTCGAGAACTCCCTCGCCGAACTGAAGGGCGCCCGTACGACGCTGAAGCAGGACGCGACCATCCCCGGCACCTCGTGGGCGGTCGACCACGCGGCCAACAAGGTCGTCGTCACCGCGGACCGCACGGTCACCGGCGCCGAGCTGGCCGAACTGACGAAGGTCGTCGACGGGCTCGGCGCGACGGCCGAACTCAAGCGCACGAAGGGTGAGTTCAGGACCTTCGTCGCCGGCGGTGACGCCATCACCGGCGACGGCGGCCGCTGCTCGCTCGGCTTCAACGTGGTGAAGGGCGGCGAGCCGTTCTTCCTCACCGCCGGGCACTGCACCGAGGGGATCACCACCTGGTCCGACTCCTCGGGCGCCGAGATCGGCGAGAACGCGGACTCCAGCTTTCCCGGCAACGACTACGGCCTGGTGAAGTACACCGCGGACGTGGCGCACCCGAGCGAGGTGAACCTGTACGACGGGTCCGCCCAGCAGATCTCGGGGGCGGCGGAGGCGACCGTCGGCATGCAGGTCACCCGGAGCGGGTCCACGACCCAGGTGCACGGCGGGTCGGTCACCGGGCTGGACGCCACGGTGAACTACGGCAACGGTGACGTCGTCAACGGGCTGATCCAGACGGACGTCTGCGCCGAGCCCGGGGACAGCGGTGGGTCGCTGTTCTCGGGGAGCAGTGCGGTGGGGCTCACGTCCGGGGGGAGTGGTGACTGCACCTCCGGTGGGGAGACGTTCTTCCAGCCGGTGACGGAGGCGTTGTCCGCGACCGGGACGCAGATCGGCTGACGGTTCGTCCGCCTACTCGGCGAGCCCCGCGTCCACCTTGCCGGTGGGGGCG
>NZ_VDFC01000046.1:187142-219616 GCF_008369065.1 Streptomyces apricus | reverse complement strand
GGTGGGTGGGGGCTGGTCGCGCAGTTCCCCGCGCCCCTAAAGACCAAAAGACCGCGCCGTTCCCCGCGCCCCTGAAGGCAAAAGACTGCGCTGTTCCCCGCGCCCCTGAAAGACGAAAGATTGCGCCGTTCCCCGCGCCCCTTCAGGGTGCCCCTGGTGCGCGGTGTTTGTCAGTGGCCCTTTGGCGGGCGCCCGCTGCCAGGGTGATTGCCGTGCCCAGGGCTGCCCATGTCGACAGGATCAGGAGGGGGGTGGTTGTGGCGTTGCCCTTGAAGTAGGCGATCGAGCGGGCCGTCCAGGTGCCCGCGCCCGGGGGGAGGGCCGGGCCGATCGCGTGCCAGAACGGGGGGAGCATCGGCGGCGGCAGGGCGCCGCCCGCGCTCGGGTTGCCCAGGATCACCACCAGCAGGACCGCCACCCCGATGCCGACGATCCCGAAGACGCACTGGAGCGCGAGGGTGGCCGCGCCCACCGCGAAGGTGATGAGCGCGCCGAGTCCCCAGAGGGCGGCCACACTTCCGGGCAGGGCGCCGAGGACTGGCCCGACGACGACCGCCCCGCCGAGCCCGCCGACGACCGCGACCAGGGCCATGGCGGCGAGCCGGATCACCGCGCGCCGCAGGCCGGCCGGGCGGGCCCCCGCGCTGACCGCCAGCGCCGAGGCGCACAGGTAGCCGCCCACGCACCAGCCGACGACCAGGTAGAACGGGGTGAGCCCGTTGGCGTCCTGCGCGTCGGCCGGGACCACGTCGACGGTCCGCACCGTGCGGCCCTGGTCCTTCTCCAACTCGGTGGCCAGCGAGGTCAGTGCGCGGGACAGGGCCGCGCCGCCGCCGGAGGCGACCAGCAGGGTGTCGGTGGTGCCGTCCGGATCGACCAGCAGGGCGCCGTCGATGTCCCGGTCCGCGATCTGCCGGCGGGCCGTCGCCTCGTCGGCCAGCGCACGGGGGTCCAACGGCCCGCCGGGCAGGCGGTCGAGGCGGTCCACCGTCTGCCCGGCGGCGGCGCCGGGCGCGACCACCCCGAACGGCACGTCCTTCGGCTTCGGGTGGTGCAGCGCCCCCACGTAGGAGGCGATGAAGAGCAGTTGCAGGACGACCACGCCGACGACGAGCAGCGTGGCCCGCGGGGTGACCGCGTCCTTCACCTCGTCGAGGAAGGACCTGGGCGGCGCCTCTGCTGTCCGTGTCATGTCCCAACGGTCCGAGTCCCAGGGTGTTTACGCAGGCGGGACGGGTCCGAACGGATGTAGCACAGATGTTCGACTCATGGTCTATGGTGAAGGCGAGGAATCTGGGAACAGGTGTTCGATAGCGGGCTCGCAGCCCCTGGTGGTGGAGGTGTGGGTGCCCGGCTTCACGCATCTGCACACCGCCTCCGGGTTCTCCCTGCGGTACGGGGCCTCCCACCCGGAGCAGCTCGCCGAACGCGCCGCCGCACGGGGCATGGACGCGCTGGCGCTCACCGACCGGGACACCGTCGCGGGCGCGGTCCGCTTCGCGAAGGCCTGCGCCGTGCGGGGCGTGCGCCCGCTGTTCGGCGTCGACCTCGCGGTGGAGGAACTCGGCGGCCCCTCCGGCGCGTCCGCCGGGAAGGGGCAGGAGCGCGTACGCGGCGAGCGCCGCCGGACCCCCGTGCGCGGCGGCGCCTTCGTCGACGAGTCGGCGCCCCGGGTGACCTTCCTGGCCCGGGACGGCGCACAGGGCTGGGCCGACCTCTGCAGAATCGTTACGGCGGCCCATGCGGACGGGGGACGGCCGGTACTGCCCCGGGCGCGGAACCACGCCGGCGGGCTGACCGTGCTGCTCGGCCCGGCCTCCGGCGTCGGCCGCGCGCTCGCCGCCGGCCGCCCCGACCGGGCCGCGCACCTGCTCGGGCCCTGGCGGGAGGTGTACGGCGACGCCCTGCGCCTCGAAGCGGTCTGGCACGGACGCGGGGGCACCGGACCCGGCTCCCTGCGGCTGGCCGCCCGTACCGTCGGCTTCGCCGCCGAACAGCGGGTGCGCCCGGTGCTCACCAACGCCGTCCGGTACGCCGACCGCGGCATGGGCCCGGTCGCCGACGTGCTGGACGCCGCCCGCCTGCTGGTGCCCGTCGACCCCCGCCGGGGACTGGACGGCGGCGAGGCCTGGCTCAAGGACGCGGACGCCATGCTCGGCGCCGCCGAACGGATCGCCGAGGCCGCCGGCCACCGCCGCGACACCGCCCACCGGCTGCTCGAACAGACCCGGGAGACCGCCGCCGAGTGCCGGGTCGACCCGGCGCGCGACCTCGGGCTCGGCGCCGTGCACTTCCCCGAGGCGCACCTCGTCGGCGCCGCGCGCCGCGCCGCGCAGCGCGTCCTGGCCTCCCGGGCGGCCGCGGGCATGATCCGGCTCGGCTACGACCGCTCCGTGCGGGCGCGCGCGTACTGGGAGCGGATGCACCACGAGCTGGACATCATCGCCCACCACCGCTTCGCCCCCTACTTCCTGACGGTGGCCCAGGTCGTGCACGACGTGAAGGGGCTGGGCATCCGGGTCGCCGCCCGCGGCTCCGGGGCGGGCTCGCTCGTCAATCACCTGATCGGCATCGCGCACGCCGACCCGGTCCGGCACGGGCTGCTGATGGAGCGTTTCCTGTCCGAGCGCCGCCCGGTCCTGCCCGACATCGACATCGACGTGGAGTCCGCGCGCCGCATCGAGGTCTACCGCGCGATCGTCGAGCGGTTCGGCGCCGAGCGGGTCGCGACCGTGGCGATGCCCGAGACCTACCGCGTGCGGCACGCCGTACGCGACGTCGGCGCCGCGCTGTCCATGGACCCGGCGCAGATCGACCGGATCGCCAAGGCCTTCCCGCACGTCCGCGCCCGCGACGCCCGCGCGGCCCTGGCCGAACTGCCCGAACTGCGGTTCCTGGCCAGGGAGAAGGAGGAGTACACGCGGATGTGGGAGCTGGTGGAGGCGCTGGACGCCCTGCCGCGCGGCGTCGCCATGCACCCGTGCGGGGTCCTCCTCTCCGACGCCTCGCTCCTCGCCCGTACACCGGTCGTGCCCACCAGCGGCGAAGGGCTCCCCATGGCGCAGCTCGACAAGGAGGACGCCGAGGACCTCGGGCTGCTCAAGCTCGACGTGCTGGGCGTGCGCACGCAGTCCGCGATGGCGCACGCGGTGGCCGAGGTGGAGCGGGCGACGGGGGAGCGGTTCGACCTGGACGCCGTGGGCGAGGACGACCCGGCGACGTACCGGCTCATCCGGTCCGCCGAGACGCTGGGCTGCTTCCAGATCGAGTCGCCGGGCCAGCGGGACCTGGTCGGCAGGCTGCAGCCGGCGACCTTCCACGACCTCGTCGTCGACATCTCGCTCTTCCGCCCCGGACCGGTCGCGGCCGACATGGTGCGGCCGTTCGTCGAGGCGCGGCACGGCCGGGCGCCCGCCCGCTACCCGCACCCCGACCTGGAGGCGACGCTGAAGGACACGTACGGCGTCGTGGTCTTCCACGAGCAGGTCATCGACATCGTCGACATCATGACCGGCTGCGGGCGCGGCGAGGCGGACCGGGTGCGGCGGGGGCTGTCCGACGCCGGGTCGCAGGCGCGCATCCGCGACTGGTTCGCGCGGTGCGCGGCCGCACGGGGTTACGACGCGCCGACGATCACGCGGACCTGGAGCATCGTCGAGGCCTTCGGGTCGTACGGCTTCTGCAAGGCGCACGCGGTCGCGTTCGCCGTGCCGACCTACCAGTCGGCGTGGCTGAAGGCGCACCACCCGGCCGCCTTCTACGCGGGACTGCTCACCCACGATCCCGGGATGTACCCCAAGCGGGTGCTGCTCGCGGACGCGCGGCGGCGCGGGGTGCCGATCCTGCCGCTGGACGTGAACCGGTCGGCGGCCGCCCATCGCATCGAACTGGTGTCTGAATCCAAGGAGGGGGTGGCGGGGACGGCCGGGGAGACCTGGGGCGTGCGGCTCGCGCTGTGCGACGTGCACGGGATCAGCGGGGCCGAGGCGGCCCGGATCGAGGAGGGGCAGCCGTACGCCTCGCTGCTCGACTTCTGGGACCGGGCCCGGCCGGGCCGTCCGCTGGCCGGGCGCCTCGCGCAGGTCGGTGCGCTGGACGCCTTCGGCGCCAACCGGCGCGATCTGCAGCTGCATCTGGCCGAGCTGCACCGGAGCGCCCGTGGCGGACGCGGTGGCCAGGGCGGCCACGGCACCCAACTTCCGCTGGCCGGCGGGCGGGAGACCGCGCCGGCCGGGCTGCCCGACCTCTCCCCGGAGGAACGGCTCAGCGCCGAACTGGGCGTGCTCTCCCTGGACGCCTCGCGCAACCTGATGGACGACCACCGGGAGTTCCTGGACGAACTGGGCGTCGTCACGGCCCGCCGACTGCGGACGGCCCGGCACGGCGAGACGGTCCTGGTCGCGGGCGCCAAGGCGGCCACCCAGACACCGCCGGTCCGCTCCGGCAGACGGATCGTCTTCACCACCCTGGACGACGGTACGGGGCTGGTCGACCTCGCCTTCTTCGACGACTCCCACGACACGTGCGCGCACACCGTCTTCCACTCCTGGCTGCTGCTCGTGCGCGGGGTGGTGCAGCGGCGCGGCCCGCGCAGTCTCAGCGTGGTCGGGTCGGCGGTCTGGGACCTCGCGGAGCTGGCGGAACTGCGGCGTGCGGAAGGGCTGGACGCGGTGGCGCCGAGACTGGCCGGGTCGCCGCGGGGAGGGCCTGCGGACGAGTCCGGAGCTGGAGATCCGGTGGGGGGTCGGCGTATCCCGTCGGCCACGGGATGCGGCATGCATCCGTGGGCGGATCTGCGTCCGGCGGGCGAAGGGCCCGCGACCGGACGGAAGTTGTGGCACCGGAGCCCCGGGAGTGCGGGATGACCATCCTCTGCGTACGTTTCCAGCTGCCGCCGGTGTCCGGGGACGCCCTGCCCGGGCTCCTCGGCACGCTGGAGGAGTTCACCCCCGTCGTCGAGGCGCTGCCGCCCGACGGGGCGCTGGCCGATCTGCGGGGCGCCGAACGGTACTTCCGGCGGGACGCCGTGGAACTGGCCTCGCTGATACGGGTACGGGCGCTCGCCTGGCACGGGGTCGACTGCGCGATCGGGGCCGGACCCGGTCCGATGTCCGCGCGGATGGCCCTGCGGGAGGCCGCCCCGGGGCGGCCGAAGGTGGTGCCCGAAGAGCCCGGCGCCCTCGCGGAGTTCCTGGCGCGGCGGCCGGTGCGTGCGCTGCCCGGCGTCGGCGCCGCCACCGCCCGCACCCTGTGCGCGTACGGCCTGGACAGCATCGGCAAGGTGGCCGCCGCGCCGCCGGCCACCCTGCAACGGCTCGTCGGCGCTCGCGCCGGCCGCGAACTGCACGCGATGGCGTGCGGCGTTGACCGCGGGCGGGTCGTGCCGAACGGCGTCTCCCGGTCGCTCGTCGCCGAACGGCCGTTCCCGCGGGACGAGTTGGATCCCGGCGAGCACCGGCGGGCGCTGCTCTCCGCCGCCGCGGAACTGGGGGCGCGGCTGCGCGCCCTGCGGAAGGTGTGCCGCACGCTCACGCTGACCGTGCGCTACGCCGACCTGCCCCGCTCCCGGACGGGCGCGGGCGGGGGGACGCCCGCGACGACGGTCCGCAGCCGGGTGCTCGCGGAGCCGACCGCGTACTCGTCGGCGCTGACCGGTGCCGCGTACCGGATGTACGAGGGGCTCGGGCTGCAGCGGGCCCGGGTCCGTGGGGTGGCCCTGCGGGCCGAGGGGCTCGATCCCGTCGAGGGGGCCTCCCATCAGCTGACCTTCGATCCGGTGGACGAGAAGGTGCGGCGCCTGGAGGATGTGGCGGACCGGGTGCGGGCGAAGTTCGGGGAGCGGGCGGTGGTGCCCGGTGCGTTGGCGGTGGGGGCTGGTCGCGCAGTTCCCCGCGCCCCTGACGGGTGTCGTCGGTGTGGGTGAAGTTTGGGGGGTGTGTGGGTGTTTGTGGGGTGGTGCGCCGTACCGTTCTTTCAGGTCGCGGGGGCAGTATCCCCGTCATCCGAGCCGTGAGGAGATCTCCCGATGCCGCGCTGGAAGCACCTGCTCAGAGCCCTCTCGGTCCTGCTGCCGGCCGTCGCGGTCACGCTTCTCCCCGCCACCTCCGCGGACGCGGCCGGCGGCGGCCTGAACGACTACTCCTGCCAGCCGTCCGCCGCCCACCCGCGCCCCGTCGTCCTCGTCCACGGCACCTTCGCCAACTCCGTGAACAACTGGCGGGGCCTCGCGCCCTACCTGGTGCGCCGCGACTACTGCGTCTACGCCCTGGACCACGGGCAGCTCCCCGGCGTGCCGCGCGTCCACGGGATCGGCCCCCTCGACCGGTCGGCCGAGCAGCTGAAGACCTTCGTCGACCGGGTGCTCGCCGCGACCGGAGCGGCGCAGGCGGACCTGGTCGGGCACTCGCAGGGCGGCCTGATGCCGCGCCACTACCTGAAGTTCCTCGGCGGCGCCGCCAAGGTGAACGCCCTGGTCGGCATCGCCCCCACCAGTCACGGCACCACGCTGAACGGACTGACGAAGCTGGTGACGCACTTCCCCGGCGCGCGGGAACTGCTCTCCAGGACCGTCCCGGCCCTCACCGACCAGGTGGTCGGCTCCGCCTTCCTCACCAGGCTCAACGCGGGCGGCGACACCGTGCCGGGCGTCCACTACACGGTCATCGCCACCCGGTACGACGACGTCGTCACGCCGTACCGCTCCCAGTTCCTCGACGGCCCGGACGTACGCAACGTCCTGATCCAGGACCGGTGCGCGTTCGACCGGTCCGAGCACACGGCGCTCGGACTGGCCGACCGCATCGCCTTCCACGAGGTCGCGAACGCCCTGGACCCCGCCCACGCCACCCCGACGACCTGCCTGTCGGCGATCGGCTAGCCCGGCGGGGGGCGAGGGGTGCGGGGAACTACCGGTTGCCGCCCGCCCGGCGGCGGACCGACGCGAACAGCGCCGCTGCGCCGACGGCCAGCGCCGCCGCCCCGCCCACCGCGATGTACGAGGTCGAGTCGGACCCCCCGGTCTCGGCGAGGTTCGCCGACCCGCCGGCGGGCGCGGCGTCGTTCCCGGCCCCCTCGGCGGGCGCGGCGCTCTCCTCGGACCCGGACCCGGACCCGGAGGCCCGGCCGGTGTCGGACTTCGTGTCCGGGCCGGAACCGGAGCCCGCGGCCGACGGCGTACCGGCGGCCGCCGTCACCGAGGCCTGCGTCTTCGGGTCGTCGTCCCCGTGCCCGCCGTGCTCCACGGACGACTCGTCGGCGCCGTCCGCGATGTCCTGGTCGGACGGCGCCGAGGCGGCCGGCGCCGCCGGGGCCCCCGCACCCGCGCCGCCCCCGCCGAAGACGACGTCCGAGCAGGTGTAGAAGGCCTCGGGGGAATCGGAGCGCTGCCAGATCGAGTAGATGAGGTGGCGGCCCGACTTCTCGGGCACGACCCCGCTGAAGACGTAGTCGCCGTTCTCCAGCTTCGGGTCCGTGACCTTGAGGAACGGCTTCGCCTCCAGGTCCGACCACTTCAGCGGCTTCGCCGGGTCGTACCCGTCCTTGGTGACGTACAGCTCGAACGAGCCCTTGTGCGGCGCGGTGCCCTTGTAGCGGAAGGTGCGGTTGCCGGAGGTCAGCTGCGTGGCCGGCCAGTCGGCGCGGGCCAGGTCCAGGCCCCTGAACTTGTCGTTGCCGGCGCTGCACAGCTTCCCGTCGGGGATGATCTCCTTCGACTTCCCGGCCGCGTTGGCGATGTTCACCCCGTTCCAGTCGTACAGGGCCTGCGTGCCACCGGCCGCGACGGCCGCCTTGCACGCGGCGGACCGCGGGTTCTCCGGGCCCTCCGCGAAGCAGCCCGCGACCCGGCTCACCGGGTCCGTCATCGAGCCGTGGGCGGCGGCCGGGACGGCGGCGAGCACGGTCAGGGCGAGCGGGGCGACGCCGGCCGCGGCGACGGTGGCGAAGCGGGCGGCCTGGTGGCGAGCGGGCATGGGGAAGCTCCTCGGGACGGATCTGGGGGTGCCTGTGATGCCTGGGGCGATCAGCAAGCTAGCCCGTCCGAACCGCGAATTCCCCTGCTGGGAGCGGGTGGAGGAGATCCTTATGGTGCCGTTAAGGGAGTCCTGAGCCTGCGCTCAGGTACGTGCGGTCCCGGGGGCCGTGCCCTGGCCGCAGTGCGCCCGCGCCCCGGCGCTCACCCGTCCGGCCACCAGGTGCGGTGGATGTCCTTGCGGACCTCGGGGCGCTCGGCCGGACGCTGGTCGGCCTCTTCCCGCACGCGGCGCGGGTCGGACTTCTTGAGCGGCTTCTGCACGGTGGTACGGCGCATGAGGGCCTCCCTGGCGGCCACCGGGTACCGCGTTCTCGCGGAGGTAGACCGTTCCGGGGAGGGTGGCTCATCGGTGGACGCTTGTCAGTGGCGGAGGTCACATTCCGCGCGGAAGTCCACATGCCGGACATCTCGTGACCCTCCGTCGTCATCCGTTGTCGGTGGCGGGTGCAACGGTGGACCCATGACGAACGAAGACGCCGGTGGGACGTGGTCCGGGACCGACTGGGACGCGGTGTCCGCCACGTTCGACGACGAGCCGGACCACGGACTGCGCGATCCCGCCGTGCGCGGGGCGTGGGCGGCCCGGCTGCGCGGCTGGCTGCCCCGCGCCCCGGCCGACGTGCTCGACCTGGGCTGCGGCACGGGCAGCCTGTCACTGCTCGCGTCCGAGGCGCGGCACCGGGTCACCGGGGTCGACCTCTCGCCCCGTATGGTCGCGCTGGCCCGCGCCAAGCTCGCCGGACGCGACGCCGTGTTCCTGGTCGGGGACGCGGCCGCCCCGCCCGTGGGGGAGCAGCGCTTCGACGCCGTCCTCGTCCGCCATGTGCTGTGGGCGCTGCCCGACCCCGGCCGCGTCCTGCGGCACTGGTGCGGACTGCTGCGTCCGGGCGGGCGGCTCGTCCTCGTGGAGGGGGTCTGGGGACCGCCGGCCCCGGACGGCACGACGGACGGTACGGAGCGCGGCGTGCCGGTGGGCGTTCCCGCCGACCGGCTGGCCGGACTGCTCGCGCCCCTCGCGGCGGACGTGCGCGTGGAGACCCTGTCGGGTGACCCCGCGCTCTGGGGCCGCGAGGTGGCGGACGAGCGCTACGCGGTGGTCGCCGTGCCCTGAGGGGCGGCGGGGCGCCAGGTCAGCAGGGCCTCGAAGCCGCCGGTGCGGGCGATGCGTTCGAGCTCGTCCAGGGCGGCCCGGGCGGCGGCCGCAGCTTGCGGGTCCGCGGCCTCCAGACCGCTCTGCGCGAACTCGTCCTCGTCCAGGCGCAGCACGGTCGCGCCGTCGGCCGAGAGCCACAGGTCCAGGTCGAGGTCCTCGCTCACCACCTCGTCCGCGGTGACGGTGGCCGGGCGGGCGATGTCGCAGTACCAGCCCTTCAGGGCGCCCCCGCCGTCCCTGACCTCCTTGATCGCGTACCAGCGGTCGCGCCAGTAGTGCTCGGTGAAGACGTCGCCCGGCTCGAAGCGCACGAAGCCGAAGTCGCGGACGCCGGCGCCGGCCCAGGCCGCGCGGACCGTGAGGTGCGTCCCGTCGTCGTGCAGCAGGTCCGCGCGGTAGCGGATCTTCGTGCGGCCCGCCTTGCGCAGGACGACGTCCAGGGCCGCGGGCCCGCCGGGGGAGTCAGCCGAGTTCACGGACATGGTGCACCTCCGTGGCGCAGATCTCGTAGCCGAACCACTTGTTGATCGCCAGCATCGGCCCGTTCCCCGCGTCGTTGCCCGTGAACGCCTCCGTGAGGCCGGCGGCGCGGGCGCGGTGCAGGGAGTCGCTCTTGGCCAGCTTGGCGAGGCCCCGGCCGCGGTGGGCGCGGGCGGTGCCGGTCATCACCGTGCCGTACCGGGTGCCGCCGTCGGTGCGGGCCGCGCTGAACGCGGCGGGCCGGCCGTCGACGACCGCGACCGAGGTCAGCTCCCGGCTCAGGAGCGGGTGGTGCCAGGTCTCCTTCAGCCATGCCCCGTAGTCGGCGAACTCGTGGTCGATGTCGCCCGGTTCGTCCAGCATGGTCTCCGCGTCCAGCTCGAACAGGGGGCGCGGGTCGTCGGCGAAGTCCGCCGCGGTGCGCAGCTCGACGCCCGCGGGCGGTGCCGGGCGCGGGGGCAGGGGGCGGTTCGCCAGGTCGAGGCGGAGGAAGTGCGCGGGGCGGCTCGCGCGGTAGCCGCGGCGCTCGGCGAAGGCGCGGTGCGCGGGCTCGTCGAGGACCCAGGAGAAGAGCTTCGTCGCGGACACGTCGGCCAGGCGCTCCTCCGCGACCCGTACGAGCAGGGTGCCGGCGCCGCGGCCCCGGCGTTCGGGGTGCACGTACACGTTCAGATAGCCCTGGCCGGGCTCCGGGCTGTCGTGCACGAGGCCGGTCTGGACCGTGCCGATCAGCTCGCCGTCCTCCTCGGCCACCAGCGGCCGGTAGTACGCGTCGGGGTGGGCGTGCGCCACGTCGTGGAGGACGGACTGCGGGGTGGAGAGCATGTAGGGGAGCGCCAGGTGCCGGATCCGGGCGAAGCCCTCGGCGTCCTCGGCGCGGAAGTCGCGGACGATCACGGTCATGGAAGCGCACGCTACGCGCGGGGCATGGCGGTACGCCTCTCATTTTCCGGCGGGTGCGGGACAATCGGCGGGTGACGTTGAAGATCGACATCGATGACGGGACCGGGGTCGCGCCCTACGAGCAGGTGCGCGCGCAGATCTCCGAGCAGGCCAGGGCCGGGGCGCTGCCGGTGGGGTACCGGCTGCCGACCGTACGGGGGCTGGCCGGGCAGCTCGGCCTCGCCGCCAACACGGTCGCCAAGGCGTACCGGACCCTTGAGGCGGACGGGGTCATCGAGACGCGGGGGCGCAACGGGACGGTCGTCGCCGCCGCGGGCTCGGCGGCCGACCGCACGGCCGCCGCGGAGGCGCGGGCCTATGCCGAGCGGGTGCGGCGGCTCGGGCTGTCCGAGGCCGCGGCGCTCGACGCGGTGCGGGACGCACTGCGTGCGGCGTATGGAGGGTCCGGCTGAGGGCTGTCGTGGGCGGCCACGACAGCCCTCAGCCGGACGGCGTCGGCACGGGCGCGCCGGGTCCGGCACCGCCGGGACGCGCCGCGGTGGCCGCCCACCGTCGCGGCGGAGAAAAGGGAGCTGCGCTCCCGGTCAAGCACCGCTGAGGCGCAGAAGTGGGAGCTGCGCTCCCGGTCATGCGCCGCTGCGGCGGAGAAGCGGGAGTTGGGCTCCCGGTCATGCGCCGCCGCGGCGCGGAAGTGGGAGCCGGGCTCCTGGGCGTGCACCGCCGTGGCGGCGAAGTGGGAGCCGGGCTCACAGTCGTGCGCCGCCGGGACGGCGAAGTGGGACCTGCGCTCCTGGTCGTGCATCGCCGTGGCGGCGAAGTGGGAGCCGCGCTCCCGGTCGTGTGCCGTCGCGACGGCGGGCGGGCGGCCACCGTGGCGGGGAGCGGGAGTCGGGCCTGGTCCGTACGTGGGCTCCGCGTCGCGGGGCGTTACAGGTACAGGCCCGCGTCCGCGCCGTCTCGTTGGTCCGGGACCGCGGTCGGGGTGGTGCCCCGGCGCAGGGCGTACAGCTCCGCCAGGGTCGCGCCGTCGCGGCCCACGCCCTCGTCCGTGCCCAGCCAGGCCACGGACTCGCGGCGGGMGAGCGGGCCGACCTCGATGCGGGCGAGGCAGCGGCCGGGGCGGACCACCGCCGGGTGCAGGCGCTCCAGGTCCTCGTTGGTGGTGACGCCCACCAGCACGTTGCGGCCCTGGCCCAGCAGTCCGTCCGTGAGGTTGAGCAGCCGCGACAGCGCCTGCCCCGCCGTGTGCTTGGCCTCGCCGCGGATCAGTTCGTCGCAGTCCTCGAGCAGGAGCAGCCGCCAGCGCCCCTTCCCCGTGCCGTCCTCCTCGCCGATGGCGATGTCCATCAGATAGCCGACGTCGGAGAACAGCCGCTCCGGGTCCAGGACGCAGTCCACCTGGCACCAGTCCCGCCACGAGCGCGCCAGCGTGCGCAGCGCGGACGTCTTGCCCGTGCCCGGCGGGCCGTGCAGGAGCAGCAGCCGGCCCGCGATGTCCTCCGGGGTCGTCTTCATCAGGCCGTCCATCGCGTCGGCCACCGGCGCCGTGTAGTTGGACCGCACCTCCTCCCACGTACCCGCCGAGATCTGCCGGGTCGTGCGGTGCGGGCCGCGGCGCGGCGACACGTACCAGAACCCCATCGTCACGTTCTCCGGCTGCGGTTCGGGCTCGTCGGCCGCACCGTCCGTCGCCTCGCCGAGGACCTTGGCGGCGAGCTCCGCGCTGGTGGCGGTGACCGTCACGTCGGCGCCGCGGTTCCAGCGGGACACCAGCAGCGTCCAGCCCTCGCCCTCCGCGAGCGTCGTACTGCGGTCGTCGTCCCGGGCGGACCGCAGCACGCGGGCGCCCGGCGGCAGCAGGGCGGCCCCGGACCGTACGCGGTCGATGTTCGCCGCGTGCGAGTGCGGCTGCTCGCCCGTCGCGAAGCGGCCGAGGAACAGCGCGTCGACGACGTCCGACGGCGAGTCGCTGTCGTCGACGTTGAGCCGGATCGGCAGAGCGTCGTGCGGGTTGGCTGACATGCCGCCATGATCCGTCACCCGGGGGCCCCGTGCATCCGGTTTCCGCGCCATGTCCCCGGACGGGCCCCGGCGCCTGCTCCGTCCGGTCCTCCCGGTGTGTCCCTTCCGTCCTGTTACAGGGCTGTGGGGTACGGAACCTGTTCCACCGCCGACACGCGCGGCTACTGTTGCCCTTGATGGGACGTCATGGGTGGAATTCGGGGGCTCGGCGGTGGCGCTTCACCGCTCTGCTCGGCGTGGGTGCGGTCGCCCTGGCCCTGGTGCTGGTCCTGGTCCACACCCTGCCCGGGGACACCGGGAGCACGGCGGGCACCACCCGCGACGGCGGCAGGGTGCACGGCACGCCGTCCGTCCCCGCCACGACCAGCCCGGACGTGGGCTGGGGCTTCACCCACACCCAGTTCAGCGCCGACGAGGGCAGCGCGGCCGCAACGGAGCGGGCGCGCCGGCTCCTCGGTGAGCGGCCCCTGCCGCAGATCCAGCACATCATGGGCTGGGGCGCGGACAACCCCGAACCGGTCGAGGGGCGGTACGACTTCGAGGCCATGGACCGCCGCATCGACTTCGTCCGGGCGACGGGCGGCACGCCGGTGGTCACGCTGTGCTGCGCGCCCGACTGGATGAAGGGCGGCAGGTCCGGTGCCGGCAGCACCGACTGGAGCCGGGCGGCCCTGGAGACGGCGCCGGACCGCGCCCACTTCAAGGACTACGCCGCCCTCGCCGCGACCGTCGCCCGACGGTACCCGGACGTACGGCACTTCATCGTGTGGAACGAGTTCAAGGGCTTCTGGAACGACGCCGAGGCCCGGTGGGACTACGAGGGCTACACCGACCTGTACAACCTCGTCTACAAGGCGCTCAAGAAGGTCGACGCGGACATCCAGGTCGGCGGGCCCTACCTGGTGATGGACAGCCTCGACCCGCGGCAGCGGGAGCACGCCTCGCGGACCCTGAAGGGGAGGTGGGGGACGCTGGACCAGCGGGTCCTCGACGCCTTCGACCACTGGAACCGGAACAAGGCGGGCGCCGACTTCGTCGTCGTCGACGGGTCCAGCTACACCAAGGACGACGACCTGCTGCCGGACGAGTTCGCGGCGACCGCGAAGTTCACGGCTGTGAGCCGGTGGGTCCGCGCCCGGACCGGCGGACTGCCGCTGTGGTGGGCCGAGTACTACGTGGAGCCGGCGGACGGGGACGACGTCCGGGACGGCTGGTCCGAGGCGCACCGCCTGGCCGTGCACGCCTCCGGGCTGATCGCGATGGCCCGCGGCGGGACGACCTCGGCGTTCTACTGGAACCCGGAGACGGAGAACGGCGCGTCCTGCGCGGGGTGCCTGTGGACCCCGACCGGCCGTGCCCCGGGCGGGAAGCCACTGCCGATGCTCGGCCTGCTGTCCCGCTTCGGGGAGGAGTTCCCGCCCGGGACGCGGTACGAGCCGGTGTCCGTCGCCGCCGACGACCGGGCGAACGTCCGGGTGCTCGCCGACGACGAGGCCGTTCTCGTGGTGAACACCCTCGGGCGGGGGATCAGCGCGAAGGTCGACGGACGGCGGTTCGACATGGGTGCGTATGAAGTGAAATGGCTTGACCGTTAG
The DNA here is from genome assembly GCF_008369065.1 of Streptomyces apricus. Classification (GTDB taxonomy): domain Bacteria; phylum Actinomycetota; class Actinomycetes; order Streptomycetales; family Streptomycetaceae; genus Streptomyces; species Streptomyces apricus. Next base: position 205,431 of record NZ_VDFC01000046.1, on the reverse strand, counting down.
GGCGTTGCCCGCCTACGGACCCGTGGGGGCCGATCGCGCCCCCGGCCTGTCCGTGCCCCCGGCCTGTCCGTGCCCCCGGCCTGTCCGCGCCCGCGTCACGCTCGTTGCAGGACGTCCCCATGGCACCGCTGGCGTAGCGCCCGGGACGGAACGTCCGGCTCCGCTCCGTGTCGCTGACCGGACGGACCGGGAGCCGTTGCGCCGCGGCAAACCGGTCCGTAGCGTCCTTAAGTCCACAGCGCACGTACGTACCTGAGAGATCGCGGGGACCCCGTCAGGGGGCGATCACCAAGGGGGGACCGACGTGGCACGTGTCATTCCGCTGTTCACACTCAAGGGTGTGCCGGACGCGGGGATCAGCACACATCCGTTCGTCACCGACGACGGCATCGGCCTGAGCATGCTGCGCTTCCAGCGGGGCAGCTCGGACGACGTCGTGCTGATCATCCACGGACTGACCACATCCAGTGACATGTTCATCATGCCCGAGCACCGCAACCTGGTCCGCTGTCTGCTCGACAACGGCTACTCGGACGTGTGGACGCTCGACTACCGCATGAGCAACCGCCATCCCTACAACAGGGCGCGGCACCGCTACACGATGGACGACATCGCGCTCTTCGACTATCCGGCCGCCCTGCGGGAGCTGCGCGCGGCGATCGGCCCGGACCGCCGCATCCATGTGATCGCGCACTGCCTGGGCTCCGTCTCGTTCACCATGAGCCTCTTCGGGGGCGCGGTCGACGGCATCGCCAGCGTCATCGCGAACAGTGCCGCACTGACGCCGCGGGTGCCCGACTGGTCCCGGTTCAAGCTGGCCGTCGCACCGAACCTGACCGAGTACGTGCTCGGCTTCCCGTATCTCGACCCACGCTGGGCCGACGAGCCGCGCTTCACTCCCGCCTGGGCCTTCGCGCGGCTGGTGGACCTCTTCCACCAGGAGTGCGACGAGAGTTCCTGCCACATGCTCAGCATGATGTGGGGCACCGGCTGGCCCGCGCTCTACAGCCACGACAAACTGCACGAGATCACCCACCGGCGCAGCGGCGACCTCTACGGCGCGACCGGTGTCCACTACTACCGTCATGTGGCCGCCATGGTGCGGGCCGGACGCGCCGTCAAGTACGACCGGCACGACCCGCTGTACGACCGGCTGCCGAACGACTACCTGGCCGGCGCCGCCGAGATCGACACCCCCATGCTGCTGACCACGGGGGACAGCAACCGGGTCTTCACCGACTCCAACATCGTCTGCCACCGGCGGCTGGAAGCGGTCGCGCCCGGCCGCCACGAACTGGCGGTGTTCCCGGGCTACGGCCACCAGGACGTCTTCATGGGCGCGCGCGTCGACCGCGACGTCTTCCCCCGGCTGCTCGATTTCCTCAAACAACACGGAGCCTGACGTGCCGATGGCGTACGAGCCCAGCAGCCACGAGACATTCACCCACGACTCCCTGGCGAGCCTCGCCTACGACTGGGAACGCGTCGGAGACCCCGGCATCGAGGCGAAATGGCCCGGCAAGGTCCTGTTGCCGCGCGGCACGGCCGACGTGGTGCGCGCGGTCCGCGAGGCACGCGAACTCGGCGAGAAGATCGTGGTCCGGGGCAGCGGCCACTCCAGCAACCACCTGGTCACCGCGGACGGCGGCACCCTGCTGCTGACCGCCCGGATGAACCGGATCGTCGACATCGACGACGAGAACCTGACCTGCACCCTGCAGCCCGGCGCGCTGCTCGCCGGCGTGGACGAGGCGCTGGCCGAACGGGGCCTCGGCCTGTCGGTGGTCGGGGACCACAACCACATCACCGCGGCCGGCTTCGCCTCGGTGGGCGGCATCAGCCCGGCCTCGCACCGCTTCGGCCTCTTCCTCGACACCGTCAGCGAGCTGGAGTACGTCGACTGGGAGGGCGATGTCCACCAGTGCAGCCGCAACGAGCAGCAGGAACGTTTCCTGCGGGTGCTCGCGGGCACCGGGCGGCACGGGGTGATCACCGGTCTCACGGTGCGGATCATCCGCATCGACAAGTTCCGTACCGTCCTCGCCAACGAGCGGTTCGTCACGACGGACTTCGACGACTTCGTCGAGCGTTCCGCACGGCTGATCCGTGATCCGGGGGACGCGCTGATGGAGCGCGGGGCCTGGGCCGACCTGCCGCTGCCCGTCGGCAGTCTGCGGCTCGGGCAGTTCTCCTCGTACCACGAGACGCAGCAGAACCCCCTCAAGTCGCTCTACGACCGCGTCGCCTACGGCTACCAGCAGTTCCTCGGCTACTGGGCGGGCCGGCTGCCCCGTGCGCTCGACGAGATCGTCAAGTACGTGGGCATGGGCGCCATCCTGATCCCCCCGGTCTTCGGCACCGCCAAGAACATCGAGCGCTTCACCGACCAGATCCTCGACTCCACGGTCGGCGATCCGACGCGGATGTTCATCGTGCTCGCGCCGGCCGGGCGCTACGAGACGCTGCTGCGCGAACTGTCCGCGCTCTGTCTGCGCGAGCGGCGGGCCAGCGGGGCGGTGACCTTCGTGTCCGTCTACGTCAAGGCGGTCCGTTCCGCGTACCTCTCCGGCCCGGACCACGGTGACAAGGACCCGAAGCACTTCTGCGAGCTGATGCTCTACCTGGGCGTCGATCCGCAGAAGATGACCGGTCCGGTCCTGCGCGCGCTGGTGGCCGGTATCGACGCCGTCGCCGTGGAGCACCAGGCGTTCCGCTACATGCACTCGATGACGAGCGAGGACCCGGCCGTCCGCCGCAAGGTCGACCCGAACGCGCTCTACGACCCCGAGTACGCCACGGACACGAAGGAAGCCTAGGAGGCGGGCCGCGATGACGACACCGACGTCACTCACCTTCCGCGAGAAGATGTCCGGGCCCTTCGCGATGGGCGTCACGAACCCCGGGGACGGCGCGCGCCAGGGACGGCTGACCGACTGGCGGTTCGTCCTGCACGCCGTGGTCGTCGTCGACGACGTCCGGGCCTTCACCACCGGGCAGCGGACTCCCGGGCGTCTCACCGGCGAGGTGGAACTGCCCGGGGTCCAGGGCCGGATCCCCTTCACGGACGGGGTGTTCCGGCTCTTCCCGGACCCGCGGGCCGAGGCGGCCGGCGGCAGCCTGCTGATGGAGTACGAGCTGACCTTCCACCACCGCGGGACGCCCTACCACCTGACCGGCCGCAAGTCGGCACCCCCGCGCCCCGCCCTGGTGGCGCCGGTGTGGGTGTGGCGGGACACGACCACGCTGGCGGTGCGGCTGCACCGCGGCGACGGCACGGACGGCGAGGTCGCCGGCGCCGGCGTGCTGCGGCTCGGGGCGGGCGACCTGGCCCGGCTGCTCGCCTCGGTCCGCACCCCCTGGGCCGACGGGGTGCTCGACTCGGGGCAGGCACTCGGTGCGTACGCCCGGCTGTTCACCCAGGGCCTGGCCCGCACCTATCTGCCGTACCTCCCGTGGACCGGGAAGCCCCCGGCGGGGAAGCCCGTGACCGGGAAGCCCGCAGCGGCCGAGGGGGGCGTCGCATGAAGCTCGCGGTGGTCTTCTCCGGCGGGGGCGCCCCCGCCGCGTACTTCAGCGTGGGCGTGGCCCGCGCGCTGGCCGACGCACGCCTGGTTCCCGACGTCCTGTCCGGTGTCTCGGGCGGCGCCCTCACCGCGTACGGACTGGGCACCGGCATGGACGCGGAGGACCTGGCCGGGATGTGGGAGTCGGTCGACTGCAGCGACCTCTTCGCGCCGCGGCTCGACTTCTGGAACCTCCTGGACGTGCGCGGCCTGCTGAGCCGCCCGCGCACCGGGCTGGTCGAGCATCTCCTGGGCGGCGTGCGGTGGATGTGGCTCCTGGACACGGGACGGGCCCGCCGCACCTTCGTCCGCTACTTCGGCGCCGGGCAGCGGCCGGTCGAGGACGGCCGTACGGTCGTCGTCTCCGCCGTGGAGCAGGCGGGCGCCGGGGTGGTGCGGTTCACCAACGCGCTGCCGCCCGAACACCGCCGCGGAGCGGAGTTCCGGCGGACGGACATCGGCGTCGACCATCTCCTCGCGACCACCGCCGTGCCGCTGCTGTTCGCGTCGGGGGGCGTCGACGGGGAACAGTTCGTGGACGCGGGGCTGGTGGCCAACACCCCGCTGAAGCCCGCGCTCGCCTATGAACCGGACGCGGTGGTCGTCGTCGCGGCCGGCGGCGCCAGGCGGCCCGCTCCGGCGCCCTGTTCGCTGTCCGAGGCCATCGGCCTGCTCGCGGAGAACGTCGCCCACGCGGCGCTGATGGCCGACTACGAGCACGCCGAGACCGTCAACAAGCTGGTCGCCGAGGCCCCCGGGGCCACGTCGAAGAAACAGGTGGACCTGCTGCTGATCGAGCCCACCGGGCTGCCGTTCACCGCGTCGGGGTTCCTGAGGTTCGGCCCCGACGCGGCACGCGAGTTCATCGGCCACGGCCGGGAGATCGCGGCCAAGACCCTTGAGTCCTGGGCTCCGGCGGCCCTCGCCCGGACCCGGAAAGGGACCCGGAAGGGGACCCGGACGTGAAGGTCTTCGTCACCGGGGGCTCCGGCTTCCTGGGCGGTCACCTCCTCGGCGCGCTCGCCGCCGAGGGGCACACGGTGCGCGCGCTGGCGCGCACCCCGGCCGCCGCGGACACGGTCACCGGTCGCGGCGCGCAGCCGGTGCGCGGGGACCTCCTCGACGCGGCGGCGCTGCGCGCGGGCATGGCGGGGTGCGACGCGGTGGTGCACGCCGCGGCGCACACCGGGCAGTGGGGTCCGCCGAGCGCCTTCGTCCGGGTCAACGTGGGGGGCACCGCGGCCGTCGTGCGGGCGGCGCGGGAGACCGGGGTGCGCCGGCTCGTGCACATCAGCTCCGAGGCGGTGCTGGCCGACGGCAGTCCGCTGCGGCGGGCCGACGAGTCCCGTCCCCGGCCCGCCCGGCCGGTCGGCGCGTACCCGAGGACCAAGGGGATCGCCGAGGACCTGGTCCTGGCCGCCGCCTCCCCCGCGCTGACCGCCCTCGCGGTCCGGCCGCGCCTGGTGTGGGGACCCGGTGACACCACCGTGCTGCCGGCGGTCGTGGAGGCCGCCCGGCGCGGACGGTTCGCCTGGGCCGACGGCGGCCGCTACCTCACCTCGACCTGTCATGCGGCCAACGCCTGCGCCGGCGTCCTGGCCGCCCTGCGGCAGGGCGAGGGCGGCCGGGCGTACTTCCTCACCGACGGCGAACCCGTGGAGTTCCGGGCCTTCCTGACCGCGCTGGCCGCGACCGCGGGCACCGTGCTGCCGGACCGTTCCGTGCCCCGCTGGGCGCTGGCCGCCACGGCACGCGCCGCGGAGACCGCCTGGCGGGTGCTCCGGATACGCGGCGAGCCACCGGTGACCCGCACCTTCGTCGCCCTCTCCGCGCAGGAGATGACCGTCGACGACGGCGCGGCGCGCCGCGAACTCGGCTACCGGCCCGTCCTCACCCGGGACGAGGGCCTCAAGCAGCTCGCCGCGGGCGGGCAGTAGGGGAGGAGGGTTCCGCCATGACGGGGACCAGCACACCCGAGCACGTCGATGCCGTGGTCGTCGGATCGGGCTTCGGCGGTGCCGTGTCCGCCTTCCGGCTCGCCGAGGCCGGGCGGCGGGTGATCGTACTGGAGCGCGGCCGTCCGTACCCGCCCGGGAGTTTCCCGCGCACACCCCGCCAGATGGGCCGTGCCTTCTGGGATCCGGGCGCGGGGCTGCACGGCATGTTCGACGTGTGGTCGTTCCGCGGGTTCGACTCCGTGGTCTCCAGCGGGCTGGGCGGCGGCTCGCTCATCTACGCCAATGTGCTGCTGCGCAAGGACGAGAAGTGGTTCGTCCACGAGGACCCGCTGCCCGGCGGCGGCTACGAGACCTGGCCGGTGACGCGCGCGGACCTCGATCCGCACTACGACGTGGTGGAGAGGATGCTGGGCGCCACCCCGTATCCGCTGCACGCGCCCGCGTACGCCGACACGGCCAAGACCCAGGCCCTGCGCAAGGCCGCCGAGAAGCTCGGGCTGGACTGGCAGCTGCCGCCCCTCGCCGTCAGCTTCGCGCCCCGGCCCGGCGCCCGCCCCGCCATCGGGGTGCCGCTCGCGGACCCGGGGTACGCCAATCTGCACGGGGCGCCGCGGCACACCTGCCGGCTGTGCGGCGAGTGCGACATCGGCTGCAACGACGGCGCGAAGAACACCCTGGACCACACCTATCTCTCCGCCGCCGCGGCCGCGGCCCCGCACCCGGCCGACATCCGCACCGGCTGCGAGGTGCGCGGCCTCGCCGCCCGCGAGCGGGGCGGCTACGAGGTGACCTACGTCGAACACCGCCCGTCCGCCGAGGACGGCACCCGCACCGGCACCCGCACCGACACCGCGAAACTGCCGCTGCGCACGGTGACCTGCGACCGGCTGATCCTTGCCGCGGGCACCTACGGCACGACCTACCTCCTGCTGACGAACCGCGACCGGCTGCCGGGCCTGAGCCGGGCGCTGGGGACCCGCATGTCCGGCAACGGCGACCTGCTGACCTTCCTGCTGCCCGAGCACAAGGGCACGGGCCCCGCCCTCGACGCGAGCCGGGGACCGGTCATCACCGGCGCGATCCGGGTGGGCGACCGCGCGGACGGCAGCGGTGCGCAGGGACGGGGCCATTACGTCCAGGACGGCGGCTACCCCGGTTTCACCGACTGGATCGTCCAGTCGAGCGACCTGACCGGAACCTTCTTCCGCACCGCCGAGTTCCTGGCCCGGCTGCTGCTGAACGTCCTGCGGGGCTCACCGGACCACCGCGTCGGCGCCGAACTCTCCCGCCTGCTCGGCAACGGCGCGCTGTCCGCGGGCACGCTGCCGCTGCTGGGCATGGGCCGCGACGTGCCGGACGGCGTCGGAAAGCTGCGCGACGGGCTCCTGGACGTGGCCTGGACGACGGAGACGAGCACCGCCTATTTCGGCCGGGTACGGGAGACGATGCGGGACCTGGCCGAGCAGCTGGACACCCGTCTCCTGGACAATCCGCTGTGGCTCTTCCGCCGTGTCGTCACCGTGCACCCCCTCGGCGGCGCCCCGATCAGCCACCACCCGGCCGACGGTGTGTGCGACGCCTTCGGCCAGGTGCACGGCCTGCCCGGCCTGTACGTCGCCGACGGCGCGGCGATGCCGGGGCCGGTCGGCGCCAACCCCTCCCTCACGATCGCCGCGCTGGCCGACCGGATGAGCACCGCCCTGCTGGAGGAACGGGTGGCCGCCCGGGCCCGGGACTGAGCCGTTCCCCGCTCCTCCAGGGGATCACGCCATCGTCAGGAACCTCTGGATCAAGGACGCCAGGAGCAGGGCCAGCAGGGGGAGGGAGAACCAGAAGCTGCCCTGCAGGTACTGGAGTTGGCGGACGCTCGGGCGGGTGGCCACCCGGAGCACCTCCCGGGCGGAGAGGAGGACGAGCAGGGCCACCGCCGACAGGGCGCCCGTCACCGACCACGGGGTCCAGGTGATCTGCGGGCCGACCGGCCCGGGGTCGGCCTTCGGGACCCTGCCGTCCGGACGGTCGCGCAGAGCGTACATCGTCACGTCGTCGTTGGCGAAGACCTTGCGCAGCTCCTCGCGGGCGTCCAGGTTGCGCAGCAGGCGGTGCTCCCACGTCGGGGAGTAGCCGACGTCCAGCCGCAGGTACGTCACCTGACCGCGGTTGACCATCAGGTACGAGTTCGGGCCCGCGTCCTTCAACGCCTTGACCAGGCTCGACACCAGCACGGGGTCGGCGGGTGCGAGCGTCGGCACGTAGTCGACCTTCTCCATGTCCCGCGCGCCCCACGGCATCGCGGGCGTCACGTTGTTCACCGTGTCGTCGCTGAGCCACAGCAGCCGGACCGTCGGCTCGTCGTGGGCGTACACGTACTCCATGGCGGCGACCTCGCCCGGCCTGATCCGCTCGAACGGCTCGTTGCCCCAGCGGGCCACCAGGAAGCCGCCCATCAGCACCAGGCCCGCCATCAGCGCGGCCAGCGGTGCGAGGCTCACCCGGTCCCGGTCCCGCTCCTTCGCGGTGACGCCGGTGCGCGGGAAGAGCGCCAGACCGGCGAGCAGGGCCGCGCCGGGCAGGGCGAACATGAAGACGCGCAGCGCCATCTCGCCGCCGTACGACTGCATGCCGAAGCCGAGGAACGGGACGAACGCGAGGACGAGCAGCGAGCGCTCGCGGTACTTGTGGTCGCGCCGCCGCCACCAGCCCCAGCAGGCCAGCGCCAGCACGCCGCCGGCCAGGGCCACGCGTGCGTAGAGGACGAGCTTGTGGGACGAACTGCCCTCGCCGATACGGCCGGAGACCGAGGACGAGACGTTGCCGCCCACGCCGCCGACCCCGCCGAACAGCTCGTCGAAGTGCCCCGACCAGTACGGCTCGGCGAGGAAGCCGATCCACACGCAGACCACGACGGCGAACAGGACGGGCAGGCCGCGCAGTTCGCAGCGCCCGACCAGGACGAGGACCGTCAGGACGCCCAGCATCACGAACGGCGTCAGCTGGTGGGCCGGCACGGTCGCCAGGAACAGCCCGATCAGCACCATGAGCAGGACGGCCCGCCGGCGCCGGTCGGTCGGCTCGACCTCCAGCTCGCCGGGCCGCACCGTCGTCCACAGCACCCGCGGCGCCCGGAACCACACCAGCAGGATCGCCACGAAGACGAGGTAGAGGAGGTAGGTGAAGCCCTGCGGGGAGAAGTAGTCCTGGCCGACCCAGCCGCTCAGCACGAAGATCCAGATGCCGGTCCACCGGGCCCGCCAGCTCGCGCGCAGATGGCGCACCAGCAGGAACAGCGGCGCCAGGTACAGCAGTTGCATGGCCGTCGGCCACCAGCGGATGACCTCGGTCAGGTCGTCGACCCCGCACGCCCCGGCCAGGAACGCGGCGCCCGCGAAGAAGCCCGGCCAGCTCCAGCGCGCGTCGAGGTCGGGCACGGCGCTGCCGGTGCGGTCGATGTGGTCGATGAACCCGAGGTGCTGCCAGGCCGTCGCGAACCGCGGCTCGGTCTCGATCACCGCGGGCAGCGCGTGCAGCGACACCACGGTGGCCAGCAGGGTGACCATGAGCAGGGCCTTGTGCTCGCGGCCCAGCCAGAGCAGCGAGGCGAACACCAGGACCAGCAGTCCGGCCCCGGCCAGCGTCGGGGTCGGCAGGACGGAGACCAGGCCGAGCCCGCCCATCCGGTCCAGGTCGCGCTCCCCGAGCCCGGACACGGGCACCCAGTACAGGACGAGCGCCGCCGCCAGCAGGCAGCCGAGCAGCACCCCGAGCCGGGTCGGGCGCCACCGCTCCCACCCGGACTCCGGCGGCCGCGAAGGCCCGGGCCCCGGCGCCTCCCGTACGGCCGCGAGGGGGCCGGAACCGCCGGCCGCGCCTCCCGCGCGTACGCCCTCCGCGTCCCGCGCGCCGTCCCGTGCCTCCTCTTCCCCGGCCTCCTCGTCCCGCGCCTCCTCGGCGGGTCCGCCGAGCGGGGACTCGAACGGCGCGTCCACCTCGATCTCGGACGGGCTGACGGAGGTCTCCGAACCGGGCTCGCGCTCCTCGACGGGCAGCCCCACCTCCGGCCGGGGCGCGGGCAGCCGCAGCGGAGCCTTGAGCGCCCAGGTGGGCCGGTGGTCCGGCCGGGGCCCGGGGGAGCGGACCGGCCGGCCCGCGGCGGGCGTCCCGGTGGGCGGTGTCCCGGGACCGGGCCGCACGTCCGGCCGCCGCTCCAGGTGGTCGAAGTCCAGGTGCACGCCGAGCGCCAGCGTGTCCGTGTCGAGCCGCTGCGCCCAGGCGGGACCGCGTCCGGCCCGCTCCGGCCGCGGCGCCTCGCGGGCGCCCAGGTCGGCCAGATCGCCGTCGGGCGCCGTGCCGAGGGCGGCGTCGGACGCGTCGGATGCGGCGGGTGTGTTCACGGGCTGCGCGGTCCTGACGATCCGGTACAGCCTGGGCGCGGCGAGCAGCACGATCACCGCCAGGCTGGAGATCTCCGCGACGCCCGCGCCGGTCAGCCCCATGCGCGGCAGCAGGACGAGCGTGAGACCGAGCACCAGCACGCACAGCAGGCCCTGCAGCCAGGCCAGTCCGGCGGTGCGGCTCTGGGCGCGCAGCACCGCGAAGTACGTCTCCATGACGACCCGCAGCACCGCCCCGACCGCGAACCAGCGCAGCAGCGGCGTCGCCGCGTCCGCGTACCCCTGGCCGAACACGCCGAGGATCCACGGCGCCCCGAAGAACAGCACGCCCGCCACCGGCAGCATGATCCGCGCCATCCGGCGCAGCGCCGCCCGGGTGTTCGCGGCCAGTCGCGCCGGGTCGTGCGAGCCCTCGACGGTCAGCGAGGCGCCCATGTTGATGGCGAGCAGGTTGACCGTGCCGCCGATGGTGGTGGTGATGTAGAAGTACGCGTTGTCGGCGGAGCTCACCTGGGAGGCGACGATCACCGGGACGAGGTAGACGACGGCGAGCGAGAACAGCGAGCCGGTGTAGTCGCCGGCCAGGAACCGCCCGATCTCCCTCGCCGTGGGCGGCTCGGCGCCGTCCGCCGTCGCCTCCACGTGCCGGGGCACCAGGCGCCGGAACACCAGCCAGCCCAGCGGCAGCACGGACACCGCGATGGCCGCGACCCACGACACGAAGACGCCCATGGCCGGGACCGCCGTGGCGAACGCGACCAGCAGCGCCAGCTTCACCGCCGAGAACACGGTGTTGCCGACCGGCACCCACAGCGCGCTGCGCAGCCCGGTCAGCACCCCGTCCTGGAGGGTCAGCACCGACCAGGCGACCACGGACAGCACGAAGCACAGGCCGACGAGCGGGTCGTGCAGGAACCGGTACGAGGACCCCCACAGCCCCAGCGTGAGCAGGAAGACGCCCGCGGCCAGCGCCACGACCACCGAACTGCCCGCGTAGGTACGCAGGATGAGGCGCCCGGTGCCCCGGCCGGCCACCGGGATGAACCGGGCCAGGGCCCCGGTCAGCGTCACCGCGGTCAGGCCCGCGAGGAGCTTCATCGCGGCGATCGCCGCGGAGCCCTGCCCGACGGCCGACTCGGAGTAGTAGCGGGCGGCGGCCAGCCAGAAGCCCAGCCCGAGGACGGCCGAGATGCCGGTGTTCAGCATCAGGGCGTAGGCGTTGCGGAACAGCGGACTGCCGCCGGCCGCCCGGCCCGGGCGGGGCAGACGGAAGCGGCGCCCGGAGCCGCGGGGCGGTTCCGGCGTGGGGGTGGCGGCTTCGGCCGTGGTCGTGTCAGACACGGGAACGGATGGCCTTCCGGCGAACCTGTCGTGCTCTGCGGACCATGGCGTACCCCTTGGTGAGGGCACGGTCCCTGGCGAAGGTACGGGTGATCGCGCGGCCCTCGACGAGCCGCCCGAACTCCTCGATCCCGGTGCTGCGGCGCACGGTGACCCGCCGCAGCGCGTACGGTCCCTGGCGGCGGCGGGCCAGCGCGTTGCCCACCGCGAGCGACTGGGCGAACCCCGCCTCGCGTACGGCGCCGCGCACCCGCCGGCTGGAGTAGCCGTACGGGTACGCGAACGACACCGGGGGCGCGCCCAGTTCGCCGTCGATGATCTCCCGGCACCGCAGCAGCTCCCACCGCAGCGCCTCGTCGTCCAGCTGGTCCAGCTGCGGATGCGTGTGGCTGTGGCCGCCGATCTCCACGCCCGCCGCGGCGAGCCGGCGCACCTGGTCCCAGTCGAGCATCTCGGCGAGGCCGCCGCCGGTGTCGTGCTCCCCGCGCAGCCAGCCGGTCGACACGAACAGCGTGGCCGCGAAGCCGTGCTCGGCGAGCACCGGCAGGGCGTGCCGGTGCACGCCCTCGTAGCCGTCGTCGAAGGTGATCAGCACCGGCCGCCGGGGCAGCGCCCGCGCGGTGCGCCAGCTCCACCCCAGGTCCGCCGTGGCGACCGGGGTGAAACCGAGGTCGCCGAGGAGCGCCATCTGCTCGCCGAACGCCTCGGGCGTCACGGACAGGGCGCGGGTGGCGTCGTTCGGGGCCGCGGACACCGCGTGGTACATGAGGATCGGCACGCCCGGCTCGCGCGGTCCGCGCCGCCCGCTCACGGGAGGGCCCCCTCGATCCGCTCGACCGGGAACCGGGCCCCGCCCCGGCGGGCCCGGACGCTCCCGATCACGTACCCGCCCGCCGCCGTCKCCACCCCGGCGACGATGGCGCCGGCCCGGCCCGCACCGCCGGGGCGGCCGAGCAGGGCGTCGCGCAGCCCGCGCGCGACCCCGGCGGGCAGCACCCGGGTGGTGTAGCGGCGCTCCGACTCCAGCCCCTTGCCCGCCCCGACGCTCCGGGCGACCAGGGCTTTGGACAGGCCTTCGGCGTAGGTACGGGCGCGGAAGTACGCGAAGTGCTCGCGGGCCTCGGGCACCCGGTGGTGGATCACCGCCCGGTCGTCGATCAGCAGCACCGCGTCCGGCCGGGCGCGGGCGAGCCGGATGCACAGCTCCGTCTCCTCGCAGCCCAGCGGGCGCCGGTCCCCGTCGCGTCCGATGCCGGTGGCGAAACCGCCCGCCGCCTCGAAGGCGGTACGGCGGAACGAGGCGTTGCCGCCGAGCACGTTGCGCACCCGGACCCGGCCGGCCGGCAGGCCCCGGTAGGTGCAGCCCACCACCCAGTCGAACTCCGCCGGGAACCAGGCGGGCCGGCGGCCGGACGCCCAGACCGGCACCGTCCGGCCGCCGACGGCCAGCACCCGCGGGTCCGCGTACCCCTCGGCGAAGTGCAGCAGCCAGTCGCGCTCGGCCACCGCGTCGTCGTCGAGGAAGGCGACGACGTCGCCGCGGGAGGCGGCGATGCCGGTGTTGCGGCCGGCCGACAGACCGCGGGGGCCCGCGTTGGCGAGCACCCGCACCCCGTCCGTCTCCCCGAACTCCTTCGCGAGCCGGTCCAGGAGCGTCGGGTTGTGGTCCACGAGCAGGAGTGTCTCCAGGGCGGGCCGGGACTGCGCCCGCACCGAGGCGACCGCCGCGAGGATGTCCTCCCAGCGGTCCTCGGTGTAGACGCAGATCACCACGGAGATGTCCGGAGTGCTCAAGACGCCTCTCCCGTACCGGAGCCGATCTCCGCGGCGCGCGGACGGCGGCGCAGCGAACGCCGGTTGGAGCGCTCCTTGAGGATCACCTTGAGCACCCGCAGCCCGTCCCGCACGGCCCGCAGATTGCTCGCGCCGTGGATCCGCAGGTACTCGTGGCTCGGTATCTCCTGGACCTTCAGGCCCGCCTTGACCACCCGGATGTTCATCAGGGTCTCCACCTCGAAACCCGTGCAGTCGAGGTCGATCCGGTCCAGGCAGTGCCGCCAGAAAGCGTTGTATCCGTAGCAGAGATCGGTGTAGCGCGCGCCGAACTTGCGGTTGACCACGGTGCACAGGGCCCAGTTGCCGAGCTTGCGGACCGGCGTCATGTCGTCGGTGCCGCCGCCGTTGGCGAACCGCGACCCCTTGGCGAAGTCCGCGCCCGAGACCAGCGCGGAGACGTAGCTGACGATCTCGTGGCCGTCGGCCGAGCCGTCCGCGTCGACCATCACGATGATGTCGCCGGTGCACGCCTCGAAACCGGTGATCAGGGCATCCCCCTTGCCCTTGCCGCGCTGTTCGACGACCTTGACCCCGGGCCACAGCTCGCGGGCCACCTTCACGGTGTCGTCGGTGGAGTTGCCGTCGACGAGGACCACTTCGTGGATCCACTGCGGCAGTGTCTTGAAGACGTACGGGAGATTCTCCGCCTCGTTCATGGCGGGGATCACGACGCTCACCGGTGGCGCGATGGCCAGGTGGGTCGATATCGGGCGGTACGAGCCCGCGGTGAACTGGTCTTGGCCCGAAACCGCCGGGCGCAGAACGGAAGTCATGAGTCTGGTCCCTCTCGTCCGGTGGACCGCCCGCCCCCGGGCGGTCCGGCATGTGTCCGGTTCGAAAGGGGGGTTTCTCACTCACGGCATGACGGAATCACTCTCCGTGCACGCCGGGTGAGCTGGCAGAACTGCCGGCTGTCCAGGCCGGCCGCGCGGCACGACTCGGCGGCCTCGCGGACACCGAGCACGGCACCCCCCCTGCCGCGCCCCGCGCCGGACCGTCGTCGCGATCTTGAGCCCTCCCCTAGATCGCATGTGCACTGATGGACCGATGCGGGTGAATGTATGACGGTATTGATGATTGAGACGCTATGGCAAGGCCTGGAACGAGACCTCACGTTTTTGTTGTTTTGGCTGTTACCTGTCGGCTCGAACGGATTTTTCCCATCCGCTTGAGTATTTTGTCGGCCGGCTCGAACAGCGCCGGCCGGGACAGCACCGTGTTCCGCAGCGCCCGGACGGGGGCGCGGCGCGCCCGGTGCCCGAGCGCCACGGGATGGCGGCGCGCAACCAGCCCCTCGGACACGGTGAGGTCCCGCGTCTTCAGGGAGTCCTTGTAATCCTTCTGACCCCGGCCCAGGTCCAGGTGTGCGATGCCGTCGGCGGCGGCCGCCTCGGCCATGCGCAGGTGCAGGACCAGGCCCGGGGAGTACTTCGAGAACGCCGGGTCGTACGCGGGGAACCAGCACGCCAGCACGCGCTCGGAGCGCAGTCCGAAGTGCGCGGCGACCGGCCTGCCGTCCGCGTAGAGCACCGACAGGAGCCCGGCGAAGGGCTCGGAGCGGCTGTGGAAGAGCTGGTGCGTCAGCCGGGTGATCCACTCGTGCGCGAACCGGTCGCTGCGGCCGGTCCTGCGGTACTGCGCCGACTTCCACCGCATCAGCGTGCGCAGCACCTCGGGGTCGCGCTCGTCGTGCACGTACCGCACGTCCGGGTGCTCGCGGTGCAGCTTGCGCTCCTTGGCGAGCGTGCTCCTGGTGAACTTCGGGCTCTGCGCCCGCAGTTGGGCCAGGTACGCCTCGTAGCCGCGGTCGACGTCGATGACCGGGGACGGGAAGGTGCCGGAGGCCGTCGCCTCGAACGGCTGCTGGCCCTCGGCCAGATGGTCGAACTCCCACACGGCGAGCCCGCAGGCCCGCAGCAGTTCACGCGCGTCCCAGGTGAAGCCGGGCCGGTGGACCAGGCCCTGGCAGTCCGAGACGCCCAGGCCGACGGCTCTGCCGACGCCGGCGGCGGTCGTCTGGAACGGGAAGAACGCCGCCGGCTCACCGCCCTCCCGGACGACGGCGATCCGTACGCCGCGGCGGCAGCGGCCCACCGCGAGGGCGAACTCAGGTGACAGGAAGGGGTTCGCGAGCCCGGGGGAGCCGTGCAGGTGGGCCTTGGACTGGAAGCCCGTCCAGGCCGACCGGTCGGCGGAGGTCAGTTCGCCGGGACGGTACACGCTGATGTCCACGTCAGGGGACCCGTCTTCTCGCCGTACGGCCGTGCGGGCGCCGTACCAGGGCCAGCAGGAGAATGAGGGAACTGACCGCGGCCACGGCCGCGATCCCGCCCGGGACCGACCACCGGTGTGCGGCGAGCATGCCCTGGGCGACCAGGAGATTGACGACTACCGCTGCCGACAGGGACGCCACGAGGCGGCCGAACGGTTCCAGGGTCCGCAGGGCGGCTCCCGTGGCGGCCGCCGGGGCGGCCAGCAGGAAGAAGAGGGTGAGCGGCGCGCGCAGCGGGGAGTCCGCGTCGGCCAGCGCGAGCACGGCGCCGGTGCCCGCGATCGCGGTGGCCGCGCCCGCGAGCAGCGGTGACAGGTCCCTCCCCGGATCCTGCGGTGGCCGCTCGCCGTCGCGCGGTGCGGACGGGTCTGACGAGGATGTGTTGGTGCCTATCGTCTGCATTGGCGACTTTGCCCCCTGAAGCGCCGGYTGCCGGGCTTCAATGTCGCGCAGCCGTCCGCGGGCAGTCAAGGTGTCCACGGGGGGTTGGCGATTTCCCGGCGGGAGGCGGGGGACGGGTGTACGGCAGTGGGTCCGACGGGACCGCCCGCACCCCCGTGGAGGGTGCGGGCGGCGGTGGGGCGGGTGGTTACGGGACTATCTTCAGGAGGCGGTTGGGGGAGCCCGTGCCCGGTGAGGTGACCTTGCCCGTGGTGGCGCCGTTCGTCAGGGCCGTGGCGACCTGGGCCGGGGTGGCCGAGGTGTGGCCAGCCAGGTACACCGCGGCCGCGCCCGCGACGTGCGGCGTGGCCATCGACGTGCCGGAGATCGTGTTCGTCGCGGTGTCGCTGGTGTACCAGCCCGCCGTGATCGAGGAGCCCGGCGCGAAGATGTCCAGGACCGAGCCGTAGTTCGAGTAGCTGGCCTTGGCGTCCGTGCTGGTGGTCGCGCCGACGGTGATCGCCGCCGCGACGCGGGCCGGCGAGTACGAGGAGGCGTTGGCGCTGCTGTTGCCCGCCGCGACCGCGTAGGTGACCCCGCTCGCGATGGAGTTGGCCACCGCGTTGTCCAGCGTGGTGGACGCGCCGCCGCCCAGCGACAGGTTGGCGACCGAGGGGCCGCTGTGGTTGGCGGTCACCCAGTTGATGCCGGCGATGACGCCCGCGGTGGTGCCGGAGCCGGAGTTGTCGAGCACGCGGACCGCCACGATCTTCGCCTTCTTGGCGATGCCGTAGGTCGAGCCCGCGATGGTCGTCGCGACGTGCGTGCCGTGGCCGTTGCCGTCCGAGGCGACGGTGTCGCCGTCCACGGCGTCGTAGCCGTAGCTGGCCCGGCCGCTGATCTGGGAGTGCGTGATGCGCACGCCGGTGTCGATGACGTACGCCGTCACGCCGCCGCCCGCCGAGTCCGGGTAGGTGTACGTGCCGGAGAGTGGCAGCGACGTCTGGTCGGAACGGTCCAGTCCCCAGGGGGCGTTGGACTGGGTGGTGTCGCTCGCCCGCACCGTCTGGTTCTGCTCGACCGCGGCCACCGAGGGGTCGGCGGCTAGTCTGCGGGCCTCCGCGGCCGACAGGTTCGCCGACCAGCCGTTCAGCGCGGCGCCGAACGTCTTCTCGACGGTGCCGCCGTACCCCTTGATCAGGCTCTTGCCCTCGGCGGACGAGGCCTTGAAGCCCGCGCCCTTCTTGAGCGTGACGATGTAGCTGTCCTTGACGGCGGTGGGGGAATCCGCCGCCAGGACCCGGCCCTCGGCCGGGGCGGCCTGGGCGGGGAGCGCGGTGACGGCGCCGAGCAGGGCGGCGGCGACCACGGAAGTGGTCGCGGCGAGCCGGATCTTCTTGCTACGCAGCTGTGCCATTACGAGGGAGTCCTCCTCATAGGCGGCGCGCGCCCCGGGTCGGGCGCACGTCTGTGGGGGGTGCGCACCCAGGGGGCGCGCACAACCGGAAGCGTCGCGTTCCGCTACCGGACGTCCCTCAGCGTGGTCGGTCTACGGGCGTAGCTCAAGAGATTCGAGGGTATGTCACATGTCTGTCATGAGCACGCAATTGAACGCGTGGTGAACCCTCTTGGGAACATCCCGTCCGGTGCGGAAAAGTCTTGGCATGAGCACTACCAGGCAACACGCGTAGCTGGTACCAAAGTCACAGCAGAGATCCTGCTATAGGGAGGTTCCATGAGACGTTCCCGACTTACGGCATACGTGACCTCGTTCGTCGTCGCCGCCGCGCTCGCCCTCACCGGGGCGACGGCGGCCCAGGCGTCCGGGCAGGCCGCCGCCACGGGCTATGTGGCCCTCGGCGACTCCTACTCCTCCGGTGTCGGCGCCGGCAGCTACATCGGCTCCAGCGGCGACTGCAAGCGCAGCACGAAGGCCTACCCCTACCTCTGGGCGGCCGCCAACTCCCCCTCCTCGTTCAGCTTCACCGCCTGCTCGGGCGCCCGTACGAGTGATGTCCTGGCCAATCAGCTGAGCCCGCTCGGCTCCGGCACCGGCCTCGTCTCGATCTCCGTCGGCGGCAACGACGCCGGCTTCGCCGACGTCATGACGACCTGCGTCCTGCAGTCCGACAGCGCCTGCGTGGCCCGCGTCAACACCGCGAAGGCGTACGTCGACTCGACGCTGCCCGGCCGGCTCGACGCGGTCTACTCCGCGATCGGCGACAGGGCCCCGTCGGCCCACGTCGTCGTCCTCGGCTACCCCCGGTTCTACAAGCTCAGCGGCAGCTGCCTGGCCGGTCTCTCCGAGACGGAACGCGCCGCCATCAACGGCGCCGCCGACCATCTGAACAGCGCCATCGCCAAGCGGGCCGCCGACCACGGCTTCACGTTCGGCGACGTACGCCCCACCTTCACCGGCCACGAGATCTGCTCCGGCAGCGCCTGGCTGCACAGCGTCAACTGGCTGAACATCGGCGAGTCCTACCACCCGACCGCGGCCGGCCAGTCCGGCGGCTACCTCCCCGTCCTCGACTCCGTGGCCTGATC
>NZ_VDFC01000046.1:169550-187042 GCF_008369065.1 Streptomyces apricus | reverse complement strand
CCCCACCCCCGCCGCGCGCTCAGCGCCGCGGCCCCACCGCTCCGTCCGGAGCCAGCGCCCGAGGAGATCCGGAGCCGGAGGTCCCGCCCGTCGGGGCCTCCGTCTCGCAGGTGACCGAGAAGGGCACCGAGTTCGACTCCGCCCGCACCGGACCGCGCACCTCGACACCGATGCTGTTCTCGTACGTCCCCGACGTGTCGTACGTCGTCACGACGACCTTGTTCTGCCCGGTCCTCCCACCGCCCGCGGGGAACGAGAGCGTCTTCCAGCCCGGATCGGACACCTCGCCCGTCTCCGTCACCCAGCGGTACTCCACGTCCGCCGGCACGACGCCCACGGTGAAGGTCGCCGTGAAGGCCGGAGCCCCCGAGTCCGGGGGCGGGCAGGGGCCCTTGTAGTCGGTGTGCGAGCCCGAGACCGTCACCTTCACCGACTGGGTGGGCGCGGGTGTCGTCCCCCCGCCGCCGGTCGTCGAACCGCCGCCGCCCGAGCCGTTCGTGTCACCCGAGCCGTCCGTGCCGCCCGTGCCGGAACCCCCCGTCGTCGAGCCGCCGCCGGTGCCGCCCGTGTCGCCCCCGCCGTCGCCGGTGCCGCCGCCCCCGCTCGAACCGCCGCCGGTCGTCCCGCCGTTGGAGCCCTCGGTCCCGTTGCCCCCGCCGTCGCGGTTCACCAGCGCGTAGGTCAGGCCCGCGATCGCGAGGGCGAGCGCGGCGAGCCCCGCGATCATCACGATCACGGCGCGCCGCGGACGGGCCGGCCCAGTGGCCGCCGTCGTGGCGGTCGGCCCCTGCGGCGGGGCGCCGTCGGAGGGCGTGTACCCGGTCACCGGGGCCGTCGCGGTGGCGTCCGGCACGGGGAACGCCGCCGCGACCGTCGGCGTGTAGGGCGCGGTGCCCGTACGGGGAGTGCCCCCCGCGGCCACCAGGCGCAGGTCCTGCTCGGCCTCCTCGGCCGGCATCCGCTCCGCCGGGTCCTTGCGCAACAGGCCCTCGACGACCGGGGTGAGCGGACCCGCCCGCCGCGGAGCGGGCAGTTCCTCGTCGACGACCGCGCGCAGCGTGCTGAGCGGGGTGTCCTGCCGGAACGGCGAGTTGCCCTCGACGGCCGCGTAGAGGAGCACGCCCAGCGACCACAGGTCGGACTCGGGCCCCGGCGTCCGGCCGAGCGCCCGCTCCGGGGCGAGGAACTCCGGCGAGCCGATCACCTCGCCGGTCATCGTGAGCGCCGAAGTGCCCTCCACCGTCGCGATGCCGAAGTCGGTGAGCACCACCCGGCCGTCGTTCGACATCAGGACGTTGCCGGGCTTCACGTCCCGGTGCAGCACGCCCGCCCCGTGCGCGGCCCGCAGCGCGGCCAGCACCTCCGCGCCGATGCGGGCGGCGCGCTGCGGGGCCAGCGGGCCCTCGGCGTCCAGCAGGTCGGACAGCGCGATCCCGCGGACCAGCTCCATCACGATCCACGGCCGGCCGTCCTCCATGGCCACGTCGTAGACCGTGACCACGTTGCGGTGGGAGATCCGGGCCGCCGCCCACGCCTCCCGCTCCAGCCGCGCGTACATCCGCTCGACGTCCGGGCCCGGCAGCCCGCCCGGGGCCCGCACCTCCTTGACGGCGACCTCGCGGTGCAGCACCTCGTCGCGGGCCCGCCACACCGTCCCCATCCCGCCCTCGCCGAGCGGGGAGAGCAGGCGGTAGCGGCCCGCGATCACGCGTTCACTGCCCGGTTCCTCGGACACGGGTGTCCCCCATTCGCATCCGCACGATCCTGAACAAAAGTAACTCAACCGAGCGCGGTTGCCGCCCCCTTGAATACCAGCACGAGCCCCAGGGCCACGACGACGAGCGCGGACGCCAGCGGTACGGTCCTGCGCGCCAGCGCGACCGGCGCGCTGCCGGCCCAGCGCGAGCGGGAGGCGAGCACGTGGCTCACCCCGCCGCCCAGCCTGACGACGGCGACCCCGGCCGCCGTCAGCGTCAGGGCGAGCCCGATGCCGAAGGCGAGGACGAGCAGCAGCCCGAACCAGGCCTTGCCGAGCGCGGCGGCGCCCACCAGGACGACGACGGCTGAGGGGCTCGGCACCAGGCCGCCGGCGAAGCCGAGGAGGATCGTGCCGCGTACCGTCGGCGCGATCTCGTGGGTGTGGGTGGAGCCGCCGTGGGTGTGGGTGCGGGTGCTTCCAGCAGGGCCGCACCGCCGGTGGAGGAACGCGCGAGCGCGAGGGGGCGTTCGGGCGCGTCGGTGTGCACGTGGTGGTGGTCGTGCTCGTGGGCGTGGTGGTGGTCGTGCGGGTGGCTGTGGTCGTGATCGTCGCCGTCGTGCGGGTGCGGGTGGTCGTGATGGTGGTTGTGGACCGGCTTCCGGTTCCGCCAGGCCCGTCGGGCGAGGGTGAGGCCCGCCGCCGTCACGAGGACGCCGCTCGCGACGCCCAGCCACGTCACCACGGACGGCGCCGCCGCCGAGCCCGCCGCGACCAGGAGGCCCAGCGCCGCCACCCCGACGGTGTGGGTGATGGTCACCGACGCCGCCAGGG
The DNA here is from genome assembly GCF_008369065.1 of Streptomyces apricus. Classification (GTDB taxonomy): domain Bacteria; phylum Actinomycetota; class Actinomycetes; order Streptomycetales; family Streptomycetaceae; genus Streptomyces; species Streptomyces apricus. Next base: position 184,512 of record NZ_VDFC01000046.1, on the reverse strand, counting down.
GCAGGACGTCGCGCAGGCCCGCCCGGCCGCCGCGGGCCGCGGCCGTCGCGGCCATCAGCGTCTTGCCGTGCCCCGGCGCGAGCGCGTGCAGGGCGCCGAGCAGGACCGCGAGGGCCAGGGCCAGCAGGGCGAAGCCGAAGGTCAGGTCCTGGCGGGACACCAGGTCGTCCAGCGCGCGGGTGAACCGGTCGGCGCCGCGCGGCAGTACGGACGAGGCGGGCGCGCCGGCGTCCTCCTCGGCGAGTGCGGGGCCACCGGGGCGCACCCGCAGCGAGGCGCTCGCGGTGTCCGCCGGTGACGACAGCAACTCGGCAGGATACTTGGTGAGTTCGGCGGAAAGGGATTTCTCCGGTACGTCCGAGGCGGTGAGCGTCGTCCGGTCGCCGCGGGCCGTGACCTCGCGCCAGCCGGGCCCGTCGTCCACGGAGGCCCGGAAGCGCAGCGACAGGCTCCCGTCCGGCAGCGGAACCGTCCAGCGGCACTCCAGCCGCAGGGTGTCGAGGCCGGCCTGGCCCGGCCGCACCCGGGCCAGGCTCCTGCCGGGGGTCGGTGCGACGGTCTCCCCGCCCACGGTCACCCGGCTCTTCCCGGCGGCCGTCGCGCACCGCTCCCGAGCCCAACCTGCCCTGCCCATCCGGTCGATGTCCGGCCGGGCCTGGGTCGCCGGGATCTCCGCCAGGTCCTCCACGTGGTGGATCCGCAGCTCTCCGGGAGCGACGACGAGCCCGTCGTACCGGTTGACGGTGAAGTTGCCGAGCGGATGCGCCGCGGCCGTCCCGGAGGGGACCAGCACCAGTGCGCAGGCGGCCAGCAGGACGGCCAGGCAGGAGCCGGCGGCGCGCCGGCGCAGGGCGAGGGCGTTCACCGGGCACCGCCCAGGGCTTTCAGGGTCTTGCGCGCCAGCGCCGAACCGGTCGGCGAGAAGCCGGGGTTGAGCTCCAACGCCGCCGACAGGCTCGCGCGGGCCTCCTTCGCGTGGCCCGTGGCGTGCTCGATCATGCCGCGGTGGTAGAGGAACGTCGCGTCGCGGTAACCGGTGGCGGTGGCGCGCCGGGCGTACCGCAGGGCTTCGTCGTCCCGCCCGTCGACGTGCAGGGCCCAGGCCAGCGCGTCCGCGGTGTGCACGGTCCGGCGGCGCTCCCACTCGGCCCGCGCGGCGCGCAGCGCGGCCCCGCGGTCGCCGTGGTCGGCCGCGGCCAGCGCGGTGTCCAGGTCGGGGTTGACGCCGTTCGTACGGGCCAGCGCCGTCCAGGCGTCGACCAGCGCGTACTGGGCGCGTGCCTTCGCCGGGTCACCCTCCTCGCCGCGCGCCTCGTACAGCTCGCCCAGCACGACCAGCGGGCCGGGCAGCGGGAAGCGGGCCACGACCTCCTCCATCCCGCGGATCGCGGCCGCGCGGTCGCCGCCGGCCGCCTGCGCCCTGGCCCGGCCCTCCAAGGCGGGCAGGTAGGCGCCGTCCGCCCGCAGCGCCCGCTCGTAGTAGGCGAGCGCCTTCCCGTACGCGCCCTCGCGCCAGGAGAGCTGGCCCAGCGACGACGCCACGTACGCGACGTCCCCGGGCGCGGTGGCGCCGGCCAGCGCCTGCTCCAGTACGCGGCGGGCGGTCCGGACGTCGCCGCGCAGCTCGTGCACGTAGGCGTACCGGGTGAAGACCGGGACGCCCGGGCGGCGGGAGTCGGCCTCGTCGACGGCCTCCGACGCCTCGTCGTAGCGCCCCAGTTCGACCAGGGCGTCCACGCGGACGGACAGGGCACGCTCGTTGAACGCGTTCTCCGCCAGCGCCTTCCGCGCGTACTCCAGGGCCTCGGGGAAGCGGTGGCGGGCCGCGGCCAGCGCCGCCCGTCCGGCCAGCGCCGGATCGTTGCCGGGGCTCAGCTCCAGCGAACGCTCCAGTGCGCGCTGGGCCTGCGGGTAGCGGGACGGGTCGCCGTCGGTGCGGGCCTGCTCGACGTAGGCGACGCCCAGGGTGGCCCATCCGCCGGCGTCCTTGGGCTGCGCCTTCAGGTGGGACTGCAGCGCGGAGATGCCCGCGGCCAGACTGCCGCTCGCCAGCAGCTCGGGCGCGAGCCCGGGCGCGGACGCCACCGTGGACGTACCGCCGCCGTCCCTGCTCCCCAGCACGACCGCCCCCGCGGTCATGGCGACGGCAAGCGCGACGGCACACGCGGCGAGCTGCAGCGCGCGCCGGCGCCCGGACCCCGGCCGCCCCGCGGGAACGGGCGGCCGGGACCCGCCGGGCCCCGGCGTCCCGACCACGTCCGCGGTCGCCGCCGTCGGCCCGGCCGTGTCGGTCCTGTCCGGCGGGTCCGGGGTCTTTGGCGCGTCGTCGTTGCTCTGCGCGGGCATTGCGCTCTCCTCGGTCACCAGGTGGGAAAGGGGTGCGGGGCGTGCAGGGCGCGGTCCGTGTGCCGTGGGGGACGGACGCGCACGGACCGCGCCGGTTCAGGGGCGCGGGTCAGTAGGCCCGGCGCCGGCCGCGCCACCACAGCAGGGCCGTACCGACGAGCAGGAACCCGGCCGCGCCGGAGGCCGCCGAGACGGCGATCAGCGTGGTGTCGTCCATCCCGCCGGTGCCGGTCGCACCGCCCGCGGGCTGCAGCGCGTCACCGAGCTGGTTGCGGACGTCGTTGGTGCCGGTCGTGCCCTTGGCCAGCGGTCCGCGCGAACCGGAGGTCGGCAGCGCGACGTACGGGAACGCCGCACCGAACTTCTGGTCGTTCTTGTCGACCGCGTCACCCAGGTCGTTCTTGGAGCCGACCAGCTCGCCCTCGACGACCTGCAGCGCGATGTCCAGCACGTCGTCGCCCAGGCGGCGGCCGTTCGGGAAGCCCGCGTTGTCGCCGTCGAGCACACCGAGACGCTTCTCCTCGGCGGACGGCTTGATCGAGGTGTTGAGGCGCAGCATCTCCGAAGGACGCACGTGCGGCGGCTGGTTGAGGCCCTTCACGCCCTTCAGGAACACGTCGACCAGGTCGTTGCGGGGCTCGTCGGGCGCCTTGATCTTGTAGATCGCCTCGATGAGCTTCGGCAGCTCGGGGTTGGTGACGTTCTTCAGGAAGTCGCCGTCGTTCCAGGGCGCGGACGCGTTGAACTTGTCCTTGTCCTTGATCGGGTTGACGACCTCGTTCACCAGCGGCATGCCCAGGCGCGAGACCTGGCGGAAGTGGCCGGAGGCGTTCTTGCGCTGCGTCGTCGACCAGATGCCCACGATCGGCTGCTCGGCCGACTCCTGGATCATGTCGTTCGGCACCTGGAGGGCGACCGTGTTGACGTTGTAGCCCTTCAGGGTGTCGTTGCCGACCTCGGACAGGTTCCCGCCGTACAGCAGGTCGAAGACCCGCAGGTCCAGGAAGAACGGGTCGTCGGCCTGGCCGGCGAACGTCGTCGCCCCGCCCGGCAGTTCGTGGATCGCCTGGTCGCGCAGCTTGGCGTAGTCCGGCATGGACGCCTTGCCGACGTTCGACGGCGCCACCGGCACGTCGTCGGCGACCTTCGTGCGCTTGACCAGCTGCTGGTCCTTCAGCTGCAGCAGGTCTATGTCGTAGGTCTGCGTGATGTTGAGGTCCGGGTCGTCGAGGCTCTCGACCGGTCCGGTGTTGTACAGGAAGGTCTTGTCGTTCTTCGTGTGCGTCCTGAAGGTGTACCGGAAGACCAGCTCGCCCTGCGCGTCACCGTTGTTGTCGATGTGCAGGTCGTACTGCGCGTCCTCGGCGAACGGGAAGAAGTTCGGCCCGCCGGCCGGCTCCTCGAAGGGGATCCAGTTCGCGACGATGGTCGTCGTGTCCGGCTTGTCGGGGCTCGCGAACGCGTACACGTCCGTGTTGTCGTACTGCGGCTGTCCCGAGATGAGCGGAGCCTCCCGGTGACTTGAGGCGCTCGCGCTCCCCGGTGCGAGCGCGGTCGCACCGACGGCCGCGAGCCCGCCGGTGGCCAGCGCACCGCAGACGAGGGCCGCGATGCTCCTGCGTCCCACGGACCCACTGGTGAAAGGTGTCATGCCGTCCGTCCTCTGTCCCAAAGCTGTGTCCGGCGGTGAACCGGGCGGGAGGGACCCCTCAAGTGGTCCGCCCCCGCGCTCGTACCGCGTCGGTCGGTGTTGCCTGATGCACGCCATTCGGAGCCGGAGGAAGAAAGGATTGGTTCTGAATCCACCCGCGTTTTCAGGGAGTTGATCCGTAACCCCATCCGACGGCGTTCCTGCGCCGAATACGTGAGGACGGGTCGGGCCGTTCAAGGCCGGAGGAGGGGGAACGGGTGGAGGCGGACGAACTTCTGGTGCTCGTGGCCGGAGGTGACCAGAAGGCCTTCGAGGATCTGTACGCCCTGGTGTCCGGGCCGGTCTTCGGGCTGGTGCGCCGGGTCGTGCGGGACCCGGCCCAGTCGGAGGAGGTGGCGCAGGAGGTGCTCCTCGAACTCTGGCGCTCCGCCGCGCGCTACGACCCCGGCCGCGGTACCGCGCTCGCCTGGGTGCTGACCCTCGCGCACCGCAGGGCGGTCGACCGGGTGCGCAGCGCCCGCGCCGCCGGGGAGCGCGAACTGCGCATGGCCCGGCGGGCGAACGGCCCCGCCTTCGACCACGTCGCCGAGGAGGTCGAGGCCGGCCTCGAACGGGAGTGGGTGCGCCGCTGCCTGGACCGGCTCACCGCCCTGCAGCGCCAGTCGGTCACCCTCGCCTACTACGACGGCTACACCTACCGTGAAGTGGCCGAACGGCTCTCCCTGCCGCTCGGCACCGTGAAGACGCGCATGCGGGACGGGCTCACGCGGCTGCGCAACTGCCTGGGAGGTGTCGCATGACCAGCATCTTCCGCCGCGGCGAACTGCACTCGCTGGCCGCTCCCTACGCGCTCGACGCCCTGGAGCCCAAGGAGCACAAACGGTTCGAGAAGCACCTCGGGCGCTGCGAGGACTGCGCCGCCGAGGTGCGCGCCCTGCGCGAGGACGCGGTCCGCCTCGCCTGGTCCACGGCCGCCCCGGCCCCCGCCGCACTGCGCGACCGGGTCCTGACGGCCGTCCGGAACACCCCGCAGGACCCGGCCCCCGCCGCGGAACCGCGGGAACGGGCGCGTGCGGAGCGCCCGCCGTCGCGGGCCCGCCGCTCGTCCTTCTCGCCCTTCCTGATCCCGCTCGCCTCCACCACGGCCGCTGCCGCCCTCGTCGTGGCCGCGCTCTTCGGCGTCCAGGCGTCCCGTACCCAGGACCGGCTGGACCAGGAGCGGGCGCAGGCACGTGAGATAACCCACGTCCTGGCGGCGCCGGACGCCCGCGCGGTCACCGGCCGGGACGCGAAGGGCCGGGGGCTCGGGGTCGTCGCGTCCGCCTCGCAGCGCGCCGCCGTGGTCACCGGGGCCGGTCTCGGCTCCCCGGCGGACGACAGGGTCCACCAGCTGTGGCTCATGCGACCGGAGGGGAAACCGCGCTCCCTGGGCCTTCTGGACGGCGACACGCCCTTGATCGCCACGGGATTGAATCCGGACGCGACGTCACTGGCTGTCACCGTCGAGCCGTCGGGCGGCTCCCCGCAGCCCACCACCGCACCGGTTGTCCAACTCGCCCTGGAATCACTTGGATTCGGAGAGTAACCGTCAACACCCGTACAGGGGAGTGGAATCCCGCCATCGGGATACACGAGTGCCATGAGGGAACGATAGGGTTAACCTGCCCGGGCCGGGTGCCCTCGTACGGGTGGGGAGTGACATGGAACAGATAACGGTGCGTGGCAGGGCGCGAGTCCCTGCGATCACGTGCGGGAGCAGCGCGACCAGTTCGCGCCTCGACCGACATCTCTCGGTGCTGGGCGGTCCTGCCGTCCCGCAGCGCGAGGCGGCCGAGGCGACGTCCCTGATGCGTGAGCTCACCTCGCGTGACACCGCGCACGACCGCACCGGCAGGGGTGCACGGGTGAGGCGGGTCTCGCTCTTCGCACCGCTGCGCCGGCTGCGCCGTTCCCTGTTCGGCGGCCGCTGACCGGCGGCCCCGGTCGCTGACAGGCGGCCGAACCCGAGCAGGAGCCCGACCCGCGCTCAGGCGGACACACCGTCCCGCCGCAGTGCTGCGATCTCATCGTCCGTCATCCCCACGGCACGCAGCACCGCCCCGGTGTGTTCCCCGAGCGCGGGGACGGGTCCCATCGTCACCGCCTCACCGCCCGGCAGCGTGATCGGCGGCAGCAGCGCTCTCAGCGGTCCGACCGGCGACCCCACTTCCCGCCACCGGTCCCGCGCCGCGAGCTGCGGATGCTCCGCCAGCTCTGTCACGTCCCGCAGCAGCGCGCAGGCGATCCCGGCCGCCTCCAGACGCGCCACCGCCTCCCGCGCCGTGAGCGCCGCCAGCGCCCCGCCGACCAGCGCGTCGGTACGGTCCCGGTGCGCGACCCGGGCCGCGTTCGTCGCGTACGCCGGATCGTCCGCCAGCCCCGGCCGCCCCAGCACCTGTCCGGCGAGCCTGCGCCACTCCCGGTCGTTCTGCACCGACAGCAGCACCCGCCCGCCGTCCGCCGTCGGATAGGCGTCGTACGGGGCGATGACGGCGTGCGCGAGACCGGTGCGCGCCGGGGGAGTTCCCCCGTGCATCGCATGGTGCAGCGGATGCCCCATCCACTCCGCCAGCGCGTCCAGCATGGACACCTCCACCGGCCCGCCGCGCCCCGTGGTGCCGCGCCGCACCAGCGCCGCGAGCACCCCGGAGAACGCGTACATGGCCGCCGCGATGTCGGCCGCCGGGATGCCGGCCTTCACCGGCTGCCCGGCCGTGCCCGTCACGGAGACCAGCCCCGCCTCGCACTGCACGAGCATGTCGTACGCGCGCTTGTCCGCGTACGGCCCCGACGGCCCGTACCCCGAGATGTCCACGGCGACCAGGCGCGGGTGCGCCGCGCACAGCGTGGCCGCGTCCAGGCCGAGCCGGGCGGCCGCGCCCTGCGCGAGGTTCTGCACGAACACGTCCGCGTCCGCCACCAGACGGCGCACCACGTCCAGCCCGCGCGGGTCCTTCAGGTCGAGCGCGACGGACTCCTTGCCGCGGTTGCACCACACGAAGTGCGAGGCGAGCCCGCCGGCCGCGGTGTCGTAGCCGCGCGCGAAGTCGCCGCCGTCGGGGCGCTCGACCTTGACGACCCGCGCCCCGAGATCGGCGAGCTGCCGGGTGGCGAAGGGCGCGGCGACGGCCTGCTCGACGGCGACGACGGTGATGCCCTCCAGGGGCAGGGGAAGCGGCTGCATGCGGGCGATCATGACCCGCCGGCGGCGGCTTTGTCATGCGCGTGGGTGGGGGCAGAGGCGGTGCGGGACTTCGGGTGCGTGGTGCTCAGCGTCCGCCGTCGGCGTACCGGCGGACGGCGAGCGGCATGAACACCGCGACGAGGACCGCGCACCAGACGAGCGATCCGGCGACGGGGTGCGTCACCGGCCAGGCGCCGTCGGCCGGTGCCGGCGCGTTCCCGAACAGGTCCCGCAGGGCCGTGCTCACCGCGCTGATCGGGTTCCACTCGGCGACCGCGCGCAGCCACCCCGGCAGGCCGTCCGTCGGGATGTAGGCGTTCGACAGCAGCGGCAGCATGAACGTCGCGCCCCCGAGCTGACCGGCCGCCTCCTCGCTGCGCGAGACGAGCCCCAGCAGGATGCCGATCCAGGTGGTGGCGAACCGGAAGAGCAGCAGCAGCCCCACGGCGGCGGCCGCTTCGAGGGCCGAGCCCTCGATCCGCCAGCCCACCGCGAGTCCCACGAGCAGGAACGGCACCGTCCCGGCGGCGGTGACGACGAGGTCGGCCGCCGCCTGCCCCAGCGGCACGGCGGCCCTGCTGATCGGCAGGGTGCGCAGCCGGTCCGTGACCCCCCGGTGGGCGTCCTGGGCCGCCTGGAACATCCCCGTCATGATGCCGTTGGCCGCCGTCGCGACCAGCAGTCCCGGTACGAGGAAGGTCCGGTACTCCTCACCGGGCACCGCCAGCGCGCTGCCGAAGACGTACCCGAAGAACAGCAGCATCGTGACCGGCATGGTCTGGGTGAGGATCAGCAGCCCGGGGTTGTGCCGGACGCGCCGCAGCTGGCGGCCCAGCATCGCCGTTCCGTCGTACGCCAGCGCCAACGCGCTCATGTCACCAGCTCCTCTTGGTCGGTCGTGCCGGTCGTGCTGTCGGTCGTGCCGTGGTCCGGGCCGGCGGCCGGGCGGCCGGTCAGGCGCAGGAAGACGTCGTCGAGGGTCGGCGGGCGCAGGCTCACGTCGAGCAACGGGACGCCCGCGGCGTCGAGTTCGCGGACGAGCCGCGGCAGGGTGAGCGTCGGGTCGGTGGTGACCGCGCCGACGGCGTGCCGCTCCCGGTCGAGGACCGGTGCGGAGCCGGTGAGCCGGTCCAGTACGGCCGCCGCGCCGGCCAGCGCGTCCGCGTGGGCGACGACCGCCTCCGCGTACGAGCCGATGAGCGCCTTCAGTTCGGCGGGCGTCCCCGAGCGCGCCACCCGGCCGCGGTCCACGAGCACGACGTCGTCGGCGAGCCGGTCCGCCTCCTCCAGGTACTGGGTGGTGAGGAGCACGGTGGTGCCCTCGGACCGCAGCGCCCGCACCGCCTCCCAGATCTGGTGGCGGCTGTGCGGGTCGAGTCCCGTCGTCGGCTCGTCGAGGAACAGCACGGCGGGCCGGGTGACCAGGCTCGCGGCCAGGTCCAGGCGGCGGCGCATGCCGCCCGACCAGGTGGCGGCCGGCCGGTCCGCCGCGTCGGCGAGACCGAACCGGTCGAGCAGTTCCCCGGCCCGGTCCGCCGGCCGCGGCAGGCGGTGGAGCCGTGCGAACAGCCGCAGGTTCTCGCGGCCGGTCAGGTCGCCGTCGACCGAGGCGTACTGCCCCGCCACGCCGATCGCGCGGCGCACGGCGTCCGGCTCCCGTACGAGGTCGTGCCCCGCCACCCGGGCGGAGCCGGCGTCGGGCCGCAGCAGCGTGGTGAGGAGCCGTACCGCCGTGGTCTTCCCCGCGCCGTTGGGGCCCAGCAGGCCGCAGACGGTCCCCGCGGGCACCGCGAGATCGAGTCCCCGCAGGGCACGGACCTCCCCGAAGCGCTTCTCCAGACCTTCACTAAGTACAGCGTACGTAGTAGTCATGGGGTGACCGTACCGCACTACGTACGCTGTACGTAACTAGGATGGGGTCGACAGTTTCCACCGATGGCAGGACTGGCGACACCGATGGCAGGACGTGCCGACGTACCCGAAGTGATCTGGGCCCGGCCCGAGCGGACGGGGCGCGGGCCGCGGCCCGCGTTCAGCCGGGCCGACATCGCGGCCGCGGCCGTGCGGATCGCCGACGCGCGGGGGCTGGACGAGGTATCGATGCGGCACGTGGCGGCCGAACTGGGCTGCGGAACGATGTCGCTCTACAACTACGTGCCGCGCAAGGAGGACCTGTACGAGCTGATGGTCGACGCCGTCGGGGGCGAGCACGAGCTGTGGGAGCCGGCCGGGGACTGGCGGGCCGACATGGTCCGGGTCGCGGAGCAGACCCGCGCCCTGATGTACCGGCACCCCTGGCTGCCGGCCCTGATGTCACCGGTGTACGGCTTCAGCCCGAACGCCATGCGCTACCTGGAGCACTGCCTGGCCTGCCTGGACTCCTTCGACGGCACGTACGGCACGAAGTTCGAGCTGATCGCCCTGGTGAACGGCGTCGTGACGACGTACGTCGGGAACGAACTGGCGACGGCCGAGCGGGTGCGGGCGCTGCCGTGGTCGGAGGAGCAGGAGGCCGCGGTGCGGATCGCCTACCTCGGGGGACGGGTGGCGAGCGGGGACTATCCGCGGCTGGCCGCGGCGTTCGCGCAGGACGCGGGGCCGATCGATCTCGAAGCGGTGTTCCGGCGGGCCGTCCAGCGGGTGCTCGACGGGTTCGACCCGTCCCGCGAGGGCTCGGCTGAGCACTCCGACTGAGGGCTCGGGCTGATGGTGCTCCTTGGCAAGTGTCCCTAGAGCAGGGTGAATTGCCCCTCGGGGCCTTCCTCCGGGTGGGTGAGCACCGTGGCCGGGGCCCGGGAGGACGCGGGAGGCGGCAGGACGCCCGCTTCCCGCAGGGCCGTTGCGGTGACGGGGGAGGACGGCGTCAACTCCGCCTGCTGATCGCGCAGTTCCGCCAGGAGGGACAGGACCGTCACCAGTTCCAGCAGGTCCGAGGTCCAGGACTGAGGCCAGGTGGACGGCCGGACGGCCTCCAGCGTGCCCGGTTCGGGGCGGGTGATGCGGGCGGCGAACCACTGGTCCAGGACCCGGACCCCGCCGGCCTCGAAGTCCCACGCCTCGGGCGGCACGGGCGAGATGCGGCCCTCGTCGAGGTGGAGGGTCTCCTCGTCCCGGTCGTAGCGCGGCTCGTGCGGGAACGGCGGCAGCGGCGCCCGGACGTAGGGGCGGCGGCCCCCGGGCAGCTTCGGGCGCTCGCCGTCGCGGCGCATCAGCCGCAGCATGCGGTGGCCCACCTCGGTGCCCCGCGACCACAGTTCGGGGTCGGTGGTCAGCGGGACCACGGGCCCGTCGGGACCCGGCGCGGCGACCGCCAGGATCCAGGCCAGGACGTCCAGCGGGGCGGGGGCGCGGCCGAGACCGGCGGCCAGCAGCTCCGGCAGACCCGGCGCGAGGTTCGGCTCCTGTGCGCCCGGGCGCCGGAACAGCGGGCGGACCCGGCCGGGGCGCGCGGCGGGCACCGCCTTCGGCTGCGGCCGGGCCACCGGCAGGACGGACGTCGCCAGCAGCACCGGGTTGCCGGGGGCGGGCGTCTGCTCGACCGTGAACACCTGGTGCGCGTCCGCCACCCGCCACAGCTCCGGCCGCGCCGCGTCGATCAGCCGGTGGTCGGGGATCAGCCACTGCTCGTCGAACGGCCCCGCCATCACCCGTACCGGCTCCGCGCAGGGGCCCGACGCGCGCACCAGGCGTCCCGTCCCGGAGGGGTGGCCGGGCAGGTGCGCCACGGCCGAGTGCAGGGTCCGCGCGCGCGTGACGCCGAACAGCGCCTCGCGATCGGGGCCCTCGGCCTTCACGAGGGCGTCCCAGCGCGCTTTCAGGGACGCCGCGTCGGGCGCCGTCGGCCACGCCCGGCCCGGCCGGGGAGGTGCGACCGACCACGGCATGAGGTCCGCGAGCAGCGGAGCGTCGTCGTGCGTCACGCTCGGCATCGTACGACGTGTCCCTCCGCGGGTGCCCGGGTCCCGCACGGTCAGTGGGCGTCGAGCGTGACGCTGAACGAGAAGCGGTCGCCCCGGTAGTGGATGCGGGCCACGTCCAGCGCCCGCCCGTCCTCGTCGTGCACCACGCCCGTGTAGTGCAGGATCGGGCTCAGCAGCGGTACGTGCAGCAGCCGGGCGGTCTCCGGGTCGGCGAGCCGCGCCTCGACCGTGTCGGTGATCCGGCCGATGCTCGCCCCCGCGACGTCGCGCAGCACCTTGGTCATGGGCCAGCGCACCAGGTCCTCGGGGTCGATCAGGGCCGCCAGTTCGGGCCGTACGTAGTTGCGCGCGTGGTTGGTCGGCTCACCGGTCTTCTCGTCGCTGCGCAGCCGGTGGTACGTCGCCACCCGCGTCAGGTCGGGGAAGTGCTGGAGCAGTTCGCCCGAGACGGGCTCGCTGCCGTGGTCCAGCAGCCGCGTCGTCATGCCCGACTGCTGCGCCACGATGGCGTCCACCGAGCCCAGCAGGCGGACCGGCGCGCCCCGCACGGCGCTCGGCTCGATGAACGTGCCGCGTCTGCGGTGGCGCGAGATGAGCCCCTCGTCCTCCAGTTCCTTGAGCGCCTGCCGCATGGTCAGCACGCTCACCCCGTAGTGCTCCGCCAGCCGCTCCTCGGTCGGCAGCCGCAGCGGATCCTGCGGCGACCGCCCGAGTATCGAGGCGCGCAGGGACTGCGACACCTGATACCAGAGCGGCAGTTTGCGGTTCAGGACGATCGAGTCCGGCGCGAAGGAGGTCACGTGGGTATCCGTACCGGTCGCGGGCGTCCGGTGCAACGGGCGCTCCCGCGGATCATCCGCGGCCACGGCCCGTCACGGCCGGCCGCCGTCCGGCCGGAAGTGCCGTTCGAGGCCCAGCCACACGTCGTCGTACGCGGCCTGCAGGTGCCCGGCGCGGGCGGCCTGCGCGGTGGCGGTGACCGGCCAGCGCGTCTCGAACATGAAGGCCAGCCCGTCGTCGACCTTCTGCGGCCGCAGCTCGGCGGCGCTCGCCCGCTCGAAGGTCTCCCGGTCCGGGCCGTGCGCCGACATCATGTTGTGCAGCGAACCGCCCCCGGGGACGAAGCCCTCCGCCTTCGCGTCGTACGCGCCCTCCACGAGCCCCATGTACTCGCTCATCACGTTCCGGTGGAAGTACGGCGGCCGGAAGGTGTCCTCGCCGACCAGCCAGCGCGGCGCGAAGACCACGAAGTCGACCCCGGCCAGGCCCGGGGTGTCGGACGGCGACGTCAGCACGGTGAAGATCGACGGGTCGGGGTGGTCGTAGCTGATGGTGCCGATCACGTTGAACAGGCGCAGGTCGTAGACGTACGGCACGTGGTTGCCGTGCCAGGCGACGACGTCCAGCGGCGAGTGGTCGTACGTCGCCGTCCAGAGGTTGCCGCAGAACTTGTTGATCACCTCCACCGGTCCCGCCGTGTCCCCGTCGTCCTCGTACGCGGCGACCGGGGCCCTGAAGTCCCGGGCGTTGGCCAGGCCGTTGGCGCCGATCGGGCCGAGGTCGGGGAGTTGGAAGGGGGCGCCGTAGTTCTCGCACACGTAGCCCCGCGCGGACACGCCGGGCCCGCCGCCGGGGGCCGCGTCCAGCAGCTCCACCCGGAAGCGCACCCCGCGCGGGACCAGCGCCACGTGGCCCGGCTCCACCAGCAGCAGCCCGAACTCGGTGCGCAACAGCAGTCCGCCGCGCTCGGGCACGATCAGCAGCTCGCCGTCGGCGTCGCTGAACACCCGCTCCATGGAGGCGTTGGCGTGGTACAGGTGCACGGCCATGCCGGTGCGCTGCGCGGCGTCGCCGTTGCCGCCGAGGGTCCACAGGCCCGCCAGGAAGTCGGTGCCGGGCGCCGGCTCCGGCAGGGGGTTCCAGCGCAGCCGGTTCGGGTCCGGCACCGTCTCGGTGAAGGGGGCCGTGCGCAGGGTGCCGTTGCCGGTGCGGGTGAACGCGGGGTGCGCGGCCGAGGGGCGGATGCGGTACAGCCAGGAGCGGCGGTTGTGCGCCCTCGGCTCGGTGAACGCCGAACCGCTCAGCTGCTCCGCGTACAGCCCGAGCGGCACCCGCTGCGGCGAGTTGCGGCCCCGTGGGAGCGCGCCGGGCACCGCCTCCGAACTGTGCTCGTTGCCGAACCCGGAGAGATAGGTCAGCGCCTCGGCGGTCTTCCGCAGTGCCCCGGCGCCGTCGTGCGCGTCCCCGCTCATGGTGTCGCTCCCTCGTCCCGATTCCTATGCATCACCGTAGGATTCGGCGCACCGGCGCGCAAGGGGCGGACGCCCGTACCCGCCGCGGGACCGCGCGATCAGGCCAGGAGGACACGACGGTGCCCCGGAACCCCGCTCCGGGGGGATCCGGCTGTCGGAGCCGTGCTCTAGTCTCCCGGGCATGTCGTGGACGCGAGCCCTCCTTCCCGCCCTCGTGGTCTGTGCGCTGCTCGGCGCCCTGCTGGCCGGGGCGACGGGCTGCGGGAGCGGTGGCGCGAGCGGGGACGACGGCACGGCGCGGCCCACACCGGTGGGCAAGGTGCTGGCGGACACGGACGAGGAGGGGCGCCACTACCGCGAGATCGACGAGGGGAGCGCGCCCGAGGTCGCGGTCGAGATACAGCCCGCCGACGCCGACAAGGCCGATGCCGACGCCGATGCCGCCGACAAGGCCGAGGCCGACGGCTGGGACGTCCGGCTGACGGTCCGCCGCTTCCGCTTCTCACCCGCGGGCACGCGGCGCGAGGCCGAGCCGGGCCGCGGCTACGCACTGCTCCGGCTGGACGGCCGCCCCCTGTCGGTCCTGCGCGGCCCCACCCACCACCTCGCGGGCGACGTCGTCCCGCACGGGACCCACCAGGTGACCGTGCGCCTGCACGCGGACGACGGCACGGTGTGGGCCGTCGACGGCGAACCCGTCGCCGGCACGGCCGACATCACGGTGTCCGACCCGGTGTCCACGCCGCAGCGACAGCCGCAGCGGCAGCCGCGGCGGACGACGGCCGGACCGCGCCCGTGACCCGCGGTGCGGCCACCGGCGCCCGCACCGGCGGGTGGCCGCGCGGACGGGGGGTCGGGCGGGCAGGATCGCCGTACGGAGAGGCACAGTTCGCGGCGGCCCGTTCACCGCGCCGCGGCGGAGCGGCATCATGAAGTCCGTGCCCCACGCATCCTCGACGCCCCACGCGACCTCGATGCGCCGCGCGCCCGTCCAGCGCCGCAGCGCCGAGCGACTCACCCGCATCCTCGACGCCTGCGCCGCCCTCCTGGACGAGGTCGGCTACGACGGCCTGAGCACCCGCGCGGTCGCCCAGCGGGCCGGGGTGCCCATCGGCTCGGTCTACCGGTTCTTCGGCAACAAGCGGGCCATGGCCGACGCGCTCGCCCAGCGCAACCTCGACGTCTACACCGAGCGGGTCTCCCGCCGGCTGGAGGAGGGCGGCGACGGACCGGGCTGGCGGGCGGCGATGGACGCGGTCCTGGACGAGTACCTCCTGATGAAACGCACCGCGCCCGGCTTCACCCTCGTCGACTTCGGCAACCAGATCCCCGTGGGCACCCGCGACGCCGAGCCCAACACGCGGGTCGCCGACCACCTGACCGACCTGCTCTCCGCCCGGCTCGGCCGCACCCCCGACGAGGACCTGCGCCGCACCTTCCTCATCGCCGTCGAGACCGCCGACACCTTGGTCCAGCTCGCCTTCCGCCTCGACCCGGCGGGCGACGAGCGCGTCATGGAGGAGACCCGGGACCTGCTGCGGGCGTACCTGTCCCGCTCGCTCGACTAGAC
>NZ_VDFC01000046.1:140180-169450 GCF_008369065.1 Streptomyces apricus | reverse complement strand
GTTCCGCCCTGTCCGGCAGGCGGATTCGCGACGTGACCCCCTCGACCCCTCCCCACCGTGCGTACCGGTCGGTATGCTCGGCCCGGTCAGTGCGTCACCGTCGCCGCCATCCCCTCCGGGAGGACCCGTGTCCACCACCACCGACTCCCGCACGGCCCTGCGCATCTGCCCGCTCTGCGAGGCCACCTGCGGGCTGACCCTCACCATCGAGGGGACCAGGGTGACCGCCGCGCGCGGAGACCGCGACGACGTGTTCAGCCGGGGGTTCATCTGTCCGAAAGGGGCCGCGTTCGGCGCGGCCGACGGTGACCCGGACCGGCTGTGGACCCCGCTGGTGCGCACCGACGGCGTACTGCGCGAGGCCACCTGGGAGGAGGCCTTCGACGCGGTCGCCGCCGGACTGCGCCCGGTCGTCGAGCGCCACGGCCCGCACTCCGTCGGAGCCGTCCTCGGCAACCCGAACGTGCACACCATGGCCGGCGCCCTCTACCCGGCCGTCCTGCTCGCCGGGCTCGGCACGCACAGCGTCTTCACCGCGTCCACCGTCGACCAGATGCCCAAGCACGTCTCCAGCGGCCTCCTCTACGGCGACGCCAACGCGATCCCCGTACCCGACCTGGACCGCACCGACCACCTGCTGCTGATCGGCGCCAACCCCCTGGAGTCCAACGGGAGTCTGTGCACCGCGCCCGACTTCCCCGGCAAGCTCAAGGCCCTCCGGGCGCGCGGCGGCACGCTGACGGTCGTCGACCCCCGCCGCACCCGCACCGCCAAGCTCGCCGACCGGCACGTCGCCGTCCGCCCCGGCACCGACGCCCTGCTCCTCGCGGCGATGGCGCACGTCCTCTTCGAAGAACGGCTCACCGACCTCGGCCACCTCGCCGAACTGGTCCAAGGACTCGACGAACTGCGCGAAGCCGTACGGGACTTCACCCCCGAGGCCGCCGCGCAGGCCTGCGACGTCGACGCCGCCACCATCCGGGAACTGGCCCGCGACCTGGCCGCCGCGCCCACCGCCGCCGTCTACGGCCGCATCGGCAGCTGCACCGTCCCGCACGGCACCCTGGCCAGCTGGCTGGTCGACGTCCTCACCATCCTCACCGGCAACCTCGACCGGCCCGGCGGCGCCCTCTTCCCGCAGGCCGCCACCGACCGCACGCCCCGCCCCGCGGGACCCGGCCACGGCTTCGCGCTCGGCCGCTGGCACAGCCGGGTGAGCCGCCACCCCGAGGCCAAGGGCGAACTGCCGCTCGCCGCACTCGCCGAGGAGATCGACACCGCGKCCCCCGAGGGCGAGCCCGTGCGCGCGCTCGTCGTCATCGCCGCCAACCCCGTCCTCTCCGCCCCCGACGGCGACCGCCTCGACAAGGCCCTCGACTCGCTCGACTTCATGGTCAGCGTCGACCCGTACCTCAACGAACTTCGCCTTCAACACGCTCGCCGTCCGCAACCAGGTCCGCTACACCCGGGCCGCCGTCCCCCTGGAACCCGGCAGGATGCCCGAGACGGAGATCCTCGCCCGGCTGGTCCTGGCCGCGACCGGCATGCACGGCGCCGACCCCTCCACCGTCGACGCCCTGGTCGTCGACCGGACCCTCGGCAAGGCCGTCACGGAGGCGCACTCCCCGGTGCACGGCCGCGACCCCCGCGAACTCGCCGCCGCCCTCACCGGTGACACCGGCCCCGAGCGCCGTCTCGACATGATGCTGCGCCTGGGCCCGTACGGCGACGGATTCGGCGCCCGCCCCGACGGCCTGAACCTGGAGAAACTGCTGGCCGCGCCCCACGGCATCGACCTCGGACCGCTGAAGCCGCGCCTGCCCGGCCCGCTCAAGACCCGCAGCGGACGCGTCGAACTGCTCCCGCAGCCCCTCGCCGACGACCTCCCGCGCCTCAGGGACGCCCTGCGCGCCCGCCCCGACGGCCTCGTCCTGGTCGGCCGCCGCCACCTGCGGTCCAACAACAGCTGGATGCACAACATCCCCGCCCTCACCGGCGGCACCAACCGCTGCACCCTGCACCTGCACCCCGACGACGCCGAACGCCTCGGCGTCACAGACGGGGCGCCGGTACGCGTCAAGGGCGCCGGGGGAGAGGTCGTCGCCCCCGCCGAGGTCACCGACGCCGTACGGCGCGGGGTCGTGAGCCTGCCGCACGGCTGGGGGCACGACCGGCCCGGCACCCGGCTGCGGCACGCCGCCGCGGACCCCGGCGTCAACGTCAACCAGCTGCTGGACGGCAGCCTCCTCGACCCGCTGTCCGGCACCGCGGTCCTCAACGGCGTACCCGTCGAGGTCGCGCCGGCCGGCACCACGCTGTGACCAGGAGTTTTGCGCTTATTGCTCGCACGTCAACATCTTGTTAAGGCTTGAAGGCCCGACCTAACGTCACTCGAACCGCCGGCCCTGGTGGGAGTTCAAGGGCGAACGTTAGGTGTCCACTCATGCTGACCATCCTCGGCTTCACCATGATCGCGACCTTCCTGGTCCTGATCATGCTGAAGAAGATGTCGCCGATCGCGGCGCTCGTACTGATCCCGGCGCTCTTCTGCGTCTTCGTCGGGAAAGGCGCCCACCTCGGCGACTACGTCATCGAAGGGGTGGGCACCCTCGCGCCCACCGCCGCGATGCTGATGTTCGCCATCGTGTACTTCGGCGTCATGATCGACGTCGGCCTCTTCGACCCGGTCGTCCGGGGCATCCTCAGGTTCTGCAAGGCCGACCCGATGCGCATCGTCGTCGGCACGGCCCTGCTCGCCGCGATCGTCTCCCTGGACGGCGACGGCTCGACCACCTTCATGATCACGGTCTCCGCGATGTACCCGCTCTACAAGCGCCTGAAGATGAGCCTCGTGGTGATGACCGGTGTCGCCGCCACCGCCAACGGCGTGATGAACACCCTGCCCTGGGGCGGCCCGACGGCCCGCGCCGCCACCGCGCTCAAGCTCGACGCCGGTGACATCTTCGTCCCGATGATCCCGGCGCTCGCCGTCGGCCTGGTCGCCGTGATCGCCCTCTCGTACGTCCTCGGCCTGCGCGAGCGCCGCCGGCTCGGCGTGCTGAGCCTGGCGGAGGTACTGGAGGAGGAGCGGCCGCGGGAGACGACGGCGGCGGTGGTGACGGAGACGGCGACGCAGACCGAGAACGAGACCGAGACGGTGCTGGTCGGGGCCGGTGCGGGTGCCTCCGGCGGCCCCGGCGGCGGCAGCAAGGTGCGCTTCACCAAGGGCACGGGGAGCACGGGGAGCACGGGGAGCGCGGGCTCCGGCTCCGGGACCGGCACCGGAGCCCCGGAGGAGAGCGCACCGGCCGACGAGGAGGACGACGTGCGCCTCCAGGGCCTCGACCCGAACCGCCCGACGCTGCGGCCGAAGCTGTACTGGTTCAACGCGCTGCTCACGGCGGTCCTGATCGCCGCCATGATCCTGGAGCTGCTGCCGATCCCGGTCCTCTTCCTGCTCGCCGCCGCGCTCGCCCTGACCGTCAACTTCCCGAACATCCCCGACCAGAGGGAGCGGCTGGCCGCCCACGCCGACAACGTCCTGAACGTGTCCGGCATGGTCTTCGCCGCTGCCGTCTTCACCGGCGTCCTCCAGGGCACCGGCATGGTCGACTCCATGGCGAAGTGGCTCGTCAACGGCATCCCCGAGGGCATGGGCCCGCACATGGCCCTCGTCACCGGCGCCCTGAGCCTGCCGCTCACCTACTTCATGTCGAACGACGGCTTCTACTTCGGCGTCCTGCCCGTCCTCGCCGAGGCCGGTGCCGCGCACGGCGTCTCGTCGCTGGAGATCGCCCGCGCCTCCCTCGTCGGCCAGCCGCTGCACATGTCGAGCCCGCTGGTCCCGGCCGTGTACGTGCTGGTGGGCATGGCCAAGGTCGACTTCGGCGACCACACCAGGTTCGTGGTCAAGTGGGCGGCGCTCACCTCGCTGGTGGTGCTCGGCGCCGGAATCCTGTTCGGCATCATCTGACCCACGGCCGGCGATCCACGGCCGACGACCCACGGCCCGCTCACGGCCCGCTCACGACGGAGGCCGCACCCATCCGATGAAGAACGTCACCGAGAGGCCCGGCGGGAGCCGCGGCTGGCTGCTCCGCCTCGTCATCGCCTTCAGCTTCGCGCAGGGGGCGGTGTCGATGGCGCGGCCCGCCGTCTCCTACCGGGCCCTCGCGCTCGGCGCGGACGAGCGGGCGATCGGCGTGATCGCCGGCGTGTACGCGCTGCTGCCGCTCTTCGCCGCCGTCCCGCTCGGCCGCAGGACCGACCACGGCCGGTGCGCCCCGCTGCTCCCCGCGGGCGTGGTCCTCATCGCCGGGGGCTGCGCCCTCAGCGGTACGGCGGACTCCCTCACCGCGATGGCCGCCTGGAGCGGGGTGATGGGCCTGGGGCACCTCTCCTTCGTGATCGGCGCCCAGTCGCTGGTGGCCCGCCAGTCCGCGCCGCACGAACAGGACCGCAATTTCGGCCACTTCACCATCGGCGCCTCGCTCGGCCAGCTCGTCGGGCCGGTCGCCGCGGGCGCCCTGATCGGCGGCCCCGACATGGCGGGCACCAGCGCCCTCGCCCTGCTGGTGGCGGGCGGCGTCGCGGCGTTCTCGTTCGTGTCCCTGTGGCGCATCGAGCACCGCACGCCGGCCGCGTCCCGCACCGGGCAGGGGCCGCGCGTGCCCGTGCACCGCATCCTGCGCACCCGGGGCGTGCCCGCGGGCATCTTCATCAGCCTCGCCGTGCTCTCCGCGACGGACATCCTCACCGCGTACCTGCCGGTGGTCGGCGAGCACCGGGGCATCGCGCCCTCCGTGATCGGCCTGCTGCTCAGCCTGCGGGCGGCGGCGACCATCGCCTGCCGGCTGGTGATGACGCCGATGCTGCGGCTGCTGGGCCGGGCCGCGCTGCTCACGACCACCTGTCTGCTGGCGGCCCTGCTGTGCGCCGGGATCGCGCTGCCCGTCCCGGTCTGGGGCCTGGCCGTGATGCTCGCCGTGCTGGGCTTCTGCCTGGGGGTGGGGCAGCCCTTGTCGATGACCACGGTCGTCCAGGCGGCCCCCGACGACGCCCGCTCCACCGCCCTCGCCCTGCGGCTGACCGGCAACCGGCTCGGCCAGGTCGCGGCGCCCGCCGCGGCGGGGCTGATCGCCGGGGTGGCGGGGGTGGCGGCCCCGTTCGTGATGCTGGGCGCGCTGCTGCTGACGGCCTCGACGCTGGGCCTCCGGCAGGGGCGGCCACCTTCGGATCCGGGCGCGCCCAAAGGGGTACATCTGCCGGTGAGTGCGCGTCTGCGGGCGCGTCGTGGCCGTTCGCGCAGTTCCCCGCGCCCCTAAAGAGGGGCGCCCCTCTTTAGGGGCGCGGGGAACTGCGCGACAAGCCCCCACGTTCCCCGCGCCCCTAAAGAGGGGCGCCCCTCTTTAGGGGCGCGGGGAACTGCGCGACAAGCCCCCACCGGTCCGCACCCGACCCTCCACGGAACCCACCCTCCCGAACCCCCGGAGGGCACCCCCTGGCGTCACAAAACTAACACCGCTAGTTTCAGCGGTGGAGGACGGCTAGGTTGGAGGCCGGACGACGACGACCTCCCGGGAGGAAACCGCATGAACGCACACGACGGCATGTACATCGGCGGCGAGTGGCGCCCCGCGGCGGGCGCGGACACGATCGCCGTCGTGAACCCGTCCGACGAACAGGTCATCGCCCTGGTCCCGGCGGGCACGATCGAGGACGTCGACGCCGCCGTACGCGCCGCCCGCGCCGCCTTCCCGGCCTGGGCGGCCACCCCGCCCGCCGAACGCGCCGCACGGCTCGCCGCCCTGCGGGACGTCCTGGTCGCCCGCAAGGACGAGATCGCCGGGACGGTCACCGCCGAACTCGGCTCCCCCCTGAAGTTCTCCCAGGCCGTCCACGTCGGCGCACCGATCGCGGTCGCCGGCTCCTACGCGGACCTCGCCGCCTCGTACGCCTTCGAGGAGAAGATCGGCAACTCGACCGTCTACCTGGAACCGGTCGGCGTCGTCGGGGCGATCACGCCCTGGAACTACCCGCTCCACCAGATCGTCGCCAAGGTCGCCCCGGCGCTGGCGGCCGGCTGCACCGTCGTGCTGAAGCCCGCCGAGGACACCCCGCTGACCGCGCAGCTCTTCGCGGAGGCGGTCCACGAGGCGGGCGTCCCGGCCGGCGTCTTCAACCTCGTCACCGGCCTCGGCCCGGTCGCGGGCCAGGCGCTCGCCGAGCACGAGGGCGTGGACCTGGTCTCCTTCACCGGCTCCACCGCCGTCGGCCGGCAGATCGGCGCGACGGCCGGCGCGGCCGTCAAGCGGGTCGCCCTGGAACTCGGCGGCAAGTCCGCCAACGTCATCCTGCCCAGCGCCGACCTGGCCAAGGCGGTGAACGTCGGCGTCGCCAACGTGATGTCCAACTCCGGCCAGACGTGCAGCGCCTGGACCCGCATGCTCGTGCACGACTCCCAGTACGACGAGGCCGTCGCCCTGGCCGCCGACGCCGCCGGGAAGTACGGCGAGCGCATCGGCCCGGTGGTCAACGCCAAGCAGCGCGAACGCGTGGTCGGATACATCGAGAAGGGCGTCGGCGAGGGCGCGCGGCTCGTCGCGGGCGGCCCCGAGGCCCCGCGCGAGCAGGGCTACTTCGTCAGCCCGACCGTCTTCGCGGACGTCGAGCCCGACATGGCGATCGCCCAGGAGGAGATCTTCGGCCCGGTCCTGTCCATCATCCGGTACGCGGACGAGGCGGACGCGCTGCGCATCGCGAACGGCACGGTGTACGGGCTCGCGGGCGCCGTCTGGGCCGGGGACGAGGCGGAGGCCGTGGCCTTCGCGCGGCGCCTGGACACCGGACAGGTCGACATCAACGGCGGGCGCTTCAACCCCCTGGCGCCCTTCGGCGGTTACAAGCAGTCGGGCGTCGGACGGGAACTGGGCCCGCACGGACTGTCCGAGTACCTCCAGACCAAGTCCCTCCAGTTCTGAAGACCCAGACCCCTAGGAGCGTTGTCCGTCATGACCCGCGCCGCTGTACTGCCCGCCGTCGGGGCCCCACTGGAGATCACCGAGATCGACCTGCCGGAACCCGGCCCCGGGCAGGTCCGCGTCCGCCTCGCCGCCGCCGGGGTCTGCCACTCCGACCTCTCCCTGACCGACGGCACCATGCGGCTGCCGGTGCCCGCCGTGCTCGGCCACGAGGGGGCGGGCACCGTCCTCTCCGTCGGACCCGGGGTCGGTCATCTCGCCCCCGGCGACGAGGTGGTGCTCAACTGGGCCCCCTCGTGCGGCCGTTGCCATGCCTGCTCGCTGGGCGAGGTGTGGCTGTGCGCCAACGCCCTGGCCGGGGCCGCGAACGTCTACGCCCACCGCTCGTCCGACGGCTCGGACCTCCACCCCGGCCTGAACGTGGCCGCGTTCGCCGAGGAGACCGTCGTGGACGCCGCGTGCGTACTGCCCGCGCCGGCCGGGATCCCGCTGGCGGACGCGGCGCTGCTCGGCTGCGCCGTACTGACCGGTTACGGAGCCGTCCACCACTCGGCGCAGGTGCGGCCCGGCGAGACCGTGGCCGTCTTCGGGGCCGGCGGCGTCGGGCTGGCGGCGATCCAGGCCGCCCGGATCGCCGGTGCCGCCGCGATCGTGGCGGTCGACGTCTCGGCGGAGAAGGAGGCCCTGGCCCGCGAGGCCGGCGCCACCGAGTACGTGATCGCCTCGGAGAACACGGCCCGCGAGATCCGGGGGCTCACCGGCAAGCAGGGCGTGGACGTGGCCGTGGAGTGCGTGGGGCGCGCCGTGACGATCCGTACGGCCTGGGAGTCCACCCGCCGCGGCGGCCGTACGACGGTCGTCGGCATCGGCGGCAAGGACCAGCAGGTCACCTTCAACGCGCTGGAGATCTTCCACTGGGGCCGCACCCTCGCCGGCTGCGTCTACGGGAACTGCGACCCCGCCCGCGATCTGCCGGTCCTCGCCGACCACGTCCGGGCCGGACGGCTGGACCTGGGCGCGCTCGTCACGGAGCGGATCGCCCTGGACGGCATCCCCTCCGCCTTCGAGAACATGCTGGCGGGCAAGGGCGGCCGGGCGCTGGTGACGTTCTGAGACACCCGCGACCTGCTCCGGGGCCGGCGCGTACCGCCGCCGGCTAGGAGAGCTCGGACCGCTCGGACCGCGGCTTCGGACCTGACGCCGGAGCCGCGCCGACCCCCGTGGCGGGAGCGGTCCCCGAGGCCGTCGGGGCCGCTTCCGCCCGGGGACCGGACCGGGACACCGCCACCCCCGCGAGGCACACCAGGCCGCCGGTGAGGGTGATCCAGCCCGGCACCTCGTCGAGCGCGATCCAGGACATCAGGACCACCAGGGCGGGCACCGCGTACGTCGTGGCGCCCATCCGCCCGGCCGTCGTACGGGCCAGCGCGAACGCCCAGGTGGTGAAGGCGAGCGCGGTCGGGAAGACGCCCAGGTACAGCATGTTCAGGGTCGCGGACAGCGGGGCGTCCCGGGCGTCGGAGACGAGTTGCCCGGCGAACGGCAGACAGGCCACCGCCCCGATCACGCAGCCGTACGTCGTCACCTGGAGCGCGGAGCCGTGCCGCAGGGCGGGCTTCTGGGCGACCACGCCGCCCGCGTACGCCACCGCCGCGAGCAGGCACAGCAGCACGCCCAGGACGGAGGCGCCGCCCTCGCCCGACATGGACAGGCCGACGACCGCCGCGCCCACGAAGGAGACGGCCATCCCGGCGAGCAGCCGTGAGGGCAGCCCTTCCTTGAGGAGCCAGCCGGCGAGCAGGGCCATGATCAGTGGCCCGATGTTCACGACGAGGGCGGCGGTGCCCGCGTCGACCTTCTGCTCGCCCCAGTTGAGCACCACCATGTACAGGCCGAACCAGAGCAGTCCGGAGACCACGATTCCCGGCCACGCGCCCCGGGCGGGCAGGCCCTCGCGGCGGACCAGGCAGATCAGGCCGAGGACCAGCGCGCCCGACAGGAGGCGGCCCAGGGCGAGCGCGCCGGGGGCGTAGGCCTCGCCCGCACTGCGGATGGAGACGAAGGCGGAGGCCCACAGCAACACGGTCACGCTGGCCGCTGTGGCTGCTAGGAGGGTTGACCTGCGGTCGGCGGGGAGAGGCTTCATCACGGTCCAGAGGGTAGGTGGGGTGGCCGGAAAGTGCTTGCGGGTTTCGGACGGGTGCTTTGGCTGCGGGCCGGTGGGGGCTGAGCGCGCAGTTCCCCGCGCCCCTGAAGGACGGGGCTGCGCCCCGGTCCTTCGCGCCGTGCGGCAGCCGGTCAGCGCAAGGTTTCCGGTTGGATGCCCAGGTGTTCTGCCAGGGCCCGTTCGCCCGTTTTCGTGACCTTGACCGCGCGGTCCGAGCCGATGCGTACGCACCAGCCCTTGTCCAGGGCGTGGCGGCACAGGGCGGCGCCCGCTGTACCGGCCAGGTGGGGGCGGCGTTCCGTCCAGTCCAGGCATGCGCGGGCGAGGGGACGGCGGCCGGTGCGTACGAGCGGGATCCCGGCGTCCTCGAACCAGCGCACCCCCGCGTCGGTGAGCGCGAACCCGGTGTCCTGGCGGAGCAGCCCGAGCCCGGTGAGGGCGTCGGTGACGGCGATGCCGAGGCGGCCCGCGAGGTGGTCGTAACAGGTGCGGCCCCGGGCCAGCGCGCTGCCGGCGCCCGCCTCCCGCAGGGTGCATGGCCGGGCGGCGGCCGACGGCGCGACCTGGGCGGCGAGGTCCTCGACGAGCTGGGCGACCCGGGCGTCGGCCAGCCGTACGTACCGGTGCCGCCCCTGCCGCTCCTCGGTGAGCAGCCCGCCCGCGACCAGCCGGTCCAGGTGCTTGCTGGCCGTGGACGCGGCGACCCCCGCGTGCCGTGCCAGTTCGCCTGCGGTCCAGGCCCGCCCGTCGAGCAGCGCCAGCAGGAACCCGGCCCGGGTCGTGTCGGCGACCAGGGCGGCAAGCCCCGCGAGCCCCACGGCCCCGGCCCGCCTGTATGAAGAGACCATGCCCCCAGCATGCGCGCCCCATAAGGGGCGCGGGGCTGTATCGATATGCGGCTCCGCCGCGGGGCGCGACAAGCCCCCACCGGCCCGCAGCCACGCAACGAGCCGAGGCACCTACCCCCGAAGGGACAGCGACTCGAACTGCTGGGCGAACCCGTCCAGCAGAGCCCGCAACCCCGTCTCGAAGGCCCGCTCGTCGATCTTCTCCTGCTGCTCGGCCAGCAGGTGTGCCTGCCCGAGGTGCGGATAGTCCGCGGGATCGTACGCCGCCTCGTCGTCCACGAACCCGCCGGCGAACGACGACAGCGCGGACCCCATCACGAAGTACCGCATCACCGCCCCGATGGACGTCGCCTGCGCCGCGGGCCACCCCGCGGCCACCATCGCCCCGAAGACCGCGTCCGCGAGCCGCAGCCCGGCGGGCCGCCGCCCGGGCCCCCGTGCCAGCACGGGGACGATGTTGGGGTGGTCGCGCAGGGCGGCCCGGTACGACACGGCCCAGTCGTGCAGCGCGGTCCGCCAGTCCCGCCCGTCCTCGAACATCGACAGGTCGACCTGCGCGCTCACGGAGTCGGCGACCGCCTCCAGGATCTGGTCCTTGGTGCGGAAGTGGTTGTAGAGGGACGGCCCGCTCACCCCCAGCTCCGCCGCCAGCCGCCGCGTCGACACCGCGGCGAGCCCTTCGGCGTCCACGAGGGTCCGTGCCGTCCCGATGATGCGGTCGGTGCTGAGGAGGGGCTTGCGCGGTCGGGCCATGGCGCACATAGTAGGGCTGCGCACCACAAACTAGCAGTGCTAATTAAAAGCAGGGGTTGATCGCGGTGGACCTGGGACTCAGTGCGGAGCAGACCGCTGTCCGGCAGCTGGCCAGGGACTTCGTCGCCCGGGAGATCACCCCGAACGTGATCGCCTGGGACCGTGCGGAGGACGTGGACCGCTCGATCGTCAAGAAGCTCGGCGAGGTCGGCTTCCTCGGCCTCACCGTCGACGAGGAGTACGGCGGCTCCGGCGGCGACCACCTCGCGTACTGCCTGGTGACGGAGGAGCTGGGCCGCGGCGACTCCTCGGTGCGCGGCATCGTCTCGGTCTCGCTCGGCCTGGTCGCCAAGACCGTCGCGTCCTGGGGGAGCGAGGAGCAGAAGCGGCGGTGGCTGCCCGGCCTCACCTCCGGCGACCTGCTCGGCTGCTTCGGCCTCACCGAACCGGGCACCGGCTCCGACGCGGGCAACCTCTCGACGCGGGCGGTCCGCGACGGCGACGCGTACGTCGTCAACGGCACCAAGATGTTCATCACCAACGGCACCTGGGCGGACGTCGTCCTGCTCTTCGCCCGCTCGACCGACGCCCCCGGCCACCGGGGCGTCTCCGCCTTCCTGGTGCCGACGGACAGCCCGGGCCTGACCCGCCGCACCGTCCACGGCAAGCTCGGCCTGCGCGGCCAGGCCACCGCCGAACTGGTCCTGGAGGACGTCCGCGTCCCCGCCTCGGCGATGCTCGGCCCCGAGGGCAAGGGCTTCTCCGTCGCCATGTCCGCGCTGGCCAAGGGCCGGATGTCGGTGGCGGCGGGCTGCGTGGGCATCGCCCAGGCGGCCCTGGACGCGGCCGTGGCGTACGCGACCGAGCGCGAGCAGTTCGGCAAGGTCATCGCCCGCCACCAGCTCGTGCAGGAGCTGATCAGCGACATCGCCGTGGACGTGGACGCGGCGCGGCTGCTCACCTGGCGCGTGGCGGACCTCGTCGACCGCGGCGAGCCGTTCGCCACCGAGTCCTCGAAGGCCAAGCTCTTCGCCTCTGAGGCCGCGGTGCGCGCCGCGAACAACGCGCTCCAGGTCTTCGGCGGCTACGGCTACATCGACGAGTACCCGGTCGGGAAGCTGCTGCGCGACGCCCGCGTGATGACGCTCTACGAGGGCACCAGCCAGATCCAGAAGCTGGTCATCGGCCGTGCGCTGACCGGGGTCTCGGCGTTCTGAGCCGTCCGGGGCCATGGGCTGAGTACGCGAACTGAGTACGCGCGCGGATGTGGTCCCGGCCGCCCGCGCCGACCCTGGTCGCATGAGTGAGACACAGGTCAAGCAGCAGTCCACCGCGGCCTTCTACGGCCAGGCGGTCATCTCGTTCGGGGTCGCCGTCGTCGCGACCGCCATCGGCATCTTCAAGCTGGAGGCCGACACCTGGGTGCGCGCTTTCCTCGGGATCGCCGTGCTGTATCTCGTCACCTCCGCGTTCACGCTCGCCAAGGTGATCCGGGACCGGCAGGAGGCGGGGCAGATCGTCAGCCGCGTCGACCAGGCCCGCCTGGAGAAGCTCCTCGCCGAGCACGACCCCTTCGAGAAACTGTGAGGTCCCGGCCCTGAGCGGGCATGCTAAGCGCTCGCTCAGTATCGGGGGTATGGTGTTCGTCCTGTCACTGGAAGGGGCGAACGAGCGATGAGTACGGCGCAGGAGACGGCCGGCGGCGAACTGCAGCCGTGGGCCGAGGTCACCCCGGACGCGGCCCGGCGGCTGCTGGTCGCCGCGGTGGAGGCCTTCGCCGAGCGCGGGTACCACGCCACGACGACCCGGGACATCGCGGGCCGGGCGGGGATGAGTCCGGCGGCCCTCTACATCCACTACAAGACCAAGGAGGAGCTGCTCCACCGGATCAGCAGGATCGGTCACGAGAAGGCCCTGGACATCCTGCGGACCGCGGGCGGCCGAGCGGGCAGCCCGGCCGAGCGGCTCGCCGACGCCGTCAGCTCCTTCGTCCGCTGGCACGCGGGCGGCCGGACCACCGCCCGGGTCGTGCAGTACGAGCTGGACTCGCTCGGCGCCGACGCCCGCGCGGAGATCATCGCGCTGCGCCGCCAGGTCGACGCCGAGGTGCGCGCCATCATCGAGGACGGCGTCGCGGCGGGCGACTTCGACGTCCCCGACGTGCCGGGCACCACGCTCGCCGTCCTGTCCCTGTGTATCGACGTGGCCCGCTGGTTCAACGTGGACGGCCCCCGCACGCCGGAGATGGTCGGGGACCTGTACGCGGACCTGGTGCTGCGGATGGTCGGCGCGGACCGTCGGAAGCGGTCCGGCGCGGACGGTCAGAAGTAGTAGCGCGACACCGACTCGGCCACGCACGCGGGCTTCTCCCCGCCCTCACGCTCCACGGTGAAGCCGACGGAGACCTGCACGCCCCCCGCCACCTCGACGACGTCCGTGATCCTCGCGGTGGCCCGCAGTCGCGACCCCACCGGGACCGGCGAGGGGAAACGCACCTTGTTCGTCCCGTAGTTGACGCCCATCTTCACGCCCTCGACCGTGAGCAGCTGGGGTCCGAACAGCGGCAGCAGCGACAGTGTCAGGTAGCCGTGGGCGATGGTCGTCCCGAAGGGGCCGGCCGCGGCCCTGGGGGCGTCCACGTGGATCCACTGGTGGTCGCCCGTCGCGTCGGCGAACAGGTCGATCCGCTTCTGGTCGATCTCCACCCAGTCGCTGTACCCCAGCTGCTCGCCCACCGCCGCCTTCAGTTCCTCGGCGGACGTGAAGATCCTCGGCTCTGCCATGTTCCCGGCCTCTCGTGTCGCTGTGTCCCGGAGCGTTACACCTAAGCAACTGCTTAGCATGGTCGTCGGGCGGTTGCCTGTCAACGGACCGGACGGGTGACGGGCTGGGTAGGGTTCGAGGGGTGCCCCAGATTCCCGAGACCATCCACGAACTCACGGTGGGCCAGCTGTCCGCCCGCAGCGGTGCCGCCGTCTCGGCGCTGCACTTCTACGAGTCCAAGGGCCTGATCAGCAGCCGCCGCACCGCGGGCAACCAGCGCCGCTACCAGCGGGACGCCCTGCGCCGGGTCGCCTTCGTCCGGGCCGCGCAGCGCGTCGGCATCCCGCTGGCCACGATCCGTGACGCGCTCGCCGAACTCCCCGAGGAGCGCACCCCCACGCGCGAGGACTGGGCCCGCCTCTCGGAGGCCTGGCGCTCCGAACTCGACGAACGGATCAAGCAGTTGGGCCGGCTGCGCGACCACCTCACGGACTGCATCGGCTGCGGCTGCCTCTCCCTGGAGAACTGCGTGCTGTCCAACCCCGACGACGCCTTCGGCGAACGCCGCAGCGGCTCCCGCCTCATGGTGGAGCCCGGCACCCGGCGCGGCTCCCGGTCCTCCGCGGACCGCCCCGAAAAGCCCGAGACCTGCCCCTGACGGGTCCGGCGGCGTCACGGCCGGTGCCCGGCGGGGTCCGGTTCCGTCCCGTACAGCGCCAGCGCCTCCGTCACCAACTGGGCGTTGGAGGACGCCCGTCGGCCGTCCGGCAGGAACAGGGTGTCCTCCAGGCCGATGCGGGTCGCCAGGCCCAGGCGTGCGGCGAGGCGCAGCACCGGCCAGGCGCCGCCGTCCTCCCCGTGCAGCAGGACCGGGCGGCCGTGCGCGGGGCCCAGCCCGGCCAGGAGCCGTCGGGCCGTGTTCCCGGCGGTGGCCGGATCCGGGTCCGTCMCCTCCGCCAGGACGCGCAGCACCCGGGGCCCGAGCGGCGACGCCGCGAACCGCGCGGCCCCGTCCGTGCCGGACCAGATGCCCGCCTCCACGGCCACGCCCCGTTCCAGGAGCGCGGCGGCGACCTCCTCCGCCCCCGGCTCGTGCCAGTTGACCGAGGCGTGGTCCGGCAGGACGCTCCAGGCACGGACGCGCGCGACGCGGGCCGCGGGGTCCGGCTCGGCCCAGGCCCCGGTGGTGACCCCGACGGGGACGCCCACACGTGACCGGATCTCGTCCAGCACCGCCGCAACCGCCCTCGGCGACAGGGTGTCTTCTCCACAGGGGGACTTGGGATGCACATGGATGTCCGACGCCCCGGCCGCGACGGCCTCCGCCGCGGAGTCGGCCATGGCTCGCGGCGACAACGGCACGACCGCGCCGTCGCCGGACCCGCGCCCCCCGTTCACACAGACCTGCACCATGCCCCCGATGGTGCCAGGCGGCACCGGCAACCGGAGACCGACCGCAGTGGGAAAGGGGAACGGGCGATGAGCCTGGCGATCTGTTCGCTCAAATGGGAGGCGGCCCACACGGGGGCCCAGCGGATCAGGTACGACAGCGACGGCTACCACCTGGTGCGCTTCCCGTACGTCACGGGCGAGGAGCAGTACGACCGCTGGAACATGCACGACCCGGCGCGGGGCGGCAAGGGCGCGTCGGTGTTCCCCGACCCCCGCTCGGGCCTGATCTGGCCCAGCCACGACGGCTGGGGCGTCCTGTCCGCGCTGGTCTTCTGGGAGGCCGACGGCGCGGGCCTGGAGTACCGGGCGCGCTTCGTGCGCGACCCGCTCGACCTCACCCCGGCGGGCTACAACTCGACGGCCACCACGGACTGCGGACCCACCCGCGGGGGCCAGTACCGCTCCTACATGTGGCAGATGTTCGTCCACCCGGACACCCCGGTCGGCCTGAAGGTGTCCGTGCGCGGCGCGGGCGACGCGAAGCTCTCCACGCCCCTGATGTGCGCCGAGTTCAAGCTCGCCATCCACACCGACGTCAAGGTCCCCTGAACATGCTCCCGGGGGTGCGGCTACCCGCCGACGCACCCCCGGCTCCGGCTACCCCGCGACCGCCAGCAGCAGGCGCCCCCGGCGGCAGTCCGCCAGGGCTTCGGGGGTGAGGACCGGCCGCGGGACCACGATGCCGCAGGCCGTGCAGACCGGGCCCGAGGACGGCTCGTGGGCCAGGTCGTACTTCCAGACGAGGCGCTCTCCCGTGCAGACCGGGCAGACGGCGCCCGGCTCGCGCTCCAGGGCGTCGATCAGCCGGCGCAGCACCTCGGCCAGCGGCCCGTGGGGGTGGACCCGGGGGTCGTCGCACCAGGCGACCCCGAAACCGCCCCAGGTGAGCCGGTGCCAGTCGTCCACGCTGCCGGGGCTGCGCAGACCGTCGTGCTTCTCCTTCTTGCGGCGCCGGGCGAACCCGTCCTCATAGGCGAGCCAGACGGAGCGGGCCTCCTCCAGTTCGTCCAGTGCGGCCACGAGCCGCGCCGGATCGGGGGACCGGTCCTCGGGGCCGAACCCGGCCCGGGAGCACAGGTGGTCCCAGGTCGCCCGGTGTCCGTAAGGAGCGAAGCGTTCGAGGCACTTGCGCAGTGAGTAACGCCGCAGTGCCAGATCGTTCCTCGGATCGCGCACCTGTCTCGCCAGACTCCGGAATCCCGCCATCGCCCTGCACCTCCGTCACATCTGCACCTGTACTTCGGTCACTTCGGCGTCGTTCTAGGGACGTCGCCGAATAGACGTATCGACACGCGATTCGGCTCCATCTGTTTTTCGGCCCGCGCCGCAAAACCGCCAACCGGACGGACGTCGGCCACCGCCGCGCCGGTCGTCGGCCGTCCGCCAGGTCGTTCCCGGCCGTCGGCCGGTGGCGGTCGGCGGCTCCGGCGGGGCTCGTCCGGCCCCGCCGGCGCCGAAGTGACGCATGTTCATCTTCTAACCCGGGGATACCGGCGGTAACGTCCGGCACACCCCCGTCGTGAGGAGTCAGCCATGCCCCGGCACACCCCACGCACCATCCTCGACAGACTGAGAACTCCCCGCAGATTCCCCAAGTTCCTCATGGGCGCTTCCGTATGCGTTCTCGTGGCCGGCCTTCTGTCACCGGTTTCCCAGGCCGCCGCAGCCGACACCACCGCGGTGGCCGCCGATGCCGCCGCGGCGGCCGCGAACGACTACTGCGGCGGCCGGTGCTCGGACATCCTCCCGGCGGGCCAGAACGGCAACGCGACCCTCGCCCAGATCCTCCTCAACCAGGCCTTCGGCACCCAGCCCGCCCACGCCGACGACCAGCTGGCCCCGTACGCGAACCTCGCGTCCGGCCACCCCGCCCTCACCGACGCCAAGATCAACGACTTCTTCCGGGACGCCTCGTTCGGGGTCCCCGCCGACCAGGTCGAGTCCACCCTGAAGCCCGCCGGACGCACCGACGTGACGATCGTCCGCGACAAGAAGACCGGTGTGCCGCACATCACGGGCACCACCCGTTACGGAACCGAGTTCGGCGCCGGATACGCGGCCGCCCAGGACCGGCTCTGGCTGATGGATGTCTTCCGCCACGTCGGACGCGGCAAGCTGACCCCCTTCGCGGGCGGCGCCCCCGCCAACCAGGGCCTGGAGCAGGAGTTCTGGCGCCACGCCCCCTACACCGAGGCCGACCTGCAGGCCCAGATCGACAGCGCCGTCGCGAACAACGGCGCCCGCGGCCGGCAGGCCCTCGCCGACGTGCGGGCCTACCTCGCGGGCATCAACGCCTACATCGACGCCTCCGACAGCGGCCGCTACTTCCCCGGCGAGTACGTCCTGACCGGCCACAAGGACTCGATCACCAACGCCGGGACCATCGAGCACTTCAAGGAGACCGACCTGGTCGCGCTCGCCTCCGTCATCGGCGCGCTCTTCGGCTCCGGGGGCGGCGGCGAGGTGAACAACGCGATCTCCCTCCTCGCCGCCCAGTCCCGGTACGGGGTCCAGGAGGGCACCGAGGTCTGGGAGTCCTTCCGCGAACGCAACGACCCCGAGGCCGTCCTCACCGTCCACGACGGCCAGAGCTTCCCGTACGCCACGAAGCCGGCCGTCGCCCGCGGCGCGGCGATGCCCGCCGCCGGCACGGTCACCCAGGAACCCCTGGTGTACGACCGCACCGGCAGCGCCGCCACGGCCACCGGCACCTCCGCCTCCGCGACCGCGAGCGCCCTCGGCTCGGCCCGGCGCGGCATGTCCAACGCCCTCGTGGTGAGCGGCGACCACACCGCGAGCGGCCACCCGGTGGCCGTCTTCGGACCGCAGACCGGCTACTTCGCGCCACAGCTGCTGATGCTGCAGGAGATCCAGGGCCCCGGCCTCAGCGCCCGCGGCGCCTCCTTCGCGGGCCTGAGCATGTACGTCGAACTGGGCCGCGGCCAGGACTACGCGTGGAGCGCCACCACGTCCGGCCAGGACATCATCGACACGTACGCGGTCGAGCTGTGCCAGGACGACACCCACTACCTGTACCGCGGCACCTGCACGGCCATGGAGAAGGTCGAGCAGACCAACGCCTGGAAGCCCACCACCGCCGACAGCACCCCCGCGGGCTCCTACCGCATGCAGGTGTGGCGCACGAAGTACGGACCGGTCACGCACCGGGCCACCGTCGACGGCAAGAAGGTCGCGTACACCACCCTGCGCTCCTCCTACCTGCACGAGGCCGACTCGATCATCGGCTTCCAGATGCTCAACGACCCGGACCACGTGAAGAGCCCGCAGACCTTCCAGGAGGCCGTGCAGCACATCAACTACACCTTCAACTGGTTCTACGCCGACGCGCAGCACACCGCCTACTACAACAGCGGCGACAACCCGGTACGGGCCGCCGGGGTCGACGCCGAGTTCCCGGTCCGGGCCGAGGCGGCGTACGAGTGGCGCAACTGGACGCCGGCCACGAACACCGCCGACTACACCCCGCCCTCCGCCCACCCCCACTCCGTCGACCAGGACTACTACATCTCCTGGAACAACAAGCAGGCGAAGGACTACACGGCCGCGCCCTGGGGCAACGGCTCCGTGCACCGCGGCAACCTCCTGGAGGACCGGGTGAGGGCGCTGGTGACCGCGGGCGGGGTGACCAGGGCGTCGCTCACCCGGGCGATGGCCGACGCGGCGCTGGCGGACCTGCGCGCCGAGGACGTCCTGCCCAAGCTGCTCCAGGTCGTCAGGAGCTCCCCGGTCACCGACACGACGGCCGCGGCGGCCGTGACGAAGCTGTCCGACTGGGTGGCGGCGGGCGCCGAGCGCAAGGAGACCTCGGCCGGTTCGAAGGCGTACGCGAACGCGGAGGCGATCCGCATCCTGGACGCCTGGTGGCCGCTGCTGGTGAAGGCCGAGTTCGAACCGGGCCTGGGCAGCGAGCTCTACACCGCCATGACCGGCAACCTCCCGGTGGACGAGGCCCCTTCGGCGGGACACGGGCCCACCGGATCGCACGCCGGCAGCTCCTTCCAGTACGGCTGGTGGAGCTACGTCCACAAGGACCTGCGGACGGTGCTCGGCGAGACGGTCCAGGGGCCGCTCGCGAAGTCCTACTGCGGCGGCGGCAGCCTCGGCGCCTGCCGGGACGTCCTGATCACCACGCTCAAGCAGGCGGCGGGCCGGACCGCCGCCCAGGTCTACCCGGGCGACGACCTCTGCTCCGCGGGCGACCAGTGGTGCGCCGACTCGGTCAACCAGCGGACGCTGGGCGGCATCAAGCACGGGAAGATCAGCTGGCAGAACAGGCCCACCTACCAGCAGGTCGTGGAGTTCACCTCGCACCGGTGACCCGGGTGCGTCCAGGAGCGGTGGGTCAGCGGATGCGGCCCGCCGCCAGGACCACCCGGGCCAGCTCCCGGTGGAAGATGTCGCCGTGGGCGCCCGCCGGCGGGCCGCCGCGGCGCACCACCGCGGACGCGTCGACGTTCACGCACCCCGACGCGGGCAGCGCCGTCCCCAGGGCGTCGGCGAGCGTGAGCGTCCTGGT
Source organism: Streptomyces apricus (assembly GCF_008369065.1). Taxonomy (GTDB): domain Bacteria; phylum Actinomycetota; class Actinomycetes; order Streptomycetales; family Streptomycetaceae; genus Streptomyces; species Streptomyces apricus. The sequence continues at coordinate 149,950 of NZ_VDFC01000046.1, read as the reverse complement.
CCCCGGCACCGCCTGCACCCCGTCGTGCCCCAGCGCGCCCCACCGCGGCCCGAGGAGCCGCGGCAGTCCGGGGCCGCCGGCCTCCCGGTCGTCGCCCGCCGTCCGGGAGGCCAACGGGTAGCCGGTGCCGAGCGCCGTGTCGAAGCGGGAGAAGCAGCAGACCAGCGGGCCGTCGACACGGTCCTGCCGGCCGTGCAGGACACCGCCGTCGCGCACGTCGTGCGGCAGGCGCGCCGCGAACGCGTAGTGCGAGAAGGCCGCCTGGAGCAGCGTCACGGACTTCACGGTCCGCACCCCCCTGGGCAGCCCGCGCAGCGCGAACGACACCAGGCGCCCGCCGGAGCCGTGCCCCACCAGGTGCACGCGCACCCCGGGCGCCGCCTGCGCCAGGCGTCCCAGCAGCCGCCCGAGCCCGCGCTCGCCGACCGCGCCCGCCCGCCGCTTCATCGCGAAGTACGTGGCCTGGCGCAGCAGTTCGCGGGCGCCGTCCCACACCCGCGGGACGCCCGGCGGGCCCGGCGCGTCCTGCGCGAGGGCCTGCGCGAACTCCCGGCACGTGCGCGCCGTGTTCCCCAGGAACATCCGCGGCTCGCCGCGCGCCCCCGCCTCCAGCAGGGTGTCCGAGGCGAACGCCGCACCCGGAGCCTCCGGCGGCAGCTCGACGAGCAGCCGCACCAGCCGCCCGTACTCCTCCAGCGCGGCCTCGCCCTCCGGCTGCTGGTCGAGCATCCTGGCGAGCTGGTCGATCAGCGTGGCCCGGCCCGGCAGGACCGCCGACAGGGCGGCGCGGGTGGCCTTGTCCAGCGCGGGCCCCGAGGACGCGTCCGCCATCCCGGCCGCACCGCGCCCGCGGCCGGGGACCGCCTCGTCGGCGAACCGCATCGACGGCCACCGCACGCCCGCGTACCCGAGCCGGGCGTTGGGCGCCAGCCCGGGGAACGGCGCGAAGAAGCGGTCGCAGAGCCCGGTCGCCGTCTCCCGGTCGTCGTTCCAGTCGTGCGCGAGGACGACCAGGTCCTTGACGCCCCGCTCCACGACCTCCCGGAGCAGCCGGTCGCGCAGGCCGCCGTCCGCGTCCCCGTCCGCGTCGAACGCCAGCTCCCAGCAGGGCGTCACGCCCAGCGCGGCATCCGCCATGACGGGCCCCCTTCGGCCGGAAGATCCGGAACGGGTGGCCCAGGATAGGTGATCCGCTGCGCAAGGGGCGCCGACGACCGGGCGGCGGCCCCTCGAAAAGGGCTTCCAGGAGCGCTCTCAGCGGTAGAGGAGGTACTCCTTGCGCACGCGCCGGAACGCGGCCAGTTCGTCCCGCCAGCCCGCCACGACCTCGTCGGCCGTCGCGCCCGCGTCGATCATCGTGCGCACCCGCGTGGAGCCCGTCAGCTTGTCGATCCAGTTGTCCGGGCGCCAGGCGAAGCCGCTCCACACCTGCTTGGCGGTCACCAGCAGCCCGATCCCGGTGCGTACGGGGTCGAACGCGGCCCGGTCGTGGACGTGCAGCTGCACCCCGCCGACCGTTCTCCCCTGGAACTTCGAGAACGTGGGCGCGAAGTACGCCTCCCTGAAGTGCACTCCCGGCAGGCCGAGTTCCCCGGCCGCGGCGGCCCACCGGCGGTCGACGCCCTCGGCGCCGAGCAGCTCGAACGGGCGGGTCGTGCCCCGCCCCTCCGACAGGTTCGTGCCCTCGAAGAGACAGGTGCCGGAGTACACGAGGGCGGTGTCGGGCGTCGGCATGTTCGGGCTCGGCGGCACCCAGGGCAGCCCCGAGGCGTCGTAGAAGTCCGAGCGCCGCCAGCCCGACATCGGCACGGTCTCCAGGGGCACCGGTTCCGCGAGGAACTCCCCGTTGAACAGCCGCGCCAGCTCCGCCACCGTCATCCCGTGCGCCTGCGCGATCGGCTCCCGGCCCACGAAGGTCGCGAACTCCTTGTGCAGCACCGGCCCGTACGCGCCGCGCCCCGTCACTGGGTTCGGCCGGTCGAGCACCACGAAGCCCTTGCCCGCGAGCCGGGCCGCCTCCATGCAGTCGTACAGCGTCCAGATGTACGTGTAGAAGCGGGCGCCCGCGTCCTGGATGTCGAAGACGACCGTGTCCACGCCGGACGCCGCGAAGACGTCGGCCAGCGGCTGCCCGCTCTTGAGGTACGTGTCGTAGACCGGCAGGCCGGTCGCCGGGTCGTCGTGACGGCCCTCGGAGCCGCCGGCCTGAGCGGTGCCGCGGAAGCCGTGCTCCGGGCCGAAGACGGCGACCAGGTCGACGCGGTCGTCGGCGTGCATCACGTCGACGATGTGCCGGGCGTCCCGGGTGATGCCCGTGGGGTTGGTGACGACGCCGACGCGCTCTCCCTCCAGGAGGGCGTAGCCGCTCGCGGCGAGCCGCTCGAACCCGGTCCGCAGGCGGCGGGCCGCCGGTGCGGCCCCGGCCCCGGCACCGGCCCCGGCGCCGAGGTCGGCGGCCGCGGCGGGCGGGCCCGCCGAGACCGCCGCCGCGGTGGTCGTCGCGGCCAGGAGACTCCGTCTGGACAGGTGGCGCATGGGTGACCTCCGTGATCGCGGCGGGCGGCGCTGGCATGTGCACGGTATGGCTTCCGCCGGATGTTCGTAAGGAGCGGGCCGGCTGTGGTCGGCCATTTGTAAGCCGCGGACCCGTTGTGGCTGGTCGCGCAGTTCCCCGCGCCCCTTACGGGGCGCGTCTGCGCCGGGCCTTCCCTCTGTACATACCGACTGGTTAGTCTGTCGTGGAGTGGAGCCGTGTTGCTCGTCGTGTCGAAGGAGACCGATGGTGGAAGCCATGCAGGATGCCGCAGTGGTCGTCACCGGAGCCGGTGGGGGGATCGGGGCCGCGCTGGCGCGCCGGTTCGCCGCCGCCGGCGCCCGGGTCGTGGTCAACGACCTGGACGGGGCGAAGGCCGCAGCCGTCGCCGACGAGATCGGCGGGATCGCGGTCCCGGGCGACGCCTCCGCGATCGTGGCCGAGGCCCGGGACGCCCTCGGCGGCACCGTCGACGTGTACTGCGCCAACGCCGGCGTGGGCTCCGGCGGCACGGAGGCCGCTCCCGAGCAGGTCTGGGAGCTCGCCTGGGACGTCAACGTGATGGCGCACGTCCGCGCGGCCAACCAGCTGATCCCCACCTGGCTGGAGCGCGGCAGCGGCCGCTTCGTCTCCACCGTCTCGGCGGCCGGGCTGCTCACCATGGTCGGTGCTGCCCCGTACAGCGTCACCAAGCACGGCGCGTACGCCTTCGCCGAGTGGCTCTCCCTCACGTACCGCCACCGCGGGGTGAAGGTCCACGCGATCTGTCCGCAGGGCGTGCGCACCGACATGCTCGCGAGCACCGGCAGCGCCGGCGACCTGGTCCTCAAGCCGACCGCCATCGAGCCCGACGATGTCGCCGACGCGCTGTTCGCGGGGATCGAGGAGGACCGCTTCCTGATCCTGCCGCACCCGGAGGTCGCCGCGTACTACCAGGCGCGGGCCGCCACCCCCGACCGCTGGCTGACGAGCATGAACCACATCCAGCAGAAGTGGGAGGCGGACGGCCGGTGACCACCTCCCCGTACGCGGCCAAGCCCTGGGTCGCGCTCCTGAACGAGGCCCAGCGCGCCCCGGTCGCCCCCGACGACTCGCCCGTGCACGCCCTGCGCCGGGCCGTCGCCGAGACCCCCGACCGCACCTTCCTCGCCTACTTCGACGGGACGATCGGCTACCGCGAGGCCGACGAGCTGAGCGACTCCGTCGCCGGGTACCTCGCCGGGCGCGGCCTGGAACGCGGCGACCGGGTCGCCGTCCTGCTGCAGAACAGCCCGCTCTTCGTGCTCGCCGTCCTCGGCGCCTGGAAGGCGGGCGCGACCGTCCTGCCCGTCAATCCCATGTACAAGTCCGGCGAGGTCGCGCACGTCCTCGAGGACGCCGGGGTCACCGCGCTGATCTGCTCCGACCGGGCCTGGGAGACGTACCTGCGCGACACGGCCGCCGACTCGCCCGTGCGCATCGTGCTGACCGGCTGCGAACGGGACTTCCAGACGCGGGACGACGCGCGCGTGCTGGCCTTCGAGCGGCTGCCGCAGGCACCGGACGCCGACGACCTGGCGACCGTCGCCAAGGCGGGCCACGAGGCCCCCGGCGACCGTGACCCCGCCCCGGCGGACATCGCCCTGATCAGCTACACCTCGGGCACCAGCGGCACCCCCAAGGGGGCCACCAACACGCACGGCAACATCATGTACAACGCCGAGCGGCAGCGCACGGGCCTCGCCCTGCCCGAGGCGCCGGTGTACTTCGCGCTGGCGCCGCTGTTCCACATCACCGGCATGGTCTGCCAGTTCGCCGCCTGCCTGAACAGCGGCGGCACCCTGGTCCTCGCGTACCGCTTCGAGGCGGGGGCCGTCCTCGACGCGTTCGCCGAGCACCGGCCGCAGTACACGGTCGGCCCGTCCACCGCCTTCATGGCGCTGGCCGCGCACCCCTCCGCGACACCGGACCACTTCTCCTCCTTCGCCGTCATCTCCTCCGGCGGCGCGCCGCTGCCGCCCGCGCTCGTGGAGAAGTTCCGGGCGGGCTTCGGGCCGTACATCCGCAACGGCTACGGGCTCACCGAGTGCACCGCGCCCTGCGCCTCGGTGCCGCCCCACCTGGAGGCGCCCGTCGACCCGGTCTCCGGGACGCTCGCCGTGGGCCTGCCCGGCCCCGACACGGTCGTGCGCATCGTCGACGACGAGGGCCGCGAGGTACCGCTGGGGGAGCAGGGCGAGATCCTCGTCCGGGGCCCGCAGGTCGTGCCCGGCTACTGGCGGCGCCCCGAGGCCACCGCGGAGACCTTCCCGGACGGCGAACTGCGCACCGGCGACATCGGGTTCGTGGACGCGGACGGCTGGCTCTACGTGGTCGACCGCAAGAAGGACATGATCAACGCGTCCGGCTTCAAGGTGTGGCCGCGCGAGGTGGAGGACGTCCTGTACACCCATCCGGCGGTGCGCGAGGCGGCCGTCGTCGGGGTGCCCGACGGCTACCGCGGCGAGACCGTGAAGGCGTACATCAGCCTGCGGCCGGGCGCCGAGGAGGACCCGGCCGCGCTCGCCGCGTACTGCAAGGAGAGACTGGCCGCCTACAAGTACCCGCGCCAGGTCGAGATCCTGCCCGACTTGCCGAAGACGGCCAGTGGGAAGATCCTCCGTCGGGAGCTGCGTTCCCGTCCGGACGGAAGCCTGTAGGCAACCCGCAGGACACCGTTCGGCATCTGGCACGAGTGACACACGAAGAACACGGAAGGCAGGTGGCGGCAGTGCCCAGGACGACGGACGGGGACGGCACGCCGGTCCCGCGGCGGCTGCTGGCCGCCGCCACCCGGCTCTTCGCTGAGCGCGGCTACGACCGCACCTCGGTGCAGGAGATCGTCGAGGCGGCCGGCGTCACCAAAGGCGCGCTTTACCACTACTTCGGGTCCAAGGACGACCTGCTCCACGAGGTGTACGCGCGCGTGCTGCGGGTGCAGCAGGAGCGGCTCGACGCCTTCGCGGACGCCGAGGCGCCGGTGGAGGAGCGGCTGCGGGGGGCCGCCGCCGACGTCGTCGTCACGACGATCGACAACCTCGACGACGCGTCGATCTTCTTCCGCTCGATGCACCACCTGAGCCCCGAGAAGAACAAGCAGGTACGGGCGGAGCGGCGGCGCTACCACGAGCGGTTCCGGGCCCTGATCGAGGAGGGGCAGGAGGCGGGGGTCTTCTCCAAGGAGACCCCGGCGGACCTCGTCGTCGACTACCACTTCGGCTCGGTGCACCACCTGTCGACGTGGTACCGCCCGGACGGCCCCCTGACCCAGCAGGAGGTAGCCGACCACTTGGCGGACCTCCTGTTGAGGGCCCTCCGGCCGTAGCTTTTTCGTCCGCGGGCCCGGTGGGGGCCGGTCGCGCAGTTCCCCGCGCCCCTAGGTACCCAGGGGCGCGGGGAACCGCGCGACGGGGACGCTTTTCAGGGGCGCGGGGAACTGCGCGACGGGGGTCCGGGGGCGGAGCCCCCGAGTCGGTGACCTGAGCCGCCCACCCGGGCGCGGCTCAGAGATACCGCTTCAGCTCCGCCCGCGCCAGCGACCGCTGATGCACCTCGTCCGGCCCGTCGGCCAGCTTCAGCGTGCGGGCCGCGGCCCACAGCTCGGCCAGCGGGAAGTCCTGGCTCACGCCCCCCGCCCCGTGCAGCTGGACCGCCTTGTCGATGATGTCGACCACCGTTCGGGGCGTGGCGATCTTGATCGCCTGGATCTCGGTGTGCGCCCCCTTGTTGCCGACGGTGTCCATCATCCAGGCGGTCTTCAGCACCAGCAGGCGCAGCTGCTCGACCGCCACCCGCGCGTCCGCGATCCAGTTGTGGACGACGCCCTGCTGGGCCAGCGGCCTGCCGAAGGCCTCACGGGAGACGGCCCGCCGGCACATCAGCTCGATCGCGCGCTCGGCCATGCCGATCAGCCGCATGCAGTGGTGGATGCGGCCGGGACCCAGCCGCGCCTGCGCGATGGCGAAACCGCCGCCCTCCTCGCCGACGAGGTTCGCCACCGGCACCCGCGCCCCGTGGAAGACGACCTCCGCGTGGCCCCCGTGGGAGTGGTCCTCGTAGCCGTACACCTGCATCGCGCGCCTGACCTCGACGCCCGGGGTGTCGCGCGGCACCAGCACCATGGACTGCTGGCGGCGGATGTCGGGCCCGTCCGGGTCGGTCTTGCCCATCACGATGAAGATCTTGCAGTCGGGGTTCATCGCCCCGGAGATGTACCACTTGCGCCCGGTGACGACGTACTCGTCCACGCCGTCCGCGCCGGACGTGCGCTCGATGCGCGTGGTGATGTTGGTGGCGTCCGAGGAGGCCACCTCCGGCTCGGTCATCGCGAACGCCGACCGGATCTCCCCGGCGAGCAACGGCTCCAGCCACTGCTTGCGCTGCTGCTCGTCGCCGAACTGGCTGAGCACCTCCATGTTGCCGGTGTCGGGCGCCGCGCAGTTCAGCGCGGTGGGCGCCAGGTGCGGGGAGCGGCCGGTGATCTCGGCGAGCGGCGCGTACTGGAGGTTCGTCAGCCCCGCCCCGTACTCGGAGTCCGGCAGGAAGAGGTTCCACAGCCCCTGGCGGCGGGCCTCGGCCTTCAGCTCCCCGACCACGGCCGGGGTGTCCCACGGCGAGTCCAGCCGGCGGCGCTGCTCCTCGGCGACGGCCTCCGCCGGATAGACGTACTCGTCCATGAAGGCGAGGAGCCTGGCGCGCAGCTCCTCGGTGCGCGCGTCGAATGCGAAGTCCATGGTCCGTCAGCCTTCCTGGAGCGTGGTCAGGCCGTGCTCGATGAACACGGGGACCAGGTCGCCGATGCGGTCGAAGCCCGCGCCGACGGTCTGGCCGAGCGTGTAGCGGTAGTGGATGCCCTCCAGGATCACGGCGAGCTTGAACCACGCGAACGCCGTGTACCAGGCGACGGCGGACACGTCGCGCCCCGAGCGCGCGGCGTACCGTTCGATCAGCTCGGCGGGCGCGGGGTGCCCGGCGGCCGTCGCGGTGGTGGAGACGGGGGAGTCCGGCAGCCCCAGCGGCATGCTGTACATGACCAGCAGCCCCAGGTCGGTGAGCGGGTCGCCCAGCGTGGACATCTCCCAGTCCAGGACGGCCGTGATGCGGTCGTCCTCGCCGATCAGCACGTTGTCGAGGCGGTAGTCGCCGTGCACGACCGTGGGTGCGGGGGAGCGCGGCAGCTCACGGCCCAGGGCGGCGTGCAGCTCGTCGATCCCGGCCAGCTCGCGGTTGCGGGAGGCGTCCAGCTGCTTGCCCCAGCGGCGCAGCTGCCGGTCGAGGAAGCCCTCGGGCCGGCCGAAGTCGGCGAGGCCCACCCCGGCGGGGTCCACGGCGTGCAGCTCGACCAGGGTGTCCACGAGACCGAGGACCGCGCCGCGGGTGCGCTCGGGACCGAGCGGGGCGAGCTGCTCGGCGGTCCGGTAGGGCGTGCCCTCGGCGAAGTCCATGACGTAGAAGGGCGCCCCCAGCACCTCCGGGTCCTCGCACAGCAGGCGGGTGCGCGGCACGGGCACGGCGGTCGGGTGCAGCGCGCTGATCACCCGGTGCTCGCGCTTCATGTCGTGCGCCGTGGCGAGTACGTGGCCCAGCGGCGGGCGGCGTACGACCCAGGTGGCGGAGCCGTCGGTCACCGTGTACGTGAGGTTCGACCGTCCGCCCTCGATCAGCCGGCCGGTGAGCGGGCCGTGGACCAGCCCGGGCAGCTCGCTGTCGAGCAGTCCGCGCAGCCGGTCGAGATCGAGACCCGGCGGGTGGTCTGGACTCATCGTGTTGCCTCCGTAGGCGGGAATCATGACTCCCCACATGATGCCGACCGGTCGGTATGCCGTCCAGTGGGTGGACGAAAAGTGACCGGCGTCTCGACCACGCGGAACCCATGCGGAACCCCCGGGCCGTCGTGACGCCCCGGGGGTTTTTGTACGCGCCGTCCGCGGCCTACGGAGTGGCCCTCAGTGGTCGTCCCAGTGGCCCTCGTGGCGGGCGTGCCGGTGGCCGTCGTGAACGTAGTCGACGTGGTCGCCGTGCCGCACGGCTGGGTGCCCGCAGTCGTCGCCGTGCTCGTGGCCGTGCCCCTCGTGCGGGGCGTGCCCGGCCGGTTCGCACTCGACCCAGTGCTCCGCGTGACCGCGGTGCAGATGCCCGTCGTGCACGTAGTCGACGTGGTCGCCGTGCGGCACCTCGGCGTGCCCGCAGCCCGGGCCGTGGGTGTGCGCGTGCGCGGTGTGTTCCTGGTGGAGCGTGGTCATGCCGTCCGCCTTCGGGAGTGCTGAGTGCGACGCCGGTCAGGCTAACCACCCGAAGACACATATAAGGGGACGAAGCGGCGCGCGCCGCGACGGGAACCGCCGGACGCGCCCTAGAGGACCAACGCCGCCGCGCAGAGCGCCAGCGCGATCGCGCAGAACGCGGCGGTGGCCGCGTGCCGGGGGGKGAGCGCCGCCGGGGGCGTGTCCTCGGACAGGGCGCGGATCCGCCGGTGGGCCACCGCCAGGAAGCAGAGCCACACCCCGCAGCACAGCGCGCACGCCGTGAGCGCCGTCGCGTCCGGGCCGTCGTGCAGGGCCGACTTGCCCGCGAGCACGGCGACCACGGTCGCCGTCAGGGTTGTGCGCCGCCAGGCCAGCCGGGTGCGTTCCGGCTGCAGACCGGGGTCGCGGTCCCGGCGCGGGAGGGCGGGCGCCGCCGGCCCCGTCACGGCCCCCATCCCGCCACCACGACCACGACCATCGCGACGGCCACCAGGGCGACCCCGATGCTCAGCAGCGCCGGGAAGCGGGACACCGGCAGGTCCTCGCCCCTGCGCATCGCGCGCTCGCAGCGCACCCAGTGGTTCACCGCCCGCAGCGCGCACAGCACCCCGGCGGCCAGTAGCCCGAGCGCGAGCCCGGCCCGCCACTCCCACCGCAGGTCGGGCAGGAACTGGTCCACGGCGAAGCCGCCGCCGATCAGGGCGAGCGAGGTCCGCAGCCACGCCAGGAACGTCCGCTCATTGGCCAGCGAGAACCGGTAGTCGGGGGTGCCCCCTTCGTCCCGGATCCCCCCGGGCACGAACCACAACCGGACGTTCCGCGCAATTTCGCTCACACGAGCGACCTTACCGCCGCCCCCTCAAGGGGCCGCAGGCCCCTCCGAGGGACGCGGGGAACGGCGCAGTCTTTTAGGGGCGCGGGGAACTGCGCGACCAGCCCCCACCGGCCCGCACGCACGAACGACCCTCACCCCC
>NZ_VDFC01000046.1:132659-140080 GCF_008369065.1 Streptomyces apricus | reverse complement strand
CCTCCGTCCCCGCCCCGGCCGCACGAAAGGCCCGCAGCCGCGAATACGCCGCCAACCCGTCCGGCACGACCTCCCACTCCGCGAGCCGCGCCCGCACCTCCTCCTCCGGCAGGAACGCATGCCACGCGACCTCCTCCGRCTGCGGCGACACCGCCCCCTCCCACCGCACCTCGTACACGGCCGACCACCAGCTCTTRCCGGCCCCGTCGTCGTACAGGAACTTGAACAGGAAGGACGGCCGGGCCAGCCCGGACACCCCGAGCTCCTCCTCGGCCTCCCGCAGCGCCGCGTCGTCGTAGCTCTCGCCGGCGCCCACGACCCCGCCGACGAACAGGTCGTACAGGGAGGGGAACACCAGCTTGTCCGCCGTGCGCCGGTGCACGAACAGGCGCCCGTCCGCATCCCTGACCTGGATGAACGCGCACCGGTGCCGCAGCCCCCGCGCGTACACGTCCCCGCGCCGGGCCCGGCCCACCACCACGTCGTGCTCGTCGACGACGTCGAGAATCTCGTCAGCGGAACTCATCCGGCCATCAAAGCAGCCCACCCCCGGCGCCGGCCGGCAGGGCGCCGACCGACAGCCGACCGACGGGGCGTCAGCGGGGCTGCAGGTCCCGCACCCGCTGCCGGACCACGGCACCGCCCGGCATCGCCGGGTGCAGCCCCAGCAGGACCACCCCCACCACGATCCCGGCCAGCCCGGCCGCCTCCCAGGCCAGCGCCCCGGTGTCGGTGCGCAGCCGGTCCCCGAGGAACCCCACCCCGCAGGCGATCCCGGCGAGCGGCTGCGCGGCGGTCAGCGCGGGCAGCGACATCCGCAGCGGCGCGGTCTCGAAGGCGCTCTGCACCAGGACCAGCCCCGTGATCCCGAGGACGACGACCGCGTACACCTGCCATCCGGTGACCAGCGCCGTCCAGCCGCCGTCCGAGAACCGCTGGCCGCTGACCCGGGTGAGCGCGTCCTGCACGCCGTAGAGCAGCCCCGCCGCCACACCCAGCAGCGCCGGCCCCGCGCTCAGCCGCGAGCGCTTGGCGTACGCCGTCAGCAGCAGGGCGAGCCCGGTCATCACGCCGATGATCAGCCAGTGCCGCAGCGGGTCGGAGACGGCGTCGCCGCCCTCGGGCCGCCCGGCCACGATGAAGGCCGTCACCCCGCCGGCCAGGAGCAGCAGCCCTCCCCAGCCCTGTCTGCCGAGCGCCTGGCGGGTCCGGCACCGCGAGAGCGCGAGCGCGAACAGCAGGTTCGTCGCCAGGAGCGGTTCGACGAAGGACACCTCGCCGTGCGACAGCGCGATCGCGCCCAGCACCATGCCGGCCACCATGAACGCGATGCCGCCCAGCCAGCGCGGCACCTTCACCAGGTCCAGGAGCAGCCGGGGGGAGAGGAAGTCGCCCAGCGGGGCGTGCGCCGCCGCGTTCTGCTGGAGGACGAACCCGAAGCCCAGGCAGCAGGCGGCGCCTACGGCGAGGACGAGGACCAGGACCGACACGCTGCGTACCTCAAGACTTCGGACGGCGACGGGGCGAGGTGTGGGTAGCGCCGACTGTAGCCCGAGTATCCGGAACCGGGCAGTTGACTGGGTCACTCCGTTGCCCAAGGATCTGACCGATCAGTAACAAGGCCGAGGAGGACCTGCTCATGGCGTACGACGCAGACGTGATCGTGATCGGGGCGGGTCTCGCGGGACTCGCGGCGACCGCGGAACTCGTCGACGCGGGGCGCAAGGTGATCCTCCTCGACCAGGAGCCGGAGCAGTCGATCGGCGGCCAGGCGCACTGGTCGTTCGGCGGCCTCTTCTTCGTCGACTCGCCCGAACAGCGCCGGATGCGCATCAAGGACAGCCACGCGCTGGCCCTGCAGGACTGGATGGGCACCGCCGGCTTCGACCGCCCGGAGGACCACTGGCCCCGCCGGTGGGCCGAGGCGTACGTGGACTTCGCGGCCGGCGAGAAGCGCGGCTGGCTGCACCGGCAGGGCGTGCGCTGGTTCCCGGTGGTCGGGTGGGCCGAGCGCGGCGGCTACGACGCGGGCGGCCACGGCAACTCCGTCCCGCGCTTCCACATCACCTGGGGCACCGGCCCGGGGCTCGTCGCCCCCTTCGAGCGGCGGGTCCGCGCCGGCGTCGCGCAGGGCCTCGTCCAGCTGAAGTTCCGCCACCGCGTCACGGGGCTCTCGCGCAGCGCGGGCACGGTCGACACGGTGAGCGGCGAGATCCTGGAGCCGTCGGGCGTCGAGCGCGGCCGGGCCAGCAGCCGCAAGGTCACCGGCGCCTTCGAACTGCGCGCCCAGGCGGTGATCGTCACCTCCGGCGGCATCGGCGGCAACCACGACCTCGTCCGCGCCAACTGGCCCGAGCGCCTCGGCAGCCCGCCCGAGAACATGATCTCCGGAGTGCCCGCGCACGTGGACGGCGAGATGCTCGGCATCGCGGAGGCCACCGGCGCCCACCTCATCAACCGCGACCGCATGTGGCACTACACCGAGGGCATCCAGAACTGGAACCCCATCTGGGACAAGCACGGCATCCGCATCCTGCCCGGCCCGTCCTCGCTCTGGCTGGACGCCCGCGGCAACCGGCTGCCCGTACCGCTGTTCCCGGGCTTCGACACGCTCGGCACCCTCGAACACATCATGGGCACCGGGTACGACTACACGTGGTTCGTGCTCGACCAGAAGATCATCGGGAAGGAGTTCGCGCTCTCGGGCTCCGAGCAGAACCCCGACCTGACCGGCAAGTCCGTCAAGGGCGTCTTCCAGCGGGCGCGGACCGACGTGCCGGGGCCGGTGCGGGCGTTCATGGACAACGGCGCCGACTTCGTCGTGGAGAAGGACCTGGGCGCGCTCGTGCGCGGGATGAACGCGCTCACCGGGGAGGCGCTCATCGACGAGGACGCGCTGCGCCGCCTGATCACCGCGCGCGACCGGGAGATCGCCAACCCCTTCACCAAGGACCTTCAGGTGATGGCCGTCCGCGGCGCCCGGTCCTACCTCGGCGACAAGCTCATCCGCACGGCCACCCCGCACCGCATCCTCGACCCCAAGGCCGGGCCGCTCGTCGCCGTCCGCCTCAACATCCTCACCCGCAAGACGCTCGGCGGCCTGGAGACCGACCTCTCGTCCCGCGTGCTGACCGAGGGCGGCGACCCGCTGCCCGGGGTGTACGCGGCGGGGGAGGCGGCCGGGTTCGGCGGCGGCGGGGTCCACGGGTACCGGTCCCTGGAGGGCACCTTCCTCGGCGGCTGCCTCTTCTCCGGCCGCACGGCGGGCCGCGCCGCGGCGAAGGCCGTGAAGTGACGTCCCGGACCCGGACGACCCGGGACGTCATTACGGAATGCTGACGTGCACCCCCGGCCCCTGGCTTCCGGCGGCCGGGGATGCTCGAATCACCGTGTGAACCCGGAACTTTCCGCAGAGGCTGCAGGCGACCCCGAAGGAGCCGGCGCCCCGGTCGGACGCCGGCTCGTGCTCGGGATGCTCGGACTGGGCGTCCTGGGCGTGGCCACCGCGCCCACCGTCCAGCGCGGCCTGGAGTCCTTCCTCGGCGGCGCCGCGACCAAGGACCCCACCGGCCTGACCGGCCTCCTGCCCAACGGCGGCGGCTTCCGCTACTACTCGGTCACCTCCTCCGTCCCGCACAAGGACGAGGACTCGTACCGCCTGAAGGTCGACGGCCTGGTCGACCACCCCGCCACGTACACGCTGGCCGACCTGCGCGCCCTGCCGCAGACGCGGATGGTCCGCGACGTCCAGTGCGTCACCGGCTGGCGGGTGCCCGACACCCCCTTCGAAGGGGTGCGGCTGTCCCACCTGCTGGACGCCGCGGGGGTGCGGTCCACGGCCGGGGCGGTCCGCTTCACCTGCTTCGACGGGGCGTACTCGGAGAGCCTGACCCTCTCCCAGGCCCGCCGCGACGACGTCCTGGTCGCCCTGCGCATGCAGGACGAGGACATCGGGCACTCCCACGGCGGCCCGGTCCGCCTCTACGTGGCTCCCATGTACTTCTACAAGTCGGCGAAATGGCTCTCCGGCATCACCGTCACCGAGGACGTCCGGCCCGGCTACTGGGAAGAGCGGGGCTATGACATCGACGCCTGGGTGGGCCGGTCGAACGGGCGGGACGATGACGCGACCTGAGACCGGGACCCCGACGGCACCGGACCCGGGGGAACGCCTCGCGGGCGCGCTGCGGGTGCGCCGCTTCACCCCCGCCGAACGCTGGGTGCACCGTGCGACGGCCCTCCTGATGGGCCTGTGCGTCCTGAGCGCGGCCTGCCTCTACCTGCCCCAACTCGCCGAACTCGTGGGCCGCCGCGCCCTGGTCGTCCGGGTGCACGAATGGTCCGGGCTGCTCCTGCCGGTGCCCGTCCTGGCCGGGCTCGCCTCCCGCGCCTTCCGGGCCGACCTGCGGCTGCTCAACCGCTTCGGGCCGCACGACCGCGTCTGGCTGCGGTCGGCGCTGCGCCGCGACGCCCGGCCCGCGTCCCGGCCGGCCGGGAAGTTCAACGCGGGGCAGAAGACGTACGCGGCGTGGATCGCCGGCGCCGTCCTGGTCATGCTCGGCACGGGGCTGCTGATGTGGTTCACCCACCTCGCCCCGCTGGTGTGGCGCACGAGCGCGACCTTCGTCCACGACTGGCTGGCGCTGACCGTCGGGCTGGTCCTCGCCGGGCACATCGGGATGGCGCTCGCCCGCCCGGAGTCCCGAAGGGGCCTGCGGACGGGCGAGGTCAGCCATGAGTGGGCCGAGCGGGAACACCCGCTCTGGCGGCCGTGACCACGTGAGGCCCGCTCCGGTGGCCGTGACCACGTGACACCCGCTCCGGCGGCCGTGACCGCATGACGGGGGCCGCCTGACCCGGTGTCCGCCTAGCCCAGCGCGGCTAACCCAGCGCGGCCGCCAGCAGTTCGGCGGCCCGGGCGACGAGTTCGTCGTCCTTCGGGGCATCGGGGTCGGGCTTGGTGGACAGGACGGCCAGCACGACGGGTGCCCCGTCCGGCGTCCACGCGACGCCCACGTCGTTGCTGGTGCCGTAGCTGCCCGTGCCGGTCTTGTCGCCGAGCGCCCAGTCCGCGGGCAGTCCCTTGCGGAAGCGGGCGGTGCTCGTGGTGTTGGCCAGCAGCCACTCGGTCAGCTGCCGCCTGTCCCGGGGCACGAGCGCGTCACCGAGGACGAGCCTCCCGTACGTGCGCCCGATGGCGGCCGGGCTGGTCACGTCCGTCGTGCGCCACGGCTCGGCCGAGTTGAGCTCGGGCTCCCACCGGTCGAGGCGGGTCGTGGGGTCCCCGACCGAACGGCAGAAGCGCGTGACGGCGGTCGGGCCGCCCAGCTCGCGCAGCAGCAGGTTCGCCGCGGCGTTGTCGCTGTGCGCGATGGCGGCGTGGCAGAGCGCGGAGACGGTCATGCCGTGGGCGAGGTTGTCCGGCAGGCCCGTGACCGGGGAGCCGCCCGCGTCGGTGAGGTCCTGCGCGGTGTACCGGATCCGCAGGTCCAGGAACTCGCCGCGCCGGTCGAGGTCCCGCAGGACGGCCGCGGCGGCGAGGGTCTTGAAGACCGAACACATGGGAAACGTTTCTTCCGCGCGGTGGCGCACGGTTTCGCCGGTGGCCGTGTTGCGGGCGTAGACGCCGAGGCGGGCGCCGTGGGCGCGCTCCAGCTCGGTGAGGGCCCTGGTCACGGAGGTGCGCCTCGCGGCCGGGACGGCCTTCGCGGCCGCCTGGGCGGACGGGGCCGCGGCGGTCGCCAGGGCGGCTCCCGCGCCCAGGGCCAGTACGGTTCGGCGGCTGCGGTGGGGTGTCGAGCTGTGCAAGGTGGCTCTCTCTTCCGCTGCGAACGTTGATCAGTTGCGTAGAGGGAGACTTCCGAGGGGCTCGGGTGGTTCCTGTTGTGTTCTGAAGTGGCTGGTTGCGTGTGGCTGGTTGCGTGTGGACGGGCGCGCGGTTCCCCGCGCCCCTGAAAGCCGTGCCCGGCCTTCAGGGGCGCGGGCCCGGCTAGATCACCAGCGACAGCAGCAGGACCAGGCCTCCGGCGACCACCGAGATGATGGTCTCCATGACCGACCAGGTCTTGATCGTCTGGCCGACGCTCAGCCCGAAGTACTCCTTGACCAGCCAGAACCCGGCGTCGTTGACATGGCTGAAGAACAGCGAGCCGGCGCCGATCGCCAGGACGAGCAGCGCGGCGTGCGTGGTCGACATGTCGGCCGCGAGCGGGGCCACCAGACCGGCCGCCGAGATGGTGGCGACGGTCGCGGAACCGGTCGCGAGCCGGATCGCGACGGCGATCAGCCAGGCGAGCAGCAGCGCGGGGATCGACCAGTCCTTGGAGATGTCCAGGATCATCTGGCCGACGCCGGAGTCGATGAGCGTCTGCTTGAAGCCGCCGCCCGCGCCGACGATCAGCAGGATGCCCGCGATCGGGGCCAGGGACTTCTCCACGGTCGAGGAGAGCCGGTCCTTGGTGAAGCCGGCCGCCCGGCCCAGGGTGAACATGCCCACGAGGACGGCCGCGAGCAGGGCGATCAGCGGCGAGCCGATCACGTCGAAGACGCGCTGCACCATGGCCTCGGGGTCGTCGACGACGATGTCCACCAGCGCCTTGGCGAGCATCAGCACGACCGGCAGCAGCACGGTGGCGAGGGTGGCGCCGAAGCCGGGACGCCTGTCCAGGTCCTCGGAGGCGCGCTGGGGGATCATCTTCTCCGGGGCCGGGACGTCCACCCAGCGGGCCGCGTACTTCGAGAAGACCGGACCCGCGATGATCACCGTGGGGATGGCGACGAGGATGCCGAGGGCGAGGGTGACGCCGAGGTTGGCCCCGACCGCGTCGATCGCGACCAGCGGGCCGGGGTGCGGCGGGATCAGCCCGTGCATCACGGACAGGCCGGCCAGCGCCGGGACGCCGATGCGCATCAGCGAGTAGTTGCCGCGCTTGGCCACCATCAGGACGACGGGGATGAGCAGCACGATGCCGACCTCGAAGAAGAGCGGCAGCCCGATCACCGAGGCGATCAGCACCATCGCCCAGGGCATCGAACGGCCGCCGGCCTTCTCCAGGATCGTGTCGACGATCTGGTCGGCGCCGCCGGAGTCCGCGAGCAGCTTGCCGAGGATCGCGCCGAGCGCGATCAGCACGCCCACACCGGCGACGGTCGACCCGAGGCCGGACGAGAAGCTGGTGATCACCTTGTCGAGCGGGGCCCCGGCGAAGGCGCCGAGCGCGAGCGACCCGATGGTCAGCGCGAGGAACGCGTGGAGCCGGAACTTGGTGATGAGCAGGACGATGACGGCGATGCCCGCCAGTACGGCGATGCCCAGCTGAGCGTGGCCCGCCGAGGTGATCGGCTCGACGGGGTCCGCTGCCAGCATCTCGACGCTGAGTCTGGTCACGGTGCTTTTCCTTGCGATGGGGAGGGAGGGGGAG
>NZ_VDFC01000046.1:86608-132559 GCF_008369065.1 Streptomyces apricus | reverse complement strand
GAGAAGCGCGAGGGCTTACCGGTCGTTCTGGCCGTTCTGGCCGTTCCGGTCGCCCGGGTCGCCCGGGTCGCCCGGGTCGCCCAGGCCGTGCAGCGCGGTCACGGCCCGTTCGGTGATCTCGTACGGCGTGCCGCCGACGTCCACGGCGACCCCCGTCTCGTCCTCCTGGAGCGGCTGGAGGGTCGCGAACTGGGAGTCCAGCAGCGCCGTGGGCATGAAGTGGCCCTTGCGCTGCGCCATCCGCTCCCCGATGAGCGCGCGGTCACCGGTGAGGTGGACGAAGACGACGTCGGGGGCGGCTGACCTGATCCGGTCCCGGTAGGCGCGCTTCAGCGCGGAGCAGCTGACCACGCCGCCGAGGCCGGCCCGCCCCTGGGCCCAGTCGCCGATGGCGTCCAGCCAGGGCCGGCGGTCCTCGTCGGTGAGCGGGGTCCCGGCCGTCATCTTGGCGATGTTGGCCGGCGGGTGGAAGTCGTCGGCCTCGGCGTAGGGGACGCCGAGCCGGCCGGCGAGCAGGGGCCCGATGGTGGTCTTGCCCGTGCCTGCCACGCCCATCACCACGACGACATGGGGGGTGGTCATTGCTGCCTCGCTGTCTTCTTCGACATCGGATGGTCGGCGCCGAGTGCCGGCGCCGAAGGGACGTCGGGCGCAGCATCCGTCACGACACTGAAACCCATAGGTCAGACGAATTCAAGACTCTGTGACATATAAGTCTGACTTTTTGATGGCCCTCTTCTCCTCGTACCCTGAACGCATGAGCACACCGGGCCGGGGGCTGCACGGCCACGTACTGGAGAGCCTCGGCCCCTCGATCACGGCGGGCGAGTACCCTCCGGGCAGCGTCCTGCGCACTGACGAACTGGCGCAGCGTTTCGAGGTGTCACGGTCCGTGATGCGCGAGGCGGTACGGGTCCTGGAGTCGATGCACCTCGTGGAGTCCCGGCGGCGGGTCGGGGTGACCGTCCTGCCCACCGACCGGTGGAACGTCTACGACCCGCAGGTCATCCGGTGGCGGCTGGCCGGCGCCGACCGGCCCCGGCAGCTGCGCTCGCTGACCGTGCTCCGGTGCGCGGTGGAGCCCGTCGCGGCGGGCCTTGCCGCGAAGTACGCCACCGCCGAGCAGTGCGCCGAGCTCACCGAGTGCGCGCTCGGCATGGTGGCCAACTCGCGCGGGCACCGCCTTGAGGGGTACCTCTTCCACGACGTGGCCTTCCACCGGATCATCCTGAACGCGTCCGGCAACGAGATGTTCGCGCGCCTCGGGGACGTCGTGGCGGAGGTCCTGACGGGCCGCACGCACCACCAGGTCATGTTCGAGGACCCCGCCCCGGAGGCGGTCACCCTGCACGTGCAGGTCGCCGAGGCGGTCCGGGCGGGGGACACGGTGCGCGCGGAGTCGCTGACGCGGGAGATCGTGCTGGGCGCGCTGGAGGAACTGGACGTCCTCAGCCCGGAGCCCTAGCCCCGGCCCTGGCTCGGCCCGGTCCTAGGAGACGTCACCGTCCACGTAGACCCAGGCACCGTCCAGCCGCTCGAAACGGCTGCACTCGTGCAGGGAGCCTCCGGGGTAGGACGCCCGGAAGGTCACGGTGCCGGTGGTGTGGAAGGCCGTGCCCTGCGTCGTGTCCAGGATCTCCAGCCCGGTCCAGCGGGTCGTGGGGTCCAGGTCCAGCCGGGCCGGACGGGTGCGCGGATGCCAGGTGCGCAGCAGGTACGCCCCGTCCTGCCGCACGAACGCGCAGTACCGCGACCGCATCAACGCCTCGGCAGTGGGCGCCCCGCCCTCCCCCCGATGAAACCGCCCACAACACTCCGCGTACACCACGGCCAGCCCACACCCACAAAAAGACGACCCACGTCGAACCATGCCCCCCATTCTGCCGTTTGGCGGCGCGAGGCTGTCGCTCTCAAGGGGCGCGGGGAACGGCGCAATCTTTTGTCTTTGGGGTCGCGGGGAACGGCGCGAGCTTGCCGCTTTCAAGGGGCGCGGGGAACGGCGCAATCTTTTAGGGGCGCGGGGAACTGCGCGACCAGCCCCCACCCCCCAGCGCACACCGCACGGCGTGCAGCACCAGCCCGCCCCGCTCGTACAGCCGGTCGTCGAACATCAGCTTGCGCCCGGGGTCCGCCAGCCGCAGGTCCTGCGGCTGCCCGGCCAGCCCCCGGTGCGCGGCGGCCGCGAGCGTCTGCGCCGAGGGCCCGCCCGACCGCTCGGACCACAGCCACTCCGCGTACTTCGCGAACCCCTCGTTCAGCCAGATGTGCCGCCAGTCGGCGATGCTGACGCTGTTGCCGAACCACTGGTGCGCCAGCTCGTGCGCCACCAGCCGCTCCGACCCCCGCGCCCCGTCCACGTGGTTGGCGCCGAACAGCGAGAGCCCCTGCGCCTCCACGGGGACGTCGAGCTCCTCCTCGGTGACGACCACCGCGTACTCACCGAACGGATACGGCCCGAACAGCTCCTCGAACAGCGTCATCATCGCCGGCTGGCGCGCGAAGTCCCGCGAGAACTCGGTCAGCAGCCGCGCCGGGATGTGCCCGGTCTGCGGCACCCCGCCGGGCCCCGGGTCGCCGAGCAGCACGGTCTGGTACTTGCCGATCGACAGCCCGACCAGATAACTCGGCGTGGGCGCCGGCTGCTCGTACACCCAGGTCGTCGTGGACGCCTTCGGCGTGCGCGTCAGCAGCCGCCCGCCCGCCACCACCGCGTACGCCGACGGCGTGGTGACCGCGATCTGGTACGAGGCCTTGTCGGCGGGCCGGTCGTTGCACGGGTACCAGGACGGCGCGCCCACCGGCTGGCTCGCCACCAGCGCCCCGTCCTCCAGCTCCTCCCAGCCGATCCCGCCCCACGGGCTGCGCACCGGCCGGGGATTGCCCGACCAGTGGACCTCCACGGTGAACGCGGCCCCGGCCCGCAGCGGCTTCGCCGGGCGGATCCGCAGCCGGCCGCCGCGGTGCGTGTAGTGCGGGGCCCGCCCGTCGACCCGGACCCGGCCGATCCGGAAGTCGGCGAGGTTCAGCTGGAACTCGGCGAGCGGCGCACGGCCCGCTATGGCGTTGAGGCGTGCGGTGCCGGACAGCCGGTTGGGTCCCGGACGGTAGTCCAGGGCGAGTTCGTACCGGTGCACCCGGTAGCGGGCGTCGCCGTTCCCCGGGAAGTACGGATCCGCTCCCACTGTCTGCTGAACCACTGAAATGTCCGCTCCCTGCGCTGTGCCCGTACCGCGTACCGACCGTGTTCCTCCCCGGACGCCGTACGGGGCCGCGGCTAGGGACGCCACGCCTCGATCGGGTTGCCGAGCCAGCGGGTGTCGTCGGGGACGGACTCCGCCGCCATGACGAGGGACGCGGGTCCCAGTGTGCTGCGCGCCCCGACGGTGCTGCCGGGCAGGACGATCCCGCCCGGGCCCAGGGTGGCGCCCTCACGGAGGACAACAGTATCCGTCCGCAAGATCCGGTCGTGGAAGAGGTGGGTCTGCAGCACGCAGCCGCGGTTGACCGTCGCCGCGTCCTCCAGCGTCACCAGGTCCGCCTCCGGCAGCCAGTAGCTCTCCACCCACGTCCCCCGGCCGATCCGCGCGCCGAGCCCGCGCAGCCACAGGTTCATCAGCGGCGTGCCCGGCACGTTCCCGGCCAGCCACGGCACGGCGACCACCTCGACGAAGGTGTCGGCCAGCTCGTTGCGCCACACGAAACCGCTCCACAGCGGGTGCTCACCGGTCCGGTGCCGTCCCACCAGCAGCCACTTCGCGGCCACGGACAGCAGCCCCGCCGCCGCCCCCGCGCCCAGCAGCACGACCCCGGCGAGCGCCCAGGCCCACGCCCCGAGCGCGCTCAGCGCCGCGACCGTCAGCACGGCGAGCGCCGCCGAGCACAGGACGGGCACGATCCGGCACAGCTCGACCAGCCCGCGCGCCCACAGCAGCCGCACCGGCGGGTCGTACGTCAGGCTCTGGTCGCCGCCCTGCGCCGAGCGCGGCAGTTTCACCGGCGGCAGCCCCAGGTACGAGCTGCCCTTCTTGGCCTTCTTCGGCGTCGCGGACAGCACCCCGACCAGGCCGCCGTCCGGCACCGAGCGGCCCGGCGCGGTCATCCCGGAGTTCCCGAGGAAGGCCCGGCGCCCGATCTGCGCCCGCCCGATCCGCATCCAGCCGCCGCCGAGCTCGTACGGCGCGGTCAGCGTGTCGTCGGCCAGGAACGCGCCCTCGCCGACCGTCGTCAGGCTCGGCAGCGCCAGCACCGTGGACACCTCGGCGCCCCGCCCGATCCGCATCCCGAGCAGCCGCAGCCACACCGGCGTGACCAGCCCCGCGTACAGCGGGAACAGCGTCTCGCGGGAGCGGTCCATCAGCTGGGTGACCGTCCAGGCCTGCCAGCCGGTCCTGCTGTGCGTCGGATGGGTGCCCGGCCGCAGCCCGAGGGAGAGCAGCCGCACGGCGGCCAGCAGGAGCAGCGCGTACGCCAGACCGAAGGCGAGGGTCGCCGGCACCAGCGCCACCGCGGCGCCGCGCAGTGCGTCCGCGAGTCCGGCGTCCGGCGCCACGAAGACGCCCGCCACCAACAACGCGGCCAGCCCCGCGACCAGCGGCAGCACCGACAGCGCGAACCCGGTCGCCCCGTACATGGCACGCCAGTACGTGCCCTTCCGCGGGCGCTCCTTGGGCCAGTCCCGCTTCGCCTTTCCCAATTTGACCGCGGGCGCGCCGGCCCACCGCTGACCGGTCGGGACCTGCCCGGAGACGGCCGAACCGGGGGCCACCTCGGCCCGCTTGCCCACGCGGGCGCCGGGGAAGAGCATGCTCCGGGTGCCGACGACGGCGTGCGCGCCGACCTTGACCGGGCCGATCTCCAGGCGGTCGCCGTCCAGCCAGTACCCCGACAGGTCCACCTCGGACTCCACGGCGGCGCCGCGGCCCAGCTTGAGCATGCCGGTCACGGGCGGCAGCGAGTGCAGGTCGACGTCGGGCCCGACCTTGGCGCCCAGCGCCCGCGCGTACCGCTCCAGCCAGGACCCGGTCAGCGAGGTCGCCCCGCTGAACTCGGCGAGCCGCTCCGCCGTCCACAGCCGCAGGTGCACGCTCCCGCCGCGCGGATGACGCCCGGGCGTCACCTTCCTCAGCAACAGCCGCGCCCCACCGGCCCCGATCGCGAGCCGCCCGGGCGGACTGAACAGCAGCACGGCCAGCGGGCCGACCAGCCACCAGGAGGCGGTCGGCGCCCACGGGTACGCCCCGAACCGGTGCAGCACGTTGCCGAGCGCGGCCAGCGCCACCGTCCAGCGCAGCCCGAGCAGCGCGAACAGGGGGACGAGCACCAGCAGTTGCACGACCTTGGCCCGCAGCGGCACCGGCGCGACCGGCCGTCCGGCGCCGTCGCCCTGCGCGGACCGCTCCAGGTGCCGGGCGAGCTTGCGCAGCACCGGCTGCTGGTAGACGTCCAGCACGGCGGCGCTCGGGTAGCGGGCGCGCAGCCTGGTGGTGAGCTGGGCGGCGGCGAGGCTGCCGCCGCCGATCGCGAAGAAGTCGTCCCGGGCGGAGCCCACCGGGATGCCGAGCACCTCGCTCCACTGCTCGGCGAGCCACGCCTCGGTCCCGTAGAGCTGCTCGGCCGGGCCGCCCGTGTCCAGGTTCTCCAGCGGCCAGGGCAGCGCGTCGCGGTCGACCTTGCCGGAGGTGCGGGTCGGCAGCTCGGGCACGGGCGCGAGCAGTGGCACGAGGGCCGCGGGCAGCGCGGCCCGCAGCCTCTCGACGGCGGCGGCGTGATCCCAGCGGCCTGGGACCCCGTCCGTGCCGGTGGTGTCGTCGCCGTCCTGGGTGCCCTCGTCCTGGGAACCGTCCTGAGGATCGTCCTGGAGCACGACATAGCCGACGAGCAGCTGGTTGCCGCCGCGCGCGGTCCGCACGGCGGCCGCGGCGCCCGCGACGCCGGGCAGCCCCTGGAGAGCGGTGTCCACCTCCCCCAGCTCGATCCGGCGCCCGCCGAGCTTGATCTGCTCGTCGGCCCGCCCGAGGAAGACCAGCCCTTCCGGTTCGGCCCGGACCAGGTCGCCGCTGCGGTACGCGCGCTCCCAGCCCAGCGACTCCAGCGGGGCGTACTTCTCGGCGTCCTTCTCCGGGTCGAGGTAGCGGGCGAGCCCGACCCCGCCGATCACGAGCTGGCCGCTGCCGCCCATCGCGACGGGCTCGCCCGCCTCGTCGACGACGGCCAGCTCCCAGCCGTCCAGCGGCAGCCCGATCCGGACCGGCTCCTCGCCGGTCATCAGCGAGGCGCAGGCCACGACGGTGGCCTCGGTGGGCCCGTAGGTGTTCCACACCTCACGTCCCTCGGTGACCAGACGCTGCACCAGCTCGGGCGGGCAGGCCTCACCACCGAAGATCAGCAGCCGCACCTCGTCGAGCGCCTCCGGCTCCCACAGGGCGGCCAGCGTCGGCACGGTGGAGACGACGCTGATCTCCTGCTCGACCAGCCAGGGCCCCAGGTCGGCGCCGCTGCGCACCTGGGAGCGCGGCACGGGCACCAGGCAGGCCCCGTACCGCCAGGCCAGCCACATCTCCTCGCAGGACGCGTCGAAGGCCACGGACAGCCCGGCCATGACGCGGTCGCCGGGCCCGATCGGGTCCTCGGTGAGGAAGAGGTTCGCCTCGGCGTCCACGAAGGCGGCGGCGCTGCGGTGGCTGACGGCCACGCCCTTGGGCCGGCCGGTCGACCCGGAGGTGAAGATGATCCACGCGTCGTGCCCGACCCCGGGCCGCGCGGCGGGCACCTCGCTGCGCCCCTCGACGGTCAGCGCGTGCCCGGCCCCGACGACGGCGCGGACGCCCGCCTCGCCGAAGACCAGCTCGGCCCGCTCGTCCGGGTCCTCGGCGTCCACCGGCACGTAGGCGGCGCCGGCGGCCAGCACGGCGAGGACGGCGACGTACAGCTCGTTGGTCCCCGAGGGCACGCGTACGCCGACCCGGTCCCCGAGCCCGACCCCGGCGTCACCGAGCCGCCGCCGCAACGCCTCCACCTCCACGGCCAGTTCGCGGTACGTGAGACTGCGACGGCCGTCGTCGAGGGCGGGCTCGTCGGGATACGCCCGCACGGAGGCGTCGAGGATGTCGACGAGCGTGCGCGGGGAGGGCGCGCAGGAGGCGGAGAAACGTGCCCGGTCGCCGAACTCGGCCCGTACCTCGTCGTCGGACAACTCGAACGCGGGGCCTTGCTGGAGGGCTGCCATCGGGTCCTCACATGTCGTTCCCGGCCGGGCCGGGGGAGCGTGCGGACCCACAGGTATGCCCGGGGATATTCCGGTCGGCTCCGAACAAGCGTGGAATTTTAGTACGACGCTAGCCCCGGCCCCGCACCTCGGCGACGCGGACGACCCCGTACGGGGCCCTCAAGCCGACCCCCGCACCTCCCTGACATGGAGGTACACCACCACGACGAGACATGCCCCACACGAGCCGGAAACACGGAGCCGAAGGCCGGCCGGGCACCTGGGCGCCCGCGACCGAGCCGTCGTGGGCGGGAAACGCAAAAGACCCCACGTGAAGTGGGGTCTCAGCCGGTGTCCGAGGGGGGACTTGAACCCCCACGCCCGATAAAGGGCACTAGCACCTCAAGCTAGCGCGTCTGCCATTCCGCCACCCGGACAAGGTGTCTGTCGCGCGGGGTTCCCCTCGCGGCGACGAAGGAAACATTACCAGGCTTTCCAGATCCTCCGATCACCGGGCGTCGCCCCGGCGCCCGGGCGTGAACGGCGTGTGACGGGCGTGGTCCGCCCTTGGGCGGGGATGACCGGGGAGAGAGGATGAAGGGGACCACCAGCAGTGACCGTGGGAGGAAGCAGCGTGAGCGAGCAGGACACGACCAGGAGCATCAAGGGTGAGGACGAGGTCGTCGACCTCTGCCGCGAGCTGATCCGGATCGACACGAGCAACTACGGCGACCACTCGGGACCGGGTGAGCGCAAGGCCGCCGAGTACGTCGCCGAGAAGCTCGCCGAGGTGGGTCTGGAACCGCAGATCTTCGAGTCGCACCGGGGCCGCGCCTCCACGGTGGTCCGGATCGAGGGGGAGGACCGCTCGCGGCCCGGCCTGCTCATCCACGGCCACACGGACGTCGTACCGGCCAACGCCCAGGACTGGACGCACCACCCGTTCTCCGGCGAGATCGCCGACGGCTGCGTGTGGGGCCGCGGCGCGGTCGACATGAAGGACATGGACGCGATGACCCTCGCGGTCGTACGCGACCGGGTGCGCAGCGGCCGCAAGCCCCCGCGGGACCTCGTGCTGGCCTTCCTGGCGGACGAGGAGGCGGGCGGCACGTTCGGCGCCAAGCACCTCGTCACGAAGCACCCCGACCTCTTCGAAGGGGTCACGGAGGCGATCGGCGAGGTCGGCGGGTTCTCCTTCACGGTCAACGAGGACCTGCGGCTGTACCTCGTGGAGACCGCCCAGAAGGGCATGCACTGGATGAAGCTGACCGTGGACGGCACCGCCGGGCACGGCTCGATGATCCACAAGGACAACGCGATCACCGAGCTGTCCGAGGCGGTCGGCCGGCTCGGCCGGCACAAGTTCCCGGTGCGCGTGACGAAGACCCTGCGGCACTTCCTGGACGAGCTGGGCGACGCCCTCGGCACCGAGTTGGACCCGGAGGACATGGACGCGACGCTCGCCAAGCTCGGCGGCATCGCCAAGCTCATCGGCGCCTCGCTCCAGAACACCGCCAACCCGACCCAGCTGGGCGCGGGCTACAAGGTGAACGTGATCCCGGGCCAGGCCACCGCGCACGTCGACGCCCGCTACCTGCCGGGGTACGAGGAGGAGTTCCTCGCCGACCTGGACCGCATCCTCGGCCCGCATGTGAAGCGCGAGGACGTGCACGCGGACAAGGCGCTGGAGACCACCTTCGACGGGGCCCTGGTGGACGCCATGCAGACCGCGCTGGTCGCCGAGGACCCGATCGCCCGCGCCGTCCCGTACATGCTCTCCGCCGGCACCGACGCCAAGTCCTTCGACGACCTCGGCATCCGCTGCTTCGGCTTCGCCCCGCTGAAGCTGCCGCCGGAGCTGGACTTCGCCGGGATGTTCCACGGCGTCGACGAGCGGGTGCCGGTCGACGCCCTCAAGTTCGGCGTGCGCGTCCTGGACCGCTTCATCGAGGCGTCCTGAATCTGAACCGTCCTGAATCTGAACCGTCCTGAACCGTCCGTCCTGGACCGGACCGCTGAAATGACACTCCAATAATCGGCAGCGCGTACGGAGTCTCCTGAGAAGAGTGAATGCGCTCATAAGCTCGTAGCCCTATTACTCCCTCCTCGTTACTGCTGATGTGATCCGCGGCTGGGATCACATTTGCCAACAAGGAGGAACAATGATCAAGAAGATCGTCGCCGCTGTCGCTGCCACGGGTGGCCTCGTTCTCGTCGGCGCGGGCGTCGCTACGGCCGATGCCGGTGCGCAGGGTGCTGCGGCGGGCTCCCCCGGCGTGCTCTCGGGCAACGTCGTCCAGGTGCCCGTCCACGTGCCGGTGAACGTCTGCGGCAACACGGTCTCCGTGATCGGGCTGCTGAACCCCGCCTTCGGCAACACCTGCGTCAACCACTGACGTCGTGCTCACCTCATGAGGGCCTGTCCCAGTGAGGCCCGAGGATATGAGGTCCTGAGTCCGCGGCCCCGGAGCGCACGCCATGCGCTCCGGGGCCGCGGACCTTTCGAATTCGGCGCACGCGCGTACGGCGTGTGCGTATTTCTGAAGCGACATGGTTCACGAGGCAGGGAACAGCTATGCGACAGGTCACCCGCAAAGGCCTGATGACGGTGGCGGCGGCCACCGGTGTCCTGGCGGCCACCGGTGGTTACGCGCACGCCGACTCGGGGGCGCACGGCACCGCTTCGGGCTCCCCGGGCGTACTCTCCGGCAACTCGGTACAGGCGCCGGTGCACGCGCCGGTCAACGTCTGCGGCAACACCGTGAACGTGGTCGGGGTGCTCAACCCGTCGGTCGGCAACAAGTGCGGCGACCGGGGGAACGGGTCCGGCCACCACGGCAACGGCGGCTCGCACCACGGACCGGGCGGCGGCTCGCAAGCCGGTGGCCACGCGGCGCAGTCGTCCGGCGTGGGCTCCGGCAACCACGTGGAGATCCCGGTGGACGTGCCGGTCAACGTCTGCGGCAACAGCATCGACGTCGGCGGCGCCGGCAACACGGCCACCGGCAACTCCTGCGGGAACACCGGCGGCGGCCACGGGACGACGCGGCCCGGCCACGGCGGACCGCATGAGCCCGGGAAGCCGGGACGGCCGGGCGACTCCGGCCCCTCGGGCGAACCGGGCGAACCCGGCACACCCGGTGACCAGGGGCGGACGGACGGACCGGACGGGGCCGGCGGATCCGCCGGGTCCGCGGGGTCCCACGGAGGGCGCGCGTCCGGCTCGCACGCGGACGTGGCCGGTGCCCACACCGCGGGCCGGACCGACGTCACGGGACACCTCGCGCAGACCGGCAGCGAGCTGCCGCTCGGCCTCGCCCTGCCGGTCGGCGCGGGCGCGCTGCTGGCGGGCGCCGTGCTCTACCGCAAGGCACGCGCGTCGGTCTGATCCGGCACGGCGACCGGCATGACGAAGGGGCCCGGGGGCGGGGAACCGACCCCCCGGCCGGTCGAGGACGGTGGGGTCCCGCGGGCGCGGGGCCCCACCGGCTCAGTCGTCCGGTGTCACCAGGTGGCCCGCACCTGACGGATGATCCGTCGCCGCAACCGCACCCTGCGGCTGCCGTCCCGGTGCAGGCTGAGGCGGTCCAGCTCCCAGTGTCCGTACTCGGCGTGGTCGGTCAGCAGGCGTGCCGCTTCCTTGCGGGAGACCCCGCGCGGCACATACACGTTCACAAATTCGTATTCCGGCATCGCATCTATTGTGCGTGCGAAGGCCCGGTACGGATAGCGTCTGCACTATGTCTGATGCTGCGCAGCCCACCGCTGCCGAGGTACGCGCCGCCGCCGAGGCGGTCAAGACCGCGCTCGACCGCCACCTGGCGGCCGTGGAGCGCAGGTCGGGTGAGGACGACCCGGCCGTCTACGAGGCGTTCAACGAGCTGGCGGCGGCCGCCGAGGAGTACGACGAACTCCTCTACGACCGCTACGACGAGGTCACCCCCTTCGAGATCCCCGGTTCCGAGGACGCCCTGCCCCCGTACACCGGTCCCGACGAGCCCAACGCGCTGAGCGTGCTCATCCGCCGGGACTACGCGGTGGTGGAGCCTCAGCGGCTGCTCGCGCAGGCCCAGCGGGTCGAGGCGGTGGAGGAGGCCGGCGCCGTCACGGAGGGCTTCGACGCCGCCTCCGGGACCGTGCACGGCGCGCTCGGCGTCCTCTTCGGGGAGTTCGAGCCCGACGAGATCGCCTCCCGGCACAAGGAGTTCGGCCTCGAAGAGGGCGACTCGACGCTGTGGGTGACCGCCTCCGACGAACCGGCCGAGCCGGGGGAGTGGCTGGAGGCCCCGTTCGACCAGGCCGACAGCCACCAGGTGGTGTGCCGCTTCGACGTCAGCGCGGTCTTCGACGACGAAGCGGAGGACGACATCGAGGACGACGTACGGGACGCCGTCCTGCCGGAGATCGCGCTCGCCCTCGACGAGGACGAGGACCTGGACCTGGACCTGGAACCGAAGGAGCAGGACGCGGACCGCTGACGGACCCCGCGCCCCTTCGGGGGCGCGGGGAACTGCGCGCTCAGCCCTGCACGAGCCACACGGGCCGGCTCAGGCCGGTGCCGGCGCCGGGACCTGGGCCCTGAGCAGGGCGGGCAGCCGCGTCGTACGGGGCTTGGCGGCCACCTCCGCCACCGCGCGCGGCAGGGCCTGGTCCACGCCGTGGACCACCGACAGGTGCTGGGCGGCGCGGCCGAAGGCCGTGTACACCCACGGGCGGGACAGCGCCTGCGCGGCGTCTCCCGGCAGCACCACCACCGCGGCGGGCCAGCGGATGCCGACGCACTGGTGGGCGGTGAGCGCCCAGCCGTGCCGCACGGTCTGCTCCACCCGCTCCTTCGGTACGACGACGGGCGCGCCCGCGCACTCCAGGTGCAGCCCGGCGGCGTCGGCCCCCACCACCCGGCCGGGGACGGAACGGCCCGGCGCGGCGGTGTACACGATCCGGTCGTCCGGGTCGAAGCCGCCGAAACGGCCGGGCCCCGGGTTGAGCCGCTCCTTCAGTGCCGCGTTGAGCACGCGGGTGCCCGCCGCCCCGCCGTGGCCCGGGGTGATCACCTGGGTCTGCTCGGCCGGGACGCCGATCGCGCGCGGCACCGAGTCGGCGACCAGCTGCACGGTGCGGTGGACCGCCTCCCCGGCGTCGCGCACCGGAATGATCACCACCTCCTTGCCCGGCGCCTCGACCTGGTTCAGCTCGCCGATGCCGATGCCCGAGACCAGCTCGCCGACGGGACCCGGGTCCGGGGTCCGTGAGGCGATCTGCGGGCACACCCGCGCGGCCAGCAGGTCCGCGAAGACCCGCCCCGGCCCCGCCGACCACAGCACACCGGGGTCCCCGCTCAGCACGAGACGGGCCCCGTCGGGCAGCGACTCGGCCAGCATCGCCGCGCTCTCGACGTCCAGCTGCGGTGCGTCGAGCACGACCAGCAGGTCGGTCAGGAGCAGGCCGTCCCGGTCCCGGCCGGGGCCCTCCTCGCCGGAGAGCAGACCGGCGACGGTGACCACGGAGGCGTCGTTCCGCTCCCCGGAGCCCGGCGGATCCGTGGCGGCCGCGGCCTCCCGCGCACCGGCGAGCGCGCCGGTGAGGGCACCGGCGAACCGGCGGCGGCCGTCCGGATGGTGGGCGGCGACGCACACCCGCAGCCCGAGGGTCGCGGCGGCCGTGACCAGCGCCACGCMCTCGGCGCGGGACGCCTCCCCGCCGGTGTGCAGGACGAGGCCGTGACCGGCGACCGCCCGGACCAGCTCGGCSGCCGAGCTCGTCGCGGCCGGTTCCCAGGCGGCTGCCGCGCCGTCCTCCTTGGGCAGGGAGTTCATCAGCCGGGCCAGCCCGTCGGCGAGGCTCTCCTCGGCGAGCGCGTACCGCTCCAGGCCGATGAGGACGCGCACCGGACGCGCATCTTCCGCCCCGTCCTCGGTGTCCCCCTCCCCGCCGGCCGTGTCCTCGGGGCGCCGGGGAGCCGGCGGCGTGCCGGGCTCGTCCAGCGCGTCCTGGAAGACCAGGGCGTCGCCCTCGGCCAGGGCGCTCTGCACGGCGGCGTCGGGGTCGGGCACCGACCGCTGCGCGAGCGCCGCCTGCAGCGCCGCGGCCTCCAGGGCGGTGTGCCCCGCGAGCGCGGCCTGTTCGAGGAGCCACACCGTGACGGCGCGGCCCCGCCGCTCGTCGTCCGGGGCCGCCTCCTGGCCCAGCAGGGCCCGGGCGAACCCGTCGGCCTGCTCGGGCCGCACCCCGGCCACGCGGAGCAGCAGCCAGGGGTCCTCCCGCAGCTGCCCGTCGGCGCCCTCCCCGAGGGTGGCGGCGGCCTGCGGTGCCAGCGCCTCCGGGGCGCCGCCCCGGACGAGCACGGCGCGCACGGCCTCGACGGACTCGGAGGTCATCGACGCCGGGGCCCCGGACGGCACGGGCCGCGGCTGGCGCACCGGCTCGGGCGCGACCCTGCGCGGCGCCGGCTCCGGATCGCTGAAGACACCCTTCGCGGGCTTCTCCCCGCTCTCCACCGCCCGCACGGCCGCGAGCAGGTCGGCGGCCTTCCCGCTCAGCGCCGTCCCGGCCAGGACCGGCCCGTCCTTCTCCGCCTTGCGCCGCTCGATGC
Organism: Streptomyces apricus; assembly: GCF_008369065.1. Classification (GTDB taxonomy): domain Bacteria; phylum Actinomycetota; class Actinomycetes; order Streptomycetales; family Streptomycetaceae; genus Streptomyces; species Streptomyces apricus. The sequence continues at coordinate 118,763 of NZ_VDFC01000046.1, read as the reverse complement.
GCTCGCGCAGCTCCCGCTGCGCGGCCAGCTCGGCCTCGGCCTCCGACAACTGGGCCGCCCCGTCACCGCCGCCCGCCGCACCGGCCTTATCCGCATCAGCGTCGGCCCCCTCCGAACCGGTCGCATCCGCGTCGGCCCCGGCCGGACTGGCCTCGTCCGAACCGGTCCCGTCCACATCCGCGTCGGCCCCGTCGGTGCCGTCGGCACCGGCACCGTCCGCCCCCGTGTCCCCCTCGTCCGGCGGGGTGCCCGCGTCGGTGCCGGGCCCCCCGGACCCGGGCTCGGCGCCCGGCGCCTCGGGCTCGGCTTCCTCCGCGGCGGACGGCTCCGTGCTCACAGCGTGCTCCAGTCGTGATCGGGATAGTGGTGCACGGGCGCCGACACGTCGTCGAGCGCCCGGCAGATCTCGTCAGGAAGACTAAGGGTCTCCACTGACAGAGCGGCCGTGAGCTGCAGCGCGTTGCGCGCGCCGATGATCGGGGCGGCCACCCCGGGCCGGTCGCGGACCCAGGCCAGGGCCACCTGCAGCGGGGTCACCGCGAGGCCGTCCGCCGCCGTCGCCACCGCCTCCACGATGCGGCCGGCCGCGTCGTCCAGGTAGGGCGCGACGAACGGCGCCAACTGCTCCGAGGCGCCCCGCGAGTCGGCGGGCGTCCCGTGCCGGTACTTGCCGGTGAGCACGCCCCGGCCCAGCGGCGAGGAGGGCAGGAGCCCGATGCCCAGGTCCAGGGCGGCGGGCAGCACCTCGCGCTCGACGCCGCGCTGCAGCAGGGAGTACTCCATCTGCGTACCGGCCAGGCGCGTGCGTATACCGGGGGACGCGAGCTGCCAGGTCGCGGCCTTCGCCAGCTGCCAGCCGCAGAAGTTCGACACCCCGGCGTACCGCGCCCGGCCGCTGCTGACAGCGATGTCGAGGGCCTGCAGGGTCTCCTCCAGCGGCACCTCGGGGTCGAAGGCGTGGATCTGCCACAGGTCCACGTGGTCGGTGCCCAGGCGGGCCAGCGAGGCGTCGAGCGCGGACAGCAGGTGGCCCCGGGAGCCGTCGAACCGCCGGTCCGGGTCGGGCACGCTGCCCGCCTTGGTGGAGAGCACGAGGTCCCGGCGCGGCACCAGTCCCGCGATGAGCTGTCCGAGCATGTACTCGGCCTCCCCGTCGCCGTACACGTCGGCCGTGTCGACCAGCGTGCCGCCCGCCTCCCAGAAGGACTTCAACAGGTCCGCGGCGTCGTGCTCGTCGGTGTCCCTGCCCCAGGTGAGGGTGCCGAGCCCGATGCGGGACACGCGCAGGCCGGTGCGGCCGAGATGCCTCTGCTCCATGGGGGCTGAGATTACTGGCCGGAAGTCGCCACGTGGGGCCCTGTGGACAACCCGTGCCACATGATCGCCGAGGCTGTCCCTGCCGCTCGGCCCGGCGGCGCGCTAGGGTGCCCGGCAAGGGACGTTACTGATCAGTAAGGGGAATCGGCCATGCAGCTCGGGATCAACCTCGGCTACTGGGGTGCCGGAATGGACGCGGACAACCTCGCCGTGGCCAAGGAGGCCGACCGCCTCGGGTACGCGGTCTGCTGGGCCGCCGAGGCCTACGGCTCGGACGCGGCCACCGTGCTGAGCTGGGTCGCCGCCCAGACCGAGCGCATCGACGTCGGATCGGCCATCTTCCAGATCCCGGCCCGCCAGCCCGCGATGACGGCGATGACCGCCGCCACCCTGGACTCGCTCTCCGGCGGCCGCTTCCGCCTCGGCCTCGGCGTCTCCGGACCCCAGGTCTCCGAGGGCTGGTACGGCGTCAGGTTCGACAAGCCGCTGGCCCGCACCCGCGAGTACGTCGAGATCGTGCGCAAGGCCATGACCCGCGAGCGCCTGTCGTACGAGGGCACCCACTGGACCCTGCCGCTGCCGGACGGCCCGGGCAAGCCGCTCAAGCTGACCGTGCACCCGGAGCGCGAGCACATCCCGCTCTACATCGCGGCGATCGGCCCGAAGAACCTGGAGCAGACCGGCGAGATCGCCGACGGCGCCCTGCTGATCTTCCCGTCCGCGGACCACCTGGAGGACACCGCGGTCAAGCACCTGCGCGCGGGCCGCGAGAAGGCCGGCCTGACCATGGACGGCTTCGACGTCTGCCCGACCGTGCCGCTCGCCCTCGGCGAGGACAAGGACGTCCCGGCGCTCGCCGACATGTTCCGCCCCTACACCGCCCTCTACGTGGGCGGCATGGGCAGCCGCAAGCAGAACTTCTACAACCAGCTCGCCCGGCGCATGGGCTACGAGAAGGAGGCCGCCGAGATCCAGGACAAGTACCTGGCCGGCGACAAGGAGGGCGCGGGGGCGGCCGTCCCGCACCAGCTCATCGACCAGACCACGCTGCTCGGCTCCGTCGACCGCATCGCCGACCGGATGAGCGCCTACGCGGCCGCCGGCGTCACCACGCTCACCCTCGCCCCGGCGGGCTTCACCCTGGACGACCGCCTCGCCTCGCTGCGGGCCGGCTCCGAGGCCCTGGAGCGGGCCGGACTGGCGTAAGGCGGCACAGGAGGAGTTCTGCGGCCGTGGTGGGGGCTCGGGGGTCTCCCCGCCACGGCCGTCACCCAGCACAACGCGCCACGGCCCGCTCGGTTACGCGCCTGTCATGCCCCGGGCGTCCACCGTTCGGCGGATTTGTCCGACACAGCTGTTGCCGCACCCCTGGCTGCCCACTTGACTCGTTCTTTGCGGAGCCCCGCACAGAGGCGGGAGTCCCGCATGGAGGTGGCAGACATGCTTTCGGCCAGGAGTCTCTTCCAGGAGATCATCGACAACGACGAGTCCTTCCGGCTCTTCTGTTCCATCGCCGCCAGCGGGGAGACCCAGGGCGGCTGGGAGAACGCGCGGATCGCGGCGCTCGTCCCGGAGAGCGAGCGCGCCCTCGCGCCCAGGATCACCCGCCACGGCGCGGACGAGGACAAGCACGGGCGGATCTTCAACGCCCTCATGAAGAAGCGGGGCGTCACCCCCGTCGAGATCCCGCCCGCGACCGACTACACGATGCTCCTGGAGCGGCACGGGATCGGCCTCGCGCACGCCAGGCTGCGGCGCGACGAGCCGCTCACCGTCGAGGACATCGTCACCTACCTGTCCCACAGCAGGGTCACCGAGCAGCGCGCCGCGGACCAGATGGTCATGCTCCGCAAGGACTTCGGCGACCACCCCGAGATCGGCAAGGCCGTGCGGATGATCTCCGACGACGAGGACAACCACCTCGCGTACTGCCACGAGGAGCTGCTGCGCTTCGCCCGCCAGGGCCACGGCCGGACCATCCAGCGCACCCTGCGCGCGTGCGCGCTCGCCGAGATCGGCATCTACCGGGACGTCAGCCTCGCGGTGATGGGTCACATGGGACGCATCCTCGGCTGGTCCCGGCCCAAGGCGCTGCTGCTCGCCACCGGCGTCCGCGCCATGTACGCGTACGAGCGGGTGCTCGGCTGGCGGCGGATGGTCTCGCTGTCGATGCCGGAGCGGCGCGACGCGCTGGGCGGCCCCGCGACCGCGGCGCCCGGGTTCGCCTGACCGCCTCCACGCGCGCGTACCGCCCCGTACCCGGTACGTACGGCACGCGCGCGTGGAGCCGGTCCGCGGACAGAGGCCGGCTACAGCCAGCCGCGCTGCTTGAAGAGCCGGAACAGCAGCACCTCGAAGGCCACCATGACCAGCAGGACCACCGGGTAGGACCACTCCCAGTGCAGCTCCGGCATGTGCTCGAAGTTCATGCCGTAGATGCCCGCGATCATCGTCGGGACCGCGGCCATGGCCGCCCACGAGGAGATCTTGCGCATGTCGTCGTTCTGCCGGACGCTCATCTGCGCCAGGTGCGCCGACAGGACGTCCGAGACCAGCCGGTCCAGGGCCTCCACCGACTCGTTGACGCGGGTCAGGTGGTCGTTGACGTCCCGGAAGAACGGATGGGCCTTGTCGTCGACGAAGGGCACGGTGGGACCGAGGACGCCCGAGCCCGCGAGGCGGCTCAGCGGCACGGAAAGCGGCCCGGTGGCCCGGCGGAACTCCTGGATCTGCCGCTTGAAGGTGTAGATCCGGGACGCGATGTTCCGCGACCCGCCGTCGTCCGGGGAGAACACCTCCGCCTCCAGCTCCTCCAGGTCGGTCTGCAGCTCGGTCGCCACTTCCAGGTAGTGGTCGACGGTGGCGTCGGCGATCGCGTAGAGCACCGCCGTCGGGCCCAGCCGGAGCATGTCCGGATCCTTCTCCAGGCGGCTGCGCACGGACTTCAGCGGCGAGCCCTCACCGTGACGCACGGTCACCACGAAGGAGTCCCCGAGGAAGATCATCAGCTCGCCCGACGACACCGTGTCGCTGTCCGGCTCGTACGTCACCGGCTTCAGGACCGCGAACAGCGAGTCGTCGTACACCTCCAGCTTCGGGCGCTGGTGCGCGTTGAGGGCGTCCTCGACGGCCAGCTCGTGCAGCCCGAACTCCTCGCTGACGCGGTCGAACTCCCGCTCCGTCGGTTCGTGCAGCCCGATCCACACGAACGCGTCCCCGGAGGCACGTGCGGCCTCCAGCGCGTCCGAGAGGTCTTCCAGCCCCTCCGTCCGGTGCCCGTCCCGGTAGATGGCACAGTCCACGATCACAGAGCGTATTCTCCTGTCACTGATTCTCCGGCGCACCCGGTACGGCGCCTACGCTGGGCGGCATGCCCACCTTGATCCTCGTCCGGCACGGACGCTCCACCGCCAACACCGCGGGGCTGCTCGCCGGGTGGACCCCCGGCGTCGCCCTCGACGAGCGCGGCGCCGCGCAGGCCGCGGCCCTGCCCGGACGCCTCGCGGAACTGCCGCTCGCCGAGGTGGTGAGCAGCCCCCTGCAGCGCTGCCAGGAAACGGTCCGGCCGCTCCTGGACGCCCGTCCCGGCCTGCGCGTCCACTCCGACGACCGCATCGGGGAGTGCCACTACGGGGACTGGTCCGGGCGCAAGCTGGCCGAGCTGGCGGGCGAACCGCTGATGGAGGTCGTGCAGGCGCACCCCTCCGCCGCCGCGTTCCCGGGCGGCGAGTCCATGCGCGCCATGCAGACCCGCGCCGCCGAAGCGGTACGCGAGTGGAACGCGCGCGTGGAGCGCGACCACGGCGGTGACGCCGTATACCTCATGTGCTCGCACGGCGACGTCATCAAGTCCCTCGTCGCGGACGCGCTCGGTCTTCATCTGGACCTCTTCCAGCGGATCTCCGTAGAACCGTGTTCCATCACCGCGATCCGTTACACCCGGCTGAGGCCATTTCTCGTGCGGCTCGGGGACACCGGCGACTTCTCCTCCCTGGCCCCGCGCGAGGAACCGCCCGGCAGCGACGCGGCGGTCGGGGGCGGTGCGGGCGCACCGTGATCGTCGACCGCAGTAGGGTGAAGCGGTCGAAGAAGCGCAGCAGTTGTCAGCAGCAGCCGCAGTCGACGGCAGAACCAGTCGATCGATCCAGGAGATCAGGACGTGTCCCGTCAGGTGTTCCTCTACGACCCGCCGGACCGTTTCGTAGCCGGCACGGTCGGGCTGCCAGGGCGCCGTACCTTCTTCCTGCAGGCCAGCTCCGGCCCGCGGGTGACGAGCGTGGCCCTGGAGAAGACGCAGGTGGCGGCGCTCGCCGAACGGATGGACGAGCTGCTCGACGAGGTCGTACGGCGGACCGGGGGCAGCGCCCCCGTGCCCGCGGTGGTCCCGGCCGAGGTCTCCGACTCGGCCCCGCTGGAGACGCCGGTGGAGGAGGAGTTCCGCGTCGGCACCATGGCCCTCGCCTGGGACGGTGACGAGCAGCGCATGATCGTCGAGGCGCAGGCGCTCGTCGAACTGGACGCCRACTCCGAGGAGGACCTGGCCGCCGCCGAGGAGGAGCTCCTCCAGGACGAGGAGAACGGCCCGCCGATGCTGCGGGTGCGCCTCACCGGCGCCCAGGCCCGTGCCTTCGCCAAGCGCGCCCTCGACGTCGTCAACGCCGGCCGGCCGCCCTGTCCGCTGTGCAGTCTCCCGCTCGACCCGGAAGGACACGTATGTCCGCGCCAGAACGGATACCGCCGCGAGGCGTGACCACGGCCGAGCTGCTCACCCAGGGCGAGCTGACGGTCCGCGGCCGCATCCGTGAGGCCTCGAACGCGGTGCTGCTCTGCGACGTCTCGTACGCGGGACGCGAGGCGGCCTGCGTCTACAAGCCCGTCGCGGGCGAGCAGCCGCTGTGGGACTTCCCCGACGGGACCCTCGCCCAGCGCGAGGTCGCCGCGTACGAGGTGTCCGAGGCCACCGGCTGGGGGCTCGTCCCGCCCACGGTGCTGCGCGACGGACCCTACGGCGAGGGCATGTGCCAGCTGTGGATCGAGTCGCCGGACGGCGACGGGAGCGGCGAGGGCGACACCGGCGACGGAGACGGAACCGGAGACGACGGCGGGGGCGGTGCGCTGCTCGCGCTCGTCGACGCCGAGGAACCGGGCGACGGCTGGAAGGCCGTCGGCCTCGCCGAGGTCGGCGAGGGGCGCACCGCCCTGCTCGTGCACGCCGACGACGAGCGGCTGCGCAGGCTCGCCGTCCTCGACGCCGTGATCAACAACGCCGACCGCAAGGGCGGGCACCTGCTGCCCGCCGCCGGGGGACGGCTCTACGGCATCGACCACGGCGTCACCTTCAACACCGAGAACAAGCTGCGCACGCTGCTGTGGGGCTGGGCGGGGAAGAAGCTCACCCCCGAGGCGGTCGAGACCCTGGAACGGCTCAGGGAGGGCCTGGAAGGGACGCTGGGCGCACGCCTGGCGGAACTGATCACCGAGGCCGAGCTGGACGCCACGCGCGCCCGTGTGGCCGCCCTGCTGGCCTCCGGACGGCACCCCGAGCCCTCGGGGGAGTGGCCCGCCATCCCGTGGCCGCCCGTGTGAGCGGGCCGCTGCCATCCGTACGGGCGCACCGCACACTTCGGGGCTCGGCGCAAGAGTGCCTCTCAGGCCATCTGCCCTGGTCCGGTTCGTATACGGAACATCCGTCCGGTTAGTCTCAAGGTATGCATGCCTGGCCCGCTTCCGAGGTCCCCGCCCTGCCCGGCAAGGGCCGCGACCTCAGGATCCACGACACCGCGACCGGTGGTCCCGTGACCCTCGACCCCGGTCCCGTCGCCCGTATCTACGTCTGCGGCATCACCCCGTACGACGCGACCCACATCGGTCACGCGGCGACCTACAACGCGTTCGACCTCGTTCAGCGCGTGTGGCTCGACACCAAGCGGCAGGTTCACTACGTCCAGAACGTGACGGACGTCGACGATCCGCTGCTGGAGCGCGCCGCACGGGACGACGTCGACTGGGTCGCCCTCGCCGAGCAGGAGACCGCCCTCTTCCGCGAGGACATGACCGCCCTGCGGATGCTGCCCCCGCGCCACTACGTCGGCGCCGTCGAGGCCATACCGGGGATCGTCCCGCTGGTCGAGCGGCTCCGGGACTCGGGGGCCGCGTACGAGCTGGAGGGCGACGTCTACTTCTCCGTGGAGGCCGACCCGCACTTCGGCGGCGTCTCCCACCTCGACGCGGCGGCCATGCGGCTGCTGTCGGCCGAGCGCGGCGGCGACCCGGACCGCGCGGGCAAGAAGAACCCGCTCGACCCCATGCTGTGGATGGCCGCCCGCGAGGGCGAGCCGAGCTGGGACGGCGGCTCGCTCGGCCGCGGCCGGCCCGGCTGGCACATCGAGTGCGTGGCGATCGCCCTGGAGCACCTCGGCATGGGCTTCGACGTGCAGGGCGGCGGCTCCGACCTGGTCTTCCCGCACCACGAGATGGGCGCCTCCCACGCCCAGGCGCTGACCGGCGAGTTCCCCATGGCCAAGGCGTACGTACACGCGGGCATGGTCGCGCTCGACGGCGAGAAGATGTCCAAGTCCCGGGGCAACCTGGTCTTCGTGTCGGCGCTGCGCCGCGACGGCGTCGACCCGGCGGCCATCCGGCTCGCCCTGCTCGCGCACCACTACCGGGCCGACTGGGAGTGGACCGACCAGGTGCTGCGGGACGCCGTCGCGCGCCTGGAGCGCTGGCGGGCGGCCGTGTCCCGGCCCGACGGCCCGCCGGCCGAGGCGCTCGTCGACGAGATCCGCGCGGCCCTCGCGAACGACCTGGACGCGCCGGCGGCCCTCGCGGCCGTCGACCGCTGGGCCGCGCTCCAGGCGGAGCGCGGCGGCACGGACGAGGGCGCCCCCGGCGTCGTCTCCCGCGCCGTGGACGCCCTGATGGGCGTGGCCCTCTAGACGGAGCACGCCGGGCGCCGGACGGGTCGTACCCGTCCGGCGCCCTGTGCGTGGTGGGCCTCTGTCACGCCCCTACTTGTTGACGATCACGGCCTGGACCGAGTTGGTCGAGGAGTCGTAGATCCCGATGACCTGCTGCCCGAAGGCGAAGGCCTCCTGGACCTCGTCGTGCGTCACCTGGTTCGGGTTCACCAGCGGACGCCAGGCCTGGTTGATGTACAGGTAGAGGATCGACGGCTGGCCCGGCAGCGGGGTGACGACGTCCCAGAAGTGCTCGGCGACCCCGCTCGTCAGCGCCGCGGCCTCGACCGCGCTGCGCACGACGAGCGGCTGCCCCTGCTGCTGCCCGATCCCTTGCTGCCCGATCCCCTGCTGGCCCTGCTGCTGGCCGCCGAGCTGCTGGAGCAGCTGCTGGAACGGCTGCTGCTGGCCCATCTGCTGGAGCTGGTGCTGCAGGTGCTGGGGCATCTGCTGCTGGCCGAAGCCCTGCTGCCCGTATCCCTGCTGGCCGAAGCCCTGCTGTCCGAACGGCTGCTGCGGCCCGAAGCCCTGCTGCTGGCCGAACGCCTGCTGCTGGCCCTGCTGCGGGGGCGCCGTGCTCGGCCCCTGCTGCTGGCCGAAGCCCTGCTGGCCGTACCCCTGCTGGCCCTGCTGACCCTGCTGGCTCATCTGCGGGGTGGTGCTCATGCGGGTGCCACCTTCCCTGGGTGATTGCTTGGGCGAGAGTTGCTCGTTCAGTGACGGTCGGTCTTTCGGTGACGGTCGGCCGTCCATCGGCGGTCGGTCGTCGGGTGACGGCCGGTCGTGTCAGCCCGTGACGACCAGGCCGACGATCTCGTCGTCCGAGAACCAGACCCGTACGTCGGGCCGGCCGCTCGCGAAGGCGGCCTGCACCGACTGGCGGATCTCGGGCGACGGGTTGTTGAGGCTCCGCCAGGCACCGGCCACGTACAGCCGGATCCTGGGCGGGAGCTCACGCGGATAGGGCACCAGTTCGTCCCAGTACCGTTCCGCCCGGCCGGAGCCGACGGCGCCCGGCAGCAGGTGGGCCACCGCCGCCTTGATGTCCGGCCGGCTGCCGATCCGCTGCGACGCGGGCCGGCCCGGCGCGTCCTGCTGCGGGGAACCGGTGGCCCGCAGCACGCTCCGTGCCTTCTCCGGGGTCATCGCCCCCTGGCCGGCCGCCTTGAGCATGCCCTGCAGCGCGGCCAGGGCGCCGACCACCACCGGGGAGGCGGAGGAGGTCCCGGAGAAGGTGTCCGTGAACCAGGCGATCTCCTCGGCGCCGCCCTGCAGGTCGCCGGGCCCGTCCCAGAAGCCGCCGGTCGTGGTGACCTCGCGGCCCCAGCCCTGCGCGTCCACCCGGGCCCCGTAGTTGGAGAAGGCCAGCCGGGAGCGGTCCGGGCCGTGGTCGCGGCCGTGGGTGCCGGGCGGCGGTGCGCCCGCGCCGACCAGGACCGCGCCGGAGGACTGGTGCGAGGGGTTGAAGGGGTTGCGCCACCAGTCGGGGAACTCGCCGGGGCGGCGCTCGTACACGGCGTCGTCCAGCGACTCGCCGCCGTTGCCCGCCGCCTCGACCACGATGATGCCGCGGGCGGTCGTGTACCGGATGGCCGCGAAGTCGTCGGGCCACCATTCGAGGGGCACGTAACCGCGCTGGTCGTCCCGCTCCTGGTAGTCGAACCGCGGCCCCGGACGGTGCAGTTCGACCAGGATGATGTCACCGGGGGCGAGCCGGTCGGCCGCCGCGTGGATCGCGGCCGCCGTGCCGACGCCGTGGAAGGACGCGGCCGCCGTCACACTGTCCGGCGCGATGCCGGTGATCCCGTACTCGTTGCGGTCGCCGCCGATCACACCGATCACGGCGGTGCCGTGGTTGCGCCACGCCAGGTCCTGGATCGGGGTGCCCACCACGACGCCGGCCAGCTTCGCCGCCAGGTCCTCGTGGCCCAGCTGCCAGGCCCCCTCCACGTCGATCACGGTCACGCCCTGACCGGACCCGCCGGGCCGCTGCCAGGCCCAGTACGCGTCCACACCCTCGGGCGCGGGGCGCAGATAGCCCTGCCTGCTGGTGAAGTCGGGGGTGACGGGCGCGCCCTCCTTCTGCCGCCGGCCCTCGTCGGCGCTCTGCCCGACGGACCCCACCGACGCCGGCACGGCGGCCGGCTTCACGTACGCCGTGGCGATCTCCGGCAGCGCGGCGATCCGCGAACGCAGCTCCTGGGCCCGCTCCTCGCCGCCGCGCACCCGGTAGAACAGCCCCAGGTCGGGCAGCGCCTCGGCGCCCGCCTCCGGCGTCTGCGCCGCCGCCCGCAGCCGCTCCTCGCTGCCGAACAGCGGTTCCAGCGCGAGCTGTTCGTCGCTGAGGAACATCGTGAGCGCCGACACGTCGGCGCCGGCCGCCGAACGGACCCCGGCGGCTCCGGCGCGCAGCTGGGCCTCGGGCCGGGCGACGGCGATCAGTTCCTGTTCGGCCCCCCGGTAGTTGAATCCCGCTCCGTCGGGCCCCGGCCCGGACGCTCCCGGGCCCTGCTCCGGCTGTACCTGATCGGTCATCGCGTGCCGCTCCCTTCGGTCCGTACAGGTGCGAACTGTTTCCGTTCGGTTTCGTCCGGTGGCGTCTCCGGAGCACACCCTGCTCCTCCGGAGCGGCTCCGTCCACCCCCGAGTTCGCCAACTGCGTTTGGCCACAAGTTGAATTGGGTACAGTGGCGATTTCGTCCTGAAACCGATGTCACGCGCCAATCCGGCCAAAGGCTGCCGAGGCGGGTGTCGTGCGGTGGGGTGACAGCGACGCCCGGCAACGCGAAAGGGGCGGTGCGCCGAAGCGCACCGCCCCTTTCCATGACCCGTCCTCAGTCGTCCGGCGCATCCTCACCCGGACCGGGACCCGATCCCGAGCCGGGACCGGAATCCGAACCGGGACCGGAATCCGGGCCGGGACCGGAACCCGAACCGGAACCGGAACCCGGGCCGGAGTCGTCCCCGGCGTCCGCGGACCCCTGTCCTTGGCCCTGGCCCTGGCCCTGGCCCTGGCCAGGGCCAGACCGCGGCGGTCGCGGCGGCCTGGTGCGGCCGCCGGGCGTGTCCCGGAGGTACGTACCGGGATCGCCGCTCTCCGTGGCGTGCCCGCCGGGCGGCGCCGCCGGACCGCCCCCGTCCCGCCGGCGCAGATAGCGCTCGAACTCCCGGGCGATCGCCTCGCCCGACGCCTCCGGCAGCTCGGCGGTGTCCCGGGCCTCCTCCAGCGTCTGCACGTACTCGGCCACCTCGCTGTCCTCGGCGGCCAGCTGGTCCACGCCCACCTGCCAGGCGCGGGCGTCCTCCGGCAGCTCGCCCAGCGGGATCCGCAGGTCGATCAGGTCCTCCAGGCGGTTCAGGAGGGCCAGCGTCGCCTTCGGGTTCGGGGGCTGCGAGACGTAGTGCGGGACGGCCGCCCACAGCGACACCGCCGGCACGCCCGCGTGCGTGCACGCCTCCTGGAGGATGCCGACGATGCCCGTGGGTCCCTCGTACTTGGTCTCCTCCAGGTCCATCCTGCGCGCCAGGTCGGGGTCGGACGTGACCCCGCTGACCGGCACCGGACGTGTGTGCGGGGTGTCGCCCAGCAGGGCGCCCAGGATCACCACCAGCTCCACGCCCAGCTCATGGGCGAAGCCGAGCAGCTCGTTGCAGAAGGACCGCCAGCGCATCGACGGTTCGATGCCCCGCACCAGTACCAGGTCCCGCGGCTTCTCCCCGCCGACGCGGACCACCGACAACCTTGTCGTCGGCCACGTGATCTTGCGTACACCGCCGTCCAGCCACACGGTGGGGCGGTTGACCTGGAAGTCGTAGTAGTCCTCGGCGTCCAGCGCCGCGAACACCTCGCCCTTCCATTCGCTGTCGAGATGCGCGACCGCGGTGGAGGCAGCGTCGCCGGCGTCGTTCCAGCCCTCGAACGCGGCCACCATGACCGGGTCGACCAGCTCGGGAACCCCGTCGAGCTCGATCACCCAGCGCCTCCTTCACTCTCCGACGTGCCCTCACGTACGCCCCAACCTTACGGCGTGTGCGCTGGGCGTCCGCAGCCCCCGCGAGTGCGGGAGTGACCGGATCACTGCCCCGTTCACCGCCTCCGGACACCCGCGGGGAACCGGACGCCCGGCGGTCACACGAGGTCGGACCGCGCCACGAGCGCGGCCAGTTCCGCGATCGCCGCGTCCTCGTCGAGCGTGGTCAGGACGCGGTCGCGCATCAGGACCCGGCCGTCGACCAGTGTGTCCCGCACGTCCTCGGCCCGGGCCGCGTACGCGAGCGCCGACCAGGGGTCGTGGCGGGGAGCCAGATGCGCACCGCCCAGGTCCAGGACGACCAGGTCGGCCCGCTTGCCCGCCTCCAGCGAACCCAGCGAGCCGGCGAGGCCCAGGGCCCGGGCGCCCTCGATCGTGGCCATGCGCACGGCCTGCTCGGCGCCGACGGCGGTGGGGTCCCCGTCGGCCTTGTGGACCAGGGCGGCCAGGCCCAGCGAGCGCAGCACGTCCAGGGTGTTGGAGCTGACCGCCCCGTCCGTGCCGAGGCCGACCGTCACGCCCGCGCTCAGCAGCCGCGGCACGGGGGCGATGCCGCAGCCCAGCTTGAGGTTGGACACCGGGCAGTGCGCGACCGAGGTGCCGGTACGGGCCAGCGCCGCGATCTCGGCGCCGGTCAGGTCCACGGCGTGGGCCAGCAGCAGATCGGGGCCGAGCAGCCCGAGCGAGTCGAGCAGCTCCACCGGCCGCTTGCCGTACCGCACCTCGACGGTGGCGACCTCGGCGGCGTTCTCCGCCGCGTGGATGTGCAGCAGCGCCCCGAATTCCCGGGCCAGCGCCGCGATCTCGGTCAGCTGTTCGGGGGAGAGGGTGTAGGCGGAGTGCGCGAAGAGCACGGGGCGCGTGCCGGGCCGGCGCGCACGCCCGGCCAGATCGCGCCGGGCCCACTCCAGCCGGTCCCCGTACGCCGTCGCGTCGGGCGGATCCGGTACGTCCATGAAGGTCGGCCCCGTGTGCAGCCGCCAGCCCGCCTGCGCGGCGACCCGCTCGGCTGCCTCGTGGAACCAGTACATGTCGAGCGCCGAGGTCACCCCGGCCCGTACGCTCTCCGCGATCGCGACCCGGACCGCCGTGGCGACGTTGTCCGGGGACAGCAGCGCGCTCTCCCAGCGCAGCACGCGCTCCAGGAAGCCCTGCAGCGTCACGTCGTCGGCGCGGCCGCGCAGCAGCGTCATCGCCAGGTGGGTGTGCGCGTTGACCAGGCCGGGCAGGACCAGGCAGCCGGTCGCGTCGAGGGTGTCGGCGGCCGCGTACCGCGCCCGCAGCTCCCCGGCCGGGCCGACCCCGACGATCTCGCCGTCGCGGACGGCCACGGCCCCATCGGGCACGACCGTGCCCGCCTCGTCGACGGTGAGCACGTCGCCGCCGTGCACCAGCAGGTCGACGGGCGCCCCGCCCGCGGGGGAGGCGGCGCTCACAGCGCGCGCTCCCCGGCCTCGGCCAGCAGGCGCAGCGCCTCCAGCGCGACCACGCCGCCGCGCTCCACACCCGCCGCGACGACCTCGCGGTGCGGGTTGTAGCTGCCGGTGGCGGACTCGTCCACCAGCTCGTCCGCGTTCGCGCCGTCGACCACCAGGACACCGCCCGCGGTCAGCCCGCGCAGCGAGGCCGTCACGTACAGCGCGGACAGCTCCATCTCGATGGCCGCGAGCCCCGCCCCCTCGTAGGAGAACAGGGGGATCAGACCCGGCTGGAACGCGGCCCGCGTCCACACCAGGCCCCGGTGGTGCGGGGCGCCCTGCTCGCGCGCCGCCAGCTGCAGCGCGAGCACCGCCTCCGGCGTGGCCACCGCCGGGTACTCGGGCGGCAGCAGCTGCTGGGTCACCCCGTCGTCGCGCACGGCGGCCTCCGCGATGACGAGGTCGCCGTCCTGGATGCCGGGCCGCATCGCACCCGCCGTGCCGAACCGCAGGAAGGTGCCCACGCCCGCGTCCGCCAGCTCCTGGAAGAGCAGGATCGCCCCCGGGGCGCCGACCCCGTGCGAGGCCACGACCACCGGCACGCCCTTCCAGCTGCCGGTGAAGGCGCGGTACTCGCGGTGGTAGGACACCTCCTGCGCGCCGTCGAGCAGCGCGGCGACCGTCGCGGCGCGCGCGGGATCCCCGACGACGACGGCACGCGGCGGCAGCCCCGTTCGGGGGACGCGCGTGATGGGGGCCAGGTCCTGCGTCATGAAGTGACTCCAGTCGTACTCGGACGCGTACGGGCGGCGCGGCGCCGCCGTTGCGCCGTGCTGAGGAAGAGGGCGACGAGCGTGACGACGTACGGCGCGGCGTCGGTCGCCTGCTGCGGCATGCCCAGGCCCTGCAGCCGGAAACCCGCGGCCTCGGCGAGACCGAAGAGCAGCGCGGCCAGCAGCACACCGAGCGGCAGCGCGCGCCCGAGCATGACCGCGACCACCGCGATCCAGCCCCGGCCTGCCGTCATGTTCTCGGAGAACAGGGTGACGTTGCCCAGCGCGAGCTGCGCCCCGGCCAGCCCGCACAGCACACCGGAGAGCAGCACGGCCGCGTACTTGTAGCGGGCCGGGCTCACCCCCAGCGTGGCGGCGGCCTCCGGGGCCTCGCCGACCCCGCGCAGCCGCAGCCCCCACACATGGCGCGACAGCAGCAGCGCGGACACCCCGACCGCCGCCCACGCCAGGTAGGCGAGCGGCGAGAAACCGCCGACGAGCGGCAGTCCGGCCAGCGACGGGTCGTCGAACGTGCCCTGCACACCGAAGACCGTACGCAGCAGGAAGCTGGTCAGCCCCACCGCCAGCAGGTTCATCGCGATGCCCAGCACGACCGCGTCGCCGCGCAGGGTGACCGAACCCACGGCGAGGATCAGCGAGTACGCGGCGGCGGCCAGGGCCGCGGCCAGCACGCCCAGCCACGGGCTGCCGGTGAACCAGCTGGTGGCCACGGCGGTGAAGCAGCCCATCAGCATCATGCCTTCGAGGCCGATGTTGAAGACGCCCGCCCGTTCGCACAGCGCGCCGCCGAGCGCGGCCAGCAGGATCGGGGTCAGCGCGCGCAGCGCCGACATCAGGAGGTCGGAGTCGAAGAACATCAGACGGGCTCCCCTTGTGCGGCGGGTTCCCGTGCGGCCGGCTCCTGCGGCTTCCCCCGGCTGCGCCGCAGGCGCGGGAAGCGCAGGCGCGCCGCGAGGAACACGATGACGATGGCCTGCAGCACCTGCGTCAGCTCGCGCGGCACCTCGGTCGTGCGCTCCATGGACAGCCCGCCGACCTGGAGGACGGCGAAGAAGAACGACGCCACCACCGTGCCCAGCGGGGCCGCCGCGGCGAGCAGCGCCGCCGTCAGGCCGGTCCAGGTGTAGCCGGGAGCGGTCAGCGAACCGTCGAGGAAGCGGTAGGGGAAGCTCAGCACGCCGATCGCGCCGACCAGCCCGGCGAGCGCGCCGGAGGTCGCCATCAGCCGCAGCGTCAGCCGCCTGCGCTCCACCCCGGCGTACGCGGCGAAGCGCGCGTTGAGGCCGGTCATCCGGATCTCGTACCCGACGGCCGTGCGCCGGTCCGCGAACCAGTAGGCGGCCGCCGCCAGGACGATCAGCACCAGCCCGGCCGTCACGGTCGACGTGCCGAACACGGGCAGCGCCACGCCCTCCGGCAGCCGCCGGGTCTGGGGCAGGCTGGAACCGGGCTCCTTGAGCGGGTACCGCACCAGGTACGAGGCGAGCGAGGTCGCCGGATAGCTGAGCAGCAGACTGCTCACCAGCAGCGGTACCCCGAACCGGTTCTCGCACAGCGCGGCCAGCGCGGCGTACGCGGCGCCCGCCACGACCCCGGCGAGCAGCGCCAGCACGACGGTGAGCGGCGCGGGCAGCGGCGAGTACAGGCCGGTGACGGCGGCCGCGATGCCGCCGAGCACCAGCTGGCCGTCCCCGCCGAGGTTGATGAGCCCGGCGCGCAGCGGGATGGCCAGGGCCAGCGCCATGCCCAGCACGCTCGTGCCGGTGGTGAGCGTCGACCCGATCCCGTCCGCCCCGAGCGAGCCGGTGACGACGGCCCCGTACGCGGCGAACGGATCGGCGCCGGTGCCGACCAGGAACAGTGCGCCGATGACGAGCCCGGCGACGACCGAGAAGGTGACGGGGGAGCGCAGCGCCCCCTTCACGCGGTCCAGGGTGAGGTCCATGTCAGTCTCCGTCCGGGGCCGCGCCCGCGGGAGCGCCCGTCGTGGTCCCCGCGCCGCCCGCCATGGCCAGGCCCAGCGTCGCCTCGTCCGCCTCCGCCCTGTCGTACGCGGCCGTCACCCGGCCCTCGTACATGACCAGGATCCGGTCCGCGAGGCCGCGGATCTCGCTCAGTTCGGCCGAGACGAGCAGGACCGCGTGCCCGGCGTCGCGGTAGGCGACCAGCTCGTCGTGGATGGCCTGGATCGCGCCGATGTCGACCCCGCGCGTGGGCTGCTCGACCAGCAGCAGCGGCGCGCCGTGCGCCAGTTCGCGGCCGATCAGCAGCTTCTGCAGGTTGCCGCCCGACAGCGCGGACGCGGGCACCTCGGGCGTGGCCGCCTTGACGCCGAAGCGGCCGACGAGGTCGCGCGCGTGGGCGCGCACCGCCGACGGCGGCAGCAGGCCGCGCCGTGAGGACAGCGAGGTGCGGTGGTGCCCCATCGCGAGGTTGTCCGCGACGGACGCCGCGGGCGCGGTGCCGACCGCGTGCCGGTCCTCGGGAACGTACGCGAGGCCCTTGGCGCGCCGCTCGGCGGCCGAGGCGTGCGTGACGTCCTCGCCCCGCAGGGCGACCCGCCCGGCGGTGACCGTCCGCAGCCCGGCGAGCGCCTCGACGAGCTCGCTCTGGCCGTTGCCCGCGACGCCCGCGATCCCGACGATCTCCCCGGCGCGCACGGACAGCCGCACGTCGTGCACGCCCGCCGTGCCCAGCCCCTCGACGTCCAGCACGACGTCGCCGGGCGTGCCCGCCGGGTGGACGCGGTCCAGCTCGACGGCCCGGCCGGTCATCGCGGCCGCGATCCCCGCGCCGCTCGTCCGCGCCGTACGCAGCCGGGCCACCACCCGCCCGTCCCGCAGCACCGTCACGTTGTCGCTGCCTTCCAGCACCTCACGCAGCTTGTGGGTGACGAGGATCACCGTGCGGCCCCGTGCCGTCAGCGACCTGAGCACCGCGAACAGGGCGTCGGCCTCGGCGGGGGTGAGCACCGCCGTCGGCTCGTCGAGGATGAGCGTGCGCGCGCCGCGGTGCAGCAGCTTCAGGATCTCCACGCGCTGGCGCAGGCCGACCGGCAGGTCGCCGACCCGGGCGTCCGGATCGACGACGAGACCGTGCTCCGCGCCGAGTTCGCGCACCCGGCGCCGCGCCGCCGCCCGGTCCACCAGACCGAAGCGGCGCGGCTCGGCCCGGTAGACGACGTTCTCGGCGACCGTCAGCGAGTCGAACAGCTTGAAGCTCTGGTGGACCATGCCGAGCCCGGCGGCCATCGCGGCCCCCGGGCTCCCGAAGGACACCTCGGCCCCGTCGATGCGGATCGAACCGGCGTCCGGCCGCTCCATGCCGTACAGGACGGACATCAGCGTCGACTTGCCCGCGCCGTTCTCGCCCATCAGCGCGTGGATCTCACCGCGCCGCACGGTCAGGTCGACCGCGTCGTTGGCGAGGGTGCCGGGGAACCGCTTGGTGATGCCGCGCAGTTCGACGGCCGGCGGCAGCCCGCCGACGGCCCCGTCCGGCCCGCTCACCGCTCCGCCCGGTCCGCTCACCGCCGCGGCCGAGGGGTCACTTGGCGGCCGGGTCATCGACCGTCAGCTCTCCGGACACGATCCGGTCGCGCAGCGCCTCGACCTTCTTCAGGACGTCCTCGTGCTCCGCGATCACGCACTTCGAGGACTCCACCCCGTCCTCCAGGCCGGTCAGGCTGATGCCGCCCTCCTTGAGGCCGTACGAGACGGTCTTCCCGCCCTTGCCGTCGAGGACCTGCCCGATGCCCTCCTGCACGGCGACGTCGGTCTTCTTGATGACGTTGTCGACGACGGTGCCCGGTGCGGAGGTGCACTGGTTGACGTCCACGCCGTACGCGTACGCCCCCTTCGCCTCGGCCGCCTCGAAGACGCCGTAGTTGCCGGCCGCGGCCGCCGCCATGACCTGGTCGGTGCCCTTGGCGAGCAGCGAGTTCGCCTGCTCCTTGGCGCGCGCCGAGTCGTCGAACGGCGACTGCCCGCCGACGAAGCGGGTGCTCGCGGACGTCTTGGGCGCGGCCTCCTTCGCACCGGCCGCGAACGGGTCGCTGTAGCGGCGGAACTGCCCCGTGTCGAGGACGACGACCGCGCCGACCTTGCCGCTCCCGCTCAGCAGCCCGGCCTCGGCGCCCGCCAGGTAGACGCCCTCGTGCTCGCGGAAGACGGCGCAGCTCACGTTCGCGTACGTCTTCGTCGTGCACGCGTCGACCATCAGGAACTGCTGCTTGGGGTGCGCCTCGGCCTGCTGGGCGACCAGGTCCGCGAACTCGAAGCCGACCAGGACGACGACGTCCGGCGCGGCGTCCACGGCGGCCTGCACGTTCTGCTGCTGCGAGGCGCTGTCGGAGGACTGGTAGACCTTCTGCGTCCCGTCGTGCGTCTTCGCCGCGGCCTTCACCCCGTCGACCGCCAGCTTCAGGAACTCGTTCTGCCCGACCGGGTCCGGCGTCACCAGCGTGAAGGACGCGCCGCCGCCCTTCGAGCCTCCGTCGGCGGCGTCGTCCTTCGCGGCGGCGTTGCAGCCGGTCGCGGCGGCGGCCAGCAGCACGCTGCCGGTCGCCACGGCGGCGAGGCGGAGCGAACGGGATCTACGGGTACGGGTACGCGGCATGGGGCGGCCCTTTCGGGGAGGGTGCGTGCGGCGGTGCGCGCTCGAGCGGAAACGCTGGAGGGTGGGGTGGAGCGGGGCAGCACGGGGGACACCGGTACGGGCCGGTGCCTCGGCGGTCAGCGTCGACAGCCGTCGCTTGCACAGCGGCCGTGGTCCAGGAAGCGACGCGTCGTCAGCGGCACACGTCCTCCCACGGGTCGGCCTCCAGGGCTGCGGCTGCTGGACTGTAACACCGGTTTCCGGACATCCGCGCCCCCGTCTCGAACTGTGGTTCCCCTGCCGTCGTTCGGGATTCTGCCAGCTCATGTACGGTGTCGCGCATCCCCGGAACGTCAGGAGTGCCCCGCCATGCCCCGAGAACTGCGCGCCGTCGACTGGACCGGAAACAGCCTCGCGCTCATCGACCAGACCGTGCTGCCGCAGCGCACCGAGACGCGTGACGTCCGGGACGTGGACGACCTGGTGGACGCGATCCGGCGGCTCGTCGTGCGCGGCGCGCCCGCCATCGGGGCGGCCGGGGCGTACGGGGTGGCGCTCGCGATGCTCCAGGGCAAGCGCGAGGGCTGGTCGCGCGAGGAGGTCCTGGCCGCCGTCGCGCGCGTGCGGGCGGCGCGGCCCACCGCGGTGAACCTCATGGTGTGCGTCGACCGCGTGCTGGCCCGCTTCGACGAGGGCCTCGACGCGGTGCTCGCCGAGGCCGTGCAGGTGCAGCGCGAGGACGTGGCGGCGAACCGGGCGATGGGGGAGGCCGGCGCGGACTGGCTCCTGAAGCGGGTGGGGGAGGACCGGCCGCTGCGGATCCTGACCCACTGCAACACCGGCGCCCTCGCCACCGCCGGCTGGGGCACCGCGCTCGGCGTCGTCCGTGAACTCCACGCCAGGGGGCGTCTTGAGGTCGTGTACGCCGACGAGACGCGGCCGCTGCTGCAGGGCTCGCGGCTGACCGCGTGGGAGCTGGCCCAGGAGGGCATACCGCACTACGTCCAGGCGGACGGGGCGGCTGCGGGAACGATTCTGCGGGGGGCGGTGGACGCGGCGGTCGTCGGCGCCGACCGGATCGCCGCCAACGGGGACACGGCGAACAAGGTCGGCACGGTGGGGGTCGCCCTGGCGTGCGCCGACGCGGGCGTGCCGTTCCTGGTGGCGGCGCCCACGACGACGGTCGACCTCTCCACGGCCACGGGCGCCGGCATCCACATCGAACTGCGGGACGGGGCGGAGGTGCTGGAGTGGGGCGGGGTCCGGACCGCGCCGGCCGCCTCCCGCGGCCACAACCCGGCGTTCGACGTCACACCGGCCCGCCTGGTGACGGGGCTGGCGACGGAACGGGGCGTACTGGAGGTCTCCGCGGGCGAATTGCCCGGGGACCACCTGAAGTAGGCGGCGCCCCCGGGGTCGTCCGCCACCTGCGGGCCGGTGGGGGCCGATCGCGCAGTTCCCCGCGCCCCTTACGGGACGCGGGCCGCTCGCGAGGTTCCTTGCCGCTGCGGCAGAGGAAAGACCGGGGCGCAGCCCCGTCTTTCAGGGGCGCGGGGAACTGCGCGAGCGACCGAATCGTGCCCGCACCCGGCACACCACGCCGGACACCCCCTCACCCAGGGGCGCGGGGAACTGCGCGACCAGCCACCACGGACCCGCAGCCGCACCCGCCCCGCACCCGCAGCCACGCCCGGTGGGTGACCCCTCAGTGGCCCGTCAGTTCCAGTTCCAGGAGCCACTCCACGATCTCCGTGTGGTGGCGCGCCTGCCGGGCCGTGTCGCCCCACACGTACAGCCCGTGCCCCGCCACGACCACCGCCGGCATCCGCGGATCCCGCGCCGCCTCCAGCCGGTCTCCGAGGACCCCCATGTCCTGACTGTTGGCGATGACCGGCAGGGTGACCTCCACGTCGTGCGCGGGCMCCCCCACCCCCTTCAGCATCTCCAGGTCCTTGAGGACGATCCCGCCCGGCGACCGCCGCCCCAGCGCGACCGACGCCACCGTGTGGACGTGCACCACGGCCCCGGCCCCCGTCAGCGCGGCCACGCGCGCGTGCAGCTCGGCCTCGGCGGACGGCCGGCCGCCGTTCACCGCCGCGCCCCGCCCGTCCACCAGCACCACGTCGGCCGGCGTCAGTTCGCCCTTGTCGTGCCCGCTGGCGGTCACCGCGAGCCGCAGCGGATCGCGCGAGAGCACCACGGACAGGTTCCCGGAGGTGCCCCGCATCCAGCCGAACCCGGCGAAGCGGGCCGACTCAGCGGCCAGGACGGCCCCGGCCTCCTCCAGTGCGGACGTGCCGATGTCGGCGCTCACGTGCTGCTCCCTGCCGTTCCGGTCCTGATGCCGATCCCGTCGAAGGTCCCCGCCTGCGCGTGGTCACCGACGCCCTGCTCGTAGTACGGCTCCCCGGGCCGCCTGATCCCGGCGGTCCGCCAGCCCGCGGCGCGCGCCGCGTCCAGCTCGCCCGGCCGGTCGGAGAGGAAGAGGAGGCGCCCGGCCCGCGTACCGGCCGTCGCCGCGATCCGGTGGTACGACCCGGGCTCCTGCTTGGGCCCCGCGTTCTCGGTGTCGTACCACCCGTCGACCAGCGGCCGCAGGTCACCGGCCGGGCTGCTCGCGAACCACGCGCGCTGCGCGGCCACCGACCCGGACGAGTACACGTGCAACCGCACCCCGTCCGCGTGCCACCGCCGCAGCACCGGCACCACGTCGTCGTAGAAGTGGGACACCAGGTCGCCCCGGGCGAACCCCTCGGCCCAGACGATGCCCTGAAGGGTCTTCAGGGGCGTCGCCTTCACGTCGTCGTCCAGCCACGCGTGCAGGGCCTCCTCGACGCGCCCGGCGCCGGCGTCCGGCTCGCCGAGCAGGTCGCGCACCTGGGCGACGGCCCGCCGTACGTCCGGGTCGTCGCCGCGCTCGTCCAGCAGCGCGGCGAACCGGGAGCGCGAGTACGGGTAGAGCACGTCGACGACGAAGCCCGTGGCGCTCGTGGTGCCCTCGATGTCGAGCACCACGGCGTCCACGTCGAACACGCCGGCCGTACCGGCCGCGGGGGCCGCGCCGGGCACCGGCCGCAGGCTCACGCCGCGGCCCGGTCCCGCTCGTACCCCGCCGCGATCGTGTCGTAGTCGGGGAAGCGGCCGGCGATGGTCGAGCCGGTGAAGCTGCCGATCCAGCCGTCCTCCTCGTGGAAGAAGCGGATCGCGGTGAACGCCGGCGAGGTCCCCATGTCGAACCAGTGCGTCGTCCCGCGCGGCACGCCCAGCAGGTCGCCCTTCTCGCAGAACACGGCGTGCACCTCGCCGCCCACGTGCAGGTAGAAGATCCCGGAGCCCGCGACGAAGAACCGGACCTCGTCATCGTCGTCGTGGGTGTGCTCCTGGAGGAACTTCTCCCGCGCCGCCTTCGCCTTCGCCGGGTACTCCGGGTCGTCGCCCGGGTGCAGCCCGAGGACGTCGACCGTGGTGAAGCCCTCCTCGGCGTTCAGCCTGTCGATCTCCCGGGCGTACGCGGCGAAGACGGTCTCGCTGTCGGCGTCCGGGGCGACGTCCTCGCGGACGGGCCACTGCTCGTAGCGCACGCCGAGGGGTGCGAGCGCGGCGGCGATCTCGGCGGGGTCGGAGGTGCGGCGCACCGTGGACTCGGGCCCGGACTCGGGCCACGTGGTCAGCAGGGTCATGGGAGCGACTCCAGGGGTGTGCGGGGTGTGCGGACCCGTGATCCCGGCGGGGACCTCACTGTCCCGGGGCGGGTATCCGGTCCCGGCATCGTAACTCCGGCCCACGGCCCACCAGGGAAAATGTAGTTGCCGTCTCAATCACTGAGAAGCCGTACCGGACGCCGGACGCCGGACCGGCCGCGGACCGCACGCCGGAGGGCGGCCGCCCCGTGGCAGCCGCCCTCCGTCCCGTCACCGTGCCGTACGGCTACTTCCCGTCCAGCAGGTCCTGCACCCCGGCCCGCACCTCGTCGGTCGCGAGGCCGCGGATCGTCAGCGTCGTACG
Source organism: Streptomyces apricus (assembly GCF_008369065.1). Classification (GTDB taxonomy): domain Bacteria; phylum Actinomycetota; class Actinomycetes; order Streptomycetales; family Streptomycetaceae; genus Streptomyces; species Streptomyces apricus. The sequence continues at coordinate 95,643 of NZ_VDFC01000046.1, read as the reverse complement.
GCGGCGCAGCACGTCGTCCACCGTCTCGGCCCACTCGTTGTCCCGCGCGTACACGACCTGCGCCCAGATCTCGGGGGCGTCCTCGTGCACCCGCTCGGCCAGCTCCGGGTTCTCGCCCGCGAGCCGCGCGATGTCGAAGGCCAGTGAACCGTAGTGGGTCGCCAGGTGCCGGGCGGTGTCGGGGGCCATCACCGGACCGGCCGAGGTGCCATCCACCAGGAGCCGGTGCGCCACCGCGCGCGGGTTGGCGACACCCGGCAGCGGCAGCTTCTTCGGCAGCGCGGAGACCGGCTCGTAGTCCTGGCCGAGCGGCCGGCCCGGCAGCGACTCCAGCTGCTTCATGACGGTCCGGCCGATGTGCCGGAACGTCGTCCACTTGCCGCCCGCGACGGACAGCATGCCGCCCCTGCCCTCGGTCACGACCGTCTCGCGCTTGGCCTTCGAGGTGTCGCCGGGACCGCCCGGCAGCACCCGCAGCCCGGCGAAGGAGTACGTGATCAGATCGCGGGTGAGCTGCTTGTCGCGGATGGAGAAGGAGGCCTCGTCCAGGATCTGGGCGATGTCCTTCTCGTTGACCGCGACGTCCGCCGGGTCGCCCTCGTACTCCTCGTCGGTCGTGCCCAGCAGCAGCATGTCCTCCCAGGGGAGGGCGAAGGTGATGCGGTACTTGTCGATCGGCGTGGCCAGCGCGGCCTTCCACGGGGAGGTGCGCTTGAGCACCAGGTGCGCGCCCTTGGACAGGCGGATGGACGGCGCCGCGTGCTCGTCCTCCATCCTGCGCAGGTGGTCCACCCACGGCCCGGTCGCGTTCAGCACCAGGCGGGCCGAGACGCCGAACTCCTCGCCGGAGAGGGTGTCCTTCAGCTCGGCGCCGGTCACCCGGCCCCGGGTGAAGCGCAGCCCGGTCACCGCGGCGTGGTTGAGCACGGTGGCGCCCGAGTCGACGGCCGCGCGGACCGTCATCAGCGCCATCCGGGAGTCGTTCATCTGGTCGTCGCCGTACACGGCCACGGCCTTGAGGTTGTCCGTACGCAGCTCGGGGACGTCCTGCGCGGCCTTCGACGGCGAGAGCAGGTGCCCCACGCCGTCACCGAAGGCCGACAGCGCCGAGTACGCGAAGACACCCGCGCCCAGCTTCGCCGCGCCGTGCGGCCCGCCCTTGTACACGGGGAGGTAGAACGTGAGCGGGTTCGCCAGGTGGGGGGCCACCTGGCGGGAGACCGCACGGCGCTCGAAGTGGTTCTCCGCCACCAGCTTCACCGCGCCGGTCTGCAGGTAGCGCAGACCGCCGTGGAGCAGCTTGGAGGAGGCGGAGGAGGTCGCGCCGGCGAAGTCGCCGGCGTCGACCAGGGCCACCCGCAGGCCCGACTGCGCGGCATGCCAGGCGGTGGAGATGCCCAGGATTCCGCCACCGATCACCAGGAGGTCGTATGTCGTCTTGGACAGCTGCTCCCGGGTCTCGGCGCGGCTCGCCGCCTTCAGCGCGAACGCGGCGGAGCCGTTGGCCGGGTGCGTCCCAAGAGCCGGGACACTCTGCAGGGGGGTCATTGCGAATTACTCCTCGTCCTCGATCCAGCCCATGGTCCGCTCGACGGCCTTGAGCCAGCTCTTGTACTCACGGTCACGGGTCTCCGCGGCCATGTTCGGGGTCCATTCCGCGGCCCGGCGCCAGTTGGCGCGCAGGTCTTCGGTGTTGGTCCAGAAGCCGACGGCCAGACCGGCGGCGTAGGCGGCGCCGAGGCAGGTGGTCTCGGCGACCATCGGGCGCACCACGGGGGCGTCCAGGACGTCGGCCAGGGTCTGCATCAGCAGGTTGTTGGAGGTCATGCCGCCGTCGACCTTGAGGGCCGTGAGCTCGACGCCGGAGTCCTTCGTCATGGCGTCGCTGATCTCACGGGTCTGCCAGGCCGTGGCCTCCAGGACGGCGCGCGCGATGTGCGCCTTGGTGACGTACCGGGTCAGGCCGGCGATCACACCGCGGGCGTCCGGGCGCCAGTACGGGGCGAACAGACCGGAGAAGGCCGGTACGAAGTACGCGCCGCCGTTGTCCTCGACCGACATCGCGAGCGTCTCGATCTCGGCGGCGGACTTGATGAGGCCCATCTGGTCGCGCATCCACTGGACGAGCGAGCCGGTGACGGCGATGGAGCCTTCGAGTGCGTAGACCGGCTTCTGGTCGCCGATCTGGTAGCCGACGGTGGTCAGGAGACCGCTGTAGGAGTTGATGAGCTTGTCGCCGGTGTTCATCAGCATGAACGTGCCGGTGCCGTACGTGGACTTGGCCTCGCCCTCGGAGAAACAGGTCTGGCCGAAGAGGGCCGCCTGCTGGTCGCCGAGCGCGGAGGCGACCGGAATGCCTCCGAGCAGGTCACCCAGCTTACCGCCGCTGATCTCGCCGTACACCTCGGCGGAGGAGCGGATCTCGGGGAGCATCGCCAGCGGTACGCCGATGGACTCGGCGATCCGCGGGTCCCACTGCATGGTGTGCAGGTTCATCAGCATCGTGCGGGAGGCGTTGGTGACGTCGGTGACGTGCCGGCCGCCGTTCACCCCGCCCGTCAGGTTCCAGATGACCCAGCTGTCCATGGTGCCGAAGAGGATGTCGCCGGCCTCGGCGCGCTCGCGCAGGCCCTCGACGTTGTCGAGCAGCCAGCGGGCCTTGGGGCCGGCGAAGTACGAGGCCAGCGGGAGGCCGGTCTCGCGGCGGAAGCGGTCCTGGCCGACGTTGCGGCCCAGCTCCCGGCAGAGCGCGTCGGTGCGGGTGTCCTGCCAGACGAGGGCGTTGTGGACGGGCTCACCGGTGTTCTTGTCCCACAGCAGCGTGGTCTCGCGCTGGTTGGTGATGCCGATGGCCTTGATGTCGTCGCGGGTGATGCCGGCCTTCTCGACGGCTCCGGCGACGACCTCCTGGACGTTGGTCCAGATCTCGGCGGCGTCGTGCTCGACCCAGCCCGGCTTCGGGAAGATCTGCTCGTGCTCCTTCTGGTCGACGGAGACGATCCGGCCGTCCCGGTCGAAGACGATGCAGCGGCTGGACGTGGTGCCCTGGTCGATCGCGGCGATGAAGGGGCCGGCGGTGTGCGCGTCGGTCACGGTGTGCTCCTGGTGTCCGTGGTCCTGGAAGTCTGTGGAGGAAGGGTCCGCCTGCAACGTGCTGCCTGCGGCCCGGGCGGGCGTCCGTCCCGTACCGGAGGGACGCCCGCGCCGTGGGTCGTGCGGCTCTAGGCGAAAGCGACGTTGTAGAGGCCCGCGGCTATCGCGCCGCCGATCAGCGGTCCGACGACCGGGACCCAGGCGTAGCTCCAGTCCGACCCGCCCTTGTTCGGCAGCGGCAGCAGGGCGTGCACGATGCGCGGGCCGAGGTCGCGGACCGGGTTGATCGCGTACCCCGTCGGACCGCCGAGCGAGAGACCGATGCCGACGACCACGAAGGCGGTGATCAGCGCGCCCAGGGTGCCGAGACCCTTGCCGCTGTCGTTGAGCCCCTGGGTGAGGACGGCGAGCACCAGCACGACCGTGCCGATGACCTCGGTGGCGACGTTCTGCCAGGCGACCCGGACCTCGGGGCCGGTGGAGAAGACGCCGAGCACCGGGCCCGCCTTGGCCTCCCGGGCCTCCACGGACTTGACGTCCTGCGCGCCGGGGCCGCCCACGATCTCGCGGTCGGTGAGGTGGGCGAGGAACTGCCCGTAGTACGCGACCCACACGAGCAGCGCGCCGATCATGGCGCCGAGGAGCTGGCCCGACCAATAGGTCAGGAGGTTGCTCCAGTCGTCGTCCTTGATCGCGATGCCGAGGGTGACGGCCGGGTTCAGGTGGGCACCGGAGAGGGGTGCCGAGATGTACACGGCGGTCATCACCGCGAAGCCCCACCCGAAGGTGATGGCGAGCCATCCGGCGTTGCGCGCCTTGGATGCCTTCAGCGTGACGGCGGCGCACACGCCACCGCCCAGCAGGATGAGTACGGCGGTACCGATGGTCTCGCCGATGAAGATGTCGGAGCTGGACACCCGCGACTCCTTTGTCCTTCGTCCAGGGAAAGGCGAACCCCGGGTCCCTCCGGTGGTCCGCGACCTCAGGTGAGGTCGTTGTCGGCCCTGCCCTTCTCACACTCTAACGCGTATTGCCGGTAGGTGTTCGACAATGCCGACCGATGGACGGGAGTCTTGCTCCGGCAATACCACCTCGTCAAGGCCTCTGCAGGCGAAAGCCCGATCGTTACCGACCCCTGTGACCGATCGAACGCCGCAGCACGCGGAAGGCCGGTACGTCGGTGACGTACCGGCCTTCCTTCCCACGCCGGACGGCGCGGACTCCCGATGGGCGCGAACGGCTCCGCGGACGGGCTCAGAACCGCCCGGCGCCCAGGTCCCTGGAGACCGCACGGGCGCAGTCGCGCACGGCGGCGATCAGCTCGGGACGCAGCTCGCCGTCCTTGCAGACGCGCTCCACCGCCCCCGTCACCCCCACCGCGCCGACCGGCATCCGCCGCTGGTTGTGGATGGGCGCGGCCACCGAGGCCACCCCCGTCCAGGTCTCCTCCACGTCCGCCGCGTACCCGCGCGCACGCGTCAGGTCCAGGACGCCCTCGAACTCCTCGGGCGCGCTGACCGTGTGCGCCGTGAACCGCTCGCGCTCGGCGTCCAGGGCCTCGCTGTGCGCCACCGGGTCGTACGCCGACAGGACCTTGCCGAGCGCCGTGGAGTGCAGCGGCTGCATGGCCCCCACCTCCAGCACCTGCCGGCTGTCGTCGGGCCGGAAGACGTGGTGCACGATCAGCACGCCCTGCTGGTGCAGCACCCCCAGGTAGACGCTCTCGCCGCTGGAGCGGGCCAGGTCGTCGGTCCACACCAGGGCGCGCGCCCGCAGCTCGTGCACATCCAGGTAGGTCGTCCCCAGCCGCAGCAGCTCGGCGCCCAGCTGGTAGCGCCCGGAGGGCCCGTCCTGCTCGACGAACCCCTCCTGCTGCAGCGTGCGCAGGATGCCGTGGGCCGTGCCCTTCGCCAGGCCGAGCGACGAGGCGATGTCCGACAGGCCGAGCCGTCGCTCCCCGCCCGCGAGCAGCCGCAGCATCGCGGCCGCCCGTTCGAGCGACTGGATGTTCCGTGCCATCGCCGTCCTGCCCTCCGTCCGGTTGGACCGCCGGTCGCCGCTTCGCTGCCACCGTTCGGCAATGTCGAACATTACCGCTCGTCATCGACCTCCCGCTAATGGGTGGTCATGATGCGTTGCAAACGCATCCCCGCGGGCACGGGGTACGGATCGCCCGTCCGCCCCGTGGACGTCCCCGCCCCAACGGCGTGGCCGCGGGCTACCCTGACGGCGTGCGCCTCCCACGAGAAGCGCAAAGCCGACAGCCGTCGCACCCCAGGGAGCATCTTCCATGGCCTCGTTGCCGAACCCGTCCCTTCCGTCCGCTGCGCCGGAGTCCCGGTACAGCAGGACCCGCACCGACGCCCTGCGCGAGGCGCTCGCCACCCGGGTGGTGGTGGCCGACGGCGCGATGGGCACGATGCTCCAGGCACAGGACCCCACCCTTGAGGACTTCCAGAACCTCGAGGGCTGCAACGAGATCCTGAACCTCACGCGCCCCGACATCGTGCGCTCCGTCCACGAGGAGTACTTCGCGGTCGGGGTGGACTGCGTGGAGACGAACACCTTCGGAGCCAACCACGCCGCGCTCGGCGAGTACGACATCCCCGAGCGTGTCTTCGAACTCTCCGAAGCCGGCGCCCGCATCGCCCGCGAGGTCGCCGACGAGTTCACCGCCTCCACCGGACAGCAGCGCTGGGTACTGGGCTCCATGGGCCCCGGCACCAAGCTGCCCACCCTCGGCCACGCCCCGTACACCCTGCTGCGCGACGCCTACCAGCAGAATGCCGAAGGCATGATCACCGGCGGCGCGGACGCGCTGCTCGTGGAGACCACCCAGGACCTGCTGCAGACCAAGGCGTCGGTGCTGGGCGCCCGCCGGGCCCTGCAGGCCCTCGGCGCGGACCTGCCGCTGATCGTGTCCGTCACGGTCGAGACGACCGGCACCATGCTGCTCGGCTCGGAGATCGGGGCCGCCCTCACCGCCCTGGAACCCCTGGGCATCGACATGATCGGCCTCAACTGCGCCACCGGGCCCGCCGAGATGAGCGAGCACCTGCGCTACCTGGCCCGCCACTCCCGCATCCCGCTGTCCTGCATGCCCAACGCCGGCCTCCCCGTCCTCGGCAGGAACGGCGCCCACTACCCGCTGACCGCGCCGGAGCTCGCCGACGCGCAGGAGACCTTCGTCACCGAGTACGGCCTGTCCCTGGTCGGCGGCTGCTGCGGCACGACCCCCGAGCACCTGCGCCAGGTCGTCGAGCGCGTACGGGACCTCGCCCCGGCCCGCCGCGAGCCGCACCCCGAGCCCGGCGCGGCCTCGCTCTACCAGAGCGTGCCCTTCCGCCAGGACACCGCCTACCTGGCGATCGGCGAGCGCACCAACGCCAACGGCTCGAAGAAGTTCCGCGAGGCCATGCTGGAGGGCCGCTGGGACGACTGCGTGGAGATGGCCCGCGACCAGATCCGCGAGGGCGCGCACATGCTCGACCTGTGCGTCGACTACGTGGGCCGCGACGGCGTCGCCGACATGGAGGAACTGGCCGGCCGCTTCGCCACCGCCTCCACCCTGCCGATCGTGCTGGACTCCACCGAGGTCGACGTCATCCGGGCCGGCCTGGAGAAGCTCGGCGGGCGCGCGGTCATCAACTCCGTCAACTACGAGGACGGCGACGGCCCCGACTCGCGCTTCGCCAAGGTCACCGCGCTCGCCCGGGAGCACGGCGCGGCGCTGATCGCCCTGACCATCGACGAGGAGGGCCAGGCCCGCACCCCCGAGACGAAGGTCGCCATCGCCGAACGGCTCATCGCCGACCTCACCGGGAACTGGGGCATCCACGAGTCGGACATCCTCATCGACACCCTGACCTTCACCATCTGCACCGGCCAGGAGGAGTCCCGCGGCGACGGCATCGCCACCATCGAGGCCATCCGCCGCCTCAAGGAGCGCCACCCCGACGTCCAGACCACCCTGGGCCTGTCGAACATCTCCTTCGGCCTCAACCCGGCCGCACGCGTCCTGCTCAACTCCGTCTTCCTCGACGAGTGCGTCAAGGCCGGCCTCGACTCGGCGATCGTGCACGCCTCCAAGATCCTGCCGATCGCCCGCTTCACCGAGGAGGAGGTCGCCACCGCCCTCGACCTCATCCACGACCGCCGCAGCGAGGGCTACGACCCGCTGCAGAAGCTGATGGCCCTGTTCGAGGGCGCCACCAGCAAGTCCCGCAAGGCCGGCCGCGCCGAGGAACTCGCCGCGCTGCCGCTGGACGAGCGGCTCAAGCGGCGCATCATCGACGGCGAGAAGAACGGCCTCGAACAGGACCTCGACGACGCCCTGCGGGAGCGCCCCGCCCTCGACATCGTCAACGAGACGCTCCTGGACGGCATGAAGGTCGTCGGCGAGCTGTTCGGCTCCGGCCAGATGCAGCTGCCGTTCGTGCTCCAGTCGGCCGAGGTCATGAAGACCGCGGTGGCCCATCTGGAGCCGCACATGGAGAAGACCGACGACGAGGGCAAGGGCACCATCGTGCTGGCGACCGTGCGCGGCGACGTGCACGACATCGGCAAGAACCTCGTCGACATCATCCTGTCCAACAACGGCTACACCGTGGTCAACCTGGGCATCAAGCAGCCCGTCTCCGCGATCCTGGAGGCCGCCCAGGAACACCGCGCCGACGTCATCGGCATGTCCGGCCTGCTGGTCAAGTCCACGGTGATCATGAAGGAGAACCTGGAGGAGCTCAACCAGCGCAAGCTGGCCGCCGACTACCCCGTCATCCTCGGCGGCGCCGCCCTCACCCGCGCCTACGTCGAGCAGGACCTGCACGCCATCTACGAGGGCGAGGTCCGCTACGCCCGCGACGCGTTCGAGGGCCTGCGCCTGATGGACGCCCTGATCGCGGTCAAGCGCGGCGTGCCCGGCGCGACCCTGCCGGAACTCAAGCAGCGCCGCGTCAGGGCCACCGCGCAGACCGTCGTCGAGGAACGCCCCGAGGAGGGCGCGGTCCGCTCCGACGTCGCCACCGACAACCCGGTGCCCGAGCCGCCCTTCTGGGGCACCCGCGTCATCAAGGGCATCCAGCTCAAGGAGTACGCGTCCTGGCTCGACGAGGGCGCCCTGTTCAAGGGCCAGTGGGGCCTCAAGCAGGCGCGCACCGGCGAGGGGCCCACCTATGAGGAGCTGGTGGAGACCGAGGGCAGGCCGCGGCTGCGCGGCCTCCTCGACCAGCTGCAGACCGGCGGCCTGCTCGAAGCGGCCGTCGTCTACGGCTACTTCCCCTGTGTGTCCAAGGACGACGACCTGATCCTGCTGGACGAGGCGGGCAACGAGCGCACCCGCTTCACCTTCCCGCGCCAGCGCCGCGGCCGGCGGCTGTGCCTGGCCGACTTCTTCCGCCCCGAGGAGTCGGGCGAGACGGACGTGGTCGGCCTCCAGGTCGTCACCGTCGGCTCCCGGATCGGCGAGGAGACGGCGAAGCTGTTCGAGGCCAACTCCTACCGGGACTACCTCGAACTGCACGGCCTGTCCGTCCAGCTCGCCGAGGCCCTCGCCGAGTACTGGCACGCGCGCGTGCGCTCCGAACTCGGCTTCGCGGGGGAGGACCCCGCCGGGATGGAGGACATGTTCGCGCTGAAGTACCGCGGCGCCCGCTTCTCCCTCGGCTACGGCGCCTGCCCCGACCTGGAGGACCGGGCGAAGATCGCCCGCCTCCTGGAGCCCGAGCGCATCGGCGTGCACCTCTCCGAGGAGTTCCAGCTCCACCCGGAGCAGTCCACCGACGCCATCGTCCTCCACCACCCGGAAGCCAAGTACTTCAACGCCCGCTGAGAGGAGCACGCCCCACAGGGGCGCCCTCCAGGGGCGCGGGGAACTGCGCGAGCAACCACGACGCACCGGCACCCGACGGAAATCCCCAGGCCCCCCGGGCCACCCCCCCCAGCCC
>NZ_VDFC01000046.1:54210-86508 GCF_008369065.1 Streptomyces apricus | reverse complement strand
GTACACTGGTCGGTCCAGTGCAGGCCGGTCCCCACCCGGGACCGGCCTTCTCGTCCCCCTACGGAGGTGCGCCACATGACCAGTACGGTCCCCGCGTCAGGCATCCGTACGGCCGAGGGCTCCGCCCTGCAGGCCGTGCTCCTCGACATGGACGGCACCCTGGTGGACACCGAGGGCTTCTGGTGGGACGCCGAGGTCGAGGTCTTCGCGAAGCTGGGCCACGAACTGGACGAGTCCTGGCGCCACGTGGTGGTCGGCGGCCCGATGACCCGCAGCGCCGGCTTCCTCATCGAGGCCACCGGCGCGAAGATCACCCTCCCCGAGCTCACGGTGCTGCTGAACGACGGCTTCGAGGACCGCATCGCCCGCACCCTGCCGCTGATGCCCGGCGCCGCGAGACTCCTGGCCGAACTCGCCGCGCACCGCGTCCCCACCGCCCTGGTCTCCGCCTCGCACCGCCGCATCATCGACCGCGTCCTGGTGTCGCTGGGCGCCCAGAACTTCGACCTCACCGTCGCCGGCGACGAGGTGGAGCGGACCAAGCCCTTCCCCGACCCGTACCTCCTCGCCGCCGCGGGGCTGGGTGCGGATCCGGCCAGGTGCGTGGTGGTCGAGGACACCGCCACCGGGGTGGCCGCCGCCGAGGCCGCCGGCTGCCACGTCGTGGCCGTACCCTCGGTGGCACCGATCGCGCCGGCAACGGGACGGACCGTCGTACCCTCCCTCGAACAGGTCGACCTGCCTTTTCTACGAGGCCTGATGACGCTAAAGCGCTAATCGTTCACCCACGGTGCACAAGGGAATGCGAAAAGCCGCGCGGTAACGCCGGAGGATTTATTTGATCGTCTTCGGGGGGCCGTTCGACCGGCCGAATTGTGGTCCACCCCAACGGAGTTGAGAGTGTGACGTTCGCCACTCCACGGGGGGTCGACAGTGTGGCTCCGATGTGTCGGGGAACCCGTTTCGCGCGTGTTACCCGTTCCCTTGTGTCCCGATTCGTAGAACGCTGTACGAATCCTTCCGCTGTCGGTTTTTCGGTGCGTCCACGCCCGGTTTCGCAGCGTGATGGACACTCAAGTCCGGTACCTGCCGGACGCCACGCCGACGCGGACTAATCTCATCGCGAGAACATCGACGTGACCCCCGTTTCCCGTACGCAACACCCCGGCCCGCCGGGATAGCGGGATCTACAGCCCTGGAGAACTTCGAGCATGAACCGTAAGACTTTGGTGCTGCCGGCCGTGATCGGTCTGCTCGCGCCGGTCCTCGCCGCTTGTGGGGGTTCCGACAGCGGGAGCGAGGGTGCCAAGGCCATCGTTGTCGGCACCACCGACACGTTCAGCGCCTCGAAGGACACCCCGGCTCCGTTCGACCCGGCCTACGCGTACGACGTCGGCTCCTGGAACGTGCTGCGCCAGACGGTCCAGACCCTGATGGCCATGCCCAACGGCGGCGGCGACCCGGTCCCGGAGGCCGCCGAGGAGTGCGGCTTCACCGACTCGGGCAACGAGCGCTACGCCTGCACGCTGCGCAAGGACCTCAAGTTCTCCAACGGCGACCCGATCGTCGCCGAGGACGTGAAGTTCTCCGTCGACCGCGCGCTGCGCATCAAGGCCGACACCGAGGTCTCCTCGCTGCTGTCCACGGTCGACACCGTGGAGACCAAGGGCGACCGCGAGGTGATCTTCCACCTCAACACCGCGGACGCCACCTTCCCGTTCAAGCTCTCCACGCCGGTCGCGGGCATCGTCAACCCCGACGACTACGAGAAGAACAAGCTGCGCGACGGTCTTGAGATCAGCAGCTCCGGCCCCTACACCTTCAAGGCCGAGGCCGACGGGGACGACGCGGTCACCAAGATGGTCTTCACGAAGAACCCCTACTACAAGGGGATCTCGCAGCTGAAGAACGAGAAGGTCGAGCTGCGGTCCTTCCCCGACGGGCCGGACTCCATGGGCGCCGCGCTCGACAAGGGCGACATCGACATGATGACCCGCACCATGTCGCCGGAGCAGATCAAGAAGCTGCAGAACGCCAAGGACAGCAAGATCGACCTCATCGAGCAGCCCGGGCTCGAAATCCGCTACATCGGCTTCGACGTCGAGAAGCCGACGCTGAAGGAGAAGGCGGTCCGCCAGGCCGTCGCCCACATCGTCAACCGCAGCGAACTGACCTCCAAGGTCTACGGCTCCGGCGCCGACCCGCTGTACTCGATGGTCCCGGCCACGGTCACCGGCCACGCCAACTCGTTCTTCAACGAGTACGGCGAGCCCAGCGTCGCCCAGGCCAAGGCGGTCCTCACCGCGGCGAACGTCACGACGCCGGTCAAGTTCACCATGAACTACACGACGGACCACTACGGCTCCGCCACCAAGACCGAGTTCGAGGTCCTGCAGAAGCAGCTCAACGACACCGGCCTCTTCGACGTCGCCATCAAGGGCGAGAAGTGGGACACCTACCGTCCCAAGCAGCGCGAGCGCAAGTTCGCCGTCTACGGCATGGGCTGGTTCCCCGACTTCCCGGACGCCGAGACCTTCCTGACGCCGTTCCTGGACAAGGACAACACCATCGCGTCGCCGTACGTGAACACCCGCATCCGCAACGACCTGATCCCGGAGTCCCGGCGCGAGGCCGACCGCCTCTCCGCCTCGAAGAGCTTCGACGAGATCCAGAGCATCGTCGCCAAGGACGTCCCGCTGCTGCCGCTGTGGCAGGGCAAGCAGTACGTCGCCGTGCGGGACGACATCACCGGTGCCGAGTACGCGGTCAACTCCTCCGCCACGCTGCAGCTCTGGGAGCTCGGCCGCGGCGTCGGCAGCGACTGACCCACCGCCCGACACGAACGGCCGGCCCCGCCCCGACGGCGGGACCGGCCGTTCGCGCGTACCGCGGGCGTGACCGCAGCACGGAGGGCCGCCCCCGCGACCGGGGACGGCCCTCTCGTCGCACCGACGCCCCCGCGGGGCCCCGGGAACCGCTCACTGCGCGCCGGGACGCACCAGACCGCTCTCGTACGCGTACACGGCGGCCTGCACCCGGTCCCGCAGCCCCAGCTTGGTGAGCACATGGCCCACATGCGTCTTGACCGTGGTCTCGCTGACGAACAGGTCGGCGGCGATCTCCGCGTTCGACAGGCCGCGCGCCACCAGCTTCAGCACCTCCACCTCGCGCTCGGTGAGCGTGTGCAGGGTGTCCGGCACGGGCTCGTCGCCCGACGGCAGGTGACCCGCGTACTTGTCGAGCAGCCGGCGCGTGATGCTCGGCGCCAGCATGGCCTCGCCCGCGGCCACCACCCGGATCGCCTGCACCAGTTCGTTGGCCGGCGCGTCCTTCAGGAGGAAACCGCTGGCACCGGCCCGCAGCGCCTCCACCACGTACTCGTCGAGGTCGAACGTCGTCAGGACGAGCACCTTCGCCGGACCGTCCCGGCCGGGACCGGTGATCTGCCGGGTCGCCTCGACCCCGTCCATCCTCGGCATGCGGATGTCCATCAGCACCACATCGGGCTGCAGGGCGCGCACCTGGTCGAGTGCCTGGAGACCGTCACCGGCCTCGCCGACGACCGCGATGTCCTGCTCGGCCTCCAGGATCATCCGGAACCCGGTGCGCAACAGGGGCTGGTCGTCGACCAGTAGGACGCGGATGGCCACGTGAGTCTCCTTCGCTAGTCCGGCCCCATTCTGCCCTGCGCACGCCCCGCGGCCCGCCGCAGGGCGGAACGTCCTACGGGGTTTCGCCGGAACCCGGCGCACGCACCGGCAGCGGATACGGCGGGGGAGTGCCGCCGAACTCCGGGCAGACCGCCTGGTGGTCGCACCAGCCGCACAGCTTGGTCGGCCGCGGACGCCAGTCACCGGTCTCCGTCGCGAGCCGGATCGCCTCCCACAGCGAGTGCAGCTTGCGCTCCACCCGCTCCAGATCGGCCGGCACCGGGTCGTACGTGAGCACGTCGCCGCTGCCGAGGTAGACGAGCTGGAGCCGGCGCGGGACGACGCGCTTCAGCCGCCACACCACGAGGGCGTAGAACTTCATCTGGAACAGCGCGCCCTCCGCGTACTCCGGACGCGGGGCCTTGCCCGTCTTGTAGTCGACGATGCGCACGTCACCGGTGGGCGCCACGTCGACGCGGTCGATGATGCCGCGCAGCTTCAGGCCCGAGTCGAGCTCGGCCTCCACGAACAGCTCGCGCTCGGCCGGTTCGAGACGGGTCGGGTCCTCCAGCGTGAACCAGCGCTCGACCAGCCGCTCGGCCTCGCCGAGCCAGCGCGCCAGCTTCTCGCCCGCCGCCTGCTCGTCCGGGTCCGCGAACAGCTCGGCGAGCTCGGGGCGGGCCTCCCGCAGCCGGTCCCACTGCCCCGGGATCAGCGACTTCGCCCGCGGCGCGGTCCGCTCGACGGCGGGGGAGTCGAAGAGCCGCTCCAGCACCGCGTGCACCAGCGTCCCCCGGGTCGCCGCCTCGCTCGGCTTCTCGGGCAGCTTGTCGATCACCCGGAACCGGTACAGCAGCGGGCACTGCATGAAGTCACCGGCCCGGGACGGCGACAGGGAGGCGGGCGGCACGGCCACCCGCACGGACGCGGGGGTCTCCGCGCCCTGCGCGCCGTCCGCACCACCGTCCGGACCGGCGGCCGTGGATCCGGACGCCGTGTCCTGGGCCGGTCCGCCCCCGTCCGGGCCGGCCGTCGCGGTCTCGGCGGCCGCCGTCTCGGACGGCCTGACCGCTTCGGGGCCGGCCGGGGTGACGCCGTCGAAGCCGCCGCTGCCGTCGGTGCTGGTTTCCATGACGTCAGACCTTACGGCCCGCCACCGACACCGCGACGCACGGTGATCTGCGCGTCGCACACCCGTACGGGAAACGGAGGGGGTGCCGACGCCGAACATGCCGCAACGGCCGCATACCATCGACCAGAAGACCTCTCGCGTGCATGATCGCGAGCGGGACACGCGTCGAACGAGGGGACATCGTGGACGAGAGCGGCGGGAGCGGGCAGCCGCGATCCGGCACGGACGAGGCGGACGGGCGCCGCACGGGTCGGCCGCGCCCCGGCGACCCGGCGGCCACGCCGGCCCGGCCGCCCTCCGACCAGGAACCGGCCGGCCCGGGGACCCCGGCGGAACAGCCCGGCCCGGCCCGTCCCGAGCCGGCCGAGGACACCCCGTCCGCACCGCACCTGCGGAAGGACCCCGCCACCGAGGACACCCCGGCGGACCCCGCTGACGACACACAACCGCCCGCCACGGCCGACCGACCTGTCCCGCCGGCTGACGCGGCCGACCGGCCCGTCCCGCCCTCCTCGGACACCTCGCCCCCCGCGGACCCCGCGGACGCCCCGCCCCCCGGCCACGCGGCCGGGCAGTCGCACGGTGCCCATCGGGCCGAGGCCCACACCAGCCACCCCGCGACCGCGAACGCGCCCGCCCCCAAGAAGGGCAGGCGGGGCCCCGGTACCAAGCGGTCCAAGGAACCCGGCGGCGGCCTCCTCATGGGCCGCCCCTTCGGCGTACCCGTGTACGTGGCCCCCAGCTGGTTCCTCGTCGCCGCACTCATCACCTGGGTCTTCGGCGGCCAGCTCGAACGGGTCCTGCCCGAACTGGGCATGGCCCGCTACCTCGTCTCGCTCTTCTTCGCCGTCGCCTTCTACGCCTCCGTGCTCGTCCACGAACTGGCCCACACGGTCGCGGCCCTGCGCTTCAAACTGCCCGTGCGCCGCATCCAGCTGCAGTTCTTCGGCGGCGTCTCCGAGATCGAGAAGGAGTCCGAGACACCCGGCCGCGAGTTCGTCCTCGCCTTCGTCGGCCCCCTGCTCTCCCTGATCCTCAGCGGCGTCTTCTACGTCGCGCTCCAGGCCGTCGAACCGGGCACCGTCCCCGGCGTCCTGCTGGCCGGCCTGATGATCTCGAACCTGATCGTCGCCGCCTTCAACCTGCTCCCCGGCCTCCCCCTCGACGGCGGCCGCATGCTGCGGGCCGTCGTCTGGAAGATCACCGGCAGACCGATGGCCGGCACCGTCGCCGCGGCCTGGGTCGGCCGCGCCCTCGCGATCTCCGTCCTCATCGGGCTGCCCCTGCTCACCCACTCCGGCGCGCTCGGCGCGGACGCCGAGGACATCGGCGGCATGGACACCGTCATGGACGCCCTGCTCGCCGCGATCCTGGCCGCGATCATCTGGACCGGCGCCGGCAACAGCCTGCGCATGGCCCGCCTGCGCGAACACCTGCCCGATCTCAGGGCCCGCGCCCTCACCCGGCGCGCGGTCCCCGTCGAGACCGACACCCCGCTCTCCGAGGCGCTGCGCCGCGCCAACGACGCCGGCGCCCGCGCCCTCGTCGTGGTGGACACCGACGGCGAACCCCTCTCCCTCGTCCGCGAGGCCGCCATCGTCGGCGTACCGGAGCACCGCCGCCCCTGGGTCGCCGTCAGCGGCCTGGCCCAGGACCTCACGGACGGCATGCGCGTCTCCGCCGAACTCGCCGGCGAGGACCTCCTGGACGTCCTGCGCGCCACCCCGGCCACCGAGTACCTCGTGGTGGAGGACTCCGGCGAGATCTACGGCGTCCTCTCGGCGGCGGACGTGGAGAAGGCCTTCGTCAACGCGATGGCCCGCCCGAGCTGAGACCCGCCCCCGAGTGGTCGGAAGCCCCGGAGGGGACCGGTAGGCTGGGTCACATGTCCGAACCGACCGGTGCCGCCCGCCGACGCGGGCCCTTCAAGGTCGGGGACCAGGTACAGCTGACCGACCCCAAGGGCCGCCACTACACGTTCACGCTCGAAGCAGGGAAGAACTTCCACACCCACAAGGGTTCCTTCCCGCACGACGAGCTGATCGGCGCACCCGAGGGCAGCGTTGTCCGCACCACGGGGAACGTCGCCTATCTGGCGCTGCGCCCCCTGCTCCCCGACTTCGTCCTGTCCATGCCCCGCGGCGCCGCCGTGGTCTACCCCAAGGACGCGGGGCAGATCCTGGCCTTCGCCGACATCTTCCCCGGCGCACGCGTCGTGGAGGCCGGCGTGGGCTCCGGCTCCCTCAGCACCTTCCTGCTCCGCGCCGTGGGCGACCAGGGCATGCTGCACTCGTACGAGCGCCGCGAGGACTTCGCCGAGATCGCCCGGCAGAACGTGGAGCGCTACTTCGGCGGCCCCCACCCCGCCTGGCAGCTCACCGTCGGCGACCTCCAGGACAACCTCTCGGACACCGAGGTCGACCGCGTCGTCCTCGACATGCTCGCCCCCTGGGAGTGCCTGGAGGCCGTCTCCAAGGCGCTCGTCCCCGGTGGCATCGTCTGCTGCTACGTGGCGACCACCACCCAGCTCGCCCGGACCGTCGAGTCCATCCGCGAGATCGGCTGCTTCGCCGAGCCGAGCGCCTGGGAGTCGATGGTCCGCAACTGGCACATCGAAGGTCTGGCCGTCCGCCCCGACCACCGCATGATCGGCCACACCGGCTTCCTGCTCACCGCCCGCCGCCTCGCGGACGGCGTGGAACCGCCCATGCGCCGCCGCCGCCCCTCCAAGGGCGCGTACGGCGAGGACTACTCCGGCCCGAACGCCGACGGCGGAGCCCCCGGCCGCTGAGACGCCCCGCGTCCCGGTACCGCACACAACGCGCGACCACCGTGGCCGAGTTCCCGGACACCCCCGGGGACTCGGCCACTGCCCGTTTCCCCTCAGGTTTCCGCCGGTACCGCCGACCCCACCGTTCCCCCGCGGTGTGACGTGTGGCACCATGCTGGCCACCCCACCGGCACAGCCCTCACAGGAGACACTTCCTAGTGCAGCACTCCGCCGTCCCGGAACTGGCCGAGGAACTGGCCCACACGCACACCCGCCCGATCCACTGGGTGGCCACAGCGACAGCGCTCGCCGCGGTCGTCGCGGCCTCCGCCCTCCTGCAGCCCGACGAGGCCACGGCCGTCCAGCACGGCACCGAGGCGAAGGCGGCCCCGGCCGCCGCGGCGCCCCCGGACCCGGCCCGCGCGGACTTCCCCCTCGACTGCGGCCCCGCGAAGGTGCTCGTCCAGAAGAAGGCCTCCGGCGACCTCGACGGCGACGGCCTCCCCGAGACGGCCGCCGTCGTCCGCTGCGAAGCCGGCTCCGGCACCCCGCCCAGCGGCGTCTACGTCCTCACCGGCGCCGGCGGTGCCTCGAAGCCCCGCGTCGTCGCCACCCTCGTCGACCCGCAGGACCGGCTCTCCGTCGGCGACTTCGCCCTGCGCGACGCCGCGGTCACCGCGACCCTCTTCGGCTACTCCTCGCCCGACGTGCCCAGTTGCTGCCCCGACGTCAACGAGGAAGCCAAGTGGGAGTGGAAGAACGGCGCATTCGTCCGCTCGACACCGCCCGCGGCCCGGAGCATGTGAGAAGAAAGACAAACGTGCCCAACCGGGCACCGGACGACCTCCGGCGCCCGCGGACTCACTCCGCGTCCGGACCGTAGACCTCGACGCTGTCCGACACGCGGCGCACATGGATGCAGTCGCCCGGACACTCCTTCGCGGAGTCGGCCACATCACGCAGAAGCGTCAGAGGCACCGGCGTCGTCGCCCCCGGAGCCTGCAGCAACTCGTCGTCGGGGCCCTTCACGTAGGCGAGCCCGTCGATGTCCAGTTCGAACACCTCGGGCGCGTACTGCGCACAGATCCCGTCACCGGTGCACAGGTCCTGGTCGATCCAGACCTCCAGGGCCTCGCCGCCGGCTCCGGCCTCCTGCTGCACGGGCTGCACCGTCATCTTCTCCCTGCCGTTTCCTGCGCCGAGCGGCCCGAAGGCTGGGAATCGGGCCAGCTCCGACGGGTGTTGAACACGTCGACCCTACCTCCGTCGGCTTCCCGGGCGCGTTGGGTGGGTATTCCACTGGCGTGAGGGAGAGCGCAAGGGTGAAGATCGGACACACCCCGACCGTCTTTGTGATCTAGGGGTTTCAATCGACACCCACCCAGGTAGGGTCTGGAAGCGTCCAGCTCCCCTTGGAGGAGGTGAGGACCGTGGCAGCCCACGACGACGACATGAACCGCGGCATCCGCCCGGGACGAGGGTCCGACGACCCGTCCGGGCAGGTTGCCTACCTTGAGCAGGAGATCGCCGTCCTGCGACGCAAGCTCGCCGACTCTCCGCGACACACGAGGATTCTCGAAGAGCGGATCGTCGAGCTGCAGACGAACCTGGCAGGTGTGTCCGCACAGAACGAGCGGCTCGCCAACACCCTCCGAGAGGCCCGCGACCAGATCGTGGCACTCAAGGAGGAGGTCGACCGGCTCGCACAGCCGCCGGCCGGCTTCGGTGTGTTCCTCGCGGCGAACGAGGACGGCACCGCCGACATCTTCACCGGAGGCCGCAAACTCCGCGTGAACGTCAGCCCGGGCGTCGAGCTCGAAGAGCTCCGGCGCGGCCAGGAACTGATGCTCAACGAAGCGCTCAACGTGGTCGAGGCCATGGAGTACGAGAGCGTCGGCGACATCGTCACCCTGAAGGAGATCCTCGAAGACGGGGAACGCGCCCTCGTGGTCGGGCACACCGACGAGGAGCGGGTGGTGCGGCTCGCCGAGCCACTGCTGGACATCACCATCCGCCCCGGCGACGCCCTGCTCCTCGAACCGCGCTCCGGCTACGTCTACGAGGTCGTGCCCAAGAGCGAGGTCGAAGAGCTCGTCCTCGAAGAGGTCCCCGACATCGGCTACGAGCAGATCGGCGGTCTGGGCGGCCAGATCGAGATGATCCGCGACGCGGTCGAGCTCCCGTACCTCTACCCCGACCTGTTCAAGGAGCACGAACTGCGGCCGCCCAAGGGCGTCCTGCTGTACGGGCCCCCCGGATGCGGCAAGACGCTCATCGCCAAGGCCGTCGCGAACTCACTGGCCAAGAAGGTCGCCGAAGTCACCGGCCAGGCCACCGGCAAGAGCTTCTTCCTCAACATCAAGGGCCCCGAGCTCCTCAACAAGTACGTCGGCGAGACCGAGCGGCAGATCCGCCTCGTCTTCCAGCGCGCCCGCGAGAAGGCCAGCGAGGGCACCCCCGTCATCGTCTTCTTCGACGAGATGGAATCCCTCTTCCGCACCCGCGGATCAGGCGTCAGCTCGGACGTGGAGAACACCATCGTCCCGCAGCTGCTCGCCGAGATCGACGGCGTGGAAGGCCTGCAGAACGTCGTGGTCATCGGCGCCTCCAACCGCGAGGACATGATCGACCCCGCCATCCTGCGCCCCGGCCGGCTCGACGTGAAGATCAAGATCGAGCGTCCGGACGCCGAAGCGGCCAAGGACATCTTCGCCAAGTACCTCACCGAACGCCTCCCGCTGCACTCCGACGACCTCGGCGAGCACGGCGGCAGCAAGTCCACCACCGTACAGAGCATGATCCAGACCGCCGTCGAGCACATGTACACCGAGTCCGAGGAGAACCGCTTCCTCGAAGTCACGTACGCCAACGGCGACAAGGAAGTCCTCTACTTCAAGGACTTCAACTCCGGCGCCATGATCGAGAACATCGTCGGCCGCGCCAAGAAGATGGCGATCAAGGACTTCCTGGAACACAGCCAGAAGGGCCTGCGCGTCTCCCACCTGCTCCAGGCCTGCGTGGACGAGTTCAAGGAGAACGAGGACCTGCCCAACACCACCAATCCGGACGACTGGGCCCGCATCTCCGGCAAGAAGGGCGAACGGATCGTCTACATCCGTACGCTCATCACCGGAAAGCAGGGCGCCGACACCGGACGCTCCATCGACACGGTGGCGAACACCGGTCAGTACCTGTAAAAGACAGGGCGGCTGCGGGTGCCCCCACCGGGCACCCGCAGCCGGCTGTTTTACGGGGCACAGCTGGAGCCGAGCAATGACGCAAATGATCTCCCCACCAGCGCAGAGGCGCTCTAGGCTCTTCGGTACCGCCGAGTCGCGCAGTGCGGGGACGGGCACCGCACACGCACCGGAGCGCCAGCGGTACGTGAGCGGCGTCCCCGACCGAGGGCGCCGCCGGGCAAGGAGGGCCGCATGACCGTACGGCGAGTAATGGGCATCGAGACGGAGTACGGGATCTCCGTCCCCGGCCACCCCAACGCCAATGCCATGCTCACCTCGTCCCAGATCGTCAACGCCTACGCGGCGGCGATGCACCGGGCCCGCCGGGCCCGCTGGGACTTCGAGGAGGAGAATCCGCTGCGGGACGCGCGGGGCTTCGACCTCGCCCGCGAGGCCGCCGACTCCAGCCAGCTCACCGACGAGGACATCGGCCTGGCCAACGTCATCCTCACCAACGGAGCACGGCTCTACGTCGACCACGCACACCCCGAATACAGCGCTCCCGAAGTGACCAACCCGCTCGACGCCGTCCTGTGGGACAAGGCCGGCGAACGCATCATGGCCGAAGCCGCCGAACGCGCGGCCCAGCTCCCCGGCGCCCAGCCGATCCACCTCTACAAGAACAACACCGACAACAAGGGCGCCTCCTACGGCACGCACGAGAACTACCTGATGAAGCGGGAGACCCCCTTCTCGGACATCGTGCGCCACCTCACGCCCTTCTTCGTCTCGCGCCAGGTCGTCACCGGCGCGGGCCGCGTCGGAATCGGTCAGGACGGCCACGAGCACGGCTTCCAGCTCAGCCAGCGCGCCGACTACTTCGAGGTCGAGGTCGGCCTGGAGACCACCCTCAAACGCCCCATCATCAACACCCGCGACGAACCGCACGCGGACGCCGAGAAGTACCGCCGCCTGCACGTCATCATCGGCGACGCGAACCTCTCCGAGATCTCGACCTACCTCAAACTCGGCACCACCGCCCTCGTCCTGTCCATGATCGAGGACGGCTTCATCGCCGTCGACCTCGCCGTGGACCAGCCGGTGCGCACCCTGCACCAGGTCTCCCACGACCCCACCCTCAAGCACCTGATCACCCTGCGCAGCGGCCGCACGCTCACCGCCGTACAGCTCCAGATGGAGTACTACGAACTGGCGCGCAAGTACGTCGAGGAGCGCTTCGGGGCCGACGCCGACGACCAGACCAAGGACGTGCTCACCCGCTGGGAGGACGTCCTGGGCCGCCTGGAGAGCAATCCCATGAGCCTGGCGGGCGAACTGGACTGGGTCGCCAAACGGGAGCTCATGGAGGGCTACCGGCGCCGCGACGACCTCGACTGGGACGCCGCCCGGCTGCACCTGGTCGACCTGCAGTACGCCGACGTACGCCCCGACAAGGGCCTCTACAACCGGCTGGTGGCCCGCGGCCGGATCAAGCGCCTGCTGGACGAGGCGGACGTGGAGCGGGCCGAGACGAAGCCGCCGGAGGACACCCGCGCCTACTTCCGCGGACGCTGCCTGGAGCAGTACGCGGACGACGTCGCGGCCGCCTCCTGGGACTCGGTGATCTTCGACCTGCCGGGCCGGGACTCGCTCCAGCGCGTCCCAACCCTGGAGCCGCTTCGCGGAACGCGTAATCACGTCAAGGAGCTCCTGGACCGCTGCCGTACGGCGGAAGACCTGGTCAAGGTCCTGTCGGGCCACTGAGGCGGCACGAGGGCCTTTTCCGCCCGGCAGGGTGGAAAAGCCGCTGTCCGGGAATCATCGGAGTGGTTCCCGGACGTTGCAGCAACTGCGGGGCCGATGTCGGACCCTGCTTGTAGGGTCTGATCAAGAACGTCGAGACCGAGCGGGGTGAGGGTTATGGCGACCAAGGACACCGGCGGCGGACAGCAGAAGGCGACGCACAACACCGAGGAGGTCGAGGAAGCGCCCGAGGCGCAGGCATCCGAAGACCTCAAGGAACGCCAGGAGAAGCTGAGCGACGACGTCGACTCGGTTCTGGACGAGATTGATGACGTACTAGAGGAAAATGCCGAGGACTTCGTTCGAAGCTTCGTGCAAAAAGGCGGAGAGTAGAGGCTGATCGGCTAGCTTGCCTTCGAAATGAAGGTGCGGGGGATGGTGGGAAGGCTGCCGGAGAAGCGGTGCACGGGCTGCGAGAGGGTTCTCCTTCTCGCTGCCTTTGCGCGGGACAGGAACAGACTCGACGGCCTCCAGGTGCGATGCCGGGAGTGCGTGGCCGAATACAGTGCAGCGCACTACCGGCGCCGACGCGAGGCCGAAGGAAAAGCAGTTCGAGAAAAGGTGGATGTGCCGGCCGGGCACAAGCTGTGCCGGACGTGCGGCGAGATCAAGCCGCACGGTGAGTGGCACCGCAACGCGTCTGCGTCGGACGGTTTCTCCACGCGATGCAAAGCATGTCGGGCCGTGCAGGGGCGGCAGGGTCACCTGAAGCGTCAGTACGGCATGACCGAAGCCGAGCGTGATGCGATGGTCGCCTCTCAAAAGGGGCTCTGCGTGATCTGCCTGAAAGCTCCGGCCGTTCATGTGGATCACTGCCACGAGACGGGTAGGGTCCGTGGCGTACTGTGCTTCAACTGCAATTCGGCCATCGGCAAGTTGGGAGACGATCCCGACGCTGTTCGTCGGGCTGCCGCCTACTTGGAGGGATCCTCGTGGAAGCCAACACTCGTAGCACCGGGCGTCTACCAGCTGCCTTCCTGACGCCCGGGTCGTCGTCCTTCATGGACTTCCTGTCCGCGCACCGGCCCGAGATGCTGCCGGGCAACCGGCAGTTGCCGCCCACGCAGGGAGTGATCGAGGCCCCGCACGGCACGACCATCGTCGCCGTCACCTTCGCCGGCGGCGTCGTGCTCGCCGGCGACCGGCGCGCCACGATGGGGAACGTCATCGCGCAGCGGGACATCGAGAAGGTGTTCCCCGCGGACGAGTACTCGGCCGTCGGGATCGCCGGCACGGCGGGCCTGGCCGTCGAGATGGTGAAGCTGTTCCAGCTGGAGCTGGAGCACTTCGAGAAGGTGGAGGGCACCACGCTCTCCCTGGAGGGCAAGGCGAACCGCCTGTCCACGATGATCCGTTCGAACCTCGGCATGGCCATGCAGGGCCTCGCCGTGGTCCCGCTCTTCGCCGGCTTCGACGTCGACCACGACCGGGGCCGCATCTTCTCGTACGACGTGACGGGCGGCCGTTCCGAGGAGCACGGCTACGCGGCCACCGGTTCCGGTTCGCTCTTCGCCCGCGGTGCGATGAAGAAGCTGTTCCACAAGGATCTGACCGAGGGGCAGGCCACCACGCTCGTCGTGCAGGCGCTGTACGACGCGGCCGACGACGACTCGGCGACCGGTGGTCCCGATGTCGCCCGCCGGATCTACCCGATCGTCACCGTGATCACCGAGGACGGCTTCCGCCGACTCACGGACCAGGAGTCCTCCGAGATCGCCCGCGCGATCCTGGAGCGGCGCCTGGAGCAGCCCGACGGTCCGCGCGCAGAGCTGCTCTGACGGCCCGCGTTCTTTCCAGGTGATCGAGTGACTTCCACAGAAAGGGACGGATAGCCGGTGTCGACGCCGTTCTATGTATCACCCCAGCAGGCGATGGCGGACCGGGCGGAGTACGCCCGCAAGGGCATCGCTCGTGGTCGCAGCCTCGTCGTGCTGCAGTTCGCCGACGGCATCGTGTTCGTCGGTGAGAACCCGTCCCGTGCGCTGCACAAGTTCAGTGAGATCTACGACCGGATCGGGTTCGCCGCGGCCGGCAAGTACAACGAGTACGAGAACCTCCGCATCGGCGGCGTGCGGTACGCCGACATGCGGGGTTACACCTACGACCGTGCCGATGTGACCGCCCGTGGTCTGGCCAACGTCTACGCGCAGACGCTCGGCACGATCTTCTCGTCGGCGGCGGAGAAGCCGTACGAGGTGGAGCTGGTGGTGGCCGAGGTGGGGGAGACCCCCGAGGGCGACCAGATCTACCGGCTGCCGCACGACGGTTCGATCGTGGACGAGCACGGGTCGGTCGCGGTGGGCGGCAACGCCGAGACGATCAGTACGTACCTCGATCAGCGGCACGAGGACGGGATGTCGCTGGCGGAGGCGCTGAAGCTGGCCGTGCAGGCGTTGTCGCGCGACACGAACGGCAGTGAGCGGGAGATTCCCGCGGAGCGTCTCGAGGTCGCGGTGCTGGACCGGACGCGGCCGCAGCAGCGGAAGTTCAAGCGGATCGTGGGGCGTCAGCTTCAGCGGTTGCTGGAGGCCGACGGGGCCTCGACCGCGGCGGAGGCCGAGGATCCGGAGGAGTCGGCCGGCGAGGAGTAGGCTCCTCGACCGTCTTCTGTCGGGTGTGCCCCTGGCCTTGCCGGCCGGGGGCACATCGCGTCTACGGACGGTGCGGGTCCGGTGGGGGCTTGTCGCGCAGTTCCCCGCGCCCCTTAGGGGGAGGGGGCTGAGGTTGCGTATTTCGTGACAGTCGTCCTCGGCTGAGCGCGCAGTTCCCCGCGCCCCTTGCGAGGCCTTATGGGGCTCCTGGTGGGGCCGTGGAGCCTCGGGTCACCAAGGTGACCGGGATGTCGTCGCGGGGTGGGGTGCGGGACTCCAGGACCGCCAGCAGCGCCTGCATGCCCCGTTCGCCGAAGAGTTCCGCGTCCAGGCGGACCGTCGTCAGTTCGGGGTCGAGGGCGGTGGCGAGGGCCAGGTCGTCCAGGCCGGTGACGGAGAGGTCCTCCGGGATGCGCAGGCCCAGGCGGCGGGCGGCCTTGTAGGCGCCGGCGGCCAGTTTGTCGTCGTCGCAGACCAGGGCGGTGGGGCGGGGTCCGGGCGCGGACAGGGCGGCGGTCGCGGCGGTCAGGGCGCCGTCGATGGAGATCGGCGCGGGGGCGGTGCGCAGTGCGGTGCCCGGGACCGCGGCCAGCTGTTCGGCGAGTTCGCGGGCGCGTACCTCGAAGGTCCAGGAGGGGATGTCGGCGGCGAGGTGCAGGAAGCTGCGGTGGCCGAGGCCCAGCAGGTGTTCGGCGACCTGCCGGACGCCGTCGCGGATGTCGAGGTTGACGGTGGCGGCGCCGGTGCTGCCGTCGGGGTCGCTGTCGAGCATGACGAGGGGCAGCTGGTCGCCGCGGATGGCGGTGAGGGCGTCGGCGGCCATGGAGGAGGCGATGACGCCGTCCAGGGCGGCCTGGGCGGAGGCGAAGGGGTCGCGGGCCGGCCCGATGCCCTCGGGGGAGGGGTAGAGGACCACGCCGAACCCGTGTTCGGCGGCGACTCGGGCGGCGCCGGTGTAGACGCCCGCGAAGAACTCGGTGGTGAGGGCCGGGACGACCAGCAGGACGGTGCGGGTGCTGCCGAGGCGGAGGTTGCGGGCGGCGAGGTTGGGCCGGTAGCCGAGTTCGCGGGCGGCTTCCCGTACGCGGTCCGCCGTGGGTTCGGAGACGCGGCCGCGCCACTTGTCGCCGAGGACCAGCGAGACGGCCGCCTGGGACACGCCCGCGGCCTGGGCGACGTCTCGGCTCGTGGGGCGGGCGCTGCCTGCTGCCACCGTCGACCTGTCTTTCTGCTGGACGTCGTGGGCGTGGATCCGTGCGTCCGGATCCGTGCGTCTGGACTCGTGGACTGCGCACATGGTACGTATGACGAAAGACGTTATACGTAAAACTTCCCCCGCTCGCGCCACCCGGCCGGCGGACACGGACGACGGTCGCGGGCGACGGGGCGCGGGCGGCGCGGGACGAGAGGGGCGGGACACATGGCCGCGGGATACCTGGAGATCCTCCGGACGAGGCATGCCGCGCGGCTGCTCGCGGGCACGCTGGTGGGCCGGCTGCCGAATGCCGCGGGCGCCATCGCCGTGGTGCTCTTCGTCCGCGCGGAGGGCGGCACGTACAGCCTCGCCGGGGCGCTCGCCGCGGTCTACGGGGTGTCCAACGCGGTGGGCCAGCCGCTGCTGGGCCGTCTGGTGGACCTGTACGGGCAGCCGCGGGTCCAGTTGCCCGCCGCGCTCGTCTCGGCGCTGGGCATGACCGTGTTCGCCCTCACCGGTATCGGGTCGCCGGGGCTCGCGTACGCCCTGATGGCGGTCGCCGGGCTCTTCACGCCGCCGCTGGAGGGTGGGCTGCGGGCGCTGTGGCCCTCGGTGCTGTCCAGGGAGGGGCAGGTGCACACGGCGTACGCGATGGACGCCGTGGCGCAGGAGGTGATGTTCACGGTCGGGCCGCTGCTGGTGACGCTGTGCGTGTCGCTGTGGTCCGCGCAGGCGGCGCTGGTGGTCCTGAACGCGATCGGTGTCCTGGGTGCGCTCTCCGTGGTGGTGTCGCGGCCTTCGCGCGCGTGGCGTTCGGCGCCGCGCGAGGCGCACTGGCTGGGCGCGCTGCGCTCGCCCGGACTCGTCGCGCTGCTCGGCGCGTTCCTCTTCGTGGGCATCGCGCTCGGTTCGATCACGGTCGCGGGCGTGTCGTACGCGGACGGCCACGGCGGCGACGCGACGTACGGCTGGCTGATGGCGGCGCTCGGGTTCGGGGCGCTGGTGGGCGGCACGGTGTACGGGGCGCGGCGGTGGAGCGGCGCGCCGGAGCGGCGGCTGCGGGCGCTGGTGGCCCTTCTGGCGGTGTGTTACCTGCCGCTGGTGCTGGTGCCCGGCGTGGTGGCCATGACGGCGCTGGTGGCGCTGGCGGGGGTCTTCCTGGCGCCGTGCATCGCCTGCGCGTTCATCATCGTCGACCGGCACGCGCCCAGGGGCACGGTCACCGAGGCGTTCTCGTGGCTCGTGACGACGTTCACGGTGGGCGCGTCGGTCGGCACGGGGCTCGCGGGGCCGGTCGTGGAGGGTCCTCGCAGCTACGGGCGGGGGTGCGGTGGTGGGCGGAAGTTCGGAAAATGATCGAAACGGTGCAGCCGAACCCCGTTTCAGCGCAGGCTCTCAGGCGTAATGTTCAGTCATGGACCGCCGCATTTTCGGGCTGGAGAACGAGTACGGCGTCACGTGTACGTTCAGGGGACAGCGGCGTTTGTCTCCCGACGAGGTGGCGCGGTACCTCTTCCGCCGTGTCGTGTCATGGGGCCGCAGCAGCAACGTCTTTCTGCGAAACGGTGCCCGCCTCTATCTCGACGTGGGATCACATCCGGAATACGCCACTCCTGAATGTGACAACCTGACGGAACTCGTCACCCACGACAAGGCCGGCGAACGCATCCTGGAAGGACTCCTGGTAGACGCGGAACGACGCCTGCACGAGGAAGGAATCGCGGGCGACGTCTACCTCTTCAAGAACAACACCGACTCGGCGGGCAACTCCTACGGCTGCCACGAGAACTATCTGGTGGCCCGTCACGGGGAGTTCTCCCGGCTCGCGGACATCCTCATCCCCTTCCTCGTCACGAGGCAGCTCCTCTGCGGTGCCGGCAAGGTGCTGCAGACCCCGCGGGGCGCGGTCTACTGCGTCAGCCAGCGGGCGGAGCACATCTGGGAGGGCGTCTCCTCGGCGACGACCCGCTCCCGGCCGATCATCAACACCCGCGACGAGCCGCATGCGGACGCCGAGCGCTACCGCAGGCTGCATGTCATCGTCGGCGACTCGAACATGTCCGAGACGACCATGCTGCTCAAGGTCGGCGCCACCGACCTGGTGCTGCGCATGATCGAGGCGGGCACGGTGATGCGCGACCTGACCCTGGAGAACCCGATCCGGGCGATCCGCGAGGTCAGCCACGACATCACGGGCCGCCGCAAGGTGCGCCTGGCCAGCGGCCGGGAGGCGTCCGCGCTGGAGGTGCAGCGCGAGTACTACGAGAAGGCCGTGGACTTCGTGGAGCGCCGCGGCATCCGCACCGGGGTCGTGGACCAGGTCCTGGAGCTCTGGGGCCGCACGCTCGACTCGATCGAGTCCGAGGACCTCGACCGGATCGGCACCGAGATCGACTGGGTCATGAAGTACAAGCTCATCGAGCGGTACCGCGCCAAGCACAACATGACGATGTCGCACCCGCGCGTCGCCCAGATAGACCTCGCCTACCACGACATCCACCGTCGTCGGGGTCTGTACTACCTGCTGGAGAAGCGGGGTCAGGCCGCGCGGATCTGCAACGACCTGAAGATCTTCGAGGGCAAGTCGGTGCCGCCGCAGACCACTCGGGCCCGGCTGCGCGGCGACTTCATCCGGCGGGCGCAGGAGCAGCGCCGGGACTTCACGGTCGACTGGGTGCATCTGAAGCTCAACGACCAGGCGCAGCGCACCGTCCTGTGCAAGGACCCGTTCCGTTCCGTCGACGACCGGGTGGAGAAGCTGATCGCCGGGATGTAGTCGCTCGTCCGCACGGCAGGGGCCCCGCACACCGACGGTGTGCGGGGCCCCTGTTCGCGTCCTGTGTTCACGTCCTGCGTACGCCCGGGGCGGTACGGTCGGTTCCGCCTGCCCCGGCCCGGAGGCGTGAGGGCCTAGAGTGGCCGGACCCTATTCGAGCGACCTTAGGATCGATGTGCGACGCCGACTTGCTGCTCTCCTGATCGTGCCCGCCCTGGCGCTGACCGCGTCCGCCTGCGGAAGTGACGACGACAAGGGCGACAAGGACAAGGCCGACCCGTCGGCGTCGTCCTCGGCGTCGTCCGTGGCCGCGCCGAAGCCGGTGGACTCGGCCGATCCGATGCCCGAGGTCAAGGGCGCCTTCGGCAAGAAGGCGACGATCGAGGTGCCCAAGAGCGACCCGAGCGACAAGTTCGTCGTGCACGCGCTCTCCGAGGGCGACGGCGCGGTGGTGAAGAAGGACGACCTGGTGTCGATGAACTTCACCGGTAAGGTCTGGAAGAGCGGCAAGGACCTCGGCTCCTCCTACCAGGAGGGCGGCTCCCCGCAGCTGATCACGGCCGGCTCCGAGACCGTCATCCCGGCGTTCTCCCAGGCGCTGGTGGGCCAGAAGGAGGGCAGCCGCGTCCTGGTCGTCGCCCCGCCGGCCGCCGGCTTCGGCAGCCAGGGCAACCAGCAGGCCGGGGTCACCGGCACCGACACCCTGGTCTTCGCGCTGGACGTCGGCGACGTCGTCCCGAAGAAGGCGGAGGGCAAGCAGGCGGCCATCCCGTCGGACCTGCCGCAGATCAAGGCCGACGACGAGGCGCCCGCCACCATCTCCGTGCCCAAGAACGACCCGCCGGCCGAGCTGGTCGACAAGGTCCTCATCCAGGGCAAGGGCGCCGAGGTCAAGAGCGGCAAGTCGGTCACCATGCAGTACAGCGGTGCCGCCTGGAAGATCAACGAGGGCAAGGCGAAGGCCACGCTCTTCGACTCGTCCTGGAAGAGCGGCCAGCCCTTCAGCACCGTCATCGGCCAGGGCCAGGTCATCGCGGGCTGGGACAAGGGTCTCGTCGGCAAGCACGTCGGGGACCGCGTCCTGCTGGTGATCCCGCCGGCCCAGGCGTACGGCGACGACGACAAGGGCAAGGAGCTGCCCGCCAAGTCGACCCTGGTCTTCGTGGTCGACATCCTGGCCACGAGCTGAGAGTGGCAGACTGTCGGGGTTGCCCCACCGAGAACGAGCAGGAGCACTGACGTGAGCATCGAGAAGCCCGAGATCGACTTCCCGGGCGGCGAGCCCCCCAAGGACCTGGAGATCAAGGACATCTGGGAGGGCGACGGCGCGGTGGCCAAGGCGGGCGACACCGTCTCCGTCCACTACGTCGGCGTGGCCTTCTCCACCGGCGAGGAGTTCGACGCCTCCTGGAACCGCGGCACGCCGCTCAGCTTCAAGCTGGGCGTCGGCCAGGTCATCCCGGGCTGGGACCAGGGCGTGCAGGGCATGAAGGTCGGCGGGCGCCGCCAGCTGACCATCCCGGCGCACCTCGCGTACGGCGAGCGCGGCGCCGGTGGCCGTATCGCCCCCGGCGAGACGCTGATCTTCGTCTGCGACCTCGTCGGGGTCTGACGTCCCGGTCGTCGCAGGCCGTACGCAGGTCTTGCGTCGTAAGTCGTACGTCGTGTGATCGCGGTCCGACCGGACCCGGTCACTTGGGGTCCATGCCCACCCGGGCGTGGACCCTCGGCTTTTGCCACGACACCCCGGGGCGGTACGGTCGACGGTCGGAAGCATCATAGGAAGGGCGTCGATGGCCATTGCCAAGGCGGAGCGGCTGATGAACCTGGCGCTGTGTCTGCTCGGGACGCGGCGACCGCTCAGCAAGCGTGAATTGCGCGAGTCCATCGAGGCCTACCTGGAGGCCGGCTCGGACGACTCCTTCAACCGCATGTTCGAGCGGGACAAGGACGACCTGCGCGAGCTGGGCCTGGTCATCGAGACGGTGGAGAACCTGGACGGCGAGGTGGGCTACCTGGCCCGCCGCGACAGCAACCGGCTGCCGCCCATCACCCTGGACGCCGAGGAGGCCGCCGCCCTGGGGCTTGCCGCCAAGGTCTGGCAGCAGGCCCGGCTCGCGGGCGCGGCGAGCGGCGCCCTGCAGAAGCTGCGCGCCGCGGGCCTGCCGGAGGGCGTCGACCCGTACGAGCCGCACGGCGCGCTGGAGCCGCGCATCCCCGTGCACGAGGCGGCCTTCGAGCCGCTGATGCTGGCCTGCCGCGACCGGCGGCCGGTGACCTTCGACTACCGCAAGGCGACCGCGGCCCGCCCCGGGCCCCGCCATGTCGAGCCGTGGGCCCTGGAGTGCTGGCGCGGGCACTGGTACCTGGCGGGCTGGGACCGCGACCGGGGGGCCGAGCGGGTGTTCCGGCTCTCCCGGATCACCGGCAAGGTCCGTACCCGCAGTGGCACCTACACCGCCGAGGTGCCGGACGTGGTGACCGTGCGGGAGACCGTCGCGGGCTGGGCGGGGGACATCACCGACCGCACCGCGCGGATCCGGCTGCGGACCGGCTCGGGCTACCCGCTGCGCGCCAAGGCGGTGTCGGTGCGGGAACTCGGCGACGGGTGGGACGAGTTGGAGATTCCGTACGGGCACGGTCTGGACGCCTGGCTGGTGGAGTTCGGGCCCGACGTGGTGGTCCTGGAGCCGGCCGAGCTGCGGGCCGACGTCGTGGACCGGCTGCGCGCCGTGGCCAAGGGCTGAGGGGAAGCACAGGAACGTGGCAGGAAAACCGGCCAGGCCCACCAACGCGATCGACCAGACGCGGCGGATGCTCTCCCTGGTGACGTATCTGCGCGAGCGCCCCGGCGCCCGGATCGAGGACGTGGCGCGGGCCTTCGGGATCAGCGAGGACGAGCTGATCTCGGACCTCGACGTGCTGCCGCTGTGCGGGACGAGCTTCCGCGGCGGCGACCTCCTCGACATCGACACCGACGGCGACCGGATCTGGTGGCACAACCCGGACGACGTCGCGGAGCCGCTGCGGATCGCCGCCGACGAGGCGACCGCGCTGCTGGTGGCGGCGCGGGCCGTGTCGACCCTGCCGGGCCTGCGCGAGGGCGACCGGCAGGCGCTGCTGCGGGCCACCGCGAAGGTGGAAGCCGCTTCGGGCGAGGCGGCGGGCGCCAGCGCCCGTCTGTCGGTGACCTTCGAGGCAGAGGGCGGTGTCTTCGCCGACGTCGACCGGGCGATCTCCGAGCGGCGCAGGCTGTGGATCCGCTACTACTCGCCCGCGCGCGACGAGCTCAGCGAGCGCGAGATCGACCCGATCCGCCTGGTCAGCGTCGGGCACACGTACGTGGAGGCGTGGTGCCGGCGCTCCGAGGCGCGGCGCACCTTCCGGCTGGACCGGGTCGCCGAGATCAAGATCCTCGACGAGCCGTCCGCGCCGCCCGAGATCGAGCTGCGGGACCTTTCGGAGGCCCTGGTGCAGCCGGCCGCCGAGGACCCGGAGGTGGTGGTGGAGGTCGGCCCCGCCGGGCGCTGGGTCGCCGAGTACTACCCCCACGACAGCGCCGAGGAGCTGCCGGACGGCGGGCTGCGCATCACCCTGCGCACCCCCGACCCGGCCTCGCTGCGCCGCCTCGCGCTGCGGCTGGGGCGCGACGGCCGGATCGTCTCGCCGCCGGAGGTCGCCGACAGCGCCCGCAGGGCGGCCGTCGAGGCGCTCGCGGCCTACGACGGACCGCAGGACGGGCACGGGGACGCGTACGCGGACGGGCCCGCGCGGGTCCTCCCCGCCGCGCCCCGTGACGGCGGGCAGGACGCCGCCGCGCAGGCCGGCGGGGGAGCGCCGGGCCCGGGCGGGGGACCGCACGGAGTTCACGACGGGCTGTACGACAGGCAGGAGCAGGGACTGTGAGCGGGTCGGCGATGTCCGGTGCGGGCGAGGTGTCGG
Source organism: Streptomyces apricus (assembly GCF_008369065.1). Taxonomy (GTDB): domain Bacteria; phylum Actinomycetota; class Actinomycetes; order Streptomycetales; family Streptomycetaceae; genus Streptomyces; species Streptomyces apricus. The sequence goes on along the minus strand of NZ_VDFC01000046.1, from coordinate 63,470 downwards.
TGGCCTCCGCGTTCTCCGGGATGACGCGGGTGTACCCCGTGGTGTTCAAGGCCGCGTGCCCCGACTGCCGGGCCGGCTTCGAGCTCTCGGCGAGCGCCCTGCGCCTGGTCGTCGGCGCCACGCACCGGACCACCTTCTACTCCTTCACCTGCCCGCAGTGCCGGTCGGCGGTGCGCAAGCCGGCCGGCGAACGCATCGTGGAGCTCCTCACCGGGGGCGGTGTGCGGGCCCTGCGTCTGCACGCCAGGGGCACCGGGGCTTAGGGTCGCAGCATGTTCTGGCCGATGTTCGCGATCGCTGTGGGTTTCCTGGGAGTCGCCGTGCTGGGCGTGCTCGCCGTGCGGGTCTTCCTGGAGGCGGAACGCCTGGGCCGGCAGGTCGACGCCTCGGCCCGCCGGATCAGCCGCGCCGCCGAGGACCTGGAGCACGCCTCCGCCGGAGCGGCCCGTTCCGCGGACGCCCTCTGAGGTCCCCTCCGTACGCATTCGAGCCGTTGCGACCTGTCAGGGCGGCGGGGTCGGCAGGTACGCTGCTGGTCGCGGCCCGGAGAGCGAGGCGCGGACCGCGAACCGGGAGTACGCACAGGGATTGCCCCGCGTTCACCCTTGGGCGTTACGATCGCTGTCAGCGCGATCCTCGGACAGACGTCCGACCGGTCGGGCAGCAACCCCACCAAGCCGCCTCGGTGAGAAGGTAAAAGCTTATGTTCGGAAGGCTCGGCGCTCCCGAGATCATTCTCATCCTCGTCGTCATCATCCTGCTGTTCGGCGCGAAGAAGCTTCCCGACATGGCCCGCTCCCTGGGGAAGTCCGCCCGCATCCTCAAGAGCGAGGCCAAGGCGATGAAGACCGAGGGCAAGGACGACAGCGCCACCCCCGCGGCCCCGCCGCACGACGACCAGCAGGCCCCGCGCACCATCCAGGCCGCGCCCGGCGACGTGACCAGCTCCCGCCCGGTCACCGAGCCGACGGACACGACCAAGCGCTGACGCAGGGCCGGTGACCTCCGGCCCGCCGTACGAGATGGGAACGTGGGTTGCTGAAGTCCGCCCGCAAGAAGGAAGAAAAGGACCCCGAGGGGCGGATGCCCCTCGCGGAACACCTTCGTGAGCTCCGCAACCGGCTCGCGAAGGCGATGCTGGCCATCGTCCTCGTGACGATCGTCGCCGCTTTCTTCTACAACGACATCATCAACTTCTTCACCGAGCCGATCCTCAAGGAGGTCGGCTGCGACAAGACCTTCCAGCAGCTGGCGCGGTCGTCGTCCGACGAGCCCTGCGCGCAGATCACGATCAACGGTCTGCTGACGCCCTTCACGCTGGCCCTCAAGGTGTCGCTGATGGCCGGTGTCGTGCTGGCCTCGCCGGTCTGGCTCTACCAGCTCTGGGCGTTCGTCGCGCCCGGGCTGCACAGGAGCGAGAAGAAGTACGCCTACGCGTTCGTCGCCTCGGGTGTCCCGCTCTTCCTCGGCGGTGCCTTCTTCGCCTACAAGGTGCTCCCCACCACCGCGAAGGTCCTGATCGAGTTCACGCCGTTCGGCGTCGACAACCTGCTGCCGCTGGACGACCTGCTCGACCTCGTGACCCGCATGGTCGTGGTCTTCGGCCTCTCCTTCGAGCTGCCGCTGCTGCTGGTGATGCTCAACATGACCGGGGTGATCACCGGCAGGCGGATGGCCGGCTGGTGGCGCGGCATGATCATGGGCATCACCGTCTTCGCCGCCGTCGCCACGCCCAGCACGGACCCGCTGACGATGCTGGCGCTCGCCGGGCCCATCTGGATCCTGTACTTCGCGGCCACCGCCTTCTCGCTGCTGAACGACCGCCGCCGGGCCCGCCGCGAGGCCGAGGGCCCCGCCGACGACGAGGCCTCCGAGCTCGACCTCACCCCCGAGGACATCGGCGGGATCGAACCCGTGACGGCGAACCGCGCGCTGCCCGCACAGGCCGACGCCGAGCGGGAGCGGGTCAACGGTTACGACGACGTGACCTGAGGGCGCGGCCGGCCTTGTAGGGTCCGGCCGTGACCAGCGAGATCACCCTCTTCGTCAACCCCGCCGCGGGCCGCGGCCGGGGTGCCCGCGCCGCGCAGCCGGCCGCCTCCGCGCTGCGGGCGGCCGGCTTCTCCGTACGCACCGTCCTCGGCGAGGACGCCCGGGACGCCCTCGCACGGGCGCGCAGCGCCGTGGAGGCCGGTACCGGCGCCCTGGTGGCCGTCGGAGGGGACGGCATGGCGAGCCTCGCCCTGCAGGCCGTCGCGGGGACGCTCACGCCGCTCGGGCTGGTCGCGGTGGGCACGGGCAACGACTTCGCGCGGGCCCTGGGCCTGCCCGTGCGCGACCCGGCCGCCGCCGGGCGGGTGGTCGCCGAGTCGCTCAAGGAGGGCCGGGTGCGGGACGTCGACCTCGGCCGGGTGGGCGGCACCTGGTTCGGCACGGTCCTCGCCTCCGGCTTCGACTCGCGGGTCAACGACCGGGGCAACCGCATGCGGTGGCCGGGCGGCCGGCTCACGTACGACCTCGCGATGCTCGCCGAGCTCGCCGCCCTCCGGCCCTTCCCCTACCGGATCACCCTGGACGGCGGGCGGGTCCGGGAGGTCGAGGCGACCCTGGTGGCCGTCGGCAACGGACCCTCGTACGGGGGCGGCATGCGGATCTGCGCGGACGCGGACCTCACCGACGGGCTCTTCGACGTCACCGTGGTCGGCGCCTGCAGCCGCACCACGCTGCTGCGCGTCTTCCCGCGGGTCTACCGGGGCACCCACCTGGACCATCCCCTGGTCACCGTGTACCGGGCCGCGCGGATCGAGCTCGCCGCGCCCGGCGTCACGGGCTACGCCGACGGCGAACCGCTCGGCCCGCTCCCGCTGACCGCGCAATGCGTACCGGGGGCGCTGCGGGTCGCGGGGCCCTGAGCCGCCCGGGCACCGCGTCCCACGGGTCCCCGTCCCGCGCGTCCCCGGCGGGCGGCGGACCCGGATCGGCCGGGTCCGATCGGATAATGATCGTCCTGTTGTCAGTGGTGGCCGGTAGTCTCGAAAGCACGATGACAGAGGACCTCTCACCGGCCGAGCGGTACGCGGCAGCACGGAAGCGCGCTGTCGAGCAGGCCACCGCGCTCGCCGGCTTCCGCGAGATGTACGACTTCGGCCTCGACCCGTTCCAGATCGAGGCCTGCAGAGCCCTCGAAGCGGGCAAGGGCGTCCTGGTGGCGGCGCCCACCGGTTCGGGCAAGACGATCGTCGGCGAGTTCGCCGTCCACCTGGCCCTCCAGCAGGGCAAGAAGTGCTTCTACACGACCCCGATCAAGGCCCTGTCGAACCAGAAGTACGCGGACCTCTCCCGCCGCTACGGCGCGGACAAGGTCGGCCTGCTCACCGGCGACAACAGCGTCAACTCCGACGCCCCGGTGGTCGTCATGACCACCGAGGTCCTGCGGAACATGCTGTACGCGGGCTCGCGCACGCTCCTGGGCCTCGGGTACGTCGTGATGGACGAGGTGCACTACCTCTCGGACCGCTTCCGCGGCGCCGTGTGGGAGGAGGTGATCATCCACCTGCCCGAGTCGGTCACGCTGGTGTCGCTGTCGGCGACCGTGTCGAACGCCGAGGAGTTCGGGGACTGGCTGGACACCGTGCGCGGCGACACCGAGGTGATCGTCTCCGAGCACCGGCCCGTCCCGCTGTTCCAGCACGTGCTGGCCGGACGCCGGATGTACGACCTCTTCGAGGAGGGCGAGGGCCACAAGAAGGCCGTCAACCCCGACCTCACGCGCCTGGCGCGGATGGAGGCCAGCCGTCCCTCGTACCAGGACCGCAGACGGGGCCGCGCCATGCGCGAGGCCGACCGCGAGCGCGAGCGGCGCCAGCGGTCCCGGACGTGGACGCCGGGCCGACCCGAGGTCATCGAGCGCCTCGACTCCGAGGGGCTGCTGCCCGCGATCACGTTCATCTTCAGCCGCGCCGCCTGCGAGGCCGCCGTCCAGCAGTGCCTGTACGCGGGCCTGCGGCTGAACGACGAGGACGCCCGGCTGCGGGTGCGCGCCCTGGTCGAGGAGCGCACGGCGTCCATCCCCGACGAGGACCTGCACGTCCTGGGCTACTACGAGTGGCTGGAGGGCCTGGAGCGCGGCATCGCGGCCCACCACGCGGGCATGCTGCCGACCTTCAAGGAGGTCGTGGAGGAGCTGTTCGTACGTGGTCTGGTGAAGGCCGTGTTCGCCACCGAGACCCTCGCGCTGGGCATCAACATGCCCGCCCGCTCGGTGGTCCTGGAGAAGCTCGTCAAGTGGAACGGCGAGCAGCACGCGGACATCACCCCCGGCGAGTACACCCAGCTCACCGGGCGGGCGGGCCGCCGTGGCATCGATGTCGAGGGCCATGCCGTGGTGCTGTGGCAGCGCGGTTTCAGCCCCGAGCACCTCGCGGGCCTCGCCGGCACGCGCACCTATCCGCTGCGCTCCAGCTTCAAGCCCTCGTACAACATGGCGGTGAACCTCGTCGAGCAGTTCGGGCGCCACCGCTCGCGCGAGCTCCTTGAGACGTCCTTCGCGCAGTTCCAGGCCGACAAGTCGGTCGTCGGCATCTCCCGCCAGGTGCAGCGCAACGAGGAGGGACTTGAGGGCTACAAGGAGTCCATGACCTGCCACCTCGGGGACTTCGACGAGTACGCGCGGCTGCGCCGCGAGCTGAAGGACCGCGAGACCGAGCTGGCCAAGCAGGGCGCCTCGCAGCGGCGCGCCGAGGCGGCCGTCGCGCTGGAGAAGCTCAAGCCGGGCGACATCATCCACGTGCCGACCGGCAAGTTCGCCGGGCTCGCGCTGGTCCTCGATCCGGGGCTGCCCGCCGGGCGCTCCAACGGCCACCGGGGATTCGAGCACCACGACGGCCCCCGGCCGCTGGTGCTCACCGCCGAGCGGCAGGTCAAGCGGCTCGCGTCGATGGACTTCCCGGTGCCCGTGGAGGCCCTGGAGCGGATGCGCATCCCGAAGTCGTTCAACGCGCGCTCGCCGCAGTCGCGCCGCGACCTGGCCTCCGCGCTGCGCACCAAGGCCGGGCACATCGTGCCCGACCGGCACCGCAAGAAGCGGGCCGAGGCCGCCGACGACCGGGAGATCGCCCGGCTGCGGACCGCCATCCGGGCGCACCCCTGCCACGGGTGCAGCGACCGCGAGGACCACGCCCGCTGGGCCGAGCGCTACCACCGGCTGCGGCGCGACACCGCGCAGCTGGAGCAGCGCATCGAGGGCCGCACGAACACCATCGCCCGCACCTTCGACCGCATCGTCGCGCTGCTGACCGAGATGGACTACCTGCGCGGCGACGAGGTCACCGAGCACGGCAAGCGGCTCGCCCGGCTCTACGGCGAGATGGACCTGCTGTCCAGCGAGTGCCTGCGCGAAGGGGTCTGGGAGGGGCTGGGACCGGCCGAGCTGGCCGCGTGCGTCTCGGCACTGGTGTACGAGTCCCGGGCCGGCGACGACGCGATGGCGCCCAAGCTGCCCTCCGGCAGGGCGAAGGCCGCGCTGGGCGAGATGGTCCGCATCTGGGGCCGCCTCGACGCCTTGGAGGAGGACTTCCGCATCACCCAGAGCGAGGGCGTGGGCCAGCGCGAGCCGGACCTGGGCTTCGCCTGGGCGGCGCACGAGTGGGCGTCGGGCAAGGGCCTGGACGAGGTGCTGCGGGAGGCGGAGATGCCGGCCGGTGACTTCGTGCGCTGGTGCAAGCAGGTCATCGACGTCCTCGGGCAGATCGCGGCGGCCGCGCCGACGCAGACCACCGAGGGGTCGACGGTGGCGAAGAACGCGCGCAAGGCGGTCGACCAGCTGCTGCGCGGAGTGGTGGCCTACTCCTCCGTGGGCTGAGCGGACCGGACGGAACACTGCGAACCCCCTTCCGAGGAAGGGGGTTTCGTACGCCCGTACGCCGTTACCGAGGGTGTTCGCACGGCAGCCGAGCGTATAAATGTGGCAGAGCGTACTCCTGTCACAGGGGTGATTTCAGGTGGTTGCTGAATATGACACGGCGATGATCCGGTCGGACTAAGCTCGCCCGCAGCGCACCGAGTTGAGATGAATCGTGCGCTTGTTCCCCAGACGTTCGGAAGATCCAGTTACCTCCCCCGACCCCCAGTCGACCTGTCTCAGAGGGCATACATGGTGAGTGTTCAATTGCCTCCCGGTGGCCGTGAAGTTCCCTACGCACGCATGCTGTTGCTGCCCGCCATAGTGATGGCCGCCGCGACCGGCGCCGCCGTCGCCCTGGTGGCGCAGCCGGCCCGTGCGGCCGTCATCTGGTGCGGCGTCGTCGCGACCCTGCTCGTGACCGCGACGGCGGCCGAGGCGGTCCGCCGCGGCCATGTCGTGCGCGCGGTACGGACCGAGCTCGACCGCCGCACCGAGGCCATGCAACGGCGCGTGTCCCTGCACGACGCCGAGATCGACCACCTGCGCGAGCATCTGCTGCCCACCGTGCTCAAGGGGATGCGCGGCGGACGCTCGCCCCAGGAAGCCGTCCGGCTGATCGTCGACGAGGACCCCGCCCAGCGGAACATCCCCCGCTCCCAGCGCGCGCTCCTGATCGAAGTGCTGCGGATCATCGACAACGAGGAGCTCCAGCGCGAGGCCGCGCAGCGCTCCTTCGTCAACATCGCCCGCCGCGTCCAGGCGATCGTCCACCAGCAGAACGTGGAACTGCGCGAGATGGAGGAGGACCACGGGCGCAACCCCGAGGTCTTCGACGACCTGCTGCGCATCGACCACGGCACCGCGCTGATCGGCCGCCTCGCCGACTCCATCGCCGTGCTCGGCGGCGGTCGCCCCGGCCGCCAGTGGCCCGCGCCCGTCCCGCTGTACAGCGCGCTGCGCGGCGCCATGTCCCGGATCCTGGAGTACCGGCGCATCGAGCTGCACTCCATCGCCAAGGTCGCCGTCAGCGGCATCCACGTCGAGCCGGTCATCCACGCCGCGGCCGAGCTCCTCGACAACGCCACCCGCTACTCGCCGCCGCACACCAAGGTGCACGTCACCGCCGTCGAGGTGCAGACCGGCGTCGCCATCGAGATCGAGGACGCCGGCGTCAGCCTCAGCGAGGAGGCCCGCCTGCGGGCCGAGGCGATGCTCGCGCGCGCGGCCGAGGGCCCCGACCTCAACCAGCTCGGCGAGGACCCGCGGCTCGGCCTCGCCGTCGTGGGCCGCCTCATGGACACGTACGACATGCAGGTCTCGCTGCGGCAGTCCGCCTACGGCGGGGMGCGGGCCGTCCTCGTCGTCCCGCGCAAGCTGCTCACCGAGGACCCCGCGCCCGGTCTCGCCCACGGCATCGGCGCCGCGGCCGTGCCCAAGGTCGACTTCGACGGGGTCGAGGGTCCCGCGCGCAAGGAGAAGAAGCGCCGTCCCACCACCGGACCCCGCGTCCGCACCCCGGACGGCATGGAGGAGGACGACGTCCCCGAGGTCACCGAGTGGACCGCGGGCGGACTGCCGCAGCGCCGCAGCCGGATGAAGGTCCCCTACAGCCAGCGGGTGAGGGAGGCCCGGGCCGCCGCGGCGGAGGCCGAGGTCGCACGCAAGGAAGGGCGTCCCGTCATCGACTGGACCCAGTCGTCCACGCAGGTGCCCAAGCCCAAGAAGAAGAAGGAAGAGAAGGAACCCGGGCTCTGGGTCGAGGCGTTCATGGCCGGCCTCAAGGGCGGTGACGGCGACCAGCAGCAGACGCCCGGAGCGACGAGCAGTCCGGCCCGCACGGAGGCCGACGACGAGGGGGACCCCAAGTGATCCAGCAGCGAGCCAACTTCGACTGGATGCTCAAGGAGCTGTCCGACGGGGTGTACGGGACCCGGCAGGTCGTCGTGCTCTCCGCTGACGGCCTGCGCATCGCCCGGTACGGCGGCGACCCCGACGCCGCCGACCGCATCGCCGCCGCCTGCGCCGGGCTGCAGAGCCTCGCCGGGGCCGTCGCCACCGAGATCCCCGACACCGACGGCAAGATGCGCATGGTCATCATCGAGATGGAGGGCGGCTACTTCTACATGATGGCCGCGGGCCCCAACGCCTACCTCGCGGTCCTCGCGGAGGCCCATGTCGACGCCGGACTCATGAGCGCCCGGATGCGCGACCTCGTCGTCCGGATCGGTGCGCACCTGACGAGTCCGCCCCGGCGGAACGGGCAGACCGTATGAGCCCACCGCAACGACGCCGGCGTTCGCCCAAGGCGGCGCGCCAGGAGAAACCCGCCCCGCCCCCGGCCGGGGAGGAGAGCGGCCCGGGACGCTCGCGCGAGCTGGAGCGGCTGTACGTCGTCACCGGCCAGGCCTCGGGCGGCGACCGCGCCGAGCTCGACCTGGTCACCCTCATCGTGACGTGCGCCGATGCCCCGCCCACCGCCCAGCCGGAGCAGCTGGCGCTGCTCCGGCTCTGCCGGGCCCCCATGTCCGTGGCCGAGGTCTCGGCCTATCTCAACCTGCCGTTCAGCGTGGTGACCGTACTGCTGACCGAGCTGCTGACGGCTGAACTGGTACAGGCGCGCGTTCCGATCGTCCGCTCGGAGCTGCCCGACCGTTCCCTCCTCGAAGCGGTGATGCATGGACTTCAAAAGCTCTGAGACCGTCCCGGGACCCCGCGCCGAGGACCATCTCCCGCACACGGCGACCGCCGCGGTGAAGATCGTGATCGTGGGCGGGTTCGGGGTCGGCAAGACGACCATGGTGGGTTCCGTCAGCGAGATCAGACCGCTGACCACCGAAGAGACCATGACACAGGCCGGCATCGGCGTCGACGACAACTACGGCTCCGACACCAAGACGGCCACCACCGTGGCCATGGACTTCGGCCGCATCAGCATCACCGAGCAGCTGGTGCTGTACCTGTTCGGCACCCCCGGCCAGGAGCGCTTCTGGTTCCTGTGGAACGGCCTCTTCGAGGGTGCGCTGGGCGCGGTCGTCCTGGTCGACACCCGGCGCCTGGAAGTCAGCTTCGACGTCATCGGCCGCCTGGAGGAGCGCGGCGTGCCGTTCGTCGTCGCCGTCAACGACTTCCCGGACGGACCGCACTACCCCATGGAGGACCTGCGGGCGGCGCTGGACCTGTCCGAGGAGATCCCCATGGTGAAGTGCGACGCGCGCCGCCGGGCCTCCAGCCGGGACGTCCTGATGACGCTGATGCGCTTCCTGCACTCGATCGCCATGGCGCAGGCGTCGGCCTGACCCCGCCGGGCCGCCGCCGGCCGCGCCCGCGCAGGCGGACCCGCCCGCCCGGCGGCCCGGCG
>NZ_VDFC01000046.1:43543-54110 GCF_008369065.1 Streptomyces apricus | reverse complement strand
CCTGAATCCCCTTTCCCCACCGGCACGGACGACCTCATGACCGGGCCCCCGCCGGGCTGCCCCGCCCACGGCACGGGCCCCGGCGGACTGCGCCGCCTGTACGGACCCGAGGCGCAGGACCTGGCGGCCCTGTACGAGAAGCTGCGCGCCGAGCACGGCTCCGTCGCGCCCGTGCTGCTCCACGACGACGTGCCCATCTGGCTGGTGCTCGGGCACGGCGAGAACCTCCACATGGTCAGCAACCCGTCGGTCTACACCCGCGACAGCCGCATCTGGACCGCCCTGCTGGACGGCACGGCGGGCCCCGACCACCCGCTGATGCCGCTCATCACCTGGCAGCCGATCTGCTCCCACGCCGAGGGCGACGAGCACCAGCGGCTGCGCGGCGCGGTCATGGGCGCCATGTCGACCATCAACTCCCGCGACCTGCGCCGCCACATCAACCACTGGACCCAGGAACTGGTGAACCAGTTCTGCCGGCGGGGCACCGCCGACCTGGTCTCGCAGTTCGCCGAGCACCTGCCGATGGCGGTGCTGTGCGAGATCCTCGGCATGCCCGAGGAGTACGACGACAAGATGGTGCAGGCCACCCGCGACCTGCTCAAGGGCACCGAGACCGCGATCGCCAGCAACGAGTACGTGATGGGCGTGCTGATGCGGCTGACCGTGCGCCGCCGCGCGGAGCCCGCCGAGGACTTCACCAGCCACCTCCTGGGCCACCCGGCGGGACTCACCGACGAGGAGGTGGGCCAGCACCTGCGCCTGGTCCTGCTCGCCGCGTACGAGGCCACCGCGAACCTCCTCGCCAACGTGCTGAGGGTGGTCCTCACCGACCCGGGCTTCCGCGCCCAGCTCAACGGCGGGCAGATGACGGTGCCGCAGGCGGTGGAGCAGTCCCTGTGGGACGAGCCGCCGTTCAGCAACGTCCTCGGCTACTTCGCCAAGCAGGACACCGAGCTGGGCGGGCAGCGCATCCGCAAGGGCGACGGGCTGCTCCTGGGCATCGCGGCGGGCAACGTCGACCCGCACGTGCGCCCGGACCTCAGGGCGAACATGAAGGGCAACCGCTCGCACCTCGCCTTCGGCGGCGGCCCGCACGAGTGCCCGGGCCAGGACATCGGCCGTGCCATCGCCGACGTCGGCGTGGACGCGCTCCTCAAGCGGCTCCCGGACGTGCAGCTCGGTGTCGACGAGGCGGACCTGGCGCGCACCGCGTCGATCTCCTCGCGCCACCTGGTGGAACTGCCCGTGGTGTTCGCGCCGGCGTCGCCGCAGGACGTCATGGACCGGCCGGGCGTCGCCGAGGTGCCGCGCCCGCGTCCGGACTGGGACGTCTCGGAGCCGTCGGCGGACGGCACCCTCGCGCCGCGTCCCACGATCGACCTGCCGGAGATGCCTCCCGCTCCGGCCGCCGGTACGGGGCAGCGGCCCGGCGCCTGGCAGCGGTTCCTGCGCTGGTGGCGCGGCTACTGAGCCGGCCCGCCGGCGGCCCCGCCCGGGGTCCCGGCACCGGCTCCGTCCCCGTCGCCGGCCCAGTCGTCGTACGCGGACCAGGCCCGCAGGGTCCGCCCGCTGCGGAACGCGTGCCGCCGTCCCGTGACCGGATCGGTGAACTCCAGCGTCCGCGCCAGCAGTTGCAGCGGCCGCCGGAAGTCGCCGGCCGGCACGGGGCCGGCGACCACCGGGTACAGCGGGTCACCGAGGATCGGCACGCCCAGGGCGCACAGGTGCACCCGCAGCTGATGGGTCTGGCCGGTGCGGGGGAGCAGCCGGTAGCGGGCCAGAGCGCCCCGGCGCCGCGCCGACTCGATCCGGGTCACGGCGTTCGGCTCGCCCGGCACCTCCCGGGCGGCGAGCACCCCGCGCTCCTTGAGGATGCGGCTGCGGACGGTGCGGGGCAGCTCCAGGTCCGGTGCGTACGGGGCCACGGCCTCGTACTCCTTGTGCACGAGCCGGTCGCGGAACAGCGTCTGGTACGCGCCCCGTTCCGCGGGCCGCACCGTGAACAGCACGAGCCCGGCGGTGAGCCGGTCGAGCCGGTGGGCCGCCCCGAGCGCGGGCAGCCCCAACTCCCGCCGCAGCCGCGCCAGGGCCGTCTCGGTGACGTGGCCGCCCCGGGGCGTCGTCGCGAGGAAGTGCGGTTTGTCGGCCACCACGATGTGCTCGTCGCGGTACACGACCTCGACGGGGAACGGCACCCGCTCCTCGGCGGGCAGCTCCCGGTGGAACCAGACGAACATCCCCGGCTCGTACGCCGCGTCCGGGGCCACGGCCCGCCCGTCGGCCCCCACGACCCGTCCCGCGGCGAACATCTCCTCGACGGCCGCGGCCCGTGACGCGAGCCGCTCAAGGAGGTACTCCCGCACGGTGCCCCACTCCGCACGGCCCGGCAGCCGCACCCGCACGGCATCGACCCCGTCCCGCTGAGGCAGGGGAGACTCCGGAACCACCTTCTTACGCCGCACCACACCAGCGTACGCAGAGCCGTGCCCCGTAAGGGGCGCGGGGAACTGCGCGCTCAGCCCTCACGAACCCGCAGCCGAAGAAACAACCCCGGGGCTGGGCGGACCGCAGGTCAGGCGGCAGGAGGCACAGCTTCTTGCTCGGCCTCGACCTGCGCATTCCACTCCCGCTTCGCGGCCTGCCACCCGTCCTCGTTGTGCCCCAGCCGCCAGTACCCGGAGATGGAGATGTCCTCGCGCGGAACCTCGTGCTCGACCCGCAGCAGCCGGCGCAGCTCCTTCACGAACCCCGCCTCGCCGTGCACGAACGCGTGCACCCGGCCCGCCGGGAACTCCAGCGCCCGCACGGCGGCCACCAAGGCCTCGCCGACCGGCCGGTCGCCGCGGTGCAGCCAGACGACCTCCACGTCGGAGTCGATCTTCTGCTCCTCCTGCGGCCCCGAGACCTCCACGAAGGCGTGCACCCGGGCGCCGTCGGGCATGGCCTCCAGCGTGGCGGCGATGGCGGGCAGCGCGCTCTCGTCACCGGCCAGCAGGTGCCAGTCGGCCGCCGCGTCGGGCGCGTACGCCCCGCCCGGACCGAGGAAACGGACCAGCTCGCCCGCCTGGACGCGGGCGGCCCACGGCCCGGCGAGCCCCTCGTCGCCGTGCACCACGAAGTCGAGGGTCAGCTCGCGCTGCTCGGGGTCCCAGGCCCGCACGGTGTACGTGCGCGTCACGGGCCACTGCTCGCGCGGGAACTCCTCGCGGATCCGCGTCATGTCGAAGGGCTCGGGGTACGTCACGCCCTCGGCGCCGAAGAGCAGTTTCACGTAGTGGTCGGTGCTGGTGCCCGCGGTGAAATCGGCGAGCCCGTCGCCCCCGAGCACCACGCGGTGCATGTGGGGCGTCAGCCGCTCGGTGCGGACGACGCGCGCGGAGTGCGGCTTGGGAACCCTGCGGGCCGGACGCTCTGCCATAACGGTCTCCTGAATAGGTGCGCTAAGGCTTACCTAAGTTAGCACCTTCACCCGTGTGACACCCGTCGGTCACCGGGCGCGGCGCCTCCTTGTGCGAACCCCATGGGTCACGGGTCTCCCCGATCGGTGGAACGAACCCGCCGTCGCCCCGCCGAAGGGCGACGGCCCCGTACTTCCCGGTGCGCTCCTCCTCCCCGGTGCGCTCCTCAGGCCTCCAGCGTCGACAGCAGCCGCTTCAGCGAACCGCCGAGTCCCCAGCGCGCCGCGAGGGCATCGAGGGCCTGCGGGTCGCGCGGCGCGCGCGGCAGCGCGGTGTCCACCTCCGGCAGGGGCACGTCGCCGGCCACCTGGACGACCTTCGGCGCGACGGAGACGTACGGCCGCGACTCATCCAGGCGCCTGCGCTGCGAGGGGGTCAGCCCGGCCTTCGGGTCGTCCACCGCCGCCATGATCCCGGCCAGGTCCCCGAACTCCGCCAGCAGTTTGGCGGCCGTCTTCTCGCCGATGCCCGGCACGCCCGGCAGGCCGTCGCTCGGGTCGCCGCGCAGCAGGGCCAGATCCGCGTACCCGGGGCCGTCGACGCCGTACTTCTCGCGCAGCCACGCCTCGTCCGTGATCTGCAGCGTGCCGACGCCCTTGAGGGGGTAGAGCACGCGGACGCCCCTCTTGTCGTCCACCAGTTGGTACAGGTCGCGGTCGCCGGTGACGATGTCGACCGGGCCCGTCGCCCGGCCGGCGAACGTCCCGATCACGTCGTCCGCCTCGTACCCCGCCACGCCCACGCGGGCGATGCCCAGCGCGTCCAGGACCTCCTCGATGACCGGCACCTGCGGCGACAGCTTGTCCGGCACCTCCTCCTCGTCCGGCCCGGTCTGCGTCTGCGCGGCCACGCGGTGCGCCTTGTAGGAGGGGATCAGGTCCACCCGCCACTGCGGCCGCCAGTCCGCGTCCATGCACGCGACCAGGTCGTCGGGCCGGTGGTCCCGCACCAGCCGGTCGATGAACTCCAGCAGGCCCCGCACCGCGTTCACCGGTGTGCCGTCCGGGGCCTTCACGGATTCCGGCACCCCGAAGTAGGCCCGGAAATACAGGGATGCGGTGTCGAGGAGCATGGTTCGCCGAGGCTGCTGAGTCTGCTGCGTCACGCCCCGCATCATGCCGTACGCCACCGACAGCACCCTCCGCCCGAGCCCGGCGGGCGCAGGCGAGTTCCACGATCGGCGGGAGGCAAACGCGATGTGACCTGGAACACGGTCGGGTTTGGGCCATCCGGGTGGGGGCAGGTGCGCGCCCGGAGCGAACCCGGTCGTGTTTTCAACCACATAGGCGTGTGCGGACCGGACGAGCGGGCCGATCCCGCGTCGCTCCACGGCCCGCCGGCGGGGGAGGCGGGCCGTCTTCGTTCGACCGGAGAGGTACTCGTGTCATCCAGGCTGCAGGCGGAACAGCTCTACAAAGTGTTCGGAAGACGTCCCGGTGAGGGGGTCGAGCGGCTTCGCGGGGGAGCCGATCGTGAGGAACTGCGCGCGGACGGCACGACCGCCGCGGTGATCGACGCCTCCTTCACGGTGGAACCGGGCGAGATCTTCGTCGTGATGGGGCTGTCCGGATCCGGCAAGTCCACGCTGCTGCGCATGCTCAACGGACTCCTGGAGCCGACCTCGGGACGCGTGGTCTTCGACGGCCAGGACCTGACCGCGCTGAAGGACCGCGAGATGCGCGAGGTCCGCTCCCGGAAGGTCAGCATGGTCTTCCAGCACTTCGCGCTCTTCCCGCACCGCAGCGTCCTGGAGAACGCCGCCTACGGCCTGGAGGTGCAGGGCGTGCCGCGCGCGGAGCGCCACGAGCGCGCCACCGAGGCCCTGGTGCTGGCGGGCCTCGCCGGCTGGGAGAAGTCCTGGCCCGACGAGCTGTCCGGCGGCATGCAGCAGCGGGTGGGCCTCGCCCGGGCGCTCGCCACCGACGCCGACCTGCTGCTGATGGACGAGTCCTTCAGCGCGCTCGACCCGCTGATCCGCCGCGACATGCAGGACCAGCTGATCGAGCTGCAGAAGAAGCTCAAGAAGACCATCGTCTTCATCACCCACGACCTCAACGAGGCCATGCGCCTGGGCGACCGCATCGCCGTCATGCGGGACGGCCGGATCGTCCAGATCGGCACCGCCGAGGACATCCTCGTGCGCCCCGCCAACGACTACGTGGCCTCCTTCACCCAGGACGTCGACCGCTCCCGGGTGCTCACCGCGGCCTCCGTCATGGACCCGGACCCGCACGGCGACGAGGCGGACTGTCACTGCGAGACCGCGCGGCCCGACTCCTCCTTCGGGGAGCTGTGCGCGATCAGCGCGCGGGTGGCGCACCCCGTCGCCGTCGTCGACAGGAAGGGCAAGCTGGTCGGGGTCGTGCCCCGGCAGCGGCTCGTCGGCTTCCTCGGCGACGAGCAGGGCGATCCCGCGCCCTGCGACTCCCCGCGCGGCACGGCCTCCGGGGCGGTGAAGGCCGGTGCCTAGGATCCCCTTCGGCGACTGGGTCAACGACGCGGTCGACTGGCTGCTGAACCACATGGCGTGGCTCTTCGACTTCTTCAAGACCGTCTTCCTCGGCACCTACGACGGCATCAACGCCGTCCTGCAGGCCCCCGAACCGCTGCTCCTCGCGGGCATCTTCGCCGTCATCGCGTTCTGGCTGCGCGGCACCTCGGCCGGTGTGCTCACCTTCGTGGGATTCGCGTTCATCGACTCCCTCGAACTGTGGGAGAACGCGATGATCACCCTGTCGCTCGTGCTGGTGGCGACGATCATCGCGCTCGTCATATCCGTGCCGGTCGGCATCTGGGCGGCCCGCTCGGACCGGGTCAGCGCCGTGGTGCGGCCCGTGCTCGACTTCATGCAGACCCTGCCGGCGATGATCTACCTGATCCCGGCGATCCTGTTCTTCGGCACCGGCGCCCCCGCGGGCATCGTGGCCACCCTGATCTTCGCGCTGGCGCCCGGCGTCCGGATGACCGAGCTGGGCATCCGCCAGGTCGACAAGGAACTGGTCGAGGCGGCCGACGCGTTCGGCACCAGCCCCGGCAACATCCTGCTGCGCGTCCAGCTGCCGCTGGCCCTGCCCACCGTCATGGCGGGCGTCAACCAGGTCATCATGCTGGGCCTGTCCATGGCCGCCATCGCGGGCATGGTCGGCACCGGCGGCCTCGGCGGCGACGTCAACGAGGCCATCGGCCAGCTCAACGTCGGTCTCGGCTCCGAGGCGGGCGTCGCCATCGTCATCCTCGCCATCTACCTGGACCGCATGACCAGCGCGCTGGGCACCCAGGTCTCGCCGCTCGGCCGCCGCGCCGCCGCCAAGGTGCGCGCCGCACAGGGCCTGAAGATCTGGTCCTACCGCCCCCGGCCCACCGTCGCCGTGGTCGGCGTCGTCGTGCTCGCGCTCGTCGCGGGCGGCATGGGCATGTTCGGCTCCGACGACACCGAGACCGCCGCCTCCGACTCCGGGAACGTGGGCCAGGGCAAGAAGGTCAGCATCGGCTACATCCCCTGGGACGAGGGCGTGGCCTCCACCTTCCTGTGGAAGGAGATCCTGGAGCGGCGCGGCTTCGAGGTCGAGACCAAGCAGTTCGACGCGGGGCCGCTCTACACCTCGCTCGCGCAGGGCGACATCGACTTCCAGACCGACTCCTGGCTGCCCGTCACGCACGAGCAGTACTGGAAGAAGTACGGCAAGCAGCTCGAAGACCTGGGGTCCTGGTACGGCCCGACGTCCCTGGAGCTGAGCGTGCCCGCCTACATGGAGGACATCGACTCCCTGGAGGACCTCAAGGGCAGGGCCGGCGAGTTCGACGGGAAGATCACCGGCATCGAGTCCAGCGCCGGGATGATGGGCCTGCTCAAGACCAAGGTCCTCAAGGAGTACGGGCTCGACAAGGAGTACAAGGTCGTCGACAGCTCCACGCCCGCGATGCTGGCCGAGCTCAAGCGCGCGTACGCCAAGAAGGAGCCGTTCGTCGGCACGCTCTGGTCGCCGCACTGGGCGTACAGCGAGTACAAGCTGAAGAAGCTCGACGACCCCAAGGGCTCCTGGGGCAAGGGCGACGGCGTGCACACGCTGTCCCGCAAGGGTTTCACGAAGGACAACCCGGTCGTCGCGAAGTGGCTCAAGGACTTCACGATGAAGGAGGATCAGCTCACCAGCCTCGAGGCGGAGATCAACAAGGCCGGCAAGGGCGCGCAGCAGCAGGCCGTGCGCACCTGGCTCAAGAGCAACGCGAAGGTCGTCGACGAGCTGGCCCCCGTGCGGAGCTCCGGCACGCCCGCCGAGGCGAAGCGCGCGATCGACGTCGCCTGGTTCCCGTGGGACGAGGACGTCGCCGTCACCTACCTGTGGAAGGACGTCCTCGCCCGGCGCGGCTACAAGCTCAACCTGAAGCAGATGGACGTCGGCCCGGTCTACACGGGCCTCGCCTCCGGTGACATCGACCTCAACTTCGACGCCTGGCTGCCGTACGCCCAGTCCAACTACTGGAACAAGCACAAGGACGACCTGCGCGACCTCGGCACCTGGTACGAGCCGACGTCCCTGGAGATCGCGGTGCCCTCGTACGTGAAGGACGTCGAGTCCCTGGCCGACCTCAAGGGCAAGGCCGGCACCTTCGACGGGAAGATCATCGGGATCGAGCCCGGCACCGGCGAGATGAACCTCCTCAAGAAGGACGTGCTGCCGGGCTACGGCCTGGACAAGGAGTACGAGGTCGTCGACGGCTCCACGCCCGCGATGCTGGCCGAGCTCAAGCGCGCGTACGCCAAGAAGGAGCCCGTCGCCGTCGTCCTGTGGTCGCCGCACTGGGCGTACAGCGAGTACGAGCTCACCAAGCTGTCGGACGGGAAGAAGCTGTTCGGCGAGGGCAACACGATCCGGACCATCTCCAACAAGAAGTTCCCCGAGCGCTATCCCCAGCTCACGAAGTGGATCAAGAACTTCAGGATGAGCGAGGACGAGCTCGGCACGCTGGAGGCCGAGATCAAGGACCGCGGCCAGGGCCACGAGGAGGAAGCCGTCGACGCGTGGCTCAAGGAGCACCCGGACATGGTGCAGCGCATGACCCCGTAGCGGGTACGGGACCGTTGCGCACATGAGCGCGGGGGGGTGGTGGGCGCCGCACGGGCGCCCACCACCCCCCGCGGTCCGTCCGGGCCGGGTGCGGCAATGTCGCGGGGGATGTGGCGGGCACGTGAAACGGTTTGGCGAACACCCGTAAGGTGCAGACAACACATCAGAACCCGAACGCGTGGGACACGGGCGCGTACGCACCGCACACGTACCGACGACGCACAGGGGGGAGCCGAGGCGATGGACGACAACAAGGAGACCCTTCGAGTGGGCGCGGCCGTCAGGCGCCGGCGCCGGGCGCTGGAGCTCACCCTCGCCGTCGTCGCCGAGCGCAGCGGCCTGTCCGTGCCGTTCCTCAGCCAGGTCGAGAACGAGCGGGCCCGGCCCAGCACTCGCTCCCTCGAACGCGTGGCCGACGCCCTGGGGACGACCCGCGTGGAGCTGCTGGCGGCCGCCGACCCGGCGCGCAGCGTCGACGTGGTGCGCGCCGACGACTCCGAGTTCACCCATGAGCCCCGTGTGCGCCCCCTGGTGCGGGGCCACCACCAGTTGCACGCCATGGAGTTCTCCGGCGACCAGGACGCCGGGCGCGAGTTCCAGCACCGCAACGACGAGCTGATGTACGTGGCCGACGGCGTCGTCGAGGTCGAGGCGGAGGGCCGCGCGTACCGGCTCGGCCGGGGCGACACCCTGTACCTGACGGGCGGGGTGCGGCACCGGTGGCGGGCCACCGAGGAGGACACCCGGGTCCTGCTCGTCGCGGTCGCGGACCATGTCGAGGCGGTCGACGACCTCAACCGGTGAGAGCCGGCGCGGGTGCGGGCGCGCCCGCGAGTGCGGCGCCGGACGGGCCGGCGGGGGGCGCGGCGAGCAGCCGGCCGTCGAGCAGGCCCCGGGCCGTGTGCGCGGCGGCCACCGCCCAGGCCGTCAGCAGCAGGGCGTAGAGGGCGACCGCCAGGCCCTCGTAGACCACCAGCCCGGTGTGCCGGGCGAGCCCCTCGGCGCCGGTCACACAGGTGCCCACCGGGAAGGTGAACGACCACCAGGTCATCGTGAAGCCCATGCCCCGGCGGCGGGCCCGCACCACCAGCGCGCCGGCCAGCGCCAGCCAGAACAGCGCGAAGCCCAGCACCGGTACGCCGTAGAGGACCGCCAGGACCTCGAAGCCCCGGTCGTACGGGGCCGGCACGGTGCCCGGGGCGACGGCGGCGAACTTGTCGACCGCCGTCGTGGACTGCCCCAGCGGGCCCAGGACCAGGAACAGGGCCGGGGTGAGGGCGAGCGGCGGCGGGCCGCCGGTGAGGAGGCGCGCGAAGACCACCGGCAGCATCAATAGCGTGGCCAGCAGGCTGACCCCGAACAGCGCGAAGCAGACCAGGAGCAGGGTGGCGCGGGGCGCGCCGGGCGGCAGGTGCGGTACGAGCAGGGGGCCGAGCGCC
The DNA here is from genome assembly GCF_008369065.1 of Streptomyces apricus. Classification (GTDB taxonomy): domain Bacteria; phylum Actinomycetota; class Actinomycetes; order Streptomycetales; family Streptomycetaceae; genus Streptomyces; species Streptomyces apricus. Next base: position 44,141 of record NZ_VDFC01000046.1, on the reverse strand, counting down.
GCCGAGACCATCGGGGCGACCAGGGGGAGCAGCCACACGGGGCTCGCCTGTGCGAGGGTCACCCGGTGGTGCACGGCCATCAGGTACGGGACGGCGACCGCGACCGTCAGGGCGGCCAGGGTGCCGGCCGTGAACAGGACGGCGTCCAGGGCGACCGCCGCGCCCGTGCCGATCCAGTCCCGGCCGACGACCAGGGCGCCGCCGCCGACCGCGAGCAGGGCCATCGCGAGGCAGCCGTGGAAGGGCGCCGTCGCCGGGTCCATGAGCTGGACCCGCGCCCGGTCGCGGTGGAGGGTCCAGTGCGCGGCCCTTGCGGTCAGCACGGTGAGGAGCATGGCCAGGGACAGGGCCCAGACCGCCGTGCAGAAGGTGCGCAGGCCCGGGACGCCGAGGGGGAGACCGGCTCCGGCCGTCGCCACGATCGCGGTGCCCATGACCGGGGCGTACCAGTTGGGGCCGAGGTGGCGGACGGAGGTGACCATGACCCCACCGTGCCGCCTCGCCCGGGGGCTCACCAGGGAGTACCGGTCTATGGAGGCATAAGGTGGGTTTATGAGTCAGGACGGTGGGGCGGGTGCCGGTGGCGCGGGCGTGGGTG
>NZ_VDFC01000046.1:34634-43443 GCF_008369065.1 Streptomyces apricus | reverse complement strand
CACCCAGCCCGCCGCCAGCAGCCGGATCCGTTCCATGGAACGGCAGCTGGGGGTGGCGCTGGTGGACCGGTCGCCCAGGGGCTCCCGGCTCACCGACGCGGGCGCGCTCGTCACGGACTGGGCGCGGCGGGTGGTGGAGGCGGCGGAGGCGTTCGACGCGGGGGCGCAGGCGCTGCGGGACCGCCGGGACTCGCGGCTGCGGGTGGCCGCCAGCATGACGATCGCCGAGTACCTGCTGCCGGGCTGGCTCATCGCGCTGCGCGGGCAGCGGCCGGACACGGCGGTGTCCCTGATCGCGGGGAACTCGACGGTGGTGGCCGAGCGGGTGCTCTCCGGTGCGGCGGACCTGGGGTTCGTGGAGGGGGTGTCCGTGCCGGCCGGGCTCGACTCCGCGGTCATCGCGCACGACCGGCTGATCGTCGTGACCGCGCCCGGGCACCCGTGGGCGCGGCGGCGGCGGGCGCTGGACGTGGCGGAGCTGGCGGCGACGCCGCTGATCCTGCGGGAGGAGGGGTCGGGGACGCGGCAGGTGCTGGACGCGGCGCTCGGCGGGCCGGCCCGCCCCGTCGATGTGCTGCACCAGCGTCCCCCCGAGCGCGACGTTCAGCAGCTGCATCCCCCGGCAGATCCCCAGCAGCGGCGTCCCGGCGTCCAGCGCGGCCCCGATCAGCGCCAGCTCCCAGCTGTCGCGGGCCCGCGCCTCAGGCCCGCAACGGGGATCGCGGGCGGCCCCGTACCGCCCCGGATCCACGTCCGGACCCCCCGCGATCACCAGCCCGTCGAGCCGCGCGACGACCCCGGCGGCGTACGCCGGATCGTCCGGCGGCAGCATCGCGGCCACGCCCCCCGCCGCCTGGACGAGCCGCGGATAACCGGCCGGCAGCAGCGCCGCCTCCAGCTCCCACACCCCCCACCGCGCGGTCTCCAGGTACGTACTGACGCCTATGAGCGGCCTGTCCGTCATCCCGGCCCCCGATCTCCCATGGTTCGTGTTCGTCAATGGACAGTCTGCGTACCTTTACGTCAGGAAGCCGCGCAGCAGCGCCGCCGTGCCCGCGCAGTGCTCCCGCATCGCCCCGCGCGCCCCGTCCGCGTCCCCGGCCAGGACCGCCTCCACCAGGGCCGTGTGCTGGCGCTGGGAGTGCTCCAGGTTCCGGACCAGGAGCGGGATGCAGTCGAGGAGGTCGTTCACGGTCGAACGTACCGCCGCGTACTGGGCGGTCAGCGTCGCGGACCCGCACAGCTCGGCCAGGGTGAGGTGCAGCAGGGTGTCCAGGCGCCGGTACTCCGCCAGCGGGGCGTCCCGGGTGCGGGCCAGCGCCGCACGCAGCAGCCCCGCCTGCGCGGACGACAGGCCCCGGGACGCGCAGAGCTCCGCCGCGCCGACCTCCAGCACCTCCCGGAAGCGCAGGACGTCCTCGATGTCGACCCCCGCGACGCGCCGCCGCAGCTCGGCCCCGCCGGCCGCCCCGGCCACCCCGGAGCGGGCCCGTACGAACGTGCCGCCGTACCGCCCCCGCCGTGACTCGACGAGCCCCTGGTCCTGCAGCACCCGCAGGACCTCGCGCAGCGTCACCCGGCTGATCCCGAGCCGCCGCGCCAGCTCCCGCTCGGCGGGCAGCCGTTCGCCGCCCGGGACCAGGCCGAGGCGTACCACCTGCAGGATCTGCTCCAGGGCCTCCTCGAAACCGTTGCCCGCGCGCACCGGCCGCAGCACCGGCGCCAGCCGGTCGTCCGGGCCCGGTGAATCCGGTCGTGCCATCCGGCTGCGCCCCCTTCCCAAGCAATGGTCCTCCGCAATACCTTATGGCTCTCGGCTGACCGAAGGAGGACTTTCCCGTGGCAGACCGCACACCACCGCTCAGCGTCGAGGAACTGCGCGCCCTCGTCGCGGGCGGCGACATCGACACGGTCGTCCTGGCCTTCCCGGACATGCAGGGCCGGCTCCAGGGCAAGCGGTTCGCCGCGCGGTTCTTCCTCGACGAGGTGCTGGAGCACGGCACGGAGGGCTGCAACTACCTCCTCGCCGTCGACACCGAGATGAACACGGTCGACGGGTACGCGATGTCGTCCTGGGAGCACGGGTACGGCGACTTCGCCATGCACCCGGACGTGGGCACGCTGCGCCGGGTCCCCTGGAACGCCGGCACCGCGATGCTCGTCGCCGACCTCGCCTGGGAGGACGGCTCGCCCGTCGCGGCCGCGCCCCGCCAGATCCTGCGCCGCCAGCTGGAGCGGCTCGCCGGGCACGGGTTCACCGCCCGGGCGGGCACCGAGCTGGAGTTCATCGTCTTCAAGGACACCTACGAGCAGGCCTGGGACGCCAACTACCGCGGCCTGACCCCGGCCAACCAGTACAACATCGACTACTCGGTCCTCGGCACCGGCCGCATCGAGCCCCTGCTGCGCCGGATCCGCAACGAGATGGCGGCGGCCGGCCTGACCGTCGAGTCCGCCAAGGGCGAGTGCAACCCCGGCCAGCACGAGATCGTGTTCAAGTACGACGACGCCCTGGTCACCTGCGACCAGCACGCGATCTACAAGACCGGCGCCAAGGAGATCGCCTCCCAGGAGGGCGTCTCGCTCACCTTCATGGCCAAGTACGACGAGCGCGAGGGCAACTCCTGCCACATCCACCTCTCGCTCGCCGACGCCGACGGCGCGAGCGTGATGGCCGGTGACGGCGAGGGCGGCATGTCGCAGGTGATGCGCCACTTCCTCGCCGGGCAGCTCGCCGCGCTCCGCGACTTCTCCCTCCTCTACGCGCCCAACATCAACTCGTACAAGAGGTTCCAGCCGGGCTCGTTCGCGCCGACCGCCGTCGCCTGGGGCCACGACAACCGGACCTGCGCGCTGCGCGTCGTCGGCCACGGCCCCTCCCTGCGCTTCGAGAACCGGCTGCCCGGCGGGGACGTCAACCCGCACCTCGCGGTCGCCGGCCTCGTCGCGGCCGGGCTGTACGGCATCGAGCAGGAGCTGGAGCTGCCCGAGGCCTGCACCGGCAACGCCTACACCGCCGGGTACGAGCGCGTGCCCACCACCCTGCGCGAGGCGGCCGAGCTCTGGGAGAACAGCCCGATCGCCAAGGCCGCCTTCGGCGACGAGGTGGTCGCCCACTACCGCAACATGGCGCGCGTCGAGCTCGACGCCTTCGACGCCGCGGTGACCGACTGGGAGCTGCGCCGCTCCTTCGAACGCATGTGAGAGGTCCTTCGTTGTCGCACACCCCCACCCGGTCCGGGGCACACCAGGGGCACGACGAGCACCAGCTCGTCGTGCTGAACCCGGCCACCGAGGAAGTCGTCGCCACCGTCGCGGGGACCGGTCCGGCGGACGTCGACGCGGCCGTCGTACGGGCCGGTGCGGCGCAGGTCCGGTGGGCCGCCCTCGCCCCCGGCGAACGGGCCAGGCTGCTGCGCCGCTTCGCCGTCGTCGTCGACGAGCACACCGAGGAACTGGCACGCCTTGAGGTCCGCGAGGCCGGCCACACCCTCGGCAACGCCCGCTGGGAGGCGGGCAACGTCCGTGACCTGCTCGACTACGCGGCCGGGGGAGTGGAGCGGCTCACCGGCCGCCAGATCCCGGTGCCGGGCGGCCTCGACATCACGATCCCCGAACCGCTGGGCGTGGTCGCCGTCATCGCGCCCTGGAACTTCCCGATGCCGATCGCGGCCTGGGGCACGGCCCCCGCGCTCGCGGCCGGCAACGCCGTCCTCCTGAAACCCGCCGAGACGACCCCGCTGACCGCGCTGCGACTGGCCGAACTGGCCCTGGAGGCAGGCCTTCCCGAGCACCTCTTCCAAGTCCTGCCCGGCGCGGGACCCGTCACCGGCGCCGCGCTGGTCGAGCACCCGGGCGTCGCCAAGATCGTCTTCACCGGGTCGACGGCCGTGGGCAAGCAGGTGCTGGCCAGGGGGTCGGCGCTGCTCAAGCGCGTCACCCTCGAACTCGGCGGCAAGAGCCCCAACATCGTCTTCGCCGACGCCGACGTAGAGGCCGCCGCGGCCGCCGCCCCGATGTCCTTCCTCGACAACTCCGGCCAGGACTGCTGCGCCCGCACCCGCATCCTCGTGCAGCGCTCCGTGTACGACCGCTTCCTCGAACTCCTCGCGCCCGCCGTCGAGTCCGTCGTCGTCGGGGACCCGGCCGACGAGAAGACCGCCATGGGCCCGCTGATCTCCAGGACCCAGCTGGAGCGCGTGCGCTCGTACGTCACCGACGACCTGCCGGGCATCAGGGGCACCGCGCCCGACGGGCCCGGCTTCTGGTTCCCGCCCACCGTCCTGACCGGGGTCGAGCCCCACGCGCGCGTGGCCGTCGAGGAGGTCTTCGGACCGGTCGCCGTCGTCCTCCCCTTCGAGGACGAGGCCGACGCGGTCCGGCTCGCCAACGCCACCGACTACGGCCTGTCCGGCTCGATCTGGACCCGGGACGTGGGCCGCGCCCTGCGCGTGTCGGGCGCCGTCCGGGCCGGGAACCTGTCCGTCAACTCGCACTCCAGCGTGCGCTACTGGACCCCCTTCGGCGGCTTCAAGCAGTCCGGCATCGGCCGCGAGCTCGGCCCGGACGCCCTGGCCGCCTTCACCGAGACCAAGAACGTCTTCATCAGTACGGAGGGCCCCGCACAGTGACCGCATCGACCCCGCCCGCACCGGCCCCGGCGCCCGACGCCGTCGTCTGCCGCCGCCTGGTCGGCCGTACCGCCGTCGTCACCGGCGCGGGCAGCGGCATCGGCCTCGCCACCGCCCGCCGGCTCGCCTCCGAGGGCGCCCACGTCGTCTGCGGCGACGTCGACGAGACCCGCGGCAAGGCCGCCGCCGACGACGTCGGCGGGATCTTCGTCAAGGTCGACGTCACCGACCCCGAGCAGGTCGAGGCGCTGTTCAGGACCGCGTACGACACCTACGGGTCCGTCGACGTCGCCTTCAACAACGCGGGCATCTCACCGCCCGACGACGACTCGATCCTGGAGACCGGCCTGGAGGCCTGGAAGCGCGTCCAGGAGGTCAACCTGACCTCCGTCTACCTGTGCTGCAAGGCCGCGATCCCCTACATGCGCCGCCAGGGCAGGGGGTCGATCATCAACACCGCCTCCTTCGTGGCCCGGATGGGCGCCGCCACCTCGCAGATCTCCTACACCGCGTCCAAGGGCGGGGTGCTGGCCATGTCCCGCGAGCTGGGCGTGCAGTTCGCCCGCGAGGGCATCCGGGTCAACGCCCTGTGCCCCGGGCCGGTCAACACCCCCCTGCTCCAGGAGCTGTTCGCCAAGGACCCGGAGCGGGCCGCGCGCCGCCTCGTGCACATCCCGCTCGGACGGTTCGCGGAGGCCGACGAGATCGCCGCCGCGGTCGCCTTCCTCGCCAGCGACGACTCCTCGTTCGTGAACGCGTCGGACTTCCTGGTCGACGGCGGGATCTCGGGCGCGTACGTCACCCCGCTCTAGGACCGCTTCGGGCCAGGTCCCGAGGTGACTCGTGTGGGCCCGCCGGGCGGCCCTTAGAGTGCCGGGATGAGCATGACGACCCCGCCCGGCTGGTACCGGGACCCCGACGCCCCGCACACGGAGCGCTGGTGGGACGGGACCGCATGGACCGAGCACCGCCGCGCACCCGGAGCACTGCAACAGCCGCAACAGCCCTCACAGCTGCCGCAGCCGCCCCAGCCGTACGGGGCCTACGGAGCGTACGGACAGACGGTGCCGCCGCCGGTGGGCGAGGGGCCGAGCGGGCGTGCCAAGGCGGTCGCCCTCGTCGCCGCGGCGGCCGTCCTGGTCGCCGCCCTCGTCACCGGCGCCGTGGTCCTGACCGGGGACGACGGCGCCGGCGTCCGCGGCGCGCGGACTGGGCCGACCCCCGCGTCCCCGGCCCCGACGGACGCGTCCCCGTCCGAGGACACCACCACCGGACCGTCCGCTGACCCCGGCACCGTGGTGGACGAGCTCAACGGCATCACCCTGCCGGTCCTCGACGGCTGGACCGCGCCGCGGAACGTCTCCGACAGCGACATCGTGCTGACCACACCCGGCACCTACCCCTGCCCGGGCGACGACGGCCTCTGCCGCCGCGGCACGGTCCTCTCGCGCACGGTGACCGCGAACGACGAGAAGTCCCCGGCCGCGCTCGCCAGGGACGACATCGCCGACGCCGCCGACCTGGCGTACGACCGCGACAAGCTCGACCGGCGCCCCTTCCACGGGATCACCTCCCACGAACTGGTCGGACAGGGGCCGGTGGCGGTCGCCGGGCGCACCGGCTACTACGTGCGCTGGCGCGTCAGGACCGAGGCGGGCCCCGGCGGGTACGTCCAGTCGACGGCGTTCCCGTCCAGCGTGGGCTCGGAGTCGCTGGTCATGGTGCGCTACGTCTTCGACGCGGGCGCCGAGGGGCCGCCGCTCGCCGACATGGACCGCATCACCGACGGGATCCGGCCGGTCGGCGACGCGGACACCGGCGGCGGGGTGGGCAGCAGCATCGGCCCCTCGCGCTGACACCGCGTCCGCCGACACCGATTCCGCCGACACCGAGTCCGCGGACCCGCTGACGGGCCGGGGCCTACAGGAACGTGTGGCCCTCGCCGCGGTACGTCGGCACCGTCGCCGTCACCGCGTCGCCCTCCACGAGGTGCAGCGTGTCGAACCGCTCGCACAGCTCCCCGGCCTTCGCGTGCCGGAACCACACCTTGTCGCCGATCAGCAGGTCGTCGGCGGGCGCGCCGAGCAGCGGCGTCTGCACCTCGCCCGCGCCCTCCTGCGCGTCGTACCGCAGCCCCTCGGGCAGGTACGGCACGGGCAGCCGGTCGGCGCCCGGGGCGCCCGAGGCCGGGTAGCCGCCGCCGAGCACGGTCACCACGCCGACCCCCGGCCGGCGCACGACGGGCTGCGCGAAGAGCGCGGCCGGACGCCCGCTGAACGACGTGTAGTTGTCGAAGAGCCGCGGCACGTACAGCCCCGACCCGGCCGCGATCTCGGTCACCGCCTCCTCGGCCGCGGTGTGCTGGACGCTGCCCGTGCCACCGCCGTTGACGAACTCCAGGTCCGGCGCGACGGCCCGCACCGCCCGCACGACGTCCGCCCGGCGCTGCGCCAGCTCCTTGCGGGCCGTGGCCTGCATCAGCCGGATCGCGCGCGACCGGAAGGGGCGCCCCCGCAGGGAGTCGCCGACGCCCGCGATGTGCCCCTCGTACGCCATGATCCCGACGAGCCGGAAACCGGGCCGGCGGGCGATCGTCCGCGCCAGGTCGGCGACCTGGGCCGCGGAGTGCAGCGGGGAGCGGCGGGCACCGACCCGGATCCGGCCGCCCAGCATCTTCAGCGCGGTGTCCATCTCCAGGCAGACGCGCACCTCCTCGCGGCCGCCGGCCCGGGCGTCGTCGATCAGCCGCAGCTGCGCCGGGTCGTCGACCATGACGGTCACGGCGGCGGCCAGCTTGGGATCGCCGGCGAGCTCCGCGTACGCCGCCCGGTCGGTGGACGGATAGGCGAGCAGCACGTCGTCGAAGCCGGAGCGGGCCAGCCACAGCGACTCGGCGAGCGTGTAGGACATGAGCCCGGCGAAACCCTCCCGGGCCAGCACGCGTTCGAGCAGCGCCCGGCAGCGCACCGACTTGCTCGCGACGCGGACGGGCTTGCCCGCGGCCCGTCGTACGAGATCGTCCGCGTTGGCGTCGAAGGACTCCAGGTCGACGATCGCGACGGGTGCGTCCAGGTGAGCGGTGGCCCGGTCGTAGCGGGCCCTGTCTGCGGCGCGGGCTGTCATGTCCGAAGCCTGCCAGACCCGATCACAGCAGGGTAGGGGGACGTTCCGGGCAGATGCCCCGGGCCCGCGGACCGGTTCCCACGCGCGGCGCGTCAACCCGTAGAGTGACGCGCACGCGAGCGGGGAACGGATCCGGACGGGTTCCTTCGGCCGGGTCTTCCTGCGAGCCGGACGACCGGGTCGAGGAAACGGGGGGTGCATGAGCACGGAAGCGCGGCGCGCCCCCGTTCCTCCGCGCCCGTCGACGCCACCGGAGCCGTCTGCTTCGTCCGGACCGCCCGCGCCGTCCGGACCGCCCGCCTCGTCCGGACCGAACGCCTCGACCGGGCCGTCAGCACCGGCCGCACCGGCCGCACCGTCCGCGTCGTCCGTATCCGACAGTGAACGTCCGCCCTCGCAGGAGCCCGTGGACACGGGCCGCGACGACGCGGAGCCCGCCGGGGGCGACTGGTTCGGGCCGCGCCCCACGAGCACGCCGCCGCGTCCGCGCACGTCCGGCACCGCCGGGCCGCGGGACGTCCCGGCACCCGACGCACCGCGCTTCCCGAGCCTGCGCCCGCACGGCGAACGCGACCGCCCGCGCCCCGACGGGGAACGCGGACAGCGGCAGGCCTCCGAGACGCTCCCGCCCCCGCCGGCCTCGGCACGCTTCCCGGACACGCCGCCCGGCGGTACGCACGTCCCGCCGCGCCCGGCGACGGCACCGGGGACCTCCCCCGGCGGCGCCGAGTGGGCCGGTGTCACGCCGCGTCCGGGCGCCGGACGCACGGCGGACGCGGGACGCGCCGCCCGGCCGGGCACCCCGCCGCGCCCGGCGACGGCACCGCGCGCGCCCGCGGCGGGCGCCGCGTGGACGAGCGTCCCTCCGCCTCCGCCCACGGCGCCGACACCGGCGCCCGCACCCGCACCGGCGTCCACCGCCCCGCCGGGCGACTCCGCGCGCCCTGCGACGGGTGGGCCCGGCGGCCCGAAGGGGAGCGCCCCGGCCGCGGCTCCCGGGCGTGCGCGTACGGACCGGCAGGACGTCCCGCCGCGCCCACCGGGCGGACCCCGGG
>NZ_VDFC01000046.1:22116-34534 GCF_008369065.1 Streptomyces apricus | reverse complement strand
CTCCCGGCACGTCCCCCCGGCGGGGGCGGCCGGAACGGCGGGCCCGGCGCACCGCCCGTTCGTGTCGCTCGCGGAGCCCGACACCCGCGACCAGGACACCGCGCGGACGCGCCCCGCGGGACCCCGCCGCCGCGCCAGCGTGGCCGCCGCCGCGGCCTGCGTGGTGCTCGGCCTCGGGCTCATCGGCGGCGCGGTGACGGGCAGTTGGCTCACCGGGGGCGACGCGGACGGGTCCGCGAAGCCGGACGCCTTCACGGCCGCGGCCGACCTGTGGCACAGCGTCCCCGTCGACGAGCTCTTCCCGCCCACGGTCAAGGGCGACGGCGCCGGTCCGGGCGGCGCCGACCGCGTCTGGACCCGTGTCGCCGTGGCCCCCGACAGCGACTGCGAGAAGGCCTTCGACCCCCTCCTGCGCAAGGCCCTCGCGCCCGCCGGCTGCCTGCGGCTGCTGCGCGCCACCTACACGGACGCGACCCGCAGCCACGTCACCACGGTCGGCCTGCTCTTCACCAAGGCCGACGCGGCGGCCATGTCCGCCCTGAAGCGCCGCTTCGAGGAGCAGGGGCTCGACAGCCGGCGCGACCTCATGCCCCGCGCGTACGCCGCGAAGGGCACCGTCGCCGCCGGCTTCGGCGACGGCCAGCGCGCGTCGTGGACGCTGTCGGTGCTGACCGACGCCCCGGTCGTCGCCTACGCGGTCTCCGGCTTCGCCGACGGCCGCGCCGTCATCGAACCGCAGCCCGCCGAGGACGCGATGAAGGCCGGCGCCACCACCCCCACCGCCCAGGCCGGACTCGGCCACGACGCGCAGGGCCTCGCCGACCGCGTCGAACGGAGCCTGCGCAGGACCGTCTCCCCGGCCACGGAGAAGCCGTCATGACCCGCACGGCACACCGGGGAACCCGGCCCCGCCGGGCGCCCCGCGGAAGGGCACTCCTGGTCGCCGCCCTGGCCACCGGGCTCGCCCTCCTGCCCACCACCACCGCGTACGCCGACGGCATCCGCGCCAAGCAGTGGGCCCTGGAGGCGATGCACACCGCGGAGGCCTGGCGCACGACGAAGGGCGAGGGCATCACCGTCGCCGTCCTCGACACCGGCGTCGACGACCAGCACCCGGACCTGGCGGGCAACGTCCTGCCCGGCAGGGACATGGTCGGCTTCGGCGCGGCCCGCGGCGACCGGCCCTGGGCCCGGCACGGCACGGCGATGGCCGGCATCATCGCGGGCCACGGACACGGCGCGGGCAACGCCGACGGCGTCATGGGCATCGCTCCCGAAGCGAAGATCCTCCCCGTCCGCGTGATCCTGGAGGACGGCGACACGGCCCGCGGCAAGGCCCGCAACACCCGCGGCAACGCCCTCGCCGAAGGCATCCGGTGGGCCGCCGACCAGGGCGCCGACGTCATCAACCTCTCCCTCGGCGACGACTCCGAGTCCGCCCACCCGGAGGCCTCCGAGGACGCGGCCGTCCAGTACGCCCTGAAGAAGGGCGCCGCCGTCGTCGCCTCCGCCGGGAACGGCGGCGAGCGGGGCGACCACATCTCGTACCCGGCGGCCTACCCCGGCGTGATCGCCGCGACCGCGGTCGACCGCTACGGCACCCGCGCCTCGTTCTCCACCCGCCGCTGGTACGCCACCGTCAGCGCCCCCGGCGTCGACGTCGTCATCGCCGACCCCGACCGGAAGTACTACGAGGGCTGGGGCACCAGCGCCGCCTCGGCCTTCGTCTCCGGCGCCGTCGCCCTCGTCAAGGCGGCCCACCCCGGCCTGTCGCCGGCGCAGATCAAGGACCTCCTGGAGGACACCGCGCGCAACGCCCCCTCCGGCGGACGCGACGACTCCCGGGGGTACGGCTTCGTGGACCCCGCGGCGGCCATCAAGGCGGCCGCCCGCCTGGAACCGGGGGAGCGGAAGGCGGCGGCCCGCTCGGAGCGGTACTTCGGCGAGGGCCCGGACACCGCCGAGGAGGACGGCCCCTCGACCGCCTGGGCCGGCCCGCTGGCGGGCAGCGCCGGCGGCGTCCTCCTCGTCGTGGCGGTCGTCCTCTGGCGGGGCAGCAGACGCCCCCACGACACCGGGGCCCCCTGAGCCGCCGGGCCCGGCCCCGCGCTCCCGCGGCGCGTCAGGGGGCGGCGGTCCGGAACACGGACACGGCCGCCTTCGCCGCCGCCTCCACCGTCGCGATCCCGCTCTCCTTGGTCGAGTTGCCGTCCGACAGCACGGCGACCAGATACGCGCGGCCGTCCGCGACCACCCGTCCGACGCTGTTGACGACCCACAGCCCGGTGGCGCTCCGCGGCAGCCACCCGTTCTTCAGGGCGTACCCGGACGGCCCGGCGGCCGACACGCCCCAGTCCTGCCCCTCGGCGATCTCCCCCATCAGCCCGCGCAGGTACGCCCGGGAGTCCGCGTCGAGCACCGGGCCGCTCCCGTCCCCGGCTCCGTCCTCGTCCCCGCCCTCGCCCTCGTCCTCGAAGATCCGCCGCAACAGGGTGAGCTGATCGGCCGCCGTGGTCCGGGTCAGCCCCCACAGGGTCCCGTCCCCGCCCTCGGTGGCGTCGAGTCCCAGGCGCGCGTTGGCCGCTGCGAGGCCCGGCGCCCGGCCGATCGCTTCCCACAGGGCGGTGGCGGACGCGTTGTCGCTGTCCCGGATCATCGTGGCGGCGTACGCCTTCTCCTGCGCGGTGAGCCGGCGCCCGGCGTCCTGGGCCCGCAGCAGCAGCGCGGCCAGGATGTCGGCCTTCACGATGCTCGCGGTGTCGAACGCCCCGTCCCCGTACCCCGCACCGTCCCCGGACGCCGCGTCCAGCACCGCCACCCCGCACCGTCCCCGGACTCCGTGTCCAGCACCGCCACCGACAGCCGCGCTCCGGCCTCGACGGGGACGTCCCGCAGCGCCTTGGCGAGCAGCGCGTCAGGGTTCGCCGGGGAAGCGGGGCTTCCAGCGGTCGCAGCCTCCACCGTCGCCTCCGTGGTCGCGGTCGTCGCGGGTGACGCCGAAGAGGATACGAGGCCGCCGGCGCCGTGCACCCGCGCGTCCGCGTACACCGTCCCCGAGGCGGTGGCCCCGAGGAGCACGAGGGAGGCGACCGCCGCGTGCCCGAGCGGCCGGGCACGCGGCGGACGGCCGCCGGGCCGGCCGGATCCGAGGAGGAACATGCCGCGAGCCTGGTCGGCGCACCTGTGCGCCCGGTCGGCCGCGGGTGAGAAGCGCGTCAGGGCTTGCTGAGAAACTCCTGAACCCGGCGAACGAGCGAGTTCAGGTTCCGGCGCGGGGGCGCGACCGGCCGGCGGCGGCCCACCGGCGGAGCGGGGCGGACACCACCGATAGGCTCGGTGCCCGTGGCGAACAAGAACATCCCCGACCCCGGTTTCTCCGACGACGACGGCTCCGCCGACCCCCGGCTGAGCGCGGCGCTCGCGGCCTGGGCCGAGGACCGCACCGCGCACGGACCCGTCCTGGCGGCGCTCAGGGACGCCCGGCTCCTCGTCCCCGTCGTCGCCGTGCTGGGGGAGGTGGAGGAGGACGAGAACGGCTTGCGCCGTGAGAAGACCAGCGACATGGCCGTCCCCACCCTCAAGGCCGGCGGCCGGACCGCGCTGCCTGCCTTCACCTCCACCGCCTCACTGGCCCGCTGGGACCCGGCGGCCCGTCCCGTCGCCGTCCCCCTGCACCAGGCACTTCAGGCCGCCGCCCACGAGAAGGCCGACACGGTGGTCCTCGACCTCGCGGGACCGGTCGCGTACGAGCTGACCGGCCCGGCACTGCTGGCGCTCGCCGAGGGGCGTACGACCACGGACCCGCTGGCCGACCCGGCGGTGGTCGCCGCGGTGCGCGCCGCGGTCGCCGCCGAGCCCCTGGTGCTCAGCGCCCACCTGGGCGCCGGACAGGCCGACGGCACCCTCGCCCTCGTCCTGGACCCGGCCGCCGCACCGGCGGACACCGCCCGGGCCGTCGCCCGGCGGCTCGCGGCCGACGACACACTGAGGGCCCGCCTGGTGCGCGGCCTCGACCTGGCACTCCTGCCGGCCGGGACGACGCCACCGGGCGAGCCCTTGTACGTACGCGGATAGATCCCCTCCCGGATCCGCCCCTGCCGACGGGCCCGAAACGGGCCGGAACGGGCCGGAGGGAAAGGGAAGGGAACGGGACGGGGCGAGCTCAGCCGAAGATCGGGCCCGTGTACTTCTCGCCCGGCCCCTGGCCCGGCTCGTCCGGGACGAGCGAGGCCTCGCGGAACGCCAGCTGCAGCGACTTCAGGCCGTCCCGCAGCGGGGCCGCGTGGAAGGAGCTGATCTCGGTCGCGCTCGCGTCGAGCAGGCCGGCCAGCGCGTGGACCAGCTTGCGCGCCTCGTCGAGGTCCTTGTACTTGTCGCCCTCCTCGGTCAGGCCGAGCTTCACAGCGGCGGCGCTCATCAGGTTCACGGCGACCGTGACCAGGACCTCGACCGCGGGGACCTCGGCGATGTCGCGGGTCATGTCGTCGAAGCCGGGGGACTCAGGAGGGGTGTCACTCATGCCCCACACGATAGGCCCAGGCCCGCCGCGGCCCGCCCGCGGGAGACACCCGGCAGGGCGCCCGGGCGGTGTGCGCCATCGATTGGCACCATCCCCGGGGGAGCTGCTAACCTTGTGTAACGACCGGCCGGACACTCCTGTGCCCGGCCCGCAAGTGGAGGCTCCGATCTCCCACCCGACCGCCCTCCGGGACGGCGGGTCACCCGGTCAGGCGGCCACCATCGTTCCGTACGGACGATGGAGCCGCTGGATATGCGCCCCGCGGTTGACCGCGGCGGTGCTCCGGTCATCCTTGGAGCCACCGCCTGTGTCCCGTCCGGGGCATTTTTCATGCGCCACGGCGGTTGGTCCGGTGAGAAGACGTACGCGAGCTGTCTGCCAGACAGCCGTGTGGTGCTATCCGAGGAGGATCCATCAGCGCCGAGCCCCGCATCAACGACCGGATTCGTGTACCCGAGGTGCGACTTGTCGGCCCCAGCGGCGAGCAGGTCGGGATCGTCCCGCTTGCCAAGGCCCTGGAGCTCGCGCAGGAGTACGACCTCGACCTGGTCGAGGTGGCCGCGACTGCGCGCCCGCCGGTCTGCAAGCTCATGGACTACGGGAAGTTCAAGTACGAGTCGGCCATGAAGGCCCGTGAGGCGCGCAAGAACCAGGCGCACACGGTCATCAAGGAGATGAAGCTCCGGCCGAAGATCGACCCGCACGACTATGACACCAAGAAGGGTCACGTCGTCCGGTTCCTCAAGCAGGGCGACAAGGTCAAGATCACGATCATGTTCCGCGGTCGCGAGCAGTCCCGGCCGGAGCTCGGCTACCGACTGCTGCAGCGGCTGGCTTCGGACGTCGAGGACCTCGGGTTCGTCGAGTCGAACCCGAAGCAGGACGGCCGAAACATGATCATGGTTCTCGGCCCGCACAAGAAGAAGACCGAGGCGATGGCCGAGGCCCGTGAGGCCCAGGCGGCGCGCAAGGCGGAGGCGAAGGCCAACCCGGGCAAGTCGCAGAACCACACGGGTGACGACGCTCCCGACGCGGAGGTCGCCGAGACCGAGGCTCCGGCCGAGGCCTGATCCGGGGCACCGGCCCCGGAGGTTTCCGGACGCGAGTCCGGGGACGTCAACCGATAGACATGACGTTCCGTTGTGCCCGGTCTCACGACCGGGCACAGGAACGCCACTGACGAGGAGAGAACGGCGCTATGCCGAAGAACAAGTCGCACAGCGGTGCCAGCAAGCGCTTCAAGGTCACCGGCTCCGGCAAGGTGCTCCGCGAGCGCGCCGGCAAGCGCCACCTGCTCGAACACAAGTCGTCCCGCGTGACGCGGCGCCTCACCGGCACCGCCGAGATGGCCCCCGGCGACACCAAGAAGATCAAGAAGCTTCTCGGCAAGTGACGTACCGGCGCCTGCGCGCCGTACGTCAGGACCGGGACCCCATCGATTTCGGACCGTGTGACGACACCCACGGTCCCGCTACAAGGAGTTAACAAGTGGCACGCGTCAAGCGGGCAGTCAACGCCCACAAGAAGCGCCGGGCGATCCTCGAAGCGGCCTCCGGCTACCGCGGTCAGCGCTCGCGCCTGTACCGCAAGGCCAAGGAGCAGGTCACCCACTCGCTGGTCTACAACTACAACGACCGCAAGAAGCGCAAGGGTGACTTCCGTCAGCTGTGGATCCAGCGCATCAACGCTGCGGCCCGCCAGAACGGCATGACGTACAACCGCCTCATCCAGGGTCTGAAGGCCGCCAACATCGAGGTGGACCGCAAGATCCTCGCCGAGCTGGCCGTCAACGACGCCAACGCGTTCGCCGCGCTCGTCGAGGTCGCGCAGAAGGCCCTGCCGTCGGACGTCAACGCGCCCAAGGCCGCGTGACACCGGCGCCGGCCTAGGCCGAAGCTTGTGGTGTGGGCTCGCTTGCCTCCGGGCTGCGGGCCCACATTCGTTTTTCCCGCCGCTCTCCCCGCCGCGCCGTCCCCCTGCCGCGGACGCCTCCTCCCGCCGTGAACCGAAGGTGAACCCATGTCCAGCGGTCCCGAGCTGCTCTCCCCGCGCTCGCAGCGGGTCTCCGCCGCCCGGCGGCTCGCCCGGCGCAGCTTCCGGGGCAAGGAGCGGCTGTTCCTCGCCGAGGGACCGCAGGCCGTGCGGGAGGCCGCCGCGTACCGGACCGGGGACCGGCCCGCGCTCGTCGAGCTGTTCGCCACGGTCGACGCCGCGGAGCGGTACGCCGACATCGTGGGGGAGGCCCGCGGCTCCGGCGCCCGCGTGCACCTCGTCGCCGACGACGTGATCGCCGACATCTCCACCACCGTCACCCCGCAGGGACTCGTCGGCGTCTGCCGGTTCCTCGACACGCCCTTCGAGCGGATCGTCGAGGCGCGGCCCCGGCTGGTCGCCGTGCTGGCACACGTGCGCGACCCCGGGAACGCGGGCACCGTCCTGCGCTGCGCCGACGCCGCGGGCGCCGACGCCGTCGTCCTCACCGACGCCTCCGTCGACCTCTACAACCCCAAGTCCGTACGCGCCTCGGTCGGTTCGCTGTTCCACCTGCCGGTCGCGGTCGGCGTGCCCGTCGAGCAGGCGGTGCGCGGGCTCCGGGACGCCGGCGTCCGCATCCTGGCCGCCGACGGGGCGGGCGAGGACGACCTGGACGACGAGCTCGACAAGGGCACCATGGGCGGGCCGACCGCCTGGGTGTTCGGCAACGAGGCGTGGGGGCTCCCGGCCGAGACCAGGGCGCTCGCGGACGCCGTCGTGCGCGTGCCGATCCACGGCAGGGCCGAGAGCCTGAACCTCGCGACGGCCGCCGCCGTATGTCTCTACGCCTCGGCACGCGCGCAGCGTGCCCGCGGCGCTCGTTCCTGAGGGGGTCCGTTCCGTCACTCCCAGCTAGTAGGGTGACGGGCCCGGGGATCCGCCCCCAAGCTCTCGGCTGCGCTTGAGCAGGGAGGTTGCCCCCGGATGCCGGACGAGAGGTGGGGTACGGGGATGAGTGTCGGCACGAGTGGCGCACAGAGCGCGCTGCGGGCACACGACGTGCACGGCGCTCCCGCGCCCCGGCACCCCGACCCCGCCGAAGCCGGCGTCGACCCGGACGACCTCCCCGACGGACTCGTGATCGCCGACGAGCACGGCCTGGTGGTCCGCTTCAACGCCGCGGCCGTCCGGATCACCGCCACCCCCGCCGCCGAGGCCCTCGGCCGCCCCCTCGACCGGGCCCTGCCGCTGGAGGACCTCGAAGGCCGCCGCTGGTGGCAGCTGACCGACCCGTACGGCGGTCTCGCGATCCGCAACGGACAGCCCGAGCGCAACCTGCTGCTGCCCGGCGGCCGCGAGGTCCTGGTCTCCGCGCGGTACGTGCGGGAGCGGCCCACCGGCCCGGTCCGCCGGGTCGTCGTCTCGCTCCGCGACACCGAGGCCCGCCGGCGCACCGAGCGCAGCCACGCCGAGCTGATCGCCACGGTCGCCCACGAACTGCGCTCGCCGCTCACCTCCGTCAAGGGCTTCACGGCCACGCTGCTCGCCAAGTGGGAGCGCTTCACCGACGACCAGAAGAAGCTGATGCTGGAGACGGTCGACGCCGACGCCGACCGCGTCACGCGCCTCATCGCCGAGCTCCTCGACATCTCCCGGATCGACTCGGGACGCCTGGAGGTGCGCCGCCAGCCGGTCGACATAGGCGCCGCGGTCGGCCGCCACATCCAGGCGTACGTCGCCTCCGGCCAGGCCGCCGACCGGTTCCTGCTGCGCATCGGCCAGCCGCTGCCCGACCTGTGGGCCGACCCCGACAAGATCGACCAGGTGCTCAGCAACCTGCTGGAAAATGCGGTGCGCCACGGCGAGGGAACCGTCACCATCGACGTAGAGCCCGCACCCTCACCCCGCGAGGGGGAGGACGCCTGCACGTCGGTCACCGTGAGCGACGAGGGCCCCGGCATCCCGGAGGAGTCCATGAACCGCGTCTTCACCCGCTTCTGGCGGGGCAGCAAGCGCGGCGGCACCGGCCTCGGGCTGTACATCGTCAAGGGCATCGTCGAGGCCCACGGCGGCACCATCACCGTCGGCCGCGCCCCCGAGGGCGGCGCGCAGTTCCGATTTACGCTGCCCGTGGGCACCCCGGCGTACCTGCTCTAACCGCAGCGCGGGCCCCCACGGGCGCATTCGCACACCTCACCCCCGGTAGAATCGGCGTCTGGCACTTCTGCGTCCCCACACACGGGACAGGGCGTCCCGCCGGTCGCGACGGGGACCGTAGGCCAACCAATCGGAAGCACGGGAAGAGATGTCGGCACCGAACAAGTCGTACGACCCTGTTGAGGTCGAGGCACTGAAACCGGAAGAGATCGAGCGCCTGCGGGACGAGGCGCTCGCCGCCTTCGCCGCCGCCGGGGACCTCGACGCGCTCCAGGAGGCCAAGGTCGCCCACACCGGCGGCACCTCGCCGCTGGCCCTCGCCAACCGCGAGATCGGCGCCCTGCCCCCGCACGCCAAGGCCGCCGCCGGCAAGCTCGTCGGCCAGGCCCGCGGCGCCGTGAACAAGGCGCTCGCCGGCCGCCAGGCCGAGCTGGAGGCCGAGCGGGACGCCCGCGTGCTGGTCGAGGAGGCGGTGGACGTCACGCTGCCGTACGACCTCGTGCCGCCCGGCGCCCGGCACCCGCTGACCACCATGATGGAGCGGGTCGCGGACGTCTTCGTGTCCATGGGGTACGAGATCGCCGAGGGCCCCGAGGTCGAGGCGGAGTGGTTCAACTTCGACGCCCTCAACTTCACCCCGGACCACCCGGCCCGGCAGATGCAGGACACCTTCTTCGTCCAGGGCCCCGAGGGCACCACGGGCGACGAGTCCGGTGTCGTGCTGCGCACCCACACCTCGCCCGTGCAGGCCCGCGCCCTGCTGGACCGCGAGCCGCCCGTCTACGTCGTGTGCCCCGGCCGCGTGTACCGCACGGACGAGCTGGACGCCACGCACACCCCGGTCTTCCACCAGATCGAGCTGCTGGCCGTCGACGAGGGCCTGACCATGGCCGACCTGAAGGGCACCCTGGACCACATGGTCCGCTCGCTCTTCGGCGCCGACATGAAGACCCGGCTGCGGCCGAACTACTTCCCCTTCACCGAGCCGTCCGCCGAGATGGACATGCTCTGCTACGTCTGCAAGGGCGAGTCCGTCGGCAACCCCGACCGCCCCTGCCGCACCTGCTCCAGCGAGGGCTGGATCGAGCTCGGCGGCTGCGGCATGGTCAACCCGCGGGTGCTCACCGCCTGCGGTGTGGACCCCGAGAAGTACAGCGGATTCGCCTTCGGGTTCGGCATCGAGCGGATGCTGATGTTCCGCCACAACGTCGAAGACATGCGAGACATGGTCGAGGGTGACGTCCGGTTCACCCGGCCGTTCGGGATGGAGATCTGATGCGGGTCCCGCTTTCCTGGCTGCGGGAGTACGTCGACCTCCCCGCCACCGAGACCGGCCGCGACGTGCAGGCCAGGCTCGTCTCCGCCGGCCTGGAGGTCGAGCGGGTCGAGCAGCTCGGCGCCGACCTCAAGGGGCCGCTCGTCGTCGGCCAGGTGCTGACCATCGAGGAGCTGGAGGGCTTCAAGAAGCCCATCCGCTTCTGCACCGTCGACGTCGGCACCGCCAACGGCACCGGCGAACCGCAGGAGATCGTCTGCGGCGCCCGCAACTTCGCCGTCGGCGACAAGGTCGTCGTGGTGCTGCCCGGCGCGGTGCTGCCCGGCAACTTCGCCATCGCCGCGCGCAAGACGTACGGCAAGACCTCGCACGGCATGATCTGCTCCGGCGACGAGCTGGGCATGGGCGACGACGGCAGCGGCGGCATCATCGTCCTGCCGCCCGAGCACGAGGTCGGCACGGACGCGATCGAGCTGCTCGAACTGGTCGACGAGGTCCTCGACATCGCCGTCACGCCCGACCGCGGCTACGCCCTGTCGATGCGCGGCGTCGCCCGTGAGACCGCCACCGCCTACGGGCTGCCGCTGCGCGACCCGGCGCTGCTCGACGTGCCGGGCCCCAACGCCTTCGGCCCCGCGGTGCGGATCGCCGACCCGCTGGGCTGCGACCGCTTCACCGCGCGCACCGTCACCGGTCTGTCGCCCGAGGCCCGCTCCCCGATCTGGCTGCAGCGCCGCCTCCAGAAGGCCGGCATGCGCCCGATCTCGCTGGCCGTCGACATCACCAACTACGTGATGCTGGAGCTCGGGCAGCCCCTGCACGCGTACGACCGCTCCCGGATCCGGGGCACGATCGGCGTGCGCCGGGCCGAGCAGGGCGAGAAGCTCAAGACCCTCGACGGCGCCGAGCGCACGCTGGACGCCGAGGACCTGGTGATCACCGACGACCGCGGGCCCATCGGCCTGGCCGGCGTCATGGGCGGCGCCGACACCGAGATCGACGACACCGAGGGCACCACCACCGAGGTCGTCGTCGAGGCCGCGCACTTCGACCCGATCTCCATCGCCCGCACCGCCCGCCGCCACAAGCTGGCCTCCGAGGCGTCCAAGCGCTTCGAGCGGGGCGTCGACCCGGAGGCCGCCGCTGCCGCCGCGCAGCGCACGGTCGACCTGCTGGTCCTCCTCGCGGGCGGCACCGCGGACGCCGGGGTCACGCAGATCGTCACGCCGTCCGCGCCGCACACCATCACCATCCCGGCGAACCACCCGGACAAGGTGGCGGGCGTGGACTACGGCCGCGAGACCGTCGTACGCCGCCTCCAGCAGGTCGGCTGCGACGTCTACGGCCAGGACGAGCTGATCGTCACCGTGCCGTCGTGGCGGCCCGACCTGACCGACCCGAACGACCTGGCCGAAGAGGTCATCCGGCTGGAGGGCTACGAGAACCTGCCCTCGACGCTGCCCAGGCCCCCCGCGGGCCTCGGCCTGACCGACCGGCAGCGGCTGCACCGCCGGGTCGGCCGCGCGCTGGCCGGCGCCGGGTACGTGGAGGCGCTGAACTACCCGTTCATCGGCACCGAGGTGCTCGACCAGTTCGGCCTGGAGCCGGACGACCCGCGCCGCGCGCTGGTGAAGCTGGTCAACCCGCTCTCCGACGAAGAGCCCGCCATGCGCACGACGCTGCTGCCGGGGCTCCTCGGCGCGCTGCGGCGCAACGACGGGCGGGGCTCGCACGACCTCGCGCTCTTCGAGACCGGGCTGGTCTTCCGGCCGACCGGCGAGGAGCGCAAGGCCGAGCGGCTGCCCGTCGACCGGCGGCCCACCGCCGAGGAGATCGCCCGGATCGACGCCGCGCTGCCGCGCCAGCCGCGCCGCGTCGCCGTCGTCCTCGCGGGCGCCCGCGAGCAGACCGGCTGGTGGGGCAAGGGCCGTCCGGCGAACTGGGCGGACGCCGTCGAGGCCGCACGGACCGTCGCCCGCGAGGCCGGGGTCGAACTGACCGTGCGCAGCGACCGGCACGCTCCCTGGCACCCGGGGCGGTGCGCCGCGCTGTACGTCACGGTGGACGGCGAGGAGACCCTCGTCGGCCACGCCGGTGAACTGCACCCGCGGGTCGTCAAGGCGCTGCACCTGCCGGAGCGCAGCTGCGCCATGGAGATCGAGCTCGACCTGCTGGAGCGGGCGGGCGGCGGTCCGCTCGCCGCGCCGCGCATCTCGACGTTCCCCGTCGCCACGCAGGACGTCGCACTCGTCGTCGCGCGGGACGTGCCCGCCGCCGACGTCGAGGCCGCGCTGCGCGAGGGCGCGGGTGAACTGCTGGAGTCCGTGCGGCTGTTCGACGTGTACGAGGGGGAGCAGCTCGGTGAGGGGCGGAAGTCGCTCGCCTACGCGCTGCGGTTCCGGGCCGCCGATCGGACGCTGACCGTGGACGAGGCGTCTGCTGCGCGGGATGCGGCCGTGGTTTTGGCGGGGGAGCGGACGGGGGCCGTGCTG
>NZ_VDFC01000046.1:16570-22016 GCF_008369065.1 Streptomyces apricus | reverse complement strand
GTGCTGAGGGGGTAGCCCCCCTCTGGGCCTTATGGTTCGGGGGCTGCGCGTCGGTGGTCGGGTGCGGGTTCGTCCTGGCTGAGCGCGCAGTTCCCCGCGCCCCTAAAGATTGCGCAGTTCCCCGCGCCCCCAAAAGCGAAAGACTGCGCAGTTCCCCGCGCCCCTGTGGTGCCCAGGTTGTGAGAAAGGGGCACCTCACTCGTTTGAGTGACAAGTGGGGGTGAGGTGGGGCAGGTCGGGTGTGTGGTCGGCAGAATCGACGCGGCCGGACCGGCCGGTGGCTGCGCGCACAGGGCCTAGGGGGGCCGTCGGCATGATCCGTACCAAGGGTGGGTCGATCCGTCGGAGCGGGACCGGGGGGAGCCCACGGGCCCTCGGCAGAGCCAGGGCCCGCGCCCGGCGCCGCACCAGGGCCCGGCGCCCCTGCCGGAGCAGACAGCGGCTGCGCCGCGTCCTCGCGCTCGGACTGCCCACCGCCTGGGGCGCGATCGCGATCACCTACAAACTGACCTGCCCGCTCGCCCAGCAGAACGGCCTCGGCGCGCGGATCGCCACCTGCGCCGTCTTCTTCGCCGTCGGCACGGGCCTGATGTTCCACGTCAGACGGGGGCTGCTGCGCGAACTGCGGCAGATCCGCAAGGTCGCGGGCGCCACCCAGGGCGTCCTCCTGCGTCCGCCGCCGCCCCGCGTCGACGGGCTGGCGGTCGCGGCCGCCCAGTTCTCCGCCGACCGCGGGGCCGGCGTCGGCGGCGACCTGTACGAGGTGATCGGCACCGAGTACGGCGTCCGGGTCGTCATGGGCGACGTGCGCGGCCACGGCCTGGCCGCCATCGGGACGGTCGCCGCCGTCCTCGGCAGCTTCCGCGAGGCCGTCCACGACGAGCCCGAACTGCCGGGCGTGCTGCGCAGGCTGGAGCGGGCGATGGCCCGGCACCTCCGGGAGCGCGCGAAGGCCGAGCACCCCTCGTCGGGGCTCGACCCGGACGGTTCGGTCGCCGAGGAGTTCGTCACCGTACTGCTTCTGGAGATCGCCCGGGACGGTGAGGTCCGCGCCCTGAACTGCGGCCACCCGTGGCCGTACCTGCTGCGTACCGACGCGGGACAGGGCGGCGTGCGCGGACCGGTGGAGCACCTCGGTCACGGCGATCCCCTGCCCCCGCTCGGGCTGTTCCCGCTCCCCGCCGACCTGCCCGTCGTCCCCTGCGGGCGGCTGCTGCCGGGGGAGACGCTGTTCCTGCACACGGACGGGGTGGAGGACGCCCGTGACGGCGCCGGCCGGTTCTTCCCGCTGACCGCGGCGCTCACCGACACCGTGCGTGACCGCCCCGCCTCGCCGCAGGCGGTCCTGGCCGCGCTCCTCACCCGGCTCCTGGCCCACGCGGACGGCTTCCCCGGCGACGACGTGGCGGTCCTGGTCCTGCGTAACGACCGTGTGCACACGCCGGTGGGGCACAGCGAGTCGGCCGCACAGCACAGCACCCCGTAGAACCGCCCCGTCGGGCGAACGACGATCGGCGACCCGGCCGGACCCCGGCGGAGCGGAGCCGTCCGCCCGCCACGGAGTGTCGGGCAGGCAGCGGGGCGGACGGCTTGATTCCGGGCCGCCGCACTGTACGAGGGGGAGCCGGCGGCCCGGCCGGCCTCTTGCGAGGCACTTAAGTCAATCCATTCACCACTCTCCGCAACAGTGCGCGCACTGCACGGATCCGGGCACTCCGTTCACACCCCGTGTGAAGACGGACGCGCTAGGTTGAACAGCACCGTCGGCTCCGAGCCACCGGATGGCAGGTATGCAGCCCAACACTCTGCTCGACGCGGTCCTCGACGAGGCCGGGATCTCCCACGCGGGCCTCGCCGCCCACGTGAACCAGGCGGGCCGGGCGCGCGGCCTCGCCCTGCGGTACGAACACACGGCGGTCGCCCGGTGGTTGAAGGGCCAGCGGCCCCGCGGGCAGGTGCCCGACCTGATCTGCGAGGTCCTCGCGGGCCGGCTCCAACGGCCCGTCACGCTCGACGACATCGGCCTCGGAGTGCCCGGCGAACCGGCCGCCCCGCACGGCACGACGCTCTCCGGTTTCGTCGAGCGGGCCACCGCACTGTGGCGCTCGGACGAACAGCAGCGCCCGCACCTGCTGGGCGCCCCCGCCGTCACGGGCACGCCCGCGGTGATGCCCGTGTGGGAGTGGGAGAACCCGCCGGAGGACGTGGACGTCTCCCGCGGCGGCCGGCAGCGCGTGCGGATGTCCGACATAGAGATGCTGCGCGCCGCCCGCGCCCACTACGAGCAGATGTACCGCAAGGCGGGGGGCGTCGCGACGCGTACCCGCATCGTCGGTTTCCTCAACTCCGAGACGGCGCCGCTCCTGCGGGGCAGCTACACCGACGCCACCGGCCGCCAGCTCCACCGCGCCACCGGCGGTCTGGTGGCGATCGCCGGCATCTGCGCGTACGACTCCGACGCGCACGGGCTCGCCCAGCGCTACTTCCACCAGGCGCTGCGGCTGGCGAAGGCCAGCGGGGACCGGGGCCTGGGCGCCTACGTCATCGCGCTCCTCGTCAACCAGGCGCTGTTCATGCGGGAGAACCGGCAGGCGGTGGCCTTCGCCGAGGCCGCGCTGCGCGCCGCGGGGCGTCACATCACGCCGGCGCTCGCGTCGGACCTCTCCGCGATGCAGGCCAAGGCGTACGCGCACCTCGGCGACGGCAGCAGCGCGCTGTCCTGCATCCGGCGTGCCGAGCAGGCCGCCGACCGCATCCGGCGCGGGTACGAGCCGGACGAGACCGGCTATGTCCAGCCGGGCCTGGTCAACGTGCAGGTGGCGGAGGCCCTGCTGAGCCTCGGCGACCTGGCCGCCGCCCGGGAGCACGCCGCGGCCGCCGTGGACAACCCGGCGCACGACCGCGGACGGGTGCACCGCCTCGCGATGCTCAGCCAGATCGAACTGCGCCAGGGGAACGCCGACAGAGCGGTGGTCACCGCCGTCGAGATGGCGGAACGGGCCCGGGGGATGGAGTCCCAGCGGCTGCGCGACAGACTGCGGGCGGTGCGCGAACACCTGGTCGCCAGCGGGTGCGCGGGCACCTCCGAGGCCGCCGAACTCATCGACGGCGCGCTGCGCGTACCGCTCTAGAGGTCCCCGGAATCCCCGGATCCCCGCGCAGTGCGCGGCTTCGCAGCTGCCATCGCGCCCGTCGCCGAGCCCGCCGCCGCGCCGTCCGTGCCCCGGTGTGAGCCTGCTGTACGAACCGTCCTGCTGCGATATTGCCATCTACCTGACGGAAGGTGGCAGAAAAGTGCAGTGGACGAAACAGAACGAACAAATTGTGTACGCAAATCGCTGGTTCAGCGTCAATCTCGCTGATGTCGAGTTGCCGAACGGGCAGCACCTCGACCACTTCTTAATCCGGCTGCGTCCGGTGGCGGTGGCCACGGTCGTGAACGGGGCGAACGAGGTGCTGCTGCTGTGGAGGCACCGCTTCATCACCGACAGCTGGGGATGGGAGCTTCCCGCGGGGGTGGTCGAGGACGGCGAGGACATCGCCGTCGCGGCGGCCCGCGAACTGGAGGAGGAGACCGGCTGGCGGCCGGGACCCCTGCGCCATCTGATGAGCGTCGAGCCGTCGAACGGGCTCACGGACGCGCGGCACCACGTGTACTGGGCCGACGAGGGCGCGTACATCGGGCACCCCGTGGACGACTTCGAGTCGGACCGCCGGGAATGGGTTCCTCTGAAACTCGTTCCCGACATGGTCGCCCGCGGTGAGGTTCCGGCCGCCAACATGGCGGCCGCGCTGCTCCTCCTGCACCACTTGAGGCTCGGGCAGGACGCCTTGCCCTGATCCCCCCACCGCGTCCTTCGGGTCTAACGGCCCAGAGCCTGCCAGACCGCCACAGCCAGTGCACCCACTGCCGTGACGACCGCCACCGCACGCAGCGGCCAGCGGGTGTGTTCGAGCGCGATGACCCGAGTGCTCAGGTCATCGAGCTCCTTGGCGGTCTGTTCGGCGCGATGACTGAGCAGAGTCATGCTGCCCTCGACGGTGGCGTGTGCCACGTCGAGGCGCCGCCGTAACTCTGCGAGTTCTCCTCGGACCACGGGATGCTCCGGGTCGGGGGTCACGTGTCGGCTCCTTTCCGTAGTCGCCGCATCGCTCTGATGCGCACGGAAAGTCAACCCCCCTGGTGGTGGCCTGGGGAGCGTGTGCGACGGGCATATGCGTGCCCGCACCGCACACGGCGTGTGAATGCGGCGGGCCCGGCTCTCGGAAGAGAACCGGGCCCGCACTGGCCAGCACTTATACAGAGCGTGACCAGTGTCCCGAGTGTCACCCGTAGGTGTAGAAGCCCGACCCCGACTTCCGGCCCAGCCGTCCCGCGTCCACCATCCGCTGGAGCAGCGGCGGGGCGGCGTACAGCGGCTCCTTGTACTCCTCGTACATCGAGTACGCGACCGACGCGACCGTGTCGAGCCCGATCAGGTCGGACAGCTTGAGCGGACCCATGGGGTGGGCGCACCCCAGCTCCATCCCGTTGTCGATGTCCTCGCGGCTCGCCATGCCGGACTCGAACATCCGGATCGCGGAGAGCAGGTACGGGATCAGCAGCGCGTTGACCACGAAGCCCGAGCGGTCCTGGGCGCGGATCGCGTGCTTGCCGAGGATCTTCTCCACCAGCGCCTGCGCCCGGCTGATGGTGCCCTCGGAGGTGGTGAGGGCCGGGATCAGCTCGACGAGCTTCTGCACCGGGGCCGGGTTGAAGAAGTGGATGCCGATGACCTGGTCGGGGCGCGAGGTGGCGACGGCGAGCTTCACCAGCGGGATGGAGGAGGTGTTGGAGGCGAGGATCGCGTCCTGCCGCAGCACCACCTGGTCGAGCACCTGGAAGATCTCCGTCTTCACCTGCTCGTTCTCGACGACCGCCTCGATCACCAGGTCGCGGTCGGAGAACTCGCCGAGGTCGGTGGTGAAGGAGAGCCGGTCCAGCGTGGCGTCCCGCTCCTCCTCGGAGATCTTGCCGCGCTCGGCCGCCTTGGAGAGCGAGTTGTAGAGCCGGGTCCGGCCAATCTCCAACGCCTCGCCGGTGGTCTCGGCGACCTTCACGTCCAGGCCGGCGCGGGCGCACACCTCGGCGATGCCCGCTCCCATCTGGCCGCAGCCCACCACTCCGACGCGCTCGATGTCGGTCACATCGTCCCTTTCGCTCTCGCTGTCACGGTGCCGGCAGGTCTCCGGGGTCCGGTCCTGGTCGGCGCCACGCACGTTACTCCGGACTTGTCCCCGATCGGCGGCCCGGGTCGGGCATGCTGGCCCGGTGGACGGTCCGTGACGAGGCGGACCCACTGGGTGCGGAGTGTGCGGCATGGGGCGTATGTCACGGCGCGGGTTCGCGGCGACGATGGCGGTCGGGCTGTCGGGACTCGTCACGGCGGGACTGGCGGTGGCGGCG
>NZ_VDFC01000046.1:0-16470 GCF_008369065.1 Streptomyces apricus | reverse complement strand
GGCGGGGGCGGGGGCGGTGAGTCCGGTGCCTCCCGGCGCCGTCGCCGGCACCGGGATCCCGCGGGCGCGCTGCGCGGCATGTGGCTGGCGACGGTGGCGAACCGCGACTGGCCCTCGAAGCCCGGGCTGACCGCGGCGGCGCAGCGCGCCGAACTCCTCGGCCACCTCGACACGGCGGTCGAGCGCCGGCTGAACGCCGTGATCTTCCAGGTGCGGCCCACGGCCGACGCCCTGTGGCCCTCGCCGCACGAACCCTGGGCGCAGTGCCTGACCGGCGTCCAGGGCAAGGACCCCGGCTGGGACCCGCTGGGCACCGCCGTCGAGGAGGCCCACGCCCGCGGACTGGAACTGCACGCCTGGTTCAACCCGTACCGCGTCGCCAACCACACCGACCCGGCGAGGCTCGTCGCCTCGCACCCGGCCCGCGTCCACCCCGACTGGGTCGTGCCGTACGGCGGGAAGCTCTACTACAACCCGGGGCTGCCCGAGGTCCGCGCCTTCGTCCAGGACGCGATGCTGGACGCGGTGAAGAAGTACGCCGTCGACGCCGTCCACTGGGACGACTACTTCTACCCGTACCCGGTCGCGGGCCAGAGCTTCGACGACGACGCCGCGTACGCCGCGCACGGCGGGCAGTACCCCGACCGGGCGGCGTGGCGGCGCGACAACATCGACCGGCTGGTGCGGGAGACGGCCGCGCGCATCAAGGAGGCGCGGCCCGCCGCGAAGTTCGGGATCAGCCCCTTCGGGGTGTGGCGCAACGCCGCGACCGACCCGCTGGGCTCCGACACCCGGGGCGGCGTGCAGACGTACGACGACCTGCACGCGGACACCAGGAAATGGGTGCGGGAGAACTGGATCGACTACATCTGCCCGCAGCTGTACTGGAACATCGGCTTCGCCGCCGCCGACTACGCGAAGCTGGTGCCCTGGTGGGCCTCGGTCGCGGAGGGCACCGGCACCAAGCTGTACGTCGGCGAGGCGCTCTACAAGGCCGGCGACCCCGCGCAGCCCACGGCCTGGCAGGATCCGGCGGAGCTGTCGAAGCACCTCACCCTGGCCGCGGGGCACCCGCAGGTGGGCGGGCATGTGTTCTTCTCGGCCAAGGAGGTGGCGGCCGACCGGATCGGGGCCATGGCCAGGGTGGTCGCCGACCACTACCGGCAGCCGACGGAGCCGGCCCGCTGATCCGGTGGCCCGCCGATCCGATCCGCTGATCCGGCCCGCCGACCCACCGGCCCGCCGATCCGGTCCGCTCAGCGGCCGTCCTCGCGGTGGCGGACCACGCAGTCGGGTCCGGGCGACATCAGACTCTCGTGACCGTCCTCGAAGCGGACCCGGTAAGGGGGGTTGCCGCGCTGGCCGAGCACCTCGATGACTTCCGCGACCCGGTCGTGCTGCCCGACGATCCTGCCGTGCACCAGCAGCTGGTCGCCTACGGTTGCCTGCATCGGTGGGGCCTCCTCGTTCCGCACGGGAGTGGCGATTCGTGACCGCAAGTCTACGGCGCGTGGTGGCAGTTGGGACCTGCCCGCACAAACCGGCCGTCCCGGGCCGTCCGCGGGAGGCCGGCCGTCCCGGGGCGGCCGGTCAGGTGCGGGCCCGCTGGGTGACGGCGATGCACACCAGCACGGCGGCGGCCGCCAGCGGGGCAGCCGGGGTCAGGTGCTCGCCCAGGAGGAGCACCGACCACACGAGGGTGAGCAGCGGCTGGGCCAGCTGCAGCTGGCTGGCCCGGGGGACGCCGATGGCGGCCATGCCGCGGTACCAGACGACCAGGCCGAGGAACTGCGAACCGGCCGCCACCCACAGCAGCCCGATCACGCCGTGCGCGGTCGGTTCGACGGGCTCGTGCGACAGGGCGAGCGCCGCCGCCGGCACCGTGAGCGGCAGGCACAGGACCAGCGCCCAGCCGATGACCTGCCAGCCCGGCATCGCGCGGGCCAGCCGGCCGCCCTCCGTGTAGCCCGCCGCGCAGACGAGCAGGGCGCCGAAGAGGTAGGCGTCCGCGCGGCTGAGGGCGCCGCCGCTCTGCTGCACGGTGAACGCGATCACCACGGCGGCGCCCGCGGACGCGGCGGCCCAGAAGGTGCGCGAGGGGCGGGTGCCGGTCCGCAGGGCCGACAGCAGGGCCGTCGTCAGGGGCAGCAGTCCGACGACGACCGCGGCGTGCGCGGTGCTCGACGTCTCCAGGGCGAGCGTGGTGAGCAGCGGGAAGCCGAGCACGACCCCGGCGCCGACGACGGCCAGCCCCGCGAGGTGGCGGCGGTCGGGGAGCGGGACGCGCAGCCACAGCAGGCAGCCGCCCGCGATCGCCGCGGCCAGGACGCTGCGCACCGCCACCAGCGACCACGGCCCGAAGCCCTCAAGTCCCCACGCGGTGGCGGGGAAGGTGAGCGAGAAGGCGACGACGCCCAGCGCGGCGAGGAGGGTCCCGGTACGGGGATCGGGGTGGGGGCCGAGACGGTCACGGGGCTCACCCGGAACCGCTCCACGAGCGCCCGGCTGGACGGCAGCTTTCCACCGGAAGAGTAGCGGTCCAGCTCGCTCCGCAGGCTACTGACCAGATCACCGACGCTGCTACGCTCATGCATGAGAGCAGACGATAGCGCTACCGCACAGAAGTCGATAGCGCTATCGTCTGCTCTCATGCATGAGCGTAGCAGCGTCGGTGATCTGGTCAGTAGCCTGCGGAGCGAGCTGGACCGCTACTCTTCCGGTGGAAAGCTGCCGTCCAGCCGGGCGCTCGTGGAGCGGTTCCGGGTGAGCCCCGTGACCGTCTCCCGGGCGCTCGCCCAGCTCTCCGCCGAGGGGCTGGTGGTCACCCGGCCCGGCGCGGGGGCGTTCCGCGCCGCGCCGCGCGCCGCCGGGCCCGTCGCCGGGGACACCTCCTGGCAGGAGGTCGCGCTCAGCGCGGACGCCACCAGCGAACTCGTCCCCCGCACCGTGGACGCCTCCGGGGTACTGGTCTCGCTGGCCGCGCCGCCACCGGGGGTGGTCGAGTTCAACGGCGGCTACCTGCACCCCTCGCTCCAGCCGGAACGGGCGATGGCCGCCGCGCTGTCCCGGGCGGGCCGGCGCCCCGGCGCCTGGGGCAGGCCGCCCACGGAGGGCCTGCCCGAGCTGCGCGAGTGGTTCGCGCGGGGCATCGGCGGCGCCGTCACCGCCGCCGAGGTGCTGATCACGGCGGGCGGCCAGTCCGCGCTGACCACCGCACTGCGCGCCCTGGCCCCGCCCGGCGCCCCGGTCCTCGTCGAGTCGCCCACCTATCCGGGCATGCTGGCGATCGCCCGCGCCGCCGGACTGCGGCCCGTACCCGTGCCGGTGGACCGGGACGGGGTGAAGCCGGACCTGCTCGCCGACGCGTTCGCGGCCACCGGCGCCCGGGTCTTCGTCTGCCAGCCGCTGTTCCAGAACCCGACCGGCGCGGTGCTCGCCCCGGAGCGGCGGGGCGAGGTGCTGCGGATCGCCCGGGCGGCGGGCGCCTTCGTCGTCGAGGACGACTTCGTGCGGCGGCTCGTGCACGAGGACGCGGGCCCGCTGCCCAGGCCGCTGGCCGCGGACGACCCCGACGGGGTCGTCGTGCACGTCTGCTCGCTCACCAAGGCCACCTCGCCGAGCTTCCGGGTGAGCGCGCTGGCCGCCCGCGGGCCCGTCCTGGAACGGCTGCGGGCGATCCAGGTCGTCGACACCTTCTTCGTGCCGCGGCCCCTGCAGGAGGCGGCCCTGGAACTCGTCGGCTCGCCGGCCTGGCCCCGCCACCTGCGGGCGGTCTCGGGCGAACTGCGCGCCCGCCGCGAGGCGATGACCGCCGCGCTGCGGCTGCGCCTGCCCGAACTGCCCCTGCCGCACGTCCCGGCCGGCGGCTACCAACTGTGGCTGCGCCTGCCCGACGGCACCGACGAGCAGGCCCTCCTCGCCGCCGCCCTGCGCGCGGGCGTGGCCGTCACCCCCGGCCGCCCCTACTTCAGCGCCGAGCCCCCGGCGGCCCACCTGCGGCTCAGCTTCGCCGCGGTCGCGGGCGCCGCGGAGATCACCGAGGGGGTTCGCAGACTGCGTACGGCATGTGTCGAGACCGGCGCGGTCGCGGCCTCCTGAGGGTGCGGGCCGGGCCGTCCCGTGAGTATTCGGTGAGCGCTGCCGATCACCTCTTGACCTGCGCGGTCCCGGCGCCCACGATCGCCGCATGCCTGTTCGGGTCACGCTGATCGCCGCCGCCCGCGGTTCCTCGCTGCTCGCCGAGCGCTTCGACGACGACCGGCCGCTGGACCAGGCGGGCTGGGGCGAGGTGCAGCGCGCCGCCCACGCCCTGGTGCCGCTGGCGGTGGCCGAGCTGCGCTACTGCTCGCCGACCCCGCGCAGCCGGGCCACCGGGGACGGGCTCGGGCTCACGCCGCTGGCCCAGCCGGCCCTGCGGGACTGCGACATGGGCCGCTGGCGCGGACTGACCCTCGGTGAGGCGATGGCCCGGGAGCCCGAGGCCGTGGACGCCTGGCTCGCCGACCCGTACTCCACGGCCCACGGCGGCGAATCGCTGGTGGAGTTCGTGCAGCGGGTGGGCGGCTGGCTCGACACCCGCCCCGCCGACGACGGCGTCAGGATCGTCGCCGTGGCCGAACCCGCGGTCGTGCGCGCTGCCCTCGTCCACGCCCTCAGGGCGCACCCGTCGACGTACTGGAACCTGGACGTCCGCCCGCTGTCGACGGCCACGCTCGTCGGCCACGCCGGCCGCTGGAACCTGCGGTTCGACTCTCACCACGAACGCGTGTAGTCCGTCGTCAGGACCAGGTCCTTGGCCGGGCCGCCCACCCGCCACACCGTCCGCCAGCGGTCCGCGTCGAACACGGTGAACTCACCCCGGTAGAGGTCCGCCGAGCACGGATGGTCGGCGACGTACCGGCCGGTGGCGAGGTCCAGGTCGTGGAAGGGGCGGCCGTCGGCGAACCGCACGTCGGCCCGGCTCGCCCCGCCGCCCGGCAGGAACCTCAGGGTCCGCTCGGCGGGCCGGGTCACGCCCTGCCACTCGAACATGCCGGACTCGTGGTGGAGCAGCCCCTCCCAGGCGGAGCCGGGTCCGTCGCCGTCCGGCGGCTCGAAGCTCGTCGTCCCCTCGAAGGTGCCCGCCGCCCCGCTCGCGAGGTCCCGCACCGAGCGCCGTACCCGCCAGCCCCCGGCCAGGTACGCCAGTACATCGTCCACCGGCCGGAATCCGGRCATCCCCTCCGCCACCGCGGCCTCTCCCGTCCGATCCATTGACGCACTCCTGCCTCCTCCCTATCTTGCCGTTCGAAGTATTGATCAGCGTCCGAGATGTCGAACATGCCGCACCCTCTCAGAGCCGCGGAGGATCCATGTCCCCTGTCCGTACGCGCCGCAGACGCTCCCTCCTGGCCGGCGCCCTGCTGGCCGCCTCCTTCCTCGCCCCGGCCCCGGTGGCCGCCGCCCCCGCGGACGCCGCCGGGGGCGCGGTGACCGACTACGCGATCACCGTCGACCCCGGGGCCGCGGGCCCGGAGATCGCCGACACGATGTACGGCGTCTTCTTCGAGGACATCAACCGGGCCGCGGACGGCGGTCTGTACGCGGAGCTCGTGCAGAACCGGTCCTTCGAGTACTCCACGGCCGACAACCGCTCGTACACGCCCCTCACCGCCTGGACCGTCGACGGCAGCGCGAAGACCCTGGACGACGACGGCCGGCTGAACGCCCGCAACCGCACCTACCTCGCCCTGGACGGCGGCTCCTCCGTCACCAACGCGGGCTACAACACCGGGATCGCGGTGGAGGAGGGCAAGGCCTACGACTTCTCCGTGTGGGCCCGCGCCGGAGCGGGTGCCACCCTGACGGTCGCCCTGGGGGACGCCGGGGGCGAACTGGCCCGGGCGCGCCGCGTCACCGCCCGCGGCGGCTGGGCGAAGTACACGGCACGCCTCACCGCCGCCCGCACCGGCACCGACGGCCGCCTCACGGTGTCCGCGGACCGCCCGGCCGCGCTCGACATGGTCTCGCTGATCCCGCGCGACACCTACAAGGGCCACGGCCTGCGCGAGGACCTGGCGCGCAGGATCGCCGCCCTGCGCCCCGGCTTCGTCCGCTTCCCGGGCGGCTGCCTGGTCAACACCGGCAGCATGGAGGGCTACGACGAGGCGTCCGGCTGGCAGCGCACCCGCGCGTACCAGTGGAAGGACACCGTCGGCCCCGTCGAACAGCGCGCGACGAACGCCAACTTCTGGGGCTACAACCAGAGTTACGGGCTCGGCTACTACGAGTACTTCCAGTTCGCCGAGGACGTCGGCGCCATGCCGCTGCCCGTGGTGCCCGCCCTGGTCACCGGCTGCGGCCAGAACCGGGCCGTCGACGACGAGGCGCTGCTGGAGCGCCACATCCAGGACACCCTGGACCTCGTCGAGTTCGCCAACGGGCCGGTGACCAGCGAGTGGGGCGCGAAGCGGGCGAGGATGGGCCACCCGAGGCCCTTCGGCCTCACCCATCTCGCGGTCGGCAACGAGGAGAACCTGCCGAACGAGTTCTTCGCGCGCTTCGAGCGGTTCCGCGCGGCGCTCGCGGCGCGGTACCCGGACATCACCGTCGTCTCCAACTCTGGCCCCGACGACAGCGGTCCGACGTTCGACACCGCCTGGCGGCTCAACCGGGAGGCGGACGTCGACATGGTCGACGAGCACTACTACAACAGCCCGCAGTGGTTCCTGCAGAACAACGACCGCTACGACACCTACGACCGCAACGGCCCGAAGGTCTTCCTCGGCGAGTACGCCTCCCAGGGCAACACCTTCAAGAACGCCCTCTCCGAAGCGGCCTTCATGACCGGCCTGGAGCGCAACGCCGACGTCGTGAAGCTGGCCTCGTACGCGCCGCTGCTCGCCAACGAGGACTACGTGCAGTGGCGTCCGGACCTGATCTGGTTCAACAACCGAGCCTCCTGGAACTCCGCCAACTACGAGGTGCAGAAGCTCTTCATGCGCAACACCGGCGACCGGGTGGTCCCGTCGAGCGCGACCGCCACCCCGTCGGTGAGCGGGCCCATCACGGGCGCGGTGGGCCTGTCGACGTGGGCGACGAGCGCGGCGTACGACGACGTGGAGGTCACCGGCGCGGACGGCACACGGCTGCTCGCCGACGACTTCTCCGGTGACGCCTCACGGTGGACCCACACGGGCGGCGGCAGCTGGAGCGTCCGGGACGGGCAGTACGTCCAGGGCGACGAGACCGCCGAGAACACCATGGTCTCCGCGGGCGACCCGGCCTGGCACGACTACGACCTGCACGTGAAGGCCACCAAGAAGGCGGGCAAGGAGGGCTTCCTCGTCGCCTTCGGGGTCAAGGACACCGGGAACTACTACTGGTGGAACCTCGGCGGCTGGAACAACACGCAGTCCGCCGTCGAACAGGCCGTGGACGGCGGCAAGTCGACGCTGGTCTCCCGGGCCGGGTCGATCGAGACGGGCCGCGCCTACGACATCGACATCGAGGTGCGCGGCCGGCAGGTGACCCTGTACCTCGACGGCCAGGAGTGGGGACGCTTCACCGACGACAAGCCGGCCGAGCCGTTCCGGCAGGTCGTCACCAGGGACGCGCGGACCGGCGACCTGATCCTCAAGGTGGTCAACGCCCAGGCGGCGGACGCCCGTACGACCGTCGACCTGGGCGGCGCGCAGGTCGGCCCGAAGGCCGCGGTGACCACCCTCGCCGCCGCGCCCGACGCCGTGAACACGGAGACGGACACGGCGGTCGCACCGGTGACGTCCACCTTCTCGGGGGTCGCGGGGAGGTTCACGTACACCTTCCCGGCGCACTCGGTGACGTTCCTGCGGATCGCGGAGCGCTGACCGCCCGCCGCCGGGGAGGGGGGGAGCGTCCCGCCGCTCAGGAGGACTTCTTGCTGCTCAGGTAGAGCTCCTGGCCGTCCTTCGTGATGGAGAAGGCGCCGTCCGCACGCAGTTCCAGGACGGCGCCTCCTTCCGGGTATCCCGTGTCGGTGGCCCACACCGGCTTGTCGTCGGGGGTGTAGACGACGAGGTTGCCGTCCTCCTGGAACACCGCCTTGTAGTTCTCGCCGGAGGTGTCGGACGCCCAGGTGGGCTGGTTCTTCTCGTCGTAGGCGACGAGGTTGCCGTCCTCCTGCATGAGCAGCTTCACATGAGCGGCCTGCACGAACTCGTTGACCTGCAGGGTCCGCCGCGGCTGGACCGTGAGCGTCTGCGGGAGGGCGGGGTCCGGAGTGGTCCGGAAGATGTCCTTGCCGTCCCGGACCACGGCGACGACACCGTCGGCGCGCAGTTCGAGGACGGCCCCGCCCTGCTGGGACGAGGTGTGCGTGGTCCACACCGTCTTGCCCTCGGCGTCCTGGACGACCAGGTTGCCGTCCTCCTGGAACACCGCCTTCCGGCCCCCGCCGGAGGTGCCGGCCTCCCAGACCTGCTCGTCCTTCTCGTCCCGGGCGACGAGGTTCCCGTCCTCCTGCATGACCAGCTTCACGTGGGCGGCTTCGAGGGACTGGCCCGCCTCCAGCGTCCGCGGGGCCTTGACCGTCAGCGACTGCGGCAGGCTTCCGTCCGCCGCCGGCTCCTTGCCGGCGCCCGGGTCGGAGGCGTCGCGGCTCACGGACGACCGCGGGCCCTTGGCCTCGGAGCCCGATCCTGAACCGTCCATGGCGACCGCCGTGGCCACCACCGCGGCGACGGCGACGGCGGCCGCGGCGCCGGTGGCGATGAGCGGCTTGCGCCGCAGCCAGGCCGGTCCCGTGCCGCGCGCGGGCGCGGCGGGCGCCCCGGTCTGCGGCGAGGACGCCACGTACCGGGTCTGCACGGCGGTCGCCTGGGCCGGCCCCGGGGCGCCGGGCGGCACGGCGCCGATCCGCGTGGGCGCGTCCGGCGACACGAGCGTCGCCGGTGCGGGGGAGGCGGGCGCGGGAGGAGTCTGCGCCTGCGGCACTGCGCGCAGCACAGCGGGCGCGGCCCGCCGCCTCCCACCGGTATCTGACGCCACCCCGTCGATCCCCACCGCGGCCGCGACACGCGACTGCGGTACGCCTGTTGGAGGCATCCTTGACGCGCGCCCTTCGCGTGCGGGCGTTTCTCGCCCTGGCCGTACTCGCCCTGTCCCTCTACATCACCGCCACCGTGCCCGTCCGTCTCGGACTCGACCTGCGCGGCGGCACCCAGATCGTCCTGGAGACCCGCGACTCACCCACCGCCGAGGCCGACTCCGAGGCCACCGACCGCACCCTGGAGGTACTGCGCCGGCGCATCGACGCGCTCGGCGTCGCCGAACCCACCATCGCCCGTTCCGGGGACCACCGGATCGTCGTCGAGCTGCCCGGCGTCCAGGACCCGCGCGAGGCCGCCGGCGTCCTCGGCCGTACCGCGCAGCTCTCCTTCCACCCCGTGCTCGGCACGGCCGACACCCAGGAGGTACCGTCCGAGCCGCGGTCCGGACGCCGGGGCGAGCGCGTGCTCGACGACGAGTCCGGGCTCCCCGTGCGGCTGGGCCCGTCGGCGCTCACCGGCGCGGACGTCGGGAGCGCCGAGGCGCGCATCGACCAGCAGGGCGGCGCCGGCTGGTTCGTAGGCATCGAGTTCGAGGGCGCGGGCGACGGCGCCTGGGCGCGGCTGACGGGCGAGGCCGCCTGCCACCCGGCCGGCGATCCGGCCCGCCGTGTCGCCATCGTCCTGGACGACGAGGTCATCTCCTCGCCGCAGGTCGACGGGTCCGTCGGCTGCCGTACGGGGATCACCGGCGGATCCACCCGGATCACCGGCTCGTTCGACCGGGAGGAGGCGCGCGAGCTGGGCCTGCTCGTCAACGGCGGCGCCCTGCCGGTGCCGGTCGAGACCGTGGAGCAGCGCACCGTCGGCCCGACCCTGGGCGCCGCGGCCATCGAGGCCTCCGCCCGGGCCGCCGTCATCGGCACCGCGCTGACCTCGCTGTTCGTCATCGCCGTCTACCGGCTCCTGGGCGCCCTGGCCGCCGTGGCCCTGGTCTGTTACGGGGTCGTCTCCTACGCGGCCCTGGCCGCACTCGGCGCCACCCTCACCCTGCCGGGGCTCGCCGGGTTCGTCCTGGCGATCGGCATGGCCGTCGACGCCAACGTGCTCGTCTTCGAGCGGGCTCGGGAGGAGTACGCGGCGCGCGGAAAGGGGGTGCGCGGGAAGGGGGTGCGCCCCGCCCTCACCGCCGGGTTCCGCAACGCCTTCAGCGCCGTCGCCGACTCCAACGTCACCACCCTCATCGCCGCCGGGCTGCTCTTCCTCCTGGCGTCCGGGCCCGTCAAGGGCTTCGGCGTGACCCTGGGCATCGGGGTGCTGGCCTCGATGTTCAGTGCCCTGGTCGTCACCCGTGTCCTCGCCGACCTCGCGGTGGCCCGCCGCTCGGTGCGGCGCCGTCCCCACCTCACCGGCATCGCGGACACCGGGCGGGTCCGCGACCGGCTCACCCGCCGTGACCCCGATCTGATGCGGCGGGGGCGCGCCTGGCTGGCCGGGMCGGCGGTCGCGCTCGTCCTCGCCGGGTCGGGTGTCGCGGTGCGGGGGCTGGACTTCGGCGTGGAGTTCACCGGCGGGCGGCTCATCGAGTACACCGCCTCCGCGCCGGTGGACGCCGACCGGGCCCGGGAGGCCCTCGCCGACGCGGGGCTGCCCCGGGCGGTCGTGCAGACGTCCGGCGACGGCGACCTCAGCGTGCGCACCGGGGACCTGTCCGACGCGGAGGCGGCGAAGGTGGACGAGACGGTCGACGGCCTGGCGGGCGGCGCTGAGAAGGTCCGCGACGAGCTGATCGGCCCGAGCCTCGGGGACGAGTTGCGCCGCGGGGCGCTCGTCGCCCTGGCCACGGCGCTGGGCGCGCAACTGCTGTATCTGGCGGTGCGCTTCCGCTGGGTCTTCGGGGTGTCCGCGGTCGCCGCGCTGGCGCACGACGCCGTGATCCTCGTCGGTGTCTTCGCCTGGCTGGGCAAACCGGTCGACGGGGTCTTCCTCGCGGCCCTGCTGACGGTGATCGGCTACTCGGTCAACGACTCCGTGGTCGTCTTCGACCGGATCAGGGAGCTGTCGGCGGGCGACCGCGGGACCCCGTTCGCGCGGCTCGCGAACACGGCGATCCTGCAGACCCTGCCCCGTACCGTCAACACCGGTATGGGGGCCGTGTTCATCCTCGCCGCCCTGACCCTGCTGGGCGGCGACTCCCTGACCGACTTCGCGCTCGCCCTGCTCATCGGCATCGTCGTCGGCACGTACTCCTCGATGTTCACCGCGGCGCCCCTGGCGATCGAACTCGACCGCCGCACGGGCCCACGCCCCGGCGCACCGCAGGACGGACCGGAGCGCGTACCCGCGGCAGGGGTCTGACCGGGCGGTACGGCTGCTATCGTCCTGGCCCACTCAACGGGCGGGAGCCCGTCCAAGGGGCGGGCGGGACGAAGGAGTGCGCCGCATGCGGGTCCTCTTGGTCGGAGCAGGGGGCGTCGGAACCGCGATCACCAGGATCGCGGCCCGGCGCCCCTTCCTGGAGCACATGGTCGTAGCCGACCACGACCCCGCCCGGGCGGAGTCGGCCGTCGCGGCGCTCGGGGAGCACGGCGGGCGGTTCTGCGCGGTGCGGCTCGACGCCTCGAACCCGGCGGGGGTGCGGGCAGCCCTGGCGGAGCACCGGTGCGACGTCCTGCTGAACGCCACCGACCCCCGTTTCGTGCTGCCGCTGTTCGACGCGGCGCTCGCGCGGGGCACCCACTACCTGGACATGGCGATGTCCCTGTCCCGGCCGCACCCGACGCGCCCCTACGAGGAGTGCGGCGTCAAACTGGGCGACGACCAGTTCGCCCGCGCCGCCGAGTGGGAGGCGGCGGGCCGGCTCGCGCTGGTCGGCATGGGCGTGGAGCCGGGCCTGTCGGACGTGTTCGCCCGCTACGCCGCCGACGTCCTCTTCGACACGATCGAGGAGATCGGCGTCCGGGACGGCGCGAACCTGGTGGTGGACGGGTACGACTTCGCCCCGTCCTTCAGCATCTGGACGACCATCGAGGAGTGCCTCAACCCGCCCGTCGTCTACGAGGCGGACCGCGGCTGGTTCACCACGGCGCCCTTCAGCGAGCCGGAGGTCTTCGACTTCCCCGGCGGCATCGGTCCGGTGGAGTGCGTCAACGTCGAGCACGAGGAGGTGCTGCTGGTCCCGCGGTGGCTGAAGGCGGGGCGGGTCACCTTCAAGTACGGCCTGGGCGAGGAGTTCATCGCCGTCCTGCGGACCCTGCACAAGCTGGGCCTGGACCGCACCGCGCCGGTCACGGTGCACGGCGGCGCGGGCCCGGTCGCGGTCTCCCCGCGGGACGTGGTCGCCGCCTGTCTGCCCGACCCGGCCGGCCTCGGGGAGCGCATGCACGGCAGGACGTGTGCGGGTACGTGGGTCAGGGGCACCAAGGACGGCCGGCCCCGCGAGGTCTACCTCCACCACGTGGTCGACAACCAGTGGTCGATGCGGGAGTACGGCTCCCAGGCCGTGGTCTGGCAGACCGCGGTCAACCCGGTGATCGCCCTGGAACTCCTCGCGTCGGGGGCGTGGCACGGCAGCGGGGTCCTCGGCCCCGAGGCACTGCCACCCCGCCCGTTCCTCGACCTGCTCACGGAGTACGGCTCGCCATGGGGCCTGCGCGAGGACACGCCCGTACCGAAGCGGGCCGCCGACTGACCCCCGCTCCGACCGCGGTCACAGGTCACCGCCGGCCTCCCGTGCCGCGCGCTCGATCAGGCTCCGGTGGTTCTCCCACCACTCGGCGTCGCCCGGTGGAAGGGCGTCGTTGCCCTGGTTCATCCCGACGGCGCCGTCCAGGAGTTCCCGGAGGATGTCGGCGTGCCCGGCGTGGCGGTGCGTGTCGGCGACGACGCGGGTGACCGCGTGGTGCAGGGTCACCTCGTTGCGGCCGCTCGGCCACCAGGGCACGGTGCCGACGGTGTCCAGCGCCAGGGCGCCGATCGTGGCGTCCGCATGCGCCCAGGCCCGCCGGTAGAGCCCGACGATCTGCTCGCGCGACTCGTCGGTGGTGGCCCACATGTCCGCGTTGGCCCCGGCGTCCTCCGCGAGCCAGGGCAGGTGCTCGCCGAACGGCCGGCCGAAGGTGTCGCCGAGGTAGCCGAGCTCCACCCCGGCCGCGTGTTTCACCAGACCCAGGAGGTTCGTGCCGGTGGGTGTCAGCGGGCGGCGGACGTCGTACTCCGAGAGCCCGTCGAGCTTCCACAGCAGGGCGTCACGGGCCTTCTGCAGGTAGAAGCGGAGGTCGTCCTTGGGATCCGTTGTGGTCATGATCCGAGTCTGTCGCGTCCGTGATCCGTGCTCATCGGTTTCGCGGACGGCGATCCGTGCCCCGCACGGACACGGATCGCCGGAGGGGCCGGGTCAGGCGCCCACGTACTCCGCCAGGTGTTCGCCGGTGAGGGTCGTGCGTGCCTTCACCAGTTCGGCGGGGGTACCCTCGAAGACCACCCGGCCGCCGTCGTGTCCGGCGCCGGGGCCGAGGTCGACGATCCAGTCGGCGTGGGCCATCACGGCCTGGTGGTGCTCGATGACGACGACCGACTTGCCGGAGTCGACGAGCCGGTCGAGCAGGCCGAGGAGCTGTTCGACGTCGGCCAGGTGGAGGCCGGTGGTCGGTTCGTCGAGGACGTAGACGCCGCCCTCCTCCGCCATGTGCGTTGCCAGCTTGAGCCGCTGCCGTTCGCCGCCGGACAGGGTGGTGAGCGGCTGCCCCAGGGTGAGATAGCCGAGCCCGACGTCGGCGAGCCGGGTCAGGATCCTGTGGGCGGCCGGTGTGCGCGCGTCACCCGCGCCGAAGAACTCCCGCGCCTCGGACACCGGCATCGCGAGCACCTCGCTGATGTCCCGGCCGCCGAAGCGGTGTTCGAGGACCGAGGCGTCGTACCGCCTGCCCTCGCACTCCTCGCAGGTGGTGGAGATGCCGGCCATCATCCCGAGGTCGGTGTAGACGACCCCGGCGCCGTTGCAGTTCGGGCAGGCGCCCTCGGAATTGGCGCTGAACAGCGCCGGCTTGACGCCGTTGGCCTTCGCGAAGGCCTTGCGGATCGGGTCGAGCAGTCCGGTGTACGTCGCCGGGTTGCTGCGGCGCGAGCCGCGGATCGGCGCCTGGTCGACCGGGACCACGCCTTCGCCGGAGCGGAGCGACCCGTGCAGGAGCGAGCTCTTGCCCGAGCCCGCGACTCCGGTGACCACGCAGAGCACCCCGAGCGGGATGTCGACGTCGACGTCGCGCAGGTTGTGGGTGTTCGCACCGCGGATCTCCAGCGCCCCGGTGGGGGTGCGCACCGAGTCCTTGACGGCGGCCCGGTCGTCCAGGTGGCGGCCGGTGAGCGTGCCGCCCGCCCGCAGCCCTTCGACGGTGCCCTCGAAGCAGACGGTGCCGCCCGCCGTGCCGGCGCCGGGGCCGAGGTCGACGACGTGGTCGGCGATCGCGATGGTCTCCGGCTTGTGCTCCACGACGAGCACCGTGTTGCCCTTGTCCCGCAGCCGCAGGAGCAGGTCGTTCATCCGCCGGATGTCGTGCGGGTGCAGGCCGATGGTGGGCTCGTCGAAGACGTACGTGACGTCGGTGAGCGAGGAGCCGAGGTGGCGGATCATCTTGACGCGCTGCGCCTCGCCGCCCGACAGCGTGCCCGAGGGCCGCTCCAGGGAGAGGTAGCCGAGGCCGATCTCCACGAACGAGTCGAGGGTCTGCCGCAACGCGGTGAGCAGCGGCGCCACGGACGGTTCGTCGAGTGCGCGCACCCACTCGGCGAGGTCGCGGATCTCCATCGCGCAGGCGTCGGCGATGCTGAGCTCGCCGATCCGCGACGCGCGGACGGCGGCGCTGAGGCGGGTGCCCTCGCACTCCGGACAGGCGGTGAAGGTGACCGCCCGCTCCACGAAGGCGCGGATGTGCGGCTGCATCGCCTCCTTGTCCTTGGACAGGAACGACTTCTGGATCTTGGGGATCAGGCCTTCGTAGGTGAGGTTGACGCCGTTGACCTTCACCCTGGTGGGCTCGCCGTGCAGGAGGTCCCGCATCTCCTGCTCGGTGAAGTCGCGGATCGGCTTGTGCGGGTCGAAGAAGCCGGACTCGGCGTAGACGCCCACGGTCCAGACGTTGTCCGCCTTCCAGCCGGGGATGGTGAAGGCGCCCCCGGCGATGGACTTGGTGTCGTCGAAGAGCTGGGTGAGGTCGATGTCGGAGACCGAACCGCGCCCCTCGCAGTGCGTGCACATGCCGCCGGTACGGCTGAAGGTCACCTTCTCCGTCTTCGTCCTCCCGGCGCCGCGGTCGACCCGGAAACCGCCGCTGGCCGACACCGAGGCCACGTTGAAGGAGTACGCGCCGGGCGGGCCGACGTGCGGGTGCGCGAGCCGGCTGAAGAGGATGCGCAGCATCGCGTTGACGTCCGTGACGGTCCCGACCGTGGAGCGCGGGTCGGCGCCCAGGCGCTGCTGGTCGACGATGATCGCTGTCGTCAGTCCGTCGAGCACGTCGACGTCGGGCCGTGCCTGCGTCGGCATGAACCCCTGCACGAAGGCGCTGTACGTCTCGTTGATCATCCGCTGCGACTCCGCGGCGATCGTGTCGAACACGAGGGAGCTCTTGCCCGAGCCGGAGACACCGGTGAAGACCGTCAGACGGCGCTTGGGGATCTCGATGCTGACGTTCTTGAGGTTGTTCTCGCGCGCGCCGTGCACACGGATCAGGTCGTGGCTGTCGGCGGCGTGCGGCGCGGGCGGCTGCCCGCCCGTCGGGGCCATCCTCATCGTGTCTCCATCAGGGTCGCGCGTACGTCCGTGGCAGCCACGCTAGTTGCGGGGTGCGGGTGCGCGCTTCTCGATTCCTGATCGATCCGCTACGCGCGCCCGGTGGTGATCCGGGTGACGGCCTCCAGGGTCAGGGCGCGGTCGTGCGGGTCGTTGTCCAGGGCGCGGTGCAGGGTCAGTCCCTCGATGAGTGCGTCGAGCTGGCGGGCCGTGTCCGGGTCGAAGTGCTTCTCCAGGTGGACGCGGCTGCGGCCCATCCACTCGTGGGTCAGCTCCCGGTAGGCGGGCCGGCGGGCGGCCAGGATGTACAGCTCCTGGGTGAGGACCAGGTCCCGCTGGCTCCCCTCGGACAGGGCGTGGACGAGGTCCGCCACCGCCTCGCGGGCCGCGTCGCGGTCGGCCGGGGCGGAGAGGTGGGCGTCGAAGACGGCGACGATGTGGTCGGCGAAGCGCCTGAACGCCTCCCGGAGCAGCTCGTCCATGCCGCTGAAGTGGTACGTCATCGACCCCAGCGGGACACCGGCGCGCGCGGCGATCTTGCGGTGGGAGACATGGGCGAGCCCCTCGTCGGCGATGAGGTCGAGGGTCGCCGCGAGGATGCGTTCGCGGCGCTGCGGGTCGGTGTGTCCGGTGGCCATGGCGGGGGCTCTCAGAGGGTGCGGACCGGGCGGGCGG
>NZ_VDFC01000045.1:7846-22089 GCF_008369065.1 Streptomyces apricus | reverse complement strand
GCGGGTCTGCAGGCCGTCGCGAAGGCGGCCGGCGTCGGCCAGGGGACGCTGTACCGGCACTCCCCCGACCGCGAGGCCCTGCTCCTGGCCGTCTACGAGGAGGAGGTGGCGGCGGCCACCGCCAGGGACGCTCCGTACGTGCCGTGCGCGTGTGCGGCGAGGCGCTCGAACCAGAGCCGCAGCGCCTCCAGCGGCCCGTGCCCGGACAGCAGGTGCGCGGCGTCGGCGGCGAGCGCCGCCACCTCCTCCTCGTAGACGGCCAGGAGCAGGGCCTCGCGGTCGGGGAAGTGCCGGTACAGCGTCCCCTGGCCGACGCCGGCCGCCTTCGCGACGGCCTGCAGACCCGCGGAGCGGTCGCCGTCGAAGACGGACCGTCCGGCCTCGACGATGCGGGCGCGGTTGGCCCGGGCGTCCGATCGGGGCGCACATCGAGGGGGTCGCATCCGCGCCTGCCTTCCGTCCGGTCCGCGACACGCCCCGGGGGCGCGTCTGCACGCGTCGGGGTCCGCCCGGAGGGGAACCCGGCGATCGCGTCGCTGGCGCCGCCATTCTGCTTCACTTGTTGGCCGTATGACAAGTTTGTTGTACGGTTCCGTCCATGACCACCGTCACCCGCCGTACGCAGAAGCAGCGCCGCGAAGAGGCCGAGGCGGCGCTGCTCGGGGCCGCCGTCGAACTGGTCGACGAGCAGGGGGTGAGTGCGCTGACGCTGGCCCGGGTGGGGGAGCGGGCCGGCTACAGCCGCGGGCTCGTGACCCACTACTTCGGCTCGAAGCAGGCCCTGGTCGAACGCCTGGCGCAGACGGCCCAGGC
Source organism: Streptomyces apricus (assembly GCF_008369065.1). Taxonomy (GTDB): domain Bacteria; phylum Actinomycetota; class Actinomycetes; order Streptomycetales; family Streptomycetaceae; genus Streptomyces; species Streptomyces apricus. The sequence goes on along the minus strand of NZ_VDFC01000045.1, from coordinate 21,276 downwards.
CGGATTCGTCCCCGGCCTCGACGGCCTGCCCCCCGGCCTCGACCGCCTCCTGCGCCTGATCGACGGCTACGTCGGGGAGCTGGGCCGCATGGGGGCGCTGAACAGGGTCTTCCTGACCCTGTGGACCGAGGCAGCGACGACGCCCGAGCTGACCGAGCTCTTCCGCCGCCGTGACAAGGCGTTCCACGACGACCTGTGCGAGGACCTCACCGCCGGGATCGCCGACGGCACGATCCGCGCCGACGTGAACCCCCGGCTGACCGCGATCGCCCTCGTGGCGCAGCTGTGCGGCATCGGCCTGCAGCGGCTGGTGGATCCCGCGCGCGTCGACACGGAACTGCTGCGCCGCCAGATCACCGGCCACTGGACCCGGGCGCTGGCCCGGTCCTGACCTGACCTGACCTGACCTGATCCGGACCTGGTCCGGCCGCTCCCGGGTCCCGCCGGGGAGCGGCCGGCCGGGAGGCTACGGCACCTGGACCCACTCCAGCGTGCGCTCCACGGCCCTCTTCCAGCCGGCGTAGCCCTCCGCGCGCTGCTCGTCGGACCAGGCGGGTTCCCAGCGCTTCGACTCCTGCCAGTGCGTGCGCAGTTCGTCGGTGTCCTGCCAGAAGCCGGTGGCCAGCCCCGCCGCGTAGGCGGCGCCGAGCGCGGTCGTCTCGGCGACCACGGGACGGCTCACGGGGACGTTCAGGACGTCGGCCTGGATCTGCATGCAGAGGTCGTTGGCGGTGACCCCGCCGTCGACCTTGAGCACGTCGAGGTGGACCCCGGAGTCCTGCTCCATGGCCTCCACCACGTCGCGGCTCTGGTAGCAGATGGCCTCCAGGGTCGCCCGCGCCAGGTGCGCGTTGTCGTTGTAGCGGGCGAGCCCGACGATCGCCCCGCGCGCGTCGGAGCGCCAGTACGGTGCGAACAGCCCGGAGAAGGCGGGCACGAAGTACATGCCGCCGTTGTCCTCGACGGTACGGGCCAGTTCCTCGCTCTCGGCGGCGGTCTTGATGACCTTCATCTGGTCGCGCAGCCACTGCACGGCCGAGCCCGTCACCGCGATCGACCCCTCCAGCGCGTACACCACGGGCTCGTCACCGAACCGGTACGCCACCGTCGTGAGCAGACCGTGCTGCGAACGCACCAGCTCCGTACCGGTGTTGAGCACCAGGAAGTTGCCCGTGCCGTAGGTGTTCTTCGCCTCCCCGGGCGAGAAGCAGACCTGCCCGACCGTCGCCGCCTGCTGGTCGCCCAGCACGCCGCCGATGGGGACGGCCGCGCGCAGCGGCCGGGAGCTGCGGGTGACGCCGTACGCCTGGGCGTGCGACGAGGGGTGGATGGCCGGCAGCATGGCCCGCGGGATGCCGAAGAAGCCCAGCAGCTCCTCGTCCCAGTCGAGGGTCTCCAGGTCCATCAGCATGGTGCGGCTGGCGTTGGTCACGTCCGTGGCGTGGATGCCGCCGTCGGGGCCGCCGGTGAGGTTCCACAGCACCCAGGCGTCCGTGTTGCCGAACAGCGCATGCCCCTGCTCCGCCGCCTCGCGCACCCCGTCGACGTTCTCCAGGATCCACTGGATCTTGCCCCCGGAGAAGTACGTGGCCGGCGGCAGCCCGGCCTTGCGGCGGATGACGTCACCCCGGCCCGAGCGCTCCAGGGCCGCGGCGATCGCGTCCGTACGGGTGTCCTGCCACACGATGGCGTTGTAGTACGGGCGGCCGTCGCGCGGATCCCAGACGACCGTGGTCTCGCGCTGGTTGGTGATGCCGATCGCGTGCAGGTCGGTGCCCGACAGACCGCCGTAGCGCAGGGCGTTCTGCATCACCGAGTTGGTGCGCTCCCAGATCTCCACCGGGTCGTGCTCCACCCAGCCGGAGCGCGGCAGGATCTGGGCGTGCTCCAGCTGGTGCTTCGCCACCTCGTTGCCGGTGTGGTCGAAGATCATGAAACGGGTGCTGGTGGTGCCCTGGTCCACCGCGCCGATGTAGTCCGCCATGGGTCGCCGCCTCCGGCCGTCGTGGTCGCTGCGTGCCTTGTCGTGTCCCGGGTCAGTCCTTCGATGCCGGGATGCGTCCCGGCGGTTCGGTCTCCCCGGACGGCAGGTAGCGTCCGATGAACACCTTGTACAGGCCCGCGCCGAGCAGGCCGCCGATCAGCGGGGCGATGATGGGCACCCAGAAGTAGAGGTTCCCGTACTGGTCCCGCCACGCCCCGCCGTAGCCGGTGAAGAAGCTGGCCAGGCGCGGTCCGAAGTCACGGGCCGGGTTGATGGCGTACCCCGCGTTCGTCCCCCAGGCCATGCCGATGGCGACGACGATCAGACCGGTGATGAACGGCCCCAGGTTCGCGCCCGGCGGTGTGTTCAGCAGGTCCGTGACGGCCAGGATCAGCAGGAGCAGGATGGCCGTGCCGATGACCTGGTCGCGGAAGGCGCCCCATTCGTGGACCGGGAGGGCGGGATTGCCGTTGCCCGGCAGCGTGGAGAACACGCCCTGGGTCTTGATGGTGTGTCCCGGGTCGGCCTTCGCCAGCGCCTCGCTGTAGTTCCAGCGCACGAGGAGCGCGGCCACGAAGGCGCCGGCCGTCTGCGCCAGCGCGTACGGGGCCACCTTGCGCCACGGGAACCCCTTGAACGCGGCGAGCGCGACGGTCACCGCGGGGTTGAGGTGGGCGCCGCTCAGCCGCGCCGCCACGTAGACGCCCAGCGTGACGCCCAGGCCCCACGCCCAGGCGATGCTGTCGTGGTCGCCGAGGCCGCCCGCCGGGTCCGTCAGGGCACCGCCCGCGGACACCTGCGCCACCACGCCGCAGCCGAAGAGAATCAGGATCAGCGTGCCCGCGAACTCGGCCGACAACTCGCCGACCAGACCGGACCGAATGCGCTGCTCAGCCATGGAAGCTCACCCTCCGCCGGCCTTGCCGGCCATCGACCGCTCCAGCGATATCTGCCAGGCTATGGCGGTTCACGAAAGTGTGCATTTCAGGAGTTTCCGCCCTGCGCTCGGGGGCGGTGCCGGGACCGGCCGTCCGTCCCGGCGCGGGGGCGCGCCGCGGGTGTCCCCGACAGGCCCTGCCCGTGGGGCCGTTCAGCCCCACGGCTGCGGACCTTCGGCATCCGGTGCCGGGCGGCCCGCGCCACGAGAGTGGGAGGTGACAGAGACCGACCGGACCAGTACGAAGGGACCCCCGTCATGGCCGTGCACGAGCCCGCTCACCGGAGTCCGGCACCTCCCTCCTCCCGGGACGCGGCGCCGGTCCCGGACGGCACGCGTCCCGGGCGCGCGGTCGCCCTCGCGGCGCTGCGCCTGCTCACCGGGTTCGTCTTCCTGTGGGCCTTCCTGGACAAGACGTTCGGCCTCGGTTACGCGACGCCGTCCGGCAAGGGCTGGATCGACGGCGGCTCGCCCACCAAGGGGTTCCTCAGCGGTGTGGCGGTCGGGCCGATGGAGTCCACGTTCCACGACTGGGCCGGGGCCGGCTGGGCCGACTGGCTGTTCATGCTCGGGCTGCTGGGCGTCGGCGTCGCGGTCACGGCCGGCGTCGCGCTGCGCCCGGCGGCGGTGGCCGGGACCGCCATGATGGCGCTGATGTGGGTCGCCGAATGGCCGCCCGCCCAGCACCTGTCCGACGGCACGCCCAGCATGTCGACGAATCCGTTCGTCGACTACCACGTCGTCTACGCCGCGGCCCTCGTCGCGCTCGCGGCCCTGGGCGCCGGAGCCGCCTGGGGCCTGGGCCGGGTCTGGGGACGACTGCCCGTCGTCCGCGACCACGCCTGGCTGAGGTGACCGCACGGGACGCGGCGGCCCGCCACGGGCCGCCGCGTCCGCCGTGCCGCCGCACCCGTCGCCGTGGCGGCGGCGAGGCCCGGTCCGGGCACCGTGAGCCCCACGGGGACCACTAGCGGATCCCGTACGGTCCTGTCGCTGTTTTGCGTGCATCTTCCCTGTATGTCGGGCGCGTGCGTCAATATGATGCGCACGGTCGCACATGCCTCACGGCGGGGCCTTCGAGCGCTCCGGCCGACGGGGGTGTGCTGTGGAGAAGTCAACCGAACACTGGCAGGCACTGACCGACACCGACGGGGACACCACGGGGTGGCAGTTCCGCCGCCCCGGCCTGGTGCCGAGGGTCGCGCCGTTCGGGCTGGTCGCCGTGGTGGCCACGCTCAGCATCCTGGTGCCGGACGGCGACGTGTACTCCTGGCCGGAGTACGTCGCCAGCATCGCCCTGCTGTTCGTGTGCGCGGGAGCCTTCCTCCTGCCGTGGCGGCGGCTGCCGGCGTGGACCCCGGTCCTGGTGCCGCTGGTGCACACCGCCTCGGTGCTGGAGCTGATCCTGGCGTCGGGCGTGACCTCCGGGGTGGGACTCGTCCTGCTGGTCCCACTGATCTGGTCGGTGCTCTTCCACCGCCGGTGGGAGTCGGCCTGCGTGGTGGTGGCGGTGGTGGCCGTCCAACTGGTGTCGTCCCTCGTCCAGTCCACACCCGGTGACGTGGTCCTCAGACGCGTGCTGCTCTGGAGCGCCGTCGGCGGGCTGATCGCCGTGGCCGCCCATGGTCTGCGGGACCGTGTCCGCACCTCGCTCGTCGCCAACGCGGCGCTGCAGGCCGAGGTGCGTGAGCTGTCGCTGGCCCGGGAGCGGGACCGTATCGCCGCCGATCTCGGCGAGAGCGTGGTGCGCAGGATCTTCGAAGCGGGGCTGGACCTGCACGCCACGGCCGCGATGATCGGCGAGGGGCCCGCGCAGCGGCGGCTGCTGCACGGCGTGGCCGAGCTGGACGGGGTCATCAGGGCGCTGCGCGAGAGCGTCTTCGCCCTCGGCGACGAGGGCGGCACGGCGGCGGCCGACTCCGGCGCCCCCGAGGGGCCCGGACCCGGCGGACACTGACCGGTGCCGGGCCGTCCCCCGGCGCGGGCCGGGGCCGCCCGGCAGGCCCGGCGCTCAGAGGCTCGCCGCGTGGTCGGGCACGTAGGTCTGCAGATCACGCGGCGGCCGCTGGTACCCGGTCGACGGCGGGCGCGCCGGCAGCTCCAGCACGGGCGGCGGTACGTCGTGGTAGGGCAGCGACCCCAGCAGGTGGGCGATCATGTTGAGGCGGGCCCGCCGCTTGTCGTCGCTCTCCACGACGAACCACGGTGCCTCGGGGATGTCCGTGTGGACCATCATCTCGTCCTTGGCCCGTGAGTACGCCTCCCAGTGGGTGACCGACTCCAGGTCCATCGGCGACAGCTTCCACCGCCGTACCGGATCGTCGAGCCGGCGCCGGAACCGCTCCTGCTGCACGGCGTCGCTCACCGAGAACCAGTACTTGCGCAGCACGATCCCGTCCTCCACCAGCATCCGCTCGAAGACCGGGCACTGACGCAGGAAGCGCCGGTACTCCTCCTGCGTGCAGAAGCCCATGACGTGCTCGACGCCGGCCCGGTTGTACCAGCTGCGGTCGAACAGCACGATCTCGCCGGCCGCGGGCAGGTGCTCGGCGTAGCGCTGGAAGTACCACTGGGTGCGCTGGCGTTCGGTGGGTTTGGGCAGGGCCGCTATCCGGGCGACCCGCGGGTTGAGGTGCTCGGCGACCCGTTTGATGGTGCCGCCCTTGCCCGCCGCGTCGCGCCCCTCGAAGACGACGACGAGCCGGGCGCCCTCCGCGCGCACCCACTCCTGGAGCTTCACCAACTCCGTCTGCAGGCGCAGCAGCTCGCGCTCGTACGGTTTGCGCGGCAGGGTCGCCGCCTTCTTGTCGGCCATGCCGCCTCCKCCCGCCGGGTCGGACACCGGACACCAGGACAGCACCGTACTGACCGGTGCGGGGGTCGCGCACGCCGGGAGCGCCACGGCCGCGTGCCGTGGCCGCCGCTACAGCAGGCTGCCGCTGCCGTAGGGGGCGTACAGGTCCAGCAGCCGGGTGCGGGCCGAGCGCAGGCGGTGCGCGAGCACGTCACCGACCCACTGCGCCAGCGCCATCCCGAACGCCGGATCGCTCCCGCACAGGGCGCGTACGTCCGCCGCGTCGAACACGTAGGCCCGGACGGGGCTCGTCGCCTCGGCGCCCAGGTGCCAGGAGTGCGGGGCGAACAGCCAGGACCAGCCGACGAGCTGGTTGTGTCCCAGCGTCTCGATGACCGCCGCCCGCCGGCCGGGCACCCGCATGTCGAGGGCGACCGTGCCGGTGCGCACGATCCAGAACCGGTCGGCGCGCCCGCCCTCCTCGAAGAGACGCGCGCCCGGCTCGAAGGACACCTCGCGCGCGAGGTCCATCAACTGCTGCCGGTGCGGGGCGGGCAGCGCCCGCACCATGCTCGACGTGACGGAATCGTTCATGACGTGCCTCCAGGTGTGCATACGGTCCTGCCGCGTCCAGCGTCCGCCCGGGCCSCGGCCCGGACCATGGGCCGCACGGCCCCCGGGCCCGGGACCCCCGGCCCATGCGCGGAACCCCTTGTTCAGCCGGGGTCCCCGCCCCCGCCGGGTCCGGCCGCCGTGAGGCGGATGCCGGTGACCAGGTCGGGGCGGATGCGGACCGCGTAGTCCATGGCCCACTGCTCCGCCCAGGGGTGCAACAGGCGCCGGTAGCGGGCGAGTTCGCGCGGGTCGGTCACCAGCCGGGCCCAGCCGGTGACCACCACGCTCCAGCCCAGGTGCGTGATCCCGTCGATGGCGTCGGCCTGGTAGGCGACGACCACCCCCGGGCCGTCGGTCCGCCCCGCGCGCGAGGTCAGCGCCGCCCCCTCGTGGGTGCGGATGACGATGTCCCCGCCGTCGAGCACGTGGTTGACGGGGCGGACGGTCGGCAGTGCGTACCGGGTGAAGACGATCCGGCCCAGGGACACGCTGCCCAGCAGCCGCAGGGCCTCGTCACTGCCGAGCGCGATGCTCTGACGGGGTCCGGAGGGGACCGGCTCGGTGCTGTGGGGAACCATGGCGGACTTCCGTACGGATGCGTTGCGTTGCACGCCGCGGGGCGTGGCCGGTCGGGCCATTGGAACCGGCCGCGGGCGCCGCACGCTAGGGCCGTTGGGCCCCGTCCGTGCGGGGACGCCCTCCCGGCGGCAGACCGGCCGGCGTGACGCGCGTGGAGAGCCTGTCCCGTGGGGAAGTAGGGCCGACCGGCCCTGGCCGTTCGGCCCCCCGGGCGGGAAAGATCCAGGAACGGAGGAAACCGGCGCACCACAGAGCCGGTGCACCACAGAGCCAGTACACGGCGAAGCCAGTACACGGCGAAGCTGGTACACGACGAGGCCGGTGCACGACGGGACCGGCACACGGGGCGCGGACGTGGGGTCCGGCGCGCGGAAGGAGCGTCCGATGGCGGACAGCGAACGGCCCGGCGCCGACGGCCCGATCCGGGTCTTCCTGCTGGACGACCACGAGGTCGTCCGGCGCGGTGTGCACGACCTGCTCGACGACGAGCCGGACATCACCGTGGTCGGCGAGGCCGCCACCGTCGCCCAGGCCCTGGCGCGCGTGCCCGCCCTGCGGCCGCAGGTGGCGGTCCTCGACGTGCGCCTGCCCGACGGCGACGGCGTCACCGTCTGCCGCGAACTGCGCTCCCGCCTGCCGGAGCTGGCGTGTCTGATGCTGACCTCGTTCGACGACGAGGAGGCCCTGCTCGACTCCATCATGGCCGGGGCCTCCGGCTACGTCCTCAAGCAGATCCAGGGTTCGGACCTGGTGTCCGCGGTGCGTACGGTGGCCGCTGGCCGGTCCCTGCTCGACCCGAGCGCCACCGCCCGGCTGATGGCCCGCCTGCGGGAGGGCGAGCGGCCGAAGGAGGAGCCGGACGCGCTGCCCGGCCTGACCGTCCGCGAGCGCGAGATCCTGGCGCTGATCGGCGAGGGGCTGACCAACCGGCAGATCGGCCAGCGGCTGTACCTCGCCGAGAAGACGGTGAAGAACCACATCTCCCGGCTGCTCGCCAAGCTCGGTGTCGAACGGCGCATCCAGGCCGCCGTCATCGCCACCCAGGTCGAGGACAGACGCAGGTACGAAGGGCACGGGCACGACGACCAGCGGGACGCGGGGCGCTGAACGGGCTGCCCGCGCCACGTCCCCTCCCGCACCGCTCCTCCACCGGATCCGCACCGGACCGATACCGTGGCACCCGGCCGCAACGGCCGGGCGGCGGTGCGTCGAGGGGACCTGGAGGATCACCGGTGGGAAGCTCCGAGGGGTCCCGACAGGCCCGTGTACGGCTGCCGCAGCTGCGGCTGGACGAGCTGCTGGAGGAGTTGCAGGCCAGGCTGGACGCCGCCCGCGGCACCCGCGACCGGGTGCACAGCCTGCTGGAGGCCGTGCTCTCCGTCGGCCGGGAACTGCACCTGGAACAGGCCCTGCACAGCATCGTGGAGGCCGCGGCCGTCCTGGTGGACGCGCGGTACGCGGCCCTGGGCGTGATCGGGCCGGACGGCAAGCGGCTGTCGGCCTTCCACACCATCGGGGTCGGTGAGGAGCAGATCGCCGAGATCGGCCCCTACCCGGAGGGGCACGGCATCCTCGGCGAGCTCATCCGCCATCCGGAGCCGTTACGCCTGGCGCGGCTCTGCGAGCACCCGTCCTCCTACGGTTTCCCGCCCCACCACCCGCCGATGGAGACCTTCCTCGGCGTCCCGATCAGGGTGCGCGAGCAGGTCTTCGGCCATCTCTACCTGACCGAGAAGCGGGACGGGGAGCAGTTCGACGAGGAGGACGAGTCGGTCCTGTCGACGCTGGCCGTGGCGGCCGGCGTGGCGATCGACAACGCCCGGCTGTACGAGGAGTCGCGGCTGCGCGAGCGCTGGCTGCAGGCGAGCGCGGAGATCACCCACCGCCTGATGTCCGGCAGCGACCGCGGCGAGATCCTCGGCCTGATCGCCGAGCGGGCCCGGGAGATCACCTCGGCGACCCTGGCCGTCGTCGCGGTCCCCGTGGAGAACACCGACTCGCTCACCGTCGAACTGGCCCTCGGCGAAGGGGCGCAGGCGCACCGCGGGCTGGTGCTGCCGGTGGAGGAGGGGCTGATCGGGCGGGCGTTCGCCCGGGCCGAGGCGGTCGCGAGCGCCGACATCTCGGCCGAGGAGCGGGCCGGTTCCGGTCCGCCGCGGTTCACCGGCATGGGCCCGGCGATCGCCGTGCCCATCGGGACGGGCGAGGGCGTACGGGGGATGGTCCTGCTGGTGCGCGAAGCGGGCCGGACGGTGTTCACCGAGAAGGAGACCGAGCCGCTGCGGGGGTTCGCCGCGCAGGCCGCCGTCGCGATGGAGCTGGCCGAACGGCGCCAGGACGCCGAGGAGATCGCGGTCCTGAAGGACCGTGACCGCATCGCCCGAGACCTCCACGACCTGGCGATCCAACGGCTGTTCGCCACCGGCATGACCCTGCAGAGCGCCGGCCGCTTCATCGTGCATGCGCAGGCCTCGGAACGGGTGGCGCGGGCGGTGGACGACCTGGACGAGACCATCAAGATCATCAGGTCGACCATCTTCGGTCTGCGCGCGCGGGAGGAGGGTGTGTCCCGGGCTCTGCGGGCGCGGGTGGTGCGGGTGGTGGAGGAAGCGGTGCCGGTGCTGGGCTTCGCGCCGAGCCTGCGGATGGAGGGGCTCGTGGACACCCAGGTCCCCGGGGAGACCGCCGACCACGTGGTGGCCGTGCTCTCCGAGGCACTGACCAACATCGCCCGGCACGCGCGGGCCGACCGGGCGGCGGTGGTCCTGGAGACCGACGGGCGCGAGGTCCGCCTGACGGTCTCCGACAACGGCGTGGGCCTCCCGGCCGGGGGCCGCCGCAGCGGGCTGCGCAACATGGCGGAACGGGCCGGGCAGCTGGGCGGGGAACTGGACCTGAGCAGCCCTCAGGAGGGCGGCACCACCGTGGTGTGGTGGGCGCCGGTGGGGCGGTAGGGCCCGGCCGGGTTCTTCCGCCGCCGGTTCCGCTGCCGGTTCTGCTCCGGCTCCGCTCCGGCTCCGCTGTCGGTTCCGCTCCGGCTCCGGGGTCGGCCCTACGGGGTACGGCGTCCCGCCCGTTCGTACCGGCATGCCTGCAACAGGCCGGACCGCAGTGCCTGTTGGGCTGCCGGGCCCGCCTGCAGCGTCTCGCCGTGGACGTACGGCGCGCCCGCGCGCGCGGCCTCCGACCGGGCCACGGCGGACAGCACCTCGCCCGTTCGTCCGGCGCCGCCGAACTGGAAGCCGAGCTGGGTGGCGTAGCACCGCGCCGCCGCGGTCTTGTCCGCCAGGACGGCCCCGATGTCGGCCGTCAGCTCGGCTGCCGCCTCGGCCTCCACCTGCGCCGCCACCCGGGCCGTCACGTCGGCGGTCTCCTCGTCGGTCCTCTCGCCCGCACTCTTATCGGTCTTCTCGCCGGTCCTCTCGTCGGTCGTCCCGGCGGTCGTTCCGGTGGTCGTCCCGGGCGGGCCGTGCTCCGTCGGGACGGCGGACCGCGGTGCGCGGGCGATGTAGGGGACGTCGCGCCACCAGCCGACCTGTGCGTACGACGTGGTGGCGGCGACCGCGCGGGCGGTGAGCAGGTGGTCGACGTGGTCCCCGATCCCCAGCGGCGCCAGCACGAGGTCGGCCGGTGCCAGGTGGGGGGCGAGCAGCTGCCACAGCTCCGTCCCCACCGGATCGTCGGGGCGCGGGGGCGTGAAGAGCTCCGGCGCGCTGGCGTACCCCCGGTGCGGGGCCTCGGGCAACGGCAGGTGCACCGGGGGCAGCGTGCCCAGCGCCCGCTGGGCGGCATGGTCCTCGGCACGCCGCAGCGCCATGTAGTCGACGTCGGCCGCGAGTCCCTTGTCGAGCTGGGTGGACAGGGCGAAGGGTCCGGGGTCGTCGACCGACGCGGTGAAGCAGGTGACGACCTGCACCCGCCAGCCCGCCCGGACCAGCAGCGCCAGGATCCCGCCGGCGGAGAAGACCGCGTCGTCCAGGTGCGGGCTGACGGCCACGGCCGTGGGGGCGGCGGGCGTGACCGAGGATGCGTTCACAGGAGGTGGGGCGCGTAGCGGAACCGGCAGGACAGGTCCACGTCGGGCACCGGGGGCTGCTCCAAGGCGGGTACCAGGGGCTGCTCCGCGGCGGTCCCCGAGGTCCCGGGGGCGGTCCCCGCGGTCCGGCGCGCGGTAAGCACGGCGCGGCGCGCCGGGGCGATCTCCGCGACGTGCCCGCCACGCCCGCCACGCCCGCCACGTCCACTGCCCCGGCGGCCGGGCGGCCCGGTCCGGTCGCCCGGAGCCGTGCCGGAGGTGGTGGGTCTCGTCGGCCATGCCGCGCGCACCTCGTCGTACACGGCGCCGATGCGGGCGGCGGCCACCGGCCAGGACCACTGGGCCGCCACCTGCCGCAATGCGGTCTCCGCCAGCCGGTGCCGCAGCGGCGCGTCGTCGACCATCCGCCCGACGGCGCCGGCCAGCGCATGCGGATCGCGCGAGGGCACCAGCAGCCCGTTGACACCGTCCCGTACGCAGTCCACCACCCCGACCGTGTCGGTGGACACCACCGGCAGCCCGCTCGCCATCGCCTCCAGGATGGTGTTGGAGAAGCCCTCGGCCCAGGTGGGGCTGACGAAGACGTCGCCCCTGCGGTAGACCTCGGGAGCGTCGTGGTAGCCGGTGGGCCCCAGCACCTCCACCGCGTCGACCAGGTCGGCCCGCCGGGCCCGGCGCTTCAGTCGGTCCAGGTCGGGTCCGGTGCCGGAGACCAGCAGCCGCAGCCGCCTTCCCTCCGCGAGCAGCAGCCGGACCGCCTCCAGCAGGTCCAGCACGCCCTTCCGTACGTCGATCCGGCCGTGGTAGAGCAGCACCGGCGGATCACCGGCCGTGCCCGGGCGGCGGCCGGGCACCGGGCGGAAGCGGTCGGTGTCGGTGGCCCCGGGGACCACCGTGAAGCGCTCGGCCGGCACCCCGTGGCGGGCGGCGACCTCGGCCCGGAAGGACGGCGAGCCGATCAGCAGGGCCGGGGTGTCCCGCAGCACGCGGCGGATCGCCGTGCGGTGGGTGGTGCAGCAGGTGCCGACCCAGTGGCCGTCGCCGCCCTGGATGGAGACCACGGCCGGGACGCCGAGCCGGTCGGAGGCGTCCAGCACGGCCAGCCCCGGCGGGTACCCGTACTGGGCGTGCAGGACGTCGAGCGGTTCCCGGGCGTGCAGGCCGGCGACGGTGTCGGACAGCGCCGCCACGTCGGCCTCGAAGTCCGCGGGCAGCCCGGCTCCCACGGCCTGCTCGCCCAGCGACTCCACCGCCACCAGGCGCACCCCGTCGGGGACCCGTTCGGGCGGGGGAGGGCCGCCGCCGTAGACCGCGCGGCCCTCGCGGTCGCCGCGGTACTGGGACACCAGGACGACCTCGTGCCCCACCGCGGTCAGCGACCGCAGCAGGTTCTCCGCGTAGGCGCTCATGCCCGACACGGCCGGCCAGTAGCGGCGCGAGACGAAGCAGATCCTCATCGCACGACCTCCGAAGCGGTCACCCCGTACGGAACGGGTGGAGCGGACGCAGTGGGTGGAACGGACGCAGTGGATGAAGCGGGTGGAGCGGGTGCGGTGGGTGGGGCGGCAGGTGCGTCCTGAGCCGCGTCCTGAGCCGCGTCCTGAGCTGCGTCCCGGGCGCCGTCCGCCCAGGCGCGCTCGGCGTGTCGCATCGCCTCCAGCGCCGCCGGCACCAGCGTGTCGGCGCGGTGCGCGTCGCGTGACAGTTCCAGGCTCACCAGGCCCCCATACCGTACGGTGCGCAGCGCGCCCAGGACGGCGGGCAGGTCCATGTCGCCCTCGCCGGGCGCCCGGTGCTCGTGCCGGCCGCGCGGCATGTCCTCCACGGCGACCGCACCGAGGTCCGCGGCGTGACGCCGTACCGCCTGCGGGGGCGTCAAGTCGCCCGTGACCAGGCAGTGTCCGGTGTCCAGCGCCAGCCGCAGCCCTGGCGCGAGGGCCGCGAGCCGGGACCAGTCCGCGCAGTCCTCGACGAGCATGCCCGGCTCGGGCTCGAAGGCCGCCACCACGCCCCGCCGGGCCGCGTGCGCCACGACGGCGCGTACGCCCTCGGCCAGGTGCTCCCAGGCCGCCGCGCCGGGCGAGGTGTCGAGGCCCGGGGCCGGCACGCCGGCCCAGAACGAGACCGCCTCGCTGCCCAGGTCCGCGGCGACGTCCACGCACAGCCGCAGGAACGCCAGCCGGCGGGCCCGCCCGGCCGGATCGGCGGTGACCAGCGTCGGCTCGTGCTTGCGCCGCGGGTCCAGCAGGAAACGCGCCCCGGTCTCCACGGTGCTGCCCAGACCCAGCCGGTCCAGCCGGCGGGCCAGCGCCGCGGTGCGCGACGCCAGCGCCGGTGCGAACGGGTCGTGGTGGGCCACGTCCACGGTCAGCGCGACCCCGTCGTACCCGGTGTCGGCCAGCAGCGCCAGCGCGTCGTCCAGCCGGTGCGAGGTCATGCCGTTGGTGTTGTAGGCGTAGCGCAGCCCGCCGGCGGAGGAGACGGT
>NZ_VDFC01000045.1:0-7746 GCF_008369065.1 Streptomyces apricus | reverse complement strand
CCGCCCCTTCACCACCCTGGAGTCCCCATGTACGCCGTCACCGACCCGGCGACCGCAGAGGTCGTCGCGACCTACCTGACCGCCACCGACGCCGAGGTCGCCGCGGCCGTCGACGCGGCCCATGCCGCGACGGCGTGGGGCCGCTCCGCCTCTGTCGCCGAACGGGCCGCGCTGCTGCGCCGCCTCGGCGACCTGCACGCCGAGCACCAGGACGCGCTCGCCGCGAGCATCGTCCGCGAGATGGGCAAGCCCCTCGCCGAGGCGCAGGGCGAGATCGGCTTCTGCACCGAGATCTACCACTACTACGCCGACCACGCCGAGGAGTTCCTCGCCGACGAGCCCCTCGACGTCACCTCGGGCCCGGGCAGCGCCGTCGTCCGGCGCAGCCCCGTGGGCGTCCTGCTCGGCATCATGCCGTGGAACTTCCCCGCCTACCAGGTCGCCCGCTTCGCCGCCCCGAACCTGGCCATCGGCAACACCGTCGTCCTCAAGCACGCCCCGCAGTGCCCCGCCACCGCCGCGCTCCTGGAGAAGCTGTTCGCGCAGGCGGGCTTCCCGGCGGGGGCGTACGTCAACGTCTACGCCACCAACGAGCAGGTCGCCGACGTGATCGCCGACCCGCGCGTCCAGGGCGTGTCGCTCACCGGTTCGGAGCGGGCGGGCGCCGCCGTCGCCGAGATCGCGGGCCGCCACCTGAAGAAGGTCGTCCTCGAACTCGGCGGCTCCGACCCGTTCCTCCTGCTGTCCACCGACGACCTGGACGCGGTCGTCGACGCCGCCGTCGCCGCGCGGCTCGACAACACCGGCCAGGCCTGCAACGCCGCCAAGCGCTTCGTGGTCGTCGAGGAGCTGTACGAGCCGTTCGTCGAGAGGTTCACCGCCCGCCTCCTCGCCGCGGAGACCGGGGCGCCCCTGTCGTCCGTGGCCGCCGCCGAACACCTCGGCCGCCAGGTGGACGCGGCCGTCGCCGAGGGCGCGACCCTGCACGGCACCGGCCGCCGGCACGGCGCGTACGTCCCGGCCGGGGTCCTCACCGGGCTCACCACCGGGCACGCTGCCGCCCGGCAGGAGCTGTTCGGCCCGGTCGCCATGGTCTTCGCGGCCGCCGACGAGGACGACGCGGTCCGCATCGCCAACGACACCCCGTACGGCCTCGGTTCGTACGTCTTCACCACCGACCCGGCCCAGGCCGAGCGGGTCGCCGACCGGATCGAGGCCGGCATGGTCTTCGTCAACGGCGTCGGCGCGGAGGGCGCGGAGCTGCCCTTCGGCGGCGTCAAGCGCTCGGGCTTCGGGCGCGAACTCGGCCGCCCGGGCATCGAGGAGTTCGTCAACAAGAAGCTGATCCGCACCGTGGCGTGAGCGCGGACGCGCACGCGCGGGCACGGACGACGGGAGCGGGCACGGGCGCCCCTGCCCGTGCCCGCTCCCGTGCTTGCTCCCGTCCCGCCGCGTCCCCGTGGGGATCGTGGGGATCAGGGGGTGCCCAGGTACTCGGTGGCCTCGACGTCGTTCAGGTGGATGAGGATGTCGTGTGCCTTGCCGAGCCCGATCCGGTACGTCTGCGGGTCGGGCCACCCGGCGCCGATGTTGTAGGTCAGCCGGGGCTTCGCCAGCCAGGCGCGGGCGGAGTTCGGCGCCGTGCGCATGTCGAGGACGTAGTCCTCCTGGCGGACCTTGTCCAGGGTGTCCTCGTTGGAGCCCGCCGGCGCGGCACCCACGCGGTAGGTCCGGATCACGTTGTCCTCGGTGCCGAACGCCTTGAACGCGCCCTGGTGGAACGTGAAGCCGATGCTGACGTACTCGCGGCCCAGCGCGTCGTGCAGGAACGACCCCTGCGTCTTGGGGTAGCGCTCGTCGAACGAGTCGTAGGACACGTGGGTGTTGTGCGCCGACAGCAGGATCCTGTCGCCGGTGTGCTCGCGCCACCACGCCACGTTCTGCGCCATCACCTCGTCGCGCATCCGCATCATCTTCGTGACCTCGGCGTCGTCGGTCACGTCGAACGAGTAGCCCGCGGCCATCTGGTGGATGGTCCTGGCGTGCTGCACGGCCCACAGGTGGGCCTGCCGCTCGCCGCGCCCCGGCCGCTGGTCGCGCAGGAGCTCGTACACCTCGCGGGTGCGCTCCGCCCGCTCCATGCGCTCGGCCAGCGGCAGCTTGAGGTACGCGTCGCTGTACGTGCCGGCGTCGGTGGTGGGGGCCAGTCCGCGGTAGAGCTCGTCGACGCGCCCCAGCAACCGCGGGTACTGCCGGGCCACGTAGTCCGTCACCCGTCGGTACGACTCCGGCCCCGCGTAGCCCATGTCGTCGCCCATGATCCGCACCGGGTCCTTCGGGTGACTGCGGTTGTACGCGCGCATCCACTCGAAGAGGTTCCTGTAGTCCTGGTTGTTCCAGATCCGGTACGCGCCTTGGAACTCGTCGTCCGCGATGTCCCGCAGGTCGCCCTTGCCGTGCAGCACGTACTCGTCGATCCGTACACCGCTGCTCCAGGGCAGCTCCAGGGAGAAGGTCCGGAAGCCCTTCTCCTCGACCAGGTAGCGGAAGACCCGGTGCTTCATCCGGAAGAAGTCCCGCGAACCGTGGGTGGCCTCGCCCAGCCCCACCACGTCGGCGCCCCCGATCATGCGGCCCAGCGCGTCGAGGTCCCGCAGACCGCCGTCGGGGTCGGTGCTCCTGAGCGGGCGGGCGGCGTGCTCGATGGCGGCCACCACGCCCTTCAGGTCCTGGCCCGCGGCCGGGCCCCGGGCCGCGGTGGTCGTGGTCGCCGTGCGAGCCTGCGGCGGCGCGTCCTGCACCGCGTCGGCGAGGGCCGGGGTGGCGGCCGCCAGGGCGGCGAGGGAGAGGAGGGCCGAGGGGATGATCACTGCCTTGCTTCGCGTCATGCCCTTAGATTCCCGTGCGCACCAGGGGCGTCACGAACCCATACGCTGCCCACCTGGAGGTACCGCAGGCACTACCACCGCACCCCTGCCACCCCCCGCCGCACGGGTGCCGGGCCCGGCGTCGACCGGGCCCGGCAGTGCGTCACTTGAGCGGTTCCAGCCTGATGTTGCGGAAGCGGACCTTGTTCCCGTGGTCCTGGAGGCGGATCGGTCCCGCCGCCGGGGTCTCGGCCCGGCCCGACGCGGTCGGACCGTCGAGCGTGATGTCGTCGTGCACCTTCGTGCCGTTCCACACCACGGTCAGCCGGGCGTCCGCGGTCTTCTTGCCCGCGTCGTCGTAGCGGGCGGCCCGGAAGACGAGGTCGTACGTCTGCCAGGTCTCGGGCGCCTTGGCCGCGTTGACGTCCGGCGCCTTCTTCAGATAGATGGCTCCTGCCTCGTTGGTGTCCAGGGTGGTGTCCCCGTAGGAGTCCAGGATCTGCAGTTCGTAGCGGTCCTGGATGAAGATGCCGCTGTTCCCGCGGTTCTGGCCGGTGACGTCGTCCGGCAGCAGCGGGACACGGAACTCGACGTGCAGCTTGAAGTCCTGGTACGCGTCGATGGTCCGGATGTCACCGCAGCACACCTCCATCGACTTCTCGTCGGCGAGCGGCCACTCCACGCGCCGGCCGTCCGTGTGCTGCCACTGCGTCTGCGAGGCCGCGGTGCCGTCGAAGAGGGCGAGCCGCGTGCCGTGCGGGCGCACCGTGAGCGCGTCGAGGTTCACATGACCGGTGTCCCCGGCGTCGAAGCGGTAGGAGAGGGTGTTCTTCCCCGCGCGCAGCCGCACCTCCTCGGTCCGGCTGGACCAGGTGTCCCAGTTGTCCGTGGAGGGGAGCTTCACCTGCCGCAGCTTCTTCCCGTTGGTGTACAGGGAGAGCGACTTGGTGCCCTGGAAGGGGTTCGGGCCGTTGGAGTAGCGCAGGTTGACGTCGTAGGTGCCCGACTTCTTGACCGTCACGTCGAAGGTCGTGCCGACCTTGCCCTCCGTGTTGTACCGGGCGACGAACCCGCTGCCGGAGTAGCCGGAGTGGTCCGTGGCGACACCGGCCACACCGGTGAGCCGCGCCTCCTCGGCCTCGTACTGGACGGCGGCGGGCGGCTGCTTGCCGGGCATGGCGTTGAGCGTGTACCAGGCCTCGGTGTTCCACAGCGACTCACCGGACTCGGACGTGAACGGCCGCGGGGAGCGCACGTGCACGACCCGGTCGGGCTTCAGGTTGTCCAGCCGCAGCTTGACGGTGCGCCTGTCCTTCGACAGCTCGGCGGACCGTACGGGGAGCACCTCTTCGGCGATCTTCGGGCCGCCGTAGTCGGAGGTCGGCGTGTAGCGCCACTGCTCGGCCTTGTAGTGCTTGGCCAGCTCCTCGGCCGTCTTCGCGGACACGGGCTGCGTGTAGGTCAGGTCGAAGCCGCCCGGCACCGCGCGCATCGTCTTGACGTCGAAGGTGTTGTTGTCGTTCGGAGTGAGCTTCTGCAGACCGAACTTGAGCTTGCCCTCCTGGCCCCAGTTGCCGTCGGCGCCCAGGCCGCCGGCGTAGATCGCGCCGTCGGGACCGTAGGACAGTCGGTTGACACCGGCCTCAAGGCCCTGCGTGTAGCGGAAGACCGCGCCCTGGTACTGCCCCTTCACCTTCTCCAGGTACGCGCGCTGCAGACCGCCGTAGGTCACGTCGCCGATCAGCATCTGACCCTTGAACTGACCCTTCTTCACATACAGCGGTGTGGAGGGGGAGTTGGCGATCTCGTTCTGCGGCAGCCACAGCACCGGCGCGGTCGGGACGGCCGCGTCGAAGGGGCCGGACGGCTCGGTGTAGTGGTTGAAGAAGCGGCCCTGCTTGATGTGGACGAGCTTCGACGAGGGCAGCCAGCCGCCCTGGTTGTCCGTGGCGAAGATCTCGCCCTCGGGACCCCAGCCGATTCCGTTCGGCGTGCGCAGACCGCCCGCGACCGGGCTGATCTTGCCGGTCTTCTTGCTGACCTTGTACGTGGTCCCGCGGTTCGGGGCCGGCTGCGGGACCGTGGTCGCGCCGCCGAGGTTGATGGAGACCGACAGGTTCACGTAGAAGTAGCCGTCGCGGTAGAGGAGGCCGAAGGCGAACTCGTGGAAGTTCCCGCCGTACGGCCAGGTCGCCACCTTGCGGTACTCGTCGGTGACGTCGTCGTGGTCCTTGTCGACGAGCCGGGTCAGCTGGTGCTTCTGCGACACGTACAGCGAACCGTCGACGTACTTGATGCCCATGGGCTCGCGCAGCCCGCTCGCCACCTTCTTGACGGTGACCTTGTCCTTGCTGGTCTTCCCGGTCACGTTGTCCAGCAGGTAGACCTCACCGGCAACGTTGTCGGAGCCGCCCCAGGTGGTGATCGCCAGACGTCCGTCGGGCAGCCAGTCCATGCCGCTGACCTGCGGCTCGAAGCCGTCGGGACGCAGGTCGGTGAGGGTCAGGCCGGGGTTCACCTCCGTCAGCGGGAGGCCGTCGCCGGGGGTGTCGCCGCTCTCCTCGCACTCCTTGCGCCCGGGGGCCGTGACCCGGACGACGCCGGCGTCCGTGCTCAGCGCCTCGCGCGGCACGGTGGTGAAGTCGCTCGCCCCCGGCGGCTGCCAGGCCAGCCGCAGTTCCTGTCCGCCGTCACGCTCGAAGTGCTCGATGCGCAACGGGTGCGAACCCGCGGTGAGTTGGACGGAGGCGTCCTTCGGCTCCGCGCCGTGGAGTCCGTCGTGGTCGATGACGGTGGCGCCGTCGATGCTCAGCCGGGAGCCGTCGTCGCTGGTGAGGCGCAGCCCGTAGGTGCCGTCGCTCGGTACGACCAGATAGCCGGTCACCTCCGAGACGAAGCGGTCGGAGAAGCCGCCGAAGTCCTCGGCCGTGGACCAGTCCACCGTCGACTTGAGCGCGTCGTGGTTGGGCGTCTGACCGGGCTTGAGGGTGCACAGCTTGCTCAGCGGCGTCTGCACGTCGAACACGCGCAGGGTGACGCCGGGTTCCTGGGGCGGGATGGCCGCGGCGGCGTCCGCGGCGGCCGTGGCGTCCTCGGCGGCCGAGACGGCGGGGGCCGCGAGGAGACCGCCGGCCAGGACGGCCCCGGTCAGCAGGGAGGTGAGGAGTCTTCGGGCACGCACGAACTGATGGTGGGACAACGGTCCTCCATGTGGCGGGACCGGACCGTGCCGGACTGCGTTCCGGTCTCTGTTACGTGGCTGAGTTGCGCCGCCAACCTAAGGGCCTTTCACTTTGTCTGTCCATACTTTGTACTGCGAGTGTTCAAAGTCCTTGATGTGAACGGGAAATGGGCCGCGGCGGTGGGCCGCGGAACGGACGCCCGGGGGCCCGCGGTCCAGGCGGTCCGGGGCAGTCGGCGACATGGTGGGACGGCGTGATCGTGACGGCACCCGGTACCTGGGCCGCGTCGGGCAGACTCGGTACCCGAAGGACCCGTGCCGCGGTCGGGCGACCGTGCGCGCCGCCGGTCCCGGACCCCGACCGGGGCCCGACATCGACAGACACGGAGCTCGTCATGACCACACCGCGCGACCTTCTGATCAGCACCATGGATGTCGGGTCCGACCGTCCCGCCGGGCAGGGCGACCTCTCGCTGGCCCTCGCCGGAGCCGAACTCGTCGATCTCGGCGAGGCCGGGGTCCTCACCCTGGACGGGGACCGCATCGTGCCCGCCGAACAGGGGCGGGGAGAGCTGGGGGACGGCCTGCTGGAGGAGGCGGCGTCGGCGCTCCACCGACAGGAGCCGTACGAGTCCGTCGAGGACTGGCTGTGGCGCCGGGGCCGCGACCTGTCCGCGACCTACCTCGCCGCGCTGCGGGCGGAGGGACAGGTCACGCGGCCACGCCACGGATGGAACCCCTTCCGCGACGGCGAGGAGACCCTGACGGACTCCCCGGCCCGGCGCCACGCGGCCGCCCGCCGTACGGCGGACGAGCCGGTCCTCGCGTTCCTGACGGCCGCCGTGGGCCTGCGCGACGAACCGGAAGGAGAGGTGGCGGACCACGTGGACGACGCGGTCGTGACCGTACTGGCCGCGGTCAACGACGCGGTGCGGGAACTGGAAGCCGTACGGCAGCGGCGCAGCATCGAGAACGCGGCCTTCGACAACATCTGGCGCGGCCAGTGACGGGGACGGCCTGAGGGGGCGGACCCGCTGCCGCTCCCCGGCGGTGGGCGTGCGTCGGGCGCCGGTCGTCTACCGCTCGTGGTCGGTCCGGGACAGCGGCCGGGCGGCGGGGCCCGGCCGCGTGCCCGCCTCCCTCGGCCGCAGCGGGCCGTGGCCGTCGGCGCAGGTGACCACCGTGTGCAGGGGTTCGCCGCAGTCCGAGTGGTAGACGTCCAGGGGCGGCCCCGCCGGGTCGGCCGTGTAGTGGTCCCCCCACTGCTTGAGCGCCAGCATCACGGGCCACAGGTCCCAGCCCTTGCCGGTGAGCCGGTACTCGTTCCGGGTGCGCCGGCCCGACTCCTGGTAGGGGACGGTGTCCAGGATCCCGGCCGCGACCAGCTTGCGCAGCCGGTCCGCGAGCACCGCGTCGGAGAGTCCGATGTGCCGCCGGAAGTCGTCGAAGCGCCGTACCCCGTTCATGGCGTCCCGGAGCACCAGCAGGGACCACTTCTCGCCCACCACGTCCAGCGTGCGCCGGACGGTGCAGTTCTCGGTACTGACCTCAAGCCACTCCATGCGACGAGCCTAGGCCCGCTCCGCCATTGACAGCCAGAAGCGGGAGTGGCTAGCTTCGGCAAACAAAGCCAGCCGTCGGAGGAGCAGCATGGACAGGTCGCGCACGTTCACGTGGGAGGACCCGGCCGTCTCGGCG
>NZ_VDFC01000044.1 GCF_008369065.1 Streptomyces apricus | reverse complement strand
GGGGGAATAGTCCTGGCGGCGGGGTCGTTCGTGGGTATAGTTGAATCGTAAACAACCGCGGAGGATGAGGTAGTCATGCAGTTCGGGATCTTCACCGTCGGCGACGTCACGCCCGACCCCACCACGGGCCGGACCCCGTCCGAGCATGAGCGGATCAAGGCGATGATCGCCATCGCGCAGAAGGCCGAGGAGGTCGGGCTCGACGTCTTCGCGACCGGCGAGCACCACAACCCGCCGTTCGTGCCGTCGTCGCCGACCACCATGCTCGGCTGGGTCGCCGCCCGCACCGAGAACCTCATCCTCTCCACCTCCACGACCCTCATCACCACCAACGACCCGGTGAAGATCGCCGAGGACTTCGCGATGCTCCAGCACCTCGCGGACGGCCGGGTGGACCTGATGATGGGCCGCGGCAACACCGGCCCGGTCTACCCCTGGTTCGGCAAGGACATCCGCCAGGGCATCAACCTCGCCGTCGAGAACTACGCCCTGCTGTACCGCCTGTGGCGCGAGGACGTGGTGACCTGGGAGGGCAAGTTCCGTACGCCGCTGCAGTCGTTCACCTCGACGCCGCGGCCGCTGGACGGCGTGCCGCCGTTCGTCTGGCACGGCTCGATCCGCTCGCCGGAGATCGCCGAGCAGGCCGCGTACTACGGCGACGGGTTCTTCCACAACAACATCTTCTGGCCGGCCGACCACACCAAGCAGATGATCGAGCTGTACCGGTCGCGGTACGCGCACTACGGGCACGGCACGCCCGAGCAGGCGATCGTCGGGCTCGGCGGGCAGGTGTTCATGCGGCGCAACTCGCAGGACGCGGTGCGGGAGTTCCGGCCGTACTTCGACAACGCGCCGGTGTACGGGCACGGGCCCTCGCTGGAGGACTTCACCGCCCAGACGCCGCTCACCGTCGGTACGCCGGAGCAGGTCATCGAGAAGACCCTGTCCTTCCGGGACTACGCCGGTGACTACCAGCGGCAGCTGTTCCTGGTGGACCACGCCGGGCTGCCGCTGAAGACCGTGCTGGAGCAGATCGACCTGCTGGGCGAGGAGGTCGTGCCGGTGCTGCGCGAGGAGTTCGCGAAGCGGCGGGCGGCCGGGGTGCCGGACGCGCCCACGCACGCGGCGCGGGTCGCGGCGGCCGCGGCGGACGCCGTGGGTGCCGGTGCGGACGCGGGCAAGGAGGTGGCGTCGTCATGAAGCTCGTCGTCGTCTCGGCGGGGCTGAGCGTCCCGTCGTCCACGCGGCTGCTGGGCGACCGGCTCGCCGCGGCCGTCGTGGGGCGGGCCCCCGAGGGGGTCGCCCCCGAGGTCGAGGTGGTCGAGCTGCGTGACCTCGCGGTCGACATCGCGCACCACCTGACCACCGGGTTCCCGGGGCCGGCGCTCGCCACCGCGCTGTCCGCCGTGGCGGACGCGGACGGGCTGATCGTCGTGACGCCGGTCTTCTCCGCCTCGTACAGCGGGCTGTTCAAGTCGTTCTTCGACGTGCTGGACCGCGACGCGCTGGCGGGCAAGCCGGTGCTGGTCGCGGCGACCGGGGGGTCCGCGCGGCACTCGCTGGTCCTGGAGCACGCGATGCGGCCGCTGTTCGCGTACCTGCGCGCGGTGGTCGTGCCGACGGCGGTCTACGCGGCCTCGGAGGACTGGGGCGCGGAGGGGCTGGCCGGGCGGATCGGGAGCCGCTCCAGGTCCCACCGGGACCGCCCCAGGTCCCCCACGGGTGCACCACCCCACCCCCCACCGGCGTGGGCCGTCCCTCCTGCACAGAGGGTGCGGCCCACGCCGTTCTGTGGACGGGGTGCGTCCTCACTCGCTCTTGTTGAGGGTCAGGTCGACGACCAGCGCCCGGTGGTCGGTGCCGTCGAGGTCCAGGAACCGGGTGCGGTGCGCGGTGAAGCCGCGCGAGACGAGCACGTGGTCGATCTGGGCGCCGAGGGCCGGGGCCGTCAGCGCGGGCCAGGTCGGCGTGCGGGTGTCGCCGGTGAGCCGGGCGCCGTCCATGAAGCCGGTGTCCAGGATGCGGCGGAAGGCCGCGTGGTCCTGGGTGGCGTTGAAGTCGCCGGCGACGATCGCGGGGCGGTCGACGTTCGCGGCGGCGTAGTCGCGCAGGGCGGACAGCTCCTTGCGCCAGGTGCCCAGGTGGGACGGGAGCGGCGGCATGGGGTGGGCGAGCTGGAGGCGTATCCCGTAGCCGTCCACGTCGGCGACGGCGCCGGGCATGCCCATGGTGGCGGGGATGCCCTTCGCGGCCTCCAGGGGGTGCCGGCTGAGGATGACGGACCCTTCGGAACCGGTGCCCTCGACGGCCTGCCGGTAGGGGTAGACGACCTTGCGGTCCTGCTCGCCGCCCTTGCCGTCCTTGCCGTCCTCGTTCTCCGGGCGCTTCCCGAAGGCCTGTTCCAGCCGCTCGGCGCAGCTGCGCTCGCACTCCTGGACGAAGACGAAGTCGGGGCGCTGCTTCGTGACCGCCTCGACCAGGCCGTCCGTCGCCCCGCCGAACTCGACGTTCGCGGTGAGGACGCGGACCTCGGCGACCGGCAGGCCGCCGGGCTCCATCGTCTTCCCGTACGGCTCGATGTACCAGGCGATCACGCCGAGCGCGATCACGCCCCAGAGGAGTCCGATGCGCCAGTGGGACAGGAACGCGAACACGAGGGCGAGGCCGGTGGGGGCGAGGAGCCAGGGCAGGAACGCGAGCAGCTGTGGTACCGGGGTGACGGCGTCGGTGTCGGCGATGCGGCAGCCGAGGACGGTGCTCACGGTGAGGAGCAGCAGGGCGGCGAACCAGGTGCCCGCCGATGTGCGGGCGGGGCGGGACGCCGGGGCGTCGTCGCCTGCGGCCCGCTCGCCCCGCTCAGCCGTTGCGCCGCGTACGCCCACGTTTCCCTGTCCCTCCGGCCCCGATTCGTTGGAGTGATCCTGCCTCAAAGACGGGGATGGTGCGTGGGGGGTTGCGCGGAAGCGCCGGCTGCGGCCCGGTGGGGGCCGTTCGCGCAGTTCCCCGCGCCCCTGAAGGGCGCCCCTTCAAGGGCGCGGGGAACTGCGCGAACGGCCACGACGCGGCCGCAGCCGGCGAACCGGCCTTCAGACCCGGGCCAGCAACTCGGCCAGGGCCTTGTTGAAGGGCTCGGGGCGTTCCAGGTTCGGGAGGTGGGCCGCGCCCTTCACGACGTGGAGGGCCGAGCCCGGGATGCCCGCGTGCATCGACTCCGCCTCCGGCAGCGGAGTGAACCCGTCGTCCTCCCCCACCACCACCAGCGTGGGAACGCGCACCCGGGTCAGCAGGTCGCGGTAGTCGGGGCGTTCGGCCCGCCCCCGCAGGGCCGCCGCGGCCCCCTCCGGCGGCGTACCGGCCATCATGCGGTGGACGTGCGCCGCCACCTCCGGGCGGGCGTACGGCGCCACCATCCCGTACAGGACCTCGTCGGCGTACCCGCCCATCCCCTCGCGCAGCAGCCGGTCGGCCGCCGCGGCGCGGGCCGCCTTCCCCGCGGGCGTCTCCGCCGCCGGGGAGGTGTCCGCCAGGAGCAGCCCCCGTACGCGCCCGGGGAACAGGCGGAGGAACTCCATGGCGATCTGGCCGCCCATCGACAGTCCGCCGAGGACGCATGCGGGTACCCGGAGTTCGTCGAGGAGGTCGGCCACGTCCTGGGCGAAGACGGAGAGCGGGGTGATCCCGGGGACCACCGGCGAGGCGCCGTAGCCGCGCAGGTCCGGGACGATCACCCGGCGCTCCGCCGAGAAGGCCGCCGTCTGGGGCGCCCACATCGTGCGGTCGAAGGGGTGGCCGTGGATCAGGACAAGGGGCAGCGCCGTGGCGTTCTGCGGGCCTTTGTCCTCGTACGCGAGGAAGGGTGCCATGGGACGGACCCTAGGTCGCGGCAACTCCTCGGTGCAATAAGGTGCAAGAGCATCTTTGCCCTCGGTGCAATCCGCGGGAACGCGCAGTCTCGGGCACATCGGAAGGGGTGACCGTGGAGGACTACCGGCGTATCGCCGACCTGCTGGCCGAGGAGATCTACTCGGGACGGCTGAAGGCCGGCGAACGGCTGCCCCCGCAGCGGGTGTTCGCCCGGCGGCGGCGCATCGCGGGGTCCACGGCCGGGCGGGTGTACGGCGAACTGGTGCGGCGCGGCCTCGTCGTGGGCGAGGTCGGGCGCGGCACCTACGTACGGGCCGCCCCGGCGCCCTCGGGCCGGTCCCTTGCCGAGGCCGCGCACGGCCAGGACCACGAGACGACCGTCGACCTGGAGCTCAACTACCCGTCCGTGGAAGGCCAGTCGGAGCTGCTGGCGGAAGGGCTCGCACCCCTGCTGCGGTCCGACGTACTGGCCGAGGCGACCCGTGCCGTCCCGCCCACCGGGACCGCCGCCGCGCGCGAGGCCGTCGCCGGGCTGCTGGCCGCGGGCGGCTGGCGGCCGGACCCCGGGCAGCTCCTCTTCGCGGGCAACGCCCGGCAGGCCGTCGCGGGCGTCCTCGCCTCGCTGGTACGCCCCGGCGGGCGGGTCGGCGTGGAGGAGCTGACGTATCCGCTGGTCAAGGAGATCGCGGCGCGCATCGGCTGCACGCTCGTGCCGCTCGCCACGGACGGGCGGGGGCTGCGGCCCGACGCCGTCGCTGCCGCCCACCGCACCGCCCCGCTCTCCGCCCTGTACGTCCAGCCGACGCTGCACAACCCCACCGGGGTGACGGCCGGTGACGCGCGCAAGCGCGAACTGGCCGCCGTGGTGCGGGAGACGGACCTGCCCGTGGTGGAGGACCGCATCTGGTCCTTCCTGCACGAGGGGGGCGTGCCGTTCGCCGCGTACGCGCCCGAGCGCGTCCACGTCGTCGACGGGCTGTCGAAGCGCGTCGCGCCCGGACTGACCGTCGGCTTCCTCGCCGTGCCCGGCGACCGGGTGGAGGCGGTGGCCGCGGCGCTGCGCTCGGGCGGGTGGACGGCCGGGCGGTTCGCGCTGGAGGCGGGCACGGCGTGGATCCGCAACGGGACCGTCGAGCGGCTCGTCGCGCAGAAGCGGGCGGACGCGGCCCGGCGCCAGCGCGTCGTCGCGGAGCTGCTCGACCCGTTCACGGTACGGGCCGACCCGAACGCGTACCACGCCTGGTGGGAGCTGCCCGCGCCCTGGCGCGCGGACACCTTCACGGCGGCCGCCGCCGCGCGCGGCATCGCCGTCACCCCCGGAGCCGCCTTCGCCGTCGGTCCGCGGGGCGCGCCGGACGCCGTCAGGCTCGGGCTCGCGTCGGTTCCGCTGCCGGTACTGGGACGGGCCCTGCGGACCCTGCGCGACGTCGTGCGCGACGGTCCGTGAGCCAGGTCGCGAGGGCCACCGTGAGGCCGAGGGCGAGGATGGACCAGGTGGCCGTGCGCAGGGTCTCGGTGAGCGCGTCGTAGACCGCGCCCGCCGCCGCGCGGGAGACGTGCTCGGGGAGGTTTTCGAGCGTCAGGGCGCGGGCCGCGGCCGTGGCCAGGGCCAGCAGGGCGGCGCCCAGTGCCATGCCGAGGGCCGTGGCGGTGACGGCACGGCGGCGGCGTACGGCGAGGAGGATGCCGCCGACGGCCAGGACGACCGCCGCCAGGGGGCACCACGGGCCCGCGATCTCCAGCACGTGGAAACCCTTCCGCAGGGAGCCCAGTTCCTGGGCGCGCAGGACCGTGACCTCGGTGTGGGCGACGGGGATGCGGTCCGCCATGGGCACGCGGTCGTCGGCGAGCCGCGTCCTCAACCGGGCGGTGACCGGGGCCAGGTCGAGTGTGACGGCGTCCGCGCGGTCGTCGTGCAGGGCCCGCAGGACGGCGTCGTGGGCGGCGCGGTTCGCGGTGTTCCAGGCGGCGCGGAAGGCCTCCGTACCGGTGAAGGACCGCACCGCCCGGTGGACGTACGCGCGGACCTCCGCCTCCAGCGGTCCCACCTCGACCTCGCTCATGATCCCGTCGGTGACGGTGTCCGCGATGGCGCCCTGCACGTCGGGGCCCTCGGCGAGCGGTGCCATCGTCGCGACGTACCGCCCGGTGTCGCCGATCTCGTACCGCGCCCACGCCGACAGGCCGGCCGGCGGCACGAGGACGCAGGCGAGCACGATCAGCAGCGCCGAGAGGACTTTCCGCACCCCTCAAGGAAGGACCCCGGCCGCGCCCGTCGCCATCGGGGCACGGCCGGGGTGCTGCATCCGGACGCGGATTGCGTTCTTCCGGGGGACCGGGCGGCCTCCTCCAGGAGGACCGGCGGGGTCACTTCCGGTTGTAGAGCCGCATCGTCACCGGGCCGAAGACCACGATCAGCAGACCGGCCCACCCCAGCGACCAGGCGATCTGCGCGGCCGGCCAGGAGCCGTCCATCAGGCCGCGGACCGCCGAGGCGAGGTGGGTGACCGGGTTGTTGTTGACGAACGCCTGCAGCCAGCCCGGCATCGTCTCGGGGCGGACGAAGATGTCGCTCAGGAAGGTCAGCGGGAACAGGATCATCATGCTCACTCCCATGACCGACTTCTCCGTGCGCAGCAGCAGGCCGAACATCGTCCACACCCAGGAGAAGGCGAACGAGAACACGATCAGCAGCAGGACGCCCGCCACCACGCCCTGGACGCCGCCGTCCGGCCGGAAGCCCATGACCATGCCGACCGTCAGCATCACGACCGACGCGATCGTGTAGCGCAGGGCGTCCCCGAGCAGGTAGCCGACCAGGGTCGAGGGACGCCAGATGGGCAGCGAGCGGAAGCGGTCGAAGACGCCCTTGGCGATGTCGACGTTGACCGAGACGCCCGTGTACATCGTGATCATGACGACCGACATCACGAGGATGCCGGGCAGCAGGTACTGGATGTACTCCCGCGGGGAGCCGGCGAGCGCGCCCCCGAACAGGTACGTGTACATCAGCACCAGCATGATCGGGAACGCCGTCACGTCGAAGAGCTGCTCCGGTACGTGCTTGATCTTCAGGACCGCCCGCCAGCCGAAGGTGAGGGACGCCTGCAGGGCGTTCGGGCGCGGGGGGCGCTCGCCGGAGACCAGGATCGCGGCGAGGCTGTCGGCGCGGACCGGCGCGAGGTCCGCGCCGTCCGTGGCGCCGGTGGGCTGGGTCGCGGTGCTCATGCCGTGGCCTCTTCCTTCAGGGTCCCGCCCCGGGGCGGGGACTGCGGGTGGTCGGACGTGCCGGTGAGGGCCAGGAACACCTCGTCGAGGCTGGGCTGGCCCAGGGAGAAGTCGTCGACGGTGATGCCCGCGCGGGCCAGCTCGGCGAGGGCGCGGGAGGCCTTCTCGGCCGCGGCGGCGCCGTCCGGCGAGCCGTTGCCGACCCGGGCCGTCAGGGCCACCGGGTCCGGTTCCAGCTGGACGTCCGCGCCGAGGGCCTGCCGCAGCAGCCGCTCGGCGTCCGGGCGCCGGTCCGCGTCGCGCAGCCGTACGTGCACGGCCCCCGCGCCCACGGACGCCTTCAGCTCGCCCTTGGTGCCCTCGGCGATGACCCGGCCCTTGTCGACGACGGCGATCCGGGCCGCCAGCTGGTCGGCCTCGTCCAGGTACTGGGTCGTCAGCAGGACCGTCGTGCCCTGGGCGACGACCGCCCGCACGATCTCCCAGACCTGGTTGCGGCTGCGCGGGTCGAGGCCGGTCGTCGGCTCGTCCAGGAACAGCAGGTCCGGGGTGTTGAGGATGGAGGCGGCGATGTCGATGCGGCGCCGCATGCCGCCGGAGTAGTTCTTCACCTGGCGGCCGGCCGCCTCCGTCAGGCCGAAGGCGTCCAGGAGCTGGGCCGCGCGGTCGTACGAGGCCTTCTTGGCGTGGCCCGTCAGGCGGGCCAGCAGCACGAGGTTCTCGGTGCCGGTCAGGTCCTCGTCCACCGAGGCGTACTGGCCGGTGAGGCTCACCCTGGCGCGTACCGCGTCCGCCTCGCGCACGACGTCGTGGCCGAAGACGTGGGCCTCGCCGCCGTCGGGGCGCAGCAGGGTGGCCAGCATGCGGACGGTCGTGGTCTTGCCTGCGCCGTTCGGGCCGAGGAGGCCGTAGACCGTGCCCGCCTCGATGCGCAGGTCCACCCCGTCGACCGCGCGGGTGTCCCCGAAGGTCTTCACCAGGCCCGCGGTCTCGATGGCCGGCCCGGTCCATCGGCCGGTGCGGTTGCTGCTCGTCATGTCGGTCCGCCCATCCGCGTCGTTCTTGACGTGTGTGAAGGTGCAGACCCGCGGGGGCGCGGAAACTCATCGGTGACCGGGGTCGGGTTCGAGGGGCGCTTTTCAGGGGCGCGGGGAACTGCGCGATCAGCCCCCACCGGGCCGCACCCGACGAACCAGCCGGGCGCAGCCCACGCGTGCGGCCCGCCGGTCCCGCAGATGCGGGCCCGCGGGACGCATGATTCGCTGGGCGGGTGAGCGGTGCGGATCGGCGTACGCCTGCCCAGCGGCGGCAACTGCTCCGCGTCCGCGGACGCAGCATCGCCTGGGTGCCCCCGCTGCTCCTGCTCGTCGCGATCGCCGTGACCGACAGCAACACCTCCGGCGAGTTCAGGATCATCTCCTGGATCGTCCTGGTGCCCGGCATCGCCGCGGCCGTCTGCGGGGTGAAGGCCACCGCCGCCCTCGCCGTCCTCGCCCTCGTCACCTACATCGAGGTCGACACCGCCTGGCCGCACCAGGACCAGACCGGCCTGCCCGACTTCATCCTCGTCGCCGTGGGCGGGGCGCTCGCGACCGCGGCCTGCGCCGTACGCGTACGCGAGGAGCGGCGGATGCTGCACATGCGCGACGTCGCCGACACCACGCGCCGTACCGTCCTGCGTCCGCTGCCCACCCCCTGGGGAGGCCTGGAGCACGCGGCCGTCTACCTCGCCGCCGACAGCGAGGCCCGCGTCGGCGGCGACTTCTACGACATCCAGCCGGGTCCCCACGGCACCCGCGTCCTGCTCGGGGACGTCCAGGGCAAGGGCCTGCCCGCGGTCGACGCGGCCGCCGCGCTGCTCGGCGCGTTCCGGGAGGCGGCGTACCACGAGGCGTCCCTCGCCGTCGTCGCCGAACGGCTGGAGGTGCGGATGGGGCGGCACCGCCGGTACGTGAGGGACCTCGGCGGCGCACCGGAACGCGGCGTGGAACGCTTCGCGACCGCGGTCCTGGTCGCGTTCCCGCCGCCCGGCGCCCCCGCCGGCCACATCGAGGTCGTCAACTTCGGGCACGAGCCCCCACTGATCGCCGGGCCGTCCGGGGTGCGCCCCCTGCCGCCCGGCGACGGCCTGCCGCTCGGCCTGGCCGCCCTGACCGGACCGGAAGCGGCGCTCCCGCCGGTCCGCCGGGTGCCCTTCGGGCCCGACGAGACCCTGCTCCTCGTCACGGACGGCGTCACCGAGGCCCGCGACGCCGACGGCACCTTCTTCCCGCTGTACGCCCGCGTCGCCCTCGCCGTCTCCACCGATCCCGGCGCCGCCCGCCCCCGCGCCCTCGTCGAACTGGTCCGCGACGGCACCCTGCGCCACAGCGCCGGCCGGCTGGGGGACGACACGACGGTCTTCGCCGTACGGCAGGTGCGGACGTAGGGGCGAAACGGCACCTCCCCTCCCGTACCGCCCCCGTACCGTCTCCGTGTCACCC
>NZ_VDFC01000043.1:388860-389757 GCF_008369065.1 Streptomyces apricus | reverse complement strand
AGCTATCCTACACAAGCCGAACCGAACACCAATATCAAACTGTAGTAAAGGTCCCGGGGTCTTTCCGTCCTGCTGCGCGAAACGAGCATCTTTACTCGTAGTGCAATTTCACCGGGCCTATGGTTGAGACAGTCGAGAAGTCGTTACGCCATTCGTGCAGGTCGGAACTTACCCGACAAGGAATTTCGCTACCTTAGGATGGTTATAGTTACCACCGCCGTTTACTGGCGCTTAAGTTCTCAGCTTCGCGCGCCCGAAAGCGCACTAACCGGTCCCCTTAACGTTCCAGCACCGGGCAGGCGTCAGTCCGTATACATCGCCTTACGGCTTCGCACGGACCTGTGTTTTTAGTAAACAGTCGCTTCTCGCTGGTCTCTGCGGCCACCCCCAGCTCACTGTGCAAGACAGATCACCGGTGATGGCCCCCCTTCTCCCGAAGTTACGGGGGCATTTTGCCGAGTTCCTTAACCATAGTTCACCCGAACGCCTCGGTATTCTCTACCTGACCACCTGAGTCGGTTTAGGGTACGGGCCGCCATGAAACTCGCTAGAGGCTTTTCTCGACAGCATAGGATCATCCACTTCACCACAATCGGCTCGGCATCAGGTCTCAGACTATGTGTGCGACGGATTTACCTATCGCACGTCCTACACCCTTACCCCGGGACAACCACCGCCCGGGATGGACTACCTTCCTGCGTCACCCCATCACTCACCTACTACAGGTCTGGTCCGTCGGCTCCACCACTTTCCTTTCCCCGAAGGGTCCGGAACGGCTTCACGGACTTAGCATCGCCTGGTTCGATGTTTGACGCTTCACAGCGGGTACCGGAATATCAACCGGTTATCCATCGACTACGCCTGTCGGCCTCGCCTTAGGTCCCGACTTACCCTGGG
>NZ_VDFC01000043.1:387153-388760 GCF_008369065.1 Streptomyces apricus | reverse complement strand
GTTCGATGTTTGACGCTTCACAGCGGGTACCGGAATATCAACCGGTTATCCATCGACTACGCCTGTCGGCCTCGCCTTAGGTCCCGACTTACCCTGGGCAGATCAGCTTGACCCAGGAACCCTTAGTCAATCGGCGCACACGTTTCTCACGTGTGTATCGCTACTCATGCCTGCATTCTCACTCGTGAACCGTCCACCACTGCCTTCCGGCGCGGCTTCACCCGGCACACGACGCTCCCCTACCCATCCACACAGGCGTTGGCCCTATTGTGTGAATGACACGACTTCGGCGGTACGCTTGAGCCCCGCTACATTGTCGGCGCGGAATCACTAGACCAGTGAGCTATTACGCACTCTTTCAAGGGTGGCTGCTTCTAAGCCAACCTCCTGGTTGTCTGTGCGACTCCACATCCTTTCCCACTTAGCGTACGCTTAGGGGCCTTAGTCGATGCTCTGGGCTGTTTCCCTCTCGACCATGGAGCTTATCCCCCACAGTCTCACTGCCGCGCTCTCACTTACCGGCTCGCTGGTCTCTGCGGCCACCCCCAGCTCATGGAGTAAATCCAATCACCGGTGATGGCCCCCCTTCTCCCGAAGTTACGGGGGCATTTTGCCGAGTTCCTTAACCATAGTTCACCCGAACGCCTCGGTATTCTCTACCTGACCACCTGAGTCGGTTTAGGGTACGGGCCGCCATGAAACTCGCTAGAGGCTTTTCTCGACAGCATAGGATCATCCACTTCACCACAATCGGCTCGGCATCAGGTCTCACCCTTGATGTTGTGCGGATTTACCTACACAACGGGCTACACCCTTACCCCGGGACAACCACCGCCCGGGATGGACTACCTTCCTGCGTCACCCCATCACTCACCTACTACAGGTCTGGTCCGTCGGCTCCACCACTTTCCTTTCCCCGAAGGGTCCGGAACGGCTTCACGGACTTAGCATCGCCTGGTTCGATGTTTGACGCTTCACAGCGGGTACCGGAATATCAACCGGTTATCCATCGACTACGCCTGTCGGCCTCGCCTTAGGTCCCGACTTACCCTGGGGTCAGTAACCCGGTAGGGCCCATCGCCTATCCAGTGCTCTACCTCCGGCAAGAAACACACGACGCTGCACCTAAATGCATTTCGGGGAGAACCAGCTATCACGGAGTTTGATTGGCCTTTCACCCCTAACCACAGGTCATCCCCCAGGTTTTCAACCCTGGTGGGTTCGGTCCTCCACGACCTCTTACAGCCGCTTCAACCTGCCCATGGCTAGATCACTCCGCTTCGGGTCTTGAGCGCGCTACTGAARCGCCCTGTTCGGACTCGCTTTCGCTACGGCTTCCCCACACGGGTTAACCTCGCAACACACCGCAAACTCGCAGGCTCATTCTTCAAAAGGCACGCAGTCACGACGCACTGAGTAAACTCAATGCGCGACGCTCCCACGGCTTGTAGGCACACGGTTTCAGGTACTATTTCACTCCGCTCCCGCGGTACTTTTCACCATTCCCTCACGGTACTATCCGCTATCGGTCACCAGGGAATATTTAGGCTTAGCGGGTGGTCCCGCCAGATTCACACGGGATTTCTCGGGCCCCGTGCTACTTGGGT
>NZ_VDFC01000043.1:386533-387053 GCF_008369065.1 Streptomyces apricus | reverse complement strand
AGTTTGATTGGCCTTTCACCCCTAACCACAGGTCATCCCCCAGGTTTTCAACCCTGGTGGGTTCGGTCCTCCACGACCTCTTACAGCCGCTTCAACCTGCCCATGGCTAGATCACTCCGCTTCGGGTCTTGAGCGCGCTACTGAATCGCCCTGTTCGGACTCGCTTTCGCTACGGCTTCCCCACACGGGTTAACCTCGCAACACACCGCAAACTCGCAGGCTCATTCTTCAAAAGGCACGCAGTCACGAGACACCAAGCAAGCTTGATGTCCGACGCTCCCACGGCTTGTAGGCACACGGTTTCAGGTACTATTTCACTCCGCTCCCGCGGTACTTTTCACCATTCCCTCACGGTACTATCCGCTATCGGTCACCAGGGAATATTTAGGCTTAGCGGGTGGTCCCGCCAGATTCACACGGGATTTCTCGGGCCCCGTGCTACTTGGGTGTCTCTCAAACGAGCCGTTGATGTTTCGACTACGGGGGTCTTACCCTCTACGCCGGACCTTTCGCATGTCCT
>NZ_VDFC01000043.1:373729-386433 GCF_008369065.1 Streptomyces apricus | reverse complement strand
GAATGACACGACTTCGGCGGTACGCTTGAGCCCCGCTACATTGTCGGCGCGGAATCACTAGACCAGTGAGCTATTACGCACTCTTTCAAGGGTGGCTGCTTCTAAGCCAACCTCCTGGTTGTCTGTGCGACTCCACATCCTTTCCCACTTAGCGTACGCTTAGGGGCCTTAGTCGATGCTCTGGGCTGTTTCCCTCTCGACCATGGAGCTTATCCCCCACAGTCTCACTGCCGCGCTCTCACTTACCGGCATTCGGAGTTTGGCTAAGGTCAGTAACCCGGTAGGGCCCATCGCCTATCCAGTGCTCTACCTCCGGCAAGAAACACACGACGCTGCACCTAAATGCATTTCGGGGAGAACCAGCTATCACGGAGTTTGATTGGCCTTTCACCCCTAACCACAGGTCATCCCCCAGGTTTTCAACCCTGGTGGGTTCGGTCCTCCACGACCTCTTACAGCCGCTTCAACCTGCCCATGGCTAGATCACTCCGCTTCGGGTCTTGAGCGCGCTACTCGACGCTCCCACGGCTTGTAGGCACACGGTTTCAGGTACTATTTCACTCCGCTCCCGCGGTACTTTTCACCATTCCCTCACGGTACTATCCGCTATCGGTCACCAGGGAATATTTAGGCTTAGCGGGTGGTCCCGCCAGATTCACACGGGATTTCTCGGGCCCCGTGCTACTTGGGTGTCTCTCAAACGAGCCGTTGATGTTTCGACTACGGGGGTCTTACCCTCTACGCCGGACCTTTCGCATGTCCTTCGCCTACACCAACGGTTTCTGACTCGTCTCACAGCCGGCAGACTGTGAAAGAGAGATCCCACAACCCCGCATGCGCAACCCCTGCCGGGTCTCACACACATACGGTTTGGCCTCATCCGGTTTCGCTCGCCACTACTCCCGGAATCACGGTTGTTTTCTCTTCCTGCGGGTACTGAGATGTTTCACTTCCCCGCGTTCCCTCCACACACCCTATGTGTTCAGATGTGGGTGACAGCCCATGACGACTGCCGGGTTTCCCCATTCGGAAACCCCCGGATCAAAGCCTGGTTGACGGCTCCCCGGGGACTATCGTGGCCTCCCACGTCCTTCATCGGTTCCTGGTACCAAGGCATCCACCGTGCGCCCTTAAAAACTTGGCCACAGATGCTCGCGTCCACTGTGCAGTTCTCAAACAACGACCAACCACCCCCCTCCACACACCCTATGTGTTCAGATGTGGGTGACAGCCCATGACGACTGCCGGGTTTCCCCATTCGGAAACCCCCGGATCAAAGCCTGGTTGACGGCTCCCCGGGGACTATCGTGGCCTCCCACGTCCTTCATCGGTTCCTGGTACCAAGGCATCCACCGTGCGCCCTTAAAAACTTGGCCACAGATGCTCGCGTCCACTGTGCAGTTCTCAAACAACGACCAACCACCCATCACCCCCGGAACAAACCGGAGTGCACTGGGGCCGGCACTGAAGGCAGCCATTACGGCCGTACCCTCAGACACCCAACAACGTGCCCGACACCCTCACCCCTCAGATCAGCGGTCCACACTCTTACGAGCAGTACTGGCAGCCTGAGAAGGCCAAGTGTGCCGAATAATCAACGTTCCACCCATGAGCAACCAGCACCGGACATTCGCCGATGTACTGGCCTCTGACCTCACCCCGAAAGGCTTCGGTAAGAAGTGCTCCTTAGAAAGGAGGTGATCCAGCCGCACCTTCCGGTACGGCTACCTTGTTACGACTTCGTCCCAATCGCCAGTCCCACCTTCGACAGCTCCCTCCCCACAAGGGGGTTGGGCCACCGGCTTCGGGTGTTACCGACTTTCGTGACGTGACGGGCGGTGTGTACAAGGCCCGGGAACGTATTCACCGCAGCAATGCTGATCTGCGATTACTAGCAACTCCGACTTCATGGGGTCGAGTTGCTGCTCCTTAGAAAGGAGGTGATCCAGCCGCACCTTCCGGTACGGCTACCTTGTTACGACTTCGTCCCAATCGCCAGTCCCACCTTCGACAGCTCCCTCCCCACAAGGGGGTTGGGCCACCGGCTTCGGGTGTTACCGACTTTCGTGACGTGACGGGCGGTGTGTACAAGGCCCGGGAACGTATTCACCGCAGCAATGCTGATCTGCGATTACTAGCAACTCCGACTTCATGGGGTCGAGTTGCAGACCCCAATCCGAACTGAGACAGGCTTTTTGAGATTCGCTCCACCTTGCGGTATCGCAGCTCATTGTACCTGCCATTGTAGCACGTGTGCAGCCCAAGACATAAGGGGCATGATGACTTGACGTCGTCCCCACCTTCCTCCGAGTTGACCCCGGCAGTCTCCTGTGAGTCCCCATCACCCCGAAGGGCATGCTGGCAACACAGAACAAGGGTTGCGCTCGTTGCGGGACTTAACCCAACATCTCACGACACGAGCTGACGACAGCCATGCACCACCTGTCACCCGACCACAAGGGGGGCACCATCTCTGATGCTTTCCGGGCGATGTCAAGCCTTGGTAAGGTTCTTCGCGTTGCGTCGAATTAAGCCACATGCTCCGCTGCTTGTGCGGGCCCCCGTCAATTCCTTTGAGTTTTAGCCTTGCGGCCGTACTCCCCAGGCGGGGAACTTAATGCGTTAGCTGCGGCACCGACGACGTGGAATGTCGCCAACACCTAGTTCCCACCGTTTACGGCGTGGACTACCAGGGTATCTAATCCTGTTCGCTCCCCACGCTTTCGCTCCTCAGCGTCAGTAATGGCCCAGAGATCCGCCTTCGCCACCGGTGTTCCTCCTGATATCTGCGCATTTCACCGCTACACCAGGAATTCCGATCTCCCCTACCACACTCTAGTCTGCCC
Source organism: Streptomyces apricus (assembly GCF_008369065.1). Lineage (GTDB taxonomy): Bacteria > Actinomycetota > Actinomycetes > Streptomycetales > Streptomycetaceae > Streptomyces > Streptomyces apricus. The sequence goes on along the minus strand of NZ_VDFC01000043.1, from coordinate 383,587 downwards.
GTATCGAATGCAGACCCGGGGTTAAGCCCCGGGCTTTCACATCCGACGCGACAGACCGCCTACGAGCTCTTTACGCCCAATAATTCCGGACAACGCTTGCGCCCTACGTATTACCGCGGCTGCTGGCACGTAGTTAGCCGGCGCTTCTTCTGCAGGTACCGTCACTTTCGCTTCTTCCCTGCTGAAAGAGGTTTACAACCCGAAGGCCGTCATCCCTCACGCGGCGTCGCTGCATCAGGCTTTCGCCCATTGTGCAATATTCCCCACTGCTGCCTCCCGTAGGAGTCTGGGCCGTGTCTCAGTCCCAGTGTGGCCGGTCGCCCTCTCAGGCCGGCTACCCGTCGTCGCCTTGGTGAGCCACTACCTCACCAACAAGCTGATAGGCCGCGGGCTCATCCTTCACCGCCGGAGCTTTCAACCCCCACMSATGCSWGTAGGAGTGTTATCCGGTATTAGACCCCGTTTCCAGGGCTTGTCCCAGAGTGAAGGGCAGATTGCCCACGTGTTACTCACCCGTTCGCCACTAATCCCCACCGAARTGGTTCATCGTTCGACTTGCATGTGTTAAGCACGCCGCCAGCGTTCGTCCTGAGCCAGGATCAAACTCTCCGTGAATGTTTACCCGTAATCGGGTGTCACATCACGAGAGCGGAACAGTCAACCGGAATAAGGAAGACTGTTCACAGCGTCCTCGCTGATGCGCCTGCCAGCCGGTGAGCCGGCAGGACTTTTTCAAAGGAACCTCCACCCACCACCATGCGGTGATGGACGGGGTATCAACATATCTGGCGTTGATTTTTGGCACGCTGTTGAGTTCTCAAGGAACGGACGCTTCCTTTGTACTCACCCTCTCGGGCTTTCCTCCGGGCTTTTCCCTTCGGTCTTGCTGTCTTGCGTCTCCGACTCTATCAGACCGTTTCCGGTTCCGATTTCCTCGGCGCTTTCCAGGTTTCCGCTTTCGCGTTTCCCTTTCCGGCGGTGTCGACTCTATCAGATCCTTTCGGGTCCGACTCCCAGTCAACCGGGTTTGTCTTCGCGGCTGTTGGGCCGTTCCGACGTCCAAAACATTAGCGGATCCGTCCGGCAGTTCCTAATCGGAGTTGCCAGCCCCCGTCGAAATGAATTCGGGCGTGCCGAAATCAATCCCGTGGAGGAGATCGTGCTGGTGGTTTGGTATGCCGCTTCTGCGGCGGATGGCTGTCGCAGAACCGTTACGGCCCCGCGGCAACTCGAAGAACCTTACTGATCCACGAGGGGAGTGTCAAGTCTGCCCCGGCCGTCCGTCCGGCAAACCCCAACTCGGCGCGTACGGGCCTCAGTCGAGGTCGGTGAGCCGGCCGCCGGCGTCCGGCTGGGCGTCCTCCACCCGGCGCAGCAGCCTGGTGAGCACCTCGCCGAGGACCCCGCGCTCCTCCTGGGAGAGGTCCTGGAGGAGATCCTCCTCGAAGACGGTGGCCATCCTCATGGCCTCCAGCCACTTGTCGCGGCCCTCGTGCGTGAGCTCCACGATGACACGGACCCGGTTGGACTCGTCCCGTTCCCGGGTCACCAGCCCTTCCGCCACCATGCGGTCGATCCGGTGGGTCATGGCGGCCGGCGTCAGGCCGAGCCTCTTGGCCAGGTCGCTCGGGCCCAGGCAGTAGGGCGCCCCCGACAGGACGAGCGCCTTGAGGACCTCCCACTCGGCGTTGCTGATGCCGAGGGCGGCGGTCTGGCGGCCGTACGCGACGTTCATCCGGCGGTTCAGGCGGCCGAGCGCCGAGACGATCTTCTCGACCTGGGGGTCGAGGTCCTGGAACTCGCGCTGGTAGGCGGCGATCTGCTCGTCCAGCGTCGGCTCGTTCACGGGGGTGTCACCCATGGCCGCAGTATGGCACGCGCCCGCTTGGCGTTGAAGTCCTTCAAGATGTACAGTTCAACTTCAAACTTTAGCTTCGAAGTCTTCACCTCTGACTCCTTAGGTCGGCGTAAGACTTCTCTCGCAAGGCAGGTGAAAGTGACCAGGGCAAGGGGCGCGGAGATGCGCCGGATCCACGTGGGCAACGCACTCAGCGCGTTCGGGCTCGGCTTCACCGTCCCCTATCTGTACGTCTACGTGGCGCAGGTACGGGATCTGGGAGCCATGACGGCGGGCCTGGTGCTCGCCGTCTTCGCCGTGGCCGCGCTCGTCGTGCTGCCGTTCGCCGGGCGGGCCATCGTCCGGCGGGGCCCGCTGCCGGTCCTCCTCGCCGCCCTGGGCACGGCCGCCGTCGGATCGCTGAGCCTGGGGCTGGCGGCCGGCTCCACGACGGTCCTGATGTCGGCCGCCGCGCTCGGCGCCGGGCAGGCCGTGATGCAGCCCGCGCTGGCCACGATGATCGTCGACTGCTCGACCGCCGAGACCCGCTCGCGGGCCTTCGCCACCCAGTTCTTCCTGCAGAACCTCGGGCTCGGGGTGGGCGGGCTCATCGGCGGTCACCTCGTCGACCCCTCCCGGGCGAGCTCGTTCACGCTGCTGTTCGCGATCGAGGCGGCGATGTTCCTGCTGCTCGTGGTGGTCATGGCGACCGTGCGGATGCCGCGGGCGCCCCGGGTCGAGGACGCGCCGAAGCAGGCCGGGGGCAGCTGGAAGCAGCTGCTCGGCAACCGGGCCATGGTCCAGTTGTGCGTCCTGGGCTTCGTGCTCTTCTTCGCCTGCTACGGACAGTTCGAGTCGGGGCTGAGCGCGTACGGCGTCGAGGCGGCCGGCATCTCCACCTCCGCGCTCGGGACGGCCCTCGCCGCGAACACGGCGATGATCGTCGTCGCGCAGTTCGCCGTGCTGCGGTTCGTCGAGCGGCGCAAGCGGTCGCGAGTCATCGGCGCGGTCGGGCTGATCTGGGCGCTCGCCTGGGTCGTCGCCGGGTACGCGGGGCTCGGGCACGGCAGCCAGGCCATGGCGACCGCCGCGTTCGTGTCGACGTACGCGCTGTTCGGGCTCGGTGAGGCGATGCTGTCGCCGACCGTGGCGCCGCTGGTCGCGGACCTGGCGCCGAGCGGGATGGCGGGGCAGTACAACTCGGCCTTCGCCCTGGTGAAGCAGCTGGCCCTCGCGGTCGGCCCGGCGGTGGGCGGGCCGATGGGTGCCTCGCTGCACGCCCCGTACATCGTGACGTTCCTGCTGTTCTCGCTGGGCATCACGTTCCTGGCGGTGCGGCTGGGGCGGCAGCTCACCCCCGTGCAGAACCAGCCCACGCCGGCGAGGAGCCGGGTGGTGGCGCGGGGCGGGGCGCCGGCCGAGCAGGTGCGGGCGGCCTGACGGGACACGGACGCGGACGGACGGCGGCCGGCACCACTTCGGTGGTGCCGGCCGCCGTCCGTCCGTTCGGGGCCGGCTTCAGCGGACCGCCGTCACCAGGGTGGAGGAGAACGGGACCGTCGCCGTGCCGTCGGGGTCCGTGTGGCCGGACAGGGCCGTGACGATCCCCTCCGCCGCCCGGGTGAGTGCGCCGGGGCCGCCGGCGGCCTCGATCGCCTGGCCCCAGGGCAGGGCCGAGAGGTGACCGCGCGCGTAGCCGTCGAGCGGGGGCAGGGTGATGCCGAACGTGACGTCACGGGCGGCCACGTCGTGGAAGCCCGCGGCGGTGAGGGCCGTCGTGAGGCGGTCGGCGGAACAGGAGAAGGCCGCCTCGAAGGACGCCCCCACGGCCGGGCCGCCGTGTTCGGCGAGGACCCCCTGCTGGGCGGCGAAGTACGGGGAGCGGTCCCAGGCGGTCCAGGCGGTGGCGGCGAACCGGCCCCCGGGGCGCAGCACCCTGGCCACCTCCGCCAGCGCCGCGCCGAGGTCGGGGAAGAACTGGACGCCCTGCTGGCACAGGACGGTGTCGAAGGCGGTGTCCGGCAGGGGGAGGCGGTCCGCGGGGGCCGCCGTGAACTCGATGTCCGGGTACATGCGCGGTGCCTTGGCGGCGGCCACCTTCAGCATCGCCTCGTTGAGGTCGGCGGCCACGACGTGGCCCGTCGGGCCGACCCGGGCGGCGGCCGCGCGGGCCACGTAGCCGGTGCCGGCGGCGAGGTCGAGGATCTGGTGCCCCGGGCACAGGTCCACGGCGTCCAGGAGCGCCTCGACGAACGGCGTCATGATCGGTGCGCTGTACTCCTCGTAGCGCTCGGGAGCGCTGCCTGTGAGCGGAAAGCCCGTCTGGTCTGCCTTGGGAGAGCTAGCCATGGTGAGCTACTAGCACCGACCGGCGGGGCTGACCAGATGCCGCGCGGCCCCTGGGACGGATGGTGCGCGGCTCACCCGCTCGGGCGCTGTCCGTTCAGGCGGTGTGCGGGAGGGCGAACTCGCACCACACGGCCTTGCCGCCGCCGGGGGTGCGGCGGGAGCCCCAGTTCGAGGCGATGGCGTGGATGATCGCGATCCCGCGGCCGGACTCGTCGGCCGGTTCGGCGCGGCGGCGGCGCGGGAGGTGGTCGTCGCCGTCGGTGACCTCGACGATCAGGCGGCGGTCGGTGCGGCGCAGGCGCAGGCGCATCGGCGGGGTGCCGTGCTGGAGGGAGTTGGCGACGAGCTCGCTGGCGGCCAGCACGCCGAGGTCGTGCAGCTCGGGCGGGAAGCGCCAGCTGGTGAGGACGCCGGAGGCGAAGGCACGCGCGCGCGGGGTCGCCTCCACACCGCCGAGCAGCTCCAGGGCGGCGTTGCGGAAGAGGTCGCCGTCGGGCCCCGTACGCGCGGGGTGCTGCAGGACCAGGACGGCCACGTCGTCGTCGTGGTCGGCCGTCACGCCCGCCGAGCGGACCAGGCGGTCGCAGACCACCTGCGGGGTGCCGGTGGCGCCGGCCAGGGCGCCCGCGAGGGCGGCGATGCCCTCGTCGAGGTCCGCGTCCCGGCGCTCGACCAGGCCGTCGGTGTAGAGCACGGCGGTGGAGCCCGGGCCGAGCGGCACCGAGCCGGAGGCGTGCATCCAGCCGCCGGTGCCGAGCGGGGGCCCGGTGGGTTCGTCGGCGCGCAGGACGGTGCCGCTCTCGTCCCGTACGAGGATCGGGAGGTGGCCCGCGGACGCGTACACCAGCCGTCCCTCGTTCGGGTCGTGGACCGCGTACACGCAGGTGGCGATCTGGTTGGGGTCGATCTCCATGGCGAGGCCGTCCAGGAGCTGGAGGACCTCGTGCGGGGGCAGGTCGAGGCGGGCGTACGCGCGCACGGCGGTGCGCAGCTGGCCCATGACGGCCGCCGCGCGGACCCCGCGGCCCATGACGTCGCCGATGACGAGGGCGGTGCGGCCGCCGCCGAGGGTGATCACGTCGTACCAGTCGCCGCCGACCGCGGCCTCGGTGCCGCCGGGGTGGTAGGTCGCGGCGACGCGCAGGTCGTCCGGTTCCTCCAGTTCCTGGGGGAGCAGGGAGCGCTGGAGGGTGACGGCGGTCTCGCGCTGCCGGCGCTCGCTGGCCCGCAGCCGCTCGGCGGCCTCGGCGTGGTCGGTGACGTCCGCGGCGAAGACCAGGACGCCGCCTCCCGCGGGGGCCGAGACCTCGACGGGGACGGGGGTGCAGGTGAACGTGTACGAGCGGCCGCCGGGGACCTTGCGGGACTTGACCGTACGCGGCCTGGAGCTGCGCAGGACCTGGTCCAGGAGCGGCAGCAGGCCGACCTCGGCCAGCTCCGGCAGTGCCTCCCGCGCAGGTTCGCCGACCGGGCGCTGCCCGAAGGCGGCCACATAGGCGTCGTTCACGTACGCGAGGCGGTGCTCCGGGCCGTGGACGAGGGCGACGAGGGCCGGGATGCGGTCCAGGACCTCGCGGACCGGCAGTTCGTCCACGGCGGGGGCGAGCGCGACCGGGGKGCCGTCGGCGGCGGGCCGGCCGGCGCGGGCCGCGGGCACGGAGCTCTCCGGGGGAAGTGCTGTCGGCAGCCCGTCGGCCCGCGCGGCCGCGCGGCGCTGCGTTCCGGGGAGCCGGGCGCTCCAGCGCGTGAAGTTCACTGTGGGACAGGCCTCGTGGGGTCGAAGGGCGAGCGGTCGGCCCGCCCATGGTCGTGGACCAGTGTGTCCGACCGGACCGGCATTCGTCAGACGCCGGTCCTCCGTGCGGAGTTCCTGGCTCCGGTCAGGACGACCCCTTCGGGTCCTCCGGAGGCTTTCCACCGGCAGCCAGTTCGAACTCCGCACGGGGATGTTCGAGCGAGCCGAGGGAGACGATCTCTCTCTTGAAGAGCCCCGCCAGGGTCCATTCGGCGAGCACGCGGGCCTTGCGGTTGAAGGTGGGCACCCGGCTCAGGTGGTACACGCGGTGCATGAACCAGGCAGGGTATCCCCTCAGCCTGCGCCCGTAGACGTACGCGACGCCCTTGTGCAGGCCCAGGGAGGCGACCGAGCCGACGTACTTGTGGGAGTACGTCTCCAGCGGTTCGCCGCGCAGGGAGTGCACGATGTTGTCGCCGAGGACCTTGGCCTGCCGTACGGCGTGCTGGGCGTTCGGGGCCGTCTCCCTGCCGGGCTCCTCGGCGGTCACGTCGGGCACGGCGGCGGCGTCGCCCGCCGCCCACGCGTGCGCGGCGCCGTCCACGGTGAGCTGCGGGGTGCACCTGAGCCGGCCGCGCTCGTTGCGCGGCAGGTCGGTGGCGGCGAGGACCGGGTGGGGTTTCACCCCGGCGGTCCACACGACCGTGCGGGTCGGGAAGCGCGCGCCGTCGCTGAGGACGGCGACGCGGTCGGAGCACGAGTCGAGGCGGGTCTCCAGGCGCACGTCGATGTTGCGGCGGCGCAGCTGGGTGACGGTGTACCGGCCCATCTCCTCGCCGACCTCGGGCAGGATGCGGTCCGAGGCCTCGACGAGGATCCACCTCATGTCCTCGGGCCCGACGTTGTAGTAGTAGCGCGAGGCGTAGCGGGCCATGTCCTCCAGCTCGCCCAGCGCCTCCACCCCGGCGTAGCCGCCGCCCACGAAGACGAAGGTCAGGGCGGCGTCGCGGATCGCGGGGTCGCGGGTGGAGGAGGCGATGTCCATCTGCTCGATGACGTGGTTGCGCAGCCCGATGGCCTCCTCGACGGTCTTGAAGCCGATGGCGTACTCGGCGAGACCGGGGATCGGCAGGGTGCGCGAGACGGAGCCGGGGGCCAGCACCAGTTCGTCGTACGAGAGCTGGTCGGGGCCGGTGCCCTCCTCCTCGGTGGCGAGGGTGACGACGCTCGCGGTGCGCTTGGCGTGGTCGACGGACGTGACCTCGCCGATGACGACCCGGCAGTGGTCCAGGACCCGGCGCAGCGGCACGACGACGTGGCGCGGCGAGATGGAGCCCGCGGCGGCCTCGGGGAGGAACGGCTGGTAGGTCATGTACGGGTCGGGGGTGACCACGGTGATCTCCGCCTCGCCCCGCCTCAGCTCCGGTTTGAGCTTCTGCTGCAGACGCAGAGCGGTGTACATCCCGACGTAGCCGCCGCCGACAACGAGAATGCGCGCACGTTCCTTCACTCACCCATGACGCAACGCCTCCCGGCGTTTGTCCACAGGCCCGTCAATTTGTGTGACCGGAGGCCGAAGCGGCCCGGGCCCCTCCGATTCACCGCGGGGCGGGCGAGGTGCGCAGGTCAGGGGGTGTGATCGGGATGGATTTAGGGGGCGCAACCGGGACGTAAGCGGCCCGTACTCCGATCGGGGGGCGCTCCGTGCGGAACCTCCCTCTTCTGAATTGACCCCCACTCAACTATGTTCGTCTGTCATCGGGGTGTAGGGGGATGCGCTCGACGGGGTCCGAACGGCGGGGTCCCACGGCGAAGGCCGTTCCACTGCCTCCGGCTGTCGATGGCGGGGAGAGTCTCCGGGGGGAGACGTCATTACCGGGGGAACACATATGCACATTCAGGACACTCATTGGACATCCGCGTCCGCCCTCACGAACGGCGGCGCGGTCGGTGCGGTGGCGGGCAACGGACGCGCGGGGGACGTATCGCGCACCACGCCGCTGCGGGTGGACGCACAGCGCAACCTGGAGCACGTACTGCGCGCGGCGCGCGAGGTCTTCGGCGAGCTGGGCTACGGCGCTCCGATGGAGGACGTGGCCCGTCGCGCGCGGGTCGGCGTCGGCACGGTGTACCGGCGCTTCCCGAGCAAGGACGTCCTGGTGCGGCGCATCGCCGAGGAGGAGACCTCCCGGCTGACCGACCAGGCGCGGTCCGCGCTCGGGCAGGAGGACGAGCCGTGGTCGGCGCTCTCGCGCTTCCTGCGGACGTCGGTGGCCTCGGGCGCCGGACGGCTGCTCCCGCCGCAGGTGCTGCGGGTGGGGGTCGCCGAGGAGGGCGCGGAGGCGGGTCTCGACGGGACCGCGGCCCTGGACGGGGCGGCGCGGGTGCCGCAGCAGCGGTCGCAGTCCGGTACGGCGGACCTGCGGATCGTGGAGCAGCGGCCGGCGTCCTTCGGGGAGCCGGGCGACGACGCCGGGGCGGCGCAGCTGCTCGACGTCGTGGGCCGGCTCGTGGACCGGGCGCGGGCGGCGGGCGAGCTGCGGGCGGACGTGACGGTGTCGGACGTGCTGCTGGTCATCGCCACGGCGGCGCCGTCGCTGCCGGACGCGGCGCAGCAGGCCGCGGCGTCGGCGCGGCTGCTGGACATTTTGCTGGAGGGGCTGCGGTCGCGTCCTGCGTGAGCCGTTGTCGCCTCCAGCAGGGATGGTTTTTCGGGTGCGGGTGCGTGGGGGCTGGTCGCGCAGTTCCCCGCGCCCCTAACAGGGCCCGGTGGGGTGTTCGTCAAGACTCTGTTCGAGTGATCCGCTCGGACGAGTGGTTGGTGCGTTCCTGGAGGTAACACGGACGGGTCCGTGTGCCACTCTTTCCCGGTGTCCGGGTCCGAGTGTGCAGGCGGGGGCTTTCCGCGATGAGCGTTGACGGTCGGGACGGGGCGGAAGCGCCGGCCGACGCCGAAGACAGTGTTCCGGCCCAGCGCGCCCGGTACGACAGCGGGGTCTTACCTCCCCCCGTCGAACAGCCGCCCGCCGACGCCGAGTTGGTCGAGCGGCTGCGGTCGGGCGACGACACGGCGTACGAGGAGCTGTTCCGGCGCCACGCGGACGCCGTCCGCCGGTACGCACGCACCTGCTGCCGCGACGCCCACACTGCGGACGACCTCACCGCCGAGGTCTTCGCCCGTACGCTGCAGGCCGTCCGCGGCGGCAGCGGTCCCCGGCACTCCGTGCGCGCCTACCTGCTGACGACCGTGCGGCGCGTCGCGGCGGACTGGACCAGGTCGGCGCGGCGGGAGCACCTCGTCGACGACTTCGCGGTGTTCGCGGCCCAGGCCGCCCGCGGCCCGGACGCGCCGGACGACACCCTGCCCCCCGGCTCCTTCGGCGCGGGCCACGAACTGGGCGCCGAGGTACGGGCCATGCACGAGGCCGAGCAGTCGCTGGCCATGCAGGCGTTCCGTTCGCTGCCCGAGCGCTGGCAGGCCGTGCTGTGGCACACCGAGGTCGAGGACGAGTCGCCGAGCGAGGTCGCCACGCTCTTCGGCCTGGACGCCAACGGCACGCGCGTCCTGGCCAGCCGCGCCCGCGAAGGCCTCAGGCAGGCCTATCTGCAGGCGCACGTGAGCGAAGCGCTCACCCTGGACGAGGAGTGCGCGCGTCACGCCGACCGGCTCGGCGCGTACGCGCGCGGCGGGCTGCGCACCCGGGCCGAGCGCGGGCTGCGCAAGCACCTGGAGGAGTGCGCCAGGTGCCGGCTCGCCGCCGGTCAGATCGAGGAGGTCGCGAGCGGCATCCCCGCGGTCGTGCCGGTCGCGGTCATCGGCTGGTTCGGTGCCGCCGGGTACGCGAAGGCGGCCGCCCTCATCGCCGGCGGGACCGGCGCGGGTGCGGCCGGGGCCGCCGGGGCCGCGGCCGCGGCGGGCGGTTCGGCCGGCTCGTCC
>NZ_VDFC01000043.1:363101-373629 GCF_008369065.1 Streptomyces apricus | reverse complement strand
GGCTCCGCCCCAGACCCCGTTGCGCAGTTCCCCGCGCCCCTTTAAGGGGCGCGGGGAACTGCGCGATCAGCCCCCACCGGGCCCGCAGACGAAAGCCGGACAGAACCCGGGGCTGACCGCCGAGGTCAGTGGCGGGAGTGCGTGGGCGCCGCCCCCAACGCCCCCCGCTGCGGCCGGATCCCGGCCGGCACGGCCCGCTGCCGCGCAGGCGTACCCGTCCAGCACGTCCCCCGGCGGTCCAGCAGCCGCCGGAGCCACAGTTCGAGGGAGACCAGGTCCGCGAGGCCCTCCAGGGGGAGGGGCTCGCCCTCGGCCGCCGCCCGGAGGGCCTTGCGGACGACGCGCGCCTCGACCAGGCCCGCCTGGGCCAGCAGCGGCGTGTCGAAGAGGGCCACCAGTTCGTCCACGGCGACCCGCAGCCCCGTACGCGCGGCGGCGTTCGAGGACGCGTGCGAGGGGGCGCCCCAGCCGGGCGGCAGATCGGTGACGCCGGCGCCTTCGAGGACCGTGCGCAGGATCGCGGCCCGCGCACCGGGCTGGACGCGCAGCGCCTCGGGCAGGGCACCGCAGGCGCGGACGACCTGGTTGTCGAGGAAGGGGGCGTGCAGGCGCTGGAAGCGGACCTCGGCGGCCTGTTCGAGGATGCGGAGGTCCGCGGCGTGCCGGGCGAGCGCCGAACGGGCCCGGAAGTCGCCCGGCCGCTGACCGGGGCCGATGCCCGCGCGGCTGCTCGTGCCCGTCAGGCGAACCGATACTTCAGCAAGGGCCTCGCCGGTCAGCCAGCGCGCGGCGGGGCCGGGTCTGGCCCAGGTGAGGGCGGCGAGGGAGGCCCCCGCGGCCCCTTCCGGCTCCTCGAACCGCTTGCGCAGCAGCCGGTCGGCCAGCCCTTCGACGCCGGTCAGGTACGGCGTACGGGACAGCTTGCGCGCCGCTCCGTACACGCGCGCGGGGACCATGACGGAGCCGTCGGCCTTGGTCAAGGCCGCGACGGGGCGCACGAGATGGCGCCGCTTGCGGTCCATGAGCAGGTCGGCGAGGCGGGCGGGGTGCGCGTCCAGGACCTGCCGGGCGCCGTACCCCGTGAAGTGGTCCGCGCTGCCGGCGGCCAGGCGGGCGCGGTGGCGCGCGGCGGTCACCAGGGACGGGCCCGGTTCGTCGGTGAGCGGGCCCTCCAGCTCGGCGTACGGGAGGGTCTCTTCGCCGCCGGCCACGACCACGTGGTGCAGCCGCGGGTTGGCGGCGAGGGTCCCCGCCCGTTCCAGCTCGGCCTCCCGGCCCCTGACCGCCAGGTCGTTGAAGGTGACCGCGAGGAGGCGCTCGCCGGCGCCCGTGCCGTGCCCGAGGACGGTGCCGGGGGCGCCGGGCAGACCGGCGGCGAGCAGGGCGAGCGTGCCGGAGGCGGGTCCTCCGGAGAGGTCGGCGCCGATGCCGGGCACGGGCATGCCGCGGGCGGCGCGCCGCTCGGCGGGCCCCATGCCGGGGACGGGTCCCGGGTCCATGTCGGCTCCCGGTACGTGCCGGGGGGCGGCGAGCCGCGCGCGGACGGCCTCCACCAGGGCGTCCCGGACGCCGTCCACCGCGCTGTCGGCGTCGGCGGTGGGTGCCGCGACGGCGAGCGAGGCCACCGGCTCGTACCCGGCGATCTCCCGTGCACCGGCGCGCAGGATCAGCGCGTGGCCGGGCGGGATGCGCCGCACTCCCTCGTACGGGGTCGAGTCGTGCAGGGCGGCCGGTACGTCGGGGGCGGCGAGCAGGGCGGCCAGGTGCCCGAAGTCGAGGTTGGCCTCGATGAGATCGGCGAGGGGCAGGGCGGCGGTGGCGTAGGCCGTACCGCTCGCCCACGGGGTGTAGAACACGGGCCGCACACCCGCGAGATCGCCGCAGACCATGACGCGGCGGCCCACCTGGACGACGGCCGTGTAACTGCCTGACCAGGCCGTCAGGTGCCGCAGTGCCCCGCCGCGCGCGGCGACCAGGCCCAGGCGCAGTTCCTCGTCGGAGGCCCCGCAGGTGCCGAGCACCACGATGCGGTTCTGCTCGTCGGCCTTGACGACGCGCACCTCGTCGGGGCGCCAGTCGCCGACCGCCCAGAGCGGGTCGGGGTCGCCCCACAGGAGCTGGGAGCCGACCGGGTGCACCGTCTCCCCGTCGCTGCCGGTCGCGCCCGCCGAACCGATCTCGCGCGCACGAGCGGCGGTACTGCTCCATCCCACCAACCACCGCATCGCCGCCTCCACAGGCTGTGGACAACCAGGGCACCGCACGAACCGGTCCCATGCTGCCACGAAGCGAGCGCGCCGGAGGGCCCGCGGGTCCGCTTGCGCTCCCCCGGTGCGCCCCTGGGGAGATGCCCTCTCCGCGGTGAACTCACGCACGGGAAAAGGCGATCGCGAGGAATTGCCCCGTGGGGGGCGATGCGGGCTACGACGTGAATGCGCCCCCGAAACGCTCCCCCAAAACACCCAACGCGCCCTTAAGTACCGTGGTAGACGCGGTTTTCGGCTGCGGAAGGCAGGGGCGATATTCAGCCAAATCGGTGATGGACAGACAGCTTTGCACACGCTCCGTACAGGCTGTGCGCAATGCACAGTCCGGGAGGCGGATGCCGCCTCCCGGACCGGTCCGCCGCCCGCGGGGATGTAGGCGGCGGTGTCCCCCAGCCCACTGGATCCAGTACAGCGGGCCGACCCACGCACCGTCCATCGAAGCGCTCCCCCGGTGGCCGGAGAAGAGCGCACGGACGGGCGCACTGCCACACACCGGGAGCACGGTACGACGCTCCGTGCTCACCGCCGGACCACATTCCCGCCATCCGGAACAATGCCCCTTAACGCTTGGGATGCGGCGAACTACCCTGTGTTTGCCTGTGTTTTCGCGGGAGGCATATTCCTGAGGGCTCAGCCACGTGCTCGTGCGGGTGGGATTCCAGGGACCGGCCGCCCGGGAGGACTGAGCACGAACTGCCGCAGGGCGACACCCGCGCGGCAGCCGTCTGTGTCGAGGGGTGGCGCATGTCCAGGGAGCAACGCGGGCCGAACGAGAAACTCGGCGCCGTTCTCGCCCTCGCGGGAATCAGCAACGCAGGACTCGCGCGTCGCGTCAACGACCTCGGCGCCCAACGCGGGTTGACACTTCGCTACGACAAAACGTCGGTGGCGCGCTGGGTGTCCAAGGGCATGGTGCCGCAGGGCGCCGCGCCGCACCTCATCGCCGCCGCCATCGGCCAGAAGCTCGGCCGCCCGGTGCCGCTGCACGAGATCGGCCTGGCGGACGCGGACCCCGCGCCCGAGGTGGGCCTCGCCTTCCCGCGCGACGTGGGACAGGCCGTGCGCTCGGCGACCGACCTCTACCGCCTCGATCTCGCGGGGCGCCGGGCCGGCTCCGGCGGCATCTGGCAGTCGCTCGCCGGCTCCTTCGCGGTGAGCGCGTACGCCACTCCCGCCTCGCGGTGGCTGATAACACCGGCCGACAGCTCGGTGGCACGGGACGCGAGCCCGATCGAGGGCTCCGGGGCGCCGCTGAAAGTCGGCCACAGCGACGTGGTGAAACTGCGGGAGGCCGCCGAGGACGCCCGGCGCTGGGACTCCAAGTACGGCGGCGGCGACTGGCGTTCGTCCATGGTCCCGGAGTGCTTACGGGTCGAGGCGGCGCCGCTGCTCCTCGCCTCGTACTCGGACGAGGTGGGCCGGGCCCTGTTCGGGGCCAGCGCCGAACTCACGCGCCTGGCGGGCTGGATGGCCTTCGACACCGGCCAGCAGGAAGCCGCCCAGCGCTACTACATCCAGGCCCTGCGCCTCGCGCGCGCGGCGGCCGACGTACCGCTCGGGGGCTACGTCCTGGCCTCCATGTCCCTCCAGGCGACCTACCGCGGCTTCGGCGACGAGGGCGTGGACCTCGCGCAGGCCGCCCTCGAACGCAACCGGGGCCTGGCCACCGCCCGCACGATGAGCTTCTTCCGCCTGGTCGAGGCCCGGGCCCACGCGCGCGCGGGCGACGCCCACGCGGCCGGCGGCGCCCTGAAGGCCGCCGAGGGCTGGCTGGAGCGGGCCCGCGAGGGCGACCAGGACCCGTCCTGGCTCGGCTTCTACTCGTACGACCGCTTCGCGGCCGACGCGGCGGAGTGCTACCGCGACCTGAAGGCCCCGCGCCAGGTGCGCCGCTTCACCGAGCAGGCCCTGTCCAGGCCGACGGAGGAGTTCGTCCGCTCCCACGGCCTGCGCCTCGTGGTGTCGGCGGTCGCCGAACTGGAATCGGGCAACCTCGACGCGGCGTGCGAGCAGGGGGTGCGGGCGGTGGAGGTCGCCGGGCGGATCTCGTCGGCGCGCACCACCGAGTACGTGAAGGACCTCCTGCACCGGCTGGAGCCGTACGGGGACGAGCCGCGGGTCGTGGAGCTGCGGGAGCGGGCGCGGCCGTTGCTCATGGCCCCGGCCTAGGTTCTGAGCCCTCTTCGCGTCTGCGCGGCGCGCGCCGTCGGAGGGTGCGGGCACGTCGTGGCTGGTCGCGCAGTTCCCCGCGCCCCTAAAACACGTCCCCGTGCCCTGGGAAGCAAAAGCCCCGTAGCCGGTCTCCGCCGTACCGGTTGGTGGTTTAAGGGGGTTGTCAGTGGTGCAGGGCAGTATCGGGGACCGGGGGACGGGGCTTCCAGCCCCGCCGCAGCCGGGTGACCCCCGGCCAGGAGGACGCGCTGCAACGGCTGTGGCCCAAGTGGGGCCTGGACATCGACGGCAAGCGCGTCCTCGACCTCCCCGCCCTGTTCGGGGCGGACATCCCGGTCGTCCTGGAGATCGGCTTCGGCATGGGCGAGGCGACCGCCCGCATGGCCGCCGCCGACCCCGGCACCGGCATCCTCGCCGTGGACGTCCACACCCCGGGCCAGGGCAACCTGCTGAACCTCGCGGACCAGGCCGGCCTGACCAACGTCCGCGTGGCCAACGGCGACGCCATCATCCTGCTCCGCGAGATGCTCGCCCCGCACAGCCTCGACGGCCTGCGCGTCTACTTCCCGGACCCCTGGCCCAAGAAGCGCCACCACAAGCGGCGCCTGATCCAGCCGGAGTTCCTCACCCTGGCGGCCTCCTGCATGCGCCCCGGCGCCCTGCTGCACTGCGCGACGGACTGGGAACCGTACGCCGAGGTCATGCTCGACGTCCTGACCGCGCACCCGGACTTCGAGAACACCCAACCCGTGAACGGCGCCGGCAGCGGCTACGCGCCCCGCCCGGACTTCCGCCCCCGCACCCGCTTCGAGGGCCAGGGCCTGGACAAGGGCCACGTGGTGAACGATCTCCTGTTCCGCCGCGTACCGCTTGATGCGAACGCAAGCACGAACAGCGACAAGCGCACGGACACCTGAGCGGCGCCCCGACGGGGCGCTCTCGCGGGCCACGCCCCGACCTCGTTAGGGTTTTTGTCATGGCCACCAGCCCCCCGTTCCCGACACCCCCCGGCCACCGCGCCGGAGGCGACCGTCGGCACGCCCGCTGGTGGCAGCGCACCTGGGTGCGCTACGCCGCGCTGAGCACCCTGCTCACCCTCTCCGGCCTGGTCATCCTGCTGCTGGTGCGCAGGCAGACCGGCACGGAGGGCTTCCTGGTGGGCCTCGGCCTCGCCGTCCTGCCCGTCCCCCTGCTCGTCGCCGCGTTCCGCTGGCTGGACCGGGTCGATCCGGGCCCCTGGCGGAACCTCCTCTTCTCCTTCGCCTGGGGCGCCTGCGCGGCCGCGCTGATCGCCATCGTCGCGAACAGTTTCGCGACGCGGTGGATAGCGACGGCCACCGCGGACCCGTCCCACGCGGACACCCTCGGCGCGACGGTGATAGCGCCGGTCGTCGAGGAGTCGGCGAAGGCGGCGGCGGTCCTGCTCGTGTTCCTGTTCCGCAGACGGGACTTCACGGGGATCGTGGACGGCGTGGTGATAGCGGGCGTCACGGCGACCGGTTTCGCGTTCACCGAGAACATCCTCTACCTGGGCACGGCGTTCGGCACGGACCAGCTGACCGGCGACACCGGCATCTTCTCCGTCACGGCGGCGACCTTCTTCGTACGGGTGATCATGTCGCCGTTCGCTCACCCGCTGTTCACGGTGCTGACGGGCATCGGTTTCGGCATCGCGGCGCTCTCGGCGGAGCGCCAGCAGCTGCGCCGCGTGCTGCTGCCCGTCGTGGGGCTGCTGCTGGCGATGGGGATGCACGCGATGTGGAACGGCTCGTCGTCGTTCGGCGAGTACGGGTTCTTCGCGGTGTACGCGGTCTTCATGGTCCCCGTGTTCGGGCTGCTGACGTGGCTCGCGGTCTGGACCCGCCAGCGCGAACTGGGCACGGTCCGCGAGGAGCTGCCGTCGTACGCGGTCGCCGGCTGGCTGACCGCGCCGGAGCCGTTCGTGCTGGGCTCGATGAGGGCCAGGCGGCTGGCCCGGCAGTACGCCACCCACCACGGCGGACGGGACGCGGGCCGGGCGGTCGCGGAGTACGAGGCGTACGCGACGTCGCTGGCGTTCCTGCGGCACCGGGGGCGGCGCGGCCGTGCGGGGGCGGACTTCGCCGTGCGGGAGCGGGAGTTGCTGGAGGAGCTGTGGGCGCGCCGCGAGCCGGCGCGGCCCGCGCTGGCGTACGCGGCCAGGGCGACGGCCCCGCCCCCGGCGCCGTCGCCCTGGCCGGGGTACGGGTACCCGCAGGGCTCCCCGGCATACAACCCGTACCGCTCCTGACACTTCAGGCCCGGCGCGGGCCGCCCGTGGCCGGTCGCGCGGTTCCCCGCGCCCCTCAAAAGCGTCTCCTCACTCGGACGCGAGCGTCAGCTTCGTGAGGTCCGTGTCCGTGAGTTCCAGGTCCGCCACCGCCAGCAGCGCGGGCAGTTGCGCCACCGTGCGGGCGCTCGCGAGCGGTACGCCGACGGTGGGGCGGGACGCCAGCCAGGCCAGGGCCACGGTCGCGATCTCGGCCCCCCGCTCCTGGGCGACCTCGTCGAGCGCGGCCAGCACCCGCTGCCCGCGCGCCGACTCCAGGTGCCTGCCCGCCGATCCGGCCCGGGCGCTGTCGACCTCGGCACCGGGCCGGTACTTGCCGGTCAGGAAGCCCGAGGCGAGCCCGTAGTAGGGGATGCCGGCCAGACCGCCCCGCGAGGCGACCTCCTGCAGCGGGCCCTCGTAGGTGTCACGGGAGACGAGGCTGTACTGGGCCTGCAGCGCCACGTACCGCGCGAGGCCCTCGCGGTCGGAGGCGTCCAGGGACTCCTGGAGCCGCTCGGGCGTGATGTTGGACGCGGCGACCGCCCGCACCGTGCCGGCGCGCACGAGCTCGTCCAGGGCCCCGAGGATCTCCTCGACCGGCACGGACGGGTCGTCGTAGTGCGTGTAGTAGAGATCGATGTGGTCCGTCCCCAGCCGGCGCAGCGACTCCTCGGCGGCGGCCTTGACGGTGGCGGGGGCCAGCCCTTTGAACCGGGGATGGGCGCCTGCCTTCGTCGCGATCAGGACGTCGGCGCGGTTGCGGCGCGCGGCCAGCCACTCGCCGATGACGGTCTCGGACTCGCCGCCCTCGTTGCCCGGCGCCCAGGACGAGTACGTGTCGGCGGTGTCCACGAAGTTGCCCCCGGCAGCGGTGTACGCGTCGAGGACGGCGAAGGATTCGGCCCGGTCGGCGGTCCAGCCGAAGACGTTGCCCCCGAGGGCCAGCGGGAAGACCTGGAGGTCGGAGGAGCCCAGTGTGCGCAGAGAAGTCATACGAGGAACAACGGCGGTGACGAACGGCCATATTCCGCACACAGGGCCATATCGGGCACGAGGACGCTCCGACCGCGAGCGCCCGTCCGCGTCCGTACCCGCGAACCTACGGAGTGAGCCCGTTCCCCCGCAGCCAGGCCATCGGGTCGATCCCGCTGCCGCCGCTGGTGTGGACCTCCAGGTGCAGGTGCGCCCCGGTGACGTTGCCGGTCGCACCCACGCGGCCGATGACGTCGCCCGTGCTGACCTTCTGCCCGACGCTGACGCCGATCGACGACTGGTGGGCGTACCAGAGCTCCGTGCCGTCGTCGAGCGTGAGGACCGTGCGGTAGCCGTACGACCCGCTCCAGCCGGCCTCCGTGATCGTGCCGCTGTGGATCGCCTTGAGCGGGGTACCCGTGGGTGCGGCGAAGTCCAGACCGGTGTGCTGGCCGGAGGACCACAGCGAGCCGGCCTGCCCGAAGGTCGACGTGATCGTGTACGAGGAGGTGGGCAGCGTGTACTGCTTGGCGAGTTCGGCGAGGCGCTTGGCCTCCGCCTTCGCCGCGGCCTCTTCCTTTTTCTTCTTCTCCGCGGCGGCGGCCTTGGCCTTCGCCTCTTCCCGCTCCTTGGCGGCGGCCTCGGCGGCCTTCTTCGCGGCGGCGGTCTCCGCGGCCTGCTGCGCCTCGCGGTCGACCTGGTCCTGCTGGAGCTCGGCCTGGAGCATGATGCGGGCGCGCAGCGCCTCGCCGGCGTCCGCGTTGCCCTGCTCGGCGTCGGCGGTGGTGAGGCCGACGGCGGTGAGCGGCGTGCTGGGACCCTCGGGGGCCTCTTCGTCGTCGGAGATCAGCGAGCCGACGTTCGGCAGGTCGGGGATCGAGATCGACACCGGCGCCTTGCCGGGCTGCGCGGAGGCCATGCCGCCCGCGCCGACGGCGGCTATGACACCGACGCCCAGGACCGTGGAGCTGCGGGCGAGTCCGCCGCCGCGCTGCTTGGAGACGCGGTGGCGGCCGCGGACGGGAAGAACGGTGTCCGCGCTGGGGTTCCAGACCTCGAAGGTCTCGTCGTCCTTGCGTGCGCCGTAGGCGAAGGTGTAGGTGTCGGGCTTCTTGTCACCCGAGGTCTCCCCCGTCACCTCGTCCGGTACGAACGTGGGCATGGGGGCAGGCCGGTTGGACGCCACGTGGGCGCGCTCCTTTCCTTCCTTCTCGCCTACCGGGTTAGCTGACGGGTTCGGAGCAGGAAGGTCTCCTACGCGCGTCAACCGCGGTGTTCTCCACCGCGAAAGACACGCGATTCACCCCATGTAGGTGGTTCCCCGGTTCCCTTGCGGGATTCGGCGCGTGCGCACGGAGCCGTCTCTTGTGACGGCTGGGACGACCGCGCTGCGTTATCGAACGTTAATAGACCCGGGCACCTGATTCCAAGCCGTTCCCGATGATCGTTAAGGCTCCCGGCCTGGACGTACGGGACATGAGAGGTTCAAACCGGGCGAGTCGATCGGATTTCGCGGGCACCATTTTTCTTGACGGTGCATCAGTTGCTGTGCACTGGGATGCCATTCGGCTACTGGGGGTGACATGGGCCCCGCAGGGGCACGCCCGGCACCCTCACGGCCGCCGCACGGCGAGCAGGGCCATGTCGTCCGCCGCCCCGCCCCCGGTGTACCGCTCGACCTCGGCCACCAGGTCGGTGAGCAGGTCCTGCGGCCCGGTGAAGACCCGTCCGGACAGCTGCCGCGCGGGGTCGAAGAAGACACCCTGCTCGTCCCGGGCCTCGGACAGCCCGTCGGTGTGGAAGAGCAGCATGGCCCCGCGCGGGAACTCCTCCTCCTGGGCGCGGTCGGGCCAGGCCGCCAGGTCGCCCATCCCGAGCGGCAGCGCGGGTTCCGCCGCGGCGAGCGTGCGGACGCTCCCGTCGCCGTGCAGGAGGAGCGGCCCGGGATGGCCGCGGTTGACGAGCCGTACGCCGCAGCCGTCGCGCGGGATCTCGGCGAGCACGGCGGTGATGAAGCCCTCGAAGACCTCGACGGTGCTGCGCCGGACGCCCTCGCGCATCAGCGCCCGTTCCAGCCGCTGGGCCACCCCTTCCAGGGTGGCCTCCTGCTCGGCGGCCTCCCGGAAGGCCCCGATGGCGACGGCCACGCCGGCGACCGCGCCCATCCCCTTGCCCCGTACGTCCCCCACGATGAGGCGTACGCCGTGCGGGGTGTCCTGCACGGCGTACAGGTCGCCGCCGATGAGGGCGTCGGTCTGCGCCGCCACGTACCGCGCGGCGAGGTCGAGCCCGCCGATGCGCGCGGCCGGCTCGGGCAGGACGGCGCGCTGGGCGGCCTCGGCGATCGCGTGCGCGGAGGCCAGCCGGGCGTTGTTCGAGCTCACGAGCCGGTTGATGACGACGGCGAGGCAGGCGACGGTGGCCACGGTGGCGACCTCGGTGATCCCGCTCGCGTCGACGGCGAACCGCACGGTCACCAGGACCATGGCCGCCGTCGCCGCGACGCCCGTCCACACGGTGACGCCGAGCGACAGGAAGGGGGCGGCGACGAGCGGGGCCGCCGAGAGGAAGGGGGCGGCGGTGAAGTACTGCGGGGTGAGGAGGTCGTAGAGGACGCCCGCGACGATCAGCAGCGGCGGCAGCGCACGGACGGAGACACGGGCGTACGCATCGCGCCGGCCCTCGGGCGGCGGGGCCGAAGCCTGCGATCGAGACCGGGACCGGGACTGCGGCTCGGCGGAGTCCGGCGCCCGCTGCTCGACCGCTCGACGCCCGTCCACGTGTCTCCTGCCCTCGGGTCCGCTCCGTCCAGACTTCGGGGAAGGGG